>NZ_AXBG01000001.1 GCF_000473225.1 Sedimentitalea nanhaiensis DSM 24252
TGGCGGCTCCGGGGATCAGTGGCCCCCGGAGCCGCCGACAATAAGCCGACAGTAAAAGGTCAAACGACACTTTCAGTCTTACAATCCGGTTGTTGAAGCGGATGAATTTGGACCCGCCTGCGTAGCGCAAAGACCTTGAAGAAGTTTCGGTGTTCGTCGCCAGAGCTTTCTGGAAAACAGGGGAGATTTACCGAGAGATCCGCGTAAGACGCAACCGCCCCGGTGCTCTCTGTTTGGCCGGTGTCAACGTGTCATTTGCCTGCCATCCCGGCCAGAGCCAACAAACCTTCCAACGCCTGCTTGAAGGGTTCTTCGGTCTCAATCTCATCTCGCAGGTCAGCCATACGGAACATCGTGACGATTCCGAGCTCGGCATCCGACAGGGGCAGTCCAAGAACATCCACGAGGACCTCATGCACACCCGGGTGATATTCCTGGATCGCGATGATCAGGAAATGCTTTTCGTCCATGCCAAGGGTCTGGGCCAGGGCGGGAATGCGATTCAACGGAACCCGGGTTTCGCCGGACTTGAGCATCGAGATAATGTTGGCGTGTTTAAAGCCTACACGATCCGCGATTTCGCGTTGCGTCAATTCAGATGCATCGATTGCCTTTTCAAGAAGAATGGCGGTGGGACTGTAAATACTGTTCATGGGATATCTCCTGAAGCTGTTTGATTGCTGATGTGCTGTTCTAGTCAGCAGGGAGATGTCCGCATCAGATCGCCGGGGCCGCCGCCCCCCTCCCCGATGCCTGAGAGGGTCATGTGGCGACATAGGCTGCTTGCAGCAGGTTTTCGCGCGAGATGGCGCACCAATAGGACACCTTCGTTGACACAGCGCCTTACCCGAACCAAGCTGAGGATATCTAATGCCGTGAACTTTTGTTGACCAAAAACCCAATCGAGCAACGATGACCATTCGCTCGCTTGAAGTCGATCCGGGTCAACTATGGTTGGGCGCAACAGGAATCTTTGCACACGCTGGCGGATAGTAAAAACTGCTGTTCATAATAACTTATTAGTATTCCGTACTCACTAAGCTTCAGAAGTCGCGAAATATCTCTTACCTGAACCAAATTGAAATCAGTTTGTCAGCACGAACCACCTTCTCACCCTTTCCTTGTCGAACTCAGAAAGAGTGATGCGGCTGTCGCAGTTCGAAGGACCCGCCAGGGGCCAAGAGACGAAGACCGACGCATCACTCTAATGGGAAAGCATATCAATGGTTCTTTCGGATGGAGACACCTAAACCCGCCAGTGACGCGAAAGCGCCCTGAGAGCCCGGTCAACCTTGCGGTTCAGTTCCACATAGGACATCAACCTGCCCTTCTTTCCCAACTTCGTTGGGCGGGTTGATATTTCCCTAGCCGTATACCTGGCGCGGTTGATCGCTTCGATACTCCGGTGGAGCCGATCCAACCCATAAACACCGCTGCGCGCAAAAACATCTGTCTCACTTGCGGAGACCGAAACTGACAATGAAAGAGTATCGCAGGTGGTTCCAACCGTCGGGAGAAAGAACTCGAAGAAAGGCTTCCTCATTTTCTTGAAATCGACACGGCACAAATCACCGACCGTGTTCAGCCCCACTACCCCCAATACCGCATGTTCATCTGTGTTCTTGAGCCTCACTTCGATCCTGGCGCGCCGCTCCTCCGGTGACAGGTCGACCGCGCTGCTGGAACTGGGGTTTCGCCTGTCGGTTGTTTTATCCATGACGCGCAGCATGACCGCAAATTCCTCTGCACCGATATAGTGGGTCGTGTCGATGGGAGCGGACCTGTGTGAGGCTCGCCGCAAAGGGACCACCTTATCGTGTGTCAGCCCTAGCCGGGTTGCTTCGACCTTCAACTTGCCCGATAAATCCGAGGTATTTCTATCAATGTTAAATATGGCCGTGTCCCTACCATTTAGATAAATGTAATACCTTGGTGCGCAACGCACTTCCTCTGTCAGAACCGGCCCCAGGCGCAGGTGTCGCCTGAGCGTATCGGCCATGCGCCAGCGCAGCAGGTTGCTTGCATCCTGATCTCGACCAGGTTTGGGCTTGACCCTGAAATCAACCGAAACTTCGGTCCCGGCAATCGGCAGCGCCATGACCGTAGGGTTGCGTGGTCTGTAGTACTGAAGCATCTCCTCAAGAAACTCCATCATTTCCCGCGCCACGGGCTGTTGCAGACGCAGAATGAAATCGTGACCGATGTATCCGGTTTCTCCGTCAGGTCCGGAGACAAAGATGGTTGATTGCGAACCAAGCTTATCGAGCATCTTCTTGGCGTGGAAATGAATATTCCGAGCCTGATGGAGACCCGGGGTGTTTTGCATACGAACCTCGATCCAATCGATCACTGCAGTGCATCTGAAGTCGTTCAGATCGATATCAGGGCTGAGAATGCTACGACCATCTAGAACCGGCTGTGGGCTTGCGCCTGATGCTGCTGTGTAGGTGCTCTGAGAATAACGCAGGGCGGGCGGATCCAGATGTGTGGGCCAGATCGGAGCTTTGTTGAACTTCAGGGGGATTTTCAGCCGTGTCATAGATGTCTGGCGGCCTCATTGTTTGTGTGGGCTTGAGTTGGCGCGGCTGAAATCGCCGTGACCTCGATAGAACGTGATGCGATACACGGATCAGTAAGCAACGAAACCGGAACAGGGAAAGGCCAGGTCCGGACCTGACCGGCCAGAACACATTCAGGTAGATACCTACAAGGGTTGAATAGATCGGAAGGTCTGTTCCCTTTGGGTTGGTCGATAAGAGAAGGTGGTCTTACAGGAGGCAGCCGCAGGCCGGCAGAGCGCGCCGCTGACAGGCGTCATCGCTGGGAGTAGGGTTTTCCGCCAAAACACGATAGACACCACCCACGGTCACCCTGTGCGCTCTCATGGCCCCCTACACACCTCCCCGGTGACACGGGAGTTTCCAGACAGTCCTTCCAGTCTGATCTGGCAACCAGCTTCAAACAGTTGGAACCCGGGTCAAGGTCGCTGATCCTAGATAGCGCTCCGAAAGGGGCGATGTATAATCGAGGTCGTATTGCAACGTTTCAACTCCGAACGACGCGGGAACCCAGATGGCAGATCGAGGCAACAAGGCGGTCGAGGACAGAGTGCATCAGCGCCATCAGAAATACCGAATATTTCATATTATTGAGATCAAACATTCTCGGTCTCTTGCACGGTTTTACCCCATATTGACCCCGTATTAATCCCGGGCGGTTTTGGGGTTTTTCATAGGGGTTAGTGGTGATGTTTCGCTGGGTGTTCTGGGTTGATGTCAGCCTTGAGAAATGAAGGTTTCCAGGGAAAGGCTTGCTCCGCGCCGAGAGCGCAGGAAGATGGAAAATCGGAAGTCCTAGAGATTGGGCGATCTCTCTATGGGGCGATGCCGGCAAGAAAATCCAAACCGCCAAGCAATCCTTGGAGAGGGCCGTATGCCAGTGGGGTGATCAGAATTGTAGGTGTTCCGTGAAGTTATCCACAGGGGCCTGGTCGCTCATGGGTGTTAAATATGTGTTAGAATCTGTGTTACGGTCCAGATAGTTGAGGCTAACCCTCTGAAACTAATAATGTTTGCAGAGGCTCTGGTGGGTAAACGCACGAAAAATGGTGGGTGATAACACGAAAGATGGTGGGTAAAAGCACGAAACTCTTGACTGCGGTGTGTGAAAGCACGAACGTAAAGCATGGTGGGTGATAACACGAATTCGAGATCTCCGCTTCTGCCGGATCGGATGCAGCAGGCAGACTTCTTTGTCTGCGATATCTTCGATGCCGTGCCGAAGGGCGATATGGCATCTATGGAGCACCCGATTTTCTCGATTTCAACGAAGCCGGACCGACACATCCGCCGGTATGAAAGTGGGCAAAACTTCGTCGAGGTCACACCTTCAATGAAGGGACTAGCAACAGTCCATGACCGGGACGTGCTGATTTATTGTATCAGCCAGTGCATCGCAGCCTTGAACGAGGAACGTGAGGTCAGATCGACCATTCGCTTCCGGGCATATGACCTGCTGAAGGCTACAAATCGTGGAACGGACGGACGGGGCTATGAACAGCTTAGGGCTGCCTTGGAGCGCCTACAGGGTACGGTGATCACGACCAACCTTATCACCGGCGGCAAGGAAGAGTTCGATGGTTTCGGATTAATCGACCGGTTCAGGATCGTTCGCGAAACACGCGACGGAAGGATGCAGGAAGTAGAAATCAGGCTTTCGGATTGGGTGTTCAACGCCATCCGCCATCGTGAAGTGCTGACCCTGCATCGCGATTATTTCCGCCTGCGAAAACCGTTGGAGAGACGCATTTATGAGCTTGCCCGCAAGCATTGCGGTGCCAAAAAGGAATGGAAGATCGGGCTCGCGAAACTGCAAGCCAAGTGCGGTTCCAGCTCTACTGAAAAGGAGTTTCGCCGCCTGGTCATGAATATCGTGCGTCAGGATGGGCAACATGCCCACATGCCCGATTATGCCGTTCGGATGGAAGACGACATGGTGACCTTTACGAACCGGCGCAACGATCAAGTCGGAACCGCGGCCGCTGCCTTCTCACACATCCGGCTTGATCCTGAAGCCTACCATGACGCCCGGGCAGTCGCCCCGGGATGGGATGTGCATGTCCTCGAACAGGAATGGCGGGGGTGGATGACGGAACCACCCCGCAACCCCAATGCCGCCTTCATTGGATTTTGCAAAAAGGTATTCGAAAGACGCGGAAGACCTTAGCCAGAACCGCCTCGCCTCTCCGACAGTAACTGCTCAAGACCCGACCAGAGCGTAAGGTCATGCCCCCAACAGGACACAAAATACAACACCACGATAAACACATGTTTGTCGTGATGCGAACCCCGACGGCTGAGCGAGTAGTACTAATACGACCTCGCTTCTACGAAAACCCTGTATAAATCAATTGCCGAAAATAACTTCGCCAAATAGGTTTGTCGTGAATTCTTCGAGAGGGCATCACCATGGGACTGATCGGCTACGCACGGATTTCCACCATCGAGGGCGTACAGGTTCTCGACCGCCAACTCGATGCGCTCAACGCAGCTGGGTGTGAGCGGATATTCGAAGACCGAGCCTCCGGTGCCAAGGCCGAACGCCCCGGTCTTGCAGCTTGTCTCGATTTCTTGCGCAAGGGAGATGTGCTGGTCGTGCTCGATCTGGATCGCCTTGGCCGCCTGGCTGGCGAGCTGATTGCTTTGATAGATCAACTGGAAGCGCGTGGCATCGCATTCCGCGCGCTAAACGCGCCGATGGACACAACGACCCCGACGGGCCGGGCTTTCCTGCAGATTCAGGCGGCTTTTGCTGAAATGGAGCGCAACATCATCCGCCAAAGGGTGAACGAAGGGCTGGTCGCGGCCCGTGCCCGAGGTCGAAAAGGCGGGCGGCCAAGGGTCATGACTGTAGACAAGCTGCGCTATGCGACGCATCTCATGGCCGACAGCACACGGTCCATTCCCGAGATCTGCAAGGAATTGGGCGGGATCCGACCCTCAACCCTGTATCACTATGTCCATGCCGACGGATCGCTGAAGACCGCAGCTCGAGAATTACTGAAAAATGCCGGAAGGGAAGAAAGGCACAATTGACCGAAAAGCGCCGTTTAAACACCGTGGGCATAGCCAATAATCATGCTTATGATCGTGCCGTAAGTGTCGAAAAATCCAAATCGTTTGGTGGGGTTAATGAGGATCAGCTGGCTGTGTTGAAGCTAGGCAATGAAGGGGTCCTGGCCGATCTCCTAGGACATTATCTTCCTCGGCAGGAACAAGCGTACGGGCGCGTTGGTGTCTTGACCTTTCCATATTCTGACACAGATATTGACGTACTATCAGTCACTTTGAGTGGGGTTTATCATGGACCTTCAATCCGTCTCTACCGACGGCCTCTTTGCGCCGCAGCTTGTGGCGAAAACGCTGCGCACAACGGTCGCCGAGATCGCCCAGACCGCAGGTCTGGGGCGGGATGCCCTGGTGCGCTCGGCCAGGATCGGAAACCCCAAGACCCAGAAGCGCCTGCGGGAAATGATCGAAATCATTCGCCGGGTCAGCCCCCGCTTCGGGTCGGACCTTCTGGCTTATGCCTGGTATCGCTCAACACCGCTGCCGGGATATGCGGTGACACCCATGCAGCTTGTCCGCGACGGTCGGGCCGATCTCGTGCACCGCCATCTGGATCGCCTTGATGCGGGCATCATGGCGTAGTGCATTACCGGGGCACGCTCTATCGGGCACTGAACCCCTATTGGGCCTACAGACCTCTGTCAGGCGAAGGGGCCGCAAACCTGGGAGGCCGTTTCAATCGGCTTGGCCGCCCCGCTCTGTATCTGTCCTGTGCAATCGAAACCACCATCCTTGAGACCAACCAGGCCGGCACCCTGATGCCAACGACGCTGGTTGCCTTTGATGTCGATCTTGACCCCCTGTTCGATGCCACGGAACCGGACGCGCTGGATCGCTTCGGAGTCACACCCGCTGATCTTGCGCTCAAGGATTGGGCCATGCAGATGGAGCTTGAGGGGATCGCGCCAACGCAGGCCTTCGCAGAGGATCTGATCGCCGCAGGGTTCTGCGGCGTGCGTGTGCCCAGCTATGCCCCCGGAGCCCCTGCCGACGCCTGTAATGTCGTCCTGTGGACCTGGGGGGCCGAGCCTCCCGCCCAGGTCCTGCTGATCGATGGGGAAAACCGCCTCCGCCATCCACCGGCACCCCCGTAATAGAACTTACTTCTGGCGCGGGTCGGACAGGCAGACAGTCCGGATATCCGCAATCGTGGGCGGGCGGCGGACATGTTGCAACGCTTTGGCATCGATTGCACGGCAACGGCCTGATTGTCGATGCAATCGGGCACGCCTGTGCTAAAAGCCTTCGTGTGGCACGCTAAATGTCTTAAAACCAACACTTTGTCGGTTGATGTGCTTATCGGGTTTTGTTTGTTATGTAGGGCCTTATGGAAGTTTCCGCGAATAGCTTTGATCGCCTGTGGGCGGACTGCAAGGACGATTACACCGCTGCCGTGACCCAGGTCGGGGCAAGCGGCTGGTATATTCTGGGTCGGCAGGTCGCCGCGTTCGAGGCCGATCTGGCCACCTATTGTGGCCGCGACACCGCAGTGGGCTGCGGCAACGGGATGGATGCACTGGAAATCGCATTGCGGGCGGCGGGCATCGGCCCCGGCGACCGGGTGCTGACCACGCCGCTCAGCGCCTTTGCCACCGGCCTTGCCATCCTGCGCGCCGGGGCTGAGCCGGTCTATTGCGACACCGATGGCCACGGGCTGCTGGATCCGGACGCGGCCGAGGCTGCTCTGGCCGAAGATCCGTCGATCCGCGCCATCATCCCCGTACATCTTTATGGTTATCTGGCCGACATGCCACGATTCACCGCCATGGCCGCGGCGCGGGGCATCACGGTGATCGAGGACGCCGCCCAGGCGATCGGCGCGCGCCGGGATGGCCGGGGCGTCGGGGCCGACGGCCATGCGGTGGCCTTCAGCTTTTACCCGACCAAGAACCTGGGCGCGATCGGAGACGGCGGCGCGCTGCTGCCTGCAAATGCGGATATGGACGACACCGCGCGGTCGATCCGAAACTATGGCCAGACTGAACGTTATATCCACGAGGTGATCGGCCTGAACAGTCGGCTGGACGAGCTGCACGCCGCCACGCTGCGTATGGCGTTCCTGCCCCGGCTCGACACCTGGCTGGACCGACGCCGCGCAATCGCGGCGGCCTATCTGGCGGGCCTCGACACGCCCCATGCGACCCCTGTGCCGGGGCCCGACCCCGATGGTGCGGGCTGGCACCTGTTCCCGGTCCTGACAGCCCCCGAGCGGCGTGACGCCTTTCTGGATCACCTGAAACAGCACAGCATCCAGGGCGGGTTGCATTACCCGGTTCTGATCCCCGACCAGAAAGCGATGACCGACCGGGGCGCGCCTGTGGTCCACGGCACGCTGACCAACGCCCGCCGGTTTGCACAAAGCGAGGTCTCACTGCCGATCCATCCCTATCTGACGGATGCTGAAGTGGAACATGTAGTATCGACAGTAAGAGCTTGGAAAGGCTGATGTTTTCTCTGATCATACCGGTCTACAAGAACGAGGCCAATATCCCGCCGCTGCTGGAGGCCGTGCAAAAACTACGCGACCAGATCGACGACGATTTCGAAGTGATCCTTGTCGTCGACGGCAGCCCGGATCGCTCTTATCTGGTGCTCAAGGAGTCCCTGCCGGCCACCGGGCTGAATGCACAGCTGGTTGCCCTGTCGCGCAATTTCGGTTCGCTTGCCGCCATCCGCGCCGGGTTGGAGCGGGCCAAGGGCGACAACATGGCGGTGATGGCCGCCGATCTCCAGGAACCACCGGAACTGGTCGTCGGCATGCAGCAGGCCCTGGCGGCCGACGAATGCGATGTGGTCTATGGCGAACGACAGCGGCGCGGCGATCCCTGGCACACCCGCATGGCCTCCTCTGCCTTCTGGGGGGCCTACCGACGCTTTGTCGCCCCGGACATCCCAAAGGGCGGGGTCGACACCTTTGGCATCACATCGGCGGTGCGCGATCAGATTCTGGGGCTGACCGAGCGCAACAGCTCTCTGGTCGGGCTGCTGTTCTGGATCGGCTTTCGCCGCAAGGGTTTGCCCTATGACCGGGCCGACCGCGAGATCGGCACTTCTTCGTGGACCTTCACGAAGAAGTGGAAATACATGCAGGACAGCATCTTCAGCTTTTCGGACCTGCCTATTTCGCTGCTGCTGATCCTGGGGTTCGGCGGGCTGGCGATCAGCATCTTTCTGGGGCTGGTGGTGTTCCTGAGCGCCGTTTTCGGACAGATCGATGTGCCGGGATATGCCGCGACCATGCTGGTGATCCTGTTCTTCAGCACGCTGCAACTGCTGTCTCTCGGGGTGCTGGGCATCTATCTGTGGCGCGTTTTTGAAAACACCAAGGGACGGCCCCTGCATATCGTGATGTCCTCTGAAAAATTTCCGGGAAACCAACCCGCCATTGATCCGGCACAGGCCACGGTCGTTTCAAAAGGAGGCCCGCGATGAACACGGCATCGACCGGCATCGGACCGGACGTCACCCACGGGCAGAATGTCCAGATCGAAGAAAACGTGCGGATCGGGCGCGGCACCGTGCTGAGCGATACCGGAGCACAGCCGATCATCCTGCGCGCAGGCGTGCAGATCGGAGCCGGTGCGGTGATTGCTGCCGGAGTCGAAATCGGCCGCGGCGCACAGATCCGCGACGGCGCCGTGGTGCTGAACGCAATCCCGCCCAATGCCATCGCCGAGGGCAACCCGGCGCAGGTGGTCGGCTATACCACCGCCCTGCCCCAGGATATCACCACCTTTTCCGGTGGCGGTCCCGGCGCGGACAGCAACCGCACCGGCGCCGAAATTCTTCCGCTGGAGGTGGGAAACGCCGCAATCTACCGGATGCCCCAGGTTCTGGAGGCCAGCCGGGGCAACCTGACCGTCGGCGAGATCGAGCGCGACCTGCCGTTTTTGCCAAAACGCTATTTCGCCGTCTATGACGTGCCCTCGGCAAAGCTGCGCGGGGAGCATGCCCACCGGGCCTGTCACCAGTTCCTGATCTGCATGAGCGGCTCGTGTCGGGCGCTTCTGGACGATGGCGAAAACCGGCAGGAGGTGGTGCTGTCGCGGCCCGATATCGGCCTGTATCTGCCGCCGATGATCTGGGGCACGCAATATGACTATACCCGCGACGCGGTGCTGCTGGTCTTTGCCTCGCACGCCTACGACAACGCGGATTACATTCGGGATTACGAGACCTTCCGCACCGAGCTGGACGCCGCACGGTGACAAGACGCCTGCCGCTGCTGGCGCTCTGGGCCGCGTGGTTTGCCGCCCTGGGGGCGCTCTATCTGACCGTGCCGGTATCGCCGGATCAGGCGCTGTTTGACTACATCGCCTGGTCGCATCTGCAGGGCGATCTCTATTACAGCGGGGCGGTCGAGCAGAACTTCCCGGGCAAGATGCTCATGCACGAACTGGGCATCCGGCTGTTCGGGGTCGAATTCTGGTCTTTCCGCGCCATCGATACCTTGCTTCTGGTGCTGTCCACCCTGGCCGGGGCCGGGTTCCTGAAACGTGTCGGCTTTCAGGCCGCGCCTTGGGTGTTTCTGTTTCTCTACCCGGCGATCTACGTCACCTCGGGCTACTGGAGCGCCGGACAGCGCGATATCGTCGCCATGGGGGTGCTTCTGGGCGCGCTCTGCCTGATGGGCCCCGCCCCGGCCCGGCGGGCAGGCATGGCCAGCCTGACAGCCGGAGCGCTGGTGGCCGTGGCGGTTCTGATCCGTCCCACCTATCTGAGCGCGCTTGCGGGGCTGCTGGTCTTTGAATGGTTGCGGCTTGCAGGCGAACCTGCGCGGGTCTGGACCGCCCGGCTGGGCCAGAGCCTTGCGCTCTGCCTCGGGTTTGCTGCCGTGATCGGCGCGGTGGTCTGGTACGGAGCCCAGCTGGAGGTGCTCGACGACTTCTACCAGCAGGCCATCCTGTTCAATCTTCAAGCCTATCAGGTCCCCCAGCCCCGCAGCCGCCTGGTGCCGCCCATGTTGTTCGTTCTGAGCAATTCCTGGCACTGGATTGTCGCTCTGGGCGCGTTTGGGGGCGCGGTCTGGGGCCTGCAGCGGGGCTGGAGTCGCGGCCTGCTTCTGATCGTCGGGTTGATCGCGGCGGTATTGCTGTCCTATTTCGCCCAGAACAAGGGGTTCGGCTATCACCTGGGCGGTCTGCTGCCCCTGATGACCCTGCTGATCGCGGTGGCGGTGGACGGGCTGAACGGTTGGCGGCGCAATGCCCCTGGTCCGGCCTTGCGGACCCTCGCCATGGCCATGCTGGTTCTCACCGTTGTGCTGACAAGCCTGGGAAGTGCAAAGAAGCTGTGGTCCTACCGGGACAATATGGCCACGTTGCTGCATGGCCCGTTCGCCCCGGTGCAGCAAGATCCCCGTCGTCCCGCCTGGGCGGATATCGCCGAAACCGTACAGATCATCCGGGATGACAGCGCGCCAGACGCTTTCGTGCTGCAGTGGGGGCGGGTCTTTGCCGTCCCTTTCCTGGCAGAACGACGGTCGAGCCTGCGGTTCTTCCAACTGGCCGGTCTGGACGGTCTCGCCGCAACCGGATTCTCGGGCTATGAGGCCTGGCAGCAAGAGATCGCACAGGATCTGCGGGATAAGCCGCCCGCCTTTGCCCTGATCGACACCAAGGAAGTGTCCCTGCCGCTGGATCCGGATGCAAACGGCATCGACGGGATCCTGTCACAGGCTCTGGCAGGCTATCGCCTGCGCCAGAAAACGCCACATTATGTCCTGTTGGAGGCCCCCGATGCAAATTGATTCAGCCAGCCTGCGCGACCTTCTCTGGACAGGCACAAAATTCGGCCTGGTGGGGCTGACCACGGTCGGGCTTTACTTCATCGTCCTCGCCCTGGCGCGCCCCTTTATCGCAAATGTCGTGATCCTGAGCCTGTTCGCTTATGTGGCCAGCGCCGCTTTCAACTTTGTGGCACAGGCCCGCGTGACTTTTGGCAGCACGCCCACCGGCACCCGGCTGGTGCGCTATATCCTGATGCATCTGTTGTGCATGGGCATGAACGCGACGTTGATTTACACCCTGATCGAACGGATGGACATGGGATTTTACCCGGCGCAGATCCTGGTCACCGTGATCATCGCCGGCACGTCTTTTGTCCTGTCCCGGCTCTGGGTCTATCGCTGAGTTTGGGCCGCTTCCACAAGCGCGAGAAACACCGTGCCGAACCGTGCATTGACCTCTGACGTGTAATGCCCGTCCGATACGAACCCGGATATATCCGTGGGATCGAAATGCTCGGCGGTGGCCAGATAAGCGACATTTGCACGCTCAAGGCCCGGACGCGCGACCGTCAGGACATCCACATTCACCGGGTTTCGGGTCTGCACCAGCACGACAATCGGAATCTGCCCATCCGCCCGCGCAGTTCGGGCAAAGTCGACGATCATGCGGTCCAGAACCTCGACATAGGGATAGCCCGACCCGGCCAGGATATCGGCCTTGGTTTGCGAGACATGGGCAGTGCCAAGGGACCGGCGGACCAACCGCGCCAAGGGAGAGGCATCCAGCCAGACCGCCCCGAAGGTGATTGGCGAATAAAACGCATCCCGTTCCGCAAGCTGATCGGCCCAGGCCCTCGCCTGAGCCGGATCGGAGGCCAGAGCATGTTCCTGGGCTACGCTGGTCACCAGCGGCTCAATGCGTTTCAGCCCGTCTTCTTCCGGTTGGAAAATAGGATAGGTATAGGGGGCCGGTTGCTCGAACACCCAGCTTCGGCTGCTGAGCGCAGCCATGGCCGGAACTGACGAGGATAGGATACCCAGAACCGCGATGTCTCCGCGGCGCCGGTTGGCACGATCTTCCTGGAACAGGGCATAAGTGAAATTCGGCGGTGCGCCCGGCCCTGCGAGATTGTCCCACAGCAGATCAGGATCCTGGTCCCGCGCCGCGGCGATAATGTCATTAACAAAGGACATGCCATAGCTGCGGATTACCGGCCCCGTGTCGGTCGCTTCATCGGCGAAACCCGCAGCCGATACAGCCAGCGCGTCCGGTCGCCAGGCCACGTTATAAAGGCTACCCGGTGCGTCCGGATCGGCCTCCCATCGGGCCAGTTTCCCGGGCACCGAGCGGCCATAGTCGAAATAACGCACCAGGCTGCCCATCCGGCCCTGCGCCTCGGCCCAGTGCAGAACCACGGCAACGCCCGTATCCAGCAGCGCCAGACACAGCAGGATCAGACCAAGCATTGCAGCGGTTCTTTTCATAGCCCCCTCAGAACTGGAAATAGATGAAAGCCGAAGTCGCTGTGGTCGCTCCGAACGCCAGAAGATAAATCATTCCGGCATAGATACCGGCCCGGATCACCATCGGCCATGTCTGATAAAAGCGTACATTTCCCGTCCGTTCAATCAACACGTCCCAGACCAGAAGAACAACCATACCCAGATAAGCGGCTGCCGGGATGGTCGGAATCGTCAGCCCCGGCGGGCCCGTGAACAGGCGACCGGTGAAATCCACGATCTGTGCAAAGGATGTCGCCCGAAACAGCAGCCAGCCGTAACAGACCGCCTGGAAGAACACGGCGATCATCAGAATGCGCCGAACCCATGCCATGGCGCTGCGCTGCGCCCCCTCCCCGCTGCGTTTGTGGGTTCCGGCAAGCGCGCGGTGGATAGACAACAGCCCGCCCTGGTACAGCCCCCACAGTACGAAATTCCAGGCCGCTCCGTGCCAGAGCCCACCTAGAGCCATCGTGGCCATCAGGTTGCGATAGGTCTTCCACGGCCCACCGCGATTACCACCCAGCGAAATGTAAAGGTAATCGCGCAACCAGGTGGACAGGCTGATATGCCAGCGCCGCCAGAATTCCTGCGGATCAACGGCGAAATACGGCTGGGCAAAATTGCGCATCAGACGGAAACCCAGCATCTTGGCCACCCCGCGCGCAATGTCGGTATAGCCCGAGAAATCGCAATAAATCTGGATGGCGAACAGCCAGGTCGCCAGAATGACATCCCATCGGGTTGGATCGGGACTGGCATAAATCGCGTCAACCGACGGGGCGATGGCGTCCGCGATCACGACCTTCTTGATCAGTCCCAGCAGGCATAGCACGGCACCTCGTCCCAGCGCATCCCAGCTCAGGATCCGGGGAGCAGAAATATTGGGTAGAAGGTTTTTGGCACGCTCGATCGGGCCGGCAACCAGTTGCGGAAAGAAGGCGACGAAAAGGGCGAAGTCGAGGAAATCATGACAGGGTTTCAGCTCGCGCCGGTAGATGTCGATCGTATAGCTGAGCGTCTGGAACGTATAAAAGGAAATGCCGACCGGGAGCACAATGGACAGGGTAAACGGGTCGGCGGTATATCCAGCCCAGGTCAAAAGCTCCTGGAAACTGTCTAGGAAAAAGCCGAGATATTTGAAGATGCCCAACATGCCCAGGTTGACCGCAAGCGAAATCCACAGGAGCTGTTTGCGCTTATCCTGACGGGTTGCTGTCGCCATCCGGAGACCAACGGCATAGTCGATGAAGGTGCTGAGCAGGATCAGGCTCAGAAAGCGCCAATCCCATGCGCCGTAGAAGATGTAGCTGGCCACCAGAAGCATCCGGTTCTGTGCCTTGTGGGGCAACAGCACATAGAGAGCGGACACAATGGCGAAGAACAGCCAGAAATTCAGCTGGGTAAACAGCATACAGCGTCAGAGCCTGATCTGTGACGAACCGGGTTTGCGGTATCTTTTGATTCTTGTTCTCGTCAGTCGGATTGTCGTCACACTCGTCCCTTCTCTGCAGTTTCTATGTCTTTGATCCTGTCATCCGAACTCGGTTTCACCTCGCACTGGTGGCAATTTGTATCAATTCTTTTCTGGTAATTTGGTGTCGTTTCACGATGCATATAAACTTATCCACAGGCTCTGTGTGTTAAATATGTGTTAAATATGTGTTACGCTAAAAAAACGGCCTACAATACTTTGATAATAAAGGTGTTTTTCAGACCCCCCGTGTGTAGAGTCACGAAAGAACGTGTGTGAAATCACGAAAGAGCGTGTGTAGAGTCACGAAAGCGCTCGCGGTGTGTGTGAAATCACGAAACCGGTCCTGCTGTGTGTGAAATCACGAAAGACTTGACGAGCGTGTGTGAAATCACGAAAGTGACGGCATGGTGGGTGAAATCACGAAAGATGTCCGGTCCCCTCTCCTTCCCGATCGTCAGGATCAGAAGGATTTCTTTGTGTGCGATATCTTCGATGCGGCCCCAAAGGGCGACATTGCATCGATGGCGCATCCGATCTTTTCGCTCTCCACCAAACCGGACCATCTGCCGCGCCGTTACGAGGACGAGAGCGGCAAGAACTACGTCGAGGTGCGCCCCTCGTCCGACGGGCTGGCCACGATCCACGACCGGGACGTGCTGATCTACTGCATCAGCCAGGTCATCGCCGCGTTGAACGAAGGCCGGCAGGTGCAGCGGGTTGTCCGGATCAAGGCCTACGAGTTGCTCAAGGCCACGAACCGGGTGACGGACGGACGTGGTTACAAGGCCCTGCGCGCGGCCCTAGTACGGTTGCAGGGCACGCAGATCGAGACCAACATTACCACTGGCGGCACCGAGCAACTGGATATCTTCAGCATCATCGACCGGGCTCGCATCGTTCGCGAGACACGCGACGGCCGCATGCAGGAGATCGAGGTCGAACTGTCGGACTGGGTCTTCAACGCGATCCGGGCGCAGGAGGTTCTGACCCTGCATCGCAACTATTTCCGGTTGCGCAAGCCGTTGGAGCGGCGGCTCTACGAGTTGGCGCGCAAGCATTGTGGGCGGCAGAGGCAATGGCGGGTCAGCCTCCCTGCCCTGCAGCGCAAATGCGGCTCGACCTCGACCCTGCGTGAATTCCGGCGCCTTGTCGGCGCGATCGTGGATCAGGATGCGGCCTATGACCACATCCCGGACTACGCGATCCGTTTTGACGACGATATGGTGGTGTTCGAGAACCGGGGCACGATGGATCCGGTCGTCTGCGACTCGGCGGCAGACCTGATCCGGCTCAGCCCCCAAGCCCATGACAAGGCCCGCGCCGCAGCCCCTGGCTGGGACGTGCATTACCTTGAACAAGCCTGGCGCAGCTGGATGGCCGATGGTGGTCTGGATGCGCCGCGTGATGCGGACAAGGCCTTTGTCGGGTTCTGTGCCAAGTGGTTCGAAAAGCGCGGTCGGCCCTAGATTGGTAGATTTGTATGATCCTAGGAACTTCGATTTCTTGAGGTCAAGACGCAGATATTGATGTCTTGGATATCACCCGGGCGGCCCTCAATTATTTGGTTGTTTTGGCCTCAAGAAACCCCTTAGCGCTCGATAGTTTTTGGTTACCTTTCTATGAAGTAACGGGGGAGCCGCGAGAACCGAGGCACCATGACCCCTGCCCCGCTGAACGACAGTGGTATCTCCGCGCTCAAGCCGGAGACCTTTGAGTGCGCCGGGGCCGCCGCACCGGGTTGGGATATCTACCATCTTGAACGGGAATGGCGGGATTGGATCATCGAACCGCCGCGCGACGCCGACCGCGCTTTTGTCGGATTCTGTGCGAAGTGGTTTGAGAAACGGGGTCGCGCCTAGATTCATACAATCCTAGGATTGATAATTATCGCAAAGCTATAATTTCATAATCCTGATATTTGTGGATCACAGAAATCTGCAATTCTGCAACTGTTGAATCCAAGCTTCCTGCTGTTGAAGGATCCTATCTTGCTCGAATACATGCTTTCTCGCATCATAGGATATAATAAAAATAGGAGGCAGCAGTGATCATTTCTTTGATTTCACAGAAGGGGGGCGTTGGGAAAAGCGCTCTTGCAAGGTTGTTGGCGGTCGAGGTCGCGCGCGCTGGATGGGTGGTGAAGATCGCCGATCTGGATCCGGCCCAGGGCACGTCGACCAAATGGAAGGCGCGGCGCGACCAGTCGGGCTTGCACCCCGAGATTGCGGTCGAGAAATACCGCACCGTCGACCGGGCGATCAAGGAAGCCGGGCGGTTCGACCTGATGATCCTGGACGGTCCGGCCCACGCCGAGCAGGGCGGTCGCACCATGGCGCGGCACAGCGATCTGGTGCTGATGCCGACCGGCTACAGTCTGGATGACATGGAACCGCAGGTCGAAGCGGCCTATGAACTGGAAGAAGCCGGCATTGCGACGGACAGAATGTTTTTCTGCTTTTGCCGGGCAAAGGGGTCCGAGGCCGAGGATCGCGCCGCGCGGGCCTATCTCACCAAGGCGCGGGTGAATGTGCTGGACCCGGTTTTCCCCGAGCTTGCGTCGATCCGCCAGGGCCATGCCGAAGGCCGCGCGGCCTCGGAAGTGCCGTTCCCGAAGGTACAGGAGCGGGCGGTTGCCGTGGCGCAGGCGATCATGAACCATCTGCCGGGCATGAAGGAGGCTGCATGATGTCCAAGGGTCTCAAGATCGCTGAACCGCCGCGCCGGCGTGGACAAGACGGGGCAGGGCGCGCGGAAGTATCAGTGCCAAAATCGGCCCAGGTCGCCAAGTTTGACCATGTCGCCGAGGATGAAAAGGTCCAGTTCAACAAGCGGATCACGCGGCGGGTCGCGGACGGTTATGAAATCCTGGCGATCCGCACCCGGCGCAAGGTGCCCGATCTTTTGGCTGAGGCGCTGACCTTGCTGGAGGAAAAGCATGGCCGGGTATAGGATCCTATAATCCTATCGTCATAGGATTGACGTCTTAGTGCAGGGTTTCCGATGTGCGGATCTTATGGGGAAACAAAAGCGGATCTTGGAAAATCCGCTTTTGTTCATTGGAGTTTAGGACCAGCTTGCCTACAACGCCAGCCAGGGTGCTTGGACAAGGTAATGTGCTGTGCAGGACGGATCGAACCGGGCAATGGGGCAGGGGCGCGCGAACTCTGAAAGACAGGGCCGCATATCTGCTTCTCTGCGCCGACTGTTAGGGGGCGACGGGCTGCGCGCCCGGGCCTTGCGTGGCACTGCGTTTACTTTTTTCGGTTTCGGGGCCCAGCAGTTTCTGCGCCTGTTGCTGAATCTGGTTCTGACCCGGTTGCTGTTTCCCGAAGCCTTTGGCCTGATGGCCTTGGTCATGGTGGTTCTGACGGGACTTCAAATGCTCTCGGACACGGGCATCAATCCATCTATCGTGCAGAGCAAGCGGGGAGACGATCCGGGCTTTCTCAAGACAGCCTGGAGCCTTCAGATCGGGCGGGGGTTTTTGCTGTGGCTGCTTACACTTGCCCTGGCGGTTCCCATGGCCCGTTTCTATGACCAGCCTCAGCTGGCCGCCCTGTTGCCGGTTGCGGGCTTTGCCACCGTCATCCAGGGACTGCAATCGATGCGGCTGGCTACGGCCAACCGTCATATTGCGCTTGGTCGCCTGACCATGATGGAACTGGGCAGCCAGACTCTGGGCATTTTGGTGACGATCCTTCTGGCCTGGTGGCTGCAATCTGTCTGGGCGTTGGTGATCGGTACGCTGATTGGAATCACGATCAAGACGATGATGTCGCATCTGATGTTGTCCGGCCACCAAGATCGTCTGGGTTGGGATCGCGCCGCGTTCTGGGAGATCTTCCATTTCGGAAAGTACATTTTCATCGGCTCGATGGCCGGATTTCTGATCAACAATGCGGACCGTGCCGTTTTGGGGAAATTCATCAGCATTGGCGAGTTGGGAATCTATAATATCGGTTTCTTCATGGCGTCGATCCCGTTCATTGTTTCCAACCAACTTGGCGCTCGGGTTCTGATGCCGATCTATGCCAAAACCCCGCCGCGCGAAGGCCCGGCCAATCGCCACAAGGTGCGCTTGGCCCGGGTCATGCTGACGACGGCGCTGATTGGCTTGGGGCTGGTTCTTGCCTCGATCGGCGACTGGCTGATCAAACTGCTTTACGAGCCGGAATATGCTTTGGCCGGACCGATCATGGTTCTGCTCAGCCTGACCTATCTGCCCACGCTTGCCTTCAACGCCTATGCAAATTTGCTCCTGGCTTCGGGAAAGTCGCGAAATTTCACCATATATTTGGTCGTTCTGGGAGCGTTGCAGCTGACTCTTCTGATCCTGCTGGTCCGGGAATACGGTATCTTGGGCGCGGCCATCGCGCCGGGGTTGGCGGCCTTGCTGGTGTACCCCCTTACGGCCTGGTTGGCTCATCGCGAAAGGGGCTGGGACCCCCTGCTGGATCTGGGATTTATGATCGTCATCGCGCTCGGGGTCGCGGGTGTGCTGAGCCTGCATGACACCGCAATTTCCGAGGTGCTGAACGGGCTGGGCGGCTGAGACCTATTTGTATTCGATCAACCGTCCCCGTTTGCGGGTCAAACGGTGCCAAATATAGGTCAACGCGCCCTGGGTTTCGGGGAATTTTCCCAAGAGCAGAAACAAGGCCTGCCTCCAGGAAAGGTCACGCAGTCGCAGCCGCAGGATTTGCAGCGGATAGATCAGAGTTCCCAAAATCATCCAGGGGGTGATAAAGATCGCAGTCAGCAACAGAAAGAGTGGCAAAGCCAGCCCCCAGGCCAGAGCGCTGGAAAATTCGCGGACCTTGTGTCGCTCGGGCGTGCGCCCGTACATTGCGACCCCCTCGGCATAGGTATATCCAGCCCGGCGCGATCGCTGCCACCACTGTCCGAACCGCGTCATGGCGGCGTCATGCAGGGTCATTTCGGCATCGATGCGCCAGATCTTCCACCCCTTCAGACGCAGGCGCAGGCACAGTTCTGGTTCTTCCCCGGCGATCAGATCGGGGTTGTACCCTCCGACCTGTCGCAGAGCGTCGAGGCGCATCACGGCATCTCCGCCGCAGGCGCGCGCCTCGCCTATGGGCGTGTCCCATTCCGTATCGATCATACCGTTCCAGATCGAGGACTGGGGAAAGCGCTCGCGGCGGCGGCCGCAGACAACCGCGACATCTGGATGAGCGTGCAAGAAACCCTGGGCGATATTGAGCCATTCAGGTTGCAGGATGCAGTCGCCGTCAAGAAACTGAACCAGATCCGGGGGAGGGGCCGCAGCGATCAGGTGATCCAGCCCGGCATTGCGTGCCCGCGCGGCTGTGAAGGGACGGGAACCATCGAGCGTGACTATTTCGGCCCCGCGTGCGCGCGCGGCATCCTGGCTGCCATCGGTGGAGCCGCTGTCCACATAGATCACTTGGGAAAACCGGCCCTGAAGGCTGTCCAGGCAGGCGATCAGCCGCGCGCCTTCGTTGCGACCGATTACGACAGCCGAGCTGACAGGGGCGGCAGAGGGTAATGCGGTATTCTGCTGCTCAGTCATTGGCATCTGTCACGTGGCAAAGGGATAGCAAAGATCAAGCGCGGGATGATCCGGGAAGAACTCTGCCAACTGGGCCCGATCCTCCAGAAATCGCGCCTGCATCCGTTGCATCAGAACGCCGGGAATGTCCGGTCGAGTTGTCATCTTGCGCTGATTACGGATCCAGGTTCGCACGGATTTGGGCACCAATGTGCGTCGCAGTCCCCGTGCGACCGGGTTGTCGACCAGGACCGCCTGCAGTGGGAGCCTGCGGATCCGTTCGGTGGACACGTTCTGGGCCGGAAGGTCATGTTTCCAGGCCGTGCCGTCGGGAAGGCCGAGGAAGGCGGCAATGGCGGCAAAGGCCCGGTCCGGGTCCGCCTTGATTTGCTCCAGGCTGGTCAGGTGGATGTTTGTCGCCCCATAGGCTTGGACAAACGGCGCGATCTGCATGCCATAGCAGCCGTAATCCACGATCTCGCGGCATTGTGCAAAGGCCTGCTCGGGGTCACGGCCAAGCCGGCCCTCGGTCCATTCATGGATGTAATGGGATTCTGCCCGCTTCACGGGATTGCGGATCATGTAGACCAGACGTGGGGTGGGCAACATCGCCTGCATGCGATTCAGGGTCTGCGGATAGGTTGGCAGCTTGGTGTAATGGGTGCTGGCTTCGCCTTTCAGATCCTGCGCATGGGCCTCCTGAAACAGTGCAGCGTACCAGTCCGGCCCGCGGGCATAGACATCGTCGTCGGAAAAGAAATTGGGCTCCTTGGGCGTGGTGATAAAGACGCCGTCCTGTACCGCCAACTGTGCCGCCAGAGTCGATGTGCCGCATTTCATCGCGCCGATCACCAGAAAATCCGGGCCAGTCATATCCTATTCTCCCGGTGCGCGGCGTGGCCCCAGCGGATGCAAGACGTTGGTCCAGATATCCCGTGGCTCTGCTTCGATGCGGCGCGGCGCGGGTTTTCCCAGCATTTGCCGGACCTGTGCCATCAGGCGTCCCGCAGACCACATGAGATTTGCCAACCACGGCCCGGCAATTCCATAGGCTTGCCGAAAGAACCGCGTTCGCGACGCATAGAAATAAGGGGGCAGGCGTTTGCGGGCCTGCTCCAGGGCTTTGACCGGACCCGACCCCCCCCTGTAATGCACCATGACCGCCTGTGTCTCTTGCATGATCGTCCACCCGGCCCGCCGGGCGCGCAGGCTGTATTCGGCGTCCTCGAAATAGAGAAAATACCCTTCGTCCATTGGCCCGATCTGCTTGGCCATGCGGGCATTGAGCAGGATACAGGCGAAGCTGGCCCATTCGATCTGTTCTGGATCCACCGGTGGCTGCAGCGCCACGACATGACGCTTCAGGATCCTGGTGACGGGGCCGCTGCCAGCACCGCGGATCAGTTCGCTCCATGGGCTGTGAAAGCGAAAACAGCTGACCTGGATGTCTCCATCCTCGGTTTCGATCTGCGGAGCGATCAACCCGGTCCTGGGGTTGGCCGCAGTGGCATCCTGCATTGCCTGCAGGAAGCCCGGACGCAACACCGCGTCGGAATTCAGGATCAGGTACCAGTCGGCATCCAGCGCTGCCATGCCCAGATTATGCCCGCCGGAGAAGCCGGTATTCGCCTTGGAACAGACCAGGCGGACGGGCGTGCCCGCAGGTTGTTCCGCGATCCAGTCGGCAATGCGTTCGGCCGATCCGTCGCCCGATGCATTGTCGACCACCACGATTTGCACCGGGAGATTGCCAACATCTGCCAAAACCGATTGTACGCAGGCAATCGTCAGTTCGGCAGTCTTGTAGTTTATGATGGAAACGCCAATGGAACGGAGCATCTGGAATTGCACGGATTTCTGTTATGTGTTGCCGGTATATGAGCTCTTTGCC
Organism: Sedimentitalea nanhaiensis DSM 24252; assembly: GCF_000473225.1. Classification (GTDB taxonomy): domain Bacteria; phylum Pseudomonadota; class Alphaproteobacteria; order Rhodobacterales; family Rhodobacteraceae; genus Sedimentitalea; species Sedimentitalea nanhaiensis. Next base: position 21,754 of record NZ_AXBG01000001.1, read on the forward strand.
CGATGTATATGGTGGATTTCAGGGCAGGACGATGGCAATAATCGGCACCGAGGCGCAAATTTACTTTTTACTTGCGGGCGTGTCGAGATTTCTGCCGAGTGTATTGATTCTGCCGTGTTCCAGATCTGGCGGGGTTGGCTATCTGTTTTCCCAGCCGGGTGTAAATAGAACCTGAGTTGCCTGACGTGTCTGTTGACACAGTATCTGTTTCAGTCTCGATCCGACCCAGCTCAAGCCGCCCCCAAAGCGCTCCGGCCACGACCCAAGTGACAGGAGTGAGGCCGGAATTTGGAAGAAGGTCAATCAGGTTGGCCGCCAAAACCAAGGCCAGGATGGAGCTCTCCATCCCGATGTCATAGCGCCGGAGATGCCGGAAGAGCAGGATTATGGGGAGACATAACAAACCGAAATTGGACAGGTATCCAACCCAACCGCTGGCTCCGAGCATACCAATCCAGAGACCATCGACAATTGTGATATCCACCCCAGTTATAGGATCGGAGATTCTGGATCGCCCCCAAAGGCCCCAACCAAACCATGGACGTTGCTGCGCTTTGGCAAGCAACCTGTCTTCATTCACGACACGGGTCATGAAGGATGCGGCTCTCTCAGGGCTGATGGATTCCGCAATCTGCGCGACTTGCTGGATTGGGATGACCCCGGTGGAGCGGCCAATCGGGTAGACTAGGACCAGAACTGCGATAGCGCAGGCGGTCAGCAACTGGCCACGCACCCCCCAGAGCAGTGCCGCTGGCAGCATGAGGATGACAATGACCAGAGCCCCCAGTGACTTGGTCAACACCAGCGTCAAGAAAAGCCAGGCCATGGCGGCCAGAAATTTGCCGCGCTGCTTGTGATAGAGCCGCGACAGACCGGCCGCCGCCAAGGTGGCGCAGCAGAAGAACAGAGACACCACCAGACCATGGCTGAGGAAAACGATCGGTCGCCAACCGCCGCCGCGATAATGTTGTCTCCAGCTATGGGGAAAGAACCCGTAGACCCATTGGTTCAATTGCGGTGACATGCGAACTTCGAATAGCGCCAGAAGGGAATAGAAAAGAGCCGCGAAGCATAGGACTCTGAGAAGCAACACATGGGTTTCGGGTCTGGCAAGAAATTTTCGCGCCAGCAGCATGGGTAGAAGCATCATCGCCATGGTGAGGGCGTGCGCAAACCCGTCATATAGGCGCATGCCTGGCTGTACCTTCGGACCATAGCGCAAAGGATCGCCATTGGTGGCGACCGTGAGCAATGCGCCCAGGACCAAACCGACCACGGCAATCCGGACAAACGGATGTTCGGGTATCAGCGATCGACTGTCTGTCTTTCCCTTGCCGGTCTGAAACAAGGTGATGAACAGAACAACGGATAATACCGGGACCGTATGTTTGGTCAGGGCCGGTAACATTGGCAGGTCGAACGCGATCGTTTCCGGCAGCAATAAAAAGCCAGTCAAGATCGCCAGGATGAATGCCAAAGCCGGGCGAAACTTGCGTGCAAGAACCACAACGACCAGCGGCCAGGAAAACAGGGCGAGAAGGGGCGGCATGGGTGGTAATCGGCCTCGGGTTCAGTCTTGGGCTCTGTAGCAGGCGGACCTTAACATGCTGGATCCCATCCCGGCGTCAAATTCAAGCAAGTTTTGTCAAATGCGCGGAACAGAAAGATTTTATCGCAACGGGTCGGGGCAACGTGCGGTGGGGTTGGGGCGTGTTAAGGATTTGGGGCGGTGGTGCAGGGGGATGCTAACGGATTTGGCGGACCTTTTACGTCGTCTGAATACGCGCCGTTTCAACGACAAGATCAGAATACCGAACCGGTGCTTCTCGAATGAACCCCTTCTGAGGAGAACCTCATGCCTGATACCCTCGCCGATGACGCATTCGGTCTTGGAGCTTCTGGTGCGGCGACGGCCTATTTCGTGGTGTCGGTCTCTGGGTTGACCACCAACTCAACCTATGGCCAGACAGCACAAATTGGCACGCCGCTCTATGCATCCGCACATCATTTTTCCGAAGCCGCCCCGGCATCCGTAGCCTGGAAATGGAACGATAACACCGGCGAGATTGCCGGGGCGACAAGTGCGTCATACACGCCTGTCCCGGGCGACAACTTGGAAAACATCTATCCGACGGCAACTCCGCTTGGCCCCTATATGCCGCAGGACGGCCCGGCGCATACCGTGCGCTTTGCCGCACCTGTGTCCACGGGGGGCTTGCCTGATGTCAGCTATTCCATCGATACCGGCGACAGCACGGTGGCGACGGCGGGTGGATTCATTGGTGAAGATCTGACCTATTCCGTCAGCACCACCGTTCCCGGCGTGATTATAGATCGCGACACCGGTGTGGTCTCGATCGAGACCGGCAACGGGATTCAGTCCGGCACGGTCGCCGTGACGGTTGAAAGCAGCGGGGGCGTCGCCCACAACCAGTTCGATGTGAGCATCGTCGGGGCCGGCTTTTCCGTTACTCTGACCGGTCTCATGGGTGAGATCGCACAGATCGGAACCACCCTTTCGGCAGAGGTCAATTGGCTGCTGCCCACCGGAACAGTGACCGGTTACCAATGGAACCGTGATGGGCAGATCATTCCTGGAGCAATCGGACAAACCTATCTGGTGGAGCCGTCCGTCGATGGCGCGGATCTGTCCTGTACGGTCACCACCACCGAATACGGGTCCGCAAACTCGTCGGTTCACAGAGCGTTGTATGCCGCCCCTGTCGCGGTCGGAAGCCTGCCCAATCAGGCCTATGCCATGGGATCGGGTGATCAGATCGTCGATGCGGCGGCTGGCTTTGCAGGATCGGGGATCACCTATTCCGTTAATACTCCAATAGCAGGCGTGACCATCGACGGCACGACGGGCATCGTCACGATCCGGACCGGATCAGAGGTCAGCGGCAGTATCGCAATCACAGCCGCCAACAGCGGCGGATCGGCTCAGATCTCCTTTGACGTTTCAATCACATCCGCCGCCACGGCCCCCGCGAAAATGTCGAGACCGACGGTTACGTCGAGCGGGCCAACATCGCTAAGGGTCGACATGGGGAACGTCCCGGATGATGGCGGCAGTCCAATCACCTCTTATGATCTGCGATGGCGCGAAGAAGGCGGAGTCTATGTGAACATCATAGGGGCTTCCAATCCGGAGACTCTCACGGGTTTAATAACAGGCGCGGTTTATCAGATACGAACACGTGCGCTGAACGCCGTCGGTCGGGGTCAGTGGTCCCCTGTGGCCTATGGTTCGCCTGAGGAAATCACTTCGCCTGTGGGTCTGCCGGACATCGTGGCAAACAGTGATGATACGGTCGACATCATGGTGGACGAAGGCGAATTCACGGTCACCGTCTCTGGGTCGGATAACGTTCATCACAACGGAGCACATGGGCCATTCACCGCATCCGATCTGGACAATGGCCCGATCTCGGCTGTCGCTCCGGTCACCAGCGGTGTGGCGGGCGTGGGCCAAACGCTGGCCGCCCTTTCGGGGCTTTGGATCCACGAGGCCGGAGACACACCGACCATTGCCGGCAAATGGCGCCGCAATGGGGTTGATATCCCAAGTGCGACGGGATCAACCTATGTGGTGAACGAGGCCGACGGGGGCGAAACAATCACATATGTCGAAACGGCCACGAATGCCGCCGGGTCGCGAACGCGGGCCAGCAGTGGAATGGCCATCCCCGTGGCAACGGTTCCAGAACAGATGGCGGCACCGACGGTTACTGCGGCGGGATCGGACGGAATCGATGTGGTTCTGGCCGCAGCGCCAAATGACGGCGGCAGTGCGATCACGTCCTACGACCTGCGTTGGCAGGCAGACGGTGGGGCATGGGTGATCGCCATGGATATCGGCAATCCGCATGTCGTCTCGGGCCTTACGGCTGCTACGATCCACCATGTCCAGACGCGGGCGGTCAGTGCGCTTGGCCATGGCGCGTGGTCAGCATCAGGGACCGCGACAACTGCGGAAGCAGGGACTGGCCTCTTGTTCACTGACACGTTCGATTATGTCGACGGAACGTTGTTGACGAGCCGACCGGAATGGTCGGATCAGTATTCTCTTGGCGGCGCTATCGAGACGCGATCGGGAAATGCGCAATTGGTTTCGGGCGGGACCCAGTGGCTCAAATGCGGCGAGGCGCTTGCAACGGATCAGTTCGCCGAGGTAGTGATCACCGAGCCACCCGCCGCTGGAGGCCAAGCCGTGGCCCTATATGTGCGACAGACCGGCCCGACCAGCTACTATGGAATCCGATGTACCGCAGGGAGCGTTTCCTTGGTTCGAGAGGGACCAAGCGGTTATACCGCACTGTGGATAGGCCCTGCCGTGGAAGCCGGGGACAGGGTTCGGATCGAGGCCGAGGGAACCATTATCCGTTACGTTTTGAACGGTATTGTGGCTCAGGCTGTCACCGACAGCGATGTTACTGACGGAGCCGCAGCGTTTGTTATGAGCGGCTCGGCAAAAATCGGTCAATTTTCTTGTGGAGAACTGTAGATGCGAACTCTTAATCTTTCCGGCTTCAAGACTGGCGAAAGTCTGAACATCTCTGTTTCTCAAAATGCCATCACGGCGGGACCTGCCAATGTTTCATCATGGGGCGGTGGCGGCGATGGCGGCACAATCAGCATCACCGTAGATCGCACCATGTTGCGGGTCGCGCCTGACAGTGTGCGGTTCTGGGTCGATCTTTCCGAGGCGGTATTTGACACCAATGGTCCGACCGGCGACGAAGTTTACGACGCACGGATGCACGATCTGATCTATCTTTGGGACTTTGGCGACACGGCAAGCGGGAACTGGACCGCGCCAGAAAACGTGCTGCCAGAGTGGAAAAACCGAAACACAGCCAAGGGGCCAATGGTGACGCATATGTACACCCGGCCCGGCACCCATAACGCAACCGTGTTGGTCATTGAGCCGAGCAGCGGCAAGACCGCCACGGCCAGCATCGACATCATCGTGGCCGATCCGGATACCGTCTATGACGGCACGTCCGGTCAAACAATCTGCGTCAACCCATACGGCGACGACGACTGGACCTATGTTGACGCCAATTATCCGAATGCCATCAAGGTAAACGCCGACGAGAATAATGAAATTGTCTACACTGACGTGATTTATGTTGATGGTGTGAAGGGACGGTATGATGCGGTTTGGGCTGATCAACGAAACGGCGTCCCAAACCGTTGGCTGTTCAAGGGTGGGTCCACATTTGGATTGAGCATCAATCCGGCCTATCCAGAGGTTCCAGGCCTGTACTTGGGATCATATGGGGACAGCAAGGCGACGATTGTGCCCCCGCCTTACGCGTCGACCGATGTGATGAATAGCCCAGCCGCTATCATTTACGACAAAGGTTTGGGCTATATTCTAGGTGACGCCACCGGTCCTGCTCCTGATTTACGTATAGTTGAATTGAAACTGGAAGGAACTTTCGATCCAACTACACAAGTTCCCAGTGACATTGTTAGTAACTACGATACTTCGATGCGCTGGCTGGGGATGCGTCTTCTCAGTCGCTTGGACTTAATCATCTCGCAATGTGATTTTGCCAAGTTCGGGACAGGGACGATTTCGTGGAACCCGCCTGCGGATAACGCCAACAGCACATACCCTTCTCATCTCCACATGGACGACTGCACCATGACAGATTTCGGGGGGCAATACCCAATCTACCTCGGGGGGCCGTCTGAGCACGCTACCTCCACAATCTCATTCACCGGGTGCCGCTTCGACCAAAACCCCCTTTCTCTTTCAAGCGATGCTTGGCGGGCGGTCATTCGATCTGACAGTTGGCGCAACAATCACATGAGAGGGTGCGACATATTCCACCTTGATAACACACAGGCCAATGTGAAGCTGGGTAATACGCCCTCCAAAGACGGCACCGTGATCAACGTGCATTCATGTGCCTTTGAGGGCGGTTATCAGGCTTTGATTATCGGTGCGAACTCCATCGCGCGAGGCAAGTTTTCCGAAGGCGGTTCCTCAGCCATGAACGCTATTATCGATGGCGTTATTAGCGTAATGAACTATGCTGGCCACCAAGCATTCTATACTGTGGCCTCTGGTGTCACCATCCGAAATAATCTCTGCATTGTGGCAGGGCAGGCCAAGATAAATTACGGAAATGCATTCAAGAACTTCGTCGAGGTAAAGGCGATGTATGGCGCGTATCAAGAATCACCGGTTCAGTTCGATGCTAACATTGTTGGGAATGCTCCCGTCCGTATCTACAACAACACGATGCGGGTGGACCGAACCTATCTGCAGAACAGTTCGGTTTCAGGGGTCTTTGTAGAACCGGTTCTATTGTACGAAATCACTCAAGGTGGTGCCCCAAAATTCACGAACGTGATCGAAGAAAACAACCTAACCCATATGCCGCGTTTCCAAGCACCATATGCGGAGACTTCCTATGCACCCGTATCGGACGTAGCTCTGTGGCAGCCGCGAACCGCAGGATGGCGTCCAATTGTTGCACGGCATCCGGGTAAACTGTTGGGTCAGGATGTTCCGGACGGAGGAACCTATTTTCAGCCGTATTGGACGCTTTCAGACGGCGTGACACAGTTGGCCCGCGCTCATATCAAGGAAGGGTCAGACAAGCACCAGCTGGTCGTTCAGGGCGTGGGTAACGGATGGATGTCACTGGACAGTGGACTGTTCGAAATGCGCTTTGAGGATGCCGGTGTCACGATCACGAACCGCAGTGGCGTGACTTGGCCCGCCTCGGCAGGGTATGGTCCCGTGTTGGACATGAGCGAAAGATCTCCGCTTCAAACCGGTTATGCCATGCCGGAAAGTGCGGTAAAGGACACGCGACCGCTGCCCGGATCAGCGGCGTTGGGGGCTGCACTGAACGGAGATGTGTCCTATATGGACATCACGCTTCAGGACCGGCCCGAGCCGCCCTCCATGGGGGCTTGGGAAGCGGAATAACGCCGGACGGTTCCGGCTGGGGGGATGATGTCCTCCCTGATAGCTTCTTTGTTTTCCCTCGCAAGACAAGACCACCCTGCTGACACGGGGTGGTCAAACCGGTAACCTGTACAAGCGCTGGAGACGGTTGGCCGAATCCGGGATCCGCGACAACTGCCGTTCTTGGCGCTAGTGACTGAATAATGACACGTATAAAAACGTTCTACCTGATCGATTTTATCAGATGTTGCGCGGCCCTTTGTGTCGTGGTTTTTCATTACAAGAACTTTTTCAAAAACGACTTCACTGCGCGGTTGAATGGTTCGAGCTGGACCGATCTGATACTCTTTCGTCACTTGGACTGGATCATCGCCAAAGGCAGCTTGGCCGTAATGTTGTTCTGGGTCATATCCGGTTTCGTATTCGCGCATGTATATTTGAGCGACCGATCTCGCAAAGTCGACCCTAAGTCTTATGCAGTAAATAGATTTTCCAGACTTTACCCGCTGCACCTTTTAACCTTGCTGTACATTGCCGTACTGCAATCCGTAGCCACACGGTACTTTGGCGAGCCTTTTATCTACGGCAACAACGATGCGTATCACTTTGCTCTCAATCTGGCCTTTGCCTCCAACTGGGGATTCGAAAGCGGCTTGTCGTTCAACGGGCCGATCTGGTCTGTTTCTATTGAGGTCGTGATCTATGTCGTGTTCATCGTGCTGCTCGTATTGGGAGGTCCAGGCTGGCAGATTTCATTGGTAGCTTGTTTCGCTTTTTTGGGCCTCATGGCCGTATCGAACCACCTGATCCTTGTCTGTGGTGCACATTTCTACTTTGGCTGCCTGGCCTATGCGGTGTTTCGCTACACGCTTAGACTGACAAGATGCCGTCAATTGGCCATGGCTTTGTTATGCGTCGCGGCCGGGATCGCTCCGATGATGATGGCTTGGAAGCTTGGCCTTAACGTGCCGCTGACCTTGCAACTGGCCCCCTTGTTTTCAGGCTTGTTAATTCTGGTGGGACTATTTGAAGCGACGCAAGGAGACCGGTTCCGATTTCTCAAACCTGTCGGGGACATCACGTATTCCACGTATCTGCTGCATTCACCCTTGCAGATGTCCATACTCATGGTGGGATCGTTCGGAGTGTTTGCTCCCGACCTGCTAGTGACAAACGTATTCGCCTTCGGATATTTTGCTTTGCTCATCGCGATCAGCAGGTGGGCGTATATCAAAATCGAATGCCCCGCACAGAATGCCATCCGTCGGTATCAATCACGATTGACCCGTGCGCGTGGGTCCGAAACCCTGTGACTGATCGTGTGGTTTTTCATGCCTTTCGTCATCGGTGAAATCCCAGTTAGAGCTTTACCTGCCTGGTGCGCTTCGGGATAACGGGGCGACTGCGTTTGAAAGTTTCTGTGCCGGATGATCCCCACCCAAGACCCCCTGCCGCGTCTGGCCTATCTGACGTCGCTCTATCCGGCCGTATCGCATACGTTCATTCAGCGCGAGATAGCTGGCCTGCGGGATCTCGGCTTTGAGGTTCTGACCTGTTCGATGCGCCGACCCGGTACCAACCATCTGACCGGCTTGGAGGAACGTGAGGCGGCGGATACATCATTTTACATCATCGAATCCGGCAAGAAGCCATTGCAGGCTCTGTCTGCCCTGGGAGCGGCGCTTGCGTCTCCGGCACGGCTGACGCGGACGCTGGCTCTGACCTGGCGCACGGCCCCTCCGGGGGCCAAAGGCATGCTTAAACAGCTTTTTTACCTGGCCGAGGCCATGGTGCTGTCCCGACACTTGCGCCAAAGGGACATCGATCACGTGCACAGCCATTTCGCCGATCCCAGCGCCAATGTGGCGATGTTGACCAGTGCCCTGTCGGGCATTCCCTTCAGCTATACGCTGCACGGCCCGGCCGAACTCTATGAGCCTGAAAAATGGCACCTGCGTGAAAAGACCGCGCGTGCCGCCTTTGTCGCCTGCATCAGCCATTTCGCGCGCTCGCAAGCGATGTATTTCTCGGACCCCGCCCATTGGGACAAGCTGCGCATCGTGCATTGCGGGGTCGACCCGGCCCGCTATGACCGCCCCGCGCCACCGCAGCGCCCCGGTCTGCACCTGGTCTTCGTCGGGCGCATCACCCCGATCAAGGGGTTGCGGGTGCTGATCGACGCCATGACCCGTGCGCATGAAACCCATCCCGATCTGACCCTGACGCTGGTGGGAGATGGCGATGACCGCGCGCATCTTGAGACGCTGGCGCGACCCTTGGGCGATGCGGTGCGCTTTGTCGGGTTCCAGTCGCAAGAGGGCGTGGCCGAAGCCGTGGCCGCCGCCGATGCGCTGGTGCTGCCCAGTTTCGCCGAAGGCCTGCCGGTGGTGCTGATGGAGGCGCTCGCTGCGGGCAAGCCGGTGATCGCCACCCAGGTCGCGGGCGTGGGCGAGCTGGTCGAGAATGGCGTCTCGGGGCATCTGGTGCCTGCGAGCGACGTTCAGGCGCTGGCGAATGCCATCACCGCCTTGGCCGATACCCCGCCCGGGCAGCGCGCCGAAATGGGCCGGGCCGGGCGCGAAAAGGTGCGGGCCGAATTCGACGCCAAAATCGAAGCCGCCCGGATCGGGGCGCTGTTTGCAGGGCAGGGCGGCGATGCTCCGCGCCCCGAACCTTTGCGTCCGGAGGCGGGCTGATGTGCGGTATCACCGGATTTCTCGCGCCCCCCGCGCCGGGAGCAGAGGCGCGCGTCACCAAGATGATGCGGGCCATCGCCCATCGCGGGCCGGATTCCCAGGGCCACTGGTGCGATGACGAGGCTGGCATTGCTCTTGGACATCTGCGCCTGGCCATTGTCGATCTGACACCCGCCGGGCATCAACCCATGGCCTCGTCCTCGGGCCGCTACATGCTGAGTTTCAACGGTGAGATCTACAATCACCGTCAGTTGCGTGCCGAGCTCGACGAACAGGGCCACGCAGCCGCCTGGCGCGGCACGTCGGACACGGAAACCCTGTTGGCCGGGATCGATGCATGGGGGCTGGAGGCCACGTTGCAACGCGCCGTCGGCATGTTTGCCATCGGCCTCTGGGACCGCAAGACGCGGGAACTGACCCTGATGCGAGACCGGCTGGGGGAAAAACCGCTTTATTACGGCTGGCAGGGCGCGGGTGCGAGCCGCGCCTTTCTCTTCGGATCCGAGTTGAAGGCCCTGCGAAAACACCCTGCTTTCACAGGAGAAATCGCCCGCAGCAGTCTGACCGAAGTACTGCGCCATGGCAACGTGGGCGAAGACCGTTCGATCTATACCGGTATCGCCAAGGTCCGCGCCGGAGAGATCGTTACCGTTTCGATGGAGCAGCCCGAACCCCGGCGCAGGCTCTACTGGGATGGCGCGGCGATCGCGGCTGCTCAAAAGCCACCGCGCATGTCGGACACGGAAACCGTGGATGCGCTGGAAAGCCTGCTGATGGATGCGGTGGGCCAGCAGATGATGTCGGACGTGCCGCTCGGCGCTTTCCTGTCTGGCGGCATCGACAGTTCAACTGTAGTGGCGCTGATGCAGCATCAGTCCGACAAGCCCGTCCACACCTTTTCCATCGGCTTCAACGAGGCGCGCTATAACGAGGCCGAGTTCGCCCGCGCGGTGGCCGCTCACCTCGGCACCCATCATACCGATCTCTATGTCAGCGACCAAGAGCTGCGCGACGTGATCCCGCGCCTGCCGCAGATCTATGACGAACCCTTTGCCGACAGCTCGCAGATCCCCACCTACCTGGTGTCGGAACTGGCCCGGCAACATGTCACCGTGTCGCTCTCGGGCGATGGCGGCGACGAGCTGTTCTGCGGTTACGGTCGCTACGCCCATGCGTTGAAACTGCGCCGCACGTTGGACCGGATGCCTGCCCCGATGCGCAGCATGGGCGCGGGGCTGGTCCGTGCGATTCCGGCCGGGGCGCTGACCAGATTGCTGTCGCCGCTGATCCCCACGCCCCAGGGCAAGGAGCCGATCGGACAGCGCCTGCACCGTCTGGCCAATTACGCCCGTCAGGACGATCTGATGGCGCTGCACCGCGCCATGGTCTCGGTCTGGCGCTTCCCCGAAGCGGCGGTGCCCGGTGCCACGCCGCCACCCTCGCTGCTGGCCGATCACCCACCTGCGCGTGGAGGGTTGGGCGATCTGGAACGGATGATGCAGCTCGATATGCTGACCTATATGGTCGACGACATTCTGACCAAGGTCGACCGCGCCACCATGGCCGTGGCGCTGGAAAGCCGCGCGCCGCTGCTGGATCATCGGGTGGTGGAATTTGCCTGGGGCCTGCCCGAGGACATGAAACTGCGCGGGGACACGACGAAATGGGCCCTGCGCCAGGTGCTGTATCGCCACGTACCCAAACACTTGATCGAACGCCCCAAGATGGGCTTCGAAGTCCCCATCGGTCTGTGGCTGCGGTCTGGCCTGAAAGACTGGGCCGCCGCCCTTCTGGATCCCGCGCGCCTGGCCCGCGAAGGCTATTTTAATCCCCAGGCGATCGACCGCATGTGGCAACAACACCTGTCGGGCCGGTTCAACTGGGGTGGACAACTGTGGTGTGTCCTGATGGTGCAGGCTTGGCTGGAACAACCTTAGACTGCCGACCTTTGTTTCCGTCGGTCAAGACATCGAGGACTTCAAGGAATTCCTTTCAACCCAGCCGGATCTGTTCTCAGGATCGTCAAGAAAGGTCTCGACCAGAGCGGACCACTCCAACCCGATATACAGCCCGTCATGCGCGCGCTCCGAATTCTCGGAAACCCTTTTATAGAGTTCACGGTCCTCGGTGGCCTGTTTCAAACATTGCGCAAGTGCCTTGGGGTTCGCAGCCGGGTACATCAGGCATTCCTCGCCCGGTTTGAGACGCCCGACGAAAGCCGGGTGGTCCGAGATGATCAAGACTGATCGCGAAGCCAGCCCTTCGTAAATCGTGTTAGGCAGACCCTCTGCGTAGCTGTGCCGCGACGGGACAATGACAAAGTCGTGCCGATGCATTTCACGACGCACGTCGGCATTCGAAATCATCCCGAGGAACCGGACTTGATCCCAGATGCCAAGCGTCTCTGCGACCTTTTCCCAGTGGCGGAGATCACCTGGTCCCGCAAAAGCCATCGAAAAATTCACCCCCCCTTTTCGCAGCTCGGCAATTGCCTCAAGGCAATCCCCGACCCCCTTGGCTTCGGTCATGGCTCCGGCAAAAAACGCCGTTGGGCTGGCCGGATCGGCAACCCCCGCCTTGCATGCACCAGCCAGCGGAACCCTGCTCCAGTCCCAGGGCACAACCTTTTCAGACGGAACCCCCAAGGCCGAAACCAGCGAACGTGACGCGTTCAGGCTATGATTGGAAACACAGGGAGATCGCGAACGTTGCAACGCACGACGGACCGTAAAATTCTGCAGGGCCGTACGTACGCCTTTACGAACGAAAATGTCCGCGAACACAGGAAGCAACCAGATTTTCCGCTTCTGCGTTTCCCGCAGAAACCCAAGGTGTGGCGTGCGCAGGACGATATGGCTTGGCGCGGTGTCATCGAATACCCGCGCAATGCCCGAAGAGCGAAGGCCATCCCGACGCAACCCGACTGCCCACAGGTTCGGCGCTAGTTCCGTGCGATACGCTTTGGGACCGAAAGCGACAGTTGTCACCCGTGCCTTTGGTGCAAGGGCTGCGACAAAATCCACTGATTTCTTCTGATCCCGGTAGGTTTCAGCACCACCATCGGCAAACCTCTTGAAAGCTTCCCGAAAGTCGCCGTTCTGAATGAATACGATACTTCGCACCGAGAATTTTCTCTCTTTGTTTACCTGGGCTTTAAACACTTTCCACACAAAGGTTCCAAGCCCAGAGGAATGCCTGTAATGGAGAATAGGTATTCCCACCAGCACGACCCTAACGCTACTTGCCCAATACAGATAAAACCAGATGAACGAACCGAATTCTCTTGGTTAGATAGGATACGACCGTTAACTCGCGCGCGCCATTTCGGGAGCTTAGCCGGATAGCGGCACCTCCAACCTTTACAGCATGCACTCAGCACTGGGCTGGAAAAGCCCCGTCGCTTTCGAACGGAAGGTGACTTAAACGAGCACCGAGGGCGGAACGAAAGCGGGACAGGTCCAGTTTCCGCAACTATGAGGCCTGGTTCCAGAACCTGCGCCACAAACCTATGGGCCAAAGTCCCGGCCGAAGAGTGACGCACAGCCTTAACCGGCTGGCAGGATCAGAAATTCATAGAAGTCATGCATGAAAGCCGTCCCGCCAAACCCTTCCTTCTGCGCGATCAGGCCTTCGTTCAGGACTGTACCTTCGCTTTCGGTTGAAATCCCGAAGCTGAAATACCGCTTGTCCCGGTATTCCTCGCGGATCAGCCAATCGAGCAGCAGATCCAGCGCACCGTTCGATCGACCTGCATCTGACGCGGCCAGGTATTGGGTGTGAGCGACCTGGGGGGTTTCGAAGACGATCGAACCGGCCACCAGCGCGTTGTCCAGATAGGCCCCATAAAGCTTGATGTTGTCAGGAAACCGCCCCATCAGCAGTTCGAGCTCGGCCAGGGAATGCACCGGAGCGGCATCGTGGCGCGCCAGAACGTCGCTGAGGATCCCGTGATAGGCCGACAGATCCTGCGACTGGCGCACCTCGACGCTAGCTTTCTGGGCTTTCTTGATGTTGCCCTTCTTTCCCGACCGGATCGGCAGCCTGGCCCCGGGCACCACCACAGTTGCGATATCGCGCCTAAACAGGCGTGCCCCCTGGCGGAACAGCGCATACTGATCCTCTTCCGAAGGGACCCGGTGATAGATCTCCGGCACAACTTTATAGACCACCCGGTCGATCGTCCCCAACCCGGCCAGATACCCCGTCATCGCCTCGAACACATCCAGCATCAACGCGCCGCGCATCTTGTCGCCATAGACCCACCCGCCATAGGTCAGCCCCTGGTGCGACCAAAGCGTGCCGTCCCGTTCATTGGCCGGCAGAACCGCGACCAACTGACCTGAAGACACCGCCATCAGCGAATGGTCGGTGAATCGGTCCGAATGGTAATCCATATAGCCGCGCCGAAACAGAAACGTCCCGTTGCGCGAATTGTCTACGAATGCATCCCAATCGCGCGCATGTTCGGGGCTGTAACGCAGAATTTCCATAAGCTTAATCCGTCCTTGGCCGCGTCAGTGCAGCGGTTTTTTGAGAAGGACCACATCATCCGCATGGCGGTCCAGCCGGTATCCGAGCTTTTCATACAGCCCCCGGGCGCGGGAATTGCCATCCCAGACCCGCAACCAGATCCCGCCCAGCCCAAGCGCACGCGCCTGATCCTCGATGAACCCGACCATCCGACCGCCGACGCCTTTGCCCCAACAGGTCTTGTCGCCGATATAGCCCCAATACTCGCCCGTACCGTCCGCAATCCCTTTCAGGCCACAGACACCCACCGGCCTGCTGGCATACATGACGCCCCATATCAGATAGTCGCCGCGCCCCGGCAGGCTGTCATACCAACTGGCCTGCGCCGCGCGGCTGAAATCCGGCGTCATCGTCAGCGCCTTGATCTCGGGATCGTTGAGCCAGCCCCAGGACAGGGACAGGAAGGTGTCATCGTATGGGACAAATTCGATATCGTGCGGCACGTTACGTGGTCTTTATTCCGGGGACAGGTTCTGATCCCCTATCCGATACAGGACGAATGTCACCAGTGCGATAACGGATGCAATCCGCACCCGGAATTTACCGCAGCGCTCTTTTCCACCCACCGCACATACCGGTTAGGTTGTTTTCCATCCGGGAAATACAGCCTGACAGCCCACCCCACCCGTTGCTACCCTATTGCTTGGGTGAGAGTGATTTTGTTTATCTGTTAAGGATTTAGAGATGTTACGTTTTTTGATGATTGCCGGGCTTCTGTCCGGACTGTTCTCCACTCAGGCTGATGCCCGAACGATCCGCTATGAATTTGATGTGGTGGACTCTTGGTTTTCGGTTGGCAACCTGACGGAAATTTCTTCACCATTTACCAGCAATGTCACGGAAAGACAGGTCGAGTACAACGATCCGCTCTATCAAGAAGTCGTGGCAGGCATTCATCCGCTGGCGGATCTTATCGGAAAAACCGGACGCGTCGCGATGCAGTTGGAGATTGACTGGTCTGATATCTACTCCATCGACTGCCTCAGTGGTATTCTGTGCGCAGAATTCAATCGGATGCATCCTCAACCCGGATCGGTCGTTGATTCAGCGGTTAATCCGAATGGCTTTACAATCTTTGCATGGGGTTCCAGTGGAGAATGGTATCTGGGCAGCAATCCGATGACGGGTGAAGGACGTCTGTTCTTCACCGACGATAGGACCTGGGGCACTGGATGGCTGAACGGCAACTTCTATGAACACGGTGGCGCAACGGCCGATTTCGCCCTCGCCAATTTCACCAGCACCGAAATTTCCCCCGTCCCTCTGCCCGCTGCGGCACCGCTTCTGGCGATGGGACTGATGGCGTTCGGGTTCGTTCGGCGCCGCGCGCGCCGCCTGAGCTGACCTATACCTTGACCACCCGTTCCATCGGCAGCCCGCGCCGGGCGATGGCGTTGCGGGTGTCGATCACCGGGCACTCCAGGTCCAGCAGCGCGGCATAGTCCACCGCGTCGTGATCGGTGGCGATCAGCACCGCGTCGAACTGGCCCGGTTTCAGCTCTGCCGGGTCCAGTGCCGGGCGCGCGGTGAACTGGCGGTATTCGCGCATCGGCGGAATCTCGGGAACGTGGGGGTCGATATAGGCAATCTCGGCCCCTGCCTCGTCCAGCAGTTCCAGCAGCTTCATCGCCGGGCTTTCGCGCATGTCGGCGACGTTCTTTTTATAGGCGATGCCCACCAGCAGGATACGCGCGCGGCTCAGACCCTTGCCGGCGTCGCGATCCACGATCTCGCGCAGCCGGTCGATCACGTGGTTGGGCATGGCGGTGTTGATTTCGCCCGCCAGTTCGATGAACCGCGTCGGCACCTCGTATTCGCGCGCCTTCCAGGTCAGGTAAAACGGATCGATCGGGATACAGTGCCCGCCCAGGCCGGGCCCAGGATAGAAGGGCATGAAACCAAATGGCTTGGTGGCGGCCCCGTCGATCACCTCCCACACATCGATGCCCATCCGGTCGTAGACCAGTTTCAACTCGTTCACCAAGGCGATGTTGACGGCGCGAAAGATGTTCTCGGTGATCTTCACCGCCTCGGCGGTCTGGGTGGTGGACACGCGCACCACCTGATCGACGATTCCCGCATACAGCGATTCGATCAGCTGTCCGGCCATCTCGCCGGAACCGGCAACAATCTTTGGGATCGTGCTGGTATTGTATCGCGCATTGCCCGGATCCTCGCGTTCAGGCGAAAAGCCCAGGAAAATATCTTCGCCCAGTGTCAGACCGGATTCGGCCAGGATCGGCGCCAGTACTTCGTCCGTGGTGCCCGGATAGGTGGTGGATTCCAGCACCACCAGAGTGCCGGGGCGGATGTGGCGGGCAATCTCGCGGGTGGTAACCGTAACAAAGGACAGATCCGGTTCGCGCTGTTTGGTCAGCGGCGTCGGCACACAGATCAGGATCGCCTGGCATGTTGCAAGCCGCGCAAAATCGGTGGTCCAGTCCAGCCGCCCGGAGTCAGACAGCGTCCTGAGGTCATCGCTGGCCACCGCGCCGATATAGCTGTCATGGGCATCCAGCCGATCCATCTTGGACTGGTCGATATCGAACCCGGTTACGGAAAATCCGCGCTGCGCGGCGGTGACCGCCAGTGGCAGCCCGACATAACCCAACCCAACCACGCCCACCCGCGCGGTCTTGTCCGCAATTGCATCCAACAATGACATACCTGTTTCCCGTACTGAAAGCGCAACGCGCTGAAATCTTGCAAGCTATGTCTCAGGAACAGGGGTTTTTGGCAACATGATGGGGCTGGAAAGGTAAAACCGCGGCGCGGACTGCAGGCACGGCTTGCGACACCGCCCCGGGGCGGGCAAAAGCACAATATTTCTTAACCTTGTCCAGGCCATATGCAATCCATGCCCGATCCCAGATCTTATGTCGTGATTTCCCCTGGCCGCAACGAGGCGGACTACATGCGCCGCACGCTGGACAGCATGGTGGCGCAACAGGAACGCCCCGCGATATGGGTGATCGTGGACGATGGCTCGACCGACGCATCGCCCGCGATCCTGGCGGAATACGCCGCGCAGCATGACTGGATCCGGGTGGTGCGCCGCGAGGACCGGGGCAAACGCGCCGTCGGCCCCGGCGTGATCGAGGCGTTTTATGCGGGTTTGGATACGGTCGATCTGAACGATTATACCTATCTCTGCAAACTCGACCTCGATCTGGACCTGCCGCCGCGCTATTTCGCCGGGCTGATGGACCGGATGGAGGCCAATCCCCGCGTCGGCACCTGTTCCGGCAAGACCTGGTATACCGGTGCCAGGGGCGAGCGGATATCCGAAGGCATCGGCGACGAGATGTCGGTCGGCGCGTCCAAGTTCATGCGTGTCAGCTGTTTTCAACAGATCGGTGGCTTTGTGCGCGAAGTCATGTGGGACGGGATCGACTGCCACAAGGCGCGATCACTGGGTTGGATCGCGGTCAGCTGGGACGATCCCGAGCTGCAATTCGAGCACCTGCGCCCGATGGGGTCCAGCCAACAGAACATCCACGCCGGCCGCCGCCGCCACGGGTTCGGGCAGTATTACATGGGCACACATCCGCTGTTCCTGATCGCCTCGGCCATCAACAAGCTGCGCCAACCGCCCTATGTAACCGGCAGCCTGTCGATGCTGCGCGGCTATTTCGGGTCGTGGCTGCACCGCGTCCCACAGCAAAGCGATGCCGATCTGATCCCGTTCATCCGCGCCTACCAGCTGCGCGCCCTGCGCGTCGGCAAGGCCCGCGCCGCAGCGGAAATCGAAGCGGAACGCGCCAGTGTCTGGCAAGCGCCAGCCTGAGCGGCCCCCTCAGGATCCGGTCGGAGAGATAGCCGCCACAGCCTGCGTTGCGGCGAAATCCGGGCGGTCCGCGCGTCGGCCCAATACCCAGTCATAGACCTCGCGCACCTGGCGGGCCTTGGCCGACCAGGTGTAATTGGCCTGTACATGCGAACGCGCACGCGCGCCCATGGCCGGAAGAGCGCCTGGATCGGCCACAATCTCTTCGAGCTGGCGGCGCAGATCGGCAATGATCTGATCGCGTGAGGAAATCGGGATCTTGTAGCCGGTCCCCGGCACAACCAGTTCGCCCGGCCCCGCATAATCGACAACGATCGGCACCACGCCAAGCGCCATGGCTTCCAGCACCACGCCCCCGCCGAAATCCCGGATCGAAGGGAAGGTCAGCACGTTGGACCCGACCACAAGATCCTGCACCCGGCGGTGATCCACCATGCCGTGGAAAGTCACCGAGGATCGCAAGTCGAACCTGTCGACCAGGGCTTCGATCTTGCCGCGCTCGGGGCCGTCGCCCACGATATCCAGCCGCAGACTGCCAGCGGCCAGCACCGGTGCTGCCGCCTCGATCAGCATATCCACCCCTTTGCAGGGTACCAGCCGCCCGATGAAACACGCCCGCAAAGACCCGTCGATCTTCTGTGGCGCAATCCGGTTGAACCGCGCCGTATCGATCGCATTTTCCGGCAGCCAGACGGCCCGGTCGGCAAAGGCGCGCGGCACTTCGCGGACCGCCTGACGCGACCCTGCCAGAATGGCCCGCGTCGCCTTGAGCATCCGGCGTCGCCCCGGAAACAGTTTGCGAACCCCGCGAAAACGCGACAACCATTCCCCCTCGGCCTTGCGCACGTCTTCGAACCCCTTGGGCCAGGGCACCCCGCCATTGAGCGGTCCCATGACAAAGGGCACGCCCGCCGCAGCGCATTTGGCGGCGATGGGGGACACCGTGATCGGCGACAGCGGCGTGACACGGTGAACGATGTCGTATTCCCCGGCTTCAATGGCATCCCCGAAAGCCTTCCAGATCAGATGCTCGAAATAGGGATAGCTCACCACGGCCACTGCGGTGGATATGGTCCAGCCCTTGCCCTTGCCGCCGCCCAGCACGTTTCCGAGCTTCCACAGGGGGCGGGCAATCGCCTCGCTGTCGATCACGGTGAAATCCTGTCCTTCGACCAGTCCGGCGCGCAGAATGGCGTCACGATTGCGGATCTGCGTCACAAGATGAACATCCGCCACCTCGCCAAGCGCCCGCGCCATCGACCAGCCCACAAGCGGAACGCTGACCCATTCCGGGTTGGCGGCCTCGGCGATGACAAGAACACGTGGGCGGGAAGATGCGTTCGACATGTTTGATCCTCGGAAACGAATACCACGCTACCTGTCTCGGAAACCCGGTCTCTGCGCAAGCTCTTGGGCCAAGCCTGAACTGCGCGATACCGAAGCCAACAACCGAAACATGCTGGTCCTTTGAGATACTGATGCCCAAGATACGGGATAAATCGTAAACTGACCGGAAATCCAGTCGCCCTGGAGCCGGTACGCTAACAGCTCATCATCGGGATGGGCTTGAACCTTTTCTTAAACAGGTTCGGTGAAGTCTGACGCTTCATGCCATATTCTCTGGCTCTGCTTGCCCACGCACGCGATCACGTGCAGAAGCTTGCTGCGACATGCCATCGTGGCCCGCGCGGTGCGGTACCGGCAATTTTGTAAATGAGGCGTAAAACCCGTCCGATGGAAACAAATTTCTCTCTCAATCTGTTGCAAGGCGCGCGGGCCTGTTTTCCAGGGTACCGCCCCGGAGCGTTGCTGTTGAGAACGCGCATGATCGTCGCGGGACATCGCCATCGCGCACTGACCCGGCGGTTCTTCACGGCGGCCCCTCGCAGCGCCCTGGCCCGGATCATGACCGATCGGCCCCAAATGCTGGGTGCCTTGATCTGGCCCTATCAATGCGCGGGATGGGACGTGCCGACACGGCTGCAACGCATTTTGGCCCATTACCAGGCGATCGACAGCCTGCCCCCACCGTTCCGGTTTGAAACCGACGAAAAGATCGAAATTCTGGATATGTCCGATATCCATGACGATCTGCGCCTGATCATGGATCAGCCACGGTGGTTCATGCGCGAGGGCGGTCTGGTCATCAATCTGTTCAAAGGGGATTTCAGGGCCTATTCTCTGGCCTTTTCGCTGCACAAAGCGCCGGATGGCACACTTGAAGCTGTCATAGGCGGGCTTCAGGGGCGCAAGACCGAAGATGCCCTGGCCCTGTACCGCGACCTGACCAAATCCTTCATGGGCATCCGCCCGCGGGACTTCATGGTCGATATACTGCGCATTCTGTGCCGCCAGATTGGCGTCGAACGTATCCTGGCGGTCTCGCAGGCCCATCGTCACCATCAACATCCTTACTTTGGCAAGGCCGACTTGACCCCTGATTATGATGATATTTGGCGTGATCGAGGAGGTGAGGAGGTCAGCCCGGAATTCTTTGAACTTCAGGTGGACCCGGGACATCGGGACCTGGACACCGTCAAACCCAAGAAGCGATCCCTGTATCGCAAACGCCGCGCATTCCTCGAAGACACGGAGGCGGCAATATGCGAAACGTTGCCCAGAGCACCGGTCGTAACGTTCGTTGACACCTGAAGGCGCTGCCCATGTTACTGGCTCATCAAGATCGCAAACTCATCCGCGCCATTCATCGCTATCAGAGATACCGGAACAAACCCGGCCCCATGGCCTGGCTTGGATGTGCATGGGGAAAGCTCGGGCACATGTTCTGGACCGTGATCAGCGCATCGGACATCCATCGGGACGCCACGATAGACGCCTCGGTCCGGTTTCCACATCTGACGGGCGTCGTGATTCACCAGGACGCCATCCTCGCCGAGGGCTGCCTGATCATGCAGCAGGTCACCCTGGGCCAGACATCCGGCCCCGGCGCGCCCCGCCTTGACAGGAACGTCTACATCGGGGCCGGAGCCAAGGTTCTGGGCGGCGTTCACATCGCAAAGAACGCCAAGATCGGTGCCAATGCCGTCGTTTTGTCCGATGTCCCGGAAAATGCGACCGCCGTCGGCATCCCGGCCCGGACCTTGTGAGCCGCCCACATTTCCACATATTCTGAACGAGCAGCCTTACGGGAAGTAGAATAAAACCGGAAATTGAGGAATTGCAGCCTATTACCAAACCATGATCCGGCGCGCGACGCGGCTCCGGGATTTTTTTGATGGAGACGTTTTTGAAGACGCTGACTAACCAAACCATCGCGGAGATGGCATTGAAAAACAAGGGCCATACGGTCGGGTTCGATTACCTGAGGATCGGGCTTGCAACCGGAGTTGTTCTTCAGCACTGCGCCGTAGAATCAAACCCGGCCTCGAACACATGGACATTCGGCAATACCTATGTCTGGTACTTCATTCTGCCGGCCTTTTTTGCCCTGTCCGGATATCTCGTTCTGGGCAGCCTGTTCCGAAATTCGATCATGCAATTTGCCGCGCTGCGGATATTGCGTATTGTCCCGGCGCTGGCCGTTGAAGTTTTTCTGTCGGCGACCCTTCTGGGCGCGATCTACACAAGCCTGCCACTGTCCGAATATTTCACTCACATAGATTTCTACAAATATTTTCTCAACATAATCGGAGAAATCCACTTTACGCTGCCCGGGGTCTTCAAGGGCGGCTTTGTAAATGCCCAGCTCTGGACAATACCCTACGAGCTGAAATGTTACATCTTCCTGATCGGCATCGCACTCGTGACGCTGAAGTTTCCCTATCTACAAAGGCATTTCTCAGTCGCGATGCTGTTGTTCGCAATCCTCCTGACCGCAAGAGAGCTGTTCAGGTTCCAACCCGATGGAGGAGAGCTGCACGTCAATGGGCGATCTCTCGAACTCGCCTTTCTCTGGGCCTGCAGCATTTATCTGTACAAAGACAAGTTGCCCTACAGCAGGGCTCTGACGGTCATCATGTTCGTGCTGGGAGTGATTCTTCTTGAAATATATGAAACGCGGTACCTGGCGATCATACCGATTTCCTATGCAACCGTCTGTTTCGGGCTGCTGAAGCTTCCGAAGATCCCGTTCGGTGATCTTTCCTACGGTATTTTTCTGTTCCACTATCCGATCATGCAAACCCTTCATATCGAGATGGGCGTCAACAATACCCTGCTCCTGATGGCGCTAACTATACCTTTTTCGGCATTATTCGCGATGGGAAGCTGGACATTCGTGGAAAAACCGATCCTCGACCGGAAAAACCAAATCCTTGCATTCATCGCCGATTTCGAGTTGCAGGTCAAATCGGCACTGGCCCGAAACCCCAAAGGCTGATCCGCCGTCCAGTTTTTTGCTCGGAACCCCGGCCTGGCAATAGAACTTCAACGAACGATGTGCCACTGTGCCGCCCGATCCCGCATGTCATTGTGCTGACGTGTTGCGGGGTCAGGATACGATTGGCGCCAAAGAGGTTATATATGTCTGCACCCAGTTCCGAAGTAGCCGCGCCTCCGCGCCTCTCCTCCTTTTTTACCTGGGGCATGTTCTGGCTCCTGATCACCATCATGGCGGCGGGAATTTTCTTTGCCAACGGCATCAATGCATTGCTGGTCGCCTGGCAATTGCCGGAATACAGCCACGGCCCTCTGATCCCAGTGCTGTCGGCGCTGTTGTTCCTGCGCGAGCTGCGCGATCAGCCGGCCGATCCCGGACCCAAATCCGACCGCTGGCCCGGCGTGCTTCTGATCACCTTTTCGCTGCTGTTCGGCGCCTTGGGGATCTTGGCCAATATCGACGATATCGTCGCCTATGCGATGATCCTCTGGGTTGGTGGATTGCTTCTGACCAGTTTCGGCTGGCGCACCGGGCGGAATTTCTGGCCCTCTGTGCTGCACCTGGTCTACATGCTGCCCCTGCCCGGAGTGATCTATTACAAGGTCTCGACCTCGCTGCAGTTCCTGTCCTCGGAAATGGGCGTCTGGTTCCTGCAGATGCTATCGGTGCCGGTGTTTCTGGACGGCAACATCATCGACCTGGGCGTGACCAAGCTGCATGTGGCCGAGGCCTGTTCGGGCCTGCGCTACATGTTCCCGATCCTGTCCTTTTCCTACATCTTCGCGGTGCTCTATCGCGGTCCAAAATGGCAAAAGGCGGTGCTGCTGCTGTCGGCTGTCCCGATCGCCCTCCTGATGAACTCGATCCGGATCGCAATTGCCGGGATCATCGTGCAGTATTACGGGCTGGATTGGCTGGAAGGGTTCAGCCATTTCTTTGAGGGCTGGGTGATCTTTCTGGCCTGTATCGCAATCCTGTTTCTCCTGGCCTGGCTGATGCTGTTCCTGCATCCAGACAAGCTCAGCCTCGCGGACGCACTTGATCTCGAGTTGTCCGACCTGCTGCCGCAAATCTCCCGGCTGCAATATGTGCGCCCGTCAAAGGCACTGATCACGGCCGCCATTCTGGCGCTGGCAGGAGCCACGGCAATCATGACGATGCCCGACCGCGACGGCCGCGTGCCCGAGCGGGAAGGCTTCGCGACCTTCCCTCGCCAGCTTGGCGAGTGGCAGCAGCAAGGTCCGCGCGATATCCTCAATGCCCAGCTGACCGCAGCTCTGGGAGCGGATGACTACCATCAGGTCAACCTGGCCAAACCGGGTCAGGATCTCCCCGTGGGTCTGTTCATGGCCTGGTACGAAGATCAAAGCGACGGGGGGGTGCATTCCCCCGAGATTTGCCTGCCGGGTTCGGGTTGGGAAATCGCCTGGCTGGAGCGCACGGACATCACCGAGGCAATGGGATCGGACACGCCGTTCCGGATCAACCGCGCCATCATTCAGAAAGGTGAGATGCGGATGATGGTGTTCTACTGGTTCCAGCAGAAAGACCGCCGAATAGCTTGGGATTTTGCAGCAAAATTCTGGCTGATGATGGATGGTATCAAGACCGGCCGGACCGATGGTGGCTTGGTGCGTCTGACCACGCTCATCGACCGGAACGAAACCGATGCAGAAGCGGAGGCGCGGTTGCTTGAAGTATTACGTGGCATCCAGGAGCCCCTGCCCCGCTTTATTCCGGACAAGTAACGAAAAAGCGCCCGCAATCCCGGACTGCGCCGCCGCATCTCATGCGGCGGCGTCTCTCCAGAACCGGGCCTTGGTCAGTTCCACGAAACGCTCGGCCGTGGCCTGCCCCTTGGCTTCCTCGACTTCGAGCAAACCCAGAACCTTGTCCCGGGTCGTCACGGCGTGGGGGATGTCGTCCAGCCCGTAGGCCACACCATAGCGCGCCAGTTCGTGGTTTTTCACCCATTCCTCACGTGATCCGTAAAGCCCCGGAATCACCACCGAGGTGCAACCGCAGATAGCGGCGTATTGCGAGTACATCGTCGCCTCGTCGTAGGAATAGAACGTGTGGCAGCGGTTGAATATCTCGTTGATCTCGGCATGAGACATCTTGTCGATCTGGATCGCACCCGGCGCTTCGGTTTCCTGAATACGCGGTTTGTCGACTCCCTTGCGGACGATATAGCAAACTCCGTCGCGATCCGGACGGTTCTCGTTGTGGTAGGTCCGGTTGATCTTCCATAGGAACAGGTCTGGTGCGCCACCGGTGATTTCGGGGAGGTCAGACATCTCTCCCGCCCGAAAAAACATGTTGTCCGAACCGAACTCGTACGGATGGCGCAGGCCCGGCTTGTAGAGCAGCCAGCGCACCACGTTTCTGGCTTTGAGTGGATTGCCAAGAACAATCTCGGGATAGACCACGATACTGGCCCCCCCCAAATCTCCGGAGGTGGCAATGGGGGTGTTCAGATTGGGGGACACCGTATAGCGCGCATGCTGCCTGTCGAGCAGAGTCCTTTTGAACTTCTTCAAACGGCCGCGGAAATTGGTTCCATATGAAGGCAACATCGGCCATAGAAAGGCCCGCTCCCCCATCTGGTTCAGCACATGGACCAGTTCGTGCAGAAAGATGATCCCTCCCACATTTTCGTTATAGGCCGGGGCGTAGACGATGTAGTTTCGTTGCATAGAGATGCGTTCAACCTTCATATTCAGCGCCAAGATAGTCCCTTTCCAGCGCCAGAAGATCCCGACTACGCGCTTTTACGCGACGAGCCGGGGTCCCGGCATAAATCGTCCACGGCTCTGTTGATTTGAGTACCAAGGCCAAAGCGCCTACCGCCGTACCCTCCCCAAGAGTGACCCCAGGCGTGAGGACGGCTCCAGCTCCAACAATACAATGCCTTCCCAAATGCACCGGTTTACCCACTTCTGCCTTATAGACAGAAGGTACCGTGGGGTTCGTCATGGTCGCGCCACTGTAATCGTCAGACTGTGAAAACACCTTTACATGATAAGCCAAACCCGAAAAATCTTCGAAAGTGATCCCTGGGTTTCCGCCCGCGACCAGACATAAGGGCGCAATATGCACGTTTCGCCCCATCACGATCTTCCCTGAAACGACGCAGAAATCGTCAATCCGGGAATTATCCCCGATCTCCATCTTCTCGGCCTCGTAAATCGACGCCTTGTCGCTGATCTTCACGTTGCGACCCAAGCGGGCGAACCCCATGGCCTCCAGGGCCTTTTGCGAAAGATACGCCATGGCTCAAACCTCTTGCTCGAAATAACGCTGCGCCACCTCGATCACCCCTTCGATCCCGTCTTCCAGCCCGTAAAACAGCGGCAGACGCACAAGCCGGGCCGAGATGTCATCCGTCACCGGCAGGCCATTGCCGATAAACCGGGCATGTTTCCGACCGGCCGGGGCGGAGTGCAGCGGTACATAGTGGAACGGCGTGATGATACCCGCCGCGCGCATATGCGCAATAAAGGCGTCGCGATCCTCGATGTCGCGCAGCAGCAGATAGAACATGTGACCGTTGCCCGTGGTATCCGGCGGTGCCACCGGCAGGCGCACCCGCCCGGCCCCGGCCAGATCGGCAAAAGCCTCGGCATAGCGGTCAAACAGGGCCAAACGGCGCAGCTTGATCGCCTCGGCCTGTTCGAGTTGGCCATAAAGAAAGGCCGCCACCAACTCGCCCGGCAGGAAGGACGAGCCGATATCGACCCAGGTGTATTTATCGACCTGCCCGCGCAGGAACCGCGAGCGGTTGGTGCCCTTCTCGCGGATGATCTCGGCCCGTTCGACCAGATCCGGGCGCATCAGGGTCAGCGCACCGCCCTCGCCCGAGATGATGTTCTTGGTCTCATGAAAGGAAAACGCCGCCATGTCGCCCAGACTGCCTGCCGGACGCCCCTTGTAGGTGGATCCCAGCGCCTGGGCCGCGTCTTCGACCAGCAGCAGATCATGGTCGCGGGCGATTACGGCCAAAGCATCCATGTCGGCCGGAAAACCCGCGTAGTGTACCGCAAATATGGCCTTGGTCCGATCCGTGACAGCGGCGGCTGTCTTTTCGGGGTCCATGTTCAGCGTTTGCGCGTCGATATCGACAAAGACCGGCGCCGCCCCACGCAAGGCCACCGCGTTTGCGGTCGAGACAAAGGTGAAGGACGGCATGATCACCTCGTCCCCCGGCTCCAGATCGCACAGGATCGCCGCCATTTCCAGCGCGGCGGTGCAGGAATGGGTCAGCAGCGCGCAGCGAGCCCCGGTCATCTCGGCGATACGGGCATTGCTGAGCCTGGTGAAATGACCATCGCCGGACAGTTGCCCCCGGTCGATTGCCTCTTGCAGATAGGCAACCTCCTTGCCCACCATGGAGGGTTTATTGAAGGGTGTCTTACTTGCGGTCATTCTTATTTTTCCAAATCGATCCCGTCGGCATCGAGAACCTGTTTTAGTCAGCGCCGGGATTAACGCAAACCTTAAGCCAATATGTGGTCTGACATTCTGTTAATTGTTCACGGAAACTCCAAAGTACATCCGCCAGACGCGAAGCCCAAGCCAACCGATCCCGGACAGAAACAAGCCCATCGGAACTGCGATCGCAATGCCGCCGGGCACCCCAAGGTCCTTGCCGATGTCGGCCACGGGAATGACCGCCCCGTGAAAGGCGTAGATCGGCAGGGCCAAAGCTCCGGTGACGATCAGGAATTTCAGACCTGTCCGCACCCCCCCGGGCCATGAGGACCAATGCGATATGGCACGTGTGGCCAACCCCAAAAGGGTCACGACAAGCGCCGCATAAAAAACATAACCCGCAAGGGATCTGTGGAACCCGCCCAGAGGATCCGCCAGCGCCTGTATTCCGCCGTGCTCGATACCGATCAGCACAGCCACCGCCGCAATCCCCGCCCCGGTCACGGCGGCGGTTCTTGCGGCCTTGGCCGCCTCCGTCTGACGCGCGTACCAAATTCCCGCAGCGAGCCCCAAAAGGACAAGCCCCCCGATCCTGGGAACGCTGTAATGCCCCACCGCGAGCAGTTTCAGAAGCTCTAGTGGCGACCCCAGAGAGTCCGGCGGCATCAGCGGCCGGAGCATCAGGTAAACAGACCAAAGCAACACCGCTCCCAGCAGACAATCCGCATAGGGACGGTCCCGCCGGGCGATCAGCCGCATCACAGGAAAGGCCAGCGCCAGCGCCACCAGATAGAAGGTGAGCACACCGTAAAACAGAACCGCAATCTGTTCGGCCGACAGCATGTGCCCCTGATACAGTTTCAGACGTAGCCCCAGCACCAGTGCCAGCAGCAGCGCCGCCGCCCCGACCAGCAGCCAGGATTGGCGCAAGCGTCTGCGCACCGCGGCAGGACGATCGAGAACATTGGGAAAAAGAAAGAACCCTAGCCCAAGGCCGAAAACCGTGGCAAACCCGGGTGTTCCCATACGATAGAACGGCCCCATGATCCGGGCGGTCGCCTCCTCAAGACCAAGACGTGCAAAGACGCCCGGGGCCCAATGCGCGAACAGCACCGACAGCACCATGAGGCCACGCACCAGGTTCAGCGCCCAGCTGCGGATCGTCGCATCCGGAAATCCGTCCCGCACTTCGGCCCCGGCCAGCTCGGCCAGGGTGCGCCCCTCCAACGTGCCTTTGACAACGGCATTGGGATACCCGTCGGATTCCATCGTCAGGCCAATCTGCATCGCGCTGAGGGAATCGCCGCCCAGATCGTAAAAGCTGTCATCGGGGCGGATCAGGGTATCCCCGACCACCCGGCGCCATGCCTTGGCAATCCGGGCCTGTTCCGGGCTCAGGTCGACCTGCTCTGCCTGAACCGGCCCGGCAGGGGGCACGGGAACAAGATCCCGCAGCCTGCGGCGCTGGACCTTGTCTGTTCCGGTGGTCGGCAACTGGGAAACCTCGATGCGGCGCAAGGCACCGTCAGCCTCGACTCCGCGTTCCCGCAGTGCAATCCGTGTTGCTTCCTCCACCAGAGCCGGATTGACATCCGGCATCTGGACCACGGCCAACAGGACAATCTCGCCGCGCAAGGCATCGGACCCCGCCCCGATCGCGAATGAGCCGGGTTTCGCATGAATCAACTCCCGAACCCGTGCCTCCAAAGCTTCGGCGCCAACCTTGATCCCGGCCACGTTGATCTGGTCATCCAACCGCCCGTCGTACCAGAGCACCCCATCTTCATACCGGCCCTGATCCTTGGTCACGAGCCAGCCATCGCCATCCACCAGAGGAAGGATCGCGCCATCATCGGTGACTGTGCCGGTCGCGACATGCGGCCCCCGGATCCGAATACTGCCATCGGGTCCGATTTCGATCTCGACCTCTCCGGTCGGATCGCCGACAGAGCCCAGGACATCGTCCGGGGCGGAATCGATGCACAGAAACGTCGTGCGTGATGCCTCGGTCAGACCATAGTGCTGGACGATGCGGGCGTTCGGGAACAGGCGGCGCATCCCGGCCTTTTCCTCGGCGCTCATGGCCTGGCTGCCGATTTCGATCCAGCGGATCGCCCGGCCCGCATCGCCAATGATGCCGGGATTGGCAAGAACCAGACGCCACAGCGCGGGCACCGCAGAAATCGCGTTGATTTCTCCGGCGGCGGCCATCCGCGCGATCTCGGAGGGATCGAAGCGTTCGGGCAGGAAAAAGGCACCGCCCGCCGCCGCAACCGCCCGCGCGCGGCCCAGACCGAATGAATAGGTCACCGGAACACCGATGTATTCCCGGATACTGTCATCGACCTCCATGACCCGGTTGAGGCGCACAACCACATCCGCAAGGTTGCGATGGGTTATGGCGATGGCCTTGGGGCGGCCTTCCGTTCCGGAGGTGAAAACGATCTGCGCAATCGCCTCGGAGAAATCCGGCTTGTAGTTCAGTTGCCCCCAGCCAAAGCGTTCCTCCACCGGTTCCGGATCCTGCGGCGACATGGCCTGAATCGCAGGATGCTCGATTGTATCCCGCTCGATGCAAAAGGGGGTGCTCCGACTGTAAAGTTCAAAAGCCTTCTCAAGAAACGAGAGTGAATTTTTCGCCCGAATGCGAACCAGATGATCCAGTCGGCTTACACTCATGTTTTTTCGCTCGTCACCATGGTTTACGAATTATCTCATGCCTTGGTACCTTTACAAATCCGGAGACCGGCAAGCACAAAAACACTGATTGTTCAAACGAACACAAAGACCGCAACGGCAGGGTCATTCCCCGAACGGATCCCGATAGATCCCCAGCTTCTGTTTCAGCGCCAGCCACAGGAAGGGCGGGTTTTCAATGATATAGCGGCGGAACCGAACGCGGGGTTGTTTGATCAGGCGATAGAACCATTCCAGCCCAGCATCCGTCACCCACGGCGCGGGGCGGGGCAAGGTGCCTGCCTCGTAATCGATGGTGCCGCCCAAAGGCAGCCACAGCTTCACCCCCGGCATCCTGTCGCGATATTTGACAATGAACTTCTCTTGCCGCCCGCCGCCAAGACCGACCAGGCAGGCGGAGGCACCGGACGCATTGATCGCCTCGATCACGCGCTCGATCTCGCCTTCGCGGGTCTCGAGGTCAAAGGCCGGGGCATCGGTGCCGACGATGATGTCGCGGCCGACCTTCCTGTTGATCCGCTCGCGCGCCAGCTCGGCGATCCCCGGCTTGCCGCCGCACAGAAACACGGTCACCTCCGGATTGTCCTTGTGGTGCATGTAAAAGCGCGGGAAATAGTCGCTGCCTGACACGCGCTCTTGCACCGGTGTGCCAAGCAGCTTGAGAACGGCATACATGATCTGGCTGTCGCATGTGATCACATCGAACTTGTCCAGCAGGTCATAGAACGCACGGTCGTGCTGCAGCTTCATCATCATGTCCACATGCAGCGTCAGCATGGACCCCTCGGGAAAATCCCTGACCAGGGCGTCCATGGACAGATCGTTCACCCACGCATTCAGCAGCGGCACACGCTTAAGCTCTCCCAAGCCCGCAGCCGGTACCACGTCGCGACAATTGTCCTTCATGTGAAAGCGCCTTTCGTTCTGTCGACCCCAGAAGGGGCAAGCGAAATGCCCTCCGCCGAAAAAACACAACTTATGGTAGAGCAAATCAAGAGTGCGTTAATCTTTGAGTAACAAGACGAACCCATCCTCTCCCCGCCGAACCCTGCCTTTTCCAAGTGCTGCTCAGACATGATCGAAATCGTTCACCCTTCAGAAATCGGCCGGCACTGCCGCGAAAATGCCCCTGACGTATCGGGCATTCAGCCCATCCTTGCAACTGCATTGGGGCCACATTGAGACTGAAGCACAGCGACCAAAGGGCAATTCTGCACTGTACTGACGGGACCGCAGAGCGGGAAAAGGAATCCCGAAACTCGGGTGACGCAGGGTCATCTTTCCCGTTAAAGATGAACCATCGGCGAAAACCCGCAGATAGCGCGCGTATTCGGATCTCCCCATTCCGAAATCGGATCGTTGCCCGTACAAGGCGGGCGCGACGCGTCCTGCATCGCATCACACTCACGAGAACAGGCAGAGCAAATGACACGAGCAGACAGGTTATCCTGTGGCACACCTTGCCATGGCGAAACGTAAACGGACCGACACCACCTGACCATCTTGGCATCAAACAGCCTCCACCCGCAGGGGTTCCGGTTGCCGAATGGATCGAGAAACATAAAACACACACAAAAAAAACAGCCTGCGGCAGTTCGGAAGAATGATCGGCTGACGCGCAGGCCATAAAAACTTGGGACAAACATATGCCTTGGACTTCCAACCTTTCTTTTTCTTGGTCAAAGCCCCCCTCCTGGCAGGACATGCTTGCCTGGAGACGCGGATTGGACACCGCCGCCCCGGAGCCGGAAGAACCAGAAGTCGAACTGCCAAGGCCGCCCGAAGAGCCGGAAGTCGAGCTGCCAGAGCCGCCCGAGGTCGTCACTCCCGAGGTCCCGGAAGAGCCGGGAGTCGAACTCCCAAGACCGCCGGAAGAACCCGAAGAGCCGGAAGTCGAACTGCCAAGGCCGCCCGAAGAGCCCGAAGAGCCGGAAGACCCGGAAGTCGAACCGCCAGAGCCGCCCGAGGTCGATAATGGAGGGCAGATTGAACCTGTCTCGTTAAGCCAAGGGGCGACTGCCGCCGTCGCTGGTGGGCGGGTGACCGTGTTTGCGGTCGACGCTACGCAGAACATTCGACGCTACGCAGAACATCGCTTCGATCCAGATCACCAATGGCCCCGCGCACGGAAATGTCACGGTCAATCCCGACAACACGCTGGCCCTGGTCATGTCGGGCAGCGACTACAGCGGAGCACTCTCGTTCGACTTTAAAATCACCTATGCCAATGGCACCACCGAGACCCGCAGCGCGGCGCTGGATGTTGCCGCCCCCGAACAGGACGCCGGCTGGGGTGAAGGCAAGCACTACATGCTGGAGACCGATGCACAGGGCGATCTGGTCGTCGAAACCGGCGACAATCACCGCAAGGTCTATGTCTCGGGCAGCGACGGCGCGCTGACAGCTGCCGACATCGCCGCCCGCGAAGGCGTCAGCGAGGGTACGGTCACCGGAAAGTGGCTGATGGATCATCCGGAATACGGTGGCTCGGAAGACATGGCCCTGGCCACGGATGTCGGCATGGACCTGTGGGATGCGCTCCTCTACCCCTCCGGCGGAACTCCGACCATTGCATCGCATTGGCTGATGTTCGAAAAGGGCTATACCTATGAAAATGCCGGACGGCTGATCGGTGTGGCCGCATCGGGGGAAAGCCCGCTGCATCCGCTCTATGTATCGTCATGGGGCGAAGGTGATCGGCCAGTACTAACCGACCCGATCAAGATCTACCAGCTCGAAAGCCAGAATGTCGTGTTCGACGATATCGCACCGCAAGGCGGTATCCTGAGCCTGGGCGGTGAAAACATCATCGTCAACAACAGTCAAGTCTCCGACGGTGGCGGGATTATAAACATCCAGAATACGGAAGGTTTTACCCTCCGCGATTCCGACCTCTCACACATCCTCAACCCAGCGCAAACCGATGGGTATTGGTCCGGAGGCGGAACCGCCTTTTTCTCGACCAACACAACTGGCATCCTCATGGAAGGCAACATCATCCACCACAATGGCTGGGAGGACGATTACCTGCCGGACGGATCCACTGAAGGTGGTGTGCCGCCCACCATGTTCTCCCACGGTGTTTATCTTCAAAACGACACCTCTGATGTCACCGCGCGCGACAATATCATCTCGCAGGCGAGCTCAGTGGGAGTCCAGTTCCGGGGCGGCGCATTCATCGAAGACAACGTTTTTGTCGACAACAATGTCGCCGTGAACATGATGGGCGGCATCTATGAATCGCAGGGCGATGGCCCGATCGGAAATTTCACTTTCTTCACCGACAATGTGGTGACCTCCGGGGCGCACAAGGAATGGACCCATGGCGCTGTCGGCGGTCGGACCCTGGGCGTGGAAGTTAAGGCCATCGACACCACGCTGCTGGACAACATCATCGCGCATCTCGCAGATCCGGACAATCCGGAAGAACTGGCAAGAAAAACGGTCACCCATGATGCGCTGCAAATTCGAAACGAAACAGTCTATGACGATACTATCATCTACAATTGGGCAGGCGGCGGTTGGGTCAGCCCATCCTCTGTCACAGACAACGGCAAAGTGACGGACACAGACCTCGCAGACCAGACCACGATCCAGAGATTTGCGGCAGAGGTTCTGGGTCAGGACAAGGCCACCATCGCCGAACTGATGGAAGCCATCTTGGCAGATGAGGTCGATGTAACGGCGGATGATATCATCGCCTATTTCCAGAACGGGTTCGGTGTCGAAGCCAGCGGCAACGGCAGCGCCACCAGCCATCGCTTCATTCCGAACGCTCTGGCCGATGGCATCCGCTGGGACAACCGTATCAACTGGAACAACGAGGAACTGCCCGACAACGGCGACCGCGTCGATCTGGGCGGCAACCACGTGCAATACGGCGGCACCACGCAGCTGGACGATCTGGACCTGGGCGGCGGCGCACTCTACGTCAACAGCGGCAAGCTCAGCGTCGAGGATACATTGGCCTCCAGCGGAGACGCGGGCCTGATCCAGACCATCAACGCCGGACAGTTCTGGACCGACGGCTATGCCGGCAACCAGGTGCTGACGCTCCAGGTGGATGGCGGGCGCTTTGCCAATACCGGCGACGTCACTGGCAAGACCCTGCTGCAGGCCACTGATGGGCAAACCCTGCTGGCGACCTCGGGCGCCACCTACAAGGTCACCAACGGCAGCCAGCTGATCATCGACGGCTCGGACGCCCGAATCGGATTTGACGGTGCCAGCAGCGGCGATGCCAAACTGCAAATGCAGAACGGCAGCACGCTGACCTTCAAGGGCGATGCCGACGGGTTCTCGACCATCGAGGAATTCCGTTCCGGTGCCTGGGATCAGGCCGGAAGCCCGGTCAAATCAAGCGTCACGCTGGACGGCACCTTGCGGATCGACCTGTCCGACTATGACGGTGGGGCCGGGTCGCACACCCTGATCGCGGTGGACGAACTGCTGGGCCAGCTGGACAAGATCGAGTTCATCGGACTGGGCAACGGTCTGGACGCCGATCTGGTGGTCGACCACGCCACCGACACCGTCCGGCTCGATATCAGCTCGGGCAGTGGCCAGGGCGTGACGGATATCATCGACAATGTCGCGCCTGCCGTCGGGCCGGTCGTTTCCGATCTGACCGATGACATCGGTTTGCCGACCGAAGACCAGGTCTGGTTGCTTTCCTGACCCGACCACA
>NZ_AXBG01000002.1 GCF_000473225.1 Sedimentitalea nanhaiensis DSM 24252
CGTCGAATGATCTTGGCCCCCGTCAGCAGGCGGGGGTCTTTTGCGTTGCGTTGTGGTGTGATCTTGGGCGAGGAGGGTTTCAGGGTGACCTATCGGCGGGCAACCTGAAGGCCACCCGCCGACAGGCCCGGCGCTTCGCGCGGATGGGCATTTCATGCCCGGACGCAGAGACAGGCAAGCGGTGTTCATGGCGAACAATGCTATTCGTTGCAAATCGTATGCACTGTCACACTGCGGGGGGAAGCAGCCGCTCGCGATGACTAATCGAAAGTCAGCTTCCTTTGATCAGGCGTCGAGTTCGACCACAGGTGAGAAGCCGCCGTAGATCATCCGCATCCCGTCAAACGGCATCGGATTTTTCTCGGGGTTGATCCGCTCGTCGGATTTCGAGGCCTCTTCCATTTTTGCGCCGCAGGCATCGCGCGTGGCCTTGTCCGGCCATTCGACCCACGAGAACACGACCGTCTCGTCGTCCCTGGCCTGCACGGCCTTCCGGAAATCGGTTTGCTTACCGTCGCGCACATCGTCGCCCCAGCATTCCCGGACTCGCAGTGCGCCCTGATCCATGAAGAAGCGGTTCGCCCGGTCGGCGTGTTCGGTGAAAGTCTGCTTGTTCGCGGTCGGCACCGCGAGAATGAAGCCGTCGATATAGCTCATGATCTGTCTCCCTAGTTTGTTCTTTACTACATACCGACCGACCGGTATGTATGTCAACCATGCCAAGACCGACCAAACAATCCCCCGAGCGCGGCGATGCGCGCACCCGCCTTCTGGAAGCGGCCCGCGACGTGATCCGCCAGAAAGGTTTCGCCGCAACGTCCGTTGACGACCTGTGCCAATCGGCCGGGGTCACGAAGGGCGCATTCTTTCACCACTTCAAAACGAAAGATGCCCTTGGTGTCGCAGCCGCGAACTATTGGGCCGAGACGACCAGCGCGCTGTTTGCGGGCGCACCCTATCACAAACCCGACGATCCGCTGGACCGGGTGCTGGCCTATCTGGATTTCCGCAAGGGGATCATCGGTGGCGAGACCTTTGAATACACCTGCCTCGTCGGCACCATGACGCAGGAGGTGCATGACAGCGCCCCCGCGATCCGGGACGCCTGCGCTGCCAGCATCTTCGGTCATGCCGCCACACTGGAGGCCGACATCGAAGCGGCCAGAGCGCAGCGAGGGATTGATGCCGAATGGACAGCCGAGAGCCTTGCCCGCCACACGCAGGCGGTTCTTCAGGGTGGGTTCATTCTCGCCAAGGCCACCGGAGACTCGGACCTCGCCCGCGAGAGTGTTGATCACTTGATCCGCTATGTGCGGGGCCTGTTCGGTCTTGATGTCGAACCACAAACCTCAACAACAAGGGAGAATTGACCAATGGAACATGCCTCAAAAGTGCGGACCTGCCTTTGGTTCGAGAAGGGCGGACACGAAGCAGCCCAAGACTACGTGAAGCTCGTGCCGGACAGTCGGATCGAGGCGGTGCGCGAGAACGGCCAGCCGGACGATCCTATGATTGTCGAGTTCAACTTGGCCGGTGCGCCGATGATGATCCTGACGGGAGGTCCGCATTACAAGCTGACGCCCGCCGCCTCGATCTCTGTGCTGACAGAGGATCAGGACGAAACTGATCGGCTCTGGGACGCGCTGACCGCGAAAGGCGGCGAACCGGGGCGCTGCGGATGGGTCGTAGATCGCTTCGGCGTATCCTGGCAGATCGTGCCAAAGCGGATGCCGGACCTGCTGGCCAGTGACGATCCGGGCGTGGTGGGCCGTGTGAGCGAGGCCATGATGCAGATGGGCAAGATCGACATCGCCGCCCTCGAAGCCGCCGCCGAGAAGGAGCCAGCGCATGGGTGAGACAACACAAATCGGATGCGCCTGCGGTCAGACCCGCCTCGAAGTCGAGGGCAAGCCAATCGAAAGCGTCGAATGCTGCTGCACCTCTTGCCGCGAAGCGGCGGACCGAATGCAGCGCCTTGAGGGCGCCCCGCAAATCCTCACGGATCACAGCACGACTGCCTTCGTCATGTATCGCAAGGACCGCGTGCGTTTTCTGTCCGGCACCGACAACCTGGCCGGGTTCCGCCTGTCCCCCGAAGCCCCCAGCACGCGGGTGATCGCCACCTGCTGCAACACGCCAGTCTATCTGGAGTTCAAGGGCGGGCATTGGCTGAGTCTTTATGGTGGGCTCTGGCCGGATGGCACAAGGCCTGCGCCCACGATGCGCACGATGGCCTCCGACCTACCCGAAGGGGCCACGCTGCCGGACGACATTCCCAACGCGAAGAAACAGAGTCTCGGGTTCTTCGCGAAGCTGTTCGGAGCGTGGGTCGCCATGGGGTTCCGCAACCCGAAGACGCCAACCACGGGAGAGATCAATGTCTGATACGGACGAGAAGATCGAAATCGAAAGCATCACATCGCCGAACCACGTCCAGCGGGTGAACAAGGCGAAATTCATCGCCATGCGGGACGCCTTGCTGCCGGTACTGCCGACCGAGCCTCCCGGCATGAGTGTCGCCGAGGCCAAGGCTGCGCTGCTGCCGAACCTGTCACAGGAGCTGTTTCCGGGCGGCGAGAAGGCCGGATGGTGGCTGAAGGCAGTGCAGCTCGACCAAGAGGCCAAGGGTGTAATCGAACGCGGCGGCAAGGCGCCGGTGCGGTTGTTCAGGACGGGGCGATAACGGTGGTTTTTGCCCGTGGCAATAACGGTTGAGTTTTGGCGCATCCCTGCGTGGCCCTGTCGTATGGAAAACACCGGTCCTTCAACCTTTCAGCGAAGCAGGTTCAGTACGTAGGTGACCATATCCGCGAACTGTTCCGGAGCGCGCATCGGTATTCCGTGGTTTGCTCCCGGGACGTTGATCGTCAATGCGTTGTCCAGGCATTCCGACACCCGGTCTGCCATCATCACTGTGTCGATATGGCTTTCGCTTCCCTCCAAGATCACAGCAGGGGCTGTGATCGCGCCGAGGTCTTCGCAAGTGACTGGCAGCGGTGCCATCGCGCCATAGGCCGGAATGGTCTTGCTGTTGTCTTGCCAAATCGTGGGCCAGGGCAGGGGTGCGTCCGCTGCCGATCCTTCGGGCATCAGGAACGCGCCTTCCATGAACCGCATCGCTGCACCATTGAGATCACCCTGCTTCGCGAGGCCCACGGCCGGGGCGAAGACGGTGCGGACCTTCTCCTGCATGGCGCGCTTCCCGCCCGGCAGTTCCGACAGCAATGGGAAAAGAATGGGCTCGTAGTGGATCGCCGCACCAAATAGTTCGGGTCTGCGCATCACCGCGTGCAGGCCGATTTCACCGCCATATGACCAAGTCACCAGGATCGCTGGGGTCCCGTTCCCTACGGTTTCCGTCAAACGGATCAGATCCGAAACATGCGTATCGCGGTTGAAATCTTTCGGCAGTCCGATCGGCGCATCACCGGGGCCGAAATGCCGTTGGGTGTAAGAGACCAGTCTACGGTCCGGCACCTTCTCGGCCAGCGCATCAATAACCCCGTCCCAGACTCTGAGATCGGACAGGGCTCCGTGAACGAAGATAACCGGCGCGCCCTCCCCCTCGATGCGGACATCGACCGCGCGGCCGTCGATGTCGAGGGTCTCCGCATGCAGGCATGTCGTGATCAGGGCGAGTCCTGCAGCGGCAAGGCTCCACGCGATATTCGATGTTATGGTCATGCGATCCTCCTGTGACTGGTTATTCGACCGTTCCGCGGAACCGCCTTTCATGTCCTGAAAGTTCGATGAAATCTGCCCGATATCGTCCGACGTTCCCTTCTGCATTCGGCCCCGACCGGATTAGGATTGCCGCACGCGCTGAAAAGGGGGCCGCATGGAACCTGATCAGGTCAGGATCGGAGCGTTCAGCTTCGACGTTGCTACGGGTGTAATGTCAGCCGGGGACGGTCAGTCAGTGGCCCTGCGTCCCCAGACCGCGGCGGTCCTGCGAGACCTTCTGGCGCATCGCGGCGATGTCGTGAGCCGGGAAGAGATCATGTCTCGCGTATGGCCGACGACAACCGTGACCGAAGACAGCGTGACCCAATGCATCCGCGAAATCCGTGCGTCCCTCGGCGGGGACGGGCACAGGCTGCTGAAGACGTTTCCCAAGCGGGGCTACATGCTGGAAACGTCCGACGTCCAGATCGTGGACGACAAGAGAAGGGGCCGTTGGACGTGGCGGGCGCGGATTGCGCTCACCGGGTTGGCGGCTCTGGCTGTCTTGGCCAGCGTTTTGCTGTGGCCCCGCGCGGCGCATCGGGACGAACGTCCGGTGATCGTCGTCTCCGCGTTTCTCGATCTCTACGACTCCGAAAAGTGGTCACGGATCGGTCATGGATTGGCGGACGAGCTTTCGGCGGCGCTTGCGCGCAACGACTGGCTCGATGTCCGGCAGGCCGCGATGTCCGATGTCGACGTGCCCCGGGACGCCTACATGCTTAGCGGCACAATCAGCGCCGCCCCCGAAACGGTGCGCCTGACCGCCCGACTGACGGACGGAACCGGGGGGCGGATCGTGTGGTCTGAGGTGTGGGAAGGCCCGGCCGACGAGGTGTTTGCCATGCAAGCCGACCTGCTGGAAAAGGTGGAGGCCACAATCTCGCCTGCATGGACGGGTGTGGTCGCCCAAGATACGCTCGGGAAATTGGATGCGTCTCCGGGTAACTTGGGTGCATTCGACCTTTATTTGCGCGCCATCGAGCAGAAGCACCTGTTCACGCCCGAAGGTCTCGCGCAGTCGCAGGCCTTGCTCGAGCAGGCGTTGGCTCTCGACCCGGAGTACGCGCGCGCATGGACTGCCCTTGCGGTCGTTCATCTGTTGCAGATGGAGGGCGCACGGACAGTCGAGAGTTTCGAGGATCACCTGTCGCGCCGTATCACCGCGACGGAAAACGCCTATCGTTTGTCCCCCAACGATCCGGAAACGCTGGTTCAGGTCACCTTTCTGATGGGTCGTGCTGGGGATCATGCCGCCGCCGAGGCCGCGTTGCGAAAGGCGGCAAGGCTTGGGCACAACAATCCGGACATTCTGGCACAGGCGGCCTGGGGTGGCGCGCGTCGCGTCCCCGTCGGGGAGGATGCTATCCAGTGGGCCCTGCGTGCATATGAGCTGAACCCAGCGCCGCCGCCCTGGTACAACGCGGCGCTGGCAACCGCTGCCTTCTATGCAGAGGACTACGACATGGCTGCGGGTGCCTACGC
Organism: Sedimentitalea nanhaiensis DSM 24252; assembly: GCF_000473225.1. GTDB lineage: Bacteria > Pseudomonadota > Alphaproteobacteria > Rhodobacterales > Rhodobacteraceae > Sedimentitalea > Sedimentitalea nanhaiensis. Next base: position 5,209 of record NZ_AXBG01000002.1, read on the forward strand.
ATTGGCGCCGCCCGTCACGGAAGTCCTCTATCGTCACGCGGCGACAATGGCAGCCCTTGATGACGTGGCATCTGCCGCCACCTTGCTGGAGCGTGCAAACGCACACCTTCCCGAAGGTCTGAGCATCGCCGACCTGGAGGCCGCGGACGGCGCGACCTATCCGCCCTATGTATCCCGGCTGACCGCATTGCTCGACAAGATAGACAGCCTCCACTGACGGCGGCGACCCCGAGGTTCGGACCAGCGGTCGTCGACTACCGAATCGCAAAGCCCATCGCGCCGCAACTTTCAGGAACCAGTTCTCAGGCGCGATGCGCGCTCTCTAAGCTTAGCGGTCGGCAGGTGTGCAGCGAATGGCGGGAAGGCACCCGAACACCGGACATAACCCCCCTGACAAAACCTGTGCGCCAAAAACGGTGGATTCCGCCGGTGGCAAAAACGGATGAGTTTTGCCCGCTGAACGGCGTCAGCAGACCTTCACCGATGAGCTGACCATTGTCCGCAGCGCGGGACTTTGCTGCCTTTCACTGCAGACGCCGCCTAAAGCGTTTCGGTTTGAACTTGAATCGCGGGGTATTCCCTTGAGACATCAGATGTGATTCATCTTTTTTTGGGAGGATGGATCATGTCAGCACCTTTGCCAACGGCGCTTCGGACGCGGTTTCAGAGATTGATTGAGGAAGGGTTAAGCGGTCGTGCGGCGGCGTTGCGTCTGAAGGTGTCACCGGTCACGGGCGCGCGATGGGGACATCAGGTGAGGATCAAGGGCCATGCGGAACCGGCCCGCCAGGGACCGCCGCGCGGCAAGGGAAAGCTGGCACCGCACCAGGCCTTCCTTGAGGAACTGGTCGCGCAGGCCCCCGACATCACGCTCTTCGAGTTGCGCGATGCGCTGACCGATGCCGAGGGCGTGCGGGTGCATCATTCCTCCATCGCCAATCTGCTGTCCCGACTCGGGTTCAAGTATAAAAAAAATTTGCTGGTCGCCACCGAGCGCCGTCGCGCCAAGGTAAGGCAGCAGCGCGCGGATTGGTTCAGACATCGGCTGCCTGCCATTGCGGGCTTGCCCGAACGCGTTGTCTTCATTGACGAAACGGCAGTGAAGACCAATCTGACCCATCTGCGCGGCAGGGCGCAGCGGGGTGAACGCCTGACAATGGACGCACCCTTTTGGCAGCTGGGGCACGCAGACGCTGATCGCGGGTCTGACCCAGGACGCGCTGATCGCGCCATGGGCCATCAAGGCGCGATGGATGGCCCTGCTTTTGCCGCCTACATCCGTGAAATTCTGGTCCCCGAGATCGCCCCCGGCACAGTCGTCATCCTCGATAACCTGGCCACGCATCGAAACAAGGAGGCCGCGCAGGCCTTGCGCGACCACGGCTGCTGGTTCCTCTACCTGCCGCCGTACTCGCCCGATCTGAACCCCATAGAGCAAGCTTACTCAAAGCTGAAAGCACACCTGCGAAGGATCGGCGCCAGAACATTCACCGAGGTCTTCGGGGCCATCGGATCACTCTGCGATCTCTACGACCCAAAAGAGTGCCGGATATGTCTCAGGTTAATGTCGAAAAGCTTTAGAGAGGCCCTTGTAGGCACGACTAGCGTCCATGCCAGTGGTGCCAAATTTACTTCGGACCTGAAAAGTTTTCTCCATGCTCGATCAGCTTGAAATGTTCATTGCTCTTGCCAAGCTGCAGCACTTTGGCAAGGCGGCCGAAGAACTTGGCATCACGCAACCAACCCTGTCGACCCGGATAAAGAACCTCGAGGAACAACTCGGCGTCAAGCTGGTCTTTCGCGGCTCCAAGTTCGGCGGTCTGACGCCCGAAGGGCAGAGCGCGCTGGTCTGGGCGCGCCGCATAACCGCTGACGCCCGCCAGTTGCGCGAGGAGATGCGATTCAGCAGGAACGGCCTCACGGGACAGCTGCGCGTCGCGGTCATCCCTACCGCTCTCACATGGGCCGCGCAGCTCTCGGCCAAATTCAGCGAAAGCAATCCCAACGTGCGCCTGACGCTGCTGTCGCGCACTTCGATCGAGATCCTGTCGATGATAGAGAATCTCGAAGTCGATGCCGGCATCACTTATCTTGACAACGAGCCGACCGGACGGCTCAGCACCGAGCCGCTCTACCGCGAGAAATACATGCTGATTTGCAGCGAAAGTTCGGCCTTTGCATGCCGCGATTCAGTCGGTTGGGACGAGTTGGGCAGCGAGCGGCTGGCTCTGTTGACTCCCGAAAACCAGAACCGGCGCATCATCAATGGCCATTTCCGGGACGCGGGCGTCACGCCCGATGCATGGATCGAATCGGATTCGGCCGTGGTTCTGGTGGCCAATGTCGAACAGGGCGACTGGCTGACGATCCTGCCTGCCGATATCGCCCGCTTTCTCAGCCAGGGCAAGGCACTGCGCCTGGTGCCGCTGTCCGGCAATATCCGCCACCCCACCGTTGGCCTCGTCGCGCCCTACCGCGAGCCGCACACACCTACATTGCAGGCACTTCTGAAGCAGGCTGCAAGGCTTTCGGAAGGTTTTGATTGATTTTATCAATCGGTTGACGGTATTGTGTTATTGATAATACAATAGAGCGGCAGCTACCCTTGCGGCAACATAGCCAAAAGGTGAGCCATGCAACCAACGCCGCCCATCCCGACCGATGACGAGATCGACGCGATCCTCATGCCGCACAAGGGGCGCGAGGGTCCGCTCTTGCCGATGCTGCACGGGTTGCAGGCTGAATACGGCCATATTCCCGCGCCCGCCATCTCGCGCATCGCGCATATCATGAACATGACCCGCGCCGAAGTGCATGGCGTGGTGTCGTTCTATCACGATTTCCGCGAAAAACCTGCGGGCCGGCATGTGGTCAAGATCTGCTGCGCCGAGGCGTGCCAGTCGGTCGGCGGCGACGTCATGGTTGAGGAGACGCTGGCCAAGCTGGGGTTGGACTGGCATGCGACCACCCCGAACGGTGCTCTGACGGTCGAGCCTGTCTATTGCCTGGGTCTTTGTGCCTGCGGGCCGGCGGCGATGGTCGATGGCAAGGTTGTCGGGCGTCTCGATGCCCCCCGGCTTGAGCGTATTCTAACGGAGGCGGGCGCATGAAGATCTATGTTCCGATGGACAGCGCCGCCAAGGCGCTGGGGGCCGACGATGTGGCGGACGCGATCCGCCGCGAGGCCGAGGCGCGTGGCCTCGATGTGACGCTGATCCGCAATGGCTCGCGCGGGATGATCTGGCTCGAGCCGCTGGTCGAGATCGACCGCGGCGATGGCCGCGAGGCATTCGGCCCAGTCAGCGTGGAGGACGTTCCTGCGCTGTTCGATGGCCGGATGGACTGCCTTGGCGCGGTCGAGGACATTCCCTTTTTCGCGCGCCAGACGCGCCTGACCTTTGCCCGCTGCGGCGTGATCGACCCGCTGGACCTGGCCGATTATGAGGCGCATGGCGGGCTGGCCGGTCTGCGCCGCGCAATCGCCATGACCGCGCCCGAGATCGTGGCCGAAGTCACGGACAGCGGCCTGCGTGGGCGCGGCGGCGCGGGCTTTCCCACCGGGATCAAGTGGAAAACGGTGATGGAGGCCGACGCGCCGCAGAAATACATCGTCTGCAACGCCGACGAGGGCGACAGCGGCACCTTCGCCGATCGCATGATCATGGAGGGCGATCCCTTCACCCTGATCGAGGGCATGACAATCGCCGGTCTCGGGGTCGGGGCGACCCGCGGCTATGTCTACCTGCGGTCGGAATATCCCGACGCCATCACCGTGATGAACGAGGCGATCCGCATCGCCCGGGCCAAGGGCGTGCTGGGCGGCGATATCCTCGGCTCCGGCCGCGCCTTCGACATGCAGGTGCGCGTGGGCGCTGGCGCCTATGTCTGCGGCGAAGAGACGTCGCTGCTGAACTCGCTCGAAGGCAAGCGCGGCGTCGTGCGGGCCAAGCCGCCGCTGCCCGCGCTCGAAGGGTTCCTGGGGCGTCCGACGGTCGTCAACAACGTCATAAGCCTCGCCACCGTGCCGGTGGTACTGGAGAAGGGCGCGCAGCATTACGCCGATTTCGGCACCGGCCGCTCGCGCGGGACCGTTACCTTGCAGATCGCCGGCAATGTCGCGCGCGGCGGGCTCTTCGAGACGGCCTTCGGCATCACGCTGGATGAGGTCGTGAACGATCTGGCGGGCGGCACACGCACGGGCCGTCCGGTCAAGGCGGTGCAGGTCGGCGGCCCCCTGGGCGCCTATATCCCGGTCGCCAATTTCGACGCGCCGCTCGGCTACGAGGAACTGGACGCCAAGGGCGGGCTGCTGGGCCATGCGGGGCTGACGGTCTTCGACGACAGCGCGGACATGCTGCACATGGCGCGCTTCGCGATGGAGTTCTGCGCGGTCGAATCCTGCGGCAAATGCACCCCCTGCCGCATCGGGTCGGTCCGAGGGGTCGAGACGATCGACCGCATCGCGCGCGGCGACGCGGACGCGATCCCGCTGCTCACCGATCTGTGCGAGACGATGACCGACGGATCGCTCTGCGCGCTCGGCGGCTTTACCCCGCTTCCGGTGATGTCGGCCCTCACCCATTTCCCCGATGACTTCGCCACCCAGAAGGAGGCAGCGGAATGAAGGATTTCATCATCCCCACATCCATGGACGACCGCGACATGGGCACCCCGGCCCGGCAGGGCGCGCCCGTCACCCTGACCATCGACGGGTTCGAAGTGACGGTGCCCGAAGGCACCTCCGTCATGCGCGCCGCCGCCGAAGCGGGCATCCAGGTGCCGAAACTCTGCGCATCCGACAACATGGAGGCGTGGGGCTCGTGTCGGCTGTGTGTGGTCGAGATCGAGGGCCGGCGCGGCACGCCCGCCTCCTGCACCACGCCGGTGGCCGAAGGCATGGCCGTGCGCACCCAAAGCTCCAAGGTCAAGAAGATCCGCAAGGGTGTGATGGAGCTCTACATCTCGGACCATCCGCTCGACTGCCTGACATGCAGCGCCAATGGCGATTGCGAATTGCAGGACATGGCCGGCGCGGTCGGCCTGCGCGACCAGCGCTACGAGAGTGGGCGCAACCATTACGACCCCTTGGGGATCGGCACACTGGCCGCGGGCGACATCCGCGCGCGCACTCGCGATACTGCGGAGGACTTGGGCAACCCCGAATACATCCCGCAGGACCAGTCGAACCCCTATTTCACCTATGATCCCAGCAAATGCATCGTCTGTTCGCGCTGCGTGCGCGCCTGCGAAGAGGTGCAGGGCACCTTCGCGCTGACCATCGAGGGCCGCGGGTTCGAAAGCCGCGTGTCGGCGGGTGCGGCGGGCGATGATTTCATGGCCTCCGACTGCGTCAGCTGCGGCGCCTGCGTGCAGGCCTGCCCCACCGCGTCGCTTCAGGAGAAGTCGATCATCGAACTGGGCACGCCCGAGCGTTCCGTCATCACCACCTGCGCCTATTGCGGCGTCGGCTGCTCCTTCAAGGCCGAGCTGAACGGCGACGAGCTGGTACGCATGGTCCCCTACAAGCACGGCAAGGCCAATCGCGGCCATAGCTGCGTCAAGGGCCGCTTCGCCTATGGCTACGCCAATCACAAGGACCGCATCCTCAGCCCGATGATCCGCGACCGCATCGACGAGCCGTGGCGCGAGGTCAACTGGGACGAGGCGCTGACATTCGCCGCGCAGCGGATGCGCGGCCTTCAGGAGCGGTATGGCAAGAAGTCCATCGGCGTCATCACCTCCAGCCGCTGCACCAACGAGGAGACCTACCTGGTGCAGAAACTGACCCGCGCGGTCTTCGGCAACAACAACACCGACACCTGCGCGCGCGTGTGCCATTCGCCTACGGGCTACGGGCTGGGCCAGACCTTCGGCACCTCCGCCGGCACGCAGGACTTCGATTCGGTCGAGGATACGGACGTCATCATCCTGATCGGAGCGAACCCGACCGACGCGCATCCTGTCTTTGCCAGCCGCATGAAAAAGCGCCTGCGCGCCGGGGCGAAGATCATCGTCATCGACCCGCGCAAGATCGACCTGGTGCGCTCGGCCCATATCGAGGCGTCGCACCACTTGCCGCTGCGCCCCGGCACCAACGTCGCCGTCGTCTCGGCCCTCGCGCATGTGATCGTCACCGAAGGGCTGATGGACGAGGCGTTCATCCGCGAGCGCTGCGACTGGGAAGAGTTCAGCGAATACGCCGAATTCATCAGCGATCCGCGCCACAGCCCCGAGGCGACCGAGTTGCTGACCGGCGTGCCCGCTGCCGATCTGCGCGAGGCCGCGCGCCTTTTCGCCACCGGCGGCAATGGCGCGATCTATTACGGCCTCGGCGTGACCGAGCACAGCCAAGGGTCCACCACCGTGATCGGCATCGCCAACCTTGCCATGCTGACCGGCAATATCGGCCGCCGCGGTGTCGGCGTGAACCCGCTGCGCGGACAGAACAACGTGCAGGGCTCGTGCGACATGGGCAGCTTCCCGCATGAGTTGCCTGGCTATCGCCATGTCAAGAACGACGACGTGCGCGATATCTACCGGGAGGTCTGGGGCGTCGAGATCGACAACGAGCCGGGACTGCGCATCCCCAACATGCTGGATGCCGCGGTCGAAGGCACCTTCAAGGGTCTCTACTGCCAGGGCGAGGATATCCTGCAATCCGACCCCGACACCAAACACGTCGCCGCCGGCCTCGCCGCGATGGAGTGTGTCATCGTGCATGATCTCTTCCTCAACGAGACGGCGAATTACGCGCATGTCTTCCTGCCGGGCTCGACCTTCCTGGAAAAGGACGGCACCTTCACCAATGCCGAGCGGCGCATCAACCGCGTCCGCGAGGTGATGAAGCCGCTCAACGGCTATGCCGACTGGGAGGTGACGCAGCTTCTGGCCAACGCTATGGGCGCGGGCTGGCACTATACCCATCCCAGCCAGATCATGGACGAGATCGCGCTGACCACCCCCAGCTTCGCCGGCGTGTCCTATGACGTGCTGGAAGAGAAGGGCTCGGTCCAGTGGCCCTGCAACGAGGCGCATCCCGAAGGCACGCCGCTGATGCATGTCGATGGCTTCATGCGTGGCAAGGGGCGGTTCATCGTCACCGAATACGTGGCGACCGAAGAGAAATCCGGCCCGCGCTTCCCGCTCTTGCTGACCACCGGGCGGATCCTGTCGCAGTATAACGTCGGCGCGCAGACGCGGCGCACCGCCAACAGCGAATGGCATCACGAGGACCTGCTGGAGATCCACCCGCATGATGCCGAGCTGCGCGGCATCAAGGACGGGCAATGGATCAAGCTGGCGTCCCGCTCGGGCGAGACGACGCTGCGCGCGAAGATCTCCGAGCGGATGTCGACCGGCGTGGTCTACACGACCTTCCACCACCCCGACACGCAGGCCAACGTCATCACCACCGACTATTCGGACTGGGCCACCAATTGCCCCGAATACAAGGTGACGGCAGTGCAGGTCTCGCACTCCAACGGTCCGACCGACTGGCAGGAGGCGTATAATGCGCAGGCGGCACAATCGCGCCGCATCCTGCCAGCGGCGGAATAGCGGCATGAGAGCGCACCGCCTCACCCAAAGCGTGCCGGGCGTCACCGTCCGGCACGAGGGGATGCATGATATCCGGCGCAGCCTCCCCGAAGAAACGCCGACCGCGCTGGTTTTTGACGGGACCACTGCGGCCGTGATGATGGCCAGTCCAAGCGATATCGAGGATTTCGCCATGGGCTTTGCCCTGACGGAGGGGTTCATCCGCGGCCTCGAGGACGTGATGGATTTCGAGGTGGTAAGCCACGCGCATGGTATCGAAGCGCGGTTCTGGCTTGCACCCGAGCGGGCCGAGGCGGTGCATCGGCGCCGGCGCAACGTGCTGGGGCCGGTGGGCTGTGGTCTATGCGGCATCGACAGTCTCGAGCAGGCTTTGCGTCCCCTGCCGGTGCTGCCAGAGGGAGGGCTGCGCGTCAGCTGCTCCACAGCGCGCCAGGCTACCGACGCGCTGCGCGCGCATCAGCCGCTGCACGACCAGACCCGCGCGGTCCATGCCGCCGGGTTCATGAATTCTGGCGGCGTCATTGGGCTGGCGCGCGAGGATGTCGGGCGGCACAATGCGCTGGACAAGCTGATCGGCGCGATGCTGCGCGGCGGGATCAACCCCGCCACCGGTGCCATCGTGCTGACCTCGCGCGTGTCGGTCGAGATGGTGCAAAAGACTGTCATCGCCGGTTGCCCTGTGCTCCTCGCCGTGTCGGCCCCCACCGCCCATGCGCTGCGACTGGCCGAGGGCGCGCGCCTTACGCTGGCCGCCTTTGCTCGAGGCGGCAGTTTCGACATCTACGCGCACCCCGAGCGCATCCAGACAGGAGCCTGCCATGCAGCCTGATAAACTGGTCATGATGGCCAACCAGATTGCCACCTATTTCGCCACCCAGCCCGGCACCGATCAAGCCGAACGCGTCGCGGCCCATCTCAATGACTTCTGGGAGCCGCGGATGCGCGCAAAGCTATCGCACCATTATGAGAATGGCGGGACAGGCATGTCACAACTTGCGAGAGAAGCGATGGCATTCATTCGAGTGCCTGCGGATTAAATTTGTGAGGCCGTCTGGTTCCATGCAAAGGCTATTCTAATGGAAGATGGGTTTTCATCCAAAACGGGTCGTTTCCGCCAGTGACAAAAACGGTTGAGTTCTGACAAGCACGCTCCTGACAGAAAACCTTGAAGGACGCGCCAACCGCTGTCCGCAGTGCGGACAAAAGCTGCCGTCGGTGGAGCGTCAAGATAGCGAGCTGAGTTCGCGCCGCGCTACCGAGAGGATAGACCGGGACAACTCATGAAGCTGGTTGGCAGCCAGTCGGTTGATCTGCCAGAACAGGTGCCGCTCCAGCAGCTTTCCGGGGAAAAGCTCGACGAGCTCACCGCGCTCGAGGTGGGGCCTTGCGAGCTGCACCGGATTGAGGGCCCACCCCATGCCGGCGAGGCTCGCCTCGAGGAAGCTCTGCGTCGATGGGAGCCAATGGGTGGGGAATGACATGTCGTGCCCGAATACCTCCCGCGCCCAGGCATTCTGGAGCCGGTCCTTCTGGTTGAAGGTGAGCGCTGGCGCGCGCTGGAACGCCTCCTCCGTGAGGCCATCCGGGAAGTATCGGGCCACGAAGTCGGGGCTCGCCGTCGCTTGGTAGCGGAGTGAACCGAGGGGCGTGACACGGCATCCTTGGACGGGGCGTTCGAGCGAGGTAACGGCAGCAAGCACTCGGCCGCGCCGGAGCCAGTCGGCGGTATGGTCCTCATCGTCTATAGCCACATTTACGAGATAGTCGCTGGCCTTGGTGAAGGACGCGATGGCTTCGAGAAACCAGGTCCCGAGGCTGTCGGCGTTGGTGGCCACGTTGAGGGTCACCCGTTGCCCGGCATCTTCCGGCTCAGAGAGCTCGGGCAGCTGCGCCATAAGGTCCTTTTCGAGCATCCCCACGCGGTCCATGTGCCGGCAGAGCGCAAGACCCTTGTCCGTGGCGGTGCAGGGCGTCCCACGCTCTATGAGCACCGCGCCAAAACGCTCCTCGAGATGCTTGATGCGCTGCGAGACGGCCGACGGGGTCACATTGAGCGACGCGGCCGCCCGTTCGAAGCTGCCGGTCCTGACGACAGCGGCTACGGCCCGGAGCGCTGCGTAATCCACCGCCATTTAGCTTACCTTCATCCGCATCAGGGTCTTTAATTTGTCTAATCGCCTGCAACAGCATAGTCCACGGCCATTCTTTCAGAGTGGAGGCCAGCACATGGATCTCGCAGTCTTCTTTACCGGCATGATGATGAGCCTCAGTCTTATCGTGGCGATCGGTGCCCAGAACGCCTTCGTTCTGCGGCAGGGGCTGCGGGGCGAGCATGTCCTGGCAGTCTGTCTCGCTTGCGCGATCTCGGACGCGATCCTGATTACCGTGGGGGTGACCAGCTTCCGGACCGTCTCCGAATGGTTGCCCTGGCTCGAGCCCGTCATGCGCTATGGCGGCGCGGCCTTCCTGACTTGGTATGGCGTGAAGAGCCTCATGTCCGCGCTACGGTCGAAGGAGGCGTTGGCCGCAGATTCCTCGCTGCCGAAGACCGACCTCTTCCACACGCTGGTGGCCTGTCTCGCCCTCACCTGGCTGAACCCGCACGTCTATCTCGACACGGTGGTTCTTCTGGGAACCATTTCCACCCAGTTCACCGGCAGCCAGGGGTCCTTTGCTGTCGGCGCGGTTCTCGGGTCGTTCGTTTTCTTCTTTTCCCTCGGCTACGGTGCCATAAAGCTGCGCCCGGTGTTCGAGCGGCCGACGGCCTGGCGCATCCTCGAGACGCTCATCGCGATGGTGATGTGGATCATCGCCTTCAAGCTGCTGGCCGGAACCTGAGAGGACACGCGATGGACAACATCAACCACCTACTCGTCGTCTTCACCGCCTACGTGATCGCGGCCGGAAGCCCCGGTCCAAGCACCCTTCGAATCATGGGCGTGGCGATGAATCACGGTCGGCAGGCCGGGCTGGCGCTGGCCGCGGGCGTCATCTCCGGATCGCTGTTCTGGGGGCTGTCTGCGGCCACCGGTGTGTCCGCCTTGCTCGCGCGCTACGCCGAAGCCTTGATCGTCCTGAAGATCCTCGGCGGCCTATACCTGCTCTACCTCGCGGTGCGCGCGCCCGAAGCGCGATGACGCCCGATACCGCGATCTCATCCGGAGCCGCCCAGACCGAGACTGCTCCGTCCTCCGTGGCGCTCTATCGTCATGGATTGATCATGCATCTGGCCAATCCGAAGGCCGTGCTGGCCTGGATCGCCCTCGTCACTCTCGGTCTCGGCGCCAAGGCATCTTGGCATGACGTGGCCACCATTCTGGTAGGCTGCGCGATCCTGAGCGTGACGATTTTCGGCGGCTACGCGCTCGTGTTCTCGACGGCACCGATGATCCGCCTCTACCGGCGCGCCCGGCGCGGGATCGAAGGCGTCCTGGCCGTCTTCTTCGGGTTTGCCGGCCTTCGCCTGCTCCTGTCACGCGTCTGAAGGAGATGCTCCCATGACCCTGTTTACTGGCCTGTCGGCGTTCCCCCTCACGCCCACCGATGATGAGGGGCAGCCGAAGCCTGAGCTACTGCAACACTTCCTCGAGCAGATCGTGACAGCTGGGGCGGACTCCATCGGACTGCTCGGCAGCACCGGCGGATACGCCTACCTGACGCCGGAGGCGCGCAAGCGCACGCTGCGGGCCGCCGTGGAGTGTGCGGCGGGACGGACGCCGCTCATCGTCGGTGTCGGTGCCCTCACAACCGATCTCGCCGAGGACCTCGCGCGCGACGCCAGGGAGGCCGGTGCAGACGGCCTGCTTCTCGCGCCCATGTCCTACCAACCGCTGACCGACGAGGAGGTGTTCCGCCATTTCGAGGCCGTCGCTGCGGCCGGCGGACTCCCCCTGTGCATTTACAACAACCCGGGCACCACGAAATTCACCTTCAGCCCGGACCTGATCGCGCGACTGGCCGAGCTTCCGAACGTGATCGCGGTGAAAATGCCTCTGGCTGCGGACGGCGACTATGCAGGCGAGATGCGGCGCCTGCGGGCCATGACGCCGGAGGACTTCGCCATCGGCTACAGCGGTGACTGGGGCGCGAAGCACGCGCTGCTCGCTGGTGGCGCCTGCTGGTATAGCGTGGTGGCCGGTCTCCTGCCGGAACCCGCACTCGCGCTAACCCGTGCGGCCCAGGCGGGGAATGCGGCCGAAGCCGAGCGTATCGACCACGCCTTCGCTCCCCTCTGGGCGCTCTTCCGGGAGTTCGGCAGCTTCCGGGTGATGTTCGCTATCGCGGAGAGCCTTGGATTTGGACCTATAACGCCGCCGCGCCCGATCTTGGCACTTGAGCCAGCATACCGCGAAAGGGTCGAGTTGGCGCTGCGTCCGCTGTTGGACAAAAACCTATGGTCACAACGGGTGTGACAAATACGGTCGTTATTGCCGATGACAGAAAGGGTTGAGTTTTGGCGCATCCTGCGCTGCGGAGAAGGTCTGGAGTGAGCCCTTTTTGCAGTTCACTGCACATAGCGCGAAGGGCCGCAGTCCATCTTGGTTCACTTCACGGCGATTCTGCATCGGACAACTCAGTCTCAGACCGTTTCGCCCGCATGTCCGCAAGCATTTGAACGCGCGGTTCATGCCGCTTGCGATACAGAAACCGTGCCCAGAGCGCGAAGGCCCATGACATCCAGCCCGCGTCGATTTCAATGACGTCGCGCAGCCTGGATCCTGACTGCTGCGGTTCCACGGTCAGAGTGTGACGCCACGATTTGACGCCTGCGCCCTTTTCAGAAGACCGCAAAATCATTGCTTCGTCGTCGCATTCCAGGACTTCCATGAAATACGGCTGAGGCGGTAACTTCCCGAACAGCGACACCTGCACGGTAATTCTCTGGCCTTGGTATACGCGACCGCTCGGCAACCCTTCGAAGCTGACAACCCCATCCATGATTTCCCTGAGTGCATCGAGGTCCGTTGCCAGCGCCCAGACCTCCTTCGCCGGTGAGGCGTATTCATGTTCGAGGATGACAGTCTTCACAGTCGCTCCTGTGGTTCAAAAAGCTATCCCTGCTTGATTGACCTAAACCAAACATCTGCGCAACCGCAGCGAAAGCCAGCTCTGTCCCGCACACCGGACACAAACCCAGTGGCAGAACCTGCACGCCAAAGACGGCCGTTTTTGGCCGCTCTCCCTGCCCCACATCAGATCAGTCACTTAGGTTAGGCAAAAACCCCCGGCAAAACCAATCTAGTTTTGACAGGTTTTTGCCCGTAGTGTTGCGGAATTGGGCAGAGACCGGTGTGCGGGACAAGGCGGGCGCACGCTGCATTCGTTCAAATGACTGTTTTTTGTTTCTGGGTGAGTGGAAATGGTCAGTTTCTCATTTTGCTGGCAGTGTGGCGACGAACTTGCGTCCGCGCGTGATCCACCGCTTCAACTCATCCTCGGTCTCAATGCCTGGCGGATCGACCAGAACAAACCCACGCGGCCTGCGCCCGCCGGACATCTTCATCGGTCGCACATGATCTTGCCCCAGGGCCGCCTCATAGCCGTCGCGCCCAACCCTGACCATGAGCGCGTCCCCGGTTGCACCGCAGCACATATTGCCTCCAACCATGAAGCAAATCGCGCCCATCATCTTCTGTTCCCGCAGATCGCCCACATCCGACAAGGCACTTCGGACGCGGGAGGCAAGGGCTTCATCATAGGCCATTGCGTGGTTCAGTCTCTCTCGGCCGAGACGATTTCCCGCAACCGGACCAAGCTGGTTTCCCAGCCCGCGCGGGTCTTTTCGCGAACGTCCTCGTTCGGCAGACCAGCATGGCGCAGGGTCAGGCGCACGCCATCCGCCTGCTGTTCAATATCATAGGTTAGCGTTGCGGGCTCGATGGGCGCGCCCACGGGCTTCCATGTGTGCGCGAGTCTGCGCGGCTCATCCACGACGGTGAACGCGCCTTCCAACTGATAGGGTTGGCCACCACCGACACCCGCCGCAGCCCATCGACCGCCCGTCCGGACGTCGCCGGTCCATTCCTGTGTGTTGAACACGCCCGGCCGGACCCACCAGTTGCAGACTTCCTTTGTGGACAGCGCCCGGAACAGACGTTCCGGCGTGGTGTCGAAAACCGCCGAGGCTTCGACATCGCCCGTTGCCGGGTCTGTCGTGGCCGTAATCTTGTGGTTGAGGCTTGCTGTCTCAGTCATGAGTGATCTCCTTTTCACCATTGATTACAGGCTACATTGGGTAGTACGATTTCGTAAATACGGACAAAAACGATAGCATGGAGATTCTTTCATGGCACTGGATGACGACACCCGAAGGGGACCGGAAGTCTCCTTGCTGACCGGCCTCGACATGAGCCACATCACGCTCTGTCCGGCTATCGCGTTCAATAAGATCGTGGGAGGCCGCTACAAGCTGCACATCCTGTGCGTCCTACATCGCGGCCCGCAGCGTTTCGGAGAGATCGGGCGGTCGCTGGTGAAGGGCGGTCTGGGCAAGCCAGTCACGCCGCGCATCCTCAGCCGCGAACTGAAGGGCATGACCGAAATGGGACTATTGCACCGCAAAGAATATCCGGTAGTGCCGAAGAAGGTAGAGTATTCGCTCGCGCCACGTGGCAAAGCCTTGCTGCCGATCCTGTCGGAAATAGTCCGTTGGGGCGCGACTGGGGCGCACGAAGACATTCTGGAAATCTCGCAGACCGGACAGTAACTGCGCCGTAGAAATTTTGCAGCTTCGGGCTCACTGAGGGCATCTTCTGCGCTGCGACGATCTGGACAAAACCCCACCTTTCTGACCAGATCGCGGCATGATTATCGGATATGCCCGCGTCAGCACTGACGACCAGAACCTCGATGCCCAGACCGACGCGCTGGCGGCGGCCGGAGCTGGCAGGGTTTTCGCGGACAGGATCAGCGGATCGAAGCGCGAACGGCCCCAGCTGAACAAGATGCTCGATCAGCTCCGCGACGGCGACGTGGTGACCGTCACCAAATACGACCGCTTGGCCCGGTCCCTGAAAGACCTTTTGGAGATCGTGGAAACCATCGGCGAGCGCGGTGCCGGCTTCCGGTCGCTGGCCGAGGACATCGACACAACGACGCCGGCCGGCCGTCTAGTGTTTCACGTCTTCGCGTCCATCGCGCAGTTCGAGCGGGAGCGAATTTCCGAGCGGACCAGAGAAGGCCTGGCCTCCGCGCGCAAACGCGGTCGGATCGGGGGCAGGCCCCCTGCCCTATCGCCCGCTCAGAAGGACGAGGTGCGCCGCATGAGGGACGAGGAACACCGTTCAGTGCCCGAGATCGCGCGCCTGTTTAAGGTCAGCGAGAGAACAGTGCGGCGGGCTTAGAGCTACCGGATCGCAGCTCTGAGCTGTTTGTGGAAGTCCAGAGCCTCGGATTTCCTGACCTGCATTCGACGGTCTTCCGTCAGAACATCACGCATCCGGCGGTTCAGAGCTACTTCTGTCTGTTTGGAATACTCACAATAAAGATCAATGTGACGATCCGTATGGAGCGCAGGCCATTTTTCGAGATAGCTGGGCAGAGAAACGTGAGTTTCGGAGTAGCTGGCCATGCGGAAACCCTTTTCCGATCCGACCCCGATTTCCCACGGCACCCACCATGAATCTTTTGTCTGCGAGGACACCACAGCGATCAGTTGCTGACACTGCCCCATGCGAGACAGAAGAAGATCAGCGAGATCGGGCCCATCCTTCACCAGTGCATCGTCAATGGTATCGAGATAGGTTTCCAGCCCATTGACGCGGACTCGCCGGGCAACCTTCTCAGCCAAAGCGGCATCAGTGTTCTTGTGAGATATAAATACCTTGCTCGGCATGACCGCTCCTCAGATCTTCTTCTTTTCGGCCAGTCGCCGATAGTGCGCGCCGGTTGCCGTAAGGCGGCAACCGCCCGAAAATACAGCTGTGTGCCACATGTATTCATGATCAGTCGGAGTGATCAGGCCATGCTGGTGACATTTCTGAAGCTCACGGTAGATGCGAACATTGTCTTCATCGACCGGAATGCCTTTCAGGCGCTCGGCTTCCTCGCCACGATCCGGTTCGAAAGAAGGATCGAGTTTGAGCACATGTGATGCGGTCGGGAAATACTTTGGCAGACGCCGCAGAATTTCCTTCGGCACTTTCGGGCTGACCTCACGCAGGCTGATGAAGCTCTGGACATTCGCCTTGTAGATCGGACGCTGTTCCCAGGCCCCGAGTGTCTGATCGACATGCGCGTAGAGCGACGCAGGCGTGACACGCCCGATCACATCGCTGGCAGCGCCTCCCAGGCCGTCAATCATGATATCCGTGAATTTTCCGTGTCCGTTCGTCTCCGCTGCAAAGCCTTTGCGGTGACAGGCAGTCAGGATGGTGACGCCGTTGCCGATATGCGAAACGGCTCCACTGTCCCCCAATCCGGAAACCTCTCCGGCGAACCCTGACTGGCAGCTATCCAGAAGTATCACTGTCGATTTGATCCGAGGATGTGCCTTGTTGGCCTGCTGAAGTACGCCGCTGAGGCTGACGCCCCAGTTCGGATTTCTACCATCCTGGGTGACGAGATACCCGTTGTTGGTTTCCTCATCCATGATCCCGTGCCCGGCAAAATACAGGACGACAGTGTCCGCATCGCCAGTGAACAGCTCACCGATAGCCTCGTGCAGTTCTGCGCTCGTAACCGGGCCTTCGGAGCTGATGATGCGCCGTACGTCAAAGTTCGGAGAACCGTCGCCGTTGGCTTCCAGAAGCGCAGCGAGTTCCACCGCATCGTTCACACAGCCGTTCAACTCGTTGGGCGGATCATAGTCGTCAATGCCGACGATCAGAGCTTTTTTCATGGTAATTCTCCTAGCCCAACCGGTTCAGGAAGCTGACGACATTATCTTCCGTCCAGAGATTCACCCGTCGCCCGCTGATCACGGACGGCAAGGTGCTCAGCTTTCGCTCAGGTGCGCTGTAACCATGGATGAGCATCAGGGGGATGTTCTCTTCAATCGCGCACTTCAGCTCCCAGAGCTGGCCGTCTGCTTTGGGCGTGTTCGATGTCACGATGCCGATCATGCCCCTGCAAGTTTTGATCCGCTGACGGCAGTTGGTTTTCCAGCTGGAGGACCACGGCTCCTTGACCGAGTAGTCCGTGAAGTCGATCAGGGTGCGCGCGTTCCGCTTCTGCCCGACGAGAAAATCCCTCAAACTTCGATCTTCCATCGCAAAGCTGATAAATACGCGCGCCATATCAATTCCTTCTACATTCTGCGTCAGATTCGTTCGCTCCCACGACATGTATCATGGTGGGCACAAGCACAAAAGTAGAACATTTATGCCGTCTTTGGTAATCGCATGTTAGGACAAAAAGTGAACAAGTAGCAGAAACAGGGTTCCCAAAGCCACTGGGACGGATTATGACATGTTGTCAATAACCAACACAGAGCAGGGGCAGGCACATGAACGCGCATCCACGGACAGAATTTGCGGAACTGATGGAGCGCGCCGGTCTCGACATTGATGCCGCAGCCGATCTGCTGGGCGTGAGTGACCGCACGATCCGGCGCAACATGAAGGGTGAGGGCAAGCGGATCGACCGGCTCCGGCTTGAGAAGCTGCGCCAGACCGCCGATGCACGCTGCACGGGCGAGCGGCCCGAGGGGTTCCGGTTCATCGACCTTTTCGCGGGAATAGGCGGCCTGCGCCTGCCCTTCGAGGCCATCGGTGGCCGGTGCGTGTTCACGGCCGAGTGGGACCGGTTCAGCCGGGAGACCTACAGCGCCAATTTTCCGGAGCCTGCCGACAGCGAACACGTCTTCGCAGAGGATGTGCGTCCCTTCGCGGACGCACCGGAGACAATCCCGGCCCATGACGTGCTGCTGGCCGGTTTTCCGTGCCAGCCATTCTCGATTGCCGGTGTAAGCAAGAAGAACGCCCTTGGCCGCCCCCACGGCTTCCTCTGCGACACGCAGGGAACGCTGTTCTACGATCTGGCCAAGATCATCGACCACCACCGACCCCCTGCCTTCCTGCTGGAAAACGTGAAAAACCTTGAGCGCCATGACGGTGGCAAGACCTTCGCCACGATCATCCATGTGCTGGAGAAGGAGCTGGGCTACCGCGTCTTCCACAGGGTCATCAGCTCGACACCCTGGGTGCCCCAGAAGCGGGAACGCATCTTCATCGTCGGCTTCAAGGATCACAGCGTCGAGTTCGACTTCGACCAGCTCGCCGTGCCGGAGGGTGACGGCCCGACGCTTGGCACGATCCTCGATAGGGACGTTGATCCGAAATACACGCTCACCGAACACATGTGGAAGTACCTGCAGGGCTACAAGGAGAAGCACCGCAGCGCCGGGAACGGGTTCGGGTTTTCGCTGTTCGGGCCGAAGGACGTGGCCCGCACCCTGTCCGCCCGCTACTACAAGGACGGCTCCGAAATCCTGATCGAGCAGAAGAACAACCGGCCGCGCCGTCTGACACCGCGCGAATGCGCGCGCCTGATGGGGTTCGAGAAGCCCCGGCAAACGAACTGGAAAATCCCCGTCTCCGATACGCAGGCCTACCGCCAGTTCGGTAACGCCGTTGTCGTGCCGGTCGTCAATGCGGTCGCACAGCTCATGCAGACGCGGATCGCGGAGGCGATGGAGCTGGACGGGCGGGATGTTCCCGCCGCTATACAGCCTGCACTGCCACTGGACGAGCGGCGCGCCTACGCCGCAAGCGAAATGCCCGCCGAACATCTGGAGATGCTGGAGGCGTCGCTGGCGAACGCGTAATGCCTGCTGATACCGTTTCCAGCGCCGTCCGTAGTCGGATGATGGCGGGCATCGGAGGCAAGAACACCAAACCCGAGCTGGCGATCCGCTCCGCGCTTCACAGGCGTGGATTCCGCTTCCGGCTGCACCGCAAGGACCTGCCGGGCAGGCCCGATCTTGTGTTCGCGGGCCGGGGTGCCGTGATTTTTGTTCATGGCTGCTTCTGGCACGGTCACGACTGCCACCTGTTTCGCTGGCCGAAAAGCCGTGAGGACTTCTGGCGCGACAAGATCGGGGCGAACATCGAGCGCGACCGGCGGCAGCATCAAGCCCTGACCGAGGCGGGCTGGCGCATTGGCACGGTCTGGGAATGCGCGTTGAAGGGCAAGACCCGCCTGCCCTTCGACAGCGTTGTCGATCAATGCGCCATATGGTTGAAATCGGATACAAAAACGCTGGAGGTGAGCGGTGATACAACGCGGGCAACTGTCTGACTATTTCGAGGGTGTCGGGGTCAAGCGCCTGTCTGCCGTGGACGCCGAGCCTAGACGATCTAACCAGCACGAGGTGAATACAACGCCCCAAATGCGGAACGATTTTCTAGGCGCCACACAGCACCAGAAGTTTCCCGCGATCTACATCTGGCTAGGAGGCGATCAGGAAGGCTTTACCGAAGAGAGCTGGGCCACGCACTACGACACACGCCTCAATAATCCGGATCGTTCGCCGGAATGGCGACTCTACTACCCTTCAAACCCCGTGACTGAGGCCATGAAGGCCGGAGACACCCTGTTCCTTGCCAAGGACCAAGGCGGGGTTCTGTGGTTCATTGTGGCACCGGAGGGATCGACCAGCGAGCAGCAACTTTTCTGGCTGTTCGGCTTGCGCCCCGAGGGCAAGTCTTTCGTATCCCGCGAGTTCTCCGACGAAGAGCCCGAGCTGGATTTTGCCGCCCGCTTCATTCTGGACGAGATCGGCATCGAGTTCGAAGAGCCGGAAGCCGACAAACTGGACAGCATCATCGAGAAGTACGGCACCACGTTCCCGAAGACGGCCGAGTTTTCCGATTTGGCCCGCCTCACCCTGCCCGAGGTCCGTGCCGAGGACGACCCTGACGCGGCGCTCATTACCTGGCTGGACCATGAGGAGGCTCTGTTCCGGCGACTTGAGCGCAGAATAGTGTCCTCACGGATCGAGGCCGGGTTCCTGAACGACGAGGGCACGGACGTTGACGGCTTCATCAGCTTTTCCCTGAGCGTCCAGAACCGGCGCAAGTCCCGCATGGGGCATTCACTGGAGAACCATTTGGCGGCGGTCCTGCGGGCGCACGACATCCGGCATGTCCGGGGGGCTGTGACAGAGCATAATCATAAACCGGATTTCCTCTTTCCCGATCTGGAAACCTATCAGGCAGCTCCGGCCGAGGGAGACCCCCGCCTGACCATGCTGGGAGCCAAATCCACCTGCAAGGACCGCTGGCGGCAGGTCCTGGCGGAAGCCGAGAAGATCAGCCGGAAGCACCTTCTGACGCTGGAGCCGGGGATTTCAGAGCCGCAGACGGACCAGATGGAGGCGTCCAGCCTTCAGCTCGTGGTCCCCTCCCCTGTTCACGGCAGCTATACCGAAGCGCAGCGTAGCTGGCTCTGGTCTGTCGGCGATTTCATCGACGAGGTCAGGGCGCGACAGGGGTAGCTTTAGCACGCCCATGGCATTCATGCTGCGTCCCTGCCCTATACTCTCCTCAAATGAGCTTTTGAGTAAATGAGTGACGCGTCTGTCACTCCCTTTCTTGCGGATGGATACCGGGCATCGGCTCTCACCAAACTTGCCGCGTCTCAAATACTCAGTTACACTTTTGAGTAAATACACAAATGAGGCAGAGCAATGAGCATAATTTCCGTCCTGAACCCCAAAGGTGGCAGCGGCAAGACCACGATCAGCACCAATCTGGCCAGATCGCTGCATGAGCTGGGCCATTCCGTTCTGATCGTGGACAGCGATCCCCAAGGTAGCGCCCGTGACTGGCACGCAGCCAGCGAAGACAACCCTATTGAGCTGGTGGCGCTGGACCGCCCCAACAACGTCAAGACACTGGCCAGCATGGCGGCAAACTACGACCATGTGGTGATCGACGGCGCGGCAAAGCTAGAGGACATGATCGCAGCCTGTATCAAGGTCAGCGATTTTGTTCTGATACCGGTTCAGCCATCGCCGTATGACATTTGGGCCGCATCTGATCTTGTCGAGTTCATCAAGGCGCGGCAGGAGGTCACGGACGGATCGCCGCGCGCGGGGTTTGTGGTTTCCCGGATTGTGGAGGGAACTCGGCTGGGCAGTGATGTGCGAACCGCGCTGGACGACTATGCCTTGCCGGTCTGTGAGACGACTATAACACAACGCCAAGTCTATCCTCAGACGGCATCGGAAGGGCTGACCGTATTCGACGCCGACAATGCGAAGGCAAGAGCGGAGACCACGGCGCTGAGCAACGAGATACTGTCAATGCTTGCAGCCGCGAAACGGGAGGTCGCGTGATGGCCCTTTCCGCTAAACGTCCAAGCCGTGGCGACGAGGCCCGCAAACGCATCCTGCACGAAGTCACCGGGACGACTGAGAAGAAGAAGCGCCTCAATGCCGAGATCGAGGAGTCGCTTTATCGCAGGATCAAGATGAAGGCAGTCGAGGAGGGCCGGTCAATCTCCGACATCACACGTGATCTCTGGTCTGAGTATTTAAGTAAATGAGTAGTTGAGTAATTACTCTACCAACCGTTGCGACCGCGTTTCTTGAACCAGCTTTTGCAGAAACCGAGGAACGCGGCGTCCGGGTTCTTCGGGGGATTTTGCTGTCTGGCGGCGTAATTCCGCCACTCTCCGACCAGAACCTTTATGTCCCATGTGGGAGCCAGCTCCCGCGCTCGTTCCAGTGTGTCGGGCGAGAGGGGCAGGATGTAGCCGCCGGTCAGCCTGTCCTGTTCGGGTTTGGGAGCATAGTTTTCCAGAAATTCCGGTTTTGGCGTTACCGTGAGAATGTCGGCATCCATTCTGAAGGCATAGTCCGGCATGTGGTTGTGTTCCTGATCAGCCTTGCAGATGGCTTTGACAAGCCGTCGAAATTCCTTGTCGGAGGATGTGGAGCCGGTTCGGTCCTTCAGCTTGTCCAGACCGCATTTCCACTCCGGTTGCATGCCGCATTGCTTGCGAGCCAGCTCATACAGACGGCGTTCCAAGGGCTTGCGGAGCTGGAAGTAGCGGCGGTTCAGCGTCAGGACGTCATCCCCGGCGATGGCGTTGAAGACCCAATCGGAAAGGGTGACTTCAAGATCGAGCATCCGGCCGTCACGGGTTTCGCGCACAATGCGATAACGATCTATCAGGCTGAAACCGTCGATCTGTTCAACGCCGCCCGTGGTGATGTTGGTTTCGATCTGCGTCCCCTGGAGACGTTCCAGTGCGGCTTTCAGGCCGCTGTAGCCGGTTCCAGCCACAGGACGATTCGTCGCGACGAGAAGATCATATGCCTTGAACCGAAGGGTTCTGTGAACCTGTTTGCCGTCATTCAGAGCCGCCATCACCTGCGAGATGCAGTAGATCAGCACATCACGATCATGGACAGTTGCGAGACCGATCATGTTGGGCCTGATCTCCACATAGCTCTTTCCATCGGCCGCCACGTAGCGCCGTTTCTTGGTGTCAGGCTTAGTCGAAAGGGTGAAGATCGGGTGCGCCATCGACGCCATGTCACCCTTGGGCGCGGCATCGAAGATATCGCAAACGAAGAAATCCCCTTGTGCATGTCGCAAGGGGAGGAGAGGCGTTCGATCCGGTTTCGTAATTTCACCCACCATCCATGCACTATTCGTAATTTCACCCACCGAGGCAAGAGGTTCGTAGTACCACCCACCGGCAGGTTTTCGTAAGATCACACACCATCTTTCGTAAGATCACACACCCCTTATCGTAAGATCACCCACCAAAGGCTCAAATGAGGCCAAATTAAAGTATATTTTTCAATGCTATAAACGAAAGTGCGATTCGCGTAACACAGAATCTAACACATATATAACACCCAACTTCCCGGACTGAGCCGATCTGTTAGCCGTCCAGCTCCCAGCGTCCTAGCAAGAAAACGCCCCTCACCTTTGCAGGGGAAGGGCGCTCGGAGACATCTCCGTTCACGGCCATCGGCGTCCCCGCCTGTACCGCGAAGACATCCTATCACGACATCTTTGTTCCACAAATATCCCGGAGGTGAATGCCCCTTCGGGGCAGAGGAGGCAGAGCCTCCTGGTCGCCTGCGGCGACTAAGATGCTTAGAAAAGGGCAAAGCGGCAGGTCGGACGCGATGCCTTACTCTTGGTAGAACACGCAGGCATTGACGCCGGTGGAGGTCGCCGTCCACGTCGCCCCGATCAGCGCGCATGCGGTGGGGGTGCTGGCCAGAAAACGCGGAAGCGTCACCGTCAGCACCAGAGCCAGAACGATACCGCCCAGACCAACCCACGGAAGCCAGCGTCTGTCCTGCCGTTGTTTTTCGCGAAGGTCAGCAATCAAGCGCAGCGTGTCGGAATGGGCCGTCGTGGTTTCCTGAAACGATGCGTTTGACCTTTCAACGCCGCTCAACAGCGTTCCAGCCGCCTTGTTCAAACGATTAAGGCTGTCAGCAATCCGGCCATCGACGGTCTGGCCGATCAGCTCGCCATATTTTTTTGGGTTGGTCTGATCCCGTGCCGCGAAGGCCGCGATCCGCGCCTCTGTCGAGACCTCGATCTGTTTCTTCGCAACCGTGGTCAGGCCGTCGATCCGGTTGGACATGCTGGCAACGGCTGTGGCCATGAGATCAAGGGTTTCGCGCAGCTCGTCGTCGCGCGGGGCAGGGGAGGGGGTGTCAGTCATGGCGGATCATCCTTCGGATCACTGGTCCTGCGGGACGAACAGCCCCTTGAACTCGGGGTCGGCGTAGTAGCGCAACTTTTGGGCCAGGGCCGAGGGCTGGCCCTGGACGCGCAGGAGCTGCAAGTCAGGCGGCATCTGCATGATTTCATCGGGGGTCAGCAGATCGCGGCCCGTGAGGTTGTTGGAAAAGCTGGGATTGTCGCCCGGCTTGTAGCTGTCGGTCTGGAACCCGGTGGTTTCCTGGCCGATCATCTGGCTCAGCCATTTGGCGGTCTCGAAATCATTCACGCCAAAGACCTGTTGCACCCCGGCATTGGCGATGAAGGTGCCCGCCCGCTCGCCATAGAGGTCTTTGAGCTGGCTCATGTCCTGCAGGATCGGCCAGAGCTGGAGACCATAGCCCGCCATCAGCCCCATGGCGCGCTCCACGGCCTCCAGGCGGCCCAGGGCGGCAAATTCATCGAGGAGGAAGAGGGCAGGGGCCTTGAGGCGCTGAGAAGCGCCCTGAGCGCCTACAGAGGCTTCAGCGTCCGGTGCGATGTCCTGGAGGGCCTGAGAGACCAGAAGGCGCAGCCAGCGGCTGTAGGCGTCCATCCGGTTCGGGGGCAGCACCAGAAACACGGAGGTGATCCGGTGGCGCAGATCGGAGAAGTGGAAGTCCGACCGCGATGTCACTTTCGCAATGCGCGGACTGTCCAGAAAGTGGGTGTGACGCTGCGCGTTCGACAGGACCGAAGCGGCTTCGCGATCCGCCTTGCCCAGAAACCGGTTGGCGGCGCGGGCAATCAGCCCGCCTGCCGCATCGCTGTCCTGCATCAGCTCCAGCAGGGCGCGCAGTTTTTCCGGGGGCAGGGTGAGATATTCCCGGACAGTCGCCAAGGTCCGGCGGTCGCGGTCCTCATGGCAGACGCAGAACATGATCAGCCCGCCGAGGATGGCCTTGGCTTCCTCGTTCCAATGCGCTTCCGTGACCTGCCCCGGCGGGTCCATCACCAGCGCCTCTGTCAGGGAGGCGGCATCCTCGCCCAGATCGAGGCTGTCCGGTGTCAGCCGGTCGAGCGGGTTGTAGGCGGCTGACGGCATTCCTGACACCTCGAAGGGATCGAGGACATGAACCGTCCCGAACCGCCGCCGGGCTTCCCCGGCAATCCGGGCATTCTCGCCCTTGGGGTCGATGACCAGGACGGAGCGCTCCACGGCCAGCAGGTTGGGGATCACGGTGCCGACGCCTTTCCCGGCCCGTGTCGGGGCGAGGGTGATCAGATGGGCGGGGCCGTCATAGTGCAGCAACCGCCCGGTGTGCGGATTGCGCCCAATCAGAAGACCGGCATCTTTGTGCCCTCTGGCCCGCTCCAGCTTCTTCAACTCTTTGCGGTTCGCAAACCGCGCCGAGCCGTGACTGTCGCCGGTCAGTCCGAAGAAGGCATCGGCTCCGGAGGTCTTGCGCCAGTATTGGAACCCGAAGACTGCGCCGACAAAAATGAAGGGGCCGAACACAAGCCACTGCCAGGCGCTTTCGCCGGGTGGTTGATCGAAGAACGCGAAGATGAACGGCGTGGCGACGACCGCCCCGATCATCGCACCCAGGCACATGGCTCCGATCAGCCATCCCAGCAGAATGGGGGTGAAGATCAGCCGACCGAAAAACCGGAACAGACCACCAAAGAGGAGCATCGCTCCCCGCATCAGGACGACCCGTCAGCATCGGGGGCAGGGGAGGGCGAACCGGAGGGAGCCGACCAGTCCGCGAAGGCCTTGCGGTCCTGTTCACGGGCGAGGTTGCGGATCAGCCGGTCAAGCATCGCGGCAGCCCCGGAATCCCGTTCCGCCAGATCGAGCAGAGCGCCGCCCAGGATCACCTTGCGGCGTGTGTCAAGTTTGCGCTGTTTGGTGGCTTCCCGATTGCGGATGCTCTGGAGCCGTGCCTTGGCCTGAGCATAGCGCTTTTCCGCTTTCTCCAGTTCTGTTTCCGCCATCTGCCTGTCCCTACGCTTTAAAAAGTGATTGGTTGAGGTTGTTCTTGCCAGATCGACCGATAGCGCTTACCCGTAGGCCTGTAAAGGACAAGGGCGCACTTATGCAAACTCTTCACCTACGGTTTCGAGATTTGCGTGCGATCTCTCTGGGGCAAAGCCCCGGCCGATGGCCATCCCCTTCGCCGCGTGCCGCCGCGACATGGAAGGGCGCGCCGCCCCTTCCAAACCATCCCAGCCCAACCTCAGCGGTTGGATCGCGCCCCGCAACATCGCGCCAGCGTCTCGCCCGATGCCCCACGGTGGGGGCCGGTCTGCCGCTGGCGTCTCCCTTGCGGGAGGTTCGTGTCGTCGGACCTGACGGTGCCGACACGAACCGGGTTTGCCCCCGGCAAACCGCCAGTGATCTGTCCCCATATCCCGCCCCCCATGAGGCTGGGGATCTGGGGGCAGATCACTGGCAAGCCCGCGCCTCAGAAAGCCGTTGGCTCGCCTCAAGCGGGCTGTCTTTTCCCCTCAGACCGCACCGGTTTCGGGCGCACTCTTGCGGAGAAAAGACGGCTGATCCGGTGGCCAATATCGGGGTATCGGCACGGATCAGCTCCGGCGCGTGGGCGCGTTTGCATCACGGGCGAGGGGAGGGCGCATGGCCAGCTACCACCTCTCCGTGAAGACGATCAAACGCAGCGCCGGGCGCTCTGCCACGGCGGCAGCAGCCTACCGTGTCGGGGAGCGCATCGAGTGCCAGCGCGAAGGCCGCGTCCACGATTACACCCGCAAGCAGGGCATCGAGGAGACTTTCATCCTGACCCCGAAGGACGCCCCGGACTGGGCCACGGATCGGTCTCGCCTCTGGAACGAGGCCGAGGCCAGCGAGACCCGCCGCAACTCCGTCACCGCCCGCGAATGGGAGCTGGCCCTACCCTCCGAGGTCAGCGCTGAGGACCGGTCCCAGATCACCCGCGACTTCGCCCAGGAGCTGGTTAGCCGCTACGGCGTGGCCGTTGATGTGGCGATCCATGCGCCACACCGCGAGGGCGATCAGCGCAACCACCATGCCCACGTCCTGACCTCCACCCGCAAGCTGGAAGCCGGGGGCTTCACCACTAAAACCCGCGTGCTCGACTCCGCCAAGACCGGCGGTGTCGAGATCGAGCAGATGCGCGGTCTCTGGGCCGAGTTGCAGAACCGCGCGCTGGAGCGTGTCGGCGAAGTCGAGCGTGTCGATCACCGGTCGCTTGAGAAGCAGCGCGAGACGGCGCTGAATCGTGGCGACAAGCTGACAGCCGAGGAGCTGGACCGCGACCCCGAGCTGAAGCTGGGGCCAGCGGCCAATTCCATGGAGCGGCGCGCCAAGGTGATGGCCGAGCGTCAGGGCCGGGAATACGTCCCCGTCACGGAACGCGGGGCCGTGGTCCATGCCGCCCGCCAGGCCCGCGCCGCTTTCCGCGAAATGCGTGAGCGGCTGGAGGTGGCGCGGGAGACCTATGGCATCGAGCGCGAGGCGGGGCAGGGCCGTGTTTCCGCCGGTCTGGCGGCACTCAGAGCCGCGACCTCGAAAGAACGCGGCGAACGCAATCCGGAGGACTTCCGGGAGCGATTGGCGCGCGTCGTGGGCCGGTCACAGGATCAGGATGACACGCCGAAACCAGAAGGCCGCAATTATGCGCGGGAGCGGCTGAAAGAAATCATGGAGAAGGCCGCCGGGCGCGATGGCCAGTCGGCGGTTCACAAGCTGGACGGTCACAGCGAGTATGATCTGGGCGAAGACACTGGGCGCGAGGCGCGCAAGCCGTCAGTGAACGAGCGACTGAAGGACGTGCTGAACAAGCCGCGTGAAAAGCTGGAGATCGACGACGAGCGCGAACAGGAGCGCGGTGACGACGAGAACGAAAACACGCGGGACAGGGATCGTGGTGAAGGTCACAGCCTGTGACGCAAGCCGATGACACAACAGAGGAGACTGATCGGATGTATGAAGTATTCAACGTGGGCAAGACGATCTTGCTGGACGGAAAGCCGCTATCGCTTGTGACGCCCGCAGGTGTTGAAGGCTGGATCGAGAGGGGCATTCCGCACAGCTACCGCTATGATCAGGTGCGCGATCCGCTTGACGGCCAGATGAAGTACCGCTGTCTCTATGAGAAGGACGGGGCGGATGTACCGTTTGTCCTGGTTAGCGATCCGGACGGTGGCGACGGGAGGGTGATCCTGTTCGATCAGAAGCCCGATGCGCAGCCCTTGCACCTGTGACCGCTGCCGCATGACAAACTGTATGGAGGAGGCCTGGTGCTCAGGGCATATTCAAATGGGATCAAGGTTGAGGAGGTAGAGGGCGGCCTTCTCGTGCGACAAGGTGCAGAGGCCTATGTCGCCCGGAATTGGCGTCTCACTCCACCAGTTGAAAAACTGATCGAGACTGCATTCAGGAGCGGTTTGGAATGCATGATCCGCGATGATCATCCGCGCCAAAACGCGCGCTGGCCGAACCCAAGGGGAGTCGTCTATCTTGCGTTCTCGCCGGGGCCGGGCGTGCAATGGTCTCTTGCAATCGACACTTTCCGAGCGGGGAAGGCTGACTACGGACACGCCGTCTTCAATGGAAAGTATCACGAGCAGTTTGTTGCGGCAGGAATTTCCTTTGTCTTCGAAGGACGCAACAAAACAGCAGGCCATCTCGTTGTAACGCGTGAAGATGTAATCCCGACGCTTGAGGCGCTATCTGGTTTCGACCACTCAGTTCTGGCCCTCAATCGTAGCGCGCATGATGGTGCAGGTTTCACAACAGAATATGTGATTCAGCGCGAGATACTCACTAACTGGGATCAGATGCCTTGGAGTTCACGCTACGATGTTGTGCAAGACGAATACCCCGTGGACGGCGGTCTTACTTCGCGCCGGATCGACATTCTCGCCCGAGACCGAGTGACCGGCGACTGGCTCATTATCGAGTTGAAACGGGCCGAAGCGAAGCCCGAGGCTGTCCGCCAAGTGGCTGACTATCTGCTCGCACTCGGCAAGCAGGACAAATTTGCACATGGTCGGCTCGACGGGGTGCTTGTGGCCGAGCGAATTTCGTCAGCTGTTCGGACACTGGCCAAAGTTGAAGGAGTAGCGGCTTACGAAGTCAGCTGGCCCCTCAATCTGGTCCGCGCCGTTTGATTCAAAGAAACTAACCTGTCCGCCTTTCTTGCATTCGGCAAAAGCATGTCCTGTAGTCTCGATAGAAATCCAGTGATCCCGGCAGATGCCGGTCTCGCTTTGAGCGACAGACAGGGCAGGGGATCGACGGGCTGACGCCCGCTCACCCCAACCCTGACAGTTTCCAAATCCTGTTGATCCGCCTGCCATCCTGACAGGTCCGAGAAAACCGGCAAGCGCCGCCTACGGCGTCGGTTCCGGTCGAGAATTCCGGCTCCTCCCACGCGCAGGCGCGCGGTTCCCTCCCAAATTCACGCCCTCCACCCAGTTGTCACGGCCCCGCCAGGCCGCAGGACGGGCTTTGCCCTTACCTGCTCTGCCCTTCGGAATGCATGGGCATTCCAAAGATCAGAACAGGAAGGCCCGCCCATTGGCGGAAAGGGGAAGAGACCCGGCCCGCGTCACTCGAAGGAGGGTCACAAATGACCGCAGAGAAGTTCGACGTTTATTCCCATGTCACAAATCAGATCATTGCGCAGATCGAGGCGGGGACGCCGCCCTGGCGCAAGCCGTGGACCGGTGGCGGGGTATCGGTCAGCTTGCCGGAACGGTTCAACGGCGAAGCCTATCGGGGTATCAACATCCTGATGCTTTGGGCCACGGCGATGGCGAAGGATTACAACTCAGCCCGCTGGATGACGTTCAATCAGGCCAAGCAGCTTGGAGGCCATGTTCGGAAGGGCGAGAAATCCGCCACGGTCGTGAAATACGGCACCGTCGAGCGCGAGGACGAGAACGGCGAGGAACGCCAGATCCCCTATGCCAAGGCCTACCGCGTGTTCAATGCAGACCAGATCGAGGGCTTGCCCGCTGAATTCTACATCCTGCGCTGAATTCTACATCCTGCCCGACCCGCCCCGTGATCTTGGCACTGAGGCCGACCCCGAGCTGGAGGCGTTCTTTGCCGCGACTGGCGCGCAGATCGACGTAACCGAGGAGCCGCGCGCCTACTACAACATCAAGACTGACCGCATCCACATGCCGCCGATTGGCACGTTTCACCGGGCCGCAGGATATTACGGTACCTTGGCGCATGAGCTGACCCACTGGACAGGGGCGACAAAGCGGCTGGACCGTTTGGGCAGGTTCAATGACCGCAAGGCCTACGCCTTCGAGGAGCTGGTCGCGGAAATCGGAAACTGCATGCTTTGCGCGCAGATCGGCGTGGAGCCTGAATTTGATCAAAGCGCGGCCTATGTCGAAGGATGGCTTGAGGCGATGAAGGAAGACAACCGTGCGATTTTCCGCGCCGCGTCCGAGGCGCAAAAGGCCGCGGATTACATCATGGATCGCACCGCGCAGGCCGAGCGGATGGCTGCTGAGTAAAAGTCCGCAC
>NZ_KI421508.1:0-17673 GCF_000473225.1 Sedimentitalea nanhaiensis DSM 24252
CGCCGCTCCTTGCGTGTTTTGCGCTGCTCAGACAGCAACCAAGCTGTCAGCTTCTCAGCATACGGATCCAGCTTGCTCGGCCGGTCCGGTCTCTGGAATTCGGGTTCGACAATCCCGGCCCGCAGATATTTCTTGATCGTGTTGCGAGACACGCCTGTTCGCCGCGCAATCTCGCGAATGGGCATCTTGTCTCGCAGCGCCCATTTCCGAATGACCCTCAAAAATCCCATGTCTACCACTCCAATAGCCCCCAGCTGAATCAAGCAGGGGCAAGGTTGCACATGGGTCAATTCTCAATGACAATTTCTGCAGTTGCCGGGTCAGTTCTCAGTGACAATCAACAGCCAGGTCGGACGGATGCGACGCAGGAACAGACGGACGTTGAGTCCTTTGCAGTCCTGGAGCCTGTGGCCGACGGTTTCCGGAACTACCTCAAGCCGGGCCTCAATCGCTCGGCGGAAGAGTTGCTGATAGACCGTGCACAGCTGCTGACATTGACTGCACCGGAAATGACAGCGTTGTTCGGTGGCCTGCGGGTTTTGAACACCAATGCTGACGGATCAATGCACGGTGTCTTTACCGATCGCCCGGGGATGCTCAGCAATGACTATTTTGCCAATCTGTTGACAAGAGATACGGTTTGGGCCCCGAAGACGGCTCAGGCTGATGTCTTTGAAGGCCGGGACCGTGCGACAGGTCAGGTGAAATGGACCAGCACCCGCGTTGATCTGTTGTTTGGATCCAACTCGCAACTGCGTGCCCTCGCCGAAGTCTATGCCAGCGAGGATGCCCATTTGGCATTTGTTCAGGATTTCGTCGCGGCCTGGACGAAGGTGATGAACCTTGATCGCTTCGATCTCGCTTAACGGATCCCGGCGAACCAGAACTTGCGCCCAAAAGTCCCCTCGGGCGTAAGCGCAGGCACCGTTTCGGGCAACGAAGCCAATCGAGCAAGAAACCGACTGCGGATCAACCGCGTGTCAAATGCCAGGGCGGCGCATGTAGCGTCGCCCTGGCAGAAATCTGAAGACAACCAACAAAGGAACTATTCAATGCGTAAACTGACTCTTGTCGCTGCAACACTGATGATGGCCCCGCTTGCCGCACTTGCGGGTGGGACCCCGGCGGCCCCCGACACCGTCCAGTATTTCGGGAACCTGCAGGATGGCGATACCGTTCAAAGCCCGGTAAAGGTCATCTTTGGCCTGACAGGCATGGGTGTGGCGCCTGCGGGCGTTGAGGTCGAGAATACCGGTCACCACCACTTGCTCATCGACCGCCCGGCTTTGGGTGAAGGCGAGGATGGTGCCGAAGAGTTCAATATGAACATGCCAGCTGACGACAATCTGCTGCATTTCGGAAAAGGGCAGACAGAGACGATGATTGAACTCGCTCCCGGTGCTCACACGCTGCAGCTTGTCCTTGGCGACAAGGACCACATCCCGCACAGCGCCCCGGTGTTTTCTGAAGTGATCACAATCACAGTAGAATAGAGAAGTCTGGCCTCCGCGATCTTATGCGGGGGCTGTAACAATACGGAATATGACCATGGACACACTTGAGCAAACCGATTGCGAAGAGCTCTTCTCAACCCCGCTGTTTCGTTTCCGGCTGCCGGACGCAGATGCCTTCAACCGCGATCTGTTGCAAGAAGGTGTACGCCTTCGCAAGCAAAGCGAGGGTGTCGCCAAATCCAACTATGGCGCATGGCATTCTTCCGGAGATCTGTTTGAATCTACAACAACGTGCATCATGCAGCTTAAAACTGTCGCCGAGGCCGCGACCTACATCGCCACCCAGAACGTCAGCCCTGATCTGGACCTCGCAACGCTGAAACTGGACATTTTTGGCTGGATGAATTCAACGCCGTCGGGGGGCTTCAATGCACCGCACACTCATCCGGGCGCACATTGGTCCGGCGTTTACTATGTGTCCCAACCCGCCGTGGAAAAAGGTGAATCTGGCAAAATCGAGTTTCTTAATCCGCGCACCGATCTGCCCAACTGGCGCATCCTCAAATCCCCGACTTTCGGGGCAGCGCGCAAATTCCGGCCTCAGCCTGGTGAACTGGTTCTATTTCCGTCCTACCTCGTGCACTGGGTCTACCCGAACGAAACCCAAGAAGAGCGCGTGTCGATCGCGTTCAATGCGACCTTTAGGACGACCGGTTCGAAGAAATAGTTGTCATATCAATACCTCTACAGTTTCAGCAAGTTGGGCTTCTCTTGTCACGCAACGCTCAGCTCACACCAAGAGTACATCAACAAGAAAGTACGTTCGATAGGATGCTAAAGTTTCAAACTGCAACTGTCGGGATCATCTCAACAGCTAGCTTGATTGTCGGTGTTGCAGCTGCAGCTGCGACGTCAAAAGGCGATGCAATACTCGCGGGGTCGATTGGAGCGATCTCGGGTTCGCTGTCGGTGGTGGTAGGGGAATCCTTGGCTCTCAGTCGGCGATACACCAGTGCGGACACAAAGGAATCTTTTGAGAAAACATGTCACGAAAACAGAAATTCTTTAACAAGCCCGTTACTACTCGCTCTTTCCTATGCCCCTTCGTTTGTTGTTGGGGCGGTTGCTCCTATTGCAATCGCGATCCTTGCGCCCAAAGAGTACCTTGTAGCGTCCGTCTTCATAGTTAGTTTGGTCGTCTTGAGCACGTTTGGAGCGTCTGACTCTAGTTCGAACGGACCCGGCCTTTGGCACAGGATGGTAGTGTCATGTCTTTTGGGTGCGGGTGTCATGGTCACTGCGATGCTGGTTGGGACGGCGTTCAATCTTGTTCTTTAAGCGGAGCAAACCTACTCATCCTGAAAATTGTCAATGATATAGATTTGGAAAGATGATGAGTACGTTTGGTGCTGCCGGATTCTGGCCACAGATTTTAACATGGCTACCTTTTATCGTCGCGTTGGCGGCGGTTTGGAACGGATGCAATAAGTCGATCTCGCCATTTCTTGTCGTGACCGCACTACTTGGTTGGTGGTTTGGTCTCTTGACGTTGTTGTCAATATTGATCTTTGCGATCCTAATGGGTCTCGCTGCACTACAACCTTTGTTACCCAAGAGATTTCAGATTGCGGGACATGGGGTGCTCGTACTAGTTTGTTTGGCTCTGGGTTTTCAATTGATCCCAGGTGTAGACAAGCTCAACATCGTTTCTGACGCTCAAATTGGACCAAATAGCGAAAAATTTAGTTATAGTATCGGGTTAGAAAAGCCATTCATATTCATGATATTGCTCGTCGCAGTGCCGTGGGTCCGAGAAAACGATCATGCACGTGATTATCGCACCGCGACAGTAGCCCTTCTCATGCTAGTAGGAGTTTTTTTGGTCTCTCTGGCTGCTGGCTTTCTAAGTTTCGAATTCTCCTTACCAAGATGGCTCCCAATCTTCTTCGTTGGGAATCTTTTTTTGACTTGTTTGCCAGAAGAAGCGTTCTTTCGAGGTTACATCCAACGTGGTCTCGCCTCTCAGATCGGAGTTTGGCCAGCCATCGGTATCGCAAGCTTACTTTTCGGATTCGCACATTTTGCAGGTTGAGTGAGCTCTATCATGTTCGCAAGCTTAGCTGGGTTGTGACCTGCCCCCCGAAACCTCCCGCACTTTAATGTAGAGTTTGCTCAACCTCTTGAAGGAGCAAACAGATGCGAAAGAGCCGTTTTACAGAAGCGCAGATCATCGGAATGATCAAAGAACAGGAAGCCGGGATGCCGACGGCGGAGGTGTGCCGCAAGCATGGCCTGAGTCAGGGCACATTCTATAAATTCAAATCCAAGTATGGCGGCATGGAAGTGTCTGATGCGGCCAAGCTGAAGGCTTTGGAGGATGAGAATGCCAAATTGAAGCGTCTGCTCGCGGATCAGATGCTGGACAACGTCGTGTTGAAGGACTTGCTGGGAAAGAGCTGACGACGTCGAATGAGCGGCGCGAAGCAGCGCTCCGGGCGATGCGGGATCATGGCATCTCGCAGCGCCGGGCCTGCCGACTTGTCGGTGTCGATCCAAAGACTGTCCGGCGTGAGCGCCCGCCGGACAATCCTGAGATACGCAAAGAGATGAAGGCCATCGCGGCCAAGCGGCGTCGGTTTGGCTACCGCCGGATCGGTGTGATGCTAGAGCGTAAGGGTATGATCATGAACCACAAGAAGCTCTATCGCCTGTACACAGAAGAGAAACTGGTCGTCAGGCGACGAAGGGGCAGGAAACGTGCCCGTGGATCGCGGACACCTATGCCAGAGGCGCTGAGACCTGGTGAACGCTGGTCTCTGGACTTCCTATCCGACACGTTCGGTGCATCCCGAAGGTTCCGCATTCTGGCGGTGAACGATGATTGCTGCCGCGAGAACCTGTGCCTGATGGCCGACACGAGCATCTCAGGGGCCAGAGTCGCGCGGGAGCTGGATGCGCTTGTCCGGGTCTATGGCAGACCGGCCAGCATTGTCAGCGACAACGGGACCGAGTTCACCAGCCGGGCAATCCTGAAGTGGGCCAACGACAACGGCGTCGACTGGCACTACATCGATCCGGGTAAGCCGCAGCAGAACGCCTTCATCGAGAGCTTCAACGGCAGCCTGCGCGACGAGCTCCTGAACGAGGAGATGTTCGACAGTCTGGAGGATGCCCGGCGCAAGCTGGCGCTCTGGCGATACGACTACAACAACGTCAGGCCGCACTCATCGCTCGGCAACCAAACACCCGCAGAAGCGCGCCGGACGCTTGAGCAATTTGAGGGCTCCGCGCCCGGCGCGCTTGCCCAATCAGACAACGGAGAATATGAAAACCAGACCCGCAGACTCTCGTTATGAATGAGGGAGCCTCGGGGGGCAGGTCAGTTGGCATTCGGTATGATCTTTCAGTTTGGTGGGGGTCTACGTAGTTCAGTATTCGTCCACTTCTGGTTCAATTTATGCCATCTGATTCTCTTTACTTATCCGATGGCGTCGGGTTGAGCTGCAACAGCATTGACCGTCATTCGCTTATCCCGGGCTGGAAACAGCGCAAGAAGACCGTGAAGTACCACAAACGTCGATACAAACGAGGCAACCGGATCGAGATCATGATTGGCAGGCTTAAGGATTGTCGGCGCGTGGCAACCCGATACGACAGACACCCGAAGGTGTTCCTATCCGCCATAGCTCTCGCCGCACTTGTCATTTATTGGCTATGAGTCCTGACCGCTACTTTAGCGGCACTCTGCAATGCGGCTAATATCCGATCAGGTTATTTTGTTAGAAAACGACGTGACAAAGGCAAAATTCGCGAAGAGTTTGTAGCACAAGTTTTCATTGAAAATTCAGTCGTTTTCTACAGTTGACACATGCGGTCAAAATTTTCGGTAATTGTGCGCTGTTCGTAGTACGGAATACCCTTATTCGGGGCGCTGAAGTCATCGTGCTGCCGATATGTATTGTGGCCGGACAGCTTTAAATTGGCATTCCGATATGCAATTGGCAAACCTCGTCACCGTCACGATGGACAAATACGGCGGTCAGCCCAAGATCCTTAGCCCAAATTGCGCTCTTCTCCTGTCCGGAAACCATGAACGCCGTCGCCCAAGCATCTGCTTGCATGCAGGTCTTGGCCAGAACAGTAACCGATGCAGGCGTGTCCTGCAGAGGGCCACCGAGCGCCGGGTCCATCGTATGCGAAAGCCGTTTGCCGCCTGTTTCGATCCAATGACGGTAATCACCTGATGTGGCGACAGCGGCATCGGTTAGCTCAATCATGGACAGCGGTGCCCGCGTTTCATAATCGGGACGCTCAATGGCCACTGTCCATGCTCGGCCATCTAGGCGTACGCCGGAGCCGCGCATTTCACCGTCGAGACCTACAAGAGCATCTGTGATCTCAAAACGGTTCAAAACTGCCATCATTTGGTCAACTGCAAAGCCTTTGGCGATGCCTGACAGGTCCAACGCAAGCGGGGCAAGTTTACGGACTGACAGCGCATCAAGGTCGAGCTCCAGCAACTCATGCGCCAGGGAGCGCTCCTTGCCAAGTGTGGCGTGTATAGCCTGTGTGCTGACCTCGTTCGGGCCAAACCCCCAGGCGCTCACGACATCCCCCATGCCAATGTCAAACGCCCCGTTCGAAAGCCTGCCGATTTCCAACCCTTTCTCCAGAACCGTCATTAGCTCCGAAGGAATGGAAACCCATGTTCCGACCGGCGCGCCATTGAGACGCATCAGATCACTTTCGGGTTTCCATGTGGACATCTGGCGGTCCACCGCATCAACGCTCTCAGCAAGCGCCGCGCGGATCGGTTCAGGGTCGATTGCTGCAGGGGCGTAAAACAGCGCCGACCAACGGGTGCCCATGGTTGGGCCGTTCAGGGCATGGCGCACAAGATCAATAGGTATCTTCAACATAACGTCCCTCTGCTTTCAATGTGGCGGGTGTTAATCCGGCAGGTGCCAAGATATCGGACAGCGCATCAGTGACGCCTGCAGCCATGTCACGCCCGCCGCAAACCAGGACCTGCGCCCCCTCACTGATAAGCTTGGCAATTCGTTCTGCATCGGCGCGCAAAGCATCCTGCACATAGGTGCGGCTGCTGGTGCGCGAAAATGCGTTGGTAACGGAGGTGAGTTTCCGCTCTTTCTGCCAGTTCTTCATCTCGCGTTCGTAGAAGAGGTCGCTGTCAGGATGCCGTGCGCCAAAATAGAGATGCATGGGGCGGCCCGAATTGTTAGCACGTGCGAAGCCTGCCAGGGGCCCGATGCCGGTTCCTGCGCCGATCAGGATCACCGGTTTACGTCCCCGTACAGGTCGAAAATCCGGATTCTGGCGGATAAATCCCTGCACTTTGTCACCAACGGCCAAATCCAAAAGCTGACCTGAGCAAAGCCCACCCGGGTGGCGGCTGACGCAAATTTCGATGAAGCCATCGGCGCGTCCCGAAGCCAGAGAATAGAACCGCGGCACGTGCGACCCTTCGGGAATGATACCCAGCAGGTCACCCGATGAAAATCGACCCAAAGCCCGCCCCTTAAACCGCGCCCAATGCCCAACCTTCGGGATAGCAAAGCGTAGGATTGCAGCAGGGGTCTGCATCTCTGCACCATAATCGCGTCGGGAGATGAGGGTCAGTGTATGACTTCGCGGGATCGCCGCGCTGTGCGAAAGCTCCAATGGTTGACCAAGTGCATTGCCCAGATCACGCCCCCAACGGGCGAACTCTTGCGGCGACTGCCGGTCAATTGTTGCCATTGGCAGCATCTGTTCCCAACCTTTTTCGGCCGCCATGCGAGTCACATCTACAGCATAAGCGCAGAACTCGGAGAACTTGCTGTCGCCGAACCCGAGCACAGCCAGTGGCATTTCTGGGGCTTTCGGCAAAGTCGCCAACCGATCAAGGAACCCCTTGGCTGAGGCAGGTGCTGCACCCTCGCCGTAAGTCGCAGCCAACACGATTACCCGTTCTGCACGGCCATACCGGCTCGGCACAAATTGCGACATTGATGCTGCGTGAGCCTTGTGACCTGCTTGCGTCAATGCATCGTGTAACGTCGCCGCAAATCCCCAGGTGCTGCCACCCTCGCTACCGACCAGTAGGATTGTGTCCGCTTGTCCGGTCGCGACATTACCTTTTATCCGGGGCCGGGCGCGGCGGGCTTGCACCCAAAGGATCACGCCAGTTGCGGCCATGAACGGCGCACCAAGTGCCATTAGTCCCAGGACTACCCCCAACCAGGCCATGCCTTGTCCGGTGTGCAGCATATAGATCGTCTCAATGAAGCGTTGCGATGGACCTGCATCGGCCCAGATCAACGTCTCGCCTGTTCCCTGATCGAGATATCCCTCGCCCGTGTTTGTCTTGAGCATGAACACATCTGTTGGATCATCGGGATAGGGAAAGGTGAATTCGCGCAAGGTTTCCACCGGCGTGTCGCGCAGCAATGCCATTGTGCCGGGTTCAGCACCGGTTTGGCCGCTAACTTTGGTGGGAAACACCGGACTACTGCCTTGTGGGAGCAAATCAAAGGTGCTGGCTGTCATGAACAGTGCGGTGGCGGAGGAAAACAGTAATCCAATGACCGTCACCCGTGCAACTTCGACATGCAGACGTCCCATTAGCGGGCCACGCAGGCGTGAGAAAAACCGCCGCCAGCCTCCGACCCGCCGTGCTGTCAGCATCAGACCCGAGATCGACAACACCAAAAGTGAAGCCGCCCCCGCCGCTGCAGCTAGCCGACCTGCGTCGTCCAGAAACAGCGAACGGTGCAGGTTAGTCATCCAGCGTTTAAAGGCTGAGGGCTCGTAATTCGCCACGCCGACACCTGTCGCTGGGTCGATGACCACCGCACCTGGCTGCCCTGCGTCAAAGTAGAACGCTGTGATCTGCCCAGACGGGGCACGGCGGATTTGTTCTACGCCGGGGTAAGTGATGGCGATGCGGTCTGCCAATGTGGCCACCGTCAGGGTCGGGTCGGATTGCGCGGGGGCCTGCACGACCTCTACAGCGGGAAGAACGCTCAGGACCGCCCCGCTGAGCGTCATAATGACGATCAGCAAAGCCGCGATCAGGCCGGGAAACTTGTGCAGGGCGCGCAGCATGGCGAAGCTCCTTTGGTGGGGATTACATGTCGTAGGTGAAGTCTTGGATGTAGCGGCGACCGGTAACCGGCTGGCCCGCGCCCGTTGTAGTCAGCGGCACAACCACTTCGGACGGGCTGTCGCGCATGTCTTCGACCGAGGCGTCGATACGCAATTCGTAACCCGCGTCAAACAGCGCATCCGCCAGATCGAGCGTGATCTTTAACTGACGCCCCGCCCCAACGCTCGCACCGGTGATGCCATTGATCTCGGCCGTGTTGCCGCCCGTCGCACGATACCAGTCGCTCAGATGTTCGTAGTATTTGGATTTGCCACCGGCCATCCACAGGCTGCCCATATAGGTGCCATTTGCATCAGTGACATACAGCGCCAAATAAGCGCCATCGCCGCCATACTGGTTCATGTTTGTGGTCAGCGTGACGGGGCGAGCCAAAGCAGGCCCGGTGAGTGCAGTCGTCAAAGCGAGAGCGGACAGCAGGGTTTTCATCGGAATTCTCCATATTCGGTTGTTTTGAGCTCTGTATGAGGGATTCGGCTGATGTGTTCCTGACGGGAAACAGAAAATGACTTCAGTTTGCCGTCAGGTTTGGCAGAAAAAAGCCCCGTCGCGCTTAGGGTCGCGACGGGGCAGGTGCGCAGGCCAAAGGGACATATGGCCTGCACAGGAAAGTCGATTCTGGGTCAGGCGATGTCCCCTGGGTTAGCGGCGCGCTTTCGTCCGGTGATCATTGCACGGGCCAGGTTTTCATGATGCCGTCGCGATGCAATCATCACACCAACGATATGCAAAACGACAAGCACGAGCATAAGGTTTGCCAGAACTTCGTGCGCTTCTTCAAGCGCCTCATTGCCACCCTCACCCCGTTCATAACCCCCATCATCGTCGGCGAGCGCCGGGGCGACGATCTGCGGCACTTGTGGAAGATAGGCCAGTCGCGACGGCTCGACCATCAGCCAGCCGGTGAAGGCCGTGGCGGACATAGTCAGCAGAAGTGCCACGATCATTGCGGCTCCCGCTGGGTTGTGGCCGATGTAACGGGCTTCGCGCCCGCGCAGCATATCCCGCAAATACTTCGCGACCGTACCCGGCCCGCGGACGAATTGTGAAAACCGTGCATATCGCGAGCCTACCAGACCCCAGACCAGCCGAACGGCGATCAACCCCGCCGCGAAATAACCGGCCCAAATGTGCCAAAGCTCGTTTTCATCTCCGGTCAGCCATGCGGCAGCAAAAGCCAGAACCAGCCCCCAGTGGAATAAACGCACAAGAGGGTCCCAAACGCGGATCATTGCTCAACGACCGGCGCTGTACCGGGAGTGAACAACCCATTCGCAGGTGGCTCGACTGATCCGGCTGGTGCGGCGTTGCCGCCACCACGGTAGTGATCGTCATCGTCATCGTCGTCATCTTCATATTCGAATTCGACTACAGCCAGCGTGGCTGGATCAACCTTAACCTCGATCTCACGACCGGTGGCGTCACGGCCCTTGATCTCATAGCAGCCATCATCCGTTTTGATCCGGCGTACGGTCCAGCCCTGCGCCTCAGCCATCGCCTGCACTGCTTCGCGCGGTTGCCAGTCAGCCATTGGCACACGACAATCGTCGTCATCGGCAAGAGCAACACCTGCCGCTCCCAGGCCAACCAAAAGGGTCGTTGCCATCAGATACTTTTTCATTGTTCCATCTCCTGAAACCCAAGTTGATGAAGCCTTGTCACCCGCCGACCTGACGAGAACCTGAAGTGCGCATACTTAGTGCTTCAGGTGCACGTCAGCTTTGTCGGTGATAGAAGGCGCGCAAACAAAACGGGAAAAGCCAGATATGCGTGTGCTGCTGATCGAAGACGATACGGTTTTGGGTGCTGCAGTGCGCGACCAGATTGTTGCTGACGCCCATTCCATTGACTGGGCCACGCGGCTGGATGAAGCAGGCGATTATCTGGAGGTCGCAAACTATGACCTGATACTCCTCGATTTGATGCTTCCCGACGGGCGGGGGCAGCCATTCTTGCGAGCGCTCAGAAAGCGGGGCGACGTGACACCCGTTATCATTCTTACGGCGTTGGACCAGATTAGTGACCGCATTGAAGGACTGAATGCCGGTGCCGATGACTACATGGTCAAACCCTTTGACCTATCTGAGCTTTCAGCACGGGTCGGTGCGGTGGCGCGGCGCTACGCGGGCAACCCAAACCCACTAATCACTTTGGACGATCTGGAAATCGACCTTGCCGCGCGATCTGTACTTCGCGACGGCAAACCGGTGCCCCTGACCGCCCGCGAATGGGTGCTGTTCGAAGCCTTCGTGCAGCATCCGGGGCAGCTTTTGTCGAAAGCACAACTGGAAGAGCGGCTGTATTCCTTTGAAACCGAAGTTGAGAGCAACACGATTGAAGTGCATGTAAGCCGCCTGCGCAAAAAACTGGGGCGGGACCGGATCGAGACAGTGCGCGGCCTCGGCTACCGGCTGGGCGCGCCGTGAGGACGCCCGTTTCTCTGCAAGGCCGCTTGGCGCTGGCCCTTGGTGTTGGGCTGACGATGCTTTGGCTGGCCACCGCATGGGCGACCGCGTCCCTGTTGCGTCACAAAATGAACGAGGTGTTTGATTCCACGCTGGAGGAAACTGCACAACGCATCCTGCCACTGGTGGTAGTTGACATAATCAGCCGCGAGGAGCAGGGGATCAGTAGACGCATCGCCACCCTGCGCGAGCATGAAGAGTTCTTTACCTACATCGTACGAGACAAACAGGGTCGTGTCCTGTTACGGTCGCACGCAGCTGAAGATGCGGATTTTCCTACCTTCGAAGGTTTGGGTTTTCGCCAGACCGCGACGCACCGACTCTACTATGACGCGGCATTGCAAGGCTCGATTACCATTGCGGTGGCCGAGCCACTTAGCCACCGTGCCGAGGTGGCCCGTGAAGTAGCGGTCGGACTTGCTTTACCACTGATTATCGCCATTCCATTTGGTCTGTTTGGCGTGTTTTGGATCGTCCGACGCAGTCTCAGACCTGTCCGACAATTTAGCACTGCACTGGCCAATCGTGGTGCACGCAACTTGTCGGCGGTCGTTGACGGCAGTCTCCCGAAGGAAATCAAGCCAGTGGCAGAAGCCGTCAATGCTTTGCTCGAACGTCTTGGACGTGCCCTTAAAGCCGAGCGCAGCTTTACCTCTAATGCTGCACACGAACTGCGCACACCGGTTGCCGCGGCACTTGCCCAAACACAGCGGCTGATGGCCGAAACCTCTGATTCCAATGCAGCGCCGCGCGCGGCGGAAATCGAAGTTGCGCTCAAACGGTTGACCCGCCTTTCCGAGAAACTCATGCAACTGGCGCGGGCCGAAGGTGGGCGATTGCGCCGTGATACCGCGTCAGATCTGCGCCCTGTGCTGGACATGGTGCTAGCGGATTTCAACGGCATGGCTGGACCAGCGCGTATTCAAAGCACACTTTCGACTGACCCGGTGCTGTCCGACCTTGATCCAGACGCATTTGCGATTGTCGTTCGCAACCTGATTGAGAACGCGCTGCGTCACGGCAATGGTGGCACCCCTGTTCAAGTGGCTCTGACGGGCGATACTCTTAGGGTGGTCAACGATGGCCCGCCGCTTCCAGCCCAAACTTTGGCGAGGCTAACCGCCCGTTTCGAACGCGGGCAGTCTGCATCGGACGGTAGTGGGCTGGGTCTATCGATTGTGAAAGCGATAGCCGATGGGGCGCAGGCGACGCTGGAACTTCACTCCCCGGCACAAGGCCAGACGGACGGATTCGAGGCGGTATTTCAATTGCCTGGTTGTGTTGAGACAGGTTAAGCATCGCCCATTTCAGAGCTTGGGAACTTCCCCGATGTGCCTCCAAGCCACAATAGAAATGGCCGCCCAAACACCTGTTCGCAGGATCATCGCACCAACCGTCCGGATCTCGTAAGCACCGCCCAGCAAAAGGTGCAGCCCAAAGGCCAGCATCACCAGACAAGTCGTAAGAAGAATACCGATTGATACCCAGACCGCCGGGCGGTGCCGCAAGAACAACCCGATCCCTGCGACGACATAAGCGAACCCAGCAACAAAGTTGAACCATAGAACGAAAGGCACCGCATTTCCGACGGCAGCACGGGCTTCGGCGCTACCGAAAAGCGCACGACCACCGGACAAAACTGTTAACAGTCCGAAAACGATTGCCACACCCGCTGCGATCTTCAGGGCACGACTTCCAAAACTTTTTCCCGTCATTTGCCTTTCCTTCCGACCATTCGATGAAAGCCCGACTGTTGCATGATTGGTTTGGGTGTCGTTTGACTTGCGTCAACGTCAAGAGGCCTCCTGCTTTGTATGTTTTACAAATGGAGCTACTTGCAGATCATGCTCATCCGCTTGTCAAAGACACCGCCATACGTCTGACGCAAGCCGAAACAACGCTTCGCGGCAAGCTTGAACAGTTATTCCTTTTCGTTAGGGATGATATTCAGTTCGCGTTTCCCGACGGTGGAGATTTCGTCAAGGCATCGGACACAATCCGTTTGGGATATGGGCAGTGCAATACGAAGGCTACATTATTGTTGGCCTTCTGCAAGGCTGTGGGCATTCCTGCCCGCATCCACTTTTCACTGATCACCAAAAACATTCAGAGAGGTTTCTTCACAGGCATTGCTTATTGGCTCATACCAAAGGAAATTTCTCATTCCTGGATCGAAGTCAAAGTTGAGGGCACTTGGCGGCGTATCGACACCTTCATCAACGACCTGCCACTGTTTACCGCTGCGAAAGCCAAGATCATACGTTGCGGTTGGTCAGTTGGCTACTCGGTTGCACTGAAAGATGGCGACGCCAGCGCAGACTTCGACCTCGATCACGAAGCCTTTCAACAAATGGCAGCCGTGACGGATGATCACGGCACGTGGGATGACCCATCCGCCTACTATGAAAGCGCGAAGTACAAGAACCGACCGGATGGAATACGGATGTGGTTCTATCGGCACATGATCGGCGGGATAAACCGCCGCGTTGAAAGATTGCGCCATGAAAACAATTGTGTGAGCGATACCTGAATCGCGACTCTTGTTAACCAGAGGGTAGGGCGCTCATCGCATTTCTTCCATCATCTTTTCGCGGAAGACCTCTGCGGGGGTTCTCCATCCCAAGCATTTTCGGGGCGTGTTGTTGAGGCGATTACAGATCACCTTCATATCGTGATCTGTGCATCGCCGGATGTCCCGTTTGCGCGGCAACCACCTTCTTAGCCTGCGATTAGTGTTCTCGACCGTACCTTTTTGCCAAAGTGATGAGGGATCACAGAACCAGGTCTGGGTGCCGATCTCGGCCCGCAGGTGCGGCCAGCTGACAAACTTTGTCCCACGATCAATGGTGATTGACTTGCGTGCTGAGAGGGGGAGGTCACGGATAGCCTCCATGATCTTTCCCATGACAGGTTTGGTTCGCTTGTTTGGGTTCTTCAGGATGACTGTAAACCTGCTGACACGCTCGACCAGTGAGGTCACATTGGTCTGGCCAAGCTTTTGTTTGAACAGCATCAAATCGGCCTCCCAGTGACCGAACTGGCAACGGTGCGCGACATCGTCAGGACGGAACAGGATGCTGACATCGCGGTGGAACTTTGGTTCTCTGCGCCTCCTGGTGCGACGCGGCCTGCGTGCAACACGATGCGTGGGAAGATACCACCAGAGATCATCGCGCTGACTTTCTTTGGAATAAATATGGCGGTAGGTCGTCTCTTGGCAGACCCTTTGTCGGGCGCCTTCATGGATCATGCGATTGCCGATCTGCTCGGGCGTCCAGCCGTTTTTGATGCGCTCGATCACACGACTGCGCAGTTTGGGATATTTGATCAGTTTGCGCTGCCGGGCACGCCGATCCGCAGCGATCAGCTGAGCGACCGTGCCGTAGTAGCCATCACACTTTGGCATGCATTCATCAGAGAAATGATTCCGTTTCAGCTCTCGGAAAATCATCGAACGACAGCGCTTCAATACACGCGCCATCTCATCAACAGGGACCTTTGCATGTCTCCAGCGTTCAATTTTGCGTCGTTCTGTGATACTCAGTTGGCTATATACAGCTCCCATGCCGATTTCTCTCGTCAGATAACATATTGTTTTCTAACAAGAGTCGCAGTTGGAAGTAGCGCGCTCCCGCGTACACTATCAACTCTCATAAGGTTTATTATGTTCAATTAGCTGGCTGTGTGGACCTTGTTTACTGGCACCTAAACCGCGACCTCTAGTCGTAGACAATATCCGACTTCGCCTTATCTTTCCATCGTGGCACCAGCTCACCGGTGTTCCACTTGTAGAGCCAACCGACAAGCTCGCCGGTTTCCCGATCAAGGATACGATTGACGGCATGGGCATGCAATCGCGCCGGCTCCCTGGGTGCGACGCGACTGCGTTTGGAGCGTCTGGAGACGCGTAGAACCACGCTCGTACCGTTGAATGTCGTCAGCTCTTTTGCAGCAGTCGCCATACAAACCCCCTCACTTTCAGAGTCCAATGAGCGGATTTTATCGCTCGTTTGGGCGAACATCGGCAGATACTCGCTTCGTGTTCCAGTTGTGCTTACGAATTCAGTAGGCGCACGATAAAATACGCAAAGGGGCGAAAAAATACGCGAAGGTACGCA
The DNA here is from genome assembly GCF_000473225.1 of Sedimentitalea nanhaiensis DSM 24252. GTDB lineage: Bacteria > Pseudomonadota > Alphaproteobacteria > Rhodobacterales > Rhodobacteraceae > Sedimentitalea > Sedimentitalea nanhaiensis. The sequence continues at coordinate 15,203 of NZ_KI421508.1, forward strand.
AAAGAGGTGCGTAGTCCATTGATTAGAAACGGTAGATTTTATGTCGCACCCCAGCAAACGGACGAGAACTTTAAGCAACTTTTTGCTCGTTTAGCGGCAGCAGGCGCAGGGAGACCCTCCGACAACCAAGGTTTCGCTGATGGCTCATGGACACCAGAATCGCTTGCTGATGCGATTTGTGCAATCGACGGCAATCGCGAAGGCGTGGAATTGCGATCTGTTCAGGTTTGGTTTCAAGATAACGAAAACGGAATTAGCGATATTAATCTCCGCTGGCTTGCGCGCATTTTTGGCTGCGGAGACCCAGAAGCAACGAGCGCATGGCAAACCGAATTAAAGGCAGCCAAAGAACGGCTCGCGTTTCAACGGCGGCAGAAAAGGAAAAGCCGAACCAATGGCGCTGCTGTTTCACCCGACGTGCTCGTACCACCGGCTCCAGCCCAAACGTTATCTGACACAGCCCTTGGCGATCTTGAAGATACCGTTTGGATCAGCGCCCGATCCAAACGGAAGACGCTGGCAGAACGATGTGAGCAATTGCTGAGCGGCGCAACATCGCTCAACCTTCTCATCGCCTATTGGATCGTTTTCTCCGGATTGGGGCTCATGAATTATGTTCTTGGAACCCTCAGTGTCACATACAGCCCACAAGAAGGCTTAGACAAACAAGTCGGTTTTATATGGGCGCCAACGCTCACAATCCTTCCTCTGGTTGCACTACCAGCCTTCATCTTCTTCATAAGCAATCTGAACACTTATTGGCGCCGGGTCGGCCGATCAAAATGCATCTCAGATCGTGCGGTGTCGATCAATTCGAAGAGCAATGCGGCGTGGAACGCCCGGGTTAACGATTTTTCGTTTTCGTTCTGGGCAATCGTCTTGTTCAGTTTTCTCTTTGTCTTCGGATTTCAATGGGCTGGTATCTATCTGCCAGCATATCTGTCTGGTGATGCAAACGGCGTTCAGATTGATCGGTATCTCGTCGCGCTGGAACGGCCAGATATTATCTCAATACCACAGGCGATGATCTTGTCGGCCGTCGGTTACATATATACCGCGTCCTACATTGCAATTTTCATGCTTGGACTGCTGTTTTCGCTGATCATCACGCTCGACTATGAAGATATTTGCACGACATCGGACCTAGAGAGTGTCGAGATTGATCGCTCCCAACTTCGGCGCGAAGGCCAAAAGATTGTCTGGGCCGTGTTTCGTGTGGTGGTCGTTGCTCTGTGGCTGGCCATGTTAGTGAAATTGCAGATCACGTATTTGCAAACGGACAGCAAAGACTTTGTGACATGGATCCGCACAGATGCAGCCATCGTCCTGGGAGCAAGTGTTCCTCCAAACGGATGGCTAGAGAACAGTTCCATCAGCCATTTCACGACGTTCATGATGATGGTCGTCACCGTCACCATTTTTGTTGTCTGTGTCATGAAGATGAACGGTATCTTCACAAGATTGGCGCTGTACGACAACGACTATCCTTTCGCACGTGACAAGCCGGCAATCACCAGCATGTTCCTCGTGATCGTCCTCTTGTCGGTCAATCTCGTACTGGTGGGTCGCCTCAATGGGTTTTCATTGGTGCTCGCGGCGAGTGCGGTTGCGTCGGTGTATGTTCTTGCCGGTCCGAAATTACGAACATTCTAGGTGGGTAAATGGAAGAAGCAAAATTCTATAAAGAGATAGCCGAGGGTCCATCATCTGCGGGCGCTTACTGGATACAAACCGAAGATAACGTCCGCCTGAGGGTGGGCGCTTATCACACTCCGGGCGACAGAAAAGGGACCATCCTGCTGATGCTCGGGCGGTTTGGCTACGTCGAAAGATATGGCCGCGTGGCGCAGAGTTTCGCAGACAACGGGTTCTCGACAGTCGTGGTCGATTGGAGAAGCCAAGGTCTTTCAGATCGCATGGCAGATGACCAACAAGCTGGTCACATCCACCACTTCTCGGACTACCAGAAGGACGTCTCCGCAATGATGCAGGTCGTCGAAAGCCTGGAGATGCCGAAGCCCTACTACCTCGTCGGCGTTTCCATGGGCGCATGCATCGGGCTCCGAGCCATGCTCGAAGGTTTGCCCGTGGCAGCAACTGCATTCATCTCTCCAATGTGGGGGATCAAAATGTCTGCGGTTCAGAGGATCGCGGCATGGCCTCTGTCATGGGCGGCAAAGGTAACTGGCCAAGGCCACCGATATGTCCCGGGCGAAAGTGGCGAGTGTTGATTGTCACTGAGAACTGACCCGGCAACTGCAGAAATTGTCATTGAGAATTGACCCATGTGCAACCTTGCCCCTGCTTGATTCAGCTGGGGGCTATTGGAGTGGTAGACATGGGATTTTTGAGGGTCATTCGGAAATGGGCGCTGCGAGACAAGATGCCCATTCGCGAGATTGCGCGGCGAACAGGCGTGTCTCGCAACACGATCAAGAAATATCTGCGGGCCGGGATTGTCGAACCCGAAT
>NZ_KI421508.1:17773-92007 GCF_000473225.1 Sedimentitalea nanhaiensis DSM 24252
TTGTTCCACCTTCTCAGTAAACTCTACGAGCGCACCAGCGTCGTCATCACCACGAACTTGAGCTTCAGCGAATGGGCCAGCGTGTTCGGCGATGCGAAAATGACCACCGCGCTACTCGACCGCCTTACCCACCGCTGCCACATCCTGGAGACCGGCAATGACAGCTATCGGTTCAAGGCCAGCTCGGAGACAGCGAAAAAGAAACGAAAGGAGACAGCAGCATTGACGCCATCATGACGCAAAGAACATAACAGCTGGGTGGGTCAAGTCTCGGTGACAATGCCGGGTCAGTTCTCAGCGACAATCAACACCTCATCGGCAGCTTGATCGGCCTGCATCGGAGACGAGGCTTGTGAGGCGCGTTGCAGCAAGAGCCATTGATTCAGGTCCTTTTTTGGAGCTCTCTCGTTGTGTTCGCGGGCAACTCCCCTGCCTTACGGTCATGAGATCGACGAGAGAGCGCCGTTTCCGTCCGAGCTTTCCCTTTTTCGGTCCCTGTGGCAGGTTTCCGGCCAAAAGACTTAAAGGTGGGGCGCTATGAGTTGGGCACTTTTTATCGATGAATCCGGGCAGGATCAGCGGCAATCGCCATATGAAGTCCTTGCTGGGATCGCCATTGAAGACCGAAAACTCTGGCGGCTGATACGGGATCTTTCCGATGCACAGGAGGAGATTTTCGGTCTGCGTCTCTTCGAGGCATATGGCAGCGAGGCCAAAGCTCAGAAGCTTCTCAAAAAGAAGGTCTTCACGCATGCAGCGCAAATGCCACCGTTTCCAGCCGATCAGCGACGGACCCTTGCACGCGAGATTTTGCAAGACGGCACTGCCGTCAGCCGCGAGCGCCTGACGGCCCTGGCACAAGCGAAACTCGCTTATGTTTGCCGTGCGCTAGATATCTCTCGCAAAGCGAAGGCACAGGCTTTTGCATCCATTGTTCCCCAGACCGCGCCTCGCCCCGCTGGAGGTATGTTGCGCAAAGACTATGCCTATCTGTTCGAGCGGTTTTTCTACTTTTTGAACAGTCAGCCGGAAGATCCGATGGGATACGTCGTTTTCGACGAGCTGGACAAAAGCGCAAGCCATATCCTCCTGACTCAAGTGTCAGAGTATTTCCTGAAGACCAACAAAGGCCGAACCCGGTCACGTCTGATCATTCCCGAGCCGTTTTTCGTTCACAGCGATATGACCACAATGGTCCAAGTTGCTGATTTGATGGCCTATTTCATCAGTTGGGGTGTGCGGTTGAACGGCATGCACGCGCAGCGGCGCCCCGAGCTCGATGATCTTTCTCGCAAAGTTATGCGTCTTCGGTTTACCCAACACACGCCCGGGGGTTACACGAACTATGGGTTCAAAATCATCAACGACCTGAGAGCAGCCGTCGACCAATAAAAAAGGCAATGCCGTCGCCAGCAAAGCCTCCGAGGAGAGAGATAGCACCAGCAGATCGATTTGTCCAGTTCGGCAACACCGTTCGATGTTCTTACGCCACTTTAAGGCCTTGATTTATAGTCCTAAAATTATTTTCTACTGGTGCGGTACGCCCGTGTTTCAATGTCAGTCATTGGTATGTTCAGGGGGCGTCGCCTGCGGCGATCAGCTCTAGTCGGCCTCGCCGACCGGAGCCTAGGGTCTCCGCCCATACGGGTCACGATCTTCGCCCAAAACGTCCTTGTGCCACGTCACTTTGGCTTCCGTTTCAGATTCAGGTTGGTCGACGAGCACGAGCATCGCAGCGCTTCAGGCGGGCCATGTCGAGGTGTCACATAAAGCCAGCCCTGGCATTCCGGACATTTGGCACAGTCAAGGAGATCCTGAAGAGCTTTCACGACTGGCGCGAAGTCGTTTGCAGTGAAGTTGGCCCAATCATTGAAGTGAACCGCCCGATTGATCGCCCAATCCTCTTCACCCTTGTGAGTGCTGGCCTCTTTCAGCTTCTGTTTGCGCGCTAAGGCGTCGGTCTTTTGAGAGCCATTGTTCCAGGATTGCGCAGCATCTGCTGCTTTCCCTAGCAGCTCTTTCAGTCGAAACATGGCGCTTGGAAGCAAACTTCCCATGTCATAATTATTGTCAGCCCGAAACCCTGTCTGAGCTGCCAGCTGATCTGCAAGCAAGCGAGAAACGAATTCCATATGGCGCCGCAGAATGGGTGCCGCAACTTCGACCCTGTCCTTGGCCAGCTCAGCTTCAATATCAGCCCACACGTCCGGATTGGCCTCCACAACCGGCCCGGTCTCCACAGACCAGCTGTCAAATGCGATTGAAGTCTTGCGGGTCACCAATTTGGCCGACCGCATTTGCTCTGCCCAAACTTTATCATGCGTGGCGATCACAAACTGGGTGTCGGGAAACTCCGACATCAGCAGTTTGCAGAACTGATATCGGTGATCCGCGTCGACGGACATGACGACATCATCGAGTAGGGCGACCGAAAATCCATCTCCGAGCAGTCGCTTCATGAGAGCCAGATACAGGCATACGCCCATTCCGTCCTGATGGCCTTCGCTGTGAAACGCCCCCGGTGGAAACAGACCGCGTTCGTAGAAATTGACGTCAAAGTCGAGACGACCTTCGGTCGCCTTCAAGCGTGCCACGAATTTCTGTTCATCGCCATCATTGAGGACACGGTAGAACTTGCTGAAATCATCTTCGACTGCGTCATAAAGCGCGTCGAGTTCTGTTTCCATTGCGCTGCACCAAGCCTCATAGGCCACCTCACTGGCCTCGCGGGCTTTCTTGGCGTCAGTCTCTACTTTCCGTGCCTCACGGTAGTCGTGAAACCGCTGATCCGCGTTGATCAGAAAGCTTTGCGCTTCAACCGTTGCTGTCTGATCAGGCTTGGCCCGCACCGCTTCCGTGAACTCGGACAACGCCACTTCGAACCCGCGCGGCATCCCAGGCCACCCCGCTTCAAGCCGATCCTTGAGAGCCAGTACATCGGAAAACTGCTTCAGTTTCTCCTGTAAAGAGGCCAAGTCCTTGCCCCAGGCTTCAATCTGCGCCAGAAAATCTGCCGCCTTCTCAGCTTTTGCGATGCGATGCGCTTCCAACAGAAGCGCTTTCAGGTTTGCCACCTCAGACGACAAAGCACCGGCGTCATCCATAAGATTTTGCTGCACCTCTCCGGCCGTCTTCGACTTTTCCTGTTTCGCGTGCAAATGCGCCAGCAGATGCGCCTCATCCGGCCATTCATGGTCGCACATCGGACATTCAGGTCCGTCGACGAGTTTCAAACCTTGAGCCACCAAGGCGCGCTGGTGCAACGCGATCAACAGTTGCGGGTCGTTTTCCAGTTTTTTGATATGATCCAGGAGACGGGTCGCTGCTGGCGTTTCCAGTGTTGGCAAGCCATCGATCGCATCCTTGAGCTTCGTTAGCTCAATCAGCGCCGCGGCGGTGTTGAGCGGCTGCTCTGACGACGGTTCAGCTAGGCCCTGGTCAAGTTTGGTCTCTGCCGTGACCTCGTCAAGAACCGGCAATCCAAGCAGCTGCCGATTTGGGTTCACGGCTCCCATGACATCGGAGGCTGAGAGAGATGACAGGCCGAGATGCTGAAGCAGGGTGTTACGCTTGTTTTTTGTGTCTTTTTCAGCCGCTGTCGCCGCCCGGTTGAGCTTGCCAAATGCCGTGTTTAACACAGACCGGGTTTGACCAAGGTCGTCGATCTTAAGGATTGCCTGAATTTCCTTGGATCGCTCTGTCGGTTCGACAAGGATGAACTTCAAAATCTCCCGTCGGGCGAGCGTAATCTCCGGATGGCTCGCCACGTCCTGCAGGACTTCGACGATAGCCGCGTCATTGGGCTCTATCTTTGGTTTCTTTGGCGCTGAAACGCTGCGCGTGAGCTTCGCCGACTTTCCAAGGGTTGGGAAGGTCAGTTCAAGTTCGACAAACGCTGCATCCGGGAAATTGATCCGATCAACATGCGGCGCATGGTCTCCGATGCTCAGCCCCTTGGTACCGCGCCCTGTCAGGCGGCCGATCTGCCCGGTCAGACCAAACTCTATCGCATCAATCACGCCGCTCTTGCCGGATCCGTTCGGGCCTGACACGGCAAATGTCTTGCCATCGAGGTCGATGTCGAGTTTGCGAATGCCCCTGAACTCTTCGATGTGGGCTGAGAGGATTTTGATCACAGAACCTCTCCCCCATCCGGCAGAGAGAAGATGTCGACCAGCTCGTCTGCCTTGGTCTTCTTGTCATCCAGAAGGCAGTCTTTCAGCTTTTCGATCTTGGCAGAGTCAAAGGTTTCATTTGCCTCTAAAGTCTCAATGAATTTTGCGACCACCGCCGCCTGCAGGGACGCCATGCTCTTAACTCCTAGGGCTTGCCGCGCTTTTCATACCAGCTGTGGCAGAATTTGATGAAATGGCGCGCCGGATGCTTGGGCTCGATCTCTTCGCGTCCGCACCATGCCCTCCACTCCTGCTCGATCATCCGCACGTCCCAGCCAGGCGCAGCGGTGCGAGCGTCATGGTAGGCTTCAGGATCGAGCGCCCCTTCGTAGATTTCGACAACAGGTACCGGAACTGTTCCCTTACTGCGGAAGACGACGATGTTACCCTCCAGGAAAGGATCGTAATCCGGGAAGTGATCGTGCTGCTCAGCATCCGCGATGATGTTGTTGACCAGGCGCTTGAACTCTTTAGCCGACGACTGCGAGCCGCATTTCAGGCGCAGCTTTTCCAAACCAATGCGCCATTCAGCTGACTTCCCACAGTGTTTGCGGGCGATCTCATACATCCGCCGCTCTAGCGGTTTCTTCAGGCGGAAATAATCTCGGCTGATCGTCAGCACTTCCTTAGCCTGAATGGCATTGAAGACCCAATCCGACAGTGTCACCTGGACTTCCTGTAGCACCCCATCGACATCGCGGCGCACCGTCTTCGCGCTTTCCACCAAGCCAAACACGTTCCACTGCCGCTCATCACCGGTGTGGATGTTTGTTTTGATTGTCGTCCCCCGCAGTCGCTCAAGAGCCTCTTCGGCCCGATTATATGCGCTGCCCCCTGCCGGCTTGCCGGTTGCAACGATATAATCGCTCACCTTGAAACTTACCGTCTTGGAGACTTCACGGCCGTCATTCAGTGCAGCAATAAGCTGCGAGATACAAAAAATGAGAATGTCACGATCAAAAACCGTTGCCATTCCCTTCGCTGACGGTGAAATCTCGATGTAATTTTCGCCGTTCTCATAGCGGCGCGTCTGATGGTCTGGCTTCTTGGAGATCGAGAAAACCGGATGCTCCATACCGGCCATGTCGCTCTTTGGCGCTGCATCGAAGATATCGCAGATGAACAGATCCGGCTGCTGGAACCGGTCTGGCAGCAGCGGGTTCGCTAACCGCTTCACTGGCTTATCACCCACCTCAGTCACCATACTGGCCTATTACCCACCGATTCTCTCTGTCTCTGGCTTATCACACACTAGTGGCTTATCGCCCACCAAGTCAATCCTTTGGCTTATCACCCACCAAAACCCCTATTTAGCTGGCTTATCGCACACTCGGCCAATGGCTGAGCCAAAATGATCAATGAATACATGCCAGTGGCTTGCCACACACCGAACGCTGGCTTATCGCACACCCTTTTGTTGGCTTATCACCCACCGCACATTTTGTAAGCTATTGATATCATGCATTGAATCAGAACAAATTTATCCGTAACCCATTCATATAACACAGATTTAACACACACTGATCGGCTATACGTCCAACCAATGATTTGTGCGAAGAGACATAGAGCAACGAAATGCTTAGAAGAATTGGTGCATTTTCATCAATTGAGTCACCCAGAGAAGCCTTGGAACGATCAGCAAACTTGAATTTAACCCCCAGTATCGTATATCTATCTGGCTATGACCAAGACGATGCAAACAGCGATACTGACCACAGTGAACGCTCCGTACCAGACGATGCTGGATGCGGACGCTCTCGCGTTGGCCATTTCGCAGCACGACATCAAGCTTGCACAAGTGGGGTCGTTTTTGACCGAAACCCCGGTCGACGCACAGATCGCTTTCGCCGAGGCTTTTGGCATTTCGCCATCGGAACTCGCGGCAACCGCAACAGAGTTTGCGAACTGGTCCGGCCAGCCCGTCGCCCTGGCTGCTTAGGCGTGGTTTCGGCCGCGTCCCGATGGCGCGATCTTATCATGGAAGCCTTCAGCATTATTGATCGCGTCAATCACGACGTACAGATCTTGGAGAATTGGTCATTCGGTGGTGGTACCGCAATGATGATCCAGATTGATCATCGCGAGAGCCATGATGTCGACCTCTTCCTCGATGACCCCCAGTTGTTGCCCTACGTGGAAGCGACCGTTGCCGAGATGCAGTTTTCCATCGGCGAAGCGACCTATAACGGAGACGGGTCCGGCCACCTTAAGATCGCTTTCGACGGTATCGGCGAAATCGACTTTATCGTCACCGGCCATGTCACAGACACCCCGACCATCGAAACACAAATCGAAGGCCGGCAGGTCTCGCTCGAAACCGTTCCAGAAATCGTCGCCAAGAAAATCCGGTACCGTGGGTCGCGCATCCAACCGCGGGATATCTTCGACGTTGCAGCAGCAGTGACATCCGGGCAGTCCGACGAGATCCTTGCTGCATTGGCAACCATTCCCGGCCACGTTCACATCGCAATCCAACAGATTGAAAAGCTGTCAGAAGATTACATCTCCAACAGCATCTCACAGCTGGCTCTTCGGGACACCTCCGCCGGTCTCGTAAAAACCGCCCGCGACATAGCCCTCGAGACACTGCGAAAGGTCTGACATCTCTGACAAGTCTTTCAGAGACGAAGATACAATTACGTCAAGGGCCCTCCCCTCCACATACATCGACGATCCGCTTTGGTCAGGTCCCGACCAGAATCGAGGTCCCATCCGAGGCACGATCTTTGCGCCGGAGTGGCCTATCACACTCCTTGAACGTGACTTCGCAAACCGAAAGACGGGGCCGAAGCCCCACCCCTTTCGTCTAGGTTTCAGCACCTGCCGCATCGTCTGCCCTGACAGCAAGATCGATGACGTGATGAACCAAAAAAGCCTCAATCAAGGACAGCGCATATTCACTGTCGATTGGGAGCATGTCTGGGCTGAGATGATGATTGTCGACATAGTCTTCAGCATCCCAAAGCGCCCGCGTATCCCTCGGATTGTCCGGCTCAATTCGGCGCACAACCATTTCGAAGGTGCTGTTTGCCAGCGAGATCGCCTCCCTCCGATAGGACGCGTCTACAGGAAGGGAGGTGATTTGATACCCCGTTCGAGGTAGTGCATTCGGCTTTGGTTTTTGCGCTTCATAGTCACGGATCAACAAGCCCCAGCTCGGATAGCCTTCCTCTTTGGCGATGCGTTCCAGAGCACGGTTCAAAGGAATGTCGTCTTCGCGACGAATGAGCCTCGCCTTGCATTTCAGTTCATTGATGGGTGCAGAGAGGTTCATGTGAGTTTCTCCTATTGCGAGCAAAAATTCACAATCCCTCCTCATGTGAGCGCTCGAACAGAAAAAGCTCTATTGCAAACCCTGCATGCTGAATACTTTCCCAACGGAGGGGGGAGGCTGGGGCGTCAGCCGTGTCCTGAGAATAGGAACCCACCGGCTGCCCTTCAACCCGAAAGCGAAGGAATGATTGTTTGGCCGCGGTGTCAGCTAGATCTTTGTCCAGTCGATCACGCCATGGTCTTTGACATGGTCAACAGCTTCAAAGCTGACATAGTCCCCGAAAATCACCATGTTGCTGCCGTCATGCCGCGCGTTTGGCACCAATAGCGCCGAGGGATCTGCTTCATCCTCTGAGCCTAGGAAATGCGCAGCCTCGCCGATCTTTTGGCAAGCTTCATACTCACCTTCCCGCTTAAGATAAGGCAGCTTTCCGTATGTCGCCGGATCAATCCCAAGACCGGCCAGGAATGACATGTCGGTTAGGTCGAGAACGCCATCGATCTTCACCTGTAGCTCATGCAGCCGGTACTTGATTTTTGAAGGTGCAATCGGCTGGCCCCGCGCGACATGATAGTGCATCTCCGCAAGCGCCCCTTCCCGGCTCATCGAGGTGTAGAGGACCTCAAATGTGCCGTCATCCCACCGGTTGCCGCCTGCAAAGAAAAGCGTCGGGTCCCGCCCGTCGCGCGTAACGCGCCACAGGCGGCCTTCATATGCCTGGGTCGCTAGTCCTTCCAGAGCATCGATGAGTGTGTGATCTCTGGGACCTTCGATCATGTGTTACAGATATCCGTCAGTGTCCAGACGATCGAGCACGCGGAAGATCTCCACCACCTCGCCATCATGGATCAAGTCAATGGCCCGCTGCCCTTCGAGCTGCGGATGGCGCGCGTATAGCCAAAGACGAATTTCGTCATTGGAGTAGTAGTCTTCCAACCGCCTCACAACATAGATGAGGTCAGACAGAACTCGCTCGCTGGTTGGCTGAGGTCGCTTCGTCCCATTTCGCCAGCGAGAGACTGTGGCTTTGGAGACATCTGTGACATTCGCAATGTCTGTCCCGTTCAAACCACCGATAGATTCAAGATCTGATATGCTCCTTGCAATTGCTGTAGTTGTCATCTCTCCGTTCCAGTCTGGTTGAGTGGAGTGCTTCGACGCAAATCGCCGATCGCCCTCACCGTCGCCCCCTGTTCCGTACGTTCTTGAGCAAGATTTTCATATGTCCCCCTGAGTTTTTCTGATTGCGTGCTGAATTTGACGAGCCGCGCGCGCAGCTTTGTCAGATCCACTTTTTTGGCCTCGGCAATCTCTGCCTTTGGATTCAGCTTTGCGGCCTTGTTCGCTGTGGCAACGACCTCGCGCATGCGCTTATCGGCAAAATGGTCTGGCCGATTGGCGGTCGGAATTGCGTTGATCTCTTCCATGCGGCGCTGCGCATCATAGACATTGAAACGGCGCGGATCGCGACGAATGTCCTCTACCCCGTTTGGCAACACCGTCCGGTCATTGGGCAGCAACGCTGATTTCGCGCCATGCGCCGACATCAGCACATCCAGCTCCGCACTTGTAAATGTGCATCCAAGTGACGACACACCAATGCGGGTTGCCCGTCCACCGGGCTTGTCCTTGTCGCGTTCTTCGGGCGGTTCCGCCCATTTTGTAGTTGTGAAGGACGTTTGTTCCCCAAAGCCATGTGCAATGCCTGAGACGACATTCATCGCCGCCAAGGACTCTGCCGACAATCCACCCATATAATCCATCACAATCGGTTTCCCGATATTGTGCCAACGGGACAGCGTGCGCACGAGACGCTGCGCATTCACCGGCCCAAGAGCTTTGGACATCGATGCCCGCACCCAGAGATTGTCATAAGGCAGATCCGACAGGTTCGGCATCATCTTCGATTGGAAGCTCTCATCCATAAAGTCCGTCAGCCGCGCGGCCACGAGATAGTCTATCGCGATTGACTTTCCGCCTTCTGAATCAAGCGCGCGCCGCAACAGCAAACAGGCGTCATGGTCGATCGCCTGCCAGCCTTCAAAACTGGGATCGGCAAGATAATGCGACGGTGACAAGACGGCACTGACGCCATGTTTAACGGCACACCGCGCAATGGCCCCATAGATATCGGTCGGGTGACGGTCCCGAAACACATCTGGCGCAAGCGGTACGCCCCGTGTCTCAGGTGCCCATGGGGCGCTCGAGGCCAGTCCTGCACATTTGCGTCGCGCAGAGAGCTCGATGGTGCGCGGATCAAGGACTATCTCTGCACCAAGGCCCTGCAGAACCTGAATAATGTCTTCCTGAAAGCCGATTTTCGAACCATCCAGCACAAAGCGCTTGCTCTTGATCACGCCCGCAGCGGCCAGTTCAGCGACCTTTCGGTAACTCGTTTCCCCCAGGCGGATGTAATGCGCCACAGGTTGAAAGACGGAAGCTTGCTTTGGAAATGCGATAACGCTCATGATGTGACCTTTCTGTTTCAGAAACTAATTCCGTGAAACGCAAAAGTCAATCCAGTCTTCTTAGCAGGCCGCCCGCGCTTCAGCGTGGGCGGCTTCTCTTTCGGTCTGACACTGCGTGAATCCTTCTGGAATTCGGCCAATCCTACGCCCGAACCATGACACATCGGCACGTGCCCGCAAGGGCTTCGCTCTTCTTCACTGCGTTGCGACCCTGCGGGTGCAGACACGCGTCTCTGTGTGTCACTTGGACTTCGTCATTACCCGTAAGCAAAAGGAGATCACTATGACAAAACTGATGAAGAAAATCCGTGCCACCCTACGTAGCCTCGGCGACAAAGCTAAAGTCACCATTAGCGTTGCCCTGTCGATACCTGGCTTCCTCAAAGTCGAGGTTGAGTACGAAAAGACGCTGGTACCGCCGGATCAATCAGATCCTGCTTAGCCGCTCCGGCCCGCGCTTTTGGGCGGGCTTTTTGCAGCAACGCCCAGCAGGCGCACCAAAGGCGTCGGAGAACCGTCTGTATAGGGAACACTCAGGAGGACCGCGTTTTTCCAACACTCTTGGGAGGCCAAAATTTGGCTCTCAAATCCGCTACGCTTTGGGCACAAGGGTCTCTTTTGGCCAGTGAGCTTCCCAACACTACGCCACTTAGCCCAGTCAGGCGAATAACACGTGTGTGAAGAGTCATCACAATAATATCATTGGCCAAAACCCGATTCGCTCGTGCGTATTAGCTGGTTTGGACTCTCGTCAGGAAAAAAGGGTTCAAAACATGCATCAACCGTCTCAGACACCAATCTTCTGGACCATCGTGTTTCTTACCGTCGCCTGTGGTGTAGGCGCGGGCGCCACCGCTGTCTACACCGCAGTGAATGGATCAAGCCAAAACATGGACCAGCTCTTCGCAACACTCTCCCATCTGTTCTCCGGTGGCATCGGCGCCATCTTCGGGGCCCACGCCGCAAGCTTGAGTGCGCGACCACCAAGTGCGCCGGCAAAAGATGAGCCAGGCACATGACCCCCGTCAGACGACGAGCATCTACCTATGACGACCTGGCGGAAGAGACGTTTGACGCACGGAGCGCGGCATCGCTTGCGCGCGCCAAAACCTTGTCACCCAATTCCCGGCAGTCGCAAACAGCGCTACGTCTGCAACAGCACAGCGTAGGATGCTGCTTGGTCCCGGATCAGCTCGTCAACCATATCGGTGGTCAAACGATGAGGATCGTAAACTGCCCTCACAAATCCAAAGCCGTCGCATTCGGTCTCGTGGCGCAGCAACGTGCCTACCCAGCCAAACAAACGGATCATGGCAATGAACCCGCCAGTATCCGAGGGCAATGACCGCGGCCACTATTTGTTAAACTCGCACACGAACCCCTGACACCTCAAACACTGCAGCGCAGAAGCAACCTCTCCGCTGAAAACAACCTTCTTCACTGAACCCCTGAAAACCTTCCCCTACCCCGCTGTCGATCTGAGCACATTGCAGGCATACATGCCAATCTCAGCACCGTCGGCACCATAGGCAATCATCGTCCCCTCCAGCATTCCCTGACCTTCCGGGACTTCCATGGCCTCTACCCTAACCTGATCATCAATCTCCTGAAACTTCGTCAATGCCGCGGCATGGCAGGCGGGTTCGTTCCCAAAACTCATATCAGTTGCAAGCTCCGCACCTGTTTCGAAGTTGAAAACGACAATGATCAGTAAAACCTTCATCATGCGCGCCTCTCTGAAGCGAAAACCGGAGCCTTGTGGCCCCGGCTTCCTAGTGAATGGATTGCCATTTCACCTTGCAGGACCATCGCCGTCCCCGGCTGTATCCTGCAATAACAGTAATACTGTATTGTTACGTAAACAAGAGTTCCGTTTTGCTCTTCATCTTGCCCGAAATATCCTCGGGGGAGGCGCGGGACGCGCCAGGGGCAGACAGCCCCAGAGGACCGTTGTAAGCCGCCGCGTACGGTGTTGTTGAATTCTTAGGCCAGATTTGCTATATCTTTCGCGTGACCTGTCAGGCCGTGTGCCGGGCGGGAGCAGCGGTGACCCGGGCCTCAAACAAGGACCGGTTGCGAGCCGCACCCCAAAAAACCGCCCTCGTGGCGGTTTTTGCCATTATAGGACTTCGATCCTGTAAGCATCGCGGAGCTTTTTGGCGTTTTCTTCCTCTTTGTCGATCCACGCACGCGCATGTGCAACTACATCGGCAAGTTGCAACATGCGCGATGCGGCAGAGTCCACTGGCGTGACGCGTCTCACAGCCGCCGACAAGCGCAACATTCTTGACTGCATTGAGTATCTGCGTGGCGAAGAAAACCATGCGCAATGGTTGGGTCGCAAAGGTTCAAACAAGCGCTATTGCCTGACCAGCGACCCAGAGCAGCCGAACCGCTTCTACATCCTCATTGGAGAGACCTACCGCACAGACAGCGGAGCGAAACGCGAACGGCAGTCAAAAATCATCATTGAAACCACAGGGGTCGATCCCCTGCCCGCCGCGTCATGGCAGATCAATCAAGGCGATCTATTCGACGGGCTGGATACGAACGAGGCCCAGACATGAACCAGCACACGGAATTCGCCCGCATCGGTGAAACTATAGACCAAGAGGCGCATAACGCCCCAGCCATCCGCTTGAGCCTGTCCGATATCGTTGAGGAATACGATATCAAAGCGGCGGCAATCACAGAGGCCGTTGCCACCTTTCATGAGGCAGAAACAGCAATCAAAACAGCCGCCTGCATTCAGGGCACCTATGGTTCTGACCCGTTTTCATCGGATGCACGGCTATATGAACGAGACGTGCGCCTAGCCCTTCTGCGGTCCGCATGGAAGCACGTCTACAACGGGTTGAAAATCGAGAGCATTGCGACGGCCAAGGACCGCAAACAGCTTGAGTTGAAGCTGACAACGCCCCTCCCCTTCACTCTTGAAAACATCGCCGAAATCTTCGGGGACTACCTGCTGGACCGGCGCTTTCATGTGCTGAAAGGCTTGGCCGAATGCTTCTGCGATCTGGACCCGGCCTACAAGAGCCATTCAAAGGTCAAAATCGGGGTTGAGGGCCTGCCTAAGCGGATCATCGTTTCCTATGTCACAGGCTGGAATTCATGGGGCCGTGAGCGGGTCAAAGACACCCTCAATGCCTTGCGGCTCTATCGCGGCGAGGCACGCTACACCCACGTCGAGTTTGAAAACATGATGGATGAGGCCGAAAAGTGGGGGGAGGCCGATTTCTGCGGCGGCAAGATCAAGGTTTTCAAGAACGAGAACGGGCATCTGATCTTCGACAAGCAAGGCTTGCTCGATATCAACCGTGCCCTTGCAAAGTTCTACGGCGAGGTCCTGCCCGATGCTCCGAGCGAGAGCGAGGCCAAGCGGCCAAGCACCGAAGTGGCCCGCGACTTGCAATTTTACCCGACGCCAAAAACGGTTGCCGAAACCGTCGTTGACGCCCTGCATTTGCGGGGCGGTGAGGCAATCCTAGAGCCATCATGCGGTGACGGCGCGTTGATGGACGAGCTGGCCGTCCGTAACGCCGATCTGCACGAAAGCCGTATGAGCGGCCCGGTCACTGTCACAGGCGTTGAGTATGACGGCGGGCGCGCGGCCCAGGCTAGCGCGAAGGGCCATCACGTTATGGTTGCCAATTTTTTGCAGGTCGCCGCTGACCCGTCTTTTGACGCCGTGGTGATGAACCCCCCTTTCTACGGTAAGCACTGGCTGAAGCACTTGACCCATGCCATGCGATTCTTGAAACCGGGCGGGCGGTTGGTCTGCATCCTGCCTGCGACGGCGCACTACGACCACGACGAGGCTGTAGGGGATTGGCGCGATCTCCCTGTTGGCAGCTTCGCAAGTTCAGGCACGAACGTGCCGACCGGCTATTGCATCTATTGGAAGCCGAGGGCCTAACATGCTGATAAGCTCTTAAGACAAGGGCAAATTGCTCATAGTGTTCTCGGGGTCGTGCACAGTATAGGGGCAGATAGCCCCTCCCCTCCCAACAAGAAAGGCATCTGGAATGCTTGTGAACTTCTACACGCCGCGAGAAGACGACCACGAGTTGATCCTTGCAACCCGTCTCGACATTCTGGGGGCCTTACCAAGGGTAGGAGACGAAATTCACATCGACGATTTTCAGGGTGTCGTCAGCGTGGTTCGGTGGCGGATCAAGGACGAAAAGCGCCTCGTAGCAGTCATGGTAGATGAACGCAGCTTAGACTGACACGCACCAAAAACGTGCTTCAGCGTCGATAAAACGCATCGTTTTGATCGAGCCATTGGCGCATTTTTTCCAAATGCGATCTGACATGGTGCACGGTCTCGCGAATGGTCCAAAAAATTCCAAAGGCACAGACGCCCAAGACCATGTAGAACGCAGGATTTGTCAGCCATGAAATGTCCCACATGACATAGGCCAGCATGGCAACGACCACGAAACCACCAATCAGCAACGATAAGAAAACCGCACGGGTGCGATGTCGATACGCTTCCGTCAGCAGCTTGTCGTGGCCGCTGGCCAAGATCGGTTCGACGACGCGATCTTGCCATTCTTCATGGGCGTTCTTTTGAGCCACCACACGTTGACGCAACTCAAGCAAAGATCGAAGCGGGTTTTTCATTGTGCCAACGTATCACACTGGCTTTGCCAGCGCACGGCCTGACGATGTTTGCGCGCGATCACAGCCTAGTTTGCCGATGATCACTCTCAAACCTCGACTATCCCCAAGAACTGGATTTCATCTTGCCAAGAATATCCTCGGGGGAGCGCCCGAAGGGCGCGGGGGCAGACAGCCCCCTCCTACCTATGCGGCCCGCGATAGGGCTCCCCAACAAGCTGGACGTGGGGGCATCCCAAAATGAAGCTCGTCGCAGCATGCAGCGAACGGAAGTAGATGCAATGCGCTTTCTGTGAAGACCAGAGCGTGTGAGGCTTGCTGGCATAGTTGCCGGTCCCGACATGGCGTTGCAACCATTGCCGGGTCAGCTCGTTTGTCGCGGGATCGGCGCGCACACTGATGCGGACAGGAAACTCCCGATCCATGATGTCATAGCGATGTGGCGCTTTGCTTCCCATGACGGAGAACATAAGCAGAACAAATAGCCCTTATCCAGAGCACAACGTGATCTGCGATCATCCGTACCGATGCCGATGTTGAGAACGCAAACGCCGCCGTGAGGAAAAGTGCGGGATACTTCATGACGTGTCTCCTTAAGGGTAAGGGGGGCTGTCCGTCGTCAGGGTTTTGGCCCCGAAGACGGCTTGATCTAAGAGAGAGTCCGGCTCATCTGATTGGGCACGCTGGCGGGGATGCAAGCGTCGCGCTTCGAGCGTCTTTTGTTGATCCTTTCACGTTGATTTAGAATGGCTTGGTCATGTCCGAAGCAACCGTTCGGCGAACTCGCCAGAGACGCAACTGGAACCGGTATCGCTAGGCAGGCGCGGTTTCATACGCATGATCCTGTCCGGCGTCCTCTGCGATAAAATCGAATCCGAAGTCCCACGCGGCGAATTCGCGTCCTGGCGCGATCTCGTCTGATGGCGCCAATGCGGGACCGGCAAATACCAGAAGCACGGTGCAGGCGGTTTTCAGAGTTTTCATTTTCCGCGTTCCTTCCGATTCGATATGAATAGCTAGCTATATACTATTACATAGCATACAATGCAATGTTAAAGAACATTCATGAAATTCGATCGCATGACCTCCGCAGGATACCTCGTGAACCACGTGGCCCGGCTCTTCGCCGACGGGCTTCGCAAGCGGATAGCTCCGCTCGGCATCGTCCCCGGCCAATTCCCGGCCCTGCTGGCGCTGTGGGAAAAAGACGGTCTGACACAGAAAGAGCTTCTTGCCGTTCTCGACATTGAACAGGCTACGCTTGCCAATACACTGACGCGAATGGAACGGGATGGCCTGATCGTGCGCAAGGAACATCCGTCAGACGCGCGTGCGCGCACGATCCATTTGACCGAGAAAGCCCGAGGTATTCGTGCTGACGCATACCGTGCGGCCGCTGAGACCAACAGATGCGCATTGGCCGATATGACCGAGGACGAACAAGATCTGCTGCTGGAGTTCATCCAGAGGGTCATCGACACGATGCAAAAAGACAAAGAGCAATGAGGGGCGGCGCAGACCGCCCCCTGCCAGCTTGAGACATAGGTGAAATCCGAAACCCACAACCGGTTCGGCGTGCCCGCCAGGACGGCTCTTACGCATTTGCCTGCTCCTAAATAGGCGGGGCAGATTCTACCTCATGGTGAGGGATCGGCGGGGCACAGGTCAGGGTCAATCCAATCGCCGCAACGGCACATCGCGATGCCGCCGGGCGCGGGCATTCACTCCATCGGACATGAACGCCGGTCCACGGTCATGAGATCCGCGCGTCGGCACGTGGCCGCGCGCCAGCCAAGCCCCTTTGAAAAAACCCGTTCGGGCTGTATTGTTCCCGTCGACATAGTGATGTACCGCGACTCCGCCAGCTGCGCCCGGAGAGGGCTGCATCCCATCATTTGCGGGCGGCAAGGTGCCGAACCCGGTGTTTCGCGCACTGAAAGGATCCGTTTCCATTGGCCAATCAACACACCGACAACCCGGCGCCCTCCTGGTGGACAGCACCCGGCGAAACCGACACGTTCTCCTATATCAGCCTCGTGGTCATTCTACTGCTGGTGCTTCTGGTGATCCATCTCTATGCGCGGTTCGACCGCTTTGCCGAGCATCACAGCGCGGATACGCCGCTGCGGACGACGGTACCAACCATGCTGATGATTGCACTCGCCTTTGAGGTGTTCCCGCCGCTGTCGCATTTCAGCATTCTGCTGCCTCTGGCGTTGATCGCGGCGGCCTTGGGCCGCGACTACATGCTTTGGTCGCACGGCTCCGGCGCGTTGACGCAAAACCAAGCCCCACCCGCCGCATCCGTCGAAGATCCAGGTGCCGAAGCGCCGCCGGACGCGGGTGGTCGGCAACGGGCCGTTTTCCCAACCGATCCCGGCGTAGCACCACGACCCGACCGCCCGATCGGGGGGAAGGACGACAATGCTTGAGCTCATGATCACTTCCATCCCGTTCGTCTTGCGCATCCTGTATCTGCGCTGGAAGAAAATTCCTGTCACACTTTACAACGTGCATTATGCCTTGTTCACTTGGTTGGTGCTGGCGCTGGTCGTCTTTTTTGCCGTGTTTTACTATCACCCGAAATCCTACACCGCGTTCGTCCCATTCCGCACGGTGCCGGTGGTTGCCGAAATCGGCGGCGACGTGACCGAAGTGACCGTACATGCCAGCAAGAGAGTAGCGCCCGGCGACGTGCTCTTTCGCATCGACGATGCCCGCCAAAGCGCTGCCTTGGATCTCGCCGAAAGCAGGCTCAAGGAGGTAAATGCCGCCGTCACTTCGGCCAAGGCCGCCGTCGCCTCGGCCAAGGCGGCGCTCGCCCGCGCCAATGCACAGCTTGCCCGGGCCAGGGAACGATTGGCCGACCAGGAAGAACTGCGTGACAACGGCTCTGCCGCGTTCCGCGAAACCGAACTTGAAACCGCCATAAGCGAGACCGCTTCCCGGGCCGCCGACGTGGACGCCGCCCAGTCGCAGATTGACGCTGCCACGGCCGAGCTCGAGATCGTCCTGCCTGCCCGTCGGCAGAGTGCCGAGGCGGCGCTCGAACAGGCGCAGGTGGAGCTTGAAAAGACGGTGGTCCGTTCGCGGGTGTCGGGCCTTGTCGAGCAGGTCACGCTGACCGAGGGCGCGCGCGCGGCGCAGATCGCGGTGCGCCCGGCCATGGTCATTGTTCCCGATCGCCGCCCGGACGAGCCGTTGCTGGTCGCGGCCGGCTTCTCGCAGGTGGCGTTGTCGGTTCTGCATGTCGGCATGGCGGCCGAGATTGCCTGTGAAAGCAGTCTCAAGGCGTCGATGGAAAACACGGTCCTTCCTGCCCGGGTCGCCCGGATCCAGCGCGCCGTCGCGACCGGGCAACTGTCCCCGACGGGCCGCCTGCTTGAGCCGCAGGAATTCGCACGCGGCGGCGAGGCGGTGGTCTATTTCAAGATGGAACATCCAGAACACGCGGCGCTGCTCGTCGACGGAACCAGTTGTATCGCGCAGACCTATACAACCCACCTTACAGGATCGCTGGAGGGCAGCCTGGCCGCACATGGCATCGAGGCGCTTGGCATGATCAAGGCAATCCTGCTGCGGATCAAGGTCTGGGTCGCTCTCGTCGCCGGTGCCGGGCTTGGCGGTGGCGGCGGGCACTGACATGAGGCATTGTCGCACAGATCGGCTGCAACTCGGAACGTACCCAACCCGGCGAGACAGGGTTCAGGCGGTACGTTCAAAACTTGGGCAGCCAAGTCCGGTCATTCGGCTACGACCCCGGACGCCAAGCTTCGCTTCTGTTTTCCGATTGTCGACGGTGTGCGCCTTTAGCCTGGGCCCGCTGACAGCCTTTCATCGGCCCAAGAAGGTTTCGCCCCGGCTGCGGTGATTGCAGCCGGAGGTCTTCTGCCAAGCCATCCGCCCGTGGACCTTGATCTGTGCAAGAGCCCGGGCGCGCGACTGTCCATCTCGCGTCGTTCGGTGCCGTGCCGACCACAAACCGCACGCATCATCATTGATCTGAACAAGCCACACCGGCATCAGTAGAACCGCGATCTGTCCGCGCCTTGTCGGTCGCCTGCCGCAACTCGGCCAGAATTTCGGCGCTGTGCTGACCGCGCGCCGGGATCGGCGGCGGTGACCACGCCCCCTGCCCCGCAAAGCGCGGCGCAGGCGCGGCCTGCAGGATGCCGTCCGCCGTCACCCACATACCGCGCGCAGCGTTCAGCGCATGGTCGCGCGCCTCTTCCGGCGACAGCACCGGCGCAACGCAGGCATCCGTTCCCATGAACAACGCGGCCCAGTGATCGCGCCGATGTGCCGCAAAAATGCCCGCCAGCCGACCGGTCAGTCGCGGCCACAGATCCCTGTCATACTGACACTGAAACTCGGGATCGTCAGACAGCCCAAGCAGCTCCAGAAACAGCGCGTAGAATTTCGGCTCAAGACATTGCACCGAAACATGGCCCCCATCCGCGCAGACATAGCTGCGCGACCAGTGTGGCCCGTCCAACAGGCTTTGGCCGCGTTCGTTCACAAAGCCGCCGTTTGGGCGCATCGAATGGATCAGGTTCATCATATGCGCCGAGCCATCGCAAATCGCGGCATCGACCACCGTGCCCTGCCCGGTCGCACGCGCCCTCAGCAAGGCCGCCAACATGCCCACAGCCAGATACAGCGCACCGCCGCCGATATCTCCGACCAATGTCGGGGGCGTCACCGGCGCGTCTCCTGCCACGCCAGCATACCACAACGCGCCCGACATCGAGATATAGTTCAGGTCATGCCCCGCTGTGTGCGACAACGGCCCCCCCTGCCCCCATCCGGTCATACGGCCAAAAACCAGCGCCGGATTGACCGCGTGGCAGACATCCGGACCGATCCCCAGCTTTTCCATCACGCCGGGGCGAAACCCCTCTATCAGCCCATCGGCGCCCGAGATCAGCGCCATGAAGGTCGCGATGTCTGTCCCGGCCTTCAGATCCAGTTCGATCGATCGCTTGCCACGGTTCAGCAGGTTGACGTCGGGCATTCCCGGAGTTACCGCCCCCCCCTTTCGGTGCACGGTGATCACATCGGCCCCCAGATCCGCCAGCAGCATGGCGGCAAAGGGACCCGGACCCAAACCCTCGACCTCGATAATCCGTATTCCGTCCAGCATGCGCGCCCTTCCCTACCTATTCCGAGACGTCAGTCCTGCGTCTGCATTATCCGCGCGACCAAAAACCGAGCGCCGCGTCTTGGCGGGCTCAGGCCACAACCGCTACCTGGGCCACCGAATCGTCGACACTTTGACAGGCGGCCAGCAGCCGCGGGATAAAATGGGTCTGCACATAGGCGGCATGGAACCGGCTCGGCGCGGTCAACGTCAGACGCCCCCCTGCCCGCTCGCCGCGCACCAGCGCACGCAACCAGGCACCATAGACCGCAGGATCCTCGGCGTGCAGAACCGCCTGGGCCAGCGACCATTCCTTGCCATCGCCCAATTCCGGAGGGGCGACCAGGCCGCGTACCGGCAAGGGAACCACCGCCGCGCTTTCCCGACCGTCCAGGCGCAGTTCGAAATCGGGGCCAACCGCCGCCCAGGCCGGGCGCGTGTCATCCAGAACCCGCTCGATGTCCAGGCCGTATTCGGTGACCCGTCCACGCGCACCTTGACGTTTGACCACAAGCCAGCCCATGCCCCGCAACCGTGCCATTTCTCGTTTGACTGTACGTTCCTGTATCGCCCACAATCGGGCGATCTCGCGTTGGCCAACCGCCAATTCA
Organism: Sedimentitalea nanhaiensis DSM 24252; assembly: GCF_000473225.1. GTDB lineage: Bacteria > Pseudomonadota > Alphaproteobacteria > Rhodobacterales > Rhodobacteraceae > Sedimentitalea > Sedimentitalea nanhaiensis. The sequence continues at coordinate 38,068 of NZ_KI421508.1, forward strand.
TCTCGGGACCAATTGTATCGCGCCGTGATCAAAGTCATCAGCCGCAGTATCAGGCGCTGTCGGGATTTGTCTTGTGAAAGGGCAAACGCCCCCATCGCAGTGAGCAAATCGTATTTGCGCGCAGCCGCACTGCGACCGATGGGTTTGGGGTATAGCATACCGCTTCATTCCGCCTGTGTACGGATCTGTCGACCCGCTTTTGTCTCAATTTTGCGGGCTCTTTGATGGCCCATCTTGTCTTAACGGTCAGTCAACTCAGCGCACTCGGCGCTTTTCCCGGCCACTCCATAATTTGCGTCCTGTTTGTCGATTCTGTCAAGCCCAGAGTTTTTCTGGCCTGTCCCTATTCCAATTCAAAATGAAATTTGAGGTATTATAGGTATTGGGGGTCACCCAGGCTGTCCCCCAATAGGTGGGAAATGTCCCCCATTTTGGCCGCTTGGGGCGCATCGTGTCCCCTAATGGCCGGGCCAGTTCTGCTCGAGGTTCCAATAAATTGGCGTCTGCGCCCGCTCTACGTAGAATTTCCATTTAAAAACAATGCAGTCCCCGCGGGGGCGTTGCCGAATTGGGCCAATGATAATTCATTTTGCTTTTTTTCGCAAATCAGCGTAAATCAGGGTCGAGCAAAAATTAGCGTCCCGAAAAGCGGACAGGAGGCAGGATGTACACCCACAGCGATTTGGCCCAATTGCAGGCGCAATCCCTGAAAATGCAGGGCTGGATTCGGCAGCAGACCTATTCACCCGAGTTGGAAAAGACGCTGCGCCGCTTTTCCAGCTGGGAAGTGGCCGAGCTGATCTTCCGGGTCAATCAATCTACTTTGCGAGGGCGGCTGGCCGCAGACCCCAGCCTGCCCCAGGGATTGGTCGAGGAAGAGGGGCGCCAGCGATGGTACAGCCTGGACGAAATCAACGAGATTCGCCGCCGTCTCAAGGTCAACCGCAAATCGCTGATGCCGCCCCGCCCCTCTGGCAAGCGGGCGATTCGTGCTGCCATTGCCAATTTCAAGGGGGGGGCCGGAAAATCCACCGTGGCCTTGCACTTTGCGCATGCGGCGGCGTTGGATGGGTATCGTGTGCTGTGCGTGGACTTTGATCCGCAGGCCACGTTGAGCCACTCAATGGGCCTGAGTGACGTTGCCGAGGAATATACCGTCTGGGGTATCATGGCGCGGGACCTGATTGCCGAGACCGAGCGCATGAACACCGCCGCGCAGGGGGCGGAAAGTGGCACCGCCCTGCCCCGCCGCCGCCTGCCGCCGTCTGTCACGGGCATGGGGCTGGCAGAATTGCGCAACTCGGATTTCATCAAATCGACCAGTTGGTCAACCATAGACGTGATCCCCAGCTGTGCCAACGCGGCCTTCGTCGAATTCGCAAGTGCACAATATCGCCATCTGAACCCGGAATGGTCCTTTTTTGCCGCTGTTTCCAGGTTTCTGGATAGCCTGCCGGACGATGCCTATGACATGATCATCTTCGACTGCCCCCCGGCCATCGGGTATCAGTCGATGAATGCCGTGTTTGCCGCCGACGTCCTCTATATCCCCTCGGGGCCCGGCTATTGGGAATACGATTCGACCACATCCTTTATTGGCCAGTTATCCGAGGCGCTCGAGGATTTATCCAGATTTTCCAATGCTGTCCCGGCGGGGACGATGCGGTTGCCCAAGGCATTCTGCGACATCCGCTTTCTGCTGACACGCTATGAGGCGTCAAACGATCTGCACCGTGCGATGCGCTCAGCCTTTGGCAAGGTGTTTGGGGACAGAGTGGCGGAACACCCGATCGAAATGACCCGGGCCGTCGAACAATCCGGACGGTTCCTCAGTTCGATTTACGAAACGGATTATCGCGAGATGACACGAGAAACCTGGCGGCGGGCTCGGGCGTCTTTTGACGGTGCCTACGGCGAATTTCGGGACAACCTGCTCGCTGCCTGGGATGAACTGGAGGCCACAGAATGAGCAAGCGACGCGTATTTGACATCGAATTCCCCGACGTCGACCCCCCTGAACCCATCGCATCCGAATCTTCTGTTCCGGCGGCAGACCCGCGGCGTGGCCCCATGGCGTCCGCAATCGCAGAAAACGCCGATGCGCTGCGTGAACGCGAGACGCTTGAGGCTCGGATCCGGGCCGAGAATGACCATCTGGCGCATGAGCATGTGCGCTTGAAAAAGGCCGGTCTGATCACCGACCTGATCCCGATAGAATCGATAAAAACAAGCAAGCTGACGCGGGATCGTAGGGCCGGGCGCGACGACGAGTTGGACGAGCTCAAGGAATCGATCCGTGCTGTAGGTCTGTCCAACCCGATCCGAGTAGAGGCGTTGGGGCAGGGATCCTACGAGTTGATCCAGGGCTATCGCCGGCTGGCGGCTTTCCGCGAGCTTTTTGAAGAGACGGCTGATGCGGCCTATGCAAACATTCCTGCGGGTTTGACCGCCCGTGGCGAAGAACTGGAACTTCTCTATCGGCGCATGGTTGACGAGAACCTGGTGCGTCGGGATATTTCCTTTGCTGAAATGGCGCAGTTGGTGCGGGCCTATGCGGATGACCCGGAAACGGAGGCGGTCGACCTGGATGCCGCGTTGACCGCGCTGTTCGGGTCGGTGTCGCGCCAAAAGCGGAGCTACATTAAGCATTTTGTCACGGTTCTGGACGCATTTGGCCCGCGCTTGAAGTTCCCGGAGGCGATTCCACGGGCGCTGGGTTTGCAATTGGAGAAGCGGATAAGTCACGAACGAGGGGCGGCGGCACGCATGGCTGCGGCCCTGACGGCAGCCATGGCGGCCACGCCCGAGGCCGAATTGGAGGTGCTTCGGGACCTTTCCGTGCCCCCGCGAGAGCCCAGAGTGGTTTCGCCGAAACAGGCAGCACGGGCCGCCGCGAAAACGACGTTTCGGCAGAACGTACGCGGAGGCAGTGTGCGCTGTGCGGCGGCGGAAGGGCGGGTCGAATTGAGGATGAACCGGGACTTCTCGAACATGGACCGGCATAGGCTGGAAGCTGCAGTGGCCGCATTTTTCCAAGCGCTGGAAGAGTAGCGCGCCCAGATCGGTTCCGGGTATTTCAGGGTGTCCCCGCGGGGACACCCTTTTTTGCTGCCGGTCTACGGGCACGCGGCAGGGCAAAATTCGTGACCTTTGTGACCGATCGCTTCTGGTCTGAGAGGGGAACCTGATGGCTCAAATGTAAATCCTTCTTCTGTGTGAGGGGCATTGGACGCAGACACCCGATGCTTCTGGCGTCTTTATTGCAGGGATCGGTGCCTATGGATCACGGCGCTGCCATTGGAATGTGGACCGTGAACCGGCGTTCCGCACACTTTCAAACTCTTCAGGTTCGGCCGCGCCTTGGCATGATTGGCAAAGGAGCGGCTGACATTTCCAGCCAGAGAATTCGATGGGCTGACCGAAAGGGCAGAGGTCATGCCCTGTGGCGGGGCAAGGTCGGCGATATGGAGACCGATCAATTCCGGCGAAACGGGCAGGGGTCCTTTGTGTTCTGGAAAGGCTGGTCCTCCTGACAGCGCGACACCGGCGGGATTGCCACGAGTTGCTCACCACCCCGATCATCCGCCAGGCGCTGACGGTCGTCCTTCCCGAGTACGACGAGCTGGTCCCGTTGTTGGTGACGCCCGTGCGCCCCAGTCTGCACGCCTTGGCACAGGGTTTTCGGTTGTCGGCTTTTGCATTGACGGTGGAGATCGGTCGGATCGTCGAGAATCCCTTGGCACGGCCATCGCCCTGTTGCTCGCCACCGACGCAGGCGGGCAGGAGGCGTTCAGATCATGGCCGCTCTCGTTGACGCGGCCATCGTCGCACGGTTCTGGCACGCTCAGCGCAACGAGAGAGAGCGCCGCAACGCAAAAAAGCCGCGAGGCGACGCCGGTGTCATAAATTGCGACTCACCCGGTTTCACAACCGCCGTTACAGAATCTCGTGCACTCCGGTCAGTTTTTTAGGCCGTGCATGAAACTCATGAATTTCGGTGTTTGGACAAATGAAACATGAGCTACGTCCTTGCTGCTGAGCGTATCCCCTTTATGTCCGATAAGGCAAGATTATAGGATATCTTAGAGATCGGCAAACAGCGGCGGTTTTGAATCAATATACATATAAAAGCGCCGCATCGGGGGCTGGGACATGACCCCCAAGAGATTGCATTGTCTCAAAAGCTGTGACGGAGAATCGGAAAATTCGCCAGGTGCATGAGGTACAACCAGGCAGAGGTTCCCTCGGTCGGTCAAGATTTCGGGTGTGGGCACCGTTAAGTCAGTGCGCTGATGTGAAATGGGGCCACATGATCAAATAGACCTCTGCATGATGAGAGGATTCCCATGGTTTGTTTCGTTTGGTATGGTTTTGGAGAAGTTTCCGGGGGATTTTGATGGATCTGTTCTTGCGAGAAGCGACGGATCGGATCGGGGCAGAAGATGCTCTGGCCAAGATTGATGCGTTGATGGATTGGCGGTCGTTTTCACCCATCCTCAAGCGTGGTCTTGGGCGATCCGGGTTCGGCCCACGAGGGTATGATGCACTGGTCCTGTTCAAGTGCCTGTTGATTGGTCAATGGCACGGTCTTAGCGACCCGAAGCTGGAACGCGCACTGAAGGTTCGTCTGGATTTCATGATCTTTTGCGGGCCTGATCTGCATGCTGCAGTACCGGATGAGACGACCCATTGCCGCTTTCGCAACGCTTTGGTGAAGGGCGGTGTTTATGACGACCTTCTGGCCGAAGTCTGCCGCCAGATCGAAGATCACGGGCTGAAACTCAAGGAGGCTGAGGCCGCGATTATCGACGCGACTTTGGTAGAAAGCGCAGCGCGGCCCCGTACGCATATAGACGCCCCTGAAGATCGTGCCGAGGGCGAGGCATCGGATGATCCGCAGATGCATTTCAGCGCCGATCCCGATGCACGTTGGGTGAAGAAGGGCTCGAAAAGCACGCTTGGTTACAAAGCCTTCGCCCGCACCGACGAGGAAGGCTTTGTCGATCGTATTCACACCAAGCCCGCCAACTGCGCCGAAAGCCCGGAGTTTGGGCACATGATTGAAGGCGCAAAGGCCCAGCGTGTGCTTGCGGACAAGGCCTACGCATCCAGGGCCAACCGTGCCATCCTACGCGGCCAACACCGCGACGGGATCATGAGGAAGGCTGCTCGTAATCGCCCGCTGCGGGCCTCCGAAAAGCGCTTCAACAAAATGATCTCCAAACGCCGGTTTCGGGTGGAGCAATGTTTCGGAACCATGAAGCGCCTCTTTGGGCTGCACCGCGCCCGCTACTTTGGCGTCGACAAAACCCATGCCCAACTGGCGATGGCGGCGATCGGGCAAAACCTGCTCAAGGCTGCAAACAAGATCACCCTCAACCGGCAAACCCTCGCAATCGCATAACCGAACCCCTCAAACGCTCTGTGTCCGCTGAAAAATCAGCGGACCAAAACGAGTGAGCACAGTCCTGAAACCACAAAAAAATGACCCGTTACGCAGACGTCTTTCAAAGCGAAAACCTCACCGCTCTATCACCGCTTCGTTTCCCGTCGGACGTGATCGCCTGGGCGGTCTGGCTGTACTTCGGGTTTCCCCTCAGTATGCGGATGGTTGAGGGCTTGTCTGCAGAACGCGGTATCGCGGTTTCACATCAAACAGTCCGGGCGTTACTTTGCCGCCGACAGGCGCCTGATGCGCGAACTTACAGAGCGGCAAGGGTCGGTTCCACGAGTCATGATCACCGACAAATTGCGGTCATACGCAGCGGCGAAACGGCAGATCATGCCCGGCGTCGAGCATAGATTTCACAAAAGGTCCGAACAATCGGTCTGGAAATTCTCACCAGCCAACACGGCGACGAGAACGGGGGGAGTGAATAAATTTGAACCGCCCGGCCATTTGCAGCGATTTTTTCTTTCCACGATCCGATGGCCAACCTGTTCTGTCTCCTGCGCCACGAAATGCCATCAACAGACTTCCGCGAAATGAGATCGCTGCTCATTCAAACCTGGCGCGATATCGCTCACGTTTAAGCGGCGTAAAACCAAGGCCGCTGAATTTCCTTGGCCGGCGTCCGTTAACTTTGCGGTGCCTTCGTTTTACCTCTTGAAGCTCTAGTTGCTGTAGGAATTATGTGAATGTGGAATCATTGAACCTTGAGGTCAATCCATGTCTTCCAATGGCCACCGCCACCATCACAAACACGCCGACGACCACTCAGACGAACAGGAACATTCTCATGGAGAGGGTGTCGCGTGTTGCGGTGCCGGAGCGAACGCAGGGCCGGCACAACCCATTCCCTCGAACGGACGTAGCTTTCAGGTCTCCGGGCTCGATTGCGCCGAAGAGGTGGCAATCCTGAACAGGGTTGTTGGTCCAAAGGCCGGCGGAGCCGAACACCTGGCGTTCGACGTCATCAACGGGCGAATGACCCTCCTCGACAGCGCCGAAAAGATTTCGGACAGCGAAGTCGCGCAGTTGGTGGCAACGACCGGCATGAACGCAAAGCCATGGGATGCCGACAACGCCGCAGAGGACCAGGCGGCGCATCTGGCGCGTCAAAGGCTCTTCACCTCGTTGAGCGGCGGCTTCTGGGCGGCGGGTTTCCTTTTCCACATCGTCGAGACCGGCATGGGTGGCGCACTCGGGCTCTTTGCGGGGCATGGCGAGGCGCCGATGCCCATGGCCGAAGCGGGGCTCTTCGCCGTTGCGATCATATTCGGTGTCTGGCTGGTGACGCCCAAGGCCTGGTCCTCGGCGCGGCGGTTTTCGCCCGACATGAACCTGCTGATGGTAGTGGCTGTGGCGGGTGCCATCGGTCTCGGCGAGTTTTTCGAGGCGGCGACGGTGGCCTTCTTCTTCTCGCTGTCGCTATTTCTGGAAAGCTGGAGCGTGGGACGGGCGCGCAACGCGGTTTCCACGCTGCTCGACCTCGCCCCGCCCACGGCGCGGGTGATCCGACCGGATGGCACCGAGGCGGATGTTCCGGCGGCAGAGGTCGCCGTGGACGATCGCTTCATAGTGCGCGGCGGCGACCGTATCCCGCTCGACGGCGCGGTCGTGGACGGGGCAGGGGCCGTCGATCAGGCCCCGATCACCGGGGAAAGCGCGCTGGTGCCCAAGGAAGCCGGCGACGAGGTTTATGCCGGCACGATCAATGGCGAGGGCACGCTGACGGTGCGCGCAACCAAGCCCGCGTCGGACACGGTGCTTGCGAAGATCATTCGCATGGTGGGTGATGCTCACGCACGCCGCGCGCCGGTCGAGCAGTGGGTCGCGAAGTTTGCGCGTATCTACACGCCCATCGTCATGGTTCTGGCGGCCGCCATCGCTTTGCTGCCGCCCCTGCTTCTGGGCGGGGCCTGGGATTACTGGTTCTACAATGCGCTGGTGCTTCTGGTCATCGCCTGCCCCTGTGCCCTTGTCATCTCGACGCCGGTTTCCATTGTGGCGGCGCTGACGGCTTCGGCGCGGGCAGGGGTGCTCATCAAGGGCGGCGCCTATGTCGAAGCGCCAGGGCGCACCACCGCACTGGCGATGGACAAGACCGGAACGATCACCATGGGCGAGCCGGAGGTGGCGGCAGTTCACCCACTGGGCGGCGTCTCTGCGCGCGATCTCATGACGCTGGCAGCAGGTCTGGAAGCGCGGTCCTCGCACCCGCTGGCACGCGCCATCCTCGCGCGCGCGCAAGCCGATAATGTTTCCGTGTCTGCGGCAGAGGACACACGCACCGTGCCGGGGCGTGGGCTGGAAGGGCGCGTCGGGGGGCGCGCGATCTGGCTGGGCTCGGATCGGTTTGCCGAGGAGAAAGGGTTCGGCAGCGCCATTCCGACGGACCTTCGCGACCGGATCGAAGAGGCCGGCAGCACCCTCGTGGCCGTGGGTGACGACACCGGCCTAACCGGCGTTCTGGAGCTTCGCGACCGCATCCGCCCCGATGCAAAGGGGGTCGTTGCCCGGCTGCATGCGCAGGGTGTGAAGACGATCGTGATGCTGACGGGCGACAACGAACGCACCGCGCGTGCCGTGGCGGCCGAGGTCGGCATCGACGAAGTGCGCGCCGAACTGCTGCCAGAGGACAAGGTGACGGCCATCGAGGAACTGGCCGCAACACACGACATGGTGGCAATGATCGGTGACGGTGTGAACGACGCCCCCGCCATGGCGCGCGCGCATTACGCCATTGCCATGGGGGCTGTCGGATCGGACGCGGCCATCGAGACGGCGGACATCGCGCTGATGACCGACGACATCGGCAAGGTGCCGTGGCTCATCGGCCACTCGCGCCGGACCATGACGATCATCCATCAGAACATCGGGATCTCTCTGGCGACCAAGGCGCTGTTCGTCGGGTTGACGGCGTTCGGCATGGCTTCGATGTGGGGCGCGATTGCCGCCGATGTGGGGGTGTCCCTGCTGGTGGTGGCCAATGCGCTGCGGCTTCTGAACGGCTACCGGAGTAAGACCGGGCGTTCGGGCGGCGAACCGGTTGGCGAGCAGACGGCCAAGGGGGCGTTGGCGCATGGTCATTGAGTTAAAGGAACCCGGAAAAGAGCCGAGAAAAAACATGAACGCAAAAGGCAGGATGATGTGCCCGGTCTGCGACGTGCCCCTGAGCATGACCGACCGACAGGGGGTCGAGATTGATTTTTGCCCCGATTGCCGGGGGGTCTGGCTCGACCGGGGCGAACTCGACAAGATCATAGAGCGCTCGGCATCCGATATCGCGCCCCGGCGTGCGCCCGAGCCGAGCGGCTACGATGACGACCGTGGGCACGGCAGCGGCAAGCACGGCGGCGGCTATGGAAAGCACGGCTACCGCCGCAAATCATGGCTGCACGAGTTGTTTGACTAAGAACGAGATGGGGGCGGCGAATTGGTTGGTGCACACATGGCGCATGATCATTGATACGGCGTTTTCGATAGAGTAACGTCTGACATCAACCAGACCTCGCAAAAATGAGGCTTCGAGCAATGATGAATACCGGATTTCCACGACGGGTCTTTCTGTTGAGCGGATTGGCCGCCTTCCTGTCAGGTTGTGCCAACAAGTTCCGGTCGTACAGCGGGCCAGAAGTGACCCGGCTGCGCATGTACAAGGCACAGCGGTTGCTGATTTTGGACGGGGCGGACGACGTGTTGCGGACCTATCCCATCGGATTGGGCTTCGCGCCCAAAGGTCACAAGCAGTTCGAGGGGGACGGTCGTACGCCGGAAGGTTCCTACGTGATTGACCGGCGCAACCCAGACAGCCTCTTCCATCTCTCTATCGGCATTTCATACCCCAACGAAGCCGACATCGCGTTCGCGGAGGCGCAAGGCCGGTCTCCGGGAAAGGACATCTTCATTCACGGTGGCCCGAGACGCGGGATCGACCCCGTGAATGTCCGCGACTGGACGGCGGGTTGCATCGCTGTCACAGACCGACAGATCGAGGAAATCTACGCCATGGTGAGAGACGGGACACCCATCGACATCTATGCGTGATGGTCAGGCAAAACGGCGGCGCAGCGCGACGTTGATGCCTTCGATTGCGATGACCATGAGGACAACGGCAATCGTGACGCTGGCCGCCTTGTCATACTGGAAAGAGCGCACATAGGTCTGGATGTAAAATCCGATCCCGCCCGCACCGACAATCCCGAGGATCAGCGACTCTCGCAGGTTCAATTCGAACCGGAAGATCGTGTCGCGGGCGACGACCGGCGCCATTTGCGGCCAGATCGCATGTCTGAGCCGCACGAGCGGTCCGGCGCCCGCGCTTTCCAGTGCGGCGATAGGCGCGCGGGACACGCCGTCGATCGCCTCGGCGTAAAACTTGGCGAGCATCCCCGTCGCATGAAACGCGATCGCGATGATACCGGGCAGCGGCCCGAGCCCGACAGCGCCCACCATCAGCATGGCCACCAGGATCAGCGGAATCGCCCGTATGAAGGCAAGCAGCATTCGGATCGGCCGGAACACCGCACGCGATACCATCGTCTCGGACGCAAGGATGCCCAGCGGGATCGACAGGACCGTCGCACCAAGGGAGCCCAGGATCGCGATCCTCAGCGTTTCTGCACTGCCTTTCATGATCTCGGCCATCACCGTAGGGTCTGGTGGAAACATCCGGCCGAGGAAACCGGCGATCCGCGGGCCGGCGGACATGAGACGCGATAACTCGACGTCGGTGGTGACGAAGGACCACAGGACCGCGCCGGCGATCAGCGCGCTGGCCGCGAATCCGCCAAACTCTCGTAGCCGCATCAGGACACCGCCCGGAGCCCGATACCGGGCATTGGCTTTGGGTCCCTGTAGAGATCCGCTGTTGCGTCCTCGTTCAGCTCGGATGTCGGCACATCGAAGACGATCCGGCCGCCACGAATGCCGATAATACGCTGCGCGAAACGCCGCGCCAGGTCGGGCTGGTGCGACGAGAACATTGCCGTCGCTCCGCGTGCCCGCGCAGCCGCGGTCAGCAGCGCCAGTATTTCGCCGGCGCGGGCGGGGTCGAGATTGCTCACTGGCTCGTCGGCGAGGATCAGACGCGGTTCCTGGGCCAGACACCGCGCGATGGCCACACGCTGCCGCTGACCGCCGCTGAGGCTGTCGACCCTGCGTTCGGCAAGGTCTGCAATGCCGCAATCGGCAAGTGCCGTGCGCGCAATCCCCAGATCATGCGCGGTCGGGGATCCCAGCAGGGCCCGCAGCGGCGACATGCGTCCCAGGCGACCGTTGAGGACGTTACGCAGAACCGTGGAGCGTTCGACCAATGCAAACTCCTGAAACACGAAACCGGTATCCGGACGGCGCGCGCGCGGCGGCGGGTGGTCGGGGTCGAGCGGCGCACCCAGAACCGAGACCCGTCCGGCCCAGCCCTGGAGCCTGCCGTCGAGCAGCGCCAGAAGCGTCGTTTTTCCCGCCCCGGACGGGCCGAGCAAAGCGACGCTTTCGCCCGCCGGGACGAACAGCGACACCCGGTCCAACGCCGGGAGATCCGTGCCCAGATGGGCAAAGCTCAAGTCATCGATTTGGGCGGCGATGCTCATTCCAAAAGCCCGTATCGCCGCGCGATGTCGCGCACGCCGTCATAGGCGGCGGGGTCGGCCCTGACATAGCCGTCCGGGCCATAGAGATAGCGCAGCTTTTCGCGGTTATCCGGCGCGTTGAGCTTTAGCATCGCGTCGATAAACCGGTCCTGCACGTCAGCGTCAAGCCCCGGTCGCGCGATCACCAGATGGCTCGGGATCGGCGCGCTTTCCGCGATCCATTTCACCTCTGCCTGTTGCTGTGGTGTCAGAAGCAGATCGGCGTACTGGCTGGCGCCTGCGGCATCGACCAAGCCTTCGGCCATGGCCTGCATGGCCTGCTGGTAGCCACCCGCGAAGAAGATGCGACCAAAGAACGCCTCTGCGGTACCGGGCGCCTCGATCAGCCCGGCCTGCACGAATTCGGCAAGCGGGTAGAGATATCCCGATTCCGAGATCGGATCGGCGAAGGCGATGTCGCGCCCGCGCAGGTCGGCGAGCGACCGGATGCCGCTGTCACGGCGCACGTAGATGCGGCCCGTGTAACTCGGTGCATCGCGGTAGACCTCGGACAGGAGAGGCACGGCACCGATCTCTGCCTCGGCCAGAACGAAGGGCAGGGCACCCATGAAGGAGATATCTGCGTCGCCGTTTCTCAAAGCTTCGACCGCCGCCGCATGGTCGATGGTGACGAACCCTTCGACGGGGAGGCCGATCTCGCTGGACAGCCAGCCGGCGATGGCTTCGATGTCGCCCAGCAACTTCTCCGGGTTCTCCTGCGGAATGAAGGCGAGCCGCAACCTGTCATTCTGCGCAGCGAGCGGGGACGCCAGAGATATCGCGCTCGCGCCGGCCAAACGAAGGACGGTTCTGCGGTTCAGGTGCATCGCCATCAAAAGGCCCTCTCTTCGATATCGGCGGTTTCGGCCTTGAATGCAGTCCAGCTTGCTTCGGCGGCTGTCCAATCCTCGTCACGCACGGCGGCGCTGACCTCGGCCAGCTTCTCTGCCAGCGCGTAGACGCCGGGCCGTGCGGCGAGGTTGGACATGGTGCTGGCGTCAGCCGAAAGGTCCGCAGCCACGGTGTCCGTCAGGAGCAGGATGTGCCGCGCATCCCGCCGGGGCAGCAATGTGTCGAGCGTCGAGGCGAAGGTGATCAATTCGGAGAAGGCCAGTCGGAAGGCGGTGTTCTCGGCATCGAAGGCCTCATAGGGTTCGTCCGCCGCACCCACGGTTTCCAGATAGGCGGTCAGGTCGGCCCGTTCCGCCCCGGTCAGCCCAAGCGATTTCGTCTCGTCGAACCAGTCTACGACTGCCGCCAGGGTCGGCAGCGATCCGTCATGGAAATAAGGCGCGGTATAGGCCGTCCCGAGCAGCGTCGGCGTGTCCAGCGCACCGGCGCGGGCACCTTCATAGGCCGGCGCGACGGAGCCGATGTTGTGCGCCTGCCGGTCCAGGAAGTTGGCGTCCGAAACGTGGCAACTGGCGCAGGAGCGGTCGCCGAGACTGGCGAAGGGCGTGTTGAAGATCGCTTCGCCGCGCCGCGCAGCCTCGGGTGCGGCTTCGGTCAGCCTGCCATCGGTTGTCAGCATGGAATTGGGCAGGAAGTCGAATTCGAGCATGTAGGCGACCAGTGCGTCCATCATGAAAGGCGTCGGCTCGTCGCCGCCGAATTCATTGACGATGACGTTGCGGGTGAAGTCGCGCAGGGAAGCGAAACGGCCGTCGCGCCCGTACGGCCCGGTGAAGCGCAATCCGCGAAGGCTTGGGATGTCGAGAGGGTCGTTACGCCGGTCGTTGAAGATTGGGTTGAAAAAGGCACCGTCGACGTCGATCGCGCCCGGTTGATGGCTGGCGCCCGGAATGAACAGCCGTTGGTTGACGTCCGAGCGGTTGTGACAGGTCGAGCAGGCGAGCCCGAGATCGCGCGCCGGGCCGCCGAAGATTTGCGCGCTGTCGAACAGCATGTCGCCGTAAGCCACGAGCGGCAGGCCGGTCTCGTCGATGCCCTGTTCCTCGAAGTTGAGGACGAGACGCGGCAGCGGATCCTGATCGAAGATGTCGGAGCCCGGTGGCAGGCTTGGCGGCACCTCGATGGCACGACCGCTGAGCACGGCAGTTTCGGGCAGGGCGCTCAGCGTCCGACGCGGAGCGAAATCGTCAATGAGATAGTTCCCCGCAATATAGCCGGAAATGACAGCGCGCGCGGCTGCCATCGTATCGCGGTCAGCGGATGTGACGCCCGCGCCCAGGACCCCGGCGGACCCCGTACTGCTGTTCAGCTCCAGCCAGGCAAGGCCGATTTGCTTTGCGGCGGCTGGCTCCGCCGCGGCGATGCCGTCCGCAAACGCGCGATAGAGTTCGCGAGATGTCCGTACGGTCTGCTGCGCACGCGCCGGGTCTTCGGCAGCTATAGCACGGTCCAGTTCCTCTTCGATCCTGAGCGCAATGAGCCGCGTCGCCTCGGCAAAGACCGCCTGCCGGTCTTCATCTGCGATCGCGTCCAGAAGCCGCGCAGGGTCGATATCGCTCACGCGATCCAGCCACGCCAAGGCGCCGATGGACAATTCCGAACCCCGATAGGGTTCCGTCCAGGCGATCTCGATATCGTTCCAGGGCAGAGGCTCGAGATTTCCAAGAAAGAGCGTCAACCGGTAGGCCGCCGCCTCGGGAAGCCAGGGGGTCTCCTTGGCAGGTGTCGCGGCTACAGATCCGGACAGGACGAGCGCACTTGCGAACGAGACCATCAGCATCTTTAGGAAATCTCGTGTCACTGCGGCCTCCAGACCCAAAAGTTAGACATGGCTAACTTTCCTACCCAAAGCAAACAAGTTGTCAACCCCGCTGTTTACCTGCAAAGTCACAAGTATGACAAAGCTGCAATCACATGGGCGTGAGCCGTTTGAAACTGTCGACAGGGCTCCCGAGGCCCAGGCCGAGGGGTTTGCAACCGTGCGCCAGGCGCATGAGAGTGAAATGGCGGAGGATTACGTCGAGTTGATCGCAGAGCTGATCGAGACGCGCGGAGAGGCCAGACCGGTCGAGATTGCAGAACGACTTGGCGTGAAACCGCCAACCGTGACCAAGAACATTTCGCGGCTCAAGGCCGCTGGCCTTGTACGGAGAGAGCCCTACCGGGCGGTTTTCCTCACCGATGCAGGCCAGAAGCTGGCAGAGGCCTGTCGGCAGCGCCACAGGATCGTCGTCGCGTTTCTTTGCAGTCTCGGGATCGACGGAGAAACCGCGGAACGCGATGCGGAAGGGATCGAGCATCACGTCAGCGAAACGACGCTGGAGGCATTCGAACACGCGCTGATGCAATCCCGGAGCCACAAATAACGCCGCAGCGGGCTCTTGCGACAATGAGGCGGCGACACCGACAAAGGGGGCAACGCCAGCGGTCAAACGCCGGGGCGGGGCCTGTGTGCTGATTTCGAACTCTGGCGTCCAAAGCCGATTGGGTCGTCACTGCCCACGCGCGCCGGATGTAGCGCACCTATAATTCTCTGCTTGCGACCGACCGTTCGCCAAAGAATTCGGTGTTGGGATATACCTTGGACGCCTGAGCTGGCCCGTGATCGATGGCTTAGAGCGCGTAGACGATCGTGGTGATCGTGATCATGATCGTCGAGAACATGGCCAGCACGCCCAGAGCGAGCGTCCGGCCCATGTCGCGATTTGGCTTTTCCACTTTTAAGCGCAACTCCTCTGCGGTTTCCGGAAACTCGAGCGCCGCCGCATTCGAACCACGCCGCAACTCGTATTGGGTGTTCCATCGGCGCACTTCCGCCGCGTTCCAGCCGTTCAGCACGAGGATGATCGCCACAATCAAAACCATCGAGGACGGGACCCAGATCGTATAGCCACCGATGGTCTCGTCAGCCAAGGCGCTGAGTCCGGTACCGTTGCTTACCGTTTGGTCGGACGCATAGCCAAACGGATCGTATTGGATGAGATACGTGATCATTGGCTCCTGTCCTTTATGGTCCGCGCGCTGTCCGCCGATTTAGGTGACAATCCAGATGTTCCGGCGGTGCCACTGCGGGCCAAGCACGGATCCGTGGTCATCATGAGTTATTTACCCCGGATCCACATCGGAAAGAGGTTTTCGTAAAACCTTGAGACTGAGTGCCCGGACTGACCGGCGGGCGCGATGAAATAGGAACCGCGTTCGTCCGAAAGCGAAACGACCGCCTGAGAATTGGTGCCCGCGTTAGAGACAAACGGCCGAGCACCGTCCGATGCAAACACGGTCGACATCTGAGTAAAGGGATCGCCGGCGTTGGTGCTTCGAGAGACAGCAAGCTGCTCGCCATCCCGCTCGATCTGATCGGCGATCGCGGCACGTTCAAAATGTGCTCCTCACCCCGCCGCCCCGGTCGCAGTCAGCGATCCGGCGGCCAGGCTTGCAAGAAAGCCAAGCGCTATGGGGCAGAGGGGTTCCAATTGCTAAGGTCTTGCCGGGAGTTCAATCAGAGCCGAGGTAGCTGGTATAGACCTCGGTCGAGCCGTCTTGGCGGATCAGGAAGACATCGTAAGCCTCTCGGTCGTCCTGCGGTCCCATGCCGGGCGACCCGTAGGGCATTCCCGGCACCGCCAGGCCCACCGCGTCCGGTCGGTCCTCCAGCAGGCGCTGGATGTCAGCGGCCGGCACGTGGCCCTCGATCACGTAGCCGTCGACCAGAGCGGTATGGCAGGACACCATGCGTTGTGGCACGCCCTTGTCGAGTTTGAAGCGCACAAGAGAGCCTCCGAACATATCCTCGCCCGTCGGCGCAAAGCCGTTCTCCTCGATGTGCTTCATCCAGGACAGGCAACAGCCGCAGCCGCTTGTCTTCCGGACATCGATGGGGATCGCCTCAGCGACAGCTTGCGCCGCGGGAAGCAAGGCCAGTGCGATGGCAAGGGCGGGAGCATACATTTTCATGGGTCAAAGCCTTTCAGTTGTCGTTTGTACAAGTTCGCTCGCGAGCCTTTCAGCCAGAAGCGAGCGTGCCTCAGCCAGCCGCCTAAGCGCGGCTGTGTCGTCCGCTTCACGCTCGGCGGCCTCTGCCAGCCGGTCGTTCGAGAGAGGATCGGTCGGGCGACCGTCCACCCGCACTTCGTAATGTAGGTTGGGGCCTGTCGCGGTACCCGTCGCACCGACGCGGCCGATCATTTCTCCGGCCATCACGCGTTGCCCTTGTGTGAGCCCGTCCGGTACAGCGCTCAGATGCGCATAGCGCGTCAGGGTGTCGGAGCCATGCGCGATCTCGACCACCCGGCCATATCCTCCGCGTCGGCCTATGAAGCTCACTCGGCCGGGTGCCGTCGCCTGTACCGGCGTGCCACGCGCCGCCGCGAAGTCGACCCCTGTGTGCATTCGTACATTGCCGTAGACCGGATGGGTGCGGCGCCCGAACACAGAACTCAGCCGTGCACCTTCGACCGGTTGCGCGAACACGCGCAGCACCTCTCCGTCGACATAGATCGCCGCCCGTCCGCTGCGGTCGTCCGGCCAGACGATCTCATAAACCGAACCGCCGAGATCCAGTGCAGCAAAGGCAAGCTCGGGCTGGCCAATCCTCTGGGTGCCGTCCCGTGCCTCGCGCCAAAGGAGGCGCATCGTCTCGCCACCCGCAAGATCACGACGGAAATCGACAGTGCCGCCCAGCATCTGCGCCAGGTCCACCGCAAAACGGGCAGGGATATCTGCCGTGTCGAGCGCCGCGAAGATGGTGCTTTCGATCACCGCCTCACCGGCGAACGTCACCCATTCAGGGTCCGGCTCTAACACGCGAGTGGCAAGCTGTTCGCCGAAGGCCGCCTCTATCCGGACACCGTCTTCGACGGCAAGCTCTACACGACGCGGGGTGCCGTCCGGTCTTGAAACCACGGTAATGACGTGACCCGGACGCAGACGGCGCAGATCGTATTCCGCGCCAATCGCCAAGGCGATTTCGGCGCGATCCGAAGCGCCCAGCCCCGCATCGGCAAGGACCGCATCGAGCGTCTCGCCCGACGCAATCTCGCGCGACCAGGTGGTCAGCGGGGGCTCGATAGATGGCAAGGAGGTATCAGCCAGGGACACGGGCAGGAGGGGCAGGGGTCTGACCTCGAACGCGACATCCGCCTGGGCGAATGGAGGGCGGACAGAATTGGTTTCGGCAATCCGAGGCGGCGCGAGCGGTGCGGGCGTCCAGAGGGTCGCTTTGGCAATCGCAGGCGGCACCGGATCCTTGGGTAGAACGCCAAAGACAGCGAGAGCAGTCATCGAAGCGCCCACCACGACAACCAGAGACACCTCTACCTTTCCCATCCTCATGTTGTCTTCTCAACTTCTTCTTGCAACGCGCGGCGGATCTTGGGCACCGCGAACTCACGCGGTTCGCGGTTGTCGATCATGGTGACGAACTGCCCTTCTGCATCGAACGGCAAGCCACTCGCAGTATGGTTCATGGTGTACTCTCCGTCTTTGGTTTGCACCTTTTCGTAAGTCGCGCGGAAGCCGTCGGCCGCGCGTGCGATCTGGTCTTGCGGACCCGTCCAGCCGCGGATTGACGGATGGAAATGGCCAACATACCCGGCCATCGCCTCGACCCTGTCCCGCTCCGGGTCTACCGCGATGAAAATCACGTTCAGCCGCGCCGCGTCCTCTCCCGTCTCGTCCAGCCAGCCGGAAATATCCGATAGCGCGGTCGGACAGACATCGGGGCAATTGCTGAAGCCGAAGAAGACCAACATCCAGCGTTCTGCAAAATCGTCGTCGGTTCGGACCATGCCGTGATGATCGGTGAGTTCGAAATCAGCGAAAAACAGTGGTGCATCCCCGGTTCCGGCCCGGTCAGAACGGTCGTCGGACCATAGCAACAGCCAGGCGAAAATGGGCGCCGCCACGCCCGCAAACACCCACAATATCTTTTGAAGACCTGAAAGCCTCACGACGCTTCGCCCGAAGTTGATTCTATATTTTGTGTGCGTTTACATCCTCTAGCCACTGTAGGTTCAAGCGCGATTGTCATTGATCGGCCATCCATCACCGATCTGTGAAACCCCGGTGAAGCTTGTGATGTGCGCGGCATGAAGCTACGCCCACTGTTGGGAATGCGGAGACCAAATTCAGCGCCTGAAACTTCACCATCGCGTGTGGCGACCGGCAGGTCGAGATCGACACGGAAAACAGCATGACCTGCGATGCGGAGAACTTCTTTCTGCATCGGAAACTGCGCACGGCCGAAGGTGCAGAGAAATCGGAAACCGTTGAAGACATACCGCCGCCTGAGCTGATCGAGCAGGGCAAAAACCTGCCAAAACCTACTGAGTTTTGCCGTAGGGTATTGGCATGGGGTTTTTGTCCGATGCGCAGTGAAAGCCACCGCTGACCAGTCGGTTTGAGCGTCAGTTTTAGTTCCCGCATTATTGGGCTATGACGCCCGCGCCAGGTGATGCTTTGGCGAGCATCCGAACTTGCGCGAGTAGTCGCGACTGAAATGCGTCGGGCTTTCATAGCCGACTTGAAATCCCGCAACGGATACGGAAGGCACACCCCTTTCCAGGAGTGCTCGCGCTTCGATCATCCGTAGGTCTTTTTGATATTGCAGAGGCGTTGTGCCGGTCACTGACTTGAAGTGTTCGTGAAACGATGACGCGCTCATCCCCGCGACCTGGGCCAGATCGCTCACGACCAAAGGTTCACGAAAACTGGTCCTAATCTGCTGGATGGATTTGGCGATGCGGCTGGCATGGCTGTCTACCGCCAGCAGGTTCCGCAACATGCCCCCGATGGGGGACAGAAGCAGGCGAAAGTGAATTTCCTTCAGGATCATCGGGCCAAGAACCTGTATGTCAAGCGGCGCGTCCATCAGCTCCAGATACCGAACCATGGGGTCGATCCATGCGGGGTCTGCGGCACTGGCGGACAGGGACATCGCGTGATGGTCGTCGGACACGGCCTCGCCAACCTGCTCATAGAGACTGCGGAGGATGCCCAGATCGAGCGAGATGATCAGGGCCAGATACGGGGCCTCTGGACTGGCCTCGGTAATCCTGGACGTCACCGGAAGGTCGTGGCTGACCAAAAGCGCGTCTCCTTCCGCCAGGGAGACGAACTGCCGACCCACGTTCATTTCTTTGCGCCCCTGTAGGATCAGACAAATCACGGGATTGTAGACGACAGCCTCGAACGTGGTGACCTCAGCCCGCTGAAAGATATGCGCGGCGGGGAGAGCCCTGCCAGAATTCGCGGTTTCCCGCGCTGAAAGCTCGATTGCCAGGGCTCTTAGTTTCTCAAGCGACATCACATTCTCCTCGTGGCCTGGATAGCAGAGCGGTCCTATCGGATCACGCAATTTGCCCGCCATTCGGAGAAATTGGCAAGTGTATCGGAGAATCCGGCAGGACCGATGCCCGCCCTCCGCTTAACTTGGCATCAATGAAGCGATCCAACGGAGCATGGCATGTCTGGAACGGACACAACCTTCAAACTGAACTCTGATACAATGATCCCTGCGGTGGGGTTCGGCACGTATCTGATCTCGAACGAGGATGCCGAAGTGGCGATCAGCGCTGCGATCTCGGCTGGCTACCGGCATATCGACACCGCCTCTGGTTACCGCAACGAAGAGACGGTCGGCGCGGGGATCGAGAACGGGCTACAGGCGCAGGGCCTGTCTCGCGCGGACCTCTTTGTGACGGCAAAGCTTTGGCCCGGAAATCCCGCCTGGGGGGACGCCCCCAAGACCGGGGCGCAGACCATCGCGGAATGCGACGCAAGCCTGTCGCGCCTGGGGCTGGACTATGTGGACCTATATCTGATCCACGCCCCCTATGGTGGCGACATGCGGCTTGAGCAATGGCGCGCCCTGCTGGACCTGCAAGCCCAGGGCAAGGTGCGGTCCGTGGGTGTCAGCAACTTCAACGAAGGCCACCTGGACGAGATCAGCGCGGCGGGCCTGCCCATGCCGGATGCCAACCAGATCGAACTGCATCCCTGGTCCCAGAAACCCGACCTTCTTGCCCATATGGCCAAGCACGACATCGCGCCAATCGCCTATAGCAGCCTTGTGCCTCTGTCGACCTGGCGCACTGAGGCGGGCCAGGACAGCGCCAAGACCGACGAGATGAAAGCGGACGGCGCGGCCTTTCAAGGTATGGCCGAGAAGTACGGCGTGTCAGAGGCGCAGCTCTTGCTGAGGTGGGGCGTTCAGAACGGCTATGCCGTGCTGCCCAAGAGCCTGAACCCAGACCGGATGCGCCAGAACATTGACCTCTTCTCCTTTGAGATCGACGATGCGGACATGGCGCTGATGGCCACAATGGATCGCGGCGATGGTGTCGCCTGGGCGACGGGCGATCCCAGCAAGTAGACGCGGCCTTCGCCTTCCCTCGAGCAGTCAAAAAAATCCAAACACGATTGGAGCTACTATGACACCTCCAATTCTTCGAACCTCAACCGCGCTCACGGTTTTGCAATCAGCGCAATCCCAGGAAACTGAGAACGAGCAGCACGACAACGACTACACCTATGATATAGAAAACACGATTCATGTGACCCTCCGGTTTTTTAAATTGTACCTGCCTTGTGACCAGCAGTCTCGATGTGGGACCGCCCCGCAGGGCGATCCCTTGTTTTAGGAGTGGCTGTTCAGGAAGTCGTCGACTTCCTTTTTGGCTTCTTCTTTGGATTTGCCGTATTTAGCCTGAAGTTTGCCTTCCAGTGCTTCGCGGTTTCCATTAATCTCGGCCAGTTCGTCGTCCGTCAGATCGCCCCATTTGGCCTTGATGTTGCCGGACATCTCTTTCCACTTTCCTTCAATTTGATCCCAGTTCATAGATTTTCCTTTCGAGGTAATGACAACGTCCGGACACAGCCCATCGTCGTCGATTGATTGTTTCAAGACAGCCGCTGGTGCAAAGCGGATTGAGCCGCCCCCGCGATCCTGATCGGGTTCTGCTGCGGGTCATCCGCACCGCTGCAATCGAGAGGCCGCCGCGCAGGGTGCGGAGGGGAGCGTTTGCTCGCCCTCCGGTATTGTCTACTTCTCGTAGGTCGGTTGCGCTTTGAGCGCTTCCTGCGACGAGTCGATATAGACTTGTACCTCGTCGCCGCCGTCCTTGCGCAAGATGGTCAACTCGTCAAACGTAACGGCCACAGGTTTTTCCCCCATACCCAGAAATCCACCGACGTCGATGACTGCACGCTCAATGGCACCCTTGTCATCCAGAAGAAGCGAGTGGATTTCGCCCACATCTTCGTCATCAACCCCATAGACGCGCGCGCCTGTAAGCATCTCTGTGGTCAGCTCAGTGCGCTCTGTCTTGGCATAGCCTTCGCGCTTGACATCGGGAGCCATAAGCATGGAACGTTTGGGTTCTGCCGCGGCGTCCATCTCCGGCTTGTTCATGTCACGTGCAAAGCTCGGTGCTGCCTTGAGCGCGTCGCTGGAGGATTTGATTACCAGGAAATAGTCATCGGCGTCATCCGCTTCACGCAGGATGTGGATCTGATTCATGTCCATGGCGACATCCTTTTCGCCAACTCCAAGAAAGCCACCGACACCGACGATCACGGCAATGACGTTGCCATCCGGCGAGATCACGAGTTCATTGATTTCACCTATGTCGTCCCATTCGGTTTGCGCGTCGGGAGCCATGTTTGTCATGACATCAACGTCTTCTTCGGCGCGATAGACACGCATACCGATGAATTCGGAGGCCAACAGGTCATTGTTGGTGACGGAATAGTCCATAAAACCAGTCATATGGTTGTCCGCAACTGCCGATGTCGCCATCGTCAGACATACGGCGGTTGTCATCATAAGGGTTTTCATTTTCCAAGTTCCTTCGTTGTGGCGCGACGGCGTAATGCCGGCAAAGTGCGCCTGTGGTTTGTCTCTGCACCTCGCATCTGAACGCCGGGAAAACCTCGGCACACATCCGAGAACCTGGACTCGGAAAGATCATTTGAAGCACAGAGCCGAACTCTGGATTAGCCGATGAGAGAAACAGCGCAGCATCATATGACATAGCAACCGCCACATTCCTGTATGTCTGCCCTACGTCATTTCAGGTAGGGATCAGATAAATTCCGGATTAAGTTCCTCGCAGAGCCAACCCTTGGTAGGTTGACCCTGTTCAGAGAAAGGGCATTACAGTGGCCACAAAATGCGAATACTGCCCGTTGCGTCGGAAACCGCTCTTTGCCCCGATGAGCGCGGACGAAGTGGCAAGTATGCAGCGGTTCAAGGTCGGTGAATTGGTCGTTGATCCTGGCACCCCGATCCTGATGGAAGGTTCAAATAGTCCACAATTGTTTACCGCGTTACATGGGATGGGCCTGCGTTATCGCCATTTGGAAAATGGCGAACGCCAGGTCATCAACTTCGTTTTCCCGGGTGACTTTCTGGGTCTGCAAGCCGGGCTGATGGGAGAGATGGGGCATTCTGTAGAGGCAACGACAAAAATGACCCTCTGCGTCTTCAATCGAAGTGAGCTTTGGTCGTACATCAAAGCCGATCCCGAACGCGGGTTTGAGCTTGCATGGCTTGCCGCTGTCGAAGAGCATTTTCTGGGTGCTGCCCTGACCACGGTCGGTCAGCGCACCGCGCTGCAAGCCGTAGCCTGGGCATTTGTGCGAATTTATCTGCGTGCCAATGCAAGTGGGAATGGGGGCAACGGGGCAATGCGCTTGCCGTTCAAGCAAAAAGACCTGGCGGATGCTCTAGGGCTCTCGCTGGTTCATACGAACAAGACCATTAGACTCTTGAAGTCGCGTCAACTGATTAGTTGGACCGGCGAGGAAGTTCTGATCCATGATCTGCCCGGTCTGGCCAAGGTTGGTCTGACCAACGTCGACACTCCGGAAAAACGCCCCATCATGTGAATGGTGAATGATGTCTGAACTTAAAGGCAGTGGGACGTATCCCATTGACATACGGTAGGGCAAAGCCAAGCCATACTGTATGAAACCGCAAACCTGTTGCGCCCCCACCGTCCCTAGTTTTCCGGAGACCTATAATTTCATTTCATGCGGCCGTATCGAGTACGTCACGCGAAGGCATTTCTGGTCGGTGTTCCGTCCCGGGAGATGGAATAAATTGCTCTTTGGCCGGGTTATGAGCCGTGTTTACAAGATCGGGTTTTAGCGGGTCCATAGCAGTATCTTTGCAGACGGCGGTAACTCCGACTGGGGCAAAGCTCGCGACAGACTTTTTTCAACATCTCTCCAGAAGCGACCAGAACACGGCCACCGGAGCACTCATGCGGTCCTTGTTCTGTTTGATTTTCCGCAGTTCACGGCGAGTCACCGGATTTGTCGGAACAAAGAACTCCACCCGATCCGGTTGATCCCTGACGGCGTCGTATGGCAGGATGCTCGCCCCCAGATTTCGCCTGACAAATGAGAGGATTGCCGTCGTGTTGCGCGCTTCAAGCGTGCTCGACGCCAACAATTCCTGGACCGACGGGTCGTTGACCAATCGACACAGGGGATTTGCGACCAGGGGTTCATGTCTGAGGAGGCTCCAGTCCGATTGCCCTTTGTTTTCAAGATGAGCCATGTGAACCGGGCCACCTTCGGAACAGACGATACCCAGATCGTCACAGAGAATTTGCTCACCCTCCAGCGCGTCACCTGGTTGGGCGGACAAGATACCGATATCGGCTTCGTCGCGCTGGATACGACGGCGAACTGCGGCACTGTCGACATCGCTTATTTCAATACGCACGTTTGGATGGGTCGATCGGAATAGTTTGATGACCTCGGGCAACAGCGCGATGGTCGCCGATGGCACCGCAGCGATGCGCACTATGCCAACCAGCGAGACGGCATGCCGGCGGATCGCTTCCACGCTCGTATCGAACACATCCGTCGCCCTCTGGCTTTCTTCGAGCACCAGCAGCCCCAGGGGCGTCAGGCGACTCTTGCGGTCGGTTTCGAACAGCGGCGCGCCGATATGCTCTTCGAGTTGGGCCAGAACCATCGAGATGGCCGAGGGGGTGCGTCGCAAGATCTTGGCCGCCCCTGAAAGTGTACCTCTTTCGGCCACAACACAGAAGGTACGGAGCATCTCGAGTTTTACTGTCATTCAATTTTCCTGAAAAAAGGTTCACTAAATTCAGTCTATCTGAATTATCGGGATTGCAATAGGCCTTCTGCAAGCAAACAGGAGAAACCTATGACCGATCGCACGCAACTTTACATCGATGGAACCTGGAGCGACGGCGCCTCGCAGATCGAAAACCGCAACCCGTCTGACATATCCGATCTGATCGGAATGTATGCGCAGGCGGATGCCTCCCAACTTGACACCGCGCTTGAAGCCGCGCGCCAGGCACAGCCGCTGTGGTGGGCCGCCGGCATACAGAAGCGCCATGATGTGCTGATGGCGATCGGCACCGAATTGATGGCGCGCGCCGAAGAGATCGGCCGCCTGTTGTCGCGTGAAGAAGGCAAGCCGTTGGCCGAAGGCAAGGGCGAAGTGTACCGCGCCGGGCAGTTCTTTACCTATTTCGCCGGCGAAGCCCTGCGTCAGCACGGTGACCTGGCCGAAAGCGTGCGTCCCGGCATAGAGATCGACGTGCGCCGCGAGCCTGTCGGTGTCGTCGCCATCATCAGCCCGTGGAACTTCCCTGTGGCCACCCCTGCATGGAAGATCGCGCCGGCACTGGCCTTTGGCAACGCCGTGGTCTGGAAGCCGGCCAATGTTACACCCGCCAGCGCCATCGCGCTGACCGAGATCATTGCGCGTCAGGACATCCCGAAGGGCCTGTTCAATCTGGTTTCGGGACCGGGGCGCGATGTCGGCCAGCGTTTGGTTGAAAGCGCCCTGGTCGATGCGATCAGCTTCACGGGCTCGGTGCCTGTCGGGCGCGGAATCGCGGCGGCTGCAATTCAGAACATGACCAAGGTGCAGATGGAAATGGGGTCCAAGAACCCGCTGATTGTCATGGACGACGCGGATCTCGATCTGGCGGTGATGCACGCCGCCGGGTCGGCCTTTGGTGGTACCGGCCAGAAATGTACCGCTGCAAGCCGCCTGATCGTGCATGCCGCGGTGCATGACGCCTTTGTTGAAAAGCTGGTTGCGGCGACCAAGGCGATGAAGGTTGGGCACGCATTCGGGGACGGCACCCAAATAGGTCCTGTAGTCAGCGAAGCACAGCTTGTGCAGAACCTCGATTACATCGGGCTCGGCAAATCCGAAGGCGCCGAATTGCTGTGCGGTGGGGATCGTCTGGAGATGTCGACGGATGGCTATTACATGGCCCCCGCCGTGTTCGCGAATACGCGCAACGACATGCGGATCAACCGCGAAGAAATGTTCGCGCCGATCACGGCCGTGCAGCGTGCCGACAGTTATGAAGACGCCCTGTCCCTTGCGAACGACACGCAGTTCGGGCTGACGGCCGGCATCATGACGGGGTCGCTTGCGCGGGCCAGCCATTTTCGGGCCAACATGCGCGCCGGCTGCGTGATGGTCAACCTGCCGACCGCTGGCACGGATTACCATGTGCCATTTGGCGGGCGCGGTGCATCCAGCTTTGGCCCCCGCGAACAAGGCTCTTATGCCGCCGAGTTTTATACCACCGTCAAGACGGCCTATGTCTCTGCGGGAGAGCCGCAATGAGCCTTCTGATCGACGGGCTGCAATATGCCAACTGGTCTGAAAAGATCTTTCGCCAGATGCGCGAGGGCGGCGTCGATGCCGTCCACGTTACCATCACCTATCACGAGACCTTCCGCGAAACCGTTCTGGTGATCGAGCGGTGGAACCGCTGGTTCGAAATGTACCCAGACCTGATCTTTCAGGGGCGGACCGCTGCCGATGTGACGCTGGCGCGCGAGACGGGGCGCACCGCGATCTTCTTTGGCTCGCAAAACCCGTCCTGCATCGAGGATGACATCGGGTTGGTCGAGGTGCTGCACACCCTGGGTCTGCGGTTCATGCAGCTCACCTATAACAACCAGTCGCTGCTGGCGTCAGGCTGCTACGAGGATGAGGATACCGGTCTGACCCGCATGGGCCGTGCCGTTGTCACGGAGATGAATCGCGTAGGTCTTGTCGTGGATATGAGCCATTCCGGCGAACGGTCCACCTTTGAGGCGATCGAGCATTCGACACGCCCCATCGCGATCACCCATGCCAACCCGGCAAGCTGGCACGCCGCCCTGCGCAACAAATCTGATGATCTGCTTCAGGCTTTGGGGGAAAGCGGCGGAATTCTCGGCCTGTCCGCCTATCCCCATCACCTGAAAGACGGCACTGCCTGTTCACTGCAATCCTGGTGTGACATGGCGGCGCTCGCGGTCGATCTGGTGGGGCCGAACGGCGTCGGGATCGGCACCGATCTTTGCCAGGATCAGCCTGACAGCATCGTCGAATGGATGCGGGTCGGGCGCTGGACCAAGACCATTGATTACGGTGAAGGCAGCGCCGATGCGCCCGGGTTCCCGGCCATGCCCGACTGGTTTCATGACAACCGCGACTTGGCCGCGATCCGCAAGGGATTGCGCGCCGCCGGTCTCGATGAAGCGACATCTGACGGCGTGATGGGAGAAAACTGGCACGCCTTTTTCGACCGAAGCTTTGGCGCACAAACCATGCAATCGGCAAAATCGAACCGCGCCGCCGAGTAAGGCGCGACACTGAGTATTCTGGGAGGATCAAGAATGAGCGATACCGCGACAACACACACCAGCGCAGCGTCCGGGAGGATCGACAAAGCGCTTTTTGCAATTACGGGCGGATTCATTGCCCTGTTCTGCACCTATGCGTTCTTTGACATCGAGGGACTCTCTGCGCTTGTCGATACGGGGTTCGGCTTCTCGGCGAGATATTTCGGCCTGTATTGGCAGGTCCTGCTTCTGGCGACCTTTCTCATCGGTCTTGTGCTCTGCGTCCTGCCCGGTTCCAAGACTTTGATGGGCGGGCTGACCATACCGGAATTCAACACGTTCAGCTGGGGGTCCATGATCATGTGTACACTGCTTGCCGGCGGTGGCGTGTTCTGGGCCGCAGGCGAGCCGATTGCGCATTTTTTGTCCACGCCGCCGGTTTTCGGTGATTTGGGCGAAGATCCGCAGGCCATTGCGCATGCGGCGCTGGCTCAGAGTTTCCTGCACTGGGGCTTTCTGGCCTGGGCCATCCTTGGGTCGCTGACGACCGTCATGCTGATGCATTACCACTATGACAAGGGCCTGCCGCTTGCGCCGCGCACCCTGCTTTATCCGGTGTTCGGCGATCGCGCGCTGCATGGGCCGATCGGTCTGATCGCGGACGCCTCTTGTGTCATCGCGGTGGTTGCGGGCACTGTAGGACCGATCGGCTTTCTGGGTTTGCAGATGTCTTATGGCCTGAATGCGCTGACCGGCATTCCTGACACCTTTACCACTCAGGCTATCGCGGTTCTGGCGCTTGTCGGGGCCTATACCGTTTCCGCGGTCACCGGTCTGGCCAAGGGCATCAAGGTGCTGTCGCAGATCAACGTGATCCTTGCGGTTGCCTTGCTGGTCTTCATGCTGATCGCCGGTCCGACTTCCGACATCTTCTCGGGATTCTTTGGTGGCATGCAGGTCTATCTGACCTACTTCTTCGATCTGACCCTCTATCGCGGTGATGCGGCGCTGTTCGGCGATCCGGGCTGGCTGGGCTGGTGGACAGTGTTCTTCTGGGGCTGGTTCATGGGCTACGGACCGCTGATGGCGATCTTCATTGCCCGCGTCAGCCGTGGGCGCTCGATCCGTCAGATCATCGTCATGCTGTCCATCGTCGCACCGATCATCACCAACTTCTGGTTCACGATCATCGGCGGGTCGGGTATCTTCTTTGAGATTGCCGAGCCGGGCATCATCTCCGCTCCGTTCGAAGGCTTCAACCTGCCCGCCGGACTGTTGGCGATCACTCAGGCGATGCCGATGGGCTTTCTCCTTTCGGTTCTGTTTCTGGCGCTGACGATGTGTTTTGTCGCCACCACCAGCGACTCGATGAGCTATGTGATCTCGACCACCATGTGTGACGGCGAACCCTCGACCGGACTGCGTGCCTTCTGGGGGATTGCCATGGGCGTGATGGCATTGATCCTGATCTCGACCGGTGCCGGGGGCATTGGAAAGCTTCAGAGCTTTATCGTGATCACGGCGGTGCCCGTATCTCTGATCCTGCTGCCCTCGCTCTGGGACGCCTTGCGGATCACGTGGATGCTTGGACGTGCGCCGGAACCGGCGCATGGCTAACGTCTCGGTGTGGCGCGATGTCTTTGCGCCACACCTGCTCCACGTCAAAGACTCCAGGAGGAAATGCGATGTCCCTATACGATCATGATACGTCTTCCGACACCGCCGACTATCGGCGTCCGGCAACAGAAGTCATGCGCCTTGCGCGGATGGGGAGCAGTCATCCGACCCGCTTGTCCTTCCTTCGGGTGCTTCTGCGGCGGTTGGCCAGCGGAGATTGGGATGTCGATCGTCCGGTCTGGGCCGTCGACGCGAAAGGCGTCGGTCATGCGGTCTACCGGGTGCGGGGCGCGGAGCAGACCTATAGCCTTGTCGCGTTCTCCCATGATCTGCCTGCCGAGATGCGTTCGGACCGGGTGATCGCGACCGCCTGGGATGCAACGTTCACCCTGTTCGACGGCGACCCGACGCCGGCCGATATCGCCCGGCTGGGCGACAATGTCCCCTATCAGGAAGCCGGCCGGATCAGCCCCAGGGAACTGACGCTGGCCCGCGCAAACCGTTCGGTGCGGCTGTTCGATCATGTGGTTGGCGCGCTGTCGCACGGCAAACAGCCCGACCGCGAAGAAATCGACGCTGTCGGTTATCTCATGCGAACCACGGCGGTTTACGGTTCGGGAAAGTTCGGCGCGGCAGACCGCGACGACATTGCACGGCGTCCGGAACTGGCGGCACCGTTTCAGGTTGAAATGCTGACAGTCTGGCTGATCCGCGCCTTTACGGTCGATATCGTCGAGCACATGGCGGTGGTCAAAGGTGGCGATCGTGCCGTCCGTCTCGATCCCACTGTGCGCCGGAGCCTTGGTGTCGGCAATTCCACCGGACTTGGCATGGCACCGTTCCTTGTCCGCCATCCGGTGCTCCTGAACAACTGGATCATGGCCCGCGAAGATGCGCTGGCGCGGGTGCGTGCCCAGCCCGGCGCAACCGCCGCCGCAGTGTCGCGGTTGCACGAGGCGCTGGACCTTTCCATCGCAAATGCCGAGCTCTGGCGCTCTGAGCACCCGGTACAGGTCGCGAAGCTGCACGATCTGCGCCGCGATCTTGCGCTTGTATCGGACAAATTGGCGAACTGGGATCCGCAGCAACCGCACCCCTGGGATGCGTTGTGGAGATGGGGCGCCGCGAGCTTGACCTATGAAGGGCAGGAGGCGCTGCTGTCGCTGATGCTTGAGCCGCATGGAGAACTGGTGGACGATCTCGCCGACCATATGGGCGCCGACGAGGCGGCAAGCTTTCAGTTGAACGGCGCGATGACGGTCAAGGCGCTGCGCGACATCCTGGTGACCGAATATGCATGGGCGCTGTCGATAGATTTCACGTCGCCCGAAAACATCGCGCGGTTTTGGTATGTGTCCGAGGAAAAGCTCGAACCCCGTCTGGGCGAGCGCGCTTTCGAGGACGGGGCGGCGCTTGAGCAACCGTTGTGCATCGCCCGCCTGATGAGCGAGCTTGACGCGACATTGCAGGGCTATGACGGGATGACGCCCGTGGCCTCGGTTCTTCTGGCTCACCCCGAGCACCGCTACGCTGTGCGACGGGTCCAGATCGCGCAGCACCATCCGTTTGCAGAGATCCGCGACAACCTGATCGCGGCCGATATGCTGCCAATCGATCTGTTGCGCTGCAAGCTGGCCTTCTTCGGAGCAAGCCAGTTTGACCCCCGGTCGGATCGCTGGGTCCGCATCAATCTGTTTCAGGGCGCATCTTATCCCGACGAAATCAAATCGGAGGACATCCGATGAGCATCGAACCACACGACCAGACGCGCGGCGATTCCACGCTGTTTTTCAATGACTCGAAGGCCGCCCCCTTGTCGCGAAACGAAGTTGCTTCGCTTTGCATGAAGGCCGCCCGTGGGGCGGGCATGAGTTGGGGAATGGCCGAAGAAGCCGGTTATGCCGCCGCCTGGCTGGTGACGCACGGCATTGACGGTCCGGAACATCTCAGCGCGCATCTGGAGCAAGCTCAGGGCCGCGAATGGGCAGCGCTTTGCCCGAATGTCAGGCTCGGCAATTGGCGTTCAGCAGCCGGACGCGCGCTATGTCCGATCGTTCTGGGGGCGACCCTGTGCGATCACGCGGCTCTGTCGGAAGGGCCGGTGGCGGATTGTTCGATAACGCTTGGCATGGTTGATCACCCGATCCTTCTGTTGCCTTTCCTCGCCGAAATCGTTCGGGCGAACGGTCTTCTGATCACGGTGGAATGTGCGGCAGGTCGGGTCTGTATCGGTGAGAGCGCGTCTTGGTTGAAGTCTGCTGTGCATCTGCTTTCCGGTCCGGAAGCTGACCTGACGTTGACGGCCAGGAAAGGCAAGCCACAGACCCCGCCCGCGTTGACAACGCGCGATGCACAAACCAGCGCGGAAACCATCTCCGCGCTCACCACCTTTGCCATGCACACGACGGTTCCGGCCTCCGAACTGTCGCGTGCCGGCGCCGGTTCAACCCTCGACGACAACGATTGAAACAAAAGGAAAACCAATGACACTCAAACGCCTCAACCCCGGTTCCCGTATGAGCCAGGCAGTCTGTATCGGCAACATTGCATTTCTTGCCGGGCAGGTCCCGGATGATCTGGACGCCGACATCTCGGAGCAGACCCGGCAGGTCCTGGGTAAAATGGACCAGGTAGTCAAAGAACTTGGCGCAACCAAGGCCGATATTGCTTCGGTTCAGGTCTGGCTGTCCGATATGGAGGACTTCCAGGGCATGAACGCGGTCTGGGATGAATGGGTCAGCCGTGATGCTCCGCCGGCCCGCGCGACCGGAGGTGTCGCTTTGGCTCGTCCCGGAATGCGGGTGGAAATGATCGCCGTTGTGGCGCTTCCCGTGGTCGGCTGATCTGATTTCAAACAGGGTGGCACGCGTTTGCCAGCCTGTTTGCACTGTCGCAAATGTGTCGGAACGGTGATAGATTCCAAGGGCGTACGCTACCCGAAGGCAGTAATCCGCATGCCGTTTTTTCGATGCCCGCTATGCCGTTCCGTACCGCGACCCTGAACAGGATCACCGCTTTCTAAAGCGCATCACCGGTCCGATGCTTGGCTTCAAAGCCTTTCGTTCCGCAACAGCCAGTTCGGAGCCAATATCGCGAGCTGCGCAATACCCCGAGTGGTCTTACCACCGCCTGGGCAAGCCGACACATCAAAAGTACCGGTTCTCTTCAGGAAAGCCTGCCGATCCACATCCAGATCCGCTGCTCGGAGCGTCGTATTTCCGTCAAAAGCCGTTTTGTCCGTCAGGGTCAGGCTACGGGACTGACCGGACAACAAGCCCCCTTTCCACTTTTGGAGCGCAAAGAAGGCTTGAACGTCTGGCGGGAGGAATGGGTGAGTGCAGTCCGCCGGAAGTGCCGGACCCAGTACATCTTAGTGGCGCGCCATCACCCTTGATGTCGATTTGAGTGAAGGCTGCGCAGCCAAGCCGCGAAATCAACTTCGCTCACCTGATCGGATGCCAGATGTTCCATCATCCGGACACCGATCTCAGGGTCGGGCCGGATCGCAATTCCATTGAGCCTCAGAAAGGTGAACGCCGCCACAAAGGCTGTGCGCTTGTTCCCATCGACGAAGGCATGGGCTTTGGAAATGCCGAACGCATAAGCCGCGGCCAGCGCATAGGCATCGGGGCTGCCGTAACCCGCCGCGTTGACCGGGCGCCCGCAAGCGCCTTCCAGAAGTGCTGGGTCCCGGGTGCCGGGCGCGCCGCCATGTCGCGAGATTTGGCGGTCATGAATGACATACACGGCTGGCAGCGGCACCCAGACCCATTTGCTCATGCAAGGGCCTGAAGCAGCTCACGGTTTTCATCCATGACGTCTTCCGCTGCCGCGAGCGCGGCCTGCAATTCGGGGTTTTCCGTCATCAGTTTCAGCCCGCCATCATCCGTGCGCACGGCATAGAGCGTGTCGCCCTCCTTGGCATCAAGCAGGGCAAGCATCTCGGTGCTGAGCGTCACGACAGCGGAATTGCCGACTTTGCGGATCTTGGATACAATCATGGGAGACCTCATGGGTTATACGTATGTATATACGATGGCCATGCTGTTTGTCAACCTAAGGCAAGGCTTCACGGCCCCGGCGAGGAAGAGGTTTGAACTTGGTTCAGCTCCCAGTGATCAGGATTTTGAAGGACCGTTGCGCCCCTGCGGGAGGGGGCGGAAATGGGGCGGCGCGTTGGACCGCACGCACGGCAGCTCTGTCAAACGCGCTGGACCCGGAACTGCGGCGCAAGCTGGCACCGTCCAAGCCACCATTGGATGCGATCTTGAACGCGACCTCGGCCTTACCGCGCCCTACGCCGCGGACCTTTTTGACGCGTGCCAGTCTGCGCATCACTTTACCCGGATAGTTGCTGGCGACCGCGTTGCCGCTTGTCTGGGCCACCCCGGCTTTTGTGCCCTGTACGGCGGCCTTGGCTTGCTGCTGTCCTGTGGTCGCGCCCTTGCGTGCGTCGCGACCGGCGGCACCTTTCGCTTGGCGTCGTGGCTTTGCGGGGGCGTTTAGTTCCTTTGCCGGGTTCCGCCGCTCCGGTCGCTTCGAGACCATTGGCGCTGCCTGATCCGGTGTAACTGCGGTGATGCGGGTGGCCGCTTCTGCAGCTTGCGTTTGCGATGGCTGAACCCGGGTCGCAACCAAGGTCAGAGCCGACGGGTCTGGAACAGAGTCCAGAGCTGGAGTTGGAGAAAGCGTTGCTTGAGCTCTGACGATTGGCGCGCGTGGGCGCGGTGCTTCAGCCGTCTTGATTTTTGTTGTTTGGCTCGGCTGAGCCTCGGGCGCTTCTGCGGATCTGAGGAAAGGGCGCGCCACTGTTTCGGCAGGCTGTGTTGGTGGTGTACGTTCGGGCGTGGGCGTATCTGGCAGACCCTCGGTCGGTTCAACCGGCTCGGCCTCTGTCTCTACCGCCTTCGCCGTCATAACGCCCTCGCTCATATCGGCAAAGCTGGACCCAACAGCCGCTTGGGTGGCCCCTGCGGCGCTTTCCAGTTCGACCCTGGCCTCTGGGGCGAAACCGTTGGCCACCCCTACATGCAACGCCACGGCAATGCCCAGTGCGGCTATCTTCAATGCCTTTGAACTTGCGATCATTCCAGCCCCCGTTCGGTGACAATCATGATTTTCTCTGCCCCAGCGTTCCGCAGATCCCGCGCGATCCTGACCAGTGCGTCCGCTGGCAATGCGCGATCCGGCACAAGCCTGATGGTCTTGCGATCTTCCGCGCTGAGACTCTCCAAATAGGCGGCAACGGTTTCTTGAGTTGTCCCGCGATAGCTGAGCGTCGCATCCGGATGCACAACCAGCGCATCCGGCGGGCTGCGCCCGTCCAGTTCGGTTGTACGGATCAAGGACAGGGGCGCATCGATGGGGTGTGCCAAGGTACCTGCCACCATGAAGAAGACCAGCATCAGAAAGACGATATTGATCAAGGCAATTGTCGGTTCCCGCTGAGATTTCGCTTTGGCCAGTTTGCGCATCGCTTAAGACCCCAACACAGTGACACTGAGCCGTGGCAGTTTGCGCAAAGCCACCAGCAAATCGGTCAGCCGTTGCGCGTCGACGCCGGTTTGCAAGCTGACGAGCAGCGGCGTGCCGGGTTCTGTCGCGCCAAGCGCCGATGTATCAAGGGCCGCCAAATCCAACGCCTCGCCGTTTAGGCGCACAATGTCGGTATCTAGTTGCAGGAAGAATGGCGGGACATCGGGAAGGGCCGCGCCGCCACTTGCCGCTTCCGTCAGCGCAACCTCGGAGAACTTCGAGAAGGTCGATGTCAGCATGAAAAACAACAAAAGAAGGAAGATGATGTCAATCAGCGACGTCACCTGCAACTTGCGCCGTCTATTGCGCGGTTTAGCCATGGGCGGGTTCCATTGCGGCAGGTAGGTGCGATGACGCCTTGCGGCCAGAGGGCGAAAGCACAGTAAAAATCGCCTTCTCTGCAAAGAGCCGCTCCGCCTCCATGCGGCCCTCGAACCAGCTTAGGATCAGCGCGGTCGGCATCGCCACGACAAGCCCCACGGCCGTGGTTAGCAAGGCGACCCAGATGCCCCCGGCCAGGATCGACGGATCGACCTGCGCGCCCGCGTCTTGCAAGGACTGGAACGCCTCAATCATGCCCAGTACGGTGCCAAAGAGGCCCAATAGCGGGGCCAATTGCGCTACGCTATCCAAAAACCGCATGCCGCGTTCCAGCCTGCCGAACCGCAGTTCGGCCTCTGCCTGCAAGCGCTCAGACGCAGTGCGTTCGCTGGTCAAAGCCATATCGACGATGGGCACTAGATAGCTGGTGGAGCGATCTAAGGCCGCCCGTGCGCCCGTGCGATCCGCGCGGTCCCACGCCTCAATGGCCTCGGACAATGCCTTATGCCGCCCAACACCCGCAGCTGAGAATTGCCAGAGCTTGTACAGGACCACGGCCAGCGTCAGCACCGAGACGCCCATCAGGATCACAACCACCGGGCCGCCTATTTCAGCGGTTTTGCGCAGCGGGTCGAGCCATGTCATCACCATATCCATCAGCCCAGCACCTCGATTTCGAGGCGCGAGCTTGGCAGGAGGCCTTTGTCACACACCGCCGCATCCAGCCCTTCACCGGTGCAGGTATTGGCCCCGTTGAACAACACCCGTCCAAGGGTTTCACACGCGAGCTGGGGCACGACAAACTGACGTACACGCGGTCGTGCGGGGGGCAGGGCGCCAAAGTCGAACAAAGTCAGGCGGTCGACCTGCCCGTCGGTGTTGAACAACACCGTTTCATAGATGACCTGGCTGGCTTCAGCCTTGGTCCCATTGGTGATCGTGAAGGTCAGCATGCAGTTACCTTCGCGGGTCTCGGCGGAGTTCAACTCGACCGCGATTTTGCCGCTGAGATCGGTGTCCTGCGCCAAGGCGGGAGCGCCCAGACATAGGGCAATAGTTGTGATGAGACGTTTCATATTGGGTCCTTTATCGCCCGCGCCGTGCCGACCTTTGCGCCGAGAAAGCGAAGCGTGTTTCCAAACGGATCCTTGACGGTGACGAGCTTGCCCCAAGGCAGCCCTTCCAGGTTGGCGTTTGGATGCCCCCGGCTGCGCGGGTCATCCGGAACGGCTTGTGCGTCCAAGACATCGACGATGACCGTACTGCCGGGCGTCGCGCCGCCGTGATGCTCGGTTGCATGCAGACGCAAAGGGCCTTTCGACAGGACCGCGTAAAGCGGCGCGGTTTTGCCAGAACGGTGCGCGTTGTCCCAAGTGAAGCCGGGGTAATCGACATAGACCGCGCGCGATTTGGCTTCGTCAAAGCTGCGGAAAACGGGGATTGCGGGGCCGGTCTTCATGGATCACGCGATGTGTTGGATGGCAGAAAAGCCTTCAAATTTCGGAGCGCCCTTGTGCAGCTTTGCCGTCTGCCCTGCGCCCTTGTGGGCTTGGCGAAACGCGTCACTACGGGTCCAGGCGCGGAAGACGTCTTCATTTTGCCAGACCGTGTGGGACGCATAGAGTATCGCGCCATCGGCCTCAGGGCCTTTGAGCATGTGAAACTCGACAAAGCCCTCCATGTCTTTGAGATGACTGTCGCGCCCCAGCCAAAGCTCCTCGAACGCCTGCGCGTTTTCTACGATCACGGTAAACCGGTTCATGGCGATATACATGGGCTTGTCCCTTCTTTCAGTTTTTGAATACGTCACAAGGATTCTCGCGTTCTGCGGGGCCGGTGACGATGGTGTGGTGGAAACGCGGGTCATTTGTCTCTGCTGGCGCCTCGACAAAGCCAACAGAGAAAACGGTGAGATCGGGTTGGGCGACTGCGATCATCGCGGGTATGCCCCAGTCAATGCGCGCATGACCATTGCCTGCAATCAACACAACAGGGGCGCCGTATGTCTTCAGCGCATCAAGCGTCGCCCTGGCCAGGGTCGCGTCGCGTAAGCGCTGCGCCTCGATCATGCCGCCCATCATATTCAATGGCATCGCCTCGCAATGGGCGGTGAACTGCATGTCCTTGCGGAAGGACAGCTGGATTTCCGGGACTGCCTGGTCCAGCCCGAATTCCGCGGCGTCTTCGCCAAACACAGCCGCAGCCCCCTCGCTGAACGCGCGCCGCACGTCGGCTTTCGGGGCCGCGGCCCCTACGGCAGGGATTTGTTCCAAGGCTTCAAACACAGGCTGGTACAGCTCGAAATCCGGCCAGTTGGAAGAGGCCCAGCCGATCCGTGCTGCGACCTTTGCCATGTCTTCGCGCGGCGTTGCGTTCAGCTTGGCGGCCTGCGCGGGCGACAACATCTCGAACACCACGGCTTTGGGCTGTACCTGCCGGATCAGATCGCCTTGGCCTTGATGATGGAGCGGGTTGTCATGGATCTCGCCCAGAAGGACGATGTCGGCGTCTGGCGCCATATCCAATGCGGCAGCTGGCGTGCTTAACGTCATCACCGCAAGTATAGTCCGGATCATGATGCCACCTTTGCTTCGGTCTGGGACCGTGCCGCATGCGGCAGAACAAAGGGGACGCCGGGTGATGGAATCTTGTTAACCTGCAAACGGCAGCCATAGGCCGCCGACAGCGTCTCATCGGTCAGAACTTCGGCGGGTGTTCCCTGTGCTTGCACCGTGCCTTCCGACAGGATTGTCACCGCATCGGCATACAGCGCGGTCAGGTTCAGATCATGCATCACCGCGACCACGCCGCCACCAGAACGCGCATAGCTCCGCGCGATATCCATGACTTCCAACTGGTGCCCGATATCCAGGCTCGCGACCGGCTCATCCAGCAACAACCAGCGTGGAGCCCCGTTCAGGACCGGCTCCCACACCTGCGCCAGCACGCGGGCCAGTTGGGCGCGCTGTTGCTCTCCGCCCGAAAGCTCCTGATAGAACCGGTTCGCATAATGGCCAAGGCTGACGCGGTTCAGCGCCTGCATTGCCAGGCGGTCCACATCACCCGATGTGCCGCTGTGCAACCCAATGCGGACCACTTCGATCACCGTGAACGGAAAGGCCAGGGTGGTTGCCTGCGAGAGCACCCCGCGTTGCGCGGCCAACTCCCATGCCTGCATCGTCGCGATGTCTTGCCCGTTCAACACCACGTCACCGCGATGGCTCACGTCACCCGTCATTGCCCGCAAAAGCGTGGTTTTTCCGGACCCATTGGGACCTACAATCGCTGTGACCCGACCCGGCTTTGCGGTGAAATCGACGCTTTTCAGAATGGTCTTCTTGCTGAAAGCGACTGTGATATGGCGCGCCTCCAGCATCTTACAGATCCACCATTCCGCGACGGCGCAGAAGGATCCAAAGAAAGACCGGCGCGCCCAGAACGGCGGTGACAATGCCGATGGGCAGCTCTGCGGGGGCAATGATCACACGGCTGATCACATCCGCGATCAGCAGAAGACTCGGCCCTAAAAGCGCAGAATTAATCAACAGAGCCCTGTGATCCGGTCCAGTCCAGAGCCGTAACAAATGCGGCACGACAATGCCGATGAACCCGATGCCACCCGAGACTGAAACGGCTGCGCCTGTTGCGGCGGCGACGATCAGGATGGCTGTATTTTTCATGCGCTGCACCCGGATGCCGATATGATGCGCCGTCGCTTCCCCAAGTGCCAAACCGTTCAAGCCGCGCCCCAGCGTGAAGGCCGCAAGAAGCGCAAAGAGGATGATCGGCGTAGCGACGAACGCCTTGGTCCATGTCGCGCCCGCCAGCGATCCCAACCCCCAGAAGGTCAGGTCGCGCAACTGACTGTCATCAGCCATATAGACCAACACGCCCGATACCGCCCCCGCAAGCGCGCCAAGCGCGATGCCTGCCAGAAGCATGGTCGCGACAGATGTGCGCCCGCCGCGCGTGGCCATCCGGTAGAGGATCAGGGTCGAGCCCCAGCCGCCCAGGAAGGCCGCGAAGGGGACCAAATAATTGCCGGTCATCGTCAAAAGCCAAACCGGCATGAAGCTGCCCAAAACGATTGCGATAATTGCGCCTAGGCCCGCGCCCGCGCTGACACCGACCAGGCCGGGATCTGCAAGCGGGTTGCGGAACAGCCCCTGCATCACTGCCCCCGACACCGCCAGTGACGCGCCCACGCAAATGCCCA
Source organism: Sedimentitalea nanhaiensis DSM 24252 (assembly GCF_000473225.1). Classification (GTDB taxonomy): domain Bacteria; phylum Pseudomonadota; class Alphaproteobacteria; order Rhodobacterales; family Rhodobacteraceae; genus Sedimentitalea; species Sedimentitalea nanhaiensis. The sequence continues at coordinate 76,364 of NZ_KI421508.1, forward strand.
CGATCAAACGTGGCGCGCGGATGTCCCACAGCACGACGCGCTCCATCTGGGTGAGCGCCTTACCCGTCACCAGCTTGCCGATTGCGCCCCAAAGCGATGTGCCCGAGGCGCCAACGGCAAGGCATGCGACTGACACAGAGAATAGCAAAAGTGCCAGCCAAAGATGCGCTGCCCGCGCCGTTTGGCTGCGGTCCACCGGGGGAGATATGTCACTGACAGCCAACATGTTAGCTGCCGTAAAGCGCGGCGTTCAGGTCAAGAACTGCCTCTGCCGTACGTGGGCCAAAGCCCAGAAGGTAGAGCCCGTTCATGCGCACGACAGCGCGGTTTGCCGCCGCCGGTGTCGCCACGATGGCGGGCATGGCGAACAACTCGTCATCGGCGGCGCCGAAATCGCCGCCGCGGTCCATCATCAAGATTACATCCGGCGCTGCGGCACTGACGGCCTCGTCCGTCATCGGTTTATAGCCTTCAAACGCTGTTACTGCGTTTTCCGCCCCCGCCAGCTTTATGATACCGTCAGCTGCGGTATTCGTGCCCGAGGCCAGAATGCGCCCGCCTTGGGTGGACAAGATGAACAGAACCTTCTTCGGCGCCCCATCATATGCGCCGGACTGCGCAACGGCTTTATCCAATTGCACGCTCACTTCGGCGGCCAGGGCCTCCGCCTGCTGAATGGCACCAAGCGCTTCACCAACAGCGCGGATCTTGGCGACGACACCGTCACGGCTGTAGTCGTCGGGAACCACCACGAACGGGATCGCCGCCTCTTCAAGGATTTCTATGGTCTCGGGCGGACCTGCACCATTTTCCGATATGATGAGTTCCGGCCTCACCGACAAGACGCCCTCGGGCGATAGCGCGCGCATATAGCCTACATCCGGCAAACCCGCCGCTTTCTCTGGGTAGGTCGAGGTGGTATCGCGCGCAATCAGACGGTGGCCCTGATCGAGGGCATATACAATCTCTGTGACAGAGCCGCCAATCGACAGAACATCCGCGTATGGATCGGCCTGCTGGGCCGCACCGGCAGAGACCCAAGGAGCGACTCCAGCCCCCCAGAGCGCAATCATGAATATCAGCAAGGTCGTTTGATATGCGGAATTTTTGGAACCGCTCACGACAGCACCTCTTCGGGCAAACCGTCGAGCGTTTCCACAAGCTTACCCCATGCCGGACGGTGGTCGTTCCCCTCCTTGCCGACCCCAAACACCTGAAGGATCAGCATGCCTTTGTTGTCGAACGCCTCGACCGAGACGGCGATGCCGCGCTGCGTTGGTTTCTCTACCGCCCAAACCTCGGCGACGTGATCCAGTCTCAGATGCAGGTTAAAGCCGGGGTCCATCACATTTTGCCACGGGCCCATCGGGCGCAGAGTGTCAATCAGACCGTTATGGATTTGAATGCAGCCCCTATTGCCCACAAAAACCATCACCTCCGTTTCGCTGTCTTGCAGCTTATGGAGCATTTGATTGATTGCTTCGGGCCGCAGGGCCCGCACAAATGGCGCGCCAACGATACGATAAGCACCGAGCCGGTTCATCTTCAGCTTCGACGTCAGGCGCATGAATTGATGCGTATCCGTCATGCGCGTCCACTCTTTGCGTAGAATGCTGAGCTTCGCAGGATCGGACTTTGCAGCCTCAACGGGTGCGCGGGGTTCAACCTTCAAGACCTGGCTTTGATCCTTGACCGCGAGGGAAGATTTCAACTCCTCCCATGTCTGCTCATGCTCGTCATTTCGCAGGAATATCTTATGAACTGCATCACCCGCCGCATCGAACACTTGCAAGCTGCGGCGCATGCCTGCGTCGGTTTCCTTCTCCACAAGGAAGCCGTGCCGCCAATGGCTTGGGAATATCCGCAGGTCAATCTCGGGCGTCAGAACCATGCACGCATGACCCCCAGAATGATAGTTGTCGTAGACGCCGATTTTCTCGTGCACACAAGACGCGTTGCGGGTCAGGGCCATAACCTCACCTAACAGTTGCGCGGCCCCAATGATGCGGTCGGGATGGGCTTCAATCCGGGTGGCGTCAATGCTGGAATAGGCCGCAAGCAACTCGGCCTCGTTTAACCCGTTCTGGTCCGCGAAGTCGCGGTCCCGCATTTTAGGGTTCTCGCCGCGCAATGTGCGGATGTCTTCTGGTGTCAGGTTGGCCAAGACAGCACCTCTTTGTGATCATTGTGATGTTCAGAGGCTGGCACGACATAGCGGCTGGCAGTCCAAAGATATACTTTGGAAATATACTTGACGCTTTTAGTAAGAATAATCTATGAGCGCAAGTGGCGCGATTGCGCATTTACAATTTTTCACAATAACCACGACACGCCAGCGTCTCTGCAAGCATCGGTCGAACACCATGTCTGTGAGGGGACCACATGTATTATTCCACAAAGCGCGCTTATCTATGGGCGACGACAGCGTTGATCGCCGGTCTGTCATTTGCCGCACCTGTATTTGCCCAGGCACAAGCCGAAGTCGATCTTGGCGTGCTTGTGCTTGGCTTAAGCAAGCGGGATGTTCAAACCGATACAGCCACGGCTGTGACGGAGGTGGATCAGGAAGAAATCGATGACCGCCAAGCCGGCACCGTAGCAGAGCTTGTCGACAGCGTTCCCGGTGTGAACCTTGTCAATGGCTCAACGCCCCAAGGCTCCGGCATCAATGTGCGCGGCTTTGGCTCCAACGCCACCTTCGGGTCAGACCAGAAAGTAAAGATCATTGTCGATGGCGCCGATGTCGGGGCGGAGGAACTGTATCGCATCGGCACACAATTATTCACGGATCCGGAACTTTATCGCTCAGTAGAAGTCATCCGCGGCACGGTTGGAAGTTTTGAATACGGTTCCGGCGTTGTGGGCGGCGTGATCAGGCTGGAAACCAAAGACGCGTCTGATTTTACTGGCGGCGAGCCGGGATTTGTCGGCAATCAAGCACTGCAATTTTCAAGCAATGGCGACGGTATCACCAGCTCTACGATTCTTGCATGGCAGCCGAACGAGAACCTTGAGCTCCTTGCGAATTATACCATCCGTGACGAAAACGTGCCAACGGATGGCAGCGGAACACCGATCGGAACGAAGGGTTTCAAACTGCCATCCGTATTGCTCAAGGCAAAATACACGTTTGGCGATGCACGAGAGCATTCTTTGGCCTTCTCCTACACCGACAGCTCAACCGATGACCGCGACGTGCCCTATGACACTTTCACGACGACCGGCGTCGGGTTTGGCAATGTCGACCGTCAGACCGAGTCGCGCACCGCGTCGTTGAGCTATGACTACAATCCGTCCGGCAATGACCTGATCGATCTGAACGTGGTCCTGTCCTATGCGGATCAGGAAATCATAAGCGAAGGTACGAGCGGCCAAACCGGATTTCTTGCAGCTCTTGTAAATGCCGACCAGCGCTATGAAACGACGAAGCTGGCCTTCAAGAATACCAGCCTTTTCGAAACCGGCGCGCTCTCTCACAATCTGCGCGCGGGCCTTGAATTCATCCGTAAAGAGCGCCTGAATGCGTCATCTGCGCCAGGCGGCACGGACAACCGTGTTGCCATCTTCGCCGTTGACGAGATGTCGATTGGCAACGCGTGGACGATCACCCCCGCGCTGCGCTACGAGACGTCCAAGATCAAAGGATCCACCGCGCCAAACAATGGCGCTTTCGACAATAGCGCGCTGATGGGCGGCATTTCGGTCCGCTACGCATTCGATAACGGCTTCGCCATCTTCGGAAGCGCGGCCTACACCGAAAACCTGCCAATCCTGGATGACCTTGGAAATCCGGCCTTCATGGTCACATCGGAGAAAGCCCGCACATGGGAGTTTGGCGCGGCGTACAACGGCACCGATGTGTTCCAAGGCGGCGATCGTTTGGCTGTGAAAGCCAACATCTACTTCACCACACTATGGGACGTGACCTCTTATCAGGCGGCGGGTCTGCCGTTCAACTCACCCATCAATTTCATCGAAACCAAAGGGCTCGAGCTTGAAGCGTCCTATTCGATGGCAAGCGGGCGTTACGTCGATCTGAACGCAAACATCAGCCGGGGGAATGAAAACCATCCGGGCGGCACAACAGCCGATTGGCGCGGCATCCCTGCCGATACGGTTCAATTCACCTTGGGCAAACAATTCGGTGAAGAACTGGACCTCAGCTGGGAGGTCGTGGCCGACCGGCGCTACACCCGCTCCACCACGCCTGTGCCCGGTTTCGCCGTCCACAACCTGCGCGCGACATATGCACTGCAACAAGGAATATTGGAGGGCGCGGAAATTCGTATTGGCGTGGAAAACCTGTTCGACAAACAATACACCCGCCGCCTCTCAACCCGCCCCGCACGCGGACGGAACGTGAAGCTGACCCTGGCAAAGAGCTTCTAGATAAAGAGCCCCGCTGACGTGAAGCCGCTGGTCGCCGCGCCGGGAGCTGTCCCGCTCTTGTGCCGTCCCAGGCGCTCGTTCAGACTTGATCCCGGCAACACGGTCGCGCCGGGACATCCCCCTGAAAGCATGTGTTACGCAATGCCACGAAAACTATTGCAAAATCGGGGCTGCCCACCAAGGGCGGACACCGTTCAGTGTCCGATCATCCACTTGTACCGCGTCGGTCGTTCCTTGGGTTTTCCGATCTTGCAAATTGGGCACCCACATCCTGCTAAGTGTTTTTTGTTCACCACCCGCGGCTCGTTACCACTTTTTTCCGAACGCGACATGTACCCGCGCAGTGTCGAGTTCATCAGATTGAGCCCGGGAAGCGCCACCTGGCGTGGGCTGGGCTTCGTACAAATGGGGCAATTAATCTCATTGGTGGCATCAACAATTGTCCTCCATGTATCGAATGTTCCGCAATCGTTGCAGGTGTACGTATAGATCGGCATCTGAAAGTCTCACTTATCTTAGTTGGCGTTTTGTGATCGTCCAAAGCTTCGCGGGCGCTTTACAGAAGCCCGTCAAGGATCAGGAAACCCGGGATCCAGCCCGTTACAATGCCGGTCAGCAACGTCGTGGTGGCCGTCGCTCGCAATATCGGCCGCTGCATGGCGAGCAGCAGGAAGTACATGAACCAAAGTACCGCCCATAACGCCCAATTGAGTCCCATCCAGATGTCCAAGGCCGACTCTGCCGTCGACAATCCCCTGATCGCAACAGGTACAACCGTGATCGAAACAAACAGGCTGAACCATCCCAGCCCGCGCCCGTCCACGGCAACCAGCCGGTTGTATGCCACCCAGAAATAGGTCGTCGCGAACAGCAACGTCAGAGCACCGGCACGGATTGACCCGTCATCTGCGCCACTGCCGAACACCGAGACAAGCCCAACCAAAAGGGCCACGATACCCGACATGACGTCGATAACAACGATTTCGCGATCCTCGATCTTTCCAGAAAGCCAAAGACCGTTCAAAAACAGGACAACTCCGACGTACAGTAGTAGAAAGCCAAGCATATTTTGTTCCTCCCCTCTTGGTTTAGCGGCCGGATAACCAACCCGGCCGCGTGAGTTCTTGCAAGGGATCGAGAGCGCTAGCTGGCCTTTGCCACGTCGGCCCCAGTGACCTGTTTGGTCGGCCCGGTCGAATTCGGGTTGATGTCGAAATCAAAGATCGCTGTCGGGATCGCCAGCGTGGCACAAACGTTGGGGATGTCGACGATACCGGCAATGCGTCCTTCAACCGGCGCAGTGCCGAGGATCATATATGCCTGCTCTCCCGAATAGCCGAATTTTTTCAGATATTCGATGGCATTCAGGCAAGCACGGCGATAGGCGACATGTGCATCCAAGTAATATTGTTCGCCGGTGTGTTCATCGACCGAGATGCCCTCAAAGATCAGGTAGTCGTCGAAATGCGGATCAATCGGGCTGGGTTTGAATATCGGATTGACAACATTGTACTTGGCCATGCCGCCTTTGATGATATCGACACTGATGTCGATCCAGCCGGCCATTTCAATTGCACCACAGAAGGTAATTTCACCGTCGCCCTGCGAGAAGTGAATGTCACCCATCGAAAGCCCGGCACCTTTGACGTAGACTGGGAAGTAAACCTTTGATCCGCGAGACAGATTCTTGATGTCGCAATTGCCGCCATGCTCGCGCGGTGGAACCGTACGCCATGCCTCGGCGGCTGCCGCGCTGGAGGCGTCGCCACTCATCTGACCCATGAGCGCAGTGTCCGAATAGGGCAGCGCGGCCAACGGTGGAACCCGATCGGGGTCAGTCGACACCAATTCGGCTTCGCGCCGGTTGGCCTCATCCAGCAGTTTGCGGTCCGGCAGGCAGCCAATCAGACCCGGGTGAATGATCCCAGGATATCGCACACCGGGAATGTGGCGTGACGTCGTGTAGATGCCTTCGAAATCCCAGCAGGACTTGCTGGCATTGGGGTAATGTTCCGTCAGAAAGCCGCCGCCATTCTCCTTGGCGAACAGACCGTTGAAACCCCATTCGGAATCCGGTTTCGCGCCCAGGTCCAGAATGTTCACCACCAGCAGATCACCCGGCTCTGCGCCCTCAACCCCGAATGGTCCGCTCAGATAGTGTACACGTGTGAGATCGACATCGCGGATGTCGTTGGCGCTGTCGTTGTTGCCGATCTGTCCGCCGGTCCAGTCATGGCATTCTACGCGAACCGTTTCATTGGGTTTCAACATCTCGACAAAGGGGATATCCGGATGCCAGCGGTTGTGGGTTTTGATGTCGTGATCTTCCGGTGCCTTTTTGAGGTCTACTTCAAATACTGTTCTTGGCATGTCGCTCATCTCCCTGAGTGCGACGGGGCGGTAAGAGCGCACCCCGTGGTTGCTGATCCGGTGCGATCTGCATAGGACTGCACGGATAGGAGAATTTTCTAGCAACACCGTGTAATCGCTCTGTGCTTCGGAAGCGTCGGCTTTGTAAACTTTTGTAACCATTGGCGAGCTGAGCAGCCCAAACCTCAGACCCGGATCCGATGAATTGCCGTTTATTCGCAATATCTTAGGTGTTGAGTTGGCGCCTGTATTCGACGTTGCCCGGCTGTATCTCTGGTTTTGCTATTCCTTTGCACGGACTTCTCAGTCGACTCGGCAGAGGGAATTGGAATACCCTTGTTACATGGTTGGGGGACAGCATTCGAATAAGGTTTTGGTCGTGGATGACGACCGGGGTATCTGTATCTTTCTCAAGCGGTTTCTCGGCGATGAAGGATTTGTCGTGAAGGCAGCGCATGAGGGGCGGAAGATGCGCCGCGCGCTGGCGGATGATGCCTATAACCTTATCCTGCTGGATCTGGGGTTCCCCCAGGGCGAAGATGGCGTGACATTGGCACGACGATTGCGCGTTCAATATGACTATCCACTGATCATCTTGTCCGGAAAGAATACGACGATTGACAAGGTCGTTTGCCTGGAACTCGGCGCGGATGACTATGTAACCAAGCCATTCGAGCCGCGCGAACTGCTGGCAAGAATGCGCACCGTGATGAGGCGGTATTCCGGTCGCATTGATCGCGGGTCTGCGCAGGAACAACATGACGTGATGCTCAGCTTTGCCGGCTGGAGGCTGGATCTCGAACGGTATCATCTGCTTGCGCCGACAGGTGAACGGACCCGCCTGACCCGCCGCGAATTCGATGTCCTGCGTGCGCTCGTGCAACGCCGTGGACGGGTTCTGACCCGGGAACAGATCCTGGACATCGTCGCCAATCGATCCTGGTCGCCTTATGATCGCAGCGTGGACGTGTTGATTGGCAAACTGCGCCGCAAGCTGGGCGACGGGGCCAGCGACGCACAACTTATCAAGACCGTGCGCGGAATTGGCTATATGTTCGCGCCCTCAGGTCAGGCCTGAAACCTGCCCGGCAGGAATAGCGTCATGGTCGTACCCTGCCGGGGTGTGCTTTCAATCTCAATCCAGCCGCCATGGGTGCGTGCGAAATTGTCCACCATCGTCAACCCAAGCCCGTTTCCATCACCACGTTTTTTGGTCGTGAACAGCGGTTCGAGCGCGTGCGCGCGCACGTCTCTTGACATGCCGGTTCCCGTATCCGTCACCGAAATCGCGACAAACCCGCCTGTAATTTCGTGTGTTCCCTTGCCCGCAAGTGCCGAGCCAACATGATGGTTTCGTGCCGTGATGGCCACGGTCCCGCCCCCCTCCATCGCGTCACGCGCGTTCAATGCCAAGTTCAGCAGGCTGGTTTCAAGTAACCCGCGCGAGACCACGAGAGAGTTGAGTCGATCCGGCATATCCAGACTGGCGCCCCACTTCTGGCCCAGCGTCCGTTTCAGCATCGCCACGAAATCAGGCAGCATCTCGACCAGATCGATCGTTTGCTCTTGGTCATCCGGTCGCGAACCAAAGTTCAGCAACCGGGATGTCAGCTCTCCGCCCGTCAACGTTGCGGTGATCGCTTCGCTGACCAGTTCCGTAAACTGCGGGTGCGCCGTACCGATGCGTTCCTCCAAAAGACGCAAATTGCTTAGCAAAACCGCGAGTATGTTGTTGAAGTCATGGGCGATACCGCTTGCCAATTGACCGATTGCCTCCATGTGCTGCTTTTGACGCAGTCTCACCTCGGTCAGCTTTTGCACATTCAGCAACTGTATTCGCTCAAAGCAACGGTCCAAAGTAGAAAGCATGTCCTCACTGTGAAATGGTTTGGAGAGATAGTCGTAGGCTCCGGCCTGCAATGCCTGAATTGCCGTATCCACTGAAGCAAAAGCGGTGATCATCAGGCACATCAGGTCTGGGTTGATCCGGCGCAGTTCGCGCACCACGTCCAGACCGTCATTGCCCGAGCCAAGTCGTATATCGACCAACGCAACCGCGACGTCATGTTGCCTGACGGCCTGCATGGCAGTTTCCATGCTGTCGGCACACAGGACATTATAATTCTCAAGCGACAACAATCGGCTCAGGCTCTCGGAGAAGTCGATATCGTCATCGACGATAAGAATGATCCGGCGCGGCACCTCTGTCATTTCTTGAGCGCCTCTACGCGCGGCAGACGAAGTTGCACGGTGGTTCCGACACCGCTTTTGCTAATAACTTTCACAGTTCCACCCATGTGCTCGATGATGCGCTTGACCAACGGCATCCCCAACCCCACACCAAAGGCATTGGTGCTGAACAGCGGTTCAAACATCCGGAGCTGGATATCGTCAGTCATACCGCCCCCCTTATCCGTCACGTCCAGAACAACCTCGTCACCATCGGAAAACGTCGCCACCTCGATAGGGGCGTCACTCTTTGCAAGATCGCTGGCTTGTGCCGCATTGTTCAGAATATTGACGAAAGCCTGCCTTAAGCGCTCACTGTCTGCAAGAACCGCGCTCTCTGACCCCAGATCAAGGACAATCCGCGCGCGCATGGCCGGATCCATGTCTGCAAGCGCCCGGGTCACCCAACCGTCCATATCGATCTCTATCGAATAGAAGGAATAGTTTCGTGAGAAGTCGAGCAGATCGTCAATGATCTTGACGCACCGCCATGCATTGCGTTGCAGCCTGTCCAACTCACCCAGGGTTTCGGTCTGCTCTCCGGTCGCCGAGCGGCGCAGCACATCGGCAGAATTCACCAATGTTCCCAACGGGTTTCGCAATTCATGGCTTACAGTTGCAGTGACCTCACCGATGGCGGCCAAACGTTCGTTCGCGGCCAGGTCCTCTTGCGCCTTGGCCAGTTCTTCCAGCGAGGTCAACAGATCCCGCTCCGCGAGTTCGCGGCTTTCATGCGACAGCACGATCCACCAGGTTCCGACTGCCAGCAATGGCAGCAAGGCCAGGAACACTCCGATCAGGACCAAACTGCTATCAAGATGCGTGGTTTCCGGGTTCGGCTCTATCAATCGATAGGTAATCAGTATCGCCGCGGCGACGACGACCGTCAGAGCCAGGAACACGCCAGCCGCCTTGATCAGTCGCTTGACGGTGTTGGGTGCGATCTTGTCCCTCAGCCCGCCCAGGCGAAGCCCGAAATCCGCACCCTCTGCGCCCTCGGGTGACTTGCACATGTCGTGACAGTGGGATTCCAGGCTGCAACACAATGAACAGATCGGTCGTTGATAAAAGGGGCAATGGGCCATGTCGGGACGTTCATACTCGAACCCGCACAATTCGCAGCGCACGTTTGCATCCTCGGGCCCGGCCAATGCCACCGAGGGGCGCGCGATGTAGTAACGCCCCCCGGTTGCGACGCCGATCAGCACGGCGGCAAGCAACGCCACGACAAATGCCAATGGCGCGGCGTATGCCTGAGCGAGCTCACCAAAAAAACCCGCGAAAACGGAAAAGGCGACCAGTGACGCCAGCGCCATTGCGCCGCAACCGACGGGATTGAAATCGGGTAAATAGGCCCGTTTGAATTCGGTGAACGAGGGGCTGACTCCAAGGGGTTTCAGGATCGCGAGATCAGCAAAGATCGAACCGACCCACGCTGCGGCAATAACCGAATAAATCGCCAAAACCACTTCAAGAGTGTCAAAGACCCCCAGCATCATCAACAAGAGCGAAATCATGATATTGAACAACAGCCAGACAACACGTCCGGGGTGGTACAGCGCCACCCGGGAAAAGAAATTGGACCAGGCCAGAGAGCCGGCGTAGGCGTTTGTTACATTGATCTTGACCTGCGAAATGATCACAAAGATCGTCGCCGCGGCCAGTACGACACCGGGATCCGCGCTGACATATTCATAGGCCTGTATGTACATGTGAACGGGTTCCAGCGCGGTTGCCTTGGACTGGCCCGCCGAGATGACCAGAACCGCAAGGAAACTGCCGAACAGAATCTTCAGCCCGCCCACCAGGATCCACCCGGGACCTGCGAAAATGACTGCCGCCCACCAGGAGAACCGGTTTTTTTCGGTCTTGTCCGGCAGAAAACGCAGATAGTCCACCTGCTCTCCGATCTGGATGGAAAGCGCGAACAGGATCCCCAAGGCGCTCCCGAATGACAGGATATTGAACCCGCCTCCGCCCTCTTGTGCCCCAAGAAACCCGGTCCAGCGTTGAATGGTTCCCGGATCCTCGTAGAGAATGTATGCAAACGGGAGCAACTGCATCGCCACCCATATCGGCTGGCTGATCAGTTGAACGCGATTGATCATCGTTACGCCCATAAAGGTGATCGGGATGATGACGATGGACGAGATCAGATAGCCAAGAACCAGTGGAATTCCGGCCAGCAATAGCAATGCCTGCGCCATGATCGCGCCTTCAAGCGCAAAGAATATGAAGGTAAATGTGGCGTATACCAGCGACGTTATTGTAGATCCGACATACCCGAAACCCGCGCCCCGGGTCAGCAGATCCATGTCGATATTGTAACGGCTGGAGTAATAGGCGATTGGGAAACTGGCCGTGAAAATGAATACGATCGCGACCAGGATTGCTGGAAATGCGTTGGCAAAGCCATAACTCAACGTGATCGCACCACCGATCGCTTCAAGCGCGAGAAACGATATTCCACCAATGGCCGTGTTGGCTATGACGAAGGGCGACCACCTGCGAAAGGACCGCGCCGCGTATCGCAGCGAATAGTCCTCAAGCGTTTCATTTGCAATCCAAGAGTGGTAAGATCGAAGAAGGGGAGAATGTGCGTTCTTCAATTGAAACTCCTCTTGGGCGACATGGACGCAAAGCAACATCTAACACTGCTATTTTTGCGGTAATCCCCAGATTTTTCGGGATCGTAGGAGTGCCCCCGCTGAAGTGTGAAATGGTCAGGCGAATTCAGACAAAGTGCTAAGATGTATCCGACACTTACGGCAAGATGTACAAATGACCAAGAGACACAGCTTTTCTGACAAGTTCAACGCCACGGTAGCGCTTGCTGCGCTGCGTGGCGACAAGCCGGCAATCCCAATTGAAAGGAGGAACGACATGAACGTTCAGAAAACCGTAGGGCATGGCACTGCACTGGGCACATCGCATCTTGGGGCGTAACCGTTTGGCCTGCGCGCTCTGATGCCGCTTAGGCGGGTGTGATAATATAGTGGACATGTTAAGGCAGGCTCTGGCGGGGAAGAACGGTCAGCAGAAGCGGGTCTGGCGCGCGGCGGGCGTCACGGACATGCGCAAACCCAGGGCAAAATCGAGCGCTGGCACCAGACCATGAAGAGCCGGGTTCCGCTGGAGAATTATTACCTGCCGGCGATCTCGAACGTCAGATCGGTTCCTTCGTCGATGACGACAACACCAGCGCTACCACGAGAGCCGGAACGACGTCACACCCGCCGACGTCTACTCTGGCCGCGAAAAGCCATTCTGAGAGAAAGGAAGAAGATCGAGAAACCGACAATCCGCCAACCCCATTTGCAACATCAGAAACAGGCGGCATAATCAGTCAGACCAAAGAGCCAGAGCCTCTCATGCTCAAACCGCTCTGATGTCCCGTTTCATATGATGACGGGCACGCGTTTGCCCACTCAAGATTCAAGCGTGAAGATTTTGCTTTGGTGCGATATCACACGCCTGTGAATCCGGCACTTGTTTATTCCGACGGCAAAACCTACACCAACTGTATCTTTTTCCATGGAGGCGGGAATGCTCACGATCGGCACTCTGTCAAAGAAGACCGGCACGAAGGTGCAAACCATCCGCTACTACGAGCAGATCGGGCTCATGCCCGAACCTGGCCGGACCGAAGGCGGCCAGAGGCGCTACGACAATGCACAGCTCGACCGCCTGTCCTTCATCCGTCATTCGCGACAACTTGGCTTCTCGCTCGATGCGATCCGCGAGCTGCTCGACCTCAGCGACCATCCCAACCGGCCCTGCCACGAGGCAGACGCGATCGCGCGTCGCCAGCTCAAACAGGTGGAACAGCGCATGGCCCGCCTGGAGGCGCTGCGCACGGAATTGAAACGCATGGTTCACGAATGCAGCGGTGGACGTACCGCCGATTGCAAGGTGCTTGAGGTGCTGCGCGATCATTCCGAATGCCTGACGGAGCACGACGAGATCGGCGCCTGAAATGCCCGCCCTACTCGCCTGTCCGCGCGCGGCCCTGGCCGAAATCGCCGGGTGTTTCGCCATTAGGAGCTGGCTGCTCGCCCGCCTCTTGAAAAGAAGGGCTGAAACTACAGCGGCCGTAGCAATAACGGAGGTCGAGCCGAGCACACCACAGGGTCATCACGTCTAAGTTACAGAATATCGCTTGACCTCCGCTTGCTGGAAGGTTGTACAAACTTCATATGATCTGCGTTTTTCGCCTTGTTTTGATTCTTGCCCTGTCCTTCGGTGCCGTGATTGCGCCGGATGTGTCGTCGGCCAATATATCGGACACGGCTATGGCGCAGATGGGCAACGCCGAAAGCGCGGATAGACGTTGCGACGGGTGCGACCCCGCCGGATTTTCTGACGTCATGCCCTGCGAGAGCGGGTGTCTTGTCCCTTGTGGCTCCAGCGGAACGGCTGGCATCCTTGCCGAGGTGCTGCCAGCACGGATCGCGATGCCCTTCGGTCCCGCTCTCCGGGTTGCCGAACCTTTGATCCCGCTCGGCGCGATTCTTATGCTCGATCCATTCCCTCCCAAGCTGCCTGTCTGAACCCGATACCGGCCTCGCCTGCTGCGAGGCCTGACCGTTGCCTTGGCCGAAGCTGGCCGAGGGCGACCCTTTCAGATCAGTGCGGTTGCGATGACCCTTTACAGACCGATTTCACGACGGCACGTGCTGCGCACCGGTGCCGCTTTCACGGCCATATCCGCTCTGTCGCCTGTGCGAACAGCGATGGCCGGTCCAATACAAGACCCATTCGTGATGCGCGCGGCGTCCGGACGGGCCGCCCTGCGTCCGGCCCCCTACGGCCCGACCGATGTCTGGAGCTACAACGGATCCGTCCCCGGCCCTGAAATCCGAGTGCGCCAAGGTGACCGAATTCGGATTCTGGCCCGGAATGGGCTGGATGAAGACACCACGATCCACTGGCATGGTATCCGCACACCCAATGCGATGGACGGCGTGCCGTTCCTCACGCAGGACCCGATCCCGGTCGGTGGCGATTTTCTCTACGAATTCGATGCACTGGACGCGGGCACGTTCTGGTATCACCCGCACCAGCGCAGTGTTGAACAGGTCGGACGCGGCCTTTACGGACCCCTGATCGTCGACGAGGCGGACCCGATCCGCGTGGATCGCGATCTGACCTGGATGCTTGACGACTGGCGCATGACCCGGGACGGGCAGATTTCGGCCGACTTCGGCAACCGACGCGACGCGATGCATGGCGGCCGCATCGGCAATTCCGTGACTATCAACGGCCAGATACCTGAACGCATCGCGGTGCGATCCGGTGAACGCATTCGCCTTCGGCTGGTCAATGCGGCGAACGCGCGGATTTTCGGGCTGGATTTCGGCGATCTTGTGCCGGTCGTGGTCGCGCTGGACGGTCAACCCGTGACGCCCCATGCCCCTGACAGCGGCATCGTTGTGATCGGCCCGGCCATGCGTGTCGATCTGGTGATCGACATGACCGGCAAGCCCGGAGATGTCATCACTGTTATCGATGCCTTTTACGAAGGCCTCGAATACCGTCTAGTCGATCTCGCCTACGGGCCGGACAGGCTGCGGGACAGTGTGCCGGACTGGTCGATGGACCTGCCACCCAACCCGCTTGCCGATCCTGACATGACGTCGCCCGCGCGGCATCGGATCGTCTTCAACGGCGGAATGATGGGACAGACGATGATGGGCGGCGGCATGGGGTCGATGATGGACCAGATGCGCGAGGGCAACATGTGGTTCATCAACGGCAAAGCCGCGACGGGGCAGATGATGGATCCCTTGCTGGTTCTGCCGCAGGGCACGTCGCAGGTGTTCGAGATGAATAACCGCACTGCCTGGCACCATCCGATCCATTTCCATGGCCATTCGTTCCGTGTGATCGCGCGCAACGGGCAACCGACACGGTATCGCGAATGGCAAGACACCGTCCTGATGGCCCCCGAAGAACGGGTCGAGATCGCGTTCGTCGCGGACAATCCGGGCGACTGGATGTTCCACTGTCACATTCTGGAACACCAGGCGGCGGGCATGATGGGCGTCATCCGGGTCGATCCTCGCGCGACCAAAACCTGAAATCTCACAGATCAATGACACCGAAAGGGAATGAACCGATGAAAAAGACACTTGGATTTGCCAGCCTCGGCACAGCTGCTGCCGCCGCCGTCCTTGCGATGAGCCTGAATGCGGCCCCGGTCGCAGCGCAAGAGGTCACACTCTACAAGGATCCGCAATGCGGATGCTGCGAGAATTACGCGGACTACCTGCGCGAAAACGGTTTCTCGGTGGAGGTGACGCCGACCCATGATCTGGCGCAGATCAGCCGCGACGCCGGTATCCCGGATTGTTGATTGTCGCTGAGAACTGACCCGGCATTGTCACCGAGACTTGACCCACCCAGCTGTTATGTTCTTTGCGTCATGATGGCGTCAATGCTGCTGTCTCCTTTCGTTTCTTTTTCGCTGTCTCCGAGCTGGCCTTGAACCGATAGCTGTCATTGCCGGTCTCCAGGATGTGGCAGCGGTGGGTAAGGCGGTCGAGTAGCGCGGTGGTCATTTTCGCATCGCCGAACACGCTGGCCCATTCGCTGAAGCTCAAGTTCGTGGTGATGACGACGCTGGTGCGCTCGTAGAGTTTACTGAGAAGGTGGAA
>NZ_KI421509.1:0-326789 GCF_000473225.1 Sedimentitalea nanhaiensis DSM 24252
AGTTCACCCGCACCGTCGAATGGCTGCTGGCGGCCAAGGTCGAGCGCAACGACATCGTGGTCGCGCTGGGGGGCGGGGTGATCGGCGATCTGGCCGGGTTTGCAGCCGCCGTGCTGCGTCGCGGCGTGCGGTTCGTGCAAATCCCGACCTCGCTGTTGGCGCAGGTGGACAGTTCGGTGGGGGGCAAGACCGGGATCAACGCGCCGCAGGGCAAGAACCTGATCGGGGCGTTTCATCAGCCGAGCCTGGTGCTGGCGGATACGGCGGTGCTGGGCACACTTGCGCCGCGCGATTTTCTGGCCGGGTACGGTGAGGTGGTGAAATACGGGCTGTTGGGGGATGCCGGGTTTTTCGACTGGCTGGAATCCAATGGCCCGGCGCTGGCAGCGGGCGATATGGCTGCGCGGGTGCAGGCGGTGACGCGCTCGGTTCAGATGAAGGCCGATATCGTGGCGCGCGACGAGACCGAACAGGGCGACCGGGCGTTGCTGAACCTGGGGCATACGTTCTGTCACGCGCTCGAGGCGGCGACGGGCTATGGTGACCGGCTGCTGCACGGTGAAGGTGTGGCAATCGGCTGTGCGCTGGCGTTCGAACTGTCGGCGCGGCTGGGCCTGTGCAGTCAGGAATGCCCCAGTCGGGTGCGCGCCCATCTGCGGGCCATGGGGATGAAGACCGACCTGTCCGATATCGCGGGAGACCTGCCGGGTGCAGCGGCTTTGCTGGATCTGATGGGGCAGGACAAAAAGGTGGTGGACGGTCAGCTGCGGTTTGTCCTGGCACGCGATATCGGGCAGGCGTTTGTGACCGCCGATGTGCCGGGAGACAGGGTTCTGGAACTGCTGCAAGACGGGTTGCGGACGCGGGCGGCTTGACCGTCAGCCGCAATTCGCGAAGATATTGGATTGAACAAATCCCTTTCTTGGCCTGAAGGTAGCCGAGGTTTTGCGCGGCGTTCCGCTCCTCAAGCAACCGCCGGGTATTCCAGCGAAGGTGCTCGCTTCCCTTGCGACATTGTGGTGTCGGCCAGACATTCGATCATCATGCGGATGTTCTTTGGTCCAGGTGTTCGGCGTCAATATCCCGACCCCAAAATTGAGCGAGCCATGCGATCGCGTCAGCTGTTGGATGGTTGCTATTCGCGCGGCCACCGCGAAACGCGTCGGGTCTTTCGCTGCCCTCTCGTGTCTCTTTCCGGCTGTGAACCGGCGTGCATGTTTGGATGCCCCCTTCAATGCAAGGATTCTCTGACTTTCTGAGCGTGTGATCGGGTGCGGTCATGTTTCAGGCCTCTCTGGTGCGGCCATGACATGCCGCGGGCCGGTATGGTGATGCGCGGATCGGAGGCCTCATCAAAATTCCGAGCTCGAGCTCGTTGCACGCCACAGGCTTCCCCGTTCCGGATCTAGTCGATCATTTGCCCATACAGATCGTCGTCCTCCTCACATCGCCGACACTCCGGCAGTCTTGGTCAGCAAACCGCGCCAGCCGGATCTCGGTATTCTTCATTTCGAACAAGCATGGCCCAGACCATTCGAGCCATCTTGTTGGCCAGGGCGATGGCGACCAGCATTCGTGGTTTACGAGCCAGCATTCGAGAAAGCCACGAACCTGGCCGACCTCCATCTCGGCCCCGCCAATGCACGACGGACATGGCGCCCACGATCAGCAAGCGCCTGATGTCGCGCTGGCCCATCTTCGACGTGCGGCCAAGTTTCTGCTTTCCGCCGCTTGAGTGCTGCCGGGGAACAAGACCGAGCCAGGCCGAGAAATCGCGAGCCCGGCGGAACTCGCGCAAGTCGGGCGCGAAGGTTGTGATCGCCATGGCGCAAATCGGTCCAACCCCCGGCATCGTCTGAAGCTTGCGCGCGACATCGCTTTCCTTCGCCGCAGCCGCAATGCGGGTGTTCAGATTGTCGATTTCGGCGCTTAGTCCGGCGATCCGGTCGAGGTAGAGCCGCGCCATGTCTCTGACAAGGCCTGGAAGGCTTTTATCTTCTTCGATGCGCACGGCGAGGTGATGGACATTGCCGATACCTTTTCCCAGAACGATACCATGTTCGGCAAGGTGCCCCCGGAGTGCATTCACCAACTGGGTGCGCTGTCCGACAAGCAGATCGCGGGTGCGGAAGAGCATTGCCTGCGCTTGCTGTTCGGCAGTTTTCACCGTGACACCGCGCATCGTCGGGCGCTGCGCGGCCTCGGCGATAGCCTCGGCATCAGCCGCATCGTTCTTTTGGCGTTTTACGAAGGGCTTCACATAGATTGGCGGAATAAGCCGAACCTCATGGCCGTGCCGTGTCAGTTCCCGGCCCCAGTAATGTGCGGTCCCGCAGGCCTCCATTGCCACGACGCACTGCGGCAAACCCGCCATAAACTTCAGAAACTGCGGCCGTGATAACTTCTTGCGAAACAGGACCCTCCCATCCGCCGCAGCTCCGTGAACCTGGAAGACCTGTTTTGCCAGATCAACGCCAACGATGCTAACCTCATCCATGGATGCCTCCTCTTTCTATGGTGACTTCAACATCACCATCTTGGCACATTGCGATGCCGTCGGGTGGGGGCATCCACTCCATCAAAATTGACCCACCTGTTTTCGTTAACATCCGCGTAAAAAGTGCGGAGGAAAAAGCGGGTGAAATTGATGGAAAGCGTGTCGAAGATCCCACGATGGGTATTGGTTGAACATCGCCTGCAAGTTGCGTGATGAAGCGACGGTCGGCTTTCTGATTGCCGAATTCGATATTGAATAGGGGTCATGAATTCTGGACCCGGTTCAGGCTTGGCAGGCTCTGTCCGCTGAATATGACCGTTTGAATGTCCCGGCTAAGGATCGCCGCGAGTTTGGCGAGCTATACACCCGCAAAAAATTCCCCGGCGTGAAAGGCTCTCGCCGCACGACACGGGCGTTCCGTCAGCACTATGACCCGATGCCCCTAGACGAGGCACAAAACCGGCTGGCTGACGCGATGCGCCGCGCTATCGGGGATCGTGACAGGCCGCGACTGACTGGAATACGGATCACGGCAGGTGGCGGCAAATCAACGGCGGCGCTGCGCCAGCTTGGCGTTGAAAAACGGTATATGGATAAAATCGGTTTCATGTTCATGGCCGACTACTATGTGCCGACACATCGGCTGGGCGACGAACTGGCCGCAAAGGCACAGGCCGAAGGTCTTGATGCCGTCGTCGAGAAGGAGGCTTACAACTCGATGCGAGGCGGGCCTTCGCGTCCAAGGGCCAATCTGTCTGTTGGATAGAAATCAAGTCTGCCTCCAAGGCATCGGTTGATGGAGGCATGTTTCATAAGTGCCGGTCAGGTGACCGGGTCAACCGGAATTGTTTGGAGTAAGGCTACGCAGGTGACTTCTGGAAAGACACCTAGTTATCTACTATAGGTGGTGGGGTGCAGAAGATATTTGAGCAAATATTGCGGTTGAGGCAGCGAGTAGGGACGAATGGAAGCAGGTCTTGTAGTTGAAAAAATCGAGTTCGCAGATGGAAGCGAACTGCCCCTTAAACCCGGATCGGTCACGATTGTTACCGGCCCCAATAACTCGGGCAAGAGTACTTTCCTACGAGATATCGACAAGCACTTTGGCTCGGGCCGAGGAAAGAAGGGCTATACAGGTTGGATCGCCCGGAAAGTTGAATCAAAGCTGCTTGGAACGCCGAAAGAATTCTTGGATCGATTTCATGAAACTGAAGCGTATGATGCTGAGGAAGATCGGTTCAAGTTTGAGAAGGGTTACAGTGGCGGCAGTTACAAGACCTCTACTTTAAGGAGTGCTGTTGCGAAGGGCAGACTTCCAAATAGCGTGGAGGCGTCCTTTAGAAAGTTCTTGCCTGCACACGAGCGACTTCACGGCACCGGTTACAACAACACAATCGATACCGCGATAAATCAGATTTTCTCCAACGAAGCGCGCGAGATCGCACTCAGCGACATCTTCAAACGGTCTTTCGGTATTGACCTGATCCTAGACAGGACTCTGACCTGAGACCTTAAACCTCCTCCACTTTTGAGTAGGATCTGTCCCAAGCATTGGAGACGGAATATGAAGAAGTCACGATTTTCAGAAGAGCAGATCATCGGGATGATCAAAGAGCAGGAGGGCGGTGTCCCAACGGCTGAGGTATGCCGCAAGCATGGCATCAGCACAGCGTCGTTCTACAAATACAAATCGAAGTTCGGCGGAATGGACGTGTCCGATGCCCGCAAGCTGAAGGCGCTTGAGGATGAGAACGGCAAGCTGAAGAAGCTGCTGGCAGAACAGATGCTGGATAACGCCATGCTGAAGGATGTGAACTCAAAAAAATGGTGACGCCCGCGGCAAAGCGGAAAGCGGTGGTTCATNCTGCTGGCAGAACAGATGCTGGATAACGCCATGCTGAAGGATGTGAACTCAAAAAAATGGTGACGCCCGCGGCAAAGCGGAAAGCGGTGGTTCATCTTTGTGATCAGCACGGGGTGAGCCAGCGGCGGGCGTGCGATGTGTTGGACGTGGATCGGTCGAGTGTGCGGTATCGCAGCATCCGACCAGATGATGCTGACCTGCGCAAAGCCATGAAGGATGTGGCTGCTGAACGTCGGCGCTTCGGTTACAGGCGCATACACATCATGCTGGAGCGTCAAGGCATCTACATGAACCAGAAGAAGCTGCGGCGTTTGTATCGCGAAGAAGGGCTCCAGGTGCGTAAGCGTGGTGGCCGGAAACGCGCCCTGGGCACGCGCCGCCCGATGATCGTGCCAGAGACCATCAATGAGCGTTGGAGCCTGGATTTCGTTTCGGACGCGTTCACAGATGGACGCAGGTTCCGCGTTCGGGCGATGGTAGATGATTTTAGCCGTGAATGTTTGGCTCTTGTTCCGGATACATCGCTGTCGGGCGCGCGGCTGACGCGTGAATTGGACGCTATCATTCAGGTGCGCGGAATGCCGAAGACAATTGTCAGCGACAACGGGACCGAAATGACCAGTTCAGCGGTTTTGAAATGGTGCCAGAAAACAAAGATCGACTGGCATTACATCGCTCCAGGAAAGCCAACACAGAACGCTTTCATCGAGAGTTTCAACGGCAGTTTCCGCGATGAGTGCTTGAACGAGACGCTGTTCTCGTCCCTCGCAGACGCCAGATCAGAGATCAAAAAATGGAAGGAGGATTACAACCGAAACCGGCCGCATTCGTCGCTGGCAAATCTCACGCCGAACGAGTTCGCAGACAAAATGACGTTGCAAAAGCAGGCCGCATGAGGCCAGAAAACAAAACCCGGATTCTCCCAAAGGCTGGAGGAGAGATGGGTCTCAGGTCAAGAGGGCAGCGGCATGAGCATTCACGACGCAAAAATCCTCAAGGCTGCAATGCAGATTGTGGAGGAATCCGACAACTGGGGCGAGGCTACGATTGAGTTGAATGGTCATCATATCAACCTGAATGACTTCTTCGACCAAGACATGCTGAGTGTGTTGGCTCTTCACAAGCCGACGCTGGAGAAGCTCAATGACTTGGCATCGCAGCTATCGGGCATCCTTGAAGACCTCCGGGAGAAGCCACCAATGACTGACGACATGGCGCTTCGAACGGTCGAAGCGGCGAAGGACAAGATCAATGAGTACGTCGATCTACGTTTCGTGACCGACATCGTTCGCGATGAGAAGGGCTACCTCGGCTTCTGCTATGATCCTGAACGCTTCGCGCGCATGAGAAACTGAAAGCTAAGCCAGCTCTGCCTAATGTTGTAGAGTTGTTGCAGAGCCTACGAAAAAGACAAAGGCCGCTCATCAAAGCGGCCTTTATGCCTTTGATCTCGTTGTGAGATTTTGGCTCCGGCGGTAGGGATCGAACCTACGACCAATTGATTAACAGTCAACTGCTCTACCGCTGAGCTACGCCGGAACGGTGTCGGGCATATAGCAAGCTGGTTTTGCCCAGTCCAGTGACATTCGTCCGAAAAACCATAAATTTTGCCATGTCTCATTCGACACGGTAAAATATCGATGCGGCCGATAGATCGGTCTGTGGTGCGGTTAAATTTTTTCCCATTAAATCAATGAGGTGGGCGAGTACGTTTCGCTCTGCGGCAGGCAGAAGCGCGGGTGGGGTATCGGTGTAGATCTGCTCTGCAAGTGCACGCGCGGTGGCCGGTCCGGTCGAGAGCGCCTGAAGGATCGCGGTTTCGCGGCTGAGGCGGTGGGTGATCAGCCAGTCCAGCCGCGCGCCAGGGTCTTTGATGGGGGCTCCATGTCCGGGATGAAACACGCGCCAGTTGTGCTTTTGCAACTGGCGGCAGGAGGCCATGAAGTCCGTAAGATCGCCATCTGGCGGCGACACCAGAGAACTGGCCCAGCCCATGACATGATCGGCGGTGAAACAGGCGTCGTGCCAGCCAAGCGCGATATGGTTTCCCAGATGACCAGGGGTATGGATCACGTCGAGCTGCCAGCCGTCACCCTGGATGATTGCCCCGTCCGCGACCGTTTGATCAGGCTGAAATCCCATGTCTATACCCTCGCCGCCGCCTGCCATTCCGCTGGCTGCGAGGTCGCTCATCACCTTGCTGCGGCCGGCCTGGGGACCGCCGAAGGCAAGGACGGGTGCCCCGGTGCGTGCGCTCAGGTCGCTGGCCAGTGGCGAGTGATCGAGGTGGGAATGGGTCACGATGATATGGCTGATACGCTGGCCCGGTTCGAGCGCCGCGAGAATCGCGTCAAGATGAACCGGATCGGCAGGGCCGGGGTCGATGACTGCAAGATCTCGCGTGCCCAACAGATAGGTGTTGGTGCCGCGATAGGTCATCGGAGATGGGTTGGGCGCAAGAATGCGCCGCAGTCCGGGTTCCAGTTGAAGTGCCGCACCGGCGGGCGGGTTGAAATCGTCTGGGGGCAGGGGCATTGCTCTTCCTCTCATCGCGGCGGCCCGCTAGGCTTGGCGCATGTTTTTTCAATGGCTCAAACACTATATGCCGCGCAGTTTGTACGGACGTGCGGCCCTGATCCTGATCGTACCGGTTGTCAGCGTGCAGTTGGTTGTTTCGATTGCCTTTGTGCAGAAACATCTGGAAAATGTCACGACCCAGATGTCCGAAACGTTGTTGCGCGAACTGGATGTCATTGCCAGTCAGATGGTGCAGGCCACCACGACCGATGAAGCGTTGATTCAGATGCAGCCCTATATGTCGGCCTTCCAAATGGATGTGACCTTTGTGTCCGAGGCCGAGGTGCCGGCCAAAGACTATTTGCGTTGGTACGATTTTTCGGCTGGCATCGTTCGGGATACGGTCCGGGCCGAAGTGCCGAGCACGCTGGCGACGGCGTTTCCGGACAACCGATCCGTGCAATTGTATCTGGATTCGCATCTCGGGCCGACACGGATCAGTTTTGCACGGGGACGGGTGGCGGTGACGAATCCGCATCAGCTGATCGTGACGATGGCGTTCTTTGGCGCGCTTATGACGGTGATCGCATTTTTATACATGCGCAATCAGCTGCGCCCGATTACCCGCCTGGCCGATGCGGCGCAGGCGTTCGGGCGCGGGCGCACGGTTCCCTATACGCCGTCCGGCGCGACCGAGGTGCGTGCGGCGGGCGGTGCGTTTCTGGATATGCGCGCACGGATCGAACGGCAGATCGAGCAGCGCACGTTGATGCTGTCCGGTGTCAGCCACGATTTGCGCACGCCACTGACCCGTCTCAGGCTGGGGCTGGCGATGATCGACGAGGATGACGCAGAGCCGCTGTTGCGTGACGTGGACGAGATGCAGCGGTTGCTGGACGCGTTTCTGGATTTTTCCAGCGGCTTGGCCGAGGGTGACCCCGAAGAGGTCGATCCGTTGGAATTTGTGCGCCTGATCGTCGAGGATGCGCAACGTGCAGGCAACCCGATTGAACTGACCCAGGCGAGCGGTGAGGGAACCATCATGCTGCGTCCGGTCGCAATTCGCCGGGCGTTGGAAAACCTGTTGAACAATGCGGTGCGCTACGGAACCCGCGCCGAGGTTTCCGTGGTGCTTAGCGAAAAATCCCTTCGCATTCGGGTCGAGGATGACGGGCCGGGCATTCCCATCGACCGGCGCGGTGAATCGATCAAGCCTTTTGCCCGGCTGGATCCGGCGCGCAATCAGGACAAGGGCAGCGGCGTAGGCCTGGGGCTGGCCATCGTGACCGATGTGGCGCGCGCCCATGGCGGTGTACTGCGTCTGGGCGAAAGCGAGACGCTGGGCGGGTTGAGCGCGGATATCGTGATTGCGCGCTAGATTTTCGGGCGTTTCATCCGTCGATGCGCGCCGCCATGATTGCAATTGCCTTTTGATAGACGCTGGCGGCGTTCCACTGCTGGATCACTGCAAAGTTCGGCTGGCCTTCTTGATACCCCTGGCCGGGTTTCCAGCCCTTTTGGCGCAGAAAGTTTGCGGTCGAGGCCAGCGCATCGGTGACATTGTAAAAATCGACCTTACCGTCGCCGGTGGCATCCACCCCATAGGTCAGCGCATTGCCGGGCAGGAACTGGGTATGCCCCAGCTCACCGTGTTTGGCCCCCAGAGTTGCGGTGGTCAGCGTTCCCTGATCGACGAGCTTCAGCGCCCCGATGGCATGGGGAATAAAGAATTCCGAGCGTCGGCAATCATAGGCCAATGTGGTGATCGCCGACACCACCTGGCTGTCGCCCATAAAGCCGCCAAAGGCGGTTTCCATACCGTGGATTGAAATCAGAACGCCCGCCGGGACGCCGTATTGGCGCTCAAGCGTGGCATAGAAACCGGGGTTACGAGCCTTGCGTTTGCGACCCTGGGCCACAATCGTGTTGGCCCCGCGCACCTGCATGAACTTGTCCAGCGAATATTTGAACGACTTCTGGTTGCGATCCGCCGCGATGGTCCGGGTTGCATATTTTGCCTGAGACAGGGCCTGAAGCCCCTTTTTCTTGACACCGGACTTCTGGGCCTGCCGCGCGAAATCGGCCTTCCAGCTTTCAAAACCAGCGCTGGTATTGCCGCAGCTCGCGGCAGCGGGTTGGGCGAGGTGAAAAGCGAGCGTGGTCGCGAGCGCCAGCCGGGGCAGGGACGGGAATTTCATGGCGCGGCAAGCTCCTTGCAGGGTCGTGGGTGTGGCCCGCCGGAGGTTCGGGTCCCGAACACCGGTGGGCGAGTGACGCGGCGGACGCGCCGCCGCCTACAGAATGAAGTCTGACGTGGTCAGATGCAACGTGTCCAATACCAGAAAACGCAGATCGCCTGTTCCGTCACCATCCACATCCAGCATCACCCGCGCCGTGCCGCTGTTCAGCACGGAAAACCGCAATTCGACATCGCCGGTGGCGGAGAAGACCCGGTCGCCGACAAATGCGATGTCGGTGGACATTTGGCTCAGGTCGATCCGGTCGACACCGGGTTCGAAATTGAGGATCCGGTCAGAGGGCGCGTCTGCGGCAGAGTCCGCGACGGCACGAAAGACAAACACGTCTGCACCGGTTCCGCCCCACAGCCTGTCGTGCCCATGCCCGCCGATGATCTGGTCCTGGCCGGGGCCGCCGCGCAGGTTATCATCTCCGCCGTTGCCACCCAGGCCGTTCAGCTGGTCGTTGCCATCGTTGCCGCGAAATTTGTCGTTCTGGTTGGCACCGGTCAGCGTGTCATTTCCAAGCCCGCCCCGCACCACCTTGGGTGCTTCGACGCTGCCCACCCGCGCATCGCCGAAGGCGGTGAAAATGTCATCAAAGTTGCTCATGGTGACAATTCCGCGGATTATTCCGTGGTTTTCGACGTGGTCGCCGCTTTTGAACCAATCACCGGTATTGTCTCCGGTCTGCAGTGCGCCGAAAATTTTACCCGTGTTGATCACCTGATCCACGCCGTGACCCAAAACCACGTCGCCCTTCAATGTACCCGAGTTGGTGATCAAACTTGTCACGTTGCTGAGGCTGTAAATCGAATAGTCACGGCCTTGGATTGTTCCGGAATTGTCAATGTGGCGCGCGAAGTAAAATGCTCCATCATCGGTGATGTCATAGAGTGTAAACGCGTCCTTTGTACCCGTCAGCAATAGACCGGTTTTGATCTGCCCCTTTGGTCCATCGATTTCATATCCAAGAATACGGTAAGCGTTCTCGAATACTCCGCGATATGCATATTCGATGCTGCCGCTGTCGGATTGTGTGGTCACGTCGATCTTCGGCGGGTTTTACAGAGGATCCACCATAGTAAAACATACGCAAATGGCAGGGGGGATGGGATAAAAGGGAGAAACTGAAGAGCTATCTTTCGCGACCTCCGCGACTTCACCCGTCGGCTCTGACAATCCACCCATCGTCCACAAACCCCATCACTTGTTAAAAATACCGCTCAAATATTATTCGTTGGCCACCGGCTTGTCTATCGCGACGCCGGATGCCGTGGGGGAATGAAAAAGGGCGCCCCGGTGCCGGGACGCCCATCTGTCATCTGATCGTTGGATCAGCAGCTGTAGTACATGCCGAACTCGACCGGATGCGGCGTGTGCTCGTACTGGTGGACTTCTTCCATCTTCAGTTCGATGTAGCCCTCGATCTGATGCTTGGTGAACACGTCACCCTGCAGCAGGAAGTCGTGATCGGCCGCCAGTGCATCCAGCGCCTCGCGCAGGCTGCCACAGACAGTGGGGATGCCTTTCAGCTCTTCGGCGGGCAGGTCATAGAGGTTCTTGTCCATCGCCTCGCCCGGATCGATCTTGTTCTTGATCCCGTCCAGACCGGCCATCAGCAGGGCGGCAAAGCACAGATAGGGGTTGGCGCTGGGATCGGGAAAGCGGGCTTCGACGCGCTTGGCCTTGGGGCTTTCGGTCCACGGAATGCGCACACAGCCCGACCGGTTGCGGGCGGAATAGGCGCGCAGAACCGGGGCTTCGAAACCGGGGATCAGACGCTTGTAGCTGTTGGTGCCCGGGTTGGTAAAGGCGTTCAGCGTCTTGGCGTGTTTCAGGATGCCGCCGATGAAATACAGCGCTTCCTGGGACAGATCGGCATATTTATCGCCTGCAAACAGCGGCTTGCCGTCTTTCCAGATCGACATGTTCACATGCATGCCGGACCCGTTGTCGCCATAGATCGGCTTGGGCATGAAAGTGGCTGACTTGCCATAGGCGTGGGCCACGTTGTGGATCACGTACTTGTATTTCTGCATCTCGTCCGCCTGAGTGGTCAGGGTGCCAAAGATCAGGCCAAGTTCGTGCTGGCAGGACGCGACCTCGTGGTGGTGCTTGTCCACCTTCATGCCCAGACGCTTCATGGTGGACAGCATTTCGCTGCGCAGGTCCTGGGCTTCGTCGGTCGGGTTGACCGGGAAATAGCCGCCCTTCAGGCCCGGGCGGTGACCCATGTTGCCCATTTCGTATTCGGTGTCGGTGTTCCACGAGGCGTCGGTGGCATCGACCTCATAGGAGACCTTGTTGATGCTGTTGGAAAACCGCACGTCGTCAAACAGAAAGAACTCGGCTTCGGGGCCGAAATAGGCCACATCGCCGATGCCCGAAGAGACCAGATAGGCTTCGGCTTTCTCGGCGGTGCCACGCGGGTCGCGCTCGTAGGGTTCACCGGTGTCCGGCTCGACCACGGAACAATGCACGCACAGGGTTTTCTCGGCGTAGAATGGATCGATATAGGCGCTGTCGGTGTCCATCATCAGCTTCATGTCGCTGGCTTCGATCGACTTCCAGCCGGCGATCGATGAGCCGTCGAACATGAACCCTTCTTCGATAAAGTCCTCGTCCACCAGATCGGATACGATGGTGACGTGCTGGAGTTTGCCGCGCGGATCGGTAAAGCGGATGTCGACGTATTCGACGTCTTCGTCCTTGATCGTTTTGAGAATCGCGTCCTTGCTCATTCCCTAAGTCCTCTTCTTGGAAACTGGTGGTGATATTACAGCGCGTCCGAGCCGGTTTCGCCGGTCCGGATGCGGATTGTTTGTTCGATGGGGCTGACAAAGATCTTGCCGTCACCGATCTTGTCGGTTTTCGCCGCTGCGATGATGGCTTCGATTGCGGCATCGACCTGGTCGTCGTCCAGAATGACCTCGATTTTGACCTTGGGCAGAAAGTCGACGACGTACTCGGCGCCGCGATACAGTTCAGTATGACCCTTTTGGCGACCGAATCCCTTGACTTCTATGACGCTCAGCCCCTGAACGCCAACATCCTGAAGCGCCTCTTTGACCTCATCAAGCTTGAACGGTTTGATGATCGCTTCGATCTTTTTCATGGGGTCCCCCTGTACGCCGCTGTTCAGGCGGGTGAGATCACTTCTATTGACTGCCGACAATCGGTTACTGTGGCGAGGTCCGGTCCGCAGCGGTGTAAATGGCGGGCAAGCCGACTTTTTGTGCGTCGCGCATAAAAAACAGGCAAAATTGAATCGACGGAGAGAATGACATGGCCGAACTGCTGACCGCCGCGCAGATGCGCGCCATCGAACAGGCAGCGATCGCGTCCGGCAAGGTGACCGGGCTAGAGCTGATGGAGCGCGCCGGGCGCGGCGTGGTTGAGGCGATTCTCGAGGAATGGCCCGAGCGTGCAAAAACCTCGCACCGCGCTGTCGTGCTGTGCGGGCCGGGCAACAATGGCGGCGACGGATTCGTGGTGGCGCGGCTGCTGAAAGAGCGGGCCTGGGAGGTGGAGGTTTTTCTTTATGGTGATCCTGACAGGTTGCCGCCGGATGCGCGGGCCAATTATGAACGGTGGCGGGACATAGGAGAGACCCTGCCGCACGGCGATCTCGTCGACCGTCTGGAATATCCAGGCGTCGATGCCGGCTGCCCTGACATCGATCTGTTCGTGGATGCGGTCTTTGGCACCGGACTTGCCCGCGCAATACCGGACGACCTGGCAAGGATTGCGCAGCAGTTGAATGACCGAAAGGGACCGAAAGAGGGAAGGGCCAGGATCGTCGGGGTTGATATCGCATCGGGTCTCTGCGCCGACGCCGGGGAAGTGATAGGAGAGGACCGCGATGCAGTATTCCACTGCGACCTGACCATATCGTTTCATTCCTGCAAGCTCGGGCACGTTTTGTCGCGTGGGGCAGAGATTTGCGGCAAGGTGGTCGTCAAGGACATTGGCCTTGAGGCCAGAGGCCGGACTCCGGGCGACGTCGCCCAACTGGTTGATGCCGTTTCGGTGGCCGGGCTAGAAAAGAACGTACAGGCCCACAAATACGCTCATGGGCACGCCATGGTTCTGTCCGGTGGGCCCGGAAAAACCGGTGCCGCCCGGCTGGCGGCGCGCGCGGCCCTGAGGATTGGGGCCGGGCTGGTCACGCTGGGCGTTCCGCCCGCGGCACAATTCGAAGTCGCCGCCCAGATCACGGCGCTGATGCTGACCCGTATTTCCGGCGCCAAAGCGCTGACAGACCTGTTGGCCGACACGCGGTTGAATGCGCTGTGTCTGGGGCCGGGATTGGGTGTCGCCGACCACGGCCGCGACCTGGTGGTGGCTGCCCTGGCATCTCGACGCCCTGTGGTTCTGGATGCGGACGCGCTGACGGTGTTCCGCGATGCGCCCTCAACCCTGTTCGACATGCTTCATGAAAAGGCGGTTCTTACCCCGCATGGCGGTGAATTTGCTCGCCTGTTTCCCGATCTTGCGCAAAGGCTGGCGACAAATTCCCGCATCGGACCAGCCTATTCCAAGGTTGACGCAACGCGGGCGGCAGCGGCGCGGGCAGGGTGTACGGTCTTGCTTAAAGGCGCAGCGACGGTCATTGCCACGGCGGACGGTCGGTGTTCGGTGCATTCAGCGCAGTATGAGCGCGCGGCACCCTGGCTGGCGACAGCCGGGTCAGGCGATGTACTGGCTGGATTCATCACCGGTCTTTTGGCGCGCGGAGCAGCGCCGATGGCAGCGTGCGAGACAGCCGCCTGGCTGCACACGCAATGCGCGCTGAGCTTCGGACCCGGCCTGATCGCCGAAGACATCCCCGAAGAGCTGCCATCGGTGCTGCGCGAACTGAGTATTTAAGCGCCGGACTGGAAATGGGCCGAAGGTGCGGTGCGTGCAGAATTCCCCTCGCATCCGCAAACAACCTTTGGTAAGCAGCGTGGACCCCACGGCGGCACTATGTTGCCGGGCGTGGAGATGTGCGGGTGTGGCGGAATTGGTAGACGCACCAGATTTAGGTTCTGGCGCCTTTGGCGTGGGGGTTCGAGTCCCTTCACCCGCACCATTTTTTACAACAAAAATTGGTAAATTACGGAGCTAATACGCCGTTCTACCCCCTCTAATGGATTTGATAGCCGATGCCTCTGTCGCTCGGCGTGGACTGCATGACGGGCGGATATCGCCTTTGCAACCTGGTCGAACGCTGTGTCGGCAAGCTCAAGAGCGCCCGCCGCGTCACTACGCGCTATGACAAGACTGCCGAGAGATTCCCCGGCCCCATAGACATTGCATCAATCCGCCTTCGGCTCCGTCTCTTGCCAACATGACCCAGGAGCCATTCGCCAGCGTGTATACGTCGGCAGTCCCCAATCAGCAAAAACGGCCATACGGGTTTGATGGCCGTAATGCAGACATAGCTGGCCGGTTCCCGCCTGTCGGGCACTGGCCAGCTATGTCTGAGCCGCACCGTGCCGGTCAACCATCCGTTGAACCATTGGCGCAAAATGCCAATAGTCGGGTGTTTCCATATCCGGTCGTTTGCCGGCATCGTCCAGATAACGCACTGCGATGATCTGTTCGAGGTTCGGATTTGTTTCAAATTCTGCGACCTCCTCGGCACTCATTGGGCCACCCTGAAGGTTGAGCGAGTGGATCGAGGCCTTGGACAGACGTCGGAGATATTCGGTCCGCGTCGCGCAAAGATACCGTTTGGCGGCCACATGGTAGCGCACGCAATCGGTGATGATGCTCGGAAAAAATTTCTCCAGCACCTCGGCGCCTGCATCCTCATGATGGCGGTCTTCGGTGTCATTCATGGTGAATGTACCGAACTCGCTGGTGAAGTGCCCGATGTCATGCAGCAGCGCACCGACAATGATCTCCTCGGGTTGACCATTCTGCTCGGCAATTGTCGCCCCTTGCAGCATGTGTTGACCCATATTCACAGGCTCGCCGAGATATTCCTCATTGCCGCGCCGATCAAAGATGGACCCGATAAAATCCACGATCGTCTCGCGGGTCAAGCTGTCGATGTCGGGTTTCATTCTGCGGCCTCCAATGCTTGCGCGTGGCACAAGGCGTCATAGGTCGACCGCAATCCGTCCTTGTCAGCATAACATCCCTGAAGCCAGCGTGTCCCTTCGCCGGAATATCCCTTGCGCGCATGCAGCACACGCGTGTTGTCGACAAGAAATGCTTCGCCGGGGTTCAGGCGGAAGGTAATTTCCATCGCGGTGTCATCGATGATTTCACCGAAGCGGCGATAGGCCGCGTAATAGGTGGCCATCTTGTCAAAAGGCACATCTGTGATGGCGGAGAGCGAGCGGTTGTTGAAGCGCACGGCGATCAACTCGCCGTCTGGCGCAAGCTCGATCATCGGACGGCGCGATGTCAGGCAGACACCCGTCGCGCTCGCATATTCGAACCGGGCGCAATGGTCGGCAAGGACATCGAAATAGGCCTCGTTCTCCTCACGCAGGCGTTTGGCCGCGGCAAATCCGTCCACGACCATGTTCTCGCCCCCCGCGGCCGAACTTTCGAGACAGTAGAGCACCTGAAGGGTCGGGACAGGATCGCGATAGGGGTTGTCGGTATGCGCCTGAAGGCCAAGCCCTGTAAAGGCGAGGTTCGTTGGATTGACCTCAGTCCGAACATCAAAATGCCGCCCATAGTTTGTTTCTCGCACATAGCCGAACAAATCGACGATCTTGAAGAGAGCACCGTCTTCGATCGGCCCGTTCACCACCTTGCCGAAGCCATACTTGGTCACCAGTCCGAGCCATTGGGACAGCGCAGCATCATTCCGCGACAATTCCATGTAATCGCCTACGGGAAGGTTGCCCATCAACTGGGCATCCCAGACTTCGACACTCCGAGCCGTGCAGCCGCGTTGCCGTGGCTGGTCCGTGTCATAGGCATGCGCTTCAAGCCAGCCCAGATCGTAGCCGACCACCTTGCCCTCGGGGGCAAAACGGACCTCCAGCAAATTGCCCTTCAAATCGGCGTCGTCGATACGCGTGTCAGCCGGTATATCACGGACGGCAATCAGACGCTGGCCGTTACCGGGGGCCCGTGTCTCGGGGTCGCCCGCATTGTCGCGCAACCAGATCGCGTGGAAGCGACGACGAGAGTTTGAGGTCACGAGCGTCAGGTGTTCGCCTGACAGATCGACGGTAACGGATGTCATGGTGTTGTCCTTGGTTGGCAGATTTGTGGCGACAGCCTCGCAATAGTCTGGCATAAGATCAAATTAGAAGTTATTAGACCAAGGCTTAGATCTTCTAATGGCTGATCCTCAATTCAAGATGCCCCCGCTGGAGTGGATACGCGCATTCGAAGCGGCCGCCCGTTGCCGCAGCTTTACCGCCGCCGCCGCCGAGATCGGACTGACACAATCGGCCATCAGTCAACGGATCGGCCATCTTGAAAAGCAGCTCGGGACGACATTGTTTTTCAGGCGGGCTCGGTCCATCGACCTCACTGTCGAAGGCGAAGCATGGTTGCCGCATGTGCGCACGGCGCTGAGTAATTTGCGTGACAGCTCGCAAGCGCTTTTTGGCTCTGGTCGGGGGCAGGTGACGATTTCGGCCAGTCAATCGATCATTGAGTTGTGGCTGCTGCCTCGCCTTATGAAGTTGGGAGACGTCGGCAAAGGGCAGTTGACCATTCAATCCATGGTGCTCGGCACGCAGGATGCCGCTTTGGACGATGTGGTCCGCATCCGCTACGGGTCAGGCGACTGGCCCCATGACCACAAAGTGCAATTGTTCTCGGAGAAGATCGCCCCACTTGCATCGCCCGAACTGGTCAAGCGTGGCGGCTATTGGACGGACTGGCCCCGCATCGCCTGTTCGGGGCCTCGTCCGGGATGGAACACCTGGGCCACCCGCTTCGGCATCTCGACGACCCCCCTCCCGCATCTGCATTTTGACACGTTCCTGTCAGCCCTTGGTGCTGCACGCGTCGGCATGGGGGTGGTTCTGGGATCATTGCCGCTTTGCGAAGACGATCTCAGGGCCAGGCGGTTGGTCCGGCTCGACAACGAGACTATTGACCACCACGAAAGCTATTGGGCAATCGCTGGACCGGATGCTATCGCGCGGACCCAATGGAATGAGCTTGCCAAGGCGCTTGCCTGACACTCTGCTTCAGTCGCATGTCGAGCTTTGTCATCATTCAATGACAGAGCAAAGAAGTGCCCGCGGTAGTTCGCGGCGCAGCAATGCGCGGCGAATGTTGCACTCTGTGTCCGGCATCACGGGAAAATTGCCCATGTTCATCGCCTTGGCGAGCTGGTTCAAGTCGTTGGCGATGGGGGATTGGCCAGGCTTCTGTTCATCCTTGATTAGACGGCGCAGACGGGGCAGGCGCGCTTGCCACCGCCGCCTTTGCCGTTGAAGACCCTGCGCGTGATAGAGGAGCCCAGAGGCTCGCTACGATCGTGTTGTGTGAGATGCTCATCCCAGATCAGGAGCGTGCCGAAGAGTGGGCTCAAACGTTCTCTCTAGCCGCACCAACGATATCTAAAAGTCACCGGGATATCTTGCCTTACGTTTACGGGCAACGTTCTGCCGTATTTGGGTTAATCGTCCAATGACGGTAGATCGTCGGGCAAGGGATCGAACTGCGGTGGCGTGTCCGCCTGGGCCTGATCCGCCTTGCGGGTGGTTTCCGCTGACGGTTCGGGGGCCTGCATCTGGGGTTGCCGGGAGGCGTTGGTGGCACGGGGCGGGGCTGAGGCAGGGGTCAGAGGCAGGGGCGCAAAGTCTGGCGACGACAGGTCGCTCAGCGGCGCGGTAACCCGATAGGGCAGACCGGTCAGCGCGTCCGAGGCATAGAACACCAGCGCATCGCCTTCATGCGCCGGCGCATGGATCGCCGAGAAGTCGGGCACGCCAAAATCCCGTAAGCGCATCACATTCTGCTGCCAGGGTTGGTTTGGGTCCTCGCGTTCGAGCCGCTCCCGGTAGGCAGATTCGAATGACTTGGGGTCATCGATCACCGCATAGGCCCCATCGCGCGCGAAATGCGTGACATGCAGGGCCAGCCCGGCCGCCGCCTCGGGGGCCATCAGGGCAGGTTCGGCCTGTAGCAGCTGGCCAAGGTCGGCATAAGTGGTATCGCCGACGAAGGCGGCCGGGGTCCCATCGGGGCCGTGTCCCGGGACAATGTCGGAAATCTCGGTCATGTTGGCTCTCCTGTGGGTTTCATGCGACCTTGGCCCAGCCGGTGCTGACCCATTTTTCGGCTTCGTGTTGGGGCGTCAATGTGCCGGGCGGGTCGGTTTTGGCATAGAGCGTGGGCAGGCCTGTTGCCGGATCGGCGGCGATCACGAAATAGGTATGATCCCGGGCACTGCCCCAGTTGGTGTCGGCAATCACGAATTGCGGCGCGCCCAGATCGTCGATCAGGCGATTGTCCACGGCGGATTCAAGCTTGCCTGCGAAATACTCTTTCCACTCGTCCTTTTCTTTGGCGATGGCTTCGGGTGTCGGTGCCGTGGTCTGATTGTCGCGCCAGTAGTTGGCCTCGACCTCGGCCACCGCCTCGACATAGGCGGTGCTGGCGGTTTTGACATGCGCCTTGAACTGGGCGGGTGTCATCGGGGCGGTGGGAGCCTGAGTGGACAGGATCTGATCCAGCGCGGTCTTGGCGTTGCCGGTTGCATCTGCGCCAAAGGCCGATATTTCCTTTTCAAACATGAAGGCCAATTGATCCACAGGTATCTCGGCCTCGGCGATTTTCTTGCCCGGATCCAGCAATTCGCGTTTGATGTTTTCGTTCAGGGCCTCCGGCCCACCTGTGCGCAGCGGGGCCAGCGACTCGTCTCCGGGTGTAATATTGAACCCGTGCATGCCCCAGGTCAGAACGGAGCACATTTCGTTCGGGTCGGGCGGGTCGCTGCTGGGTGCGAAATTCGACAGCACGCTGGCCAAGACCTCTTTGGTGCGTTCGGAAATATCCGCAGTCTTTGGGTTGGTTCGGGGAACGATGTCCGAGGCGGTGATATCGCCGCCGAAAATCGTGCGGCTCGCTTCGTGGGTCTGCCCGCCGCTGGACAGTTCCCATGGCCATTTGCCGCCGATCTTGATTGCGTTGGCAAAGTCGCTTTCCAATACCTGCTCGCCCACATCCTTGACCGAGGTGAACATTTTGGTGTCACTTTTCTTGACCACGTCCCAGACGAGATCCCAGACGATCTCCTGGTATTGCCGCAGATTTTCGATCGGCTTGCCGTCGGTCTTGTTGATCAGCTGGTAGCGACCCTTGCTGGACGATCCGTCGTTGGAATCCACGATCTCGACTTCGGGATTATAGACCAGTTCGACTGCATTTTTGATCGCGTTTTCGAGTTTGGCGGTCACATCGGCGCGGCTCTTGGATTTCACCTTTTCGGTGATGACCGAAACCATACCGGAGACAGAGGCGGTCATTTCTTGGTTCAGTCCGCTGAAATCGGTGCGCGCAATGGCGGTCGCGGCGGTGTATTCCAGACTGCGCACCAGCGGATCCTGATCGTCGGGCACGTTCTGGATCGCGGGCACCGGGTCGCCGGTCTTGGGGTTGTATTCACCGTCCTTGGCCAGGTCGCGGTAGTTCTTCATGGCTTCCAGAGGGGAGTCGTTGCGCAGCTTGACAATGCCGGCAGTGGCAAAACAGGATCCGACGTCGCCCTGGAACACCGGGGTCAGCATGGCATTCAGGATCGCGCCCCGACATTCGCCGGGACCGACATCGACCGCGTCCTTGCCGCTGGACTTTGCCAGCAGAGCCAGCGCCGAGTCCGACGTCGGCGTCGTCTTGACGTCGGTCAGGATCTTGCGCGCCTCGGCAGAGCCTTCCAGAAAAGTCATCGTATCCAGCATATGTTTGATCTGTGCAGGAGTTTGCGTCTGCATGGCCGACGGGTGGAACATCACGTCCAGCAATGCGTCGCGGCCTTTGGCAAGGTCAAGCGAGCCGTCGTCTTTCAGCAGGGCCGCGCCGACATGTTTGGTGCGTTTGGTGCCGGTTTCGTTGCGTGTCGTGCCCGGTTTAACCGGACCTCCATCTTTGAATTGGCGCCCGGACTTGAGGTAGCCGTCCAGCTTGGCGGCTTCGGTCGGGGGCAGGTTTGCCGACATTTTGATCAGGTTTTGCGCGTAGGTTTCCGCGTAATCCGCATTCACAAAGGACGTGCCGGTATCTGACTCGAAACGGTCGTCGGCCTTGTCGCACATCAGCTTTGCCGCGATGGCGACACTGTCGGGATAGTCGGCTTTTGCAGCGGCGTCGGTTGCAACCTCGGCCACGCGTGGATTGCGGCCATAGAGTTCGATCAGATCCTTGGCGATGGCCGGGTCGACCGCGGTCCCGTTGTCGGGTGACAGGGGGCCAAAGCCGATCGCTTCCAGCAGCTTTTTCTTGCCCTCGGCCTGGCGCAGCCCTTTCTTGTTTGCCGCCAGCGCGGCGTTCGCCGTGTCCAGTTCGTTTTGCGCATCGCCAACATCGGTCTGCTTGGCCAACACGTCGGTCTGTGCCTGTTTGGCAGTGGCTTTCGCCTGTTTGAAAAGGGCATCCTTGCCTTCGAAATCAGCAATCAACTGACGATAGGCCACCATGCTCTTGGCGTGATCCTTGTGGGTCGTATCCTTGAGAAGGGCGGCGTTGGTCTTCTCAAAGGTCCTGATTGCATCAAGCGCAATCTTGGCCGGTTTGAAGGCCGCGTTTGCCGTCTTGTTAAGCTGTTTTTCATGCGCGACGGCTGCTTTCTGTGCCTCTTGCGCCAATTTCAGTGCGTCGGATTTGGCTGTAACCTCGCCTGCGGCTGTGTCGACGGCTTGTTGCTTGCTTTGCAACAGCGCCCGATCGACGGTGACATCGCCCAGGTCGGTCTGGATCGTTTCCAGCACGGTCATCGCGGCGGCGAGTGCGGCCGGGTTCGCCTTGCCAAGCGCCACCAGTTTTTCCTTTTGCGCGCCGCTGGTGCCGGTGTTGCCCAGGGTTGCCGTCAGAACCCGTGACAAGGCAGCGTCAATTCGGTCGGCCAGGGTTTCCAGCCGCGCTGGCATTCCGTCGAGATCGGTCAGGCGGGCGGTGATGGTCACCGGGTCATTCGCCGTGAGGGCGGTGTTTATCGCGTCCAGGTCAGTCTGGATTCCGTCTGCCAATGTCTCCATCGCACCATGATCGGCATCGGTGGTGACGCGGCCAAGCAGTTGGCGCAGTTTGGCGATGCGGGCGGTTTGGGCCACGTGGCCCTGTTGAAGGCGTGCCTTTTCGGCAGCTCGGGCCGCTGCGGCCTGTTGCACCGTCGCAATGGCATTGCGCAACGTCGCCAGTGCCGACGCCGCGGCGCTTGCGTCCGTGGGAGAGGGGATCTGATCGGTCAGCAAGGCGGCAATGGCCGCCCGTTGAGTGTCGAGGTCTGCGATCTCGGCATTCAGGGCGCCGTCGGGATTGTCGGTCAACTGGGCCAGCTGCTGCTGCATCGCATCGCGTTCACGACGCCGGATGTCCAACGCGGCCTGCACTTCACGGGCCATCGACAAAGCATTTTGCGCCTCGTCCACGGCCTTGTCGAATTCACCCTTGTCGCTGTGGGCCCGCGCCAGGTTCAGCTGGTCAGTAATGGATCGAACATTCGGGGTTAGACCGGTCAACAGGTCGATTGCGGCCTGTGCCTGGGCCTCGGCGGCCAGGAACGCCTCGTAGTTGCGAACCTTTGACTTGTCAGACTTTCGATTGAAGATGCCGCCCTTGATGAATCTCTCCACAAACGCGCGTTGCTTGTCGTCCAGCGGCATAACATCTCTCCAGGAATTCCGAAACGCGACAGCCTGCTGACCGACAATGGCGACAGTGCAGATGCGTCAAAATCGGATCGGTTTTCTCTTTGGTTTCAATTCAGTTGGTTGCGCGATGAAGGTAAACCGACATCCGCGTGCAAAGCAAGTTCCACCTGTGCATGAATGCGCCGATCAGGTTGAGTTTTCAGACCCGGAGCAGGGTATGGTCAAGCAAGCCCATATGCACCAAACGTCGTTTCAGAGGGGGAGATGTATGAAATTCCCTTAACATTGGTCGGAACTGGCTGTTTTCTCTTGGCAAGGCGCACGGGACCCGGGCCAGGAACGACCGATGCAGTACTCGCTTTGAGACTTGAGAACAGATTGAATTTGGCGCGGGCCCTGGCATTCGCTGTTGTGATCCCGAAGCTCTGCTGCGGCCATCGAGGATAAAGTTGGACGGTCGGATCGGATTTATCTAAGAGCCCCCGATTCGTCCGGGTCTGCCGCCGTTTTCCAAGCGGTTACAGCTCCGCTTTGAAACCGGGTTCGGAATTCGGAAATCAACTGGGTTCGAACAGTTGGCGCAAGAGCTGCTGATCGAATGCAACCGGACCGATATTCGCATGGTGGATGGCGTCAGGGAATTGCCTGGAGGGGCGGGTTTCACTTTTCGGCATGGCCCGTTGGCAACGAACGGTGCGACGCGCCCGACCTGTCGGTTCCGCACAAACCGACCGGGCCGGGCTTTACAGTGTCCACTGGGGTATCCAGTCACGGCGGCAACCACAGCTACTACAAGCTGGGATATCTGGCTGGGATTGTCGACGCCGGGACAACGGCGTTTTGGGCCGGTTACAATTGTGCGACCGATATTAATGCGCGTGGATCCAGGTCGGCGGCCTGGGGCATCGGTGCCGTCCAGCCGCTGAAAGATGAGGATCTCGAGATATATCTGGGGTATCGTCACTACAGCTTTTTGAACCCATCTATGGTACCTTTTAATGATGTACAGGCGCTACGGTTCGGGATGCGCTACCGGTTCTGATCCGTCTGCGACGTGTCGTTACACTTGAGCCTGCCGTTTTATGTGTGGTCAAGGCTACCGTGTAGCGCGTTAACGATTCCGATGTTATCCAATCTCCCTACGAACAAGAAAGCGAGTTTTCAGACATGACGTCTTACTCTCTCCCATTCTGCGCGGCGCTTGCCGTCATTGCGACTTCGGCCTCAGCGGAGTTGAAATATCAAAACGATACCGGCGGTAGCGTTGAACTCTATGGCCAGCTCAACCCGGCGTATCTGTCTTTTGACGACGGCCAGGAAACCACCGACGCGCTTACAGACAGTACGCATTCCAACAGCCGGATCGGGCTGTGGGTACGGCAGGCCTTTGGAGAGAACACGTTCACGTTCAACTTCGAAACCGGATTGGGGCTGCGCCCGTCGTCCTCCGTGTCGCAGACATTCGAGGCGGATGCGCTGAATTGGCAGCGGGTCAATATCCGCAAGATCGATTTCAGCCTGAAAACCGAACGCTACGGGGTGTTTTCGGCTGGGCAGGGCAGCATGGCCGCAGATGGTGCCGCCGAGGTCGATCTTTCGGGAACGACGCTGGCGACATATGTTTCGATTCCCGACACCGCCGGGGCCTTCAGCTTTCGCGAAACTGGTGGCAACCTGTCAAATTGGCAGATCGGTGATGTATTCGGTGATTTCGACGGTGGCCGTCTGGGCCGGATCCGTTATGACACACCGGTTTTCAGCGGTTTCAGTATATCTGCTTCTTACGGGACCGAGATCCTGGCCGAGAACGTCGATCTGGATTCTGCCAGCATCGCGATAAACTATGCCGGTGAAATCGGCGACTTCAAGATGGCGGGCGCGTTGGCCTATGCGCGGACCGACCCGGAAGGAGCGGAAGATTTCTCAGATACCATCGGTTCGTTCAGCGTGTTGCATTCGTCAGGGACCAGCGTGACAGTTGCGTCGGGGCGGCGCTCGGAACAGGGGCACTATGCCTACGGCAAGCTGGGGTATCAGGGACATTGGCTGTCGTTCGGCAAGACCGCGTTATCCATAGACTATTATCGCGGCTGGGACCGGAGCATCCAAGGCTCAAGGTCCGATGCATTCGGGTTTGGAGCCGTGCAGCATATCGACGATATCAATGCCGAGATCTATCTGGGATATCGCACTTACGAGCTGACGGATGCCGCCGCGGACTATCAGGATGCCTCGTCCATCTTTTTCGGCACACGCTGGAAGTTCTAAGGGTATCACTGGTTGGTCTCTCGCATAAAGGTGCCTTTCAGGGCACCTTTTTCGCACTGGACGGACAATGCCGGGCCTTCCGGAGCCAATGCCCCTTGCACCAGGCCGCGCCGCCCAATAGAAGGCCACAAATTTGCACCGTGCGCAGCCGGCGTACGCATGAACCTATGGGGATATCTGATGCAGGTCACCGAGACACTGAACGAAGGTCTGAAACGCGGATACGCGATCACCGTCACTGCGGCTGAACTTGAAAGCAAGGTTAGCGAGAAACTGGCCGAAGCCCAGCCTGAAATCGAGATGAAGGGTTTTCGCAAGGGCAAGGTGCCAATGCCATTGCTGAAAAAGCAGTTCGGCCAGCGTCTGATGGGCGAAGCGATGCAGGAAAGCATCGACGGAGCCATGAGCAAACATTTCGAGGACAGCGGCGATCGCCCGGCGCTGCAGCCCGAGGTCAAGATGACCAACGAGGACTGGAAAGAGGGCGACGATGTCGAGGTGGCCCTGTCCTATGAGGCCCTGCCTGCCATTCCCGAGGTGGATCTGAAATCGATCAGCCTGGAAAAGCTGGTGGTCAAAGCCAGCGAAGCCGATATCGAGGAAGCCTTGGGGAATCTCGCCGAAACGGCGCAGGATTACGAAGCCCGCAAAAAAGGCACCAAAGCCCAGGACGGCGATCAGATCGTGATGGATTTTGTCGGCAAGGTCGACGGCGAGGCGTTCGAAGGCGGTTCGGCCGAGGATTATCCGCTGGTGCTGGGTTCAAACAGCTTTATCCCCGGCTTCGAAGAGCAATTGATCGGTGTGAAGGCCGAAGAGGAAAAGGTCGTTACGGTCAATTTCCCCGAGGATTACCAAGCCGATCAGCTGGCTGGCAAGGAAGCGGTATTCGACTGCACGATCAAGGAAGTCAAAAAACCCGTTGCCGCCAAGCTCGATGATGAACTGGCCAAGAAATTCGGTGCCGAAGATCTGGCTGCGCTGAAGACCCAAATCGGTGAACGGCTGGAAGCGGAGTATTCCGGTGCGGCCCGTGCGGTGATGAAGCGGGCCCTGCTGGACGAATTGGACAAGATGGTCAGCTTTGATCTGCCGCCCAGTCTGGTGGATGCCGAGGCCGGTCAGATCGCGCATCAGCTGTGGCATGACGAGAACCCGGATGTTGAAGGGCATGATCATCCTGAGATCGAAACGACTGAGGAACACAAGAAACTGGCCGAACGGCGCGTGCGGCTGGGGCTGCTGTTGGCGGATCTCGGACAGAAATCCGAGGTCGAGGTCAGCGATGCCGAGATGACCCAGGCCATCATGAACCAGGCGCGTCAGTATCCGGGCCAGGAACGCCAGTTCTTTGAGTTCGTGCAGCAGAATCAGCAGATGCAACAGCAACTGCGCGCCCCGCTGTTTGAAGACAAGGTCGTGGACTACATTTTCGAGTTGGCTGACATTTCCGACAAGGAAGCCAACAAGGACGACCTGCAAAAAGCCGTTGAGGCGATGGAAGACGAATAAGTCCGCGGGCCTTCGCCAGCGTGGTTCCCACCTGGCGAAGACCCGCCAAATGTTAAGAGCCGCCCCGTAGGGCGGCTCTTTTCTTTTGGGTAGAGGGTCGTTTGGTTGAGTGGTGTTTGGTATTCTGGCTCAATTCAGCCGACGGTCGGTTTTCTACAGGTCGCCAGGAAGCTGATCGGCGACGGCCTGGATCAAGCGCTTAACGGCGGCGACCTCTTCTGCATCATTGGCATCGCGCAGTTGCTGTTCGAAATAATCGTGCAGATCGCCGGTCGGCTGGTCGCTGTCCTTTTGTTTGCGCAATTCCCGTTTGGCGCGGCGTTGCCGCACCTCTTCCTCAGATGCAAATACATCGTGACGAATATCCGAGAATTCGCGGATGCTCTCGATCCTTTCGTCCGAGCAATCCATCAGCGCGGCCATCGCGGTGACCTTGCCCATAGGTTTGGCCGTGCCGAGATAGTCATAGGGCGCATTTCCGGATCGTTTAAGGACCCGGTTCATCACCGGATCGATCACGGCGACCGCGTCAAGAACCCCGGCTTTCTGGGCATATTCAAAGGCTCCGATCATCACCTCGCTGGTGACATATGAGATCGAATTCCTGGTCTTGCCGCCGGACAGTTTTGCCGTATCGACACAAAAGCGAGTTGCTTCCCAGACCTGTGCGCTGCGCAGAGGCGGCTCGCCGTCAAGGATGCTGTAGAAGACATCCGCCAGCATATGCGGGCCCGTTGTTTGCAGCAGCCGCATGCATCCGACGACATCCCCTTCGTCATCAATGCAGACCACATGAGTTGGTTGGAGACCGTCGAAGTCGTCGATTTCCTTGCCGTCCTGTACGTTGACTTCCCAACCGAGACGGTCCTGGAAGACCCGTGCGCGGAGCCTGTACATATCCTCGAGTACCGAGGTGTATTTGTGCCTGTTAAGTTCGTCAATAATGATAATCATTCCATTCCCCATCGTCTTTCCATCTACAAATTTACATATGTAGGAAGTCTGATCTATTGGGGGATTCCCGTATGGAAAGGCGAAGTTGGTTAACCCGGCATAATCAGGTTCAAGCCGATCGCCCGGCCAACCGCCTGGGGGGTTGACAACGCCCCCAGCTTCTCGCGGCCCGAGCGAAGATGGACTTCGACAGTGCGATGCGAGATTGACAGGATGTCACCAATGTCCTGCTGGGATTTACCGACGGCGACCCATTGAAGGATTTCTTTTTCCCGAGAAGAAAGCGCAGGGGTGGACAATGCCTTGCTCAGAACGCCGGTCTGCATGACGTTGTCATGTATGTGCACTGCCGATATCTGCAGGTCTCCCATGACCTCCTGCTTCAACTTTTCCCATTCGGTCGGCTTGCAGTTTCGGGTGACGCTCAGCAGTCCGCAATCGCCATAGGGTCCACGTATCGGCACGGTCAAACCACGATCACTGATTCCGAAGTCGTGGGCATCGCGAAAGACTTTGGTAAATTTTCCGTCGTGCTCAAAGCGACCCCAATCCACGGGCGCAATACTTTTGGCGGAATTGTACAAGGTCGGGTCGACGTGATGGAGGCCACGCTTGGTGTAGTGCAGCTTCCATTCATCGGGGTAGTTGGCATAGCCGCGCACATCGCCGCTGATCGGATTGGTCGCAGCATAGGATGCGAAGTCAAACCCAAGCATCTGGCACAACTCATCCAGAAACGCATCAGCGTGCTGGTCTACATCCTGCACTGAACTCAGATCGATCAGTTTCACATCGTTGTCCTCAGTGCCGGGTGCAAGTCTGCCCCGGCTAGGTCGTCATCTCCAAGCCAGTCTCGGTATGCGCCATTGAACGGATAAAGGCCAGAACTGCTTTCTTTTGCCCTTGTGGCAGGCTGTTGTACAGTTCGATCAATTCCAGTTTTTCCGGGTCGGAAAGAAACGACATGCTGTCTTGCGGTGTCGCGTCCTTGCCGGTGCCACCGTCCTCATGCGCCTTGATGCCTTCAAAAAACTGTGTGACATCCACGCCAAGAACATCCGCGATTGCCCAGAGACGCGACGCGCTGACGCGATTTGCTCCGGTTTCGTATTTCTGCACCTGTTGAAATCGCACGCCGATTGCCTGACCGAGATCGGTCTGGCTCATGCCCAAGGCGCGCCGGCAGGCGCGTATACGTTGACCAACGAAATTGTCTACCCTATTCATATCAGCCCTCTGTTCACCACTTCAGTGAAGCTTGCAACTGCGCCTGCCACGAGCGGCCCCCCTGCCGCTTGATGAATGTTGCAGTCTTCGTACTTC
The DNA here is from genome assembly GCF_000473225.1 of Sedimentitalea nanhaiensis DSM 24252. GTDB lineage: Bacteria > Pseudomonadota > Alphaproteobacteria > Rhodobacterales > Rhodobacteraceae > Sedimentitalea > Sedimentitalea nanhaiensis. The sequence goes on from NZ_KI421509.1 coordinate 27,958, forward strand.
ATTTTCTTACATCACTGCACTCTGCACTAGAACAACCGTGCAGACAATGAGTTTTCGATTGTTCGCCTCGACGATGAGTCGACGCAATAAGGGGCGACGGAGAACCTGGCAGCGGGATCTTATAATTGGATACGGAAGCGGGCAAACCCGTCCGGCCCATCGCCGGCAGGTTCGATTGTCACCCCCTGCACCTGATCGATATAGGCGGCCGCCTTGGGGCCGGTGTCGAACAGAACCGTCGCGCCATCCAGCGGTTTGAAGGTCCAGTTGGCATCGGCTTTGGGGTCGATTGTCCCCTGCTCGACAATGTAACGGACGATCACGTCGCGGTTGGTGTCGGGGCCTTCGAAAATGATGGAATTCCCCATCGCACCGGGAAACTTTCCGCCGCCGCTGGCCCGGTAGTTGTTTGTTGCGATGATGAATTTCTGATCAAAGTCAATTGGTTGTCCTTTGTATTTCAGGTCGGTTATGCGATTGGTTTCGGGATTGACCAGCTCGCCCTTGCTGTCGAACATGGACGGTTGACTAAGGTCGATCCGATAGGTCACCCCGTCGATCACATCAAAATTGTAGGACGGAAAACTGCCGTTCAACAGGATCTGGTCGGCTACTCCCGGCTGGAGCTGGTTGAACATGCCCGCAGACCTTTCCAGCCAGCCTTTGACCTGGGCACCCGTCACCAGAACCGCCCGTGCGGTATTGGGGTACAGATAGAGGTCTGAGACGTTTTTGATTGCCACGTCCCCCTTGGGCACGTCGGTGTAATAGTCCGGCCCGCCACGGCCTCCGGCCTTAAAAGGTGCGGCAGCGGAAAGTATCGGCAATTGTTCGTATTCCGTGCCCTGAAGCATCTGCCGGATGTACCAGGTCTGCGCGTTCGACACGATCTGGACAGACGGATCATCGGCCACCAGCGCAAAGTAACTGTGCAGGGGCGCATCCGTCTTACCGACCGCGCGGCGTACATAGGCAAGCGTCTCATCATGTTCTTTCTGCACAGCGGCCAGCACCGCCGCGTCGCTTTGCACCAATGCGGTATAGGAGCGGTCTTCGTTACGTCTGGAAATCGGGCGTGCTTCGGAGGAATGGCGGGCAATGCGCCAGCCGCTACCGTCGCGTTCCAGCACCAAATCGATCAGGCCAAGGTGACTGCCCCAGAACCCACCCATGGTCGCAGGTTTACCGTGGATCGTTCCGGCGTGTGCATCCACGGCGGCGAAGTCGGCATAGGTCGAGGATGGGAACACCAGATGGCTGTGTCCGGTCATGACGGCGTCGATCCCGTCAATTGCGGCCAGCGGAACCGAGGCGTTTTCCATGCCGTCGCTTACATCTGCGGCTCCGATCCCGGAATGTGACAGGGCGATGATGATGTCCGCGCCCTGTTCGCGGATCTGGGGTACATAGGCACGGGCGGTTTCAAGGATGTCCCGTGTCGTCACGTTGCCTTCCAGATGGCGACGGTCCCAGTTCATGATTTGCGGTGGAACAAAGCCGATCACGCCGATGCGGATCGGATGTTGCGCGCCCGCGCCATCGGTCACCATGCGATCCAGAATCACATAGGGCGCAATCAGCGTGGTATCGTCGGTCGGAGTGGCCCCTGCGGTCTTGACCACATTGGCACTGACCACCGGAAAATTCGCTCCGTCCAGAGATTTCATCAGGAAATCCAGGCCGTAGTTGAATTCGTGATTGCCCAGCGTCGAGGCGTCAAAGCCGACGGTATTCATCGCCGCGATGACGGGATGCATGTCGCCCTCTTTCATGCCGCGCTCATAGGCGATGTAGTCGCCCATCGGATTGCCCTGCAGAAAGTCGCCATTGTCCAGCAACAATGCGTTTGTCGCCTCGGCGCGGATCTGTCGGATGATCGACGCGGTCCGGGCCAGCCCCACGGTGTCCACCAGTTTGTCGGTATAGTAGTCGTAAGGGAAGACATGCACATGCAGGTCGGTGGTTTCCATCAGTCGCAAATGCACCTGGTTGGACGCAGCATACACGGAGAACGGGTGCAGCGCGATCAGGCCAGCGCTGCCTGCAAGAAAGGACCGGCGATCAAGATGGAGCGGCATGAGAGCCTCCTGCAATGGGGTGAGACTCGCCGAGACTAGCACGGTCACATGATGGAAATGCAAGAAAATCGAGCGGGTTCCAGCGACCCAACCGCCTGTTGCGAAATCTGCGCCTTGAGAACCCGAGACATACATGGCTCCAAGATGCTGTGATCATTTGCGATACGGAGGCGCCGTCAAGGGATGGGGATGTGACGCGTCCTAAAAAGCCGATGGTCGAATTCTACGGCTCATTTCGGTTGGTGTTCGGTGGGTGCGGCAGCGCGGTTCCGTAGGCTGTGTTTCCGGGATTTGCCGATTTTCAAGGCGCAGGGATCTTTGGCAGTAACGGATATGGCGGGGCATCAACGCAAGAATTCGACATGCTCTCGGCTCTCGGCTCTCGGCTCTCGGCTCGTGTGATCGAGATCGTATCGACGGTCTTTTCCGGATCATCATTCTGGTTGCGACGTCGCCCGAAGCGTCAACTGGGTTTGCATCCATTGCCATCGGACCAGACCTGACCGTAATCCATTTGATCTCAATACCCTTAAGCAACGCATTCCTCGACTCGGTCCGCCCCACAAGCCTGCGTTGTACGCGGATGGGCCGGCGCTGTCGCAGTTGTGGGTGTCCTGGGGCGCGCCACTGATCGGCGGGGCGGTCTGCGCGTCGATCGGGAGGGCGGAAACAACGGACGGCTGAGCCATTTGCGGTCAGCGCTTACGAAGACGCGCTGGGCTTGACCAACCCGGTTTCCACCAGCATTCCACGCCGCTTGGCTTCATGCCAATAGCCGCGGGAATAATGCTTGACTGCATTGTCCTGGCTGCCATCGGCCAGAAGCCAGGCTCCGCGCAGGTATTTGCCCGCATATTTCAGGTTGGTCTCCGCATCCAGCAAGTCTTTGGGCTGACCCTTAAAACCCATCGAGCGGGCCGTGGCCGGCAGGATTTGCAGCAGCCCGTAATAAGGGCGGTTCACCGCCCAGGGACGATGGGTGCTTTCGCGGATGGCCAGACGATGGACCAGAGATGTCGGGATCTCGTACATCTCTGAGTATTCGTTGATGAGGCTGCGCAGCTCGGGGGTTTCATTGGGGTACAAGGGCGGCTCGCTGGACACCATTTTGCGGGGAGGCGTCGCAGCGCAAGCAGAGGTCGTCAAGCCCATGGCAATCATCGCCAGCATCCGACGGCGGGACAGAGCAAGCATGACATTTCCGTAGTTGTTAAAGATGATGGCGTTCTAGCGCCCGAGACCCGTGCCCGGCAAGCAAGTGGTCGCATGTTGCGCGGCAGATTGCCGATGCGCCGGAGTGCAAAGTCCCTGGTGGCGGTAAGAGGCGTTGCCCATCGCCTTTTGGCGAGATGTCAAAAAATCGCGCGGGACTGTATCCCGCGCGATTTAGATTTTCCGGATCGAGACGATCAACCTTTGGAGGTGTCGTCCTCGTCATCTGCCTGGACACCGGCGGCGTCGGCCAGATCGTCGTCGTCAGACGCGGCGCTTCCGATATCGTCAAACAGCTCCGCGATCTCGAAATCGGCAGCCGCTTCTTCTTCGGCGGCCAGTTCCTGAATCGATTTGCCCGATGCCTGCAGTTCGGCCTCTTCGACGGACCGTGCGACATTGATCGCGATCTCGGCCTCGACCTCGGGGTGCAGAACGATCGAAACCGTGTGCAGGCCCAATTCCTTGATCGGGGCGGTCAGCACCACCTGCTTGCGGTCGACGGTGAACCCGTCTTCGGTTGCGGCATCCGAGATGTCACGTGGTGTTACCGAGCCGTAGAGCGAACCGGAATCCGACGCCGAGCGAATCACTATGAACTGCTGGCCGTCGAGCTTTACGGCCAGAGCCTCGGCTTCCTTGCGGGTTTCGAGGTTGCGGGCTTCCAACTGGGCTTTCTGCATTTCGAAGTTGGCAATATTGGCTTCTGACGCCGACAGTGCCTTGCCCTGGGGCAGCAGAAAGTTGCGGGCATAGCCGTTCTTGACGTCCACGACCTCGCCCATCTGGCCCAGCTTGGCGACGCGTTCCAAAAGGATCACTTGCATGTCAAATTCTCCTTATTTCACGGCATAGGGCAGCAGGGCGAGAAAGCGGGCGCGTTTGATGGCGCGGGCCAGTTCACGCTGCTTTTTCGCCGAGACGGCGGTGATGCGGCTGGGGACGATCTTGCCGCGCTCGCTGATATAGCGTTGCAGCAGGCGGGTGTCTTTGTAGTCGATAGCCGGTGCGTTGTCGCCCGAGAAGGGGCAGACTTTGCGGCGGCGGAAAAATGGTTTGGCTGCCATGGTTTACAGTCCTTTTCTCAAGCTAAAGATCAACGGCGTTCGCGACGGCTGTCACGTTCGTCACGTTTCTGCATCTGAACCGACGGGCCTTCTTTGTGGTCGTCGACCTTGATGGTCAGAACCCGCATCACATCGTCGTGCAGACGCATCAGGCGCTCCATTTCCTGCACTGCGGGTGCCGGGGCATCGGTGCGCAGAAAGGCATAGTGGCCCTTGCGGTTCTTGTTGATCTTATAGGCCATCGTCTTGACGCCCCAGTACTCGTGATCGACGAGGCTGCCGCCATTGTCGGTGAGGACCGCGCCAAAATGTTCGATAAGACCTTCGGCTTGCGTGTTGGACAGATCCTGACGCGCAATCATGACATGCTCATAGAGTGGCATGTGGACTCCTGTTTTGTTTCAAGGCGCATTTCATAGGTGGGGCCATTTCCCTTTCGCGGCCCCGCCACGAGAGACTGCGCGGTTCACGTCTTTGCGAAGGGATGGCCCCATATACACGGTTTGATCCAAGGGACAAGCCTGCTTGGGACGCCATGTGCGGTCTGACGTATTCTTAACCATTTCCAGGTAGTGCTGTTGACCGTCGGGCGAAAGGATCGAGAGGCAAGGCAGATGAGCGCGAGGCAGTCACCTATCGCAAGGCTGGGCAGGACAGGACGAGCGGTCAAACGCGGGCAATTCATGGAAAAATATGCCCATGAGCCGGGCTGCCCATTGAAAACCATAGTGCTGCGCCTGGTTGGCACGGCCCTGATCCTGAGCGCCTCTGGTGTATGGGTCATCGACGCGGGCATGCCCGGATCGGAATTCCTTTTGCTCAAGCTGGGTGTAACGGTGTTCTGTTTCCTGTGTGGCGCGTCTTTGCTGAGTGGCGAGACCCGCGCCACCGAGCCTGCGCGTGACAGCCGGGTGGTCCGGTTGTTACCGCCGGAGCGGACTGCGCGAAGCAGCAAGGAGAGGCCGGGATACGGGAAACGCGAGTCGACCCGGCTCGCCCCGCCGCGACCGCCTGCGAAATTTGTCGATTTGCGTGATTCTGATGGCACTGTTCTGATGCGGTTGCTTATTCAGGATACAAAGGCCCGCGGAGCCCTGCGCATGCAGTTGGGGCGCGCGTGGGGTACCGGCGTCTGAACTCTGGGTCGGACGGCAATGTGTGTTCATTGCTCCGCAACATATGTTGACTTTTCTGCGATTGCATCGACCACGCACGGCCTCATTTTGTCGTATAAGAGCACAATGCACGTCAATTTGTGAGGCCCGTAGGGATATGAAATCAACACGCGTTGTCATGGCAATCATCGCTACCGCCACCTCTGCTTTGGGAGCGCCCGCGACCTATACGATGGATCCAAGCCACAGTCAGGTGGCGTTTTCGTATCAGCACGGGGGTTTTTCCACGACCTACTGGATCCTGTCCGGATTTGAAGGCCAAATCGTGTTTGATGCGGACTCTCCGGCGGACTCGTCCGTGGCCACGTCGATTGAGGTCGACAAATTGCAAACAGGGTGGCCGGAACGGTATGAACAGGTTGTAAAGTCGGGTGTTTTCTTTGACATCCAAGCCTATCCGACGATCAGCTTTCAATCGACGGGCATCGAGGTCACGGGTGCCAAGACGGCTTTGATTGCCGGAGAATTGTCGATCAACGGTGTGACCCGGCAAGTGGTGCTGGATGCGGTGTTGGACGGGATGACGGACCAATACCCGGTGCCGCCGTTCAGCGGCAAGCCTGCGATAGGTGTCAGTGCCACCGCTACGGTTTTGCGCAGCGACTATGACCTGGGCCTGTTTGCGCCGTTTGTGAGCGACGAGGTCGAGGTCGAGATTTCGATCGAGGCAATGCAATTGCAGTAATTTTTCGTTCGAACGAAGAGTTCGGATTGCGACCGGGCTTGTCGGAGTTCCGGCTTTCGCGCAGACTGCGCCGAAATTTATGGTTTTTGAGGAATAAAACGGGACATGAAGACAGCAGCATTTGCGGCAGTTATTGCGGTCTTTTGTACGACCGTCACAGCAGAGACCTGGAAGATCGACCCTGATCACACGGAAGTGCGGGCCTATTGGGACCATGCCGGGTTTTCGGAGCAGTCGCTGGAATTCACCGAGGTCGATGGATCGTTACAATTTTCGCTGGATTCGGTTTCGGAGTCGCACGCATTTTTCACGATCCCGGTCAAAAGCATGGCCACAGGTGTCGAACGGTTCAATCACGATCTGTGGAGTTCTACGTTTTTTGACGTCGAAACCTATCCAACCATCAGCTTCAATTCGACATCTTTTCGCCAGGTCGGACCGATGAAGGTCCAGGTCACGGGCGACCTGACCATCAAGGATGTGACCAAGGAGGCGACATTCGATGTTATCGTACACAACGTTGGCGAACATCCCGTCGGGCGGTTTTTTAGCCAGTTCCAAGGCAACTGGCTGGGTGTGACGGCCGTGACCACCATTCGTCGTTCGGAATGGGGCATGGGGGCGTTCGTGCCCATCGGGTCGGATGAGATCCGCATCGAGATCAACTCGGAGCTGAGGGAAGAAGTCCCTGAATGATCGCTGGCTAGTTTCTGACCGGCTGGCGTTGCGCGGTCAGGGCAACAGAGATATGGACGCCATACCCGAGCGTGGCCTCGTCGGCTGTGGTCTCGCCGACCCCATAGTCCAGGCGGTTGATGTCAGTGCTGCCGGTCATACGGGCCGTGTCGCCTTCGATTTCAAGTAAAAACGGCAGCGTGAGTGGCAGGGCAATGCCTCGCAGTGTCAAGGTTCCATCCGCAAGATGGCCAGTTGCCGTCTTGTCGATCCGAGCCGAGAAAGTTGCCGTGGGGTGGTTGGCTACGTCAAGAAAATCCGCGCCTTTGGCCTGGTCGGTAACCGACCCCAACGTCAGCGATCCGATGGCAATCTGTGCTTTGACCGACCCGGCCGGCCCCGGTGCGTCGATGTCGTCATAGGTGATGGCGGCGGTCCAGTCCGCGAACTGGCCCGTTACAGGACTGCCCAGTTGGGTGATGGTGATTTGGATTGTGCCGTCTGTGACCTGCCACTGTGAAAGAACCGCGCCCAACGCCTCTGCTGTGGGGGGGTGGGTTTTTGAGTCAAAGAACCCGCTTGTGAAATATCCAACCCCCAACGCGGAGGCCCAGATCGCCAGCGCGATGATTGGCGGCAGGCTGGAGCGGTGTCTGGTCGACAGCGGTTGCGGAGAAATCGCCGCGTCGCCATTTCCGGGCCACATGCGTGCCAGGGTTGGATCACGATCGACAAAGTGATGCTTTAATGCCCCAACGATATGCAGCCCCAGCGCGACGAGCAAAACCCGCTCCAGAAGGCGGTGCAATCGGGCAAACAGATCGGCTGTGCCTTCATCGACCGAAACAAACGGTAACGATTGGCCGAATGGCCACCAAATTGGTGCAAACCCGGTTGTCGCGGCGTGGTGTATCCATCCGCTCAGCGGCACCAGGACCAGCGATCCATAAAGCAGCCAGTGCACGGTTTTTGCCGTTAGAGCTTCCAGCCATCGTTCCGGATTCAGCGGGGCGGGTTTGGGTTGGCTGACGGCCCAGGCGATACGGACAAGCGCCACCGCAAAGATTGTAAGTCCGAGCGTTTTATGCAGTGAAAACAAGAGTGCAGCTTGCGACGCCTGGGCCGCAGTGTTGGTGATCCCTTGGGTGCGAATATCCTCGGCGATGCCATTTGCGATCAGCCCAAGGGGAATGACGGTCAGGATCAGACCGGCCGTCAGCCAGTGCAGTGTTTTGCTGACGGTGCCGTAGCGTGCAGTGGTATTTCCGAGGCTCATCGCTCATTCCGGTAGGTTTGAGGCACCATAGGCCATATCCGCGCGCTGACAACGCCGTGGATTGGCACAGATCCCGAGCGATGACACGGAGGTATGATGGGGGCGTTGCCTCTGATGTCGCTGCGGGCTATGCCGGAGGCAGGCAAGCGGAGGCGCAGGATGAGCAGAGCATTTGTATTTCCCGGACAAGGGGCGCAGGCAATCGGGATGGGGCAGGCATTGGCCGAAGCCTATCCGGCGGCCCGGGCGGTATTTGACGAGGTCGACGAGGCGCTGGGCGAGCAGTTGAGCACACTGATCTGGGAGGGTGATATTGAAACCCTGACCATGACACAGAATGCCCAGCCGGCTCTTATGGCGACCTCGCTGGCGGCAATGCGTGCGCTAGAGGCCGAAGGGGTGCACGTGACGGATGCGGCTTTTGTGGCGGGGCATTCGTTGGGCGAGTATTCGGCTTTGGCTGCGGCGGGCGCGCTGAGCGTTCATGATACCGCCAAGCTGTTGCGGACGCGCGGGCTGGCGATGCAACAGGCGGTTCCGGTTGGTGTCGGCGCGATGGCGGCCGTGTTGGGGCTGGATCTGGCGGCGGTACGCGCGGTGGCCGACGAAGCGGCGCAGGGCCAGATTTGCGAGGCCGCCAACGACAATGATCCGGCGCAGGTGGTTGTGTCGGGCCATAAAGAGGCCGTCGAACGCGCGGTCGATCTGGCCAAGGCCAGGGGTGCGAAGCGGGCGGTGATGTTGCCCGTAAGCGCACCGTTTCATTGCCAGTTGATGGCCCCCGCAGCCGAGGTGATGGGCGAGGCGCTTGCCACCGTGTGGATCGAGGCACCCAAGGTGCCGGTCATTGCCAACGTGCTGGCAGAGCCGGTTCAGGATCCCGAGACGATCCGGGACTTGTTGGTGAAGCAGATCACCGGTGCCGTGAGGTGGCGTGAAAGCGTCGAATATCTGGTGGCGCAAGGCGTCGACGAGACCTGGGAAATCGGGGCCGGAAAGGCTTTGTCGGGCATGGTGCGGCGGATCGATCGTGCTGTGACATGCCGCGCGGTCGGAACGGCCGAGGATGTAAAGTTCGTCATGGAAACGCTGGTCTGAAGCGGCGGAATTCTGGAATAGTCCGGGCCGTTTTCCGATTGGGAAACGGGGCACCGGTTCAAGGAGAGTTGTAGATGTTCGATTTGACGGAAAAGACCGCGCTGGTGACCGGCGCATCAGGCGGTATCGGTGCCGCGATCGCCCGTGCTCTGCATGGGGCCGGGGCGACGGTTGCCCTGTCGGGAACGCGGTTGGAACCGTTGCATGAATTGGCGGCGGAACTGGGCGAACGGGCACATGTCGTGCCGTGCAACCTGTCAGATATGGCGGCGGTCGAGGCTTTGCCCAAACGGGCGTCCGAAGCCATGGGAGGGTTGGATATTCTGGTCAACAATGCCGGTATCACTCGGGACAACCTGTTCATGCGTATGTCGGATGACGAGTGGCAAAGCGTTCTGGATGTGAACCTGACCGCGACGTTCAAGCTTTGCAAGGGCGTGATGCGGGGGATGATGAAAGCGCGTTGGGGGCGGATCGTCAACATCAGTTCGGTGGTGGGTGTGACCGGAAATCCGGGCCAGGCGAACTATGCAGCGTCAAAGGCAGGCATGATTGGCATGTCCAAAAGTCTGGCCTACGAGATCGCGAGCCGGGGCATTACCGTTAACGCTGTGGCCCCCGGTTTCATTGCAACTGCGATGACGGACAAGCTGGTTGATGACCAGAAGTCCGCAATACTTAAGCAGGTCCCGGCCGGGCGGATGGGCGATCCCAACGAGATTGCAGCCGCTGTCCTGTATCTGGCGAGCCCCGAGGCGGGCTATGTCACGGGCGCGACACTGCATGTGAACGGTGGCATGGCAATGCTGTAAATGACACGATGAATGCAATGCGGTGCGGACGACGTCGGGTTCCGCCAGGGCAGACGGGTCTTGTTTCGGATCGTGGAACGGATTATTTGCATCGGGGTAAAACACGTAAAAATTCGGTCGGTTCGAACCTGCAGTCTGTGGCGTTTGGGCGTTGCCGAAAGCGTTTGCCTCTTTGCAACTCTGTGCTATAGGCGGCGCAGATTTGGACAGGTTAGGCAATGACCTTTTACTGTCTTGCCCGGGATTCCGGGAAAGAGCTGCCCGACGAGGGCGAAACCAACCCACCCCGAGCGGGCAAGGGCAGACTGGGGCAAAGAAGCCCGTAAAGGAATGAGGAATAAACATGAGCGATGTCGCAGACCGCGTGAAGAAGATCGTTGTGGAACACCTGGGTGTTGAAGAGGACAAAGTGACCGAGAACGCTTCGTTCATCGACGATCTGGGCGCAGACAGCCTGGACACGGTTGAACTGGTCATGGCCTTTGAAGAAGAGTTCGGAATCGAGATTCCGGATGATGCGGCCGAAACCATCCAGACCTTTGGCGATGCGGTAAAGTTCATTTCCGAAGCTTCCTGATCGACGCCTGACAACAGTATTGACCGGCGCTTCCCGGCGGGGAGTGCCGGTTTTTTTATTGCGTGTTGCGTTATGGGTTGATCGCGGCGGTTGTGTGCTGTCATTGATCGGTCGAGGCGGACAAATAAAGCGGTGCAATGACCCGTGCGATTCCCAACATCAACACTGCGCATCTGACGCTGCGCGCAATGCGGCCCGAGGATTTTGATAGGTTCGCCGAGATATGGGCGACGCCTGAGGTGGTACGTCACATTGGCGGGCAACCGTGGAGCCGGGGCCGAGCGTGGGAGTCGTTTCTGCGCAATGCGGGTCATTGGCAGATAACCGGTTTTGGTCAGTGGGCTGTCGTCGAACAGCGTACGCGCCGGGTGATCGGGCAAACCGGCTTTTTCTTTGGGGCGCGGGCCTTGGGAGAGGATTTCGATCCGTTTCCCGAGGCAGGGTGGATCCTTGCGCCCGAAACGGAGGGCGCTGGGTTGGGTCTGGAGGCGGCAGAGGCGGCGCACGATTGGTTCGATCGCGTTATCCCGGGCCCGTTGGTGGCCAAGATAAGCCCGCGGAACACGCCATCGCTGAAACTGGCCGCTGAGCTCGGATATGCCGAGATGCGGCAGACCGAGATTGGCGGCGAATCGGTCATGTTGCTGCGTCGGAATGGTCCGCCCCGGATCAAATGACGCCGCAAACGGGACCGGCAATGGCGGATTATGGAATCGTCGGGTCACAGTTTGTGTTATGTTGCGTCGGATAGAGATGGCCAACATTGGGGGGAGAGGTCATGTTGATTTACCCGACAATCGAAATTCAGCACGGTCGTTGCGTGTCACTGGAAAAGGGGCACCTGGACAATGCGACGATCTGGCATGTGGATCCGGTGGAGACGGCGCGCGGGTTTGCGGCCGCCGGTGCCGAGTGGATGCATCTGACCGACTTTGACGCCGTGGTCGGCAGCGACGAGAACCGGGATCTGGTCGAAGAGATCATTCGCACCGTGGGAATCCCTGTGCAATTGGGCGGAGGCGTCCGGAGCCGCGATACCGCAGAGCAGTGGATCGACAAGGGAGCCGGGCGAATCGTGATCGGTACGCTGGCATCGCAGAGCCCGGATGCTGTTCGGGAGTTGGCAAAATACCATCCCGACCAGATCGTTCTGGCGGTGGATGTGTGGCGCGGTCAGGTGATGACCGAAGGCTGGCGGTCGGCTAGTGCTCTCAAGCCCGAAGATTATATCGCCGCATTCGCGGATGTGCCGTTGGCCGGAATCATCATAACGGATGTCGACAGTGACGTGGATGAGGTCGAAGCGCAGCTTGGGCTGATTGCCGGTCTTGCCGCACAGGCCCGGTCGCCGGTAATTGCCAGCGGCGTCGTACGCAGTACGGATGATATTGCCCGCCTGACCTATATTCCCAACATTGCTGGCGCTTTGGTGGGGAGGGCCCTGTTCCGCAAGTCGGTTGATCTGAGCCAGGCGTTGGCGATAGCGCAGCCCGGTCCGGAGCCGGTTGCGGAGTTCCAGTAGTATACTTGACGCTGTTTGACGGTTGAAAATGTGCCAACCACTTGCGGAAATGCGCTGACCTCAGGTATCGGGTGCACTTGCCCCCGCGTACCGGGGCAGGGTAAGAGCGGTGCGCAACAAATGGCTGGCAAGAGGGCAATTCATGCGCAGAGTAGTCGTAACGGGGCTGGGGCTGATTACCCCTTTGGCCAGTGGTGTCGAGGAAAGCTGGTCGCGATTGCTGGCCGGGCAATCCGGTGCAGGCCCGATCAAGCAGTTTGATGCGGTCGCCAGCGGCGTGACGACCACCTATGCCTGCGAAGTTCCCCAGGGCGATGGCAGCGACGGCACCTTTAATGCCGATGACTGGCTGGCCCCCAAGGAACAGCGCAAGATCGACGATTTCATCCTTTACGGTATCGCGGCGGCTGATATGGCCGTGCACGATGCCGGGTGGACTCCGGAAGACGAAGAAGACCGACTGCGCACCGGGGTGATGATCGGATCGGGGATCGGCGGGCTGAGTTCGATTGCCGATACGGCGGTGATGATCAAGCAGAAGGGCCCGCGCCGGGTGTCGCCGTTCTTTATTCCGGGTGCACTGATCAATCTGATTTCGGGCCAAGTCAGCATCCGGTTTGGGTTCAAGGGGCCGAACCACGCGGTGGTGACGGCCTGTTCGACCGGCGCGCATGCCATCGGCGACGCCACGCGGCTTATCCAGCACGGCGATGCCGATGTGATGATCGCGGGTGGTGCCGAGGCGGCGATTTGCGAGATCGGCATCGCCGGTTTCAACGCGTGTAAGGCGCTAAGCACCAAGTTCGCAGACAATCCGCAGGCGGCGAGCCGCCCGTATGATGCGGATCGTGACGGGTTTGTCATGGGCGAGGGCGCAGGCATTGTGGTGCTGGAGGAATATGAGCATGCCAAGGCTCGCGGAGCCAAGATCTATGCCGAGGTTCTGGGCTATGGCCTGTCGGGCGATGCCTATCACATCACGGCCCCTTCCGAGACCGGCGACGGGGCTGAACGATCGATGCGGGCGGCACTGAGGCAGGCGGGGCTGGAGCCAGCCGACATCGATTACATTAATGCGCACGGAACCAGTACGATGGCAGATACCATCGAACTGGCTGCTGTCGAGCGGATGATGGGCGATGCGGCGTCCAAGGTCACCATGTCGTCAAGCAAGTCGATGACGGGCCATTTATTGGGGGCTGCCGGGGCAATTGAAGCGATTTTCTCGATCCTTGCGATCCGCGATCAGGTCGCGCCACCGACAATCAATCTGGATAACCCGGCGGTGGATACGGTTGTGGATCTGGCCCCGAATGCCAAGCGAGAGCGTGAAATCAACGTTGCCTTGTCCAATTCATTCGGGTTTGGCGGCACCAACGCGAGTGTCCTGTTCGGGAAAGCCGACTGATGTGGCGCGGCCTTGCTTCGAACATGCTGACATTTCTGATTGTGGGTCTTTTCCTGCTGGTCGGGTTCATTCTCTGGGGGCAGTCGCAATACACGGCACAAGGCCCGTTGGAGCAAGCCATTTGTCTGCGGGTCGAGCGTGGCTCGAACATGGGTGCGGTTAGCCGCGATCTGGAGCGACAGGGTGCGGTTTCCAACGGCACCATCTTCCGACTGGGCGCGGATTACGCCGACAAATCCGCTTTGCTGAAGGCTGGCAGTTATCTGGTCCGGCCGGGCGTCTCGATGGAGCAGATTGTCGAGCAGGTCACACGTGGCGGGGCAAGCACGTGCGGTACGGAGATCGTATATCGGGTTGGGGTCACCCGGACCGAGGCGCAAGTGCGCGAGTTGGATCCAGCCAACAACCAGTTTGTCGAGGTTGCCGCGTTTGACCCTGCCGGGGAAGACATTCCTGCCATCTATACCGAAAAACGTGCTGAAGCTGACACGCGGTACCGGATCGCTCTGGCGGAAGGTGTGACCAGTTGGCAGGTGGTCGAGGCTGTCAAGGCGATGGATGTGTTGAGCGGTGATGTGACGGATTTGCCAGCCGAAGGTATGTTGGCGCCGGACAGCTATGAGTTGGTTGACGGTGCGGACCGGAGTGCCTTGCTTGCGCGGATGCAGGAAGTTCAAACCCTGCGCATCGCCGCCGCCTGGGAAAGCCGTCAGGATGGTTTGCCGCTGAACAGCCCCGAGGAAATGCTGATCCTGGCATCGATTATCGAAAAGGAGACCGGGGTTTCCGAGGAGCGCAGGCAAGTGGCCAGTGTGTTCATCAACCGGCTGAACCAGGGTATGAAGTTGCAAACCGATCCGACGGTAATTTACGGCATCACCCAGGGGCAAGGTATTTTGGGGCGCGGCTTGCGGCAAAGCGAACTGCGTCGCCAAACGCCGTGGAACACCTATGTGATTAACGGCTTGCCGCCGACACCAATTGCCAATCCCGGAATGGCCAGCCTGGAGGCAGCGGTTGCGCCAGCGAATACGGATTACGTGTTTTTTGTTGCGGATGGGACCGGCGGGCATGCTTTCGCCACCACGCTGGAGGAGCACAATCGGAACGTTGCCAAGTGGCGTGAGATCGAAGCGGATCGGGCCAATAATTGAAGCCGTGCCGTTTGTTCGGCGGGGGCCGCTTGGACGGAAGTTAGGAGTTTCTTAACTATACCTTACGGTTAGAAGGTTTATCCGCTCCGAATTTGCTTGACTTAGCGAACGGTCTCGCGTATAGGTTGTGTCATGCTAGAAGAAGTGGGCGAACGGCCGCGGGAATTCCCGTAGGCCGTTTTTTCGTTTCTCTCGTGCGGAGAAGTTCAACGCATGAGGTAGATGAGCAAAATGACTTTGATTACCCCGGAGGAGCGCATTCTGCGAACGGCTGAATTGTTTCAGTCGGTCGAAAAGACGCTCATAAGATTGCGTCAGCAGGCAGAAGATCTGCGTAAGCAACTGGCAGCCGGGGAGGAAACAGATCTTGTTGATGGTAGTAAGCAAGTTGCGGCGGTCGAAAGGCTGATCGGGGCTTGCCAGAAGGTGGAGATGAGCCTTGTCGAGCAGCAAAGGAAACAAGAGGGAATTGTTAGAGGCGGATACGCCCTTGATATGGACGCCGCTCGGATTGAGATCGGGTGCCGATTGGCTCGCCTCAAAAGATGTTGCGATACGTGATCAGTTTTTGGATTCACTTGGGGAGGGAGGGCTTTGCGCCCTCCCTTTTCTTTTCGAGTTTTGGGCACTGGAGCATCAACTGCCGCCCGAGGGAAATTGGCGGTCGTGGGTGATCATGGGGGGACGAGGCGCGGGCAAAACCCGGGCTGGGGCAGAATGGGTGCGCAGCCAAGTTGAAGGTGCGCGGCCGCTGGATCCGGGAAAGAAAAAGCGCGTGGCATTGGTGGCGGAAACGTTCGATCAGGTTCGCGATGTAATGATCAAGGGCGAAAGCGGAATTCTGGCCTGCTCGCCACCAGACCGGGTGCCAACTTGGAAAGCGACCGAACGCAAACTGGTCTGGGACAATGGTGCCGAGGCGCAGGCGTTTTCGGCCAATGATCCAGAAGGGTTGCGGGGACCGCAGTTCGATGCGGCCTGGGTTGATGAACTGGCCAAGTGGAAAAGAGCTCAGGACACTTGGGACATGTTGCAATTCGCGTTGCGGCTCGGAGAGCAGCCGCAGGTTTGTGTGACGACGACGCCGCGCAATGTCGGGGTGTTGAAGGATCTGTTGGGATCGCCGTCGACCGTGGTGACCCACGCCCCTACAGAAGCGAACCGGGCCAATCTGGCAGAGAGCTTCCTGGAGGAAGTGCGCAGTCGCTATGCCGGAACGCGATTGGGGCGTCAGGAACTGGATGGGGTGCTGTTGGCCGACGCCGAGGGGGCGTTGTGGACGACGGATATGGTGCAGGCTGCGCGCGTGAGCAGCATTCCAAAACTGGACCGGGTGGTCGTTGCATTGGACCCCGCCGTCAGTGCCGGGGCAGGTGCAGATGATTGCGGTATCGTCGTGGTCGGCGCGCAAACCCAGGGGCCGCCACAGGATTGGCGAGCTTATGTGCTGGCCGATTGTACGGTTCAGGGTGTTGGACCCACGGGATGGGCCCGCGCCGCAATTGCGGCAATGGATCAATATGGGGCAGAACGGCTGGTGGCCGAGGTCAATCAGGGTGGGCAGTTGGTCGAGGAAGTGGTTCGTCAGATAGATGCCCTGGTGCCGTACAAGGCGGTACATGCTTCGCGAGGCAAGGTTGCAAGGGCGGAGCCGGTTGCGGCGCTGTATGAACAGGGGCGGGTGCGCCACGCCAAGGGCCTGGCCGAGTTGGAAGAACAGATGTGCCTTATAACCCCACGTGGCTATGAGGGTCGGGGTAGTCCTGACCGAGTTGACGCGTTGGTCTGGGCCTTGCACGAGCTGATGATCGCCCCAGCTGCCCAATTTCGGCGTCCTCGAATCCGTACTCTGTAGCGCCGCGCGTAAGGGGGTGTTGCCGGACCACCGTACGGTGGGTTTTTCGAATTTTGCCAATCATCAGGCAAAAGGTTCGCAACGGACCGGTCGGCGCGGATCAGGCGTGCGGCGATGATCAGATAGGAGCATCGATTATGGTATTTGATTTCTTGCGGCGCGGCACAGCTTCCCAAGTGCCGGAGACCAAGGCAAGCGCGACAGGGCCGGTTGTGGCCTATCACAGCGCGGGTCGGGTAGCCTGGAGCCCGCGGGATACGGTGTCGCTAACGCGGACAGGGTTTTCGGGGAACCCGGTCGGGTTTCGTTCGGTCAAGTTGATTGCGGAAGCGGCAGCGGCATTGCCTCTGGTATTGCAGGATCGCTGCCAACGCTTTGAAACTCATCCGGTGCTGGCGTTGATCATGCAGCCCAACGCCGCCCAGGGGCGCGCCGAACTGATGGAGGCGCTGTTTGGTCAATTGCTGTTGTCCGGCAATGCCTATGTCGAGGCGGTCGCTGGGGAAGATGGGGTGCCGCTGGAACTGCACGTTCTGCGGTCGGATCGTATGAAGGTGGTTCCGGGTGCCGATGGTTGGCCCATTGCCTATGACTATAGTGTTGGTGCGAAGAAGCATCGGTTCAATGCGACGACGGCGGTTTCGCCGATCTGTCACATCAAGTCGTTCCATCCGCAGGATGACCACTATGGGTTCTCGCCGATGCAGGCGGCAGCAATGGCAGTGGACGTGCATAACAGTGCTTCGCGTTGGTCGAAGGCGTTGTTGGACAATGCCGCGCGGCCCAGTGGAGCGTTGATTTTCAACAGTTCCGATGGTCATGGGGCCATGGCCGACGACCAGTACCGCCGCTTGTCCGAGGAAATCGAGGCAAACTATCAGGGGGCTCGCAATGCTGGCCGCCCGATGGTTCTGGAAGGGGGGCTGGACTGGAAGCCGATGGGGTTCTCGCCCAGCGATATGGAATTCCAGAAAACCAAGGAATCCGCAGCGCGCGAAATTGCTCTGGCCTTTGGGGTGCCGCCGATGCTGATCGGCATCCAGGGTGACGCGACCTATGCCAACTACCAGGAAGCGAACCGCGCCTTTTATCGGTTGACGGTACTGCCGTTGGCGACGCGGGTGGCGTCGGCTCTGGGCGACTGGCTGTCACAGTTCAGTGGCGATGAACTGGAGTTGAAGCCCGATCTGGATCAGGTTCCCGCGCTGTCGGCCGAACGCGATGCACAGTGGTCGCGCGTTTCGGGAGCTGATTTTTTGACGACAGCTGAAAAGCGGGCGTTGCTTGGATTGCCAGCGGTTCCCGAAGGCGGTGCGGATGAATGACGGCGGTCGCAGGTTTGAGGCTTTTGAATGTGCGCCGGGATTGCGGTTGGCCGCTCATGAACGCGTGAGCCAGATCCATCACGATAACCTGGTGCGCCGCCTGGATCGGTTGGACCAGATGATGGAGCGGCTGGAAAAGCGGCTGTGGCTTACGGTTTATGGCGTGGTCGCCGTAATTCTGAGCCAGGCGGTGCAATCCTTTCTCGCAGCAGCGCCGTAAGTGAGGGAATCACAATGGATTACAAGGAGTGTGTTATGACTACTGACACCGGGCTGGAGCATAAGTTTGCCAAGTTTGGCGATGGGCTGAGCGTTTCCGAAGATGCGGTGATCGAAGGATATGCGAGCCTGTTCGGGCAAGCCGATCAAGGTGGCGATATTGTGCAAAAGGGTGCCTATGCCAGGTCGATAACCGCGTTGGAAAAAGCCGGTCGGCGGGTCAAGATGCTGTGGCAACATGACCCTGCGCAGCCAATCGGTGTCTGGGACGTGGTGCGCGAAGATGGCGAGGGGCTTTGGGTCAAGGGCCGCCTGCTGGACTGCACGCTGAAAGGGCGTGAAGCGGCAGCGTTGATTGCAGCCGGAGCCATTGACGGACTGTCGATCGGATATCGCACAACAAAAGCGAGTAAGAATGACAAGGGCCAGCGGCTCTTGACGGAACTGGAGCTTTGGGAGGTGTCATTGGTGACCTTTCCGATGCTGCCCAGTGCGCGGGTGGCGGCCAAAAGCGAAAGCTTGGAGGCGGAAGCCACGCTGCGTGAATTGGCGGCGACACTGGAACGTGCGCGGCTGGAGCTGGCGCGCCGCTGAGGGCGCCTATCACTCACCCAAAAACAGGATGTTCCGATGAGCAAGACCGAAACGGCGGCCATGGCCGGAGAAGGTGCGCCCCTGGTTCAGGAGGTGAAGCAGGCGATGACCGGCTTCGTCAGCGAATTTAAGGGGTTTCAAGGTGAAATTGAGAAAAAAATTAAACAAACGGAAGAGCGACTGACCATGCTGGATCGTAAATCGAAATTCGCGGCACGCCCGCATTTGTCTGCATCCACTGATGAAGGTGCGCCGCATCAAAAGGCGTTTAATGCCTATCTGCGCTCGGGCGACGATGATGGGTTGCGCGGTCTGGAACTGGCCGGCAAGTCCATGACCACCGCTGTAAACAGCGATGGCGGGTATCTGGTGGATCCGCAGACGTCTGACACGGTTCAATCGGTGCTGCACTCCACAGCTTCGATCCGTGCGATTGCCTCGGTCGTCAACGTCGAGGCCACCAGTTATGACGTGCTGGTGGATCACACCGACGTTGGTGCTGGATGGGCAACGGAAGCTGGTTCGCAGAGCGAAACAAGCAGTCCGCAGATTGACCGGATCACAATTCCGCTGCACGAGCTGAGTGCTTTGCCGAAGGCAAGTCAGCGCCTGCTGGATGACAGTGCCTTTGATATCGAAGGCTGGTTGGCCGGCCGCATCGCGGACAAGTTCTCGCGTGCGGAAGCGGCGGCATTTATCAATGGTGACGGTCTGGACAAGCCGCGCGGCGTGTTGAACCACTCCAAGATCGACAACGATGTCTGGGCCTGGGGAAGCATTGGATATGTTCCTACCGGCGTAGATGGAGACATTGACGACGGCGATGCGATAGTCGATCTGGTTTATGCTCTGGGTGCGCAATACCGCGCCAATGCGACTTTTGTGATGAATTCCAAGACCGCAGGACTGGTTCGCAAGCTCAAGGATGCGGATGGGCGGTTCCTGTGGTCGGATGGTCTGGCAGCGGCAGAGCCGGCCCGGCTGATGGGGTATCCGGTGGTGATTGCCGAGGATATGCCGGATGCGGCCAACGATTCCTATTCGATTGCCTTTGGCGACTTTCACGCTGGCTATACCATTGCAGAACGCCCTGATCTGCGTGTTCTGCGAGATCCGTTCAGCGCCAAGCCGCATGTCTTGTTTTATGCCACCAAGCGCGTAGGCGGGGATGTTTCCGACTTTGCTGCGATCAAGCTGTTGAAATTCGGCGTCGCCTAAACGGCACCGGGTACAGGGCCGGTAACCCGGCTCTGTGGTGGGCACGTGCCATGGGAAACCCTCCTTGTTGTCTAGCTGCTCCCCTCCGTCCGAGCAACTTGGGGCGGCGCGTGCCCACCGTTTCCAGATGAATTGGCCCAGAGGGGTCCGACCTTGCGGAGTGAAGTGATGATGTTGATCGAAGAGGTGACCGTCCCGGATGCGGCGTTGCCGGTGGCAGAGTTCAAGGCGCATTTGCGGCTGGGAACCGGGTTTGGCGAGGATAGTTTGCAGGATGGCGTTCTAAAGGGTTTCCTGCGGGCGGCCATTGCAGCGATCGAAGCCCGCACAGGTAAGATTCTGATTTCCCGTGAATTTACATGGTCGTTAACAGGTTGGCGCGATCGCTCAGGTCAGATCCTGCCGGTTGCTCCGGTGACCGCAATCACCGGTGTCACCTTGATTGACGAACTTGAGGTTGAGACCGAAATGCCGGCCGATCAGTTTCGACTGGAGCAGGATAGCCAGAGGCCGCGTATTCGACCCGCCGGGAGCCTGTTGCCGATGGTGCGCACTGGCGGGGGTGTTCGCATCGGTCTTACGGCCGGGTATGCGAGCGAATGGGGTCGGTTGCCGGCCGATCTTGGTCAGGCGGTTCTGCTGTTGGCGGCGCACTACTATGAATACCGGAACGAAACTGCGCTGAGCGACGGGTGCATGCCGTTTGGGGTTTCCAGCCTGATTCAGCGGTATCGGTCGATGCGGATTGGAATAGGAGCGGGAATATGAGCTTGCCGCAATTGAACCGCCGACTGGTGCTGGAGGCTCCTTTCAGGGCACCCGATGGCGCGGGAGGATATGCCGAGATCTGGCAGGCGCTGGGCGAGCATTGGGCCGAGGTTCGTACCCGCACAGGGGGGGAAAGATCCGAGGCCGGCGTTCCGGTTTCGACGGTGACCTACAATATTGTGGTGCGTGGCGCCCCCTACGGTTCAGCCGCGCGACCGATGCCAGAGCAGAGATTTCGGGACGGTGAGCGCCTGTTCTTGATCCAGGCGATTGCGGAACGTGATCCAGAGGGCCGTTTCCTGACCTGTTTTGCAGAGGAGGAGATCGTGACATGAGCTATGGCATGGCGGCCGCGTTGCAGATGGCAGTCTATCAACGGCTGATGAGCGATACCAACGTGAGCGGAATCGTCGGCGACGCAATCTATGATGCCTTGCCGCCTGGGGAAATCCCCAGCCTGTACGTCACGCTTGGCCCCGAGTCGGTTCGGGATCAATCCGATCAGACGGGCGATGGAGCGATGCATCTGTTCACCGTGTCCGTGGTTACTGACGGTGCGAGCTTTGTTCGTGCAAAAGGGCTGGCCGCTGCGATCAGTGATACGTTGGTAGATGCCGACCTAACCCTGGATCGCGGTCGTTTAGTGGGCGTGTGGTTTGACCGTGCTACCGCCAGGCGTACGGGCAAGGCAGGACGCGTTCGGCGCATAGATCTGAGATTTCGCGCGCGCGTGGAAGACAGTTAACCAATCAAACTTTGGAGACACGAAATGGGTGCTCAGAACGGCAAGGATCTGTTGGTCAAGGTAGACATGACCGGTGACGGTCTTTTTGAAACAATTGCGGGGCTACGTGCAACGCGGGTTAGCTTCAATGCGGAAAGTGTAGACGTGACCAGTTTGGAAAGCCAAGGCGGGTGGCGCGAGCTGTTGTCGGGTGCGGGTGTGAAATCGGCCGCCATCTCTGGGTCAGGTGTGTTCAAGGATGCGGGAACCGACGAACGGGCGCGGCAGCTGTTTTTCGATGGCGAAACGCCGGAATTTCAGGTGATCATTCCGGACTTTGGCATCGTTGAGGGGGCGTTTCAGGTAAGCTCGATCGAGTATTCCGGCAGCCACAACGGCGAGGCAACGTATGAGTTGTCGATGGCCAGTGCTGGCGCTCTGACTTTCACGGCGCTTTAGACCAATGGCTAATCCGTGGACGGGAGAGGTGGCGCTGGTCATCGATGGGCAGCGGCGGGTGCTGAAATTGACACTTGGTGCATTGGCAGAACTTGAACAGGCACTGCACACGCCTTCGCTGGTGGCGCTGGTGGAACGGTTTGAAGGTGGGTCATTTTCGACTCGGGATGTTCTTGCTTTGATCGGCGCGGGATTGCGGGGGGGCGACAACGACGTTTCGGATGCTGAGTTGCGTAGAGCCGAGATTGAAGGTGGGCCGATGATGGCGGCGCGGGTGGCGGCAGAGTTGCTGGCACGGGCGTTCATGCTGCCGACAGACACATGACGGGCTTTGACTGGCCCGCGCTGATGCGGGCCGGGCTTCAGGGGCTGCGGTTGAAGCCGGAGGATTTCTGGAAGCTTACCCCCGCAGAGTTGCGGTTATTGCTGGGACAGGGAGGTGCACAGGCCCCGCTGTCGCGCGCAGGATTGGAAACGCTTTTGGCGGCCTATCCGGACAAGGAACGAGGAGAGGTCAATGAGTGATCGGAACGGTTCAGAGGACCTGGGCGACAACGCGGAAGCGTTGGAAGATAGCCTTGGAGCTGCGGCGAATATGGCGGCGGGGTTCGACAGTGAATTGCAACGCATGCGCGCGTCTCTGGCGGCGACAGGCAAGGATGTATCGACCTTGGAACGGGGATTGTCCAAGGGGCTGCGCCGAGCGTTTGACGGCGTGGTTCTGGACGGCATGAAATTGTCGGACGCATTGGAAACCGTGGCCAAGTCGATGATCCAGACAACATACAATGCCGCGATTAAGCCGGTGGCAAACCATTTTGGGGGGCTTTTGTCGCAAGGCGTAAGCGGGATGGTTGAAGGTCTTTTGCCGTTTGCGGATGGCGGCAGTTTCTCGCAGGGACGTGTGATGCCCTTTGCAAAGGGTGGCGTCGTGTCCGGCCCGGTGACCTTTCCTATGCGCGGCGGCACTGGCCTGATGGGCGAGGCAGGACCCGAAGCAATTATGCCACTCGCACGGGGTGCGGATGGCAAGTTGGGCGTGCGTAGCGCCGGCGGCCAAGGCGTCAGCGTTGTGATGAACATCAGCACCCCTGATGTGCAGGGCTTCAATCGCAGCCAGGGGCAGATTGCGGCGCAGATGAGCCGTGCATTGGGGCGTGGAAATCGCAACCGGTAACATGGACGAGAAGGGGAGAAAGTGATGAGCTTTCATGAAATCAGGTTTCCCGCATCGCTGAGTTTTGGCTCGGTCGGTGGGCCAGAACGGCGTACGGATGTCGTTACATTGGCGAATGGGTTCGAAGAGCGCAATACGCCTTGGGCACATTCGCGCCGTCGCTATGATGCCGGTTTGGGCATGCGTTCACTGGACGACGTTGAGATCCTGATTTCGTTTTTCGAGGCGCGGCGTGGGCAAATGTTTGGGTTCCGATGGAAAGACTGGTCTGACTTCAAGTCGGGACGCGCGTCGGCGGAAATCTCTTGTGAAGATCAGGTGATTGCTATCGCGGACGGGCGAACTTCGGAATTTCCGTTGGTGAAGACCTACCAATCGGGGGCTTTTAGCTATGTCAGGCCTATCAAGAAGCCGGTTCCCGGCACGGTACGGATCGGTGTCGAGCAGGATGAGTTGCGTGAGGCGCTGGATTATGAAGTCGATACCGCGAGCGGTATGGTTCGTTTCCTGAAGACGCCGGCAGAGACCATGCGTATCACCGCAGGTTACGAATTTGACGTGCCGGTGAGATTCGACACTGATCGCATTCAGACCAGCGTGGCGAGCTTTCAGGCCGGAGATGTTCCGAATGTTCCAGTGGTCGAGGTGCGGGTCTGATGGTTGGGCTGGACGATGCTTTTCAGGCACATGTGAGATCAGGTTTGACGACTTTGTGTCGTTGCTGGGCCATTATTCGAAAGGATGGCCTGACCTTTGGATTCACAGATCACGATCTGACACTGGAATTCGATGGAGTCACCTTTAAGGCCGACGCGGGGCTGTCGGCACTTGCGCTGCAACAAAGCACTGGCCTGTCGGTGGACAACACCGAAGCGATCGGCGCGCTCAGCGATGCTTCGGTGCGTGACGAAGATATTGAAGCGGGACGTTTTGACGGTGCTGAGGTCCGTGCCTGGTTGGTCAACTGGCAAGATGTCAACGTGCGTTGGCTGCAGTTTCGTGGGTCGATTGGAGAGCTGCGTCGCAGCGGTGGTGCCTTTCATGCCGAATTGCGCGGTTTGACTGAGGCATTAAACCGGCCCTTGGGTCGCGTGTTCCAGAAACCGTGTACAGCAGTGTTGGCGGACGCCGGATGCCGGTTCGATTTGGATGCTCCGGGGTACTCTAGCCTGCGAATGGTTGAGAAAGTTGAATCGTCTCGTATGTTTCGCTGGCAGGGTATGACGGATTTTGAACCTGGTTGGTTTGCGCGAGGCCGACTTTCAGTCAAGTCTGGCGATGCCGATGGGTTATGGGGAACAATCAAGAAAGATTGGTTCGATGGCACAATCCGGGTTGTCGAATTGTGGGAGCCCATCCGCGCAAAAGTGATGGCCGGCGATGAGGTCCGCCTAGATGCCGGATGTGACAAGCGTATGGAGACTTGCCGGTTAAAGTTTAACAACATTTTGAATTATCAGGGATTTCCGGATATTCCGGGCGAAGATTGGGTTATGGCGACACCCAAGCAATCCAAGGCGAACACCGGCGGGAGCCTGCGTTGATGTCAGATCGCAAACGCATTGTAGAAATCGCGCGGAGCTGGATTGGGACACCATATCGCCATCAAGCCGCATGCCGTGGCGCGGGCGCGGATTGTCTGGGCCTGGTGCGGGGAGTTTGGCGCGAATTGCTGGGAGCGGAACCGGAGGCAGTTCCGGCATATTCGATGGATTGGTCCGAACCGCAGGGTGAAGAACGTTTGTGGGCCGCTGCCAAACGCCATTTGCACAGCGTTGTTTTGGGTGAGTTGGCTTTTGATCCCGGTGATGTTGTCCTTTTTCGAATGCGCAGTGGTTCTGTGGCCAAGCATCTTGGGATCATCGCCGAAACTAAGCACAGTTCGTCATTTGTTCACGCGTATGCAAATCATGGTGTCGTCGAAAGCCCTCTGAGCGCGCCTTGGAAAACGCGCATCGTGGCGCGTTTCAAATTTCCTATGGAGAATTTCTGATGGCTACGATTCTACTTTCAGCTGCAGGTGCGGCCATTGGAGGCGCGGTTGGCGGTACTTTGGCGGGGCTGTCGTCGGTGGCGATCGGCAGGGCAGTCGGCGCGACCTTGGGGCAAGTGATCGATCAACGTCTTTTGGGACAGGGGTCCGAGCCCGTCGAGACCGGCCGAGTCGATCGGTTTCGACTAACAAGTGCCGGCGACGGGGAACCGATTGCTCAGGTTTTTGGTCGGATGCGTGTGGGTGGGCAGGTTATCTGGGCATCAGATTTCCTGGAGACCACGAGCACGACCGGCGGCGGAGGAAAGGGAAGCCCAGGTGAGCCCGAGATTACGTCGCACAGTTATTTTGTGTCGCTTGCTATCGCCGTTTGCGAGGGTGAGATTTCGTCAATCGGGCGTGTTTGGGCCGATGGCGAAGAGGTTTCTCGCGATGACCTGAATATGAGAATCTACACTGGATCCATGGATCAACTGCCTGATGCGGTGATCGAAGCAATCGAAGGCCAGGGCGCAGTGCCAGCCTATCGCGGTACGGCATATGTGGTCATGGAGAACATTGGTCTAGGACGGTACGGAAATCGGGTTCCGCAATTTTCGTTTGAAGTCGTGCGCCCGGAGCAAGCGGCGTCAAAGAGTTATGATCATGAATTGCCGCAGCTCATCAAGGGCGTGGCATTGATGCCCGGCACCGGGGAATACACGCTGGCGCAATCATCTGTACACTACACCAAAGGACCAGGCAGCAGTTGGGCAGCCAATACAAATAGCCCATCAGGCCGATCCGATATGGTTACGTCAATAGACATGTTGAAAGAGGAGCTGCCGGCCTGTTCCGCCGTGTCGCTTGTTGTATCGTGGTTTGGCAATGATTTGCGCTGCGATTCCTGCCAGATTACCCCGAAGATCGAACGGGCCAATATCGATGGCAAAAACATGCCGTGGACTGTAGCTGGGTTAACACGATCTACGGCAGAGCAAATCGTTCGAGAAGACGACCGCCCGATCTACGGCGGCACGCCGGCGGATGCTGCAGTTGTCGAAGCAATCAAGCACATGAATGCTTCCGGAAAACGGGTGATGTTCTACCCCTTCATTTTAATGGACCAGCTTTCCGGGAACGGATTGAAAGACCCATGGACCGGAAAGCCGGAGCAACCCGTATTGCCTTGGCGGGGTAGAATAACTCTTTCGGACGCCCCTGGGACCGCAGGGTCGCCGGATGGAACGCTGGAGGCTGATGCGCAGGTTGCCAAGTTCTTTGGATCGGCAAGTGCCAATGATTTCCGTGTATTAAATGGCAAAGTCAACTACTCAGGCCCTGAGGAATGGGGGATGCGCCGTTTCATCCTCCACTATGCTGCGCTCTGCAAAGCAGCGGGCGGGGTAGCTTCGTATTGTATAGGTTCGGAAATGAGGGGGCTGACGCAGATCCGAGGCGCAAACGAATTTCCATCGGTGTCCGCGATGAAGGATCTTGCGGCCGAGGTGCGTCAATTATTGGGGCCGGAGACCAAGATCGGTTATGCCGCTGACTGGTCCGAGTATTTTGGATACCAGCCTCAGGATGGCAGCGGTGACAGGTATTTTCATCTGGACCCGCTTTGGGCGGATGAAAATATCGATTTTATCGGAGTCGATAATTACATGTCGCTTTCGGATTGGCGCGAAGGCGAAAGTCATGCCGACGCTAAATGGGGAAGCATTTATAATACGGACTATTTGGCGGCTAACATCGAAGGTGGTGAAGGCTATGATTGGTATTATCATTCGCCAGAAGCCGAAGCGGCGCAGATTCGAACACCGATTGAGGACGCGGCGCACGGCGAACCATGGATCTGGCGCTACAAGGATCTACGCAACTGGTGGCAAAACGAGCACTACGAACGGATCGGTGGGGTGCGGCGGTCCGCTCCAACCGCTTGGATACCGCAATCCAAGCCGATTTGGTTCACCGAATTCGGCTGTGCTGCAATAGATAAGGGGACAAACCAGCCAAACAAATTCCTGGACCCTAAATCATCGGAGTCGAGTGTGCCTCGGGGTTCAATTGGACTGCGCGACGATTTTATCCAGCACCAGTACTTGAAAACAATCCTGAGCTATTGGGGGGACGAAACCAAAAATCCGGTGTCCGAGGTCTATGGAAAATCCATGATCGACATGGAGAATGCCTATGTCTGGGCGTGGGATGTCCGTCCATTTCCCGCATTTCCGAACACCCGGATACAGTGGAGCGATGGTGCAAATTACGCACGTGGACATTGGATCAATGGGCGGGTTGGGTCTCGTACCCTCACTTCGGTTGTGGAAGAAATCTGTCGCAACTCGGGTATCGCAGATGTGGATACAAGCGAGTTGTTTGGGATGGTACATGGCTATGTCTTGGATGAGGTAGCCAATGCGCGTTCAGCGCTTCAGCCGCTCATGTTGCGGTACGGCTTCGATGCCATCGAGCGAGATGGCGTGCTGCGCTTTGTCACGCGAAATGGCAAGAACGTTCGGGTTTTGGAGAAAGAAGACCTGGCGGAATCTGGCGATCTGGACAGTTTGCTGGACAAGACCCGGGATGCAGAAGCAGAGATGACGGGTCGGGTTCGAGTTCGTTTCGTCCAGGCTGGCGCGGATCACGACATTGTTGCCGAAGAGGCTGTCTTGCCAGATGCTGCGACTCATGCTGTGACGTCCAGTGATCTACCTTTGGCAATGTCGCGCGCCGAAGGTCGTCAGGTGGTCGAGCGTTGGCTGACCGAAGCCCGCGTGTCTCGCGACAAGGCACGTTTTGCGTTACCTCCTTCAAAAATGGAGCTGGGCGCAGGGGATATCGTTCGGTTGCCTTTCGTCTCGGAAGGTGATGACGCAGTGTATCGAATTGATCGCATTGAACAATCGGAATTGCAGATCGTAGAGGCCGTGCGAATTGAGCCCGCAGTATACACCCCATCTGAAATTGCGGATGACACGCCCGGAACAAAGGCGTTTGTGCCTCCATTACCCGTGTTTTCCCTCTTTATGGACCTGCCTCTGATCAGCGGAGACGAAGTTCCGCATGCTCCGCATCTCGCAGTTTCGGCAATACCTTGGCCGGGCTCGGTGGCGATGTATGCGTCGCTTTCCGACGAAAATTATACTCTGAGCCAAGTGATTTCCAAACGCAGCGTGATTGGTATCACGGAAACACCGTTGTTCGCTGCATCCACCGGAGTTTGGGATCAGGGTGCCGCTCTGCAAGTCAAAATCCTATCTGGGGCATTGGAGTCGCGCGACGCGAATGCTATTCTGAACGGAGCAAATCTTGCTGTTATTGGAGACGGTTCGAGTGGAAACTGGGAATTATTTCAATTCCAGAGTGCGGAATTATTGAAAGAGGGCTGCTATCTTTTGTCGACGCGCTTGCGTGGTCAATTGGGAAGTGATGGCTTGATGCCGGATGCGTGGCCGGCTGGATCGTATTTCGTTCTGTTGAACGGTGCGCCTGGGCAAATCGAATTGAGCAGCGCACAGAAGAGGATCGCCCGCCATTTTCGTATCGGGCCAGCACAACGCGGCTATGATGATCCTTCGTATACGCATTTGGTTGAGGCATTCGATGGCAACGGTCTGCGCCCCTATCCACCATGCCACCTCTCAGTTTCTTTGGAAAACGGAGCTGATATCAACGTCAACTGGATTCGCCGTACAAGAATAGAGGGCGACAGTTGGGAACTGCCGGATGTTCCATTAGGCGAAGATAGTGAATCCTATTTGATCCGCGTTCGGAATGGCGCGACGGTGCTACGTGAGGCGATGGTCACTTCACCCCATTGGACATATAGCGTTTCTATGCAGGCGGAGGATAACGTAACCTTCCCTGCGCGAATAGAGGTTGCACAGATGTCGGCCCGATACGGCCCCGGTCTGTTTGCAAGTATTGGCGTGTGAAGGTCGGTGGGTGCGCCCGAAGCGGTTGACCTTGCGCGACGGGAAGAACGTCAGCCCGCTCCAATATCCGTGCGCGCGATCGAAACCGATTTGATTACAGCGTAAATTGCGTCACCGGTCCGTAGTTCCATTGCATCGGCGGACCGGCGGGTGATGCGGGCCAGTAGCCGGTCCTGGCCGGACTGAATTTGCACGATGACCCCAGGACCGCTGCCTTCGCGAATTGCGATAATGTGCACGGGCAGGATGTTAAGCGCCGACAGGCCCATTGGGGCAACGCGTGACAGAAGGACGTCTTGGGCGAGGATTCGGACGCGGGTCGGCGATCTTTCTGGAATGTTCATCCGGGGCAAAAACAGGCGACCACCCGAAAACGCGAGTTCGGTCAGCCCGTCGGCGTGATGGGCACGGACGGTTGCCGACAGGACTGCGCCCGCCTCGCGCACGCCAAGTTGGCGCACCATATCCGGATCGGACAGGACGACTTCGGCACGGCCTGCGCGCACGACACGTCCCGCTTCCAGAACCACGACCGTGGTGGCCAGTCTCGCGACCTCGGCCACGGAGTGACTGACATACAGGATTGGGATGTCGGTCTGGTCCCGCAGCCGCTCGAGATAGGGCAGGATTTCGGCCTTGCGGGCGGAGTCCAGCGCTGCCAATGGTTCGTCCATCAGCAGCATACGAGGACGGGACAGCAGGGCGCGACCGATGGCTACGCGCTGTTTCTCGCCACCGGACAGTTTTCCGGGGCGACGATCCAGCAGGTCATTCAGGCCAAGCAGAATAGTGACCTCGTTCAAAGAAGGCCCTTTGTTTAGGGCTGCGAACCGTTGCCCATAGGTCAGGTTCTGCCGTACGGACATATGTGGAAACAGACGTCCGTCCTGAAACACATAACCCAGACGCCGCCTATGTACCGGCAGAGATCGCCCGCTGGCCGAATCAAACAGGATCTGACCGGAGAGTTCGATATGTCCCGATTCCGGTCGCAGTAACCCTGCGACGGCGTCGACCACGGTGGTCTTTCCGGTGCCGGACTGTCCGAATAGGGCGGTGATACCGGTGGGGGCCTGAAAAGCGATATGCAAATTCAGTGTGCCCAGTCGGTGTCGGATATCTACTGACAGGCTCATGCGCCGGCCACCCGCCGCGCGGCCCGCCGGGCCAGCAGTTCCGAGACCAGCAACGCACCCATCGCAACGACCACCGAGACCGCCACCAGGCGCAGGGCGGGGTCCTCGCCTCCGGGCACTTGCAGGAAAGTATAGATCGCCGAAGGCAGGGTCTGGGTCTGGCCCGGGATGTTGGATACAAAGGTGATCGTAGCGCCGAATTCTCCCATCGCTTTGGCAAATCCCAGCACCGCGCCGGCGATAAGGCCCGGCAGGATCAACGGCAGTGTCACGGTGGCAAAAACCCACCAGTGTGGCGCGCCAAGCGTGGCGGCAGCCTGTTCCAATTTCGGGTCGACGGCTTCGATTGCCAGGCGCAGGGCGCGTACCAGCAGCGGGAAGGCCATGATCGCGGCCGCCAGCACCGCGCCGGTCCAACGAAAGGCCAATACCAGTCCAAATGTATCTTCCAGCCAGCCGCCGACCGCGCCGCGCCGTCCGAACGTCAGCAACAGCAAGTAACCGGTCACCACCGGCGGCAGGATCAGTGGAAGATGGACCAGGCCATTCAGGACTTGTTTGCCGCGAAATTGCCAGCGCGCCAGCGCATAGGCCACCAGAATGCCGAACGGCAGGCTGAGCAGGGTGGACCAGAAAGATACCTTGAGCGACAGCGCCAATGCCTGCCATTCGGTCGGGCCCAGCCAGTCGCTCATTTGATGGCCGGAGCCAGGCCAAAACCATGGCGTTCAAACACTGCACTGGCCTCTGGGCTGCGCAGATAATTCAGCAAAGCCTGCGCTTCGGGCTGGTTCGGGCCTTTGATCAGCGCGATGGGGTACACGATTGGCGGATGACTGTCGGGGGGAAAGGTTCCTACGACGCGCACCCGGGGGTCGGCGGCAGCATCTGTGGTATAGACGATGCCAAGGGGCGCTTCGCCCATAGCCACCAACATTAGTGCGGCGCGAACGTTGTCGGCCTGCGCGACCCGGTCGCGGACCGTCTCCCAGATCCCCAGAGATTGCAAGGCTGCCCGTCCATACAGCCCAGCAGGCACCGCATCGACCAGTGCCATTGCCAACCGTTCGGTTCCCAGCGCCCCGGCCAGATTGAAGCCCGGCGATATCGGTGGTACCGGACCGACATCCGGGCCGGCAATCAACACCAGGCTGTTGGTCAGCAGGTCAACGCGCGTGTCTGCGACGATCAGCCCGTCCCGTTCCAGGGCATCCATCCAGTCTGTATTGGCCGACAAAAAGATCTGGGCCGGCGCGCCGTACTGAATTTGCCGGGCAAGGGTCGAACTGCCACCATAAGATAGCTGTATCGGGCCGCGGGTCGCACTAAAGCCCTGCGCAATTTCGTCCAGTGCGGATTTCAGGCTGGCGGCGGCAAAAACCGTGATCGGAGCCTGCGCCCGCAAGGATTGCCCCGTGCCACACAGGGTCAGCGCCAGCAGCATTGCGGCGGTCATCCGTCGAAGCAGATGGGCGGGCATTGGAACTACTCTCCGCGTCAGGGGTTCAGTGACAGGTATCGCAAGCGGCCCGGACAGGATGCAAGGGGATTTGCGCAACCAGCATTGCGGTCGGTTTTGTCTAGGGGGCAATCATGGTGATGCCGGGCATGTTCTGGATGTGTGTCACGTCCGCGTCGTAGATCTCGGTCAATTCCTGCACCAGGTCCTCGGTCCACCCTGGCAGGTCCAGCTCCTCTTCCAGCTCGTCCTCAAGCGCGAATTCTTCCAGGAACGCGGCTATCACATCGCGTTTGCGGCTCTCGTCAAGCCGGGGGTGTTTGTGCAAATAGGCGCGGAATTTTTGCATACCTTCGCCTGACATCAGGGTGCTGAGCAGATCGAAACCGCCTGTGATCTTTTGCCCTGGCTCCAGCCCCGCCATCTCGCGAATGATCGCAGCCCAGATCAGCGGGGTGTCTTCGTTGCACCAGACGGTCAATCCGACATCCGGGGCGGCGATACGGATGCGGTTCAGCAATTCGGACCAGCGCAGATGTCGCGGATCCTGTCGCCCCATGATGTCAAACATCTGTTGCGGGGTGGTCGGCCCCAAGAGCGCGGGCAGAAAACCCGCCGGATTGCGCAGCGCCATGAACACATTCAGCCGGTCCTCAGGAAACAGTTTTCTGAGATACACGATTCGCGCCGGGGCGGTGGGATACAGCCGCCCGTCGTACAATGCCTGACGCTTGGAGCCAAAGAAAAACGCATTCGAGAGGATCAGCCGATCTGCGATCTCGTCGTCCAAAAAGGCGTCCAGCAGGATTTCGCGTGCGTCCGGTGCCGGCTCGGACACTTCCATTGCACGAAATGAATGCGCCAGAAGGTCGCGGTATTTGCCCGGTCCGGGAACGGCGATACCATACCGGGAAAAATCCTGTTTGTTACGCAGAAGGGTTTTCAACAACCGGTCGTCATCGGTGCAATGTGCGCCGGCATGAATTATGACCTGCATCTAGGGACCGGCATGTGGGATCTGGATACTCTCTCTGCTGACACGCCGTTTTAGCTAGCGTTTCGTGGCGGTTGGGTCAAATGGCTTGTCGGGCAAGACCGACGCGGCAATCCGGCGCGGCATCTGGCGGCTTGACCCCGGGGGCTAGCCCGGCCATTTAGCGGGGCCAGACAGCGGTTGCCGGCAAGACGGGCACCCGCAGGACGCGAGGAACTGCAATGGCGCGAAACCAGACCGCCCAACCTGTACCCGGTGCCAGCGATGAACGCGCCCGCTCGAAGCACATCGGGGGGCTGGGCGCGCTGTGGCCGTTCATGGTTCCTTATCGCGGGTTGATCGTTGCCTCGGGAATGGCGCTGGTGTTGACGGCGTGCGTGTCGCTGACGCTGCCGTTGGCGGTACGCCGTGTGGTCGACAATTTCCGGGTGCAGGACGGTGCCATTCTGGACCAGTATTTCATCGCCGCATTGGCGATCGCCGCATTGCTGGCCGTGGGCACGGGGTTGCGCTATGCGCTGGTCACCCGGCTGGGTGAGCGTGTGGTTGCGGATATCCGGATGGCGGTGTTTGACCGGGTAATCGGCATGAGCCCGGAGTTCTTTGAAAAGATCATGACCGGCGAGGTGCTCAGCCGAATCACAACGGACACGACGCTGATCCAGTCGGTTCTGGGCTCGTCGATCTCGATTGCACTGCGCAATTTCCTGATATTTTTCGGCGGATTGGTGTTGATGCTGCTGACATCGGGCAAGCTGACCGGGATGGTGCTGTTGATTGTGCCTGCCGTCATCGTGCCGATCCTGGTGTTAGGGCGTCGCCTGCGGGTGATCAGTCGCGAGAATCAGGACTGGATCGCCGCCAGTTCAGGCAATGCGTCCGAGGCATTGGGAGCGGTGCAGACGGTGCAGTCCTTTACCCACGAGGCCGCCAGCCGCGTGCAGTTTGCCGAGATGACGGAAACCGCCTTTGAGGTGTCGCTCCGGCGCATTCGGACCCGGGCGCTGATGACGGTGATCGTAATTTTTCTGGTCTTCACCGGGGTCGTTGGCGTGTTGTGGATGGGCGCGCTGGACGTGCGCATGGGGGTCATGACCGAGGGTGCGCTGGTACAGTTCGTGATCTATTCCGTCATGGTGGCCGGATCGGTTGCGGCCCTGTCCGAAATCTGGGGCGAATTGCAGCGTGCGGCGGGGGCGACAGAGCGCCTGGTCGAGCTGCTGCACAGTGTGGATACGGTGCAGGATCCGGCGCAGCCACGGCTGTTGCCGGACCCGGTGCGCGGGCAGATCACCTTTTGCGACGTGTCCTTCCGGTATCCGGCGCGTCCGGAAACGGCCGCGTTGCAGGATGTGTCACTGGATATCGCGCCCGGCGAAACGGTGGCTTTTGTCGGTCCTTCGGGGGCAGGCAAGACGACGATCATTCAACTGATTCAGAGGTTTTATGTCCCGGATCGGGGCAGGATTCTGCTGGACGGGGTCGATCTGGGCGAACTGACGCGGGAGGTGTACCGCAAACATATCGCGCTGGTGCCGCAGGATCCGGTGATCTTTGCCGCTTCGGCCCGCGAGAACATTCGCTTTGGCCGCCCTGATGCAAGCGACAGCGAGGTCGAAGCGGCGGCGCGTGCGGCGGCGGCGCATGAGTTCATCGCCGCCCTGCCACAGGGGTATGACAGTTTTGTCGGCGAGCGTGGCGTGATGCTTTCCGGCGGCCAGAAACAGCGCATCGCCATTGCCCGCGCCATCCTGCGCGACGCACCGGTGCTGTTGCTGGACGAGGCGACGAGTGCGCTGGATGCCCAAAGCGAACGCGCGGTGCAACATGCGGTGGACGAGCTGAGCGCAGGACGCACGACGCTGATCGTGGCGCACCGGCTGGCGACGGTCAAAAAAGCCGACCGGATCGTGGTGTTGGATCAGGGGCGCATTGTCGCGATGGGGCCGCATGATCAGCTGGTCGCCGAGGACGGGTTGTATGCGCGTCTGGCCCGGCTGCAATTCACCGATGGGCTCGCGGCGGAGTAATCCGGCGGAAGCCCGTTTCGGGCCGCGCCATGTTCCGGCCGTTTCCCGGTGGAAAACGCGACGCACTCTCGCCGTTGATCTGGTCTGCCATTGCAAGGTGCCGGCACAGCAAGGCGGTGTCGGTCTTGTTGCGCAACGTCATCCCGGCGCAATGAACCACCCCGATGCCTGATGGCTTGCGCCACGGGCGGTTTCCGACCATTTTGGGTACAATTCAGAGGAGATAGCCCGAAACGGGCATCAGGGGAGAGTGCGATATGACCATAGCAAACATGGCGGACCGCAACGCTATCGAGAACGAAATGCCGTGGGAGTCCCGCGAGGTCCCCAAGACACTGTACCAGATGTTGTCGCGCACGGCCGACAAATACCCGAGCTACAACGCGTTCAGCTATCAGATTTTGTCGGGCCCGACGGACAAGGCGGAAACGCTGAAATGGGCCGGATTGAAAGATAAGGTGACCCAGGCGGCGAACCTGTTTCGTTCGCTGGGCGTCGGCGAAAAGGATGTGGTGGCCTATGTCCTTCCCAACTGCAATGAAACCATCCTGGCGCTGCTGGGCGGTGCGGTGGCGGGTATTGTCAATCCGATAAACCCGTTGCTCGAGCCCGAGCAGATTGCGTCGATCCTGCGCGAGACCGGCGCCAAGGTGGTGGTAACGCTGAAGCCGTTTCCCAAGACCGACGTGGCCCAGAAGGTTGCAGAGGCGGTACGTCATGCGCCCAGCGTGAACACGGTGCTTGAGGTCGACCTGAACCGGTATCTGACCCCGCCCAAAAGCTGGATCGTGCCGCTGGTCCGTCCCAAATTCGCGGATCGCGAGCATCTGGCCCATGCGGATTACAAGAGCTTTAACGGCGAGATGGCGAAACAGCCCGCAACCCTGAGCTTTGCCGATTCCAAAGGCGACCGGGTTGCGTTCTATTTCCACACCGGCGGGACCACCGGCATGCCCAAGGTCGCGCAGCACCTGTATTCGGGCATGGTCTATAACGGCTGGGTTGGGGGCGAACTCCTGCTGACCGAAAAGGACACGATCATGTGTCCCCTGCCTTTGTTTCACGTCATGGCCTGTCATGTGATGCTGATGGCGGCCGTCTATTGTGGCTGTCACGTGGTCTTTCCCACGCCGCAGGGCTATCGCGGCGAGGGGGTGTTCGACAACTTCTGGAAGCTGAACGAGCGCTGGAAAACCACTTTTATCGCAACGGTTCCGACCGCTATCGCGGCCACCATGCAACGCCCGGTGGATGCCGATATCTCGACGGTGAAAAAGGCGTTTTCGGGGTCCGCCCCCTTGCCGCTGGAGTTGTTCCGCCGGTTCGAGGAAGCCACCGGAGTCACCATCATCGAAGGCTATGGTTTGACTGAGGCGACCTGTCTGGTATCCGGGAACCCGGTGGAAGGTGAAAAGAAAGTCGGCTCGATCGGCATTCCCTTCCCGTATTCGGACGTCAAGATCTTTCAGGGTGGCCCGGATGGGCCGGTCGAGGTGGGCGTGGATGAAATCGGCGAGATCTGCATCTCGAATCCCGGTGTCTATACCGGGCATACCTATACCGAAGCGGCAAAGAACAAGGATCTGTTTTATCACGATAAATACCTGCGAACCGGCGATCTGGGGCGGGTAGATTCCGATGGTTATCTTTGGATTACCGGGCGCGCCAAGGATCTGATCATCCGCGGTGGCCACAACATCGATCCCGCCGAGATCGAAGAGGCCTTGTTGGGTCACGACGCGGTGGCTTTTGCCGGAGCAATCGGGCAACCGGACCGGCATTCTGGCGAACTGCCCTGTGCCTTTGTCGAACTGGTCGGCGGTGCAAACGCCACGCCCGACGAGTTGTTGAAATATTGCGAGATCCACGTGCATGAACGGGCGGCGCGGCCCAAACATATTACTATTCTGGACGAGTTGCCCAAGACCGCGGTCGGCAAGATCTTTAAGCCCGATCTGCGCAAACATGCCATTATGCGGGTCTACGACGCGGCGTTGGAAGAGGCCGGAATTTCCGCGCGGGTCGAGAACGTGATCGACGATAAGAAGCGGGGCCTCGTTGCCCAGTTGCGCCGCAATGATGCCGACGAGGCCGAAGTGGGCAAGGTTCTGGGCGACTTTACACGCCCGTGGGAATGGGCAATCTGACCCGACCCTTTAAGAGCGGACCGGAGATTCGCATGGACTATGACAGTCTGATTGACGCCGAGACATGGGATTTCATCCGTCGCACGCGCGAGGCCTATCCCGACGATTCCACCGCTCGCACACTACAGGAAGAACGCGCCTCCTATGACGCGATGTGTGACGTGTTTCGCCAACCCCGGCCCGAAGGTGTTGCGACGCAGGACCAGTTGGCTGATGGGGTTTCGGTGCGGGTCTATGTGGCAGGCAACCCATCGCGCACGGTGATGTATTTTCACGGCGGCGGCTTTGTTGTCGGCGGGCTGGACAGTCATGACGATGTCTGTGCCGATATCTGTGCCCAGACCGGGTATCGCGTGGTGTCGGTGGATTATCTGCTGGCGCCGGAACACAAGCACCCGGCGGCGTTTGACGATGCCTATACCGCGACCTGTTGGGCCGGGGCCGAGTTCGGAGATCCGATCGTGCTGGCCGGGGACAGCGCGGGCGGCAATCTCGCGGCGGCGGTGGCATATCACGCGCGGGGGCGGCTGGACTGTATTTTGGGGCAGGTGCTGATCTATCCGAGCCTGGGGGGCGATATGGAGTCCGGATCATATATCGAACATGCAGAGGCACCGCTGCTGCAGCGAGCCTATCTCCTGCAATATGCGGGGATCCGGGCGCAGGGCGGTGTGGCTCCGAGCGATGATCCGACCTATTCACCGTTGCAGGGCAATGATTTCAGGGACTTGCCGCCGACGGTCATCGTGTCGGCGGAATGTGATCCGGTGTGCGATGACGGGCGTGACTATGGTGCGCGTATCGTGGCCGCCGGAGGGCGGGCCCATTGGATCTGCGAGGCGGGGCTGGTGCATGGCTATCTGCGCGCGCGCGGCACGGTGGCCCGTGCGCGGGACAGTTTCGAGCGGATCACGGTTGCGATCGAGGCGCTGGGGCAGGGGCTGTGGCCCTATGATTGAACGGGCCAAGCGCCTGCAATCATGTCAGAAATAATGGGGCCTGCATGCTGTCTGGAATCGGTGCGCCAAGGCGGGACAGGATCGTAGGGGCCAGTTGCAGCTGGTCGATGACCGTGTCCGGCGGCGGGCCATCGGCGGGGCCGAAGTAATACAGCGCACAATCCCGTTGCCATTCGGATACGCCGCCGTGGTGGCCGCGATCGTCCTGGCCGTGGTCGGCGGTAACGATCACCTCATACCCAGCGGCGCGCCATTGCGGAATGAACGGGGCCAGCATTTCGTCCATCACGAAACAGGCGTGGTCCATCTGTTGGCAATCGTGATAGAACCGGTGCCCCATGCTGTCCAGCGTGCAGGTGTGCAGCATCCCGTAATCCAGGCCGAACCGGTGGCACAGGTTGGTCAGGGTGGCGAACAGGTCCACGTCGCAGGGGGTCATCTGATTGT
This sequence comes from Sedimentitalea nanhaiensis DSM 24252, assembly GCF_000473225.1. Lineage (GTDB taxonomy): Bacteria > Pseudomonadota > Alphaproteobacteria > Rhodobacterales > Rhodobacteraceae > Sedimentitalea > Sedimentitalea nanhaiensis. The sequence continues at coordinate 66,121 of NZ_KI421509.1, forward strand.
CGGTGCCATAGCCGGTCATGCTGTGAAACCGGCCGTGGTTGATGGTGGTGCTGTCGGGCTCATCATACTCGATATCGCGAACGAAATCAAAAGGATGGCGGTTGAAAAACTGGCTCCAGAAACTGTGGGCCACGGCCCCGGTCACGCCACCGGCGGCGCGCACCTGGCTGAACACATCCGGCTGGGACAGGCGGAAAACGTTGCCATTGCCCGTGCAGCCATGCACCTGTGGCGACACGCCTGTATGGATCGAAGCATAGCAGCTGGCCGAGGTCGACGGCACCACTGCGCGGTGCTTCCAGACGCGGGCGTCGCCGGATTGAACCCAGCCTTCCAGATTGCCGAACAGGCGCCGCCAGTTGCGGTAAGGGACACCGTCCAGGATGATGAGCAGGAGCTTTTTCTTCATGTCTTCCACCGATTGGATCTCGGGCCGAGCAGAGCCGAGGCAGGGAACAAAGGCAACAGTTGTGTGTACAAAATCCGCCAGATCGGGGATCGGCCGTTAACCCCCCCCTTGTTTCGCTGGCGATGAGCGGTTTTCTATCCGTCCATAGCCTGTACATGCCGCGTACATACGCAGGGCGTGGATTTTGCCGGATTTCCCAGATTAACACCGGGTGCGGTCGAAAAGGTTAGCAAAAGAAAAACGGACCCGGCAGCGCCGGATCCGTTGATGTCAATGCGCCGATGTGGCCCAGGTCAGGCCTGCGCGCGCTTGCGGCGCGCCAGGGCAAAGGCGGCGATACCACCCAGCAACAGGGGCATACCGGCAGGCAGCGGAACAGCGGAAATCGCGTCGCCGGTCACCGTGACATAGTCGATCAGGTAGCCTTCGTTGTAAGAGCCGACATCGGTCCACAGCATGAGGTTGAACATCCCGTTTTCGGCCCCGGCCAGCGCGACGTTTGCGGTGAACCAATTGGTTCCGCCGTCATTGCCCTGGAACACCTGGGTCCAGGCGTTTTCATCGGTGATGGCCGGCGCCGGGTCCAGAGCCCAGGACAGGTACAGATCGTCGTTGTTCTCGTTGGGGCTGAGCGACCGCCACTTGAACTCGACCGAGATGTTTTCATAGCCGCTGGCATCGATCACCAGGCTGGAGGCGGCCGCATCGGGTTCGCCGCCCAAATAGTCGCGCAACATCAGGCTGTTGTTGTTGATGGCAACGTCGTTGCTATTCCATTCCAATTCGTTCCAGCCGTTCCCGACAGTGTTGCTGTTGGAACGATTGAAGTTATCTTCGAAAATGGTGGCCGCCGAAACAGTGCCGGCGATCAGCGTAAGTGCTGCTGCGCTGGCGGCTGCAATAAATTTGGATTGAAATGACATAATCAACCTACTCCACATTGGTTCACAAGTTACAGTTCTCGAAGGGCACCCTATCTTTTTGCTAAAATTGAAACAAGCGGGCAGGAACCCGCTTATGCCGCGCTTGACGCTACGTAAGGGTATTGCTGTTTGTTATCAGAGGTTTTTATGATCTGGTCGGGTTTCCGCTTCGCCATCAATGGGGCGAAGCGGCCCGGATTGTGGCCGGGGCAGAAAAAACCTTGCAACGGGCCGAGGCGACTCAGTTGCCGGCGCTTTCCATCTTGCGGTGCGCGATAACCTCTTCCAGCCAACCCAGCTTCATTTCCGGGACCGAGGACAGCAGCAGATCGGTGTAGTCATCGAATGGCGGTGACAGGACCTCGGTCTTGCTGCCATAGCGTTGCACCTTGCCCTGATACATTACCGCGATGGAATCGGCGATGGCGCGCACGGTGGCCAGATCGTGGGTGATGAACAGATAGGCGACATCCTCGATCTTTTGCAGGTCCAGCAACAGTTTCAGGATGCCGTCCGCGACCAGCGGGTCGAGCGCCGATGTGACCTCGTCGCAGATGATCATCTTGGGTTTGGCGGCCAGGGCGCGGGCGATGCAGACGCGCTGTTTCTGCCCGCCGGACAGTTCCGCAGGATAGCGGTCCTGAAACCCTTCGCCCAGTTCGATCTCGTCCAGCAATTCCTGGATGCGCTTTTGTTTTTCGCGCCCCCTGAGCCCGAAATAGAATTCCAGCGGTCGCCCGATGATGGTGCCAACGGTCTGGCGCGGGTTCATTGCGGTGTCGGCCATCTGATAGATCATCTGCAATTCGCGCAGGTCTTCGCGCGACCGGCCGCCAAGGCCGGCGGACAGGGTGCGCCCGGCAAAGTCGATGGTGCCGTCGCTGGGTGGCAGCAGGCCGGTGATGACACGGGCCAGAGTGGATTTGCCCGAGCCGCTTTCGCCGACCACGGCGAGGGTCTGGCCCGGATGCAGATCGACGGTGACGTCATGCAGCACGTCGAAATGGGTGCCGGGATAGCGCGCAGTGATGTTGCGCACGCTCAGAACCGGTTCGGGTGTGGGATCTTTCTCGATGTGTTTGATCGAGCGGACCGAGACCAGCGCCTGGGTATATTCCTCTTGCGGGCTGTTGATGATCTGGTCGGTGGTGCCGTATTCGACCATATCGCCCATGCGCAGCACCATGATGTGGTCGCTGACCTGCGCCACCACGGCCAGATCGTGGGTGATGTACAATGCGGCCACGCCGGTGTCGCGGATGGCCTCCTTGATCGCGGCCAGGACGTCGATCTGGGTGGTCACGTCCAGCGCGGTTGTGGGTTCGTCAAACACCACCAGATCCGGTTCCGGGCACAGCGCCAGCGCGGTCATGCAGCGTTGCAGCTGACCGCCGGAGACCTGATGCGGATAGCGGTTGCCGATGGTTTCCGGCTCTGGAAGGCCGAGTTTGGCGAACAGTTCGACGGCGCGGGCCTCGGCCTCTTTGCGGTTGAACTTGTTGTGGCGGATTGCGGCTTCGGTGACCTGCTCCATGATCTTCTTGGCCGGGTTGAACGAGGCGGCGGCGGATTGGCTGACATAGGTCACTTCGGAGCCGCGCAGGCGGCGCACGTCGCGCAGGCCGGTTTTCAGGATGTCGCGCCCGTTGACCCAGACCTCGCCACCGGTGATTTCCACACCGCCCCGGCCATAGGCCATGGTGGCCAGTCCGATGGTGGATTTGCCCGCGCCGGATTCGCCGATCAGCCCCAGAACCTTGCCCTTTTGCAGGTCGAAATCGACGCCGTGGACGATTTCGATGTCATGGGGTTTTTCACCCGGCGGGTAGACGGTTGCGCCGATTTTCAGGCCGCGGACCTTGACGAGGGGGTCAGACATTATCCGCGTCCTCCTTTCAGGCTGGTGGTGCGGTTCAGCACCCAGTCTGCCACCAGATTGACCGAGATCGCCAGCGTGGCGATGGCAAAGGCCGGGAGCAGGGCGGCGGGAATGCCGTAGACGATGCCTTCCTTGTTTTCCTTGACGATGCCACCCCAGTCGGCTTCGGGCGGTTGCACGCCCAGGCCGAGGAAGGACAGGGTCGAGACGAACAGCACCATGAAGATGAAGCGCAGGCCCATTTCCGCCACCAGCGGCGACAACGCGTTGGGCAGGATTTCGCGGAAGATGATCCAAGCGGTCTTTTCGCCGCGCAGGCGTGCGGCTTCGACAAAGTCCATCACTGCGATATCGACGGCAACGGCGCGGGCCAGACGATAGACGCGGGTGGAGTCCAGCAGGCCCATGACCAGGATCAGCACCGGAATCGTCACCGGCATCACCGACAGCACCACCAATGCGAAGATCAGCGTCGGGATCGACATCAGCAGATCGACAAAGCGCGAGAGAAGCTGATCGACCCAACCGCCGGAGACCGCCGCAAGAAAGCCCAGGATCGAGCCGGTGACAAAGCTGAGGATGGTGCCCATGGTGGCGATGAAGATGGTGGTGCGCCCGCCATAGATCATCCGCGAGAGCAGATCGCGGCCAATGCTGTCGGTGCCCAACAGGAACTGGCTGGACGAGGGTTCCCAGACACCGCCGACGATTTCGGCCATGCCGTAGGGGGCCAGCAGGGGCGCGAACAGCGCCATCAGGAAATAGAGGCCGGTGAAGAATAGCCCGATCAGGGCCGCGGGGGGGATATTTTTCATTTTGGGTGCCTCAACCGGGGGTTGGCGAGGATCGATACGATGTCGGCAATCATGTTCAGACCGATATAGACGGCGGCAAAGATCAGACCGCAGGCCTGTACCACCGGCACGTCCCGCTTGGCGACGTGATCGACCAGATATTGCCCCATGCCGGGATAGACAAAGACCACTTCGATCACGACCACGCCGACCACCAGATAGGCCAGGTTCAGCATCACGACATTGACGATGGGGGCGATGGCGTTGGGAAAGGCGTGTTTGCGGATCACATCGAGGCCCGACAGGCCCTTGAGTTCGGCGGTTTCGATATAGGCCGATTGCATGACGTTCAGGATCGCGGCGCGGGTCATGCGCATCATATGCGCCAGCACCACCAGCGTCAGCACCATGACCGGCAGCGCGATGGCGTTGAGCTTTTGACCCAGCGACATGCCGTCATTGATCATCGCCACGGAAGAGAACCAGCCCAGCTTGACCGCAATCAGGTACATCAGCACATAGCCGATCAGAAATTCGGGGATCGAGATCGAGGTCAGGGTCACCGCCGAAATCAGCTTGTCCGGCCAGCGGTCTTTGAAGCGGACCGACAACAGGCCCAGAAAGATAGCCAGCGGCACCGAGATCAACGCCGCCCAGAAGGCCAGGAACAATGTGTTGCTGAGGCGGCTGCCGATGCTTGCGGCGATATCTTGCCCGCTGGTCAGGGCGGTGCCGAGATCGCCGTGAAAAATCCCGCTCAGCCAACTGAAGTACCGGCTGATCGCGGGCTCGTTGAGGCCCAGTTCCGCGCGCAGGTTGGCGAGGGCCTCGGGGGTTGCCGATTGGCCCAGAATGGATTGCGCCACATCGCCGGGAAGAATGAGCGTTCCGGCGAAAATCAGCGCTGAAACCATAAGAAGTAGAAGCAGGCTCAGCGCAATGCGCTGAGCCAGAAGTGTCAGGATCGGTCCCATTTCACGCGTTTACCCACATCCGATGCGGTGCGTAGCCGTTCATCAGGATCTGGCCGGGAATACCTTCGATAAAGCCCGATACGCGTGTGCTCGAAGCTTCGACGAAATCGTTGAACATCGGGCAGATCAACCCGCCTTCGTCATGAACGATCTTGCCCATGTCGGCATACATCTGCTTGCGCTTGGCCTGATCCAACTCGGCGCGCGCGGCCAGCAGAATCTGGTCGAACTGTTCGTTCTTGAACCGCGTGTCGTTCCAGTCGGCAGTCGACAGATAGGCCGTGGAATACATCTGGTCCTGGGTTGGTCGCCCGCCCCAATAGCTGGTGCAGAACGGTTGCGCATTCCAGACCTCGGACCAATAGCCGTCATTGGGTTCGCGCTTGATCTCGATATCGATGCCTGCCGCCTTTGCGCTTTGCTGAAACAAGGCTGCCGCATCCGGCGCGCCGGGAAAGGAGTTGTCCGAGGTGCGTAGCAGAACCGAGCCATCATGGCCGGATTTCTTGTAATGGAACGCTGCCTTTTCCGGGTCGTAGGTGCGCTGTTCCATTTCGGAAAAGAGCGGGTAGGAGGCGTTGATCGGTGTATCGTTGCCGACCGAACCATAGCCGAACAGAATCTTGTCCACCATTTCCTGCCGGTTCATGGCATATTTCAACGCCAGCCGCAGATCGTTGTTGTCAAACGGCGCAGTGTCACAATGCATGATAAAGACATAGTGACCCGGTCCCGATGTCTTGTGGACGTTGATGTTGGGTGCCCGCGCAACCAGACCGGCGGTGCGTGGCGGCACCCTGTCGATCAGGTCAACCTGACCCGATTGCAATGCTGCAACCCGTGCGGTGTCGTCATTGATGACCAGGATTTCGATGGTGTCGGCATAGCCCAGATCGCCCCAGTAGTTGGGGTTTTTCTCGGCCACAAAACGCACACCCATATCCACATCCTTGAGGATGTAGGGGCCGGTGCCGATGGCCGCGTCCGGCGCGCCCTTGCCACCGCCGGGCTGGATCAGCAAATGATAGTCCGACATCAGATAGGGCAGGTCGGCATTTGCCGCGTTCAATTCGATCACCACGTCCTGGCCGTCGACGCGGATGTCCTTGATATCGCGCATCAAGCCCAGAGCACCCGATTTGGATTCATCGTCCGAATGCCGCTGGAGTGTCGCAACGACATCGTCGGGCGTGACCTCCTGGCCGTTGGAAAACGTGATGCCCTTGCGGATGCGGAAGCGCCATGTCACGGCGTCATCAGATCCTTCGTAGCTTTCGGCAACCTTGCCTTGTAGCCCGCCATCGTCATCCTGCTCGACCAACGGCTCGCCCCAAAGCCGGAGCAGCATCAAGCCGGCCGCATTGGTGGTCAGCGCCGGATCCAGACTGTCGGTGGTCGAACCGCCCTGCATTCCCAATTTGATGGTGCCACCCATCACCGGGTCTGCGGCGCGGGCGGCCTGAGCGTAAATAGTGTTGGCCATCGCGGCGCCGATCCCAAGGGCCGCGGACCGGCCAATGAATTCGCGTCGGGTCATTCTGCCTGTCGTCACGCATCGTGTCATAAAGGCAATTTGGTCATTCATTGGAATACTCCCGATTGAGTTCAATGCGCTTGGCGCGCAATTTTGTTGCTTGATGTCCCAAGGGTTACGCATTTCAGCGACACCCGCAAGGGCCAAAACGGAGGGTTGGTTCAGGCATTGTCGCGTCTGATGCGGTCGGTGACCGTGCGGTCATGGCGTTTTTCGGACCCTTCAAAGGCCTGCACGCGGGCGCGCAGGTGGTAGTGGGTGGCATCCGACCACATTTCGCAGCTGGTTTCGGTGCGCAGACGGATGTCGTCGCGCTCCATCTCGGTGGTCCAGTGGCAGGACCCGTGCGCGGCCAGCGGATCGTCCGGATGGATGGTCCAGGTTTCGCGTGCGGCGGACCCGGTGATCAGCCCGTGATCGCAATTCTGCTGTTTGCCGAAATCGTCCTCGATCACCAGGCGCACTTTGCCCGTGGTCATGTCGGTTTCCATCCGCCGGACGTGGTTGGGGGGGCGCAGCGCGCGGGTTTGTTGGGGCGCGGCGGCGGCGGGGGGCGCAAAGGACCATTCATCGTCGGTGGCCGTATCGCGCACCGGCAGGTCCAGCGCGCCATGAGTGAGGGACAGTTCGGCGGTGTGCGGCGCGGGCCAGATCAGCGGCCAATAGGCGGTCGAGATCGCCACCCGCAGCCGATGGCCGCGCGGGACGCGGTAGGCGATGTGATCCAGCGGCAGGTCAATCTCGATCGGCTGGCCGCAGGGCAGGGGGTGGGGCTCTGCCGGGTCGTCGCGATGGCTGAGGTTGAACACGCCATAAGTGATGCGGGTGCTGGCACCGTCCGGATGCACATGGTTCAGGCGCACCGCGATCTGCGCCTGGGGACGGTCAGAGGACAGGCGCAGCCGCAGGCGGGGCGCGCCGAGGATGTCCATGTCCCGGGGCAGCGGCGCGCTGTCAAAACAGGCCGACAGCGCATCGTCGGCGCGCTGATCGCCGGGCAGTTCGGGCCCCAGCCAGATGGCGCAATATTCGCCCGCGGCCATGCCGCAGTGGTGCGGCGAGCGGACGGTAGCGGACAGCCCGCCGCCGGACCCGGTCAGCCCGGTATCTGTCAGGTGAAGGGTCTGTTGCGGGATCCGTGCCGTGGCGTGGCCGGTTTCGGTGACCCAGCGGCCGGGGCGTTCGCTGTACCAGGTGGCCGGGCGCACCCCGTCCATCAGCCAGGCGCGATAGTCGGGATCGGTCCGCACACCGGTGTCGATGTTCTTGAGCCATTGATCCCACCAGCGCAGCGCCTCTTGCAGAAAGCCGATGCGCGGTTCGGGAACGGCGAAATGCGGGTATTTGTGCACCCAGGGGCCGACGATGCCTTTGGCGCCGGGGATGTTCTCGACGATCTGGGGCACCGCGTTCTTATAGGCATCGCCCCAGCCGCCGACCGCCAGCACCCTGGCCTTGATGGCGCTGAAATCCTCGCAGACCGAGCCATGCCGCCAATAGGCGTCGCGGCGCTGATGGCGCAGCCAGACCGAGGGCAGGAAGGGTTCGTTTTCCAGCCGCTCCAGCCACATTTCGCGCCAGTCCGGGCGCAGGGCGGGGTCGGGCGCGCGGCTGGAATAGGCCCACATGGTGGCACCCCAGCCGAGGTTTTCGTTCAGCAGGCAACCGCCCTTGTAGTGGATGTCGTCGGCAAACCGGTCGACGGTCGAGCACAGGGTGATGATCGCCTTCAGCGGCTCCGGCTGGCGGGCGGCAACCTGGAGGGAATTGAAGCCGCCCCAGCTGATGCCCATCATGCCGACGCTGCCGCTGCACCAGGGTTGTGCCGCCAGCCAGCCGATCGCCACAACCGCGTCGGCCAGTTCCTGTTCGGTGTATTCGTCGCTCATCAGCCCCTGGCTGTCGCCATTGCCGCGCATGTCGACCCGCACGCAGGCATAGCCGCGTTGAGCGAACCAGGGGTGGGTCAGCGCATCGCGCGCCGTGGTGCCGTCGCGTTTGCGGTACGGCAGGTATTCCAGGATCACCGGAACCGGGTGTTCGCTGGCGTCCACGGGCCGCCAGACGCGGGCGGAGAGGCGGCAGCCGTCAGGCAGGGGAATGCCCAGATCGGGCAGTTCCTCGATCTCGCGCAGGGCAGGTTCGGATGTGTTCATCGCCGCGACTGTTTCGTCATGGCGGGCAGGTGTCAAGCCGTTGGATTACGGTCAGCTTTCCATCCAGATCGTCACCGGGCCGTCATTGACCAGCGCCACCGCCATGTCGGCACCGAATTGCCCGGTTTGCACCGCGAGCCCCTGTGCGGCCAGTTCGGCTGTGAACAGTTCATACAGTCGCACGCCTTCGCCAGGGGCGGCGGCGGTGGAAAAGCCAGGGCGGTTGCCACGCGCGGTGTCGGCGGCGAGGGTGAATTGGCTGACCACCAGCGCCGCGCCGCCGGTATCGGCCAGCGACAGGTTCATCTTGGCCGCGTTATCGCGGAAGATCCGCAGCCTGGGGATCTTGGTGGCCAGTTTGCGCGCATCCGCATCGGTGTCGCCCTGCATGGCGCAGACCAGGATCAGCAGGCCGGGGCCGATGTCGGCAATCACGGTGCCCTCGACGGTCACGCTGGCCCGGGTGACCCGCTGGATCAGGGCGCGCATCAGTCCGCCCCCCGCCAGTCGACGAATTCGCCCAATGCGGCGCGGTCGGTGCGAAAGGCGTTGGCGGGATGGTCGGCGTCTTCATAGCCAAACGAGATGGCGCAGAGGATCAGGCGGTCCGGTGCAATGTCGAAATAGTCATGCAGGAACGGTGCATGCGAGGCCACCGCCGCCTGGGGGATGGTGGCGATGCCCAGCGATTGCGCCGCGATGGTAAAGGCGGCGACAAAGCCGCCGCAGTCCATCGCACCGTAGGGGCCAAGGTCCGCCGGGCTGGAGATGATGGCGCAGTGGGGCGCGCCGAATAGGGCGAAGTTTTCCATCATCTGCCGTGCCGATCCCGCGCAGTCGCCCTTTTGTACCCCGACGGCGTCGTACAGTTTCCATCCGCAGTCGCGGCGGCGGTCCTGATAGACGCCTGTATAGCGCGTTGGCCAATCCAGATCGGGCGCGGGGGTGCCGGTTGCGGCCTGCTGTTGCAACGCGGCGCGAAAGCGGTCGGTTTCCGCCCCGCTGGTCACGGTCGCATGCCAGGGCTGGGCGTTGCACCAGGTGGGCACCTTTTGCGCGGTCGAGAGGATTTGTTTTATCAGCGGGCGCGGCACCGGGTCGGGCAGAAAGGCGCGGCAGGAATGGCGCTGGCCCATCAGGGCGTCCAGGTCGGCATGGGGCATGAGGACTCCTTTGGTGTTCGCGCGGCAGGATGGTCCGCGGCTCAAGGCGGTGCAAGGGGCCGATTACTGGCCGGTGGCCAACACATAGCCGATGCCCGCCGCAACCAGCAGGCCCAGGGTGACCGCGATGGCGATCTTGATCGCGGACCAGGGGCGTTCGCCCCGGACCCGCCCGGTCTGGCCGTTGACGACAAAGCGATAGGTCTGGCCACGGTATTTATAGGCCGCCAGCCAGACGGGCAGCAGCACATGTTTGAAGGTCACGTCGCGCACATCGGTATCGATGCCGTGAATGCGTTGCTGATCGCCGCCGATGTCGAACCGCACGTCGCGTTCGATGGTGCGGGCCATGATCTGGCGCGCTTCGCCATAGCCATCGGGCAGCTCTACGGTATAGGCCTCGGCGCGGAACCCGGCGAGGTATTGCGGCTGATAGGGCGCAAGCGCGGACAGATCCCAGGGTTGCAGCGCATCGGTGTATTTCTTGGGCAGGCTGCGCGAGGCCAGCACCAGCACATCGTCGAAGAACCGCGCGACCCGGCCCGAAGCGGGTGTCCAGCGCACCTTGGCGACCTGTTCCTGGACCCGCTTGCCGTCTCGCACGACGGTGCGGGTGGTATAATAGATCGTGCCACGTTCGCCGCGATACCGGGTGCGGGTCTGGGCATCGAACGTCCAGTAGGGCACATAGATGCCCTGCATCCTGCGGCCCTTGCGGGCATAGGCCTGCAACCCGCCGGGGGCAAACCACAGCCGCCCCAGCCAGTCGTTCATCGCATCATGAGCGGTGCGTTCGTCCAGCGCAAAGGGCAACACGCCGCGCGGTTTGATATGGCGGCTGATGCCGGTATCGGTGACCACGGGCGTGGCGCAGAACGGACATTCGGCAGCATGGGAATCGGGGTCGAATTCAAACTGCGCGGCGCAGTTCGGGCAGGACAGAACCCGGGTTTCCTCGATCTCGGTGGCGGGCAGGGTCTGGGCGATGGCGGCGTCGAAGTCCAGCTCGGTCAGGGTGGCACTGCCCCAGGGGCCGCCGTCGATCGGCTGGGTATGACCGCAATGGTCGCAGATCATCCGGTTCTGCGCGGGCGCGAAGCGATAGTCCGCGCCGCATTGTTCGCAGGGAAAACGGTGTTCGGTCACCGGGATATCGGGGCCTGTGTCGGACAAGGAAATTTGCGCCTCCGGCGGGAGTATTTAGGGCAAGAGGAAGGCGGGGATCAGGTCCCCGGTGGCGGGGGCGGCAGGATGGTGAACAGCTGTGCCAGTTCCTGCACCTCCTCGGCGGGGTGCCAGCCGTCCTGGCCGGGGGTCCAGACATAGGTGTCGCGCGTCAGGGTGCCGTCGCTGACCATGCGGCCCAGCCGGGCCTTGGAGAACGGGCCCTTGGTCTGGCCCTTTTCGGCGATGTGCCAGACATGTTCCACCGGTGGCGGCGGGGGCGGTACGGCGGCCTGGGGGGCCGGTGCGTGAGCGGCGCCCCAGGGGCCGGAATTGGCCATCTGCCCCGCCATCGCCATGCCCATGCCCGCACCCAGACCGGCGGCCATGCCCCCGCCCGCCGGATTGCTGGCGGCGGAGGTCATCGCCTCGGCGGCGGAATATTGCGTGAAGCGGCCCAGATCGCCGGCCAGGCCCGCCGAGGTGCGTTTGTCCAGCGCGGCTTCGACCGCCGGGGGCAGCGAGATGTTTTCGATATAAAGCTCGGGGATGGTCAGCCCGTAGCCTTGCAGCGTTGGCGAAATCGCGGTGGCGACCAGTTTGCCCAGATCGGCGGTGTTGGCGGCCATGTCCAGCACCGGGATGCCGGAACCGGCGACGGTGCGGGAAAATTCCTGTACGATGATGTTGCGGATCTGAAAGCTGATCTCGTCCATGGTGAATTCGCCGTCGGTGCCGACGATTTCGGTGAGAAAGCGTGCCGGGTCGGTGACGCGCACCGAATAGGTGCCAAAGGCGCGGATCCGCACCGGGCCGTATTCCGGATCGCGGCAGATGATCGGGTTCTTGGTGCCCCATTTCAGATCGTTGAACCGGGTGGTGTTGACGAAATAGATCTCGGATTTGAACGGGCTTTTGAAGCCGTGATCCCAGTGTTGCAGCGTGGTCAGCACCGGCATGTTGTTGGTTTCCAACATATACAGGCCCGGCGTGAACACATCGGCCAGCTGGCCCTCGTGGACGAACACCGCCGCCTGACCTTCGCGTACGGTCAGCTTGGCGCCGTATTTGATGGCGTGGCCTTCGCGTTCAAAGCGCCAGACCATGGTGTCGCGGGTGTCATCGACCCAGTGGATCACGTCGATGAATTCGCCGGTCAGAAAGTCGAAGATGCCCATGTTCAGGTTCCTTTCAAATCGTCAATCACTGTGGTTGGCCCATCAGTTCACCGGCGATGGTGCGGGCGATGGGGCGCGCCTCTTCTGCGGTCATGCCCTGTTGCAGCCGGGGATCATAGAGCATGGTCAGCAGTTTTTCGTCCTGCGTGGTCAACAGCGCGAATTCATCGTCGTCGTTGAAGATCGACGGACGCGCCGAGGGGCTGTCGTTGGGCAGGCCCAGGCCCTGCGCGATTTCTTCGTGGATGCAGGACAGGCGCACCAGATCGGGATGTTCGGCACGGATCAGGGCGATGGCCCGGGTATAGGTGTTGGGCGCGCGACTGCCGGATACGGCCACCACCAGGCAGTAGAACGAACGGGGAAGATTGCCGAACAGATCCAGCTCTGCCTTGCTGATGCCGGGCACCAGTTGTGTCAGGCGCTGCTGCACGAAATCGCGGTCGTCTTCGCCAACCACGAAGACGTGGAAATTCGCGTTGCGATCGGTGGCCGCTATCGGGTGGTTGGTCAGCCGGGCCAGCCGTTTGGCATAGCCCTCGATGCGGGCCCGATCCTTGTCGCGGGTGGCCTGGGGCACGCTGGTGCCGAACTCGGTGCCGATGCGGACCGGATCGCTCCAGCGGCTCAGGCGCCCGCTGCCGCCGCGCGTGGTGACACCCCCGCCACGGGTGTATTCATCGAAGAAGACGATGTTCTCGAAATTGCGGGTCAGATCGTCGATGGTAAAGGGGGTGTCCGGCCCGCCGCCATCGGTACGCAGCTGATCGCGGGTCAGCAGGTCATTCTGGACCTGCAGGTAATAGCGCGACAGATCCTGGCTGCGTGCGGAAGGCGCGGCCGGTGCGGGGGGCGTCACCCGGAGCGAGGCCGGGCGGGGCTGAGGTGTCGGGGACGAGCGCAGGCCGATGGTCTCGCAGCCTGCAAGCAAGGCGGCAGCGGCCCCCAGCGACAGGATCTGCATGGATATCCGTCCCCGCATGGCGCGCGCCTCAGCCCGGAACCGCGGTGCCCGAGGTGTCGCCAACCCCGTCGCGTCGCGACTTGGCCGAGGCCAGAGTGTCGCGCAATTCGGCCTCCATCTTCTTGAGCTCCTGCTCGGCGGCGGCACGGCGGGCCTTGCCTTCGTCGGCAATCGCCAGGCTTTCGTTGATGGTGCCGATCAGGTCGGCATTGGCCTGTTTGACCGCTTCGATGTCGAACACGCCACGCTCCATTTCCTGGCGGATCACCTTGTTGCTGTCGCGCAGGTTCTTGGCATTGGAGGTGAGCAGTTCGTTGGTCAGGTCATTGGCCTCGCGCACGGCGGCGGCGGCTTCGGCGCTGCGCTGGATGGTGACGGCCTGGGCCAGCTGGGTTTCCCACAGGGGCACGGTGTTCACCAGGGTCGAGTTGATCTTGGTGACCAGCGATTTGTCGTTTTCCTGTACCAGCCGGATGCTGGGCAGGGATTGCATGGTGACCTGGCGGGTCAGTTTCAGATCGTGCACCCGGCGTTCCAGATCGTCGCGCGCGGCGCGCAGATCGCGCAATTCCTGGGCGGCCATGACCTGTTCGGCTTCGGGCGCGGCGGCCACGGCGGCCTCTTGCGCGGGGATCTCGGTGCCGTCGAGTTCGGCCAGTTTTTCCTCGCCTGCCGCAATGTACAGCGCCAGTTCATCGTAGAAATTCAGCGTCTTTTCGTACAGCAGATCCAGCGACTTGATGTCCTTGAGCAGGGTGTGCTCGTGGCTCAGAAGATCGTCGGTGATCTTGTCGATCTGGCCCTGCACATCCTCGAACTGGGCGGTGAACCTGGCAAAGGGCGCAGCCTTGCCCAGCAGTTTTTCCCACCAGCTGCGGTCGCGGCGCACGTCCAGTTCGCTGACCGAAAAACCGCGAATGGTGGTGACGATGTCGCGCAGGCTGTCACCGGCGGGGCCGACATCCTTGTTGCGTACGTCCGCCAGCATCGCCTGGCTGATCTCTTGCAATTCCGCCTGCGCACCCGAGCCGAAGGCGACGATCGAATGGGTGTCGCCCATGTCGATCTCGTCCATCCGCCGCCGAATTTCCGCCCCGACCGGCGCGTCGGCCTTGGCCAGCGGTACAATCTCGTTGACGGGTTCGGGCAGGACCACGGCGGTGACTTCTTCGACCTGGCTCAGGGCGTCCTGGGCTTTCTTGCGGATGGTGTCGGACATAAAATGGTTCCTCGTGTTTACAGGGCGGCTTTACTGGGCGGTGTCGGGGGGGCTGGTGTGGACGCCTTCGCGCCGCAACCTGTCGCGCAGCACGTCGATTTCAACGGTCAGATCGCTGCGGTCTTCGAGCAGCATCTTGCGGGTGCGGGCGGCAAAGTTCTGTTCCAGATCATCCAGCAGGGCGGCGTAATCCGCCCGTGCCTCCGTGTCGCGGCTGCGGGAATAGATGTCGGCGAACTTGATCGTCGCGTCGCGCGCGCCCTGCAGGTAGACAGTCATGTATTTGCGTGCGCCGGTCAGGTCGCGGGGGTCTTCCTCTACGGTGCGGAACAGGTCGCGGGCGGTGGTTTGAAACCGCTCGACGCGGGCTTCCATCTTGGGATCCCGCGCGCGCCGGATCGCGTCGGCCATCTCGGCAAGACGGGATTCGGCCTCGTCCACGACACGGGCGACGCGGTCCTGCTGAAACGTGTCGATGCCCTCGACGCCCTTGTCTTTCAGCGGGTCCAGCCCAAAGGACATCATATGCAGCGCTGTCGCCGCGCCGCCATAGAGCAGCGGCGCCACCAGCCCCGGTTCGGTCTTGTAGGCGGCGAGCGCGACACCGATGCCGGTCAGTGCGCTGGCGACCATCTTGCGCGGAAAGGCCGGACGGCGGGCCACTTTGCGCGCGTCATAGGCGGCCTGGGCGCGCAGGCCCTCGCGCAGCAACCAGGCGGCCAGGGTCAGCGTCCCGGCAGCCACCAGCCCCAGAGCCATGCCGACAGCCCCATCGTTGAGCGACATGAACACCAGCACAATGGCGGGGATAAACAGGATGTTGGTGCGCGCGCCCGCCGGGTCGACCTGCGCGCCTTCATACGCGCCGCGCGGGTCGGGCGCGTCAACGTCCGATGCACCATCCGGGCTGTATTTGCCGCCGAAACGTTTGGCCATGTGTCTAAAGCCCCCCCAGCCAGCCGGTGCAGACGCCGAACAGCAGCACGATCAGCGCCGCATACGCGGTTTTCTGCAATCCTGACGGTGACATGCCAACCCCCTGACATTGTTTGACAATGCAAACCTACGCCATGTGGGGCCAGCTTGCTAGGGGGAAGAGTTGCCCCAACCTGTCAGATTGAGGCCGGATTCGCGCCAGTTCAGCGGGATTTCGGCGGTGTTCTGCTGCGTTGCGGACGCGCTGCGGGCTTGGCTCCGGGGCGCGGCTGTTTGGCCTTGGGTTTGGCGGTGCCGCTGTCGTCGCCCGCGTCCAGACCCAGTTGGTCGCGTAACACGCGGCGGCGGACTTCTTCGACGGTGCCGGGTTTGAGCGTGCCGAGCTGGAAAGGACCATAGGACACCCGGATCAACCGGTTCACCGCATAGCCGACATTCTCGATGGCGCGGCGGATTTCGCGGTTGCGGCCTTCGCGGATGGCGATGGTCAGCCAGGCGTTTGCGCCCTGCTGGCGGTCCAGCGCCACGGTCATGGGTTGAAACCGCTCGCCTTCGATCACCAGTCCTTTGCGCAGGGGGGCGAAATCTTCGTCCCTGGGGCGCCCGTTGATGCGCACCCGGTATTTGCGCAGCCAGCCGGTGCTGGGCAGTTCCAGGCGGCGTTTGATGCCACCGTCATTGGTAAGCAGCAACAGCCCCTCGGAATTCAGGTCCAGCCGGCCCACGCTCATCACCCGGGGCATGTCCTCGGGCAGGTCGTCAAAGATGGTCTTGCGGCCCTTTTCGTCGGCATTGGTGGTCACCAATCCCTGAGGTTTGTGATAAAGCCACAGGCGGGCGGGTTCCGGTTCGGCCAGCGGCTTGCCGTCCACCGTGATCTTGTCGGTGTCGGTTACGTTCAGGGCAGGGCTGTCGATGCGGGCGCCGTTGACGTTGACGCGACCGGCGGCGATCATCCGCTCCGCTTCGCGGCGGCTGGCGACACCGGCGCGCGACAGCACCTTGGCGATGCGGTCACCGGGAGTCGTCGGTGGCGGGGTGGGGGACTGTTTCATGGCCTGCGCATAGCTCAATCCACGGTCTTGCGAAAGGGTGCATCGCGGGGCAGGGTGCGCCATGGTTTTCAAGTCGCAGATGACTCAGGCGCTGATTGAGGCGCGGGCCGCCGCCGCGCGCGGAGAGGTGCCGGTGGGCGCGGTCATCGTTGGCCCGGATGGGCAGGTGGTGGCGGCGGAAGGCAACCGCACGCGCGAGCTGAACGATCCGACGGCCCATGCCGAGATTCTGGCGATCCGGGCGGCCTGTGCGGCGGCGGGCAGCGAGCGGCTGGTCGGGCATGACCTGTATGTCACGCTGGAGCCTTGCCCGATGTGTGCCGCAGCCATTGCCTATGCCCGGATCGAGCGGTTGTATTACGGCGCATCCGACCCGAAGTCGGGCGGTGTGGCGCACGGGGCGCAGATCTTTGATCATGCCCAGACACACCACACCCCCGAGGTTTACGACGGGCTCGCAGAAGCCGAATCCGCCGATCTGCTGCGCAGGTTCTTTGCGCAGCGGCGCGGCAAGGATCAGTAGCCGGGGGACGAGCGGCGCACGTTGCCGTGCCAGTCCTGGCCGGGAATGGACCCGGTTTCAATTTTCAACCCGCTCAACGGCGTGCCGGTGCGCTCAAGCACCGCGTATCCGGCGACGGCAATCCCCAGCAGAAGAGTAACCCAAAGCCAGTGTCCGCGTGGACGCGGAGCAGGCGTGCGCGGCGCGGGCGAAGACAGGCAGTTAACAGTTGGCGTCATGGTGATCTCCGATCCTGACGGTGTATTTTGATACCGTGGATATAGAACCGGATTTGTCATTAGGAAAATGAATGTTTGTCCAGGGTGACATCACGTATGGTGATGTGTGGCGCTCTGTTTGGCGGTCCGCCCCGTTACTCCGGCGTGATGGCGGGATCGGGGCGGTCGCTGTGTCAGATCTCGATCGCCTGCAGCACCTGGGGTTCGATCACGTCGACACCGGGCAGAGCCGCAGCCAGCGTTTGCGCGGATTGTTCCAGGATCGGGAAGGTGCGGTAGTGGGCGGGGATCAGGGTCTTGAAGGCAAAGTACCGTTTGGCGGCATAGGCGACCTTGGCCATGTCCATGGTGAAATGCCCACCGGCGGACAGGATGCCGATATCGGGTTTGTAATAGTCCCCGAACCACTCCATGTCGGCCATGATGTCGGTGTCGCCGGACAGATAGACGGTATGGCCCTCGGCGGCGAGCATGTAACCCACTTCGGACCCACCGGTGCGCAGCCCGTCTTCGGTCGAGAAGGTCGAGGAATGCTGGGCCGTGACCATCGACAGCTTGGCGCCGTCCAGATCGACGGTGCCGCCCTTGTTGAAGCCGATGGTCTCGATGCCCTCGGTTTCACCCCAAAGGCCCATGATGTCGTATTGCCCGACCACCGGTATGTTCAGCCGCCTGGCCAGCGGCAGCACGTCCACCACATGATCGAAATGCACATGGGTCAGGATGATATGGGTGGCCCCCGAAACGGCGGCGTCGTGCTGGTGTTCGGTCAGCATCGGGTTGCCGGTCAGCCACGGGTCGAGCAACAGCACCAGGTCGGCCGTCTCGATGCGAAAGCTGCCATGTCCCAGCCAGATGATCTTCATGTCGTACTCCTTGTTTTCAGGCAGAGGCTAACGCCTGGATTGCGGTTTTGCACCGGTCAGGTGGCGGCGGGGGTGTCCTGGCTGAACAGGTTGATCCAGCCGCCTTGCCAGCGTTTCCAGATGGAGCTGACATACATCCGTTCCGGATCGGAGCCGGGGGCCCGCGTGAATGTTGCCTGATAGCACAACATGGCGTGGTCCGCCCCGAGGTCGACGCAGCGCATGTCGTTAAGGTCGTAGGTGTTGATCGTAGGCCCGTCGGCAAGCTGTGCCACATGCGCGGCCTTGCCGGAAAAACCGTCGGGATAAACCCCGAGAAAGCCATCGTCCAGCCGGGCCGCGTCGCTGTCCTGATCGCCGGTCACCAAGGCATCCCAGACCTGCCGTTCGCAGGTTTCGAGTTCTGCCAGCAGGCTGGTCTCTGGCGGATGTGACGGGCCACCGACCTGATGGACTTCGATGACGTTGCCGTCCGGATCGTAGAAAAAGATCTGATGCCAGCCTGCCACCGCCGCATGGCCCCAGTCCGAATAGGGGATGCCGTGGTTTTCCAGATGGGCGCGAAAGGCGCTCAGGTCATCGGTGCGATAGGCAATATGGCCGTGGCTGACCGGGTTGACGATCTGGCCGGTGGCAAATCCGGCATGTATGTCGCGCTGGGCGAGATGGGTCTGAATCGCGCCATCGGTGACAAAGGTGACGTCGCCGGCATAGCCTTTGGTCTTTTCCAGCACCGGCAGGCCCGCGGTCTCGCGTTCAAGCCCCAGAATGTCGCGGTAAAACCTGTCCATACGCGCCACATTTTCCGTGGCCATGTTGAGATGATGCAGGGTCAGTTTCATCGTTGGGCCGTGCCTTGTGATTGCGTCAGGCGTCACCTTGACGGCTGTTGCGGCCGCTGTACAGGTCCGCGCCCCTTGCGAGCCGCCCGTCACGGGGGTAAATGCCCCTAACACAGCATGAGAGGTCCCATGTCGATTGATCAGAACACCGCCGCCCGGGTGGCCAAATTGGCCCGCATCAAGGTCGAGCAGGATGCGCTGCCGGCGCTGGCCGACGAGTTCAACACCATCCTTGGGTTCATCGAGCAGTTGAACGAAGTGGATGTGGACGGGGTCGAGCCGATGACCTCGGTGACGCCGCAACGTCTGAAACGGCGGGTCGATGAGGTCACGGATGGCAATCAGCAGGCCAAGATCTTGTCCAATGCGCCGGATGCGCGCGAAGGATTTTTTGCGGTTCCCAAGGTGGTTGAATAATGTCTGATCTGAACAAACTGGGACTGGCATCGGCGCGCGACGCGCTGCGCAAGGGTGAAACCACCGCAGTCGAGCTGACGCAGGCCTGCCTGACGGCGATCGACGGCGCGGATGCGCTGAACGCATTTGTGCACAAGACACCGGAAATCGCCCTGGAGCGGGCGGCGGCGGCGGATGCGCGGCTTCAGGCGGGCGACGCGCCCGCGATGTGCGGTCTGCCGATCGGCATCAAGGATCTGTTCTGTACCAGAGGCGTACCCAGCCAGGCCGGCAGCCGGATTTTGCAGGGGTTTCTGCCGGAATACGAATCCACCGTCAGCCAGAACCTGGCCGATGCGGGCGCGGTGATGCTGGGCAAGCTGAACATGGACGAATTCGCCATGGGATCGTCCAACGAAACCAGCACATATGGCAACGCGATCAGCCCCTGGCGGCGTGGCAATGACGCGGCAGAGCTGACGCCCGGCGGATCAAGCGGTGGCTCGGCGGCGGCTGTGGCGGCCGATCTGTGCCTTGCGGCGACCGGCACCGACACCGGCGGCTCGATCCGCCAGCCTGCGGCCTTTACCGGCACGGTGGGGATCAAGCCGACCTATGGGCGCTGCTCGCGCTGGGGCATTGTCGCCTTTGCCAGTTCGCTGGATCAGGCCGGGCCGATGACCAAATCGGTGCGCGACGCGGCGATCATGCTGGGTGCGATGTGCGGCCATGACCCCAAGGACAGCACCAGCGCCGATCTGGCGGTGCCGGATTTCGAAGCGATGCTGAGCGGCGACATCAAGGGCAAGAAGATCGGTATTCCGCGCGAATACCGCATGGACGGGATGCCGGGCGAGATTGAAAAGCTGTGGGCCGACGGTGCCGACATGCTGAAGGATGCGGGGGCCGAGATTGTCGATATCAGCCTGCCGCATACGAAATACGCGCTGCCGGCCTATTATGTCATTGCGCCCGCCGAGGCGTCCAGCAATCTGGCGCGCTATGACGGGGTGCGGTACGGTCACCGCGCCACGCTGGCTCACGGTGACGGCATCACCGAGATGTATGAAAAGACCCGCGCCGAGGGGTTCGGCCACGAAGTGCAGCGCCGGGTGATGGTCGGCACCTATGTGCTGAGCGCGGGGTTCTATGACGCCTATTACAACCGCGCCCGCCGGGTTCGCACCCTGATCAAAAAGGACTTCGAGGATGTGTTTGCCACCGGGGTCGACGCGATCCTGACCCCGGCGACCCCCTCGGCGGCCTTTGGTCTGGGCGAGATGACGGATGCCGATCCGGTGCAGATGTATCTGAACGACGTGTTCACGGTCACCGTGAACCTGGCCGGGTTGCCGGGTATTTCAGTGCCAGCCGGGCTGGACAAG
The DNA here is from genome assembly GCF_000473225.1 of Sedimentitalea nanhaiensis DSM 24252. Taxonomy (GTDB): domain Bacteria; phylum Pseudomonadota; class Alphaproteobacteria; order Rhodobacterales; family Rhodobacteraceae; genus Sedimentitalea; species Sedimentitalea nanhaiensis. The sequence goes on from NZ_KI421509.1 coordinate 86,699, forward strand.
CAGGGGCTGCCGCTGGGGCTGCAACTGATCGGCCGACCCTGGGAGGAAGGCGATCTGCTGAACACCGCCCATGCGCTGGAAAACGCCGCCGGGTTCGTGGCCAAGCCGGGCAAGTGGTGGTAGAATACAGGACCGGAACCGGCAGTAACGACAGGACGGAAGAGATGCAGAACCAGATCCGATTTCCCATCCTGTTTGGCTTTGCGCTGGCGGTGCTGGCGGGCTGTGCGCAAACCCCACCGGATACGATGGCGGGGGTTGGGTTCGGCTCGGACGCCGATGCGATGCGGGCGCGCGAGATGGAGCTGGCCGGGGCAGATGCCTCGACCGAGCGGCTGGCGCCGCCGCAGCTGCTGTCCAGCGAACCGCTTGCTCCGGTGACCGCACCGGGGGCGCCGATGCGCACCGTGGCCAGTTCGACCGGTGTGCAAAGCGCGGCGTTGCCGCCGGGCGCGGGTGCGGATGATATCGCGGCCCAGACAGCGGCGGCGCTGGCCGCCAGTTCGGGAACGCCTTCGGCTGGCGTGGTGACCACGGCGACGGGCCTGTCGGCGGAAAACGATTTCACGGCCGTGTCGGGCAGCCGCACGATCCAGGGCGATGCCGCGCTGATCGCCACCAACCGCGCACAGTATCAGGTGATCGAGCCCACGGCCCTGCCGGAACGCACCGATACCGCGCAGCCGAATATCGTCAGCTATGCGCTGGCCAGCGCGCACCCGCGTGGCACCCGCGTTTACAGCCGAAGCGGTTCGAACCTGGTGGCCAAGGCCGAGCGCAATTGCAACGCCTTTACCTCGCCCGACATGGCGCAGGCCGAGTTCCTGGCCAAGGGCGGGCCACAACGCGACCGTGCCGGGCTGGACCCGGATGGCGACGGATATGCCTGCGGCTGGGATCCGGCCCCGTTCCGCCGCGCGGTCGACAACTGATCCGGTGACGCCGATCTGGCATCCCTCGCCGAACGCCGGGCCGCGCCGGGACGGGCTGCGCCCGGAACTGGTGGTGCTTCACTATACCGCGATGAACAGCGCCGCAGCGGCGCTGGAACGGCTGTGCGATGCCAGCGCCGAAGTGTCCGCGCATTACCTGATCGGGGGCGATGGCACGGTTTGGCAGATGGTGCGCGAAGACCTGCGCGCCTGGCATGCGGGTGCGGGGGAATGGGCCGCGCGGGGCGATGTCAATTCGCGTTCGATCGGCATCGAGCTTGACAATCGCGGCACCCATCCGTTTTCACAGCCGCAGATGAGCGCGCTTGAGGCGTTGTTGGCCGGGATACTGCTGCGATGGGAGATCGCGCCGCAGGGCGTCATCGGTCATTCCGACATGGCACCGGCGCGCAAGTTTGATCCCGGCCCCCGGTTTGACTGGCGCCGATTGGCGCGTCAGGGGCTGTCGGTTTGGCCGAGGCCGGCACAAGGCGGTGACTTTTGGGACGACGCGGCGTGCTTTGGGTATCCGGTGCAGGACCGGACGGCAACGCTGGCTGCGTTCCGCACCCGGTTTCGACCCCATGCACAGGGTCCGCTGGAGGCCGAGGACCGTGCACTGATCGCCGATCTGGCGGCACGCTTTGGCGTTGACCGGGCGGCGCGGACCTCCTAAGTCGCAGGGGCGCGGAGGGCCGGATGGCCGCTGGTGTCGCAAGGCACGAGAGGAAAGTCCGGACTCCACAAGGCAACGGTGCCGGGTAACGCCCGGGCAGGGCAACCTGACGGATAGCGCCACAGAAAACAGACCGCCTGTGTCCGCACAGGTAAGGGTGAAACGGTGGGGTAAGAGCCCACCGCGCCGCTGGCAACAGGGGCGGCATGGCAAGCCCCACCGGGAGCAATGCCAAATAGGACCCCCGCGCGGGACCGGTCCCGGCAACGGGATACCGCCGCTAGGCGCGCGTTGGCCGAGAGGGGTCGGGTTGGCAGCTGGACGCACGTGGCAACACGGGCGCTAGAGGAATGGTCATCGACGGGGGTAACCCCTGAACAGAATCCGGCTTACAGGCCCTCCGCGCAATTTCTGACGGACCTTGGCCTCTGGGACGTGACGGGCCGTCAGGGCGGCTACCTGCCGGACAGCACCGGGCTTTCAGCATCGAGGGTGGCGCGCGAGGCGACGACCTGGGTGGCCGCGAGCGCTGCGGCGCAGAGGATCACCAGGATGGCAAAGCGGGGAAAATGCGGGACACGCATGACAAACTCCTAATCGTTACATCAAAAACACATCGAAAAATACAGCCCTTGTGTAACCGGACAATGTCAGATTGTAAAGAATGCGCTGTTCGAGGGGGGCTATCGTTGCTGAATCGGCTGCATTCGCAAATCCGCTGTTGACTCGGCCCCGCGCCCGGGTAAAAGCGCAGCTTCATACGAATTTGTCGAAAGGTGCCCCAGCAGGCATTTGCCTTTCGTTGCAGGAGAGAGACCATGGCGAAGCCGACCACAATCAAGATCCGCCTGAACTCGACCGCAGGCACCGGCCATTTCTATGTGACCAAGAAAAATGCGCGCACCATGACCGACAAGATGGTGGTCCGCAAATATGACCCGGTGGTTCGCAAGCACGTCGAGTACAAGGAAGGCAAGATCAAGTAATCTTGTCCGACCGGATCGAAAGTCAAAGGGTTACGCCAGCGCGTGGCCCTTTTTCTTTTGTGTGAACGGTGGGCGTTTGCAGGGCGTCAACCGGATGCTGAGCACCCCGGTGCGGTCTGGATTAACCGGCTGTCAAGGAATTGCCGATAGATCCGATTAAAGACAAAACGAGGGGATCATGACAGTCAGGATCGTTATCGCATGTGCGGCCGCCTTGTTGACCGCCGGATGTGAACCGGAACGCGATGTCGGTTTTGGCGAGGTCGGGACCGCGCAATCGCTGCGGGCCGCCTATGCGCTGGACTTTCAGGGGCTGGCCTTTGTGGCGCGCGAGACGACGGCGTCGGAGCGGGGCAGCACCCGCTGAGGCGCGCGTCACCTCTGATCAGGCGCAACGTCCTTGAGACGGGCGGTCAACTCGGCGCGGTCGGCCTGATCCCATTTGCAGCTGCGCCTTTGGGTGGCAGGCGGATGCGTTGCCAGACCGGTGCCTGTGCGCCAGCTGTGCGCAGGGCGGATCGGCCGCGCGACCAGGTTTCCACCGCAATTGGGGCAGACCCCCTGTAACGCGCGGTCGGCGCAATCGGCGCAATAGGTACATTCATAGCTGCAGATCCGCGCCAGGGGTGAGGCGGGCGGCAGGTCATGGTCGCAAATTTCGCAGTTCGGGCGCAGCTCTAGCATATGGGCAGTTTGCATAGAAAAAGGGCCGGTCGCAAGGACCGGCCCCGATTGTCGTCTGCGGTGCTGCGTTATTCGCGATTGCCGAACAGTTGCAGCAGGAACATGAACATGTTGATGAAGTCCAGGTACAGGGTCAGCGCGCCCATGATTGCGGACTTGCCCAGCCATTCGGCATCGCCATGTGCGGCGTGCTGGATGTATTCGGTCTTGATCTTTTGCGTGTCGTAGGCGGTGAGGCCCGCAAAGATCAGAACGCCCAGGATAGAGATCGCAAACATCATCGCAGGCGACTGCAGGAAAATGTTGACCACCATCGCTACGATCAGGCCGATAACCCCCATCATCAGGAAAGTGCCCATCGCGGACAGGTCTTTCTTTGTGGTGTAGCCATACAGCGACAGCCCGGCAAACGAGATTGACGTTACCAGAAAGACATTGGCGATCGACAGGCCGGTAAAGGCGACGAAGATCCACGCCATCGACAGACCCATCACGGCAGCGAAGGCGTAAAAGAACAGTTGCGCGCCCGCCACCGAAAGCTTGTTTATTGCCGCTCCAAAGGCGAATACCATGCCAAGCGGTGCAAACATCACGATCCAGCCCAGGATATTGGGCGACAGAGTGACCGGATCGCGGAACGCGCCCAGCAGTGCCGGGTTGGTGCCGACGGCCCAGGCCACGAGGAAGGTCAGCAAGGTGCCCACGGACATCGTGCCGTAGACCTTGTTCATATGTGCACGCAATCCCGCATCGATCGCGGAAGATCGTGTTCCGGCCGCGGTCCGGCCCGCCACGCGGTTCATGTCGAATTCAGCCATTCAAGGTCTCCGTTCAAGACAAGGGTGCCGCTGGAAACAGCCCAACAGCTCTTGTTTGAAATATCGGGTGTACCGGCGGCATTTTCAAGTGAATCCGACACGGATTATCGGTAGAACTTGGCAAAAATTGCCCTGCCGGGGAAGGCAGGGCGAAAAATGCCGTGCGGGGCGGTCAGATCCGCCAGTTGGCGGGCGCATCCCAGAGTGGACGGCGGGCCTCTGCTTCGGCCTGCGCGCGGGTGATGCCGATGTCGCACAGGGACTTGGCATCAAGGCGGCGCAGCGCCCGACGCTGACGCCACAGGCCAAGGGCCCGCACCAGACGACGGCCCAGCGAGGGCGTGCAGTGCGGTGCGGCGCGGGCGGCATTAAGGGCGGTCATGGCTATTTCCTTTCCGATTTGCGATGAATCGTGTCTATTGAATCAACTTCCTTGATAAATATGCCCGGCAGTGGCACATTATAAAAGCCAATGATTGTGCGCTCATCCATCAAGGATTGTGAAGTATGAGAAATCTCGACATTACCACCCTGCGGTCTTTTGTAGCCGTGGCCGACTCTGGCGGTGTCACCCGCGCGGCCGGCTTTCTGCATCTGACCCAATCGGCGGTGTCCATGCAGTTGAAACGGCTGGAGGAGTTGTTGGGGGTCGAGCTGTTGGACCGCTCGGGACGGACCATCGCGCTGACCGCGTCGGGGGAGCAGATGTTGACCTACGCGCGTCGGATGGTGGCGCTGAACGACGAGCTGATCGGGCGGCTGACGGATCAGGAATTTGAAGGCGAGATTGTCCTGGGTGTGCCGCACGATGTGGTCTATCCGGCGATTCCGCGTGTTTTACAGCAATTCAATGCGGCCTATCCCCGGATGAAAGTCCAACTGGTCACGGCGAATACACTGGATCTGAAAACCCGGTTCGAGCGCGGTGAATGCGACATGATCCTGACCACCGAGCCGGAAAAGGTCGCGGGAAGCCAGGTTCTGAGCGCGATCCCTCTGGTGTGGGTCGGTGCGCCCTGCGGCGTGGCCTGGCGCAAGCGACCGCTGGATCTGGCCCAGGGGCGCAGCTGCATCTTTCGGCCCATAGTCCTGCGGGCGCTGGATGGGGCTGGGGTCGAGTGGAATATAGCGATCGACACCGATTCTGATCGCGCGATCGAGGCCAGCGTAGCCGCCGACCTGGCGGTGATGGCGATGCTGGACGGGACCCAGCCACCGCATCTGGAGATCGTGGATCATTGTGGCAACCTGCCGCCGCTGCCGCTGCAATTCATCAACTTCTACACCCGCGGGAACACTGAAAGCGAAGCGTCGCAGGCGCTGATGGCCCTGTTGCGCAATGCCTTTGGCAGGCCTGCAGCCCCACGCCTGCAAGCGGCAGGCTAGGGGGCTAGTCGCCGGTTCGGATTACAACCTTGCCGGTGGATCTGCGGCTGCGCAGCAACTCGATGCCTTCGGCGACCTGCGACAGGGGCAGCACATGGCTGAGGTGGGGTTTGAGCCGACCGTCGAGATACCAGGCGATCAGTTGGGTCAGGCTGCCCCGCACCAGATCGGGGCGGAACTTCATGTAGCCGCCGATATAGAAGCCCAGGACCGAGAGGTTCTTGACCAGCAGGTGGTTGGCCGGGATCTGTGGCACCTCGCCACTGGCAAAGCCGATGGGCAGCAACCGGCCTTCGGGCTTGCAGGCGCGGAAGGCGGCCTTGAACGCCGCGCCGCCAACTGCGTCATAGACCACGTCGGCCCCGCCCAGATCAAGAACGCGCGATCGCAGATCCTCGGAATCGTCGATCAGATGGTCGGCCCCGGCCTGTTGCGCCACGGCCAGCTTGTCCGCGCCGCGCGCGTGGGCAATGACGGTTGCGCCCATCAGCTTGCCGATCTCGACCGCTGTCAGCCCGACGCCACCCGCGGCGCCGGTCACCAGCAGGGTTTCGCCGGGTTGCAACCGGGCGCGATGGTCCAGCGCCATGTGACTGGTGCCATAGGCGATCTGAAAGGCGGCGGCGTGTTCATAGCTCATCTCATCGGGAATCCGGATGGCGCGGGACGAATCAAAAACGCCCATTTCGGCCAGGCCGCCCTGACCCGAGAACACCGCGACTCGGTCTCCGACTGCCAGATTGTCAACCGAATCGCAGGTTTTCTCGATGATTCCGGACAATTCCATCCCAAGCGTAAACGGTGCTGAGGGAATATCTTGGTAACGACCCTCTAAAGTGAGCAGGTCGGCAAAATTCAATCCACAGGCCTTTATGCGGACCTGGATCTGTCCGAATCCGGGCTCGGGGGTCGCTATACGAGTAAGGTTGGCTGGGCCTCTTGACGCTACGATACGATATGCCTGCACAATAATATCCTTGTCTTTTTAACGGTTTGAGGGCACGTTTCCTATTGGGTCGCACAGTGCCGCGAATGGGCGATCCACGATCATGCCGAAAGATGATGTGGTCGTGATTGGCAGAAAAAATTGTTTCGAATCAAGAGTAAATCGTTCTGAATAAGGGGTATTCTCCCGTTATCCGAGAGCGGCCTGACTTGAAATCAACCCAAAAGCCAGTAGTATGCGCATGTGGTGGGGGAATGGGTTTGGCTACCGGGGAAGGCCATGATCGCATCGGGCGATCAAAGGTTACAGCAGTCCTCTAGTCTAACTCGTTTGTAACTAGTATTGGTAAAGGAGAATTGTATGACTCATCCCGTAGATGTGCACGTTGGAAAGCGCGTGCGCCATCGCCGGTGGCTGATTGGCATGACGCAACAGCAATTGGCTGAACAGGTTGGGATAAAGTTCCAGCAGATTCAGAAGTACGAAACGGGTGCAAACCGGGTCAGTGCCTCAAGGCTCTGGGATATTGCCGATGCGCTCGATGTGCCGGTCAGCTTCTTCTTCGAAGGACTGCAGGGCGACGAAAAACCGGAAGACAGCAAAACCACGCTGCCGGCCGATTTGATGGCGGACAAGGAGGCACTGGATCTGGTGAGATCCTATTACGCCATCCCCGAGAACCAGCGCCGCAGGCTGTTTGAACTGGCCCGAGTGCTCAGCGACGTTGCCTGACGGGCCGGGACGACTTGCAATTTGCACGCCCGGCTGGCAGTCGGACGAGCATGACCAATGCAGAAAATTCTGAACTGTCCGATTTGGGCGTGGCCCATCTGCTTGCAGATGCGGCGCGAGCGGTGATTCTGCCGCATTTCAGGCAGCCGGGGCTGATGGCGCAGAACAAATGCGCCGGAGGGTTTGACCCGGTCACAATCGCGGATCGCGCAGCCGAACAGGCCATGCGCGACCTGCTGACCGAACACAGGCCCGGCGACGGAATCCTGGGCGAGGAATTCGGCTCTATGCCCGGAGACTCCGGGCGCCAGTGGGTGCTTGATCCGATCGACGGCACCCGGGGCTTTATCAGCGGCACACCGACCTGGGGTGTGCTGATTGCTCTGGCGGACCAGAACGGTCCGATCCTGGGACTTATCGACCAACCCTATACGCAGGAAAGGTTCATTGGCGGTCTGGGTCATGCCGAAATGACTGGGCCACATGGATCAATGGCGTTGTCGACGCGGGACGGGGTGGCGTTGGACCGGGCGATCCTGTTCTCTACCTTTCCCGAGGTCGGCTCGGCTGTCGAACGGGCCGGGTTTCAGGCCGTATCCCGGCAGGTGAAATTGACCCGATACGGCATGGATTGTTACGCTTATGCCTTGTTGGCGGCGGGACAGATCGATCTGGTGATCGAGGCCGGACTGAATGCCTATGACATTCAGGCACCGATTGCGGTGATCCAGGCGGCGGGCGGTGTCGTCACCGATTGGCAGGGTGGTCCGGCACATGACGGCGGGCGGGTTCTGGCGGCTGCGAACGCTGAATTGCACGCCGCAGCCTTGCGGACCCTAAGTCAAACTCCAGAGGGTTGAGCGGGTCCGGCACCGGCGCTATGCTTGCGCCCGTGCCGAGTCCTTTGCCCGTATTCTGTCGGCGCGCCATCACACTTCATACCGAATCGGGCCAAACCTGAAGTGTGGAGACTGTCATGTCCGAAATCCTGATCCAGAAGGCCGATTCCATCCTGACCATGGACGACGCGCGCCGCGAACTGGCGGGTGCCGATATACTGCTGCGCGACGGGGTGATCGCGGCCATTGGTGAAAACCTGACCACGACCGGGGCGGTGCATTCGGCACGGGGCTGCGTGGTGACGCCGGGGTTGGTGAACACCCATCACCATCTGTACCAGACCCTGACCCGCGCGGTGCCCGGCGGACAGGACGCGCTGCTGTTCGGATGGCTCAAGACCCTCTATCCGGTCTGGTCCCGGTTCGGACCCGAGGAAATATTCGTTTCAGCCCAGATCGGGCTGGCAGAGCTGGCGCTGTCGGGGTGCTCGCTCAGCTCGGATCACCTGTATCTTTATCCGAACGGGGCACGATTGGATGATACCATCGCGGCGGCAGCCGAAATTGGAATGCGGTTTCATCCAACCCGCGGTGCGATGAGCATTGGTGAGAGCGCAGGCGGTTTGCCCCCCGATGCGCTGGTCGAGGCCGAGCTGGCTATTCTGGACGATTGTATCCGGGTGATCGATGCCCATCACGATGCACGCGAGGGGTCGATGTGCCGGGTGGGGATCGCACCGTGTTCGCCGTTTTCGGTAAGTCGCGACCTGATGCGCGATGCGGCGCTGTTGGCGCGGGACAAGGGGGTGATGCTGCATACCCATCTGGCCGAAAATGACGAAGATGTCGCCTATAGCGAGGCGACATTTGGCTGCCGTCCCGGTCAATATGCCGAAGATCTGGGCTGGACCGGTCCCGATGTCTGGCACGCCCATTGTGTCAAGCTGGACGGCGCGGAAATCGACCTGTTTGCCCGCACCCGCACGGGCGTTGCCCATTGCCCCTGTTCCAACTGCCGCCTGGGCAGTGGCATCGCCCCGGTGCGCAGGATGCGCGATGCCGGGGTGCCGGTGGGGTTGGGGGTGGATGGCTCTGCCAGCAACGACAGCGGCACACTGATTGGCGAAGCCCGTCAGGCGATGCTGTTGCAACGGGTTGCCAACGGGGCCGACGCCATGAGTGCGCGCGAGGCGCTGGAGATCGCAACCCGTGGCGGGGCGGATGTGCTGGGGCGGCCCGATTGCGGTCGGATCGCGGTGGGCAAACGCGCCGATATCGCCCTGTGGGACACGACCGGGATCGAGAGCGCCGGGAGCTGGGATCCGGGGGCGCTGTTGCTGGCCGGACCTGTGCGGGTGAAGCATTTGTTCGTCGAGGGCCGGCTGGTGGTGGCCGATCACCGGATCGCCACTTTGGATCTGCCGCGCGTCATCGAACGGCAGAACGCTCTGGCGCAAGGCCTGTCTGCAGCGATCTGAACGTTGCGCGACACGGACGAACGGCGCCGCCCATAGGACGGCGCCGTTCTCACGAGGCCGATCTTGGCCTGAACTTAGGCGGCTTTGCGGCGGCGCAGACCCGCGGCACCGAATCCGGCCAGCGCAAACACCAGCAAAGAGCCGGCCGCCGGCAACGGCACTGCCGAGATCGTCGGTTCAACCTGGAAGCTGAGCGTATAGCTCAGGCCCGACGCGCATTGCGTGTTTACGCCGGGATCGGCAGCCACATAGATCTGGCCGCAGGTGCCGGTTGCGTCCAGCAGGCTGCTATAGATGCCGGCACCGCGCATGAAATCAGGCGCGTCATAGCTGGACGGTGCCACGTCGAACGTGTTTCCGACCTTGGTGGCTTCGAGCCCGTCCAACCGGAAAACGGTTGGAGTGATCGAGCTTTCCTCGAGCGTCCAATAGGGCGCTTCTGCGCCAAAAGTGTTCTGTTGCAGGAAGCCAGCCGGTGAGGGCGACAGAAAATCATACTCGATGCCGGGCAGGTTGGTCGCCCAGGCGATGCTGGCACCGACGATCTGCATGCCTTCGGCGATGGCGATCAGGAAAGTGTCGGCTGGATCGTTTGCACTGTAGACCGAACCGGAAAAGGTGTTCGTGCCCGCGACGAGGTTGAACAGGCCGACATCCTCGGCGCCGCCCAAAGTGTCGAAATCGCCGGCGGGAAAACCGCCTTCGGCAACGATCGCGGCTTCGTCGAAGCTGCCCGTGTAGGGAACGACAACGGTACCGGCATGTGAGCCTGTCGCCGCCGCGATGGCGAGTAGGGACGTAAATAATTTTTGCATGAATCTATTCTTTCTGGCCAATGAGCTTTCGTTAAATCGTTAACCTGTAAAGACTTGATACAGCGTAAGCGCCGGTTTCGCCAGTCTGAACCTGATTTTCGGTAAATTTTAGCGGCTCGCGCCGGCGATCCAGGTCTCTGCAATGGCGCGGTCGTCGCCCATCATGATGGTGGCAAACAACGACTCCCAGATGTCTTTGGCCTGTGCGGTCCGTTGGGCGATTGCGGGGGTCGAGGCCAGATCCAGCACGATCAGATCGGCCTCGTGCCCCACTTGCAGGTTGCCGATCCGCCCGTCCATATGCAGCGCGCGGGCCGAGCCGACGGTGGCGAGCCACAGCAATTGCGCCGCGTGCAGGGGCGTGCCGCGCAGCTGCCCGATTTCGTAGGCTGCCGCCATCGTGCGCAGCATCGAAAAGGATGAGCCGCCCCCGGTGTCCGTGGCCAGCCCGACGGTCTGGCCCTGCGCCATCAGCCCGGCCATGTCGAACAGGCCGGAGCCGATGAAAGTGTTGGAGGTCGGGCAATGCACCAGTGCGCCACCGACCTCGCGCAGCCGGTCCTGCTCGCGCGGCTCAAGGTGGATGGCGTGCCCGTAAAGGCCGCGTGCGCCCAACAGCCCATGCGCCTCGTAGGTGTCCAGGTAGTCACGCGCCTCGGGGTACAGGGATTTCACCCAGGCAATTTCATCGACCTGCTCGCTGAGATGGGTCTGCATCAGGCAATCGGGATGTTCGGCCCACAGCGCACCCATCGCCTCCAACTGTTCCGGCGTCGAAGTCGGTGAAAATCGCGGCGTGATGGCATAGCCGATCCGGTCCACGCCGTGCCACCGCGCCAGCAACGCCTTGCTGTCGTCATAGGCGGATTGCGGCGTGTCACGCAGGCCTTCCGGGGCGTTGCGGTCCATGCAGGTCTTGCCGGCCACGACGCGCTGGCCCCGGCGTTGTGCCTCGGTAAAAAACGCATCCACGCTTTGCGGATGGATGGTGGCAAAGCTGCACATGGTGGTGGTGCCATGGGCGGCCGTCAGGTCGAGATAGCGCGCGGCGATTTCGGCGGCATAATCGGCATCGGCAAACCGCATTTCTTCGGGAAAGGTATAGGTGTTCAACCAATCGATCAGCCGCTTGCCCCAGCTGGCGATCATCGCGGTCTGCGGGAAATGCACATGGGCATCGACGAACCCCGCCATGATCACCCGGTCGCCGCGATCTTCTATGCGCGCTTGTGGATAGGCGCGGGTCAGGGCATCGGTGGCACCGAGCGCGGCAATTCGCCCGCCGCTGATTGCAACCGCTTGGTCGATGCGGGCCGCCTCTGTGGGGGGGGCGTCAAAGGGTGAACCGTCAAAGGACAGCACCTGTCCTTTCAGAATTGTCGTGTCGTCCATAAACCCGCCCCTTTTTGCAGCCGTATTGCCAGAGCAAAGACTACAGGGCCGAATTCTTCCGGTAAATTCCGCTATTGTCATTGTTTTCGGGTAGCAGCTTCTTCTATTTTGCGGCCAATTGCGGGGAGCAGAGAATGGTTGAAGACACCGATCGGGTCGAAGACGAGCAAACCCGCGACGACTCGTCCTATGTGCTGAACCGGCGTGCCGTCGCAGCAATTCTGTATGCGGTGGATACCGAGGATCAGACCCAGCTGACCGAATTGATGGAGCCGCTGCACGCGGCTGATATCGCCGACCTTCTGGAACAGCTGAATTCTTATGACCGGGCCCGGCTGATCCGTCTGTATGACCGTGAATTCGACGGGGATATCCTGTCGGAACTGGACGAGAGCATCCGCGAAGAGGTCATCGCGACCCTGCGCCCGCAGGTTCTGGCCGATGCGGTCCGCGAACTGGAAAGCGACGATGTCGTCGATCTGATCGAGGATCTGGAAGAGCCGCAGCAAGAGGCGATTCTGGACGCATTGGAAGACTCCGACCGGGTTGCGGTGGAACAGGCGATGGCCTGGCCCGAAGGCTCTGCCGGTCGTCTGATGCAGCGCGAAGTGGTGATGGCGCCCGAGCACTGGAACGTCGGGCAGGCCATCGACCATTTGCGCAATAGCGACGAGTTGCCCGAGCAGTTCTATCATATCGTGCTGGTGGATCCGCGGATGCACCCGATCGGCAATGTCACCCTGGGCAAGCTGATGGGGTCACGCCGTGAGGTGCCCCTGATTGATCTGACCGAAGACATGTTCCGGGTGATCCCGGCCACCCAGGACGAAGAAGACGTGGCCTATGCGTTCAACCAGTATCATCTGATTTCGGCGCCGGTGGTCGACGAAGAAGGCCGGCTGGCCGGGGTGATCACCATCGACGACGCCATGGCGGTGTTGGACGAGGAACATGAAGAAGACATTCTGCGTCTGGCCGGGGTTTCCGATGACAGTTCGCTGTCCGACAGCGTCGCGGACACGGCCAAGCGTCGTCTGCCGTGGCTGGCGGTGAATTTGCTAACGGCGATCCTGGCGTCGCTGGTGATTTCCCAGTTCGAGGAAACGCTGTCGAAATTCGTGGCGCTGGCGGTGCTGATGCCCATCGTTGCATCCATGGGGGGCAATGCAGGAACCCAGTCGCTGACAGTGGCGGTGCGGGCGCTGGCGACCAAGGATTTGACCGGAGCCAACGTATGGCGGGTGATCCGGCGCGAGGTCGTTGTCGGCTTGCTGAATGGGCTGGTCTTTGCCGTGTCCATGGGAATTATCGGTCTGGTCTGGTTCAATTCGCCCATAATCGGTTATGTGATCGCGGTGGCTATGGTGATCAATCTGATGGTGGCGGGTTTGGCGGGAACCGTGATTCCGGTTGTTATGGACAAGATGGGGGTCGATCCGGCGCTGGCGTCGGGCACCTTTGTTACCACGGTAACCGACGTGGTCGGATTTTTCGCCTTTCTGGGGCTGGCCGGTATGGTGATGATGTGAGCGATCTGGAACAACGCAAGGCCGCAGCGCGCAAGGCCGGATTCGCCCGGCGCAAGGCCGCACATGCGGCGACGAACGGGGCTAGTTCGGCCCTGCTGTCCGAGGTGCTGGCCGGGTATCGCGGTGTGCCGCTGTCCGGATACGTGCCGATCCGCACCGAGATCGACCCGCTGCCGGCGATGGCCGAAGCGGCGGCGCACGGTCCCGTGGGCGTGCCGGTGATTTTGGGCGCGGGTAAGCCGCTGCGGTTCAGTCGCTGGGAACCGGGTGGTGCGATGCGGGACGGGCCTTTTGGTGCCAGCGTACCCGAGGTTGATGATTTTCTGGATCCCGAGATCGTGATTGTGCCGCTGGTGGCGTTTGATCTGAACGGCGGGCGATTGGGATATGGTGGCGGGTTTTATGACCGTACACTCGAGCGGCTGCGCCGCAAGCGGGCCACGCTGGCCATCGGTTTTGCCTATGACGCGCAACTGGCCGAGGATCTGCCGCTGGAGGCGACCGATCAGCCATTGGACCTGATTGTGACCGAAAGCCGGGTGCTGACGCCGGGGCTGTGACCGGCGGGCATGGTGCCAGATCAAGTCGCGCGCAGCCGGGCTGTGCTAATGATTCGTTCAGTGCAGAAAGGAGAGGTCATGGAACTCACTTCCGCTGAACATGAGATGGTCCGCAAGAGTCTGGATCGGCTGCGTTCGGAATTTGACGGGCATTCGCTGTATTTCTACGAGGCCCTGTTTCGCCGCGCCCCCAAGATGCGCACCCTGTTCCGCGAGGATCTGGCGGGGCAGGGGATGAAATTCATGAGCACGCTGGGCGTGATCGTGGAAAAGCTGAACGATGAAGACTTCAGCGAAGCGCAATACAACGGGCTGGGTCGCAAACATGCCATGCTCGGGATCAAGGCGGCCCATTTCGCGCCGATGGGCGAAGCGCTGATCGAGACCCTGCGCGCCGGGCTGGGCGAGGATTTCACGCCGGAACTCGAAGCCGCATGGAGCAAGGCCTATGATAAGGTGTCGGCCAACATGATCCGCCGCGGGGCGATACCCGGTGCCTGACCAGAAATTGCGCGCCTTTTCCTGTTCTGCCGGGTGAGAGGGCAGAGTTGGGATTCGTGGCCGTGATCGCCGGGCCGCCGCAGACCTGAATTGCCTTTAGCGCGTGCTTGCCCTTGGGGCTGTCACTCTCTAACACGCGGGCATGAGAATTCTGTTTCTGGGCGATGTGATGGGCCGCGCCGGGCGCGCCGCCATCAGTGAACACCTGCCACGGCTACGCGCCGATTGGCGGCTAGATTTTGTCGTGGTGAACGGCGAGAACGCGACCAGCGGTATGGGCCTGTCGGGGGATCATGCCAAGGCGCTGCTGGCTGCCGGGGCGGATTGTCTGACTTTGGGCGATCATGCGTTTGACCAAAAGGACATGCTGCAGTTCATCGAAAACGAGCCGCGAATCATCCGCCCGTTGAATTTTGCCAAGAACGCGCCCGGCAAGGGCTATCGGCTGTTCACCGCTCCGGGGGGGCGCAAGGTGCTTGTGTTGCAGGTGCTGGGGCAGGTGTTCATGAAACGCGCCTTTGACGATCCGTTTTCGGCGGTGGAAACGGTGTTGAAATCGCACCCCCGTGGCGGGCTGGCCCATGCGGTCATCGTGGATGTGCATTGCGAGGCGACCTCGGAGAAGATGGCGATGGGCCATTACTGCGACGGGCGCGCCAGCCTGGTGGTGGGCACCCACACCCATGTGCCAACGGCGGATGCGATGGTGCTGCCGGGTGGCACCGGATATCTGAGTGACGCAGGCATGTGCGGCGATTACAATTCGGTCATCGGCATGGACAAGGCCGAGCCGATGCGCCGGTTCATTACCGGGATGCCCAAGGCGCGGTTCACCCCGGCCGCGGGCGAAGCGACGCTTTCGGGTATTTTTGTCGAAACCGACAACCGCACCGGCGCGGCACAGTCCGTTCAAATGGTGCGGGTCGGCGGCCGATTGGAGCAATCCGCGCCGTGACCCGACGAGAGGTGGTCCTGTTCATGCTGATCCTGATCGCGTTGGGCGCGGGATGGGGGCTGACGGTACCTCTGTCAAAGATTGCTGTCAGCACCGGACACCGGCATTTTGGGCTGATCTTCTGGGACACGTTTATCGGGGCTGCACTGTTGGGCGTGGTTCTGGCGCTGCTGCGGCGGCCCCTACCGTTGAACCGATCCGCGCTGCGGGTCTATGTGGTGATCGCGCTGCTGGGCACCTTGATCCCGAATGCCGCTTCGTATCAGGCGCTGCATCATCTGCCGGCCGGGGTCGTGGCGGTTCTGTTGTCGCTGGTGCCGATGCTGGCGTTTCCCATCGCGCTGGGGCTGGGGCTGGAACGGTTTAGCCTGCGCCGCTTTGCGGGTCTTTTCGGCGGCTTGATCGGGGTCCTGCTTTTGGTTCTACCGCAGGCCAGCCTGCCGGATCCGGCGATGCTGATCTGGGTACCTTTGGCGCTGGTGTCTTCGGTCTGTTATGCGTGTGAAGGCAATTACGTGTCGCGCTGGGGGACGGCGGGGCTGGGTCCGATGCAGGTTCTGCTAGGGGCCTCACTGGTGGCAGCCGGTCTGTCGCTGCCGCTGGCGCTGGTCACGGGTCAATTTATTTCGCCGTTGCGCAGCTATGGGGCGGCGGAATGGGCGCTGATCGTTGCGGCTCTCATCCATGTAATCACCTATTCCTGCTATGTCTGGCTGGTGTCGCGGGCCGGGTCGGTGTTTGCGGTTCAGGTCAGCTATCTCGTGACCGGGTTTGGCGTACTGTTTTCGCTGGTGATTCTCGGTGAAAGCTACTCGCCATATTTCTGGGCGGCGATGGGGATCATTCTGGCGGGAGTATTCCTGGTGCAGCCGCGACGGCAAGATGCACTTGCCCCCGGCGCGTCAATCGTGGAAACTGCGCGCTAGCCGATTACCCCTGCGCCCGGACCTCACAGAAAACATGCAGCTTTTCCAGCTTTCCGACACCGGCAGCGCGATCCTGTCGCTGGCCATCGTGGCCGCGATGTTCGTGTTGTTCCTGCGAGAGGCATTTCCGACCGAAGTGGTTGCGATTACGGGCGTATCCCTGATGCTGGTGACCGGTGTGCTGCCCTATGAGGCGGCCCTGCCTGTGCTGGCCAACCCGGCCCCCTGGACGATAGCGGCGATGTTCATCATCATGGGGGCGCTGGTGCGGACCGGGGCGCTGGATGCCTTTACGTCGCTGGCGCAGAAACAGGCCAGCGTGAATCCCCGGTTTGCGATTGGCATGTTGATGGCCTTTGTGGTGCTGGCCTCGGCTGTGGTGTCCAACACGCCGGTGGTGGTGGTGATGATCCCGGTGTTCATCCAACTGGCGCGGACGCTGGAGATGTCGGCCAGCAAGCTGCTGATCCCGCTCAGTTATGCTGCGGTGATGGGGGGGACGCTGACGCTGATCGGGACCTCGACCAACCTGTTGGTCGACGGTGTTGCGCGGGCCAACGGAATGGAGGCCTTTACCATCTTCGAGGTCACGCCGCTGGGCCTGGCGGTTGTCGCTTGGGGGATGATCTATCTGCGCTTTGTCGCACCGCGCCTGCTGCCGGATCGCGACAGCATGGCAATGATGCTGAGCGACCGGTCGCGGATGAAGTTCTTTACCGAGGCGGTGATTCCCCCCGAGAGCAACCTGATCGGGCGGGAAGTGACGGGGGTGCAGCTGTTCAAGCGCGAAGGCGTGCGGCTGATCGACGTGGTCCGGGGAGATGTGTCGTTGCGGCGCAATCTGAAAGGCGTCGAGCTGCAGGTGGGTGACCGGGTCGTGCTGCGAACGCAGATGACCGAGTTGCTGAGCCTGCAGGCCAACAAGGAGTTGAAACGCGTCGACCAGGTGTCCGCGGTCGAAACCTCGACCGTCGAAGTTCTGATCACACCGGGCTGCAAGATGGTCGGGCGCAGTCTGGGCGCGCTGCGCTTGCGGCGGCGCTACGGCGTCTATGTTCTTGCGGTGCATCGGCGCAACCAGAATATCGGGCGGCAACTGGACGATCTGATAGTGCGGGTTGGCGATACGCTGCTGCTGGAGGGAACGCCGGGCGATATTCAGCGGCTGGCGGCGGATATGGAGATGGTAGATGTCAGCCATCCCTCGGCCCGCGCATATCGGCGCAGCCACGCGCCGATCGCCATCGCGGCGCTGACCGGTATCGTATTGCTTGCGGCATTGGGGGTCGCGCCCATCTTGTACCTGTCGATCCTTGCGGTGTCCGTGGTTCTGATCACAGGTTGCATCGACGCGGACGAGGCATTTTCCTTTGTCGATGGGCGGCTTCTGGCGCTGATCTTTTCGATGCTGGCGATCGGGGCCGCGTTGGAAAGTTCTGGCGCGGTGGGGATGATCGTCAACGCGATTGCACCCTTTCTGGATATACTGCCACCGTTTCTGGTGGTCTGGGCGATTTATCTGCTGACCTCGGTGCTGACCGAACTGGTGTCCAACAACGCGGTAGCCGTCGTCGTGACGCCGATTGCCATTGGTCTTGCCAGCGCGATGGGGCTGGATCCCCGACCGCTGGTTGTGGCGGTGATGATCGCGGCTTCTGCCTCGTTTGCCACGCCAATCGGGTATCAGACCAATATGCTGGTCTATGGCCCCGGTGGCTATCGGTTCACCGATTTCATGCGTGTCGGTATCCCGTTGAATCTATCGATCGGGCTGCTGGCTTCGGCACTGATTCCGCTGATCTGGCCGCTTTGATCCAGCGGAGCACGCGTGCCGCGCGCACTTGAATGATTTGCGTTCAGGCCACGCGGGCCTTGAGGGACGCTGTCCCTCAAACTCCCTGAAGTATTTGGTGCAAGAGGAAGGCTTTGGTGATCCTTCAGTTATTCCTCTTGCGAAAAATACTCCGGGGATGAGCAGGCTTAGCCTGCGAAGGGGCAGCGCCCCTTGGTGATGCGCGGGGCGAGCTCAGGCGATGGCGGTCGAACGTCCGGCTTTGCGCCCGGAAAAGATGCAGCCGCCGAGAAAGGTTCCCTCCAGCGCGTTGTAGCCGTGGTAACCGCCGCCGCCGAACCCGGCAATTTCACCGGCGGCGAACAGGCCTGGCACCGCCTGCCCATCCGAACCGATCATCTGGCTGTCCAGATTAGTCTGTAATCCGCCCAGTGTCTTGCGGGTGAGAATGTTCAGCCGCACAGCGATCAAGGGGCCATTGGCGGGATCCAGAAACCTGTGCGGCTTGGCGGTGCGGATCAGGCGATCGCCGCAATAGTTGCGTGCGGCGTGGATTGCCATCATCTGCACATCCTTGGTGAAGGGGTTGTCGACCTGTGCGTCCCGCGCCGCGATTTGCGCCTGCAGTGCCGTCATGTCGATCAGGTCATTCCCGGCGATGCGGTTCATCCCCCTGACCAGATCGCCCAGCGTATTGGCCACGACAAAATCCTTGCCATGCTTCTTGAACGCCTCGACCGGGGCGGTCGCCTTGGCACCGGCCAGAATGCGTTGGCGGATCACTTTGGACCATTTGCCCGAGGTGAAGTCGGGATTCTGTTCCGAACCTGAAAGCGCGAATTCCTTCTTGATCACCTTCTGGGTCAGAACGAACCAGCTGTAGTCGTGTCCGGTTTTCAGGATCTCGCGCAGCGTGGACAGGGTGTCAAAACCCGGCAGGCAGGGTGGCGGCAGGCGGCGTCCGGTGGCATCGAACCACATGGAGGACGGCCCCGGCAGGATACGGATGCCGTGGGAAGGCCAGATCGGGTCCCAGTTCTGTACCCCTTCGGTATAGTGCCACATCCGGTCGCCGTTGATGACATGGCCGCCAGCGGCTTCGGAAATTGCGATCATCCGCCCATCGACATGGGCCGGAACGCCGGCGATCATTTTCGCGGGCGGTCCACCCAGTCGATCCGTTGGCCACGCTTGACGCACCAGATCGAAATTGCCTCCGATGCCGCCGGAGCTGACGATGATCGAGGGGGCGAAAAGTTCGAATTCATCCGCCACCTCGCGGTTGGTTTTCCGGCCACGCGACGCGCTGTCAGGGGCCAGGACTTCGCCTGCCACACCGGTGGCGTTGCCGTTTTGCAGGATGATCCGGCTGACCTGATGACGGAATTTCATCTGGATCAGCCCATTGGCGGCATGTTCGCGCACGCGTCGTTCGAAATGTTCCATGACACCTGGTCCGGTGCCCCAGGTGATGTGAAACCGGGGCACCGAGTTTCCGTGCCCGTCTGCCCATCCGCCGCCGCGTTCGGCCCAGCCCACCACGGGAAACCAGCGCAGGCCCATTGCGTGCAGCCAAGGCCGCATTTCGCCAGCGGCGAAATTGATATAGGCTTCGGCCCATTTGCGCGGCCATTCGTCTTCGGGGCGGTCGAACTGGGCGCTGCCCAACCAATCCTGCAAGGCCAGTGCGCCGCTGTCGCGGATCCCCATGCGCCGTTGTTCGGGGGTGTCGACCATGAATAATCCGCCGAGGCTCCAGAACGCCTGACCGCCAAGAAACCCTTCGGGCTCCTGATCCAGCAGTATCACTTTTTTCCCCCGGTCGCCCAGTTCCGCAGCAGCTGTCAGCCCGGACAACCCTGCACCCACGATGATCACGTCCGCGTTGTCCATCCGCCTCTCCTGTTTCAGGACAGGTTATGCAGGTCGGGGTCGCTCAGGCAATGGGCCGACGGTGCGCGCCGTGGGGTCAGCCATAGCGGGCGGCAAAGCGGCGCAGGATTTCACCGGGTTCGGTGACCGTGGCGGCGTGGCAGAGCTCGATCAGCGCGTCTGCCTGTTCAGGCGGGAAATAACCGTGGTTGCGGTAGATCCGGATGCGGCGTTCGAAATCGCCTGCATCCGCCTCGGGATGGAATTGTGTGGCATAGACATTCTGCCCATAGCGGATCATCTGGATCGGGCACGGGTCCGAAGCCAGCAGATGCACACAGCCCGGCGGCAGGGCCTGAACCGCTTCTTTGTGACCGACGAAGGCCTGGAAATTATTGTCCAACCCGGCTGTCAGCGGGTCGGATTGCGCCTCTGGGGTCAGGCGGCAATCGGTTGGGCCGACCGCTTCGCCGTACCGGGCCTTGCTGACCTCGCCGCCCAGATGATGAGCCAGGATGCCCAGCCCGTAGCAACATCCCATGAAGGGATGATCGCGGGCGATGATTTGCGGCATCAGGGCCAAGATCTGGGCTTCGGTCCGGGCATCCAGATCGGATTTTGTCTCGGCGGGATCGCTGACACAGCCGGGGCCGCCGCCCACGATGACTCCGGCATAGATGGATACGTCCAGAGTGCTGGGCAGCGTTTCGCGGTCCAGCCGCACGCGGTGGACGCGCGCGGTGTCCAGTGCGCATTTGTTCAGGATTGCGGCGAACTCGTCATCCGCAGCGTCGGACTCGGGGCGCAGTTGCAGGATCAGAAAGCGTTTCATGACCTGGGCTTATCGGGCGAGCTGCGCACTGTGAAGCGGTTTTCGCGCGGATCAACGATGTCGCGGCCAATTTTGCCCGGTTTCCTGCTGGACCCCGCCTGACCCTAGAGCGGCCAGAACAGCAGGATTGCGGGGATCGAGACCGCGACGATGATGATTTCGAGCGGCAGGCCCATGCGCCAGTAGTCGCCAAACTGATAGCCGCCGGGGCCCAGGATCAGGGTGTTGTTCTTGTGCCCGATCGGCGTGAGAAAAGCCGACGACGCCGCCACGGCCACGGCCATCAGGAAGGGATCGGGTGACACCCCAAGGGTTTGCGCCATCTGAATGCCGACCGGAGCGGCGACGATGGTGGTCGCGGTATTGTTCAGCACATCCGACAGCGTCATGGTCACGACCATCAGCGCCGTCAGGATCGCCCAGGCCGGCATGCCCCGGGTCAGATCGGTCAGGGCGCCCGCGATCAATTGGGTTCCGCCCGAGGTTTCAAGTGCCGCGCCAAGTGGGATCATCGACCCCAGCAGCACCACCACCGGCCATTCGACATGGTCATAAATCTCGGCGATGGGCAGGATCCGGGTCAGCACATAGGCCACCACCACCAGCCCCAGCGCAATTGGCAGGTACACAAGCCCCAGGCTGGCCGCTGCAACCGCCACGGCGAACAGGCCGGTCGCGAGCCAGACCTTTTCATTGGCGGTCACATTCAGCCCCCGTTCGGCCAGCGGCAGACAGCCCAGCCATTCGGTCACGTCCGGCCCCCGGTCGCGCGGGCACAGCAGCAACAAGATGTCGCCGGGCAGGATTTCGGTCTGGCGCATGTGCTTGGTGATCCGCTGGCCCTGGCGCGAGATTCCCATCAGCACGGTGTTCTGCCGCCAGGACAACCCGATGCCCTGGGCGGTCTTGCCCGCGATGCGGGCAGATTCGCGCACCACGACCTCGATCACCTCCAGACCTTCGCCGGCGGCGGTGAGCATTTCCTGACGTTTGGCATCCGAGAAATCGAGTTTGAGTGCCGAACGGAATTCATCCAGCGCGTCGGGCCGCGCCTCGAGTACCAGCGTGTCGCCCCCTCGCAGCAGCGCATTGGCCGCGCGGCCATAGCGCCGCTTACCATCGCGGATCAGCCCCAGAATGGCCACGTCGGTCTTTTCGGCCGTCTCGTCCAGTTCCGCCAGACGTTTGCCGATCTGATCCGAGCCTTCGGGCACGGTCAGTTCTGCTATGTATTCGGCCAGTTTACCCGCTCCGCCCGTGGCTTCGCCACGGTCGGGGATCAGCCGCCAGCCGATCAGGGCCACAAAGATCAGGCCGGCAATTGCGGCGATCCCGCCTACCGGGGCAAAGTCGAACATCCTGAACGGCTCTCCCAGCGCATCGGCCCGGATCGACGCGATAATGATGTTCGGCGGGGTGCCGATCAGCGTGGCCATCCCGCCCAGGATAGTGGCAAAGCTCAGCGGCATCAGGCTGAGCCCCGGGCTGCGTTCGGCCTTGCGCGCGGTCTGGATATCGACCGGCATCAGCAGGGCCAGTGCGGCGACATTGTTCATAAAGGCCGACAGTACCGCGCCGATGCCGCCCATCAGGGCGATGTGCCCCTGCAGCGCGCGGCTGCTGTCGACCATTGTGCGGGTGATCAGAAACACCGCCCCCGAACGCACCAGCCCGGCCGAAACGATGAGAACCAATGCCACCACCAGCGTGGCGGGATGCCCAAAGCCGGAAAACGCATCCTCGGTCGGCACGACTCCCAGTACGACGCCCAGCATCAGGGCTGAAAACGCCACCAGATCATATCGGAAGCGCCCCCACAGCAAGCCTGCGAATACGGCGCCAAACAGCGCGAAAAGGATGATCTGGTCGGTGGTCATGTGGTGGTTCGCCTGTTGTGATCAGTTGCCTGGCCGGGATGATAGGGGATGATACGGGGCCAATTCAGTTTGGCCTCAGATAGCCCGTGGCCGCCCGTGTGATCCGGGCCGCCACGTCGTCGAAATCGGTCTCGCCCGCCCAGACCGCCGCCCGCGCCATGCCGCTGGCAAGGGCGGCCAGATCGCGCGCCGCCCGCGCCGGTGCGTCCACGCCGAACAAGGTCAGGATTTCGACGACCAGAAGGTGAATGTCGGCTTTCAGCCGTTCGGTTTCGCCATCCATCCGCAGCGTGGCTTCGGCATGCTCCAGGGCTTCGGCGCGCGGTGCATCGCGCCGGTGGTGATCCAGCGTGGCATCGATCAGAATGCGCACGGTCGTGTTCAGATCGCAGCCCTGGGCCGCTTGGCGCCCGCGCTGCAAATCGGTCAGCATTTCGGCGCGCATGTCGCGGATCAATTCGGCCAGGATGGCCTGTTTGGACGGGAAATACTGGTACAGCGTACCGACCGAGACCCCGGCGGTTTCCGCAATCAGGTTGGTGTTCAGAGCCTCGATGCCACGGGTCACCAGAATCCGAGCAGCCGCCTCTTTGATCGCCGCACAGGTGGCCTGAGACCGGGCCTGAACCGGTTGTTTCCGCAGAGAAATCTGGACCATGGCCAATACCTCGGGAAGACGAGTGGAAAAGTCGAGCAATTGTTCGGATTATTGGGGTCATCAAGACTGATTGCAAGCGGGGAAAAAGGAGCGGCAACATGAACATGAGGGGACGCACCGTGCTGGTGACAGGGGCTTCGCGCGGGATCGGTGCCGAACTCGCCCGGTTGCTGATTGATCGCGGCGTGGATGTACTGGGGGTTGCGCGGACCGCATTTCAGGTTCCGGGGGTTACGCCGTTGCTGCTGGATTTTGAGCAGACCGGCGCGGCGCGCAGGCTTGCGGAGCGGATTGCGCGGGATCATCCGGCATGTTGCGGGCTGATCGCGAACGCGGCGATCATGGAGCATGTCGACCTGACGCAGGGCGATCATGACACGCGGATCGCGCGCGAAGTGTCCATCAACCTGACCGCGCCGATGCAATTGGCCGTAGCCATGGTGCCGCAACTGGCTGCGAATGGACCCGGCTTTGTCAATGTCGTCACCTCCGGTCTGGCCATCGCGTCCCGCGCCGAGGCGGCGATATATTGCGCGACCAAGGCCGGGTTGCGCAGCTTTGTGCGGACGCTGCGATATCAGTGTCAGGATGCCGGTCTGCCGGTGCATGTCAGCGAAACGGTGATGACGCTGGTGGCGACCTCGCTGTCGCGGGATATGCCCGATCGGTATCCGCCCGAACGGGCGGCTGAGGATCTGTTAAAGGGGATCGAAGCGGGCCGGGACGAGATCTGGATCGAGCGCACCCGCTTGCTGCGTCTGCTCAACCGGCTGTCTCCGGCGCTGGCCCACCGGTTGCTGCGTGGGCCAAACGTGCGGCAAATCGGCGGTGCCTGAGTGGCGGCCATTGCAGGGTTGTCCTCTTTACAGGGATTGAACCCGGCCAGCGCTTTCACCTATAGAGCATGAAATCGGGTCTATCTTCAGGAGGCTATTCATGGCCGGCCATTCCAAATGGGCAAATATCCAGCACCGCAAGGGGCGGCAGGATGCCGCGCGGTCCAAGCTGTTTTCCAAACTCAGCAAGGAAATCACCGTGGCGGCCAAGATGGGCGACCCGGATCCGGACAAGAACCCGCGCCTGCGCCTGGCGGTAAAAGAGGCCAAATCCAGTTCGGTCCCCAAGGACGTGATCGACCGCGCGATCAAGAAATCCCAGGTCGGAGATGGGGACGAATACGAGGAAATCCGCTATGAGGGCTATGGCCCCAATGGCGTCGCGGTGATCGTCGAGGCGATGACAGACAACCGCAATCGTACCGCGTCCAGCGTGCGTTCGACGTTTTCCAAGAACGGCGGGAACCTGGGTGAAACCGGCAGTGTCGGGTTCATGTTCGACCGCAAGGGCGAGGTGACCTATCCGGTCAGCGTCGGCGATGCGGACACGGTTATGATGGCGGCGATCGAGGCCGGGGCCGAGGATGTGGAAAGCACCGAGGACGGGCATATCATCTGGTGCGCGGACACGGATTTGAACGATGTCGCCAGCGCGCTTGAGGCAGAGCTGGGCGACTCGGACTCGACCAAGCTGGTCTGGCGACCGACCACCACCACCGAGATGGATCTGGAGGGGATGGAAAAGCTGATGAAGCTGATCGATGCCCTGGAAGACGATGACGACGTGCAGCGCGTCACCACCAACTTTGAAGCCTCAGACGAGGTGATGGACCAGCTTTGACGCGGGCGTCAATTGTACTGCGGGAAAATTGATCGGATAACTGGAACTGTCCAGGGCACCGAGTGTGCATTGCCGTTAGCCGTCTACAATTGAACGCAACACGCTTCAGTCGAACACGCTCAGGATCTCG
The DNA here is from genome assembly GCF_000473225.1 of Sedimentitalea nanhaiensis DSM 24252. Lineage (GTDB taxonomy): Bacteria > Pseudomonadota > Alphaproteobacteria > Rhodobacterales > Rhodobacteraceae > Sedimentitalea > Sedimentitalea nanhaiensis. Next base: position 111,692 of record NZ_KI421509.1, read on the forward strand.
GCCAGCGGTTTCTTTTGCTTGGCTACCGATGGAATTGTCGCGTCTTTGGCGGGGTGTCCCACGGCGATGATCATGGTCGGCTTTTCCGAGGCGGGGCGACCAAGCGCCTCGTTCAGAAATTTCATCGGGTTGGGTGTGTGGGTCAACGTGCACAGGCCCGCGTGATGCAGCGCCGCCAGCAGGAAACCGGTGGCGATATTGACGCTTTCGGGCACATAGTAGTTCTTGAACCGGGTGCCGTCCTGAAACGTGCCCCAGCGTTGGGCGAAGACCACGATCAGCCAGGGGGCCACGGTCAGGTGGGGTTTGTCGGCGTTGGTCCCGATCGGTTCCAGCGCCTTGATCCACTCATCGCCCGCACCACCGTCATAGAACCGGCGTTCTTCTTCTTCGGCAGCGGCGCGCACCCGTTGTTTGAGCGCCGGATCGGCGATGGCGACAAAATGCCAGGGTTGATGATTGGCGCCCGATGGGGCCGTGCCAGCGGTGCGGATGCAGCTTTCGATCACGTCGCGTGGCACCGGGCGGTCGGAATAGTCCCGCACGGTGTGCCGACGGCGCATCCTGTCGTAGAATTCCCGAGCCTGCGCGCGCATTTGCGTATCGTCCATTTCGGTCCGGTCGGGCAGGGGGATGGCAAAGTAACTCAGGGCTTCCTTGGCGAACATCTTGGTCTCCGGTTGAGTGCACGTCAGTATTGCCGCGCAGGTCAGACGCGGCAAGGTCCGTTTGCGATCAACCCCGCTTGTGCGGCGTCGCGGATCGCGCGGGTGACCGGAGCAAGGGCCGTTCCCATGATGCGGTTGACCTGCCAGGTCAGACGTATGTCCAACGGCGCGTCGGCGCATAATGGTATCAGCAGGGTGTCCCGGATCAGGGTGTCGACCAGAACCTGCGGGTTCATGCCCCATCCCAGACCGGCGCGCGCGGCATCGACAAAGGCCTGGGTCGACGGCAGGTAATGCGCCGGGGGCGACAGGCGCGCCCCCACCGTTTGCGTGATCCAACGCCGTTGCAACATGTCCTTTGGGTTGAAGGTCAGGCAGGGGGCCCGAGCCAGCGTTTCGGCAGTGACCCCGTGCCGAAACCAGCGCGTCATAAAGGCCGGGCTAGCGGTGGCGACATAGCGCAGAGCGCCCAGTGGCAGGGCGTCGCAACCGGTGACCGGCTTGTCCTGTGCGGTCACGGCGGCGCTGACCTCGCCGCGCCTGAGCCAGTCGGCACTGTGATCCTGATCGTCAATCACCAGGTCGAACAGAATATCGGGCACCGCAGCCATCGCGGCCACGAACCAGGTCGCCAGGCTGTCGGCATTGACAGCGATGCGCAGATGAACCTTTCCGGGTTGGCGCTGCAAAGACAATTCGCGGCTGACTTGGGATTCCAGCAGGGCCACATCCTCGGCATGTTTGGACAGGCGCAGACCTGCGGATGTTCCGGTGCAGGGCGGGCCGCGCCGGATCAGAACCGTGCCAACACGATCCTCCAATGCCTTGATGCGCTGCGAGATCGCCGAAGGGGTCACGGCCAACGCGCCCGCCGCCGCCTCAAAACTGCCACAGCGCAACACTGCCGCCAGCGCCGCCAGGTGATGAGGATCGAACTGCATTAGCATCTCTTATCTGCGATGATGATGATTAACTGGATTACGCCGTCTCATGGCCTTAGTCAAACGAGGGTCATACAGGGGTTGCCGCAATGTCATCCGCTTTTCTTCCCGGCTTTTTCCTCGGTTTCAGCCTTATCCTGGCCATCGGGGCGCAAAATGCATTTGTTCTGCGCCAGGGATTGCGCAGGCAACACGTGTTCTGGACCTGTCTGACCTGTGCCCTGTCAGATGCGGTGCTGATTGCCGTCGGGGTGGCCGGGTTTGGTCATCTGGCAATGCTTGCGCCCTGGTTAGATCTGGCGATGCGCCTTGGCGGGGCTGCGTTCTTGATCTGCTATGGCGGGCTTGCCCTGCGCAACGCCTGGCGCGGTGGCGCGGCGCTGCATGCCGGGGGCGGCGATGGCAGCACATTGCTGGCGACACTGTTGTCGGTACTGACTTTTACCTGGCTCAACCCGCATGTCTATCTGGACACGGTGGTTCTGATCGGGTCGATTTCGGCGCAATATTCGGATCGGCTGGCATTTGGCCTTGGGGCGGTATGTGCCAGTTTCACATTTTTCTTTGGCTTGGGGTATGGCGCGCGCCTGCTGGCACCGTTTTTCGGTCGTCCGCGGGCGTGGCAGGTGCTGGATGGGCTGATCGGACTGACCATGTGGGCAATTGCCGCGAAACTGCTTGTTATGTGAAGGGTTGAATCCGCATCGGATTGGGTGTTGAACCCCTGTATGAGTATCGCCCCGACATCCCGGCCTCTGGTGGGAATCATGTGGATGCTGGTGACTGGCCTGTGCTTTGTTGCCGTTACCGCGATCGTCAAGTTCCTGGGGCCGCGCATACCGCCCGCGGAACAGGCTTTTCTGCGCTATTTGCTGGGGCTGGTGTTCCTGTTGCCGATGCTGCCGTCGATGTTGAATACCCGGCTGAATGGCCGTCTGATGGCGTTGTTTGCGATACGTGGCATTTTTCATGCAATGGGCGTGATGATGTGGTTCTACGCGATGACCCGAATTCCCCTGGCCGAGGTAACGGCGATCAACTATCTGGCCCCGGTTTATGTCACTCTGGGAGCGGCCATGTTTCTGGGTGAGAGACTGGCCATGCGGCGCATAGCGGCCGTGGTCGCGGCGCTGATCGGGGCTGCGGTCATTCTGCGACCCGGGTTTCGCGAGGTACAGCCTGGCCATCTGGCAATGCTGCTGGCGGCGGTGGTGTTTGGCGGAAGCTACCTTTTGGCCAAGTTTACAGTTGACCGGGTCAATGCGGCAGTTGTTGTGGGGATGCTGTCGATCTGGGTCACCATCGCGCTGGCCCCCTTTGCCTATGCGGTGTGGGTCACGCCGACCCTGACCGAGTTGGGAATCCTGTTCGGCGTGGCCTGTTTTGCCACAGCGGGCCATTATACGATGACGCTGGCCTTTGCCGCCGCGCCGGTGGCTGTGACGCAGCCGGTGACCTTCCTGCAACTGGTCTGGGCGACTGCGCTGGGCGCGTTGGTGTTCAGCGAACCGGTGGACATCTGGGTTGTGCTGGGGGGCGGGCTGATCCTGGGTGCGGTCAGTTTCATCACCTGGCGTGAATATATGCTCAAACACCAGCCGATCACGCCGCCAACTCCCGCAACCAAGGTCTGAACCCGCCGATTTTACGGGCGGGTTCACGGACGGGAGTGGATCGTTTTTGTTGATTGACGAGTCAATAAACAGATTCTAACCTCGCTCCGAACCCACGGCGGAGTACGGCGCATGCCCAAGATCGGAATGGAACCCTTACGGCGCGATGCGTTGGTCAAGGCCACAATCGCGGAAATAGGCGCGGCCGGATCACTGGATGTGACCGTAAGCCAGATCGCACGGCGGGCAGGTATGTCCAGCGCTCTGGCGCATCACTACTTTGGTGGAAAAGAGGATATCTTTGTCGCCGCCATGCGCCGCATTCTGACGGATTTCGGAGCCGAAGTGCGCAGCGAACTGGCCCGCGCGCCTGCAAGTGAGCGCGCGGCGGCGATCATTCGCACCTGTTTCGCGCGGTCCTGTTTCACGCCACAGACGATCAGCGCCTGGATGACGTTTTATGTCATGGCCCAGACCAACGATCAGGCGCTGCGGCTGTGGCACATCTATCAGAACCGGATCAGGTCCAACCTGTGCCACGCTTTGCGGCCTTATTCGGCGGATCCGGTGGCAGCGGCCAACACGTTGGCGGCTCTTATCGACGGCTTGTACATCCGCTCGGCGCTGAATGATCCCGACGCGCCGCAGATTGCCACGGCACATGCCCTTTCTGTGTTGGATATGTTGAAAGCCCCTCGCCAATGACCCAACCCAATATCCTGATCCTGATGGTCGACCAGCTGAACGGAACCCTGTTTCCCGATGGCCCCGCCGACTGGCTGCATGCGCCGAACCTGAAACGTCTGGCGGCCCGTTCGACCCGGTTTGCCAATGCCTATACTGCCAGCCCGCTTTGTGCGCCGGGGCGCGCCAGCTTCATGTCGGGGCAACTGCCCGGCCGCACCGGCGTTTACGACAACGCCGCCGAATTCCGCAGCGATATTCCAACCTATGCCCATCATCTGCGCCGCGCCGGGTATCATACCTGTCTGTCGGGTAAGATGCATTTTGTCGGCCCGGACCAGCTGCACGGGTTTGAGACCCGCCTGACCACGGACATCTATCCCGCCGATTTCGGGTGGACGCCGGATTATCGCAAGCCCGGAGAGCGCATCGACTGGTGGTATCACAACCTGGGCAGCGTCACCGGGGCGGGGGTGGCCGAGATTTCCAACCAGATGGAATACGACGACGAGGTTGCCTTTCACGCCACCGCCAAGCTGTACGATCTGGCGCGGGGCCACGACGATCGTCCCTGGTGCATGACGGTGAGTTTCACCCATCCCCACGACCCATATGTCGCGCGGCGCAAATACTGGGATCTCTACGAGGATTGCGATCACTTGGCACCGACGGTCCCGGCGATAGATTACAACGATCAGGACAAGCATTCAAAGCGCCTGTTTGACGCCAATGACTGGCGCAGCTTTGACATCGCCGCCGAGGATATTGCCCGCTCGCGCCGGGCCTATTTCGCCAATATCTCATATCTGGACGACAAGATCGGTGAAATCTTGCAGGTGGTCGAGGACACCGGGCAAGAGGCGATCGTGGTCTTTGTCTCGGATCACGGCGACATGCTGGGCGAACGCGGCCTGTGGTTCAAGATGTCCTTTTTTGACGGATCGTCTCGTGTGCCGCTGATGATATCCGCCCCCGATCTGCCCGTCGGACGCATCGAAACGGCGGTCTCGACGCTGGATGTGACCCCGACGCTGGCGGCGCTGGCCGGTGTCGATATGGCCGAAATTGCGCCGTGGACCGACGGACAGGACCTGACCCCTTTGGCCAATGGCACCGAGCGCACCGAACCGGTGGCCATGGAATATGCCGCCGAGGGTTCGGATGCGCCGCTGGTCTCGCTGCGGTACGGGAAATGGAAATACAACCGCTGTGCGCTGGACCCTGATCAACTGTTCGACCTCGAGGCGGATCCGCACGAGTTGACCAACCTGGCCATGGACCCGGTGCATCAGGACACCCTGCACACTCTGCGTGCCCAATCCGAAGCCCGCTGGGATCTGGAGCGTTTTGATGCCGACGTCCGCGCCAGTCAGGCTCGGCGCTGGGTGGTCTACGAAGCGTTGCGTCAGGGTGGGTATTACCCCTGGGATTATCAGCCGCTGCAGAAAGCATCGGAACGCTATATGCGCAACCACATGGACCTGAATGTTCTGGAGGAAAACCAGAGATTCCCGAGGGGCGGATGATGAATCTTCCCATTTCCAGAATTAGCGCAACCGAAGACATGAAAGCGGCTTGCAACGGCGTCTTTGGTAAGGAGTTCCCATAATGGAGGCCGATTTTGTCATCGTTGGCGCAGGCAGCGCCGGTTGCGCGATGGCGTACCGCCTGTCGCAGGCCGGCGCTTCGGTCATCGTGATCGAGCACGGCGGCACCGATGCGGGGCCGTTCATCCAGATGCCCGCCGCGCTGAGCTATCCGATGAACATGGCGCGTTATGACTGGGGCTATCGATCCGAACCCGAACCGCATCTGAACAATCGCCAGCTGGCCTGCCCGCGCGGCAAGGTGATTGGCGGCTCGTCCAGCATCAACGGTATGGTCTATGTGCGCGGTCATGCGATGGATTTCGACCATTGGGCCGAACAAGGCGCGAATGGCTGGGGCTATGCCGACGTGCTGCCCTATTTCAAACGGATGGAAAGCTGGCATGACAGCGGTCATGGCGGTGATCCGGATTGGCGTGGCCGCGACGGGCCGCTGCATGTCACGCGGGGACCACGCCACAACCCGTTGTTCGATGCGTTTGTGCAGGCCGGGAACCAAGCCGGGTACGAGACCACAGACGATTACAACGGGCAAAAGCAGGAAGGCTTTGGCCCGATGGACCAGACAGTTTGGCGCGGACGGCGCTGGTCGGCGGCCAATGCCTATCTGCGACCGGCGTTGAAGCGTGACACCTGCACCCTGATCCGCGGTCTGGCCTGCCGGGTGGTGATCAAAGAGGGGCGGGCCATCGGGGTCGAAGTTCAGCGCAAGGGCAGCTGCGAGGTCATCCGCGCCCGCCGCGAGGTGGTGCTGGCGGCGTCGTCGATCAACTCGCCCAAGCTGCTGATGCTGTCGGGCATCGGCCCGGCGCGGCATCTGGCCGAACATCGCATCGACGTTGTGGCCGACCGGCCCGGTGTCGGGGGCAACCTTCAGGATCATCTGGAACTTTACATCCAGATGGCAGCCAGCCAGCCGGTCACCCTGTACAAACACTGGAACCTGGTCAGCAAGGCGATGATCGGGGCGCAGTGGTTGCTTGCAAAATCTGGACTGGGCGCGTCCAACCAGTTCGAAAGCGCCGCGTTTATTCGCAGCCGCCCCGGAGTGCCCTATCCGGACATCCAGTATCACTTTCTGCCCATCGCCGTGCGTTATGATGGCAAGGTCGCTGCCGAGGGGCACGGGTTTCAGGCGCACGTCGGGCCGATGCGCGCCAAAAGCCGGGGCAGAGTTTCCCTGCGGGACGCCGATCCAGCCGCTTCACCGGTGATCCGCTTCAACTATATGTCCGAAGCGTCGGACTGGGCGGATTTTCGCACCTGCATCCGTCTGACCCGCGAGATCTTTGATCAACCCGCCTTTGCACCCTATGTGAACCACGAGATCCAGCCGGGTACGGATGTGCAAACCGATGACGAACTGGACGCGTTCATCGCTGAACATGCCGAAAGTGCCTATCATCCTTGTGGCACCTGCCGGATGGGCCGGGTCGATGATCCGGATGCGGTCGTCGACCCGGAAGGCCGGGTGATCGGGGTGGATGGGCTGCGCGTGGCCGACAGCAGCATCTTTCCGCGTATCACCAATGGAAACCTGAATGCACCGTCGATCATGGTCGGGGAAAAGGTCGCGGATCATCTGTTGGGACGCAGCCTGCCTGCTGCCAATGACGAACCGTGGATCCACCCGAACTGGCAGATCGCGCAGCGTTAAGCATTTTTAACGGGAGCTATTGATGGCCGTGCCAGCGCGGGCCATACAGGCACATGTTAAGACTTTGTGCTGCCTTCGTTCTCATGCTTCTGCCATCCGTCCTGTTTGCCGATCCCGCGGGAGCGGTGCGGATCATCGATGCGGATACATGGGATGTCGGGGGCGAGCGGGTGCGCCTGTTCGGGATCGACGCGCCCGAGGCGGCACAGACCTGCCAGCGTAATGACGGCACCGCATGGGCCTGCGGGCGTTGGGCTACCGCCGAGGTGGATCGGCGCTATGGAGGCCGTCAGGCGCTTTGCGAGAGGCTCGATCGGGACCGGTACGGCCGGAGTGTTACGCGCTGCCATATCGACGGGGTGGATGTTGCGCGTCAGTTGGTTCGGGACGGTCTGTCATTTGCCTATCGCAAATATTCGATGGACTACGATCTGGACGAAAAGGGGGCCGCACAGAGCGGGCGCGGTCTGCATGGGACGGTGGTTCAGGCACCCGCGGCCTATCGTGCGGCACAACGTTCGCGCACGGCGGCCACATCGGTTTCAGGCTGTACGATCAAGGGCAACATCTCGTCCAGGGGGGTGCGGATCTATCATGTTTCGGGTCAGCACCACTATCGGCGTACCAAAATCGACACAACCAAGGGCGAGCGTTGGTTTTGCAGTGCGGCCGAGGCCCGCGCAGCTGGATGGCGCGCCGCCCGGCGGTGAAAATTTGCAAGTTGTGCCGGTGGTTTGATCCGCGTCAATGTACGGCATTGGAAACGTGTCATACCCTGACGCCGAACAAGAGATAAAAGGAGCGAACAGATGTCTCACACCCCACATGAGCTGGCCGAGGAATTCCCCGACAGCGTCGAACGGATGCATGAGTTGAAGCAGTCCGATGCACATTTTGCCAAGCTGTTTGACGAGTATCACGAGATTAATCGCGCCGTGCATCGCGCGGAGACCAACGTCGAGCCGGTCGAAGAACTGGCCGAGGTCGAGATGCGCAAGAAACGCGGCCTGCTCAAGGATCAGATCTGGGGCATCCTGTCAGCATGATGACCTCGCGTTCCGGCACGCCCCAAAGTGTGCCGGAACGTCAGCTGACCTGATAGGGCAGCACCCCCCGTTCATTTTCATCGATGGTCAGTTGCCGCTCGAGCGGTGGCACGGATCTCTGGTGACAGGTTTTGCGCTCGCAAATCCGGCAGGAGATGCCGATCGGTTCAAACGTCCCTGCATTGCTGACGTCCAGCGTATCGGCATAGACCAGCGAACCGGCATGGCGCACCTCGCAGCCCAGAGAGATGGCGTAGCGGCGCACCGGTGCCCCGTATGAGCCACCCGGTTTGGACACATCGCGCGCCAGGCTGATATAGCGTACCCCGTCCGGAGTTTCCGCCAGTTGCCGCAGAAATCGGCCTGGCGTCTCGAACGCCTGATGTACATTCCATAACGGGCACGCACCGCCAAAGCGGGCGAATTGCAGGCGCGTCGCGCTGTGGCGCTTGGTGATTGTACCGGCCTGATCGACCCGGACGAAAAAGAACGGGATTCCCTTGGCGCCGGGCCGTTGCATCGTGGACAACCGGTGCGCGACTTGCTCGATCGAAGCCCCGAATTGCAGGCTGAGGCGCTCCAGATCGTGACGGCACTCCTGAGCCGTCGCCAGAAATGCCCCGTAAGGCATCAGCGCGGCCCCGGCGAAATAGTTGGCCAGACCGATCTTGGCGATGGCGCGGGCGGCGTCGGAATGAAACCGGGCAAGATCCAGCGTTGCCTCGAGCAACTTGTCCTGCGTCAGCAAGGCCAGTTGCAGCAACAACTGGAATACCTGGGTCTGCGGTGTGGCGCGCGTGGATAGTCGCAGGATCTTACGTTCGGCATCGAACTGGCGCAGCGGACTCATGTCGGTAAGGGCCACGACAACGCCACGTTCTGTCAGCTGTGCCAATGCGGTGGCGCGGATGTCCTGCGCCGTGCTGGCCCGACTGGCGCAATTCTCGGCGGCACGGTCAACCGCGTCGATGTAGTTGTCGCAGTAGTGAAAAAAATCGCGCACCTCATCCCAGGGGCTGTTCTGGTTTCGGGCATCCTCGCGCCCCAGGGCCTCGTCCAGCGAGGCCAACCTTTCATGGGTCTGCCGATAACTGCGATGCAGTTCGATAAAGGCGCGTGCCAGCGCCGGGGCGTTGGATGCGGTCAGGCGAAGGTCTGCCACAGGCGGCATGGTGTCGGCAAAGACCGGGTCCGCCAGCGCTTCGCGCATGTCGCTGACCAGCCGTTCGCTGTCGCCAGTGCTCAACTCGGTCACGTCCATGCCGAATTCCTGCGCCAGCGCCAGTACCACGGTGGTGCTGACGGGGCGGTTGTTGTTCTCCATCTGGTTCAAATAGGGCAGGGACACACCCAGCTTTGCGGCAAAGTCCTTTTGCGTCAGAGCCAGCCGCGTGCGCATTTCGCGCAGCTTGGCGCCGGCATATAGTTTCTGTGTGGCCATGGTGCGCCTTTGCAAATCCAATTTCAGACTACGCTAGGTTTGCAAACCGGTCTGCGCAAGCACCTAGAGGCCCAGCTGACGTTGGCGCACGATGACCATCAGGATCGCGACCATGCTCAGGGCCGAGGTGATCAGCATCATCCACAACAGCGGATAGGCTCCGGTTTCCGGCGTCAACAGGGCACCCGCCAGCGCGCTCAGCGCTGCACCGCCAGCAAGCATGATCGACCCGCCCAGACCGGACGCGGTGCCCGCGAGATGCGGGCGCACCGACAGCATCCCGGCGGTGGCATTGGGCATGGCCAGTCCATTGCCCAGCCCGACAAAGACCATAAAGCCGAAAAAGCTCAGTGGCGAGTCGGCTCCGGCCATCATGGCCAGCAGCGAAAGGACCAGGCCCAGGCAGCACGAGGCACAGCCCCAGAGGATCATCTTGTTGATGCCAAAGCGGACTGCGAACCGGCCCGTCAGGAAATTGCCGATGAAGTAACCAACTGCCGGAGAGCCGAAATATAAGCCCAATTCGCCTGGATTCAGACCGAATACCTCGGTGCCGACAAACGGCGCGCCGCCCAAATAGGCAAAAAACGCGCCCGAGGACAGGGCAGCGGCCATCGAATAGCCCCAGAACCGGGGGCTGGTCAGCAGTTCGGGATATTCGCCGAACTGCTGGCGCAGGGTCAAACCGCTCTTGCCCCCGGTTTCGCCCAGATCGGCCCAAACCAGCAGCAAAAGCAGCAAGCCCAGAATGATCAGCAACCAGAAATTGGCCTCCCAGCCGAAAAGCTCGTCCAGCACCCCACCAATGGCGGGGCCGATCATCGGCACAACAGCCATGCCCATGGTGACATAGCCGATCATGCTGGCAGCCTTGTCCTGCGGGTACATGTCGCGCACCACCGCCCGGCTGAGCACCATGCAGACCGCGATGATTGCCTGGCTCATGCGAAACAGCAGGAAAATCTCGACCGTGGGTGCGATCAAACAGCCTGCGGTCGCCAACAGGAAAAGGGCAATACCCCACAGGGTCACGGGGCGGCGACCCAGCTTGTCTGCGATTGGCCCGATGAACAACTGGAGCACAGCACTGGCGCCCAGGTACAGGGCGACCGACAACTGCATCAACCGATAGTCAGTTTCAAAATGCTCGGTCATGTGGGGCAGGCTGGGCAGGAAGATATTCATCGCCAGCGCCGACAGCCCAGACATCATGATCAAGGTTGCAATATGCGGCGGGGGGCGCCCGTTCACGAAGCGTATGTTGGTCGAGTCGGTCATGATGTGCTTTCGCTTTTGTCCCACCTTGATCTTCCGGTCCATAGGTTCAAGTGTTAATTATCTAATTTGCGTTTTGCATTTTATCGCTGGTGTAAAATTTGCAAATATTCCAAATTCCTCTTTGGTGCAGGTGGCACACAATGTAGGGTCCGGCAAAATCTCCAGGGAGACATGTACCATGAAAGACATTCTTTCCGAATTGGAAAGCCGTAGGGCGGATGCCCGACTGGGTGGCGGGCAGAAGCGCATCGATGCGCAGCACGCCCGGGGCAAGCTGACAGCGCGTGAACGGATCGACCTGCTGATGGACGAAGGCAGCTTTGAGGAATTTGACACGTTTGTCGCCCATCGCTGCACCGATTTCGGGATGGAGAAACAGCGCTCCTATGGCGACGGTGTCGTCACGGGCTGGGGGACGATAAACGGGCGCATGGTCTATGTGTTCAGTCAGGATTTTACGGTCTTTGGCGGATCGTTGTCTGAAACCCACGCCCAGAAGATCTGCAAGATCATGGACATGGCGATGCAGAACGGTGCGCCGGTGATCGGCATCAACGACTCGGGGGGCGCGCGGATCCAAGAGGGTGTTGCATCGCTTGCCGGCTACGCCGAGGTCTTTCAGCGCAACATCATGGCATCTGGCGTTGTTCCGCAGATCAGCTTGATCATGGGGCCCTGTGCGGGAGGCGCGGTCTATAGCCCGGCAATGACCGACTTTATCTTTATGGTGAAAGACAGCTCCTACATGTTCGTGACCGGCCCCGATGTGGTCAAGACGGTCACAAACGAGGTTGTCACGGCGGAGGAATTGGGGGGCGCTTCAACCCATACCAAGAAATCTTCAGTGGCCGATGGCGCCTTTGAGAATGACGTCGAGGCTCTTGCCGAGGTGCGCCGCCTGGTCGATTTCCTGCCGCTGAACAACCGTGACAAGGCACCGGTGCGCCCGTTCTTCGACGAACCGGGGAGGGTCGAGGCGTCGCTGGACACATTGATTCCTGAAAACGCCAATACGCCCTACGATATGAAGGAACTGATCGTCAAGGTCGCGGACGAAGGTGATTTTTATGAGATTCAGGAAGGTTTCGCCAGAAACATCATCACCGGGTTCATCCGTCTGGAAGGTCAGACAGTTGGCGTGGTGGCGAATCAGCCGATGGTGCTGGCGGGCTGTCTGGATATCGACAGCTCCCGAAAGGCGGCGCGGTTCGTGCGATTCTGCGATGCGTTTGAAATTCCGATCCTGACCTTTGTCGATGTGCCAGGCTTTCTGCCGGGAACCGGCCAGGAATATGGGGGCGTGATCAAGCACGGTGCCAAGCTGCTGTTTGCCTATGGCGAGGCGACAGTGCCGAAAGTGACCGTGATCACGCGCAAGGCCTATGGTGGAGCCTATGACGTTATGGCGTCCAAGCACCTGCGCGGCGACTTTAACTATGCATGGCCGACGGCAGAGATTGCAGTGATGGGGGCCAAAGGCGCGACCGAGATCATTCACCGTGCCGACCTGGGGGATGCGGACAAGATCGCGGCCCACACCAAGGATTACGAGGACCGGTTTGCCAACCCATTTGTCGCTGCCGAACGCGGATTTATCGACGAGGTGATCATGCCGCGCAGCACGCGGACGCGGGTCAGCCGGGCCTTCGCCAGCCTGCGCAACAAGTCGTTGAAGAATCCATGGAAAAAGCACGACAACATTCCGCTGTAGCAACGCGCAATTGATTTATCGGAGCGTGATCGCCATGACCCGGCTCGGGATCGGTCAGCAAGCGGCCCGCACCCCTGAGGGGGGTGCGAGATCGCCACAATGGCGATTGTGCGTGGCATTGGGTGTGGCGCTGAACGCGGGCGCCGCAGGGGCGGGGCAGGGTATCGACGTGCCTTCGGGGCAGCAGATCGAGTTGAACGAGGTTCTGATCGATGAACGCTCCGGGGAAACCTGGGTCCGTTTCCGGTTTGTTGCGCCACAGATTGCACGGGGCACCGGAACGGTGGAATACGCACAAGCGGCCAGCGATATGGATCACCTCTGCCGCGCTTTGGTGTTGCCCTATCTGGCCGATTACGGACTATCGGCGAATCGGGTGGTCATTTCGCTTTCGGACCGGGATGTGCCCTTTGGTACGCCCGATTCGGAGGCGACACAGTTTTTCGAGGCCTACCGTCCCGAAAGCGCAACCTGCATCTGGGAGGAGTTCTGATGCGACTACAATATGTTGCGATGCCCTGCCGCTCGGCGATGGCGAGTGCTGCGCGACGGCCACAACCCGCCATCGCCCCGTCTAAAGGATGTTGTGGGCGCGGGTTTTCGGCTATGGTTCCACAAGGTCGCAGCCAAGCGGCTTGCCCCCCCAACGAGGGGCTGCAGGGCGATCATCGTCCCGCGCAACATAGTGGAGCAGTCAGGAGACTCGGATGTCAAAGTGCATCTCGCGATTGGCAATGGGGGGCATACTGGTCGTCCTTGCCGCCTGTGAAATGTCGACACAGGAAGAATTTGTCATCGCCGAACCAGAACCGATTTCCGTGGCCCGCAGCTACACCGGAAAGTTCTGACACTTCATTCGCAGGACCGGCCCGGATCCCGGTTCTGTCGACGCCCCATGCCGCGAATGGGGGGCAACCATGCTGAAACATCGTGGATTTCCCGGTCGCCTGCCGGGTACGGATTATCAGTTCACCATTCGCCGTCCGAATCCCAAGGGGGTCACGCCGCTGACCCGTCGAGAACGCTATGCGGATCGCAAACCGGCGGACCGGCGTGCGGATGCCGGCTTTATGTCGGCCCTTTGGGAGCAGTTTGGCGATAAACCGTTTGAACGCGGCAATCTGGATGCCGGACGCTTGAGCTGGCTGTTCGAGCGCGAGATCGTTCCGGCAGAAGATCCATTCGATTCAGCAAGTTACGAGGCGCTTCTGGTAATCGATGTCGCGGTGGCCCAGTCCAGCTTTCCCGAGATATTCGCCCGGTGGTCGGCGTGATCTTGCAGGAAAAGGTTAATAATCGGCAAAAAAACGCCCAAAGTGACGTCGGGTCAAACGCGCACTTGGCGAGCTCTGGGAATTATGACACCGTCATGGTTGTAGGTGGCGCAACTTTCCCTTCCATTCCATTCCATCCCGCGCCGTTTGCAGACTACCTATTCCATACCCCTTCCCTGAGTGGGCAGGTTGTTGCCGTTGGCAATGGCCTGCCCATTTCTTTCGGTACTTCTGATGGTATCGGGGCTCGGCACAGTTTGGCCGATATGGACCAGGACCGCAAATTTGTGTTGCGGGCGACTTTGTTCACGCGGCATTTGGCGGCACAAGCCACCAAAACACCAGAAGGAGGGGCGAAATGCGAGCAGCATCAATTTGGATTTCATTGGCCGTATACGCGGGCCTTGCGGCCTGCGGTGACAGCACGGGCGAACAGGCATTATACGGCGCGGGGGTGGGTTTCCTCGGTGCGGCGGCGCTGGACGGGAACGTCTATGGCGGCGCGGCGGCCGGGGCTGCGGCCAATATCCTGTATTGCGACCTCAATCCGGGCAAGTGCAACTGACCCAGACCACCGCTGTCTGACGATCGGGCGGAACAAAATCCACATAGCGGACGTTTCATCTCTGATAACCGAACCATTGAAAGGATATCAAAGATGCAACGTTTTTGCAAAACGACGGCGGTTCTGGCTTTGCTCGGCGGATTGGCGGGCTGTGGCGACACGGTGGGCGAACAGGCACTGCTGGGGGCAGGCGCGGGCGCAGGTACTGCCGCAGTCCTCAACGGCAGTGTACTGGGCGGCGCCGCATTGGGTGCCGGGGCAAACGTTCTCTATTGTCAGGAAAATCCCGGCAAATGCTGAATGCGCCAATGACCGGCTGATCCCGACTCCGGCAACCCGTACCATTCCGAACCCAAGAGCCGCGCGCAGGATACATCCCGTGCGCGGCTTTTGGCGTTCTTCCCTCCTAAATTTCAAGGATATCCCATGTTCAAAAAAATCCTGATCGCCAATCGCGGCGAAATCGCCTGCCGTGTCATCAAGACTGCCCGGAAAATGGGTATCACAACGGTTGCGATCTATTCGGACGCTGACAGGCAGGCGCTGCATGTGCAGATGGCGGACGAGGCGATCCGCATTGGCCCGCCACAGGCGAACCAGTCCTATATCGTGATCGACAAGGTGATGGAGGCCGTTCGCCAGTCGGGTGCACAAGCGGTGCATCCGGGCTATGGGTTTCTGTCCGAGAACAGCAAGTTCGCGCAGGCTCTGGAAGCTCAGGGCGTCGCTTTTGTCGGCCCCCCGGTGGGTGCGATCGAGGCGATGGGCGACAAGATAACCAGCAAGAAGATCGCCCAAGAGGCCGGCGTTTCCACCGTGCCCGGCTACATGGGGCTGATCGAAGATGCCGATGACGCAGTTAAGATCAGCAACCAGATCGGCTATCCGGTGATGATCAAGGCCAGTGCCGGGGGCGGTGGCAAGGGCATGCGCATCGCCTGGAACGACGACGAGGCGCGCGAGGGCTTTCAAAGTTCCAAGAACGAGGCCGCGAGCAGCTTTGGCGACGACCGGATATTTATCGAGAAATTCGTCACCCAGCCGCGCCATATCGAAATTCAGGTGCTGTGCGACAGCCACGGCAACGGTGTCTATCTGGGCGAGCGGGAATGCAGCATCCAGCGCCGCAACCAGAAGGTTGTCGAAGAGGCTCCCAGCCCGTTCCTGGACGAGGCCACCCGCCGTGCGATGGGCGAGCAGGCGGTGGCGCTGGCGCAGGCGGTGGGATATACCAGCGCTGGCACAGTAGAATTCATTGTCGATGGCGATAAGAACTTCTATTTCCTTGAAATGAACACCCGCCTGCAGGTGGAACACCCGGTGACCGAACTGATCACCGGTGTCGATCTTGTCGAACAGATGATCCGGGTGGCGAACGGCGAAAAGCTGCCGTTTAGCCAGAATGACATCAAGCTGAACGGTTGGGCGATCGAGAATCGGCTTTATGCCGAAGATCCCTATCGCGGCTTTCTGCCGTCTATCGGTCGCCTCAGCCGGTATCGCCCGCCCGCCGAGGTTGCCGATGACAGCCATGTGGTGCGCAATGATACCGGCGTCTATGAGGGCGGCGAGATCAGCATGTATTACGACCCGATGATCGCCAAACTTTGCACCTGGGCACCGACACGGGCCGAGGCGATCGAGCGTATGCGTGTGGCGCTGGACAGTTTCGAGGTCGAAGGCATCGGCCACAATCTGCCGTTCCTGGCTGCCGTGATGGATCATCCGATCTTTATCGCCGGGGACATGACCACTGCGTTTATCGAGGAACAATATCCCGAAGGGTTCATCGGTGTTGATTTGCCGGAACCCGATCTGCGCCGCATCGCTGCCGCTTGCGCTGCGATGCATCGCGTGGCCGAGATCCGCCGCACCCGTGTGTCAGGGCGGATGGACAATCATGAACGCAAGGTTGGCACCGATTGGGTGGTGAACGTGCAAAGCCAACGGTATGAAACGGAGATCGCCGCCGACCCCAAGGGGTCGACCGTGCGGTTTGCGGATGGCGGCGAGATGCGGGTGACCAGCGACTGGACCCCGGGGGATCAACTGGCCAACCTGCACGTTGATGGAGTGCCTCTGGTGCTGAAGGTGGGCAAGATCAGCGGCGGGTTCCGTATCCGCAGTCGGGGTGCTGATCTGCGCGTGCATGTGCGCACACCGCGTCAGGCGGAACTGGCTGCGCTGATGCCGGAAAAACTGCCGCCGGATACCTCGAAATTGCTTTTGTGTCCGATGCCCGGTCTGATTGTCAGGGTCCATGCCGAAGTCGGTGATGAGGTCCAGGAGGGGCAGGCTCTGTGTACCATCGAGGCGATGAAAATGGAGAACATCCTGCGGGCCGAGAAAATGGGCGTGGTGTCCAGAATCAACGCCGCAGCAGGCGACAGCCTGGCGGTCGATGATGTGATCATGGAATTCGAGTGATCCGGTGATCCGTCCTCGGTCATATTGCAGAATTGCGGGTAGCTTTCTCGGGTCGCTGTGCGTGGTCGGCCTGTCCGGCTGTGCGCAGGATCGCGAGAGCGCCGTGCGCGCAGAATTAGGGCAATGGCTGGCTCTGGGCGACACCTCGTATTTTGACTCATCGCTGGAATGCACTGCGGGTGTTTTTGCGCTGGAAGGGATCGAGATCCGCGACACCATTCCGGTGGTTCGCACCATCAAGAAGGGCATGCGGCTGTTGGGCGAGGGCACGGCGGTGGCCTTTGATGTGCCCGATGTCAGCCCGACCTCGGTCTCCGAGGCGATCATGAGCGCGAATCTGCCCGGGGGCTTGGGCATTCTTTCTTCCGGGGTGGCCGCCAAGAACTGTATGACCGATGAGGTTCAACACAGCTATCTCGCGGCGCTGACGGCGGCGGATACGGTGCTGTTCTTTGATCCCTCGGGTAACGCGTTGGCGGTGCTGGACCGGACGCACAAGCGGGCGTTCTTCGCCCGGGGCAGCGTCTGATGGTTCAGAACCCGCGCTTTTGGTTGACCTCGCGTTCCCGTTCCGGCGTCTTGTCGATTGAACGGGTGATTTCGCGCACGGTCCAGGGCAGCGGTTTGCGCAGCTTGACCTCGCCATCCTTGCCCACCAACACCAGCATAAAACCTCGTGGCCTCAGTTTCTTGCGCAGAGGCGAGGCTGCCGCCGGATCGGTGTCGGTCAGAACCACGACGTCGCGATCGATCAGCATGTCGATGCCGTCCTGCAGACGCTCGACCTGTTCGGCAAAACGCGGATCCGCCGGGGAATCCGCGAACACCACGACAGGGCGGTTAATCCAAAGGAATTCGCGCAAATCGCTATCGCCCGCAGGCCGGATCAGGCCACTGGTGGTGTTGTCAACGGTTTGCTGTGCATGGATGCCGGGGGTGATTAATGCGGCAAAAACAATGGCCAAGATGCGTTTCATTCTGTCTCCTGTTGCACTGAATATAGGGGCGGATGCGGTGAATGCGACCGTTGATTTCGCACCCGCGCGCAACAAGACCGAGGTTTATCGCGAAGTATATGCAAATGACGCCATATGAGCGCCCGATGGGGCGCGTGGCAGCGCAAAAACGATGAAAGCACCGGGCAGAAATTTGGTGGGCCAAGATCTGCCTCGGACAGAAAGGACAAGGGAAAGATACGATGACAAGCAAGACAGACGAATGGAAGGCACTGGCTGAAAAGGAACTGCGCGGACGGTCGGTCGAGGATCTGACCTGGAACACGTTGGAAGGGATCCCGGTTCAGCCGCTTTATACCGAAGAGGATCTGAAAGACGTCGATCACCTGGGTACGATACCCGGCGCGGCCCCCTTTACCCGTGGTGTCAAGGCGACGATGTATGCCGGACGACCCTGGACAATCCGGCAGTACGCGGGCTTTTCGACCGCCGAGGAATCCAACGCCTTTTACCGCCGCGGTCTGGCCGCCGGTCAACAGGGTGTCAGCGTTGCTTTCGATCTGGCCACCCATCGCGGTTATGACAGCGATCATCCCCGCGTGGCGGGGGATGTGGGCAAGGCCGGAGTGGCCATCGATTCCGTCGAAGACATGAAGATCCTGTTCGATGGCATCCCGCTGGACAAGGTCAGCGTCAGCATGACGATGAACGGTGCCGTGGTCCCGATCCTGGCCAGCTTCATCGTCGCAGGCGAAGAGCAGGGCCATGACAAATCCGTACTCGCAGGCACCATTCAGAACGATATTCTGAAAGAGTTCATGGTGCGCAACACCTATATCTACCCGCCCGAACCCAGCATGCGGATCATCGCGGACATCATCGAATATACTTCTGCCAGCATGCCGAAATTCAACAGCATTTCGATCTCGGGTTACCATATGCAGGAGGCGGGTGCGAACCTGGTGCAGGAGTTGGCCTATACGCTCGCGGATGGGCGCGAATATGTGCGCACTGCGATGGAACGGGGCATGGACGTGGACAAGTTTGCGGGCAGGTTGTCGTTCTTCTTTGCCATCGGGATGAATTTTTTCATGGAGGCGGCCAAGCTGCGCGCCGCGCGCCTGCTCTGGCATCGGATTATGACCGAATTTGGTGCCAAGAACCCCAAATCGCTGATGCTGCGCACCCATTGCCAGACCTCGGGCGTGTCCCTGCAAGAGCAGGACCCATACAACAACGTGGTGCGCACCGCGTACGAGGCGATGTCGGCGGTCCTGGGCGGGACGCAATCGCTGCACACCAATGCGCTGGACGAGGCGATCGCGCTGCCCACGGATTTCAGCGCCCGCATCGCGCGCAACACCCAGCTGATCCTGCAAGAGGAAACCGGCATCACCAATGTGGTCGATCCTCTGGCCGGATCCTACTATGTGGAAAAGCTGACCCACGATCTGGCCACCGAAGCGTGGAAACTGATCGAAGAGGTCGAAGAGATGGGTGGCATGACCAAGGCGGTGGCCAGCGGTCTGCCCAAACTGCGCATCGAGGAAAGCGCCGCCACGCGGCAGGCCATGATCGACCGTGGAGACGAGGTGATCGTCGGCGTCAACAAGTACCGGCTTCAGAAAGAGGATCATCTCGACATTCTGGACATCGACAATGATGCCGTGCGGGCGTCACAGGTGGCCCGGCTGGAAAAGATCCGCGCCAATCGCGACGAAAGCGCCTGTGATGCCGCGCTGGACGAGTTGACGCGCACCGCGCGCGAGGGGGGCAATCTACTGGCGGCGGCGATCGAGGCTGCACGCGCAAGGGCATCTGTTGGGGAAATCAGCATGGCAATGGAAAAGGAATTTGGCCGTCACCGGGCAGAGGTCAAGACACTGGCCGGGGTGTATGGTGCCGCCTACGAGGGTGACGAAGGCTTTGCCTTGATCCAGAAATCGGTCGAGGATTTTGCCGAGACCGAAGGCCGCCGCCCGCGCATGCTGGTGGTCAAGATGGGCCAGGACGGACATGATCGTGGCGCCAAGGTGATTGCCACCGCCTTTGCCGACATCGGATTTGACGTGGATGTCGGCCCGCTGTTTCAGACCCCGCAAGAGGCGGCTCAGGATGCGGTGGACAATGACGTGCACGTGATTGGCATCAGTTCGCAGGCCGCCGGGCACAAGACCCTGGCCCCGCAACTGGTGCAAGCGCTTAAAGAATCCGGGGCCGAGGACATCCTCGTGATCTGCGGTGGCGTGATCCCGCAGCAGGACTATCAGTTCCTGTATGACAGCGGGGTCAAGGCGATCTTTGGGCCGGGCACCAATATCCCCGAAGCGGCGCAGGATATCCTGCGCATGATCCGCAAAGCCCGGGATTGATGCACAAGCGGCCCACGATTCTGTTGGGCATGGCCGCCGGCGCCCTGTGGGCGCTGGTGATCGTCGGCGGCGTGCAGATCGCGGGGCTGCCCTATCTGCCGCCACCGCTGGCCTTGCCCGGTGCCTTTCTGGTGCCGGGTCTGGTGATGGTTGCGATGATCGGGCGGCTGGCGCAACGCCGGTTCTTTGATGACGCGATCATAGATGGCGCCGATTTCACACCGGGCAGTGCCGCTTGGATCGATCAGCGGGTGCTCGCCAATACGCTTGAACAGTTGGTTCTTGCACTGGTGATCTGGCCGTTTGTGGCACTGGTTCTGGGCGGCGCGGTCGTTGTGGCGCTGGGGATCGGTTTCTCGGTCGCGCGGCTGGCGTTCTGGATCGGTTATCACGTGTCGCCACCCCTGCGTGGTTTTGGCTTTGCCGCGACGTTTTATCCCACGGTTCTGGCGGCGCTTTGGGCCTTGGCGGTCTGGGTGGTCTGACGGGCTTTCAAAACCCGGCGGACCTGACATACGCTTGTGCAAAGCGATATGGGGGCGACGATGAAGCTGGAGCACATCGCAGCAGCGGGCGCGGCACGGCAAGAGACGGCCGAAGCGGGTCCGGGTTCTTGTTTGGGCCGGGCGTTGCAATGATACTGCGTCTCGCGCGGCCCGAAGATGCGCAAGACATCTGCGCCATCGCCAACCCGATCATCCGCGACACGCTGATTACCTTTACCACCGTCCCGCGCAGCGTTGACGAGGTGCGGCGCGACATCGCCGCCCATGAAGAGGGATTTCAGATCGCAGAGGCCGAGGGCCGGGTGATCGGCTTTGCCAGCCTTGGCACATTCCGCAGCGGGCCGGGGTATGCTCTTACCCGCGAGCATTCGATCCAGCTGGACCCGGTGGCGCGCGGACGGGGCGTAGGGCGCGCACTGATGCAGCGGCTGGAATCTATCGCTATCGCGCAGGGCGTGCATGTTCTGGTGGCTGGGATCAGCAGCGCCAATCCCGGTGCCATTGCCTTTCATGCGGCGCTCGGCTTTGCCCTGGTCGGGCAGATGCCGCAGGTCGGGTTCAAGGCGGGGCAGTGGCTGGACCTGATCCTGATGCAGAAAATTCTGCCTGTGGGACCAGATGGCGCACCTGACACCGGACCGTTGGCGGGATAAGCTGGAGCCATGTCTCTTTGGACCCGCATATCCGACGCGCTGGCCGCGCTGTCTCAGGGCGAAAGCCTGACGGCGGTTTTTGACCGGTTGCGTACCCGTCCGGAACGCAGCGTCGCCTTTGCCATCGCGGTGATCGCGCTGGGGGCCAAGATGGCCAAAGCCGATGGGCAGGTGACCCGCGACGAGGTCACCGCCTTTCGCGAAGTGTTCCAGATCGCGCAGGCGGACGAAGCCGGCGCCGCCCGTGTGTTCAACCTGGCGCGCACCGATGTGGCCGGATACCTGGATTATGCCAGCCGCATCCAGCGGATGTTCGCCGACGATCCAGGTGCGCTGTGCGACCTGATGGAGGGGCTGTTTCACATCGCCATGGCCGACGGGTTCTATCACCCTGACGAGAACCGGTTTCTTGAAGATGTGGCGGATATCTTCGGCGTTCCCGATGCCCAGTTTCGTGCTTTGCGGGCGCGGTTCGTGCCGGATGCACGGCCCGACCCCTATACGGTGCTGGGGGTCGCTCCGCAGACGCCCTTGCCCGAGGTCCGTCGCGCCTGGCGCAGGCTGGTGCGAGAAACCCATCCGGACAGCATGATCGCCCGTGGAGTGCCCGCCGAGGCGGTCAAGATGGCGGAAAAGCGTATGATCGATATCAACCGGGCCTGGGAAGAAATTAACGACATGGCCGCGTGATGCGCCTGGCTACCTATAATGTGGAATGGTTCGCCAACCTGTTTGACGATCAGGACCGGTTGCTGGTCGATGACCGCTGGTCGGGGCGGCGGGATGTGACGCGGGCGCAGCAGATCGAGGCCCTGGGCAAGGTCTTTTCCGCGTTGGACGCGGATGCGGTGATGATCATAGAGGCCCCCAACACCGGACGGCAGCAGCGTACGGTGCGGGCCTTGGAGAACTTTGCCGCAGCTTTTGACCTGCGTACCCGAAAGGCCGTGATTGGCTTTGCCAACGATACCCACCAGGAAATCGCGCTGCTTTTCGACCCCGATGTACTGAGCGCCGCGCACGACCCGATCGGGCATGAGGTCGGGAAAAAGGGCAGCCCGGATGCGCCGCGCTTTGACGGAACCTTTCGCATCGATCTGGATATCGACGCCACCGAAGATCTGGTACAGTTTTCCAAGCCTCCGCTTGAACTGGCGGTGAGGACGGCGGCGGGAACCCGGTTGCGCATGATTGGCGCGCACCTGAAATCCAAAGCCCCGCACGGGGCCACCAGCCGTGATGCCGCGATGCGCCTGTCGATTGCCAACCGGCGCAAGCAACTGGCGCAGGCGATCTGGCTGCGGGCGCGAATCGATGGCCATCTGGCCGATAAGACACCGCTGATCCTGATGGGAGACCTGAACGATGGGCCCGGTCTGGACGAATACGAGCATCTGTTCGGTCGTTCGTCTGTCGAAATCCTGGTGGGCGACGATCTGTATGACCCCCATGCGCGTCAGGCGTTGCAGCGCCGTATCGGCGCAATGCCCAGTACCGCACGGTTTCGCCTGAACGAAGAAGGCCGCTATCTGCAGGCCTTGCTGGACTATGTGATGATATCGCCCGACCTTTTGGCGCGCGCGCCTGACTGGCGTATCTGGCATCCGTTCGATGATGCCCAATGCTGGGAGTTCGAGGAACTGCGTCTGGCGCTGTTGGAGGCTTCGGATCATTTCCCGGTGTCGCTGGATATCGATATCTGAGCTTGGACAACCCGCGTCGTCACCCTATATTGGACTGATGAAACCGCTTGCTGCAGTATTTTCTTGCCGTATCGCTCTGGTCGCGATTTTTGCCGCAGGTCCCTTGGCCGCGCAGCAGTCTGACGACAGCCCCGGTCTGATGGAGCGGGGCATGGAGATGTTTCTGGAAGGATTGCGGGACGAGATGTCGCCGGCACTGGAAAATATGCGCAAACTGTCCGACGAATATGGACCGGCCATGTTCAGTTTCCTCGAGGAAATGGGGCCTGCCTTTGGCGAGATGCTGGATCAGGTCAAGGATTGGACCGCGTATCGCCCGCCCGAGATTCTGCCCAATGGCGATATCATCCTGCGCAAGAAAGTGCCGTCAGATACAGTGCCGGACCCGGACCCCGAGGTCGCGCCACAGGTGAAAACGGACCCTCCGACAGGGCAGATTGACCTCTGATTGGCGCGTCAGCGCAGAACGGTGATTTTCAGATCGGCGGATAGCGCGGCGGACAAAGATTGCAACCGCGCCTCGGCGACTTCGCCAAACAGCGGCTGGGCATCGGTCGCCAGACGCAGTTGGAGGTGCCGCTTCTTGGGAAACCAGCGCAAACTGCTGGTATTGGTACCGCCTTGCATCAACAGCATCGCGCCAAAGCGCATCGCCTTGCCCAGAACCTCGGCCTCAAGCTGGCGCTTTTCGTCCAGCAGGCCGAACATCTCTTCAAATCGGGTGCCTTCGCGTTTGTTGCGATAGCGGTGCAGCAGGGCCATGCCCAGAAACACCCGTTCCGAGTGTTTCAACCCACCCAGATTGGCCCGCGTGGCGTTGTCGAAACAGATCTCGGCGCGATAGTCCGGGTGCGCGCGCCAACTGACGTCATGCAACAGGCAAGCGGCCCGAACCAGCCGTTTCTGGGCGGGTGTGCCGGATTTGAACAGTGGCATGACAAAATTGTACAGGGTGCGGCCGAAGCCCGGAAACCGCGCGTCCTTGGATTCGGCAAAGCGGCAGGCTTCGATCAGAGGGTCACGGTCGCGCAACCGCTGCGGCATTTGCTCGTACAGCATCCCCTCGCGGATGCCATAGCTTGAAACGGCGATGTCCTTGGGCTTGAACGTGCGTACCAGCCGTTCGAGCACCTCGCAGGCCATCGGGACCAGCGCCATGCGGGCCGATGATACACCGGCATCATTGCGCACCTGTTCGGGATCGCATTTTTCGATGAACCGAATGGTGGCGCGCACATCGCGGGCAGTCATTCGGTATTCGTGCAGCACATGCAGCGGATAGTTGCGTCGAAGCATGTCAATGCGGGCAATGGCGCGCCAACTGCCGCCGACGAGAAACAGCCGATCGCGTTGCTGTCCCATCTGTTCGCTCAACCGGACGAGGGTGTCCTGGATCTGAATCTTGCGACCCCGCTTGCCCCCCTTGATGCCGGCAAGTTTGAGCGGTCCCAGCGCCGAGGTGACACGCTTGCCCACACGGCCGCCTTTGACTTCTGCCAGTTCCATCGACGAGCCGCCGATGTCGCAGACCAGCCCATAGGCACCGGGCCACCCCAGCAAAACGCCCTGGGCGGACAGGCGGGCCTCTTCCTCGCCATCGATCACCCAGATCCGCAATCCGGTCTCGCGCATCACCTCGTCGCGGAAATCCTGCCCGTCTTCGGCGTCGCGCACCGCTGCCGTGGCCACCGCCGTCAGCGGCGGCAGATCCATACCTTTGGCGAGATGCTGAAACCGGCGTATCGCCGCAAGGGCGCGTTGGCGACCCAGGGGGTTCAGGCGACCACTCTCGGATAAGCCGGCGCCGAGGCCGCACATGATCTTTTCGTTATAAAAATAGGCCGGGCTGCGTGCCGCACCGTCAAACACCACCAACCGGACCGAGTTCGAGCCCACATCGACCACCCCGACCCGCGACAAGGCGCGGGCGCTGGGGCTATCAAACAGCGGGCGTCCAAATGGGTCCCACTCGGGGCTGGTTGAATCGGTTTGCAAATTCATCTTGTCCCCGCGTGGCCTCGGTCCAAAATGCGCGATGGTCGGGCGGCGGTCAATTGCCTGCGGTTTCGTCGGTATGCGTCAATTTGGGCACATCCGACGCCCCGGCCGATCCGCGACCCGACAGCGAGGGGTTTTCCATGAAGAACCGGTGGCAGTTGAATGCAAACTCGCCCTCTGTCAGCGATGCGCGGGTGAACTTTCCGTCCGGACCCATCACCCAGGTTTGCGCGACATCGGCCAGGTTGGCGGCCATGACCTGGCTGACAATCTGGGCTTTGACCGTGGCATTATTGATCTCGACCAGGGTTTCCACCCGCCGGTTCAGGTTCCTTCCCATCCAGTCGGCGGAAGAAATGTAAACCCGCGCTTTCTTGCTGGGCAGGCCGGCACCGTTGCCGAAACAGACGATGCGCGAATGCTCGAGAAACCGCCCGACAATGGATTTTACCCGGATGTTCTCGCTCAGCCCCTTGATGCCGGGACGGATCCCGCAGATGCCGCGAATGATCAGGCTGATCTTCACGCCGCCCTGGCTGGCGCGGTACAATGCGTCGATGACCTCGCTGTCGATCAGGGCGTTCATCTTGGCCCAGATTTCGGCGGGCTTTCCTGCCTTGGCGTGGGCAATCTCGGCTTCGATCATCTCCAGCAGGCGTGGCTTCAGCTTCAGGGGCGAGATGGCCAGGTTCTCCAGCGCATCCGGCGGAGCATATCCTGACAGGAAGTTGAACACTTTGGTGGCGTCCCGCCCGAGCGAAGTGTCGCAGGTGAATAGGCTGAGGTCGGTATAGATGCGCGCCGTGATCGGGTGGTAGTTGCCCGTTCCGTAGTGGGTATAGGTGACCAGGTTGTCGCCTTCGCGGCGCACCACGGTGCTGATCTTGGCATGGGTCTTGAGGTCGATAAATCCATAGACGACATGCGCGCCGGCGCGTTCCAGGCGGCGGGACTGATGGATATTGGCGGCTTCGTCGAACCGCGCCTTGAGTTCGACCAGTGCTGTGACCGACTTTCCGTCTTCAGCCGCTTCGCACAGGGCTTCGACGATGGGCGAATTCTTGGACGTTCGGTACAGGGTTTGTTTGATCGCCACCACATTGGGATCACGTGCGGCCTGGGTCAGGAAGCGCACCACCATGTCGAATGTTTCATAGGGATGGTGCAGCAGCATGTCCTTTTGCCGGATGGCGGCGAACATGTCGCCCTCGTGATCGGTCACCCGCTCGGGGATGCGCGGGGTAAAGGACGGCCACAGCAGGTCCGGGCGGTTGTCCAGAACCAGTTCGTCCAGATCGGCCATGCCGATCATGCCTTCGACCTCGACAACTTCGGTTTCACCGACAGCGAGTTCCTGCATGACCGTTGCCATCAGCTTCTCGGGCGCACCAGACGAGTGGGTCATCCGTACAACTTCGCCCCGCCGCCGCCGCTTTAGCGCCACTTCGAATTCACGCACCAGATCTTCGGCTTCGTCTTCGACTTCCAGATCGCTGTCACGTAATACGCGAAAGGCGAAATGGGTTTTCAGCCGATAGCCGGAAAACAGGCTGCCGATATGTTCCAGCAACAGTTCTTCCAGCGGCAGGAACCGGTGCTGCCCCGGCTCGGATGGCAAGGCGATGAAACGGTCGATCTGATGCGGAATCGGCAACAGCGCCTGCAGGACGCGCTTGTCATTTTGCCGTTCCAGCTGCAGGGCCAGCGAAAAGCCGGTGTTCGGGATGAACGGGAAAGGATGTGCAGGGTCGATCGCCAGCGGCGATAGCACCGGAAAAACCCGGTTCAGAAAGACGTCGGCCAGAAAGGTCTTGTCCTCATCGGTCAGATCCTTGCGCTCGAGCACCGAGATTCCGGCCTCCTGCATTTCGGCTTCCAGAGCGGTCAGAACCCGCTGCTGGGACTGCATCAGGCTGCGCGCATCTTCGTTGATCAGCACCAGTTGCTCGGCGGGGGACAGACCGTCGGCGGCCGGGGTCGTGTTGCCCGCATGGGCCAGTTCGCGCAATCCCGCGACGCGGACGGTATAAAACTCGTCCAGGTTCTTGGCCGAGATCGACAGGAAGCGCAGCCGCTCGAGCACCGGAACGCGCATGTTCTCGGCTTCTTCCAGCACCCGCCAGTTAAAGCCCAGCCAACTGAGTTCGCGATTGTAGAAACGGCCCGGTCCGGTGATGTCCAGATCAGGAAGGGAAACGGCGGGCGGGAATGGCGAAGCCAGGAAATCTGCATGTGTCATGGTGCCGGCCTTACTGTCATAATGTGACGGGAATGTAACTGTATCAGTCGTTTGTGTCATCGGCTTCCAGCGACTCACTTGCCAGACGTCGTGACAGAGTGCGCCCCTGGGCCAACGCGGCGCGATCCAGCCGCTCGACGATGCGGGTGGCGTCGAGAAACGAGCGGTCCATGCGGTGCAGAAGATACGGGATCACATCCGGCTTCGGCGTGATTTGCCGGTCTGCGAACAGCTTGGCCAGCACCGCCGCCAGCAGCTTGTCGTCCGGCGCGTCCAGCGTGATATGGGCCGCCCCCTGCACGCGGCTTTGCAGGTCAGGCAAGGACAGGTTCCACAGGTTGGGTGCCAGCCGACCGGTCATCAACAGCCGCTGCCCCTGGGCCATAAGCAGGTTGTGCAGATGAAACAGCGCATTCTGCGCCGGAGCGTCTGATGCGATGTCGGGCACGTCCTCGACCGCTACCGGGCCCTGAGCCAGCAAGGGGATTTCCTGTCTGGACAGATCCACAGCAGCCAGGATCTGTGCGCCGGTCTGGGCGGCCCAAACATGGGTCAGATGGGTCTTTCCAGCCCCGCCGGGTCCTGTCAGCACCAGCTTGCCGCCCGGCCAGGTTTGCGGCGAGTCGATCATGGCGACGGCCAGCGCATTGGCCGGCGATACAAAGAAATCGTCCCGGCCCAGAACCGGTTTTGCCGGCAGATCAAAGCTCAGTTGTTCGGCCACGCTAGGGGGTGTCCCGATCGGATTGGCCGCGATACAGCATGCTGTTCAGATATTGATCGACGGCGAAACGTGCAAGCACACCAAGCGCCGCCGCCACCGGAACCGCGATCAGCATGCCAACAAAGCCGAACAGCGCACCAAACACCGACAATGCCAGTAACAGCCAGACCGGGTGCAATCCGATCGACCCGCCAACCAGTTTCGGGGTCAGAAAATTGCCCTCGACGACCTGTCCGATCACGAAGATCAGCGCCACCAGCCCGATCGAGGTCCACTCTCCCCAGAACTGAAAAAGCGCCAGGCCGATGGCCAGGGAGCCACCGATCATTGCTCCGAGATAGGGGATAAAGGTCACCAATCCGGCGACAAAGCCCACCACCAGTCCGAACTGCAGCCCGACCACCATCAGCGCGATGGCGTAATAGGTGCCGAGAATCAGGCTGACGGTACCCATGCCGCGAATGAACGAGGCCAGGGTGTCGTCGATTTCGCCGGCCAGCCTGCGGATTACCGGCGCATGGTCGCGCGGCAGCAGCGCGTCGATGCGCGCGATCATCCGGTCCCAGTCCAGCAACATGTAGACCGAGACCACGGGCACGATCACAAGCAGGATCACGATATTCAGAACCGAACGCGCGGAACCGACGAGCGATTCGATCAACGCGGGACCGCGTTCCTTGATGGCGTCGCCGATCGAGGTCAGCGTCTGGCGCGCGGTCGACCCCTCGACCAGGATCGAGGGAAACTGTTTGGTGATAAAGGCCTGTAGATCGCGCAGCAACTGCGGCATCACGTTGACCAGATCGATGGTTTGCGAAATCAGGGTTGGAATCACCAACAGGCCCATGACAACCGCCACCAGGACGGCGATAATGGTAATGACGGCCGTGGCCGCCGCCCGAGACAGCCCGGCGCGTTCCAGCCGGTCGGCGACGGGATCGATGAAATAGGCAATCGCGCTGCCCAGCACAAAGGGCAGCAGCACGTCGCCCAGAAACCAAAGGACCACGGCGAACACCACGGTGGCGATGCCCCAATATCTGAGCTGATCCTTGACGGGAAGTGCCATGCGCGCCTTTCAGTCCTGTTGGGCCTCAAATCGCCCAAGAGAGGGCGGGTTTCAAGGGACAGCACCCCTGGAACGCCAGATATACACAGGAAATTGGACGCAGGCACTCATTTCTGTTGTCCCCGATTGCCTGAGGTGCTGCTTTGGCATAGACCGCGTTGAACCCAGTTCCATAAAGAGACCGCTCATGCGCCTGTCACGCTATTTTTTGCCTGTCCTGAAAGAGATCCCCGCCGAGGCGCAGATCGTCAGCCATCGGCTGATGCTGCGGGCCGGAATGATCAAGCAAGCCCAGGCTGGGATATATTCCTGGTTGCCGCTGGGGTTCAAGGTGCTGAAGAAGATCGAGAATATCGTGCACGAAGAGCAGATCCGCGCCGGGCATATCCCGATGCTGATGCCGACGCTGCAATCGGCCGATCTGTGGCGCGAAAGCGGGCGCTATGACGACTATGGCGAAGAAATGTTGCGGATCAGCGACCGGCACGGGCGCGACATGCTGTACGGGCCGACCAACGAGGAACTGATCACCGACATCTTCCGCAGCCATGTCAGCAGCTACAAGGATCTGCCGCTGACTCTGTATCACATTCAGTGGAAATTCCGTGACGAGGTCCGCCCCCGGTTCGGCGTCATGCGCGGTCGCGAATTTCTGATGAAAGACGGCTATAACTTTGACGTGGACAAGGCTGCGGCTATGCATGCCTACAACCGGCATCTGGTCAGCTATCTGCGCAGCTATGAACGCATGGGTCTGCAGGCGATTCCGATGCGGGCTGACAGTGGCCCGATCGGTGGCGACGATACCCATGAATTCCTGGTGCTGGCCGATACCGGCGAGTCCGAAGTGTTCTATGACAGCGCCGTCACCGATCTGACATTTGGCGACCGTGCCATCGATTATGACGATGTGGCGCAGTGTCAGGGGATTCTGGAAGAATTTACCAGCCGTTATGCCCGCACGGATGAAACCCATGACCCGGCGCTGTTCGACCAGATCCCCGAGGACCGCCGCCGTACCGCGCGTGGCATCGAGGTCGGGCAGATCTTTTATTTCGGCACTAAATATTCCGAAGCGTTGGGAGCAACGGTGCAGACCGCCGATGGCGCCGCCGTTCCGGTCCACATGGGCAGCCACGGCATCGGGGTCTCGCGCCTGGTGGGGGCAATCATCGAGGCGAGCCATGACGACAAGGGCATCATTTGGCCCGAGGGCGTGACCCCGTTTCATTGCGGGATCGTGAACCTCAAACAGGGCGATGCCGAGGCCGACGGGGCCTGCGAGGCGCTGTATGGTTCACTGACAGCCCTGGGGTTGGAGCCGCTGTATGACGACCGCAAGGAACGCGCCGGGGGCAAGTTTGCCACAATGGATCTGATCGGACTGCCTTGGCGCATCACGGTTGGCCCGCGCGGGTTGAAGAACGGTGTGGTCGAGCTGACCAGCCGGCGTACCGGCGAAAGCGAAGAGTTGACGCCGCAAGAGGCCGTGGAGAAAGTTGCCCGGATCTATGGCGTGATCGACTGAGGATGCCGGGCCTGCCTTCGATCTCGGTCGTAACCGCGACCTTCAACCTGATCGAGGCAGGGCGCGAGGATGCGTTTCGCCGGGCGGTGGACTGCCTGCAGGAACAGGGGTTGACCGATCTGGAGCACGTGATCCAGGACGGCGGTTCGGACGACGGAACGCAGGAGATGATCCGGCAGGTAACTGCGGATTTGCCTCGCACCGTGTTTGCCAGCGAACCCGATGAGGGATTGTATGACGGCATGAACCGGGCCGTGGCCCGGGCCACCGGCGATTATGTGCTGTTTCTGAATTCCGACGATGCATTGGCCTCGGGTGATGTACTGAAAGCCATGCAGGCGGAGTTGCACAAGCACCGGCCCGACTATGCCTATGGCGCGACCGCCAGCCAGGACAGTCAGGGGCGTGAAACGGTCGCACGGCGCACCGGCCTGCGGGCGGTGCTGCAGCGCATGCCGTTCTGTCACAACTCGGTTCTGATCCGGCGCTCGGTGTTCAATGCGCTGGGGGGCCATGATACTGCCTTTCGGGTTGCGGCGGATTACGATCTGGTATTGCGGATGGTCAGCGGTGGATATGATGGTGTGCGTGTGGACCGGCCGGTGTCGCTGTTCTGGACTCGTGGTGTGTCGGGCGATGATGACCGGGTGGCCCAGGATTATGCGCGCATCTGGCAACGCTATTTTGCCAACCGTCGCGCCGCCGCCGGCTTGACGCTGGAGGAGTACAAGCGCTTTTACATTCGCGGCCATATGCCGTTGAACCTGATGTTCGAGGTCATGACCGACAAAAACGCGCCCCTTGCGATCCGTCATTCCGCGCGCCACGGGTTTTCCAAGTCGCTGCGCCGGGCCCTGCAGCCCTGGCGCAGATACGGAGGGGAGTGATAGCGGTGAGCTTGCCGGTTCACGTCATCAATCTGGAACGGGTTCCGGCGCGCTGGGATTTTGTCCGCGCGCAGTTCGCTGCGGCGGGCATGACAGATGCGGTGCATCGATTCTCTGCCGTGGATGCCCGCGCATCTGACTTTCACGCATCGGGATATGCACCGCACAGCTGGGGTGACCGATGGGAGCTGACAGCCAGCGAGCAGGCGGTGTTTGAGAGTCACCGCGCCCTCTGGCGGCAGGTGTGCGACCATCATCCCAAGGGCGCAGTGATTTGCGAGGATGACATCCTGATCTCGGGCCGTTTTGGCGACGCGCTGGCCGCGTTGGATCTGGAATGTTACGGGGTGATCAAGCTGGACGGTTTCAACGCCGCCCGCCGCTATGGCACCGCACAGGCCATGGGCGGCTGGACCGTGCGCCCAATCGTCGAGGCGGTGCCGAGCGCGGCATGTTATGCGCTGAATGCGCGGGCAGCAGGGATGCTGATCGAGGCATCGCAAAGCTATTGCGCCACCCTGGACGATTTCGTTTTTGCCGCCCGCCCAGGTCTTGCTCCGGTGCAACTGTTTCCCGCCGTTGCGGTGCAGGGCATGTGTTGTGTGCAGGGGCTGACGGGGCCGATCCCCGGCGAAATTGCCCACAGTGAGCGCGACGCGCCGGGCACGACGCCAAAGGCGGATAAAGGTCCGGCCCTATACAGATTGGCCAAGGAAGGACGCCGGGCCCTGATCAAAGCCCGGATTGCCCTGGGGGCGGATCGTCGGTTGACTGCCGCTGGCGGCCTGCTGGCGGTGCCGCAATTGGCCGACGACTTGCCCGATTATCGGCACGGTGGCCGTGCGGATGGGCCTGTTTAGGCTGGCGATGCAGGATGATACCAAAGAACCGGGAGCCGGATGAATGCTGACCCTTGTGACGATTGTGTTTTCCGGCGACGTGGAGTTGCTGCGGTATCAAGCCCGGTCCATCGCCCGGTTCGTGGCCCCGGACGACATTGCCGAGGTTCTGGTGATCATGAACGATGTCGATGAGACCGGGCTTCGGGCGGAACTGAACGAAATAGCCCCCGAATACGGCGCATTGGCCGGCAAGCTGCGCATTCTGGGCGGCGACGATGTCTTGCTTGGTGTGACGCGCAGCCGCCGCAGAACTCCGTTTGAATTTCTCTATGTCGAGCATCGCAACCGGTTGCCGTTTCTGGCGAGCAAAGGCTGGCGGGGGGGCAATGGGTACCGCATGCAACAGGCGCTAAAGCTGGCCTCGGCGCGCGCTGCCAGTACCGACCGGATGCTGATCCTGGACGCCAAGAACATCCTGCTGCGCAACCTGGACCCTGCTGAATTTTTCGATGACCAGAACCGGGCCTGTGCTGTGTATAACGTCCCCGAGCCAGTGTATCACCGCAGTTGGCTGCGCCACAGCTTACGGGCGCTGGACGTTCCGGTGGACATTGACGACATACCGGAAACCACCGGGTATGAAACGCCCTATCCGGTGAACCGCCAGTTGATGTTGCGGGTGCTGGACGAAGTCGCCCAGCGTTTCGGCTCGGTGCAGGCGTTGTTTGCCTCCAAAAAGCGACCGTCCGAATTCATGCTTCTATTTGCTTCGTGCTTGAAGAACGAGGGCAACGTCGGTCGCTGGTATTCGCGTTATCAAGGGCGGCATCTGGGGATCTGGAAAGAATACGGGGCCGAGACGATCAATGGAATCCTCGACGAGGCCGAAAGCAGGCCTCCTCTGACGCTTGGTCTGCATCGCAATGCCATCGCCCAATTTTCACAGCAGCAGCGGAGCCGGATCATCGGCATATATGACTCTGCCGGGTTGGACCTGCGCCCGCTGTTTGGCCCTGAAACCACCGATTGAGCCCGCGCCCGGTTACGGATAGATCGGGACGGTGCAACAGCGAAACGCAGAACGGAAATTCCCGATGAAACAAGCGAAACCCGCCTGATGGCGTCTGATCCTCCTCCTTTCGCGCCGTTCGAATGGATGATTGCCTGGCGGTATCTGCGCGCGCGCCGGGCCGAGGGTGGCGTCAGCGTCATGACCTGGATCAGTCTGGTCGGCATCACCTTGGCGGTGTTTGCCCTGATTGCCACGCTGGCGGTCCGGTCCGGATTCCGGTCGGAATTTGTCGGTACGATCCTGGGGGCGAATGCGCATGTGACAGTTTATTCCACCGGCACGCTGGATGCACAGGGGCGGCTGGACCGGACAATCGCGGAATATGACGCGATGGCCGAACGGGTGGCACAGGTGCCGGGGGTGACCCGGGTGGCACCGCTGGTCAAGGGGCAGGTGCTGGCAAGCCTGGGGTCGAACAGTTCCGGGGTCGAGGTTTTTGGCATTTCCGCCGAGAACCTTGTCAGCCTGCCCGGTATCGCGCAATCCGAACAGTCCTATGGCGACCTGTCCAGGTTTGATCAGGGCATCGCGCTCGGGTCCGGCGTCGCGCGCGCCATCGGGGCCGGGGTGGGCGACCGGATCAAGCTGACCTCGCCCAACGGGGTACGCACAGCCTTTGGCACCAGCCCGAGGGTCAATGCCTATGAGGTGATCTATGTCTTTACCGCCGGGCGCTATGACATCGACCGTACGCGGGTCTATCTGCCCCTTGCCGAGGCACAGGCGTTTTTCAACCGCGAGGGCGTGGCGGACGAATTGGAGGTGATGGTTGCGGATCCCGAAAACGTCGATTCGTTGGCGCCCGATATTCTGCGCGCGGCCGGAGATCGAACACAGAGCTGGACCTGGCGCGATGCGTCTGGCGGGTTTTTGCGCGCACTCGAGGTCGAAGATAACGTCATGTTCATCATCCTGTCGATCCTGGTGCTGATCGCGGCGATGAATATCGTTTCCGGGCTGATCATGCTGGTCAAGAACAAGGGGCGTGACATCGGCATCCTGCGGACCATTGGTCTGACCGAGGGGGCGATCATGCGGGTGTTCTTTATCTGCGGGGCCTTCACCGGGCTGATTGGCACCTGTATGGGGGTTATTCTGGGCTGTCTGTTTGCCCTTTATATCGACCCGATCTTTTCTTTTGTGAA
This sequence comes from Sedimentitalea nanhaiensis DSM 24252, assembly GCF_000473225.1. GTDB lineage: Bacteria > Pseudomonadota > Alphaproteobacteria > Rhodobacterales > Rhodobacteraceae > Sedimentitalea > Sedimentitalea nanhaiensis. Next base: position 146,298 of record NZ_KI421509.1, read on the forward strand.
CTACATGATGGGCGGTGGCGTCTGGGATCCGTCGATCCGCGGCATTTATAACCTGCCTGCGGAACTGCATCTGTCGGATGTGATGTCCGCCGTGGGCCTGTCGCTGGGTCTGTCCTTTGTGGTGACGCTGTTTCCGGCCCGACGCGCAGCACAGATGAACCCTGTCGAGGCGTTGCGCTATGAGTGAACCCGTGCTGGAACTGACCGGCCTGACCAAGACCTACAAACCCGGCACACCGGGGGCGGTTCAGGTGTTGCGCGGAGCTGATCTGAGTATCGCTCCGGGGCAGGTCGTGGCGCTGGTCGCACCTTCGGGTGCGGGCAAGTCGACACTGTTGCATATCGCCGGTCTGCTGGACCTGGCCGATCAGGGCCGGGTGACGATCTGTGGGCAGGACATGACCGGCAAGAGCGATCGGATCCGCACGGCGGTGCGGCGTAGAGATGTGGGGTTTGTCTACCAGTTCCACCACCTTCTGCCCGAATTCAGCGCCGCCGAGAACATCCTGTTGCCGCAGCTGGCCAATGGTGTGGGACGCTCGGCGGCGCAAGCGAGGGCAATGAAGTTGCTGGACCGGGTCGGCATCGCAAACCGTGCCGATCATCGTCCGGCCGCCCTGTCCGGCGGCGAACAGCAGCGGGTGGCGTTTTGCCGCGCACTGGCCAATGCGCCGCGCCTGTTGCTGGCGGATGAACCCACCGGAAACCTGGATCCGGACACCTCGGACCAGGTGTTTGCCGCGATGATGGAACTGGTCGCAGGCACCGGGCTTTCGGCACTGATCGCAACCCATAACCTTGAGCTTGCTGCGCGCATGGACCGGGTGTTGCGGTTGGAGAACGGTCGTCTGACCGAAATCACCGGCCAGCAGGCGGGCGCGGGTTTCTTACAGTCCGACTGAATGCGAGCGCGCCGCGTTGGGTGTGCCTTGCAGGGCGTCAGGCGCAGAGCTTTGCTGCGGTTGATCTGGATCATGGCACGGGCTATGGACCTGTCCAACTCTGTCTGCAGGGATCATTGAGATGTGCTGGCCTGCCCGATGGGGGAGGCATGTTAAGATGATGGCCCTCGGTCGACGATTGGTGAACCCAGGGAGGGAAAGTAAATGCAGACCGTCCGATCCGCACTGGCAGCCGCTGCAATTTGTATCGGCGGTCCGGCGTTGGCGCAGGATACGGCCAAGGGGGCCGAACTGTTTCAAATACACTGTGCAACGTGCCATGGTATCGAGGCGGGCGGGCAGGGACCGATGGCCTCGGTACTGTTGGTCAAGCCCGCTGACCTGACCCGGCTGCAAGAGTCCAACGATGGTGTATTCCCCACCGAACGGGTGATCCGGCGCATCGATGGGCGCGACCCGCTGGTCAGCCACGGCAGTCCGATGCCGGTTTACGGGTACTTTTTCGAAGGCGAGGATGCGTCGATCAAGACGCCCAGCGGCCAGCCGGTCCTGACCAGCCGGGCAATCGTTGACCTGCTGGGCTATTTGCAGTCGTTGCAATCGTCAAACGAGGGATAACCGGGCATGAAATTTGCGTTCGGGGCGACGGTCTCAGTCTTGCTCGCGCTGGCCGCCTGTGGGCCTGCGGAGATGCCGGAACCTGGCGAGGGTGAAACGCTGTTCGTCGAGAATTGCACCGCCTGTCACGGCTATCGCGGCACGGGGGGCAATGCGCTGATCGGTGGGCAGGTGGCACCGGACCTGACGCAAATCTCGGCCAGAAATGACGGCAGCTTTCCACGCGCGCGGGTCATGTCGCAGATCGACGGCTATGGGCATGGACGGGTGTCGCAGGAAGCGATGCCGGAATTCGGCACATTGCTGCAGGGGGATCTGGTTCCGGTCGAGGTTGACGGGATCATGACCCCGACACCGCGCCCGCTCGCGGCTTTGCTGGCCTATCTGGAAAGCATTCAGGTACCCTAATCGGGCCTTTGGCGGGATCCCTGTCCGGCCTCGCAAAAGCCGCTCCGGCAGTGCTGCGTGGGCGCAGATGGCTGACTTCGACAAGCATGTCGAATGTCCGGGTGCCGCCCCGTCGCTGATGGGCATTGAGCCACGAGAAGGCTGACTGAGATCGGGTGAGTGTGGCGGCAGATACGGGAGTCGGCACCAGTCATCTTGAAAGCTTGCGCAGTAATCTGCTGAAAAGGAATGGGCCAAGCCGTCCAGACCCTTGTACCACCGGAGTACGGTGCCTGTACCGCGTCCGTCCAGGGGGCATCGCGCGGGCCCGGATCTGTTCGGTGACCGTCCCTTTGACCGGATAGACGGAACCGCCTTGTTTTGTACGACAGGCATGGGACAGCGAAGAACAGCATTGCGCTCGATATTTTCAGAAGCGGATCCCGGTCTGCACCGGCTGAAAGCGGCGCGTTAGCGCGCCAGTTTGCGGGTCTTCTGCCGGCGGTAAAAGCGAATCCCTTGAACGCGCGCGGCTTTGCGTATGCGTGTGGACTGCCCGCCGGGACCGTTGTCAGGGCACATCGAATATGGTCACCTGGCCGCTTTGGATCGTACCCTGTGAGCTAGGCGCAGATCCCGTCCAGTTCGGCACCTTTCCACGGAAGATAGACATTGCTTTCGCGCTGGGGTCCGGGCAGGTCCGCGACCGGAAAGCTCTCCCGCAACATGGCGTGCAGCCGTTGTGTGCGCGGCGCATCCGGTGCCAGGGCGCGGCAGCAAACGTATTCTTCGACAATCGCGCCCTGTTGCTCAAACCCATAGCTCAGAAAGTCCGGTGCGCCGTCAAGATCGAACAGATAGGGGTCGTCCACGCTGCCGTGTTCGGCGGCGGCGCGCATCGGGCTATAGCCGGTACGGCCCCGGTTCTGCCACTGCCAGACGTGGGTCAGTTCATGCGCCAGCAGCATGGACTGGATCAGGTACATACGTTCGGGATAGTCGGGCATGTAGTTGTCCAGGTACCAGTCACCAACAAAAAAGACCCGGTTGAACAGGGTGACAGCCGCCGGTTTGCTGGTCACCACGGCCTCTTTTACCGGGGGCAGAATGCGCTCTCGACAGGCAATACGCGGACGCGGTTTGCGGCGAAAGGTGACGGCGGCGACGGGCGCGCCCTTGACCAGCCGCACCCGGCTTGTGTCCAGCTGCGACCCCTGCAGAGCCTTGGCGAACTGCGTTTCGGTTTCGGTCAGGGGGCGGCCGCAAGCGGCGAGCAGGGACAGGATGAGAAGGGTGCGCAGGATCATGACACGATGATAGCCCGTTGCTCTGAGGTGGGGTAGACACCGGATGCGCAAAACGCGATTTTTCTGAGCCGGGTCAAAGGCTCATAGCAAGAACGCGGCTGATCTCGGTCAGCGGGCGCCCGGACTGATCCATCCAGGTGTTAAATGCATTCTGCACGGCGCGCAGGGCGGTTTTCGAGGTCGCGGGTTTGTCGATTACCCCCTCGGCAATCAGGCGGGCGGTGACGTCGCGGGACAGGATGAAGCCGTCGCGCCCAACGAAGCGCATGGCATATTGCGCCGTGCTGCCGCCCAGGCGCGAGCCTTGCGTTTTCAGCAGATCGAGCAGCCCGATATAGTCGGTCGAAGGCCAGCTGCCGAATACCTTTCCCGCGCCGCCGTCCTGACGCAGGTCCAGCAGAAAGGCGGCATTGTCGCGCACCGTGGCGATCTTGGTGCCGTTGCGGACGATGGCCGGGTTCCGCAGCAGGGCGTCAAATTTTTCGTCATCCATCATGGCGCATTTGCCGACGTCAAAGCCGTCAAAAGCGGCTTCGAATCCGTCCCATTTGGCTTCGATCACTTTCCAGTTGAAGCCGGCCTGAAAGACGCATTTGGTCAGGGTGGACAGCCAGCGATCTTCTGGGACTTGCGCCAGGTTTTCGCGGGTCTCGGGAGGCGTGAGCTGTGCGTTCAGCGCCGTCTTACCGCCGTGGCGGGCGGCAGCCATGTCGAAAATCCGGTCGAAGTCGCGCATGGTAATCCTCCGAAAATACCGGGAGAACCTTGCCCCTGACAATGTGCCGTTGCAACCGTTTTGGTTTGCTCCAGTATCGGCGTGGCCTTTATTATTTAATCTTTACAGTATCTTAATGGGATTTTCTATTCGGCTGCGGCGGTCTGTTCGACCTGGGTTTCGGGCGTGCGGGCCATCGGGCGTATGGCGCCGGATGCTGTGGCGTCGTGGTGGGCCTGACAGCGGCGGATCTCTTCAAAGGCTTTGCGCGAACCGGTCAGCGGATAGCGTCCCAGGCGGGTTTCGCCGTGCTGCCATTGCATCGTGCGTTCGCGCTGGAACTGGGCAATGAACTGATGCGCATCGGTGGCGTCGATCAGGATGTTCAGCCCCGGCAGGCCGTTCAGCATCACGCCATCCATGTTCAGCGTCCAGGCGGGCTGGGTGCCAAAGCGCAGTTGCACCTTGTATTCGGCCCCGTCCTTCATCGCCGACCAGCGCCGGTCCAGAATGGTGACATCCAGCGCCGGGGTCTTGCGGGTGTGGTCGAAGCCGATGAAAAAGGCGGTGTAATCTTCGTACAGAACAAAGGCTTGGCAGCCCTGCGAGCCGGGGTAGTAGGAGATGCGCCAATCGCCGATCGTTTTCCAGTCCACGGACTGCGCCGGCGCGACAGTCCCGCAGAGCAACAGCAAGGTCGTGAAGAAAACGGAAAAGTGACGCGCCATCAGGCCCTCGTGTAATGGTTCGGTACGGGTCTTGTAGCAGAAAACATCCGCCCGGTCCCGGTTGCCGCGTTACGACCTTTTGAAACCGATCTTGGAGCCCGAACCGAGTCTTCGTCAACCCAAGTTGACAAAAGGTAAACGGGTGTGGCCGGGATGGGTCCAAAATGACTTTGTTTGGCTGAACGGGTTGGGTTAACGGCGGTTTTCACCGTATGATCCCCGTACATACCCTGTACATATCGCGTCCATACGCGGGGCCGTATCGGGGCGGGTTAACAGGGCATGCGCCGCCAGACGGTTAACGCGACCGCAGGAGAGGGGTAGAATCTTTCCCATCAGGAAATAAATCTTCCAGATGCCTGACGAGATGATTGGCTAAATGTGCAATCCGGCCCTATGTTAGAGTCTGCAACCGCCCAGCCGGGCAAGATCGGAGCGTGATATGAACATCCATACGCCTGAACGCGAGCAACTGCCCGACCGGAGCGAGGCCGAAGCGGCGTTGAATGTGCTGCGGGCCTGGGCACGGCAGGCATCGGAGGCCGAGATCCTGGCGCTTGATCCGTCGGTTGCGCGGCTGTTGCCGCAGACAGGGCTGAATTACCCGTCGCTGTCGCGCAGCTATCCGCAGGATTTTGTCGTCGATGCTGCCTATCGCGACAGCCTGCCGGATCTGCAGAACGGGCCGTCCAGTCTGATCCGGGGTTCCAGACAGCAGATCCAGCACGTGGGGATTTCGAATTTCCGCCTGCCGATCCGGTTTCACACCCGCGATTCCGGCGATCTGACGCTGGAAACCTCGATCACCGGCACAGTGAGTCTGGAGGCGGACAAGAAGGGCATCAACATGTCGCGCATCATGCGCAGCTTTTACGCCCATTCCGAACGCACGTTCAGCTTTGAGGTGATGGAAGCGGCACTGGATGGGTACAAATCCGATCTGGACAGTTTCGATGCGCGGATCCAGATGCGGTTCTCGTTCCCGATGAAGGTCGAAAGCCTGCGGTCGGGCCTGTCGGGATACCAGTATTACGACATCGCGCTGGAACTGGTGGAAACCGGGGGCGTGCGCCAGAAGATCATGCATCTGGACTATGTCTATTCGTCGACCTGCCCCTGTTCGCTGGAGCTGAGCGAGCATGCGCGGGCGATGCGCGGGCAACTGGCGACGCCGCATTCGCAACGCTCGGTGGCGCGGATTTCGGTTCAGCTGGATCGCGAATCCGATTGCCTGTGGTTCGAAGACCTGATCGACGCCTGCCGCCGCGCGGTGCCGACCGAAACCCAGGTGATGGTCAAACGCGAGGACGAACAGGCCTTTGCCGAGTTGAACGCCGCCAATCCGATTTTTGTCGAGGACGCGGCGCGGTTGTTTTGTGAGCAGTTGCAGGCGGATCACAGGATCGCGGATTTCCGGGTTGTCGCCAGTCATCAGGAAAGCCTGCACAGCCACGATGCGGTCAGTATCCTGATTCAGGGCGAGACCTTTGCCAGCGGCAGTCTGGACCCCAAACTGTTCTCTACCCTGGTACATCCGGGCTGAAACCGGCCTGTTGGACCCGGGAATTTCCCCGAGCCGTACAGGGGATAGAGGCGTAATCCTGCAGAAATGCCGCAGTGCAGCAAAAATTGCTGCATCCGCGCGAATCACGTGATATGGTGCCAAAAAGCCCGTGTGCGATGGCCCGGATTCTCCGGGGCGGGGCATGAGGCGGAGGCGTGAGCATATGCACGAAACCATCGACCGCGCGAGCGATATGGCCAAGACCTGGAATTCCGTCGCGCAGATGACGGTGGACACCCAATGTATCGTGGCGATGCGGCTGTGGGGCATGTCGGGAACCTGGTCGGTTCCGCCGGGGGAATGTGACGAGATGATCCGCGAAAAGGCTCCGGCTTTCACCGAGGCTCTGGTTGCAGGCGTTTTGACCGCCCTGAACGGGCGTGGCCCGGACCGGGTGATGCAGGCGGTGATCGGGCCGTTGTCGGACCGCACAATCGCCAATCGGGCGCGGCTGGCCGATCGCGGGCCGCGGTGCTTTGGCTTTGGCCAGCAGACAGAATGACAGATCGAAATACGGAGCAATTCAACATGACACCCATTCCCAACCCGCTGCACATCCAAGCGGCGTACATGCGCGCCGCTGGTTTTGCGATCAGCACGAACATCCGCATCATGCAGATCATGACACGCTCGGCAATGCGGGCCCCCTATCTTCCGGTCAGCGCCCTCACGGCTGCTGTGACCGAGAGAGGGCGCGCTGTTACGAAAGCGGCTGCGCCGACCCCGGTTGCGAAGGCGGCTGCGACCCCGGTTGCGAAGGCGGCTGCGACCCCGGCTGCGAAAGCTGCGGCGGCCCCGGCTGCGAAGGCGGCTGCGGCCCCGGCTGCGAAGGCGGCTGCGGCCCCGGCTGCGAAAGCTGCGGCGACCCCGGCTGCGAAAGTCGCTCCGGCCCCGGTTGCGAAGGCTGCGCCAGCCCCGGTTGCGAAGGCTGCGCCAGCCCCGGTTGCGAAGGCTGCGCCGACCCCGGCTGCGAAAACCGCGCCGACCCCGGTTGCGAAAACCGCGCCGACCCCGGTTGCGAAGGCTGCGCCAGCCCCGGTTGCGAAAGCTGCGCCGACCCCGGTTGCGAAAGCTGCGCCGACCCCGGCTGCGAAAGTCGCTGCGGCCCCGGTTGCGAAAGCCGCGTCGGCCCCGGCTGCGAAGGCTGACTCCAAAGCTGCGGTGCAGACCGCAATGGCGCTGGAGACCGAGGCCAAGGCACCGGTTGCGGCCAAGAAGACCACCACCCGCAAGACGCGCACCCGTCGCGCATCCGCCAAGGCGGCGGGCACTGCGGCAAAAACCACTGCAAAAACCGCCGAAACCAAACCGGCGCCCAAGACCACGTGACGCCGACCGACGGCCTGCGCCAGACGCGGGCCGTCGTTCCCTGTTGGCACGGGGCCGGGTGGCGCTTGACAGTTCGGCCCGGTGCCGCCAACGCTGCGCCCCATGATTGACCTGCGTCCCGTCGGATATGTGATCGGCCTTTTGGTAGCGATTTTGGGTGCGACCATGCTGTTGCCCATGCTTGCCGATCTGATCGAAGGGCGCGCGCATTGGCCGGTGTTCCTGGAAAGCGCGGTGATCACCATTCTGACCGGTGGGCTGATTGCGATCAGCTGTTCCAACGGGGTCAAACAGGGGCTGAGCATTCAGCAGACTTTTTTGCTCACCACCTCGGTTTGGGTTGCGTTGCCGCTGTTCGGGGCCATGCCCTTTATGATGGGGGCCACCGATCTGAGCTTTACCGACGCGTTCTTTGAGGCGATGTCCGGGCTGACCACCACCGGCTCGACCGTGTTGTCGGGGCTGGACACCCTGCCGCGTGGCATTCTGCTGTGGCGGGGCATTCTGCAATGGCTTGGCGGTATCGGCATCATTGTCGTTGCCATGGTGTTTTTGCCCGAGCTGCGGGTCGGGGGCATGCAGATTTTCCGCAGCGAAGCCTTTGAGACCATGGGCAAGATCCTGCCGCGCGCGGCCCAGATCGCCAGCCGTATCTCGGTGATCTACGTGGTGATCACGGCGGCCTGCATGCTCTGTTATCTGATCCTGGGCATGACGTTCTTCGACGCGCTTGTGCATGCGCTCACCACGGTGTCCACCGGCGGGTTTTCCAATTACGATGCGTCGTTCGGCACGTTTTCCGGCCCGCCGGAATATGTTGCGTCGGTGTTCATGATTCTCGCCGCATTGCCGTTTGTGCGCTATGTCCAGCTGATCAACGGCAACACCACGGCGATCTGGCGCGATTCGCAGATCCGGGCGTTTCTGGGCACCATTCTGGTGCTGGTTCTGGTCATGTGGTTCGAATTACAGCGGATTTTTCCGAACCATTGGGAGCAGTCCTTTCGTGAGGCTCTGTTCAACATCACCTCGATCATTTCGGGCACCGGCTATGCCAGTGTCGATTACATGAGCTGGGGGCCGCTGCTGATCACTCTGTTCTTTTTCATCGGCCTGATCGGCGGCTGTGCCGGGTCCACCGCCTGTTCGGTCAAGATCTTTCGCTATCAGCTGTTGTTCGCCTCGATCCGCGCGCAGTTGCAGCGCATTCGCAGCCCGCACGGGGTGTTCACGCCGCGCTACGAGGGGCGGGTCGTGCCCGCCGATGTGCTGAGTTCGGTGATGTCGTTCTTTGTTTTCTTTGTCGTCACGCTGGGGGTGGTCAGCTGGCTTTTGGCCCTGACCGGGCTGGATTTCACCACCGCCGTGTCAGGTGCGGCGACCGCGTTGGGCAATATCGGACCGGGGCTGGGCGATATCATCGGTCCGGCGGGAAACTTTGCCCCGTTGAATGACGCCGCCAAATGGGTTCTGTCCATCGCCATGCTGATCGGTCGCCTGGAACTGATGGCGGTCTATGTCATTGTTACCGTACAATTCTGGAGAGCCTGATGCCGGCCGCTATCGATCCGAACCGCCGCCCGCTGGGGGCGCAGATATCCCATATGCTGCACGATCGCGGAGTCGACGTGATCTTTGGCATTCCCGGCGTTCACAATCAGGAAATGTACCGCGGTATCCAGGAGGCAGGGATCACCCATGTGCTGGCGCGGCACGAACAGGGGGCCGGGTTCATGGCCGATGGGTATGCCCGTGCCACCGGGCGGCCCGGCGTGGTCTATGTGATCACCGGACCGGGCCTGTGCAACACGCTGACGCCGCTGGGGCAGGCCTATTCCGATTCGGTGTCGGTGCTGGCGATTTCCTCGTGTCTGGACGAGACCGCCGCGCGCCGGGGGCAGTTGCACCAGATGAAGGATCAGGAAATCGCCGCCGCGACCGTCTGTGACTGGTCCGAAACCGCGCTGACGGCGGCGGCGGCGTATGGGCTGATCGAGCGGGCGTTCGAGGAGTTTGAAACCTTGCGTCCGCGCCCCAAGCATATTCAGGTGCCGATCGCACAGCTGCGGGCCGAGGCCGACCGGGCCCCTGCACCGAATTTGCCCGCCGTGCGGACGCAGGGGAGCGCGGCGGATATCGCGCCGCTGCTGGAACTGTTGAAGGCGGCGCGCCGTCCGCTGTTCATTCTGGGTGGCGGCGCGCGCGGGGCCGATTGGCGGCAGGTGATGCGCCAGCTGGGCGCGGCCTGTTTTCAGACTTATGCCGGGCGCGGCTGTGTCGGGGCGGGCTATGGGCTGGATTTCGGCTCGACCCTGGCGCGGCCGGGCAGCGCCGAGGTGATCGGAGGCGCCGATCTGGTGGTGGCGGTGGGCACCGAACTGGCCGAGGTCGATCTGTGGCGGAGCGAGCTGGGCCATACGGCACCTTTGGTGCGGGTGGATATCGATCCGGCCATCCTGGCGGATGGCCAGCGCGCCACCGTCAAGCTGTTGGCGGATGCCGCACAGGTGGCACATGTGTTACAGGCGGCGACCGAAGGCCGCGCGGCAAACACCGACTGGACCGAGGACGAGGTCGCGCAGGCCTGTGCGCGCTGGCGGGCCGAAACCGAGTCCGAGCGCCCCGGCATCGTGCCGATCTGCGAGGTCCTGCGTGCGGCCCTGCCGGCCGATACGATGATCTATTCCGACATGACCCAGTTCGCCTATGTGGCGAAAGAGATCTGGGCGATGGATCGGCCCGGCCACTGGCATCACCCTTACGGCTTTGGGACGCTGGGCTATGCGCTGCCTGCGGGGATTGGCGGGGCGGTCGGGCGGCCCGGTCTGCCGACGATGGCGATCATTGGCGATTACGGGTTCCATTACACCATGGCCGAGCTGGGCGTGGCGGTCGAACTGGGTCTGCCGCTGCCGATCGTCCTGTGGGACAATGGCAAGCTGAAAGAGATCGAGGACAGCATGACAGGTGCGCAGATCGCCCCCAACGCGGTGATGGCGCGCAACCCGGATTTCTGCAAGCTGGCCGAGGCGTTTGGAGCCCATGCGGTGGCCCCCGAAACGCTGGAGCAGTTGCAGGCGGCGGTGCGGGCGGCGTTTGCGGCCGATGGGCCGACGCTGGTCCATGTCACGCCGGATATCCTGCGCGGTTGACAAGATGCAACCGGACCGGTCCTGTTGGGCCTGAGTTATCCAGCAGGGAGAGTTATCATGTCGTTGCGACCTATGATCGTGGTGATGATCGTCATGGCGGGGGCGGGGCAGGCCGATCCGTTGCCATCATGGAACGATACCGATGCCAAGGCCCGGATCACCGAATTTGTCGCACGGGTCACGGATGTGGATGGCGACAGCTATGTCAGCCCCGCCGAACGGATCGCGGTGTTTGACAACGACGGTACGCTTTGGGTCGAGCAGCCGGTCTATACCCAGCTTCTGTTCGCGGTGAACCGGGTTGCGGAACTGGCCAGGGAGGATCCGTCGATTTTGACCAGCGATGCGTTGAAGGCGGCGGCGGCCGGGGACATCAAAGGCGTGTTTGCCCAGGGGAGGGACGGGCTGTTCGAGGTGATCAGCGCCTCGCACAGCGGTATTTCGGTCGATGAGTTCACCGAGGTGGTACAGGGCTGGATGCAGACCGCGCGGCACCCGGATACCGGCCGCGCGTTTGATGACATGACCTATCAGCCGATGCTGGAACTGTTGCGCTATCTGCGCGACGAGGGGTTCACAACCTATATCGTGTCCGGCGGCAGTATCCACTTTATGCGCGCCTTTGCCGACGCGGCATATAACATTCCCCCGCAACAGGTGATCGGCACCATTCTGAATTCCAGCTATCAGGTGATTGACGGCGACCCGGTGGTGATGAAGGATCCGGGCCTGTTCTTTAATGACGACAAAGAGGGAAAGCCGATCGCCATCGACACCCGCATTGGGCGGCGGCCGATCTTTGCAGCGGGCAATTCGGATGGCGATTTCCAGATGCTGGAATGGACCACGGCAGGAGAAGGGGCGCGGTTCGGGATGATCGTGCATCACACCGATGCAGAGCGCGAATATGCCTATGATCGCGACAGCAGCATCGGCGGGCTGGAACGGGGGCTGGACGAGGCCGGGGACCGGGGCTGGCTGTTGGTCGATATGGCTGAGGATTGGAAGACGATCTGGTCCTCTGGCGAGTGATACCGCCGACCGGGAAGTGAGATGCCGCAGCCGCAAGCGCTGCGGCATCTGTGTTTGTGACGGTGTCAGTCCCAGCAGCTGACCAGAACGGTCATGCCAAAGGCGACGCGGTTCAGATCGCCCGGTGCCAGGCTGTCGGTCTGGTCGCTGTCGGCTGCCTGCAACCCGGCCCGATCCAGAACCGCGCGGATTGCGCCCGCATCGGCGGAAAGGCTGACATCCTGTGGCAGGTCGCGGTTCGGGTTCCGGGCCGGCAGAAGCATGCCCAGCACGCCACCCGCGGCATCGATCACCGGACCGCCGGCATCGCCGGGCAGGGCGTTCAATGCCAGGCGGGTCAACTCGGATTCACCGGCCAGCCCCTTGACGTCGGCCAGCGTGCCGTGGGTCAGGGTCGGTCCGCCTAGAACGCCGCCATAGCTGAACCCGGACACCGTGACCGGCGATTGCAGGCGGCCCTTGTCGCGGCGGAACCGGGCCACCGACATCGGCGCCAGGGCCTGCGTCGGACGCAGCACCGCAACCCCCAGCCCGGCGTCCGAGACCGCCACCTGTGCAGGGTATTCATCGTCAAGCGTGATTCTGGCGCAGCCCTCGATGGCATCGGCGGTGGTCACCACCGCGCCCCGGTTATCGACATAAAACCCCGACCGGGTCAGCCGGGGTTTACGCACCTGAAGCCCGGACAGAAGATCGACACTCTGCGCGGAGTCCCCGGTGGCGGGATCCAGCACCGCGTCGGTGCGGGTGAAGCTGGCCTGCATCGCGTCCAGAACCCGCAGGCGGCGGGCCTCATCGCCCTCGGGCCAGATCAGCGTGAAACCTTTGATCTGGCCGTCCGCTAGCGCCGCCTCGGTATAGGACACCATGCCCTTGCCGCGCCCTTCCAGCGTGAAGCGGTCCTTGCCGCGGTTGCGCGGACCGTCCAGCGGCACGATCTCCAGCGTCTGCATGATGTCATACAGCCCGTACAGGGTGGCCCGTGTGCCCGGCTGGCTGATCAACAACAGCCGCACGCCCAGATCGCCGGTAGCGTCGTAATGGGCAAAGGGCGGTTCGTAACGGGCAAATCCGACCTCGGCCATGGGCAGGTCGATTTCGATTCCGGCACCCACATCGTGCACCCGGCGCATGCCGGTGCTGATCAGCGGCGCATTGTAGCGATCCATCAGCGCCTGACGTTGCAGGGTGGTCAGCACGCCGGTGGGCTCGTAACCGCTTGCAAGCTGCCAATCGGCCATCGAGCGCCGGGTGCCCGCGCCAAAGGCCCCGTCGATGGCCGCGTTATAGAACCCCGCCGCGCGCAGGGCGGTTTGCAGGTCCTTGCGTTGTCCGGCGCTCAGCAGACGTTCGCCGCGCCGTGCCTCGGCGGGGGTTTCATCGGCCGGGGTAACCGGCTCGGCGGTCTGCGCCGCCACGGTCGGGGCCGCGGGTTGCGGGGCGGCGATCACGCCGCGGTTCAGTACATTGGCCCCGCCGGGCCAGTATTGCGCGCCCAGATTGCGCGAATAGGCGATAAAGCTGTCGCGGGGGATCAGCCGGTCGGCGCGATAGGTGCGAAGCACGCGTTCGGCATCGTCGCGAAGGTATGGACCCAGCAGAATGCCATACCAGCTGCCGCCCAGCGAAAAGCCGTTCACATCCGCCAGACGGGCGGCATAGTCCTGGGCGCGCTGTTGTGCGGTGGTCAGACTGGGATGGGCCTCGATCTGGACCCAGACCCCGGTTTCATTGCCCTGTTGCGCCGACGCGGTGCCGGTCAGTCCCGCAAGCGCCCATACCAGTAGCGCGAATACTCTTGTCATCATTCAATCTCAGCCTGCTTTCGGTTTCGTGCAGATAATCAGGAAAACGTTAAAATTGCCATGCCTTTTCAAGCCGCATTCAAACCTGACGGGACTGCTTTGCGCCGTTGACCCCGCCTGGCGTCGGGCTTAGGTAAAACCGGCCCTGAAACCGCCCTTGCGGGCCGGGGCCGCACGACCGCCACACCGACAGGGAAGCCGCCGCATGACCGATCAGACCACGCCGCCCCGCTCTTTTCAGGAGATCATCCTGCGTCTGCAAACCTATTGGGCGGCCAAAGGCTGTGCCATCCTGCAACCCTACGACATGGAGGTCGGGGCGGGCACGTTTCACCCGGCGACCACGCTGCGCAGCCTGGGCAGCACGCCCTGGGCGGCGGCCTATGTGCAGCCGTCGCGCCGCCCCACCGACGGGCGGTATGGCGAGAACCCGAACCGGTTGCAGCATTACTATCAGTATCAGGTGCTGATCAAACCCAGCCCGCCCGATCTGCAGGAGCTGTATCTGGGCAGCCTGCAGGCCATCGGCGTCGACATGGAACTGCATGACATCCGGTTTGTCGAAGACGATTGGGAATCGCCGACGCTGGGGGCCTGGGGGTTGGGTTGGGAGGTCTGGTGCGATGGCATGGAAGTGTCGCAATTCACCTATTTCCAGCAGGTCGGCGGCCATGATTGTGCCCCGGTGTCCGGCGAGCTGACCTATGGGCTGGAGCGTCTTGCGATGTATGTGCTGGGCATCGATCACGTCATGGATATGCCGTTCAACGATCCGCAATCGCCCATACCGCTGAGCTATGGCGACGTGTTCAAACAGACCGAAGAGGAATACGCCCGGTGGAATTTCGATATTGCGGATACCGAAGTTCTGTTGCGTCACTTTGAAGAGGCCGAAGCCGAATGCGCCGCGATCCTGTCGCATCCGGCGGACGACCCCAAGACCGGCAAGCGCATCATCATGGCGCATCCCGCCTATGATCAATGCATCAAGGCATCGCATATTTTCAACCTGCTGGACGCGCGCGGGGTGATTTCGGTGACCGAGCGGCAGGCCTATATCGGGCGGGTGCGGGCATTGGCCAAGCAATGCGCGGATGCTTTCGTGATGACCGCCGCCGGAGGGCGGCAGGCGGCATGAGCCTGCGCCGGTTGCGGCGGGCTGCGTCATGATGGGCAAGGTCTTGGCCGTCGCGCTGCTGGTTTGCGGTTTGATTGCAGGCGGGGCGATGTATTATCTGCAGGTCTATGGCTATTACCACGAGGTCGCGGCCAGCGGCCCGGAGGATGTCGCCATCGTGTCGCTGGCGACCGATGCGCCCGAGCCGATCCCGCATTCCGGGTTTCGCGCCATTGACGCCGACAGCTCGCCGATCCGCTATCGCGCCTGTTTTGACACCACCGCCGACCCCGCCGCGCTGTCGCAGACCTATTGGGACATCGCGGGGGCCGATCCGCGCAATGCGCCGGGCTGGTTTGACTGTTTTGACGCCGCCGCCATTGCCGCGCAGATCCAGAACGGCAGCGCGCGGGTGTTTATGGGGCAGAAGAACGTGCATTACGGCGTCGACCGCATCGTGGTCATCACCGACGATGGCCGCGGATTCGCCTGGAACGAGCTGAACGATTGCGGTGCCAAGGCCTATGACGGCACTGTCGTGGGCGAGGAATGCCCGCAGCCCGAACATGATCCCGGCAGTTGATTGCCGCCCCCTCGACACCGCTGGCGCAGATGCTATGCAGCCGCGCAAGACCACGTAAGGACGCCCGATGCCCGACCTGCTGATTGAACTGTTTTCCGAGGAAATTCCGGCCCGAATGCAGGGCCGCGCCGCCGAGGATCTGAAAAAGCGCGTCACCGACGGGCTGGTCGAGGCCGGTCTGACCTATGCCAGCGCCGCTGCATTTTCGACGCCGCGCCGTCTGGCGTTGACGGTGCAGGGGCTGTTGGCCCATTCGCCCACCCTGCGCGAAGAGCGCAAGGGGCCGCGGGCGGATGCGCCCGACAAGGCGATCGAGGGCTTTTTGCGCGGTGCGGGTCTGAGCCGCGATCAGCTGGAAACCCGCGACACGCCCAAGGGGGCGGTGTATTTCGCGCTGATCGAGAAACCCGGGCGTCCGGCGGCGGAGATCGTGGCCGAAGTGCTTGAGACGACGATCCGAAATTTCCCCTGGCCCAAGTCGATGCGCTGGGGCGACGGCAGTCTGCGCTGGGTGCGGCCGCTGCAATCGATCCTGTGCCTGTTGTCGGATACCGATGGCAATCAGGTGGTGCCGCTGGACCTGGACGGGATCACCGCCGGGGCCACCACGCAGGGTCACAGGTTCATGGCACCGGGAGAGTTTTCGGTAAATTCCTTTGATGATTACGAGGCAAAGTTAAAGCGTTCCCATGTGGTGCTGAATGCCGGGGAACGCGGCGATCACATCTGGGCGGATGCCACAAACTTAGCATTTGCCGCCGGGCTTGAGGTGGTGCCGGATCAGGGATTGCTGGCCGAGGTGGCCGGTCTGGTGGAATGGCCGGTGGTGCTGATGGGAACGATTGATACGCAGTTTCTGGACCTGCCGCCCGAGGTGTTGCAGACCAGCATGCGCGAGCATCAGAAGTTCTTTTCGGTGCGCGATCCGAAAAGCGGGCAGATCACCCGGTTCATCACCGTGGCCAACCGCGAGACGGCGGACAATGGTGCAACGATTCTGGCGGGCAATCAAAAGGTGCTGTCGGCCCGGCTGGCGGATGCCAAGTTCTTCTGGGACAACGATCTGCGGGTGGCCAGATCGGACATGGGCGTCTGGACGCAGGCGCTTGAGAGCGTGACGTTCCATAACAAGCTGGGCAGTCAGGGCGACCGGATCCGCCGCATTGCCGCGCTGGCGCGCGAACTTGCGCCCGCGGTCGGGGCCGATGCCGATCAGGCGGACCTGGCCGCAGGTCTGGCCAAGGCCGACCTGTCCAGCGAGATGGTCTATGAATTCCCGGAACTTCAGGGGCTTATGGGGCGGTATTACATCGAGGCCGCAGGCCATCCCGCCGAGGTCGCCGCCGTGGCGCAGGAACATTATTCGCCGCTTGGCCCATCCGATGTCGTGCCCACCGCGCCGCTGTCGGTGGCGGTGGCACTGGCCGACAAGCTGGACACGCTGACCGGGTTCTGGGCGATCGACGAGAAACCCACCGGGAGCAAGGACCCCTTTGCCCTGCGCCGCGCGGCGCTGGGGGTTATTCGGTTGGTGTTGGAAAATGGGCTCAGTATTAACTTCATTGATGCAATCAGAAGAGCATATTTGGAGTTGCTTTTCCCTAATAATCTACGCTCAAATTGGCTTTACATTGGCAACCCGACTCCCGAAGCCCCATTTAAGGTAAACGCAATCGCGCCGAAGTTCTCACATGATCTTCTGCCAATTCGAGAGATTGTATATTTCTACAAAAGCGAAAATCCAGATCGTTTTTTGGATGCGTGGACCACTAAATTGGAGCTGCCGAGCTTCGTGAAGGAAGATGTTGAAGTTGCTCAGTTCCGTTGCTTCACGTCAGTTGTATCTGACCTCCTCGCCTTCATCCACGACCGCCTCAAGGTCTACCTTCGCGATCAGGGCATTCGCCATGACATCATCGACGCCTGCATTGCCATGCCCGGCAGTGATGACTTGACCTTACTGGTCAAACGCGCGCGGGCGCTGAACGATGGTTTGGCGACCGAGGATGGTGAAAACCTGGTGCAGGGGTTCAAGCGGGCCAACAATATCCTCACCCAGGCCGAGGCCAAGGACGGGGTGGAATATTCCTATGGCGCGGATGTGAAATTTGCCGAGAGCGACAGCGAAAAGGCGCTGTTTGCGGCGCTGGACGCGGCCAAGGCCAAAATCGACCCGGCGCTGGCGGCCCAGGATTTTCCGGCGGCGATGGCGGCGATGGCCGCATTGCGCGCACCGATCGACGCGTTTTTCGAGGATGTGCAGGTCAATACCGACAGCGAAATCCTGCGGCGCAACCGGCTGAACCTGCTGAGCCAGATCCGCCAGATCTGTAGCTCGGTCGCGGATCTGACGCGGATCGAGGGGTGAGCAGGCTCTCTGGGAATTGTCCGGTGGACAGTTTCGCCTGCGACCGGGTCTAGCCCCGGCAAACGCGCCGTTCGGGCGCGGCGCCCCTTGTTTTCTGCGCCGGTGCCTCTTGCCAACTGCAAGCTTTTCCTTGCGTCGGTGCGGCTTGCGCCTATGCTGCAACGGCAGAAGACCGAGCGCCGCAGTGCAGCAACCGAACGCGGAAACCCAGTGCAGAACAATCCGAACACCACGCTGATCACCCCGACCGCCCCGCTGGCGGCCAATACCCATGGCGGACGTGCCAAATGCCTGCAGCGTCTGGTGCGGCTGGACATGCCGGTGCCGCGCACCGTGGCGCTGTCGTTTGAGGCGGTGCATCGCATTGCCGAGGGCGAGTTGCCGGATATCGCCGCGATTCTGGGCGAATTCCCGCCCGAGACGCTGTTGTGCGTGCGTCCGTCGTCGGAAGATCCGGACTGGGGCGGGCCGGGGGCGGTTCTGAACATCGGGATGAATGACGCACGCCACCGCGAAGTCTGTGCGTCGCTGGGCGCGGCGGCAGCAGCGGCGCTGTATCTGCGGTTTGTGCAGGCCTATGCGATCCATGTCGCCCGGTTGGACCCGGACCTGTTCGATGAGGTGTCCGAGGACCCCGCCGAGGGGCTGGCTGAAACGTTGCAGGCCTATGAGGCAGAGACCGACGAACCTTTTCCGCAGGACCCGAAAGAACAGTTGGCCGGCGTGCTGCGGTCGATGGCCCGGGCGTGGGAGGGCACGTCGGCGCGGTTGCTGCGTCAGGCCAAGGGCGCGCCGACAGATGCCGGGCTGGGGTTGGTGGTGCAGGAAATGATTCCGGGGCTGGGGCAGGGCGAATGCGGTTCGGGGGTGTTGCAGCTGGTGAATTCGGCCACCGGTCAGCCACAGGTGACCGGGCGCTATCTGAGCCAGAGCCAGGGCCGCGATGCGCTGGGGGCCGGGGCGGCGGCGCTGTATCTGGCCAGGGACGCGCGCGGCCCGTCGCTGGAAGAAGCCGCGCCCGAGGCGTTTGCCGCGCTCAAGGCCCATGCGGCGCTGATGCGCCAAAAGCTGCGGGCGGAGATGCAGGTCGAATTTGTGATCGAAAGCGGCCATGTGCATATTCTGGACGGGGTGCGGGTGGCGCGCAGCAGCCGCGCGGCGGTGCGGATCGCGGTGCAGCTGGCGCGCGACGGGATCATCACGCCGCAGGAGGCGGTGATGCGGGTGGATCCGCATGCGCTGACCGAGCTGTTGCACCGGCAGGTGGCCCCGGATGCCCGGCGCGATGTGCTGGCGCGCGGCATTGCCGCCAGCCCGGGGGCGGCCAGCGGGCGGATCGTGTTCACCTCGGCCGAGGCGCAGGCAGCGGCATCGCGGCGCGAGGCCTGTATTCTGGTGCGGCGCGAAACCTCGCCCGAGGATATTCGCGGCATGCATGCCGCCGCCGGTGTTCTGACCGAGCGCGGCGGCATCACCAGCCACGCGGCGGTGATCGGGCGCGGCTTGGGGTTGCCCTGTATCGTTGGGGCGTCGACGCTGAAGTTCAACAAGGGCAAGAAAACCCTGACAGCGCCGGACGGACGGGTGTTTCGCGATGGCGACATCATCACCATCGACGGCAGTTCGGGGCAGGTTCTGGTGGGCCAGCCGGACATGCTCGAGGCGACGCTGGATGACGCGTTTCAAGAGTTGATGGGCTGGGCCGACGACGCCCGCGACATCGGCATCCGTGCCAATGCCGACAGCCCTGCGGACGCCCAGACGGCGGCCAATTTCGACGCTCAGGGAATCGGACTGTGCCGCACCGAGCATATGTTCTTTGATCCCGGCCGCATGACGGTGATGCGCGAGATGATCTTTGCCCAGAGCCCGTCGGGGCGCGCGGCGGCGCTGGAACGGTTGCTGCCGATGCAGCGCGAGGATTTCACCCAGCTGTTTCGCATCATGCAGGGCAAGCCGGTCTGCATCCGCCTGTTCGATCCGCCATTGCACGAATTCCTGCCCGCCACCCGCACCGGTCAGCGCGAACTGGCCGAGGCGCTGGATCTGCCGGTCAGCGACGTGGTGCGCCGGATCGAGGCGATGGAGGAATATAACCCGATGCTGGGGCTGCGCGGTGTGCGGTTGGGCGTGACGGTGCCCGAGATTTACGACATGCAGGCGCGGGCGATTTTCGAGGCGACGCTGGCGGCCAGCAAGGATGGTGCGCCAGTGGTGCCCGAGATCATGATCCCGTTGGTGTCGGCCCGCCGCGAGGTCGAACTGGTCAAGGCGCGCATCGATGCGGTGGCCGCCGCCGTACAGGCCGAGCAGAAGCGCAGGTTTGATTTTCGTCTGGGGGTGATGGTGGAAACCCCGCGCGCCTGTCTGCGCGCCGCCGAGTTCGCGCCCATGACGTCGTTCATGAGTTTTGGCACCAACGATCTGACCCAGATGACCTATGGCCTGTCGCGCGACGATGCGGGGCGGTTCATGTCGGACTATGTGAATCAGGGCGTGTTTCCCGAAGACCCGTTTCATGTACTGGACACCGACGGGGTGGGCGAGCTGCTGAAGCTCGGGGCGGAGCGCGGTCGCGCCAGCAATCCGGGAATCACCCTGTCGATCTGTGGCGAACATGGCGGAAATCCCGAATCGATTGCCTTTTGCCGTTCGGTCGGGTTCGACTATGTATCCTGTTCGCCGTTCAGGGTTCCGGTGGCGCGACTAGCTGCCGCACAATTGGCGATCGGGCACAAGATATGCGATAGCTAGGCCGAGAAAATCAATATCTGGTAAGCTTCCAGCACAGGCAAGTCTGGAAATTGTGTCCTCTATCGGCCAAAATTCGCTTGCAATTTTCCACAAACTGGACCTTCGGAAAAATCTTGGGTATGCGCTGCCTTGCGCTGGTCTTGGGAGGGCACAGCGCGGACTGTTTTTTGGGGGATATTATGAACCGACTATTGACCGCTGCCACGGTCTGTTGGGCTTTGGCGTTGCCGGTGGGCCTGTTTTCATCCAGTGCCCATGCCGAAACCGACCGTACCGATTTGATTGAAGTCACACCTGTTTCTACAGCCAAAAAAGGTCTGGGTCCGTATCTCAAGTCCTTGCTGACCGCAACACAACCTAAGGGAGAAGTCAAGCCGCTTGTCGCCAGCTATTCCAAAAGCTGGCTCGACGCCCAGCCGCCTGCGGCGGGGGGCGAACAGTGGCGTTGCCTGTCCGAAGCGCTGTATTTCGAAGCCCGCGGCGAAACCGTAAAGGGGCAGTTCGCCGTCGCCGAGGTGATCCTGAACCGGGTCAAGAGCGAACGGTATCCGGATACGCTGTGCGGGGTGATCAAACAGGGCACCGGACGCAAGTATCAGTGCCAGTTTACCTATACCTGCGATGGCCGCAAAGAGGTTATCGCCGAGCGCAAAGCCTTTGAGCGGGTTTCGAAAGTCGCCCGTGCGGTGATCGATGGAACCAAGGCGGACCTGACCGCAGGTGCCACCCATTACCACACCACATCGGTGCGCCCGTCCTGGGCCCGGGTCTATAAACAGACCGCGCGGATCGGGGTGCATGTCTTTTACCGCCATACCTATCGCACGGCCAGCAACTGAGGCATTTGTGCCTGCTGGTTGCCCCGTCGGGACGGGGTTTTATCCCGGAACGGGGCATGGCAAAGAAAACCGTTTGTAATGGCACCAGACGTGCCGCGACGGAAATGTGATATCGCGTCGTCCCGCCACGGGGCAGGGAAGCGCCCACACTGACGGGGCCGGGAGACTCCCCGCTGGTGAGACGATGCGCGCGCTGGCCGCCACTGCCGTGCCCCTGGGGGTGCCATGTGTCGCAGGCCGGATCGGGGTCAGCCGTTGCATTCCAGGGAGGGTGTGCAGCGGCTGACCTCACTCGTTCGCGCATTTGCAATCGGGCGGAACTCAGCGATAAGGCGAACGCCGCGAGAGACCGCAGATCTGGAGCGATATGCATTCCCCTTTCTTATGCACCATATCCGCATCGGTACCGCAGGGGGGGCTGCGCCGGGCGGGTTCACGGGTTTGGGCAACCGGGCGCGAATCCTCGGCAAGCTGACCTTCGCGGGTTTCGTCCGTCACGCGCGGCTGATATGATGGCGGCCAGCCCGTCTTGTCCCTGACCTCTCCGAAAGCCGACCGCATGAGCTCTGAAGTCCGCCTTGCCTTTGCGCATCCCTCTGAACGTGCCGCAGCGACGGCCCAGCCCGGACCGCTGGACCGGATCTCGTTGCGCGACCATATCGCCGAGATCGAGATCGGGGCCTTTCAGGCCGAGCGCGGCACCACCCAGCGGATCTGTTTCAACGTGGTGGTCGAGGTGCAGCCGCTGACCGGGCCGGTCGATGACGATGTCGACCGCATCCTGTCCTATGACCGGGTGACCGAGGCCATCGCGCATGAGCTGGCCGAAGAACGCCTGAACCTGCTGGAAACCCTGGCCGAACGCATCGCCGAGCGTATCCTGCTGGAGCCGCAGGCGATGCGGGTGTTCGTGCGGATCGAAAAGCTGGATCGCGGCCCCGGTGCGCTGGGGGTCGAGATCGTGCGCGGGCGCGATCAGGTCACGCCGTCGACGCATGAATCCGACCGCCCGCACCCGCGGCTGATGTACCTGTCCAGTTCGGCCATTGCCTCGGACAATCTGACCGGATGGATCGACCAGATGGCGGCGCGCGACCGCCCGCTGGTGCTGTGTGTCGGGGCGCATGACCTGGCGGTGCCGCGCACCGGGCACAAGATGACCCAGCGGCGGATCGACCTGTTGGCCATCGAGCAGAACGCCTGGAGACTGGCGGCGCGGGATCTGCGCTGCAAGGTGGTGGCGACACGCACGGAACTGGATTGGGCCATGAAGAACGGCCAGATCTGTGTCTGGGCCCCGTCCAAGATCGTGCTGGATTCGGTAGATGGCCCTTCGGCGGCGCCATCGGACGCGGTGGCCCTGGCGGCCTGGTTCGCGGCAACGTTTGAGGCGGACGAGATGATGGTGATCGGAGCCGCCTTGCCCGACGATGCCGACGTGCCACTGTGCGCGGTGCCGGTGGAGCAGTCCATCCTGTGAGCGTCTATGCGCGCCCGCTGGTGCAGCACGGGGCCGTTCGCCCCGAAGGCGCGGCGTTTCTGGCGGGTGGCCCGCTGTGGTTCACCCATGTGGAACTGCTGGATCGCGATGCACCGCCGCGTATTGTGGGGGCCGATGATCTGCCTGCGGCGGTGGCGGCCCGCCTGGTCACGCCACGCGCGCCGATTGCCGGGCTAGACATGGCCGCGCCGCAGATCATGGGCATTCTGAACGTCACCCCGGACAGCTTTTCCGATGGCGGCGTGCATTTTGACCCCGAGATTGCCCGCCGCGCGGCGTTGGAGATGGTCGGGCAGGGGGCGGCGATGATCGATGTGGGCGGCGAATCGACCCGCCCCGGCGCGCAAGCGGTGCCCGAAGAGACAGAGATCGCGCGTACCGCGCCGGTGATCCGGGCGATCGGAAACGCCAGTGCGGTGCCAATCTCGATCGACACCCGCAAGGCCGCAGTGGCCCGGTCGGCGCTGGATGCGGGGGCGGTGCTGGTCAACGATGTCTCGGGGTTGACCCATGATGCGATGCTTGCCCCGCTGTGTTCGGCGCGTCAGGTGCCGGTCTGTGTGATGCATGCGCAGGGCGATCCGGCGACGATGCAGCAGGATCCGCGCTATGACGACGTGCTGCTGGATGTCTATGACTTTCTCGACCGGCAGGTTACTGCGCTGGTCGGCCACGGAATTGTGCGGGCGCGCATCGTGGTCGATCCGGGCATCGGTTTTGGCAAGACACAGGCCCACAATTTGACACTTTTGCGCAATATCAGCCTGTTCCATGGCTTGGGATGTCCGATTCTGTTGGGGGTGTCGCGCAAGCGGTTCATCGGGACCATCGGCGAGGCTCCGCAGGCGGACGGCCGTGTGCCGGGCTCGATTGCTGTGGGGCTTGCCGGGCTGGCGCAGGGCGTGCAGATCCTGCGGGTGCATGATGTGGCCGAGACGGCGCAGGCGGTTCGTTTGTGGATGGCGACAAGGTAAGGGGCGTGTAATGAGAAAACTGTTTGGAACCGACGGGGTGCGCGGCACCGCCAACACCCATCCGATGACCGCCGATATGGCGTTGCGTATCGGGTCTGCGGTGGGGCGCTATTTCCGGCGCGAGGCCGGTGGGGTGCATCGCGTGGTGATCGGCAAGGATACGCGCCTGTCGGGGTATATGTTCGAAAACGCCCTGACTGCCGGGCTGACCAGCACCGGCATGAACGTTTTGCTGCTGGGTCCGGTGCCGACGCCGGCCGTGGGGCTGATGACCCGTTCGATGCGGGCCGATCTGGGGGTGATGATTTCCGCCAGTCACAACCCGGCGGAGGATAATGGCATCAAGTTTTTCGGTCCCGATGGCTATAAGCTGTCGGATCAGGCCGAGGTCGAGATCGAGGCGCTGATCGATGCGGGGGTCGAGCCGAGCGCGGCGGACAATATCGGTCGCGCCAAGCGGATCGACGATGCAAGGTTCCGATATGGCGAGCGGGTCAAGTCGTCATTGCCGCGGGATTTGCGGCTGGACGGGCTGAAGGTGGTAATCGATTGCGCCAATGGGGCAGCCTATCGCGCCGCGCCCGAAATCCTGTGGGAGCTCGGAGCCGAGGTGATCCCGGTTGGGGTGGCGCCGGATGGCTTTAACATCAACCGCAACTGCGGCTCGACCCAGCCCCGCGCGGCGGCGGAAACGGTGATTGCGCATGGGGCGGATGTGGGTATCTGCCTGGACGGCGATGCCGACCGGGTGATCATGATCGACGAGACCGGCACCGTGGCGGACGGCGATCAGCTGATGGCGTTGTTGGCGACCCGCTGGGCGGCGGATGGGCAGTTGAGCGGCGGTGCGCTGGTGGCGACGGTGATGTCAAACCTGGGGCTGGAACGGCACCTGTCCGACCACGGTTTGCGGCTGGAACGCACCGGAGTCGGGGATCGCTATGTGGTCGAGCGCATGCGCGAGGGCGGGTTCAACCTGGGCGGTGAGCAATCGGGCCATATCGTGATGAGCGACTATGCCACCACCGGCGACGGGTTGATGGCAGGGCTGCATTTCCTGTCCGAGATGGTGCGTGGCGGCCAACCGGCCAGCGCGCTGGCCCGGCAATTCAGCCCGGTGCCGCAACTGCTGAAGAACGTGCGCTATGGCGAGGGGGCGCAGCCGCTGGATTTGCCCGCCGTGCAGAGCGCGATTGCGAGAGCGGAAGGCGCGCTGATCGGCAAGGGGCGGTTGCTGATCCGGCGCTCCGGCACCGAGCCGCTGATCCGGGTGATGGCCGAATGCGAGGACGCGGCACTGTTGGAGCGCACCGTGGACAGCGTGGTGGATGCGGTTTCGGAGGCGGTTTCGTCCTGAGATCCGGTGGCGCGCGGCTTAGCGCGAGAACAGCCGCCGCAGCGCGCCATACTGGCTGAGCGCCACCCCGGACAGGATCAGTGCCAGCGCCCCCAGCAGGGCAGCGGGAAGCGGTTCGCCCAGCAGGACCGCGCCCAGCACCACCGACCAGACCGGCACCATGTAGTTGACCAGCGACATGAACACCGGCCCCGCCGTGCGCACCACCGTGACGCGCAGAAGATTCGCCGCCGCGGTGGGCACCAGCCCCAGAAAAGCCAGCACCCACAGGGTTTTGGCGTCTGTGGCCGGGGGCGGGCCTTCGATTGCCCAGGCCAGTGGGATCACTACAATCGCCCCCAGAAGCAACAGAACGGCGGACAAGCCCACCGGGTCCACCGGAGGCAGGCGGCGCATCAAAACCGAACTGACCGCATAACAGGCAGAGGCGGTGACACAGGCCATGCGCCCCGGCAGTTCCAGCGCCAGTCCGGTCGTTTCAAAAGCCTGACCGCCGATCAGGATGACCACGCCGACAAAACCGATCATGAACCCGGCGGCCCGGCGCGGAGTGATTCGTTCGCCCGGCACGAGAAAATGTGCCAGGGGCAGCACGATCAGCGCGGAACTGGCCATCGATACGCCGGTGAACCCGGCGGTGACGAATTGCTGCCCCCACGAGATCAGCATGAACGGCAGGGCCGAGCTGAGCACGCCGACCGCAATCAGGTTGATCCGGTGTGCCGTTGTGGGGGGGCGGGTGAACAGCGCGCCGCCGCGCAATTGCCAGACCAACGTGGTCAGCAGGGCACCGAACCCGATGCGCGCGGCGGCCAGCCAGAACGGTGTGATCCCGCGCAGAGCGATTTCGATCACCAGGAACGTGCCGCCCCAGACAAAGCCCAGGACGGCGACCATGATCCAGCTTTTACGCGATATTTCAGGGCTTTGCATGTCATGTCCGGAGTTTTGAAATACAGGACCCCGGCGCGGTCTTGCGATCGGCGCCGGGGTCGGAGCAGGCCCGCTTTATGGCGGGATTGGGGCGCGATCTTGCGCACCGGGCCGTGGCTCATGGCATTTCGACTTGAACCTGGATCACCCATCGCTGTCTGAAATCCGAGATTTCAACGCGATAGGTGATACCGGATGTCTTGGTTCAAAGCCGGAATGCCTTAGTTCTTGGCCTTGTCGACCATCTTGCCGGCGGAAATCCACGGCATCATGCCGCGCAGGGTCTCGCCGACCTTTTCGATCTGGTGCTCGTCGTTCAGGCGGCGGGTGCCTTTGAAGAACGGCTGTCCAACCTGGTTTTCGCCCATGAAGTCGCGCACGAACTTGCCGGTCTGGATGTCGGTCAGAACCGCTTTCATCCGCGCCTTGGTCTCGTCATAGGGCAGAATGCGCGGGCCGCTGACATATTCGCCGTATTCGGCGGTGTTGCTGATCGAATAGTTCATGTTGGCGATGCCGCCTTCATAGATCAGATCGACGATCAGTTTCACTTCGTGCAGGCATTCGAAATAGGCCATTTCCGGCGCGTAACCGGCTTCGACCAGGGTTTCAAAGCCCATGCGGATCAGTTCGACCAGACCGCCGCACAGCACCGCCTGTTCGCCGAACAGATCGGTTTCGCATTCCTCGCGGAAGTTGGTTTCGATGATGCCCGAGCGGCCGCCACCGATGGCCGAGCAATAGGACAGGCCCAGCTCCAGCGCCTTGCCCGAGGCGTCGTTGTGGACCGCGACCAGGCAGGGCACGCCGCCGCCTTTGGTATATTCGCCGCGCACGGTGTGGCCGGGGCCCTTGGGGGCCATCATGATGACATCGACGCCCGGCTTGGGCTCGATCAGGCCGAAATGCACGTTCAGACCGTGGGCGAATGCGATGGCCGCACCTTCGCGGATGTTGTCATGCACGTATTTCTTGTAGGTCTCGGCTTGCAGTTCATCGGGCATGGTGAACATGATCAGGTCGGCCCAGGCAGCGGCCTCGGCGATGCCCATGACCTGCAGGCCTTCGCCTTCGGCCTTGGCGGCACTGGCGCTGCCCTCGCGCAGGGCGACGACCAGAGTCTTGGCGCCGGAATCCCGCAGGTTCAGCGCATGGGCATGGCCCTGGCTGCCATAGCCCAGAATGGCGACTTTCTTGTCCTTGATCAGGTTGATGTCGCAGTCACGATCATAATAGACGCGCATGATGGCGTTCCTTTCCGTTGTGTTCTGCGCCGGGTGTACCCGAGCGGCGCGGGGGATGTGAGAGGGAAAAGCTGGATTTATTGATTTGATTTCGGTAAATTCATTCGTCATATTCAGAATATGCGAAATAATCATGCTTGACGATACCGACCGCCGCCTGCTGCGCCTGTTGCAGTCCGATCCGACGCTCACGGCGGCCGATCTGGCCGAGCGCACGGCCCTGAGCGCGGCGCGTTGCAGTCGGCGGCTGGACCGGATGCAGGCGGCGGGCGTGATCCTGGGGGTCGAGGCGGTGATCGACTGGGCGGTGCTTGGGTATGCCGTCGAGGTGTCTCTGCGCGTGACTTTGGACAAGACCCAGCCGCGCGCCTTTGAAGCCTTTATCGAGGCCGCCCGCGAGGTGCCTGAGGTGCTTGAGATCCAGACCTTTCTGGGGCGTGTGGACGTGCGCCTGTCGGTGATCGCGCGGGACATGACGCAGTATCAGCAGATCTATCGCACCCGCATTCTGACCCTGCCGCATATCGCCGATATCGAGGCGCTGATGCAGATCAGCCGGATCAAGAGCGATGAGATGTTGCCGATATGATCGAGTTGGACGATTTCGACCGCGAGCTGCTCCGGGCGCTGGCACGTGACGCGAGCCAGAGTGCGGGCGCGCTGGGGCGCCGGTTCGGCCTGTCGCAACCTGCCACCTGGCGGCGGATCCGGCGGCTGGAACAGGCCGGTGTGATCCGGGGGCGGCGGCTGCGGCTGAATGCCGAGGCGCTGGGGTTCGGGGTGACCGTGTTTCTGGGGGTCAAGCTGGCGCGCAAGGGACGGGTCAGTCTGGAGGATTTCGAACGCGCAGTCAGTGCCATTCCCGAGGTGCAGACCGTCGAGCATGTGCTGGGTCTGTATGATTACCGCCTGCGGGTGGTGGCCCGCGATCTGGCCGATTTTGAACGGGTGCTGCGCCGTCGTATCATGGCGTTGCCGGGGGCGGGCGATCTTGAGGCCAATGTGCTGCTGTCCGAAGAGCGCCGGCCCGGCCCGATCGGTTAGCATCGGCGCCAGGGGTTTCCCAAGGACGACAGACGCCGATATGCCACAGCGATTTTGGGTGAATCAGGTTTTGCAAATCCGGTGCCCGGCGGGATATGCAGGGCCAACTCATATAGGAGATCGCCATGACTGCGCTGCTTGATACCGTAGACCCGGAAGGTCTGGAAGAATTCTCGGTGGTTTTCACCGACCGCTCTCTGAACCACATGTCGCAGCAGTTCCAACAGGTGATGCGCGATATTTCCGATCTGCTGAAACAGGTCTATAACGCCAATGCTGTCGCGGTGATCCCCGGCGGCGGCACCTATGGCATGGAGGCCGTGGCCCGCCAGTTTGCGCGCGACGCCCGCGTGCTGGTGGTGCGCAACGGCTGGTTCTCGTATCGCTGGAGCCAGATCATCGAGACCGGCGGGCTGACCGCCGAAACCAAGGTGATGAAGGCGCGTCAGACCGGCAACACCAGCCCCGCGCCCTTTGCCCCCGCTCCGATTGACGAGGTGGTGGCCGAGATCCGCGACAGCCGCCCGGATGTTGTGTTTGCGCCGCATGTGGAAACCGCCGCCGGGGTGATCCTGCCCGACGATTACATCACCGCGATGGCCGCGGCAGCGCATGAGGTTGGCGCGCTGATGGTGCTGGATTGCATCGCTTCGGGCTGTGTCTGGGTCGATATGGCCGCCACCGGGGTCGATGTGCTGATCAGCGCCCCGCAAAAGGGATGGAGCGCTGCGCCCTGCGCCGGTCTGGTTATGCTGTCGACCCGCGCCGAGGCCCGGCTTGAGGACACCATATCGGACAGTTTTGCCATCGATCTGAAAAAGTGGCGTCAGATCATGGCCGCCTACGAGGGCGGCGGGCATGCCTATCACGCCACCTTGCCGACGGACGCGCTGCGCGACTTCCGCGACACGATGCTGGAAACCCGCGACTATGGGTTTGACCGGTTGCGTACCGCGCAATGGGCGCTGGGGGATGGGGTGCGCACGATGCTGGCCGACAAGGGCGTCGTTTCCGTCGCCGCCGAAGGGTTTGGCGCGCCGGGCGTGGTGGTCAGCTACACGGACGATCCGGCGATCCAGAATGGCAGCAAATTCGCCGCCCAGGGCATACAGATTGCCGCCGGTGTGCCGCTGCAATGCGACGAACCCGAAGATTTCCGCACCTTCCGGTTGGGGTTGTTCGGGCTGGACAAGCTCTATGATGTGGATGCGACGATCGCCCGCCTCAAGCGGGTTCTCGATCAGGTGCTTTAAACCGCGTTTTCCTCTTGCCGGAAATACTCCGGGGTCTGGGGCAGCGCCCCAGTCCCATCGGCAAAGCCGGGCACGGCGCTAGCGGACGCCCAATCCCATCTGCATCAGCGTGCGGCGCACGGGAGCGAGGGCATAAACCGCGTTCAGCCCCAACGCGCGGGCATCGCGCAGCGGGCGCGCCGATGCCATCGAGGCCCGGTTCAATAGATCGATACCCTGCACCCGCAGTTTCACATCGCTGATCCGGCCTTTGTGATAGGCGTCCAGCATCGCGCTGTCGCCCAGCCCCTCGGGGCGGGCTTGTGCCAGATCCACCAGCAGGCGCAGATCGGCCAGCGACATGTTCAACCCCTGCGCTCCGATGGGCGGCACAACATGGGCGGCTTCGGCCATCAGCGCCAGCCGCTCGCCGGCCATCCGCGCGGCCTGCTGGCTGATGATCGGCCAGATCGTGCGTCGCGATACAAGGGTCAGGGGGCCGAACAACTGGCATGAACGCGCGCTCATTGCCGCTTCGAACTCGGCCTCTGGAAGCGCCATCAGTTCGACCGCCCGCGGCCCATGCTCCATCCAGACCACGGCGGAACTGGGTTTTCCATCGTGATCGGGCAGGGGCACCAGGGTAAAGGGACCGCCGCTGCGGTGGATCTCGGTCGAGACATTTTCATGCGGCGTCGGGTGGGTGACTGCAAAGGCCAGCGCTTTTTGCCCATAGCGGGTGGTGTGTACATCGATCCCTGCGGCCTGGCGCATGGGCGAGCCGCGCCCGTCCGCCGCAATCACCAGTCGCGCGTGCACCCGGCTGCCATCGCTCAGCCCGACGCGGGCTTCTGTTTCGCGGGTAAACAGGTTTTTGGTGCCGGTGCCGGGGCGGAAATCGACATTGGGCAGGGCCGCCAGCCGCGCAGCCATTTCACGCCGCAACAGCCAGTTCGGCAGGTTCCAGCCAAAGGGTTGATCGGACAGATCGGCCGCATTGAATTCCCGCACCACGCGGGGCGTTGCAACATCGCCCCCGGCATCGACGATGCGCATGATCTGCAAAGCCGCGGCATGCGGTTCCAGACGTTCCCACAGCCCGCAGCCCTGCAGCAGCGCACGGGCCGGTTGCAGTATCGCAGTGGTGCGCAGGTCCGCCCCATCGGCGTCGCGCTCGGTGATCGGAGGCGTTGGATCGACGCAGATCACGTCGAACCCCGCGCCCCCGAATGCCGCCGCAGCACTGAGCCCGGCGGGGCCGCCGCCCGAAATCAGGATGTCACAGGTTTCGCTCATGTGTGCCCTCCGCTGCGCGCCAACCTAGGGGGCAATGGATCGGATTGCCAAGCGACATCCTGTCCGCTGTCAGCCCCTGGTGATCAGCAGCAATGTGAGAAACACAACCGGCACCAGAGCCAGTGCCGGCAGGTAAAGCCCGGGCAGGCCAAAGATCAGGGCCAGCGACATCCAGAGACAGACAAAGCCGCCCAGGGCGTACCAGATGTTGTCCTTGTCGCCATACATCAGATCGCGGGCAACCCAGCCGATGACCGGAATACGAAAGAAAAGCCGCTGCCAGAACGGGGCGCGGCGCGATGGGTCTGCGAGGCTCATGGCCTGTTCTCCTGTTCAGCGCGTTCGTGAGGCTGAAATAGGCATTTTACGCTTGGCCGCTAGGTGCAGATTGTCGCAATGACGCATTTCAGATAACGGTTTTCAGGAATGCCGTCAGATCGTCGGTATGATGATGGACATGGTTTGCCAAATGCGCCTTGGGGGCGACATGCACCGTGCGCATGCCCATCTCGTGGGGGGCGGCCAGGTTGCGGTGATCGTCCTCGAACATCGCCGCCAGGGTGGGTTCGGTGCCGTCGCGGGAAAATACCGTCTCAAAGGCAGCGCGCTCGGGTTTGGGCAAAAAACCGGCATGTTCGACACCGTAAACCGCATCGAACAGACCGCTCAGCCCGCGCGCGGCCAGGACCCGTTCGGCATAGGGCGCGGTGCCATTGGTATAGACGATGCGCCGCCCTGGCAGGTCGCCGATATGGGCGCGCAGGGCCGCGTCCTGTTCCAGGTGGTCCATCGAGATGTCATGCACTTGGGTCAGATAGGGCGCCGGGTCGACGTCGTGTTCACGCATCAGCCCGGCCAGAGTGGTGCCGTAAAGCTGCCAATAATGTTTGCGCAGCCGGTCCGCTTCCGGGCGGTTCACGCCCAATGCGTCCATGACGTATTGTGTCATCCGCTGCTCGATCTGATCGAACAGGCGGGCCTGGGGGGGATACAGGGTGTTGTCCAGATCGAACACCCAGGTGGTGACATGCGAAAAGGCGTCTTTGACCATGTCCCACCTCTAGGCTAGCGGTGGGGGCAAATCAACGGCGGGGTTGATCGTCGGGCGGCGGCCCCTGTAGACAAGGGCAATCGGAAAACGGGAGGAGGCCGGATGTCGCAGACCAAACAGCCACAAACAGACGCCTACAACCTGATTCTGGAAGCCATCGATATAGGGGTTTTCAAGCCCGGCGACCGTCTGGTGGAAAGCGATCTGGCCGACCGGTTCGGGGTGTCGCGGACGCCGATCCGCGAGGCGTTGCAACGGCTTGAAACCCAGTCCCTGCTGGAGCGGGACGGGCGGTCGCTGATCGTGGCGTCGCTGGATCACAACCAGATGGCCGAGCTGTATGTCGTGCGCCGCGAACTGGAAGGGTTGGCCGCACGACTGGCCGCGCGCCATGCCAATGACGAAGAGGTGTCGGTGCTGCGCGCGATGGTCTCGGCGGACAATGCGCTGGTCAACGATCCGGCGGCGCTGTCGCGGGCCAACCGGCGGTTTCACAAGCAGATTCATCTGGCCTCGCACAACCGGTATCTGGTGCAGCAGCTGGATCTGGTGCACCGCACGATGGCGCTGATGGCGACCACGTCGCTGGCCGCACAGGGCCGGGGCGAGATCGCGCAGGGTGAACATGACGGGATCGTCAAGGCCATTGAAGCCCGCGACGAGCCGGGGGCTGAAAAGGCGCTCAAGGATCACATCTCGGTCGCGTTCATGACCCGCCTGCAACAGGATGCGAGCGCGCGGGAGCGGTCGGGGTAGGACCCCGTATGAAGCCGCGACTCAGGTGGCGGGCAATTCGGATTCTGCATGCCCGTGTTGGGTCTTGTCCCAATAGTAGGGTGCCATCACCAGCTCGTACAACGCCTTGTAAGCGGCCAGCGCGGCCAGCGGGAAATAGAACATCATCGTCGGAACCCAGCGCATCAGGAACCGCCGCTCGGGCGACGACACCGCCACCAGGCCGATGGTAATCACCATCAGTTCGGCCAGCACAAAAAGCGCTGACATGGCGTAGATGGCGCCGCTGGGCACCAGAGTCTGTACGGGGTGGTCCTGTCCCATCAGAATCAGCCAGAAGGACCACAAGACCGGTGCCAGCAGGAACTGGCTGAGGGTGCCGACAAAAAACGCCTGCAGGCTGAGAAACCGCCACAGGCCCAGATCGGCCAGCAATTGCCGCGGGTTGCGCATATGGACGAGGTAGGTGACCATGAACCCCTTGAGCCAGCGCGAGCGCTGCTTGACCCAGGCCCAGGGGCGGCAATTGGCCTCTTCGTAGGTGACCGTGTCGATCAGCTCGGTGCGATATCCGGCGCGGCAAAGCCGCACCCCAAGATCGGCATCTTCGGTGACGTTGTGGGCATCCCAGCCGCCCAGTTCTTCCAGCTTGTCGCGCCGGAAAAACAGCGTCGTGCCCCCCAGGGGCACAACCAGCCCCATACGGGCGATACCGGGCAGCACGACCCGGAACCAGCTGGCGTATTCGATGGTGAAACAGCGCGCCAGCCAGTTGGTGCGCGGGTTGTAATAGTCGAGAATGCCCTGCAGGCAGACCACCTCGGGCGGGGCTTGGGCAAAGCGGCTGACGACATGTTCGATCTGGTCCATCACCGGTGCGTCCTCGGCATCCCAGACGCCGATAATTTCGCCGCGGCAGAAGTCCAGCGCATAATTCATGGCCCGTGGTTTGGTGGTCAGCCCGGTATGGGCGGGCACCCGGATGACACGCATCCAGGCGGGCAAATGGGTCTGCTCCAGTGTGGCGTGGGTGATTTCGTCGTGTTCTTCGAGCACCAGAATCACGTCCAGAAGCGCCTTGGGATAGGTCAGTTTCGCCAAGCGGCGGATCAATGCGCCGGCGATCTCTTTTTCATGAAACAGCGGCACCAGAACCGAAACCTTGGGCCGCCGGATCGGGGCCGTGACAGGGTCGCCGCCCGCGGTAGGTGCGGTCAGGTGTCGATGCCCCACCAGATGCACGGTGGCGGCGGTCAGTTTCAGCGCCGCGAACATCGCCAGCGTGGAGATCGCCACCAGACTCAGCACGCCCAGCGTCATGACCGGTGCCAGAATCAACAGCGTCAGCAGGGCGAAGAGCATCATTGGAAGTATCAGCCGGTTGCCGGATTGCCAGGTGCGGCAGCTGAAACGGGCCGGCACGCGGCATTCCGCCGCCTCTGCCATTGGGGCGGCAAAGTGATCGGCGATGGCCGCCTCGATCTGGGAGTCGGTCGCCAGTACCGGAACCACATGGGAAAACGTGTCTGACAAAGCCTTGCGGGCACATTCGAATTGATCGGGATGATCGGTGGCGATCAGTACCGCCTGCCCCTGCCTTTTCCAGGGAATGACCCGGTGGTGCAGCCAGAATGCAAACGGCATCTGTCCGCAAAGGCCGGGATCCGGGCGCTGGCGGGTCAGATCCGCCTGCGCGATACCGTGCTGTTGGGCGAGAGCGGCCTGAATTTCCGCGCGGCTGGCCCAGCCTTCGCAGACCAGTATCTCGCCGATCGGTGCCCTCAGCGTCAGCTGCAGCCGCAAGGAGCGGATCAGCTGGCCGGGCGTGATGACACCGTTTTGGACCAGATAGCGGCCCAGCGGTTGGCGCGGCGCATCCAGCGGCAGGGTGGGGGCGGGGCCGTTGGCCAGCAACCGCAGATTCTGAGGGCTCATTCGAGCGGTCCAACACGCTAAGACAAATTCAGGCCTTAGCGTGGGGGAACAGGGTTAACGGTCCGTAAACAAGAGAAAATTTTCCAGATGCCCGGATGTGCAGGCCGTTCAGGCGGGTACGCGCGCCGCCATGGCTGCCGCGAAGCGCTGAAACAGATAGAAACTGTCCTGCGGACCGGGGCTGGCTTCGGGGTGATGCTGTACGGAATAGACCGGCCGGTCCGCCATGCGGATGCCGCAGTTTGAGCCGTCAAACAGCGAGCGGTGAGTTTCGACGACTCCCTCGGGCAGGCTTTGGGCGTCGACGGCAAATCCGTGATTCATCGAGGTGATTTCGACCTTGCCGGTTTCCAGATCCTTGACCGGGTGATTGGCACCGTGGTGGCCGTGGTTCATCTTGATGGTCTTCGCCCCCAGGGCCAGCGCCAGCATCTGATGACCCAGACAGATGCCAAAGACCGGAATGTCGGTGGTGTCCAGAATTTCGCGGATCATCGGAACCGCGTATTTGCCGGTTGCGGCCGGATCGCCCGGACCGTTGGACAGAAACACGCCGTCCGGCCGATGCGCCAGAACCTCGGCGGCGGTGGCGGTGGCGGGCAGAACGGTCACGTCACAGCCGGCGCTGGCCAGACAGCGCAGGATGTTGCGTTTGGCCCCGTAATCCAGCGCCACGACCTTGTGTTTTGGGTCATTCTGGCGGGTATATCCCTCGGGCCAGGCCCACCGCATCTCGTCCCAACGATAGGATTGCGCACAGGTCACCTCGCGGGCGAGGTCCATGCCTTCGAGCCCGGCAAATCCGCGCGCCGCTGCGACCAGCGCCGCCAGATCGAAATTGCCGTCCGGATCATGCGCCAGGGCCACATGCGGCGCGCCCTGCTGGCGGATCGCGCGGGTCAGGCGGCGGGTGTCGATGCCGCCGATGGCGATGCGTCCGCGCCGCGCAAGCCAGTCGCGCAGATCCTCGGTCGAACGCCAGTTGCTGGGGGTTGTCGGATCCCATTTCACCACCATGCCAGAGGCCACCGGATCGGCGGTTTCGTCATCGTCTCCGTTGACGCCGACATTGCCGATATGGGGAAAGGTAAAGGTCACGATCTGTCCCGCATATGACGGGTCTGTCATGATCTCCTGGTAGCCGGTCATCGCGGTATTGAAGCACAGCTCGGCAGTGGTTTGTCCGGTGGTGCCAAAGCCGGTGCCGTAAAAAACTGAACCATCCGCCAGGGCCAGGCAGGCCGTGGGCTTGGAGGGGGCCGAATGGGCCATGGCGCGACTCCTCTTGGGCTGAACTGATGGATACCTAAGGGGCCTGTCGGGTGTGGTCAAGGCTGGGCAGGAATCTCGACATTGTTTGTTTTCAATGGGTTGAATGGAGAACAGCATGGTTGTGCCGCTCATTTTCCTTAGATAGAGTCGGGGTTTCTTAATCCATGGGGATGGAACAGAAGATATGGACATGCGTTCTCGGGTGAATACGGCCCTGAAACAGGCGATGCGTGACAAGGCAACGACCCGCCTGTCGACCCTGCGGCTGATCTGTGCCGCCATCAAGGATCAGGAAATCGCGGCGCGCGGCGAAGGCAAAGAGGGCGGAGTCGGCGATGCCGAAGTGCTGGCGATCCTCAGCAAGATGGCCAAGCAGCGTCAGGAAAGCGCGCGTGCCTATGAAGAGGGCGGGCGGCTGGATCTGGCAGAGCGCGAATTGCAGGAAATTGCGATCATCGAGGAATTTCTGCCCAAACAGCTGGACCCCGATCAGGTTGCCGCCGCCGTGCGTAAGGCGGTCGAGTCGACCGGTGCGGAATCGATCCGCGACATGGGCAAGGTGATGGCCGAACTCAAGGGCCGCTACACCGGCCAGATGGATTTCGGCAAGGTCGGCCCGCTGGTCAAGGAGCGTCTCTGCGCCGGGTAACGCCTGGCGGCTATCGCGGTAGAGGCCGCAGGTCGCGCTGCAATTCCTGGTACAGGGCGATGCGTTCTTCCTCGGACAGAAAGGCACCGATTTCGACTTCGCGCCCGCCGCCGCGCAGGGTGACATAATGTGGCACCGGACCCTCCTTTCGGTGCATCTGCGCGGTTGCCCAATAGCGGTTGCAGGTCCATTCTTGGGTCGCGCCGTTTGGATTGTGGCGCACCAGATGGGCGCGTTCGCGGGTCAGGGTCAGAATTTCTAGGATCCGGGCGTTTCGGCGGCTGCGCGCCAGTGCGAACCAGATACCGCCCACTGCCAGCATCAGAAACGGCAGAAGTCCCCACAGCAATACGCTGCCCAATAGCGCGAGCAGGGGGATCAGGATCATCGCAAAGGTGGCCAGGATAAATCCGGCAAACCCCGTTGGCGGCAGCGACTGGTGTGGCCAGAGATGCAACTCGCGGGTCGGCGCGGTGGGGTCGGCTGTTGTCCAGCTATAGGGCATGGCGCTGCGCTTGCGGTATCATTCGGGGGCGTCGGGTGATTGGGCGGAGGCATCAGGTGATTGAAG
This sequence comes from Sedimentitalea nanhaiensis DSM 24252, assembly GCF_000473225.1. GTDB lineage: Bacteria > Pseudomonadota > Alphaproteobacteria > Rhodobacterales > Rhodobacteraceae > Sedimentitalea > Sedimentitalea nanhaiensis. The sequence continues at coordinate 183,292 of NZ_KI421509.1, forward strand.
GTGGGATCCGCCAACGGTATTTGTGCCCGCGCTGGGGGCAAAGTCCTGCCGAATGCGGGTTGCCACCAGCCGAGCCCAGTGGCGATAGACGCGCGCACCGGGGTGGAACCCGTCGTCGGCCATCAGCGCCGGATCCGGCGGCAGGTTCAGGCTGATGTGGGTGCAATCGGGTTGATCCGCCAGCAGGCGTTGCAGGTGCAGGTCCAACCCGCGGGCATGTCGGCCCAACACCCAGCGCAGCGGCTGTGGCAACAGCGGAAACTGACCCAGTGGCGGAACGGCGGTGACATAGATCTGCTGCGCGCCACAGTCCCGGCGCAGCAGGTCATACAGGGCCTGCTGTCGTCGCAACCAGCCACCCGGCGCGGCCAGGCGGGTGGTGTCATTGACGCCCAGGGCCAGCACCACCGCATCTGTACGCATGGGGCGGATGTCGCGCATCCGTGCGAGGGTCGACCGGGTGGTCTCGCCGGTGCGCGCCTCCAGACGCCAATGCAGGCGGAAATGCGGGTTCAGCGCGGCGGCCAACTGTCCGCTCAACGCATCCTGTTGGCGGGCCACGCCGACACCGGCAGCCGAAGAATCGCCGAGCACCAGCAGATGTAGATCCGGGCCGGTGCCGTCGATACCCGCGCGCGGGCCTTCGGCCTCGGGCAGAATAAGCGCTTTGCGGCGCACATGCAGCCCCTGTGCCGCCAAGAGCGGCAGCAGCACCGTTCGGGACAGGATGTCGACGGTTCGTGACATGGTGACCGGACTCCGGCGGGTGCGGTCAGGCGAGGTACTGCTTGGCCTCGTGGAACCGGCTTTCGTCGAAATACCGGGATTCGGCCGAGATGAACCGGCGCAGCACCTTTTGCGCCAGCTTTTGCCAACCCTCGTCACCGACAATTGCCACGCGGGTCGGGATGTGGTGGTGATCGCGGACCAGCTTGAAGTGATCCCCCAGCGCCGCAAGACCTTGCCAGCCATCGAATTCGCGCAGGTCCAGCAACAGCTTGAACGCCCCGTGTTCGCGCACATAGGCGTCCAGGCCGTCTTCGGCGCGCTCATAGGCTTCGGCGTCCAGCTTGCCCATCAGCTGGACATGCAGCACGCCGTTGTCCAGGGCGGTCACGTGAATGCTGCCCAGCGATTCCGTCAGCCAGCGGCGCGCTTCGTCCAGCTCGTCCAGATCAAAGGTTTCGACCGGGCCGGGCAGGGCAAAACCCATCACCTTGACCGCGTTCTCGATCCAGTCGGAACCGGTCACCACCGCGATCCGGTCGAACCCGGTCCAGTGACGCAGACCCAGGCGCATATCGGCCCAGGCGGCACCGGGTGTGAACCCGTCGAACCCGGGTCCGATGTGCACCAGCATCCGCAGCCGGTGATGCTCGGTCAGCGCCTGATCCAGAGCCGGGGCCAGGATGTCGTGATAGTCCGGCGCAGTGAGTTTGCCCGTCAAATGGATTTCCATGACGCCTTGGTCATTTACAGGGATGGCTTCGATCATGGGGCACTCTCCGGGTGCAATGCGGTCTGCCCCCGCGGCACGCGGTCCGGGCCGGTTCAGGGAACACCATGTCCGACCGTTGTTCAACCCCGCTGTCCGTGACCGAACCGCGCAGTAAAAAGGCCCCCGAGCGATGCTTGGGGGCCTTGATTGCAGATCTTTCGGTTTCGCTTAGTGGGCGTGCTTGTGATCCCACTCTTCCTGCTTGGGCAGGGTTTCGAACGTGTGTTCCGGCGGCGGGCAGGGCAGGGTCCATTCCAGCGTGTCGGCATACTCGTTCCAGGGGTTGTTCTCGGTCACGCGGGCACCGCGGGTGAGCGTGTACCAGACGATGCCGAAGAACAGCAGGAACGACGCAAAGGACAGGAACGCGCCCAGGCTCGACCAGTAGTTCCAGTAGGCAAAGGCCTCGGGATAGTCGATATAGCGCCGCGGCATGCCCTGACGGCCCAGGAAGTGCTGTGGGAAGAAGGTCAGGTTGGCCCCGATGAACATCATCCAGAAGTGCACCTTGGCCGCCATCTCGGGATACATCCGTCCGCTCATCTTGGGCAGGTAGAAATACATCCCCGCAAAGATCGCGAACACCGCTCCCAGGCTCATCACATAGTGGAAATGCGCCACCACGTAATAGGTGTCGTGATAATAGCGGTCCACGGCGGCCTGGCTCAGCACGATGCCGGTGACGCCACCGATGGTGAACAGGAACAGGAAGCCAAAGGCCCACAGCATCGGCGCGCGCAGTTCGATGGAACCGCCCCACATGGTGGCGATCCAGCTAAAGATCTTGACGCCCGTGGGGACTGCGATGACCATGGTGGCCAGCATGAAATAGGCCTGTTGGTTCAGCGTCATGCCGACCGTGTACATATGGTGCGCCCAGACCACAAAGCCCAACGCCCCGATGGCGATCAGCGCCCAGACCATCGGCAGGTAGCCGAAGATCGGCTTGCGGCTGAAGGTGGCGATGACATGGCTGATGATGCCGAAACCGGGCAGGATCACGATATACACTTCCGGATGGCCAAAGAACCAAAGGATGTGTTGATACAGGATCGGGTCGCCGCCGCCTGCGGGATCAAAGAAGGTGAACCCGAAGTTGCGGTCCATCAGCAACATGGTGATGGCACCGGCCAGAACCGGCAGCGACAGCAGGATCAGCCAGGCGGTGACAAAGATCGACCAGCTGAACAGCGGCACCTTGAACAGGGTCATGCCGGGGGCGCGCATGTTCAGGAAGGTGGTGATCATGTTGATCGCACCCAGGATCGAGCTGGCACCGGAAACGTGCACGGCAAAGATGGCGAAATCCATCGACATGCCGCCTTCGTTCACCGACAGTGGCGGGTACAGAACCCAACCCACGCCCGATCCGGCCTGATCGTTGCCCCCCGGTGCGAGCACCGAGCACACCGCCAGGGTGGTGCCGAAAACATACAGCCAGAAGGACAGGTTGTTCATCCGCGGGAACGCCATGTCGGGCGCGCCGATCTGCAGCGGCATGAAATAGTTGCCAAAGCCGCCGAACAGGGCCGGAATCACCACGAAGAACATCATCAGGATGCCGTGGCCGGTGATCAGCACGTTCCACAAATGACCGTTGGGCGTACAGTCCGCCGCCGAGTCGGCAATCAGCCGGGCGCCTTCCATACACATGTACTGCACCCCGGGCTCCATCAGCTCGAGTCGCATGTAGACGGTGAACCCGACCGAAATCAGTCCCGCAAATGCGGAAACGACCAGGTACAGAATCCCGATATCCTTATGGTTGGTGGACATGAACCAGCGCGTGAAGAAACTGCGCTCGTCCGTGTGCTCGTGACCATGAATGGCTGCGTCTGCCATTTGGCGCCTCCTGTTGAAAATGGCCGCGCACCGAGGTTACGGCACGCGTGTGCTCCTTTCAGGTTTTAGAATGGCAGTAAGGAGGCTTCAATGGCCGAGTTTGATCTGGATCAAGATAAATTGCCGCGCCCCCTTGCATTTGAGCCCGCCGCCGCCCGTTCTCGGGCTTGACGGGCGCTCTGGTGCGGCTCACAAACCGCAAAACGTTTCAGGCCGCAGAAAGGGTTTTTCATGAGCGAGGCTTCCGCTTCTTACGATCCAGACAACATTTTTGCCAAGATCCTGCGTGGCGAAATTCCATCGACCCGGGTCTATGAGGATGACGCGACGCTGGTCTTCATGGATATCATGCCGCGTGCGGACGGTCATTGCCTGGTGATTCCAAAAACGCCCTGCCGCAATATTCTGGATGCCAGTCCGGCCCAGCTGGCGGCGGTGATGGAGACGGTGCAAAAGGTCAGCCACGCGGTGATGCGGGCCTTTGGGGCCACCGGGGTGACAATCCAGCAATTCAACGAGGCGGACGGAGGGCAGGAAGTGTTTCACCTGCATTTTCACATCCTGCCGCGCCATTCCGATGTCCGTCTGCGCCCGCCAGGGAACATGGGCGACATGGAGCAGATCGCGGGTCATGCCGAACGGATTCGCGCCGCTCTGAGCATTTAGGCGCCGATCGTCTCGCCGGTCGTTTTCGCAACGCCAAACGGCGAGATGGGATATGCCATCCATGGAGATCCAGGTGCTGGAGACTGTGTTTTCAGCGACGGAAAAGGCCGAAATGATCAGGTGCGTGGCCGATGCAGTTGGCGGCGGCCGTATCGCCGGAAGCATGCCGCGCGGCGCAACCATGATCATGGTTGCCATCGCAAGCTGAAGAGATGCGATCGAAATCGGGCAGCAGGAACTTTTTGCTCATAGAACCGGATCGTCGGCACCTGATCCCGTGCGCCGTGCCATCTCGCCGATAGAAAACAACGCAATACCTCTTGAACCTCTAGCGACTAAAGATATTAGACTGCCACTTGCGACTGGTAAAGGACCCGATTCATGCCGCACGATCATCATGGCCACCATCATCATCACATCGATCCGCAGGCCGGGGATGCCCGGGTGGCCTGGGCCGTGGCCGTCAACATGGCGCTGACGGTGGCGCAGGTTATCGGCGGGCTGCTGTCCGGATCGCTGGCGTTGATCGCGGATGCGCTGCATAATTTTTCCGACGCGGTGGCGCTGATCATTGCATTTGCCGCGCGCAAGATCGCCCGGCGCCCGGCGGATGCGCAGATGAGTTTCGGGTATGGGCGGGTCGAAGTGGTGGCGGCGCTGGTCAACTATACGACGCTGGTCGTGATTGCGATCTATCTGGTTTACGAAGGGGTTGCGCGCTTTTTTGACCCGCAACCCATTGACGGCTGGCTGGTGGTCTGGATCGCGGTCATCGCGCTGGTGATCGATCTGGTGACAGCGGCGCTGACCTATTCGATGTCACGCGACAGCATGAACATTCGCGCCGCCTTTTTGCATAACGTCGCCGATGCGCTGGGGTCGGTTGCGGTCATCGTCGCCGGGACTTTGGTGATCCTCAAGGGCTGGACCTGGGTCGATCCGCTGGTGACCTTGCTGATCGCCGGTTACATCCTGTGGCATGTCAAGGCCGAGATCGGCAGCGTCATCCGGGTTCTGATGCTGGGGCAACCGGTGGGAGTGGACACCGGGGACGTCATCGCCGACATCCGCGCGGCGGAGGGTGTCGAGGATGTACACCATGTTCACCTGTGGCTGATGCAGGAACACCAGGCGGCACTGCAGGCGCATGTGGTGGTCGCCAGCACCGATTGGCCCGGTGCCGAGGCGATCCGTTCCGACCTCAAGGCGCGTCTGGCGCGCAACTTTGGCATTGCCCATACCACACTGGAACTGGAGAGCGCCGCCCACGGCTGTAGCGGGGCGCAGCTGATCGGGCATTGATCCGGGCGTTAGCTGCCGAAAACCGTATCGAAACTGCGGCGCAACGCGACATCCACATCGGCCATCGTCACCGGCAGGCCCAGATCGACAAGGCTGGTGACGCCATGTTCGGTGATTCCGCAGGGCACGATGCCGCCGAAATGTTCCAGATCTGGCTCGACGTTGATCGAGATGCCGTGAAAGCTGACCCATTTGCGCAACCGGATGCCGATGGCAGCGATCTTGTCCTCGGCCCTGGCGCCGGTGGCGGTGCGGGGCTTGTCGTCGCGCTCGACCCAGACCCCGACACGGCCCTCGCGAATGTGGCCGGTGACATTGAACTCGGCCAGCGCCGCGATCACCCAGTTTTCCAGCTGTTTGACAAAGGCGCGCACATCATGGCCGCGCTGGCCCACATTCAGCATCACATAGACCACCCGCTGCCCCGGCCCGTGATAGGTATACTGCCCGCCGCGCCGGGTCTCGTGGACCGGGAAACGGTGCGGATCGGTCAGATCCGCAGGCCGCGCGCTGGTGCCGGCGGTGTACAGCGGCGGGTGTTCGAGCAGCCAGATACATTCCTCGGCTCTGCTCTCGGCAATCGCAGCGGCGCGCGCCTCCATAAAGGCAACTGCGGACAGATAGTCCGTCATCCCGTCCGATGTGATCCACTCTACCATACCCCATGCTTTAGCCTGCCCGGGCAAAGGGGAAAAGCCCTCGGGAGCAGCGAAAGCGCGGTTGCTGTACCGGTCCCGCCAATGGGGGGCGCCGCCGCCTGCTTTTTCTCTTCACAAGCCGCAGGCGTTGGTCTATAGCCCGGCTTCACCAAGCCTAGGTGTGCGGCCGTGGCGGAATTGGTAGACGCGCAGCGTTGAGGTCGCTGTGGGGTAACACCCGTGGAAGTTCGAGTCTTCTCGGCCGCACCATCTCCAACTCCTTAAAATAACATAAGAACAGGTCTTTAGCCCTGTAAAATGTCACACATAGGTGCCTGACGATCCATTTTAAGGTGATGTGATGGCCAGCGAAATCAGGCGAAAGGCTATTGGCACAATCTGCAACGCGGTTCCGCCCGCAATGAAAAGCAAACCCCGCCGCGCCCCACGCGAAGACGCAAGCAGGTTTTGCACCATGGGGAGGCGCAAATTTTCTTCGCGTGTTTTGCCGGAAAACCTAGCAAGTCCAATATCGATTGCGTCGTCTTCCTTTAGGATAACAGCGCGGGCCGTGATCCAAGCCCCGGCAAGGGTAATAGCCAAGCCTAAAACAGTAAGTATGTCGGAAGTAACGCTATCCATACAAGAACCTTGTGCCTTCGCCGCAATTACGGGTCGGAAACATCTTCACTGTTGTCGCCCCGGCTGATCGGTTTCAAGCCGAATGCGCCAGAACTTGCCCGTACGTTCATAGACAGCTTCGGACGTAAGTTGGTTAAAAATCTTCAATACGTCTTTGCCAAGGCACAAGTTCGAAGACTTGTCGAAGTATGCCAATGTCTCTTCGTTTAATTGAAAGAGGTGACTTGCGACAGCTTCTTGATACAATAATCAAAATTCCTTGTATTCATCTAGCATCCATTGCGCGGCTTCCGCTTCAGTCATGGCTTTGTGGGGCAACGTACGCTTTTAATGTTTCTTCTTCGAAATGGGTACGTTCCTTCGAATCGCCTTTGAACCATTTGCAGTTGTAACCTTCTCTGCTCGAACCGAAAGCTGTCTCGACCTTTGAAACGGTCATCGCGGGATCGCCAGATTTAAGTTGAACAATATCGCCGGGGGAGAACTTAGCGGACGTGATGTAGTTCCTCTTTCGCAATAGGTGGACGTATCTTGTGCCATCATATGCGATATTGCGTCGTAGCCCAGAACGAGGCTAACGTAGTGCGTCCGGTCGAATGGTTTGACGCAGCGGTGCCGACAGGGCGACACGCGAAGTGTATTCACGTCTTCGTGAGCGTTCTCCGGGTATTCTGAGACGGTTCTGTGGCCTTGGACCCATTAGACAATGCTTAGGCAAGGCGCGGCGGCTAAGAATTTATCCAGTAAATACAATACTTTACAGGGATAAGTGGCAGCCCGTAGGGGAATCGAACCCCTCTTTCCAGGTTGAAAACCTGGCGTCCTAACCGATAGACGAACGGGCCACTGTTAGTGAGCGGTTCATTAGGCAATCGCCGGTTTGGGCGCAAGCGAAAAAAACACGGACGGGCCAAGAAATCTGATTTTCCATGTATCAGCCTCCGCTGGCAGAGGCGGCATCATCCAGACGCAACTGGACCGACTGCCGCCCGTTCCAGGTGTTGATTTCCAGGCGGCCCGCCATGTGGAAGCGGGCACCGCCATGATCGGTCAGCCGCGCCCCGAGATCGGTGTCGAACGCGCCAAAAGCGATGGCGTTCAGGCTGCCGCCCATACCGTCGGCCAGCGACAGTTTCAGATGTGACTCGCCGACGCGGCGGGCATGGCGGATTTGCAGGTCCGGCAGAGCATAGCGCGGGGCAGGGGCACCGGCACCAAAGGGGCCCGCGCACTCGATCTCTTCGATCAGTTCGACGCTGGTGGCCGACGGCATCAGGGTGCCGTCCAATTTCAGATCTGCCGGCCCGCGCTGGTCAGCACCCTGTTTTGCCAACAGCTCTGACAGCCGCTGCATGGCCGGCTCCAGTTGATCGCGCGCGACTGTCAGCCCGGCGGCCATTTTGTGCCCACCGCCCTTGATCAAAAGACCCTCCGCAGCCAGCCGCTGGATCGCCGCGCCCAGGTCAACGCCGGACACCGACCGGCCCGAGCCCTTGCCCTCGTTCCCGTCCAGGCCAATAACGATGGCGGGGCGGTTCGCGGCCTCTTTCAACCGCGAGGCGACGATGCCCACGACGCCGGGGTGCCAGCCTTCGCCAGCGGCCCAGACCAGCGGTGCGTCCAGTCCACGCGCTTCGGCCTGTTCCAACGCAGCGGCGCGCACGACGGCCTCGATGTCTCGGCGTTCGGCGTTCAAGGCGTCCAACCGCTCGGCCAGTGCCTGGGCTTCGGGAACGGACGCGGTCGACAGAAGGCGTGCGCCCAGATCCGCCTTGCCGATGCGTCCGCCCGCATTGACCCTGGGACCCAGCAGAAACCCGAGATGATAGGTGCTGGGGGCTGCATCCATACGCGATACGTCCGCCAGGGCCACCAGCCCGGGCCGCGCGCGGCGGCCCATGACGGTCAGCCCCTGGCGCACCAGCGCCCGGTTGGCCCCGATCAGCGGCGCCACATCCGCCACCGTGGCCAGGGCCACCAGATCCAGCAGCGCCATCAGATCGGGACCGGTGCCACCACCGGCATCGCGCATCTGGCGGCGCAGTTCGACCAGCATCAGAAACACCACGCCGGCGGCACAGAGATAGCCCAGATCGCCACTTTCGTCCTGACGATTGGGGTTCACCACCGCCAGCGCAGGCGGCAGGGTCTCGCCGCCCAGATGGTGGTCCAGAACGATCACGTCGGTGCCTGCGGCGGCAGCGATCGGTTCGTGGGACAGGGTGCCGCAATCGACACAGACGATCAGGTCATGCGCAGCCGCCAGCTGCTGCATCGCCGCCACATTGGGACCATAGCCTTCGTCGATGCGGTCCGGGATATACAGGGTCGCGGTCAGCCCCATGTCGCGCAGCCAGCTGATCAGCAGGGATGCGGAGCTGCCGCCATCGACGTCGTAATCGGCAAAGATGGCGATGCGCTGGCGGCGCTGAACGGCGACCAGAAACCGCGCGGCTGCCACTTGCATGTCCTTCAGTCCGCGGGGATCGGGCAGCAGATCGCGCAGCTGGGGCGTCAGAAAGGCGGTGGCCTCGGCCTGCGGTATGCCCCGGCGCGCAAGCACCTGACAGACCGCCCGAGGCAGCCCCGTCGCCTGTACCATCGCATCCGAGGCCCGCTCGGTCTCGATGTCCGGCCCGACCCAGCGCCGCCCTGTCAGCGAGTGTTCGACACCCAGAAATGCCATCCTGTCCTCCATCGCCAAAGGCCGGATCCCTTTGGACCCGGCCTTGGTGTTGCGCAATTGGCCCGCCGGGGCAGCCCGCTCAGGTCCGGGGCGTCAGACCGGCGTGCGGTATTCCATCCGCCGCACCGAGCCGGTCTTGGAGCGCATCAACAGAGTCTGCGTGGTCAACCAACCCGGCTCGCGTTTGATCCCCGCCAGCAGGGTGCCGCCGGTCACACCGGTGGCGGCAAAGATTACGTCCTGCTGCACCATCTCGTCGCGCCCGTAGATCTTGTCCAGATCGGTGATCCCGGCCTTGGCCGCGCGGGCTTTTTCATCGTCGTTGCGGAACAGCAGGCGGCCATAGATCTGCCCCCCCATGCATTTCAGCGCCGCCGCCGCCAACACACCCTCGGGTGCGCCGCCCGAGCCCATGTACATGTCGATGCCGGTCTTTTCGGATTCGGCGCAATGCATGACCCCGGCCACGTCCCCATCGGTGATCAGGCGGATCGAGGCGCCGGTGCTGCGCACCTCGGCGATCATCTCTTCGTGACGCGGCCGTTCCAGGATGCAGACCGTGATATCGGACGGCAAACAGCCCTTTTCGGTGGCCAGCGCCGACACCCGTGTGGCGGCGGGCATGTCCAGCGTGATCAGGCCCTCGGGATAGCCGGGGCCGATGGCGACCTTTTCCATATACACATCCGGCGCGTGCAGCATCGAGCCGCGCGGCCCCATGGCGATCACGGTCAGCGCGTTCGGCATGTCCTTGGCCGTCAGCGTGGTACCTTCCAGCGGGTCCAGCGCGATATCGACGCCGGGGCCATTTCCGGTGCCAACCTCTTCGCCGATGTACAGCATCGGGGCCTCGTCGCGTTCGCCTTCGCCAATCACCACGACGCCGGCGATATCCAGCAGGTTCAGCTGTTCGCGCATCGCATTGACGGCGGCCTGGTCGGCGGCCTTTTCATCGCCGCGCCCAACCAGCGAGGCCGAGGCAAGCGCGGCCTGTTCGGCGACGCGGGCCAGCCCCAGCGACAGCAGGCGGTCATGGAATTCTATTGTTCCGGTCATGAATGTAACTCCTGTTGGGGAACTGGGTTGGGTCAGACGCTCTCGATGCGCAAAGCGACCGGGGGGGCCACCACCACATCGGTTTTTTCAATCGCCGCCAATGCTTCGTCCAGCGCGGTGCGGGTGGTTTTGTGGGTGACGATCAGCACCGGTGCGGCCGTCTCGGAATGGGCATACTGGCGCATCCGGTCAATCGAAACCCCGGAATTGCCAAGGATCGCGGCGATCTTGGCCAACGCGCCGGGTTTGTCCAGCAGCGCCAGGCGCAGATAATAGGGCGCAGGCAGGGCCGCGCGGGTCGAAGGGGCGCTCTGCAACGTTGTCGCAGGCTGACCAAAGGTCGCCATCCGAAATCCCCGGGCCAGGTCGCAAACATCGCCCATCACCGCACTGGCGGTCGGACCCTGGCCCGCGCCGGGTCCGCGCAGCACGATCTGTTCCACTGCATCGCCTTCGATCACCACCATGTTGGTGCCGCCTTCCAATTGCCCCAGAGGCGAACTGGCAGGCACAAGGCAGGGCTGCATGCGTTGCTCCAGCCCGCGCCCGGTCCGCTGTGCCACGCCCAGCAACTTAATGCGATAGCCCATGTCGGCGGCCTGCCGGATGTCCTCGATGGCGATGCGCTGAATGCCTTCGATTTCGATGCCGTCGAAATCCGGAACGGTGCCAAAGGCGATAGAGCTGAGCAAAGCCAGCTTGTGCCCGGCATCGATGCCGCCGACGTCCAGCGTCGGATCGGCTTCCAGATAGCCCAGATCGTCGGCCTCTTTGAATACGGTTTCATAGGGCAGGCCCGCGTTCTCCATCCGGGTCAGAATATAGTTGCAGGTGCCGTTCATCACCCCCATCACGCGGGTGATCTCGTTTCCGGCCAGCCCCTCGGTCAGTGTCTTGATCACCGGGATTCCGCCGGCAACGGCGGCCTCGAACCGGATGACGCGGCCGGCGGCCTCGGCCATTTCGGCCAGGGATTGACCGTGGATTGCCAACATCGCCTTGTTGGCCGTGACCACGTCCTTGCCTGCGGCCAATGCCGCCTCGGTTGCGTCCTTGGCTGGGCCGTCTTCGCCGCCCATCAGTTCGACAAACACATCCACGTCATCCCGCTGCGCCAATGCGACAGGGTCGCTCTCCCAGGCATAGGCCGACAGATCTAGACCGCGATCTTTACCTGCGTCGCGGGCAGAGACGGCGGTGATGGTGATATCCCGACCGGTGCGCGCGGCCAAGAGCGCCGCCTGACGCCGCACAATGGACACGACGCCCATGCCCACGGTTCCCAAACCTGCTACTCCCAGGCGCAACGGTGTCGTCATAAAGCTGTCCCTTGATCTTGCGTTTCGATGTGCCTTAGCCGGTTCGGCGCAGCGGTGCAACGCGTCAACTGGCGCCGCCTATCCGGCAACCCCGGCCCGCATGCGTGCGCGGGTTTGCTCATCGACGATTGGCCGGTTCAACCGATTGGCCCGCGACCTCAGGTTTTCGTGGCGGATTTGCAGTTTCTGCAGCTCGATTTCGGACTGTTCCAGCGAACCCGGCAGCGGGTCGATCAGGGTTTCGATCGGCACCAGTGCCGGGAAATCGGCTGTCCTGAGGCCGTCGGGGATGGTGGCGTCCAGTTCGGGCGCCCTGCCGCATCCCGTCAGGCAGACCGCGATCAGTGCGGAAATCAGGGCTGTGCGGGTCGGCGGCATCGGCACCTCGGACAAAAACATGGATCAGTGTGTGCCTGTTTGTCGGAAAAGGCGCAAGCAGGGGTTTTTTCTGAACAACCGTTCATATAGCGTCAGGACATGGCACGTACCACCGGTTCACATTCCGATATCACCGGGCCTCGCATCCGCGAGGCCGCTCTTCAGCTGTTTGCCCGCCACGGCTATGCAGCGGTCTCGATGCGCCGGATCGCGACCGAGGTCGGTGTACAGGCCGGGGCGTTGTACAACTATACCCCCGACAAGCAGAACCTGTTGTTCAGCCTGATGCAGGGCCACATGGAAGAATTGCTGCAGGCCCGCGCGGATCGAGGGTTACCCGATACCGCCATGGCACAGCTCGAGGATTTCACCCGCTTTCACATTGCCTTTCACCTGCAACGTCCGGACGCCGTTTTTGTGTCCTATATGGAGCTGCGCAATCTCGATGAGGCGAATTTCGCGACCATTGAAGGTTTGCGCCGTACCTATGAGGATCAGCTGGAACAGATCCTGCAGAACGGGGTGAAATCGGGCCTGTTCACCGTGCCCGACACCAAGATCGCAACCCTGGCGGTGATCGCCATGCTGACCGGGGTGAATACCTGGTACCGCAGCGGCGGGCGCTTGTCGGTAAGCGAGGTGGAAACGATCTATTGGGATATGGTGCGCAAGGCGGTGGCGGCCGCCTGACGCAATCCTGCGACCGGTTCAATGCGCCGGTTGAATAAAGCTGCCGTTGCGCAGATCGCGCATCGCCTGCCGCAATTCTTCCTGAGTGTTCATCACGATCGGCCCATGCCAGGCAATCGGTTCGTTGATCGGCGCGCCGGAAATCAACAGAAACCGGACTCCGTCGGGACCTGCCTGAACCGTGACCTCGTCGCCGCTGCCAAAGCGGATCAGCGTGCGGTCGCCTGACAGGTCGCGGATGTTCACCTCTTGCCCGGCAACCTCTTTTTCCAGCAGCACGCCCGCCGGGGCCGAGGCGTCGGCAAAGGCTGCCGCGCCCTGAAAGACATAGGCAAAGGCGCGCCGATAGGTGTCGATGCGAAATGTCTTTTTCACGCCCGCCGGGACAGAGACATCCAGATATTGCGGATCCGCCGCGATGCCGTCGACCGGGCCGGTCCGGCCCCAGAAGCTGCCGACGATGACCCGGACACGGGTGCCATCGTCGTCGATCACCTCGGGAATATCCTTGGCGGTCACGTCCTGATAGCGCGGCGCCGTCATCTTTTGCGCCGCGGGCAGGTTGCCCCACAGCTGAAAACCATGCATCTGGCCGCGCTCGTTTCCGTGCGGCATTTCCTGGTGCATGATGCCGGACCCGGCGGTCATCCACTGCACGTCTCCGGCCTCCAACGTCCCGGTGTTGCCCAGCGAATCGCCGTGTTCGACACTGCCGGACAGAACATAGGTGATGGTTTCGATGCCGCGATGCGGATGCCATGGAAACCCCTTCAGATAATCCTGGGGACGTTCGTTGCGGAAATCGTCGAACAACAGGAACGGGTCCAGCTCGGACGGATCCTGAAAGCCGAATGCGCGGTGCAGTTTCACCCCCGCGCCCTCGATGGTCGGAACGGCTTTGCGGGTCTCAACTGTGGGTCTGAGGGACATATCGTGGCCTCCTGGGCTTGCCTCTTTGGCAATCAGATAGGCGCGCGGCGGTGGCAGGCAATCTCTGCCATCTCACCGGTTCTGTGCGCAAATGCGCAATACGGGCGGTCGGGCTGCCCAAATCAGGGCGTGACGCAGAACCAGGCCCCCTCGACACAGACCGTAACCGGTTCGCCACAATGAAACCGATAGTATGTGATTTCGACCTGTGGGGCCCGGCATATGCTGGGATGACCTTCGAAATCGGTGGCGGGCCCGGTCTTTTTGGTGCCGATCCGGCCATCGGTGCAAATCACCTGGGCTGGTGACACAAGCATGTGTCGCGTCGGTTGTCCGGCGGCCAGCGCCTTGGTACGCAGATATACCGGTTGCGCCTCGGGATGGCGCGACAGGAAATCGGCGTCTAGCCGGATCTCGTCGATCCACTGCACTTCCTTATAGCCACCGGACAGGGTTTTGACCTTGTCGCGCACGCGCAGTGCCTGAATTGGCAACTCGCCAAAATTGGTGGACACCCGGCACCGTCGCTCAAAACCGGGCAAGGTCCAGAAGATCGGGCCGGCCGGTTTCGCGACCGTGCGGGTCTGGGCGGATGTGTCCGGCATAGCGGTTTGCCGCATCACCGCGCTTAGCAGATCCGCGTCCCGTGCATTGTGATCGCGCGCAGACGGACGGCCTCCCTTGGTCGGCAGACCGCCTCCAGCAGGCACATGGCACTCTGGTGTCGCAACACCGGATCCTGCGGGCCTGTGGGGACCCGGGTGGTCTGCGCCAGGGCGTTCGGCCTGGCGTGCGTCGGCTGACGCCCTGAAATGTGTCCAAATATTCATGCGAATAGAATATTGAATTGAATGAAATTTTCTACAGATTCTCATTTAGCTGGTTAAAATAAAACGATTTTATGTGGTTTTAGGAAACAATCTGACCCATGCGGCGAGATCGTCAGCCTGCTCGCATCAAACGGGTGCTTTGCCCCCAGCGTCTGGCGGCTCCGTGCCACCACTCCGCAGGCTTGCCCCGGTTGCGCTGGCGCGAAACGTTGCAGATCAACGGCCAGGCGCGCCCCGATCGGCGGCAAAGAACAGCATTGTTAAGGTAAAGACCGTTTAGGGAAGGTCGCAAACAGAGGCGACTGTCGTTTACGGGCACGCGAAGTTGCAGCAAAACCGCACCGTGAAAGGACCCGTCATGCGCATCGGCTTCATTGGACTTGGCAACGTGGGGGGCAAGCTGTCGGGCAGCCTGTTGCGCAATGGTATCGAGCTGGTCGTACATGACCTGAACAGCGACCTGGTCGCCGGGGCGGTGGCCCGTGGCGCGACCGCTGGCGGCGATCCGGCGGCGATGATGCGCGCCTGCGACGCGGTGATCACCTGCCTGCCCAGCCCGGCGGCAAGCGCCGCAGTGATGGAGGCGATGCTGCCTGAAATCGGCCCCGGCAAGATTTGGATGGAGATGTCCACGACGGACGAGGTCGAGGTCAGACGACTGGGCGGCGAGGTTCTGTCACGCGGCGGCGCGGCGGTGGATTGTCCGGTATCGGGCGGTTGCCATCGGGCGGATACCGGTAACATCAGCATCTTTGCCGGCTGTGACAGGGCCACATTCGAACGAATTCTGCCCTTGCTGACGATCATGGGGCGGCGGGTGTTGCACACTGGCGATCTGGGCAGCGCCAGCGTCCTGAAGGTGGTGACGAACTATCTGGCGACCGCGAATCTGGTCAGCTGTGCCGAGGCGCTGGTGGTGTCCAAGGCGGCGGGAATGGACCTGAATGTGGCATATGAAGCGATCCGGATCAGTTCGGGAACCAGCTTTGTGCACGAGACCGAAAGCCAGGTGATCCTGAACGGCAGTCGCGACATTTCCTTTACCATGGATCTGGTCGCCAAGGACATCGGGCTGTTCCAGCAGGTGGCGGACCGCGCCGGTGTGCCGCTGGAGCTGAGTCCGAAGCTGATCGAGATCTTTGCGGACGGGATCAAACGGTACGGCCCGCGCGAACTGTCCCCCAACATCATCCGGCGTCTCGAAGAGGCGACCGGGCTGGATATTCGCGCGCCCGGCTTTCCGGCTGAGATACGCGACGATGAACCCGAAGAACCCGGGGCCGAGGTGATGCCACACCGCCCGGTCGCCGAGTGATCTTTTCCTGACGGCGAATTCGGTTTAGACCGTCTTTGAACAACCGAAAGGCGGGACATGGACCACGACGTGCGCGCGGTGATCGAGGCCAGCGCGGTGCGGCGCTGGATCGGGGTGGGAATGCTGGCGGCCATAGCGTTTCTGATGGTCTACGGGGCGTTTTCGAGCCCGCCCAACCCGCTGTGGCAGACGGTTCTGATCGGATTGGCGGCTGTGGTTCTGTGGATCGCCTTGCGTCTGTGGCAAGCGACGGCATTCCGGATCGAATTGACCGATGATGGATTGCGCGACAGCAGCGGAGCCGAGATCGCGCGCCTGTCCGACATCAAGTCCGTGCAGCGCGGATCGTTCGCCTTCAAGCCGACCAACGGGTTTCTGTTGCGCACCCGCACCACGGGCGCGCGCGCCTGGCGACCGGGTTTGTGGTGGCGGTTCGGGTCGCGGATCGGGATTGGCGGCGTCACCCCCGCCCATCAGGCCAAGTATATGGCCGAGGCGCTGGCAACGCGGTTGGCCGAACGCGATCAGGCGTCCAGCCATTTGATCTGATCGACGAAACGCGGACGGGTAAAGACGAAATTCTCAAGGACCAGATCGTTCAGGCCGATCTTGAACAGCGGCTCGAACTCGTTGTTGGTCTCGACAAGGATGACGATCTCATTGTCCGGCATGGTTGGCAACCTGTCGGCCAGGTCTGACACGTTTGCGTCGGTCAGCTCTGCGGGAAAACCCCGATTGGCCGACCAGTTGACATAATAGCGGTTGTCCGGCCCGTCCCAGCGGATCACGGTGATCCGCATGGAGCTGTTGGAGGGCGTGCGTGTCATCATGTCGAACAGGTTCACCATGCTGTCGATATAGGCGTCGTTGATATCGCTGGTCTCGCGCGAAATCAGGTCGCTGATCGTATAGGCGGCCTTCAAATTGGACGCGCTTTGCTGGTAGCCTTGGAAATAGACATATGAGGCCATGAACGACCAGAAGATGAACGGGATCGCGATCACGAATTCTACGATGATGCTGCCGCGCGTGTCGTCGGCAAAGGCCCTGAGGCGGCGGATCAGACGGTGCTTAAACATGGCTTACCTCGGTTCCTGGACAAAGACCGAAGTAGAGACCAGCGCGTACTGACCGGCGCCGTCCTTCTTGATGCTCTTGCCCAGCCCGGTGGTCGGAAAGATCGGTTTGATCTTGGCGCAGGCCCGCAGGATCATCAGTTCGTTGTCCTTGGCATCGTTCTTGAACATGGTCTTGGGCTGCACTTCCTTAGAGGCATCGGTACAGGTCACCTCGCGCGAGACACCCACCCAGTCACGCGGATCTACCTGGACCATTTCCAGTTTCAGGTTGTTGCCGCAATCCTTGATGAACCCGGCGCGCTGACAGATCCGGTTCTTGATCTCGTCATATTGCGGTGCGGTGCCGGTGCTCAGGCGAATGTCGCGCACGGTCAGATCCATGGCGCGCTCCAGCCCGGAATGGTTCAGTGTCATCATCCCCACTTCGATGCTGGACAACATGATCATCAGCATCGCCGGAAACGTCAGCACAAATTCGAGGGTCGCAACACCGTCTTCGCGGCGCAGAAACCGGCGTGCCGGTTGCAGGAATGAACGGATCATTGGGTCAACCTCAGCTTGCGGATCGAGCTGGCGATCGAGGCAAACGCATCGTCGATCTTGATGCCGCTTCCGTCGGCCTTGACCTCGAAATAATGGGCGTCGGAACTGGCACAGTCCTTGAGCACGGCGCGCCCGTTGCTGGGGGCCTCAAAGGCGATGGCAAAGACGATGATCTGCTGGTTCTTGGCGGTATCGCAGATTGCCTTGGTGCGGGCGTTCTTGACGGTTGCGTTCACATAGTTGCGAACGCTGGAATACCATTGGCTATAGGCGGTGCTATCGTTCATGAACGGATAATACCGGCGTTTGACATTGGCTTTGAGCGATACATACGCCCACAGATCCGGGTATTCGACGTTGGCCGCCGATCCGTCCTCGGTCCGGTCCTGGCAGGACCAGTTCCACGTATCGTAGCCGACACAGCCCATGCCGTCCTGCCCATAGGGATGGTCTGCCCATTTGTCTTCATGCGGCCAGTAATAGGCGTCATAGGGCGGGTAGTAGACTGACCAGCGGTCCTCGTCGTCGTTGAACCACAGGTCGGACGGACCCTCGCGGTACCCGTCATTAACGTAATATTGGCTGGTATTCTCGCCGTCGGTCATCAGCACCAGCACTTTCAGGGTCTCGCCGTCGTTGTAGCTCTGCGGGCGGTTGGCGAATTCGGCCGGAACCGCGCCCGCGGCGATCATCTCGCCGATGACCGGGCGCAGGCTGGGGTCCAGCAACGCGGTGCCCCATTTCATCCCCACGTCGATCGATGTGTTGCCGCGTGCCGTCAGATTGCTGATGTAGTTCTTCAGCACCGTTACATCGTTTTGCATCGCCAGAATTTCACGATCAGGCAAAGCTTCGCATACCGGCAGGGTGCTGCTGTTGTCGCCCATCAACACCTTTGGATTATTGTCCATCCCGTCATAGTCCTTCCAAGGATCGAAATGCATGGTGCGTTGATAGGGTTGGGATGCCGACAGGGACGGGCTGTCGAAATCCGCGCTTTCGAAATTGATACAGTTGGAATACTCATGCTCGTCCGAGACGTTGAACTGTTGCATCAACACATCCGGAACCGACACCTGGGTTGCATAGGGCACGATGGAAATCGACAGGTCGCCCTCTGCGCTGTTTTCATCCATTGTGTCGACAAAATCGCGGGCGGCGACGATCAGGTTGGGCAGCCGACTGTTCTGGTTCATCGATCCCGAGACGTCCAGGACCATCGAAATTTCGACCCCGTCGATCCGTTCTTCCGCAGTGCCTGCCGCTGGTGCGGTCAGGGTATCGACGCCGTTCATATGCATGAACAACGTATTCATATCCGCACTGGCCGTGGCCGAGACCACCCGGTATCCGATGCCCTCATCCACAGAGACCGACGCAAGATAGTCGCCCAGCCCGGACTTGGCGAAATAGTCCTGCACCACGGATTCGGGTTGCATGGGCTGATCGAGGTCGGCGGCGGCCAGAACCGCACGGTCCAACGTGTACTGCAACCGCGAGCGGTCGCGCTCAAATCGCATCAGATCGACCCCGATACCGCCGATCAACAGAATGATGAGAAAGGCATAAAGCGAGAAAATCAGCATTGCGCCACTTTCGTCGCGCCGGAATTTGGTCAGATACCCCATTGTGCAAAGCCAAGGTGACACCGGCCCGTTCGGTTCTCTGATCCTGGTCGGTCCTGGCCGAAAATTCATGTGTCACCTCTTTGCCAATGGCGGCATCTGAAACGCCGGATACATTAACTCGGGACCTGAATGGCTTGAAATCTTGTCCGAAATTGGGCGAAATCTGTCAAAATTCATGCCATAAATGTACAAGTTTCGCGACGATGGCCGCGGCCCCGCTTCACCGTTTCGCATCCCGCTACAATCGCCGAAATAGGCCGGTGAAACACTGAAACCTGTAAACGGGGCGAGTCTGCGGTTTCACATTCTGCTCAAAAAGGTCGCACTGATTAATGATCTCGTCATAGTCTGAGAGGCACGACATCAACGACAGCGAGTCGTTGCTCATTTTGGAAGGACCGGAAATGACCCTCAAGCACGAACCCAGTTTTCGCGAAAGTGTGGATTTGATGTTCAATCGCGCGGTGGCGCTGATGGACCTGCCACCGGGGCTTGAGGAAAAGATCCGGGTTTGCAACGCGACCTATACCGTGCGTTTCGGGGTTCGGCTGCGGGGGCAGATCCAGACCTTTACCGGCTATCGCTCTGTCCACTCCGAACACATGGAACCGGTCAAGGGGGGCATCCGCTTTGCCAGCAATGTGCACCAGGACGAGGTCGAGGCGCTGGCGGCGCTGATGACCTATAAATGTGCCCTGGTCGAAGCGCCTTTTGGCGGCTCCAAGGGCGGATTGCGGATTGACCCGCGCCAGTATGACGAGCACGAGCTCGAACTGATCACCCGCCGGTTCGCCTATGAACTGGCCAAGCGCGACCTGATCCATCCCAGCCAGAATGTGCCAGCACCTGACATGGGCACGGGCGAGCGTGAGATGGCCTGGATCGCCGATCAATATGCGCGCATGAACACCACCGATATCAACGCGCGGGCCTGTGTCACCGGCAAACCGCTGAACGCGGGCGGCATCGCCGGCCGGGTCGAGGCAACCGGGCGCGGGGTGCAATACGCCCTGCAGGAATTCTTCCGCCATCCCGAAGATATCGAAAAGGCCGGGCTCAGCGGCTCGCTGGATGGCAAACGCGTCATCGTGCAGGGGTTGGGCAATGTGGGATATCACGCTGCCAAGTTCCTGGCCGACGAAGATGGCGCGATCGTCACGGGCATCATCGAACGGGACGGCGCGCTGTTTAATCCGGCCGGGCTGGATGTGGATGCGGTTTACAACTGGATCAAGGGACGGGGCGGGGTCACCGGCTTTCCGGACGCGGCCCATACCGCCGAAGGCGGCGCGGTGCTGGAGGAAGACTGCGACATCCTGATCCCGGCCGCTCTGGAGGGGGTGATCAACCTGACCAATGCCGACCGCATCAAGGCACCGCTGATCATCGAGGCCGCCAATGGTCCGATCACCGCCGGGGCCGATGACATTCTGCGCGCCAAAGGCACCGTCATTATTCCGGATATGTATGCCAACGCCGGTGGTGTCACCGTGTCTTATTTCGAATGGGTCAAGAATCTCAGCCATATCCGTTTCGGACGGATGCAGCGCCGTCAGGAAGAGGCGCGTCACCAGCTGGTGATTGATGAACTGGAACGCCTTGACCGGTATCTCGGCGACGCCTGGTCGATGACCCCGGACTTCAAAAAGAAATATCTGCGCGGCGCGGACGAACTGGAACTGGTCCGCTCGGGTCTGGATGACACGATGCGCATTGCCTATCAGTCGATGCGCGCGGTCTGGCACAGCCGTGACAATGTCGAAGATCTGCGCACCGCCGCCTATCTGGTGTCGATCGAAAAGGTCGCTGCCAGTTACCGCGCCAAGGGGTTGTAGCGGCCGGAAGCGAAAAAGGGGCGGCACCACGGCCGCCCCGCGAACGAGACAGCCCGGTGGGCCGCAGAACCGATGTGCGCGCTGCGCCCCCCGTCGCGGTAAGGAAAAAATGCGGCTCCTGGGTGTCCAGTGACCAACATCCGTCGATCCTCGGCGCCGTTGAAACAGAACATGCCTGTGGCGTCATTCGCCATGGTTCCGGCAAAGCCGGTCGGTCAGGGCAGGGCCTTGAGATAGGCGGCAATAGCGGCCCGATCGTCGGGGTCCAGATGCGCCATGCCCGCCACGACCTTGGCCATTTGTCCGCCTGCGCTGTCGTACTCCGGGGTGAAACCGGTCTCCAGGTAATAGGCGATATCGCCCGCGCTCCAGGTCAGGTTCGCCGGATCAATGGCCGGAATTTTGCCCTTGCCCGATGGGTTGGGCGCGCCCTGCATCCAGCGGCTGCGGTCCAGCCCCCCGGTGATGTCGCGCGGCGTGTGGCATTCGGCGCAATGGCCCAGGGCTTCGACCAGATACCGCCCGCGTTCGATTTCGGGTGTCGATGCCTGGGTCAGAGTCCACTCTTCCGTCAGGTTGATACGTTTCCACAGCCCCAGCCCGCGCCGGATATTGAACGGAAACGACAGCTCGTGCGGCAGGCTGGCAACGTCCGAGACCGGCAGCGTATCCATATACGCTTTCAGATCCGCGACATCCTGCGTCCGCATGTGGGTATAGGTCGTATAGGGCAGGGCGGGATACAGGTGCTGCCCCTGGGGCGATACGCCCGCGATCAGCGCATTGGCCAGGTCCTGCGCGCTCCACGCGCCGATGCCGGCCGGGCCTGGTGAAATATTGGGGGCCAGAAAGGTTCCGAACGGGCTGTCGATGCGATAGCCGCCGGACAGCACCAGTTTTTCTTCGCCCTCGGCCTTGGGGGCGGCATGGCAGGACGCACAGCCGCCCGCCCAGAATACGGTCTCGCCCCGCTCCGGGTCCCCGACCAGCCCGTTCATTGCATCCGCGGGCAGAGTGTTCGGCCGGCTCAGCACCCAAAGCGCACCAGCTACAGCAAGACCCAGAATCACCACGACTTTCAAAAAACTGCGCATCGGTCCGGCCTGCCTGCTTATCGAGGTGTCACGTTTCAGGGGCGGCCAAGGCCGCCCCCGGGGTCTTCAGGGAACATAGGGATCAGTCGTCGGCTTTGCGATAGGTCTCGTGGCAGGATCCACAGCTTTTGCCCAACGGGCCGATGGCGCCGCGCAGTGAGTCCAGCCCACCACCCGCTGCCGCCTCCATCGCGGTTGCGGCGTCGGCCAGAGCCATGGCCTTTTTGCCGACGTCGCTGTCTGCCGCCCAAATCGCGGGCAGGGCCTCGGTCATTTCGTCCCCCAGGGCCACGTTGTCGGACCCTTGCGGCCACAGCCGGGACTGATCCAGCTTGGACAAGGCGGCCAGGTTGGCCGCAGCAGCGCTGGCGGCGGCGGCGTCATATTCGACATCGCCCTTGGCCATGCCGCCCAACAGACTGATGTTGAACGCGTACAATGTCATTTGAGACTGCCGCGCCTTGACGGCGGCATTGATCGCCTTGGTGTCGGGGCCGTTATCGCTGATGGCCGCAGTGCCGACAACTGCCGCAATCGCTGCACCTGCAATCAGTCCAAATCCGTATTTCATCGAGAACCTCCATGGGGAAAACCGTGTCACTCGGGTCAGTATACATGTGTCGATTTCTAGATATACTGGAAAAAAACGCAGAGTGCCTCATCATTCATGCACAACCTCAACTGGGACAACCTTCGCTTTGTGCTGACCGTGGCCGAGCATGGCTCGGTCAGCGCCGCAGCACGTCGGCTGGGAGTCAACCATGCCACGGTCCTGCGCCGGGTGGCGGCGTTTGAAGCCGACCACGGCGGTGCAGTGTTTGAAAAAACCGCCACCGGCTATCGTGTGTTGCCGGACCGGGCGCGGGTGATCGAAGCCGCCCGTGAGGTCGAGAATGCTGTGCTGTCGGTGGAACGTCTTATGCACGGGGCAATGGCGCCGTTGCGTGGCGTGGTTCGAGTGTCGACCACGGATTCGATCTGTCAGTTGATATTGCCGCCGCTGGTGGCACGGCTGAAATCCGAATCGTCCGAACTGAAAGTCGACCTGCTGAGCAGCAACAACCATCTGGACTTCACGCGCATGCAGGCGGATATCTCGGTGCGTCCCACTCAGACCCTGCCCGAGGATATGGCCGGTGAAACGCGCTCGGATCTGGCTTTTGCGGCCTATTCCCGGCCGGGTGCCGCCAAGACATGGCTGGGTCTGTCCGGGCCGCTGGCGCGATCGGCCCCGGCGCAATGGATGGCGACGCATGTTCGGCAGGATCAGATTACCACCGGGGCCGACAGTTTCCTGGTGCTGCGGGAACTGGCACTGCTGGGCATGGGAACGGCGATCCTGCCGGTGTTTGTCGGAGACACCACCGCCGGGCTGCTCCGCAGACCGACGGCCATGCCCGGGATCTCGGTGCCGATCTGGGTCGGCACTCATTCCGATCTGCGCGACGTGCCGCGTATCCGCATCGTGCGCGACCGGATTCTGGACTATCTGTCACAGCGTGCCGGTCTGTTGGGCGGTACCGGCTAGGGCCGCCGGTCAGCGCCGCATGCGCTGCGCCGTGGCCCACTCGGGCCACAGGCCCAGCCATTCCAGAGCCACGATGCCGAGGCACAACGCGATCACGCCAAACACCAGCACCACACGGCGCGCGGAGGGCGGGTTGCGCGCCCAGCGGGACATGCGCAACAGCCAGCGCATCTCAGGTGAACCGCACCTTGCCGATATAGGGCAGGTTGCGGTTGCGTTGGGCAAAATCGATGCCATAGCCGACAACGAACTCGTCGGGGATGTCAAAGCCGATCCAGTCGGCGCGGTAATCCACCTCGCGGCGGCTGGGCTTGTCCAGCAGGGCAATGGATTTCAGCCGCGCCGGATTGCGGCTGGCCAGCAGATGGGTCACGTGGTTCAGCGTGTGCCCGGTGTCCACGATGTCTTCGACCACCAGCACGTCGCGGCCTTCGATTGCGCCGCGCAGGTCCTTGAGAATGCGCACCTCGCGGCTGCTTTCGGTGGCATCGCCATAAGACGACGCTTCGAGGAAATCGACCTCGATAGGCAGATCCAGCTCGCGCACCAGATCGGCGATGAACACAAAGCTGCCCCGCAACAGGCCTACCACAACCAACTTGTCGGTGTCGCCGAACTCCGCGACGATTTCGCGGCACAGCGTCTCGATTCGAGCGGCGATGGCCTTGGCCGTAATCATTTCGTCGATGACATATGGACGCTCTGTCATGCTGTCCCCTTGATCTTTTGGCGCCAACATACGACATGACGCGCCACTGTCACCCAAGAAACGGCCCCATTGACTGATGCCAAACCATTCAGAAACCCGTCCGCTGCCCTATACGGCCCGGCAGATGTACGATCTGGTGGCCGATGTCGCCGAATATCCGAAATTTCTGCCCTGGTGCGCCGCCGCCCGGGTGCGCAAGCTGACCCCGATGGGGGCGGCGCAATTGATGGAAGCGGATCTGGTGATCAGCTTCAAGGTGTTTCGCGAACGCTTTGGCAGCCGGGTGATGCTGTGGCCCGAGACCCGCAGGATCGACACCGAATATATCGACGGCCCGTTCAAATACATGAAATCGAACTGGGCCTTCAACGATACCCCGACGGGCTGTGACGTGTCGTTCGACGTCGATTTCGAATTCAAGAACGCGATCCTGCAAAAGATCATCGGCCTGGTCTTTAACGAGGCGATGCAACACATCGTGCGCGCTTTCGAGGCGCGGGCAAAGGAACTCTACGGCCCTGGGGCTTGACCCGGATCCCGGCGCTGCGCAATCTGCCAGCATGCGTTGGATCCAGGTTGCCCTCATGCTTGTCCCCGTCACTCCGGTCCTTGCGGACGGTGCCTGCGACGACCTGTGGATGACGCGCAATCACGTCATGGATCGGGCGGGGTATTGCTTTGGTAGCGTCCTGGGGCAAACCGTCTTCGACAACAGCGACTGTACCGGGCGGCAGGTCGAACTGTCGCCCAGTGAAACCGACATAGTACAGAAGGTGCAGGCGCTCGAAGCCCGGATCGGGTGTCGGGTCGATACCAACCGGACCTGGCTGGATCTGCCCGACATCAATTTCCGCAAGGTGCTGACCAGCCTGCCGGTATTGGATGAATTGCCCGGCAAATGCATCGGCTGGTCCGGTCCTGAAACGCCATTGTACGCCGGACATCAGGAACCTTTTCAGGTGATCGGTAAAATCATGCCGGGCGATGATGTGGGGTACAATCATCTCAGTGTCGCGGATTGGACGTATGTGACAACCCATGTGCCTTACGGCGAAGCGATGAAAAGCGCCGGATGGGTCTACGCTCCGAACGGGTCGTCCTGCACCGATTTCATTCCCTGAGTTTTGGCCTTTATGGGCAAGCCCATCCGACATATCTTGCGCCCATGAGCAGTTCATTGACTTCGACATTGGCCGACTTCGCAACGGCCCCGGTTGCCGCAACCTTAGATGCGCGGCTGATCACCTGCCTCTCGGCGCTCGATTGGCTGGCTGTGGGGCGCGCCGGAGCCGATGAAACCGTGTCGCGAATCGTCCGTGACCTGGCGCTGGGCGAAAGCGGGGCAGGGCAGGCGCAACTGTTCGGCAGCGATGTTGCGGTTCCGGCGCGCGCCGCCGCGCTTGTGAACGGCACAACCAGCCATGCGCTGGACTATGACGATACGCATTTTGCCCATATCGGCCACCCTTCGGTCGCGGTGTTTCCGGCGGCTCTGGCCGTGGGCGAGGCGCGCGAAACGCCGCTGGTGGATGTGCTCGAAGCGGCCCTGGTCGGGATGGAACTGTCGATCCGCATCGGTCTGTGGCTGGGCCGCGGCCATTATCAGGCCGGGTTTCACCAGACGGCCACATCCGGGGCTTTTGGCGCGGCGGCGGCGGCCGGGCGTATTCTGGGGCTGGACGCAACGGCGATGGGCCACGCGCTGGGGCTGACGGCCACACGCGCGGCGGGGCTCAAGGCGCAATTCGGCACCATGGGCAAACCCTATAACGCCGGCCTGGCCGCCAGCGCCGGGGTCGAGGTTGCGCGCCTCATCGACGGGGGGCTGACCGCCAATCCCGATGCCATCGAGGGTGCGTTCGGATTTGGCGCCACCCATCACGGCGAGAACGCAACCGATCCTGCACTGGACGGCCTGGGTGAAACCTGGCTCTTCGAACAGGTCAGCCACAAGTTCCACGCCTGTTGCCACGGGCTGCATGCCGCCCTTGAAGCGGCGCGCACGCTGGACATTGCCGCACCGGAGATCGCCGAAATCGTCGTGCGCACCCATCCCCGCTGGATGAGCGTGTGCAATCAGCCAGCGCCCGAAACAGGCCTGGGGGCCAAGTTCAGCTATGCCACCGTGCTGGCGATGCGCGCGGTCGGCTACGATACGGCGAAATTGAACAGCTATGACGATGCCGTCTGCGCCGATCCGCGTGTTCAGGACATTCGCAACCGCGTTCTGGTTCAGGCCGACGCGACGCTGACCGAGACCCAGGCGGCGGTGACCGTCTTGCGCCGCGACGGTGTGCGGCGCGAGGCGGCACATGACCTGCTCGCCCCGATGCGGCGGGCCGAACGCGAAGACCGGGTGCGCGCCAAGGCGGCGTCGCTGATCGGTCCGGACCTTGCCGCGCGGGCCTGGGAGATGTTGCGCCAGGGCGGCAGCGCCATGGGTTTTGCCGCCCTGATGCACGATTGACCGCGCCACCTGTCAGCGGCTGAACTCATAGGCGCGCTCACCATGCGCACTGAGGTCCAGACCATCGCTTTGGCTTTCTGCATCGACACGCAACGGGGTGATGACACCGACGAGCTCGACCAAGACAACCGTCACCACCGTGGTGAACAGGCCGACGATGGCCAGGTGCCCGCGCCGAATACCGCGATCATGAGTGTACCAAAGATCCCACCCGCCCCGTGAACCGCAAAGACGTCAAGCGTGTCGTCGATCCTCAGCACATTGCGTACCAGATTTACCGCTTCCTGGCACAGCACCCCGGCGACGGCACCGATGACCAGGGCCTCGACGGGGCCGACAAATCCCGATGCCGGGGTGATCGAGGCCAGCCCGGCGATGGTGCCGGTAACGATGCCGACCAGCCCGCCATAAAACAGCGCCAGCCCCGGCAAGGTCATGAACAGGACCAACGCCGTGGCCACAATGATCCAGGCTGTATCGGCTGCATTCGCAGGTATTTCCCCTTCGCGGTTTGCTACCGGGGGTTAAGGCCGACAGCAGGCGGGGAAAAGTGGCAAGCCCGCCTGGGCGGCGCAAAAAACGGGCAATTGCGCAACCGCGGAAAAAGGGGGCAGCCAAAAGGGTCAGGTGCCCAATTTCCGTTCGATCAGGGAAATGCCCCGCTCCAGCAACGCCAATGCATGGTCGCGGGCCGCCGCACGCACCTGTGCCCGTCCCGGTGCGCCGAACTCGATGGTCTCAACCCGGGTTGGGTTGCCCTGCACCGCAAGACCGAAACAGACCCGTCCCTCGGGCTTGAATTCAGAGCCGCCCGGTCCGGCGATCCCGGTGATCGACACCGCAACCTGTACCGGCGCACGGTGCAGCGCCCCTTCGGCCATCTCGCGCGCCACGTCTTCGCTGACTGCGCCAACCGCCTGCAGGGTGTCGGCCCGTACACCCAGAAGATCCTGTTTGGCCGCGTTGGAATAGGTGACAAACCCGCGATCCACCACGTCCGAGGATCCGGCCACGTCGGTCAGCGCCGCGGCGACCATACCCCCGGTACAGCTTTCGGCGGTGGCGATGCGCACACCGGCGCGACGGGCGCGCTCCAGGAGGGCGGCAACCGTCACAGCCCCATCACCCCATGCGCCAGCCCGGCCAGCACGATCACCCCGATGGCGGCAAATACCCCCGCAATCACGTCATCCAGCATCACGCCCATGGCGTCGTCGCGCCGGTCCGCCCAGCCCACCAGCCAGGGCTTGGTGATGTCAAACAGCCGAAACAGCACAAAGGCCGCGATCCAGCCCGGCCACAGCCGGGCGATGTCCAGATCCATGTTCCAGGCTGCGTAGCTCAGCGGCAGCAGCGCGATCAGCTGGCCTGCAACCTCGTCGATGACAATCTCCGACGGGTCGTGGTCCTGTGCGCCCTTGGTCATCACGCGTGTGGCCCACAGCCCTTTCAGAAAGGTTGCGACGACCGCGATCAGCATCAGCGGAAAGCCCCCGATCACATGGATAACCCAGCCCAGCGGCAGGGCGGCCAGCGATCCCCATGTGCCCGGAGCCGGACGCAGATAGCCGACCCCGCCAACCGTGGCGATCAGTTGCGCCAGCCGTTTCATGCCGCCACCAGCGTCGCGGTGGCAATCGCCGCAATGCCTTCGCCGCGCCCGGTGAACCCCAACCGCTCCGAGGTGGTCGCCTTGACTGACACCCGGTCGATGTCCAGCCCGGTGATTTCGGACAGCCGTGAGCGCATCGCCGGGGCATGCGGACCAATCTTGGGCTGTTCGCAGATCAGGGTGATGTCGGCATTGTTGAGCGCAAACCCCATCTCCGCCGCCAGATCGACGGCATGGCGCAGAAAGATGTCGCTGGCGGCGCCTTTCCATTGCGCGTCGCCGGGCGGAAAGTGCTGACCGATATCTCCCCGCGCCAGCGCGCCATAAATCGCATCGGTCAGCGCGTGCATGCCGACATCCGCATCGGAATGCCCGACCAGCCCCTGATCGTGTGGGACTTCGATGCCGCACAGCACCACGCAATCCCCTCGGCCAAAGCGATGCACGTCAAATCCGTTGCCCAGCCTAATGTCCATCGCGATCCCTCAATATGCGTTCGGCCCGGGCAAAGTCGCCGGGCAGGGTGATTTTCAGATTGTCCTCATCGCCGGGCACGATGACAACCGTCATCCCGGTGGCACGCGCCACTTCGACATCGTCGGCTGCCCCGCCCGGATGTGCCGCATGGGCGGCGCGAATGGCGGCCAAATGAAACCCCTGCGGTGTCTGGGCGCGAAACAATCCATCGCGCTCGCGCGTGCCGGTGACCACGTCATCGGCCCCGGTCCAAAGCGCATCGGTGACCGCAAGCGCCGGGGCCGCGCCCGGTGCGCCGTCCAAGGCGTCGATGACCGCTTCGATCACCGCCTGAGACACACAGGGGCGCGCCACATCATGGATCAGAACACGGCTGGTGCCGGTGCCTGTCAGCGCCTCCAACCCGTTGCGCACCGATTGGGCGCGATCATGGCCGCCCTGGGCCACAAGGCATCCCTGTGCGGAAAATGCCACGCCCCGGCCCATATCGTCGGGATGCAGCACCACCACGATCCGTGCGATCCTTGGGCTGCGTTCAAAGGCCCGCACGGTGTGTCCGGCCACTGTATCCCCGGCCAGGGTGCGCCATTGCTTGGGGCTGACTCCCCCGGCACGTGTCCCGCGCCCGGCAGCGACGATAAGGGCGGCGATGGTCATCGGGGTTCATTTCCTGAGGGTGAATCAGGCCATGTGTTTAGGACGTGATGCCGGGTGAGGCAATCGCCCCCGCACGAATGCCTAAAAAATAGGCAGATGCACTTTTGCAGGGCGTTTGTGCCGGGGTTCCGATTGTGCGCCGATGCCGATCCGGCTAAACCGCAGGCATTCGCACAAGGTTCGCTCACTTGATCCCACAGTTACACCATAGCTCGCAAACGCCGCCCGTGCTCTTGGCCCCGATGGCCGGAATCACCGACCGCCCGTTCCGCGATCTGGTCCTGCGCTTTGGCGCCGGTCTGGTGGTCAGCGAGATGGTCGCCAGCCAGGAAATGGTCCAGGCCAAGCCCGGCGTGCGCGAACGCGCCGAACTCGGCGCCGATGTGGCCAATACCGCCGTGCAACTTGCCGGACGCGAGGCGCATTGGATGGCCGAGGCCGCGCGGCAGGTCGCCGACCGGGGGGCCGCGATCATCGATATCAACATGGGCTGTCCGGCCAAAAGGGTGACCAATGGCTATTCCGGCTCGGCGCTGTTGAAAACACCCGACCACGCGCTGCGGCTGATCCAGGCGGTGGTGGAGGCGGTGGATGTGCCGGTGACGCTGAAAACCCGGCTGGGATGGGACCGCGATTGCCTGAACGCCGCCGATGTGGCCCGCCGTGCCCAAGACGCCGGGGTGCGCATGGTCACGATCCACGGGCGCACCCGCTGCCAGTTCTACAAGGGCAGCGCTGACTGGGCCGCGATTGCCGCGATCAAGGACGCGGTGACGATACCGGTGATCGCCAACGGTGACATTGTTGACACCACCACCGCGCGCACTGCGCTGACGCAATCGGGGGCGGACGGGGTGATGGTCGGCCGTGGGGCTCAGGGTATGCCCTGGAGGCTGGCGCAGATCGCCCACGGCCTCTGGGGCAGCCCCGCGCCGACGATACCGCAAGGCACAGATCTGGCGGATCTGGTCGCGGACCACTATCAGTCCATGCTGTCATTCTATGGCACCGATCTCGGGCTGCGCGTCGCACGCAAACATCTGGGCTGGTACATGGATCACGTCGGCACAGAGCCGGGGTTGCGCCGTCAGGTCCTGACCGCCCGCGATCCGGCGCAGGTGCTGCTGCTGTTGCCCCGTGCCCTCATGCCGCCTGCGCGGGCCGCCGCATGACCGCTGACTCCGCTATCTGGGCCTCGTTGCCGGTGCCTGCCTTTCTCATCGACGCACAGGACAGGATCGTCGACACCAATTCGGCGGGCGAAGGCTTTTTGAATGCTTCGGCACGGTCGGTGCAAGGCAGCCCGGTCTGGGACCAGATCGCCATCGACGCCCCGATCGAAGAGGCGTTTTCCCGGGCCCGCGCCAATGGAACGCCGCTGTTTGTCAACGACATCGATGCGGGGTCGGGCAGCCGTCCGCCGCTGCAATGCAACCTGCAGATCGCGCCCCTGCTGGACAGTCCGGGCAGCATGATCCTGCTGGTGTCGCCACGTGAGCTGGCCGGGCGCATGACCCAAAGCCATTCGGTCAAATCCGCTGCCCAATCCGCCATTGGCATGGCCGAGATGCTGGCGCATGAAATCAAGAACCCATTGGCAGGTATCACGGGGGCGGCGCAATTGCTCAGCATGAACCTGCCGCCCGATGACCTGGAACTGACAGATCTGATCGTTGCCGAAAGCCGGCGCATCGTGAAACTGCTCGAACAGGTCGAGCAGTTCGGCAATCTCAGCCCGCCCGATCTGCGTTCGGTCAACCTGCACGACGTTCTGGACCGCGCCCGGCGCTCGGCGCTGCTGGGATTCGGCGCGCATATGAAGATCGTTGAGGATTACGATCCATCGCTGCCGATGGCGCTGGGCGATCCCGATCAGCTGTTGCAGGTGGTGTTGAACCTGCTGCGCAATGCCTCCGAGGCCGCCGATCCCGGTGGCGGCACCATCCGCATGCACAGCTATTACGAACATTCCTTTCGCCTGCGCCGCTCCGACGGCTCTGGCCAGTGCCTGCCCTTGCAGGTCGAAATCATCGACGACGGCCCCGGTCTGCCCGACAAGATCCGCGACGACGTGTTCGACCCGTTTGTGTCGGGCCGCGAAAACGGCACCGGGCTGGGGCTGGCGCTGGTCAGCAAGATCGTCTCGGACCACGGCGGCTGGATCTCGGTCACCTCGGTGCCGGGGCGCACCGTCTTTCGCCTGTCCCTGCCGCGGGCACCGCATGTCGCTGAACACGAGGAGAGGTCCTGATGGATGGAACCGTTCTGGTTGCCGATGACGACCGCACGATCCGCACCGTGCTGACCCAGGCGCTGACCCGCGCCGGCTGCCGGGTTCACGCCACCAGCTCGCTGACCACGCTGATGCGCTGGGTGGGCGAGGGCAAGGGCGACGTGGTGATCAGCGACGTGATGATGCCGGACGGCAACGGGCTGGAAATGCTGCCGCGTATCGCCCAGGATCGTCCGGACCTGCCGGTGATCGTGATCTCGGCGCAGAACACCATCATGACCGCGATCCAGGCCGCCGAGGCCGAGGCCTATGATTACCTGCCCAAGCCGTTCGATCTGCCCGACCTGATGAAACGCACGGCGCGGGCGCTGGACCTGAAACGCCGTACCCCCGCCAGCAATGACACCGAACGGGCCGAGCGCCCCGACGATCTGCCGCTGGTCGGGCGCACCCCCGTGATGCAGGCGCTGTACCGGTTGGTGGCCAAGGTGATGAACACCGATCTGCCGGTGCTGATTTCGGGCGAAAGCGGCACCGGCAAGTCGCTGATCGCGCGGGCGATCCACGACTTTTCCGATCGGCGCACCTTGCCCTTTGTCACCGCCGGCGCGGCGGATTTGCAGGAACTGGAAGGCCCGGCGCGGGTGCTGGCGCGGGTCAGGGGCGGCACCATCCTGATCGACGAGATCGCCGATCTGGACGACGAGATTCAGGCCCGCATCGTGCGGATGATGGATGCGCCGGGCGATCATGGGCCGCGTTTCATGGCCACGGGGCAGGGCGATCTGGCCGCCGCGATGGAGCAGGGGCGCGTGCGTCAGGATCTGTATTTCCGTCTCAGCGGCGCGTCGCTGCACCTGCCGGCGCTGCGTGAACGGGTCGATGACGTGTTGCTATTGGCCGATCATTTCCTGACCCGTTGCGAACGCGACGGCGGCCCCAAACGCTGGCTCGGCACCGAGGCAAAGACGCTGTTTCGCGCGTACAGCTGGCCCGGCAACGTCCGCCAGCTGGAAAATGTGATTCGCCGTCTGGTGCTGACCAGCCGCGCCGACGAGATCACCCGCCCCGAGGTCGAGGTGGTGCTGGGCAACCAGCCCGAGGTAGAGCCGGTGCTGGGCGGAGGCGAAGCCGAGAAACTGTCCGGGTCGGTGGCGCGCCACCTGCGGCGCTATTTCGACCTGCACGGAAATATGCTGCCGCCACCTGGGCTTTACGCCAGAATCCTGCGTGAGGTTGAGATGCCTTTGATCGAAATCGCCTTAGAGGCGACCGGCGGAAATCAGGCCAAATGCGCTGATCTGCTCGGCATCAACCGCAATACCCTTCGCAAGAAAATCACCGATCTCGATATAGAGGTGACACGGCGCCGTAAGTTGATGTAAAAAGGCCACAGAAGCGTGGCAAGCGGGCGCCAACTGATATAGGTGCTCGGATCAGACCACGACATCTGGCGGTAAGCCGCGTAAGCGGCACATCAACTACGAGGGCAACCGTGACAACACGGTCACAGAACAGGCCATTGCTCAGCTTCAATCGCTGGCGGCATACGCGTCGCGCCAAGAATGTTGGCACATTGGGGCTGGTGCTTTTGGGGCCAGCGCTGGCTCTGGCCACGTTCATGGTGTTGGGGCCGTTCGATCAGGGCGCCTCGTCCCCGGCCATCCGGTTCATCCTGCTGGCCGATCTGGTCTATATCCTGGTGGTGGCCACGCTGGTGCTGGGGCAGATCGCCCGCATGATTGCCGCGCGGCGCGCCAAGTCCGCCGGATCGCGCCTGCACCTGCGGCTGACCGGGGTGTTTGCGCTGCTGGCGCTGATTCCCACCGTGATCGTGGCGGTCTTTGCCGGGCTGACGGTTAATATCGGACTCGAAGGCTGGTTTTCGGAACGGGTGCGGCAGGTTGTCGGCACCTCGCTGTCCGCCGCCGAGGCGTACGAGCTTGAGCACCGCGAAAATTTGGCCCAGGACGCCCGCATTCTGGGGCTGTATCTGGACAACGCCCGGCAGGCGACGTTTTTTTTGAACGACGCCGAACTGCGCTATCTTCTGGGGCAGGGACAGGCCCAGATTCAGCGCGGGCTGCGCGAGGCCTATGTTATCGATGGCACCGGCGACATCCGGGCCCGTGGCGAAGGGTCATACCTGTTCAATTTCGAAGAACTCAGCGAGGGGCAGATCGCGGCGGCCAGCGAAGACGGTCTGCTGATCATTCAGGACTGGGACAACAACGAATTCCGTGCCCTGGTGCGGCTGGATGCCTTTGTCGACCGGTTTCTCTATGTCAGCCGCGACGTCGACGGTGCAATCCTGAATCTGTTGGACGAAACCAAGGAAACCGCGCTGCTGTATCACCAGCTCGAAAAGGAACGCGGCCGGGTGCTGTTCGAATTCGGGCTGCTGTACCTGGGCTTTGCGGTGATCCTGATTCTGGCCGCGATCTGGTTGGGAATCTGGTTCGCCGAACGGCTGTCGCGTCCTGTGGGGCGGTTGACCACGGCGGCGCAAAAGGTCGGCGGCGGCGATCTGGACGTGCAGGTGATCGAGGAAGAGGGCGACGACGAAATTGCCATGCTGGGGCGGTACTTCAACCAGATGACCCATCAGCTCAAGGGCCAGCGCGAGCGGCTGCTGGAAAACACCGACCAGATCGAACGGCGGCGGCGGATGTTTGATTCGGTGCTGTCTTCGGTGACCTCGGGGGTGGTCGGGCTGGACCCGCAGGGACGGGTGACGTTTGTGAACCGCTCGGCCCAGCGGTTGCTGGACTGGTCTGGGGACGAACACAAGCTGTCCCTGGCCGTTTCGGTGCCCGAGTTCGGGCCGTTGTTTGACAGCCTGCAGGCGGGCGGGGGCGAGATCGCACAGAGCGAAATCAAGGTCATCCGGCAGGGGCGGCAGGAAAACCTGCTGGTGCGCATGGCCACCCGGCGCGAGGCGGATGGCCAGCTCGAAGGCTATGTTGTGGCATTCGACGACGTGACCGATCTGGTCAGCGCCCAGCGGATGGCGGCCTGGGGCGATGTGGCCCGGCGCATCGCACACGAGATCAAGAACCCGCTGACTCCGATTCAGCTCAGCGCCGAACGCATCAAGCGCAAGTTCGCACCGGTGCTGACCGAAGACAGTGACAAGCTGGTGGCGATGACCGATGTGATCGTGCGCCAGACCAACGACCTGCGCCGCATCGTGGACGAATTCAGCAAATTTGCCCGTATGCCCGAACCGGATCGGCGCAGCGAGGATCTGACCCAGCTGGTGCGCGACGCAGTGCTGTTGCAGCAGACCGGTCAGCCGGATGTGCGCATTCAGTCGGATATTCCGAACGCGCCGGTGCTGGCCGAACTGGACGCGACGATGATTTCGCAGGCGCTTACAAACCTGATCAAGAACGCCGGTGAAGCCATTGAAACGTTAAAGGAAAAAAATCCTCCAGAAGAGCTGGATCCGCAAATTCACGTCCGGCTGTCGGTCTTCGATCAGGGGTGTGAAATTACCATCGCGGACAACGGGATCGGCCTGCCCGAGGACCGCGCCCGCCTGTTTGAACCCTATGTGACCACGCGCGACGCCGGGACCGGACTGGGCCTGCCCATCGTGCGCAAGATCGTCGAAGAGCATGGCGGCACCCTGACCTTGCAGGATGCGCCGGTGTTTGACGGTCAATCCCATTTCGGAGCGATGGCGGTGATCCGTTTCACCAATATCCTCCCACGTAAAACCCCCTCTGAACAAGATAGCGGCAAGGCCGAGGAACCCGCAGAAAAGGCAGGAAGCAGATGAGTGACATTCTGATTGTGGACGACGAACGCGATATTCGCGAACTGGTCGCCGATATTCTCGAAGACGAAGGTTATCCCACCCGGATGGCTGGGAATTCCGACGATTGCATGGCTGCGATCAACACCGAACCGCCGGCGTTGTTGATCCTGGACATCTGGCTGAAAGACAGCCGGATGGACGGCATCGACATTCTGAAATCGGTCAAGCGCGACAACCCGGATGTGCCCGTTGTGATCATCTCTGGCCATGGCAATATCGAAATTGCCGTGGCGGCGATCAAACAGGGGGCTTACGATTTCATCGAAAAGCCGTTCAACATCGACCAGCTGCTGGTGGTGATCCGCCGCGCCATGGAGGCCTCGCGCCTGCGCCGCGAAAACAGCGCGCTGCGCCATCGCGATACGTCGGTTGCTGATATGATCGGCACCAGCGTCGCGTTTCGGGGGCTGCTGAGCAATCTGGACAAGGTGACCAAATCCAACGGACGGGTCATGCTGACCGGCCCGGCAGGCTCGGGCAAGGAGATCGCCGCGCGCTATGTCCATGCCCATTCCAACCGCGCCAACGCGCCCTTTGTGACCGTGAATTGTGCCAGCATCGAACCCGAGCGCATGGAGGAGGTGTTGTTCGGTCGCGAATCGCCGGAACGCGGGGTCGAATCCGGTTTGCTGGAACAGGCGCATGGCGGGGTGGTCTATTTCGACGAGGTCGCCGACATGCCCATCGTCACCCAATCCAAGATCCTGCGGGTGCTGGTAGACCAACAGTTCCAGCGGGTGGGTGGCAATGACAAGGTGCGGGTCGACCTGCGGGTGATTTCCAGCACGACCAAGAATCTGGAAGAGGAAATCCGCGCTGAACGGTTCCGCCAGGAACTGTTTCATCGTCTCAACGTGGTGCCGATTGCCGTGCCGTCGCTGGAAGAGCGGCGCGAGGACATTCCCGAATTGGCGGCACATTTCATTCAGGTCTGCAACGCCAACCAGGGCTTGCCGCTGCGCCCGCTCTCCGATGAGGCGATTGCGCTGATGCAGACCATGGTCTGGCCCGGCAACGTGCGCCAGCTTAAGAACCTGGTCGAACGGGTGCTGATCCTGGGCGAGGGCACTGGCCCGATCGAGGCCCACGAACTGCCCAGCGACGAAGACAAGAAGGCGGAAGAGGGCCGCGTTGTCCTGTCCGGTGCGCTGGCCACCCTGCCGCTGCGCGAGGCGCGCGAAGCCTTTGAACGGGAATACCTGCTGACCCAGATCAACCGCTTCAGCGGCAATATCAGCCGCACCGCCAGCTTTGTCGGCATGGAACGCAGCGCTTTGCACCGCAAGCTGAAATCGCTGGGGGTGGTGACCTCGTCCAAATCGGGCGCACGCGTGGCACATGTGGACGAACAGACCGCCGAGGCCGCCGAATAGGGGCCCCGAATGCCCGGGTATTTACGGCAAATGGCGCTGTGTACCCTGGAACCCCGGGGGGCCCCGCTCAAGGGCCGCCCAGAGCCCATCCTGCAAGCGTTCGGCAGCGCGCGAAGGCCAGCAATCAAATCTCTTCGTTTTGCTTCGGTCGCTCTCTGTTGATGCAATAGCCCGACGCGGGTTCGCGAAAGGGCTGAGCCAACAGGCGATCCAGCCAAAGATCGCGGCGTGTCCGGAATTACGCGATGCCGAGGGTCATGCCGCTATGGCCTGCGCTTGGCTGCGCGAGAAAGTTCCCGGAATGAGATCCCACCAGGGCAGGTTGAAACCAAAGTCGCTGTTTGTTTCTGACGGCAAGATTGAACGATGAACCCGATGCATGTCGGGCGTCACGACAACGAGCCGCAACACTGCATCCGGCTTCGATGGCAGGCGTGTATTCGAATGATTGGATAGAAACGTCCCATTCAACACATCCTCAAAGATCAACACCGCGATGGCAGATGGCCCCAAGCGCATGCCTCATTTGTTGCTACTGCCGCCACGGCCGCGGCGGGAATGTCATGTCGGCCCGCCGGACTGGTGTTGAACCGATATACCACCCGTCTCAGACGTCGCTCCGGTTCAAGAGACCGCAGAAAAGCTGCCTTTCACTTCCGATATGATCTTGCTCGCCTTGTCCCGCTCTGCTGTCCTTTAAATCTCCTGAACAGGCTCTCGCATGTGACAGCACCTAGAGCCCCTGGGTGTCGGCATTCTGCGATCCGGGGATCGCACCGCCGTTCAGACCCAGCCCCTTGCGGCACCTCCCTTGCCGCAAGGGGCTGGCTCCTCCCCGGGTTATTCGGACGCGGTCGGGGCCTGCGGTGTCACGATCTGCCAGGTGCCGTTCTTGTTGGCCACGGCGCACGAACCCTGCGTCAGGACGGGCATGGTGCGCGTGGCGGCGGGCGGAACCTGTCGTGCCACCGCCTCCGGGCAGCGCGGCACACTGACCGGCTGATAGCCCTTTTCGGCCATGCACATATCCAGGACGCGTTGGCGCAGATCGCTGTTCAAATCCACGGTGTACACGCCGCCGCCGGCCCAATATCCCGGCGCAGCATAGCAGCCCCCGCCGGTGCAATACCGCCCGCCGGGAAAATAGATCGGCGGGCTTTGGCGGATCTGGTTGGCCACCGGCGCATCGCGCAACGCGGCCACTTCGCACTGTGTGGTATCGGTTTCCATCCGGCTGACCGACACCCCGGGGCGATAGTAGAGCGACAGCGGCCCACACGCACCAAGCGCAAGCCCCGCCACGATAATCCGAAAAATGGCTCTCATGGCCGCAGTCTGCCCCAGATCGCTGCGGGTGACAATTGAATTGACCGCTCTGGGGGCATCTGTCATGCACAGGATCGCTGAACTCGCGGCGAAACCACCGGGCCAAAGGGCAAAAGCGCATGAAGGTCATCATTTGCGGTGCCGGTCAGGTCGGCTGGCAGATCGCGCGGCACCTGTCGGGCGAACAGAACGACGTCACCGTGGTGGACAGCAACACCGATCTTGTACGCCGTGCCACCGACACGCTGGATGTGCAGGGCGTTTCCGGCTTTGCCAGCTATCCCGATGTGCTGGACCGCGCCGGGGCGCGGGATGCGGACATGATCATCGCCGCCACCCATTCCGACGAAGTCAACATGGTCACCTGCCAGGTGGCGCATTCGGTGTTCTCGATCCAGCGCAAGATCGCGCGGCTGCGAGCGCAATCCTATCTCACGGCAATCTATTCCGATCTCTACCGCCGCGACCATCTGCCGATCGACGTGGTGATCAGCCCCGAACGCGAAGTCGCCGCCGCCGCGATGCAGCGCCTGTCGGCCCCGGCGGCGTTTGACACCGAAACCTTCATGGGTGGCAAGGCACAGCTGTTGGGCATCACCATCGACGAAGACTGCCCGGTCGTGAACACGCCCCTGCGCCAGCTGACCGACCTGTTCTCGACCCTGCGGTCCATCGTCGTGGGCGTGCGCCGCGACGGCAGCCTGTTCGCCCCCGAGCCGAATGACCAGCTGTTTGTCGGCGACGATTGCTATGTCTTTGTCCATACCGACGATATCGGCCGCACGATGGAGATATTCGGCAAGGTCCAGAAAAAGCAGGAGCGTCTGGTGATCGTCGGGGGCGGCAATGTCGGACTGACCGTGGCCAAGGCGCTGGAAGGCCGCGCCATCCGCACCCGCGCCAAGGTGATAGAACGCAGCCGGGCCTCTGCCGAACTGGCCGCCGACGCGCTGGAGCGCACCATCGTGCTGCATGGCGACGGGCTGGATTCGGCACTGCTCAACGAGGCCGGGATCGACCGCGCCGATGCCATGCTGGCGGTAACCGACGACGATAAGACCAATATGCTGGCCTGTGTGCGCGCCAAGGCCGAAGGCTGCCCCTATGCCATCGCGCTGATCAACGATCCGACGCTGGTGCCCCTGATGGGTCCGTTGGGGATCGACGCCTATATCAACCCGCGCGCCACCACCGTCAGCTCGATTCTGCGCCATATCCGCCACGGGCGGGTGCGCGCGGTCTATTCCATCGGCGATGCCGAGGCCGAGGTGATCGAGGCCGAGGTGATGTCGACCTCGCCGATGGCCGGGCAGCGCATCCGCGACATCGACTTCCCCGAAGGCGCGCTGGTCGGTGCGGTGATGCGCGAAGGCGAGGTGATGCGCCCCGTCGGCGGTATGCGGATCGAGGAACGGGACGTGATCGCGATCTTTGCAATGGCCAACGACGTGCCCGAGGTCGAGCGGCTGATGCAGGTCTCGATCGACTTCTTCTGACCATGCAGACGCAACAGTCTTCATCGGGCCTGCTCATGCGCCTGCCGCTGTCGCTGCTGATCTGGGGGTTGTTCGCGGCCTCGATGTTCGTGCCGGCGTCCTATGCCGTGGTGCGCAACAACCACCCGGCCTCGCAGTCGTTCTTCTATTCCGGCCTGCTGGGGCTGGTCTGCGTTATCCTGATTGCGTTGTCGCTGGGCGGGCGAACCCCCCGGTTCGGCACCCTGGGGCAATTGATGTCGCTGCTCTTTGCCTTTGCGCTGCTGCCGGTATATCTGGCGATTCCGATGCATGACGCGTTGCAGACCACCAGTTTTCTGAACGCCTATTTCGACATGGTCAGTGCGATCACCACCACCGGTGCCGATCTGTTCGCCGATCCTGCGCGCCTGTCGCCGCCGCTGCATCTGTGGCGCGCTCAGGTCGGCTGGATGGGTGGCATGATGATGTGGGTCGCGGCCTCGGCGATTCTGGCTCCGCTCAGTCTGGGCGGGTTCGAGGTGACGGCCCGGGGACAGCCGGGGCGGGGCATTTCCGGCGCGACCCGCATGCAACGCGCCGATCCGCGCAAGCGGCTGCTGCGCATCAGTGTGACTCTGGTCCCGATCTACACCGCTCTGACCCTGATCCTGTGGATGCTGCTGCTGATCAGCGGCGAAACCTCTCTGACCGCCCTGAGCCATGCGATGTCGGTGATGGCGACCTCGGGCATCTCGCCGGTCGGCGGCATGAACGGAGCCAGCGCCGGGATCGCGGGCGAGGCGCTGATGTTCCTGTTTCTGTTCTTTGCCCTGTCGCGGCTGACCTTTTCCACCGA
Source organism: Sedimentitalea nanhaiensis DSM 24252 (assembly GCF_000473225.1). GTDB lineage: Bacteria > Pseudomonadota > Alphaproteobacteria > Rhodobacterales > Rhodobacteraceae > Sedimentitalea > Sedimentitalea nanhaiensis. The sequence goes on from NZ_KI421509.1 coordinate 223,781, forward strand.
CACCTCGGGCGCGGCCTCGGCGCGGCTGGACAAGGATCCCGAGTTCCGCATCGCGCTGTTGCTGATTGTCGGGCTGCCGGTGCTGCTGTTCCTGCGCCACTGGCTGGCTTCGCTCGAAATCGGCGCAACCGAGGATCTGTCGCAGGCCCTGCGTGCGTTGTGGGGGGCTGTGTTCACGGTGATGTCGTTTCTGACCACCACCGGATTTGAAAGTGCGGACTGGGATGAGGCGCGCCAATGGTCCGGGTTGGGCACGCCCGGACTGATCCTGCTGGGGTTGGCGGTGATCGGCGGCGGGGTTGCCACCACTGCCGGGGGGGTCAAGCTGCTGCGGGTCTATGCGCTGTATCTCAACGGGCTGCGCGAGATGCAGCTTCTGGTGCATCCGTCATCGGTCAGCAGCATCAAGAGCGGCGACCGCATCCAGCGCGACGGCGCCTTTATCGCCTGGGTCTTCTTCATGCTGTTCGCCATGTCGCTGACAGTGATCTGCCTGGCGCTGACGGCGCTGGGGGTGTCGTTCGAAAATGCCATGGTGCTCAGTATCGCAACCCTGTCCACCACCGGCCCGTTAATCGAGGTGGCGGCGCAAACGCCGATCCGGCTGGTCGAACTTGGCCCCTGGGCCAAGGCGGTCATGTGCGTCGCGATGGTTCTGGGACGGCTCGAAACCCTGGCCATCATCGCACTTTTCACGCCGGATCTGTGGCGCAACCGGTAAGGTGCGGCTGGCAAGCATACAACAGGTTGATTTTTTGGGTGGAAGTTCCCCGCGCGGCGCGACATACTCGCACATCAGGGGTGTACCGAGACGCGGTACGTGGCAAGAACAACGGCGAGAATTTGAATAATGGCATCTGATAGACAAAATCTTCAGGACGCGTTCCTGAACCATGTACGTAAAACCAAAGTCCCGGTCACGATTTTTCTGATCAACGGCGTCAAATTGCAGGGCGTCATCACCTGGTTCGACAATTTCTGCGTTCTGCTGCGCCGTGACGGTCAATCCCAGCTTGTCTACAAGCATGCGATTTCGACCATCATGCCGGCCCAGCCGATCAGCCTGTATGAGGGCGAAGACGCCACTTGATGCATCACGACCGGATTCGCACCCGCGCCTGGGTATTGCATCCCGACATCAAATCGGACAATTCCCGACGTCCCGCCGAACCGGCGCTGGACGAGGCCGTCGCGCTGGCTGCGGCCCTGCCGGATCTCGAGGTGATCGGCTCCGAAATCGTGCGCCTGCCCAAGGCCCATGCCGGAATGTTGTTCGGCAAAGGCAAGATCGAGGAACTGGGCTCCCGGTTCCAGGCGCAGGATATCGAGCTGGTTCTGGTGGACGGGCAGGTCAGCCCGGTGCAGCAACGCAACCTGGAAAAAGCCTGGGGGGTCAAGCTGTTGGACCGCACCGGCCTGATCCTCGAAATCTTTTCCGACCGTGCCGCGACCCGCGAAGGCGTGTTGCAGGTGGAAATGGCGGCGCTGTCCTATCAGCGCACCCGGCTGGTGCGGGCCTGGACCCACCTGGAACGTCAGCGCGGCGGTTTGGGCTTTGTCGGCGGACCGGGCGAAACCCAGATCGAAGCCGACCGCCGCGCCATCGACGAGCAGTTGGTGCGCCTGCGCCGGCAACTCGACAAGGTGGTCAAGACCCGCACGCTGCACCGCGCCGCACGGGCCAAGGTTCCGTACCCCATCGTCGCGCTGGTGGGATATACCAACGCCGGCAAATCGACCCTGTTCAACCGCGTGACCGGGGCTGACGTGATGGCAAAGGACATGCTGTTTGCCACGCTGGATCCGACCATGCGGCGGCTGGGGTTGCCGGACGGCCCCGAAGTGATCCTGTCCGACACCGTGGGTTTTATCAGCGATCTGCCAACCGAGCTGGTCGCCGCCTTTCGCGCCACCCTGGAAGAGGTGCTGGGCGCGGATCTGATCGTGCATGTGCGCGACATCAGCCATGCCGATACCGAGGCCCAGGCCCGCGACGTCGACGCGATTCTGACGTCGCTGGGGGTGGACACCGAACGCCCGCAGATCGAGGTCTGGAACAAGCTGGATCTGCTGGCGCCCGATGCACGCGATGCCGCGCTGGCGCGGGCGGGGCGCGATGACAACATTCACGCGGTTTCGGCCTTGACCGGCGAGGGAATCGCGGCCCTTCTGAGCGCGATTGCCACGGCGCTGCAGGGCGTTCGGCTGCTGGCCGACCTGCATCTGACCTTTGCCGACGGCAAGCGCCGCGCCTGGTTGTTCGCACAGGATCTGGTGCAATCCGAGACCCAGACCGACGACGGGTTTGACATCACCGTCCTGTGGACCCCGCGCCAACAGGCGCAGTTCGCGGTGTTATAACCCGCACCCCTGCAACATGCCGGCGCGCGGGTGCCGGATCTATTTTTCCTGCGGGGTCAGTATTGTGACGCCAACCGACGCCGCGCGCGCCAGACCCTCGTCCAGCGACATCGGGATATATTCGCCGCGCCGCCACAGCTGTGCCAGATCGTCATAATAACGCGACAGGAAATGCCCCGACTGCCCGGTCGAGGTAATGAACACGGAACTGTCCGGATCGGCAAAATCGTAGACGCCGCGATATCCCGCCCCATGTACGTTCTGAAACGGTTCCGGACCGCGTCCGGACGTAGCTCCCCGCAGCAGCGTGTTGTCGCCGCCGCTGGTGGATTGGCGGATATTGACAAAATAGCGCAGCACCGGCACCTCGGACAGAACCTCGTGATCCTGCCGGGCCTGATGCGCGTCGCCCCAGCGCAGGCTTTCCAGCGCGGTGCCATAGGTTTCGCCGATCCAGATCAGCGCGTCGTCCAGCGCCAGCCGCGCCATGTCGGTACAGGTCTCCTTGGGCGCGCTATTGCGCACATCGCACCAGACCGCGGCCCCCTCGACATCGCGATAGACCCGCTCGATGAACAGTGGAGAGACACGGGTGAATTCGTCCGCCAGCGGGCCAAGCTCGTCCCGGATCAGCCGGTCCTGCAACGCCCGCACCCAGGCCGCATAGATCAGCGGCTCGGGCAGGTGCTCGTTCATCTGCCCATTCCAGTCCGCCAACAGCGACAGCGCGATCTGGCGTTGCCGCTGGGGCGTGCCTTCGGGCGCGGCCTCGCCGGTGAACCACAGGTCGGCCCCGATAAGCGGCAGCAGCGTACGGGCGGTGACGCTGACCGTGTCCAGCTGCGCCTCGATAAAGCTGTCGCGGGTGTGGACCTGGCGCGACTGCATCAGCCGCTGCCAGCGGGTCACCCGCTGGGTATCGCCCCAATTGAACGAAATGTGGTTCGGAAACGGCCGGTCCACCACCTTGTTGTTGGTGTTGCCCAGAATACCCCCGCGCGGCGAGACGAATTCCGGGTTCTGCGCATAGGGCATCCGCCCCTGCCAGAGGTTCTCGGCCAGCCAGCCCTGCGATGGCATCCGCCCCTGGGTCTGATGGCTGGGGTCGCGTTTGGGCACAGTTCCGATCAGCTTCATCGCGATGGTGTCCTGATCGACCAGGGACAGGTTCTGCGACGGTGCCAGAAACCTCTCGGCGATGGCGATGGCCTCTTGCACCGTACCCGCCCCCATCAGTGCGATCGCGGCGGACACCGACGTGTCATCGGGGCTCAGCGCGGTCCAGCTCAGAGACGCCACATGGCCCGGCGGCGTCACCGCGCCCAGATCAAAGTCGCTGCCGGGCAGCACCGGCCCATTGTCGGTCCAGCGCAGGGTCAGGGTGATCGGCGGCGCGTCCTTGATCTTGATGATCGAGGGGCGGCTTTCGAACGTCTTGTACCCTTCAGGGGTCAGGTATTCCTCGGGGTTGTCCGGGTTCAGCTGTTCGATGAACACGTCCTGATCGTCCAGATGCGACGACGTCAGCCCCCAGCCCAGCCGCGCGCTGCGTCCGGTCAGAACCACCGGCACACCGGGGATCGTCCCACCGATGACACCGCCGCCGGCCAGCTCCAGTCGCGCCAGATACCAGATCGACGGGGCCGAAAGCGGCAAATGCGGATCATTGGCCAACAGCGTCCCCCCCGAGGCCGAACGTGACGGCGCCGCAGTCCAGGTATTGCTGGCCCCGGCCAGACCGCGTGGTGCCACCGGCGACAACGGATCGTCCGATCTGGGCACGGTGGCAGTATAGCGCGGCGCATCGGGAAACAGGCTGGCATATTCCGGCAAGGCGGCAACCCCGGTGCCGGGGGCATCCGGCAATATATCCATCAGCCGGGCGGGGTCGTTCAACATCAACGCCACCCGCGCGCGCAGCACCTCTTCGCCGACCTGCCCGGTCAGGCGCAGTGCCATCAGCTTGACGATGGCCAGCGAATCCGCCGGCGACCAGGGCGCAATCGGGGCATTGAACAGGAACATCTCGGGGGCTCCGCGCCCCAGTGCCTCGCGGTTGATCTCGGCCAGCCGGGCGTTGACCCCGGCGGCATAGGCCGACAAGGCCTGTTGCGTCGCCGCGTCCTGGTCCTCAAGCGATTGCACCGCCAGCCGGTACAGATCCAGGCGGCGCAGCAACCGATCATAGCTGACCGTACGCGTTCCCAGGATTTCGGACAGACGGCCTTGCGCGGTGCGGCGCAGGATTGTCATCTGCCACAGCCGGTCCTGCGCATGGGCATAGCCCAGCCCAAAGAAAACATCGCCGTCGGAGCCGCCAAAGATATGCGGAACATTGGCGTTGTCGCGCACGATCTCGACCGGAGCTTCCAGCCCCACGACCTCGACCGTCTGGTTGTAATTCGGCAACGACCGGCTGGCCAGGTAGTAGACCAGCCCGACGGCGAGAACGATCAGCACGACCAGCCCAACCGCCAGGCGCAATAACCAGCGAAACACGATTCCCATATTTGCCCTCTTGTCGCCTCTGCATCGGATCTTTTGCGGTATTTGCCGATTTTGTCCGGTGGGATTGCCTGCTATCTGTCTCCCAGTCTGTTTTACGCGGGATCGAAGGAAAAGCACATGGCGAAACTGGCATTTTTGGGTCTTGGGGTCATGGGATTCCCGATGGCCGGACATTTGCGGGCCGCAGGGCACGATGTAACCGTCTATAACCGCACCACGGCCAAGGCCCGCGACTGGGCCAGCCAACATGGCGGCGATTATGCGAAAACACCGCGCGCAGCGGCGGATGGGGCCGAAATCGTGATGGCCTGCGTGGGCAACGATGACGATCTGCGCAGCGTGTGCCTGGGCGACGACGGCGCGTTTGCGGGCATGCCGGACGGGGCGGTTTTTGTCGATCACACCACGGTGTCGGCCAGGGTCACCCGCGAATTATATGCCGCCGCTCAAGCCGCGCGGCTCAGCTTTGTCGACGCGCCGATCTCGGGCGGGCAGGCGGGGGCGGAAAACGCGGTGCTGTCGGTGATGTGCGGTGGCGACGCCGAAGCCTATGCACGGGTCGAACCGATCATCGCGGCCTATGCGCGGATCTGTCGCCGCATCGGCGACTCAGGGGCCGGCCAAATGGCCAAGATGTGCAACCAGATCGCCATTGCCGGGCTGGTGCAGGGGCTGTCCGAGGCGCTTCATTTTGCCGACAAGGCCGGGCTGGACGGGCGCGCCGTGGTCGAAGTGATCAGTCAGGGCGCGGCGGGCAGCTGGCAGATGTCAAACCGCTACGAAACCATGATTGACGACCAGTTCGAACATGGTTTTGCGGTGGACTGGATGCGCAAGGATCTGGGAATCTGCCTGGATACGGCGGATGAAACCGGGGCCAGCCTGCCGGTTACGGCATTGGTCGACCAGTTTTACAAGGATGTTCAGCAGATGGGCGGCGGGCGCTGGGATACCTCCAGCCTGATCAAGCGTCTGCGCGCGCTGACCTGATCGCGGGATTGGGTGAACAAATGGCCGTATCTCATTGAGATACGGCCATTCCTGTTCAGGGAATGATGCGGTTGTATTTTGCGCCTTCCAGCGACGCCCCGGCATACAGCCCGGCCTGGCCAAAGACAGCCGCCAGCACCGGTGTGTTCAACAGGTTGGTGTCTGTCGAGGCGGATTCGCCAAAATCCGTCACCACATAGTCGATCTCGGCACCGGCGGTCCAACCGCTGGAGCGGCGGAACCCTTCCAGCGCGTCCTGGGTCATGAAGAACAGAACATGGGCGTATTGCTTGGCCCCGATCTGGAACCCGGCGCTGGCCTTGGTGTTGGAATAATAGTCCACGGTGACCCCATTGACCCGCAAGGCGCCGCGCCCATAGCCGCCGCCAAAACCGAATCCGGCCTCGGTGACCAGCGGCATCACCAGCATGCCGGTCGACTTCTGGGCCAGTTCCACGGTGTTGGGATACTGGCTGTACATCTGGTTGAGGGTTGCATCGACGCGCGCATCGATAGTGGCGGCGCCACTGCTGCCGATGCCATTGTTGCAGCCAGCCGTGACGGCCACGCCTGCAAGAGCGGTCAGCGCAAAACCGCGCCGCGTCAGCGGTGAGGGCGACAGTCCGGGCGCGGGAATTCTGGTTTGGATTTTGGGTGTGCTGCTCATGTTCTGATTTGCCTGTAATCGTGCCTGATATGGCCGTATTTTCCGGCCTTGACGCAATATATACCCTTGAAACGCACAGCTGTCACGACCCAAGCGACCTGAATTGGCGTGTTGTTGCTGCTCATACCCCGGTTGCGACCTGTATGCGTGTGTTCACTGAAGGTTCAACATGCCATGATTGCGAGGTCAGAATATGAAATCCGCCCCGCTCAGGGTCAGCACACCGGACAGGTCGATGCGCAGATCGCTCTGCGCGTCGCCATCCAGATCCGCCAGAATGCGTGTGTCGCCGCTGACATGCTGCAGGATCACGTCGGGCGCGCTGCCGGAATGGTTGCCAAAGCCCTGAAAGCCAAGCGGCGTGGCGGCAAGACCGCTCAGGTCAATCCGGTCGCTGCCGGGGGTGAAATCCAGGATCGTGTCGATGCCGCCTCCGACCGGGCTGTCGTTGACGGCGACAAAACGAAAGACATCCGCACCGTCCCCGCCAGTCATCTGGTCCGCCCCGCGCCCCCCGGTCAGCTGGTCATTGCCAGCCTCGCCGTAAAGCATGTCAAAGCCTGCGGCCCCGAACAGCTTGTCCTGCCCTGCGCCGCCCGACAGCGTGTCCGCGCCGCCATTGCCGAACAGCCGGTCGTCGCCGGTGCCACCATCCAGCGTGTCCTGCCCGGCGATGCCGCGCAATACATCGTTGCCATCCTGACCGTAAAGGCTGTCGTGACCGCCATGTCCGATCAGCAGATCGTCGTCGCCATTGCCATAAAGGGTGTCGTTGCCACCGTTGCCTTTCAGCGTGTCGTTGCCGGCGTTGCCATACAGGATATCGTCGTCGCGCTGGCCCATCAGCGTATCGTTGCCCGCCTGGCCCATCAGCGTGTCGTTGCCATCGCCCCCGCGCAACCGGTTGTCGGCCTGATTGCCCGACATGCGATCGTCGCCCGTCCCGCCGGTGGCATGTTCGATCAGCGACCGGGTGTCGCCCTGGTACAGCAGCGCATTATAGATATTGCCCCGGGCGTATTCGCCCGGCCCCAGCCGCGCCAGCTGTGCGCTGTCAAACACCGATGCCGCCCCCGGTGCCAGGTCGATATCCAGCGCTGTCGCGTAAGCGCTCAGGTCAAAGGTATCCGTTCCGCCGCCGTCCCAGACCGTGGCGAAAATGCGATTTGCGCCGGGGTCGATACCGATGCCGCCATTGACCAGTGTGGCCCCCGAACCCGGTGACCATTTATACACCGTATCGCCGCTGTTGGTGGTGAAATTCGCGCCATACATGTGCTGCAATGCGGCAATGTCCAGCATCATCCAGCTTTGCGCATACCCCCAGGTCTCGTTGCTGTAATTCCCCGGCGACGCTCCGATATACGACCGATAGGTCATCACCGTGTATTCCATCGAATCCTGCGATGTCGGCACGGTGCCATAGCTGCCGGTGAGGTGCCCGTGTTCCAGACCCAGCGCGTGGCCCAGTTCGTGAACCATCGTCACATAGGCATAATTCCCGGCCACCGGGTAGGTATAGTCATAGCTGACGGTGCTGAACCACACATCGCCACTGGCCGCGCCCGTCGACGGGTAATAGGCCCAGGCGGTGCCATAGCCGAACGGGTCGTCATCGGTCTGCGCGATCCGGATATGGGCCGACGCCGCCGTGCTTTGCTGAACCGTCTGTCCGGTGAACCCCTCCAGCGAAAACCCGTCATCCGCCGCCGATCCCGCCTGACGGTCCAGACTGCGTTGCATCATCGCGGTCATCTCCGCGGTGGCCTGCACATGACCGCTGTCTTCGCCCGAGCCATAGCCGCCCGAATAGACATCCGGCGTCGGGGGCGCGCCGATCAGCAGGGCGGCGTCATCCCACGCCCGGTCGCCCAGAATGCCGTCGATCCCCGCATCTCCCGAGGCGGAAACATATCGCGTCGCATTACCAATACCGCTCATCGCTCAACCCGCTACCACAAAGACCCCGGCCATGGGCCTTTTTGATGTCAGCAAAAGGTTACCAAAATCCCATCGCCCAAGACACCAACAGCCAAAGTGCGGGCAAGGCTCCGCCGATTGCGTTGCGGCTTTCCCCTGCGAGACCCTACACCACATATGGCGGTCGCGCCTTTGGCGGCAGGCCGCGATCTGGGCGTCAGCCACCAGCCGAATTGCGTCAGCGTGCCAACAGCCGCGCGACCTGTGGCGCGAAATAGGTCAGAATGCCGTCGCATCCGGCGCGTTTGAACGCCATCAGGCTTTCCAGCATCACCCGCTCGCCATCGATCCATCCCTGCTGCGCAGCCGCTTGTATCATCGCATATTCACCGCTGACCTGATAGGCAAATGTCGGTGCGCCAAACGTGTCCTTGACCCGCCGGCAGATGTCCAGAGAGGGCAGGCCGGGTTTGACCATCACCATGTCCGCGCCCTCGCGCAGGTCGCGTTCGACCAGGCGCAGCGCCTCGTCCGAATTGGCCGGGTCCATCTGATAGGTGTTCTTGTCCCCGGTCAGCGCCGCGCTGGCCCCGACCGCATCGCGAAACGGTCCGTAAAAGGCGCTGGCATATTTTGCCGCATAGCTCAGGATCATCACATTTTGATGGCCCGCCGCTTCCAAAGCGGTGCGCATCGCTTCGATGCGCCCGTCCATCATGTCGCTGGGCCCGATGATATCGGCTCCGGCCTCGGCCTGTGCCAGCGTCATTTTCACCAGCGCCTCGACGGTGGCGTCGTTGACGATCTCGCCGTCCACCACGAACCCGTCATGGCCGTTGATGTTATAGGTATCCAGCGCCACATCGGTCATGACCGCCAGCTCCGGCACCGCCGCCTTGATGGCGCGGATCGCCCGGTTGGCGTGATTGTCCGGGTCCCAGGCCCCGGCGCAATCCTCGGTGCGCTCGTCCAGACCGGTATAGGGAAAGACGCAGATCGCCGGAATGCCCAGATCGACCGCCTCGCGCGCTGCCACCACCACCTTGTCGACACTGCGCCGCATCACCCCGGGCATGGACGGTACCGGTTCCTCGATCCCTTCGCCGGCGCGCACGAACACCGGCCAGATCAGGTCCTCTTTGGCCAATGTGTTCTGCCGCACCAGCCCGCGGATCGCCGGGGATTGGCGCGTGCGTCGCAAACGGGCCGCAGGAAAGGGGGCAACTGTAGGTTTCATCGCGGGCGCTCCTTGAACAATCGGCTATTGGGTGGCATGGAAAGCCGTGCCCTTCAAGGGGATCAACGGCTTGCATATTACCGCAGCCGGACAAACAAGAGTAATAAGGGCAGAACGGTTGGATTGGTACAACTCTGTTTTTGAACTGATCGACATGCGGTCCTTCTCGAACCTGTGGTTCTGGATCGTTCTTGCGGTGGCGTGGTCCTCGGCAACGCACTGGACCCTGGGCGTGCCATACGACATGGTCCAGCGCGCCCGTCGTGTCGGCGGACAGGCTGCAATCGACCTCGAAGACCTGGCCCGTATCAACGTCAACCGTCTGCTTTATATCGCCCGCGTGTCGGGGCTGTGGCTGCTGGGTCTGTCGTGCTTCCTGCTGTCGGGGCTGGCGATGCTGGCCTTCTGGTACCGGGTCGAATTCGCTCAGGCGGTGCTGCTGCTGGCCTTTCCGTTGTCGATCGTCGGTGCCCTGTCGCTGTCGACCGCCAAGCTGATCGAAAGCGAGGACGCGCGCGGCGAGCTGCTGCACAAGCGTCTGGGACGCCATCGCCTGTACACGCAGCTGATCGGTGCGCTGTCGATCTTTGTCACCGCGATGTGGGGCATGTATCAGAACCTGACCATCGGCGTTCTGGGCGGCTGAACCGAAACCTGACCAATACAGGGACATCCAGATGACCGCATCCGGACATATCACCGTCAGCGGCGCGCCCGAAGGGTTCGATGCGCGGCTGATCCTGAACGAGATCGCCAAAAGCGACGCGCCGGTCCTGCATGTGGCGCGCGATGACAAACGTATGGCCGCCCTGCGCGCGGCTCTGGCGTTCTTTGCACCGGACATGCCGGTGCTGACCTTTCCGGGCTGGGACTGCCTGCCTTATGACCGGGTGTCGCCCAATGCCGATATCTCGGCGGCGCGGATGGCGACGCTGGCCGCGCTGGTGCATCAGATGCCGACGCGCTTTGTGCTGCTGACCACGCTGAATGCGGCCACCCAGCGTGTCCCCGCGCGCGCGGTGCTGCGCGAGGCGGCGTTCACCGCCCGCGTCGGCAGCCGCATGAACGAGACCGCGTTGCGCCAGTTTCTGGTGCGCATGGGCTTTTCCCAAAGTCCGACCGTGATGGAGCCGGGTGACTATGCCATCCGTGGTGGCATCATCGACATCTATCCCCCCGGCGACACCGGCCCGGTGCGGCTGGACCTGTTCGGCGATGTGCTGGACGGGGCGCGCCGCTTTGACGCCGGTACCCAGCGCACCACCGAAAAGCTCGACATGATAGAACTGGCTCCGGTGTCCGAGGTCATTCTGGACGACGCCGCAATCACCCGCTTCCGGCAGAACTACCGCATCGAATTCGGCGCGGCGGGCACCGACGATCCGCTCTACGAGGCGGTCAGCGCCGGGCGCAAGCATCAGGGTATCGAACACTGGCTGCCGTTCTTTCATGACCGGCTGGAAACCCTGTTCGACTATCTGCCCGGCGTGCCGGTGTCGCTGGACGATCAGGTCACCGCGTCGCGCCTGTCGCGCTGGGACAGCATCGCCGATCAATACGAGACCCGCAAACTGGCGATGCAGGCCAAGGCGCGTATCGACAGCGTCTACAAACCCGCACCGCCCGACCTGCTGTATCTGGACGATGCCGCCTGGACCGCCGCCGTCGCCGACCGCCGCGTGTTACAGTTCAACCCGCTGCCCCAGGCCACCGGCCCCGGTGTGATCGACGCGGGCGGGCGCATCGGGCGCAATTTCGCCCCCGAACGCCAGCAGGAACAGATCAGCCTGTTCGGTGCGCTGGCCGACCACATCCGCGCCCGGATGCAGCAGGGGCCGGTGGTCATCGCCTCCTATTCCGAAGGCGCGCGCGAACGTCTGGCGGGGCTGATCGAAGACGAAGGGCTGGCCGAAACCATCGCCATCGCCAATGCCACCCGCATCGGCAAACGCGGTCTGCACCTGGCGGTCTGGGCACTGGAGCACGGGTTTCAGGGGCCACTGGCCTCAAGCAGCGAAACGGTAGGCCAACACAGGACTCTCACCGTTATCGCCGAACAGGATGTGCTGGGGGACCGGCTGATCCGCAGGGCGCGCAAACGCCGCAAGGCCGAAAACTTCCTGACCGAAACCCAATCCCTGTCGCCCGGCGATCTGGTGGTGCATGTGGACCACGGCATCGGGCGCTATCAGGGGATGGAGGTGATCACCGCCGCCGGGGCCGCCCACGAATGCCTCAGCCTGGAATATGCCGAGTCCGCGCGGCTGTATCTGCCGGTCGAAAACATCGAACTGCTGTCGCGCTATGGCCACGAAGAGGGTCTGCTGGACAAACTGGGCGGCGGCGCATGGCAGGCCAAAAAGGCCAGGCTCAAGGAACGCATCCGCGAGATGGCCGACCGCCTGATCCGGGTGGCCGCCGAACGCGCCCTGCGCCGGGCACCGGTCCTGGAACCCGAGCACCACGCGTGGGAGGCCTTTTCCGCCCGTTTTCCGTATCAGGAAACCGACGATCAACTGGGGGCCATCGCCGACGTTCTGGGCGACATGTCCAGCGGCCAGCCGATGGACCGGCTGATCTGCGGCGATGTGGGGTTCGGCAAGACCGAGGTTGCCATGCGCGCCGCCTTTGTCGCCGCCATGTCCGGCGTACAGGTCGCCATCATCGCCCCCACGACCCTGCTGGCGCGCCAGCACTACGCCAGCTTCGCGGACCGCTTCCGTGGCTTTCCCTTTCAGGTGCGGCAACTGTCGCGCTTTGTGTCCGCCAAGGATGCGCAACTGACGCGTGACGGCATGGCCAAGGGCACCGTGGACATCGTGATCGGCACCCATGCCCTGTTGGCCAAAGGCGTCCGGTTTCAGAACCTCGGCCTGTTGATCATCGACGAAGAACAGCATTTCGGCGTCACCCACAAGGAACGGCTCAAGGCGCTGCGCAGCGACATCCACGTGCTGACCCTGACCGCCACGCCGATCCCGCGCACCCTGCAACTGTCGCTGTCCGGCGTGCGCGACCTGTCGATCATCGGCACGCCGCCGGTCGACCGGCTGGCGATCCGCACCTATGTCAGCGAATTTGACGCCGTCACCATCCGCGAGGCGCTGCTGCGCGAACATTATCGCGGCGGGCAATCGTTCTATGTCGTGCCGCGCATCACCGATCTGGCTGACATCGAAGAGTTCCTCAAGGATCAGGTTCCCGAAGTCAGCGTCATCGTCGCCCATGGCCAGATGGCGGCAGGCGAACTCGACGACCGCATGAATGCCTTTTACGACGGAAAATACGATGTGCTGCTGGCCACCACCATCGTCGAATCCGGGCTGGACATCCCGACCGCCAATACCATGGTGATCCACCGCGCCGACATGTTCGGACTGGCGCAGCTTTACCAGATCCGGGGCCGGGTGGGGCGCAGCAAGACCCGTGCCTATGCGTATCTCACCACCAGGCCGCGCGCCAGGCTGACCGCAACGGCCGAAAAACGCCTGCGTGTGCTGGGGTCGCTCGACACCCTCGGCGCGGGCTTTACCCTCGCGTCGCAGGATCTGGACATTCGCGGCGCCGGCAACCTGCTGGGCGAGGAACAGTCGGGCCAGATGCGCGACGTCGGCTACGAACTCTATCAATCCATGCTCCAAGAGGCGATCGCCAAGATCCGCTCGGGTCAGATGGAAGGGCTGAGCGAGGCCGACGACCAATGGGCACCGCAGATCAATCTCGGTGTACCGGTGCTGATCCCCGAGGCCTATGTGCCCGATCTGGACGTGCGCCTTGGTCTCTACCGCCGCCTGTCCAGCCTGAGCACCAAGGTCGAACTCGAAGGTTTCGCCGCCGAGCTGATCGACCGCTTTGGTAAACTCCCGCGCGAGGTCAACACCCTGCTGCTGGTGGTGCGCATCAAGGCGATGTGCAAGCGCGCCGGCATTGCCAAGCTCGACGGCGGTCCCAAGGGCGCGACGATCCAGTTCCACAATGACAAATTCGCCAGCCCCGAAGGGTTGGTGCAGTTCATTCAGGATCAGAACGGGCTGGCCAAGGTCAAGGACAACAAGATCGTCGTGCGCCGCGACTGGAGCAAGGAAAGCGACAAGATCAAAGGGGCCTTTGCTCTTGCCCGCGACCTTGTGGAAAAACTCGTTCAGGCCCGCAAGCAGGCCAAAGCCAGGGCCGCAACGGGCGGCAAATCGCCTGCCTGAAGAAATCCTCTGCGCCGTGCAAGCAGACATTGAACATCGACCGGCTGACGCTAATGTGGCGTATCATTTCAACCGACAGGAGCGACCATGACCAATGTTTTCCAACTGACCCGCACCGCGCTGGCCAGTGCCGTCGCGGTCACCGCGCTCGGCTTGGCCACCGCCGCAACGGCCGATGACAAGAACACCCAGATCGGCATGCTCGAATGCACCGTCGAAGGCGGTGTCGGCCTGTTGCTGGGGTCGAAAAAAGACATGACCTGCACCTTCGAGCGCAAGGACGGCGGCACCGAAAAATACACCGGGCGCGTCACCAAGATCGGCGTCGACATCGGCGTGACCAAGGAAAGCCATATCAAATGGGCCGTGCTGGCCCCGTCGGGCAAGGCGGACGCGGGTGCGCTGGCCGGCAAATATGACGGCGTCACCGCCGAGGCCACCGTGGCCGGCGGTGTCGGGGCCAACGCGCTGTTCAGCGTCGGCAACAATCTGACGCTGCAACCGTTCAGCGTGCAGGACCAAAAGGGTCTGAACATCGCGGGCGGTCTGGCCCAGATCAAACTGGATTACGTCACCGAATAAGCCTCTGGCGGTCATCGGTCCCGGCCGGTGACCCCGCCTCCCTGATCATCCTTCAGGCCTTCCCGTTGGCACCGTAGGCGCGGTTAACCCTGCCGGGGGCAGACCCGCGTATGTACGCGGTATGTACAGGATATGCACCGGAAGCCACATGCAGGGTTTGGCCGGTCCAGCCTTGTTAACATGGGGTTTGCGGCAGGTTCGCGCCAGGGGCGGCCAGGCCGTGGTGAGCTTTCGCTAACCTGTGCGTCAGCACGCCGCCCGCATTGCCGCCTGGGCGCAGAAACACGACGCACCCACCGCCCGGTCGGCACGGGCCAGCGCCAGATCCAGCCGTTGTTTGACCTGAACGATCTCGACGGCCTCGCCGCGTTCTTTCAGGCAGTCATGCAAGCCCTTGAGGCTCCAGACGTTATCGGGATGAATGCTGGCGCGCGACAGCGCGCCGCCCAGGCCCAGATCCTCGCGATACACGGCTTCGGCCTCGGCCACATGGCCCTGCTCAAACAGCAGTGCCCCCAAGGCGTGGCGCGCAGGCTGCATCCAGCCCCACGGCTCGTCATAGGGCAAGGCGTCGTCCAGCGCCACGGACCGGCGCAGACGATCGAAGGCGGCAGCGAAATTTTCCTTGCGGTACTCGATTTCTCCACGCAGCATTTCAGCTGCAATTTCAAGCAGGTCGCACACAGTGTTATTGTGCAGAAGCCGGCTCTCTGGCACCTGGTCCTTGGCGGTCAGGAACACCTGTTCTTCGGCCTCCGCCTCGGCGACGCGCCCGGTCGCAGCCAAGGCCAGCGCCCGTGCGTAATGGGTGGTGGCCGTCAGGGTGCGGAACAATTCGGGGTCTTTGGGCGGTGACATCGCAATCAGCTCGTCCCAGCGTCCGAACCGGATCAAGACGTGCGGCTCCATCGCCATGTAGCTTTCGAAATAGTCCGCCATCGGCGGGCTTTCGATCCGCAGCATCTCTTGGGGAACGGTCACGGCCATGCCGCGCACCGCCTCTAGCGCAGGTTCCATTTGTCCAAGGAAAAGAGCGCCATAGATGACAAAGTGATAGTTGTGCTGCCGATAGCCGGTATAGATATTGAACGCGCCTTCGCGCTGGTAATATTTCAAATCGGCTTCGACTGCCTTTCGGTTCCAATGCACCACATTCTGATAATGCCCGCACAGCACGTCGATATGGGTCGGCATATGTACCAGATGACCTGCATCCGGTACCAGCGTGCGCAAAACATCTCCTGCCTTCAACGCCTTCTCAGGAAAAGGTGACATTTCCATCAGGTGCACATACAGATGTAACAGACCCGGATGCGTCATCGCGCCGGGCTGATCGGCCATGGCGCTTTCCAGCACCTGCTGGGCCTCCAGCGTCGCTGCTCCCTGCGCAGGCGCGCCACTGGCCAGATCCCACATCTTCCACGGCGTCAGATTCAAAAGCGCTTCCACATAGATGGTCCGCAGATCCAGATGATCCGGACAACCCGCAAACGCCGCGCGCATGGCGTCGGCAAAATGTTGGTTCCAGACCTGCATATCGGCGTGGAGTTCGCGCTGGGGATACCGCGCGGGCAGGGCCGCGATCAAAGCCTGCTCCACCGGCGTGCACCCCTGCGCGAGGTTCAGCGCCGCCTGGGTCGCGTCATAGGCCAGCGCCAGCGCCTTGGCCCGGCCTGCCTCGTCAAACAGCTCCCACGGCATGTTGTAGTTGGGCCCGCCCGCATAAGCGACGCCCCAATGGGCCATGGCGCAATCGGCGTCATGTTCCAGCGCCCGCTGAAAACAGGCGACCGCTTCTTCGTGATTGTAGCCATAGGTCCAGACCAGCCCGCGATCAAACCATGTCTGGGCCTGCTCGGACCGGGTGGTAACGCGGCAGCTGTGGGTGCCGAGGTCATAATATTCCTGCATGTCGAGCCTCCGAAGACGCGGCATTATAACCGGAATATGCTTGTAGATACAGGCGCTAGAGCGACATGCGGTCTTTGACCCGTGCCATGTGCGGCATCAGCGCAAAACCGGGCACCGCCATCGTCGTGATGCCGCTGGCCAGCGACAGAGCTGTTCGGTCAAACAGCAGGCCCATCCAGGCAAGGCAGGTCAACGAGAGCACAAATATTCCGCGCCAGCCGACGATCGCAATGATTGCGCGGCGCCTGGGCTATTTGTGCGCATCAGAGCGGCCGCTCTGTTGGTCTGTGACCGGTGTGGTCGGCCGATCGTCCTCATTTGCGGCCGCGCTGTCCTTCGGGCGATGGCCCAGATGCCCGATCAGCCATTCGGTGTGCTCTTCGCGCTTGCGCATCTGAAACACCGCGAACTGCTGGATCGCGACGGCGAAAATCCCCAGCCCGACAAAGATAAACCCGGTGGTGGCCAGCTTGCCCAGGGCGCTGGTTGGCACCAGCGACCCATAGCCGACCGTGGAAATGGTCACGACGGTGAAGAAATAGGAATCCAGCCAGCTCCAGCCTTCGGCCAGATGAAAAAACACCGTGCCCGAGAGCACGATACCGACCAGGCTGATGATGACAGTTTGAGCTTTGATCTGTCTCACGCCGCCCCGTCGCCTTTCTTCAACTGCTCTTGCAGTTCACCGATCACTTTCCGCCACAAATCGGGCGGCTGCGCGCCGGGCACGGCATGCTTGCCCGCAACGATGAAGGTCGGCACCGAGGTCACGCCCATTTCGCGGCTATGGGTGTCGCGATTGGCAATGTCGTCCCTGTCGGCATCGGACGTCAGAAGGCGCATCACCACCGACGCATCCATTCCGATGGAATCCGCGATATCGGCCAGAACCTCATGGTCGCCGATGTCCCTCGCGTCGACGAAATAGGCCTGAAACAGCGCGTCCACCGCTTGGGTCTGCTTGCTTTCGATGCCGGCCCAGTGGATCAGGCGGTGCGCATCCAATGTGTTGGGCGTGCGCTGCATATCCTCGAAATTGATCGTCAAACCCGCCGCTGCTGCGCGCTCCACAACCGGAGCATAGGCGTGCACGGCACCTTCCTTGCCTCCGAACTTGGCTTCGAGATAGGCCCGGCGGTCCATACCTTCGGGCGGCATGTCCGGATTCAGCTGGAACGGGTGCCACTGGATCACAAAAGGATGGTCCGGCACCTGCGCCAGAGCCGCGTCCAAATGGGTCTTGCCAATATAACACCAGGGGCAGATCGGGTCGGAAATGATGTCAAGCGTGATGGTTTGGTCGTTCATGTATTCGGAGCCTTGAAATATGCGGGCAAGGCGCGGCGCAGCAGCTTGCCATTGGGGCCGGCGGGGAGCGCGGGCAGGTGGATATAGGCGCGCGGTTGCTTGTAGCGCGCCAGCTTGTCCTGGACATAGGTGTGCAGGTCGCTGTCGTCCAGTATGGCGG
Organism: Sedimentitalea nanhaiensis DSM 24252; assembly: GCF_000473225.1. GTDB lineage: Bacteria > Pseudomonadota > Alphaproteobacteria > Rhodobacterales > Rhodobacteraceae > Sedimentitalea > Sedimentitalea nanhaiensis. The sequence goes on from NZ_KI421509.1 coordinate 241,624, forward strand.
GGCCGGTATAGAAGGCGGCGATGATACGGGTGTCCTGCTTGACTTCGATATCGGTGACGCCGATCTGGGTGATGCCCGGGTGGGCGGACAGGACGGCTTCGACTTCGACCGGTGAAACCCGGTAGCCACCGGCGTTCATCATGTCGTCGTTGCGGCCCAGATAGGTGATTTGACCGTCCACCGCCATGGCCCCGATGTCGCCGGTCAGGAACCAGTCGCCCTGCATCCGTGCCTCAGTCTCTTCGGGCGCATTGAGATAGCTCAGCATTAGACCGGGATCGTCGCGGCGCACGGCAATGACACCGGGTTCGCCTTGCGCGACGGGACCCGTTTCGTCGACGATTGCCACCCTGCGCCCCGTTTGCGGCTGTCCCAATGCCTCGCCACGTGCGGGATGGGTCGGGCCGGAGGAGATGAAGGTCGAGCATTCGGACATGCCGTATGCCTCGTATAACTCGGTGCCGGTGGCGCGGGTCCAGGTCCGGTGCAGATGTGGCGACAGCTTTTCGCCGGCGCATAGCCCGTGGCGCAGGTCAGGCAGATTCACCCGAACGTCATCTCTGAGAAACTTTCGATAAACTCCTGGTGCAGCAGCAAAAATTGTTGCGCTATATCGTTTCAGAAGGTCGGGAAACACTGCTGGGTCTGTTCCGGGCTCGGGGATCAGCGCCGTAGCGCCGATGGTCCAGGGATCCATCAGGCCGGTGCCCAGCGTATAGGTCCAATTGAACGCCCCGGCATGCATCAATCGATCGTCGGGGCGTAATCCGTACCACCCGTCCATCATCATCTGGCGCGCCCAGATTGCCCGGTGTGCATGGGCCACAGCGCGAGGTTTGCCCGATGTACCCGAGGTATACACCACATAGGCCAGCCGATCGGGATCGCCCATCGCCCAGTCGCAGGGGGGCATTTCATACATGTTGCGCAGATCCGCGAGCGACAATTCAAGCGGGTGTGGTGCGCAGGCCACGCCGGGATCGCGCAGCACGGCGGCGGGTGCCAGTTCTTCGATCATCCGGGCGGTTTCCGCCTCGGTCAGCTGCGACGAGGTTGGGACTGGTACCAACCCGGCTGCAATCGCACCCAGATAGGCGATGGGGAAATCCAATGTGTTTCCCAGGCGCATCAATATCATGTCGCCAGGCGTCAATCCTGCATCTAGCAGGCCAGTGCCGGTGCCACGCACAGCCTGTTCCAATCCGGCATAGGTCAGATCCTGCGCGGCCTGCAGGCCCAGCACGGACAATGCCACCTTTTCGGGGTCCGCACAGGTCTGGCCCAGCACATGAGCGGCCAGGTTGAACGGTACAGGGCAGGGCGGCGGAGGCCCCTGGTCAAAGATCGATAACATTGCCCGTGGCTAGCCCGATGCAGCGGTCGTTGCAAGCAGCGCCGAGCCTGCCTATAGAGGCGCAATGACACAGCGCGACCCGAAATCCCTGATCCGAATTGCCCGCAACTCGGGCCAGGAAACCGGTGGCGAACCGCTGGATCTGGGCGCGCGGGTGCGCGATTTACGCAAGGCGCGGTCATGGACGTTAGAGCAAGCGGCCAGTCAGGCGGGGCTGGCGCGCTCGACATTGTCCAAGATAGAGAATGGTCAGATGTCTCCGACCTACGACGCCTTGAAAAAGCTGGCGGTTGGGCTTGAAATAACCGTGCCACAACTGTTCACCCCGCCCCAGCGCGAGCAGGTCAACGGTCGCATGGCCGTGACGAAGTCGGGCGAAGGCTCTGCTCAGGCCACGGCAACCTATGAACACGAACTGCTGGCCGATACGCTGAGCAAGAAACAGATGCTGCCCTACCGCGCTCGCGTGCGCGCCCGCACGATGGAAGAGTTCGACGGTTGGGTGCGCCACGACGGCGAGGAATTCCTGTACGTGTTGACCGGAATGATACAGCTGTTCACCGAGTTTTACGAACCGGTCAGCATGCGTCGTGGCGACAGCGCCTATTACGATGCTACGATGGGGCACAACGTGGTGTCGATCAGCGACGAAGACGCAACTATACTGTGGGTAACATCGTTGGTCTGATCGTATGGGGGGATTCAGGCCGCTTCGGTACTGTCGTCCGCTTCGCGTATCAGCGACTCGATATACAGAAAATCGTCGACCTCTTCATGAGCTTCGGTCAGCGACAGATTATGGGTTTGCGCCAGATAAGCCTCGAAACGGGCGCGTCCGCGCGTCGCGTGCGGCATTGCACTGTCATCCAGATATGGAAACCGACTTTGCAACCGTGTGAACCAGGCGGCCAAGTCGTCGGTGGTGTTCTTCCAGGTCATGCGTGTGTGGCTCCCCATTGACACTCGCTTACCCTCCCAGACCATAGCTTATCGCCGCGTCGGAGCAGGAGAATGCGGCGATCCGTCGCAGGCGAAAAATGGCCGATCAGGGGGCGCGGGTCGCGGCAGAGCGGGCGTGGCCATCACTCTGCCTGATACCACCAGACATCGGGTAGAAAGCCGATGCCGTCGCCATAGATCGGCAGGCGCGCAGGATATCGCAATTCGCGAATATGGGCGATTCGGCCTACGTCGAATTGCCAGATCGGGATCACGTACCGCCCGGTGGTCAGCACCCTGTCCAACGCTCGTACGGCGGTGGCGAAATCCTCGCGGGTTCCGGCCTGCAACATGGCGTCGATCATCCCGTCTACCGCTGGCGAGGCAACTCCCATCAGGTTGCGCGTGCCTGGCGTGTCGGCCCTCGAACTGCCCCAATAGAGATGTTGTTCGTTGCCCGGTGACAGTGAAAGGTCGCGGCGAAAGGTCGTCATATCGAAGTCCTGCGCACTGATACGGGCGGTATATTGTGCATCATCCACCGTGCTGACGGACACGGCGATTCCCAACCGTTCAAGCGCGCGCGCATAGAGTTCGATTACCGTCTGGTTGCCGGTATCGCCCTGCCTCAGCAGCACGTCAAAGGCAAAGATCCGGCCCTGTTCATTGCGCAGCACGCCGTCGCTTACTCGCCAGCCGGCCTGGTTCAACAAGCCCATGGCCTGCCGCAGATTGCCCCGGTTCCGGGCGGTTCCATCACTGACCGGCAGGCTGTACCCGTCCAGCGCCCCGGGCAGCAGACTGTCGGAATAGGGTGTCAACAATTTCCGAACCTTATCGTCGACCGGCCCGGAACGCATCGCCAGGTCCGAATTCGAAAAATAGGATGTGATGCGTGGTTGCACGCCACCGGTGATGGTATCGTTGATGAACTCGAAATTAAATGCCAGCAGCATCGCTTCTCGCACACGCCAATCGTCAAACGGTGTACGGCGCGTGTTCATCACAAACCCGGTCATGCCCGAGGGGCGGCGATGCGGGATCTCGGTCTTTACGATGTCGCCACGCAGCACCGCAGGAAAGCCATATTGCCGGTCCCATTTTTCGGCGTTGAACTCGCGGATGACGTTCAGTTCTCCGGCTTTGAAGGCTTCGAACAGAACGGTCTGGTCGCCGTAAAATTCGATGCGCATTTCGTCGAAGTTCTGGGTGCCGCGGCGGAACGGCAGGTCCTTGCCCCAATAGTCGGGATTGCGCCGCAGGGTCACATGGCGTGAGGCTTCAAAGTCGCTGACCACATAGGCACCGGTTCCGATGGGGATTTCATCCAGGCCCGATGCCGTAAAATCCTTGCCCTGCCATTGCGCCTTTTTCAGCACCGGGCGCATCCCGGCGATCAGGGCCAGTTCCCGGTTGTCGGTGTTGAATTCCAGCCGCACGGTGCGTGGCCCGGTTTGCCGGATATCGGATATCTGGCTGGCCATGCCGCGATAGCGAAGATGACCCTGGCTGCCCAGGGTCTGGTAGGACCAGATCACGTCCTCGACTGTCACCGGGCTGCCGTCCGAGAAACGGGCCTCGGCGCGCAGGTCGAATTCGACCCAGGACCGGTCCGGGGCGGTACGCACCGATTCGGCCAACACTCCATACAGCGTGAACGGTTCGTCCCAGGATCGGCCCATCAAGGACTCATAACCCCAAAATCCCAATTGCCAGGGCGCGGTGCCTTTCTGAACGAACGGGTTGAGCGAATCAAAGCCCCCGGTGTTGCCGAAAACGACGCGTCCACCCTTGGGCGCGTCCGGGTTGGCATAGGGCAGAGACACAAAATCCGGTGGTAGGGCGGGGGTGCCGTACATAGCTATGCCATGGGATGATTCTGCCGATGCGGCATTGGTCGCCGCAAAGGTGGCGAATCCTATGATCAGTGCGCATGCGCGTTGGAAAAATTCTGGTCGCACTTTGGCAACAATCCTGCTCTGTCTTTATTTTATTAACGTTTAGGCTAACGAGGGATTCACGTCTTTTCAAACTTTTAGCTTGGATGCCGCATGGGAATTGCGTATAAAGGTCTCACTGCTCGATAGGTTTCTTGCCTGTATGAAACCTGCCTCAATAACTTAACGCCCGCTTCGTGCGGGCGTTTTTTTTGACCTCTTGCAGCACATCCTGCGATACCGGCTCCAAACGCCAAAGTTAGGCCTGCGATCTGATTTGCCGTTCCCTTTGCACCTGCAGCATGACAGTTTGCAAGCCATGTATTGCAACAATGAGGGGTCGTCATGTCGCTGAATGGAAAAACTGCCGTCATTACCGGATCGAACTCGGGGATCGGGTTGGGGATTGCCTGGGAAATGGCCCGGGCCGGAGCGAATGTTGTATTGAATTCGTTTACCGACAACGAGGAAGACCATGTTTTGGCGCGTCAGATCGCTGACGAGACCGGGGTTTCTGCCCGCTACATCAAGGCGGACATGTCCAAGGGTGCGGAATGCCGCGCATTGATCGGACAGGCGGGCGACTGTGACATCCTCATCAACAACGCGGGCATCCAGCATGTGGCACCCATCGATCAATTCCCGGTCGAGAAATGGGATGCGATCATCGCCATCAACCTGAATTCCGCCTTTCACACGACTGCGGCCGCCTTGCCGATGATGCGCAAGGCGGGTTGGGGCAGGGTGGTGAATATCGCCAGCGCCCACGGGTTGACCGCCAGCCCGTATAAGGCCGCCTATATCGCGGCCAAGCACGGTATCGTCGGCATGACCAAGACGGTGGCGCTGGAAACCGCTGAAGAACCGATCACCGCGAATGCGATCTGCCCTGGATATGTTCTGACCCCTTTGGTCGAAGCCCAAATTCCGGACACGATGAAGGAATACGACATGGGCCGCGAAGAGGTTATCCGCAATGTGATGCTTGCTCGGCAGCCATCCAAGGAATTTGCAACCGTGGAACAGCTGGGCGGTACGGCCGTGTTCCTGTGTTCGGATGCCGCGGCCCAGATCACCGGGACCACGATTTCCGTCGATGGCGGATGGACCGCGCTGTAACGATTGTCGTGCCGCAGGTTCGGTGGGGGCCAGCCCCCACACCCCCGGAGTATTTCCCGCAAAAGGAAGCCAGGTCATGGGCGAAGTCAAACGGGTCAATCTGGCCCTGCAGGGGGGAGGCGCGCATGGCGCTTTTACCTGGGGGGTTCTGGACCGGATCCTTGAAGATGAGGACATCGAAATCGCGGGGATCTCGGGCACGTCGGCGGGGGCACTGAATGGCGCGGCGTTGAAGGCCGGGCTGCTCAATGGTGGACGAGACGGCGCACGCGCCAACCTGGACTGGCTGTGGTCCAGCATCGGGGTGCAGCAAGATGCGCGGCTGCTTGACTGGATGCGCGGTGTCGATCTGGCCCAGGTGGCTTGGGCACTTGAGAATTCTCCGGTCTTTGCAATGACCGACTTTCTGTCGCGCGTGGTGTCGCCCTACAGTTACAACCCGTTCTATCGCAACCCGCTGGAAAAGATTGTTCAGACCTTTGATTTCGGCAAGGTCTGTTCAAAGGTCGGCCCGGAGCTATTCATCTGCGCAACACGGGTGAGAACCGGGAAGATCCGGGTATTTTCGGGCGACGACATCACAACCGATGCGATTCTGGCGTCGGCCTGTCTGCCAACGCTGTTTCAGGCGGTCGAGATCGACGATCCTCAGACCGGGCGCCGCGAAGCCTATTGGGACGGCGGGTATTCCGGCAATCCGGCGCTGTTTCCGCTGTTCGCGGATCGGCTGCCGGCTGATATCGTGATCGTCAACATCAACCCGCTAGAACGCGACAGCGTGCCCACCACGCCACATCAGATCCAGAACCGGATCAATGAAATCAGTTTCAATTCCTCGCTGCTGCGCGAGTTGCGAGCCATCGGTTTTGTTCAGCGTCTGCTTGCAGATGGAACTCTGTCGACCGAGCGTATGAACCGGGTGCTGGTGCACATGATTGCCGATGATGCGCTGATGAACGAGTTGTCGGTAGCAACCAAGACGATTCCGAACGGCATTGTTCTGGACCGGCTCAAGTCTGCGGGGCGCATCGCGGCCGAGACGTTTCTGGCAGCACATAAGGGCGATCTGAATAACCGCAGCACCGTGGATCTGGCCGAGATGTACAGCTAACGGCGTCTGCGATTAACCGGCGAATTCAATACACGCAATGCACGATGTTCTGTCACCGATCGGTCGATGGTGCGATTTCAGGCGGCTCGGTCGGATCCTTGCCGTTTGGATAGACCAGCCCGGCAGAAATCACCAGTTTGGCCGCCTCTTCCACCGACATGTCCAGTTCGATCACGTCCTCGCTGGGCAGGAACAGCAGAAAGCCCGAGGTCGGGTTCGGCGTGGTGGGGAGGAACACGCTCATCATTTGGCCTGTGGTCTGCGCGCGTTTGGCGATTTCGCCCTTGGCGTTGGTCGAGATGAAGCCGATCGCCCAGATGCCCCGGCGCGGGTATTCGATCAGGCAGGCTTTTTCGAAACTGCGCTCGGACTGGGCGAAAACGGTTTCGGAAATCTGTTTTATCCCGGAATAGATTGAGCGCACGACCGGCATTCGGTCGACAAGGCTTTCCCCCCAGCGGATCAGTGAACGTCCGATCAAGCCCTTGGCAATCCAGCCAACAAAAACCGTGAACAGCAAGAATATGATGACACCGACGCCACGCAGGTTGATGCCGATATATTCTTCGGGTCGCAACCGGTGCGGCACGAGCGGCAATACGACCCCATCGATCCAGCCGATAACGCTCCAGATCAGCCAGATTGTGAGGCCGACCGGCGCAATCACAACCAGCCCGGTCAGAAAGGACGAGCGGAGTCGGGCAAACAGGCTGGCCTTGCGGACAAGTGGTTCTTCGTCAAATGGCGTGGTCATGGATGTTCCAACGGTTTCGCAGGCCAACCTAGGGTCTCGCTGACCCGGCTACAATGGCCATCGGCCTGCGGAGGTGACTCAGTCTGAGGAACTGCCCAAGGCTCGGGCGATCCGGGCCGCAAGTCGGGCGTTGTTGCGCACCAGGGCAATGTTGGCAGTCAAAGAGCGCCCCTGGGTCAGTTCAAAGATGCGTTGCAGCAGATACGGCGTGACCGCTTTGCCGCTGATGCGGTGTTTTGCGGCATCTGCCTGTGCGGTGGCGATGATCGGGGCCAGGGTTTCGGCGGCGATTTCGGCGTCGGCGGGAATCGGGTTGGCCACCAGCTGGCCGCCGGGAATGCCCAACGCGCGGCGCTCTCGATGGGCGCGGGCGATGGCGGCGGGGTCATCCAGGCGCAGCGGGGCGCGGTGCGGCGAGCGCGCCGACCAGAAGGCCGGGAAATTGTCCTGACCTACGCTGATCACCGGAACCCCCAGCGTCTCAAGGACTTCCAGTGTTTTGGGAATGTCGAGGATTGCCTTGGCTCCGGCCGCGATGACGGTCACAGGGGTCTGCGCCAATTCCTGCAGATCGGCCGAGACATCGAATGTGGTTTCGGCACCCTGATGCACGCCTCCGATACCGCCGGTTGCGAAAATCTCGATCCCGGCCCGGTGTGCGGCGATCATTGTGGCAGCAACGGTTGTGGATCCTGTCCCACCCGTGGCGATGCAAACTGCCAGATCGGCGCGCGACAGCTTGGCCACACCATGAGCCTGCCCCAGGGCCGTCAGTTGATCTGGCTCCAGTCCGATGTGCAGGCGACCTTCCAGCACTGCGATGGTGGCCGGGGCGGCACCCTCCGCGCGAATGTCGTCCTCGACCTGGCGTGCGACTTCGACATTCTGCGGATAGGGCATGCCGTGTGTGATGATGGTGCTTTCCAAGGCTACGATGGGTGTCTTGGAGGCGTGTGCGGCCTGGACTTCGGCAGAGAGGACAAGATCGGTCACAGCGGGGTTTCTCCTGAAACATAGGTTGCGGCGGCTTGCAGAGCGCGCGACAGCGCGGCATTTCGGTCTGCTCCGGCGGCTTCGGCGGCAATATGGGCGGCCATAAATGTATCGCCCGCTCCGGTCACACGGGTGACCAAGACTTCGGGCGGGGTTTGCGTAATGGTCTGGTGTGCGTCCGCTTCGGTGGCAGAGTTGCCGCCGTCGGTGACCAGAACCCGCAACGCGCCACGTGCCAGCAAACCGGTGGCTGCCTCGTCCGCAGTGGCAAAGGTGGTTTGGCACAACAGCCCGGCTTCCTCCAGATTGACATAGAGTGTTGCGCGTTGGTGGTTGAGAAAAGGCAGCAGCCGTTCTGCCTTGCCCGGGCTGGCCGGGGCGACTCGCAGGTCGGCGGCGGCAAAGGCAGGGCTTTGGGCGATGTGTTCCAGCAGTGACTGTGTCAGATTGCCATCCAACGCAACCCGCCCGGCAAAGGGGGCGCCATCGCGTCCCAGAGAGCCATCCGTCAGCGGACGCAGGATCTTGTCGCCTGCTGCCTCCAGCGAATGGGCGTCGGCAATGGCGGCAATCAGCCCGTTCGCGCCCTCGACTGCCATGTAGCGGTCGGTCGGCAGATCCTCTGAGCGATAGATGTGATTGGTTTGCATACCCAGCTGCGCACAGGCTGCCACCAGTTCGTCGCCTTCGGCATCGCGCCCGATGGCCGTCAGCAGAACCGGCGTCAGGCCGAACCTCACCAGCGTCATCGCGATATTCATGGCCACCCCACCGGGAAGGCGAGAGATGCGTCCCGGAACGTCCGAGCCTTGGCGCATATGGCTGGCGGACCGGCCAATGACGTCCCAAAGGACGCTGCCGATGCACAGGATCTGGTCTGGTTGTGCTGTCATGCCGATCTTGTGCCGCCATTCGTTGGCGTGTGCAAGCGGGGCCAACCGCGGGAAAATCCAGACATGCCTGTCCGGTCCGGGTGGCCTATTGCGTTGCCTTGGCTGCCTGTTCCATTGCGTCCAGCAGGGGTTTGAGCGCGGCAATTGGGTCTTCGGCCTGCCAGATCTCGTCGCCAATGCCGAAAAAGTCCGTACAGGGCGTCAGGGCGGCGATCAGACCGGCCGTCAAGGCGCCTTCGGCTACAACCGGCACTTCTATCATCTTGGACCACCACTCAAACAGGTCGATCTCTGCGACCGAGCCATCGCCGAGCGCGCTACGACTGACCGGGCCAAAGCTGATGTAATCTGCTCCGGCCTCGCCTGCCGCAAGCCCGTCATGGCGCGATACACCGCAGAAACTGCCGACGATGGCGTCGGGGCCCAGGGTTTTGCGCGCCCACCGAACGGTTCGCGCCGCGTCGCTCAGATGGACCCCGTCCAGCCCCAGCCGTTCGGCCAGCAGAACGTGATCGTCAATCACCAGGGCCACATCGCGGGCATGGGCCACCTCGCGCAGCGCATCCGCTGCGCGTGCGACCTGATCTTCGTCCCGACTGGCCAGCGCAAGGCGGATACAGGCGATGGCTGTGCTGTCGAGAACCCGGGCCAGCCGATCGGGGAACTGGCTCAGTTCGAATGTTGCGGGGGTCAGAAGATAGATTTGCGGCTGCTCTGGGCTGTCCATCGGGGCGTCCTTGGTCTGTTTCGGCGTTCTCTATCGGATCGGGGCGACAATGAAAATGACATTGGCGAACAGTGATCCCGTCACCTTGCCCCCGGCGGCCCGGGGATTTATGGCAATGGATCAACAACGGAGACGACATGACCGGCAATGTATCGCAACCCGCCTTTGTCCTGGTGCGCCCGCAGATGGGCGAAAACATAGGCGCAGCCGCGCGGGCGATGTGGAATTTCGGGCTGGACCGGATGCGTCTGGTCGCGCCCCGCGATGGCTGGCCGAACCCGGCGGCCGATGCGATGGCCAGTGGCGCGGGCCGCCTGCTGGACGAGGCGCAACTGTTCCCCGATCTGCCCGATGCCGTGGGCGACTGCACCTATGTGATGGCCACGACCGCCCGCTCGCGTGATCTGACCAAGCCGGTGCTTAGCCCGGAACGGGCCATGCGGGTGGCCGCCGAACGTATCGCGGAGGGGCAAAAGGTAGCCGTGCTTTTTGGCCCCGAACGTGCCGGGTTGGAAAACGAGGATATCGCGCGCGCAAATGCCATAGTCTCGGTGCCAGTCAATCCGGGGTTCGCGTCGCTGAACCTTGCGCAATGCGTGCTGCTGACCGCCTATGAATGGCGGCGTCAGACCCAGCACGTGCAGGTCGAAATGACCGAACCGGGCACAGCAGGCTGGGCCACGGGGCAGGAGGTCGAAAAACTGGCCATGCACTATGAGCAGCGTCTCGATGGGGCCGGGTTTTTCTTTCCGGACACCAAGGCTGCCAGCATGAAGGTCAATCTGCGCAACCTGTGGTCGCGGATGCCGTTGACGACGGCTGATGTGCAGATGCTGCATGGGATCATGCGGCAGATGGTCCGCTGGAAAGAGCGCGGCGAGTGAAGCCGCTGGACGCGCCGCGCGGACGCGCCTAGGTTCTGGCCAAATCTGACACGAGGCGGGCATGAGCGGAAAACGCAGCATTTTCGAAGAGGTCACGGATGAGGGTGACACCAAACCGGCGGTCCAGCCGGGCATGATCGACCGCGGACGCGCCGGGGCACGGGGTGGTATTCGGCTGTGGTTGGTTGTGCTGTTCGCCCTGGTGGTGGTGATGATCGCGGTTGGCGGGCTGACCCGGCTGACAGATAGCGGTTTGTCTATCACCGAATGGCGTCCGTTCACCGGGGCCATGCCGCCGATGAACGATGCCGATTGGCAGGCCGAGTTCGACAAGTACCAGAAGATTGACCAGTTCCGCATTCAAAACCAATGGATGCAATTGGACGATTTCAAAGCGATCTATTGGTGGGAATGGGGCCATCGCCAGCTGGGCCGGGTGATCGGGCTGGTCTGGGCCGCCGGTTTTTTTGGATTTCTGGCGGCGCGCAAAATCCCGACCGGCTGGACCGGCCGGTTATTGCTGGTCGGCGTGCTTGGGGGCGTTCAGGGCGCAATCGGCTGGTGGATGGTGACATCGGGTGTGACACAGGGCGAGGGGATGACCCGTGTGGCCAGCTATCGTCTGGCCGTACATCTTGGGCTGGCCTTTGCCATCCTGGGCCTGATTTCCTGGTATGTGTTCATGTTGGGGCGGCCCGACCGCGCGTTGATGCAGGCCCGCCGTGCGCGTGAGCAGCGGCTTTTTGGCTTGTCCACCGGCCTGATGCATTTCGCCTTTCTGCAAATCCTGATCGGGGCCTTGGTGGCCGGTATTGACGCCGGGCGCAGCTATACCGATTGGCCGCTGATGGGGGGGCAACTGCTTCCACCGGATCCGCTGCTGCTTGAGCCGGCGTGGCGCAATCTGTTTGAGAACCCCGGATTGGTGCAGTTCGTCCATCGCGTCACCGGATACCTGTTGTTTGCCTTTGGCGTCGTGGTTTGGCTGCGTGGACGTCGCAGTGCCCACAGGGCGACGAAATTTGCGTTCAACTCGGGATTTGCCGCGCTGTGTTTGCAGATCGTGTTGGGCGTCATGACCGTGCTTTACGGTGCCCCGTGGCAGATTGCCATCCTGCATCAACTGCTGGCTGTGGTGGTTTGGGTATTGATCCTGCGCGCCCGGTTCCTGGCCGCCTATCCCATTGCCACATCCGTCCGGAGTGAGACCAGATGACCACTTACGATAAACTGATGGCGCATGCGCGCGAGACAGCGGCGCTGGGGCAGATTGCCGGGCGCTTGGGCTGGGATCAGGAAACCATGATGCCCTGTGGCGCGGCGCGCCAACGCGGTGCGGAAATGGCTGCGATCGAAGCGGTCTTGCACGCGCGCAGGTCCGACCCGCAGGTCGGCGACTGGCTGGAAACGGCAGAGGCCATCGATGAGCAGGGTCAGGCCCAACTGCGCGAAATCCGCCGCGCCTATGAACGGGCCACCAAAGTGCCCGCCGATCTGGCCAAACGCATCGCGCAAGTCACATCCGAAGCCCAGGGCAAATGGGCCGCAGCCCGCGCTGCCGAAGATGTGGCGGCGTTTCTGCCAGTGCTGCAAGAGGTTGTGGCCTTGAAGCGCGAAGAGGGGGCGGCGCTGGCTGATGGGGGTGATCTCTACGATGCCATGCTGCGGGACTATGAACCCGGCACCACGGCTGCACAGATTGCAGACATCTTCGACGCGATGCGCCCGCGGCTGGTGGACTTGCGCGCCGCAGCGCTGGATAGGCCGGTTCCCGCCGGTGTCAGCGGAACGTTCGATGAGGCGGCGCAGATGAGGCTGAGCCAGGAATTGGCCACCACCTTTGGCTATGACCTCAGCCGGGGCCGGGTCGATAAGGCGGTGCATCCGTTCAGTTCCGGCAGCGGCGACGATGTGCGGATCACGACGCGCACCAGCGCGACCGACCCGTTCAACTGTTTCTATTCCACGATCCACGAAGTTGGCCATGCCGCCTATGAGCAGGGCATCGATGCCACATATGCGTTGACCCCGCTGGGGCAGGGCGTTTCAATGGGCGTTCACGAAAGCCAAAGCCGCATCTATGAAAACCAGATTGGCCGTAGCCGCGCCTTTACCGGATGGCTGTTCGGGCGCATGCGGGACGTCTTTGGTGATTTCGGGATCAACGATGCGGACGCGTTCTATGCCGCCGTGAATCGGGTCGACAACGGCTATATCCGGACCGAGGCGGATGAGGTGCAGTACAATCTGCACATCATGCTGCGGTTCGATCTGGAACGCGCGCTGATGGCCGGCGATTTGCTGGTGACGGATCTGGAGGCCGCCTGGAACGACCGTTTTCTGGCGGATTTCGGCTATGCGGTCGACACCCCTTCCAATGGCTGCTTGCAGGACGTGCATTGGTCGGTGGGGTTGTTCGGCTATTTCCCGACCTATGCACTGGGCAATGTCTATGCCGGTTGCCTATATCAGGCGTTGCGCAAGGCGGTTCCGGATCTGGAGACGCAATTGGCCAAGGGCGTCACGTCTGGCGCCACCGGCTGGTTGCGCGACACCGTGCAACAGCATGGCGGGCTATTGCTGCCGCGCGACCTGATCCGGCGGGCCGGCGGCATCGAGCCGACCGAGACCCCCTTGCTGGACTATCTCGAGGAGAAATTCAGCGCGCTTTATGGCCTCTGATCATATCGGGACACGGTTAATCAAAGACTTTGATACCGCTTTGGCGCGTCTTTCAAACCCCGCGTCCGTTTGAATTCGGACGCGGGCGAACGTTTATGCGTCCTCGATCGCCTCATCCTCGCCCTGATCGGCGATCCAGGCCACGCTGACGACTTCTTCGCCTTTGGCGGTATCAAAAACCTTGACCCCGCCCGCGCTGCGCGACCGGAAGGAAATACCTTCGACCGGCACCCGTATCGATTGCCCGCCAGACGTTGCCAGCATGATCTGATCGTCCATCTCGACCGGGAAAGAGGCCACCAGCTTGCCGCCGCGCATCGCCTTGTCCATCGCGGCCACACCCATGCCGCCACGCCCGCGTACAGGATAGTCGTGGCTGGAGCTGAGCTTGCCAGACCCGCGCGCCGTGATGGTCAGGATCAGATTTTCGGCCGCAGACATTTCCGCATAGCGTGCCTGGCTGATCGTTGCCATGGCGTTGGTCTCTTCGTCATCGGTGGCTTCGGCGTCATCTGCAAGCCCGGCCACGGCGCGGCGCATTTTCAGATAGGCGGCGCGTTCGTCCGAGGTTGCGTCGAAATGGCGGATGATCGACATGGATACGACGCGGTCGTTTCCGGTCAACCTGATGCCGCGCACGCCAACTGAATTGCGGCTGTTGAACACGCGCACATCGCTGGCCGGGAAGCGGATCGCGCGGCCTGAGTTGGTGACCAGCATCACATCGTCGTCGTTGCTGGCGATACGGGCGTTGATCAGCGTCGTCTCGGCATGTTCGTCCTCGAACTTCATCGCGATCTTGCCGTTGCGCATCACATTGGTGAAGTCCGACAACTTGTTGCGCCGCACTGTGCCGGCCGAGGTGGCAAAGACAACCTGCAGATCGTCCCATTCCGCCTCGGCACGGTCCACGGGCATGATCGCAGCCACGGACACCCCCGGCGGTATCGGTAGAATATTCACCACTGCCTTGCCTTTGGACGTGCGCCCGCCTTGAGGCAGCCGCCAAGTCTTGAGTTTGTAGACCATGCCTTCGGTGGTAAAGAACAGCAACTGGGTATGGGTGTTGGCCACGAACAACGTGGTGACCACATCCTCTTCCTTGGTCTGCATGCCCGACAGCCCCTTGCCACCGCGGCGCTGACTGCGGAAATCGGCCAATGGGGTGCGCTTGATATATCCGCCCGAGGTCACGGTAACCACCATATCCTCGCGCTCGATCAGATCCTCGTCTTCCATGTCACCGGACCAGTCGACGATATCCGTACGACGCGGCACAGCGAACAGGTCTTTCACCTCGCGCAGCTCGTCCGAGATGATGCCCATGATGCGTTCGCGGCTGCTGAGGATCTCAAGGTATTCCTTGATCTTGCCAGCGAGTTCTTCCAACTCGTCAGTGACTTCCTTGACCCCGATCTGCGTCAGGCGCTGCAGGCGCAGCTCAAGAATGGCGCGGGCCTGTGTCTCTGACAGGTTATAGGTGCCGTCTTCGTTCGCCTTGTGGGTCGGGTCGTCAATCAGGGCAATGTATTCCATGATCGAGGCCGCTGGCCAACGGCGGGTCATCAGCTTTTCGCGGGCCTCGGATGCGTCGGCAGAAGATCGGATCGTGGCGACGATTTCGTCAATATTGGTGACAGCCACGGCGAGACCACACAGGATGTGGCTGCGCTCGCGGGCTTTGCGCAGCAGATATGCAGTGCGCCGCGCCACCACGTCTTCGCGAAAATCGATGAACGAAGTCAGGAACCGGCGCAGGGTCAACTGCTCGGGGCGGCCACCGTTCAGCGCCAGCATGTTGCAGCCGAAATAGGTCTGCATCGGCGAAAAGCGCCACAGCTGGTTCAGCACCACCTCGGCGGTGGCGTCGCGTTTCAATTCGATCACCACACGCACACCGTTGCGGTCGCTTTCGTCCTGAACATGGGCGACACCTTCGATACGCTTTTCGCGCACGGCCTCGGCGATCTTTTCGATCATTGTGGCCTTGTTTACCTGATAGGGAATTTCGTCCACGACGATGGCATACCGGTCCTTGCGGATTTCTTCGACCCGGGTCTTCGAGCGGATGATGACGCTGCCGCGCCCCTCGAGATAGGCTTTGCGCGCGCCTGAGCGGCCCAGCATAATGCCGCCCGTCGGGAAGTCGGGGCCGGGGACAAAATGGATCAGCTGTTCGCTGGTCAGGTCCGGGTCTTCGATCAACGCAAGCGTTGCATCGATCACTTCGCCCAGATTGTGCGGCGGAATGTTCGTTGCCATGCCCACGGCAATGCCGCCAGCTCCGTTGACCAACATGTTGGGGAACCGCGCTGGCAGGACGCTTGGTTCGCGATCCTTGCCGTCGTAATTGTCCTGAAAATCGACGGTATCCTTGTCTATATCGGCCAGAACATAGGCGGCGGGCCGATCCATGCGGACTTCTGTGTACCGCATGGCCGCCGCGTTGTCCCCGTCCATCGACCCAAAGTTGCCCTGACCATCGAGCAAGGGCAGGGACATCGAGAAATCCTGTGCCATCCGCACCAGGGCATCATAGATCGCACTGTCGCCATGGGGGTGATATTTACCCATGACATCGCCAACCGGGCGGGCCGATTTGCGATAGGATTTGTCATGGGTATTGCCGGTTTCATGCATCGCATAAAGAATACGACGATGCACCGGTTTCAGACCATCGCGCAGATCGGGTATGGCGCGGCTGACGATGACCGACATGGCATAATCCAGATAGGACGTACGCATTTCGGATTCGATAGACACCGTCGGCCCATCGTAAATGGGCCGTTCTGGTGGCGTTTCATCCATGTTTTCAGGAGTTTCCGGCGTGTCGTTCACGTATTCTGCCTATTCTTGCTGTATCGGCCATCTTGTGTTTAGGCACCTTATCAGACCCAGCATATAGGGTGCAATGGCTCAGGTTCGGCTAATCTGGCAGCCAGCGTGAGAGAGTGATAACATTCTGTTTTTGTTGAAATTTAACGAATTTTGCGGATCATGAAAGGATCGAGCCAAAAAAGGTGAGTAACAAAGCGAGAGTAACGATGAAACCGACTGAAACCGAATTGATGTTGAAAGGCTATGGGCTGACCACTGCCGAAATCTATTACCACATGCCCGACTATATCCATGTTCTCAACAGTTTTGTCTGGCAGGAGTACGATCTGGCACCGGACCACCCGGCGTTGTTCAAGTTCGTCGAGTTCTGGCAGCGCGAGATCGAAGGGCCGTTGCATTCTGTGCGTTTCACGCATCGCAAACTGCTGTCTTCGGGTGAGTGGCACCATCAGGTTGGGGAATTCACCCTGCACTGAACTATGGCGCAGCCGCTGATTTCAGCCCGCGCGTGACGCGTAGACCGAGCAACCGGTCGAACCGGTGGCGGTATAGCTGTTGCCATCTGCGGCCAGCCGACCGCGCCACCTGACGGTAACGCCCGGAAAATAGTCCGTTCCGGTAATGTCACGGCCATTCAGATAGACGTCGCTGTTGGCTTTTTGGCCCAATGAATCCGACAGGTTGCCGTGAAAGGCATTTGGGCCGGTTCTCTTGAAACGGACCGATCCGTGGACCTTTATTACAAAGGCACAGGTCGCCGTGTATCGCCAGTTGCCAGCGAGGCCGAGGGCTGTGGCGCTACCGGCTGCGGCAGAGGCAGAGGGTTGCACTGGGGCCGTAACCGCTGGGGGACAAACCCGCCCTTTGCGTACCATGACGGCGCGGCGTGCCGTGTCTGTGCCCAGATCGGCCTCGTGCAGATCGGCCGCGGTTTCATCCAGCCATTTGCGAAAAGCCTGCCGCGTTCGGGCACCGATTATCCCATCGGCTGTTCCCGCTGAGCAGCCGGCCGCGTTCAGGGCCAACTGCGTGTCGCGAATGATGGTGCGGCGATCGCCCGATTGTGTGGCGCCAGGTGCGGTTTCTGTTCTGGGTTCCGGAGGCTGCGCAGATGGCGGGCGTTTTCGATCGAGCAACTGTACGGCCATGCGATAGGAAAATTCCTCGCGGCGGTTGGCGTAGCGATCCAGAAAGGACTGGAGGGCGTCCGCCGTTCCAATCGCGCGGGCCAGGTCGAAATCGGCGCGCATCGGATCCGTTATGGTGCGCACCGGGGCATCCGAGCCTGACGATGTTCCCGCGGGGGCAGGGCGCTCAGCGATCGAGGGCTTGGCGCTCGCAAAATAGAAATCCCCCAACAATTCGTCGTAATAGGCGGGGAACTGGCGATGATTCACGGTTTGGGCAAGATCACGCACCTCGACCCGCAGATCGGCCACCAAGGATCGCAGTTCGAGCCCCGGTTGGGACAATCGAGGCACCAGAGCACGGGTGAAAACCGAGTTGTCGGCAGGGTCGTCTTCGGTCAACTCATCCAACGCCAATTGACCGGCCCCTGCAGAGAAGATCACGAAGGTGCCTTGTGGCGCAGTGATGCGCCCGAGCCCACGGGTGCTGCCAATGCTGCGCCCCGCCGCCTTTTGGAACGGGTTGTTGCGGCAGGCGTCAATGATCGCGATGGTCATCCGCGCGCCGGTTGCGCGCACGCGATCCAAAAGAGCGGATAAGGCGATAGATTCGGCCTTGATGAAATCCCGTTCGCCCGATGCGGGGGCAAGGATGTCGGTGGGCAGCAAATAGTTCTCGCCATCGATCTCGACACCGTGGCCGGCAAAGAACACGAACGCGGTATCTCCGGCTTCCAACTGTTCGGTAAAGGTCGAAATCGTCCGGTTCATTTCCCGCCGGTTGGCATTCAGGACGGTGACGATGTCAAACCCTTGTTGGCCAAGCGCAGCCGAAATTGCCTGCGCATCCGCCCCGGCCTTCTTTAGAACCGGTACGTCCGAATAGAGATCGTTGCCTATCACAAGGCCAATCCGCTTTTCGGCGAATGCCGTCACCGGCGTCCAAGCTAAGCATAGAAATAGAAAAATAGCCTTGTACACTTTGCCCTCGCAGAACCGATTCTTGTCGGATCATAGC
Organism: Sedimentitalea nanhaiensis DSM 24252; assembly: GCF_000473225.1. GTDB lineage: Bacteria > Pseudomonadota > Alphaproteobacteria > Rhodobacterales > Rhodobacteraceae > Sedimentitalea > Sedimentitalea nanhaiensis. The sequence continues at coordinate 260,000 of NZ_KI421509.1, forward strand.
GGTTTGCAGCAGAACTCGGAGCAATTTGGTTCACACAGCGGTCTATGGCGGTGTCAAACATGCTTTTTGCACTGGCACCACCACTTGGCCGAACGTGGCGCTGTGGTCTATAGTGGCGAGGACATTTGTGTCCCCGGGCAGCGTTCGAAATCATTGTGAACGGTAAGATTTTGTATATGTGAACGCCAACATTTCCATTCTGATGCAGCAAAGAGGACGCAGGAAGAACCATGGTATCACGCGTTATTCCCGTCGACCCGTTCGATCTGGTGATTTTTGGCGGCACCGGCGACTTGGCCCGGCGCAAGATTCTTCCAGGGTTGTTTCGGCGTTTTTGCGCTGGCCAAATGCCAGATTCGGCGCGCGTGATCGCTGCCGCGCGTTCTGCACATGACCGCGACGAATATCGCAGGTTCGTCGCCGAGGCGATCCGCGAGTTTTCGGGTCTTCGAGCCTGTGAGGGCGGGACATTGAACGGTTTTCTGGACTGTCTGGACTACGCTGTGGTCGATGCGCGCGGCACGGAGGGCTGGGCTGACCTGGCGTCCCGGCTTAGTCCGGACCGGGTTCGGGCATTCTATTTTTCCGTCGGTCCGGGCCTGTTCGGGGACTTGGCCGAACGTATCCATCTGCACGGAATGGCGACGGACGAGTCCCGCATCGTGGTAGAAAAACCCTTTGGTCACGACCTGGCTTCGGCGCGTGATCTGAACGCAACCCTGGCGGCGCATTTCGACGAAGGACAGATCTATCGGATCGATCACTATCTGGGCAAGGAAACGGTCCAAAACCTGATGGCCGTGCGGTTTGGTAACATGCTGTTTGAGCCACTTTGGAACAGCCAATACGTCGATCACATCCAGATCACCGTGGCCGAAACCGTTGGAGTAGGCGGGCGGGGCGAATATTATGACCATGCGGGCGCAATGCGCGACATGGTGCAGAACCACTTGATGCAGTTGCTGTGTCTGATCGCGATGGAACCGCCGGCAAAGTTCGATCCCGATGCGGTGCGCGATGAAAAGCTTAAGGTAATCCGCGCACTGGACCCGGTGGAGCCGCACCATATCGTGCGCGGACAATACAACGCACTGGATGGCGAGCACCCGGGGTATCGCGAGGCCGTGGGCAATCCGCGCAGTTCGACGGAAAGCTTCATCGTGATGAAGACCCATATCAGCAATTGGCGGTGGGCGGGAACACCGTTCTATCTGCGCACCGGCAAGCGGCTGGTGGCGCGCTCCTCGGTGATCAGCGTGATGTTCAAGGATGCGCCGCATTCCATCTTTGGCCCTGACGCAGGGCGACATGCCAATGTGCTGTCGATCCGGTTGCAGCCGAACGAGGGCATCACCTTGCAGGTGACGATCAAGGAACCCGGGCCGGGGGGGATGCGCCTGATCGACGTGCCTCTGGACATGACGTTTGCCGATGCGCTGGGTCCCGAAGGCGAAGACCCGCCCGATGCCTATGAGCGGTTGATCATGGACGTTATCCGGGGCAATCAGACCCTGTTCATGCGCGGCGACGAGGTCGAGGCGGCCTGGGCCTGGACGGATCCGATCATCGCGGGCTGGCAGCTCCGCGGTGAGGTGCCAAAACCCTATGACAGTGGCAGTACCGGCCCGGGCGATGCGGATCTGCTGATGAAACGAGATCACAGGGCATGGAGGGGAATCAATCCGTGAATATCGTGGAATATGCGGATCGCGAGATGGCGGCGATCGATGTGGCGAACATGCTGGCCGGGGCACTGAAAAGTTGCCTGTTGCGCCAGGATCGCGTGTCATTGGCGGTGCCCGGTGGCACGACTCCGGGTCCTATATTCGATACGCTCAGCGCGGTCGATCTGGATTGGCACAGGGTGCATGTGCTGCCGACCGACGAACGCTGGGTGCCGCAGGACGACGCGCGCAGCAATGGCGGGTTGATCCGGGCGCGGCTTTTGACAGGGCGGGCGGCGGCGGCGACCTATGTGCCGCTTTACGCTGTGGCAGAGCGCCCCGAGGATGCCTTTGCAGAACTGGAGGCCAAGCTGGAAACCGAATTGCCGATCTCGGTCCTGTTGCTGGGCATGGGCGCTGACATGCACACGGCGTCGTTGTTTCCCGGTGTCGCGGGACTAGAACGAGCGCTGGCTCCGGATGCGCCGATCCTGGCGGCGCTGCGACCAGACACGGTGCCAGAGCCGCGCGTCACTCTCAGCGCGCGGGTGCTGAACGGGGCCTTGGCAAAACACCTGGTGATCTTTGGTGCCGACAAACGCGCCGCACTGGAGCGGGCGATGGATCTGCCGCCCCTTGACGCGCCTATCAGGGCGGTAATGGATGAGATGACGGTGCATTGGGCGGAGTAAGACATGGCTGACTGGAATGATCTGAAGGCGCTGCGCACGGCCCAGTCGGGCACGGGGATCGAGGGGCTTTTTGCCGCCGACCCTAACCGGGCCAAAGGGTTCAGTGCGTCTACGCAAGATATGCATCTGGACTATTCCAAGACCATGATCGACGCGCCGGTTCGTGATGCGTTGATCGCGTTGTGCGAAAGCGAGGATGTGGCCAGACGCCGCGCGGCGATGTTTGCAGGCGCACCCATCAACGAAACAGAAGGGCGGGCGGCATTGCACAGCGCCTTGCGCAATCTGGATGGCGGGCCGGTGTATGTCGACGGGCAGGATGTAATGCCAGACGTGTTGCGGACGCTGGCGCGCATGCGCAGCTTTGCCGATGCGGTGCGGGCCGGGACAACTGCAGCTACTGGCGGGGCGTTCACGGATGTGGTCAATATCGGAATTGGCGGCTCGGACCTGGGGCCAGCCATGGCAGTGCGCGCGCTGTCCCCCTTTCATGACGGTCCCCGCTGCCATTTCGTGTCAAATGTCGATGGGGCGGATATCGCCGACTGCCTGCGTGGGCTGGATGCGCGGCGGACGTTGGTGATCGTCGCCTCCAAGACATTCAGTACCATCGAAACCATGACCAACGCCCGCACAGCACGGGCCTGGATGATTGACGGTGGCGGCGATCCTGCCCGGCAGTTCGCTGCCGTATCGACGGCCGATGACAAGACCGCGGAATTTGGGATCGACCCGGATCACGTGTTCGGCTTTGCCGATTGGGTTGGCGGACGTTATTCGGTTTGGGGTCCGATCGGCCTGTCGCTGATGCTGGCCATCGGGCCAAAGGCATTTGACGCGTTCCTGCGCGGCGGTCAGGCGATGGATCTGCATTTTCAGGCTGCGGACTGGCCAGAAAATCTGCCGGTTATGCTGGCTTTGGTCGGGCTGTGGCATCACCAGGTCTGTGGCTATCCGACCCGCGCCGTGCTGCCCTATGATCAACGTCTGGAACGATTGCCAGCCTATTTGCAGCAGTTGGAAATGGAATCCAACGGCAAGCGCGTCGCGATGGACGGCAGCACGTTGCCAATGCCCTCGGGTCCCGTGGTCTGGGGCGAGCCGGGCACCAATGGGCAGCACGCCTTCTATCAACTGATCCACCAAGGCACTGGAACGGTTCCTTGCGAATTCATGGTAGCGGCCACGGGGCACGAGCTGGATCTGGCCCATCATCACCGTTTGCTGATCGCCAACTGTCTGGCGCAGTCCGAGGCTTTGATGCGCGGTCGATCGTTGGAAGAAGCGCGCGCGTTGCTGATGGCACAGGGATTGGGCGGCGAAGAATTAGAGCGCCAGGCCCGTCACCGGGTCTTTCCCGGTGACCGTCCGTCCGTGACGCTGATCTACCCCCAACTGACCCCCTTTGTCCTGGGCCAGATCATCGCGCTGTATGAGCACCGCGTTTTTGTCGAGGGTGCGGTTCTGGGGATCAATTCGTTCGATCAATGGGGCGTGGAGCTCGGCAAGCAGATGGCAACATCTCTGGGGCCGATCGTGGACGGAACCGAGCCGGTGCAGGGTCGCAATGCATCCACGGCGGCACTTGTCGAATATGTCCATAGACACGCTGGCGGTGCCGATTGACGGCGATCCGGGCACCCGGTTGCTGTTCTTGCACAACCTCTTCTCAATATCGGGACCAAGAAAATGAGAACTATCTGGTCGGAGTCTTGCCAGAATTCCCGTGCCTTGTATCGGGCGGCATGGATTCAGCTTTGCGGCTTTGCCCCTTCGGTCTTGGTCAGGTGGGCGCGCAGGGCAGCGGGCAGAGGGTAGCGTCCCGAGCCATCCGGATAGAGCATGACCATCACACCGGTGAGTGTGGCGCGCAGATCCCTGGACCATAATTGCTGTTCGATTGTATATGACGTGTTGCGATAACTGGTAATGCGGGCGGTTGCGATGTAATCTTCTCCCATTACCATCTCCTTGAGAAACCGCATGTCCGCATTTCGCAAAACTGTGCGCGGTTGCGGAAGATTCCGGTAGAACTGTGCGCAGACCTGCTCGAAATGCGCGACGCGCAGGGTTTCGAACCATCCCATGTACGATTTGTTGTTGACGTGGTTCAGCACATCCAGCTCCGCATAACGCACCCTGTCCGCAAGGGCCAGCGGTTGTGGTGCTGCCAGGCCGAATGCGGTCTGCTCGTCGGGCGTCAGGGGGGTGTGGTAACGCAAGGTCATACCCGAAATCGCTAACTGTAAGGGCCTGGTTGGGCAACCCCGATATTGCCAAGATGCACTTTCATTGTCAGGTTGCCCGAAGGAGGAGACCAGCCAGAGTAGATCGCGCGGTGACGCGTTCCCATGGCTGCGCTTCAGAGCAAAAAAACCGGCTGGGATCAGATTCCGGCCTCAAACCTGTTAAAGGAGCCTGCCATGCTGGGTCAGATGATGACTGCCCCCTTGCTGATTTCGTCGCTGATCGATCACGCGGCAAATTACCACGGCGCGACCGAAATCGTATCTGTGGAAACCAACGGCGGCCTGAGCCAGAGCACGTGGGCCGAAGTGGCCACCAATGCGCGCCGTCTGGGCTCGGCGCTGACCAAGTTGGGGTTAGAGCCGCAGGCGCGCTGTGGCACCATCGCCTGGAACAATCGCCGTCATCTGGAAATCTACTTTGGCGTGTCCGGTGCCGGCTTTGTGTGCCACACAATCAATCCGCGGCTGTTTCCCGAACAGCTGATCTATATCGTCAACCATGCCGACGATCAGGTGCTGTTCCTGGATGCGACCTTTTTGCCCATCGCTGGCAAACTGGGCGAGCATTTTTCCAACCTAAAGCACATCGTTCTGATGGGGCCGCGCGACGACGCCGCAGCCGAGCAGATTCCGGGCCTGTTGTTTTATGATGAGCTTCTGGAAACGGGGGATCCGGATTTCGAGTGGCCGCAATTCGACGAAAACACCGCATCCAGCCTGTGCTACACCTCCGGAACGACCGGCAACCCTAAGGGCGTATTGTATTCGCATCGCTCAACACTCTTGCATACATTTGCGGCCAACCAGGCCGACGCGCTGGCCCTGACCGGGAGGGATTCGGTGATGCCGGTGGTGCCGATGTTCCACGTCAACGCCTGGGGTGTACCCTATTGCGCAGCGATGGCAGGCAGCCGGTTGGTGATGCCGGGGCCGGGATTGGACGGCGAAAGCCTGGTCAAGCTGATCGATGGGCAAAAAGTGACTTTGGCGTTGGGGGTTCCCACGATCTGGCTGGGGCTGCTGGCACACGCCAAGGGAATGGGCAGCAAGCTGTCCAGTCTGCAACGAACGGTGGTGGGCGGATCCGCCTGCCCCCCAGCGATGATGACACAGTTCCGCGAGGATTTTGGGGTGGATACGATCCACGCCTGGGGCATGTCGGAAATGAGCCCCCTGGGTTCGGTGAACATTCCGTTGGCCAAACATCGCGACTTGCCCATCGACGAGCTGCACAAGCTGCGCGAGAGTCAGGGACGACCGCCATTCGGTGTTGAACTGAGAGTCCAGGATGAGGAGGGCAACACCCTGCCCAACGACGGCGAGAGCCAGGGCGACCTGATGGTGCGGGGCCATTGGGTTCTGGAGAGCTATTTCCGCATGGAGGACCAGAACACCCTTCAGAATGGCTGGTTCTCGACCGGGGATGTGGCAACGATCGATCCGGACGGTTTTTTGACGATCCGCGACCGCTCTAAGGATATCATCAAATCCGGCGGTGAATGGATCAGCTCGGTAGAGTTGGAAAACATTGCCGTAGCCCATCCAAAGCTGGCCAATGCGGCGGTGATCGGGGTGCATCACAAAAAATGGGACGAACGGCCGCTGTTGGTTGCTGTGGCTGCCAAAGGTGAGACTCCGACTGAAGAGGAACTGTTGGCGTTCTACGAGGGCAAGATCGCCAGTTGGCAGGTCCCGGACAAGGTAGTGTTCGTCGACGAACTGCCCCTGAACGCCACTGGCAAAGTTCTAAAGCGCAATCTGCGCGAACAATTTGCCGATGCGCTGACCCGCTGACCAAAGACGCTTTGATCGGAGCCACCGGCAATCGGATACCAAACCGTTTGCCGGTGGGCCGTCACAGCTCTGACCTGCGGTCAGGTGCTGCTTTCAAGCGCCCTGACGATAGGCGAGAAATCAGCCGCTGTCAGGCTGGCCCCGCCAACCAGCGCGCCGTCGACATTGGGCACGGCAAAGATCTCTTCGGCATTGGTGGCCTTTACCGATCCGCCATAAAGCAGCCGGATCTGGCCGCCGATTTCCGCCCCAAACCGGTCCTGAAGACGGGTACGCATAAAATCATGCACTTCAGCAATCTGTCCGGTGTCCGGGACAAGACCCGTTCCGATTGCCCAGATCGGCTCATAGGCGATGACCAGAGCATTCCCGCTGGCCAGGTCGGGCACCGACCCTGCAATCTGACCGGCTATGACCTGCAGTGTTTCAGCCGCTTCGCGCTGAGCCAAAGACTCTCCGACGCAGACGATGACGGTTAGTCCGGCCGCCTGTGCGGCAAGGGCCTTGGCACACACGGTTTCATCCGCTTCGGCATGATACTGACGCCGCTCGGAATGCCCCAGGATGACCGCACTGGCCCCCGCATCAATCAACATCTGCGCGCTGATGTCGCCCGTATAGGCCCCATTGCCCTGTGGGTGACAATCCTGCCCGCCTACAGCAATCTCTGCGCCCTCGACAGCTTGTGCGGCCCGATGCAACAGGGTCGCGGGTGGACAGATCAGAAGCTCGCAGGCGGGATGCGTGTGCCGTTGGGCGAGTTCGGTCAGCACATGCAGGTCCCCGCCGGTGCCATTCATCTTCCAGTTGCCCGCCGCCAGTTTCAGTCGCATGCCAAAATCCTGTAATTCATGTTTGTCCCGTGGTAACATTCGCTTGGCGGGCAGACAATCGGCCGGTGCTTCGAGCACCGTATGTGGCCACTGAAAAGGGCGGGCGGCATGAACATACCGGAACTGGACCTGGAAAAGCTGAAGACAGGGGATCAGTCCGAAATGGCCCGTCTGAAATTGGCGGTGGGCGAGATCGGTTTCCTGACTGTGGCCAACACCGGGCTGAGCGCTGTGCGAATCGCACGGGTCCTTCAGGCGTACCGAGACTTCTTTCATCTGCCGGAGGCGCAGAAACGTCCCGTCGACATGGCCCGCACCGGCGCCAACCGTGGCTGGGGCGGGCCGGGGTCGGAGCAGGTCAACCCCGATGCCAACCCCGATTTCAAAGAGGTATTCGACTGTGGCTATGAGCTACCGTCTGACCATCCGATGGCGGCACGCCAGCTTGGCGTCTATGCGCCGAACCAATGGCCGGACTCGGCGCCTGGCTTTCGGGCCGAGATCGAAACCTATTACCGAGAGGCGCTTGAGGTCGGGCGGCAGGTTCTGACCTGTATCGCTGCATCATTCGATTTGGGAGTAGACAGCTTTGCCGCCGCGTTCGATCCGCCGATGGCACTGTTGCGGGGCAATTACTACCCCGCGCGACCGGATTGGGCCGGGCACAAGGATTTTGGGATCGCCGCGCACACGGATTATGGGTGTTTGACGCTGCTGGCGATGGATGGCGCGCCCGGGCTGAGTGTGCGGATGCCGGACGGTACATGGCGTGATGTGCAGGCACCGCCCGGGAAATTTGTCATCAATTTCGGGGAGATGCTGGAAATCTGGACTGGTGGCCGGGTCAAGGCAACACTGCATCGGGTCGTCGGCGGCGGTGGAGAGCGGATCTCGGCGCCGCTGTTTTTGAATCCGTCCTATGACACCAATGTGGCACCGCCCGGATCAGATCAGGTCAGGTTGGCGGGCGAACATCTGACCCGCCGGTTTGGCGAAACGTATCTGCATCTGAAAACGGCAGGCTGAACCTAGTCCATACCATTGAATTTAATCGATTCCCCACACCCGCATGCTTCGGAGACATTGGGGTTGTTGAACTTGAAACCCGATTCCAGAAGGCTGGTTTCATAGTCGATTTCGGTACCGAAAAGAAACATTTGCGCCATTGGAGCGATCATCACGCGCGCGCCATCCTGTTCGACGATTTCGTCATTTGGATCAGTGGCTTGCACATATTCCATGGTGTATTCCATACCCGCACAGCCGCCCTTCTTGACGCCGATGCGCAGGCCGGAATGATCGTTTTTGGCCATCAGTCGCGTGATTTGCGCCGCCGCTGCGGGGGTCAGGGTCACGGCTTGTTTTCCGGGGATGCCAAACATTATTTATCTTCCTTGTCAGCGTGTTACACGCTGCTCGTTACATGAAACCCAGTTCCAGACGGGCTTCGTCGCTCATCATGTCCATACCCCAGGGCGGTTCCCAGGTCAGTTGCACATCGACCTGTTTGACACCGGGGATGGGTTCGATTGCATCAGCCAGCCAGCCGGGCATTTCACCTGCGACAGGGCAGCCAGGCGCAGTCAGGGACATGGTGACGCGGACCTCGTTTTCATTCGATATATCAATGGTATAGATGAGGCCCAGCTCGTAGATATTGACCGGGATTTCCGGATCGTAAACGGTGCGGCAGGCCTCGACCACCTGATCGTACAGGGGGTGATCGGTGGAAGATGGCGCAATCAGCGGCGCACCTTCGAGGGGTTCGGGAGCGTTATTCATCGGGGCCTCGGGATTTGTTCCTGAGTGATTATATAGGAAACATCGGGCGGCACGTCCAGTGGCGGTCTGTATTCCGTACATGCCCTGTACATACGCAGGTGAAGACAGCACGTCGGTCTGTCAGCGGGCGCAGCGCTGGTTTCGCGGGAGCGGGCAGAGCTATTGCGGACCGCGAATGCTCCAGAAAAACAATTCGAGAGCGCGGGATTTGTCGGCGATGAATGTGTCGGAAAAGGCGGTGTCCAGAATGGAGGGACTGAACGGCACCTTCTGCGACAGGATTTCGAAGAACCGGGCGACATGCAGGGCACGGTTGGGAGTGTCGTAATTGAGCTTGCCGAAAATGGCATAGCGGTCGGTGGTAAAGGTGCGCCCGGCGTTCTCGAACTCGCACCCCGGATTCATCCGGGCGTTGGCGCTGATGATTTCCTGATCGCCGAGGTAGTAATAGAATTCAGGGTCATCCTGACAGAATGCCTTGGCGGCCTGGGTGTGGCCGGCATAGACCTTGACCGCGGAATAGTTCTGGGGGCCCTTGGCGCAGGTGCTGGGGCGTTCGTTGAGGAAATCGATCAGCAGGCTGCGATAGCGGGGTAACTCGTCCGCCGCCAGAATGGCGCGGATCCCGGATTGCGCGGCGGTGGTGTTGCCGACCAGGCCGAAGATCGGATGGCTCGGGCATTCGTTGCGCGCCGGTTGCGGCGGTTTGGTCACATCGGGACGGTCGATAAAGCTGATGCCGCTGAGAAACAGCGGCGGCGACAGGATCAGCCCGGAACGGCGTTCGTTGGTGATGGTGGCGGGATCGCACAGGATATCGAACTTGTCGCCGGTCAGCCGCGCCGGGCCATTTGGGGGCAGGGTGCCGAAATAGTCAAAGCGGCTGCCCTCGGGGTTTTGGGCGACCAGCGCATCCACATCGACGATGACGATGTCCTGTTCGGTAAAGGGGTCTGATTTGTCTACCGGGTTGATCAGCATGTTGGTCAGCACCGCATCGCAGATCTTGACCATGAATCCGGTGTATTTCCGCTTTGCCAGCGGGCCTGGCGTGGCGGCGGTAAGAACGTCGACATTATGTGCGGATCGGTAAGAAAACGGGCGGGCGTCGCTGCGCACTCCTATTCGCAGACGGTCGTCGGTCTGGGCGATGCTGGCGGTGGCGGCGAGAACGATGGCGAGCGCAAAGAGGCAGACCTTATGCATTGCTATCCCCTCCCGGTGCGGCTCCGGACAGGCGTGCCCAGAGCCGCGATGGCAGTGTGGTGGTGGTCTTGGCCTCTTCGGTGGCTTCGAGCAGCCACGCGAACAACACCACAAACGAGGCGGGCAGGATGCCGGTAATCAGGGTGTCCCGTCCGGCATGGTCGATGGTGAGGCCGCCCAGCCAGACCGGCAGCTCGAATGTGGTTGACCGAGTGTCAAGGGTCGTCAGGTGGAAAATCACCCAGGACAGGAACAGCAGGAATGCCGCAGCGATCAGCCCCGCGATCAGGCTGGTCAGAAAGGCCCAGTCGTCGTGTTTGTCCATCAGGGTCAGGGTGGCGAGGCTAAGGAACATGCCAGGCAGAAGATGCCAGGCGAAATAGATCCAATCGCCCTGAAACAGGATGGTGATCTGGCGCTGGGTGACGTCGAAATTGGAGTCCCAGATCAGTTTGATCACAGCGCCGGACGACAGGGCAAATACGCCGATGACGGCGGGAGAAAAGCTCATCGACAGCAGGCGCAAGAAGGGGATGCGCTTGAACGACCAGGGTTTCCACGAGTTCTGGTCGACGCGGACCTCGCGGAAGAAGATGGTCGAAACCACGACCCCGAACACCATCATGCCGCGTTGCAGGGTATCCCAGAATGACCAGTAGGCAAAGCGCGCGAACTGATCGCGCAGCCAGGATCTCTTGCCGGCGTCGATTGCCTTTCGGCAGGTTTCCTGCATCGTCACCGAGTTGCCACGGGCGAGTTTCTGCAGGGCGGTGGCGCATCTTTTGCGGCGGTCTTCCTCTTGTTGGGCGGTGAGGGGGATCCAGCTGGCGTCGATGTCATCGGCGGTCACTGCGGGCGGGTTGTCCGGGTTTTCGGTCGCGATCTTGTCGGTGGCGGTCCTGATCGCCAGCTCACAGCGTGGCGCGATGTCGGCGGAAGGCGTGGTTGCGGCCTTTTTGCAGGCTTCCAGTTCGGTGGTCTCGTTGTCCTCGAACAGACGTTTCCAGGTGGTGTCGATCTGGCTGTCAGCCAGGGTGGGTTTGTCCCACACCCGGCTTTCGTTCCAGCTGTAATAGGCGTAAAAGCAGACCCCCAGCGAGAGGATGAAGCTGATGCAGATCGACATGGCAAAGGCATTGAGTTCGATCCGATAGCCGCGGGTGATCAGTTTTTCGATCCGCGCAATCGGCGAATTCGGGTCGGTGTTCTTGATCGCGTGGTTGTTGCGCACGTAGAACACGGCAAAAACGGCTTTGGCGCTGTTGGCGGTCATCACCGCCTTTTCATGCAGGACCTTGAGATTGGCTTCGGTTGGTTCGAGCTTGTCGATGTCTTCTTCGATCGCGTCGATCTCCGCGCTGAGCTGGCCGGGGACCTCTTTGAAAGCGTCAAAATGGGTCATCGGAAAATGCAGGCGGCTGAAGCCGGCGGTCACCGAGGGGGACAGGCAGTCGATCGAGCTGAGCTGGGTGCGGATGTCGCCGATATACTGGTCTGACAGGTCGGTCATGTCCGCCGTTTTCAGCCGCTTTTCGAACTTGTTCAGCAGCGGGCTGGGAAAGGCGCGGTTGAGCTTGAGGTAATTGACGGTCTGCAGCCGCTCGAGCACCTTGTAGACCCCGCGCGGCACCCCGGCCAGCCGATGCGCCAGCGCCCTCATGTAGGTTTCGATCGGGCGCATGGCCCCGACGGACAGGAATGCGATTAGGAAGGCGGAGACAAAGATAGGTTTGCCGTAGGTGCTGTCGGCCAGCGACACCGGATCCGACAGCGGACCGACAAACTCGTTGTTTGCGCCCACCTGAAGTTCGGCCAGGTTGGCGTTGCGCACCAGCAGGAACAATTCGGTCGAACTGAGGATCAGCACATAGGCCAGCAAATAGAGCAGCGAATAGAACAGAAACCCTGACAGCCATTCGCGCGGGGTACAGAGGTTTTCAAGTTCGACCTTTTCCAGGATCGCGTGATAGGGAAAGGGATGGTTGCTCAGGGATGTGCGATAATTGCGATCCGCCTCAATCAGCAGCGAAATCGCGCCGAAAATCACCGCTCCGACATAGATCCAGTCGATCACCGGCCCGGCTTACCCGGCCCGTCTTAGGGGCAATCCTGCACTTCGGGATTGCAGGGGCCTGCATAAAACGCGTCGGTCAGCGGCATTGCTGGCAAAACCAAGACGGCAAGGATGACGCTGAAAATTGCGTGGTTCATGGTCGTCTCCAAAGATATTCGTGTCAATAATTGGTTAACGTACCACGATTCTTTGTTATCGGCAACTTTTGCGCGAGAATACCCCAGCGATACCCGCAGGTTATGGTTGTGACCGGTGTGGGGGCCCGTGCCGCCGGGACAGTTTGAGCGGCCGTGATCGGGTGGATCAGCCGTTGATGTCGTCCTTGAAAGTCTTGACCTGTCCACGGGGCAGGGCAAAGAGTCGGCGCAATACCAGCCATGTGATCAGCGACAGCGCCGCAAAGATCAGCAGCAGCACCGGCAATGAGACAAGCAGCCCCAGCGCCAGCAGGATCGAGACCGCAACCGCGCCGATGGCAAAGCCCAGAAAGATGAAGCCGGGCACCATGATTTCAGCGATGCCCAGGATCAGGGCGGCACAGAGCCAGGCCCACCACAGCGAGAGCAGCGCCATCAGCCGCGCCCCCTGAGCATCTTGAAGGCGTCACCAAAGGCTTCGAGTGCATTGGCCGGCAGGATGATGGTTTGCTTGCCGTCACCCGCGCCGAGGGTATTGAGCGCCTCGACCTGTTTCAGCGCAACCTGGTATTGCGCCGCCTCAAGCCCGTGTTCCCGGATCGCGGCCGCGACGACGCCGGTGGCATAGGCCTCGGCATCGGCCTGGATGCGCCGCGCCTTGGCGATCTGTTCGGCAGCATAAAGCTGGGCATCGGCATTCAGTTCAACCGCGCGCTTGGAGCCTTCGGCCTCGGTGACCTGGGCGCGGCGGGCGCGTTCGGCGTTCAGCTGTTGCAGCATCGCGTCGCGGGTCGCCTGATCCAGGTTGACGTCCAGGATCTCGGCCCGGGTCACCTGAATGCCCCAATCGTCCACCGCATCCTCGACGCTGGTCTGGATCTGCCCGATCAGCTGCGCCCGGTTGGATTGCACCTCGTCCAGATCCATCTTGCCGATCTCGGCGCGTACGATCCCGGCCACCGTGGTGGCGATGGCCCCGTCCACATCGCGAATGCGGTACACGGTCTTTTCCGGTTCAAGGATGCGGTAGAACACCGAGGTGTCGATCTGTACCAGTACGTTGTCCTTGGTGATCGCGTCCTGAGTGGCGTTGGGCAATTGCCGTTCCAGAATAGAGATGCGGTGTTTCACCACATCCAGGAAGGGCACGATGAAGTTGATGCCCGGCCCGAGCACCGAATGCAGCCGGCCAAAGCGTTCGACCACATGCTTTTCCGATTGTGGAACGATCCTCACCCCTTTGAAGATGATCACGATCAGCAGCAGGGCGCCCAACAGGTAGATGCCGGTATCTCCGAGCAGGGCGAATAGCTGGTCTTCGGTCATGGGAACTCCTTGGGTTGCTTGGACGTATCTGACCATGCCCACCCTGATTATCAAGTTAATCCGGGCCTTGGCGACATCGCGGCCTTTACTTTTTGCGACGCGCGCGGGTAACCGGGCGGGTATGAGCGACAGATTTTCCTTTGCGTTGAACGCAACCGATGGCAAAGCCCGCACGGGCGTCATATCCACCCCGCGCGGCGAGATCCGCACGCCGGCCTTTATGCCCGTGGGCACGGCGGCGACGGTCAAGGCGATGCTGCCCGAAAACGTGCGCGCTACCGGGGCCGACATTTTGCTGGGCAACACCTATCATTTGATGCTGCGCCCCACGGCGGAACGGATCGACCGGCTGGGCGGGCTGCACCGGTTCATGAACTGGGAGCGGCCGATCCTGACCGATTCCGGTGGGTTTCAGGTGATGAGCCTGGCTGGATTGCGCAAGCTGACCGAAACCGGCGTGACATTCAAAAGCCATATCGACGGATCGCGTCACGAGCTGACCCCCGAGCGCAGCATGGAGATCCAGCGGCTGTTGGGCAGTGATATCGTGATGTGTTTTGACGAATGCCCTGCCTTGCCCGCCGACCGGGCGCGCATCGCCGAAAGCATGGAGCTGTCGATGCGGTGGGCGGCGCGGTCGCGGGACGCGTTTGGCGATCGGCCTGGCCATGCGCTGTTTGGAATCCAGCAGGGCGGGCTGGAGACGGATCTGCGCGCGCAATCGGCGGCGGCGCTGACCGAAATCGGATTTGACGGCTATGCGGTCGGCGGTCTGGCCGTGGGCGAAGGGCAGGAGGCGATGTTTGCCTGCCTGGACCATGCGCCCGACACGCTGCCGACGGACAAGCCGCGCTATCTGATGGGGGTGGGCAAGCCCGACGATATCGTCGGCGCCGTGGCCCGGGGTATCGATATGATGGATTGCGTGCTGCCGTCGCGATCCGGGCGCACCGGGCAGGTGTTTACCCGTCACGGGGTGCTCAACATCAAGAACGCGCGGCATCAGGACGATCCGCGCCCGCTGGACGATAATTGCGGCTGCCCGGCCTGTCGCGGGTACAGCCGGGCTTATCTGCATCATGTGTTCCGCAGTCAGGAGATCATCAGCTCGATGCTGCTGACCTGGCATAACCTGCGGTACTATCAGGATCTGATGGCGGGCATGCGCGCGGCGATTGCAGGGGGAACGTTTGCCGACTGGCAGGCGGATTTCCACGCGGCGCGCGCGCAGGGAGATATTGAGCCGCTATAAGGTCCTCGGACGGGCATCCGTGCCGGTGTTCAGGGAGGAGAGGCCTTTGCCGGTATGCTGGCCGCGTCAGGTGACGCGGTGCCGACGCAGCAGGGCAAATCCGCCCAGGGCCCCCAACAACAGCGGCAGTCCCGCAGGCAGCGGAACAACCGAAACCGTCGGTGCGGCATTGAAGGCGAGATTGTCCATGAACATGACGCCGTTCGATCCGACGTCGACGCGGATCTGATCGAACAGGATGTCGGTAAAGCCAAAGAAATTCGCGGTCGACACGAGATCGGTCGTCGCGCTGAAACTCTCGACCTCGGCCCCGTCCAGCAGCGCGGTAAAGGTGCTTGCGCCAAGGTTGGTGACGATCGCGAATGTGGCGGCGGTTACGTTCGACGTGAAATCCAGGAAGAACGGATTGACGATCGGGCTGAAATTTCCCAATGCCGGATCGGTGAAATTCGGGTATTCCGCCGGGTTGCCATAATAAACCAGATTGGGCGAAAATGTAACGCCAAAGGCAGCGAACTGATCGGTTACGATGTCATTCGTCGTCAGGGGAACCTCGTCGAATGCCAGTTCTGTATTGGCTCCGGCCAATCCGCTGGTGGCCCCGTTTACCGTCGCGGCCTGCGCCGCGCCGACAAGGCCCAGTGCGGCAATCGTTGCAAAAACCGTTGTCAAACCGAGACACTTCATATCAGACCCTAAATCTATTACCTATTCTATCTGGGGAAAGCATATCATAATCCTTTGGGGCGGTAAACTCCCTGTCATGGGCACCGGTTCTAAAAAATGTGTGTAACACATTGATTTTACTCTACTCAGAGGTGTTTCAACCTGGGCGCGAAGCGTCCGAAGGTACTAGGGCCTTGGAGTAGCGGGCGCGGTGCGTCATTTATCCCGATGTTTTTGTCGTTTTGCGGCATTTGGCCGGTTGCGGTCACCTTGCCGCGCGGTCATTCTGTCCGCCAGACGGCAGGGCGCGCTTGAAAACCCGAGGTTAGCGCCCCACTTTACTGTTCCGAAGACCGGAGATGGCCGGGGGTTGCCGCAAAGCGGGACCAGCGCCGTCTTGCCAACGATAAGGATAGAGCATGCAAGAACCCCTGAATTCCTCTTACCCGGTGCTGCCGCTGCGCGATATCGTGGTGTTCCCGCACATGATCGTGCCGCTGTTTGTGGGCCGCGAGAAATCGGTGCGTGCGCTGGAAGAGGTGATGGCCGATGACAAGCAGATCCTGCTGTCCAGTCAGATTGACCCCGCCGAGGACGACCCCGAAGCCGATGGTATCTATAAGGCCGGTGTTCTGGCGAATGTGCTGCAATTGCTGAAATTGCCCGATGGCACCGTCAAGGTGCTGGTCGAGGGCCAGGCACGTGTGCGCATTACCGAATTCCTGGAAAACGACAGCTTTTTTGAGGCCCGCGCCGAGTATCTGACCGAGATGCCGGGCGATGTGACCACGACCGAGGCGTTGGTGCGCACGGTTGGAAGCGAATTCGAGCGCTATGCCAAAGTGCGTAAGAACATCCCCGAAGAGGCGCTGGCCGCGGTGGGCGAAAGCACCGAACCGGCCAAGCTGGCCGATCTGGTGGCTGGGCATCTGGGCATCGAAGTGGCGCAGAAGCAGGATCTTTTGGAGACGCTCAGCATCAGCGAGCGGCTTGAAAAGGTCTATGGGCTGATGCAGGGCGAGTTGTCGGTGATGCAGGTCGAGAAAAAGATCAAGACCCGCGTCAAGAGCCAGATGGAGAAGACCCAGCGCGAATATTATCTGAATGAGCAGATGAAGGCCATTCAGAAGGAACTGGGCGATGGCGAAGAGGGCGAAGGCGAGATTGCCGAGCTGGAAGCGAAGATTGCCGAAACCAAGCTGAGCAAGGAAGCCCGCGAGAAGGCGAACGCCGAGATCAAGAAGCTCAAGAACATGAGCCCGATGAGCGCCGAGGCGACTGTCGTGCGCAATTATCTGGACTGGATGCTGTCGATCCCGTGGGGCACCAAGTCGCGCGTCAAAAAAGACCTCGGCAAGGCGCAGAAGGTTCTGGACGACGATCATTATGGCCTGGAAAAGGTCAAGGAGAGGATTGTCGAGTACCTTGCCGTGCAGCAGCGCAGCAAGAAGATGAAGGGTCCGATCATGTGTCTGGTCGGCCCTCCGGGCGTCGGCAAGACCAGCCTTGGCAAATCGGTGGCACGCGCCACCGGGCGGGAATTTATCCGCATTTCTCTGGGTGGTGTGCGCGACGAGAGCGAGATTCGCGGCCATCGCCGGACCTATATCGGGTCGATGCCGGGCAAGATCATCCAGGCGCTGAAAAAGGCCAAGACCACCAATCCGCTGATCCTGTTGGATGAAATTGACAAGATGGGTCAGGATTTCCGGGGCGATCCGGCATCTGCGATGCTGGAGGTGCTGGATCCGGAACAGAACAACACGTTCATGGATCACTATCTTGAGGTTGAATATGACCTGTCCAACGTGATGTTCCTGACCACCTCCAACAGCTATAACATGCCGGGCCCACTGCTGGACCGGATGGAGATCATCCCGCTGGCTGGCTATACCGAGGACGAAAAGCGCGAAATCGCCAAGCAGCATCTGATCGGAAAACAGATCAAGAACCACGGGCTGAAGGCCAAGGAGTTCGAACTGACCGATGCAGCGCTGACCGAAATCATCCGCACCTATACCCGCGAGGCAGGGGTGCGGAACCTTGAGCGCGAAATCGCCAAGGTGGCCCGCAAGAGCCTGACCCGGATCATCAAGTCCGAAGCCGAAAGCGTTGTCGTGACGCCGGAGAATCTGAGCGACTTTTTGGGCGTGCCCAAATACCGCTATGGTCTGGCCGAGCAGGAAGATCAGATCGGGGTCGTGACCGGGCTGGCCTATACCAGCGTCGGGGGTGAATTGCTGCCGATCGAAGCGCTGCGGCTGCCGGGCAAGGGCCGGATGAAGACCACCGGAAAACTGGGTGACGTGATGAAGGAAAGCATTGACGCGGCCAGTTCCTATGTCCGCTCGATCAGTCCGCAGATCGGGGTCAAGCCGCCCAAATTCGACACGTTGGATATCCACGTTCACGTGCCCGACGGCGCCACGCCCAAGGACGGCCCCAGCGCCGGCCTGGCGATGGTGACGTCGATCGTGTCGGTGCTGACCCGGATCCCGGTCAAGAAGGACATCGCCATGACCGGCGAGGTCAGTCTGCGCGGCAACGCGATGCCGATTGGCGGCCTGAAAGAAAAACTGCTGGCGGCGTTGCGGGGCGGCATCAAGACCGTGCTGATCCCGGAAGAGAACGAAAAGGATCTGGCCGATATTCCCGACAACGTGAAGGATGGGATGCAGATCATTCCGGTCAAGCACGTGTCCGAAGTGCTGAAACATGCGCTGGTGCGGGCGCCCGAGCCGATCGAATGGGACGAAGCCGCTGAAGAGGCGGCCGCAGCCAAGGCGGCGCTGGCCAAGCCCGACGATGGGGCCGGTGCGACAGCGCACTGATCCGACGTAAAGCGATGGGGGCGGACCGACGTGGTCCGCCCTTTTTGCCCAGAACCGACCGGGGCACGCGATGTCTTTTCCCGAATTCCTGATTCTGCGCCACGGCGAAACCCAGTGGAATCGCGAGGGTCGTCTTCAGGGCGCGCTGGATTCGCCCCTGACACCGCTGGGGCGGGAACAGGCACAGCGCCAGGCCGCCATTCTGCGGGATTTTGGCACCGGCGGTTGGGACTGGTATTCCAGCCCGCAGGGTCGGGCCTGGGAAACCGCGCGGATTGCGGCGCAGGGTCGGGCGGGGACGATCCGACAGGACGAGCGTTTGCGCGAGATCGGACTGGGGCAATGGGCCGGGCAGTTGCGCGATGACATTGCCGCCGGCGCGCCGGATCTGTTCGAAACCGACGGGCTGGGCTGGTATGACCATGTCCCGGGGGGCGAGGGCCTGCTGAAGCTTGAGAGTCGCGCCGCTGCGTTTCTGTCTGCGCTGTCAGGCCCAAGCGTCATCGTGACCCATGGAATCACCTCGCGGGTGATGCGCTGCGTGGCGCAGGGATTGCCAACCGAGGCGTTTGAGACGTTGGGCGGCGGACAGGGTGTCGTTTACCATATTCGCGACGGTATCAGCCGGATGCTGTCATAAGGGCTTGCGCCGGGCACCGGCTTTTCGTAAACGCACGATCACAGATATGGGCACGGGTGATTAGCTCAGTTGGTAGAGCGCTTCGTTTACACCGAAGATGTCGGGAGTTCGAGTCTCTCATCACCCACCATCCTCCTTTCCCTGGCTAGCGCGTGTAAAGCCTGTGCAGCAGCACGGGTGTCAGCAGCATTGGCAGTTGATAGCAGCCGAGAAACACCAACATTGGCGCGGTGATATCGGGCGGCAGTGCGACGAAGAACAACGAGATATTGCGGTTTCCGGCCACCAGCGCCCGCGCTCCGGCAACGTGCGGTGCGGCGCGGTGGCGGGACAGGCACAGGGCAACGGCCTGGGTGCCGAAATTGGCGGCAAAGGCGATGGCCAGCCAATAGGCGAAACCGGCTGTATCCTGGGTGATCGCCGAGGAGACCGACGGCATCAGGCCGATGACAAAGACCGCCAGCGCCAGCACCGACAGCCCGTCCAGATGCCGCAGGGTGCGCGGGCCGGGGACCGGCAGCAGATGGCGCAACAGGATTGCGCCGCCGCCGGCCAGCGCAATGGCGACCAGCAGGCGCAGCACAGCGGCCAGCACCGCATCCGCCGAGCCCAGGGCTGGCATCAGCCAGAACAGCGGCAGAGCTGTCAGCGGCAACAGCACGCTGCCGATCACCATATGTTGCATCGCCACCGGTGCGCTGAGCCCCATGATCGCGGCGATGTTGGGACTGCTGACGATGGGCGGCGCGCAAGCCAGAAGCACCAATGCGAGGATCGGCAAGGCGCTTTGCGTTCCGGTGACATAGGCAACCGTCAGCAGGGCAAGCGGCAGGGCCAGCTGCAGAGCCAGCACGCGGGCCAGAGCGCCGGGCAGGTCCGTTCCCAGTGGGCGAAGGTCGGCGGGCGACAGCCGCAAGGCTCCCAGAAACAACAGAGCCATGACCATCTCGGGGATCCAACCGGCCAGAAATCGCGCCAGGTCGGGCAGGGCGATGCCGATGATCAGCCCCGCCACCAGCACCGCGCGGGCATGGGTTGCGGCCAGGCTCAGCGGGTGAAACCGGTGCATCGGGGATTAGCCTGGCGCGGCGCGGATAGTGTTGGGCAGCCAGGTGGCAAGTTCGGGCCAGATGATCAGGATGATCACCATCACCACCATCAACAGCACCATCGGGATCGCGGTCTTGGCGATGTACGAGATTTCGTGATTGGTCATGCCTTGCAGCACGAACAGGTTAAAGCCGATTGGCGGGGTGACCTGGGCCATTTCGACCACAACGACGATGAAGATACCGAACCAGATCACGTCGATCCCGGCCTGACGGATCATCGGCTCGACGATGGCCATGGTCAGTACCACCGACGAAATCCCGTCCAGAAACATGCCCAGCACAATGTAAAACAGGGTCAGCGCCACGATCAGCACGATAGGGGACAGGTTCATCTGGTCGATCCAGGCGGCAAGTGCGCGCGGCAGGCCGGTGAACCCCATGGCGAGCGACAGAAACGCAGCGCCCATCAGGATCAGTGCGATCATCGCGGAGGTAGCCGTCGCCCCCATCAGGCTTTCGCGAAAAGTGGCCCAGGACAGTGAACCCTGTGCCCCGGCCAGGATCAGTGCCCCCAGCACCCCGACGGCTGCCGCTTCGGTGGCGGTGGCCCAGCCGAAATACATCGAGCCGATCACCAGCGACACCAACAGCAGGACCGGGATCAGAAAGCGGCTTTCGGCCAGCATCTGGAGCAGGCCGAGGCGGGGTTCGGGCCGGGCATGTTCGTTGGGGCGCAGGAAATGCCAGCCCACGATATAGGTGGTGAACAGTCCCGCCAGCACCAGCCCCGGAATGATCCCGGCCATAAACAGCTTGGTGATGCTTTCGTTGATCGACACGCCGTAGACGATCAGGGTCAGCGACGGCGGAATCATCAGCCCCAGTGTCGCCGCCCCGGCCAGCGTGCCGATGATCATGTATTCGGGATAACCGCGTGCGCGCAATTCCGGGATCGACATCTTGCCCACGGTGGTCAGGGTCGCGGCCGAGGATCCGGAGACCGCGGCAAAGATCGTGCAGCCGGCGATATTGGTGTGCAACAGCCCTCCGGGCAGGCTGCGCATCCAGGGCGCGAGACCGCGGAACATGTCTTGGGACAGACGGGTCCGATACAGGATCTCGCCCATCCAGATGAACAGCGGCAGCGCGGTCAGGGTCCAGCTGGACGAACTGCTCCAGATCGTGGTCAGCATGGCGTCGCCTGCCGGGCGCGAGGTGAACAGCTCCATCCCGACCCAGGCCACGCCCATCAGCGCCAGACCGATCCAGACCGAACTGCCCAGCAATGCGAAGAGCACGAAGAGAAAGATGATGGTTGTGTAGATTTCGCTCATTCCACGGCCTCCGACCGGATGCGGCTGATGCCGGTGGCCGCCATGCGGGTCAGGTTGTCCCACAGCGCGACGGCCAGCAGGATGGTGCCGATGGACATCGGCAATTGCGGCACCCAGATCGGGGTGAACACCCAGTCGCTGCCGGTTTCGGCCCAGAGGGCGCCCCATTGGCCGGGCGGGGTGACAAACATGGCAAGGGCCGACAACAGCCCTTCGGGCACCATGTCCTGACCTTGGGTGCGGTCGTTCAGAAGCTTGGAAAAGATGTTGGTCCTGACCGCGTAGCGCGCGAAATAGGTGGCGACGATCGCGGCGGTCAGGGTGGCGAAGAAATCCAGCCAGCGATGGGTGAAGGGATTGAGATTCAGAAAGATCGATACCCGGATATGCGAGCCGCGATTCAGCGCATAGGCCAGTGCAAAGAACGAGGTTGCGGCCATGGCATATCCGGCGAATTCGGTCGAGCCGGGAAAGGGCAGGCCGCTCCAGCGGGCGATCATCTGAAACACGATGATCACCAGAATCAGCACCATGAATACGGCGGACAGGCCCCCGCCCAGCAGATAGAGCCGGTCCAGAACCGCCCAGACCGGCGTCAGCAGACGGCGTAGCGATGCCGGACGCCATGCACAGAGCAGGACCAGCACCATGGGCAACACAAACAGCCAGCCCCACAGTGGCAGCCCCATTAGGTCAGGCCAATCTCGCATCTTTTCCTCCTTGCCAGAAAACAGCGGCCCGGCAGGTGATGCCGGGCCGCGGAACAAGGGGGATCAGTTGGCCTGATAGGCGTCGATGATCGCCTGACCCTGTGTTCCGGCCGCCTCGAGCCATTCGGCCTGCATAGCGGCACCGATGGCCTGCAGCTCGGCCAGAAATTCAGGGCCCGCATCCACGACCTTCATGCCGTTTTCCGCGAGCTGCTGGAAATACCAGTCCGACAGCTCCTCGGCTTTGGCCAGACAGGCCGCTCCGGTTTCGTCGGCGGCCTTTTGCACCGCGGCCTGGGTGTCGGCGTCCAGCGCCTCCCACGACTGTTTGTTGACCATCACATAGTTGCGCGGCAGCCAGGCGTTGACCTTGTAATAATGGTCTAGATGCTCCCACACCTTGCGGTCATAGCCGGTCGAGCCGGACGAGATGAAGGCTTCGGCCACGCCGGTGGCCAGCGCCTGCGACAGTTCGGCGGCTTCGACCTGCACCGGAATCATTCCCAGCGCGTCGGCAAAGGCGGCGGTGGCGGTATTGTAGCTGCGGAACTTGAGGCCCTGCGTGTCGGCGGACGAGTTCACCTCTTTGTTGAAATAGAAACCCTGGCCCGGCCAGGGGCAGGAATAGAGCGTCACCAGGTTCTGTTCTGCCAGTGCCTCGTTCACCGGACCCTTGGCGGCCTGCCACAGCTTTTCGTTATCCGCAAAGGATGTCGCCAGAAAGGGTACGTTGTCCCACCCCAGCAGCGGGGTTTCATTGGCGTGGCTGGACATCAGCCGTTCGCCGATCGGCACTTGCCCGGTCTGGACGGCACGCTTGATTTCGCCACCCTTGAACAGGGATCCGCCCGGATGCACGGTGATGTCGATCTCGCCGCCGGTGTAATCGCGCACCTTGTCGGCAAAGACGACACCCATCTCCGAGTGAAAGTTGGTGGCTGAATAGGCCATCGGCATGTCCCAGCTTTCTGCCTGTACGGTGGCGGCAAAGGTCAGTGCGGCGGCGGTTGCGCCCATCATGTTGGTCAGTTTCATCGGTCGCCCTCTCTGTTGTGTCGTTTTTAGTTGTGTCGTTTTTTATGCCTCTCGGTCCGGTGAAAAGGCCGAAAGATCGGTATTGACCGGTTGCCCGGATATCATCTGCGCCAGCCAGCGGCCGGTTTTTGGCCCCCCCGTCAGCCCGATATGGTGATGACCATAGCCGACAAAGACATTCGCCGCGCCCGGGGTCGCGCCGATCACCGGAATCGAATCCGAGGTTGCCGGGCGGTGGCCCATCCATTCCACAGTATCGTCACAGGTCAGGTCTGGAAACAACCGCGCGACCTGGCGTTTCAGCAGATCGAAGGGCGCGCGGGAAGGAGGATTGGAAAGCCCGCCGAATTCGACAATGCCGGCACACCGCAGCCGACCGTTCATCGACGTGGCCACGAACTTGCCCGCCGCCACCATCACCGGCGATCTGAACGTGATCGACGGATTCACGAATTCGATGTGATAGCCGCGTTCGGATTCCAGCGGCACAGCGATGCCCAGTTTCCGGGCCAGCGGGCCGCTCCATGCGCCGGTGGTCAGCACATAGCTGTCGGCTGCGATCCGCCCGGTGTCGGTGATCGCGGCGACGGCCGCGCCATCGCCCAGATCGAAATCCATCAGTTCGCCGATCTGCAAGGTGCCGCCATTGGCAACGAAGTGATCGGCAAGGGCGGCAACATAGGCGCCAGGATCGGTGATCTGCCCGTGGCCGGGGCAATCCACGCCATATCCGAACCGGCCAGCCAGCGCCGGATCGTGATCCTGCATCTGTTGGGCGGTCAGCTCGTGATAGGCGTATCCGCGCTGACGCCGTATGTTCCAGCCATAGGCATCGGCCTCAAAGGCGGCCTTGTCCGTATAGCCGAACAGATAGCTGCCGGGTTTGACATATGCCGCAGCGGGTGTGTCGCGGGCCAGCGCCAGATGCTGCTCTGGGCTGTCATGCAACAGTTCCGTCAGCGCATGCGAGGCGCGCTGGACCTGTGCCTCGCGACCGTTCTTGAGGTATTTGGCCAGGAAAGGTGTCAGGCGCGGCAGGTAGCCCCATTTCAGGAACAGGGGCTGGTCGGGGTCCAGCAGCATCCGGGGGGCCTTGGTCAACAGGCCGGGCACCGTCACCGGCACCACGGCCCCGGACGCCAACACCCCGGCGTTGCCATGCGAGGTGCCCCCCGCCGGCCCGATCCGGTCCAGCAAAGTGACGCTGTGCCCGGCCCGTTGCAGCCAGAGGGCGGCGGAAACGCCCACGATCCCCGCGCCAATGACCAATGTGCTTGTCGCCTGTTTCGTCACGTCTCGCTTCCCGGTTACAGTGCGCTGAAGTCTGCGAAATCCCGGCAGTGTTTTGCGGTTTGATCCGCGGGGCGGGGCCTCGGGCACTTCAGAGTATGATCGGCTGCATGTCAGCCCCAAACCGAGGGAAAGGCAAGCGATGAACGCAACATCGGGCGAAACAGGCGGGCAGGCAGCGGTGGGGGTTCTCATGCTCAAGACGCGGTTTCCGCGCATTCCCGGCGATATCGGCCACCCTGCCACATGGCCGTTCCCGGTGCTGTATCGTGTGGTGAACGATGCCTCGCCCGAGCGTGTGGTGCGGCAGGGGGCGCATGGGTTGCTGGAGCCGTTTATCGACGCCGCCCTTGCGCTGGTGCAAGAGGGGGCTTGGGGGATTACCACCAGTTGCGGGTTCCTGACGCTGTTTCAGGACGCGTTGGCAGCGGCGGTCCCGGTGCCGGTTGTGACCTCATCGTTGATGCAGGTGGCTATGGTCAACCGTTTGCTTCCGGCGCAGCGGCGGGCGGGTATTCTGACGATTTCGGCCAGATCTCTGACCGGGGCCCATCTGGCGGCGGCGGGTGTGCCGCCGGGAACGCCGGTCGGCTCGACCGAGGGCGGTGCGGAATTCACCCGAGCGATTCTGGGCAATGCGCGAAAGCTGGATGTGGAGCTGGCGCGGCGGGACAATGTCGCCGCGGCGCTGGCGCTGCAGGCGGCGCATCCCGATTTGGGAGCCATCGTGCTGGAATGCACCAATATGGGCCCCTACGCGGGCGACATCGCGGCGGCCACGGGGGTGCCTGTTTATTCGATTGTCAGTTTTTTACGCTGGTTTCAGGCCGGTCTGACGCCACCCCGGTTCGAGCCGTCCCTTGTCGTTCCCTAGCGGTCTGGCGCGGACCAGTCCGACGGCGGCACATCGCGGCGACGCAACCGCAGGGCCAAACCAAGCGCCACGCCGATGCCGATGGCAACCGTCAAATCCGCAACCACGGTCAGCACCAGGGTCAGAACCAACAGGAACAGGTCCGAGCGGCGCTGCTGCATGTAACCGCCCCATTTGTGCGGCTCGCTCATGTTCCAGGCGGTGACGATCAGCAGCCCGGCCAACGCGGGCATGGCAAGGTATCCGGCCAGAGGCGCGGCGAGCAGCATGACCAGAAGGATGGTCAGGGCGTGGATCAGGCCCGCGACCGGGGTCTTGCCTCCGGCGCGGATGTTGGTCGCCGTGCGGGCGATTGCGCCGGTGGCGGGCAATCCGCCAAACAGGGACGAGCCGATATTGGCTGCTCCTTGTGCGATCAGTTCGGCATTGGGGCGGTGCGCACCCCCGATCATTCGGTCGGCGACGATCGCCGACAACAGGGATTCGACACCGGCGAGAAAGGCGATGACGAAGGCCGAGGGCAGAAGTTCCTGCAGACGCGCGATGCTGATCTCGGGAAACGGGGGCAGCGTCAGGGTGCGGGGCAGGTCACCGAACCGCGACGCGATGGTATCGACCGGCAGCGCCAACACCGCCACCGCGCAGGAGGTGCCGGCGACCGCCACGATCAGGCCCGGAAATCGCGGGGCCAGACGGCGCAGCAGAACGATCAGCGCAATCGAGGTCACACCGATGGCACAGGCGGCGGGGTTGAGCGAGGCGCGGGCCGCCCAGAGGGTTTCGAGTTTGGCAAAGAATTCGGCGGGCACTGCGGCGGTGTCAAAGCCGAAGAGATCGTTCAGCTGGCTGGTGGCGATGATGACGGCGATCCCGATGGTGAACCCGTTGATCACCGCCTCGGGCACCAATGCGATCAGGCGACCGGCCCGCAGCCAGCCGGCGGTCAACAGGATGAGTCCGGCCATGAAAGTCGCGAGCACCAGACCGTCATAGCCATGCTCGGCGATGACGCCGAAGACGACGACGATGAATGCGCCGGTGGGCCCGCCGATCTGCACCCGGCTGCCTCCGAGCAACGAAATCAGAAGCCCCGCCACGATGGCGGTCACCAGGCCTTTGGCCGGGTTCGCGCCCGAAGCGATGGCAATCGCCAGGCTGAGCGGCAGGGCCACCATGGCGACGGTGATGCCTGCGATCAGATCGGCGATAAAGAGGTCCCGGGAATACCGCGGGAGCGTCGTCAGGATCTTGGGTTTCATGTCAGGAAAATGTATTTGAAAGACGTCGGCAAACTAGGTGCTGTCGGGTGCGATGGCAAGGGCGTTACCGGGACCGCGGGCAAGGGCAAAACGCCACTCCAGGGTCGGAGAGCGTCATCCCAGGAAAGTCAGCCACATCCAGACGGTCAGGATGGAAAGACCGGTGGCCATCAGCACCGACGACGCGGCCACGCGTTTGGCTCGGCCGTACATATTGGCAAAGATATAGGCGTTGATTCCGGGTGCCATCGCCGCGTTCAGAACCGCCGAGCGGAACAGGTCCTGTTGCAAGGAAAGGGCGGTGCCAAAGCTCCAGACAAGGGCAGGATGCACCAGCAGCGCGATTGCACAGACGAAAGCGATGGTGCGCAGATCGCCTTCGGGACGGTACTGGACCAGCACGCCCCCCAGTGCAAACAGCGCACAGGGCAGGGCGGCGCGAATGATCAGGGCCAGCGCGTCATCGACCACCGTCGGGATTGTCAGGCCCGAAAGGTTGGCGATGAAGCCCAGCATGATCGCCAGGATAAGCACGTTGCGAAACATTGCCGACAGGGTGGCACGCGCGGTGCGCAGGCCGCCATTGCCGCGGTTGCGCACAATCTCCATCGCGGTGATGCCAAGCGCATAGCAGAACGGCGAATGAAAGGCGATGATGGCGTAGTTCCCGACCAGGTTGTCCGGCCCGTATGCGCGTTCGGTAATCACCAGCCCCAACAGCACCGAGTTGGAAAACAGGCAGCAGAATCCGATGGCGATACTGTCCTCCCAATCGCGCGAAAACAGCAGTCGCGCGCCCAGGATGCCAAGGGCAAAGCACAGACCGGCACCGGCATAAAAGCTGAACAGCAGCGCGGGGTCGAACCCCAGCGACATGTCGAGATTGGCGATGGCGCGAAACAGCAGGCAAGGGATGGCAAAGGACTGCGCAAAACGCATCAGCGCGTCGATTTGGGACTGGCTGAAATAGCGCACGCGCGTCGTGACATAGCCGGTGCCGATCACCAGAAAGACCGGCAGGACGACGTTGATCAGGGTCTGGAACATGTGTCGCGGTCGCGGAAGGCGGATAGGCTTGGCGGCAGGGACGCGGGGCGTCTCACGCCGGGTATCGCAGGGTCAGGCCGTCATAGGCGGCAATGACGTTATCGGCGGTTTCCGCTGAAACCGTGTCATAATCCATGTCGATATGCATGTTGGTCAGCACGGCCTGTTTGGGTTGAACCCGCTCGATCCATTCAAGGGTGCGGGCCAGGTGCGCATGGGTCGGGTGCGGCGTTCTTCGCAGGGCGTCGACGATCCAGCAGTCCAGATCGGTCAGCGCTTCCCAGGCGTCATCATAGATTTCAGCCACATCGGGCAGATAGGCCAGTCCGCCGATGCGAAACCCCAGCGCATCAATCGAGCCATGCCCCACCCGAAAGGGGCGGAACGGGATCACCCCACCGGGGCCGTCGATTTCAAACGGCCCGTCGATGGTGTTCAGGGTCAGGATCGGCGGATAAGGCGACCCTTTGGGTTGCACGAAAGCATATCCGAATTTGCTGATCAGATCGTTCTGGGTGTCGCCATCGGCCCAGACCGGCACGCGGCTGCGCATGTTGAACACGATCATGCGCAGATCGTCGATGCCGTGAACGTGGTCGGCGTGGCCATGGGTATAGACAACCCCGTCCAACCGCCCGGTGCCGGTGCCCAGCAACTGGCTGCGCAGGTCGGGCGAGGTATCGATCAACACGCTGGTGGTGCCGCCGGGTCCGTCGCGTTCCACCAGCATCGAACAGCGTCGGCGGGTGTTTTTCGGGTTTTCAGGGTCACAGTCGCCCCAGTGTCCACCCAGACGTGGCACACCACCCGACGAGCCGCAGCCCAGAATCGTAAAGCGCATTTCACCCATCAGGCGGCGGCCCTGAACTGGGCGGCCTTGTGGAACAGCCGGTCGAAATTGGCCTGTGTCCGCGCGGCGAAATCGTCATAGTCCAGCCCGAACACCTCGGCCCCTTTGCGGGCGGTATGGGCGGTATAGGCGGGTTCGTTGCGCTTGCCGCGGTAGGGCGGGGGGGCCAGATAGGGCGCGTCGGTCTCCACCAGGATACGGTCCATAGGAGCAGCGGCAAAGATGTCGCGCAGATCCTGGCTTTTGGGAAACGCGGCGATGCCGGACATGGACAGGTAAAAGCCCAGATCCAGCGCTGCGCGGGCCAGGTCGGCGGAAGAAGAGAAACAGTGCATGACGCAGCTATAGGCACCGTTGCGGTATTCTTCGGTCAGGATGCGGGCCATGTCGTCATCCGCTGCGCGGGCATGGATGATCAGGGGCAGGCCGGTGTCGCGGGCCGCAGCGATGTGGATGCGCAGACTGTCCTTTTGGATCTGCGCACTGTCGGCGGTATAGTGGTAATCCAATCCGGTCTCGCCGATGCCGACAAATTTCGGATGCTGCGCCAGCGCGGTCAACTGGTCCACCGTAGCCATGGGCTCTTGGGCGGCGCTCATCGGGTGGGTGCCGGCGGCATAGAACACCGGCGCGTAGGCCTCGGCGATGGCGCGCACGGTGGGCTCCTGGCGCAGCCGGGTGCAGATGGTGACCATACGGGTGACACCCGCCTGCGCGGCATTGGCGATGATGGTGTCCAGCTGACCCTCGAAATCGGGGAAATCGAGGTGGCAGTGGCTGTCGGTGATCTGGGGTGTTTCGGTCATGGCCTTCGGGTGACGGGATCAGCCCGCCGCGGTTTCCTGCATTTTGAAAACCGTATCTAGGACAAGCGAGGCGGGGTCAAGGTTGACCGCCTTGCCGTGTCGGGTCCGGGCCGTTATGTCGCCTGCGATTTCAGCCCAGGCGCGGCCCATGGCCGGATTTGCGGCCAGACGGGCCAGTGTCCGGGATTCGCCAGATGCGGCTTCGGGGTGAGGGGGGCTGCCGGTGGCGCCGGTGCGCGCCAGCCGGGCCATGACAATGTCGATCAGGTTCAGCAGCAGTTCGAACTTGTCCGATGCGCCCTTTTGCGCGGCGGCCTCGGCCAGGGCCAGCGCGCGGCGGCGGTCCAGCCGGGGAAGCGACTCGAGTATGGCAATGAGTTCGGCATAGATCTGCAACCCCCCCTGATTGATCAGCCGCAATGCCGCACCCACGGAACCGGCGGCCAGCGCCGCCAGATATTCGGTCTGTTGCTGAGTGTCGGGCAACACGACCCCGGTCTGGGCCAGAGCGGCCTGCATGTGGGCACTGTTCAGTGGAGCCAGCCGCAGAGTGCGGCAGCGTGAACGGATCGTCGGTAACAGGCGCGAGGGTTGGTGGCTGATCAGCAACAGCGTGGTGCGCGCGGGCGGCTCCTCGAGCATTTTCAGCAGCGCGTTGGCCGCAGAAGTGTTCATTTCGTCCGCCGCATCCACGATCACGACGCGTCGTCCACCGTCGGTCGCAGACAGGCCGAAAAAGCGGTTCAGGCGGCGGATGTCGTCCACGACGATTTCTTCGCGCATCCGGTCGGTTTTGTCATTCACGGTGCGGGTGATGGTGGCCAGGCCCGGATCGGCACCGGCCTGCACGCGGTGCGCAACCGGATGATCCGGATCGATGTCCAGTGTCGTTGGGCCGAGCGGTGCGCCGGACATCCCGTCGTTTTGCGGTGGGGGGGTGGCCAGCAGAAACCGGGCGATGCGCCAGGCCAGCGTGGCCTTGCCGACCCCGCGCGGACCTGTCAGCAGCCAGCCGTGATGCAGCCGATCCGAGGTAAAGGCCCGCAGAAAGTCATCCTGTGCGGCGTCCTGACCAAACAACCGCGCGGTTTCGCGCGGATGTGGCGCGCCGGGGGCCTGATCGGCGGGGAGATGGTCGGTGCTCATGCGAGCATCCGCAGGGCGGTCATGCGGACATCGGCGGCAACGGCGTCAACTGGGCGATTCCCGTCGATCACCCGAAATCGCGCGCGATATTCCTGTGCCAGCGCCAGAAAACCCGCACGCATCTTTTTTTGCAGGTCGGGGCCGAAATCCTCGAACCGTTCCTCGTCGCCCTGCCGGCCCCGGGCCCGGGTCAGACCGGTGTCGGGATCCATGTCGATCAGCAGGGTCAGGTCCGGTTCAAGCCCGATCATCAATGTGTGCAGGCAGTCCACGATGCCGCGCAGATCGCCGCGCGACAGGCCCTGATACATCCGGGTGCTGTCTGCGAACCGATCGCAAATCACCACCTTGCCGGCAGACAGGGCGGGTCGGATGGTGCGTTCCATATGATCGCGGCGCGCTGCCGTGAACAGCAGCAATTCGGTCTCGGCCGACCAGCGGTCTGGGTCGCCTTGCAACACCAGTCGGCGGATTTCCTCGGCCCCCGGCGAGCCGCCGGGCTCGCGGGTCAGCACCACCTCGTGTCCGGAGGCGCGCAAAGTCTCGGCCAATAGCCGCGCCTGGGTGGATTTTCCGGATCCATCGATGCCTTCAAAGCTGAGGAAAAGGCCCCGACCAGCGGGCGTAGCGGTCACATCGCCTCCGAAGGGCCGTCGATCAAACGAGTCATCAGCTGTTCGGCGGCGGTCTTGACCTTGACCACGAAACCGCCGCTTGGCACGTCCTGAGCCGCAACCAGCGGATGGCGGATTTCCGGCAACCCTTCGGGCTTGAGCACCAGTTCGGCCAACGGATCGCCCTTGGTGATAGGCGCCCGCAGCGGACCCTGATAGACAACCTCGGCGGCGACCGAGGTGTCGTTCAACGCCGGCAGCAGCAGTTTCAGATCGTTGGGCGGCACCAGCCCTACCGATTGTTGTTCTCCCATCCAGACCTGGGCCTGGGCGACGGGCGTGTCTGCCGAGGCGACGGTCTTTTCGACAAAGTGACGAAACGACCAGCCAACGACGGCCTGAGCCTCCTCTGTGCGGGCGGTCTGGCTGGGCAGGCCCGACAGCACAAAGATCACCCGCCGGTCGCCCTGTTTCGCCGAACCAACCAGACCATACCCGGCCTCTTCGGTGTGGCCGGTCTTGAGCCCGTCAGCCCCGATGCCCAATCCCAACAGCGGATTGCGATTAAAGCGGTTCGCGGGCGAGCGATCCTTGTAGTTGAATTCCTTCTGGCTGAAATACTGATAAAATTCAGGGAAATCCTCGATCAGATGCATGGCGAGAATGCCCAGATCGTGCACGCTCATCCGCTGGTAGGGATGTGGCCAGCCCGACGCATTGGCGAAGGTCGAATTTTTCATTCCCAGTTGCTTGGCCATCTCGGTCATTTGCTGGGCAAAGGCTTCTTCCGAGCCGGCCAGGCCCTCGGCCACGACCACGGTGGCGTCATTGCCCGAGGAGACGATGATGCCCTGGATCAGCTCGTCTGCGGTGGGGCGGTCCAGCTCATTCAGAAACATCGTCGAGCCGCCCATGTTCTTGGCGCGGGTCGATACGGAAAATTGTTCGCCCAGGCTGACCCGCCCGTCCTGCAGCGCATCAAACAGCATGTACAGCGTCATCAGCTTGGACATCGAGGCGGGCGGCAGCGGATCGTCCGCGTTCTTGGACAGCAGTACCGTGCCGGTGCCCTGATCGATCACAAAGGCTGCCTTGGCCGAGGTGTCGAAGGCAGCCGCAGACAGCGGCAACAGCCCCAGAAACAGGGCCGAAACAAAATGGCGAAATGCAGGTGTCACGGGATAGTCTCCCAGGTCAGTTGGTTACGAAATAGGCGTCGGAAAATCCGGTGCCTTCGACCGATTTCAGCAGGGCCGAGCGTTGCGCCGTGGTTTGGGCGGGGCCGACCACAACGCGCCAGAATTTTTTGTCATCCGAGGATTGCTCGTAGACGGTTGGTGTCAGACCGGCCGCGCGCATCTGTGTGGCGGCGCGGTCGGCATTTTCCTCAACGCTGAAAATGCCGATCTGGATATAGGGTTTGTTCAGAGGCGGGGTCTGTTGGACCAGCGGTTCGGACACGATCGCGGCAGGGGCGGCGACCATAGCAGTCGCGGCGGCAACGGGCACGGGATCCGGTTTGGACCAGGGCCAGCGGAAACCCTTTTTCGGTTTGGGGTCTGCCGAAAGTACCGGTTCGGCTTCGGGCGAATCCGTTGGCGTGGCGGCTTCGATGCCCGCCGTTGCGACAGCAACGGTCTCGGTGCCGGTGGAAGATTCCGGGGCGCTGTCCTGGGTTTCAGGTTCGGGGGCGGCCTCTGTGCGGACAAGGGCTGTAACCGACAACTGGACAGGTGCGCCAGCCAGCATGGCAAGCGCCTCGGCGGCGTCCGACGATGCCTGAATGCGCGGGCCGGGAATATCCCGCTCGCGGCGGAACAAGGCCCCGATCACTTCCTTGTTGTTGGCGGTGTTACGGATCAGGACCCGCTGCGGATCGGTGACATCCGGATGCGCCACCCAGACACCGCCCAGAGACGGTCGCCCGTCCCACAGAGCGGCCTCGGTGGCCTCGAAGACCTCTGGTGCCTCGACATCCTGTTCGACCAGTTTGGTACTATTGGTGGCGGCGTCGCCCGAGGCCGCCGCAGCATCCACCGATTTCAGAAACGCGGGGCTGTCGTCACAGCCCGTCAACGCAAGTATCGCAAGCGCCGCCCCGGTCAGGCCAAGCGCGCGCCTGCTGCCAAATGCCGTTCGGATCATAACCCATTCCTTGCCTGTGTGCGGGCGAAAGCAGCACCCTGTTGCCGGTTGTCCGGTCATTCCACCTGGGCGTGCATTGTCCTTTTGATGCGATCATAGCCCGACTGGCATGGCATGGAAAGTCTGCAGCAGGGTGCCAAACGATATATCCGCGAGATTATTGGTCCCTGATCGGAACCCAAATACGTTCCCGCCTAGAGACCGCACGGATTGGGCCGAGCGGCGTTCTATTTGCACCCGGTGTCACTTGCAGAGGCTTCAAGCTTGTCCTAGAACGCGATCACCACGCGACACCGGGGAGGTGGCAGAGTGGTCGAATGCGGCGGTCTTGAAAACCGTTGGACGTGAGAGCGTCCCCAGGGTTCGAATCCCTGTCTCCCCGCCAGCCATACCGGTCTCATTTCAACAGCGTTATCTGATCCAATATTACGCCGCAATTTCCGGGGGTTGTCGGGCCGCGCCGCGGCTTGAGGCTGTTGAACTGGCACGATCTGGCGGTAGTAATCCGGAAAGTCTCAGTGGCCGATATTTCGGGGTTCGCTATGGCGGTGGATTGCCGGTTTACAGGGAATCTACAGGGAAATCGGTTGCTTTTGATCTCGAGTCCTGTGGTTCTGGGAGTCTGCGCTCTGATGACAGTAAAGAATTCAATGGGTTGCGGGGCGTTCCCTGTTCTTGTCGGAACAGGGAATTTCGAATGTGGCAACAGGGAATTGACACGCCCTTATCAGGGAAACTGCCGACGGGAACAGGGAAGGGCGGGATTGTCTATCGGAAGCGGGGAACGCCCAATTCCGGCGGGGCGCCGTCGTCGTCCTCCGCCTCGACCGGCAGGTCGGACCAGAGCAGGGTGACGGCGTGCCCGTTGTCGGCAAGCCGGGTCTGTTCGTGCAAGTCGAAGTCTGCCTTGTCGAACCAGGCACGAGCAACGTTCGGGCCTGGTTCGGAGATACCGACACGGCCTTGTCTGATCTTGATGGAAGCAGGCGTTGCGCTTGGAATCGGGTCGCCCTTGTTCAGTGGCAAATATGGCAAACCGTTGTCCCGGATCACATATCGCACCCGGCCTTCGTGAGAGAAGACCAGCGCCAGGGGTTCATCCCGCCGTTCGAGCATCCGGCGCAGGCAGGCTTCCAGGCTGAGATCCAGACCATCGCGTGCCTGCAGCGCATCCTTGATATCGGGAGCATCGGACAGGTAGCGATCGAACAGGGCAGGTGGCGCCAGCAGTTCGATGGCAAAGGTATTGGCCTCGGATTCCTGCCGGCGATGCCATTGACCGGTGCGGGTTTCTCGCAGGTCGGCAACCTTGCAGGCAAAGCCCTTCGGATCCGTTGGTACGTGCCGTTCGAGCAAAAAATGCCCGAGTTCATGCGCGATGG
Source organism: Sedimentitalea nanhaiensis DSM 24252 (assembly GCF_000473225.1). Classification (GTDB taxonomy): domain Bacteria; phylum Pseudomonadota; class Alphaproteobacteria; order Rhodobacterales; family Rhodobacteraceae; genus Sedimentitalea; species Sedimentitalea nanhaiensis. Next base: position 294,690 of record NZ_KI421509.1, read on the forward strand.
TGAACCGGGCGCGCCGATCACCATGCTTGTTGTTGGCCAGAATGGCCCCGCAACTGCGTACCACATCTGTCAACAGCATGCCTTCAAAACCGTCGAAGCCGCCAATCCGCACCTCGGCGATATCCAATGCCCGGGCGATCTCCATGACCGGCACGGGCCCTGGGATCATGACCGGAGAGTTCAGCGTGCCGATCTGATCATGCACTGCGCGGGCGAGGCGTTTGGGCGCGTGGATATCCGCCAGCTCGATCCGGTCCAACTGCATCTGTCAGGGGTGGCCCGACCGGTTCATCTTCATGCTTTCAATCATCTGTTCGACAATGGCGCGATCACGCTCTGAGAGCTTTTCCAGACCGCGATGCATGCGCTCGATCTGCAGATCGTCTGAGCTTGGCTCTGGCGCATCGCCTGTCAGCACGTCGATCCCAACCCTGTAATGCTCTGCCAGTTTGCGCACCAGATCGAATGATGGGTTGCGGCTGCGACCTTTCTCCAATTCCCAGACATGCGCCTTGGAGACGCCGACCTTGTCGGCCACCTGCTGCAGGGACTCACCTGTTTTCTGCCGCAGGCTGAACAGCTTCTCACCGATTTCCATGTTGGTCTCCCGTCTGCCTTGCCGAACGCCATTATACGCCTGTAGTTGACGAAATGCCAGTCGTAAGATAAATCGAACGGAGAGGGCCGACGGGGCGATTCCCGCGGCGGGCCGTACCAACAAGAGGAGGCAGCAGATGCCCCACGCAAAGATCACGCAGATTGCCATCGGCGATCTGACACCCTGGGCAAACAATGCTCGGACCCATTCGAAGAAGCAGATCCGACAGATTGCCGACAGCATCGAGGCATTCGGGTTCACAAATCCGGTGCTGATCGACGAGAAGCGCGTGATCCTGGCCGGCCATGGTCGGGTGGCGGCGGCGCGGCTGCTGGGATTGCCGGATGTTCCGTGCCTGCGGCTGGATCACATGAGCGAGGCCGAGAAGCGGGCCTATGTGCTGGCGGACAACAAGCTGGCGCTGAACGCGGGCTGGGACGAGGACCTGCTGGCGGCGGAGCTGGGCGCGCTGCTGACGGCCGATCTCGATTTCGACATCGGCGTGACCGGCTTCTCGATCCCGGAGATCGACAGCCTGCTGGAGATGGTCGAACCGGAGGAACCGGATGATCCCGATGACGAGGCGGGCGCCGAACTTGCGCCGCGGCGGGTGAATCCCGGGGACATCTGGCATTTGGGACCTCACCGTCTGGTCTGTGGCGATGCGCTGGATTCGGGCGTGATCGGGGCGTTGATGGAAGGTGAAGCGGCGCGGATGGTGTTCTCGGACCCGCCCTACAACGTGCCGATCGACGGGCATGTGGGCAATTCCGGCAAGACGCAGCATCGCGAATTCGCGATGGCCGCGGGCGAGATGAGCCGGACCGAGTTCACAAGCTTCCTTGAGTGCGCCTTTCGCAACCTGGCCGATCACAGCCTGGACGGGTCGATCCACTTCCTCTGCATGGACTGGCGCCACATGGGCGAGATGCTGGCGGCGGGACATGCTGTCTATGACGCGCTGAAGAACCTGATCGTCTGGGCCAAGGACAACGGCGGCATGGGGACTTTCTACCGCTCGCGCCACGAGCTGATCTTCGCCTTCAAGAAAGGCGCGGAACCGCATGTCAACACCTTCGAACTGGGCCAGCACGGGCGCTATCGCACCAATGTCTGGCAGTATCGCGGGGTCAACACGATGCGCGCCGGGCGCATGGAGGAACTGGCGCTGCATCCGACGGTGAAGCCGGTGCAGATGATCGCCGATGCGATCCGGGACGTGTCGGGGCGCGGGGACATCGTGCTCGACATCTTCGGCGGATCGGGCTCGACATTGATCGCGGCGGCCAAGACCGGGCGACGGGGCTTTCTCTGCGAACTCGATCCCGTCTATTGCGACCGCATCCTCGCCCGCTGGGAGGCCTGGGCAAAGGATGAGGCGGAGCAGCTGGTCTGCGGCTGGAACCTGTCCACTGCCGGGCTGGAGGCCGCGGAATGAGCCGGGACGGAAAGAAGCTGCCGGCTGCAAAACCGGGGGCCCGGTACGAGGTCGGCTATGGCAAGCCGCCGGAGTCGTCCCGGTTCAGGCCTGGACGGTCGGGCAACCCGAAGGGTCGCCCGAAAGGCGCGAAGAACAAGCGGCCGCGGCTCAACGAGGAACGGCTGAAGGAGATCGTCCTGGATGAGGCCTATCGCGAGATCACCGTGCGGGATGGCGATCGCAACGTGAGCGTGCCGATGGCGCAGGCCGTCATGCGCGCCCTTGCTGTCAACGCGGCCAAGGGTCAGCATCGCGCACAGCGGCTGTTCGCCGAGATGCTGTCGACGACCGAGCGCCAGAACAAGGCGCTTGCGGATGAATGGTTCAGAACCGCGGTCGAGTACAAGGTCGAATGGGAAACGGAACTGCGCCGGCGCGAAAAACTGGGCATCACGGATTTGCCGCCGCCGTTGCCACATCCGGACCAGGTGAAGCTGGACATGAACACCGGCCTGGCAACGATCAAGGGCCCGGCGACGAAAGACCAGGTCGCGCAGCTGGAGCTGTGGCGGAGAAGGCGTGACGGGTTCTCCGAAGACCTCGCGTTCGTACGACAAGAATACGAGACGGAGACGGACGAGGGCGCCAGGACGCGTCTGGAGGATGACATCCGGCAAATCGAGCGATCGCTGGAGGCCATTGACCAACTGCTCGACCAGATCGGGTATTGAGAGGCTCTCCGGTTCCCGGGATGAAGCGGCGTTCTCAAAATCCGAACAGGCGCTCCTGGTCGGCCCAGGCCAGCGGATGGGAGACGCTGACCAGGCGTTTGAGGGTGAGTTCGGGAGGCTGGCTGCCGTCGAGGATCGCGGCCTGGAGTCCCGGCGACAGGAAGGCGAGTCGGGTGCGGGTCCGGATGAAGGATCCGGGAACGCCTTCACGGCGGGCGATGTCGGAGAGTTGCGTGCCGGACCTCAATGCGCGGGCCCAGCCATGGGCGCGGATCAGCATGGCGCGCAGATGCGGATCGGGGTCCGGCGCGATATCGCCGGCGATGATCCTGGCTTCGACCCCGCGGCGGCGGAGATCGAACGGGGCCGTTATGTGGGCCAGGGCCGGACACAGGTTCTTTTCCGGAACCCCGAGTGCCCGGACCAGCGCTCCGACATCCAGCTCCAGGTCGATCTCGCCGCGCCGCAGGGTGGCGGAGGAGAGAAGGTCGGCGCAAAGCACACCGGTGTCCCTGTTCAGCCGGGCGATCAGGTCGCTCGCGGCCCGGGTCATTGTGTCAGCGCTTCCGGCATCGGGAGTGTCGAGAATCCGGTGCGACCCGGCGGCCTCTGTCAGATGTGTGGCGATGATGTTCCGGATGCTGGTCTCCAGCGCCGGGCCCGGCAGGCGCCAGGCGGCGGGATCGGCGCCGCCTGCGATCAGCCGGTTGGAGACGTAGTAGCGCAGGCGTCGCCCTTTCCGGGTGGTGTGGGTCGGGGTCAGCCGGTCGCCGGTCTCGTCGTGCAGCTTTCCGGTGAGCCAGGCGCCGGGGTCGGTGGAGCGGGGCAATGCCCCGGGCTTGCCTTGCGATCTGGATCGGTTGGCGGCGACCTGCATTCTCTCCTGCACCCTGTTCCAGAGATCCTGGTCGATGATGGCGTCGTGCTGGCCCGGCCAGACCTTCTCCTTGTGGCGGATCTTGCCGAGATAAACCGGGTTGCGCAGCAGGTAGTAGATCTGGCCGCGGGACAGCGGGCCGCCGCCCGAGACCTTGCCGCTGGCGCGGATCCGGCGTTTTGACCGCAGTGCTTCGTCGGCGGCGCGTTCGGCGACCCGGCGCAGGCAGCCCTGTTCTGCATAGAGGGCGAAGAGACGCCGGACGGTTGCGGCTTCACCTTGATTGACCACCAGAGTCCGCGCCTTCGTGTCGGGATCGCGGTCATAGCCCAGCGGCAGGTTGCCGCCCATCCAGAGGCCCTTCTTCTTGGAGGCGGCGATCTTGTCGCGGATGCGCTCGGCGGTGACCTCGCGCTCGAACTGGGCGAAGGACAAGAGCACGTTCAGCGTCAGCCGGCCCATCGAGGAGGACGTGTTGAAGGCCTGGGTGACCGAGACGAAGGAGCAGTTCGCCGCCTCCAGCCGGTCGACCAGCCGGGCGAAATCGGCCAGCGACCGGGTCAGCCGGTCGATCTTGTAGACCACCACCATGTCGATGCGCCCGGCCTCGATCTCGGCGAGCAGGCGTTGCAGGGCCGGGCGCTCCAGGGTGCCGCCGGAGACCCCGCCATCATCAAAGCGGGCGGGCAGCAGCTTCCAGCCCTCGTGGCGCTGGCTGGCGACATAGGCAGCACAGGCCTCGTGCTGGGCGTCCAGCGAGTTGAACTCCTGGTCGAGCCCCTCGTCCGAGGATTTGCGGGTGTAGATGGCGCAGCGGATCTTGGGGCGCTGGCTCATGAACCTGGCTTTCCGGTCAGCCCGAAGAACCGCGGCCCGGACCAGTGGGCGCCGGTGATGGCGCGGGCGATGGCCGAGAGCGAGCGGTGGGTCTGGCCTTTCCAGAGATAACCGTCTGCGGTGACATCGACGACATGGGTGACCCCGTTCCATTCGCGGAGCAGCCGGCCGCCGGGCTTGAGGGCGGGGCTTTTGGCGCGCGGGGTTTGATCGGTTGTCTTCGCAAGCGCGGTCTTCACCTGCCGGGGCAGCCCGCCGTGGCGGCGGGTCTGCAATTCGAAGGCGATGAAGCGGCGGAGGAAGGGCTGGCTCAGCATCTTCGGGGCGGGTCCGGCGAAGATATCATGCCAGAGGTCCAGCAGATCCGGCCGTTCCATCGCCTCCAGATCCCTTATCTCACCAGGTGCCGCCATCATTCATCCCCCGCGCCTGACGGCATATGGTAAATTGCTGGCGCACCTGCCTTCCCGGCCAGACGGCGCTCGATGGGCAGGCCTTTCTTGCGCATTGTGCTGAGCGCTGAACGAGCCGAATGCGGCTGCCAGCCGGTTGCCGTGCAGATGGCTTGAAGGCTGGCGCCGGAGGGGCGCCGAAGCATCGCCTGCACCTTGGCTGCCTTGGTCTCTTCGCGTTTTGTCATGAATCTTTCCTCGGATTTCGAGGCTGGCATGTTGCCGCGCCCCGGTACCGGGGAGAGCCCGAACGCGTCGGGCCTGGGTCCAGTGATGCGTGGTTCGGGCAAGTAGTCCAGTTGTTTCCATCGGCGGGTCCGGCGCAGTGGAGCGTGACGAGGCTCTCGCTGAACCACGATGCGGTTCAGGCTCATAACCTGAAGGTCGTAGGTTCAAATCCTACTCCCGCAACCAAAATATTACAGTATTATCAATACGCTAGAAGCCACCTCCGGGTGGCCGCGCGCGTTCCCGAAACACCACTGGAAGCACTGTGGAAGCAAACGGACGCGGCTTGTGACTGTTGCGGACACGCAACACGCAAGCTAGATCAGCACAACAAAAACCAGTGCCAACGCAAACGGCCCATAACGGTCATTGCGACCAGTTCTTCGAAGGTCTGACTTTCAATTTGCTTCCGTGTTTAGAATCCTCACAAACAATCTCGACCTTAAACCTCGTCGAGGTTTGGCCACTCCTCAGGAACCAACGCTGGGGGTTTGGTCCACGGTTCTTCGACCAATGCGTCCTGAAACCATTGATCACGGAGGTTCGCGTGCTCGGTGACGATCAGTTGAAAGCCGGGCACGTCATTCTGAGTATATTTTAACAGCAGCTCGAACAAGCGACGAACCGAGTTTAGATCCGCATCAGCCTCTGTTTTTTGGAAAGAGCCGTCGGCCTCCTTGTAGACTTTCTCAGACGGAAAGTAGACTTGGGTCGGCTGATCAATCAACAGGAAGCGTGGGATTGGGCGGTTGTTTTGCGCAGCGAATAGGTGCAGAGCGAGTAATGCAGAAAGGTGATAGGCTAAATGGTTTTCGCCGCCTCCTGTGCGACTCATAGGGACTGGACGCTCAGGCCGATCGAAGATGATCGTCAACTGTGGTAGGTTGAGCCGCGCGGGGAAGTCTTGGAATTCGGCCTCGAATTTCCGGATGAACCGCGTGACTTGCGCAGAGATGTTGTTGAGAATTGAGGCTAGGCGTTCATCGCTATCGTCGGTGCCGATTTCCTCCTCGAGTTGCGTCACCCTCTTGATGAGACGGCGATTCTCCGATTCAAGTCTGGCAAGTTCTTCGTTTGGAGGGAGCCTTTCCAAGAAAAGGCTGATACGGCCTACCACGCGCGCGGCAGCATTGTTGCGACTGCCCATTTGGGCAATGACCTCATTGGCTGCGATCGCAGCGGACAGCTCCGTTTCTTTCTGTCTGACGTCGGTTGCGATGCCGTCCGCCTGAGCAATCAATTCAGCCAAGTAGGCGTCGAGCTTGGGGCGCTGACCGGTGGCGACGCGCAACTCCTTATCTAGCGATTCAAGCTCGTTTAGCAGGACGGCAGCAAGCGGGGAGTCGAGCGCTAGGTTCCGTTCGCTGAACGGCCATTGCCATTCGCCGCTGTCGGGATTCTTCGGCAGTGCCTTGATCGAAGTGAGACGATCTATTTGTTCAGCGGCCTCGTTTTCGTAGCCGCCCGCCCTCTTGGCGAACTGTCGCGCCGAATCAATTCTTGCCTGAGTGTCTCGCCGATCCTGGCGCAGTTGAGCCAGCTCTTCTTCCAACAGGGAAATCCGGCTAGCGTCGTCGTCAGGCACCTTTTCAGGTTTCCAAGACAATACAGAGCTCAATGCTGCAATGACTGCTTCTGCATTTTGATTTTCATCGGCGCTTCCGATCACCCCAACCGCCGTCGCTTCCGAGTGCAGACCGATTGCCTGCTCGTGCGACGTATCGACTGCATTGCGCGCCTGCTCTAGCTTCTTGTTGCTGATTCTCAGATCCCGCTGCGCAATCCGTAGCTTCGACTCCCATTCGAAGCGGTCGTGAGAGGAGACGCCAAGCAGGATTGGCAGGGTATCGCGTATTGCCTGCGGCTGGAATTGTTCGTTCTGGCGGTAGAAAAGTTGGTCCTTGTTTGCGACCAGTCCTTGCTTTTGAAACAGGTAGTAAAACGTGTGCTTGACGTTGGCGTCGTAGCTGGCGCGGCTGTGTTCAAGCGCAACTTCGGTCCGATTTTCTGGAATTCCGAGCAGGCGTGACAGGAGTTCGACGATGCTATCGTCGTCAGTGTTGGCTAGCAGATCTTCGAACGCGGGTATTGGCAACTGATTGCCCCTTCGCAGCATTGCAGTGCTGCAACTCGCACCACCGTGAGGCGGTGTTGGCTTAGCGACCAGAACCTGCTCTTTTTCAAATTGGTAGATCACGGCGAACCATGCCACCTTGTCACGGATTATTCCTTCCGGGACGTTGAACGAAGATCGTCCCATACAATATTCGATAATCTCTGAGAGTGCGGACTTGCCAGTAGAAGAGCGACCGGTAATGACGTTAAGCCCGTCAACCTTGAAGTACAGGTCGCGGCGCTGGCCGCCATGGCTGTAAATGTGGATGGACCTGATCTTCATGGGCGAATTCCAAATGTTGCATAAATGGTTGCCCGGTCAGCAATGCGTGCAAATTCTCTACCAACTATCCGCGCGACTTTTTGGCAATCAACAGTCTCGGCCGTTCCACTGACGGTCTTGCGCACCTTCTTGGGCACGGTTTGGATGCGGCCGTTATCTGCGACATTGATGCAGCCCCTTTCCATAAGCAGACCAAATCCCTCGAAGGCATAGGGTAGCATCTCCGAAACCCGATCGCCGAAGCCCACCATCAGTTGCTGGTTCTTCTCCGTCGTCTTAAGCAGGTAGCTGCGCGGACTACTGACAATTACCTCGCGCGAGTCTTTGTGCAAGCAGAGCGGCAGGACGAGTAGTGACAGTGAAAAGGGCATGCCTCGTGCATCTTCGTCCTCATATCCGTTCAACGAACGGAACAAGACCAAGCCGCAAAATGCCGGGTTGAATAGATTACGAATCTCGAACGGGCGTTGGTCCCATCGTTTCACGAGGCCACCCCTAACACTTTGTATACGCGTTCGATAAATCGTGGATGCCAATAAACTCTAGGTTCAGGCGTGGTATCCGCGAGAATGTGAAGGCTGCCTCGGACGACATAGGGTTCCGTCACACGCGCGCGAATGCGAAGGGACTCGATCTTGCCGGTCTCAAATTCTGCCCAGTTGTAGAGAGTGGCTCCGGCTTCGCGCAGCGCGTCCTCGGCGCTGTCGTCCGAGAGTTTCTCGAAAACAACGTCCCTGTAGCGGCTCCATTCCTCTGCGAGACGATCCTCGTATTCCTCTACCTCTCCCGATACGAGCAGGTTCTCGCGCGCCCAAGCCGACCGCTGCTCGAACGCTCTGTAGTAATCTAGGATCGCACTCCTGATACGGTTGGAAGAGATGCCTATCTCGTGCATTTGCTTGACGAAAAGGCGCGGATCGGCATCGGTGTCAATCTCACTGGCGGGCACCTTTCCGCGGAAGGTGATTGGCAGATTGTCTGTTTTGTATTCCTCGGTGATGTTGGAAAGCTTATCCGACACTTCGTGGCCGAAAATCCCTTCCGGCCTGGCGCCAGTCAACTGCTTGATCACAGCATCGGTCCACCAACCTTCCAGTCGTTCTAAGACGAACTGGCGGTGTTCGCGCCTTATGCTTCGCATGTGCTTTTCCCGGATGATTGCCGGGATGTCACTGATGCGCGGGTTCCCATCGAGGATCAGGATGCGCTCGAGAAAGTCTTGCTTCGCTGAATCGCTTAATTCGTTAAACGCAGCTGCGATCGGTGTGATGAGTTTTGACTTTGACCTAGAGAGCGTGGCGGTGGCCAGTTCGGCAAGTGTTGCCTCATGGCTGGAAGAGGAGGCCAGTTCCGGGAGGAAGCGAGTAAGAAATGAATCGGTCGACACGGTGCCGGTGGTAAAAAGGAAGAACTGCATATTTGACGCAGCAAGGCCATCCCGCTTGTATCGCACCAGCCAAATGTTGACTGATTTCCAGAAATCTGTCGACAGGTCTGTCAGTTTATCGCCAATCGCCTTGTGCTTTAGCGAAGCCAAGGACTTACCGCCTTCGGTGTCAATGAAATCGAGATCGTCGTCTTTTTCAATGAAGACTGCCGCATCTTCTGGAAGCTGAAGGAGGCGAAGCAACGCAAGACGACCTTGGTAAATATATCCAAGGCCCTGCTCGCCTGCTGAGAACTTATCAGTTTCTTTTTCGACCATAGTTCTCCCGTCCAGTCAGATTAGCCAATTGGCCGGTAGGGACCTCTGATCCGAAAATCACCTTATGGCACACTTGCTGATTTCAGACATTGGCGCAAGGCGCAGCGAACTTCCGCTTCCCGCCGATTTTGTTGAAAAACTCCGCTGTCCGAAATTCGCTTTAAGAATTCGGAACATCGTTCTCCCAGAACGCCCTCTGGCCGACGTTGTTTGCAAAATGGTGCGTTCGTGGGAAGTTGTTCTGCCGATTTGTCATTTTTCCGTCGGGCACCGAGTTTTTCAACAAAATCCGCCCCTTCTGCCCGCCTCACGCCCACCGATACCTTGCTTGTGCCTTCCCGATCCGCTCATCCAACGGGACAGGGTGTTCGTCGTGACCTGAGACCCATCTCTCCTCCAGCCTTTGGGAGAATCCGGGTTTTGTTTTCTGGCCTCATGCGGCCTGCTTTTGCAACGTCATTTTGTCTGCGAACTCGTTCGGCGTGAGATTTGCCAGCGACGAATGCGGCCGGTTTCGGTTGTAATCCTCCTTCCATTTTTTGATCTCTGATCTGGCGTCTGCGAGGGACGAGAACAGCGTCTCGTTCAAGCACTCATCGCGGAAACTGCCGTTGAAACTCTCGATGAAAGCGTTCTGTGTTGGCTTTCCTGGAGCGATGTAATGCCAGTCGATCTTTGTTTTCTGGCACCATTTCAAAACCGCTGAACTGGTCATTTCGGTCCCGTTGTCGCTGACAATTGTCTTCGGCATTCCGCGCACCTGAATGATAGCGTCCAATTCACGCGTCAGCCGCGCGCCCGACAGCGATGTATCCGGAACAAGAGCCAAACATTCACGGCTAAAATCATCTACCATCGCCCGAACGCGGAACCTGCGTCCATCTGTGAACGCGTCCGAAACGAAATCCAGGCTCCAACGCTCATTGATGGTCTCTGGCACGATCATCGGGCGGCGCGTGCCCAGGGCGCGTTTCCGGCCACCACGCTTACGCACCTGGAGCCCTTCTTCGCGATACAAACGCCGCAGCTTCTTCTGGTTCATGTAGATGCCTTGACGCTCCAGCATGATGTGTATGCGCCTGTAACCGAAGCGCCGACGTTCAGCAGCCACATCCTTCATGGCTTTGCGCAGGTCAGCATCATCTGGTCGGATGCTGCGATACCGCACACTCGACCGATCCACGTCCAACACATCGCACGCCCGCCGCTGGCTCACCCCGTGCTGATCACAAAGATGAACCACCGCTTTCCGCTTTGCCGCGGGCGTCACCATTTTTTTGAGTTCACATCCTTCAGCATGGCGTTATCCAGCATCTGTTCTGCCAGCAGCTTCTTCAGCTTGCCGTTCTCATCCTCAAGCGCCTTCAGCTTGCGGGCATCGGACACGTCCATTCCGCCGAACTTCGATTTGTATTTGTAGAACGACGCTGTGCTGATGCCATGCTTGCGGCACACCTCAGCCGTTGGGACACCGCCCTCCTGCTCTTTGATCATCCCGATGATCTGCTCTTCTGAAAATCGTGACTTCTTCATATTCCGTCTCCAATGCTTGGGACAGATCCTACTCAAAAGTGGAGGAGGTTTAAGGTCTCAGGTCAGTCTCAGGTCAATGCTGCGGTGCGGCCCGTCATTGCTGCCATTCGCGGCGACCTCGAATTATAATGATCAGCGAAATTACGGTCTGCGGGACAAACCGGACTTGTGCAAGCGGCTATTGCTGACGCAGCATTCATTCGCTCTTGCAGCACGGTCACTGCTGCGTTGCAGCCCAAGTCGCCAGAGCAGTCATTGATGAACAGCCTCGAAGGTCGCACCCGTACTGCACTTTCGACGCAGGTGTCTGAACGCGAAGGACGCGGGGTTTTGCTGTATCTACTGCTTGCGCAGCTACTGATATCATAGAAACTGTTTGCAGAAGTGCGGTGCGGCCGATGTCGCCACACCCGCCGATCAATGCCTTGATAAGCGGTGCCCTCCTGCCGGGGTCGCAATCATAGAAGTCAAACTGAGGACTTACCTGTCGCTCGGAGAACTGGGTTTTAGGTTTGCTATTGGTGGCGCCATCCGCTGGCGGGTGTCACGAAAGGCCTATAAACGGCCCGTCATATGGAAATGAGTTTGACTTGGCATTTTTCTCGCTTTGGGTCATGAGGTGCGGCCTTCACGGCTCGAACGGCGCGCGCGATGACGCGTTCTTCATCTGTCGGGATCACCATGACGCTTGTCGGCCCTAAGCCAATGTGCAATGCGTTCTGCTCGTTGCGTTCTGCATGGATCTCAATCCCAAGATAGGCCATTTCCTGCCCGATGCGCCGGCGAATGGGTGCCGCATTTTCGCCAACACCACCGCAAAACACCAAGGCATCAAGACCGCCAAGAACTGCAGAAAGCGCCCCGATCTCCCGTCGCGCGCGGAATACATAGTAGTCGATGGCTTGTGCCGCTTCGGGTCGGTCGGACGCAAGCAAATCGCGCATGTCGCTCGTCTCGTCCGACAGCCCCAGCAGTCCACTGGCCTCATAAAGCATCCGCAGCACATCATGGGGTGCCATGCCCTTTTGTTCGATCAGATACAGGACCACCCCAGGATCAATCTGGCCGCAGCGGGTGCCCATGGGCAAACCGTCCAGCGCTGAAAAGCCCATTGTTGACCCAACACTCTTGCCAGAACGTATTGCACACATCGATGCACCGTTTCCCAAATGGGCAACGATAATGCGACCGCGATGCAAATCAGGGAAGTCGCGGGCAATCACGCCGGTCACATAGTCATAGCTGAGCCCGTGAAATCCATACCGCCGAACGCCTTCGTCATAGAGCGCGCGCGGAATGGCAAATGCATCGTTGACCCAAGGATGGCCCCGGTGGAACGCCGTATCAAAGCAGCCGACCTGAATGGCATCTGGAAATACCTTTTGTGCGGCAAGGACGCCGGCCAAATTGTGCGGCTGATGCAGCGGCGCGAGAGGCTCATAGGTGCGAAGCGCCTGCATGACATCTGGCGTCAAGAGCATTGGTTCTGCGAAATCCGGTCCCCCATGCACAACGCGGTGGCCGACGCCGCCGATTGTATGCCCTTTAAGGTGGGGCGTTACCGCCTGCATGATCGCGTTCAAGGCTTCCGCCTGGGTCGACGCATCAATAGGATGCGAAGCCTTGCCGTCCGGCGTGCTCAGAACCAGCTGAGCGGAGTTTCCGATTCCATCAACTTGTCCATGCACCAGTTCAACCGGATCTTCGCAATCGCGGTACAGGCCGAACCTCAGCGATGATGACCCGGCATTCAGTGTCAGGATGCGTTTCATGTCCGCACTGCAGCGTCACACAAGACCGCAATCGCAGCAGACGCAACGCGCGTACGGCTATCATCAGCCCTGCTGGTCAGGATGATTGGAACCTGAGCGCCCAGTACGATACCAGCCGACTCAGCGCCCGCCAAATACATCAATTGCTTGGCAATCATATTACCGGATTCAAGGTCAGGAGCGACGAGAATGTCGGCTTGTCCCGCTACTGGCGAAGCAATGCCCTTGCTCGCCACGGCGCGCATGGAAATTGCGTTGTCAAAAGCCAAGGGACCGTCCAGCAATCCGCCCGAAATCTGACCGCGATCCGCCATCTTGCACAACGCGCCGGCCTCGACGGTTGATTGCAGCCGCGGGGTGATCGTTTCAACCGCCGAAAGCAGCGCGACCTTGGGCTGTTCGATCCCAAGTGCACTGGCCAGATCAATTGCGTTCTGGATGATATCTGCCTTGGTTTGAAGGTCCGGTACGATATTGATGGCCGCATCAGTGATCAAGAGCGGTTTGGCGTAAGTTGGAACATCCATCACATAGACATGACTCATCCGACGCTCGGAACGCAGGCCAGTTGCCTTTGCCACAGTGGCAGACATCACCTCGTCTGTATGCAACGCCCCTTTCATCAACGCGCGGGCGCGCCCATCGCGGACAAGTTGCACCGCTGTTTCCGCCGAAGCATGACTATGATTGGTGTGAACAATCTCGATCCCGCTCAGATCAAGGCCCGCTTCCTGTGCCACGGCTTTGATGCGTTCCTGCGGTCCCAATAGAAACGGATCAAGCAGGCCCAGCTCTCGGGCCTGCAGCGCGCCGGTCAGCGATGAGGGATCGCAAGGATGAACAATTGCGGTCGGAAGCGCAGGGAATTTCTGTGCCGCAGCCACCAGCCTGTCATGCGCTGCACCGCGCCTGTGCATGACGATATCTGGCATCATCACGCGCGGTCTGCGAATTTTCTTGTCCGGGGCAATGACCTTGGCCTGACCGGTGATAACCGGCTTGCCGTCCCCGTTGGTGCACAAACAGTCAAGCGTAAGGCGCTTTTTCTCTTCGTGTTTCTCTGCGACCGTAACGCGGACGGTCACAGTATCACCGATGCCAACCGGCTTCAGGAACTTCAAAGACTGATCAAGATAGATCGTGCCTGGCCCCGGCAATTGGGTTCCAAGCACGTTGGAAATCAATGCGCCGCCCCACATGCCATGGGCGATGACTTTGTGAAAAATGTCCTCTTCGGCAAAAGCCGCGTCCACATGGGCCGGGTTCACATCACCCGATACAACCGCGAAGGCGTCGATGTCCTGCGCGGTGAGCGTCCTCTCAAGCTCTGCAAAATCGCCCACTTCGATATCGTCAAAGGGTCGATTTTCAATGTAGCCGATATCCGCAGAACCCTCAGACAACATGATGGCCCCCGTCAATATAGGCGGTATTTCCACTGACAGATCGGGCAAAATCGGACACCAGACAAGCCGCCATTGCGCCGACTTCCTCGATGGTCGTCAGACGGTGCAAAGGTGCACGTTTTCTGGCATCATCAATCAAGGCATCAAAGTGATCAATCCCCGACGCGGCCCGTGTTTCCAGCGGTCCCGGCGAAAGCGTGTTCACCCGGATATTCTTGCCGCCCAGGTCCACCGACAAATACCGCGCAGTAGATTCCAGGGCTGCTTTGACAGGCCCCATGATATTGTAGTGATCCACCACCTTGTCCGCCCCGTGGTAGGACACGGTCAGGATCGTGCCGCCATCGGCCATCAGAGGTTCGGCCTGCTTGGCCAGCCGGATCAGCGAATGCACCGAGATGTCCATCGCCAATGCAAATCCTTGCTGAGAGCAGTCGACAACGCGGCCATGCAGGTCGTCGCGCGGGCAAAAGGCAATGGAATGGACCAGAAAATCGAGCCGTCCCCATTTCTTGCGGATCGTGTCAAATACAGCGTCGGTTTGGTCAGCGTCAGTGACATCAAGCGGCGAGAATATCCCCGCGCCAACGGCTTCGGCTACTGGCTGGACATGTTTACGCGCCTTGTCGTTTTGGTAGGTGATGGCCAATTCAGCGCCAGAGGCAGCAAAAGCACGGGCACAACCCGCTGCGATGGAATGGTTGTTGGCAACGCCGACAACCAAACCAACTTTACCGCTCAGAAAATCAGTGTTGGGCAACATATTCTATTCCATCATCACGTAGGTGCCAGGAGCATCGCTGAGATCACCGGTCATTTTTGGGGGCAGCGCCTTTTCGGACGATTGCGTGCCCAGCCATTTGGTCCACGCAGGCCACCAACTGCCCTCGGACATTTTGGCTGTTTCCAGCCAATCGTCGGGCGTCAATGCCCGGTCCTGATCACGAGTGGTGTACACGCGGAAGTGACGGCGTTTGTGGCCCGGTTCGGACAAAACCCCGGCGTTGTGTCCGCCATTGGTCAGCGCAAACGTAACATCTGCATGGCCGAGCGCGTGTATCTTGAACACCGATTTCCAAGGTGCAATGTGGTCCGTTTCCGTGCCCACACCAAAGACTGGGATCCGAATATCGCGCAGGGATACAGCGTGCCCGTCCACAGCATACCGCCCCGTCGCCAGATCATTGTTCAGGAACATCTGCCGCAGGTATTCAGAATGCATCCGCGCCGGCATCCGGGTGCTGTCCGCATTCCATGCCATCAGGTCATTCATCGCCGGTTCGTCATCGCCTAAAAGATAGGTGCGCACCATGCGCGACCAGATCAGATCGTTTGACCGCATCATCTGAAACGCGCTCATCATCTGGGTTGCTTCCAGATAGCCCTGGCTGGCCATCAGGTCTTCGAGAAAGGACACTTGGCTTTCATTGATGAACATCATCAATTCGCCCGCTTCGCTGAAATCCGTCTGCGCAGCAAGCAATGTCATGCTGGCCAGCCTGTCATCGCCATCTCGCGCCATGCTGGCCGCGGCAATCGACAAAAGCGTGCCCCCAAGGCAATAGCCGACCCCATGTACCTTTTTGGCCTTGGTCTTGGTGCAGATGTGATCCAGCGCCGCGCGGGGGCCCTGTTCGAGATAGTCTGCCATGCCCAAATCTGCATCCGCAGCATCCGGATTGCGCCACGACATCATGAAGACAGTAAAGCCTTGATCCGTCAGGTAGCGCACGACGGAGTTTTCAGGGCTCAGATCAAGGATATAGTATTTCATGATCCACGCAGGCACGATCAGAATGGGTTCGGGGTGTACCTTGTCCGTCGTGGGTTCGTATTGGATCAACTCCATCAGATGCGTGCGCAAAACCACCTTTCCGCGGGACACGGCCAGATCCTTGCCAACACGAGATGGCGGATGCAGCGCGTCTTGCCCGGTCAGCGCCTGCCAGTCGCGCAGAAAAGCCGCGCCGCCATTTTGCAGATTTTCGCCGCGTGTTTCGATTGTTTTTGACAGAGCCTCGGGGTTGGTCATCAGAAAGTTTGACGGGGCAAAGGCGCCCATGAGCTGTCGCGCCAGGAACGTCATCGACGCGTCATGCGCCGGGGTCAGGCCGGGCACATCGGATGTCGCGTGATCGGCAAAATTCTCGGCCAGAAGAAATCCCTGCGCCAGTGCTGCAAAGGGTGCCTTGGCCCAGGCTTCACCTGAAAACCGTCGGTCACCCTTTTGCGGCGCGATCGGGCTGGCTTCCGGGTCATCAGGGCACCCGGCCATCACGAATTGTGACCACGCGAACCAGTTTTCCTGCGCTTTTTTCATCAACGAAAGCTGTTTGTCCGGCGCCGCGGCCAGGTGCAGTGCCCAATCGTTCATCATCGTCATGGTGGAAATCGGCGGACCGCCTCGTGTGAATTTCGTCAGCTTCTGACGCAATGCGCGATTGTCGGGTTCTCTACTTTCATCGTGGTCGGCAGTTCGTAGGCCCGCCGTTTTGCCTGTGTCTTTCATTTCGACTACCTTAGAGAATACGCTTAAGCACCTTCCCTAGATCGACATCGTAACACCCGTGTTACGATGATCGAGGATCGGTTAGAGCGCACGCTTCGCGTGTTTGCCCCTTCTGGTTGCTTTGCCCTGTTCAATGAAATCTCGACCACCTAGCCATGCTGAGACCTGCATGAATGACCGGTTCTGCCGCTCTATGGCGGCATCGAAATTTACGCCATTGCAGCAGTTTCCGTGCTGCATGCGCACGCAGCATGAAAATCCAATTCGCAGGTTGGGCTGATTGTGTTGAAAAACTCGGTTCTCACCTAAAAACGGTGAAAAACTTTGTCGTAGAGTGCCAGTTGGGAAATTTGGCCAGGGGGTCGGCCAAATCAATGGTTTGGCGATGTGCGCAGCTCCAAAATCCCCCTGCGCGAAAATAGGGCGAGCTCTTCGGATGCAACGGATTTTGGCGGAAAAATGAGGGTGTGGATTTTTCGGGTTTTTCAACACAATCGGCTCGAAGCAGTCCTTCGCTGCCGACTGCACGAACGACCGGCAAGGGCCGTCCCCATCCGGGAGGTCATGGAGCTTTGGAGGGATGCCGCACCGCATCCGAGGTCGGCAGTGAGCCCGAAGCTGCCAAAAAATGAAATGTTAAACCATCAGGCTTCGGCTGACATCAGGTCGCATTCCATGAAAACGAGACGTTCTCTCAGTGCGGGTGGAAGGTCATTGTAGGGCTCGACTGCTTTGAACCCGAGTTTTTGATACAAATTCACGGCCTCTGTCTGTAGCGGCCCGGTATTCAGACGCATCGTCGCATAGCCCAAAGCGCTCGCGATTTTCATGATTCCTGTTGCCAGACGTCTTCCCACTCCCGAACCTTGCGCTTGCGGACTGACGAACATCCGCCTCATTTCCGCAATGCCTTCGCCCAAGTCGCGCACCGCGACGCAACCAAGGGCGTCATGTCCACGCCGCGCCATGAGGAAGCAGGATTTGGGTGAGTCATACTCCCCCGGGAGGCGATCAATTGCCAACTCATGGGCCTTGTAGTCGACGTGCTTTTCCAACTGGTCACGGGACTCGGAATAGCGGATCTGGTGCCAGACAAGATACTCGCGCATCAAGCTTCGCACCGCCTCAATGTCCCGCTCACTTTTTGCAAATGACAACTCGATTGCGCATTCCATTTTCTTCGACCTTTCCCGCTGATCATATGAATAACTGCTCGTCATACTCCATGCCCCATGGCACTCAGAACCTTGATGGGTAGAAGTGCATCATGTTTTGAAAGTCCTGTTCGCTCTGGAAGTGCTCAGGATGTGACTTCATCATTTCAAGCATGAAATCGAGCCTTTCCCGGCTTCGTTTCTTGCTGTCTTCTTTGACTTCGGGCTTCCATCGGGCAAGCGCGAAGACGGAGCGCAGATACGCCAGCCGCGGAAGTATTGGAGTTCCGGTGATATCGATCAAGCTCATGGTTCCGCCCTTTCCAAGTCCAATAGTGGGTCCAAGCGTAAGCGGCGGTCTGAAACGATGGTATCCATCCAGAATTTGTGCTGTTCTGAATAAATGAAGAGCGCGCCCAACAACTGGACAAGCATCAAAGCCTTCCTTTTGGTCGTCCGCAGCGGCTCGACCCTCGCGGCATCACGAGAGCTTGGCGTTACTCAGCCAACCGTCGCCCGCAGGGTTGATGAGCTTGAGCATGAGCTTGGAGTGGTCCTGTTCGATCGCGATACGCGGGGCTTTCATTTGACGCCTCAAGGCAAAAGGCTGGTGGCGGAGGCGGAACAGGTCGAGGCTGCGGTGCTGTCCTTCGGTGCCTCCGCCGCCGAGTTGAGCGACAGCGTGACTCGTCCGATCCGATTTTCAGCACCAATCCTGGTATTTACGGACGCGATTTACGAAATCCTGACCCAGTTCAGGGCCACTTACCCTGATACCCCAATAGAAGTGATCCCGAGCAACAGGTTCCTAGATCTGAGCGCAGGCGACGGCGACATCGCCCTGCGCATTGCATCCGAGATCAAGGATGAAGATCTAATCTGCCGCAAGCTCGGCGTTCTGTCAGGAGGGCTTTACGCGTCCCGTGACTACCCCGGCCCTCTGCCTTCGCACTCGGACCAATTGCAGCGTCACAAATTCGCTTTGTTCGATGGTCAAAATGTGCCCCACGCGCTCAACAACTGGTTGCTTGGTCTGATCGATCCGGATCAAGTGGCGACCAGGTGCTCTGATCTTGGGTCCATGGTCGCGACGATCAGCAAAGGCGAGGTCCTGGGGCCATTGCCCAGACCTCTTGGCGAAAAAAACGAGAAACTGACCGCCTGCCTTTATACACCCGACAACCTGTCGGTAGCGGTGTGGCTTGTCATTTCACCTGCAGCATATCGGCGAAAAAACGTGAGGGGGTTCTGTCAGAGCAAAATCGCTTGAGACGGGCAGGGCGGTTTCGTAGCCTTACCGGATGACCAATCCTAACCCATTTCGCTACTTCAAGACGAGCCCAGAGATCATTCGCCTAGCGGTGATGTTGTACATTCGGTTCCCGTTGTCGCTCAGGAATGTGGAAGATCTGCTGCATGAACGAGGTGTCGATGTCAGCCACGAGACAGTCCGGTATTGGTGGCATCGCTTCGGTCCTGTGTTCGCCGCTGAGATCAGAAAGCGCAGGATCGCGGGGATGCGATCCAGCCGTTGGCGTTGGCACCTCGACGAGATGTTTGCGAAGATCAATGGCCAGACGCACTACCTTTGGCGGGCTGTGGATCACGAAGGCGAAGTGCTTGAAAGCTATGTCACGAAGACCCGAGACAAGAAGGCCGCATTGAAATTCCTAAAGAAAGCAATGCGAAAGCATGGCAGAGCTGAGGAGATTGTTACTGACCAGCTCCGATCCTACGGAGCCGCTTTGAAACAGATCGGCGCGGGTGCTCGGCAGGAAACCGGCCGCTGGTTGAACAATAGGGCTGAGAACTCGCACTTACCTTTCCGACGAAGAGAACGAGCCATGCTTCGTTTCAGGCGCATGCGAAGTCTGCAGAAATTCGCCTCCGTGCACGCCTCTGTCTCAAACCACTTCAACCACGAGCGCAGCCTTTCATCTCGCAAACTTTTCAAGTTGAACCGAACCGCCGCCCTTGTCGAATGGCGTCAGCTTTGTTCCGGATAGGTTCACGCGCTTGGCGACAAGCTGAGACTAGTTCGAATTCGTCTGACAGCACCCCGCGGGACAAGGCACCCTTCGGGTTGCCGTGTTCGTCGATGAGCACCCGACGCAGGCCGTATCCAGCCGCTCCGCCTTGCCGGTAGCCAGGCTCAACCAGGCGGCATTGACCGGCGAAGACCTTCACTGAGAGCTCGCGGCTGTATTCGCCCGCCATCACCCGCTTGACGGTTTTCAGAAGGTTGGAGCCGATGCTGCCGTCGTTTTCGAACTGCTCGCCACAATAGTGGACCCGGATCCCGGCACGAGAGCAGACATGCTCGTGGTAAGCCCCCTCATCAGCATCCTGAAACCGACCCCAGCGGCTGACGTCATAGACCAGAATGGCCTTGAAATCCGCCTGGCCGGTTCGGACCTCGGCCATCAGGTTCTGCAGCGCCTCGCGGCCGTCCAACCGCAACCCGGACCGACCGGAGTCCTCGAAGACGCGCAGGATTTGCAGGCCCCGGGCGGCGGCGTAGTTCCGGATGGTGTCGAGCTGGTTCTCGGTGGAGTACTTCTGGTGATCGGTCGACATCCGCACATAGGCGACGGCCGGGATATCCTGTCCGGCCTCGTCGCCTTTGTCCTCGCTGTTGTATCGACCGTTATTCAAATCGGGTTTTCCTTTTCAGCCTTTTTTGGGTTCAATTTTTCCATCTCGCACAAACTCGTCTGGAAAGTCGTTTCCTGAAGCGGGCAAGGTCTTTCCGTTTGCCCGGCGGTCATTTTTCAAATTCCAATTCATTACTGCGCTCCTAAAATCAGTAGTGTCCGTCAAGCGCGGTCCAATGACCCGCAACGGGCAAAATCGACTCCCGTCGTTTTCATGGTTCTTCAATTGTTTAACGAAGAAGGACGTGAAAATGCGCGTGAAGATGGGCACAGTTGTGCCGAAAATGGGCACATTTGTGCACCTGGTCGAAGAACCAACCGATTATCGAACCGCCATAGCGATGGCTCTGCACGAAGAGTTGCACGACACACACAGGGCAATCAAAATGGCCATGCGCTGGACGGGTGCCAGCGAACGCACCGTGAAGTACTGGTTCTCGGGCGAGCGGGGGCCGAGCGGCGACCATCTGATCGCCCTCGCGCGGCATTCGGATGCTGTGCTCTATGTTGTTCTTGCACTTGCGGGCCGCCACATTGTCGAGGAGGCAGACGATTGAGGGGCGAACGATGATCGGCGGGAGCAGGGTGCAGCCCACTCTTGTTTTGCGTTCATTTTTGGTTATATTGAATACACGCGAAGTGAAAGGTGCTGCGCCATGTCCCGAACGACCACGATGACCGTCCGCCTTGGTGGGGCTCTGAGTGACTTCGTGTCGGCCAATGTGGGCGATGACGGGTCTTATGAGAACGTAAGCGAATACATCCGCGACTTGATCCGGCGTGACAAGGAGAGGGCGGAGCAGGAAGCCTTCAACCGCCTGAAGGCCGAGTTGACTCATGCTTTCGCGGCCTCGGAGCAGACGTATCAACCGCTGACCGCAGCCGAGGTGATCGCGCGGAACCGGGCCTGATCCGGTGACCTCCATCCGTATCCAGGAAGGGGCGTCGCACCGTCTTGATGACATCTACCGCTACACCCGCGAAAGGTGGGGCGACGATCAGGCTGAGAAATATATCACCGGCCTGTTCGGGTCCTTCGACAAGATCGCTGCCCACGGCGTCGCATCAAAACCCATCCCTGCCGAATTCGGCGTTGAGGGGTTTTTCTTTCGCTACGAACGCCATTACGTCTACTGGCGTCATCTCTCGAATGGTGACATCGGGATCGTGACCATCCTGCACGAGCGCATGCACCAGATCGACCAGTTTCGCGATGATTTTGGGCTCGGATGATCGGACGCCTTTTCAAAAGGCATCAGATTTGCGCAGCGTGGAATCTTCAATGTTTGCTCGGTCCAGCGGCAACAGTAGCCACCTACTTGCTGGAGGTGGGGAGGATGCCGCTCTCGCCAGACGGCATCACCATTTGAGACGCTTGCAGTACTGGAAGCGCTCGTGGGGTGCATTGCGCGAAAATAATAATTTAAAATCAGTGTCTTGATGTGGAGAAGGTTCGACGCCAGTCCCGTCCCCTCCGCCACCTACAAAAGAAAACTCATTCTCCGTTTTTCACTGTCGCCGGATCTTGTTGTTGTTTTCAAAGGTTGTAGCGACAGGGCTGTTGACTGCCACTTCGGTCGTTGGACCGAAAATGGTTCTCTCTCCCCCGACATTCTCCAAAGCTGTTGACTAAGGGTGTTTTGGTTCAAAGCTTTAACATGTTGTATTCAAACAACCTTTTCTATTCACCTCACTTGCGATTTCGACTTTCAAAATGGGCTTCGGATGGGTCTGAAATCCAAATCAAAGGGCAGCTAGTTACGTAGTAGTGCCGGCAGCGGGGGTGTTTTCGCAGCTACATGCCCGGGTTGGGCCGCGCTGCTTCTTCTGCTAAGACGCCGCCGACACCGGTCTGATCGGCACTGCCGTCCGGGTTGGGCCGCGCTGCTTCTTCTGCTAAGACTTTGTGAATATGTTTGAGGTCGGAGGTCAGGTCCGGGTTGGGCCGCGCTGCTTCTTCTGCTAAGACGGCCAAAGGCAACGGGTCCCTGTTCCGCTGGTCCGGGTTGGGCCGCGCTGCTTCTTCTGCTAAGACGCCGGAGGCAATCATGCCCTTGACCCGCACGTCCGGGTTGGGCCGCGCTGCTTCTTCTGCTAAGACGGTCAGCATGCGCAGGCCGATGTCGACCACGTCCGGGTTGGGCCGCGCTGCTTCTTCTGCTAAGACGCTTGGCCCGCAACGTGCACCTTATCGACCGTCCGGGTTGGGCCGCGCTGCTTCTTCTGCTAAGACAAATCGCGATCTGGGGCGCGTCTGGCAGCGGTCCGGGTTGGGCCGCGCTGCTTCTTCTGCTAAGACATCGGACCCATCGCCAGCCACTTATCGACGGTCCGGGTTGGGCCGCGCTGCTTCTTCTGCTAAGACATGACGCGGCGCTATGAAAGGAACGCGAAGGTCCGGGTTGGGCCGCGCTGCTTCTTCTGCTAAGACGCATCGGACGGAATGGACTCATTCCTTGCCGTCCGGGTTGGGCCGCGCTGCTTCTTCTGCAGCATTGTCAGAAGGATTCCGGTTGAGGCGGGCAGGGCGGTTTCGTAGCCTTGGCTCATGACGAAACCAGATCTTTTCAAGTACTTTCAAAGCAGCCCCGAAATCATTCGCCTGACGGTGATGATGTACATTCGGTTCCCGCTTTCGCTTCGCAATGTGGAGGACCTGCTGCATGAGCGCGGCATCGACATCAGCCACGAAACGGTGCGGTTCTGGTGGAACCGGTTCGGGCCGAAATTCGCTTCTGAGATCCGGCGCAAGCGCGTGGACCGCATGCGATCCGCGCCGCAGTGGCGCTGGCATCTCGACGAGATGTTCGTGAAGATCAACGGCGAGCGCCACTATCTTTGGCGGGCTGTAGATCACGAGGGCGAGGTTCTGGAAAGTTTCGTGACGAAGACGCGGGACAAGAAAGCCGCCTTGAAATTCTTGAAGAAATCCATGAAGCGGCACGGTCGTCCGCATGTGTTCGTGACAGATTTGCTTCGCTCGTACGGCGCCGCGTTGAAGGTCATCGGCGCGTCACACCGACAAGAAACCGGCCGCTGGTCGAACAACAGGGCCGAAAATTCGCACCTGCCGTTTCGACGACGAGAACGGGCAATGCAGTGCTTCCGGCGGATGCGAAGTTTGCAGAAATTCGTTTCCGTCCACGCCTCGGTCCTTAACCATTTCAACCAGGAGCGCCATCTCTACACCAGACAGAACTTCAAGCTGAACCGTACCGCCGCTCTCGCCGAGTGGCGTCAGCTTTGTTCAGCATAGGTTCCGGTGGTTTGACGAAAACTGAGACTGGTTAGAATCGGTCTGACAGCACCGTCTGCGGTGACATCGACGACATGGGTGGCACCGGAGGGGCGCCGAAGCATCGCCTGCACCTTGGCTGCCTTGGTCTCTTCGCGTTTTGTCATGAATCTTTCCTCGGATTTCGAGGCTGGCATGTTGCCGCGCCCCGGTACCGGGGAGAGCCCGAACGCGTCGGGCCTGGGTCCAGTGATGCGTGGTTCGGGCAAGTAGTCCAGTTGTTTCCATCGGCGGGTCCGGCGCAGTGGAGCGTGACGAGGCTCTCGCTGAACCACGATGCGGTTCAGGCTCATAACCTGAAGGTCGTAGGTTCAAATCCTACTCCCGCAACCAAAATAATACATCAATTACAACACGCTAGCGACCCTCGGGGCGCTTTCGGCGTTCCGACGTTTCCCCATGGTGCTACAACGGTGCTACGCTCAGACAAGTAAAACGCCCCTCGAGATCTGGCCTCGGTGCCCAGGTCCGAAAAGCATGAAGCAAGATAAGTGGAATGCTGACATCCGATGTATCCAAGTCCAACGGCAGCACTGCGCAGGAAGCGCCCATTGCAACCTCGGCCGCTTGACGCAACCAGCCGAGGTTTTCTGCTGCGGTGCAGCCCGCCGTTTCCGCCGTTCGCTACGACTGCGAGGTTCTGGAGCCGGTGAATTCACACACTGCGGGACAAAAATGATCGTCCCAAGTTGAGTAACGGCGGGATGACCGCCTGCCCAAACACTGAAAACGGCCGCGGAAATTCCACCACCAAGCCCCCGAAAAACGGGAGGATTTCCCTCGCGCCGGGTAGTCCGGAGGGATCCGCCTCCTTAGGCTTCAGGATCTATGGGGGCAATACCCACCGCCGGACCTCGCAAAACGCGGATCAACTCCTGAATGGCCGTATCGGCATAAGGCTTACCAAACTGCTGTAGATATACAAGGGTGTCCTCCAGCAGGTTCACCTTTTGCAGCAACAGTAACGCGTGATACTGCTCCGGTTGCCGGGTGATACTGTCAAAAAATTCAACATGCGCTTCGCTGTCATAGAGCGGAGGAAGGACGATATCGCCCTCCTCTTCATAGCCTGATATGCCGCAGGCATCTGCACGGCGGGCGAGTTCTTCCAGAGCTTGCTTGTACCGCTCAATGGGCACGTGCAGTCTGGAGGAGAATGCATGTGTATCGGGCATCATTTACCCCGCAGATTTCACCTATATTGACGCCGCCTGCTCAGTGTTGCGCCAATAGGTTTTCAACGCTTCCAATCAATTCGTCGTTATACGCGCTGTAGCGGAATTCATCATAGAGAGCTTGCGCAACGTCCCGGTCATATTCTGCATTCACACCGAGAAGAATATGCTCGGCGAGGAACAAGCCCGCATTACCCCAACCGGATAAGGCGGCATTCAACAGGTAAACGGTTCCAACATAATGATTTTTTGCGGTTCCTTCGCCTCGAAGCAACTTGATCCCATAACTGGTCATTGCAATGGGGTACCCTTGTTCTGCAGCGCGCTTGTACAGGCTCGTGACCAGTTCAGGGTTGTTCTGAAAATAGTGGCAGTGCTGTGCTCCGTAAAGCCATGCGAGAGCGGTATTCGCCGTTGCATTTCCCAGAGACGCAGCCGCTTCAAGTTTGCCATATGCGACTTGATTGCCTTCGCAAGCACTGTCCGAGAGTTCATTGGAAAACTGTCGTTGCTCTTGGAAATTGAATATTTCAATCCCTGGGTGTACCAGGTTGGCACTGTCAGATCTGAGGACGGCCCAGTAGATATCACTCTTGGTCGTGTCAGCCCAAGCGGCTAAAGGCGCGCTGAGAAAAATAAGAAGAAAAATAAAATTCTTAAACATTTTCAAGTTCCTATTTGGTGCATGCATGGTACATGTCGCTAAAGTTGTACCCGAAGATGAATTGCACGCTTAGCGTGCTGTGGAATTTGCGGTTTCACTTGGAAGCTTGGAAATTCATAGTTGTGGCGCCTTCCAGAATGCCCCGGCCTATTCCGCGGCCTCCGAACATTTTGACAACCTTCGAACTCCGTCCCAATCCTCCAGTATGTAAAACCCTTGATGATCTCCATTCACCGAAAAGGTTTTCTCCTCGCCGGTTTGAGGGTCCGTGTAGGCAATCGCCAGGATGAAGCTCAAAGGGCCGCTCGAGGGACCAAAAAAGGCTTTAGGCTGGAAGACACCGGTTGCCTCATGCTGATCCACAAGCACCCGTGTTTTGTTCTCGGCGGACGCGCCGGAGAGCTCGATGCCCTTCATCATCCCGCAAGCCAATGCATAGCGGCCATCAAGCCGGGATAGATCGAAGTCATCGGCGAAATGAGGGAGCAAATGTGTCAGCCCCTCGCAGAGTTCATCAGCGTCCTGGGCAGACGGCAATCCGCAGCGGTTCTCCTCCTCCGCGTGCGCGGCTTGCAAAAAGCCAAGAACAGCAAGGCAGGTCAGTAGAATGGTCTTCAATTTTAGCATCCTTGAGAAACGTGACTTTTGGGCTACATGCTTGGGCCGGTGTCCCCATGAAATGTACTTTGGGATACTAACCTTACATAGTTGCGTCCCGCAATTGCTCACCACACGGCGCGATCGTGGCACTCTGTTTTGGCGATCTTTTCCGGTCTTGACCTGTCTGGGCAGCCGGGTCCAGAGAGTTTACCGTTCCTAAACAGGGAAATTTGCGTGGCTTGTAGAATCCAGATCGATGGTCCAGCGACAAAAGAGGAATTGGAAAGTGACATCCGGTTGCTCGCCAGGCTAGCGGAACAAATGCCCTCGCAGTCCTTCATTGCGCGCTTGTCTGAAAGCGATATTCAAGACAACATACCGCTATATCTCGGCGAGATCGAAGCTGCCGTCCAATCCACGGCAACCGGGTATGCGTCCGAAATTGCGACGCAAGTGATCACTGCCGTGCGGAATGCGGCAGAAGCCGGTGATATCAGGCAGGGTGTCGGCAATGCCTTTTCAGCGCTGCATGAAGCCTGTTCAGAACTGCGTCGCCTGAGCGCTGCTTATGGGGAAATCGACTGAGCCTTTCGCATTCGCAGCATAGCTGTCGCTACGTGTGGCTCGAATGTCGAGTTCGGGCTGAGAGCAGACCTTTCCACCAAGAGTGGTAAGCGGCAGGTAACGAATTTCCTATGAGACATCAGAATCTGTGGCGGCAAGGTTCGGGCCTGTGAGAGAACGAAACTGGCCTAAGGGTTCATCTTTCCGCGTTGCCTCGCGGCAGCGCGCCATAGCTTTTTTCTAGTTCCGTCAGGTTCAAGCTGACGATATGCCCCGCCAGAATATTTCGGCCAATCCAAAGCCAAGCCCTGCTTGACTAGTTCAGCGGCAATGTCCGTACCATCGGACAGAAAGCACTTTGCAACGACGCGGTCGTAAGAAACCTCTTCGCTAATTTCGGCAGTCACAATTTCGCCTTTGCACATCTTTACGACCGCGAACTTTGACTTTTTCCCCCATGGGTGATCCAGTTCCGGTGCATCAATTCCGGCAATTCGTATCTTTGTACCACTGGAACATCTGAAAAACCTGCCGCTTCTGGCGTGATCTGGTAGACTTGAGGCAACCCGCCAAGGAGCCGTTCCGATGCCAAAGCAACCTGTTTTTCCCGGTCTTCGCGATGTGATGAAGAAGAAGGTGACGCGGCGGGAACAGTTTCTGGCGGAGATGGATGAGGTGGTGCCCTGGGGCCGCATGCTGGCGCTGATCGCTCCGCACTACCCGAAAGTCGGCTCCAAGGGCGGTCGCCCGCCGATGCCGCTGGAGATGATGCTGCGGGTCTATTTCCTCCAGAATTGGTATGCCCTGAGCGACCCGATGGCAGAAGAGACGCTGTATGACAGCGATGCGATGCGCCGCTTTGCCGGGATCGAGCTGGGTGACGACCGCATTCCGGATGAGACTACGATCCTCAACTTTCGCCACCTGCTCGAACGGCATGGGCTGACTGAGGCGATTTTCGCGGAGGTGAGCGCGCATCTGGCAGACAAGGGGATCACCCTGCGCTCGGGGACTTTGGTCGATGCGACCATCATCGACGCGCCGTCCTCGACGAAGAACAAGGCGGGTGCACGCGACCCCGAGATGTCGTCCACGAAGAAGTGAAATGACTGGTATTTCGGTATGAAAGCCCACATCGGCGTCGATGCGGACAGCGGCGTTGTTCACAGCCTGGACACCTCGACCGCCAGACTGCACGACAGCCAGGTCTGGGACGACCTGCTGCACGGCGAGGAAACTTCGGTCTGGGCCGACAAGGGCTATGTCAGCGCCGAGCGCGAGGCGGCGTTCACGGGACCGGGCAAGTTCTGGGGCGTCATGCGCAAGGCGCCCAAGGGTGGCAAGCTGCATTCCCTCGACGAACGGATCAACCGGGTGATCGCGATGGTGAGAGCCAAAGTCGAGCATCCGTTCCGGATCGTGAAGCGCCAGTTTGCCCACGTGAAAACCCGCTACCGGGGCCTCGCCAAGAACCGCGCCCAGCTCTTCACGCTGTTCGCACTCGGGAACCTGTTTCTGGTGCGACGGAGGCTGATGGCATGAGGATGAGTCCGCCCAGAATACGCCAAAACGCCGAAATGGCAGCCCTGAAGCCGCTTGACCGGCCGCAAACAACCTGTCTCACGCCTTGCCAGACCATCAAGCCAAAATCTCGGCGCAGCCGAACCGGTTGATCAGACGTTCCCATACTTCTTAGGCGCTTGAACGAGAATATTAGGCGCATAGTAAGAGTTCGACAGGCTGACAGGAACTATGTCGTATCTCGCCTAAGTCAACTCTTGGGGAATGGGCTGCCGTATGTTGTCGCAAAATATGACATAAAGAAGTTTTACGCTTCGATTGATAGGGATGAGCTGCGCAAAGCTTGCCATAAGCGCTTGAGCAGTTCAGGCACGACAATAAGAATGCTCGACAAGTATTTAGCCGATTTAGAGGCCGCCGGTGCTTCTGGAATTCCTGCAGGTTTGGCTTTAAATGGCACCCTGAGCGAGGTATTTTTGTTAAATATGGACAAGGAAATCTCTCGGTCTGAGGGAGTTCATTTCTATGCAAGGTATGTTGACGATATTGTAATTGTCGCCGCCCCACATATCACTGAACCCGACCTGACCCAGCGGATCGAGGTTAATCTTCCGACAGGTTTAATGCCTAATCCGTCTCAAAATAAAAAAGCCTTCCAGCTACTGCCGAAGAAGGAAAACAAGGGAAGCACCAACAGGTATGCTTTGGATTATTTGGGATACAAGTTCACCGTTTCGCAAATTCTTTCTGAAGCGAACCATGACAAGACTTTAAATGCCCGAAAGCTAACGATCGACATAAGCAAATCGAAGATCGACAAGCGTAAAACAAGATTTATCTTGTCCATCAAGCAATACCTTCGAGATGGAAACCAAGATGATCTCTTAGACAGGTTTCTTCTAATAAACAGCGGCTATAGGTTTTACGATAGAAACTCCGAGCGATGGTTGTCTAGCGGAATGTGTAACAGTTACCCATTAATTGACCATCCCTCGCCAGCACTGCGCGAGCTTTCATCCTTTTATCACAGCGTCCTTTCGTCACGATCCTCAAATCTGGCTGCAAGGCTTGCACTTGCACCGCTTACAAGGCGGAATCGGAAGAGAATTCAGTACCTTGACCTATGCGCCCACGTTCAAAAGAAGAAGTACGTCGGATTCAATGAGCAGAAGCTCGTCCATTTGATGAAGGCTTGGCAACATGCCTAGGAAGACTGTTCAGAAGATCTTACTTGATCCAAGCGACTTCAACCGGGCTCTCCTCAGCGACACGACTCCGGCTGAGCTACCTATTCCTATCGGAAACGATGGCTTCTACCTTAACATCCGTGATTGGAAGAAGTTTGATACATTCTCAAAGACAATAATCGAAACCTTTGTTCTTCCTCCAAATTCTGGCAAGCAAGCCACGGAGCCACTTTCTTACAAAATCGTCAAAGATGCCGAATCCTTACGCAAACTCGGCTTGCCGCATCCTCGCGCGCAACTCGAAATTTGCAACTTTTACTCTAGATATGACTCACTGCTCACGTACTACTGTAACACCAGCTCATTCTCTATCCGACGGCCTGTCTGCACTGCGAGCAAATATTATATCGCAGGTCCCTTAGAAGCCAGTAACGAGCTCAAGTTCTCTACGATTTCAACCGTGGACAAAGATAAGTTTACAAAGCATCCAGCCAGCTTCTTTGCGTACGCCGGTTACGGGAGACTTCATAACTTTTTGGGATCAAGGCTCTTCGATTCATTAGAACGAAAATTCCACTTTATGTCCTCGCAAGATATTTCGAAGTGCTTCCACAGTATTTATACTCACTCGATTTCTTGGGCCACAAGGTCGCTCAAAGAAGCCAAAAGAAATACTAGTGCCGAAATGTACGGGGCCTCCTTTGATCGTCTTATGCAGTCAATGAATAGGAATGAAACCAACGGAATCATTGTTGGCCCAGAAGTCAGTCGAATATTCGCTGAAACTATATTGTCAGCGGTGGATGATGAGCTAGAGCGGCGGCTTACGAAGAAAGGGCTCACAAATGGCGTAGACTATTCAGCTTTTCGATATGTCGACAATTACTATTTTTTCAGTGGAAATCGAAGAAACTGTGACGAGATTTCCGCCGAACTTTCTGACTGCCTGGACGAATACAAACTTCATCTAAATCCCGGAAAAGCGGAGATCACGTATCGTCCCTTCGCCAGCAAAAAATCTTCGGCAATACAGCAAGCCAATACTTTAGTTGCTGATGTTATCGACAACCTAACGCGTCCAAACCAGATCGCAGGTGTTCCGGGCAGACAGCAAACAAATGTTGTGTTGGTGACAGCTAAGAGAATCCGATCAAGGCATAAGCTAATGCGCGCACTTGTTCAGCGAGTTCGCGCAATTTGTGTAGATGCCGAATTGGGCTATGAGGGCGTGTCTGCTTATATGTTGGCGGCCATAAAGTGGAGGACGCATCAACTTACAAGAGATAGCGAACAGTTGCTGGCTTTGCCCGAAGAAATCGCTTTGCTTGATGGAAGTGTGATAAGCCGAGAGGAGTGCCTGTCACAAGCCACTGATCTTTATGATTTCTATCTTGAGGTTGCGTTTCATCTTTTCTCTCTTGCTCCGAGCGTAAACACTTCTTTAGATATCTCATATGTCCTTGTTCAAACTGCTGAATTCTTAAAAAAACATACCCCGGATGACTTTTTGGCCACCAAGGAACGGGTACAGCTTTGGGTTTCGCGTCTTGTTGGCAGCAGCTCACTTACTGATCTGGACGAACGGCAGTATTCGACCTCAATCGAGATACTCAATGTAATTTGCGCGACCAAACCATTTGACTTTGGGGGTGTTTACTATGTTGAGCTTCTAGATGAGTTTAAAGGAGCTTCCTCGAAGGTAGGGTATTTTGAAGTTGTCGCCAAGTTGTTTGTTCTTGGAGATGATCCAAAGTGCAAAACGAAGCAATTGGAACTACTGCAGGGTGCGGAATCTTTCATCCTGAAGGAGCCTAATTTGGCGACTTGCTCCGAACGCCTCCATCTATTTCTTGATCTGATGGGCTGCCCGTTCATAAGCGCTGACTATCGAAGAAAAATGGTCAGGAGAATTTTGACGGGCTACAATGGGCAACAACGGCTGGGAGGTGGCGGTGGTTCGATCCAGATACCGACAAATGAGCATGTCGCTGCTGCAATCACGAATTTTGAGCAGAATCCTTGGTTCACGACGTGGGACAGCATCAATCTCCTCCGCCTTATTGAGAAGAAAGAATTGAAGCGTTCATATGCTTAGTCTAACAACTAGGGCGACTCTGCCTTCCGGCGTCATCGCTTTGCAGTAATTTCGCGAGATTTGCAGCAGAACGCTTGGCCGTACTGACTACGTTCAGTCGATACCAGTACTGTGTTTGCGGGTTGATTGGCGTTGTGTCTTTCGGGACATTACTTCTTAGGAAGGGCGGCATGTCTGCTGATCTGCACGCCTTCTAGAGGCGGAATTTGTTGAAGCATGCTGCACACACCTAAGGTCGGGTTATTGGCGTGGACATCAAATTCAAGTAGATGTTCACGCCTCTTATTAAAAATCTACTAGGTTCATACCTTTAGTTCAAAGATCGCATGGTGTGTCTGCTGAAACCATATTCATGGGTTGAATGGGGTTGGATGCTTCATTTTCGAATGTCAGCTTTTCGGAGTCGGCAACGCCGCGAGGAGGCCCCTCGGAATGACCGGTTTGGGCCGTTCGCGGTTGTGGTTGCACTGGTTCTGGATGTGTTGATCTGGCTTGTGTGTTGCGCTTGCGTCACACATCCGAACCGCGTCCGTTTGCTTCCACAGTGCTTCCAGTGGTGTTTCGGGAACGCGCGCGGCCACCCGGAGGTGGCTTCTAGCGTATTGATAATACTGTATTATTTTGGTTGCGGGAGTAGGATTTGAACCTACGACCTTCAGGTTATGAGCCTGAACCGCATCGTGGTTCAGCGAGAGCCTCGTCACGCTCCACTGCGCCGGACCCGC
>NZ_KI421509.1:326889-357012 GCF_000473225.1 Sedimentitalea nanhaiensis DSM 24252
ATGCTGCGGGTCTATTTCCTCCAGAATTGGTATGCCCTGAGCGACCCGATGGCAGAAGAGACGCTGTATGACAGCGATGCGATGCGCCGCTTTGCCGGGATCGAGCTGGGTGACGACCGCATTCCGGATGAGACTACGATCCTCAACTTTCGCCACCTGCTCGAACGGCATGGGCTGACTGAGGCGATTTTCGCGGAGGTGAGCGCGCATCTGGCAGACAAGGGGATCACCCTGCGCTCGGGGACTTTGGTCGATGCGACCATCATCGACGCGCCGTCCTCGACGAAGAACAAGGCGGGTGCACGCGACCCCGAGATGTCGTCCACGAAGAAGGGAAATGACTGGTATTTCGGTATGAAAGCCCACATCGGCGTCGATGCGGACAGCGGCGTTGTTCACAGCCTGGACACCTCGACCGCCAGACTGCACGACAGCCAGGTCTGGGACGACCTGCTGCACGGCGAGGAAACTTCGGTCTGGGCCGACAAGGGCTATGTCAGCGCCGAGCGCGAGGCGGCGTTCACGGGACCGGGCAAGTTCTGGGGCGTCATGCGCAAGGCGCCCAAGGGTGGCAAGCTGCATTCCCTCGACGAACGGATCAACCGGGTGATCGCGATGGTGAGAGCCAAAGTCGAGCATCCGTTCCGGATCGTGAAGCGCCAGTTTGCCCACGTGAAAACCCGCTACCGGGGCCTCGCCAAGAACCGCGCCCAGCTCTTCACGCTGTTCGCACTCGGGAACCTGTTTCTGGTGCGACGGAGGCTGATGGCATGAGGATGAGTCCGCCCAGAATACGCCAAAACGCCGAAATGGCAGCCCTGAAGCCGCTTGACCGGCCGCAAACAACCTGTCTCACGCCTTGCCAGACCATCAAGCCAAAATCTCGGCGCAGCCGAACCGGTTGATCAGACGTTCCCTAAGGTATCGCGGGATATCGGAACCACTATGCGGCGTCGCAATGAACGAAACACCACGGATCTTACCTCTGATTGCTTGCCAGTCTTCAACGTTATGCGTCCAAACAAGCCGTAGAATTTGTTTTACCAGCAAGCCGCCTAGGCTATGTGCAACAAATACAACTGGTCGGTCGAAGATGTTGTTGACCCGCATAGTCTCTATGAGTTCAGCCGCTCGATCGTGTAATGGCATTGCAGAACCCAGCCATTTTGAAGGTGAGGCACTATAACCGACGCAAAAGACATCGATATCTCCAACTGTCTCGCCAACAAAAGCAGGCCAGAAATCACCAGTTTTTCGGCTTTTCCAAGTTTCCTCAATGCTCCCCCCGAGTCCGTGAAGAAACACGACGTGACAGGAGGGTTGCCCGGAGCATGCATGAACCTTTTTGACAGTACTCATGCGAAGTTTTCCATATTCCATCCCCTCAAGAAAAAGCGAAACGACTTCTGATCATCATTACTTCAGAATGAACAGGTAGAACGCTCAAGCCAAGGTCCGACGGCGCTTTCTTCATGTGAATTTCGGAACTGATTTCTAGATATTTGTCATTGTCGGCATAGCCCAACTTGCTGCGATCTAGCAAAGACCTTGGTCTTGTACTGCGAATGGCAGCATTGCGCTATGCTGATGCGGCAGCAGAAGAAGATGCCTAAGGTCCGGGCCGAGCCGGTCGCGTCGGCGACGATGCCCCTAGATCCGCAACTTTGCGACGTCAGCTATCACAGGATCCTGCGGCTGCCAAGCCGCGCCTCTGCCAGACATCTCTCGCCGATTGTAAGAGCGTGCAAAGCACTCGCGCCCTTCAACCGACCTTGCAGCCCCAGAATGACGTGTGATCGGCGGAGAAGTAGCCGTCCGCAACCCGGAAATAGCCTTGCAACTCGACGGTATCGCCCGCAGTGAGCGGCACCATGGTCTGCAGCCAGATGGCAGTGGCCAGAGAGACATGGGTGGCAGAGCTCTCGCCCAAGGAGCCGCGGATTTCGGTCGCTCCATTCAGCACGAGCCGTCCGCGCATGCGCGCCGTGGCGCTGGCGTTGATCTTGTAGAGCAGCGTTGCTCCGAAGAGGTATGTCCCATCGACGGGCGCGGTGAACAGGTTGGTCCCGGCATCAAACGCGCCCTGATCGTTGTAGTCGGTGTTATTGAGGCCGATCTTCGTCCAGGCTCCGACGCCGACGTAGTTGTCGTAGTTGGTCCAGGCCTTGAAGCGCGGCAGCTGCGGCTGCTCGACGATGCCGGTGGCGTTGTCGACGCTGAGCCCGTCGAAGAAGGTGCTCCCATCGGCGGAAACCGCGAGCCGGAAGCGGTCGGAGCCAAACAGGCCCACGAGCGCCTTCGTTACGAAACCGGTCTGCAGGGTCAGCCCCAGATCGTCGCCCTCGGCCTCCTTGTTCATCGTGTAGAACAGATCGCCGGTCCCGCCCTCGGCCACGGTCTTCGCCGTCCAGAGTGCGGCGTTCCGCTTGGCCGCGAACGGGTTAGACGCATCGGCGTTGGTCCCGAGCCCCAGCAGCGCGAGGTTCTGCAGCGCGTCCGGCGTGGTCCCGATCCAGCCCGCGCCGTCGTAGACAAGCAGGATGCCCTCATCTTCGACCCATGCCTGCCAGCCGGTGCGCGGCGGCAGACGCAACCAGGCGCCATCGGTCCTGCGGAATTCATCAGGGCCAGTGGAGGCAATGCCAAAACATAAACAGGCCGGACAGACGACAGTACTGACGAAAATGACCGCGAATATCACCAGAAAACACTTGCAATGCAGGAGCCACCCACAGAGGTCATTCACAGGCGCCAAATTTGCCTAAACCCAGACCGCCCCTTCGCCGCAAGTCGTTCCAACTAACCAGACGCGGACAAAGGGTGAATTCGCTGCGGTTGCGTTAAGGTCCGGTATTGTTCGGTCCCGGTGTTTCTCGCTACATTCTACCCATGCAAAATGCCGAAGTTCTGTTTTTTCCGCCTGCCACATTCCGCACACATGAGGTTTGTGGGGCGGGCGCATATGTGTTTGCCTTCGCGCTTGCGGCGCGATTGGCCAGTCATACAATGTGGGTTCGCGAGAATTGGGACAGCACTCAGATCAACCCAACAGGTTTTTCTGATTTCGTAGAGCCTGTGGCACTAACAATCTGCAACACCCAAAATCAGCCCGAGACGCTTGCAGTTGCAGAAGAGGCCTTGCGGTCTGGTGCTGTGTCGCTGGTTGTCATGTCTCTGAATAAGCCTTTGACCTTGACTGAAGGGCGGCGATTGCAGCTGGCTGCGCGGGATGGAATGTCCACGGGATTGGCCGTTATTCCCGAAGGCATGGGCAGCAATGCGGCGGAAACGCGTTGGCGTTGCACCCCCGTGTTCGACCCCAAAGACTCGACTCTGCAAAAGTGGGAGCTTATTAAGAACAAATCAGGAACATTGGGTGTTTGGCATGTTCGATGGGATACAGCGTCGCGTCGTATCATTATGGTTTCCCCGGCTCGCGAGTGACCGGGTTTTACGCCAGCGCCACATCGACGGGCCTTTTGCGCTGACGCTGAAGCAGAAAAATGCCAACCGGATTTACTGCCTGAATGCCGCTGCCACACAACAAGGCCTGCATCAGGGGATGCCCTATGCGGATGCGCGGGCCTTTTGTCCAAGCCTGCAAAGCCAGGTGGCGCAACCTGAGCAGGACCAGCGGCTTTTGCAGACGCTCCGTCGCTGGGCAACCCGCTATTGCCCATGGGTTGGGTTTGAGGGCCAGGATGGGCTGGTGATGGATGTCACTGGTTCGGCGCATCTGTTTGGCGGAGAGGCGGCCATGCTGGCCGACATGCGCATGCGCCTGATACGCACCGGGATTTCAACACAGATAGGTCTCGCAGATACCCGTGGGGCGGCCTGGGCTTTAGCGCATTATGGCGAGGGTGTCGCCCCCAGCGGCGGGGCGCTGGCCGCCTTGACGTCCTTACCAGTCGCGGCGCTGCGAATCGACGACAGCATATCCGTCGCGTTACAACGTTTGGGGTTGCGCAGCATTGGCGACTTGGCGGGGGCCGCGCGTGCGCCACTGACCCGCCGGTTTGGCCCCGGTCTTTTGCTGCGATTGGATCAGGCTTTGGGCACACAGCCCGAAGAGATTTCCCCTTATGCTGACCCACCACATTATGCGGTGCGGATGACGCTGCCAGAACCGATCGGCTTGCTGTCGGATGTGATGGCAGGTGCCGAGCGGCTTCTTGTCCAGCTCTGTGCGAAATTGAAAACACAGGAAGTGGGCGCGCGGAACCTGTGCATCACTCTGCGCCGGGTGGATCAGGGACACCAGCAGGTCGAACTGCGGCTGGCCAGCCCCCTGCGTGACCCACAGCGCATCCTGCCGCTTTTTGAGCGAGGACTGAGCGAGGTTGATGCCGGGTTCGGCATTGATCAGCTACGGCTGGAAGCCACACAGGTAGAGGCCCTGCCGGTGCAGCAGATCAGCCATGTTTCAGGTGGCGAAAAAGGCAAGCTGGACGATCTGATCTCGCGCCTTGGCACGCGGATCGGGTTGGAGAACATCCAGCGCTTCCTACCCGCTGACAGTCATATTCCCGAGCGCAGCTTTATCGTTGCACCTGTGGCGTATTCTGACCCGGCCGATAGTTGGGTCAGCACACACCCGCGTCCGATCACTCTGTTCCCACCAGAGCCGATTGCCGGAACAGGCACGCGTCCCCCTACGCGCTTTCGCTGGCGACGAATGTCGCTCACCACAGGCCGCACCACCGGGCCGGAGCGCATAGCACCGGAATGGTGGCTGCAAGATGACAACTGGCATTCCGGCCTGCGCGATTACTGGCGGGTGGAAACACGTGAGGGGCGCAGGTTGTGGCTATTCTATACGCCGCAAAACCCCGGCTGGTTTGTGCAGGGGGAATTCGCATGATCGAAATCAATCGCACCCACCGCCCGGTTGAGGCGTTTCGGCGAGATATGTTGGAAACCCGTGCGCAGGCGCAGGAGTACGCCGAACTGTGCGTCACCACAAATTTCACCTTTCTGACTGGGGCATCGCATCCCGAAGAATTGGTGGTGCGGGCGGCCGAGCTGGGCCTTTCGGCCATTGCCATTACAGACAGCAATTCGCTGGCTGGTGTGGTGCGGGCTTGGTCTGCGTTAATGGAGCTGAAACGTGAAACGCAGGACAGTGTAAAAATACGATCCCAGCAGCGCATGGACAGTTCGTCCCGGCAAGTCAGTGATCAAGGTGGTCCCCTCGCCAAGCCTGATGCGATCGTGTTGCCCAAGCTCATCGTAGGGTGCCGGTTGATCTTGCAGGACAGTTCAGTGGATTGGCTCGCATTGCCGCGTGACCGAGCCGCCTATCAACGTCTGACGCGCCTTTTGACCCTGGGAAAACGCCGGGCCGAGAAAGGGGACTGCCTGCTTTACAGAAAAAATCTTTACCCCGCCTGCAAAGGCATGATCCTGATTGCTCTGCCACAAAGTGGTTTGGCAGAAGCCACAGCAGATATCCGTGCTCTTGTCCGCCATTTCCCGGGCCATGTCTTCCTAGGGGCCGCCCCCCGTTACGACGGCAGTGATCAGGCCTATCTGCGCGCCTGCGCGCAGGCGGCGCAAAGGGCGTCTGCCCCAATGGTCGCTGTGGGCGATGTGTTGATGCACCGGGCCAATCGTCGACAGTTGGCTGATGTGCTGACTTGTATGCGCGAACATATCACAATCGACCAGATCGGCACCCGCGCGCTGCCCAATGGCGAACGCCGCCTAAAGGCCGGGGCCGACATGGCGCGTCTTTTTTACAACCACCCGGCGGCGCTGCGCCGCACATTGGAAATCGCCGATAGGTGCAGCTTTGATCTGGGCGAGCTGTCCTATGAATACCCGCATGAGGAAACGATTGGGGAAACCCCGCAGGCCCGTCTGGAACGTCTTGCCAAGGAGGGGTTGAAGCGGCGCTACCCGGATGGCCCGTCGGACAGGGCGCTTGAGCTGATGCACAAAGAACTTGCCGTGGTGAAAGAGTTGAACTTTCCCGCTTATTTCCTGACCGTGCATGACATTGTGCAATTCGCCAAATCCAAGGGCATTTTATGTCAGGGGCGCGGATCTGCTGCCAATTCCATTCTCTGTTATCTCTTGGGCATCACCGATGTCAGTCCAGACATGATCGCCATGGTGTTCGAACGATTTGTCTCAAAGCACCGGGGCGAGCCGCCGGACATTGACGTCGATTTTGAACACGAACGGCGCGAAGAGGTGATCCAGTGGATTTATCAAAAATATGGACGTGAGCGGGCAGGGCTTTGCGCCACCGTGATCCATTTCCGCACCCGCGCGGCGATCCGCGAGGTGGGCAAGGCCATGGGGCTTAGTCAGGACGTGACCGCAGGCCTGTCCAGTCAGATATGGGGTATGACCAATGGCGGCGTGGATCTGGACCGCATCCGCGAACTTGGCCTTGACCCAAATGACCGCCGCCTGATGCAGACCATTCGCTTGATTGGAGAAATCATCGGCTTCCCCCGTCATCTGTCACAACATGTGGGGGGCTTTGTCATCACCCGTGGGCGGCTGGATGAGCTTGCGCCGATCGAGAATGCCGCGATAGAGGAACGTACCGTAATTTGCTGGGACAAAGACGACATCGACGCCCTCGGCATTCTTAAGGTGGATGTATTGGGGCTGGGCATGCTGAGCTGTATTCGCAAGGCTTTTGCACTGATGCAGGAACACGACAATATCAGCCACAGCATAGCCTCGGTGCCCCAAGGCGATACACCCACCTATGACATGCTATGTCGCGCCGATGCGATTGGCGTCTTTCAGGTGGAAAGCCGGGCGCAGATGAATTTCCTGCCCCGGATGAAGCCCCGTGAATTTTATGATCTGGTGATCGAGGTCGCGATTGTCCGCCCCGGCCCCATCCAAGGCGATATGGTGCAGCCCTATATCCGGCGGCGAAACGGTCAGGAAAGCGCAGAGCCCTTCGGTCCTGCTCTGGAAGAAGTGACCAAACGCACGCTGGGTGTGCCGCTCTTCCAAGAGCAGGCCCTGAGAATCGCCGAAGTCGGCGCGGGCTTCACGCCCGAAGAGGCCGATCATCTACGTCGCTCACTGGCGTCGTTCCGGCGCATGGGAACGATTGGCACCTATCGTGACAAGTTCATCGCGGGGATGCTGAATAACGGCTATTCGCCAGAGGTGGCTGAACGCTGTTTTGGACAGATTGAAGGTTTTGCCGATTATGGCTTCCCTGAAAGCCATGCCGCGGCCTTTGCCATGCTGGCCTATGTGTCCGCCTGGTTGAAATGCCACCACCCGGCGATCTTTGCCTGTGCTTTGCTCAATTCCCAACCCATGGGGTTCTACGCGCCTGCCCAGATCGTGCGCGACGTCCGCGAACATGGCGTTGAAACCCGCCCGATATGCGTGAATCACTCCGATTGGGACAACACGCTGGAACGACGTCCAGATGGCACTTTGACGTTACGGCTGGGGTTTCGGCAAATCAAAGGGTTCAAAGAAGAGGACGCGGGCTGGATCGTTGCCGCGCGTGGCAATGGCTATCAGGACCCGCAATCCCTGTGGCTGCGAGCAGGTCTGCGCCCTGACGTTCTGACACGGCTGGCCGAGGCCGATGCGTTCTCGGATATGGGGCTGACGCGTCGCGATGCGTTGTGGCAGGTCAAGGCGATCAAAAGCCCCAGTCCGTTGCCCCTGTTCAACGATCCGATTGACGGGGAAATCGTTCACGAGCCAGCCGTCATATTACCCAATATGCAGCTGGGTGAAGAGGTGGTGGA
Source organism: Sedimentitalea nanhaiensis DSM 24252 (assembly GCF_000473225.1). Taxonomy (GTDB): domain Bacteria; phylum Pseudomonadota; class Alphaproteobacteria; order Rhodobacterales; family Rhodobacteraceae; genus Sedimentitalea; species Sedimentitalea nanhaiensis. The sequence continues at coordinate 334,635 of NZ_KI421509.1, forward strand.
AGATTACGTTTCGACCCGCCTGACCCTGCGCGCCCACCCGATGGAGTTGCTGCGCCCATCGCTTTCGGGGCTTACGACACATGCGTCTTTGTTAGAAATCCCGCTGGGCCGTTACAGCGTCTGCGGCCTTGTCATCACCCGCCAGCGTCCGGGCACCGCATCCGGCGTGATTTTCCTAACCCTTGAGGATGAAACTGGCGTCAGTAACGTGGTGGTTTGGCCCAAAGTCTATGAACGGTTTCGGCGGATTGTTATGGGGGGGCGGCTCTTGCGCGTCACAGGCTATCTACAACGCGAAGGCATTGTGGTACACTTGATCGCGCAGGATATTCAGGACATGTCGCATAAGCTTTTTGAACTGGGCCACCCAGAACCAGAAGCCCTGACCACCGAAGGCCCGCGCGCCGATGATACTCCTAAAAAATCGCGCTATCCCGCCCGCGCCATGCATCCCCGCGACCAAGCAAAGCGCCTCTTTCCAAGCCGCGATTTTCATTAGAGCTGCCATTCGTGTACTCTGCAGCATCCGCCACTCTGGGCTGATTTTGTTGAAAAAGTCGCCCGAGATTGCCCGATTTGGCAGTCTAAGGCTTTGATTTCTTTCGGGCGTGAAGGCCTGGCCGCCGCTTCAACCTGCGTCGGGCTCCATCGGTTTGAGCTTGGCCAGTTTTCTGAGGTTTTGGGCGGTGGCTGCGAGGGTAAACTCGTCTTGAACGCCGCATGAGGGAGCGACAGGCGCTTTGAGATGGCGAACGGCAGGACCGTTCGCCAAGATGCCTCAAATATCAATGCGCTCAGCGATGCTCAGGGCGTCCTCTAATTCCACGCCAAGGTAACGCACTGTGCTGTCGACTTTGGTGTGACCAAGCAACAGCTGAACGGCACGGAGATTGCCGGTCTTTCGATAGATTTCCGCCGCTTTGGTCCGGCGCAACGAATGAGTGCCATATCCACTCGGCTCTAGGCCAATCGCCGTTACCCAATCGCGGACAAGCCGTCCATACTGCCGGGTTGAGATGTGTGGGCGGTCATGGAACCGGCTCGGGAACATAAATCGGCAGGCAAACATATCGGGCGATTTGACCCACGCCAAGACGGTATCGCGTGTGTTTTCGGTCAATTCAAACTGCACCGGTCGCTTGGTCTTGCTCTGGATGACCGAAACGCGTTCTCGCACAAGATCATCTTTTACCAGGTCAGACACGGCCAATCTGACAAGATCACAGCCGCGCAACTTGCTATCGATGGCGACGTTGAACAAAGCCAGATCACGCAGATAGCCCGCCAGTTCAAGCCGTGCCCGGATCGCCCAGACCTGTTTTGGCAGCAAAGGCCGTTTTTGGCCGATGATCCGCCCCTTGTTCCAGGCTCTACGTTTCGGGGTTGTTGCGGGAAGTTGGACTCTTGGCATGATATGCCCTCCGATCCGCCCTCCAAACCCAATCACCAGCACCGCGCTGGCGGCTGGATTGTATCGTCCTTCGCAAAGGCAGTCGTCGGGAGCCGGCTAACGGCGTCAATGCTGCATGTGCATTGGGCCGCTCAGAGCCGATTTTGTTGAAAAACTCGTGCTTGCTTGGTGGCCAAAGCGCTGATTCAATTCTCTCAACGAGCGGGAGGGATTGCGATGATGGGACCGAGGCAAGAGGCGCAAGCAGCTTTGTTCTATGAGTTCTCGCTGGAGGATCATGTTCCGCAAAGTCACCTGCTGCGGTCGATTGATCGGTTTGTTGATCTGACTAGTGTCCGCGCTCATTTGGCGAATTTTTACAGCTACACTGGCCGTCCCTCGATCGATCCTGAACTTCTGATCCGCATGCTGCTGGTTGGGTACTGTTTCGGCATTCGATCCGAGCGGCGGTTGTGCGAAGAGGTGCATCTGAACCTTGCGTATCGCTGGTTTTGCCGCCTCGATCTGACGGACCGCATCCCGGATCACTCAACCTTTTCCAAGAACCGTCATGGCCGGTTCCGTGAAAGCGATCTGCTGCGCCATGTGTTTGAAACGACGGTTGCCCGCTGCATGAAAGAAGGCTTGGTTGGTGGTCAAGGCTTCGCAGTCGATGCCAGCCTGATCAGCGCGGATGTTCAAAAGCAGAACTCCAGCAATCCCGAGGATTGGGCCGCTCGCGAGATTGATCCCGCTGATGCACCGCGTGCCGTACGCGAGTATCTCGACACTTTGGACGACGAAGCCTTCGGTGCAGCGACTACTGCCAAGCCCAAGTTCACAGCTCATGCTGACCCAGCCAGCCAGTGGACAGCGGCGCGCAAAGGCCCCGCGTTCTTTGCGTATTCCGACAACTATCTGATCGACACGGACCACGGCATCATCGTGGATGTCGATGCCAGCCGGTCTAACAAGACCGCTGAGGTGGGCGCCATGCGCAAGATGCTCGACCGGAGGCTTGGCACCTCGACGAGATGTTTGCGAAGATCAATGGCCAGACGCACTACCTTTGGCGGGCTGTGGATCATGAAGGCGAAGTGCTTGAAAGCTATGTCACGAAGACCCGAGACAAGAAGGCCGCATTGAAATTCCTAAAGAAAGCAATGCGAAAGCATGGCAGAGCTGAGGAGATTGTTACTGACCAGCTCCGATCCTACGGAGCCGCTTTGAAACAGATCGGCGCGGGTGCTCGGCAGGAAACCGGCCGCTGGTTGAACAATAGGGCTGAGAACTCGCACTTACCTTTCCGACGAAGAGAACGAGCCATGCTTCGTTTCAGGCGCATGCGAAGTCTGCAGAAATTCGCCTCCGTGCACGCCTCTGTCTCAAACCACTTCAACCAAGAGCGCAGCCTTTCATCTCGCAAACTTTTCAAGTTGAACCGAACCGCCGCCCTTGTCGAATGGCGTCAGCTTTGTTCCGGATAGGTTCACGCGCTTGGCGACAAGCTGAGACTAGTTCGAATTCGTCTGACAGCACCCCATTCCGCCGAACTTCGATTTGTATTTGTAGAACGACGCTGTGCTGATGCCATGCTTGCGGCACACCTCAGCCGTTGGGACACCGCCCTCCTGCTCTTTGATCATCCCGATGATCTGCTCTTCTGAAAATCGTGACTTCTTCATATTCCGTCTCCAATGCTTGGGACAGATCCTACTCAAAAGTGGAGGAGGTTTAAGGTCTCAGGTCAACAGAGCAAACTTATAAACGCGGACTCCAAGGGGAGCAGGTCACAAGGCCTCCCAGATGCCAACAAAACTCTACCGCGAGGTGGTCAAACGCGATAGCATGAAGTTTACCAAAAATAGGGCGTATTTGGAGGAAGACCTTTGACTAAAAATCGGGCACATTTTTTGTTTCACAGACAGAAATTTTTCGCACTATTGGTCATCTTGACATCATCTCTAGGTTTGGCCGACCAGGTTTCAGCTCAGTCGCGTGAGTATTTTCAAGCTCTGAACACGGTTCGAGCAAATCCAAGTGATCCGGAAGCATCCTTTATTTTTGCGAGGGTAGCGGCGTCAGAGGGTGACTTGACGGGAGCAATTGCAGCACTTGAGCGTGTGCTTGCCCTTAACCCTGAACTTTCAAACATCAGGCTTGAACTTGGAGTGCTTTATTTGGAAACGGGCGCAACCGAACTCGGAGAGGCCTACATCAGAGAAGCGCTAACAGCTCCAAATGTGCCACCAGAGGTCAGGGCAAGAGCAGAAAACTACCTTGCAACCGCGGAAGTGCGCAACAGACGGTACAGTTTTTCGGTGAATGTCGCAGCTGGGCTGATATCGGACAGCAATGCAAATTCTGGGCCTTCGACGCCAGACGCGGGTTTGGGGCTTGGCAACGTAGTCGCTGTCGGCGCATCGGATACCTCCGCGTATGTGTTCGGGCAGTTAGAATTTCGGTATGATTTGGGAACTCAGGCTGGACATGAATTTGCCGTGGACGCAGCCCTATATTCTCAAAGGTACAACTCATTCTCAGTGTTGGATTTTGATCGGTATTCGCTTTCGGCAGGTATCGATCTCAACTTGACGAGATTGCTCTCTATGCCCGCGCAGTTGCAGGCGAGGATAGCCGGTGATGTCGCGTACCGCAACAACACCAGATACTTGAATGAAGCAGGTCCAAGTCTCGCGTTTCGCTTTCTACCGGATGATCGAACGGATGTAACAATAGCCACGTTCTGGCGCGATCAAAACTTCAAACCACCTGTGTCAACGGATCAGCGCGACGGCAGCTACTATGGGCTGCGGATTTCTGCCAAACGAGCTCTCTCTCCCGGTTTGGACGTGCGAGGTAGTGTGCTTTATGCAAAAAAGACAGCCGAAGTTCAGTTCGAGGCCTATGACCAATTTGTGGCGGTTTTGGGCATCGATAAGGAGATCTTCGTCGGTGAAGACAACAGCAACGGGCCCTGGATTGGCAGCTTGAACGGGTACTATAGCCATATCGATTACGAAGCGGACGACCCAAGGATCACAGCGATTGGTTTTCCAGCTGTTGGCGGAAGAGCGGAGGATCTTCTCACAGTCTCAGCATCACTCAAGATCCCTTTTGCACAGAATTATGGACTGCTGACAGAAGTCGGTTATACTCGACAGGATTCGGATGTTGGCCTGTTTGAGTTCAACAATACTTTCGCTTCTGTCAGCCTGACCTTCGATTTTTGACGTTTGTGATGGGGGTGGTGCATGCAAAACTCAAGTCCAAGCAGGACAGAGATCAAGAGGCTGAATCTCTTTCAAATCGTATCCTACACACTGGCAGCCTTAATTCTGGTCGTGTCCTCGTTAGCGATTGCATCGCAGGCTTCCTGGGCATCAACGATAAACCAAGCCACACCTTCCTGCCCAAGTAGTAAACAGTTTGCGTCCAGTCTGGAAGAGACGATCGAGCTTGTCTATCCGGATGGCGCCTCTGTCGTGCTTGGTCCAAACTCATCGGCATCCGTTTCCTGTGTTTCAGGCGGCGCGATAACCATAGACTTGCAGACCGGGCTGATTCGCGTTGCCGGAGGTTTAGGTAATGTAGATCAGCCGATACTCGTGAACACGCCCAACGGAAAGGTCCGCCTTGAAAACGGTACTGCCGTTGTCGGCGTGCAAGACGGCGTCACCCGTGCAAACCTGGTCAATGGAACGCGCTTGGTTGTTACCTCCGATGGCACCAGTCGTGAAATTTATAGACCCGGTTTCCAGGTAACGACAGCTAGCGGACGCCCATCCAAAGCCAAACGTCTGACAGAAGAAGAGGTGCTCGCTGATCAGCGAGGATTGTACCCCAGCCTTGCGAGCGGGGTCGCGCCCCGAACATACCAGTCGTTGTCGATCGGAACACGCTCGTTGCCGGTTGCGTCCAACGAAAGAGATGACGATGCGGACGAAACGCAAAGTGAGGCCAAATTTGTCGCGAAGATAGGCGCCGAGGATTCGGAACTGCGAAACACGCCGAACGATGATTCGCCAGAGCCGGAACCACCCAACCCGCCGGAACCGGAGCCCGCTGCGTTCGGGGAAGGCTTGGGTACTTTGAATCTTGCCGGCAGCTTTCAACCCAGTTTGGGACGAACCGTAAATGCGATATCGGAAGACACATCTGGTGTGTCTGACGGAGAGTTCATACTTGAACAGGCGCAGCCAGCCACTGGCAGACGAAGCCGCGTCGGTGGAGTATTGTCAACGCGTAGTTTTGGTCCAACAGCCATATCTGTTTTTGGAGGTTCAGATTTGGTAGCGAGTGCTGAAGATTATGATTCACTTTCAGTGAGTATATCTGCCGGACCTTACTATTATGTGTCTGGGACAGGTTCGCAATATGGTCTTGCCAACCCGGACAATCTCTCAGTCGCAGATTTTATGATCGACCCCGCATCCTTCAGAAGTGATTTTACTTTTAGTGGAAATAATTCATTTCACTTCAGCTCTTCATTCTCATGGGCAGAATCGAATTTTGGACGTTATGGGGAAGTATCAGGAAAAGACTTCGAATCTATCGAAACCTCGATCGAAGTAACCGATAATGATATTTATGGATATCCATACGGATATCCTGATACCAGGAATGTAAGGGTTACGCTGAAACGAGGCTATGGAGCCGAGGTAGAGAGAACGATATTCGGGATAGATTTGGCGTCAATAGGTGATGATCGTGAACCGGATAACTTTTTTTATCTTTCTGCCCAGCCTCGCCCAGCCTTCACGATTACATGCGACGATCCGACAGGATGTTTTCCAGTCAAGGATATACTCGAAAGTACACCAACAGAGGATTTGACGCCGGATCAAATAACAATACTCGCATATTTCAACAGTCCAAACGCCAAACCGTTCTTTCCAAAGAGAATTGAAACTGGTGGAATTAGCGAGGAAAATGATCGATTTGTCGCATACCAATATTATGGTTTCACAGGCACTCGTCTTGAGGATCGTTTGATCTTTGCGACGGGTGATCTGGACGGCCTAAAAGATCCGTCGTCGTCAATGCCGGGGCATAGCATCGACAGGTTTACCGTTCATGCATCGGACGGCGTCGCGCGGGCTTTTCTGAGAAACGAGACCTGGACCAATCTGGATAGAAGGTCTGCAGGATCTTTTGACTTGGCGGTTAAAGATCTCACGTCCACCGATCTTTTCGTCCTTAACCCGTTTATCGATACAGTTGCCGACCCGAGTGCATCTATTCTTGATGGGGTACACACATCAAAAGTGTTACAGGCCGATTTCGGATTGGCAAACAGCGATGGCGCTCAAGTCTCGACGATCTCAGCGACGATCGGTGAAATCAAGTTTTCGACCACTTCCGAGACAGAGGCGGACGCGCGGATTTATGCGCGTACAGTCGGTTCATCCAAGGGATTGAACTCTGATGGGAGCACGTCCGCCTCTGTCTTGATCGGTGGTCCTGTTCGATCAACGGCGGCGGGTGGCGGAAACCCTGAAATTCCGGGCTTGGGACGGTTGGGGGCCTTCGTCATCGAGAACGCAGGCACGGTTTTCGATGATCGACCCGATACAGTTGGAACTGGATCGCCCGAGTTCGAAACCACCGTTCTGACAGGAGGTCGTGAACGCCCACTGGGACGGCAATACACTTTCGACAATGCGTCGTTTCAAGATACCGGCATGACCAGCGACAAGGATACGGCATTTGCTATTGCAAGGCTCGCACTTGGTTACAGTAAAGAAGACATATCCAAATCAGATCCAATGCGCGATGGTTTCGTCAATGAAGAGGGTTCCGAACAGGAAATAATTGGCTATGCAGCGGCTATTATCGAAACGGAGGCCAATGCACAGGAGGGCGGCACGAATCTTGCCTTCTTTTCTCTTCCCGATGATCCCGCGAACCTGCGTTTCCACGGCTTCGATGGTGCCGCAAACACTCTCAAGGCGACGATTACTCTTGCGGATGGGAGAACCATCGAATTTGGCGGCGCAGGCGGAAAAAGTGCATTCAAGAGTGAAACGGAATACGGACTCCTGAGCGTCACTCCAGGCCGCTACGGCGAGTTTGAGCTCGGTGACGAGAACTTTCCCGATGATCATGATATGGTGATTGTTTCCGGTGATTTGGTATCTGAAGAGTTGGTTGGTCAGTTCGAAACCTCTGACCGTAAATCGATACGTGCTCCATCAGTAAGTAAGAAACAAGGTTACGAGCATATCAAATGGGGCTTCTTTATGGGTGACGTGGCGGGCACATCCAAAAACGGAAGCCGTCAGCATGCCCATCTTGGAAGCTTCGCTTCCGGAAAAACTCTGTCCGCAACCGAAGTTCAGAGAATCAAAGATGGGGTGCGACCGACGGTAACCTATCGGGGTCACATGATCGGGAATGTTTACAACGGAGGTCGAACCTACACAGCTCTGGGAACATACCAGGATGAATTTAACTTTGAGAGCCGTACTGGCAAAATCAGCGCTGATTTTGACCGCCATCGATTCGAAGGGTCATCCGGTACTCAGAATTCAGGTGCTGACGCATTCAGGTCATACAGCGGATCCTTCAGAACGAATGATTCAACTTACAGGGGAACAGTCAAAGGCCAGTTCATCTCTCCAGTTGTTGATGGGGCGCCTTCTGGCGTGGTAGGACGGTTTGGCATTCAAAATGGAGAAACTATCCCAGGTAAGGCTTATAGAGCGATTGGCACATTCGGTGCTGAACAAATACGCAAACCGTGATAGGAAAAAGGACTTTCGGATAGATTGACTCGAATACCGGTTAATGTTCCCAAAGAACTTTTCAGGACCAAAAAAATAATCTTCGAAATCACCACCAATAAACACCAACATAACCGGATCGACCGATGGACCACACCTCGAAATCAAGCGGGTAGTTATCGAAATGGCAATTTCGATATCGCTATGGTGCATTAGACTTACTCTCATTGTCGCAACAAGCACTTTTTGCATAGGAAATAGTAGTGAGCTTGCCGCAGACCCAGCGGCAACAAGATCTGAATTAGCAAGCGCGATCGCCGCTTCAAGACAGGCTGCTGTGGATGAAGATTACGAGAAATCATTGCAGCACATGCGCCGCGCGAAGGACATTTTGTACCGGTCCGAAAATGTTGATGCTCAAAACTTAGCGTTTGTATGGAACGAGATCTCAGTTCTGGAAAGGGAAAGGGAGCAGGGCGAGGAGGCGCTGAAGGCTTCACTTTACGCCGTAGAATACGGTAAACTGGCGGAAATTGACCAAAATATTCTTTCTATCTACTCCATCAATCTAGGCCAGGCAGCTTTCGACACTCTCAAACTTGATCTATCGGTGTCAGCTTTTTCAGAAGCCTACAAATACGCAAAAGAGGCGAAAAATCAAGAACTTACAATAAGGTCGCTAATAGGGACTTCATCTGCGCAACTCCTTTCAGGGCATCCACTAGCCACGATTGATACAATAACGCAGTGGGGGGGATTAGATTCAGAACCGAAATCTCGTGATGAATTCTTGCTATGTCGAATACTTGTCCAAGCCTATCTTCTTGTTGGAAATTCAAATTCAGCACTTTTTTGGCTGGAAAAAACAACTAATGCGATAAGTCCGTCGATGGACACAGCTTTAGGGAATGAGGAGAGAACTCTTAGTCTAAGTGGAATGAACACTGCATTATTGCGTGCGCGTATCGCCATCGGGCTAGCGGATCTTTCTGAGGCAGAAAGATTGCTCGAAATGATCATCGCGGAATTGCCGCCCGATAACAACGACTACAAACCAGTACTCGCATCCGCTTACTACAACATCGCCGAGATACATTTTTTGCGTGGCGAGTTTGAAGAATCTGCTCGTCACAATCGAACTTCCGAGCTTCTTCTATTAGAAATATATGGATCAGATCATCCTTCAACCAATCAGGCTATATTTCGAAGAGGCTTGATATTTTTTGAACTTGGCGATTACGATCTCGCGGAAAAGCTGATGATAGCGGCGCAGCGAAGTTTAAGCCAGTCGCTGGGCAGCAATAGCTCTTATTTGTTGCGATTTCAAACTGAAATTCTTCAGTTGTATTCGAAGAAAAAGGATGTTGAGAAATCTCATAAAATTGCGCGTGAATTGGAGAAAAGTATTTCTGAACTTGGAGGCAGCGATCTCAAGGCGTCCCTGCTCGGTAAGGCTAGCGTAGGGCTCTTCTTCAAAAGCGTCGGAGAACTTGATAAAGCACGACGTTTACTAGAGGAGGTGCAGGAGGGTTTCCAAGCGTTGAATGGCTTTAGCCACAACAGAATTTACTCCCTCATTGCGCTCACCGAAATTTATTCTATAGAGAGGCAGTTTGATCGCGGTCGGAAAACAGGCATGTTAGCGGTTGATTTCGCAGGGATCAGCGGCTCTCAGTCAATTGATAGGATTGGGGAGGCTCGACGCGTATTGGCAGAGATTGAATGGCAGCTCGGAAACAAAACTGAGGCGCTACGCCTATCCAGACTAAACGTTGAGCTAATAGAAAGACAACTTCAAGAGGATGCTCTCAAACCCACATATCTAAGCGGGTATCAGACCAAAGCGCTTCGTGATCAGGTGGCGCAAACTCTGGAGTTTTTGTGGGGGCACCCGGAGCTACCATCCGAGTTTGCTAAGGATGAGATGTTCGAGGTGGCTCAATTGGTTCATTTGCATGACGTTAGTCGTGCGAGCAACGGGTTCCTGAAGAGCATCGTTTCTACCGAAAATAAGGCACGCGGGCTCCTCTACGAGCGCCAGCGTCTATCTGTGCTGGTTTCTTCTCTATCACGTCGAACATATGAATCGGAAATCACTGCGAATAGAGAAATACTAGACAGAATTTCAGAAGCTGAAGCAGAGATTTCTCTAATTGATACAGCTCTTACGAGTGTCGCTCCGGACATTTTGGGCGAGTATGCGACAAAGATCATGACCGTTGATCAGGTATTTTCGTCACTCTCAGAATCTGAGGTTCTTTGGATGCAAGCAACGTTCGAAACACAATCGTTTGTGTTTTTTCTATCAGCGGGTAATCTTGAAGTCAGAAGGGCGCAGATCGGAGAGTTAGCTCTAAAAAAACTTGTTGAGAACTTGCGAGAATCAGTAATCCCTACCGTATCTGGTATGCCGGATTTCCGGCTTGACATAGCAAAGCAATTGTATAGCATCTTTTTTTTACCTTTCGATAGCTCCATTGAGAGCCGGAAACGACTTATCGGCATACCTGATCAGTCGCTTCAAGAGATTTCACTTTCTATTTTGGCAAAGTATCAGTTTGGCGCTGATCCACTATTAGGTGCAGGGATTCGGGATCATGTGTTCTTGGGGCTTTCACATGAGATCAGTTTGATACCGTCACCGCACCTGCTCGTGCGCCAACAGCAGAATCCTTCGAGCACTTTCAAAAGTAGAACTTTTGTTGGTGTTGGCAATCCGATTTTGAAGGGCAGCCCATCTGACAATCTGACTGATCAGCAAAACATAATTGATCGCGAGACGGGGCTTGGACGGCCAATGGCGATAAATACCATGTTTGAACCACTGGAAGAAACCGAGGTCGAGATTAATCGCATGGCTAGTCTGTTTCACCCAGGCAAACGTCGTTTGTTGTTGCAAAAATATGCAACGGAGAAAGAGTTTAAGTCGATCGATTTTCGAGAAGTTGGAGTGATTGCGTTTGCTACGCATGCCGTCGTGTCGGGGGATTTTGATTACCTGTTCGAGCCAGCACTTATAATGACCCCTCCGGATACTGCAACGCAGCAGGACGATGGGTTCTTGACAGCGAGCGAAATTTCCAAGCTCGATATTCCTGGAAGCCTTGTTATTCTTGGTGCGTGCAATACTGCTGCAGCTTCGGGTCGAGCAGGTGCGCCAGGATTGTCTGGTTTAGCGGCAGCCTTCTTTCGAGCGGGTGCTCGATCAGTGGTCGCTAGTCATTGGGTAATCTTGTCTCAATCCAGTTTTTTGCTTATGCCCAGCCTGCTTGAAAATTCAACGGCAACATCCGAAGGAAATATTTCGTTAGCTCATCGTGATGCCATGAGGCAGGTTGCAAATAGTAAGGTCTTGCCGGGATTGTCACACCCCGGTGTATGGGGAGCCTTTTCCGTAATAGGAATAATGTAGTTTTCTTAGTAAAGAATTTTACCGGATTTCAACGTGATCGGCGTTGTTCTGGAACTCTTTGGTGTAGGGCTTCACCCCACGAATCTGGTGGGTTGAGAGTCTCGTCATGAGCAATCCCGAACCTGCCCGCTACTGTATCGACCCAGTGGTACTGTCAAATATCTTTCGCACTTTTGATTTCAGGCGACGCTGGCTCCTTGGGTTTGGTCTGCGAATAGCGGGGTCATGTTCATGTACTTGCGGGTGGACCATTGGGTTCCGGCGATGTGACGCAACCGGGCGGCGGCCAGGTTCAGGCAGGATTTGCCGTCCGGGAACGCGCCCACCACACGGGTGCGGCGGCGTATCTCGCGCATGATCCGCTCCAGCGGGTTGTTCGTGCGCAGCTTGATCCAATGGCTGTCTGGGAACCCGTAGTAGGTCAGCGTTTCGTGGCCGCAGTCTTCCAGCAATTCCGCCGCCTTCGCCAGCTTCATAGCGCGCAGGTCAGCGATCACGGCTTTCATCTTCTCAGCCGCCGCCTTGCGATCTTCCTGGGCGTGGATGGCTTTCAGCATCTTCGACACTCCCCGCACCTTGCCGGAGGGTACCAGGCTGAAGACGTTGCGGTAGAAGTGCACCACGGGGCTGTTGAAGAATGTCGTTACGACGGTTGGTTCTTGCGGCTACGGGGTCGAAACGTGGCTCCCCGATGTTGAACACTTGATTTCGCCGACATCGCGGCTCAGGCGCGGGTTAGCTCGTTTCGAGGGATCTGCTGGGCGATCAGGGCAAAGATCGTGGCAAGAAGGGCAGCGGCGAGCCGCTTGAGGTTGATCGCAGCGGCAGTGAGGAATGCCTGGATGCGCATATTGCCGAGCCCGCGCCGCACTGCACGGGCCAGACCGTGCCAAGTCTTTGCCTCGCCGTGGAACCCCTCGGACCGCCAGCGGTGCCGCCGATAGAGCCGATCGTCTTCCTCGCTCCAGCGGTCGCGACGGCGCCGGGCCCGCAGGAGTGCGGGGTAGTCGTGAACAATCACAACTGACTTTGTGACGCGTGACGCCGAGAGACAGAGAGGCGCCAGATCGCAGCCCTTGCAGTCCCGTGCTTTCGACGCGAAGAACCGGCCGTGGCTGATCTTGGCTTTGTTGGGCCGCAGGATCTTCCCGCGCGGGCACTTCACCAGATCGTGCTTCGCATCGTAGCGGAATCGTCTGAGCGGAACCTTGGAGCGGATCGGTTCGGCCTTTGTCGGGATGACACCGGTGATCTCGCGCGCCTCCAGACCCGCGAAGACCTTCGCATAGGCATAACCGGCATCCGCCGTGACAGTGCCAATGGAGGCGCCGGTGGCCACGGCAACCGCGTCGAGACGATCGAGGATCGCTTGCCCCTCGTTGATCTCGCCGGTGGTGACCTCGACATCGAGAATGACGCCGCATTCGTCATCGACCGTGCCATGCTGCTTGTAACTTGGCTCCAAACGACGGTTCCGACCGCTGGTCGCCATGGTCGCGTCAGGATCGGTGAGGCAGACCTTCTTGAACTTCCCGGTCTTCCTCGACTTTCGCTGGCCCTCCTGCGTTTCGGCGGTCCTGTCGCCATTCGCATTCGTGACGGCATCGACATGGCGCACGGCCAGGCTCTCCCAAGCGACGTCGGCTCGGATCAGCGAGGCATCGACATGGACGACTTCGCCCTTGGCGATGCCTGCGGTCATGCAGGCTGTCACGGTGCGTGCGAAGATGCGCCGGAAACGCTCTGCGCCCCAGCGGTGCCGGATACGGGTCAGCGAGGAATGATCCGGGAGCCGCTCGTGCAGACCGAAGCCTGCGAACCAGCGGATCGCCAGATTGACCTGCGCCTCGCGCATCAGGCGCCGGTCATGGACGATCCCGAGAAGAAAACCCGCCAGCATCAACCTCACGGCGGCTTCGGGATCGATGCCGGGGCGGCCGACGCCGGGCGCATAGAGATCCGCGACATCGTCCTTCAACCAGCCGAGATCGAGCACGCGATCCACCCGTGCCAGAATATGCTCGTCCGGAACAAGATCGCGCAGCGAGCCGCAGACGAAAAATTCGAGCTGATCGCGGTTCTGCCGTCCGATCATGTCGACCTCCAGAAAATGCCACCAGCAAAATGGAATCAGCAATTAGCGAGTTTTTCAACAGCCCCACCACGCAGCGCTGCCACTGGGCGTCCGGCAGAAACTCGGCGGCGCTTTCGACCAGGCCTCGACAAGCGTCTGAAACGACAAGCTGCACGCCACTGAGCCCGCGATCCACGAGGTGGCGGAGGAAGCCCGACCAGCCGGACTTATCCTCCTTCGGGCCTTCCATGATGCCCAGAATCTCGCGGTAGCCCTCTGTGGTCACGCCAATGGCCACCAAGAGCGATACATTCCGGACCTCGCCCGCCCAAGACCGCTTCATGACGATCCCGTCGAGGAAAACGTAAGGGTGATTGCCCTCGATCTTGCGCGCCCGCCATTCATCGATCTTGGCGTAGATCTTCTTGTTCAGGTTCGACACTGTGCCCGGGCTGACACGCGTACCCCACAGGGCTTCGGTGATATCCTCGACACGACGCACCGACACACCGGCCAGATACATCTCGATCAGTGCTTCCTCGACACTGCTCTCCCGCCGCTGGTAGCGTTCGATAATCGCCGTCTCGAAGGTCTGCTTCCTGAGCTTCGGCATCTTCAGCTTCACCGACCCGGCCTTCGTCTCGAGCGACCGCTCATAGCTGCCGGCCCGCGTGTCCCTGCGGCCCTCGGTCCGTTCATACTTGCCCGCGCCGCAAAGCCGATCCGCCTCCGCATCCAGCATCGCGTTCAAGGCTTCTTCCACGGTGCCGCGAACCATCTCACCGAGGTGATCCCGTATCCGCGCCTCGTCGATCTGGATCACTTCTCCCATCGGTTTGCGCTTCTCGTCTTCGTCCATTCTCAGCTCCTCTCAGCCAGTCTGAAAGCAGCCATCGTCCCAGTCAAATGTGCGAAAGAATTTGTACGTTATCGGATCGGAGATCGCTGCCGAGGGGCTGCGCCGGATCGCCGAGTTCTACCGGATCGAGACCGAGATCCGCGGCATGGGACCGGGACAGCGCCTGTCGGCGAGGCAGACACGCACCGCGCCGCTAGTGGCCGAGTTCGGCGAATGGTTGCAGCTCCAGCGCCGCCGGGTCTCCGCCAAGTCCGGCCTCGGAGAGAAACTCACCTACATCCACCGGCAGTGGGACGGGCTGCAGACCTTCCTGCAGGACGGACGCGTCGAGATCGACTCCAATGCCGTGGAGAATCTCATCAGGCCGATCGCGCTTACGCGGAAGAACGCACTCTTCGCCGGGCACGATGAAGGTGGTCGGACCTGGGGCCGCATCGCCTCGCTGATCGCCACCGCAAAGATCAACGGTATCGAACCCTTCGCCTATCTCAAGGCGACGCTCGAGGCGATCGCGGCAGGGCATCCCGCGAACCGGATCGACGAGTTGCTACCCTGGAACTTCAAGCCGTCAAGCTGAACTCCGGTGGGGCGCAGACGCCGCTTACAATAGGTCAGCGTTTCATGGCCACTCTCTTCGAGCAGCTCGGCCGCCTTTCCTTCATCTTCCATTCTCTGCTCCTCTCAGTCAGTCTGAAAGGAACCACCATCACCATCAAATGTGCGAAAGAATTTGTACGTTATCCTCGAGCCAGGGGCGGAAGGCCGCGATGATCGGTGCGGACAACGCGCGCCGGGCGGCAAGCCGGACCTCGGCGGGCAGGCCCCCCACGGATTTCTCGACGGCATAGAGCTCGGCGATCTGGCGCAGGGCTTCCTCGGCGATCGGTGAGCCGTCCTTTTCCAGCCGTTTGACGAAGCGCCGACGGGCGTGGGTCCAGCAATGGACGAGCGTCCATGGACCCTCGGGCCGGTCCACCCTGGTGAGCTTGTCATAGGCGTCATAGCCGTCGCATTGCACGAAGTGCCCGCGATAGCCCTCGCCGAAGCGGAGCGCATGCACGGCGCCGCGGCCGGGCGCATAGTGGAACATCACGACCGGCGGGCCGGCGCCGCCATGGCCCCGGTCATCGGCGACGATGGCCCAGAAGTAGCCGGTCTTGGTTTTCCGGCGTCCGGGATCAAGCACCGGGGCCCTTGTCTCGTCCATGAAGATCCGCTCCGCGCCCTTCAGCCGTTCCCGGAGATGTTCGACGATCGGCTTGAGGTGGAAACAAGCACGCCCCACCCAGTTGCCGAGCGTCGCCCGGTCCAGAGTGATCCCCTGCCGGGTGTAGATTTCTGCCTGGCGGTAAAATGGCAGGTGGTCGCCGAACTTGGCCACCATGACCTGGGCGATCAGCGCCTCGGTCGGCAGACCGCCGGGCACGACATGTTCCGGCGCATGGGCCTGCACCACTGCGCCGGAACAGCGCCGGCAGGCGTATTTCGGACGGCGCGTCACCAGCACGCGCAGCGGAGCCGGCACCACGTCGAGGCGTTCGGAGACGTCCTCGCCGATCCGGGTCATCTCGCCGCAACCGCAGGGGCAGAGCGTTGTCTCGGGCTCGATGATCCGCTCAACCCGAGGCAGATGTTTGGGAAGATGGCCGCGATTTCGGTTCAGCGTGCCGCTTTCGGCACGGCCTTGTCCCTTCAGTGCGCGCCGCGCTTTCTCCTGCGCCGCTTCCAGCACGCCCTGCGCCAGCTCCACATCCTCGAGCGGCAGGTTGAACTGCTCCGGATCGAGCTTTTCGGATTTCCGCCCGAACTTCTCCCGTCGCAAATCGCTAACGAGTCCGCCCTGAACAACTTTTAGCCAACTGATTATATTTGATAATAGTACGATTTTGTTGGCCGAGAAGTGCAGGGTTTTATAGTATCACGGCAGAAACCCTGCAATTTCGAGCCATGATATTAAGCCCGGAAAGCCCCCTCCGGAACAAGACGATCTCCTGCGGGCCCGTTTGGTCGAGATGGTCGACATGCGGCATGAACTGGTGGCGTTGGAAACGCTGATCGACTGGGATGTGTTCGAGAGGGAGTGGGTCGGGTTCTTTCCCTCCCACACCGGTCGCCCGGCGACCATGACGCGCCTGGTCGCCGGCCTGCTTTATCTTCAACACGCCTATGCGCTCTCGACCGTGGCAGGTTCCCTGTCCGGCAGAAGGTCGATGACCCGCCGCCGCTCCAGGTCGCAGATCATAGTGCCGTATCGCTGTCCCTTGCGCCAGGCCCAGTCGTCGATACCGATGACGCGGAGGTCACTGCTCGCGGCCTCCGTCATGTTTTGAATGCTGCGCAGGAACGTATCCTTGCTGACGGGCAGTAGGAGCCGTCTGGCGAGCGCCTGAGCCGGACGCCCGCCGAGTGCGAGGCCTATGTGCCGAACCAATCCTTGCAGACGGGAAGTGCGCCGCGCGTGTGGATGTGTCACAGATAGCGGAAACCGCTCCGCGAAAATCCTGGTAGAGCAATACATGGAACGGCAGCGAAAGCGGCGAACCTGCAACACCAACTCCACCTTCCTACCATGCGCAGGAAGATCGGCAGGTCGGCGCTGGTACCTGCTGTGGACGTGGCCTGAAACCGCGCCACAGCGCGGACACGCCGCCGCGGCTTTGGCTGAACGGGAGTGAATCCGGATCGTGTTCCCTACAAGCTCGACCTGGTCGGCTTTCAGACCTGCGGGAAGCAAATCCCGCCGAATAAATTGTGTCGTCATCGGCAACCTCCATCAAAGACTGCCAAAATATAGTACCCTACTGGCCCAGTTGCACCAAATGTGCGTCAGACCCAACTTTGATGGAGTGGATGCCCCCACCCGACGGCATCGCAATGTGCCAAGATGGTGATGTTGAAGTCACCATAGAAAGAGGAGGCATCCATGGATGAGGTTAGCATCGTTGGCGTTGATCTGGCAAAACAGGTCTTCCAGGTTCACGGAGCTGCGGCGGATGGGAGGGTCCTGTTTCGCAAGAAGTTATCACGGCCGCAGTTTCTGAAGTTTATGGCGGGTTTGCCGCAGTGCGTCGTGGCAATGGAGGCCTGCGGGACCGCACATTAC
Organism: Sedimentitalea nanhaiensis DSM 24252; assembly: GCF_000473225.1. GTDB lineage: Bacteria > Pseudomonadota > Alphaproteobacteria > Rhodobacterales > Rhodobacteraceae > Sedimentitalea > Sedimentitalea nanhaiensis. The sequence continues at coordinate 352,198 of NZ_KI421509.1, forward strand.
TGGGGCCGGGAACTGACACGGCACGGCCATGAGGTTCGGCTTATTCCGCCAATCTATGTGAAGCCCTTCGTAAAACGCCAAAAGAACGATGCGGCTGATGCCGAGGCTATCGCCGAGGCCGCGCAGCGCCCGACGATGCGCGGTGTCACGGTGAAAACTGCCGAACAGCAAGCGCAGGCAATGCTCTTCCGCACCCGCGATCTGCTTGTCGGACAGCGCACCCAGTTGGTGAATGCACTCCGGGGGCACCTTGCCGAACATGGTATCGTTCTGGGAAAAGGTATCGGCAATGTCCATCACCTCGCCGTGCGCATCGAAGAAGATAAAAGCCTTCCAGGCCTTGTCAGAGACATGGCGCGGCTCTACCTCGACCGGATCGCCGGACTAAGCGCCGAAATCGACAATCTGAACACCCGCATTGCGGCTGCGGCGAAGGAAAGCGATGTCGCGCGCAAGCTTCAGACGATGCCGGGGGTTGGACCGATTTGCGCCATGGCGATCACAACCTTCGCGCCCGACTTGCGCGAGTTCCGCCGGGCTCGCGATTTCTCGGCCTGGCTCGGTCTTGTTCCCCGGCAGCACTCAAGCGGCGGAAAGCAGAAACTTGGCCGCACGTCGAAGATGGGCCAGCGCGACATCAGGCGCTTGCTGATCGTGGGCGCCATGTCCGTCGTGCATTGGCGGGGCCGAGATGGAGGTCGGCCAGGTTCGTGGCTTTCTCGAATGCTGGCTCGTAAACCACGAATGCTGGTCGCCATCGCCCTGGCCAACAAGATGGCTCGAATGGTCTGGGCCATGCTTGTTCGAAATGAAGAATACCGAGATCCGGCTGGCGCGGTTTGCTGACCAAGACTGCCGGAGTGTCGGCGATGTGAGGAGGACGACGATCTGTATGGGCAAATGATCGACTAGATCCGGAACGGGGAAGCCTGTGGCGTGCAACGAGCTCGAGCTCGGAATTTTGATGAGGCCTCCGATCCGCGCATCACCATACCGGCCCGCGGCATGTCATGGCCGCACCAGAGAGGCCTGAAACATGACCGCACCCGATCACACGCTCAGAAAGTCAGAGAATCCTTGCATTGAAGGGGGCATCCAAACATGCATGCCGGTTCACAGGTTGGATTTGGGTATTCCGGTTCCTCGTCTGGTGCAAGCGCGCCGGGCGCGGAGCCCTCAAATTGCTCAAGCGCTCGGCGCGCTTGCTGCGGTGTCCGCGTTACCCCGGTGCGTGCATGACCGCATTCGCCGAAGACAAGCTCACAGACGGTCGCGCCAGGTTGGTTCGTCACGGCTACCTGAAAACCACCCTCGAAGCCATCGCCGTGGGCCGTCCGCGAAACCGCATCAATGACCTACTCCCCAAGAATTTCCGGCCGTCAAGTGCAAACTCTGGTGCCCTCAAGACGCCGCTTACTGCTCATCCCCGCCAGTTGCCACATTGGATTTTCGTGGTGAATCTCAGACGCCATTTGCGCAACAAGGGCAAACCGCACCGCCAGAACAGAATCTACGCTCAGTGCGAATGTCAGATACCCGAAATCTGGCTAAAAGTCCGAAATACACTTGATTCCGCGAAATGCTGCGGCATTATGAGAGGGTGACGTTCTATCTTGGGTCGCAGGTTGAATTTAACGCGAATCATTGCGAGATCATGATATGGGAAAAGGGGAAACAGACGAAGACCGCCAGAACGAGAATCTAAAAACCTTCCTTGAATGGATAAAAAATAGTGGCAAATTCATTTTGCCGATTCCGAACCGGGGTGCAATTTATGCTGGGCTTGGGAAAAGCAACTTTATGAAGATGAAAAAGGGTTTTCAATCAGAACCTGAAACTACGCCGATGTGGAAGATCATAGAAAAGGCGGAAAAAGAAGCGCGTGAATATCATGGCTATGTAACGATAGATTCTATCAGCGACGTGCTAAGGCGTATTAAATCGCCCTTGCCAAAGTTGATTGAAGCCACTGGTGCGAATGCTGGGCATCAGAAAAAATATTCTGACATGTTGTCTTGTGTGGAAGCTCTTGCTAGTGATGGTTGCGCATTGCTGCCTAAGCCCGCCCGACGCAAGGTTTGGCACCTGGTATCAGAAAAGTATGCAGAAAATTTACAAGGGGATGTACAGGTGTGGGAGGGCGTATCCAAGCGCCTGCGATTGTTGGAAAAATACAAGGTGATGTTGCAGGTAGAACTAAAGAAGGTTCAAGGTAATCCAAATGTTTCGGCCGCAAGTCGCAAGAAGGTTGAAGGGCTCATAAAAAAATATGAAGCGCACTATGGTGAATTGGGGAAAGTCGCCAGGTCAAATGACTCTAAGCTGAAGGCTAGCTACAAAAAGTCTATGAAAAAGTAGAGATTTTGGAGCCATAAAACTCAGAGTAGCCGACATTCTCCAAGTAGAGCGTCGACCGGTTGATTTTGCCGCCGTCTTGCGCATCGATCAAGCCTAACCGGTAATATGCGGAGCGGATTTGTTATGCGGAGTTAGTCATAGAAGTTCCGTTTGATCAAAGGGTTGATCATGCGTTGCTACGTTGACAAGGCGCGCTGTGCGATCTGGGCGTGATGCATGGTGGTCATCTCGTGCAAAGTGGTATCGGACGAACTCTTGATTTCTCCGCCCGAGATCAGATATGGTAAGGAGTAATCAGAAAATGTAAGGCGATACGCTCATGCAGGAATCGACGGTCACGGTGAAGGGGCAGACAACTCTGCCGAAGGATGTCCGGACGGCGCTTGGTCTCGCGAGCGGCGATCGGGTCCGGTACGTCATCCTGGATGGCGAGGTCCGGCTCCTGAAGGTGCAGCCTGTGAGCGGCCTGGCGGGCCTGCTTGCCCGGACGGGTCGGAAACCCGTCAGTCTTGAAGAGATGGACGAGGCCATCGCCGGTGGCGCCGCTGAAGGTTCCAAGGCGTGATTGCCATCGACACCAACGTGCTGGTGCGCTTTCTGACCCAGGACGATCCCGATCAGGCCCGCGCCGCCACGGAGTTCATGACCGGGCTGCGCGCGAGTGACCCGGGCTTCATCAGCCGCGAGGTCATGGTGGAGCTGGTCTGGGTGCTGGAGCGTGCCTATGGTTTTGGCCGAGCGGAGGTGGCGGGGGCGCTGGAAGGCCTGCTCTCCGCCACCGAGATCGAGGTCGAAGAGGCCGATGATACCGGCCGGGCGGTGTTTCAGTACCGGGAAGGCGGCGCTGGCTTTGCCGATCTGATGATCGCCGCGGTGGCGCGCCGGGCGGATGCGGTGCCTCTGGTGACCTTCGACCGGAAGGCGGCGCGCATCCCCGGCGTCGAGCTTCTCGAACGCTGAGTCCATCAGGTTGTCTCCTCGTTCCCGGGCCTGTCGTCTTCTGGCTCGTGTTCAGATTCATTGTCGCTTTGGCCTTCGCCTCCCGCACCAGGCCCCTGTGCCGGTGATCCCGGCCGGCGGAAGTCCAGCCCCAGCGCCTGTTCCCGGTCGCGTTCGGCTGCGATCTCGCGATCAACCTGTTCGGCGTCAGGGCACGAAGTAGCGCCGCTGATCGCTGGCTTCGAACTCGCGCTCGATGCGACTGAGTCCCCGGATCGTGACCTCGCGCTCGAACTGGGCGAAGGACAAGAGCACGTTCAGCGTCAGCCGGCCCATCGAGGAGGACGTGTTGAAGGCCTGGGTGACCGAGACGAAGGAGCAGTTCGCCGCCTCCAGCCGGTCGACCAGCCGGGCGAAATCGGCCAGCGACCGGGTCAGCCGGTCGATCTTGTAGACCACCACCATGTCGATGCGCCCGGCCTCGATCTCGGCGAGCAGGCGTTGCAGGGCCGGGCGCTCCAGGGTGCCGCCGGAGACCCCGCCATCATCAAAGCGGGCGGGCAGCAGCTTCCAGCCCTCGTGGCGCTGGCTGGCGACATAGGCAGCACAGGCCTCGTGCTGGGCGTCCAGCGAGTTGAACTCCTGGTCGAGCCCCTCGTCCGAGGATTTGCGGGTGTAGATGGCGCAGCGGATCTTGGGGCGCTGGCTCATGAACCTGGCTTTCCGGTCAGCCCGAAGAACCGCGGCCCGGACCAGTGGGCGCCGGTGATGGCGCGGGCGATGGCCGAGAGCGAGCGGTGGGTCTGGCCTTTCCAGAGATAACCGTCTGCGGTGACATCGACGACATGGGTGACCCCGTTCCATTCGCGGAGCAGCCGGCCGCCGGGCTTGAGGGCGGGGCTTTTGGCGCGCGGGGTTTGATCGGTTGTCTTCGCAAGCGCGGTCTTCACCTGCCGGGGCAGCCCGCCGTGGCGGCGGGTCTGCAATTCGAAGGCGATGAAGCGGCGGAGGAAGGGCTGGCTCAGCATCTTCGGGGCGGGTCCGGCGAAGATATCATGCCAGAGGTCCAGCAGATCCGGCCGTTCCATCGCCTCCAGATCCCTTATCTCACCAGGTGCCGCCATCATTCATCCCCCGCGCCTGACGGCATATGGTAAATTGCTGGCGCACCTGCCTTCCCGGCCAGACGGCGCTCGATGGGCAGGCCTTTCTTGCGCATTGTGCTGAGCGCTGAACGAGCCGAATGCGGCTGCCAGCCGGTTGCCGTGCAGATGGCTTGAAGGCTGGCGCCGGAGGGGCGCCGAAGCATCGCCTGCACCTTGGCTGCCTTGGTCTCTTCGCGTTTTGTCATGAATCTTTCCTCGGATTTCGAGGCTGGCATGTTGCCGCGCCCCGGTACCGGGGAGAGCCCGAACGCGTCGGGCCTGGGTCCAGTGATGCGTGGTTCGGGCAAGTAGTCCAGTTGTTTCCATCGGCGGGTCCGGCGCAGTGGAGCGTGACGAGGCTCTCGCTGAACCA
>NZ_KI421509.1:357112-357369 GCF_000473225.1 Sedimentitalea nanhaiensis DSM 24252
TCATCACATCGCGAAGACCGGGAAAAACAGGTTGCTTTGGCATCGGAACGGCTCCTTGGCGGGTTGCCTCAAGTCTACCAGATCACGCCAGAAGCGGCAGGTTTTTCAGATGTTCCCTAACTACTTGCATCAAAGACTTTGAGCGGAAACTGGCGTCTAACAAATCTACCTGTTGATTGTCACTGAGAACTGACCCGGCAACTGCAGAAATTGTCATTGAGAATTGACCCATGTGCAACCTTGCCCCTGCTTGATTC
>NZ_KI421509.1:357469-728357 GCF_000473225.1 Sedimentitalea nanhaiensis DSM 24252
TGACGCCATCATGACGCAAAGAACATAACAGCTGGGTGGGTCAAGTCTCGGTGACAATGCCGGGTCAGTTCTCAGCGACAATCAACATCAAAGGTTCTGTCAGAGCAAAATCGCTTGAGACGGGCAGGGCGGTTTCGTAGCCTTACCGGATGACCAATCCTAACCCATTTCGCTACTTCAAGACGAGCCCAGAGATCATTCGCCTAGCGGTGATGTTGTACCTTCGGTTCCCGTTGTCGCTCAGGAATGTGGAAGATCTGCTGCATGAACGAGGTGTCGATGTCAGCCACGAGACAGTCCGGTATTGGTGGCATCGCTTCGGTCCTGTGTTCGCCGCTGAGATCAGAAAGCGCAGGATCGCGGGGATGCGATCCAGCCGTTGGCGTTGGCACCTCGACGAGATGTTTGCGAAGATCAATGGCCAGACGCACTACCTTTGGCGGGCTGTGGATCACGAAGGCGAAGTGCTTGAAAGCTATGTCACGAAGACCCGAGACAAGAAGGCCGCATTGAAATTCCTAAAGAAAGCAATGCGAAAGCATGGCAGAGCTGAGGAGATTGTTACTGACCAGCTCCGATCCTACGGAGCCGCTTTGAAACAGATCGGCGCGGGTGCTGCCGCTCCGGCAAACGACCGGGATGGTGTCGAGCATCCTGCAGATGGCCGGGCTGGAATGGCCAGTTCCTGACTTCTCTACCCTGAGCCGCAGGCAAAAGAGCATTACTATTGAGATCTCGAGCCGCCGATCGGCTGGTCCCCTCAACCTGTTGGTAGATAGCACCGGCATCAAGTTCCTGGGCGATGGCGAATGGCTGGCCCGCAAGCACCGCACCCATCGCAGACGCCAATACCGCAAGGTCCATTTGGCGATGGACACGGGCTCGGGCGACGTAGTGGCCGTGGAATTCACCTCAAGCCGCGAGGGCGACAGCCCCGTCCTGCCTGACCTGCTGGACCAAATCCCGGTGGATCAGGAGATCGGCACCGTGACGGGCGATGGGGCCTTCGACACCCGCCGCTGCCACACCGCGATCCTCGCGCGTGGCGGCACTGCCGTCATCCCCATTCGCAAGAACGGTCGCTTCTGGAAGGAGGATTCACGGCGGGCGATGTCGGAGAGTTGCGTGCCGGACCTCAATGCGCGGGCCCAGCCATGGGCGCGGATCAGCATGGCGCGCAGATGCGGATCGGGGTCCGGCGCGATATCGCCGGCGATGATCCTGGCTTCGACCCCGCGGCGGCGGAGATCGAACGGGGCCGTTATGTGGGCCAGGGCCGGACACAGGTTCTTTTCCGGAACCCCGAGTGCCCGGACCAGCGCTCCGACATCCAGCTCCAGGTCGATCTCGCCGCGGCGTGGTTCAAGTGGCTACCGATCTGCGAGGACGCGCCGAATGAAGGCGTAGGTCGTCCGGATGCGGGCTTCGTTCGGAAAGTTCCGGTTTGCCAGTACCACCACGCCCAGATCCTCCCCCGGCAGGAGAGCAACGTATGTTCCGAATCCGTTGGTCGAGCCAGTCTTGTTGAGGATTACGTCGTTCTGCGGAGGCAAGGGTGGATCGATGCTCTTCATTGGCTGCGGTTCCAGAATGTAGGCGTAGCTGTTGCCCCGGACCATCTGTTCGACATTGACCGGCCAGGGATACTGTTCCCAGATCATGTCCTGCACGTAATCGGCGGTGCGCCCTTGTCCCCGCCGGGTTCTTTCCAGTGCGGTTCTCAGGTTACCCGAGGCCTCGGCGTGCCCCAGATGGAGGTTGAGAAAGCGCACGAGGTCGCGTGCGCTGGATTTCACGCCATAGGCCTGATCGGCGAGAACGCCGGGATTGACCCGGATCGGGCGGTCGGTCTTGCGGTCGTAGCCATAGGCATAGTGGTTCATGGCCCCTTCGGGGACATTCACCCAGGTGTTGTTGAGGCCCATTTCAGGAAACAGGTCCTGTTCTGCCGCATTCGCGTACGTTTTGTTCAGGACATTTGCAGTGAGATACCCCAGCATGCCGATGCTGATGTTCGAATAACTGCGGGCACCTGGACGAGTTGGATGCCAATCGGCCAGCCATTCCACGAGCCCTTCCGTATCCGCAACCGTATCAGGCACCTGCAGGGGCAGGCCGCCGGAGTGGTGAGTCGCAAGATCCATCAGTGACAGATTGCCAAAGGCGGTTCCTTCAAGGTCGGGCAGCTCATTGGACACTTTGCTGGTCAGGTCGAGGCCGCCCCGCGCTTCCGCCAGAGCGGCCAGGCTGACATTGAACAGCTTGCTCACCGAGCCAAGCTCGAAAAGCGTATCCGGGGTCACGGCAACATTGTCCGCGCGGGAGGCAAGGCCCGTTGCATAGAAGTAGGACTGGCCATGGTCGGTCACGCCGACGACCAGTCCCGGCAGTTTGTATTCCTCGATAACAGGGGCGAAGCTGCTCGCGGCCAGGTCCTGCATTTGGGAGTCCGTTAAGGCCGCGGCGGCAACCGCGACCGGAAAGGACAGCAGCGCGACCGCTGCGACTGCAATAGACTTCATGTCTGCCTCATTGTTTGTGGGTCTGAAGGGGTAAGGATGGCTTTACAGGCGGAGATCGAACCGCTCAAACCGAAAATGGCCGATGACGTTCCGAAGCGTTGGACGGCTTGCGCGCGATCGTTGTGAAGAATGCAAGCCGATGGGCTTTGCCCGTATCGAAGCGGACAAGGCCAGCTTCCCCTGTTCACAGGATGGCGGAGCTCTGTGCGCTGCGACCAGAAAGAAGGCTCGCAGGTATTGGGCGGTTTAATCCGCGCTTGTCCCAATCAATGAGAAGCGCGCGGCTTTCAGCAGCGATGTACCATCCTCCTGCTTTGCCATAACGAGTGAGTCGGCCTCCAGCCTCATGTCCTGCCACGTCACAACGACATTGCCCGAATAGGTGCTCGCGTCGTCCGATTGAGAAATGCTGTCGGAAGAAATCTCGAACGCTTGGTCCGCATCGAACACGACCTGAGCGTTGCCGCTATATTCCTGAACGGTCCGGATCTCGTTTGCGGAAATTTCCATGGCGTATGCCGGAACGGAGACGGACAGTGCGGCACAGATTACAGCCGAGATGATGCATGCCCTGTTCATGAAATCCTCAACTATGGATACATTAGTCACGAGGTAAATCACTTAACTTTCGAGCCTTGTCAAATCATCAGAATTTGACCCTTTCACGAAGGGGAATTCTTGCACCAATGTACTGGCGCCAATTCATTTCCGCCGACTGAGATAGAGATTGTTCATGATGGAACCAAAGAACACAGAAGCGAAGCACTGGTCGAAAGTCGAACTGCTGCACGAGACGGTCAGGAACCCCAACATTCATCTTCGCGGCAAGCACAGCTACTACAGTGGGGCATGGACCGGCTCGTTCGAGGACAGCGTGGTACGCTACCATTACGGCGACGAATACAGCCTCAAGACATGGGAGCCGATGTGGCCCATCGACCAGCTCCATATCGGCGACTATGTCTGCATAGGCGCGGAGGCTGTCATTCTGATGGGCGGTAACCATACCCACCGCGCGGACTGGTTCAGTCTTTATCCGTTCCCCGAAGTCATCGCCGAGGCCTATGCCGGCAAGGGTGACACCAGAATCGGCGATGGTGCCTGGATCGGCATGAGGGCCATGATCATGCCGGGGGTGACAATTGGCGAAGGTGCTGTTGTCGCGTCCGGGGCAATCGTCACAAGAGACGTCGCGCCCTATACAATCGTTGCTGGGAATCCGGCCAAACCGGTCCGCCAACGCTTTTCGGCGGATGTCGTGGCCAGGCTGCTGGAACTGGACATATACCACTGGGATGATGCGAAATTTACTGCCCTGAGAGAGCACATTACAAGCCAGGATATTGACGTCCTCGTCGCGGCGTCAGAGCAATACGATCAAAAACACGGGAGACCCGCATGACAGGATCCTTTGTCTGATGCCACCGCTGCTGACGGAACACCGTTCACATGCGCATTCCGATCTAAGAAACTCATGCCGAATGCGTCCGGCCACGGATGAACCGGGCCGTTATCTCCGCGACGCGCGTTCCCAGATGGACGCCGGTGTCGTGATCGCCCTTCGTCAGGCCATGTTCGGCGTCTACGTCGACCGGCGAGCGGCTGACCGCGCCGAGATAAGCGCCGGTCGCGTTCAAGGCTGTATCGACCACATCGCTGCGCATGGCAAAGCCGGTCGGAAGCCCGAGCGAAACCCATGTCATGCCGTGCTGAGCGGCGAAAACCGCCATGGTCATCAGCGTCGAAAGCTTGTCCCCCGCATAGCCGCCGGAGTTGGTAAACCCGGACGCGATCTTGTCGGACCACGCTTGTGTTTGGTACTTCCGAGCGGTTAGTTCCATGAATCTTTTCATGTCGGCGGACACCGAACCCATATAGGTTGGACAGCCCATGATGATGGCGTCCGCTTGGTCGATCTCATCCATTCGCGCTTCTGCTTCGGCGACCGGAACGTCGATGACACTGGCCTGATCGACCCGGTTCACACCCTCGATAACTGCCTTGGTCAGCCAGAGCGTATGGCCGTATCCGGTATGGTGAACAATCGCTATCTGAGGCATATTCTTTTACTCCTCGACGTGCGCTGACATCTGCACACCTGCTGCGCCAGCATACAATTTGATGACGTTTACACCTGAGGTGTCTGGTCGACGGGATGCTGCGAGCGAAACCCCACGGCAAAACGGTTCCATGCGTTTATGGTTGTGATGGCGAGGGTCAGTTCAACCCGTTCGCGCTCATCGAACGCCGCCGCAAGTATCCGGTAATCCGAATCCGGCGCACCCGTGGATTCCAGACGTGTCAGCGCCTCGGCCCAGGCCAGCGCTGCCCGCTCGCGTTCGTCAAAAGCGGGGCTTTCCCGCCAGGCAGCCAGAACATCCAGCTTTTGCTGAGAAATTCCCGCCGCTCGCGCTTCGGGAGCGTGGAGATTCAAGCAGAATGCGCAACCGTTGATCTGAGACACCCGCATCTTGATCAATTCGCGGATGGACTGCGGAATCGAAAGCTCTTTCGTCGCCTCTTCCAGGGCCATCATGGCTTTCATTGCCGCTGGTGCGGCGCGATAATAGTTCATTCGACCGGACAAAGAACGTCCTCCATTTTTCCTTAGCCAGTATTATTCGTTCGGACGTCCGTCCGCAAAAGGTTCCATGCGGTGTTGCGGCATTGGTTAAGCTTTTCTACTCCGTCACCTGCCATTGGTCGATGCCGCCGTTCCTGCTGCCGCGCTGCTTCCAGAGCATTCCAGATAACCAGGTTCTCTGGCAGGCTGATCCCGCCTCTTTTCTGCTTCTCAACGGATTTGTCCGGCGGGCGTTTTCAGAAACGCCTTTGGTGTCTGGCCCGACAGATTTTTGAAGAACGTGATGAAGGCGCTGTCGCTGGCAAACCCCAAATCCTGTGCGGTCATCGAAATGCTCGCGCCTGCCACCAGCATCTCGTATGCCTTCATCAGACGCCATTGTTGCCGCCATTGTCGATAGGACATACCGGTTTCGCGCTTGAATATTCTGCCAATCGTCTTCTCGCTCGCCCCGACGCGGGTTGCCAGAAGCCCAAGCGGGGGCGGCAGGACAGTCGTCGTAAGGCGTGCCAACCGAGGGTCGGACGGCAAGGGCAGGAGCACCGGAAGACGCGGCGCGAACTTGACTTCGTCCAGGCAGACGGCAAGCAGATTCTTGCCTGCACCCTTTGTCCAATCTGTCGCTGGCGGCGCGCAAGCGATGCGTTCCAGAACTGCCCGTAAGACGGCTGAAACCTCGAACACCTCGACCTGATCCGGCGCGTGTCGGTGGGAGCGGGCAGAGCTTGCTGTCCAGGGTAGGCGTTTGTGTGATCTGATTTGCAGAAGGCCAGCAATGCTCGCCGGTCTTGCATTCTATGGCATCGGCGCCTTTGCTGCTCTCTTCAGCGCCAATTTCGAGATGCTGCTCACCGCCCGAATAGTATCGGCAGTTGGCTCGATTGGCACGCAAACCATTCTGCGCGACCGCTTTCAGGGTCAGCAACTTGCGCAGATATTCTCCTCGGTCGGGATCGCCGTGGCGCTCAGCCCCGCGATCGGTATGGCGATTGGTGCGGTGGCCGTCGGGCTTGCTTCCTATGCGGGCGTCTTTGCCACGCTGGCCGCGCTTGCCTTGCTGCTTTTTGCCTGGACCTCGGCAAGCCTGCCGGAGACGCAGCCGACGAGTGTGAAACCGGTATCCTTTTGGGATACGGCGATCATGATGATCAAGGAAGGCCGTATTTGGTGTTCAGCCTTTCTGGTTGCGCTCTTCAACCTGTCCTTGTTCGGCTACGACCAGCTGTCACCGTTTCAGCTTGAACAACTCAGCCACGGGTCCGGGGAGATGGGCGCCAGTGGCGTATTGTTGAGCCTTGGGACGCTCCTGGGCGCGATGGCGAACCGAAAGCTGTTGCAGAAGGGCTGGGAACCGGAACGTTTGGTGTTCGTGTCCTGCGTCCTTGCCACGGCGGGCGGGCTGCTGGTCGCATTGCTCGGTTCAAGCTTCATGTTCATCGTGCCGGTGGCCATGGTCGCGTTCGCCTTTGCTCTCGCAATTCCGAATATTCTGGCCCCGGCCCTGAAGGACTATTCAGATCGCCTGAGAACCGCAGGAGCCATCTTCGGAATGAAATACTACCTGCTTCTTGGCGCCGGACTGTGGCTGTCCGGACTGGCTCAGAACCTGGGCGCTGTTCTGCTCGCCTCCGGGCTCGGCGCATTGACGATCACGATGCTGAAACCGAAATCCAGGGCGGCGCGGCAAACAGGTGATACTGCTACCAGGAAACCTGTTCGGCTGTATCGAGAGCTTTTCCGATGAATAAATCAAACACAACGTGGTAGAAGGTAAACGGACCATGACGAAGAAACCCTTCGACACCGCATGCAATCAGACCGCAGGGACGCAGCTTACGGGTGGGGCCAGGTCCACCGCAGAGGCCATGCGCAAACATGCGGCCCATCTCGCCGAGCCAGCTGCCAAGGCGAAGTCCAGACACCCGGATGCCGTGGCCCACGCAGAGCGCTGCGAAGCTGCTGCCTGCAAGTGGGGCGGTTGATCGCATCGACAGAACCACAGCCTCTCTCATTTCACAGTGGGGAGGGTCTTTCGTTGCGGGTCAGCTTAGTTGACTTATGTCAAGGGTTACCCAGCGCCGCCATATGGGACACAAATGGACCGCTTTCGTTAATTTATTCTGGCTAACATATTGTGGTATATTTGTTTTACCCTTTGATGGGGTCGGATCGATTTCCACCGCCCGCTCGAACCTCCGAATTGCACTTCGGTCGCCCGCGAAATTCAGCCCATTTCGGGCGGTTCCAATGATCTGTCACGCGGCGGCGATCATCCGGGATCAAATTTGTCTTGTTGGGGCCGTATGCGCGCGCAGGTTTGGCGGATCATAGGTGTTGGCAGGGTCGTCGCGCCGCTCCAGTGCCGTGGGATGTATCTCGGCGTCCGGCGGGATGTAGCGATATTGACCAAGCGGCATGTAATACCCCAAAAATCCTTTTTGATCGGGCCATGAACTGCGCCGCCGCAATCGCGGAAAAGGCTCCAGAAGAAACCAGCCCTTTTTCATCTGACTGTGCAGCGGTGCGGATGTGTCCGGCGCGGATATTTCCAGCTTCATACGCTGGGTTACCTCGTCACTTTTCCCGCGAACGTACCGGTCATAGTATTTTTCACGAAACACAAGGCTGTCCACGCCCAGCCCGTCCAGTTCCTGACGCATCCAGCACATGGTGATCTTGGTCAGCCCGGCCTCTTTTTCCGAAACGCTGCCGGCGATGTCGGTATGGGTTCCGGAAAACCAGACCTGTTTCACATCCTGCTTCGGCGGGTTGGTTTTGCTGCGGAACCGGGTACCATGATAATCTTGGCCTTCTTTCCACATCTGTACGCCAAAGAACCGGCGGCGCTCATCGATGGAAAGCGCATGACGAACTGCGCGGACCGATGGATTTTCGTCGACGCTGGAATGGGTGCCGTATTCGATGAATGTACCCATCTGCGGCTTGATGCGAATTAGAGACGATACCGTGTCAAACAGCCCGAGAAACCGGATCGGCACCCGCCGGATATGAAAGAACTGCTCGGATATTCGAAGCGGTTCGAATTGTTCGCGGGGGCCATCGTTGCGTAATCTGCGATAGGCGCGAAAGACCGGGCCGATCAGGTGCAACTCGTGGGGCGCGACCAGTCCGAAATCGTTAAGAAACCCGGCCAGAACCCGCGCCGTATAGGCCCCACGGCTGTAGCCGAAAAAATAGAGCCGGTCGCCTTCGCGGTAGTTGCGGCATAGAAATTCATAGGCGCGCAATACATTGGATTCGAGTCCCAGTCCGACCATCAGGCCGAGGATGCGTTTGGGGGTCTGAAACAAGGTCCTGGCAAAGGGCCGGGTGCTCAGGGTGCCGACGCCCGGTTCATAATAGACCAATTGGTTCTCGTCGTGTTTCAGACATTTATAGAGCCTGAGAATGTTGCTTTCGTGCTTCTCGACCTCGTTTCCGGTTCCGTCCAGACAGACGATCAACTTGCGCGACATGAAATTGCTCCTGAAAATCAGGCCCCACTATACCAGAACCCGAGCAACATCGAAACGGTTCAACCGCGCCGCCGCCGCCGCCGCCCGCCGCCTTCGGTATCGCCGCTGCCCTGGTTGAAATTCACCTCGGGCAGGGTAACGATACTGTTCAGGATCGGGAAAGGCTCGACCGCATTGGGGATGTTGGATGCATTGACAAAATGCTCCTGGAAACGCGGTTCAATGGCGGTTTCCACCTTGTGGATGGCCCGCACGGTTGCCTCGATTTCCTCGCGCGCGCTCTGGTTCAGCAAGGCGATCCGTGCGCCGGTTCCGGCGGCATTGCCCGCCGAGGTCACCTTGTCCAATGGCGCGTCGGGGATCATGCCCAGCACCATCGCGTGTTTCGGGCTGATATGGGCACCAAAGGCACCAGCCAGCACGATACGGTCGACCTTGTCGACGCCGAATTTATCCATCAAGAGACGTGCGCCGGAATACAGCGCCGCCTTGGCCATCTGGATCTCGCGGATGTCGCGATTGGTGACCGTGATGCGCGGGCCTCCGTCTGCCGTGCCGTCCCACACCAGATAGGAATAGGTGCGCCCGTCCAGAATACAGCGATCGGTGCCTGTCTGCGCCGGGCTGCCGATCAGGCCGGGGCCGTCCAGTATGCCTGCGAGGCGCATCTCGGCGACCATCTCGATGATGCCCGAGCCACAGATTCCCGTGATTCCGGTGGTGGCGATGGCCTCGGCGAACCCGTCCTCGGTTGACCAAAGATCGCTGCCGATGACCTTGAACCTGGGATCTTTCGTGACCGGGTCGATCTCGACCCGCTCGATGGCACCTGGTGCGGCCCGCTGACCTGACGAAATCTGTGCGCCTTCAAAGGCCGGGCCTGTGGGCGACGAGCAGGCCAGCACTTTGTCACGATTGCCCAACAACAGTTCCGCATTGGTGCCCACATCCACTACCAGCACAAGGTCATCGGATTTTTCCGGTGCCTCGGACAGGGCGACGGCGGCGGCGTCCGCACCCACGTGCCCCGCAATGCAGGGCAGCAGATAGACCCGCGCGCTGGGGTGCAGTTGAAGGTCGAGCTCAGCCGCAGTCAGGTTCAGCGAGTCCGATGTCGCCAGCGCGAAGGGCGCTTGGCCCAATTCGAACGGATCAATGCCCAGAAACAAGTGGTGCATCACCGGGTTGCAGACAAACACCGCATCCAGAATGTCGGTCTTGGCGATTTCGGCCTCGCCCGCGATCTGATCGAACAGGGCGTTCATGCCCGCGCGCACGGCGGCGGTCATCTCATCCGCGCCGCCCTTGTTCATCATCGAATAGCTGACCCGGCTCATCAGGTCCTCGCCATAGCGGATCTGCGGGTTCATTATGCCGGACGACGCGACGACGTCGCCGGATTGCAGATCGCACAGATGTGCGGCAATGGTGGTAGACCCCAGGTCGACCGCTAGGCCATAGATGGACGCATCATGAAACCCCGGCCAGACCTGCATGATGCGCGGTCGATAGGCGCGCGAACCCAGATGTACTGCACAGGTCACTTTCCAGCCGCCTTTGCGCAGCGCCGGTTGAAGCGATTGCAGCGTCGTAAGGTCGATTTGCAGATCGCTCAGCTGCCATTGGTCGGCCAGGGCACCGCGCAGTCGTTCCAGATCGCCCGACGGATCATGCATGTCCGGCTCGACGACCTCGACATAGAACAGTTTGACTGCCGGGTTCATGACGATCTCGCGCGCCTCGGCACGTTTGCGCACGACCTGCTTGTGCACCTGGCTTTCCGGGGGAACGTCGATCACCACGTCGCCCCGCACCTGCGCCTGACAGCCCAGCCGCCGCCCTTCGATCATGCCGCGCTTGGATTTGTAACGCTCTTCCACCGCGTTCCAGTCCGACAGCGCGTCCGCAGCAGCGGTAACGCCATGTTTTGGAAACTCGCCATAGCTGGGTGTGATCTGGCATTTGCTGCAAATGCCCCGCCCTCCACAGACCGAATCCAGATCGACCCCCAATTGACGTGCCGCAGTCAGGATCGGCGTGCCCACGGGAAACCGGCCACGCTTGCCAGAGGGTGTGAAGACCACGAGGGGATCGTTTGCCATGCCGGGACTGCCTTTTGTGACGCATTGGGGTCAGAATAGTCTGCGCTGTGTAATGCGAAACGCGAGCAGCGGCAATTTCCGATCTGCCAGCGTCATTTATCTTGGATTGGGCCTTTGGGCTTCCGGCGTACGTGGCGCAGATGACGGCCGCACGATCGCGCTTGCAAGTCCTCGAGGGGCGATATCTTGTGCGAGGCCTTTCCCCCGCCGAATATCCGTGCGATAGGGTGGCCGCCAAACGGGCTTTTGCATGGAGAATTCGAATGCAGATTCGTGAGGCGCTTACCTTTGATGATGTTCTATTGGTTCCTGCGGCCAGCAATGTGCTGCCATCGACCGCAAACACCGCCACGCGCGTGACGCAGGCGATCACCATGAACATCCCGCTGCTGTCCAGCGCAATGGACACCGTCACCGAGGCGCGCATGGCCATTGCCATGGCTCAGGCCGGCGGCATGGGGGTCATCCACCGCAATCTGGACATCGGGGCGCAGGCCGAGGAGGTGCGCCGCGTCAAACGGTTTGAAAGCGGCATCGTCTACAATCCGATCACCTTGACCGCCAATCAAACCCTGGCCGACGCCAAGGCATTGCAGGAACGGTATCGGGTCACCGGCTTTCCGGTCGTGGACGAAAGCGGCAGGGTTGTCGGAATCGTCACCAATCGCGACATGCGCTTTGCCACCGATGACAGCACACCGGTCCGGGTGATGATGAGTTCGGACAATCTGGCGATCCTGCAGGAACCGGCAGATCGAGACGAGGCAATCAGCTTGATGAAAGCGCGCCGGATCGAAAAGCTGCTGGTGACGAATGCGCAGGGCAAGCTGACCGGCTTGCTGACGCTAAAGGATACCGAACAGGCCGTACTGAACCCCACCGCCTGCAAGGATCAGCTGGGGCGGCTGCGGGTCGCGGCGGCGAGCACGGTCGGCGATGCCGGATTTGAACGCGCGCAGGCGTTGGTGGATGCGGGTGCGGACATGATCGTGATCGACACCGCGCACGGCCATTCCGAAGGGGTTGCCATCGCAGTGGCGCGGGCCAAGAAGCTGTCCAACGAGGTGCAGATCGTGGCGGGCAATGTCGCCACCGCCGAGGCGACACGCGCGCTGATCGGGGCAGGGGCGGATGCGATCAAGGTCGGTATCGGCCCGGGCAGCATCTGTACCACCCGCATGGTTGCCGGTGTCGGGGTGCCGCAGCTGACCGCAATCATGGATTGTGCCAGCGGTGCGGGCGACGTGCCGGTGATTGCCGATGGCGGCATCAAGTTTTCCGGCGATTTCGCCAAGGCAATTGCGGCGGGCGCATCCTGTGCGATGGTTGGCAGCATGATCGCGGGCACGGACGAGTCTCCGGGCGAAGTCATATTGTATCAAGGCCGTAGCTTCAAAAGCTACCGCGGTATGGGCAGCCTGGGCGCAATGGCGCGCGGTTCTGCCGACCGCTATTTTCAGAAGGACGCCGCCAGCGACAAGCTGGTGCCGGAAGGGATCGAGGGGCAGGTGCCCTACAAGGGCAGCGCCGGGGCGGTGATCCACCAACTGGTTGGCGGATTGCGCGCGGCGATGGGGTATACCGGGTGCGCGACGGTCGACGAGATGCGCAAGAATTGCCAATTCGTCAAGATCACCGGCGCGGGCCTGAAGGAAAGCCATGTGCACGACGTGCAGATCACCCGCGAAAGCCCGAACTACCGCATCGGATAACCAATAAGATGAGGCGCTCGGCGAAGCTCTGGCGCAAAATTCATCATTCCGGAATGGCGATGTCTGATTGCGGCTGCTTGGATGCGGCGACGTTTCGGCAGTTTTGCCGTATGCATCAGTGCGTTGTGACATCCGCGATCAAACGGCTTTTCGGAATAAGAGGTATCACCCACCGAAGTGCTAAGAGTTTGATTTCATTCAGGTGGGATTTGATTTCTGAAGCTGCTGGCGAAGCGAAGTTTTTCTTTTGTGTCTCATCATTGGAGATGTCTTGATTTCGAGAGTAAGTATGAGTCATCGCAGTCTCCGCGTCGATCACAGGCTTGCTTTACGCCTTGAACTTTGCAGTCTTTGCGAGACCCTTCTGGTCGCATCTATGGCTTCCTGTGAATCGTCCCGTGTATCGTGGACGCCTTCTTCGCTGATTTTGAGGCAAAGAGACCATGGCGAGCAGCGACA
The DNA here is from genome assembly GCF_000473225.1 of Sedimentitalea nanhaiensis DSM 24252. Classification (GTDB taxonomy): domain Bacteria; phylum Pseudomonadota; class Alphaproteobacteria; order Rhodobacterales; family Rhodobacteraceae; genus Sedimentitalea; species Sedimentitalea nanhaiensis. The sequence goes on from NZ_KI421509.1 coordinate 370,325, forward strand.
AGTTCAGCGACGATTTCAAGCGAGATGCGGTCGCTCAGATCACCGAGCCGAGCGTGTCGGGCTCTCTTCTCAATACCATGGCGATTTGCTTCGATGACCGCTTCGGTCTCGAGTGTCCAAGACTTTGCGTCTGATGCCTTGTCGAACGATGCAGATTTGTATATCCCGCGCTTGCGTATGACGACACGTGTTTTGCTTGACGGTAGTTTGTAGATGGAGCTCATGTATACAGTTCATATCCTGTATATCGCCGGTAACACCTCGAAATCGGCCCGATATATTGGATGTAAACAGTGTGTGTACTCGAATTCTGCAAAGTAAACTGTTTATATATAAAGACTTAGCGCAGAGTCATACTGGGTTGATCCGTGGCGATTTATACCAAATTGCGGGCCACGCTAAACGAAACCGCTAAAAGGTCAGGATGAAGGGCTCCTTTCGCTTGACCGCGACTGGGGCTTTTTTGATGTGCCCGATACCAACGGGCCGGAGGATGACATGAGCGAGACTTGGAACAAGCGCACCACCGCCGTTCACGGTGGAACCCGCCGCAGCCAGTATGGTGAGGTCAGCGAGGCGATCTTTCTGACCCAGGGATTTGTCTATGACAGTGCCGAGGCGGCAGAGTCTCGATTCCTGCAGGCCGGCGACGAAGAGTTCATCTATGCGCGCTATGGCAATCCCACCGTGCGTATGTTCGAAGACCGCATCGCCGCGCTGGAGGGGGCCGAGGATGCCTTTGCAACCGCCTCGGGCATGGCGGCGGTCTCGGGCGCTTTGACAGCGATGTTGAAAGCAGGTGACCATGTGGTCGCGTCGCGTGCGTTGTTCGGATCGTGCCTGTATATACTGGAAGAGGTGTTGACCCGGTACGGTGTCGAGGTCACTTTTGTCGATGGCATCGATCTGAACCAGTGGCGCGCCGCGCTGCGCCCGGAAACCCGTGCCGTTTTCTTTGAATCAGTCTCGAATCCGACATTGGAAGTGATCGATATCCGCGCGGTATGCGATCTGGCGCATGCGGTTGGCGCAACGGTTGTGGTGGACAATGTCTTTGCCACACCGGTATTTTCAGACGCCATCGCGCAAGGTGCGGATGTCGTGGTGTATTCTGCGACCAAACATATCGACGGGCAGGGCCGCGCCTTGGGTGGGGTCATCCTCGGGACACGCGATTTTATCCGCAAGACGGTCGAGCCCTATATGAAGCACACCGGCGGTTCGATGAGCCCGTTTACTGCATGGGTGATGTTAAAGGGGCTCGAAACCCTCAGCCTGCGGGTCAATGCGCAGGCAGACAATGCGCTGGCGCTGGTCAATGCGCTGCAGGGGCATACGCGGCTTGAGCGCGTACTTTACCCCGGCCACCCCAGCCACCCGCAGTACGGCCTGTGTGCGGCGCAAATGGGCAAGGGTGGAACCGTGGTGTCACTGGACCTGAAAGGCGGGCAGACGGCAGCGTTCCAGTTCCTGAACGCCCTGCAGATCGCCAAAATCTCGAACAATCTGGGCGATGCGAAATCTATCGTGACACACCCAGCGACCACCACCCATCAACGTCTGCCTGACGATCAAAAGGCGGCGCTGGGAATTACGCCGGGACTGGTGCGTCTGAGCTTGGGGATCGAAGATGGAAACGATCTGATCGCGGATGTGAAACAGGCGTTGGATGCGGTTGGCTGAGCTTGCCTGCCGGGCTTTTTCGAACAAGGTACGACCGGGCTCGGGTGCTTTGCGGAAATGGGATCGGCCGGGATGCACGGGGCCAGAAGGCGGAGTCGTCTCTCTGACACGGCGAAGGCTCTGGCGATGCGGCGCGCGTCATTTCGGGCCGCAGCCGCTGCTGAAAAGCTCGCAGAAATTCCTCTGGTTAAGGGGTATTTCCTTACGGGAATATCAATGATGGACATGTGGCCAATCAAAGGATTGCGTTTGGAGAATTCTCGCTTAGGTGTCTATTCTAGTCGCGAAAAAGGGGGCGTTTGCCATGCCAGAAACACGCAGCAAGATTGCTCAGGTGGATCCAGTCTGGAACCGCATCACTGATGAGGCCCGTGAGGCCGTGCGCAAGGAGCCCCTGATGGGGGGGCTGGTGCATGCGTGTATCCTGCATCACAAGACGCTGGAAAAAGCTCTGTCCTACCGGATCGCGGCAAAGCTGGCGTCAAATGAGATGTCGATGGTGATCCTGCGAGAAATCGCCGACCAGGCATATGAAGACGCGCCTGATCTGGTCGAAGCCGCGCGCGCCGATCTTGTTGCTGTGTATGAACGGGATCCGGCCTGCCACCGACTCTTGCAGCCTATCCTTTATTTCAAGGGATACCAGGCGATGCAGGCCTATCGTGTCGGGCATTGGCTTTGGGAAACGGGCCAGCATGACCTGGCCTATTTTTTCCAGATGCGCGTGTCAGAGATTTTTGGCATCGACATTCATCCTGCAGCCCGGATCGGGCGTGGCATCATGATCGACCATGCCCATTCGATCGTGATTGGCGAAACCGCGGTGGTCGGCGACAATGTTTCGATGCTGCATTCGGTTACGCTGGGCGGAACGGGTAAGGAAGAGGAAGACCGCCATCCCAAGATCGAGGATGGCGTTTTGATCGGGGCGGGGGCCAAGGTTCTGGGAAATATCCGGATCGGGCACTGCAGCCGAATCGCCGCAGGATCCGTTGTGCTGACCGATGTGCCGCCGTGCAAGACAGTTGCGGGAATCCCAGCGAAGATCGTAGGCGAGGCCGGGTGCGATCAACCCTCGATCAACATGAATCAGTTGTTCTCGGCATCCCAGTGATGCGTTCCTGACGGCGGCGGACGCGGGCATCGCCCGCGCCGGTCCGACGTCAGGCCAGCATTGCCATCGGATTTTCCAGGTTGTCGACGATCGAGGCCAACAATTCCGCGCCCAACGCGCCGTCGATAACCCGGTGGTCCACCGAAAGCGTAACGGACATCACGGTGGCAACTTCCAGTCCGCCGTCCGTGCCAACGACGGGCTTTCGGATACCGGCACCAACGGCCAGGATCGCCCCGTGTGGTGGGTTGATGACCGCGTCGAAACTATCGATGCCGAACATTCCCAGATTTGAAATCGCAAAGCTGCCACCCTGATATTCGTGAGGCGCGAGCTTGCGGTCCCGCGCGCGCGCGGCAAGATCCTTCATCTCTGTGGACAGCGCAGACAGGGTCTTACTGTCTGCGTCTTTCAGCACGGGTGTGAACAAACCGCCATCGATCGCCACCGCCACGGCCACATCCGAAGGTTTCAACTGCAAGATACGATCTTTGGCCCAGACCGCATTGGCGGCCGGGACTTGTTGCAATGCCAGGGCACAGGCCTTGATGATGAAATCGTTGACCGACAGCTTTACTTCGCGGGATTGCAACTGGGCGTTCAACTCGCTCCGGAACTTTAGCAAGGCGTCCAACCGGATGTCGCGACGCAGATAGAAATGCGGGATCGACTGTTTGGCCTCGGTCAGGCGCGCGGCGATGGTCTTGCGCATGCCGTCCAGCGCAATCTCTTTGTAGTCGCGATCCTGATACATCCGCAGGACGGTATCAGCAGCAGGACCGGTGGCCGCCGCCGCCGGGGCAGGGGCCGCATTGGCTGGAACGGAGGTCCGGGCCTGGGCTGGTTCTGTTGGGCGGGCCTGCGAACCGGTTGCCTCGACATCGGCCTTGACGATACGCCCGTGTGGGCCGGTGCCGGAGATGCTGGACAGGTCCAGCCCCTTGTCTGCCGCGATCCGGCGGGCGAGGGGAGAGGCAAAAACGCGATCGCCATCCCGCGTGGCGGGGGCACTTGGGGCCGGGTCCCTTGATACTGTCGGCTGTGGTGTCTCCTGGGGCGCGTTGTCGTCGGGTTTTGAGGCCGGCGCGTTTGCAGTTGAGTCCGGGATCTCTTCGCCTTCCTCGACAAGGATAGCGATAGCGGTGTTGACCTTGACCCCCTCGGTGCCCTCATCGATCAGGATCTTGCCGATGAGCCCTTCGTCGACCGCCTCGAATTCCATCGTGGCCTTGTCGGTTTCGATCTCGGCCAATATGTCGCCAGAGACGACGGTATCGCCCTCTTTGACCAGCCATTTCGCCAGCGTCCCTTCCTCCATCGTCGGGGACAGGGCGGGCATCAGGATTTCAGTTGCCATGACGCGCTCCTCTTACCGGTAGGTCACTTGTTTCACCGCATCCAGCACCTCTTGGGTGGTGACCAGCGCGTGTTTTTCCAGATTGGCGGCATAGGGCATCGGAACATCTTTGCCAGTGCAATTGATGACCGGCGCATCCAGATAGTCAAACGCCCGCTGCATCAACACCGAACTGATGTAGCTGCCGACCGAGCCTTGCGGCCATCCCTCTTCGATTGTGACGCAACGGTTGGTTTTTTGGACGGACGCGATGATCGCGTCGGTGTCCATCGGACGCAAGGTTCGCAAATCGAGCACCTCGGCCTCGATCCCATCTTCGGCCAGTTTGTCCGCGGCTTCCAGTGCGTATTTCATTCCGATGCCAAAACTGACCAATGTAACGTCGCTGCCTTCGCGCCAGATCCGGGCCTTGCCAAACGGCACGGTGTAGTCTTCGACATCCGGCACATCAAAGCTGCGACCGTACAGGATCTCGTTTTCCAGAAAGATCACCGGATTGGGATCGCGGATCGCGGTTTTCAACAGCCCCTTGGCGTCGCTGGCACAATAGGGCATCGCCACTTTCAGTCCGGGGATCTGCATGAACCAGGCGGCATAGTCCTGGCTGTGCTGGGCGGCCACACGGGCAGCGGCACCGTTGGGGCCGCGAAACACCATCGGAGCACCCATCTGGCCGCCTGACATATAAAGGGTCTTGGCCGCTGAGTTGATGATCTGGTCCATCGCCTGCATGGCAAAGTTGAAGGTCATGAATTCGACGATGGGCCTGAGCCCGCCAAAGGCCGCGCCAACCGCGATACCGGCAAACCCGTGTTCGGTGATTGGCGTGTCGATGACCCGTTTCGCGCCGAACTCATCCAGCAACCCCTGGCTGATCTTGTACGCGCCCTGATATTCGGCCACCTCTTCGCCCATCAGAAAGACGGTTTCATCGCCACGCATCTCTTCGGCCATGGCATCGCGCAACGCCTCGCGAACGGTCTGTTGCTTCATCGGGGTGTCAGCGGGCCAATCGGGTGTTCGCTCCGGCTGGGGCGGCGCGGCCGGGGGCTCGGCGGATGCCGGAACCGGGTCCGTTTTGCTGTCTTCAGCGGGCGTATCGGTTGCAGGCTCTGCGATCTCTTCGCCTTCCTCGACAAGGATAGCGATAGCGGTGTTGACCTTGACCCCCTCGGTGCCCTCGTCGATCAGGATCTTGCCGATGAGCCCTTCGTCGACCGCCTCGAATTCCATCGTGGCCTTGTCGGTTTCGATCTCGGCCAATATGTCGCCAGAGACGACGGTATCGCCCTCTTTGACCAGCCACTTCGCCAGCGTCCCTTCCTCCATCGTCGGGGACAGGGCGGGCATCAGGATTTCAGTTGCCATGTGCTGTCTCTCCTTACGCGTTCTGAGGCGCGGTTTCTGCGCAGATGTCGGTCCAAAGCTCGTCCAGCGCCGGTTCCGGGCTGTCCTTGGCAAACTCGGCGGCGGCATTGACCACTTGCTTGATCTCCTTGTCGATCGCCTTGAGATCCTCTTCTGACGCATGGTTGCCCGTCAGAAGCAGACCGCGCACCTGTTCGATGGGGTCACGCTCCTCGCGCATTTTCTGTACCTCTTCTCGGGTGCGGTATTTGGCCGGATCCGACATCGAATGGCCGCGATAGCGATAGGTCTTGATCTCCAGGATATAAGGACCCTTGCCCGAGCGGCAATGCGCCACGGCCTTGTCGCCGGCCTCTTTCACGGCCAGCACGTTCATCCCATCGACGGCCTCGCCGGGGATGCCAAATGCCTCGCCTCGGGTATGGATGTCAGGGCTGGACGTAGACCGTTTCTGCGCCGTGCCCATTGCATATTGATTATTCTCGATCACGAAAACCACGGGCAGATTCCACAACGCGGCCATATTGAACGTCTCGTAAACCTGGCCCTGATTGGCCGCCCCGTCACCGAAATAGGTAAAGGTGACGCGACCATTGCCCTGATACTTGTCGGCAAAGGCCAAGCCTGCACCAAGCGGCACCTGGGCCGCGACGATCCCGTGTCCGCCGTAGAAATGTTTCTCTTTCGAGAACATGTGCATCGAGCCGCCTTTGCCCTTGGAGTAGCCGCCTTCGCGTCCGGTCAGTTCGGCCATGACGCCTTTGGGGTCCATGCCACAGGCGAGCATATGGCCGTGGTCGCGATAGGATGTGATTCGCTTGTCGCCCTCGTCCGCCGCTGCCTCAAGCCCGACGACCACCGCCTCTTGTCCGATGTAAAGATGGCAGAACCCGCCGATCAGGCCCATGCCGTACAATTGGCCCGCCTTTTCCTCGAATCGACGGATCAAGAGCATTTCACGGTAATAGGTTTTCAGTTCATCTGCGGAAACGTTTGGTTTCTTAGCGGCTTTTCGGGCAACCATCGTGCGGCACTCCCCTCCGGATGAATAGTTTAGCGTTAAACCATCAAATAGCGAATTTGCGCCGGAGTGGCGAGAAAAAAGACAAGCGATCTGCGTTCAAAGTCCGGGAGGCTTAGCGGATTACGATTTCGTCGGCGCGCAGCAATCCCAGTACGGAACGGGCCTGTTGATCCAAAAGGTCCAGGTCAAGATAGTCGTCCGACAGGCGCCGGGTCAGGTTCTCGGCGGCAGAAATCTCGCGCTCAAGATGGCCCAGAGTGTCGCGCAGTGCATCGGATTCGGCAACAATCTCGACACGACGAAACAACCCGAAATCTCCCTGCACGGCGGCAAAGGTGAAGTAGGTGCACAACGCAAAAGCGGCGCTGAAATAGATCAGTGCACCAAAGCCGGGTCGGGTCGAACGGGTCAAAATGTACTGCCTTACATGCGCCCATTGCGGGCATTTGCAGAGACTATGCCACAGGTGATTCGCCATGGGAATCCCCGTTTTTAGGGGAGGTCGGCAACAGATTGCTGCAGAACGTCCTCGTCAGGCTTAACCAGAAATCGATGCTGTGTGGATGCTGTCGATCGTCCCGGCCAGCACCTTATCGAACGCCTCGTCGGACTGGTCCGCTGACAGTCCTTCGGTCAGCGCGCGCGAAAAGGATGCGATCACGCCACGGTTCTGTGCAAGCCGCCGATTCGCCTCGTCGCGGCTGTACCCACCGGACAGTGCCACGACGCGCATCACACGTGGGTGATCGACCAGCGGTCCATACAGGTTGACCTTTTCCGGCAGCGTCAGTTTCAACATCACCTGCCGGCTCTCGGGCAGGAGGTCCAGATGGCGGGTCAGCTCCGCCAGCAAAATGTCTTCGGCCTCGGCCTTGTCGGCGATGCTGATGGTCACCTCGGGTTCGATGATCGGCACCAACCCGTGATCCAGAACCTGAGCGGCCACCTCGAATTGCTGTGCCACATTGGCCGCGATACCGCTGGCGGACGCCGCGTCGATCACCGAACGCATCTTGGTTCCGAAAATCCCCGCTTTGACGGCGCGGTCCAGCAGCGCGTCCAGGTCGGGCATCGGCTTCATCAGGCGCACGCCGTCGACTTCGTCCTCAAGACCCTTGTCGATCTTCAGAAACGGAACCACCCGGCGCTTGTCCCACAGGTATTGCGCTGTCGGTGTGCCGTCGATTTTCCGATCCATGGTCATTTCAAACAGAATCGCACCGACGATGCGCTCGCCCGTAAAGGCCGGTGACTTGACGATCCGGCTGCGCATGGCATGGATCTGATCGAACATTTCATCGTCGGATCCATAGGCATCGGCGTCTACGCCATACAGTTTCAGAGCCTTGGGAGTCGATCCACCGCTTTGGTCCAGCGCCGCGATGAAGCCCGCTCCGGATGTCATTTGCTGGGTCTGAATATCCTTGGACATGTGCTCGTCTACCTATTTTTTAGATCCGGTGCCCGCATCCGGACGGGCCGGGGGCAAGGCGGTCTTAGGCCAGCCCTTGCGTCGTTTCAATCGTGTTGACGCGAAAACCTATCTGTTTGCGCTAGCAATCAAACCTTGGCCACATTCAGCGGTTCAGGGCCGCGACGCCTGGCAGGGCCTTGCCCTCCATCCATTCCAGAAATGCGCCGCCCGCGGTCGAGACATAAGTGAAATCTCCGGCCACCCCGGCCTGATTCAGCGCGGCAACGGTATCGCCGCCGCCGGCGACGCTGACAAGATCGCCGACGCGGGTCAATTCGGCCGCCTTTTGGGCGGCGGCCCTGGTTGCGGCATCGAACGGGGCGATTTCGAATGCCCCAAGCGGGCCGTTCCAGATCAGAGTCTTGGCCCCGGTGAACACGGCGGCGATGCGCGCCACGGTTTCCGGTCCGGCGTCCAGGATCATCGCATCGGGCGGGCATTGATCCGCCGGAACGATCGTGCTGTCGGCATCGGAACGGAATTCGCTGGCTACGACGATGTCGCTGGGCAACAGAATGGCACAGCCTGCGTCGCGCGCCTTGGTCAGGATTTCGGCTGCGGTGGTGGTCATGTCATGTTCGCACAGCGATTTGCCCACATCGAGACCCTGCGCGGCCAGAAAGGTGTTCGCCATCCCACCACCGATGATCAGGTGATCGACCTTTTCGACCAGGTTGCCCAGCAGATCCAGCTTGGTGGACACTTTGGCTCCGCCAACGACTGCGACAACCGGGCGCTTGGGTGTGCCCAATGCTGCCTCGAGCGCTGTCATTTCCGCCTGCATCAGGCGTCCGGCGCAGGCGGGCAACAACCGGGCCACCCCTTCGGTCGAGGCATGTGCGCGGTGCGCAGCCGAAAACGCGTCGTTGCAATAGATGTCGCCGAGAGCTGCGAATTCGGCCGCCAGATCCGGGTCGTTCTTTTCTTCACCGGGGTGGAACCGCGTGTTTTCAAGCAATAATACAGAGCCTTCGGGCAACGCATCGACAGCGGCCAGGGCGGCGGGGCCGCGGCTGTCGGCGCAAAAGGCAACCGGCACGCCAAACGCGGCCTGCAGGGCGGGAACCAGCGGAAGCAGGGACATTTCGGGCACATGTTGACCCTTGGGGCGACCGAAATGTGCCAGCAGAATCGGGCGCCCCCCCTTGGCAATGATGTCGGTGACGGTTGGTGTCAGACGGCGGATTCGTGTATTATCGGTGACCTGTCCGTTTTCGACCGGGACGTTGATGTCGACCCGGACCAGAACCCGCTTTCCCACAAGCTCGATATCGTCCAGCGTGTTCCAGCCCATAATACAATCCCCTTCATCAAATATCAGGCGCTTTTCCTCACATTTTACGGCTTCGTCAATGCCTCACTTGGCATTCCGGCACAGCCGCCTTAGGTATCGGCGCAACTTGGTAAGACAGGAGAGCCACATGGCCGAGATCAAAGACCCCGAGAACACAATCCTGATAGAGTTAAAGGACGGCACGGTCGTTATCGAATTGCTGCCCGACGTTGCGCCGCTGCACAGCCAGCGCATGAAGGACCTGGCCCGTGCCGGTGCATATGATAACGTCTGCTTTCACCGCGTGATCGACGGGTTCATGGCCCAGACCGGCGATGTCCAGCATGGCGACATGGAAGACGGTTTCAATATCCGTATGGCCGGAACCGGCAGCTCCGATATGGACGATCTGCCGGCGGAATTCTCGAAATTGCCGCATGAGCGTGGAACCCTGGGCGCAGCGCGTTCGGCGAATCCGAACAGTGCAAACTCGCAGTTCTTTATCAACTTCAAGGACAACAGTTTCCTGAACGGGCAATACACGGTTTATGGCCGTGTGATCAGCGGCATGGAACATGTCGATGCGATTGTGCGCGGCGAGCCGCCAGCGGCGCCGGATCGGATGATTAATGTAAAGGTAGCGGCCGATGCATAGACTTGCCGCTGTTATCGCCCTGGTCGCCAGCCCTGCATTGGTTAACGCGACCGAAATGCAGATCGAGATTGAAGGCGAGGGGGCCAATGGCACCGTCACCATCGATTTGCTCGAAGAGGTGGCTCCTGAACATGTGGCGCAGATCGCGGCATTGTCGCGTGCCGGTGCCTATGACGGCGTCGTGTTTCACCGAGTCATTGACGGCTTCATGGCCCAGACCGGCGATGTTCAGTTCGGCAAGATGGGGGGAGACATGGGCCGTGCCGGAATGGGCGGCTCTGATCGTCCCGATCTGAAGGCCGAGTTTTCTGAGGTTCCCTTTGAGCGGGGCGTTGTCGGCATGGCGCGGTCGCAGGACCCGAACAGTGCCAACAGTCAGTTCTTTATCATGTTCGATGAGGGATCGTTTCTGAACGGCCAATACACGGTCGTCGGTCGCGTAACCGACGGTATGGATGTGGTGGATGCGATCAAGCGCGGGACTGGCCAGAACGGCTCGGTGGTCGGGCAGCCCGATGTCATGAAAAGCGTGACAATCACCGACTGACACGCGCTCTGCGTTGCTCCTGCGTGTGGCGGTCAAAACCCGCCGCCCGCCCGCCTTTTGGCGAAGGCGTCCGTTCTGGCGGCGCCGGTGAATCCGGCGATACACCGAATTCCCCCAAGTCGGTTCAAAGTTCACCGGGTACACGACCGGACCCAACGTGAATGGGTATCGCGGGTGAAAAACCATGCCGGTTGGCATTGTCCGACCGGCCTGTTTTGCCCCTGGATGCGATCATCGAGGATTGACTGGGGGCCAAACGCGGAAACAGGCACCGCCCTGCTCGTGGGAGACGCCTGTTTCTCTTGTGGTCTGCTCGACTTAACTTGGTACGTCGGCCTTTGTGGCAGCAGGGTTGGCACCCGGTGCCTTGCCCGGCCGTCCGGGATTAAGCGGGTCATCCTGACGCTGAACCGAACCTTCGAAATGGGCACCGCTTTCGATCGCGATGGTCTTGTGAATGATGTCGCCTTCCACGCGCGCGGTCGATGTCAGGCGGACTTTCAAACCACGCACGCGACCAACGATTCGGCCATTGATCACCACGTCATCGGCAACCACTTCGCCCTTGATGGTAGCGGTTTCGCCGATGGTCAGAAGATGCGCACGGATGTCGCCGTCAATCGTACCTTCGACCTGGATGTCGCCGCTGGTCTTGATGTTGCCGGTGATATGCAGGTCCGCCGACAGGGTAGATGCGGGCGGCTTTGGCTTTGCTGCGCTGGGTTTGAACTCGTTGGGCGAAGCCGAGGCCGGCGCACTGCTGGGCGCAGCCGGTCTGGTGTCATCGGTCGCTTTCGACCCGGGCTCGTTGATTTTGCTTTTCGAAAACATTGCTTGCAGCCTTGATGTAGATCATGGGGTTAACAGGTGTTCCATTGACCCGGACTTCGTAGTGAAGATGGGTACCGGTCGACCGTCCGGTGCTACCCATATCAGCTATGTGATCCCCGCGCGAGACCCTTTGGCCCTTCTTCACCAGAATGCGAGAGGTATGGGCATACTGCGTCTTGATGCCGAAATCGTGCTGGATTGTCACCAGTTTGCCAAAGCCGGATTGCCAGCCCGCATGGGTGACCACACCATCCGCCGTGGCAAAGATGTCCGTCCCCGAAGGCCCGGCAAAATCCGATCCGTTGTGCATTCTCCGACCGCCTGTCTTGGGATCGCGACGATGGCCGAAACCGCTGGTATAACGCACAGCGTCTCGCACCGGGCTGGCAAACGGAGCACGCTCGGCGGCAATACGGTAAAGATTCAAAAGATCCATCTGGTTCAGGATCTTGTTGGCGCGAATCTCATCGACGGTGGGGTCGTCCTCGCCACGGGTGGTAAACGACAACGGGGTCAGAGGGCCACCTTGACCGCTATAGTTGCGCCGCAGCTGATCGATGATCTTGTCTGTTGGCATACCGGCACTGCGGAACATCTTGTCCAGCGGCACCACTGAAATGGTCATGGCCTCTTCAAGCTGCTGGAAAACCTGATTGTTCTTTTCCTGCATCAATTTGATGTCATGTTCCAGCTTTTCTGCTGTCAGCAGGGCGGCTTGGGCGTCGGCCAGAATCTGATCGCGTTCGCGCGCTGTATCGGCCAGGGCACCGGCCAGGAAGGCGACCGGGATTTGCGAATCCGTGTCCGGGGATGTGGGATCGCCATCGGCGGTTTGGGCTTCCAGATTGGCCAAGGCATCCTGTGCCGCCTTGCGGTCCTGCATCGTGCTGCGCAGCGTCGCCTGAATTACGTCAATACCGGTTTCCAGCTCGCGCCGATGGGTTTCCGATTGCAGCAGCTCGGATTGCATGACCGAGATTTGCTGAAGTGCGGCATTGAACCGGTTTTGCGCCGCCAGGGCTTCTTCGGCGCGGGCGTCGCGTTCAAGAGACAGAGCATTCAAGCGTTGTTGATATGTGATCTGGTCACGCTTTGCCTGCTCGCGGAAGTTGCCAGAGCCGATGCTGTCCATCAGCAAGACTGCGGTGGCGATGATCGCCCAGGCAATGACGGCCGCTGCGCCGGCATAGGTCAGCAGTTGGGTTGCGGGGCGCAGACGTATAAAACGTGTATCTGTGTCGGATTTCAGAAACAGCCGCCGTTCAGGAAAAAAATGCTCCAGAACCGCGTGTGTCTTGATCGCAAGACGTGATCTCACAGGCCCATCCCTCGCTGTTCCCCCAAGCGGTGCCGAATGGCTTGGCAAACGCACCTTGCGGGTGGATAGACAGCGCCCGCTTCAAGAGCAAGACAGTTGCGAAGGCAAGCTGTCGCATCGGGACGTTTCGCCGCAAAGTGGCGAAAATCTGCCGATAAACCGAGGCTTATGTATCGCGGGTGGCGAAATCCTGCTTGACCGCAGCATGGTCGGGCTCCGGCTTGGGCGGCCCATGCGGTGGGTTGGCTGTCCTGGCGCATCGCTCTCGAGTCGCCCTCGCCGCAGAAAATGCCCCAACGCGACATGGCAGGCGGCACCGGACAAGCTGGCGCAAAAATGTAATCCCGCGCCCTTCTGGACCAAATTTGTGGACGGGTTCCGCCAGAGTTTCGGTCAAAAATCGTGTCAGCGGTCACGCGCGCGTGGCCATATCGACGTGTCAGGAGTCCGGCTGTTGCGGCTAGTCGCGCCGAATGTCAGCAAACGCGGCACCAAACCATATTGGCGCATGAGCCAATGTATGGGGCGCCTGCGCTCGGGACAAGTCACGCGATGGCATGTGCGTCAGTGGGCACCTGAGTATTCCATCGAGATGGACGCGAGGGTCGGCGGGTTCGTGCAATTGCATATGCCGGCCTTATCGCCACCGTTTCCAATGATGTAATATGACCGAGAGCGCCCGGAAGGGTACTCGGCATCGCAAGAACCTTATCGCCAAAGTCTTGTCGAAAAGCCGTTGCCGGGACGAAGTCTTACGGGTTTCAGGCCGGTCGTCGGCCCTTTTCAGGTTTCATGGATATCACTCCAACCGCTACGGCTGGATCGAGAAATCGGCTACTTGCGCGTCTGAAATCTGCTGTAGAATCGCGGGTTCTACAGAAAAGACGTGGTGCGGCGTGCCGGCAGCGGCCCAGATGACCGGAAAATCCAGCAAGCGTGGATCCAGAAACGCACGGATCGGATTCAAATGACCCACGGGCGAAACGCCGCCAATGGCAAACCCGGTTTGGGTCCGCACCAAACCGGCATCGGCCTTGCCGAGCGGCTCGCCAGCAAGATGCGCGGCCTTGACTGCGTCCACCCGGCTGCCCCCGGCGGTCAGGAACAGGATGGCTCTGGTGCTGGTCTCGCCGCGAAAGATGATGGACTTGGCGATCTGGTCCACATTGCAGGACACTGCGGCCGCTGCATCGGCGGCGGTACGCGCGAGGGCGGTTTCACGGATCTGCGGTTCGATTCCGGCGGCCTGCAGGGCGGCGCGGACACGGTTCAGGCTTTTGCTCATAATGTACAGCCTTGCGCGGAATGTCGGTCTGTTTCAAGTCGATGCTGCATTGACCATTGCCGCTGTCGGCGACAGTCTGCGCCCATGTCTTTGATCCATGCCATCACCCGCTTGCCTCGCCCGTTCGACCCGGACCTGGGCGCGGAAACCTGCGCCGCTGTTCCCGAGGCCGATGGCGATTTGGCGCTTTTGCTTGCCGGGGCCGGGGGATCCAGCCCGTTTTTGAAGGGGTTGGTCGAAAAGGAAGCGGCATGGCTCTTGGCTGCGTTGGACGATCCGGATGGGTGCATCCAGGCCTGTTTCTCCGAAATCGAAGAACTCGCGCCGGATCGGCTGAAATCCGGTCTGCGGCAGGCCAAGCGGCGGGTTGCACTGATCACGGCGCTGGCGGATCTGGCAGGGGCCTGGCCGCTGGAGCGGGTAACGGGTGTTCTGACCGATTTTGGCGGCCTGGCCTGTGACGTCGTGATCAGGGCCGAGATCGCCAACCTGATCCGGCGCAACAAGCTGCCAGGGCAGACCCCGGACGACGTGGCGACGGCGGGTGGGCTGTTTGTGTTGGCGATGGGCAAGATGGGCGCACACGAGCTGAATTATTCTTCGGATATCGACCTGATCTGTCTGTTTGATGAAACCCGGTTTGATCCGGGCGATTTCTATGAAGCCCGACAGGGCATGGTGCGGGCCACGCGCAACATGTGCAGCATCCTGAGCGACCGCACAGCCGAAGGTTACGTCTTTCGCACCGATCTTCGGCTGCGACCCGATCCTGTGGTTACCCCGGTCTGCATGGCGACCGAGGCGGCGGAGCGGTATTATGAGAGCCTGGGGCGGACATGGGAGAGGGCGGCGTATATCAAGGCGCGTCCCTGCGCGGGAGATTTGCAGGCCGGAGAGAGGTTCCTGAAGACGCTGACGCCGTTCGTCTGGCGCCGTCACCTGGATTTCGCCGCGATTCAGGACGCTCATGATATGCGGTTGCGCATCCGCGAGAACAAGGGGTTGGGCGGCGCATTGTCGGTGCCGGGGCATGACATGAAATTGGGTCGTGGGGGTATCAGAGAAATCGAATTTTTCACCCAGACGCGACAGCTGATCGCCGGCGGGCGCGATACCGGGTTGCGCCAGCGTGAAACCGTTGCGGGGCTGGCGGCGCTTGCGGGCAAGGGCTGGGTGCCGGAAGACGTGTCCGATCGGTTGAGCGACCATTACCGGGCGCATCGTGAGGTTGAACACCGCATCCAGATGGTGAACGACGCACAGACCCACCGGATGCCGCAATCGCCCGAGGGGATCGAGCGCATTGCCTGTTTGATGGGGGCGGATGCGAAGGGTCTGATTGCGGACCTGGAGCGCCGGCTGACCGAAGTGCATGAATTGACCGAGGGGTTCTTTGCGCCTGACCCGCCGCCATCGGCGGTCGCAGAACCGGCCAGCTTCGATGCCAGCATCCTTGCGCGTTGGCCCACCTATCCGGCTTTGCGTTCACAGCGCGCCCGGCAGATATTCGATCGCCTGCGCCCGGAACTTCTGAGCCGCTTGGCGCGGACCGCCAAACCCGACGAGGCCCTGATGGCGCTGGACGGGTTTCTGGCCGGATTGCCCGCCGGTGTGCAGCTGTTTTCGCTGTTTGAGGCCAATACCCAGTTGATCGATCTGCTGGTGGACATCGTCGGCACGTCATCCGCATTGGCCGGCCACCTGTCACGCAATGCCGGAGTGTTCGACGCGGTGATCGGCGGCGACTTTTTTGCCGACTGGCCCGGCTGCACAGCGCTAAGACGCGAGCTGACCGGGATTCTTGAGGCAGAGCCGGACTATGAACGCCAATTGGATGCCGCACGTCGTTGGACAAAGGAATGGCACTTCCGCATCGGTGTGCATCATCTGCGGGGGCTGATCGACGGTCCGACCAGTGGCGCGCAATATGCCGATCTGGCCGAGGCGGTGATCGCCGCGATTTGCCCGGTCGTCGTGGCGCAGTTTGCCGCCAAACATGGCGATCCGCCTGGGCGCGGGGCGGCGGTTCTTGGCATGGGGTCGCTTGGCGCGGGGCGGCTGAACGCGGTGTCCGATCTGGATGTGATCGTGATCTACGACCCGCTCGATGTAGAAAGCTCGGATGGGAGGCGTCCGCTGGCCTCGCGGTTGTATTACGCGCGCATGACACAGGCCCTGATCACCGCGTTGACCGCGCCGATGGCACAGGGACGCCTTTACGAGGTGGACATGCGCCTGCGTCCTTCGGGCACGCAGGGGCCGGTCGCGACCAGTTGGGCCAGCTTCCGGAATTACCAGCAGAACGATGCCTGGGCCTGGGAGCATCTGGCCCTGACCCGCGCCCGCGTGGTCGCGGGCGATGCCGGTCTGGCAGCTGACATCGAAACGTTCCGTCAGTCGGTGCTGGCCGCGCCGCGCGTGCGCGAGCAGATCCTGCAAGAGGTCAGCGAGATGCGCGCGCGGATCGCCGCCGCCAAATCGCCCGCCGGAGTATGGGACGCCAAGACCGGACCCGGTCGAATGATGGACATCGAACTGATCGCCCAGACTGGAGCGCTCTTGTCGGGCTCGGCGGCCCGAGACGTGCAGGGCGGGCTGGCCGGGGCGGTTGATTGCGGGTGGCTTTCAGATGCAGATGCTACGGATCTGGGCGCGTGCTTTGATCTTTTCTGGTCGGTGCAAACGGCGGTTCGACTGTTGTCCGAAAAGGCGGTAGATGTGCGTGACATGGGCGACGGCGCGGCGGCATTCCTGTGCCGGACGACCGGATATGACAGCCTGAAGGACCTGCAGAACGCGTTGGAAGGCCACTATGAACAGGCGACAGCACTGATTGCCGGTGCATTGAAACAGGGAGAGGACGGATGAAGGGGGATGCGCTGATCGATCCCAAGGGCTTGATTCACGAGGCCTATCGGATCGATGGAATCACCGCCTCGGAATGCCGATCGATCTTTCTGGACTGGGCGCTCAGCCTGCCGGAAGGGCAAGAGACCGGCAAGGCATTGCGGGTTCTGCTGGAGCGCTATGGCGAACCGAAACCCGACCACCCGATGACCACGGTAATGCGCGACGGATTGGCATCGGTGGCGACGCCGCAGCGCAGGGGCGGTTGGCGGGCACGGCCCCGGAACTGAGCGCACGCACCACTGCCATATGCCCTTTCGCCCCCCCGATGATCCCGGTATGAGGGCGAAATGACACATCCCTCTGATCCCCCCCGAGTCCGCCTGAAACCCAAAAGCGATGCCCGCGGTCTGCGGCACGGATTTCCCTGGGTCTATGCATCGGATCTGGTGACCGACCGGCGCACCAGGGCGCTGTTGCCAGGCACACTGGCAGTGCTCGAAGACGAGACCCGGGCGCCGCTGGGGCTGGTCGCCGTCAATCCAGGATCGAAAATCATCTGCCGGATGCTGGACCAGGACCCGGCGACGACGGTAGATCAGGCCTGGTTCGCGCAGCGCATCGCCCGCGCACAGGAGCTGCGCGCGCGGCTTTTCCCGGACCCCTATTATCGGCTGATCCATGCCGAGGCCGATGGTTTGCCCGGCGTCGTGATCGACCGGTTCGGCGACACCTGTGTGGTGCAGCCGAATGCGGCCTGGGCCGAAGCCTGTTTGCCGGATCTGACCGCGGCGTTGATTGCTGTCACCGGGGTTTCGCATGTGCTTAAAAATGCCGGTGGACGGACGCGGGCATTGGAGGGGCTGGACGATGTGTCCGGTATTCTGAATGGGGCCGCTCCGACCGCTCCGCTTGCGGTGCCCATGAACGGTGCAACCTATTTGGCCGATCTGACGGGCGGGCAGAAGACCGGCTTGTTTTACGATCAACGGCCCAACCACGCCTTTGTCGCGCGACTGTCGGAGGGCGCGCGGGTTTTGGATGTGTTCTCGCATGTCGGGGGCTTTGCTCTGGCCGCTCTGGCCGGGGGGGCGGCTTCGGCGCTGGCGGTGGATGGATCGGCCCCGGCTTTGGCATTGGCTGAACAGGGCGCTCAGGCCAGTGGAGCAGCGGATCGCTTTGCCACACGGCAGGGAGACGCGTTTGCGGTGCTGGGGGCATTGCGTGAAGAAGGCGCGGTATTTGACGTTGTGATCTGCGATCCGCCGGCCTTTGCACCGGCCAAACCTGCGCTGGACGCGGGGCTGCGGGCCTATGAGCGTGTGGCCCGGCTGGCGGCACCGCTGGTGGCACCGGGCGGGTATCTGGGCCTGTGCTCGTGTTCGCATGCCGCCGATCTGGCGCGGTTTCGGGCGGCCTGCAATCGGGGCATTGGCCGGGCTGGCCGGTCGGCGCAATTGCTGCACACCGGGTTTGCCGGGGCAGATCATCCGCAATTGCCGCAGCTGGCCGAAAGCGGCTATCTCAAAGCGCTGTTCTACCGGTTGTGAAAATCGTCATCGATACCTGCGTGTTGTACCCGACGGTGATGCGCGAAATGGTGCTGGGCGCGGCGCGGGCGCGGCATTTCACGCCGCTGTGGTCGGCGCGCATTCTTGAAGAATGGGCCCGCGCCGCGATCAAGCTGGGAGTCGATGGGGAAGCCCAGGCGCGGGCGGAAATCGCGCTGTTGCGTGCCGAATGGCCGCAAGCCGAGCAGCCTGCCGCACCCGGTATCGAGGCCCGGCTGTGGCTGCCGGACGCTGGCGATCTGCATGTCCTGGCGGTGGCGGTCGGCAGTTCGGCGGATGCGATCATGACCTTGAATGCCAAAGACTTTCCGCGCCAGATCCTGACCGAGGAGGGGTTGGAACGGGTCGATCCCGATGGGTTTCTGCATCGGCTTTGGCAAGCGGACCCGGACGGGATTTCCCAGGTCGCCGAACGGGTTCTGGCCGAGGCCAGCCGCCTGTCTGGGAAACAATGGCAGATGCGTCCGTTGCTGAAAAAGGCGCGCCTGCCACGGTTGGCCAAGGCCTTGATCGCCTCTCCCCTTTAGTCGCTTGTTTTCCAACGGGATTCCAGCTGTTCCAAGGCCGCGATCCGCTGGGCGGTATCCGGGTGGCTGAGCAACCATGCGGGGGCCATTCCGGCGCGTTTCTCGGTCAAACTATCCAGTTTGTGAAACAGGGATTTCTGCGGCCCGACACCAATCCCGGCCTTGGTCAGCAGGGCGGCGGCATAGGCGTCCGCTTCGTATTCGTCCGAGCGCGACAGCTTGCTGGCCAACACCGAGGTGAGCATGTTGGCGATCCAGACCCCGACGAACGGAACGAACCGACCAAGAACCATGATCAAGGCGGTGCGCAGGGCGTTCTGGCCGGAAAAGTCGATCATCCGACGGCGTGCGTGGCCCAGGGCGACATGGCCCAGTTCATGGGCGATGACGCTTGCCATTTCTTCGCCTGTGACCTCGCCATTGCGGAATTTCCTGTAAAATCCACGGGTTATGAAAATGCGCCCGTCCGGTGCCGCGAGGCCGTTCACCGGGTCGATTTCGTAGATATAGACCGGAATCCGCGCCAGATCGAGCGAAGCGGCGAGCCGGTCGGTCAACTGCTTGAGCGCGGGATCCGCCAGTTCGGTCGACTTTGCGTCCAGCTCCTTGCCGGTGCGCCAGACCGAAAAGCGGTACATGGCCAACGCATAGAGGATTGCCAGCAAGATGGGCGTGAACTTGAGCATGGCGTAGATATGGGGGTGAAGGGACGCCGGGTCAATGCGCAACGGGCTCCGCGGATTTTGCGCCGGATCGGCGTTAACCTCCTTGTTTTGCTGGCGATGACGGGTATGGCACCCGTACATAGGCGACGTGGGTATGGGCCGGGATCCGCAGGTTAACGGCGCGCGCGGTGGGGGTTACTGACAGGGTGTTAACGCGGCCCTGGCGGTTCGGGGCAAAGCTGAACCGGTGCGTCAGGCTGGCTCCCTAGACGGGTCAGCGGGTCAGTTGCTTCATGCCGCGGCTGAGTCCGGCGAGGGTCATCGGGACCATGGCTTCGGGGCCAAAGATCTCTTGAATCATCTGGATCGAATGGGTGTAGCCCCAGTATTGTTCCGGCACCGGATTGATCCACAGGTTGCTGGACCATTGTTCGCGGGCGCGCTCCAGCCAGACGCTGCCGGCCTCGGGATTCCAATGTTCATTGGCGCCGCCGGGATAGGCGATTTCATATGGCGACATGCTGGCGTCGCCGACGAAGATGCATTTGTAGTCCGGCCCGTAGGTGCGCAGCACGTCGTGGGTGGGGATCTGTGCATCCCAGCGGCGGCGGTTGTCACGCCACACGCCTTCGTAAAGGCAGTTGTGGAAATAGTAATGTTCCAGATGCTTGAATTCGCTGCGGGCGGCGGAAAACAGTTCTTCGACCACTTTGACATGGGGGTCCATGCTGCCACCGATGTCCAGAAACAACACGACCTTGACGGCATTGTGCCGCTCGGGGCGGGTTTTCACATCCAGATAGCCATGTTCGGCCGTGGCGCGGATGGTGCCGTCGAGATCCAGCTCCTCGGCCGCGCCTTCGCGGGCCCAGTGACGCAGACGTTTCAGCGCCACCTTGATGTTGCGCGTGCCCAGTTCGACGGTGTCATCGAGGTTCTTGAACTCGCGCTTGTCCCAGACTTTGACCGCGCGCTGGTGGCGGCTTTCCTTCTGACCGATACGCACGCCTTCGGGGTTATAGCCGTAGGCACCAAACGGGCTGGTGCCGGCGGTGCCGATCCATTTGTTGCCGCCCTGATGGCGCCCCTGCTGATCCTTGAGCCGCTCTTGCAGGGTCTCCATCAGCTTGTCAAAGCCGCCAAGCGCCTCGATTTCGGCCTTTTCCGCATCCGAGAGATGTTTTTCGGCCATCTTGCGCAGCCAGTCGCCGGGAATGTCCACGGCTTCGATCACCTGCTGAAAGCTGATCGCCTCCAGCCCCTTGAAGCTGGTGGCAAAGGCGCGGTCGAACTTGTCGATGTTGCGTTCGTCTTTGACCATCGACGCCCGCGCGAGATAGTAGAACGCCTCGACATCATAGGTGGCCAGCCCGGCTTTCATGCCCTCAAGGAAGGTCAGATATTCGCGCAGGCTGACCGGCACGCCGGATTTGCGCAGGTTTTCGAAGAAGGGCACAAACACCGGATTACCCCGCCAGTTTGTCGATCAGAACCGTCACCAGCATGGCCACGACGCCAAAGGCCATGCCCGCCGCCGCCGCATGCTGGGCCAGATCGGCGGGGGTGCCGCCGCGTTTTCTGGCGATCAGGGCGCCGATGATGGCCCCCAATATGATACCCGCGATCACGATCATGGCTGTGTACCCGTCTGCTGAGGTCATGGGCGCAGAAGCGCCGGGAAGACCTGATCTGTTTCTGGCCGGGAAAGCCGGTGGCCCGCCCCTAGCCCTTGTGTGCGGCCCGTGGATTCAATGCGGCGATTTCCTGCATCTTTGCCCGCACGGCCCAATCTGTGCCAAAGCCGTATCTTGCCCATCCCAGACTGTCCAGCCTGACGGTACGCGCCGCCTCGGGTTGGCCGGTCTGGTCCAGCGCTTCGGCTTTGAGCAGCATCAGCGTGGCGAGCAGGGCGGCGTTTTCCGACCGTTCGGCGACGTCCAGATAGGGGTCGATCTGTCGCAGGGCCGCGGCCCCGTCGCCAAGGGCAATCGCATAGGCGGCGGTCTGGGTGGCGATATAGGCCTGGTGCAGTTGGGTGCCTGGTGTGCGGCGCAGATAGCCAAGGGCGTCATTGTAATACCGTTGCGCCAGGGCGGGATCGTTCACCTGGGTCATCCGGCCCAGCATATAGTAGCCAAAGGCGCGGCGATGGTCCTGCCAGCCCAGGTTTTGCGCGGTGGCTGCGGCCGCACTGGCGGCGTTGCGGCGTTTGGTCGGGTCGGTGCCCGGCCCAAGCGCGGTCTGCACCGCGTCGATCCAGTTGCGCGGCGTGGACGAGACCGCCCGCACCGGGCGGCGGTCGCCGCGCGGATTGAGCCGCGACAGGATGTCGGGCAACTCGGTCGCGACCTCGGATTTTGACATGCCGCTGTAGAGTTCCGGCGCATAGGTGACGCGCAGGATCAACATGTCGAACCCGGTCAGCACCGTATGCACATTATCGTCGTTGAACACCGAATCCGGCAGCCGGTACAGGTCGTTGAGCGGGCCGATGGCCTGGGCAAGCTCCTCGTGCAGGCAATCGCGGATTTCCTGTGGGCTGGAATCGTAGGGCAGAAAGATCGACAGCTGGTGGCGGGTTGTCAGCAGCGACCAGTTGGTGGCCGGGCCGCGCCGTTTGCGGCGATAATCGCTGAGGCTGGTGACGTTGGGGACCACGAAACAGGCGGCCTGGGGCAGGGCGCGGCGAATCTCGGCCCGGCTGACCGCCTGAATGGTGATATTGGCGTTGGCGTTGCTGCTGGCGGTCTGCTGGATCTCGATCCCGGCTTCGCGTTGCAGCCGGCCCAGCAGATGTTGCAGGTCGGGTTGCAGGCTGGAGGGGACCTGACCGGTGACGCGCACAAGGATCGGGGTTTCGAACCGGGTAAAGACCGGCAGGCTGCGCCCGCTTTCCAGGGCAAAATGCAGATCCAGGAAATCGGCGGCGATATTGGCGTTGGATTGCGCCGGGGCGCTGGGATGGGCGCGCGCGAAGCCTTTCATCGGGGGCAGGCTGGAGGTTGCGATCTGTGCCCGGCTCGGAGTATCGGGCGGCGGCGCGGTGGTGCAGCCAGCCAGAAACAGGATGAGGAAGAACAGGGCAGGACGGATCATGGGCGCTGGTACTTGATGAACGGGGTCAGGGTGGCGATACGGTCATACAACCTGCGCGCAGTTTCGTTAAAATCCTGTGTCAGCCAATAGACCGACGGTGCGCCATGGGCATCGGCGGCGTCATACACCCCCTGGATCAGGGCGCGTCCGACGCCGGTGCCTCGGGTCTCCGGGCGGGCGTAGAGGTCTTGCAGATAGCAGACCTCTTCTATTTTCCAGCCGTGGCGATGGAACAGATAGTGGGTCAGCCCGACCAGGCGGCCGTCCTGTTCGGCCACCAATGCATTGAAGTCGCGCGGGTCATCCCCCAGCAGACGGGCAAAGCTGCTGTCATAGACTTCGGGCGGTGCGGAGGACCCGTAGAAGGCCAGATAGTCGGTCCACAGCTCTGCCCATTGCGGGCGATCCTCGGCGCGCAGGGCGCGGATGGTGCAAGTCGGTGTATCAGCCATGTCGTCACGCTGTCAGACCGGGGCGCGTGGCTCAAGGCAAAATTGTGTTGAATCGCAATAGAATAGGTGTTTCGCAACCGGGGGTTGTGAATGTCCCCCGGTCGTTTCGGTGCCCGGCCCGTCAGCGCTGGCTGCGAGCCATGAAGGCGAGGCGTTCGAACAGGTGCACATCCTGTTCGTTCTTAAGCAATGCGCCGTGCAGTCTGGGCAGGGCATTGGCCCCGTCGCGTTTCAGATCCTCGGCGGTCAGATCTTCGGCCAGCAGCAGTTTCAGCCAGTCCAGAACTTCGGAGGTCGAGGGTTTCTTTTTCAGCCCGGCCTGGTCGCGCAGCTCGTAAAACTGGGTCAGCGCGGTGGTCAGCAGCGCCTCTTTGATGCCGGGGTGATGCACCTCGACGATCTTGCGCATGGTCGCCTCATCGGGAAAGCGGATATAATGGAAGAAACAGCGGCGCAGGAAGGCGTCGGGCAATTCCTTTTCGTTGTTGGAGGTGATGATGACGATCGGGCGCTGGCGGGCGCGGATGGTTTCGCCGGTTTCGTAGACGAAGAACTCCATCTTATCGAGTTCCTGCAACAGGTCGTTGGGGAATTCGATGTCGGCCTTGTCGATCTCGTCGATCAGCAGCACGACCTTTTGATCGGCCTCAAAAGCCTGCCACAGCTTGCCTTTGCGGATGTAATTGGCGACGTCATGCACTTTTTCCTCGCCCAGCTGGCTGTCGCGCAGGCGCGACACGGCGTCGTACTCATACAGGCCCTGCTGGGCGCGGGTGGTGGATTTGACGTTCCACTCGATCATCCGCAGATTGAGCGATTGCGCCACCTGCCGCGCCAGTTCGGTCTTGCCGGTGCCGGGCTCGCCCTTGACCAGCAGCGGACGTTCCAAAGTTACCGCAGCGTTAACTGCGATGGTCAGGTCGTCGGTCGCGACATATTCTTCGGTGCCCTGAAATTTCATGTTTTTACAACCCTTTGCTGATAGGCCCGATCGGGCAAACGCTCGGCCGCGGTTTTAGCCCGGACAAGGCAGGATTGTGTAGTGACAATCTGAAATGTCTCGGATAAATGCAGCGGCAGTGAGGAGCCAGATGTCTAAGGAAGCAGATTTGTCAGAGGGCATTGGCCAATCCGAGGGAGTAAACATGAAACAGGACGTTTTCCTACCGGACGACTATCGTCCGGCTGAAGATGAACCGTTTATGAACGACAAGCACCTTGAGTATTTCCGGCGCAAGCTGCTCAATTGGAAACATGAACTGCAGGCAGGCAGCCGCGACACGATCGAAGGGCTGCAGGACGGAACGCGCAACATTCCCGATGTGACGGATCGCGCCAGCGAAGAGACCGACCGCGCGCTGGAACTGCGGACGCGGGACCGGCAGCGCAAGCTGGTGTCCAAGATCGACAGCGCCTTGCGTCGCATCGAGGAAGGCGAATACGGGTATTGTGAAGTGACCGGAGAGCCGATTTCGCTCAAGCGGCTGGATGCGCGTCCGATCGCCACCATGAGCCTGGAGGCGCAGGAACGCCATGAGCGCCGCGAAAAAGTACATCGCGACGACTGAGGTGTTGGTGATGAACCGCTGAACCGGACGCCGTGGCATCTGCTGCGGCGTTTTTTGTTTCCGCGAGGAGGAGGGCAGGGTGGACGTTCAGGTTGAGGTGATCGGAGCCGGAATCGGCGGGGTGGCCGCAGCCATCGCGCTGGCACGGCGCGGGGCGCGGGTGCGGGTTCTGGAACGGGCCGAGGCCTTGGGAGAAGTCGGTGCCGGGTTGCAGATCAGCGCCAATGGCATGGCCGTCCTGCGGGCCCTGGGCGTGGTAACGGGCGTGCCCGATGGCGCGGTCCGCTCGGGCGGCACCGAAATCCGCGATTTTGCCACCGGGCGCGAGGTGATGCGCATGCCCCCCCCCGCGGCCGGGCCGACCTGGTATTTTCATCGCGCCGATCTGCTTGCGGCGCTGGTGGCGCGCGCGCGGGCGCTGGGGGTGGGGTTCGATCTGGGCCGGGCGGTATGCGCCTATGGGGGAGACGAGGCGGGCTGTCATCTGACCCTGAGCGACGGCAGCCAGCGGCAGTCGGCGCTGGTGGTGGCGGCGGATGGCGGACAGAGCGCGGCGCGGCAGCTGGTGGACGGCCCGCGCCAGGCACGGTTTTCGCGTCAGGTCGCGTGGCGCGCGGTGGTGCCCGGCGGCCAGGCCGGGCAGACCCATGCGGTGTTGACCATGGGGCCGGGGCGGCATGTGGTCAGTTATCCGCTGCGGGGCGGGGCGTTGATGAATATCGTTGCGGTGGAAGAGCGGGACGACTGGACCGCCGAGGGCTGGCGTCAGGAGGGCGATCCTGTGCAGCTGCGCGCGCGGTTCGCGGAATTTGGCGGCGCGGTCGGTGAGCTGTTGCAGCAGATCGAGGCGGCGCATCTGTGGGCGTTGTATCTGCATCCGGTGGCGCGGACATGGTGCCGGGGAGGTTTGGCGCTGTTGGGCGATGCGGCGCATCCGACCCTGCCGTTCATGGCGCAGGGGGCCTGTCTGGCGCTGGAGGATGCCTGGGTTCTGGCCGACTGTCTGGCGGCGGACGGTGCGGAGGGGCTGCGGCGGTATCAGCAGATCCGCCGTCCGCGTGCGCAGGCCGTGGTGGCGGCGGCGGCGGCCAATGCGCGCAGGTTTCATCTGCGCGGGCCGCTGCGCTGGGGCGCGCAGGCGGCGCTGCGGCTGGCGGGGGCACGATTGGCACCGGACTATGCATGGATCTATGGCCATGACGTCACCGCATATGGCGGCGATTGTCAGGCGGAGCGCGCTGCGCGCGCATGACATGCTCGGTCTGGCGCCTGTGGCGACGCTGCGTCAGAGATCGAGGTCGATCCAGACAGGCACGTGATCCGAGGGTTTTTCATGGCCGCGAACATGTTTGTCTATCTGGCAATCCTGCAGCAGGTCGGCCGCCTGTGGGGTCAGCAGGAAGTGGTCGATGCGGATGCCGTCATTCTTGTTCCAGGCTCCGGCCTGATAGTCCCAGAAGGAATAATGGCCCGGACCCCGGGTGCGGGCGCGGAAGGCTTCGGTAAAGCCGAGGTTCAGGATGCGCTGATAGGCGGCACGGCTTTGCGGGCGGAACAGGGCGTCCTCGCGCCAGGCCTCCGGGCGTTTGGCGTCTTCCGGCTGGGGAATGATATTGTAGTCGCCCGCCATCAGGGCCGGTTGTTCCTGAGTCAGCAGATCGGCGGCACGGGCGTGCAGGCGGTCCATCCAGGCCAGTTTGTAGTCGTATTTCGGCCCGGGCACCGGGTTGCCGTTGGGCAGGTACAACCCGCACAGGCGCAGGGCCTGTTTGCCGATCACGGTGGCCTCGATCCAGCGGGCCTGATCGTCGTCGGCGTCGCCGGGCAGGCCGCGGGTGACGTCTTCGAGCGGCAGTTTTGACAGGATGGCGACGCCGTTAAAGGATTTCTGACCGTGGGTTTCCACGTTATAGCCGCGATCCTCGAACAGCTCGCGCGGGAAGTTGCCGTCGATCGACTTGATTTCCTGCAACAGCACGACGTCGGGCCGGGCCTCGTCCAGCCATGCCGGCAGGGCCTGGGCGCGGGCCTTGATTCCGTTGATGTTGAACGTGGCGATTTTCATGTCAGGTCCCTGGCTGCCGCATTGGGTCCGATCTATCGCCGATGCCGGGGCGCAGGGCAAGGTGATGCGTGGATCGTGCGTCGATGATGCGTAAAAGGGAAAATGCAACTTTAAATTGTAGATACATGTTTCAATTCTCGTCAAAATGCGGAAACTGGGTAACATATCGTTTGATCAACAAGGATGGGATCATGTCCAACACTAACACGGCCAACCCAGGTTTCGCTGTATCGGTTCAGGCCAGCGTGTTCGACGGCGAGGGCACCGCGCTGTTCTCTTCGGGTTCGGCCCCGGACTATCGCAGCGATGCGGTATTGGGGCAGGCGAGCGGGTTGTTTTCGTCAGGGTCGGTGGCATCTGACACACCGCAGAATCACGGGCGGGGCCCGGCGCGTTTGACGGCGGCGCGTGGGTAGGCTGACCGGCCGATGTCCAATGTCATTCCCTTGCAGCGAACTGTATCGCGTCCGGTTCCAGGCGCTGCGCGGGCGGCGTTGATAGAGGGGTTCGCGCGGTTTCGGCGGCTGCCCGAGGATGTGTTCTGGCTGAAGGAGAATGCCGAACTGCTGGGCATTCTCGGCTGTACCGGGGGGGCGCTGGGGGATGCCGCGCTGGATCCGCATCGGGCGTTTTATGCGCAAGCGGAGCGGTGGTTGGAGTTTTTCCCACAATATTACCGCTTTGTCCTGTCGATCTGCACCGATCTGGAAGCGCTGGGGATGGCCGGGACCAAGGCTGGGGCGCTGGCGGATCGGGTATTGCGCATGGGGCTGGTCGCGGGCGAGTTGTCCGATCTGCAACGGCTGGAAGCACGACGACTGATGGCGCGGCACGGGATCGATCCCTTGCCCGGCGACACCGGGCTGGAGCATCGCGTGCACCGGTTCATCGCAGCGTCGCGCGGCTTTGCGATACCCAACCCCAGGGCCGCATACGAGCTGACCCATGTGGTGTTTTATCTCAGCGATTATGGCCGCCGCGATCCGCATCTGCCTGCCGGAGCGGCGGTGTCGTTGGAGTATGCCGGGCTGTTGGCCTATCTGGATCAGAACGTCGACCTTCTGGCGGAGATCTGTATCGCCATGCGCCATGCGAAATTGACGCCTTCGCCGATCTGGGAAGGCTGGGTGCAGAGCGAGTTGCACCGGTTTGACATCCGTTGTGACGGCACGGACGGGGTTGCGGACGAGTATCATCCCTATCTGGTCTGCAACTGGCTGTTGGCGCTGACAGGGCACCCGGCTTTCACGGCGCGGATCGAAAGCGGACCGGTCCGCTTTCACCGCGCGCGGCCTCATGTCGGGCCTCTGCGGGACATGTCGGTGTGCATGTTCCAGATGCAGGGGGCGCGCAGCGATGATTGGCACCGGATGCGGCCCCGTGTGGAACAGGCGTTGACGGAAATCGGGCAGGATATTCTGGCCGAAGCCTGTCGCAGCACCGACCGGTTCGAAGAGTTTTTTGCCGGGTTTGCGCGGGCTGCGTCCGGGGCTGGGGCGGTTTAGGCGCCGCGCACCGGGGTCTCACATAGAGAACGACGTGCCGCAGCCGCAGGAAGAGCTGGCGTTGGGGTTTTCGACGATGAACCGCGCGCCGATCAGCTCGTCGGCGAAATCGATCACGGCATTGCCAAGGAACGGCAGCGAAACGGCATCGACCACCACCTTTTGGCCCTGACCTTCGAGCACCAGATCGTCGTCCGCCGGTGTGTCGAGCGCGATTTCATACTGAAACCCGGAACAACCGCCGCCTTCGACGGCCACGCGCAGGGCCTGACCCTGATCGGCGGCACCGATTTCAGCCAGCCGGGTAAAGGCGCGGTCGGTGACTTTGGGGGGCAATTGCATCGTCGGGTACTCCGGGGCGGTTTTCTTATGCTTCATCCTAGCATATAGAAACGCCAATGACAGGCGACAAGGACAACAGGCAATGCGCGCGCCCTATGCCTCGGATCCGGCCGCCAGCAAGGGACGGCTGGTGGCGGAAGAGGAGAGCAGTTTTCGCTCGTGCTTTCAGCGCGACCGGGACCGGATCATACATGCCAGCGCCTTTCGGCGGCTGAAACACAAGACCCAGGTGTTCGTCGAGCACGAGGGCGATTATTATCGCACCCGGCTGACCCATTCGATCGAGGTGGCGCAGGTGGCACGCACGATTTCGGGCACGCTGGGGCTGAACCAGGAGCTGACCGAGGCGGTGGCGCTGGCGCATGATCTGGGTCACACGCCGTTTGGACACACCGGCGAGGACGCGTTGCATGCGCTGATGGCGCCCTATGGCGGTTTTGATCACAATGCCCAGGCGATCCGCATTGTCACCAATCTGGAGCGTCATTATGCCGATTTCGACGGTCTGAACCTGACCTGGGAAACGCTGGAAGGGATCGCCAAGCACAATGGGCCGGTGCCGCATCCGGTTCCCTGGGCGCTGGCCGGGTACAATGCGGGCAACAATCTGGAGCTGGATACCTATGCCAGTGGCGAGGCGCAGGTGGCGGCGATCGCCGACGATGTGGCCTATAACCACCACGATCTGCACGACGGGTTGCGGGCCGAGCTGTTTTCCACCGACGAGCTGGCCGAACTGCCCATCCTGCGCGACAATTTTGCCGAGGTGGACCGGATCTATCCCGGTCTGAATTATTACCGCCGTCGGCACGAGGCATTGCGGCGGTTCTTTGGCGTTCTGGTCGAGGATGTCATTACCGTGGCGCGGGCCAATCTCACGGCGCTGAATCCGCAGAGGGTCGAGGATATCCGGATGGCGGGTCGTGCAATGGTACAGTTTTCGCGCCCGGTCTTTTCCGATCTCAAGGTAATCCGGGGGTTTCTGTTTGAACGCATGTACCGCGCACCCAGCGTGATTGAGATGCGCGCAGAAGTGACCGATGTGGTGACCGATCTGTTCCCGTATTTCATGACCCATCCGGACCAGCTGCCGAAACAATGGCGCAAGGATGTCGAGCAGGTGCAGGACGAAACCGGCTTGGCGCGGATCGTATCGGATTATATCGCGGGCATGACAGATCGTTTTGCATTGCAGGAACATATCCGGCTGATCGCGGCGGGATCCGCGCAAACGCCCCCGGATTTTGTCTGACGCTGCGCGGGCTGTTGGCCGCCATCAGTTGACCGCGCCCGCGCGCGTGATAAACCGCGCCAAAGACTGAAGGATGCCAAGATGAACCTGTTCGCCGATATCCGCACGCTGGTGCTGGAAAGCCTCACGACGATGGTGGCCGAAGGCGCGCTGCCTGGCGGGTTGGATTTTGCCAATGTCACGGTCGAGCCGCCGCGCGATGCGGCCCATGGCGACATGGCGACCAATGCCGCGATGGTGCTGGCCAAGCCTGCCGGCATGAAGCCGCGCGATATTGCCGAGGCCCTGGCCGGCCGTCTGGCGCAGGATCCGCGCTTGACCAGCGCCGAGGTTGCCGGGCCGGGATTCCTGAACCTGCGGCTGGCCCCGTCGCTGTGGCAGGGCGTGGTTGGGCAGGTGCTGCAAGCGGGCACCGACTTCGGCCGTTCGGAGATGGGGCGGGGGCGCCGCGTCAACGTCGAATATGTCAGCGCCAATCCCACAGGGCCGTTGCATGTCGGCCACACCCGCGGCGCGGTTTTTGGCGATGCGCTGGCCAGCCTGCTGGATTTTGCCGGGCATGACGTGACACGCGAATATTACATCAACGACGGCGGCGCGCAGGTCGATGTGCTGGCCCGGTCGGTCTACTTGCGCTATCTCGAAGCTCTGGGGCGCGAGGTGGCGTTCGAGGACGGCACCTATCCCGGCGACTATCTGATCCCGGTGGGCGAGGCGGTGGCGCGCGACAAGGGCGATGCCTGGGTCGATCAGCCCGAAAGCGTCTGGCTGGAAGAGCTGCGCGATCTGTCGACCGACGCGATGATGGGGTTGATCCGCGAGGATCTGGCCGCGCTTGGGGTCAAGATGGATGTGTTTTTCAGTGAAAAGTCCCTGTATGGCACCGGGCTGATCGAGGCCGCGATCGAGGATCTGCGCGGCAAGGATCTGATCTATCGCGGGGTGCTTGAGCCGCCCAAGGGCAAGACGCCCGAAGATTGGGAGCCGCGCGAGCAGACCCTGTTCCGCAGCACAGCCCATGGCGACGATGTGGACCGTCCGATTATGAAAAGCGACGGCGGATGGACCTATTTCGCACCGGATATCGCCTATCATTTCAATAAGGTTTCCAGGGGGTTCGACGCTCTTATCGATGTATTTGGCGCGGATCATGGCGGGTACGTCAAGCGCATGAAGGCGGCGGTGTCGGCGCTGTCGGATGGCCGGGTGCCTCTGGATATCAAGCTGACGCAGCTGGTGCGGCTGTTCAAGAATGGCGCGCCCTTCAAGATGTCCAAACGGGCGGGCAATTTTGTCACTCTGCGCGATGTGGTGGATCGGGTTGGCCCGGACGTGACCCGGTTCGTCATGCTGACCCGCAAGAACGATGCGCCGCTGGATTTCGATTTTGACAAGGTGCTGGAGCAGAGCCGCGAGAACCCGGTGTTCTATGTGCAATACGCCCATGCGCGGGTGATGAGCGTGTTGCGCCGCGCCGCCGAGGCGGGGATCGTGGCCGATGAAGCAACTCTGGCCGGAGCCGATCTGGAGCTGCTGGATCACGAGGCGGAGCTGGCTGTGGCGAAAAAGCTGGCGGAATGGCCGCGCCTGGTCGAAACTGCAGCGCGTAGCAACGAGCCGCATCGGGTGGCGTTTTACCTGTACGAGCTGGCCGGCGATTTCCACGCACTGTGGAACCGGGGCAACGATGTGCCGGCACTGCGCTTTATCCAGGAGGGCGAGGTGGCCGCGAGTCAGGCAAAAATGGCACTGGCCCGCGCCGTTTCCGTTGTCATTTCCGCAGGTCTTGGTATTCTTGGCGTCACACCGGCGCAGGAGATGCGGTAAAAAATCGCCCGAACCGCCGGACCGAGGCAGTCAAGAGAACCCGACGCGCACTGTTTTTGCGCATACGGGCAGTGAGGCGGACATGGCAGATGCAGGCTCCACGCAGGACGTGGACACACGGGATATTTACGCACGCGAAGACGGCGCGCCCCTGGGCACGGCGCTGAATGTGCTGGGGGCGCTGGCGTCGCTGGCGCTGATCGCCGGAATCGGGGTGTGGGGCTACAAGTTGATGATGCGCGATGTCAGCGGCGTGCCAGTGGTGCGCGCGCTCGAGGGGCCGATGCGCGAACAACCGGCAGACCCGGGCGGGCGTGAGGCCGATCATCAAGGGCTGGCGGTCAATGCGGTTGCGGCACAGGGCATCGCCGAAGCGCCCGCCGACCGGCTGACCCTTGCGCCGCGTCCGGTGGATCTGTCTGATGAAGATCAGCCGATGCAGAGCGCAAGGAAGGTGGCCGCCAGCCCGGTACAGCCCAAGCCGCAGGCCCCTGGCCCGAAGCAGGCGGTGGACAGTATCAAAACCGGCTCCGTGCAATCGATGGTCGATCAGCTGCTTGCCGAGGTCATGCCGCCGAATGCGCCGGGCGAGGCCGAGGTCATTCAGGCTGCGGCCCGTATCGTTCAGCCCGCGCCGCTGGGGGCTGGCCAGACAGCGGCGCGCACCGGGACCGAAATGACCACGATTACCCGCGCGGTTGTCAAGGGGCCGGGACCGGCCCGGTCGTTGCGGCCCAGGGTGCGTCCGGTTCGGGCGATGCAGCCAGCGGTGGCAACGCCGGTCGCCAGTGCGGCCCCCGAAGTCGATGCCGAAAGCCTGCCGTCAGGCACCCGCATGGCCCAGCTGGGCGCCTATGAAAGCGCCGATGTCGCCCGGCAGGAATGGGATCGTCTGTCAGGCCGGTTCGGTGATTACCTCGAAGGCAAATCGCGCGTCATTCAGATGGCCAGCAGCGGTGGGCGCACCTTTTACCGCCTGCGCGCCCTGGGCTTTGAAGACCTGAGCGACGCGCGCCGGTTCTGTTCGGTTCTGGTGGCGGAAAAGGCCGATTGTATCCCGGTGACCACACGGTGAGCTTTGGCGCCACCATTCTGGACGCCGAGGGATTGCGCCTGACACCCGATGAGGCGGCACTTTTTCGCGATGTGGATCCGTTCGGATTCATCCTGTTTGCCCGCAATCTGGACACGCCGGATCAGATCCGCGCCCTGTGCGGGGACCTGCGCGAGGCGGTGGGGCGCGAGGCCCCGATTACCATTGATCAGGAAGGCGGCCGGGTGCAACGCCTGCGGCCGCCGCTGGCGCGCGATTGGCTGCCACCGCTTGAGCATGTCGCGCAGGCAGGCGCGGATGCGGAGCAGGCGATGTATCTGCGCTATCGGCTGATCGCGCACGAGCTGCGCACGCTGGGGATCGACAGCAATTGTGCGCCGATGGTGGATGTGGCGGGGACCGAAACCCATCCGTTCCTGAAAAACCGCTGTTACGGAACCGATCCGGACCGGGTGGCCGTGTTGGGCCGCGCCGTAGCGCAAGGGATGCTGGACGGCGGTGTGCTGCCGGTTGTCAAACATATTCCGGGCCATGGGCGGGCCACGGCGGACAGCCATTTCGACCTGCCGCATGTTGCGAGCGATATCACCACGCTGGACACCGGCGATTTTGCCCCGTTCCGGGCGCTGAACGATCTGCCCATGGGGATGACGGCGCATCTGGTCTATGATGCGATCGACCCCGACCCGGCGACGGTCTCGGCCACGATGATGCGGCTGATCCGCGAGCGGATCGGGTTTGGCGGGCTGATCATGACCGATGATATCTCGATGAAGGCGTTGACGGGGTCGCTGGGCGATCTGTCGCGCGCCGCCCTTGCGGCGGGCTGTGACGTGATCCTGCATTGCAACGGCACCCTGGCCGAACGGGCCGAGGTGGCCGGGGCCGCCGGGGTGATGACACCGGCGGCGCAGGTCCGGGCCGAGGCGGCACTGGCGGCGCGTCGCGCGCCCGATGATCTTGACATTTCTGCCTGTGAAGCCGACCTTTCCCGCCTGATGGGCGGGACGGTAGATGGCTGACAACCTTTTTCAGGAAGACAGCATGTCGGTGGCCGAACGCATGGCCGCCGAGGCGCTGATCGTCGATGTGGACGGGTTCGAGGGACCGTTGGACGTTCTGCTGACCCTGTCGCGCACCCAAAAGGTCGATCTGCGCAAGATCTCGGTGCTGCAACTCGCCAAGCAATACCTCAGCTTTGTCGACAAGGCCAAGACCCTGCGCATCGAGCTGGCCGCCGATTATCTGGTGATGGCGGCGTGGCTGGCGTTTCTGAAATCGCGTCTGCTGTTGCCGCCGGACCCGACCGAAGAAGGACCATCGGGCGAGGAACTGGCCGCGCATCTGGCGTTTCAGCTGGAACGGCTGCAGGCGATGCGCGATGCCGCCGCGCGATTGATGGCGCGCGACCGGCTGGGGCGCGATTTCTTTGCCCGCGGCCAGGCCGAGGATATCGCCCGCATTCGCACGGTGACCTATACCGCGACCCTGCTGGATCTGATGCAGGGCTATGCCCGCATCCGCACCCGTGACGATTTCCGCCCCTTTGTGATGGACCGGGATTCGGTGTTTACCATGGAGCAGGCGCTGGAACGGATGCGCCCGATGATCGGGTTCGCGGGCAACTGGACCGACCTGACCAGCTATATGCCCGAGGGATGGACTGCGGACCCGGTTCGGCGGCGTTCGGCCACGGCGGCGACGTTTGCGGCCTCGTTGGAACTGGTGAAAGAAGGCCATCTGGAGATCCGCCAGTCCGAGATATTCGCGCCGATCCAGCTGCGCAAGAAAGACAGGAAACGTGAGCCAAGAGACTGAAACCGACGCCGACAGCCTGTTTGACGCGCCGCCGATGGGTGAACAGGAACGCATGGTCGAAGCGGTGCTGTTCGCCAGCGCCGAGCCGGCCACCGTGCGCGATCTTGAGGCGCGGATGCCACATGGCTGTGATGCCGCCGAGGCGCTGGTGCGGCTGCGCAAGCGCTATGAGGGGCGCGGCGTGCGGGTGATAAAGGTGGGCGATGCCTGGGCGATCCGAACCGCGCCCGACCTGGGTTTTCTGATGCAGAAAGAGACTGTCGAGACCCGCAAGCTGAGCCGGGCCGCGATCGAGACATTGGCGATCATCGCCTATCATCAGCCGGTCACCCGCGCCGAGATCGAGGAAATCCGCGGTGTTTCGGTTAGCCGGGGAACGGTGGATCAGCTGCTTGAGATGGAGTGGGTCCGGCTGGGGCGGCGCAAGATGACGCCGGGGCGGCCGGTGACGTTTGTGGTGACGGGCGAATTTCTGGACCATTTCGGGTTGGAAAACGCGCGCGATCTGCCGGGGCTTAAGGAATTGCGCGCCGCCGGATTGCTGGAGAACCGCCCGCCACCGGGGGCTGTGCCGTTTGGATCGGGTGGCGGTGCCGAGGAGGACGAAGACGAGGGCAGCATCGGGCAGCCCGAACTTTTTGAAGAATAGCTGGCGCCAGGCCCAAAAAACGGCGGATTCGCAGAATAGCCTGGCCGGGCGAACCCAGGGAGACGCGACATGAACATGGATCGGATCATCAAGATGGTCACACGCATCCTGATGCGCAAAGCGATCAACAAGGGGGTTTCGGCCGGCATCGACGCGGCCTCGGGGGCGGGGCGCAAACGCCAGGCCCCAAACGGGGCCGCGCCGGAACAAGGCACCGATCCACAGGTGCAACAGACCTCTGGCCCCCCCAAGCTGACCCAGCAGCAACGCCGGGCCCGCCGCGCCGTGCGTCAGGCGCGCCGCGCTGCCCGCGCCGCCAAAGGCTGAAACCGCCCGCGCGTCCTGCAATTTAAAATTGTGCCAAAATCTGTTACGCTGGTCGTATTTCATGACCTCATAATTGGATTTGCACCATGACCGACACACCGCCCGTCGTACGCCAGGATCGGGGCGTTCCCTTGGGAATCCTGGTGGTGTTCTTTTATATTGCGGCCGTCTTGGCGGTCTTCATGGGCTTTGCCGCCTATATCACGCGCAGCGAGTGGGAGGGGCATTTGGCCACCGATCCCGAAGGTGTGCAAAACCTGGACAACCTGATCTTTCTGACCCAGCGCGAGGAAGAAATGGCGACCGAGATCGTTCGGCAAGAGGGGCTGGTACGTGAGGTCGATCGGCAGATTGACGAGGCGAACGACCGGATACGCGAGCTTGAGAGCAGCAAGAACCGTTTGGAAACAGCAAACTGGCAGGCGGCGGCGGCGATCATGACGCATTTCCGCACCGCCCGCCTACTGGCCCATCCGGATGAACATCAAAGGATGGATCGGGTTATTGGCGCAGAGAAATCCGACGTCGTAGCCAAGGCCGCAGAAGCGGCGACCCTGTTGACCACTTTGCAGTTTGACGATGATGAAGGGGACCCGCGCCAGCAGGAGAAAATCGCGGTTCTCAGAAATAGCGTTGCGACGATTTCGGCCGAGATCGCCGAGAACCGGACCCGGCTGGATGGGATCGAGACCGATTTGCGCACGGTGCAAAGCACACGCGACCGGCATCTGGAGGCGCGCTCGCCGCCGTTGAAGCGCCGTGAGGCGTTGGCGGCCGAGGCGGTGTTGGTCCATGAAAAGCTGGCCAAGAATCCCATCGATCGGGCGCGTCTGGGCGTGTTGCGCAGCATCATGGGGGGCTGGCTGTTTCTGGGGCTGGTCAGTTGGCCGACGATTTTTCTGACCTTGCTGGTAACCATTGCGGCGGGCAGCCTGGGCGCGGTGGTGTCATTTTCGCGCAGTTTCCGCCCCGGTTCGTGGGGCGAGGTCAGCGCTTCGCGCCTGTTTGTCGGTCTTGGAGAGGGGATGGCAGCGGCGATTGCCATCTTCCTGTTTTCGGGCGCGGGAATGCTGGTTCTGACTCAGGGGGCCGGGCCGCAAAAGGAAGTCGAGCTGAGCCCGTATTCGGTGGCGTTCATCGCCTTTCTGTCGGGCTTCATGGCCGAAGATGCGTTTACCCGGATCCAAGAGGCCGGACGCAACCTGTTCAAGTCCAAGGATGCGCCCGGCAATGCGGTGTCGGACCATGCCGGGGACGAAGCGCAGGGTGACGCGGGCGGCTAGGGGTCAGGTGCGAAAGTGTTTGGACAGTTTCAGCCCCTGACCCTGATAGTTCGATGCGATGTCCGTGCCGTACAGTTGGGTCGGTACTTCGGCCATGCGCTCATAGATCAGCTTGCCGACGATCTGGCCGTGTTCCAGAACGAAAGGGGCCTCGTGGCAGCGGACTTCGAGCACGCCGCGTGAGCCGGCCCCGCCGGAGGCGGCATGGCCGAATCCGGGATCAAAGAACCCGGCGTAGTGCACCCGGAATTCACCCACCATGGCCAGATAGGGGGCCATTTCCGCCGCGCAGGCCGGGGGAATCGTGATCGCTTCGCGGCTGACCAGAATATAGAACGCGCCTGGGTCCAGGATGATCCAGCCGCTGTTGGTGTGGACCTGTTCCCAGTATTCGGCCGGATCATAGTGGTTCAGCTTGGCAAGGTCGATGACGCCGGTGTGGGGTTTGGCGCGATACCCGACCAGATTGCCGGATCCGGGGCGCAGGTCGACGGAAAATCCCAAACCGTCCGCGATCACCGGATCGCCGGACACGATAGGTGTGTCGTCATGGATGGCACGCAGGGCGTCATCGTCGATCACGGTCTTGCCGGTACGGAAGATGATCTGGTTCAGCATCTGCCCGGTGCGGGCGATCACCGAAAAGCTTTGCGGGCAGATTTCGACATAGAGAGGGCCGCAATAGCCATCGGGTATCCGGTCGAACTCGACACCGCGATCGGTGATGATACGGGTCAACAGGTCGAGCCGCCCGATCGACGACTTGGCGCTGGCCGCCCCGGACATGCCGGTGGGCAGGGTCAGGCTTTCCATCAGGGGCACCACATAGACACAGCCCTTTTCCAGCACCGCGCCGCCGGTCAGATCGATCTCATGCATGCGGAATTCAGCCAACCGGTCGGATACGGTGCGGCGATGGCCCGCCAGAAACGAGGCACGCACACGGTAAGCCACCGTTCCCAGACGCAAATCCAGGCTGGCAGGCTGGACCTGGCCCGGTATGATCGGAGCAGAGGCGGTGATCGCGTCGGAGGCGATCATGGCCGTGATATGCTGGTTGGGGCTCACACCCGTCATATTGCTGCCTCCGCAACTTGGGGGCGGCTCAGAGTGGTGTATCGTCGTCGTGTTTTGGTCGGGCTAGCAGGACTCGAACCTGCGACCTTCCGTCCCCCAGACGGACGCGCTACCAGGCTGCGCCATAGCCCGACGATGGGGTGTTCATACCGGTTTTCAGACCGGGGGCAAGGGGGAATCACCGCAATTGCCCTATGTTACTTTCGATGTGCCCGCGCGGGCCAGCCAATCGCGCATCTGTTGCGCCAAAGGGGCCAGTTGGCTTGCCTGTGCTGTATTCAGGTTCTGAATTTCGGCCAGGTGTGCCAGCATTCCGGGGGAATAGGGCTGATCCGACTCGGGGGGCGGATCAGCGGCCTTGACCACCCGGGGGCGGGGCGACTCGGAGGTGGGCTGTTCCTGAGTCGGCTGGAATTCGGAGGCCGGTCGGCGCATGAAAGAGGGAAGGGCGGCGGGTGTTGCCGCGGCAGAGCCGTCAGAGGAATCGTCGTCCGGTTCAGCCGGTGCGATTTCGGGTTCTCGGGGCGGCGGGGACGATGTGATCTCGGATTTCGATTCTGGCCCGGGAGAGGCTTTTGCCACGGTGTCTGTGTGTTCCGGGGCTTTGGCCTGAAACTCGGGGTCGGGCGCGGGGTCGTCCAGATCAAGGTTGGTCGGTTCCGGGAGGGGCTGGATCTGCTCGGAATCCGGGGGCGCAGGCGCGGCGTTGCGCCCGTTCAGCTTTGCAGAAACCGGGGTGCTCACATCTTCAGGGTCCGGGCTTTCCAGCTCAGCCTGGGTGTTCACCGGATCCGGTGGGGTGGCGGCGGTCTCGGTTGGGATTGGCGGTTCGGGCGCGCGGGTGTCGCGAAAGGACACCACATTTCCGTCCATCGTGCCGCCCTCGCCGGACGGCGATGCATTGGTGTCGGCATCCGCGCTGTCACCAAGTGCGTGAGACATGTCAGCGACATGGTTAACACCTTGCTCACGCAAGATTTTCTGAACGCCCTTGATGGTCAGGCCGTCGTCATGCAGCAGCCTCTTGATGCCGCCGAGCAACCGCATGTCGTTGGGGCGGTAATATCGCCGCCCGCCGGCGCGTTTGACCGGTTTGATCTGGCTGAACTTGCTTTCCCAGAACCGCAGAACATGCGCCTGTACGCCCAGCCAGTCCGCAACTTCACTTATGGTGCGAAAAGCGTCGGGCGATTTGCTCATGCATTCAGCTCCGAATCAGCGTTTGTTGCCGGTGGCGACGCGCTCTTTCATCAGATGCGAGGGGCGAAAGGTCAGAACGCGCCGCGGCTGAATCGGAACCTCTTCGCCGGTCTTGGGATTTCGGCCGATGCGGGCCGACTTGTCGCGCACACTGAAGGTGCCGAATGACGAGATCTTGACCTGTTCGCCGCGCACCAGAGCGTCTGACATATACTCGAGCATGCTTTCAACCAGCTGTGCGCTTTCATTGCGCGACAAGCCGACTTCGCGGAACACTGCTTCGCTCAGGTCCATTCGTGTCAGTGTCTTTTCACCCATTTTGTCCCCCTAGTTTGTCACAGAGCATAGGGTGGACGCAATTTCGCTGTCAATATCAATGATTTGCATGAGGCCGGATAAGCGCGTTAATGCAGATTAACTTGTTCGCGTTTCACCACCGCAGCACAACCGCACCCCAGGCGAGGCCCCCACCGATGGCTTCGGTCACGATCAGGTCGCCGGGGTTGATCTGGCCGCGGTCACGGCCCACGGACAACGCCAGCGGGATCGAGGCGGCCGAGGTGTTGCCGTGATCCTGCACGGTGACCACAACCCGATCCATGCTCAGCCCCATCTTCTTGGCGGTGCCGCTGATGATGCGGATATTGGCCTGATGCGGCACGACCCAGTCGACGTCGGCGGCGGTCAGCCCGGCCTTTTCCAGTGCGGTCTCGGCGCTCGAGGCCAGCTTTTCGACCGCGTGGCGGAACACCTGGTTGCCTTGCATGCGCAAATGACCGGTGGTCTGGGTCGACACGCCGCCATCGACATACAGCAGATCCTTGTACTGCCCGTCCGAATTCAGATCGGTGGACAGGATGCCGCGATCTGCCGCTGTGCCGGTGCCGTCCTGCGCCTCGATCACCAAAGCGCCAGCGCCATCGCCAAACAGCACGCAGGTGCTGCGGTCGGTCCAGTCCATGATCCGGCTGAAGGTTTCCGCGCCAATGACCAGCATCCGTTTCGCCTGACCCGAGAGGATCATCGCATTGGCGGTGCTCAGCGCATATACGAAACCGGCGCAAACCGCCTGAAGATCGAAGGCAAAGCCCTTTTTCATTCCCAGGGCCGACTGCACCATTGTTGCGGCGGATGGAAAGGTCAGGTCTGCGGTCGAGGTTGCCAGGATGATGGCGTCGATGTCATCGGCCACAAGTCCGGCATCGGCGAGAGCGGCCAGGGCGGCGTGGGTGGCCAGTTCAGACGTGGTCTGGCCCTCGGCAGCGAAATGGCGGCGTTGAATGCCCGAGCGGGACTGAATCCAATCGTCGCTGGTATCCAGCGTTGATTCGAAATACGAATTCGGCACGACCCGATCGGGCAGGTAATGCCCCACTCCGATGACAACTGCGCGCCTTGTCATGCCTGACCTTCTTCTTTTTGTTGTTGTTCCGCCGTGCGTCTGGCCGGTTCCGCGACATCTTGGGCAAGCTCGACAGTGGATGCAACCCGCGCGGCCAGTTTTTCCGAAAAACCGCTTTTGGCAAGGCGGAAAGCCAGCTTGACGGCGGCTGAAACGCCGGTTGCGTCGGCGCTGCCATGCGATTTCACCACCGTCCCGTTCAGCCCGAGGAAGACCCCGCCATTGACGCGGCGCGGATCGATCCGCTTTTTCAGACGGCCCAGAGAAGTGATGGCCAGGACCGAGGCCAACCGCGAAAGAAGCGAATACTGGAACGCTTCGCGCAGCAGATCCGCGATCATGCGGGCGGTGCCTTCGCCGGTCTTGATCGCGATGTTGCCGGTAAACCCGTCGGTCACGATCACGTCGGCGGTAGTGCCGGGAATATCGCTGCCCTCTACAAATCCGACGAAATCGAAATCGGCCTGTTCTGCGAACCGGGCGATCAGGGCATGGGCCTCTTTCAACTCGGGCCGGCCCTTGTGCTCCTCGGTGCCGACATTCAAGAGGCCGATCCGCGGTCGTTTCAGTCCCACGCCGTTGCGGGCATAGGACGCCCCCATCAGGGCGTATTGCAACAGGTCAGGGGCATCGGCGCGAATATCCGCACCCGCATCCAGCATGACATTGAACCCCTGCGGATTGCGCGAAGGAAACAGAATCGCGATTGCCGGGCGGTTTACGCCGGGCAGCTTGCGCAGACGGATCACGCTGAGCGCCATCAACGCACCGGTGTTGCCGCAGGAGACTGCGCCCTGCGCCTCGCCATTGCGCACGGATTCCAGCGCCGACCACATCGAGGTGGACTTGCCATTGCGCATCACGTGGCTGGGCTTGTCTTCCATCGTGACCACATCGGGCGTGTCGCGATACTGGACGCGCTCGGACAGGCCGCTGCGTTTGGCAACCAGCGGTTTGAGCACCTGTTTCGGGCCATGCAAAATGAACCCGATATCCGGGTTCTTTTCAGCGGATTTTGCAATACCTGCGACAACGGCCGACGGGCCGTTGTCTCCGCCCATGGCGTCAACCGAAATTATGATGCGGTCGGCGTTTGCTGGGTTCTGATCGGGCTGGGCCGTCATGCAAAAGCCTGTCTGGTTGGCTTACGCCGCGTCTTCGTCCAGATCGATCTCATCCACCAGGGCGACAATCTCCTTGTCGTCATAGTGGCCGCAGGACGCACAAACGTGGTGCGGGCGCTTGAGCTCGCCGCAGTTGGGGCATTCGTTGGGGTTGGCAGCAACCAGTGCGTCGTGCGCACGACGGTTGTTGCGGCGCGACTTGGATACTTTGTTCTGTTGGACAGCCATGTCTCAACCTTTGTCTACTAAGGGCCGGCGGGCGATCCCGATGGCCGAGTTGCAATTATTCGTTCCGCGTATCGTAAAGAGCGGCGTGACGTGCGTTTAGGCCGAGGCCCGTGCGATGTCCAACCTTAAATCCGATGAGCGCGCGAAAATACTGCGAATCCTGTCCGGTGCAAGCGGTTTTTCGGCACTGCGGTTGGGGTTGCGGTCGACTCGCGGCTCAGGTCTCCTTCTTAAGCGAATCCCGCAAATCCGCCAGCCCGGCAAAGGGGCGGGCATCTTCGTCGGTCATCGGCTGTACGCCAGGTTCGGAAAATACCGCCTCGTTCAGGTCGACGCCATCCTTGCGCGGATAAAGCGGCAGGGCCAGGGCCAGGGCCTCGGCCATCACCGCACCGGGGTCGATCACGCTGCCCAGGGGTTCGACAGTGTCGTCCTCGGGCATTTCGACCTCTTCCTCTTCGATCTCAGGCAGGGCCGCGACATAGAGGCGGCGCACATCGACATCGATTCTGCTGGTTACAGGATCCAAGGTGACAACACAGGGCTGAACCACAGTCGCGCCCAGCGTGCCGGTCAATTCCCAGTCGCGCCGCCCCCGCGCGGCAATCTGTCCGGCAAAGCGCAGCTTGCGCAGTCCGATCAGGCCCAATTCAGCGGCCAGTGCCGCGCAGGTGGGCGCATTCGGGCGCAATTCGAACGAGGTCGGGGCGTTTTGTGCCAGATCGGCGACCCGCAGGGCGGAGGTGTCGGACATTGCTGGGCTTTCGTTTCTTGAACCATCGGGTCGGTTTCTATAATCGGGATACGAGGCGCGCCGCGCCAACGCAAGAGGGCTGCCATGTCGAGAACCGTATCCAGACTGAAACGGACGTTTCGCGTCACCCTGTTATTGGGCGGTGCGGCGACCGTCGCAGCCTGTGCCACGATCTATCGCGATCACGGCTATGTGCCGACCGAAGAAGAGTTGGCCGAGGTCACCGTCGGGGTCGATACGCGCGACAGTGTGGCCGAATCCATTGGCGTGCCGGTGACATCCGGGGTGCTCGACGACAGCGGCTATTATTATGTCAGCACGCGAATGCGCCACTATGGTGCAAGCGAACCCCGTGTTGTCGCGCGTCAGCTGGTGGCGATCAGTTTCTCCCAATCCGGCGTCGTTCAGAATATCGAGCGCTTTAGTTTGCAGGATGGCCAAGCGATCACG
This sequence comes from Sedimentitalea nanhaiensis DSM 24252, assembly GCF_000473225.1. GTDB lineage: Bacteria > Pseudomonadota > Alphaproteobacteria > Rhodobacterales > Rhodobacteraceae > Sedimentitalea > Sedimentitalea nanhaiensis. The sequence goes on from NZ_KI421509.1 coordinate 413,337, forward strand.
CTGAACCGGCGGGTGACGGAATCCAGCGTCAACAACAAGACCTTCTTGCGTCAGCTGATGGGGAATCTCGGTAATCTGAGTCCGGCAAGTGCGCTGCCGGATAATTAAGTTAATTCCCCGTCAGGGCGGCGGGATCCTCTTGATCGGCAAGATTGGCCCCATGGGATTCGCGTTGTAAGTCAGCGGAGCGGGAAATGGTCGATCGCAAACCAGTTCTGACCAAAGGTCGCTACAGCGTCCGATTCGCGCAAGACCCGGGCGAAATTGCCCTGGCACAGGCGTTGCGCACCCTGTGCTTTTCCACGCAGGGGCTGGATTGCGACCGGTTCGATGCCGACTGCCAGCATTTGCTGGTCAGTGACAATCGGACCGGAACGCTGGTCTGTTGCTGTCGTCTTTTGCTGCTAGAGAATGGTGGCGAGCTGGGGCGCAGCTATTCCGCGCAATATTACGATCTGGGCCAATTGCATGGCTACGCCGCGCGAATCGCGGAACTGGGGCGATTCTGCACCCATCCGGATTGGCAGGACCCCGACATTCTGCGGCTGGCCTGGGGGGGGCTGACGGGGTTCGTGGATGACAACGGCGTCGACCTGCTGATCGGCTGCACCTCGTTTCGGGGCACCGATCCAACGCCCTATCTGGACAGTTTCGCCCTGCTTGGTGCCCGGCACGCGGCCCCCGTGCAATGGATACCGCGAATCAAGGCCCCCGAGGTCATTGCGTTTTCCACAGTGGCAGAACGGACCCCGGACACCGCCGGCGCTTTGCTGGCCATCCCGCCGCTGTTGCGCAGCTATCTGTTGATGGGGGGGTGGGTCAGCGATCATGCAGTGGTGGATCGGTCGATGAACACGCTGCATGTTTTTACCGGCCTTGAGATCGACGCCATTCCCGACACGCGCAAACGGCTGTTGCGGGCGTTCGCGGGGTAAGGTCCACCGCCAACAGGCGTTGACGTGTCGTGGCGCGGCGGGTAGCAGACAGCCATGTCCCGTATCCCCTTGCTGCAACTCTCCGATATCTCACTGACCTTCGGGGGCGAACCGCTGTTCGCCGGTCTCGACCTGGTGGTGCATCAGGGCGACCGACTGGCGCTGGTTGGGCGCAACGGGTCGGGCAAATCCACCCTGATGAAAGTGATGGCCGGGCTGGTCGACCCCGATAGCGGCACCGTGGTCGTGCCGCCGGGAAATTCGGTGGGCTATATGGAGCAGGACCCCGATATGGCCGGATTCGCGACCCTGGGCGACTATGCGGCCAGCGGGCTGGAACCGGGTGAAATGTATCGAGTCGAACGCGCTGGCGAGGGGCTGAAATTCGATCCCGCGCGCGCCGTCAGCACTGCCTCGGGCGGTGAGCGTCGGCGGGCGGCTCTGGCCAAGCTGATGGGCGAAGCGCCGGAACTGATGCTGCTGGACGAACCGACCAACCACCTCGATATCGAGGCCATCGCCTGGCTGGAAAGCGAATTGTCGGCCACGCGCGCGGCGTTTGTCCTGATCAGTCACGACCGGGCGTTTCTGCGTCAACTTGCGCGTGCAACCCTTTGGATTGACAGGGGAATAGTGCGGCGGCAGGATAAGGGTTTTGACGCGTTCGAGGCCTGGCGGGACACCGTCTGGGAAGAAGAGGACATGCAGCGCCACAAGCTGAACCGTCTGATCAAGTCCGAAGCCCGCTGGGCGGTCGAGGGGATCAGTGCGCGGCGCAAGCGCAATCAGGGGCGGGTGCGCGCGCTGCAGGCGCTGCGGACGGAACGGGCCGGTCAGATCCGGCGGCAAGGCACTGCGGATCTGGCGCTGTCTTCGGGCAGCAAATCGGGCAAGAAGGTGATCGAGGCCGAGGCGATCGGCAAGTCCTTTGGCGACACGCCGATTGTTCAGGATTTTTCGATCACGATCCAGCGGGGTGACCGGGTGGCCTTTGTCGGGCCGAACGGGGTCGGCAAGACGACCTTGCTGAAACTGTTGCTGGGCCAGATCGCGCCGGATGAGGGAACCGTGCGGCTGGGCACGAATCTTGAGGTGGCGGTGTTCGATCAGGCCCGTGCACAACTGGATCCGGATGCGACCCTGTGGGACAGCCTGACGGGGGATGCCGACATGCGGGTGTCGGGCAAGGCGGATCAGGTGATGGTGCGCGGTGCGCCGCGCCATGTGGTCGGATACCTCAAGGATTTCCTGTTTGACGAACGCCAGGTGCGCGCGCCGGTGCGCTCGCTGTCGGGCGGCGAAAAGGCGCGGCTGTTGTTGGCGCGGTTGATGGCGCGCCAAAGCAACGTGCTGGTGATGGACGAGCCGACCAACGATCTGGACGTGGAAACGCTGGACCTGTTGCAGGAACTTTTGGACGACTACGATGGCACGGTGCTGCTGGTCAGCCACGACCGCGATTTTCTGGACCGGGTGGCGACTGCCACGGTTGCGATGCAGGGGCAGGGGCGCGCCACGGTCTATGCCGGCGGCTGGAGCGATTACCTCGCGCAACGTCGCGAGGAGGCCCGCGTGGATGTTGCCAGGGCCAAGCCCGCAAAAGCCAAGCCCAGGCAGCAGGGGGGCCCGAAACCGGGTCTGTCGTTTACCGAAAAGCATCGTCTTGAGGCCTTGCCTTCCGAGATCGAACGGCTTGAGGCCGAGATCGCCAGGCTCGAGGCGCTGATGACCGACCCGGAGTTGTTCACCCGCGAACCGGTCAAGTTCCGCAAAGCGACCGAGGCGCTGGTTCAGCGTCAGCAGAAACTGGCGTCGGCGGAAGAGGAGTGGCTGATGCTGGAAGATAAAGCGGGCGGGTGAGGCTCTAGCTTAGGGAGCGCGCCGGATTTCCAATCACGGTGCGATCGGCGGGCACATCGTGGGTCACGACGGCCCCGGCTCCGATAATGGCGCGGTCGCCAATGGTCACGCCCGGCATCACGATGGCGCCGCCGCCAACCCAGACATTGGCCCCGATCCGAACCGGCAGGGCAATTTCCTGCCCGGCGGCCCTTGCATCCGGGTCCTTGGCGTGCTGCGCGCAGTAGATCTGAACCGCCGGGCCGAACATGCAGTCATCGCCAATCTCTACCGGGCCGGTGTCCAGGACCGCGCAACCGGCGTTGAAATAGACCCGGTTGCCCAGCCGCAGATTGACGCCATAGGCCACGTGAAACGGGGCTTCGATGAAACAGCCCTGCCCGACCGCACCCAGCAGATCCGCCAATTCCGTCGCCATCGCACCCCGCCGGGCGGGCGGGCGGGTGTTATGGGCATGAACGGCGCGGCGGGCGCTGGCCTGCATCCGCGCCAGTTCAGGATCGTGGCATGTGTACCAGTTCCCGGCGTCCATTTTTTGCCGCTCGCTCACCACGGATCATCGCATCCGCAGCGCACCGTCGATGCGGATCACCTCGCCGTTCAGATACCCCATTTCGACGATGAAACCGGCCAAACGCCCGTATTCCGCCGGATGCCCCAGCCGCTCCGGGTTCGGTACATCCGCCGCGAGCGAGGCCTGAACGTCCTCGGGCAGACCGGCCAGCATCGGAGTCATGAAGATGCCCGGAGCGATGGTCATCACGCGGATGCCGGTGCTGGCCAGATCGCGGGCCATAGGCAGGGTCATGCCGACGATGCCGCCTTTGGAGGCGGAATAGGCGGTCTGGCCCTTCTGGCCGTCAAAGGCCGCAACCGATGCGGTGTTCACGATCACGCCGCGTGCGCCGTCGGGTTCGGGCGTGTTCCTGGCCATCACAACGGACGCCAGGCGGCAAACGTTGAAAGTCCCGACCAGGTTGATGTCAATGGTCCGCTTGAACGCGTCCAGCGGGTGCGGGCCGTCCTTTCCGACCGTCTTGATGCCATATGCGATGCCGGCACAATTTACGGTGGCGGTGATCGTGCCCATCTTTTCAACAGCCAGATCGATGGCCGCCTGAACCGACTCTTCGTCCGTCACGTCGGTTTGGGCAAAGAATCCGCCGATCTCTTCGGCGACCCTCGCGCCGCGGTCTGCGTCGCGGTCCAGGATGGTGACCTTGGCGCCGTTGGCGGCAAAATGGCGGGCTGTGGCTTCGCCCAGCCCCGAAGCGCCCCCGGTGACAATGGCCGCTGTGGTCGAAAGTTTCATGTGCTGGCTCTCCCGATGATATGAACGCTTGTTCAGATACACGGGGCGGTGTGGTCTGTCCAGCGACCAGCGGTGTTACATCCGTTTGCGATCCAGGCGGGCCAAAGGGGCCAGCGTGCGGCCCAATGGCGGCCACCATCCCCATGTGCCGCCCATCTTTCGGACCTGCGCGCCGCTGCCCAGCTTGAAACGCGCGAGGCCAGGGCTGGCAACGGTGTCGATCAGCCCCACTTCCAGCCTAGTATGCCCTTTGGCAGCGAGCCATGCGGCGGCGCGCCACAGCAAGAGGTTATGCGCCGACAGGGCGCGCCCGTACGTGTCGGTGTGGCCGATGTGATAGGTCGCGCCGGTCCCGTGACGCAGGACCAGCATTGCGGCCACGGGGCGTTTGCCGTCCAGCGCTGTGAACAGTTTTGCCATACCGGGGTTCCGCGCGCCATAAGCCAGCGTCAGGGCGATGGGCCAGCCGCGATAACCGCGCCTGGCTTGTTGCGCCTTTTCGGCTGCGAACAGCCAATGCCCCGGATCCAGCGGCATAGCCTGCCGGGTGACGCGCAGCGGGCCGTTTTCGGCATGTTTCAACCTGTTGCGCCATTTCGGATGCAGAGCGGCGCGGCGCTGTTCGACCGGGGCGGTCAGATCCAGTTCGGCCACCGTCGCCGGCGTCATCAGGGGCACCGCCCCCAGTTCAGCCAAAGCAGGGACCGGAGCATCGGGCGACAGAATGATCGGGGTCCGGCCCAGGCCCGCCGCGCGCAGGCGCTGTAGACAGTCATGTGGCTGTGCGAGCGTGGCACGCGACAGCATCGCCACCCGCAGACCGCCGCGAAATCGCCGTTGAAGAACCAGCACCCTTTCGTCCCCGTCCAGCACCAGCGGGGGCTGGCCCATGGCCGTCAGGGCCACCGCAAAGCAGGGGTGTTGTTGCAGCGGGGCCGGGGCGACAGCAGAGGGAGCTTGGTCGAACATCGCCCCGGTTTACCGCCGATTAACCTAAAATGGGGTTAATCGGGACATGACTAAAAGGCCCTTTAACCAAACCAAGACGATGACAGCGCCGCGCCCGACGCGGGCCGCGGCGCTGTTGCTGGCGACGGCACTGTCGATTCCGGTTTTTGTCCTGCTCAGCCTGATCGACTGGCTGCTGCTTTAGCCTGCCAACTGTACCAGAGCATGGCGCTTTTTCCCCGCACTCAGCTTGATCGGGCTGGACAGGGCAGCGGCATCCAGCATCAGCCCGGAGTCCGTCAGTGGCGCGTCGTCCAGCCGCGCACCGTTTTCGGCGATCAGGCGTTTGGCTTCCTTGCCGGATTTGACCAGCCCCGATTTGATCAGCACCTGCACAATCGAAATCCCGCCTTCAATTTCGGCTGCCGATAGCGAAAGCGTGGGCAGGTCGTCGCCGATCCCGCCTTTCTCGAACACCTCGCGGGCCGTGGCCGCTGCTGCGTCAGCGGCATCGCGCCCATGACACAGGGCGGTGATCTCATTGGCCAGCCGGATCTTGGCCTCGTTGATCTCGGCCCCTTGCAGCGCGCCCAGACGGTCGCATTCGTCGACGGGCAGTTCGGTGTACAGTTTCAGGAACCGACCCACATCGGCATCGGTGGTGTTGCGCCAGAACTGCCAGAATTCATAGGGGCTGAGCATGTCGGCGTTCAACCAGATGGCACCGCCCTGGCTTTTGCCCATCTTACGCCCGTCGCTGGTGGTCAGCAGGGGCGAGGTCAGACCATAGATTTCATGATCCAGAACCCGGCGGGTCAGGTCGATACCGTTGACGATATTGCCCCACTGGTCGCTGCCGCCCATCTGCAACAGGCAACCATAGCGGCGGTTGAGTTCCAGGAAATCATAGGCTTGAAGGATCATGTAGTTGAATTCGAGGAAGGACAGCGATTGTTCCCGGTCCAGCCGCGATTTCACCGATTCAAACGACAGCATCCGGTTGACCGAAAAATGCCGTCCGATGTCGCGCAGAAAGTCCAGATAGTTCAGATCGTCCAGCCATTCGGCATTGTTGAGCATCAGGGCGTCGCTGGCCCCGTCGCCATAGGTCAGGTACTTGGCAAACACCTGTTTCATGCCGGCGATGTTGGCGTCGATCTGCTCGGGACCCAGCAGCGGGCGTTCGTCGGAGCGAAACGACGGATCGCCCACCTTGGTGGTCCCGCCGCCCATCAGAGTGATCGGCTTGTGTCCGGTTTTCTGCAACCAGCGCAGCATCATGATATTCAGCAAATGGCCCACATGCAGCGATTTGGCCGTGGCGTCGTAGCCGATATAGGTCGGCACCACGCCCGCAATCATGGCCTCGTCCAGGCCCTGATAATCGGTGCAGTCGGCCAGATAGCCGCGTTCCATCATGGTGGCGATGAAATCCGATTTGGGATGGTAGGTCATGGCTTGCCTCGGGTTTGTGTTGCGGGGCAGTGTATAGGCGGCAGCAGAACAAAGGAAAAGGCCATGAATGGGGCTGTGAGAAGATCGGGGCGGCGCGCCGGACCTTTGGTCGCCGTTGGGATGATGTCGGGCACTTCGCTGGATGGGGTCGATGCGGCGGTGCTGACCACCGACGGGCACAGGATTTCTGCCTTCGGTCCCAGTCGCTATCGCGCCTATGACGACAATGAACGCGGCGTGCTGCGCAGTGCATTGGGCAAATGGCAGGGACCCGAGGTCGACGCCGCCAGCGCTGTGGTCAACCGGGTGCATGCCGAGGTTCTTGATGGGTTCGCGGGGCTGGATCTGGTGGGGTTTCACGGTCAGACCCTGGCGCATGAGCCGCGCGGTCGCGGAACCTTGCAGGTCGGCGATGGCGCAGCCTTGGCGCAGGGCTGCGGTGTGCCGGTGGTCTGGGATTTTCGCAGCGACGATGTGGCGATGGGCGGAGAAGGCGCGCCGTTGGCGCCGTTCTTTCATTTTGCGGCCGCCAAATATATCGGAGCGACCGAGCCGCTGTGTTTTCTCAACCTGGGCGGGGTCGGGAACCTGACCTATGTGGATCCTGGGTTTGATGCGCCCGAGGAACCGGGGGCGCTGCTGGCGTTTGACACCGGTCCGGCGAATGCGCCGGTCGACGACCTGATGTCGGCGCGGTTGGGGCAGGCCATGGACAAGGGAGGAGCCTTGGCGGCGCAGGGCACGGTGGAAAACGGTGCGCTGGAACTGTTCCTGTCCGAATCGTACTTTGCAAGAATACCTCCTAAATCATTGGACAGAAACGATTTTTCAGAGATGATCCAATTGGTGCGCGAGTTGAGCGACGCCAATGCCGCCGCCACGCTGACCGCGATGAGCGCCGCCGCCGTCATGCAGGGTATGGCGCATTGCCCGACGCCCCCGGCGCGGCTGTTGGTGACGGGGGGCGGTCGGCACAATCCGGTGTTGATGGAAATGCTGCGCGTTGCGCTGGACTGTCCGGTGCAGCCGGTCGAGGCGGTCGGATTGGATGGCGATATGCTGGAAGCGCAGGCGTTTGCCTTTCTGGCGGTGCGGGTGGCGCACGGGTTGCCGACGTCCTGTCCGGGAACGACAGGTGTCGGGGCTGCGGTCGGAGGTGGTGTGATCAGCCGACCGCAACCGGCGGGCACGCTGGCCTGAGTGTGGCTTCGGAATTCGGCGTAATCCAAAGGAGCGCGCAGACGCGCGCACGCGATGTATTGTCTGTCGCGTGGCGAAGGCGCCTGGCCCGCTCCATGGGCTTGTGGGCTATGGCAATCGGGCGGAATGTGCCTATGTTCGCCACATGAGCATAATGATCCCTTTCGACAACACCTATGCCCGGCTGCCGACGGCATTTTTCGCGGCCCAGTCGCCCGACCCGGTCAGAGCCCCGCGTCTTGTCGCGTTTAACGAAGATCTGGCAAGGCTGCTGGCAATAGCACCAGGAGAAACCGGGGAAATGGCGCAGATCTTTGCCGGCAATCAGGTGCCGGAGGGGGCCGCGCCGCTGGCCCAGCTGTATGCGGGACATCAGTTCGGGCAGTACAATCCGCAACTGGGCGATGGGCGCGCGGTTCTGTTGGGCGAAACCATTGGCATCGATGGTCAGCGCCGCGACATTCAGCTCAAGGGGGCGGGGCGCACGCCCTATTCACGTGGCGGCGACGGGCGGGCCTGGTTGGGACCGGTGTTGCGCGAATATGTCGTCAGCGAGGCCATGCATGCCCTTGGCATACCGACGACGCGCGCCTTGGCGGCGGTGGAAACCGGCGAGCCGGTCTATCGCGAAGGGGCCATGCCGGGTGCGGTCCTGACCCGCGTTGCGGCCAGCCACCTGCGGGTCGGAACCTTTCAGATTTTCGCGGCGCGAGGAGACAGGGCAAACCTGAAACGGCTGACAGAATATGCGATTGCGCGGCATTACCCCGAGGCCGAAGGACCGATGGGTTTGTTGGCCGCAGTCCGCGATGCGCAGGCGCGCACCATCGCGCGATGGATGGGGGTGGGGTTCATCCACGGGGTGATGAACACCGACAATTCCTCGATCTCGGGCGAAACCATCGATTATGGACCCTGTGCCTTTATGGACGCCTATCATCCGGACACGGTGTTCAGTTCGATCGACCGGATGGGGCGCTATGCCTATTCGAATCAGCCTGACATCGCGGTCTGGAACCTGGCGCAGCTGGCCACATCGCTGATCCAGCAGGTCGAGGACCGCGAGGCGGCGGTCGAAGAGGCCACCGAGATCGTGCATGCGATGCCGGGTCTGATCCGCGCACATTGGCTGGCCACGTTTGGAGCCAAGATCGGGTTGCGCGAGGCGCAAGAGGCGGATGCAGGGCTGATCAGCGAACTGTTGCAGATTATGGCCGATAATCAGGCGGACTTCACCAATACGTTCCGGGCGCTGTCCGGCGATGCGGCGCGCGATCAGTTCACCGACCCGACCGCCTTTGATGGCTGGGCGAGCCCCTGGCGCAGCCGTTTACAGGCCGAGGCGGATCCGGTTGCGGTGATGAATGCGGCCAACCCGGTGCTGATTGCGCGCAATCACCGGATCGAGCAGATGATTCAGGCGGCGGTGGCGGGGGATTACGGCATGTTTGATCGCATAAACCGCGCGCTGTCGCACCCGTACGACGATCAGCCCGACAGCGCCGACCTGATGCGACCGCCGAAACCGGACGAGGTGGTTCCGGCGACGTTCTGTGGCACCTGAGAAGTCAGCGCCGATTGATCAGAAATATCCCGGCCGTGACCAGCAACAGAGCCACCCAGATCTTTGGCCCGATGGTTTCGCCCAGCAGCGCCCAACCGAACAGCACCGCCAGAACCGGGCTGAGAAACGAGAACGACGCAACGCTGTTGGCCGGATAGATCGTTAACAACCAGAACCACATCAGATAACCCAGACCAACCACGATGATGGCCTGAAACCCAAGACCGGCAATGTGGATCCATTGCAGATCGCGAACCAGATCGCCAAACAACGGGGCCAGCGCCAGCAGGACAACGGCTGAGACGGTCACCTGATAGAGCAGTTGCAATTCGTGGCGCATCCGCGACATCGGGGTGACCCGGACCATGATCGCGATTGCGGCCCAACCCAAAGCCGCGCCAAGGGCCAGCAGATCGCCTGCGAGGCTGGCCTGTCCGCTGCTGCGGTCAGAAAAGGCCAAGGCCACACCCGCCAGTGCCAGGGCAAGGCCCAGTCCCCGCCCAGTGCTCAGCCGTTCTCCGGGCAGCAACACATGCGCCGCCAACGCGACCCAGACCGGCATGGAGTAGAAGATGATCGAGGCGCGCGATACGCTGGTCAGATCAAGAGCGCTGTACAGGCATATGAATTCAAAGCTGAAAACAAAACCGGATGCGATTCCCCACCAGGCCGTGCCAACCGGTGAAGCCAGCGGGATTGCCCGCGCGCGCATCCAGATCAGCAGGAAGACCGTGGCCACGGCGGAGCGCAGCGCGGCCTGAAAAACCGGGCCGAACCCTCCTCCGGTGAGCTTGACCACAACCTGGTTGAACGCAAGTATAGCCGCCAGCCCGATCAGGGCAGTTGCTCCAAATCCGTCGATGGCACGTCTTTCATCCATCTGCCCAAAGGACGGGCAGTTGCTTCACAAGTCAAGCGATTGTCCGAAGCGTTTCGCCTTCTGCCTGAGCCATCGGGTTGGATTTAACATGTTGAAATATATGGTTCCGGGCAGCGTCGGGTGAGGCAGGTTTGAGGCAAAGCGCAGTATTTGCGGACTTGCGGAACGGCGCGGCAAACGCCAAGAAGGGTGACATCGTTCACGAGGCGCCCATCTCCGCATGAAGACTTTGATCGCCCAGCCGGTTCAACTGCGATTGGCCAGCTACAATATCCAGAAATGTGTCGGCCTGGATCTGCGGCGCCAGCCACGCCGGATTCTTACGGTGCTCGATGGGGTGAAAGCGTCGATCGTGGTGTTGCAGGAGGCCGACAAACGTCTGCCGCCACGGCCCGCGGCCCTGCCGCATTTTGTATTGAACGAGGCGGGGTGGCAGATTGCCGATCTGGGTGGGGCCGGTTCGTTGGGGTGGCATGGGAACGCCGTGATCTGGCGGGACGACCGCCTCCGGGTGTTGGATACGGGGCATATGACCCTGCCGGGGCTCGAGCCACGCGGCGCGGTCCGGGTCGAATTCGAAACCCCGCTCGGACCTTTGCGGGTCATCGGGTTGCATTTGGGGCTGATCGGACAATACCGGCGAAAGCAGGTGCAGCACCTCGCCCAGGAAACCTTGGATCTGGACGAGATGCCGACGGTCTGGGCCGGGGATTTCAACGAATGGTCGCGCCAGCCGGTGCTGGATCGGTGCGCGCCTCGGATGCGGTTCCTGCCGCCGCACGCCAGCTTTCCGGCGCCACGGCCGATGGGGCCGCTGGACCGGATTGCCGTGGGCTTTGGGCTGGCAGTGCAGAATCACGGGGTCTATACAGACCGTCCGGCGCATATTGCCTCGGATCACTTGCCGATCTGGGCCGATTTGGCGACCGCCTGACCGCTCTGCGGGCCGGTAAAATCGGAATTCCAAAATTTCCCCTTCACAGATGCGCCCGTTCTGTCACTTTGGACCCAGTTATTTTTGGTATTTCAAAAAGGGGACGAACATGAGTTTGATGGGGACACTGGCCAAGATGGCCATTGGATATGCGGCGGCACGGGGCGTGGACAGTCTGGCGCGCGGCAGGGGTGTGGCTGGATTGTCGGGCGGTGCAAAATTGTCCCCAGGCGAAGCGCAGGCAGAGCAGGCACCGGGCATGGCCAACGTGCAGGAAATGATTTCACAGGTGACCGGCGAAGCCGGGATGGGCGGATTTCAGGATATGATCCAGCAGATGACCGGCGGCGCGGGCGGGTTGAGCAACATGCCGGACATGATCAAGAAAATGGCGGAACAGAGCGGGTTTGACCTGTCGGCCATCCTGGGCGGCGGGGCCTCATCGTCCGCAGGCAAGGGGGGGTTATTGTCGGGCGTGCCGTCAGGGGGCGGCGGATTGGCTGGCATCCTGGCCGGATTGGGGGGCGCTGCGGCGCTTGGCGGCAAGGGGGCTGGCGCGATGATGGATCAGTTCAAGGCTGCAGAGGCGGCTCCGCAGGCTGAAGAGGCTGCAGGTCTGATGTTGCGGGCAATGATCCAGGCTGCCAAATCGGATGGCGAGATTGACAGTGCCGAGCAGGACAAGATCATGGAAACAGTAGGCGAGGATGCGAACGCCGAGGATATCGCCTTTGTGCGTGCTCAACTGGCAGCGCCTGTGGATGTCAAGGCGCTGGCTGCGGATACGCCCGAAGCGCTGAAGGCGCAGGTTTATTCCATGTCCCTGATGTCGATCCGGCTGGATACGCAAGGCGAGGCGCATTACCTGGACCGGCTGGCGCGGGAACTGGGGCTGAACCAGCAAGTCGTGAACGCCTTGCATTTGCAGATGGGTGTGCAGCCGCTGTATGGCTGAACGGTTCGCAAGCCCGGACCGTCAGTCAAAGCGATCAGGAGGGCCGCGCGTTATCCGGCCATAAAGGTGATGTACCCGGTCTGGGCCGCCGCCGTGGCAACAGTCCCGATCGGAACAGCGCGGGACGCATCCGTTGGGCGCTCCCCGCTGATGCCCGGCTGATGAATATCACCGTGTATAATATTGGTTTTAAAGGATAAGCAATGATAGGGGCGGTTTATGGATGCGCGTTCATGGATCGGTGTCCCCAATTGCTTTTCGGGAAACCTGCAGGGGGGCAGACTGTGCGATAGACACATCGCCCGCTTGTCCGAGAGAGTGACGCCGCCGAAAAGGCGGCGATCTTTGCGGATCGATTGGCCGTTGGGCTGGGGCTGGATGAACGGGTGATCCATGCCCGGAACGCCCAGATCGGGTGCCTGCCGCCGTATCGTCAGAACTGGCAGGCAAGGCCGGGGTGTCCCCCGACCTTGTGTGGTTCATGCCGCAGACTGTTGTCCGCCGCCACTGCCGCGATTGGGGCCGCGACGACGGCGTGGTCCTCCCGACGGTTTGCCCGCCGCTGCCGGGCCGCCACGACGCTGGCCACCGCGCGCTCCGCCGCCACCGCCACGCTTGGGTTTTGACGGTGCGTCAACCGGATCCCATGGGCGGCCCGAGGCGACCGGGATGGAAATGCCCATAGTCTTCTGGATGGCCTTGAATTCGCCCATTTCGTCGGGTGCGCAGAACGCGATGGCCGCGCCATCCTTGCCCGCCCGCGCGGTGCGCCCGATGCGGTGGACATAGTTGTCCGGCACGTTCGGCAGGTCATAGTTGTAAACGTGTTTCACATCCGGAATATCCAACCCGCGCGCCGCCACATCGGTGGCCACCAGGACCTTGATCTGTCCGGATTTGAACGCGGTGATGGCGCGGTCGCGCTGACCCTGGCTCTTGTTGCCGTGGATCGACGCGGTGGCAAACCCGCGCTTTTCCAGCAGTTTCATCAGCTTTTCCGACCCGTGCTTGGTACGGCCAAACACCAGCGCGCGTTCGTCGCGGTGCTTGTCCAGCAGTTCGATCAGCAGGTTGGTCTTTTCCGCTTTGGCGATGAAATGCACCTCTTGGGTGACCTTGTCGGCGGCTTTGCCGGGGGGGGAAACTTCAACCCGGATCGGGCGGTCCAGATAGCTGCTGGCGATTTCGTTCATCTGCTTGGGCATGGTGGCCGAGAACAGCATGGTCTGGCGCTGTTCGGGCAGCATGGCCGCGATCTTGCGCAGGGCATGGATAAAGCCCAGGTCCAGCATCTGGTCGGCCTCGTCCAGCACCAGAAACTGGCACGATTCCAGCGTCAGCGCGCGACGGTCCATCAGGTCGATCAAACGGCCCGGCGTCGCGACCAGCAGGTCGGTGCCGCGTTCCAGACGGTTGATCTGAGCGTTGATGGATTGCCCGCCCACGACCATACCCACCTTCAGGTGGGTACCTTCGATCAGCGCACGCAGGTTCTGGGCGATTTGCCCGGCCAGTTCGCGGGTCGGAGCCAGCACCAGACCGCGTACAGTGTATCTTTCCGGTTTCTTGCCAAATTCCAGCATCCGCGTCACCAGCGGCAGGCCAAAGGCCAGCGTCTTGCCGGTGCCGGTCTGTGCCAGACCCATCACATCACGCCCGTTCAGCGCATGCGGGATCGCCTGGCTCTGGATCGGGGTTGGATCGGTCATGCCCATCTGGGTCAGGCGTGCCACCAGTTTCGGTGGCAGGTCCATCATGTCAAAGTCGCTCAAGTCAAATCCTTTCGGGCCTGCACGGCGGCAGACCAGTCTTATTGACCGCGCGTTGGCGGCCCTTGGGGGCGCAGAACCTCGGGTCCGGCGGCAACATGCCGCAAACGGACTGGTCCGGCGCTTTGGCCCCACGCGTGATTTTGGGAACATGGTATCGTTGTCTTGCAGTCGGGCCGATTGGGCCGGGCGGATCTGGCCGCTCATGGTCTGTCCTGCTCACGCGGCAGAAGACAACGCTTGAGGCCCAAATGGCGGTTCCGGGGGCACAAGTCAACCCACCGTGTTTCAGGCCCATGCGTCTGGTCCGGATGCGACAAGGTGGGGCATCGGTTCGGCTTTGGCTTTTCCTGCGCTTGTAAATGGATTAGACCAACCGCCACTTTCGCCTTGAAAAGGTCCGTCATGCCCGTGTCCATAATCGCCCGCTGCGAAGCCAAGGGGCTGCGCATGACCGGCCAGCGCCGTATCATCGCGCAGGTGCTTGAAGACAGCACCGACCATCCGGATGTCGAAGAACTGTACGCCCGCGCCAGTGGACTGGATTCGGGCATCTCGATTGCCACCGTCTATCGCACGGTCAAGCTGTTCGAAGAGGCGGGCATATTGGATCGATTGGAATTTGGCGACGGGCGGGCGCGGTATGAAGATGCCGAGCGTGACCATCACGACCACTTGATCGACATGAACTCGGGCGAAGTGATCGAATTTGTCGACCCCGATATCGAGGCGTTGCAGGAAAAGATCGCCGCCAAGCTGGGGTATGAGCTGCGGGGCCACAAGCTGGAGCTTTACGGCGTCCCGGTGCGCAAACGCTAGGCCCGGCCCCGGCGGGTCAGAAACAGCGGAATCAGCACCAGCAACAGCATCAGCCGTGCCACGTGGCAGGCGGCAACGAAGCCGGGGCTGGCCCCCATAGCGGCCCCCAGCGCGATCATCGTTTCCAGCCCGCCCGGGGCAAAAGCCGTCAACACATGCGCGGCGGGCATCTGCAGGGCGGCGGCGACCGGCAGGGCCGCGAGACAGGCCACCAGGACCGAAACCAGCGTGACGGCCAAACCGGCGGGCAGCGTGCCAAGCAGCTGAATACGGCCGATCCCGGCAAATCGCGTTCCAATCAGCGTACCCAAAACCAGAAAGGCAGGTGTCAGCATCGCCGAAGGGATCGCGCCGGGGGTCAGCTCGCTTGCGTGTCCAATGGCCGAAACCGTCATCGCCCCGAGCAGCAGGGGGGCCGGAAACCGAAATCGGCGAAACAACAGTCCGACAATGGCCGCCAATGCGGCCAGGACAAGCATCGTCGAAATTTCCATCGGCGCCCCGCCGCCCAGCGACATCTCGGTAAAATCGTATCCCATGGCGCGGGCGATAAAGGGCACCGAGACGGTCAGGAACAACAAGCGAATCGACTGCACTACGGTGATCCGTGCCACGTCGCCGTGCAAATCCATCGCCAGCCCCAGCACAAAGCTGAGGTGGCCGGGTGCCGAGGCCAGGCTGGCACTGCGTGAATCAAAGCCGAAACCACGCATCAGTACCAGCCGACACATCACCATCGTGACCACCAGCGCCACCGCCAGTACCAGAAAAGCCAGCGGCCAGCGCAGCAGCACAGCCCCGACCTGACTGTCAAATCCGGCGCCGACACCAAGCCCCAGAATCACAAAGCAAATATCGCGCAAAGGATCGGCAACGCCCAGATGCCATCCACCCAGACCCGCCAGACTGACGGCAAGGGCCGGACCCAGCAAAACCCAGGCCGGCACGTTCAGCGCTTGCGCCAACGCTGCGCCGACCGCGCCGACTGCGACAGTCAAAAGCGTTGTCAACGCCGCGTTTGAACCGGCTGGGAAAAGCATGGCGGTGTTTAACATGGCAATGGTGCCGCCACAATCGCCCCCCTTGCGATAGGGGCGAATTTCAGTCACAGCCGATAACAAAGCAACTTTCCGGAAAGAGGCGGCCATGGATAACCTGCGCGGTGCGGCGTTGATGACTCTGGCGATGCTCGGTTTCGCGATCGAGGACATGTTCGTCAAGCTGATGTCAGGTGCGCTTCCGACGTGGCAGATCATCGGGGTGCTGGGCCTGGGCGGGTCGCTGGTCTTTGCGGTGTTGACGCTGATGCGCGGCCAGCCGTTGTTTGTCCGTGCCTATCTGTCCGGGCCAATTCTGCTGCGCAGTCTGGGAGAGCTGGTCGGGACCATCGGCTTTGTCTCTGCTATCGTGTTGACGCCGATTTCGTCGGCTTCGGCGATCTTGCAGGCGACCCCGCTGGTGGTCACGCTGGGGGCGGCGCTGTTTCTGGGCGAGCCGGTTGGCTGGCGCCGGTGGAGCGCGATCCTGGTTGGATTTGTCGGTGTCATGCTGATCATCCGCCCAGGTCTGGACGCGTTTGATCCCTTGTCGTTGCTGGCAGTGCTGGGGGTGGTCGGTCTGGCCATCCGCGATCTTGCAACCCGCAGGATTCCTCCGGTGATTTCGTCGTTTCAGGTCAGTTTCCTGGCCTTTCTGACCTTGCTGCCTGCGGCGGGGCTGATGTCTCTGTTCAGCCCGCAAGAGATGGTCGTGCCGACGCTGCATCTGTGGGGGCTGACCGCAGGGGCGATCACGCTGGGGGTTGCGGCCTATTACGCCATCGTTGCGGCAATGCGCGTGGGCGACGTGTCCTTTGTTACCCCGTTTCGCTACAGTCGGCTGATCTTTGCCCTGATTGTTGGCGTGGTGGTTTTTGGCGAATCCCCGGACCTGCCGATGTTGATCGGCTCGGCCATCATCGTCGCTTCGGGCATCTACACGGTCCTGCGTGAACGTAAATACCGTACCGTGCCGCAACCGGGCCTTTCCCTGCAGTCAAGACAACGCTAAAGACACGCCTGAACCAGCGTAAGGGATAGCAAGCCATGAGCACCATCATCGACATTCACGCCCGTGAAATCCTGGATAGCCGGGGCAATCCCACGGTCGAAGTGGACGTGATCCTGGAAGACGGGACAATGGGCCGGGCAGCCGTACCCTCGGGTGCATCGACCGGTGCCTATGAAGCGGTGGAAAAGCGCGACGGCGACAAGGCGCGCTATCTGGGCAAGGGTGTGCTCGAGGCCGTGGCCGCCGTGAATGGTGAGATCGCCGAAGATCTGCTGGGCTATGACGCCACCGAACAGGTCGCGATCGATACCGCGATGATCGAACTGGACGGCACCGACAACAAAAGTCGCCTGGGGGCGAACGCCATTCTGGGCGTGTCGCTGGCGGTGGCCAAGGCAGCGGCGGATTTCACCACCCAGCCGCTGTACCGCTATGTCGGCGGCACCTCGGCGCGGATCCTGCCCGTGCCGATGATGAACATCATCAATGGTGGTGAGCATGCGGACAATCCGATCGACATCCAGGAATTCATGATCATGCCGGTCAGCGCGCCCACCCTGCGCGACGCGGTGCGCATGGGGGCCGAGGTGTTCCACACGCTGAAGAAAGAACTGTCCGCCGCAGGGCTGTCCACCGGTATCGGTGACGAGGGTGGATTTGCGCCCAATATCGCGTCGACCCGCGAGGCGCTGGATTTTGTGCTCAAATCGGTCGAAAAAGCCGGTTACAAGCCGGGCGAGGATATCTATCTGGCGCTCGATTGTGCCGCGACCGAGTATTACCGCGATGGCCGCTATGAGCTGAAAGGCGAAGGTGTCAGCCTGTCGTCCGAGGAAAACGCCGGTTATCTCAAGGCGCTGGTGGCCGATTACCCGATCCTGTCGATCGAGGACGGCATGAGCGAAGACGACTGGGACGGTTGGAAGATGCTGACCGACGTGTTGGGCGACAAGGTGCAATTGGTCGGAGATGATTTGTTCGTGACCAACCCGGTGCGCTTGGCCGACGGGATTCAGCGTGGCTGTGCGAACTCGATGTTGGTCAAGGTCAACCAGATCGGGACGCTGACCGAAACCCTGCGGGCCGTCGATATGGCACATCGCGCGGGGTACACCAATGTGATGAGCCACCGCTCGGGCGAGACCGAAGATGCCACCATTGCCGACCTGGCCGTGGCAATCAATTGCGGTCAGATCAAGACCGGCAGCCTGGCGCGTTCGGACCGGCTGGCCAAATATAACCAGTTGATCCGGATCGAGGAGTCGCTGGGTGAAGTGGCGGAATATGCGGGCCGTTCGATCCTGAAATGACGGGTCGTCAGATTCGGCAGGCCGCAGGAGATCTTGTTGCGGTGCGCGCATTGTGCCGCTCGCATCGTACGGTGCTCTAGATCGTTCGCCGGACCTGCCGGATTTTCTGGACACAAATTACGGGGCTAGGGATTTCGACACCCTGCTGAACCGCTTGCCGGATCAGAACCGGCATCCGGATGGTGCGGTTTTTGCGGTCGACCCGGCGGCGGGTCGGGCGGTGGAACGACCCATCGGATCGACGCTGACAGCTGCGGGATCGAACGGTTCTATGTCGCCGGGACCTGCTTTGCGCCGATCCCGCAGTTTCATCAGCCCCGAATGCACCTGGCCGCGCATCTGCTGGTCTTTGGTTTGAAATTTTGACGTGGACTACAACCGGCGGCTCATCAGCATGTAGTCCTCCCGCGCCCGGAACCCCGCACGGGCATAGAGCTTCTGGGCCGAACCGTTGGTTCGGTTCACTTCCAGATGCAGCGCTTTGACACCCGCCTGCGCCAACGCCTTGGGCAGTGAAATCAGCGCCTCGGAGGCGATGCCGCGTTTGCGGATTGCGGGGCGCAGATATAGCTCGTCTATGAACCCGTCCATGCCGCCAAATTCCACTGACCAACCGAAAGTCACGATGATATAGCCCATCGGAGCCCGGGCAGGACCCAGCAGGTAGGCCGCACCATGGGGAATGCCCTCCAGCAACGGGGCCAGCCCGGCGCGGCGGGCTTCGTCAGATTGTTCGATGCCGACCTCGGCGTGAAAGGCGGCGACCAATGCGGTCAGCCGATCCAGATCCGCCGGTTTGGCCAGATGCAATGCCGCGCTCATCGTCGGCCCAGCCGCTCGGTCAGCAAGTCGAAAAACCCATCTGAATCCATATCCCCGATGAACAGGGCATTGGGCACCCGGTCCGTGACGCCCCACCAGTCGGCCACGGTCATGCCCATGGTCAGCTCGGACGTGGTTTCGATTTCGACATTCACCCGGCGTCCGCTGAACAGATCCGGGCGGATCAGCCAGGCGGTCACGCAGGGATCGTGGAGCGGTGCGCCGTCGCTGCCGTATTTCTTGCGGTCGAACCGTTCGAAGAAGTCGGTCATCTGCGCCACCGCCATGCCGACCGGGGTGCCGAGGGCGCGAAAAGCGTCGTTTCGGGCTTTGGTCACAAGCGCCTTGTGGGTCACATCCAGCGGCATGACCGTAATGTCGATACCTGACTTAAAAACGATATCAGCGGCTTGGGGGTCGACATAAATGTTGAATTCGGCGGTCGGGGTGATGTTGCCCACCTGAAAATAGGCCCCGCCCATCAACACGACGCCAGCCACACGGTCGACAATGTCGGGCGCTTTGACAAAGGCCATGGCGATGTTGGTCAGCGGCCCCAGCGGGCACAGGGTGACAGAACCGGGTGCCTGTTCACGCAGCGTGCGAATGATGAAATCGACCCCATGCTCGTGCTGCAGTGGCATGGTCGGATCGGGCAGGATCGGGCCGTTCAACCCGGTCTGGCCATGCACATGCTCGGCCGTTACCAGCGGGCGGCCCAACGGGCGGTCACAACCTGCACAGACCGGCACATCCGGACGCCCGGCCAGTTCGCAAACGATGCGCGCGTTCCTGGCGGTCAGAGCCAGCGGCACATTTCCTGCAACTGCCGTGATGCCCACGACTTCGATCTCTTCGGGGCTGGCCAGGGCCAGCAGAATCGCCACCGCGTCGTCCTGTCCCGGATCTGTATCGATAATGATCTTGCGTGCTGTCATGCCGAGTCTCGTTGAGTTGCGAGCGCGGACAGTCGCAATCCCGGTCAGGATTGTCCAGAAGCCGATTGCGTGGCAGCGCAGCTTCGCCCATGGTGCCGCCGATGCGCAAACCCGTCTATATTCACGCCGGCGCCCACCGCACGGGGACCAGTTCGTTTCAATTGTGCCTGTCGGAAAATCGCCCCGTGCTGCACCGGCAGGGGCTGGACGTGGTCTATCCCGGACGCGATGGGGTGCCGGGCGGAAATCTGCGGCTGTCGCTGCCGCGTCCACGGCATGGAGAAAAGCGCGTGCCGGAATTTGCCGCAGGGCTGCGCCGGGTATTGCAGGCGCAGCTGTCGGATCGGGCGCGGGGTCTGATCCTGTCAGAAGAGAACATTCCCGGTCCGATGCGGCATTTTTATGACGGTCGTTTCTTTCCCGCGGCTGGCAAGCGGTTTCGCAGCCTCGGGGCCGCGTTGGGCGCGCCGCCCACGCGGATGATCTATGTGGTGCGGTCCTATGCTGATCTTTACCTGTCCGCTTATCGCAAGCGGGCCGAGGACAACCCGGTGCCGGATTTCACCGACCTGGTGCCCCATTTTCTTGCCATGGACCGGGGCTGGCCGGATCTGTTGGCCGAGATGCGCGATGAATTGCGGCCCAGCCAGCTGATTGTACTGGCCTATGAGCATCGTGGGGACAGCCGCAGCCTGTTGCGCCACCTTGTGCCGGATCTGGAAAACGTGGCGCTGAGCGAGCCAGGGACCGCCATGAATCTCAGCGCGACGGATGCGGCGCTGATCGCATTGCAGGCACGCTACCGGACGGGTCAGACCCTGTCGCGCCCGGCGTGGCAGGCGGTTCTCAAGCAATATGCCCCGGACACCGCGCAGCGCGGGTTCGCCGCGTTCAACACGCAGGATCGCGCAGCGTTGCATGCCCGCTACCAACAGGATCTGGCGCGGTTGGCCGAAATGCCGGGGATCAGTCTGATGTTGCCCGCTCGTCCCGTTTGACCGCGTCCCAGAGGGCGTCCATTTCGGCCAGATCGCTGTCTTGCGGGGTTTTACCCTGAGCGGCGAGCCGGGCCTCGACCCCCTGGAACCGGCGGATGAACTTTGCATTGGCACGGCGCAGCGCGGCTTCGGGTTCGATCTGCAGATGCCGGGCAAGGTTGGCGACTACGAACAGAAGATCGCCGAATTCCTCTTCGACCTGATCCTGGTCCATGCGGTCGCGGGCCTCGACCAGTTCGGCGGTTTCCTCGGCGATCTTGTCCAGCACATGGCTGGCGTCGGGCCAGTCGAACCCGACCCGGGCGGCGCGTTTCTGCAGCTTGTAGGCGCGCAGCAGTGCGGGGAGGCCGACGGCGACGCCGTCCAGTGTGCCGGGCTGAGCTTTGTCCGCGCGCTCTGCCGCCTTGATCGCCTCCCAGTCGGCGGTCTGTTGTTCTGCGGATTTGTCGCGCGGATCGTTGCCAAACACATGCGGGTGGCGCGCCACCATCTTGTCGGAAATACTGTGCACCACCGATTGAAAGCTGAAATGTCCGGCCTCTTCGCCCATTTGGGTGTGATAGACCGTCTGCAACAACAGATCGCCCAACTCGCCTTGCAGTTCGTTCCACGCCGAGCGGTCGATGGCATCGGCCACTTCGTATGCCTCTTCGATCGTATAGGGCGCGATACTGGAAAAATCCTGCTCGATGTCCCAGGGACAGCCCGTTTCGCGGTCGCGCAGGCGGCGCATGATTTCCAGCAACCGCTCTATTCCGGCATCGGGATCGTGGATCAGTGTGTCTTGAATCGTGGTATCATCTGGCATTGCGGCGGCCCTGTTTCCTGTGTCAGATGCATCATCCATTGCCTGACCTCGGAGTCCAGCCCATGCCTGTCGTGAACCGCATCGCCGAATTTTCCGCCGACATGACCGCATGGCGCCGACATCTGCATACTATTCCCGAACTGTCCTTTGACTGTCCGAAAACCGCTGGCTTCATCGCCGAGCGCCTGCGTGAATTCGGAGTCGATGCGTTGCACGAAGGCATCGCGCAGACCGGGATCGTGGCGATCATCCAGGGTCAGGGCGAAGGGCCGACAATCGGTCTGCGGGCCGATTTCGACGCCTTGCCAATCACCGAAGATACCGGATTGGACTATGCCAGCCTCCATCCCGGCAAAATGCACGCCTGTGGGCATGACGGACACACAACGATGCTGTTGGGGGCTGCACGCTACCTGGCCGAGACGCGCAATTTTGCCGGGCGTGTAGCGTTGATCTTTCAACCTGCCGAGGAGGCCGGCGGTGGCGCCGGCGTTATGGTGGACGAGGGCATAATGGACCGTTTCAACATCAGCCAGGTCTATGCGCTGCACAATGCGCCGGGTTTCGATGCAGGCGCGTTTTATACCAATCCGGGACCGCTGATGGCTGCGGTCGATACGTTCCACGTCCATATCCAGGGCGTTGGCGGACATGGCGCGATGCCCCACGAATCCCGCGACCCTGTAATGGCGGCCTGTGGCATCGCGATGGCGATTCAGACCATTGTCAGCCGCAACCATTATGCGCTGGACGATCTGGTGGTGTCAGTGACCCAGATTCACACCGGCACGGTGGACAACGTGATCCCTGACAAAGCCTATCTGAACGGGACTGTGCGCACCTTTGATCCGCGAGTCCAACAGATGGTGATGGAGCGTATGCAAGCCATCGTCGATGGGCAGGCGGCGAGCTACGGCGTGCAGGCCAGGCTCGACTATGAGATCGGCTATCCTGCCACCGTGAACGACGCGAAAAAAGCCACCTTCGCGGCAGGGGTCGCTGGCGAGGTGGCTGGCGAGAACCGGGTCGTGGCCGAGGCCGGGCGCGAAATGGGGGCCGAGGATTTCGCCTATATGTTGCAGGCCCGCCCCGGTGCCTATCTGTTCCTGGGGCAGGGCGAGGGGGCAGGGTTGCATCATCCGAAATACAATTTCAACGATGAGGTGGCGCCGGTTGGCGCTTCGTTCTTTGCCCGGCTCGTCGAGCGGGCACAGCCCCTGGCGGCAAAATAGGAGACTGGCGTGGCACTTGAAGACGCAAAGACCCAGATCGACATGGCCTTTACGCGCAAAGATCTGCGCGGGCCGTCCTTTGAGTTGACCTTTGGTGGCGCGCTGTCGTTTCTGCGCCGACGCTATTCCAAGGATCTGACCGGGGTCGATATCGCTGTCACGGGGGTGCCGTTCGATCAGGCGGTCACCAACCGCCCCGGCACCCGGCTGGGACCGCGGGCGATCCGCGAGGCCAGCGCCTTGCAGGCTCCCGATGCGCCCTATGGCTGGCCTTATGACGTGCTGAGCGATCTGGCGATTGTCGATTATGGCGACCTGGCGTTCGATTATGCCGACGTGCCGTCCTTTCCGGGGCTGCTGACGGACCACATTCGCGGCATCCTGGGGGCAGGGGCGGCGTCGGTCGTGCTGGGCGGGGATCACTATATCAGCTTCCCGATCCTCAAGGCGTATGCCGAGAAATTCGGGCCGATCTCGCTGTTGCAGTTCGACGCGCATACCGACACCTGGGTCGATGACGACATGGAGCGGGTGGATCATGGCACGATGTTTTACAAAGCCGTCAAATCCGGCATCGTCGACCCGGCCCGTTCGGTTCAGGTGGGTATCCGCACCACCAATGCCGATACGCTGGGGGTCAACATTATCGACGCGCGCGAGGTGCACGAGACCGGACCCAAGGCCGTGGCGGACAAGATCAAATCGATTCTGGGCGACCATCCGACCTATCTGACCTTTGACATCGACGGGCTCGATCCGGCCTATGCACCCGGCACCGGGACGCCGGTCTGGGGCGGTCTGACCAGTGCGCAGGCGGCGGCGATACTGCGCGGCATTGCCGGTATCGACATCAAGGGGGGGGACGTGGTCGAGGTCAGCCCGCCGTTTGACACCACCGGTGCCACGGCTATTGCGGGGGCGCATGTGGCCACCGAAATCCTGTGCCTGCTGGGATGGAATAAACTGACATGAGCGACTTTAACCAACCGATCAGCGGTAACGATCTTGCGCGGTTTTCCGGACCCGACACCTTTATGCGCCTGCCGCCCGCCAATGCGCTGGACGGGCTGGATGTGGCGGTTCTGGGTGTGCCGATGGACATCGGGACCTCGTGGCGGTCGGGGGCCAGATTCGGCCCCAAGCAGATTCGCGCCGAAAGCGCGATGATCCGGCCCTATAACATGGCGACGGGGGCGGCGCCGTTTGATGCGTTGCAGGTGGCCGATATTGGCGATCTGGCCATCAACACGTTTTCGCTTTCTGACAGTATACGCATTATATCAGATAGTTACGATGCGATCCTGACCAATGACGTGATCCCGCTGGCCATGGGCGGGGACCATTCGATCACGCTGCCGATCCTGCGTGCGATTGCGCGCAAACACGGCCCCGTCGCGCTGGTGCATGTGGATGCCCATGCCGATGTGAACGACGAGATGTTCGGCGAAAAGGAAACCCATGGCACCGTCTTTCGCCGCGCCTATGAAGAAGGGCTGATCCTGCCCGACAAAACCTATCAGATCGGCATTCGCGGCACCGGATACGGTGCGGATGACTTTTCCGAAGCGCAGGGCTGGGGGTTTCAGCAATTCCCGGCGCACGAACTTTGGAACAGTTCTCTGGCACGGATGGGTGCAGAGATTCGCCGCGACATCGGCGACAGGCCGACCTATGTGAGCTATGATATCGACAGCCTCGATCCAGCCTTTGCTCCGGGGACCGGCACCCCCGAGATCGGAGGACTGACGACGCCTCAGGCGCTGGACCTGATCCGCGCGCTGAAAGGGGCCAATATCGTCGGCTGCGATCTGGTCGAGGTGTCGCCGCCCTATGATCCATCGGGAAATACGGCGCTGACGGGGGCGAACCTGTTGTACGAATTGCTCTGTGTGCTGCCGGGCGTCGGGCAACGCTGATGGGCGATCATCGGCTCAGAGAGGGCGAGGTCGGGATTTGGGAAAGCTGAGGGTGGCGCTGTGGGTCGTTCTGGCCGTTGTCGCGGTCCTCTTGGGCTATGTGCGTCTCGCCCCCAGCGACCCGGAGACATGGCATGTCATGCCGCAGACAAGTGGCGACAAGGATTTTGGCAACGGTGTCATCCGGGTGGTTTCGGGGGCGCCGGACGGGTTGGAACGGCTGGATGGGATCGTCATGCAATCGCCGCGCACCACTCGGCTGGCCGGTTCGACCGGGGCCGGGATGCTGACCTATGTCACCCGCTCGGCGCTTTTCGGGTTCCCGGATTACACCACGGTGCAGCAGGATGCCGAGACCGTGACGATCTATGCCCGTGCCCGGTTCGGCAGGTCAGATATGGGAGTGAACCGCGACCGTGTTCAGGGTTGGATCGACGCTTTGCAGCCGTGACGACATACAGCCCTGCTGAACTTCGCGCCACATCGGTACGTTCAGGGACATCTGGCATTGCGCCATGAACATGCGCCCGTCCACCTGCAAGCAGATGGTTTCGCCCAGCTCGACCCGCGCGCCAACGGTATCGGTGCAATAGCAGTCCTGCACCTTGCCCTTGGGTCCCAACACATCGGCCATCGCAGGAAAGGCGCCAAGCAACAATCCAAGTGCAATCAAACGTGTCATAGGGCAATGCTAGCACAGCCCGCCCCTTGACCAAAGCCCCGCGATATAAGACACCCTGCCAATGGTTCCCGAAGAGCGCCTTGAACAGATCACCCAGCGGTTTCAGTATCTCGAAGCCGCAATGGCCGATGGTGCCAACGGTGGGGACATTGCGATTCTGGCCAAGGAATATTCCGATCTGCGTCCGGTGGTCGAACAGATCACAGCCTATCGGACCCTGGTGTCCGACCTCGCCGAGGCCCGCGTGATGTTGGCCGATCCCGACATGAAGGAACTGGCGGAAGAAGAACTTGCGGTCCTGCGCGAACGCCTGCCGCAGGTGGAACATGCCCTTCTGCTTAGTCTTTTGCCCAAGGATGCCGCTGATGCGCGCCCCGCGATGCTGGAAATCCGTCCCGGCACCGGCGGAGACGAAGCTGCCCTGTTCGCGGGCGATTTGCTGCGGATGTATCAGCGCTATGCCGAAACCCGTGGCTGGAAGCTGGAGATCATCGAACAACAGGACACCGAGCTGGGCGGGATCAAGGAAGTCGTCGCCCATATCAAGGGCGAGAATGTTTTTGCCCGGCTGAAATACGAAAGCGGGGTGCATCGGGTACAGCGTGTGCCATCCACCGAAAGCGGCGGGCGCATCCATACAAGTGCGGCGACGGTCGCGGTTCTGCCCGAGGCCGAAGACGTGGACATCCAGATCGATGCCAATGACCTGCGAATCGACACCATGCGCAGCTCGGGGGCCGGGGGGCAGCATGTGAACACCACCGATTCGGCAGTGCGCATCACCCATATCCCCAGCGGCATCGTGGTCACCAGTTCGGAAAAATCGCAGCATCGCAACCGCGAGATCGCCATGCAGGTGCTGAAGACCCGGCTGTATGACCGCGAGCGTCAGCGGGTTGACAGCGAGCGCAGTGCAGATCGCGCCGCACAGGTGGGCAGCGGAGATCGTTCGGAACGGATTCGCACGTATAATTTCCCCCAGGGGCGTATGACCGACCACCGGATCAATCTGACTTTGTACAAGCTGGATCAGGTCGTGCAAGGAGATCTGGACGAGGTGATAGACGCGCTGACAGCCGACGATCAGGCGCGCAAACTGGCCGAGATGGGCACATGACCGCTGCCGAGGCCATGGTGGCGGCCACCGCCCGCCTGCGTGCCGCCGGTATCGACCAGCCGGCGCGGGACGCGCGCGTGCTGCTGGCTCATGCAGCGCGAATCGAAGCGGCGCGTGTGACCTTGATCGCGCCCGAGGATCTGGCCCCGGATATCGGCGAGCGCTACGAGCAGTTGATTGCCCTGCGCGCCGTGCGGGTCCCGGTGTCGCACCTTTTGGGTGAACGCGAATTTTATGGCCGACGCTTTAAGATCAGCGCCGATGTCCTTGATCCGCGGCCCGAAACCGAGATTCTGATCGAAGTAGCCTTGTCGGCGCCGTTTGACAGGGTTCTGGACTTGGGATTGGGCTCGGGGTGTATTCTGGTGACCCTGTTGGCGGAAAACCCGGGTGCAATCGGTTTGGGGGTCGACCTTTCCGAAGCGGCCTGTTTGCAGGCCAGCGCCAATGCTGTCCTGCACAGGGTGCAGAACCGGGCGGAGATTCTGCAATCGGACTGGTTTTCTTCCGTAAGGGGACAATTCGATCTGATCGTGTCCAACCCGCCCTATATTGCCCGCGATGAGATGGCCGGTCTGCAGGACGAAGTGCGACAGCATGAACCGGAAATGGCGCTGACCGATGGGGGGGACGGGCTGGGGGCGTATCGCGTCATTGCGGCGCAAGTCATGGACTATCTGGCGCCGGGCGGACGGCTGTTACTGGAGATCGGCCCGACCCAGGCTGCTACCGTGACCGGTTTGCTGGCCGAGGCCGGATTAGACGGGATTGCGGCGGTGCCTGATCTGGATGGTCGGCCCAGAGTCGTCTGTGCCCGTCGGCCCTGATCTAGGCAAATTGCAGCCCAAAAGTGTCAAACCGAGTCAAAAATCCGGAAAAAGCTGTGGAAACTCTTGTCTACGACGACAGGACGTGCTTACTCAATTCTGTTGCTCCGACAAATGCTGCTGAAGCGTGCGAGCGACACCAAGCCCAAAAAGTCGATGATCCGGCGTATTTTGAACGCACGAGGCGTGAAACGGATCACTAGGCAGCGAAGACAAGGCTGACAGCAAGTACATGAGATCATCAAAAACACGTTCGCGTTCGAAGTCCAACCGCAATCGGTCCCAAAGTGGCGGCAACGTCGTCAACCGTGTCTTCGACAGCTCCGGCCCAGAGGGTAAGGTGCGTGGGACACCACAGCAAATCATTGAAAAATATAACCAGCTGGCGCGTGATGCACAGTTAGGAAATGATCGCGTCGCGGCAGAGAACTTTCAGCAACACGCCGAGCATTATTTGCGCCTGCTCAGCGAGGCACAGCGCGAAATGGATGCGCGCCGCGAAGAGCAGGAGCGGCAGAATCGCGAACGCCAGGCCGAGCGCGACCGCGAGCGGGCCGAACGTCAGGAGCGCGAAACCCCGGCAGCCCAGCCCGACCAGGCGCGCACACGGCAGCCCGATGCTGCGAATGCACCTCGGCCTGATCAAGCTCCGGCACCTCGGCCTGACCCTGCGACAGCACCTCAGCCCGATCCGGCAGATGCGCCCCAGCCGGACGTGCTGGATTTGGGAATTTCAGCCCCCGATGTCGAGGACAGCGGACTGGTCGAAACACCTGAAAGCGCCCCGAAAAAACCGGTCCGCAAGCCCCGGGTCCGCAAACCCGCAGCGCCCAAGCCACCCAAGGCAAAAGCCAAAGCGAGCGAACCTGAAACGGGCGGCAATCCGGAAGCCGCTGAATAGGCTGTAGCCCGCTCAGCTGTCCAAGATACGGGCCAGGGCGCAGAACCCTTCCAGAGACACTTGCTCGGCGCGTTCAGTCGGTTTTAGTCCGGCTGCGCGCAGGCGGTCCTCTATGTCCGGCGCGATGCCTTTCAGTGCCGACCGCAACATCTTGCGACGCTGATTGAACGCCATGGCGACCACCCGCGACAGGCTGTCGGCATTCGCCGGATAGCGGGGCCGAGCCAAGGCGTTCAGATGCACAACGGCACTGGAAATCTTGGGGGGCGGGGTGAATGCCTCGGGGGGTAACGACATCACGATGCGGGCATCGCACCGCCATTGCGCCAGGATTGCAAGCCGCCCGTACACCTTGCTGCCGGGTTGTGCCACGATCCGTTCCGCCACTTCGCGCTGAAACATCAGGGTCAGGCTTTTCCAGAAGGGTGGCCAATCGGGAGGTGTCAGCCAGCGCACCAGCAACTCGGTACCGATGTTATATGGCAGATTGGCGGCGATTCTGATCGGCGGTTTCAGATGCGCCAATGGATCGATTGCGAGCGCGTCGCCCTCGATCACCTGCAGCCGACCCGGATAGGCCGCCTGGATCTGCTGCAGGGCTGCGATGCAGCGGCTGTCTTTTTCCACCGCCAGAACCCTGCGGGCACCTTCGGCCAACAGTCCCCGCGTCAATCCACCCGGGCCAGGGCCGATTTCCAGCACATCGCAATCGGCGAGATCCCCGGCCTGGCGTGCGATCTTGGCCGTCAGGTTGAGATCGAGCAGAAAGTTCTGGCCCAGCGATTTGCGCGCCGAAAGCTGGTGTGTCGCGATGACCTCGCGCAGGGGAGGGAGGCTGTCGATGGTGCTCATGATCCGGATTCCGTCGCGCAAAGGGGCAAGGCTGTGCCGGAACCTTGATGCCTCCGGCGGGGGAATGATTGCAAGGAAGAGGTCAGCCGCGCCGCGACATGTGCTGGGCGAGTTTTAGCGCTTCGATCAGACTGGTTGGGTTGGCAATACCCTGTCCCGCAATGTCAAACGCCGTGCCGTGATCAGGCGACGTGCGGATAAAGGGCAGGCCAAGAGTGACGTTGACGCCCCGGTCGAAATCCAGAGTCTTGATCGGGATCAGGGCCTGGTCGTGATACATGGCGACGGCAGCATCATAGTTTCTGCGGGCGGCCGCATGAAACAGGGTGTCTGCCGGATGCGGACCGGTCAGGGCGAACGCGTCGTTACGCATCTGATCGAGAAGCGGCCCGATCCAGTCCAGTTCCTCGTGTCCCATCGCGCCACCTTCTCCGGCGTGGGGGTTGAGCCCGGCGACAGCGATACGCGGATGCGGGATGCCGAACCGGTCCCGAAGGCCAGCGGCGGTGATGGTTATGGTCTCGCGCAGCAGATCCGGAGTCAGGGCGTGGGGTACATCTGCCAGAGCGATATGGATTGTCGCAGGCACAACCCGCAACTGGTCGCTGGCCAGCATCATCACAACCCGTTTGCGGCCGCCCAGGGCGGCCAGAAATTCGGTATGGCCGGGATAGGCAAAACTGGCCCCGTCTATCAACGCTTTTTTGTGGATGGGGGCGGTGCAGACGGCGCTGGCCTGGCCGGATTGAACCAGCGAAACGGCACGCTTGATTACTTCGACAACGCCGCGTGCGTTGTTGGGATCTGTCTGGCCGGGGGTCGTCTGGGCGGCAAACCGGTGGGGCAACACCGGCAGCCCGGCGGCACAGGCTGCAATGGCCTGTTCTGGGGTATCTATTTCGACGACCGGAGCATCTTGAGGCAGATGACGCCGGTCCCCGATCCACAGAAAAGGACAATCCCGCCCCAGCGCCTTCCACGCCTTGACGGCCAGTTCCGGGCCGATCCCAGCGGGTTCCCCGCAGGTCAGGGCAATCGGCGCGGTCATTTCGCAACGATCACCGCGTCGGCCCGCAACTGATCCAGATAGCTTTGTGCGAAAGCGGTCAGACGTTGCGAGATCAGGGCGTTTGCAACATCCTCGCGCGAGGCATCCTGGTTCAATTGCGCCGTGCGTCCACAAAGCATGAGAAACACCAGGGTCTGACCACCGGACCGGGTCAGCGCGGTCGAGACTTCGTATTCGTCCAGTTTGGCCAGTTCGGTGGCAATGTCGCGCGGAATTTCTCCGGGCTTCTGAGTGACCACCTGAAGGCGTTCGGGCGACTGGCCCTTGTTGAGGCCATAAAGGTCTTTGCAGGTGTCCACCTCCTGGGCGATACGGGCCGCCGTGGAAAGGGCCTCGGGGGTGCGCCCGCCGGGAATATAATAGGTCGCGTATTCGATTTCGGCATATTTTGGAGCCGCAAGGGTGCTTTCCTGGATGCCGCGCATCTGAAACAGCGCAACCGCATCGGGCAGGGCGATGGGGTCGGTCACCTCGCCTGGGGTCAGTTCCAGTATCAGCGGGCGCAGGCCCGGCGGCAGGGTGTTCAGGTCCAGCCAATTCATCCGGCCGCCGTTTGCGCGGGTCTGGGCGGCGGAATATTGCGATGCGGCCTGTGAAAACGCGTCGTATCCTTTGACCTGCGCAATCTGCTGGGCCAAATCGTCGACCTGTTCGGTTGTTTGTGGCGTCACCGGAATGATGATCTCGGACAACAGGACGCGCACGCCGCTGCCCCCACCCTGGGAGCCCATCGCGCGGTCGATTTCGGTGTCGGTCGGGCGGGATTGGGCCAGAAAACGCGCTCGGATCAGGTCGCGCCATGCAACATTGACCTCGGCAAAATCGCGTAGCGTCTGGACCGCCACGCCGCCCTGTTCCACTGCCGCGATGAACTCTTCGGTAGAAAGGTTGGTGCGCCCGGCCAGCTCGTCCAGCCCGGCCTCGATATCTTCGGATGTGATGGCAATTCCGGCGTCCTTGACAGCCTGCAGCTTGAGACGATCCTCGATCAGCGCCTCGCGCGCGAGCGCTTCGGGATTGCCCGGCGCCCGGAGCAGTTGCAGCAGTCCCGCGCGTTGTTCCAGCTCGAACCGGGTGATGACCTGTTCGTTCACGGTGATGACGGGCGAAAACAGCCCCTGAGCCGTTGCGGTAGTCGCCAGTGGGGCAATTGCAAGGGTCAGGGCAAGGCCGCACAGGGCGGGCATGAGGGTTTGGATTTTGGGCATTTGGGTCAACTGCATGCTCGCCTGTATTTTTCTGTTCCGCCTTGGACGGCAAAGCCGTTTAGCGCGATGGTAAAGCCGAAATCGGTCGAAGGCTCAACACTTGTCGATGAGGTATAGCGACGCCGGACCGAAACATCGACCGTTACGCATTCGTTGCGGTAGATCAGACCGACACCGGCGCGGGTCGCGCGTTCGTCTGAAATGTCATAGCGCAGGTCGGCGCCGGCGGTCCAGCTTGGATTGATTTGATAGTCGCCGTCGAACCACAATTCGGACAATGGCTGAGTGCGCCCCTCGTCCAGATCCGAACCCAGCCACAGATAGGTGCCTGCAAGGTTCAGACGCTCACTGTTCCAGTTGCCGCGCAATTCGGCCTTGGACAGGCTGAGAGAGCCATCGATCAGGCTGCGTCCGGTCAGAGATAATCCATAGTCGGTCTTGAGTTGCCCGGCGACCAATATGGCCGATGAAGTCCCTGACAGCCCCGATGTATCGGTGAAAGACGGATCGGCGGTCGTGCGGAACACCTGTCCGATGGTCGCCCATGCCTGCCACCCCGAGGGCGCGTGGCGAGACCAGTTCAGCCCGTAGACGACAGTTGCGCCATCCTCGCGCCGATCCGGTGCCGGGAACCGGGACAGGGACACCAGATCGCCCTGATCGAATTCAACAAAGGTGCTTTCGTCATTCGGGGGTTGCGCGCCGTTTACCTCGGTCCACCCGACCTGCAACAACGGTTCCAGGTAGTACGCGACTCCGTTGGCCCGGGTTTTTTGCATCGGATAGCTCAGTGTCAGAGCCGCACGCGGGGTGTGGCGGTATATGTCGTCGGGATAGTTGCTATCCTGATAGATCTTGAACAGATCCGCTGAGATACCCATGCGCCAGTCCGCGCGCAGCCCCTGTCCGGTGATCCAGGTCCGGCGCCAGTCCACATCGGCCGTTGTGCGTACGACATCTCGGCCAAGCCGATCCTCGCTGGAATTGCGCTCGTGACCATGTGCCTCAAAGTTCAGGCGCAACTCGCCGCCGATGACGCTGGGAAACAGACGGCGTTCATAGAAGAGATCGCCAATCAACAGCGGCTGGCTCGAATCGATCTCGTCATCGCGCAAGGAACGGAAATGGATGACATCGGCCTGAAAGGCGCTGTTGCGCCGAATACGGTCCAGCGCGATTTGGCTGCGCAACCGGTCCACATCCGGTAGATCGTAGTCAGCGACATAGGAATTGTCCGAGACGGTTTCGATGTCAAAGCGCAGGTTGAAATCGTGCGGCAACGAGAACCTTCCAAAGCCGAACAGATAGCCGCGCCAGGTCTCGGGTATCAGATCATCGCGCGTATAGGCACCCTCGAACGCCACGCTGCCCGTGCGGAAGGCCTGACGATAGCGAAAATCCAACGTGCGAGTTTGTGGCGACACATACGGCGCCAGTGTCAGGTCCTTGTCTTCTCCCAGCGGGATGAAATAGGGGATTCGGACTCCTGTGCCCAACTGCGTAGTGGTGCGCATCGACGGCACCAGGAAACCTCTGGCGCGGTCGAGTGTCGGGTCCGGCAGGCGGAATCGGGGCAGATAGGCGATGGGCACGTCCAGAACCCGAAACTGGGCGTCCTCGAAATACAGTTGCCGTTCCTGCTGATCGTGGATCACCCGTCCGGCCCGGATCTGCCACAGGGGCGGGCTGCCGTCTTCGCAGACGTGGCAGGCCGTCACCGAGGTCTTGTACAATTGCGTATAGCGCCCGCTGACCCGAGACATCTGCAGCGCCGCCATCTGCAACTGTTGATCCAGCACCATTCTCGCCCCGCTGAGCAGGCCATTCTGCAACGCAGAGTCCATTTCGGCGGCGTCCGCCAGGATGGTGATTTCGCCGCCCTGTTCGATCCGGATCGGCCCATCAATGGACATCGTGCCGGCGTCACGGTCATAGGTGATCCGCGTTGCGCGAATCCGGACATCTCCCTGCAGCGCTTCGACATTGCCTTCGGCAATCAACTGGCGCTCGGGTGTGATGAATACGCTGTCCGCAACCAACATCGCGGGCATGGCGGTTTCGGCCGGCGGCCCGTCCTGTGCATGGACCGGGTCCGGCTGCCAAAGGGCCAGCGACACGGTCAGCCCCAGCGATATGCAAAAAATCCGGTTCATCCGTCCTCGGCGTGTAACAACAGGCCAAATGTCAGCAGGATCGACGCCACGGGCGGACCCCATGCAGCAAATACCACCGGCAATTGGCCATTCTCCCCCAGGATCTGCGCGAAGTTGCGGATGAAGTACAGTCCGAACCCCAGCAAAACCGCAGTCAGAACGGCGACACCTGTGCCGCCAAACCGGGTGTGCCGCATGGTAAAGGCCGCGCCCACAAGCACCATCGCCATCAGGAACACCGGGCGCGCAAGTTCGACCTGCAGCCAGACTTCGTGTCGTTTGGTGGAGAAACCAGCCTGTTTCAACTGGCGGATGGTGTCGGGCAGGTCATAGATGGAAATGCCGGTGGGGCGACCCAGACTGTCGCGGATCCGGTCTTCGGTCAGGGTGGTAGGGATGCGCAGCGTGTCATGATAGGCGGCCGAGGTTTCCGGGTTCAACCCGGTCACGAGGGGCCAGACCTTGGCCTGTTTCAGGATCCACTCGTCTTGCTGCAACTCAGCACTTTTGGCATGGATCCTGCGCACCGGACCACCGCCAGCGGCATAGGTCAGAATGGAGACGTCGAACAACACCACGTCTTCTTCGCCGCCGCCATAGCCAGTGGCATGGATGACGGATTGTCCGCGCGCCGCGCCCTGACGCAGCCACAGCCCTTCGCCACTCAGCGACAGGGCCGAGGGGCCGCCGGTACGGTAGGTGTCGGCCAATTGCTGATAGCGATTGGATGTCGCCGCCACGATCGGGTTCAGGGTACTGACCGCCAGCACGCCGATGATCAACGCCACCAGCACAGGCCCCAGCAATGCGCGAATGCCGGATCGTCCGGTGGCCCGGGTGACGACCAATTCGCTGCTGCGCGCCAGCCCGACATACAGCACGATGGTTGACAGAATCATCAGCAGAGGCAGGATCTCGTTCACCGCCGCCGGGGCGTTCAGCAGCATCAGGCGGAACAATTGGCCAAAGCTCACGTCCTGGCCCTCGAATTTGCGCAATTGTTCGATCAGGTCGATCAGCATGATCAGAGACAGGAATACCGCTCCGATCATCAGAAAACTCTGGATAAAGCGCCGTGCGAAATACCGGTCCAGAATCATGGTGCTGTCTCGGCCGTTTTGGTTGCCCGACGCCAGAACGGCTGTGGCAAGGGGCGCCCTGCCATTTGCAGAAACAGCATCGCCGTGGCTATCCCGGCCACGGTTGGAAGATAGAGCAGAGGCCAGAGGCGCGGGTTTTCGAGAACGGGATCGGACACAACGCCGCGCAGTACTTCGAGGACGATCAACAGCACAAAGGCCAGCAATATCTGCCGCCAGACGCCAAAGCGGGAAAATCCGCCCAGCAACAAGGTTGAAAAACCGATCAGCGTCACCGCGATGCAGATCAGGGCACGGGCAAACCTGAGGTGCAGCTCTTCGGCCAGTTGCCCGGGGGTAAAGTCTTCGGTGGCTGAGATCTGATTCTGCTCTGTCATCAGTTCGATCGTCGGAATGGACCGGATGCTGCGGCTTCTGGCCGCTCGCTCCTTGAGCAGCGAGCTGATGTTATAGGAAAAGTCCTGAAAGACGGTGGTGGACAGGGTCAGGGTGGCCGTGTCCAGTCTCTGGGCCAGACCGTCGACCATGATCAGGTTTGCCTGATCGCCGTCGCGCACCAGAAAGGCTTCGGCACCGGTGTAGGTCACCGTTTGTTCGGGATCGCGACGGTCGGACAGGAACACGTCGTTCAGGGTGCCGTCCGGGTCGATCTGCCGGATATAGAACGTCACGCCGGGCGCGGGGTGCAGGAAACTGCCTTCGGTCAACAGCCGGGCGGTGACGTTGCGGGCGACTTCCGCCTCGCGGATTGCCAGTTGGCTGGTCGAGGCCGGCAGCAGGACATGGGTCAGGATGCTCATCATCGCGGCAGTGATCAGGCCGAAGACAAGCGCCGGACGCGCCAGCCGCCAGGGGCTGGATCCGGTGGCTTGCATCACGGTCATCTCACTTTCACCGTTCAAACGGTTGGTGACATAGACAGCGGCTGCAAAGGCGGCCATCGGCAGGACCATGCGGATCAGATTGGGCAGGGTCAACGCGGTGAATTCCAGAAACACCATCGCCGATTGGCCGTCGCCGATAAGATTGTCGAACAATACGACCGCCCGGTTTATCCAGAACACGGCAACGAGGATCAGCGCAAAAAAGCCGAACAATACCAGGTATTGCGACAGGACGTATCTGTCGTAACGTGACACCTTGATCCCTCGCTCTTGCCTGCATTTTCTTGGGCGTGACCCTAATGCACTTCCTATGCGGGGAAAACTGCTATCTGGTCAAGCCGGGCACCGCGCGGTAGCTGTGGGCAAAACACATATGGAGCCCAAAGATGAGCAGTTTGACACCGATCCGTTTCCAAGCCACCGACCTGGATGCCATCGCCCAAGCGACGGGGCGGGTGGCGATCCTGGTCACGCCGGATGGCAAGATGGATCCCGGCGCGCGGCGGGCCAATCGGCTGACCAAGGGGGCGGTGGCCCGCCTGTTGGAAAGCGAAGGGTTCGACAAGGCGAAATCGGGTCAGGTGATCTCGCTGGCCTGGCCCGCCGGTATGGCGGCCGAGGCACTGGACGTGCTGGTGCTGGCCCGGCAGTCCAACCCGGTAGCCGCACGAAAGGCTGGCGCGGAACTGGCCAAGCTCAAGGGCACCAAGGCGCTGATGTTGCTGGCCGGAAATGCCAGGCAGGCGGACAATCTGGCGTTGGGGCTGGCGTTGCGGGATTATCGGTTCGATGCCTACAAGACCGCTGGCGAAGAGGCCGAGGCCGATGACCCGGGCGAAATCGTGATCTGTCACGCTCGTCCGGATGAGATGGCGGCGGCGGCGGAACCGTTGCTGGCCGTGGCCGAGGGCGCGCATATGACCCGTGATCTGGTCAACGAACCCGCCAATATTCTGACCACCACCGAATTCGCCGACCGTCTGGTCGAAATGCGGGATCTCGGACTGACTGTCGAGGTGCTGGACGAAGACACGCTGGCTGAACTGGGCATGCGCACATTGCTGTCGGTCGGACAGGGCTCGGTCAGCCCGTCCAAGGTGGTGGTGATGCAGTGGATGGGGGGCAATCCTGACGATGCGCCGCTGGCACTGGTGGGCAAGGGTGTGGTGTTCGACACCGGTGGTATTTCGCTGAAACCGTCGGCGGGGATGGAAGACATGACCATGGACATGGGCGGTGCGGGTGTTGTCGCGGGCACCATGCGTGCGCTGGCATCTCGCAAGGCCAAGGCCAATGTGGTCGGTTTGGTCGGTCTGGTTGAAAACATGCCTTCCGGGAACGCCACACGACCCGGCGACGTGATCCGGTCGATGAAGGGGACCACGGTCGAGGTGATCAATACCGACGCCGAGGGCCGGCTCGTTCTGTGTGACGTCATGTGGTATGCACAGGAACGGTTCAAACCGGCGGGCATGATCGATCTGGCGACTCTGACCGGGGCGATCATCGTCGGGCTGGGACATGACAATGCCGGTGTGTTTTCGAACGACGATTCGCTGTGCAACGCATTTCTCAAGGCGGCAAAGGCCGAGGGCGAAGGTGCCTGGCGGATGCCCTTGGGCAAGGGGTATGACGATCTGATCAAGTCGCGCATCGCTGACATCAAGAATACCGGTGGCCGCCCGGCGGGCTCGATCACGGCGGCGCAGTTTCTGGCCCGTTTCGTCAAGGACGAGACCCCGTGGATTCATCTGGACATTGCCGGGGTTGCCTCGGTCAAATCCGACACCGATTTTGCCCCCAAAGGGGCCACCGGATGGGGCGTTGCGGCGCTGAACCGGTTGGTGCGGGACCGGTTCGAAATAGAAGAATAATCAGGCCCCGGCGCGAAAGGAGCCCGACATGCTGATCCCTGCCACCCGATATCGCGACTGCGAAGCCGCGTTGAAATTTGTCACCGAGGTGCTGGGGCTGACGCCGCATGCGGTTCATCGAGGCAAAGACGGGGCGATCCTGCATGTCGAGATCCGGCAGGGGCAGGGGGTGATGATGTTCGGCCCCCAAAAGAGCGGCGCCTTTGACGCTTTCATGGTTGATCCCCGGCGTGCCGGTGGAGAAACCACCACGATCTATGTCGTGGTTGCGGATGTCGCGGCGCTGCACGCGCGGGTATTGGCAAATGATGCGGATGTGGTTCTGCCGCTCGAGACGCAGGATTATGGCGGCAGCAATTTCACAGTGCGCGATCCCGAGGGCCATATCTGGAGCTTTGGCGATTACGATCCTCTGGCGGCGAATGCCTGATGGGGGCGGTTTATTTTTATCACCTGACCCGCAAACCGCTGGAACAGACCCTGCCAGTTCTGCTGGACAAGGCACTCGATGCGGGGTGGCGAATCGTGGTTCGCGGAACCGATTCAGAGCGTCTGGCCTGGCTTGACGAACAGCTGTGGCTGGGGTCGGACGCCGGGTTTCTGCCGCACGGTCTGGCGGGCGGGTCGTATGATGCAGACCAGCCAATCCTGTTGACCACAGAGGCGTCGGCCGCAAACGCACCCGCTTGCCTGATGGCGGTGGATGGCGCGGCGGTCTCTGCCCAAGACGTTACCGGAATGCAGCGGGTTTGCGTGCTGTTTGACGGCAACAACGGGCCGGCGATCGAGCGCGCGCGCGCGCAGTGGAAAAGCCTCACCGATGCGGGATGTTCTGCGCAATACTGGTCAGAAGAATCCGGGCGATGGGAGAAAAAGGCGGAACGCTGATCCGGGGCTGACGGGTCTTTGCCCCGCGTTCTTTCGCGGCAAGGGCGTCAGCGCGTCAAGACCAGCGCATCGCCCGTGATTTCGATCCGCTCCCAGCGGCGAAGGTAGGCCATGCCCAGCAGCGATTGATCCATTTCGCCCTGATTTACCCAGGCCCGCACGTTGCGATCCTGCACCGGACCCAGACCCACCCGCTCCAGCTTGATCGGGGCTGTGCGGACCGTGCCATTGGCGGTATTGGCGCGTCCGACATAAGCCAGCCCGTCCAGGTCGACACCGACCCGTTTGGCGTCTGCATGGGTCAGCACCATGTCCGACGCGCCGGTGTCGATCAGAAACTCCACCGGGCTATCGTTGATCAGTAATGTCAGGTAGTAGTGCCCGTCGTTGGCACGCGGGACTTCGATCTGGCCGTCGGCGGTGATCATACCCTGGCTGGGTCGAAGCGTCTGACGGATATCGTCCCAGATGCCGATGGCGGCAATCACGCCGACAAAGATCAAGCCCCAAGCCAGCACCTGTTGCACGGTCTTGCCGATCGACTGCCTGTTGCGGGCCAGAAACCATGTCAACACCATGCCCAGCATCAGGATCAGATAGATCAGGTTGCCCCATTCAAACGACGTCATTGGCACCTTCCGTAATTGTTACCCAAGATATAGGTGCGCTGGGTGCGCTTGCTAGCTGGCGAAACCGAAATCACGCAATCCGT
The DNA here is from genome assembly GCF_000473225.1 of Sedimentitalea nanhaiensis DSM 24252. GTDB lineage: Bacteria > Pseudomonadota > Alphaproteobacteria > Rhodobacterales > Rhodobacteraceae > Sedimentitalea > Sedimentitalea nanhaiensis. The sequence continues at coordinate 452,308 of NZ_KI421509.1, forward strand.
CCAGTACGAATTGCGCCGCCAGTGCCGCCAGAAGCATGCCCAAGAGGCGTGTCACCACATTTATGCCGGTCTTGCCAAGGGCAGGGGCCAGCAATCCGCTGGCCAGAAACAACAGGAGGACCACCGTGACAACTGCGATCATCACCCCTATGACCATAAAAAGGCCTTCGGCTCCGGGCTTCTGCCCGGACAACAGGATAACCGTGGCGATGGAACCGGGGCCGGCGATCAATGGAATCGCCAGTGGAAAAACCGAAGGGTCCGGGCTTTCGTCTTCGGCTTGGTCTTCGCGCCTTTTGCTGCGCCGCTCGAACAGCATCTCCAGCGCGGTCAGAAATAACAGAACCCCGCCTGCCACGCGAAAAGCTGCCATCGAGATGCCGACAAAATTCAGAACCGCTTCGCCGAAAGCCGCGAAAACAGACAGGATGATGATCGCGGTCAGACAGGCCCGCACCGCAATCGAACGTCGGCGGGCCGCGTCCAAACCCTGCGTTATGGCCATGAACAGCGGCGCCAGTCCGATCGGATCTATGACAACGAACAGAGTGACATAGGCGGTGATCAGAAAGGCCGTGTCCACGATCATGCCTGGGCTCTCTCAAGCTTTTCAAGAGCGCTCATCCACAGGGCTTCGGCGCGGTCCAGCCCCTCCATCACTTCGGCGTATTTGCGCTGCCAGACTTCGGCCTCGCCCTTCTTGCCATCTTCATACAAACTTGGGTCGGCCAATTTGGCGGCCAGCTTGTCGCGCATCTGGTTCAGTTTCTGCACCCGCTCCTCGCCCTTGCGCGCTTCGGAGCGCAGCGCAAGGATGGCATCGCGCGACGGGCGTTTGGGTTTGGCGGTCCCGGCCCCCGATTTGGAAGCGGGTTTGTCCCGGCTCAAGAGCAGCGTGCGATACGATGGCAGATCACCGTCATAGGGTTTGACGGTTCCGTCGCTGACCAGCCACAGACGGTCGGCCACAAGCGACAGAAGGTGCATGTCGTGGCTGACCAGAATCACCGCGCCGGAATAGGCTGTCAGCGCTTCGACAAGGGCTTCGCGGCTTTCGATATCGAGGTGGTTGGTCGGTTCGTCCAGAATCAGCAGATGCGGCGCGGGCAGGGTAGCCAAGAGCAGCGACAGCCGGGCCTTTTGCCCGCCCGACAGCCGCCCGACTGCGGTATCGGCCTGATCTGCGCCCAGCCCGAACCCGGCCAGCCGCGCGCGCAATTTCGCCTGCCCCTCTGCAGGGCGTTCGCGCAGCAGATGTTGCAGCGGCGTTTCGTCAACCCGCAACTCTTCGACCTGATGCTGGGCAAAGAACCCGATGCGCAGCTTGTTCGAACTGGTCATCTTGCCCGCCAAAGGGGCCAACCGGTCGCTGAGCAGCTTTGCCAGGGTCGATTTGCCCTGGCCGTTCTTGCCCAACAGGGCGATCCGGTCGTCCTGATCGATCCGCAGGTTCAGATTGCGCAGCACGACCGTGTCGCCATAGCCGACCTGGACGCCTTCGGTGGCGATGATGGGGGGCGACAGTTCCTCGGGTTCGGGAAAGGAAAACACCGTGCGCGCCGCGTCTTCGGGCGCGCGGATGGTTTCCATCTTTTCCAGCATCTTGACCCGGCTCTGGGCCTGTTTCGCCTTGCTGGCCTTGGCTTTGAACCGATCGACAAAGGCCTGCAGATGGGCACGCCTTGTATCCTGTTTCTTGGCTGCTGCCGCTTGCACCGCGCGGTTCGCGGCGCGCTGGCGGGCGAACTGGTCGTAGTTGCCAGTGTAATAGATCAGGCCGCGATTCTCGAGATGCAGGATGCCGCCGACCGAGCGGTTTAGCAATTCGCGGTCGTGGCTGATGATGATGACTGTATGCGGATAGCGTACCAGGTAGTTTTCCAGCCACAATGCGCCTTCCAGATCCAGATAATTGGTCGGTTCGTCGAGCAGCAGATAATCGGGCTGTGCAAACAACACCGCCGCCAGAGCAACGCGCATCCGCCAGCCGCCGGAAAAGGCAGAGCACGGCATCAGCTGTTCTTCGGCTTCAAATCCCAGTCCGCGCAGAATGGACGAGGCACGCCCTTCGGCCGACCAGGCGTCGATATCGGCCAGACGGGTCTGGACCTCGGCGATACGGCTCGGGTCGGTGGCGATTTCCGCTTCGGCCAGCAGGGATGCGCGTTCGGTATCGGCGGCCAGAACCGTGTCCAGCAGCGATACTTCGTTGCCGGGCACTTCCTGCGCCACGCCGCCGATGCGCGCGCGGGCGGGCAGGGTAATGCTGCCCCCCTCAAGGTGCAATTCGCCCCGGATCAGTTTGAAAAGGGTGGTCTTGCCAGCCCCGTTGCGCCCGATCAGCCCGACCTTGTGGCCGGTGGGAATGGTGGCGCTGGCGGATTCGAACAGCGGGCGGCCTTCAACGGCATATGTAATATCGGTGATGCGTAACATGGGCAGGGCAATAGTGCAGATTGCGCAAAGCTGAAAGAACCTTTTGAACGGTCTGCGCCATTGATTGGGGGCAGGTGCAGTCGGGGGCCAATTGCGCCCTTTCCTAACCAAAGAGGACATGCTAGGCGCGCGCCATCAGTTACCCGGCTGCCAGAGTGTGCGGCCGATAATCAAGGAGACGCCCAAAATGGCTCTGGAACGCACCTTTTCGATCATCAAACCCGATGCAACCCGTCGCAACCTGACCGGCAAGATCAACGCTAAATTCGAGGACGCCGGCCTGCGCATTGTCGCGCAAAAGCGCATCCACATGACCAAGGCACAGGCTGGCGTGTTCTATTCGGTCCACGCCGAGCGCCCGTTCTATGACGAACTGTGCGAGTTCATGTCGTCCGAGCCGGTGGTCGTCCAGGTTCTGGAAGGCGAAAACGCCATTACCAAGAACCGCGAAATCATGGGCGCGACAAACCCTGCGGATGCCGCACCCGGAACGATCCGCGCTGATTTCGCTGAATCCGTTGGCGAAAACTCGGTTCACGGTTCGGATGCTCCGGAAACCGCAGCGGTCGAAATCGCCTACTTCTTTTCAGGTCTCGAACTCGTCGGCTAAGTGGAATTGTAAAATTCCGGGGCGTTTTTGAGAACGAAAAACGCCTGCGACAGTAGTGCTGTCGTGGCAGGGGCCGCTCCAATTGGCGCGGCCCCTGTTTCCGTGCCGGAGTGCGGTTTTCAGACGCGGCACGATTGACATGTCCCGTCGGGTCGGGAACCTTGCCGCCAAGGGAGAGTGGCGCATGAATACTGCAACGGATGAGCTCGGGGCGGCAGAGATTGGCGGTTTCGATCTGGCAAATCCGCCTCCCGGCTTTGTCGAGGATCCTTTTCCCTTTTACGACGCCCTGTTGCGCAGGGCCCCGGTGCTGCGGCAGCCTGACGGATCGGTCCTGCTGTCGCGACATGGCGATCTGGACCGGGTTTATCGCGATACGACGCTGTTCACGTCTGACAAGAAATCGGTTTTTGCCCCAAAATTCGGATCCGGCAGCCCGTTGTTCGAACATCATACCACGTCGCTGGTGTTCAACGATCCGCCACTGCACACGCGGGTACGACGGATCATGGCATCGGCCCTGACACCGCGTGCAATCGCACGGATGGAACCGGGATTGATTGCCGCCGTGGATGCGTTGCTCGGGTCGGTGGCGTCGCGCCCGCAGTTGGATTTGATCCAGGATTTTGCGGCGCTGATTCCGATTCAGATCATCGGCAACCTTCTGGATGTCCCCGTGGACGAACGTGGCCCGCTGCGCGACTGGTCGCTGGCCATCCTGGGGGCGCTGGAGCCGTCCCTGTCGTCGTCACAGTTGGAGCTCGGGCACCAGGCCGTGACCGAATTCAAGGCATATCTGCAGGATCTTATCGCGCGCCGTCGTGCGCGGCCTGGAGATCCCGAGACCGACGTTTTGACCCGCCTGATCCGGGGCGATGGGGCAGAAGGGCAGTTGAGCGAAATCGAGTTGATCCAGAACTGTATCTTCATTCTCAATGCGGGGCACGAAACCACCACCAACCTGATCGGCAACGGGCTGGCCCTGCTGAACGATCACCCGGATCAAAAGGCGCGCCTGGTGAGGCAGCCCGAGCTGATCGCGTCTGCGATCGAAGAGATCCTGCGGTTTCGGTCGCCCAATCAGCTGGGCAACCGGGAAACCAGCGCCCAAATCGAAATAGGCGGCCATGTCATTGCGCCCGGCACCAATCTGCACCTGATCATCGGAGCGGCCAACCGCGATCCCGCGGTATTCGACGATCCGCAACGGTTTGATATCGGTCGTAAACCAAACCGGCATCTGGCTTTTGCAGGCGGGCCGCATGTGTGTATCGGTCTGACGCTGGCGCGGATGGAGGGTCGCATCGCGATCGGTCGGTTCCTGTCCCGTTTTCCGGCCTTCCGGATCAAGCCGGGGCGGGTCGATGGCGGCCGCATGCGGTTTCGCGGCTATGCAGCGCTGCCGGCGGAATTGGGGTGACCCAAACCCCTGGCACGAACCGGAGACACTCAGAACGTTGGCGGCGTGCAGGCGCTTATGATGACACAATCACACTCGCCGATGTTGCGGAACCGATGCGGCAGTCGGCTGTCGAACAGGTAGCCATCCCAAGGGTTCAACACCCGTGTCTGATCTTCGACCGTGATTTCGATTATTCCCGACACCACCACACCCGCCTCTTCGCCATCGTGGCTGATGGGATCGGGTCCGGTATCCGCACCTGGTGGATAAATCTCGTGCAGCATCTGCAAGGCGTGTCGTGATGCATCGCCAACCTGGCGCAACGACACCCGTGGCGTGCCATTGCCCGGACCGCCATCCTGTGGCGACAGTTCGGTCAGCTCGTCCGCTCCATAGAAATACTTCGCGGTGCTGTTCTCCTCGAATTCCGAAAAGAATTCGGACATGGTAATCGGGATTGCGTCCAGCAGACGTTTGAGCGATGCAACCGAGGGGCTGCTCTTGTTCTGCTCGATCAGCGAGATCGCACCGTTGGTCAGTCCGGCGCGCGCCGCCAGGTCGCGTTGGGTCAGGCCGCGAGTCTCGCGCATGTTCCTGAGTCTGCCGCCGATGTCCACGTCACTCACCTTGGTGTTTATCCGGTGCTTTAAATATTAAACGCAGGATTGAGGTAAAGGTCAATCTTTGTTTGCACTTGAAAACAAAAGATTATTAGTGAGTAAATTCCTGAAATGACAAGGTTTGTGCGCCTTTCTCGATGTTGTTGACAATAATATTGATCCGGATATTATAATTTTCATCAAGATTGCCCTCGAGCCGGAGTGTCCAAATGACCACTTTGACCAACACCAAAAAGACCCCCGCCAAACCCCGTGCACGGCGGACGACAGCCAAGGCCGCAGCCCCCAAGGCGGTTGCCGCCAAAGTCCCGGCTGCAACAGCCGCGCCCGCATCCAGCGCGAGCAATGCGGTCCTGTTGGCGCGCCGCGAAGCTGCGGTTCCGCGCGGTGTCGCTTCGGCTGCGCCGGTGTTTGCCGCACGCGCTGAGAACGCTGAACTGTGGGATGTAGAGGGCAACCGCTATGTCGATTTCGCCGGTGGCATTGCCGTTCTGAATACGGGCCACAGGCACCCCAAGGTAATTGCCGCGGCCAAGGCGCAGGAAGATCTGTATACCCACACCAGCTTCCAGGTTGTTCCCTATGAGCCCTATGTGGCGCTGGCTGAAAAGCTGAACGAGCTTGCGCCGGGTGACTTTGCCAAGAAAACCCTGCTGGTGACCACCGGTGCCGAAGCGGTCGAGAACGCAGTCAAGATTGCCCGTGCCGCCACCGGTCGTTCCGGCATCATCGCTTTTTCGGGTGCTTACCATGGCCGTACCCTTATGACGCTGGGTATGACGGGCAAGGTATCGCCCTACAAAAAGGACGTCGGCCCGTTCCCGTCCGATATCTTCCGCGCCCCGTTCCCGGATGCACGGAACGGTGTGACGGTCGAGGACGCGCTGAAGGGTCTGGAAACGCTGATGCTGACCGACGCCGATCCGGCGCGGATCGCGGCCATCATCATCGAGCCCGTTCTCGGTGAAGGCGGGTATCTTCCGGTTCCGACCGAGATGATGCAGGCTCTGCGTGCGATTTGTGACACCCACGGCATCCTGCTGATCGCGGACGAGATTCAGGCCGGGTTTGGTCGGACCGGCACCTGGTTTGCCATAGAGCATACCGGAGTTGTGCCGGATCTGATCACGGTCGCCAAATCAATGGCGGGCGGTTATCCGATTGCCGGTGTGATCGGGCGTGCCGAGGTGATGGATGCGTTGCAGCCCGGCGGGCTTGGCGGGACCTATGGTGGCAACCCGGTGGCCTGTGCTGCGGCCTTGGCTGCCATCGAGGCAATCGACTCCGAAGGGCTGTTGGCACGGTCGACGGCCTTGGGCGAGAAATTCCGCGCCCGGTTCGCCGAGATCGGCGCTCGTACTGCTCCTTACCGGATGTGGGACATTCGGGGGCAGGGCGCGATGCTGGCGGTCGAATTCGTGACCGATTTCGAAACCGCGATGCCTGATGCCGCCCTGACTAAATCGGTGATCGCGCACGCTTTGAAACGCGGCCTGATCCTGTTGGCCTGCGGCATGCACGGCAATGCCCTGCGGATCATGGTGCCGCTGACGGCGTCCGATGCGATTATCGAAGAAGGGCTCGCTATTTTCGAGGCGGCCCTGGCGGATGCCCTGGCGGGCTGACCGATTGGCACCGGGGGTCTTCTCGGGTGACGATATACATTCAGATGGCGCGGGTCACTCCGCGCCATTTTTGTCATTTTGATCACGATCCTCCCGTTGAGGGGGCAAAACAATTCCTATTCCAATCACCTCCGGATAGAACTGAAAGGGCGGACCGGCCCACCGGTCCATTTCACGGTTTCAGGGAATTCGATCATGTCGCACGTGTTTCACCGTCATTCCAAACTGAACCCGCCCACCGCCGTCGGGGGAGAGGGGTGTTACCTGATCGACAGCACGGGCAAGCGATATCTGGACGGCTCTGGCGGCGCTGCAGTGTCTTGCCTGGGCCATGGGGATGCCCAGATAACGGCGGCCATCAAGGCCCAGATCGACCGCCTGGCTTTTGCCCATACGGGTTTTCTGACGTCGGAACCGGCCGAGGCATTGGCGGACCTGTTGATTGCCAACGCTCCGGGCGAACTGGATCGTGTCTATTTCGTCTCAGGTGGGTCCGAGGCGACCGAAGCGGCGATCAAGCTGGCCCGGCAATATTGGGTTGAAAAGGGTGAGCCGCAGCGCGGCAAGATGATTGCGCGCAAGCAAAGCTATCACGGCAATACCATCGGTGCGCTGTCTGCGGGCGGAAACGAATGGCGCCGGGCCCAGTTCGGCCCGTTGCTGCTGGACATTAGTCATATCGATCCTTGCTACGACTATCGGCTGCGACATGACGGCGAAACCGCAGAGCAGTATGGCCTGCGGGCTGCGAATGCTCTGGAAGATGAAATCCTGCGCCTGGGACCGGAAAATGTAATGGCCTTTATGGCAGAGCCGGTGGTCGGGGCAACCGCCGGGGCGTTGACGCCAGCGCCTGGTTATTTCAAGCGCATCCGTGAAATCTGTGACACATACGGCGTTCTTTTGGTGCTGGACGAGGTGATGTGCGGCATGGGCCGGACGGGCACCTTGTTTGCCTGTGAACAGGACGGGGTTGCACCCGATATTGCCTGTATCGCCAAAGGGCTGGGAGCCGGATATCAGCCGATAGGGGCGATGCTGTGCACAGCCGAAATTCATGACACAATCGCCAATGGCTCCGGATTCTTCCAGCATGGACACACCTATAATGGTCATCCGACTGCAGCTGCTGCCGGGTTGGCTGTGGTCTCCGCAGTTTTGGACCGCAACCTGTTGTCCCGGGTGCGGGAACAGGGCGACAAGCTGCATCAGCGGCTGGTGGACCGGTTCGGCCAGCACCCGCATGTTGGAGATTTGCGCGGCAGAGGGCTGTTCAGGGGGATCGAGCTGGTGGAAAATCGTGAAACCAAGGCCCCGTTCGACCCGTCGCGCGGTGTTGCCGCCAAGATCAAGAAAGCTGCGTTTCAGGCCGGGCTCATTTGTTATCCGATGGCTGGCACGATTGACGGGCGGCGTGGCGATCATATCCTGCTGGCACCGCCCTTCATCATCGAAGATGTGCAGCTGGACGAACTGACAGACAAGCTGGACCGGGCGATCACCTCGGTGATCTGACGGACACAACGGAGAATTCCGACCATGAGATTCATGATTTTTGCCGGAGCGGTGGTTCTGGCCATTCTGTCGTTGATCGGCCTGGCGTTCAGTTGGTGGTTCTTGCTGCCGGTCGCGTTGTTTGGGTACCTTGCGGCTCTTGGCGTTTATGACGTGGTTCAGTCGCGCCATTCGATCCTGCGCAATTATCCGGTGATAGGTCACATGCGGTTTCTGTTCGAGGGCATCCGACCGGAAATCCGGCAATACCTGATCGAAAGCGATCAGGACGAGGAACCGTTTTCGCGCGATGCCCGCTCTATCGTCTACCAGCGCGCCAAGGGGGTCGAAGACAAACGCCCGTTCGGCACCCGCCTGCGTGTTTACGATTCGGGGTACGAATGGTTGACCCATTCGGTTGTCCCCAAGCATATTCAGGATCACGACTTTCGCGTCACCATCGGCGGGCCGGACTGCAAGGTCCCCTACGCCGCCTCGATCTATAATATTTCGGCGATGAGTTTTGGTGCGCTGTCCGCCAACGCCATCCTTGCCTTGAATGCCGGGGCGAAAAAGGGCGGGTTTGCGCACGATACCGGTGAGGGGAGCATCAGCCGCTATCACCGGCAAGGCGGTGGTGATCTGATCTATGAAATCGGCTCTGGCTATTTCGGCTGCCGCTCGGCAGATGGGCGGTTCGACGTCGACAAATTTCGCCAACAGGCCGCCGATCCACAGGTCAAGATGGTCGAACTGAAATTGAGCCAGGGGGCCAAGCCCGGCCATGGTGGATTGTTGCCTGCGGCCAAGATCACACCTGAAATTGCAGAGGCGCGCGGAATACCGATGGGTCACGATTGCGAGTCTCCTGCCGCGCATTCGGAGTTTTCCACCCCGATTGAGATGATGCATTTCATCAAGAAGATGCGCGACAACGCCAGTGGCAAGCCGGTCGGGTTCAAGCTGTGTATCGGCCACCGTCGAGAGTTCATGTGCATGATCAAGGCGATGCTGGAAACCGACATTATCCCCGATTTCATCGTCGTTGATGGTAAAGAAGGCGGCACCGGTGCGGCCCCGCTTGAGTTCGCCAACCGCATGGGCATGCCTTTGGTCGAAGGGCTGACGTTTGCCCATAACGCCCTGCGCGGCGCCGGATTGCGGGATCGGATCAAACTGGGCGCATCAGGCAAATTGGTGACGTCCTTCGATATTGCCAAGGCGCTGGCGCTGGGGGCGGATTGGGTGAATTCGGCGCGCGGGTTCATGTTTGCCGTCGGTTGTATCCAGGCGCAGGCCTGCCACACAAACGCCTGTCCGGTCGGTGTGGCAACACAGGATCCGGTGCGCCAACGGGCGTTGGATCCGGTGCGAAAATCACAGCGTGTATTCAGGTTTCATCAGAATACGATGAAGGCGCTGGCGGAAATGACCGGGGCCGCCGGACTTGCGCATCCGGGCGATTTCCGTCCGCACCACCTGATGACACGCGAAAGCGACCGGGCGATGGTTACCGGGCAGGAGATTTACCCGTATCTGCCTGAAGGTTTCCTGTTACGGGACGAAGAGGATGATTTTGGCTATGCGGTGCGGTGGCGTCGTGCTCGGGCGGAAAGCTTTGCGCCAGTCGACATGTCTTATGTATGATTGGCTTGGAACTGGAGATCACCCATGACTGATTGCCCCACCCTTTCCCCCATTACCGATGATGAATGGCCCGAAGAGTTGGCCGACATGCTGGACGGTTTTGCCGGCGGACTGAACGTTTATCGCACCATGGCACATCACCCGGCGTTGCTACGGGCCTGGGCATCGTTGCGCGATCACGTGGTGAATCGCACCGTTCTGGGCCAGCAGGGATCCGAGGTTGTGATCCTGCGAACCGGCCATCGGCTTGGATCGCGATATGAATGGGCGCAGCACATTCTTCGGGCGCGTAAATGTGGGTTGGCGGATGAGCGGATCGCCAGCATCGCGGAATCGGTCGAGGCCATGTCGCCCGAGGATGCATTGCTGGCACGGGCCGTGGACGAACTCTATGATACAGCGCGCTTGCGGTCGGACACGCGTGCCGCCCTGACCGCTAAATTCGGTATTGAAGGTGTATTCGACGTGATGGCGACGGTGGGATTTTATTCAAGCCTCGGGTTCATCCTGAACACGTTCGACACACCGCTTGACGCGGAGGCGCAGGCCGAGTTGGATGCAGACCCGTTCCCTCGGCGATAGCGGTCAGTCCAGCGGAAAGTGACAGGCTGCGGCATGGGGCGCTCCGTTCAGCGCGGGCCGTTCCGCGCGGCAGATATCCTGGACTTTCCAACAGCGCGGCGCAAACGGACATCCAGGCAGGTTTGCCAGCGGCGAAGGCAACTCGCCCGTCAGTTTGATCCGGTCCTTGGCAGCACCCGGATCGGCGCGCGGTGTCGCTGAAAGAAGCGCCTTGGTATACGGGTGACGGGGGGAGGCAAAGACCTCTTCCTTTGGGCCGGTCTCGACCGCCTGACCCAGATACATGACGATGATGTCATCGCAGACATGGCGCACCACGCTCAGGTCGTGGCTGATGAACAAATAGGCAAGGTTCAGCCGCTCCTGCAGATCGATCAGCAGGTTCAGCACAGCGCTCTGGATCGAAACGTCCAGCGCCGAGACCGGTTCATCCAGCACCAGCACCTTGGGGTCCAGCATCAGGGCGCGGGCGATTGCGATACGCTGACGCTGACCGCCAGAGAACATATGTGGATAGCGGTCGAAATGCTCGGGGCGCAGACCGACCAACCCCAACATTTCGCGCGCCCGCGCCTCGCGGTCGGCCGAGGAAATATCAGGGCGGTTGATGACCAGAGGCTCCATCAGGATGGTACCGACCCGTTGGCGTGGATTGAGCGAGCCATAGGGGTCCTGAAACACGATTTGCACATCGGTGCGCAGCTCGGGCCATGCCGGTTTGATCACCGGTTTTCCATCCAGCGTCAACTCGCCCGAGGTGGGTTCCTCGATCATCGTCACCATGCGTGCGAGGGTGGATTTTCCGCAACCGGATTCTCCGACCACGGCCAGGGTCCTGCCGGCATAGAGGTTGAAATCCACCCGCAGGACGGCGCGCAGCACCTGTGGTTTCGAAAACAGCCCGCCGCCCACTTCGTAATGGCGGGCCAGGGCGGTGGCGATCATCACGGGGGCGGTCATGACGCAATCCTTTCATCGCCATTCAGCGGATAGTGGCAGCGGGCCCGGCCCAAGGTATCGCTTTGCGGCTGTGGCGGTTCGGACTTGCATTTGGCATCGGCAAACTGGCACCGTGGTGAGAATAGGCACCCCTTTGGGCGGTCGAATTGCCCCGGCACGACACCGGGAATGGTGGGCAGGCGCTTTTCTGTGGCCCGTTCCGGCAGAGCGCTGAGCAGCGCGGCGGTATAGGGATGGTGCGGCGTGGCAAACAGATCGGCCACGGGCTGCTCCTCGATTTTCTGGCCGGCGTATTGCACGCTGACCCGTTCCGCGGTCTCCGCCACCACGCCCATATCATGGGTAATCAGCACCAGCCCCATGCCGGTGTCCTTGCGCAAGCTGACCAGAAGGTCCAGAATCTGCGCCTGAATGGTAACATCCAGCGCGGTTGTGGGTTCGTCCGCGATCAATAGCTTGGGGTTGCAGGCGATGGCCATGGCGATCATCACCCGCTGATTCATGCCGCCGGACATCTGATGCGGAAAGGCCGACAGTCGCTTTTCCGGTGCCGGGATGCCGACCTGTTCAAACAGCTCGATGGCGCGGGCATGCCGGGCGGCGCGGTCCAGACCCATGTGGAACCGCAATGCCTCTTTGATCTGCCAGCCGACGGTAAAACAGGGGTTGAGCGAAGACATGGGTTCCTGAAAAATCATTGCCAGATCCTTGCCGACAATCTTGCGCCGGGCGCTGGCGCTGATGGTTTTCAGATCTTGGCCATCAAACATCATCTCGTCTGCGGTGATGGTGGCGGTCCAGGGCAACAGCCCCATCAGTGCCAGCATGGATACGGATTTTCCTGACCCGGATTCTCCAACGATGGCCAGGACATCGCCGGTTTCAACATCGACATCGACCGCGTCCACGGCCCGGAACTTGCCGGATGAGGTGGAGAAATCGACACTCAGGTTGCGGATGCGCAATAAATTCATCGGATCAACTCCGCTTGAGTTTCGGATCAAGGGCGTCGCGCAACCCGTCACCCATCAGGTTGATCGCCAGCACGGTCACCAGGATGGCAAGACCGGGAAATGTCACGACCCACCAGGCCCGCAGGATGAATTCGCGGGCTTCTGCCAGCATCGTGCCCCATTCCGGAGTCGGCGGCTGCGCGCCCATGCCGAGAAAGCCAAGCGCTGCCGCATCCAGAATCGCGGTGGAAAAGGACAGCGCGCCCTGCACGATGATCGGTGCAAGGCAATTGGGCAGCACGGTCACGAACATCAGCCGCAGCAACCCGGCTCCGGCGACACGGGCCGAGGTAACATAGTCCTTTTGTTTCTCGGACAGCACACTGGCTCGGGTCAGGCGTACGTAATGCGGTTGCAGCACAATGGCGATGGCAATCATTGCGTTAGTCAGGCTGGGCCCCAGGATCGCCACCAGCACCAGCGCCAGCAACAGCGACGGAAAGGCCAGAATGACGTCCATGATCCGCATGATGACACTGTCCAGCCACGACGGTGCAAAGCCGGCGATCATGCCGATCAGGATACCGCCCGAGGCGGCAATGGACACGACGATGACCCCGACAAAGAACGAGTACCGCGCGCCAATGATCAGGCGAGACAGCATATCCCGGCCCAGCGGGTCGGTGCCAAGTGGATGGGCCCAACTGCCGCCGGTCTGCCATGCCGGGGGCAACAGGGTGAGTTCACGGAATTGCTCGGCCGGGTCGTAAGGCGCCAGCCAAGGGCCAAGTGCGGCACAGATCACAAAAGCGGCAAAGACCCAAAGGCCAAAGACTGCGCCGCGATTTTCGCGGAAGTAGAACCAGAATTCACGCAGGCGACCGGGGCGTGCGGGTTCTGTGGGGGCGGTTGCGTCAGTCATATCAGCGCTTCCTGATCTTGGGGTTGATAACGCCATAAAGCACGTCAACGGTCAGGTTGACGACCATCACCATGACCGCAATCAACAGCAACCCGCCTTGAACCACCGGGTAGTCACGGCGGAAAATACTGTCGACCATCCATTTTCCGATGCCGGGCCAGCTGAAAATGGTTTCGGTCAGAATTGCCCCCGCCAGAAGCGTGCCGACCGACAAGCCGATCACGGTGATTACAGGGATCAAGGCATTGCGCAGGGCGTGCACGCCATTGATCCGGCCCGGCGACATCCCCTTGGCGCGGGCGGTTCGTATATAGTCCTCGCCCAGAACCTCAAGCATTGCGGATCGGGTCTGTCGCGCGATCACCGCCAGCGGGATGGTGCCCAAAACGATGGTCGGCAACACCAGGTGCCGAACCGCCGACGCAAAGGCACCGCTTTGCCCCGAGGCCAGGCTGTCGATCAACATAAAGCCGGTGGCGTCGGGAAAATAATAAAGCAGATCAATGCGGCCCGACACCGGGGTCCAGCCAAGATTACCCGAGAACACGATGATCAGCAGCAGCGCCCACCAGAAGATCGGCATGGAATACCCCACCAGAGCGGTGCTCATCAACGTGCGATCAAAAAATTTGCCACGGTTCACCGCGGCGATCACCCCGGCCGGCAGGCCCAACAGGACCGCAAACACCATGGCGCAGATCGACAGTTCCAACGTCGCGGGAAACAGGGCAAAGAACTCGTCCCAGACCGGGCGTTTGGTGACAAAGGAATTGCCCAGATCGCCCTGCAACACGCCGGTCAGGTAATCCCAGAATTGCGCGTAGACGGGGCGGTCAAAGCCGAATTGCCGGGTCAGTTCCTGATAGCGTTCCTCGGTCAGCCCGCGTTCGCCGGCCATGACAATGATCGGATCGCCCGGAAGAACGCGGATAAAAGCAAAGGAAATTAACGTGACGCCGATGAACGTGGGGATAAAGGTCAGCAGGCGGGAACCAAGATATTTCAGCATGGCAGGATCGTCAGCTCCTTGGGAAATGAAGTCAGCGTTATGTATCCATCTTCGGTGACCAGAACGTCATCCTCGATTCGGACGCCAAAGTTGCCGATATCGTAGAGACCGGGTTCATTCGTATACACCGTACCGGCGGGCAAAACCATGTGGTTGCCGCGCATGATATAGGGCGCTTCGTGCACGTCACGGCCCAGCCCGTGACCGGTCTTGGTACGAATCCGGTCGCCGTAGGGGGACGCTTCGAGCACGCCTGTCACCGCATCGTCGATCTGATGGGCTGTGACCCCGGCGCGGGTGATATTCAGCCCGCGCAAATTGGCGCGCAGCACCGTGTCATATACCGCCCGACCTTCGTCGCTGGCGTGTCGTAGGAAGACGGTGCGGGTGATGTCCGCAGCAAAGCCGTGTTTGCGCGCACCGAAATCGATCAGCAGCGCATCGCCCGGCTGCACGGCGTATTCCGCGCGGGCATGGGCGTGGGGGCGGGCCGAATTGTCACCGGCAGCGACAATCGGATGAAAGGCCATGTCCTCGGCCCCTTCGTCAAACAAGGCCTGAATCAAACACTGTTCAATGTCTTTCTCGGTCTGTCCAATGCGAACGGCGTCCAGCGTGCGGGCCAAAGCGCGTTCCGAGATCTCTATTGCGGCGCGCATTGCCGAGATGTCATCCGGCGTCTTGATCATCCGAAGGCCGGAAATCGCCGTCTCGCCGTCAACGATGCGCAGATCGGGCTGAGCGGTCTTAAGTGCGTGATGGACAAAAACCCGCATCACCTGACCCTCGACAGCCAGAGATGAAATGCCGAGGTGGTCCATCAGCCCGGAAAAGGCGGTCCCGTACCCATCCTGATCGCGCCAGTCAAACACCGCGCCGTCAAACCCGACCAAATCCCAGCTGCGCAATTCCAGATTGGGGACCAGGGCAGCGGCCGGCCCTCTTGCCGGGATCACGAGGAGAAACGGGCGTTCGTGGCTCATGAAACTGTGGTTCAGGGCACGGGTGAAATTTGGCCCCGGCACCAGAGCCACGGCACCGACATCAAGATTGCGGGCGACAGTGGCGTATTGGGACAGGCGGTCGGAAACGGAATGGCGCACGTGGCTGGATCTTTCGCTGCGTGACAGAAACGGGGCGGCGCATCCTGCGCCGCCCCGATGGTATTACTTCAGGCCAACGGCGTTGAAGATGTGGCCGCCCAGCGGGTGTACGACATAGTTGTCGACCTCGGGCCGCATGGTCATGTAGACAACCGAATGCGCGATGGTTGCCCAAGGCGCCTGTTCCTTGAAGATCGCCTGCGCCTCTTCATACAGCGGCTGACGTTCGGCCTGTGTCGGCAGAACCTTGGCCTTCTGGATCAGCTCCTCGAAAGGTTCATAACACCACTGTGCGCGATTTGAGTTTTCGCGCCCGTCACAGCCCAACAGCACGGCCAGGAAGTTGTCCGGATCGCCATTGTCGCCGGTCCAGCCCAGCAGCACGGCGCCGTCACGGTCCATCTCACGCGAACGCGAAAGGTACTCGCCCCATTCATACGACACGATTTCCACGTTGACGCCGATCTTGGCAAAATCTGCCTGCATCAGCTCGGCCATGCGTCGCGCATTGGGGTTGTAAGGACGCTGAACCGGCATCGCCCAGATCTTGAGGTTCAGATCGCTGACGCCTTCGGCCTCAAGCATTGCTTTGGCGGCCTCGGGATCATAGACATCGTCCTCGATCGCGTCGTTATAGGACCACATGGTCGGCGGGATCGGGTTCTTGGCAATCTGACCGGCCCCCTGGAACACCACATCGATGATCGCCTGCTTGTCGATCGCCATGTTCAGGGCTTTGCGCACCTTGGGATTGTCATAGGGCGCTACCGTGGTGTTGTAGGCCAGATATCCCACATTCAGACCTTCCTGCTCCATCACGACGATGTCCTCATTGGACTGCATGTCGGCAACGTCGGCCGGGTTCGGATAGGCCATGATGTGACACTCGCCCGCCTGAACCTTTTGATAGCGTACGCTCGCATCCGGCGTGATGGCAAAGATCAGCGTTTCGACCCGGGCGGGCTCACCCCAATAGGCGTCGTTGCGCAGATAGCGGATCACGGCGTCTTTCTGATAAGCTTGGAAGGTGAATGGGCCGGTGCCGATCGGGGCCTGGTTCAGCATCTCGGGCGTACCGGCGTCCAGCATCGCCTGACCGTATTCCGCCGAAACGATACTGGCGAAATCCATCGCCATATTGGCGACGAACGGGGCTTCTGGGCGGTTCAGGTGGAAGCGGACCGTCAGATCGTCGACCTTTTCGATGCTCTTGACCAGATCGGGCATCGACATGCCGCCATAATATTCCCAGGTGCCGCCCGAGACCTTGTTGTATGGGTGATCCGGGTTGCCCTGGCGATCAAAGGAAAAGATCACGTCGTCGGCGTTGAAGTCCCGCGTAGGGGTAAAGTTCTGGTTGCTGTGAAACTTGACCCCGGCGCGTAGCTTGAAAGTCACGGTCAGGCCGTCATCGGAAACTTCCCAGCTTTCGGCGAGACCCGGCAGGACTTCGGTCGTGCCGACCTTGAATTCGGTAAGGTGGTCATAGAGTGGATGGCTGGAGGCATCGAAAGTCGTGCCGGCCGTATAGAGGGCCGGATCAAAACCTTCGGGCGAGCCTTCCGAGCAATAGACCAGAGCCTGCGCCGAGGCGGACCCGGCGCAAAGCGCCAGCGCCGCTGCCCCGGCTGCAATATAAGACTTAAACGTCATTGTGTTCTCCCAAGTTAGTCCGTCATTTTGGATGACGTATCATTTTGCGAAGCACCCCCCCTATCGTGGAGGCGCAACGCATGGGATACACAGTGGCATCGAATGGGGTCGGAGAAAAGGGTAGACCTGAAGAGCGGTGGGCGGACGGGGTGTTCGCCGGGTTTTCAGGATGCTCCCGGCTGGACAATTATTGCATAGAGGGCCGACTGTTCCGCAGGAAGGGAACATCTTTGTTGGATATACCAGTTTTGAGCATTGTCTCGGCCCCCGATGCGGTCGCAAAAATTCCTACCGTTGAGGGGCACGGTGCTAGGCAAGGCTGAGCTGAGCAAGGCTGACCGCCAGTCCGGACAGCCAGACTTGCGCCCGCGATTCCAGTGGCACCGGCAGGCGGCTTCCAGCGCAATTGCGGCAGAGCGGAGTTGTGAACAAGATCGCGGCTCGATTTCCGCGCAATCTTGTGGGTTGGTCAGGACACCATGGACAGGCTGAAGCTCGCCCCATCGGCGTGATCCATAAGCACGATGTCGTCTTCGGTCAGTGGAGAAACGCTGTGGACCATGGCGATTTCCTTGCCGTCAACAAAAACGTGACTCAGCCCAGGTGTTTGGGTGTCAGCTACGATATCGATTTCTGGGTCCGGATTATCTTCCAGATCGTAAACCATCAGCAACTGGTCTTTGCCGTTCTCGAAATCCATCAACTCGGCAGCTTCACCATCGGCGATCCAATCGCCCAGAACGATATCATCCTCGCCGTCGCCGGACGTGACGACATCGCCTTCGCCTGCCAGGATGGTATCGTCCCCCGTTCCGCCGTTCAGAAAGTCCTGGTTTGCGTCCGCGTGCGCATCGGGAACTCCGAGTTCATCTTCCGTTTCGATGCCAGAGATCAGGTCATCGCCTGCACCGCCGAACAGGACATCCTGGCCCGCACCTCCAGTCAGTACGTCATCGCCCAGTCCGCCATGCAGCGCATCGTTGCCATCCTCTCCTTGGAGGGTGTCGTCACCATCGCCGCCATACATTTCGTCATCACCATCGCCGCCCAACAACAGATCGTCGTCATTGTGGCCGAACATCATGTCGTCACCGGTGTCGCCGCTGAGCATGTCGGCACCGTCTTCGCCGTGCAGCGGGTCGTCGCCGGCGGATCCAGAGAGTTTATCCTGACCTTCGCTGCCATGCAGATCGTCATTGCCGTCGCCGCCCGAAATAACGTCATCTCCACCGTAGCCGTTGATCTGGTCGTTGCCGGTCCCGCCCAGGATCTGGTCGTTGGTGTCTGTCCCCGACAAGATCTGATCTGCCCCGTCGGTCGCGAAGTCCATCGGCGTGGTTTTGTTGGTCGCGGAGTCGGGCAACGCCTCGTCCATCTGGTCTTCGGCCTCATCGCTCTCGTCCGGCTCTGCGGAAAAACCGGCGGATAGCGCAACGCCTCCGACGGCGATCAGCCCCAACATACTCGCCAAAAACAACATGTCATCGCTCCACGCAATTGGCATTTGCCCGGCCACGATTAGGCCATGTTCAGCGGGCTTTCGTCAAAGCGATACGTTGCAGCAGGTTAACAAAAACTGAAGTTGCTACCCCGGAGGGGGGCAAACCAGCCAATGCTTCTGTTTTGCAACGTTTTCAACGGTATCTCTGTGCGCGTGGGGGTGCAATTTGGAAACAATTCTTCTTGATGCGACGCAATTGTTGAAAACTTTGCGCAGTTTGATACCTCCCCGATCGAGAAACATCTGGCCTGTATCCGGCTGTGATCGAGAGAGAGGCGCAGATGCGGCAGCATTGGTCGGCGAGCGAATTTTCCGTTCGACCCGCTGGGCTTCCCTGATAGACAGGCGCCAAGATTGAAAACAGGGAGTCCACAGATGATCTCAATTCGTAAACCCTTCATTGCAACCCTGGCCGCTGCCGTGCTTGCGACACCCTTGCTGGCGGAAACGCGGGTCACGTACAAGTCGGCCAAGACCGGGTCCTCTTATTACCAGATGGGCGTTCAAATTGCCGAAGCCATGAAGGCCGGGACCGAAGGCTCCATCATCGTTACGGTCGAGGAAAGCCAGGGCTCGGTGCAAAACGTGATGGAAGTGCGTGCGCGGGGCGGCGATTATGTCTTTACCTCCCCGCCGGCGCTGATCGGATTGGCGCAGGGTGGCACCGCAATGTTCGACGGCAAGGGCGATCCGGCCTTTGACGAGATCCGGGCCTTGTTCCCGATCCCGTCTTTGACCATGCATTTTGTCATGTCGGATGCGTCGGGCATCACTGATTTCACTGCAATGGAAAACAAGACCATCCTGCTGGGAAAAGGCTCGTTCGGCGCGCGCGAAGGCGAAAAATACCTTGGTCTGTTCGGGCTGGACGGCAAGATCAAGATCGCCGATGTCGAGCTTTCAGGGGCCGTGCCCGCACTGAAGAACGGCCAGATCGACGGTTTCGTCACCGCCGGATCCTGGCCCGCGCCCAACGTGATCGAGGCTGCCGCCTCGACCGGCGTGACGGTGCTGTCGTTGACTGACGAGCAGATTGCGGTCACCAAAAGGGCGCGGCTGGTAATTCCGGCAGGCACCTATGCGGGGCAGGATACCGATATTGTCACCACCTCGTTGCCGGTGGCGGCATTCACAACCACCAAGATGGATGACGATACGGCGTATGAGCTGACCCGGACGTTCTGGGAGGGCAAGAGCGACATGGGGGCCGGAGCGGCGTGGTGGAATGGTGTCGATCCGGCGCTGTTGGCCAATGTCACGACCCGCTTTCATCCTGGTGCGCAGCGCTACTATGCCGAGGCCGGGATCGAACTGGCCGACGCACAAAAATAACCCCGTCAGCAGACGAGTGATCGGGCCGGGCGGCTTGCAGCCCGGCCTTTCTTTGAAAAGAGCCAGGCGTCATGAACGATACATCAAAATTCCTGCGCCTGTTCTGGCTTGTGCTGGCCACAGCGATGGTGACCTTTCATCTCGGTCTGATTTTCTGGGGGCTGGTGCCCAATCTGGTGAGCCGTCCGCTGCATCTGGCCTTTGTGTTGCCATGGGTCTTTGTCTTTGATGCCAAATCGCCGGCTCAGCGCGCTTCGGGGGTGGTGCTGGCGGGGCTGGGCGTGGCGGCATCGCTGTGGATCGCAGTCGATCACAACGCTTTGGGTGACCAATACGGGTTCCTGGAAAACGGATTTCAGATCGCGGTCGCGATTATTCTGTTGGTCTGCGTCGTCGAGGCCGCACGCCGCGCGATTGGTTGGCCGCTGCCATTGGTGGCCATCGTGGCCCTGGCCTATGCCATGTTGGGGCAGTATATACCCGGCGAATTTGGCCATTCCGGCACGCCGTTAAAGAGCTTTCTGGGCACCATGACCATCGCCGAGGGTGGGATCTGGGGCAGCCTGACGGCGGTGTCGGTCGGGGTCGTGTCGATCTTTGTCATCTTTGGCGCGGTCTTGAATGCGGGCGAAGCCGGGCAGGGGTTCATGAACGTTGCCGCCGCTGCCGCCGGGCATCTGAAAGGCGGTGCGGCCAAGGTTTCGGTGATTTCTTCGGCCCTGTTCGGATCGATTTCCGGATCGGCCTCGGCCAATGTCGCATCGACGGGCGCGATTACGCTGCCGGCGATGACACGGCTGGGTTATCCGAAACGGCTGGCGGCGGCGGTCGAGGCGGTGGCGTCCTCGGGGGGGCAGATCATGCCGCCCTTGATGGGGGCCGGCGCCTTTGTCATGGTCGAACTCACCGGTGTTCCTTACACCGGCATCATGGCGGCAGCGATCCTGCCTGCAGTGTTGTATTTCTTTGCTGTCTGGGTCGGGATCGACGCCTATGCGCGCCGTGTCGAACTGCGTGGTATCGATCATGCAGATCGGCCGAACCGCCGCGATGTGCTGATCACATCCGGATTTTTCGCGATACCGTTTGGCATCCTGTTATGGGGAATGTTCGGGGCTGGATTCACGCCGCAATACGCGGCGTGTCTGGCGATTCTGGCCGGGGCGGTGTTGCTGTTCTTTAACCGACGTGGGCGGCTGGATCGCGCGCAGATTGCCGAACGTCTTTCGCTGGCTTTGCTGACAGCTGCGCGGCAAATCGCGATGATCGCCTCGATCATCTTTTGTGCTTCGATCATCATCGGCGTTCTGGCGGTGACTGGCCTGGGGGTCAAGATCACGTCGCTGATCCTGTCCGCCTCGGGGGGGATGCTGTGGCCTTCGCTGGTGCTGACGGCGGTGGCCTGCCTGGTGTTGGGTATGGAGGTGCCAACCACGGCGGCCTATGTCATCTGCGTTTCGGTTGCCGGACCGGCACTGATTGACCAGGGGCTGGACCCGTTGCAGGCGCATCTGTTCGTGTTCTGGTTCGCCCTGCTGTCCACCATTACGCCGCCGGTCTGTGGCGCGGTCTTTATCGCCGCGGGGATGATCGGCGAAAATTGGATCAAGGTGGCGCTGACAGCTATGGCGCTGGGGGTCGGGTTGTATGTCATTCCGCTGGGGATGATCGCAAACCCGGATCTTCTGCGGCTGACCGAAGCGACGGGGCCGGCTCTGTTGGCCTTTTTACGGATGGCTTTGGGCCTATGGATCATCAGCCACGGGTTGATTGCACTGCGCAGTCCCGTGCCGCGCGTGCTGGTCCCGGTTCTGGGACTGGGCGTGGCGTTTTCCGGGCTGGTCTTTTGAGATCCGGGCCCACCTGGCAGGATTTCTGACGGAAAGGCTTGTGATCCTGCACTTGTTCAATAAGCTGCCCAGACAACATTCGATCGGGGAGGATCACCAATATGTTCACCAAACATCTCTTTGCCGGTGCGGCGCTGGCTTTGGGCCTGGCGTCGTCTCAGGCAATGGCCGCCGACACCACCATGCGGATTTCGTTGCAATTGCCCCTGAAAAGCCACCTGGGACAGAACCTGGTGTTGTTCAAGGAAGAAGTAGAGAAGATTTCGGACGGCACCATCGAGGTCGAAATTTATGATTCCGCGCAGTTGTACAAGGACAAGGAAGTGCCCGCCGCCGTCGGATCCGGTGCGATCGAGGCAGGCGTGGCGTCGTTGACCCGCTATGTCGGCGATATCCCCGCAGTTGACGTGTTCTATCTGCCGTTCCTGTTGAACACAGAGGACAAGGTGCGTGCGGCTGTTGCAGCGGGTTCGCCGGTGCGCGGCCCGATCGACGAGGCGATCAAGGATACCGGCAGCACGGTGTTGTGGTGGCAGGCCTATGGCGGCGCGATTATGCTGACCAAGGAAGAGCCGCTGAAATCGCCCGCAGACATGGCGGGTAAGAAGGTGCGGGTGTTCGGCAAGACGCTGGGTGACTTCGTCTCCGCAACCGGCGGTGCGCCGACGCTGATTTCGGGATCAGAGCAATACCTGGCCTATCAGCGTGGTACGGTGGATGTGGGCATGACCGGTATATCGGGCGTCAAATCCCGCAAGTTGTGGGAGGTAATGGATACGATCACCGTCACCAATCACGCCGATATCGAGTTCATCGTGGTGGTGAATACGGACTGGTGGAACGGTCTGCCCGCCGAACATCGCGACATGATCACCCAGGCGGCGCTGATCGCCGAGGCCGATGTGCGTGACCGCATGAGCCAGATTGAATCCGATGCCTATGCCGCAGCCCAGGAAAACGGCATGTCCCTATACATACCGACCGAGGCCGACATCGAGGCATGGAGAGCTGCATCTACATCGGTCTATGATGATTATCGTGCCAAGTCGGGCGATCTGGGCGCTGCTGTTCTGAACGCGGCCGAGGGGCTGTGAACGGGCCTTTGGAACCGGTCCATGTACTGGTTTGATGCGCTCGTTCGGGCGTTGGCCTGGCTTGCGGCGGTGTTGTTCACCGTCGCCGGCCTGATGCTGTCCTACGAGGTTGTAGCCCGCTATTTCTTTGTCCGCCCAACGATTTGGGCGGCGGAACTCAGTCAGCTTTGCCTGATCTGGGGCTGTCTTATGGGCATGCCCTGGTTGCTGTCGGCAAGGCGTCATATCGCGGTGGACGCGGTGATACGGCTGCTGCCGGTTGCGGCGCAGAACCGGATCGAGGCGGCGGCGATGCTGATGGTGGCGGTCTTCAGTGCGATCGTCGCCTGGAAAGGCTGGGACATCTTCTGGGATTCGTTTGAGCGCGGGCGCACCACGGGTTCGATGCTGGACCTGCCCAGCTGGGTGGTCGAACTGGCCGTGCCGCTGGGATTTGCGCTGTTGTTCGTGCAGGCCCTGATCGAAACCGTTCGCTCGGCGCGGGGCAGGGCGGCGGATCGGGAGATCGCACTGGAATGACCATCGTACTTATTCTCGCCTCGCTGTTCACTCTGTTGCTGGCGCGGGTGCCGGTGGCCTTTGCCCTGGGCGGCATGGGGCTGGCATTGCTACTGTTGGGCGGGTTTTCACCGCTGATGGCCCCTCAGGCGATCTTGTCGACGCTCGACGGTTTCATCTTGCTGGCGGTGCCGCTGTTCCTGCTGATGGCCAATGTACTGCTCAAGGGCGGGGTCGGTGACGACCTGTTTGCGGCGGTGAATTCCTGGGTCGGTCACTGGCCGGGCGGGTTGGCGGTGGCGACAATCATTTCATGTGCGATTTTCGCCGCCATCAGCGGCAGTTCGGTGGCCACGGCGGCCACCATTGGTACGGTTGCAATTCCCGCGATGATCGCGCGCGGGTATGACAAGCGGTTCGTCTACGGATTGCTGGCGGCTGGCGGAACGCTGGGCATTCTGATCCCCCCCTCGATCCCGATGATCGTCTATGGCTTTATCACCGAAGAATCCGTTGGTGCGCTGTTCCTGGCCGGGGTCGGACCGGGTATTGCGCTGGTGCTGTTGTTTATCGGCTATTCAATGGTCTATGCGCGGGTGACGACCGTTCAACAAGGTGTCACGGCCGCAAGTATGGCGGTACGTCGCGCAGCATCGTTGCGCGCCTTGCCGTCAATCGCGCTGGCAATGTTGATTATCGGCGGCATCTATTCCGGGGCCTTTACCCCGACCGAGGCCGCCGCCATCGGGTTTACCTTTGCCCTGATCGTCACCGTGGTGGTGTTGCGCTCGCTGTCGTGGCAGGGGTTTCGCGAGGCATTGTTTGAGTCGATGGTCACGACGGTTGCGATTATCCTGATCATCGCCGGAGCCAAGGTGTTCGGCAAGGCGATCACGCTGTATCGCATTCCACAGGACATATCCGCCATCATCGCCCAGACCATCGAGACGCCGTTGGTGTTCGTTCTGGTGGTTGCAGGCGTGTTGCTGGTGATGGGCCTGGTATTCGAAGCCCTGTCGATGGTGCTGATCATGACGCCGGTGCTGTTGCCTTCGGCACTGGCGATGGGGTTCGATCCGATCTGGTTTGGCATCTTCATGGTGGTGATGGTGGAATGCGCGCTGATCACCCCGCCGGTGGGGTTGAACCTGTATGTCATTCAGGCCGTTGCGCGCACCGGTCTGGGCGAAGTGGCGCGCGGTGTGCTGCCGTTCCTGCTGTTGATGTTCCTTTGCGTGGCGATCCTGTATCTGTGGCCGGATCTGGCGCTGTATCTGCCCTTCAAATTGTGAGCCTGCCAATGACCCCACCGAACCGATTGCGCGCCCTGCTGGCACAGGACAAACTGCACGTCATGCCTTGTTGTTTTGATGCCCTCTCGGCGCGGATGATTCAGCAGAGCGGGTTCGGGCTGACATTTATGTCCGGCTTTGCCACTTCGGCGGCGCGGATCGGCGCGCCCGACCTGGGGCTGATGTCCTATGGCGAGGTGCTCGACAGTGCGCGCAACATCACCGAGGCGGTGTCGATCCCGCTGATCGCCGATGGGGATACCGGCTATGGCAACGCGATGAACGTGCGCCGCACGGTGCGCGGGTTTGCGCGGGCGGGCTGTGCGGCGGTGATGATCGAGGATCAGCTCGCCCCGAAACGCTGCGGGCACACGCCGGGCAAGGCGGTGGTCGGTCGGGATGAGGCGTTTGATCGCATCAGGGCGGCGGTGGATGCGCGCGCCGATGACGACATCCTGATCCTGGCGCGCACCGATGCCCGCCATGAATACGGCCTGGGCGAGGCGATTGACCGGGCCGCGAAATTTCATGAACTCGGTGCCGACATTCTGTTCGTCGAAGCCCCCGCGACCCTCGTCGAAATGCGTCAGATCTGTGCCGACCTGCCGGGGCCAAAGATGGCCAATATCGTCGAAGGCGGCGAAACCCCTGACCCCGGTCATGCCGAATTATCCGATATCGGCTATTCGATTGCCGCGTATCCGCTGACCCTGATGGCGGCGGCAATGCAGGCGATGGCGACCACGTTGCAGGCTCTGGCCAAGGACACGCCACGCGACCCTCACCTGATGGAGTTCACCGAATTGCGCCGACGGATCGGATTTGACGCCTATTACGAAACCTCGGCGGCCTATGACAGCTCGCGCAGATCGTCCTAAAGCCTTTCGACTTATACCTGAATCACCTATCGCTGCCTGAAGTCAAAGATTTCAACGCGATAGGTGGTACCCGACGTCTCGAGTCAAAGTCGAAACGCGTTAGGCGCGCGTGCCAGAGAACCGGTTTTCCCACTCTTCACGCTGCTCGTCCGTGATCTTGGCGAACAGTACATCGGGCACGCTAAAGGCTTGGCCAGCGGGCAGGGTGGACAAGGCGGCGGCGACGTCGTCCGGCCAGCTGGCATCGGTCGTATTCATCGCCTGCAGCATCCGGCTGGAGGTATCGGGAATAAAGGGGGCGCTCAGCACCGCATAGAGGCGAATCAGGTTCAGGCCCAGACGGACCTGTGCCGCTGCGCGGTCGGGATCGGTCTTGAACGTCGCCCAGGGGGCCGCGCTTTGCAGGTATTCGTTGCCCGCAACCCAGATCGCGCGCAGGTCTTGCGCCGATTTGCGCACCTCCATGTCGGCCATATGACCCTCATAGGCGCGGATGCGGATGGCCAGATCGGCGATCAGCGCATTTTCCTGTTCGCCATACCCCCCCCCCTCAGGGACGGATTCGCCGAATTTGGACCGGCAGAATTTGGTGATGCGGCTGACAAAGTTGCCCAGCACATCCGCCAGATCCTTGTTCACAGACTGCTGGAAATTCTCCCAGGTGAACTCGCTGTCGCTGCTTTCTGGCACATGGCTGAGAAGCCACCAGCGCCAGAAGTCCGACGGCAGAATCGCCAAGGCCTGATCCATGAACACGCCGCGACCCTGGCTGGTGCTGAACTGGCCTCCATCGTAGTTGAGGTAGTTAAAGGATTTGAGGTGATCGACCATCTTCCACGGCTCGCCAGATCCCAGGATCGTTGCCGGGAAGGACAGGGTGTGGAAGGGGACGTTGTCCTTGCCCATGAACTGAACGTAATGCACGTCACCCGCGCCCTTGTCGGTACGCCACCAACGCTCCCAGTCGTTGCCCGTGGCTTCGGCCCACTCGGCAGCGCAGGCGATGTATTCGATCGGGGCGTCGAACCAGACATAGAATACCTTGCCCTCCATGCCCGGCCAATCCTGATCGCCCCTTTTGACTGCGATACCCCAGTCCAGATCGCGGGTGATGCCCCGGTCTTGCAAACCGTCGCCATCATGCAGCCATTTCTTGGCGATGGACGTCGTCAGAATCGGCCAGTCGGTCTTGGAGTCGATCCATTTGTCCAGATCGCCCTTCAGTTCGGACTGGCGCAGGTACAGGTGTTTGGTTTCGCGGACTTCCAGATCGGTCGACCCGGATACGGCGCTGCGCGGCTCGATCAGATCTGTGGGGTCAAGCTGTTTGGTGCAGTTTTCGCATTGATCGCCGCGCGCCCGGTCATAGCCGCAATTGGGGCAGGTGCCCTCGATATAGCGATCTGGCAGGAACCGTCCATCGGCGTTGGAATAGACCTGTTTTTCACTTACTTCTCGGATCAGCCCGCGCTCGGCCAGAACGCCTGCGAAATGTTGGGTCAAACGGTGGTTCTGCGGGCTGGAGGAGCGACCGAAATGGTCAAAGCTGAGGCCGAATCGGTTGGCGATATCGGCTTGTACCGTGTGCATCTGGGCACAGTATTCGGCCACTGGTTGACCCGCCTTTGCAGCGGCCAGTTCGGCGGGTGTGCCGTGCTCGTCTGTGGCGCAGAGAAACAGCACTTCATTGCCACGTGCGCGCATGTATCGGGCAAACAAATCGGCGGGCAACTGGCTGCCAACCAGGTTGCCCAGATGTTTGATCCCATTGATATAGGGAAGCGCCGAGGTGATGAGTATGCGTGCCATGTGGGTCTTGCCTTTGGTCGGTTTGGGCCTCGGTTACATCATCGCGGGCTGCAGCGCCAGACGGTGCAGGACGATCCGCGACGATGCCGGTCGACCCCAAACCGACCGCATCCGTTTGTGGGACCTGGAAATCGTCGTCTGCTGGTCCGATTTTGGACAGAATTGCAGGTGAGTTTGCCCAGGATCGCAGGATAACGATTTGGGGAACAAATGCATTTCGAAACGCGAAGAACAACGAACTTGGCTGTGGCGCAGGAGCGGGACATTATGTCCCCAACGTCTGCCCCGCTTCGTGCGAACATCCCCATGACGCACGCCACAGCCAGGCCCTTGGCCAAGCCCACAACTGCTCTGGCGAGGGACCCGGTCCCGTCGCAACTGGATGAAACACCGTTGGCGCGGGCACGGGTTACGGGTAAGGATCTGCTTGCGCACCTGGTTGAAGATCTGGATGAGGATCCCGAGCCGCCGCTGGAGGACTTTCTCGGCGTTCTCGGTTCGATTGCCGGTTTCACCACTGCCTACGCCCTGGCGAGGCGGATCGATGAGGGATCGCTGTCGTTGCAGGCTCCGGAAGTGATCGTGATGACGCTGTCAGACGGTTCCAGGCGATACTTTGGCAATTTTCTGAATCGCCGTCTGGCGGAACAGCAGATTTCTCTGTTCAACCTGACCGCGGGCATGGCCAAGAAACTGGGTGCGACCGTGTTTCCTGATTTGCCGGAACTGTTCGAGAGGGTGACAAAGTCGGCGACGACAGTTGAGTTCGGCGTGCCGCGATTGCCGAACGGGCTGGGCATGGACCCACCGCCAGAGGAGATGGTGAGACGCCGCTTCCCGACTTGCCTACCGGTTCTGGAACGCTACAGCCTGCATCCGGACGACTATTTCGCCGCCTGTGCCTTTGCCATCCAGCAGGTGATCGCAAGATCCGAAGGCCTGATTGACCCGACGTTGTGTGTGCAGATCGTGATGGAATGCGCTGTGCCGATGTCAAAGATCGACCCGCGCAGCGTGTTGGAGGATTTCTAGGTCTCAAGTGCCCTTGCCGTCGCGCTCGCGCTGGCGTCGTGTCAGGCGACCGATCAGGAACGAGGTGCGTGGGGCATAGACATAACGTGTGCGGTTGCCCGGCGCGGGCCGTGCCAACATTCGCGTCAGACCAAAGATCACGAGCGCCAGATGCCCGACCGCGATCATGGTGAACATGGCATGCGGACCAAAGCGGCTGATCAGGGCAGATGCGGCATAGGGTGCCGCGATAGCGCCCAAGGCGAAAAAGAACATCAGCGCAGCCGACAGTTCCACCCGCTCGGAATCGTCGGCAAAGTCATGGGCGTGGGCCGCGGCGACCGAATAGATCGGAAATGTGGTCGCCCCGAACACAAGCGCCGCCATCATGACACCCCCCTGACCGAAACCGGGCGCGCCCATTGTCATCATCGAACTGAGGATGGCCGCAACAGACAACCAGATCAGAACCCATCGGCGATCAAACCTGTCCGCAAGCCATCCGACCGGATACTGTGCCAGCGCCCCACCCAGAACGAATGTTGCCAGAAACCAGCCGATCTGGGCCGGGCTTAGCCCGACCTCCTGGCCATAGACGGGGCCAATCATGCGAAAGCTGGCCGAGGACAGCGCCGCCACAACCACTGCCGCCGCAGCAAGTGGTGACATCTGTACCGCGAGCATCGGGCGCAGACGGGGGGCGTTGGGGGTTTCCGGTTGCTTTGCGGTGGTCAGAGTCAGCGGGATCAGCGCTGCACAGCATAGAATGGCGAGTATATTGTAACTGACATAGCTGGCCGGGCTCAGCACCCCGATCAGAAGCTGCGCAAACAGCGAGGCGCTCATGTCGACAACGCGGTAGACCCCCATGGTGCGGCCGCGGCTTTGGTTTGTGACCTTGGCCTGCAACCAGGCCTCGATCACCGTATAGCAGCCTGCGACGCACAGGCCGGACATCACCCGCATCAACGCCCAGGCATAGGGATCGAGCACCAGCATATGCGCGAGCAAACCGATCGCACCGGTTGCGGTAAAGGCTGCAAAGGCGCGCGAGTGGCCCACGCTGCCCATCAGGCGCGGGGCCCACCAACAACCAATGAAAAACCCGAAGAAATGCGCCGACCCCAGAAGGCCGATTTCCGACGTGCTGAAAGACAGGGCAAGTCCGGACAGCGCATCCAGCGGGCCGACTCCGCCCGTGGACAGTTGCAACAAGGCCACGGATAGAAACAGGGCAGCAAAGGAAATCAACATGCGCATGTCCAGCCACCATGCGCCAGACTGATTGCCGGGCTTGGTTTTTTTCGACTTTGCTATGTCGTTTTTGCCTGTTTCTAGCGGATGGCCCGGATGACGGCTGTGATATCCAATGTCACCCGGTCGCCGACCAGATCGGGATAGCCGCTGGCCCCAAAGGCCGAGCGGCTGAGATGCCCACCCAGGCGTACGACAATCGTTGAAAGGTCGTTGGCCGTGCTGCCCCGGGCCCGGAACAGCGCCGCGTCCAGAATGATGGGCCGGGTCACGTCCCGCAGGGTCAGCCGACCCTCGATGCGGGCACCGTCGGACAGGCGGCCATCTTTGGCCAGTCGCACGGACAGGGATTCAAACCGGATCGTTGGGAAACGCGCGACATTCAAGACAGTTGGCCCGGTCATTGCCTGCGTGGCGAGCGCAAGCCCGGTGCGCGCGGCCGCGGCATTCAGGATGACATCGACCTGCGTGGCGGCAAGGTTCCCGGGGTCGATCTGGATATCGGCGCTCTGGATCGGCATCATGCCATTCTGAGAGATACCGTTGAGGGTAAAGTCAAATCCGACGGAGGAGCCAGCCCTGTCCAGCTGGTATCGGGTCGGCGCGGCAAATGCGGGGCTGAACATATGGCAGCCAATGGCGATCAAGGCAGTGCGGCGCGCAAGCAGGATCATGGAGGTCTCCCGTGTCGAGTATACTCGGGATCCGTCCGGATTGGGCATTGTTTTCCGGTGTCACGGAAATGTCAGATCCGGGCGCTTAAACGGGTGTATCAGCCTGCCTTGCCCATATCGGGGCCGACGGTTTCCGACCGGATTTCAGATTGCTCCCGGCGCAGCGGCCGCTAGGGTGCGGGCAATCAGAACAGGAATGTGCAAGATGCAGATGAACCCGCTGGGCCGCACCGGCCTGACCGTATCCGAACTTTGCCTGGGTACGATGACCTTTGGCACCCAAACCAGCGAAGCCGAAGGCCATGCGCAGATCGACCGGGCCTTGGCCGCAGGGATCAATTTCATCGACACCGCCGAGATGTATCCGGTAAACCCGGTGCGCAAGGAAACCGTCGGGCGTACCGAAGAGATCATCGGCGCCTGGAATGCGGCCAATCCCGCGCGACGTGCCGACTATGTTCTAGCGACCAAACATTCCGGCGAAGGGTTGCAGATCGTGCGCGATGGCGCACCGATCTCCAGCGCGACCATCCCAGCCACAATCGAAGGATCGCTGCGTCGGTTGCAGACAGATTATATCGACCTCTACCAATTTCACTGGCCGAACCGGGGCAGCTATATGTTCCGAAAGAACTGGACCTATGATCCGTCGAGGCAGGATCGCAGCGCTACGATCGCCAATATCGAGGACTGTCTGGAGGCGCTGCAACATCAGGTGGACAAAGGCAATATCCGTCATTTCGGCCTGTCCAACGAAAGCGCCTGGGGAGCGGCGCAGTGGCTGCGCCTTTCCGAGGACCGCGGATGGCCACGGGTCGCGTCGATCCAGAATGAATACTCGCTGTTATGCCGACTATATGACACCGATCTGGCCGAGCTGAGCGCAAACGAAGACGTCGGTCTGCTGGCGTTTTCGCCTTTGGGAACCGGGTTGTTGACCGGAAAGTATCAGGGCGGCGCGGTACCGCAGGGATCGCGCAAATCCCTGAGCCCCGAACTGGGTGGGCGCGAGACTGCAAGGGTTCACGGGGCCGTCGAGGCTTATCTGAACATCGCGCGAAAGCATGGGCTGGATCCCGTGCATATGGCCCTGGCCTGGTGCCGCTCGCGCCCTTTCATGGCCTCGGCGATCTTTGGAGCCACCCGTATGGATCAGCTCGATCGTGTGCTGGCGTCAACGGATGTGGCGCTGAGCGACGAGGTGCTGGCAGATATCGATCTGGCACATCGCGCGCATCCGATGCCTTATTGATCCTGGCCCGACGCGCTGTGGCGCAGGCTGCGCGCCGAGCGGCCATGGGCCGCGTGAAAGGCGCGTGCGAAACTGGCGGCCGAGGCAAAGCCGGTGGCCAGGGCGACATCCAGCAGCGGCCAGTCGGTATCTGTGACCAGACGCAGCGCTTCGGTCAGCCGCAGGGACAGGTAATGCGCCTTGGGCGTGGTGTTCAGCCGGGCGCGGAACTGCGCCTGCAAGGCGCGCGGGCTGGTTCCGGCCTGACGGGCCAGGTCGGGTATTGGCAGCGGGGCATCGAGGGTCTGTTCCATCAGCGCGCTGACACGCGCCGTCAGCCTGCTGTGTCCCGGATTGCCGCTGCGGGTCTGGGCGCGGGCGGGATCGGGGGGCGTGTCGTGGATGAAGGCTCCGGCAACGCGCGCCGCCAATGCGGCACCGTATCTGACCCGGATCAGGTGCAACATCATGTCTATGGTCGGCATCGCCCCGCCACTGGTCATTCGCGCGCGGTCGATGTGAAACCGGTCCTTCAATGTGTTCACAGACGGAAACTGGGTTGAAAATTTCTCTAAGTCCTCCCAATGCGTTGTGGCGCTATGCTTATCCAAAACTCCGGATGCGGCCAACAACCAGGGTCCGCCATCGATCCCGGCCAGAGTCGCGCCCATGGCGGCGATCCGACGCAGGCTGGCGTGCAGTGCGGGCGTGGAATGGGACTTCAACCCAAAGCCTGCAATGACCATCAGAAGTTCGCAGTCCTGAAGCTGGCGCAGAGGCGCTCCGTCTACAGAAATCCCGCTGGTCAGCGTGGCGGGCGCGCCGGTGGCCGTGACATAATGCCAGTCAAACAGGCGGCGTCCGGCCATGCGGTTCGCGGCCCGCATCGGGTCGACAGCTGCGGCAAAGCTGAGGGTATTGCATTCATCCAGAACCAGAACCGCAGCGTGCAATGCCCGAGTGGACGGGCGGAAGATATTTTTTGCGGGTTTCATCAAGTGGTGTACATAAAGTGTAAACTTTGATCTGCCAAGCCGCGCCATTCTGCGCAGCAACCAACCAGAGGAAAAGCAGATGCCACTGACCATGAACAACGAGGTTTTCATCACCTGTGCGGTCACCGGCTCGGGCAGCACACAGGACCGAAGCCCGCATGTGCCGCGCAGCCCGAAACAGATTGCCGACAGCGCGATTGCGGCGGCCAGGGCCGGGGCGGCGGTGGTGCATTGCCACGTGCGCGATCCCGAAACCGGCGCGCCCAGCCGTGACTTGAAGTTATACCGGGAAGTCACTGACCGCATTCGGGAATCTGAAACCGATGTCGTGCTGAACCTGACCGCTGGAATGGGCGGGGATATCGTTTTTGGCAGCACCGAAAGCCCGTTTCCGGTGGCCGGCGGGACCGATATGATCGGTGCGGCAGAACGGGTTGCGCATATCGCCGAATGCCTGCCCGAGATCTGCACCTTGGACTGCGGCACGATGAACTTTGCCGAAGCCGATTATGTCATGACCAACACGCCGGGCATGCTGACCGCGATGGGGCGGATGATGACCGAACTGGGGGTCAAGCCCGAAATCGAGGCTTTTGACACCGGCCATTTATGGTATGCAAAACAATTGGTTGCCGATGGGGTGCTGGAAGATCCGGCATTGGTGCAACTGTGTATGGGGGTGCCGTGGGGCGCGCCGGATGACCTGAACACATTCATGGCGATGGTCAATAATGTGCCGCAGGACTGGACGTTTTCGGCCTTTGCGCTGGGGCGCAATCAGATGGCCTATGTCGCCGCCGCGGTGCTGGCCGGGGGCAACGTGCGCGTCGGGCTGGAGGACAACCTGTGGCTGGGCAAGGGGCAGTTGGCAGAGAACTGGCAACTGGTCGAGCGCGCCGCAACCATCATCGAGACCATGGGCGCGCGGGTGATCGGGCCGGATGAGGTGCGTGCGAATCTGGGGTTGGTCAAACGGTCCCCAAAGTGAGTGCCGCGGCGCGGCAGGATCCGCATTGTCGGGGGGTATGGCTAGCGTACATACTGTGTGCATACCGCGTACATACCCGCAGTGCAGTATTTTGCGGCGCTGCCCTTGCGGTTCTGGCCGCCCTAAGCGGGTGCGCCGTGGTTCACGGCAGCTATCGCGACACCGATGTGCCGATCAGCGCGACCAGCCGGTTCACGCCCGCGCGGTTCGACGGGACCTGGCATGTGATCGCAGGCTATCCAAACGCGTTCCTGCCGTCCTGCCCGGGGCAAACCTGGCAGATCATGTCGGATCCAGGATCTATTGACGTCACCTGTGGGTCCGGCGACCGGCCCGTCCTGTCGTCGGGATTGGGTGTGGATCCGCGCGGGGTGCTGCGGGTGCAGACATCCGATCTGGACTCCCGGTCGCGGGCCTTCTGGGTGTTGTGGATGGATGAAGAGGGGCGCCTCGCGGCGATCGGGACGCCGGGCGGAGAAATGGGTTGGGTCGTGAGTCGAGGCACGGAGTTGCGCGCCGATCGGCTGGCGGCAGCTACGGCGATTCTGGAGTTCAACGGCTATGATACGGGACCTCTGAAAAGCGGCGAACCATGAGGGCGGATCACGGAACATTTCGGCGCGGGGCGCGTTTGGATCGTAATTGCGATCCAGAACACGAGGTAACGCCATGACAGTCCGTAGAATTCTGCCCGCAGGGATGCTGGCCGCCTTTGCCGCCACAGGAATGGCTCAGGCTGACAGCTACCGGGATACGACAGTGCCGATGACGGTGCAAACCGATCTGGATCTGAACCGGTATCTGGGCAAGTGGTACGAGATCGCGCGCTTTCCCAACAGTTTTGAAGCCGAGTGTCATGCGGTGACGGCGCAATACAGCCTGCGCGAGGATAATCGCATCACAGTGCGAAACAGCTGCCACAAGGGCGCTCTGGACGGTCCGCTGGAAATTGCCAAAGGCGTGGCACGTCCCGCCGGTGCGGGCAAGCTGGAGGTGACCTTTGTGCCGGCGCTGTCGGTGCTGCCGTTTCTGTGGGGAGATTACTGGGTGCTGGATGTGACCGACGATTACGGCATCGCGGTGGTCGGCACACCCAAGGGCAAGACCGGCTGGATTCTGGCGCGCAAGGCGCGGATCAGCCCGGCGGAATTTGATGCGGCGGTCGACGTCTTGCGCCGCAATGGATATGACACGGCCCCCTTGTACAGGGTGCCGCAACCTGAAGGATAGGGTATGACAAAGAACGTGGCGGCGATTGTCGGTGGCGGGGTAATTGGTGGCGGTTGGGCGGCGCGGTTCTTGCTGAACGGCTGGGATGTGCAGGTGTTTGATCCCGATCCGCAGGCCGCGCGCAAGATCGGCGAAGTGCTGGACAATGCGCGCCGGTCGCTGCCGGGGTTGTCGGACATGCCGCTCCCTGCCGAAGGGCGGCTGAGCTTTCATGACGATCTGGCCGAGGCCGTGGCCGGGGCGGGCTGGATTCAGGAAAGCGTGCCGGAACGGCTGGACCTGAAGCACAAGACTTTTGCGGCTGTTCAGGCAGCGTGCGATGCGACGGCGATCATCGGTTCGTCCACCTCGGGGTTCAAGCCCAGCGAATTGCAGCAGGGCGCGGCGCGCCCCGGTCAGATCGTGGTGACGCACCCGTTCAACCCGGTCTATCTGTTGCCGTTGATCGAACTGGTGCCGAGCGCCCTGAACGATGCCGACCTGATCCATCGTGCCAAGGACCTGCTGACCGGGCTGGGGTTTTTCCCTCTGCACGTGAAAAAGGAAATCGACGCCCATATCGCCGACCGGTTCCTCGAAGCCGTCTGGCGCGAGGCGCTGTGGCTGGTCAAGGACGGTGTCGCCACCACCGAGGAAATCGACGAGGCGATTCGCATGGGGTTTGGCATCCGCTGGGCGCAGATGGGGTTGTTTGAAACCTATCGCGTGGCGGGCGGCGAGGCCGGGATGCGGCATTTCATGGCACAGTTCGGTCCCTGTCTGAAATGGCCCTGGACCAAGCTGATGGATGTGCCCGAGTTCACCGACGAGCTGGTCGACATGATTGCCGAACAGTCGGATGCGCAATCGGGCCGGCATTCGATCCGCGAGTTGGAGCGGATCCGCGACAACAACCTGGTGTCGATGATGCGTGCGCTCAAGGCACAGGACTGGGGGGCCGGGGCGGTGCTGAACGCGCAGGACCGCCGCGTCAAGGCGGAGGCGCTGCCGGATCTGGACCGCGCCGATCTGAGCCAGCCGATTCTGACGCTGGCCCGTGCGGTGCCGCTGGACTGGACCGACTACAACGGCCATATGACCGAAAGCCGCTATCTGGACGCCTTTGCCCAATCAACCGACCGGTTCATGGAGCTGATCGGCTGCGATAGCAGCTATATCGCCTCGGGCGGCAGTTACTTTACCGCCGAGACCCATATCCGGCATCTGGACGAGGCGCATGCCGGGGATCGGATCCGGGTGGAAACCCAGATGCTGCTGGGGCAGGGCAAAAAGTTGCAGCTGTTCCATCGCATGTACAAGGGCGGTCAGCTGCTGGCCACGGGCGAACATTTCCTGCTGCACGTCAGCCTTGCGACCCGCAAGCCCTGTGCGCCGCCTGCGGCAATCGAAGGGGCGATGGCGCGGATTGCCCGGGCGCAGAGCGCGCTGCCCTGGCCCGAGTGGGCGGGCGCGTCGATCCGCAAACCGGGCTGATCTGGACTCGGCTCACTTCCTCTTACTGGAAATACTCCGGGGGTGCGGGGGCTGGCCCCCGCCAGGGTCGATCTCGGCGCGCAGGCGGTGCAACTCGTTCGGCAGATCGCGGGCGGTCAGGGTGGCTTCGCGTACCAGCGTGTCGAAATGCCGTGAAAAAATCTCCACCCGGTCGCTGTCGCGGAAGGCCATATAATGCCCGCCGGCATAGAACACGCAGAGCAGCGGGCCAAAGAGGGTGAGCGGCGCGCTATAGAGCCGCTGGGCATCAAACAGATACAGGCGCAGGCGCGGATAAAGCTGATCGGCCAATTCGAGAAACCGGTCGATCTGGGCCAGCCGGATGTCCAGCGGCAGACCGTCATAATAGCCGGTGCCATGGGCAAAGCTGCGCAGCTCATAGGCGGGCATGGCGATTTCATAATCCGACTGGGCGCTGCGCATCCAGTGCAGGCGATCCTCGGATGCGCCGATGGCCTGATCGGCGGTGCGGCCGAGATGCGGGGCGTATTCCCATTCCAGCAGGGCGCGGGTTTTCAGCATGTCGGGCAGCGCCGCCGGGACATGGCGGATCTTGTAGCCTGCGGCCTCCTGGTGCCAGTCGAAAATGCGCTGATCGACCAGGGCGCGCGGGGCTTCGGTCAGACTCAGGCTGTGGGCCAGCAGGTCGGCGGCGTTTTCGGGGCGGTCGCTGAGGCTGAGCAGCCAATCCGCCGACACGCCAAGGGCGGCGGCACAGGCCCCGACCACATGGGCGTTGGGCAGGCGGGCACCGTCGCCCTTGAGCAGCTGCGAGATGGTCGAGCGATCCACGCCGATCTGCCGCGCCAATGCGCTTTGGGTGACGATCCGCTCCTGCATCGCCTTGGCCAGGCGGGTGCGGAAGCGTTCGGCGCGCAGGCGTTTGTCGACCATATATATCATTTGGTGATATATATCACGGATGTAGACAATTGTTAATCACATTCAGAATTCTCACCAAGCCATTGATCCGCTAGCAAGAAGAAAGAACAATAACATACGGAAATAAAATGGAAACTCGGAGGCGATCACTTGTCAAAGCGGTGATCTGGAATGTCATCGGCCTGACGGTAATGGCGCTGGTCGGATATGTGGCGACCGGGTCGCTGACCACCGGGGGCGCGATGGCGCTGGTCAACAGCGCCATCGGGTTCACCACCTATCTTGTTTATGAACGGGCCTGGGCCAATGTCACCTGGGGGCGGCATGTCTGATCCGCGCGCCCCGGCACCGGGTATCGAATGGCTGACCCTGGGGATGATTCTGGCCTGTTACGGGTTGTGGCTGGTGGCGATCTTCTGGGTGGCGGCGGCGGCCCCGGTTCTGGCGGTTCTGCTGACCGGGGTGCTGGTGGCATGGCACGCGTCGCTGACCCACGAGGCGTTGCATGGCCATCCGTTTCCGGTTCGGGTGGCGAACGAGGCGCTGATGGCCCTGCCGCTGAACCTGTGCATCCCTTACAATCGGTTTCGCGATTTGCATCTGTCGCATCATCTGGATTGCAACCTGACCGATCCGTATGACGATCCGGAAAGCAATTATCTGGATCCGGCGGTCTGGACGTCCCTGCCGGGGTGGAAACGCGGGTTGTACCGGGCCAACAACACACTGTTGGGGCGCATCCTGTTGGGGCCGGTGATCGGGCAGGTGCGATTTGTCTGGGACGACTCCCGTTTGGCGCTGCGGGGCGACCGGGCGGTGTGGCTGGCATGGGCGCTGCACCTGCCGGGTGTGGTGGTTGTGATGGCGCTGGTGACGGCCTCGGCAATGCCCGTCTGGGCCTATCTGCTGGCCGCCTATGCCGGGTTGGCCTTGCTGAAGATCCGCACCTTTCTGGAGCATCAGGCGCATAGTCAGGTGCGGGGGCGCACGGTGATCATCGAAGATCGTGGACCGCTGGCGTTTCTGTTTCTGAACAACAACCTGCATGTGGTGCATCACATGAATCCGACAGCGCCCTGGTATCGGCTGCCGGGTCTGTATCGTGCCGGCAAGGCGCGCTATCAGGCGATGAACGAGGGCTATGTCTATCGCTCCTACGGCGAGGTGTTCCGGCGTCACCTGTGGCGGGCCAAGGATCCGGTGGTGCATCCGCTCTGGCCTCGGGGATGAATATCCGCCACTAGGGGCGCATGAGCCTTTGGATTCCCGTCACCCTGGCGGCCGCGGTGTTTCAGACGCTGCGGTTCATGCTGCAAAAAAGCCTGAGCACGGCCAAGTTATCGGCGGCGGGGGCGACGTTTGCGCGGTTTGCCTATTCGGCCCCTTTGATCGTTGCGCTGCTGGCGGGCTATCTGTGGGTCAGCGGGCGCAGCCTGCCGCCACTGGGCGGGTGGTTCTGGAGCTATGCCATCATCGGCGGGCTGTCGCAGATCCTGGCGACGATCTGTGTGGTGGCGCTGTTCAAACAGCGCAATTTTGCAGTGGGGATCACGTTCAAGAAGACCGAGGTGATCCAGACTGCACTGGTCGGGTGGATCGTGTTGGGCGAGGGCGTCAGCGCCGGTGGGTTTGTGGCAATACTTCTGGGATTGGCGGCGGTGCTCATCCTGTCAAAATCGCCCGATGTGCAAGGCAACTGGGTGCGACACCTGACCAGCCCGGCATCGGTGCTGGGGCTGGGGTCCGGCGTGCTGTTTGCGTTCTCGGCCGTGGCCTATCGCGGTGCGTCCCTGCAGCTGGGTGACCTAGAGCCGGTTCTGCGCGCGGCGATCACCCTGGCCTGTGTGGCCAGCCTGCAGGCGCTGTCGATGGCGCTCTGGCTGGGGGTGCGGGATCGGGCCGAGCTGCGTGCGGTCTGGTCGACGCGCCGGGTCGGGGTCTGGGTCGGCCTGTTCAGCATGGCCGGATCGTTCTGCTGGTTCCTGGCCTTCACCTTGCAGAACGCTGCCTATGTCAAGGCACTGGGGCAGGTCGAGCTGATGCTGAGTCTGCTGGCGTCGGTCCTGTTCTTTCGTGAAACCGTGACCCGGCGCGAGATCACCGGCATTTCACTGCTGGGCCTGTCGATCCTGTTGCTGGTTCTGGCGATCTGACAGGATGGCTCAGTCGGTTTCGGGCATCGGATGGCCGCGCAGGCGCAGGAACAGGCTGGCCTCGTCGCTGTTGCGGAAATAGGGCACCGAGGCGGGCGGGTCTTCGGTGGCCACCCGGCTTTCGACTTCGGCCAGCACAACCTCGGTGATAAAGGGCAGATCAAAGCTGCGTGCGTCCCGCAGCTTGATCCATTGCAGGTGCGAAAGTTCGTCACAGGCATGAGTGAAATCGTCGATATCGGTGCGGATATGGGCAGCATCTACCAGAAAGAAGCGGGCATCGAAACGGCGCGGGCGGCCAGGTGGGGTCAGGGCGCGGAACACGAACTGCAAACGGTCGGCGGCGGGCAGGTGCCCGGTGGCGGCAAATTGCTGCCAATCTTCGGGAACGTCACCGGGCCAGGTGCCGGGACGGCCCAGGATCAACCCGGTTTCTTCCCACAATTCGCGGATCGCGGCGGCGGCCAGCGCGTGCTGTAATCCATCTGGCGCATCGTCCGCCAGACGGTCGTGGCAGACAGCGGGCAAGGGGGTCGCAAGCGGCACCTGAGCATCCTCGGCGTCGACCGCGCCGCCGGGAAATACGAATTTATTGGGCATAAAGGCGGCGGATGCGCCTCGCTGACCCATCAGGATCGACGGGTCGTCATGACGGTCGCGCAACACGATTACTGTCGCCGCATTCCGGACTGCGGTTTTGTCCATGGTTTGTCTGCCTCGCGCTATGCGGACCTGTTCGGTATCAGAACCCGTGCATGTGCCGGGCCCATTGGAACCCGACGATGGCCCCTTTCAGTCGAGGCAGAAGGTAGAGCGAGAGGCCGACACATCCAACCGCAAAAATCGTGAACAGGGTCAGCGGCTCGGGGCGCCAGGTTTCGAACACGATCAGCAACAGCGGTGCCATGATATGGCCCACGATCAGGATGGTGAGATAGGCCGGGCCGTCGTCGGCGCGGTGATGGTGCAGGTCCTCGCGGCAGACTTTGCAGCTGTCGTTAACCTTGAGGTAGCTGCTGAGCAGCGGGCCGCTGCCGCATTGCGGACATTTGCGCCGCCAGCCCCGTGCCAGGGCAGGCCAGACGTCGCGTGCTGTATCATCGCCCGTTGCCGGCGATTGCATAGTCGATTCTTCGGTCATGGTAATCCAATTTCTCCCACAGCAAAGATGGGGGGGAATGCGCCTGTGGGAAAGGGCGCACTGCGCCCTTGCGGCGCGATGTCGCGAATTGATCGGTCTGGGGGGGGGAAGGTGCCGGTTTTATAAAATCGGACATAGCTGCAAAAAAATCCGACGGAATCGTGCGGCCCGCGCGTTTGGACTGTACGATGACGGCAAGGGGCCGTCGCGAGAAAAGGAATGAAGAGGATGAAACATACAGGTTTTATCGCAACGATCATCGTTGGTGCTGTCTCGCTGACCGCGTTTGCGGCAGCGGCGCAGGGGCCGGGGGCAAAGCCCTATCACGAGATGTCGTTTCAGACGCTGGATGCGGACGGCAATGGCGAAATCACCCGTGAGGAAATGAACACCCATCATCAGGCCCGGTTCAGCGAGACGGATGCCAACGGCGATGGGGCGCTGAGCCGCGCGGAGATGATCGAAGCCAGCGTCAAGCGCGCCGGCGCGCGGGCGGATGAGATGATCGAGCAATTCGATGCCAATCTCGACGGGCTGCTGACCCAGGACGAGATGCCCAAACAGCGCCGGTCCGACAAGATGTTCGACCGGGTCGACAAGGACGGAAACGGCAGCATTTCGCAGGCCGAATTCGATCAGGCCCAAACGAAGATGAAAGGTCACAAGAACAAGAAACAGCATTCTGGCAAGAACTGAGTGTGTTTGCCGTGAACCATCGAAGCATGGGCGGAGCGGGCGGGGTGCCATGAAAGACTCCCCGGCCGCACCGACCGACGATGCTTTGCTGGTCCTGTTCGCCAATGGCGAACAGGATGCGGCGCGTACCCTGACCTGGCGCCTGGCGCCGCGCGCCTTTGGCGTGGCATTCCGGGTGCTGGGCGATCGGGCCGAAGCCGAGGACGTGGCACAGGAGGCGATGATGCGGTTGTGGCGCATGGCACCGGACTGGCAGCCGGGCACAGCGCGGGTGAGCACCTGGCTGTACCGGGTTGTGCTGAATCTGTGTCTGGACGTCAAACGCCGCCGTCGGGGCGGCATGGCGCGGCTGGACGATGTGCCGGAACCGGCAGATCCACAGCCAGCCGCCGTCGAGCGGATGCAGCAGGGCTTGCGGATGGATGCGTTGCAACGGGCGCTGATGCAATTGCCCGAGCGGCAACGCCAGGCGGTGGTGCTGCGCCATCTCGAAGAACTGTCCAATCCGAGGATAGGCGAAATCATGGATATCAGCACCGAGGCGGTCGAGAGCCTGACCGCCCGGGGCAAACGGGCGCTGGGCCGGGCCTTGGCCGGGCGGCGCGAAGAATTGGGGTATAGCGATGGCTGAGCGCGACAAGGACGTTACCGATCTCGAGGATCTGTTCCAGGCGGCACGTCGACAGGGCATTGCGTTACCGGACGGTCTGGAAGACCGGATCATTGCCGATGGTCTGCAGGTGCAGCGCGCGCGGCAAGGCAGATCGGCATCACCCAGGCGCGCGTCGGCTGGCAGGGTGCGGCAGTTTCTGGATCTGCTGGGCGGATGGCCGGCGATGGGTGGATTGGCCATGGCGTGCGCCACAGGCATCTGGCTGGGGTTTGCCCCGCCCCAGGCGTTGCCGGATCCATTTGGATTCGTGCAGTCCGGGGACACCGGATTGTTTGCGGACGACGATCTGGTTCTCGCCATGGTGGAGGAGTGAGACATGAGTGATTCCGATAAACAAAAGGCGCCGCGC
Source organism: Sedimentitalea nanhaiensis DSM 24252 (assembly GCF_000473225.1). GTDB lineage: Bacteria > Pseudomonadota > Alphaproteobacteria > Rhodobacterales > Rhodobacteraceae > Sedimentitalea > Sedimentitalea nanhaiensis. The sequence goes on from NZ_KI421509.1 coordinate 494,349, forward strand.
ACCGGGCGTTGGGTTCGCTGGCTGTTGGCGGGTTCGCTGGCGATGAACCTGTTGGTGGTCGGATTGGCTATCGGCGCGGTGATGCGCTTTGGCGGGCCGGAAAATGCGCGGCGACCGTCCCCGTCACTGGTGGCGACCCTCTACCGCGCCCTGCCGCGCGAAGACCGCCAGGCCGTACGAAGCGCCTTGCACAAAGCGCCCCGCGCGCAGATCGAGGACCGCCGGGCCGGTACCCGTGCCTTGGCGGCGGCGTTGCGCGGCACACCCTTTGATGCCGATCGGGCGGAAGCGATCCTGGCCGAGCAGATCCGCGCGCATGATGTCTGGGAAGATGCGGTTCTGAAAGCGTGGTTGTCCCGGGTCAGCGCAATGGACGATGCCGAACGGGGGGGCTATGCAGAACGTGTGGAGGAGTTTCAGAAGCGTGGCAGGCGGCACGGCCGCGACAACACGAACCGCGAGGACTGACAGGGAGCGGGTGGCTGCCTGCGGTCGTGTCAGCCCGGAATATGCTTGGCGGCCCAGACCGCCGCCTGGGTGCGGTTCTTGACACCGATCTTGCGGTAGCACGACCGCAGATGCACCTTGACCGTGTTCTCGACAATGTTGAGCGTCTTGGCGATATCCTTGTTTGACGCCCCATCCTTGAGGCTTTGGATCACCGCCATTTCCCGCGCCGACAGGTTGGTTTGCCGGGCGATGTCGTCCAGGATCCGGTCTGCCGATGCGGTGGAGGCAGCAGGGGACACCTGTTGCTCGGTGATGGAAGAGCGAAACGCGGCCTGTGCCTGCGCGCTGGCGTTGGACTGTGGTGCCAACGCGGGCGGCGCGGCAAGCGGGTCGCCACGCCGGCGACCGGCCGGCAGGGTAACCCGGAACCCCTGTTGCACCGCCGACAGCAACCCGATCAGCGACACGGCGGACAGGTCGTCGGTGATCAGCGCATCCACGATATCTTCGTAGTCGCTGGCGATCTGCGAAATGACGGAAGAGGATGCCAGTATCACCACTGTGGACTGGCTGGCCCGGTCGCGGAAATCCTGAACATCCTGCTTTGCGGGACAAGCGCCATGTACGACATGCAGGATTACCGAGATTTCCCCGACCCGGCTTGGAACTTCGGATAACGATTGATATATTCCTGATACATCAAGTCCGTTTTGCGACAGGACTGCAATCAGCGTTTCGGCAAATAGGCGCCTTTGAGAAACAATAAGAAACGGCATGCACAAATATCCCGGAAATCAGAACTAAACAATATAAAGGAACAGGCACCAGCGGCCAAATAGCCGAGCGCAGTTATCTTCCCCAACCGAATTATCGGCGTATTCCTGAAAAAACTCCACCCCCAATTAGCAAGCTACTGAAAGATAAGGGAATACGGATGAGGATAGGCAACCGATAGGGGAGAGCGCGATCATCTAATAACCTTATAGGGGAATTTCGAATCAACCGCCCTGGTGGAGCCATCGGGTTAGATGATTGCGCTATCAGCGCGGGGTGTTGCGGATTCTTGCCGATAAGGCAATGAAATTGCATTGTTTTGCCCATTGAGGGGCATTCTTACTACTTTTGGCGTAAATTTTTGGTAAATTGCCACTGCTTTCGAGCAAGTCAAACGCGAAAATCCGCCCCCGCCGTTCCAGGGTGTCAATTTTTCCTGCCTCGCGACGGCGGAATTTCGCTAATACCAATTGAGAAAACACGCCCTAATGAATCCGGCCGCCGGATTAGTACTTTGGGTACACTTTCATGGGTGCGGTTTTATACCTATTATGGGGATCGAATTTGATGGCGATATTTTGAGATTGGAGGTTTTCGTAGTTTTTGTAGTCTGAGCCTTTTGGGGGGTAGCATGAGTGTATTGGGTCGATCTGTATTATCGACAGGTCAAATGTTTCATTGTGAAGTATTAAAGAACGTGGTTGGTTTGAAGTTTCCGGTTTCGGCTATTTGTCTGGACGCCGGGGGCGAACGTGTTGGAATAACGACGGCGGCCACGGGGCATTTCCCTTCTGTGGCGGTCGATGTCGAAAGAGATGTAGGCGTGCTGATATCGGTCGATGCCGTTGGGTTGTCGATCGAAGACTCGTCGTTTCTGATGTCGATAATGCCCGCCAATATCGGTCACTCGGTCGATGTGGTATGGCAGGCGTTTCGCTGCAAGTTCGAGACTGGGGTCGAGGATCTGATCGCGGTCATGAGTGCCGAGACTGCGGAGGACAACGCCGATTACCTGTCCACCATGTGGCCGGGGGTACGTGGCATGTGCGTGCAGGAAGCGTGCCATTTGCTTTCCGACCTGTCCGATGACGCCATGTTGTGGGCCGTCAGTCAGAAGGTAAATGCCTCGATTCTGGTGCTGGATCAGGATTGCAAGGTGATCAAGGCCAATGCGGCCGGGCGCGAATTACTGTCCGAAGGTACGCTGTTGCGTAACACGGCGCATGGCGTGGTCTGTTTGCGGGACAAGGAAACCCGTGCGCTGCACCAGGCCATTGCCGAATGCCGTCAGGCCCAAGGTGAACAGAAACCGGAATTCGTGCTGATGCTGCGGGGGCAGAAAAGGACAGGGCATGTGCCGCTGTCTTTGTCGCTGTACAGCGAACCCAACGGCGGGGCGCGGTTGTTTCTGGCGATGCTGCCAATGCCGCCGGAGCAAAAGCGGATCGAGGAACTGGCCATGCGGTTGGGTCTGACCCGCTCGGAAGCCCGTGTCGCGGCGCTGATGCGCGACGGCTATTCCAACCGTCAGGCGGCCGAAATCGCCGGTCTCAAGGTCGAGACTTTCAACACATATGCCAAGCGCGTCCTGTCGAAGATGAATGTGACCTGCCGTGCTGAAATGGCGCAGATGCTGACCTGGCAGTCGGCTGCGGAGCGTTCTCTATGAATATTGCAGCCACACAGGACGAAAAGCAGAAGCTGAACCTGAAAATGCCTGACGGCGAAGGTAAGCCGGTGCCGGTCGCGCTGACGGACGCGGACCTTGACCGGTTGCGGACGCATCTGGGTCAGGGCATGGGCGGGTTTGCACGTCAAGGCGATATCGTCGAACTGCACAAGCGTATCGGGGAAAAATTCGAGTCCCTTCCGCTTGCGCTGAGGTCGTCCGGCGAGACACAGACGGCGGAAATCCGGGCCGAATTCGAGAACCTGCAATCGACGTTGAACAGCCTCGAAGGTGCATTGCGCATAGAATTGGCGCCGATGCTGGAAAAGTCGATGATCGCGAGTTTGCAGGCTGCACAGACGAAACCGCGCAGTAGCTGGAAAGGTATTGTTTTGGTGCTGGCGACGCTGTGCGTCGGGGCCGTGATCGGTGCGGTGTTTCAAGACGCGGTGCTGTCCGTGGTGGCGCAGGGGCAGGATTTTGTTTCCCAGGCCAGAGCCTATTTGAACCTCTGACCTTACGATCACGGCGGGTCCTCTGGCGTGATCGCGTTTTTGTTTAATTGGTTTGCAAGGGGCATTTTATGATGCGCAACAGGCGAGTTTTTGACGGACAACGCGGATTGATCATGGCCGTGTTCGTGGCCAGTCTCTGCATCAACCTGCTGGTTCTGACCGCTCCGCTGTATATGCTGCAGCTGTTTTCGCGGGTGCTGTCGTCTGGCAGCATGTCGACCCTGGTCGCGTTGACCGTGGGGGCCGGGATCGCGCTGTTCTTTTTCATGCTGTTTGATGCGTTGCGGCAGAAACTGATTTCGCGGCTGGGCAACCGGCTGGAGGCGAATATCGGCCCCGATATCCTGGGCGCGGTGGTCAAGGGCACCGGCGGCACGTCGGACACCCAACCGGTGCGGGATCTGTACGAGATCCGTGGTTTTGTGATTTCTCCGGTTTTCACCGCCTTGCTGGACGCGCCGTGGTCGATTCTGTTCGTGATGCTGATCTATGCGTTTCATCCCTTGCTGGGCGTGGTCGCCACCATCGGCATCGCGATCCTGTTCCTGTTGGGGGTGATCAGCGAACTGTCGGGGCGGGATTCGGCCAAAGAGGCATCGGATGCGGTGCGCAAGGCCAATTCGACGGCGGACGAGGTGCTGCGCAACGCCGATATCGTGCGCTCGATGGGCAAGACCTCGACGCTGGTGCAGCGCTGGCAGCAACTGTCCTTTACCTCGATCATGCTGGGTACACGGGCGACGGATCGCACCTCGGCGATGACCTCGCTGGCCAAGATGGTGCGGATGATGCTGCAGATCGCGATCATGGCCACCGGTGTGATTCTGGTTCTGAAAGGGCAGATGGGCCCGGGCATGATGATCGCGGCGTCGATCCTGCTGGGGCGCGCGGCCGCTCCTGTCGAGCAATCTATTGCCGGTTGGCGGACCCTGTTGCAGGTGCGCCTGTCGTTGCAGCGCCTGAATGCGCTGCTGGCACAGACCGAGGTGGAGCGCGCGCAGATGGAACTGCCCGAACCCGAAGGCCACCTGTCGGTTGAAAACGCCACGGTGGTGTCGGCCGGGCGTCAGGATCCGCTGGTGCTGGATGTCAGTTTTCAGCTCAAGCCGGGGGATACGATGGGGGTGATCGGACCGTCGGGCGCGGGCAAGACCACTTTGGTGCGCGCGCTCGTCGGGCTGCAACCATTGGCGCGGGGCTATGTGCGGATGGACGATGCCGCGCTGACCGACTGGCCGGCCGAGCAGATCGGGCGCAACATCGGCTATCTGCCGCAACGGGTCGAATTGTTCGACGGCACGATTGCCGAAAACATCGCGCTGATGGATTCCGATGCCCAGCCAAGCAAAGTGGTCGAGGCCGCCAAGCGCGCACAGGTGCACGAGCTGATCCTGGCCATGCCGGGCGGGTATAACGCGCGGGTTGGACCGAACGGAGATTTCCTGAGCGCTGGTCAACGCCAGCGCATCGGTTTGGCGCGGGCATTTTATGGCAATCCGAAACTGGTTGTTCTGGACGAGCCGAACGCCAATCTGGACCCGGCGGGCGAAGAGGCGTTGGCCGCTGGGATCCTGTCGATGTCGGCACAGGGCGCGGTGGTGATCGTGGTCACCCATCGCATGAGCGTGCTGAAGGTTCTGAACCATGCCGGGTTGATGGACCGGGGCCGTCTGGTTCGGTTCGGCAAATCCAACGCGGTTTTGGGCGGCGAGGTCAAGCCAATGGCGGCCAAGGTCACAGATGAGGACGACAAGTCAAAGGTCTTTGTTCTGAAACGAAAAGTTCCCGATGATGTCAAGCTGGCCGAGGAGGGCGCACGATGACCCATGTTGTTTCGATGCCTCGCAAAGGCGACGTCGCCCTGCCGGATCAGATGCCGGGCGCGCAGAAAGAACCGATCCAGCCGCCGACGCGGATTGGCCGGTTGGTGCTGATCCTGGTTCTGTTGATCGGCGGTTTCTGGGGCGGTTTGGGGTCCTGGGCGGCGCTGGCTCCGATCCAGAGCGCGGTGATTGCCATGGGCAGCTTTAAGGTCGAAGGCGATCTGCCCGAGGTGCAACATCTGGAAGGCGGCCTTGTGAGCGAAATCCGGGTCCGCGAAGGCGATCATGTAGAGCGCGATCAGGTTCTGATCGTGCTGGCCGACACGGTTTCAGCGGCGCAGGATCGTATCCTGAACAATCAGCTGGTCAGCCTGTTGGCGCAGGATGCCCGTCTGGACGCCGAATACCGCAGGCTGGACAAGATCGTATTGTCGGACGAGTTGAAATCGCTGCTGACGCGCGATCCGTCTTACATGGATATCGTCCAGAGCCAGGCCGAACTGTTTATTTCGAATGGCGCAATGTGGCGCGGTCAGGCTGCGATCCTGAAAGAGCGGGTGGCCGAGCAGAAGGAACAATTGGCCGGGCTTGCATCGCGCCAGGGATCGCTGGGCGAGCGGCTCGAGATCATCCAGGACGAGTTGAAGGATCTCAAGACGCTGTACGATCGGGGTCTGATTACCAAAAGCCGCTATACGTCGCGTCGCGAGGCTGAGGTCGCCATTCTGGGCGAGGTCAACTATATTGTCAGCCAGATCGACGGTGTGCGCCAGCGGGTTGCCGAAACCGAAGAACGCATTCTGCAGGTGCACCGCGATCGTATCAAGCAGATTTCCGATGAACGGCAGCTGGTCAAGCAACAGGTATTCGAACTGCGTCAGAGGATCGTGGCCAATGCCGACATCAAGGAACGCCGTCTGATCCGCGCCCGGCACGCGGGGCGTGTCATCGATTTACAGTTCCGATCCGCTGGTGAGGTGATCGGGGATGGCGAGACGGTCCTCAAGATCGTGCCGGACGATGCCGCATTCATCGCCGAGGGCCGGGTCCGGCCCGAGGACGTGGATCAGGTGGCCGAGGGTCATATCGCCCGCGTGCGGCTGACCGCCTATAATTTCCGCACCACGCCTGCGGTTGAAGGTGTGGTGACCCACGTTTCGGCGGACAGCTTTGTCGATGATGAGACCGGGTTGCAATATTTCAAGGTCCACATCCGCATTGCGGATGAGGAACTGGCCACGCTGCCGGGAGTTGAGGTGCTGCCCGGCATGCCGGCGCAGATCATGATTGCGACCGGTGAACAGACCGTTGCGAACTATCTGCTCAGCCCGGTTGTGGCGAGCCTAGAGACGGCCCTGCGCGAAAGCGACTGAGACCGGCCAAGGATCTGTTTGAGGACAACGTTTCAAGGGGACCGCGACCTGCGCCATGGGCGTTGTTCGCGGTCCCCTTTCGGTTGCGACCGTATTGCTAAAATATTTCCCGAAACTGCTGAAAAATTTCACTTTGTCCCTGAATGGGGGCAGTTTACCGGCGCGTTTGCGCGCTTAATTGCGCTATGGGCGGTTTTTCGCTCGCGTATCGAGGCCGGTTTGCCGGCGTTTTTAACAGCAGAGCCCGGATCACGTTGATCCGGGATGCCCTGCGCAAACGGAGATTGTGACAATGCCAGATAAAAATCCAACACCGTATGACTATTGGGGCGAATGCGATCCCAACAAACCGTTCCCCGATCTCAAGGACGCCGTTCTGCAGCTGAAGGACGATGACGATGTCGGTACGCTGACATCCGATTACGATGCCGATCACGTTGAGGCCGGAAAAGGCAATGACTCGATCTTCGGCAACGAGAATTTCAACTACATCAATGGCCAGGAAGGCCAGGACAAGCTGTGGGGAATGGACGGCGGCGACTCCATCTATGGCGGTGACGACGACGACTACATCTATGGCTACGACGGCGACTATGACTGGCTTCCGCCCAGCTACAACGATGACGACTACCTGAACGGCGAAGCAGGCGATGACTGCCTCTGGGGTGAATGGGGTGACGATCGGATGATCGGCGGCTCCGAGTCGGACGTCATGTGGGGCGGCTACGGCGACGACATCATGTCGGGCGACGATGCCACCATCGATACCGACAGCTATCGCGACGGTAACGACTGGATGGATGGCGGCGCCGGCGATGACTGCATGGACGGCGAAGGCGGCGACGACTGCATGTGGGGCGGTTCTGGCCGTGACCTCATGTATGGCGGCTCGGGCAATGACCGCATGGACGGTCAGAGCGATGCCGACAAGATGGCCGGCGGATTGGGCGACGACCTGATGCGCGGCGGCTCGGGCGACGACGAGATGTACGGCGACGTGCGTACCGGTCTTGGTCCGAACCTGAACTACGGCACCGACACCACCAAAGACGGTGACGACTGCATGTATGGTGAAGACGGCGACGACGAGATGGACGGCCAGGGCGGCGATGACACCATGTTCGGTGGCAACGACGACGACCTGATGTTCGGTGGTCGCGGCGACGACACCATGAGCGGTGGCGAAGGCAAGGACACCATGAATGGTGACCAGGGCAACGACGTGATGCGTGGCGGCGGCGATGCCGACATCATCGACGGCGCGGCCGGCAACGACATCCTGTTTGGTGACAACGGCAATATCGCCGGCATCGAAGGCTATGATTGCGACGAAGACTGGGCATGCCCGGAAATCGACTTCGCGCCTCAGTCGAGCAAGCACGACGGCGAATGCCCCGAATATTACCCGCCTGAAGGTGACAGCGATTTCGAGAGCAGCGACATCATCACTGGTGGCGGCGGCAAGGACATGATCTTTGGCGAAGGTGCCGACGACCGTCTGTATGGTCAAGGTGGCAACGACTTCGTGTCCGGCGGAACTGGCGACGACGAAATTGTCGGCGGCGGCGGTGCTGACTTCCTCATGGGCGACCAGGGCAACGACTTCATCCGTGGCAACGGCGGTGCCGATACGATCTATGGCGGAACCGGCGACGACACGATTTGTGGCCAGGGCGGAAACGACACCATCAAGGGCAACGATGGCCAGGATACGCTGAAAGGCGGCGGCGGTCGCGATTGGGTCGAGGGCGGTAACGACACCGACACGGTCAATGGTCAAGGTGGCGACGATATCCTGCAGGGTAACGGCGGCATGGACTATGTGAACGGTGGTGGCGGTAACGACATCATGTTTGGTGGTACGGGTTATGCCGACATGGTGGACCTGGATCAGGACGGCGAGTGCGAAGACTATTCGCCCCTGCCTGAACTGTCCAAGCCCTATGACTGTGTTGAGGGACCGGATGTCTCCCGTCCGCCCGAGCCAGACCTGGCCGACTATATGTCGGGTGGCGGCGGACATGACTTCATGTTCGGTCAAGCCGGCGACGACCAGATGCACGGTGACAATGGTGAAGACACCATGTTCGGCGGCATCGGCAACGACTATATCAGCGGCGGCGGGCACAACGATACCCTGTTCGGCGAAGATGGCGACGATACCATCGACGGCGACTCTGGCGATGACTGCATCAGCGGCGGTTATGGCGAGGACACCATCCGTGGTGGAAAGGGCGATGACTTCATCTCCGGTAACGAAGGCGACGACACTCTGACCGGCAATGCCGGCAAGGATGTCTTCTTCTCGGATCTGCATCTGTCCTATGACGACGATAACGGTTTCTCGTTCTCGTCCAACGACGGTACAGACGTCATCACCGACTTCGACTTCAACGAAGATCAGGATGTCCTCGGCTTCCGCGTCCATGTGGACGAGAGCGCCGAAGGCGAACTGGGCGACACCATGGCCCAGATCCGCACTAAGATCTTCGAACTGCTGGACGACGCAGCGGTTGTCTCTGAAGGCGACGAAGGGGTCGGAACCTCGGCGACGGATACGCGGATCGATATCGGTGGTCACTCGATCATCCTGCAAGATATCAACTGGCAGGACGTCGTGGACTTCGACTTCCCGGCGACCGAGTTCACCTCGCTGGGTCAGGACGCGAACCTGCAGGGTGGTGTCGGCATCAATGCCACAGCCAACGGTCTGGACTCTGGCGGGTACACCGCAGTGGGTTCCTGGGATGCAGAGAACGATCTGTATTGCCCGAAATGCCCCGAGGCCGATGACTACTACTGTGACGTCGTCGTTCCGATCTGATAAGAGAATAGATTGCCCGGTGTCTCATCGAGACATCGGGCAATCTAGCGCCTCGGTTCAATCGTTCCTGTCAGATCCCCCCATGGGCTCCTGTCGGTGCGGTTGGCCGGGGTGTTTTGTTGTGTGATGATGCGCAACTATCCGCTGGCACCATTGTGATGGACCGTACCCAGACCATTCAGATCATAGCCGGGCAATTCGGCGGCGCGGGCGGCACAGGCAGGCGAGGCAAGAAACCGGATCAGGTTTTGCATCGGAGCCTCGAACCAGGCCCTGCGCCAGACGGCCAGGTCGAACCGCTCGACACTGAGCGGCACAAAATCCAGCCCATACAACCCGCTGAGCGCGCCCAGACCGAATCCGGCTTCGGCCTTGCCGTCATGCAGGGCGATGGCCAGTTCTTCTTCGGTGCGGGCCCGCGTTGGCAGGGAGGTGAAATCGTCATGGGTCAGCCCGGCAGCGGCCAGTTGCGCGTCGAACTCGCGCTGGCTTGCGGCGCTGTCCTGGCGCAAAACCACGCGGCGACCGACCAGATCGGCAAAGTCGCCGATCCCTTTGGTGCCCGGCGCCAGAAGCAACCCGCGCTGTCGGCGGGCGATTTCGATCAGAACAACCGGTGCCTCGGCCAGGGCGTCGCTTAGGGCGGCACGGTTCCATCCGTCCGCTTCGCGAATATGCAGCCCGGCAGCCTGCGCCGATCGGGCGGCCAGCCGGTCCAGGCCGTCATAGGATCCATCGTAGAAACTGGCCAGGCCGGATCCGCTTTCACGCAGCGCCCAATCCAGCAACGGATCGTGGCTGCCCGCCAGAATCGGGGGCAGGGGGGGGTGGGCGACCTGCGGACCTGTGCGTGACGCCGCCAACCAGGCAGAGATTTCCGCGCGCGGAAACAGCAGCTTGCCGACCGCACGAACGCAGGGAACTTCGCCGTTTGCGGCCAGGTCATACACCTTGCGTTCGCCAATGCGCAGCAGATCGGCCAGTTCGCGGGTCGTGAGGTAGTCGCTCATTCGCCGTCCAGTCGGACTGCGGGGCCGCTGCCCTTGTCGGCAGCGGAAAACCTGGCCTGTTCCAGACCGAACCAGGCGGCGAGTGCGATCAGAAACATGGCCACAAAGGCGGCAAACATGGCGTTCATGGGGTCGGCTCCTTGGCGGTGGCCTGCCGCAGATAGGCGATCAGGTCAGCGCGATCCTGTGGGTCGGAGATACGTTGCATCGGCATCTTGGTGCCCGGAATGTAATGGTCGGGCCCAAGATCGAAAAGCGCGTTTATACTGTCCGCGTCCCAAACGATGTCGGACCCGCCCAGCGTCTCGGAATATGAATAGTTCGGCACAGTCCCGGCGGCACGTTCGAACAGGTTGTGCAGCGTCGGGCCGGCGCGCCGCTCGCTGTCGGGGGTCAGGCTGTGACAAATCGAGCATTTGCGGGCGAACTGGCGTTCGCCATTGTCCATCTCGGCCGGATCGCGCTGAAAGCTGCGGGGCGCGGTAGTCGCCTGGTTGTGCGTCCCAAGGGAGGCCACCGGCCAGCTGTACATGGCGTTGTCCAGGCCGCCAGCGTGGATGTTCTGCCCATCTGCCGAGAACGCCAGCGCCCAGACCGGCCCGCGCTGGGTGGCGCGGAAATCGTGGGCGATGCGCATGTCCTGGGTGCCGACGATCGTGATATAGCCTTCGCCATCCCCGACCGCCAGTTGCCGCCGGTCAGGCGACAGCGCCAGTGCCAGGATCGGTCGGCGGTCCAGGGTGAAATCGGCGATCTGTGCGCCAGTCTCCAGATCGATCACACGGGTGACGCCGTCGACGGCACCATAGGCAATCCAGCCGTCCTGCTCGTTGAGGACCATTTCGTTGATCCCGAAACCGTGGTTCACGAGGGTCTGTCGTTGCGCGGTGCGTTCAACATCCCAGACTCTGAGTGTGCCATCCACCGAAGCCGAATAGAGCGTCGCGCCATCCCTGGAAAAAGCCACCTTGTTCACGCCCTGGTCGTGGCCATGCAGCAGAACGGACGCCTGGTCCAATGGAGGATAGATGACCTTGGCCCAATGGTCGGACAGGGGCCACAGACCGATGGTGCCGTCCCAACTGGCCGAGGCGACAAGCTCGGCTTTGCGCGACAGGGCCAGATCGACCACTTTTCCCTTGTGTTGTCCCAGTAGAGATCCGATGTCGCTGACGGTCATCCAGACGCGGATGTCGAAATCCTCTCCGGCGGATACCAAGGTGGTGTCGTCCCAGAAGGCGACGGTGTTGACGGCGGCACGATGGCCTTCGAACCAGTGGGGTGTTTGCCCGTCCCATAACCCGACAGAATTGTCGAAACTGGCGGTTGCGATCTGGCCGCCTGGCGATACGGCGATACCCATGATTGGCCCGCCATGACCCTTGAGGGTAAAGAAATCCTGTGCTGTCACCAACGAGGGCATCAGGGCCAGCAACAGGACTGCGCCGTGTTGCATGTCTATTCGGCGGGGGGGGCGGTTCCGGCGGCGGCCTGTTTGGTCCCCACCTCCTGCACCCACAGACCGTGATGCTCGCGCGCCCATTGCAGGTCGACTTCGCCGCTGCCCATGGCGTCAAACGCGCCTTCCATGCCGATGCTGCCCAGATAGATATGGGCAAAAATCATCGCCATGAATGCAAATGCGACCATGGCATGCCAGATCTGGGCAAACTGCATCTCTTCCTGCGCCGCCAGCTGTTCGGGCAGCGGGGCCATGCCGACCCAGCCCGGCGCGCCGAGATCATTCAGGACGGTGAAGGTCTTGGCGAACATTGGCAACTCGAACGGGAACAGCAGCGACAGGCCCGAGACGCTGATCGATAGGCCCAGAACCACGCAGCCCCAGAAGATCATTTTTTGACCGGCATTGAATTTGCGCGCGGGCGGATGCACACCCTTGGAAAACAGCCCGCCCGCTTTGGATAGCCAGATCAGATCGTGGCGGTTCGGGATATTGTGCAGGGTCCAGTTCAGAATCACGATCACCAGCCCGGCCATGAAGGCCCAGGCGATGTTGTTGTGGACCCATTTCGACGCCACTGCGAGGGTGGAAAATCCCTGATGTCCGAACAGCGGGATCAGCACGGTGCGCCCGAACAGTGAGATCAGCCCGGTTGCGCCCAATACCAGAAAGCTGCCGGCGAACAGCCAGTGGCCAAACCGCTCAAAGCCGGAAAACCGGGTGATCGTGCGCCCGGTCTTTTCGCCCTCGATGCGGATCTTGCCGCGCAACAGGTAGAATAACGCCAGAAGGGCCAGCGTGCCGCCCAGCAGCCAGGCGCCGTATGTCGCCAGCGGCCCTTGCCGGAAGGCCAGCCACCACATGCCACCGTCCTGGATCAGAACGCCTGCTGCCGGGCCACGTGAGGTGACGGTGACATCCGCGGTGCCGTACCGTAGCGCGCGGAAGACTTCGGCATCGGAGGCTCCGCCCAGTGTTCCCAGTTGCGCGGCAATGTCGGCCGCGTGACCGGGGTTTCCCGTGGCGGCGCGGCGAAAGCTGTCATCGACCGGTTCTCCGCGCTGACGGGCCATGATGTCCTGTAACGTTTGGGCGCCACCAGTTGAGGCCCGAGGGGCTGAATCCGGCGCTACGTCCTGCGCGCTCAGTGCGGTGGCCAGTCCCAGGCACAACAGGATGGAAAGGAAGGCGCGCAACATGACGGATCACCCCGTAAGTCGGTGGACAGAAAGAGCGGCCCGCAGAAAGGGGGCCGCCCCGTGATCTTGCAGATAGACCGGCGTCAGCCGCCCTTTTGGTCATAGGCGGTGCCCCAGCCCCAGGCCCCCGAGCCGAACCCGCGAGCGACGACACGTTCGCGATAGATGCCGGACACCACGTCGCCGTCGCCGGCCAGCAATGCCTTGGTCGAACACATCTCGGCACAGATCGGCAGCTTGCCTTCGGCGATCCGGTTGCGGCCGTATTTCTGGAACTCGGCGGTCGAATGGTTTTCCTCGGGGCCACCGGCGCAGAAGGTGCATTTGTCCATCTTGCCGCGCGATCCGAAGTTGCCCGCCTGCGGGTATTGCGGTGCACCAAACGGGCAGGCGTAAAAGCAATAGCCGCAGCCGATGCACAGATCCTTGCTGTGCAGCACCACGCCTTCTTCATTCTGATAGAAACAGTCCACCGGGCAGACCGCCATGCAGGGCGCATCGGAACAATGCATGCAGGCGACCGAGATCGACCGTTCGCCGGGATCGCCATCGTTGATGGTGACGACCCGGCGCCGGTTGATGCCCCAGGGCACTTCGTGTTCGTTCTTGCAGGCGGTGACGCAGGCGTTGCACTCGATGCAGCGTTCGGCGTCGCAGAGAAACTTTGCTCTTGCCATTGTTCAGGTCTCCTTACGCTGCCCAGATCTTGCAGAGGGTACACTTGGTCTCTTGCATCTGGGTCACTGAGTCATAGCCATAGGTCTGTGCCGAGTTGGTGCTTTCGCCCAGCACATAGGGGTCGGCACCGGCGGGGTATTTATCGCGCAGATCCTTGCCCTCGAAATGGCCGCCAAAGTGGAAAGGCATGAAGGCCACGCCGGTTCCGACCCGGTTGGTCACCATCGCCATCACCTTGACCTTGGTGCCTTCGGCCCCTTCGACCCAGACCTGCGCCCCGTCGCGAATGCCGAGGTTGTTGGCGTCGCGCGGATTGACCTCGACGAACATATCCTGCTGCAATTCGGCCAGCCAGGGGTTGGATCGTGTCTCATCGCCGCCGCCTTCGTATTCCACCAGGCGCCCGGACGTCAGGATCATCGGGTAGTCCTTGCTGAAGTCCTGTTTCTGGATCGAGGCGTACATGGTCGGCAGGCGATAGAACTTGCGGTCCTCGTAGGTGGGATAGTCCGCCACCAGATCGCGGCGCGGGGTATAGAGGGGTTCGCGGTGGACCGGCACGGGGTCGGGGAAGGTCCAGACCACGGTGCGGGCCTTGGCGTTGCCGAAGGGGGCGCAGCCATGGGCGATCGCGACCCGCTGGATGCCGCCCGACAGGTCGGTCTTCCAGTTCACGCTGCTGACCCGATCATCGTAATCGGACGGGAAAGGCGACATCCCCGCTTCTCCGATCTCTTTGAACCCGTCCAGCGAGGCGGCCCGCGCGATGGCGCGCCGTTCCGCTTCGGTCAGATCGGTGTGCCAGCCCAGATCCCTGAGCATCTGATAGGTGAATTCGGGATAGCCATCCTGGATTTCCGAACCCACCGAATAGACACCTTCGGCCAGCAGGTTTTCGCCGTTGCGCTCGACCCCGAACCGGGCACGGAATGTCAGCCCGCCTTCGGCCACGGGTTTTGACATGTCGTACAGGTTCGGCGTACCGGGATGGTTCATCTCGGGGGTGCCCCAGCAGGGCCATGGCATGCCATAATAATCCCCATCCGCCGGGCCGCCAATCGCCTGCAGCGTGGTTCTGTCGAAGGTGTGCTGGTTGGCCATGTGCAGCTTGATCCGCTCGGGCGACTGGCCTGTATAACCGACGGTCCACATGCCGCGATTGAATTCGCGGGTGATGTCCTCGACATTGGGTTCGGTTTCGCTGTCCATGCCGATATTGCGGAACATGCGGTCGGCAAAGCCGAATTTGTCCGCAAACAGATAGAGGATCTCGTGGTCGGGTTTGGATTCAAACAGCGGGTCTACCACCTTGTCGCGCCATTGCAGGCTGCGGTTGGAGGCCGTGACAGAGCCGCGGGTTTCGAACTGGGTACAGGCCGGCAGCAGATAGACGCCATCGCTGCGGTCATGCAGCACGGCTGACACGGTGGGATAGGGATCCACCACCACCAGCATGTCCAGCTTTTCCATCGCCGTCTTCATTTCCTTGCCACGGGTCTGGCTGTTGGGCGCGTGCCCCCACAGCACCATGGCGCGGACCTTGTTGGGCTGGTCCATATTGTCGGCGTCTTCCAGCACCCCATCGATCCAGCGGCTGACGGGAATGCCGGTCAGGTATTGCAGCGGCTGTTCCTTGCCGTCCTTGTCGGTGATGGTATCAAATTGACCGGCCAGCCATTCGGGGTCTTCCTCCCAGACGCGGGCCCAATGGGCCCAGGCACCCTTGGACAAGCCGTAGTAGCCGGGCAGGGTGTGCGACAGCACGCCGAGATCGGTTGCGCCCTGCACGTTGTCATGGCCACGGAAGATATTTGCCCCGCCGCCCGAGGTGCCGATATTGCCAAGCGCCAGTTGCAGCGCGCAATAGGCGCGGGTGTTGTTGTTGCCGTTGGTGTGCTGGGTGCCGCCCATGCACCAGATCAGCGTACCGGGCCGGTTGTTGGCAAGCGTCCGTGCGACGCGGCGCAGTTGGCTGCCGGGAGTGCCGGTGACCCGCTCGACCTCTTCGGGTGGCCAGTTGGCGACTTCGGCGCGGATCTGATCCATGCCCCAGACCCGGGTGCGGATATATTCCTTGTCTTCCCAGCCGTTGTCAAAGATGTGCCACAGGATGCCCCAGATAAGCGCGACATCGGTGCCGGGACGAAAGCGCACGTATTCATCGGCATGGGCCGCCGTACGGGTGAACCGTGGATCGCAGACGATCAGCGGCGCGTTGTTCTGTTCCTTGGCCTTGAGCAGGTGCAACAGCGAAACGGGGTGCGCCTCGGCGGGGTTGCTGCCGATCAGAAACATCGCCTGGCTGTTGTGGATGTCGTTGTAGCTGTTGGTCATGGCGCCGTAGCCCCATGTGTTCGCCACGCCCGACACGGTCGTGGAATGGCAGATCCGGGCCTGGTGATCGACGTTGTTGCTGCCCCAGTACGAGGCGAATTTGCGGAACAGATAGGCCTGTTCGTTGCTATGCTTGGCACTGCCGAGCCAATAAACGCTGTCGGGGCCGGATTCGTCGCGGATGGTTGTCATGCCGTCGCCGATTTCGGCGATCGCCTGTTCCCAGCTGATGCGTTTCCATTCGCCACCCTCTTTTTTCATCGGGTATTTCAGACGGCGCTCGCCATGGGCGTGCTCACGCACTGACGCGCCCTTGGCACAATGCGCCCCGAGATTGAAAGGGCTGTCCCAGCCGGGCTCCTGACCGGTCCAGACGCCGTTTTGCACCTCGGCAATCACCGTGCAACCGACCGAGCAATGGGTGCAGATGGATTTGACGGTCTCGACTGCGGTCACGGCGGCGCTTTGGGCGCTGGCCGGTGTCACCGTGCCGCCGGTGGCGCCGATGGCGGCCAATCCGCCAATGGCCAGACCCGAGCTGCGCAGAAATGCGCGGCGGTCCACGGATTTCTCGGCGATGTCAGACAGGATACTGGTCCGCTGGGGGCGTCGCGCAACCCCGTTGGTCTTTTTCCTAAGCATGTTTTGTTTCCTCCCTTGCTTGCCCGCACACGGCTTGCTTGGTGATTTGTCCGGACCGGTGTCAGGGCGTCACGCAACCGTCTGCCGGGGCTTGACCTCGTCCGGGCCTGGGGCCGGGCGCTGTCTGTTTGCTTTCAGCAGGTCTTAGAACCGCGCAGAATTCAGATAGGCACGGGTATGTGCCGTGTCCTGCAGGCGGGTTTCGTCGACCGGCAGCGCGGCGGCCTCGGCATCGGAGCCGCTTAGGGCGGCGGCGGCCACGGCTGCGGGCGCTGCGGTTCCGGCCAGTTTCAGAAAATCGCGGCGGCTGGTGTCGTCCTTTTGTTTCTTGCGCATTGGCTTATTTCCTTTTGTTTTATTTCATGTAGTTGCTGGCTAAAGCTAATCTTTTGTCATGCGAAATCCGTCCCGTTCGATCTGCATAAACATTCGGCCCGCAGCACCAACCGAGGCGTAGAGAACCGAATTTTCTGCCGCTTCCAGATCGGAATAGAAATGCCCGGCCCAGGGGCCGATATGGCGATTCCAGAATGTTTTCTGATTGCCCAGGGACGCCGGTTGACCAAATCGACCGACAATCAGACCCGCCATGATCTCCATCAGGCTGGCGATATTGTCTTCGGGTTCATAAACATTCGGAGCCCGGGTAATCGCACGTGCGGCCATGTCGCTTCGCAGTTGCGCCAGCGGTTTCTCGTTCAGAAACCCGGTCAGATAGTAGCTGGCATAGGGCAGCAACTCGCCGCGTCCCAAACCGATGAACAGGGCGTTGAATTCCCGTTCTGCAGCGGCCGGTTTGGTCACCCGCGCCACCCGGGACATGCCCTGGATCGCCTGACCCAGATCTGTTTCGTCCCCGCCAAGCCCAGCCATCTGCTCCAGCACCGTCCGTGTCGGCGGCGCAGACAGCAGCAAGCCGAGGAAATTGTAGAAATCGGCGCGCAGGCGATCTTCTGGTGTGACATCGCTGGCGATTTCGGCGGTCTGGGTCATTCAGGTCCTCTGGATGTGCGTGTCTGTGTCGGGCGCGGAAAATTCGAATCGCATGCGCCGTGGCATCGGTTGAGCTGGGGATGGATCTTCCGGCTCATCGAATGCGAGCACGACAGGGGGGGGCGGCGCAGAGGCCGGTGCCTCGGGCTCGGCCAATTGATCCGGCGTTTCGTCGGTTTCGTCTGCGGCGATTTCGTCTGTACGCGCCATTTCCTGCAGGTGCGCCAGCATTCCCTTGCCCACCTGATAGGTTGTTTGCAGGTTTTCGATCACCGTCGCGCTGTCGGTATAGTCTTCCCCGTAATCCACCAGCCCGTCGACATTGGCCAGCACCGGGTTCAGGCGCCACAATCGCCGTAATGCGCGGCGGCGCAAACGGTCTGGCACCGCCTTGGACATGAAAGCGCGGATATCGTCCCCAAGCACCAGATCGTCCGGGTCGGGCAGGTTCAGATCGGCAAGTATTTCAGCGTCGTCCCTTGCCTCAGCAACCGCCCGATCCGCCGCGTCAGACTGTACGGCAAGCGCCTGTTCACGGGCCGCTTGTTCGGCCTGAACGGCGGCGCGGCGTTTGCTCCAGAAATCACGGGCTTGGCTCATTGTACGACCCGCCTCGGTGCGCGGTAGACATCCGAATCCTGACGGATCCGTGCATCGCCCTTGCCGTCCTCGTGCTGATCGATACGGGCCATGTCGCGGCGGCGCTTGACGAACGGGTCCTCTTGGTGATGTGCCTGCGCAAAATCCCGCACCCAGGCGACAAGACCGTCTGGCATAGGCACCTTTTCGACGATTTCCTCGCCGGTATCGGCATAGTCCTGCCCTTCGAACGGCGAAGCGGTGACCACTGCCACCTCCATCGGGATGTCGCCGCTGTCGGTGGCGCGCAGTATGACATAAATTGACGGGATGTGATCCGAGAGGTTTGCCAGATAGGCGTCCGTATCGCTGGCCCAGAGGGTCAGGGGCAGGGTGGCAGCATGGTATTCGGTTGCGCCGCCTTCATGCCGCAGAACGGACCATTCCGCCGCTGACGCACCCGGTAGCACCGCAACTGCGGTCCAATTCCACTTGGCCCAGCGGGTCACGCCTGGCTGTTTGCGGACGACAACCCCCAAAGCCATCTCGACATGAATGCCGACTGTCTTCGCCACGTAATTCTCCCCTGAAAGGTTTTGAACGCCTTCCGTGGCCGATCATGGGACAAAACTCTCTTCACGCCAAGAAGTTTTGGTTAAATTGTATACGAAAGTATGTAGCGTGCGCATTCGCATGCCGGGTGTGGATTTGTGGAAGGTATCGTATCGGTTGCATTGCGGGCGCCCAACCGGACCCGGTTGGCGGACAATCTACCTGAACAGGCTCTTTACCTTTGCACCCGGCCTGGCCTAGGGTGCTTGCGCGCCGCTGCTCATCTGCGGTTCATAAACGGAGGGTTCATGGTCAAGTCCCTGATTCTGTGTGATTGCATGGGCAGCCAGACACTCGACGCAGATCGATTGGCCGGGACACAGACAGTGGTCTGTTCGCGGGTACACACGGCCCTGTGCACCACCCAAATCGAGGTTGCGGCCCAGGCAATGCAAGGCGGCGACGCCATCATAGCGTGCCAGCAGGAACGCGCGGTGTTCGAGGATCTGGCGGCGGAACTGGGCATTGACCCTCCCGGATTTGTCGACCTGCGGGACCGGGCGGGGTGGTCCGAGCAGGGCGCACAGGCCGGCCCCAAGATGGCCGCCCTGGTGGCCGAGGCCCTGGTGCCCGCCACGATGACCCGCAACATCGATGTGGTGTCCGACGGCACCTGCCTGATCGCCGGACCGGGCGAGGCGATCCTGCCCTTGGCCGCGCAACTGGCCGACAGCCTGGCGGTGACGGCGCTGATCACCGATGATGGCGATTTGCCAGCCAGCCGCAACTTTGATGCGGTGCGGGGGCGTCTGCGGCGGGTGACCGGTGCGTTGGGCGGTTTTCAGATCACCATCGATGCGCTGCAACAGGTGGTGCCGGGTGGGCGCGGCGCATTTGGACTGACCCCGCCGCGCGACGGGGGGCAATCGGCCTGTGATATCGTGATCGACCTGACCGGCGGAACGGCAATGGTACCCGCCCCGGACAAGCGCGAGGGGTATTTACGCGCCGATCCGCGCGACCCGGTTGCGGTGGCGCGGTTGGCGTTCGTGGCCGTACAGCTGACCGGAACCTTTGAAAAACCGTTGTTCCTGCGGCTGGAGGAAACGCTCTGCGCCCATGCGCGCGCCGGGCAGGTCGGCTGTTCCAACTGCTTGGACATATGCCCGACCGGGGCGATCACCCCGGCCGGAGATCACGTTGCCATAGACCCGATGATCTGCGCCGGGTGCGGGGCCTGTGCGGCTCTGTGCCCCTCGACCGCGATCACCTATGACGATCCGCCGGTGGCGCAGCTTTTGGCCCGGATGGAAACGCTGGCCCGCGCGTTTCGCGGCGCGGGGGGCGGGGATCCGCGCCTGTTGGTGCACGATGCGCACGGAGCCGAGATGATCCGGTTGGCGGCGCGGTTCGGGCGCGGGATACCGGCGGATGTAATCCCGCTGGAACTGAAGGTGATCTCGGGCTTTGGCCATGCGGAAATGCTGGCTGCGCTGGCGTATGGCTTTGCCGGTGTGACCGTGCTGCTGGCCCCGACCACCGAACGGGAAGCGTTAGAGCGCGAAATGGCGCTGGCGGCGGCGATTGCCGGTGCAGGCAAGGTGGAGATGCTGGATGAAAGCGATCCGGACAACATGAGCCGCGTGCTGTATCATGCTGATAAAACATGTATTTCCACAGATTTTGTTCTGCCGATGGGAAACCGTCGCCAGATCGCGCGACTCGCGGCGCAGGCGCTGAATCCGCAGGCCGAGGCACGGATTGATTTGCCATATGGGGCCCCATATGGCGCGGTGCTGGTCGATACCGAGGCCTGCACCCTGTGTCTGAGCTGTGTGTCTTTGTGTCCTTCGGGTGCGCTGCTGGACAACCCGGACATGCCGCAGCTAAGATTTCAGGAAGACGCCTGTCTGCAATGCGGGATTTGTGCCAACATCTGCCCCGAGGACGCGATCGCTTTGAGACCGCAACTGGACCTCAGCGATGCCGCGCTGGCGCAAAGGGTTCTGAACGAAGAGGAACCGTTTGCCTGCATCGAATGCGGTGCGCTGTTCGGGGTGAAATCGACGGTCGAGCGTATCATGGACAAGCTGGCAGGCAGCCATCCGATGTTTGCAAGTTCCGCGCAGGCAAGGATGATCCAGATGTGCGACAATTGCCGCATAAAGGTCCAGTTCGCGCAAGGGGACAACCCGTTTCAGGGCGGCGCGAAACCCAAGGTGCGCACCACCGAGGACTATCTTTCAAAGCGCCGGGATCACTGAGATTGCAGCGGCGCTCCCAGATCGGCGGCCTCGGTTTGGGCCACAAACGCAAGGATGGCATCCAGATCCTGCAAGGTGATCCGCATCGGGACAATGGGCGACGGGCGTTCTGGGTCAAAGGGCGGAGTCACGTCTTTGATCTGGGTAAAGGCGGCATGGGGTTTGCGCACGAAAAACTCCTGGAACCGCAGA
Source organism: Sedimentitalea nanhaiensis DSM 24252 (assembly GCF_000473225.1). Classification (GTDB taxonomy): domain Bacteria; phylum Pseudomonadota; class Alphaproteobacteria; order Rhodobacterales; family Rhodobacteraceae; genus Sedimentitalea; species Sedimentitalea nanhaiensis. The sequence continues at coordinate 515,682 of NZ_KI421509.1, forward strand.
TCCCAATCGCTCAGGCTGCGCAACACCGGGAAAGACGGGGTCGAACCCAACCCCTTCATCCGGTTTTGCGGGCCGATGACATGGCAGCGTCCGCAATGGGTCAGCGACAGGCGGGCACCGCGTGCGGCATTGCCGCTGAACGTCGGCGCGCTGAGCGTTTGGACCTCGTCAAATCGTGCCGAAAACAGTTGCACACCATCGGGGGCAAAACTGTCTACGGTGGTTTTGCCGATTTCCGAGTTGAGCCAGTCGAGAAAGCGTTGTTGACGGGGGTCGTTTTGAATGCGCAGGAAATAGGTGGTACCACCGGCCTCAAACACCGGTACGCCGGGGGCGGTGTTGGCCAGCTGCATCGGTCCATCCGCATCGGGCGCGACGCGAATCCCGGTTTTGAGCGAGAAACGCGGCAGGATATGTTTCAACAACCCGGTGTCGGCCACCGCCTCTGGGGCCGCAAGCCCAAGGGCGTCCTGTGCGGCGGCGGGACTGGCATTCGACACCAGAGTGAGGCAAATGATTAATGCGCGCATGCCACAAGCCTAGGTGGGCAATTGGCAATGCGTCAATTGGATTGAACACGAAAGGACTGACGAGATGAGTGAAGATTTCAACATGTCGATGCGCAAATTTCTGAAACAGGTTGGCGTGACCAGTCAACAGGCGATCGAGGAGGCGCTGCGCACTGCGGAGGGCACGACGGGCAAGAGTTACGAGGCCAAAATGGTTCTGACCATAGACGGGCTGGATGTCGAGCACGTGGTGACCGGTACCATCAAGGCGGCTGACTAGATCATGGCGGGGCGCGACGCGGTTCTGGCCGAACTGAAACAGATCACCGATCCGGCCAGCGGGCAGGACATCGTTGCCGCCGGGCTGGTGCGGGCGCTGACGGTCGAGCACGGCGCGGTGCGTTTTGTGCTGGAGATCGATCCGGCGCGGGCGCAGGCGATGGAGCCTTTGCGCGCCGAAGCCGAGGCGCGGGTGAGTGCGCTGGAGGGCATCTCGACCGTGTCCGCCCTGATGACCGCGCATAGCCAGAAGGCACCGCCGGATCTGAAACCGGCCCGCAAAGCCGAACCGCAGGGGCCGCAACCGGTACCGGGGATCGCGCGCATCATCGCGATAGCGTCCGGCAAGGGCGGGGTGGGCAAATCCACCGTGGCGGCCAATCTGGCCTGTGCCCTGGCGGCCGAGGGACGCCGGGTCGGGCTGTTGGATGCGGATGTCTACGGCCCCAGCCAGCCGCGGATGCTGGGTGTGTCCGGACGCCCGGCCAGCCCCGATGGCAAGACCATCCTGCCGCTGCGAAACCACGGCGTCACGATGATGTCGATGGGCCTGATGACCAACGAGGATCAGGCGGTGGTCTGGCGCGGGCCGATGCTGATGGGCGCGTTGCAGCAGATGATGATGCAGGTGCAATGGGGCGCGCTGGACGTGTTGCTCGTCGATCTGCCGCCCGGAACCGGGGATGTGCAACTGACCCTGACGCAGAAATTTGCCGTGGACGGTGCGATCATTGTCTCGACGCCACAGGATGTTGCCTTGCTGGATGCGCGTAAGGGCATCGACATGTTCAAGCAATTGAAGACGCCGATTTTGGGCATGATCGAAAACATGTCCACCCATATCTGCAGCAACTGCGGGCATGAAGAGCATGTGTTCGGCCATGGCGGCGTTGCCTCCGAGGCCGAAAAGCTGGGCGTGCCGTTGCTGTCGGAAATCCCTTTGCATCTGGATATACGCATCGCATCGGACGGCGGGGCACCCATTGTTGTCGCCAAGCCGGATAGCGCTCAGGCCGCCGGCTTCCGTCATGTGGCGCGTAATCTGATCGCCAAAGGGCTGGCGTGACCGAGGCCCCGCGTTTTCCGCCGTTGTTGCGTGGCGTGGCAGCCGGCAGCGGAGAGGATCCGTTTGAAAAGGCCTGTGCCATGGCCGCGCTGGGTTGTGATGGCGGGACGCTGGTGTATTCGCTGATGGCCGACCGCTTGCGCGCGGCGCTGGTCTTTGCGCCCGAGGTGCCGCTGGAGGATGCCATGGCGATGGTGCCGGTGTGCGGGGTGGGGTTTCAGAATGCCCTGGGGGCACTGGCCCCGCCCGAGGTGGCCGTTCAGTTGACCTGGGACGGGGGAATTCGCGTTAATGGTGCGGGCTGTGGATTCCTGCAGGCGCGAGCATCCAGAAGCGAAGCCCGGGCGGTGCCCGAGTGGCTGGTAGTCGGGATCGAGATTTCGTTGATGCAGACCGAAACCGATCCGGGCGCAAACCCGGATGTCACCGCATTGCATGACGAAGGCTGTGCCGATATGGGGCCAAACTACCTGTTGGAAGGATGGGCGCGGCATACGCTGGTCTGGATCAACCGGTGGGGGGATGAGGGCAATGCTTCGCTGCATGACCAGTGGATGGGATTGCTGGTGGGCGTCGGAGAGCCGATCGAACGGGCCGGGGTGCGCGGCGTGTTTCTGGGAGTTGACGAGAAATTCGGCATGTTGATCCGCGACAATGAGACCACGCATCTTGTCCCGCTTAGCAGTCTGGCGGGAGAACCGACATGAAACTGGCCCGTGCGATCCATTTCGACGAAAGCGACCGAAATGTATTTTCAAGCCCTGCGCGCACGGGCGAATGGTGCATTTCCGGCGGGTTCGAGTTTTCCAACTGGACCGACGCAGACCTGAGCGGCAAGGCACGGCAGGCCTTTGCCAATGGCTGGCTGGGGATCGAAACCTTTGGGCGCGTGACATTTGTCGCGGTGACGCGGATCGAAGAGAGCGAGGCCAGCGCACTGACGGGCGCGCTGGCGCAACATTTTGTTGATCTTTACGGTGCGCCATCTCTTGCGGAGGCCACGGGCGTTGCACGCGAGGAAATCGCCCAGATGGCGGATCTGTGCGACGCGCATGAACCCAACACCCTGATCACCGTGTCCCGTGCCTTGACCCCGTCCGGCGTGCACGAGGCGTATCGGACCATTGCCGCATCGGCGGCGGGTCTGGAACAATTTGCGATCCACGGATCGCCCGAAGGCTGAGTTGATCCGGCGCTGCGCCCGAGGACGCACGACATTTACGGTTCTGCGAGCCGATTGCCGCCCGGTACCTGCTGTTCAGGGTAACTGATGTCCGGGCGACTAGCCCGGCCCATCCAGCCCGAGAAAGCCGCCATATTGCCCGCGTTTGTACATCAGCCCGGTGCCGGGTCTGCAGGCCGCCCGTAGAACCTGTCCGACAATGATTGTGTGATCGCCTGCATCGTGCAAGTCAGAGCCGCGGCATTCAAAACGCGCCAGACACCCCCGCAGTATTGGTATACCAGCAGCATTCTCGGTCCAGGACACCGTGTCGAAGTCATGACCAGACCGGGCGAAATGCAACGCCAGGTCCTGCTGATCATTGGCCATCACATGGATCGCGTAATTCGGCGCGGCGGCAAACGCGGCGTGGCGCAATGAGCGTTTGGCCGCGCACCACAACACTATGGGCGGGTCCAGAGATACCGATGCAAAGGAATTGGCCGTCATCGCGAGCGGACCTTGGGCGGTGCGGGTTGTGACCACCGTGACCCCGGTGCCGAAACACCCCAACGCATCACGGTAGGCACGGTCGGTTTCGGGACCAGGGATGAAGCTGCTATCGGACATGGGCCTGCGCGTCTGTTGAACTGACGCGTTGGGTGCCACGCCCGTCCGGGTTTGTCCATGGCCGGGCGTCACTGCCGGGATGTCATCGCGGTGCTCAGTTCAGGTCTTCCAGCAGCCGCCCGTGCCTGCGTGTCTGTGCGATGACGTCGCCAAAGGTCCGCATGCCGCGTGCCTGCAGCATCGGCAGCATCCGACACAGGACCTCGGCCGTGGCCTGCGCGTCTCCCAATGCGGTGTGGCGCAACGCGTCAGGAATGACCACGCCGAGCCGATCGCACAATTTGTCCAGCGTGTGGGTATCCGAGGCGCCAAACAGGACGGCGGATAACAGCACCGTATCCAGGATTGGATGGTCCCAGGCCACGCCCATCGCCTGAGCATGGCGATGCAGGAACGCCATGTCGAACGGTGCGTTATGGGCGACGATCACCGCATCGCGGGCGAAATGGTGAAAGGCGCGTCCGGCCTCGGCGATCTTTGGGGCTCCGGCCACCATATGGTCGGTGATCTTGTGCACGCGGCTTGAGGCCGAAGGGATTGGAATGCCGGGATCCACCAGCATGTCCAGCACTTCACCGGCAATGATACGACCGCGCAGAACCCGGACCGCACCGATCTGAACCACCTCGTCCTTGTGAGGCAGCAGGCCGGTGGTTTCGGTGTCAAACACCACGAAACACAAATCTGACAGGTCGCGGTCTTCGAATGCGGCATCGCCGGGCGTTTCCAGCAGATCGAAATCATAGACCAGCGGGCGGGGGGCCTCGGGGGCGATCAGGGGCACGCCGTCATCGAGGATCAGCATATAGCTGGCCACGTCCCCCAGCGGTTTCAGCCGCACTTCGTAGCTCTGCGCGCCATCGACGCTGTCGACAGTGCAGCGGACTTCGTGGCCGGTCTTGGCGAGTTTGCGATAGGCGGCCTCGATCGCGTCGCGCTGAAGATAGTCAAACAGGGACGCATGCAGCCGAGGCGGAGCGACCTGCGACAGGATCCCGGCGGCCTGACCGTCATACAGCACGATCCGATGCGCGGGGCTGACCAGAATGATGGCCATGGGGATCTCGGTCAACAGGGTGGTCAGGCGGTCTTTCTCTGCGGAGAGGCGCGCGGTCTCGGTGGCCACGGTTGCGGCGGTGTGCATGGTGTTGTCGCTGAGCTGGCCCGAGACTGCCTGCACTGCCGGGGCAAGGTCGCCCAAATAGCGGGCGGCGGTCAGGTCGATGTCATCGCTGACTCCGGCATGGGCGCGCGCGCGCATCTGTGCGGCGAGGCGCTGGACCGGTTTCGCGACGTTTTCGTCGAACAGCAACCAAACGCCGACGATCATGGCCACCAGAGCGAACCCGCTCAGCAAGCCCGAAAACACGAAGGCATCCATCATTTCGGGGTTGGCGGCGCGGCGGTATCCGATCACTAACGCACCGGATGTGACCGCGACGCCGCCCACAGCCAAAAGGCAGAAGAACAGGAAGATGCGCAGACGCAGGCTGAGATGGGTGAGCATCAGGAGACCTCGCAGACCGCCATCAGGACCGGATCGTCCGCCGCCACCTGACGCCAGTCAGCATTGCTGATCTCGCCCTGGGCACCAAAATCCACCCCGTCGATCAGCGTTGCCAGGCGGGCGTCCGTACAGTCATAGGCAACCGGCACTTTTTTCAACGGGGCCCAGCGGCCAAAAAAATACAAGTCGATCATGCGCTGGCCCGGCAAGTCGGCGTTTTTCTTCAGTGACAACTCGTCCACCGCAACAAACCGGTCCACGTAGGGCGACAGGTAAGTCCATGGCTGATAGAAGCTTTGTTTTTGAACGGTGTTTGCCACCACAACCCCTTTGGGCAGGTTGGCAGTGGTGCGTCCGTACCAGCTGTATTCCATCGATATGGTGACTGCGATCATTGTCAGACCTGCTGCGACGGGCGCGGCCCAGCGGGGCAGCCGCCCTCCGGTCAGGCGATTTACAATCATGACGACACCGGCCATGGCGATCCCGCCGAATACCGTTCCGATCAATTCCAGGAACATTCCATTTCTCCCTCAGGGGGCATTTCGCGCCCCTGTCTTTTTTTGCTGCAAATTTCCCCGCCGGAGGTTCCTCCGATTTCCGTTGGGGCAGTCATCAACCGGGCATGCCGCGCCCATGACCAACGGCCGACTGCATTGTCTTTATCACGACAAAGGCATCACGCAGATGACTTCGCTCAAAGTCGGACAGATCGGATGGGGCGAGAAAATTGTCGGGTGCATCGCCGCCATTGACCCGCCGGACCTGATGCGCCAGCCGGGTTTCCGCGATCAGATCATAGGCATCCAGCAGATCCCGTCCTCCGGTGGCCGAGATGATCCCTGCGGACGCGGCAGCTTGCAGGCGGGCGCGGGTGTTGACTTCGACCAAACAGCCCTGCAACGCATAGATCCGGCCAAGATCCACCACCGGGACGACCCCGGTCAGTTTCAGATCCAGCGTGTTGCGGTGCTCGCCTGAACGGATCGTTGCAAAACCCCGCAGCAGCCCCAGGGGCGGCGTGTGTTTCAGCGAGTTTCCGATCATATGCGCCACGAAGATCGAATTCCGGCTGGCGGCTGCCAATGTTTCCTGTTGGAGTTGTTCAAACAACGATGTGTCCCCGCCGATGGGCCGCAGATCGAACATCACGCTGGCCAGCATCTGCGCTTCGGGATTCGGTTTGGCGATCCAGCCCTGGAAATACTGCCGCCAGATTCGCAGTGGCTGACACCAGCGCGGATTGGTGGCCATCATGTCTCCGGGACAATAGAAATAGCCGCAGGCATCCAGCCCGTCAGATACGAATTTGGCCAGTTCGGCAAAATAGGGCATTTGATCGGCGGTCACGGCATCGTCCAGAAACAGGCAATTGTCCTGATCCGACACGCCGGTCTGCTCCTGTCGGCCCTGGCTTCCGCAGGCCAACCAGAGATAGGGCACAGGTGGAGGTCCAAGTTTCGCTTCGGCCAGCGTCAGCAATCTGCGCGTTACTGTGTCGGCGATGTCGGTGATCAGGCGTGTGGCGATTTCGTGGCGGTTTCCCCCGGCGACCAGTTGCACCAGCAGGCGCGGAATTTCGGCGGTGACGCGGGCCATTTCCGTGGCGGTCTCGGCGCGCGCGATGGCGCTAACCAGCTCGGCCGAGCTGACCGCCTGAAACCGGGTCAGGTCGGTCTGGGTGACGATGCCGACCAGATCGCCGCCCTGAACGATAGGGATATGACCGATGCGGTGTTCCATCATTGCATGCAGCACGTCCGAGCCGATCGCGGTCGGCGACAGGGTCAGGGGGGATCGGGTCATGACCTGTTCGACGGGTGTCGTCACAGGCAGGCCAAGGGCCAGAACCTTGCCGGTCAGGTCGCGGGTGGTGACAATCCCGACCAGGCCCGCAGCATCGGTGACACAAAGCGACGAGACCCGGTGGGGCTGCATCAGTCTTGCGGCGGTTTGCACATCGGTGGCAACCGTGCAGGTGATCGGGTTTGCGCCCATGAAGGTTTCGACCCGGCTGGTTGCCAGATCGCTGCCGCGACGCGTATCGTTGCGTCGTCGGTCAAAGAATTTTGCGACGCAGGGTTGGCCTGCCATCAGACTGTCAAACGCGGTTTTCGGCAGCATCAACAGCACGGCATCCTTGGTGGCTCTGGCCGAGGTGACAGCCAGACCATCGCGGGTCAGGCCGCGCTCGCCGAATGAGTTGCGCGGCCCCAGCAGGGATACGGGAATGCCGTTTTCATCGCTCACCTCGATTTCGCCTTCATGCACCAGATACAAACCGTCCAGCGGCTTGCCCAGCTCATAAACGGTTTCTCCGGCGGGGACAGGTTGAACCCGGAAACGAGGCGTCAGCTGGTCCAGTACGTCAGGGTCGAGACTGTCATAGGGATGGACCGAGGTCAGAAACCGTTGCAGGTCTTGGACAGTAAGGGTCATGAGGCACCGGATGTCAGGAATGAGGCCGGCCCCGCCGGCATAGAGATGGCGGGGCCGGGGATGCGGGCGGAACCGGGGGGAGCCGCCCGCATCGTTCGATATCAGTGGTCGGCGGCTGCGGCCCCGGCGCCACGCGGCACCCGGACGCTTTCGACCAGCTCGATGATATCCTCGGGCAGAGGCTTGGTCATGCCGGTCACGACATAGGCCACTGCAAAGTTGATTGCCGCACCGACCGCGCCGAACGATGTCGACTGAATCGTACCCAGCAACGGATCTGCATCGGTAAAGCTGTTGGTGCCTGCCACGAAGAACCACCCCTTGTGCAGGAAGATGTAGATCAGCGTCGTGACCAGACCTGCCAGCATGCCCGCGACCGCACCGGTGTTGTTCACCTTCTTGGAGAAGATGCCCATCATCAGAGCCGGGAAGATCGACGCTGCCGCCAGACCGAAGGCCAGCGCCACGGTCTGCGCCGCAAAGCCCGGAGGGTTGAGACCCAGGTAGGTTGCGACAACGATCGCGATCGCCATGGCGACACGTGCAGACATCAATTCGCCTTTTTCCGAGATGTCCGGAGCGAACCGCCCCTTGATCAGGTCGTGGCTGACAGCGGAAGAGATGGCCAGCAACAGCCCCGCCGCGGTGGACAGCGCCGCTGCAAGACCACCCGCAGCCACCAGACCGATGACCCAGCTGGGCAGGTTGGCGATTTCGGGGTTGGCCAGAACCAGGATGTCGCGGTTGAAGTTGGTCAGCTCGTTGCCTTCCCAGCCCTTCTCGGCGGCCTTGGCCTGCATGCTTTCGGCCTTGTCGTTATAGTACTGGATCTTGCCGTCGCCATTTTTGTCTTCCCAGCCCAACAGACCGGTTTTCTGCCATGTGGCCATCCAGTCATAGCGAGGATCGCTGTTGATCTGCTCGACCGAAACCGCTTCGGCATCGGTGCCATTTGGCCAGAACATGTCGGTGATGTTCAGACGCGCCATGGCACCGACCGCAGGGGCGGTCAGGTACAGCAGGGCGATGAACACCAGCGCCCAGCCCGCGGACCAGCGTGCATCCGCAACCCGCGGCACGGTGAAAAAGCGCATGATGACATGCGGCAGACCGGCGGTGCCGATCATCAGCGACAGCGTGAACAGCACCATGTTGATGGTGTCGCTGTGGTGGGTGGTGTATTCATTGAACCCCAGTTCCGCCACGATCGCATCCAGTTTCATCAGCAGCGGCTCGCCCGAGGCAACATGATCGCCGAACAGGCCCAGGGCCGGAACGGGGTTACCGGTCAGTTGCAGGCTGATGAACGCGGCCGGGATCGTATAGGCCAGGATCAGCACGCAGTATTGCGCCACCTGGGTATAGGTCACCCCCTTCATGCCACCGAACACCGCATAGGCGAAGACGACGCACGCGCCGATCAGCAGGCCCGAGGTATTGCTGATTTCAAGGAACCGTCCAAAGGCCACGCCGACGCCGGTCATCTGGCCGATCACGTATGTGGTCGAGGCCACGATCAGACAAATCACGGCCACCAGACGGGCTGTCGGCGAATAGAACCGGTCGCCGATGAATTCCGACACGGTGAATTTGCCGAATTTCCGCAGATAGGGGGCCAGCAGAAGGGCGAGCAGAACATAGCCGCCTGTCCAGCCCATCAGGTAGGTCGAGTTGTCATAGCCAGTAAAGGCAATGAGACCCGCCATCGAGATAAAGCTGGCCGCCGACATCCAGTCAGCCGCGGTGGCCATGCCGTTGGTAACCGGGTGAACGCCGCGGCCGGCGGCGTAGAATTCCGATGTGGACCCGGCCCGGGCCCAGATTGCGATGCCGATGTACAGCGCAAAACTCGCGCCGACAAACAGCAGGTTGATTGTAAACTGATCCATGTCCTGTTTACTCCTCTTCGACGCCGAATTGCGCGTCGAGCTTGTTCATCCGCCACGCGTAGTTGAAGATCAGCGCCAGGAACACGAGGATCGAGCCTTGCTGGGCGAACCAGAAGCCAAGATCGGTGCCGCCGACGCGGATGCCCGACAACATCGGGCGCAGCAGAATGCCGAACCCGAACGAGACCAGCGCCCAAATTACGAGGCTGATCAGAATTATGCGCACATTCGCTGCCCAATAGCCCTTGTCGGACTCGGCAGTGTCTGAGGCGCTAGTGGTTTGGTCCGCCATGGCGGTTCCTCCTTCTTCCTCCGGAAAATGACGGGCATCGCTGAATTGAGACGACGCCCGGTCTTGTCTTGAATCAGGCCGTGGCCTGTTTCACGATCGCGCCCAATTCAGCGGCAATCGCGTCGATGTCACCCATCGCATCGATGGATTTCAGCACGCCTTTGGACGTGTAATAGGCGATCAGGGGGGCGGTCTGTTCGTGATAGGCCACCAGACGGCTTGCGACGGTTTCCGCATTATCGTCCGCGCGGCGCTTCATCCCGGTGCCGCCGCATTTGTCGCAGGTTTCAGCGATTTTAGGGGCCTTGAACGTGTCGTGATAACCCTCGCCGCAATCGCCGCAGGTAAAGCGGCCGGAAATGCGGGTGACCATCGCGGCGTCATCGACCTCGAGGCTGATGGCCGCGTTGATACCCTGGCCGGATTCTGCCAGCAGCGCATCCAGCGCCTGAGCCTGAACCGTGGTGCGGGGAAAGCCGTCGAGGATGACGCCCCTGGCGCAGTCAGGCTCGGCCAGACGGTCGCGCAGGATGTTGATCACGATGTCGTCGCTGACCAGTTCACCGGCTTCCATCACCGCCTTGGCCGCCTTGCCAGCCTCGGTGCCCGCGGCAACCGCCGCACGCAGAAGATCCCCGGTAGACAGTTGCACGAGACCGAATTCTCCCTCCAGCATCCGCGCCTGCGTCCCCTTGCCAGCCCCAGGAGGACCAAGCAAAATCAGCACAGCAGGTTTGGTCATTGTGCTTGCATCCATAATCCTTACCCCGCCCGGTTTGCGATCAGATCGTCCACCACCGACGGATCGGCCAGTGTCGAGGTGTCGCCCAGAGAGCCAAAGTCGTTCTCGGCGATCTTGCGCAGGATTCGGCGCATGATCTTGCCCGAGCGGGTCTTGGGCAGGCCGGGGGCCCATTGGATAACATCGGGGCTCGCAATCGGGCCAATCTCGGTACGCACCCACTGGCGCAACTCCTTGACCAATGCGTCGCTGGGTTCGCGGTCGTTCATCAGGGTGACATAGCAATAGATGCCCTGACCCTTGATGTCATGCGGGTATCCGACCACGGCCGCTTCGGCCACGGCGGCATGTGCGACCAGTGCGCTTTCCACTTCGGCGGTCCCCATGCGGTGACCCGACACGTTGATCACGTCATCGACCCGACCGGTGATCCAATAATCGCCATCGTCGTCGCGCTTGCAGCCGTCGCCGGCAAAGTAATAGCCCTTGTAGTCGCTGAAATAGGTCTTTTCAAACCGCTCGTGATCCCCCCAGACGGTGCGCATCTGGCTGGGCCAGCTGTCTTTCAGACACAGAACGCCTTCGCAGGGATAGCTGTCGATCTCTTCGCCGGAATGCGGATCCAGAACCACCGGGTTGACGCCAAAGAACGGCTTCATCGCCGAGCCGGGCTTTGTCGCGTGCGCGCCGGGCAGGGGGGTCAGAAGATGGCCGCCGGTCTCGGTCTGCCACCAGGTATCTACGATCGGGCATCTGCCCTTGCCAACCACGTCATGGTACCAGTTCCAGGCCTCGGGGTTGATGGGCTCGCCCACGGTGCCCAGGATGCGCAGGCTGGACAGGTCGCATTTCTCGACGAATTCATTGCCTTGCCCCATCAGGGCGCGCAGGGCGGTGGGTGCCGTGTAGAACTGGTTGACCTTGTGCTTGTCGCAAACCTGCCAGAAGCGGCTGGCGTCGGGATAGGTCGGAACGCCCTCGAACATGACCGTAGTGGCGCCATTGGCCAAGGGACCATAGACAATATAGCTGTGGCCGGTGACCCAGCCGACGTCGGCGGTGCACCAGAACACGTCACCATCGTGATAGTCGAACACATACTCATGGGTCATCGAGGCAAAGACCAGATACCCGCCCGAACTGTGCACGACGCCCTTGGGTTGACCGGTGCTGCCCGAGGTGTAGAGGATGAAGAGAGGGTCTTCGGCGCTCATCTCGGCGGGTTTGGAATAATCGTCCGCCTCAAGCGCCATCTCGTTATAGTCGAAATCCCGCCCATCGACCCAGGTGGTCTGACCGCCGGTGCGCTTGACCACCAGGCATTTGACGGTGTCCTTGCAATGCAGCAGCGCGGCGTCGGCGTTGGATTTCAGCGGTGTCTTGCGCCCCCCCCTTGGGGCTTCGTCGGCGGTGATGACAACCTTGGCGTCACTGCCGTTCACCCGGGCGGCCAGAGCATCCGGGCTGAACCCGGCAAAAACGATCGAGTGGATCGCACCCACACGTGCGCAGGCCAGCATTGCATAGGCGGCCTCTGGGATCATGGGCAGATAGATCACGACGCGGTCGCCCTTGCGCACACCGAGGTCCTCGAGAATATTCGCCATGCGGCAGACCCGGCGGTGCAGATCGTTGTAGGAAATGCTCTGTGCCGGCTCCTTGGGATCGTCGGGCTCAAAGATAATCGCGGTCTGGTTGCCACGGGTCGGCAGATGCCGGTCGATGCAGTTGGCGCTGACGTTCAGGGTTCCATCCTCGAACCAGCGAATGTCGACGTTGCCGGGTTCGAAGCTGGTGTTCTGCACTATTGTATAGGGCTTGATCCAGTCGATCCGTTTGCCATGTTCATTCCAGAATGCCTGTGGGTCATTGATCGATGCGGCATACATTTCATCGTATTTAGCTGCATCAATCAGCGCATGAGCGACCGCCTCGGACGAAGGTGGATAGACCTTTTCTTCCGACTTTTCGATTGCTGTCGTGGTGCTCATATGTGGCTCCTCCCTCTGACTGTGTCTGATCGCCCGAAACCGGGCCATAGCAGAGAGATAACTCTCTGTACGCTCCTAGGGCAAACAATAGTGGAGACTGAAAATAATGAAATAACTATCAGTAAAGAAACGATTAGTTTGTAAATATTTTTTGTACACCTCTTTGTTCTTGTAAAGTTTTGGCCGATGGGATTAATTTTTTGTTAAACCATAAGGCATTGCCTGTTAACTCTCCCGGTGCGTGTGATACCCGGTGACTCTCGATCGTGGGTATCGTTGCGTCATCCTGTGTCGATCATTGGGGTGACATTTTGTGTGCGGCAGTCTTTGAACCAGGGCAGGGCGGGCGTTTCCCGATGCGATGAAGGGTCCGGGAACCGATCCGAGTCGCCCGGGCGCTGCCGTCAATGGCAAGGGCTTGGCATATCCGGATACCCGCGCTAGCTTTCGGTCCAAGCGGCCCGCGCAACGGGCCGTAACAAGGGAGAGAAACTCATGAGCAAGCTGGTAAGCGGAGCCGTCGCTGCGGCTGTGGCAGTGTCATTTGTGGCCGAAGCATCGGCCACCGAATGGAACGTATCTGTCTGGGGCAAGCGTCGCGCCTTTACAGAGCACATCGAAAAGATCGCCGAACTGGTCAGCGAAAAAACCGGTGGCGAGTTTACCATGAACGTCAGCTATGGTGGCTTGTCCAAGAACCGCGAGAATCTGGACGGGATTTCCATCGGCGCGTTCGAGATGGCGCAGTTCTGCGCCGGGTATCATCCGGACAAGAACCGCTTGATCACCGTACTGGAATTGCCCTTCCTCGGTGTCGAGAACCTGGATCAGGAGGTGGCCGTCAGCCATGCGATCTATGGCCACCCGGCGGTGCAGGAAGAAATGGCGCAGTGGAATGCCAAGCTGCTGATGACCAGCCCGATGCCGCAATACAATATTGTCGGAACCGGCGAGCCGCGTGATGAGCTGGCCGAATTCGAGGGAATGCGCGTGCGTGCCACCGGCGGGCTGGGCGAAGCGTTCACGGCCGTTGGCGCGGTGCCGACCTCGGTAACCGCGACCGAAGCCTATCAGGCAATGGAATCCGGTGTCGTAGACACGGTGGCCTTTGCCCAGCATGCGCATCTGTCGTTTGGCACCATCAACCAGGCCGACTGGTGGACAGCAAACCTGAACCCCGGCACGGTGAACTGCCCGGTGGTCGTCAACATCGACGCCTATGAAAGCCTGAGCGACGAGGAACGCGCCGCGCTGGACGGCTCGGTGGACGAGGCGATCACACATTATTTGGCCAATTATGGTGAATTGCTAAAGAAATGGGACGCGATTCTGGATGAAAAGGGCGTCACGAAGGTTGTCATAAGCGACGAGGAACTGGCCGCGTTCCGGACCCAGGCCGCAGACCCGATTCGCGATGCCTGGATTGCCGAGATCGAGGCGCAGGGATTGCCGGGGCAGGAACTGTTTGACCTGCTGACGACAACTCTGGCCCAGGCCAAGGGCACGAACTGATCCTTTACTGATCGGTTCGAAACCGGGGCCGCGCACGCCGCGCGCCCCATTACATGACAGGGGATAGGAATGGCGGGATCTGCCGCGGTGCTGGAAGACTCCAGCCTGCTCAGCCGTTTGGATCGGGCGCTTTTGCCCATCGAGCGGTTTTGCGCGTTGCTCAGCGGACTGGCGATCTTTTCGCTGATGTTTCTGGCCGCCTATTCGGTTGTCGGGCGCAAGTTCTTTGGCTCTCCCTTGTTGGGATATGTCGATTATATCGAGGCGGCCATGCCGATCATTGCGATCATGGGCGTGTCCTATGTGCAGCGGGATGGCACCCATATCCGCATGGATATGTTGGTGGGTGCGCTGCATGGGCGGGTGCTGTGGCTGTTTGAGCTGATATCGGTTCTGCTGATCCTGGTGCTGATCGTCGCGCTGGCCTGGGGCGCCTGGGAGCATTTCGATCGCTCTTTTGACTGCTCGCGCCCCTTGTGCAGCCGCGACAGTTCCATCGACATCGGCCTGCCCACATGGCCCAGCAAACTGGTGGTGCCCGTGGCTTTTGGTGTCCTGGTGCTGCGTCTGATTGTGCAGGCGGTCGGCTATGGTCGGGCCCTGATTCTGGGATTGGACAATCCGGTCGCGGTCCCGCTGACGCTCACTGTGGCGGAACAGGCGCAGGCCGAGGCCAGCCAACTTGCGGGGCATGAATGATGGAACCCATCGATATCGGTCTCTGGACCAGTGGTGGCCTGCTGGTCATGGTTCTGCTGGGCATGCGGGTGGCGTTTGCTGCCGGTATGGCCGGGTTTGTCGGGCTGGTCTGGCTGCGCTGGAACGGATTTGACTATGACCCGGCGCGGTTCGGCAAGGCGCTGGAGGTCAGCGTGCGCATCGCCGGTCTGACGCCGCATTCCAAGGTCAGCGCCCAAGTGCTCAGTCTGATCCCGGTGTTTATTCTTATCGGCTATATGGCCTATTACGCGCGACTGACCACGGCCCTGTTTGAGGCGGCAAAACGCTGGATTGCCTGGGTGCCCGGCGGGTTGGCCGTGTCGACCGTTTTTGCCACCGCCGGCTTTGCCGCCGTATCCGGCGCGTCCGTGGCAACGGCAGCGGTGTTCGCCCGGATCGCCATCCCCGAGATGCTCAAGATCGGTTATAACAAGCAATTCGCAGCCGGTGTGGTGGCGGCGGGTGGGACGCTGGCTTCGCTGATACCGCCCTCTGCGATTCTGGTGATCTATGCCATCATCGTTGAGCAGGACGTGGGCAAGCTGCTGTTGGCGGGCTTCATTCCCGGTGCGTTTTCCGCCGTGGTCTATGCCGTTCTGATTATCGGTATCGCCGTGGTTTTCAAGACTGTTGGCCCGCCGGTCAAAGGCTTCACCTGGGGCCAGCGTTTTGCGGCGCTGCCGCCCGCCTTGCCCATCGTGGCAGTTGTCGTGATCATCATCTTCTTTGTCTACAATCCCTTTGGTGAAGCCTGGGGGACACCCACGGAAGGGGGCGCAATCGGGGCCTTCATCGTTTTTCTGATGGCCCTGTATCGTGGCATGCGTTGGTCCGAACTGAAGTCGGCGCTTCTGGATACGGCCAAGCTGACTGTGATGATCTTTACCATCATCTGGGGTGTCTTGATCTATGTCCGCTTCCTGGGCTTTGCCGAACTGCCGGCGGCTTTTGCGGACTGGATTACCTCGCTGACCCTGTCGCCGATGTTGATTCTGGTGTGCATCCTGCTGGCCTATGCGGTTCTGGGCATGTTCATGGATGCCATCGGCATGCTG
The DNA here is from genome assembly GCF_000473225.1 of Sedimentitalea nanhaiensis DSM 24252. Taxonomy (GTDB): domain Bacteria; phylum Pseudomonadota; class Alphaproteobacteria; order Rhodobacterales; family Rhodobacteraceae; genus Sedimentitalea; species Sedimentitalea nanhaiensis. Next base: position 531,475 of record NZ_KI421509.1, read on the forward strand.
CTGTTGACCTTGCCGGTGGTGTATCCGGCGGTGATGGCGCTGAATGGGGGCGAAACGGTTGCGGCTGCGGACAGCGCCTTTGGCATGTCCGGCACCATGTGCGCGATCTGGTTCGGAATCCTGGTGGTCAAGATGGCCGAGTTCTGCCTGATCACGCCGCCTATCGGCTTGAACTGTTTCGTGGTCGCGGGGGTGCGCGATGACCTGAGCGTGCAGGACGTGTTTCGTGGGGTGATGCCGTTCTTTATCGCCGACGCGGTAACGATCGCACTGTTGGTCGCTTTCCCCGGTATTGTGCTGTACCTGCCCAGCCTTGTGGGGTGAGGCGCAGACTTTCACAGGGGGTGGCTGCCGCACTCCGAAGAGGCGCTCGGTAATCGATATCCCCGACACACACCCGCCGGTATGCTGGGGGCGGGTCAATCTTCGGCGTCGTCTTCTTCGCTTTCCGGAACCACCAACGTTAGTTCGCCGGCCTGTTCCTGGGCCCGGATTGCGGCGATCACCTCGGTCATGGCGACCTCGCCGTCGCGGATTTTGACCTTGCCTTTTTCCTGCATTTCTTCGCGCAGGCTGTCCGCCATGCGCGAGGACATGTTGCCAAGCAGATATTCAGCAGCCGGAGCGGTTTCTTCGTCGGTGGCGGCGGCCAGCGCAGTGACCAAAACCTCAGGGTCGATGGCTTTGATGATCTTTGGCACGTCGCGGGCCAGAATTCGGGCAGGGATGTGTGCAAAGGTAAAGATCGACTTACGGACAGCGCTGGCAAAATCGGTATCGGTCTCGTCCAGGCCGGTCAGCATGTCGTTGCGGATCGTGGCGGCAGACTGGTTCAGAATGGCACCAATGCGCGCGCCGGGATCGTCGGCAAAGGCCACGTTCGGCTTGTCGTCCAACTGGCTGGCGAGGGAGAGCCCGATGCGATCCACGGCGTCGGGCGTGACCTGCCCGGTTTGCGACACGGCATAGGTGATACGCCGGGCAAGCGGACCGGGCAGACCGCCCAACATGGCCGCCGCCTTGGCTGTGTCAAGCTTGGACAGCAGCACCGCAGCGACCTCGATGCTTTCGGCCTTGGCCATGGCCACCAGATCGGGCACGGGCAGGGCGCGCAGCCGGGACCATGGATGGCCAGCCTGACGCACGCCGGCTTCCTTGCGGAGCCGGGCAGCGGTTTGGGGGCTGATCTTGCCATCCATTTCCGACAGTGCCTCGGCCAGCCCGTTAGGGAAGGACAGACCTATTCCGTCCAGCTTGGTGGCGAATTCGTCGATTACGGTGGTCAGGGTGTCCCGGTCCACCAACCCCATGGTGCCCATCTGCTGGATCAGTCGTCCCTGCAGCTCGTCCGGCAGATCCTCCAGTGGCAGATCCGCGCCCTCATTCATCAACAGACGCACCACGATGGCGGCCTTGGCCTTGCTGCCCAAGGGCTTGGGTTGCGTGGTTGCAACCTGATTGGCGGCATTTCCAGGTGCCGCGATAGGTAGCTGCGAAACCGCCGAGTCTTTGTGCATCTGTCAGCCCTTGCCTTGAAACCCCATTTCAGGATCGCAGGCAGTCTAGGCCGACAGCTGTAAACAAAGGCTGAAAAGTCAGTAGTTGTATGTCAGTCCGGTGCGGATTGCTTCGCGCAGCGAGGCCTCTGCCCAGGTGCCTTCGCCGCCACGTGCCTTGATTTCGCGCCACTGGACAATCGCCTCGTCCACCCGGCCCTCTTGCACATGGCCCTGCGCCATGTAGGAGCGCGCAAGAATATTGTTTGGATTAAGGGCGATGGCCTGTTCATAGAACATCTGAGCCAACTCCAGATTGCCGAGCTTGCGGTGGGTGAAACCCCAATAGGTCAGCACTCGGTCCGATCCCTGATCCGGCATCTCCGCCAACACGCTCTGTGCGTCCTGATAGCGTCCGGCATAGGCCAGTTCGCGCGCCGCCCCATAGAGCACGTCGCTGTCCAGCGCGGCCCCCTTGGGTTTTACGCATTTCTGCGTGGCCGCATCCCAGACCTCGACTCCTTTGCAGGACGTGGTCGTTTCCGTCGGCTTTGGTGGGGCGTTATCGTCACTGGCCGCAAAGCCGAGGCTGGGAATAAGGAGAAGGGCCATAAGGGGCAGACGCATGAAACGCTCCGATTACATAGCAGGTTATAGGTACTTCAAATGACAAGAAACCGCAGGCAGATCTACGATCATGCCCGGTCATTGGAAAAACGGTCAGACGCGCCGCTAGCTGTTGGTTTGCGGCACGCAGCTCTGGTTTGTTGAATCCCATGTCGTTCCCGGTGCACAGGACTGTGCCTGGTGATCTCGCTCCGAGCACATGGCGAAAGACAGGCTTGGCGCAACAATGAGCGCCAGTGCAACCATACCTGTTCTGAGGGTCATGAGTGTCCTCCAAGTGTTACATGCAGTTGGTCTTTACGTAGTCATCCTGATCGTAAACGGCAAAGCCGGATTTACAAAACGAAAACGGCCCACAATGGCGTGATGACGCCGGTGCGGGCCGCTGACAGCATCAATATCGACGCGTTAGTTTTTGAATACGCGTTTGAAAATCGTGTCGACATGTTTGGTGTGATAGCCCAGATCGAATTTCTCTTCGATTTCATCGGCGCTGAGCGCGGCCAGCACATCGGCATCGCCCAGCAGCTCTGTTTTGAAATCCTTGCCTTGTTCCCAGACCTTCATCGCATTGCGTTGCACCAGGCTATAGGCGTCTTCGCGGCTGACACCGGCCTGCGTCAGGGCAAGAAGCACGCGCTGGCTCATCACCAGGCCGCGAAATTTGTTCATGTTGGCCAGCATGTTGTCCGGATAGACCACGAGCTTGTCGACGACCTGGGTCAGGCGGGACAGGGCGAAATCCAGCGTGATCGTGGTGTCCGGCCCGATGTTGCGCTCGACCGAGCTGTGGGAAATATCGCGCTCGTGCCAGAGGGCCACGTTTTCCATCGCCGGAATTACGGCCATGCGCACCAGTCGCGCCAACCCGGTCAGGTTCTCGGTCAGCACGGGGTTGCGTTTGTGGGGCATCGCGCTGCTGCCTTTCTGGCCCTTGGAAAAGAACTCTTCGGCCTCCAGAACCTCTGTGCGTTGCATGTGGCGGATTTCGGTGGCCACGTTCTCGATGCTGCTGCCGATCACGCCGAGGGTTGCAAAAAAGGCGGCATGGCGGTCGCGCGGGATCACCTGGGTGCTGATCGGTTCCGGTTCCAGGCCCAACTGGGCGCAGACGTGTTCCTCGACGCGCGGATCGATATTGGCGAAGGTGCCGACGGCTCCGGAAATGGCACCGGTGGCAATTTCGGACCGCGCCGCGCGCAGACGGGTCAGGTTGCGATCCATTTCCGCATAGAACCGTGCAAAGGTCAGGCCCATCGTGGTCGGTTCGGCATGAATACCGTGGCTGCGACCGATGCGCACCGTATCCTTGTGCTCCAGCGCGCGACGTTTCAGCGCCGCCAGCAGCGCTTCGACATCTGCGATCAGAATGTCAGCCGCGCGGACCAACTGGACGTTGAAGGTGGTGTCCAGCACGTCGGAACTGGTCATGCCCTGATGCACGAACCTGGCCTCGTCATTGCCGATGATTTCGGCCAGGTGGGTCAGAAAGGCGATGACGTCATGTTTGGTCACCGCTTCGATTTCGTCGATCCGGGCGACGTCGAATTCCACATCCTTGGCTTTCCACACGGCGGCGGCATTTTCGCGAGGGATCACCCCCAGGTCGGCCATGGCATCGCAGGCATGGGCCTCGATTTCGTACCAGATGCGAAATTTGGTTTCGGGGGACCAGACGGCGACCATATCGGGACGGGAATAACGCGGGATCATAGGGCGGCACCTTGCTTTGCTTGGGGTACCTGCCTCATAGACCGCGCGCCGCAGCGCGGCAAGGCTGCACTGATCCCAAGGGGGCAGTGCCAGCATGCGTTGACTGTGCGGTCGCCAGGCAATAGCCGAGATCCGACAACCGACGAGGGGCGGCATGGATGGTGCAGCACGGCAATTGCTGGATTTTCAAGGAGCGTGGCATCTGGAGCGTGAGATTACCCATGCCGATGGGACCCGGGCCAGGTTTGTCGCACGGGCGGTTTGGACCCCGCAGGCACAGGGGCTGGGCTATGTGGAAAACGGGGAACTGAAGGTACAGGGGCATGTACCGATTTCAGCCAGCCAGAATTTTTCTTGGCGCGCGGACCTGTCAGTGTGGTTTTCCGATGGCCGGTATTTCCACACAGTTCCGGCCCGTGGTGGCCCGACTTCGCATTGGTGCGATCCTGACCAATATGATGGGGCATATGATTTTGATTTCTGGCCGGTTTTCACGGTGACCTGGCAGGTGTCCGGCCCGCGCAAATCCTATCGTATGATTAGTACATACCATAGGATCTGACCGCCGAGGTCTGTGGTCATGCTGCGTTTGTGCCGACCTGCGGCAAGGGTGCAACGCTCAAATTAATCTGCGGCAGCGCAGTATCTACGCCACAAGGCATTCGACTTTGGCCGCGATACAGGAGATTTGCCGATGACCGCGACCATAGCCAACCCGCTGTGGACACAGGCTATCGGGCTGAATCCGGCAATGCCCTGCGTCTGAATCAGGCAGTGCTGGGCGGAATCGTCGTTCTGGCGATTACTGCCAAGATCAAAGTGCCGATGAGGCCGGTTCCGGTCGCCATGGGCAGTTTTGCCGTGTTGTTCATCGGCGCGCGCCTCGGACAGGCGACGATCCTGGGGTACATGCTGATCGGGGCGCTGGGTCTTGACGTCTTCGCGGGCGCGCTCGCCGCGCCCCGAACACCCGATTGCCCGTCCGCCTGGTGCCCGTCCCCCGGAGGGGGGGGCACCGACCGCGCGTCCGCCCATCCACCGACTGCCGGGAGGCGGGGGGGGCGCGCGTCTCCGCTGAACCGCCGGACCTGTTAATTCAGTCCGAGCGCTGTCGGGTAACCACGCTTGCACCCCGCTCCAGGGTGCGGTGAACCGGACATTTGTCGGCAATCTGCATCAAGCGGGCGATTTGTTCGTCGCTCAGATCGCCGCGCAGGTCGATCACACGTTCGAACCGGTCGATGCGATTTGCATCGGTGGTTTCAGCGTCTTGGGCGTGGAGCTTGCCGTGGCTGACATCGACGCTCACATGCTCCAGCGGCCAATCCTTGCGCCGCGCGAACATGCGGATCGTCATCGAGGTGCAGGCCCCCAAGCCGGCGGCCATCAGACCATAGGGCGACAGACCGCGGTCGGTGCCGCCAAAGGCAATGGGTTCATCGGCCAGAAGGTGATGTCTGGGGCCGGACTGGATGTCCTGAAGGAACCCGTCGGGGTCGGCTTCGCTGATGCGGGTGATCCCTTCGGGCGCACCTGGCGGTGGCGCGGGCGGGGACAGATCCAGGTAGCGCCCGGCCCAGGTGGCAATGACCTGCGCGACATATTCGGCATCCTTGTCGCGGGTGATCAGGTGGTCGGCATCGTCCAGGGTCACAAAGCTCTTGGGGTGTTTGGCGGCCTGAAAGATATGCGCGGCATTGTCGATGCCGACGGTGTCATCCAACGGTGCGTGCAGCACCAGCAGGGCGGCTCTCAGCGATTTGATCGCCGGGGTCAGGCTGGCGGTGTCGATGTCGTCAAGAAACGCGCGGGTAATGCGGAAAGGGCGCCCGCCCAGCGAGACCTCGGCACTGCCGTGTTCGTGGATATCGGGCACAGCGTCGGCAAAATTGTGGCTGACATGGGCCGGGTCAAACGGGGCATTGATGGTCACAATGCCTTTCAAGCTTTTGATTTTATGTGCAGACTTAAGAATCGCCGCGCCCCCCAGGGAATGACCGATGGCCAGGCTGGGGGCCATGTCCCGATTCTGTAGATAGCGGGCGGCGGCCAGAAGATCCTGCACATTTGAGGTGAAGCTTGTATTGGAAAATTCGCCCTGGGAATGGCCGAGGCCGGTAAAGTCGAACCGCAATACCGCGATTCCCATGCTCGCCAGCCGGGCCGCGATACGGCGTGCGGCGGGGATGTCCTTGGAGCAGGTGAAGCAATGCGCAAACAGGGCCGTGGCCAGATGTGGGCCGTTGGGAAGGTCCAGCCGCGCGGCCAGTTCGCTGCCGTCGTGACCGGCAAATGTGAGACGTTCTGAGGGCATGGCGCGATCCTTATATTGAGTCGGGCAAAGGTGGAGGCCGCGCTTGGGATTGCCAAGCCGATGGAGGAGCGGATCACGCAGAGGTGACACCGCAACTGGGCAAAACCGGGCGGTGCCAGGCGTATGGATCGCGTACATGCTCGGTACATACCCGGTACATACGCAGTATGGGTTGCGGACGGGGCGAGGATGACCGGGCGTGGCCAAAACACCGCGTTGGGCGCAGATCCGCACCCGGCACTGGTTTTCCCATTCAGAATCGCCGATGATTTACACAGTCTAACAGGAGATATTTTGTGAAAAAACTGGTCTGGCTATTGGGCGGCGCAACCTTGCTTCTGTCCGCTTGCGACACCTATGAAGGCGGCCTTGCGTCGCCGTCCAACAGCTATCTTGGCGAGGTTCCAGAGGGCGTGGTTGCGATCGCGGCCCCCTATCAGGATCTGAGTGCGGTGAGTATCGATCCGGCGGATGGCTGTTATGTCTATCGACACGTGGGACCGGTCGAAACGACTTTCCTGCCGTTGCGGTCGGCGGATGGGCGACCGATCTGTTCGCGCGCGCCGGAGGCGACCTAGGCCCAAGACCCGCGATCTACGGGCGTTTGGTGCGCGTTGCGCCCCACGGCCTTCGCCAAGCCGGACAAATACCCGACCCTGGCCAAAACGCACTGTGCGCTAGCTGCGCGCAGTGGCGTTGCTCTCGGGGGGATACAGATACGCGGTCGATCCGGTTGCCACCTGATCGTAGAGCCCGTTGATATGCACCATGACCATGCGCACACAGCCGGAACTGGCCCGTCCGCCAATAGAGCGCGGGCTGGGCGATCCGTGGATGCGCAGATAGGTGTCGCGATTGCCGTCGTACAGATAAAAGGCGCGCGACCCGAGCGGGTTGTTGGGACCGGCGTTCATGCCGTCAGCGTGCTGGGCGTAAAGCTGAGGGTCGCGTTCGATCATTGCGGCGGTCGGGGTCCAGGTTGGCCATTTGGCCTTGCGCCGGATGGTATAGGTGCCGGGTTCATAGAGATTGCCACGCGCAATCGCGACGCCATAGCGCATCGCGGTGCCATCGTCGCCGATATGATAGAGATATCTGGCTACCGCATCGACGTGAATGTCGCCGGGGCGCAGACCGGAATTGGCCTCGACCCGTTGCGGCAGAAAGCGCGGATGAAAGCCCCAGGGGTTGGACGTGGCCGGATCGTAATTCGCCGGTGTGATTTGTGCATCCCAACGAGACCATTTGGAGCGGTCCGATGTCGGTGCCGCCCAGGCCGTGCCGGCAAGAGGGGCCGAAAACAGGGCGGCGGACGAAAGTACAAAATGGCGTCGGGTCAACATGGGTTCACGATCCTCGGTTGCGGCGAGTCCACAAAAGGACTGCCTGTGAAAGCATGCGAGATCAAGCAAAGATCCGGTCACATAGCCGTGTTTAAACCCAAAAGGGTTTTCCGAAGATGAAAATCGGCCCTTCGGGGCGGAAAAGGATCGCTCGGCGCAGAAAGGCGGTCGCTGCCGAGAACCGCGACAACCGGACCAAATCCGTCCCCGGAGTCTGTTGCGTTCAATTTAATGCGCCGGAATAATGCGCCAATCAACGCAATCCGATCGGGCCACCCATCAGCGCCGCATCGAACGGATAGGTTGTCAGGTTCTCGAACCCGTCGTCGGTGATCAGGACCTGGTCTTCCAGCTTGATCGAGAAATCGCCGCCGACCTCGCCGACACAGGCCTCGACACAGATCGTCATGCCCGGCTCGAGCGCATAGTCAAACGCCCCCGGCACCGCCTTGTCGGGATAGGCGACCATCGGCCATTCATCACACAGCCCGACCCCATGCATCAGGCAGCCGTATTTCTGCGCCTGATACTTGTCGTCCAGCCGGTGGGCGTTGGCGGTCAGTTCGGGAATGGTGACGCCGGGTTTGAGCATCTGCATGTTGGTCATGATGTGGTCATGCGCGTGTTGCATCGCATAGACCATGTCGGGCCGGGGCGGGGCGTCGCCGATCCACCAGCTGCGCGAGATGTCGATGCAGATGCCATAGCTGCCAATCAGGTCGGTGTCGAAACTGATGATCTCGTTGGGCCGGGTAATGCGGGGACCGCATTCCTGAAACCACGGGTTGGTGCGCGGACCCGAGGCCAGCAGGCGGGTCTCGATCCATTCGCCACCGCGGCGAATGTTTTCGGCATGCAGCACCGCCCAGATGTCGTCTTCGCAGGTCTTGCCGTCGCCGGAGTGGGCGCGGGCGAAATCCTCCATGCCGCGGACGGCGGTTTCGCAGGCATGGTTGGCGCAGCGCATGGCAAGGATTTCGTCGGGGCCTTTGACGGCGCGGGATTTCTCGGTGACCTCTTCGCCATCCATGATTTCAAAGCCCTGGGCCTGCAGCGCCCTGGCACCGTGCAGCATGATCTTGTCCACCGCCAGACGCCGGTTGCCGCCACCGTGTTCGGCCACAAGGGTGCGCACCTCATTGGCAAATTCATCGGCAACCGGATCGATCCGATCCCCGGCCGAGAAATAGAACATCGACGCGCCCGAACGCTGTTCGCGCACCAGAGGGTTGAATTCGCTCAGGAAGGGAGAGTTCTTGTAGTCCCAGATCACCATATATCCATCGGCGCACAGCAGCACGGCGCGGAACGGATTGTGGGTGTTCCACAGCTGCATGTTGGTGCTGTCCGTGGCATAGCGGATGTTCAGCGGGTCAAACATCAACAGCCCGCCATATTCCCGGTCGACGATATGGCGGGTCAGCCGTCGCCAGCGATAGTCGCGCATGGCCAGCAAATTCGGGAGGGTCAGCCCGGCCTCGGCCCATTCGGTCAGCGCCAGCTGTGTCGGCCCGATCTCCATCCGGTCCTGATCGTTGGGTGTGCCATCGGGCAGGGTGTCGCCCCGGGTCGGGTCGATCTTGCGACGGTCGCGGTAATGGGTGTTCATGGCTTGGCCTCCTCGCGGTCATGCTGAGATGGTTGGCGGCAGGGGTCCGTTCCGATTGCGACCCTGAGACGTCGTTTTTTAGGGGCCAGGCCGATGGACATGGGACGGCGGGGGCGGTGGATCGCATGGATCGGGGTGCTGGTCACGGTCGCGGTTTGCGGTTATCCACGGCTGCGCCAGGTCGGGGTGAGCCCGGCATGGTTTCGGCTTTCCGGCCCGCAAGGCCCCCTGCAATTCAAAGATCTGCCCATGCATCTATCCACCGAACACGCTGAAACGCTCGCCCTGAAGGCTCTGACCTGGCTGGTCGGGCAAGAGGATCTGCTGCCTGTCTTTCTTGGCTCCAGCGGGGCCAGCGAGCGGGATGTGCGGGACCGGGCCGGGGATCCCGAATTTCTGGGCTCTGTGCTGGATTTTCTGCTGATGGACGAGGCCTGGGTGATTGCCTTTTGCGACACCTGCGCGGTGCCTTATGCGCAGCCGATGCAGGCGCGCGCGGCACTGCCGGGGGGCGCGCAGGTGCATTGGACATGACCGTGATACCCGCGCCGGTGACCGCACAGGCCCGGCAGATCGAGGCGATCCTGTTTGACAAGGACGGCACCCTGTTTGATTTCGGCGCCACGTGGGAGGTCTGGGCGCAGGCCTTGTTGCTGCGCCTGTGCACGCAGGATGCGGACCGTGCCGCCGCGGCGGGCTGGGGGATCGGGTTTGATATGAAAGCCTGCCGTTTCCTGCCCGACAGCATCGCGATTGCCGGTACGGCGGGGCAGGTGGCCGAGGCATTGGCGCCGCATGTGCCCGACCTGTCCGTCGCCCAGGTGCTGGCGATGCTGAATGACGAGGCCGAACGGACGCCCCAGGTGGAGGCGGTCCCCCTGGGGCCGTTTCTGGATCGGCTGCGCGGTCTCGGATTAAAGCTGGGCGTGGCCACCAATGACGCGGAAAACCCGGCGCGGGCGCATCTGGGGGCCGCCGGGGTGATCGACCGGTTCGATTTTATTGCCGGGTTCGACAGCGGTCATGGCGCCAAGCCCGGCCCGGGGCAGTTGCTGGCCTTTGCCAAGGCCGTCGGGGTCGCGCCGCATCTGGTGGCGATGGTCGGGGACAGCAGCCACGATCTGATCGCAGGGCGCAGCGCCGGGATGGTCACGGTTGGCGTTCTGACCGGAATCGCGGATGCCGGGGACCTGGCCGCCTTTGCAGATGTGATCCTGCCGGACATCAGTCACCTGCACGCATGGCTGGGCCGCTGATCGCGGGGCGCTTGCGCCTGGATGGGTTCGACGCTTTCTGACCCAAAAACGACGCGCCACGTCGCGAACTGAGCGGAACTTTCCCAAATCCGGGTGCTTGCTTGCAGGGGAAGCCGAAGGAGAGTGACATGGCGGACGGTGCAGGACGCAAGCGGCGGGGCGGCGGGCGTGCGGGCAATGCGGCGCGGCGCGGCGGGGTGGTGATCGAACAGATGCCGTGGCACCCGCCGATCAACATCGACCGGCCAGTGGAACCGCTGAACGAAGAGGGGGTCGCGGCGGTTCACGAGGGCGCAATGCAGATCCTCGAAGATATCGGCATTGCGATCCTGAACCCCGAGGCGCTGGAACTCTTTCGCGAGGCCGGGTGTTCGATCGATGGAGACGTGGTGCGGTGCAGTCGCGAATTCATCATGGAGATGGTCGGCAAGGCCCCCGACACATTCACCCTGACACCGCGCAATCCCGACCGTCAGATTACGGTGGGCGGCAATACGCTGTTGTTCGGCAATGTCAGTTCGCCGCCCAACTATTGGGACATGGAGATCGGCAGAAAGGTTCCAGGCACACGAGAAATGTGCCGCAACCTGTTGAAATTAACGCAATATTTTAACTGCATACATTTTGCGGGAGGCTATCCGGTCGAGCCGGTCGATTTGCATGCCAGCGTGCGCCATCTGGACGTTCTGTATGACAAGCTGACGCTGACCGACAAGGTGATGCATGCCTATTCCCTGGGCAAGGAGCGGGTCGAGGATGTGATGGAAATGGTTCGCATCGCCGGCGGGCTGACACATGAGGAGTTTGACGCAACCCCCCGGATGTACACGAATATCAATTCCACATCGCCGTTGAAACACGACTATCCGATGTTGGATGGCTGGATGCGGCTGGCACGGCGCGGTCAGGGGTTGGTGGTGACGCCGTTCACGCTGGCCGGGGCAATGGCGCCGGTGACCATGGCGGGGGCGGTGACGCAATCGCTGGCCGAGGGGCTGATCGCCATCGCGCTGGCGCAATACATCAACCCCGGTTGTCCCTGTGTGATCGGCACTTTCACCAGCAACGTCGACATGAAGTCGGGCGCACCGGCCTTTGGCACGCCCGAATATATGCGCGCCACGCAGATGACCGGGCAGTTGGCGCGGTTTTATGGGTTGCCGATGCGGTCCTCCGGCGTTTGCGCGGCAAATGTGCCGGACGGGCAGGCGATGTGGGAAACCTCTAACAGCCTGTGGGCGGCGGTGCAGTCGGGCACCAACATGGTCTATCACGCCGCCGGCTGGCTTGAGGGCGGGTTGATCGCCAGCCCGGAGAAATTCATAATGGATTGCGAGGTCTTGCAGCAGATACAACGCTATATGGATCCGATGATCTGCGCCACAGGGCCAGATGAGATCGCGCTGGATGCGATCCGGGCGGTGGGCAATACGGGACATTTCTTTGGAATTCAGCACACCCAGGACCGGTATGAAACCGCATTCTATCAGCCGTTCCTGAGCGACTGGAAAAACTACGAAGGCTGGGAAGTCGCTGGCGGCATCTGGACACCGGAGCGCGCGCATCACCTGTTCAAGGAGATCATCGCCAGTTTCGAGGAACCGCCGATGGATGTGGCGATCCGCGAGGAACTGGCCGCCTTTGTCGCCAAACGCAAGGAAGAGGGTGGCGCACCGACCGATTTCTGAGAGGCTCCGGCGTGGCCATGGCCAGCAGCGCAAGCATTGCCAAGGTCGATGGTTTTGCGGTTTAAGCAGAGACAGAGGACTCGCAGGAGCAAAAGTCATGTCGGTTGAATTTCTGATGACCTCGCTTGTCGTGGTGCTGTTGCCCGGAACCGGCGTCATTTATACTCTGGCCATCGGTCTTGGGCGCGGATTCAGGGCCAGCGTTGCAGCGGCGTTCGGGTGTACGCTTGGCATCGTTCCCGCTGCGGTGGCCAGTATCATCGGTCTGGCGGCACTGCTGCACACCAGCGCGCTGGCGTTTCAGGTCGTCAAGTTCATGGGCGTTGCTTACCTGTTCTACATGGCCTGGAAGATCCTGAAAGACGACACGGTCATGGAGGTGTCGGAAAACAGGGAAGAAGCCAGCCATTTTCGCGTCGCGGCAACAGGCGCGGTGTTGAACGTCCTGAACCCGAAATTATCCTTGTTCTTTCTGGCGTTCCTGCCCCAATTTATCTCGCCTGCTGCAACCAGCGCGACCCTGTCTCTGGTGGTGCTGGCGATGGTCTTTATGATCATGACGTTCGCGGTCTTCGTGGTCTATGGGGCGTTTGCTTCTTTTGCGAGAGATTTTGTCATTCGCCGCCCCTCGGTCATGAGTTGGATTAGACGCTGTTTTGCCGGCACCTTTGGTTTTCTGGGTGCGAAGCTGGCGGTTTCCAACTAGGACAAAGGTGTCTTGGGGCGAGGAGCGGACAACCGCATCGACCTGTCGCGCTGTCGTCGGGGATCTTTGGTCTCACCACATGTCCGCGCATCGGGTGATACGATGACGATTATGAAGATGGCCGGATCATGACAGGCGAAACATGGCACTGAACAACGAACAGCAGATCGCCGTGCACCGCATGGTGCTGGCCGCCCTGGGGGCGGCGGCGGCGCTGGGGCTGTGGCTGCTGAGCGATCACTGGGACGACACGGCTTTGGCTGCGCCGGTTTTTCTGGCGCTGTTCATCTTTGTGCCGGTCTATTTCGGGGTGGCCCTGGCGTTGGCCGGGCCGGTTTCGGTCGGGCGTGCTTTGGCGGGGGCGCTGGCGCTGACCGTTCCCGTGACGGCTCTGGTCAGCCTTGCGGGGCTGCGGCAGGTGCAGGCGACCGATCTTCTGGACGATCCGGCGATGCTGGGCGTGGCCGCGCTTTTGGTGCTGTTTTCCACGCCGTTCCTGTTGGTCTGGTTGCAGGATCGACCGTCCGTGTTGCGCTATGCCAGCCTGTTTGACGCGGCCTGGACCATGACGGTGCGCTATGTCGCCGCCTGGGCCTTTGTGGCGGTGTTCTGGTTGGTGGTCTTTTTGTCGGATTCGCTGCTCAAGCTGGTTGATATCGACGCGATTGGCCAGGTGCTGGGAACGGATTGGGCGCGGTTCGGGCTGAGCGGTGCGGTTCTGGGGTTGGGTCTGGCCGTGGTGGACGAACTGCGCGACACGATCTCTCCATTTGTATTTCTGCGGCTGTTTCGGCTTTTGGTGCCGGTGGTTCTGGCCGTGGTGGCGGTGTTTCTGGTGGCGGTGCCGGTGCGGGGGCTGTCGGATCTGTTTGGCGATTTCTCGGCGGCGGGTCCGTTGATGGGGGCGGCGATTGCGGCGGTCACACTGATCAGCGTGGCTCTGGATCGCAGCGATGAGACCGCGGTGCGGACCCGTGGGTTGCGGGGGGCCACGCGCGGTCTGGCGCTTTTGTTGCCGTTGCTGGCCGCGCTGGCGGTCTGGGCGCTGGTGCTGCGGGTGCGTGACTATGGCTGGACCCCGGATCGGATTTTGGCGAGCCTGTTTGCGATGTTCCTGCTGGCCTATGGGCTGGGTTATGGTGCCGCGTGTCTTGGGCGCACCGGCTGGATGGCGCGCGTCCGCCGGGTCAATGTTGCGATGGCTTTGGCGGCCATCGCCGTTCTGGCGTTGTGGATGACGCCCGTTCTGGATGTCTATCGCTTGTCGAGCGCCAGTCAGCTGGCCCGGTTTCAGGCCGGGCAAAGCAAGCTCGTACAGCTTCCGTTGTGGCAAATGGGGCATGACTGGGGGCGCGCCGGGAAAGCGGCGCTGGCGCGGCTTGAGACCATGACGGATCGCGCGGATCATGCCGAGTTGCTGGCGCGCATTCAGGACGTGCGCAACGAGGTGAACCCGTTCCAGTTTGAGCAGGCGGTACAGGCAAGGTCGGCTCCGGATCGCGCACGGGCGTTGCTGGAGGTAATGGCGGTGCGCCCGCAGGGCAGCCGGATGTCACCGGGGCTTTTGGCGGCGGCGCCCGCATACCGGCTGGACCAGTGGCTAACCGGATGTCGGCGCCGCCTGCCGGACGGGCGGGCGGGCTGCGTTCTGGTTCAGGGCGCGTTCTCGCCGTCGGCCCCGGCCGGTGCGCAGGGCATCGTGCTGTATCTGGACGGCGACGGCACGGCACGGGCCGACCATGTGGTTCTGCGTATGCCGGGCGAAGCCGCGGTGCGCGATGTTTTCGACCCGGTGGCCAACAGCTGGCCGATACTGCCAGGGGAAGCGGTGGCACAGGCGCTGGACGGCGAATTTCAGATTCGCCCCAGTGGCAGCAATGCGCTGTTCATCGGCGGTGCGGTTTTGGGGGCGGCGCCGTGAGCCCGGTGTCATCCGGCGTGAAAAAATAGGTCGAATTGCGAATGTCAGGCCTTTCTTAAGACCTGTCTGGCGATGTTTTGATACGTCAAGCAAAGGGGCCGACATGCATGGTTTGATCAACAGAGCCATCCAATCATTTTTTTGCACGACCTACGGCACCGATCGCTGGCAGCGGGTGACCGAGGCAGCGGGGTTGGAGTTTTGCGAGTACGAGGCGATGCTGATCTATGACGAAGAGCAGTCCTTTGGCATGCTGGATGCGATGGCCGCCGAACTGGACCGTCCGCTGGACGAGGTGCTGGAAGATATCGGCACTTTCCTTGTGTCCAATCCCCAGGTTGAATCCCTGCGCCGGTTGTTGCGGTTTGGCGGCGTGACCTATGTGGAGTTTCTGCATTCGCTGGATGATTTGCCCGATCGCACACGGTTGGCGGTGTCGGATCTGCATTTGCCGGCGCTGGAGCTGCGGGAACATGCAGCCGGCCAATTCAGCCTGACCTGCCATCCGGGTCTGCCGGGCCTTGGCAGCGTGCTGGTCGGGCTGTTGCGGGCGATGGCCGACGACTACGGCGCGCTGGTGATGCTGGACCGTCAGGGTGGCGGCAACGGGAACGGACGGGATGTCATTTCCATCACTTTGGTCGAAACCGCTTATGCCGAAGGCCGAAGCTTTGATCTGGGGGCACGTGCAGGATGATTGACCGCGATCAATTGGCCGATACGCTTGAACTGATGTGTCCGATGTTCGTGCTGTTGGATCCGACCGGGCATATCGTGCGGGTCGGTCCGACCCTGCAAAAACTGCGCCCAGACATGCAGATGGCGGGCGAGCGGTTTCTGGAACTGTTCGAACTGACCCGACCGCGGGCGGTGGCGAACCTGACGGGTCTTCTGGCCAATGCAGGTACCAAGCTGCACCTGCAGTTCCGGGACGAGCCGCGCACCTCTCTCAAGGGGGTGATCGTGCCGGTTCCGGATGGGACGGGTGCCATTGTGAATCTGTCCTTTGGCATTTCTGTGCTGGATGCCGTGCGCGATTATGCCCTGACCAGCGCGGATTTCTCGGCCACCGATCTGACCATAGAGCTGTTGTATCTGGTCGAGGCAAAATCTGCCGCGATGGAAGCCTCGCGCAAGTTGAATCTGCGTCTGCAGGGGGCGATGATCGCGGCCGAGGAGCAGGCGTTTACCGACACGCTGACCGGTCTCAAGAACCGCCGGGCGATGGATCACGTGCTGGCGCGGATGGTGGCCAGTCCGGTTCCGTTTGCCCTGATGAATCTCGACCTGGATTTCTTTAAGGCGGTGAATGACACCATGGGTCATGCCGCCGGCGATCATGTCCTGCAACAGGCGGCGCGGATCATGGTCGAGGAAACCCGCGACGAGGATATGGTGGCGCGGGTTGGCGGCGACGAGTTTGTTCTGGTGTTCAACCGGCTGCTGGATCGCAAGAAATTGGCGCGGATCGCGCGACGCATGATCGATCGGCTGGAAGAGCCGATCCAAATCGAGGGGCAGACCTGCCAGATTTCGGCCAGCATAGGCACGGTGTTTTCTAACCAGTCGGCGACGGGGGACCCGGCGGAGTTGTTGCACAAGGCAGATATCGCGCTGTACAAGTCCAAACGGGCGGGCCGCGCCTGTCATACATTCTATAGCTCCGATTTGACCGACAGTTCGCAAGAACCGGTTCCTTCATCGTCTATGCCGCCGGAAACATCCGCGCGAGCGGCGTACTGACGACACGGCAGAGCCGTTCCAAAGCCCCGTAACATCCGGTTTCCGAACGGTTTCGGCTGCGGGTCCGGATTGAATTTCTGCGGCGTTTTGCGGGATATTCAGCAAAGACCGCACATTCCGTTTCCGGCTTTATACGTGCCGCAACGGGAAAACTGTGGCGGCGCGGCAGGGCAAATTCTTACACAATTGCGTCAGTTTTGCGTGTCTGCCCCGATCCAGAGGGGAAAACCGGCCATTTTCGGCCCCGTTGGCGCGTCCGTTCCGCGATCTGGAAAGACAGCCCTTGCAGCCTTCGAGCCGAGCGGCATAGGGTCAAGCTGTTGAAATAGAGCCATTCGCCGACATCGGCGCAGGGCCTTGGATGGCAATGCGGCGCTACGGGGCAGGAGACGGGAAACATGATCATCAGGCTGCCATGCGATTTGCCCTGACCCTGCTGACCCTGCTGCTGGTGGCGGTGATCGGAATCTCGGCCGCATTGTTGTTGCGGTCCTGCGGGGTACGCCTGCCGTTTTCGCAGCGCATCATCAGCGTATGCGAGAATGCGGATCTGTTGGCATTGCGGGCGGACCTGGCGGTTGCCGACCGGGCCAATGCCGATCTTTCCTCGCAAGTCGGCGCGCTTGAGCAGCAATTGGCCGGGCTGGTCTGCGAAGCGGATCCACCACCGCTGCCGCCCCCGCCGCCGCCGCCCAGGCCCAAACCGCCGGCCAAGCCAAAAACGCCCAGCGGTCTCGCGCCGGATGCGTTCGATGGCCGGGACATGTCGGTGATGGAGGGCTGTTGGCAGCTGTCGTCGGATTATGCGGTGCGCGATATCAACACCGGCAAGATCACCCGGTTCAAATACTGGCGCATCTGTTTTGACAAGAACGGCAACGGCACCGAACAGATGCGGTCGACCGACGGCGCGCGCTGCAATGGACGGCTGCGCGGGCGGATGCCGGGCAATGGCACCCTGACCATGCGTGAACCGGGCAATCTGCAATGTGACAACGGTGCGTCGATCTTTCGCCGCGATGTGACCTGCAAGCTGGATGCGCGCGGCACTGCGAAATGCGATACCTATCAACCCGAAACCAGAGGCCGGGGCGAAGCGACGCTGCGCCGGGCCGGGAGATAACCGCGATGGCCGATCATTTCCTGTCCAAGATCCGCGTGACGCCCGAGGATTTTGTCGAGGCCAACGGCGTGCCGGTGCTGCAGCGCCATGGCGAATTGCGCAGGCTGCTGGCCGAACGGGCCGGACCCGAGGTGGCGGGGTTGTTTGCCGAACCGCTGGTCAGCCAGGGCAATGACACCGCGCCGCCCACCGTTTCCTGGTATGGCGAGGGTGAAGGCGAAGCCCGCCCTCTGGCCAGCCTGTCGCCGACCGAACGAGACCGGGTCGAGACCTATCTGAGCGACCATCTGCGCCCCTTGCGGGTCCTGGCCGAACAGCCCGAAACCGCCGATCTCGCGCTGGGGGCGCTGAGCGTCTATGGCCACGACAATGTGTTGGTGGTGGGCGACAGGCCGGTGATCGTGAACTGGGGGCTGCTGCCGGGGGGCGGCGGCGCCAATGTCGGTCTGCGTCCGGCGCATTTTGCCGAGACGCTCGGCCGGTATCTTTCCCTGGCCCCGGCTTCGGCTCCGACACAGGCGGTACCATCGACGCCACCGGCATCTGTCACGGCTGCTGCCGGGGCTGCGGTTGCGGCCCAAACGGGACCCGGCCGAGAGCCGGCGCGTCGGGTGGTTTCGCCCATCGCCTGGGTGCCTTTGGCGATCCTGCTGGTTCTGGCGGGGGCGGTTTTGGCCTGGCTGTTGATGCCGGGGACACGGTTGTTTGCCCGCAGCGGCACAGTGCCCGCCGTCACCGAGCAGGCCACATTACAGGCGGCGCGCGCGCTGAACGACAGCCTGCGCGATCGCCGGGCGACACTGCAGGCGGCGCTGGATGGGGCGGTGTGTCGACCGGACGGAATTCTGGTGCTGCCCGACGGGCGCACGCCCGAGGGGCTGACGCCGCCCGCAGTTGGCGTCGCACCGCAGCGAAAGGCCAACGTTATTCCCGATGCGCTGTTGCCCAACAGCCCGGCGCGCGTGCAGGTGCCGGATGGGGCAAACGCGGCGGGCGAGGGCAGCCTGTTGCAGTTGATCGAGGCGCGCACGGTGCTGGTTCTGGCGTCGCCGGGCGCGACCGGGGTGACGACGGGTACCGGGTTTTTCATCGGCCCCGGCCTGGTGGTGACCAATCGGCATGTGATTGAGCCGGGGCTGGTCGAGGGCGGGCAAATTTTGGTGACCGGTGGCGTGTTGTCGTCGCCGCAACCGGCGCGGGTTCTTAAAAGCCAGGGGCCGTTGATGGAGGCGGGGGGCGATTTTGCCCTGTTGCAGATCGACCAAACGGACACGCCGGCCTTTACCGTCCATTTGCCATCCGCATCGTTGCAGTTGAACAATGTGGTGGCCGCCGGGTTCCCCGGGGATGTGCTGGCAACCGATGTCAGCTATGCGGCCCTGAAATCCGGTGATCTGGGCGCGGTGCCGGGGTTGACCGTGACCGATGGCATCATCAACACCGAACAGCAGATCGGTGCGCAGACACACGTTCTGATGCATTCCGCCGCGCTGTCCAGCGGCAATTCGGGCGGCCCGCTGGTGGATATGTGCGGACGTCTGGTCGGGGTGAACACCTTTGTGCGAAAGGGTCGTTTGCAGAACCGCGGCTTTGCGCTGAGTTCGGGGGATCTGATGGCGTTTCTGAACGGCACAGTGGCCGCGCCCGAGGTGGACAGCGCGCCCTGCGCCCCGGTGGTGATGCGCGCGGAGGCCAAGACTTCGGCCCCCGCAACCGCGCCCGGATCGGACTAGGGGCCGCAGATGTTCGAAGCCTTCCTGGTCACCACCTCGACCGCAGGGTTGCGGCCTCTGGGCTCGGCGGCCCAGCGGTCCTTTGAGTTGGTCAGCGAGACGGTGCGCAGCCGGTTGGGCCATGACCACGCCCGGCTGTTTGCCGAGCCGGTGGCGACCGAACATGGCGACAGGGTCGACTGGTATGCGCCGATGGCGGGGGCGGCGGTTCCGTTGCCGGACCTGCCGGAGGATCAGCAGCAGGCGGTGCGGGACAGATTGGGCGTTCTGGTCGCCGACATACGCACCGAGGCCGAGCGTCTGGGCGAGAGCGCTGATGCGCAGGATCAGCGGCTGTCGGAGGCGCTGGCCAATGCCATCGAGATCCCCGATGACAGCATGGTCCACGTGGTTCGGGATGCTGACGGTGCGCTGCATCCGGTGTTGGTGCATTGGGCCTGGCTGCGGGACGCACAGCAATCGGTGCGCGGGGTTCTGACCGCGATGGTGCCCAGGCCAGGGGCGGAGCAGGCGGCAATGGCGCCTGCCGCTGGAGCGGCTTCCACGCCGGGGAATGCGTCGGCCGCGTGGTGGTGGCTGATCCTGCTGGGGTGGCTGTTGCTGGCGTTGATGCTGGGCTATATCCTGTATCTGCTGATTGCGCCCTGCGGGCTGACTCCGGGGCGGCTGGGATATTGCCCGCGCACCCCCGACGAGGTGTCCGCCATCCCCGGCGAGCGCGAGGTGATCGAGGACGAGGTGGCGCGGTTGCAACGCGAATTGGCCCTGCTGGATCGCGGTTGTCAGCCTGGCGTTCCGATTCTGCCGGCACCGCCGCTGCCCAAGACCGGCCCGGACAAATCTGTGCCCGATCGGGCGGATCCCTCTGACAAGACCGACCTGTCGCCCGAGGCCGTGGGGCGGCGGCTTGTTGCGCGCGGAGCCGAACGCGGCGCGCTGAATTTTGCGCTGTCCTGGGCCAGCGAAGACGATATCGATCTGGCGGTGATCTGCCCGGGCGGGCAGGAGATTTCGTACAAGAACCGCAGCGATTGCGGTGGCAGCTTTGATCTGGACGCCAATGTGAAACGCGCCCAGGCGGTGGCGGACCCGGTCGAAAACATCGTGTTCGATCAGGTGACACCGGGCCTGTATAAGGTGCGCGCGACGCTCAAGGGAGACCGGACGGAGGGGGAAAAACCGGTGACGCTGCATGTATTGCGTCAGGATGGCCGTTCCCGGTCATATTCTGGTACAGTCAGTGACAAGGCCCCTGAGTGGTCGTTAAACATAAGCATTTCAAGGTAGGCAGGATGCAGCATTCACACCATCTGGCGCAGCTGACCGATTGGCGCTCTGAAGTGACGCTGGTGCCCTATTCAGGGACGCAGATCCTTGATTTCGGCTTTCGGCTGGACACGCTCGAATTGAAGAATGCGCGGTTTGTCGAACGGGTCGTCGGCGGCACCGACGCGGCCGAGGAATGGGCGCTGCTGCCGCTGACCGGGGATACCGACAGCGACGCGGTTGTCGAAGAGAACGCCACGCCTGAGGACGACGAATATTCGGTGCGCGCGGTGGCGGCGCTGGAGCCGTTCCTGTCAAAATGGATGCCGGTGCCGGTGCTGCGGATCAAGACCGACCGCGGGCCGGGCGGCGAGGAACGGTTTGATCCCGGCCCGTCCAGTTGGGCCCGCATCCGCACTGTCGAGTTGGAGGAACCGGACCCGGTGAGCGGACACACCCATCGGGTGCAGCTGGCGCTGGATACGGCGCTGATGGCCGGGGATCAGAGTTTTCAATATGTCGCGCCCGAGCGCAGCGATGCGGAAAAGTCGCGCGATTTCAGGTTCGTCAGCGATCCGGCGCGGATGGACTGGTTCTTGCGACGGCTGGAGCCGGACAGCGACGGGCAGATGCTGGATTTGCAGAAATGGGTGTCGGACTGGCTGGACGACACCTTTATGTCCTATAAACGTGCCGAGCGGCCGGGACGGCGGATCACCCATAACGAGCTGCCGCATAAATTTGAGCATTGGGCGCGTTATCTGGCCTATCTGCGTCTGATCGAACACGCGGTTTCGATCCCGAAACTGCGGTTCGCCAATACGGTCAGCGTGCGCGAAAGCACCACCCCGGTCGAGGTGGAGCTGGTGCTGGACGTGGGCAATTCGCGCACCTGCGGCATCCTGATCGAGCGGTTTCCGGGTGAAACGCGGCTGGACCTGGCGCGGTCTTTTCCTTTGGAGGTGCGCGACCTGTCGCGGCCCGAATTCCATTACTCGGGCCTGTTTGAAAGCCGGGTCGAGTTTTGCGAGCATCGGATGGGCGACGAACGCTATGCCAGCCGCTCGGGCCGGCGCAACGGGTTCTTGTGGCCCAGCTTCGTGCGTATCGGTCCCGAAGCGCTGCGGCTGGTGGCGGGCGAAGAGGGGACCGAGACCGCCTCGGGGCTGTCCAGTCCGAAACGCTATCTGTGGGACGACGCGCCGATGTTGCAGGACTGGCGGTTTCATCACCATTCGGACCCCAACAACCTGCCCAAGTCCCTGCGCGCGGCGATGCGCCATCTGAACGAGGCGGGCGATGTGCTGGAACAGATCGAGGCCGATGAAAAGGCCCGGTTGCGTCCACGTGGCAAGACGGCGAAATCCCCGGCGATCCGGCCCCGGTTTTCGCGCGCCTCGCTGTTCGGGTTCATGCTGGCCGAGATCATTGCCCATGCGCTGATACAGGTGAACGCCCCGGCCAGCCGGGCGCGGCGCCCGCAATCGGAACTGCCACGGCGGCTGGACCGGATCATCCTGACCCTGCCCACGGCAACGACGGCGCAGGAACAGGCCATCATCCGCTCAAAGGCCAAGGGCGCGCTGGCGCTGGTCTGGGCGATGCTGGGGCTGAAGGATGGCGATAGCAGCATCAGCCGGATGCCGGAGCTGATCGTGGAATGGGACGAGGCCAGCGCAACACAGCTGGTCTATCTCTATTCCGAACTGACACAGAAATTCGACGGGAGGATAGATCGGTTTCTGGGTCTCAAGGGAACACCCCGTGCGCGCGTGCCGGGGGCGCAGGCGGAACCGTCGCTGCGACTGGCCTGTATCGACATCGGCGGTGGCACCACGGATTTGATGGTGACGACCTATTGGGCCGAGGCGGGCCGCATGCTGCAGCCGCGCCAGACCTTTCGCGAAGGGTTCCGGGTGGCGGGCGATGACATGCTGCAACGGATCATCGCCGCGATCATCCTGCCGGGATTGCAAGCGTCGATCGAGGCGGCGGGTGGCCGGTTTGTCGGCGAGAAACTGCGCGAGCTTTTTGCCGGGGATATTGGCGGGCTTGATCAGCAGAGCGTGCAGAAACGACGGCAGTTTGCGCTGCGCGTGCTGATGCCGGTTTCGATTGCCATCCTGAAGGCCTGTGAAACCGCCGGTGAGTTCCAGCCTCTGACCCTGGCGCTGCGCGATGTGCTGCCGCTGGGCGGTGAGGACCCGGCCGGCGACAGCCAGGTGCCCGAGACGCTGATTGCCTATATCGAGGAGGCAGCACGCGATCTGGGGGCGGTCGATTTCCGTCTGAAGGCTGTGGATCTGACCTTCAGTCGCGAAGACGTAGACGCCATTGCACGCGAAGTGTTCCAGAAGGCGCTGAGCAACCTGGCCGAGGTAATCGATCATCTGGGCGTGGATGTGGTGCTGTTGACGGGGCGGCCCTCGCGCCTGCCGGCGGTGCGCGCGATTTTGGAAGAGATGCTGGTGGTGCCGCCGCACCGGCTGATATCGATGCACAGCTACAAGACGGGGCGGTGGTATCCGTTCCGAGATCCGGTCACACAGCGGATCGGCGACCCGAAATCGACGGTCGCCGTCGGGGGCATGCTGATTGCCCTGTCCGAAAGCCGGATTCCGAATTTCAAGGTCGAAACCGGGGCGTTCCGGATGCAATCCACAGCGCGCTATATCGGCGAAATGGACAGCTCGGGGCAGATCATGGCCGACCGGGTGTTGTTTGCCGATGTCGATCTGGATGCGCGCAAGACCGAAAGCGATCTGGTGGCGCAGATCACCATGTACACGCCGGTGTATCTGGGGTCGCGGCAATTGCCGCTGGAACGCTGGACCACCACGCCGCTGTACCGGCTGGATTTTGCCACCCAGTCCGCCCAATCGCGCGCGCCGCTGGCGGTGACCTTTGAGCGCACCGAATTCGACGAGGACCCGGACCGCGAGACCAGCGAAACCGTGCTGCGCCGCGAAGCGATGCGCGAGGCCTTTGTGGTGAGCGAGGTCGAGGACAGCGAGGGGACCGGCATGAAGGTGAGCGAGGTCGAACTGCGTCTGCACACGCTGGGTTTTGAGGATGACTATTGGATCGACACGGGGCTGTTCCGGTTGTGAGGAGGGCGCGGGTATGAGCACACAGGACCAAGATCAACTGGCGGCGGACTGTCGCGAATTTGCCAAGTTGACCGAACAGGCGCTGGCCTGGATCACCGATGCGGACAACGCCGAACTGGTCGGGTCGGAAACCAAGTCTCTGGTGCAGATGATGCGGCGCGGCGCGCGTCGGGCGCGGCGTCTGGCCCGCGCGGCGCAAAGCCGCATGTCGGTCAGTGTGTTTGGCCCCAGCCAGGCGGGCAAGTCGTTTCTGGTCTCGGTGCTGGCGCGCCCCGAGGACGGCCCGCTGGTGGCCGATTTTAACGGTCCGGGCGGCACCCTGGATTACATCCGCGAGATCAACCCCGAGGGCGAAGGCGAAAGCACGGGTCTGGTGACGCGGTTCACCATGGACCATGCCCCGACGCCGGACGGGTATCCGGTGCGACTGACTCTGCTGAGCGAGGCGGATATCATCCGCACTCTGCTGAACAGTTTTTTCATGGATGGCGACCGCAGCGAACCCAGCCCCGAGGCTGCCGAGATCGCAGCCCATCTGGATGCGTTCAAGGCCCGCGCCGGGGCCGGACGCGCCGGCATGAGCCAGGACGACGTGCATGAGATCGGCGAATATGTCGAGACGGCGTTTGGGCGCGAAGCCTATGCCGTTGCGCTGCGCCCGTTCTGGGAAGACGCGGCGGTGATTGCGCCGGGGCTCAGCCCCGAGGACCGCGCGGCGTTTTTTGCGTTGCTGTGGGGGGGGCATGCCGCGCTGTCGGAACTTTATACGCGGCTGGCCAAGGCGCTGGCACAGTTGGGCCATGTCGATCAGGTCTTTGCCGGTCTCGACGCGCTGGTACCGCGCGAAACATCCATCATCGACGTCAAGACCCTGAGCGGGGCGGCGGATGGCGCGCCTTTGGCTGTGGTGGCGGCCGATGGCCAGCCGGTGTCCCTGCCGCGGTCGATCATCTGTGGTCTGGCGGCTGAACTGGTCCTGCCGATGCAGAGCCTGCCCTCGGCGATGTTTGCGGAAACCGATCTGCTGGATTTCCCCGGTGCGCGCAACCGTTTTGAGCAGGATCTGGGCAAGGCGTTTGACGACAATGCCGCCGCCATCCTGCCCGAGCTGCTATTGCGCGGCAAGGTTGCTTATCTGTTCGACCGTTATGTGCAAAATCAGGAGATTACCTCGATGTTGTTGTGTGTGCCGGACAGTAACATGGAAACGGTGGACCTGCCCGGACTGGTACAGAACTGGATCGGCACCACCCACGGCGCGACCCCCGAATTGCGGGCGCAAAGCGCGTGCGTGCTGTTTGTGGTGCTGACCAAGTTCGACAAGCATCTGGGAGATTCCGCCGCCGAGGGCGGTGACGAAACCCGGTTTGAACGGCGCTTGGGGGCGTCGCTGCTGGAAAAATTCGGACGTGGCAGCGATAATTGGGTCGGTGAATGGGAGCCGGGGCGGGCGTTTGACAACTGTTTCTGGCTGCGTAATCCGAATTTCTATGTCGACGGGCTGATGGAATATGATCCGGACAAGCGCGAGCGGCAGATCCGTACCGACAAGCAGGCCCGCATCGCCGAGTTGCGCGCGGGCTGTCTGGCCGCGCCGTCGGTACAGCGCCATTTTGCGGATCCCAAGGCGGCCTGGGATGCGGCGCTGTCGCTGAATGACGGCGGAGTCAGCTATTTGACTGCGGCGCTGGAACGGGTCTGCAAACCCGACAGCAAGCTGCGCCAGATCCGTGCCCAGTTGCAGCAGGCCCAATCCGAGTTGAAACAGGCCATCGCCCCCTACCATGTCAGTGACGATGTGCAGGCCCGGATTGCCGAGAAACAGCAATCGGTGACGCGGGTGATCGACGATCTGGAACAGGCGCTGGCGCGGCACCGGTTTGGCGCGGTTCTGGCGGCGCTGATGGTCGATCAGGATGAGATCGAGGGGCGCATCGCGCGGGTGCCCAGTTCGGTACGGATCACCAGTGCGGTCAGTGCGGCCGGCGAAACGCGGGATGCACCGGTGCTGCAGCGTCCGGCGCGCCCCGATCGCGCACCGGTGGCAGTGACCCGGCCTGACGCGGCGGCGGCACCGGATTCGGATATCCGCACCATGACGCTTGAGCAGTTTCAGGCCGAGACCGCGATCGAGATCTGGATCGACCGGATGAAGCAGTTCCGTGACGACCGTACCCGGCGCGGGGCCTATGGTCTGGGCGAAACCACCACCGGGGATCTGGTGGCCGAGCTGATCCATGCCGCGCGCCGCACCGGGTTGGGACGGCGGACAGCGGCGCAGCTGGAACAGGTGAATTTTGGCCTGAACGTCGAGAAACAGGCGCAGCCTGCCTCAATCCTGGGGGCCGAGAGCATCAACGGATTTGTCGCAACGCTGGGGATGGACGAAATTCCGCCAAAGGATCGGCCACAGGTGCAGACGCCCGACGGCAACAGCCGCCCGATTTTCCAACACGCTCCCGCGGCGGACACCGTGGACGATCTGCCCGCGCAACCGCGCGCGGTCGCGCACCAGGTCTGGACCGACTGGGTCTTTGCGCTGGACGCGGCGTTTGTGGCCAATGCCAAGGACGGCATCGGTGGCGAGATCAACGTCGAGCAGAACTTGCGGCTGGGGCAGATCCTGGCGGCGCTGGACGGGTGCGCGGCGGTATGAGCCTGACGATTCATCCAGACCCCCAGCACCCGGCGGGCGGTTATGCGTTTCTCGAACTGCCGTCGGGCAGTCTGCCGGATGCACCGGTGTCGGTGGCCGTGTTTGATTCCTATGGCGAGCGCTGGCTGGCCCCGCACCCGGAGCAGGGTGACCGGATCGATATCGGTGACGCCGTATGGCAGGCGGATCGCGTCGGGTTTGGTCCCTATGAGGTACATCGCCACGATGGGGCCGACTGGGTCCGGATCGGCCCCGAAATCGTCAATCGGCTGGACGAATACATGCCCTTGCGTATCGAGGTAGACCGGCAGGGCTATGATGTGTCCTGGCCCGATGACGTTCCGCCCCGTGCCGGTGCGGCGGTACTGGGCGGTCTGCGTCCGGTGGCGCGCAAGATGGCCGAAGCGTCGGCGGATCGACTGGTCGGAACGCGCCCGGCCGATACTCTGGATCCACCCGAAGTTGAAGAGACTGTCCTTGTGCAGCCGCCAATCGCCGAGCCGACGGCGCCGGAACCGGCGGGACGGAGAATTCGAATAGGCAGCCTGATCTGGCCTCTGGCGGTCTTGATGGTGGCTGGGGCCGTTGCGGCCTGGTACCTCTGGCCTCTACCGGACGATGACCAGGCCGGGGAAACCGAGGCCGAGCATTGCAGCCTTGCCGCCCTGTCGGCCGTTGCGGGTGGGTTCACCGCCATTGCCGACGCGATCCGGAAATGCGGTGCCGATGTCTCGGCCGATACGGCCCTGCGTCTGGTCGAAGAGGCCGCCGCGCAAGACGATGGCGACGCGCTGCTGCTGTTCGGCACGCTTTATGATGGCACCCGGCTGGATCCGCGCATCGAGACTCTGGTGGGGCTGACCTTTGAGGATGATCCAGCCAAGGCGGCGGAATACTATGCCCGCGCGGCGGGTGCCGGTGCAGCCGGGGCCCAAGGCCATCTTGCGGATATCTGCCAGATCCTGTCCGCGTCCACTGCGACCTTAGCCAAAGGGGCTTATGATGATTTCTGTTCGTAAACGGTTGCCTGCCTGTGTCATTGCGCTGACCCTTGGGGTGACGGCGGCCCTTGGCGGTGCGGTCGCGCCGGTCTGGGGCCAGAACACCGAGCGACCGTTGTTGGCCGAAGGGCGCAAGACGGTCTATCAAAGGGTTCTGACCCGTCCGGGCGCGCTGCATCACGCGGACCCCGGTGCCGACCCGACGCGGGGCTATCCGGCGTTCCAGCCGTTGTATGTCTATGGTGCGCAAGCGGGATGGTATCAGGTGGGTCCGTCGGTTTCGGGCGGGCCGACCGGCTGGGTCAGGGCCGAGTCGGTCGTGCCCTGGAAACAGAATATCGTCGCCGCCTTTACCAACAGCGCCGGGCGCAAACGTCAGTTCCTGTTTGCCGACGAAGACAAGCTGCGCAACCTGATGGAGCATGAAAGCTTGCGCGGCATGCAGGACCGGATGCTGGCCGAGATCGCCGCCGGGTCCGTGCCCGAAGAACGCGGCATTGTCGCAGTGGAACCGCCGGAATTCGTCAATATCGTCGATCAGCTGTATCTGATGCCGATCCTCGATTTCGCCCAGGATCTGCACCCGCTGAACTACGAAGAGAATCTGTTGATGAAGGTCGCATCGGTGCCGCTGCGCGAGGATGGCAAACCGGCGCAGGCGTCGTCGGCCAGTTTCGATGCGGGCATTGTGTTCGTGTTTGATACCACCCAATCGATGGATCCGTATATTCAGCGCACCCAGGCGGCGGTGGAAAAGATCGTCAAGGATCTGCAAGGCACCGAGATTGGCGACCGGGTGCAGTTCGGCGTGGTGGCGTTTCGCGACAACACCGCCGCCGCGCCCGAACTGGAATACCGCACGCGCACCCTGTTGCCGTTGCAGCGGCGGCAGGATCAGACCCCTGTGGTGGCCACGATCCGCGCCGCCACACGGGTGGCGCAGGCCAATTCGCCCGGATTCAACGAAGACAGCCTGGCCGGGGTCGAGGATGCGGTCGATCTGACCGATTGGACCGGCGGTGGCAGTGATCCGTTCGACGCGCGTATCGTGATCCTGATCACCGATGCCGGACCCAAGGATGTGCGCGATCCCAACGCGCGCAGCCAGATCGGGGCCAAGGAATTGCAGCGCAACGCCCAGGACAAGGGGGTGGCGGTCATGACCCTGCACCTGCAGACCCCTGCCGGGGGCGATGCCCAGCATGCCTATGCCGCCAGTCAGTATCGCGATCTGTCGCGGTTTCATGACAACACGTTTTACTACGGCATCGAGGACGGCTCGCCGCAGGCGTTTCAGGATACGGTGACCTTGTTGGTCACCGCCCTGACCGACGTGATCAGGGTGGCGCGCAATGAAAACCGCGTTCTCAGCCCGCAAGACACCGGGCCGGAGCTGGTCAATCTGGGGCTGGCTTTGCAGTTGGCCTATCTGGGGCGGCTCAAGGGCACGCAGGCCCCTGACGTGATCGAGGGCTGGGTCTCGGAAAAGGCGGTCGAGGATCCCACCCGGCTGGCCATCGAGCCGCGACTGCTGGTCACCAAGAACGAGATGGCGACGATGGCGGATCTGCTGTCCGAATTGCTGACGCTGGGAGAACAGAGCCGGGGCGCCGAAGACGCTGCAAATTTCTTTTCCCAGGTGCGCGATGTGGTTGCGCGGATGGCGCAGAACCCCGACCGGCTGATCAATACCGACAGCGAGACATTGGGCGGGGCGCTCGAATTTCTTGAGGATCTGCCCTATGAAAGCCAGTTGATGCTGACCACACAGGAACGGTGGGCGCAGAGCGCGATGAACCGGCGGGCGATTCTGGACGGGATGCGCCAGAAACTGGTGCAATACCGCAAGTGGCTGTTGGATCCGGCGGTCTGGACGCCGCTGTATGACGGTGCGCCGGATGGGGAATATGTCTTTGCCATGCCCTTTGATGTGTTGCCCTGACCGCCGATGACCGCTGGCCTGTACATGCGCGATGGTCACGTCAGCCTGCGCGATGGCGACCGGCAGTTTCGGCTGCAGATCGATCACTTGCAGGTGCGACCCGGACAGGCGGTGGCGCTGACCGGTACCAGCGGATCGGGCAAGACCCTGTTGCTGGAACTGCTCGGGCTGCTGCGCGCGCCGGGGCGGGGAACACGGTATGTTTGCGGCGACCGCGATCTGGCCGCGCTATGGGACAGGGGGGCGCGCAACACCGAGCTTGCGGCGATGCGCGGGCGGCTGTTCGGGTTTGTCCCGCAGACTGGCGGTCTGATGCCGTTTCTCACCGTCGCCGAGAACATCGCCTTGCCGCAACGGGTGAATGGATGTCCGGATGCGGCGGGGTGCGCCGCGTTGATCGACAGATTGGGATTGAACGCTGTTGCCGCGCTGATGCCCGGCGCGCTTTCGATCGGTCAGCGCCAACGGGTCGCCATTGCGCGGGCACTGGCCCATCGCCCGCCCTTTGTCATCGCCGATGAACCCACCGCAGCGCTGGACAACGACAGCGCGGATGGGGTTCTGGAACTGTTGTTGGAAACAGCGCGTCAGCAGGAGACCGGCGTGATCCTGTCCAGTCATGATATCGCGCGTATTGCCCGGTTTGGCGTTCCGCGCCTGCATCTGACGACCCGGACCCGCGGCGCGCAGGTGACCGGCACGCTCGCAGGCCTGACATGCTGATCGTGACCCTGGCCTGGCGCGACCTGATGCGCGACCGGTTCTTTTTGTGGTGCAACGTTGCGGTGATGGTGGGTATCTTGGTGCCGCTGTTGGTGCTGTTCGGAGTCAAGAACGGGGTCTACACGGCACTGATCGGCGAGATGCTGGCCGATCCGGCCAACCGGCAGATCGACACCCAGGGCAACGCCAGCTTTGACCGGGGCGATCTCGTCGCGATGCGCGACTGGCCCGAAATCGCGTTCATGACGCCCAAGGTCCGGGGCCAGTTCGACTATATGAACGTGCGGGCCAAGGGAGGGCGCCGGATGCGCCCGGCGCTGATTATTCCAACCGGGTCCGGGGATCCGACGCTGCCCCCCGAGACGCAGATTGACCCTGACCAGGTTGCGGTCAGCGCCCAGTTGGCCGCGCAACTGGATCTGGCGACGGGCAGTCAACTGGAGCTGATCAGCCAGGCCGAAGGGCGCCCCAAACAGTTGGTCCTGCCGGTCACGGTGGCCGTCGTGCTGCCCGAAACGGCGGTGTCCGGGCGCGCGGTGCTGACCCCGTTTGCGATGCTGGATCTGATCGAGGCGTTCTATGATTCCTACAGCCTGCCGGACTTTGGCATCAAAGGCACCCGCGATCTGTCTGAGCGGGTCGACTCCTATGAAGGGGTGCGGATCTACGCGCGGCGGCTCGAAGATCTGGCCGCGCTGCAGGCCCGGATCGAGCGCCACCTGAGCATCGGGACCACCGCGCGCACCCGCGACGTCGAGTCGTTGCTGGGGTTGGGGCGCAAGCTGAACCTGGCGCTGGGGCTGACGGCCGGGCTGGCGGCGCTGGGGCTGGGGGCGGCGCTGGTATTGGGATTCTGGTCCGATGTGAGCCGCAAAAAGGTTGTGCTGGCGGGGATCGCGCTGTTGGGTGTGCCGAGCCGCCAGCTGGCGCTGTTCCCGGTGGTGCAGGCCTTGATCACTTCGCTTTTCGGACTGACGATTTCATTTATGTTTTACCTGATCGCAGGGCAGATTGCGGCAGAGCTGTTCGGACAGGGCTTGCCCGGTGAGGCGGGGCTGACGCGGATCACGTTGCCGCAGGGGCTGGCGATCTGCACCGGGGTTTTGATGCTGGTTCTGGGGGCCGCGGGGGTTGCGGCCTGGTCGGCACAGCGGCTGGATCCGGCCAGCGTTTTGCGGGAAGGGGTCTGAAAATGCGGTTCTGGTTAACGATGCTGTTGCTGTCTTGCGCGGCCCCGGTTGCGGCGCAGTCGGATTGGCCCTTGGACCTGATCGACCCCGCCCATGCGGATGATCCTGCCGATCTGATCCTGCCGATGCCCTGCGGTGTCGCGATGGCCTTTCAGAAAGTCAGCGTACCTGTGGATACGGATGATCCGCTGGCGGACCGGCGGGTGCGGTTGGGCCAGTCGCTGGATCAGACGGGCTATTCCGACTATCTGTTGCCGGCCTATCTGCGCGGGCCGTTCAGCGATGCGGAGAGCGGTACGGATACGGGCAGCACCCATTACTATATCGCGCGATATGAGCTGACCCGGGGCCAATATCGCGCGCTGACCGGCGATTGTGCGCCGCCGACACGGGCCGACCGGGTCGCGCAGGGTGGACTGAGCTGGTTCGATGCGGTGGGGCTGGCGCGGGATTATTCGCAATGGTTGTTCCGGAACGCCCCGGATCGGATGCCGCGCGCGGGCGAGGCCATCGGGTTCGTGCGGCTGCCGACCGAGGCCGAATGGGAATATGCCACACGGGGCGGAGCGCGGATTGATGCCACCAAGTTTCCCGGGCTGACGTTTTTCGGTGCCGGAGACCTGCGGGCCTATGCCCGGTTCCAGGCGGCAGGGTCGTCGCGTGGCAAGCTGGGGCCGATCGGGCTGCGCAAGCCCAATCCGCTGGGCCTGTTTGATGTGTATGGCAATGCCGAAGAGCTGATGCTGGAGCCATTCCGGCTGAATGCTATCGGCCGCGCGGGCGGGCAGGTGGGGGGGATCGTCACCCGTGGCGGCTCGGTTCTGTCCACCGCCGATCAGATCTACAGCGCGCAACGCACCGAATATCCGCCGTATGACTGGGCCACCGGCGGCCCTCTGCAGGGCGCGACCTTTGGCCTGCGGTTGGTGCTGGCATCGCATATCGCCACCTCGGATGACCGGCTGCGCCAGATCCGGGATCGCTGGGTTGAAATGGCGGGCTCGGGGGGCGAGAAAGCAGAGCCGACCGTTGATCCCGTGGCCGAGATCACCCGTCTGATCGAAGCCGAAGTCGACCCCCGGCGCAAGGCGGCGCTGGATGACCTGAAACTGGAATTCCGCCGCTCGCGGGACCGGACCCAGACAGCCTTGCAGCAATCGGCACGCTCGACCCTGCTGGCCGGCGCGGTGTTTGTCGACTCGCTGGATGAAAATGCCGGAGACATCGAAAACAAGGCGGGAAACATCCGCCTGCTGATCGATTTGCAACGGGCTGGAAACAACAGCCGGGTCTATGGTCGGCAGGTCGAGAAACACGTCGCCGAGATCAAGCAGATGCGGCAGGTTCAATCGACCTATCTGCTGTCCCTGCGCGCCGCGCTGGAGACGTTGACCACCGATATCGGCGCCTCCGAGCGCCAGGCCGCCTATGACGTGCTGCGCGAGGAACTGTCGTTGTCGGGGCGCACACAGACCCTGCAAACACTGGAACGGTTCTGGGCGGATCTGGCGGTCTATGCGGCGCGGCCCGATATCAGCCCCGCGGATCTGTTGAAGTCGGCGTTGGATTGAGCCGCCTGGCAAAGGCAGAATTCACAATCCCGCCATTTGACGGCCCCGAGGCGGCCAAAAACCGCCGTCAATCTT
The DNA here is from genome assembly GCF_000473225.1 of Sedimentitalea nanhaiensis DSM 24252. Lineage (GTDB taxonomy): Bacteria > Pseudomonadota > Alphaproteobacteria > Rhodobacterales > Rhodobacteraceae > Sedimentitalea > Sedimentitalea nanhaiensis. Next base: position 564,281 of record NZ_KI421509.1, read on the forward strand.
GACAACTATACGGTTGGGTGTTGGGCTGGTATAATATCATTCAGTATTCCATTGACACAGAACCGCCGGACCGCTGGATCGGACCGGCAACATGGTTTCAAGTGAGGGTAAAAAAATGTTTGCACGAAAAATCTGTACATCTCTGGTTGCCGCCAGCCTGATCGCGGTCCCCGTTCAGCGGGCCCAGGCCAATGACGCGGCGGCCTTGCTGGGGGGTGCCCTGCTGGGGGGGATCATCGTCAATGAGGTTCATAAGAACAAACAACGCAAGCGCACCACCACGACCACGCGCCGCACCTATAGCAGCGGTGTGTCGTCCGCGCAGCGGGCCGAGAACCGGCAGGTGCAAACGGCGCTGAACTATTTCGGCTATCATGTGGGCAGCGTGGACGGGTCTCTGGGCCGTCAGAGCCGCGCGGGCATTTCCCGCTATCAGGCGGATATGGGATATCAGCCGGACGGGTACCTGGACGGGTATGAAAAGGACTTTCTGCTGGGCAGTTATCAGCGGTCCTTGGCCAGTTCGAGCGTGCCGCCCTATAACCAGATCGTCGCCAGTCAGGGGTACAACGGCCTGCTGCGTACCTATCGCAACGAACAGCTCGGTATTGCCACCCCGAACATGAACGCCAATGTTCAGACAGCAGCGGTGCAGGCTCCTGCGCCAATCCCGGCACCAGCCCCAATTCCGGCTCCGGTGGCGGCGCCGGCCCCGGCCCCGGTTCAACCCGAGCCGGTCACGGCACGGGCTGATACCGCCGCTCTGCCGCAATTCACCTTTGGTCAGGTGCCGCGCTCGGTGAACGAGCATTGCAACGAAATCAACGTTCTGACCGCGGCCAATGGCGGTATCGCCACTGGGGGTCGGATCAGCGATGCGGAATTCGCGTTGAACGAGCAGTTCTGTCTGGCGCGCACCCATGCAATGGCGGAAAGCACGTCGATCGTATCCACGATTCCAAACATGACCGATGCGCAGGTTACCCAGCAATGCGAAGGGCTGGCACAAGCCATCGCGCCGCAAATGGTTGCGCTGGAGACGGAAACCCCAAATCAGGTGATCGCTGACACTTCTGCCTTTTTAGAGGGATCCGGTCGCCCGATGGATCAGCTGATCTCGGCTGGAAAGGTGTGTCTGGGGGTCGGCTATCGCACCGATAATGCGGCAATGGCGCTGGCCTCATCCGTGTTGCTGGTGTCGGCCGGGCAGACCGGATATGGAGAAATGGTCAGCCACCACATGCGCGAAGGCTTTGGTGCCGCGCAAGCGTCGGCTCAGAAATCCGGTGCATGGATGAACATGGCACTGAACGCACTGGCCGGGGGCGGAACCGCGGTTCTTGGGCAGTCCTCGGACCGGGTGGCGGTTCTGCGGGATGCGATGCAAGGGGGCAGTTCGCCCTCTGGCGCAGTCTCGGCCCTGCCGATATTCCCGACGACCCCGTCGAGCAACTGAGCGCCGGCCGCGAAAAAAATCCCCGGCGCGCGAGGGCGGGCCGGGGATTTTTTGCGGGAATGGCCTGGGGCGCGGGCTAGCCTTTTCTTTTCAGGATTTCCTTGCGCTTCTTTTCATATTCACTTTCGGTGATTGCCCCCGCGTCCAGCGCCGCCTTGAGATCGGTCAGTTCCTGACCCGTGGTTGCGGTGCTGATGGTGTTGGTGGTTTTTGCCCCACCGCCACTACAGGCGGAGACCGCGATCAGAGACAGAATAAGAAGGCTGCCGATAGCGATGCGTTTCATGTTGTTTCCTTGTTTGTCGCACTGTCGACACATCAGTACCGCAGCCAATTTTGTCGTCAACCCGCATGACCAGGGGGCACGCGCAAACGGAGCAGGCGTTGCCGATGTCCCGCACGGTCCGAGGGCGGTTCGGAATCTGGTCTTTTCGGTTTGAAACGGTCAGAGTGACTTCAACGTCTTTGCGGAGAAACGCCATGCTGATCGTCCACCATCTGAACAACTCGCGCTCGCAACGCATCCTTTGGCTGCTGGAGGAGCTGGGGCTGGACTATGATTTGAAATCCTATCAACGCGATGCCGAAACCAACCTGGCACCGCCAGAGTTGTTGCAGGTGCATCCTTTGGGCAAGTCACCGATGATCGAGGACAAGGGGCGGCTGATTACCGAAAGCGGTGCCATCGTGGAATACCTCTGTACGCGCTATGGTGCGCATATGATCCCTGCTGCGGACAGCGACGATTGGATCAGCCATCAAGAGTTGATGCATTTTGCCGAAGGCTCGGCGATGACGCCCATCCTTCTGGCGCTCTATGTGGGGCGGCTCGGAGCGGCGGGCGCGCCTTTGGGGCCACGAATCGAGCACCAATTGGACAGCCATTTCAATTACATGGAAACCGTCCTGCGACCGTCCGGGCATTTCGTTCTGGATGAGCTGTCTGCGGTGGACATCATGATGAGCTTTCCCGCCGAGGTCGCCGTGCGGCAGGGCCGGGGGGATGCGCACCCGAAGCTGGCCGCATTCGTCGCGCAGATCCACGCGCGGCCAGGTTTCGAACGCGCGCTGGAACGCGGCGGAGGCTATGCTTTCGCCTGACCGGGTCAGCCGCCCTTGAGACGCTGCATCAGAAAGACCTCGCTGTCCGGGGCAACCGGCTCGGTCAGGCTGCTGGCGATCACGCGCCCGTCCACCGCGACCGACACGCCCGCGTCGATTGCGTCCTGAAGGCCGGGATGGGCTTTGACGAGGCCCGACAGGACCTCGCCGACTGTTGTTGCCTCGATCTCGACCTTGTCCTTGCCATCGGCAAGGGCGCGCAGGCCGGACCAGAGGTTGACCTCAACCATTCCGTTGCTGCTCCAACGCCTCCAGAATGCGCGGTGGGGACATCGGAAGTTGCCGCAGCCGCACCCCGGCGGCGGCGGACACCGCGTTTGCAATCGCCGCCAGCGGCGGGCAGATCGAGGTTTCACCGACCCCGCGCACCCCGTAGGGATGGCCCGGATTGGGCACTTCGACGATGACGGTGTCGATCATCGGCAGATCGCTGGCCACCGGGATGCGGTAGTCCAGGAACAGCGCGTTCTGCAACCGTCCGTCTTCGCCATAGATATATTCCTCGTTCAGCGCCCAGCCGATGCCCTGCGCCGCGCCGCCCTGGAACTGGCCCTCGACATAGGTCGGGTGGATCGCCTTGCCCGCATCCTGCACCACGGTATAGCGCACCACGGAGGTCTTGCCGGTTTCGGGATCGACCTCGGCATCTACGATATGGGTGGCAAAGCTGACACCCGCACCTTCGGGGGTGGCTTCGAAATGGCCCACGATCGGCCCGCCGGTTGCGCCCATCCGCTTGGTGATCTCGGCAATTGGCAGCGGATCGAAATCGCCTGCGTTGGGGCCGGAGGGCACGGCACAGCCGTTTTCCCACTTCACCGCATCTTCTGGGATGCCCCATTTGGCCGCCGCGCGTCCGCACAGCTTTTTCACCGCGTCGCGGGCCGCTTGGATGGTCGCAAGACCGCTGGCATAGGTCACGCGGCTGCCATGGCTGACCTCGTTATACCCCAGCGTGGCGGTGTCGGCGATGGTGACGCGGATGTTTTCGTACGGAATACCCAATTCTTCGGCGGCCATCAGCGCCATTGACGCCCGGCTGCCGCCGATATCCGGAGTTCCAACAGCCAGCTGTGCGGTTCCATCTTCGGAAAGCGCAAGAGAAACAGCGGTTTCTCCGCCGTGGTTAAACCAGAACCCACAGGAAATCCCACGCCCCTGGCCGGGTTTCAGCGGGGCGCAATAATGCGGATGCGCCTTGGCGGCTTCCAGGGTTTCGACCAGGCCGATCCGATCGAAGGTCGGGCCAAAGCTGGCTTTGGTGCCTTTTTTGGACGCGTTTTTCAGGCGGGTCTCGATGGGGTCCAGATCCAGCCGGTTGCACAGCTCGTCAATCACGGACTCGACTGCAAACGCGGCCATGGGCGAGCCGGGCGCGCGGTAAGCCGCCTGTTTGGGGCGGTTGCTCATCACGTCATAGCCGACCTGGCGCACGTTTTTCAGCGCATAGGGGGCAAAGGCGCACATCGCGGTGAATTCGCAGGGCGCACCGGGAAAGGCGCCGCCCTGCAGACGGAAGGTGCCCTGCGCGGCGGTGATGGTGCCGTCCTTTTTCATGCCGATCTTGATGTCCATCGAGGTTGACGCGGTGGGACCGGTGGCTTTGAACACATCGGCACGCGGCATGACCAGCTTGACCGGTTTGTTGGTCTTGCGGGCCAGCGCCAGCGCGACGGGCTCGATGAACACGGCGGTCTTGCCGCCAAAACCACCGCCGATTTCGCTGGCTGTCACACGCAGGTTGGCGGTTTCCAGCCCCAGCAGCGCGGCACAGATTTTTTGTACGTTCCAGTGGCCCTGGGTGCAGCACCACAGCTCGCCCTTGCCGTCACCGCCCAGTGTGCCCAGACAGGCATGCGGTTCGATATACCCCTGATGGGTGGCCTCGGTCTTGAAATGATCCTCGACCACCAGATCGGCTTCGGCGAAACCGGCCTCGACATCGCCATGCCCGCTTTCGTGATAGCGCACGACGTTGGGATGCAGCCCCTTGGGCACGGATGTATCTGCGGCCCCTTCGCGGATCACCGGAGCGTCCGCGGCCATGGCCTTGTCCACGTCGGTGACATGGGGCAGCGGTTCGTATTCGACCACGACCAGCTTGGCGGCGTCGCGCGCGATCAGCGAACTGGTTGCGGCCACCGCTGCCACGGCGTGACCGTCATACAGGGCAGTGTCCCCGGCCATGACGTTTTCCAGGATATTCCAGTTTTCGCCAGTCAATCCGGTGGCGAAATCGGCGCGGGTGACCACGCCTTTGACGCCGGCCAGAGCCTCGGCCTTGCTGGTGTCGATCCGCTTGATGCGCGCATGGGCATGGGGGCTGCGGACGATGGCGGCATGCAGCATGCCGGGCGCGGTAATATCCGCGCCAAAACGGGCGCGGCCCGTGACCTTGTCCACGCCATCGGGGCGATCCGGCGTGGTCCCGACATGGGTGAAACCGGTGGATTTCGTGTTGTCCAGTGCCATTACGATGCCTCCCGCATGTCCGCTGCCGTGTCCATCACGGCGCGGATGATCTTGTCATAACCGGTGCAGCGGCAGAGGTTGCCCGCCAGCCAGTACCGCACTTCGGTTTCGGTCGGATCCGGGTTCTTTTCCAGCAGCGCCTTGGTGGCGACCAGAATACCCGGCGTGCAGATGCCGCATTGCAGGGCGGCATATTCGATGAACTTCTGTTGCAGCGGGTGCAGGTCTTCGCCGGTTGCGATGCCCTCGACAGTGGCGATCTCGCGCCCTTCGGCCTCGACCCCCAGCACCAGACAGGAACAGACCAGTCGCCCGTCCAGAGTGATCGAACATGCCCCGCAGTCGCCGGTGCCGCAGCCTTCCTTGGTGCCGGTCATGCCCAGACGGTCGCGCAGAACGTCCAGAACGGTTTCGCGCGGATCGCACAGAAATTCGACCTCGTCGCCATTGACGGTGGTTGTGACGTGAATCTTGCTCATGGGTCTATTTCCCTGCCTTCTGGGCGCGTTCATAGGCGATTTTTGCGGCGCGTTGGGCCAGAACACCGACCACATGGGTGCGGAACTTGATGGTGCCGCGCTTGTCGTCGATGGGTTTGCAGGCATCTCTGGCGGCCTGTGCAAGAGCTGCCAAAGCGGCGTCATCCAGCGTGGTTCCAATGATCGCGTCGGCCGCCTCTTGCACCAGCAACACGGTCGGGGCGACCGCGCCAAGGGACACGCGCGCCTCGGTGATGGTGTCGCCCTCAAGCCGCAGGTTCACGGCAGCGCCGACAACCGCAATGTCCATTTCGGTGCGTGGGATGAAGCGAAGATAGGCGTCGCCGCCATGATCGCCGCGCGCCGGGATGTGCACGGCGGAAATCAGCTCGCCCTTGGCGAGGCTGGTCTTGCCGGGACCGGTAGGGATGTCCTCGACCGCCACATCGCGGGTGCCATCGGGGCCGGTAACGGTTACGGTGATGCCAGCCGCGACCATGGCCGGGACTGCGTCAGCGGCGGGCGAGCCGTTGCACAGGTTGCCAACCATCGTGCAGCGGCCCTGAACCTGGGTCGATCCGATCAGGTCGGTGGCCTCGACCACGCCGGGCCAGTCACGTCCCAATGCGGGATGTTCGGTCATTTCCGCACCGGAGACGGCGATGCCGATCTGCCAGCTTCCATCGGGGTTGCGGGCGATGTCCCTGGTGCCGGTGATTCCCTTGATGTCGATCAGCGTATCCGGCGTGACGATATCGGCGCGCAGCTGGACCAGAACATCGGTTCCGCCTGCCAAAAAGCGGGTAACGCCATCGGCTTGTGCGGCAATCGCGGCGGCGTCTTCAAAGCTGGCCGGGGTGTGGTATTGCATGTGGTCTCCTCACGCGTGACTGGCTGGCCAACTGTTTCAGATAGAGATGGGAACGGCAACCACCCCGATCACGCGAACCCGCCCTCATCGAACACGATTGCATCGGGCCAGCGGCGCGGCCTAGGGTCGGGCAAATTACAAGGAGTCAGGTAGCCATGACAGTTAGATCCGAAACCTCGCCCACACCGATGAACGGGGCCGAAAGCCTGGTGCGGACGCTGATCGCGAGCGGTGTGGACACCTGTTTTTCCAATCCCGGAACTTCGGAGATGCATTTTGTCGCCGCGTTGGATCATGTCGCGGGCATGCGTTCGGTTCTGGCGCTGTTTGAAGGTGTCGCCACGGGTGCGGCAGATGGGTATTACCGCATGGCGGGGAAACCGGCCTGCACGCTGCTGCATCTGGGGCCAGGGCTGGCCAACGGGCTGGCCAATCTGCACAACGCCAAGAAGGCAGGCAGCGGTGTGGTCAACATCGTCGGCGAACATGCGGCCAGCCATGTGGAACTGGATGCGCCCCTGATGTCGGACATCGCGGGAATCGCGCGGCCGGTTTCGCATTGGGTGCAGGCGTCAGTCCTGGCGACGGATGTCGCGGATGACGGGGCGCGGGCGGTGCAGGCGGCGATGACTCCGCCGGGGCAGGTGGCGACGCTGATCCTGCCCAGCGACACCGCGTGGAACCCCGGTGGCCCGGTGGCCGAGCCGCTGCCGCCAGCGCCGCGGTCACAGGTCGCGGATCATCTGGTCGATCAGGCCGTTGGTGCGCTGGATGGGCCGGACAGCCTGTTGCTGCTGGGCGGTGCGGCGCTGACTGCAGAGAATCTGGAGCTTGCCGGGCGAATCGCGGCCCGCACCGGCTGTGCGCTGCTGTCGGAATGGTCCAACGCCCGGATGGAGCGCGGAGCCGGGCGGGTGTCTGTCGGCAAGGTGCCATATCCCATCGACATGGCTCTGGAGGTTCTGCACCGGTATCGGCGCATCGTTCTGGCCGGGGCGCGTGCGCCGATCGGGTTCTTTGCCTATCCGGGCAAACCGGCGGTTCTGACCCGCAAGGATGCGCAGATCGTACCCCTTGCAGGGGCCGGAGACGATTTGACCGGCGTACTTGGTATGTTGTGCGACGGGCTGGCCGCAAGCGATCTGACTGCGGCGCATGTCTCGTCGCGCCAGGAGACGACGGTGCCGCAGGGGGCGATCACGCCGGAAACCATCGCGGCGGTGCTGGCCCGGGTGATGCCCGAAAACGCTATCGTGGTGGACGAATCCGTTACGACCGGTCGTGCGTTTTTTCCTGCAACCGCCGGGGCGCCACCGCATACCTGGCTGAACAATTGCGGCGGCTCCATCGGGTTCGGTCTGCCGGTGGCCGTAGGAGCGGCGACTGCTTGCCCGGACCGCAAGGTTCTGGCGCTGATCGGCGATGGCAGCGCAATGTATACGGTTCAGGCGCTCTGGACCATGGCGCGCGAGCAGCAAGACGTTACCATCGTGATCTTTTCCAATCGCAGCTATGAAATTCTGCGCGGCGAATTGACCAATGTCGGGGTGCGGAATCCGGGGCCGCGTGCGGTTGACATGCTGTCGTTGAACCGTCCGGATCTGGGTTGGGTTCAGATGGCGCGCGGCATGGGTGTCGAGGGCTTCCGGGTGGATGAAACGCAGGCATTGGCGCAGGCGGTACAGGCCGGATTGGAGTCCGACGGGCCTTGTCTGATAGAAGCGGTCATGTAGGCAAACGGTCGGTCACACGATAAACTTGGCGTGACCGGTTATGGTCGAGATGCCGGGCCACGCTAGGTCACGGTGCCAGCAGAAAAGAGGGTAAAATGAAACCAAGAATATATGGCATGGTCCTGGTTGCGGGATTGGCTGCGATCCAGCCCGTTCTGGCCCAGGCCTTTACCAGCCGCAGCGGCGTGCGTGTCAATCCGGTCAATGCGGCAGTGTTTGAGGTGGTGCCCCGCAGCGGTGGTGGCGGTGATCTGTATTGGTGTGGCGCGGCGGACTATGCGCAGCGCGCGTTGAAAGCATCCTGGCAGGCCCGCGTGTACGTTGCGCGCGCCATGGGGCCAAGTGAAACCATGAACAAGCGTTCGGCGGTTCAGTTCACGCTGGATCCACAAGCGGCGGGGATCACGCCAACCGAGTCGTCCCTGAGCATCAATTCCATGAAGGTCGGCGAGAGCATGACCGTGCAGCAGGGGTTTTACTATTGTCAGAAACAGGTGCCATTCTGACACTGGGCAAGTTACACGGAATCCTGACAAGGAAGTGGCCCCTGTGCTAGGCTGGAGTGGTTGCAGTGATCGGGCACTGACAGGTTGAGAGGATAATGATGGCATATTTTGGCAAGCTTGCACTGGCGGCAGCCGTGGTGGTCAGCCCGACCTGGGCCTCGGCCTGGTGGGCGATCAACCGGCACGAGGTGTTTCCGGTTTCGGATGGGGTTTACGAGGTGGTTGGCCGGGTTGGGTCGGCGGCCTGGGATTATTGGTGCGGGGCCGGCGATTTCGCGCAGCGGGTGATGGGCGTGCCGGCGGCGGAACGTATTTACATCTGGCGCGGTATCGGACCCAGCGTAACCCGGCCGGGCCGCAAGGCAGTCCAGTTCGCGTTGTCGCCGCCTCCGGGGGCCGATACCGACACCCCGCTGTCCCTGTCGGTCAAGGCCGCCGGAGACAATCTGGCGCGGCATACGGCGGTATGGTATTGCTATCAAGCCGATGGCGACGAGTTCTACCGCCGGTGGTAAACCGGCTCATTTTCGGAAGGTAGCGGGCATGTACAGGATCGGCATGGCAACTGGAGCGATGTGTCTGGCCTTGCTTCCGGAGGCGGGGTCCGCATGGACGGCCTGGAACAATCTGCGGGTCAATCCGGTGCGCGACGCTGTTTTCGAAGTGGTCGGACAATCCGGATCGGCCAATGTGGACTATTGGTGCGCCGCAGGCGACTATGCCCGGCGGGTTCTTTCGCTGCCATTGGGTCAGCGCATCTATATTGTGCGGGGGCGGGCCGAGGCGCAAACCACCGACCGCAAGTCGGCGGTTCAGTTTTCGGTTCAGGCTCCCGCCAATGTCAAAAATCAGACCATTGGATTGTTGTCGGTCACCCGCGTGGGTGAAAACATCAGCGCCGCGATGGCGTTTGACTACTGCCTGACAAACAAGGCGCCTGGCGGGTGACCTCTGGCGAGTCGCCCCCGAGGCAGACCGAATTTGTCATTCAGACCTCGGGGGCGGCATTGTACGATTTCACCACCGAGGTCACCCGCTGGGTGCGCGGCGGCGTGGATCGGAACGGGTTGCTGACACTGTTTGTACGACACACGTCGTGTTCGCTGTTGATTCAGGAAAATGCCGACCCCGAAGTTCAGGGAGATCTCGCCGCCTTTTTCAGGCGGCTGGCTCCGCCCAGCACGGACCCCAGCATGGCCTATCTGCGCCATACCTATGAAGGCCCCGATGACATGCCCGCACATATCAAGGCGGCCATGTTGCCGGTCTGCCTGTCGATTCCGGTCGCGGATGGTCGGCCCGTTCTGGGCACCTGGCAAGGCATCTATCTGTTTGAGCATCGCGACGCCCCCCATCGCCGCAGGGTCGCGGCACATCTGAGCTGAGCAACTCCTGCATCTAGCGGTGACAATTCACCCCTACCCAAACTCTAGAGGCTCGCCTATAGTTCTGGATAAGTGAGCCAGAGCGCGCACAACACGTGGCGGAACATAAAAGGGGAACGGCTGATGCGCTGTCCGTTTTGCGGAAACATCGACACACAGGTCAAGGATTCCCGGCCTGCCGAAGACCACGTTTCGATCAGGCGGCGACGGTTCTGTCCGGCATGTGGCGGACGGTTTACCACCTACGAGCGGGTGCAGCTGCGGGATCTGGTGGTCATCAAGTCCAGCGGCAAACGCGAAGATTTCGATCGCGACAAGCTGGAGCGGTCCATCCGCATCTCGATGCAGAAACGTCCGATCGATCCGGAACGTATCGATCAGATGATTTCTGGCATAGTGCGGCGTCTGGAAAGCATGGGCGAAACCGATATCTCGTCGAGCAAGATCGGCGAGATCGTGATGGAGGCGCTGGCCCGGATCGATACTGTGGCATATGTGCGTTTTGCAAGTGTTTACAAGAACTTCCAGGCCGCTGACGATTTCGAGGACTTTGTCCACGAGCTGCGCCCGCAGCCCCCGCAAGAGTGAGCGCAACCGATACACGCTATATGGCGCTGGCCCTGACCTTGGGGCGGCGCGGGCAGGGGATGTGCTGGCCCAACCCCGCTGTCGGGTGTGTACTGGTCAACGACGGGCGGATTGTCGGTCGGGGCTGGACCCAACCGGGAGGGCGGCCGCATGCGGAAACCGTCGCCCTTGCACAGGCAGGTGGTCTGGCGCGCGGGGCGACGGCCTATGTCACCTTGGAACCCTGCGCCCATCACGGCAAAACGCCACCCTGTTGCGACGCGCTGATCGCCGCCGGAATAGCCCGTGTCGTGGCGCCGTTTCAGGACGTTGATGCGCGGGTTGCAGGGCAGGGATTTGAGGCGCTGCGCAAAGATGGGGTTGCCGTCACCACTGGCGTTCTGGCCGATCGGGCGGCGCAGGATCATGCCGGGTTTTTCCTGCGGACCGAACAGGGTCGGCCGCTGATCACCCTGAAGCTGGCCAACAGCTTTGACGGGCGCATCGCCACCGCGTCGGGCCAGAGCCAGTGGATCACCGGAGCACAGGCGCGCCGCGCGGTTCACGGGATGCGGGCGCGTCATGACGCCGTCATGGTGGGGGCGGGGACGGCGCGCGCCGACGATCCGTCGCTGACCGTTCGCGATCTGGGGATCGCACGTCAGCCGGTGCGCGTGGTGGTGTCGCGCCATCTGGAACTGCCCCTGCTGGGGCAACTGGCGCGGTCTGCCAGGGACATCCCGCTGTGGATCTGCCATGGCGAGGCGGTCGATGGCGAGCGCGTCAAAGCCTGGCAGGAACTGGGGGCGACACTGCTTCCTTGCGCGTTGGATGGGCTTCGGCTGAATGCGGCGGACATCCTGGCACAGCTGGGGCAGGCGGGTCTGACCCGTGTGTTCTGCGAAGGCGGCAGTTCGCTGGCGGGCTCGTTGCTGGCGGCCGATATCGTGGACGAACTCGTCGGGTTCACGGCCGGGCTGACCATAGGGGCCGAGGGTCTGCCCGCGATCGGGGCGCTGGGGCTGGACAGCCTTGAGGCTGCGCCCAGATTCGAGTTGATTGAGACGCGGGCCATAGGGCCGGACATCCTGCATCGCTGGCGCCGCGCGTTTTAGCCTCGTGTCTGTCGCCGCCACAGGTGAGCCTGAGTGGCAAATACCCCCTGCAGTTTTGCCAGCCCGCGATTTGCCAGCCCACGCCGGGGCAGGGCGCCCGAGGCCAGGCGTTCGGCCACAATCTCGACCGGGCAGATCTTTCCGGTGACCGGATCCAGATATCGCGGATAGTCGATCAGGGTCGCATGGAGCAACCCCGCCAGATCGGGCCGCGCGGTGCGGCGTGCGGGCACCGTGCCCAGATCGGTGGTCAGACCCCAACCGGCAAAAAACGGCGCGCCCAAAACCGTGACGGGAACCCCGCGCAACAGGGCTTCAAAGCCAAGCAGAGAAGTCATTGTCCAGAGCTCGTCCACCGCGTGCAACAACAGTGCCGGATCTGCCTGGGTGACGATCACATCGGCCAGATGCGCAGGGTCCGCACCCGGGCGCAACCCGGCTTCGACATCCGGGTGGGGTTTATAGATCAGCACGGCCTCCGGATGCGCGGCGCGCACCGCCTGCAGCAAGGCCGCGTTGCTGCGCACGCGGCCTGCGCCCGTCAGGATAGAGGCATCGTCCTCGACCTGCCCGGAAACCAGGATACGGTGACCTTTGGGCAGGTCCGGCGGGGTGCGGCCCTGATTGTATTTACTGAGTCCGCTATCGACCAGGATGGCTTGCAGCCGTTCGGCACGGCGGCGCTGATCCGGGCGCAGCGTGCTGCGCTGTGCGATAAGTTGCTCGAGTCGACTGGGGCGGGCCGGATCGTAATAGATGCCCAGATCGTCGATCACCAGCGACAGCGGCGGCACCAGATCGGCCCCCAGTCCACGCGAACGCAGGAAGCCGTCCTCGACCCGTGTGGCGACCAGCTGCGGATCGGCGCGGCTGGCCCAGACCAGTGACGCGGGCGCGCCGGTTCGTGGTGTGGCGGATACGAACCGCACCGGTTTTTGCTGCCCGAACATCTGCTGCATCGCGCCGCGTTTCCACAGGCTGACACCGGCGGCGGCCCAGCCGTTGCGGTCCTGTCGCCAGGCGCGCGTCTGCGCTTCGAGGTTGTCCAGCACCGTTTCCAGTTCGCAAAGCCGGTCGCGAAACGGGTCGTACCAGGTAGGATAAAGGATCATGGCTGCGGCAAACAGTTGCGCCCGGGTCAGGTTGCGCGTGCGCCGGGGCACCGGGTTCTGATCCACGCTCAGCCCATATCCCGCATAAAAAGGCTGGCCAAAGACCCGGGGTTTGTGCCCGGCAAGGATCGCTTCGAACCCCATCTGGGACGACACGGTATAGACGCCAACGGCCCCTTCCAGCAAAGCCCACGGGCTGAGCGGATCGGTTGCGAGGCTGATGCGATCGTTGGCATCCCCGGCGGTGAAGTAACCTGGGCGAAATCCTGCAACGGTCTCGGGATGGGTCTTGATCACGACCCGGGAACCGGGATGTTCTTCTTGCGCAAACACAAGCATTTCGCGAAACAGCGCGTCATTGCCACCGCTGGCTGTGACAGAGGCATCGCCACGGGTCTGATCGATCACCAGTACATAGCCCGGATCGGGTCCGGGCGTTGCGGGATCGAAAGCGTTGTATTTGCTCAGGTGCCCTTCGCACAAGCGTGTGATGGCGGCGCGGGCGCGATCCAGCAGCGCGGTGTCATCAAGAGGGGCGGTAGCCAATAGCCGTTCCAGATCGGAAGGATGCGTGGCGTCGAAATGCACTCCGGAGCGGTCCAGCACCAGCCCGCTGGGCGGCTCGCCAGCGCGCCCCGGTCGGATCGAACGCAGAAAGGCGTCTTCGATGCGCAGCAAGGGTACCTTGCGACGGGCTGCGACCCCATGCCCCCGGTGCGCAGTCGGGCTGTTTCCCCAGACCCCGACCAGATCGCCCGTGCCGGGCAGACCCAGACGAATGTCGTAGCCGGCCAATGAAAGGATACGGCGGATCCGTGATTGCGTCACAAACCCGGCGTTATAGACAAAAACCCGGTGTCGTTGGCCTATGGCAGATCCGTCGATGCGGGAAGTTGCCATCCCTATTGTGTCAGGGTGGCCACGTTGGCGAAGGGAGTCAGACCGCCCGCGATCAGGGAAATCGACTTGGTCCACTGGGCGTAGGGCGCTTCGGTGACATAGATCGTGTCGTCATCGCGAATGATGAACTCTCGGGCCACGAACATGCCGTTTGGCTCTTTCAGATTCAGCACATAGACGACGCGCTGGGGGCCTTGCAAGTCATTGCGACCCAACACCTGTTGCGCGATATCGGCGCGCTCCTGGCGATAGATGAACACACCGGTCGGGTCCGACGAGGTCGAGATCAGGCCGCCGACCTGCGCAATCGCTTCGATCGCCGAAAGGTCTTGGGATTCAAAGCGCACGCGGGCCTGTTGGCTGGTGGCACCCACAGCAGTAAACGATCGGGTGTCCTCTTCCACCAGGATCTTGTCACCGCCGCGCAATGCGATGTCCAGACGGGGGTTCGAAAACAGATCCTGAAACCAGATCTTGCCGCGCTGATTTCCGCGGATCACGGTGACCTGCGCGATCTCGGGCTCGATGATCACACCACCGGCCTTGGCCAGCATCGCCGACAGGGTACGGGTGGGGCGTTCGATCGGATAGACGCCCTGGGCACCGACCGATCCGACCAGCGACACGGTCGAGCCATCACCGGCGATGCGCCTTACCTGCACCTGCGGATCCGGAGTCTGGTCCTGCAGTTTTTCGGTAATCATCTCGCGCAGTTCGTTCGGTGTGTTGCCGGCGGCCCGAACACGTCCGGCATAGGGCACAAAGATAAACCCGGAACTGTCGACCTGCACCTCTTCCAGCATGGTCGCATTGGTCGCTTCGCCGGACAGCAGGCCGTCATCGACGTTTTCCCAGACAGTCAGGCCCAAAACATCGCCCGGTCGGATCGTATCCGAGGTCAGTTGCGGTGCCGTTGAGAAAGCGTTCGAAAATCCCAATGTCGGCACCACTGCAGTGGCGCGCGCGACATGGTCATTCACGGGCACGACAAAGGCATTGCCCTGCTCGGATACTGAGCCCTTTTGGATCTGGTTCTTGCTGGGGCCAACCTGCGGCAGCGTACACGCGGCGGACAAACCAGCCACAGCCAGCACGACCATGGGTTTAACCCAGCGTAAAGAAACGGTTTTCACTGCTCAGTCTCCTCGACCTGTCATTCTAGGCGGCGGTCTTGCAACGTGAATATCTGCAAATCGAGTAAATTTCCAGCGATTCGGGACGGTTAGCCTAACGGAGTTCGCGCAAGGGTTGTATGAGCGTCAGGTTTGGTCGAGTCACGGCGGCATATGGATCCTGTTTGGCCAACATCGGATCGACCACATGGCGCAGCAATTGCCGCCGCCCGCGGGCCGAGTAGAACCCGCCCGGTATCTGGCTGGTTTGCAACAGGAATTGGCGAAAATCCTTGTATGCGCCGATATCGGGACGGTACGGATTGGCAAAGAACTCCGCCAGGGGCTGACGGGACACAAGTTCGGGTTTGTCATAGACTGCGGCGCCGAATACGCGCAGCGGCAGGCCGCGCCAAAGAACCTGTTGTCCGGCGGTCGAATTTACGGTCACGGCCGACCGCGCATCGTCCAGCAGCGGTGCCAGTTTGCCGCCGCGCATGAAATGTACGCGCCCCTGAAGACCGTGCGCATGCGCCAGCTGGCGCAGATACTGGCGTAACGGCGTGCGGTCGTCTTCGAGGGGGTGTGCCTTGATGACAAGGTGGTGGTGCATGGGGGCGCCACTGGCAAAGCCGGTGATGATTTCGTCCAGAAAGTCGGTCATGCTGGAAAAAGGCGAATGTGCCTGAAAGCTGCTGTCATGCTCCAGCTGCAACAGGGCCAGGTGATATGGATAGCTGCCGCGCCGAATGCGCCATGTGGCGATGCGCCGGTCAAGCGCGTGTATGGGCAGCAGCAGCAGGCGGCGCAGGTGCAGGCGGAATTCCTGTCGCACGTTGAGGGCGCGGTGGGGCCGGAAGTTTCGATATCCCTGATTTCGGAACATTACGAACCAATGATACAATGCGCCATAGAACATGTGGTGACGCATGTCGCCCCAATGCGCAGGCGGCAGTGGCGTGTCCAATCCCGCGCGTGCAAGCGCGGCTTGCATGTCCTTGACCGTCAACCGCATCAGACGGGAATGGCCGTTTGAGCCTTCGCGCTCGTAGGTCACCCAATAGGGGCGCATATAGCCCTCTTCAAACACATGTACCGTGATGCCGCGCCGCCGGGCCGCCGCGATGGCCATGGCATGTACCGGGCGGGTATCGCCGTACAGCACGATATCGGTGATCCCGCGCTCAGCAAACAGGGTCTCGACCGCCTTTGGCCAATCCTGAAGCGCCCCGCGATAGGGGATGTACGCCGCTGCCTTCGGCCAGAACGCACCGTCTCCGGCGTTAAAGCCGACGCGCCAGACACCAGCGCCGGTGCGCAGCAGCGCCCGCGCCAACGCCCCAAAGAACGGGCCATGCGGTCCCTGCAAGAACAGGAACATCCGGGATGGGCTGACCCTGGGGGGCATGTCGGCTCCTTCTTGCGCGGAATTGCGGATGCCGCTTGACTGTCACGATAGTCTGATCAAATCGCTGACGCGCCAAGACATTCAGCCGAAACGGGGGACTTGCCGTTCCGGGCTGCGCTGTTTACGTCACAGGGCGGAAAGCGATCGCGAAAGGGGCAGCGCCATGTTTACCGGCATCATCACCGATATCGGCGAGATTAAGGATGTGCAGCAAGAGGGTGATCTGCGGGTTCGGATCGGCACCGGCTATGACACGGCCGGTATCGACATCGGGGCCTCGATTGCCAGCGACGGGGTTTGCCTGACCGTGATCGCCCTGGGAGAAGGCTGGTATGATGTGCAGGTCAGCGCCGAAACCGTTGCCAAGACCAATCTGGGGGTCTGGGCGCCGGGTAAACGGGTGAACCTGGAGCGCGCGTTGCGGGTCGGAGACGAGTTGGGCGGCCATATCGTGTCCGGTCATGTGGATGGGGTGGCCGAGGTGGTCGGCATCGTCGACGAGGGGGACAGCACCCGCGTCACCCTGCGTGCCCCGAACGACCTGGCCCGGTTCATCGCGCCAAAGGGTTCGGTCGCCTTGAACGGCACGTCCCTGACGGTGAACGAGGTTGAAGGATGTGAATTCGGCATCAATTTCATCCCACATACAAAAGAGGTCACGACCTGGGGCGATGTGTCTCTGGGTGATATGGTCAATCTGGAGATCGACACCTTGGCACGCTATGTGGCGCGGTTGAACGAGGCCGTCTGAAAGCGGTTGCGGGTATGACCTGATCGCATTGCGCCGGGACTGGCATTTGGCGTCTGCCTGCGGTATCTGGCGCGCAACTCTTTAGTGACCGGAAAGTCTGCCTCATGAGCTTTGCAACACCCGGCCCGGTCGAAAACGACCTGCGCGCCGCCATCTCGCCGATCAAGGACATCATCGAGGCCGCGCGCCAGGGTCGGATGTTTATCCTGGTTGATCACGAAGACCGTGAGAACGAAGGCGATCTGGTCATTGCCGCCGAGTTTGCCACGGCCGACGCGATTAATTTTATGGCGACCCATGGGCGCGGTCTGATCTGCTTGCCGATGACCTCCGAGCGGGTCGATCATCTGGGGCTGCCGATGATGGCGGTCAATAACTCGTCCCGGCATGAAACCCCGTTCACCGTGTCCATCGAAGCGCGCGAAGGGGTCAGCACCGGTATCTCGGCCCCCGACCGGGCACACACGGTGGCGATTGCGATCAACGAGCAGAACACGATGGCCCAGCTGGCCACCCCCGGTCACATATTTCCGCTGCGCGCCCGCAAGGGTGGGGTGCTGGTGCGTGCCGGTCATACCGAAGCGGCAGTCGATATCGCGCGTCTGGCCGGGCTGAAGCCTGCCGGGGTGATCTGTGAAATCATGAACGCCGATGGCACCATGGCGCGGCTGCCGGAACTGATTGAATTCGCCAACCGGCATGGTCTGAAAATCGGCACCATTTCCGATTTGATTGCCTATCGCAGCATTAACGACAACCTGGTGGTCCAGACCGGCCAGAAGTCGGTTCATTCGGAATTCGGCGGCGAGTGGGACATGCGGATCTTTACCGACCAAACCCACGGGGTCGAGCACGTGGCCCTGATCAAGGGGGATATCGGCACGCCCGATCCGGTTCTGGTGCGCACCCATGCGCTGCACGAGGCATCGGATGTTTTGGGCCTTGGGCCGAAATCGGCGCGCGAGTTGCCCCGCGCGATGGAGCTTATTGCCGAGGAAGGGCGCGGCGTTGTCTGCCTGTTCCGAGAGCCGCGCCATGCGCTTTACGCAGCCGAGGATGAAGGCCCGCGCACCATCAAGCAAACCGGTCTGGGGGCGCAGATCCTGTCGCGCCTCGGATTGCGCGATCTGATTCTGCTGACCGATTCTCCGCAAACCCGTTATCTCGGGCTGGACGCCTACGAGTTGTCCATTTCCGGGACTCGCCCGATCCTGTCGGAGGACTGAACCATGGCCGGACACGAAACCCATTACACCCTGCCGCGTGCCGCGTTTGACAAGCCGGTCAAGCTGTTGATCGTGGTGGCTCCCTACTACAAGGACATCGCCGACGATCTTGTGGCCGGAGCAAAGGCCGAGATCGAGGCGGCGGGCGGCAGTTGGGATCTGGTCGAAGTGCCGGGCGCGCTCGAGGTGCCAACGGCAATCGCGATTGCGGACCGCAAATCGAATTTCGACGGATATGTGGCGCTTGGCTGCGTGATCCGGGGCGAAACCACCCATTATGACACGGTCTGCAACGACAGCAGCCGGGCGATCCAGTTGATGGGGTTGCAGGGCCTGTGCATCGGCAACGGAATCCTGACGGTCGAGACCCGGCAACAGGCTGAGGTCCGTGCCGATACAGAGCAGATGAACAAAGGCGGCGGGGCTGCCGCAGCCGCCTTGCATCTGATCGCTTTGGCCCGTAAGTGGGGCGGCCAAAGCAAGGGGGTCGGGTTCAACACGATCCTGCTGGCAGAGCAAAACGACGGATCCTCAACCGCATGAGCACGCAGAACACCGCCCTGTCGGGCAATCAGAAACGCAAGATGAAATCCGCCGCCCGCCTTTACGCGGTGCAGGCGCTGTTTCAGATGGAACAGAGTGCGCAAACCAGCGATCAGGTGGTGGCCGAGTTTTTGAAACATCGGTTCGGCGCGGTCTATGAGGGCGACGAAATGGTTGATGGCGATATCAAACTGTTTCGTCAGCTGGTCGAAGACGCGGTGAACTATCAGGCGCCGATCGACCAGAGGACCGACCGGGCGCTGGTGGCAAAATGGCCGATTGCGCGTATCGATCCGACACTGCGTGCCCTGTTTCGCGCCGCCGGGGCCGAACTGACCAACGGAAATACACCGCCCAAGGTGGTGATTGTTGAATATGTCGACATTGCCCGCGCCTTCTTTCCCGAGGGCAAGGAGCCAAAATTTGTCAACGCGGTGCTGGATCACATGGCACGTGAGGCTAAACCCGAGGCATTCTGACGCGGTTGGCCGACATTTGCCGTTAAATCCGTCCTGGCTCATGGACCCAGGCGGCTCACATGCTAGATTAGGCATGTAGGAGGTGTGCCATGCCTAAACTGGTCAAACTGTATATCCGAAACGTCGCTATCGGCTTTGCGATTGCAGCGGCTTTTGTGGCGATGCTGCTGTGGTTCAACGTAATGGGTCTGTGGGCGCTGGTCAGCCATTCCGATGCCGGGATTCTGGCCGTCTTTCTGTTGTGGTTCATGCACGGCATCGTTTTTGCGGGCGTTCAATTTGCCTGGGCGGTGATGGCGTTGGCGGAAAAGCCGGACACTGGCCGCGGCGGAACCCCAGCGGTGCATGAATTTAAGGCGATTCCCGTCCACGCGGCGGCAAAAAAGCCGAAACGGCGCTGACGCAAGAGCAAGGGAAAGCGTGACGGGACCACCAAACAACCGTGTGGTTTTGATTCCCGAGGACCTGTATGTACAGGTGGGTGCCAGGTAACTGGACCAAGGTCCGGACAGAGCCAGCCCCCTAGGAATTGCTTAAGGCCACTGGAATGCTACCGTTCACAAGCAGGGCAGAACCCGTCACCCCCCTGAGATAGGCGCAAGCGACGGATCCGGCAAGGGGTATCTGATGGTTTGGGGTTTATGATATTTCGCTCAGATCGGCGCGCAGCCTGGTCAGGTGTTCCTCCCAGCCTTTGTCCAGCGAAAGCAGCAAGCCAAATGCCTCGGTGCCTTGCGGAAGTCCGGAATGTTCAAGCGACAGGCGGGTCCCCCCCGGCACCTGGGTCAGCGTCCATTTCACGACGCTGACGGTATCGCCCATCGGTTTCACGACAAAAGTATACTCCAGATATTCCGGCGGGCGTTCGGCTGTTACCGTGCCCCAGATGATGGTGTCGCCGCTCTGAGCCCCGTACATCTCCAACGGTTGATCTTGCTGCAGGCGTGCGTTCGGGCGGTTGAACCACGAACTCAGCTTTTTGGGATCGACCAGAAAGTCCCAGACCTGTTCGCGCATCGCCCTAAGATAGATGGACTTTTGAATGATCGTTTCGGTCATATCGTATCCTTTTCGATGGCAGATTTCAAATCGGCAAGGCGGTCGTCCCAGAACCGGTCGAAATAGCCCAGCCAGTCCAGAATGGGTGTGATGCCGGCAGGGTTCAGGCGATTGAGTCGTTCACGTCCGCGCGGATGCACGGTGATCAGACCTCCGTCCGAAAGCACGGTCAGATGCTTTTTGACGGCGGCGCGCGTCATGTCGAACCGGTCGGTTAGCTGTGCGATTGTCATGTCGGATTGGGCCAGCAACCGGACGATGTCACGCCGGGTCGGATCGGCGAGGGCGCGAAAGCAGGATTGTGTTTTGTTGGTCATCTAACGGGCCTACGTGATACCTTATGGTATCTCATTTACGATACCATAAGGTATCGTGTCAACGGACCGGTTGCAAAGAACAAGCGGCTTGCAAGACGTTCATGAAGTGTTCATGATTTGATCATGGCAGATTATACGCTGAATACCACCAAACCCGGCCAGATGCTGGCCCGTGGTGTCTGTCGTCTGCTGCGTGGGCATGGATATGTGTCGGTTGAGGAATTTGTCCCGACGCGGGGATTGCGCGTCGATGTGTTGGGGCTGGGTCCCAAGAGCGAATTGTGGGTGATCGAATGTAAATCCAGCCGCGCGGATTTTCAGACCGACAGAAAATGGCAGGGGTATCTGGCGTGGTGCGACCGGTACTTCTGGGCCGTGGATCAGGACTTTCCCGCCGATCTGCTACCCGAGGGAACGGGGCTGATGATCGCCGACGCCTATGACGCCGAGATCATCCGCATGGCACCGGAACACAAGCTGGCCGCCGCTCGGCGCAAGATGATGATTCACAAATTTGCAACCCATGCCGCGCGCCGCCTGCACAGTCTGCGCGATCCCGGTGTCAGTGCCTTTTGCCTTCCAGATGCGCCTGCGGACTGACGGTTCAGCGTTTGCGCGGTTGCTTCTGTTCCACTGCGCGGGCCTGCGCCGCGGCGACGCGCAGTTCTTCGGCAATCTCTTCGGCTTCTTCAGGATCAAAATCCATGGGCACCTCGATGCCCTGGGATTCTATAAAGATCCGCACCATGCCTGCGTCGGTAGGCCCGATCTGCATATTGGCTTCGATGTCGCGCTCGGTGTTGATGCCCATGGGGTCTCTCCGTGACTGAGCGACTCTGCTAGCTTGGCAATGGTTGAGAATCAAGCTTTGTGGCGTAATATCGGCACCATGACAGATGTTTCTCTGCGTCGGTTCCGGCCCGACGATGCGCCCTGGCTGGGCGAGCAACACAGCATCCATTATGCCCGTGACGAGGGTTTTGACGACAGTTTCGGTCGGCTGGTGAATGACATTCTTGCGGATTTCATTGACCATCACGACCCGGTTCGCGAACGGGGCTGGATCGCCTGTCGGGGCGCACAACGGTTGGGAAGCATATTCTGTGTCGGGCAGGGGCCGACGACGGCCAAACTGCGCATGTTTCTGCTGACACCGCAGGCGCGCGGCCGGGGATTGGGCAAGCGCATGTTGACGACCTGTATGGCCTTCGCCCGAGACGCGGGATACGCCGATATGCGGCTGTGGACCCATGAAAGCCATCGTGCGGCTTGTGCGCTGTATGCGGCGAGTGGCTGGCACTTGCTGGAAAGCCGGCCAGTTCACTCTTTCGGCGTCGATTTGGTCGAACAAAGCTGGAGGGTTGACCTATAAGGCTCTTGCAATCAGACTGTTGGTTGTCTAAATCGCGCCTGTGTGCCGCCTTAGCTCAGTTGGTTAGAGCGCCTGATTGTGGATCAGGAGGTCCCCCGTTCAAGCCGGGGAGGTGGTACCACCCTCCTGCTTTGCCCCGTTTTGCATGATATACCGAAAATCTAGATGCCTTTTCTAAGGTGGTCTTACCATGACGTCGGAGTACCGTCCCGGCAGCCCTTGGAGCTGCCGAATTGGGGGCAATAGTTCGGGGGATTTTTGAATACGGTCGAGCCGGGCTGCGGCTTCTTTGTCCTGGGTGCCGGCGCGGCGATCGGGGCCGCGGGTTTTGGCGCGGCGGGCGAAACCCGGCTGGATGCTTTGGCTTTGGCGGCGGGTCTGCGCACGACCTGGACGGTTGGGCATTTCACATCGTCGATAATCGCCAGCCGCGCGATCAGCTGTTCCAGATCGTCGATAGTCGAAGATTTGCGCACGCTGAGAGTCAGACCGGACCGGTCCGACAGGGTGGCCAGGCCACCCGCCGTCTGCCGCCCGTACAATCCGTCCAGCCGACCGGGATAGCAGTTACGCCGTTTCAACAGTTTCTGAATCTCGAGAATTGCCTCCTTGCGGGTCAATTCCGGTATGGCGGGTTTCACAGGCTCCGGGGCTTGGACCGTGCTGTCCAGGGCCGCAACCTGTTCGGAGGCGGCGTTTGCGCTGCCGGATCGCGGCTCTGACGCAACAGAGGCGGCATTCACTTCCGCCGCCAGCTTGTCCCGGCTACGTCGGCCCAGAATGTACAGCGTGTGGTCTGAATACGCTTTATATTTGGCCAGAAAAACGTCCCAGGCCGCAGACGAATTTGATATCTCGGCGGTGGCAAAATCGATCAGCAGTGCGTTTTCGTCCAATTCCGTCACCGGTCCGGGTTTTGGCTCGGATGGGGCGGGGCTTTGCGCGTTCAGGATGTACTGGGTTCCGCCCAGCGATGAATAGACAAAGGGTGCGGCCCCCGGCACCGATTGCCGCAACTCGTCGCGAACCTGACCCAGCAACAACCGGACATCTTTTGGTGGACCCTGCAACGCGTTCAGGAAAGCCCGGGTAAAGGGAGAATTGCCGCCTGCCTTTCCATCCGGTGTCACTTCGCCGGCGGCAGCGGCATAGGCGATCAATGTATCCGCCCCGGCATCGTTGACGATGGCCAGGCCGCGCCCGACATTGCGCCCCTTTTTTTCACGCTGCATTCGCGCCACAAACGGATTGTCGCGACAGGCATCCAGAACGATCATCTTCATCCTTCTGGCCCCTGACAACTGTGCCAGCACATCCTGCATTTCGATCATTTCCAGACGGGCATCGCGCTCATCCGCGATCCGGGCGTCGACCGGGATCAGATAGTTGCGCCCGCCGATTTCCATGCCGTGGCCAGCATAATAGACCATGGCGATATCGGCCTGATCGGCGCGGTTGCGAAAATCCCGCAAGGCGGTCAGCATTTGCGCGCGGGTCATGTCGGTGGCTGTGACGACCTGAAACCCCTGCTGGCGCAGGGCCCGGGCGACGGCGTTGGCATCATGCACCGGATTTGGCAGGGTCGGAACCGTCCGATAGTCGGAATTGCCGATCACCAGTGCGATGTTCTCGGCCCAGCCCGCAACGGGCAGGACGGCCATCCAGAGCAGAAAGAAAAATGCACGCATTGAAATAACCTTATGGGTCACAAGGATGGCACAGGTTGCGCGGATTTTCAACGAAGCCAGTGACTGTGGCTATTATGGGGTCTCGATCTGGATGGTTTGGCGCAGTGCTCCGCTGTTGGCGTCATATATCAGGATCTGCTGATCCGCGGTGACCACCGCATACCAGCCTGGCCCATATGTAACGGCCTGTGCGGCTAAGCCGTCGGGCAGCGCGATAGTTTCGGGCAGAGGCAACGATTTGCGTGCGCTATCTTGCGAGAAACGCATGACAAGCAGCCCCACTATGATTAAAAGCCCGAAAATCATCACCGCCGTCAATGTCGTCACGAGCCGACGCAGGAAACGCAGGTTGGCCGGTTCCGGGATCGGCTGGGAAGGATCAGTCATGCTCAGGCGCCAAATCGAGTTCACAATCGCGGCGGATCCGCCGTCCCGCCTTGATAAGGCGCTTTCGCGTGATGTTCCAGTCGCCGAGTCGCTGTCGCGCACGCGGTTGGCCCGGCTGATCGCGGATGGCGCTGTGTCGGTGGACGGCCACCCCATGACCGATGCCAAAGCGCGGGTGCCTGAAGGGGCGACGGTGGTGGTACAGATCGAGGTCGCCGAGGACAGTCATATCGGCCCCGAACAGATCCCGCTGGAGGTGATGTATGAAGATGCGGACCTGATCGTGATCAACAAACCCGCCGGGATGGTGGTGCATCCCGCGCCGGGATCGCCCAGGGGTACGCTGGTCAACGCGCTGCTGCACCATTGCGGCGACGACTTGTCTGGCGTGGGCGGGGTCAAGCGGCCCGGTATCGTGCACCGGATCGACAAGGACACCAGCGGGCTTTTGGTGGTGGCCAAGTCCGACGCGGCCCATCAGGGGTTGGCGGCGCAGTTCGAGGCCCATACGGTCGAACGCTACTACCGGGCGATCTGTCACGGTGTTCCTCAAGCCAGCGATCCGCGGTTGCGCGGGATACGCGGGGCAAGCTTTGAGCCGGGCAATATCCTGCGCCTGACGACGCAATTGGCGCGGCACCGCACAGACCGGCAGAAACAGGCGGTGGTGTTTCAGGGCGGACGCCACGCTGTGACCCGAGCGCGGATCGTTCAGCCCTTTGGCACGCCGCCTGTTGCCGCGCTGATCGAATGTTGGCTTGAAACCGGACGAACGCATCAGATCAGGGTGCATATGGTCCACGCCGGGCACGGGCTGATTGGCGATCCGGTATACGGCGGGCGGCGAAAACCGGCATCGCGTGCGATTTCACCGCAAGCGGCAGAAGCGGTGCGCAGCTTTGCGCGTCAGGCGCTGCACGCCGCCGTTCTGGGGTTTGTTCATCCTGTTACCGGCCAACCCGTGCGGTTCGAAGCCCCCATGCCCGAGGATATGGAAACCCTGATTGCCTTGCTGGGCAGTGCGGCCAAGTAGCGGCTTTTGTATCGGCGGCGCAGGCAATATTGTCATGAACAGCACATGCGCGTGATCGCTTCGGTTTTTCCCTTACTAAAAGCGTCAGATGTTCCATTATGGGACACGGACCTCTTGATTGGGTCAATAAAGCTACCATATACATGTTAACCCGTTATACATCGGAGGGACATTACAATGGCCAACTATGCGAATTTGCCCGCGCCAACGCCCGAAGGCGGTCTGAACCGGTACATGCAGGAGATCCGCAAGTTTCCTTTGCTAGAGCCGGAAGAGGAATACATGCTTGCCAAGCGCTGGGTCGAGGAACAGGACACGGAGGCGGCCCACAGAATGGTCACCAGCCACCTGCGCCTGGCGGCCAAGATTGCCATGGGATATCGCGGCTATGGTTTGCCCCAGGCCGAGGTGATTTCCGAGGCCAATGTGGGGCTGATGCAGGCCGTCAAACGGTTCGATCCGGAAAAAGGATTCCGGTTGGCGACCTATGCCATGTGGTGGATCCGTGCCAGTATTCAGGAATATATCCTGCGGTCCTGGTCGCTGGTAAAGCTTGGGACGACCTCGGCGCAGAAAAAGCTGTTCTTCAACCTGCGCAAGGCCAAGGCCAAGATCGGTGCGCTCGAAGAGGGCGACCTGCGCCCGGAAAACGTCAAGCAGATCGCAACCGATCTGGGCGTGACCGAGAACGAAGTGATCAGCATGAACCGCCGCATGAGCGGCGGCGACGCATCGCTGAACGCCACGGTCGGATCCGAAGGCGAAGGGACAATGCAGTGGCAGGACTGGCTGGAGGATGAAGACGCCGATCAGGCCAGCGATTACGAAGCCCGCGACGAGCTTGAGGCGCGGCGCGAGTTGTTGGCCCAGGCGCTGGACGTGCTGAACGACCGTGAAAAAGACATCCTGACCCAGCGCCGTCTGAGTGATCAGGCCGTCACACTGGAAGATCTGAGCGGTCAGTACAGTGTCAGCCGCGAGCGCATTCGTCAGATCGAGGTGCGCGCCTTTGAAAAGCTGCAAAAACGTATGCGCGATCTGGCCCGCGAAAAGGGGATGCTGGCCGCCATCTGATCTGGTGGTCAGGGGCGCACCGGCGTTTGGAAATCTTCGCGGCTGCCGGAAACGGCGGTCGCTTTCAATTTGATATCCAGGCAGTGCCCATGCGAGTTGTGGTTCTGGTCTGTGCACCTTGGCAGGCGCCTGCATCCGGCATAGCCTGTGTCGTGAAACAGGAGGACTTCATGGCGGGTGGATGGGCGCGCGACGGCGCGGTGAGTGAACAGATCGAAGCCTCGATCAGTGATGAATTGGCGCGGCTGAAGGCACGCAAGACCCCCGTGGGCAATAGCCTGACCCATTGCGCGGAATGCGAGGAACCGATTCCCGAAAAACGGCGCGCGGCGATCCCCGGCGTAAAACTGTGCATCGATTGCCAGCAAGAACGCGATGGGGCGCACAAGACACGGGGCGGAATCAACCGGCGGGGCAGCAAGGACAGCCAACTGAAGTGAATTCGGTGCTACGCGTCCGGGTCGCGCGGGTCCTTATGGATCAGAATGTCGGTCTGGGGAAAGGATTGGATGATCCGGTGTTTTAGTCCGGCCCCTATGGCATGCGCCTGATTCAACGACAGGGTGCCGTCCAGTTCGATGTGAAAATCGACGAAAATGCGGCTTCCGGCTGTTCGGGTGCGCAGATCGTGAAACCCGATGACGCCGGGATGGTCGGCAATGATACCCTCGATTTCCGCGATCAGGCCTGGGTCTGCACGCCGGTCCATCAGGGCGTTCCACGCACCGTTTCCGATCCGTACCGCACCAAAAAACAGGACAGCCGAGGCAACAAGACCAACCACCGTGTCGACATCGGTGAACCCGAACCGGGCCGACAACCAAAGCGCAAGGATTGCACCAAGACTGGGGAGCAGGTCGCTGAGGTAATGCAGGGAATCCGCCGCAACCACACGGCTGCCAGTCAGACGCGCGACCCGCCTTTGCCACAGGATCAAAGCCCCGGTCAGCAGGATCGATACCAGCATGACTGCGATTCCGGTGCCTTCCGACGTCAGTGGGGCGGGCGTGGGGGCCAGCAACCGGCGCAGCGAAACGCCAGCCAGGGCGATGGCCGTCGCCACCAGAAACAACGCCTGGCCAAGGGCCGTCAGGTCCTCGGCCGAACTGTGGCCAAACGCATGATCGTGATCCGGCGGGCGGGCTGCATAGGCGATACCGATCAGCCCCAGGGCCGAGACCACCAGATCCATACCACTGTCGGCCAGAGAGGCGGCCACCGAAAGCGATTGGGTCTGCACGAGCGCCCACAGTTTCATCACGACAAGGAACAGCGCGACCGATACCGAAGCGGCGGCGGCGGACAGGTTCAGGCGTGTGTGGTGCGATGACATCCGTCGACCTTTGAGACCAGATCCTTTGCCGCGGCGCCGCCCACCGGCGACCCCGCAACCGCGTCAGTCTTCCATCGCTTCCAATTCATCGATGAACCCGGAAATCATGCTCAGCCCCATGTCCCAGAACCTGGGATCGCTGGCATCCAGTCCAAAGGGTGCCAGCAGCTCTTTGTGGTGCTTGGACCCGCCGGCCTTGAGCATCTCGAAATACTTGTCCTCAAACCCGTCGGCACCCTCGGCGTAAACCGAGTAGAGCGCATTCACCAAACCGTCGCCAAAGGCATAGGCATAGACATAAAACGGCGAATGGACAAAATGCGGAATATAGGCCCAGAAGGTTTCATAGCCGTCCATGAATTCGAATGCCGGCCCCAGGCTTTCAGCTTGCACACTCATCCACAGGGCGTTGATGTCGTCAGGCGTCAACTCGCCACCGCGGCGGGCTTCGTGCAGTTTGCACTCAAAGTCGTAGAACGCGATCTGGCGCACGACCGTGTTGATCATGTCCTCGACCTTGCCGGCCAGCAACACCTTGCGCTGTGCCGGGGTCTCGGCCTTTTCCAGCATCTTGCGAAAGGTCAGCATTTCGCCAAAGACGCTGGCGGTTTCGGCCAGCGTCAGCGGGGTCGATGACAGCATTTCGCCCTGTCCGGCGGCCAGCACCTGATGCACACCGTGGCCCAACTCATGCGCCAGGGTCATCACGTCGCGTGGTTTGCCCAGATAGTTCAGCATCACATACGGATGCACTTCGGTTACGGTCGGGTGGGCAAAGGCACCCGGTGCCTTGCCCGGTTTTACCCCTGCGTCGATCCAGCCCTTGGTAAAGAAAGGTGCCGCGATCTCGCCCATGCGCGAATCAAAGGCGCTATACGCCTCCATCACCGTCCGCTCAGCCTGATCCCAGTCCACGATACGGCTGTCTTCCATTGGCAGGGGCGCGTTGCGGTCCCAGACCTGCATCACGTCCAGCCCCAGCCATTTGCGTTTCAATTCGTAATAGCGATGGCTTAGCTTGGGATAGGCTGCGACGACTGCCTCGCGCAGGGCCTCGACCACCTCGGGCTCCACGTCGTTGGACAGGTGCCGCCCGGTCTGTGGCGTAGGCATACCGCGCCAGCGGTCGAGGACCTCTTTTTCCTTGGCTTGGGTGTTGTGGACTCGGGCAAAGGTCTTGATGTTCTCGGCAAAGACCGTCGCCAGTTCGCGTGCCGCCGCCTCGCGCTTGCTGCGGTCCTGTTCGGTCAACAGATTCAGCGTGCCTTCGATGTTGAGAACCTCGTCGTCGACCTGAAACTCCAGACCCGCAATGGTTTCATCGAAAAGACGTTCCCAGGCATCACCAACCACGCCCAGATCATGCAGGAATTTCTCAAGCTCGTCAGACAGTTGATAGGGTTTCATCGCCCGAATGCGGTCAAATACGGGTTTATAGCGTGCCAGATCGGAATTGGCGGTGAAATGCGCATCCAATGTACCATCGTCCAACCGGTTCAACTCTAGCGTAAAGAACACCAGCGGAGTGGTGAAATTGGTGATCTTTTCCTGCATGTCGGACATGAACTTGGCCCGCTCGGAATCGGTTGTCCGCTGGTAATAGCGTAGCCCGGCAAAGGACATGATCCGCCCGGCCACCGCGCTGATGCGTTCGTTGCGCAGCACACAGTCCAACAGCCCGGCGGCATCCAGGTCCGCCAGCTTGCCCTCGTAATCGGTGGCGAAATCCGCGCAGGCTTTCTCGAGCCAATCCAGATCGCGCTTGAGCTCGGGCGCGCCCTCGTTCGCATACAAATCGCTCAGATCCCACTCTGGCAAATTGCCGAGATCTTTGGTGCCGGAACCGGAGTTGGCGTCGCGCAAGGGGAAGGGCAGGTGGAACATCGTGGACCTCGTGTTGTGGCGTTGGGCTCTATCTATGCCGCGCAACCCATCATCACAAGCGACCAGACCCGCCGAGGCATGCGCACAGGTTAGAATCGGATATGATAATGGGAAAAGTGCCATTGCCCCGTTCAGGCCGGCACAGCCTTTCTGGGCTTTGCGATCTCGGTGCGAAACAGCGCCTCGAGGCGGTCATAGATCCGCGCGCGAATGTCGGGAGTTTCCATCAACACTTCATGGTGGGCGGCCTTGACCATGTCCAGGGTGCCGCCGGGCCAGTTCTTCATACGTTGATGCACCGCTTCGCAATCGACGATGGTTTCCTTTTCACCCAGAAACGTCACGCAGGGAAGATTTGGCGACGCCTGATGCGCCAGGTGGCGGCATTCGTTAAGGGCTTCGCGCAGCCACACCAGCGTTGGACCGCCAATGCCCAGTTCCGGATGCATGGCTATGTGGTCCTGCATCATGCGGTACATACCGCGATCGCCCGTCAGCACATTGTTTTCAAACGGCTGGGCCTGGACATATCCCTCATAACGGGTGCTGGGCGGTAAACGCGTGCCCATGCCCATGATCGGTGCCACATGCGACAGCGCCCATCCAAACGGACGGACGACGGGGGACATGTAGATGCCCCACATTGGCCCGGTAAAGGCACAGCTTTGCACGGGCAGCCCCTGCATCACGGCGCGCAAACCTATGGCTCCGCCCATGGAATGGCCGATCAAGTGGAACGGCTGCGGCAGACCAAATTCGCGGGCAACCCGCAGGGCCGCGTCAACATCGTGCTGATAGTCGGTAAAAAGGTTAACATGGCCAAGCCGGGTATCGTCGAGCAGACGGTCGGCGAGCCCCTGACCGCGCCAGTCGACCACCAGCGTGGCAAATCCGCGCCGCGCCAAACTGTCGACCGTGTCGCCGTATTTCTCAATATACTCTGTACGGCCCGGAAACATCAAAACGGTGCCGTGTACCGCGCCAGCAGGGCGCCAGAATGCGACCCGAATCCGGACATTGTCCGCAGTACGCGCCCACCAGGCCAGCCCCCCGGAGGGGACGCCGGCCATCTCTTCGAACAAGGGAGCCGGCGTCGTCACCATCAGGCGAGAACCGAAGCCAGCTTCATGGCCATGCCCATGTCGCCGTCTACCGTCAGCTTGCCGGTCATAAAGGCGCTGGTCGGATTGATATCGCCGTCAAAAATGGCCTGAAAGGTGTCGGCATCCGCGCTCAGGGTGACATCGGCCTCTTCGTCCGCGACGCGCGCGCCCGAGGAATCCATCATGATTGCGCCTTCGCCCGCGACGTCGAATTTGGCGGTGCCATCTAGATCCGCAGTCGACAGTTTTGCGTTCAGCTCGACCGCAGCCTTTTCAAGAAATTCGCTCATTTCCACTCTCTTTGTTATTTGATGTGCTCATGTCTGGAATTCGCCGCACACCGCGTTACACTGAACGACATTATGAGCGTTGCACACCCCTTTATCAAAACTACCGTGGCGGCAGTTGTAGCCATAGTCATGTATTCCATACCCTTGAATGCCCAGACCGCCGA
Organism: Sedimentitalea nanhaiensis DSM 24252; assembly: GCF_000473225.1. Lineage (GTDB taxonomy): Bacteria > Pseudomonadota > Alphaproteobacteria > Rhodobacterales > Rhodobacteraceae > Sedimentitalea > Sedimentitalea nanhaiensis. Next base: position 595,222 of record NZ_KI421509.1, read on the forward strand.
CTCGCAGGACGAGGCCGGATTGCTGGCAGCGCTGGCGGTGGCGGATGCAGCGCAAGCGCAAAGTCTGGATCGCCAGTTGCAGCGTCTGTGGTCGCGCAGCGGGTCGGCGGCGATGGATCTGCTTCTTGAGCGGGGGCGCGAATCTCTGCAGGCCGATGAGCCACTGGTTGCGATCGAACATTTGACGGCGCTGACCGATCATGCGCCCGATTTTGCCGAGGGCTGGAACGTGCGAGCCATGGCTTATTTTCAGGCCGATCTTTATGGCCCGGCGCTGTCGGATCTCAGGCATGCGCTGGCGCTGAACCCGAACAACTACAACGCAATCATCGGGCTGGGTTCCATTCTTGAAACCTTTGGCGATAACGAACGTGCCTATCAGGCCTATCAACGTGCGCAGGCTATACATCCCCACCACGAAGACGTAACCAAGTCGTTGGAGCGCTTGCGGTCTGGAATCGAAGGCAAGGCACTTTAGGCCCTAAAGGGCAGGGGGCGACAGGTGACCGGGGCATCGCGGGTCGTGGCCGTATTGGGGCCGACCAACACAGGCAAAACGCATTACGCCATTGAGCGGATGCTGGGCCATCGCACCGGCGTCATCGGCCTGCCGTTGCGGTTGCTGGCGCGCGAGGTCTATGACCGGATCGTCGCGATTCGGGGGCCGTCGGTGGTGGCGCTGGTCACGGGCGAAGAACGCATCGTTCCGCCGCGTACGAAATACTGGGTTTGTACGGTCGAGGCGATGCCTCAGGGCATGGGCTGCGATTTTCTGGCGGTGGATGAAATCCAGCTTTGCGCCGATCCTGAACGCGGCCATGTATTTACAGACCGGCTGATGCGGTCGCGCGGCCTGCTTGAGACACTGTTTCTGGGCAGCGATACCATGCGCGGACCAATTCGGGCCTTGGTGCCCGAGGCCCAGTTTCAGGCGCGCGAACGAATGTCACAACTGGTCTATTCGGGCGCAAGGAAAATCACCCGGATGCCGTCGCGCAGTGCCATCGTCGGGTTCTCGGTTGAAAACGTCTATGCCATCGCCGAGCTGATTCGCCGTCAAAAGGGGGGCGCGGCGGTTGTCATGGGGGCGTTGTCACCGCGCACACGAAATGCGCAGGTCGAATTGTATCAGAACGGCGAGGTGGATTATCTGGTGGCGACGGACGCCATCGGCATGGGGCTGAATCTGGATATCGATCATGTGGCCTTTTCTGCCCTGTCCAAATTCGACGGGCGCAGGATGCGACCGCTTGCGCCCAACGAGTTGGCCCAGATCGCAGGGCGGGCAGGGCGCGGCATGTCCGACGGTACTTTCGGAGTCACGGGCGAAGCGCGTCCCTTGGACGACGGAACCGCCCAGGCCATCATGGAGCATCGCTTTGCGCCGCTCAAGAAACTGAACTGGCGCAGTGCGGCGCTGGAATTTGGCAGTATAGACAGGTTGATCCGTTCGCTCGAGGTGCCGCCGGACAATGAAAATCTGCTCAAGGCCCGCGAGGCCGATGACTTGGCGGCCTTGAAATCGCTGGCCCAGGTAGACGAGGTATTTGCCCGTGCTTCGGACCCGACCTCTGTGAAACTGCTTTGGGATGTGTGCCGCATTCCTGATTTTCGCGGGATCAGCCACGCGGAACATGCCAGTCTTCTTGAAGTGATCTTTGGGTTTTTGCATGAATACGGCCGGGTGCCCGACGACTGGCTGGCGCGCCAGATCAACAGAATCGATCGCACCGACGGCGACATCGATACACTGAGCAAACGATTGGCATATATCCGCACATGGACATATGTCGCACAGCGCATGGGCTGGACGACGGACGAAAGCCATTGGCGTGGGCAAACCCGCGCTGTAGAAGACAGGGTGTCGGATGCGCTGCACGAGCGCCTGACGCAACGATTTGTGGACCGGCGCACATCTGTGCTTTTGCGCCGGCTCAAGCAAAAGGAGGCCCTTTTGGCCGAAGTAAACGACAAGGGTGAAGTGACCGTCGAAGGCGAATATGTCGGACGGTTGGAAGGGTTCCGGTTTTCTCCGGACAAAAGCGCCGCCGCCGGAGCCGAGGAAAAGGCGGTCAAGGCCGCGTCCATTCAGGCATTGGCACCGCAGTTCCATTTGCGGGCCGACCGGTTCTACAACGCCCCCGATACCGAGATCGACTATACCGAACAGGGTGGGTTGATGTGGGGCGAACACGCTGTTGGCAAACTGGTGGCCGGTGCCGAGCCGCTGAAACCGCTGGTCGAGGTGTTCGTGGACGAGGCGGCAGGCCCCGATGTGGCGCAGAAGGTACAGCGCCGGTTGCAACATTTCATCGATCGCAAGGTGGCCGCGCTGTTCGAGCCGTTGCTGAACCTGCAACGCGACGAGGACCTGACCGGACTTGCCCGTGGCTTTGCCTTCCGAATGGTCGAAGCGATGGGCATCCTGCCCCGCGCCGAAGTCGCCCAGGACGTCAAGGAACTGGATCAGGATGCACGCGGAGCGCTGCGCAAGCATGGGATCCGTTTTGGCCAGTTCACCATCTTCATGCCGCTGTTGCTTAAGCCGGCGCCGACCCGGCTTCGATTGGTTTTATGGTCTCTGGCCAAAGGCTTGCAGGAGTTTCCTGAGGCACCGCCGCCGGGGTTGGTTACTGTGCCCGCAGATCCGAACGCGCCGGAAGGCTATCACAGCATGTGCGGCTATCGCGCGGCGGGCGAGCGGGCTGTGCGAATCGATATGCTTGAGCGACTGGCCGACATGCTGCGGGCCGAAAACAGCCGGAGCGGGTTCGAGGCCAAACCGGACATGCTGTCGATCACAGGGACGACGCTGGAGCAGTTCGCAAAACTGATGCAGGGGCTGGGCTATAGCGGCGAGCGGGGCGAGCGCATCAAGGTCAAGCCCGCGACAGCCAAAACCACGCCTGCGACACCCGCAGCCCTGGAAGCCGAAACCAATTCCGACCCGGTGACCGCGACTGCGGTGCCCGATGAGGTGGCCTCCGTTCAACCCGAGGCTGTCAAAGATTCCGAGGCGACTAAAGAAACCGTTGTCGATCCGGTCGCGGAAACCGGAGCCGAATCTACCCCCGACACGCCTGCGGAAGTGTCTGAAAGCGGTGAGCCCGAGATGGAGGTCTACTACACCTTCACATGGGGGCACCGCCAGCAGGACGGTGGCCGCGGTCGCGGGCAGCAGCGGGCCGGCGGGAAACCGCAGGGGCAGGGCAAGCGCCAAGGTAAACCGGCCGGCAAGGGAAAACCGCGTGGCAAGGGTGACGCCACGAACCGCGCGCAGGGGGCAAAGACCTTTTCCGCCCGCCCGCCAAAGCCGGAAAAGAGGATCGATCCGGACAATCCTTTTGCTGCGGCTCTGATGGGGCTGAAGGACAGCAAGTAACCGTGCCCGAGGCCGCGATGGACAAGCTGAGGCTGGACAAGTGGCTTTGGCAGGCGCGGTTTTTCAAGACCCGCACGCTGGCGGCAAAGCAGGTCAGCGGCGGGCAGATGCGGGTCAATGGCGACCGTGTGGCCAAGCCCGCCTTTGGGGTCAGCATCGATGATGTGCTGACTTTTGTGCAGGGGCGTCAGGTTCGGGTCATCCGGATCGCGGCCTTGGGGACGCGGCGCGGCCCCGCCAGCGAGGCCCAGGGTCTTTACGAGGATCTGTCGCCGTCCGAGCGGGCGGCCCCCGCGCCGGAACGAGTCGGCGAACGACCGACAAAAAAGGACCGTCGGGCGCTGGACGCCCTGCGCGGGGATTGAGGCGAAGGAGACCCGTGGTCCAAAATTCAGGGGGCTGTGCGGACGGTTGTCTGTTGTGCCTTGCCGCAGCAAAACCGTGTCTTGGGTTGCGCTGGTTGGGCGAGGGAGTTGTTCCGCAACTGAACCCGTGGCCGATTGACAGCTTGAAGAAACGCCTCTGCTGATTTAGCTAGGCCGCCAAAAGGTGAACCGGAAAGCCGACCATGACCTATATTGTCAACGACAACTGCATTGCCTGCAAATACACCGATTGCGTCGAAGTATGCCCCGTGGACTGTTTCTACGAGGGCGAAAACATGCTGGTGATTCACCCGGACGAATGTATCGATTGCGGCGTCTGCGAACCGGAGTGCCCGGCCGATGCGATCCGCCCGGACACCGAGCCGGACATGGACAAATGGGTCGAATTCAACCGCAAGTATTCGGAAATGTGGCCGGTCATCATCACCAAGAAAGACCCGCTGCCCGAGGCCGAGGAACGCGATGGCGAATCTGGAAAGCTGGAAAAGTACTTTTCCGAAGCGCCCGGCGAAGGCGGCTGAACGAATCGCCCGATTGTTAGGGGTGGACTTCTTTCAGACAGCCAAGTGCCTGAAACAACGTACTGAATTACAAGTTTCCGTTACGTCCGCTTTCGGAGGGGATGATTCTGTGCTATAGTGCGGTTACAAATGGTGTCAATGACCGGATCCGTCGACCGCATTCACTCGTGCGGGGCGGTTTTATTTGCCAGAATTGACTGTCAGACGAGGCATTCGTTTGCCCCGCTGCGGTTTCTTGTGGCCGATGCCGGTGGCAAGCAAGGAAGATCTGAATGACCAAAACGAAAAAGCTCGATTTCCGCCCCAACGAATATGTTGTCTACCCTGCGCACGGCGTTGGTCAGATCATATCTGTCGAGGAGCAGGAAGTCGCCGGTCTCAAGCTGGAGCTGTTCGTGATTTCTTTCGAGAAAGACAAGATGACCCTGCGGGTTCCGACCAACAAGGCCACCGAAATCGGTATGCGCAGCCTCAGCTCGCCCGATGTTATCACCAAGGCGATGACCACGCTCAAGGGCAAGGCCAAGGTCAAGCGCGCAATGTGGTCGCGCCGGGCGCAGGAATATGAACAAAAGATCAACTCGGGAGATCTGATCGCCATTGCCGAGGTGGTGCGCGATCTGCACCGCACCGACGATCAACGCGAACAGAGCTATTCCGAGCGCCAGCTCTACGAAGCTGCGCTGGAGCGCCTGACGCGCGAAGTCGCCGCCGTTGGCGGTGGTGACGAAAGCCTGGCTGCCAAACAGGTTGGCGACGTGCTGATGTCGCGCGCGGCCTGAACCTGCTGAAGTTCACATGTATGACCGCGTCCTGAGGGCGCGGTTTTTTTGTGCCGCAGGCCGTTCAGCTGGGCGATGTCGATTTCCAATGTATCCTATTGCGCCTAGGTTCGCGATGGATCGGGCAGGAGAACGCACATGACCGCAGGCGCCACGTCAATCTGGTTCGATAGGGTGGTTCTGGATTTGGGCCGCCAGATGCGTTGGTCTTTTCTGCCGCCCTTGATGATCTATTTCTCTTATGGCGTTTCCGGTCTGACGGCAATTGTCGGAACTTTTTTCGTTAAGGATTATCTGGGGTTATCGGCTGCGTTTCTGGCGGGTATTGCATTCTGGGCCGGATTGCCCTGGGCGTTGAAAATGCCGCTGGGGCATCTGGTGGACCTGATATGGCGTTTCAAGTCCTTGCTGGTTTATCTGGGCGCGGGGCTGATCGCAGCGAGTCTGCTGATCATGTATTTCCTGATTACCGCACCCGATTGGATGGCCGGGCTGATGCCGATCGCGGTCTGGTACGTCACCAGTGCGCTGCTTGCACCCTGTGGCTATGTCATCCAGGACGCTGTAGCCGATGCTATGTCGGTCGAGGCCGTCCCCCGGTACAATCATGACGGAACGCCAGTGCCCGAGGCGGATGCCAAGGCGATGCACACCACAATGCAGACGTTGGGCCGGTTCTCCTTGATCAGCGGAACCGTGGCGGTTGCACTGCTTAACATCTTCATGTTTTCGGGGGCGGAAAGCCTGGGGCAGGCGGACAAGGCTGCGATATATGCCCGGATCTATCTGCTGGCGCTGATCATTCCGCTGATCTCGATCTCGGGCGTGCTGCTTGCCGCGCTACAGCGTCTGCGGTTGCGCCGCCGGTTGGAGCACATTGGGAAATCGGCCACAGAGGTTGAAATCGCCCTGGGACGGTCAGAAGAAGACGTGGCCCCCAACCATTGGTATTTCACCGGCGGCCTGGTGTTCGTCACACTGACCGTGGCCATCGGACTGTCCGATGTGGCCTATGCGCAAGAAATCGTTTTTGCCGGGTCGATGGCGATTGTGCTGTTCCTGATGCGGCAGCTGATCGCGGCGTTGGAACCGGCCAAGGCGCGCGCGTTGATCGGCACCGCAATCATTATCTTCGTGTTTCGCGCCGTGCCATTGCCGGGGCAGGGCGCGACCTGGTTTGAGATCGACATACTGGAGTTTGACGAACAGTTTCTGTCGGTACTTTATCTGATCACCTCGGTCCTGACCCTGCTCGGAATCATTCTGCTGCGCCCCATGATGGCCAACAGGCCGATCACCAGCATCGTGATCTTGTTGACGGTGGTGGCCGGTGTGCTGTCACTGCCCAATATCGGACTGTTCTACGGTCTGCAGAACTGGACGGCGGCCCATACCGGCGGAATCGTCGATGCCCGGTTCATCGCGATTATGGATACGGCAGTGGAATCGCCCCTGGGACAGGTTGCAATGATCCCCATGCTGGCCTGGATTGCACGCAACGCACCCAGCCACCTCAAGGCGACATTTTTCGCCGTCATGGCCTCCTTCACCAATCTGGCCCTGTCGGCGAGCGCATTGGCGACGAAATATCTGAATCAGGTCTTTACGATCACCCGCGAGGTACGTGACAGGGTGACCGATGCGATCCAGATTCCGGCGGATTACTCGCAGCTTGGAATGCTGCTGATCACGGTGGCAGTTCTGGGCGTAATCCTGCCCTTGGCCGCGGTCGCGGTTGTGCAGACGTCCAGGCTGCGGACCACGGACTAGCGTACAAACGTTGCACGCGAATGCGGTTCGAAAAAGTCGTTGACCCGGCAGAATTCTTGAAAGGCTTGTGTTTTGGGTTCCCCCAATTGGCAGGCCCCTAGATGCCAGTTCCCCCGTACCGAACGGGCTTCAAATGGCTTTGCGCGCTTATCTGCGCCGTTTAGGTGCATCGCGGCGTTGGTGTCACAGGGATCCGGGTTACACCTTGTTTTGAGCGGTGAGAAGCGCCAGCACGGCCTTTGCCATACGGGTCATGCCGATGATGCGGCCACTGGCGGTGGTTCGGCCTGGCACGGGCCGCCGGGTTCTCCATTTGCTTTGTAATCGCAACCTGCTGAATGCACGCCTGTTATTTCAAGCTGCAGACTGCGAGGCCGGCCTCAACCGTCTTGATATGAAGCCCGGCCGGATAGCTGGAGACGCATTACCCTAGGTGGGCATCGGGGCCAATGCCATCAGCAGAACGGACAGCTCCCCGACCTGCTGTGCGGTCCCCAGAACGTCGCCTGTCTGTCCCCCGATTCGGATGTGAGCCAGCCATGCCAACGCCCCAACGACCAAACCTAGGCACAGGCCGACCGGTACAATCAACGGTCCCAGCGCCACCCCTGCCAGGCCCAGCCCGAGCAAGGCAGCAAGCATGGCATTGCCACGGGTGGCTGTTCCAACACTGTGGGACAACCCGTCGCTGCGGGCGTGTGGCAAGGCGGCCATTACCACTGGCACGACGGCGCGCGACAGGATGGCCGCCGCAAAGACCGGATAAAACCCATTCGGCAGCAGAGCCGTCAGCGCGGCCCACCGCAGCCCGAGCGACAGGATCAATGCCAGAACCCCATAAGTGCCAATTGCGCTGTCGCGCATGATCTCAAGTCGCCGGTCACGGGTCCATCCGCCCCAGAAACCGTCCACCGTATCGGCAAGCCCGTCTTCGTGCATGGCCCCGGTCACGGCGATCTGCGCGGTCAAAACGATGCCGGAGGCCACAGTCACGGGCAATCCGGCGGACAGGGCGATGTATCCAAAGGCGCTGGCGAACACGGCCACCAGCGCGCCCACCAGAGGAAAGGCCCAGACTGCGCGGGCCTGCCGCGCAAAGGCCCGGTCAGGCAAACGGGGCAGTGGCAGCCGGGTCAGCAGCGCCGTCGCGACCATCAGGTCGATGGGCCGGGGACGGGCCGTGTCGCTTTTGCGCATGTCTTGGCCTTTCAGGGGCTTGTCGTGGGCACCGTGCCGGTTAAACACCGGGGTATCACCCGATGCAATGAGGCTTTGAATGCTGCCCGACCTGACAGATCTGACAACGTTGCGCGACCTGATGCGCGATGCCCCCTGTGCCGACGCGGCTGCGCGGCAGGCAGCGCAAGAGCGCAACGGACAATTGACCAAACCGCCGGGCGCGCTGGGTCGGCTCGAAGATCTGGCGATCTGGTATGCCGGTTGGCGTGGAAACGGCCGCCCAACGATCACAACACCGCAGGTGATCGTCTTTGCGGGCAACCATGGCGTGACGGCCCAGGGTGTGTCGGCCTTTCCGGCGGAAGTAACGGTGCAGATGGTGGCGAATTTCCAACATGGCGGGGCAGCAATCAATCAGCTGGCCCGCGCGGCGGGCGCACGAATGGATGTTCATGCGCTGGATTTGGATCGGCCAACGGCGGATTTTACTCAAGGACCTGCCATGAGCGAGGCCGATCTGCTGGCCGCGCTGAGGGTCGGCTGGGCGGCCGTGGATGCCGATGCCGATTTGTTGGTGGTGGGTGAGATGGGCATTGGCAATACCACCTCGGCGGCGGCTATCTGTCATGCGTTGTTCGGCGGTGCGGCCGAGGACTGGACCGGGCGTGGTACCGGGGTGGATGATGCCGGGTTGCAGGTGAAAACCCGTGTTGTTGCCGAGGGCGTGGCCCGCAATGGGGGGGGCGCGCTGGATGGGTTGCAGATTCTTGCACGTTTGGGAGGGCGCGAGATTGCGGCCATGGCCGGAGCCATTGCGGCGGCGCGTATGCTGCGAATACCGGTTATCCTTGACGGATTTATCTGCGGCGCGGCGGCGGCCTGTCTGCAGCAGCTGAACTCGTCTGCATTGGATCACGCGGTTGCGGGGCACCAGAGTGCCGAGGGTGCGCATCGCGATTTACTGACCCGTCTGGGCAAAGAGCCTCTGCTGGCGTTGAACTTGCGGCTGGGCGAAGGCTCGGGCGCGGCGTTGGCGATAAGCATTCTGAAAGGCGCGGTTGCCTGTCACAGCGGTATGGCCACCTTTGCCGAGGCCGGAGTCGCGGGGTCGGCCTGACCGGAAAGTTACTCGGCCGCCCGATCCGAAGACCTCGGGCGGCCGGTTGCAATGGATCAGGCGGATTTTTTCTCTTGCTGGCTGTCACGGTTCAGCAGGGCGAGTTCCAGTTCTTTCTCCAATTCCCGGGCGCGTGCCAGATAGGCTTCGTTTTCGGTGGCGGGAATGTTGGGGTCCCAGACCTCGGCGAGTTGACGAACCGCATAGCGGTCATGGAAATAGAATGTTCGTTCGGCGGCGTCGGCTTCAAATTCGCTGAGTCCGATGTTTTCGAGCACATAGCGCCCGGCCCGCAGGCTGCCGTCAAACGTCTCGCGTACGATGTCATTCGCCCCGGCCCGATACAGGTGATAGACATGGTTGCGGTCATAGGCGCGGGCAATGATATGCAGGTCCGATCGTTCGCGGCGCGCAAAAGCCACCAGGCGGGTCACGGCGTCCTTGTCGTCCATCGCCGCGACCAGCACCCGCGCCTTGGCAAGGCCAGCCGCCTTGAGCAACTCGGGGCGGGTGGGGTCGCCCAGAAATCCCTTGAAGCCAAATTTGCGCATCAGCTGAATGGTTTCCATGTTGCTGTCCAGAACGACGGTCTTGAACCCGCTGGCTTGCACCAGCCTGTTGACGATCTGACCAAAGCGTCCGATGCCCGCGATGATAACCGGACCCTGTTCATCAATCGCGTCCGGTTCATGGCTTGCACTGGATACATCGCGCATCTTGCTGGAAATGAAATCGTAGATAATGAACAGCAGGGGCGTGATCAGCATCGACAGGGCGATGATCAACAACAGCTTTTCCGAGACCGATTGCGGAATAACGTGTTGTTGAACCGAAAAGGCGACGAGCACAAAACCGAATTCCCCGGCCTGTGCCAGGCTGAGGGTGAACAGCCAACGATTACGTCCCTTCAGCCCAAAGGCTCGGCCCAAGACATAGAGAATGGTTCCCTTGGCGACGATGACCAGCAACGCCAGACCGATCAGGTCTGCTGGTTCGGAAAAGAACAGGGCAAAGTTGATTCCGGCGCCAACAGTGATGAAGAACAGGCCCAGCAACAGGCCCTTGAAGGGTTCAAGATCGCTTTCCAATTCGTGCCTGAATTCGCTGTTGGCCAAAACCACACCGGCCAAAAACGCGCCAAGCGCAGGGGACAGCCCCACCAGTGTCATCAGAAATGAAATTCCCACCACGATCAACAGCGCCAGCGCCGTGTACATTTCGCGCAACCGTGCCGCGTGAATATAACGAAATACCGGTCGTGTCAGATAGACACCTGCAAGAACGACGGCACCGACGGCAGCGATGGTGACCAGCGTTACTCCCCAACCCGGCAGGCCCTCGACCAGGGACATCTGTCCGCCATATCCGGCGGCGGCCTTATCGCCAGCGCGCGCGATCGACCCGTCGCTGGAAATGCTGGTAACGGCCTTGCCAGCCAGCAGCGGCAGGATCGCCAGAATCGGGATCACAGCAATATCCTGGGTCAGCAGCACCGAAAAGGCGGACCGCCCGCCGCTGGTCTGCATCAACCCTTTTTCCGACAGGGTCTGCAGCACAATCGCGGTCGAAGACAGAGACAGCGCCAGACCGATGGCCAGCGCCACCGGCCAATCCTGCCCGGCGGACATGGCGGCCACCATCAGCGCCAGCGTGCTGATCGCAATCTGCAAGCCGCCCAGACCGATCAGCCGGTGCCGCATGTCCCAAAGGGCGCGTGGTTCCAGTTCCAGGCCGATCAGGAACAACATCATCACCACACCGAATTCGGCAAAATGCTGCAATTCCTGAGTTTCGCTGCCAACCAGCCCCAGGACAGGTCCGATTATGATGCCGGCGGCCAAATAGCCCAGCACCGAGCCCAAACCCAATCGCGCTGCAATCGGCACCGCGATCACGGCGGCAGCCAGGTAGATTGCAGCCTGGTAGAGAAAGTTTTCCATACTCGGTCGTCCTTTCGAGGGTACGGTTCAGGTCGGCAGCGGGGCGTCGCGTTTTAGTTGATCCATTACGATCTGGCTCTGCACTCGCGCAACTGCCGGATGGGGCAAAATTACCTCGTGGATCAGGGCATTCAACGCGGGCAGGTCGTCGCAATATACTCTCAAAAGATAGTCGGCCTCGCCCGTCATGGTCCAGGCACTGGTGATTTCGGGGCGGGTTCGAACCAGACGGGCAAAGCTGGTCGATTGATCCGGCCCATGGGTCCCCAGCTGAACCTGGACAAATCCCTGCACCCTGAGGCCCAGCCGGGCTGGATCCAGCCGGGCTGAATAGCCCTGGATATATCCCTCGGACTCGAGGCGTTGGCGTCGTCGGCCGGCCTGGCTCGGCGACAAGTTCAACATTTCGCCCAGTTGCTGGGCCGTCAGATGGGCGTCTTTTTGCAGGGCGGACAGCAGGCGCGTATCAATAGAATCCAACATATGCGGGTTTTCCTCGCTTTGAACTGACCTAGTGTGAATATCCCGCACATCCAATCCCCTTGTTGCCGAACAATGCGCAGAACAAGCGCGGCTTTCTGCCTATATCATGTACGACGAACACATCATTAACATTAACAGGAGGCGTACATGGGTCCCTTTCCACATAATGCACCCAAATCAGTGATCAGCGACGAAAATCCCGCCGGGACCGACGGCTTCGAGTTTGTCGAATTTGCCCACCCTGAACCGGAAGAACTGCGTGGGCTGTTTGCGCGCATGGGGTATGCATTGGTAGGGCGGCACAAAACCAAGAATATCGAGCTGTGGCAACAGGGCGATATTACCTATGTGCTGAATGCCGAACCGGGCAGCTTTGCCGCACGATTTGTCGAGGAGCACGGTCCCTGTGCTCCAGCCATGGGCTGGCGGGTGGTGGATGCGAAGCAAGCGTTTGATCACGCAGTGTCCAAGGGGGCTGAACCCTACGAAGGTGATGACAAGACCATGGACGTGCCTGCGATCAAGGGCATCGGTGGCAGCCTGATCTATTTCATCGACCGGTATTACGAAACCAGCCCCTATAACGAAGAATTCGACTGGCTGGTCCAGTCCAAGCCGCGCGGCGTCGGTTTTTTCTATCTCGATCATCTGACCCACAACGTGTTCAAGGGCAACATGGACAAGTGGTTCAATTTCTACAGCGATCTTTTCAACTTCAAGGAGATCCGTTTTTTCGACATCGAAGGTAAGTTCACCGGCCTGTTCAGCCGTGCACTGACATCGCCCTGTGGACGTATCCGGATCCCGATCAACGAGGATCGGGGCGAGACCGGTCAGATCGTCGCCTATCTGAAAAAGTACAAGGGAGAGGGTATTCAGCACATCGCGGTTGGCTCTGACGACATTTACGACAGCACGGACGCGATTGCCGAAAGGGGAATCAAATTCATGCCGGGTCCGCCGGATGCCTATTACGATCTCAGCAAAGACCGTGTGGTCGGGCATGACGAACCGCTGGAGCGGATGAAAAAGCACGGCATTCTGATTGATGGCGAAGGGGTTGTGGACGGGGGCGAGACCAGAATCCTGTTGCAGATCTTCAGCAAGACCGTAATCGGGCCGATCTTTTTCGAATTCATCCAACGCAAGGGCGACAATGGCTTTGGCGAAGGAAACTTCAAGGCGCTGTTCGAAAGCATTGAACAAGAGCAGATCGACAGCGGTGAATTGACTGCCGACTAAGGGGAGGTCCGCCGATCGGGGGGGGGCGATCAAGAGCGCCGCAGGATTTGTGCCTGCGGCGCGTCTTCGTGAGCCGGTCCGACAGACAATGCCGCTCAGCCTCTTGGGATCTTGAGCGTCAGATTGCGACCGCCCTTTTGATAACGCAACTCACTGTCGCCGATGGCCAGAATACGGCCACCGTCCACGTTATCGCCGACCTTGACCTTCTTATAGCGCCCACTGGGCAACCGGACCAACGCCCGACGGTTGGCGGGCGTGCCGTAGACACCAATCAGGTTGATCCTGTTCAGGTTGATGGCATTGTCCAACGTCGCCCGCCGCGACACCGAAGCCGAAGACGGGATCTTGGGCGTGACCGTACGCGGAGCCGCTGGAACCAGGCTGGCGGCACGGGCAGAGGGGCTGGCCTGGTTTTGTTTTACCTTTTGCACCTTGGCGGCAAAGTTTTTCGGTCGGGCATCCGGCCGGCGCGATGCGGCCACGGCTTGTGCGGTCGGAGTTTCGTCAGCTTCGGCTTCCTGTTTGGCGGCGCGGGGCCGTGTCTTGGGACGGACCCTGCCCAGTTCCTCGCGCGAAAGGCCACCGAGACGGGACCGTTCATTCTGCTCGACCAGATCAGTGGGGCGCGGGCGCGGTTGCAGCCCCGCCAGCCGGTCTTGCAAGGCTTCGGCCTCGCCCTCAGGTTCGACTTCAAAGCGAACCGGGGTGGGGGGCGGCGAGACAGGCGGGCGCCCCAGGTGGATCAGGATCCCGTCCGGGTTCAGCGTACCCTGCGGGGTCGGTGTCACCAGCCCTTGTTCATCCAGTGAAAATGCGATGCCAGCGGCGGCGGGCGAAGAGATCGACTCGGGCGGCTGATCGGTATCGAAACCGGCGCTGGGGGGCAGCGCCACGGCATCCTGAGACAGGTCTCGCCGGTCGATAGACACTTCGTACAGGTTTTCCAGATCCAGCGGTTCCGGCGCGGGCAGGGTATGCGGGACGTTCTGCCAAATTCCTGTCGCGGCATACCGTGCATCCTCTTGCTGCAGCGAGGGGGGCTTGGACCCCTCGGTCGTGCCCATGGCCTGTAAAACCGCAGCATCCGTGTCGGTCAGGTCAGGGAGAGGCCGGTCAGCGATTGTTTCGGCAGGCTCCGACGCGGGGATACGGGTCGGGGCGGGAAGCGCCGAGCGCCCCTTTTCAGCGATTGCCTGCGGGGTGGGAGCAGCCGGGGTGCCCTCAACCGACGGCGTCTGGGGAATGGCGGCGACCACGGAGTCCTTTGGCGCATCGGGGGCGAGCAGGCCGCTGACACCATCCTCAAGAAAGATCGCGGCCCAGGCGGCGACGGCCGCCAGAAAAACCAACAGCCCCAACGTCAATATCAACCCCAGATGACGCGGTTTGCCACCGACCTGCTGGCGGTTGCGTGCGCCAAAGACGGTCATCCGCTCGGTTTCGTCCTTGGGGGCGTCCAAAGAGGGCCGAGAGGGGATGATCACTTTGGCGTCGGTCCGGTGTGGCCCGGCGTCGGGTGCATCCGATTTGCGGTCGCTCAGGAACCTGGTCCGCGCGTTGTCTTTTGGTGTAGGGGGATTGCTCGCAGGCAGGGGCACCTGCCGATCCGCAGTGGGTTCGTCAACCGGATCAACCGGATCATCAGGCAGGTCCAGCGATGGCGCAGCAACGGACACAGAGCGTGCCGACGGGGCCGTCGGTTTGGGCCCCGCCGGTTGCGCGACCGGAGAAAGGTGCAACCGTGCCGCGCCGGCGGGCGTCGCCGCATCACGGCTGGCACCGGACAGTGACGGAGCGTCACCGGAATCGGCAGGTTTACCGCGACGGCTGGCAAAGCCGGCGGATGTCGACTTTGGAGTGGACGTCACCTTGGCAGGCAAGGGGGGCTCGGGGGGCGCCTCCTGGGCAACGACGCCGGGCGGGTCGGGGGTCACCGGCTGGGTGATTTTAGGTTCAGGCGGCGCTTCCCGCTCCGGCTCGATGGAAGGCTCGGGCGTTGTGTCGGTCGGGGGCTCCGGTGCCTGTTTCGGCTCGGGGGGCGTTTCGGGTTCACGCGGTTCCAGGGCCGGGGGCGAATCCGGAAAGACAGCCGGGCCAATCATTTTCACCGGGTTGCTGTCCGGTTCGATTTCCATGTTGGGGTCGACAGAGCGGGTCAGGCCAAAAAATGGTTCCTGGTCATAGCCGTCCGTATCCGGGGTCGCGACGAAACTGACCGGTTCGAATCCATGCTCCAGGGCAAAGGTCTCGGCTTCGTCCAGGGTTTCGCGCGCGACTGCCGCGATATGCGTTCGATGGCCGTCAAAGCACAGGTCGATGGCCAGGTCCGAGACATCGTAGGGCGTTGCGCCCTCCAATGCGGCGCGGGCCATTTCCTCGCGGGCCTGACCCTCGAACGATCCGGTGTCGATCGTTATGTACCGAATCTGGTCGTTGGGGATTATGATCTTGCAGGCCGGATTGTCGGGGTTCAACGCATACGCCTTGGCGCGCAAATCCGACAACGCATCGGACAGGTTCGGAACATCCAGCAGGACTTCGCCTACACTACGCCAGCCGTCCGCTGCGCGATGCAGCAGCGTAATGCCTTGAAACGACAAGGAGAGCGCGAAACCCGGTTTCATTCAACAAACAACCCATGCAATCAGCAGCGCCTGCCTCGAGCGACTGCGCTGTGACTTTAGATCAGGAGAAAGCCGAGGAAAAGGAAAAGACCACCTGTCCCCTTGCGGGACCGGCGGGACGATGCCCATGTTGCGAACTGTGTTCGATACAACGTCAACGGAGGACGAGTAGCATGAAACGATCTTTGGGCATTGCGGCGATGGCCGCAATCTTGGCAATGGCGGCAACCGGACCGGCGATGGCCGAGTCGGCGTCACGTCAGATCACCGTGACGGGCGAAGGCCGAATCGAAGCGGTGCCCGATATGGCGACGATCACCCTGGGCGTGACCCATGAAGCCACCGAAGCCAAGGCAGCCATGGATGCCACATCGGATGCGGTGGCGCAGATCCTTGAGCGTCTCGCCGCGATGGGGCTCGCACCTCGCGATATCCAGACGCAACGGTTTTCACTGAATCCGGTCTGGTCCAACCGGGCCGCGTCCAATGGTGAACGGGCAGAGATCACAGGTTTTGTTGCCAGCAATATGGTTTTGGCACGGGTTCGGGATCTGGACACACTTGGGCCGCTTCTGGATGCGGTTATCTCTGAGGGTGCAAATGATTTCAATGGGTTGAATTTCTCGGTTCAAGAACAAAGACCACTGATCGAGGCCGCGAGAAAGGCAGCGGTCGAGGACGGGATCGCAAAGGCGCGTCAATTGGCCGAGGCCGCCGGCGTGACCTTGGGGCCGGTCGTGTCGATTGCCGATCACGGCGGCAACACTCCGCGCCCGATGATGATGGAGATGGCCGCTGCGCGCGAGTCCTCGATGCCGGTCGCGGCGGGCGAGATCACACTGTCGGCTTCGGTTTCGATGGTTTTTGCCATCGCCGAATGACGGGGAAACGGGACCGCCGATCGGCGGTCCCGGCCTTTTTTAGCTGACGGCCTTGGCCAGCGCCTGATCCAGGTCGGCGATCAGATCGCCGGCGTCTTCGATCCCGATTGAAATCCGTACCATGTTCGGGCTGGCGCCAGCGGCGTCCTGCTGTTCGGGCGTGAGTTGGCGGTGCGTGGTACTGGCGGAATGGATCACCAGCGAGCGTGTATCGCCCAGGTTGGCCACATGGCTGAAAATTTCCAGCGCGTCGACCAGCTTTATGCAGGCGTCATAGCCGCCTTTGACTGCAAAGGTGAACAATCCGCCCGCGCCCTTGGGGCAGACCGTGGCGATCCGGTCGTAATAGGGGCTGGATTTCAACCCGGCATAGGTGACCGCATCCACCCGCGGATCGTTCTCTAGCCAGGTTGCGACCGTTTCGGCGTTCTCGACGTGGCGCTGCATCCTCAGCGACAGGGTTTCGATACCCATCAGGGTATAATGTGCCGCCTGCGGGTTCATCGTCATGCCCAGATCGCGCAACCCGATGGCGATGCCGTGAAAAGTATAGGCCAGCGGGCCAAAGGTCTCGTGAAATTTCAGCCCGTGATAGGCCGGTTCCGGCTGGCTGAGCGAAGGGAATTTGTCATTCGCGGACCAGTCGAACTTGCCCGAATCCACGATACAACCGCCGGTCACTGTACCGTTACCTGTCAGGTATTTTGTGGTCGAGTGCACCACCAGCGTCGCGCCCAGATCGATGGGGCGGCACAGATAGGGGGTGGCGCTGGTGTTGTCGACGATCAATGGGATACCTGCGGCGTCGGAAATCTTTGCGATCGCCGGAATGTCGGTGATATAGCCGCCCGGGTTGGCGATGGATTCGCAAAAAATCGCCCGGGTGTTGTCGTCTATGGCAGCTTTGACCGCGTCCAGATCGTCAAAATCCACAAAGGTGGCCGACCAGCCAAAGCGTTTGATCGTTTGGCTGAACTGGGTGATCGAACCGCCGTATAGGCGTGTCGACACCACGACATTCTTGCCCGGATCCATCAGCGGGAACAACGCCATGATTTGCGCCGCGTGGCCCGAAGAGCAGCAAACCGCACCGGCACCGCCCTCAAGCGTCGCGATGCGCTCTTGCAGCACGGCCACAGTAGGGTTGGTCAGGCGCGAATAGATATAGCCGACCTCTTGCAGATTAAACAGCGCTGCCGCGTGATCGGCATCGCGAAACACATAGGCCGTGGTCTGATAGATCGGTGTCTGCCGGGCGCCCGTGGCCGGGTCGGGGCGGGCACCGGCGTGAACCTGCAATGTGTCAAAGCCGTAGTTTGGGCCGTCGGTCATGAAATGTCTCCCTGAATGGTCCTCGGCGACAAGTCCTATGCCATCGGTTTTGCCATGACAACTGCGCTTGGTGCCCGGTCATCGGATCCAGAAGCCCGCCGATTTGATCTGGTTGCGCAGGGCCTGTTCACGGCGCGGCAGGTTGTTGCGGTCAATCAGCGCGCGGAGCTTGGCACCGCGGCCCTGATACACCAGCCGTTTGATCGGCTCGTGGTTTTTCAGGACCTTCTTGATCCAATTGGGCGCGGCAACCCGTTCCAGAAGATCGACAACGCTGTCGTCTTCGCGCGCGTAAAGCAACGGAAACAAGCGATAGTGACAGCTGACGTTCCCATCGAGATAGCCCGCTGGCAGGACGTCGCGCCCACCGCCCAAAGCGTGCACCACCAGAGGCAGAGCAATCTGGTCCAACCAGGGGTCCAGCGTTTGTTCCACCAGTTCAGGCGGAGGAGCGCCCTGAATCGAAGTGGCATATTCTAGATACCGCTGCCCGAATTTCACCGGACATGCGCCAAAGAAGTATCCGGCGTTGAAATAGAGATAGCGCCGCCAGTATCCTTCGGGTTGTGAGCGATCCAGGCTGCTGTCGAAATCCAGATCGAACCGGTCATACAGCGATTTCCAGATTTCGCCGATGCCGGGACCGTAAAGCGTTGGCTTTGGCCAGGACCCTTCGCAACGCAGCGATGCACCGGGACGGGAGAAATCGAAGGGGACCGACATCAGATCGCCGGTTATCAACGTGTCGGAGTCGAAAAAGACAAAGGGTTCGTCCGGCGGCAGGGATAACAAGGCTTCGATCTTGTTGCCATATGGATAGTTTTGACCGAACGCCAGTGACTCGAACGGCAGGATCTCGGCCCCCAGGCGCTCGAGCAGGTGCAAGACCTCGGGGTTGCGCAGGGTCGGGTTCTTTTCCCAGGTCGGGCCGGGCTGGGGGGTCGCAACAAAAAGGCGTCCGGAGAAGGCGGGCGCACTGTGCCGCAACGAAGCGGCAAAAAGAACGGCCTCGTATTGCAGTCGTCCGGACTGCCCGACGATCATGATATTGAACGATTGGCGGTGTGCCAGATTATCTGCCATGCTGTCCAATACCGGTAGGGTTCGAAGATCGGGTTACCTTAACGGGGCGGATCTTGAAAGGCCGTGTTCCATCCCGGGTGACAGTGGGGCGCAGGTGTTGCGATGATCTATCAGGTCACGAACAAGGGAGAGTAGTGAGACATGACGTTAGGTACGATTCCGGGTCGGGTGGCCCAACGCGATGGATGGACCCGGTGCGCGGCTTTGCTTGGTGCGCTGGGTTTCACACTGGCAACGGTTCCGACTGCGCAGGCAGATCCGGCCGGACTGGGCCGTGACTGGAATTGGGTGGTGGCTCCCTATTTGTGGGCTGCGGGCCTGTCCGGACGCGAGGCGGTGGTCGGCAATCTTCCGCCGGTGGATATCGACCTGAGTTTCGGAGAAATCTGGGACAATCTCGACTTTGCCGGAATGGTTGCCATGCGCGGGTATAGCGGGCGTTTTGGCGTTTCCGGAGACTTGCAATATATCAAGGTTTCAGCCGGGCAGGCAACGGCCGGACCGAATTTCAGCGACGTGTCGGTAGACAGCACGACAACGATTGCCACGCTGGCCGCCGACTACCAATTGGCACAGACCGGCAAGGCCGAGCTGTGGGCCACTGGCGGACTGCGCTATTGGAAGGTTCAGACCGACATCGCACTTGGCTCCGGCGTGCAGCCCGCGGTTGGTGCCAGCGGCAGCGACAGTTGGGTTGACCCGGTCATCGGCCTTCGCGGGCGCACGAGCATCGGGGCGCGCACCTTTCTGACCGGCTGGGCCTACGTCGGGGGATTCGGTGTCGGATCGGACGAGATGTACGATGTCTTTGGCGGGCTGGGGTATACGTTTTCCGACAGGGTCTCGGCGGTCATGGGCTATCGCTGGTTGTCGGTTGACCGCGTCGATGGCGCATTCATCTATGACACGGTCCAGCAAGGGATTCTGACCGGAGTAACCTTTCGGTTCTGAACGGGGCTCGGGTTCGCAGCCCACAGCCATCGAACGCGGTGCGCACCGGTTGCGGGCTGGCGGACACGGCGCGGCTGTTGCCCATGGCGATCGAAATCATCTTGCAGGGCCGTCCCGACCTTGTGATCAAAGCGATGAAGGGCACGAGCAATTCAGAGATGTGATTTCGGTTCTGCCGGGCTAAGTGGCCGCGATTGATTTGAAAAGGCGAGCTGACCCCGCTGGGTTGGGAGGTTCCGGTGGGTCCGGGCCCTGTCGGCGTGTCCTATCGTCGACAGGGCGCGCTGCCGCCTGCGGCGCAGGTCTTTATCAAGACCCTGTGTCAGGTTGGGCACGGCTTTAGGCCTCGTCGCGCCACTGGTTGTCTTCCAGCCAGAGCTTGCGCAGCATCGTCCCCTGATCGCGGAAATCCTCGTCCAGCAAGGAACAGTTGTAAATCCGGTCAGAGCGAAAATGACGAAACGCCCGGCGCATTTCGCACCATCCCGCCAGCATCACGCATTCTACATGATAGATCAACGCCACGGGCCGGACAGTGCGCGTTGTCTCGTTTTCGGCACCATCGCGATAGTTCAGCCGAACCTTGCGTTGGTCGCGAACCGCCTGGCGCAGCATGGCCAGTGACACACAGCCGCGCGCAGGATCATCAGCCGGGGCACCCCAGGGCGCAACCCGCAGCCAATCCGCAGGTTCGTGCAGATCCTTGATCTTGTCGCAGACCCGGAGCGCCGCCTGCTGAAGGGCACTGTCGCCGGTGCGCGCCAGCATGGAAAGCCCGACGCGCAGGGCTTCGATTTCGTCGCGGTCGAAATTCAGCGGCGGCAGGTCATAGCCTGCGCGCATGATATACCCGACCCCGGCCTCTCCCTCGATCGGGGTACGCATCGCCTGAAGGGCGGCGATGTCGCGATAGACGGTCCGGGTCGAGACTTCGAGCATTTGAGCGAGATCATCTGCCCTCAGCGGGCCGGGCGCGGCACGCAGCGTCTGGATGATTTCGAACAATCGGCTGGACCGGCGCATGACAGGCTCCTTGCTGCGTACTGACACAGTAGCATCCCCTGCTGACAACGTGCTGTCAGCAGGGATGTGGTCGGATGCGGAAAATCACAAGGATTCGCGAATGACCTACTATGACCACGCCACCATGATGGCCCTGCGCTTGGGAATCTGGAGCGCGCCGCCGCGAATACGCCCCTACGAGGCCGAGATTCAGGCGCAGCAAGCGGCGAGGATGGCCGCAAAGAAGTGCGAGCCGTCGCAGCCGATGGCTTACCCCTCAGATCCAGGCGGTGCCGAGAAACGGGAAATAGCTAAAAAGGATCAGAACCGCCGCCGCAGCCAACAGGAACTGCCAATGTGCGGCAAAGATGGGGAGTCGGCGCACGCCGGACATCGACGAAGCGATGTACAGCCCAACGCCGACCCGCGGCGTTCAAAGGTCCAGAACAAGATCCAGACCGATCCCGACGCCAAACTGAACAGATCGATGCCATAGGTGTTCATCGCAATCGGCAGCAGGATCGGGGTGATCAGACGCAAGGCCGCGATGTCGTCGATCAGCATACCGACAAGCAGCAGACAGGCATTCACGATCAATAAAAAGATGAACGGATCCGGGGTCGCGGTCGAGATAAAGATGGCCAGTTTTTGCGGCACCTCCTCGTGGATCACCACCCAGCCAAACACATTGGCCGTCGCAAACATAAAGATCCCCAACGAGAAAATGGTGGCGGTGCGCATGACCATTGCCACCAGATCACGGGGTGTGATTTCGCGATACATCAGCCTGTCGACGCCAAGGTCAATCAACGAAGCGACAGCGGCGCTTTCGGTCGGGTGGCGATGCAAAAAAGATCCCGCCGACAAGCGACGTGCCCTGCGCCTGTTGCGGACAAGTGGTTTGGCCAAATTTTACATCACTATTTCGGATAGAAGTCTGGATTTTCATTACAGAGGGGTTCGCGGGAATTCGGTGCAGTTGCTGTGTTTTAGCGCCTGAAAATAAAGAGCAGACCCGAGATGACCGAATAAAGGTGCAATTCAGCGTGGTTCAAAGCGATGGCGGACCCGCCGTCATACTTCCAGCCCCACGTTCACGTGAGGCCGCTTCCATTTGGTGCAAAATTCATCACCTTGTTTGCTGAACCAGTCTGACAGGAGCAGGAGCGATGAAGCTAAACGCAGATTTCACCAAACGCGTCGCGGTGCATGTTGAGGAGACCGAGTGGGTTCAATCCCCCGCTGCGGGCGTGCAGCGCAAGATGCTGGATCGCATCGGTGACGAGATCGCGCGGGCCACGACGATCGTTCGGTTTGCTCCGGGCAGCGCCTTTGAGGCCCACACCCATGGCGGCGGCGAGGAATATCTGGTGCTGGACGGTGTATTTCAGGATGAAACCGGCGATTTCCCGGTTGGCAGTTATGTGCGTAATCCACCGACCTCGCGGCATACGCCTGCAGCTGAGCAAGGCGCGACGATTCTTGTCAAGCTGCACCAGATGCAGCCTGATAATCGCGCGCAAGTACATGTTCAGACCCATGCAACTGGCCCCAAGTCCGAACTGCTGTACCGAGACACGCACGAAGAGGTGCGAATGGAACGCTGGACACCGGAGTCCACAGTCGGGTTTGACGCCAGCGGCGGTGCGGAGCTGTTTGTGGTCAATGGTGGATTCAGCGAGGGAGGAGAAGCGTTTATGCGCTGGGATTGGCTGCGTCTGCCGCCGGGATCGCGGTTTGAAGGTCGCGTGGGGTCCGATGGCGCGACGGTCTGGATCAAACGCGGCCACCTCTCTGGCATGGTCTGAGACGCAGCTTTACAGTTGGCCTGAGCAGCAATGCGATCAATCTTGCACCGATTTTCGGCTTTCCGGCAGATTTTCGGTGCATTTTTTTGTGTCGGATCACAAATTTGACCAATCGGTAAAAAATGAATTGCCAAAATCAAAAGTTGTGGCAGTCTGATACCCAAGATGAACACAGATCAGGGAGACAATCATGGCGAAGGGCCAGATGGCATCGGGTATTGTCGCAGGGCGACTGTCCGCCGACGTGCTAGCCGAGAATTTCAGCGACCTGCATCCGCCCTATGCGCCGCACGAAGCGGCGGTGGCAGCGGACAGGTGTTATTTCTGTCATGACGCGCCCTGCGTCACGGCCTGTCCGACCAGCATCGATATCCCGTTGTTCATACGTCAGATCCAGACCGGCCATCCTGCGGGGGCGGCGCGTACGATTTTTGATCAGAATATCCTTGGCGGCATGTGCGCGCGAGTCTGCCCGACAGAAACCTTATGCGAAGAGGCCTGCGTGCGCGAGACGGCCGAGGGCAAGCCGGTCGAGATCGGCCGCCTGCAGCGCTATGCCACCGACACGGTGATGGCAGCCGGGGTGCATCCGTTCACACGTGCCGAGCCTACTGGCAAGACCGTGGCCGTTGTGGGTGCGGGGCCTGCCGGGCTGGCCTGTGCGCATCGGCTGGCGATGCTGGGCCATGATGTCGTGATCCATGAAGCGCGTGCAAAGTCCGGCGGGCTGAATGAATTTGGCATCGCCGCCTATAAATCGACGCAGAATTTTGCAGAGGCCGAGGTGCGCTGGTTGTTGCAGATCGGTGGCATCACGATTGAAACCGACAGTGCCTTGGGGCGGGGCCTCACCCTGAGCGGGCTGCGAGATGCCTATGATGCGGTTTTCCTGTCGATCGGCCTGACCGGGGTCAATGCCCTGCGCGCAGAGGGCGCGGACAAGGACGGCGTGCGCGACGCGGTGGATTTCATCGCCGATTTGCGCCAGGCGGGGGATCTGGCCGCATTGCCCGTCGGACGCAATGTTGTGGTGATCGGCGGTGGCATGACGGCGGTCGATGCGGCCGTGCAATCGAAACTGTTGGGCGCGGAAAACGTGACCATTGCCTATCGCCGGGATCAGGATGCCATGGGTGCCAGCCGTTTTGAGCGGGATTTGGCCACCTCCAAAGGGGTGCGGATCATGACCAACGTCCAGCCTGTCGCCCTTCATGGCAACGGCGCGGTGCGCGAGATCGAACTGGAATACACCAGCAGCGAAGGCGGCAGTCTGAAGCCGACCGGGGAAACCGTGCGGCTCGCGGCTGATCAGGTCTACAAGGCGATTGGCCAGACGCTGGAAAATGCACCGGACGGGCTGAACCTGGACGGCGGTAAGATCGCGGTCAGCGACACAGGGCGCACCAGTGTGACCGGGGTCTGGGCCGGAGGCGACTGCGCCAGCGGCGGTGACGATCTGACCGTTACGGCGGTGGCCGAAGGGCGCGATGCAGCAATGGATATTCACAACAGCCTGATGGGCTGAGCGGAAAAGGACTGAACCGATGGCAGACCTGACAACGAATTTTCTGGGCATCAGCAGCCCCAACCCGTTCTGGCTGGCCAGCGCGCCGCCGACCGACAAGGAATATAACGTGCGCCGGGCGTTCGAGGCCGGATGGGGCGGTGTGGTCTGGAAGACTCTGGGCGAGGCCGGCCCGCCAGTGGTTAACGTGAACGGGCCGCGCTATGGCGCGATCTACGGCGCGGACCGGCGTTTGCTGGGGCTGAATAACATCGAGCTGATCACCGACCGCCCGCTCGAGGTGAATCTGGAAGAGATGGCGCGGGTCAAGGCGGATTACCCCGACCGGGCGCTGATCGCCTCGATCATGGTGCCCTGCGAAGAGGCGGCGTGGAAGGCGATCCTGCCGCGTGTCGCGGAAACCGGTGCGGACGGGATCGAGCTGAATTTCGGCTGCCCCCATGGCATGAGCGAGCGCGGCATGGGCAGCGCCGTAGGGCAGGTGCCGGAATATATCGAGATGGTCACCCGCTGGTGCAAACAGTATTACGACCGCCCGGTGATCGTGAAACTGACGCCCAACATCACCGATGTTCGCAAACCGGCGGCAGCGGCCAGGAATGGCGGTGCCGATGCTGTCAGCCTGATCAATACGATCAATTCGATCACAACGGTCAACCTGGACACGATGAGCCCCGAGCCGTCGATTGACGGCAAGGGCAGCCACGGTGGCTATTGCGGTCCCGCCGTGAAACCCATCGCCCTGTCGATGGTGTCCGAGATCGCCCGCGCGCAGGAGACCGCGGGCATGCCGATCAGCGGCATCGGCGGTGTGACCACATGGCGCGACGCGGCAGAGTTCATGGCGCTGGGGTGCGGCAATGTGCAGGTCTGTACCGCCGCCATGACCTATGGCTTCAAGGTTGTGCAGGAGATGATCGCGGGTCTGAGCCAATGGATGGACGAAAAAGGCTATGAGTCCACTTCCGATTTTGTCGGCATGGCGGTGCCCAATGTCACCGATTGGCAGTATCTGAACCTGAACTATGTCGCCAAGGCCAAGATCAGCCAGGACGACTGTATCAAATGCGGACGCTGCTATGCCGCCTGCGAGGACACCAGCCATCAGGCCATCGCAATGAGCGAAGGCCGCGTATTCGAGGTGATCGACGAGGAATGTGTCGCCTGCAACCTGTGCGTCGATGTCTGTCCGGTCGAGAACTGTATCACAATGGTCCAGATGCAACCCGGAGAGGTCGATCCGCGCACGGGCGAAACTGTTCAGCCGGACTATGCCAACTGGACAATGCACCCCAACAATCCAGCCGCCCAGGCGGCCGAGTGAGCTTTGCCTGCACCTGTCCTGCCCTGATACCAAAAGATCAGGGCGGGGTCAGCAATCGCCGGTATAGCGTGTCAATGAAATCGGGAGCAGCATCAAATGGATCCTCATCATCCAGCACGGCACGGATCTGCACGTCGAAATCGGCATAATGCTGGGTCAGCGACCAGATCGAAAAGATCAGATGATACGGATGTACGCGATTGATGCGGCCCGCCTCGATCCAGGTCCGGATAACGCGGGTCTTGTCGTCGACCAGAGATTTGAGGTCGGTGGACAATGCACCGTGAATGCGGGGTGCGCCCTGTACGATCTCATTGGCGAACAGGCGGCTTTCGCGCGGGTAATCCCGGCTCATTTCCAGCTTGCGCTGAACATAGGCCAACAGTTCTTGCAATGGATCTCCGTCGGGATCCAACGCCCGCAGCGGAGCCAGCCATGTGTCCAGGAGCTGTTCCAGCAAGGCGTTGTGAATCGCCTCCTTGGAGGGAAAATAATACAACAGGTTGGGCTTGCTCAGCCCGGCCGCGGCGGCGATCTGATCGACCGTTGCACCGCGAAATCCCTGGGCCGAAAACACGTCCAGGGCAGCGTCCAGAATCGCGGCACGATTTCGGGCCTGAATGCGGGTTGCGGGGCGGGGTGGGGACATGGGCGGAATCCGTGCTGTGGTGCCTGAAAAATGGGCGAACCAGACGGATCCTGTCCCGCCCGCGCCGTCAGCTTCTTGACTGTATACCGTGCCGTGATAGCGTCGGTTTGACCAGATGGTCAAATCATTCGAGCATAAGCGGGCAAATCCGCGGGGGAGAGAGAGATGGCGGCACCGGCCGAGAACCTGAAGATCAATGGCGAACGGCTGTGGGACAGCCTGATGGAGATGGCGCAGATCGGCCCCGGCGTGGCGGGCGGCAACAACCGCCAGACGGTGACGGACGAAGACGCCGAGGGCCGCGCCCTGTTTCAGAAATGGTGCGAAGCCGCCGGGTGCAGCATGGGGCTGGACCAGATGGGCAACATGTTCGCCCGCCGCGAGGGCTCTGATCCGGACGCGCTGCCGGTCTATGTCGGCAGTCACCTGGACACGCAGCCGACAGGCGGCAAATATGACGGTGTGCTTGGGGTTCTGGGCGGGCTGGAAATCATCCGCAGCCTGAATGACATGGGGATAAAGACCAGGCATCCGATCGTGGTGACGAACTGGACCAACGAAGAAGGCACGCGCTTTGCGCCTGCGATGCTGTCCTCGGGCGTGTTTGCGGGCGTCCACACCCAGGATTGGGCCTATGCGCGCGAGGATGCCGAGGGGCTGAAATTCGGTGACGAGCTGGCGCGGATCGGGTGGCGTGGCAAGGAAGAGGTCGGGGCGCGCAAGATGCACGCGATGTTCGAGCTGCATATCGAGCAGGGCCCGATCCTGGAGGCCGAGGGCAAGGAGATCGGCGTGGTCACCCACGGTCAGGGTCTGAGCTGGACCCAAGTGACGATCGTGGGCAAGGACAGCCATACCGGATCGACCCCGATGCCAATGCGTAAGAACGCCGGATTGGGCATGGCGCGGGTGCTGGAACAGGTCGAGGCGATTGCCTTGAGCCATGCGCCGCACGCCGTCGGAGCCGCTGGGCACATTGATGTATTTCCCAACTCCCGCAACGTGATACCGGGCAAAGCTGTGTTCACCGTCGATTTCCGCAGCCCGGATCTGAGCGTGATTGAGGACATGGAGGCGCGCCTGCGCATCGAGGCGCAAAAGATCTGTGATGACATGGGACTGGGGGTCGAGTTCGAAAAAGTCGGAGGCTTTGACCCGGTCACCTTTGACGAAACCTGTGTCGCTGCGGTGCGCAATGCCGCCGAGCGATTGGGGTACAGCCATATGAACCTGATTTCCGGCGCCGGCCACGATGCCTGTTGGATCAACCGCGTGGCACCCACCGCGATGGTGATGTGCCCCTGCGTGGACGGGCTGAGCCATAACGAGGCCGAGGAGATCAGCCCCGAGTGGGCCGCCGCCGGTGCCAACGTCCTGTTCCATGCGGTGGTCGAAACGGCGGAAATTGTGGAGTGAGGTTCGACGAGTTCATGAAAACACTTTCTTGGACATCACCAAGGGAGTGGCTGAGGCCCAAGATGAAACCTTGCTGTTCATTACGCCAGGTGTCGCTGAGGGAGAGCGACACACAGGGGTAATGACGGACCGCTAAATCCCGTCTCGGAGGAGGATATGAAATGACCACAGTCATCAAGAACGGAACCATCGTTACTGCCGATCTGACCTATAAGGCGGATGTGCTGATAGAGAGCGGAGTGATCGCCGAGATCGGCAAAGGCTTGAAAGGCGACGAGGAACTGGACGCAACTGGCTGCTACGTGATGCCGGGCGGGATCGATCCGCATACCCATCTGGAAATGCCGTTCATGGGCACCTATTCCAGCGACGATTTTGAAAGCGGCACCCGCGCGGGGCTGGCCGGGGGCACCACGATGGTGGTCGATTTCGCCCTGCCCAATCCGCAGGAGGGGTTGCTCGACGCGCTCAAGCGTTGGGACAACAAGTCGACGCGGGCCAATTGCGATTACTCGTTCCACATGGCGGTGACCTGGTGGGGCGAGCAGGTGTTTGACGACATGGAGACCGTGATCGAGGATCGCGGCATCAACACTTTCAAGCACTTCATGGCCTACAAGGGCGCGCTGATGGTGAATGACGACGAAATGTACGCGTCTTTCCAACGGCTTGCCGAGTTGGGCGGAATCGCCATGGTGCATGCCGAGAACGGCGACGTGGTGGCGGAACTGTCTGCCAAGCTGCTGGCGCAGGGCAATACCGGCCCCGAGGCGCATGCCTATTCCCGCCCGCCGCAGGTCGAGGGCGAGGCCACCAACCGCGCCATCATGATTGCCGACATGGCGGGCGTGCCGCTGTATGTGGTGCACACCAGTTGCGAGGACAGTCACGAGGCAATCCGGCGCGCGCGGATGCAGGGCAAGCGGGTCTGGGGCGAGCCGCTGATCCAGCATCTGACGCTGGATGAGAGCGAGTATTTCAACACCGATTGGGACCATGCCGCGCGCCGGGTGATGAGCCCGCCGTTTCGCAACAAACAGCATCAGGACAGCCTGTGGGCCGGGTTGCAATCGGGCTCTCTGAGCGTGGTAGCGACCGATCATTGCGCCTTTAGCACCGAGCAGAAACGCTATGGCGTCGGGGATTTCACCAAGATTCCCAATGGGACCGGCGGGTTGGAGGATCGTATGCCGATGCTGTGGACCCATGGGGTGGCAACGGGTCGGCTGACGCCGAACGAGTTTGTGGCCGTGACTTCAACAAACATCGCCAAGATATTGAATTGTTATCCTAAAAAGGGTGCCGTTCTGGTCGGAGCCGACGCGGATCTGGTGGTTTGGGACCCGGAGAAGGAAAAGACCATCAGCGCGGCCAGCCAGCAATCGGCGATCGACTACAATGTATTCGAGGGCAAACATGTGAAAGGGCTGCCCCGGTTCACCCTGACCCGTGGCCATGTGGCTGTGCATGATGGCGAGATCCGCACTCAGGAAGGGCATGGAAAATTCGTCAAACGTGAGGCCAACATGTCGGTGAACAGGGCGCTGAGCAGTTGGAAAGAACTGACCGCGCCGCGCCCCGTCGAGCGCACGGGAATTCCGGCAACAGGGGTTTGATAGCCTATCTATAAAGACAATTGAAAGCAACGGCTTGACTGGCAAGCATGGAGCCAAACATGACTGGGACAGAATGAGCGAAACAACGGTAGTCGAGGCGAAGAACCTTGATCTGACCTTTCCGACCAACGACGGCCCCGTGCAGGCGTTGAAAGACGTGAACCTGTCCATCGAAAAGGGCGAGTTCGTCAGTTTCATCGGGCCGTCGGGCTGTGGCAAGACCACGTTCCTGCGGGTGATGGCGGCGCTGGAGACGCCCACCGGAGGCACCATCACGGTCAACGGGGTCAGCCCCGAGGAGGCGCGCAAGAGCCGGGCCTATGGCTATGTGTTCCAGGCGGCGGGATTGTACCCTTGGCGCACCATTGCGGGCAACATCAAGCTGCCGCTTGAGATCATGGGGTTCAGCCGCTCCGAGCGGGACAGGCGCGTCAAGGACGTTTTGCAACTTGTTGATCTGGAAGGGTTTGGTGGCAAGTACCCCTGGCAGTTGTCGGGCGGCATGCAGCAGCGGGCCAGCATCGCGCGGGCGCTGGGGTTCGATGCCGATATCCTGTTGATGGACGAGCCGTTCGGGGCGCTCGACGAGATTGTGCGCGACCACCTGAACGAGCAGCTTCTGGCGCTGTGGGACCGGACCGGCAAGACCATCGGCTTTGTCACCCACTCGATTCCCGAGGCGGTATATCTGAGCACCAAGATCGTGGTGATGAGCCCGCGTCCGGGGCGGATCACCGATGTGATCGACAGTCCGCTGCCGCGTAAACGGCCGCTGGAAATCCGCGACACGCCGGAGTTCATCGAGATCGCCCACCGGGTGCGCGAGGGGTTGAGGGCGGGCCATGGCGATGACTGATTTCAGGGGTATGGCACGCGTACATACTGCGTACATATGCTGTACATACGCCGGTGCCGACCGCGGGGCGGCGGCATGAGGTCGGTTCTGCCGGTTCTGAGTGTGGTCGCGATGATCCTGGGGCTGTGGTACGCGGCCTGCCTGCCGATGAACATCAAGGGTGTGCTGACCGAGGCCGAGCGGGCCGGGGCGACCGTAACTCCGGAAGGCGGCAAGGCGCGGCGCGACATGTCGGAATTTGCCTTGCTGGTGGCCAACGGCTTTGCCATCCCCGCCACCTGGGCGCAGGAGCGGCCAAGGCTGCCGGCACCGCATCAGGTGGCAATCGAACTGTGGGACACCACGGTGATGAAGAAGATCACCAGCAAGCGCAGCCTAGTTTATCACGGCTGGGTGACGCTGAGTGCGACGTTGCTGGGATTTGTCATCGGCACCGGGTTGGGCATTCTGCTCGCCATCGGTATCGTGCATTCGCGGGTGATGGACATGAGCGTGATGCCCTGGGCCATTGTCAGCCAGACCATTCCGATCATCGCGCTGGCACCGATGATCATCGTGGTGCTGTATTCGATCGGCGTTCAGGGGATCGTCCCCAAGGCGGTGATCAGCGCCTATCTGAGTTTTTTCCCGGTGGTGGTCGGTATGGTCAAGGGGCTGCGCAGCCCGGATGCGATGCAGCTGGATCTGTTGCGCACCTATAATGCCAGCAACGGGCAGGGGTTCTGGAAGCTGCGGTTGCCCGCCTCGATGCCCTATCTGTTTGCCTCGCTCAAGATCGGCGTCGCCGCCTCGCTGGTCGGAGCGATTGTCGGCGAGTTGCCCACCGGGGCGGTATCCGGGCTGGGCGCGCGTCTGCTGGCCGGAAGTTATTATGGGCAGACGGTGCAGATCTGGTCGGCGCTGTTTGCCGCCGCGATCCTGGCGGCGGTGCTGGTCGGAGTGCTGGGGCTGATCGAGACGCGGGTGCTGAAACGGATGGGGATGACGTGATCGGCTCTGAGGCCATGCGGGGGCCAGCCCCCGTCGCCCAGGGGCGACTCCCCCGGGATATTTACGGCAAGAGGAAGGGCTGCGGGGCATGATATTGGTGGGTGTGGCGCTTTTGGTCTGGGGGCTGGGCTGGTGGGTGAATACCCGGCTGGCCGAAGGACCCCGCGCGCAGAGCCGCGCAATGCAATTGCTGGTGCCGGTGATCTTTGGCGCGACGATTCTGCTGGTCTGGGAGTTGCTGGTCCGCGGCTTGCAGGTGCCGCTGGTGATCCTGCCCGCGCCCAGTCTGATTGCGCAGCGATTCGCGGGCAGCCTGCCGATCCTGTGGGCCGATTTTGTCCAGACCATCCTGAAGGGCGCGTTGGGCGGTTATGTGATCGGCTGTGCGGCGGCGTTTGCCACCGCGATTCTGGTGGATCGCAGCGATTTCCTGCGCCGTGGCTTGTTGCCGGTGGGCAATTTTTTGGCCGCGCTGCCGATTGTCGGAACCGCGCCGATTCTGGTGATGTGGTTCGGATTTGACTGGCACAGCAAGGCGGCGGTTGTGGTGGTGATGGTGTTCTTTCCGGTGCTGGTGAACACGGTGGCCGGGCTGAACGAGACCAGCGCGATGCAGCGCGATCAGATGCGCACCTATGCGGCGGGCTATTGGCAGAGTTTCTTCAAGCTGCGCCTGCCCGCAGCGATGCCGTTCATTTTCAACGGGCTGAAGATTGCCACCACGCTGGCGTTGGTGGGGGCGATTGTGGCCGAATTCTTTGGCTCGCCCACTGTGGGCATGGGGTTTCGGATTTCGGCCAGCGTGGGACAATTGGCGCTGGATATGGTGTGGGCCGAAATCGTGGTGGCGGCATTGGCCGGATCGCTGTTTTATGGTCTGGTGGCGATGATCGAGAAAGCGGTGACCTTTTGGCACCCGTCGCAACGCAGTTAACCAAAGATCCCGGCGTGGGCCGGGCAAAACCAACCAACAGGGAGATGTACGGATGAAAAAGATACTGAGCGGAGCCACGCTGGCGCTGGCGTTGGGGGCGATGCCGGCCTTTGCGGCGGACGAGGTCAAGCTGCAACTGAAATGGGTTACCCAGGCGCAGTTCGGCGGCTATTATGTCGCCAAGGACAAGGGGTTCTATGACGAAGAGGGGCTGGATGTGACCATCCTGCCCGGCGGGCCGGACGTGGCCCCGCCGCAGGTGATCGCCGGAGGCGGGGCCGATGTGGTGGTGGAATGGATGCCCGCGGCGCTGGCGGCGCGGGAAAAGGGGTTGCCGCTAGTCAATATCGCGCAGCCGTTCAAACGCTCGGGCATGATGCTGACCTGCTGGGCGGATGTGGGCATAGAGACGCCGGAGGATTTTGCGGGCCATACGCTGGGCGTGTGGTTCTCGGGCAATGAGTTCCCGTTCCTGAGCTGGATGAACACTTTGGGTGTTGCGACCGATGGGGGCGAGACCGGGGTGACGGTGCTGAAGCAGGGGTTCAATGTCGATCCGCTGTTGCAGCGCCAGGCGGATTGCATCTCGACCATGACCTATAACGAATACGGCCAGGTGCTGGATGCGGGTGTGACCGCCGAGGAACTGGTGACTTTCAAATACGAGGATCAGGGTGTCGCGACGCTGGAGGACGGCCTGTATGTGTTGGAAAAGAACCTGGACGATCCGGCCTTTGTCGACCGGATGGTGCGGTTCGTGCGGGCCAGCATGAAGGGCTGGAAATATGCCGAGGAGCATCCCGAGGAGGCGGCCGATATCGTGCTTGAGAACGACGCGAGCGGCGCGCAGACCGAAGCACATCAGGTGCGGATGATGGGCGAAATTGCCAAGCTGACCGCAGGCAGCAACGGCGCGCTGGACGAGGGCGATTACGAGCGCACGGTGCAGACATTGCTGTCGGGCGGCTCGGACCCGGTGATCACCAAGGCGCCCGAGGGGGCCTGGACCCATGCGGTGACCGCTGCGGCGCTGAAGTAACGCAGCAGCGCTCATGGCTGAGCGGTTGCGCGGCTCCCTTTTGGGGGCCGCGTTTTTTTTCGCTGTTGGGGATGCGGCGTATCTTGGGGGATGACGGCCATGAGAATCCATGTCATATTTTGTTTGTGTTTCCATACTTGCTAAATTTGGTAAATAATGCAGGATTTTGCGCAAGAATTCACAACAGCGATGACTCTGATCCTGACAGGAGATTCCGAGTTGTGGGCAATTGTGCTGTTGTCGCTGCAGGTGTCGGTGATGGCCGTGCTGATTGCGGCGGTCATCGGCATGCCTTTAGGGGCGGCGCTGGCGGTCGCGCGGTTTCCGGCGCGGCGGCTCGTGATCGTCTTGCTGAACGCGCTGATGGGGCTGCCGCCGGTGGTGGTGGGCCTGCTGGTCTATCTGGTGCTGTCGCGGTCCGGGCCGCTGGGGGTTTTGCAGTTGCTGTATACGCCGACTGCGATGATCGTGGCCCAGGTGGTGCTGGTGATGCCGATCATCGCGGCCCTGACCCGGCAAACGGTCGAGACATTGGATGCGGAATATGCCGAGCAGCTGCGCAGCCTGGGTGTGTCGCGGCTGGCGTCGGTGCCGACGCTGTTGTGGGACGGGCGGATTGCGTTGGCAACGGCATTGTTGGCCGGGTTCGGTCGCGCCATCGCCGAGGTCGGCGCGGTGATCATCGTGGGCGGCAATATCAACCATGTCACGCGGGTGATGACGACGACCATCGCGTTGGAAACCTCGAAGGGGAATCTGGCCCTGGCGCTGGCCCTGGGGGTGATCCTGATCGGCATGGCGATCAGCGTGACCGGTTTGGTCAGCCTGTTGTCGCTGCGTCAGGAGGGCGAGGCGATGCGCCATGCGTGATCTGCCGGTTCTCGAAATGGGCCAACAGCCGATGATCGAGGCCGAGGGCCTGCGGATCGGGCGCAATGGCGAGCGGTTGCTGGATCTGCGCTATCTGGCGCTGGACGGGCCGGGGCCGACCCTGATCATGGGGCCGAACGGCGCCGGCAAGAGCCTGCTGTTGCGGTGCCTGCACGGGTTGATCGCGCCGGATGCGGGGCAGGTGCGTCAGGACGGTGTGCCGATCGGTGCAGAAAGCCGGGCGCGCCAGGGCATGGTGTTTCAGACCCCGGTGCTGCTGCGCCGGTCGGTGGCGGCCAATCTGGACTATGTGCTGAAACGCCACCGGCTGACACGGGCCCGGCGTCGGGCGCGGATCGAGGCGCTGCTGGCCGAGGGTGGGCTGGCCGGCAAGGGGCGGCAATCGGCACGCAGCCTGTCGGGCGGCGAAGGTCAGCGGCTGGCGATCCTGCGCGCGTTGGCAACCGAGCCGGATGTGTTGTTTCTGGACGAGCCGACCAGCGCGCTGGACCCGGCGGCGACGCAGGACATCGAGGCGATGATTCTGCGCGCTGCACGCCGGGGCACCCGTATCGTGATGGTCACCCATGACATCGGCCAGGCCCGCCGGCTGGGCCACGACATTGTGCTGATGCATCAGGGCCGCATTGCGGAACACAGTCTGGCGCACGATTTTTTTGACGACCCGCAAAGCCAGGCCGGACGCCGGTTTCTGGCCGGGTCGCTGGTTTTGTAACCCCTTGAATATTGGAGTGAAGGGAATGATCGGAACTTGGATCCGGGCCGGAGTTTTGGCCATAGGACTCGGTGCAACCGCGGCGGTGGCGCAGGAGAATTTCATCGTGGTGCAATCCACCACCTCGACCCAGAACTCGGGCCTTCTGGATGCGATCCTGCCCGAATTTCAGGAGCTGTCGGGCGTCGAGGTGCGGGTGGTGGCCGTGGGCACCGGGCAGGCGATCAAGAACGCGATGAACGGCGATGGCGACGTATTGTTGGTGCATGCCAAACCCGCCGAAGAGAAATTCGTTTCCGATGGCTGGGGCGTGTCGCGCCAGGACGTGATGTACAACGATTTTGTGCTGATCGGCCCCTCGGCGGACCCGGCAGAGATTGCCGGGGGCAAGGATATCGTGGCGGCGCTGAGCGCGATTGCCAAGGCGCAGGCGCCGTTTGCCTCGCGCGGGGATGACAGCGGCACCCACAAGGCCGAGCTGCGCCATTGGGGTGACACCGGCATCGACGTGGCGGCGGCGTCGGGCGATTGGTATCGCGAGACGGGGTCGGGCATGGGCGCGACGCTGAACGCGGCGACCGGCATGGGGGCCTATGTGCTGAGCGACCGCGCCACCTGGATCGCCTTTGGCAACAAGGACGGCATGGAGGTTCTGGTCGAGGGCGACCCGCGCCTGTTCAACCAGTATGGCGTGATCCTGGTCAACCCGGACAGGCATCCGGGTGTGAAGGCGGTCGAAGGACAGGCGTTCATCGACTGGCTGACCGGGGACGCGGGGCAGGCGGCCATCGCCGGATATACCCGCGACGGTCAACAGCTGTTTTTCCCCAACGCCAAATAAACCCAACCGCCCCCATCGGGTGACAGCCGCCATTGGCCAGTGTTGCGGCAGAGTGTGAGCGCTCTGCCGCCCAATCTATGTCTGGCCGCTTGTAACGCCCGACCCGGACGATCCCGCGCCCGGCCCGCGCCGTGGTTCCGGTCGCCCGAGGGCAGGTCTCGCGCCAGGCGATCTTGACCTTTCCGCCGTATTTGCCACGGTGGTGATCGCCTGACGGCTGCCGAATCATCGGATGGGCAATGGGCAGACAGCACAGCTGGTCATCGAGGCAATGGACATGGCTGTAACACAGCGCAAACCCGACAGCGTCATTCATCATGGCGACCAGGGATCGCAATACACATCCGTGGCCTTTGGCATACGCTGCAATGAAATGGGTGTGCGCCCGTCAATCGGATCAGTCGGAGATTGCCATGGCAGTGCGATTGCACTGCTCTCCAACCTTGGACCGCCGGAAGGTAGGTTTTTCCGGTTGTCTCACGATGACGGGCTGGTGACGCTAGAAAAAGCTAACTTCAGACGCGGCGACACTGCTTATCAATCCGCCAGTGTTGACAGCACAATATATAGATCTGGGTGGGCGAGCAGCCTCGTCAACGCTGCGCTCAACCCAGCGTCTAACTTCCATCGTCTTCAACGACTGCGACAGGGCGCGATCCGTAATCGTATGCAGGTTTCGTTTGATATCATTGAAATGACTCGGTCTGTGGAGCGCTGTCAGCACAGGCAGTGTCCATGAACGGCGAAGCAAATCCCGATCTTCTTCAGCGGTGACACTTTGAATTTTGCTGGCAATGGCGGCAGCAGAAACGCCAGGCTTTGTAAGGCGAAACTCTGGACGAAGCGGATGGCCATAGCCGGGGTTTCGTTCCAACAATCCCATTGAGATCAAGTGGTCCATGCTTTGCGCGAAAGCAGTCCTGCTCGCTCCGGTGGCAGCCAATAGCGGCGCTTGTCGCCCGGCAATGCCTGCGTGCAGGCTCGCCAGAATAGGAATGGCCCAAGCTCTTGACGTGGTGTTGACAAACGTTCTAATGTCCATAAAGTATAGTTAGTATAGATTTAATCATCAGGGAAGACCATGTCGCTTATTTCGTTGGGCAAGACAATCACTATCTCGCTTTCAGTCAAAGATCGCCATGCAAGTGCCGAGTGGTACAAAGGTATGCTTGGGTTTGAAGCAATCTATCATGCAGATGAGGCGGGGTGGTCGGAGCTTCAGACCAACACACAAGGGGTGACAATCGGTTTGGGCGAGCATACCAGGCCTGCGCCCGGTAACTGCGTTCCCGTCTTCGGTATTGCTGATCTGGATGCCGCGAGGCAAAAACTGGAACAGGCCAAAGTGAAATTTGATGGCGAAACCGATGTCGTTGAAGGGATGGTCAAAACGGCAACTTTCTATGACCCCGATGGGAATGCGATGATGCTTGCTGAGGACTTAACCGGCGGGGTAGACTGATGCGCGGTCTTCACGCAGTTTCTGCGGCCCTGTTGCTTACAACCGGTTTTGCCTCAGCCGAAAAGTCACTGTTGGGGGTCCGGTTTCATCCATTGTCGACGCAGAGGCGTGGTATCTCGGCTTGTTCGGCGCGGAGGTCGAGGTTTTAAGGCCCTTTCCCGGTGTCGTTGAGTTCAAAGTTGCGCCCGGTGTCTGGTATCAGATTTTCGAAACCGAAGATCACCAGCCTGCCGGGGCGGTAGTGAGGTTTCTTGTTGACGATATCGCCGCCACTCAGGCCATGTGGGCCGACGCTGGCATTGATACCGGCGACGCAATTCAAGTACCAAGTGTTGTGACGTATTCAGAATTTAGCGATCCTGACGGGAATGCCTTTGGGCTGTATGAGTTGCCATAGGCGCGCAGGCTTACCTACCTTTTCCGGTCGTTTGAGCGCCCAGCGGCATTGGTCAAGAAGGATGCTTTGATCACCATCGCGGCTTTGTTGCACAAATAGCGTTCCGGGATTCATCTCACGAATCCAGAATGATAGCTGAAGGCTATGAGCAGTTGGGTCCCTTCGACGTACAAGACCACGAACTGGCCGGCTTACAATGACGCACTGAGGCGGCGCGGATCGCTGACCGGCAACACATGTCTTCGTGTGTGAGAGGTTGGTTTGATCCTAAGATGGTCAGGACGCCTCGACCGACCTGCAAGTGCCATCGGCAACAGTCTTTCAGCGATGAAGCGGTCCCGGCCTGGCTGACGATAAAGGTTCTCTTTGGCGTGTCTCTGAGACAGGCGACCGGGCTCGCCGAGAGCCTCTTGCGGCTGGTCGGGTTGGACCGGGCGGTGCCCGATTTCAGCACCTTGTGCCGCCGCCACCAAACGTTGAACGTCAGCCTGCCGTATCGTGGTGCCTCGGTGCACTCGCTGGCTCTCAACTCTTGATTGGTTTGGCCACATGCTTGCGGCGCTCTCCGGTCACACGCCAAACATCGAGCTGGCAGACGGTCAGCCGGAAGGTGTTGCCCTCGGCGACGCCCGTCTCGGTTAGGTCCACGGTCCAGATGTTCTCGGCCGCCGCGCCCGCAGGGTGCGGCGGGATCTGCTGGCGGGGCTGCCGGGGGATCCGCTCGCCGGGCGTGCCGCCCTCGAACTGCCGGTCGGGGGGCTTCGCTGTGGCTGCGCTGCGCGGGTGTTCCGGCAGGGATCTGGGCCGAGCGCGCGGGGCAGGCGGGGCTGAGCCTATTCCGCCGCGACCCCGGCGCGGTTCCGCGCGGGGGCGACATGCATCCCCAGCCGCGTGAGCAGGGCCCGATCCTTCCACGCCTCCGGGTTGCCGGTGGTCAGCAGCTGGTCGCCCACGAAGATCGAATTCGCGCCCGCCAGGAAGCACAGCGCCTGCAGCTCGTCGCTCATTCCCGTGCGCCCGGCGGACAGGCGCACGACCGAGGCGGGCATCAGGATGCGGGCCAGCGCCACGATACGCACCAGCGCGAAGGGATCGATCTCCTGTGCGCGCTCCTGTACGGGCACGCCCTCGATCTCGTTCCACAGGTTCACCGGCACGCTGTCGGGATGTGCGGGGAGCGTGGCCAGCGTCACGAGCATGACGATCCGGTCCTCTTCGGTCTCGCCCATGCCAAGGATACCGCCGCAGCAGACCCTGATGCCGCCCTTGCGGACCTGTGCGACGGTGTCCAGACGATCCTCCATCGTGCGGGTGGTCGCGATCTGCGCGTAATAGTCTGGCGAGGTGTCGATGTTGTGGTTGTAGAAATCCAAGCCCGCCGCCTTGAGCCGTGTGACCTGATCGGGATTGAGCATGCCCAGCGTCATGCAGGTTTCCAGTCCCAGATCGGCCACACCCCGCACCATGTCGCACAGCTTATCCATGTCGCGATCCTTGGGGCCGCGCCAGGCGGCGCCCATGCAGAAGCGCTGCGCGCCGGCGGCCTTGGCGCGTCTGGCGGCTGCAAGAACCTCCCCAGTGCCCATGAGCTTGGTGGCCTTCACGCCCGTCTCGTGATGAGCGGATTGCGAGCAATAGCCGCAATCCTCGGGGCAGCCGCCGGTCTTGATGCTGAGCAAACTCGCGGTCTCGATCGCATTGGGATCGAAGTGGGCGCGGTGGAGCGTCTGGGCGCGGTGCAAGAGGTCGGGAAAGGGCAGGGCGTGGATCGTCCTGGCCTCCGCCGTGGTCCAGTCGGTCCGGATCATTGCGCAAGCCTCCCGAGGCGGGCGAGGCCTGTGATCAGCCCCGAGGCCAGCGCCAGCTTGACCAGATCGCCGAGGATAAAGGGCGTAAAGCCCGCCGCCAGCAGCGTTTGTGCCGGGACGAAGGTGGCGAGCCAGGCGAGGCCGAGCGCATAGACCACGGCGAGACCAGCGAGCATCGCCAGGACGCGTCCGATCAGTCCGCGACCCTGAGCCAGCCAGCCGGTGAGCCCCGCACCCAGCAGGTAGCCCGCGAGGTAGCCGCCGGTGGGCCCCGCCATGTAGGCCAGCCCGATGCCGCGCTCCGGTGTGCCCGAGAAGACCGGCAGACCCAGCGCTCCGGCGGTCAGGTAGGCGGCCATCGCCGCCAGGCCCAGCCGAGGCCCGAGCGCGGCGGCGAGCAAGAACACCGCCAGCGTGTGCAGTGTCATCGGCACCGGCCAGAACGGGATCTGGACCTTGGCACCGAGCGTGATCAGCAGGGCACCGCCAAGCGCGATCCCGATGCCGCGCCAGAGCGCGGCGGGGCGGGTCAGGGACGGGTCGAGAAATGCCATGAGTCTGTTCTCCGGAGATAGGAATCTAATCTATCTATGATTACGAAGGTTGCGCGGGCTTCGGCAATCAGGATTATAGATAATCACCCGGGAATCTCGTAAGTCTCTCTTGCGTCAGTATTCTTCACCGAAGGTTTGCGCTTGCCGATCCATCCGACATGGCGGGTGAGCGTGGCGCAGGCGAGATCGGTCTGACCCTTGCGCAGGGCCTCGAGAATGGCGCGGTGATCGTGGTCGGTGCGCGCCTCCCAGTCCCGGCGCCAGGCAGCGAAGAGGAAGCGCGCGCTGGCCGCCTGCAGGTCGTCGATGGTCCGCAGGAGACGCGGCATCCGGCAGGGCGCGAGGATCACCCGGTGGAAATGGCGGTTCGCCGCCTCCCAGTCGCGGACATTGCTCGCGCTGTCGCCGTGGCGCGTAACCTCTTCAGCTTCCTGAAGAATGGCGCGTGTCATGTTGGGGGCGGCATGGCGCAGGGCAAGGGATTCGAGGCTGGAGCGCATCTCGGCCACTTCGCGCAACTCGGCCACGTCGAACTCGGTGACGCGAAAGCCGCGCCGCGGTTCGCTCTCGGCCAGACCCTGCGTCTGCAATTCGCGGAAGGCTTCGCGCACGGGGACGTGGCTGGCACCGTACTCGATGGCGATGCGATCCTGTCGTAGCCGCGCGCCGGGCGGGATCTCGCCCGAAATGATACGCTCGGCGAGGGCGCGCGCGATGCGGGCGGACTGGGTCTGTTCAGGGGCGCGTTTCATAAATCATAGATAATTCAGAGCGCACCGCCTGTCGATACCATTGATGTGCTTGCCGTTTGATTGGACATCACCGCGTGCCCGTAACGTTTGGCAAGCTTTGGAGGCCCAGGCAGCCCTTGGCCGCTATGTTCGGAAGTCTCAATTGGTCAAAGCCATCCGGACCAACGCGCCTTCCTTGCTTCGGAGGTGGGCCAGTAAGACGGAAGGTGATGATCGTCTGCCAGCCGCCGAGAACGCGCACCCCGCAAGGGGCTTGCTCGGGGGCCTTTTCGGGGGGGGGGTGCGTTAAGCGCCCGATTCCAGTGAACGAGAACATCGAACGAGGTGTTCGAAATTTCCCCTCCTGGATGCACTACGGCGTCAAGCGCCGGCAGGCGGCATTCCTCATTTGGCAGTCGGTTCCGCGCTTTCGATCCAGCGGATATCGGTCAGGCGTAAGAGGCCACCGGTTCGGTGATTTCTTCGTAATGATCAAGTTTGGAACTGAACCAGGCGGTGCCGCGCGTGGCGCCGCCGAGGGCGCGAAACAGATCTTCCTCTGACGCCATGGGAAGCAGGCCATTGAACACATCCCAACCGTTAGCGGTGGGGTGGGATTCAAATCCCAGCACCTGCCCTTTGAGGCCGCTGAACAGAGGAGCCAGACCGCCGGACAGAATTGATGGCACGTCGATGCGCACACGCATGATCGGTTGCAACACAACGGTTCCCGCCTCGTCCAGCGCTGCCTTGACCGCATTTTTTCCGGCGGTTCGAAACGCATGATCCGAACTGTCCACCGAATGTGACTTGCCGTCTTTCAGTGTTACGGCAATATCCACCACCGGAAAACCGGATGGTCCCCTGTCCAGCGCATCGCGTGCGCCTGCCTCGACCGCCGGGATGTAGTTGCGCGGCACAGCCCCCCCCTTGACGATCTCGTCAAAGACAAAGCCACTGCCCAGAGGCCGAGGCGCCACGTCGATGAGAACATCGGCAAACTGGCCGGCACCCCCGGACTGTTTGCGGTGGCGGCAGTGGGCTTCAATCTTGCGACGGATGGTTTCCCTCAGCGCGGTCTGCATTGGGGCGCACTCTACTTTGACGCCAAATCCCAGTTCGAGCTTTTCGGCGATCCGCCGCAGGTGCAACGGACCCTGAACGCCGATCACGAACTGGCCGGTCGACTCGTCCTGACCGATCTGGAGGCCGGGATCGATCCCGGCCAGCTTTGCCAGTGCGGAGGACAGCTTGTTTTCATCGCGTTCATGCACCGGTGTCAGCCGGCGATGCAGGCCAGGCGGATGGGCCTGTGCCCATTCCGGCAACGGCATCGAGCCGTCGGCTGACAAATAGGTCGCCGGGGCTATGTGATCGCTTTTGATCGTCAGGGCGAGATCGCCGGCTGACATCGACTTGAGAGGTGTCCTGCCGTCGATATGGTTCAGGCTGCCGATGCTACTGCCGCCCAGGGCCATGCCCGGGGCAATGCCGTTGGCCAACGCACGGATCAGCACCGTTTTACCCATATGCTTGACCGTATCCGCAAGGCACCCCACCGCAAGCTCGTCCTCGCCCAGCCCATGGTGCCGGGGCAGGGCGGCGATCTGAGGGGTCTCATGGCGCAGCGACTTCATCAGCCGCATGATGCCATTGCCATGCGACGCCGACCCCAGGAATGCGGGGATCAGATCGTGGCGTTGCAGCGCACGGGTCGCAACCGCATAGATCCCTTCGGTCATGGGTCTCTGATCCTCGATGATCTGCTCCAGCAGGGCATCATCGAAATCGGCCAGCGATTCCAACAGATCAAAGCGCGCTTCCTGTTCGCGCATCGCGACGTCCTTGGGCAGTTCGACCAGCGAAGACCGTTCGTCTTCGTGATATTCCCATGCCCGTTCCGATATCAGGTCAACGGCTCCGGTGATCTGGCCCTCGGTACGAATCGGCACCTGGCGCAGCAGAATTCCGTGTGCGCAATATTGCTGCAACGCAGATACGATATCGCTGATCCGATGAGTGGCGACGTCAGTTCTATTGATGAACAGGAATGCCGGGATGCCGGAGTCTTCGATGATGCGCAGATAGGGCGCGCTCAGCACTGCGGCCTCGACATCGGCCGGTGCACAGAGAACGGCCGCGTCGCTGGCCGCAAGCGCCGGTCCGATCATGGCGAAATTGTCCAACCCGCCGGGCAAGTCCAGCACCGCCCACCTGTCCTGCATGAACGGAAAGCAGGACAGTTCAACATCGCCCATCAATTTCAGCA
This sequence comes from Sedimentitalea nanhaiensis DSM 24252, assembly GCF_000473225.1. GTDB lineage: Bacteria > Pseudomonadota > Alphaproteobacteria > Rhodobacterales > Rhodobacteraceae > Sedimentitalea > Sedimentitalea nanhaiensis. Next base: position 637,725 of record NZ_KI421509.1, read on the forward strand.
TCGTCGGCGGCGTGCCGTCCAGCGCGGCCAGCGCCGCGGCCAGCGTGGTCTTGCCCGAATGGGGCGGTCCGATCACTGTGATTGCCCGCATGTTCAGTCCCTCCTTGGATACGCGACACTCGACGTCGTCTTCCGCTCGAAGGGATGACGCGATCCGGGATCGCGCGGATGGCCTGAAAGTCTGCCTGTCTCAATGCGGGGCGTCGCCACGGTTGGCTTCGCGTGACTGTCCGCCTCTTGCCCACCAGCCTCGGATATCGCGGCAGGTCAGGTCAAGGAAAACCCGCAGCACACATCGGGCGGGTCCGGATGCTGTGGTCCGGAACGCCGGGATTCGGCCGCTCCTGTCGGATCCCGCATCGAATTGCTTTGCGCCCCCCCTGTGGCAAACTGTCGTAACGCCACAGTGATCAAACGTTGGCCGGTCGTGGTTTGCGCGGACGCAATTACGTCGGGCAAGTCGTTTTCGGGAAGAAAAGCCATTGCATTTCCGGGCCTTCCGAATAGTCTGACGCGCACTCACACGGGTTTGGGGTTCTTCATCAGCGCCCCGCCTGCATAAAAAAACAAAAAATGTTGCGATCCAATGGGAGGAACTACTGAATATGGAACGTCGTAAATTTTTGAAGGGGGCCGCAATCGCGGGCACCGGCGCGGCTCTGGCGGCACCGGCCATCGCGCAAGGCGGCAAGACGCTCACGATCGTGTCGACATGGGGACGGGATTTCCCGGGCTTGGGGACGTCTGCACAACGCCTGGCCGAAAGAATCACCGAACTGTCGCAGGGAGAGTTGCGCACCGAATATTTCGCTGCGGGCGAGCGCGTCGGCGCATTCGATTCGTTTGACGAAGTGGCCAGCGGCAACAGCCAGGCCTATGTCGCGGCGGACTATTACTGGGGCGGCAAGCACCCGGCTTTCAACTATTTCACGTCGGTTCCGTTTGGCATGACCACACCGGAATGGAACGCCTGGATCAAATTCGCAGGCGGTCAGGAGCTTTGGGACGAGGTCGCTGGCGAATATGGCCTGAAAAGCCTTCCCTGCGGCGCCACGGGCGCGCAGGCCGGCGGTTGGTTCAACAAAGAGATCCTGTCTCCCGAGGATCTGAACGGTCTGAAAATGCGTATTCCCGGCCTTGCCGGTGCGGTAATGTCCAAACTGGGCGTGTCTACCGTTTCGCTGCCTGGTGGCCAGATCTACGAAAACCTGGTGTCCGGTGCCATCGAGGCCACGGAATGGGTTGGTCCCTATAACGACTATTTCATGAAGTTCTACGAGGCGGCGAAATACTACTATACGGCTGGCATGCATGAACCCGGTGGCGGTCTGGCCTTTGGCATGAACAAATCCTGGTGGGAGAGCCTTTCGGACTATGAAAAGGCCGTCATCACCGCAGCCTGCAACGAAGAGCATGCTGCACAGCCCGAAGAGGCATCGGCCCTGAACGGGCAGTACCTCAAGCGGTTGGTCGACGAACATGGCGTTCAGGTCCGCCAGTTCAACGAGGAAGTCTGGGATGCCATGGGCGAAGCCGCTGCAGAAGTGTTCGAGGAGACCCGCGATCACTCGCCACTGGCGGCAAAGGTCAACGACGCCTTTCAGTCCAGCCTGCTGGAAATCGGCGGCTGGCGTGCAATCGCCGAGATCGAATACTCGAATCAGCGAAACCGTATCCTCGGAATCGGCTGACCGCTGCTGCGCGCACAACGGACAGGAGTCGGCAGACTTGCCGACTCCTGTTTTCCACTGCTGCGCCGCTTGTTAAAAGCGTGCGGATCCGACCTGAACCGGGTTGTTTGCAAATTGGGGAGTTGCGATGAACGCCACATCCGAGGCAGAGATTCTGTCGCCAAGGGGCGCACCCGCGCCTTATGTGCGGTACTTCGGCTGGGCCATGCTGTTCGTTTTGCTGGCCTTTGTGATCAACAACATCCTGATCGTCTGGTTCGATTATCCTTCGCTGGCCACATTGCTGCGCGAGAATACGGACAGCCGGGCCTGGGTTCTGGTGGCCTGCTACGGTCTGGCGCTGGTTGCGGGGGCTCTGGTGGTGGTGCGCACGCCGAACCGGTCGTTGCGCTATGACGCCAAGCGCATCAGCGATTTCAACGCCTATCTGATACGCGGCTGCTTCTTTGCCGTGCTCTTTGTGGGAATCGCGGATTTCGCGATCGCGTTTCTGCGGGTCGAGGGGTTGTTGGATTCCCTGTTCACGGAGAACCTCGCCAAGGATCTGATCCGCGCCCGTTTTATCGGCCCGTTTGTTCATGTCCCGCTCGTCATTCTGGGGTTCATCGTCGCCATATTCTCACGTTCGCTCGGGTTCATCTGGCTGGCACTGATGATCGTTGTGGCGGAACTGCTGATCGTGATCTCGCGTTTTGTATTTTCCTATGAACAGGCGATGATGGGCGATCTGGTGCGCTACTGGTACGCCGCACTGTTCCTGTTTGCCTCAGCCTACACGCTGCTCGAGGAAGGCCACGTCCGGGTCGATGTGCTATATGCGGGGTTCAGCAACCGCCGCAAGGGGCGCGTCAATTCCGTCGGGTCGATCCTGTTGGGCATGACTACCGTATGGGCGATCCTGCTGATCGGGCTGGGGTCCAAGCAGGCCATCATCAACGCGCCGGTTGCCAATTTCGAAGTCTCGCAAACCGGTACGGCAGGCATGTTCGTAAAATACCAGATGGCTGCGTTTCTTGCGATCTTTGCCATGACCATGCTGATCCAGTTTGTCAGCTATCTGTTCGAAGCGGTTGCGGATGCGCGCGACGAACCGGGCCACCGCGACCGCGCCGCCGCGTCACATTGAGGACGGAAATATGGAACTTTTCTTTCTTGCCGTTCTGATCCTGATCATGGCCACGGCGCTTGGGTCCGGCTTTCCGGTTGCCTTTGCCTTGCCCGGATCGGCCATCATCACCATCGTCCTGGCCGCCGCCGCGGGCTATTTTGCGGTTGGCGATGCCGATGCCTATTTTCACTCTGGTGGACCGTCGCAATGGCTGTCTGCAGGGGTAACCAACCTGCGCGGGGTCTACTGGGAGGTAGAGCGGGACACGCTGATCGCGATTCCGCTGTTCATCTTCATGGGCATCATGTTGCAACGCTCCAAGATCGCCGAAGACCTTCTGGTGACAATGGCCCGTCTGTTCGGGCCGGTTCCGGGCGGTCTGGGGATCTCGGTTGTGTTCGTCGGCGCGCTGCTGGCCGCCACCACCGGCATCGTCGGTGCCACGGTTGTGGCGATGGGGCTGATTTCCCTGCCGGCCATGTTGCGTAATAATTATTCGCAATCCCTGGCCACGGGCACCATTGCCGCGTCCGGAACGTTAGGGCAGATCATTCCGCCCTCGATTGTGCTGATCATCCTGGCCGACCAGTTGGCCAGCGCCTCGGATCAGGCCAGCACTGCGCGCAAGGCGCTGTACAAGGACGCCACCGGCGAGCTGAGCATGCCCAGCGTCTTTGACGTGGCCAGCACCAGCGCCGGAGAGATGTTCCTGGGTGCGTTTGTGCCGGGTATCCTGCTGGTCCTGCTGTACATGGCCTTCATTCTGGTCTTCGCGATGCTGCGGCCGAAATCCGCACCAGCCGTTTCCTATGAGGGATCGTGGAACATGGCGTTCTGGGGCAACGTGGTGCTGACACTGGTACCGCCGCTGGCGCTGATCTTCCTGGTCCTGGGATCCATCATCACCGGTGTGGCCACCGTGAACCAGGCCGGTGCCATCGGTGCTGCCGGGGCGATGGTCATGGCGGGCTATCGGATCACCGAACAGAACAAATGGACCTATTATCCGGCCTTGCTGGCCATCGTTGCCCTGGGCCTGATCGCCTTTGCGCTGTCCACCTACAACATGAACATCAAAGCCATCATCGCCAACGGCGGTGACACCACCGGTATCGTGATAGGTGTCATTGCCGTCGTGCTTCTGGTGATCTCACTGATCTGGAGCGGTATCCGGGTTCTGAAGATCAACAACACCCTTCACGAGGTGATGGTCGAAACCGCCAAGACCACATCGCTGGTCTTTATTATTCTGCTTGGGGCGGCCATGCTGACTGCGGCCTTCCGGGCCTTTGGCGGCGAAGATTTGGTGCGGGACTTTCTGAATTCGTTGCCCGGTGGCTTCTGGAGCCAGTTCGTCATCGTCATGGCGGTGATCTTCATTCTCGGTTTCTTTCTCGACTTTATCGAAATCGCGGTGGTTGTGGTGCCGATCGTGGCACCGATCCTGCTGGCGGACCCCGAGGCCAATATCACCGCCGTGTGGCTGGGTGTGATGATCGGCCTGAACATCCAGACGTCATTTTTGACGCCTCCCTTTGGCTTTGCCCTGTTCTACCTGCGCGGCGTTGCTCCGGCCATCGTCAAGACGGTGCAGATCTACAAAGGCGTCATCGCCTTCATCGGCCTGCAACTGGCCGCCCTGGCCATCGTCGCCTGGTATCCGCAACTGGTGAACTACCTGCCCAACCGGATGAGCTTCCTGTCTGAAACCTCGCCGCCACCACGCAATCCGAAATTGCAGCAATGCCTGGAAAGCTATGTTCTGGAGCAGGTGGCCAGCAATGGCGCAGCAATCACGTCGACAATCTCTGCGGCACAGGGGTTGGATCTGTCGATCCTGCCCAAGAAACTGGCGTCTAATCTGTCAGGTGCCTTTGACGATGCGGCTCAGGCGCTAACTTTGCTTGACGATATCACGACCACCGAAGCCCAGGTTCAGGACGCCTCGGGTGTCTATCGCCCGGCCTTGGCGGTCGTGCGCGGCTTGCAGAAAGAGATGCGCAAACTGGATGAAGAAATCGAACGGCTGAACAAGGCCAGCCGCTATCTGAACGACGCAGAGGATGTCGACAAGCGTCAGGCCATTCAGGATCGCGTTGCCGAGCTGACCGAACAGAAGGATGCGATCAGAGCCCAGGTGCCCGAGACATGGAAAGAAACGCACGATACGTTCAGCACCCTGACCAAGGCCGAAGAAAAGGCGCGCAACACCTTTCGGCGTGCGGCTGACGGATCGGTCGAGCCAGTGGCCGAGTTCCTGACCGTCCTGGACGCCAACGACGCCTTTACCCAGCTCGAACCCGATTTGCAGGGCCTGGGGGATGTCATCGCCAATGACGAACCCGAACAAGCCGAGGAGGCGCTGGATCGGGTCGGTAAGGCCTTTGGTCAGGTCACAGGCGCAAACCCGATTTCTTCGGCCCTGTCCAAGGCGCGGCGCAGCATGCGTGGAAATTCGATTGATCGCGAAGCGGCGGCCCAATCCTATCAGGCGGCCCTGACCGCATATGCAGCGCAGAAGGCCTGGCGTGGTGCGGCGGCACAACAGCTGCGACCGGGGCTTGAGACCTATCTCGCGGGGATCTCCGAGACCATCGGCGCGCGTCAGCAACCCAAGCTGAGCCGCTCACAGGCGCTTTACCTGGCAAGCTGTAGCGCGTCGCACAGGGACCTGTCGCTCAACTTTTAAGAGCTGCCGGTCTTGATCTGATATTTGCGCCGATCTTCATGATGTCCCCGAGATGAACGGGCAAGCGCAGTGTAGGATGTTTGTCGGGGAGACGATAACCAAAGACTAGAGCATTTCACTTAGATCCGAACCGCCTATCACTGCCTGAAAATCAAAGATTTCAACGCGATAGGTGATGCCCGATGTCTCAAGTTAAGTCGAAACGCTTGAGGCGGACGTTTTGAGAACACGACGTCGCTCAGGCCGTTCTGACGGGAACTGCGTTCAGATCCCGGCGGAGCCTATCAGCTTCGACCGGAGCCACGAGAGCGTGGTTCGCACACACGGGCCTTCCAGGTTTGCGGAGGCATGAACTCATTGCTCCGGGGAACTGCCGAATTGTGGGGAGCAGGCGGCGACATCAGAGAAGAACGGTCGCGCATCTGGTTCCACGCAAGATAAAAGCCGCTGCGATGTGCAGCGGCTTTGGTCAGGCGGAATCAGCGGGCAGGTGCGGTGTCAGCCACCCCAGGTGCGTACATCGCCACAATCCATGTGCACGAAATTCGACCGCGAATAGCGCCCGACGCCCCCTGCACGGCAGGCCGATGCGGCCTTGGCCATCTGACCGACCGATCGCGACGAAAGCCGAAGATCGGCCGCCTGGCCTCTCATGTGCAATGAATTCTTCGCCACACCCCGTGACCGGCTGCGTAGCATGGCGTTGGTTTGCGGGCTGCGATAGCCCGACAACATCATATAGGGCTCATTCACATCCATCAGGTTGTGCGCCGCGGCCATGATGTCGATCGTCCGAAGGTCGATGGATTTCAACTGATCGGTACGCCAGTCGCGCATGAAGTGGTTGATTTCCTTGACTGAATCCTTGATATATTTGCCATCTATCCAATATATCATATCAATCCGTTCGCCGGTGCGCCCCGAGTACATGCGGATACGACGTATATCACCGCCCCCCCGCAAGAAACCTGCCGCATTTGCGAATGTTGGTGCCGCTGTGACTGCTGTTGCTGCGAATGCCCCCAGCAACGCACGACGGGTGATCCCCGTAGAGCCGAAGTTTGTCATGTTTCTGCGCCGTCCTGTACGCTTCTCGTCCTGCCTGCGCACGATGTTACGTGCGCGATTAATACATCCACTCCCGAATGTGTAACCTGTATGCCACAGGTCAAATACCAATCCAAGCCTGGAATTGTGCAAGTTTTAGATACAGTGGATTTTCGGCAATTTCTCGCGCAATGCGTCGAAAAGGCGACCCGATGCAATCCCGCACCAGAGGTCGTTGCAATTTGAAGAAATCTGATTTGGGAATAGACACCAAATTTGCATGTTCTACATTTATTGTTTGGCTTCGGCTGCGTAATCATTGTTTCCAATTTCAAGGATAGTTCATGACCCTTTTTCAGCACCTGCGGTTTCTCCTCCGTTCTCTGATTCTGGTATGGGTCCTCATCGCGACAATCGGTCTGTTGTCCGGTCCGGCAGAGGCGCAGGTCACAGCGTTCAAACAGGCCGTGGCCGAAGCGGCCGCGTCGGATTCCGATCTCGCCGACTTTTACAGGACGACCGGATATCAGGCGGTCTGGACCGGCGAGGGCGGCACATATCGCGACCGCCGTGCCGCACTGGTCCGGGCACTGTCCAATGTCCAGGTCCACGGCCTGCCCGCGGTGCGCTATGATGTGGATCGGCTCATAAACCAGATGCAAACCGCCCGCAGCACACGCGACCTGGGGTTGGTCGAGGTCGAGCTGAGCAAGCTGTTCCTGCGATATGCGCGCGACATCCAGACCGGTGTGCTGACGCCCGCCCGGGTCGACAGCGGGATCGTGCGCGAGGTGCCCTATCGCGACCGCGCGGCCTATCTTGTCAATTTCACCAACAGCGCACCACGGCGTTTTCTGGACGGGCTGGCGCCGTCATCGCCCCAATATCGCAACCTGTTAAAGGAAAAGCTGCGACTGGAGCAATTGCTAGGTCGGGGTGGCTGGGGCCAGACCGTACCTGCTGGCAGCCTGAAACCGGGACAAAGCGGCAATTCCGTCGCGATCCTGCGCAACCGGCTGATCGCAATGGGCTATATGGGTCGCAGTGCCACGCAAACCTATGATGGCGACATCCAGGCGGCGGTGCAGAAGTTCCAGGCCACACATGGTCTGTCCACCGATGGCGTTGCCGGCAAGGGGACCATGGCCGAGATCAACAAAACCGTCGAGGAACGCCTGCGCTCGGTCATCGTCGCGTTGGAGCGAGAACGCTGGATCAACATGGACCTCGGCAGCCGTCATATTCTGGTCAACCAAACCGATTTCAGCGCCAAGATCGTCGACAACGGCCGCGTGACATTTCAGACCCGCTCGGTGATCGGCAAGAACACCGGCGACCGCCGCAGCCCCGAATTCTCGGACATGATGGAATTCATGGTCATCAATCCCAGCTGGTATGTGCCGCGCTCGATCGTCACCAAGGAATACTTGCCGAAGCTCAAGAACAACCCCAATGCCGTTGGCCATATCGAGATCACCGACAGCCGGGGCCGCCGCGTCAACCGCTCGGCTGTCGATTTCACCCAATTCTCGGCGCGCAGCTTTCCCTATGCGATGCGCCAGCCGCCCAGCAAGCGCAATGCCCTGGGTCTGGTCAAGTTCATGTTCCCGAACAAATACAACATCTACCTGCACGATACCCCGTCAAAAAACCTGTTTGACCGCGAAAGCCGGGCTTTTTCGCATGGCTGCATCCGCTTGGCCGATCCGTTCGATTTTGCCTATGCCCTGCTGGCAGAACAGACCAGCGATCCCAAGGGGCATTTCAACCGGATCCTGAACACCGGCAAGGAAACCAAGGTGACTTTGAAACAGCCGGTGCCCGTGCACATCATCTATCGCACCGCAATGATCACCGAGAATGGCCAGGTCGAGTATCGCCGCGACATCTATGGGCGCGATGCCCGGATATGGAAGGCTCTGGACGATGCGGGGGTAGCCCTGCGCGCGGTTCGGGGGTAATCACGGTCCCGAACCAAACGAAGGGGCCGCACCATGACATTCACAATTCAGCAGATCGCCCTGCAATTAGGGGCCGAGGCCGTTGGGGACCTGACTTTCGCCGTGGATCGTGCCGCCGAACCGGGTGATGCGGGGCCCACCGATCTGGCTTTGGCCATGTCGCCGAAATACGCGCAGGACCTGACTGCGGGGCAGGCCCGCGTGGCGGTGCTGTGGCCCGAGGCCGACTGGCAGCAGATGGGGCTGGTGGCCGCCATCTTTGCACCACGTCCCCGGATGGCGATGTCGGGCCTGACCGCGATGATGGATCGCGGCCAGGGGTTTGGACCGGGCATTCATCCGTCCGCCGTGATCGACCCATCGGCGGAACTGGCCGAAGACGTATCCGTCGGGCCGTTGTCCGTCATCGGTGCCCGGGCGCGGATCGGGGCTGGCACAGTGATCGGCCCCCACTGCTTTATCGGGTCCGATGTCCGGATCGGCCAGAACGGATTTCTGCGTGAAATGGTCAGCATCGGAGCCCGCGCCGCGATTGGCGCGCGTTTCATTGCCCAGCCGGGTGCGCGGATCGGATCGGATGGGTTTTCCTTTGTCACACCCGAGGTGTCGGGTGCGGAAAACGTGCGCAAGACCTTGGGCGATCAGGGCGATGCCAAGGCCCAAAGCTGGGTGCGCATCCATTCACTGGGCGGCGTCCGGATCGGTGACGATGTCGAAGTCGGGGCCAATTGCACCGTGGACAACGGCACCATTCGCAACACTGAAATCGGCCACGGCTCAAAACTGGATAACCTGGTCCATGTCGGCCACAACACCCGCGTTGGACGCGATTGCCTTCTGTGCGGGCAATGCGGTATCTCCGGTTCGGTCGACATTGGCAACAATGTCATCCTGGGCGGACAGGTCGGCGTGGTAGACAATATCTTTATCGGCGACGGGGCGATCGCCGGAGGCGGAACCAAGATTCTCTCCAATGTCCCCGCCGGTCGGGTCGTGATGGGCTATCCGGCGGTCAAGATGGAAACCCACACCGAAATCTACAAGGCGCAGCGCCGCTTGCCACGATTGGTGCGTGACATCGCTGCGTTACAAAAAGCGGTTTTCAATCGGGGGTCGGCAGACTAAGCCGACGGCAGGACAGCAAAGCAGGAAACGGACATGAACATCCAGAACAGGGTCATCGATATCATTGCCGCACAGGCCGTTCTCGAACCTTCGGATGTCAAACTGGACAGCACGCTCGAGGATCTGGGGATTGACAGCCTGGGGCTGGTCGAAAGCATATTTGCCATTGAAGAAGAGTTCGACATCACGATTCCCTTCAACGCCAACGAACCCAGCGACAGCGATTTCGATATCTCAACCGTCGCGGCGATGATCAAGGGGATCGAAAAACTGATCGCGGACGTATCGTGATATTGATCGCAAGGGGGCGATGCGCATGAACCGCGTTGTCATCACCGGGGCGGGCACAATCAACGCGCTTGGACATTCGGTGCCGGAAACGGTCGAGGCGATGCGTGAAGGGCGGTGCGGCATCGGCGAGCTCGAGTTTCGAGATGTCGAGCGTCTGGCAATCCGCATCGGTGGGCAGGTGCGCGGATTCGAGGCCGAGGGCCGGTTCAACCGTCAGCAGATGACCCTGTATGACCGGTTCACCCAGTTCACCCTGACCGCCGCAAAAGAGGCGATTACCCAATCCGGACTGGAGTTTCACGGCGATCTCGCGGCCCGGTCGGGCGTGGTTCTGGGCACTGCCGGGGGCGGGGTCAGCACCTGGGACGATAACTACCGCAGCGTCTATGAGGACGGAAAGAACCGGGTTCACCCCTTTGTCGTGCCCAAGCTGATGAACAACGCCGCCGCCAGCCATGTGTCGATGGAACACAATCTCAAGGGGCCGTCCTTTACGGTTTCGACCGCCTGTGCCTCGTCCAACCATGCCATGGCCCAGGCCTTTGCCATGGTGCGCTCCGGCATGGCGCCGGCAATGGTCACCGGCGGATCCGAAAGCATGTTGTGCTTTGGCGGGGTCAAGGCCTGGGAAGGGCTGCGGGTGATGTCCAAGGACGCCTGCCGCCCGTTTTCACTGGGGCGCAGCGGCATGGTCCAGGGCGAAGGTGCGGGCGTTTTTGTTTTCGAGAACTATGAACATGCCCGGGCCCGGGGGGCCGAAATCCTGTGCGAAGTCATCGGTTTCGCCATGAGTTCGGATGCTTCGGACATCGTGATGCCATCCAAACAGGGGGCGGCGCGGGCCATGGCCAACGCGCTGCAGGATGCCAGGGTCAATCCGGACGAGGTCGGCTATATCAACGCTCATGGCACCGGCACCGCAGCCAATGACAAGACCGAGTGCGCCGCCGTCGCTGACGTGTTCGGTCCGCACGCGGACAACCTGATGATCAGTTCGACCAAGTCGATGCACGGTCACCTGATTGGCGGCACCGGGGCGGTGGAACTTCTGGCCTGCATCATGGCACTGCGCGACGGAGTGATTGCCCCAACCATCGGCTATGAGGAACCAGACCCGGAATGCGCGCTCGACGTGGTGCCCAACATTGCCCGCGACGCCAGGGTCCATGTGGCGGTGTCCAACGCCTTTGCCTTTGGCGGGCTGAATGCGGTACTGGTCCTGCGCAAGGTCTGAAACGCAAAACGCCGGACCTGATGGCCCGGCGTCCTGTTGCAGATCGCAACCAAAATCTATTCGGTCAGAACATCCACCGCATCAAATCCGGCGGTAAAGCCCGAGAGCGACATCGACAGTTGTACGGTCTGATCCGGTGCCGGGGCAGGGACCAGCGACACGGTTGCCTTGTTGCCGCGCTTGAACGCGTCGATATCTTCCTTGGTCAATCCGATTTGCGCGGCACAGCCGAGCGGGCTGCAGAAGGAATAATTATACCGCTTGCCAGGCGCATCGTCGACGGCAATGGTCAACTGGGCCGGCAGCAAGGTTTCCAGGGGCACCAGAACCGTCGCACCGGCGGCGGCCTGTCCCCCGTTGTCAATCCGGAACAGCGACACCTCGGCGACCGGGTTGCCGCTGTTGTCGCGCAGGATCTGTAGCAGCGAACAGGGGTCTTTTTCGGCTTTGGTCTTGATGCACGCCAGATCCCAATCGCCGAATTTCTTCTGCGAATAGCGCTCGCCGATCTTGGGGCCGTCGGATACCGGTTGGCCCAGATCCAGGGCCGGACCAGTCGATGGGGCGGGGTCGGCTGCGGTGGTGGGGTCGGCTGCGGGGGCGGCCTGTTCGCCTTGGGCCGCTGCGGGCGCGGTTTCCTCGGTTGCGCTGTCCTGCGCATGCGTCTGGCTGCCTGCGGCAATCAAAGCCAGTGCGGCGAGGGAAGGAAGGTGTTTCAACATCGTGACGCTTTCGTTTTTTAGGGCTGCCTGTGGCCTGCTGTATCACGGTGTCAAAGCACTGTCAGGAGCATATTGCAGTTCACTTGCGGTACGGATGACAATCTCTCCCCACCCACATGCGCCCGTCGCGTTAACCTTTGCTGTGACCTGAACAGCAAAAAAGGGGGCTGCAAAGCCCCCTTTTCCTAAGTGTCTCTCCCCGTCGGACTGGCCGACTTAGTAATTGGGGAAACGTTACGAAAGGGTAGGGCTTCGGTCAACAGGAAACCGGAAATAAGTTGTGAATCACCTAGGGTTGGTAAATTTTCCGAATCGACTGAAAAAAAGGGCCGTACCCGAAGGCACGGCCAGTCTGACAGGGAGGAAGTGCCCGCCGATCCGCTAAGACCACATTGGCGGGCACAAATGACTATGGCAGTCAAAGGTTAAGTTTGTATGGTCCGTACGGTACGGGCAGAGACACGAGGGTAACGATCATGGACGGCAAGATTTTCATCGGTGGCGGCGGCGTCGAGTATGGCGAAAAACAGGGACTCAGCCTGAAATACGCCAATCGGCACGGGTTGGTCGCAGGGGCCACCGGGACAGGGAAATCGGTCACCCTGCAGATCCTGGCCGAGGGGTTCAGTGATGCCGGTGTTCCGGTGTTCCTCTCCGACGTCAAAGGCGACCTCTCGGGATTGGCGAATCCTGGCAGCGCCGCGCACAAACTGAACCAGGCGTTTACAAGCCGCGCGGAGAAAATCGGCTTTGCCGACTTTGGCTATCGCGCCTATCCGGTCACGTTCTGGGATCTGCTCGGTGAGCAGGGTCATCCGGTGCGTACGACCGTGGCCGAGATGGGGCCGCTGTTGCTGGCCCGCCTGCTGGAGCTGTCCGAGGCGCAAGAAGGTATTCTGAACATCGCCTTTCGCCTGGCCGACGAAGAGGGGCTGCCCCTGCTGGATTTAAAGGACCTGCAGGCGCTGCTGGTCTGGATCGGCAAAAACCGGGCCGATCTGTCGCTGCGCTATGGCAATGTCTCTACCGCCTCGATCGGCGCGATCCAGCGCCGCCTGCTGGTGCTGGAAAATCAGGGCGGTGCAAACCTGTTCGGTGAACCGGCGCTGGATCTGGCCGACATCATACGCACGGATGCCGATGGGCGCGGCACGATCAACATCTTGGCCGCAGACAAGCTGATGGGCGCGCCGGGTCTGTATGCCACATTCCTGCTCTGGCTGCTCAGCGAATTGTTCGAGGAACTGCCCGAGGTGGGAGACCCCGACAAACCGAGGCTGGTGTTCTTTTTCGACGAGGCGCACCTGCTGTTCGACGATGCCCCCAAGGCGCTGGTGGACAAGGTCGAACAGGTGGCGCGGCTGATCCGCTCCAAGGGGGTCGGGGTATATTTCATTACCCAGAACCCGGCCGATGTGCCTGAGGATATTCTGGGTCAGCTGGGCAACCGCATCCAACATGCCCTGCGCGCCTTTACCGCCAAGGACCGCAAGAGCCTGCGTCTGGCCGCCGAAACCTATCGCGAGAACCCGCGTTTTTCCACCGAAGAGGCAATCCGCGAAGTCGGCGTCGGCGAAGCGGTCACCAGCATGCTGCAGGACAAGGGCGTGCCCGGCGTGGTCGAACGCACGCTGATCCGCCCGCCTTCGTCGCACCTGGGTCCAATCACCGCCGCGGACCGCAAGGAGCATCTGGCCGCATCGGACATGGCCGGAAAATATGATCGGCTTCTGGACCGGCAATCCGCCTATGAAATCCTTGCCAAACGCGCCGAACAGGCTGCGGCGCAGGCAGCCAAAGCCGAGGAAAAGGCCGAGACAATGGAGCCGATGTTTCGCGAATTCAATGCCGGGCGGCGATACTCGGGCACCCGCGTCACGCGGTCAACCTCACGCAAAACCAGGCAGACCGAAAGCTTTGGCGAAGCCCTGACCAAGAACGTGATGAAAGAGCTGACCGGCACCACCGGGCGGCGCATCGTGCGCGGCATCCTTGGCGGGTTGTTCAAGGGGCGATGACACAGGGAAATGGCAAAGGAATGAGCGCGGATGTCCCTGTTTGAACTCCTGTTTGCCGCAGGAGCGATCGTCCTGTGTCTGGTAACCGTGTTGCCGGAGATGCGCGAAACGTCCTGGGTGATCCGGATGTTCGACATCCCGCGTCTGCAGATCTCGGCCTTGCTTGCGGTGCTTATCCCCCTTGGCGGTCTGCTGGAAAATCCGCCCTATGTGCTGTGGGCGATGCTGGCCGCGGCGCTGGCCTGGCAGATCGCAAAGATCCTGCCTTTCACCCCGTTGGGGCACACCGAAATCGCCCTGACGCCGGATGCGCCGGATACGCTGAAAATGCTGGTTTCCAACGTGTTGCTGGAGAACGATCAACATGGCGCGCTGGCCGATCTGATCCGCGATGAAGACCCCGATATCGTGTTTCTGATGGAAATCGACGATGTCTGGTCCCGCGCGATGGCCCCGGTCCTGAGGGACTATCCGCACCGGGTCGATCTGCCCAAAGACAACTACTACGGCCTGACCTTTGCCTCGCGGCTGGACACCCTGGATGCGCGGGCCGTTTACCTGAGCGATGATGACACACCGGCCTTGTTGGCACGAATGAAATCTCCTTGCGGGCGGGACTTCCATTTTGTCGGCCTGCATCCCCGGCCTCCTATCCCGGGCAACGACACCGATCTGCGCGATGAACAGATCATCTATTCCGCCAGGTTCGCACGGGACAAGGACGTGCCGGTTATCGCTGCCGGCGATTTCAACGCCGCCGCCTGGGGGCGTGCGTCGCGGCGGTTCAAATATATCGGCGAATTTCTCGACCCCCGGCGCGGGCGCGGCCTGTTTCCCAGCTTTGATGTCCGCAGCAGAGTGCTGCGCTGTCCGATCGATCAGATCTACGTCACCCAACAGATCGCCGTGGCCGATTTCCGGCGCGGGCCGGATATCGGGTCAGACCACTTCCCGTTCATCGCCACTGTTTCGCTGGATCCGGCCACCGCGCACCGTGCCAACAGGCCGCAAAAACCTCTGTCTGAACCGCTGCGCGAGGAATTGACCCGCAAGACCGACGCATACGCCCGGCATCTGGAGCAGATATGCCGATCTGACGACTAGAACGCCCCCGACACCGGTGTTCGGGGATCGGATCATTTCTCGGGGATCAAACCGCGCGGACTGAACCGCAGGACCAGGATCAGCACCAGGCCCATCGTGAACAGCCGCATGTGGGCGGCGCTCTCCAACAGATGCGATTTCAGCCCGCCGTCCGACATCCCAGATGTCAGCACTTCCAGCAGGAAGATTCCCATCGGCTCGACCTGCACCCACAGGAACCAGATCAGCATGGCGCCCAGAACCGCGCCAAAATTGTTGCCCGAGCCGCCAACGATCACCATCACCCAGACCAGAAAAGTAAAGCGCAGCGGCTGATAGGTGCCCGGCGTCAATTGCCCATCCATCGTGGTCATCATGGCCCCGGCGATGCCGCAAATCGCACTGCCCAGCACAAACACCTGCAGATGCCGCCTGGTGACATCCTTACCCATCGCTTCGGCCGCGACTTCGTTGTCGCGAATGGCGCGCATCATGCGTCCCCATGGGCTGTGCAGCGCCTTTTGCGCCATCCACATCAGTACGACCAACACGATCAGAAACAGCGCCGCATAGCCCAGTTTCACATACAGCGTCGAGGCCGTGACCGGATCCAGACCGAAACCGGCCGCACGTTCCACAAAGGCGGGATCGTTTTGCAGGTCGATTTCAAAGGGCAGGGGGCGCGGAATACCGACGACATTCTTGACCCCGCGCGACAGCCAGTCCTCGTTCTTGAGCACCGCGATGATGATTTCCGCAATGCCCAGCGTCGCAATCGCCAGATAGTCAGAGCGCAGCCCCAGTGCCGTCTTCCCGATCAGCCACGCAGCCCCCGCCGCCAGTAAACCGCCAATCGGCCAGGACAGGATCACCGGCAAACCCAGACCGCCGAGATACCCGGTGATCGCCGGATCGACCTTTTCAACCGCGTCGACCGACGGATCCAGCACTGCGCGAAAGACGAAGAACCCGATCACAACCACCGCCAGCAACGCCAGCGCACGACCCGGACCGGGGCGCATCCGTTTGTGCAGGACCACGGCGGCAATCACTGTACCGGCCCCCAGCAACAGGCCCAGGATGATGCCTCCACCGCCGGCGGACCAGGCTTCCGGGGTGGGGGGCATCGACACCAGAACGGCGGCCAGACCGCCCAGGGCGACAAACCCCATGACGCCGATGTTGAACAGACCGGCAAAGCCCCACTGCAGGTTCACGCCGATCGCCATCACCGCCGAGACCAGCCCCATGTTCAGGATCAGCAGCGCCGCGTTCCAGCTTTGCATGACTCCGGTCAACAGGATCAGACCTCCGACAACGGCAAACAAAAGCGTGTTCTTGACGGTCTCGTTCATAGCGATTTCCCCCTGAAGATACCGGTGGGACGGAACAGCAGTACGATCAGCAGGATCACAAAGGACACCGCCAGTTTGTAATCCGTGCTCAGCAGCTGCACCAGACTGTCCGGCTCAAACCTTTCGGGCAGCAGATAGATCGCAATCTTTTTCCAGGCATAGGTAATCGTCACCTCGGAAAAGGCGATGATGAATCCGCCGGCGATGGCCCCCAGCGGATTGCCAAGCCCACCGACGATGGCGCTGGCAAAGATCGGCAGCAAAAGCTGGAAATAGGTAAAGGGCTTGAACGACTTGTCCAACCCGTACAGAACACCGGCCACGGTCGCCAGCGCGGCAACAATCAGCCAAGTATACATCACCACCCGCTCGGGATTGATACCCGACAGCAGCGCCAGATCCTCGTTATCCGAATAGGCCCGCATCGACTTGCCGGTACGG
Organism: Sedimentitalea nanhaiensis DSM 24252; assembly: GCF_000473225.1. Classification (GTDB taxonomy): domain Bacteria; phylum Pseudomonadota; class Alphaproteobacteria; order Rhodobacterales; family Rhodobacteraceae; genus Sedimentitalea; species Sedimentitalea nanhaiensis. Next base: position 654,490 of record NZ_KI421509.1, read on the forward strand.
GTGCGGTTCAGAAACCAGAACAGCAACGCCACAACACCCACGGCGGTGATCACGGTAAGTCCCTGACTGGTCTTGATCGCCAGACCTTCGTCCAGCCCGGTCATGGTTCTGAAATCCCGCGCCGAGATTATGAACCGCGCACCGTCGTTAAAGTTCTGATCGTTTGGGCCGATAATGAACCGCACCAGCCCGTTCATCATGAACATCACACCCATGGACACGATCACCAGTATGACCGGCTTGGCCTTTTGCTCGCGGTAAAACCGGTACACCATCCGATCAGTGATCAGCACCAATGCGATACAGCCCAGAATGCCAAAGGGCAGGGCCAACAGCGCGGTCGGCAACGGCCCCAGGCCGATCCCCATCGATTGCATCCACCACGTCGCCAGAATGGTCACCATCGCGCCAAACGCCATTGTGTCGCCATGGGCAAAGTTGGAAAATCGCAGGATCCCGTAGATCAGCGTCACCCCCAGCGCCCCCAGCGCCAACTGACTGCCATAGGACATTGCCGGGATCAGGACGTAATTCGACAGGGCGACAATCGCGTTGAGAAAATCCATCACAATTCACGCTCCATGTAGATGCTGTATGGGGCATCTGCAGCATAGTCGCCGAACGCCGCGCAACGCGTGAATCCGTTCCGTTCATAGAGCCGATGCGCTGCATCCAGCCCGACGCCGGTTTCAAGCTTGAGCCAAGGCAGGCGCTGCGTCCGGGCCTCTTCAAGTAGTCGGTCCAGCAGTTTGTCTGCAATCCCTTTGCCCCGCGCCGCAGACGCCACGAACATCGACTTCACCTCGCCATAAGTTCCGCAGTTTACTAGAGCGGCGCAGCCGACCGTATCGGCATTGGCATCAGCCAGGAAAAACCTGATTTCGGGTTGACACAGCGCCTCGATCGAAAGGAAATGATTGGCATCAGCCGGAAAAAGCTCCTGCATCAGGTTATGGCTTGCCTGCAGCAAAGCCTTGGCGTTCTGTGCCATCGGGTCGCCGAGGTCGACGGAAACATTTGTCATCGCCTTACCCTCCCAAGAACGATTTTCGCACTTCGGGATCGGCCAGCAGATCCTTGCCCGTGCCGGAATAGGCGTTGGTACCCTGAACGAGAACATAGCCCTTGTCGGCGATCTCCAGCGCCTGCCGCGCGTTCTGTTCCACCATCAGGATCGGAATGCCGGTGCGCGCCACTTCTATGATACGGTCAAACAACTCGTCCATCACGATCGGGCTGACACCGGCGGTGGGCTCGTCCAGCATCAGAACCTTGGGCCGCGTCATCAGGGCCCGCCCCACCGCAACCTGCTGACGCTGCCCGCCGGACAATTCTCCGGCGGCCTGATTGCGCTTTTCCCTGAGGATCGGGAACAGGTCAAAGACCTGCGCCATGGTGTCGGAAAAATCGTCGGTGCGAATAAACGCCCCCATCTCCAGATTCTCCTGCACCGTCATCGAGGTAAAGATGTTGCTGGTTTGCGGCACGAACCCCATGCCCTTGGCCACCCGGTCCTGCGGCGACAGGGCGGTGATGTCCTCGCCGTCCAGCCGCACATGTCCCTGACGCACGTTCAGCATGCCGAACACCGCCTTCATCGCGGTGGATTTCCCGGCGCCGTTTGGCCCTACGATCACCGCGATCTCGCCCTGATCCACCGCAATTGTACAGTCATGCAGGATGTCCGGCCCCTTGCCATAGCCGCCGGTCATGGCGTCCCCGATCAGGAACGGTCCTCCGGGGGCGGTGACGGCCTTGCCCTTGCGCCGCGCGCCCTCGGCCGTTCCGCCGCCCTTGGGGTTGGCGATGGACCGGTCCTTGTTGCCCCGGTCGTCCTGATACGGGTTGCCGCTCATCGCTTTTCCTCTTGCGAAAAATACTCCGGGGGAGTCGCCCGGAACGGGCGGCGGGGGCAGCGCCCCCCTGTCGGAGATCCGCTCATGCGCCCACCTTGTCCTTGTTCTTCAGCCCGGTGCCCAGATAGGCCTCGATGACATGTTCGTTGGCCTTGATCTCATCCAGCGTGCCCTGCGCCAGCACCTTGCCCTCGGCCATGCAGATCACCGGATCACACAGCCGACCGATGAAATCCATGTCATGTTCAATCACCACAAACGTGTATCCGCGTTCCTGGTTCAACCGGATGATGGCGTCGCCGATGGTGTTCAGCAACGTGCGGTTCACCCCGGCACCGACCTCATCCAGAAACACGATCCGGGCATCCACCATCATGGTGCGCCCCAGTTCCAGAAGTTTCTTCTGCCCGCCCGAGATTTCACCGGCCTTCTGGTCGCTCAGATGCTCGATGGTCAGAAACTCCAGCACCTCGTCCGCCTTGGCCCGCAGGGCGCGTTCCTCGTCGGCGATGCGCTTTTGCCCGAACCAGGTGTTCCACAGGGTTTCGCCAGATTGCCCGCCTGGCACCATCATCAGGTTTTCGCGGCAACTCATCGAGCTGAATTCATGGGCGATCTGAAAGGTGCGCAGCAGCCCCTTGTGAAACAGATCATGCGGCGGCAATCCGGTGATATCCTCGCCCGCCATGAACACACGTCCGGAGGTAGGTTGAAGAACGCCCGCTATCACGTTGAATAGAGTGGTTTTTCCGGCGCCATTTGGCCCGATCAACCCGGTGATCGACCCCTCTGCAATCTCAAGGCTCGCGCCGTCGACCGCACGGAATCCACCAAAATGCTTGTGCACGTCCTGAATGACGATCATCGCACCTCCCCGCCGCGGCTGTGCGGCTATTTCCCCGAGCCGTGTCCGCACGGCTTGTCGATCCAGATCCGCTTTGCGCGGCTTTTAGGACCCTGTACCGCCTTGGCGCGGCCTTATGTCATGAAACAGCCCGGACACCAGCGGTCCGGGCTGTTCTGATTGATATCAGCGCCGCATCAGCGATAGCCAACCGTTGTCATCGCGCCGTCCTTGAACTCGATTTCGCGATAGTTCCCGGCGCTTTCGCCCGGTTCGATCAACTCGACCGCCGAGGCCCCGACAAAATCGACGTCGCCGCCGTCCTTGAGGATCTGCAACGCCTTGGCCAATTCGCCCGGCAGGATCGTCTCGCCCGGTGCGTTGGCAACCTCCATCACCTTGTCCTTATAGACCTGCGGATCGGTGGACCCGGCCGCCTGCATCGCCAGCAGGATCAGAGCCGCCGCGTCATAGCTTTCCGGAGCGAACGCGTTGGTCGGGGCAAAGCCCGCCGCTTCGCCGGCCGCCTTGAACTTGGCGCCACCATCGCTGTCATTGCCCGGATGCTGGCCGAACGAGCCTTCGACCAGATCGCCAAAGTTCTGCTCCAGGGCGTCCGAAACCATGCCATCGGGGAACATGAACGTCTCGAACGCGCCGGTGTCCAGCGATCCGTTGACGATGCCCGCACCGCCCTGATCGACGTAGCCCGCAACCACCAGAACCTCGCCACCGGCCGAGGCCAGCGCGCCGACTTCGGCGGAATAGTCCGCCTTGCCATCCTCATGCGCGGCATTGATGGTCACCGTGCCGCCGGATTGCTCGAATGCCGACTGGAAACTGTCCGCCAGGCCTTTGCCATAGTCGTTGTTGGTATAGGTGACCGCCACCTCCTTGATGCCGCGATCGTTCAGGATATCCGCCATGACCTGTCCCTGACGCGCGTCAGAAGGCGAGGTGCGGAAGAACAGACCGTTGTCCTCGATTGCGGTCAACCCCGGCGATGTCGCCGATGGGCTGATCATCACCATGCCGTTGGGCAGAGCGACGTTCTGCAAGGACGCTGTCGTTTCGCCGGAACACATGCCGCCAACGATACCGTTGACCTTGTCGGATGTGATAAGGCGCTCAGCCGAGGCGACCGCCAGGCTGGCGTCGACACAGCCGGTGTCGGCGTTGATCGACGACACTGTCGAGGCGCCGTCAAGGAAAACCCCCGAGTCGTTGACCTCGCCAATCGCCAGATTGACCGCAGCGGCCATGTCGGGCGTGATCGATTCCAGGGGGCCGGTAAAGCCCAGCAGAATGCCCAACTTGACATCCTCGGCGTGAACCGATCCTGCCACAAGCGCCGAGGCTGCGGTGGCCATAAGCAGTTTTTTCATTTGGTTTCTCCCATGTTGGAACAGCTTGTCCGGTGTTGACCCTAGGCAAGCCCTGACAAAAAGAAAAGTCCCATCAGGCCGGGCTTTGCGTCGGGTCAATCCTGCAGGCCCCTACCGCATGCGGCAGTATCTGCCGGTGTTTCGCACCCGGCGCCAATCCGGCGCCACCGCCCTGTTTGTTGAACGGTTCAGATCGACAAACGGGCGGCATGGCTGCCGCGCTCGCGGTAAGGGGTGGTGTCATAATGCGCCCGGTAACATTTCGAGAAATGCGACGGGCTGGCAAAGCCGCAGGCCAGCGCAACATTGATCACGCTCATGTCGGTCTGCATCAACAGGTTGCGCGCCTTTTGCAGGCGCAGCTCCATGTAATAGCGCTTCGGCGACCGGCTCAGATACCGGCGGAACAGCCGCTCCAACTGGCGTGTGGACATGCCCACGTCCTTGGCCAGTATCGACGGGCTGATCGGCTCCTCTATATTGGCCTCCATCATCTGGATGACCTTGCTCAACTTTGGATGCCGCACGCCGATGCGGGTGGGAACCGACAGCCGCTGGGTGTCCTGATCGGTGCGGATACTGGAATAGATCAGCTGGTCCGCAACCGAATTGGCCAGATCTTCGCCGTGATCGTCCGCAACCAATTTCAACATCAGGTCGATCGAAGCCGTGCCCCCGGCGGTGGTGACGCGGTTGCCGTCGATCACAAACACCGATTTGGTGAGATGCACATCCTCGAACTCTTCGGAAAAACTGTCCGAGTTTTCCCAGTGGGTCGTCGCCTTCTTGCCATCCAGCAATCCGGCCTTGGCCAGCGAAAATGCTGCGGTGCACAGCCCGCCGATCACCAACCCCTTGCGGGCTTCGCGGCGCATCCACCCCAACAGGCGGCGGGTGGTCGCGGCCTGAACGTCGATGCCGCCACAGATCAGTACCGTGTCATCGCGACTCAATTCGCCCAGATCGCCATCCAGGTTGAACACCGTCCCGGCCGAACAGGTGACCGAGTCGCCGCCTTCTCCGATCAGATTCCAGGAATACAGCTCGCGCCCGGCCATGCGGTTGGCGATCCGCAGGCTTTCCAGCGCCGAGGCAAAACAAAGCAGGGTGAAATTATCCAGCAGGACAAAGACAAACCGGCGGGGTTTGGTTTCAGGTTTGACAACTTTACGTTGTTCTTTCATTACACGAAAATCCTTAGGGGCGTGCCGCGTTTCCGGATGTGGCGGAAGTCGTCGTAACCAGTCTGCTCAGAGCTTATCTGCGGCGTCAAGGGTCGCAAATCGGATATGGCAACCTGCGTCCGGTTTTCGTATAGATGCGGTCTGACATGCGGAACGGAGATCAGAGCGATGAGTGAGTGGCAAAAAACCGGCTGGCGCAACAAGCCGCGGATTCAGATGCCCGACTATACCGACGCCACGGCGCTGAATGCGGTCGAGGCGCAGCTGTCAAACTATCCGCCGCTGGTGTTTGCCGGCGAGGCGCGCCGCCTCAAGAAACATCTGGGTGCCGCGGCGCGCGGCGAAGCGTTTCTGTTGCAGGGCGGCGATTGCGCCGAAAGCTTCGAGCAGTTCAGTGCCGATGGCATCCGCGACACGTTCAAGGTGATGTTGCAGATGGCGATGGTACTGACCCACGGTGCCAAGGTGCCGGTGATCAAGGTCGGCCGCATGGCCGGGCAGTTCGCCAAACCGCGCAGCGCCCCGACCGAAGTGATCGACGGCGTCGAACTGCCCAGCTACCGCGGCGACATCATCAACGAGCTGGATTTCACCTCGGAGGCGCGGATCCCGGATCCGGCCAAGATGCTGCAGGCCTATACCCAGGCGGCAGCCACGCTGAACCTGCTGCGGGCCTTTTCCACCGGCGGCTATGCCGATGTGCATCAGGTCCATGCCTGGACCCTGGGTTTTACCGAAAGCGAAGAGGCCGAGCGCTACCGCGAAGTGGCCAACCGCATCAGCGACACGCTGGACTTCATGAAGGCGGCCGGGGTCAACCAGGACACCGCGCATACGTTGCAGTCGGTGGAATTCTACACCAGCCACGAAAGCCTGCTGCTGGAGTACGAACAGGCTCTGACCCGGCGGGATTCCACCTCGGGCAACTGGCTGGCCGGGTCGGGTCATCTGATCTGGATCGGCGACCGCACCCGTCAGCCCGACGGTGCACATGTTGAATTCGCGCGCGGGGTGCTGAACCCGATCGGACTGAAATGCGGACCCAGCATGACCAGCGACGATCTCAGGCTGCTGATGGCCAGGCTGAACCCGAACAACGAGCAGGGCCGCCTGACCCTGATCGCGCGGTTCGGGGCGGGCAAGGTGGCGGAACATCTGCCGCGCCTGATCCAGACCGTGCGCGAAGAAGGCGCCGAGGTGGTCTGGGTCTGCGATCCGATGCACGGCAACACGATCAAGTCCTCGTCCGGCTACAAGACCCGTCCGTTCGAGTCGGTGCTGCGCGAAGTCCGCGAGTTCTTTGGCATCCACGCCGCCGAGGGCACCGTGCCGGGGGGCGTGCATTTCGAGATGACCGGGCAGGACGTGACCGAATGCACCGGCGGTGTACAGGCGGTCAGCGATGAAGACCTGAGCGACCGTTACCACACCGCCTGCGATCCACGCCTGAACGCCAGCCAGTCTCTGGAACTGGCGTTTCTGGTCGCCGAAGAGCTCTCGGCTCTGCGCAACACGCGGCTTGACCGGGTCGCAGGTTAAACGAAAATCGGGACCGGTCCCCATCCGGCCCCGATTCTCTTGCCGATGTGGCTGATCAAGTGTCGGACTTGACCAGTCGCAGATATGGCGCGCGCCCTTCCAACACGGTCTGCGCCTCGGCAAAACCCTGCACCGCCTCGACGGCAGAGACCTGGGTGCGCGACGATACTGCCAGATCGCGCAATTCGGTTCCGGTGACATCAAAGCGGCGGGGCTGACGGCCAAAATCGCCATCCGCCACCATCACGCCCAGAATTCTTGTACAATCGCCCATGTCGCTTTTCAGCGGCAACAGGATGATCCGCGCCTCGCACTCGCCGCGCAGGCTCTGACGCTCGCCTTCCAGCGACAGCTCGGCCACCGACGGCGTGTCAAACACATGCTCGAGCGTGGCGCTGATATGATCGCGCGAGGCCGGGGTGAAAAACGATGTCAACGGCATGCCGCGCACTTCCATTCCCGCCAGCTTGCACAGATGTTGCCCGGCCAGCCGGATCCGGGCCACCCCCGGCGCGATCCGTTCCAGAATAAAGGCGTATTCCAGAATCTGCTCCAGCCCGCGCGGATCGATCTGCGAGCGGAACGGAATGTCGGTCCCGTTGCGCAGCGCAGTCCAATAGCCTTCGGCCTGACGGATCGGGGACAGGCTCGTGCCGCTGCGAAAACGGTCCATATCCACAACCTTTCCAGTGTCGGAAGAGCGAAAAATACTGATCATATCGTTGTCTCTCAATACCTTCTTGTCGCTATCAACACATGTCGCCGTATGACTGAACCCATGTATTACGACTTGCTTCATAATGATTACCTAAATGTTAACGTGACAGATTTTTCTACAATTTGAAGCAGGATCTTATCATTTGGTTAATCATTCTGTCGCCGTTCAACCACAGGTGTCCCGCTTGCCGGGGCTTGCCCTGCCGGTGCCGATCGCATTAGGTGCGCCGGGACCTATACACCTGCCAAAAGGGCGACTGATGATCCATTCCATGACCGGTTTTGCCTCGGCCAAGGGCGCGCTTGCACCCTATTCCTGGGGGTGGGAGCTGCGCAGCGTCAACGGCAAGGGGCTGGATCTGCGCCTGCGCGTGCCCGACTGGCTGCCCGGTCTGGAAACCGCACTGCGCGCGCACCTGGCCGATGCTGTGACGCGGGGCAATGTCACCCTGTCCCTGCGTATCCAGCGCGCGGACGAGGCCGGGTCGCTGACGCTCGACACCGCCACGCTGGACGCGGTACTTCAGGCCATGGGCCAGATCGAAGCCGCCGCTCAGGAGCGGGGCCTGACACTGGCCCCCTCCCGGGCCAGCGATCTGCTGGGATGGCGCGGCATTCTTGACACCGCCACTGCGGAGGACGACACCGGTCCCCTGATCACGCATTTGAAACAGGATTTTGCGCCGCTGGTCGTCGCCTTTGTCCAGATGCGCCGCGCCGAAGGCGATGCCCTGCATGCGGTTCTGCTCCGACAGCTTGAAACCCTGCAACGGCTGACCGCCGACGCTGCCACGCTGGCCGAGGCCCGCAAGACCGTTGTGGCCGACACCCTGCGGACCAACCTGGCGCGCGTGCTCGATAATACCGATGGCGCCGATCCCGACCGGGTGGCTCAGGAACTCGCCATGCTCGCGGTCAAATCCGACGTTACCGAAGAGATCGACCGCCTGGGGGCGCATGTGCGCGCGGCCCGTGACCTGTTGGGGCAGGGCGGTGCCGTCGGGCGCAAGCTGGATTTCCTGATGCAGGAATTCAACCGCGAGGCCAATACGCTCTGCTCCAAATCGCAATCCACCGATCTGACCGCCGTGGGCCTGGAACTGAAAGCGGTGATTGACCAGATGCGAGAGCAGGTCCAGAACGTCGAATAACCCCAACACAGGAGTATCCCATGGCAGATCGGCGCGGCCTTCTGATCATCCTGTCCTCGCCTTCGGGTGCGGGCAAATCGACCTTGGCGCGACGATTGCGCGACTGGGATCCCTCGATCGTGTTTTCGGTCAGCGCCACCACCCGCCGCCCCCGCGACGGTGAAATCGACGGAACCCATTACCGTTTCACCTCCGAGCCCGATTTCAAGGCACAGGTGGCGGCGGGCGAAATGCTGGAACATGCCCATGTCTTTGGCAACTTTTATGGCTCGCCGCGCGGCCCGGTGCAGGAGGCCATCGACGCCGGTCAGGATGTGCTGTTTGACATCGACTGGCAGGGCGCGCAGCAGATCCGCAATTCCGCATTGGGTCAGAACACCCTGTCGATTTTCCTGCTGCCACCCTCGATCACCGAACTGCGCCGTCGGCTTGAATCGCGCGGCCAGGACGACGCCGAAACCATCGCCCGGCGCATGCAGAAAAGCTGGGACGAAATCAGCCATTGGGACGGATATGATTTTGTTCTGATCAACGACGATCTCGACACCACCGAAGAGCGGCTGAAAACCGTCGTCACCGCCACCCGCCTGCGCCGCAGTCAGCAACCCGGACTGACCGGACATGTGCGCGCCCTGCAGGCCGAATTCGAGGATATGACATGACCATCTACGCTTTGCACGGAAAGACGCCCGATTTGCACGCCAACACCTGGGTCGCCCCCGATGCCAACGTGATCGGACAGGTGGTGATGGAAGACGGCGCTTCGGTCTGGTTCGGCGCCACCCTGCGGGCGGATCATGAAACCATCCATATCGGGGCCGGATCGAATGTGCAGGAAAACTGTGTGATGCATGTGGATCCGGGCTTTCCGCTGACCGTGGGCACCAATTGTACGATCGGCCACAAGGTGATGCTGCATGGCTGCACCATCGGCGACAACTCGCTGATCGGCATGGGGGCCACGGTCCTGAACGGCGCGCGCATCGGCCGGGACTGTCTGATCGGGGCGGGGGCGCTGATCACCGAAGGTAAAGAGATCCCGGACGGCAGTGTCGTCATGGGCGCGCCGGGTCGCGTCGTGCGGCAGATGGACGATGCCGCCCGCGCCCGGATGCAGGTCGCCGCGCAGCACTATCAGGAGAACATGCAGATCTTCCGCGATCAACTGACGGTGGTGGGATGATGCGCAATTCCAGGGGGTCCATTGTCCGCCCGGTGCCGCTGCCCGACAGTGCCAGCCGCCCGGTGGTCACACCGCTGTCGCCCTCGGTGGTCTATGCCAGCGACACGCCGGACGCGCTGGACGATCAATACGAAGGCCGCGTGCATGGGTATACCTATTCCCGCGAGGGGCATCCCAATGCGGATGTTGTGGCCGCCCGTCTGGACGCTATGGAGGGCGTATCCGGCGGGGTTGTCACCGGCTCGGGCATGGGGGCGGTCAGTGCTGTGCTGCTGGGGCTGCTCAAGTCCGGTGACCATGTCATCGGTGGCAACCAGCTCTATGGCCGGTCGCTGCGGCTGATGGCCGAAGATCTGCCGCGACTGGGCATCGCGACCACCCTGGCCGATCCCTGCGACCTGGACGCCATGCGCGCCGCGATCCGCCCACACACCCGGATCCTGCTGGTCGAGGTGGTGTCAAACCCGACCCTGCGCGTGGCCGATATCGCCGGTCTGGCGGCCCTGTGCCGCGAGCACGGCATTCTGCTGGCGGTCGACAACACCTTTACCACCCCGCGCGGATTGCGCCCGTTCGAGCACGGGGCAGACATCGTCATCCACTCGATCACCAAGCTGCTGGCGGGCCATTCCGATGTGATGCTGGGCTATGCCGTGGCCCGCGATCCGGACCTGACCGAGGCCATGCGGGTGTTCAGCATCACAACCGGCCTTACCCCCAGCCCGTTTGACTGCTGGCTGGCGGAACGCGGCATGCTGTCGTTCGACCTGCGGTTCGACCGTGCGCAGGCCACCGCCGCCGCGCTGGCGGATCATCTGGCAGGGTTGCCCGGGATCAAGCGGGTGATCTATCCGATGCGCGCCGATCATCCCGATCACACCCGCGCCAGCCAGTTGCTGGGCGGGCAGGGGTGCAACATGGTCAGCTTCGAACTGGATGGCGGGCGCGCGGCGGCCAACGCTTTTACCCGCGCCGCCGACGGGCTCAGCTTTGCGCCCACCCTGGGCGATGTGGGCACAACGCTGTCGCACCCGGCCTCGTCCTCGCACCGCGCGCTGACGCCCGGGAAACGTGCCGAACTCGGGCTCAGCGAAGGGTTCTTCCGGGTCTCGGTCGGGCTTGAGGATCCGGATGCGCTGAAACAGGTCTTCAGCCAGGCCACGACCGCCGCTGCCGGGGTCTGAGCGAATGCCCACGGCGCTGGTGAATGACCTGCTTGCTGCAACGCCCCTGCCGGCATTGGTGGTGGAATCCGGTGAATGGATCGTTGCCGCCAATCCCGAGGCCAAACGCCTGCTGGGGGCCGGGATCGTCGGGCGGCACTTTGCCAACGTCCTGCGCCAGCCCCCGGTGATCGCTGCGATCGAGGCCACCCTGCAGGATCATCAGGAACACCAGGCCCGGCACATGGTCAGCACCGGGGCACAGGACACGCCGATGGAGGTCACCTGCCGCCATATCGCCGCACTGGGGCCGGCATACCCCTCGGCGGTGGTGGTCAGCTTTCAGGACCGCGCCGATGTGGAACAGGCCGGGCAGATGCGCCGCGACTTTGTCGCCAACGTCAGCCACGAGCTGCGCACCCCGCTGACCGCGCTGATCGGGTTCATCGAAACCCTGCGCGGGGCAGCGCGCGACGACGAGGCCGCCCGCGACCGCTTTCTGAACATCATGGAGGGCGAGGCGGGCCGGATGAACCGGCTGGTCGGCGATCTGCTGTCGCTCAGCCGGGTCGAGGCCGAGGAACGCGTGCGCCCGACCAATCAGATCGACCTGGCCGGTCTGCTGACCTCGACCCTGACCTCGATGACGCCGCTGGCCGACAACAACAAGGTCAATCTCACCCTCGTCGCGCCCGATCCGCCGGTGCAGATCTCGGGCGATGCGGATCAGCTGCGCCAGGTCTTCACCAACCTGATCGAGAACGCGATCAAATACGGCGGCTCGGGCGGGCATGTCACGGTCGAGCTGCGTGAAATCGACCGCGATCCGGTCCTGCGCGCCGCCGCGCTCGACGTGCGGGTGATAGATCAGGGTCCCGGCATCGATTCGGTCCACCTGCCGCGCCTGACCGAACGCTTCTACCGCGCCGACAACCACCGCAGCCGACAGCTGGGCGGAACCGGGCTGGGGCTCGCCATCGCCAAACATATCGTCAATCGTCACCGCGGGCGGCTCAAGGTGGACAGCGAAAAAGGCAACGGGGCGACGTTTTCGGTGATCCTTCCCCGTTAGGCCCACATGACGGCGGGGTCACCGGTATCAAAATCGGCCCTTGTCATATTTCTGTTACGTCTCTGTCACAAAACCCATGCGTGCGGTCCCTAGACGGGGCCCAGCGTCACTATGGGGGTGTGCGCTGAATTCATGTCCATGAGGAGACATAAATGTCTGTTTTGAAAATGACCGCGTCCACCCTGGCCGCCGTGTCTTTTTGCGCAACCGCCGCTGCTGCCCGCGATCAGGTGCAGATTGCCGGCTCGTCCACCGTTCTGCCCTATGCCTCGATCGTTGCCGAAGCCTTTGGTGAAAACTTCGACTTCCCCACACCCGTGGTTGAATCCGGCGGCTCGTCGGCGGGCCTGAAACGGTTCTGCGAAGGCCTGGGCGAAAACACCATCGATATCGCCAACTCCAGCCGCAAGATCCGCGAAAAGGAAATCAAGGCCTGCGCCGCCAACGGCGTCTCCGACATCATCGAAGTCCGCATCGGTTATGACGGCATCGTCTTTGCCAGCGACATCGATGGCAACAGCTTCGAATTCACCCCGGTCCAGTGGTACAAGGCGATTTCCCGTCAGGTCGTGGTCGACGGCGCACTGGTCGACAACCCCTACACCCTCTGGAGCGACGTCGACGCCGCGCTGCCCGCCCAGCCGATCCAGGCCTATGTTCCGGGCACCAAGCACGGCACCCGCGAAGTGTTCGAAGACAAGGTGATCCTGGCCGGCTGCGAAGAAACCGGTGATTTCGACGTCTACAAGGCCGCCAACGGCGGCGACAAGAAAGCTGCCGAAAAGGCCTGCATCGAGCTGCGCACAGACGGCAAATCGGTCGACATCGACGGCGACTATACCGAGACCCTGGCCCGGATCGACAGCAACAAGGACGGCATCGGCGTCTTTGGTCTGGCCTTCTACGAGAACAACACCGACAAGCTGCAGGTCGCAACCATGTCCGGTATCGTTCCGACCACCGACTCCATCGCCACCGGCGAATACCCGGTGTCGCGCCCGCTGTTCTTCTATGTCAAAAAGGCCCACATCGGTGTCGTTCCCGGTCTCAAGGAATTCGCCGAATTCTTCGTCGCCGATGAAATCGCCGGACCCGACGGCCCGCTTGCCGAATACGGTCTGGTTGCCGATCCGGACCTGTCGGGCACCCAGAACACCGTGGCCGACGAAGTCACGATGGACGGCAATTCCTGATCTCCTGAACGCCGGAACCGGGGCGGGTTTCGCTGTCCCGGTTCTCAATTTTTCAATGACCTGACTCTGGCGGATGGTACATGCCCTTGACCTGGCTCATTCTGTTTCTCTTTGCTCTGGCCGCCCTGGGCTTTATCGCCGGACGCGTCCGGGCGGTGAACTCGGCGGGGGGGGATGTGCGCGAGCTGCACTCCCTTCCCAACTATTACGGCTGGAATGTGGCGCTGACAGCACTGGTTCCTGCGCTCGCTGTTCTGGTGGTCTGGCTGTTTGTCCAGCCGCTGATGATCGAACGCTCGGTTTCGGGCATGATCCCCGAGGAACTCATCCCCGAAGGCTCGCAACGCAGCCTGGTGATGAGCGATGTGCGCCGTGTGGCCCATGGGCTGGACATGGCCGTCCGGCAGGGTGCCCTGAGCGAAGACGACGCCAGCGACATTCGCGCCGGATTTACCGATCTGCGCGGCCGGCTGGCGGATGTCGGGGTGGCGTTGGGGTCCGACGTGCGCCCCGAGGTGCTAAGCGCGGCGCAACGCTATCGCCAGCTGAACGCCACCGGCACCCTGTGGCAAAGCATCATCGTCGCCGCCCTTGCTCTGGGTGGTCTGACCCTGGCCTATACGCGCACCCACAAGGGTTTTCGCGCCCGCAACGTGGTGGAACGCGCCATTCTGGCACTGCTGATCCTGGCCGCCTCGATCGCGGTCCTGACCACGCTGGGCATCGTTCTGTCGATGCTGTTTGAAACCCGCAACTTCTTTGGCCTGCATTCCTGGAGCGACTTCTTCTTTGGCACCACCTGGGCGCCCAACTTTCGCGGCGACAGCGAACTCTCGATCCTGCCGCTGCTGTGGGGGACGCTGTATATCTCGTTCATCGCACTGGCGGTGGCGGTGCCGGTGGGGCTGTTCGCGGCGATCTACCTGTCCGAATATGCCAGCGCCGCGCTGCGCTCCTTTGCCAAGCCGCTGCTTGAAATCCTCGCCGGCATTCCGACCATCGTCTATGGCATGTTCGCCCTGCTGACAGTTGGCCCGATGCTGGTCAATTTCTTTGGCCGGGGTCCCGACGGGGTGCTGGGGGTCGACTGGATGTCAGGTGCGACATCGGTTCTGACCGCGGGTGTCGTGATGGGTATCATGCTGATCCCGTTCGTCTCTTCGCTCAGCGATGACATCATCAACTCGGTGCCGCAATCGCTGCGCGACGGATCTTACGGGTTGGGTGCGACGCAATCGGAAACCGTGCGTCAGGTGGTGCTGCCCGCCGCGCTGCCCGGCATCGTCGGTGCCGTGCTGCTGGCCGCCAGCCGCGCCATCGGCGAAACCATGATCGTGGTGATGGGGGCGGGCGCGATTGCCAAGTTTTCGCTCAACCCGCTGGAATCGATGACCACGATCACCACCCGTATCGTCAGCCAGCTGACCGGCGATACCGACTTTGCCAGCCCGGAAACGCTGGTCGCCTTTGCGCTCGGCCTGACCCTGTTTGTCCTGACGCTGGGCCTGAACATCCTCGCGCTGTATATCGTGCGCAAATACCGGGAGCAGTACGAATGAGCGACGCAACCCAGAATCCCGGCCAGAGCGCGGGCAATCCCATCGGACGGGCCGGGTCACTGCTGACCAAAAACGCCCGCACCCGCCGCCGTAATGCCGCCGAAAAGCGGTTCCGCCTTTACGGCCTGACGGCCATCGGCATAGGTCTGCTGATGCTGATCGTTCTGGTCACTACCATCGTGGGTAACGGTACCGGTGCCTTCCAGCAGACCTTTGTCACGCTCAAGGTCGACCTGCTGGAGGCCAAGCTGGACAAGAAAGGCACCCGAGACATCGAAGCCATCAAGAAGGTCTCGACCTTTGGCTATGCGCCCCTGATCAACGGCGCACTGCAAACCTATGTCACCGAGCACGGCATTCAGACCGACCTCAAACCCAAGGCGATGGGGGCGATCCTGTCCAAGGATACCGCCGCGCAGCTGCGCGACTATGTTCTGGAAAACACTGACAAGATCGGCCAGACGCTGGAATTCACCTTTCTCGCCAACAGCCGGGTCGATGGCTATCTGAAGGGTCGTGTCACCCGTGACAGTATCGCCAATGACAAGAACATCTCAGCCGAGCAACTCGACCTTGTGGACGCGATGATCGCGAATGGGGCCATCGACAAGACCTTTAACCTCGACTTCATCCTGGGCGGAGATGCCTCCGACCAACGACCCGAAGCCGCCGGGATCGGGGTGTCCATGGTCGGGTCCATGTACATGATGCTGGTGGTGCTGGCCCTGTCGCTGCCGATCGGAGTGGCCGCCTCGATCTACCTCGAAGAGTTCGCCCCCAAGAACTGGCTGACCGATGTGATCGAGGTCAATATCAGCAACCTCGCGGCGGTGCCTTCGATCGTGTTCGGCATCCTGGGGCTGGCGGTGTTCATCAACACCATGCACCTGCCGATGTCGGCCCCGCTGGTCGGCGGCATGGTGCTGACCCTGATGACCCTGCCCACGATCATCATCTCGACCCGCGCCTCGCTCAAGGCGGTTCCGCCATCGATCCGCGATGCCGCCCTCGGTGTCGGAGCGTCGAAAATGCAATCCGTGTTTCACCATGTCCTGCCGCTGGCCGCGCCGGGCATCCTGACCGGGACCATCATCGGCCTGGCCCAGGCCCTGGGTGAAACCGCGCCGCTGCTGCTGATCGGGATGGTGGGCTTTGTCGCCTCCAACGCGCCCGACAGCATTGTCGACGGCCTCATGTCGCCAAACTCGGCCATGCCGGCCCAGATCTACGAATGGGCCAAACGCGCCGATCCGGCCTTTTACGAACGCGCCTGGGGAGGGATCATCATCCTGTTGGTCTTCCTCGTCGCAATGAATACAATCGCGGTCATCCTGCGTCGCCGCTTTGAACGCCGCTGGTAAGGAATGTCAGGTATGAAAGATATGTCTCAAATCGCCAACGCGGTTGAAACCGGAACCAACAAGATCTCGGCCCGTGACGTCAACGTCTTTTACGGGGACTCCCAGGCCATCAAGGGCGTGGACGTGGAGATCTCCAACAACACCGTCACCGCCTTTATCGGCCCGTCGGGCTGCGGCAAATCCACCTTCCTGCGGTGCCTGAACCGCATGAACGATACCATCGACATCTGTCGCGTCACCGGCACCATCCGGCTGGATGGCGAAGATATCTATGACAAGCGCGTCGATCCGGTGCAGCTGCGCGCCAAGGTGGGAATGGTGTTTCAGAAACCCAATCCGTTTCCTAAATCGATCTACGACAATGTCGCCTATGGCCCCCGGATCCATGGGTTGGCCCGCAGCAAGTCCGACCTGGACGAGGTCGTCGAACGCGCCCTGCGCCGCGGGGCCATCTGGAACGAGGTCAAGGATCGCCTGTACGCCCCCGGCACTGGCCTGTCGGGCGGCCAGCAACAGCGCCTGTGCATCGCGCGCGCCGTGGCCACCGAACCCGAAGTGCTGCTGATGGATGAACCCTGCTCGGCGCTGGACCCGATTGCCACCGCGCAGGTCGAGGAACTGATCGACGAGCTGCGCGAAAACTTCGCCGTGGTTATCGTCACCCACTCGATGCAGCAGGCCGCCCGCGTCAGCCAGAACACCGCGTTCTTCCATCTGGGGGAACTGGTCGAATACGGCGAAACCGGCCAGATCTTCACCAATCCGCAAGACCCCCGCACCGAAAGCTATATCACCGGTCGTATCGGTTAAAGGACGTACCATGCAGGAACAACATATCGCTTCGGCGTTCGACCGCGATCTGGAAACCATTCAGGCGCGCATCATGAAGATGGGCGGGCTGGTTGAGGCCGCGATCATGGATTCGGCCCGCTCGCTGGAAACCCGCGACGAGGAACTGGCCGAGCAGGTGCGCGCCAATGACAAGGCAATCGACGCGCTCGAGGAAATGATCAACGAAGAGGCCGCGCGGGTCATCGCCATGCGCGCGCCCACGGCGTCCGACCTGCGTCTGATCCTCAGCGTCACCAAGATCAGCGGCAATCTGGAACGCATCGGCGATCACGCCAAGAACCTGGCAAAGCGCAATTCCGTTCTGTCGCAGATGCCGCCGGTCGGCGACAGCCCCTCGGCGCTGCGCCGCATGGCGCGCGAGGTCGAGCGCATGCTCAAGGATGCGCTCGACGCCTATATCCAACGCGATGTGGAGCTGGCCGCCGTGGTGATCCAGCGCGATCACGATGTCGATCAGATGTACAACACCCTGTTCCGCGAGCTTTTGACCTTCATGATGGAAGATGCGCGCAATATCACGCCCTGCATGCACTTGCATTTCATCGCCAAGAACATCGAACGCATGGGCGATCATGTCACGTCGATAGCCGAACAGGTGATCTATCTGGTATCGGGTGAGCGTCCGGAAGATAATCGTCCCAAGGCCGACGTCACGTCGGTATCATTGTAGGAGGCGCGTATGTCCACGGACCAACCCACGGTTCTGGTGGTCGAGGACGAACCCGCACAGCGCGAAGTCCTCAGCTACAATCTGGCCGCCGAAGGATTTCGTGTGTGCCAGGCCGAAAACGGCGATGATGCGCTGCTGCTGGTGGACGAAGATACGCCCGACGTCATCGTCCTGGACTGGATGATGCCGAACCTGTCGGGCATCGAGGTCTGCCGGCGACTCAAAACCCGCCCTGCCACGCGTTCAATTCCGATCATCATGTTGTCGGCCCGCTCAGAAGAGGTCGATAGGGTGCGCGGGTTGGAAACCGGGGCGGACGACTATGTGATCAAACCCTATTCGGTGGTCGAACTGATGGCGCGGGTTCGCGCCCAGCTGCGCCGCTCGCGCCCATCGACCGTTGGCGTGCAGCTGGAATTCGAAGACATCGTGCTGGACGGCGAGACCCACAAGGTCACCCGCGACGGCAACACCATCAAACTGGGTCCGACAGAGTTCCGCCTGCTGCGCAACTTCATGGAAAAACCTGCCCGCGTCTGGAGCCGCGAACAGCTTCTGGACCGCGTCTGGGGCCGCGACATCTATGTCGACTCGCGCACCGTGGACGTGCATGTGGGCCGGTTGCGCAAGGCGTTGATGCAACATGGCGGCGGCGATCCGGTGCGCACGGTGCGCGGTGCCGGCTACGCCCTGGGCTGATCGACCGGCCGCGTCCGCCCCGAGAGGTCGCGGATCTCGACAAACTCCTCCGGGGCCGCTACCGCTGACACTATGTTGGGCGGGCAGGGGCATATCTTCGCGTGGCGGATCCGGGGCCAAATCCTGGGTCAAATCCGGGCCCTTTGGGTCGCTTTCGCGGTCGTGGCCCTCGTGGGCTGCGCATCGCCCCCGACAACGCGCCCGTCAACATCCCCCGCCCGGCAGGATATTGACCGGCTGGCCGCCGCGATCCTTGCCCTCGGGCCCGATGTGGACCCCGGCGAGGCGGCACAGGCCGCGCGTCTCGCCTTTTCCCGGTCCCGCGAACTGGCGCTGGCCTATCAGATCACCGACCCGCCATTGGTCCACAACACCAAGGTCAACATGGGGCTCAAACCGCGCGGGCTGTGCTGGCATTGGGCCGAAGACATGCAACAGCGCCTGAACGCCGAGGGGTTTGCGACGCTGCGCATTCACCGCGCCATCGCCAATGCCGACAACCCGTTTCGCATCGACCATTCCACCGCCCTGATCGCGGCGCGCGGTGACCCGATGCAGGACGGCATCGTGCTCGACCCGTGGCGTCTCGGTGGGTGGCTGTTCTGGGCCCCCGTGCTCGACGATGCCGACTATGACTGGCAACCGCGATCCCGGGTTCTGGCGCGCAGATACGGTGTGGCCCCCGTGCTGTCCGCGCAATGATCCGAGACCGGTCAGGGTCGGATTGCCGCTGAATCGGCCCTCGGACAGACACGTGTATGTGCGCAGTATGTACGGGGTGCCATTTCTGATTGTATTCTATTTTATCATGGCTTGACGATCATCATCGAGGCAGGGGATCTTCCGGCTGCGCCTGGGTTTCCAGCCAGTCGCGAAATGCCTGCAAGGCCGGATCCTGCGCCTTGTCCTGTGGCCAGACCAGGTAATACGCCCCTTGTGCCTCGGTCGGGCGGTCATGCAGCGCCACCAAATGGCCCTGCGCCAGATCCCGTTCAACCAGGTAATCAGGCATCAGCGCCACGCCCAATCCATGCAGCGCTGCCTGGGTGATGGTGGCGAACTGGTCATAGGTGGTGCCGGGCAGGGCGGTCGTGACCGTGATCCCCTGCCGGGCAAACCAGTTGCGCCAGGCCAGCGGCCGGGTCTGGATGTGCAACAGGGGCATCCTGCGTATCTCACCGGGCCGGACGGGCTTGCGGTGCGGCAATAGAACCGGCGCACAGACTGGCACAACCTGCTCGTGGCGCAGCAGGAGGCTGCCCGTGTCGGGCCAGTCTGCCTGGCCGAAATGTATTGCTGCATCAAAGGCTTCTGTGGCAAAGGCGAACGGCTGCAACCGGGTTGACATGTTCACGGTGACATCCGGGTGCAGTCGCGCGAAATCCGGCAGCCGGGGCACCAGCCAGCGCATCCCGAAGGTCGGCAGGATCGCCAGGTTCAACGTCCCGCCCATCGGTGCCACCTGGAGCCGTAACGAGGCCTGTGCGATCTGATTGAGCACCTTGCGAATCTCGGTGGCATATTTCTGCGCCGCCGGAGTCAGGCTCAGCCGCTTGCGGTCCCGCCGGATCAACTCGACCCCCATCTGTTGCTCGACCGCCTGCAACTGCCGGCTGACCGCGCTTTGCGTCAACGCCAACTCCTCGGCCACCGCCGATGCGCTGCCCAACCGGTCCAGCGCCTCAAGGGCGCGCAGGGACGAAATCGAGGGATACAGGCGGCGCGGGGTTTTCATGTATGAGATATACTCATGTAAATCAGGAAATGTCCCGCTGTTTTTCATCCCCAAACCCCTTAAACTAACCTCAACGCACTCATGGCCAGGAGCCCGACATGACCACCGCAGAAAAACCGACACTCAAAGCCAAGGATGCCCCGGATCTGGGCGGATTTGACTGGTCCGACCCGTTCCGCCTGAATGATCAGTTGACCGAAGACGAGCGGATGATCACCGCCAGCGCACGGGCCTATGCACAGGAAAAACTGCAGCCAAGGGTGACCTCGGCCTATGCCAACGAGGAAACCGATCCGTTGATCTTTCGCGAAATGGGAGAAATGGGTCTGTTGGGGGTGACTGTCCCCGAAGAATACGGTGGCATCGGTGCGGGTTATGTGAGTTATGGTCTCGTCGCGCGAGAGGTTGAGCGCGTCGACTCGGGCTATCGGTCGATGATGTCGGTCCAATCGAGTCTTGTGATGTACCCCATCTATGCCTACGGGTCCGAAGAACAACGGCAAAAATACCTGCCAAAGCTGGCCAGTGGCGAATTTATCGGGTGTTTTGGGCTGACCGAGCCGGATGCTGGCAGTGACCCGGCCGGGATGAAAACCCGCGCAACAAAGACTGAAAACGGCTATGTTCTGAACGGCTCCAAAATGTGGATCTCGAACGCGCCAATCGCCGATGTATTTGTTGTCTGGGCCAAGTCCGAAGAACATGGCGGCAAGATCCGCGGGTTCATTCTGGATAAGGGCATGAAGGGGTTGAGCGCCCCCAAGGTGCAGAACAAGGCCAGCCTGCGCGCCTCGATCACCGGTGAAATTGTGATGGACAATGTAGAGGTCGGCCAAGATGCATTGTTGCCTTATGTACAGGGCCTGAAAGGTCCGTTTGGGTGTCTGAACCGTGCCCGCTATGGCATCAGCTGGGGCGCTATGGGCGCTGCAGAAGCGTGTTGGCATGCCGCGCGGCAATACGGGTTGGACCGGCTGCAATTCAACCGTCCGCTGGCGCAGACGCAGCTGTTTCAGAAAAAGCTGGCCGATATGCAGACCGAAATCACATTGGGATTGCAGGGCAGCCTGCGCGTCGGACGGCTGATGGACGAGGCCAATGCGGCGCCGGAAATGATCTCGATCATCAAACGCAACAACTGTGGCAAGGCGCTGGATATCGCGCGCATGGCGCGAGACATGCATGGCGGCAACGGCATCAGCCTGGAATTTCAGGTGATCCGGCACATGATGAACCTGGAGACTGTCAATACATATGAGGGAACCCATGACGTTCACGCTCTGATCTTGGGGCGCGCACAAACTGGCCTGCAGGCGTTCTTCTGATCCAGATGGTCGATCATGAAGGCCCATATTGAAAATATGAGGAGCCGGGATTGGCGCAGAACCACGCATCTGCGCCAATCCCGGCCTTAAAATCCTCCATGCAAGACTCTGTTTTGATACAGAATTTGCGTTTCGTTTGTGAATCTACCCCTTGCAGCATTAAAACTGGTATAATGTGTATTATGTAAAATATGATGAGCCAGTTTACTCGCAAACCATAGGGGCGCTACCTGAAATTTGTGAAACTGCATTTTGACAAGCGGTATTGGCACTCAACCAAATCCCGTCTAACGTTCCCTTTGACCAGAGTCGCAGGCTGCGTCATAGGAGGAAACTGCATGCGAAATCCTCAGAACTGGTGGCGCAGCTCCAATTGTATGGCGGGCCGCACATGACCGGAATGTCATTGGGCGATGCATCGCGGCACGTCACGTCTGAAAATCCGGTTTTTGAACTGAAGATGGCCTTGGTACGCGGAACCGAATACCGGGTGTTCAAGAATATTCCTCCGCATGCGCGTGCTCTTGTACACGCGAGTCGCGAGGCCCATGCCGATGGTGCGGCTGAATATCTGGTGTTTAGAGACGAACGCTGGACTTACGACGCATTCCTGAATGAAATTAATATGTTGTCGGCTGTTCTTGAAGAGGATCTGGGGGTAAGAAAGGGAGGCCGTATTGCCCTTGCAACGCGCAACTGTCCCGAAATGTTGATCCTGATGATGGCCATCGCGTCGCTTGGCGCGGTCACCGTATTTCTGAACGCTTGGTGGACCACAGAGGAACTGGATTTTGCGCTGCGCGACAGCGACGCCAAAATTGTCTTTGCGGATGCCGAACGCATTAAACGGCTGACACCTTTGGCGGTTGATTTAAAGCTGGTAATGATCGGCCTTCGCGATGGCGAAGCGTTAACCCCCCTGAAATATTCCACCTTGCGCGACTCCGCCGGGCACGCCCGGACGTCCGAGGTCGATATCGACACTGACGACGATTTTGCGATCATGTATTCGTCGGGCACAACCGGCCATCCCAAAGGGGTGGTACTGACCCATCGCGGGGCTATGAACGCAGTGTTCACCTGGCTTATGCAGGCCGCAATGGCACCGCTGATAGATCCTCCGCCGCCAGACGCCGCCGAGGCCCCTCGCCCGTCTGTTCTGATTGTAACACCGCTGTTCCACGTCACAGCAACACATCCCATGTTTCTTCTCAGCCTGCCTGCAGGTGCAAAGCTGACGCTGATGGACAAGTGGGATGCGCATGAAGCCGCCCGGATCATTGACCGTGAGGGAATCACCCGTTTCATGGGGGTTCCGACACAGTCGGCAGACCTGGTCGCGGCTTCAAGAGATCTTTGTTTGTCATTGGATACGCTGGATTTTCTGGGGTCTGGCGGAGCCAAGCGCCCCGCAGCGCAGGTCGTGGAACTGGCGCAGGCTTTCCCACAGGCCAATATTGCCACCGGTTGGGGCATGACCGAAACCAACGCCAACGGAATTGGTATGGCCGGGGCGGATTACCTCGCCCGGCCAGGAAGCGCGGGGCGCCTGTACCCGCCGCTTCAGGATCTGAAGTTTCTCGATGACACCGGTTCAGAAGTGTCTGTGGGTGAAATCGGTGAACTCACGGTCAAGAGCCCCTGCAACATGCGTTGTTATCTGAATAACCCCGAGGCGACGGCCGAAGTCCTGAGCGACGGCTGGCTGCGCACCGGAGATCTGGGGTATATTGATGACGAAGGGTATGTCACCATCGTCGATCGGAAGAAGAACATCATCATCCGGGGTGGCGAAAACATCGCCTGTCTGGATGTTGAAGGTGCGTTGCACCGCCATCCGGCAGTGGCCGAGGCCTGCGCCTTCTCGGTGCCTCATACCCGATTGGGTGAAACGGTCGGCGCAGCGGTTCAAATGCGCGCGGGAAGCACGCTGACCGTACAGGAAATGCAAGACTACCTGAGCGATCATATCGCCCGGTTCAAAATTCCGGAACACATCTGGATACAGGCCGCCCCCCTGCCCCGCAGTGCCACTGACAAAATTGACCGCCGCGCGTTGCGTGCCATATGCCTGAGCAAATTGAACGACCTTGAGGGGTCCTCATGAGATCGCCTCCAAAGCGCCCCGTGTGAACAGGCTGCACTTTTCACGAAACCGAACAAAATCCAGGACACCTCACCAGAGCGAAACCGCCTTTCACCGCATAAATGAAAATGCCGTGCAAACGGCAAAAGGGAGATCACCACATGTCGATGGCTAAACACCCGCCAGAAATGAACAACCTGACGATGTCGGAAGGCGCACGTCCGCTTTTGGACGCCGTTGTCAGGCATATCCGCGAAAATGTAGATCCGATCACCGAGGAATTCTATCGATTGGGTGAAGGTCGCGCTGACCGCTGGTCTTATGCCCCCGGACAGCTTGAACTGCTGGAAACTGCCAAGAAGAAAGCCCGGGAAAACGGGCTGTGGAATTTCTTTTTGCCCAATGCGGAAACCGGCGAAGGGCTGTCCAATCTGGATTACGCCTATATCGCCGCAGAGCTGGGAAAAAATCCGCTGGCTTCGGAAACACTGAACTGCTCGGCACCGGATACCGGCAACATGGAGGTGCTGGAACGTGTCGGCACGCCGGAGCAAAAGGAACAATGGCTCAAGCCTCTCCTGAACGGCGAAATCCGCTCGGCCTATGCTATGACCGAACCCGATGTGGCCAGTTCGGATGCCAAGAATATCGCGACCAGCGCGGTTCTGGACGGCAACGAGTGGGTTATCAACGGCGATAAGTTCTATATTTCCGGTGCTGGCGATCCGCGCTGCAAGATCATGATAACAATGGTCAAAACCTCCCCAGACGCCGAAACTTTCAAGCAGCAGTCGCAGATCCTGGTGCCTATCGACACCCCCGGTGTTACCATCGTGGGGCCGATGCACGTCTTTGGCCATGATGATGCGCCGCATGGCCATATGCACATCAAACTTGAAAACGTCCGCGTCCCCAAAGAAAATATCTTGTTGGGCGAAGGCCGCGGTTTTGAGATCAGCCAGCTGCGGCTTGGCCCGGGCCGTATCCATCACTGCATGCGCTCGATTGGTGCTGCAGACAGGGCGCTGGACATGATGTTGGACCGTGCGATCAACCGCAAGGCGTTTGGCAAGCGGATCGTTGATCTGGGCAAGAACATGGAAACCGTTTCCCGCGCGCGCATCGATATCGAAGCAATGCGCATGATGGTTCTGAAGGCCGCTCGCGCCATGGACGTGCTGGGCAACAAAGAGGCCCGTATCTGGGTATCGGCAGTCAAGGCAATGGTGCCCGAGCGGGTCTGTCAGATCATCGACCAGTCGATGCAGGTGCATGGCGCGGCCGGGATGTCACAATGGTTTCCTCTTGCCGAGATGTACACCGGCCAACGTACCCTGCGCTTTGCAGATGGCCCGGACGAAGTGCACCATCACGTCGTCGCCCGCGCCGAGGTGCAGAGCTTTCAGGACTCAAACGACCGCCAGACCGGCCCCAGCACCTCGGGCGGTCGGATGTTCGAGGGACCGTGACAATGCCGCAGAACCTTTTTGACCTGACCGGAAAAGTCGCGGTTCTCACCGGGGCGTCCAAGGGGATGGGGCTGCATATGGCGACTGCCCTGGCGCAGCACGGGGCAACTGTGGTCATCTCTGCGCGCAAACAGCACCAACTGGACGCGGCGGCGGCGCAGATCAACCATGCCGTTGGAGCGGATCGTGCCATCGCCGTGACTGCCAATATCGGCCACAAAGACCAGTTGCAAAACCTGGTCGATACAACCCGCGCCAAGGCCGGACCGATCGACATCGTTGTCGGCAACGCCGGGGTGAACCCATTTTATGGTCCGACTTCGAAAATTCCCGACGAGGCCTATACCAAGACCATGGCCGCCAACGTGCAATCCAATCTGTGGCTGGCGCAGATGGCGGTACCGGACATGATCGAAAAGGGCGCTGGGTCGATGATGTTCACGAGTTCGATCGGAGCGTTCAAAGCGTCGGTCATGCTTGGCACCTATGGCATGTCCAAACTGGCTCTTATCGGGCTGGTTCGAAATTTGGCTGCCGAATTCGGCCCCAAGGGGATCCGGTTCAATGCAATCTGCCCAGGATTGGTGAAAACCGAATTTGCCCGCGAATTGTGGGACAATCCCGAAGTGGCCGAGCGGATCCAAAACGAGATACCGCTGCGGCGTTTGGGCGAACCCGAAGATTTCGAAGGGTTGGCGGTGTTTCTTGCCTCTGACGCCAGCCGCTATATGACCGGACAGGCGCTCACCGTCTGTGGCGGCTCTAACATGTGGGCGTAAGGAGGCAGCCATGGAACTGAAAGACAAGATTGTCGTCGTCACCGGCGCGGCCAGTGGAATCGGGAAATCACTGGCCATCCGCTTTGCCGACGAAGGCGCGGCCAGGGTCGTCTGCGCCGATCTGGACGTTTCCGGAGCACAGCAGACCGCAAGCCAGATCAACGGGCTCGCGATAGCGGTGAATGTCGGTGTCGAAGACGAGATCAAGGCGTTGATCGACAGGGTCGAAGAGGAAGCCGGCCCGATTGATCTGTTCTGTTCCAACGCTGGCATCCTGATTGCCGGGGGCATGGAGGTTCCGAACGAGGACTGGCAACGCATCTGGGATATCAATGTGATGTCTCACATATGGGCCGCGCGTCATCTGGTGCCGCGCATGATCGCGCGTGGCGGCGGATATCTATTGAACACCTCTTCGGCCGCCGGGTTGCTGAACCAGGTCGGCTGTGCACCTTACGGTGTTACGAAACACGCTGCGGTGGCCGTGGCGGAATGGTTGGCGATGACACATGGAGACGAAGGCATCAAGGTCTCGGTCCTGTGCCCGCAAGCCGTGCGCAGCGAAATGACGCGCGGGCATGAGGATTCAGTTGCGGCCTTAGACGGAATGCTGGAACCTGAAATCGTCGCCGAAGCCTGTGTTCAAACCATCCGGAACGAAACCTTCCTCGTCTTACCTCATCCGGAAGTGCTGGACTACATCCGGTTGAAGGCCGGGAATTATGACCGGTGGCTGGGTGGCATGCGAAAGCTGAACCGAAAGTACGGAAACCCGATCTGACCGCGCCAACGGAGCCTGCGGGAAGACCCACACTCAAACCCGCACCCCCAAAGCGTACGCACGATTCCAAAGTGGCGCCCCCGTCACTTTGCGGGATTTAGCCATTGCGATGCATGCGCAATGCGTTTTGCCTGCGTTTTTGCCTTGCAGGTTTAGCGGTGGCCGATCTCTTGCAGGTTCGAAAAACTACTTGCGGATCGGACGCACCAATCCTTCTTGTGCTACGCTGGCCACCAGCGTGCCGTCCTCATGATAGATCGTGCCCCGATTGAACCCGCGCCCTCCACCAGTAAACGGCGCATCCATCGTATAAAGATGCCAGTCGTGAAAGTGGATCGGGGCATGGAACCACATCGCGTGATCCAGACTGGCGCTCATCACCTCGTGTTTGAACCAGGTCAGCCCGTGCGGACGCAGGGATGACCCCAAGAGATTCATGTCCGACGCATAGGCCAATAGAATATGCTGCATTCTGGGATCGGTGCCTGCGGCGTCTTCCATCCGGAACCAGAGGTGGTTGACATCATCAACCGGCAGCGGATTGAGCAGGTTGCGCGGAGCGACCTCGCGGATCTCAATCGGGCGCGGTCGCAGGAAATCTCTGCGGTACGGTTCCGGCACCTTTTCCGCATACAGATCGCGTAGATCGGCACGGTTCAACAGCCCTTCGGGTCCTTCAACCCGAGGCATCGGATGTTGATAGTCCCATCCTTCCTCGGCAACGTGAAACGAGGCCGACAGGTTCAATATCTGCTTGCCATGTTGAATTGCTACCACCCGC
Organism: Sedimentitalea nanhaiensis DSM 24252; assembly: GCF_000473225.1. Lineage (GTDB taxonomy): Bacteria > Pseudomonadota > Alphaproteobacteria > Rhodobacterales > Rhodobacteraceae > Sedimentitalea > Sedimentitalea nanhaiensis. The sequence goes on from NZ_KI421509.1 coordinate 681,874, forward strand.
CGGGTCGTGAAACTGCCGCCATCCCGCGCCCGGTCCACACTGTAGATGACCGGAATTCTGGGATCGCCCGGCCGGATGAAATAGGCGTGCAGCGAATGGCACAACCGATCCGGAACCGTCTTGTAGGCGGCGGCCAGCGCCTGCGCGATGACGTGGCCGCCAAATATGCGGGTGCTGGTCTCGCCTCCCGATCCGATGCCGCGAAACAGGTCGACTTCGAGTTGCTCAATATCCAGAAGATCGAGCAATTCTTTTGCAACATCATTCATTTACGTTATCTTTCTAATTCGCCCCGACCCTCTCGTGACCGGGCATATTTGACGAAGGTGTCAAAACTGTTCGGGTTGGCCATGGAATCCCGGTTCACCACCTTTTCCGGTTCACCGCCCAATAGCAGTTTTTTAACCGGAACCTCCAGTTTCTTGCCCGAAATCGTACGCGGCACCTCATCGATCTGAACGATTTCGTTGGGTACGAAGCGGGCGGAAACCGATGATCGGATTGCAGCATTGATCCGGTCCTGCACAGCCTGGTCGAGCGTCTGCCCATCGGCCAGAACCACGAACAGGGGCATGAAGCTGTCCCGCCCCAGGAATTCCAGATCGACAACCAATGAATCCATCACCTCATCCAGACCTTCGACGGCCTGGTAAATCTCTGCGCTGCCCATGCGCAACCCCTTGCGGTTGATCGTGGCGTCCGACCGTCCATAGATCACCGCGCCACCTTCGGGGGTGATCTCGATCCAATCGCCGTGCCGCCAGATGCCCGGATAGGTATCAAAATAGCTGCCATGCAGTCGGCTGCCGTCGGGATCGCCCCAAAAGCACAGTGGCATTGACGGCAGCGGTTCGGTACACACCAGTTCTCCGACTTCGCCGATCAACTCGTTACCCGCTTCGTCAAAGGCACGTACGGCATTGCCCAGAAACCGGCATTGCATCTCGCCCGCCCGGACCGGCAACATCGGATTGCCGCCTACAAATGCGCCGCACAAATCGGTCCCGCCTGAAATAGGAGCCAGCCAGACATCGGATTTCACGGCACTGTAGACCCACTCATAGCCGTCCGCCGTCAACGGCGAACCGGTGGCGCCGATTGCGCGCAACGCTGACAGATCCAGCGTTTCACCCGGTCGAAGACCCGCCTTCATGCAGCTGGTTATAAAAGCAGCCCCGGCGCCAAAATAGCTGATGGCGTGGTCGGACACAAACCGCCAGACGGTCTGCATGTCTGGATAGTTTGGCGCGCCATCGAACAAAGCCAGGGTTGCACCCTGCCCCAGCGCACCCAGTTGGGCGTTCCACATGATCCATCCCGACGAGGTCAGCCAACAAAACCGATCCTTGCTGTCGAGATCCTGATGCAGCGATTGTTTGGCACTTTCGAGCATAATACCGCCGTGACCATGCAGGATAGGCTTTGGGTTACCCGTGGTGCCCGACGAGTAGACCACCCAAAGTGGGTGATCGAATGGAACCTGCGCAAACTCCGCCTCTGCCTGGTCCTGCAACAGATCCCGCCACAAGATCCACCCGTCCGGGACATCGTTCAACGCCGGGATCAGGATCTGATGTTCCAACGTCGGTAATCCGCCCGTGATTTCGGCCAGCACGTCGCGCCGGTCGATCATGCGTCCCGCGTGGACATAGCCATCCTGCGCAATCAACACTTTGGGTTCGATTTGTCGAAACCGATCCAGGATTGCTACATGGCCCATATCCGGTGAGCAAAGCGACCAGATCGCCCCGATGCTGGCCGTGGCCAGACAGGCGATCAACGCGGCTTCTGTATTGGGCAGGATCGCCACGACCCGGTCGCCCTGCACCACTCCCATCGTGCGCAGTCGCGAGGCAACGCTGGCCACTTGGGAAGACAGCTCTTGCCAGGTCAATTGGGATTCGCCGAAGGTTTCAGATTGCATGATCAGCGCCGTCTGGTGCGGAGTGTACGCTGCTTGCCGCAGTATCTGGCTGGCGAAATTGACCTGCGCGCCGGGAAACCAGTGTGCGCCGGGCATGATCCGTCCATCGATAACTGCGGTTGCGGGCGCGCTGGAGCGCAGGTCAAAAAACGCCCAGATTGCAGACCAAAACCCGTCCAGATCCGTGACGCTCCAGTCCCACAGCGCGTTGTAATCGCTGAACTCCAGGCCACGTTCGGTCTTGAGCCAGCGGATAAAGGCGGCCATGCGAGTTGCTTGTGCCTGTTGTTCGGTCGGGGTCCAAAGGACCGGTCGGGGATCGTTCATGATATCATCGCTCCATGTACCAGCGCCTTGAGTTCGGCCCGCGCCGGGTAGGAACTGGAGGGGGAAAGCTGTGTGAAAAAGACCACCGAAAGGTCTAGGGCAGGATCCATCCAGAAAAAGGTCGACGCCATGCCGCCCCAACTGAAATCGCCGGCACTGCCGGGACAACGCGCGCGCGCCGGATCGAGTACGACCGAGCCGCCCAGACCGAATCCGACACCTTCCATCGGCTGTTCGGCAAAACTTTGCGGACCCATCGAGGCGATATCGCCCGGCAGATGGTTGCGCATCATGTAGTCCAGCGTTTTTGGACTCAGCAGCCGGCCGTTTCTGTGGCGTCCGCCGTTGCGCAACATTTCGGTAAACCGCATATAGTCGTCGATCGTGCCCACCAGTCCACCACCACCGGAATACAGGGTTGTGGCCTCGAACGGGGAGGAACCGGCGCAATCGGTCAATCTCAAGGTATCACCGCCCGGTTGCGCGGCGTTCAGATCCATCGCATTGCCGGCCAGGGGCGTATATAACGATGCGAACCGGTCACTTAGCTCATCCGGAACTGTGAATGCCGTGTGCGTCATGCCCAGCGGTTTCAGGATGTGCTCGGCAAGGAACTCGTCCAGGCTTTGGCCCGATACCACCTCGATGACACGTCCGAGAATGTCGATTCCTACCGAGTATTCCCAGCGGGTTCCGGGGTGGAAGGCCAATGGCAAGTCGCCGACCTGATCCGCCATATCTGCCAGAAGTCCTTGTTTCGGGCCGAAAATAATCTTTCGATTATCCATCTCGCGCCCCAGAACCCCGGGATTGAACGGATAGCTTAGCCCGCTGGTATGGGTCATCAATTGGTGCAGTGTCGGTGCCGCGCAGGGTTCGACCTGATCGATCCGTTCGGCCCCCGGCACCAGCGCGGTCATGTTTCTGAACGCCGGCAGGAACGTACTGACCGGTGCATCCAGATGAAACAGGCCCAGTTCCGCCAGCATCATCGCCGCGACGCTGGTGATCGGTTTGGTCATCGAATAGATGCGTGCCACTGTATCGCGTTGAAACGGCGTGAAATTTTCGACGCTGCGCAGACCGGCGGCATGAAAATACACTTCGCGGCCACCTCGGGCGATCAACACCGACGAGCCCGCAAATTTGCGTTCCTCGATATAGCGCTCCATCCAGCTGGCGATCCGGTTCAGACGATCCGGGTCAAACCCCTGATCCTGCGGCTTTGCGGTTTTCATACTCAGCGCCTCCTGTTGTCTTTCAGCCGATCATTCGCTTCATGGCCGCGATAGTTTCATCGTTGAACCATCCGCCCTCTGGTGCGTTTGCCCCTCCGGCCATAGCGGCCTCGATCCGGGAAATCGTATCTCCCCGGATCTGCCGTTTTACGCTGGCAAAGGTCTGCGGTGGGATCTGTGCCATTTCCCCGCCAATCTGCATGACCCGTGTAAAAAGCTGCTCTGAAGGCGTAATTTCGTCAATGATTCCAGCCGCTTTTGCGCTATCCGTGTCAATGGGCCGTCCGGTCAGCATCAGCCGCCTCAGCGTGTCGGGAGACAGAGCGGCGCGGGCGATTTCCAGTGGACCCACGGGGAAATCCGCCCCCACGCGCACTTCGGCGAGACCGAAGCTGGCGCGCGGGCTGGAGATGCGTACGTCGCTGCCCAGCACAAAGAACAGACCGCCGGCAATCGCGGCACCGTCGATGGCCACCAAGGTGGGCTTGGGGCAGGCATAAAGCGACAGAAAACCGACGTTCAGCCCCCGAACCATGGCGTGCTGCTGCGTCAGGTGGAAATGTTGCGCTTCCTTGAGGTCAAGACCGGCGCTGAACACTTTGAAACCACTGGTCAAAACAATAGATCGAACGGTGTCGTCCGCCACCAGAACATCGATCAGATCGGAAAATTCCATCAGGAAATCGGCGCTCAGGGCGTTGACGGGCGCCCGGTTCAGCCCAATCTGAACCACGCCGTTTTCGTGGTCGGTTCGTACCAGCCTGTCCTGCGTCATGTCTGCCTTTGTTTTGCATCTGTTGCGGTGGATGTGCGCAAGTATCGGGTTTTCTGAACGTGTTCACAACCTGTCAAACGGCCCGAACCGCCCGAAATTTGGCGTATGGCAACCGTACATACCCTGTACATACGCCTGTCCCGCCATCCACGGATGAGGGCCGCCTGCATTCCGGGTCCTGCGGGGCGGCGTCAGACTTCGAGCCATTCCTTGCGGACATCCTCGCGCGCGCGCAATTCGTCGGGTGTGCCTTCGAACACCACATGACCGTGCCCCATGACATAGACACGATGGGCAATGTCCATCGCAATCGACAGTTTTTGTTCGACCAGCAAGGTGGCGATGCCGCGTTTGGCGATTTCCTGCAACAGCTCGCCCACCCGCTGGACCATCTGCGGCGACAGCCCTTCGGTGGGTTCGTCGATCATCACCAGGTCGGGATCGCCAATCAGGGTACGGCACATGGTCAGCATCTGCTGCTCGCCCCCCGAAAGCACCGAGGCCTCGACATCGGCGCGGCGCTGCAGGTTCTCGAACATGTCGAACATGTCCTGCATCGACCAGCGTCCCTGCCCGTCTTTCTGCCCCGGCTTCATTCCCAGGATCAGGTTCTGCCGGGTGGTGAGGCCGGGAAAGATATCACGGTTCTCGGGCACATAGCCGATGCCCAGATTGGCGATCTCGAACGCCTTCTTGCCGGCGATTTCCTGACCCTTGAAGCGCACCGAGCCCTGGGGAGCCACTTCGCCCATGATCGACTTGCAGGTGGTCGAGCGCCCGACCCCGTTGCGGCCCAGAAGGGCGACGATCTCGCCTTCCTGAATGTTCAGATTCACCCCCTGAAGGATGTGCGACTTGCCATAAAAGGCGTGCAGGTCCTGTACCTCAAGCATGTCAGTGCTCGGCCTCCAATGCGGCGCCCAGATAGGCCTCTTGTACCTTGGGATTGGCGCGCACCTCTTCGGGGCGGCCGGTGGCGACGATTTCGCCGTAGACCAGAACCGAGATCCGGTCGGCGAGTCCAAAGACCACGCCCATGTCGTGCTCGACCATGATCAGGGTCTTGTTTTCGGTTACCTGCCGGATCAGATCGACGATATAGTCGGTTTCCGAATGGCTCATCCCGGCGGTGGGTTCGTCGAGCATGATCACATCGGCCCCCCCGGCCATGGTGATGCCGATTTCAAGGGCGCGCTGTTCGGCATAGGACAGCACCCCGGCAGGCAGTTCGCGGCGCTCGGTCAGGTTGATCTGTTCCAGAATGGCGTCGGCGGCCTGGGTCAGGTCACGCGATTTGCTGACCATGTTCCAGAAGGAATACCTGTAGCCCTTGGCCCAGAGCAGCGAACAGCGGACGTTTTCGAACACGCTCATCTTGGGAAAGATGTTGGTGATCTGGAACGACCGGCTGAGACCCATGCGGTTGATCTGAAACGGGGCCAGCCCCGCAAGATCCTGACCGTGCAGGCGAACCTTGCCGCCGGTTGGCGGAAAGCGTCCGGTGATCAGGTTGAACAGGGTCGATTTGCCCGCCCCGTTGGGGCCGATCACGGCGTGACGTTCGCCCTTTGCGATCGACAGATCGACACCGCGGATGATTTCAGTTTTGCCAAAGCTCTTGCGCAGACCTTCAAGCTGCAATGCGGCGGCGGCACTCATGTCGCGGCTCCGGGCAGGGAATTGGCCCTGTGCCAAGCGTCGACGACCTCGGGTATATTGCGCCGGGTCAGCCAGAAGGCCGCACCCGTGATTGCGATGGCAATCAGCCACGGCAGCACCGCATGCACGTTGAATGTGGTCCAGAACAGGGTCATCTCCTCGTCGCCGACAGCCCCGTGGCGAAGATGAAAGATCATCTCGATCAACGCGGCGGTTCCCAGAATTCCGATCAGGCAGGGAATGAATGTCTTGATATAGGGCAGCACCAGCATCCGCGCATTGCCCAGCCGGAACGCGGGCCAGTGCATCATGATCACACCGGCCAGACCGCCGGGAAAATACATCACCGTGGCCAGAAACAACGCGCCCACATAAAGCTGCCACAGCTCGGTCTGCAGGCTGAGAACGGTCGACAGCAGGGTAAAGACGATGGCGCCGATGATGGGGCCGAAAAAGAACCCGACACCGCCCAGAAAGGTGATCAGCAGGATCGAGCCGGATTGTACCAGGTTCAGGTTTTCCTCGGTCAGGATTTCATAGTTGATGGCAAAAAGTCCTCCCGCAACGCCGCAAAAGAACCCCGAGGCGCAGAACGAGAAGAACCGCACCCAGCGGGCCGAGTAGCCCAGGAATTCCGCCCGTTCAGGATTGTCGCGCACGGCGTTTGCCATCCGACCCACCGGGGTGCGCGAGAACAGGTACATCAGCAGGGCGGACAGAATCAGCCAGAAGACGATCAGGTAATAGACCTCGATCTGGTGCAGGAATTCGACGCCAAAGAACGGCAGCCCATAGGTGCGGTCGCCGCTGACGCCTTCTTCGCCGCCAAAGAACACCACGATGATGACCGAACAGGCGGCGATCAGCTCGCCTACGCCCAGCGAAATCATCGCGAAGACGGTCCCTGCCTTGCGGGTCGAGAACGAGCCGACGATTGTGGCCAGCCCCAGCCCGAACAAGCCGCCAAAGACCGGCAGCAGCGGCAGCGGCAGCGGCAGGCTGTAATCCTCGACATAGTTCATGACATGCACGCACATGAAGCCGCCGACACCCATATAGACTGCATGGCCAAAGGACAGCATCCCGCCCTGCCCCAGCAGCATGTTATAGGCCAGCGCGAAGATGATGGTGATGGCCATCTGGTTCATGATGGTGATGGCGCTGTTGGAGGTGAACACGAAGGGAATGACCAACAGCACCACGGTCGAGATGATCCACGGCATCGCACTGGCCAGGGTGATCCCCCCCTGCGGCGCATGCGTCGATTTATGCAGGGCTTGGGTCATACGTCACGCTTTCCGAACAGGCCGTAAGGGCGGAACACCAGGATCAGCACCATCAGCAGATAAGGCAGGATCGGACCGATCTGCGGCAGGGTCAGCGACCACAGGTCACGCCAGGCGCTTTCGGACAAATCGATCGGCTGCTCAAAGCCCACCGCCATCAGGATATCGGCCATTGCCACGTTGTAGGAGGCGGCAAATGTGGTGATCCAGCCGATCAGCAAGGACGCCACCAGCGCCCCCCAGAGCGAGCCCAGCCCGCCGATCACAATGGTCACGAACACGATCGACCCGAGCAGGAAGGCCATGCCGGGGAACGTGCCCAGCACCGGCCCGGCAATCACACCGGCGACCCCGGCAAGGGCGGTGCCGACGCCGAACACGCCCATGAAGACCAGCGGCACATTGTGCCCCAGCGCCTCGACCGTTTTGGGATAGCTCAGCGCCGCCTGTATCACCATGCCGACACGGGTGCGGGTGAGTACGAACAGCAGCGAGATGAAAATGCCCATCGACATGCAGATCATGAAGATCTTGTAGGCGGGTATGGCGTTTCCGGCGATCGAAAACAGGGTGAATTGCAGGATTTCGGGGGGCGAATAGGGCATCTGGTTCTTGCCCCAGATGAACTGGACGATTTCCTCGATCAGCAGGGCAAGCCCGAAGGTGAAGATCAGTTCGGGAACGTGGCCGTATTGGTGGACCCGGCGCAACCCGTAACGCTCGACCCCGGCACCCGCGATGCCGACGATCACGGGCGCGATCAGAAGCCCCATCCAGAAACCCAGATACAGGCTGATCTGATAGGCAAAATAGGCGCCCAGCATATAGAAACTGGCATGGGCAAAGTTCAGAACGCCCATCATCGAGAAGATCAGCGTCAGTCCAGCCGAAAGCATGAACAACAGTAATCCCGTGACAAGCCCGTCGATCAGGTTGACGAGTATGAGGTCCATTGGTCCCTCCGGCAGATTTCATGAGACGTAAAGGCGGCCCGTCCGGTCAGGGGCGGGCCGGGGTTTGGATTACGGACGTTTCATGTCGCAGGTGCTGGGGCTGTCCATACCTGCCATCTCGATCATGGATTCCGACACCACGCCAAAGCCTGAATTGTCATAGTCAAAAGTCACACCTTCGTCGGTATGCGCATTGATATGCAGATTCTGGATTGCCTGGTGATCGTTCGGACGCATGTAGATCTTGGTGCCCCACATGCTGTCGTATTCCATGCCTTCCAGCGCATTGGCGACGGCAACCACGTCGGTGGCGGTGCCCGCCTCGTTGATAGCCTGGGCCAGCATCCCGATCACGTTGCTGATCCGGGCCTGGTCGATATTGCCATCCGGGTATTTCGCCAGGAATGCCTCGTAATACGCTTTGGCCTCATCCGTTGGCGGCGGGTTGACCTGACCTTCGCTGACCAGACGGATCGCGCCCTTGCCGGTTTCGCCAAAGGCTCCGGTCATGCCGCTGCCTGCGGCATAGTAGGTATAGATTGGACCGCTAAAGCCGTTCTCGATGATCGCTTTGCCCAGACCCAGCATGTCGGAGCCCCAGTTGCCGGTAATCACCGCATCCGCCTCGGAGGCGATAACCTTGCGCGCATAGGGGGTGAAATCCTTGACCTTGCCGATCGGATGCAACTCGTTGCCGACGATCTCGATGTCGGGGCGCTTTTCCCCCAGATTGGCAACCGCAGCCGCAGCCACCGCTTTGCCAAAGGAATAATCCTGGCCGATGATGTAGACCTTGGCGATATCCTCGTTCTCGGCCATGACATCGGTCAGGGCGTCCATCTTGATATCGGCATTTGCATCGAACCGGAAATGCCAGAAGTTGCATTTGTCATTGGTCAGCGCCGGATCGACGGCGGCATAGTTCAGGAACAGAACCCGGCTGTCGGGGTTACGCTTGTTATGTTTTTCGACCGCTTCGGTGATTGCATGTGCCACACCGGACGAGTTGCCCTGGGCAACGAAGCGAATGCCCTGATCGATGGCGACCTGCAACTGGATCAGCGATTCCTTGGGGCTGACCTTGTTGTCAAACGGCACGATTTCGAACATGTCGCCCTCGAGCACGCCGCCCTTGTCGTTGACCATGGTCTGAGCGGCAAATTCATACTGGTGCAGCCCATTGGTGCCGGTGCTGGCAAAGGGGCCGGACAGTGGGTCGATAAACGCGATCTTGATGTTTTCGGCCCATACAGCGGTTGCACTGACCGACAGCGCAAGCGCGGCTGTCAAGCCGAGCGTGGTGGTGTTTCTCATGTGATTTCCTCCCTAACACACAGCTCGACATGCCTGAGCGCATTCTTCTGCGGCGAGCTTGATGCGAAGCCTTGCACAACGACCGCCAAAGTCAAGCGTCGCGGTAGCGGCAGAACCGGTCGCCGTAACGTCACAAAAGCAGAGGTGGATTCTCTGGCGCATCTGGCAATAGATTGCGCAGCGCCAAAACGGATCGGTCCCGCGCGGTCTGCGGAGGTTTCAGTTTCATTATGCTTTTCAACAGTATGTATTAAAAAGAAAATACCATTATCTAAATCGCATCGTTCCGGTGCGGTTCTGATCCCAAAATCAAATCCCGCACGTACAGCCATCGGGGCACAGACGGGGGATTTTCAGATCTGACCTGACGTCAGGTACAGCGTCTGGATCGGGCGGAGAAAATATCAGCCGGTCGGTTCTGTGCCTGGGATGTCTTCCGCTGTGCAGAATAAAGTTTTACCGTTTTCCAGTGATTCCCAGCGATCCTGAATCAGGCCGGGGGGCGCTGACTGAGAGCGGCGGCGGCCTCAATCAGATGTTTGGCATAGTAGCCTTCGAGTTGCCTTTTCTTGACGTGAAACGATGGGCCGCCGACGTTCAGACCATAGATCCGCGCACCGTTGAGCGAACACACCGGCACCGCGATTCCGTTAACGTCGGGCCGCCAATCGCCATAGCCGGTGCAGTAGCCCAGTGTCTCATACTCGGCGCGCGCCTTTTCATAGCTGTTTTGGCGGGCCGTGTGCTGATTGGGGTCTTCCTGACGGGCCTGCTCGAACGCGGCGGCGCGGTCTGATTCGGGCATCCCCACCAGGATCGCGCGACCGATGGCGGAAAAGAACAGCGGCAGGCGCGAACCGACGCTCATGGTCAGGGCGAGTTCCTCGCGCGACCGCTGCACTGCGATATAGACCGCCTGGATCCGGTGCCGTTCGGCCAGGGCAACGGTGATATAGGAATTCGGCCCGTCGCGCAGTGCGCGCATGACTTCGGAGGCACGCTCGCCGATCTCCATGCCGGACAGGACGCCATAGCCCAGTTGCAGCACCCCGGCCCCCAGCCGATAGGTCCCGGTGCGTGGATCGGCGACCAGATATTCCAGCTTGCACAGCGTATGGGTCAGCCGCGAAACCGTGGGTTTTGGCAGGTTCGTGCGTTCGGATATGTCGGTATTGGTCAGGTCGGTTTCGTTGGGGCGAAAACAGCGCAGAACATCCAGCCCGCGCGCCAGAGCGGTGATGAAATTCCGATCCTTGGTCTCTTCCGCACTGGTCTTGAACTCTTCGTCCTGCATGGTACTAGCCTTTCAGTGCCCTTAGCCCGTTCTGAGCAAAAACCGGCACATATTGTCCGACCTTCATCGCCCGTTCCGGATTGCTGGCATTGCCATCCAGCGCACGTTTCAGGACGCCCTGGATAATCGCCGCCATCCGGAAAAAGCAGAATGACAGGTAAAAGCCGAAATTGTCGATCCCCGGCAGGCCGCGCCGTTCGCAATAGCGGGCGATGAATTCGGCATCCGTGGGCAGGCCCAGGGCGCCGCGGTCGAGACCCGCCAGCCCCCGGCCCTCGCGCCCCGCCGGCATCTGCCACTGCATGATGACCGAGGCAAGATCGGCAAAGGGATGGCCGATGGTGGACAATTCCCAGTCCAGAACCGCCAGGCAGTTGGTGCCGTCCTTTTCAAAGATGATGTTGTCAATGCGATAGTCGCCATGCACCAGCGTGCGTTGCCCGTCATCGGGCGGCATCTGATCGACCAGCGCCTGCATCAACGCGTCCATCGCCGGGATCGGATCGGTTTCCGACGCCTTGTATTGTTTGGACCAGCGCCCGACCTGACGTTGGTAATAATTGCCCGGCGGACCATAGTCGCCCAGCCCGACCGCATCGACATCCACCATGTGCAGCGCCGCCAGCACCCGGTTCATGTCGTCGATCACAGCGTTGCGGTCCGCATTGCTGAGGTCCGGCATGGTCGGATCGCTGAAATTGCGCCCGTCGATGTGATCCATGACATAGAACATCGACCCGATCACGCTGTCGTCTTCGCACAACAGATGCATTTTTGCGACCGGCACATCCGATCCCGCAAGCGCGCTCTGAACCCGGAATTCGCGGTCCACCGCATGGGCGGATTTCAGCAATTGCCCCGGCGGTTTGCGGCGCAGGACATAGTTTTTTTGCGGGGTCATCAACAGGAAGGTCGGGTTGGATTGTCCACCCTCGAATTTGCGGGCGCTCAGCGGGCCGGCAAATCCCGGCAGGTTCTGGGCCAGATAGGATCCGACCGCATCCAGATCCAGCGTTTGTGCGGTGTTCGTCATCTCCGCTCCTCAGCTATAGGTCAGCATTTTTGCACGTTCCGCAGATGAGAAATGCGGGGTTGCGTTGAATTCATGCAGGGTGAATCCCTGTTTTGAAAAGAAAAACCGGGTCCAGCTGGTGTTCTTGACCTGCAGGTTCAGTGCCATCATCTCTGCATCCGGCGCACCCAGGCAGGAGGCGACCAGTTGCCCGATGGGCCCGCCCGAGCTGATCGCCAGAACCCGCCGCGCGTCGGTCTGAGTGGCGAAATGGCGCGCGGCACCGACCCTGTCGGTGAATTGCCGCCAGCTTTCCGCTGCGCCGTGCAGCCCGCCCGCCTGCCATTGCAGGATGGTGTCGCGCAGGGTGCGGAAATGGGTTTTGCGATCGTGGCGCACGGAGTCCGGCACCTGGCCTTCAAAACGTACGCTCAGCAGGTTGTGAAAGTCATACTCGTTGAGGCCGGCATGGGTTTCCGGTGGCTGTGAAAACCCCATGCTGGCCAGGGTTTCATGCTGCCGCGTCAAGGTGCCGGTGACCAGACGATCCGGCAGCCAGCCGCTTTCGCGCAGGGCCGCGCCCGCCAGTTCGGATTGCCGGTGCCCCAGCTCGGACAGCCGGTCATAGTTGTCCGCGCCGAAACTGGCCTGCGCGTGGCGAATGACAAGCAGCTCTGCCATGGCTAACCCGCGAATTCGCCAGAGAGGCCGCGCCCGGCGGTCAGGTATTCCCGTTCGATCCGCGCCACCAGCGTCGGCACATCGGTCAGATCGCGCACCGCGCCGATCCCCTGCCCGGCGCCCCAGATTTCCTTCCAGGCCTTGGGTTTTGACGACCCCGAGGAGAAATTCATCGTCGACGCGTCGGCCGAGGGCAGATTGTCGGCATCCAGACCGGCGGCGGCAATGGACGGTTTCAAATAGTTGCCCGACACGCCGGTGAACAGCGACGAGGTCACGATGTCTTCGGCCCCGCTGGACACGATCATGTCCTTGTAACCGGGCTGGGCGTTGGCCTCGGCGCAGGCGATGAAGGGCGAACCCATATAGCCGAAATCGGCCCCCAGAGCGCGCGCCGCCAACAGCGCCTGACCGGTGGCGATGGCACCAGACAACAGCAGCGGACCATCGAACCAGTCGCGGATCTCGCGGATCAGGGCAAAGGGCGATTGCTGCCCGGCATGGCCACCCGCGCCCGCCGCCACTGCGATCAGGCCGTCGGCGCCCTTGTCGATGGCCTTGCGGGCAAAGGTGTTGTTGATGATGTCATGCAGCACGATACCGCCACAGGAATGCGCCGCCTCGTTGACCTCGACACGCGCGCCCAGGCTGGTGATCCAGATCGGCACCTTGTGGCGGGCACAGATTTCCAGATCGCGGTCCAGCCGCGCGTTGCTGCGATGCACGATCTGGTTCACCGCAAAAGGGGCTGCGGGGCGGTCCGGGTTGGCCTGATTGTGACGGTCCAGTGCTTCGGTGATTTGGGTCAGCCAGGCTTCCAGCAGCGGCGGCTCGCCCTCGGCCTCGCGGGCGTTCAGCGCCGGAAAAGACCCGACGATCCCGGCTTTGCACTGAGCGATGACCAGTTCGGGGCCGGATATGATGAACAGCGGAGACCCCACCAGCGGCAGCCGCAGTCCGCGCAGGGCCTCAGGCAGGTGATTGTCGTCTCGCAACCAGGGTGCGGTCATGTCAGATCCTCGCGTCACGTCAGCCCCAGTCCAGCGAAAGCCCGCGGGCCATTGCGGCATTGGAGACATATTTTTTCGTTTGGTCAAAAGCGCTTGTCAACTCTTGTTGATCTTCTGCACTGGTGATGTCGGCAAAGCGGGCCGCCACCTGTTCGGGGGTAAGGTCGTCGCCTTGCAGGGTGATGCCTTGGGATTCATACACGCGCGTCTGGGCAAAGCAGCCGGCCCCCGCGCCCAGCATCACCCGGCTTGGGGCGTCTTCGCTGACCAGATACAGCAGGCCGGGGGTGATGGTTTCGGGGGCCATCAATTCCAGCGCATCGGCGGGGATCAGCGCCTCGGTCATGCGGGTGGCGGCGGTGGGGGCCAGCACGTTGACGCGGATGTTGTCCCGCGCGCCTTCCATGTGCAGCACGTTCATCAGACCCATCATCGCCGCCTTGGCCGCGCCATAGTTGGATTGACCGAAATTGCCATACAGCCCGCTTCCGGACGAGGTCAGCACGACCCGGCCATAGCCCTGTTCTCGCATCACCGGCCAACAGGCATGGGTGACCGTGGCGCTGCCCATCAGATGCACGTCGACCACGCGGCGGAAATCGTCCAGCGTCATATTGGAAAAGGTCTTGTCGCGCAGGATGCCGGCGTTGTTGACCACAATGTCGATACGCCCCCATTGCGACAGGGTTTGTGTCACCATGTCCGCCACACCGTCGGGGTCGGACACATCGGCGCCATGGGCCATCGCCTGCCCGCCAGCGGCGCGGATTTCATCCACCACCGATTGCGCGGCTGACTCCGAAGCCCCCGAGCCGTCGGTCGCGGCCCCCAGATCGTTGATCACCACCCGCGCGCCACGTTCCGCGAGCCCCAGGGCATGGGCGCGGCCCAGCCCGGTTCCAGCCCCGGTGACAATGGCAACGCGGTTGTCAAACCTTATGGTCATTGATGAACTTCCCCGTCTATCACATTGCTTTTTCAAAGATGTTATGGCCGGACATCACATTGATGCCGCCGCTGACCGGGATCACGGCACCGGTGACATAGGCCCCGCCGCGTCCGCACAGGAACAGCATGCACCCGGCGATATCCTCGTCGCAACCGACCCGGCCCAGCGGCACGTCGCCACCGACCTTTTCGCGCATGCCCTCGTCCGCGGTGGCAAAGGCGGTCATGCGCGACACAAACGGCCCCGGTGCCAGCGCGTTGACGGTAACATGCTGCCCGGCGAGTTCCTTGGCCAGGATTTTCGAGATATGGATCACCGCCGCCTTGGACGCCGAATAGCTGTAGGCCCCGTCGCCCATGGGGATCTCGCCCATCACCGAACCGACGTTGACCACCCGCGCCGGATCGCCGGGCGAACCGGACGCGACCAGCATCGGCAGCAGTTTCTGGGTCAGATCGAACACGCCTGCCACATTGACCGCCATCACTTTTTCCCAGGCCTGATGCGGGAACTGGCCCAATGGGGCGCCCCAGGTAATGCCCGCATTGTTCATAAGGATATCAATCGTTTTCGTGCGATTCTTAACCTCGCCTACCAAGGCATCGACACCCTGTTCAGTGCCGACATCGCCGGCAAAGCCTTCGACGGTGCCGGGCGCGTCGATGGCATTCAGCTGTTCGGCCACCGCGATGCAGGCGTCGCCCTTGCGCGATGCGATCAGCACCCGCGCACCGGCGCGCATCAGCGCCTCGGCGGCCATGCGCCCGATTCCGGTGGCCCCGCCGGTGACCAGCGCGGTTTTGCCATGGAGTGAGAAAAGAATGTCCGGTGTCATGTTCTGCCCCTCAGAGCCGCGCGGCCGCGCGGCGTTTTTGCGTGATGGCCCGCGTCGTCCGACCCTTTGGTGACGGCACGGATGGGTTTATTGGTGAAACCCAGCAGGCCTTCGTATCGCTGTGCAGAATTGCATTTCGAATTTGGATTGACAACACACATTTGCGGCCCGACAGTCTGCCCCCAGCCCGCAGGGTGACACACGAGATCTGGGAGACACGTCATGAAGGCCATGCTGAGTACCGCCCCGGGTGGGCCAGAGACGTTGGAATTGACCGACCTGCCCGATCCAGAGCCGAAGAAGGGCGAATTGCTGATCCGGGTGCGGGCCGCAGGGGTGAATTTTCCCGATACGCTGATAATCCGCGACCTGTATCAGATGAAGCCACCACGCCCCTTTGCGCCGGGGGGCGAAATCGCCGGCGATGTGGCCGCGATCGGCGAGGGTGTCCAGGGCTTTGCCGTGGGCGATCGGGTGCTGGCCCTGTCCGGATCCGGCGGGTTCAGCACACATCTGACCATCGACGCGGCGCGCGCCATCCCGATTCCGGACGGTATGCCCTATGAGGATGCGGCCTGTTTCATATTCACCTACGGCACGTCGCATCACGCGCTGAAAGATCGCGCCCGGATCCAGCCGGGCGAGTCGCTGTTGATTCTGGGCGCGGCGGGCGGCGTTGGCGCGGCGGCGATCGAATTGGGCAAAGCGGCGGGTGCCAAGGTGATCGCGGCGGTGTCCAGCGACGAAAAGGCGGCGTTCTGCCGCCAGATCGGCGCGGATGAAACGCTGGTCTATCCGCGTACGCTGGACCGCGACGCGCAAAAGGCGCTGTCGGGTGAGATCAAGACGCTGGCCGGTGCCGATGGGGTCGATGTGGTCTATGATGCGGTCGGCGGAGACTATGCCGAGCCTGCGATCCGGGCGCTGGCCTGGGAGGGGCGGTTCCTGGTGGTCGGCTTTCCGGCGGGCATCCCGAAGATTCCGCTGAACCTGACTCTTCTCAAGGGCAGCCAGATTGTCGGTGTGTTCTGGGGCGCGTCCACCCTGCGCGACCCCAAGGGGCATATGCAGAATATCAAGGAACTGTTCCAGATGTACGGCCAGGGCAAGATCACGCCCCGGATCAGCGCACGCTATCCGCTAAAGCAGGCCGCCGAGGCGCTGACCCTGATGCAGGACCGCAAGGTGATGGGCAAGGTTGTCCTGACCATGGATTGAGCGTCAGCCCAGATGCGCACAGTCGTTGAACCCCCGCACGCTCATTCGCCCGGCCTGAACCACGATGCGGCTGATCGAGCCGTTGGCGGCCCCGTTAAAGGCAAAGGGCTGCGACCCGCTGGCGATGGCCAGGGCCGCGCCCACCACACCGCCATGCACCACCACGGCGACGCGCTGATCCGGGTGCGCGGCGGCAATGCGCAACAGTCCGGTGCGCACGCGGGCCTGCAGGGCGGCGGTGGTTTCGGCCCCAGGAATCTCGCCCCATTCCTGGCGTTCAAAGGCGCGCTGGAACTCGGGCGCGTTGTCGGCCGCCTTGATGCGGTACAGGCCGCCGTCCCAGTCGCCCAGATGCACCTCGTGCAGGTCGGGATCGATCCGGGGCGTCAGGCCCAGATGCGCCGCCAGCGGCGCAGCGGTCTGATGCGTGCGGCGCAGCATGGTCACATAGATCGCCACCAACGGCTCGCCCTTCAGCCGCGCGGCCACGGCCTGCGCCTGCAGTTCGCCTTCGGGATGCAGGGCCGGATCGCCATGGCCGTTTTTCATTGCAAAGGACACGCCAGGGCGCGCGGGTTCCGTGCGGCCATGCCGGATCAGCAAAAGATCCGCAGCCCCCGCAGGCGGGCTGTAGCTGGTCTGGTGGTATTCCCTGGGCATTGCCGTGCTCCTGATCCTTGGCTTTTCCCGGTGTCCTATCGGGAAAGGCGCAGGGATGACAATATGCCGGGACCACTCGGCACGACCGTGTAATTGCCCACCCCGACCTGGACCGCGCGGGCGCCGATCCGACCGTCCGCCCCCATAGGACCCTAAAACAAGGAGCGATCCGTATGACGAACCGACAGATCACCGTGGCCGAACTGCCAACCGGCGCGCTGACAGCAAACCATTTCGTGCTGCAAGAGATCGAAATGCCCACGCCCGGCGAGGGCGAGGTGCTGCTGCGCACGATCCTGATGTCGATCGATGCGGCCAACCGCAGCTGGATGAAAGGCGCGACCTATCGCGATGCGGTCAAGGCCGGAGATGCGATGCCCACATATGCGATCTGCGAGGTGATGCACAGCAACAGCCCGCGTTTGAAAAAGGGCGATCTGGTGGCCGCCGAAACGGTCTGGGCCGATTACACGGCTTGTGATGCGCGCAAGGTGCAGAAATTGCCGGGGATCCGCCCGGTGTCCAATCTGATGTCCGTTTACGGCATCGCGGGCAAGACCGCGTTTCACGGGCTGGTCGGCATCGGCCATCCGATTGCCGGGGAAACGGTGCTGGTCTCGGCGGCGGCCGGATCGGTGGGTCAGTTCGTCGGACAGATCGCCAAGGCGCTTGGCTGTCGCGTGGTCGGCATTGCGGGCGGGGCCGAAAAATGCGGATGGGTGGTCGAGACGCTGGGTTTTGACGCCTGTGTGGATTATCGCGATCCGGGCATGTTCAAGGCTCTGCGCGCCGCCTGCCCCGACGGGGTGGATGTCTATTTCGACAATGTCGGCGGCCAGATCCTGGAAACCGCGCTGTTCCTGATGAACGAGCGGGGGCGGGTGGTGTGTTGCGGCGCTATCAGCCAGTACGACACCGCCGATGCCACCGGGCCGCGCAACCTGCCGGGTTTGCTGGTGGTCAAGCGGCTGCGGATGGAGGGGTTCATCGTGATGGATTTCGCCGACCGGGATGCCACCGCGCTGCGGGCGCTGCAGACTTGGGTACAGGCAGGTCGGATCAAGGTATTTGAGGACATCGTCGACGGGCTGGAGAATGCGCCCGGAGCGCTGATCGGCCTGTTGGCCGGAGAAAACAAGGGCAAGCGCATGGTGAGGGTTGGCCCGGATCCGTGATATTCGTGACCGCAGGCAAGGAGAAATGACAATGGCCGAAATCGATGACGCGCTGGATCTGGCGCAACAGCAGGTCGGGACCGAAGTGGGCGTATCGAACTGGATCACGGTGGACCAGACCATGATAGACGCCTTTGCCCGGGTGACCCATGACGACCAGTGGATTCACGTCGATCCGGATCGGGCCGCCGCGCAAACCCCGTTCGGGGGGACAATCGCACATGGGTTTCTGACCCTGTCGCTGGCCAGCCGCTTTGCCTATGATTGTTTCCCGATGCTGCCCGGGCAGGTGATGGGCATCAATTATGGCTTTGACAAGCTGCGGTTCCTGTCGCCGGTCCGTGCCGGATCGCGGGTGCGGGGGCGGTTTGTTCTCGCCAGGGTCAAAAAGCGAAACAACACCAAGTTGCTGCGCGAATACACTCTGACCATTGAAATCGAGGGGCAGGAGACCCCGGCTCTGGTGGGTCAATGGTTGGGGTTGGCGGTGTTCGGCGACCCCTGAACCGGAAGAATTTCCTTGCGTCACCCTGTGGTTGCAGACAGCCTGCGTGCTTGGCGAACTGGACAGGTCAGGTTTAACATGGCTATGACCGTCGAGCACAATGGGATTTGACGCAATGAACCGGATTCTGATCATGAACGGCCCCAATCTGAACCTTTTGGGCAGCCGCCAGCCCGAGGTTTACGGTGCCACGACCCTGGCGATGATCGAAGACGCCTGTCGAGCCCATGGCAAAGCCATCGGACTGGCTGTAAGCTGTCTGCAATCCAACCACGAAGGCGCGATGATCGACGCGGTCCACGCCGCCAAGAGGTCGCAGGACGGGCTGGTGATCAACGCCGGGGCCTATACCCATACATCAATCGCGCTGATGGACGCCGTGTCATCGGTTGAGCTGCCCCTGGTCGAGGTGCATCTGTCCAACATCCACGCCCGCGAGGAATTCCGACACCGATCCTATTTGGCGAAAGTGGCATTGGGACAGATTTGCGGTTTTGGCGCTCAGGGATATATTCTGGCGCTGGATGCTCTCAAGGCGCATTTGGAGGTGACATGAGTGCAATGTCTCTGCGGGAATACCTGCATTTCGTCACCAATACCCAAAGTCTGGAAGAATTGTGGCCGCTCCATACCAAACAAATGGCAAGTTATGGATTTGACCGGCTGATATATGGATTTACCCGATACCGCACCCGAACGTCATTGGGAGATCCGGACGATTTCACCATTCTCAGCAATCATAGTCCCGAATATGTTAAGGGATTTGTTCAAAACGGGCTTTATTTCCATGCTCCGATGCTGCGATGGGCGCTGGAAAATGAAGGCGCCGGGAGCTGGCGCAAGACCTATCAGAATTTCGATCTCGGCAGTTTGACCACAGAACAGATCAAGGTTGTGGAATTCAATCTGAAGATGCAAGTCACCGCCGGATATACCATCAGTTTCAAATCGGTCTCGCCACGTTCAAAAGGGGCGATATCGCTGGCGGCCCGAGCGGGGATGCTTCAGGACGAGGTGGACCAGATCTGGGCCGAGCATGGCGAAGATATCCATTTGATGAACAATGTCGCCCATCTGCGTATCCTCACCCTGCCCTACAGCCCGCCCAACCGCGGATTGACCAAACGTCAGCGCGAGGCGCTGGAATGGGTCGGCGATGGAAAAACCACCCAGGACATAGCGATTCTCATGGGGCTGACAGCGGCCACGGTCGAGAAGCATCTTCGCCTTGCGCGCGAGTCACTCTCGGTGGAAACGACCGCGCAGGCTGTACTCAAGGCGGGCCTATTAAATCAGATGTTTGTTATGGAAACGTGAATTTCATTTGCAATCAATTACTTGTTGATTTGGCCAAGGCCCGGTTACCTTAGGTAAGGAATACACTACTTTTAAATGTGCTCTTTACGTAGCAAGGTGTGTTTGTTCCGTGAGTGGTGGCTTTGGCCTGGGAACATCGGGAAATGAACCTTGGTATTACAAGGCTCTCTGACCTGTCCGGCCCAGGCGTGTATTGATCCGCGTCTGGGTTGGAACAACTGAACGGTCCCGTCCATCCCCATTGAACTGGGGCCTTCAAAAAAGTCGGAGCCGCGCATTATGCGTGGCTCCGCATCTTTTTGGGTTCCGCATTTTGCCCACGTATCGGGCACCCCCGACAAAGCACATCGGGGCACGCCGGAACGTGCCCCGATGAAAACGCAGATCGGGCCGGCGTCAGCCCTGAGCGGCCTTTGCCACCTCGGCGGCAAAGTCCTCGACCTTTTTCTCGATGCCTTCGCCAACTTCAAGACGAACGAAACCGGTCACGGTCGCGCCAGCCTCTGTGGCTGCGGCACCAACGGTCAGATCGGGGTTAACGACGAACGGCTGGTTCAGCAGCGTGACTTCGGCCATGAATTTCTTCATCCGGCCCACGATCATTTTTTCGATCACCGCTTCGGGCTTGCCGCTTTCGCGGGCAATGTCCATCTGAACGGTCTTTTCCTTTTCGACCACGGCCGGATCGAGATCGGCCTCGGACAGAGAGGCCGGGTTAACGGCGGCGATATGCATCGCAACCTGTTTGCCGAATGCCTCGTCACCGCCGGTCATGGCGACCAGAACGCCGATCTTGCCCATGCCGGGTGCAGCGGCATTGTGAACATAGGACACGACCTGATCGCCAGTGATCGACGTCATGCGACGCACGGACATATTTTCGCCGATGGTGGCGATCTTGTCGGTGATCACGTCGGCCACCGATTTGCCGCCCATGTCGGCCGCCTTCAGCGCTTCGACATCGCCCACACCCAGGGCCGCGCGGGCGATGCCGCTGACCATTTCCTGGAATTCGGCGTTCTTGCCGACAAAATCGGTTTCCGAATTGACCTCGACGGCAACGCCCTTGCCGCCATCTACGACCACGGCGACCAGCCCTTCGGCCGCGATACGACCGGATTTCTTGGCCGCTTTGGCCAGACCCTTGGTGCGCAGCCAGTCAACGGCGGCTTCCATGTCGCCATCGGTTTCGGTCAGTGCTTTCTTGGCGTCCATCATGCCTGCGCCGGTGCTGTCGCGCAGTTCTTTCACCATCGATGCTGTGATTGCCATTTTTGGCTCTCCTGTTCAGGGAAATTCAACGGTTGCAGCGCGGGCATAACCCGCGCTGCGTATCAGACCTGTGACGCGCTGCCAGAAAGGCGGCAGCGCGGGCTGATCAGCCCTTGGCTGCTTTTTCCAGGGTCTTGGCAGTGGATTCGATATCCATCGGTGCGTCTTTGGCCATCGCGTCGTTGGAAACCGTTTCGCTGGAGGCGTCACCAACTTCGACGCCGGTGCTTTCGGCAACGGCTTCTTCCATTGGCGCTTCTTCCATGGCACCCAGATCGACACCGGCTGCGCCCAGCTGCGCGGACATGCCGTCCAGCGCCGCGCGCGACGCCAGATCGCAATACAGGCTGATCGCGCGGGCCGCGTCATCGTTGCCGGGAATGATGTAATCGACACCATCGGGCGAACAGTTGGTATCCACCACGGCGACAACCGGGATACGCAGCTTGTTGGCTTCGGCGATGGCCAGGGCCTCTTTCTTGACGTCGATGACGAACAGCAGGTCCGGCGTGCCGCCCATTTCACGGATACCGCCCAGGGACGCTTCCAGCTTGTACTGGTCACGTTCCATGCCAAGACGCTCTTTCTTGGTCAGGCCTTCGGCACCGCTTTCCATCAGTTCGTCGATCTGCTTGAGGCGCTGGATCGATTTGGACACGGTTTGCCAGTTGGTCAGCGTGCCGCCCAGCCAACGGTGGTTCATGAAATACTGTGCCGATTTCTCGGCGGC
Organism: Sedimentitalea nanhaiensis DSM 24252; assembly: GCF_000473225.1. Lineage (GTDB taxonomy): Bacteria > Pseudomonadota > Alphaproteobacteria > Rhodobacterales > Rhodobacteraceae > Sedimentitalea > Sedimentitalea nanhaiensis. The sequence goes on from NZ_KI421509.1 coordinate 704,008, forward strand.
TTCGGCGATCGGCTGGCTGGCCTGACGCTTGGTGCCGACGAACAGGATCCGGCCGCCCTTGGCGACGGTGTCGCGGATGGCCTGCAACGCCTGGTCCAGCATCGGGACGGTCTGTGTCAGGTCCATGATGTGAATGCCGTTGCGCGCGCCGTAGATGAACGGGCCCATGCGGGGGTTCCAGCGCTGTGTCTGGTGACCAAAGTGTACGCCTGCTTCGAGCAGCTGGCGCATGGAGAACTCGGGAAGAGCCATGCCTTCTTTCCTTTCCGGTTTTATCCTCGGCGGGGGTCTCGACGCATGTGCGCCAACCGGCGGACCTATGGGGATGTCTCCCCCATCGGCCCAACCCCGCCTGCGGGTTGAATGGCGCGCGTATACGGCAGGCCGGGACATGCCGCAAGCGGTAAAGCACGCCAGTGCCATATCTTTGGCACCCGCCCGCCTGCCCGCACGTCATGGGGGGCGTGTCGTAAAACTGTTGTGGGAATCATACAAGTGGCTAGGCTGTTGCCATCGACGGCTCACTATCAAACCGGGGGAAATACCATGCAGATCAAAACCTTCTTGGGCGCAATGGCGTCCACGGCCGCCCTGGCCACCGGCGCGTATGCGCAAAGCGAAATTCAATGGTGGCACGCCCATTCGGGCCGCTTGGGCGAACTGGTCGACGAAATCGCCAACGGGTTCAATGACTCTCAGAGCGATTTTGTCGTCGTGCCATCCCACAAGGGCAACTATTCGGAAACGCTGAATGCGGGCATCGCGGCGTTCCGGGCCGGCGAACAGCCGCATCTGTTGCAGGTGTTCGAGGTCGGCACCGCCACCATGATGGCCGCACAGGGCGCGACCAAACCGGTCTATACGCTGATGGCGGAATCCGGTGCCGATTGGGATCCGGACGCCTATATCGGCGCGGTCAAAGGTTATTACACCACCACCGATGGCCAGATGCTGTCGATGCCGTTCAATTCGTCCACGCCGGTGCTGTGGGTCAACCGTGATGCGTTCACCGCCGCCGGGCTGGACCCGGATATGGATCTGTCGACCTGGCAGCAGGTGGGCGAGGCGCTGGACGGGCTCAAGGCTGGCGGCAGCACCTGTCCGCTGACCACCGCGTGGCAAAGCTGGATCCATCTGGAAAACCTGTCAGCCTATCACAACGTGCCCTTCGCCACCCAGGAAAACGGGTTTGCCGGTCTGGACACCGAGCTGGCGCTGAACGGCCCGGTGCAGGTCGCCCATATCGAGGCGATGGGCCAATGGGCCAAGGATGGCAAGTTCATCTATAACGGGCGGCGCAACGAAGGCGGTGCGAATTTCCGCGCCGGGGAATGTGCGCTGTTCACCGAATCCTCGGCCGGCTATGCCGGGATCAAATCCGAAGCCGCGTTCGATTTCGAGGTCCGCCCGCTGCCCTATTGGGACGGCATCGACGGTGCCCCGCAGAATACCATCATCGGTGGCGCGTCGCTGTGGGTGATGGAAGGGCATGACGCCGCCGAATACGAAGGCGTGGCGCAGTTCCTGACCTATCTGTCCTCGCCCGAGGTTCAGGCCAAGTGGCATCAGGACACCGGCTATTTGCCGGTCACCGTTGCGGCGGGCGATCTGACCCGCGAACAGGGGTTCTATGACGCCAATCCGGGCACGGATATCGCCGTGATCCAGATGACCGCCAACCAGCCGACCGCCAATTCCAAGGGCCTGCGGCTGGGCGGTTTCGATCAGATCCGCGGCATCATCGACGAGGAACTGGAAGCGGTCTGGGTCGGCGACAAGGATGCGCAAACCGCCCTGGACAGCGCGGTCGCGCGTGGCAACCAGTTGCTGCGCCGCTTCCAGCAAGCCAACCAGTAAAGATCCGGGCGGGGGTCATTTCGGCCCCTGCCCGCCCTTGATTTGGAAAAGCGCGTCACCTTCAAAGGCTGGTTGTTGCCGGTGCTGCTGCTGTTGCCGCAGATCGTCGTCACCGCCGTGTTCTTTTTCTACCCCGCCGGTCAGGCGGTGTGGCAATCATTGTTCATTCCCGATCCCTTTGGGTTGAAATCGCAATTCGTCGGGCTGGGCAATTTCCAATACCTGCTGAATGATCCCTATTACCGCGCGTCCTTTGTGACCACGGCGGTGTTTTCCGGCCTGGTTACCGTGGTGTCGATGGGCATGGCGCTGTATCTGGCGCTGCTGGCGGACCGGCTGATCAAAGGATCGGGCACCTATCGTACCCTGCTGATCTGGCCCTATGCGGTGGCTCCGGCGGTGGCCGGGGTGCTGTGGCTGTTCATGTTCAACACCCGCGTCGGCGTGGTGTCGTGGTATCTGGGGCTGCTGGGCTATGACTGGAACCACGTTCTGAACGATGCCGAGGCCATGGGGCTGGTGGTTGCCGCCTCAAGCTGGGGGCGGGTCAGTTACAATTTCCTGTTCTTTCTGGCCGGATTGCAGGCCATTCCGCGTTCGGTGATCGAAGCCGCCGCCATTGACGGGGCGCATTTCTGGACCCGGTTCCGCACCATCGTCTTTCCGCTGCTGTCGCCGACGACGTTTTTCCTGTTGGTGGTCAACATCGTCTATGCGTTTTTTGAAACCTTCGGGGTAATCCACACCATCACCAGCGGCGGACCGCAACAGGCGACCACAATTCTGGTCTACAAGGTCTACAAGGACGGGTTCGTCGGCCAGGATCTGGGCGGGTCGGCGGCGCAATCGGTGATCCTGCTGGTCGTCGTCGGCATCCTGACCGTCATCCAGTTCAAATTCATCGAACGCAGGGTGCATTACTGATGGCAGAGCGCAGCGGCATGGTTGAAAAACGCGGTGCGGGCCACTGGTTTACCCATCTCGGGCTGATCGTCGGCGTGCTGATCATCTTTTTCCCGATCTGGCTGGCCTTTGTCGCCTCGACCGTGACCCAGCCCGAAATCGTAAAACCGCCGATGCCGCTGTGGCCGGGCGGGCATTTCTTCGAAAACTACCGCTCAGCGCTGGTGTCGGGCATCAATGCGCCGGTGGCGCGGATGCTGGGCAATTCTCTGGTGATGGCGCTGGGGATTGCATTGGGCAAGATCGCGATTTCGCTGCTGTCGGCCTTTGCCATCGTCTATTTCCGGTTTCCGGGGCGGCGGCTGTTCTTTTGGTTGATCTTCCTGACCCTGATGCTGCCGGTCGAGGTACGCATCGTGCCCACCTATGAGGTCGTCGCCGGGTTCGGCATGCTCAACAGCTATTCGGGTCTGATCTTTCCGCTGATCGCGTCCGCCACCGCGACATTTCTGTTCCGGCAGTTTTTCATGACCGTCCCGGACGAGCTGGCCGAGGCCGCGCGTGTCGATGGCGCGCGTCCGATGCGGTTTTTCCTCGATATCCTGCTGCCGATGAGCCGCACCAATATCGCGGCACTGTTTGTGATCCTGTTCATCTATGGCTGGAACCAGTACCTGTGGCCCCTGCTGATCACCACCGATCCGCAGATGAATACCATCGTCATGGGAATCAAGCAGATGTTTCCGTCCGGCGACGATGTCGCCGACTGGCCGGTGATCATGGCGACCTCGATCCTGGCCATGGTGCCGCCCATCGTGGTGGTGATTTCAATGCAGAACCTGTTTATCCGCGGGCTCGTGGACAGCGAGAAATAAGCAATGGCAACTTTGAAACTGAGAAACGTCAAAAAGCGGTTCGGCTCGACCGACGTGATCCATGGCGTCGATCTGGACGTGGCAGATGGCGAGTTCATCGTCATCGTCGGACCGTCCGGCTGTGGCAAATCCACCCTGTTGCGCATGGTGGCGGGGCTCGAAACCGTCAGCGGCGGCGAGATTTCGATCGATGGCAAGCCGGTCAACGATCTCGAACCGATGGATCGCGACATCGCGATGGTGTTTCAGAACTATGCGCTCTATCCGCATATGTCGGTGTACGACAACATTTCCTATGGGCTGAAGATCGCCAAAACGCCCAAGGAAGAGATCGCCGCGCGGGTCGCCACCGCAGCCAAGATGCTGCAACTGGAACCCTATCTGCAACGCAAGCCGCGCGAACTCTCCGGCGGTCAGCGCCAGCGCGTCGCCATGGGGCGGGCGATTGTGCGCAAGCCTGCGGTGTTCCTGTTCGACGAGCCGCTGTCCAATCTGGATGCCAAGCTGCGCGTACAAATGCGGCTTGAAATCAAGGCATTGCAAAAGGAACTTGGCATCACCTCGCTCTATGTCACTCATGATCAGGTCGAGGCGATGACGCTGGCGGACCGAATGGTGGTGATGCATGGCGGCGTGGCAGATCAGATCGGCGCGCCGCTGGATGTCTACGCCAACCCGGCCACCAGTTTCGTCGCCGGTTTCATCGGCTCGCCCGCCACCAATTTCCTGCCGCCCGCGGCGCTGAATGCGCCCCGCGACGGGGCCAGCACCGTTGGTGTGCGCCCGGAACACACGCGCCTGGTGCACAGTGGCGAGGGCCAGACCCAGGGCATTGTCACCTTCTCCGAAGCCCTGGGCGCGGAAACGTTGGTGCATCTCAGCCTGCCATCGGGGGCGGCATTCACCGTGCGCCAGGACGGCGCGCTGCCCTGCCCGCACAGCGGCGAGCATTGCGGCGTCGATTGGGACCAGAGCCGCGAAATCCTGTTTGACGCCGACGAACGGCGGATCCGTCAGGGGCGGGCCAGGGCGGCGGCGTGTCCCTGACGCACCACGGTCTCGCAGTGGGCCGCCAAAACCTTGCGGTTGGGGAAATCGGCGACCCGAACCGGCGGGTGATAAATCAGCTCGACCGTCCCCGGACGGTGCACCGCCAGGGTCTTGATAAGATGCGTGCCAAACTCCATATCGCCCCACCAGCCATAGAACCGGGCCGAGTGTCCCACCGGGGCATGATAGATCACGCTGACCGGCTGCACGGACAGGATGTCGCGCAGATCCTTAGTGAAAAATGCCGCGAAAAGAGTTGATTTAAAAGGTAAAACACGCATTCCATCCGTTGATGTCCCCTCGGGGAAGAACAACAGCTTGTGCCCCGCCAGAAGACGGCGTTCGAACAGCTCGGTCTGCTCGCGGGCACGGGCCGGGTTGCGCTCGATGAACAGGGTGCCGGTGGCCCGCGCCAGCCAGCCGATACCGGGCCAGCCCGCGACTTCGGATTTGGACACGAAATAGACCCGCTTGCGGGCGTTCAGGGCAAAAATATCCAGCCACGATGCATGGTTGGCGACCACGGCCCCCGGCTGCCGCATCAGGGTGCCGGAGCTGCGAAATCCCATGCCCAGAATGCAAAACGCGCTGCGACAGACAAATTGCGTGATAAAAGGTGTGATCGGGCGGCGCAGTCCAAACAGTGGGCGTTCCACCAACCGCACCACCAGCAGCAAAACCAGGCCACCAAAGACCAGCAGGCCCAGGATCAGGCCGCGCAGGGCCGCCCGCACCCAACCCCACACCCCGATCACATATGGATCATCCGGCGGCAGGTTGCTGTCCCAGGTCGCGCTCATGCACCCGGTTGCCCGGAATAGAGCCGTTTTTGCCGCGCGTTCATGCGGGCGATGTCCAGCACCAGACAGATATCCGTGGTGTTGAACGCATGATCCACATAAGCCCCTTCGCCAACGAACCCGCCCAGCCGCAGGTAAGCCTTGATCAGGGCCGGGGTCGCCCGCATGGCGCTCAGCCGGTCCAGCCGTTCAGGCGGCACCAGATCCATAGCCTGGAAATGCGCCGGATGCGCCCGCACCCGCAGATCCGGCGGCGCCAGATGCGCGTGGTGCAGCATCGACAAAGATTGGGCCAGCGGCGCAATGTCGGTACCGTGAAAGCTGGCCACGCCGAACAGGATCTGGATTCCATGCTCCTGCACATACCGCGCCAGCCCGTTCCACAGATGATACATCGCCGTGCCGCCGCGAAAATCAGGGTGCAGACAGGACCGCCCCAGTTCGAGCAGGGGACGACCGCCGGATTTCAGCGCGGTCAGGTCATATTCGTCCTCGGAATAGAACTGCCCGGCCCGTTCGGCCTGATCGCCGCGCAGCAGCCGATAGACTCCGACCACGGTTTGGGTCGGGACATGCGACACCAGCAGATGGTCGAAATAGGGATCGAACCGGTCCCGCTCCAGCCCCAGCTGATGATCCACCAGCGCACCGTCGCCGCCCAGTTCGCGCACGAACACCTCGTAGCGCAGCGCCTGCGCGGCCTGCAACTCGGCCTGGGTTTCGGCAAGCCTGACGTCGAATTCGGCCGCGATTTCTGGCATTGGCATTCCGTCGAAAGTAGGTCGGTGGGTTGGCGGCACGGTGTAGCCGGATCCCGACGGCAAGGCAACGCGCGGCGCAAACGCGCTGGCATTAACCGGTCATTAACGCTTCGTAAACCAGTTTCAGGGATCAAAGACCGGAACCAAAGCTATCCGGGCGCCATCAATGACAACTTTTCCCTGCTCGCGAAAATTCACGGTGATCTTGCCGCCGACATTGGACTGTACCTGTCCGATTCCCCACTCGGCAAATTGCGGATGGCGCACCAGCATGCCGGGTGCCAATATGGCGTTCAGGTCTGTCATTCTTGGGCCCGTATCGGAGGAACGTATTGGGACAGAGTAATATCAATCTGGCGGCCTTGATAGGGTCCAGAATCTGCCATGACCTGATCAGCCCGATCGGTGCCATCACCAATGGGCTGGAACTGCTGGATCTGGCGGGCAGCGTGCAAGGTCCGGAACTGGACCTGATTGCAGACAGCGTCGGCAACGCAGGCGCGCGGATCCGGTTTTTCCGCATTGCCTATGGCGGCGCGGGTGAGCAGCTTTTGGGGCGCTCTGAAGTGGTGTCGGTGCTCGAGGATCTGGGCCGGGGCGGGCGTCAGACCGTACAATGGGCTCCGCTGGACTCGCAGCCGCGCAACCTGGTCCGGCTGGCCTTTCTGGCGCTGCAATGCTGTGAAACCGCCATGCCCTATGGCGGGTTGGTGCGGATCATGGCCGAAGACGACGTGTGGACCATCACCGGTCAGGCCGACAAGCTGGCAGTGGACGAAGCCCTGTTCGACGGTCTGTCGAACCCGGATACGCTGACCGAAATCACGCCTGCGCAGGTGCAATTCGCGCTGCTGCCGACCGTGGCGCAGGACCTGGGACGCAAGGTGTCGGTGGCCCGGCAACACGGTCAGATCACAATCCGGTTCTAACGCCTCATGCGTTGAACCGGACATACGTTCCCCGCCTTAGCCACGCACCGCGCCATCGCCCTGCACCAGATATTTGAAGCTGGTCAGCTGCGCCGCCCCGACCGGGCCGCGCGCGTGCATCTTGCCGGTGGCGATCCCGATTTCCGCCCCCATGCCGAATTCGCCGCCGTCGGCGAATTGCGTCGATGCATTATGCATCAGGATGGCGCTATCGAGCTGTTGAAAGAACCTCTCGGCGGCGGCGGGGGTCTCGGTGATGATGCAATCGGTATGGCTGGAGCCAAATTTCCGGATATGGCCAATTGCGGCGTCGATATCCGCTACCGGTTTGGCGGCGATGATGGCATCCAGATATTCCCTGCCCCAATCCTCGGCGGCGGCGGGGACGGTTCCGTCCACCGCCAATGTCCCTTCGGCGCGCACCTCGACCCCGGCGGCCAGCAGCGCGGCAACCACGTCGCGCCCCAGGCTCTCGGCGATGTCCTGATGCACCAGCAGGCATTCCGCGGCACCGCAGATCCCGGTGCGCCGGGTCTTGGCGTTCAGCACCACATCGATCGCTTTTTGCGGATCTGCATCCTTGTCCAGATAGATATGCACGATGCCTTCGAGATGGGCAAAGACCGGCACCCGCGCCTCGCGCTGAACCAAGCCGACCAACCCCTTGCCGCCCCGCGGCACGATCACGTCCACGGTGTCGGTCATGGTCAACAGCGCGGACACGGCGGCGCGGTCTCGCGTTGGGACCAGTTGCACCGCATCCTCGGGCAATCCCGCCGCGCGCAGCCCCTGCACCAGACAGGCGTGAATGGCAGCCGAGGAGTGATAGCTTTCCGAGCCACCGCGCAGGATCACCGCATTGCCCGATTTCAGGCACAGCGCTCCGGCGTCGGCGGTGACATTGGGACGGCTTTCATAGATCACTCCGATCACCCCCAGCGGCGTACGCACCCGCCGGATGTGCAGCCCCGACGGCATGTCCCATTCCGCCAGAACCTCGCCCACCGGATCGGCCTGTTCCGCCACCGCGCGCAGCCCGTCCACAATGCCTTGAATGCGGAGTTCATCCAGCATCAGACGGTCCATCATGGCCGCGCTCAGCCCCTTGTCGCGCCCGAATTCCAGGTCTTTTGCGTTGGCCTGCAAAATTTCGCTCCGCGCGGCCCAGACCGCCTCGGCGGCGGCGATCAATGCGGCGTGTTTGCGCGCGGCGCTGGCCGAGGCCAGCTGTTGGCTGGCCGCCCTGGCGCGTTGACCGATTTCGGCCATCAAGGCGGGGATGTTGTCCATGTCTTTCATACCAATGTCCCTTGCAGAGAGCCGGGGCACAATCTGCACCGGCGGGATTTGCATCATGTTACCAGAAACAGGCCCTAAAGCGCCATATCGTCCCGGTGGATCAGGGCGGCCCGGCCGGGATAGCCCAGCCGGGTTTCGATTTCGGACGACTTGCAGCCGCGGATGGTCTCGGCCTCGGTCACCGTATAGCGGATCAGCCCCTGCCCCAGACGCTGATCCTGCGGCCCCAGGATCACCACCGCATCGCCGCGCCCGAACCGCCCCATGACCGCAGTCACCCCGGCGGGCAAAAGACTCTTGCCGGTCTTCAGGGCCCGCGCCGCACCGGCATCCACGATCACCTCGCCTCGGGGCTTCATCGACGCGATCCAGCGCTTGCGCGCCGCCTGTGGGTCCAACTGGGCGGTGAACCAGGTCGCGGTTGCACCATTTTCAAGTTGTTTCAACGGGTTCAAAGGCGATCCGAGGGTGATCGCCATGGCGCAGCCGCCCGCCGTCGCCATCCGCGCCGCCATCAGCTTGGTTTTCATCCCGCCCTTGGACAGGCCGGACCCGGCATCGCCCGCCATCGCCTCGATCTGGGGGGTGATGCGGTCGATCACGTCAAATCGTCTGGCCGTCGACTCCACGGTTGGATTGCCGGAATAGAACCCGTCCACATCCGACAGCAGGATCAGCTGATCGGCACCGACCGTGACCGCAACCTGCGCCGCCAGCCGGTCGTTGTCGCCATAGCGGATTTCGTCGGTGGCGATGGTGTCGTTTTCATTCACAATCGGCACCACGCCCAGACCCAGCAGCGTTTCCAGCGTCGCCCGCGAGTTGAGATAGCGGCGGCGATTGGCGCTGTCTTCCAGCGTGACCAGAACCTGCGCGGCCGTGATCCCATGCGGCGCCAGCGCCTGTTCATAGGCGCGCGCCAGCCGGATCTGCCCTACGGCGGCGGCGGCCTGCGACTGCTCCAACGCCAGATCGGCAGCGGGCAGACCCAGCACACCGCGCCCCAGCGCGATGGAGCCGGACGACACCAGAACCACATCCGTCCCCAGCCCGCGCAGCCAGGCCACATCGCCGGCCAGCGAAGACAGCCAATCCTCGCGCAGCGCACCGGTCTGACGATCCACCAAAAGTGCGGAGCCGATCTTGACGATCAGTCGGCGGGCCTGCGTCAGGGTCGCCAAGATTCGATCTCTTGCTGGGGTTTGTGACGCAGGCGGTCTTCGTCGATGCAACTGCGCAGGGTGCGCAGGATCTCGGTCAGACCTTCGCGGCTGACACCCGAAATCATCTGAACCGGCCCGCCACAGGCCCGTTCCAGCGCCGCCCGCGCGGCGGTGCGTTCGTCCTCATCCAGCGCATCGATCTTGTTCAGCACCGTCACCCGTGGCTTGTCGGCCAGGTGCCCCCCGTAAGCCTCAAGTTCGGTGATGATGGTCCGGTAATCCTCGGCAATCGTTTCGGATGTGCCGTCCACCAGATGCAGCAGCACCGCGCAGCGTTCCACATGCCCCAGGAACCGATCCCCGACGCCGCGCCCCTCGTGCGCCCCGGCGATCAGACCGGGAATATCCGCGATGACAAATTCGACATTGTCCACTCCGACCACGCCCAGGTTGGGGTGCAGCGTCGTGAACGGGTAATCGGCGATCTTGGGCCGCGCATTCGAAGTGGCCGCCAGAAATGTCGACTTGCCGGCGTTGGGCAGCCCCAGCAACCCCACATCGGCAATCAGTTTCAGGCGCAGCCACAGGGTGCGTTCCACCCCTTCCTGACCCGGATTGGCGCGGCGCGGTGCCTGGTTGGTCGAGGATTTGAAATGCAGGTTGCCAAAGCCGCCATTGCCGCCACGGGCCAGTTGCACGCGCTCGCCGACCTCTGCAAGATCGGCGACCACGGTTTCCTGATCCTCGTCCAGAATCTCGGTGCCGACCGGGACCCGCAGAACGATGTCGCCGCCATCCTTGCCGGTGCGTTGCTTGCCCATGCCGGGCTGGCCGCTCTTGGCAAAGAAATGCTGCTGATAGCGAAAATCGATCAGCGTGTTCAGCCCTTCGACCGCCTCGGCCCAGACCGAACCGCCATTGCCGCCGTCGCCACCGTCTGGTCCGCCGTATTCGATGTATTTTTCGCGTCGGAAACTGACACAGCCTCCGCCACCACCGCCCGAACGGATATAGACCTTTGCGAGATCGAGAAATTTCATGGCTGTTTCCTAATGCAAAGGCCCAGAGGGTCAATCAAAGTTTTCGGCTGTAGGTCCAGGTGGGAACCGTGGCATCCCGCGCCACCGAAAAGCTTTCGGCGTCGCCCAGATATTCGAATCCGCAATGGATCAGCACTCGCGCCGAGGCCGGGTTGTCCTGAAACACGCTGGCGAACATGGTGGTGTTGTCCAGAGGATTGGCATTGACCAGCGCCCAGACCGCATCCGAGGCCAGCCCGGTGTTCCAGTAGATCGGCGCGACCCAATAGCCGACCTCGGACTGGTTGCGATCCATGCGCAGCAGCGAAATCACGCCCATCACTTCGGAGCCGCCGGATTTGGTGCCATCCATCGCCCAGGCATCTTCGACCCGGTCCGGATCGGTCACGCGGGCAATGAACGCCTCGATCGTGCCGGGGGGCAAGGGGTGCGGAATCGAGGTGGTCATACGCGCCACCCGCTCGTCGCCGCCGCACATCTCGATCAATCCCTTGTCCGAACGCCGCAGCGGGCGCAGGTCGAACCGTTCGGTCTCGATGACCGGTTGATTGATGATCGGGTCCAATTTCATGTTTCTGCTCCTCCTCCGAACATCACAAAGAAAACTGACAAAACCGTCAGAGCCGCCAATCCCCACATCAGGTAGGTCTCCGCAGCGGTATCTGCAACTGCGGCGGCAATCCGGTCACCGGCAAAACACCAGATCGGATGCAGGATCAACTGGCACCCCAGCAACACCGCCGCAATTGTCGTGGTTGCCTGCAACGGGGGCGTTCCCATGGCGACAAAGCTGGTGAACCCGGCCACGATCATGGCCCAGGCCTTGGGGTTCAAGGGGTGCACGATCAGCCCGGCCCAGAACCCGGGCACCCGCGACGGATCGTCCGCCTGGCCCAGCCGCATATTGGCAACCTTCCAGGCCAGCCAGCAGATATAGGCCGCCGAGATCCACTTGAGTCCCTCAAAGATCCAGGGCGCGCTGTCCGCCAGCCCCATCAGACCTAAACCCACTGGCCAGATCACCAGCTGCTTGCCAAGGGCAACGCCCGCGACAAAGGGCAGCGCGGCACGAAACCCATAGCGCGCACCGGTCGCCAGCAGGGCCATGTTTGCCGGACCCGGCGTGCCAACCTGACTGGCGGCGAAAACGATAAAACTGGCGGTGGCGACAGCCATAAGGGGAACAACCCATAAACGAGACAGGGGACCGGCGGTTTTCGCCGATCCCCCTCAATTTTGTCTGAACATCCGGGTACGGCTTACTCTGCGGCCTCCGCCACTGGCAGAACCGAAATAAAGGTGCGGCCCTTGAGACCCTTGTGGAAGGTAACGGCGCCTTCGGCGGTTGCAAAAATCGTGTGATCCTTGCCCAGGCCAACGCCCTCTCCCGGCCAGAACTTGGTGCCGCGCTGACGCACGATGATGTTTCCGGGGATGGCGCTCTGGCCTCCGTACAGTTTCACACCAAGACGGCGACCCGCTGAGTCGCGGCCGTTACGGGAGGAACCGCCTGCTTTCTTATGTGCCATGCTTTCTCTCCTTAGCCTTTAGCCAGATCTTTGGCCTGCTCGATCCAGCCTTCGCGCTCGATCCGGCCTTTGAACGACAGTTGCTCGTCAATAGCAGCAACATCCGCATCCGTCCATGCCGCCACCTGAGCAAATGTTGTAACGCCTGCGGCATTCAGCTTTTTCTCAAGCGCCGGGCCAACGCCGGACAGCTTTTTCAGATCGTCGCCACCGGCGGGGGCCTCTGCCTTGGGCGCGGCGGCCTTTTTGGCGGGCGTCTTGGCTTCGGTCGCGGCAACGGCCACGGCGCCAACCGACCCGGCACCGACAGCGGCCTTGACGCCGGTCTTGTCGGCACCTTCGGTCAGGATGTCGGTAACCTTGATCAAGGTCAGCTTCTGGCGGTGACCCTTGGTGCGCTGGCTGGAATGCTTCCGGCGACGCTTGACAAAGTGGATGAGCTTTTCGCCCTTGATCTGGTCGACCACTTCGGCCTGAACGCCGGCACCAGCGATCAGAGGCGCGCCAACGACGGTCGTGTCGCCGCCCAGCATCAGAATGTCGTTGAATTGTACTGTTTCGCCAGCGTCTGCAGCCAATTTCTCAACCCGGAGCGTATCGCCCGATTGAACCTTGTACTGCTTGCCACCGGTCTTGAGGACCGCAAACATGTGTCTGTTCCTTTGTCTGCCGCGTTCTGTGGTCCCCGAACCCGGGTGTTTCGACCCGATGGGTCACCTCGAACAGCGCGCCCATGCGGGCGATATGATATAAGAACCCGGCACGAGACTTCGGGCCGGGCTGGGCGCTTATGATCGGATCGGGCACCGCTGTCAACCCGTTTCCCGCTCAGATGTCGCTGGCCCCCATCGCCCGCGCCACCGCCAGCCCCAGACGATAGGATATGCTGCGAAACATCCGGTCAAAGCCCTCAAACAGGGCGGCGTTCAGCGATTGACCCGCTGCGGATTGCGAGAAGGCCAGATAGCTTTCCAACTCGCCGGCCTGCAAGGGCTGATAGGCCATCAGCAAGAACCCATAGACCCAGCGCTCGGTTTCGGCGCGCATGTCGGCCTCTTGCGCCCAGGCCTCGGCCAGCGGATCGAAATCGCCAAGCGCATCCGTGCCCTCCAACAGCCCGCGATAGAACCGATAGTTCGTGTCCAGCGCCGAGGCGACATTGCGCCCGATCAGGTCATTGGCGACAACAAAGCGCGACACCAGCGCCAGCCGGGGATCGTCGGTGCCTTTCAGCGCCGCATAGCTGGCACTGGCAAGGTCTTCCACCGCCGGATCGGCCAGCGCCACCCGCGCGGCGTTTTCAAGCGACAGGATGCGCTGGCCCAGATCGGTGTCGAAAAACGCGATGCTGGCCGCAATATCGCTGTCGCTCATCTCTGTGGCCAACGTCTTCTGGACAATTTGCGCCATCTCGGCGGGATCGTGGATCTGCCGCACCCGGTCGGCGAAATACGAACCGCCCTGCCCGTCCAACATGTCGGCATCCAGCGTTTGTGCGTGGCTCAGCCCTTCGGCCTGCATGATCGACACGACGTGCGACAGCCGCAGCACCACGGCCAGACGATCCGCGGGGGTTTGCGCCATGACCCCCGGCACCGCCAGGATCCACGCCGCCAAAACGGCCAGAGCCGCGCGGCGAACCATGTTCAGAGCTCCTGCCCCGGTGTCAAACCGGCCATGCGGGTGGCCAGAACCTCGAACCGGTTGGCGGTAATCTCGTACTGCACGGCGTTCAACAGCTCGTAAACCCGCATCATTTCCGGCTCTTCCAGCGCCTCGGCATAGGCCGCCAGATCGGCGTCGGAAAAGGCCTGATAGGTGCTCGCGGCCCCGGCCAGGGCCGATTGCTGCAGCGCCCGCCGCAGCTCGCCCTCTTGCGACCTGAACAGCGCGCTCAACTCGTCTGCATCCATCTGCAGGTCGATCACCCCCGCCGCGCTGGCCGCCAGCAGGAACCGCATCTGAATCTGCTGCACCGCACGCAGCCCTGTTCCCGACGCGTCAATCGCCCGGTTCATCCGTTTGAGCACCTCCAGCCGGGGGGCTCCCTGTGCCACCAACCCGGCAACGATCTGCCTGCCCTGCTCCAGCCTGGCCGCGTCGTCCTGGACCATATGCGACCGGTTTTCCGCCACCACCAGTCGCTGGCCCAGATCGGTGGCATAAAACGCGGCAGCATGGTTCAACAGCTCCTCGGTCAAGGTCTCTTGCAGGATGTCCAGCGCCAGATCCCGCATCACGCCGGTGTCAAACACCTCGCCCGACACTCTTTCCCATTCGGATCCGAATTCATCCGCCTGAAGGCCCAGCATCTCGGGGGCCGTGCTGGCGGACAGCGCAATACTGTCTAGCGCCACGTCAAAGCCGGTGACATCCAGAAAGGCCTGGATCCGCCCCCTGTCGGTCGCGGCCAGCGCCGCGTTTGGTGCGCCTGCCATCAGACCCACAATCAGGATAAGAACCCCTGTGACGAAACGATGTGGCGCGGTTGTGGCTGTCATGGGCCAAAGCGTAATCGATTTGACAGCGCGGGCAATCAAAATCCACGGTCACGTCACAATCGGGAAATCGGGCCTTGCCAGCCCCGACATTCCCGACTAAACGCAGGCTCCAGATCCCCGCGGAGAGGTGCCGGAGTGGTCGAACGGGGCGGTCTCGAAAACCGTTGAGGGTGCAAGCCTTCCCAGGGTTCGAATCCCTGTCTCTCCGCCACTAAGCCCCTGAATTAAATGATATTTTCCGCCTGACGCCGCGTGGGGGGCCTCCCGGCAGCTAAGGAAAAACTCGGCATAGTATGCCGACTCTCTGCGGCACCGCATGCGCCGACTATGCCGTGACGCTGCCAAATTTCGCTTGGCCGATGCCCTTTGCGCCCTTCCCCAAACGACAAAAGCCCCGCCGTTTCGGGCGGGGCTTTCATCGGCCGGGGCGAGTCTGCGTCAGAGACCGATATTGCCGTCGGCATTGGCGATCACTTGCTGCTCCTGAGTGAGGTAGCGGAAGTAATAGCGCTCGGTGGTCTTCACCGACCCGTGGCCGATGTAGCGCTGAACACGATAGACCGACCAGCCCTCCATCAATCGCTCGATCGCGAACTTGTGGCGTATATCATGAAGACGGGCGCCAAACTCCGTCTCCTGCGCATAATCCCAGAATAGGTTGGACGCGCTACGATAGTAGCCATCCTCGGTTTTGTTCCAGAAGACATATGGCGACCGATTGGAGCGACGAATTTGCAACAGGATGTCGATCGCCTGCTGGCGCAGAGTGATCGTCCGGACCTTGCCTCCCTTCGTGTGTCGCAAGGTCAGCGTGACATGGCCCTCGACCGGATGGCCCATGCCTTTCACGTCGGCCCATTTGATCATCGACATCTCTGTAACACGGCCCCCGGTTGCGTCGAGGAAGTCCGGGAAAAAGCAGAGGTTGCCCGGTGCGCGCCGACCCAGCTTTTGGATAGCCTCATCGGTGGGAAGAACGATGTCCGGCAGGCTTTCCTTCATTCCCTTCTTCTCGAATTGCAGAACTGGATTCATTTCGACCCAGCCCAGGTTCTTGATATGGCTCATGAGATGATTGAAAGCGGTGAGGTCGCGATTGATCGTCGCGATTGAAGCTCCCGCATCCTTGCGCATGGCAACGAATTCCGAGATCGATTTCAGGTCGATTTCCCACGCCCCGGCCAGCTCGATATTTTCGTCGCGCTCTTCAAATACCTCCATCAGCGTCACTCCAATCTGGCGTAAACTGGTCTGATAGCGTTTGCGGGTGTTTGCGGACCATCCATGGTCTTCGTCGTAGTGGTCGAGGCTTTCATAGAAACCTGTGAAGCCAGAATGGAAGAGCCAATCGGTCTCGCCGCGCTCAGCCTTCCCTTTCAGCTCCTTGATCCTTTCTCGCGCTTTCTTTTCCGCGACCCGCTTAGAAGTTGTGCGAAGCGACTCTCGGTGTTCTTTCCCGTCGATGGTGACGCGCAGGTAGTAATTCTTGCTGTTGCTGGGGGTGTAGACGTTTCTTGGCATTTGTTTCCCTTTGTGATCCAGAGTGCGAGCAAGTCCTGATCGAATGTCCAGGTCTCGCCGAGTTTGACTGCGCCGGGTATCTTGTCGTTCGACGCGAGGTCGGTAATCGTCCGACGCTTCAATCCAGAAAGTTCGACAACCACCTCAACCCGTACCCGAGGCTTCATATCGGCCAAGGCGGGCATTGCGTCATTGAAGGCTTTTGGTGATGCGTGGGTCATGTGTCTGCCGTCGTGCTGTAGCCGCCGGCAGTGCCAGGCGGTCGTTCCTCTCGCCACCTCGTTGGTGTCGAATAGAAGACTGGGTTCATTTCTTCCTGGCGAGTCGTGGAAAGCGGCCGAATCCAGTGATTTTCTTCGCCAGACAAATGTAATGAATTGATTCAGCACGATTCTTTTTTTGCGGTAAGAGGCATGCTTCCCGATCTTTGGCGTTCCGCTTGGGCAGCAACAGGAGGAAGTCCGACACTGCTACCCCCGGTGATCCGGCCGAGTACGACATCCATAAAGATCCGGGCTAAGAAAGAGGTGGCACGCCCGTAAGAATGAAGGGGCCCCGCGTCTGGGCCTGGCGCAAGGTCCACCTCGCCATGGGCGAGGTGACCTCGAGGCCAGGGCAATGGACCCGTCCGACGTCCAAGTCAGCGTCTTTAGATATCACCCACCGAAGCGCCGGTTGACGATACGCTCGGCAGTCAGGCGATGCTCCAACACCTGCAGCATTTCGCGAAGAACGCGCAGATTGCCGAGACATTGCGAGATATGATCGCCGCGCGGGGTCAGAACCCGCTCGTCTACGACGGTGCCGATCGCGCCCTCTTCCGGATCGTTGCGGCCATGAAAGACCGGCACGATTTCCTGGGTTTCTTGATCGAGTTCCCAGTCGAGGATCGAGATAACGAGACCAAGTGCATCGCACCCATCCTGTCGAAGCAGCCTGTCCTCGGAAAGACTCTGCATGGCTCGTCGGATCGCGTGCTGATTGTGGCTCGTCCCGGCAACCTCGGCCGATGTTGCCGCCGCGGTGACATGCCCGATCTTTTCGAGGGCGCGCGCGCAGAGTTCCTCCAGCGGCAGCGTGTGCAAAATGTTCTTCATGACCAACTCCTGGTATCGCCACTGCGAAATGCGGTGACTTCAAGACGCCGGCCAAATGGCCGGCGGAGGGGTCACGCCGCGGAGAGATCGAAAATCTCGCGCTGAACGACATCGCAGCCCGGATGCTCGTCGGCAATCGCGACGAGGAGATCGAAGAGCCGGTCCGCCTCAAAGCAAATCTCCTCAACCCGCGGATCCAGAATATCGAGCGCCATGAAGCGCGCGGTTTCCTCGCGCTCCGGATCGCCGACGAAATCGAGCATGACCAGCCGGTGGAGCCAGACAAGTTCATGCTTGAGCGCCTTCGAAAGCACGACACCCTTGGCTATATCCGCGATAAGCCGCAGACAGCGGCGATGCGCCGCCGATCCGCCGAGCATTGCAGCGGCGTTCAGCATCGCTTCACCGTGTTCATGGCAAAAATCTCTGGTGAGTTCGAGCGCGCGGTCACCGCCCGCAGTGCGAAACAGAACTGATTGAATTGACATCGAATACCTCCAAGTTGCGCCGCCCATCATGGCGATCAAGACCCCGGGAAAGCCTCCTTTTCATTTTCCGGGGGGTGGTTTCGCCGGTGTTCCGGTAGCAGCGGAGAGTTTCACGGCCGGCGGGTTTCTGTATCTCTCTTGAGGCACTGCATTCCTGTCTGCCGCGCTCTCGCAAGAAGGAGCGCGGCAGACAGGAATGCTGCAGACTCTGGCTTTTCTATTCTGCGTAAGATTTGTCGCAGCCGTTCACTGAAGCCCCTCACCGATTTTGTCATTTTCGACAGGCAGCGGCAGCCAGTTTCGGATGGTGAAGTGATTGAAGGAAATTGAAACAACCAGTGCAGATTGTCGACGGCGGTGCCATCCCATCCTGTGGGGATTTCATCGACTCCTTTCAACCTCGCGGTCTGCAAAATGAAAATCGTGGATGATCGACCCTGACTCTATCCTGCTTTGCGATCCGCTGCCGGTCTTTCTGCCAAGCTTGAGCTGCTGCCTCGTTCTTGCACTCGGCCGAGTATTCTTTACCGGCTTCGAGCGTTCCGTGGCCGAGATGTGTCGCGATGACCCGCGCGGCGATCTCCGGATCGTGCCGTCGCATGTAGTCGGCCGCGAGGGTCCGCAGATCGTGCGATGGCACCTCGATTGCTGCTTTGATCCTTTCACTCGGCCATGTTGCAGGCTTGGCGGTATCGGACAGAGTCAGCCAGTTTTTGCCAGTAAGCTCCCGGTAGCGCATATGGATCAATCGGCTTGGCCGACCGCACAAAATGAGTTCATCGAGGACTTCACCGATCTCCGGCCAGAGTTCACCGGCTTCTGTTGTCCGGCCGGTCTTTTCCTGTTTCCACACGAGATGCCACGATCCATCAGTCTCACGCCGCAAATCGCTGCCGATGGACCATTGTGACATGTCGCCGGTCCTTGCAGGCTTGTTCATGTCAACAGCACAGCACGCCGCAGTCTGAAGCAGTAGCGCTTTGCGCGCTGAATGATCCGGCAACAGATCGGCTTTTGTGCGCATTTTACCGATGACTTTGGCGATGTATTCAAATCCGCCCTTCTTCATCAGACCGTTGATGCGAGCGACCTTCAGCTTCTCTCCCAATTCTGCCTCATCTCGTAATGCATCGCGCATGTAACGCATGCCATCGAGAGACTCCGCATTGACGCCGCCAAGCCTGCCCAGAGCAATGAGGCCCTCAAGGTAATTTGCGATCGTTATTGGCCTGACGTCCGCCTCACCCGCCTTGAATGCCTCCCCGAGACAATATGCGGTATAGAATGTCAGGCATTCATCCGCGCCGCCCGCATTGACGATCCGGGCGCAGCGGGAGATGGAAGCGACATATCGCTCTCTGGAAGAGGCCTTGATCCGGGCTTGGCGCAGAAATGGATACATGGCTTGCCAGGATGTCGGCCATGATGCGATCAACGCCTCCTCGCAGGGCGCGTGTTGGGCGCGGGCCTTGCCTGGACGCCGGGCATACCATTCCGCTCGCACCTGGCGGGCCGCCGCAGTCGAAACATCGGGTGCATGGCGGTCGAGCGCCCGTAGCAGCGTCCCAAGCGTGCTCTCGGAGGAGGCAGCGGCGCGGAAGCTCTCCGCACCCGGGGCCTCGATCGGTTCATGGCGCTCCTTTACGATAGAAAAGAAGCGGCCGATCACGGCAGCCGCGCCGGGCGCGAGATTGTTACGGTTCTCGAGCATGTCGCGCCGGATAGAGGCCGGGACAGGAGCAAGGTGTTCTTCGATGGTTTTCCTGCGCGTCATTTGGCAAGTTTCCTTTTCATTTTCTTGAATAGATCGGGGTGATGCGCGAGGAGCGCCTGACGCACCTCTGCTGCGGCAGCTTGACCGCTGTCACACCCGTAGTGCTTTCGGACGGTTTCCTCGGTGTCCCCGAGAATTGAAGCCGCCTTTGCGTAATTGCCCGGCTCCAAGGCAAGGACGAGCGTGGCGACCGCATGGCGGCATTGATGAGGCGTCAGCCCGAGTCCGAGTTGAGCATCCCCAAGTGCCCACATTTCGGCCATCGTTGAAGGCGAAACGCAGCCCGCTGGAAGTGATACCTTGTCTTTCACGAGGCGGGGCGACGCCTTCCCCGGAAAAAGATACTGGCTGTCCGGAATTTTTCTCAACTCGACAAAGCGGGCACGCAGCTTATTTTGCCATTTCCAGAGGATCTCGGCATCGGCGTCCAGCACCGTGATGACCACCTTGATGTCATTCTTGATTTCTCCGGGCAGAAACGTGATTTCAGCCTTCTTTTTATCCCTGACCCAGACAATGTTGCCGGGACTGCCGGGACAGCCCAGATGGCGCACCCGGATGATATTGGAGGTTCGCAATGGCCGGGACAGCTGGATCGCTTGCATCGCGGCCGCCGCATAAAGGCGCAATGCACGGTCCTCGGCGTCCTCATCCGAGTTTGCTTTGGCGCGTTCAATATCTGCCGTCGCCTGATCGGCGAGCATATAAGGCCCACGCACAAATTTGGCGGCAACATGTGGATTGTCGCGCAAGACCTTGCAGGTATGCTCGGCATCTTCCGTCATCTGCTTTGGCGTCACGATGTATTCCCAATAGCTGATTTTCATCAGGTCGATGAGTGCAACCATATCCGGGCGGCACAGACCATGGCCTGCAATCGTCCGCAGGTTTGTCAGGCGGCCGTTGAGCGTCTGCGATAATTTCGGATCCTTCAGTGTCAGTGAGCTTGTCGACCGCTGGATTTGATCTTCGCAGGCAGCCTCCAGATTCTCCCGTGTCATGAGGTCAGGCAGGATCGTCGCGGCTCCAGACCTGCCGAGATCATCAACCGCGCGCCAGAGCCACGTCACCGCATTGCGATAACCCGAAAGGGCTGCGGTTGGATTGTTGATCTTTCTGCGACGAACCTTCGCATATGCGTTGACCTCGGCCAGGACAGCCTCAGGAGCCTCCCCCGCCTCGAGGCGCTCCTTGACCTTCGCCGCCCGGTCCTCCGGTTTGGCAAGTGTCTGCTGGAAAACCACTTCAATATTTGCACGCAGAGCTTCGGGAAGCCACGACCACGGAATGCGACGCGCGCGATCTGGTGAGCTGGGAAGCTTGAAGCCAACGGGCGGCAAGAGCTCCCGAACCTCGGGAAGGACATTCTGCAATGTGATGAGCTGATTGATCAGCTTGATGCCCCTGTTGATCGACTTTCTGACCTCTGGCGTCGCTTCCCCGGCCACGCGATCAAGCTCTTCCTGCGTCAGTCCCAGCGGGCTGGTCCGGCATCGAGCACGGAGTGGGAAAAGCGACCTGTGCTTGCCGGTCGGAAAGATCGCGCCGCGGGCCGTGAAGCCTTCATTTTCTTCGACCAATGCGATCACGCGATCCCATTTTTCGCGCCCAACCTGCGGCGCGACCATGGCATTGGCCTCGTAAAACCGAACCAGCAATGCCCGAGCCCGGGAATTGCCGCGCCGGCGGGCCTTCTCGATATCCTTCGATTTAGACACAACGCCATAGGGGGTCGGCGCGATCACCTTGTCAAAGTGGACCAAGCCAGCCGGAATCAGGCCGATATCATCGTCGATCATGCTCATCCGTGCCGGAATTTTGTTGAGTTCGCGGATTGCGTCGTAGGATTCGTTGTTCGCCTCCGCCCAAGCGAGAACCTCCCCTAACCAGTATTCCTTTACCTGGCGCATCGGGGCCGTTGTATGCATTGTCATTTTTGATCTCCTATTCGCGGGCACCTGCGCGACGCCTTCGCGAAGAAAGGCGCGGCGCAAGGGCCTCGTCATGGCATTGTGATTTCAGGAATTTGGAGATCGTGCCTGGTGGAGTGTTTCGCACACCGTGTCGCGATTTTTTGGCTTTTCGCATTCACATCCACCAACATAACGCCAATTTATGTTTGGGGATGTCTGTGCGGCTGACGAGGTAGTGTCGCTCGAGTCCGGAAAACCGATATTCCACTTGTGCGAATGAATGCAGCCTCAGACATACCACTCTTCGGCCAATTCGAACTCGAGATGTGCATGGATCCAATCCCTGGCATCGTCCGGATTGATGCGCACGCTGCCAAATGCATTCCGGGTCGGCAGGCCACCTCCGATCATTCGCTCGATAGTCTTCACGCTGACACGGAGCTTCTCGGCGACCCTGGATTTGCTCATCAGGGGTTTTCGGTATCGCTCGAGGCGTTGCCCTTTGGGCATCGGTCCCTTCTCGCACGCCCAGACATCTTCCCAAGCAAGTCGATATTGCCGATTGATGCGCTGAGCGCGCAACTCGCCGCGCTTGATCCGGTTTCGAATCGTTCCCGGCGTCAGATCAAAATGTTCGGCGGTGTCTTCGACTGTCAGCATGGTGTTCTCCCTCGTTGTGATGAAAGGGAATTAGTCGCCGGAACTGCCCATTCAAAATTGGAGCAATGGTGGGGGTGTCCTATTAAAAGATATCAATTGAGCGACCCCACCATTGCAGTTCCGACACCGCATCGGATGTCGCGACAGATTGCATTTTGGAACGACTGCGCCGGGGACAATATCCTTCCCAACAGAAGGATTTTCCATGGATCAATCACATCATTTCCGTGCCGACCACGCCCTACCGGTATGGCGAGAGCCAGAGGACGCAAGGCGTGAACTTCACGAGCGCATGGAAGCATTTATTCAGGCTGCAGCGGAGGGAGATAACAATGATGCTGAGGAATGCCCGGCACTGACGCTCAAAGTCAGCGCGGGTGTCGGCAAGACGAGCACGGCCCTGCGCTTGCTGGCAAAGCATGGCCCTGCGTTGCTCGCCCGAGGCCACATACTGGTCTATGTACCGACCTTGGATCTCGCAGAACGCGCCGCGGCTGATCTGCAAGAACTCGACAGTGGCCTGCCGATTTCCGTCATCCGCGGGCGCCTCGCTTCCAACCCGGAATCTGGCAAACAGATGTGCGAGCGCACCGATCTTGTCGAGGCCGTGACCAACCTCGTGCCATCGGTGACCCAGGCGCTCTGTCGCGTGGAGCGTGGAGGCGAGTTAGTCGAGGCTCCATGCGCGTCTGAATGCCCGTATCTCTTGCAGAAGGACGCTGTCGGCGCAAAAATTCACTTTCTGTCGCACAGTTATCTTGAGGCCTACCCTCCTGTCGATCGCGATACCCCTACGGCGCTCCGGATCATCGATGAAAAAGTATGGTCAAACCTCTGCTCAACCAAAGATATTTTCGTTGAAGAGTTTTTACGGGCGCCGGAACCAGGATTCCCGACCGCACTCCGCGCTGACTTATTAAAAGCGAAGATCGGCATTGTCGCGGCGCTGCAAAATGGATCAGATGTTCGAGACCATCTCATATCGCTCGGGGTGGGCAAAGAAAAACTTGAATTGCTTTCAAAAGGAGAAACAGCCTCCAGAGACAATCTCGACATCATGCCGCGCGACAGCGTCGCGCGGGTTGAGTTCATGCTCAAAAGATATGATCGGGTTGCGCTCTTCGCGTCCCGAAAGCGACAGGCGTTGTTCGACTTGCTTGCCTCGGAGGAGGCACTCGGGCCGAACCGACTGACCCTTGAAGAGCAACCATGCGGATCCGGGATGCGACAGGTCATTCGGCTATATAAGGTTGCAGAAATTGAGCGCGACGCACCGCTTCTGATGCTCGACGCAGACGCAGATGAGGCGATTGCCGAGAGGTTGGCGCCAGGAACTGATTTCGCGAAAATTGAAACCAAGCCGCAAGCGGAGATTGTTCAGATCTCCGACCGAACAATGTCCGACACCTGGTTGCTCGATCCGGAGGCCGGAACGGGTCGCAGAGCAAAGATCCTCGCGATCCTCGGCCGTGAAGTCACCCAAGCCGATGGCAGCGGCGTCCTTGTCGTGGCAACGAAATCAGTTCTTGAAAAGCTGCATGAGGATGCAGGGCAGCCTGTCGACTACGAGAAAGAAGAGGATATGCGCCGGTCTCTTCTGGGTGCAATGCCGCGCTGGTTTGGCCCTAAAATGCTCGGTGTTAACGATTACGAGCGCTATCGGACCATCGTCATCATCGGTCGCCTGCAACCGGGCATCCGCGATATCGAGAAGCAGGCCCGCAGCCTGTTCAATGATACCGAAGCTCCGCTTTCACAATTCACGGGAGGTCCACTTCCAGAGCAGGAAACAGTCCGAATATTGCATGATGGGTCCTTGCGTGCCGCAAAAATTCGGTCACATCCAGACCGGCGGGTTGCGGCAGTCCTGCGGCAGACCCGTGAATGTGGGACCCTGCAAGCGATCGCACGGCTCCGCCTTGTGTCGCCCGATCAGCCCAAGCGCGTTGTTGTTCTGTCCAGCATGCCGTTGCTTGATCTGCCGATCTCGAAACTTACCACTCTGGACGCTCTATATCGCGACCTTGAAGATGAGCCAGATCTTACAGGGTATCTTCGTATGGAGCGCGCCCTGCGCGCGACAATGGGCCGACCGGTTGTTGATTGTCACTGAGAACTGACCCGGCAACTGCAGAAATTGTCATTGAGAATTGACCCATGTGCAACCTTGCCCCTGCTTGATTCAGCTGG
>NZ_KI421509.1:728457-945520 GCF_000473225.1 Sedimentitalea nanhaiensis DSM 24252
TTCCCGGCATACAAGGATCTCTCTGGCTTCGACTTTGCCGCCAGCGAAATCCGTGAAGCCTTGGTCCGCCAGTTGCATCGCTGCGAGTTCATGATGGGGACCGAAAACGTGGTGCTGATCGGAGGCCCAGGAACTGGGAAATCGCATGTCGCCACCGCTCTTGGCATCCAAGCGATCGAACATCACCGTAAACGCGTCCGCTTCTTCTCGACGGTTGAGTTGGTCAATGCGCTGGAGCAGGAAAAGGCCCAAAACAAGGCGGGGAAGATCGCTGAGGCGCTGGTGAAAACCGACTTGGTGATCCTGGATGAGTTGGGATATCTGCCGTTCAGCGCTTCGGGAGGCGCGTTGTTGTTCCACCTTCTCAGTAAACTCTACGAGCGCACCAGCGTCGTCATCACCACGAACTTGAGCTTCAGCGAATGGGCCAGCGTGTTCGGCGATGCGAAAATGACCACCGCGCTACTCGACCGCCTTACCCACCGCTGCCACATCCTGGAGACCGGCAATGACAGCTATCGGTTCAAGGCCAGCTCGGAGACAGCGAAAAAGAAACGAAAGGAGACAGCAGCATTGACGCCATCATGACGCAAAGAACATAACAGCTGGGTGGGTCAAGTCTCGGTGACAATGCCGGGTCAGTTCTCAGCGACAATCAACACCGTGCGCTTGAATCCGTGGAAACCGTCATCAGTGTCGACGTCTGGTGGACCGCCGCAACCCGCTGGTGCGACATCGTCCTGCCTGCGGCCTCGACCCTGGAACAGGACGACATCTCGTCTGGTGGCACCTATTCCAACGACAAGGTCTACGCGATGAAGAAGGTGATCGAGCCTGTGGGTGAAAGTCTGCCCGATTACGAGATCTTCGAAGGTCTGGCCGACAAACTGGGCCTGTGGATGCAGTTCACCGACGGCGAAGACAAGATGTATCACATCAAGCTCGCCTACGAGAAGTCATCCGCGGCCAAGCACACGCCGTTCGAGGAGTTTTGGGAAAAGGGCTATGCCCGCCAGGAGGTGCCTGAAGAGGCCCGCAAATGGACCCGCCACAGCGAGTTTTTCAACGACCCCGAGGGCAGCCCGCTGCACACGGCATCCGGCAAGATCGAAATGTTCTGCGAGGATTTTGCCAAGCTTGGGATCGACGACATGCCCGGCATGCCGATGTGGATGGAAAAGCACGAATACCTCGGCAACGCGAAGGAAGGTCAGTTGCACGTCGTGTCTCCGCACCCGTGGTTTCGCCTGCACAGCCAGATGGACCAGTCGGAAAACCTGCGCGCGCTTTACAAGGTGCAGGGCCGCGAGCCGGTCCGGATCAACACAAAGGACGCCGCAGATCGTGGCATCGAGGATGGTGACCTGGTCGAGCTGTACAATGATCGCGGCACGGTCATCGCCGGGGCTGTTGTCAGCGATGACATCATGCCGGGCGTGGTTTCGATCTACGAGGGGGCCTGGCCGTCGCTTGACAGCAAGGGCCGGTGCAACTCCGGTCTGGTGAACTTCCTGACGTCGACCCAGCCATCCTCCGGTCTGGCACAGGCGACCACCGCCAACACAGTGCTGTGCTCCATGCGCAAATGTGAAGACCCCGAAGGTCCGAACATGGCTTACGAGAAGCCCGCGATCATCGAGGACATGGAAATTGCCGAAATCGATGAGGACAAGCTGGGTCTGGATCGTCTTTATGAACTGACCGAGAAGCTTTATGCCGACATGAGCCCGGGCGAGAAAATCTACTTCGAGCGGTGCACCGTCTGCCACGCGCCGCGCGAGGTGACCCACTTCACGCAGCAGCAGTGGAAGGGCATCACCCCGTCGATGTTCCCGCGGGCCGGTCTTGATGAGCAGGAAGCAGAGCTTGTCATGGACTACCTGATGACGAACGCCGCGGACGCCGCGAAATAAGCCAGAAGGATGCGGCCGGGCACACCGGCCGCATCCGTTTTCCTTTACCGGATTTCCGGTCGGTTGCAGGAGGTATCATGGACGGCGCAAATGTCTCGACCGGATGTGGCTGTGATGGCCTTGCCGGATCGCAACAACTACTGAGTTGCAGCGAGGCGCGCGCTTTGGCCCTGGCCAATGTGCGCCCCATCCTTCAGCAACAGACGCTTCCTTTGGCGCAGGCGCTTGGCTGGACTGCCGCCGCTGATATTTTCGCGCCCCGCGCGATGCCCTATTTCAACAACTCCGCCATGGACGGCTTTGCGCTGCGCCTGGCCGATCTCGAGGGGCGCTGCTGCCTGCCCGTCGCCGGAACCGTTGCCGCCGGCGATGCGCCGTGCGAGCTGCCCACGGGCGCGGCCATGCGCATCTACACCGGGGCGCCGCTGCCAGAGGGCGCAGATACCGTCGCGATGATCGAGACGTGCATCGACAAGGTGACCAAAGTACATTTCTCGACCGCGCCCACGCGGGGCAGCAACATCCGCCGGGCAGGCAGCGATCAGGATGCAGGGCAACTGCTGCTGCGCAAAGGCACCCGCATTGCGCCGCGCCATATCGGCTTGTTGGCCGCAAATGGCCTGCACGACATCGCAGTTGTCCGCCGGCCTCGCGTTGCCGTCTTTTCCACCGGGAACGAGGTGACCGCCGGCCCCTGTGCGCCGGGTCAAATCCCAGATGCAAACCGCCCCCTGCTCTGCGCGCTGCTGGCAGAGCACGCAGCAGAGGTCAGCGATCTGGGCATCCTGCCTGATGACCCCGATGCCACCGCCGCGGCGTTTGCCGATTTGGGCGGCCAGTTCGATCTGATCATGACCTCTGGCGCAGTGTCGATGGGTGGCAAGGATCACATCCGCGATGCGCTGATCGCTGCAGGCGGTGATATCCAAGGCTGGCGCGTGGCAATCAAGCCCGGCAAGCCCGTTCTGTTCGGCACGCTTGGCGATGCGGTTTTTACCGGCCTGCCGGGCAATCCCTTTGCCGCCTATGTCGGCTTTCACATGTTCGTCCTTGCGCAGCTTGCCCGTATGAGCGGCGCGCAACCCGCGCCCTTTGCCGCGACCCCGGCAAGCGCCGGATTTGAATGGCAGCGCAAAGCCGGGCGGGCCGAAGTCTTTCCGGTGCGCCTGAAAGGCTACGACGCCAATGGCCTGCCCGTCCTGCAACGCCTTGGTGCAAGCGTTTCCGCCACGCTGGTGCCGCTGGCCGAGGCCGATGGCGTGGCGATCGTCGCGGCCGAAACCTCTGCGGTGTCGATGGGCGACATTCTGCACTGGCACCCCTTCTGCACCATCGGAGCATTGACATGACCTTCACTCCCCTTGCCGCCATACGGTTCGATCATGGTGATATCGACGGGTTTCTCGCCGGAATTGCCAATAGCCTTGCCGCCTCGGGCATGCGTGTGCGCGGCGCGGTTCAAAGCCGCGGCGCGGTGGGCGGCGAATGCCGTTGTGCCGACATGGATCTGACCACACTGTACTCGAACAAGACCTTTCGCATCTCGCAGCCGCTGGGCAACGGCTCGCGCGGCTGCCGCCTGGACCCCGGAGCGCTCGCGATCTGTTCTTCGTTCATCGCAAGCGAATTACACGCCGGAGCCGACTTGCTGATCCTCAACCGCTTTGGGCGCGGCGAAAGCGAAGGGCGCGGATTTCGTGATCTGATCGGCGCTGCGATTGCGCTGGAGGTGCCGGTGCTGACTGCGGTCCGCCCGACATATGCCGACAGCTGGGCCCATTTCGGCGGCGACATAGCCTGCGATCTTCCAATGCAGACCGATGCAGTGCTGGGGTGGGTCAATCGCCTCGAAAGGAGCCGCCATGCCGCTTGATGTCGCTCGCCTCCGTCCACTGTCCGACAGTTTCGGTCGCTCTGTGACGTATCTGCGCCTGTCCCTCACCGACCGCTGCGATCTGCGCTGCACTTATTGCATGGCCGAAAACATGGTTTTCATGCCGAAACGAAATCTGCTGAGTATCGCAGAGCTTGCCCGCTTGTCTGATGTCTTTATCCGCCGCGGCGTGCGTAAACTCCGGCTGACAGGCGGTGAACCGCTGGTGCGCAAAGGGGTCATGGATCTCATCGCAGAGCTTTCCCGCCACTTGGAGACAGGCGCACTGGAGGAGCTCACGCTGACCACCAACGGCACCCAACTGGCGCGATACGCGGATGATCTTGCCAAATACGGCGTGCGTCGAGTTAATGTGTCGCTTGATACGCTTGACCCCGCGCACTATCGCAAGATCACCCGGCGCGGCGACCTGGAAAAGGTGCTGAATGGACTCGACGCTGCGCAAACCGCCGGTCTCAAGGTCAAGCTCAACGCCATCGCCAGCCGTGGCGCGTTCGAGTCTGAGCTCGACTCCCTGATCCACTTTGCCCATGGCCGCAGCATGGACCTGACCCTGATCGAAGAGATGCCGATGGGCGCGACCGGACAGAATCGCGCGGAGACCTTCCTTCCTCTCGATGAGTTGAGGGCCGGCCTTGCGCGGCGCTGGACATTAGCGCCCCTCGCCCACGCCACCGGCGGCCCGGCGCGTTATCTGAGCGTCGCCGAAACCGGCGGGCGGCTCGGCTTCATCTCTCCGATGTCCTGCAATTTCTGCGCGCTGTGTAATCGTGTGCGGCTCAGCGCCGCGGGGCGGCTTTTTACCTGTATGGGGCAGGAAGGATCGGTCGACCTTCGCCCCGCACTCGAGCAAGATGAAGACGTGTTGGATGCTTTACTGCGGCGGGCAGTTTCCGCTAAACCTCAGGGGCACGATTTCGGAGCCCACAACATCTCGCACCTTTCGATCCGACGGTTCATGTCGGCGTTAGGTGGGTAATAAGACCTGAAAGGAAAACCCGTGAAAGATGACCTTCCCGGCGCCGCTGGCGATCTTGCCCGGCAACACCCCGATATCTGGTCCGCCTACTCCGCTTTGGGGGCTGCCGCTGCGGAGTCCGGCGGTCTTAGCGACCGCGAGAAACGTCTGGTCAAGCTCGCGCTGGCAATTGGAGCCGGGTCCGAAGGAGCTGTTCATTCTCACGCGCGCCGAGCTTTGGATGAAAACATTCCAACCGCAGATTTGAACCAGACGGCTTTTTTGGCCATCGGATCACTTGGCTTTCCACGCGCAGTCGCAAGCTGGACTTGGATAACTGACGTAACAGAACCGTAATGATCGATAGCACCAATAAGTGCGTCGATGCTCGGAATTCGTTTGGTGCTCGCATCAATCTCGTCGGCTCACGCGTCACATGGAATCTTTGCGTCAGCGCTCGTGTTCTGTGACGTCACAAAGTGCAGGTAGCTGCCGTTAAGGACAGTCGCAGCGAATTCACAGTTCGTCCGCTCAGCAGGCATACGATCGTGGAAAATGCTGCGCTCATCATGAATGGCAGCAACGCGAAAGTTGCGGCGCAGCAATTGGCTGGTCGGTAGATGTCTCCTTTGGGCCGGTCGCGACGATCCATGGCTCGCTGCACACGGCCACGCAGCATGAAATCCTGCAGCCTATCCCTTCCCAAAATCGGCCTTCGCCGCCTCGCACGAGGGCAAGCAAGAATCTCAGCCGTTGGGCAATCTCCACCGAGAGGCCCGGCCTCCCCTCGGGGGCGGGGACGTGCGAGCGCTATGCCGTCCCACTATGCCGTCCTGCCCCGCTCAGACCGCCAAAAGCGCGTATTTTTCCGACGCGCAGTCAATAAAACAAGGCCCTCAGGGTTTCTGTTTGAGGTGGAAAACGGTCTCGAAAACCGTTGAGCCTGCAAGGGTTCCCAGGGTTCGAATCCCTGTCTCTCCGCCATTTCCCATTGATTTCATTTCGTATTATCGCAAAGAGACAAATCAACCCATGTTCGAACCCATGCTTCGAAATTGGCTTCATACGGATATATGACGGATTTACGCTCACGAAGTCGTGACCGCGGTCTATTTTGTGATCTTAGGGTCAGCGCGCATCGCAACCTTTAGACCGTCGTGGGCTTTCGCCCGCTCGGAACCATAGCGGTCGTCGTTAGTCTCTATGATACGTTCAATTGCGCGACGAACATTTTCCAGCGCAACAAGGTCACATCGCATCTGCCAGTATGCAAAGTGCTTTCCTGCTTCGTCTGTGCCTTCAATGGCGGCACGGCGATACGCTTCAAGTAGCCCAACGTATGCTTCCTGCTTTTCCCGAAACCGCCTTTCATCTGTCTTTGATTTTTGCGCCAGCCACGCCTGAACCAGCGCAGTTACGATAGCCTGCTATGGGTGATTGCGTCGTGAACATACATGGCGGGTTGGTCCTTATATTTGCCCACAGGAAATCAGACTCTGCGGCGCAGCGTCGCGCAAACCCGCGTCGGAAAAAGCCGATATGGTCGAAGGTAACTGCGCAGCCGCGATCACAGGCTATGCGGACAAGGTTTGTGATTGCATTGTCTTTTTCCTTCACCCCAAGGCTTTCGGGTAATAGCACGGTGATTTCGTCTGCCAGTGAAAAGGCAATGTCGAACCGTAGCAGTTCGGCGAATTCGTCACACCAGGGTGCCCCGCCACCCGAGCTTTCCCTCATTAGGTTTCTTACCGCCGAAGATCACCGGTTTGCCATGGTTGTAATAGAGTCTGCTCTCAGACCAAAGCCGCATCAGAAACTCATTGGAAACCCGATACCTTGATCTGAGGCGCATGTTTCCATCGGTTATTTGGCGACAGCTGCGCGTGCTTCAGAAAGCCCCTCGACGACGGCTTCGACAACGACTGCATGCATGCTATGGCCTTCAAGCCAGGTTCTTGGGTCCTCAGATAGGAGCGGATCGAGCGCGGCCAATTTCTTGAGGGCTTCTCGAGCGGCCCGATCATTTGAAAGTTGATTGTGAGCAATGGCGAGCATTGCCTGCCCGAAAGACCAGCCATCGGCAGAAGCCCGTTCTGCCGCGGCCAGCATGGCCGACCACTCTTTCTCGATGAGATGGTTTGCAGCAAGCACGTGATAATAAAATGGGGGCGGTGCCACGGATTGGTCGATAGCGCTGTGCATGACGGGCACAGCATCGGAAAAGCGCCCGGCTACTGCATACCGGATTGCGAGATTGGCGAGGGCGGCGGGGTCGTTTGGGTTCCCCTCCACAGCCAGACGCGCATATTCGATCGATCGCTCAATGTGCCCTGCATATTGCTCGACATGCGACATTGCCTGCAGCGCATCCGTATCCCGAGGGTCGAGGTCGATTGCACGCAGCGCGGCTTCTCGTGCCAGGTCAAAAGCCTCGTCCCGTGAAAGTTCCTTCTCATGGCCGAAACGGGCCGCATCGTTGCGCAGATAGGCAAGCATGGCCCAGGCCCGGGCATAATCGGGGTCATCACGGACGGTGGCCTCGAGGCAATCCCGAACCGCCTGGTACTCGTCGCGATGATATGTGCGCCGGTAGAGTTGCGCGCTTGCGACACAGGCAAAGCCGCGAAGGCTCGGGTCGTTAGGGTTTGCAAGCTGCTTGTCACGGACATCACGAAGCGCATAGCCGTATTGCTGACCGACTGCAGAAGCGATCTCCGAAGAAATAGTGTCCTGAATGCCGGTGATGCTCTGGCCATTCGCGCCCGCGGTAAAGCGTGCGCTCCATGGGACTTTTTGGTCCGCTCGCCGGATGAGTTCAGCGCGGATGAGTACTTTGCCGCCCTCTTGCCACAGGTCTCCAGTCACGGCGAAATCGGTTCTGGGCAACTTGCCTGGTGGCACAGTGCGTTCTGGGCTGCCTACTGTCTGATGTGGCGCTAGATGCGCTGCAATATCCGGAAACCTGATCAAAGCTGCAGCGATCTCGTTAGTCAGTCCGGACGCAACAAGCGAAACAAGATCGTCGCCTGTACGAACGTCAAAGTCTTCAACAAGAATTGCTACCTTTTCGGTTGAAACTGTGGGGGTAAAAGGCGCCTGCACTTCCGGCCATATGATCCAGAACAAGGCTGCGGCCACAATGACGCCAAAGCCGATTGCCATCAGGGTGTAGCCCGAGCCGAACGCCGCATGCGGCTTCGGGGTTCGCTTGCTGGCGTTTCCGGGATCAGCCGATGGAAGGGGCGCAACCGGATCCGCGGCCTCTTGCGTGACGAATTTAGGAATGTAGCGACCCTTCGGGATGCTGATACGTATTGGATCATCCCGTCCCGCCCCTGCATAATAGTTGTCGAGGTCGCGGCGTAATTTGCGTGCTTCGAGCCTCACAATTGGATCCGACTGCTGGTTAAAGTCCGGGCCGCGGCCAAAAACCGAAATGGCGATAGTCGTGGCCTTCAGCTCCGCTTCGCGGCCAGCCAAGGTTTCCTCGATAACATACTTCAGCATTTCGCGGCGCCGAACACTCGCCTGAAGCCCGCCGTAATCGAATATCCGGTCAAGCTGCCGACGGATGTCATCCGTCGGGGCGGGCAGACTCGTCATTTCCTGGCGGTGTGGCAATATGTGTGACCTTTCCCGTGAATCAGCAATGATGACAGAAGCTTATCACAGTCAAGGTAGCACTGTAACTGCCGGGAGAATG
The DNA here is from genome assembly GCF_000473225.1 of Sedimentitalea nanhaiensis DSM 24252. Lineage (GTDB taxonomy): Bacteria > Pseudomonadota > Alphaproteobacteria > Rhodobacterales > Rhodobacteraceae > Sedimentitalea > Sedimentitalea nanhaiensis. The sequence goes on from NZ_KI421509.1 coordinate 736,926, forward strand.
GCCGTTTATCTATGTAGGCTACATGTAGCAACGTAGGAAACAGGTCGCCCGCCGTGCTGTAGTCAACTCAGGAGTGCGCGGTCATGGAATCCTTTCTGCGCAAGTTGCTGGAACGACATCCTGAAAAGGGGCAGGAAATCATCTGACTCGCAGGCGAAAATGCGGATTTATGTCGGTCTGCGAAGAAATCCAGATGGCCGAGAACGCAGGGAGGCGCTGGAAAAATCTGTCGGCACGCGCGCGTGAATATGAGAACATCTAGCAGGACCTCCACCACGAATTCTGGAGGCACCTGTCACGAAGCACGGGAAGCACGGAAAGAATAGCCCGGAGGAGTCCGATACCGAGGGTGCCGCGCGCACTCTGCAACTGGCGCGAAAACAAGAGCAACGGGAAAGAGACGCTGAGATGAGTGAAATAGCGAGACCGCGAACAGGACGGACCCCTTGTACCAAAGGTTCCCGCAACCGACAGATGCGGAACACCACCTATGCTGCTGCATTGCCACTTCTGGTTGCGTTGGCGGCCCCCGTCAGCGCCCAACAGGACCTGGCGGAGATCAACAATGGCACCAATCCTACCCTGCTGACGACGCAGTTCGGCATCCAGTATCAATTCAACGAGATCAATTCGAACTTGAACACGGGCCTGTTTGAAGCCTTTTACACTCGGCCGTTTGGCGCGGGCGGGAGACGCGCGTTCAGGTTCACGGTGCCTGGCTCGGACAGCCCGTTCAATGCAAACCCAATCTATGGCGGTGTACCGGATGTTGAATTCACCCTTGGCGACGTAAGCGTTACCTACATCGACGTGTTTCACTTGACCGAAAAGAACGGTGCGGCCTTTACGTTCGAACTGTTTCTGGACACTGCTGAAACCGAAGCTGCTGGGTATGGGCAGTTCGCAGGCGAAACTTCGGTTTTCTATGCCTGGTTCCTGAACAACGGTGCGATCTTTGCGCCAGCTTGGGTTCAAACGTTCGGACTGGAAGGCGGCAACGATCAGGGTGTCAACGTGAACACGACGACAGTCGATTTCTACTATGTGCCGAAGCTGAAGAACCCACGGTTCTACCTGACCTTCGACCCTGCAATCATTCACGACTGGGAAAATGACGCGACCTTCGGCAGCCTTCAGGTGACGGCAGGCATGCTGACCGGCAGGGCATTCGGCGGCGACAGTCAAATCTACATCAAACCCGGGATTCTTTTCGGCGGCGACCGGCCCGCGGAATGGTCCATTCAGGTTGGCTACAAGGTGCTTAATTTCTGATCCCGGTTCTCATCCCCTCTAACGCCCTGTTCCAGACCATGTACACCATCCAATGCAATATCCTGTTTGGTCGCAACCAGGGCTTGCGGGTTAGTCTTGACACGGTCGGGCGCGTTATGGCGCGTTACAATGAAACGGCACGCGCGGTCAAAATCGAATTTCTCTCATCACTTGAATAAGGATAAACCATCATGACAAACAGAACGCTGAGCTGTCTTCTCTGCACAACGCTTGCCGTGTCGCCCGTTGTAACGTCTGCGCATGAAGACAATCACGCAGTCTTACCGGAGGGAGTGGTTGGAGAGATTGAAACTACCAGCATCAAGATGAAATTTGAGAATGTGGTGATCCGCGGCGCGCAAATATTCAATGGCTGCGATGAGACGCTCATAGATGCAGACGTGCTGGTTTCTGGTCAATTGATTGCGCAGATCGGACCGGATCTCGAAGCGCCGGAGGGTGCGTTCGAGATAAACGCGGAAGGTCAAACGCTGATGCCGGGGCTGATTGATGCACATTGGCACGGTGTCTTTGCAGAGGCAACAATTGGCCAGCTTGCATTGACGGGCGAAGGGTACTGGAATCTCTTGGCCGCCAAAGCGCAGAACAACGCGCTTTATCGCGGTTTCACAACCGTCCGCGACGTGGCCGGGCCGATGTTCGATATTGCCAAAGCCACGGATCAAGGGATCATCGATGGACCACGGGTCTTTCCGTCCGGTCCGGCCTTGTCGATTACGGCAGGTCACCAAGATTTCCGGTTAACGAGAGAAGTGCCACAAGCGGCGGGCAGCCTCCACTCCTTCGAAACCAACAACATGTTCTACATCACCGATGGTGTGCCTGACGTGCTCAAACGCGTGCGCGAAAACCTGATGCAGGGAGCCACCCAAATCAAACTGATGGCTGGCGGTGGCGTCACCTCCGCCTATGACCCGATCCATACGATCCAATTCACGGATGATGAATTCCAGGCCGCCGTTGAAGCCACGGAAGCCTGGGGCACCTACGTAACGACCCACGCCATTAACAACGAGGCCGTTATCCATTCGGTCGAGAACGGTGCAAAAAGTGTTGAACATGGCCATATGGCAACGCGCGAAACACTGCAAATGATGAAAGACGCGGATGTCTGGCTCAGCATGCAACCCTTTCTCGACGACGACGATGCGCCTGCGCTGAATGATTTTCAGAAAGAGAAATACAAATTCGTCACTGACGGAACTGATTTTGTCTATCGCACGGCCAAGGAACTTGGGCTGAAGATCGCATTTGGCACCGACACGTTGTTCAGCGCGGATCTCGCAAAGCGTCAGGGGGCAGTGCTGACCAAACTGGAAAAGTGGTTCACACCTTATGAGACGCTAAAGATGGCCACCTGTGGGAATGCCGAATTGCTGAAGCTCTCAGGCCCGCTCACGCCCTACCCGCTTGGCCCACTCGGCGTGATCGAGGAAGGCGCCTATGCCGACATGATCCTCGTCAACGGCAACCCGCTGGAGGATTTGCAGCTAATCAGTGATCCCAAGGAAAACTTTCACATGATCATGAAAGATGGTGTGATTTACAAATACGAGATCGAATAATGTACCTGTTCTGAATATGGTGGCTGGTAGGCGACACTGCCTGCCAGTCGCAGGCGGAGGAACGGCGGATTTTCTCCCGGAGTTCAATCATTAGGTGTTTGATCCCATGGTTTGATGGTGCGATCCTTTCTCAGGAATGGAAGGAAGTACTATGGGACAAGTTCGTCACGGCAGCGCCACGACGACGCACGCCGTCAGAGCTGCAATACAGCGATCGCAAGCTTCGCTCGCGCAGCTGAGCAAGGAGCTGGGCATCGATCTCGCGGGCGCGGCGAATGGCCGGTTCGGTGAAGCTGCACTGCGGCGCGGTCTGACAATATGAATGGCTGGTAAGGGCCGCTCGTGTCGCCAGCCGAAGCCAAGGTTGGTCACGCATCTGAGGTAGGCTCCGAGCCCAAAGTGCTGAACGCTGCAAGATGTTTGAATGGCCGCTTACCCGATGACGGCCGGTTCAACGGCAGTGGTTTCCTTATAGGTCTCAACCGCAAACAGTGTCGTGTAGCGCACCACGTCCTGGTCGCTATCGAAGAGCCGATCACAAAGTCCCTGATACTCTTCCATATCGGTGAAATGGCCGATCAGAACCGCATCAAGCTCACCTGTCACGCCATAGGCTTGCGTGATTGCTGGTTCTTCTGAGATGCGGGATGAGAAAGAGGTGCGCAGGTCTTTTGTGTGGTTCCGGGTTGTGACTGTTATGATCGCTCGGATACCCCGCCCGAGTTTGGCAGGATCGGCCAGATAGACACAGTTTATGAGCACCCCGGAGCGGCGTAGCTCGGCGACGCGCCGCAGACAGGTCGATGGTGTGGACCCGACCGCCTCCGCCAGTTCTGCCTTCGTCAGGGAGCCGTCCGCTTGAAGAGCAGCGACGATCCGAAGATCCAGAGCATCCATGGTCATGTCCGCCTCCCGTGGTCCATAACTCCAAAATATCGAAGATTTTGACCACACTTTCCATTGCTTTCGTCGTAGGTCTACGAAAAAGCGATGGAACCTTGACATGAGTAACGGAACCCTCGGCCTGATCTGTGCCTTCTCCTTTGTCATTCTGGAAGCGGGCCAGGCCGTCTTCTTCGGGCGTGTATTCCAGGACTATGACTCCTTTCTGATCGGAGCAGCCGTCTTCGGCTTTACCGCCTTGGGCGCTCTTACATGGACAGGTATCCGTGCCGCAGATGAACTGCGTACCGCATGGGGTAACGGCGCTGCTCTCTTTGGCCTGAACCTGTCGACTGCCTTTGTATGGATCGCCTATTTCTTCGCGCTTCAGATGATCGAACCGGCAGTTGTGTTCACGATCTTCTCGGGGCTGATCCCGGTCGCTATTCTGGTCGCCTGGGCCCTTGGCGTCCCGGAAGCATCGCCGCTACGCAACCGCACTGAAGGCGCGGGCTTGCTCATCATTGTGATCGGTGTCGGTTATCTCGCGGCGATCACCATCCTCGGCAGGTCTGGCTTTGTGAGAGGGGACTGGACAGTTGCACTGACTGGATTGCTGCTGACCTGTATCTCAGGGGCAAGCCTCGCGGCCATGATGATTTATAGTCAGCGGCTCAACCGTCTGGGTGTCTCTCCCATCGCGCAATATGGACTGCGGTTCCCACTCTATGTGGCGGTCGCACTCGCAGGGGCCTCGCTCGGTTTCGATGAGAAAGGCCCCGTCGATCCGGGCGGTTTGATGATCGTGGTTCTGATCGGATTTGTCATCATGGCGTTCCCGGTCTTTGCGATGCAGAAGGCAATCTCGCTGATGTCTACCTTGACCCTCGCCGCGATTACCGCTCTCGGCCCGCTATTCGTCTTTCTGTTCCAGATCCTTGAAGGTCGCGTAGACTACGCACCTGCGACGATGACCGGCCTGATCATCTACTTCACTGGCGCGATTCTCGCGGCCTATGGCGGAGCGAAAAGCAGTGATCGAAGTGTTGTACACACATGACAGCGAACATGCGGGTGCGTGAACCCGGCCATTCGAACGGGGTCGACGGACGGCGGCTAAGTCCCGCAGACTGTGAGTTCGAACAACTGCACATTTTGCGATCGCAGCGAATGTCGGGATGACGGGCCGCACTGCAGCCTTGTGTCATGGCCCAGTGAGTGGTATATTATCTCGTGGAGTTAGTCAATGATCGTAAGCTTTCGGGACGATTGGCTGCGGGCCTTCTTCGTCGATGACGTGCGCTCGCGGAGCATTCCGGCCGATCTCGAAAGCCGATTGTTCCGCAAGCTGCAGATGATCGACGACGCGATGACCGATCAGGATTTGCGGGTGCCGCCGAGCAACCATTTCGAGAAGCTGCGCGGCAATCTTGCGGGCCTGCATTCGATCCGCGTGAACAAGCAGTGGCGGCTGATCTTCGCCTGGGATGGTGGCAAGGGCGAAGCCAGCGGCCTCTATCTCGACGACCATAGCTACCGATGAGGTGACCTGATGTTGATGACCAAGCGCAAACCGGCCCCCGTTTCGGAAATCCTGATCGAGGAGTTCATGAAACCGATGGAACTGACCCAGGCGGCGCTCGCCGAGGCGATGGGCGTGCAGCGCAAGCATGTGAACGAGCTGTGCAACGACCGCCGCAACATCACCGCCGCCACGGCGCTGATCCTGGCGCGGGTGTTCGGCAACAGCCCCGATTTCTGGCTCAATCTCCAGCGCCGCAACGATCTGTGGGAGGCGATGCACGATCCCGCCAAACGCAAGCGGATTGACCGGGCGAAGCCCTTGAAGAAGGCGGCGTGATGACCGCCGTGGGCGCGCCATCGCAACCTGCGCCTGCCGAGTTCCTGTCTTCATGCGCCAGACTGCGCATCGCATCCTGGCGCACGGATGGCCGGTTCCGCCGCACGCACCCGGCGCCGATCATGGCGGCATGGCGCAGTCCCGGCAGCACAGTGGCAAACCGATCGAACGTCGCCGGCCATGGGGGCCGCTCCGCTCGATCTCTACGACTATGTTCCGGCGGCCGGATCGCGAAATACGCGCGAACGCAGGAGCGCACCACAACGCATCCGTATCACCGACGACTGGCCGGAGATTGTGCCGATCACCGAGGCCGAGGTTCGAATCGTCGAAGCCTATTTCGGCGATGTTCTCGACGAACTGTTCGGACCGCTTCCTTAATTCGAGGATCATGCCATGACTGACGCAGCCTCTCGCTCACTGGAGGCTGCGCCTGATGGCCCCACCACGCGCGCCGCGCTCTATCTGCGCGTCTCGACGAACCGGCAGGCGGAGCATGACCTTTCCATCCCCGACCAGCGCCGGCAGGCCGAGCGCTACTGCGAGACCAAGGGCTGGCAGATCGTGTGTCCGTCGTCAGAGGTTTTGGGCCAGTTGGCGGCCTGAGCTAAGAGAGGTTCTGGCTCATCTTTTTGTTGCGATTATGCGGCGGATTTGCGGTGAAGCAAGCGTCGCGTTTCGATGGTCTTCCGTTTGATCCTTTCTCGTTGTTTCAGAATGGTCTGGCCGCGCCCGAAATAGACATCGGCCGGGGTGAGGTTTTGCAGGCTCTCGTGATAGCGCCGGTGGTTGTAATGATCGACAAAGGCATCGATCTGATGCCTGAGATCACCGGGCAGGTAGTAGTTTTCCAGCAAGATGCGGTTCTTCAAAGTCTGGTGCCATCGCTCGATCTTGCCCTGAGTTTGCGGGTGATACGGAGCGCCTCGAACATGATCCATCTGCCGGTCCTTCAGCCCGTCGGCCAACTCGCTGGAGATGTAACTGGACCCGTTGTCGCTGAGCAGCCGTGGCTTGTGCAGGACCGTCGCCCGATCACAACCCGAAGCCTGCAACGCGAGATCCAGCGTGTCGGTCACATCGCCCGACTTCTCGTCGTGCAGAGCTTCCAGGCGATGATGTAGCGGCTGTAATCATCGAGGATGGTCGACAGATAGAACCAGCCCCAGCCGATGACCTTCAGGTAAGTGAAGTCGGTCTGCCAGAGTTGGTTCGGCCGAGTGGTCTTGTCGTGGAACTCGTCTGCGGCTGACAGAACCACATAGGCGGGGCTGGTGATTAAGTCATAAGACTTGAGGATGCGATAGGCTGAAGCCTCTGACACAAAGTACTTTTCCGTGTCGGTGAAGCGCACAGCCAACTCGCGTGGCGACAAATCGCTTTCCTTCAGGGCCAGGTCCTTGATCTTCTCTCGAACCGGCTCGGGAATGCGGTTCCAGACCCGTGACGGCTTGGGACTGCGATCCTCAAGCGCCTCGGGACCACCGGACAGATACCGGTCATACCAGCGATAGAAGGTGGTCCTGGGAATGCCCAGCTTGCCTAGCGTTCGTGTGGTCGGGAGATGCGACCCTTCGACGAGGCGAATGATCTCCAGCTTTTCGGATGCGGGATACCTCATTCGTCGTCGCCCCCATCTATTACCCGGCAGGCGAATGCAAAGCATTCTGCCGAGAGGGCGCGATTATGCTTTTTTTGAGCAACCGAAGTTCAAGGGCCTGTTCGGAAACCACTTCCTTCAGATCGCGTGCCTCACGGCGCAGGTCTTTGAGCTCGGTCGATGTCGCTGCGCGCGCCGTGTCGCCCGCCAGACGTTTCTTCCCAGCTTCGAGGAACTCCTTGGACCAGCTGTAATACAAGCTCTGCGCTATGCCCTCTCGCCGACACAGCTCTGCAATGCTGTCCTCGCCCTTCAGGCCGTCCAGCACGATCCTGATCTTCTCTTCCGCTGAATACTGCTTGCGGGTGGCTCGGCGGATGTCTTTGACGACTTTCTCGCCGTGGCTCTTACGTGTTCCGGGTTTCTGTCTCATCTCCACTCCTTGGTGGTTACGATGTGCCAGAAACCCTCTCTTATCAAATCACCCTAAACTGTCCCAATGGCGCTGACCTCAGACACCTACGAGAAGCGGATCGCGAAACTGGAGCGTGAAAAGGCATTGTTTGCCGAAAAACTGGCAAATGGAGTTAAACCACGCATGACCTTAGAGGAGTCGTTCGAATACGCGATGCGATTCCTCTCAAACCCTTGTATTATTTGGAAAAATGCCGATTTAGCACTCAAAAAAACGGTGCTCAGACTGGCATTTTCGGAGCCTGTACCGTACTGCCGGAATCAGGGACTTCGAACACCTAATTTAACCTTCCCATTCAAGGTGTTAGGTGAATTCTGTAGTGGAAAATGTGAGATGGCGCACCCGACAGGATTCGAACCTGTGACCTCTGCCTTCGGAGGGCAGCGCTCTATCCAGCTGAGCTACGGGTGCATACCGTTCGCGAGATGCTTACGCCATGCTTACGCGAGAATTTCGTCGGCATGAAGAGCAAACCCGACATTCGCTCAAACCGTTGTTTAGTCACTTCTTTCTTCCAACACAACCAAGCATCACCAGCCTTGATTTCTGCCTTCGGAGGGCAGCGCTCTATCCAGATGAGCTACAGGTGCCTGCTGCGTCTATAGCCGTGTCACAAGCGGCCCGCAATCGCAAATTCATCCAAGCTTCAGGCAAAAAGGTCATGTGCCAGTTCCAGCGCGTCGACCAGTACGTCGACCTCTTGACGGGTATTGTACAGGCCGAACGACGCGCGACAGGTCGCCGTTACACCGAGGTGGTCCATCAGCGGTCCCGCGCAATGGTGCCCGGCCCGCACGGCCACGCCGCGTTTGTCCAGGATTGTCGAAACGTCGTGCGCATGGGCCGCCCCGTCCAGCGTGAAGGAGAAAATCGCGGCCTTATCTGTTGTGGTGCCTTGAATCTGAAGCCAGTTCAGGCCGCTTAGCCGCTCTACCGTATAATCGCGCAGGGTATTTTCGTAGGCGGCGATGTTGTCCATCCCCAGATCCATCATATAGTCCAGCGCCACACCCAGCCCAATGGTCTGGACGATACCCGGAGTCCCGGCCTCGAATTTCATCGGCGGATCGTTGTACAGAATGGCGTCTTTGTGAACTTCCTTGATCATGTCCCCGCCACCGATAAACGGGCGCATTTCGGCCATCCGGTCGGATGTGCAATAGATCGCACCCGAACCCGACGGGCCATACAGCTTGTGCCCGGTGATGGCGTAAAAGTCGCACCCGATGTCGGTGACATCGACCGGCATGTGCACTGCGGCCTGGCTGCCATCCACCAGAACCGGCACGCCTTTGGCATGTGCACCTGCGGTGATCGCCTTGACGTCCACGTTGGAGCCCAGAACGTTGGACGTATGGGTCACAGCCACCAGCTTGGTGCGTGGCGTGATTGCATCGATCACCGCCTCTGGGTCCAGCGCCCCGGTTGCGTCCACATCGACCCATTTCAGCACAACGCCCTGACGTTCGCGCAGAAAGTGCCAAGGCACGATGTTGGCATGATGCTCCATCACTGACAGCACAATCTCGTCGCCCGCCTGCATCCGGGGCATGGCCCAGCCGTAGGCGACCATGTTGATGCCTTCGGTGGTTCCCGAGTTCAGAACGATCTCGTTCTCGGACGGTGCATTCAGAAAGCGCGCGATCTTGCCACGCACGGCTTCGTATTTGTCGGTCGCAAGGTTGGAAAGAAAGTGCAAACCGCGGTGAACATTGGCGTATTCCATCGAATACGCCTGAGAGATTGCGTCGATCACCACCTGCGGTTTTTGGGCAGAGGCGCCATTGTCCAGATAGGTCAGCGGCTTGCCATTGACCTCGCGCGCAAGAATCGGGAAATCCCGGCGAATTTTCTCTACGTCATACATAGGCGAATGATCCAACAATCGGTCCCCCGAACAGGGAAATCAGCAGGGTAAGGCCAAGCAGCATGGCCAGCATCGCCGCAATCAGCACCCCGGCGGCCCGGCCCATCGTCGGCAATTCATGGGCCTGTTTGATAAAATGCAGCAACATGTAGATACCATAGATCGAGGCGGCAAAGACCAGCAACGCCGACAGAAGCGGCACCGTCATGAGCAACACCAGGGCGACGCCCTGAACCAGCAAACGCAGCGCCTGTAACCAAAGCACGACCCGCATGACGCCGTCGACCGTGCCGCGTCCGCCCAGAAAACGACCGGTCCAGAACAGGGAATAGACCGTCAGGATCAATCCTCCAGCCACAATGGCGCAATAGACCAGCGGCACGTTGAACAGTCCGGGCAGCGGCGACGGCCCCGGAACCAAAAGGTTGGACAGCGAAAACAACAACGCATTCAGCACAGCGATCAGCCCCAGAGCGGCCCACAACGCGTCGCGGGACATCGGCAACGTCAGCACCACGCGGGCCGCATTTGCGGGATCCTTGACGGACAGCACAGTCAATTGGCGCAGTTCGGGTGCGGTCATGGGTTCGGCCTCTCAGGTGGCCGTTCGGCCTGTTTGAGGCAGGCAAACCAGAACCAGCCAAAGATCGCAAGCCACAACAGCCCAACCGCCTGAAGTCCCGGACCCGGGCCTATCATTCCGGCCACCAGACCATGCAGCAGCACAAGTGGACTGGAGGCCAGCAGCGCCCAGAACAACGCCAGCCGCGCGCCGAACCAATCCCCCTGCCCGCCCAGGATCCGCGCAATCAGATGCGACAGGGCGGCCAGCAGATACAATATCAGCGGCGCCAGAAAGACCCAGCCGAACAGGGCTCCGCCCAGCAGCATGTCCAGTTCCTGACCGGTGAGGTGGGCGATCCGGGCCAGCCTGGGCATCTGCGACACAAAGACGATCACGCAGGCCACCATGACAAAGGCCAGTGCGCGATCTTCGCGCGGGCCCATGCTCAGCAGCCGCCGCATGACCTTTCCCGGTCCACGATAAGTCGCGGTAATGTCGGTTGTGACCGGCATCAGCGGCGGCGCGCCAACCAGCCTTGCAGCCGCGCCAAAATGTCATCGGCCAGCGCCTTGTTCTCGATCTCGTCCACCGATTCGGCCAGAAATGCCAGTGTCAGCAGGTCGGTTGCCGTGGATTCCGGCACCCCGCGCGAGCGCAGGTAGAACATCGCGTCCTCGTCGATCGCACCGCTGGTGGAGCCGTGCGAACAGGCCACATCGTCAGCATAGATCTCCAATTCGGGCTTGGCCAGAAACTGGCTGTCCTCATCCAGCAACAACGACTGGCTGATCTGATACCCGTCGGTTTTCTGCGCGCCGGGCTGCACCAGGATCTTGCCCTGAAACACCCCTGTCGCGCCATTGCGCAGCACCTTCTTGAAAACCTGGCGGCTTTCGCAATTTACCGCGTCATGGGTTATGAAAACGGTATCATCGTGGTGAAAATCGCCATCCCCGACGCAGGCACCGGCGACATGGGTCACGGCATTGTCGCCGGTCAGTTCGATCACGCACTCATTGCGTGTCAACATACCGTTGACGGTCAACGTAAACGATTTGAACACAGATTCCTCGCCCAGCCGGGCGAACATATGGGTCACCGCCCTGCGCTCGTGATCACGGCCCTGCGCCCGTACGTGGTGCAGCACGCCGCCATCGGCAACATCGATTTCGGTGCATTTGTTGAACCGGGCGGCAGCGGGGCCGTTTTCCAGGATCGTGGCTTCGGCCCCCGTGTCCACACGGATCACATGATGCAAGATGGCATCCGAGCTTTCAGACCGGTGGCGATAGATCAGATTGATAGGCTTGCTTGGCTTGCCGGTGACATGGATCACCACCCCATCGGTCGCAAAGGCGGTGTTCATCGCAGCAAATGGCCGTTCGACGGGTTTCTGGCCACGCGCTTCCAAAGTGCCATACACCGCCTTGGCCCAATGAATTTCGGACTTTGCAGTTTCGGCCAGACGCTCGATCACCACACCTTGCAGTGCCAGATCGTCAGAGGCGTCGGCATCAAAAACACCATCGACAAATACGATCTGCAGCCGGTCCACGTGATCAAACAACGGAATCTCGTCAGAGGTCAGTACCGCCGCAAAGGGCGTGGCCGGATCGACCAGCGCGTCCGGGCGGGTGTATTTCCAGTATTCATCCCGGCGCTGAGGCAAACCCATCGCGATCAGGCGGGACAAAGCATCGCGGCGCGCGGGCTCGCTCCAGCCACCGGCTGGCAAGGTCAGGCCCGCCAGCCGGGCCTGGGTGGCAGAGTGTTTCAATTCCGGTTTTGCCATCATGCCACCTCGGACAGGATGTCGGCATAGCCGTTATGTTCGACCTCGAGCGCCAATTCCGGTCCGCCCGATTTGACGATGCGGCCATCGGCCATGATGTGCACCACATCCGGTTGAATGTGATCCAACAGCCGCTGATAGTGGGTGATAACCAGGAACCCGCGCCCGATGTCGCGCAGGGCATTGACCCCGTCAGCCACCAGTTTCATCGCGTCTACATCCAGACCGGAATCGGTTTCGTCCAGGATGCACATCTTGGGTTCCAGCATGGCCATCTGAAGAATTTCGTTACGCTTTTTCTCTCCGCCCGAAAATCCGACATTCACTGGCCGCTTGAGCATATCGGCATCGATCTTGAGCGATTTTGCCCGCTCACGGACCACCTTCAGAAACTCTGCCGCGCTCATCTCTTCCTGCCCGCGAGCCTTGCGTTGGGCATTCACGGCCGTCCGCAGAAAGGTCATATTGCCGACACCGGGAATTTCGACAGGATACTGGAACGCCAGAAACAACCCGGCTGCGGCGCGCTCTTCGGGTTCCAGTTCCAGCAGGTCGACGCCCTCCATCGTGGCGCTGCCCTCGGTGACCTCATATCCGCCGCGACCGGACAGGACATAGGACAGCGTCGATTTCCCCGAGCCGTTCGGCCCCATGATCGCGTGGACCTTACCGGCCTCGATCATCAGATCGACCCCTTTCAGGATCTGCTTTTCTTCTTCTTCAAGTTTGACGTGCAGGTTCTTGATTTCCAGCATTTTCTTACCTCTTATCGGTGTCTGCGCCTAAGCGCGGAACATGAATTTTGTGATGTGCAGAAGACGGTTGGCAGGGATTGCCACGGGGTTTACGCAAAACTCGGCCATACGCCCGGTCAGTGTCGGTTTGCCGATGAACTCCTCGACCTGACGAAAACCCTTGTGGCGGGTATAATCGTCAAACAGCAGGGTCACCGGGCGGGTTATGGAGAAAGCCGTGGCCAACGCACAACCGATGCGAAAACGACCGTCGACCAGAACCGCGTCGGGATGGCGGAAATCGTCGCGCTGCCAAACGGCCAGGGGATAGTTGGCAAAGCGCCGCCACGCGCTGTCATCCGCCGGGTGGCCCCAGTCGGTGGTTTCACCGATATTGGCCCAGATCACGTCAACCGTTGTGCCTTGGGCAGGCGGGCAGTTCTGAAACCATCGCCGCATGCGACGCACCCAAGAGCGGTCGCTTTCAACGGTCGTAATGTGTTTGTCCGGCAATTCCGCAGCCAGCACGGTCGACCCGCCCGAACCGTATTCCAGGATCGTCTCGGCCTGCCCATAGACCCGCGCGACCAGCTCGGCCGCATCGGGCGGCATGGTCAACTGGGGCCGCAGCGCATGTTTGGGCTGAACAGTCATCTCAGGCGATCACCACGGCGGTGCCCGAGGCAGAGACCATCAGCATCGACTGTCCGACCACTTCGTAATCCAGATCGACTCCGACAACGGCATTGGCACCCATGTCCACAGCGCGCTGTTCCAGGTCCCGCAATGCGGTATCGCGGGCGTCCTGCAATTTACTTTCGTAGGCACCAGAGCGTCCGCCCACGATATCGGTGATCGACGCAAAGACGTCGCGCACGACGTTGGCGCCCATGATCGCCTCGCCCACAACGATACCTTTGTACGAGCGAATTTCATGACCCTCGACGGAAGGGGTGGTGGTGATGATCATGGGGTCAGATCCTCGTCTTTCCAACCAGCAGCCGAACCAGAACCGCAGCCAGCAGTCGCCCCGCCACGGCACCGGCGGCAATGCCCAAAACCGGCGAGGCGTTGGGCGTCAGGTTCACCCATGCAATTCCGATCAGCCCGCCCAAAACGGTCAGCACATAGGGCAGTACACCGATAATCCGTTGCATCGCAGGGGTGGGTTGGTCAGCCAACTGATCCCTCCAGCGAAATCGCCACCAGCTGTTGCGCTTCCATGGCGAATTCCATCGGCAGGGCCTGAAGCACGTCCTTGCAGAATCCGTTGACCACCAGCGCCACGGCTTCTTCTTCGTCCATGCCACGGCTGCGACAGTAAAACAGTTGATCGTCATCGACTTTCGAGGTGGTTGCCTCGTGTTCAACCCGCGCCGAATTGTTGCGCACCTCGATATAGGGCACCGTATGCGCCCCGCAGTTTCCACCGATCAGCAGGCTGTCGCACTGTGTATAATTGCGCCCGTTCCTGGCCTTTGGATGCATCGACACCAGCCCGCGATAGGTGTTCTGGGCATGGCCCGCGCTGATGCCTTTGGACACGATCCGCGACTTGGTGTTCTTGCCCAGATGAATCATCTTGGTGCCGGTATCGGCCTGCTGATAGTTGTTGGCGATGGCGATGGAATAGAATTCGCCCTGGCTATCGTCGCCGCGCAGGATGCAGGATGGGTATTTCCAGGTCACGGCAGATCCGGTTTCGACCTGGGTCCACATCACCTTGGCCCGATCGCCCCGGCAATCGGCGCGTTTGGTGACAAAGTTATAGATTCCGCCTTTGCCGTTCTCGTCGCCCGGATACCAGTTCTGCACCGTGGAATATTTCACCTCGGCATCTTCTTCGATGATGATCTCGACCACCGCTGCGTGCAGCTGCGCGATGTCGCGCGCCGGCGCTGTGCAGCCTTCCAGATACGAGACATAGCTGCCCTTGTCGGCAATGATCAGCGTGCGTTCGAACTGGCCGGTGTTTTCCGCGTTGATGCGGAAATAGGTACTCAGTTCCATCGGGCAGCGTACGCCCGGCGGCACATAGACGAACGAGCCGTCCGAAAACACCGCGCTGTTCAGAGTGGCATAGAAATTGTCGCTGACCGGAACCACCGAACCGAGATATTTACGGACCAGTTCGGGATGCTCGCGGATGGCCTCGGAAATCGAGCAAAAGATCACACCGGCCCGTTTCAGTTCGGCCTGAAACGTCGTGCCGACCGACACGGAATCAAACACCGCGTCGACGGCCACCTTGCGCCCCTCTGCGGGTACGCTTTCCGCCCCTTCGACACCGGCCAAGATTATCTGTTCCTTGAGCGGTATGCCCAGTTTTTCGTATGTCGCCAGCAGTTTGGGGTCGACCTCGTCCAGAGATTTGGGCTTGACCTCCATGCTCTTGGGGCGGGCATAGTAATACTGATCCTGAAAATCGATTTCCGGATAATCGACCATCGCCCAGGTGGGCTCTTCCTTTTGCAGCCAGCGGTCGTAGGCCGCGAGCCGCCACTCGGTCATCCATTCGGGTTCTTCGTTTTTCTCCGAAATCAGGCGCACGATGTCCGGCGTCAGCCCCTTTGGGGCGTATTCCATATCGATTTCGGTTTCCCAGCCGTATTTATAGGCACCGCCTACTTCGCGAACCGCATCTACAGTGTCCTGATCGACGCCCTCTTTTACCTGTGTCGTATCCAATGCGGCCATTTGGTTTCTCCTGCGATCACGCCGCGCGGGCGCGGTGTTTCTTTTCTTTGGTCAGCCACGCATCGGCAAAGCGCAGCACGTCCGTTTCCGTTGTCTCAAGGCCCAGCGAAACGCGGATCGCGCTTGCGGCTGTAGCCTCGTCATATCCCATGGCGCGCAGCACCCTGCTGGCACGCACCTTGCCGCTGGAACAGGCAGACCCGGCGCTTATGGCGAACCCGGCCAGATCCATCTGCATCACCTGAGTCTCCCCTTTCCAACCCGGGGTGGCGCAACACAAGGTGTTCGGCAGGCGTTGATTCTCTATTCCGACAAAAATAGTATTGTTTGAACCGCCCGCAAGGGCGGTTTCTAGAATATTTCTAAAATGTGCAACCGATTCCCACGCACCGCTTGCCACATCCCGGGCCGCCGCCTGTGCCGCCGCGCCGAACCCGGCGATCGCGATGACGTTTTCAGTGCCGGAACGGCGGCCCATTTCCTGTCCGCCGCCGCGAATTTGCGCCGCAATCTCAGTGCCGCGCCGTACCACTAACGCGCCGATTCCCTTTGGGCCACCCAGTTTGTGCGCGGAAACCAGCGCCATCCGCGCGCCGCAGGTGTCGAAGGCGAATGGCACCTTTCCAAAGGCCTGGGTCGCGTCGGTCATGGCCAAGTTATCCGGCAGATCCTGAAGTACCCCGGTTTCAGAATTGGCCACTTGCAACACCGACCTGACCGGATCTGTCACCGAAACGCGCCCGTAGGTATCAACGGGCAGGTCTGCCTTGATCCATGCGATCACGGCGTCGTGTTCGATATCGGAACCCTGCAGATCCTTTCCTCGGCAGGCCAGGGCCGCAGCCTCGGTGGCGCTGGAGGTGAAGATCACATCGGCCCCTTCGGCGCCACATGCCTCGGCCACCTGGTAACGGGCACGTTCCACCAGGGCCTTGGCGGCGCGGCCCTCGGCGTGCACGCTGGACGGGTTGCCAACCACATCCATGGCGGCAATCATCGCCGCCCGCGCTTCGGGGCGCAGCGGTGTGGTGGCGTTATGATCGAGATAGATCCGGTTCATTCCGCATCCACGACGTCAAACAGGCTGGGAACCGCCGGACAGGGTGCCAGTTCGTTTTCGACGATATCCGACAGGCTCGTTTGATGCAGGAAAACATAGACATGAGCGCTCAGCCCCTCCCAAAGGCGATTGGTCAACGATTGCGCGCGACTGCCGGATGATCCGCCCGAGGCCCCTGCCCCTTTGTGCATCGCGTCAACGGTTTCATCCACCGCCGACAACACGTCCACAACCCGTATCTCGGAGGTCGGCCGCGCCAATCGATACCCGCCGCCTGGCCCCCGCACAGACGCCACCAGCTCGGCGCGGCGCAGTTTGACGAATAGCTGTTCCAGATATGGCAGCGAAATATTCTGACGCTGCGATATGTCGCCCAAGGTCACCAATTGGCTGTCCGGCTGCAGCGCGATGTCTGCCAATGCCACCATGGCGTATCGGCCTTTGGTCGAAAGCTTCATGATTTCTCCTCCCAACCGGGCTGACAGTTGTCCGAAAACATTGACGTTTCCACGTTCAATGCGTATGTGCCCAGCACCACGGCGCGAAGCCCGCGCCATCAATTAGAACCGTTCTAAGGTGCCCAAGCGAATTCGTCAAGAATATCGCCGCATCGAACGCGGAACAGAACAGGACGCAAGACCATATGCCCGAGGTCATCTTTCCCGGACCCGAAGGCCGCCTTGAAGGCCGCTATCACCCGCAAAAGGAAAAAGACGCCCCCATTGCCATCGTCCTGCATCCGCACCCGCAATTCGGCGGAACGATGAATAACAAGGTCGTGTATAACCTGCATTATGCCTTTTACAACATGGGCTTTACCGTGTTGCGGTTCAATTTCCGCGGCGTCGGGCGCAGCCAGGGCGAATACGATCAGGGGATCGGAGAGCTGTCCGATGCGGCCAGCGCGCTGGACTATCTGCAGTCGATGAACAACAACTCCAAACACTGCTGGGTGGCTGGGTTTTCGTTCGGGGCCTGGATCGGGATGCAGCTGTTGATGCGCCGCCCCGAAATCACCGGATTCATCAGCGTGTCACCGCCTGCGAACATGTACGATTTCTCGTTCCTTGCACCCTGCCCGTCCTCGGGATTGATCATTAACGGACTGGCGGACCGGGTAGCGCCGCCGGCGGATACCGTGTCGCTGGTCAACAAGCTGCACGAACAAAAGGGCATCACGATCTCCCATCAGGAACTCGAGGGCGCCGACCATTTCTTTCAGGAACCTCACATGGACACGATGATCGGCAACGTCAGTGACTATGTGAAACGTCGTCTGACTGAAACCTCGCGCTGACATGAGCACCCTGGAGACATTGGCCAGCAAGCTGGCCGAAGACACCATGGTGGCAATGGAAGAAACCGGCGAAGATCGGCTGTTTGTCCAGATCGGCGACATGCTGGCGGCATCGTCCCAGTCTCTGGAAGAAGCCTATCTGACCGAGGTCAGGGTGCGTTTGGCAGAGCGTGCGGCGCGCCGGTTTCTTGACGCCAAAATTGCGGCGGCACGCGAGGCGGGCGCCCAAAGGTCAACGTGACCGAGCGGCTTGAGGCGCAGCTGGCCTTTCTGCGCGAGGCGGACAGGTTGAAAACGGTGCTGCGCGCGTCGCGTCTGATCGACGATTCACGGCACGAGAACTCTGCGGAACACAGTTGGCACATCATGCTGTATGCTCTGGTTCTCGCGGATCAGGCCGGTCCTGACATAAATATCGATCGCGTGTTAAAGATGCTGCTTCTGCACGATCTGGTCGAAATCGACGCTGGCGACTCTCCGATACATGGCAACGTCGATCATGCCGCCATGGCCATCAAAGAGGCCGCCGCAGCCGACCGGTTGTTCGGATTGCTACCGCAGGATCAGTGCGATGCGTACCGCGCCCTGTGGGATGAATTTGAGTCCGCTGCCAGCCCGGATGCGCAGTTTGCCAAGGCAATCGACCGGTTCCAGCCCCCGATTGCCAATCTTGCCACCGGTGGCGGCACGTGGCGCGGCTATGCGGTGACGCTGGAGCAGATGGACCAACGTGTAGGCCAGCCCGTAAGCCGTGGCGCGCCGGGACTATGGCAATGGCTGCGCCCACAATTGCAAAAGTTTTTTGCGCGCATCTGACCGGTCCGTGCCGACCTGCCGCACACATTTCCGACCTTATGTATCAAACGCACTGTCTGAGGTCAGCGCCATTGGGACAGTTTAGGGTGATTTGATAAGAGAGGGTTTCTGGCACATCGTAACCACCAAGGAGTGGAGATGAGACAGAAACCCGGAACACGTAAGAGCCACGGCGAGAAAGTCGTCAAAGACATCCGCCGAGCCACCCGCAAGCAGTATTCAGCGGAAGAGAAGATCAGGATCGTGCTGGACGGCCTGAAGGGCGAGGACAGCATTGCAGAGCTGTGTCGGCGAGAGGGCATAGCGCAGAGCTTGTATTACAGCTGGTCCAAGGAGTTCCTCGAAGCTGGGAAGAAACGTCTGGCGGGCGACACGGCGCGCGCAGCGACATCGACCGAGCTCAAAGACCTGCGCCGTGAGGCACGCGATCTGAAGGAAGTGGTTTCCGAACAGGCCCTTGAACTTCGGTTGCTCAAAAAAAGCATAATCGCGCCCTCTCGGCAGAATGCTTTGCATTCGCCTGCCGGGTAATAGATGGGGGCGACGACGAATGAGGTATCCCGCATCCGAAAAGCTGGAGATCATTCGCCTCGTCGAAGGGTCGCATCTCCCGACCACACGAACGCTAGGCAAGCTGGGCATTCCCAGGACCACCTTCTATCGCTGGTATGACCGGTATCTGTCCGGTGGTCCCGAGGCGCTTGAGGATCGCAGTCCCAAGCCGTCACGGGTCTGGAACCGCATTCCCGAGCCGGTTCGAGAGAAGATCAAGGACCTGGCCCTGAAGGAAAGCGATTTGTCGCCACGCGAGTTGGCTGTGCGCTTCACCGACACGGAAAAGTACTTTGTGTCAGAGGCTTCAGCCTATCGCATCCTCAAGTCTTATGACTTAATCACCAGCCCCGCCTATGTGGTTCTGTCAGCCGCAGACGAGTTCCACGACAAGACCACTCGGCCGAACCAACTCTGGCAGACCGACTTCACTTACCTGAAGGTCATCGGCTGGGGCTGGTTCTATCTGTCGACCATCCTCGATGATTACAGCCGCTACATCATCGCCTGGAAGCTCTGCACGACGAGAAGTCGGGCGATGTGACCGACACGCTGGATCTCGCGTTGCAGGCTTCGGGTTGTGATCGGGCGACGGTCCTGCACAAGCCACGGCTGCTCAGCGACAACGGGTCCAGTTACATCTCCAGCGAGTTGGCCGACGGGCTGAAGGACCGGCAGATGGATCATGTTCGAGGCGCTCCGTATCACCCGCAAACTCAGGGCAAGATCGAGCGATGGCACCAGACTTTGAAGAACCGCATCTTGCTGGAAAACTACTACCTGCCCGGTGATCTCAGGCATCAGATCGATGCCTTTGTCGATCATTACAACCACCGGCGCTATCACGAGAGCCTGCAAAACCTCACCCCGGCCGATGTCTATTTCGGGCGCGGCCAGACCATTCTGAAACAACGAGAAAGGATCAAACGGAAGACCATCGAAACGCGACGCTTGCTTCACCGCAAATCCGCCGCATAATCGCAACAAAAAGATGAGCCAGAACCTCTCTTAGCTCAGGCCGCCAACTGGCCCAAAACCTCTGACGACGGACAGTGCCAGATGGCGGAACCATGTTCATCCCGTATGGCCGACTGTATGTCGACAACCAGGGTGGACCGCAGCAGCAATCGCACTTCTCCGGCACTCAGGGGCAGGCGATGCTCGTCAATGAGTCAAATGGCCGGGTCTACTATGAGGCGGGTGACGCCAGCTACCTGTACAATCTGGCCATACAAGTGTCCTATGACGCGACAGGTGTGACTATCACGAACACCTCGGGCGAAACATGGTCGGCTGCACATGAGTACTTGCTCGAAGCGGATATGGGATCTTCTGCACCCCTCCTGACAGACTGGGCACCAAAAACGCCTTATGTGGACTGCAAACCCACCGGCGCGTCCCCTATGCTCGGGTCGGCCAGCACGAGCGAAGGTCCGGTGGCATTCCTGGACATACACGGCAACCTTCGAGGTTCGGCTGGTGTTTATACTTTGCCTGTAAACGTCGATAAAGGGCCGTGGCAGGTCAGCTAACGTCGGCACCTCGACGCTGGGATTCTGTGTATGTCCGCGCAGCCGGGCCAGTGCCGCATTGTCAGACCGTTTAAGCGCCCTTTAAGCCCTGCGTGAGAACGGCTCATGTTTCCCGCCGCTACTGTCATCATCTATTGACGTAGCCTGTAAAAACCGTTTGCTGCAGATATCTCTGTCAAAGTTTGCAGAAATAAGTGTCCCGCTACAATAAGTGTCCCGCTACACCCGCTACAAGCAGGCGCACGCCGTCCCTCCTCCAGGGGTCTCTGCGACAAAACGGTATACAATGGCATACAGGGGTTTCGGCCACCGCTGCGATCGGCTATATAACGCGAGAAATTTGACCCAAGGCGCGAAAGGCCGAACCTATGGCAAACCTGTCAAACACCGATATTGTCTATACCACCGTTGACGAAGCGCCGGAGCTGGCCAGTGCCTCGCTGTTGCCGATTGTCCGGTTTTTCTCGGATGCTGCCGGTATCTCGGTTGAGACACGCGACATCTCTCTTGCCGGCCGCATCATCGCAACCTTTCCGGACCGCCTGACTGACGCGCAGCGGCAGTCCGATGACCTTGCCGCATTGGGGGAATGGGTCAAGAAACCCGAAGCCAACGTGATCAAGTTGCCAAACATTTCAGCGTCGGTGCCGCAGTTGGTCGCCGCCGTCACGGAATTGCAGCAAAAGGGCTATGCGCTGCCCGACTATCCCGAAGAGCCCACCACCGATGAAGAGCGCGAGATCCGCGCACGTTACGATGGGATCAAGGGGTCGGCCGTCAACCCGGTCCTGCGCGAAGGCAATTCGGATCGTCGTGCCGCCAAAGCCGTCAAGAATTATGCCAAGGCCAATCCACACCGAATGGGAACCTGGAGCAGCGACAGCAAGACCCATGTCGCCTCGATGCCCGGTAACGATTTTTATGCCAACGAACGCTCGGTCACGGTGACGGATGCCCAGGCAGGCCCTTCCAAGATCGTCCTGATCGGTGCGGACGGCGGCGAAACCATTCTAAAGGACAGTGTCGCTCTGGACGCGGGCACCGTGGTGGATGCGACCTTCCTGTCCGCCGCAGCCCTGCGCAGCTTTCTGCGGGACGAAATCGCCAGCATGGAACCGGGCGTGCTGTTTTCGCTGCACATGAAAGCCACGATGATGAAGGTTTCGGACCCGATCATCTTTGGCCATGCCGTGTCAGTCTATCTCGAAGACTTCTTTGCCAAGCATGGTGCCGCCCTGGACGCATTGGGCGTGAATCCCAACTCGGGCATCGGTGACATCCAGGCCCGCATCGCCGGCAATCCCGAACTGGTGGCCGATCTTTCGGCAGCGCTGGCTGCCCGCCCGCCGATGTACATGGTGAATTCCGACAAGGGCATCACCAACCTGCACGTTCCGTCGGACGTCATCATCGACGCGTCCATGCCTGCCGTCATCCGCGCGGGCGGCAAAGGTTGGGGCCCGGATGGCAATGAGGCCGACACCAAATGTGTGATCCCTGACAATTGCTATGCGCCGGTCTATGACGAGACGATAAAATATTTCAAGCAAACCGGCGCGCTGGACGTGACCAAATCGGGCACGGTGCAGAACGTCGGGCTGATGGCGCAAAAGGCCGAGGAATACGGCTCGCATCCGACAACGTTTGAAATACCCGCTGACGGTACGGTGCGCATGATCGCGGCAAACGGTGATATCCTGCACGAGCACGCGGTTGCCGCAGGCGATATCTGGCGCTCGTCCACGGCCAAGAAAGCGCCGATCGAAGACTGGGTCAAGCTGGCCATCGACCGTCAGGCCGCGACGGGTATGCAGGCGATATTCTGGCTGGATGAAAACCGCGCTCACGATGCGCAGTTGATCTCGATGGTCAAACCGATTCTGGACGCCGCCGGTGTGGCGGACAAGTTCCAGATCATGGCGCCGCGCGAAGCCACGCGCCTGACCCTGGAAACCATCCGCAAGGGCGAAGACTCGATTGCCATCACCGGCAACGTGCTGCGGGACTATCTGACCGACCTGTTCCCGATCCTTGAACTGGGCACCTCGGCGAAGATGCTGTCGATCGTCAAGCTGATGCAGGGCGGCGGACTGTTTGAAACCGGCGCTGGCGGCTCGGCCCCAAAACACGTGCAACAGCTGGTTCAGGAAAACCACCTGCGGTGGGACAGCCTGGGAGAATTCTGCGCCCTGGGCGAAAGCCTGTCTTTCCTTGCCGACGCCAAGGGTAACGCCAAAGCCGGTGTGTTGGGCCGCGCCGTCGATCAGGCGACACAGGGCATTCTGGACCATGACCGCAGCCCCAGCCGCAAGGTCGGCGAGCCCGACAACCGCGACAGCCACTATTGGTTCGCCCGCTACTGGGCCGAAGCCCTGGCCGCCCAGAGCCAAGACGCCGAACTGGCCGCAACCTTCGCCCCGGTGGCAAAAGCTCTGGCAGATGCAGAAGCCGCGATCATTGCCGAACTGGCCGCTGTGCAGGGCAAACCAGCCGATATCGGCGGCTACTACAAGGCGGACCCCGCCAAGTTGACCGCGGTCATGCGCCCCAGCGCCACCTTGAACGGCATCATCGGCTAAAGACCCATGATGGGCCTCGGACGACTGCGCGGTCCGAGGCCCCGCAACTGCGCGCACTCCATTTGCCCGGCCCCACACATGGCTTTGCTCTTGCACTGCCCTGCAGCCCATGGTGCGGTAAGCTGCGCTTTGCCAAGGAGACCTGAGACCTCATGACCAAGATCAAGGTAGACAATCCGGTTGTCGAACTGGACGGCGATGAAATGACCCGGATCATCTGGGATTTCATCAAGAAGAAACTGATCCTGCCCTATCTGGACATCGATCTTAAATATTACGATCTGAGCATCCAGACGCGCGACGAGACCGACGATCAGATCACTGTCGACTCGGCCCATGCGATCCAGAAATACGGTGTTGGCGTCAAATGTGCCACCATCACGCCGGACGAAGCCAGGGTCGAGGAATTTGGCCTTAAAAAGATGTGGCGCAGCCCCAACGGCACAATCCGCAACATCCTGGGCGGGGTGATCTTTCGCCAGCCGATCATCTGCCGCAACGTGCCGCGTCTGGTGCCGGGCTGGACCAAGCCGATCGTGGTGGGCCGTCACGCCTTTGGCGATCAGTACCGCGCCACCGATTTCAAATTTCCAGGCAAGGGCAAACTGACGATCAAATTTGTCGGTGACGACGGCACAGAAATCGAGCACGAGGTGTTCGATGCGCCATCCGCTGGCGTGACTATGGCGATGTACAATCTGGATGCATCGATTATCGACTTTGCCCGCGCCAGCATGAATTATGGTCTGAATATGGGCTGGCCGGTGTACCTGTCCACCAAGAACACCATTCTGAAACAATACGATGGTCGTTTCCTGGAATTGTTTCAGAAGATCTATGAAGAAGAGTTCGAGGACCAGTTCAAAAAGGCCGGCATCACCTATGAGCACCGCCTGATCGACGATATGGTGGCCTGTGCGATGAAATGGAACGGCGGTTACGTCTGGGCCTGCAAGAATTACGATGGCGACGTTCAGTCCGACACCGTGGCGCAAGGCTTTGGCAGCCTGGGGCTGATGACCTCGGTGCTGATGACCCCCGACGGCAAGACCGTCGAGGCCGAGGCCGCCCACGGCACTGTCACGCGTCATTATCGCCAGCATCAGAAGGGCGAAGAGACCAGCACCAACTCGATCGCGTCGATCTATGCCTGGACCGGGGGGCTCAAGCATCGCGCCAAGCTGGATGAAAACGCCGCGTTGATGCGTTTTGCCACCACGCTGGAAAAGGTCGTCGTCGATACGGTTGAAAGCGGCGACATGACCAAGGATCTGGCGCTGCTGGTCGGTCCGAACCAAAGATGGCTGACCACCATGGGCTTTCTGGAACAGGTCGACGAAAACCTGAACAAGGCGCTGGCGGGCTGATCGCCCGCGCCCACAAGGCAAGCCAGGTGCGATCCAGAACGCCGTTATCGGATCCTTTGCAGTCGAGCCCATGCCTTTTGGGCGCGGCGCAAAAAAGCGGGATGCCTGTCGGGTTACGGCTTGCTTTGGCGGGCCGGAAAGCGGATCTGTCCCGTCAGGTTCACATTCCCACCATGCAGGTCGTCCAATGCCCCTTCACTATGTCTATCTGGTCTTGGCCGTCATCGCTGAAACCATCGGCACGACGGCACTACAGGCCAGTCAGCAATTCAGCCGCTTTTGGCCCAGTTTCCTGGTTATTGTGGCCTACGGGATTGCCTTCTATCTTCTGGCCGTGACGTTGCGCTTCATGCCCGTCGGCATTGCCTATGCGATCTGGTCGGGTCTCGGCATCATTTTCATTGCCATTATCGGGTTCACCGTTTTTGGTCAGAAACTGGACCTGCCGGCGGTGATAGGATTGGCGCTCATAATATTCGGAATTCTGATCATTCACGTGTTTTCCGCCACATCGGGACACTGACGCGCTGGCGCGATGTGTCTTTTCTCTGGCCTTCTGCATCGCAGCGCGGTATGCGCGCGGCAACTCCCGCACAAAGGCTGACCTCATGGACCTGCGCAACATCGCAATTATCGCACACGTGGACCACGGCAAGACCACCCTCGTGGACGAACTGCTGAAACAATCCGGAACCTACCGCGAAAACCAAGCTACCACCGAACGGGCCATGGACAGCAATGACCTGGAGCGCGAGCGCGGTATCACGATTCTGGCCAAAGCGACCAGCGTCGAGTGGAATGGTACCCGCATCAACATCGTGGACACTCCGGGGCACGCCGATTTCGGTGGTGAAGTCGAGCGTATCCTGTCGATGGTCGATGGCGTTGTCCTGCTGGTGGACGCCGCCGAAGGCCCGATGCCGCAGACCAAGTTCGTGACGTCCAAGGCGCTGGCCCTGGGCCTGCGCCCCATCGTGGTGCTGAACAAGGTCGACAAGCCGGACGCCGAACCCGACCGGGCGCTGGATGAATGTTTCGACCTGTTCGCCAACCTGGGTGCCGATGACGATCAGCTGGACTTTCCGTCAATGTATGCGTCCGGACGCTCGGGTTGGGCCGACATGGAATTGGACGGGCCGCGCAAGGATCTGACCGCGCTGTTCGATCTGATCGTGAAGCACGTGCCCGCCCCGGCGCAGATCACGCGCATGGACGAACCGTTCACCATGCTGGCCACGACATTGGGCAGCGATCCGTTCATCGGGCGCATCCTGACCGGGCGTGTTGAAAGCGGCACCCTGAAGGCGGGCGATACCGTCAAGGCCCTGTCCCGCGACGGCACCCTGATCGAGAATTTCCGCTGCACCAAGATCCTGGCCTTTCGCGGGCTGTCGCAACAGGCCATCGATCTGGCCGAAGCAGGCGATATCGTCAGCCTTGCGGGCATGTCCAAGGCCACTGTGGCGGACAGCATCGTGGCCCCGTCGGTCAATGACGCCCTGCCCGCCCAGCCAATTGATCCGCCTACAATTACCGTGACCTTTGGTATCAACGACAGTCCGCTGGCCGGGCGTGACGGCAAAAAGGTGCAGTCCCGCGTGATTCGCGACCGCCTGATGAAAGAAGCCGAAAGCAACGTCGCCATCAAGATCAGCGACACACCTGGCGGCG
Organism: Sedimentitalea nanhaiensis DSM 24252; assembly: GCF_000473225.1. Lineage (GTDB taxonomy): Bacteria > Pseudomonadota > Alphaproteobacteria > Rhodobacterales > Rhodobacteraceae > Sedimentitalea > Sedimentitalea nanhaiensis. The sequence continues at coordinate 763,131 of NZ_KI421509.1, forward strand.
AAGCCTTTGAAGTCGCCGGGAGGGGCGAACTGCAGATGGGCGTTCTGATCGAAAACATGCGCCGCGAAGGGTTCGAATTGTCGATCTCGCGACCGCAAGTGCTGTTTCAGGACATGGACGGCGAGCGGATGGAGCCGATCGAAGAAGCCACCATTGACGTCGATGACGAATACTCCGGTGCCGTAATCGAAAAGATCACCGGCGTGCGCAAGGGCGAACTGGTCGAGATGAAACCCGCAGGGGCCGGCAAGACCCGCATCATTGCCCATGTACCGTCACGCGGCCTGATCGGGTATCACGGCGAATTTTTGACAGACACCCGTGGCACCGGCGTGCTGAACCGGGTGTTTCACGGCTGGGCACCGCACAAGGGCGCGATTCCCGGACGCCGCGCCGGGGTTCTGATCTCGATGGAAAAGGGCCAATCGGTCGCCTATGCCCTGTGGAACCTGGAAGAGCGTGGCCGCATGTTCATCGGTGCGCAGGCAGACGTCTATCAGGGCATGATTATTGGCGAACACAGTCGCGAAAACGATCTGGAAGTGAACCCGCTGAAGGGCAAGAAGTTGACCAACGTCCGGGCCAGCGGCACCGACGAAGCCGTGCGCCTGACCACGCCGATCACCATGTCCCTGGAAGAGGCGATCGCCTATATCGACGATGACGAGCTGGTCGAGGTCACCCCCAACGCCATCCGCCTGCGCAAGCGCCATCTGGATCCGCACGAGCGCAAGCGCGCAGCCAGGGCCGCTTCGTAGCTAAGGAACATGCGCCCGCCCGATTGGGCGGGTGCCGCCTATTCGTCGATCTCGACGATCATAAGTTCGCGTTCGGAAGCGTCGCGCGCATGGCTTAACGCCCGCTGATAAACATCTGAATTATAACATTCTTCTGCTGCTTCAACTGATGGAAAACGCGCTACTACGTTGCGCGGACGCGCTTGGCCTTCCAGTTGCACAAACCGCCCGCCTCTGGCGATAAAGGTGCCGCCATGCTGGGTGATCGCCTTTGTTGCCAACGCGGCATATTTGCCATAGGCGTCCTCGTCGGTCACCGTCACATGTGCTATCCACAGTGCGCTCATCTATCAACCCTCCAACACTTTTTCGGCAGCCGCAATGGCAGCATCTGCATTTTCAACGTCGCGACCGCCGCCCTGAGCCATATCGGGCCGACCGCCGCCGCCCTTGCCACCCAGTTCCATCACCGCCGCCTTGACCAGATCCACCGCCGAGAATTTGTCCGTCAGATCCGAGGTCAGACCAGCGGCAACGGCGGCCTTGCCGCCTGCATCTGCGATCAGCAACACCGCGCCGCTTCCGATCCGCGCCTTGTGCTCGTCGATCAGCGCAGGCAAATCCTTGCCCGTCACCCCGCTCAATACCTGCGCCACCAGTGCCACACCGTTAACTTGGCGGGCCTGCGGTTCGGCCTGCCCCCCACCGGCCATCGCCAGTTCGCGGCGCAGCTGTGCCACCTCGTTTGACAGCGCCTTGCGTTCGTCCAGCAGTGCGCGCACCCGGTCTGGTACGTCGGCGGCCTGCGCTTTCAAAGTCGATGCGACCTCGGCCAGGCAATGATCCTGTGCGCTCAGATAACGGAACGCATCCGCCCCGGTCAGCGCCTCGATCCGCCGCACCCCGGCGCTGCTGGCGGAGTCGCCCAACGTCACAAACACGCCGATATCGCCCGTCTGGCGGACATGGGTGCCGCCGCAGAGCTCGAGGGAATAGGTCGCGCCGTTGCCCCCCTTGCCCGAATTCGGGTCAACCCCCATCGAGACAACCCGCACTTCATCGCCATACTTCTCACCAAACAACGCTTGCGCCCCGATACCGCGCGCATCGTCCGGTGTCATGATCCGGGTTTCCACCGGTGCGTTCTGCCGAATATAGGCATTCACCTCGTCCTCGACGCTGCGAAGCTCATCCAGTGTCAGGGCGCGGGTGTGGCTGAAGTCAAAACGCAACCGGTCGTCGGCATTCAGCGAGCCGCGCTGTGCCACATGATCCCCCAGCGCACGCCGAAGGGCCTCGTGCAGCAGGTGCGTCGCGGAATGGTTGGCCCTGATCGCACTGCGACGACTATGGTCGACCTTAAGCTCGGCTGCGGCCCCGGACAGGATCTTGCCCTCGGTTACCGTTGCCATATGCACAAAAACTCCTGCCGTCTTGCGTGTATCGTTGACCCGCGCAACACCCGTTTCGGTTCGGATGATCCCCGTGTCGCCGACCTGGCCGCCGCTCTCGGCATAAAATGGGGTCTGGTTCAGCGCGATATGGACCGTTTGTCCCTGCCCGGCCTCCTTCACCAAGGCTCCGTCCTGCACCAGGGCGACAATCTGGCCCTCGGCGGTTTCGGTGTCATATCCCAGAAAATCCGTAGCACCACTGGCATCGGCCACATCGAACCAGACGGTCGCATCCGCCGCTTCGCCGCTGCCCGACCAGGCCGCGCGCGCCTTGGCTTTCTGTTCGGCCATCGCGGCATCAAAGCCATCGACATCCACCGTCCGTCCCTGTTCGCGCAGCGCATCCTGGGTCAGGTCCAGCGGAAATCCAAAGGTGTCATACAGCTTGAACGCCGCCGCACCGGGCAAGGCCGCATCTTCGGGCAGACCCGACAATTCATCGTCCAAGAGCCTGAGTCCACGGTCCAGCGTCTGTTTGAACCGGGTTTCTTCCAGTTTCAGGGTTTCTTGAATCAATGCCTGCGCCCGCCCCAATTCCGGATAGGCCGCACCCATCTGCTGAACCAGCGCGGGCACCAATCGGTACATCAAAGGATCTTTGACCCCCAACAGGTGCGCGTGCCGCATGGCCCGGCGCATGATGCGGCGCAGAACATATCCGCGCCCATCATTGGACGGCATAACCCCGTCCGCCATCAGGAAAGACGTCGATCGCAAGTGATCCGCGATCACCCGGTGGTGCGTCTTGCCCGGCCCGTCGGGATCAGTATTGGACGCATCCGCACTGGCTTCGATAAGGCTCCGCATCAGGTCGGTGGCATAGTTGTCGTTGGTCCCCTGCAACAACGCCGCAACCCGCTCTATCCCCATGCCGGTGTCAATCGATTGCGCCGCCAATTCCTTGCGGCTGCCATCCTCGAACTGCTCATACTGCATGAACACGAGGTTCCAGATCTCGACAAACCGATCGCCGTCCTCTTCGGGCGTGCCCGGAGGCCCGCCCCAGTGCTGCTCGCCATGGTCATAGAAGATTTCCGTGCAGGGCCCACAGGGACCGGTCGAACCCATCTGCCAGAAATTGTCACTGGTCGGGATGCGGATAATCCTGTCGTCCGACAATCCTGCAACTTTTTTCCAGATCTCGGCGGCCTCGTCATCGGTATGGTAAACTGTCACCAGCAGACGCGATTTGTCGATGCCCAGATCGCGGGTGATCAGGTTCCAGGCGAAATCGATAGCGTTGTCCTTGAAATAATCTCCAAAGCTGAAATTGCCCAGCATTTCAAAGAACGTATGATGGCGCGCAGTATAGCCGACGTTGTCCAGATCGTTGTGTTTTCCACCGGCCCGCACACATTTCTGTGCAGTCGTCGCGCGTTTATAGTCGCGATGTTCAACACCGGTGAACAGGTTCTTGAACTGAACCATGCCGGAGTTGGTAAACATAAGCGTCGGATCATTTCGCGGCACCAGGGGACTGCTGTCGACAACCTCGTGCCCCTGCTTTTCAAAATAGCTCAGAAACGTGGATCGGATGTCGTTCAGGGTACGCATTGTCTGGCTTTCGGGCGGTTGATTTCAGGATTTCCAAATAGCCGCAAGCACCGGTGCTGTCCACAGGCGCAAAGCGGACACCGAACGGAAACAGGGCACATCCCCTGATGTGCCCTGCTGTTGTCATTCCCGGATGTCAAAAACTGCTTGCAAGGTCAGCCTGGAAAGTATTGCCTATCAGGCCTCCACAATATCTGTGTCCGATGCCTCTGGCTGTTCGGGCATATCGAACTCCAAACCATGTGCGGCCCTGATCTTATCCTCGATTTCATAGGCGATGCGGGGGTTGTCACGCAGATATTGTTTGGCGTTTTCACGACCCTGACCTATGCGCTCGTCACCATAGCTCATCCAGGAACCGGATTTGTCGACGACACCCGCCTTAACGCCCAGATCCAGAAGTTCACCCATCTTTGAGATGCCTTCGCCGTACATGATGTCAAACTCAACCTGTTTGAACGGCGGTGCGACCTTGTTCTTGACGACTTTAACGCGGGTTTGATTGCCGACAACTTCGTCCCTGTCCTTGACTGAGCCGATGCGGCGGATATCGAGGCGGACCGATGAATAAAATTTCAAAGCGTTGCCGCCGGTGGTTGTTTCGGGGCTGCCAAACATCACGCCGATCTTCATCCGAATCTGGTTGATAAAAATCACCATACAGTTGCTGCGTGAGATAGACCCCGTCAGCTTGCGCATTGCCTGGCTCATCAGGCGGGCCTGCACGCCGACGCTGGAGTCGCCCATGTCGCCCTCCAGTTCCGATTTCGGAGTCAGCGCGGCTACCGAGTCCACAACAACCATGTTGACGGCGCCCGACCGCACCAACGTGTCGGTGATTTCCAACGCCTGTTCGCCTGTGTCGGGCTGGCTGATCAGCAACTCATCCACGTCGACACCCAGTTTGCGGGCGTAAAGCGGGTCCAACGCATGTTCCGCATCAACAAAGGCACAGACACCGCCCCGTTTTTGCTGCTCGGCGACGCAATGCAGCGTCAGGGTTGTTTTGCCCGAACTTTCCGGGCCGTAGATCTCGATGATCCGCCCCATGGGCAGACCACCGATCCCGAGGGCGATATCAAGCCCGAGCGAGCCGGTCGAACTGGCGGCGATCGCCTGAACGGCACCTTCGTCACCCAGCTTCATAATCGACCCTTTACCAAACTGCCGTTCGATCTGCGCCAGTGCGCTGTCCAGCGCCTTTTGCTTATCCGCGCTTTTCTTGCTGCCCATACTCAAAAGATCCGCCATTGTCCCGTTCGCCTTTCTTATTGTCACACCCGCATACGGGCGGCAATCCCTGCCTTGTTCGCCTCTTGTTCTTCGTAGGACCAAAAAGAGAACATTTCAATTAGAATTTTCACGATCCCCACTGTTTCGAAAAGGTATTAAGGAGTAGTTTACGTCCACGTCCAATGGCCTTCTATGAGGTATGACTTTGTAAATGCTGGTATTCTTTCAAGAACGTTTGGTTTTTCTGGCCGTGCCCAAGACCGGAACAACCGCATATCAAACTGCGCTTTCCGAGCGGGCCGACATGGTTGTTCGTAATCCGCCCGAACTGAAACACGCACCGCTTTACCGCTATAACCGATTCTTTCGTCCGATGTTCGACCGGGTCGGTGGTGCTCAGATGGAGACCGTCGCTGTTATGCGAGAGCCCATCAGTTGGCTGGGCAGTTGGTACAGATACCGACAACGGCCATTTCTGCTCGGAAGTCCGAATGCCACACACGGGGTCACATTCGATGAATTCGTGTTGGGACATGTCAAGGGCAACCCACCCGAATTCGCCAATGTTGGCAGCCAGGCTAAGTTCCTTGAACCACGCCCAAACGGAACAGCGGTGACGCATCTTTTCAGATACGAAGAACTCGGCAAACTGAACCGATTTCTTATGGATCGGTTGAAAGTCGATTTCGTATTGCCGCACGAGAATGTCTCGCTGGCTATCGAATTGGAATTATCGTCGGATGTCGAGCGCAAACTCCGGAAAAAACGCGCTGCGGAATTTGACCTGTACGAAAGCATCCAATGATTTTTTGGACTTTTACGCCCCTGAACGGCTTTCTTGCACAAACCGACTGGGAATTCATTTCATGAAACCAGTATGATAGATGGAAATCATGAGCAGTCGGGCGCCCACGACATACAAGACCACGAACTGGCGGCTTACAATGACGCACTGAGGCGGCGTGGATCGTTGACGATCCGCCGACGGTCAACACATGCTTGCATGTGTGAAAGGTTGGTTTGATCCTGAAATGACCTGAAGACCGCCGCCGAGCGGGCAGCGCGGTCGCCGGTCGAGTTTCAGCGATGCGGCGATCCAGGCCTGTCTGACGATGAAACTGCTGTTCGGCATGCCGCTGCGGCAGACGAGCGGTTTCGTAAAGAGCTTGCTCCAATTGATGAAGCTGGATTGGCCTGTGCCAGATTTCAGCACTTTGTGCCGCCGCCCGCGAAGGCTGGACGTGATCATCCCTTTTCACGGTGCCAATGGCCCGCAGAAGCTTCTGATCGACAGCACCGGCATCAAGGCCGAGGGCGAAGGTGAGTGGAACGCCGCGCAAACACGGCGGCGCGAAACGGCGTATCTGGCGGAAAGTGCACATCGGAATTGACGGGCAAACGCCGGAGGTTCGGCCCGTCGAGGTCATGGCGCGAAACGAAGCTCTGCGCGCCTCAAAGTATTTGGGCCGCACGCTCTGGCGACAATGGAGGATACCATCGCAGAAGCCGCGTCGAGAGTCAGATGAACTGTATCAAGCTACGCGGCCAATCCCGGATGGCAGGGGATTTCGATCGCCAGGTCGCGGAGCTGCAGGTCCGCATCGCCGTCCTCAACCGCTACACCGCCCCTGGCATACCAGTCACGCAGCCCGTAGAATGACTCCGACCGGGAAAGGAGAGCTGCGCTCAGACCATGATTTGTGCAACACCCCCCCTGAACCCAAATGTTTCAATTGCACCTCGGCAGGCAAGTCCGTCAATGAAGTTGCTGATGCACCGTATCGGTGAGTTGATTCAGCGAAAACGGCTTGGGTAGGAATACTGAATTCGGCACCATGGGTTGGGCGTCGCCAAAGGCACCCTCGGCATATCCCGAAACAAAAACCACGCGCACATCGGGGCGTTCTTTCAAAGCCTGACGTACCCAGCTTGGACCATCCATTCCCGGCATGACAACATCGGTAACAAAAACGTCCACATTCAGGCCCGGATCTTCCAGGGTACGCAGGGCATCTTCAGCAGATTCAGCTTCCAACACGGTATAGCCGCGCAAACGAAGCGCTCTGGATGCAAAGGCCCGCACGGGGGCTTCGTCCTCAACCAGCAACACAACACCCTCGCCATGTTTCGGGGCCACGGCTTGGACCGGTGTCCGCACCGCAAGTTCTGCTTCCTCGTCGCCTTCATGGGTGGGGAAAAGCAGTGTGAAGACCGTGCCGCTGCCCGGAACGCTGTCAACGAAGATATAACCGCCAGTCTGCTTAACAATACCATAGGCGGTGGACAGGCCCAACCCCGTGCCCTCGCCTGTGCGTTTGGTTGTATAGAAAGGTTCAAAGACTTTTTGCAGCTTGTCCGGCGCGATCCCCACGCCCTCGTCACTGACCGTGACGGACAGGTATTCTCCGGCGGGCACCGAGGCACGGTCGCGTGTAAGTGGCGCGGCCAGAGTCGTCACCTCCGTATCGATGCGAATTTCCCCACCCGACGGCATTGCATCGCGGGCATTGACCACCAAATTCATCAATACCTGTTCCAGTTGACGTTTGTCCGCCCGAATGGATTTGAGAACAGGGTCGTGATTGAGTGTCAGCGTCACTCTTTCACCAACCAGCCGGTTCAAGAGGTGAGTCAGATCCGACAGCGTGTCACGCAGATCCAGAACCTCGGGGCGCAGTGTCTGTTTGCGCGAAAAAGCTAGCAGCTGGCTGACCAGGGCGGCGGCGCGGTTGGCGTTCTGGTTGATTTGTACCAGATCGCCATAGTCCTGATCCCCTTGGTCATGACGCAACAGCAGCAAATCGCAATGACCGGATATCGCCGTCAAAAGGTTGTTGAAGTCATGCGCAACCCCCCCGGCCAGCTGCCCGATCGCCTGCATCTTCTGGCTTTGGACAAACTGTGCTTCCAAGGTTTTCAACTCGGTCGCGTCATTCAACACTGCGATCAGGCGATTCTCGCCTTTCTCGGTCACCCTGCTAAGGGTGACTTGAACAAACACTTCCTTGTCCTTGCGGGTCAGGCGCAAAAATTCCGAGTTTTTTGTCGAGTTGCCTGAAAGGGTTTCCTGCAGCCAGTCCGAAATGGGACGACCCAGCCCTTCCATGACCTGCCCCATTGTCACACCGTCACTGTTATCGACTCCCAAAAGGGCGCAGGCCAGTTGGTTGGCCATCAGCATAGATCCGTCGGCAGCAATCTTGATCATTGGCACAGGCAGGGTTTCGAACGCCGCATCCTGCTCGGGTGTCGTCCCTTGTTCGGATGGTAGAAAATACAGCTCGCGGCGTCCGGCAAAACTGTTGTTTTCGGCGACCATAACCTCGACCGGGCCGTTTTTTGTGCTGAGAGTATTAACCATGCCGGGCTGCACCGGCAACGCGACGAACAGACGATCCAGCGATTTGACCCGCTCACCGACCATCGTGCGCGCGGCATCGTTCATGAACAGAACCGCGCCGGAGCGGCCTGTTGTTATCATCGGGACCGGCAAGGTTTCCGCGCTGCGACCGGACTGTGAGCGCTCGGGCATATCCTCGATTCGCCATAGGAACTCGTCCCCGCCGATCAAATGAACAGCCAACCGAACGTGCCCCCGTCGTGTGACCAGGTCCTCGCGCGATGCACCTTCCAGCCGGGCACGGCATTGCAGGCGATAGAGTATGGCGGACGGGTTAGCAAAGAGCATCCGCAACGTTCCGGCCAGCGTTTCACTTTTGCTGTCGGAAAACCGGATGCCAGCGGCGGCGTTGCTGGCCAGAATGTCTCCTTCTTCGTTGGTCACAAAGCTGGGTGAGGCGTCTTTTTCAATGAAGCCCGTCAATACATCGATTGCTGTACGCCGTGCGCCCAATCCGATCCGGCTGTGCGTTGCCATGAAAATCGCGACAAGTGCGATTGTCGCCCCGACCGCAACGGTGCCCTGAGCCGCCAGACCATGTGGTGCAAACAGCCACCCCGCAACGCACAGCGCTGCAGCCAGGACCATAGCCGCTGCAAATCGTACCCCGAAGGATTCGGGTATGCGCAGATATGGCTTGATTGACATGGCTCGGCTGATCACTTCACGGCTCCCAAGGCTGGATTCGCTGCCGCCACTCTCGCGCCACAGGGGTTAAGTCCTGCTTAACAGTCGAATTTTCTCCCTAAGGTTGTTTAGGCATCGTTTTAAATTCGCGTCAAGTGTGCCGAGAAAAAGCCATCGCTGCCGTCCGGCACCATCCAGGCGCGGGAAAACACCGCGCGCCATTGCCGGTTTTGCACCAAGAATTCACCAATTTGCGCGCTGTTTTCCTGAGATAGAACCGAACATGTGGCATATGCCAAAACGCCCTCTTCCGTTACCAATTCTGCGGCATGGGCCAGAATTTCACTCTGAACCGCGGACAGCTCTCTCAACCGGGACGGGCTCAGCAACCATTTGCCCTCTGGAGAGCGCCGCCAGGCGCCGCTGCCGGAACAGGGGACGTCGCATAGAACCAGATCAAAGGGGCCGTTTCGCTCCAGATCGGCGGTCTGCAACGCCTGAAAACGCACCCCTGCCCGCTCGGCCCGCACCGGAAGATCTCGCATACGTTGGGACGCCGCATCATGCGTGAACAGAGTGACGCTCGCCCGCGCTGCCATGGCCAGCGCCTTGCCCCCTCCGCCTGCACAATAGTCCAGAACACGCATACCGTCCCTCAACGGAAGCGCCTGAACGACCGCTTGGCTGGCCGCGTCCTGTAGCTCGACACGTCCATCAAGATAGGCCCGACTTTGACGCAACCGCCGCGCACCTTCGATAATCTGCAGCGCGGTATCTGCTGCCGGATGCGGCTGAGTCAGGATACTATCGCGGGCCAATTCGGCCTGAACCGCTTCACGTGTTACCTTGCGCAGGTTCACCCGCAGATGGACCGGCGCGCGCGTTTTCAAGGATCGCGCATAGGCGGTGGCCTGGTCTCCAAGACTGTCGATGATGGATGGCCACAACCAGTCCGGCATATCCAACTCTTCCGGTCCCTCCAGCGGCTTGTGGCCCGCACCGCGTTCCTGCTCTGACAGCGGCGATGGCGCATGCGGAGTGGACCCAAACAGTGCATCAGGATCCTCGCCTGACGCACGCAGCGCGCCCAACATCAGGCCACGCCCGGTTTCGCCACCACCCAGCGCTGCATACGTCCGCCGACAGCGCAGCGCGTCAAAGACGTGGTCACGCACGGCTGCACGGTCCTTTGAGCCGGCATAGCGGCTGCGCCTGCCCCACCCCGTCAGGGCCTGTTCCGCTGATTTGCCGGACCGGACCTGATCCAGCACCTCGATTGCCGCCTGAACCCGCGCCGCCGGAGTCATGCCTGGCACCGGGGCTCGAGTGAACTGACCCGGCACCGAGACGCCATCATATACGTTTTCCTGATCACATCGCCCCCTGCACACCGCTTTTCATGATTGGCGCAACGCTTGGCCGATCCTGAAGCCGGGTGCAAGCTTTGCCGCGACCGACAGCCAGTTCTGGACGTCACCATTACACCACCGTGGAAATTGATCGCGGGCAGTCCGGATTTTGCGTTATCACGACGAACGCGCACAAGCCATGCGCCGCTCAGGCATTTGATCGCAAAGGCTTCGGGCGTGACGGTAAAGCATTCCGAGAATGCGATTCGCGTTCTTCTTGTGCGCGGAGGGGCCGATATATCGGCCTGCGCTCTCCGCGCTGAGCCTGCAACCGGACAACAGCATTCCGTTCCGCACGTGCTTGCGCTTCGGGGTTTAGGACATCTCGATGTAGTCGAACACATCCCGCCTTGCTTCGTTGCGTGTCCGATTGGTTCGTCGTCCGATCCGCTCGGTCTTGAGCAGATTGAAGAAGATCTCGGCAACGGCGCTATTGCGGTAGTTTCCGCGGCGGCTCATTGAGTGTTCCAGCTTATCGGTCCGAACCCGCTTCCACTGATGGATTATCGTGGGATGCACCCCAAACCGGCCCGCCAACTCGCTGACGTCTGTTCGCCCTTCAGCGCTTCCAACGCGGCCCTGGCCTTGAGCTCCGGGTGATGTTGCTTCCGTTTCGACATTTCTGACCTCCTTCGTTTCGAGGATCAGCAGACTGCAAATCGCAGCTTATGTCAGTGTCCGAATTTCGGGGGGGAGTAGCTCAAGCATTGGTAAACACACCGTCACGCAGGCATTACCCGACCTTCATACCAGGTTCATAGTGTTGGGTCAGCAGGGCACTACAGCATCTTGTGTGAGGCCAATCCATGCCAATCATCAGAGTAAACGCCGAGAGCGAAACATGCCGCCTCCATGGCTCGGCTCAATCCATTCCCGCCTCCTGCGCCGCCTTGGCTCGAATCCAGGCCCGGTCATCATCATGATACATGGATACAGTTATCAACCCGGAGATCGGGTTCATTGTCCGCATCGTCACATTCTCAGCCTTGCCCCACAAACGCAGCCCTGGGTGGCACCCAGTTGGCCTCGGGGCTTTGGGTTCGACGGAAATACACCAGACGAAGGCCTGGGAATCGCCTTTGGCTGGTCTGCGCGTGGCACGCTCTGGCGCGCGCAACGCAGCGCACTGGCTGCCGGGCACGCGCTGGCAGGTTTGATTGACACGCTGCACAGACACTTGCCCGAACGTCCGGTTCATATCGCAGCCCATTCCATGGGAATACAGGTAGCAGCCGAAGCGTTGCACCGCCTTCCGGCCGGTGCGGTGGATCGGATTGTGTCCATGACGGGCGCAAGCTACCGCTCGCAAATTGCCGAAGCGTTGGACACGCAGGCAGGGCGCAAAGTCTCGTTCGTCAATATCACCAGCCGCGAAAACGATGTATTCGATTTTCTCTTTGAACGTTTGATTGCATCGCCTGAGCGTGCGGATCGCACGTTGGGTCAGGGTCTCGAGATGCAAAACGCTGTAACCCTGCAACTTGACTGCCCGGCCACTCTCGAGCACCTGATGCACATGGGCGTTCCGATCTCGCCGCCCACGCGGCGAATCTGTCACTGGTCTTCGTATTTGCGCCCCGGCGTTCTGCAATTCTATTGCAAGCTGGTACGCCATCCCGATACCTATTCGCTGCACCGCCTGCGGGCCGGCCTGCCCGCGCAATCCGCCCCGCGCTGGTCGCGTCTGCTTGCCCGCCCCCTGGTCGCCCGATCCCAGCCATTCGCGCCAAAGGTGTCGTGACCCCCGGCTCGGACATGCCGTCAGGCGCGTACGTCCGGATCGGCCTTGTCTTCGGGATCGATCATGAATTTCTGCAAGGCCACGATCTGCCACCACAGGAACCCGAACAACACGGCGGGAAAGGCAAAGGTTTCGATCTTAACCCAAGCCGCTTCAGACATGTTGCGCCATACCAGTTCATTCCCAATCGCCAGCACGATGAAAAACACAAACAGGCGCCGGGTCAGAATCATCCAGCCTTGGTTTTCCATCGGGATCAAGTCGCCCATCACCCAGGCAAGATAGGATTTTCCCTGTGCCAGACCGATGCCCAACAGGGCTGAAAAGCAACCGTAGACAATGCTGGTCTTCATCTTGAAGAACCGTTCGTCGTTGAACCAGGCGGTCAAGCCGCCAAAAAAGATCACCATGAAGGCAGTAAATATCTGCATCCGCGACAGGTGTCCGGTCAGCCGCCAGAGAATTGCCATGGAGACCAGCAGGATCGGAACAAAGACCACCGCCGCAACGATGAAACCGGAATAATCGGTGCCACCGAAACTATAGGTTTTGTCCTGAATTTTCAGGTACAGCAGGAAAAAGGCCACCGTCGGGCCCAGTTCAAGCACCTGTTTCAGCACCATATTGATTTCTTTCGGTTCGGCCATGTCGTCTCCTATGCGCCCATCTCAACTATCACCGCGCCCGCCGCGATCAAGGCCATAAGTGCAATCCGGCGCGGTCCGACCGTCTCTTTCAAGGCCAGCCAGCCGATCAATGCGGCAAAGACCGTGGACGTCTCGCGCAAGACTGCCGCCTCGCCGACCTTGTCCAGTCGCGTCGCCAGCATCACCGACCCAAAGCTGGCAAAGGCAACCAATCCGCCGATCCAACCGCGCAGCATCAACGGGGACAGGTCGGGTCGCAAGGTCATCTTGCGCCAGCGCAACACGGCAATGACTGGCATCGCCGCCCCGTCGATCATGAAAAACCACGCCAAAAAGGTGAAAGGATCCGCCGTAGCTCGGATGCCATATGCATCATAGGTGGTGTACAACGCCACGAACAATCCAGTGATCACCGCCAGAGCCAGTGCAACGTGCAAGGTGTCGCGCGCGGCCTGCAGGAAAATCATGTTATAGACCGCCAAACCGAAAATCCCGGCGAGGAGGACCCCCACACCCAGCCATTGGGTCAGAGTAAACGTCTCACCAAAGATCAGATAGGCACCGATCACCGCGAACAGTGGCCCGGTTCCGCGTACAACCGGATAGACGACGGTATAGGCACCCTTGGTATAGGCCTGCGCCTGCAACAGCTTGTAGACTGTGTGGATGACAAAAGCGCCGGCAAAGATGGGCCACATATACGGCTCGGGCCAAGGCACCACAAACAGCGCAAAGGGCGCCGCCATCAGCCCATAGGACGCATCTATCGCCCCCCGCGACAGCCACGGATCGTGGCGCCCCTTTTGCAGCGCGCCGAAAACCGCGTGCAGGAATGCTGCGGACAACGCCAGCCACAGTGCCAGACGGTGTCCGGCTTCGGTGCCTTCCAGGGAAATCAGCCACTCGCTCACAGCGGTCCCCGCCGACGGTGTTTCACACCCGAACCCCCGCAGGATTTCTTCAACCGGAAAAAGGGGTGGCGCATCTAGCGGGTTTCCTGCCCGGTCAGAGCGGCAGCAAAGTCATCGGGGTCGAACGGTGCCAAATCGTCGATCTGCTCTCCCACGCCGATAGCGTGGATAGGCAAACCGAACTTGTCTGCCAGCGCCACCAGAACGCCCCCTTTTGCGGTGCCGTCAAGCTTGGTCATCACCAGACCGGACACATCCGAGATCTTGCGAAAGGTCTCGACCTGGCTCAGCGCGTTCTGCCCGGTGGTGGCATCCAGCACCAGAAGAGTATTGTGCGGCGCGGTTTCGTCCTTTTTGCGGATGACACGTACAATTTTCGCCAGTTCCTCCATCAGGTCGGCACGGTTCTGCAGCCGTCCCGCGGTGTCGATCATCAGCAGATCGGCACCGTCTTCCTGCGCCTTGGTCATGGCGTCAAACGCCAGGCTCGCCGGGTCCGAGCCTTCGGGAGCGGTCAGCACCGGCACTCCGGCACGGTCGCCCCAGACCTGCAACTGTTCCACCGCAGCGGCGCGAAAGGTGTCCCCGGCGGCTATGACCACCGATTTCCCGGCGGCCTTGAACTGGCTGGCCAGCTTGCCGATGGTGGTGGTCTTGCCCGAGCCGTTCACACCGACCACCAGAACCACTTGCGGGCGCTTGGAATAGATCGGCATAGGACGCGCGACCGGCTCCATGATGCGGGCGATTTCGCTGGACAGCAGGGATTTGATTTCGACAGTGGACAGCTTCTTGCCAATCCGCCCCTCGGCCATATTGGCGGTAACCCGCAGGGCGGTATCCACACCCATGTCGGCACTGATCAGCAACTCTTCGAGCTGCTCCAGCATGTCGTCATCCAGCGTCCGGCGCACCACGGTGCGGCCTTCGCCCCTGCCCAACAATCGCCCCAGCAGCCCCTCGGAGCGGCCAGTCTGTTCGGGTGGTGACACTTCGAGCGGAGGCACAGATGAAGCCGGGTCTGGCGCGAGAGGTGCGCGGTCCGGCTTGGACGGCGGCACCGTGGCGGGATTGGGAATTGGCTCCGGCACGGGAATGGGGTGCGCGGACGGCTCAGGCTGTGGCGGAATTTCCTGAGGAGTGGAACTGGATCGAACCGGGTCGGGGTGGTCCGCGACAACCTCGGCTATGCCGCCATCCTCGACAATCGCGTCCAGCCCTTCTTCGAGTTTCGAAGAGGATTTGAACAGCTTGTCCTTGAGTTTCTTGAAAAATGCCATGCTGGTCTCCGAGCCGATCTTTCTCTCACCTAATGCGGATCGCGCCGGTTTGGAAGGGTCAGACGCGCGCCCGTTACCCGCCTGCAGGTGCCAATCCAGCGGCACAGTTTCGCCGAGCCCGACCACAGGGGGCGGCTCGGCCGCCAGGGCCAAGCCCCTTTGGTCTGGGCGCCTGAATTTGACAGGCGACGAGTTGGGCGCAATGGTGGCCGGCAATTCGCGGGTCCAACGCCGCGCCCTGAGACAAGGTATCGATGTCGCGATGATCTGGTTTGCGCTTACCAGCCTGAGTCCGGTTGCCATTTTGGCTGCCGCCTGCCTGTGGGGTGGGGTTTTGCCCTGGCTGGCATTGGCCTATGTCACCGTGTTCGTCACAGCAATGGATCGCTGGACGCATATCGCGCTGCCGGTGCGCGAAGATGATAGCAGCCAACGACAGGCATTGCGGCTGAACCTGGTATTGGGCCTGTTGCACCTTCCCCTGCTGGCGCTGGGGGTTTGGGCCGTGGCAGACGCGCCTGGGCTGGCGCTCGCTCAACGGCTGGCGATCGCGCTGGCCTTGGGGCTGTACCTGGGCCAGGTGGGGAACTCCAACGCCCACGTGTTGATCCATGCACCGGATCGGTGGGCCCGGCGTCTGGGCATGGCGGTCTATATCTCGTTGCTGTTTGGCCATCATGCCTCGGCCCATCCGCGTATTCACCACGTTCTGGTGGCCAGCGATGGCGATCCGAATTCGGCCCGACGGGGCGAAGGGTTCTACCGGTTCTGGCCGCGCGCCTGGATCGGATCATTTCGCGCGGGATTGCGTGCGGAAACCCAGGCACGGGCTCGGCTGACACAACGTCCGGCTGCCTTGTCGCATCCATATGTGATCTATTGTGGCGGTGCGGTGCTGACACTGGCGATGGCCTTTGCGCTGGCGGGCTGGACGGGGTGCCTGGTGCTGTTCGGGCTGGCGAGCTATGCCCAGATGCAGCTGTTGCTGGCCGATTATATCCAGCACTATGGTTTGCGACGCACGCGGCTAGCCAACGGGCGGCTGCAACCGGTAGGGCCACAGCATTCGTGGAACGCCCCGCACTGGTATTCCTCGGCGATGATGCTGAACGCCCCTCGACATTCTGATCACCACCAACACCCGGCACGACAGTTTCCCGCGCTGCGGCTGAATGCAACGACGATGCCGGTCTGGCCCTATTCGATGCCGATGATGGCGACACTGGCCCTTTTTCCCGGCCTGTGGCGCCGCCGGATGGACCCGCATGTTCTAAAGTGGCAGGCGCAGATCGAGAATACCCCCTCGAGTCAGGCACCTGGGCGTAGAACGGACGCGCGCAATCTGCCATTGTGACAATGATGTTGCTGCAACACCTGATTCCCCTCTGCCTGCTGGCAGCACCTGCGCTGGCACAAGGCACCATGTCTGCGGACGAGTTCGACAGCTACACGCGCGGCAAGACGCTGTATTATGGGTTCGAGGGCGAAGCCTATGGGGTTGAACGTTATCTGGACGGGCGGCGGGTGATCTGGTCGTTTCTGGATGGCAAATGCAAGGAGGGTGTCTGGTACGAGGATGCCGGTCATATCTGCTTCGTCTACGAAGATCGACTGGATCCGCAATGCTGGACCTTTTCGCAGGACGGCGGCGGTCTGATCGCGCGGTTCGAAAACACCCCGGAAGCCACCGAAATCTATGATGCGCAGGATATCGGCGACGCTATGCTGTGTTACGGACCCGACGTCGGGGTGTGACGGCACCGACCGAACCGTGGATGGATGTCAGAAAAGACTACCCTGTTCGGGTTTCTTTGCCGGTTTCGCGGGTTTGCGAACCGGGCTATTGGCCAGTGTCAGCGTCCCATCGGCAAACTGGACATCCAGCGCCTTGGCGGCCTCCGCCCGAGCCTTGGTCGTGACCACGTCACCTTGATCGCGCACCACCGCGTACCCCCGTTCCAGCGTCGCCTCGTATCCCAGCGACGACAGCAGGCGGCCCGCCGCATTGATCTGCCCTTGCAGATCTTTCACCCGCGCGATTCCTGCTATCGACAGGCGGCGCGACAGGACGGCCAGTTCGGTCTGTTTGCGGGCAAGTTGCATATCCAGCCGGTCTGTCCGCAACCGGGCCGCCCGGCTATCCAAAGACTCGCGCCGATGGCGCAAGACACGTGTCAATGCCAGTGCCAGACGCTGTTCCGTGCGGAACAGATTCTGACGCTCGTTGCGCACCAACTGGCGCAGGGCCGCCGGACGCAAGCTGCCAGACCGTTGGGCCAGCGCCACCCTGCGCACCTGCACCCCACGGGTCAGGGCCGCGGGCAGTTGCTCCGCCACCTGATCCAGCCGCTGACGCGGATTGTCCAGCAGGGTCTGCAGGCGTGGCAGGGCACGCGACAGGTCTGCCAGCCGCTGGCGACGCTGGACCACCGCATTGCTGATCGCACGCGAAATCCGCGCCGCTTGCCCGTCTACATGCGCCATCAGATCCAGCCGCACCGGCACCGCCAGTTCGGCAGCGGCGGTCGGCGTCGGCGCGCGCTGATCGGAGACAAAATCGATCAGCGTGGTGTCGGTTTCATGTCCCACCGCTGAAATAAGCGGAATTTGCGAGGCAGCTGTGGCCCGGGCAACGATTTCCTCGTTGAACCCCCAGAGATCCTCGACCGACCCGCCGCCGCGCGCCACAATCAGAAGATCCGGCCGGGGCAGCGCGCCCCCTCGGGTAAACCGGTTGAACCCCTCGATTGCACGGGCCACTTCGGGCGCGCAATTCACCCCCTGCACCGCGACGGGCCAGATCAGAACCTTGCGTGGAAACCGGTCGCGCAACCGGTGCAGGATATCACGGATGACTGCGCCACTGGGCGAGGTGATGACGCCAACGATGTCTGGCAGATAGGGCAAGGGTTGCTTGCGCGCCGGATCGAAAAGGCCTTCGGCGGCCAGCTGTTTCTTGCGCTTTTCAAGCAGCGCCATGAGCGCACCCTGCCCCGCGACCGCAACCTCGTCGACGTTCATGTTATACTTGGATTGGCCGCCGAAGGCGGTCATGCGCCCGGTGAGCACAACCTCCAACCCTTCTTCGGGCACCACCGACAACCCGGCGATCTGCCCCTTCCAGGTGGTGCAGGCCAGAACCGAGCGATCGTCCTTGATGTCGTAATACAGATGCCCGGACCGCGCCTTAAACACACGACCCACTTCGCCGCGGACGCGAATACGGCCGAATTCATCCTCGAGCGTACGTTTGACCGCACCCGAAAGTTCGGACACGGAAAACTCGGGCAGGTTTTGCCCCGGCAAGGGGTCATCGATCAGATCGGACATGCACCGAGATAGACATGTTCGCGCGCCCAGTTCAACCGCTGACACGCGACACCGCCTTGTCCACGGCTCCGACAGGGCCTAGTAAGCGGCAACAACGGCAGGAGCGCATATGAACATCCTTATTCTCGGCGGCGGCGGACGCGAACACAGTCTGGCCTGGGCGGTGTTGCAGAACCCGAAATGCGACAAGCTGATCGTTGCACCAGGCAATGCCGGCATTGCCCAGATCGCCCCCTGCGCGGCGCTGAATATCCTGGACGGTGGCGCGGTTGTCGCCTTTGCCGAAGAGAATGCGATCGATTTCGCAATTATCGGCCCCGAGGCCCCACTGGCTGCCGGAGTGGCGGATCGATTGCGCGAGGCCGGAATTCTGGTGTTCGGCCCTTCGGCAGCGGCCGCCCGGCTGGAAGCGTCAAAGAGCTTTACCAAGGAAATCTGCGATGCCGCAGGCGCGCCCACGGCGGCCTACGGGCATTTCACCGATGCGGATACAGCCAGGGCGCATATCCGCGCCCAGGGTGCGCCCATCGTGGTCAAGGCCGACGGGCTGGCCGCAGGCAAAGGCGTTATCGTGGCCGAAACCACGGATCAGGCGCTGGCCGCCATTGACGACATGTTTGGCGGCACGTTCGGAGGGGCCGGTGCCGAGGTGGTGATCGAAGAGTTCATGGAGGGCGAGGAAGCCTCGTTCTTTGTGATGTGCGACGGCGAAACCGTCCTGCCGATTGGCACGGCACAAGACCATAAACGTGTCGGTGAAGGCGACACAGGCCCCAACACCGGCGGCATGGGGGCCTATTCGCCTGCGCCGGTCCTGACCGATGCCATCGCGCAGAAAGCGCTGGATCGGATCGTGCGACCGACAATGCGGGAAATGGTGCGCCGTGGAACGCCCTATCAGGGCGTGCTGTACGTCGGGTTGATGATCCAGGACGGCGAACCGCGTCTGGTGGAATACAACGTGCGCTTTGGCGACCCCGAATGCCAGGTGCTGATGATGCGCCTGGGCGCACAGGCGATGGACCTGATGCATGCAGCCGCCGAGGGGCGGCTGGACGAGATGCAGGTGAACTGGGCCGATGATCATGCCATGACGGTGGTCATGGCGGCGCGGGGCTATCCGGGGGCCTATGAGAAAGGCAGCGTGATCGGCGGGCTGGACAGCCTGCCCGAAACCAGTTCGGAAATGTGCTTTCATGCAGGCACGGCACGGCAAAGTGGACAGTTCGTGGCAACCGGCGGTCGGGTTCTGAACCTTACCGCGCGCGGTGCGACATTGCACGAAGCGCAGTCGCGGGCCTATGCCCTGATTGATGAAATCAATTGGCCGGAAGGGTTCTGCCGACGCGATATCGGCTGGCGGGCCCTGTAGAATGATTGTTGGCCGCCGCCGCAAAAGTTCGTTCGAACTCTTGTTCTCATTGCGCGGTTCGGTTCTGCCGCACATCGCGCCATGGGTCGCGGTGATGGTCCTTTGGACATGTCTGGTGGTCTGGATCGACCAACATGTGATTCGCCTGACCCACACCGGCACCTCGGCCTTTGCGGTATTCGGGATCGCATTGTCTCTGTTTCTCGGGTTCAGGAACAACGCCGCCTATGATCGCTGGTGGGAAGGGCGCAAGCTGTGGGGGCAACTGATCACCGACAGCCGGGCCCTGGCGCGTGAGACCGAGATATTCCTGACCGAACCTGCGGCTCGCGAGCGGGTCTTGCGGCTGCACATGGCATTTTTGCACCTGCACCGGCTGAACCTGCGCGGTGTGCCCGCAGATGCGGCGGCCCGAAACTGGGCGGACGCCGACCTGATCGCGGCCACGCACCCACCCTGCGCGGCGTTGGACCGAATGGCTGCGGTCTTGGCAGACGCACGCGAGAAAAATCTGTTGGACGGGTACGGGGCGCGGATGTTGGCGGAACGGATGGCCTCGGTCGCGCTGGCCCAAGCCGGGTGCGAACGCATCGCCACGACGCCATTGCCATTTGTCTATTCACTGCTGATCTACCGCACCTCGGTGCTGTATTGCCTGCTGATGCCACTGGGGTTTGTGGAAACGACCGGATGGCTGACGCCCCTGCTGGCCGGGGTGGTCGCCTATATGTTTTTTGGATTGGCCGAAGTGACAGAGGAACTTGAGTCGCCGTTCATGCAAACCATGAACAGCCTGCCGTTGGACGCCATGTGCCGCACTGTCGAAATCAGCCTTGCACCGCACCTAGGAATGGAAGCACCGGCGCCGCTGACGCCGGTCAAGTCCTACCTCGGTTAAAGCCCAAGACCGCGCCGGTCGGCTGTCAGATCTGCTTTTCAGGCATCTGCACGACCAGCCCGTCCATCGCATCGGTCACCTTTATCTGGCAGGTCAGGCGAGACCGCGCGGGGTCCGGTTCATAGGCAAAGTCCAGCATGTCCTCTTCCATGTCGTCCTTGGGCGGGAGTTTCTCGATCCAGGCCGGATCGACATAGACATGGCAGGTTGAACAGGCGCAGGCCCCGCCACAATCGGCCTCGATGCCCGGAATATTGTTGTCCCGCGCGCCTTCCATCACGGTCAGCCCGTTGGCGACCTCAACGACATGTTGGGTTCCGCCATGCTCGATATAGGTGATCTTTGCCATGCTTTCCGGCTCCTTGCCTGTCTCGGTCCTCTCTGTAGCCAAGCGATGCAGGCCGCGCCAGCCCCTTTTGCATTGGCGTTAGGCGGAGCGAAAAAATCTCAAAAATGTTCCAACTTTGTTCCGGCGCAGATGCCTTCACCCGCCCCCCCACAGAGGCTTTGATGATGTGACTTCCTCTCATAGCTGGGAGGTGTGAAACACGCGAAAACACTCAATCTCAATCGTCTTTATGGTCTTGAGCCCGGGCTTTGCCCCGATCACGCCGAAAGGGCGCAGTCATGGTGCCCGGCCCGGCATCGCGACTATCGGTCAGATCGAGCCGTTCCGCGCCATGTGGCAGGACGACACGCGGGGCAACGTGGGCGGGGAGAAGCTCAACCAATGGCTGGAACGGGGCTGGAAAATTTCCAGCCTGCGGTTTCTGCGCCATGAGAGTGCGCCCAAGGTGATCACGGTGCACAAAGCGATGAAGGTCCGCGCGACCGGTTCGACGAAACAAGCAACAACGAAAGGGGCGGTGCTATTTCTGCTGGGTTTCGGCGGTGCTGAAATGTACATCCAAGGCACCCGAAAATCCGGTCCCGTGTGGCGGCGCTGGTTCGCAAGGACAAGACCGCCGAGCTTGCCCGCTCCGATCACCTGTTGCCCCGCCGGGCACGCTTATGCGGATGGCCGATATCGCGCGTCGGTTGCGGATCACGGATGTGACCGTGCTCAAATACCTGAACCGGTACGGGATGCGAGGGACTGCGCCACCCACTTTCCGCCGGAACGCCACGTCAGGAAATCCGTCATTCACGCCCGGTGGCACCGCTCCAAACGCAGCCGCAGATAATCCGGCAGTGCATCCAGAACCCCGGGCGGTCCCGGATAGGCCGCGGACCGAAGGTCGCTTTCGGATTAAAAGGCGTCACTCCGATATAGTTGCTTACACAACAGAAAGTGCAATGTTTGTGGCGCACAGGGCACCCCCCTTGGCGGTCGTGCACAGCGCTGTCAAATCTCAGGCCTCAGCCGAGAAAAACGCGCTAAATATGCCTGTCTGCGCCGTTTCTCCCGAACCGTCGAAATGATTCTTTTGCGGCCTCCTGGAAATTTGCTAACTTGTCGTGTGACGGGAAAAATGGGAGAGACACTGATGACGGCGCACCGGATGCCGGAGAGCGGCTTTTTGTCCAATGCTTCGGCGGACCTCAAGAAGATGCTGGCCAATCTTGCGACAGAAATCTCGCTTGCCCCAGGCGAAGTGCTGTTTGAACAGGGGGACGAAGGCGACGCGCTTTACGCAATCATCACCGGGGCGGTCGAATTCAGCGTACTGGCGCTCGATGGGCGCAAGCTGACGCTGGATGTGATGCGTCCCGGCGCGCTGTTCGGAGAAATCACCCTGTTCGAGCCTGGCGGCCGCACCGCCACCGCCACTGCAACTGAGGCAACCTTGTTGTGGCGGGTGCGGCACCCGGATGTTCTGGCACAGATTCGCCAACGTCCCGACCTGGCGGTCGACATGATCCATCTGGCCGGTCAAAGGATGCGCTGGATGGGGCGCCAGTTGAACGAGCAAGTGTTTTTGCCGCTCCCAACACGGCTGGCCCGCAAGGTTCAACATCTTGCACCGGACGGTGCGCAACCGCCTTGCAAACTCGAGCTTTCACAGGCCGAATTGGCCGAATTCGTCGGTGCTACCCGCGAAGCCGTGTCCAAAATCCTGTCCAGTTGGAAACGCGACGGCGTAATCCAAAGCACCCGGGGAGGGCTGGTTATTCTGGACTGGAACGCGCTGTCGCTGCTGGCGGAGCCGGATCAGATCTGACTCGTCGACATCCCGGTCTACAGCCTGAAAGATGATCGTGTGTGTTCTACTTCACATACAGAATCACGAATCGATGGCAATGTGGATGCATAAGTTCAGCAAAGCCCCCTGGTTATATTAACAGTTCCGACCACCGCCTCTGATACGTACCAACAGCACCGGTCTTTCCCCTATTGGTCAGTTGCTTCCAGTATTTGAGGTCACTCCCCTTCCCCCGGTGGTGTCATTTTAATCATTACACTCGCCGGGGGGCATTGCTGAACTAAGTTTACTCGGACTTCGGGTTCCCTGTTGTGTTTCCCTAGGGCCACTGTGTTTTGTGTCTCCTCCCTGTCTGGCCCAAGGAAAAAAGAGCCATGTGCATCGCACATGGCTCTTTTCGATTTCATAGTGATATAACCGCGAACGACTGCGCATTGCGTTCTGTGCAGTTCAGTTCAATTGTATTCGCCGAGCATGCCAAGCGCGTTTTCTACAGCATACGCTGCCTCATCATGCCCACCGAATACAGAAATCCGGTTCAACGCAATTCGTCCTAGTCGTCCAGGCCGAGTGCGACAAACCGAGGATCGCCTCCCCGCCGCACCAACAACAGCAGCGACTTGCGTCCCGCGTCCCTGGCTTCGGCAATACGATCATCCAACTGGTCCAGTGCAGTCACCTTCTGCTGGCCGGCTTCGGTGATCAGATCGCCGGCCCGCAACCCCTTTTCAAAGGCCTCACTGGTTTCGTCCACAGACAACACGACCAGACCGGTCTGGGTTTCGGACAGGCCCATCTCGCTCCTCAGTTGATCATTCAACAGGCTCAGCGTCATGCCCAGAACCGTCTTTTCCTGCATCTCGGGATCGGATTTCTCCATCGCGGCGGGAACGGCACCTTCGGCTTCTTCACGCCGACCCAGTGTGACCAGAACGGTCTTGCGATTGCCCTCGCGATTGATGACCACACGCACGGCCTTGCCGACGGTCGTGTTGCCGACCTGACGTACCAAAGCACGCGTATCCGCGACCTCGACGCCATCAAAGCTGACGATAACGTCCCCCGACAGCAGCCCCGCCTCCATGGCAGGACCTTCCGGCACATCGGTAATCAGCGCGCCTGCGGTCGATTCCAGCCCCATTGCTTCGGCAATCTCATCGGTCACGTCCTGTATCCGAACGCCCAGCCAACCGCGGCGGGTTTCTCCGAATTCCTTCAACTGGTCGACCACACGTGTCACCACATTGGACGCCATCGAGAACCCGATGCCGATGGACCCGCCGTTGGGTGACAGGATCGCGGTGTTTACGCCGACAACCTCGCCATCCATGTTGAAGAGCGGACCGCCCGAGTTGCCCCGGTTGATGGCCGCATCGGTCTGGATATAGTCGTCATAGGTGCCTGACAGAGCGCGATTGCGTGCCGAGACGATCCCGGCCGACACTGAAAACCCCTGCCCCAGTGGGTTGCCCATCGCAATCACCCAATCGCCAACGCGGGCGAGGTCGCTGTCGCCAAAGGTCACGAACGGCAGCGGCTTGTCGGATTCAACTTTGAGCAGCGCAATGTCGGTGTTGGGATCCGTGCCCACCACCTTGGCAGGCAGTTCGCCCCCCGCAAAGAACTCGATCAGGATTTCGTCGGCACCCTCGATGACGTGGTTGTTGGTCACCACATAGCCATCCTCGGAAATGACGAAACCCGAACCCAATGCCGAAGATCGGCGGGGACGCGGGCCGTCGCCATTGTTGTTGCGGTCCTGGAACTCGCGAAAGAAATCCTCGAACGGCGAGCCATCGGGCACGATGCCCTGCGGGCCGGTGCGCCCCTCGATCGTGGTCGAGGTGGTGATGTTCACAACCGATGGGCTGATCTTCTCTGCCAGCGGTGCCAGGCTTTCGGGTTTGGCCTGGGCGATCAGCGTCTGCGCCAGCACGAACATAATCGTCAATGCGCCAACCCAGAATAGGCGCATCCGGCCTTGATCAATTTGTGGGCCGGGTGCCTTGATTGCTATTGCCTGTGGCTGCACTGTGCCATCTCCTTTGTAAAACCTGGACGTCCGAGCCTGACCGCATTGGAACAACGGTGGCGCAGGATACTGCCGTCAATGTAGTGTCTTTGCGATCCACCGCAAAGGGTGTTGAGATCTTTCAAGCGGATGTGAAAGCGCAGATCTCCAGCCTGTGCCCGAACCGGGCTCACAACGCGCCCAGCCAATCGGCGATCCACAGCAGGATCAGCCCGCTCACAACCGCCAGCCCTCCGATCTGGCGCCGCGCAGCCTCGGGAAGCATCCGCAGCATCTCCAGCAACTGCTCGACAAGCGAAGGGGCCAGCAACCATGCCAGCCCCTCGACAATCAAGACCAGCCCGAAAGCCAGAAAGATCACGCCCACGCCCGAACCTTACCTTGGCGGTTTTGGCGAATCGCCGGTGGGCGAGCGCATATAGTTGAAGAACTCGGAATTCGGGTTCATCACCATGGACGAATTGCTGCCCTTGAGCGCCCGTTGATAGGCTGTCAGAGAACGGTAGAATTCAAAGAATTCCTCGTCCTTTCCAAAAGCCTCGGCAAAGATGTTGTTGCGCAGGGCATCGGCTTCGCCTCGGATGATCTCGGCCTCGCGCTGCGCTTCGGATACCAGTTCGACCACGGTACGGTCGGCCTGGGCACGAACCCGCTGCGCCGCCTCGTTACCACGCGCCCGTTCGTCGGTGGCTTCGCGTTCCCGCTCGGCCCGCATCCGGTCGAACGTTGCCTCAAGGTTCTGCTCGGGCAGATCGGTGGCTTTCAGACGAACGTCGATGATGTCCAGCCCCAATCCGCGGGCCTCGGTGATCGCGCTGTTGCGAATCCGCAGCATCAGTGCGGCCCGGTCCGAGCTGAGGATATCCTTGGAACTGACCGAACCCAGAACCTCGCGGGTTTCGGCCCGCAGGATCGAATCCAGACGGTTTTCGGCGATGGCGATACCGCCGACACCAACCGCCTGGCGGAACTGTTTCACATCGGCGATGCGATAGCGCGCAAAGGCGTCGACCACCAGGCGGCGATCATCCAGCGGTGTCACTTCCAGCGGCGAGATATCGCGGGACAGGATGCGGTCGTCATAGCGCACGACTTCCTGGATCAGAGGAATCTTGAACGCCAGGCCGGGATCCTCCTTGACCGCGACAACACGGCCAAATTGCAGCACCAGCGCCTTTTCCCGTTCATCGACGATGAATACCGCAGACAGCAGGCCGGCAATCGCGACGACGAGAATCGGCAGAATGAAGGTCGTTTTACGCATCAGTTGGCCTCCTCGGTGTTACGTCGCAGTTCGTTCAACGGCAGGTAAGGCACAACGCCAGAACCGCCGCCGCTTTCATCCAGAATGATCTTGTTCAGACCGCCCAGTACCTGTTCCATGGTTTCCAGATACAGACGTTTACGCGTCACTTCGGGTGCCTTGACATACTCTTCCAGAACCGCCGAAAAACGGCTGGCTTCACCCTGGGCTTCGTTTACCTGCTGGGCGCGGTAACCTTCGGCCTGTTCCAGCTGTTGCGCCGCTTCACCGCGGGCCTCGGCAAGGACGCGATTGGCATAGGCATCCGCCACGTTCTGCAACCGGTCGCGTTCCTGTGCCGCGGCCTGAACGTCGCGGAAGGCGTCGATCACCGACTTTGGCGGATCGGCCTTGTCAAAGTTGACCCGGATGATGTTGACGCCGCTGCTGTAGCTGTCCAGCGTCACCTGAATCAGATCGTGCAACTGGTCGGCGATGACGCCACGATCCCGGTTCAGGATCGGCGCCAGCTCGGATTGCGCGATGATCTCGCGCATGGCCGATTCAGACACCGCCTGAATGGTCTGGCGCGGATCGGCGAGGTTGAACAGGTACTTGGCCGGATCGTTGATGTTCCAGACCACCTGATAGTCAATATCGACCACGTTCTCGTCGCCGGTCAGCATCAGCCCGTCATTGTTGCCGCGCGCGCCGCCCATGTCTTCGGTCTGTTCGCGCGTGACCGGAATGACCTCGGCGGTGACAAACGGCCAGGGCGCAAAGTTCAAACCGGGTCCGCCGATAGCGGAGAACTCGCCCAGGAACAATTCAACCGACTGTTCTTCGGGTTTCACTGTGTAAAAGCTGGCGAGGCCCCAAAGGACCGCCGCCGCAATCACGCCCAGACCGATGGTCCCCTTGGTGAATTTCGGGCCATTGCCGCCGCCGCGACCGCCACTTCCCTGGCCTCCGCCGCCACCGCGACCGCCCATCAGCACACGCAGCTGTTCCTGGCCCTTTTTGACCAGCTCGTCGATTTCGGGAATTTGCGGGCCATCGCCGCCGGGCTTGCGCCCGCCGTCGTTTCGCCCATCGCCATTCCTGCCACCGTCGTTTCCACCGCCGGATGAGCCTCCGCCCCCCCAGGGGCCACCGCTGTTGCCCGCCATTCGCGTTATTCCCTTCTCATCTTGCGCCCTGCGGCGCCATCTGGATATTTGTCTAATTACCTGTATGCGCGTCCGAAATTTTCAACCCACAAACGATCACCCGCTGCGCATGGCCCTGCGCATGGTCACCAGTTCCTCGGCCATGGTCGGATGCACCGCCACAGTCCGGTCGAAATCTTCCTTAGTCGCGCCCATCTTGACGGCGATGCCCGCCAATTGGATCAGTTCACCCGCATTGGGGGCCACGATGTGGCACCCCAGGACCTTGCGACTGGATTTGCTCACCACCAGCTTCATCAACACCCGATCTGGCCGATCGGCAAAGGCGGACTGCATCGGCCGGAAACTGGTGCAATAGACCTCTATGGCTTCCTGCTCACGCGCGTCTTCCTCGCTCAACCCGACGGTGCCCATCTCGGGTTGGGTAAAGATCGCACTGGCGATCAAATCGTGATCCACCGGTGTCGGATTGCCTTTGAACACGGTTTCGACAAAAGCCATTCCCTCGCGGATCGCCACCGGCGTCAGGTTCACCCGGTTGGTAACATCCCCGATAGCGTAAACCGAGGGAACCGCCGTCTGGCTATAGCCATCCACGACGATCTCGCCCCGACGTCCCAATTCGATCCCCGCCTCGTGCAGCCCCATACCCTGGGTGTTGGGGTCCCGACCGGTGGCGAACATTACCACGTCAAAGACTTTTTCCGTGCCATTGGTGGATTTGACCCAGATCGGGCCCTTGCGCGCACTGTCCCCCGAGCCCTTAATAGCCGCCCCGCCCATAGCCGCATCCGACCCGGTCCCGGCATGGCTGAGCACATGATCTTCGGTGGCGCTGGCCATCTCTACGATGTTGGTCCCCAGGTGCAGGTTGACGCCCTTTTCATGCATCATCTCGGCCACCAGACCGCGGGCCTCGTCGTCAAAGCCACGCAGGATCTGCGCGCCGCGATAATATTGTGTCACTTCGACGCCCAGCCCGTTCAGAATGCAGGCGAATTCGCAGGCGATATATCCGCCGCCGACAATCAGGATGGATTTCGGCAAGGTTTCCAGATGAAAGATGTCATCGGACACGATGCCCAGACCGGCATTGGGCAGGTCCGGCCGCACCGGACGGCCGCCGGTTGCAATCAGAATATGCTTTGCGGTGACCTCCTGACCGGTGGACAAGGCGACCGTATGGGCGTCTTTCAACCTGGCCCGGGCATCAAAGGTTTCGACGCCGGCATTGGCCAGCAATCTGCGATAGACACCTTCCAGCCGGTCCAGTTCGGCGTTCAGCCGGGTGTGAAAGGCGGCCCAGTCAAACGCGCCGTCCTGCATATCCCAGCCATAAGCGCGGGCTTCGTCCGCGAGCGCGCCATAGCCCGAGGCAAAAACCATGAGCTTCTTGGGGACACACCCCCGGATCACACAGGTCCCGCCATAGCGGTCCTCCTCGGCCAGCGCCACTTTGGCCCCGGTCTCTGCCGCAGCCACCCGTGCGGCACGTACGCCGCCCGAACCGCCGCCGATGACGAACAGATCGTAGTCGAAATCGCTCATCGGTGTCTCCTTGCTCGCTTGCAAGGGGATATGTCATGCAACTTGGTGGAAAACCAGAGGTCGGCCCAGAAAAAGCCGCCCAATATTTGCAGACGCCTGGCCGTCAGAAATTGGCGTCGCCGGTCAGCGCAAAGTCCAGCACCGGTTGTTCGACCCCCCGGCCCTCTTTCGCGTCGTCGAACCGATGCGTCTCGCCACCCCTTGCATCTTTCTGCCCGGATGAACGCCGGAACGGCTCTGCCAGAGCGACCTCGTCCATATGCGCCCCATGATCGTTTTCGGTGCGCCCTGTATTCGCGAACTCAAAACTGCCCTCGCGGGCGGAGCGCTGGCGCTTTCACTGACTTGCTATGACGAGATGCAAGCGCGGGCCGGCTTTCATTTCATGACGGTGCCCTGTTGTTCACAATGCCGTTGCTTGGCGATCTGAAGACGGGGCTCCCGGGCAGTGCCGCTGACGGCCATTGCGTCCGTCACACCGCCGATGGACACATCGGGATCACTTGGCGATGTCGGTGAACAGGTTGTCGCGATCCGGCAAATCCAGCTGTTCGCGTACAATTGTGCCTTTGGTAAGATCGCGCAGTTCCAGCCGACCGTCATCATAGCCGATCACAACCGTATCACAGATATCGATAAACAACCCGTTTTCGACCACCCCGGGGATCTGGTTCAGGGCCTGGGCCAATTGTTGCGCGTCGCCGATGCGTTTGAGGTCCAGATCCAGGATGTAATTGCCCTCGTCGGTGACAAAAGGTGACTCACTGGCCATTCGCAACGCTGTATCATGACCCTGCACGTCCATCGAGATCAGCAGTTCCTCGATCAGCTTGCGCGTCGCCTGCCAGCCAAAAGGGATGATCTCGACCGGCAGCGGAAATGCGCCCAGGGTCTCGACATGCTTGCCGGCATCGGCGATCACGATCATGCGATCCGACGCCATGGCCACAATCTTTTCCTGTAACAGCGCTCCGCCGCCGCCCTTGATCAGGTTCAGGTCGTTGTCGAATTCATCCGCCCCGTCGATGGTCAGATCCAGCCATCCCGCCTGTTCCAAAGTGATCACCTCTATCCCTTCGGCTCGGGCCAGATCGGCAGTGCGGGTCGAGGTCGGAACGCCACGAATCTTCAACCCCTCGTCACGCACCATCTCGCCCAACCGACGCACCAGGAACGCCGCCGTGCTGCCGGTTCCCAATCCAACCCGCATGCCATTCTCGACAAGATCAGCTGCGCGGCGGGCGGAAACGTACTTGGCCTTGTCGGCGGGGGTCATATCGGCGGACATCAACGGCACTCCTGTTTGGTTTGCGGCCTTATAGGACGGACCGGTCCAGGGCGCGAGAGACGAAATGAAGCCGCACACCATGCCCTGGTCAGGTGGGAAACGACCATCGAGATGGGCTGATACGGTCGGTATATCACACGGAAATTCATATTTCTTCGCTGTTGTGATACACTGACTGCTGAGGTGCACCATGCTAAAGTTCGATGCTGCAACCGCCCAAATCCTGGAAGAGGGATATCAGGGTGCAGATGTTTCGCGACGGCGCCGGGCCAGTTTCGACGCCCTGTCCCCGTGCGGGGGCGAGCGGATTCTTGACCTTGGCTGCGGCAACGGCTTGATGACTTTGGAGCTGGCCCGCGCGGTCGGCTCGCGGGGGCATGTCACTGGCGTTGATCCCAGCCCCGACATGATGGCAGTGGCGCGCACGCGGTGTGAAGGGCGAGACAACGTGACCTTGCTTCAGGGAGCTGCCGCGGATCTTCCCCTGAAATCCGATCAGTTCGACAAGGCCATCGTGCTGCAGGTCATGGAGTATTTCGACGATCGCACCCCGTGTTTGCATGAACTGCACCGGGTTCTCCGTCCCGGCGGGCGGCTGGTGATCGGCGACATACATTGGGACACGCTGGCCTGGCACAGCTCCGATATGGATCGCATGACGCGCATGATCGATGTCTGGGACGCTCATCTGGCGGAACGGCGGCTTCCTGCGCTGCTTCCGAGCGAATTGCGCACCTGCGGATTCGCGGTGGACCATCTTCACCCGGAATCTCTGTGCGACATCACCCTGCGTCCGGATGGCCTGGCGCGGATGATGATGATTCTGATACGCAATTATGCCATATCCAGCGGCGGCATACCCGAGTCCGAGGCCCGCGCCTGGTTTCAGGAACAGCAGGATCTGGCCCGGTCTGGACAGTTCTTCTTTGCGATCACACATTTTGTCGTCACGGCGACCGCCAGATAGGCGCCACCGCCAGCTATTGGCCGATTTCGAGCTGTTTGCGTCGCTTTGGGGCTGCCGGGCCGGTCGTCAGATGCCTATGGTCTCGCCATGACCATGCCGTATCGCTTGCATTATGCGCCCGACAACGCCTCGCTGATCATCCGATTGGCGCTGGAAGAGATGGGTTTGGCCTATGCCACTGTGCTGGTCGACCGGGCAGCAAAGGCACAGCGCAGCCCGGCCTATCTGAAACTCAATCCCAACGGCCTGATCCCGGTACTCGAAACACCGCAGGGGCCACTGTTTGAAACCGGCGCGATCCTGCTGTGGCTGTCGGACGCGCACGGTTCCCTCGCCCCGGCACCGCAAGACGCAGATCGAGCGGACTATCTGAAGTGGCTATTCTGGGTGTCCAACACGCTGCACACGGATCTGCGCATGACCTTTTATCCGGGCGTCTATGTCGGCCCCGATCCGCCCGCCCAATCCGCGTTGTCGGACACAGTGCAGAAACGTCTGCGGGTGCATCTGTCCAATCTGGACAGCGTCGCGCGACAGACGCCGCGCTGGCTGAGCGGTACGACCCCGACCGGGCTGTGCTATTATATCGCCTGCCTGCTGCGCTGGATGGCGCTTTATCCGCAAGTGACGGATCGCAATTGGTTCGATCTGAGTGCAACGCCGCACCTTCACGGATTGCTGGCCGCTTTAGAGACCCGTTCTGCAACCCAGGCGGCCGCAGTTTCCGAGGGCCTTGGCCCCACGCCCTTTACATCGCCTCGTTACGCAAACCCTTCACACGGAAGTGCGACCTGAATGTTTCTCTCTGTCTTTGACATGTTCAAGATCGGAATCGGCCCGTCATCGTCCCACACCATGGGACCGATGGTGGCCGCCGCGCGGTTTCTGGATCAGATGCGCGCCGCGCCGTTCCACTTTGCCGGGGTGCGGGCCTCGCTGCACGGCAGTCTGGCCTTTACAGGCGTTGGCCATGCCACCGACCGCGCCACCATCCTGGGATTGGCCGGGTTCACGCCCGAACGCTATGACGCCGACGATGCGGCCCGTACCCTGGCGGACATCAAATCGACACACACCCTGACGCCCGCTGGCCTGGGCACGCTGGCGTTCAATCCGACAACCGATCTGGTGTTCGATTACGACCGCACCCTGCCAGGCCATGCCAACGGCATGATCCTGATGGCAACCGACGCCCAGGGCGATATCACCCTGCAACAGGTTTTCTATTCGATCGGTGGCGGCTTTGTCATGACCGAAGAAGAGTTGGCCGCAGGCAAGGCAACAGACGAAGGCCCGCCTGTGCCCTACCCGTTCAAATCGGCAGCCGAAATGTTGGAGATGGCAAAAGCAAGCGGTAAAACCATCGCCGCGATGAAGCGAGCCAACGAAATCGCGCGTGGTGGCGCTGTCAATCTGTCCAGGGGCACCGCCCGGCTGTGGCAGGTGATGAACGATTGCATCGACAGGGGCCTGTCCACCGATGGCATCCTGCCCGGCGGATTGATGGTCAAGCGTCGCGCCAAGGCGATCCATGATGCGCTGCTGGCCGAACGTGGCATGAACCTGACGGCACCGCACACCATCAACGACTGGATGAGCGTTTATGCGATGGCGGTAAACGAAGAGAATGCCGCCGGCGGTCAGGTCGTCACCGCCCCCACCAATGGGGCCGCCGGAGTGCTTCCGGCGACCTTGCGCTATTATCTGGATCACGTGCCCGGTGCCAGTACGGCACATATCGAAGATTTCCTGCTGACCGCAGCCGCAATTGGCGGACTGGTCAAGTTCAACGCCTCGATCTCGGGGGCCGAGGCCGGCTGTCAGGCCGAAGTCGGATCCGCCGCCGCAATGTCTGCTGCCGGCCTTTGCGCGGTGATGGGCGGATCTCCCGAACAGGTGGAAAACGCCGCCGAGATTGCTCTGGAACATCACCTGGGCATGACCTGCGATCCGGTCAGGGGGCTGGTCCAGGTGCCGTGCATCGAACGCAATGGCTTGGGCGCGATCAAAGCCATCAGCGCCGCCAGCCTGGCACTGCGCGGCGACGGTACGCATCTGGTGCCACTGGACGCCTGCATCGAAACCATGCGTCAGACAGGTGCAGATATGAGCGAGAAATACAAGGAAACATCGCTGGGCGGGCTGGCCGTGAACATCCCGAACTGCTGAGATCAGCGTTCACGCCTGGCGGGGGCATTGCATTCCGGCACTCCGCTGCTAGCGTGCGCTCATGTCGAAGGATCGGCCCGTTTTGGGCATCGCTCTCATGTTTGGGTTCTGCGTTGTCGCGCCTATGGGCGACGCGATGGCCAAGGTATTGGGCCAGTCGATCCCGCTGGGACAGTTGATACTGGCGCGCTTTGCTCTGCAGGCGCTGATCCTGATTCCGATCGTTTTTGCCGCCGGGCGCGTGTGGCGGATGTGCGGGCGGATCCTGCGCCTGGCCTTTCTGCGCACCCTGCTGCATATCGGCGGGATCGGCACCATGTTCACGGCGCTGAAATACCTGCCGCTGGCGGATGCGGTGGCCATCGCCTTTGTTATGCCCTTCATCCTGCTGGTGTTGGGGCGGTTCGTGCTCAACGAAGAGGTCGGAACTCGCAGGATGATGGCCTGTCTGGTCGGTTTCATCGGCACGCTCCTGGTGATCCAACCCAGTTTCTATGCCATTGGGTGGCCGGCGCTCTGGCCGATTGCCGTTGCCTTTATCTTTGCGTTTTTTATCCTGGTCACACGACAGCTGGCCCGCGATACGGACCCCATCGGCCTGCAGGCAGTCAGTGGAGTAATGGCCACGGCACTGTTGTTGCCGCTTGTGCTGGCGGGCGATGTCATGGGGTGGCCGTTGCTGACGCTGGTTGTGCCGGACACCCGGGATTGGGTCCTGTTGCTGGCGATTGGCGTGCTTGGCACGGGTGCACATCTGATGATGACCTGGTCCTTGCGGTTCGCGCCTGCTGCCACTTTGGCGCCGATGCAATATCTGGAAATACCGGTGGCCACAG
Source organism: Sedimentitalea nanhaiensis DSM 24252 (assembly GCF_000473225.1). GTDB lineage: Bacteria > Pseudomonadota > Alphaproteobacteria > Rhodobacterales > Rhodobacteraceae > Sedimentitalea > Sedimentitalea nanhaiensis. Next base: position 797,120 of record NZ_KI421509.1, read on the forward strand.
CCATCGGATGGCTGATTTTTCGCGATCTTCCCAACACCATGGCAAGCGTCGGTATCTGCATCACCATCGCTGCCGGGCTTTACGTGGTGTTGCGTGAACGGGCTATGGCGCGGCAGGCACGGAAACCGTCTTTGCAATCGCCTGCATGACATGGCGCAAAACGCTACGCGGTACGATCCCCAGCATCCCCGGCCCCTCCATTCGCAGGGACACCGGGCCAAGTGCACGGTTCGAGGTTCCGATCTGCCCGTCCGGGGCCATAGTCAATCCATCGATCGGCCATTCCAAACCGCTTGATCGTCCTGTTACCGGTGCCATCGGGTACAACGAAACCACATCACCGGGAGCCAGATCCAGATCCAGTTTTTCCGGAATGTGAAACACCAACTCATGCACCCCGATCAGGATACAGGGCCGGTCGGCATGGCGCACCAGCACATTGAATGCCGCCAGCTGGTGATCTACGCGCCCCCCCAGAAACCCGACGGCAAGCACAACAGGGGCCGAGATGCTGCGCAGGGCCTTGTCGAAATCGGTACTGGCCTGCTCGTGAATTACGAACTGCCTGTCTTGGGGAATCCGCGCCCGCTCGGTTGGCGCGATGCTGTCGAAATCGCCGATGACCGCAAAGGGCATATGGCCCGCGTCCAACACGTTCGCCGCGCCGCCATCGGCGGCAACCATCTCCGGTGCAAGACCCAGGGCCAACTCGATATCTTCGGCACCCACATCGCCACCCCCAACAAGGGTCACGGGATTTTTGGAAAAAACCAATGTATTTTTCATTCGGCCATTAATGGCTTGTTTGGAAAGTAAGCACAATCTGGCTGGTAAAGGATGCTGCCTTTGCCCGGGAATCGGGCCTCCCCTGGGCCTGCGGGCCATGTCAGCAGTGTCATGCAACGATGTGAGGACCTGCATCCCGTGGTACAAAGCAACAAGATCCTGACCGTTTCTTACGGCACGTTTTCCTGCACCCTCGAAGGGTTCGATGATTCTTTCGGCACAATGAAAGCGATTGCCGAGTATTTCCGCGACCTCGCATCCGACGATCGCTATTTTGGCGCTGAGCCGCCGGTTCCGGATGCCGAAATGATGACTCGAATTGCGCAGCATGAGATTTCGCGCAAGGTAGAGGCACACAATGAGGACGGGCGTGGCATCGTATTGCGGGTCCGTGACCTTGATCCGGTGGCCCCCTCTGGCTCTGAAGGGGCCGTCCACCAAAGAGCCGACGAACCTGCAGCAACAATAGAGATCCAAGACCAAAGCCGCCCTGCAAGTCCAGAGCCAGTCTTTGAAATACAGCATCCGGAATTGGTGGACGACGCGCAAGTTCCGAACGAAACGGGTGCAATGCCTGAGCTGTCGTCCGGCTCACCATCCTCATCAGACAGACCGGAAAGTGCGTGCGACTCAATTGAGTCCCCTGAAATAGAGGACTTCGCAGCCGATATGGCGGCCTCGCTCGTGGATGCAAAGGACGATACCCAACCGTCCCGGATGGACACACCAGATGGGACGGTTGCATGCGATGCGCCCGATACCCGGGCCAACGATGGTTTCGTTTCAGATGGCTCCGACTTTGGTGCTGACGTCACCTCGGCTGAACCACAAAGACGCACGGAAACGGAAGTCACCGAAATTGGCCCTTCGAACCCCGAAATTTCGGATTCAGATCAGGTTTGCATTCCGGCCGACGATCCAATCGCCGCTGCGACAACGCAATCGGATATGCCTCTCGCGACCAATGATGCCGCGCCTGAACCGCATGTTTGCGTGGCAGACAGGTTCGAACGGGACAGCAATGAAGTCGAAACAACAGACGAATCTTGGGAGGACAGTTCCTACCCCTTCGACACACCAGAGATCGAAAGAACTCCCCCTCCGGTCCAAGTTGATGCCCCCCCAACCGAGACCCGATTCAACGTGTCAGGGCTTGGCGACACAATTGCCGCTAAACTGCAACGGATCCGTGCCGTGGTATCGCGCCATGAAGTTGCTGCGCAAGGCAACAACGCATCCCGCGAATTGACCGAAGACGAACCCGCGGACGCCTTTGTCACCAAAGTCGCCGATGAGATGACCGAAGCACTGAATGCCGATGCGGACAACTTGCTGGGCAGCGTCCTGAAACGCCTCGAAGTCAAGGACGTGCCAGAAAAATCTCTGCGGACGGACGCCGTTGATACAAAAGCCCTGCAGGGACCTGTGTCCGGTGACCCTAATCCGGAAGAGGAAATCCGGCTTGACGCTGACGCCGAGTGGGGTGAATTGCCCGATGAAACTGCCGACTTCGATGAGCGATTTGAGGACGCAAACCTTGCGGAAAAAGACAGCTTCCAAGCATCTCTGAAAGCGTTGGAGGGTCATACCGACTCAGACAATACGGGTCGGTCCAGGCCGGACCCCGATCTGGCCTTGGAACCCGAAACAGAAATGATGCTTAGCATTCTGGACTCTGCATCTGAATCGAGCGCCGAGACGCCTCCGTCAGAGGCTGACCACATCTGTCCTATCCACGATGACATGAATTCCGCCAAGTCGGAAATGATCGAGACAGCGTCACGAACCCAGGGCCTTCAGCTTGAACAACTGCCGCTCAAAAACGGCCCGCGTGTTCTCAAGGTGAAACGTTCCGAACTTGAAAACGCTCTTGCCGCCGGAGAACTGGAGGAACTCGGCCAGGACACACCTCGTCCGAAATTCCATTGCAACATAGAACAGACGGCGAGGGAAAGCGTCGGCTCTTCAACGTCAAAAGATGTAAATCCCTCAGAGAAACCGGACAGCGCAGAGCCCTTACTTCACCGGCCCATCGAAACGGAGCCACAACCACTTCCCATGAACGAGCAAGAGTTGCAGCGCCTGATGGGCACGACGGATCAGAAAATGACGGACGACGAGACGACAGTTGCGCACGCGAGCTACGGTCACGCACGCGCCGTTGCTTCGACCGTTCTGAAAGGCAATCCGCAGCAGCAACGCCCCATTGACGACGTGGACGATTCTGCGTTTCGCGAAGACCTCGAACGGATCATCCGTCCGCGCAGACCGGTGGCCCGGGAAATCGGTCCCGACCGGCCGAGCACCGAACCACGTCCGGGACCTCTGAAGCTGGTGGCCGAGCAACGTATCGATTGCGATATCCAGGGTGGCCCGGTTCGCCCGAGACGCATCCCGGCTGAGGCTATGGAAGACGTTTCCAATCAGCACACATGCAATGAGTCTTTTGTCGAGTTCGCAACCGGAATGGGTGCAACAGGCTTGCCCGAGCTTCTCGAAGCGGCTGCGGCCTACATGTCCTTTGTTGAAGGACGGGCTCAGTTTTCACGACCACAATTAATGACCAAAGTACGTCAAATCAGTTCGACCAGTTTTAATCGAGAGGACGGATTACGTTCATTTGGTCTCTTGCTGCGGCAGGGCAAGATCCAAAAAACCGGTGGAGGCCGCTTTGCTGCATCGAGCGAAATAGGATTTCGGCGAGATGGCGACGGTGCCGTCGAGATTACTGGCAATGATGGCCGCCCCCGTTTCCAGTCATCAAGACGGGCGTAAATTGGACCTGTCGCGGTTTGATGCCGCTCCTTTGATAGCATTTATTGCGACAAAGGAGACTGACTATGGGACTGAACCGAACGGACGAATTCCGAGCAGATGCGGTGCATATTGCGCTGACCAGCGGGCTAACGCGCAAGCAGGTTGCTGACGATCTGGGTGTTGGCGTATCGACGTTGAACAAATGGATCACATTACATCGAGACACGGACGTAGTTTCGAAAGAAGATTTGGACCTCGCCAGAGAAAATGAGCGGCTTCGACGTGAAGTCCGGCTTCTCAAGGAGGAGAGGGAGATTCTAAAAAGGCCACCCAGTTCTTTGCGGGCCTAAAGCAATGAGATTTAGGTTTGTCGAAGAACACACGCCAGCTTCCCAGCCAACCGCTTGTGCGATGTCGTTGGCGTCAGCACACGTGGATTACCGGCATTCCGCAACCGCCCGACCAGTCGGCGGCAGCGGTCTGATCTGGTCACGTTGGCACACATCAAAGAACAATCGCGTCTCAGCCTGGGTAGCTATGGCAGACCAAGGATGACCGAAGAGCTGAAGGAGATTGGGCTGGATGTCGGCCATCGCCGTGTGGGCAGATTGATGCGCCAGAACGGCATATCAGTCATCAGAACGCACAAACACAAGGTGACAACGGACAGCGACCACAAGTTCAGTATTGCGCCCAATCTACTGGATCGTAACTTTATTGCAGATGTCCCGAACCAGAAATGGGCGGGCGACATCAGTTATGTCTGGACCAAAGAAGGCTGGCTCTATCTGGCCGTGATCTTGGACCTTCACTCACGCCGTGTCATCGGCTGGGCCGTCAGCAATCGCATGAAGCGGGACCTGGAGATCCGGGCGTTGAACATGGCCATTGCGTTCCGTGCGCCGCCCAGGGGCTGCATCCATCACACGGACCGCGGCAGCCAATACTGTTCCCACGACTACCAGAAGATCCTGCGTCAGCATGGCTTCGAGGTATCGATGAGTGGAAAAGGCAATTGTTACGACAACGCTGCCGTCGAAACCTTCTTCAAGACCATCAAGGCCGAGCTGATCTGGCGACGGTCGTGGGAAACAAGGCGGCAAGCCGCGATCGCGATCTTCGAATACATCAACGGCTTCTACAATCCGCGTCGACGGCACTCAGCATTGGGTTGGAAAAGCCCGGTCGCCTTCGAACGGAACGTGGCTTAAACGAGCACTTGGGGCAGCACAAAAGCGCGACACGTCCAGTGTGATCAAGTCCACGTCGTTCACAAACCGCGTCTACTCAGTGACAATGGGTCCAGCTACGTCTCAGGCGACTAGGCAGAACGGTTACACGACAAAGGTATGAAGCACTCGCGCGGTGCGCCATATCATCCACAAACGCAAGGCAAGATCGAACGCTGGCATCAGACCCTGAAGAACCGCATCTTGCTGGAAAACTACTTCCTGCCGGGAGACCTCGAAGCCTGGATCGAAGCCTTCGTCGACCACTACAATCATCAGCGCTACCACGAGAGCATCAACAACGTCACACCCGCTGACGTCTACTTCGGGCGTGACAACGCCATTCTAAAGCAAAGGGAAAGGATCAAACGAAAGACGCTCGAAACGCGGCGCTTGCATCACCGCCAGCACGCCGCATAATCAAACCAACAAGATGAGCCAAACGCTCTCTTAATTTAGACCACCATTGGTCCAAAAAACCTGACGACGGACAATGGTCACGGGGCGCCATGGGGCGCTAGATGAACTTTTCCCCAAGCCCCTTGCTCACGTCCTGAGGCCAGCGTCTGCGGAACCGCTTGCGACCACCTGCCAGTTCGTCAATGTGCTTCAACTTCATCACCACCGCCATTTCGATTTGTCCTGTTTGCGTCCAATAATGTGTCTCGGAACACAGGCGCAAACCCCCGATAGCTAACGATTTATGGGTGATCAATCGTTGTCGGTGGAGCGGGTGAAGGGAATCGAACCCTCGTCACTTGCTTGGGAAGCAAATGCTCTACCATTGAGCTACACCCGCAACGCTCCCTAGGTATCACTGCTGAAGGCTTATCGGCAAGGCCAAAAGGTGCAGGTTATTGCTAGGCTGTGCCCGCGATACACTCATACATCTTGGCTTCATCGTCCATCCCGTTCGATTGCAACTCGTTCAACGCTGCGCCGAATACATAGCGGTAGGGAAGCTCAACCGGCCCTGACTTTGTGACAATCTCCTCGGCTTCGGTCGCTTGTTCACCATGTGTTTCCATCGTTTTCCTAAACATAGCGGAGGACCACTTCAGCGGGGGAGGATCAAGATTGCGGGCACTGGCAGATCAGTATTCGGTGGAACGCATCGAAGCCGCATGTGATCGGGCGATAACCGTTGGCAAGCGTAGCGCCGCCAAAGTGGAGAGCATTCTGGATTCGGGCTTGGATCGCCTGCAAGCTGAGCCCACCGAACTGTCCGAGCCACCAATACCAGCCTCGAACGTCCATGGTCCATCCTATTTTGCGCCGCGACTTGATACTCAGCGCGGGGAGGACGGCGATGTCTAATGCGCAGATTTTTGAGCTATTGCACGAGATACGGCTGGCTGGGTTTCGCGATGAGCTGGAGCACCAGCTTCAGTATCCATAATACTCCGACATGCCTATACCGGATCGTATCCTGCGCATGTTGCAGACCGAAACTGAGCGGCGATATCAAAATAAGATCGTTCGCCTGATGAAAGCATCGCAATTCAAGGGCTTGGCCGCCCCGGATGATATCGACTTTCGGAATGGCAGAAATCTCAACAAGGCAGCGCTCATCTCCCTACTGAAATGCGACTGGATTACTCGCAAGCAGAACCTGATAATTTCCGGCGCGTCGGGCACCGGCAAGACATGGCTTGCCTGCGCGTTGGGGGTTTGCAAAGCGCGTCTCGGGCCATGTGCCGAGTTTGGCGCGCGTCGTTTTTCCGTACACGTCCCTCTGGGGGTAGAATATTATGCGGGTCTTACCTGTGAACATGCCGAAACCCTTGATCTCGGTGTCCCAGAGTTTCGCGTTTGGAGAGGTGTTTTTGCAGGCGGTTTCGGTAAGCTTCAAACGTTCAGTTGGCACCTTCGCTGTCCCATTTTACAATGAAATGGAAGGCAGCACATTTCAACGCGGCATAACACGCCGGGACAACGTTTTCACTTTATACAGTAAATCCAACCGCTTTTGGCAGTTCTCAAACAGGCCGGTACTGAATTTCTATGTTTGGAAAGCTGCTGCTCTATCATTGAGCTACACCTGCGATACGCGGATCGATCCCACCACAATTTCTGCCGCTTCAAGCCAATTCCGTCTGCTGGCACGGCTCAAAGGCGATCTTTCCGTCTCATAGGGTCACGCTGGATGGGGCTGCGAACGGTCGTTTGCGATCGGGATGTGCAGGTTGCGGCTGCTTTCCTGAAAATCTGTCATCGACATGGGCCAGACAGTTCCGGGCCAGCGGATTTCCATTTCCAGCTTTCTGGGGCGATAAACCGCCGTATAGAGCGTTCCGAACCCGGCGGAGAACGCTGTCGAATAAAGCGGTGGCTTTAAAAACGCCTCGATGAACTTTTCCTGCGGGTCGCGATGCAGGGTGAGGCGGTGCAACAGAAACCGTTCGCGTTCGACGGTAGCTGTGAACCGGGCATGGCTGACCCATTCAACCGCTTCCTGATGGTTCGTTGCAACCGCGGCATGGGTCATCACCGCAGCCCGATCCGGTGCCATCATCGCGGTCAGATAGTTGCGTTTTCGGTCCAACACAGTAACATTATAACTCATATGCGTGGGAATGCGTCCCAGTGCTTCCTGTGCCTCGGCGGTGGTCGAACAGGTCTGCAACACATAGCGCAGGATCAACGGCACACCGAACCCTTCGCCCACCACACGCCGACCGCCAAATGTCAGCGACAATGCCAATCCGGCGGCGTTCATCCCGTCCACGAGTCCCCACAGCCCGTCACTGGTGCCGATGACCCGGCGACCCTGCCAGTTGGTATTCAAAACCAGACTGTCGAACGCATTTGGATTGTAGTCGTAATTGCGTACAAGGACCGGCTCTTTACCGGTCCAGATCGCCTGTGAACATCCTGAAAGATAAGGCGGTGGGCAATAGAAACTCAGAAACCGCGCGGCCTGGTCGCCACCGCCCGCGAGTTCGCAGAGCTGATCGTACAAGGGGACGATCTCGGGCATGTGTTCCTGCAAGGCGCGACGGCTTTCCAGGTAAGGTGCGCGCATGGCGTCGCCCTCGCCCAGCCACCAGCGGCGGTAGTGTGGCCAGTATTCCTGAAACAACCCGGCCCATTTCGGGCCGGGCGTATCCTCGTTCAGGGCGCGCCATAACATTGTGGCCGCGCCTCCGTCACATGATCTTGAAAGCGGGATCGGCCAGGGCCGGTCCGGCCTCGGCGACGGGCAGCGGCTTGGCCGAAACGCTTTGCTTGATACCGTGAATCCATTTCTTGGCGCGTTCGTTCAGCTGAAAGCTCTTGGTCATCGACCGTCCGCGTGTCACCAGAATACCGATATCGGCACCCTCATATCGGTAGTCGCCCGGCTGAAGGATACGCAGAAAGAAGGCTTCGTTTTCGCTTTCGACCGCACGGCGGTGATAATCGAACCGATCGAACACAACACGCCCGTCTTCGAGCATTTTGTAGATACCGGTCTCCGGCGATTGGGTACAGATATCAACGCTGTCATCGGTGTGTTTGATGACCATCTGCGACCAGCTGTCGATCATGTCCGGGTTGGCCCAGCGGGCGTTCAGCTCGTCCACGTCCAGATTGAATTTCTTGCGACTGAACTCAAGCAGGTGAAACAGGAACAGCGGCGCGTCCGCATGGGCAAAGGCGGCATGATTGGTCATCGAACTGGCCCCGGTAATGCGCGGGTTCAGCTCGCCCAGCCACAGTTCGCCGGTCTTCTTGTCGATCAGGAAATCCAGCTCGAAATAACCTCGATAGCCTTCCTTGCGCAGTTGCTCCCCAAACTTGAACGTCAGATCCCGCGCGTGGTCGCGAACCTTTGGCGGAAAGGCCGTGGACAGGATTTCATTACCGCACCAACCGCCGCGATAGGGTGTCAATTCCTTGAACCCAACCAGTTCGGTCATCAGCGGACCGACAATCGTGCCCTCCTTGGTGGCGCAGGCTTCGATGGCGGAACCACGACAATCGATTCGTTTCATGATCTTGATCTCGCCCTCGCCGACGATCTCGTGTTCATGGCGGCGGAAATCGGCCTCGGATTTGATAAAGAATGTGGTATGCCCGGAATCACCAAAGGCCGATTGCAGTACCAGATCATGCCCGATTCCGGCCTTTTCGCAGGTCTTTTTCAGATCGTCATAGGATTTCACCTCGGCCAGGACATTGGGCACCGAGGGCACCCCTGCCTTGTTTCCGATCCGCACGGTTTCGATCTTGTTGTCCATACCCGAGCGCAGCTTGGCCTTGGGGAACCACACCTCAGCACCCAGTTCCTTTGACAGCCGCTCGGTTTCTTCGTCAAACATCAGGAACACGAACTTGGGCTTGCCGCCCCGCCGCTTGATGAAATCTATGACCTCTTTGTGCTGAAGCAGGTAGTTGTTGATATCCTCGATGCTCTGGAATTCGGCATGGGGCTGCTCGGACGGGCAGAATACATTGGGATGTTTGCCGCCGTAGCAATCGATGTAGCAGATGTACTTGAAATTCCGCACCCATTCGTCCAACCCCAGCAGGTTGAAGTTGGTCGCAGAGATGAAATAGATCGGGTCTTCGTTGCGGTGAAAGAACCGGCGGATTTCCGAAATATTGTTCAACACTTTTGTAGACATGTCGTGGTCCCTGTTTATTCAGAAGCTGTCTTGAGCTTGATTTGCGCGTGTTTGTTCAACGCGTCTTGGGTGAACACCCGCAGACCGAGATCGGCGCGGTATCCGTGGATTTCATTGACATCCAGCGCCCGCATAAAGGCCAGGATCTCTTGGCTGACCACCTGCCCCGGCACCAGAATCGGGAACCCAGGTGGATAAGGGATGATGAAACTGGCCGACACAACCTCTTGTCCGCTGTCCATTGCCTGTTTCAACGAGCCGTCCAGTTCCAGATAGTCGCAGTTTTCCTCGTCGTAGCTGAGAAAGAAGGCCGAGCGGATGTCGCCCTCCACTGTCCCCAAATCGGCTCGGAACGCATCGTGGAACCGGCTGAAGTCCGGCAGAGGAGGCAGGTCTTCCATCAGGTTCTTGACCCGTCGATCAAAGGACAGGCGCTCCATTTTGCTGGCATCGTCCAGCAAATCGTCCAATCCCTTGGCGATCTCGACAAGCACCTCGATCAGATAGGCGACGCTGGACCGTGTTGTACCGATGTTGGTCATGAACAGGACGGTGTTGCGCGAGGTCTTGTTGATCTGGATACCGTACTTATCCATCAGGATATCGGTCTTGAACGTATCGCCGTCCCAGCCCGTACCGCCCACTGCCAATGTGACACGGGTGGCATCCAGCACGAATTCGTCGTTTTCCCAGCAATCCCAGATATCTGTCCACCCCTGTTGAACGTCGTAATAGCTGGTGACCCCGCTTTCACGGTGCGGTTCGGGGATCATATCGCCTGCCGACAAGACCTTGAAATATTTGCTCAGCAAGGGATGCGTTGCAATGGATCGGCGCATGGACATGGCCGCCTCGACCTGGCGCTGTACGAATTCGAAACCTTCCAATTCGACCTGTCGTCGCCCCACGTCAAGGCTGGCGATGATCTGGTAATTGGGCGATGTCGACGTATGCGTCATATAGGCTTCGTGAAAACTCTGTTCGACCTCGCCCTTAAAGTCCTGATCATTGACATGAATCATGGAACCTTGCCGCAACGACGTCAGCGTCTTGTGCGTCGACTGCGTGGCATAGGCCCGCACACGTGCGGTGGGAGGCGGGATCAACCGGGTCTTGAGCAGCTTTTCGTCATCCGCGTCCACGAGTTTCTTTTGCTGGGCGTCATACGCCTTTTGATGCGCTTCGCTCTTGAATTTGGCCCGCAGATTGGCGGCTGCGCTCATCGCCGTGCGCTGGCGATAGGTTGGAGAGAACCGGGCAAAGGCAAACCACGCCTCATCCCACAAGAAGATCAGATCCGGCTTGATGGCCAGACACTCTTCCATCACCCGTTCGACATTGTAGACGATGCCGTCAAAGGTGCAGTTCGTCAGCAAAAGCATCCGCACCTGGTCCAGCTTGCCCGCGGCCTTGAGCGTCAGAAGCTGATGCTTGATTTCGCGCAACGGCACCGCGCCATACATCGAGTATTCATTCAGCGGGTAGCTATCCAGATAGACCACCTGCGCCCCGGACAGCACCATTCCATAGTGGTGTGATTTGTGGCAATCGCGGTCCACCAGAACAATATCGCCCGGACTGACCAGCGCCTGCACCACAATCTTGTTACAGGTCGAAGTGCCATTGGTCGCAAAAAAAGTCTGCTTGCTGCCAAAGGCCCGGCTTGCCAGTTCCTGTGCGCGTTTGATCGGTCCATGCGGTTCCAGCAGCGAATCCAAACCGCCCGAGGTTGCCGAAGTTTCCGCCAGAAAGATGTTGGGTCCGTAAAACGCCCCCATGTCCTGAATCCAGTGGCTGCGGCTGATCGATTTACCGCGGCTGATCGGCATGGCATGGAACACACCGGTCGGTTGCTTGGAATATTCGACCAACGCGGTGAAGAAAGGTGTCGTGAACCGCGATTGAACGCCACGCAGGATGTTCAGGTGCAGTTCAAGGAAATCTTCCTGATTGTAAAACACCCGACGGCAAATCCCCAGATCCAACCCGGCGATATCCTCGACCGAACGCTCTGTGATCAGATAGGCATCCAATTCGGGACGCACTTTGTCGATCAACCGGCAGAGTTCCGGGCCATAGTCCTCGGCCTGAAGCTGTTCCAGCTGTTCCGCGCCCCCTGCCCGCGCAAGATAGCGCGTCAGGATCGGAAGACTCATCTTGGAATGCAGGGTCAGGCCGGGGCGTACCACAATGGCCTGAATGTTGTGATTGAACAGCACCGCGATCAGCGCGTCCTCAAGGCTGGGGACCACCATCGCCTCGTAGGTGAACGGATCCTCGCTGCGCCGCATTCGCGTCATGTTGGATTTGAGCCAACGTTCCTGCTGTTCGTTGACTTCGTCGACGATCAGAACCTCAAAATAGGGTTTGCTCATCGCCCGGGCTTCGGGCGACAGCTGCGCCTCGTCGTCGTGTTCCTCGTTGTCGAGGCTGTCGCGTTCCAGCGGAATGTGGCGACGCCGATACGCCCCGGTCGTCAGCGCACGAGTGACGCGGCTGACGGAAAACGCCAGGTCAGCGTAATTATCATGCTCAAAATGCCGGCGCATGTGATCAAAGGCCGCCATCCCCGGAAAGGCCCAATACGGTTCGATCAGCGCAAGCGAGGCAAATAGCTCCTCTGTCTTCTTGCGCAGACCGGCTGCTTTGCGCCCTGTCGCGTCCTGTGCCAGCGCTCCGGTCGCATCGCGGAGCGCGCTCCAGCGATCAGACCTGAGCTGAAGCGCAGAATAGTAGTCGTTTACTGAATGCATCAGTGACCCTCCTGAAAGAGGAGTGTCTGATTGATGCGTAACAAATGCAACCAGTTCCGCCAAATGGCGGAGCTTAGTTGTTCATCCGTTAGAGATCTTGCCCGGAAATGCCAATGTTTCAGGCCCTTTGGCAAGCGGAGTCCGATCTGCCGGCACCTCTTGCGTCAAGTCCGAAAGTGACTGTGGCACGTCCACATGCAAGCCAGCCCTTGATCCCTGACGCTGCATTTCAAGCGCCCCCAGTGTCCTGAGATATGAATCGGTGCCGCTTTCGCGATCATAGACCGAAAAGTCGGTGGAGCGGTCACGGAAGCTCTTCAGGACCTGGCCCAACCCTTTCATGCCGGTTTCACGTTGGCGCCGCACCATGTCCAGATCAACCTCGATCGGGAACATGTCCTCTTGCCCCGCTGATTGGTGCAAGACCGTAGCCGTAGGGTCCACGACGCAGGATTTGCCAACACCTCCGGCCCCCAAGCCGTTGACATCGAATACATAACACTGGAACTGCGCTGCTGTTGCGCGGGCGATTGCGAGTTCGGCATCCCGGTCTGTCGTGCCGGTCAGCACCGGATGTAACAGAACCTCGACTCCCTGACTGGTCAGTTGGCGCGTGGTTTCCGGGAACCAGATATCATAGCAGATCGACAGGCCGAACCGGCCGACATCAGGTACGTCAAAGACGCAGAAATCCGTTCCCGCCTCTACATCGACCTCATAGGGCCGGAACGGGAACATCTTGTTATAACGCGTAACGACCTCGCCCTGCGGATTGATCACCACCGAAGTGTTCCGAATAAGACCGTCGTCACCCTTGATGAACATCGAACCGGGAACCAACCAGACCTGATGGCGATGGGCAGCCTCGCAAAACTGCGTGATTGCCTCGTTCTGAACCGGCTGTGCGTAACGGTGCAAAGGGCCGTAAGGCGCTAGCTCGCTGAACAGAACCATCTGTGTCCAAGGAAACCGGGCCATTAGAATATCGAGCCGTTGGATCATGCCTTCGACATTGGAATGAAGCGCGGCCACATGCATCTGCACGCCAGCGATAGCAAAGGGGGTCATTTACCTGTTCTCCGTCAACACCCGAGTCCAAACCGAAGCAGCGGGCGAGAAGCTTCTGTGAACCGGTTCCTAACGGTTTGCAATGGAAACCGGAACCGAAGAACCGCATCTGCCATCACTTCGCCGTATCGGCGGATCATTCCGATGCGTTGAAACAACAGCATCAAACCCAACGCCAAAATGACCGGTAGAATGCAAGCCGCCGAAAACGCCCGGAAATTATCGGCACAAGGAATTCCATCGATGACAAAGGCCATCGCATCCGGCAAGGGGTCGGTCGGATCGAAACGGTTTGCATCCCTCGTCATCGTGCCCCGGCGGACCGGATTCGCGCGCGTGTTACACGCAGGCCTGTAACCGGGGCGAGCGACATCTTGTCGTGTCAACAAGAGATCAGACCGTCAGATACGCCTTACATTGCAACGGCCCATCAACAGACACGATCCCTGAAAACTGCCGAAATCGCATCGCTCGAATGGCGCACCACCTCAACCCAAGAGCGAACCGCGCATCTTCAGAGGCGGGAAACGCCCGTGAGAAACCGCAGATTCACGCCCGTTAGCAGCAGTCCGTTTTTCAGCACGGAATCCGCCATGAACATCTGCGCCCGTTGCATGCTCGGTCGCATTTTTGCTCTGCATATTAGTCAGGATTTTCAGAGCCTTCGCTGAGCACGACCAGGATGCGCGACTCGCCAGACAGATTCAGCTCCTTTCGGTAAGAGTCAGCCGCCAGAAGCCCTGCCAATCCTGCGGCACCCGATGGTGTCGAAGGTGCTCCCAAATTCGCAGCGATGTTTGCGCCCTCCTGCCCCTCGGCCTCGGTGATCCGGGCAAAAAAATCCGCATCCCGTGCCAGCCCCTTGAGCGCAATCAGCGACGGCTCCTTGCAGTCCAAACGCCCCATCACCGAAACCGGACCGGGCGCGACAACAGGGGCACCGGCATCAATCGACTCTGCCAGGGCCGGTGCGAACTCGGGCTCCACCACAACAATGGTTGGCTTTCCCTCCCATTTGTCGCGCGCAATAGCCGCCGCAGCCCCGGCCAAACCGCCAACCCCCGCCTGCAGAAACAGATGCGTTGGCGGCGTCGGGATTTGATCGAAAACCTCTCCCATCAACACCAGATACCCCTCCATCAACCGGTGCGGGGCTTCGACATAACCGGGCCATGAACTGTCAGACAGCAAAGTCCAGCCCTGTTCGCGCGCCGCATGCGTCGCGGCCGCCATGCTGGCCTCGTAGCTGTGCCCCTTGCGCTCGACTTTCGCGCCTAGGGCACGCAGCCGATCGGCAAAGGCTTCGGGAACCGTGGCGGCGATGAACACCACGGCCTGCGCCCCAAACGCCTGTGCGCCGGCAGCCACCGACAGACCGTGGTTGCCGGCGCTGGCAGTCACATAGGTTGCTCCCCGCGCGCGGCCCTGTTCGGCGTTATGGGCTATCACATAGGCAGCACCCAGAGCCTTGAAGCTCCCCAGCCCCATCCGGTTGCGTTCGTCCTTGGCCCAGATTTCAGCCACACCAAGACGGTCAGCCAATTGCGGTAACGGGGTCAGCGGCGTTTGCGCTGCCACGGGGCATCTCTGGATCAGCTTGCGCGGTTTCTCCAAGTCGATACTGGGAAACGGAACTTCCGCAGGCAGCACAAATTCCTGTGCGTCCGCGCGATACGGGTTGGATAAAATCTTCATACCCAACCCGACCCGATTTCAACCCGTGTCGTCAAGCATTGCAAGCATCACCCCCTGTGCGATCAATCAGGCGCGACGGCGACGCCCACCGGTTCGTCCAGCGCGACCGCGGCCTTCATCGCCGGCCTTGACGGGCTGCTTGTTGGTTCGGATCCACTCCGACCCGTGCGGATCGTTGTTGGTCAGGAAGTTGGCGGCACGAATGGCCTCCATCTCCTTGCCTGCCAGCGCCTGCATCGAACCCATTCCGAACAATGTCACAAAGGTTTCGTCATCGATATCGTCGGGCAGGATGATACCGGCGGCTTGGACTTCGGCCTTTTTCTCGGCGATCTTGGTCTGGTTTACCGGCAATGCGACGGGGTTCATGATCGCGCTGGTCATTCCCGCCCCCATGGCCATGGGCAAAAAGGCGTTGTTGATCCCATGCCGGTTCGGCAACCCAAAGCTGATGTTGGAAGCGCCGCAGGTGGTATTCACGCCCAATTCTTCGCGCAGGCGTCGGACCAGGGCAAAGACCTGCAAACCGGCGGTTCCCATTGCGCCGATCGGCATTACCAGCGGATCAACCACGATATCGTGCGCCGGGATGCCGAAATCGGCGGCGCGTTGTACGATTTTCTTGGCGACCTCGAACCGCACGTCAGGATCTTCGGAAATGCCAGTGTCGTCGTTGGAAATCGCCACCACCGGTACGTTATACTTCTTGACCAGCGGCAGAATGCGTTCGAGACGCTCCTCCTCGCCGGTGACCGAATTCAGCAAAGGCCGTCCTTCGCAAACCGAAAGACCCGCCTCAAGAGCGGCCGGAACCGAGCTATCGATACACAAAGGTACGTCGACAAGCCCCTGAACCAGCTTGAGAATCTCAACCATCAATGGGGGCTCGGTTTCGTTCGGGTTCGGGTTCGAGTTATAGACGACCCCGGCATTCACATCCAGAACCGTTGCCCCTGCGGCAACTTGCGCCACCGCATCCTTTTCCACCGTCGAAAAATCGCCCGCCTCAAGTTCGGCGGCCAGTTTCTTGCGGCCGGTGGGGTTGATCCGCTCGCCGATCACGCAGAACGGCTGGTCAAACCCGATGATGGCGGTCTTGGTTTTGCTTTCGACGATGGTACGGGTCATGAGCGTCCTTTCAGGATGCGTTTGCGGGGCGGCCCGAAGCACCGCCATGGTTGATGGCCCAAGTGGCATTGCTCTTGATACCGCCCAGCGGGAAGAAATGCACTTTGGTGATGTTGAAATCCGGGTTCGCGGCTTTGTGTGCGGCGAGTTCCGTGATCACGTCGTTCGGCTCGTAAGGCAGCAACAGCTTGCTGACATCCATCGCCCTCTTTTGCAGCACTTTCAATGACGGTCCTACACCGCAGGCGATTGCGAACTTGATCAACGTCTGCAGCTTGGCCGGTCCCGCGATACCGATATGGATCGGCAAGCAGATCCCTGCCTCACGCAGGCTGTCTGCCCAGGCGATGATCGGCTTGGCGTCAAAGGCAAACTGTGTCGCCAGAGCCATTTCCGCATCGGTTCGGTTTGAAAATTCCTGTTTCCAACGAAGTGCTTCCAGGACGTTCTTCATGCTTCCGTCGGGGTCGATATCGCGGTTGCCTTCGGGATGGCCCGCGACATGCAGGCGCTTGAACCCAGCCTTGTCAAACAGCCCGGTCTCCATCAGCTGCATCGAGCTGTCAAAGTCGCCCATGGGCTGCGCGACGCCCCCGGCCAGCAGCAGCGCCTGATCGACGCCTGCTTCGCCCTGATAGCGTGCAATCCAGTCCGCCAGCGTCGCCTTGTCCTTGATGATCCGCGCGGGAAAATGCGGCATCACCGGGTATCCATCCCTGGCCAGGCGGCGCGCGGTGGCAACCATGTCTTCGATCGGCGTACCTTCGATATGGGCGATGTAGACCCGCGTGCCCTCTGGAAGCAAAGCGCGGAAATCCTCGACCTTTTCGGCGGTCCGCGGCATCACCTCGATCGAGTATCCTTGCAGGAACGCCTCGACATTCTCGTTGGCCGGAGTGGATCCCGGCGCATCCCGCCTCTTGAATTTCAGCAATGCCATTGTGGCCTCCCAAATGGATGTCAGGCTCATGCCCACCCGTCGTTGTCGATCAGGGCCTTGATACGGTCCCTGTTGAATTCAGCGTCCAGTCGTGTCGCCTCTGCGTCGGCAATCTCTTCTGGATCGCCATCGAGCGTATAGGTTGCCGCCTTGCGCCACTCGGCCAGATAGGCATCTGAATCCTTGGCGTTCACCTTCATCGCGGCACGGTCTATGGCCTGCTCAAAACGTTCGGGCAAGGGCCGCTTAATGCCCCGCCGCCCCTTACCGACGATGACTTGCGCCGGAATATCGCGCCAATAAACGACTGTGACCTCGGGCATAAGTGATTCCCCTCTCGCTTGGGCCTGTGTACTGTACCGTCTTTGGTCAGCGGCGCCTGTTTTCGACAGAACACGCGTGTCAAACGACCTGTCCCGATCTACCTAATTCAGCTGTCGTCATGATGCCACAGCGTCGCGACGCCATAATCTTCATGAACATGATGAGATCGCGCAGCAACGCGACAATATTCTCAGCCGTGCGCGGCGGATCTTGCGTGTCCGCAATTGCGCGCTTATCTTGATCTTAACACGAAATCGGAAGGGCGTAAAAAATGGCGCCCAAGCGTCCCAATGGTGCGGGCGCGTTCCCGAAAGCGGTCGAAAGCCCTGCGCCGAATCCGCCCGATCCAGGCGAGCTTTATGCCGCGCTGGATTTGGGCACCAACAGTTGCCGCATGCTGATTGCCCAACCCAAGGGCAGCGGATTCCATGTGGTGGACAGTTTCTCGAAGTCTGTTCAGCTGGGTTCGGGGCTGGAAAGAACCGGGCGCCTGTCGCGTTCATCCATGGCGCGTACCGTTCAGGCGCTGCGGATCTGCCAGCAAAAATTGAAGCGCAACAAGGTCCTGCGCATGCGTCTGGTCACAACCGAGGCCTGCCGTCGCGCACATAATGCGCGGGAGTTCATCCGGCAGGTTAAACGGGAAACCGGATTGACGCTGGAAGTGATTCAGCCCGAGGAAGAAGCCCGGCTGGCGGTTATTTCCTGCGCGCCGCTGGTCAGCACCCGAACCGAACAATTGCTGGTGGTCGACATTGGCGGTGGCTCTACCGAGCTGGTGTGGATCGACATATCGTCCGTTCCCCGGCGCGACCGTCCTCGGGCGATCATGCGGCTGCATGCGGGGTTTCACCCGCCCGAAAGCCCGTTTCCGGCAGCAAAGGTGGTGGATTGGATCAGCGTGCCGCTGGGAGTGGCCACGCTGCGCGATCAATTCAGCGACGTCGAAGACGATTCGGCCCGTTTCGCGCTGATGAGTTGGTTTTTTGAAGAGAACCTGGCAGAGTTTGCACCCTATAAAGACATCCAGGCCCGCGAGGGATTTCAGATCGTCGGAACCTCGGGCACCGTGACCACGGTCGCTGCCAGCCATCTTGGGCTGAAACGGTATGACCGGACCAAGGTTGACGGGTTGCGTATGACCAGCGATCAGATTGACAAGGTGATCCGGGGCTATCTGGATCTGGGACCGATCGGACGTCGGAGTGATCCGCGCATCGGCGAGGACCGTCAGGCGCTGATCATGTCGGGCTCGGCCATCCTGCAGGCGTTGTTGCGCTGTTGGCCGACCGACCGATTGTCGGTGGCGGATCGTGGACTGCGCGAGGGTCTGCTGTATGCACAGATGAGCGCGGACGGAGTTCTGGAAGACGGGGTGTTCTAGGGCGGCGCGGTCGCTGTCCGCTTGCGCCGGACATCCCCCAAGTATACCGGAGCGCAACAGATGGGTCTGCGCAAGAGGTGAGATGACATGGTAAAAACACCGACCGGCAAAAATACATCCGGGCGCGGTCAACGCGACCTGAAGGTCAAGGTCAAGTCCGCACGTGGGCGCAAACTCAGCTCGACCCGCTGGCTGCAACGACAGTTGAACGATCCCTATGTCAAACGCGCGCAAACCGAAGGGTATCGCGGGCGGGCGGCCTACAAGATCCTCGAACTGGACGACCGGTATCGCTTTCTCGTTCCCGGTGCGCGGGTGGTCGATCTGGGCTGTGCGCCGGGGGGTTGGCTGCAAGTGGCCGTGAAGCGCATCAATGCCCAGGGCGAAAAACAGGGCAAAGCGGTTGGGCGGATTCTGGGAATTGACCTGCAGGAGGTTGAACCAATTTCCGGGGCCGAAATCCATCAGTTGGATTTCATGGCCGACGATGCCGACGAACAGGTCAAGCAATGGCTGGGCGGCAAGGCCGATGTGGTAATGTCGGACATGGCCGCGTCGTCGTCAGGGCACAAACAAACTGACCACTTACGCATCATCTCGCTGTGCGAGGCCGCGGCCTGGTTCGCCTTTGACGTGCTGGAAGACGGTGGCACCTTTGTCGCCAAAGTTCTAGCGGGCGGTGCCGAAGGCGAATTGCAGAAACTGTTGAAGCAGAAGTTCACCAAGGTGGCGAATGTCAAACCGCCCGCCTCACGCTCGGACAGTTCGGAAAAATTTGTCGTGGCGACCGGGTTTCGCGGCTGAGTGCACAATTGGCGGCGGCGGCAGTTCCCATGACCGGGTTGCCATCCTGCGCAAACATTCCATCGTCTGCGGGTCCGGATTGGGTTCGATCCGAACAGAACCCGGCTGCGCGCTGGTCACCGACCCCTGTTGTTGCCGCAGCAGGTTGAATAACTGTGCCCGGTGGTTGGCTGCCGGGGTGGCGGGCATGTCGATCCCTCGCTCATGGTTGCTGCAAGCCCCATTAGACCCGCTGCAGGTTAATCGGTGCTGAACATCGGCCGATATCCTGCGGCGGACCGTTCAGGCCTGCGCAGCGCGGCGCTTGATCAAAGCGCCGTTGAATTCAGCCCCCAGGATCAGAATGGCCGCCATCAGGTACAGAAAGATCAACGCCACCATGACACCGGCCAAACCGGCATAGGTGGCCGAATAGCTGGCAAAGCGTACGAGGTAAAAGGAAAATCCCGTCCCGGCCAATCCCCACAACAGAACTGTCAACACCACACCGGGCAGGATCTGGCCCAGGCTATGGCGGTGTCCGGGCAACCAAATGTGGCAGGCCGCTACTCCCGCAGACAACATGGCCAATGCCCCGACGCCATTGATCGTCTCGCTGCCCAACCAGCCTGGAATCTGGACCGGCACCGCATCGGCGACAAACCGCATGTATAGCGGCACCGCAACCCCGATGGCGGCCGCAATCAAAATCAGGGCACCGCCGACAATCACAAACCCCAGGCACAACAACCGCTTGCGCCAATACGGTCTCGGATCGTTGTCGCGATAGGCGCGGGTCATGGCCTGACGCACCGCATCCACGCCGTTTGAGGCAAAATAGATCGCCAGTACGCCCCCCACAGTCAACAGGCTGGAGTGATCCGATGACAGAACCTTACGCACCTCGTTGGTAATCGGCTGGGCAATCTCGTCGGGCCAGGATCCGAACACCAGTTCGATCAGGTTGTTCACGTCGATGTCCTGAGACAGGGTTGCCGCAAGCGCGACGACGAACAGTACAAACGGAAACAGCGCCATCATCATCGACATGGCGACATGGCTGCTCATCACCCAGCCGCCCTTGTCGTTAAAGCGCACCATTGCATCGATCAGCGCACGGGGTGCCGGCGCTATCCGTTCTGCAAAAGCCCCCCTCACCGGTTGGCCGTTCGGCAAATGTGAGACGCGATCATGGGTTTGCCCTTGGATTCGAACTGTTTTGCCTGTCGGTGATCCTCGCTAGGTTGCACGGGAAACCGGACCGTTGCAACATGGCACACCGAACTAGCAACCGCATTGGATGTCGGGAACACATCATGGCTGATTCACAGCGCGGCACCGCGCGACAAGCCCCCCGCCCGATCATCGATCCGGCGAAACCGCGGTGAGCCGCCGCCAGAACACCGGCACGGTCACGTCACGTCAGATCCGCTCGTCGCTGGCCTATTGGCGCGACGTGCTGCTGATCGCGACCCTGACGATCAGCGGATTGTATGCCGGGGCTGGCTTTCTGGTTCCGCTGGCCCTGGCCACGCTCGTCTTCGTTCTGATCACGGCCGTGCGCGACCGGGTCGCCGTGATGTCGTTAGGTGGCAGAACGCCCCCGCCCTGGCTGGGATATCTGTTGGGTTCGCTACTGGTATTTTCCGGCCTGTTCGCGGTGGTCTATGTGCTGGGCAGTCAGGCCACCCAGTTCGCCCGCGCTCTTTCGAGCTACGAAAATCAACTGGACAGCGCGCTGGCGCGGATCGCCGGATTGATCGGCGCGGACCTTGTCTCGTTCATCCGCGTCAATCTGATCCAGATCGACATGTCCCGCATCGCGGTCAGCGCCTTCGGTGGTGCCAGTTCCTTTTTCACTACATTCTTGCTGATCTGTTTATACGTCGCCTTCATGATTTCCGAGCGCAAAGCAATGGCACAGAAACTGCAGATCATCACTCGGGACGAGAGACAGCAACAGGAAACCAGCACGATCCTGCATGCCGTCTCAGTCAGCCTGCAACGTTATATCGGCATCAAGTCCTTCATCAGCGCGGTGACGGCCCTGTTCAGCTACGGAGTCTTTCGTCTGCTGGGACTGGAATTTGCCGAAACCTGGGCGGTGCTGACCTTTGCGTTGAACTTCATTCCGTCAATCGGATCTGTGCTGGCGGTGATCCTGCCGTCATTGGTGGCAATTGTTCAGTATGACAGCATTACGCCTTTCCTGGTCATCGTTCTGGGCTGTGGCACGGTCCAGTTCCTGATCGGCAATTTTGTCGATCCGGCGCTGACCGGGAAATCCCTGAACATTTCGCCCCTCATGGTAATCTTGACGTTGACATTCTGGAGCGCAATCTGGGGGATCATGGGCGCATTTCTAAGCGTACCCTTGACCGTGTGCCTGTTAATCGTGTTTTCTCAGATTCCGGCCACACGGCCAATCGCGATCCTGTTGTCCAAGGATGGCAGGGTCGGCCCGATGCAGGGACACGGCATTGGAGCGCATGGTGACAAGGGAGATCAGTGATGGCGACCAAGGCGGAGCTCGAAGCGGAATTGGCGGATCTACGCAAGCAACTGGCCGATGGAGCCAAACAGGCAGCCCAGGACGCCTCGACTGAAGCGCCTGCGGCTTTTAGTGACATGCTTAAAAGCCAGGGCCTAACCGTCGAGGACATCTCGACCCTGTGGCAGCAGTTTTCGCGTGAATTGGGCAATCTGCCGCAGAACAAGCCCCTGATAACCGCCATCGCCGCCTTCGGGATCGGGTTCATGCTGGGTCGGATGGGCAGGTCGTGATCCAGTCCTCAAAAACAATGACCCGGGTCAGTCGCAATCTGTCGGTCCTGCTGCGCACTGAACGCCTGATTGCGCGCCGTCGGATGGCGGTGCTGCGCAATCAGAGTGCCCTGATTACCTTTGCCGCGCTTGTGGCGACGCTTGGGTTAATCATGCTGAACGTCGCCGGCTTTTTTGCAATGCGCCAGACCATGTCGCCACAGGGCGCGGCACTGGTTACAGCGTTTGTAGATCTGGGCCTCGCGGCCCTCATCGTGTGGCTGGCCTTGCGAATGAACGCAGATGCAGAACTGGAACCCGCGATTGAATTGCGCGATCTGGCGGTTGCAGAGCTTGAAACCGATGTCGAGGACACGATTGCCGAAGCCCGCGCGTTGGGGACCGACCTGCGCCGCATCATCCGCGATCCCCTGGGCAGCTTGATGCCGGGTATTCTCGGGACGTTGCTGACGCTCCTGATTGGCGGCGACAAAAAGTGATCTTGGCCGCGACTGCGGTCCGCCGGCCTGCCAGCCCTCCCGTTTTCATCGGCGCGCGCATCTATCGCGGATCCAGCTATGGCGGCAAACACCCCCTGGCCATCCCACGCGTTCCCACCGTGATCGACCTGTGCCGTGCACTTGGCTGGTTGCCTCAGGCGGCGTATCGCGCCAGCCCGCGCGCCAAGCCCAAAGCCCTGGCCGCCTTTCACACCCCCCGTTACATTGCCGCGCTGCGACGGGCAGAGCGCGCACAATCCGTTAGCGATACCACCCGCGCCCGGTTCGGGCTGGGAACCTTGTCAAACCCCGTCTATCCCGAAATGTACCGACGCCCTGCGACCTCGGTCGGGGGCGTTCTTTTCGGGGCATCGCTGATTGCGAAGGGCGGCGTCGCCTATGTGCCCGGCGGCGGCACGCATCATGGCATGGCGGACCGCGCCAACGGGTTCTGCTATTTCAACGATCCGGTACTGGCCATTCTGTCTCTGCGTGGACAGGGGCTGAACCGGATCGCCTATGTCGATATCGACGCGCATCACTGCGACGGGGTCGAAATGGCGTTGTCCGGCCACGAGGGCGTCCGGTTGGTCTCGGTTCATGAAGAGGGGCGCTGGCCCTTTACCGGCGCACTGGATGACACCGGCGGCGGCGTCGCCTTCAACCTGCCGGTGCCACGCAACTTGAACGATACGGAATACCAGATGATCCTGGATCGGTTCATCCTGCCAGCGGTCGCCGATTTCCGGCCCGATGCGATCGTGTTGCAATGTGGTGCTGACGCGGTGCTTGAGGATCCTCTGTCCCGTCTTGCCTTGTCCAACAACTGCCATTGGGCGACGGTTGCCGCCCTGCGACCCCTGTCGGACCGCCTGTTGGTGCTGGGCGGGGGCGGGTACAATCCGTGGTCCGTCGCGCGTTTATGGGCTGGGGTCTGGGCCACGCTCGACGGGCGCGTAATCCCCGACCATCTGCCAGAGGCGGCACAATCGGTATTGAGTGGGTTACGCTGGCATCGTCAGGCCGGCCAATCGCCTCCTGCGCACTGGCGCACCACCTTGCGGGATCCAGCGCGCCATGGAGAAATTCGTGACATTGTGCGCCGTCGGATCGATTGGCTGTGCGGGCGCCTGAAGGCCGGTACATCCTAGCGCCCCCGATCCGGGATGTACCGATGCCTTCATCTATGGCATTTCAGTTTTAACTTGATACATTGCCGATCATCTAACGCGTTGAAATTCCTGGTTTCAGTCAGCGTTGGATGATTCAGTTGCAAGTCGAAGTGCCCTGGCGACAACGATCATAAAGGAGTGCGCAATGTGGCCGGTTCTGGGTGGTATTGCCATCCTTCTGATTTATTGCAGCGCTGCCTATTGCGCGGTGCGCGCCGCGCAGACAGCCCGCACGCCGCAGGGTGCGGTCGGTTGGGTGGTGTTTCTGTTGTCAGCGCCGTTCCTGGCCGTGCCAGCGTATCTGTTCCTGGGTCAGAACAGGTACAAGGGCTATCGGATTGCACGCCGGGAAAGTGCCTTGATCCGCCGCGGAATCGAGGACTTCGCAACCCGGAACGCCCCGGCCCCCGAGAGTACCGGTATTGACCTGAAGCCGTTTGAATATTGTGCCAATCTCCCCGCGTTTCGCGGCAACGGCGTCGTGCTACTGGTCGATGGTGCCGACACGTTCCGGGCGATATTTGAAGCCATCGACAATGCGCAGAGCTATATTCTGATACAATTCTATATCGTGCGGGATGACGGCCTTGGCCGCGCACTAAAAAATCACCTGATCGCCGCGTCCAGGCGCGGTGTCACGGTGCGCTTCATGACCGACGCCATCGGCAGCAAGAATTTGCCAGACGCATATTCCGACGCATTACGCGCTGCCGGGGTGCGTGTTTTCGACCGCCGCTCGGCCAACGGTTCCCGGTTCCGTTTCCAGTTGAATTTCCGCAACCACCGCAAGACCGTGATCGTGGATGGCGTCACCGGTTTTACCGGCGGGCTCAATGTCGGAGACGAATACATGGGTCGCGACCCTGCGTATTCCCCTTGGCGCGACACCCATGTGCAGCTTGCCGGCCCCATGGTGTCGCAGTTGCAATTGATTTTTGTCGAGGACTGGCACTGGATGGGCGATGAGAACCTGTTCGACCAGTTGAACTGGGACGCGCCGCTCGCGCCCAACGACGCAACCGGGTTGATAGTTGCCACGGGCCCTGGCGATGTCAGCGAAACCGGCGGACTGATGTTCTTTTCCGCCATTGCGGCTGCGCGCAAGCGGCTGTGGATCGCCTCGCCCTATTTCGTGCCCGATTTCGATATCGTAACGGCCCTGCGCCATGCCGCCCTGAGAGGGGTGGACGTGCGCATACTGGTGCCGCAAAAGGCAGACCATATGATCACCTGGCTGGCGGCTTTCGCCTATTTTGACGATATGCTCGAGGCCGGCGTCGGAGTTTATATGTATACTGAAGGGTTCATGCATCAAAAGGTATTCATCGTCGATGACGGGCTTGCCGCTGTCGGCACGACGAATATGGATAACCGGTCCTTCCGACTGAACTTTGAGGCAATGGCCCTATTCTTTGACGCCGCTGCGACGGCAAAAATCGACGCCATGCTACGCGCTGATTTCAACGGCTCTAGAAAATTGACCCGAACCCTGAAGCAGCAGCCAGTCTACGTGCGTTACGGTGCGCCTTTGGCCCGCTTGTTCGCCCCACTTCTGTGACGCGGATACAACTCGGTCAGCAGCCGCGTCATCACAGCCACCAGGAACGCAGAGCTCAGTCCGAACCCCAGCAGCCCGGTCACAGCTGCGAAACTGGCAAACACCCGCGCCTCGGGCCCCAGAACGACATCGCCGTAGCCAAGCGCGGTAAAGGTAACCAGCGAGAAATAGACCGCGGTGTTCCAATCCGGCAAGGTTCCATTGCTGATCCAGAAGATGGACCAGATCCAGGTCTGCGCTGTCAGCGACGCCAACAATGTCGACAGCACCAGCGTCAGCGCGATCGCGGTTTGCGCCGCGGGTCGCAGCCTCGCAACCCAACGCATCGCAAGGGTCAGGACATGCATACCCAGTGCCAGGCTGGCGACATGCAGCAACAGACACAGCCCCAGAAATCCGCTGCCCCAAAGAATCTGCTGCATCAAGCTCATCGTGTCATTCCTTGCGTATTGGGCGCCTGCGATCATACCGTCGGACTTGATCATCGGTTGTCAATGCCGCCCTGTGCGCGACATCTTGGCGTTGCCCTGCTGTAGCGGTGGACAACTCCGTCAAAAACGCCATCTTGCCCCATCATGACGACCACGGATCAGCAGGGTGGCGAGATGCTGCTCAGAGTGCAGGATGTCACCAAAAAATATCCCGGCACCGGTGTAACGCGGCCGGTACTGGATGGGGTGTCGTTGCAGCTAAATGCCGGTGAGACCCTGGCCCTGACCGGCGAAAGCGGCAGCGGAAAAAGCACCTTGCTGCACCTGGCCGGCGCGCTGGACAGCTTTGACAGCGGTGAGATCCTGCTGGATGGCAAGGCGCTTTCGCGATTGGATGACACCGGTCGGGCCGCACTGCGACGGGGACCGGTTGCGTTGGTATTTCAACAGTTTAACCTGATCTCTTCGCTGACGGTCGCGCAGAACCTGTCGTTTCACGCCCGCCTGGGCGAACGTTTCGATCCAGACTGGATTGCCCGCCTGACCGAGCGCCTGGGTCTATCCGAGTTCGTTGCCCGCTATCCCGAACAACTGTCAGGTGGCCAACAGCAAAGGGTTGCCATTGGACGCGCGCTGGCGTTGCGCCCACGCCTTTTGCTGGCGGACGAGCCGACAGGCAACCTGGACGAAATCGCCAGCGACAGGGTCCTGGACCTGATGCTGGAATTGGTCGGCGCCGCGGGCACCGCCCTGTTCCTGGTCACCCATTCCACCGAGATCGCCGCCCGGCTGGACCGCCATCTGCACTTGCGCGCCGGTCGCATTGCATGAAACGTGCCGCGTTCATGGCGCTGCTGTCGTATTGGCGCCGGCAACCGGGTCAATTGGTGACGCTGCTCCTTGGGTTGGCGCTGGCAACCGGTTTGTGGTCGGCGGTGCAAGCCATCAACGATCAGGCCCGGTCCAGCTATGCCCTGGCCGCCGAGCAGCTGGGGGCACGGTCCCTGGCGACACTGACATCGGCCACCGGCGCCATCCCGCTGAAGCGCTATGTCACTCTGCGCCGGGCCGGTTGGCAGGTCAGCCCGGTGTTGGAAGGACGTGTGCGGCTGGGAAATCGTTGGGTGACGCTGATGGGAGTGGATTTCCTGAGTCATCCGACGGCATCCACAATGCAGGAACAACAGCCCGAATTGGCACCAGTCGATGTTTTGACTCCTCCGGGACGGCTGTTTGCACACCCGGCAACCGTCGATGCACTCGGGCCAGGCAAGACCCCTGCCCCCATCTTGCGCACCGACGGGCTGCCCATCGGTATCGTCCTGACCGACATCGCAACGGCGGAGCGGATCCTTGGTCGCGCAGGGCAGATCAGCCGCCTGCTGGTGCTGTCGGACCAACCCCGCGATCTGCCCGCCCTGTCCGAGATTGTGCCCGACCTGACCCTGACGGCTCCGCAACGGGAAACCGACATCTCGCGGTTGACCGACAGTTTCCATATGAACCTGACCGCATTCGGCTTCCTCTCGTTTGCGGTCGGGTTGTTCATCGTGCACGGAACCATCGGCCTGGCGTTCGAACAACGGCGCGGCACGATCCGGACGCTGCGCGCATTGGGCGTGCCCCTTGCCGCGATATCGCGCCTGCTGCTCATCGAGCTGATGGGATTGGCGCTTGTGTCCGGGGCCTTGGGACTGGTGATGGGATATCTGGTTGCCGCAAGCCTGTTGCCCGATGTCAGCGCTACGTTGCGTGGCCTCTATGGCGCGCCGGTTCAGGGCGGACTCAGCCTGCGCCCAAGCTGGTTTGTCAGCGGGCTGGGCATGGCCATGGTCGGTGCTCTGATCGCGGGCGGCCAAGGGTTGGGCACACTATACCGGTTGCCGCTGCTGTCGGCACCGGGACAGCAGCGCTGGCTGGGGGCATCGTTGTCGCAAATGCCGGTGATGGCCACCGCCGGAGCCATATGCATCGGCCTCGGAGGATTGGGCCTGTGGCTATTTGAAGGATTGCTTGGTGGGTTTGCGCTGTTGGCCGGGTTGATGCTGGGCGCGGCATTGCTTCTGCCGCCCATGCTGGCGTTTGTTCTGGGGCAAATTGCGCGCCGCGCCAAAGGGGTGGTCGGCGAATGGTTCTGGGCCGATCTGCGCAGCACTTTGCCCGGCCTGTCGCTGGCGTTGATGGCATTGCTGCTGGCGCTGGCGACCAATATCGGGGTTGGCACCATGGTTTCGAGCTTCAGGCTGACTTTTACCGGCTGGCTGGATCAGCGGCTGGCCGCAGAACTGTATGTCACAGCCCCCAAAGACGACATCGCGCAGGACATTGAAGCCTGGCTGATTCCGCGCAGCGACGCCGTGTTGCCCATCCGATATGGCGAGGGCCATATCCTGGGCCAGCCGGTGCGGGTTTACGGGATCGCCGATCACCCGACATATCGCAATCACTGGCCACTGATCGACGCCCAGCCCGATGTCTGGCAACGTTTGGGCGACGGGTCGGGCGTATTGATCAACGAACAACTGGCCCGCCGCGCCGATCTATGGCCGGGGGCGCGGATGACCCTTACGCCAGAGCTGAGCGCCGAGGTGGTGGGCGTTTATTCCGATTACGGCAATCCCAACGGTCAGGCCATCGTCGCGCTGCCCGTTCTTCTGGCCCATTTCAAAGGGGTCGCCAACCGTCAGTTTGGTGTCCGCATACCCCAGGCCCGGGCAGCAGATCTGGCCGACGATCTGCGTCAGACATTTGATCTGCCCGCCAGCGCCGTGCTGGATCAGTCGGCGATCAAGGCGCGCTCGCTGGCGGTATTCGAAAAGACCTTTGTGGTCACTGCGGCGCTGAACGTGTTGACTCTGGGCGTGGCGAGCTTTGCAATTCTGACCAGCCTGCTGACCCTGTGGACCCTGCGCCTGCCACAGGTTGCGCCGATTTGGGCGCTTGGCATGACCCGCAGGAAACTGGCGCAACTCGAACTGTTGCGCAGCACCGCATTGGCGGCTTTGACCGCCGTTCTGGCTGTGCCTTTGGGTCTGTTGCTGGCCTGGATACTGCTGGCCGTCATCAATGTCGATGCTTTTGGCTGGCGGCTTCCGATGTACATTTTCCCGTGGGATTGGCTGCTTCTGACTGCGCTGGCGTCGCTGGCTGGGGCTGTTGCCGCTGCGCTGCCGGCACACCGGTTGCGCTCTACGCCGCCGTCAGATCTTCTAAAGGTATTTTCCAGTGAAAGCTGATATTTACAGACTTTTTCTCATGCTATTTCTGTTCGGATCGGCGGCACAGGCCCAGGGCTTTGCAGACCTAGGATCGACTGCCCAGGGGTTTGCCGTGCCGGACCGGAACACGGTCCTGAGCTTTCCCAGGGACCATGGCGCGCATCCCCGGTTTCGGATTGAATGGTGGTATCTGACCGCGACCCTGACCGGATCCGATGGGCAACCCTATGGGGTCCAGTGGACCCTGTTTCGATCGGCCCTGCGCCCCCAGGACGGCACCGGCTGGCAGACACCGCAACTGTGGATGGGCCATGCCGCTGTCACCAGCGCGACGGAGCACCATATTGCCGAGCGGATGGCGCGCGGTGGGATCGGTCAGGCCGGGGTCATAGCGGCCCCCTTTACAGCCTGGATCGACGATTGGGCGATGATCGGCGACATTGGCACAGGCATGGACAGCCTGTCCCTGACGGCACGTGGCACCGAGTTTCGATATGATCTGAAACTGCATGCGGATACGCCGCTGGTCCTGCAGGGCGAGCGGGGATATTCGGTAAAATCGGCCGATGGGCAGGCCAGCCATTACTATTCTCAACCTGCGTTTGACGTCACCGGCACACTGTATCTGCCAGATCGGGACGTGCAGGTCACCGGTCAGGGCTGGCTGGATCGGGAATGGTCCAGCCAGCCCCTGTCTGCGAATCAAAGTGGCTGGGACTGGTTCTCGCTGTCCTTTGACAGTGGTGCGCGCATGATGGGGTTTCGCCTGCGTGACTCCGGTGCCGGATATACCTCGGCCACCTGGATCGCCCCGGATGGCACCACCCAATCCCTGCCCGATGGCGCATTGCAGCTCACTCCCCTGACCAGCCAAAAGGTGCAAGGCCGAACGATCCCGACCCGTTGGCGCGTCGCTCTGCCCGCACGGCAGTTGGACATCGTGGTCGACGCGCTGAATGCCCAAAGCTGGATGGAAACATCCTTTCCCTATTGGGAAGGCCCCGTAAGCATCAGCGGGAGCCATACCGGCCGTGGCTATCTTGAAATGACCGGCTACGACTGACTGCGGTCCGGCGCCACCAGATCGGGAACACCCGTGATACCCGCCCCAACTCGGATTGCAATTGCCCCTCCGCACCGGTCACGTCCACTAAATCGCGTGTCATGGAGGCATCCCGCTCTACCGGGCAACAACCCGGAACGTTAGATTCCCTGGTCAAGTCCCGCGACCGGTGCCTGAGCCGTTAGGACCGGCCGCCGGCTGCGAACCAACCGACGCGCTTCATCCGTGTGACCCAATTTCAACAGGATGTTCAGATAGGCCAACTCCAAAAGGTCTCGTTGCGCACGGCTGCCACCCAACCTTTCATGGCTGGCCATCACCGGGGTAAGGTCGTTCAGGGCCCGCTGCCAGTCCTGTTCCGCGATCGCATGCCACCCCCGCGCCACCGGTTCGACCAGGTCGCGCACTGGCCCTTTGGCCGTGGCGATCACATGTGCCAGCCGATCTGCATCTCCGGCCATTGCATGGGCAAGGGCAGCATGGATGTCGGCAAAGCTTTGCCCCGTCTCGGAAAAGAACCGACCGGCATAAGCACTGATCTGACGCCACCGCTCGTCGGGCACATCGACCCCTGCCAGCTCAGCACGGTACAGGATCGAAGCGGTATCGGTCAGCACGTTGATCGGTAAACCTTGTGCGGCCCCGGGGGCCACGGCATCGTCGATGATTTGCCACATCCGTTCTGTGTCGCCGGTCTGCAACGCCCAAAGAGCAAGGTGCCAACTGAGATGGCCATGCAAAACGGCACGCGCATCATATCCAACCAGCCAATCCGCCAGATAGGACATTCCGGTCTGGGTCTGCCCGGCCTCGTATAGGGCATGTGCCTTGAAATGTGATCCGTTCGCGTTGACAGGATTCAGATCCAGCGCTTGGTCCATCAACTCGGTTGCGGCATTGATCTGGCCGGTTTCACACAGAGATAGTGCATGCATGCTCATCATCCACCAATCCCGCCCATAGTGCGGTAGCAAGGCGTTGGTAAAGGCCAGCAACTCAGCCTCGCGCCCGGCGTGGCCGGAAAATCCGATCAGACCGAAAACGTTTGTGCACAGTTGTGCCACCATCGCATCGCGGGGATAAGACAGGACGTGTTCCCTTACCGCTGCACGGCACTGCGAAGCTTGCCCCGAAAGCAGCAGGCCAAAGAGATCGATATGGGCCAGTTCGCGTTCACTCAGTCCACCCCGGAGGGTTTCCGCCTGGCGCAACGCGATACGCGCGGCGGCCATATCACCGCTCATCATATGCGCCCGCGCCAGTCCGACATGTCCGAGCGCAAACCCCGGGTCCACCAAAACCGCGCGTTCAAAGGCCTGAACCGTCCCGTAGGTCGCGCCGAGCACCCCGTCGACCCCGGCGACATAGCTCTGGCGGGCATCGTCTGATTGGGTGCTCAGTGCGTTGTCATACCGGTCCGTCTGGGTCATCGGCATCTCGATTGTGTCGCGGGATGGCGTGTACCGCCCACTGCCCTAACGAACGACAAAAACAGAACACTGGGCATGCCGGGCCACACGCGACGCATTGGGCCCCATCATGTAATCCTTGATATCCAGTTTGTGGGCCCCGATGACAATCAGGTCGCTTCCTGCAATCTCCGCCGCGTGCAGGATTTCCGTATAAGCCGTTCCGGTCGCTACGATGTGGCGAACCGATTGATTGCGCTCTTCGCCAAGCGTGGCGATGCAAAGGTCTCGCAGGTGGCGGGCCGCTTCGGCTTCGGCCTTTTCGTGAAATCCAGCTTCGAAAAAGCCAGCCACCAGGCTTTTGCCGAAGTCGGGCAGAACCGTGATCACGTCCAGTTGTGCACCATCCATTTCGGCCATGCGCGCCGCCTGTTCCAGCACTGTGCTGTCAATGTCGCCATTGCTGACATCGACAGCGCACATAACGGATTTTATCATGCGGGCTCTCCTTCTCGGGACGCGCGTCCACGTTGCAACATGACCACCAGACCCAGCAGGATCAGCGCGGGGATATACATCAGTTCCTTGGGCATCTGATCTGAAGGAACGCTGACCGTCGCGATCTGCACCGGTGTGTCGGCATAAAAATCAAAGCTTTCGAGGTCGGCGGAGACCGGCGTACCGAACATCGGCTCATCCAGTTTCACGATGCCCTCCTCGTCCAGCAGCATCAGCCCCATGGCTTCGACCCGTTCCTGGCCGGTCGCCTCGGGTCCGACAGTCAGGACCAAGGTGGTTTCTTTGATCTGACCGCTGTCAAAATCCGGTCCGCTGACGACCATGCGCAACTCGCGGCCTGGCTTGGCCTTATCCAACCGCTGAACCAGTTCCGCAGGCTCGATCTGCAGGTACGGCGGCTGAATCCGGTTCATCAGGAAATCGGGACGGAACAGGGCGAATGCAATCAGAATCAGAGCCACGCTTTCGTAAATGCGGTTCTTGGTCAGGAACCAGCCCATTGTACCGGCGGTGAACACCAGGATGGCAATGGTCGCCATGATAAAGACCAGTATTCCTTGCACCCAGGTCACATCGATCAGCAAGAGATCGGTGTTGAATATGAATACGAACGGCAAAGCCACGGTACGCAGGCTGTAAAAGAAGGCGATGAAACCGGTCTTGATCGCATCCCCACCCGACACCGCCGCGGCGGCAAAACTGGCGAGTCCCACAGGTGGCGTCACATCGGCCATGATGCCGAAATAGAACACGAACAGGTGCACGGCGATCAGTGGAACGATCAGTCCGGATTGCGCGCCCAATTCAACGACCACGCCAGCCATCAGCGAACTGACAACGATATAGTTGGCGGTAGTCGGCAACCCCATGCCCAAAAGCAGCGATAGCAGACCCACCATGACCAACATCAGGATCAGATTACCGCCGGACAGGAACTCGACCAGGTCGGCCATCACCTGGCCCACGCCGGTCAGGGTGACGGTTCCGACGATGACGCCCGCCGTCGCGGTGGCCAGCGCAATACCAATCATGTTGCGTGCACCGTCAATCAGCCCCTGCCACAGATCGCTCACCCCGGACTTGAAGGTCTCCAACATATTGGTCTGACCCCGAAAGATCGCCTTGAGCGGTTTTTGGGTCAGCAGGATGACAAACAGAAGCGAGGTCGCCCAATATGCCGACAGGCCGGGCGATTTCTGCTCGATCATCAGGAAATAGACCAGAACGATGATCGGCAGCAGATAGTACAGACCGGCCTTGTAGATCTCGCCCACCACGGGCAATTCGACCTCTTCGGCATTCGGATCGTCCGGCACCAGATCATCCACGCCTGCGGCCAGCCACAAAAGGACAACATAGGCCAAAACCACCAGCGCAGACAGCACCAGGCCAGATGCCCCGGGCATCATCGCCACGACCGCTTTGACAGGATACTGCACGCCGTAACACAACAGGGCGAAACCGGCAAAAAATGCGGCCATACCACCGATCGTTTTGCCCATCGACACCACCCGGTTGCCCAAGATCGGCATGTTGCGCTTCACGGCTTCGAGGTGAACGATATAGACCAGCGCGATATAGGAGATCGTTGCCGGCAGAAAGGCGTGAGTGATGACCTCGACATAAGAGATGCCGACATATTCCACCATCAGAAAGGCCGCAGCCCCCATCACCGGCGGCATGATCTGACCGTTCACCGAACTGGCAACCTCGACCGAACCGGCCTGTTCGGACGAAAAGCCCACGCGTTTCATCAGCGGGATGGTGAATGTGCCCGTGGTAACCACGTTGGCGATGGAGGACCCCGAAATCAGTCCCGTTGCGGCCGAGCCGACAACCGCCGCCTTGGCCGGACCGCCCTTGAGATGCCCCAGGGCGCCAAACGCCATCTTGATGAAATAGTTCCCTGCTCCTGCCTTGTCCAACAGCGCGCCGAACAGAACGAACAGGAATACAAATTTGGTCGAGACCCCCAATGCGATGCCAAAGACGCCTTCGGACGTGATCCACATGTGGCTCATCGCTTTTTGCAGACTGGCCCCTTTCCAGCGGATCACTTCAGGCACCCAGGGCGAGGCACCGAAAAACACATAAAGCATGAAGACGATGGCAATGATTGCCATGGCAGGTCCGAGAGCGCGGCGCGCGGCCTCAAACAAAAGTATCAATCCGGCCAGGGCAAACCACTTGTCGGTATTGTCCGCCAGACCACCGGAATTCACAATCTTTTCGTAAAAGATATACCCGTAGAGCGCCAGAAACACCCCCGCGAGGCTCATGATCCAGTCCTGGATGGGAATATAGTCTCGGGGGCTGGATTTAAGTGCGGGATAGGCCGCAAAGGCCAGGAACATGGCAAAGGCAAGGTGGATCTGACGTGAGTTATTCACCACGCTGCCCGGCAAAAGCAAGTTGGACACCGGCGAGGCAAGGATGACCTGAAACAGCGACCAGATCACCGCAACAATGGCCAGGAACAGACCCACATTTCCGACCGGGTTACGCGCGCCGGAATCCGAAGAGGACACGAGGTCCTGTAGCTCTTCTTCAGATAAGGCTCGATTGCCCTGTTTCTCTGTAGCCATTGGTCGTCTCCCTGTCCAACCGCGTTTGTCGCGCTTTTATGTCGTTTGCCCGTTTATGGGCGTCATCGGGGCGCCCGCGCGCCCCGATGCTTGGCTATGGTCGTGTTTATTCGATCCAGCCCTTTTCCTTGTAATACTTAGCTGCGCCGGCATGCAGCGGAGCCGACAGGCCGTCCTTGGCCATTTCCTCAGGTTTGAGGTTGGCAAAAGCCGGATGCAGTTTCTGGAACGCTTCAAAGTTGTCAAACACTGCCGCAACCACGGTATACACCGCCTCTTCCGAGACGGCATCAGAGCTCACCAAGGTCGCGCCGACACCAAATGTGGCCACGTCTTCGTCGCTGCCGCGGTACATGCCGCCGGGAATCGTCGCTTTACGGTAATAGGGGTTTTCTTCGATCAGCTCCTGAATTTGGGGGCCATCCACATTCACCACGACGCTGTCACAGGCAGTGGTTGCCTCTTGGATCGTACCGGAGGGGTGACCAACCGTGAACACGATCGCATCCACCTGATTGTCACACAGCGCAGCGGATTGTTCTGCCGGTTTCAATTCCGCAGCCAGCGCAAAATCGTCTTTGGTCCAGCCCTTCTTTTCCATCACGATCTCAAAAGTGCCGCGCGCACCCGATCCCGGATTGCCCAGGTTCACGCGCTTGCCCTTAAGATCGTCAAACGTCTTGATGCCGCTGTCGCTGCGCGCCACAACGGTAAACGGCTCGGGATGGATCGAGAACACGGCGCGCAGACCCTCGAACGGGCCATCGGCTTCAAAATTGTCGGATGTACCTTTGAACGCATGATACTGCCAGTCGGACTGTGCAACCCCAAACTCCAGCTCACCCGCGCGAATCGTCTTGATATTATAGACAGAGCCGCCGGTGGATTCGACCGAGCACCGCACACCGTGGTCCTTGCGCCCCTTGT
The DNA here is from genome assembly GCF_000473225.1 of Sedimentitalea nanhaiensis DSM 24252. GTDB lineage: Bacteria > Pseudomonadota > Alphaproteobacteria > Rhodobacterales > Rhodobacteraceae > Sedimentitalea > Sedimentitalea nanhaiensis. Next base: position 832,722 of record NZ_KI421509.1, read on the forward strand.
TCACCAGCCGGCAAATTGCGCCGCCAGTGGGGTAATATACCCCGGTGACACCACCGGTACCGATGGTGATGAACTCCTCGGCATATGCCGCCGGAGCCATGAACGCCGCCGCAGCAATCGCGCCCAGGGTCAGCTTGGTTTGATGTTTCATTAGATGTCTCCCGTAGATAGTTCTTTTTAACGACATTTGTGCGCCCTGGTCAGGACGCAAAGGAGTTCACACGCCCAGCCATGCGATCATCGCCGGTTTTCCCCTTTCTATCAGAGATTTACACGTATCAAAGAGCCCCCTCGAAGTCTCGCAGGGTTCCACTCGTTGGCTGAGTTGTCAAGCCCGCTAACCCATCCGGCACTTGCTGCGCATGACACTGTACGTTGCCGTATCGCATATCCGGCACAGCAAAACGCCGCCCCTGTTACAGAGGCGGCGCAGGTGTTTACAGCTGATCCGATCAGCGCGCTGGCACGCTATTTGACTATGATTTCCGGCCCCATGAAGGTGTTGGGCAGGAAGGTACTGATGATCGGCACATAGGTCACAATGATCAGAAACACGAACAACACTGCCAGGAACGGTAGAGAGGCCCGCACCACACGCATCATCGGCATTCCGGCGACCCCCGAGGTGACGAACAGGTTCAACCCCACCGGCGGCGTGATCATCCCGATTTCCATGTTGACCACCATGATGATGCCCAGATGGATCGGATCGATCCCCAGCTCGATGGCAATCGGGAACACCAGCGGTGCGACAATCACGATCAGACCCGACGGCTCCATGAACTGTCCGCCGATCAGCAAGATCACATTGACAATCACCAGGAACACCACGGCACCAAACCCGGCAGCCAGCATGGACCCGGCGATTTGCTGCGGGATCTGTTCATCTGTCAGCACATGCTTGAGGATCAGCGCGTTGGCGATGATGAACATCAGCGTGACCGTCAGCTTGCCAGCTTCGAACAGTGTGTCGCGGGTGTCCCGGTGAAAGAAGGCCGTGATCAGCGCGACCGGTTTGTCCAGCAAGGTCAGGTTGCGTTCGCCGTCCGGGCTGGAGAGTGGACCCATGTCACGATACACGAAGCTGGAAATCAGAAAGGCATAGACCGCCGCCACCGCTGCGGCCTCGGTCGGTGTAAAGATGCCACCATAGATGCCGCCCAGAATGATCACGATCAGAAACAGCCCCCATCCCGCGTCGCGGCCAGACGCGAACACTTCGCCCCAGCCCAGCCAATCGCCTTTGGGCAGGTTCTTGGCCTTGGCAATGCCATAGATCGTCAGCATCAGCATGCTGCCAGCCATCAGCCCCGGGATAACCCCGGCCAGGAACATCCGGCCCACCGAGACATCCGTGGCGCTTGCATAGACGACCATCACAATGCTCGGAGGAATCAGGATCCCCAGGGTTCCCGCATTGGCAATCACGCCGGCAGCAAAGTCCTTGGAATACCCGACCTGGCGCATCCCGGCGATGACAATCGACCCGATGGCCACAACCGTCGCCGGAGAAGACCCCGAAAGCGCCGCGAACAACATACAGGCGAACACACCCGCAATCGCGAGACCGCCCGGGAAATGGCCGACGATGGCGATGGCAAACCGGATGATCCGTTTGGCCACACCGCCGGTGGACATGAAACTGGACGCGAGCACAAAGAACGGAATGGCCAGCAAAGTGTAATGCCCCGCCATCGCTTGAAACAGCGTTTGGGCAATCGAGGCCAGCGACGTATCGCTGAGGACCAGCAGAAACACGATCGACGACATGCCAAGACTGATCGCGATCGGCACTCCGATCAGCATCAACCCGATAACCATCAGGAAAAGAACAGCAACTTCCATGGGTTCAATCCCCTTTGTTCATGTGGCTGACTTCGGCCACGGCGTCTTCGGCTTCGTGGCTAACGATCAACCCGTTCGCATCGCCGCGCGCGATGCGCAGGGTGGCCTGGATGAGGCGAAACAGCAGCAGCGCAATGCCGATGGGCAGGATCGCATAGGGGATGAAACGCGGCAGTTTCTCATAGTGTTCGCCCTCGTTCATGATCGGCTCGATCCAACGCAGCCATTCCGGAAACGGGATGTCCACAACTTCATACCAGGCCTGATCGCGCGAGTTGGCAAAGCCGGTCGGGAACCACCGCCCGCTGGTGGAGTCCAGCCCGGCAAACGGAGCCCAGTAGTCCCAGGCCCCTTTCATGACCAGACCCGCGTACAGCACGCAGACGATGGCTGCGAACAGGGCAAGCACCTTGCGCGTCGAAGGCGACAGCAGGTTGACAACCGCGTCTACGCCAAGATGTGCAGTCACTTTCACCGCATAGCTGACACCGAAAAGGACGAGCCATGCGAACAGGAAAGAGGTCGCCTCGAGGCCCCATATCAGCCCGGTATTAAAACCGTAGCGTAAGATCACATTGATAAAGGTGATGATGGTCATCAGGCCCAGGATCAGGGCGATGGCGGATTCTTCGAATTCGTTCACCACCCGGCCCAGCATGGTGTGTGCTTCGTATTTGGACGACATGGTGCCGTGTCCTCCGTTCCATGTTCGGAAATGTCAGGTTCGGCCCTGAACGGGCCGAACCGATACGCGCAGGACGCGCTTAGTTTGTCGCGTTGAACGACTGGGCCGCCGCGATGTTGTCGGCGCCTACGTCGCCCTCGAACTGGGTCCAGACCGGCTTCATCGCCTCTAACCAGGCGGCGCGCTGTTGCGGGGTCAACTCGCGGATCACTCCGCCGGCATCCAGAATCGCTTGCCGGGCAGCGGCGTCTACTTCGCCCACTGCGGCGTTGCGGGTCTCGGTCACTTCCTGAACAATCGTGTTCAGCTGGGTCCGCACCTCGTCTGGCAGACTGTCCCACCAGTCGGTCGAGGTCACCAGCATATAGTCCAGAACGCCGTGGTTGGTTTCTGTGGTGCCGTCCTGCACCTCAAAGAACTTCTGGCCATAGATATTGGACCAGGTGTTTTCCTGCCCATCCACAACGCCGGTTTGCAGCGCGCCGTAAACCTCGGAAAAGGCCATGGGTTGCGGGCTGGCCCCCATGGCCGACATCTGCGCCTTCAGAACGTCCGAGTTTTGAACCCGGAATTTGAGACCATTGGCATCCTCGGGCACCAGAAGCGGCTTGTTTGCCGACATCTGCTTCATGCCATTGTGCCAGAATCCAAGCCCCAACAGCCCGCGGCGAGTCATGGATTCTTTCATCGCCTGCCCGGTGTCCGAGCTCTGGAAGGCATCAACGGCTTCGATGTCTGAGAACATGAAGGGCAAATCGAAGATGCGGAACACCTTGGTGAATTGCTCAAACTTTGACAGCGACGGCGCCGCCATCTGAACATCGCCCTGTAGCATCGCCTCGAGCACCTGATCATCGTTGTACAGCGTCGAGTTCGGGAACACCTCCATGCACATCACACCGTTCATCTCATCGTTCACCCGTTGCTCGAGCAGCGAGGCGGCAATGCCCTTTGGGTGCTTGTCGGTGTTGGTCACATGGGCAAACTTCACAACGATCTCGCCATCGTCGCAAGCGGCAAAGCCTGATGTTGCAGTCATGACAAGAGCGGCCGCCGTGGCGGCGGTGAACATCTTCTTCATCGGTTACTCCTCCCGAAATGTCAGTCAATCCGTGGGGCTATTGCCCCTATGGAACCAGATTCGGCCCCCTGTGCGCAGTGAACCGAATGCAAGGGTTACGCTCAACTGTTTCTACAGGACAGTGAAAATCCGTCATCGATATCATTTATAAACAATACGCTATCAAACATTCCTCACGTCACACCGACGCGGCCCCCGACCGCTTGTGTGCGATTTTCCACACAGACGAACCAAAAACTGTGTGACAACCCACACACGTCTACCGGCGAAAATCCTCCGGGCGGATGCCATATTTCCTCAACTTGTCGTAAAACGTCTTGCGTGGAAGCTTCAGCGTCTCGGCCGCCCGCGAGGCATGTCCGTTCTGCCGCCCGAGTGCTGCGATCAATAATGACCGCTCCACCCGCGCCATCTGTTCGGCCAGGCCCAACTCTGCTGCCTCGAACACCTCCCCGGGCATTCCCAGAACAAAGCGCATGGCGGCACTCATCAGCGAGCGCGCATTGCCGGGCCAGTCCTGCGCCATCAGGGCGGCCATGTGATCGGGTGTCACCTCGGGCGCGGCAAGCCCGGCCTGTTCGCTGGCTTGCTCGACATAGCGCTGAAACAACACCGGAATATCCTCGGGACGTTCGGACAGTGCGGGGATGCGCACCCCGGCGGCTTGCAGGCGGAAATACAGATCGCCGTTCAAGGCATGTGCGTCCAGTTCCGCAGTGCTGCCCGCCATCACGCGCGTCCCGGCTCCGGACTCGAGCGCCTCGAGCAAGGCGATCTGCGTATCGGCAGGCATTTTTCCGATCTCGTCCAGATACAACGTACCGCCATCCGCCGAATGCAGCGCAGCCATCAGCCCTGCCCTGTCCAATCCGGCCGCAGCGCGTTTCTCTAACGCCATACCGGCGCGAGACGAACACAGGTGAATCACCTCGGCCACCTTGGGCACACCGCTGCCCGGCGGTCCACTGACCAGAACGGCCGTATCGCTAAGTGCCAACCGGCGGACCTGCATGCGCAGAGCTTCGACCAGATCCGATGCGCCAAAGATCAACCGCGCAGCCGGATCGCCTGTTTCGGCCCGAAGCCGTTCGGCCCGTGCCTCTAAAACCCTCTGGCGCGCCTGTAGCGCACGGCCAAGCACAGAAATCAGATCCGCAGTCGCGCAGGGCTTTTCTAGAAAATCGAACGCGCCCTGCTCGATCGCAGCCACGGCCATCGGAATGTCGCCCTCACCGGTCAGCAGAACCACGGGCAACTCGTGGTCCATGTCGTGTGCATAGTTCAACAGGTGAAAACCATCCCGGCCCGGCATCCGGATATCGGACAGGATAACACCCGGAAATTCGCGTGTGATGTAATCCTTGGCTGCGACGAAAGATCCCGCAGTCAAAGCCCTCAGGTCGGCGAGATCGAGGGTCTGGGCCAGCGCTTCACGTACTGCGGCGTCATCGTCGACCAACAGGACTTGAGTCAGGACACTCATGCCGCCTGTTCCTCGTGCCAGCGCTCCAGCTGCACTGTAAAGATCGCCCCGCCATCCGGCATGTTCGCCCCGCGAATCTCGCCGCCAAAGCTCTGCACGATCCCGTATGAGATCGACAACCCCAGCCCCACGCCCTCGTCAGACGCGACCGCTTTGGTAGAATAAAACGGTTCGAACATCTTGTCGGGCATATCGATTCCCGGCCCGGTATCCCGCACAGTCACCGTTAACGATTCAGTTTCGGATATCTCAATCAGGATTTTTTTGGAATCCTGCCCGTACATTGCATCGGCAGCATTGGTGATCAGGTTGACAAAAACCTGTCCCAACCGAACTTCGCCCCCCTGCACCCAGACCGAGTGATTTGGGCGGGTATACACGACACTCACCTCGTCACGCCGCAATCGGGCCTCGGTCAGTTCGATTGCGCTGTCCACGATCGCCACAATATCGACCTGCATAGCCGCCTGGTTTTCCTGCCGGGAAAAGGCGCGAAGATTGCGGATGATGCGCCCCATCCGCCGGGCCATATCGGAGATCCGGCGCAGGTTGTCCGACGCCGCATCGCTCCGCCCACGCTCGAGGTACATCGTAGCGTTTTCGGCAAAAGACCGGATCGCCATCAAGGGCTGGTTCAATTCGTGGCTGATGCCCGCACTCATCTGCCCCAACGCGCTAAGTTTACCGGCCTGCACCAGATCGTCCTGCGCCCTCTTCAGCGCCGTCTCGGCCTCCATCCGTTCGCCAATCTCCTGACGCAGATGCGCGTTCGCTGCCGACAGGGCCTGTGTGCGTTTGGCGACACGGCCTTCCAGAACCGCGTTGGCCTGTGCCAATGTCCGTCGCCGCTCGGTGGCCAGAAACAGCATCGCTCCAAAAGCCAGACAGATCGCGGCCACTGCGGACGCCTGCAACCCGGCCAGCCGCCGTGCGGGTGCGGCGTTGACCAGGATCTCACCGGTCAGGGCAACGATCGGCAGATGCCGCTGCAGATGCAAGGCGCGGTTCGGGACATAAGGCCCCCAGCGAATATTCCAAATGTCATGCCCCCCTGTCTGAGTCGCACGAAATGCGAGGGCCGGCCCCTCGGGCGGGGCCAGCCCAACGCCGCTTGCGGGCCGGGTCCAGAACAGCAATTCAAAGCGGTTGGTGATGAATACCTCGCCATTGGCATCGGTAAAGAACACCGCCGGTGCACTGCCGGGCCAGGCCAGTTCGATACTGGCGACATCGGCAACCACCACCACCGCCCCGCGCACCCGGCCGGTCGCGTCAAAGGCCGGAGCAGCGTAATAATAGGCCCGCCGGTTCAGCGGCGGGCGGATCCCGTGATCAGACCCCAAGGCCCCTTGCAACGCGCGGCGAAAATAGGGCGCCTCCGAAACATCGTTTGCCGTCAGCCCGTTTGCACTGACGAGGATACGCCCCGAAGCATCGGCAAAGGCAATATCAAGCGCGGCGGTCTTGTCCGCCATTTCCAGGAGTTGCATCTGCGCATCCGTATGGCGCACCGGATCATCAAGCCCTGTCAGCATCGGATGATCGGTCAGCAGCACCGCAAGTTCCTGATAAACCTGCAACTCGGCACTCAGCCGATCGCTGGCCAGTGTCAAATCGGCCTCGGCTCGCTGGGCCAACTGATCCAGTGCCTGCAAATACCCATAACGCCAGACGCCTCCTGTCAGCACAGACACCGCCAGCAAAAATGCCAGCACCACCCAATACCGATGCGTTCGAGGCCCGTTCATTCTAGTAAGGCTAGCAAACCATCGCAGGACTTGGCCAGCCGCTGGATTTGCACTGTGATAATCCCTGCGCGCCTTGCGCTCGGCCCAGTCCCAAAGTCAGCCATGTCGCGTCGCTCCTCACCCTTATGAATCCGATATGCGCTGTAGCGCTCCTTTTGGCCGCCACTATAGCGGCAGCATCGTGGTCGACTTGATTTCTTCCATCGACAAAAGCGCCGTCACATTGTGCACCCGAACTTCGGAAATCAGCGCCTGATAAAACGCGTCATAAGCACGGGCATTCTGCACCCGCACTTTCAAGATATAGTCGATGTCACCCGCCAACCGGTGCGCCTCCTGCACTTCGGGACGGTCGCGCAGGGCCTTCAGAAAGGCCGCCTGCCAGCTGGCTTCATGTTCCGAAGTGCGGATCAGCACGAAAAAGCACGCCTCAAACCCCAATGCTTCCGCATCCAGCACCACCGTCTGCCGGCCGATCACACCAGCGTCGCGCAGCTTGCGAATACGGTTCCACACCGGTGTCTTGGAACTGCCGACCGCCCGCGCGATCTCATCCAGAGACTGGCTGGCATCGCGTTGCAGTTCGGCCAGAATTTTCCGGTCCACATCATCGATCCGTACGTCCATTCCGATTTCACCCCCTTGTGCAGACCATTCATTCAAACGCTCCGACTACTTGGAACATATGTCCTTATTTGGCAAGGCATCTAGCGTATCATTGGGAAAATTTCCTATATTTGCGCTGAAGATCACAGAAAGAAACCACGATGCCGCGCAAATTTGATCCCAAGGTCGTCACTGCCTCCGATCTGTTGATTGGGGACGTAATCTATTTGGCAGCCAATGACAGTTGGACCCGCAATTTGGCCCAGGCCGAGGTGATCACCGACGAAGCACATGGGCAGTTGCGCCTGCTGGAGGCCGAACAACAGGTCGATCGCGTCGTCGGAGCCTATTTGGCGGACGTGCAGCCGACACGCGATGGCCCGCAACCGACCCATTTCCGAGAGGAATTTCGGCGCACCGGACCCTCAAACTATTTTCACGGCAAGCAGGAAACGCTTGCGCAGCCAAAGGGCTGAGCGGCTGATTTTCGTGGCCACGAAAGGATCGACAAGATGTATAGCTATTCCGAGTTCGACACCGCGTTTCTGAAAGAACGCAACGCCCAGTTCCGTGCCCAGGTCGAGCGCCGCGTTGACGGATCTTTGACCGAAGATGAATTCAAACCGCTTCGGCTGATGAATGGCGTCTATCTGCAGCTGCATGCCTATATGCTGCGTGTCGCCATTCCTTACGGCACGCTGAACAGCGCCCAGATGCGGCAGTTGGCCTTTCTCGCCGAACGGTGGGATCGGGGCTATGGGCATTTCACGACGCGCCAGAACATTCAGTACAACTGGCCCAAGCTCAGCGAGATCCCCGACATGCTGGATGCGCTGGCCGAGGTGGGCCTGCATGCGATCCAGACCAGTGGCAACACCATCCGCAACGTGACCGCGGATCACTTTGCCGGTGCCGCAGCGGACGAGGTTCTGGATCCGCGCCCGGTGGCCGAGCTGATCCGGCAATGGTCGACCGATCATCCCGAATTCCAGTTCCTGGGCCGCAAGTTCAAGATTGCCGTGACCGGCAGCGGCGATGACCGCGCCGTTATCAAAGCCCATGATATCGGTCTGCAGATCGTGCGGCAGGATGGCGAAATCGGATTTCGCGTCCTCGTTGGCGGCGGCCTGGGCCGCACTCCGATGATCGGCAAGGTGATTCGCGACTTCCTGCCCCAGGCCGATTTGTTGCCGTACCTCGAGGCCATATTGGGCGTCTATAACCTGTTGGGTCGACGTGACAACAAATACAAGGCCCGCATCAAGATCACCGTGCATGAACATGGCATCCAAGCCATCCGCGAGCGGGTGGAGACCCTTTTCGAACGTCTGCGCCCCACCTTTGCCGGCGTCGATCAGGCCCGGCTGGATGTGATCGAAAAGGCTTTTGCCCCCCCGTCGCTGCGCAACGCGTCGTTGGCCGCCTACGAGCAGGCATATGACACCGACCCGGTGTTTCGCAGCTGGGCAGATACCAATCTCGCAGAGCACCAGAACCAACAGCACGCCATCGTCACCATCAGCCTGAAAGCGCATGGTGCCACGCCAGGCGACGCCAGCGCCGAACAGATGCGGGCGATGGCCGACCTGGCCGAACAGTATGGTCATAACGAGCTGCGCATCAGCCACGAGCAGAACGTTATCCTGCCGCATGTGCACAAATCGGACCTCCCCGCGGTACATGCGACGCTGAAAGCCTTTGGGTTGGGCACGGCAAATATCGGCCTGATCAGTGATATCATCGCCTGCCCCGGCATGGACTACTGTGCCCTGGCCACCGCCCGCTCGATCCCCATTGCCCAGGAAATCGCCACCCGCTTTGACGAGCTGAAGATCGAGCACGACATTGGCCAGCTCAAGATCAAGATTTCTGGCTGCATCAACGCGTGCGGGCATCACCATGTCGGACATATCGGCATCCTTGGGCTGGATCGCGCCGGAGTTGAAAATTATCAGATCACGCTGGGCGGGGACGGCACCCAGGACACAACCCTGGGAGAGCGCGCAGGCCCCGGATTTTCAGCTGACGCGATCGTTCCAGCAATCGAGCGGCTGATCCAGGGATATCTGGACCTGCGGCTGGATGCGGACGAGAGCTTTTTGCAGGCCTATCGGCGTCTTGGTCTGGCACCGTTCAAATCGGTGCTGTATCCTGAGGCTCGGGCCCATGCTGCTTGATGCCAATAGCTTTTCCAGAACCGGGACGGCCCAAACCCCGGACACAAAAACGCCGCCAGCCACCGACTTGCAAGAGCGGGTGTGCGATCTGAACGAGCGCTACCGTCATCACAGCGCGACGTCTGTGATGCAGGGAGCGTTGCGCGATGCCGGCAATATAGCGCTGGTATCCAGTTTCGGTGCCGAATCGGTGGTGCTTTTACATATGGTCGCGGTGCTCAATCGGCGTACACCGGTTCTGTTCATCGACACGGAAATGCTTTTCACGGATACCCTGGTCTATCAGGCCGAGGTCGCCGAGCGGTTGGACCTGCGCAATTTGCGGATCATCCGCGCCAATGACATCGCATCGCGCGACCCGGACGGAACCTTGCACCAGCGTGACACAGATGCCTGCTGCGCACTGCGCAAAACCGAACCGCTGAACCGGGCGCTGGATAGATATGACGGCTGGATCACCGGGCGCAAACGGTTTCAATCGGGCACCCGTGCTGCGTTGGACTTCTTTGAGGTCGACGAGGGAACCAGCCGGATCAAGGTCAATCCGCTGGCTCATTGGGCCCCCGACGACGTGCGCGCCTATATGGACGAGAACCGCCTGCCCCGGCACCCGCTGGTGGCAAAGGGGTATCCCTCGATCGGCTGCGCGCCCTGCACTTCGCCGGTGGCCGCTGGCGAAGACCCGCGCGCCGGCCGATGGCGCGATCAGACCAAGGACGAATGCGGCATCCATTTTGTGAACGGCAAGATGGTCCGGACAGGAGCAACGACATGACAGTGATCGTAACCGATACCGGCTTTGGGCCGGATGACTGGACGCACGGCTATTGTGTGCCCGGCGATGCCGCAAACGACCCCCTGGCGCTGGATCTGGCATCGGACACCGATCCATCCGAGATCGCCCTCCCTCCGGGGCTGAAAATGATCCGCATCGACTTTCCCAACTTTGCAGATGGGCGTGGTTTCACCATTGCACGGCACCTGCGTCTGGCCGGCTACGGCGGTCGTCTGCGCGCCAGGGGACATGTGCTGGCGGATCAATACGCCATGGCCCGCCGGTCGGGGTTTGACGAAGTCGAGATCGACGATGCGCTGGCCGCACGACAGCCACAGGATCAGTGGCTGGCGCGCGCCAATTGGCGCGATCACGACTATCAGACCCGCCTGCGCGGCTGATTGACCTTTCCCTGACCTAAATCAAAGCTTAATCAGAGGTGTCGGCCTAACAGACCGGCAGTGTAAACGATGACAGAGATGACTCCCGTGCCCCAAGCCGCCACCGACGCCACGCCCGTCAAGACACCCGCCCTGCCCGACGCCCAGACCGTTACGGCGGTAAAACACTGGACCGACCGGCTGTTTTCGTTCCGGGTGACACGGCCCAAAACCCTGCGGTTCCGGTCGGGTGAATTCGTCATGATCGGGTTGTTGGGCGATAACGGCAAACCGCTGCTACGGGCCTATTCCATTGCCAGCCCCGCTTGGGATGACGAGTTGGAGTTCTACTCGATCAAGGTGCAGGACGGTCCACTGACCAGCAAACTGCAGCATATCCAGCCGGGCGACGAAATCATCCTGCGCCCAAAGCCTGTCGGCACGCTGGTTCATGATGCGCTGATTCCCGGCAAGCGCATCTGGTTCTTTGCCACCGGGACCGGCTTTGCCCCGTTTGCGTCCCTGCTGCGCGAGCCAGCGACCTACGAGAACTATGACGAGGTCGTCGTAACCCACACCTGCCGCGATGTGGCCGAGCTGGAATATGGGCGCCAGCTGATAGAAAACCTTCGGCAGGACGAGATGATGATGGAATTGCTGGGGGCCGAGAACCTGAACAAGATCCGCTATTATCCAACGACGACGCGCGAACAAAGTCCAAAGATGGGCCGAATCACAAATCTGTTGAAAGACGGCACCGTGTTCGCCGATCTCGGCATCCCGCCGATCAATGCCGAGACCGACAGAGCAATGGTTTGCGGTTCGCTGGGGTTTAACATTGACCTCAAAGAGGTCCTCGAAGGCTTTGGCCTGCGCGAAGGCGCCAATTCCGACCCCAAGGAATACGTCGTCGAAAAGGCCTTTGTCGGCTGATCAACCGGAAAATTGATCGAGTTGCGTTCGTCGTCCGGTCACGATCGCCCCGATCCGCATTCGCCTGACCGCCCAACCCAGGCTGGGCGGTTCCTGTTTCTGTTTAAACGCGCATCACAGATTCAGCGCCGATCTGACCTGATCCAGAATGCCCTTGAGCATATCCGGGTTATCGCGCGCCTGGCCGAGACCGGTTTTCAACGTGGTTTTCTGAACCGCACCGAGGTCCGAACCATCGATGGCCTCGATCACCTTGTCATAGTCGAACCTATCCACGGTCAGCAGTTCGGACAAATTGCTGCTGGCCGCATTGGTTGCGTCGGTTGCCGCCCCTGCCGTATCGGAAGCCGCTGCTTCAGCTCTGCTGGCAGTATCTGACGCCGCTTGGGTCGCGTCACTGGCGACGTCTGAGGCCACTCCTGCGGCATCGCTGGCTGCCTCCGAGGCCGCCTCGGTCACATCATTGGCCGTGTCGGTGACAACCGCCGTTGCATCACTGACCGCATCAGATACGGCCCCTGCCGCGTCGCTACCGGCCTGTTCAGCCGCCTGAACAGCCTCGCTTGCCGCTTCTGCAACCGACTCGGCGGCTTCGGTTGCCGTCTCTGTTGCATCGCTAACAGCTTGGGCGGCATCATCGGCCACTGAAGCGGCCTCATCTTTGACCGCATCGACAACCGCCTGCACGTTCTTGACTGCTTGGTCGACCACGGTCTCCGGCTCGGGCGTGGCCACTTGTTCGGGGGTCGGCGTCACAGTCGCTTCGGGCCGCGTGGGCTGTTGCTGATTGCTGTACCAGGTATATCCCGCAAAAACGACAAGCGCTGCGGCGACGATCCATGTGATTGGCTTCACTTCATTTCCTCCTGAAATTCTGCCCGGCCCGCACGACGCGTGCCGAATGCCCTCTAGGTGGCGCAAGCACGGAGCATGAACAAGGGGGAGCAGGCGCAGATTGCATCATGCGGTTCAGTTCGGCGAAGATTTGCGACTTGAACCGAAGCCCGCCAATAGATAGGTTTGCGCTTCAGATATCGCAACGATCAAAGGACCGATTCCATAGCCCGCAGACCCCACAACGCGCCGCCAACCCGTGACACTGGCCCGCGCGTCAATGAGAACATTCGCTCCCATGAAATCCGCCTGATTGGCGCTGACGGTGAAAACGCAGGTGTCGTCAGCCCCGCACGCGCTATGGAAATGGCCGCCGAAGCCGGTTTGGACCTGGTCGAAATCTCGCCCAATGCCAATCCGCCGGTATGCAAAATCATGGATTTCGGAAAATTCAAATACGAAACCCAGAAACGCGAAGCCGAAGCCCGCAAGAAGCAAAAGATCATCGAGATCAAGGAAGTGAAATTCCGCCCCAACACGGACACGCATGACTATGAAGTCAAAATGCGAAACGTGTTCAAGTTTCTTGAAAACGGCGACAAGGTCAAAGTCACCTTGCGATTTCGGGGTCGCGAAATGGCGCACCAGAATTTGGGGCGTGAATTGCTGGAACGGGTCGCCGAGGACACCAAGGAAATCGGGCGGATCGAGAACTTTCCGAAAATGGAAGGCCGCCAGATGATAATGCTGATCGGCCCCCTGCCGAACAAGTAGAGACGACACCAGGAACTTTATGTTCTGCCAGGTAGACAATAATCAAGATCCCTGTCTTCGGACGGGGATTTTTTTCTTCGACTGTCTGGACTCCCCTTCGGAGGGTACGGGCTGCTTCCCGCTCAAAGAATGGGGGCCAGGGATACCGCCGGCGACTGAAGAGGCGCAGCGACCGCCCCCCGTTCGTCAGGGACCGATTATGAAGCGATCCGGCGAATAATCGTCGCCCAGCCCCAGGTCGGGTTTGCCTTCGTCGAATGCTTGCTCGGACAGATCGGGCAGAAACTCTGCCTTCACCAATGCAAGCGAACGGGTCAGACCGGTTTGCGCATCGACGCCCAGTGGGCTCCAGGTCGCATGACCGTTACGCAAGACCGTTTCCACGGCCGCCAGATCAATCCCCAAAATATTCTGCTTCAACGCGGCGGGACCGGACGCAAGGAAAAGTGGGGCTACGCCACGTCGTTCCAGAGAAGACAGCGGGTCAACCTGTATGGCCAGAACGCGGATCTGAGATTGGGAGACCGGCGTAATGGTCGCCGCAGTCGCAAACAGTGGCAGCGCCGCGAATGCGGCAGCAACGAGAGTGAGTCTGAACAAGTGGATTTCCTCAATACCGGCGATTCTTCTGCGGTTGGGGACAGTTGACACATAAACGTCAAAACAAAAAGACGCCCCATCGGAATGAGGCGTCTTTTGTGAACGGGTGTTGATCTAGGCCGATTTTGCCAGGTTTCTCAGCACATAATGCAGCACGCCCCCATGTTCGATATACTCGATCTCGATGGCGGTATCGATCCGGCACTTCAGCATGACGGTCGTTTCGCGCCCATCCGCATAGGTGATGGTGCACGGCACCTCTTGCAGCGGTTGGATCGTGTCCAGCCCGTGGATCGCGACGGTTTCATCCCCGGTCAGGTTCAACGATTTGCGGGTGTCGCCGCCGGTGAATTCGAACGGGATGACGCCCATGCCAACCAGATTCGAACGGTGGATTCGCTCGAAGCTCTCGGCGATCACGGCCTTGACCCCCAGAAGCGCCGTACCCTTTGCGGCCCAGTCGCGCGACGATCCCGCCCCATATTGTTCGCCACCAAAGATCACCAGCGGAACGCCCGCGTCCTGATAGGCCATGGCGGCGTCGAAGATCGAGGTTTGCGCCCCATCCGGCCCTTTGGTGTACCCGCCTTCGACCCCCTCGAGCATCTCGTTCTTGATGCGGATGTTGGCGAAAGTCCCGCGCATCATCACTTCGTGGTTGCCGCGGCGACTGCCATAGGAGTTGAATTCGCGCACCGGAACCTGACGGTCGATCAGATATTGGCCGGCAGGCGTTGCATCCTTGAACGATCCTGCCGGGCTGATGTGATCGGTCGTGATCATGTCACCCAACAATGCCAGCACGCGGGCCCCTTCGATATTGGTGATCGTCCCAGGCTCGGCGCTCATGCCCTGAAAATAGGGCGGGTTCTGCACATAGGTCGATGTCGGTGGCCAGTCATAGGTCTGGCTGTCGGTGGTTTCGACCGATTGCCATTTCTCGTCGCCCTTGAACACATCAGCATATTTGGTCAGGAACGCTTCGCGAGTGACGGTCTGTTGAACCAGATCCGCAATCTCCTTGGTGGTTGGCCAGATGTCCTTGAGATAGACATCATTGCCGTCCCTGTCCTGCCCCAGCGGATCATTCACCATGTCCACGTTCATGTCACCGGCCAGCGCATAGGCCACCACAAGCGGCGGGCTGGCCAGGTAGTTGGCGCGCACGTCCGGGCTGATGCGGCCTTCAAAGTTGCGGTTGCCGGACAAAACGCTGGTCGCGACCAGATCGCCTGCGGCAATAGCTTCGGACAGTTCTTTCTGGATCGGACCCGAGTTGCCGATACAGGTGGTGCAACCATAGCCCACCAGGTTGAAGCCGATAGCGTCCAGATCCTCTTGCAGGCCAGCGGCCTCA
Organism: Sedimentitalea nanhaiensis DSM 24252; assembly: GCF_000473225.1. GTDB lineage: Bacteria > Pseudomonadota > Alphaproteobacteria > Rhodobacterales > Rhodobacteraceae > Sedimentitalea > Sedimentitalea nanhaiensis. Next base: position 848,000 of record NZ_KI421509.1, read on the forward strand.
AGATAGGCGGACACGACCTGCGACCCCGGAGCCAGCGAGGTTTTCACCCAGGGCTTGCGGGTCAGCCCCAGCGCACGCGCCTTGCGCGCCACCAGACCCGCACCGATCATCACATAGGGATTCGAGGTGTTGGTACAGGAGGTGATCGAGGCAATTACAACCGAGCCGTCCCGCAGTTCATAGTCTTCGCCCGCGACCTTGATCGATTTGCGCGGGTCCTGCGCCGGAACCGGTGTGGGGCCTTCGTCGGCCATATCCTGCGCCGCCTGATGAGTGTCGATGCCGCGATACTCGGCCACCACGTCCAGAAAGGCCGGGGCCGCCTTGTCCAGTGTCGTATAATCCTGCGGACGCTTGGGGCCGGAAATCGCCGGAACGATCGTGCCCATGTCCAGTGTCAGCGTATCGGTATAGATCGGTGCATAGCCCTCATCACGCCACATGCCATTTTCCTTGGCATATGCCTCGACCAGCGCCACCCGATCCTCGTCGCGACCGGTAGTGCGCAGATACCGCAGCGTCTCGTTATCGATCGGGAAGAAGCCGCAGGTCGCACCGTATTCCGGGGCCATGTTGGCGATGGTGGCCCGGTCCGCGAGCGGCAGATGGTCCAGCCCCGCGCCATAGAATTCGACAAACTTGCCGACGACGCCCTTGGCGCGCAGCATTTCCACGACTTTCAGCACCAGGTCAGTCCCTGTCGTACCTTCCATCATCCTTCCGGTCAGCTCAAAGCCGACGACTTCGGGGATCAGCATCGAAATCGGTTGGCCCAGCATCGCAGCTTCGGCCTCGATACCGCCAACGCCCCAACCCAGCACAGCGGCACCGTTGACCATGGTGGTGTGGCTGTCCGTTCCCACCAGCGTATCGGGATAGGCGACTTCATCGCCGTTCTGATCCACGTCGGTCCAGACGGTCTGCGACAGGTATTCCAGGTTGACCTGGTGACAGATGCCGGTGCCCGGCGGCACAACGCGGAAGTTGTTGAACGCGCCCTGCCCCCATTTCAGGAACTGATAGCGCTCCATGTTGCGCTCATACTCCCGGTCCACGTTCATCTGAAACGCGCGAGGGTTGCCGAATTCGTCGATCATGACCGAGTGGTCGATGACCAGATCGACCGGGTTCAGCGGGTTGATCTTTTCCGCATCCCCGCCCAATGCCACGATACCGTCGCGCATCGCCGCCAAATCGACCACGGCGGGAACGCCGGTGAAATCCTGCATAAGCACCCGGGCCGGACGATAAGCGATTTCGCGCGGATTCTTGCCGCCCTTGGCACCCCATTCAGCAAAGGCCTTGATGTCCTCGACGCTGACGGTCTTGCCGTCCTCAAAGCGCAGCATGTTCTCCAGCACCACCTTGAGTGCGGCTGGCAAGTTGCTGAATTCGCCCAAACCGGCCTGGGTCGCGGCCGGGATCGAGTAATACGAGATTGTCTTGCCATTCACGCTCAGGGTTTTGCGTGTTTTGGCGGTGTCCAGTCCGACTGTGATGGGCATCTGGTGGCCTCCCTCTGAAAAGTCGTGCAAGTTGGGAATTCGCTGCGGGATGTCTGCATCACCCATGGCTTGGGATCAATAGCGATCCTTCAGGTGCGACGATTTTGTATACCATTGTACACCAAAAAATTTTACAATTGTGCGACAGCATCGCGATCCGCAGACAAATTGGTCTCAAGAAACCTTGATTGGCCATGATGGTGGCACACAGTTAGACCAAAAAGACAGTCACAGGAAATCTGGTTACGATGAAACTGATCGCCGCAGCTGCCATGGCTTTGTGCATGTCTCTGACACCTCCTGCATTTGCGCAGAGCAACCCGGTTGTGGTTGAATTGTTCACCTCTCAGGGCTGCTCGTCCTGCCCGCCTGCGGACAAGCTGTTACAGGAACTGGCGCGGCGAAACGACGTCATTCCGTTGGCTTTGCATGTGGATTATTGGGACTATATCGGCTGGAAAGACCTGTTTGCACGCCCTCAGCACGCAGAACGACAGCGCGCCTATGCCCAGGTTGCAGGTCGCCACATGATCTATACGCCTCAAATGATCGTCAACGGACAGGATGACGTGGTCGGCGCTCGTGCGATGGAACTGGCCGATTTGATCGACGCACACCGCTCGACCGCCGCTGTCATCCGGCTGCAAGCAAGCAGAAACGGAGAGCGTATTTCCATCCGCGCCCAGGCGTTGCAACCCGTGCAGGAGCCATTGACAATATTTCTGATCCGCTTCACGCCGCAACACCGCACCGAAATCAAACGCGGAGAGAACGCTGGGCAAGTCCTGAACTACGCAAATGTGGTCGACGATTGGCGCATCCTCGGGCAATGGGATGGAAAAGCAGTGTTTGAAACCAGTACCACTGTCGAAGGCCCTCGACCGGCGGTCGTTCTGGTGCAGAAACCCGGCCCCGGCGCCATCGTTGCTGCCGAGTTGGTAAAGTAATCCGCACGACGATTTCGGGCTGGCATGTTGGCGCTTCCGCATTGTCGATCTGACGAATCCGGGTGGACGACCGGATGATCCGGTGCAGGCGCGCCCTCAGATGGCCCAGGATCGCTCCAATGGTGTGGCCACAGCCAACACGCACGGAGCAGACGGCCTCTCCTTCGGTTCCCCTCAAAGCGCTTGGGGGCAGACGAGCGGTACGAGACGGCAAAAAGCGACCCATTTCCGCTCGCAGACCTCCCGATCGATCGGCGCCGCAAACTTCACCAGAACGTGGCGCATGCCGATCATCTCGACCAGGCGGACGCACAGCGGGTCGTCGTGTTCCGGAAACGGGTCTTCCGGCTTCGTGTCGCGGCTCGAATTTGCGGGGTATGTGCCAGAATCATACGAGATCTTGCAGCCCCCAGCCAACAAAATCGACCGGTTGATAAGTGAAATCCGCTGCATAAAAGGGGTTCCGGGTGGCAAGAGAGGACGCGTTCAGCCGGTCTTCTTCAGAGCCTGTCAGGCGGATTTCCAGCGTTTGTGGATCCAGAACCACTGCCCCATATGCGCCCGCACAAGCTTTTCCAGCCCGTCATTTATGTCCTGGGTCATGGTCTGCGGATCGGAAGGCTCGATGGGCGCGTGCATCTCTATTTCAAAGTTCAGCCCATCGGGTTTGCGGATCGCGTACACCGGTATCAATACGGCATTCTGTTTGAGGGCCAAATCAGCAGGAGTCGTTGATGTCAGCGCCGGCTGGCCAAAAAAGGTAAGCCACTTGCCTTCCTGAACATGCAAATCGCCAACGATGGCAATGATGCCGCCCTGCTTCAGGTGCCGCACCATTTCGACCATCCCCCGTCGGCCCTGCTCGAACATCGGCCGACCGACAGCCGAAATTGTCCGTACGTAGTGTTCGTTGAAATACGGATTGGCCATGCGCCGATACAGCGCGCCCATTTCGTATCCCATCGAAATCAACTTGGCGCGGGCCGCATCGTAGTTGCCGAAATGGCCGGTCATCAAGATCACCGGCCTGCCCTGTTGGCGGGCCTCCTGCAACGCGGCCAGGCCCGGCCCGCTGATCTGCGCCGCGCGGGCCCGACGCAAAAACTGCTCGCCAGCATACAGTTCGATCAGCGCCCGCCCGGCATTGTCTGCAACAGCGTGGCAAAGATCTGTAACCTCGTCATCAGACAAGTCCGGACAGGTCAGATTCAAATTGTTGCGGACCCGCCGGTCGATCCCCGCCAACCGCCCAAGGACACGCGAAACGATCCAGCCCATGACTGGCAAGCGAGCCCGGTATGGGATAAGCCCCACGCCCCCGATCAGCGCCCGCAAGAACAGGTTGGCTGTATAATATTTGACACGCTCCAGGCGCGAAAGATCGGAAAAGTCTGCCGGCATTCAAAAGCTCTCAGCGGCGATAGGTTTCGCGGTGCCAGACATACAGACCCGCTCCGGCGATCACAAGGGCACCCGCCACAGTCCATCCATCCGGCAATTCGGCAAAGAACAACGCGCCCCAACAGGCAGCAAAAATCAGACCGGTATAGGAATAGGGTGCCAGCATCGAAGCCTCTCCCAGACTGAAGGCCCGGATCAGCGCAAGTTGACCCAATGTGCCCAGCACAGTGATTGCACCAATCAGCGCCCACCCTCCCCCATCAGGGGTTTGCCACGCAAACGGCACCGCAAGGCTCAGCAACACGGTGCCCACTAGCCCAGTGTAAAATAGCGAGGTCCAGACATCCTCGTTTGGACCCAACTTGCGGGTCAATAGAGAGTATGCGGAATAACAGACCGCCGCGCCCAACGGCAACAGCGCTGCTGCAGAGAACACATCACTGCCGGGGCGGATCACGATCAGCGCACCGATCAGGGCGACAACGATACCCACGACTCTGCGCGGCCCCAGGGCTTCTCCCAGAAACACAGCCGCTCCCAGGGTGATCAAGACCGGGTTCATGGCCATTAGCGCGGCAGCATCAGACAGTGGAATCAGGCTGATCCCGGTAAAGAAAAACGCCGTGGCGCACATCAGCAGCACAGAACGCAGAAGCTGAAGCCAAGGGTGGCTGGTGCGGGCCACGCGATGCAGACGCGGTGCCACGAGAAGCAGGACCAGTACCATCTGCCCGGCATACCGCGCCCAAAGCGTCGGCAGCACGCCGATGCGCGGAGCAAGCGCTTTGGCGCTGGCATCCATCAACGTGAAACACAGGATCGCCCCGATCATCAGCAGGATCGCCCGATTGCGCGGATTCGGGGCGGCGACAGCGGTCACGTGCTGCCCGTCTCGGGATTTGGGCTAAACCCATGTGCAGGGCAAATTTCGCAATTCCGTATTCTTGTCATTCACCCCTGATAGGCGTGCGCCAGGGAACTGTCCATCGCCCCCGAACGTGTCCGCCCTGCTCTGCCGGTCCGATGCAGATACCGACCCTTGTCCCATTGCCCGATGAAAGACTTGGCCCTAACGTTGAGACAATCAGACGGAGGATACACATGCAGATTACAGATTCCCGTGAGATCGCCGCTCCGCGAGCGGATGTCTGGCAGGCCTTGCTCAGCGCGGAGGTGCTGAAAGACTGTGTGCCGGGTTGCCAGGAAATGAGCGGCTCGCCCGAAGACGGGTTCGAAGCCACAGTGGTACAGAAAGTTGGCCCCGTAAAGGCAACCTTCAAGGGTGCGGTCACGATTTCAGATGTGGTCGAAGGGGAAAGCCTGACCCTGACCGGCGAAGGCAAAGGCGGCGCAGCCGGTTTTGCCAAAGGCGGCGCCCGCGTGACCTTGACCGATAGCGAAACAGGAACCTTGCTGTCCTATGACGTGGATGCCAAGGTGGGCGGAAAGCTGGCGCAACTCGGCAGCCGGATCATCGACGGCTTTGCAAAAAAAATGGCGGATCAGTTCTTTACCACTTTCCAGCAGAGGGTCGAAGGTCCCGCGCCGGAACAGGAAGTTGGTGCCGAGGACGCGCCTGAGCCAGAAAAGAAAAAGGGGTGGCTGCGCCGTGTGGTTTCGAACTGAGGCGCAAAACCAACGAAAGGGAGTTTGATCATTGCGTATAGAATTGGCTGTGAACGGGATAGAGTGTGTTGGGGATGTTGAGGGCCGGACGTTGTTGTCCGGTTTTTTGCGTGATGGATTGGGATTGACGGGGACGCATGTTGGGTGTGACACGAGCCAGTGCGGGGCCTGTGTGGTTCATGTGGACGGTGTAGCGGTCAAGTCCTGCACGATGTTTGCGCTTGAGGCGGATGGCTGTTCGGTGGAGACGATCGAGGGTCAGGCGGCGGCGGACGGGACGCTGAACGCGATCCAGCAGGCGTTTCAGGATCATCACGGGCTGCAATGCGGGTTCTGCACGCCGGGCATGGTGATGTCGGCGGCGGCTCTGCTGAAGGAAAATCCCGAGCCGACCGAAGCCGAAGTCCGGGCCTATCTTGAGGGCAATCTGTGTCGCTGCACGGGCTATCACAACATCGTACGGGCGATCCTGGCGGCTTCGGGTCAGGACGTGAGCGCGATCGCGGCGGAATAAGGCCGGGGGCCAGCCCCCGGACCCCCGGAGTATTTCCGGCAAGAGGAAGACGGGTTCGGGCGCGCGGGTTTCGCGGTCGTGAGACAGAGGCGGCAAGGGCCGCCGGAATGTAGGGCGGGTTTTCCCGCACCCCAGGGAGGAGACAGACATGCCAAAGGACAGCGGCATCGGAGCCAGCAGCAAGCGGCGCGAAGACGTGCGGTTTTTAAGCGGAACCGGCAATTACACCGACGACATCAACCGGCCGGGCCAGGCCTATGTGCATTTTCTGCGCTCGGATGTGGCGCACGGGCGCCTGGGTGCGGTCGACACCACGGCGGCGGCGGCGATGCCGGGCGTGGTGCGCATCTTCACCGGTGCGGATTTCGAGGGCGTCGGCAGCATCCCCTGCGGCTGGCAGGTGACCGACCGGTTCGGCGAACCGATGCAGGAGCCGACCCATCCGGTCCTGGCCCAGGGCAAGGTGCGCCATGTGGGGGATCCGATCGCGGCGGTCGTGGCCGAGACCTATGAGCAGGCACGCGATGCGGCCGAGGCGATCGAGGTTGAGATCGAGGAATTGCCAGCGGTTGTGGACATGAAAGCGGCGCTGGCGGACGGCGCGACGAAGGTACATGAAGATCTGACGTCAAACCTTTGTTACGACTGGGGATTTATAGAGGATAACCGGGATTCGGTGGATGCGGCCATCAAGGGCGCGGCGCATGTGACGGTGCTGGATCTGGTCAATCAGCGCATGGTGGCCAACCCGATGGAACCACGGGTGGCGGTGGGCGATTACGATCGCGGTACCGGCGATCACACGCTGTACACCACCAGCCAGAACCCGCATGTCATCCGCTTGTTGATGGGCGCCTTTGTGCTGGGCATACCGGAACATAAATTGCGGGTGGTGGCGCCGGATGTGGGCGGCGGTTTTGGCACCAAGATCTTTCACTATGCCGAAGAGGCGTTCTGCACCTTTGCCGCCAAGGCGGTGAACCGGCCAGTGAAATGGACCAGTTCGCGCAGCGAGGCCTTCATGAGCGATGCCCATGGGCGCGATCACGTCACCAGGATCGAACTGGCGCTGGATGCCGACAACAACTTTGTCGCCATCCGCACGGACACGCTGGCCAACATGGGCGCGTATCTCAGCACGTTTGCGCCCTCGGTGCCGTCCTATCTGCATGGCACCCTGATGGCGGGCAACTACAAGACGCCCAACATCTACGTCAACGTGCGGGCGGTGTTCACCAACACGGTGCCGGTGGATGCCTATCGCGGAGCCGGGCGTCCCGAGGCGACCTTTCAGCTCGAGCGGGTCATCGACAAGGCGGCGCGCGAACTGGGGGTGGATCCGATCGCGCTGCGGCGGCAGAACTTTGTCACCGAATTTCCCTATGCCACGCCGGTGGCGGTGGAATATGACACTGGCGATTATAACGCGACGATGGACAAGCTGGAACAGATCGCCGATCTCGCGGGTTTTCCGGAGCGGCGCAAGGCCTCCGAGGCCAAAGGCAAGCTGCGCGGTCTGGGGGTGAACTGTTATATCGAGGCCTGCGGGCTGGCCCCCAGCAACCTGGCGGGTCAGCTGGGCGCGCGCGCCGGGCTGTACGAGAGCGCCACGGTGCGGGTCAATGCCACCGGCGGGCTGGTGGTGATGACCGGCAGCCACAGCCATGGCCAGGGCCACGAGACCGCTTTTCCCCAGGTGGTGGCCGAGATGATCGGCATTCCCGAGGACATGATCGAGATCGTGCATGGTGATACCGCCAAGGTGCCGATGGGCATGGGCACCTACGGGTCCCGCTCGCTGGCGGTGGGGGGATCGGCCATCGTGCGGGCGACCGAGAAAATCATCAACAAGGCCAAAAAGATCGCGGCCCACCTGCTGGAGGCGGCCGAGGCCGATATCGAGCTCAAGGAGGGTGCGTTCAGTGTCGCGGGCACGGATAAATCCGTGGCCTGGGGCGATGTGACCCTGGCGGCCTATGTGCCGCATAACTATCCGCTGGACGATATCGAGCCGGGGCTGGAGGAGACGGCGTTTTACGATCCGGCCAACTTCACCTATCCGGCCGGGGCCTACGGGTGCGAGGTCGAGGTCGACCCCGAGACCGGCAAGGTCACCATCGAGCGGTTCTCGGCGGCGGATGATTTCGGCAATATCGTCAACCCGATGATCGTGTCGGGCCAGGTGCATGGGGGTATCGGCCAGGGCATCGGCCAGGCCTTGCTTGAGCATTGCGTCTATGACGAGGACGGTCAGTTGCTCAGCGCCAGTTACATGGATTATGCCATGCCGCGGGCCGACGATGTGCCGTTCTACGCGGTGGATCATTCTTGCGCGACGCCCTGCACCCACAACCCGCTGGGGGTCAAGGGCTGTGGCGAGGCCGGTGCCATCGGCAGCCCGCCGGCGGTGGTCAACGCGGTGATCGACGCGCTGCAATCGGGCGGCAAGGACGTGACCCATATCGACATGCCGCTGAGCCCCGCGCGGGTCTGGGCGGCGCTGAACGGATGAAACCGGACACCGGGGGCGCCCCGCCCCCGTTCGCCAGTGTCTCTTGGAGCCATGGCGAGACCAAGGCCCCCCCGGGGGATATGTGAAGCAAGAGAAAGAAGACGGGGCCGACCCCCGGAGTCTTTGGGAGAAGCACGATGTACGCATTTGAATTCGACAAACCGGCCACGGTGGCCGAGGCGGTTGCGGCGCTGGCCGCAGAGGACGCGCAGGCACTGGGGGGCGGGCAGACCCTGATTCCGACGCTGAAACAACGGCTTGCCAGCCCGTCGCGGCTGGTCAGCCTGACCGGGATCGACGACATGAAAGGCGTCGGCGCGGCGGATGGTGCGGTGACCATCGGCGGCGGCACCACCCATGCCCGGGTGGCGGCAGAGGCCGGCGACTATCCGGCGCTGGCGGCGCTGGCGGGCCGCATCGGCGATCCGGCGGTGCGCAACCGCGGCACCATCGGCGGCAGCCTGGCCAACAACGACCCCTCGGCCGACTATCCCGCCGCGGCCCTGGCCAGCGGCGCCACCATTGTCACCAATACGCGCGAAATCGCGGCGGACGACTATTTCCAGGGCCTGTTCACCACTGCGCTCGACGAGGGCGAGATCATCACCGAGGTGCGCTTTCCGATCCCCCAGGCGGCCAATTACCAGAAGTTCGAACAGCCCGCCTCGCGCTTTGCCCTGGTCGGGGTCTTCGTGGCCCGGTTCGACAGCGGCGTGCGCGTCGCAGTCACCGGCGCCTCGGAAGATGGGGTGTTTCGCTGGAGCGAGGCCGAAGAGGCCCTGACCAGGGCGTTCCGCGAAGACGCCCTCATGGACCTCGACATCGCCCCCGCCAACATGATCGCAGACCTGCACGGATCCAAGCCATACCGCGCCCACCTCGTCAAAACCATGACCAAACGCGCCATCCAGAATATGCCGTAATCCAAAAATCCCATCCGCGACGGCCGAAATCTGAGGTGCATTGAAAACAATGTCGCTGCCCCTGTTCCGGGCGGGTTCCGGCTGGTCTTTCGCTGGCCTGAGTGTATCTTGAAACGATGGCCACAAATCGGAGCGGGACGTGATGAAAGACCTCTATCTGCGCAGCGATGCGACGGAGTTGGCGGCGCGGGTTGCAAGACTGGACGTAACTCCGGACGAGTTGCTGGATTGCGCATTGGAGCAGGTCGCCGCGCTGAACCCGGATTTGAACGCTGTGGTGATGATCCGCGAAGACGTGGCGCGCGCTTCGATCCGGGCTGGCTTGCCCGAGGGTCCGTTTCGGGGCGTTCCGTTCCTGATCAAGGACTTGGGGGCCGAAGCGGTGGATTTTCCCACCAACAATGGATCCGCCCTGTGGCGCAACAGCCAACACAGCTATGACAGCGAAATGTTCCTGCGAATGCGTGCGGCGGGACTGGTCACATTTGCGCGCACCACCTCGCCCGAACTGGGTGTCGGGCCGGTGACCGAAGCACAGGTTTATGGCGGGCCGACGCGCAATCCATGGAATACTGATCATACCTCGGGTGGATCATCCGGTGGCTCGGGCGCAGCGGTTGCGGCGGGGATCGTTCCGGCGGCCCATGGCAGCGACGGTGGTGGTTCGGTACGCATACCTGCGTCGTCCTGTGGTCTGGTCGGGTTCAAACCCACACGGGGGCGCCTGCCCGAGGGGCCAGGAGCCGGCGAAGGTTGGGGCGGCATGGCAATTGACGGCTTCCTGACCCGCAGCCTGCGTGACACCGCAGGTCTTTTGGACGCGGTCGATGGTCCGGATTTAGGTGCGCCCTATTTCCCGCCGACTCTGCAGGGTACCTTCATCCAGGCCATGAGCCGCCCCCCCGGACAATTACGCGTGGCCCTGTGTAACACGACATTGAGTGGTGAACCGACCGACCCGGAATGCGTCGCCGCGGTCGAGAACACCGGAAAGCTGCTGCAGGATCTGGGTCATCTGGTTGAGCCATTGCATTTGCCGGTCGATCTGGATGTCGAGAGCATGATGGTCGCCTGGACCCAAATTGTCGCCTGCGGAACGGCACTGTCGGTGCGCCACGTATTGAATGGCAGACCGTTGGATCCAACCCTGCTGGATGGCGTAACGCGCGGAGCGATTGCCTATGCCGATCGGCTTTCCGGTTCGGATTATCTTGGCGCGCTGAATGCGATCCATGCCTTTGGCCGCCGGATGGCACACCTGTTTACAACCTGTGACGTTCTTGTGACGCCAACTTTGGCGCGCCCTCCTGCGCCGGTTGGCCAGTTGGCCCCCACGAACGAGGATTTTCTGGATTACCGCACCGGCCCCGGTGGGGTGTTCGACTACTCCCCCTTTACCGCCGTGTTCAATGCCAGCGGGCAGCCGGCGGTTTCATTGCCCTTGCATTGGAGCGCGACGGGCCTGCCGGTTGGGGTCCATCTGGCCATGCCATTTGGAGCGGATGAAACACTGATGGCTTTGGCGGCACAGATTGAGATCGCTGCGCCCTGGTTTGCCAGGCAACAGAGGCTCATCGACCGGCTGGCGGGCTTGGCGTAACGCCCAATACAGATCGGAGTGCGCCTTGGCTCAGGCAGAGATCATCATCGAAAATGGCCGTTTGATCACCTTTGCCGAGGGCAGACCGCGCGCCGAGGCCTTGGCGTTGGCCGACGGGCACCTCCTGGCTGTGGGCTCAAACGCCGATATCCGCGAGATGCGCGGGCCCGGCACCCGCGTGATCGATGCGCAGGGCAACACTGTGCTGCCGGGCTTTATCGAAAGCCACATCCACCTCTTCGCCGGTGGGTTCGAACTGGGCCTGCTGGATCTGTCGGGGTGCCATGATGCCGACACGCTTGCGCAGAGTGTGCGCAGCCATGCCGCAAATACTCCGGACCAGTCTCTGATCTATGCCATCGGTGCACAATACGATCTGCTTGGCAAAGGTCGGCCCATTGATCGCCACGGGCTGGATCGGGCGCTGCCCGGACGGGCCTTTGCGGTCCTGGCCGCCGATCATCACACGGTCTGGGCCAATACCCCGGCGCTGAAACTGGCTGGGATTCTGAACGGTGCCCCGGTGTCCAAGGGCAGCGAGATCGTGATGGGACCGGACGGTCTGGCGACAGGCGAATTGCTGGAACCGGGGGCATACGGCTATATCCTGGCCAAAACCGAACTGGGCGGGCGCGACATGCTGGGCATGACCACAGGCGCGGATCCGGTACCCCCGGCCACACCCGGTCAACGTGCGGCGGACAAGGCCGCATTGCGCGCCGGGTTGCGGCATCTGGCAGCAACGGGGGTGACCACCTTTCACAACATGGACGGCAATTTTTATCAGCTGGAATTGCTGGCCGAAATTCAGTCCGAAGGCGATTTGCTCTGCCGGGGGCAGATTCCATTTCATCTGAAGAATTTCGACCCAATCGACCGGCTGGACGAAGCCGACGAGATGCGCCGCCGCTATGCATCGGACTGGCTGTGGTCCAACCGGCTCAAGCTGTTTTACGATGGGGTGGTGGAGTCCGGAACCGCCGCGATGTTGCAGCCCTATCCGAACTGGCCCGACAGTGCGGGCGCGCCCTTGTTCGACAACACGCAATTCAATCAGATCTGTATGCGTGCCGATGCCATGGGCCTGCAAATCAGCGTTCATGCTATCGGTGACGCCGCCGTTCGCGGGACGCTGGATGCCTTTGCTGCGGCCCGGCACGTCAATGGGATCCGCGACAGCCGGCACCGGATCGAGCATATCGAAATTTTGCACCCCGATGATCTGCCCCGTCTGCGGGCACTGGACGTGGTGGCCTCGATGCAACCGTTGCACGCTCCCTGCGGCGGGTTGTTTGCGGCACCACCAAAGGGAATGATCCTGCATGAAACCCAGAAACCTTTGGCTTATGCTTGGCAAAGCATTCGCGACACCGGTGTGCCGATGATCTTTTCATCGGATTGGCCGGTGGTTCCGGTCGAGGTTATGCCGTCCATTCAGGCCGCTGTCGCACCCATGGATCTGCCATTACCCTGGAGCGGCCAACGTCAAAGCCTGATGAATGCACTGCACAGCTATACCGCGCAGGCCGCCCATGCTGAATTCAGCGAGTCCACCAAGGGCCGGCTGGTGCCGGGCATGTTCGCGGATGTGGTGGTGCTGTCAGATAACATCGAGGCGCGCCCTTCCGAAACCCTGGACCAGGTCACCGCCTCGATCACGATCTGCGGCGGGCGGATCACCCATGACACCACGGGTATCTGAGAAGACGCGCCCACCTCAGATTTCGGCCGTCGCGGATGGGATTTTTGGATTACGGCATATTCTGGATGGCGCGTTTGGTCATGGTTTTGACGAGGTGGGCGCGGTATGGCTTGGATCCGTGCAGGTCTGCGATCATGTTGGCGGGGGCGATGTCGAGGTCCATGAGGGCGTCTTCGCGGAACGCCCTGGTCAGGGCCTCTTCGGCCTCGCTCCAGCGAAACACCCCATCTTCCGAGGCGCCGGTGACTGCGACGCGCACGCCGCTGTCGAACCGGGCCACGAAGACCCCGACCAGGGCAAAGCGCGAGGCGGGCTGTTCGAACTTCTGGTAATTGGCCGCCTGGGGGATCGGAAAGCGCACCTCGGTGATGATCTCGCCCTCGTCGAGCGCAGTGGTGAACAGGCCCTGGAAATAGTCGTCCGCCGCGATTTCGCGCGTATTGGTGACAATGGTGGCGCCGCTGGCCAGGGCCGCGGCGGGATAGTCGGCCGAGGGGTCGTTGTTGGCCAGGCTGCCGCCGATGGTGCCGCGGTTGCGCACCGCCGGATCGCCGATGCGGCCCGCCAGCGCCGCCAGCGCCGGATAGTCGCCGGCCTCTGCCGCCACCCGGGCATGGGTGGTGCCGCCGCCGATGGTCACCGCACCATCCGCCGCGCCGACGCCTTTCATGTCGTCGATCCCGGTCAGGCTGACCAGCCGCGACGGGCTGGCAAGCCGTTGTTTCAGCGTCGGAATCAGGGTCTGCCCGCCCCCCAGTGCCTGCGCGTCCTCTGCGGCCAGCGCCGCAACCGCCTCGGCCACCGTGGCCGGTTTGTCGAATTCAAATGCGTACATCGTGCTTCTCCCAAAGACTCCGGGGGTCGGCCCCGTCTTCTTTCTCTTGCTTCACATATCCCCCGGGGGGGCCTTGGTCTCGCCATGGCTCCAAGAGACACTGGCGAACGGGGGCGGGGCGCCCCCGGTGTCCGGTTTCATCCGTTCAGCGCCGCCCAGACCCGCGCGGGGCTCAGCGGCATGTCGATATGGGTCACGTCCTTGCCGCCCGATTGCAGCGCGTCGATCACCGCGTTGACCACCGCCGGCGGGCTGCCGATGGCACCGGCCTCGCCACAGCCCTTGACCCCCAGCGGGTTGTGGGTGCAGGGCGTCGCGCAAGAATGATCCACCGCGTAGAACGGCACATCGTCGGCCCGCGGCATGGCATAATCCATGTAACTGGCGCTGAGCAACTGACCGTCCTCGTCATAGACGCAATGCTCAAGCAAGGCCTGGCCGATGCCCTGGCCGATACCCCCATGCACCTGGCCCGACACGATCATCGGGTTGACGATATTGCCGAAATCATCCGCCGCCGAGAACCGCTCGATGGTGACCTTGCCGGTCTCGGGGTCGACCTCGACCTCGCACCCGTAGGCCCCGGCCGGATAGGTGAAGTTGGCCGGATCGTAAAACGCCGTCTCCTCCAGCCCCGGCTCGATATCGTCCAGCGGATAGTTATGCGGCACATAGGCCGCCAGGGTCACATCGCCCCAGGCCACGGATTTATCCGTGCCCGCGACACTGAACGCACCCTCCTTGAGCTCGATATCGGCCTCGGCCGCCTCCAGCAGGTGGGCCGCGATCTTTTTGGCCTTGTTGATGATTTTCTCGGTCGCCCGCACGATGGCCGATCCCCCCACCGCCAGCGAGCGGGACCCGTAGGTGCCCATGCCCATCGGCACCTTGGCGGTATCACCATGCACGATCTCGATCATGTCCTCGGGAATGCCGATCATCTCGGCCACCACCTGGGGAAAAGCGGTCTCGTGGCCCTGGCCATGGCTGTGGCTGCCGGTCATCACCACCAGCCCGCCGGTGGCATTGACCCGCACCGTGGCGCTCTCGTACAGCCCGGCGCGCGCGCCCAGCTGACCCGCCAGGTTGCTGGGGGCCAGCCCGCAGGCCTCGATATAACAGTTCACCCCCAGACCGCGCAGCTTGCCTTTGGCCTCGGAGGCCTTGCGCCGCTCCGGAAAACCCGCGAGATCGGCGATCTGTTCCAGCTTGTCCATCGTCGCGTTATAATCGCCAGTGTCATATTCCACCGCCACCGGCGTGGCATAGGGAAATTCGGTGACAAAGTTCTGCCGCCGCAGCGCGATCGGATCCACCCCCAGTTCGCGCGCCGCCTTGTCGATGACCCGCTCGAGCTGAAAGGTCGCCTCGGGACGCCCGGCTCCGCGATAGGCATCCACCGGCACCGTGTTGGTGAACACCGCCCGCACGTTGACGTAGATGTTGGGCGTCTTGTAGTTGCCCGCCATCAGGGTGCCATGCAGATAGGACGGCACCGAGGGCGCAAACGTGCTGAGATACGCGCCCATGTTGGCCAGCGTGTCCGTGCGGATGGCGACAAAGTTGTTGTCGGCATCCAGCGCCAGTTCGATCCTGGTGACGTGATCGCGCCCATGGGCATCGCTCATGAAGGCCTCGCTGCGCGAACTGGTCCATTTCACTGGCCGGTTCACCGCCTTGGCGGCAAAGGTGCAGAACGCCTCTTCGGCATAGTGAAAGATCTTGGTGCCAAAACCGCCGCCCACATCCGGCGCCACCACCCGCAATTTATGTTCCGGTATGCCCAGCACAAAGGCGCCCATCAACAAGCGGATGACATGCGGGTTCTGGCTGGTGGTGTACAGCGTGTGATCGCCGGTACCGCGATCGTAATCGCCCACCGCCACCCGTGGTTCCATCGGGTTGGCCACCATGCGCTGATTGACCAGATCCAGCACCGTCACATGCGCCGCGCCCTTGATGGCCGCATCCACCGAATCCCGGTTATCCTCTATAAATCCCCAGTCGTAACAAAGGTTTGACGTCAGATCTTCATGTACCTTCGTCGCGCCGTCCGCCAGCGCCGCTTTCATGTCCACAACCGCTGGCAATTCCTCGATCTCAACCTCGATCGCCTCGGCCGCATCGCGTGCCTGCTCATAGGTCTCGGCCACGACCGCCGCGATCGGATCCCCCACATGGCGCACCTTGCCCTGGGCCAGGACCGGATGGGTCGGCTCCTGCATCGGTTCGCCGAACCGGTCGGTCACCTGCCAGCCGCAGGGGATGCTGCCGACGCCCTCGAAATCCGCACCGGTGAAGATGCGCACCACGCCCGGCATCGCCGCCGCCGCCGTGGTGTCGACCGCACCCAGGCGCCCGTGCGCCACATCCGAGCGCAGAAAATGCACATAGGCCTGGCCCGGCCGGTTGATGTCGTCGGTGTAATTGCCGGTTCCGCTTAAAAACCGCACGTCTTCGCGCCGCTTGCTGCTGGCTCCGATGCCGCTGTCCTTTGGCATGTCTGTCTCCTCCCTGGGGTGCGGGAAAACCCGCCCTACATTCCGGCGGCCCTTGCCGCCTCTGTCTCACGACCGCGAAACCCGCGCGCCCGAACCCGTCTTCCTCTTGCCGGAAATACTCCGGGGGTCCGGGGGCTGGCCCCCGGCCTTATTCCGCCGCGATCGCGCTCACGTCCTGACCCGAAGCCGCCAGGATCGCCCGTACGATGTTGTGATAGCCCGTGCAGCGACACAGATTGCCCTCAAGATAGGCCCGGACTTCGGCTTCGGTCGGCTCGGGATTTTCCTTCAGCAGAGCCGCCGCCGACATCACCATGCCCGGCGTGCAGAACCCGCATTGCAGCCCGTGATGATCCTGAAACGCCTGCTGGATCGCGTTCAGCGTCCCGTCCGCCGCCGCCTGACCCTCGATCGTCTCCACCGAACAGCCATCCGCCTCAAGCGCAAACATCGTGCAGGACTTGACCGCTACACCGTCCACATGAACCACACAGGCCCCGCACTGGCTCGTGTCACACCCAACATGCGTCCCCGTCAATCCCAATCCATCACGCAAAAAACCGGACAACAACGTCCGGCCCTCAACATCCCCAACACACTCTATCCCGTTCACAGCCAATTCTATACGCAATGATCAAACTCCCTGATGCGGTGTCTATTGCGTCAAAGTTAAGCACGGCACTATCAGCTTGAGAACCCGGAACTTTTACTTCGCACCTCATGTCCACGAAAAGGCGCCCCGACGATCAGGTGTCAGGTCTACGCGGTTGTGGACGCGTCGGAATTTCCTTGAGCAACCCGCCTACGCCCAGTGCCATGATGTCCGCTGGTCCCACTGGCAATCCACAGACGACGCGTTCCAGCACCCAATCCACTCCGCTGACGGCCGGGGAGCGCGCACTGCCAGGCAAACCGATGACCCTGCGCCTGCCGATCTGCCCCAGAAACAACAGGTTTCCGGGATCGACTGGCATGCCGAAGTGCACGATCTCGCCCCCCGCCCGGCGGACCGCCTCTGGTGCCACGTCACTCGGGTCGGAGGTGGCCGAACCGGTCAGGATCAAAATCAGATCCTCGGCACACTCGGCAATCGCCTGCGTGAGCGGTTCGATTCGATGGGCAACCGTAACCTGCGGTGCAAGCTCGGCATCCAGCCGACCCATGCGGGCATGCATCATGCGATGCCCCTTGTCGTTGCGAGCGATCCGATCCCCGCCCGGTATCAGCGTTTCGATGAACCCGGCCCGGCGGATGACCGGGCGTTGCAGACCCAGCGCCCCGAATGCCGCGGCGCAGGCCCGCGCAAGTTCCTCTGCGGGGACCGCATAGGAAATGATCTTGACCGTGGCGATCATTCCGTCCGCTTCCATCCGTTGCCAGCGCGGTACCGTGGCCACAGTGATCATCGGATGCACTTGGTTCACCCGATCAATTGCAGCCGCATCAATCCGCGCCAGCCCCGCCCCCGTGGCCAACAGGTTGACGCGGCCGGTAAACGGGTCGGTCCGGCGCAGACCTGCCTCTGCGGGGACAGGCACCAGCGCCGCCGCCAGAGCCGCCGCTGCGGCGTTTTCATCCAGATCCCCCGGATCCAACCGGGCCACGATCACCTGAGTCAGCCCCGCGGACTGCATCCGCAACACCGACTCCGGCGTCAGCAGCTGCCCTTTGCGCAGGCGCGTTCCGTCGATTTTCAGCGAATGGGCCAAAATGGTTCCGACGGCCTCGGCCACCGGGACCTGGCCAAATTTCATGCTGTGCGCCCGCGCAGAACGGCGGTCATCTGGGCCAGGATCGACACCGCGATTTCGGCTGGCCCGGCGGCACCAATATCCAAACCTACGGGACCGTGAATGCGACCGATCTGTGCCTCGCTGAACCCGGCCTGCGTCATACGCTCCGCACGCTTGGCATGGGTGCGGAGCGACCCCAGCGCACCAATATAGAACACATCCGCCGCAAGCGCCGCCATCAGCGCGGGATCGTCCAGTTTGGGATCATGGGTCAGCAGCACCAGCGCCGTGCGCGCGTCCAGACCCAGTTGCGCCACCGCCTCGTCGGGCCAGTCCTGCAGGATGGTTTCGCCGGGAAACCGTTCGGAAGATCCAAAGGCGTCACGCGGATCGATCAGAATTGGATCGTAGCCGGCAATCCGGGCCATCGGCACCAGCGCCTGGGTGATGTGCACCGCACCGACCACAATCAGCCGCAGCGGCGGGTTGTGAACCGCGACAAAAACCTGCCCGTCCTCTTCGAACCCGGACCGATCCATGCGCATCCGATCCGGATAACTGTCCCGCACCAATTTTCGCTCACCGGTCTGTACATTCACGACATAACATAACGCAGTGCGCGATTGGCGGGCCTGCACCAGCTCTGCCAAAAGGGGTTCAGGCAGGACAGCCCCAACTGGTTCGACCAGCACGCGGATTGTGCCGCCACAGGCAAGACCGACCGCAAAGGCATCTTCGTCGCTGACGCCGAACTCCAACAGCCTGTGGGCACCGTCTTCCAGCGCCTCCAGCGCCTCGACAATCACCGCACCCTCGACACAGCCCCCCGAGACAGATCCCTGAATCCGGCCATCCCCGCCAACCACCAGTTGCGCACCCACACGGCGCGGGGCGCTGCCCCAGGTTTGAACCACGGTTGCCAACGCCGCCCTGGTCCCGTCGCGATGCCAACCCAGAGCGATCTCGGGTATGTTGTCTATCCGGTTCATACGCGTTCCCCCACCGTTGCGGCGGCCCGATCAGGCTGAAAGATCGCCACCCCAGGAACGGTATAGGAGTGGACCGATGTGAACACAAACACCAGACCACCCTAACCGCGTTTTAACACAATCACTCACACTCGCTTGGCACATCAGACCCCACAGACGAGATACGGCCGCCTCACCGGTCAATTCATTCGACAGAGCGCTGCCGTGTCCCCCCCCCCTCTCACCAGTCGGCTTGGCAACGCAAAGGCGATCGCGATGAAAGCCACGCCCAGAATCAGGCCCAGAACGTCCCCCGGAAAGGCGCTGATTGCGTTGAATTCGCTGCCCGGGACCAGCCCCAATGTCACCTTTCCGCCGCCGATCGGATCCAACAGACCGCTGGCCTTCCACATCGGATAGGTGATCATATAGGCGGCGGCGCCCAGTAACCCGCCCGCGATGAAAAACAGCGCGTCGCGGCGGCCAGATGCAGCGGCAACGACACCCGTGCCAGGGCAATATCCCGCCGCCGCCCAGCCTGCGCCCAGCATCAACCCACCCAGCAGAACGCCCGGATACGCCGCCTTGACCGACATATGCCCTACGTCCACGAGGCCCAGCATCTGGCCCCCGAACATCAAGACCGAACCGACACCGATCGCCAGCAGGATGGTTTTGGCCAAGTTGAGATCGGTGAGATTCAGCATCCGGCCAATCAGCGAAGGGTTCGAGGCACCGATCCGGTCCAACACAGCGCCAAAAGCCCCCCCGATCACAAGTGCGAGAAGAAATGTTTCCATGGCTCAGGCCTCCCTTTTGTACATCGTCAGCGCAACCGGGATTGCCGCCGCAAATGCTCCGATGGTAAACAGGTACCCCGACAGCGCGGTCTGCATCATTCCGGACATCATATGGCCAGAGGTACATCCGCCAGCCAGCCGGGCGCCGTATAGAACGATGAACCCGCCCAGAAAGGCCACTGCATATCTCTTTGCGGAACCCGAACCAAAATTGGCGCGCCAAAGCGCCGGAACCGTTTTGTCCACTTGTTTGATGCCGCCGCGCATCCGGGCCGAAACGAATCCGCCCAAAGCCATGGCGAGCACAAAGACAAAGCTGTAGTTCAGCGGATTGGCCACCGACCTGGCGTATTTGCCATCCGACTTGTTCAGATAGGCATTGCTTGATGCGTAACCTTCATCGATCTGCACCACCAAGTCGGCATTGACCGCATCGGCCAGAATACCATCCAGAATAACAAATTGCGTTGAGACCCCGATCGGCTTGACCAGCAGAACGGCAGCAAAGAACACTGCCCCCAGCAGCAAGCCTCCGGTTTTCCAGTCTAGAGGCATGGGAAAGCTCCTGTAATCATACATTCCACAAATAGAATACAAATGACATTCCATTATCGGAATGATTTAGATCAATTTGAGCAGAATGGTTGCATCGGCGCGGTCGAGGCAACCGCCTATGTGGACAGAGCGGCCAACAGGCGGGCCTTTTCTCCAACATCCTCGGTACGGGAAATGACTTGGGCCAGATCCTCAAGCGAGGCGATGGAATGGCCCGCGCGAAAGCTGTCGACATGCGGCAGCATGGCGGCGATGCCGCGCGCACGCGGCGCGAACCCTTGCCAGCGCAGCAACGGGTTCAGCCAGATCAAACGTCGGGCGGACAGATGCAACCGCTCCATTTCGCGCCCCAATTCGTCTGGATCATCGCGGTCCAGACCATCGGTGATCAACAGAACCACAGCCCCCTGCCCCATGACGCGCCGGGACCAGTCGCGGTTGAAGCTGTGCAAACAGGCACCGATCCGGGTGCCCCCTTCCCAGTCCTGCGCTTCGGCCCCGGCGGCAGCCAGCGCCGCATCCACATCGCGGTGTTGCAGGTGCCGGGTGATATTTGTCAGACGGGTGCCAAAGGTGAACGCGTGCACCCGTGCCCAACCCTGCCCCCGTGCGTTTGCGACCGTATGCAGGAAATGCAGGATGATCCGACTGTATTGGCTCATCGAACCGGAGATATCGCACAGCACCACAAGGTTCGGCCAGCGCGGGCGCGGTTTCAGCCGGGAGATATGATGCAATTCGCCCCCCATCCGCATGCTGGCGCGCAAGGTGCGGCGCCAATCGATACGCGTGCCGCGTTGGCTGGCCTGGCCACGGCGCGACGGGATCGGTTTTATGGGCAGAGTCAGACGGGCCAGCATCCGCTTGGCGCGGGCCACCTCTTGGGTGCTCATCTGTTCGAAATCCAGGCTGCGCAACCGCTCTTCGGAGGACATGGTCATCGAGGAATCGACGTCAATCAGGGTTTTTTCCTCGTCGTCCCCGCGCGACACGTCTTCGGGCAGCTCTGGTCGAACGCCATCCAGCAAGGCTTCGGCGGCTCGTTTCTCGGCCGCCTGGGCAACGCGCTCCTCCTGGACCCCCCGAATGGCGGGCAACATCATCGCCATCATGTGTTCCACATAACGCGGATCGCGCCAGTAAAGGCGAAAGACCTGGCCAAAAACCAGTCGATGTTCCGGTCGGTTCACAAAACAGGCATGCAGGGTCCAATAGAAATCGCGCTTGTCGGTGAACCCAGCGGCCTGAACCGCGCGGATTGCATCAATCACCCGCCCAGTCCCAATCGGCAATCCCGCCCTGCGCAGGGCTCGGGCAAAATGGGTGATATTCTGGGCGAGCTTTGGATCGTCCGGGATGTCCAGCGGTGCGATTTCAGGCATTGTTAAAGATCTTCCAGGCGCGTGAAGACTTCGTAGCCTTGAAAGCTGCTGCTGATCGAGGAAATCTGGACAAACACCTTGTCGCCGACAAGTTCCATTTTCGCCATACCAGCGCCTGAATTCACGAAACCCGTATGAGAAATTTGAATTTCATCGGCGTTGTAGAGTTTCGCAATTACGCTGGAACCCTCTACCAGCCTCAGTCCGATAACAAGGCGTTTGCCAATGTGTTCCGCTGTGGAAATAACGTACCAGTCGATGTTTCCGCTTCGAACCCGCCCTGAAGCCGTCGCGCCTATCAGCAGTTGATTTGCGTCCTGCACCCTGTCGTTGGGTTCCACTTCTTTGGCATCCGGCCTTGCTGGCAACAGGACCGGCCCCTGACTCGCAATGTCATCGGGTTTGGGAGGCAGCGCCAAGGTATCACGCAACTCAGTCGGCTTTTCAGGCACGAACAGAGGTATCGCAAGGAACGCGGCGCCGATCAGGAAAACCAGCAGACCCGCCGACGAGCTTTCGAATTTCAACCCGAACAGTTCGATCTTGGCAGATCCGCCCTGGGGCTTGGGTCGCAGCAACAGATACAACCCCGCAGCCGCGAAGATCGCGCCAGCCGCCATCAGCGCCAGCAGTTTGGAGGTATCGACCGCTTCGAACATGCTGCTCTCCCGCTGTTGGTCCGGCATTGGGCAACGTCAGACCACCTTCGTGCTCAGCTTATCCACTGGCCGGGCGTCATGCGACCTCCAATGTCGCCTTGACCTCATCCAGAATGCGCTTGGCCTCGGATCCTTGCAGCTTCTGGATATCGTCCTGATATTTAAGGATCGCGCCTATGGTGTCGGCGATCATTTCGGGCGACAGATTCAGCACGTCCAGCGCCAGCAGGCATTTGGCCCAGTCGATGGTTTCGGCCACGCCGGGTTTCTTGAACAGATCTTCGGTCCGTAGTCGTTGCACAAAGGCGACAACTTCGCGGCTCAGGTTTTCGGCGGCTTCGGGCGCGCGGGCGTGCAGGATTTCGATCTCGCGGTCAAAGTCCGGGTAGTCGACCCAATGATACAGGCATCGGCGCTTAAGCGCATCATGCACCTCGCGCGTGCGGTTGCTGGTCAGAATCACGATCGGCGGTTCAGGGGCCTTGATCGTCCCCAATTCGGGAATGGTGACCTGGAAATCCGACAACGCCTCGAGCAAGAAGGCCTCGAACGGTTCGTCGGTGCGGTCCAACTCGTCGATCAGCAGCACGGGCGCGCCGTTTTCGTCCGGGCGCATCGCCTGCAACAACGGACGTTCGACCAGAAAGTCAGGGCTGAAAAGCTCGCGGTTCAGACCCTCGCGATCCGCATTGCCCGCGGCCTCGGCTGTCCGGATGGCAATCATCTGTGCCGGAAAATTCCATTCATACACTGCGCTCGACGCATCGAGCCCTTCGTAGCATTGCAACCGGATCAGCCGCCGGTTCAACCCTGCCGCCAGGGCCTTGGCGATCTCGGTCTTGCCGACACCGGCCTCACCCTCCAAAAACAGCGGCCGCCCCAGTTTCAGCGACAAAAAAACCACTGTCGCGAGAGCACGGCCGCAGACATAACCCTGCGCCGAAAGCGTCTGCTGCACGGCGTCGATCGATTGCGGTATTTGCATGAGACCTCCTCTTCGGTTCAAAAAGGGCCTGAAATACGGCGCGCCGTCAAGCCGCTCGCCGCATATACTCTGACACGCTGTGACCAAACCCGGTCTCGATGTTGAAATTCAGAGACAATTTGCACCCGGTTTCCTGCTATGAAAGTGAAATGTAATGAATTGCGAAAGACACTTGCGCTATCACTTGCCCCAGGGACGGTCGATCTTGGCCAGACCGAAGGGCAGGAAAGGGACCCCTGAATGCGGATCGTTGCGATAACCTGCGTCAAGAACGAAGGACCCTTCCTGCTGGAATGGATCGCGTTCAACCGGTTGCTAGGGGTCGGCGATTTTCTGTTCTATTCCAATGATTGCAGCGATGGAACCGACCTGTTGCTGGATGCGCTTGCTGCGCGCGACATCGTGTATCACCTGCCCAATCCGGCGCAGGGGCGCAACTATCAGATGGAGGCCCTGAAGGACGCGCGCCGGCAACAGGTGGTGACCGCTGCCGATTGGGTCTGGATTGCCGATGTGGACGAGTTTCTGAACATCCACGCGGGCGATCACACCATTCCCGCCCTGATCCGGGCCTGTGGCGATCCACAGGCGATTTCCGTGAATTTTCAGTTTTTCGCCAATGATGACGTCAAAGACTTTGCGGATGTCCCGGTGATTGCCCAATTCACGCGCTCGCACAATCCGGACCTGTGGTGTGGCGAAGCGGCAATCGAGGTCAAATCGCTGGTTCGACACGATTTTCCGCTGCAGTATTTTGGCGCGCACCGACCGTTTTTTCGCAACGATCTCGCAGCTGAAAAGCGACCGTTCTGGACCGATGGCTCGGGGCGCCGTGTCCAGCATCGGTTTCTGGTTGCCGCAAATCCGCGACGTATCCGCCGCTTTCCCGCCAAAGGCGCACGCGCGTTCGCAACGCTGAACCATTATGCCCTTCGATCTCTGGACAGCTATCTGGTCAAGAATGACCGGGGGGACGTGAACCGCGACAACCGGGCTTTTGACGATGTCTATTGGCGCGAGCGTAACGATCCCGCATTCAAGGATCTCAGCATCCGGCGCTATCTGCCAGCGCTTACGCAGGCGCTGGCAGATCTGAAATCGGATCCCGAAATCGCTGCTTTACATGATCTGACCGTGCAACGGCATACGGCGCGACGCGACGCCTTGCTGCAGTCGCCAGCCTATCGACGGATGCGGCAACACCTGCTGGCCGCCAGCAAACTGCCGCCACAGGAAGAAGCGATGTTAGTCGAGCTGGGATTAACGTCATGACGTTGATGGTGGTCAATCTGGGTCTGCCAAAAACCGGTACAACAACGTTGGCACGCGCGTTGCGGCTTGCTGGTCTGACCGTGGCTGATTACCGCCTGCGCGGTCGCAACACAGCGAACCCTGCGCTTAAGGGGGCGTATGTCGCCGATCTGTTGTACCGCGGATATTTCGAAACCGGCGATCCAGGCGCGCTGTTGTCCGAATGCAGCGCGATATCCGAGATGAGCATGCTGCGCGCCGACAAGTCCCTGTGGCCGCAGATGGATTTTGCGCTGATCATGGCGTTGCGCGCGCATCATCCCGGCGTGCGCTTCCTGGCCTCACGTCGCGACGCGTTCGAGTTGTCCCAATCCATGTTGGCCTGGTCCAATCTGGCTGAAATCCGTCTGCCCGCCAGCGCCGTGCCCGGAATGCCCCCTGGGTATGGCGCAACCACCAAGGAGCGAACGCAGTGGATCACCGGCCATTACGATGCGCTGGCCCAGTTTTTTGCCGGTGACACGGGTTTTCTGGAGTATGATGTTGCCGACCCGGCGGCCCCGGAAAAGATCGGCGCGTTCCTTGGTCGCGATCTGCCCTGGTGGGGCCGACTGAACGTAAATCCGATGCGCAAACAGGGACTTGTAGTCTAATGCGGATGTACGTGCATATCGGATTGGCCCAGGTGGGTACGCAACGTCTGCAACACGTCATGGCCTCCAAGCGAGAGCAGATGAGCGCCAAGGGCATCCTGTTCCCGCGGGCGCCGGGGACGGGCAACCATACGCGGCTGTACATGGCCGTGACAGACCCGGATCACGTCGACCCCCTACGGTTCAACCGCGGCTATATCACCGGCGACAAACAGGCCACGTTGCAAACAGAACTTTTGGCCCAGCTTGCGGCCGAGATCGCCCAGCATCAGCCCCACACGCTGATCCTGTCGGCTTCGCAACTGGGCACCTCGCTATCCCAGATCAGCGAAGTACAACGGCTGAAGGACCTTCTGTCCAATTTTTCCAATGACATTAGAATCATAGCCCATGTCGACGAACAGGCCAGACTGCTGGTGCGCCACTATGGCGCACAGATCCTAGAAGGCCGCGCCGTGCTCCTGGACCGGGAAATGGCGCTGGCCGAGACAGAAAACTGGTGGCGCGCGTGCCTTGACACCGCGCCTGAACCCAATCCGCAGGCCGGTGTCTTTGCGGAAACACAGGCCGCGCCGTTCTGGTTGGACTACCCCGCCTTGATCCGCTTATGGGAGGCCGCATTTGGCGCGGGCTCGGTCCGGCTGCGCCCCTTTGATGCGCTGACCTTTGCGTCGAAAACTGTGACCGACGAGATCCGTTCCAGTTTCGAAATCGAGCCGACTCTGGGCAAGGCGGACACCGTCGATTTGGCTGGGCAACCCTCGGCGGCCTGGCTGGCGCGCGGACGGCAGTTGAACGCGTTGATCCTCCGCCTCCTGGCTGACCGCAAACGGCTCTTGCCGCGCCAGCTCTGGCGCTCGCTCGTGACTGAACTGGCCATAGATGGCCCGGCCATTGCTCCTGGTGCCTTGGCCCCGGTTTCGCGCCGGTTCACAGCAGACAATGCGGCCCTGTGCAAGGCACATCCGGCGCTCGACCCCAAGGTGTTTCGCCGCGACAGACCATGCCGCACCTGGAGCGAAGCGGATGCCGGGAACGGCTTTCGCGCCAGTCAGTACCTGCTGTCTTTCATGTACCGGATCGACAAAGCCAGCCAGGCGGAACGAAAAACCAAGGCCCCCGAATTGGCCCGCATCGCATCATCGGATGCGCCTCGCGCGCCCGCCAACCGCACCCGTATCGCTGCGACGCGTACTGATCTGACACCGGCCGCCCGTGCGCTGATGCCGCCGCAGGCAGTCCAGAATTTTGAAAAGCTGAAAGCCTCGTCTTTTGCGCCGCACAACCGTCTGGGTGCGGTGAATGAGGAAGAACTGGCCGCGCCGTTCACGCCGATGCCCCCGCGTGTCCTGTCCGCCGGTTCGAGTGGAAACGTGATTGTCGGCTGCATGAAGAACGAGGCCCCCTATATCGTCGAATGGGTTGCCTATCACCGTGCGATAGGTGTGGATACGTTCCTGATCTACACCAATGACTGCACGGATGGCACAGCCGAAATCCTGGACCGGCTGCAACAGATGGGCGTGGTCCATCACCGTGACAACACCGACTGGAAAGGCAACTCGCCGCAACAACACGCGCTGAACAAGGCCCTGAGGGAACCGGTGGTCCGCAACGCCGACTGGATTATCCACATCGACGTGGACGAGTTCATGAACGTGCGCACCGGCAATGGAACGCTGGACGATTTTCTTGCCCATGTGCCGGATGCAACCAATGTCGCCATGACCTGGCGGATGTTTGGCCATAATAAAGTGCGGCGGTTGTCGGACGACTTTGTGATCGAACAATTTGACACCTGCGCACCGAAATACTGTCCGAAACCGCACACTGCCTGGGGCTTCAAGACCATGTTCAAGAACATCGGAGCCTATGCAAAAATCAGCTGCCATCGCCCGAACAAGCTGGACGAAACCATGCGGAACCAGGTGCGCTGGGTCAACGGATCGGGTCACGACATGACGGCTGAGGTCGCTCAGAACGGTTGGCGCAACTCGAAACGTTCAATCGGGTACGATCTGCTACAGCTCAACCATTACGCGTTGCGCAGTGCCGAGAGCTTTCTGATCAAACGGCAACGCGGTCGGGCGCTGCATGTGGACCGATCCATCGGTATCAACTATTGGATCCGCATGGATTGGTCGGATTTCCGCGACATCACCATCAAGCGCAACCTGCCGCGCCTGCGGGCCGAATATGACCGTTTGCTGAGCGATGACATTTTGCGCAATTGGCATGAGCACGGAATGAACTGGCATCGTGCCAAGGCCGAGGAACTGCATGGGCTGCCTGAATTCGAAGACTTGTACCAGCAGGCTCTAAAGCTCAAACTCACGGAAACCGAACGCGCCGCCTATGCGCTGGCCCTGGATATGGAAAGCTGACATCGCGCATGAAGAGGCGAGCCTGATCATTTGACATTTCTTGCTGTACTCACGGTTCGAAACGAAGGCGCCTATTTGCTAGAGTGGCTGGCCCACCATCGCGCGGTGGGATTCACCGATTTCCTTGTCTTCTCAAATGATTGCCAGGACGGCACCGATATCATTCTGGACCGGTTGCAGGACATGGGCTGGTTGACCCACGTCCGAAACGAAGGCCCCTATGCCAAGGGCGGCATCCAGTTCAGCGCATTGAAACAGGCCGCCCAAATGGATATCGTCAGATCCGCCGAATGGATCCTGGCGCTGGATATCGACGAATTCGTCAATATCCATGTCGGCGACCACAGCCTTGGAGCTCTGCTGGCAGCCTTGCCGGAGGCGACGGCGATCACCTTGACCTGGCGGCTGTTCGGCAATGCCGGCATTGTCGAATATACCGATGTGCCGGTCACCCAGACCTTTACCCGCTGCGCACCGGCTGTGATGTATTGGCCCTGGCGATCGGTCATGTTCAAGACCCTATTTCGCAACGACGGCACCTACCGGAAACTGGGCGTACATCGCCCGCGCAACCCGGTGCCCGAGCGGCTGTCCGCCGCGCGATGGTTCGATGGCGAGGGGCGGGAGTTGGACGATCGGTTCAAGCACAAGCGACAGTTTTCGGACTATGGTCGCCCCAACCACGGTCTTGTTCAACTAAACCATTATCCGTTGGGGGCGATGGCAAGCTATCTGCTCAAGGCCGACCGGGGCCGCGCTGTACATTCCCATCAGATTCTGGACGTGGATTACTGGGTCGAACGCAATTTCAACACGGATTCGGATCGATCGATTCTGCGGACGCAATCCCAAAGCGACCCGCTGCTTCATACCCTTCATTCGGATTCCGATTTGGCGACCCTGCATGCGCAGGCCGTGTCATGGCGTCAGGACCGGTTTCAATTCCTTATGGAACAGGAACCGTTTCGCGCGCTGTTTGCCCGGCTGCTGATGACCGCGCCCTCACGGCCCATCACCGCCAATGCGGCCATACAGCTCACCCGATATGCCCTGAAAGGCCTGCACTCTGGAACCGATGGCGCAACGTAGGCAGCCCGACCGCAATCGACCCGTATGAGGGTGCGCAATTCGTCTTGCCCCTCTGGTCGTGGCAGTTGGGCTGTGCTAGCGCAGAGACATGACACAGACCCTGACGATTCAACGCCCGGACGACTGGCATTTGCACTTGCGTGATGGTGCCATGCTGGCGGCGGTGCTGCCCGAAACTGCCCGGCATTTTGCCCGCGCCATCATCATGCCCAATCTCGTGCCACCCGTGGTGACCGGAGCCCAGGCGATGGCCTATCGCGACCGCATTCTGGCGGCCCTGCCCGATGGAATGTCGTTTCAACCACAGATGACCCTGTATCTGACCGAGGACACCGATCCCGAGGATGTCGCCGCCGCCCATGCCAGCGGCCTGATTCGTGCGGTCAAGCTGTATCCGGCCGGGGCAACCACCAATTCAGCCAGTGGCGTGGCCAATTTTGATCGGGTGCGCGGTGTGCTGGAACGGATGGCCGAGATCGGGCTGCCGTTATGTGTGCATGGCGAAGTGACCGCGCCAGAGATCGACATCTTCGACCGCGAGGCGGTATTTATCGACCAGGTGTTGGATCCGATCCGCCGTGCGACGCCCGGCTTGCGGGTTGTGATGGAACATATCACAACCTCCGGCGCAGTGGATTACGTGCGCGCGGGCGGAGACAATCTGGGGGCCACGATCACGACGCATCATCTGGTGATCAATCGCAACCACATTTTGGTCGGGGGCATTCATCCGCACTATTATTGTCTGCCCGTGGCCAAGCGGGAAACGCATCGGCTGGCACTGGTCGACGCAGCGACGTCTGCCGACAAGCCGTTCTTTCTGGGCACCGACAGCGCGCCGCATACCGACGCACTAAAGGAAAACGCCTGTGGATGCGCGGGCTGTTTCACCGCCACCAACACCCTGTCGATTCTGGCCGAAGTGTTTGAGCGCGAGGACGCGCTGGACCGCCTGGAGGCGTTTGTGTCGCGCAACGGCCCGGCGTTTTACGGGCTGCCGGTGAACCGCGAGACCGTGACCCTGGCCCGCGGCGCACCATCGGCCTATCCCGACCGGATCCAGACCGATGACGGACCTGTGACCGTGTTTGACCCCGGGTTCCCCCTGCATTGGAGCGTACTGCCCTGACCCGCCCATCATAGACCTGAACCGAATGGTCCGGGCGTAAACACCGTCATGATCGCCGCCCAGGCGTCGATCGCGACCAAGCCCAAGGATGACACTGATGATCCCCACCTCTTTTCCGCCCGCCGATGAAATGGCCCGCCTCACGGCGCGCATGTTACTCGAAATCGGCGCTGTACATCTGAACGCCGACGAGCCCTTTACCCTGTCCTCCGGACTGCCCAGCCCGACCTATATCGACTGTCGCAAGCTGATTTCCTATCCACGCATTCGCGCCACCCTGATGGATTTCCTGACCGTCACGGTGATGCGCAACGCCGGGTTCGAAGCATTCGACAACATTGCAGGCGGTGAAACCGCCGGCATTCCCTTTGCTGCGCTGGTGGCTGAACGCATGGGGCTGCCTATGACCTATGTGCGCAAGAAACCCAAAGGATACGGCCGCAACGCGCGAATCGAAGGCGTGATGGGGGAAGGCGACCGGGTTCTGCTGGTCGAGGACCTGACCACCGACGGCGGCAGCAAGCTGAGCTTTGTCGACGCCATCCGCGACACCGGGGCGAGTTGTGCGCATACTGCTGTCATATTCTACTACGGAATCTTCCCGGACACCGTAAAAACCTTGGCGGATCACGGGGTTCAGTTGCATCACCTCTGCACCTGGTGGGACGTTCTGGCCGAGGCAAAAGCGTCCAATGCCTTCAGCAACGAGACACTGGAGGAAGTGAAATCCTTTCTCTCCGCCCCGCGCGCGTGGCAGGAGGCAAGACAGGCCGACTGATCTTGGAAACATAAATTTCTTTCCTGCCATCCTCGCCCGGTTGCCGCTAGATGTTGACGCGCGCCCTTTGGGTGCGTCAATATGATGTAGCGGAAAACCATACACACCCTATCCACAGAAACATACAGTTTGCAGCATCCGTCCGGGGTCGGCTATGGGAATACGCCTAGACACAGGCCCTGCCGAAATCGGCAGACAGACCGCATAAAAGCGGCGGCAAGCGAGGGGCAAGATGAACGAGATCACCAGTTTCGATGCGGGCGCGACCGAGCAGCAAACCCGCGATACGATGCCGCATTCGGTCGAGGCCGAACAGCAATTGCTGGGCGCGATCCTGACCAACAATGACGTCTACGACAAGGTCGCCAGCATCATCGGTGCGCAGCATTTCTATGACCCGGTACATGCCCGCATCTACGAAATCGCGGCCGCCCGCATCGCCAAGAACGCCCTGGCCAGCCCGGTCACACTCAAGGCGTTCATGGAAGATGACGAGGGTCTAAAGGAACTGGGCGGACCGGCCTATCTGGCGCGCCTGGCAGGCGCCGCGATCAGCGCCTTTGCGGTGCGCGACTATGCCCAAATGATCTATGATCTGGCGATTCGGCGCGAACTGATCGGTCTGGGTCGTGAAATCAGCGACAAGGCAGCACGAGTCGACGTTGCGAGCGAGCCCCGCGAGCAGATTGTCGAGGCCGAACAGCAGCTGTACAAGCTGAGCGAACAGGGACAGACAGAAAGCGGATTCCAAAGCTTCCTGCGGGCGGTCACGGATGCGGTCAATGTCGCCAACGCCGCCTATCAACGCGAAGGTGGGCTCGCCGGTGTCTCTACCGGACTGGTGGATATGGACAAGAAGCTGGGCGGGCTGCACCGCTCGGACTTGCTGATTTTGGCTGGACGCCCGTCGATGGGCAAGACGTCGCTGGCCACCAACATCGCCTTCAACGTAGCCAAGGCCTATAAGCGCGGTGTCCTGCCCGACGGAACCGAAGGCACGGTCGATGGCGGCGTTGTGGGATTTTATTCGCTTGAAATGAGTGCCGAGCAGCTCGCCGCACGGATTCTGTCAGAAGCATCAGAAGTGCCATCCGAACAGATCCGTCGCGGCGACATGACCGAGGCCGAATTCCGCCGCTTTGTCGAAGCAGCCAAATCGCTGGAAGCCTGCCCGCTCTATATCGACGACACCCCGGCCCTGCCGATTTCACAGCTCGCGGCCCGCGCGCGCCGGCTGAAACGAACCCACGGGCTGGATGTACTGATCATCGACTATCTGCAACTGGTACGCGGCACCGGACGGTCGGAAAACCGGGTCAACGAGATCAGCGAGATCACCATGGGCCTGAAGGCCATCGCCAAGGAACTGGACATTCCCGTGATTGCCCTTTCCCAGCTGAGCCGTCAGGTCGAATCCCGCGAAGACAAGCGACCGCAGCTGTCGGATCTGCGTGAATCCGGGTCGATCGAACAGGATGCGGATGTGGTGATGTTCGTGTTCCGCGAGGAATATTACGTCGAGCGCGAAAAACCTTCGGACGACCGGCTCGATGAAATGGCGGCCTGGCAGGAGCGCATGGAACGTTTGCACGGCAAAGCCGAGGTGGTGATCGGCAAACAACGCCACGGTCCCATTGGCTCCGTCGAACTCAGCTTTGAAGGGCGTTTTACCCGGTTCGGCAATCTGGTCAAACCCTGGCAGCAGAACGAAAATCAGGAATTTTGATCTCAGGCAAACCGGTTGAGGCGCAAGAACCAACGAAACCGGTCCCGGGAGACATTGGCTTTCTTGAAATTCACCCCGGATCGGCCTATCTTTGTGCTACAAGTCGCAAGCGACGCTCATTGCGACACCGCAGTGTTTACTTGTTGTTCGCATAAACGCCGCTAGGCTCATGGCGATGAAAAGCGAACCAACCGAGGAAAGAGGCGATGAAAATGGCTGGACCTGACCCGATTATTGTTTGACCTGTCGGCTTGCAGCTTCTGCAAGCCGTTTGTCCAGTTGTTCAACCCGGCTCCGAAGCTGTTCCGGGGTTTGCGTGGGCATCGCCCTGCGATCGTACCGTTTCAATTCAACGGCATTGCGTTGAAAGGCATCCAACAACTGAATGCCGCATATTCTGGCATCCTCCGCCGTGTGGCGAATGACTTCCACGGCGTTCAGGCGGCCCTCGTCGCTTAGGGTGCGAAAGCTGGGATAGTTGATCGCCTCGATCTGCACCCGGATCTTTTCCAGCAGCCCATAGAATTCAACTGCCTGCTGCAGCACGTCATCTGAAATCTCGTGCACGTCCCTGATCCGGTTGCGGTAAATTTCGGTATGGCGTGCATCCGTGATATGCGGCACCAGATTGCGGTCGGCAAACAGGGCCTTGCGCAAATCGGCCCTGGATGGGGATTTTTCAAGAAAAATCTCCATGTCCCGCGTGTTAAAGTCGATCTCGGCAAACAGCGCGCGCATCAGGTTGTCCTGTGCCTGCCGTCGCCGCTGTTCCGCGCGCCGATCATCCAGCAAACGTTTGGCGAACCAGATGGCAAATCCGATTGTCGGCGCAAGAAGGGCAATAAAGAACCGTATGTCGATGTCGCCCATACCCCACCCCCTGATCCTTTGGCCATCCCACACAACAGACCTGCGCGGTGAAATGCAAGCCTGCCCCGGAAAGATGGCGGGCAGAGAGGCATATGAATTCCCATTCCCTCTTGACGCGCCGCGCGCCCATGTCATGAACAGGCCATGAGCACAGGAAAACTGACAATCGATCTGGCCGCCCTTGCGGATAACTGGCGTGCGCTGGACTCCCTGTCGCGGTGCGAAACAGCCGCCGTGATCAAGGCCAACGGCTACGGGCTGGGTTCGGCGCAGGTTGCCAAAACGCTGGCACAGGCCGGTGCCCGGCACTTCTTTGTTGCCATCGCCGAAGAGGGCGCAGCGGTGCGTCAGGCCCTGGGACAGGGGCCGCGCATTTCGGTATTTTCCGGGCACATGCCCGGCGACCGGGACTTGATTGCAGCCCACGATCTGACTCCGATGCTGAACTCGATCGACCAGATGCTGCATCACGTCGAGGCCCTGCCAGGCCATCGCTTTGGCATTCAACTGGACAGCGGCATGAACCGGTTGGGAATGGAAGCCGCCGAATGGGCCGCGTTGCGCGATATTGCGCTGTCGCAAGACCCGACGCTGATCATGTCGCATCTGGCCTGTGCGGACGAACCCGACCATGACATGAATGCCCGGCAGCTGCGCAACTTTGTCGAGATGACCGACGGTATCGATGTGCCCCGTTCGCTTTCGGCCACCGGTGGCATCCTCTTGGGCCGCGACTTTCATTTCGACCTGACCCGCCCCGGTGTCGGCCTTTATGGCGGGATGCCCTTTGCCGAGGCCCGGCCGGTCGTCACGCTGGATCTGCCGGTCATCCAGATACGCGACATCGAGGCTGGCGAAGCGGTCGGTTATGGCAACACCTGGATCGCACAGCGCCCGTCTCGTATCGCCACCATCGCCGCCGGATATGCCGACGGTCTGCTAAGAGCCATGGGACCCAAAGCGCAGCTGTTCGCCGGGTCCAGCCGCTGCCCGGTGGTGGGACGGGTCTCGATGGATCTGATCACAGCTGACGTCACGGATCTGCCGCAGGACCCCGACACCCTGTCGATCATGGGCCCCGCCCAGACGGTTGATGACATCGCCGAGGCCGCCGGAACCATCGGATATGAAATTCTGACGTCGCTGGGCGGACGGTATCAGCGGGAGTATCATTCTTGAACCCTCTCACTATTTTGGAACGGCTGGGCCGCGCGGTTCTGACCGCCCTGGCGCTGATCGGGCGCGTGGCCATGTTCACTGCCCGCGCGTTCAGTCACATCCTGCGCCCTCCGTTCTATCCCCGCGAGTTCGCACAGGCCCTGCTGAGCATCGGCTGGCTGTCCCTGCCAGTGGTTGGCCTGACAGCGATCTTTACCGGCGGCGCACTGGCCCTGCAGATCTATTCCGGCGGTGCGCGGTTCAATGCCGAAGCGGTGGTGCCCCAGATCGTCGCCATCGGCATGGTGCGCGAATTGGGGCCGGTTCTGGTCGGGCTGATGATCGCGGCGCGGGTCACCTCCAGCATCGCAGCCGAGATCGCCACGATGAAGGTCACCGAACAGATCGACGCGCTGGTCACCCTGTCCACCCACCCGATGAAATACCTGGTTGCACCGCGGGTGCTGGCGGCATTGATCACCGTGCCTTTGCTGGTGGCGGTCGGCGACATCATCGGCATCGGCGGCGGGTATGCCGTGGCGGTCAAGAATCTCGGGTTCAATGCCGCCGCCTATCTGCAGAACACCGTCGATTTTCTGGAAATGCGCGATGTCGTATCCAGCCTGGTCAAGGGTGCGGTCTTTGGCGTCATCGCGGCCACGATGGGCTGTTTTTACGGCATGCAGTCCGGTCGGGGTGCCCAGGGCGTGGGCGGCGCCACCAAGGACAGCGTCGAAGCCGCCGCAATCCTGATCCTGGCCGCCAATTTTGTGCTTACAGGGGTGTTTTTCTCGATATGATCCGGATGGAAAACGTTGAAAAGGCCTTTGGCAGCAACCGTGTCCTGCAGGGTATGTCATTGGAGATCCCCAAAGGCACGTCGATGGTGATCATCGGCGGTTCAGGCACCGGAAAATCGGTGGCGCTGAAATGCATCCTGGGGCTGATCCAACCGGATTCCGGCAAGATCCTGGTGGATGGCAAGGATGCGGCCTCGGGCGACCGGGACGCCTTTCTGGCCCGGTTCGGCATGCTGTTTCAGGGCGGCGCGCTGTTTGACAGCCTGCCAGTCTGGCAGAATGTCGCCTTTCGCCTGCTGCGCGGATCGCTCAAGCGCCCGATCAGCGAGGCGCGTGAAATCGCCATCGACAAACTGCGCCGCGTCGGGCTGAAACCCGCTGTGGCCGATCTGTTCCCTGCTGAACTGTCGGGGGGCATGCAGAAACGTGTTGGCCTTGCCCGCGCCATCGCGGCAGAACCCGAGATCATCTTTTTTGACGAGCCAACGACCGGGCTGGATCCGATCATGTCAGGTGTCATCAACGACCTGATCCGCGAAATCGTGGTGGAAATGGGTGCCACGGCAATGACCATCACCCACGACATGACATCGGTACGCGCAATTGCCGACAACGTGGCGATGTTGCACGACGGGGTGATCAAATGGACCGGCCCGGTAGCCCGGATGGACACCTCGGGCGATCCCTACCTCGACCAGTTCATCCATGGCCGCGCCGAAGGTCCGATCGAGGCCGTACGGTGAGCGCGGTCGCATGCAAGGAAATTCGAAATTTCTTGTCAAATTCCGCGCAAGAAATTTGCGTCATACAAACCTTGTGCGGATAATGCCATGGTGCTGCGCCTCACCAATCTGGCTCTGCTGATCCTCTACCCCATCGCCTGGTTTGCACCGCTGTTGCGCGCCGGCATGCTGCCCCTGTTCGGTCTGTCGGAAATCTCGGTGATGTCCGGCCTGCAAAGCCTTTGGGACACCGATGTGGCGCTGGCCCTGCTGGTCACCTTTCTGGCCGTCTTTGCCCCATATCTCAAGACTATCGGTCTGGCTCTGATTCATTTTGGCCAGCTGCGCCGCCGCGTTCTGCCGGCTCTGGATATTCTGGGCAAGCTGGCGATGGCCGACGTATTCCTGATCGCACTCTACATAGTGGTGGTCAAAGGCATCGGTCTGGCAACGATACAGACAGCCTGGGGGCTGTATCTGTTTACGGCCTGCGTGATGGCCTCGATGGCAATCAGCCATTTGACGGCCAAGCGCTGAGACGGCACAAGACAACATGGCAAAAACCAAAACCTATACCTGTTCGGCCTGCGGGGCGTCGTTTTCGAAATGGTCCGGACGCTGCGAAGGCTGCGGCGACTGGAACACCATTATAGAAGAGGCCCCCCTCTCCGCAGGCCCGGCGTCGAAATCGCTGGGCGCAAAACGCGGTCATGCCATCACGCTCACTGACTTGTCGACCGAGGAACCGCCACCACCGCGCACCCGGTCCGGGATGGATGAACTGGACCGCGTCCTGGGCGGCGGGCTGGTGGCGGCCTCGGCCATTCTGGTCGGTGGCGATCCGGGTATTGGTAAATCCACCCTGTTGTTGCAGGCGGCGGCCAAATTCGCCAATGCGGGGCTGAAGACGCTCTACATCAGCGGCGAAGAAGCCAGCGCCCAAGTGCGGATGCGCGCGCAACGTCTCGATCTGGCCAGCGCCCCGGTGAAACTGGCCGCTGAAACCAACCTGCGCGATATCCTGACAACCCTGGAAGCCGAACGCCCGCAATTGGCGATCATCGATTCGATTCAGACGATGTGGGCCGACAATGTCGACAGCGCGCCCGGGTCGGTCAGCCAGGTGCGAGCGGCGGCGCACGAGCTGACCACCTTTGCCAAGCGTCGCGGCACCAGCGTGATCCTGGTGGGGCATGTCACCAAGGACGGGCAGATCGCCGGGCCAAGGGTGGTCGAACATATGGTCGACACCGTGCTTTATTTCGAGGGCGAGCGCGGGCACCAGTTCCGTATCCTGCGCGCGGTCAAGAACCGATTCGGCCCTGCGGATGAGATCGGCGTTTTCGAGATGACCGGGCGGGGGCTGGCCGAGGTTCTCAACCCGTCGGCGCTGTTTCTGTCAGAGCGCGGCCAACCCAGCGCCGGGTCGGTTGTATTCGCTGGCATCGAAGGCACGCGCCCGGTGCTTGTGGAATTGCAGGCCCTGGTCGCACCCAGCCCCCATTCCCAACCCCGCCGCACAGTCGTTGGCTGGGACGGGGGGCGGCTGGCGATGATTCTGGCGGTCCTGGAAGCCCGTTGTGGGATTCCCTTTGCCGGGTTGGATGTTTACCTGAACGTCGCAGGCGGGATGAAAATCTCTGAACCCGCCGCCGATCTGGCGGTCGCGGCGGCGTTGCTCAGTGCGCGCGAGGACGTGGCTTTGCCCGCCGATACCGTGGTTTTTGGAGAAATCAGCCTGTCCGGGGCGTTGCGCCCTGCCCCACAGACAGAAAACAGGTTGAAGGAAGCGCAAAAACTTGGTTTCACCGCCGCCATTGCTCCGGCTGGTGGCAAAACCGGCACAGCTGATAGTCTTGCGTTAACGCGGGCTACAGATTTGACCGGTTTTGTAGGAGAAGTATTCGGAGCCGGGTAACGACGCGCCTAAAGGTCACAGGCATAAACAGGACGGATCAGGACTATGGAAGGTTTCACCATCATCGACGGGGTCGTCGCCCTGATCATCGTTGTCTCTGCGCTGCTGGCTTATTCGCGCGGTTTCGTGCGCGAAGCCATGGCCATCGCCGGCTGGATCGCCGCCGCAATTTTGGGATTTCTGTTTGCGCCCGCCGTCGAACCCCTGATCAAGGAAATTCCGGTTCTCGGCGATTTTGTCGCCGACAGCTGCGAACTCAGCATCATCGCCGCCTTTGCTGCCGTCTTTGCCGTTGCGCTGATCATCGTGTCTTTCTTTACCCCGCTGTTTTCCTCGCTGGTCCAACGCTCGGCCCTGGGTGGGATCGACCAGGGGCTGGGGTTTTTCTTTGGCGTGGCGCGCGGCATTCTGCTGATCGCCATCGGCTTCTTTGTCTATGAAACCGTAATCACCGAGCAGACCTTTACCATGGTCGATCAAAGCCGCTCGGCTCAGGTCTTCTCTCGGCTGACCGATACCATCGAGGAGCGTAACCCCGAACAGGCGCTCGGTTGGATCACGCTGCAATACGAAAATCTGGTCAGCAGCTGCGGCGAGTAACTCCTCTCCGGCCAGATCGGCCGGTCCGAAAAATTCCAAGGAATCGCCCAGATTGCGGGTTCCGTGGCCACAGAATTGCCGTGCTCAGCCCGCAATCTGGCGCATCCGGGACACCGTTTTGGTAAACAGACTATGATTGGGAGGTCACATCTGGTTTGCAATCCACGTCTTTGGTCGGGGATTGGCCCGGATCTGGAAAAAGTAAACGATTATGGCCGCAATAGTGACCAAAAAACGGCGAATTTTCGATGCCAGCTTAGAGCCAGAACAAACGGACACACGCTGACAAAGGACCACGCAAATGTTTTTGAACCACGGACAAGCTTTCGCCCAATTCGCCCCCGCCGATGCCGCTGCCAAGCCGCCGGTTCTTTCTCTGCCCAAACGTCAGGAAGTGAATGCCTTCAAGGCAGGAACGATGCTGGAAACCCCATCCGGTTGGCAGACCGTCGAGACACTGAATGCAGGGGATCGAGTATATACTCTGGACGGCGGGTTCGCTGAATTGATCCGCATCCGGCAACACCGTGTGG
Organism: Sedimentitalea nanhaiensis DSM 24252; assembly: GCF_000473225.1. Taxonomy (GTDB): domain Bacteria; phylum Pseudomonadota; class Alphaproteobacteria; order Rhodobacterales; family Rhodobacteraceae; genus Sedimentitalea; species Sedimentitalea nanhaiensis. Next base: position 886,759 of record NZ_KI421509.1, read on the forward strand.
CCGCCGGTTCGGCCCGGGCCATTCATGTGCCCGCCGGAAGCCTGAACAACTGTTCCGATCTGGTTCTGACCGCCGGGCAGCATGTCGCCCTGGTCGAACCGGAATGCGAGACCCTGTTTCAGGCCCCCTGTGTTCTGGCCCCCGCCTCTGCACTGTGCGGCTTTCGCGGAATCACTTCGGTTGTCGGCTTTTCCGACATTGAGGCGACGGAACTGACCTTTGCCAACGAAGAAATCGTCTATGCCCAGACTGGCGCGTTGATCCATGTTCCGTCGGGCGTTACCGATCCGTTCTTCCGCACCCTGCGGTATGGCGAAACCCGCGCCCTGCTGTCGATGCTGAACCGGGGTCATTGCGGCCTGGACCCGCTGGGTTTTGCCCCTGCGCTTGCCGCCTGATCCACACCACCACCCGACACCCACCACAAATGGCCGCTCCTCTACGGGGCGGCCTTTGACATTTCAGCGCTGAGCAGAGCCGGGTTGGCCATGGCGCTCTCCCGCGAAGGGCGAAATGCAAAGGTTTGATGACTGGACGGGTGACACTGGTGGACAGAGGCTCTATGTGAGGGGCATCCTGCCACTGGATTCGGAGCTGCCCCGCTTTGTCCACCCTGCATATGCCGCCCGCCCATCCTTTTGATACCTCAGGTCTGCTTGATCTTGGTGAGGATGATACCTTGCACGAAGAATGCGGCATCTTTGGTGTTGTCGGCGTTCAGGACGCCTCGACCTTTGTCGCGCTCGGTCTGCATGCCTTGCAGCACCGCGGGCAAGAGGCCGGCGGCATCGTGGCCCATGACCCGGAACAGGGGTTCAATAACGCCCGCCGCTTTGGCTATGTGCGCGACAATTTCACCAGTCAGAAAATCATGGAAACCCTGCCCGGGCCATTGTCCATCGGACACGTGCGTTATTCCACATCGGGCAGCAAGGGGCAGACCGCGATTCGCGATGTGCAGCCGTTCTTTGGTGAATTTTCGATGGGCGGAGCGGCGATTGCCCATAATGGCAATATCACCAACGCCAATACCCTGCGGCGCGAACTGATCGAGCGGGGGTCAATCTTTCAATCCTCTTCCGACAGCGAATGCATCATCCATCTGATGGCACGGTCGATGGGACGGTCCATTCCCGACCGGATGGAAGAAGCTTTGCGCAAAGTCGAAGGCGCGTTTTCCGTTGTGGCGATGACTCGTACCAAACTGATCGGCGTGCGCGACCCGCTGGGCGTGCGCCCGCTGGTGCTGGGCAAGATTGGCGATGGGTGGGCGCTCAGTTCAGAGACCTGCGCGCTGGATATAATCGGTGCCGAATTCGTACGCGAGATCGAGCCCGGCGAGATGGTCGTCATCAACACCGATGGGGTGCAAAGTCATTTCCCCTTCCGCCGTCAGAAACCACGCTTCTGCATTTTCGAGCACGTCTATTTCAGCCGCCCCGACAGCATTCTGGGAGGGCGCAGCGTTTATGAAACCCGCGAGGCGATCGGTCGTGAACTGGCTAAGGAAAGCCCGGTAGAGGCCGATCTGGTCTGCCCGGTGCCCGACAGTGGAACCCCGGCAGCAATCGGGTTCTCGCTGGAAAGTGGCATTCCCTATGCCATGGGGATTATCCGCAACCAGTATATGGGCCGGACCTTCATCGAACCGACCGAGCAGATTCGCAACATGGGCGTGCGTCTGAAACTGAACGTCAATCGGGCGCTGATCAAAGGCAAGCGTGTCATCCTGGTGGACGATTCCGTTGTCCGCGGCACCACCAGCCGCAAAATCAAGGAAATGATTCTGGATGCCGGCGCGAAAGAGGTGCATTTCCGAATCGCATCCCCCCCCACCGCCTGGCCCTGTTTTTACGGGGTCGACACGCCGCAGCGCGAAAAGCTGTTGGCCGCGACCATGTCCGAAGACGAGATGCGCGAACACCTGGCTGTGGACAGTCTAAAGTTCATCTCGCTGGATGGTCTCTACCGCGCCGTCGGCGAGGCTCAGGGACGCAATCCCACCTGCCCGCAATATTGCGACGCCTGTTTCTCGGGTGAATACCCCGTCAAGCCCGCCGATATGGTTGAACAGGGCTTTCAGATGAAGCCCGCCGCAGAATAGGCCGATCAGCGCCGTCTGCCGTGACCGCATTGGGCAGGGTATTGCCGACAGGCCCATTTCGGCACACGGACTGCTCTTTTCCCGCCGATTGACGCATGCTAGGCGCTGATGCCAAAGATGCGGCAATGCAGCATTGCGGTACAATCGCCAAGTGAGGCAGATCATGACAAATGCAACAGAGGCGGGTCCTACCCCGTCCAACGTGGCCAAGCTGGCCACGCAGAACCGCGTTCTGAACAGCCGTTCCACCGACCTGATCGGGTTATTCGGCCCCCAAAGCAACCTGACCGCCCTTGTTCGTGAATCCAACGGACGGATTCGCAAGGTTGAAACCGGTGATAAACTGAGCATTGGCCGCATCGTCGGTATCGACGAGGACGGCGTAGTGGTCGAGCGCAATGGAAGCACCCGGCGGTTGGCGCTGCCTTCGGGCTGATCGGCTCTTGACCATTGCCGCGCTGCGGGTCAAACCGCGCCCATGACAAAACTTGCCCTGATCACCGGCGCGTCGCGCGGCTTGGGTGCGGCGCTCGCCGAGGCGCTGGCCCCCACCCATCACGTCATCGCCGTTGCCCGCACCACCGGTGCCCTGGAAGAACTGGACGACCGCATTCAGGCCGCTGGCGGAAGCGCGACACTGGCCCCAATGGACATTACCGACCCGAATGCCATGGCCACCCTGTGTCGCGGAATCCATGACCGCTGGGGCCAGCTGGATCTGTGGCTGCATACGGCAATTCATGCCGCCCCCCTCTGCCCGGCCAACTTTATCGATGCCAAGGATTGGGAGAAATCGGTAGCGATCAATACGACGGCGGTCTCGGTCCTGATCCCTTATGTGGCGCCCCTTTTGGGGCAAACGGGCCAAGCGGTGTTCTTTGACGATCCACGCGCAGGCGAAAAATTCTTCGGAACCTATGGGGCCACCAAAGCGGCACAAATCGCCATGGCCCGCAGTTGGGCGACGGAAGCGGCCCGCACCGGTCCCAGGGTTTCCATCCTGACCCCGTCTGCGATGCCCACCGCCACCCGCGCGCGGTTCTTTCCGGGCGAAGATCGGGCCGCACTTGCCCTCCCTCGGGATGAAGCGGTACGCTTATTGGCACAATTGTGACCGCAGGCGGTCGGAACCGGCGTTCTTGCAACGGATACACGCATTTTTGACCGGAAACAGCGCGCTCGCTTGCCGGTCCCGCATGTCGTGTCTATCAAGAGGCAAAAGGGCAGCACTTCATGCGCATTCTGATCACCAATGACGACGGCATCAACGCACCCGGATTGGACATTCTGGAGACCATCGCCGCCGAACTCACCGGACCGGGCGGAGAGGTCTGGACCGTGGCCCCGGCGTTCGAGCAATCCGGCGTGGCGCATTGCATCAGCTATACGCACCCGATGATGATCGCCAAGATGGGCGAACGCCGGTATGCCGCCGAAGGCAGCCCGGCAGATTGCGTGTTGGCCGGACTGCATGACGTGATGAAAGACACCCCCCCCGATCTGGTCCTGTCCGGCGTCAACCGGGGCAACAACTCGGCCGAGAATGCGCTGTACTCGGGCACCCTTGGCGGCGCGATAGAGGCCGCGTTGCAGGGGCTGCCCGCCATCGCCCTGTCGCAATATTACGGCCCGCGCAATTTCGGCATCGACAATCCATTTGACGCCGCCGCCGGTCATGGTGCCGACGTGATCCGCCGGATTCTGGCCGCCATGCCACAAGCGTCCGAAGACTACCGCCTGTTCTTCAACGTCAATTTCCCCCCGGTCCCGGCGGACGAGGTCAAGGGCATCCAGGTCACGGCCCAGGGATTTCGCCGTGGCACGCAGTTTGAAGTCGAACCGCACAGCTCGCCCTCGGGACGGCGCTTTTTATGGATCAAGGGGGGCAATCAACAGATCAGGACCAAGCCCGGAACCGACGCTTTCGCCAACCTTGATGGATATGTTTCGGTCACGCCGATGCGCGCGGATCTGACCGCCCATGACGCATTGACGGCGATGAAGGCAATCGAATGACAGGGCCCGCCGCCGAAACCAAGATGCAGTTTCTCTATGCGCTGCGCTCGCGTGGGGTGACTGAAAAACGGGTTCTGGAGGCGATGGAAAGCGTCGACCGCGGTAAATTCGTGCGCGGGATCTTTTCTGACCGTTCCTATGAAGACATGCCCCTGCCAATCGCTTGCGGGCAGACCATCAGCCAGCCCTCGGTGGTCGGCTTGATGACACAAGCCCTGCAACTGAGCGGGCGGGACAAGGTCCTTGAGGTGGGCACCGGCTCGGGTTACCAAGCGGCGATTCTGGCGCGGCTGGCGCGGCGTGTTTATACTGTGGACCGGCATGCGCGTCTGGTGCGCGAAGCCCGCCTGGTGTTTGACGAATTGAACCTGACCAATATCACCGCAATGGTTGCGGATGGCTCGTTCGGCTTGCCGGAACAGGCACCGTTTGATCGGATCATCGTCACTGCCGCCGCCGAGGATCCGCCGGGACCGCTCTTGGCGCAACTTAAAATCGGCGGTATCATGATGGTGCCTGTGGGTCAGTCAGACGCGGTACAAACCTTGATCCGGGTGCATCGGACCGAGACAGGGTTTGACTATGACGAAATCCGCCCGGTGCGTTTTGTGCCGCTGCTCGAAGGGCTGGGCAAAGACGTATAAATGAAACAACTGGCATGAACCCCCGATGTAACAGGGGGAAGCGCAACGAGGACAGAGCGATGACACTTCTCTTCAGATCGACTTCGGCCCGGCTGGGTGGCACCGTTGCGGCCATGGTGTTTCTGACAGCCTGCAGCGAGCCGCTGGATTTCGATCTGCGCGGCCAGGTTGGTGCCTTCAACACCAGCGACGCGGCCCGAAACATCACCACGCATCGGCCCAAGCCGGATGATCGTGGCATCATCTCATACCCGAACTATCAGGTGGCGGTGGCCCGGCGGGGCGATACCGTGACCGACGTTGCCAACCGTATCGGAGTACCGGCGGCACAACTTGCCAAATTCAACGGACTCAGCCCGACGGTTCCCTTGCGCGCAAACGAGGTTCTGGCCCTGCCCGGCCGGGTGGCCGAACCCGGCAGCGGCGGCGTGGATATCGCCGCCCTGGCAGGCAACGCCATCGATACTGCGCCCGAGACTACCCCGGTTCAGACCAGCACCCTGAAACCGGCGGCACAGGCGGCTCCTGTTCGCGTTACACAAACCACCCCCGAGCCGGTGCGGCACAAGGTGGCGCGTGGAGAGACCGCCTATACCATCTCGCGGCTCTACCAGGTGTCGGTCAAATCACTGGCGGAATGGAATGGGTTAGGATCAGATTTCGCAATCCGGGAAGGTCAATATCTGCTGATCCCCGTAACCGGATCGCCCGCCCCCAAACGTGGCACGCAAACTGCCGCCGCCGCAGTCACGGAACCCGGAGCAGGCTCGCCAACACCAACGCCGCCAAGCGCGGCCAAGCCCCTGCCCGACGAAAAGATCGACCCCACCCCCCCGGACCCACCCAAAACACCGGTTGGCAAACCGTCCATCGCCAGCACTGCGGCCCTGGCCATGCCGGTGCAGGGCAAGATCATCCGCACCTATGCCAAGGGTCGCAACGATGGCATAGACATTTCCGCGGCCCCGGGAACGGCGATCACCGCCGCTGGCAACGGTTCAGTCGCCGCGATCACGCAAGACGCAGACCAGATACCGATCGTGGTCGTTCGCCATCCTGATAATCTGTTGACTGTCTATGCCAATGTCGATCAGATCTCGGTCAAAAAAGGCGACACCATCGAGCGTGGCCAAAAGCTCGCTCAGCTGCGCAGCGGCGACAACGCCTATGTTCATTTCGAGGTTCGCAACGGATTCGACAGCGTCGATCCGATGCCATACCTCGAATAACAATCCCAGACATTGCCCGGAGCCGTCTGCTGCGCCGTTCAGCGAACGCCCGGCCCTCAAACGCAGGCTCTTGACTGGGTTTGCGCGGCGGTCAAACTGCGCGGATATCAATCAACCGGAGGTCCTGTTATGAAATTTGTTTTGCTCGCGACCGCCATCACCGTCTTGAGTACAGTCACCGCATCTGCCTGCCCATGGGCCGGTGGTTCATTCCGTGGAGAAGAAGCCGATTTTAAGACCTATTTCACTGTCAATGCGGACTGCACGGAAATGAGTTTTGAATCGTCAGGCAACGACGGTATCCAGGCGCAGGACGTTGCGCAGAACTTTGCCCTCGCCGCAGCCGATCACGGCTGGGTGGCTGATATCAATGGCGTGGATGCGACACTGGCCAAAGGCGGGTATTTTGTCGATTTCATCGGCGAAGGGCTCAACACGCGCGTGCACATGAAACACGACTGATGTTTTGGCGGGCAACCCTCGTGCTCCGCCTTTGCGGGACACAACCGCAATGATTACAGGTCAATCGCAATTTTCTGACGCCCGGCGAGGTCGGTAAAGAACTGCCAGGCCACCCGCCCTGATCGCGATCCGCGAGTCGCCTGCCATTCGATGGCTTCGGCCCGAAGGGTTTGGGGATCGATTTTAATGCCGTGGGCAGCACAATACCCATCGATCATCGCAAGGTATTCATCCTGACTGCAGGGGTGGAAGCCCAACCACAGCCCGAACCGGTCACTGAGCGACACTTTTTCCTCGACCGCTTCGGAGGGGCTGATGGCGCTGCTGCGCTCATTCTCGATCATGTCCCGGGGCATCAGGTGGCGGCGATTGCTGGTGGCATAGAAAACGACGTTCTCCGGCCGTCCTTCGATGCCACCATCCAGCACGGCTTTAAGGCTTTTGTAATGCTGATCATCGTGCGAAAATGACAGATCATCGCAGAACAACAGGAACCGGTGCGGTGCGCTGCGCAGATGGTTCAGCAACCGTCCGACGCTGGGCAGATCTTCACGCTGCAACTCGACCAGCTTCAACTCTTCATGCTCTGCTTGAGATTTGGCATGTATTGCCTTGACTAAACTTGACTTTCCCATGCCGCGCGCGCCCCACAATAGGGCATTGTTGGCGGCAAACCCAGCCGCAAACCGACGGGTGTTATCCAATAGGGTATCGCGTGATCGATCGATACCGACCAACAGATCCAGATCCACCCGATTGACATCGGTTACAGGCTCCAGCCGATCCGGCTCGACATGCCAGACAAAGGCGGTGGCCGCAGTAAAATCTGGGGCGGGCATCGGCGGCGGCGACATACGTTCCAGCGCCGCCGCGATCCGGTCCATCGGGTCGTCGATCACTTGCCGTCTTCCTCTTCAAACTCGGACATCAACGGGTCTTCGAACTCCTCGTCGTCATAGTACCCGTCCGCGCGCAGCTGTTCTTCGCGCTTCTTCTCGACACGGCGCACCAGAAGTATGGACACTTCGTATAGCCCGTAGACCACCACGAACAGGATCACCTGGGTGATCACATCCGGCGGTGTCACCAGCGCAGCCAGCACCAGGATGCCGACAACGGCATACTTACGCACATTGCCCAGCCCCTGCGCACTGACCAGCCCAGCCTTGCCCATCAGGGTCAGAAGCACCGGCAGTTGGAAACACAGGCCAAAGGCGACGATGAATTTGATCGTCAGGTTCAGGTATTCCTGAGCACTGCCCTGAAACACCACACTTAGCGGAGCGGCCCCGTCCACCACGGCTTCGCCCTCGGTGCCGAATTGCTGGAACCCGAGAAAGAAATCATAGGCCAGCGGCGTGACAACGTAAAATGCAAACGACGCCCCCAGCACGAACATGAAGGGCGAGGCCACCAGAAACGGCAGAAACGCACCTTTTTCCGATTTGTACAAACCGGGCGCAACGAACCGCCACATCTGTAAACCGATATAGGGAAAGGCCAGCAAGAAGCCCCCCAACAGGGACACTTTGATGGCGACAAAGAACCCCTCTTGTGGGCTGATAAAGATCAGATCGCAATCCTGTCCCCGCTCTGCGAGCACCTGGCACAGCGGGGCCGTGAGGAAATTGAAGATGGGCGTGGCGACGGTAAAACAGATGATCATGCCGATCAGAAAGGCCACCACAGAATGGATCAGCCGATTGCGCAATTCGGCCAGGTGTTCGATCAGCGGCGCGCTGGAATCGTCGATCTCTTCGGTCGGACTCATGTCTTGCTTTCCGGCTCCTGGGCCAATGCTGCCTCGGCCGCGGCCGCCTTGGCCTGCGCCTCTTCGGCCTCGCGCTTCAATCGATCTGCTGCGGCCCTCGCGGTAGCGGCCTGGATCTTCTTGGTCTTTTCGGCACGCTCCGCCGCCAGCTTGCCGGTCTCGCTGTCGGGGTCATATTTGGACGGGTCCAGCTTGGCCGGATTGATGCTGTCGGTCAGATCACGCGCCGCATCCTTGACCCCGTCCATAGCGCTGGCCATGGGGTTTGTTGCGGCCTTGAGCCCCTTTGCCACATCATGGACGCCCGATTCTTCAGCCGCGTCGTGCATCGCGCTGGAAAACTCTCGCGCCATGCCTTTGGCTTTGCCCACAAACCGTCCGACATTGCGGAACAGCACTGGCAAATCCTTGGGGCCGACGACGATCAGCGCGACAATTCCGATGACCAGCAGCTCGGTCCAGCCCAGGTCGAACATTGCAGGTTACACCTTGTCCTTGTCGGTTTCAGGCGTGACGTCCTTGGCCGATTCCGATGCGTCCTCTTCCAGTTCTTTCTGGCCATCGTTGATGCCCTTCTTGAACGACGTGATGCCCTTGCCCACTTCGCCCATCAGCGAGCTGATCTTGCCGCGTCCGAACAGGACCAAAACCACGATTGCGATCAGCAACAGGCCCGGAAGGCCAATATTGTTCAACATGTCCGTCTCCTCAGACAGGCGCCGCGCCGGGTGGCGAAAGCGCATGAAAAGTCGATTGTGTTCTACGCAGGGTCCGCCACCGAGAAAAGCGGCAACCGGACCGGCGGGGGCATTTCCCGTCATTATGGCGTGCAATGCTCTTTGTCTCTCGCAACAACTGACATGTTTTTGTCAGTTTTTGTGGACATAAATGCAAAACCGTGACAGCAAACCCCATGCCACGCTCCGACCGCCTGCTAGATCTCATTGCCCTCCTGCGCGACGGCCAACTGCACCGGGCCAGCGATCTGGCGGAGAGGATGGGCGTGTCGCAGCGCACAATCTATCGCGATATGGAGCGCCTGATTGCCTCGGGTGTTCCGGTGCAGGGGACACGCGGCACCGGGTATCGCACGCTGGATCGAACCACTCTGCCCCCACTGACCCTGACCCGCGCCGAAGTGGATGCATTGACACTTGGCATAGCCATCGTATCCGAAGCCGCTGACCCCGATTTGAAATCGGCCGCCCTGTCGCTGTCAGACAAAATAGAGGCAAGCCTTTCGGCCGAAACCCTGGACGCGGCGGATGCCTGGAAAGCCGCGCTGACGCCACTGGCGGATTCCGCGCGGGGGTTGTCTCATATGGCCAGCCTGCGCAGCGCCATTGCAGGCAAGCAGAAATTCCGCCTTGGCTATCGCTCGTCAAATGGAATTCTCAGTATCCGGACTGTTCGCCCGCTGCGTCTCGAATCCTGGGGCCATATCTGGATTCTGATTTCCTGGTGTGAACTGCGCGAGGATTTCCGGGAATTCCGTACCGACCTGATCGAGACCGCAACACCGTTGCCTGAACTGTTCGTTGATGAGCCCGGCAAACGGCTGGCGGACTACCTGGGCATGCCCGGGCCGGATATCTGAACCTCAATTCGATTAGGTCGGAAAGACGAAACACCGCGATCTCGGCACGGTCAGCCACATGACTGTCCCTTCTGCGGGCAGAAACACATTTGGCACGGTGGCTTTTAGGACCGAGCCGTCGAAATCCATGCAGAATTCAACCAGGCTTTCGTGGCCCATGAACCGCGCCCGCTTGACCAGCGCACGCGCCGGAACGCCGTCGGTCGGGGTCGGGCGCGGACCGTTCCCGGCGCGGTCAAAATCGATGCGCACGTGCTGAGGCCGAAATACAATATCGACGTCGGTGCCATCGGGGACACCGGGGGCCAGGAACTGACCGAACAGGGTCTGTGCCAGCGCCCCGCTCACCGTTGCGCGCAGCACGTTGGCATCCGAAAAAAACGCCACTGACGCCCGGTCGACCGGACGGGTATATACGTTGTAGGGCGCGCCCTGCTGCACGATGCGCCCGTCGCGCATCAGCGCGATTTCATCTGCCATCCGCATCGCTTCGTCCGGCTCGTGGGTGACCAGCAGAACGGCAGTGTCTTCTTCCTTAAGCAGGGTCAGGGTTTCGTCCCGGATACCGTCGCGCAACCGGTTGTCCAGCCCAGAAAACGGTTCGTCCATCAGCATGATTCTCGGTCGCGGGGCCAAAGCGCGGGCCAGGGCCACGCGTTGTTGTTCGCCGCCAGAAAGTTGATGGGGATAACCGTCGATAAATTGCAGCAGATCGACCTTGTCCAACAGTTCGGCCACCCGGGCGCGTTTTTCCTCTTTGCTGCCTCTCAGGCCAAAGGCGACATTGCCCGCCACACTGAGATGCGGAAACAGGGCAAAGTCCTGAAACATCAGCCCGATCTCACGGCGCTCGGGCGGGACACGAAACACGGTGTCGCAGACCAGCTTGCCATCGACCCAGATTTCACCGCTGTCCTGCATTTCAACGCCAGCGATCATACGCAGGGTTGTGGATTTGCCGCAACCTGAGGGCCCAAGCAGGCAGGTCACCTGCCCCGGCATAATCCGCAGTGACACGTTATCGACCACCGCGCGGCCCTGGAAACGCCGCACCAGGTTGCGGATCTCCAGCCTTGGAACCGCTGGCGTGATACCAGGCTGTTCGATTTCGGATTGCACCGCTGGAGCCTCTTTGTCTTTATCCGATCAAAATCATCGGGGTTGAACGCAAATAGCAATCCCGCACCTTGGGTGCAAGCGTCGCTCGGAGCCAACCCTATCTGGGCGCGAACACCGACCAACCCGTGCGCTCGGCCAGACGTTCCAGCGCACGGGACCCCAGTTCGGAATTTCCCGACCGGTTCAAGCCCGGCGACCAGCATCCGATGGCCGCCTGCCCCGGAGCCACGGCCAGAATACCGCCCCCAACCCCGCTTTTGCCCGGCAGCCCGACGCTGAAGGCAAACTCGCCAGAGCGGTCATAATGCCCGCAGGTCAGCATCAGCGTATTGATCTGACGCGCCATGCGGGCGGCTATTACGCGTGGTCCACCGGGGTACAGGCAGCCATCATAGGCCAGGAATCGCCCCGCCATCGCCAGTTGCCGAGCGGTCATGGCAATGGCGCAATGGTGGAAATAGACCCCGAGCGTCTGCTCAACCGGGCCATCTATTGTGCCAAACTCGCGCATGAAATTGGCCAGAGCGATATTGCGGAACCCGGTTTCCTGCTCTGAGCGCGCTACGGCCGGGTCTATGGCGATATCCTCGTCTCCGGCGACAAAGCGGACGAATTGCAGGATCTCCCCCAATGCTTCCTTGGGCATATAGCTGCTCAGAATGCTGTCGGTGACCGCAATCGCACCGGCATTGATAAAGGGATTGCGCGGCAAACCCCGTTCGTATTCCAGTTGCACGATGGAATTGAACGGATCGCCCGAAGGCTCGCGCCCGACGCGGGACCACATCTGTTCGCCCATCTTCCCCAGCGCCAGCGCAAGGGTAAACACCTTGGACACGCTCTGGATCGAAAATCGCATTGTACAGTCGCCTGCGGAAATTGTCGTGCCGTCCGGCAGAACCACGGCCAGCGCAAAATGCGCCGGATCCACACGCGCCAACGGAGGAATGTAATCAGCGACCTTTCCCCGGTTGGTTTGCGCCGCCATTTCTTCGGCGATCTCGGTGACAATCCGCTCCAGCCGCCCGGCGGTCACAGGGTGTTCAGCCATGACGACCTCCGATCCTAGTTGCGCGTATTTCGCGTCTGGTCTGCACCCAGATCGAACCACGCCTCGGCCCGAACGCGTCCATTGACCTGCAATTCAACCTTGTGCGCCCCGGGGTACAGCCTGAACGTGGTCGCATCCCCCCTGAGCCGATGCGATTTCGTCAGTTCGACGGTCTGTCCCACCCGCAACTGCACCTGCTTGAGCTTGAACACCTTGGCGGTCAATCCACCATTCGCCTTGCGCCGCCACAGGATGTAATCCACCAGAGCCCCGCAATCCTGCGTGGCACGCAGGCGCGCTGAGACGGTCAGAACCTCGCCAATGGCGATCTTTCGCGGCAGTCTGAATTCATCCACGTCGATCCCGGCATCGGGGTCATAGCCCAGCATGACCATCGCGCGCGGATCTCCGGCCTTGATCAACCCGCGCAAGGCGTGGCGCGTCATCCAGTCCAGCTCCGCACGCTCCTGCCGCCCCTGCTCTGCCCAGCCATCCAACCGGTCCATCGCCAGTTCCGGCACGCGCTTGCTGATATCGTTCATATGGTTGGCCACCGACCGCGTGACATAGCGGGTGGTGTCCCCGTGCAGCCGATCCAACAGCGGCAGCGGCGCAGTGATCTCCAGCGCGATCCCCTGCCCCCAGGGCAATCTGGGACGGGTGCCTTCGCTGACCAGGCGGCGCACGTGATAGCTGTCATGATCAACCCAATCTGCCATCCGTTCCAGCACCAGATCCGGCCAGCGGTTCAGGAAAGGGCGGATCGCCCATTCCATCGAAAACCGCTGGGTGATCTCGGCGAGCAGATTCAGCGCCAGATCGGGTGTTTCCAGTCCGCGCGTTGCAACCAGTTCTCCCAGCGGCGCAAAAATGAAATCACCGAAATCGTCATCGGTGCGGCTGGGGTCCAGCGGCGGTGGCAATGCCGCGAGCAGGACAGGTGCAAGGTCGTGCAGGGGGCCGGGAATCTGCGCGCCAAGGCATTCGGCGATCCACGAGATCCTCTGTTTCAGTTCAAGCTCGGGCAACCGTTCCATCACCTGCGTCTGGAACCGGTTCGCCGCAAACCCGCCGTCTGCTGCGGCAAAAAGGTCCGCAAGATAGCCGACCTTTTCGGAATTGAACAACTGGTCTTTCAGAGAGAACCCCGTTGCCATGTCACATGGTCAGGTTGGTGGCACCGCCATCGAGCAACAGGTTCTGCCCCACGATGAACCCAGCTTGCTGGCTGCACAGGAACGCACAGGCCGCGCCGAATTCCGCGCGCGTCCCATAGCGCCCCGCCGGAATGGTCGCCTCGCGCTGGATGCGGGCATCCTCGATGCTGATATTCTGCGCCCGGCTGACGCCCCCGTCCAATGACGTTGCGCGGTCGGTGTCATGGATGCCCGGCAGCAGATTGTTGATGGTCACGCCCTTGCCAGCCACCTGCCGCGAGGTACCCGCGACATAGCCGGTCAGCCCGGTACGGGCCGAATTGGACAGTCCCAGAACCCCGATTGGCGCGCGCACCGACTGGCTGGTGATGTTCACCACGCGGCCCCAGCCCCGATCCATCATACCCGGTACCAGCGCTTTGATCAGTGCGATCGGGGCCAGCATGTTGGCATCCAGCGCCTTGATGAAATCCTCGCGGTCCCAATCCGACCACATGCCCGGAGGTGGCCCGCCTGCGTTGTTGACCAGAATGTCGACCGCACCCGCCGCCTCGATAACCTGGGTCTGACCTTCGCGCGTTGCGACATCCGCAGCAACGGTTGTCACCTGCACGCCGTGGGCGTCGCGGATCGCCTGTGCCGACGCTTCAAGTGCCGCGGCGCCGCGTGCATTCATCACCAGCTCGACGCCAGCCTCGGCCAAAGCCTCGGCACAGCCCAGACCCAGCCCCTTGCTGCTGGCGCAGACCAGCGCACGTTTTCCGGCTATTCCCAGATCCATTGTCCAACTCCTATCCAACAGTCCCTACCGAAGTAACACCGGACCCGCCCGCATTGCCAGCACATCGCATAAAAATGACCGCCAGTCCGCGCAGCTCTTTGGCACCCCAGCAGACCAACGCACCACGGCCCGGGAAATGTATCCCGTATCCGGTGCAGGCGCGCGAACCGCCTCACAGCGGAAATTTGCGTAGAACCGGACCGCCAGACCGGCATGAAAGAACCGCGCTCAACCGGTCTCAGAGAAGCCAAGGGGGCAATGATCGTTGCGGTTCGACAGCATAGGCTGCTGCCACCGGATGATTGCCCCTACGCCCTTCTGCCATCGTGTCCGCACATGACACGGTCAGCGCTAGATCGGCGCCTTGAGAGCCAGATCATCTCATCCTAGATCCGATCCACCAGATGCCGGGATTGAACCGCTCGCATCAGGGGGTTCGCGGCACATTTCCGGACAAGCGAATTATATTTAAGGATTTAAAATAACACAATAAATCATTTCAGCCCATCGAAAGGCCGAGTGGACACAACCTCTGAATGCGGGCACAAGCCAGAGCTTGTGGCGTCGAAATTGTCAATTCCGAATGCATCCGAGCGGCGGCGGAACCGACACCGTCAGCCACCATTCCACCAAACGCGACGCCGCAAGCGACCAATCCCGATGCCCCCGCGTGACACGCGTTCAGAAATCCAGACAGCACCCATTGCATCCCCGACAAAGGGAACATCCCCTACGCTTTCACAAAAAGTTCGCGAGGGGTGGTGCAGAAACATGCATATCCGGTTTCAGTGATGCGGATCGGTTCAGTAATCTCCAGCCCGCCATCGTCCAGCCAGAGGGCTGGCATAAAATGAAAGGTCATGTCCGGTTCCAGCACCGTTTCATCGCCACGCCGAAACGAGATCGTGCGCTCGCCCCAATCGGGCGGATAGCTGATCCCGATGGCATATCCGCAGCGGCTGTCCTTTTCATAACCGGCCTTGTTCAAAGTTGCATTGAACGCATTTGCGATATCCTGCGCCTGATTGCCCGGCTTGGCCTGCTCCAGCCCCGAAGCAATCGCATCCAGCACGGCCTGTTCCGCATCGCGGTACTTCTGTGGCACCTCACCAAAAAACAGTGTGCGCGATTGCGGGCACTGATAGCGACAATGCGCACCGGCAATCTCAAAGAAGGTGGCTTCTCCCGTTTCCATCGGGCGGTCATCCCAGGTCAGATGCGGTGCGGTGGCATCCAGCCCCGAAGGGGCCATCGGCACAATCGCGGGATAGTCCCCCCAAAACCCGTCGGCACCCCGAATACCCGCGGCATATATTTCGGCCACGAGATCGTTCTTGCGCATACCGGGTTCGGCGACATCCAGAATGTGTGCATGCATCGTTTCGACGATCCGGGCGGCACGCTGCATGTACTCGATTTCGCGTTCGGATTTGACCGCGCGCTGCCAGTTCACCAAGCCGGTTGCATCCAGAAAGTCGGCTTGTGGCAGACACTTTTCAAGAGTGCGGTGCGCTTTGGCAGAGTAATAATAGTTGTCCATCTCGACCCCGATCCGTAGATCTGACAGGCCCAATTCCGCCAATAAATGCGACAGGTTTTCCATTGGATGCTTGTCCGGGTTTTGCACATAGGCATCGTCATACCCCCTGATGCAGTCATCCTGCATGAACACGGTACGGCGCGCACCAAGCGCATCCATTTGCCGCCCCCACCAGACCGGTTCGCCCTCGCCCGTCAGGATCACCGCCTGAAACACATAGAACGACCAGCCATCGTAACCGGAAAGCCACGACATGTTCGACGGGTCGCTGACCACAATCGCGTCCAGCCCCAAACGGAACAGTTCGGCGCGGGTCTTGTCGATCCGGCGCAGATATTCGCCGGTCGTAAAGTTGGAGCGGAAAGTCGTCATGGCGGCTGCGCCTCCGTTAACCTGTCTTTATGATGCTGCGGCCAAACACTGCGGCCAGTTGGCCGATGTCGTACCTGTCGAATCCTGTATGCAGCAGTTCCTTGTAAATCGGCAAATGGTATCCTGAATTCGAGTACCCCCTTCAGTGAGAGGATTGCCGATCACCGACCGATCCGGCCCGGCTTAACCAATGCTGCCATCATCGCAATTGACGGGATTACAATTACACCGCATCACTGCGCGATGAGCCTTTTGAAACTCGACAGCCGCGATATATCCATCCTGCAAGTCCTCAGCCGGCAAGGCCGGATTTCCAAGTCCGCATTGGCCAAGCGCGTCAATCTCAGCGCCGCAGCGTGCTGGGAACGATTGCAACGGCTGGAAAAGGCAGGTGCGATAGAGACCTATTCCGCCCGCATCGCGTTGCGGCGACTGGTGCCGCATATCACGGTCTTCGTGATGGTCGAACTGGGCGCACATCGCGCGGAGAGTTTTCAACGGTTCGAAGCGGTGATCGCGCAGCATGACGAGATTACCGGATGCTGGGCTTTGGGCGGCGGATTCGACTATCTGTTGCTCGTGACCACGCGCGACATCGACAGTTACCAGCACCTGATGGATGCCCTGCTCGAGCAGAACTCCGGGCTGACCCGCTATTTCACCTATATCGTGACCAAAGCGATCAAGGACGCACCGCCGCCCCTCGCAGCGCTGATGGCCGCCAGCGAAGGCTGAACCGCCGAAAAATCTTTGGAACAAGGCCACGGAATCCGACAGTTCTTTGCCGACCGGGGGCAAGGACCGGCAAAAGTCGTGCGGCTGGTACGCTATGCGTGGATTGCCCGCGTTCCCGTAGCGACATCGCCACCAAAAGGAAAACCTATGCTGAAAAATGATATGCTGGACCAATGGGACCGCGAGACATTTTTTCATCCCTCGACCCATCTTGCACAGCACGCGCGCGGCGAAAGCCCGACGCGCGTTATCAGCGGCGGCCAAGGCAGCCACATCGTTGATCGCGACGGCAACCGGTTTCTGGATGCCTTCGCCGGGCTTTATTGTGTAAACGTCGGCTACGGGCGCACCGAAATTGCCGAGGCCATTGCCGAACAGGCGCGCGAACTGGCTTATTACCATGCCTATGTCGGGCACGGTACCGAAGCCTCCATCCGCCTGGCCAAGATGATCCTGGACCGCGCGCCCAAAGGCATGAGCAAGGTGTATTTCGGCCTGTCCGGATCGGATGCCAACGAAACCAACATCAAGCTGATCTGGTACTATAACAACATCCTTGGCCGTCCCGAGAAAAAGAAAATCATCAGCCGATGGCGCGGCTATCACGGGTCGGGTTTGATGACCGGTTCGCTGACGGGGCTTGAACTGTTTCACCGCAAGTTCGATTTGCCGCTGACCCAGGTGGTCCACACCGAGGCGCCCTATTATTATCGCCGCCGCGATGCCGATATGGGCGAGCAGGCATTTACCGCCCATCTGGCGGCGGAACTCGAAGCGTTGATCGAACGCGAAGGGGCGGACACCATCGCCGCCTTTATTGGCGAACCGGTTCTGGGCACCGGGGGAATCGTCCCGCCCCCCGCAGGATATTGGCAGGCTATCCAGGCCGTTCTGGACAGGCACGACATCCTGCTGGTAGCGGATGAGGTGGTGACCGGGTTTGGTCGGCTGGGCAGCATGTTCGGATCGGATCACTATGGGATGAAACCCGATCTGATCACCATCGCCAAAGGGCTGACCTCGGCCTATGCGCCGCTGTCGGGTTCAATCGTGGGCGAGCGGATGTGGAAGGTTCTGGAACAAGGCACCGACGAAAACGGTCCGATCGGGCATGGCTGGACCTATTCGGCGCATCCCATCGGCGCCGCCGCCGGTGTGGCGAACCTGAAACTGATTGACGATCTGGATCTGATCGGCAACGCCGCCCAGGTCGGGGCCGAGTTGAACGCGCAGATGCGTGCCGCACTTGGCAACCACGCCAACGTCGGTGAGATCCGCGGCGAAGGAATGCTCTGTGCTGTGGAATTGGTCGAAGATCGCGACAATCGGGTTTTCTTTGATCCATCGCGCAAGATCGGACCCGCAATTTCTGCGGCAATGGCGGACCGCGGCGTGATTGCCCGGGCCATGCCACAAGGAGATATCATCGGCTACGCCCCGCCGTTCTGCATGACCCGGCAGGAAGCTGAAACCGTGGTGTCCGCGACCGTCGATGCAATTAAACAGGTGCTTGGCTGACCGGGCCGGGACGTGGGCAGGCCCCGATTGCCGCCCACGTCGTCGCACCTGAACAACGACATACGGATTTGAGAAAGATTATTATTTTTGGCGTGCCCCAAAACCATGCTAACCTTTGAAAGTATTTTGACTCGGAGAAATTTAAGATGGAGGATCCCGGCATTGCCGAGAGGCTGGTAGATTCGCTGGTTCGTCCTGACGGCAGCCCCAAAAAACGACCGGTCCACACCATAGGCATTGGTGCCACGGGCAGCTTTCTGGCATCGCATGTGGCGCGGGATTATTGCATCTCCAAGCATTTTCAGGGGACCGAAACGCCCGTTACGGTTCGGTTCTCGAACGGTTCGGGAAGCGCGGTTCAACACGATGGCTGGTCGGACGTACGCGGTATGGCGACGCGTTTCCATCTTGACGATGGCACGGCCACCGATCTGATCGCGATGACCCTGCCCGAGTTCTTTACCCCGACGCCCGAGACGTTTCTCGATTTCGCCCTTGCCGCAAAACCGGCAAAGTTCTCGCGTGAGTCGCCATGGCGAAAAATCCTCGATATGCTGAAACTCACGCCGCCGATGCGCGACCCCTATCCCGGCGAAACCGTCAGGCCGGACGAAGGCGCAATGCGCTTTGCGGATCGCAACGGCTATGCCCAGCTTGCCGTGTTTCAGGCCGCAGCGATCGGCGCACCAGCAAGCTATGATCGCGCATCTTACCATGCGGTGCATACGTTCGTCATAACCGCGCCGGATGGCACCCGCCGCTGGGTTCGCTTTACCTGGCAACCCATTGCCGGCGTTCTGGATACCAATCCCAATGCACCGCCGGAAGACGTTTATTTGCAGGACAAGTTACGCGAACGTCTGGCTCTCGCCCCCGCGCGTTTCTCGCTCATGATGTCGATAGGAGAGATAGGCGACGCCTTCGACGATCCCACCCGCCCATGGCCACCTCATCGCGTGCGGGTCATGATGGGAACCCTGACGCTGGATACGGTCGTCAAGGACCAGGAGGCCGATTGCGAACGCCTGAGCTTCAACCCCGGCCTGCTGACCGACGGTATCGAACCCTCCGGCGATCTGGTGTTGCGCGCGCGCAAGGACGTCTATGAGATTTCCAGCAAGAGGCGCGGTGCGGTACCTTGCCCATTTTCACGGAGCCAAGCGAATGACGAATGACGGCGGATGGTTTGATCGGTTCGTCGACAGCCTGCCCGAGCGGGGGTGGTTCAAGTTCCTCTCGACCTATGTCGTGGTGCCCTATTGGGTCTGGCGCGATCCCAAGCCAAAGCTGCCCGGCGGCCCACGCGCTTCGGCACAGCCCAGCGAAAACGTTCAGCGCATGATGAATCTGATCATGCCCCTCAAGGACAGTTCTCCGATTGGACGTGCAAAGGCCGCCCTGGCGATTGCACAGAACGTAGACGAGATATTTGCAGGTCTCGACAATGTCGGCACGGTGCATACCGCGCGTTTTCTGCTGCTGGATGACTACATTTGCATGATCTCGGTCTACGATGGCGATTTCAGCAATTACATTCGGGATTTCATTGCCACGATCGGGAGTGTTTTTGACGAGGTCGTCTCGCTGGTCGAGGGCGGCGACGACCTCATTCCCACAACGCATAATGTCGAGAGATTCATCGACTGGGTGCATGCGCACGATCTGTTCCAGGCGCCGGATTTCCCCACCGATCTGTTCGGGCTGCAGGATACGGCAAGCGGGCGCTCGCCCGACAGCCCACCTCACGAACTGCGGTCACTGCCGCGCGAGCTGATCCTGCAATTGAACGCCAACCCGAATATTTCACTGGGCGGCGGTTATCGCGCCTACCCCGGTTTTTCCGCCGCGCAGGTGCGCGGCAAATTCGGAGTGGGCTGGTGAATACAGAGTTCGATTCCAACGATCTTCAGGGCAACATCCTGCGCGGATATCGCCGCGATCTGGTCCGCTATCTGATCCTCGAAGTTGACAATCCTGCTGCGGCGCGGCGGTTTCTTGCCGCGGCGGTCGCTGGTAACAATGACGCGGTTCCTGCCATCACCCGAGAGAAAAGCTGGACCCGAAAGCCGGGGTTTTGCTTCAATATCGGCCTGACCTACGAAGGACTTCGGGCTTTGGGGACACCTTCGGACTGCCTGGCAACTTTTCCGACCGAGTTCGTCCAGGGGATGACCCATCGCGCGATCAAGCTTGGTGACTTTGGAACCAGCGCGCCAGCGAACTGGGCACCGCCGTTCAATCACCCCGAACGTGTGCATGTCGTTGCCTCGGTCTACGCCAATGACACTCCCCAGCTGGATCAGGTTCAGGATCAGGTGGCCCGGGCCTTTAATGTGCTTGGCGTCAGGAACGGCTACAATCTCGAAGATGACAAGGTGTACTTTGGCTACGTCGACAATATCTCGCAGCCTCGGTTCAACAGGATAGACGACCCGGATCAGGCCAAAGTCGACGAGCCTATTGACCCGCTCGGAACCATCCTGTTGGGGTATCCGACCCGGTTCGAAGATGTGTTGTTTCGCGTGCCTTCTCCTGCGGAACTCGGGCACAACGGAACCTTCAACGCATTTCGCATCCTGGCGCAGGACGTTGCCGGTTTCGAACGCTATCTCGATACAGCGGCTGACGCGTTATTGCGCCATCCCGACGTCGACCAGTTGCTGGCACCGGGAGAAGAGGACCGGATTGGCGCAGGTCTGGACCGACACGGCGCGTTGCGCGAAATCGTGGCGGCACAGATGTGTGGGCGCTGGCGCAATGGCGTGTCCTATGAGGCTTCGCCCGACGCGGCGGTGGTGCCCGACCCTCGTGCACCAAAGTTCCGCACCAATTTCGACTATGATCGCACCTCGCGATGTCCGGCAGGTTCGCACATGCGGCGTGTCAACCCACGCGGCGGCCCTATTGTCCAGCGCATCGCCAACTATACGCGAAGGCTGGTGCGGCGCGGCATGTCGTACGGTCCTCGCGACGTCGATCCGAGAAAACCTGAAAACGACGATCAGGAATGGGGCCTGCTTGGCAATTTCATCGGTGCCAACCTTGGTGCCCAGTTCGAAGCGGTGATGTGCGACTGGCTCAATCTCGGCTTGCAGGATCCCAATATCACCGGCTCGAACGATCCGCTGTTCGGCGCCAATTCACCCGAGTCCAGCTGGTTCGATCTGACGCTCAGGAATGGCGGTACAATTCGCCTGCGCGGTTTTCCACGCTTTGTGACGACCAGAGGCGGGGCCTATCTGTTTCTGCCAAGCCTTCCGGCGATCCGGTATCTGTCGGAATTGAACGGCTGAGCGTTGCGTCCGGCTCGACTGTCGGGCACGCCTCATCGCCGGGCACGGTCCAGTTCCGCCAATGCCTCCTCGATCCGCGTCAGCATGGGAGATGGGCCAGACGGTTTGACGATGCGCAGCGCCTCGGTCAAATGGCGTCTTGCGAGGACATTCTTTTTCTTGATCTTGTACAGCAGTCCCAGAATCATCTCTGTGCGCCCGATGTGATGCCCGTCCCGATCGAATTGCGGATTCGAGCGCACCTGCTCCACCAACGAAAAAATCCTCTTTGCGCCAAACATAAACACCCCGCTCAACGATCGGATATTGCGCAGTAGCACGCCCAGAGACGCCCCCCCCTTGCCTGACAGGATTTCGAGATAGACCTCACACAGAAACAGGCGATACCAGTCGGCTGCCGTTTGATACCCCTCCTGCTCGCGGCGAGCGATGGCCATTTCAATGTGCCGCAGCCCATCGTCAATCTTTCCGCTCACAGCCAGTCCGACGCCCACCATCGTATCCGGCGTCGAACAGAACAACGCCCAGCCGCGTTCTTCGCAAGAATCTACATATTGCTTCACCTCGTCCAGCGCCCCCGGTTTGTCGAGAGGCACGAGTGTCGCGCACCTTGCAGCGCTGGCGATGGTAATCTCGAACTGGACCCGCGACAGGCTGAGCGCCTGTTCCGCCATCTCCAGCGCCGTCTCATGGTCATCGCTGACCATCGCGATCAAGGCTTTCATCGCAGTCCCATAGCCAAGGGAACGTGGGTCGTTCATCGAGACACCGACAACAATCATGTTATCCGCAGCCTGGTTTGCCTCTGCGACCTGGCCGCGGCTGACAGCGTTCCATCCCACATGAGCCAAAAAGAAATTGTGAAGATACGCGTCATCGAGGCCAGCCAGCACCGTTTCGGCTTTTTGTCGCTTGGCTGTGAAAGCTTCGCTTGAGAGTCGCCCGCAATAACATGACACCGACAATTCGGTAACGAGCGCATAAGCCATCGACCTCGGGTCGCCCAAACGTTCCGCCATCGCCGACAATTCACTCTGGACCTCAAGCGCGTCGCGATACCTTCCGTTCCAGACAAGACATGCCGAATGGTGATGCAGGAAGAGCACGCGATGGTGACTGTCCCCAACCCCCTCAAGGATCGGCCCGACCTTGATCGCCAGATCGAGCATCGTCTTGACTCGCAGCGAAATGTTCAGGCAAAGCGCGTAGCTGGCAAGAAACGCCGCGAATTCATCTTGGGTCGTGCAGGCCGGATCATGTTGATAGAGCGCGAACGCAGAAGCGAAATATCTGTTGGCTTCTCCAAGCGAAAACACACCCAGACTTTTGACGCCCGCCAACGCGCTATAGGTAAATGCGAGATCGGTGCGATCCGTAAGGCCATAGTGATACGCCAAGGTCTCTGCTGCCTCGGCAAGACGCTGGTCGTTGCGTTTCTCCAAAGCCTTGGCAATCGCCAGGTGAAGCTCGGTCCGGCGATCCGAAAGCAGGCTTTGATAGACCGTGTCCCGCAACAACACATGTTTGAAAATATAATCCGAAGATTTTGCCTCGCGATAGACGATGTCCTGCACTTGAAGCCGACGCAACGCAGCGCCGGTTTCGTCTGCCTTGCCGGAAACAGATGAAAGAAGGCCCGGATCGAAACGTCGGCCAATTGCTGCAGCCGCCTGCAACACTGCGCGGTCTTCCGGTTCAAGCCGATCAATTCTGGCGGCGAGCAAGCTCTGCATGTTTGGGGGCAGCGCGCTTTTGCCCAGCTCGGCGTCAAATTCAACCTTGCCCGCGTCGATACGCAAGGCACCCTGCTCGAGCAGGAAACTCAGGATTTCCTCACCAAAGAGCGGATTGCCCGCTGCACGCTCGGTGACTTGTAGAATCAACGCTTCAGGCAGGTGATCGATGCCCAGACGGGTCTGTATCAGATACCCGATGTCCGGTGCCGCAAGCGGCCCGAGCGCCAATGGAATAACGCCAGACTTGTCCCGCCAGTCCGGCACGTATTCCGGTCGCCGGGTATGGATGATAAGCAAATTGGGCTGCCCGCCGCTTTCGATCAGCTTGCTCAACATCTCTTCGGAGGCATGGTCAATCCAGTGAATGTCCTCGATCAGGACAACGATCAAGGACGTTGCACATCTCGCTCTGAGCAGCGCGCGCAACAGATCTCGCGTGCGCAGCCCGATCAGAACACCGTCAAGACCGTCAAACGCACCTGCTGGCGGTTGTATGCCCAGAAAATTGAGCAAAAGACCCACGTTTTCCGTCGTTTTCAGATTCGACCGCCGAAGCCCACTTTCCAGCTTGCGCGCAATTTCCCTGGGTTCATCCTCGTCGCGGATCAGGAAAGAACTGCGCACGACCTCGAGAAACGGAAAAAACGGAACCCTCTGGCCGTTGGCAGAGCAATGCCCCGTCAGCACCACGGCGTCCTGAGATTTGCCCTGCCTCAGAAACTCGAACACGAGCCGGGTCTTGCCCAAACCCGGCTCGGCAACGATGTCCATCGCACAGAGCTGGGTTCGCGCCCGATCAAGCGCATCGGACAATTCCGCCAACTCAGCGCTGCGCCCCACATATTCGCTCAGCCCTTGGGCCACAGAGGCATCGAACCGTTTGGCCCCTTCGCGGACAGACAGAAGCTGCCAGACCTTCTGCCGTTTGGCCATGCCCCTGATCTCGTGTTCGCCGCCAAAGTTCAATTCGACGAGCCATTCAACCAGGCGGCGCGTCGCGTCGCACACCAGACAGCCCCCGGGCTGCGCCTGCTTTTGTATACGCGCGGCCAGGTTCACGGTATTGCCGACAGCCGTCAGCTGGCCCCCCTCGCCCTCTACGGGTGCCATCACCGCAACCCCCGAACTGACACCGACACGCACACAGGGACGTACGCCAAACTTGGTCTCGATATCGCCTGCGGATGGCCCAAATGCAGCCTGGATCGACAACGCTGCGCGACAGGCGCGAATCGCCGCATCTTCTTGGACTTCCGGAATTCCAAATACCGCCATGATGCTGTCACCCGCAAAACCGCGCACCACGCCGCCATGCCGGTGAACGGCATCGCTCAGCCTTTCATATATCATTCGGGTGAACGCGAGCGCTCCTTCCTCACCGAGTCGCTCTATGATTGCGGTGTACCCAACCATATCAGTCGACAGCACGGAAACTTGCCGTCGCTCGCCCAGACGCGTCGGCCGGCTTGTGGCAAGGGTTGTTGCTTCATCCATGGTGAGACAGATATTACATTACCCGGATCGAAATCGCTAGCATACGCAAACCGACACCGATGGTTTCACGTTCCCCAATTGCGATCCGCATCCGCGTGGCAATGGGCGCAGGACAGCGCCCCCTTGGCATCAAAGTGCTCAAATAGGATCCCCTTCCTGACACGGCTCAGGAAATCCCACCCGAAAAATGCAAAATGCTCTGGCTATTTCGAAATTTCCGTCCTTTGGCCGACCTGAGCGATCCGACAAATCGCAAAGCAGGCTTTACGCGTTGAATGCGAGCTTCAGTCCAGGCCGAGGCCAACGCGTCTTGTAAATCTTGCCGGTGCTGGAGGCTGTAATCCATACGTCCTGCATGTCCGCGCCGCCAAAACAGAGGTTGGTTGTAAAGAGGTCCGGAACCGCGACGTGCTCTGTCACCCCATCAGGGCTGAAGACGGTGATGCCCCCATTAAATATCGTACCGACACAAATACGTCCCGAGGCCTCGACCTTGAGGCTGTCCAGCCATTGAAACTCTGGAAGCGTTTGCACGACCTCACCAGGCATGACAGGCAGCGGTCCGGGTTTTACCTTTCCGGGGCCGGTGATCTCCAAAGCCCAGAGGCGTCCGAATACCGTGTCCGAAACGTACAGCGTCTTATCGTCCGGCGAAATCCCGATACCGTTGGGCATCGGAATTGCAACGACATGCTCCAGCGTTTTTCCATCGGTCGTCGCGTAATACAACGCACCGGTCTTGGTGCTTTCCAGACCCTGGACGCCTGAATCGGTAAACCAGAACCCGCCAGATTTATCAAAGACGATATCGTCCGGCGCGAGCAGTCTTTTTTCACCGAAAGTCGAGTACAAAGTTCTGACTTCGCCGGTCTTCAGATCGACCCGCTGGATCGACCCCCCGCAGTGCTTTGGATTATTATCGGGTATCGTAATCTGCTTGTTCCCATAGGGGTCAGGGCCGAAAGGAACGAAATTATAGACGCCGCCGTTGTTGCATACATATGCGGCACCGTCGGGTCCGATCGCCACGCCATTGGGTCCGCCCGGAAGGTCGGCCACAACTTTGACGCCACCGTCCACCTCGACACGCGACAGCGTTTCATTCTTGATGTCGACATAAAGCAACGAACCATCGGCCATCGCCACGGGCCCCTCGGGAAAGCCGAGACCGCTCACCACTTCTTGCAATTCCAGTGACATACTATCGCTCCCCTGAACGCGCCAACTGATAGATTCCGTTTTGAAACACGGCAGTTGACGACCATTTATGTAACCTGCGCTTCTTGACCCAATGCTGCCTTGCTTGACGGCACTACGCAAATGCTAGTCCATAATCGGCGCTTGATCCATCCTGACATCAAAGGATCTTGTCAGACGGATTTGCAGCGACCGCAGTACCTTTACAGGGTATGCCGGATGGGGATTGCGGGTCTCGGCCGTTCCTTAACGTCGGCAAACCGGCTAATGAATGCCATCGGCGCGCGGCATTGCGTGAGCGTGGCTTGCGGTATTCAAACGCGCGCCTGGGTCTGTCCACCGATTGGCGGCATGTTCCCAAATCGCCGGTGGTGGCTTTTGACACCATTGGCGGCAGCCGCTTGAAACGCACGGTCGCCGTGATGGCTGGGGTCATGGATTTTGTGCACAAAAGGCGGTCCCGCGCGGTCCGTCCCCGCTCTGTTCGCCCCATGGCAAGCAGACATCTTGATTCAAACGCAAATTTCCCGGCGATGCCGGTTTCATTCAGGGGCAGGATGTTGAGCTTTGGTCCTTTGCCGTCGGACTGAGGAGGCATCCGGATTGCAAGGGCTGCGACGACTGCACGCGCGGCAAACGCGTCTATGTATTTGTTCAGGGCGCAGTTCGATTTAGATCTGGATGCCCGGACTTCATGTCTATCGAGACCTGCCCGTGTCAAAGCCCATTTCAGTTCGATGCCGGTCAATTTACCGTCCAGGCGATCAGCAACCACCTCTTTTTTGCCTGGCGGACAGTGTTTCAAGATTCTCTGGCTCTGACGCTCGTAGGGCGAGTGCTCTATTGGAAATTTCAAAATCAACGAGCTCATCTTGGGCGTTCGCAACTTTCAGTCAGGCCCCGATCATTCACAAGCCTGGTGTCGCGACCTGGGCCTGATATTGCTAATCCTGCCCGAAGAGCCGCCCGAACTGGGCGCAAGTGTCGTTGACCCCCGCCATGCGAAGCATGTGCCAGGAAAGCGCCTGGTTGCTGGATATGACTGGAACCCCCAGCCTCGCCTCGGCCTCGGGGATGATATCGAGACACCGCAGGTTCGTGCATGAAACGAAAACCGCATCGCA
The DNA here is from genome assembly GCF_000473225.1 of Sedimentitalea nanhaiensis DSM 24252. GTDB lineage: Bacteria > Pseudomonadota > Alphaproteobacteria > Rhodobacterales > Rhodobacteraceae > Sedimentitalea > Sedimentitalea nanhaiensis. The sequence goes on from NZ_KI421509.1 coordinate 913,699, forward strand.
AGGTGCCTGTGCGGCGACGGCCTCCACGGCCTGAAGGATCGAGGATGGGGTAATCCGGGCGACGACACGGTCGTTGCCTTCCTCAAACGAACCGAACCCCGCAATCTCGTACCCCGCCTGCTCAAGTTTTGCGCGCATCCCAGCCGATACCTCAGGCACATAGGGCGTGACAAAGCCAAGCCGCGTCGCCCCAAGGTGCCTGCCTGCCGCGATGATCGCCGCAAGCGGGTCGGTCACCCGCGCACCGGGGCACACGCTCTGGATAGCCCCTGCCACCCTGTCCGAGCCGATCACGGTCGAGGCCGATGTGCAGCCAAACCCGATGGCGTCAAAGCTCCGCGATGGCGACGGCGGCAACAGCCGCGCCGAGGTTGGCAGGTCCTGCTCCATCCGGGCCAGCGTATCGGGGCGGATTTCGGGAACCATCGCGATCCGGCTGTGATGCAGAACAACCCCCGCCAGCTTCATGATGCGCGCGAATTCGGGCTCGAGCGTTTCGTCGGTTTCGAGCACGATCACGCCAAGCTTGGCCCGTGTGCCGATACCGTCATCGGTCTGGAAGTCGAGTTTCATTGATATACCTCAGATGATCGGCAGTTCGGGCGCAGCGCGTTCGGTCAAAAGTCTGGCACCGCCCGCCCGCACCACAATATCTTCCTCGTGGACCATGATCCGTCCATCGCCATATCCAAGCGACGGCTCAAGCGTCAGCACCATATTCTCGGTAATTTCCGTCGTATCCCAGGCCGCATGCGAGGGCCATTCGGTCAATTGCATCCCAAGCCCATGTCCAAACCGCCCGACATCGCCCCCCTGATCGTCCTTTTCGGCAATCACTCCCTGCATCGCAAGGAAAAGGTCACGGCAGGTGGCGCCCGGGCGCGCGGCAGCGATGCCCGCTTCGGTGGCACGCCAGAGAATGTCATAAGCCCAGCGAGAGGCATCGTCCGCCGACCCGATGGCATAGTTGCGGTCGAAATCGCAAAAATAGCCGTCCCAGTTGGCGCCGCTGTCGAGCATCAGAATATCGCCTGTGGCCAGCGGACGGCGGGACGGCGGAGAAATAACGTCTCTATAGCCGCCGGTATCGGCCCCGCCGACAAGATACGGAACGTCGTCCGCACCCTGGGCAAGCCCCTCACGGCGGAAGGCCCGGAACAGATTTTCGAGGGGCTGGCCTGCATTTGCGAAATGAGGAACCCGGGCAAAGGTGCGCGAGCCGATCGCGCAGATATGCGCGATCTTTTCGATTTCGGCCTCGGATTTCACCATTCGAAGACTTCGTACGAGACCGGTGGCATCGGCTATCTGTAACGCCCCGAGCCCGGCCAGAAGCCGCTCGTAATCTGCGAGCGGCATCCTCAGATGGGTCTCATGCCCCTTCATCAAGCCGATGGTCTCGCCGCGTTGCGCATAGGGCGTCAAAAGGTCCGTCAGAAGGCTGACTCCATCATCTTCTGGTACGGGCGCGTCCCAGGTCCGGATGTCATCGATCCAGGTGCGCCGCATCAGATCTGCGCCGATCCCGGGAACGATCGCGATGGGCTTGCCCGTTGCCGGAACGAACAGGAACCACGGGCGGGTTGGGCTTTGCCAGAACAGCGTATGAAATCCACTGAAATAGCGGACCTCCGGCTCGGTGGTCAGCAGCAGTCCGACCAATCCGGCCTCGGCCATTCTCTCCTGCGCCCGCGCCGTGCGGCTGGCGAATTCCTCTTCCCTAAAGCCTCGATCCGGGGCGGTCATGATACATGGTCCTTTCGCGGAGGCAGCCGGTCTTGTACCAGGCTGACCCAGATGTCTGTGCCGATCGGCAACAGGGCGTAGTTGAAATCATGGTCAGAGAATGCAGCGGGCGGGCATGCGCCCCGGCCTCACCATTGCGGCGCAACAGGAAGCAGCCCGGCACGCAAGCCGGGAATTGTGCAAAATCCTCGGAAAAGCTCATCGGTGTGCGATCACGGATCGGATCGCAGCCAGCGGCCTCGGCGGCACGGTATACGGGCTCGACAGGTAGTTCGGCGTTGATCGTTTCGACGAATTGTGTGTCGAAACCGACCGTTGCCTCGATCCCGTATGCGGTGGCCACACCTGTAGCGATCTGGCGCTTGAAGCGCTCGATGGCGATGCGGTCTTCGGGCGAACGGGCACGGAAATCGCCCTTGAGCGCCCCATTTCCGGAAAGAACGTTGCGCTGACCATCGGTCAGGAATTCGGTCACCGATAAGACCGCGCCGGACGCCGGTGCGCGTTTGCGTACAGCCACCGATTGCCCGGCGAGTACAAGTTCGACACCAACCGTGATGGCATCCACGCCTGTCTGCGGCATCGAGGCATGGCCGCCGCATCCTTTCACGGCAATTTCGAACAACGTCTCGCTGTTCCAAATGATGCCTGCACGTGTCGAAATCTGGCCGGTTGGGGCGCCGGGCAAGTTGTGGCTGGCATAGATTTCTTCGACCGGAAACTGTTCGGGCACACCTTCGTCGATCATCGCGTACCCAGCCCGATGGCCGTGTTCTTGGCACCGGCCCGAAGCACGCCGACAACGCCAGCCCCCTCGTGCACATCGATGCCAAGAGACCCAAGGCGCTCGGCGACGACCGCCTTGGTCCGCGTTTCCCGAAAGCCTAATTCGGGGGGCCGGTGCAGATCCTGCCGAAGCCGTGTCAAACGGGTCTCAAAATTGCCCATGGTGCGACGATCCCTTACTCACGACCAGTATACACAGCCGCGATGCACCAGAGACATCGAGTTTCGCCTCTTTGGCAGAAAAACCTGCAAAAACCGGATCTGTACAGATTGATTTCAATAATTCAGGTCAAATGGCTCGGTTCGACACGGGGCTGAATGCGCCCGCAGCCACCACCCCGCACCGCGTCTGCTGCCATCTAGATCGGCAGATTCAGCCCGATCTTGGTGCGCTCCATCGCCACCGAGATCGGAATCGCCGGACATTCGAATTCTCAAAGAACAGCCCGTGGGCCAAAGCCTCGAAGGCCCGCACATCCTGTGCCGTGCAGATCAGAATAATATCCGCGTCGCGGGTCACATAGTGGCATTGCCGGACCTGCGGCTCGGCCTTGGCACGCTTTCGGAACAAATCGAGCTGATGCAGCGATTCCCGGTCCAGTTCGACCAGTACAATAAATGTCATCTTCCTATCCGAAACCGACCGGATCAAACCGGATGCAGCTTTCGGAAATCTTTCCCGTCTTGCCAATGGTCGCCGCGCGATCATTCAGATCGGGCAGCTTCTCTTGCAATGCCAGAGGCCTGATGATGAGGTACAGAAATCCCATGGGATCACTCCGGTACCGCCGCCGCAAGTTGCTCCGGTGGAAGGCGAACGGGGGGGTAATTCTGCGTGGAAATCGGCAACAGGTGCAACGCATTGCCCTTGAAATCGTCGCTGCAATCGCGCGTCCGGATGTCGGCCTTCTCGTCTCGAAATTTGCGGACAAGCCTCTACAAATCTAGGGGCACAACATCGATGCGGCCAAGCGCGAGATGCCAGATTGGCGGCCCATGCAGGGTCTGTGCCAACAGCCATACAACTCTTCAGCACGGGGTCCGGCAGCGAGATTACCGGCTGAGTTCATTCAGCAGCCATTCAGCGCGCTCGACATGCGTGCGCGCCACACCGAGCTTTTTTTCCAGTCGGGCTTTCTTGTCGGCGGAATGCGCAGAGGCGATCTCTGCTTCAAGTTCGTCCGTCTTCTTCTTGAGCTTGGCCAGGACCTTTTCGACGTGGTTTGGCTTGATTTTGCTGGCCTTGCCACTTTCAAGGCGTTCATTGTATTCGACCACTTTGGCCGCAAGTTTGTTCAGGCCCATTTGCACGACTCCAATCTATACCAATGCCCTAGCGTAGGAGCGTTTCATGACATTTATGTAGCAGCTTGCCCGGACGCATCCGACACCGGCTGCGGATCCGCATCGCCCGGGCTTTCGCCAATCTCTTCTTCATCGAGCGACAGGAGGCGTTCGACCTCGGCCATGGAACCGTCACGTTCGATGTAATAGCTGCGGGCCGCTTCGATCAGTTGACGCATGGCGCCGTACGCATAGCCAGAATCGTTCATGAAAGACGTCGCGGCGGCCGGGCTTAAATCTCCGGCGCGGATCAACGCGTCCACGCGATGTGTGGTCAGGCGCACTGCGTCCTCGATCTGGGCGCGTTCCTGATCCAGCCAAAGCCCGCTGCGATCTTCTGGCGCAGCAAGCCCCATTTTTCTGATTTCCACCGCAATTCGTGCAATATCGGTCCTGAGGCTGTCATACAACTCTGTGACCGCGCCCTGCTGGCGCGTGGTGTAGTTCAGGATGTTCTTGCGCAGGTGCTTGATGGATTTGACTGCCTGAACGATGTCGCTTGCGACGTCGCGCAGCTCATAAACCCGATCGGCGATCTCGGGAGGCAGTCGCTTGTCTCCGGCGCGTGTCGCGAATTCCACGATCGCGGAATAGATCGTCTTGACCCGGTTTTCATATCCGTTGGCGAGATCAAGCTCTAAAGGCGCCCGGCTCTTGCGCACCGTCGCCGCGACATTATCCGTCGCGAAAATCTCGTTCTGGTGCAGATTGAGACCGTGCAGGATCAGTTCGATCGCGTTTTCATAGAGATGGAGCACTTCCTTGCTCAGCGCGATTTCAAGGGTTTGCGGGAACTCGTCGGCGGCCTCGTTCAAATACCGGGGGCGACTGACATCCGGCTGAGGGTCGGCAATACGGCGCTCAAGCAGTCTGACCAGACGTTGCAGGAACGGCAACATGATAACGACCCCGAGTAAATTGAAAACCGTGTGAAAAACCGCCAGTTTCAACGCATAGTCGTCCGGGGCGATCCCCACCAGAGCGCTAATCGCATCGACCGCATCACGCAGCTGGACAATGAAGATCAACGCAAGACCGGCTGTCAGAGTATTGAAGATCAAGTGGGCCAGCGCCAGACGCTTGCCTTGGTGGTTCGCTCCGAGCGAGCCGATTATGGCGGTAATCGTCGTGCCGATGTTTGCACCGATCGCCAGCGCCAGTGCGTTCTCGTAACTGATCTGTCCGGCGGCAAGCGCTGTCAGAATCAGCACCATCGTGGCGTGGCTGGACTGCATGACCACGGTCGCGAACATGCCGACAATGGAATAGACGATGAGCCCGATCAGTCCGGACAGCGCAAAGCGCGTCAGGTCAATCTGGTCCTTAAATGCGTCAAAGCCCTCTTTCATGTAATGGATGCCCAGGAACAGGAAACCAAGGCCGGCCAGCGCATAGCCGATGCCCCGCAAGGGCCTGGATTTCTGGAAAACGAGAACGATGCTGAGCGCGATCATCGGCATTGCATAGGCCGCGATGTTGACCTTGAGTCCAAGTCCCGCAACCAGCCACGCACCGGTTGTCGTGCCGATATTGGCACCGAAGACGATCCCGACACCGCCAATCAAGGAGATCAACCCGGCGCTAAGAAAGGATATGGTGATCACCGAGACGAGAGAACTCGATTGCAGCAGGCTGGTGGCGACGATCCCGAAACCGATCGCGCGGGGTGTAGAGGCTGTCGCGCGCGCCAGAACCTGTTCCAGCGTGCCGCCGCCGAACAGCTTGAAGCCGTCTTCGAGCATCAGCATTCCGAACAGAAAGATTGCGACTCCGGCCGCGATTTCCTGAGCGTCAGGGCTGAACCAGAAGGTCACAAGTAGCGTGCCGATTACGACTGGAAGATAAAAGCGGCTCATTCGGCAGGGTCACACCGCGCCGACCGCTCACGCCTTTCGACCAATCGCGGCAGCAACCGAGTTGGCTGACCAAACCCGGCAACAAAGTTATTGTCCTTCTCCCCCATAGCTGGGCCTTCCCTCAGAGTGGCGTTGCACATTTGAGACATAAGAGGTTCTGAATCCCTTGTCTTTGACGTGGCTCATATTCAGCTCAGTGCGGTTGTTGTTGATCGCATTCATCCATTGCGCACAAGGGGGCCGCGTTGTGCTTAGAACCGAAAACATCGAAAGTGCTGTTCAACGAAACCGCGATGAGCTGTTCCGCTTCGGAACGGCCCTGCTTTTTATCGTGGGAATCATGCTGTTCACCATCGTGCGCACAGATGGGGGCATCGACGGCATCCTTCTGGTCGCCGCGGCCATGATCGGTGGCTACATGGCGATGAACATCGGTGCGAACGATGTCGCCAACAATGTTGGCCCGGCTGTCGGATCGCATGCTATCACGCTGACCGGGGCAATCATGATCGCGGCCTTTTTTGAAGCCGGGGGCGCCTTGATCGCCGGGGGCGATGTCGTCGGCACGATCAAGAGCGGGATCATTGACCCGGACCTTGTTGCCGATCGCAATACGTTCATCTGGCTGATGATCGCAGCCCTGCTTGCTGCTGCGGTCTGGCTGAATTTCGCGACCGTCATCGGCGCACCGGTGTCCGCCACACATTCCATCGTCGGCGGCGTGCTGGGGGCGGGAATCGCCTCCGCAGGCTGGGGTATTGCGGACTGGTCGGTCGTGGGCAAGATTGCTGCAAGCTGGGTGATTTCACCGGTCATGGGCGGTTTGATTGCGGCCGGTTTTCTCTACGTCATCAAGCGCTCGATCACCTACAAGCAAGACGTTCTGACCGCGGCCAACCGCATGGTTCCTGTGCTCGTCGCGATCATGGCATGGGCATTTTCCACATATCTGATGCTGAAAGGCGTGAAGAAGATCGTCTCGGTTTCATTCCCTGTCGCAATTCTGGCCGGCCTTGGCCTGGCCGCCGTCGCCTACGTTTTCCTGCGGCCCTATATTGCGCGCCGAACAGCCGAGCTTGAAAACCACAAGGCCAGCGTCAATGACCTGTTCACGATTCCCCTGATTTTCGCAGCGGCGCTGTTAAGCTTTGCCCATGGTGCCAACGACGTGGCCAACGCGGTCGGGCCGCTTGCCGGCATCAACGATGCCATCGTCGGCGGAGGCGTGATCACCAAAGCCTCGATTCCACTCTGGGTCATGGCCGTCGGTGCGATCGGAATTGCGTTGGGCTTGGCACTCTATGGACCCAAACTGATCCGGACAGTCGGTAGCGAGATCACCGAACTGGACAAAACGCGTGCATTCTGTATCGCGCTGGCGGCCGCGATAACCGTTATCATGGCCTCGCAACTGGGGTTGCCCGTCAGCTCGACCCATATCGCAGTAGGCGGTGTCTTTGGTGTCGGCTTCCTGCGTGAATACATCAAATCCAGCTATGCGCGCATGCTGGAGCAGATCCGCGAACATCACGCCAACAATGATCCCGAAGCCGTAGACGATTTTCTCGCCCGGTTCGAGGCAGCCGATGTGGCAATGAAGGGCGAGATGCTGCGCAATATGAAGGCCCAAGCCTCAGGCGATCGTCTACTGGGCAAACGCGAAAGACGCGACCTCGGCCGTGTGCACCGTGTCGAGCTCGTTAAACGCAATCTTCTGCTGCGTATCGCGGCAGCATGGATCATCACGGTCCCGGTCGCAGCGGTCCTCGCGGCGATGTTCTTCTTTATGCTACGCGGGATGCTTCTGCCTTGATATGTTGTTCCCATCCCTACTGTTGACCGCATCACACCTTGCGCGGCACTGAAACCGGTGCGCGAAAGTGTCGCGAAATGGTAAGAAGTCGCGGTTGTGCTGGCGCTACACTGGCGCGGAACCGTTGGTCTCCGGTTCGTCGTTGGCACGCCTGACTTGTTCAGGCCGCCATTTTCACGGGCGCCCACCAAACCTGGTGTCCAACCAGATTGATGAACTAAGGGATTTCTTCAAAATGATTTTTTCCAAATCCTCCGACCTTCTCGCCTGTATCCTAGTGCTCGCTGGGACCGCCACGCAGGCGGAGCCGGTCAAGGTCAACGTGATGAACTTTATCGCAGCGCAGACGGCCATGCAGTTCGACAGCTATCAGAAACAGGCCGGTGGGGTGAACAAGGTGCTCAACATCCGCGAGCCGGTAGCGATCGACAACCAGCCGACGATCCGGTTGAACCGCGACACGCTTTACAGCTTCATGGTGGTGGACATAAGCAAGGGGGCGACCATCACGCTGCCCGATGCCGGGTCGCGCTACCGCTCCATGATGGTGGTGAACGAAGCCAACTACATCAATGCCGTCTATCTCGATGGTGGTCGCCACGAACTGACGAAAGAAGAATTCGGGTCCGACCATGTCTTTATTGGGATTCGAACCTTGGTCGATTCGAACTCGTCCGGCGATATCAAGGCCGTGCACAAGCTGCAGGACGCGATCGGGATCGAGGCAAAGTCCGCCACGCCTTTCACCGCGCCGGACTATGACCAGACCAGCTACAAGGCCACGCTCGATCCGTTGCTCGACCTTGGCAAGGGCGTACCCGATTCCACCGGCTGGTTCGGATCGAAAGAAGACACCACGCCCATCGGCCACCTTATCGGCACCGCGGTCGGCTTTGGCGGGCTGCCGCAGAAGCACGCCTTTTACCTGAACGTCAATCCCGGCTTGCCTGTCGGTGAATATCAACTGACCGCCAAGGATGTCCCCGTCAGAGCGTTCTGGTCGGTCAGCCTTTACAACGACAATGGCTATTTCCAGAAGAACCCCGAAGGCGCCTACAACTTCAACAGCGTCAACGCGGAGAAAAACTCCGACGGCTCGATCACCATCAACTTCGGCGGCTGCGATGACAGTCGCGTCAATTGCCTGCCGATCATGGAAGGATGGAACTATGGCGTGCGCCTCTACGAACCCGAAAAGGCGATCCTCGACGGCAGTTACATCTTCCCCTCGGTGGCCGAAGTGACCTCGGCCGGCGCATCACAAGGCAGCCGTCAAGATGTCACCCTCCGTGGCGACCCTTTTTCGTATTGAGAAGAGAAGAATGACATTCAAAGCACAAATCGCAACCTGGGCACTGGGCCTGACGCTCGCGCTGCTTGGTCTTGCCGCCACGCCGCAAACCGCGGGTGCGCAACAGGCGCTGTCAGCCGATGAGGCGAAATCCATCGCCGAAGAGGCCGCGATCTATGGCCTGCCGATGGTGATGAATTACAGCGTGATGTACCAGTTCGCGATCGACACAAACAGCAGCCAGTACAAGGCGCCGTTCAACCAGATCAGCAGCATGGCCAGCCTGGCGTCGCCAAAGGATACCGCCATCGTCACGCCGAACAGCGATACGATCTATTCCTTTGTCTGGATGGATCTGCGTGCCGAACCATTGGTCGTCTGCGTGCCCGAGATCGAGAAATCCCGGTATTATTCCGTTCAGCTGATCAATCTTTACACCTACAATTTCGACTATATCGGCAGCCGGACAACGGGCAACGGCGCAGGATGCTATGTGATCGCCGGCCCGCACTGGTCCGAAGACACCCCGAATGGAATCGACAAAGTCATTCGCTCGAGCACCGAGTTCGGCTTTGCGATCTACCGCACCCAGGTCTTCGGTCCGTCCGATCTTGACAAGGCCAAGAACGTGCAGGCCGGATACACCGTCTCGACCCTGTCCACGCATACCAAGACCGCGGCACCGACCGCTGCACCCGCGGTCGACTGGATGAAGTTCGACAACGAAACCGCGAAAAAGGACCCGCTGAGTTACTTGGCGTTCATCCTGCAATTCGCCCCTGCCATCGGCGAAGCCGAGGCGGAACAGCCGCTGCGCGACAAGTTCGCCCGGATTGGAATAGAGGCGGGCAAACCATACCCTTCCATCGGTCTCCCGGACGACGTGAAATCCGCCATCGCTGAAGGCCTGAAAGCGGGCGCGCAAAAGACCGAGACCAAGAAAGAGAACGTAGGCCGGGTGGTCAATGGCTGGCAGATTTCACAAGGCCTGTTCGGCGATCGCGCCATGCTGAAGGACGATTATCTGACGCGGGCGGCGGCGGCGCTTGTCGGGCTCTATGGCAACGATACCGCAGAAGCGTTCTATCCTTTGACCCGGAAGGACGCGAACGGCACGGACCTCGATGGCAGCAAGAGCGACTACACGCTGACATTTCCGGCAGGCGAGCTTCCGCCCGTAAATGCGTTCTGGTCGGTCACCATGTATGACGGAAAGACCCAACTCCTGATCGAGAACAGCATCGATCGTTATCTCGTCAATTCACCCATGCTGCCCGATTTGCAGAAGAACGAGGACGGTTCCCTGACACTCTACATCCAGAAAGAAGAGCCGACGGACGCCAAGGCAAAGGCCAACTGGCTGCCGGCACCGGACGGCCCGATTTACATGGTCATGCGTCTCTATTGGCCGGCCAAGGCCGCGTTGGATGGCGATTGGCAGCCGCCTGGGATTGCTCCGGCAAATTAGAAACCGAAGGCCCGGAGGCCGAGTGCGATCACATCGTTGCCGTCCAGAAATTGCGCGGCCGCGAAGGCAGAGGCGACCGTGGTCAACTCGTTGATCGCACCTGCGCCGGAGCGTCGCCTCTAAGGAGTGCCATCAGCGTGGTTGCCGGGTTCGAACCCGCGCCTACCGCCGTCTTCGCCTCGCCGCCCTGCGCGACAAGATACAGCACGGCCCCGGCGTCAGGTCCGTCGACAATACCCAAGCCGAATTCCCCGTTTTCGTCCGTGCGCACGGCACCGAGCATTTGAGGTGTATCCTGGCCAGCCTGCAGACCGACACCTGAGCTCCTGCAATTGGCGTGGCCTTGTGCGACATCCCCGAATGTTAGGTCTCCGATGCGGGTCTGGATACAGGCCAAGGTGAACAGCCTGGGTCTTGACGTGACGGTCATCGATATGTCGCTCGTCCTCGGGCACGCTTTTCCTACCCTCAATTGAGGATAATACAGGGCCCCTGTCTTGCCATTTTGCGCCACTCTTACCCCTGTGTCCGGACCCGCGAAGCAGCCTGACGCCAGGCGCTTGGGGATTGATTGGCGCGTTTCGCGAAGGCGCGAGAAAACGCGCCCGGCGTTGCGTAACCCAGGCGGGCGGCAATTTCACAGACCGGCACCTCGGTCTGGCTCAACAGATCCTTCGCCCGCTCGTGACGCGCTGATGACACGATCTCGCGGCAGCTCGTGCGCGCTTCTGCCAGACGCCGCTGCGGGGTTCGGCTTGTTGTGCCGGTCTTGCGCGCAACCTCTGCAATCGTCGGCTGCTTCGAATAGGACAGGTTCGTCACGATCTTGCGAACGCGGTCCAACGTCAGCAAGTTTTTTGCATTTTGCGCCATAGCCGTTGTAAGCTGCCAAGGTATTTTGATGCAGGAGGCACCATTGTAGTGCTGTGCGCCCCGAGAATCTTACCCATCCGCGCCACATGGCACGCTCTGGGAACGCCAGACATCCAAGCCGGAAATTCAAAAGCAAGCGCGGGGACTCTCGGTCTCCGACACGGTGACCGGGCATGACGCCTGTCCCGCTTGTCCGTGCTGTGCATCTGAATGTCTATCTGAACGTCCTGAGAGAAATCGGGGAGCCTGTTGATCGCTTGTTGAATCGGGTGGGATTGCCGGGGTCGGTCGAGGACAACCCGAACGCATATCTGCTTGTCCCGCGGGTGCTCGCCCTTGTCTCCGCCTGTGGCGGATCGCACGCCGCGATGCATCTCGGGTTTCGTGCCGCACAAAACCTGTCGTTCCAGAGTTTGCGTCCGGAGACTCAAGCCGCTTTCCTGAACGCGCCGAGCGGCCGCGCCCGGCTCAGAGCGATGGTCCGTCGCTGCACCTTCGAGGATAGCGCGCTGGTCGGGGGGATGGTCGAAGAAGGGCGCAATCTGCGCGTGCGCTGCGATATGGTCGGGTTCGAAGAGAGCCCGGCTCTCGCCTATTCGGAATGGCTCCAGATCTACGCCTTCCTTTTAGCGGTGCGCTCCATCGCGGGGGCAGATTGGTGTCCCGAGGAGATCACGCTCACCACTCATGGCACCCCGCCCGACGCCGCATATGCCGCCTTGCCGAACGCGCGGATACTGCTGGGCCAACCACATTGCTCGATCCTGGTTCCAATCGAAACGCTGGCCCGTCCCTGCAGACGGCCTGCGGCCCCGCCGGTAGGATCCACTCCGGAGACGCATGCCCAGCTGCAGACCTGGACCTACGGGAGGGGTTTGCGAGAAATGCTGAAGCCCTACATGAACGATGCGCCGCTCGATCTCGCAGAGGCGGCAGAGATGCTTGGCACCACGGCGCGCACCTTGCAGCGGCGGCTCGATCGCAATGGCATGAGTTTCCGGAAGGTGCTCGACGAGGCGCGCTACGAGATCGCTTGCGACTTGCTCGCTGACCGCGCGATGAAGATCATCGACGTCTCCTTCGCGACCGGCTACGAGAACCCCCAGCACTTTACCCGTGCATTCCGGCGGCTGGCCGGTATCTCGCCTCGGGACTATCGAAAGTCCCTCGCTCTTGCAGGTTAGCGCGCGCCGAAGCCTGCGCACCGTTGAGTGTCATGGGGGCCCGTCGGCCGTCGTTTTTCAAGGCGACCAACGGCTCGCAGCCGGTAACGCCGCCGCAATGAGCTTTTCGAAAAGAGGGCTTGGCGCCAAGTGAAAACAAACGCGACGATGCCGGGGCATTCTGATACGGCAGACGAGATCAGAACCTTGTGCGCGGGTGGCGCTTCCTCGGCGAACGCCGTCGCGCGAACCGGGACGCGTTCGCCCTATTGGCGCGTGGGGCCGAGATCGACATGCATGCACCCCGCGCGCGGATAGAAGCCGAACCCGACCGCCCACGCCGCATCCTCGAAGACAGGCAAGTTGCACCGTTGCCGAGTGAACCCTTCTTCCATTCCGGAAAAATCTCGAACAAGTCCTTTCGCTGGAAATTACCCAGCCCTGCTATTGTTACAGGAGCCGGACGACAATGTTCGGTTGGCGGCCTTTTTTGAGATCAGAACTTCATGCGTATCGAACAGAATGATGCACCTGTTCCACTGTTCAGCGACGCGCAGCTTTTTCGAGGAATGCGGCGTGGTCCGAGTTCGAGTATATGGCGAAGTTGACCGGCCTCATGCGAGGTGGGGCAACTTCGCCCCGGCGACGTCGCCGGGGCTGCTTTCGTAGAGGATCAGTACCCGAGGGTCGCGGCGTCGACGCGGCGCGGATCCGAGGCTCCGAAAAGGTAGCCGCTTTCCTTATCCACGAGGATCGATTGGGTCGAACCCATCACTGATTTTTCGCTGACCTTGTGGCCCCGCTGTTCGAGCAAACCGATCGTGTCGAGGCTGATGCCGTCCTCGATCCGGATTTCATCCGGCAGCCACTGGTGGTGGATGCGGGGCGCAAAGGAAGCCTCGGCAACGTTCATCCCGTGGTCGATGACATTCATGATGACCTGCAACGTGGTGGTGATGATGCGCGAGCCTCCAGGCGAGCCGGTGACCATGAACACCTCTCCGTCTTTCATCACGATCGTCGGCGACATCGACGAAAGCGGCCGCTTGCCGCCCTCGACAGCGTTGGCATCCCCGCCGATCAGGCCATAGGCATTGGGCACGCCGGGCTTGGCGGCAAAGTCATCCATCTCGTTGTTCATGAGAACGCCGGTGCCATCGGCAACCATTCCGGAACCATAGGAAAAGTTGATCGTGTAGGTGTTGGAAACGGCGTTGCCATCCTTGTCCACGATCGAGAAATGTGTGGTCTGGTCGGACTCGTAAGGTGCGAGATTGCCCGGCTTGATTGTGACCGACGGGGTCGCCGCGTTGAGACTGATGCCGGCGCGGATATCGTCGGCATAGGTCTTGGAGGTGATCTCTGCCAGAGGCACATCCACGAAATCGCTGTCGCCGAGATATTCCGAACGGTCGGCATAGGCGCGTTTCATCGCCTCGGACATGAGGTGAATCGTGTCGGCGGAATTGTGGCCGAGGAAGGAGATCGGATAGTCCTCGAGAACATTGAGGATCTGGATGATATGCGCGCCACCTGAACTGGGGGGCGGCATTGAAACGATCTCGTAGCCGCGATAGGTGCCCCGAACCGGGTCGCGCAGAACCGGCGTATAGCCGGCCATGTCCTCTACGGTGATGCGGCCACCGGCGGCCTGCACCGCTTCGGCGATTTTCACCGCCGTCTCGCCCTTGTAAAAGCCGTCCGTACCTTCATCGGCGATCTTCTGCAGGGTATTGGCGAGGTCCGCTTGCACAAGGGTCTCGCCGGGTTCGTAGAAACCGCCGCCTGCCTTGTAGAAGATGCTCTCGGAGGTCGACCATTTCTTCAGCCGGGCCTCGAGCCCCTTGAGACTGTCGGCAAGGCCGGGAGTCACCGCGATCCCGTCGCGGGCAAGGGCTATCGCCGGTTCGATCACTTCGGCGAGAGTCATGCTTCCGTAGTTTTCGAGCGCCATTTGCATTCCGGCAACCGTTCCAGGCACACCGACGGCCAGACCCGTGTAGCGCGAGAGTTCGCTGTCGGCGTCGCCTGCGGCGTCGAGAAACATGTCGCGATCCGCGGATGCGGGTGCCATTTCGCGATAGTCTATGGCCTTGGTTTCGCCGGTTTCCGCGTCATGGACGACCATGAACCCGCCACCGCCGATATTGCCGGCGCGCGGCAGGGTTACAGCCAGGGCAAAGGCCACAGCAACGCCTGCGTCAACGGCATTGCCGCCTGCCTTGAGGATGTCGAGTCCGATCTGGGCCGCCACCGCTTCCTGCGCCGAAACCATGCCGTTTTCAGCATAGACCGGATGAACGCGGTCGCTCCCGGAGAAGATCGCCGCTTCCTGGGCGTAAAGCGCGGGTGCCGCCGACATGGCAAAACACACCGCCCCTGTGATAACGTGTCTCATTGAAGTCCTCCCATTTGTCTTGCGTGTCCTGAGCGTCGCAGTTTCGAGTCAAAGGTGCAACATCGGCGTCGGGCACCATGGGAAGCTTCAGCCCCCTTCGCGGGCCCTGTCAAAGAATTTTCGCGGTCATTTCAGCATCGCAATACCGTCAATGGGATATTTCGGCGACCCGCGTCGATGCCCTGGCATGGCGTGCCGATGCGCTGTCCTGTACCCCCGACTACAGGCCCCCCCCGCGTAGAAGATCTTCTGCCGTGGAACTGATCGAAAAAACGGCCTGACCGGACGCTTATATGGGGCATGATTCTGACCTTGCGGTTGCAGACCAGTCCCAAGAATCCGCAGGCTCGTGATTGAATATGCAAAAGAAATTTGGTTGTGCCCTTACCCTGGACGAACCTCGAGTTTTCCGGCTTGCAAAAGCTCCTGGGATCCGGCAAATACCGTCGGCACGGAGAGGTGGCCGAGTGGTCGAAGGCGCACGCCTGGAAAGTGTGTAGGCGGGAGACCGTCTCCAGGGTTCGAATCCCTGTCTCTCCGCCACAAACCAATCGCGAACCCGAGACGAGGCCCCAGTGAGGGCCTTTTTTCTTTTTGGTTCAAAGGGGTTTAACGATGCCATCCGACTTTCGGAGACTGGCATTTGGGCCTAAATCGGTCTCTAAAGCCCCCGCGTCTCTTTCCACCCGCCCTTCACCCAAATCGAGACGCATTCAAAACTGTCTGTCTTTTCAGAAGCTTGCTGAAAATGGATTGCGCCGCAGTTGAGGCAGGTTCGACCGCTATCGAAACGGTCAGAGACACCTGAAGGCGGCGTGGTTCTTCGAAGCAGTGCGAAAGGTCGCGAGAAGTCTTTGATGACAAACAGACTTTCCGCTCATAGCCTGGCGGCATGTCGAATGGGCCCTGGACCGATGAAGAAAACGACCTGATCGTCGCGGATTACTTCGCGATGCTGGCCGAGGACATGGCGGGCCGTCCCTACAACAAGGCTCAGCACCGGCGCAGTTTGATGCCCCTATTGCGGAGCCGAACGGAAGGCTCGATCGAGTTCAAGCATCAGAATATCAGCGCGGTGCTGAAGGGGCTCGGTGAAGATTGGATCCCCGGCTACAAGCCAGCGTTCAATTTCCAGATGACCTTGGTCGATGCTGTGGCGCGTTGGTTGGCATGGAACCCGGCCTGGCTTGGGCGGATGCCGGGCTCGCGACCAGTAAATGGTTTGCGCGAGGCTGCGCAGATCTGGATTGGACCTTCACCGACGTTGTCGAACCAGCCGCCGCCGCAAGAACTGGAGCAGATGCTGCATGTTGCCCGAAAATTCGACGTGGCGGGTCGAGACGAACGCAACCGGGCCCTTGGCCGGGCGGGAGAAGAACGCGTCGTGGCTCATGAACGATCCGCACTGAAAATAGCCGGTCGGGATGATCTGGCACGAAAGGTGCGTTGGGTTTCAGAAGAGGACGGCGATGGTGCCGGGTATGACATTGCCAGCTTCGCGCCGGACGGACGGGAGCGATTGCTCGAGGTGAAAACGACAAACGGCTGGGAACGCACGCCCTTTTATATCTCCCGCAATGAATTGGCGGTCGCCGAAGAGCGCCGGTCGGAATGGTGCCTGTTCCGGCTCTGGAACTTCTCGCGAGAGCCAAGAGCGTTTGAGTTGCACCCGCCGCTGGACGCCCATGTCTCGTTGACCGCGACGGCCTTTCAAGCAAGCTTTCACTGAGGTTTAGCTTGTTGCGCGGCTCAATTGTTCAAGGGTTGCTGCTTGGAAGGTGAAGATAACGGAAGCCAGTGACGAAATCGTTGTGCTTGCAGTCACAACGGCATTAATTGCGAATACTGGGCTTTTGCCGCCGGCGTATGCTTCCCATGGTTTGCGGCGAAAGCTGCCATTAAATACAAGATGGTGACTTCACTACGTCCGACGCCTCCACGGGCGACCACCATCCGAGTTTTCGTTGATGAAATCACACGCTGCGTTGTCGTGTTCGATCACGGTGGCGCTGATTCCGGCAACATAGTTATCGCGAAGGTGGTCAATTCTAACGTAGTCGGCATCGGAACCTCGGTGCGCAACGTCTCCGCGCACCTTAACGAAATCGTTAATGAAGTCCTTGCCGCGGGTCCAATTCTTAGAGGGGTTCTCCCAACCGAGGAGCTTCTTGTAGGTTTCGTCAATAGGGCCAGCTTTAGGCGTGTTCAGACTGCCCACCACCTCTGTCACATGGGCAGTATAAACCTGCTCCCAACCAGAGCCTGCTAATTCGAGCGGTTTCAAATCGTGCTTGTGATCCCTGACCAAGCGAGACAGCTCTTTCTGTGCGCCTAGGGGAAGTTGGGTTGGGGCATTGGCTCGGCCTGCTAAGTGACCAGCAACCTCGATGGCAAGTTCCTCCACATAAAGCTCCCAAGACGCGCAGAGCATCAGGACGCCACTACGGGTTATATGCCCGAGGCCTCTTCGACCGCCTCCATCGTGATTTAATGTTCCATGGCTTTCAATGATCCTATTCACATCAACAAGCATCTTGTTTTCAAATTTGGCGAGGGCATTTGACGGCATAGATGTGACTGAACTCTTTGATTCTGATGAGACACGATAGCATTCAGATTCGCTTTCACTGCAATTTAAAACGCCCGCTCAGCTCATGCGTGTGGTGATCGCTGCCGCCGCAATACGGCAGCATCTTGGTCGCGCGAGTGCAGCGAATGTCAGGAATGCCGGGCCGCAGTGTATCGCTTCGCCATCTGATCTAGCGATCGAACAGGGCCGATCACGACGTTCAGGATCCAGTATTTTCGAATGCCCGTCTCGATTGTTCTGGCCAAGTCTCCCCCGCCAAAAAACACGCATCATACAGGCTGACCGCCGACGCCTCGCGCCCGCAGGTAAGACGCTTCAGCACCTCCGGCGCAAGATATGCCAGCCGCAACTGGCGGCTGACGTGCCGTTCTGCCAGTCCAACGGCCTCGGCCAGTTCCTGGATCGTGGCGAACTCACCGGCGTCCATGCGCCGCCGCCAGCCCCATGCCCGGCCTATGGCGCGCAGGACATGCGGGTCCTGCATATGGTCTTCGCTGGGCAAATAGTCGGCGGGCGGCAGGATTTTTGGCCGACCGTTCTTCTTGCGGACCTTCAACGGGATTAGCACGCGGATTGTGTCATCGGCATGCGTCATTCGGCGGCCTCCAGACTGCGCGGCGCGACCATCTCGCGGATGACGCCCGCAATCCCCTCGCGTCGGATGTCCACCTCAAGACCTGCGGCAGTGACAGTGACGCGCCGTACGAGAAGCTGGATGATCCGTGCCTGCTCGGCCGGGAATAGTTGCGCCCAGAGCCCGGTGAAATCATGAAGTGCTGCGATGGCGTCGGCCTCGGAAATCGCGCTATTTTCCGACTTCAGGGCCGCAATCACCTGTGTCACCACCTCCGGCGTCTGTAGAATGCGCCGGACCTCGGTCACGACCGCATCCTCGACCATTCCAGCCGCCAGCCGCATCGGGGCGGTCTCAGCACCGGTCTCGCGGTTCCGGATGACGTCCATCGACACATAGTAGCGGTAAAGCTTCGCGCCCTTCTTCGTGCTGGTGGGGGTCATGGCAGCGCCGGTGTCGCTGAAGATCAGCCCCTTCAAAAGAGCAGGAGTCCGGGATCGGCTATTGTTGGCCCGTTTGCGGGGGCTTTCCTGCAGGATGGCGTGGGCGCGATCCCAGAGGTCGTTGTCGATGATAGCGTCGTGCTCGCCCGGATAAGCCTTGCCCTTGTGGACGGCTTCACCACGATAAACTCGGTTGTTCAGGAGCCGATAGAGGTAGCCCTTGTCGATCAGCGTACCCTGCTTGTTGCGGAAGCCGTCGCGGCGGAGTTCGCGCGCGAGAACCGTCGCGGATCCCAGTTCGACAAACCGCTCGAAGATGCGCCGGACCGATGCGGCTTCGGCATCGTTCACCAACAGTTTGCGATCCTCCACATTATAACCCAGCGGAACATAGCCGCCCATCCAGATCCCACGCTTGCGCGATGCCGCCACTTTGTCGCGGATGCGCTCACCGATGACCTCGCGCTCGAACTGGGCGAAACTGAGCAGGATGTTCAGCGTCAACCGCCCCATGGACGTCGTGGTATTGAACGACTGCGTGACCGAGACGAAGGTGACGCCGTTGCGGTCGAAGATCTCGACCAGCTTAGAAAAATCCATCAGCGAGCGGCTGAGGCGGTCGATTTTGTAGACCACGACCACGTCGATCAACCCGTCGTCGATGTCGGCCAGAAGCTGCTTAAGACCGGGACGTTCGAGGGTGCCACCGGAAAAACCGCCATCGTCGTAGCGTTCGCGGGTCGCAACCCAGCCCTCGGATCGCTGGCTGGCGACATAGGCCTCGCAGGCCTCCCGCTGGGCATCGAGGCTGTTGAATTCCATGTCGAGCCCTTCCTCGCTCGACTTGCGGGTGTAGATGGCACAGCGCAGGCGGCGCTTGGGGCGGGCGTTGATATCCATCATGCTTCCTCCCGCTTGCGTTCACGCAGGCCGAAGAAGCGATAGCCATTCCAACGCGTTCCGGTGATGGCACGGGCCACGGCCGAGAGCGATTTGAACTTCCGGCCCTGCCAGTCGAAACCGTCTGTCAGAACGATCACAGTCTGCTCGACCCCGTCCCATTCCCGGATGAGCTTGGTCCCTATGACCGGATTGCGCGGATCAGCGATCTGGTTTTTCCGGCGCGCGACGCCTTCGACCTCATCGGCCAGCAGATCCAACATGCGGCGCGTTTCCCGGTCAGGGCCGCCGTAGGTCAGTTCCTGGATACGATAGGCGATGCGCATTTCCAAAAAGGTCCGGCTGTTGTTCGGCGCGGCACTGCCGAAAAGTTTTTCCCATTCGGCTTTCAGATCCCTGACCGACATGGCCTTCAGCGTGGCCAGGCGCGCTAGGACGGTTTGATCCATGGATCGGTCCTGCCCAGGTTTTGTAGGGCTTATCTTATTGTGATGCTTCATCAATTCCTCCGATGCGGATACGTTTTGCACGACGACCACCGCTCTTCCGGGGCGAGAAGTCCACGAAACTGTCTCCGCCTTCGGCAGATAAAGAACTGGCGTTTTCGGCGTTCAGGCGAATGACGCCAGCCGCCAGAATGCGGCCGATTTCTTCGAGGCGCGCATCCGCTGACATGCGCTCAGGACAAAGGGGATTGGCACCCGAAATCGGGCCTGATGTGATGCTGGGCATGACGACTTTTCGCGATTGGAATGATGCCATGAATGTATCGCGAAATCAGAAAATCACAAGCAATTCAATAATTTGCGGACAGCATCGACCTGCGCGTAGAGCCGCGTATTTCTGCGCAATGACTATGCGGCCGTAGGGGGCGCCAATTGGAGTCACAGAGCCGAATCAGCCTGCGCGACCATCCATGAATTTGTCGAATGTATCGATGGTCTGTTCTTCTTCCAGCTCGGCCATATCCCAGCGGGATGGAGCGCGGTCAGGATAAAGCAGCAGCGAGATCGTCATCTGGTCGTTGCGGGGCGAGAACACCGTCATTTCATGGACGGGCTCAGACCCTAACCAGACACCTGCCGGGTGGCGATGGCCATGGCGGCCGGTGTCCATGTCGACTTCTTGTGCGGCGAGAGAGGCCTGTGGAAGTTCGATCACGCTCTGCCGGGCGGCATAGAAGATCCCGGACTTGATCAAAGGCTCGCTGGACCATGCCCAGTCGATGAAGCCGTCCTTTCCGACGACGATCATGGCCCGCTTTTGGGTGATGGTCATCCATTTCAGAATCGCAGCGGTAAGCGATACGGCATAGCGGTCCGCCAGATCGGTCATCACGTCGATGTCGATGGGGCGGTCCTTGATCTGGGCTCGGAAGTCGTCGAGCGGCATCAAGAGGTAGGAGGCAAAAGTATTGGCCTCACCTTCGATCTTGTTCCGGCCCTCATCCCAGTCAGCCATGTTGCGGTTGCTACATTCGAGGCCGTTGGGGTTGGTCTGCCGGTGCAGCAGGTAGTGGCCCAGCTCATGGGCCAGCGTGAAGTTCCGCCGCCCCGGCGAACGGATGGTCTCATTGTAAATGATACCCCACTCACCGGAACCGTTGGGGTGCGGCATCAACATGCCTTCGACGCCCTTGGACAGGTCCAACCCGCCGACCATGGTGATCGGTGCGTCCGGAAACACCTGTCGTGAGAAATCCTGCGCCAGCGCCGCCACATCAATCGGAAAGCGCGGTAGCCCATGCGCTGCCTGATGCAGCGACAGGATCTGAGTAAGGCGGATTGCCCAACCCTGTGGCGTCGTGGGCAGGCTCAATCCTTCTTTCCCCACATATCGATCATCTGATTGATCTTAGCTTGGTCGTCCGGGGCGAGCTTGCTGAACTTGCGGAAGAATGCCTCCTTAAGAACCGCGTCTCCGGGCTCCTCGCTTTCATCAAGCAGATAATCGGTGGTGACCTCGAGGGCCTGAGCGATCCGTGTCAGTTTTTCTCCGGACGGCTTTCGTGCGTCGCGGTTTTCCAACTCCCAAATGTAGCTCTTGCTCGAGTCGGTCAGTTCCGCGAGCTTGTCTAGGGAGTATCCCTTTTCCTGGCGGTGGCGCTTGATCTTGGCGCCGAGGGACGTGGTCATCGTATCATCCTTGTTTTCCTTGGTTGCAGGAAGCTTGTTCGGTATGCCGAACAAAATCGTGCCGCGCAAGTAGACATGGCGGTTTGTTCGGTATATATCGAACAGCATCGTATCGCTTTGCGCCGATTCCCTCCTCCTCCTGGCCAGAAAGGGCTCCCATGACCGCTATTGCTGCCTTCCTCCGCAAGACCCCCGTCCCCCGACTGCAAGACTACTTCACCGCTGCTGGGTTTACCTCTCTTCCGCCGGTCGATTGGACCAAGCCCGAGTCGGAGGTCGTCGAGCCCTTGATTAAGGCAGTCGACGATATGAACGATGACGAAAAACAGCGCGTTGTTCTTGATGCAGGCCGGGTCGCTGCCCTCGCGGATGAGCCAGGACAGAACGCCTTGCAGAACGTGGTTCTCAACCGCGCTGTGTTCGACCCGCTGGAAGGGGCAAACAATCGCTCGCTCTGGGTCTTCCTCAATGAGACCGACCGTTTCCGTCTGGCGGAAGAGGTCCGCTACAATGATGAACGCCGCCGGACCCGGTCGTGGAGCGGTTTTGGAGTCGATGCTGATCTGGCAGTGCGGAAGGATCCCATCTCGATCGCGGCCTTCACCGCAGCGATCCGTGAGCGGTTTGAGACGCCGAATGTCCATGTCGACATCTTCGACCGCCATCGGGTGATCCTCGATGGCGAAGAGTGTGAGCTCGTCCAGGTCGCGGTTTATCGTGAGGGGCGCCCCGAGGACACGCTGGGCTTTGATGCCAACAGCACGCTGGCGCGTCGGATCGTAAAACCGGTGTTCGAGGCCGCATTGACCTATGAGGCAGCGACCGGCGTGATTGAGGTCGTGGCCAAGACCCGTGAGGATCGTATGGATCTGACGCGCTTCATGGCGCGGGATCTGCTCGGCATCACCATTGATGAGCACCAGGCGTTGCCGCTGCGCGAATATGATCTGAGCATGCTTCTGCAGCCTTTCGACTTTCCGACGGACCCGGCCGACGGCATCGCCAGTGTAACGGTCAAAGAATTGCGCCTGATGGATCTCGGGGATGCCAAAGAGCGCATCACGCTTGAATCCATGTCGGGTGCGGACCGGACGATCTGGCAGATGGCAGAACACCGCATCGGGTTGGATATCGGCGGCGGTACTCATGGGGCCGGTTTTGTAGGCGAGGTGCCTGAATGGGTGATCACCCGCGCGCGCTTCACGATCAAGTTCCACCCCGGTCCCGAAGGTGGGCGCGGTAAGTCGCTGGCTCTGACTGTGACCATGCCGCACGGCTGCAATCTGAAGGACATGACGCCACAGGAACGCCTGATCGGCGAGAAGTACCTGCGCCTGTGGGGCATCCTGAAAGACGACACCGATGAGGGCGATGTTCTTGAGTAAGCGGGCTGTTGACCTTTTGCTGCGGGCTATGGAAGCCCGCAGCACATCTGTTCAGGGCACGACGCTGCACCAGGTTTCGCCACGAGCGACCGAGATACTGCTTGAGGCCAAACTTCTCGTTGCTGGCGGGCGTGTTTCGGTCGTTGCCGCGATGGATGACTACGAAGACGAGCCGGTCGAGGTCACCTGGTCGCCAGTGCTGAAGTCATATGGCTACCACGACAGCGTAGGCCGTTGGATCCAAGTCGATGAGCAGGAGATCGCGGCCTATCGCGTCGACTATGGGCTGGCTCTCGCCAAAATGCTGGTGTCGTTCGAGCGACAGGGGCCGCCGGGACCGCAGCCACTGATCAAGGATCAGCTTTGGGATGTTGGCACCATCAGGCTTGCAGGCGCCAAAACCCCTGCGCCTGTCTGGTTTGCGCGGCGTCTCGGCGATCCCGCGGCCTGGGCGAGGGTCGAGGGGCTGTTCGAGCGCAGGCCTCCGGTGGAAGCCCGCATCATCCTGACGTCGACGCCGGGCGATCGCATTCCGGTCACCACTCACAAGCGCAATCACGTCATCAGCGTGGCAGACGTTATGGGACCCGGCAAGCTCGCGATCTCGCCGCAGGTTCTGCGGTCACGGGTGTTCCCGGGTCAAGTCCAGCGCCGTTTCCCGATCGACCATTCGGATGACTACGGCATTGTCTGGCTGCGGAACGAAACCCTTACTTTCCGTAGCGACAAACAGCGGCAACTGTTGGGCTTGCTGTTCGATGCATACTGGTCCGGTTCGCCTGAGTGTCGGACAGCCGCCGTTCTGTTTGAAGCCGGTTACAAGGACGGTACGAACGCCTTCGCAAAGGTTTTCAGCGGCCGTGACGATTGGCGTTCATTTCTAAAGTACGCCGAAGGAAACTGCTGGATCGAGCCCTGATCCAAGGAAATCTTGCGATGACAAAAGCCGTCCTCCGGGGCGGCTTTTTGCTTTTGTGGCTCTCCTACCAGTTCCCCTACCGCACACCTTCCTGAGCCCTGCCACCCCCTCCGCCATGTTGATCCCGCAAGTGTTCGCAAAAACCCGAAGGAGGTTCAAATGGCGCTAAGGCACCTTTCCCAGATCGAGCTGGCGGCTCGCTGGAACATTTCACACCGCACGCTGGAGCGTTGGCGGTGGACGGGTGAAGGCCCGAAATTCATCAAACTCGGGGGGCGGGTGATTTACCGGCTCGAAGATGTCGAGGCTTTCGAGGTCGAGCAGATCCGCGGCTCGGACCACGAGCCCCACCGCCCGATGTCGGCGTAAGGGGGACCAACATGACAATTTCTAACCACATCACACTGGCCGATATCCACCGCATGCCAGTTGGCCAGATCGCCGCACTGCCCGCTGATCAGCTGGCAATGCTGAAGGAGACGGCCGATCAGCAGCTCACCCAGGCCAAAACCGTATCTGATTGGCTCGATGGTGCCATCTCCCTGAAATACGCCGAACGTGCAGCCGAATGCCGTCATGAGGCGGGCAAGGACACGGGCACGATCCGCTTTGAAGATGGCGACGTCACCGTGATCGCCGACTTGGCGAAACGGATCGATTGGGATCAGGCGAAACTCGCCCAGATCGCCGAAAACATCGCATCGGCTGGCGAGGACCCGGCCGAGTTCATCGAGACCACGTTGAAGGTGTCAGAGCGCAAATACACTGCACTGCCGGAGTCCTGGCGCAAGGGTTTTGAACCCGCGCGCACGGTCCGGACCGGCAAGCCCAAGTTCCGCCTGTTGCTGGGCGAGGAGGTGCGCTGATGGCTATTTCTCTTGCATCTCTGCGCACCACCTCGGTGCTCCAGCCGCCGCGCATCCTGATCCACGGGGTTGCCGGGGTCGGAAAATCCACCTTCGCGGCTGACGCTGGCGCGCCGGTGTTCATCATGACCGAGGACGGTCTCGGCAAATTGCAGGTCCCGCATTTTCCGTTGGCGACCAGCTATGCTGAAGTGGCGGAAGCGCTCGACGCATTGCTGGATGAAGATCACGATTATGGGACCGTCGTTGTTGACAGCGTAGACTGGCTCGAGCCGCTGATCTGGGCTGAAGCGTGCAAACGCAACGGCTGGCAGTCGATCGAAACCCCGGGCTTTGGCAAGGGCTACGCCGAGGCTCTGACCGTCTGGCGCGAATATCTCGATAAGCTGAATGCGCTTCGCGATCGGAAGGGCATGGTGGTTATCCAGATTGCCCACACCGACATCAAGCGTTTCGACAGCCCCGAGCACGAACCCTACGACCGGTATGTGATCAAGCTGCAGACCCGCGCCTCGGCGCTGCTGCAGGAGCATTCCGATGTGGTGCTCTTCGCGAACTACCAGATCTCGGTCGCAAAATCTGATGTCGGCTTCAACAAGAAGGTGACCCGGGCGCTCGGGTCTGGTGCGCGTGTCATGCACACCGAAGAGCGTCCCGCCTTCCTCGCCAAGAACCGTTACGGCCTGCCGGACACCCTGCCGCTCGAGTGGTCAGAGTTCCTCGCAGCCATGCCCCAACCTGAATAATCCGCACCTGAAAGGATACGACCATGGCACGTTTTGACGCCGCATTTGATGCCTCGGGCATCGAGCCCACCACCGCCTATGAGCTGCTGCCCGCAGGCAAATACAGTGCCCAGATCGTCGAGAGCGAGATGCGCGTGACCCGCAACGGCATGGGCCAGTTCCTCTGGCTGATGCTGGATATTCTGGATGGCCCGCACAAGGGCCGGAAGATCTTCGACCAGCTGAATCTGGTGAACCCGAACCCGACCACGGTCGAGATTGCGCAGCGGACGCTGTCGGCGATCTGCCATGCGACGGGCAAGATGCAGGTCAGCGACAGCGAGGAACTGCACCTCATCCCGATGACGATCCAGGTGACGGTGAAGCCGCCCAAGAACGGCTACGGGGAGAGCAATGCGATCCGCTACATGACGCCGGAACAGGGCATGGCCGCACCGCAAGCGGTGAAGAAAGCCCAGACTGCCGGGGACTCAGCAGCAGCCCCGGCCAAGATGGCCTCCGCTCCCTGGAACAAGAAGGGCTGATGCTCCGCGCTGCTCCGCCCTTGTTCGCCGGGGCAGCGCCCAAACACATCTGAGGATATTTCCATGACTGATCTGACCAACGCGGCCCCTGTGGCCGTGATCAGCCCCGGCTTGCCTGAAGACCAGCGCCGGTTGATCGAACTCGACGACGATATTGCCAAGATCCGCACACAGATCGCGACCGCCGATCTGGCACGCCAGCGGTGCCAAAAACCCATCGACCCCGACTGGTTCCACCGGGCGCGGACTGCGCTGCGCCATCTTTGCCGCGAACGGGCAGAACTGCTCGCGAAAGGCACCGGCCGCCGTCGCCGTGAAAAGCTGAAGGACGCGCTGCTTGACGTTCTGCGTGACCGGCATGACCCGGAGACCTGGAGCGGCATTCTGGCCGAGGCCCAAGCCCGTAGCGAACGGGAGGGCTTGTGATGGCTGATCTTCCCGCACCACCCACGCCGACACTGACGGCGATCTATGCGTCTTATGAGGCGCGGCAGGGCGATGGCTTTCGCGATCACCTCGGCGCGTCGATCATCGGTAAATCCTGCGCACGCGCGCTCTGGTATGATTTCCGCTGGGTGACGCCTTCACACCATTCCGGCCGCCTGCTGCGTCTCTTCGAGACCGGCCAACTGGAAGAGGACCGTATGGTCCGCAACCTGCGCGCCACCGGTGCGACGGTGCTTGAGGTTGATCCGGACACTGGCCGCCAGTTCCGTGTCGAAGCCCATGGCGGTCATTTCGGCGGCTCGCTCGATGGTGTCGCCCTCGGGCTGCTTGAGGCCCCGAAGACCTGGCACGTGCTCGAGTTCAAGACGCATTCGGCGAAGAGCTTTGCCGACTTGATTGCAAAAGGCGTGGTGCTGTCCAAGCCCCAGCACGCCGCGCAGATGCAGATCTACATGCACCTGACCGGCATCACCCGCGCGCTATACGTCGCAGTCTGTAAAGACACGGACGAGCTGCATGTCGAGCGGATCGAAGCCGATCCCGCCATGGCTGAGCGGCTCCTTGAAAAGGCCGGTCGGGTCATCTTCGCCCAGCACCCGCCCGCGCGGATCAGCGAGGACCCGGCCTGGTTCGAGTGTCGATTCTGCGATCATCATGCCGCCTGTCACGAGGGGGACGGGGCCGCCGTGAATTGCCGATCCTGCCTGCACGCGACGCCGATCGAAGGCGGGTGGCACTGCGCCCGCCACGTCCAAATGCTGGCTCCACCCGAGCAGCGCGCCGCCTGCGGCAAACATCTCTTCATCCCCGATCTCGTGCCGGGTGAGGTCGTCGATGCGGGAGAGGATATCGTCACCTACCGCATGGCTGATGGCTCCTCCTGGTCAAATGACGCCCGTATCACGGAGGCCGCGCCATGCTGACCCTGCGCCCATACCAAAACGCTGCGATCTCTTCGATCTACGGCTATTTCCAGACCAACACCGGCAATCCGCTGGTGGTCATTCCGACAGCTGGGGGCAAAAGCCTGGTCATGGCCGCCTTCATCGAAGGCGTGCTGAAGGCCTGGCCCGATCAGCGCATCCTGATCGTGACCCATGTGCGCGAGCTGATCGCGCAGAACTATGCCGAGATGATCGGCCTTTGGCCTGACGCGCCAGCGGGCATCTATTCGGCGGGTCTGGGTAAGCGCGAGGCGCAGGCGCGCGTCTTGTTCGCAGGCATCCAGTCGATCCATCGCCGGGCCCGCGAAATCGGCCACACCGATCTGGTGCTGATCGACGAGGCCCATCTGATCCCGGGCAAATCAAGCACCATGTATCGGCGTTTTCTCGATGCGCTGAGCGCGATCAACCCGGCGCTGAAGGTAATCGGTCTGACGGCCACGCCGTTTCGGCTCGACAGCGGCATGCTGCATGAAGGCAAGAACGCGCTCTTTACGGACATCGCCTACGAAGCCCCGGTCCGCGACCTGATCGATCAGGGCTTTCTAAGCCCGCTTGTTTCAAAGCAGCCCGCCACCCGGCTTGATGTGTCGAAAGTTGGCAGTCGTGCCGGTGACTTCATTGCCCGCGACCTGGCAGCGGCGGTCGACCAGGAGGCGACCACCCGGGCGGCAGTCACCGAGATCATCGACTATGGCAAGGATCGGAAATCCTGGCTGGCTTTCTGTTCGGGTGTCGATCACGCCCGCCATGTCGCTGAGGAATTCGGACGTCAGGGTATCACCTGTCAGACGATTTTCGGGGACACACCCAAGGACGAGCGAGATGCCATCATCGCCGCGTTCAAGCGGGGCGAAATCCGCGCGTTGGCGTCGATGGGCGTGCTGACTACCGGCTTCAACGCCCCGGCCGTCGATCTCATTGCGCTCCTGCGTCCGACGCAATCGGCCGGGCTCTATGTCCAGATGGTCGGTCGAGGCACGCGTCTGGCACCGGGCAAGGAGAACTGCCTCGTTCTGGATTTCGCGGGCAATGTTCGACGCCACGGGCCGATCGATCTGGTGCGTCCGAAACGTCCCGGCGAGAATGGCGGGGGCGAGGCACCCACAAAGGTCTGCCCCATGTGTGAGAGCATAGTGGCGCTCTCGGCCACCGAATGTCCGGACTGCGGCTATGAATTCCCGGCCCGTGAGGTGAAGATTGCGCCGACCGCAGCCACGCTGCCGGTCCTGTCGCCAAAAGCGTCTCAATGGCTGCAGGTGAGCGGCGTATCCTACACCCGACACGACAAACGCGGCGGGCGGCCGTCGCTCAAGGTCACTTACAGCTGCGGTCTTGCCACCTACAGCGAATGGGTCTGTTTCGAGCATAAGGGCTATGCGCGCCAGAAGGCCGCCGATTGGTGGCGCAAACGTGCACCAGGTCTGCCCGTTCCGCTTAGCGTGAATGAGGCCATTGCGCAGGCAAACCGTCTCACGCGCCCAAGCGAAATCTCGGTCCGTCCATCGGGCCGCTATTTTGAAATCTCCGGCTACAGGTTCGATCCATGCGCCAAATCCACCCCGGCCTCTGCGCCGTCTGCCACCGGGAACCTCGCGGCTTTGGCTGGTTCAACCCGATCTTCCGGATCTCGGACCAGCGAAGGGACGCAAGCCGCAAGCGCCTCTGCTCTCGCGCCTGCCAGGACATCTGCCATGGGAGGAAGGGCATGATCGACCCCACTCCGAACGAGAGCGAGGCCATGAGCGTCGGCGGCCAACAAGGCGGTGAATACCTCGAGAGCATAGGTAAATCCGATTTAACGACGCTGACCGAGACCGAGTGGGACCGCTTCATCGACGCGGTCGTCACCGGATATTGCGACCACCTGCGGGAGCTTGCGGCCAAGGACCGCACGCGGCTCGACGGGATGAGCCCGGAGGTGCCCTTCTGATGGCCGAGACATCCTACATGGCGCGTTTCGGCGCGCGGCTGGTCACCAACGGCTATGCCATTCTGCCGATTGGCCCGGGCACCAAGAAGCCGGGGCGGTTCCAACGAGGGGCCTGGACCGATTATCCAGAATGGAACCGGCATGCAGAGCGCCCCACGACCGAGGTGGAGGTGACGACATGGTCGGCTTGGCCCGAGTGCGGCATCGGGATCGTTGGCGGCGCAGTTGCTGCTGTCGACATCGATATCGTCGAGGATCCTGAATTGGCGCTCCAGATCGAGCAACTTGCGCGCCAACGGCTGGGCGATACGCCCGCCTTGCGCATTGGTCGCGCCCCAAAGCGCATGCTGATTTACCGCACGGCCGCGCCGTTCCGGGGAATCAAGCACCACCCTTTGGAAGTGCTCTGCCTCGGCCAGCAGTTCCTTGCTTATGCCGATCATCCGGACACGTGCGCCCCCTATGTCTGGCCCGAGGAAGGGCTGGCTGATCTCGACATCACCGATCTGCCAGAAATCACCACCGAGACAGCAGCCGCATTCTTGGACGAGGCTTATGCGCTGCTCCCCGAGTCGTTACGGCAGCGAGGGTTTTCAGCCATGTCGCCTGCGGCAGAACACCTGCGTAGCCATAACCAGGTCGGTACAAGGCCTGCCATCCAGGCGGCGTTGGAATGGTTGCCCAACCTGGAACTCGACTACGACAGCTGGATGCGGGTTGGTATGGCCCTGAAGGGCGCGCTCGGTGAAGCCGGTAAAGACCTGTTCACGGATTGGTCAGCGCAGGCTGCGAAGGACGTACCCGCGACCACCGCCAAGGCGTGGACGAGCTTCAAACCCGATCGCATCGGGGCTGGTACGATCTATCACCTCGCCATGGAGCGCGGCTGGCAGCCTGACGCATCGCTGCGGCTTGATGGGTCTATGGCCTGCGACGGCAAGCATCCAGCGGCGGGGCTGTTGTCGAGGCTGGATGGTCATCCTGAAGAAGGCGTCGAAACCCCGGCGAGCTCGCCGTTCACGCTGGAGATGCCCGACGGGCTGGTGGGTGATTTGACGGATTACATGCTGTCGACGGCCCGGCGACCGCAGCCGCTTTTGTCGCTCGGAGCGAGCCTCTGTGCGATCGGCGCTCTGATGGGGCGGCAGTATCGGACCGAAAGCAACCTGCGTTCGAACCTGTATGTCGTCGGCATCGCCGACAGCGGGTCGGGGAAAAACCACGCCCGCGAGATCATCAACGAGGTCTTCTTCGAGGCGGGGCTGGCGCATCATCTCGGTGGCAACAAGATCGCCTCCGGGGCGGGTCTTCTGACCGCGCTGCACCGCCAGCCCGCGATCCTGTTCCAGATCGACGAATTCGGCATGTTCCTGGCGGCGGCAGCCGATCGACGGCGCAGTCCGCGTCATATCACCGAGATCCTCGACAACATGACCGAGCTCTATACCGCAGCGGGCGGAATCTTTCTCGGCGCGGAATACGCCAACCGTGATGGGTCGAACGAACGGCGCGACATCGTTCAGCCCTGTCTTTGCGTCTATGGCACCACGACGCCCTTGCACTTCTGGGGCGCGCTGCAGGGGGCAAATGTGGTCGATGGCTCGCTCGCTCGGTTTCTGATCCTGCCCAGCGACGAGGATTACCCGGACGAGAACATCGCCGTTGGGATCCGCCAGGCACCGCAAGCACTGATCCACGGATTGCAGGGCGTGGCCGCTGGGGGTGGGCACCAGAAGGGCAATCTTGCGGGCAAGACGGCCGATCAGAACACGACAGTAAATCCGACCATCGTGCCCATGACCGATGAAGCGAGGGCGCGTTTCAAGGCGCTGAGTGCCGAATTGACGGAGGAATTGCGGGCTGCAGCCGGGACAGCATTCACAGCGATCCTGGCTCGCATTGGTGAAAACGCGTTGAAGCTGGCGCTGATCGTAGCGGTTGGGCGCGACCCGGCAAAACCCGAGATCGACCTCTCGGTGGCGGACTGGGCTATCGACTTCGTGCGCCACTATGCGCGGCAGACCATGGAGGCAGTTGAGCGCCACGTGGCCGACACAGAGACCGAAGCCCACCTGAAACGGCTTAAGGAGGTAATCCGCGCAGCAGGAGCGAACGGGATTACCAAGTCGGAAATCACGCGTGCTGTTGATTGTCGCTGAGAACTGACCCGGCATTGTCACCGAGACTTGACCCACCCAGCTGTTATGTTCTTTGCGTCATGATGGCGTCAATGCTGCTGTCTCCTTTCGTTTCTTTTTCGCTGTCTCCGAGCTGGCCTTGAACCGATAGCTGTCATTGCCGGTCTCCAGGATGTGGCAGCGGTGGGTAAGGCGGTCGAGTAGCGCGGTGGTCATTTTCGCATCGCCGAACACGCTGGCCCATTCGCTGAAGCTCAAGTTCGTGGTGATGACGACGCTGGTGCGCTCGTAGAGTTTACTGAGAAGGTGGAACAACAACGCGCCTCCCGAAGCGCTGAACGGCAGATATCCCAACTCATCCAGGATCACCAAGTCGGTTTTCACCAGCGCCTCAGCGATCTTCCCCGCCTTGTTTTGGGCCTTTTCCTGCTCCAGCGCATTGACCAACTCAACCGTCGAGAAGAAGCGGACGCGTTTACGGTGATGTTCGATCGCTTGGATGCCAAGAGCGGTGGCGACATGCGATTTCCCAGTTCCTGG
>NZ_KI421509.1:945620-953595 GCF_000473225.1 Sedimentitalea nanhaiensis DSM 24252
GCCATGCCAGTGGGCATCGAACAGCATCTCATGCGTTTGCAGCAGATAGGCCCGCACCAAGAAGGCGCGGCTGTGCGACAGCTTGATATGGGCGACCTGAAGCTTGATCCGCTCGCCGCCAACATAGGCCCAGTCCTCGCTCCAATCGAATTGAAACGCCTCGCCAGGCTGGAACACCAGCGGAACGAAGACCCCGCGGTCAGTCGTGTGATACGCGCGTTGCCGTTCACCCTTCCAGTCCCGCACAAAGGCCGCGACCCGCTCATATGAGCCATCAAAGCCAAGCTGCACCAGATCGGCATGCATCTGCTTGGCAGTCCGCCGCTCCTTGCGTGTTTTGCGCTGCTCAGACAGCAACCAAGCTGTCAGCTTCTCAGCATACGGATCCAGCTTGCTCGGCCGGTCCGGTCTCTGGAATTCGGGTTCGACAATCCCGGCCCGCAGATATTTCTTGATCGTGTTGCGAGACACGCCTGTTCGCCGCGCAATCTCGCGAATGGGCATCTTGTCTCGCAGCGCCCATTTCCGAATGACCCTCAAAAATCCCATGTCTACCACTCCAATAGCCCCCAGCTGAATCAAGCAGGGGCAAGGTTGCACATGGGTCAATTCTCAATGACAATTTCTGCAGTTGCCGGGTCAGTTCTCAGTGACAATCAACACCGCAAGCCGGACTGCCGTGGGGATCGCCGGGAAAGTATCGTCGCGCGGCACAATCGATTTTTCAAAGCGGAAGCTGCGCTCACCGTCGGACCAGTTTTGACCTGCCATCCATTCATTGTAGGTGTTAATGATCGCGGGATGGGATCTGTAGTTAACTGTCAGCGATACCTGCTTGCACTCACCTTCATCAAAGAGCGTTGGAAACTCAAGAATGTTGCGGATCGTGGCCCCTCGAAATCGGTACAGACCTTGGTCATCATCGCCCACCACACAGAGATTTCGTTGCTCGCCTGCGAGCAACAGCAGTATGCGCTCCTGAATGGTGTTCGTGTCTTGGTACTCGTCGACCATCAGGTGTGACAGTTTGGCGCGTAGGCTTTCCAGCACTTCAGGATGCGCTTCCAGCAGCTTTAGCGCTTCGTATTGGATGCCCGAGAAGTCCAAACAGTTGTTCTCGAGTAGAAGTTCCTGGTATTTATGGAAACATCCGGCCAAAGCCCTCACTTCCACATCGGGAGCATCTTCCAATGTCGCCGGATCAAGCGCCTCTTCACTGACCTTGTTAAGCCACTTGAGAAGTTGCTCCGATTGTCGCCAGCGCCCGGTTTGATCATCACCCATGACCAGTTGGGCGTCAAGGAGCTCGCGAAACTCCTTTATGCGCTGGTAAAGAAAGTATTGTTGATCGAATTGGTCAAACAGGGTGAAGCTGCGTTTCAGCCTTGTGAATTCGCGATAATCTTCAAGGATACGAAGGCATATTGAGTGAAATGTCCCAAGGTACATCTCGTTCAGGTTGAACTCAATTTTCAATTCTGAAAGTCGATTTGAAATTCGGGTTGTAAGTTCGCGAGCCGCTTTATCTGTGAATGTCACTACGAAAAGTGACTCTGGGGCCGCGCCCTCGCTCTTTATTAAGTAGACAATGCGTTCCACGAGCGTGAACGTTTTTCCCGAACCTGGACCAGCAATGATCAGGACTGGCCCTGTGGTAGCCGTGATTGCTTCCAGCTGTTGAGGGTTGGCATTTGAAGCTAGCGACACTGGAGCGTTCATTGATCAGCTGCGCCTTTCGCAATCTTTGGACCGCCAGAAACCGTTTTGCTCTCGATCCATGCGTTCAGAGCGGTTCTTCGAAATCGCCAAGTCCCACCCAACTTAAAGGCTGGAATCGTTCCATTTGCGGCGAGCCGATAGACCGTCCGCTTCCCAGCCTTAAGGAAAGCAGCGACCTCTTCGACAGTGAGTATTTCGTCTTCCTGATCGCCCATGGGGCACCTCTCACCGGCTCGCGCCTATGCGCTATCTTGCGCAAGATTGCTCAAAAGAGCAAGAATGTACAAACTTGGCAAGATGATTTGACTGGGTTGTCCTCCTTTGGATCAACCCTGCGGAAGTGAGGCGCGGCAGTGGCATCGAACTACGAAGTGATTTGCGAAGAAAATCGGCGGCGATACGGCACAGAAGGCGCCCAAAAATCTGGCGGGCTGGCCGCAGGGCTGTACGATGATCGAACACACTTCATCTTCGAACTGCTTCAGAACGCCGAAGATGCTCTCGGCAGACGTGGCGACTGGAATGGATTACGCAAGGTCACATTCACTCTGAATAAGAACAGGTTGACGCTGTCCCATTTTGGCCAGCCTTTCAATGAGGCTGATGTCCGGAGTGTGTGCGATATCGCTGAGAGCACCAAGAACGAGTCATCGATTGGCCGCTTTGGTCTTGGCTTCAAGTCGGTTTATACAGTTACAGACCTGCCGGAAATACACTCGGGCGATGAGGATTTCGCCATCGAGGACTTTGTTTTTCCTAAGCCAGCGCCTCGAGCTCCGCGCGAGCATGACGAGACGCAGATTATCCTACCTCTTACGCTTGAAGACCCAACTGCTGAGCGGGACATAATGGCAGGCTTCCGGAGGTTGGGGCCTGGCGCCCTACTGTTTCTGCGCAACATTGAGGAGATTAATTGGAGCGTAGAGGATGGTGCTTCTGGTTTTTACATGCGCAACCCGCCGGAAGTGCTCGGAGCCAACGTCCGGCGCGTGATGGTAGTCGGCCATGAGACAGGACAAGATGAGGTTGACCAGGACTGGCTGGTGTTCCACCGCGACGTGTTCTCCGATGAGCAGAAAAAAGTCGGCCGGGTGGAGATAGCGTTTTCTATAACCACATCGAAAGGAACCTCCGGTCGTTGGTTAGTACAACCGCTGCCAACCTCGCCCTTGGTGGTGTTCTTCCCAACCGTGGTTGAGACACACCTTGGCTTTCTGGTCCAAGGACCATATCGCACCACGCCCAGCCGGGAAAATATTCCGTCAGGTGACCCTTGGAACCAGCATTTGGTAATGGAAACGTCAAGCCTGCTGGTGGAAGCAATGCGCTGGTTGCGCGATGAGGCGACACTGGATGTATCGTTGCTGCGCTGTCTGCCGGTTGATCCTGGGAAGTTTCGGGAAGACTCGCGGTTTTCGCCGATGTTCAAAGCAGTCCGAGAGGCATTTCGCGACGACGCATTGCTGCCCACCAATGAGAATGGCTACGTCTCTGCTTCGAAGGCAAAGCTTGCGCGAACCCAAGACTTGCGTGATCTGTTGACCCCCGAACAGGTTGCGGCGCTGTTCAATTCAAGTTCAGGCGCGTGGCTTTCAGGCGACATCACGCAGGATAAGGCACCCGAGATCCGCCAATATCTGATGCGCGAGCTTGATATCGACGAGATCAGGCCTGAGAATTTTCTGCCAAGCCTGACCAAGCCATTTCTCGAGTCTCAATCAGATGAATGGGTTCTTCAACTGTACGAGTTCTTAAGCGGTCAGGAAAAAGTCCTGCGGCGCTACCTTGAAACTGTTCCGTTTATTCGCCTGGACGATGGTTCTCACGTCGTCGCATTTGAGAACGGTGAAGCCAAGGCGTTCCTACCTAGCACCAGTGCTACAGACTTGCCGACCATGCGAAGCGTCGTGTGCGCGACACCCGAAGTGCGCCAATTCCTGGTATCGCTCGGCATCACCGAGCCCGATCCAGTCGATGACGTGATCCGGAACCTTCTGCCGAAATACCAGAACGAAGAAGTGGATGTGGACGACGAAACCTACGCTTCTGACATCGAACGTATTCGTGTCGCCTTTGGCACGGATTCGACCGCGCAGAAAGAAAAACTCCGTTCTGCCTTGCGCGAGACCAACTTTGTAATGGTGGTCGACACCGGCGACGGAAAGACATACGTCGCCAAGCCAAGCGAGACTTATGTTGCCACCGACCGCCTGCAACAGCTTTTTGCTGGTGTTCCAGACATTATGATTGTTGACAACAAATATGATTGCCTGCGCGGCGAAGACATCCGTGACCTTTTGGTGTCCTGTGGCGCAAGTCGGTATCTGATCCCGGAAGCAATAGAGTCGGGGCTGGAAGACTCCGAAAAAGAAAAAATCCGTAGAGAATCTGGACTTGAACGCGCAACCTCAGGGGGGCCGCCAAAAGATTTTACTCTTCGCGGTTTGACGCAGTTGCTGGAGTTCTTTCCCAAACTACAATTTGAAGAAGCAGCCGCCCGAGCGAAAGTGTTGTGGGAAGCGTTGGCAGATCTCGAGGCTCGAGGCACAGCAGCCTTCTACGGCACCTACACATGGGGCTATTATCAAGAGAAAAAGACCGCCCAATTCGACGCCGACTTTTTACGGATTCTCAATCGGACCGCATGGGTTCCGAACGGCGATGGTGAACTGGTTTCTCCGGGCCTCGTGGTTTTCGAGACCCTTGGCTGGAAGTCCAACCCCTTCTTGCTGACAAAAATCACATTCAAACCTCCACTGATTGATCAGCTTGCAAAAGAGGCCGGCATAGACCCAGGCGCGCTAGATCTGTTGAGAAAATATGGCATCACAAGCGCCGCCGACCTGATGTCTAGACTTGGTATCACGGACCTCGTGCCTGAGAATGACACTGATAAGGAAGCGGATGCAGAAGCTGACGGCGCAGGAACTGAAGATCCTGACGTCTACAAAGACGCTGAGGATCTTTATAGCGATGACATGCCGGACATACCCGACGGCACATACGATCCGGCTGGCGACGATGATGTCGGGCGAAGTGGCTCCGGTGCGACCGGTGGAGGGAGCGGGAATAGAGGAGGCTCATCTGGGAACGGCAGCGGTGGCAAACAGGGCGATTCGAAAGCCGAAAGAACCGGAGCAGGTGGCAACGCAACGAGCAAGACCTCGAACCATCAAGGCAAGCGATCTCCCGGATCCAATGGTGGTCGACCATTCATCTCGTATCTGGGCTCACATCCCGATGATGAAGGTCCTGACCCAGATGGCCTCAACCAAGCCACACGCATGCAAATTGAAGCCAAGGCCATTGATAAGATTATCGGTCTTGAACCGGACCTCCAACGAACTGTGGAGGGCAATAAAGGTTTCGACCTCTATGAGGCGGATGGATCCGGGAATGTCGTGCGTTGGGTTGAAGTGAAATCAATGACCGGATCATTGAAAGATCGCCC
The DNA here is from genome assembly GCF_000473225.1 of Sedimentitalea nanhaiensis DSM 24252. GTDB lineage: Bacteria > Pseudomonadota > Alphaproteobacteria > Rhodobacterales > Rhodobacteraceae > Sedimentitalea > Sedimentitalea nanhaiensis. The sequence continues at coordinate 950,791 of NZ_KI421509.1, forward strand.
AGTCGGCCTGTCTCGTGCGCAGTTTGATCTCGCATTGGAGAAGCGAGAGGCTTTTTGGCTTTATGTTGTTGAACGCGCGTCTGAAACCGAAATCTCACGCGTGGTTAAGATCCAAGATCCCGCTGGCCGTGCCCGTACATTTACTTATGATAGCGGCTGGCTTTCGATCGCGGAGACCGTTCCCGTAGCCTAGATGGCCTATCAACGTAAGTTCAGGTTTGAAGCAGGCGCGCCGATCCGCGCCAACCCTCGGCACGCCTGCAATTGTCGCAACCACATGCGTGGTCGCGCGGTCGGCGAAACCTCGGCCGACCTGGTGGGCTCCGAGCGGGTTCGCCGCCATCCCCGCCGCCGCGCTCGATCCGGCCCACTGTCCGGCGTCTCCTGCGGTCCCCGCGCTTGTCGGGTCCGGGTCCCCATCAGATCTGGCAGTTTTGGCTATTCCGCCTTTGGCGGCAGGGTCGAGGCCATGTCGGTGATCGCTTGAAATTCCGTCAGAAACTCCGGTCGATGCTGCATCAGGTAGCGGACGATCCGGGCATTCCCGAGCAGCTTTCCCAGATACGCTTTGATCACGGTCAACTGCAGATGGTCCTGGCCGTAGGAGTCCTGAATTGAGGTGATGCCTTCCTGCAGCCGGACCAACTCGCGCTCCATGCGGGCCATGGCCTCCGGGGTGATGCCCCTCATCTTCTTGGGTTTCTTCGTGTCCACCAGCTGCGCCTGGGGCGTTCCTGCAAGGATCGCGGAGATGTATCCCGGAGAATAATTGTTCGCGTTCATCATCAGCTCGGCCGCCTCGATCTGGCGCATGGCTTTCATCTTGCGCAGGACTTCGAACACGGCGGTCGCGCAGTGTTTGTCCTTCAGGATGCCGACGGCCTCTTCGCAGATCCCGTCGAGGAGCTTGGCCTTGCGCACAATGCTGCGCGGATTGAGGTCCAGCGCCAGGGCGATCTTTTCTTCGGAGACCCCGCGCTCAATGGCCTTGCGGATCATCTTGTGCTCCTGGATAGGCGCAAGGCGGCTGATCCGCTTGTTGTAGGTGAAGGCCTCGTCGTCCGTGGAAATCAGACATTCGACCCGTTCGATGCCGAGATCCTTCAGCACCTCGATCCGGATATGCCCGTCAAGCAGCATGTAGGTGTCTTCCTCACCCGTGGATCGCGTGACCACCGGCGGTTCGACCAAGCCAACCTCTTTGATCGACGCGGTGATCTGGCGGTACTTGCGGCTGGATTTGACCGATGCGCTTAACGCCTTCACGGGCAAGACAGCCTCTACCGGTACGGTGACGCAATCACTCTCAAAGCCGAGCGCAACCGCGTCCGGGGTTTTGCGCTTGCCCCGGCTCATTCGGCCGCTCCTGCGTCCAGCGATTGACCGAGATATGTGGGTAGGGTGTCCAGCCCTTCCGCGCGCAGGAGCGTCAGGAAGTGGTCATCATCGCGCAGCGAGCGAAATGCCTCTACGACAAACATCAGGCGGCCCTGCGTCAGCTCGGCCTTCTTGATCAGCACCTTCTGTCGCTCCGCTTCCTGTTGATAGGCACGTACAAGCGCGTCGCTGGTCAGGGGCCGCTTGGCACCGTCGCTTCTGCCATATCGGTTGCGATGAAGGTGCGGACCCTGTGCGTCGCGCTGCTGGATGAGACGGCGCACGGCGGCCAGTTTCTTGCCGCGCAGTTTTTTCTGGGTGTAGGCGTCCATCAGAGCGCGCTGACCGCCCTCGGCATCTGTCTTTGAAATGTCGATGGCGAGGTTCAGCGGCAGAAGGCCGGTTTCGACGGCCGAGACCAACCGCTCTTCGCCGCGCTCAAGCAAGCCCGCGATCATGCCGACGTAGTCTGGCGTGACGCCGATCTTGTTGGCGATCTGGCGGTCGTTGTAGCCGCGTTTGCGCAGGTTGCCGATCTCGCGCATCAGGTCGATCGGGCTGTGCTGGCGGCGCGCGCAGTTCTCCACGAGGCTCATGACCAGGCAGTCGCTCTCGTCGGCGTCGATGATGATGGCCGGTATGGCATGCTGCTGAAGCTCCATGAACGCCTCAAGCCGCCCCTGGCCACAGACGAGATCATATTCCGCAGGGTCTGTTCCGGCGCGCTGCGCTACGGTGATGGGTCGCTTCAGACCGATTTTCGCGATGTTCTCAACCATTTCCTCAAAAGTGCGCCGGTTGCGCACACGGGGGTTGAGGATGCGAATTCGGTCGGTGGGGATGAGAGTAACCTGTTTCTGGGTGATGTCTTGGGCGTCGTCGGGCATCAGGCGGCCTCCGTGATCCGGGCCCGGCCAGCGAGCGCATAAAAATAGTCGAGCGTGTCGAAGCGGTAGGCGTCCAGCGACAGCCCGTTCTGCTCGGCCAACCTCAACTTGGCCATGGTCATGTCGATGCTCGGCAGCAGGTAGTAATCCCGCGGGACTTCGTTCAATTCGTCCATTCGCACGGCAATCGTGATGTCGGGCACCAGGCCAGTATCGAGACGGATGCGCCATCGCAGGGAACCGCCCTGCGTCTCGAAACATCGTGCCAACACCACCGACGCCGTGAACTCGTCGTTGATGCGGATCAGGTCGGTGTCCGGATCCTGCGCCGCCTGTCCTCCACGTTCCGCGACACCGTCGAGGATCCGGGCTACGATGCCGGGGTGGGCCTGCCGCAAGGCCCGGTTGATCTCGACGTAGCGATAGTCGCGCTCTGGCTCGTAACCGTGTTGATTGTCACTGAGAACTGACCCGGCAACTGCAGAAATTGTCATTGAGAATTGACCCATGTGCAACCTTGCCCCTGCTTGATTCAGCTGGG
>NZ_KI421509.1:953695-953765 GCF_000473225.1 Sedimentitalea nanhaiensis DSM 24252
CATGACGAACAGGCCGTGCTTTGTGCTGTGGAAATGGCGCTGGAGGCAGGAGTGCCAACAAAGACCCATG
>NZ_KI421509.1:953865-953994 GCF_000473225.1 Sedimentitalea nanhaiensis DSM 24252
CATGGATGCGCTGAACATCTGGTTGGAAGACCGCTGCAAGCTCCTGTGGGCCGAGACTGCGCATGCCGTGACGCCAGAGCAATGCCGCTCCGCGTTGCAGGTATTCCCCAACCGCAGTTGCCGCTTTGG
>NZ_KI421509.1:954094-1714382 GCF_000473225.1 Sedimentitalea nanhaiensis DSM 24252
CCGCGCTACTCGACCGCCTTACCCACCGCTGCCACATCCTGGAGACCGGCAATGACAGCTATCGGTTCAAGGCCAGCTCGGAGACAGCGAAAAAGAAACGAAAGGAGACAGCAGCATTGACGCCATCATGACGCAAAGAACATAACAGCTGGGTGGGTCAAGTCTCGGTGACAATGCCGGGTCAGTTCTCAGCGACAATCAACAATGCAGGAACATGATGGCGTCGAGCGCGGGAACGTCCACGCCCTCAGACAGGCAGCGTGCATTCGACAGGATACGGCAGGTGTTTTCTTCGCTCTCGGCTTTCAGCCAGTCCAGCAACTCGCCCCTGCTCTTGGCATTGAACGTGCCATCGACATGCTCGATCTCGCAGTTGAGCCGATGCTTGGCGATGTCGGCCTCGGTTTCGATGACTTCATCGTCGGCCAAGAAGTCGGACACAACATCCGAGAATTCGCGCTGAACCAGTTTGGAACTGGCAATGTCGCGGCAGAACGCCAGAGCGCGGCGCATAGGCTGTGTGTCTGCCCCGAGGTCTGATGCGATATCAACTTTGGTGAGGGCCTTGTAGCAGCCAAGTATGCGGGTTGCATCGTCAAGGATTAGGCCGGTGGTCGGGTCTTCGATCCGGTTCTGGATGGACTTCGCGACAAGTTTCTCGTCCATGGCGAGAACGATCACCTTGTAGTCGGTCAGCAAACCTTCCTGAACCGCCCAGCCGAACCCTCGATAGAACAGGGTCGGGCCAAACATTTCCTCGTTGTCCATGGTCGTGAGGGTAATGCCCAGATCGTCGGCCTTGCTCTTGGCCCCGTCGCCAAAGATGCGCGGCGTTGCGGTCATATAGAGGCGTTTCTTGGCGCGGATGGTCTCATTATTATGGACGCGAACAAAGTTGCTTTCGGTCTGTCCGTCCAGCGTTGCCCCGGTGGTGCGGTGTGCCTCGTCGCAGATGATGAGGTCGAAGGGCGGCAAACCGTGATCGCTTTGGGCATCGGCAATGACTTGGATTGACTGATAGGTGGCAAAGACCACGGTCATGCGGCCTTGGGCTTCATCCGCTGCCCCAGCGGCGAGTTTTGCCGGGTCGGTGGTCGCCGGGAATGCGAGGTCGAGGATGTCAATCTCGGCGACATCGTCTTTGAACTGACGGCGTTTGCCTACTTGCGTGTCAGAGCAAACGGCAAAAGACCGAAGCGGGATCTCTGAGTCGGTTGTCCATTCCCGGACCGTCTGCGCCATGAGCGCAAGCGAAGGCACGAGGAATAGGACCGTTCCATCGGCTCCGACAAGGTCTTCCGCGATTTTCAGGCTCGTGAAGGTCTTGCCGGTGCCGCAGGCCATGATGACCTTGCCGCGATCATGCTCGTCAAGCCCCTTGCGCACGGCTTCAAGCGCGTCCGACTGATGCTTTCGGAGTTCCTTTTTTGCTTCAAAGACGACTTGGCCTTGCGCGGCGAACTGCGACCAATCAATCGGGCTGTTTCGAAGGTCGTTCAGGCCGATCCTGATGACCGGGATTGATTGACCATGAAGCATTTCCGCCGCATTCGATGACCATTCGACTTCCGTCGCGTCGATCACGATCCGGCGAGCAAATGGCGGCTTAGAAGAAGCCGCCAAAAATGAATCTATGTCCGCTTTGGCTATTTTGTGGGTCGGGTTGTAGAACTTGCATTGAATAGCGGCATAGCCTTCGTGCCCGCGCAGTTTCGCGACCAGATCAATGCCGACATCTTTCCCGTCCCATCCATTTTCCTTGGCCCAGTCGGCCCACGATAGAACATCCTCGTAATGTTCTGCCTGCATAGGGTCATGGATCAAATAGGCGACGCAAAGGCGTTCGAAATATGTGCCCTTTTCCCTTTCGGTTCGCGCGCTATCACGGAAAGATTCAAGAATAGCATCAAGTGAATGCGACATACGCCCGCCTCGTCAAATCTGGAAGTGGCGGATTCTTTCGATCCGCTGATTTCAGCGTCATTTGCTCATGACGGTGTGCGAGGCGCAAGCAGTTCGCCTCTCGGCCTCACCGAAAGGTGGCCGTGCTGGCCGCTGGCAAGGGGCGGCTATTCAGCCGCCACCTGCGAGGGGTGCCCAAGGGTCAAGATAAGGTCGATGGCTTTCTGCGCCTCGCTGGCCGCGCGAAAGATAGCGCGGTTGTCTTCCTTCATAGCCCGAAGCCATCCATGGATGTATGCTCCGCTCTGCTCGAAGTCCGGGGTCAATCCGAGTTCCGCACAGAGCAGGCAGTTGCCGATTTCGGCGACCAGTTCCTCGAAGGCATAGGCTTTGCGTTCGGCGAACCGTCCGAAGCGGTCCAGCCGGGAAGCCGCGCCTGTCCAATGGGTGAGTTCATGGGCAAGCGTGCCGTAATATCCGCCCGCGTCATGGAAAGTCGAGATGGGTGGCATGTGGATGCGGTCGCGTGCAATGTCGTAGAAGGCGCGCGGTTCTTGGGTGGTCTCGATGAGCGCCCCAGTTGCGGCGAAGAAGGCTTCAAGTGCGGCGTCATGTTCTGTCCCAAGGTCGATGGGGGCTTCGGGTTGCATGTAAAACTCGGCGGGAAGTCCGTCGATCTGGTCAGCGTTGAAGACGCGGTAGCCCTTTGTGAAGGGAATGACTTTCTCTTCCCCTGTCTCGTCCTCTTTCTTGAAGGTGTCGAAATACATAACAAGGGCAGATTTTTCGCCCTTCCTGACCGAACCGCCCAGGTCTTTCGCCTGTTTGAATGTCATCCAGCGCGGCGAGTTGTAGGCCTTCGCCGCTGCCACGGACCACAGAACGAGGACATTGATACCGCGATAGGGTTCGCCGTTGTGTCGCACGGGAAGACCGGGGCAAGCCGCGCTCCCGGTCCATGGCTTGCGCCATGGCGGGCAACCGGCCTCAATAGCGTCAATGATCTGGTCGGTGATGGTCTTGTGAAGGTCAATTTTTGGGGCCGTCATGGCATCGCTCCTATGGTTTGGAAAAGCGACATTGGCCCTTTCACTCGGCTTCAAAGGTGTTTGCGCCATCTTCCGCACATCGGGCGGGCCTTCCTGCTCTTCCGTCGAAAAACCCATGTTTTTCGGACGGCAGAGCAGGAGGGGCGAAGCCCGTCCTGCGGTCGATACGGGATGAGTCATCCGGGTGTAGGTCGTGAAAATGGGAGGGAACCGCGCGCATGGCGCGTGGGAGGAACCGGGTTTCTCGACCGGAGCCGACGCGCAGCGGCGCTTGCCGGTTGGCGCAGACCGGATCGAGTGGCAGGTGGAAACAAAGAATATGAAGATGTCAGGCGTGGGACGAGCGGGCGCAGCCCGTCGAGTCCCGCGGCTGTCTCCTGTTCAAAGCCGTTCGAAGAACGCCATGATCTTCAAACCTCCACGATCTGCGGCAGCATTGTTTTTCAGCGAAGATGCTGGTCGGATTGGGTCCGTTGGAACGGACGCATAATCGGCAGAGGCCCTGTATCGGGTTCTTGTCGGCCTCCCCTCGACCGGCGAGACAATCGGGCGCGCAGGCTATCCCGAAGCATCACCAACTCGCGATAAACCCAGCGGAAGCCGCACCTACGACGAAAGCGACGATCAAAGGGAAAAGGCGAATCTTCGGTTGAGGCTGGCCGGGTGAGGAATGGCGGGGGCATGGCTGGGGCGTTGGCGTCGGTCGCGCACTCATCTCTTCGCAGACCTTTGCCAACTGGTTCAGTTGATGAGAATGGCGGCGCTGGTTTTCCAGCGCTTCGGCCAGTGCCGCTACCGTGCGCTCTGACATTCGCGCTGCGATCCCCGCGCTGCACTCCGTCGTCGTCATTATGTCTTCCCAGTCGATTGTTGCGTTCTGCCTGTTCATGTTCCATGTCCTTCATTGCGTTAATTTCCCGGATAACAGCATTGGCTTCTGCTCTGCTGTGCCCGGCGTCTATGTGATGCCAGTCGGCCTTCGGTTTGATCTTATCGCCGCGTTCCGCGATCTTTCGGCTGGCTGCGCCTTCGTGGATTTGCGGAATGCGGTCGATGCCACGCGCGGCGAATGATAGATGTGAGATGTGGCTGTCAGAGCCGTATCCCCAGCCATCCATCATCCTGTTGTGAATCGTTGCCCACTGGGCTGCTGTCGTCTCGACGGCCTTCTTCCTTGCCATCCCAAGGGTGCTGCGTGGTCGTCCGCGTCCGCCGGTCTTCACTTGAACATCGAAAGCGACGACATGCGCGTGGGGATTGGTAATGTCGTTGCCAGTCATGTCGTGGATCGCGGCGACATACCCCGCGACGCCCTTCGTGAGAGTTTCGCAGAACTCTTTCACCAATGCCTCGCGTTGATCTGGCGTTGCTTCCACGGGCAAGGCCAGGATGAAACGCTCGCAAACTCGCCCTTTGCGTTTGGCTGCCTCTTTCTCTGCGAGAATGGCAGTTTCCGCGTCGCTCTTTCCTGCCAGACGCTCCCGAAGCACGCAGCGCGCCGCCTGCTTGCGGGTGATGTATCGCAAATGGGCAGCAGTCTGCCCGTGCTCGGCCCGCCGCGCGTCGGCGGTCCGCTTTTCGGAGAAAGTCCTGACGGAGTGTTTGAATGAGAAGAGTGCCATTTCCCTGCGATTTCGGTTGCCGGGACAAAATGACTATTTTGTCCGTTGTGCGCCTTAAAATCAGATAGGAACAGGACCCATGACTGAAAAACATAATAAGTCTCTTGATATGGTTTGGATACAAGCCAACAGGCACTGCCTGCGTCATCGCCTATGCGATCCTGCTGATGGTCTCTCAATTGAGCAGGTTCGAATAATTGCGAGCCTCATGCTCGATCTCTTCGAGCGCGAAGCCGAGAAATTGAAGGCCGCTAAGAATGGGAAGGTTTCAGTGCCGGGGCCTTCTGGCGACCCCGGCAACCCTGCTCAGTCAAACCCTGTCAGGCGCTCTCGAAAGCCGGTTCTTCAATAGCCGGAGGCGTGAGGGCGCGCCTGAAACCATCCTCGCCAGCCTCGACAAGCCCCTCGGCAACGAGGTCACCCAACGCGCGCCCAATTGCTTTGCGGAGTGAGTCCTTGTTGTCTCGCACCGTATTGAAGGCGGACCCTGACCGTTCGGCGATCTCGGGTCGCGTGAAAAACCGGTCAGGTTCTTGCTTACTCAATTCAGTCAGCGTGCGAGCCAGATCTTCACGACGCTCTGCCCGTGAGTTGTCAGTCTTCCTGTTATCGTTTGCTGCGGGTTTCAACTTGGCAAACGCACTCGGTTCAAGAGCAACGGCATAGGGAACCGAAACTTCATCGCCGTCGGAATCCTTCCCGATGAAGAAGGATTTAAGTTGGAAGGGGATTGGTCCGGCAGGTTTTGCGTTCTTCTGTTTCTTTGGCATTAAGAGGACGACCTTTTGAGGCGAATTACAATCCTCGGCAGGTTTGAGAATGTAGAGACCATCAAGATTGCCTTCTTGTGCGCTGGAACCACGGGGCCGGTCGGCGTTCCCAGCGCCGACATGATGCACGAGGACAACGCAGGCGTTGGTCAACTTGGCGATCTGATCCGCGTGCCCGATTGCCGCGCCCATCGTCGAGGCGAGGTTCTCGTCTGCGCCTCCGAGGCATCGGTTCAGGGTGTCGAACACGACAACCACCGTATCGCATTCGTGCTCAATTTTCTTTCGTTCAACGAAAGATCGAACCTTGGGAACGATGTTTGGGTCCATCAGGTTCGGCGCTCCATGAATGACGAAAAACGGGGCCGTGGCGCAGGCAGGATCGCGCAACAGCGGGTAGGCCCTTTTGAGAACGCCTTCGGGGTCCTCCGCTCCGTAAAACACAACGAGACCACGACGGACGGGACGCCCTCCGAAGTTGCGGCCCTGCGAAACATGGGCGCAAGCCGCCGCAACGACATTGGTCTTTCCGAGGCCAGGAGCACCAGCAACCATGACAACCTCTTTGGGATGGAACAGCCCCTTGATGGAATACGGGCGGTCGATCTCAGGCCGGTAGTCGGGCGCGCGAGTCACAATTGGCATCGGCATCGGAAGGGCGTTTGTGTTCGAGACTTCATTTTCATACATTGGTATTCACCTCGGGTGTGGTCCGGTCAGCACCATGCTGCCGATCCCGAAAGGGACATGGTTCCGAGGCAATCCGGACAAAAACGAATCCGCATCTTTTTTCGGACGGACGGACAGGACCATACCGCCCCCATAAGGGGGCGTGGTCCTGTCCGTCCGTCCGAAAACGGGGTTGGGCGCAGACCTCATTGAACACCCAAAACAGAAATGTGGATTTTATGTGGGGTAGGTGACATAAGACCCTTCACGGCATCAGTATTTTCAGATACTTATAGCCAAGGTTGCTCGGGCTGTCTCTCCGCCACTTACCCCTGCGAAAGCGTTCTCCCCATTCGGCTGGAGCCGGATTTTTCGGTTATCCTAAAGGGTTATAAGAGTTCGCCTAAACACCACCTTGGCGCCAAGACGACCGGCGACGTTCTCTCTGGGACGATATTCTCTGAACCTGATGACTGCGCCGATTTGGTGAATATCTTGTAAAGCGTTGTTTCTAATGCGATTTTCTGGATGTCAAAAATTGACTTCGATGCCAGTCGCGTTCGGCCAAATGGAACTGGGATCGGAATTTCAATAAGCTTGAAGCACATCATTCTGCATTTTCGTCGGCGATGACATCTGCATTCCCAATTTGGATTTCGGCAGCACTGCTGCGGAGCCAAGCGGCCAAGAGATTGGCTGCCAATGCAGTCTCCTCCGGTCTCCTGAGTGCGCACTCCCAGACTGTTGCCACACGCCAGCCAGCATCAAGCAGCTGATCGTGCACCGACCTGTCCCGCGCAACGTTCGCGTCGAACTTCGCCTGCCAGAACTCTGGACGTGTCGATGGAGTGGTTGTGTAACGACAGCCCTCTTGGCGGTGCCAGAAGCAGCCATGCACGAAGACGATTGCGTGATGCTTCGGAAACACGAGGTCAGGTCGCCCGGGGACAGTCTTCGAATGCATGGCAGCTCCGCCACGCCGCAAAGGTCGAAGATCGACAGCACCGTGAGCTTCCGGCAGGGATTTGGCCACATCCAGCATGCAAATCGTAGAAAACAGGGTTGAAGCGAGAATCCCGCGCTTCTGTCGATGCCAGCTGCGCCGACATCAGATGACCTTGATCAGATCGCCGCGCCGCTCCCCGGAAGACGCATAGATGACCCGCAAACGGGTCCTGCTTCAGCGCAGTCTGCGCCGAGCTGTGAGCGTGGTGAACCCGCACGCATGTCCTGCACCCCGGCTGCAACCACACGCCTGTGGTTGCGGGGACAGGATCATCCGAACCGACCCCGGATCAGCCGAGGAACACAGGCGGTGTCAATCACTTTCGCGCCTGTCGTGAGGCCGCGTCTGTGACAACAGTGTTATCGTCAATGCATGGGCCGACCGACGATCTCGACCGGCAGGAAACAGGCGGCATCCTGCTCTGCCGGCGGCTCCTGCGCATCGCGCGGGTCGCGCAGCCACTTGAACATCAGGTTTGCGTGCATCGCCTAGCGCCGCGCCACCCGCGCAACAGACACACCAACCGAAGCCAGTGCCACAAAGTCACTTGTTCCCGGACTTGGGCGGATCAAGTTCTATGACACTGTCAGCCGTAAAGTTGTGGCGGGCCGATGGCGCAAAGGTCGAGGCACCGGGCAGAGATTCGGGATTGCGCAGCCAGATGTCACGCTGTGCAAAGGGTATCTCGATCCCTTCTTCGGCAAAACAGCGGGCAATTTCGTGGTTCATATCGGACTTTACCGAAAGCACCCAGTTCACGTCTCGCAAGATAGCCCGGATTTCGAAGTCCAGAGAATCCGCTCCGAACCCCTGAAACACGACGCTAGGAGCCGGATTGGCCAGTACCATGGGGTGTTTATTCGCAATCTCGCGCAACAGGGCCTCGACCTTGCGGGTGTCGGTTCCATAGGCGGCACCGACCGGCACGATCAGCCGACCGATGGTATTGCCGCGGGTATAGTTCGTCACGGTGCCGCTGATCAGGTCCGAATTGGGAATGATCACATCGGTGCGGTCAAAGGTTTCAATCCGAGTCGAGCGCACCGAGATGTCACGCACATAGCCTTGCAGGCCTCCCACATCGATCCAGTCGCCCTTGGATATCGGTCGCTCCACAAGCAAAATTATGCCGCTGACAAAATTCGATACAACCGCCTGAAGTCCAAAACCGATCCCGACACTAAGCGCACTGGCGACCAGCGCCAGCGATGACAGGTCGATGCCCGTGCCGGTGACGGCAATCAGCGCCGCGAGAAAGACCCCGATATACCCAACGCCGGAAACGATCGCATTCTGGCCGCCCGGGTCGATCCCGGTCTTGGGCAAGATGTTGGTTCGAAGACTGCTTTGCAGCAAACGGGTCAGGGTATAGCCGATCACGAAGATTGCAGCGAACATCAGAATGACATTGGGTGAAATCATCACCCCGCCGACAGAAAACCCGACAAGAAACTTGGTCCAGAGCTCTGTGAGGTCAGACACTCGAGCGCCCCAGAAAATCGACAGGACAGGCAGCGCGGCCAACATCAACACAAGTCCGACTATCACACTGAACAGGGAATCCTGTGCCGCCTCGCCCTTGCCCGACAGCCAGCCGTAAAGATCGCCTATAAACCGTTGCAGGATCAAAACGGTCGCAATGGTCGCCAACGTCAGAATCGCAGGATAGACAATGGCTTCGGCGGCATTGATATAGCCGGTCATCGCCATGATCGGCGAGATCGTGACAAGTGTGGCAATCCCGCGCCGGATGGCGAGGGTGACCCGAGGCCTCTCGCGGCGTCGGGACATGTCGTCAATGTCATCCTCGGTCCGAGGGCCGCGCCGCATGCCGACCTGCTGAAGGCGCATCAAGGCAATGGATGCCAACAGGATCGGCAGGAACGCGACAACCGCACGGGACGCGATGGACACGTCCTCGACATCGTCGAAAATCTTGATCCCGTCATATATGATCAACATGACTGCCAGTGTCTGGACCAACAGCCGCGCCTGAGGCGCCCTGTTCTGATTGAATTCAACCAGTTGCTCGCGATCCGGTTGCCCGTAGATCTGATCGCCCAACCATTTGAAAACCAGATAGATGGCACTCCAGTCCGGAATTGCCTGAAGCAGATATTGTCCGTGTTCTCCAAGCAGCCCTGTCAATTCCGCAGCCTTGCACAAGAGAACGATCCCGATGAACGGCAAGAAGATTCGAACCAGAGAGACGATAAACCCCCAGACCCCGGACCCCTTGCCACCAAAGCCGCGCAGGTAGGTACCCAACCGCGCGGACAAGAGCGCACCGGCAAGGATAAGCACGGTTCCCGCGACCACCATCAGCAGCAGTATTGGCCATTGCTCGTCAAATTTTTCAGGCTTGGCTCTGCCTTTCCATGCTGTAACCGTTTCATTGATCATGGCTGAAATCGCTGAATGGACGTCGTCCAGCGCTGCAGGCCAATACACCAGATTTAGTGGCGACGGGCTCCGTGACAGCAATTGCGACGCCTGCCGATCCCGTACGATCCGATCGATCTCGCCGATCAACCCGTTGGCCCGCTTGTACGCCTCGTCGGCCACCACCTGGGGAACCTTCAGCTTTTCAAGCTGTTCGTTCAGAGATTGTCTCAGGTCGGCGATATCGGCCGGCTCGTCTCCGCCGGTTTCAGAATCCGGTTTCGGCCCCAACGCGTCGATCTGCGATTCCAGCGTCTTGATCCGGGCCGAGTTCTGATCGCGTGCCACCGTGAAGGCTTCCCGAAATTCGACGAGATCGGATCGCAGCTTTTCCAGAACGGCATTGGACGCCTCGCCGTTATCGACGAGCCGTTCGACACTGCCAGCAGTGGCCAGCCAGTTCTGGTGAAAATCACGTTGCGTTTCCGACAACTGTGCCATCGCGACCCTGGCGCTGATCACCAGTACCAGGGCACAACAGAACCGCAACAAGGACCGCATCGGACTCATGTGTCTTGAAACACACCTGGAATACTTGCTGGTGCGCGTGTCATCCAATCGGGAACGGGAAGGTCTTTCTCTCGGAGAAAATCCGGGTTGAACAGCTTGGACTGATAACGCGTGCCAAAATCACACAGGATGGTCACGATGGTGTGGCCCGGACCCAGATCGCGGGCCAGTCGCACCGCACCCGCGATGTTGATCGCGGTCGAACCGCCCATCACCAGCCCCTCTTCGCGCAGCAGATCGAACACATAGGGCAGCGCCTCGTCATCGGCCACCTGATAGGCGTAATCGGGCTTGAAGCCCTTGAGATTCTCGGTGATGCGAACCTGCCCGATGCCCTCGGCGATGCTGCTGCCTTGCATCGCCAGCTCACCCGTCGTGTAATAGCTGTACAGCGCCGCGCCCATGGGATCGGCCAGGGCAATTTTGACACCCTTGGGTTGAAGCACGTCGGCCACACCGGCCAAGGTCCCGCCCGATCCAACAGCGCTGACGAACCCGTCAACCTTGCCGTCAGTCTGGTCCCAGATTTCCGGTCCGGTGGTTTCCACATGGGCCTGCCGGTTGGCGACGTTGTCGAACTGGTTGGCCCAGATCGCGCCGTTGGGCTCGGTCTGCGCCAGTTCGTTGGCCAGCCGCTCGGAATAACGCACAAAGTTGTTGGGGTTGCGATAGGGGGCTGCGGGCACCTGGACCAGCTCAGCACCGGCCAGCCGCAGCATGTCTTTTTTCTCTTCGCTCTGGGTTTCCGGGATCACGATCACCGTCTTGAACCCCATCGACGCGCCCACCAGCGCCAGACCGATACCGGTATTTCCCGCCGTGCCCTCGACGATGGTACCGCCGGGTTTCAGCGCCCCGCGCGCCACCGCGTCGCGGATGATGTACAGGGCCGCGCGGTCCTTGACCGATTGGCCCGGGTTCATGAATTCGGCCTTGCCCAGAATTTCACAACCGGTTTGCTCGCTGACACGGCGCAGCCGGATCAGGGGTGTGTTTCCAACGGCCTCTGCCAGATCGCGTGCGATATGCATGATTATCCTATCCTTGTTGTCGCTCTCACCTGTAGCCCCGCACAAGACCGACCTCAAGCGTTGACGCTCACGCTTGTGCCCCGTGGGCCTGTCGCAATCGGCCGCGATGCCGCGCCAGCCACAGCGCCGTTGTGACAAGCGGCATGTCAAGATAGAGCCGTTCATCGACCCCCTGCATCAATGCGTCAAACCCCATCACCCGACTGCGGATGTCTTCGCCTTCGTCGGCACCGCCGACGGTCGGAATATCGCCGCCCAGATCAGCCAGGCCGATAAACAGATGCAGAAATTCGGTCGACGAGCCGGTGCTGGAATAAACCTGCCCCGCCGGTTCCAGATGCGCGATCGTCAGCCCCGCCTCCTCCAAGGTTTCGCGCCGCGCCGCGGTTTCGGCGCTTTCGCCTGGCTCCAGCAAACCGGCCACAGGCTCCCACACCCAGGGGGTCGGATCGCCCGCAATCAGCAACGGCGCGCGGAACTGCTCGATCAACAATACGGTGTCGCGCACCGGATCATACGGCAATACCACGGCGGCCTCTCCGACCAGCAGGGCCGCCCGGTTCACCACCGGCCCCATCGCCCCGTCGTATTGACGGACCTGCAGATCGACCTCTTGTACCGCAAAGAAATTGGCGTACGGGTATCTCTGCGCATGCACGATCACCGAGCTGGACAGATCCCGTTCACGGCCACGCGCCCGCTGCCGGGCCGCCACATGGGCCGCAGCACGGCGGCGGATCCCGGGGAACGCCCGGGCAATCTGCTCCGGTGACTTGCGCCCATACCAGGCCATGACCTCGCGCGCGGCCTGTTCGCTGATATCGGCCCAATCCGCGACCCAATCCCCCAGCGACCACGGCGCGCCCAGTGGCCACAGATCAGGAGCCGGGAAAAACACGTCCGCCACCGCCGATTGCCCCGACTCCAACCGCAGATGCATCGGGCGCAGGCGATAGTCGAAACCGCCTTCATAATACCGCAGTCGGACGATATCTTCGCTCGACAGCCCGCGCACCATCAGACCCGGTGTTGTGGCTCCTGCTTGCGGGTGGATAATCGGAAACGGCTGATCGCGCACCCAAAACACCGCATGATCGGGCAACTCAGCCGATACCGTTTCCAGCGTTCGCGGCTCGCGGCCCAGCACGACGCCCAACAAGGGCAAATGGCGCAGCGAGCCATAGAAAAACAGATCGGCCAACGGTTCGTCCTTGTCAGAAATCAGCGCCAGCGACGCCATGCATGTTCGGTCGCCAAACCGGCCAAGACGCCACCTATGGCTATGGTGGCAATGACATGAGACTCCAACAGGATCATGCCGTAATCCACGCCGTTGCGGAAAATCGCCAGAACGGCATCGAAGGGGCTTTCAAAGCGGTTGCGCAACGCCTGGCGCATCATTTCATAACCGCCATAGATGAACAGCGCCCAGAAGAGCAAGGCCACCGCTCCGGTCAGCCCGTTGTTGATCGCCGGGGTCAGACCGCGCCCGGCCCGCTTGCCCATCACGATCCAGCCCACTAGAACCCCCAGCAGGATGTTCACCCAGGTGAAGTAGCCAAACCCGGTTCCCGCAGGCATCAACGCCATGACCTGACCGGAAAGGACAAAGGCCAGAAGCGCGAGACAGGCTGCGGCGACAAGGCGGGCGGCGTTCGGCATATGGTCGTTCAGGTCCTAGGCACGACGGGTTAGTGTAATCTGTGTCACGTCCACGTTGGAACTGTCAAAGGCCGCGGCGCAAGAGGTCAGATAGAAATTCCACATCCGCCGGAACCTGTCGTCAAATCCCAACTGCGCGATCTGGTCCCACTGATCGTTGAATGTCTCGTGCCAGCGTCGCAGGGTCAGATCATAGCTGGCCCCAAATTCGATCGAACGTGCAACACTAAGCCCCGCCCGCTCGATCTGTTCACGCAGGATCGAAGGAGAGGGCAGCATGCCCCCAGGAAAGATGTATTTCTGGATGAAATCGACCCCGCGTTTATAGACCTTCCAGCGCCTGTCAGCGACCGTAATGATCTGCAGGGTGGCGTTTTTTCCCGGCTTCAGGCGATCCCGCACTGTCTTGAAATAGGCCGGCCAATATTTCTCACCGACCGCCTCGAACATCTCGATGCTGGCGATGCCATCATAGCTGCCCCGTTCGTCGCGATAATCCAGAAGCTTAAAGTCTACCAGGTCGCTTAGTCCTTCTTTTTCAATGTGCTCCCTGGCATACTTCAGCTGCTCCCGGCTGATGGTCAGCCCGGTCACCCGCAGCCCGCGATCACGCGCCGCGTATTGTGCAAACCCACCCCAGCCGCTGCCGATTTCAAGGATGTGATCGCCGGGCCGTGCGCCCATCTGGTCGATCAGGCTGCAATATTTGGCGATCTGCGCCGCTTCCAGACTTTCCTGCCCGGTTTTGAACAAGGCACTGGAATAGGTCATCGTGTCATCCAGCCACAATTTATAGAAATCATTGCCCAGATCGTAGTGGTGGCTGATGTTCTTTTTGGCCTGGGCGCGATGATTGCGCTGCATCCAGAACCGCAGCCGTTCGTAGGCGCGCACCAGGCCCATCCCCGGAAAGCCGTCATAAATCGTATCGTTGCCCAAATGCACCAGATCCATAAAGGCCTGCAGGTCCGGTGTGCTCCACCATTTGTCCAGATATGCATCGCAGAACCCCAGATCGCCCTCTCGGATCAGGCGTGCGAACAGGTCCGGGTGGTGTACATCCAACTGCGCGACCGGTCCCGGTTTGTTGCCTTCAGCCCGAAAAACCCGCCCGTCGTCCAGCCGGATGTCAAGCCGCCCCTGTTCCAGGTTTTGAACCATGTCCAGAACCTGGGCGAAGAATCGTGGCAGGTTCCCCTGCCCCTCTGTCGTTGTTAAAACCATCCGCTCCTCTCCAGCTGGTCTCAGCAAAAAAGGTTAGGTCCAAACCGGCTTTCTGGCAAGCCATCGGCGTCCCGATCAGAAATCCCGGTGTTCATAGGCGGATAACGCAGCCTGGCGCCCGTCCGATGCGGTGACAACCGGTTCGGGATACGGCGCGTCGGGTTTCATTTTCCAGTTGCGCGGGATGGCCGAAAAATAGTCCAGGGCCGAGGCAGGCGGAGTCTCCTGCCCCTCGGCTATCCAGCGTCGGACGTAACGCCGGTCGGGATCGAACTTGTCCAATTGGGTGACCGGATTGAACACCCTGAAATAGGGCGTGGCGTCCGGCCCGGATCCGGCGGACCATTGCCAGCCCATCGCATTGCTGGCCGAATCCCAGTCGGTCAGGCAGTCCGCGAACCAGTCCATTCCAATTTTCCAGTGACACATCAAATGTTTGGTCAGATAACTTGCCGCGATCATCCGCCCCCTGTTGTGCATTCGCCCGGTGACATACATCTCGCGCATCGCTGCATCGACAAACGCGATTCCCGTGCGTCCCTGTTTCCACGCCAGCGCGCGCCCGTCCTCTGGATCGGTACACCAGGGAAAGCGGTCCCAGCCCGGTTTCCAGTTGTCGGTCAGAATGTGCGGGGTGTGGTGCATCAGATGATAGGCATATTCCCGCCAGACCAGTTCCTTGCGAAACGTCTCGGCGCCGGATTTACCCTCGTCTGCGGCCCGCAGGGCGGCGTACCAACAGCGATTTGGGCTGAGTTCACCCAGGCTCAGGTGTTCTGACA
The DNA here is from genome assembly GCF_000473225.1 of Sedimentitalea nanhaiensis DSM 24252. Classification (GTDB taxonomy): domain Bacteria; phylum Pseudomonadota; class Alphaproteobacteria; order Rhodobacterales; family Rhodobacteraceae; genus Sedimentitalea; species Sedimentitalea nanhaiensis. Next base: position 968,764 of record NZ_KI421509.1, read on the forward strand.
GGCCCGACGTGCCATCCTCGGACGGCAGGTTGCGCCGGCCCACATAACAATCGACTCCGTCCCCCATGAATCCGTCCAGCCGGTCCAGAGCCGCCTCTTCGCCAACGCGGGCGTGGTTGCGCAGCACCGCCGCGCCCCGGTTCATCGCCCGGTCCAGCGCCCAATCGGCCAACCGGTCGGACCGGGGCCAGTCTTGGGGCGTGGGTATGCGCCCTGGCGGGGCCAATGGCGTGTCGACATCGCGGGCTTTCACCGCGTTCCACATCGGGGTGTAGACTTTGTAATACCCGCCGGTCCGGGTCTCGACGTTCCAGGGCTCGAACATCAAGTGACCGCCAAACGAACGGGCGTCGATCCCCTGCCCTTTCAGTACGGTTTTGACGTCGCTGTCACGTCGGATGGTCTCTGGGTCATACAGCCGTGTCCACCAGACCGCCCGGGCGCCCGTTTGCGCGATCACCTCTTGCAACTTGGTCAAGGCCTTGCCCCGGCGCAGGATCAGACGGCTATCTTTGCCTTGCAGCGTTTGCGCGAAATGGCCGAGACCAAGCCCCAGACGAAATTTGGCAGCCGCACCAAGACTTTGGGCAACCGGGTCCAGAATGAAGACCGGTATCACCGGGCGTCCGGTCTGACAGGCCGCGCTGAGCGCCGCGTGGTCGCTCAGGCGCAGGTCGCGCCTGAACCACAGCAGAATGGGTGATCTGTCGTTCATCTCTCCCCCTTTCCTGCTGTTACGCAAACCGCGCCAGATCGGATCAGATAACGCGCTCCAAAGCGCTTACAAGCTGGTCCAGTTCCTGTTGCGAGGTGTAGTGGGTAAAGCTCAGCCGCAGCACGCCCCGCTCGATATCGACCTCCATGGCCTGCAAAGGGCGCAGGGCATAAAAGTCGCCGCCACCCGCCATGATCCCGTGATCCGCCAGTTCCGCCGCGACCGTTTCAGCGTTCCGGTTCAGCGCCAGTGCCACCGTCGGCGCACGCAGGGTGGCATCGGATGGCCCAAGCAGCCGCACCGCATTGCGGTCCTTTACCGCATCCAGCAAGGGTTGCAACAGCGCGATCTCATGCGCCCGCATCAGATCGTGCACAAAAGCGCCCCGCAGAGCGCCGCTGCCCGTCGGCCCCCCGTGATGGTTACATAACGCGTCAACGTAATCCGCCATCCCTGCACAGGCAGCGATCTGTGCATGATCCGGACCTGCAGGGGTAAACCGTTTGTACAGGGAGCCGGCGTTGAAATAGTGCCCCTGGTTTGGCAGCATCTCGCCAAGAGCGCGGCGAACGACCATCAGGCCCTGATGCGGGCCATATGTCTTGTAGGCCGAAAACAGGTAGATGTCCGGCCCCATCTGGCCCACATCGCAGAACCCGTGTGGTGCATAGGACACCCCGTCGACACAGACAAAGGCACCGGCGGCGTGGGCCATGGCGGTAATTTCGGTGACCGGATTGATCTCACCCACCACATTCGAGCAATGAGGGAAACAGACCAGTCTCACCGTATCGTCCAGCAGCGGTTCCAGATCGTTTGGATCGAGATGCCCGGTGACCGGATCGACCCGCCATTCGCGCACCTCGATCCCGCGGTCCGCCAAACGCCGCCAAACGCCTGTATTCGCCTCGTGGTCCTGGTTCGTGACCACGATCGCTTCGCCCGGCTGCATCCATGCACCCACGGCCTGCGCCAGAACATAGGTGTTCTGCGAAGTGCTCGGGCCAAAACTCAGCTCGTCCGGCTCCACCCCAAGGATTGCCGCCATACGTTCGCGGGCCTCGTCCATTTCCTGTCCGGCCAGTTGGCTGGCCTGATACGGGGCATAGGGCTGAACCTTTCGCTGCGTATAGTACCGGAACAGACGGTCGATCACCGGCTTGCACGTATAGGACCCGCCTGCGTTCTCAAAGAACGCCTGTCCCTGCAAGGAAGGCTCGGCAAAGGCCGGAAACTGCGCCCGTACGAAATCGATATCCAACACCATAAGTTCACCCCGATAATTGTTGCCGGTATGGATGCCGGTCCCGATCACAGAGGTCAAGCGCCACGGACGATGACAGAACCCGTCAACACCCTGTTGCAGCCTGATCGCATCGAAACAGCGAAGGAACTTTCATGGCGAACGCTCCCTCAAACGCTTTTTCCGGGGCGAAATACCGCTCCCGGCTCTGGACAAGGGCAATGCCCTTTACACTGTAACGACTGGCGGAACGCTCAGCCGCGATGACAGCGGTTCCAACCCGAGCGTCGTGTTTCAGACTTTGGACCAGGGAACCGTCTTGCATCTTTACCCCGATCGGCCTGCGGGGCGGCGGGCGCGACCCGACCTTGCCATTCGGCCAGTGACGGAACGCTTGAAGACACACCGGACAGAGTAAATTACGCCGGGGGCGAGGTCATTTCGCCCGTCATAGACATCCCGCCGGGGCGGTTCTTTTGGACCAAGGATCCCGATGCCAATTCAATCGGCTTTTTCCAAGCCCGCGATTGAACGCAAAACGCCCCGGCACATTGGCCGGGGCGTTTCATCTATTTCATCAGCGTCAGCGGGTCTCGGTATGCAAACCCTTTAAGATCGCCCAGCACATCATCAGCAAGACAACAGTGAACGGCAACCCGGTCGAGATCACCATGGCCTGGAGAGCCGCCAATCCGCCGCCCAGCAACAGCACGATGGCCACCGCGCCTTCGAAGATGCACCAGAACACCCGCTGTGGCACCGGAGCGTCAACCTTGCCCCCAGCCGTGATGGTGTCGATCACCAGCGAGCCGGAGTCCGACGAGGTGACAAAGAACACCACCACCAGGATGATCCCCACAAACGAAGTGATCGAGGCCAGAGGCAGCTCGCCCAGCATCTTGAACAGCTTCAGTTCCAGCGTCGCATCCTGTGCCCCGGTAAACCCGTCTGCGATCACCTGATGGATCGCGGTTCCGCCAAAAACGCTCATCCACAACACGCAGACCAGCGACGGGATCAACAGCACGCAGATCAAGAATTCGCGCACGGTGCGGCCCCGGCTGACCCGGGCGATGAACATGCCGACAAAGGGTGACCAGCTAATCCACCAAGCCCAATAGAACGCCGTCCAGCCCTGGCTGAAGTTCACGTCCTCGCGTCCAAACGGGTTGGACAGGGCGGGCAGGTATTCGACATAGGCCAAGAGACTGTCCGCGAACCCGGTCAGGATGGCCAATGTAGGCCCCACCAACAGCACGAAGATCAGCAATACAAAGGCCAGGCCCATGTTGATCTCGGACAGGATCTTGACGCCGCCATCCAGACCGCGCACCACTGAAACCAACGCCACCGCGGTGATGACCGTAATCAGCACCACTTCGGTTGTAGGTCCAACAGGAACGCCGAACAGTTCGTTCAACCCGGCATTGGCCTGAGTGGCTCCGAATCCCAGCGAGGTCGCCAGTCCAAAGAGGGTGGCAAACACAGCCAGCGTGTCGATGATGTGGCCGGTCCAGCCCCAGACCCGCTCGCCGAAGATCGGATAGAACGCCGAACGGATGGTCAGCGGCAGGCCCTTGTTATAGGTGAACAAAGCCAGCGACAGCGCCACGATGGCATAGATTGCCCAGGGATGCAGACCCCAGTGAAAGATCGTCGCCGCCATGCCCAGGCGGACCGCCGCGGCCTCATCGCCCGCAGCCGCGCCCAAGGGGGCCCAGTCGGTGCGCACCCCGTTTTCGACATTTGAGCCGCCAAAAGCGGTCGAGAAATGGCTCATTGGTTCGGACACGCCATAAAACATCAGCCCGATGCCCATGCCAGCGGCGAACAGCATCGCGAACCAGCCGATATAGGAATAATCCGGCGTCGCATCTACGCCGCCCAGCCGCACCCTGCCATAGGGCGAAACGATCAGAAACAGGCAGAACAGAACGAAGATGTCGGCCGCCACAAAAAAGAACCAGTCGAACTGTGCCGTGACCGCCGGACGCAGCCATCCAAAGAATGTGGTGGATTGCTCGGGCAGAGCCAGGGCATAGAAAACGAATGCCACAATGGTCGCGCCAGACACCACAAACACCGGGTTGTGAATGTCAAACCCGATCGGACCGAGAGAGCCTTCGAAATTATCCTGTCCGATTTCGTAATCAGTCTGGATGATATCCGATTCACCCTCGGGTTCGGGTATGCCCTGGTTGGTAGTTTCGTCGGTCATTCTGACCTCCTGTTGTTGGTCTTTTGGTCCGTTTCTCTAGGGGGGGAAATCTGCGCGCGTGTCAGTCTTCGCGCACGATCATCACCGAAACCTTCGAGTGTTTTGCCATCCGACCGCCATGTGAGGGAAACAGATAGTCCGTTACCCCCGGCACGTGACTGGCCATCACCACCAGATCGGCGCCAATCTCCTTGCGCGTCTCCAGCAGGGCGTGGTCCAAGTCTACTGCAGGATCATGACAGACTACGCTGTGCGAACTGACCTTGTGACCATGGCTGGCCGCCTCGCCCTGGGCAAAGGCTTCGAGTTTGGCGGCGAATTCCTGTGGATTATGGGCCGCCGGGCCGGGTGTCGGCGCGGTGACTGCGACATAGCAGGTCTCGGCCTGATAAAGACGGGCCAGTTCGGCAGCCACCTGCGTCGCCCGCGTCAGTCGGGCAGCGTGAGCCAGATCAACCGGTACCATTATCTTGGTGAACACGGGTTATTTCTCCCTGTTATTGATACATTGCATCGCCGGTTTTCCGGTATGCACAGGTCGTTCCTCAGGGCAGCGGCCCTGTGAAACAGTCCCTTTGGAACAGTTTCATGACGATCAGCGTAACGTGAACAGGTCCGGGCGTGCAACCGGACACGACACTTGTGCGTCCGGTTGCGACCGGGATCGGGGCATATGTGCCCCCATGTCAACGCGAGGCGACGTCAGCCGTTCACGTCGACTACAACCCGGCCCTTGACGCGGCCTTTCAGGATGTCGGCCCCCAATTGCGGCAGATCCGCCAGTGTTGCCGGCGTCACCATCGCCTCGAGCTTGTCCATCGGCAGATCGCTGGCAATTCGCTTCCAGGCCCGCAGGCGATTGTCATAGGGCTGCATCACGCTGTCGATCCCCAACAGGTTCACGCCGCGCAGCAGGAACGGAATAACGGTTGTCGGCAACGCCGCACCGCCCGCCAGACCGACGGCCGCAACGGACGCCCCATATTTCATCTGCCCCAAGACGCGGGCCAACATCGTACCGCCCACCGCATCGATGCACCCGGCCCAGGTCTCGCCTTCCAGCGGGCGCTTGGTGGTCTCGTTGATCTCTTCGCGGGCCACGATCTGGCTCGCGCCCAGAGATTTGAGGTATTCGGCCGTTTCCGGGCGCCCGGTCACCCCGGCGACCTCATAGCCCAGATTGGCCAGGATCGCGGTTGCAACCGACCCCACGCCACCGGCGGCGCCGGTGACCAGTACGGGACCGTGACCCGGCGTCAGCCCGTGATCTTCCAGTGCCATCACTGCCAGCATCGCGGTGAACCCGGCGGTCCCCACGGCCATCGCGGCGCGGGTGTCCAACCTGTCAGGCAGCGGTACCAGCCAATCGGCACGTACCCGTGCCTTTTGGGAATAACCGCCCCAATGGGCTTCGCCCACTCGCCATCCCGTCAGCACCACCTTGTCGCCCGCCTTATAGCGATCGTCCCCAGAAGCCTCGACCGTTCCGGCAAAATCGATGCCCGGGACATGTGGGTATTTGCGTACCAACCCGCCGCCGGATCCGATGCACAATCCATCCTTGTAGTTGATGGTCGAATATTCAACGGCCACCGTCACATCGGCCTCGGGCAGATCATCCAACCCGATCTGCTGCACCGCGGCGCTGGTCTTGCCGCTGTCTTCATCCTTGTTCACAACCAAAGCATTGAACATGGTTCACTCCTTTTCTATCAGCCTTGCCCAACGCCCGACCGTTATCTGTGTAGCTGAGGGCATCCCACCGGATGCGCCGGACCTTTTGGCGCTAGGCCCAGAACCGTTCTTGCACCGTCGCGCGATGCGGCCCCCCTGGCACGTTCACCATGATCTCAGTTCCCGGATCCCAGTGCGTCATGCGCACCATCCCCACGGCAACGTTGGTTTCAAAATCCGGGCTCCAGGCCGCGGAACTGATCCGCCCCACCTGCGTGTCATTGGCCATGATCGGCCACCAACGGTCACAGTTCGGCACCGGCGGCCCGTCGATGGAAATCGCACGGATTTGCTGGACGGGGCCTTCCTTGGCAACCCGCAACAGCGCGTCCCGGCCGATGCAGCCAATCGCCGTATGTGTGTTGCAAAACCGGCCCAGCCCGCATTCGTGCGGCGTGTTGTCATCGGTCATGTCATTGCCATAGCTCAGCAACCCGCCCTCAATCCGCTCGATCAGATTGGGACACCCCGCATGCACATCCATGCTCTTGCCCGCCTCCATAAGCGTGTTCCAGAGGGGCATGCCGATATCGCTGCCCTCGACATAGATCTCGAACCCGCCCTGCTTGGAATACCCCGAGCGCGCAATCACCATGTCACGGCCCTGGAAATCAAAGACCCCGAACCGGAAGAAGCGGAGATCGCGCACCCGATCCCCAAAAACATGCGCCATCAGATCGTCCGCCTTCGGACCCTGTACCGCCAATGGCGAGACATCCGGCTCGTCCACCAAGACGTCCAGCCGCCAGCCAATGGCCGTGGCCCGCACCCAGTACAGCAAATCGCTGTCCGCAATCGAAATCCACCACCGATCCTCGGCCAGCTTGACCGCCACCGGATCGTTCAGCATCCCGCCGGTTTCATCTACGATGGGGACATAGGAACATTGCCCTGGCGTCATGCCCCGCAGATCGCGCGGCGTCAGCATCTGCATCAGACGCGCCGCATCCGGTCCGCGCAATTCCACCTGGCGTTCACAGGCAACGTCCCAGACCTGTACCGCCTCTTTCAGATGACGATAGTCTTCCTGCACACTGCGAAAGACGGTCGGCAACAGCATGTGGTTGTAGACCGTAAAGGCCTTGACGCCAGCAGCCTCGACTCCGTCGGAAAAAGGCGTTCGGCGCAGGCGGCGCGACAGGGCAATCAGCGGGGCGTTCATTCGTTCTCCTCCGGCAAAAACACAAGGTCCGTGACCGGGGCGTTCAGGCCAGCGGCGGTCATCATCGCATGAACCTGCCCCCGATGGTGGGTCTGGTGGTTGAACATATGAGTAACGCACAGCGCCAAAGGTCGGGAAACCTGTTGACCCATCGACCCCGAATACCAGCTCAGGTCACCCTGCAGAGCGATACTGTCCAGCGCGTCAGCCCACAGGCGGATGCGACCGTCCGTGCGAAACCGTTTGGCATCCCACGCACCCAGCGTAGGGCACAGGCTGGGACTGTCGGCAATTCCGCCACCCGGAGCAGCCCCCCCATCAAAGCGCGACATCCATGCCAGATCGCCCCACAACAAATGGTTCAACGTTCCCAGGATCGAGCCGAAAAACGCCTTGCGATCCCGGGTCAACTCTTCGGGGTCCACTGCTTGCAGAAGAACCGACAATTGCCGGTTCTGCCACGCATTGTATCGCGCCATCACCCTGCAATATTCACGCGTGATCATTGCTTGGCCCCATCCAGTATGGCGTGTTGATAATCACCATATCCTTGTCAGCATCCGATCCGCCGACCGGGGTGACGACACCCTGAATCTTACGGCCAACCGTGATGTGGCGGGACTTTCCCTCGGGTTCATAACTGGCCGGCTGACGCTCATGGCCCGGACTCTCGCGCGCCAGAATCTCGATCAATCCGGTGGATCCCTTGGCGGTGCCGCTGAAGAGGGTGACCAGCGCATCGTATTGTTCGTCGCTGGAGCGGTCATCGATCAATAACGCGACCTTCCAGTTGCCGCGCCCCATAATGCCGGGGATCTCGATCATCGGGCCAGTGTTCAAACCGCTCAGATCAAGGCCTCCATACGCGCCGCTGTCGAGGCGTACGCCGCCCCATGTCTGGCGATGCCCTTCCGTGGGTGGATGCTTGCCCAGACGGACCACGCATGGGCAGAATACCGTACAATTGCAGTTCAGAATCAATTCATCCTTTAGCGTCCGGGGAACGGTTCCAATCGCCATTTCATCCAAGGCCATGGGCATTTCCTCCATATGTCCAGTCAGATCAATTTTATCGTCGTCAAACCGGAAGCGACCAGCGAGGCCACCCGGCGGCATCCGGCGTCAGTGTACACAGACCCGCCCGGAACGCGCTGCCATAGATCTCTCTGGCGGCCCGCAGATCCACAGGCACGGACACCAAGTAAAAACGACACATGCCACAAAGATCATGCCGAACATGGTCCGCCAATGCAGTGCCGCCATGGATCGGATCCGATCTGCGAACATGTCTCCTCCGGCGACTCAACCTCTTGCGTTTTAAATGTCAGACTTTTAAATGTCAGACAAATAAAAAGTGAACCCGATGAAAATTGACCCCAAGAGCACCGCCGACCTGTCAGCACAGATTGCGGGCGCAATTCGCGACGCAATTATGCAAGGGGATCTGATCGTGGACGAGCGTCTGCCCTCGGAAGCGGAACTGGCGGATCAATTTGCCGTTTCGCGCCCGACGGTGCGCGAGGCCCTGAAACGGTTGGCGGCGCAATCGCTCATCCGCACTCAGCGCGGTGCCACCGGCGGAGCCTTTGTCAATCGGCTCAGCTATCCGGATGCCTATGCGCAGCAAATTACCACGTCGACATTGCTGCTGTCGATGAATGCAATCAGTTTCGAAACCGCCTGCGAGGCGCGTTATGCGATGGAGCGGGCCTGCGTGCCGCTGGCCGCGCAGCGGCGCAGCCGCGATCACCTTGCCACCATGCGCGCCGAAATCCACCGCCAATCCCAATCGGGGCTGACCGACGAGGCATTCTGCGCCAGCGACGTCGCCTTTCATCGTGCGCTTGTGGATGGTGCTGGCAACCCGGTGCTGTCCTATCAATTGGTCGGCGCGGTCGAAGCCATGCAACCGTTGATGAACATGATTACGTTCACCGCCCGATCCCGCGATGCCATCGTTGCATTGCACGTCGCCATCGCAGACGCGATTGATGAACGCGACGGGGTTGCCGCAAGCGAGAGACTTTCCGCGCTCGAAGCCGAAACTCTCAAACTTGCGCACAGTGTCTTTGTCCTCCGCTCGGCCGGACAATGATCCAATGCAGTTGGGTCCGGTCCCGCCACAGCGCTCTTCGCAAGGGGATGACCTCGACCTGCCCCGGCGGCGGCCCTACAACGAATGTCCCGATTTTAACCTTGCCAGAAAATTGATCGCAACACGCTGCGGCGATTGCAAACGCAGCAGCAGCCGCCTATATTGCATTTGTCCTTCGGGACTATGGACATAAACGCGCTCGTCATAAGCGGATCGGACCCGGGGGCGGTACCCGGCGGCTCCACCACCATCCTTCATTTGGGGATCATGGGGCCGAAATAGGATCGACGAACGTCTAAAGGGGTTAGCTTTGTCTCGGCGGGGTGCCACCGTATCGGCCCGAAAAGTACAATTGCAAATGACAATCGTGCTCCGGTTGCCGTTGCTGCGTAAGCAGTAACCAAACCGAAACTTAAGCCCTTGCGCCTAGCAGCGCAAGGCGGGGTTCGCAGGCACCTGGCAACAGAAGCCTGCACTTTCCCGTAAAGTTTGCGCTTGAGTTGAGAATTTGTTCACGCTTGGGGCGCATCCTCTGTCTTAACGATGGAGATACCGATGAACAAAGCCGACTTGCTACGAAAGTTCTACGAAGATGTTTGGGTCAAGAACAATCTTGACGCCATTGATCTCTACTTTTCGGCCAACGCCGAAGCGGGCGGCATCATACCCGAAATGAGTTTTGGCCCTGACGAGTTTCGAGAACTTGTCTTTGCCGTCCGCAACCTTTTGGGCGAAATCGATATCGATATGCCCATCGTGATCGAAAATGGCGAATGGGCTGCTGGCATCATCAAGGCCCGCACCTCGCGTGCGGACAATGGCGCACCGGTGGAAGTGACCGGTCAGACCATGGCACGTTTCGAAGGCGACAAGCTGGTCGAAGCGTACAATCAATTCGACTATGTCTCGCTGTTCGAACAGCTGGGCCAATTGCCGCCCGATACCCTCCCGATCTGCATGACCGGTCAACGGCTGGCTTGGGCCTGAGGTCCGAATCGGATCCCCAAGCCGGGGCACCAGCAAATGGCATAGTCGGATATCCAAGGGTGCCTTGTGGCCACATCCCCCACGAACGCCCCGCCACACCACGGTCAACGTCCGCATGTTTACCCTGAAGCGGAAGACATGCTCAAAACGGCGACCCGCAGGCCAATTTTCCGATCTTCCCGCCGTCAAGGCCAAGCCATCTGATCGGGGCAGCGTCGATGTTGACCCAAGGCTTGAACTGCGCCCTGAGGCGATCCGGACACTCGGCACCTATCCCATGACACCACCGGATATCAGGAAACTGGCACACGCATTCGGGTAAATTCGAATGTTGCTCTTAGGCGGACCCGCGGCGCAAAATGCGCTGATGCACAGCCCCCGGCCAAGAAATGCGCCTGGCGCAGAATACAGAGTTTTCTGCGCCCCTTTGCTCCTGGCGCTGCCCGAGCCAAGGGCCACGCACCTGCGGTTCACGATGCATTTTCTGTTCCGCACAGTGCAAACCCGCACATTTCGACCGATATCTTTGCCGCAGCCAAACCTCAGCAGCCTGCCTCACAGGCGTTGGGCTAGCCGGGATCGCCCTAATTCCGGTCGTAGGTCCGCGCTTTGGGATGGTGCCCGCATTGTCAGTGATGGCGGCGCTGAGAGCCCGCACCTATTTGGTATGAAACAAATTCTGGTTGTTGCAGGGTTTTGTTTCTGATCGAATCCCTCCATGCTGAATCCAACCGTATCTGGGGAAACACGATGTCCCGTGAAATTGACTATGGAAACCTGATGCACACTGCAATGCGCGGTCTTATCAAGACCGTGCTGCAGGACGTGGCCGACCACGGCTTGCCTGGCGCGCATCATTTCTTTATCACCTTTGACACCTCACATGCCGATGCAGAATTGGCCGATTGGTTGGCCGACAGGTACCCGGGGGAAATGACCGTGGTCATACAACACTGGTTCGACAATCTGGTGGTGGCAGAGGACGGGTTTTCTATCACGTTGAATTTCGGAGACGCGCCCGAACCTCTGTATATTCCCTATGATGCGATCAAGACCTTTGTCGATCCATCCGTCGAGTTTGGCCTGCGGTTCGAATCCGCCGAGGACGACGACGAAGCCCCGGTTCCGGCAGCCATCAATACAGATCACGTCGAAGAAGACGAACCAACATCGTCCAAGCCGGACGCCGAGGTCGTGTCGCTTGACAGTTTCCGCAAATGAACAGCAGGGGCGATGCGCTAATTTTCGACGCAAGCCCCCCTGTTTGGACCAAGAACCAACAACTTAGTCGAGTTTTTTCAAGTAAGCTTCGATCGTGCGTTGGTGTTTTCCGTCACTGATCCGGTTGAATTGCAAGTCCAGCCCATCCTGTGACAGGGTCCGGTCGAACTGTTGCAACTCATAGCCGCCATCGGCATCGACAAAAAGCGAATAGATAGTCAGCGTATCTCCGGTGATCCGGGCCCAGACATAGGGCTCTCCCTTCATCGGGTCCAACTGGACCGCGTGGCCGAAGACATTTTTTTTCATGGCTGCCGCAAAGACGCCCGCCCGTTCACTGGGCACAAAATCAATATCATAGGTGCTTTCCTTGGTCTCCCCTTTCGCTTTGTGGGTCAGGGTCGTCCATTGCACCGAGAACCCCTTTTGGGTCTCGCGGATCGTCACGCTCAAGTCGCGCGGCGAAATGGTGCCATCGGATTCAACCATCTCGGCCGATCCGGAATAACTGCCAACGAACCGCTGAATATCGGCCAGCGCGGCCTGCACATTCAACCCGAAAAGAAAGATCAACGCGCCAAATAAAACGCGGCGGAGGCCGGTTACCGACAATGGGCAGATAGGGTGCACGTCACTTCCTGTCAGTTTTTCCTGTTGTGTCACGGGCCGCCAGCCCGACCTTCACCTTACAGGCTGACGGGTTAAGAACAACGTGGCAAATCCGCAATGCGCGGGATTTGACCACCTGTCAGACGGGACTGCGCGCAACTGGCCGATTGCACCCTGCCCCCACGGCAGTTAAACCGCGCGCAACCGCAGACCTGACGGAGTGACCAGATGTCCAATACCCGCACCGAAACCGACAGTTTTGGCCCGCTTGACGTTCCAGCCGACAAGTATTGGGGCGCACAGACCCAGCGCTCGATTCTGAACTTTCCAATCGGATGGGAAAAGCAGCCGGTGGCCATCGTTCGCGCCCTTGGCGTGATCAAGAAAGCCTGCGCGCAGGCGAACAAGGCCAACGGGAAACTGGACGCACGTCTGGCCGATGCCATTATACAGGCAGCGGGCGAGGTGATCGAAGGCAAGTTCGACGATAATTTCCCGCTCGTGGTCTGGCAGACCGGATCGGGCACCCAGTCCAACATGAACGCCAACGAGGTGATCGCCAACCGCGCCATTGAAATCCTGGGCGGGGTGATCGGATCGAAAAATCCGGTGCATCCGAACGACCACTGCAACATGGGGCAATCCTCGAACGACACCTTCCCCACCGCGATGCACATCTCGGCGGCGATGAGCGCACGTGACGTGCTGCTGCCGGGACTGGAAAAGCTGCATGCCGCCCTGCAATCCAAAGTCGACGAATTCGACGGCATCATCAAGATCGGCCGCACCCATACACAGGACGCAACCCCCCTGACCCTCAGCCAGGAGTTTTCCGGCTATACTCATCAGGTCGCGATGGGCATCCAACGGGTCAGGGATGCCCTGGGTCGGATTTACGAGCTGGCACAGGGCGGCACAGCCGTGGGCACCGGGCTGAACACCCAGCCTGGCTGGGACAAACAGGTCGCCGCCAACATGGCCGAAATCACCACCCTGCCCTTTGTCACCGCCCCCAACAAATTCGAAGCCCTGGCCGCACATGACGCCATGGTCGAGATCTCCGGTGCGCTGCGCGTTGTTGCCGTCAGCCTGTTCAAGATCGCCAACGACATCCGCCTGTTGGGGTCGGGGCCGCGCTGCGGCCTTGGCGAACTGATTCTGCCGGAAAACGAGCCCGGCAGTTCGATCATGCCCGGCAAGGTCAACCCGACCCAGTGCGAGGCACTGACCCAGGTTTGCGCCCAAGTGATGGGCAATGATGCCGCAGTCGGTTTTGCCGGCAGCCAGGGTCATTTCGAACTGAACGTCTACAAGCCGATGATGGCCTATAACGTGTTGCAATCGATGCAGCTTCTGGGCGATGCGGCGAGCGCGTTCACCGACAACCTGGTCGCGGGGCTTCGCGCCGATGAAGTTCGGATCGAGAAACTGATGCGCGAATCCCTGATGCTGGTCACCGCATTGGCCCCCGAGATCGGCTATGACAACGCCACCAAGGTCGCCAAGACTGCGCACAAGAACGGAACCACGCTTAAGCATGAGGCCATTGCGCTTGGCTATGTCGATGAAGAAACCTTTGACCGTGTGGTGCGTCCCGAACTGATGGTCGGACCCAGGTAATGGCAGAACCGGTCAATCTGAACCGGTTTCGAAAGGCAAAGGAGCGGGCCGAAAGCAAGGCCCGCGCCGACACGAACAGTGTGAAATTCGGGCGCGGCAAGGCCGAGCGGGACCTGGACCGCGCCCGCAAGGACAAGGCCCGCCGCGACCTGGACGCCCACAAGGGCGAGACATGAGCAGGCGGCCCAAGAAACGATCGCTGACCCTGCACGGACACCGCACCTCGGTGTCCCTGGAGGATGAATTCTGGAGTGCCTTCTGCGAAATCGCCGCACAAGACGAGCAACCCATCAATGCCCTGGCAGCCCAAATCGACGCCGAACGCGGCAGCGATACCGGCTTAGCCTCTGCAATTCGCCTCTTCGTATTGGCCCGGTTGCGGCAAACTTAGCGCGATTTGACTTCTGCACGGCCCTGCACCCCGGTCTCATCCAAAGGATCCCCATTTCAGGAGTATTCGCTATTTCCCCGTAAAGCCGTTCGACAAAATTTTGAAGCGGCAGGAGTCTAGCAAGGTTCTTTTTAGGTCGCTCCAATTGACAGGATCATAGATGCCAGCCCCCGTATCGAAGGCGCTTTGCGCGCCTATCTGGGGGCGTTCTGTTGTTGCTCGACTCTTGAAACGCCCAAGCTTTGTACACAATACAATGCACTGGTCGCACCATCGCAATAAAGCAACCGCCGACGCGCGCGAGAAGCACGGCTGCCGGTTCCTTTATCAGCCGCCATACTCGCCGAACATCGACCCGGGCGTACGAGCCTTCTAAAAAAAAAAGCGCAAAGCCCATCGCCAATGCATCGGCGTGGGTTCATTCACTTCAGTGTCCAAGGCCATCGGCGACATCTGTCAAATGTACCCCCTCCACTGGGCTACAGAGCCCACATCAAGGCTGCAGATACGTCTCAAAACGATATCGAAAGGCGCTATGAACGCGCGGCCCTCTGGCGCGATCCTTAGGCAAGGTCAGGCGTTTTTGATCTCGTGCAGGGGGCAAACGACCAACGACAACAGGGTTGCGCCCGCCCGCCGAGTATTTTTTTGGCTGATATTCCACCCAAGGCCCGCCAAACGTAAGAAAGTTTCAAAAATAGCCTTCAACGGATCACATTTTCACCCACATTGCCGGTTGACGCCCCTTTCCTCCGCCCATAATGTCCGCCCAGCATTCAAGGAGCCTTGGGTATGACGACCCTAGTCGTAATTTCGGGAAACAAGCGCATGGGCCGGTAACGGTAAACCATATCAAGACCCATGCGCCCCCGTCAAACCGGGGGCTTTTTTATGCGCAAGACGCTGTCGCGGATGGAGCAAAGCAGATGACACGTGAAATGACCGGAGCAAAGATGTTGGTGCAAGCACTGAGGGATCAGGGCGTCGACACGGTATTCGGATATCCCGGCGGTGCCGTACTGCCCATTTACGACGAGATTTTTCAGCAGAACGAAATCCGCCATATTCTGGTGCGTCACGAACAGGGCGCGGTTCATGCTGCCGAAGGTTATGCCCGCTCGACCGGAAAGCCCGGAGTCGTTCTTGTGACTTCCGGACCCGGCGCGACCAACGCGGTCACCGGATTGACGGATGCGCTGATGGACAGCATCCCAATTGTTGTGTTCACCGGCCAGGTTCCAACCTTCATGATCGGCTCGGACGCCTTTCAGGAGGCCGATACCGTCGGCATCACCCGCCCTTGCACCAAGCACAACTGGCTGGTCAAAGACACCGACAAGCTGTCCACCACCATCCACGAGGCGTTTCACGTGGCAACGTCGGGCCGTCCGGGTCCGGTCTTGGTGGACATTCCCAAGGATGTACAATTCGCCACTGGCACCTATTTAAAACCCTCCACGACGGCGTCGCATTATCAGCCGCAGGTCAAAGGCGACATCGAGGAAATCACTGAACTGGTTGCGGCGATGGAAAAGGCCAAGCGCCCGATCTTCTATACCGGCGGAGGCGTGATCAACTCTGGTCCCGCCGCCAGCCAGCTGTTGCGTGAACTGGTGGACGCCACTGGCTTTCCGATCACCTCGACACTGATGGGACTGGGGGCCTATCCGGCCAGCGGCAAGAACTGGCTGGGCATGTTGGGCATGCATGGGTTGTACGAAGCCAATCTGGCGATGCACGATTGCGATCTTCTGATCAACATCGGCGCACGGTTCGACGACCGGATCACAGGGCGTATCGATGCCTTCAGCCCGAAATCGACCCGGGCGCATATCGACATCGACCCCAGCTCGATCAACAAGGTAATCAAGGCCGACATACCAATCGTCGGCGACGTGGCGCATGTGCTCGAAGACCTGCTCAAGGTATGGAAATCGCGCGGCCGCAAGACCCAGGCCGAAGCCATTGCGAAATGGCACATGAAGATTGATACTTGGCGCAAGGTCGATTGCCTGGCCTTTACCGCCAACGAAAACTCGATCAAGCCGCAGCATGCGCTGGCGCGTCTTGAGGCGCTGACCAAAGGCCATGACCGCTATATCTGCACCGAAGTCGGACAGCACCAGATGTGGGCCGCGCAGTATCTGAACTTTGAGGACCCCAACCGCTGGATGACGTCCGGCGGGCTGGGCACGATGGGTTATGGGTTTCCTGCCTCGATCGGGGTGCAGATGGCGCATCCCGAAAGCCTGGTCATCAACGTCGCAGGCGAGGCCAGCTGGTTGATGAACATGCAGGAAATGGGAACCGCGGTGCAATATCGACTGCCAGTCAAACAATTCATCCTGAACAACGAGCGTTTGGGCATGGTGCGCCAATGGCAGGAATTGTTGCACGGCGAACGCTATTCCCATTCCTGGTCCGAGGCGCTGCCTGACTTTGTCAAACTGGCCGAAGCCTTTGGCGCAAAAGGCATCATTTGCAAGGATCCGGCGGATCTGGATGACGCGATCATGGAGATGATCAACCACGATGGACCGGTGATCTTTGATTGCCTGGTCGAGAAGCACGAGAATTGCTTCCCGATGATTCCCTCAGGCAAGGCGCATAACGAGATGCTGCTGGGCGAAGCGGAAACCCAAGGTGTGATCCAGGCCGGTGGCGCGGTTCTGGTATAAGAATTTTCCCGCAAAAATTTACCGGGAAACCACGGATTTTCCCGACGTTGCGATCAAAGGAAGGGACAACATGTCTGCCCTACACATCAAAAAAGGTGCCTCCAAGCACTCGGCCTATAATCTACGTCCGACATTTTCGGACGTAGACGAACGTCACACGCTGGCGGTCCTGGTCGAAAACGAACCGGGCGTGTTGGCCCGTGTGATCGGACTTTTCGCGGGGCGCGGTTATAACATCGAAAGCCTGACGGTGGCCGAAGTCGATCACACCGGTCATCTGTCCCGCATCACCATCGTCACCACCGGCACGCCCCAGGTGATCGAGCAGATCAAGGCGCAACTGGGCCGTATCGTTCCGGTCCACGAAGTGCATGATCTGACCGTCGAAGGCGCATCGGTTGAGCGCGAACTGGCAATGCTGAAAGTGGTTGGCGAAGGCGACAAGCGGGTCGAGGCGCTGCGCCTGGCCGACATTTTCCGCGCCAGCGTGGTGGATAGCACCCTGGGCAGCTTTGTCTTTGAAATCACCGGCGCACCCGACAAGATCGACGCATTTGCCGATTTGATGCGCCCTCTTGGCCTGGTTGAAGTGGCCAGGACCGGCGTGGCGGCCCTGTTGCGCGGCGACTGACTCAGGCGCTGTCGAAGTAAACGCGCGGAGCGCAAGTTCTCGATGCGGCGCGCAGGTGTATACGCGATAGCAGGCAAGCAAAGCAGGTGTCACGCCGGCCCGGATTCAGGGTCTGCGGGCACCGATTCCCGGTTCTGCACCAACCGCAGATGCACGCAGGACAAAGGTGGAATTCAATCTCTCACCTACAACCTGACGCCTTGGGTCCACTCCGGACGCCGATAATGGGCCAGGTCCCCTTGATCCCTGCCCCATATCACGGCCTCATTGTGCTTGGTCGTGCTCCACGGCGCCGCACCGAACATTCACTGCCCGTCCTTCCCATTAATTCGACTCTGAAACAAAACCTCGCGAACGCACCATAAATAGCAGGTGCCAGTCTCTTGCATTTTGTGCCCGAAAGCGTAGCTTTATGAAACAGATTGGCAATATAATTGATGCTAATCAGCATCATATTTTACGGCTCACTTGCAGGATACGACCTTGTCAAAAGCGGATTCTGGGAAGCGCCATTCGAACCTTTAGGAGGCCCTGAGGGGCTATGTCAAAACCGGCCAAATCCCCGATAGAGCTGCGCAACATGTTCGGCGCAAATTTGCGTTTGCTATCCCGCCAGTACCCTTCAATCTCGGAGCTGTCGCGCCGTCTGGGCATTAACCGGACCCAATTTAATCGTTACCTTTCTGGCGAAAGCTTTCCACGCCCGGATGTTCTGGACCGGATCTGCACCTTTTTTGACGTGGATGCGCGTATCCTGCTGGAACCGGTCGGCGGCCTGGGCCTTGCGGATTCGGTTTTGCACGGCCCGGTTCTGGCGGAGTTTGTTGGCGCAGGGGTCAACGCCATTCCGCAAGAGGATTTCCCAAACGGGTTTTTCCGGTTCTCACGCCGCAGCTTTACCGACAACACCCGATTTCTGGTCGGCCTTGTTTATGTGTTTCGCAGCGCAAGGCACACCTATGTACGTGGTTACGAGGCGCGTGAAGCAATGCGCCAACAGGGCCAACCCGTGGAAGCGCGGGCGCGGGAATTTCGCGGGTATGCCATCCGCCACGAAGACGGTGTCGCGCTGATGATTTCGCGCCGCAAGGCAATGACCAGTTCTTTCAACTACCTTGCCCGCGTGGCCTCGTTCGAGAACAATTTCTGGGTCGGCTTCGTCAGCCGCGCCGTTCGGGAGAACGCTGATACAGAGCGTGTGACCCGCATGGTCTACGAACATCTCGGCGATCAATGGGCGGGCGTTCTGGATGCCGCCCGCAAGACCGGCTTCAAGACCAAGGAAGAGTTACTGCCGTTTCACCGCCGATTGTTGCAAACTGACCAGCCCTTTCGCTGACGGAATCGGAAATTGGGCCGGTGATGTCGCGGTGAGAAAACTTTCGTCGCTCAAGGAGCGGACATGGCCCACATTTGGGAACAGAAAAGCGAAAGACCTGCGGAGAGTGCCATGCCCCCTAATCTAACCGATCTGTCCACCGTTCGCCGTCCGATCGACAGCGCTCAGGGCCTGCCCAACCCGCACTACATTGATGCCGCGGTTTTTGAAGAAGAAAAGCAAGCGCTGCTGTTCAACCAATGGGCCGGTTTGGCGACGGCTTCGGAAGTGCCCGAACCGGGCGATGCTGTGCCAATGACGTTCCTGGGCATGCCACTGCTTTTGATTCGGGACAAGCAGGGCATCGTGCGCGTGTTCCAGAACACCTGCCGCCACCGCGGTATGATCCTGGTCGATGCCCCACGCAAGATCGAGGGTGCGATCCGCTGCCCCTATCACAGCTGGTGCTATTCAACCGAAGGGCACCTGGTCAGTACCCCGCATGTGGGTGGGCCGGGACAAAACGCCCATGTCGGCATCGACCGCGCCACGCTGGGCTTGATCGAGGTGCGCAGCCATGTCTGGTTTGATGTCGTCTGGATCAATGTCTCAGGCGACGCGGCGGACTTTGCCGACGCCATGTCGGACCTACTGGCGCGATGGGCCGAGTTCGACAAACCCCTGTTCCACGGCGGCCCGGAAAGCCGGTTCCAGCTGGACGTGAATTGTAACTGGAAACTGGCGGTCGAGAACTATTGCGAAAGCTATCACTTGCCTTGGGTGCATCCCGGTCTGAACAGCTATTCCAGGCTGGAAGATCACTATCATATAGAAAAGCCAGGCGAATATTCCGGTCAGGGCACTCTGGTCTATCGCCAGATCACCAACGAGAACGGCGAGGTATTTCCCGATTTCGAAGGGCTGAACTCCAAGTGGAACACTGCCGCCGAGTATATTGCAGCCTATCCCAACGTATTGCTGGGCGTTCATCGGGACCATGCCTTTGCCATCATTCTGGTGCCTGATGCGCCGGACTACACAGTCGAACACGTGCATCTTTATTACCCACAGCCCGCAACCGACGAAGGCCTGCGCGCACGAAATGCGCAGCAGTGGAAAACCGTTTTCGAGGAAGACATCTTTGTGGTCGAAGGCATGCAGCGCGGTCGCCGGGCACCCGGGTTCGATGGTGGTCGTTTCTCGCCCGCGATGGATGGCCCGACCCATCTGTTTCACGATTGGGTGGCCTCAAAGATACAGGATCATCGCTCGGCAGCCTGCGCCGCCGAATGAGCGACCTGGGCGCACGGCTGCTGGATGCCCATGGCGCGCGCGATCGGGCCGCTCTGGTTGGGTTATATGCCGAAGCTGCTGATAACGTGTCCAATCCGGACGCGGCAGCGTTCTATTTGACCCATGCCTATGTTTATGCGCTGGAACTGAACCATCCATCGGCCCCGGCCTTGCGTGCGCGGCTGGTGGCCAGCGGACGGGAACGGGAGTAGGACATGTCGCGTTCAGTTGTTTTGCCAGTAAAACGAAGAGTGCTCTAACAGGCTGAATCGACCCTTATCTGATCATAGACATGCCAGCTGGCATGGCCAAGCAGCGGCAGCACAAGAAAAAGTCCGGCGAACCAGGGGATCAGGGCGGCAAACGTCAGGAGAGCCAGACAGAACGCCCAGGCCATCATCGGGACCGGGTTGGCCATCACATATTTGAAACTTGTGATCATTGCGGTGACAAAATCAACCTCACGGTCCAGCAGCAGCGGCAGAGAGAGCACCGTAATCATGTACAACAGCAACGCGAACATTGCCCCCACCAGGGTGCCCACAGCCAACATCGTCAGACCGTTCAGGGTCAGAAAAACATCGAACGAAGATGAGATATTAGTCATCGTCGACAGCCCCATGAACAGCGCAAAGATCATGTGACCGATAAAGAACCACCACAGGAATACCACGATGATTATGGCACAGATTGACGGCAACTGACGCCGTCCCTGGTGTAACACCACCCCAAAGATCCCGCGCCAGTCCAACGGTACACCCTGCTCCAGCCGCCGCGAAACCTCATACAGGCCGACTGCGGCAAAGGGACCAATCAGCGGAAATCCGATCGCGGCCAATACCAGCCAAAAGGTCGTCCCGGTCCATGCCGTGATCCAGGCCATCAGCCATCCCCCCAGCACGTAAAAGCCAGCAAAGATCAGCCCATACACCGGCGCGCGCCGAAAATCCTGCCACCCCCGCGCCAGAGCCGTGCGCAGGATGTCCCCAGTCATGGGGCTCAGCGCGGGCGCGCCGTGTTTCTGCTCTGCCATCATTCGCCTCCTCCCAGGCACACGGTTACATGGCCGGGTGTTTTTGCGGCCAGCCCGTTGCGGCGTGATACGCTGCACCCAGTCGCAGCAACGCCGCGTCGCTATCGCGTGGGCCAAAAATCTGCACTCCCATCGGCAGTCCCTGCGCCCCGAACCCGGTCGGCACGGCCAGCGCAGGCAGACCGATCAGGCTGACCGGAATAACCACCTGCATCCAGCGGTGATAGGTATCCATCGCGTGCCCATTGATGCTGGTCGGGTACGGCAACTCGGCATCGAAGGGCCAGACCTGGGCCGAAGGCAAAACCAACGCATCGTATTTTTCAAACAGCTTTGCCGCAACCTGAAACCAGTCCGACCGGATCACGCTGGCCTTGTGTACGTCTTCCGCCGACAGGCTCAGGCCGCGTTCGATCTCCCACAGGGCACTGTCCTTGAGCGGCGCATCTTGCTGCAGCAAATGCGCAAGCCCGCCCGCAACCTGCCACGATCGCAGGTCGATCCAGCTTTGCCAGATGGCTTCGGCGGAAAACGGGGCGACAACCGGTTCGACGATACAACCCAGTGTTTCAAACACCGAAAGCGCGGCCTTGGAATTGTCCAGGATGCCCTCTTCCATGGGCAAAGCGCCATCCCAATCCCCCAACCAGCCAATGCGCAGCCCCTTTGGGTCGGCGGCCCGCAGAGGGGAAACCGGCGCTGCCGCAAAACCATGTGGCTGCCGAAGATCGGGTCCGGACATCACGTCCAGCAACAATGCGATATCTTCGGGGCTGCGCGCCATCGGCCCCAGTGTCGCGAGCTGGTGCAGGAACGTATCGCCCCTGGCTTCGGACGGTATGCGTCCCCAACTGGGCCGGAACCCGTAAACGTTGTTCCAGGCCGCCGGATTGCGCAGGCTGCCCATCATGTCCGAGCCATCCGCCAGCGCCGTCATCCGGCAGCCAGCGCAACAGCCGCGCCACCGGAAGATCCACCACAACTGCGGGTCACGTCATAGGGGTTGCGGGTCACCCCATAGACCGGGTTGAACGTATGACTGCCCAAACCGAATTCGGGCGTGTTGGTCTTGCCGATCAGGATAGCACCCGCCGCCCGCATCCGCGCCGCGACCAGATCGTCCTGTTCCGGCACGTTGCTTGCAAGCGATGGCGATCCGTGGCTGGATACAATGCCAGCCACATCCATCAAATCCTTGACCGCAATCGGCAGGCCATGCAGCGGACCGCGATTGGGGCCTGCATCGAATGCCTGCGCTTGGGCCAACAAGCCCTCTGAATCCCGCAGTCCAACGATGGCGTTGACCTGCCCATTGACCTGATCGATCCGATCCAGCGTCGCCTGCATCAATTCGACGGCTGAAACGGCACCGCTTGCCAGATCGGCAGCAAGCTGGGTTGCGGGACGTTGGCTCAATAGCATCGCGGCTCAATCCTGTGTATTGATTGCCGCCAGCCTAGTCCCAGTTCCGTGCCAGGCAAGCCCCGAATGCCGCCCGATCAGGCAAAATCGAACTCCGACGCCGTCAGTGTGACCCCCGCCGACCCGACCAACAGGATCACACCGCCATCATAGTCCACCCGCAGATCCGCTCCCTGATTGACAATTGTCAAATCCGCAAAGCCACCGGTATGACCCAAAAGCCGCAGCGTATCCAATCCAAGCTCGTAATCTTGCACCCTGTCGGTGCCGCCACCATTGCCAAAGACAAAAGTATCGGCCCCGTTGCCCCCGATCAGCGCATCGTTTCCTGTGCCACCGACCAAGGTATCATTGCCGTTGCCGCCACGGATCACATCGTTGCCGGCCTCGCCGCGAAACACGTCCGCACCGCCGCCACCGTTGAATGTGTCGTTGCCGTTGCCGCCCCAGACCAGATCCGCTCCGTTGGCGTCGTTCTGGCCGTTGTCGAAAAAGATATCGTCGCCGTTGCCCAGATAGACCTTGTCCTTTCCGTAGCCGCCCCAGACCCGGTCGTTGCCGTCGCCGCCCCAGATGGTGTCGGAATGGGTGCCGCCGTAAATCCTGTCGTCGCCGATGCCGCCCCAGATCAGATCGTTCCCGGCCTCGCCGTGGAATTCATCGGCACCGCCACCACCATTGATCTTGTCATTTCCGTTGCCTCCCCGCACCATGTCGGACCCATTGGCGTCGTTCTGGCCATTGTCATGGAACACATCATTGCCACTGCCCAGAAACGCCTTGTCCTTGCCATTGCCCCCCCCAAACCACGTCATTGCCATCGCCGCCATGCAGGATGTCGTACTGATTGCCGCCAAAGATCCGGTCGTTTCCAGCGCCGCCATGGATCGTGTCATTGCCGTCATCGCCACGCAAAACGTCATGGCCATCCTGCCCGCTCAACGTGTCAAAGCCCTTCTTGCCCCGCAACACGTTGTCGCCCTGGTCGCCGGTCAGGGTGTCGTCCTTATGGCTGCCGATCAGGTTTTCCATGCCTAACTGGGACACGTACCCCAATGCACCGTTCGTGGCGGGCGCGACATCCTGCCAGCCGTGATTGTTCAGATCGAAGCTGATCCCCTGGCTGAACGATGAAAAGTCCAGCGTGTCCTGTCCTGAGGATCCGTTGACGGACACGCCGCCGTCCTGTTCCATTTCGCTGATCCGTATGATGTCATCCCCCGAGCCCAGCCAGACCAGCCCGCCACCCGATCCGATGTTCACGGTATCGTTGCCTTTGCTGGTGCCAATGAATTCGGCAAACTTCGATCCCGTGGTGATCGTGTCATCGCCATTTCCGGTTCTCACGGATCCGACCCAGACATCGCCGATTTCAATGGTGCTGGTTCCACTGGTCCTGATCGAGCCGATATCTCCACTGCCGGTTCGGACGTTGTTTGTCTCTGCATCCAGTTGCACAGAACTCGTGTAACCTGACCCAAGTTGCACATCGTGGCTGTCGCCGTCCCACCCAACCATGTGATCAACCCGTGTCGAAATCAGATCGACATCCGAGTTCAGCCCCAGCACCAGCATTTCGATCCTGCGCCCCGGGTCATCGTTCAAATCGGTGATGGTCGTGTGATGTTTATCGCCTGCGATGCGGAAATACCTGATCGCCCAGTTCGAGCCGGTCAGATCTGCCGTTGCAACCAGGTCGTCGGGCCCCGCAAGATACTCGCTGTAGATATCCATACGAGTGATATCGGGCGGAGTTCCGCTCCATGTGCGAACCGATGTTCCGGACAGTCTGGGTATGTCATTGATGCCGTCAACTGTAATATTATGTAATTTGGTGGCCATTTTCCGTCCCTCCACTCGTTAATGAGAATGGACAGAGAATAGCACAATGATGCTGATCAGCGTCTCGCCCTGATGGGCTAGCCTACTCGGGCTAGATCAGCCCTGAGCTTCGGCGCGCGACTTGCCCGAAACGTCCAGCGCCAGCGTGGCGGCCATAAAGCCGTCCAGATCGCCGTCCAGAACACCCTTGGTATCGCTGGTTTCATGATTGGTGCGCAGGTCTTTCACCATCTGATAGGGCTGCAGAACATAGGACCGGATCTGGTTGCCCCAACCCGCGTCTCCCTTGCTTTCGTGCGCTTCGTTGATGGCCATGTTGCGGCGGTCCAGTTCCATCTGATACAGCCGCGATTTCAGCGCCTTCATGGCGATATCACGGTTCTGGTGCTGGGATTTCTCGGAACTTGTCACCACGATCCCGGTCGGATGGTGGGTAATGCGGACAGCGGAATCCGTGGTGTTGACGTGCTGCCCGCCGGCACCGGAACTGCGATAGGTATCGATGCGGATGTCGGACGGGTTCACCTCGATTTCGATATTGTCGTCGACCACCGGATAGACCCAGACCGAACAGAAAGACGTGTGTCGCTTGGCTGCGGAATCAAACGGGCTGATCCGCACCAGCCGGTGCACGCCGCTTTCCGATTTCAGCCAGCCATACGCGTTCTGGCCGCTAATCTTGTAGGTCGCGGATTTGATCCCGGCCTCATCCCCGGCACTTTCGGATTGCAGGTCGACCTTGTAACCCTTTTTCTCGGCCCAGCGGACATACATCCGCGCCAGCATGCTGGCCCAGTCACAGCTTTCGGTGCCGCCTGCCCCGGCGTTGATCTCAAGGAAAGTGTCGTTGCTGTCGGCCTCTCCGTCCAGCAGCGCCTCAAGCTCTTTTTGGGCCGCCTTCACTGCCAGCGCCTTGAGAGCGTTTTCGGCGTCGGTCACAACTTCGACGTCGTCTTCCATCTCGCCCAATTCGATCATCTCGACATTGTCGGACATGTCCTGCTTGATCGAACTGTAGGTCTCCATCGCATCCACCAGCATCTGACGGTCGCGCATCAGTTTTTGCGCCGCGTCGGGATCATCCCACAGGTTTGGATCCTCGACACGGGCATTGAATTCCTCCAACCGGTGCGATGCCGTTTCCCAGTCCATCCGCTGAGCCAACAGGTCCAGGGATTTCTCGATTTCGGCAACTGCGTTCTGGATCTCGGCGCGCATGGCGGTCCCTGCGGTTCATTCTGTGAATGCAGGTGATAGACCAGCACCGCAGGGGCGGCAAGCGGTGGGCTGATCGCAGACAGCAAAAAAACCGGCCCTGGACGGGGCCGGTCTTCTTTGCGGGCCTGACGCGGACCCGAAAACAAAGCCGTTTGCGTCCAGTCCAGCGACGGTGGCGTCGATCAATTGCAGCGAATGTCCACCCGATCCGGTCACGGTGCCGCCGCCAAAGTCGAACATCGCGGCCTGCACCTGGGAAAAATTGTTCAGGCCGGACCGCTTCGACAGATTGATCTTGTCTGGATTGACGTCAAAGACAAAAACTGCGGCCCCGTCGAAGAGAACGTCGTTGCCAGTGCCTCTGCGCGACACGCCAGTTCCATCGCCGCCACGCAAAGCATCGGCACCATCGTCACCGCGAAAAGTGTCGTTTCCTCCGCCGTGCATGAAATCATTCCCATCTGCGCGCCGGGCAGCGCGGATTAAAACCTTCACGGCCTTGCCACCGTGGCCACGATAAATAAAACTGGGCGCGTCAAGGTCGCCGGGCGACCGGTGTGAGGCGCTGCGCAGAGGCTTTGTCTCAGGCGGTTTCGATACCCGCAAATGCCACGGTCCACTTGCCGCCCGCAGAACTCGTGCTCTTATCCCCCGCGAAATCGAAATGCGGTGGAACCCGGACTCGCCCGGTATCAGGGCGCAAAGCGAAGCCCTTGGAATTTCAAGGTATCTGAGCCTGTGTTGTTGCGACGCCTGACCCGAGCCCACCGCCGAAGCCGCGCTGAGACAAGAATGCATTGCGTGAAACTGTCCGGTCCGCGCCGCGATCACCGATAGTGTCGCAACGCTTGGCATACCAGAGACTGTTGCCCTAGGATAAACCCGTCAGGGGTAAAGCGGAGTCCCGCCTTATAACGATTTGCGCAACACTGCCGCGCGGGCGGCGGAAACGCACAAAAGAGATTTCAGTCGAGAAGAATTGAACGACACCGTAGCGCTCCAGGTTCTCAAAATACAATAATGTAGAGGTATTCTCGATGAATGACTCAGTATTGAATGCAACCCAGCAAGAATTTCTTGAAACCTATGTCTTAAACCCGGTCAAGGAAACCGACGCACCTGACCGCCCGGAAACCGGGACAACCGATCTTGGTGTCGACCGATCCGCATTGGCAACTGTAGAAGCCCTGGCCCGATCCTTTCGCCAGTGGCAGGACCGGCTGTCGCAATTGCCGTCAAAGGCTCCCAACGACCAATTTCGTGATCTTGAGCGTCTTGGGCGCGAGATCACAACATTGTCCGCACTGGTGGATCGGGATCGCGCGCTCATTCCGCCGTCGATGCTTTCAGCTTCTGAACGGAAGCTTCAATCCATCCACAAGGCAGTCGAGGACGAAGTCCAGCGCATCCAAAGCGAAACAAACGAATATGATATCAACGCTTCGGCTGTCGACACGGCTACCGTCTTTGCCAAGGCCTACAGCAAATGGCAGGAGCGATTGAAAAAGCTCGAGACCATGGAGCCGCGGGATCGCTATCTCAATCTCAAATGGCTGGAGCGCGATCTGGGGATTTATCGAAAGATGATAGATCGGGATCGGGACAACATGCCCGGCGGATTGTTGTCAACGGCCGATCGCCGGCTTGGCCGCATGGGAGAAACCGTGACGGCAGGGATCGCCGAGATCAAGAACGAGCTGAGCGAAAGGGCGAAGATCAAGGAAACACAGGAATGGCCCGATGCGATCTCGAAAGCCGAGAAATTGACAGGCAAGGCGCTGTTGGAAAAGCTTGAGCAATTGGAAAACGAACGGGCCAGATTGGTGGCCGAAATGAACGCAGTCGGCCTGTCGCCGGACACGGTCGAAAAATTCCCCCTCAGCACGCTTCGTGATGCCTACGAAGAAAATCTTCCGAAGTTCTCTGGAAAAATCGAAAAAGTCTCGTTCGAAAAACAAGAGCTTCCAAAGCTGCGCTATAATGACGATGTCTGCAGAAAGATCTTTGCCGAGTATCACAATAACTGGTTTGAACTAAAGAAAGTATATAAGACCCAGGACTTTCTGGACAGGGTATCAGAGATCTTCAAGAGCACGGAAACCGATGGTACCAATGCCATGTGGCAGCTTTGGATGTTCCGCAAACGCACTGTAGACGGCCTGATGCGCAAACTGGAAAAGAAACACGATCTGGACGGCGAAAAAACCGGCTGGGTTGCCGTCGGTTCGACAAATCTGGAATCGGATTATGATATCTCGGTAATGAAACATGGCGGCAAAGCCGACGATCACGAGATCGTCAAGGATTTCAACGCGACATTCCAATCGGATTTCAAAACCCAACCCGGAATGTTGTTTGACACCAACCTCTATGCCTCGGCGCCTGCCCGGCACGCCATCGCAGAATTTCCGAAGGATCCCGGTGAAAAGGCCATGGCCGCCATGGGGCGTTCAGGTCAGGATGTCGGCGCGTTGATGAAGCAGCGCAGGTTCATGAGCTGGGAAGAATACGAAACATTTACACAGAACATTCTGGCTCAGATGAAAAGGGACGATGCCACCCCCGAAGACATCGCTTCCACCCGCAACCAGTTCGAAGAGGCCGATGTGCGCTATCAGATGGCGCAACAGGAGATACTGATCAAAACCCGTGACATGCTGACTCTAAAGGAAACCTTGGGCGACGACGAGCGGGAGGCACTGAAAATGGTGGTCGACGCGCTGGCGGCTGCCGACCAAGGCAGTGACGCCGCTTCCGCAAAGAAACTGCTGGACGCGGCCCACGCTCTGGAAGGGCACAAATTCGAAAAGGTGCTGCTTGAGGTCAATAATGAAATCTACGTCACCGCGACCGAAAACGTTCGCCTGCTGCAGGCGGAAATAGACGAGTTGCAGAAAAGTCTCGGCACACCTCCCGATCCCGGGATTCAGGAAAAACTGAATGGCAAGATCGCCCGGGCAAAGGATCTATTTGCCGACGCGGTGTTCTTTGCAAATGAAGCGTATCACGCCGAGGGCCCCTTCAAACATATTGTAGAGGCCACGCAGGCGGTAGAAAGCGATATTAAGAAAGACTACCCGAAATGGGAAGAAATGCCCGAAGGCGCGTTCAAGAAGATCGTTGAAGAAGAACGCAAGAAACGACGCGACGGGCTGAGTCTGCATTCCTGTCTTCAATCCTTCAATGAACAGCTTGGCGATCTGGTCAAGGATCTCAAACATTACGCCGAGGAAGACCTTCCCGGTTCAGGGTTTTACAGATGTTCAAAGTATATGGATCGGCTGTTCGATGCAGCCGTCTTGTTGAAACAAAAGGCAAAAGAGGCGCTGCCGGACGAAATAGCCTTTGACCCGAATGTACCGGGCATCACGACGCCGGTTTCCGCACTCAAATCCAAGACCGCTGATGGGCTTCTGGCGCTGCGTAAGGGCGCGATCAAGATCGAAGTAAAAGACACCGGCGACCCGATCGAAACCGCAAAACTCGAAGCCGAACAGATACAGGCTTTCGCGATCAATGAAATTCGGGAAATGTTTGGAGTATCTTCGTTGAACCAACTATCTGCCTTGTTCAAGGCATACGGTGTGGCGGTCAATGCCCAGTTGCGCAAAGCCGTCGCTGAAGAAATGAAAATGCTGAAATCCGGATCCGCGGCCTTTTTCGAACCCGTGCCAAAGCGCCCAGATAGTGCATGATGGAAATGTCTTGCCACGCCTTGGCATTGGGGGTGACCTGAGACCCATCTCTCCTCCAGCCTTTGGGAGAATCCGGGTTTTGTTTTCTGGCCTCATGCGGCCTGCTTTTGCAACGTCATTTTGTCTGCGAACTCGTTCGGCGTGAGATTTGCCAGCGACGAATGCGGCCGGTTTCGGTTGTAATCCTCCTTCCATTTTTTGATCTCTGATCTGGCGTCTGCGAGGGACGAGAACAGCGTCTCGTTCAAGCACTCATCGCGGAAACTGCCGTTGAAACTCTCGATGAAAGCGCGCTGTGTTGGCTTTCCTGGAGCGATGTAATGCCAGTCGATCTTTGTTTTCTGGCACCATTTCAAAACCGCTGAACTGGTCATTTCGGTCCCGTTGTCGCTGACAATTGTCTTCGGCATTCCGCGCACCTGAATGATAGCGTCCAATTCACGCGTCAGCCGCGCGCCCGACAGCGATGTATCCGGAACAAGAGCCAAACATTCACGGCTAAAATCATCTACCATCGCCAGAACGCGGAACCTGCGTCCATCTGTGAACGCGTCCGAAACGAAATCCAGGCTCCAACGCTCATTGATGGTCTCTGGCACGATCATCGGGCGGCGCGTGCCCAGGGCGCGTTTCCGGCCACCACGCTTACGCACCTGGAGCCCTTCTTCGCGATACAAACGCCGCAGCTTCTTCTGGTTCATGTAGATGCCTTGACGCTCCAGCATGATGTGTATGCGCCTGTAACCGAAGCGCCGACGTTCAGCAGCCACATCCTTCATGGCTTTGCGCAGGTCAGCATCATCTGGTCGGATGCTGCGATACCGCACACTCGACCGATCCACGTCCAACACATCGCACGCCCGCCGCTGGCTCACCCCGTGCTGATCACAAAGATGAACCACCGCTTTCCGCTTTGCCGCGGGCGTCACCATTTTTTTGAGTTCACATCCTTCAGCATGGCGTTATCCAGCATCTGTTCTGCCAGCAGCTTCTTCAGCTTGCCGTTCTCATCCTCAAGCGCCTTCAGCTTGCGGGCATCGGACACGTCCATTCCGCCGAACTTCGATTTGTATTTGTAGAACGACGCTGTGCTGATGCCATGCTTGCGGCACACCTCAGCCGTTGGGACACCGCCCTCCTGCTCTTTGATCATCCCGATGATCTGCTCTTCTGAAAATCGTGACTTCTTCATATTCCGTCTCCAATGCTTGGGACAGATCCTACTCAAAAGTGGAGGAGGTTTAAGGTCTCAGGTCAGGGGTTCAGCCCCGGCATCTGGTTGATCGGATTTAGGAAGAACCGACCTGGTTATGGAGCCCGGATTTTGCGGATGAATTCGTAAGGTGTGAGCCCGGCGACTATCTTTTGGGTCAGAATTCACAGCCAACAGATGGCGGCTGCTGCGAGGGCGATGGCCGAGAGGAAGGCTTTTGGCATCGGTCACAACGGGTTGCCACGCGCCGCCAATCTTTATGCCTGCCGAACATGATCTCGGCTTGTACCGGCGCTTGTCGTTTCTGAGCGGGGTCTTGCGTTGTTTTCGAGCGGGGATGCAGGGTAACCGCGCCATTATCTTCGCAAAACGCCCTTTTCGCTCCATCGCTTCCGGCGATTATAGAGTCCCGTGAGCAGCCCGCACTCCTTCGGGGCGTCGCGACACCGTAACACTTTGTGATTAAAGAAGATAATTCCGCCCAACACCCTGCGATCATCCCGCGAGGTGTGCCGTGAAATTTCGGGAAATACAGATCAAGGCGCGCCACCTGCGCTTCGGTCAGCCGGAAAAGACCAGACATGTTCATCGCTCGCTTTTCTGTCGGCGAAGCACATCATGTTGCCCAAATCAACGGGTCCCGTCCCTAATAGAGTCCGCCTGAACTGACCGTGCCGAAATTCGCCTTGGGACCAACCACTGCCGTGCCGCCAGTCGATGTCCTGACCTGCCGACCGCTGCTGACCACCTCTTCAATCAACGGCAGGTTCGAACCCATCGCAAATCCGCCGTCATAGGTCAGGCCAAACACCGGATCGGCACCGTCGCGGAAATATTCGGCCACCACATATGCACCGCTGGCATCGTCCGGAAGCCGCCCACCGGTAAAGCGGTCGATCTTGATAAAATGCCCACCCGGGGGCACTTCGAACGGGCCGCCACCGTATTTTTCCGTCGCCTTGGTCATGAACGACTGAAACACCGGGCCACACATGGACGATCCATATGCGCTGCGCCCCAGCGGACGGGGGCGATCATAGCCGATGTAGCAGCCAGCCACGATATTGCTGGTGAAGCCGATGAACCAGACGTCGCGCGCGTCATTGGTGGTGCCGGTCTTGCCCGCCGTCGGCACCGGCAGTTTGACGACGCCGCTGGCCGTACCGCGATCGACCACACCTTTCATCATCGAGGTCAGCTGATAGGCGGTGATCGCATCCATCACCCGCTCACGATTGCTGATGATGCGCGGCGTCGCGTTTGGAGCGATCCCGGGCGAGCCGCAGTCGATGCAGTCGCGCTTGTCATGACGATAAATGGTCTCGCCGTACCGGTCCTGAATCCGGTCGACCAGCGTCGGTTCCACCCGCTCACCGCCATTGGCAAACATCGCATAGGCAGCGACCATCTTGTACAATGTGGTTTCCTCGGACCCCAGCGCATTGGCCAGATAGGGGCCCATCTCGTCATAAACACCGAATTTCTCGGCATAATTGGCGACCACGGGCATGCCCACTTCCTGGGCCAATCGAATGGTCATCAGATTCCGCGATTGTTCGATCCCTGTGCGCAGAGGCGTGGGGCCGTAGAACTTGTTGGACGAATTGCGCGGCCGCCAAAGACCCTGGGGCGTATTGATCTCGATCGGGGCGTCAACCACGATGGTGGCCGGAGAATAGCCACTGTCCAACGCGGCCGCATAGACAAAGGGTTTAAAGCTGGAGCCGGGCTGACGTTGGGCCTGCGTGGCGCGGTTGAACACTGAATCCTGATAGCTGAAGCCGCCCTGCATGGCCAGAACACGCCCGGTATTCACGTCCATCGCCATGAACCCGCCCTGGACCTCGCTGACCTGCCGCAAGGTCCAGCGGATGAATGACCCGTCCTCGTCACTGGTCATCCTGCGGACAAGCACGACGTCGCCCACATCCAGCAGATCGCCAGCCACCCGCGCCTTTTTTGCCAGGGTTCCATCACTGCGCCGTTTGCGCGCCCATTGCACGTCCTTGGCGGTGATCCAGTGGCCATCTTCGTCATCCGCTACGTTTTCGATGCCAATCCGGGCATCGCTGTCGCCAACCTCAAGCACCACTGCTGGGTACCATTGACCATTCAACCGGACATCGCGGGGGATGTCGGCATCCGACAGGGCAGCGCGCCAGGACGCCTCGTCCGTTAACAGATCCGCCGCGATCCGTGCCTTTGTTCCATGCCAGATGCCACGACCGCGGTCATACTTTTCCAGCTGGGCGCGCAGAGACTCTGCTGCAACCTCCTGCATTTCCTCGTCGATCGTGGCACGCACACTGAAGCCACCGGTAAAGAATTCGCCCTCGCCAAAGTCTTCGCTCAGCTGGCGGCGGACTTCATCGGTGAAATAATCCCGGGGTGGCAACGCGGTGCGAAAGCTCTCGAAATCGCCATTCTGGACCGAGCGCAACGGCAACGCAGCTTCGACTTCATAGGACGCGCGATCAATGTATCCGTTCTCGTACATCTCCCGCAGGACGAAATTGCGTCGCGACAACAGCCGATCCTTGCGGCGTACAGGGTGAAAGTCGCTGGGGGCCTTGGGCAGCGACGCCAGGAACGCGGCCTCATGCGGGGCCAGTTCAGAGAGCGTCTTGTTGAAATAGGTCTGGCTGGCCGCCGCCACGCCATAGGAATTCTGCCCGAGAAAGATCTCGTTCATGTAAAGTTCGAGTATCTGGTCCTTGTCCAGCGTTTCCTCGAGACGTGAGGCCAGGATGATCTCTTTGATCTTGCGCTCGATGCGCCGGTCTCCGGACAGCAGAAAATTCTTCATCACCTGCTGAGTAATGGTCGAGGCCCCGCGGACGTTGTCGCCACGCGAGCGCACCGCCTCGATCCCGGCGGCCGCGATGCCGCGCATGTCATAGCCTTTGTGGCTATAGAAATTCTTGTCTTCTGCTGAAATAAAGGCCTGCTTGACCAGATCGGGGATTTCATCGGCGGGCACAAACAGGCGTCGTTCCTGAGCAAACTCGTCGATCATGTGACCTTTGCCCGAATAGATCCGGCTGATCGTCGGCGGCTTGTACTGCGCCAGCGATTCATGGCTGGGCAGGTCGCGGCCATAGATCCAGAACACCGCACCGATGCTCAGGGCAACGATGGCGATGCCCAGGGTCAGGAGCGTGAAAATCGCCCCGAAAAAGGATAATACAAACCGGATCACTTGACTGCCTCTACTCGCGCGATGACTTCTATATAGGGACGCCTGCGGGCCGGGTCAAAACACAACAGGGCGATAAATCGCCTGACCCTGCGGCGGTCACTGGCGCACCAATGGTCGACGGGCAGAATCGGACTGTTGCCAGGCCTGCAAGCCATTGCGGATGCCGCGGGCGATCGCGGCCCTCCACTGCGGATTCTGCAGGTTGACCAGATCCCGTGGGCTGCTGAGAAACCCGATTTCAACCAGGACCGAGGGAATATCGGCCGCTTTCAAAACCGAGAACCCGGCCCGGCGCAGGGGACGGCGATTCATTGGCCCGCCCGCCTGTACCATACCTTCGACCAACGCGCGGGCCAGCGCTTCGGTGCGTGGCCGGGTTTCCTGCCGCGCCAGATCGAGCAGGATACCGGTGACGCGATCGTCGGCCTTGCTGAGATCGACGCCTGACAACAGATCACCCCGGTCATGACGTTCGGCCAGCTTGGCGCTGGCCACATCCGACGCCGCGCGCGACAGCACATGCACAGTTGCCCCATGCGCCTGCCCTTCGGCCAAAGCGTCCGCATGCAGCGACAGAAAGACATCTGCCCCGGCCTGATGCGCCAGAGCGATGCGCTGTTCAAGCGACACGAAATGATCGCCGTCGCGGGTCAATACCACCTGAAAGTCACCGCTGCGCATCAGGATTTCGCGCAGTTCACGGGCGAATTGCAGCATCAGATCCTTTTCGTCGATGGTGTCCGTTTCGGCACCGGGGTCGATGCCCCCGTGTCCCGGATCCAGCACAACCGTAAGCGGCGCATCGGCGCCGCGCTTCAACGGAATCGACAGGTCGGCAGGCGACGGCAAATCCCAACGCGGGTCATGTGGTGCCCCCGCTTGGGCGGCAAAGGTTTCGGCGGACACCGGCATCAACCTGACGGCCAGCATCGCCGCACTGGTGACCGGGTCGATCTGGATCGCCGCGGATGTCACGGCCATCGGCCGCGCCAGCTCGGCCACCATACGCGACCACCCCGGCACATAGGTCCCGAATTGCACCTCCGTCAGCCGGTCAGTTTGCAGTACCGTTTCAGGCGCAAGCCCGGTCCAGTCGACTTCCTGAAAGTCCAGCACCAGCCGGGGAGGCCGATCCAGCGTAAACAGCCGATAGGGTACGCCCTGACTGAGCAAGAGATCGATCCTGACGCCGCTGCGCCCATCCGCTTCAATTCGACTTTGGGTCGCATCGACGCGGGCAAGCCCGCTGAAATCCTGCGCGCTCGTGGTCGTCGCTATCAGCCATACGGCGGCCAACGCCGCGAGAATCCTGCTCATGCCTGTGTTTCCGGTTTTATGGCAGATCGTTGCGCCGACCCTCTGGGCACGACAATAGCTGACCCACCTGGGGTTGAAAACGCCCTAGCCACGCGCCGCCATGTAGCGGGTCAACCGCACCAGACCCTCCTCAATGTCCGCGGTCGCGCGCGCATAGGAAAACCGCAGAGTGGTGTTTCCCCGAATCGGGTCGAAATCCAGCCCCGGCGTCACCGCCACACCGGCCCGGTCAAGGATCTCGGCCGCAAATGCACGACTGTCATCGGTCAGATCAGACACATCCGCATAGACATAGAACGCCCCATCCGGGGGGGCGATGTTGGTGAACCCCGCTGCGGGCAAGCCCTGCAGCATCAAAGCCCGGTTGGCACTGTAGACCGCGAGGTTGGCCTGCAACTCCTCTTCGCAATCCATCGCCGCCAGCGCCGCGACCTGGCTGGCGTGCGGCGCGCAGATGAACATGTTCTGGGCAATCCGTTCTATCACGCGCACATGATCTTCGGGCACGACCATCCAGCCGACCCGCCAGCCGGTCATGCTGAAATACTTGGAAAACGAATTGATCACATAGCACTCGTCGGTCAGTTCCAGTGCGGTCACCGCTTTGGCCTCGTATTCGATGCCGTGATAGATTTCATCGCTGATAAAGGCTGCGCCCTGCGCGTGTGTCGCGTCGATCAATGCCGCCATCGCACCGCGATCCAGCATCGTACCGGTTGGGTTGGCCGGCGAGGCCACCATCAGCCCGGCCAAATCCTGCCCCACAAAATCGGCGGGCACGGGTTGCAGGCGATTTTCCGGTGCCGTCGCCAGATCGACCGGCACCAAATCGAGCGCGCTCAGGATCTGTCGATAGCTGGGATAGCCCGGCGCGCCAATGCCAACCCGATCACCGGTATCGAACAGCGCCGTAAAGGCCAGGATAAAGCCGCCCGACGACCCCGGGGTGATGACCACACGTTCTGGATTCAGATCGACGCCGTACCAGTCCCCATACAATTGCGCGATGCGGCGGCGCAGCGTCGGAAGTCCCAATGCAACCGTATACCCCAGCGCATCGTTCTGCAGTTCCCCGGCCAACGCCCGTACCGCCCCCTTGGGCGCGCCGGTGCCGGGCTGACCGACCTCCATGTGGATGATTCGGCGCCCTGATTCCTCGGCGCGGCGCGCGGCTTCCATCACGTCCATCACAATGAAGGGATCGACCTGAGACCGGGTTGAGTTTCGCATGTGCTTCTCCCATGGTGCGGCCATGTGTATTGACCGTTTATCCCGGCTGGCGTCAATCCTTGCATGGTGCGGGAGGCGGGTCCAGATTGGCGCTGCTATTGTCCTGTTCTATCTGGTATCGGCGGTGCCTTCTGCGGCAATCGGCCTGTTGCGGGACGCAGATATCGAAAACGGTCTGCTGCAATTGTCGGCCCCGGTCCTGCGCGCGGCGGGCCTGAACCCCAAACGTGTGCGGGTTCTGGTGGTCAATGACAGTTCACTGAACGCCTTTGTCATCGACGGGCAGACCATTTTCGTGAACTACGGCTTGATCCTCAAGGTGAATTCCGCCGCAATGTTGCAGGCGGTGATCGCGCATGAGGCGGCCCATATATCGAACGGACACCTTGCCCGCCGCATGGGCAACATGCGCAGTGCCCGCACCGCCGCCGGGCTGGGGACCGCACTTGCGATCATCGCCGGGGCCGCAGGTGCCGGTCAGGCCGCCGGTGGCATTGCCCTTGGCACAACGACATCGGCGATGCGCGGATTTCTCGCCCATACCCGCGCCGAAGAAGCTGCGGCCGATCGCTCGGCTGCCAACTACATGCGCAACTCTGGATTGGATCCGCAGGGGCTGGTGGATCTGCACAAAACCTTCGCCGGACAAGAGGCCCTCACCGTCGGACGACAGGATCCCTATATGCAGTCGCATCCGCTGACCCGTGACCGGATACGCGCGGCCGAGTCCTATGTCACGGCACACGGCAAGATCGACGCGACCAACCCGGACGACGCCTATTGGTTCGACCGGATACGCGGCAAGCTGTCGGCCTATACGCGCTCGCCCAAATGGACCCGGCGCCGGGCCGCGGAAGACCCGTACAAAGACGTGCGGCATATGCGGCAGGCGGTGGCGTATCACCGTGAAAACGATCTGGCCCGCGCCCGTTTGGCGCTCGATGCCCTGATCGAAGCCCGTCCGGACGATGCCTATTATTACGACCTCAAGGGACAAATCATGCTGGAGAACCGGCAGATGAACGACGCGTTGGCCGCCTACAAGGTCGCGGTCGGTCTCGCTCCGCGCGAGGCGCTGATCCTGGGTGGCTATGGCCGCGCGCTGTTGGCCGCTGGCCAGCCGCAGGCCGCGCTGGCACCGCTGCAAGACAGCCGCGCGCGCGATTTCCGCAATGGCCGGGTATTGCGGGATCTGGCCCTGGCCTATGCCGAGACCGGCAACGACGGAATGGCCGCACTGGTTACCGCAGAACGTTATGCGCTGCAGGGCCGCATGGAAGACGCGGGTCGTCAGGCCCAACGCGCCGTTCGGTTTCTGCCGCGCGGTTCGGTGTCTTGGCAGCGCGCGCAGGATGTGCTCATTGCAGCAGAACAACTGAAGAAAAGGAAAAAACGATGATCCGCTTTGCCGCCCCCGCCCTGACCGCACTTGCCCTGGTGGCAAGTCCGGTTGCCGCCGCCGACCTGGCGGCGATGACAGATACCGAACGTGAGGCATTCCGTGCCGAAGTTCGTGCCTATCTTCTGGACAATCCCGAAGTGATCATCGAGGCCGTCAACCTGCTCGAAGAACGCAAGGCCCAGGCGCAGGTCCAGACCGATCAGGCACTGGTTCAGGCTAACGCGGACGCATTGTTTAACGATGGATTTTCCTGGGTCGGCGGGAACCCGGATGGCGACATCACGCTGGTCGAGTTCATGGATTATCGCTGTGGCTATTGCCGCAAGGCCAAGCCCGAAGTCGCCAAACTGCTGGCCAATGACGGCAACATCCGCCTGATCATCAAGGAGTTCCCGATCCTCGGTGAAGCGTCAATGATTTCGTCACGCTTTGCGATTGCGACCAGGCATGTGGCCGGGGACGAGGCCTATGGTCAGGTACATGACGCGTTGATGGATATGGGGGGCGACATGACCGACGTGACGCTGCGCCGGTTGGCCGATGGGCTGGGCCTGGACAGCGATGCGATCCTGGCGAAGATGGACAGCGCCGAGGTCAGCGCCGAAATCGCCAGTACCCGGGAGCTGGCCCAGCGGCTGCAGATCAGCGGCACACCGACATTCGTGCTGCAGGACGAATTGCTTCGTGGCTTCTTGCCCGCCGACCAGCTGGAACTGATTGTCGCGGACAAACGCGACGGCTGATTCGTCCGAATGCGCGCCCTGAAACGGGCCTGAAACCATATTCCAATGCGGGCGGCAGAGATGCACACGCCGTCCCGCTTGGAACAGGGATTACTCCGCTGCCTCGGCGACGACCTTGGCAGCTTCAATTTCGGATGCGCGTTTCTCGACCTGCTCGACGATGTGATCCACCATCGCCTCGTTGTCCAGTTTGTGACTTTGCTTACCCGCCAGATAGACCATACCGCTGCCAGCACCCCCACCGGTGAAACCGACATCCGTCATCAGCGCTTCGCCCGGTCCATTCACGACACAGCCAATGATGCTCAGACTCATTGGTGTCTTGATGTGCTCCAGCCGATTTTCCAGTTTCTCGACCGTCTTGATGACGTCAAACCCCTGCCGGGCGCAGCTGGGACAGCTGATGATATTGACACCGCGATGGCGCAAGCCAAGCGATTTCAGGATCTCGAACCCAACCTTGACCTCTTGCACCGGATCTGCCGACAGACTGACGCGGATGGTATCGCCAATGCCCATCCACAACAGATTGCCCAGCCCAATGGCAGATTTGATCGTGCCGCTGACCAGGCCACCCGCCTCGGTAATGCCCAGATGGATCGGCGCGTCGGTGGCTTCGGCCAATTGCTGATAGGCGGCAGCGGACATGAACACGTCGGACGCCTTGACGCTGATCTTGAAGTTGTGGAAATTGTTGTCCTGCAGAATTCGAATATGTTCGAGACCGCTTTCCACCATCGCATCGGGACAGGGTTCGCCGTATTTTTCCAGCAGGTGTTTTTCCAGGCTGCCCGCATTGACACCGATCCGGATCGAGCAATTGTGGTCACGTGCGGCCTGAATGACGTCTTTCACCCGTTGTTCGTTCCCGATGTTGCCCGGATTGATCCGCAGGCAGGCGGCACCTGCCTCTGCGGCCTCGATGCCCCGCCGATAGTGGAAGTGAATATCCGCCACGATCGGCACCGGGCTTTCGGCAACGATCTGTTTCAATGCGCGGGACGAAGCCTCATCCGGCACCGAGATTCGTACGATATCCGCCCCCGCTTCGGCCGCGGCCTGAACCTGGGCAACCGTCGCGGCCACGTCAGTGGTCAGCGTATTGGTCATGGTTTGCACGGCAATCGGGGCGCCGTCGCCAATGGGCACGTTCCCCACCATGATCCGGCGCGAATTTCGACGATAGATATTGCGCCATGGGCGCACTGGATTCAGTGACATGCGAACTGTTCCATGTTCCGGGTCGGTATCGGGTGAGTAGATAACCACTCCACCGGCCCAGGGCAATGGACGTGGGTCAGGGTTGTGGCTCGAGCATTTGCGCTTCGGCCACCATACGGGCCAGATCGCGGTCCCGCTTCAGATCGGCGACCTGGAAACGCTCTTTCACCGCTTTGATGGACAATGGCAGCTTGGACGTTACGGTGCCACGTTCGCCAACCGGCCCAAAATGATCGTCATTCAATACGAAATAAATTGCGCCGGATTCCCCGGCCCGCAAAGTCGGCGGTTCCTCAGTTGCAGGCACGTCATATCTCTGCCCGCTTTCCATGATTCCCTCATAGATGACCGTACCGTCGGCCGCGCTGACCCGCACCCAGGACGGGCGCACCGCGACCATGCGCAATTGCGGAGCGGACTCCTCGACAACCTGAGGCTGGGGAACGGGTCCCTGCAGCCTCGGATCCAGATAACGTTCGGCCACCTGAACCTGGGGCAGTTCGGGCGGGATAAAGCTGCCGACGCTGCGCGGATCCAGTGTCGATATCGGCGCATCGCGGGCCACCAGGACCGGTACGTCCAGTGCCTGTGGGCGATATAACCGATCCAGCGCCTCGACCGATGGGGCGTCGAACCCGCTGACACCGCCGCCCTCGCCCGCCGCATCGACGGGACGGGTCGCACCGTTCAGAGGATCGAGGTCCGACAGTACCACCGGCGATTGCTCAACCGGTGCGAATTGGACCTGCTGGACCTGTTTGAGCACCGCCCAACCACCATAGCCGATGCCGCCGATCAAGGCGACAAGCACCAGAACCGACCCTATGGCCCCCGGTTCAATCTGGCTGAACACGCCCTCGCGGGACGGGATGAACGGGGTGCTGGGTGCGGTAAACGGATCGCGCTTCGCAGCAGAACCTTTGCGCGCCGGAGCGGCCGATGCCTTGATAACCGACGCTTCGGCCGACATTCCGTGGGCAACCGAAAACCCGCTTTCCTGGCAAAAGGCGGCAAAAGCCTCATCCGGGCTCATGCCCAAATAGCGGGCATAGGAACGCACATAACCAGCAATAAAGCCTGGTGTATCAAAGGCAGACGGATCGGAGTTTTCGATGGCGGCGATATAGCTGGCCTTGATGCGCAATTCGCGCTGAACGTCCAACAAAGATTTGCCCATGGTGGCGCGTTCGCCGCGCATAGTATCGCCCAGACGCAACTCAAAGTCGTCAAAGCCCTTCGGCTTCACGACATCATCTTCCTCTGATTTGCGCGTCTGTTTGCGCCCAATCATGCCTGTTGCCTCATTTAGCCTGCCGCGTCTGTCTCAACGCTTGGAGTCGTCCCCATCGACTCAGTCACGCTTTTATTTCGATCAGGTTAACACAGCTCAGGCAAATTGCACTCGGAGATGCGTTCAGGCGCTCAGTTCGGCGCGATTTAGCGCACAATGAGACCACAGAGCGTCCATGGCCTTGACCAGCCTGTCCAACTCTTTGGGGCCATGCACAGGCGACGGGGTGAACCGCAGCCGTTCGGTGCCCCGGGGTACAGTCGGAAAATTAATCGGTTGCACATAGATACCGTGATCCATCAGCAGCATGTCGCTCAGCTTTTTGGTATGGACCGGATCGCCCACAATAACCGGAACGATATGGCTGCCATGATCTATGATTGGCAGTCCCAGGGCCTTCAAGCGCATCTTCAGGATCTTGGCCTGCGTTTGCTGAACATCGCGCAATTCCGGTGCCTGCTTGAGATAGGCCACCGAGGCCGCGGCCCCCGCAGCAACCGCAGGCGGCAGAGACGTCGTGAAAATAAACCCGGGCGCATAAGAGCGGATGGCGTCACACATCTTGTAGCTGGCCGCTATATAGCCACCCATCACGCCAAAGGCTTTGGCCAGCGTACCGTTAATGATGTCCAGACGATGCATCAGGCGGTCGCGTTCCGCCACCCCGGCCCCGCGGGGACCATACATGCCAACCGCGTGCACTTCGTCGATATAGGTCAATGCATTGAATTCGTCCGCCAGATCGCAGATTGCCTCGATGGGGCCGAAATCGCCATCCATCGAATAGATCGATTCAAAGGCAATAATCTTGGGAGCTTCCGGATCGTCTGCGGCCAAAAGTTCTCGCAGATGCGCCACGTCGTTGTGACGGAAGATACGCTTGGCACCTCCATTTCGGCGCACACCCTCGATCATGCTGGCGTGGTTCAATTCGTCGGAATAGATGATCAACCCCGGAAACAGCTTGGGCAGGGTCGAAAGCGTCGCGTCATTGGCGATATAAGCGCTGGTGAACAGCAGCGCACTTTCCTTGCCGTGCAGATCGGCCAGTTCCGCTTCGAGCCGCTTATGATAGACGGTCGTGCCCGAAATGTTACGTGTCCCGCCCGATCCCGCTCCGGTGGCATCCATGGCTTCGTGCATCGCGGCCAGCACAACCGGATTTTGCCCCATGCCCAGATAGTCGTTGCCACACCAAACGGTGATATCTCGTTCGCTGCCATCAGGACATGTCCAGACGGCATGCGGAAACTGGCCGTTGCGGCGTTCAATATCGATGAACGTCCTATAGCGACCTTCTTCGTGCAGGCGGGCAATCGCCGTGTCGAGTTTCGCGGTGTAGTCCACCGGGCTCCTCCATCTGTTTGCGCCATTTTCGGCGGCAGCTTGGCGGTGCAAAAACCGCATTCACGTTGCGCAGTGAATACAGATTGCTCACACCTTGATCAACTGATTAACGATAGACCATACGTCGCAGCATTGACATATATCAAGCCTGCGCCACGCAGGCCATTCCGGCGAAAGGTCCGGAATACCTGACTTGTCGGTTTGGTCTCGATACAGCATCTTCAAGCTATTGGGATGGTAACGATTTTTGTTTCTAGGTGTGTGGTTTAGTGGTCGGTATTCGACGTATCCCGCTGCGTTTATTGGTATAAAGTCTTAGTAGGTTTGTGGTTCAGGGTTCTGAGCGAACCCTGGTTGGGATAAACGGCAACGACCGGTCGCCTGCATGGGCACTCTTACCGGTCGTTGTTCCATCTCCAAAGCGCACACGCATAATGCATCTATTGCAAACCACTATCTGTGGCAGAGCTTGACTGCCTCTGCGACGCGTATCACGGCTTGCAAATCTTGGGCCAGCGTAACGGAGCATTGATATGACAATACACCTGGGTTTGGCTGCCTCCGTAATCCTGATGATCTTGACGGCCGGGGGCTATGCCGTGGCCACATTGGGCATGAAACTTGCATCGGACCAATTGAACGCGCAGGCCCTGACGTTGATTGTGATCGGGCTGGCCAGTGCGGCCTTGGCGGAAATCGTGGTGTTGCGTCATGCCAATCTGGCCGTGATCTATCTGGGGATCATAGCCTTTGAATCTCTGCTTGTGCTAAGCATTTCAGCGGCCGTTGGTGACACACTCAGCGCGCAACAGGTGTTGGGGGCGTCTCTGCTCTTGCTGGGCGTGGGTCTGGTCCTCACCTGACAGGCTGGA
Source organism: Sedimentitalea nanhaiensis DSM 24252 (assembly GCF_000473225.1). Lineage (GTDB taxonomy): Bacteria > Pseudomonadota > Alphaproteobacteria > Rhodobacterales > Rhodobacteraceae > Sedimentitalea > Sedimentitalea nanhaiensis. The sequence continues at coordinate 1,011,724 of NZ_KI421509.1, forward strand.
CACGGCCTGCGGCGCTGCTACGGTCGCTCGAAACGCAAAGACCAAGGAGCCGCCCCATGTCCCTGACCGATGTCCTGAGCCGTATTGACAACGACCTGCCCGCAGCCACGGACCGGCTGATGGAGTTGCTGCGGATCCCGTCGATCTCCACCGACCCGGCATACAAGGCCGATTGCGACGCAGCCGCCGATTGGCTGGTTACAGATCTGAACAGTCTGGGCATTGCCGCCGAAAAGCGCCAGACACCGGGTCACCCGATGGTTGTCGGCCATCTGGACGGCCCCGGCCCGCATCTGCTGTTTTACGGCCACTACGATGTGCAACCTGTCGATCCGCTGGACCTGTGGGATCGCGATCCGTTCGACCCGGCCATCGAGGAAACCGCCAATGGCCGGGTAATCCGCGGCCGCGGATCATCGGACGACAAGGGGCAGCTGATGACTTTTGTCGAAGCCTGCCGCGCCTGGAAAGCGGTTAACGGCACCCTGCCTTGCAAGCTGACCTTTTTTCTTGAAGGCGAAGAAGAAAGTGGCTCGCCCAGTCTGGTGCCGTTCATGCAGGAAAATGCGGACGAACTGAAATCCGACCTCGCCCTGATCTGCGACACCGGTCTGTTCGACAGTCGGGTGCCTGCGATCACCACCATGCTGCGCGGTTTGCTGGGCGAAGAAGTGACGATCACCGCCCCGGACCGTGATCTGCATTCGGGCATGTATGGCGGCATTGCGATGAACCCGATCAGGGTGCTGTCGCGCATCATTGCATCGCTGCACGATGACACCGGGCGCATCACCGTCCCCGGCTTTTATGACGGCGTCTCCGAAGTGCCCGAACACTTGCGCGCCCAATGGCAGGGGCTGGCCTTTGATCATGCCCGGTTCCTAGGCGATGTCGGCCTGTCCCAACCCGCAGGCGAACAGGACCGCACACCGCTCGAAATGATCTGGGCGCGTCCGACCTGCGAAGCAAACGGAATCGTTGGCGGTTATACCGGTGACGGGTTCAAGACCGTCCTGCCCTCCAAGGCCAGCGCCAAAATCAGCTTTCGGCTGGTCGGCGATCAGGACCCGGTCGCGATCCGGCAGGCTTTCCGCAAGATGGTCACAGACGCCCTGCCGCCAGATTGCACTGCCGCGTTTTCCGCGCATGGCGCATCCAGGGCCGGAGCCTTTGAAACCACCGCCCCGGCCTTTGAGGCGGCGCGCAAGGCGCTGAGCGATGAATGGCCGGATCCGGCGGCCTATATCGGTTGTGGCGGCTCGATTCCGATTGCCGGGCATTTCCAGAACATCCTGGGCACCACGCCGATGCTGATCGGATTCGGCAAGGACGACGACCAGATCCATTCGCCGAACGAGAAATACGACGTCGAGAGCTTTCACAAGGGCATACGCAGCTGGGCACGCGTTCTGGATGCGTTGGCCCGCAGATGAATGCGCGGTTCTTGTCCACGTCGGGAAACGGCCCGGCATCCCAAACCCGGCGGTTGTGAAACCGCGCGTGCTTCCCATCTTGGCACATGACGCTGCCCAACAAAGCGAGCCCCGCCATGCCCCTCATATTGCGCCCGTTCAAACTCGCCCTGGCATTCCTGCTTGCCGCCACGACACTGGCCCCCCCTGCCCGCGCCCAAACTGACTCCGCGCAGGCGGTCACCGTTTCCGGACAGATCACCTATCGTCAACGCATCGCGCTGGCACCGGACAGCATCGCCACCGTTTCGCTGCGTGACATTTCGCTGGCCGACGCCCCGTCCAAGGTCGTTGTCGACGCCTCGTACACTGGCCACCAGGTTCCGATCCCGTTTGAACTGGCGATTGCGGGCGATCTTCTGGATCCGCGTCACAGCTACTCGGTCAGCGCGTCCATCCGTGGGGCAGACGGTGCACTGTTATGGACGACCGACACCGTGATCCCGGTTGACCCGACGCAACCGCAGACCGATGTCGGTGCAATCGACCTGACTCCGGTCGCCGCCGCACCGGCATCCGGGTCGGAGATCCTGACGGGCGACGCATGGCGCATCGAAGATATCGACGGGCGCGGCGTGATCGACATTGCCCAGACCACGATTGCATTCGATACCCAGGGTGGCGTGTCCGGCAGCGGCGGGTGCAACCGCTATAATGCCAGCTATGAGCTGAACGGAGAAACACTGAATATTGGGGGAATTGCCGCAACGCGCATGGCCTGTGTTCCGGCTGTGGGGGCGCAGGAACAGGCGTTCTTTGCCTTGCTGAACGGCCCCCTCAAGCTGCAGATATCCGAAACCGGCGCTTTGGTGATGACCAACGCCCGGGGACAAACCCTGACCGCGCGGCGCTGATCGGCGTGCTGCGCTCAGATCAGGCGATTGAACCGTTCGGGCAACAGATATTGCGTGTCGGTTTCAGCCCGTTCGAACGCCCAGTATCCGGTGCTTCCGCGCGCCGCCCAGCTGCGGTGCATGTGGCGGCGTAGCGGGCCCATCTCGAATCCCTCCTGCATCCGCAGCGCCTGAAATCCGGCGAAGACCTCGTGATCCTCGCCGCGCGTTTCTGCGAACCAATGCCGCCCGATCGCCGCCTCCTTGACACTGGCACCGGTTGCTGCCGTGACGGCATTGCGCCGGTCCATGGCATCGGAATAGGCCGTCATGTCACAGAACTTGAGATGCAGCAGGTACAGGTGTTGCGGTGTGTGCAGCTTGTCATATTGGGTAAAATGCCCGCCGCGCGCGATCTTGGTGCCCACCGACACGACACAGGGTTTGGAGTAATGGGGCGCCGGACGCACATGGCGACGCGGTCCCAACACGTAGTCCTCGATGCGTTCGTCCTCGACGTCGATGCGGTGGATCACCTCAAGCCCCAATGGGGTCAACACGCGGTTGGTCGGCACGGTTTTCAACCAGCTGAACAGATCACTGCCCGCTTCTGGATCCAGCACCACCAATTCGTCCACGTCGCCAACGATCACATGGTTGTAGTAACAGCGCAGCCCCATGACAAAATTATTCAGCATGCGCCAGCGTTTCATGTCAAAATTTCGATGCGGATCGCCCGGAATGCCAATCACATTGCATCCCCGCGCCATGTCAGCGACCCTCGATCCGGACCCGTGGTTGATTACGTAACAGTTTTCGCGCCCCAACAGACCGCCATAGTGGTGCAGCCACAACTTCAGAAAGAATGTGTCGTCTCGTACCATGGTCAGTGCGGCGGCGGTTTGCATGTCCAGGATCCTGCTGTTTGATGTGCATCGTGTTAACGACAATGGCACTATAAGAGAATCGATAGCTTCCGGTGACCGTTTTCATGGGTCGTCGCCACAATAAGGATTGCGCCCTGCTTCCTGCTGATTTTGCCAGTTCCGGTCTGGTCGTAAACCGCATCGGCCCGCCCCCGACCCGGTTCCAGGTGCTGGGCGAACGTTCCAGCGGCACCAACCTGGCCAGCCGCCTGCTGGCGCGCAACTCGCACATGCAACCCTCGGACGCACTCGGGTGGAAACACGGCTTTCCGGCGGCCATCGCCATTCCCGCGGATCTGGCGGTGATCTGCATGGTGCGCAACGCGGCGGGCTGGGCGCGCTCGATGCATGCCAAACCCTGGCACACAGCTGCAGAGATGCAGGCCATGGAGTTTTCTGAATTTCTGCGCGCGCCATGGCACAGCACCATCGACCGACCGCGGTATTTTCCCGCCTCCAAGGGGATGGTCGGTCAACCCCTGCAGCAGGATCGCGATCCTCAATCCGGTTGCGCATTCGCGAACCTCTTCGCCTTGCGCCGCGCCAAGTTAACAGGCTTGATAAGCTACCTGAACAGAGGCTGTACCTGTGTGGTACTGCGAATCGAAACCCTGCAAGCGGAGCCAGAAACGATAGTCGATGCGGTCTTGTCGGGCCTCGATCAGCCCGCGCGCATCACCCCGTTTCGCCCGGTGGTGAAACGGCTGGGGTCACGGTTCAAGGCGGCGATCCAATCGCGCCCGGCAACCCCCGATCATCTGGCTGAAAAGGATCTCGCATTTTTACGCACCCAGACCGACCCGGATCAGGAAGCCCTGTTGGGATACGTTTACTGATACAATCGCTACGGATGCCCGCAGGCTCCGGGTGACACTGATGCTGCCGTGAACAGAGAGTGAAATGGCGCGGTTGACGGGGCTCGAACCCGCGACCTCCGGCGTGACAGGCCGGCACTCTAACCAACTGAGCTACAACCGCGCGCATGCCTTTCGGCAGTGCCGGATACCCCCGGCCCAGGAACGCAGNAGTGGCGCGGTTGACGGGGCTCGAACCCGCGACCTCCGGCGTGACAGGCCGGCACTCTAACCANCTGAGCTACAACCGCGCGCATGCCTTTCGGCAGTGCCGGATACCCCCGGCCCAGGAACGCAGCAGTGGCGCGGTTGACGGGGCTCGAACCCGCGACCTCCGGCGTGACAGGCCGGCACTCTAACCAGCTGAGCTACAACCGCCCGCTGCGTCAGGGGGTAATATGGCGCGGACCCTGCCCCGTCAAGCGGGGTTTATGCGAAAATCTCACTTTTCAGCTTGGGGTGTGACGCGAGGCCCCGCGCCGGTCGCCAGTGGCCCGGCGTCAGGGCGAATTCGGCTCTGCAAACGCGCAGTACCCAAACCAGCCATGATCCAAATCCCTGTGCGCCAGGTCGTCTTTGCGACACGGGTCATTTCATCGGTCGGGGCCGGAAGGTTCCGCCAGATGTGACGCGGCCCACCCGCCGTGCGCACCGCCGGTAAACCTGCGTGTCCGGTTACACGGCGTAAGAATCGGCGCCCAGATCGCCGGTCCATCCCCATAGCGCCAGCATGCCGCCCGCCCCGGTTCGCATCCCATGCGGCTGACCGGGTAGATGATGGATGAACGCCCCCGCCTCTTGCAGGCGAGCGGGGCCAACCCCTACTTGCCACTCCGCTTGCCCCCGCAGGATATGATACAACTCTCCGGCGGCGTGCCTGTGACTGGGATAGCTCACCCATGGCCCTTGCAACAGCAGGCCAAACCGCAGATTGCGCGCCGCAAACATGCCATCCGGACCCAGAATTTCTGTCACCGCCATGTTGTCGGTCAAAGACGCGGGCAACCTGCCAAACCCGGGCCGTCGCCAGAACAGATCGCGTACAGCGGCCGACAAGGGCGCGGACAAGTCATCCCGCATCTGCGCGACCAGATCGGGCAGCAGATCGCAGGTGTCCATCCAAACAGGATCGGGCATCGGGCCCGAGATATCTAGCCTCAGCACCTCGCGGCGCAACTGTCCGGCAATCGCGCTGTCGTGGACCTGCAAGCGCGCAACCAAGGCGTCCAGCAGAGCCTGCAGCCGCAGTCTGCGCGCCCCACTCAACCCGGGTTCTCCTGCGCCACCACAGCATCGTGGACCAGCAACCCGTCGCGAATGCGCTGGCACAGTTCGGTCGCGGCGGTGCCCATCTTCTGTCCTTTCGCAGTGATCACGGCCAATTCGTGATCTATACGCGGCTCAAACGGCCGCCAGACCACACCGTCGGCCAATTCGGCCTTTCCGTTGATGGGGTCGATCACGGCCACGTCATTGCCGGCCGCCACGATATTGCGGGCAATTGCAAAAAAGTAACTGGTCACGTTGCGCCGCACGCTTGTACCGGTCTCCGACAGCATGCGCTCTAGTTCGCGATCCACCACGTGATCGCCGGTGATACCGACAACGGAACGGGTGTTCAGCGCGTCGGGCCGGATCACCTCGGCCAGCGCCAGTGGATCGTTCCGATGCATGATACAGACACACTCCAAACGGAATATTTCGGCATTCAGGCCAGCGACCGGCACAGGAGGGTCGATCACACCGATATCCATCTGTCCGCCACTGACCCAGGACGCGATCTGGCGCGAACTGTGTACCCGCAGATCCACGGTGATCCCTGGTCGGTCACGCTGAAACGCGGCGATCAGGCGCGGCAGGAAATTCACCGCCAGCGCACCGTTTGTCGCAATGCTCACACTGCCCGCCGTGCCCAGCCGAATGTCTTCGGCACGCTGCTGGATACGCGAAACCGCCACCAGTCCCTTGGCGACCTCATTGTGCAGCAACATCGCATCGCCCGTCGGGGCAAAGAACCCGCGTTCGCGGTGAAACAGGCGGAACCCCAGGTCGGCCTCCAGCGTGTTCAGCGCGATGCTGACCGCCGGTTGCGTCAGGTTCAACCGATCTGCGGCCCTGGTAACGGACCCGGCTTCGATCAGCGCATTGAACACCTGCAAATGTCTCAGCTTTAGCTGCACGCTCCGCCCGTTCGTTGGTAGTCTGTTCCAAACTTCATAAAAATTTCGAATACAGAGATAACAGAAATTAAGTTGATCTAATCCCCCCGCCTTTCTACCGTCAAGCCATTCCGTCTTCCAACGGTTCCGACACACAGGCAACATGGAGCTCGCGATTGAACAAGATACCGCGACAGACCTCGAACGAGCCGTTGTGCGAGGGCTGGAAAGACAGCGCCTACTGGCTGGACGGCTTGCCACCGGCGCCCACGATTCCGGACCTTCCGCTGCGCAAAGTGGATATCGCCATTATCGGGTCGGGATATACCGGACTGAACGCGGCCATCCAGACCGCGCGCGCAGGCCGTTCGACGCTTGTCCTGGATGCCGAAAACCCGGGCTGGGGCTGCAGCACCCGCAACGGTGGACAGATCAGCACCAGCATCAAGCCGTCGCTCCAGCGTCTGACAAATCGGTTCGGCGCGGCACGCGGGCGTGCCATCCGACAAGAGGGGGAGTCTGCCCTGGACTGGATCGGCGCATTTGTCGCCCGCGAGAACCTGGACTGTGCCTTTACGCGCTGCGGACGCTATCACGCGGCGCACACACCGGCGCATTACGAAGTGATCGCGCGAGAAGCCGAAATCATCAGCCACACAGAGGGTGTCCAGGCCCATGCCGTACCACGATCCGAGCAACACAACGAATTGGGCAGCGACGCCTATTTTGGCGGCGTTGTCTTTCCGCGCCACGCAGCGCTGGACCCGGCCCTCTACCATCGGGGGCTGCTCGATCTGGCGCTCACAGCAGGCGTGCATGTCACCGGGCATTGCACCGTGCAAGGACTTGAGCGGCAACACACCGGGTTCCTTCTGACCACCGCAAAGGGGCCGGTGCAGGCCCGCGAGGTTCTGGTGGCTACCAATGGCTATACCGGGCACCCCAGTCCCTGGCTGCGGCGGCGGGTTATTCCAATCGGCAGCTATGTCATCGCCACTGAACCCATTGCTCCGGATTTGATGGACCGGCTGTTTCCCACGAACCGCATTGCCAGCGACACCTGCAAGGTGGTCTATTACTATCGTCCCAGCCCGGACCGTACACGCATCCTGTTCGGCGGGCGGGTCTCGGCTGGCGAAACCAACGCCGCGATCAGCGGCCCGCGCCTGTATCAGGACATGTGCCGGATCTTTCCGGAACTGGCCGATTACGCGATTACACATTCCTGGGCGGGCCAGGTTGCGTATACATTTGACGAACTGGCCCATACCGGCGTGCATGACGGTGTGCATTACGCGATGGGATATTGCGGGTCGGGCGTGTCGATGGCCAGTTATCTGGGAATGCGCGCAGGCCAGAAAATGCTGGGCCTGAAAGACGGGCGCACGGCGTTCGACGACTTGCCGTTTCCCACCCGCCCCCTGTACACAGGGCGTCCTTGGTTTCTTCCGGCGACCGTTGCCTGGTATCGGTGGCGTGACCGGATGCAATGGCGCAGGGCACAGGCCATGTAACCCGCGAACAACCGGGCGGTCGTGCTGTCGCACCGTCCGGAACAGACAATGGACAGCACGGCACCAACGGTGCCCACCCAACAACCGGAGGACTAGACATGAAAACTTCAATCGGACTGACACTGGCGGCGACTTTGCTGGCAAGCACGGCGCTGGCACAGGACAAGCAGGTGACCATCGCATCCTGGGGCGGGTCCTATCAAGAAGCACAGAGCAAAGCGCTCTTCCAGCCCGCCGCAGAAGCGACCGGCATCGCGGTCAAGGAAGAAACCTATGGCGGCATGTCCGATGTGCGCCTTCAGGTGTCTTCCGGCGCGGTGACGCTGGATATCGTGGCCAGCGGATCAGGCTCTGCGGCCCGCGCCGGGGCCGAGGGTCTTTTGGAGCCGCTCGACTATGATGTGATCGACGTGTCGAGCTTCTACCCGACCCTGAAATCGGAATTCTGCGTTGGCGGCGACGTATTTTCAACCGTCTATGCCTGGAACACCGACACCTATACCGACGCTGCACCGCAAAGCTGGGCGGACTTTTGGGATGTCGAAACCTTCCCCGGTTCCCGCGCTTACCGCGGCAAGGTCGCCGGGGCGCTGGAACCTGCGCTGATGGCCGATGGAGTTGCCCCGGAGGACGTCTATTCGGTTCTGGATTCCGAGGACGGCATCGAGCGGGCCATCAACAAGATCCGCGAGTTGAAGCCAAATATCGCTGTCTTCTGGTCCTCGGGCGCGCAACACGCCCAACTGATGAAGGATGGCGAGGTGGACATGACCACCGGCTGGAACGGTCGGTTTGACAACGCGGCCAAGGATGGCGCCAAGGTCGCATACAGCTTTAATCAGGCGCTGCTGGACTACGACTGTTTCGCAATCCCCAAGGGTGCGCCCAACCGGGACACGGCGATGGAATTCCTGGCCGAGATCAGCAAGGCCGAATATCAGGACGATCTGCCGAAATACATCACCTATGGCCCGACCAACAAGGCCGCCTATGACACCGGAGTCATCAGCGCCGAAGTCGCGGCGGGCCTACCCTCGTCGCCAGAGAATGCCGCTCTGCAGCTTCCGATCTCATTGGAATGGTATGCCAAGTGGGAAACCATCGCCGACGAAATGTACCAGGAAATGCTGACCGAATAGTCCGGACAGGCCGATAGATCGTGGGTCGCGATCTGACCCGCGATCCCGTGAAGGAGAAAGCCATTGATCGACTCCAAGCAGGGCGCACTGCCAATCGCGGTGCGCAATGTCACCAAGACCTATGGCCGGGTCCATGCGCTGGATGATGTGTCTCTGGACGTGAAGAGCGGCGAGTTTCTGACCCTGCTGGGCCCGTCCGGATCCGGCAAGACCACGCTGCTGATGGTGCTGGCCGGGTTCACCCGACCGGATTGTGGCAGCCTGAAATTTGGCGACACCGAAATGATCCGCACCGCACCGCATCTGCGCGATGTGGGCATGGTGTTTCAGAATTACGCACTGTTTCCGCACATGACGGTGGCCGGTAACGTCGGCTATCCCTTGCGCCTGCGCAAGGTCGGCAAACACGAAGCCGACAAACGGATCGAGCGCGCACTAGATACGGTGCAACTCGGCGGTTTTGGCGACCGCCGCATTGATCAACTATCGGGCGGGCAGAAACAACGGGTCGCACTGGCACGATCGATCATATTCGAGCCGCGCATCCTGTTGATGGATGAGCCCCTGTCGGCGTTGGACAAGAAGCTGCGCGACCGCATGCAGATCGAACTGCGCCACCTGCATGAAAAGCTGGGGATGACAACGGTCTACGTGACTCATGACCAGCGCGAGGCGCTGACCATGTCGGACCGGATCGCGGTGGTGAACCATGGCCGCATCATGCAACTGGCCACGCCGCAAAACCTGTACAACCAGCCCGCCAACCGGTTCGTCGCCGACTTCATCGGCGACTCGACCTTTTTGCCGGTCACACGCCGCGGCGATGCGGTGGCCCATGGCGAGACCCGATTGAACCTGTGCGGCCCGGTGCCTGAGACAGCCGGATTGCTGTTGATGATGCGCCCTGAACGGGTGCGGCTGGCAAACGAAACCACTGCACCAGACGCCAATCGCTTTGACGCCAGGGTGTCAGAGGTCGTCTATCAGGGCGACAGTTACCTGATGTACGCGCATCTGGCGGGGGGGGCCGAGATCGCCCTGCGCGGAGCGATCCGCAAGGGCACCGTGGACGGCTTGCCAGGTGTCGGAGAGCCGGTGGTTCTGGCGCTGGATGTCGCCGACACCGTGATCATCGCGGATGAGGACGCCTGAGATGAGCGATATGTCGATAAACGCATCCGGGTTGCGCCGGGACGAAACGATGGAACGGATGCGACTGCTCGGGCTTAGTTCTCCGGCATTGATCCTGGTTCTGGTCATCATGGTCATCCCGGTGGGATGGCTGTTCTACGTGTCCTTTATCGGCGCAGACGGGCAGTTCTCGTTAGAAAACTATGAGCGCATGATCAAGCGTAAATCTTACATGCGCATTTTCTACACCACCTTTCAGATCAGCCTGTTGACCACCGGATTGTGCATTCTGATCGGCTATCCGCTGGCCTATTTCATGTCGCAGTTACCCCAACGGATCGCCAATCTGTGCCTGATCACGGTGCTGCTGCCATTCTGGACCTCACTGCTGGTGCGCACCTATGCTTGGCTGGTGCTGTTGCAGAAACGCGGGCTGGTGAATGACTGGGCCATGTCGCTGGGGCTGTGGGACGAGCCGATAAAAATGGTGCATAACATGACCGGCACGCTGATCGGCATGGTACATATCATGCTGCCCTTCCTGATTCTGCCGGTTTATGGCGCGATGCGGGCGATCGATCGCGATTACCTGAAAGCCGCCGCCAACCTGGGAGCTAGCCCGCGTCGCGCCTTCTGGACTGTGTTCTTTCCGCTGTCGACGCCAGGGGTGTTCGCCGGGGCATTGATGGTCTTTGTGCTGTGCCTCGGTTTTTTTGTGACCCCGGCGGTGCTGGGCGGTGGCAAGGTCATCATGGTGTCGATGAAGATCGTTTCCAACATCGAACTGTTTGTGAACTGGGGCGCGGCCAGCGCACTTGGCGTGGTGCTGATGCTGCTGACGGTGGCAGTGCTTTGGATCGCGTCGCGGTTCCTGAACCTGGAGAAGATGGCCGGAGGCGGGCATTGATGTTGCGCTGGTTGCAAAGCCCCGCCTCGGACACACAAATCACGCACGGGCAACGGATGTGGCTGTATGTCTTTGCCTGCATCGCCATGATCCTGCTGGTCTTGCCCACCCTGATCGTGATCCCGATGTCGTTTTCGGATTCGCAATATCTCGAATTCCCCCCCGAGACCTGGTCGACGCGCTGGTATGCGCATTACTTCGGCTCGCCCGAATGGATGCAGGCCACCGCGACGTCGCTCAAGGCGGCGCTGCTGACCATGCTGGTGGCAACGCCGATCGGGGTTGTGGCCGCCTATGGGTTACATGCCTCTCGCATCGGGTTCGTGCGGGTTGCCTTTGTGCTGCTGATCACCCCGATGATGGTGCCCGTGGTGCTGATCGCGATCGGCGCGTTTTATGCCTATGTAAAGCTGAACCTGCTTTATACCCTGACCGGGCTGGTTTTGGCCCACACGGTTCTGGCCTTGCCGCTGGTGCTGATCGTGACCGGATCCGCATTGAAGGGCTATGACATGAACCAGGAAATGGCGGCGCGCAGCCTGGGAGCACCGCGCTGGAAAGCGTTTCTGACTGTCACCCTGCCCCAGATCCGATTTGCCGTCGTGACCAGCGCCCTGCTGTCGTTCCTGACTTCGTTTGACGAGGTGGTCATCGCCATGTTCATCTCGGGTGGCGACAACCCGACCCTGACCCGCAACATGTTCAACGCGTTACGTGACCAGATCGATCCGACTATCGCGTCGATTTCAACAATCATGATTGTCATCACCTCTCTAATGATGATTTTTGCCCAGATTTTTGGGCGCGGCGCCTCGGACAAATAACGTGCCGCAATTCGACTACATCATCGTCGGAGCCGGATCGGCGGGGTCGGCGCTGGCCAGCCGGCTGAGCGATGACACCAACACGACGGTTCTGTTGCTCGAGGCGGGCGGATCGGACCGCAGTCTCTGGATCCAGGTGCCTATCGGCTATGGCAAGATCTTTCATGACGCCCGGGTGAACTGGAAATACACCACCGAACCGGATCCAAACCTGAACGGTGCGCGGGTATACTGGCCGCGGGGCAAGGTGCTGGGCGGTTCGAGTTCGATCAACGCAATGGTCTATGTCCGCGGCCATCGCCGGGATTTCGACGATTGGGGGGCCGTCGCGCCGGGCTGGGCGTGGAACGACGTGGCCCCCGTCTTCAAGCGGATCGAGGCGTGGGACGGCGACGAGAGTGACCTGCGTGGGCGCAGCGGCCCGCTGGCCGTGCATGATGTCGCGCCCGAGGTCCACCCCCTGACCCGCACCTTTTTGCAGGCGGCCAACCAGTGCAATATTGCGACCAATCCCGACTATAACGGCGCTTCCATGGACGGGGCGGCCTGTTACCAGATCACCACGCGAGGAGGGGTGCGTGCCAGCGCCGCGCAGGCCTATCTGAAACCGGCGCGCCGACGTGCGAACCTGACCGTGTGCACCGGGGCGATGGCGACGCGGGTGCTGATCGACCGGATGCGCGCGACGGGTGTCGAATACCGCCACAAGGGACAGCTGCAAACCGTCCAGGCTCGGCGCAACGTCATCCTGTGCGGTGGCGCAATCAACTCGCCCCAACTTTTGCAATTGTCCGGAATCGGCCCCGGTGCCGTATTGCAAAGGCAGGGGATCAAGGTATTGAGCGACGCGCCGCAGGTCGGGCGAAACCTGCGGGATCACCTTGGGGCCGACACCCTTTTGCGGGCGCGCGTTCCCAGCCTGAACCAGCAACTGCGTCCCTGGTGGGGCAAGTTTTGGGCTGGTTTGCAATACGTCCTGGCGCGCAAGGGGCCACTGTCGCTGAGCCTGAACCAGGGCGGCGGATTTGTTCGCCTGACCCCGCAAGCGGATCGCCCGGATCTGCAACTGTACTTTTCGCCGGTCAGCTATACCCGCGCGCCCGTTGGCACGCGCCCCTTGATGAATCCGGACCCGTTTCCCGGTTTTCTACTGGGGTTCAATCCGTGCAGGCCCACCAGCACCGGACATCTGGAAATCCGCTCTCCCGACCCGTATACGCCGCCATTGCTGCAGGGCAATTACCTCTCCACCCAATACGACATCGACCTGATGCGCGCCGGAATGCGCCTGATGCGCAGGATCGCCGCCGCGCCGGCGTTGGCGGCGGTGATCGACTCGGAAATCTCGCCCGGCTGCGAAGTGCAGACCGATGCCCAGATCGATGCCTATCTGCGTGACAAAAGCTGGTCGGTGTTTCATCAATGCGGCACTTGCCGGATGGGTGCCGACGCTGCGACATCGGTGGTGGATGCCCGTCTGCGGGTACACGGGATCGACGGGCTGAGGGTGGCCGATGCGTCGATCTTTCCCACGATCCCCACCGGCAACACCAACGCGCCCGCCATCATGGTCGGCGAAAAAGCCGCCGACATCATCCGACAGGATGCCCGGCAAGGAAAGGGTTCCTCATGAAAATCCGGTGCATCGAAACCTTCTGCACCCCGTTCGTCGGTTTTGTGCGGGTCACCGCCCAGGACGGCGCACAGGGCTGGGGACAGGTTTCGACCTATCATTCTGACATCACGGCGCAAGTCCTGCACCGGCAGGTGGCCCCCTGGGTGCTGGGGCAGGACACCTCAGATCTGGACGATCTGCTGGATATCGTCACCGAGCGCGAGCACAAATTTCCCGGCTCGTACCTGCGGCGGGCGATGGCCGGGTTTGACACCGCGATCTGGGATCTGCGTGGCAAACTGGCGGGCAAGCCGGTTGTCGAACTGCTGGGGGGAACACCGGGGCCGCTGCGAGCCTATGCCAGTTCCATGAAGCGCGACATTACCGCGGCGGACGAGGCCGCGCGACTGAAACATCTGCGCGACACCCAGGGCTTTGACGCCTTCAAGGTGCGCGCCGGGGCCGAAGTCGGCCGAAACCGGGACGAATGGCCGGGCCGTACCGAAGAGATCATCTCTACCATGCGCCGCGAGTTGGGCGGGAACGTGGATCTGCTGATCGATGCCAACAGTTGCTATTCCCCGAACCGCGCCATCGAGGTCGGGCATATGCTGCAGGACAACGGCTTTTGCCACTACGAGGAACCCTGCCCCTATTGGGAACTGGAGCAAACCAAACAGGTGACCGACGCACTGGAGATCGACGTGACCGGCGGCGAGCAGGATTGCGACCTGCCGACCTGGAAACGGATGATCGACATGCGCGCCGTGGACATTGTGCAGCCTGACATCCTGTACCTGGGCGGCATCGCCCGCACCCTGCGCGTCGTCCGTATGGCCCAGGAGGCGGGCCTGCCGGTCACGCCCCATTGCGCCAACTTGTCACTGGTCACGCTATTTACCATGCATCTGCTGCGCGCCATTCCCAATGCCGGAAAATACCTGGAGTTTTCCATCGAGGGGGCAGATTATTATCCTTGGCAGGAGGGGCTGTTCGTCGAGTCGCCTTACACCATTGAGAATGGACAGGTTTGCGTCACCGACGCGCCGGGCTGGGGCGTCAGGATCGCGCCGGAATGGCTGGCAAAATCGGACTATCGGGTCAGTGAGGCCGAATAACAGGTCTCATACGCCCTTGGTTGGAACCCGCCGTTCCAGCCATCGGAACATCAGCGTGATCAGCCCGGCAATTGCCATATAGATCACCGCCAGCAGCAGCAGCGGCTCATAGACGATAAACGTGTCCTGGCGCACCCGCGAGGCAACCGCGTAGATCTCAATGATGGTGATGGACGCCACCAGAGGCGTCGCCTTGAGCTGTAAAATGGTTTCTCCGGCCAGCGTCGGCAGCGCGCTCTGGATCGCCTGCGGCAACCAGATCCGGCGGAACAGGGTGAAACGGGGCATGCCAAAGGCTTTGGCAGCCTCGACCTGCCCCTTGGCAACGCTGGAAAATGCGCCGCGCATCACTTCGCCCTCGTACCCCGCATAGGACAGCGTCAACGCCAGAACCGCATAGGGCCAGGCCTGGCGCAGATAGGGCCACAGCTCGCTGCTGCGGATCCAGGGAAATTGCGGAAAAAGCGAGCCCAGCCCGTAATATAGCAACCAGATCTGCAACAGCAGCGGCGTGCCCCGGATCACGGTGCAAAACACCCGCGCCGGGGTGGCCAGATACCAGGGGCCGATGGCCTGTGCCAATCCCAGAGGGATCGCCAGAAGAAACCCCAAAATCGTCGTCACCACCAGGATCCAGATTGTTCGCCACAGACCCAACAGCGCCAGATCGGTGTATTTCGGGATCCAGTCCCAACGCATGGAAAACGCACACCACAACACGATCCCAAGTGCAATCAGGATCATCACAATCCGGTGCGGCAGCAGAAACGCCCTCATGACTTGGCCTGCCGCAACGAGGGCTGCCCCTTGCGCGCCCAGGCCTCGACCCGCTTAAAGACGCGCCCCGACAACAATGTGACCGTCAGGTACAGACCGCCGGCAGCCAGGAAAAATGTGAAATAGGCCCGCGTACTGGACGCCGCCTGTTTGGTCTCCAGTGTCAGTTCATTGAACCCGACGATGGCCAGCAACGCAGTATCCTTGGTCGCGATCAGCCACAGATTTGCCAGGCCCGGAATGGCAAAGGACATCATCGCCGGTATTGTCACCCGGCGCATCAGCATCAGCGGTGGCATGCCAAAGGCACGCGCGGCCTCGATCTGGCCCGGCGGCACCGCCAGGATCGCACCGCGCAGAATTTCGGTGGCATAGGCCCCCTGTACCACCCCCAGCACCCAGATCCCGGCGACAACACCGCTGATTTCAACGCGCTCGCCACCAAAGCCCATGACCAGTTTATTGATAAGGTCGGTGCCGACGTAATAGAGGATCAGGATCAACACCAATTCCGGCACCGCCCGCACAACCGTCGTGTAGATCGCCAGCAGATCGCGCAGGATCGGTCCGCCATACAGCTTGCCGTATGCGCCAAACAGCCCGATCAGCAGGCCAAAACCAAACGCGCCAAAGGCAATTTGCAACGAATTGGCCAGCCCCCGCAAAAGATTGCCCCCCCACCCCGGGGGGGACAATGCAAGCAATTCAAAGGTGCTGGTCAGGCCAAGCGCCTCGACAAGACCACCCACCGGACCGGCCTATTCGCTGTAGATGCTGGTGGTGAAATACCTGGCAGTGATCGCCTCGTGGGTGCCATCCGCGAGAACGGCGGCAATTCCGGCGTTCAACGCCTCGCGCAACGCATCGTCGCCCTTGCGCACACCGGCACCGACACCCTTGCCCAGAATGGCCTCGTCATTGGCAACCGCGCCCTTGATCTCGCAGCAGCCGCCCCCGTCGCTGTTGACAAAATCGGCCATGGCGATGCTGTCCGCCTGGGTCGCGTCGATCCGCCCGGCAACCAGATCCTGGTTGGCTTCGTCCTGGGTCTGATAGATGCGCAGTTCCGTATCGCCTTCGAAATGTGCCTGGGCATAGGCCTGGTGGGTGGTCGACGCCTGCACCCCGAGGATCTTGCCCGCCAGCGATTCAGGTGTTGCCGCTATATCCATCGACTTGTCGGCCACAATCACGGCCGGGGTGTTGTAATAAGGGTTGGTAAAGTCGATGGTCTGCATACGTTCTTCGGTAATCGACATCGAGGCCATGATGGCGTCGATCTGTTGTCCGGTCAGCGACGGGATGATCCCATCCCAGGCAACCGGCGTGATGACGCATTCCAGCTTGGCCGCGGCGCAGACCGCGCCGATGATCTCGATTTCCCAACCGACCCAGTTGCCCGCCGCGTCCGGTGCCGCGAACGGCGGATAGGGTTCGGCGGCGATGCCGATCTTGACCTCATCGGCCGTGGCCGCGCCTGCCGCGACTGTCAGCGCGGTCAGGCCCGCGGTCAGGATATGCTTGATTTTCATTGGTCTTTCTCCCTGTTGTGTGTTCCGTCGTCTATGCAACGGATTTCAGAAACTGTTTCAACCGATCCGATCTCGGTGCCCCGAACACGGTCTCGGGCGGGCCTTCTTCTTCGATGACCCCATTGTGCAGATAGATCACATGTGTGGCGACCTCTCGTGCAAACTTCATTTCATGGGTGACCAGCAACATTGTGCGCCCCTCGGCGGCCAGATCGCGGATCACCGACAGCACCTCGCCCACCAGTTCCGGGTCCAGCGCGCTGGTCGGTTCGTCGAACAGCATGACGCTGGGCTCGATCGCCAACGCGCGCGCTATGGCGGCGCGCTGCTGTTGACCACCTGACAGAAATGCCGGAAAGGTATCCGCCTTGGCCGACAGCCCGACCCGCGCCAACAGTTTTTCGGCGCGCACGATGGCTTCTGCCTTGGGGACGCCCAGTACATGCACCGGAACTTCGATCACATTTTCCAGCAGCGTTCGGTGCGTCCACAGGTTGAAGGCCTGGAACACCATCCCCAATCGGGTGCGGGCCTTTTCGATCTGCTTGCGGCTGACCGGCGTGCCATCCGGGCGCATGGCGATGTCCTCACCACCGATCACGATGCGTCCGCTGCTGGGCGTTTCAAGGAAATTCACACAGCGCAGAAAGGTCGATTTTCCCGATCCGCTGCCCCCGATGATCGCCACGACATCGCCCTTGTGCGCCACCAGAGACACCCCCTTGAGCACTTCGAGCTGGCCAAAGGACTTATGCAGGTTTTCGACGCGAATGGCTTCGTCTTCGGATGCGGCACCGGCGGCACCGGCATCTTGGGCGGGATCTGCGGACATTCGGCTCTCCGGAATTTGCTGTGTATTAGGGAAAAATTGCGCTGGGGATGCAAGCGCTTATTATGGGTATTCAATTCCGGCGCTTGCCGTGGCAGTGAAATTCTGGAACACAAAGCGGCGTCCCCCCGTTGATTGAGGTCACGATGTCCAACCCATCCTTCGAGTTCACCCGCGCCGTCACCCGCAAACCCGGTGCCAGCATCATCGACGGGTTGCGCGCCCAGGATATCGGCACTCCCAATCTGGAGACCATGTTGCAACACCACGCCGACTACGTCGCTACCCTGCGCGAAACCGGTGCCCGGGTGATCGAACTGCCCGCGCTGCTGGACTTTCCCGATGCGGTGTTCGTGGAGGACACTGCCTTGTGTCTGCCCCAGGGCGCGATCCTGATGCGTCCGGGGGCGGAGACCCGGCGCGGCGAGGTCGTCCAGATGGCCCCCACCCTGCGCGCCCAGTATGACGAAGTGCTGGAAATTTCCGGCCCCGGCTTTATCGAAGGTGGCGATATCCTGACCACCGAGCGCGAGATCCTTGTTGGGCGCTCGGCCCGCACCGATGCCGCCGGGATTGCCGAGCTGACCGAACTGGTTGCGCCCTGGGGTCATGCTGTGCGCGAGGTTCACACCCCCGAGGGTGTGCTGCATTTCAAGACCGATTGCTCCCTGCTGGATGCAGAAACGATCCTGGCAACTCAGCGCCTCGCGGCCACCGGGTGTTTTGACGGATACCGCGTCATCAACACCGCGCCTGGCGAAGAGGCGGCCGCCAATACGATCCGGTTCAACCAGTTTGTCCTGATGCCAGCCGGTTTCCCGAAAACCGCCGCCACTTTGCGGGCTGCCGGATATGACGTGCGCGAAATTGGCAACAGCGAATGCGCCAAGCTGGACGGTGGCATGTCCTGCCTGTCACTGCGGTTCTAGGGCCTCTTGCATTCACCGGATCCGCGTATTCGTGGCATGGCGAATACATTTGAACGCAACCGGCTCTAACGCAGCCCTTCATTGATACTGTCCAGCATCTTGCTGCCGGGGCACAGCTCGTCCTTGCCCAGTTCATTCAGGGGGCGGCTGGCCAATTCCAACGTATCGTTCAGATCCCGCGAATTCGGATCCAGGAACAGCAGGCCGGTCAGGATGCGGCGATCCTGTTGCGCCGACCGGATCGCGGTCAGCGCTCCGGTCCGGTCATCCGCCGCATAGCCGGCATCGGCCTTGAGCAGGTGAATGACCGATCCATCGTGCAGCGTCACCGCATGGCTGGTACCTTCGGCATATTCGGCCCGGATCTCTTCGCGCACGGGTACGAAATCTACTGGCATGGCGTCCAGATGGTCGCGCGTGCTGCCATAGCTTCTGGTCGACCCGGCATGGTTGTTGAAGGTGACGCAAGGCGACACCACATCGATAAAGGCAAACCCATCATGCGCCATCGCCGCCCGGATCAGCGGCTCCAGCTGGTCCTTGTCGCCCGAGAAACTGCGGGCGACAAAACTGGCCCCCTGCAGAACCGCGAGACTGGCCAGATCGATGCCGTCAAACGGGTTTGCGGCTCCGCCCTTGCTGACGGATCCCAGGTCTGCCGTGGCACTGTCCTGCCCCTTGGTCAAACCGTAGCAGCCGTTGTTTGCGACAATATAGGTCATGTTCACATTGCGCCGGATCAAATGAATGAACTGCCCCATGCCAATTGACGCCGTATCTCCGTCGCCCGACACGCCGATATAGGTCAGGTTCCGGTTGGCCAGGCTGGCCCCTGTCGCGACCGAGGGCATCCGGCCATGCACCGAGTTGAACCCATGCGAACGGCCCAGGAAATAGGTCGGCATCTTTGACGAACAGCCGATCCCGGACACTTTGGCGATGCGGTGCGGTTCCAGCGCGGATTTGAAACAGGCGTTTCGGATCGCCGCCGAAATACTGTCATGACCGCATCCCGCACACAGGGTCGAGATCGCCCCATCGTAATCGGCAACCGTAAACCCCAGCGCATTGGTGGGCAATCGGGGGTGGCGGAATTTGGGTTTGATAAAGGACATCAGGCGGTCTCCGGATGCAGGGGGATCACGTTTCCACCGGCAGCGTTCAGGGTCTCGCGGATTTCGGCCGCGATGTGGCGGGCCGTGATCGGCGTGCCGCTGTAATTCAACACCGCAGTCAGCTTGCCCGGTGGAATTTCGCATTCGTTGCTGATCAACCGCCGCATTTGTCCGTCGCGGTTCTGTTCGATCACAAAGATCAGGTCATGGGCATGGATAAAGTCGTCAAGACTGCGATGAAACGGAAACGCCCGGATGCGCAGGGTATCAATGGGATACCCCTCGGACGCCAACATCTCGACCGCTTCATAGCTTGGCGAGGCGCTGGTGCCAAAGAACATCGCCCCCAGCTTCAGATCGCTGGCCGGTTTGGTCAGGCCGGGCGCATTCTTGACCTTGGGTTTGGGCACGTATTGTTTGGCGGTTTCGAATTTGCGCAGCAACCGGTCGACATTCTGTACATAGTCCTCGCCGCGCTCGCTGTAGACCGCCATTTCGGACTTGGACGATCCGCGGGTGAAATACGCCCCCTTGGACGGGTGTGTGCCCGGCAGGGTACGATAACAGATCCCGTCGCCATCCACATCCTTGTAGCGGCCCCAGTTTTCCATCTGCTCCAGCCCATCGGCATCCAGCACCTTGCCGCGATCCAACTGGCGGCTGTCATCCCATTCCAGCGGCGGAGACATCCAGTCGTTCATGCCCAGGTCCAGGTCCGACATCATGATCACCGGCGTCTGCAAGCGGTCCGCCAGATCGAACGCATCCACGGTCATATCGAAACATTCGCGCGGCGTGGCCGGGAACAACAGCACCTGCTTGGTGTCGCCGTGACTGGCATAGGCCGCCGCCAGCACATCGGATTGCTGGCTGCGAGTGGGCATGCCGGTAGAAGGCCCCGAGCGTTGCACATCGACCAGAACCACAGGCACCTCGGCAAAATAGGCCAGGCCAAGGAATTCGCTCATCAGCGACAACCCCGGCCCCGACGTGGCGGTAAAAGCGCGCGCGCCGTTCCAGCTGGCGCCGATCACCATGCCCATCGCGGCCAGCTCGTCTTCGGCCTGAACCACCGCAAAGTTCTTTTTGCCGGTGCCCGGATCAATCCGCATCCGTTCGGCATATTTGGAAAACGCATCCACCACCGATGTCGACGGCGTAATCGGATACCACGCAGCCACGGTCGCGCCACCATAGATAGCGCCCAGCGCGGTGGCGGTGTTGCCGCTCATCAGGATGTGGTCGAACTCGCGGATATGCGGCGCGATATTGTCGCCCTGCTGCAAGCGGACCGGCAAAGGACAGTCGAAATGTTCACGCGCATAGCGAAATCCCATTTCGAGTGCGTGCACATTCGACGAGATCAGCTTTTCCTTGCCCTTGAACTGAGTATTCAACAGCCCCTTGAGAACCGAAAAATCAATCTCGATCAATGCTGCCATCGCACCGACATAGACGACATTCTTGAGCAGCTGCTGCAAGCGCGGCGTCGGAAATTCGCGCATGCACATCTCGGTAAAGGGAATGCCCATGAAATGGATGTCGTCGCGCTGCAGTTGGGGGGCCAGCGGTTTGGTGCTGTCATAGATAAAGTAACCGCCGGGTTCGACGCTGGCGATGTCATCGGCCATGCTTTGCGGATTGACGCAAACCATGATGTCCACTCCGCCCCGCCGCCCCAGATACCCTTGCGAGCTGACACGAACCTCGTACCAGGTAGGCAGCCCCTGAATGTTGGACGGAAAGATGTTGCGCGGGCTGACGGGGATACCCATGCGAAAGATCGCCTTGGCAAACAGGCTGTTGGCGCTGGCCGACCCGGTTCCGTTTACATTGGCGAACTTGACTACAAAGTCATTGATACCGAGCAGCGTCTTCATCCGACCTCCATCAGGTTCGGGGTGGCCTTGGTCACCGAATAGGTAAACCGCATCATGTCCCATGCCGCGGTCGGGCAGCGTTCGGCACACAGCCCGCAATGCAGGCAGACATCTTCGTCCTTGACCATGACCCGGCCGGTTTCCAACGGACCCGATACATAGAGCGCCTGTTCCGGCTCTATTGCCGGAACCGCCAGGCGGGTCCGCAAGTCATCCTCGGGGCCATTGGCAATGAAATTGATACAGCTGGTCGGACAGATATCGGTGCAGGCGTCGCATTCGATACAGGTGTCGGCCGTGAACACGGTCTGTACGTCGCAGTTCAGGCAGCGTTCGGCCTCGACAAAGGCCGCGTCCAGGTCGAACCCCAACTCGACTTCGAGCTTGCGATCCTCCAGCGCGCGGTCCAGATCGGCCAGCGGCACGGTCAGCCGCAGATCCTCGGTCGGAGCGCTGTCATAGCTCCATTCGTGAATGCCCATCTTCTGGCTGACCAGGGTGACATCGGGAGCTGGCCGCGCAGTCAAATCCTTGCCTGTGCAATACAGATCAATCGAGATCGCCGCCTGATGCCCCTGGGCCACCGCCGTGATGATGTTTTCTGGCCCAAAGGCCGCATCGCCGCCAAAAAACACATCCGGACGGGTGGACTGTAACGTCACTTTGTTCAGCACAGGCAGACCGTGCGCGTCAAAGTTCACTCCGGTGCTGCGCTCGATCCAGGGAAAGGCATTCTGCTGACCGATCGCAATCAGCACATCGTCGCAGGGGTAGAACGCCGGCTCTTCGCCCGTCGGTACCAATTCGCGGTGCCCGTCCTTGTCGTAAACCGGCTTCACCTTCTCGAACGTCATGCCGGTCAGCTTGCCGTCTTCGATCACAAAGGTCCTGGGCACGTGGTTGTCGATAATCGGGATGCCTTCATGAAGGGCATCCTCCTTTTCCCATGGCGAGGCCTTCATGTCTTCGAACGGGCTGCGGACGATCACTTTGACGTCCTGCCCCCCGAGGCGGCGGGACGTCCGGCAACAGTCCATTGCGGTGTTGCCGCCGCCCAGCACGATCACCCGCTTGCCGATGGTTTTCACATGCTCAAAGGCGACATTGGCCAGCCAGTCCAGCCCGATATGAACATTGGCATCTGCTGTATCCCGCCCCGACAGATCGGGCAGATTGCGTCCTCTTGGGGCACCGCTGCCGACAAAGACGGCATCGTAGTGTTTGTCCAGAATCGCCTGCATACTGTCCACATAGGTATCGAACCGGGCCTTGATACCCATATCCAGAACATAGCCGATTTCTTCGTCCAATACCTTTTCAGGCAGTCGAAAGGACGGAATCTCGCTGCGCATGAAACCGCCCCCCTTGGCCTGCGCATCATAGAGGTGCAACTCGTACCCCAGCGGAGCCAGATCCCGTGCGACAGTCAGCGAGGCCGGGCCACCGCCGATCAGGGCAATTTTCTTGCCATTGCCCGGGCCAGCCTTGGGCAAACGCGGTGTAATGTCGTCCTTGAAATCCGCTGCCACCCGTTTCAGGCGGCAGATCGCCACCGGCTCCTCTTCGACCCGCCCTCGGCGACAGGCCGGTTCACAGGGCCGATCGCAGGTGCGCCCAAGGATGCCGGGAAAGACATTGCTTTCCCAATTGACCAGATAGGCGTCGCTATAACGTTGCTGGGCGATCAGGCGGATATATTGGGGCACAGGCGTGTGGGCGGGACAGGCGTACTGGCAATCGACAACTTTGTGAAAGTACTCCGGATCCCCGGTATTTGTCGGCTTCAACTCCACCCCCCTCATAAACCACGAGTCCAGTGTACGACGGTATACGTCCATTCCAAGCGAAGTTTTCGTGAGGGCGCAACCGGAATCCATGGCTGTTGCCGACAGGATGCAGAAGTTACACGGCACGGTTGTTTCCGCCTGACAGTCAGGCGCGTATTGGCGACCTAGCCCGCGGTTCTATGGGATACAGACGCCATAGCGCGCCCCGACATCCGGGTCATAAATTCCCGTTACGACGCGCAGCAACCATTAACCGGCACGCACCGTTCCCGAATGGACACGCCGATTGTTTCGCGTTCATGAATGGCCGTTCAACGGCAAACAGGCCCGCGACTCGTGAAACATCGTCTTGCCAGGTCAGGCGGCGCGTCCGGATCAGACGGACCGAGGGTGGGCCGCCAGTTCCTGCCACGCAATATCCATGAAAGCCCGGATGACCTTGACGTCACGGCGTTGGGCCAGATGGACGATTGTTTCATGCATATGCAGCCCGTCCGCCTGCAAATCGAACAGCTCCAACCGGTCATCATTGCCATATTCCGCCCGCGAAACGAATCCAACGCCTGCGCCCGAAGCGACCAGCTCGCGCACGGCCTCGCGCCCTTCGGCGACAATGGCAGGGTGCAGGACGATACCTTGTACGGCGGCTGCGGCCTCGAGCTTTTGTCGCGTTTTGGACCCGGCCTCGCGGAAAATCAACGGCAGGTCGATCAACTCCTTTAGGCCCAACGCCTGTCTCGGGGGTTGCAGGATCCCGTGTGCAGCAAAGGCCACGATATCCGAGCCGCCAAGGCCGAGCGACACCATCTCCTTGCCGGGCGATACGTCCCCGACGACTCCAATCTCGGCTTCATAAGCGCGCAGCTGTTCCAGGATGTCTTCGGTATTGCCGCCATGCAGCGACACAGTCACCTCCGGATAGCGTTTGCGAAACCGCCCAAGGATCGCGGTGACATGATGGGCGGAATCCGCGACGATGCGCAGTTCGCCGTCAATGGCCGCACCGGCTTCGGACATCAGTTCGCCAATCTGCTGCTCCACCTCGAAATATTGCCGGGTCAGGCGAAACAACCGTTCACCTGACCGCGTCAGCCGCACCCGCTTGCGCTCGCGGTGAAACAACAGCACATCATGATCCTGCTCCAACTTGCGCACCTGTTCGGAAATCGCCGGCTGGGTCAGATACAGCGATTCCGCGGCACGCGAAAAACCGCCCAGCAGGGCCACGTGATGAAAGGCTTTCAATTGGCTGTGACGCATCGGTTCATCCCTGAAAGATCCATAGGCGCGGCCTATGATGACATTGCTAAATGCAATTTCCCATATACAAGATGCTGCGGCAATAGTGGTTTCAACACACCTGACCGGGACATCGAAATGACTTCGTACAACACCGTGATTGAGCCACCCCGACTGGGCGAACCCTATCTGCTGACACCGGGGCCGCTGACCACGTCCTGGGCCGTGAAACAGGCCATGCTGCGCGACTGGGGCAGCTGGGATGATGAGTTTCGTGCCGTTACCCGCGAATTGCGCACGCGGTTGCTGGCGATGCTCGGTGACGGCGCTGAAGAATTCGATTGTGTGCCGATGCAGGGATCCGGGTCTTTTTCCGTCGAGGCGATGCTGGGCTCTTTTATACCCCGTGACGGTAAGGCGCTGGTGCTGGCAAACGGTGCCTATGGGTTGCGGTCGGCAGAAACCCTGCGCTATCTGGGGCGCGATTTCACGCTGCTGGACAAAGGCGACTACCTGCCGCCGCGCGGCGACGACGTGACGCGGATCCTGGCTGATGATCCGGCCATAACCCATGTGATCGCGATTCATTGCGAGACCAGTTCGGGCATCCTGAACCCAGTCGAGGAGATTTCTCAGGCCACCTATGCCGCCGGCCGCAAGCTGTTGATCGATTCGATGTCGGCCTTTGGCGCCATCGACCTGAAACCATCTGAAATCCGCTACGAGGCACTGGTATCATCGGCCAACAAATGCATCGAGGGCGTGCCCGGTTTCGGGTTCATCATCGCCCGCAAGACGGAACTGGAGGCCGCCAAGGGCAACAGCCATTCCCTGTCGCTGGATGTGCATGCGCAATGGACGCATATGAATAAAAGCGGTCAGTGGCGATTTACCCCGCCCACCCATGCCGTGGTCGCATTCCTGGAAGCTCTGCGCGCGCACCAAGCCGATGGCGGCGTTGCGGCGCGCGGCGCGCGTTATACCCGCAACCGTGACGTGATGGTGGCCGGGATGCGCGATCTGGGGTTTGTGACGCTGCTGGACAATCGCTGGCTCAGCCCGATCATCGTCACATTCTTTTGCCCTGCCGATGGCAATTTCATCTTTGACCGGTATTACGAGTTGATGAAACAGAAGGGGTTTATCATCTATCCCGGAAAGTTGACTGTCGTGGACAGTTTCCGCGTCGGCTGTATCGGGCAGATGGATGAAACCGTGATGCGGCAGGTTGTCGCCGCCGCCAAAGAATCGCTGGCTGAAATGGGGGTGACCGATGCCGCCCCTCCCGACGCCGCCCTGAAAGAACGCGCCAAACTGGCCGCCTGAACCGATCAAGGACCTGTAATGACCATTCAAATCCCCGTCACCGCAAACGAACGTGTTTATCCCATGCCCAAGGTGCCCGCGATTGCCATCTGTCTGGACGGGTGCGAACCCGAGTATCTGGACAAGGCGATTGCCGACGGGCTGATGCCGACGCTGAAGCGGATGCGCGAAACCGGCACAGACAGGCTGGCCCATTCGGTGATCCCCAGCTTTACCAACCCCAACAATCTCTCCATCGCAACCGGCCGCCCGCCCATCGTGCACGGCATCTGCGGCAACTATCTGATCGATCCGGACACCGGCGAAGAGGTGATGATGAACGACGTGCGCTTCCTGCGCGCGCCGACCGTGTTCAAACAGTTCTACGACGCCGGGGCCCGCGTTGCAATTGTTACCGCCAAGGACAAGCTGCGCGCGCTGCTGGGAGCTGGGCTCGCCTTTGACGACGACCGCGCCAAATGTTTTTCGGCCGAGAAATCCGACACCACCACACAGGCTGAACATGGTCAGAACAACGCCAGCGCATGGCTGGGCATGCCGGTGCCCGAGGTCTATTCCGCCGAACTGTCAGAGTTCGTCTTTGCCGCCGGGGTCAAGCTGTTGGCGGAATGGAAGCCGGACGTAATGTACCTGACCACCACAGATTATGTGCAGCATAAATACGCGCCCGACGATGCGCAGGCCAAAGCGTTTTATGAGATGTTTGACCGCTACCTGACCCAGCTCGATGCCATGGGCGCAGCCATCGTGGTCACCGCCGATCACGGCATGAAGCCCAAGCACCTGGCCGACGGCAGCCCCGCCGTGGTCTATGTACAGGATCTGATGGACGACTGGCTGGGCAAGGAAGCCGCCCGCGTGATCCTGCCGATCACCGACCCCTATGTGGTGCATCACGGCGCGCTCGGGTCCTTTGCCACCGCCTATCTTCCCGAGGGCGCCGACCGGGCCGACATCATCGCCAGGCTCAAGGCCACAGATGGCATCACCCACGTGTTGACCAAGCAAGAAGCGATCGAGCGGTTCGAGTTGCCCGGCGACCGGATTGGCGACATTGTCATGGTCTCCGGCGAGAACATGACCATCGGCACCTCGGCCCACCGTCATGATTTGGCGGCGTTAAACGAACCCCTGCGCAGCCATGGCGGGCTCACCGAACAGGAGGTACCCTTTATCGTCAATCGGGTTATCGACATCCCGGATGCTCCGTCCCTGCGCAACTTCGATGCGTTTTTCTATGCCACCATGGCGGCGGCACTGTGATGAAGGATATGAAAATCGAACCCCGCAACGAAGGCATGCGCATCGGCGGCGAGGTTGTCTTTACCGACAATGTGGTGCCGATACATTACCCCTATACCGATCAGATCATCGGCACGGTGCCCGCAGGTCAGGCCGAACATGCGGCGCGCGCCTTTGAAGTTGCCGCCAGCTACAAGCCCAGGCTGACCCGCTACGAACGCCAGCAGATCCTGTTTCGCGCGGGTGAATTGATCCGGGAAAAACGTGACTGGCTGGCTAAATGGCTGACGCTGGAACTGGGCATCTGCCATCAGCATGCGCTGTACGAAACCGGTCGGGCCTATGACGTGTTCACGCTGGCCGGTCAGATGGCCATTCTTGACGATGGTCAGATCTTTTCCTGCGACCTGACCCCACAAGGCAAGGCGCGCAAAATCTATACCAAACGCGAACCGGTGCGGGCGATCAGCGCGATCACCCCGTTCAACCACCCGCTGAACATGGTCAGCCACAAGATTGCCCCGGCCATTGCAACCAACAATTGCGTCGTCTGCAAGCCGACGGAATTGACACCACTCACAGCAATTGCGCTTGCGGATATCCTGTACGAGGCGGGCCTGCCACCCGAGATGTTCCAGATTGTCACCGGCTGGCCCGCCGATATTGGCGATGAGATGATCACCAATGACAATATCGACATCATCACCTTTACCGGAGGCGTGCCGGTGGGGAAAATGATTGCCGCCAAGGCCGGGTATAAACGCACGGCCCTGGAACTGGGCGGCAACGATCCGCTGATCATCTGCAACGACCTGACCGATGCCGACCTGGACAAGGCGGCGACCATTGCCGTGGCCGGGGCCACCGGCAATTCGGGCCAGCGCTGTACGGCCGTCAAACGCATTCTCGTGCAGGACAGCGTTGCTGATCGGTTTGTGCCGCTGGTGTTGCAAAAGGCCAAGGCCATTCGCTTTGGCGATCCAATGGACCCGGAAACCCAATTGGGCTGTGTGGTGCATGCCCAAGCCGCGGAACTGTTTGAAAAACGCGTCCATATGGCGGCGGATCAGGGGGCGGAAATCCTGTACAATCCCGGTCGCCAGGGCGCTCTTCTGCCTCCTATCGTGGTAGATCGCGTACCCCATGACAGCGAACTGGTAATGGAGGAAACCTTTGGCCCCATCATTCCCATCGTCCGCGTCCCCGATGACGATGTCGCTGTGATGGAGATATCGAACTCAACCGAATTTGGCCTGTCCTCGGGCGTCTGCACCAACGATCTGAACCGCGCGATTGCCTATATCAACGGGCTGGACGTGGGCACGGTGAACATCTGGGAGCAACCCGGATATCGCATCGAAATGTCTCCGTTCGGGGGCATCAAGGACAGCGGCAACGCGGTGAAAGAAGGCGTGCTGGAAGCGATGAAATTCTTCACCAACGTCAAAACCTACTCGCTGCCCTGGGTCGAATGACCCACCAGATCGTTCACACCGAGGGGGAATCCAACACCTCCTCGGCACGCCAGACCTGGTTGCAAGAATCCATAGGCCCCAAATCCGCGCCGCTGCTACGGCGCGATGCCGATGCGTTTCTGCATCAATCCCTGTCCTCGCCCTGCGTCAGTACCATCGCCAAGGCCGAGGGTATCTGGATCGAAGATCTGGACGGTCGCCGGTTCATGGATTTTCACGGCAACTCGGTGCATCACATCGGCTATGGTCACCCCCGCCTGATCGCCGCCATCAAGGCGCAGCTGGACGATCTGCCCTTTGCCCCGCGTCGCTTTACCAATGACCCCGCCGTGGAACTGGCCGAGAAACTGGCGCAGATCGCGCCCGGAGATCTGGAAAAAACCCTGTTCACGACCGGCGGATCGGATGCCAACGAAGTCGCGCTGAAGATCGCGCGCGCGGCAACGGGCCGGTTCAAGACCGTCAGCTTCTGGGATGCATTTCACGGGGCCGGCATGGGCGCGGCCAGCGTTGGCGGCGAGGCAACGTTTCGCAGTCACATCGCCGGGCCGCTGCTGCCGGGGGCCGAACATGTGGCACCCTTTGCCTGTTATCGCTGCCCCTATGGTCACGCC
Source organism: Sedimentitalea nanhaiensis DSM 24252 (assembly GCF_000473225.1). Lineage (GTDB taxonomy): Bacteria > Pseudomonadota > Alphaproteobacteria > Rhodobacterales > Rhodobacteraceae > Sedimentitalea > Sedimentitalea nanhaiensis. The sequence continues at coordinate 1,040,961 of NZ_KI421509.1, forward strand.
GGGCCTGACAGCTGCGGGCTGGCCTGTGCCAACATGGTCGACTACGTGTTGGGCCGCGAAGGCGACGTGGCCGCCGTTATCGCCGAACCCATGCGCGCCGTACCCTATGTGCCGCCACCGGGATTCTGGAAAGCGGTGCGCGCGGCCTGTGACCGGCATGGTGCGTTGTTGATCATGGATGAAATCCCCACCGGGCTGGGCAAGACCGGGCGCATGTTCGCGTTTGAACATGACGACATCCAGCCCGACATTGTGACCCTTGGCAAGGCGCTTGGGGGCGGCATCCTGCCCATTGCCGCCTGCCTAGCGCGGCGCGAACTGGACGTCTGTGGTGATTTTGCCATCGGGCATTACACCCACGAAAAGAACCCGGTCACCGCCCGCGCTGCCCTGACCACGATCCAGATCATCGAAGACGAAGGGCTGATCGAACGTTCCGCTGACCTGGGACACCATGCCATGACCCGGCTGAACGAGGCGCTTGCCGGAGTCCCCACGGTGGGCGACATTCGTGGGAGGGGGCTGATGTTCGGAGTCGAGATCGTCGAGGACCGGACCGACAAATCCCCCGGAAACGCCCGCGCCGAACGGATCTACTATGCTTGCCTGGCAGCGGGCCTGAGCTTCAAGATCAGCCAAGGATGTGTGCTGACCCTGTCCCCGCCCCTGACCATCGAACGCGCAGATCTGGACCGTGCGCTGGATATCGTCATCTCAGCGATAAAGGACAACCAAACAGAATGAAGATCGTTCGCACCGACCGCGAACTGCGAATGCCCCTGGTCGATGCGAGGCTGCGCGAGTTGGGGCATGAATTGGTTCTGCTGCCCGACGGGATCCCCGAGGCCGAACTGGCGGCACACACCCGCGATGCGGATCTTTTGCTGATGTGCTATGCGCCGATCACCCGGCATGTGATCGAAACGGCAACCCGGCTGCGCGGCATTGTCAAATACGGCGTCGGCATCGATGCCATCGACATCCCCGCCGCCACCAAACGCGGCATCACCGTGGTCAATATCCCGGAATACGCCGAGGAAACCGTGGCCGAGGGCGCCTTTGCCCTGATGATCGCGCTGGCGCGCAAACTGCCCGCGTTGGCTGCGCAGATGTCCGATCACGGCTGGGCCTGGCCAGAGCCAAAGTGGCTGGGCCGCGATATCGCTGGCAGCACCGTCGGGATCGTTGGATTGGGCCGGATCGGCCGGTCAATGGCGCGCATGGCCGGGGCGGGATTTCGCGCCAATGTCCTGGCCTACAATCCCGGTATGTCCGAGGCCACCATACGCGCCGCGGGGGCTACGCCCTGCCCCGATTTGCACGATATGCTTGGCCGGTCCGATTTTGTCAGCATCCACTGCGTGCTGAACGATGCCACCCGTCACCTGATCGGCGCGCCGGAACTGCGGGCCATGAAACCCACCGCCTGCCTGATCAATGTCTCGCGCGGGGCGATCGTGGACGAGGCGGCGCTGATCCGGGCGCTGGATGCGGGCTGGATCGCGGCGGCTGGGCTGGATGTGTTCAGCGCCGAACCGTTGGCGCGGCGGAACCACCCATTGGCCGCCCTGTTCAATCGCCCCAACGTGATCCTGAGCCCGCATCTGACCTTTTACACCGAACAGGCCATGGCGCGGCTGGAGCAGGATACGCTTGATCGCTGTCTGGAATTGATCGAGGGGCGCGATGTGTTGATCAAATCCACCGACCCGCGCCTGCAGGGGCAAGCGCGGGTGATCTACTCTCGTTGATCGGGCTAGCGGTTGCGCCAGGCTTGCGTGCGGGCCAACACGCCCTTTGACGCGATCAGATGCAGGATACGCGCCACCGCATTGGTGTAAAAGATCATCATCCCCATCGCCGCTGCCGGAGCGATATCACCGGCATCGTCCATGTTCAGCACAGCGACCGAGGCCAGTGTTGTCTTGGGCGAATACAGAAACACAACCGCCGAGACCGTCGTCATCGCGTTCACAAACAGATAGATCGAGATATCCAGAACAGCGGGCAGGCAAACCGGGACCGTCACGCGGGCAAACAGCTTCATCGTCGGCTGCTTCAGCGATGACGACACGCTTTCGAACTCGCGGTCCATCTGTTTCAGCGCGGTCACCGCCGTCAGGTGCGACACAGTATAGAAATGCGTCACTGTACAGATCACCAGGATCGCCATGGTGCCATAAATCGGGTTCAGCGGATTGGCGGGGTTGTTGAAGAAAAAGATATAGGCCAGTCCCAGAACCATGCCAGGTATTGCCATCGGCAACATGGCGAACATCTGAAACAGCGCCCGCCCCACTTTGAACCCGTTGGATTTCTCGACCAGATAGGCCCCGAAAAACACCACCGACGTACCGATCACCGCCGTCAGCAGCCCCAGCTTGATCGAGTTGAAATAGGATGCCCAGCCGCCGCCATCCATCTTGTCAAAAGCATAGTTGTTCAGGCTCAGGTTCAGGTCGTAGGGCCAAAATTTGATCAGTGCCGCAAACTGGCAGACCGCAAGAATACCGACGATGAACAGCGCCACAAGCGTTGAATAGGCCAGAAAGATCCGGTCGACCCGTGGGTTCGGCGTGGGTTGATAAGGCACGGATCGCGCCGACAACAACGCGACCTGCTTTGACTGCACCAACCGGTCGATGGCAAAGGCCAGGATCGCGGGGACCACCAGAACCACCGAAACAACCGCGCCCATTTCGAAATTCTGCTGACCGATCACCTGCTTGTAGATATCCACGGCCAGCACGTTGAATTGCCCCCCGATCACCTTGGGCAAGCCAAAATCCGTGATCACCAGGTTGAAAACCACAAACGCCGCCGAGATCAGACCATAGCGCGCGCCCGGGATTGTCACCGTCCAAAAGGTGCGCCAAGGCGTTGCGCGCAAGCTGATCGCGGCTTCGTACAGTCGTGCATCGGAAATCGCCAATGCAGTCGAAATGATGAGGAAGGCATGCGGAAAAGTGAAGAACACCGAGCCGATCACGATGCCGATTGGCCCGTAGATGGACGCCCCGAATAAGAGCTCCTTGAGCATGCCCTGGTTGCCGAATAGATAGACCAGGGCGATGCCAGGCAAAAGCGAGGGCACCAGGATCGGCGCCATGGCCACCAGCCGGAACAGCCCCTTGAAACGCATGCAACTACGGTTCAGCGCATAGGCAAACCAGAACGCCAGCGTGACCGTGACGATGGTGCTGACCACTGCGATCCACAGCGAATTCTTGATTGAGTTGAACAAAGCCGGCGTTGAGAAATAGTTGACGAAATTGTCGATGCCACGCGATTTGACCGGTCGCAGCTGAACCCGCCGGAACGTGTTACTGTCCAGGGTCAACCAGTCCGTATCGTCATACAGGTCCGATCCCACAAGAAACCGACCGGTGTCTGACGCGTTGCGGATCTGGTACTGGACCGGGCTGCGAAAGCTGAAATCGGGGAAGAATGGCGTCACTGCCAGCCGGCTGTCCGAGCCAGCGGCCAGATCACCTCCTGAATAGGCGCCGGTGCTTTGGTTCAACTGCGCCCCATTCAGAATCGTGCCGTCGAAAACCCCGGCTTCGTCGCTGACCTGGAATTCGTACTGGGCCAGTTCGAACCGGAAGGTCGAGAATGATTTGGACAGCATCGCATACAATGGAAAGGCCAGGGTGACGACCAGATACAACGCGATGACGATCATGCCGCCGCGCATAATCACGTCATCCCGGCTAAGTTTCCCGCGCACGTCCCGCCCGGCAGGCAGCGTCACCGGGTTGCTGTGACTGAGGTTCATGCGCCGTACTCCGATCGGGCAAAGGCCATCAACCGGTTTCTGGGCAGTTCGATCATCATCTGGGTTCCAGCGGCCAACTCGAGCCGACGCACCGCATTAATCGAGAAATCCGCAATCAATTCGCCGCCACCGAACCGCTCGTTCTGTAACCTGCAGCGCCAGAACGACCCAAGAAACTCCATTTCATCGACCAGCACCTCGAATGCGTTCTCCGGGGACTTGATCCGATCCGGAGCACCGGGTGACCGGGCACCTTTGCCGTGTGGAATGACATCTTCGGGGCGAATAGCCGCAATGATTGCCGCACCAGGCTGAAACGCATGTGGCCTTGCCTGCATGTCGCTCTCTCCGATCCGAACAACCCCCGATGGACCGGCAAGGGCCGAGATCTGGTTCATCTCACCGATAAAATCCGCAACAAACAGGTTGGCCGGTTCGCGGTAGATCTCGGTCGGGCTACCGACCTGCTCGATCACCCCTTGGTTCATCACCACGATACGGTCGGCCATTGCCAGCGCTTCTTCCTGGTCATGAGTCACCATCACGGTGGTGACGCCCAGTTGACGTTGCAGTTCCTTGATTTCGTGGCGCAGGTGAACCCGCACCTTGGCGTCCAGTGCCGAGAGAGGTTCATCCAGCAACAACAGGCCCGGATTGGTGGCAATTGCACGCGCCAAAGCGATACGCTGCTGTTGACCACCAGACAGTTGCGCGGGATATTTACGGCCCTGTTCGGGTAGACCGACCAGTTGCAGCAGCTCGGCCACCCGCGCCGTGATCTCGGCCTTGTTGCGTCCGGTGTTTTCCAACCCAAACGCGATGTTCTTTTCAATCGTCAGGTTTGGAAACAGCGCATAAGACTGAAAAACGATGCCGAAATCCCGCTCCGAGGGTGGCAGGTTGGAAACGTCGCGCCCATCCTGCATCACCCGGCCTCTGGTTTGCAGATCCAGCCCTGCAATCGCGCGCAAGAGCGTGGTCTTCCCACAGCCCGACGGACCAAGAAAGCAGACAAATTCGCCTTCTTTGATGTTCAGAGAGATGTCCTTGAGTGCAAGAAAATCTCCGAAAGCTTTCCAAAGACTCTCGATGTTCAAATAGGGGGCAGCGGCTGCGGGGGTGTCGATCACAGGAATGGTCCTTGTCATTGGAGCTGGCGGCATTCGGTCATCAAGGCCCGGTTCGGGCCCTACGCTGTACATGCAAGAGCGAAGGGCCGGTTGGCCCCTCGCCGGTGCAACGCTGCGCTCAGCCCTTGGGTTCGGACTTGCTGTCGTAGCGGGCCTGCCATTCCTTCAGGATCGCGGCGCGATTGTTGGCGGCAAACTCGAAATCGTTGTCGATCATCGCCTCCAGAAGACCCTCGGGAAAATACTCTACCGGCTTGGCGACGCCTGGCATCGCAACAACGGCATACCCGGTATTGTACATCTCGTTGGCTTCTTTGGTGATGCTAAAGTCCACCAGAGTCTTGGCAGCCTCAAGATCGTCGGTTCCGGCGACAATGGCCGTGGCCTCCATGTCCCAGCCCACCCCTTCGGACGGAACGATGATTTCCAGAGGCGCGCCTGCGGCCTTGGACTTGGCGCCGCGAAAGGCAAAGGAAATACCGATCGGGATTTCTCCGGACGCGGCCAGTTTGCAAGGTTTGGACCCGGAATGGGTATAGCGCGCAATGTTTTCATGCAGCGCGTCCATATAGGCCCATCCGCCCTCTTCCCCGAACAACTGCAACCAGCTGGAGACATCCAGGAAACCCGTGCCCGAGGAATTCGGGTTCGGCATGATCACGTGCCCCTTGTATTTGGGGTCGGCCAGATCCTTCCACGATGTCGGAGGCGTCAGCCCGGCCTTTTCGGCCTCGACAGTGTTATAGCAAACAGCGGCAACCCAAGCGTCCATACCAACCCAGGCTGGCGGGGTGCTGGAATCGACAAATTTCTTGTCCAGCAGATCGACACCGGCCGGGGCATAGGCCTCCAGCATGCCTTCGGATTTCAGCAGCAACAGCGAGGTCGCCGCCAGCCCCCAGACCACATCCGCCTGCGGATTGTCACGCTCGGCCAGCAGCTTGGCGGTAATGATGCCCGTGGAATCGCGGACCCAGTTGATCTTGATGTCGGGATGCTGCGCATTAAAGGTCTCGGCATATCGCGCCAGATCTTCAGCTTCGACAGCTGTATAAACCGTCAGTTCGGTCTCGGCTGCCAGCGGGCCCGCCAATAGGGTCCCAGATAGCAGTAGCGCCAACATCTTCTTGGAATTGGTCATGAGTAACTCCTCTGTTTCAGTGCATTCCGGATTCGTTTGCTTGTTGTCGCAGCCCGGATACCGCACAGACTATGTCACAATTGTGACGGCTGAAATCGATTAAACCTACCACTTGATAAGCCCAACCTATGCATTCCTGCATTCGACACGCAGTACTCCCTTTCTGAAAGAGGGGTATGCCCGCCCCCTTGCCTGGCTTTTAGAGTTACAGTTTCTCCACAAAAATCAACATTTCTTTTGACTTTTGTGGAAATGCATTCAGATACTGCTGGCAAATCATGCAAACGGAACACCTGTGAAACAGCGCTCTGCACAATCCCACCGCACGATTCAATTGCTGGATGCTTTGCGCCGATTTGGCGGATCGGCGCGCAATGCCGAACTGGCTCGGGCAATGGATGTGTCCGAAGAAACCGTGCGACGCACTATCAAAACCCTGTCCAAATCCGGCGATGTCACCAGGGTGCATGGGGGCGCGTATCTATCGGGCACACAGGACCAGCCCAGCTTTTTCCGCCGCATCGGCGAACACACGCGGGAAAAACGCGCCATCGCCGCAGCGGTTGCCACCCGGGTCGCGGACGGAAGCAGCCTGTTTCTGGACGTCGGGTCGACCACAGCCTTTGTCGCCGAGGAACTGCGCAGCCGCCGCGACCTGCTGGTGGTCACCAACTCGATCGGGGTGGCGCAGACGCTCGCGAACCATCATGGAAACCGAGTGTACCTGTTGGGGGGAGAGATGCACAGCGATGAGCGCGGAGCCTTCGGCACGGTCACCGAAAACCAAGCCCGACGGTTCGCTTTGGACCTGACCATCCTCAGCGCCGATGCCGTAAATGCGGCACGCGGGATCCTATTTATCAACCCCGGCGAGGCGAGCCTGTCGATGGTCACCGCAGATTGCGCCGAACGGGTGCTGGTGGCTCTGGACCACTTCAAATTCAACGCTTCGGCACCACATTGCGGACCGGACCCGCGGAACATCGACGATATCGTCACGGACCGGATGCCAAGCGGTGCGCTGGCGCAGGCCTTGCACGATTGGGGCGTGACACTTCGCCTGACAGATGGGACGACACAGAATGCAACCGACTGAAGATCTTGTCCACCACGCGGCCGAAATGGCCCGTCTCGCCGCCGGGGCCGCGCGTGGTTATTTTCGCGGTCGGCTTGGGGTCGAATTCAAGCCCGACGAAAGCCCGGTCACCCAAGCGGATCGCGGTGTCGAGGCACAGGTCCGCGCCTATCTGGCTCAGCACTTTCCCGATCACGGAATATTCGGCGAGGAACAGGGCAAGTCCGGTCTTGATCGCAAGCACCTGTGGGTGATCGATCCCATCGACGGCACCCGTTCATTCCTGTCCGGTCATCCTCTGTTCGGCTTTCTGCTGGGGCATCTGATCGATGGAGTACCACGCATCGGCGTCATCGGCATGCCGGCTCTGAACGAGACCTATCTCGGCATTTCCGGCCACGGAGCCAGCCGCGACGGACAGGCTATCCGGGTTTCTGCCCAGGTCGATCCAGATCGGGCGATCCTCTATATCAACGAGCCAGAACGCCTGTATCGCAATCAGCCGCAGGTATTTGATCGTCTGCTCAAATTTGGTCAGACCCGACGGTTCGCCTATGATTGCTATCAATACGCGCTGCTGGCCGCAGGCCACATAGACGCGCTGGTTGACTATGGGCTGGAGCCCTACGATTTTCTTCCGGTCCTGCCGGTCGTGCAGGCCGCAGGCGGGATGATGACCGATTGGGATGGTGCGCCCCTGACCCTTAATTCGGGTGGCCGGGTCGTCGCAGCGGCCACGCCCGCACTGCACGGCGCGTTATTGGACCTGGTCAACGGATAACCAAATGGCCATCATGATCTTCCTCATCAATCTGGCCGGTGCAACCATGTTGCTGCTTTTTGCGGTGCGTATGGTCCGCACCGGGATCGAACGCAGCTATGGGGCCTCGTTTCAGCGGGTGATCACACGCCAGCGCAGCGCGTTGCAGGCCAGTATCGTGGGACTGATTCTCGCTGTCGTCTTGCAAAGCTCGGCCGCCGTTGCATTGTTGGCATCTGGCTTTACTGCCAGCGGGCTGGTCGGCTTCGCCACCGGTTTCGCCATCGTTCTGGGCGGCGACCTTGGGTCCGCGCTGATCATCCAGATTCTGTCTTTTGATCTGGACTGGCTGGTGCCGTTGTTGCTGGCGGCAGGCGGGTATCTGTTCGTCAAATCGGATGCAAAAAAGTGGCGCCAGCTGGGCCGGATCTTGATGGGTATCGCCTTTATTCTCATATCGCTCCGCTTTCTGCGCGAAGCCATGGATCCGATCCGCGACAGCGCCTTTCTGCCCGCAATTGCCGATTATCTTGCGCGCGATTATATCACCGCCTTTCTGGTCGGAGCCGCGCTGGCCTTTGTCATGCATTCGTCGGTAGCGGCCATTCTCATGTGCGTAACGCTCGTACAGATCGGCGCAATTCCCTTTGCCGCAGGGCTGTCAGTGCTGCTGGGGGCCAACCTTGGCAGCGCGCTGATCCCGGTCTGGCTGACGCGCGGCATGGCCCCACAGGGGAGGCGCGTGCCCTATGCCAATCTGCTACTGCGCGGATCCTGGGCGGTCATCGTTCTTTTCTCGGCCAACATGGCGCTGCGGGCGGGCCTGCTCGGCGAGCTGAGCGGCGGGCAGATGCTGGTCAATGCGCATCTGATGTTCAATGCGTCCCTTTTGGTTCTGGCCCTGCCCTTCTGCCGGCGGCTGCAACGCCCAATGGCACGCATGCTGCCAGACCTGCCGACAGATCATGACTCCCTGGGCCTGGCGGTTCGCCCCGGCAGTGCGCTGGACCCCCAGAACATCGGACCGCCCTCGCAAGCCCTGTCGGACATGAAACGCGAACTGCTGCGCATGATCGATCTGGTGGAAAGCATGTTCCGCCCGGTTCTGGACCTGTATGTATCGGGTCAGAGCCACGAAATCCGAGCGGTCCGCGCCCTGGACGAGCAGGTCAACAACGGACTGTCCGGCATCCGCGAATTTGTTGCCGCCCTGCCCCAGGACAGCTTTGGCAAACAGAACCTCAAACGCGCGCGGGATCTGACTGAATATGCCATTCGGCTGGAAACCGCAGGCGACGTCGTGGCGCAACGGCTGACCGCCCTGGCCCTGGAAATGCGTCGCGAGAGTTACACTTTCAGCCGCGATGGCTGGTCCGAGCTGGTACAATTGCACGAAAGCGTCCTGGCGAACATGAAACTGGCCTGCAACGTACTGATCTCGGACGACCTGGAAAGTGCACGGCTGCTGAACGTCGAAAAGACCGAGATCAAGCGCGCCGAACGCGACAGTCGGAAACGGCATCTGAAACGGCTGCAAAGCGGCAATTCCGACAGTTTCGAAACCAGCGATATCCACCTGGAAACCCTGCGTGCCCTGCGCGAGTTTCACAGCCATATCTCCGCCATCGCCTATCCGATCCTCTATCGCAACGGTCAGTTGCTCGAAACCCGCCTGATCGAGGACATGCCAAAGGCCGACATGGAAGATGCGCCATAGAAAAACCCCGCAGCGCGGCGTAGCGCTGCGGGGTTTGATACTGACCGGGAAGCCTCTGTCGGCGCGTTACTGATCCAGGAAACTGCGCAGCTTGCGCGACCGGCTGGGGTGTTTCAGCTTGCGCAGCGCCTTGGCTTCGATCTGGCGGATCCGTTCACGGGTGACGCTGAACTGCTGACCGACTTCTTCCAGCGTGTGATCGGTGTTCATACCGATACCAAACCGCATCCGTAGCACACGTTCCTCTCGCGGGGTCAGCGACGCCAGAACCCGGGTGGTGGTTTCCTTGAGATTCTCCTGAATGGCGCTATCCAGCGGCAGAACCGCGTTCTTGTCTTCGATGAAATCGCCCAGCTGGCTGTCTTCTTCGTCGCCGATCGGAGTTTCCAGCGAAATCGGTTCCTTGGCGATCTTCATCACCTTGCGAACCTTTTCCAGCGGCATCTGCAGTTTTTCCGCCAGTTCCTCAGGCGTCGGTTCACGGCCGATTTCATGCAGCATCTGCCGCCCCGTACGCACCAGCTTGTTGATCGTTTCGATCATATGCACCGGAATCCGGATCGTGCGCGCCTGGTCGGCGATGGATCGGGTGATCGCCTGCCGGATCCACCACGTCGCATAGGTGCTGAATTTATACCCGCGACGATATTCGAACTTGTCCACCGCCTTCATCAGGCCGATGTTTCCTTCCTGAATAAGATCAAGGAATTGCAGGCCGCGGTTGGTGTATTTCTTGGCAATCGAGATCACCAGGCGCAGGTTGGCCTCGACCATTTCCTTCTTGGCCTGGCGGGCTTCTTTTTCACCCTTCTGGACCTGCTGGACGATGCGGCGGAATTCGCTGATATCCAAACCGACATACTGGCCCACCTGGGCCATGTCCGCGCGCAGCTCCTCGACCTTGCCGGTGCTGCGCTCTATGAACATTTGCCAGCCGCGACCGGCCTTCTCCCCCATATCCGACAACCAGTTCGGATCCAGCTCGCGACCGCGATATTCGTCGATGAACTCGCGACGGTTGATCCGGGCCTGGTCGGCCAGCTTGACCATGGCACTGTCCAGCGCCATCACCCGGCGGTTGATACCGTACAACTGATCGATCAGGGCTTCGATCCGGTTGTTATGCAGATGCAGACCATTGACCAGCAGAACGATCTCCGAGCGCAGCGCCTGATAGGTGGCCTCGTTGGCGGTGCTGAACGAGCCGTCCTCGTTCAGCGTGGCGGAAATCCGGCTGTCCTGCATCTCGGAAAGCTGGGCATAGTCGTTGCTGATGGTTTCCAGCGTCGTGAGAACCTGATCCTTCAGCGCCGCTTCCATCGCGGCAAGGCTCATGTTGGCCTGATCGTCCTCATCGTCATCGTCTTCCTTGACGATCGGATTGCCATCGGCATCCAGTTCGGGCTTTTCCTCTTCGGTCGGTTTGGCGGTCGCGGCGGCATTGGCATCGACAACGGGGGCCTCTACTCCGCCCTCCTCATCCATCTGGTCACCAAAGGTAGTTTCCAGATCGATCACATCGCGCAGCAGGATGTCCTCGGACAACAATTCGTCGTGCCAGATGGTGATCGCCTGAAAGGTCAACGGGCTTTCGCACAGCCCTGCGATCATCGTGTTGCGCCCGGCTTCGATGCGCTTGGCTATCGCGATCTCACCCTCACGGCTCAGCAATTCGACGCTGCCCATCTCGCGCAGATACATGCGCACGGGATCGTCTGTGCGGTCCAGCTTTTCGGCGGTACCGGTGGACAGCGTGACTTCGCGCGTGCTTTCTGTCGTGGCGATTTCGGTCGAGCCCTTGTTCTCTTCCTCTTCGGCCTCTTCATCTTCGATGATATTGATGCCCATTTCGGACAGCATCGACATCACATCCTCGATTTGTTCAGAGCTGACCTGATCCGGCGGCAGAACCTGATTCAGCTGATCGTAGGTGATGTATCCCTTTTCACGCGCCTCTCCGATCATCTTCTTGACGGCGGTCTGGCTCATATCCAGCGAAATCTCGGCGTCTTGATTGTCGGATTTGCGGTCGTCGGTATCTTTGGCGGCCATTCGATGCTCCTGCAAGGGCTGGGGTGATTCGCTTGCAGCGAATCATTAGCGCGATCGTGTGATTCGTCACCCCGTTTACCCGGTTTTCTTTAGCGATTCTTTACCAAAACACATCACCGTGTTGGCTTGGTATGCCGGATCTTGTCCAAAAGGGCATCGAATCGCGCGCGTTCACCGCGATTGATCCGGGCACCATTGTTGCCGGTGTCATACTCAGCCCTGTCCTCGTGTTCACTTCGGACGGCCCTATTCTGCGCTTGCGCGGCCTGAGAAAGCCGCCAAGTCACAGCCTCGTCGGCCACTCCGCTTATGTCCTCGACCGCGTCTGCAATCTCGGCGCTCAGCCCGTGCCGTGCCTTGAGCTTTGCGAGTTCCTCTTCCAGCGTCATACGCGCCAGTTCAACATCGCCAGGATTGCGCACACAGGGGTTGATTGCCACATGGCGCAGCGCCTGCAGATTTTCAAGGGTCGCGGGACCCATTTGCGTGCAAATAATGTCACGCAACCTCTCGGCATCGGGATGCTGCAGAATCAGGTCACGCAATCGCGCGTGGATCGGATCGCTGCATCGCATGGTTTCCAATCCGCTCTCAAACTCACCAATGATTTGCGGTGTCGCGATGGCGACCGCCAGAATAACCGCCTCGCGCATATGGTCCTGCATCGCCTCATCCGCAGCGACCAGAAACGACGCCCGCGTCCCGGCCAATGGCACCGCTGCCGGTTTGCCCCCCGGCTTCCACGGCTTGCCCGCACCGCCACGGCGCGGCGAGAAAAGCTCCCACCTCAGGGCCTTGATGGCTTGCCCATAGTGGTTGCGGATCGACGGGTCCCGGATCAACTTGATCTTTTCGCGCAGTGCCTTGTCCAGCATCGCCTTGCGCTCGGGACTGTCGAACGAACGCCCCTCTGTTTCGCGTCGCCACAGCAACTGAACCATGGGCAAAGCCTGATCCAACAGCTTTTGCATCGCCGCCGGCCCCTTGTCGCGGATCAGATCGTCCGGGTCCATCTTTTCGGGCATGATGGCGAAGCGCAGCGATTGCCCGGCCTCAAGTTGCGGCAACGCAAGATCGATCAACCGCATCGCCGCATTCAGCCCGGCGGTGTCACCGTCCAGCGCAATCACCGGTTCCGGCGCTATTTGCCACAACATCTGCAACTGGGTTTCCGTGATCGCCGTGCCCAAGGGGGCCACCGCCGCGTCAAACCCGCCAGAGGCCAAGGCGATCACGTCCATATAGCCCTCGGCCACGATCAACGGCAGCCCTTTGCCTGCCGCGGCACGAGCCGGGCCGTGGTTGTACAGGCTGCGGCCCTTGTCAAACAGCTCGGTTTCCGGCGAATTCAGGTACTTGGCCTTGTCCGCAGGATCCATTGCGCGCCCGCCAAAGGCGATGCAGCGTCCGCGCGCATCACGGATCGGAAACATGATCCGGTTGCGGAAAGTGTCATAGGGTCGACCGCCTTTGGTCGACGATTTCGCCAGCCCAGCCGCGACGATCAGATCCTCGGCCACACCCTTGCCACGCAAATGGTCCCACAATCCCTTCCAGCTTTCCGGCGCAAAACCGATCTCCCAACGCTCCTGTTGCTGAGCACTCAGCCGTCGGCGGTCCAGATAGGCCCGGGTTTCGGCCGCCGGACCAGTCCGCAACTGCAAGCGAAAGAACTGCACCGCCTGCTCCATGACCTCGGCCAACTGGCTGCGGCGATCAGATTTTTCCTGGGCGCGCGGGTCGCGTGCGGGCATCGGCATCCCGGCTTCGCGGGCCAGTATCTCGACCGCCTCCATAAAGCCGACGTTCTCGGTTTCCTGAACGAACGAAATGGCATCGCCCTTGGCGTGACAGCCAAAGCAGTAGTAGAACCCCTTGCGGTCATCTACATGAAAGGACGCGGATTTTTCCTGATGGAAGGGGCATGGTGCCCACATGTCCCCCTTGCCCTGGTTGGATTTGCGCGGATCCCACATGACCTTGCGTCCGACAACCTGTGACAGGCTGGACCGGCTGCGCAATTCATCCAGGAAACCCGGCGGCAGTGACATATCAGTTCTTCAGGTCTTTCTGCATCTTCTGGATCTGATCCCAGTTCTCGATACACTGTTCACGCAGAACGGCACCCAGATCGTTCTTGCGCAGATCGCGCATCTTCTGGCTGTAAACGAATTGAGCCAGTTGCGGGATGGCCGCGCTGTAGTTGTCGGGCCAGACTGGATTGCTGGCGGCAATCGTCGTCGCCACATCCGCCTCTTTCACCTTGTCCAGCCGCGCCTGCTGGACCGCGCTCATGACCTGGGCCTGATAGCCACAGCTTTGCTCTTTGGTTTCAGCGGAAAGAACGGGCGTGGCAAGCAGGCAGGCGGCAAGCGCAATACGATACATCGAGAGATCTCCGGAATCAGTTGGCATTGCCACAGACTACCGGCGTGCGGCGACACCTTCCATGGCCGTTTTCAAATCGTGAACCAAGGTTGTCGCCATCGAGCGGAAAACCATGATCTGGAACGCCTGATCCCCGACGCGGGTGATCGACGCCATCATATGCATCAGCTCCGTGCGCGCCGTATGCCCGCGTTTGAATTGCGTGGCGCGCAAATCGATGGGCAGCAGACGCGCAAGTACATCCACAGCCCCCGCCCCTTCGAGCCGGACAACCGCCCAGGCGTCGCTTTGATCGGTCAGTGCCGCATACCAGGCCAGCGCCTCGTGCGGACTGGGTCCGATCAGCAGAACCTGTCCACGACCGAACCAGATCGCCCGTATACCGGCCCTGCCAGTTGTGCGGTTGGCCGCTGGCATCGCCATGCCATGCGCCGCAATCAGCGCCTCGGACAGGGCCGCCTCCTGGCCCTTAAAGGGCATGATCGATGTCAGGACCCCGGCATCGGTTTCGCTCAGCGTCGTAGTCCCGATTTCCAGCGGCAACAAACCCTGACAGGGTGGTCTTGCAATCAGTTCAGCCACGGGCACGCTCTCCATCCGGATCAAAGAACACCGGGTTCACGACTTCGCACAGCGCGTCCAGATCGCGCAGATGATCCACCATGCGCACCTTTTGACCATGCCGCGCCCGTCCATTTTTCAAAAACCCCAGCGCCAGCATGTGCCCCATGGTTGGCGAATACGCCACCGAGGTGACATAGCCCTGGTCGTTCACCCGCACCGGATCATCATCCGCGTTGAACAGATGCGCCCCCGCGGTCAACTGTTTGACCGCCCCAACCGGGTTCAGCCCGATCAGCTGTTCCCGATCCGCCCCGCTCAGCCCGTCGCGTTCGCTCATGGTCTTGCCGATACAGTCCTTTTTTGAGGACACCATACGCTCCATTCCGATGTCAAAGGCCGTAACGCGCCCGTGAATTTCCGCGTGGGTGATGAACCCTTTTTCAATCCGCATAACGTTCAGCGCCTCCATTCCGTAGGCACCGCCGCCCAAGGTATCGGCCCGGGCCAGAAGGGTTCGAAACAGGCTGTCGCCGTACCGGGATGGAACCGCAAGTTCATAGGCATGTTCGCCCGAGAACGAGATGCGGAACAACCTTCCCCGCACCCCCATCACCTGAACTGGACCACACGCCATAAAAGGCCACTCCGCATCCGTCAGGTCGGCATCAAACAATCCGTTCAACAGCTCACGCGATTTCGGCCCCGCTATCGCGAACTGCGCCCATTGCTCTGTGACCGATACCATTGCCACATCCAGATCCGGACGCAGACCTTGATGAACAAAATCCAAGTGGCGCATCACCTGCCCCGCCGCTGCTGTCGTTGTGGTCATCAGGAAATGATGCGCGCCCAGCCGCGCCGTGGTGCCATCGTCCATCACATGCCCGTCTTCGCGCAGCATCAGCCCGTACCGTGCCCGCCCGATCTTCAGGGTGCTGAAGGTGTTGGTATAGACAAAATCCAGAAATTCAGCCGCATCCGGTCCCTGAATATCGATCTTGCCCAATGTCGAGACATCGCAGACCCCGACCGTATGGCGCACCATGTCGACTTCGCGGTCGCAGGATTGCCGCCAGGTGGTCTCGCCCGGGACGGGAAAATAACTGGGGCGATACCACAACCCTGCTTCGATCATCGGTGCCTTGCGCTCGACGCTGGCAGCGTGACTGGTGGTAAAACGTTCGGGTGCAAACCCCTTGCCCTGCGCGCCCGCGCCCATCGCCGCAATCGCCACCGGGCTGAATGGAGGCCGAAAGGTGGTGGTGCCGGTGTCCGGGATCGCGCGCCCCGTCACATCCGCCAGGATCGCCAGCGCGGCCACGTTCGAATTCTTGCCCTGATCGGTGGCCATCCCTTGCGTCGTATAGCGCTTCATATGCTCAACCGAGCGAAAGTTCTCGACCGCCGCCTGCTTGACGTCTTTGACGCAGACGTCGTTCTGAAAATCCAGCCATGCGCGCCCGCGCCCCGGGACCGCCCAAAGCGGCGCAATGGCATAGGGGGCATCTTCGGCGTCGGGGATCTGTGTCTTGGGCGCGCTTTTGCCCAGCGCTTCCAGAGCCGCAACTGCCGCCGCCGCGCCTTCACGCAGGCAACGGTCGGTCGAAAACGCACCGCTACAGGCCCCGGCCACACCCATGCCGGGAACCCCGCTTGGGCTGGGCACAAAGGCAAGAATATCGTCGCACCAAACCGGACGGCTGTTCAGATGGCAAGTCAGATGGACCGTCGGGTTCCAACCGCCTGAAATGGCCAGGCAATCGGTGGCCAGCTTGTCTTCGCCACTGACGCTGCGGATCGTGATGCTTTCAAGCCCGCGACGCCCGGTCGTGTCGCTGACCATTGCCCCCTTGTACACGGGAAATCCCGTGGCGTCCGGCGCATTATGGCGACTGTCGATCAATCCGGCCACATGCACCCCGGCGGCCAGCAGATCGCGCGCCGTGCGATGGGCATCGTCATTGTTGCCAAACACGGCTACCTTTTGCCCCGGCACCACACCCCAGCGGTTCAGATAGGCGCGCACGGCCCCGGCCGTCATGATGCCGGGCCGGTCGTTGTTGCGAAACGCCACCGGGCGTTCCAACGCACCTGCGGCCAGGACCGAACGTTTCGCCACGATCCGCCAGAACGTTTCCAATGGCAGCCCCGCATGACGCGCCGCCCTGTGATGCCCGACCCGTTCCAACGCCGCAAACGTGCCGCCATCATATGCACCGGTCACAGTTGTACGTGACATCAGCCGCACATTATCCATTGCGCTCAGTTCCGACAGCACCCTGTCGACCCAGATCACGCCCGGCACGCCATCAATCTCGCAGTTCTCGGCCAACAACCGCCCGCCCATGCGGCTGTCCTCGTCGACGAGGATCACATCTGCCCCGGCGCGCGCGGCAACCAGGGCCGCCATCACCCCCGCAGGCCCGGCCCCGATCACCAGCAGATCGCAAAACGCATACGCACGCTCATACTTGTCAGGATTGCTTTCACCCGACAGCGCCCCCAGACCGGCTGCCCGGCGAATAATCGGTTCGTACAGTTTTTCCCAAAATTGTGACGGCCACATGAAAGTCTTGTAATAAAATCCCGCACCCAGAAAAGGTGCGGCCAGATCGTTCGCCGCCATCAGATCCATGGACAGCGAAGGCCAGCGGTTCTGGCTCTTCGCCTCCAACCCGGTATAGATCTCCTGCACCGTGGCCCGCACATTGGGCTCGGCGGCTGCACCGTTGCCGACGGTCACCAGCGCATTGGGCTCTTCGCTGCCCGATGTCAGAACCCCGCGCGGACGGTGATATTTGAACGACCTCCCTACCAGCCGCACGTCATTTGCCAGCAACGCCGATGCCAGCGTATCCCCGGCAAACCCGTCATATCCGACCCCGTCAAATACAAACCGCACCGGTTTGCTCCGGTCGATCAGCCCTTTGCCCGCAATTCTCATATGCTGACCTCCGACTTGGTGTCGCAGGCCAGCGTACAGTCCAATATCTCGTGCGTTACCGTATTGCGCGTCACGACGATCCAGGAACTGCATCCGCTTTCATGATACCAAAGGTCCTTCGTCACGCCCGCCGGGTTGTCGCGCAGATGTACATATGCATCCCACGCCTCTTCTCCCGCATCCGCCACGGGCCGCTCCAAAGCCACTGCCGCACCCTGATAATAAAACTCGCGCCGATCCCGCTCGCCGCAGAATGGACAGGTGATTCTCATTGCGCTCGTCCCATCTTTCTCTTGCCAAAAATATCCCCGCCGGAGGCTCCCATCCTGCCCTCCTGCGCCTAATGCAGATTGTGTTGCGCGCCGGTGCCCTCTTCGTCCAGCAACCTGCGCCCGGTGCGGAACCGGTCCAGCCGAAAACCGGCCGCCGCGCCATGAAACCGACCTGTGGCCATCAGATGCGCAAAACAATTTCCCGAGGCCGGCACCGCCTTAAACCCGCCATAACACCAGCCGCAATTCAGATAGAGCCCGTCGACACCGGTCTTGTCGATGATGGGCGATCCATCCGGCGTCATATCCATAATTCCGCCCCAACTGCGCAGGACCTTGGCCTTACCGATCATCGGCATCAACGTCATGCCCGCCTCCATCACATGCTCGACCATCGGCAAGTTGCCGCGCTGTGCATATGAGGCATAGAAATCAAGGTCGCCGCCAAAGACCAGACCGCCCTTGTCGGACTGGCTGATATAGAAATGCCCCATGCCAAAGCTGACCACATGATCGATCGCCGGCTTCAGCCCCTCGGTGACAAACGCCTGCAACACATGGCTTTCGATCGGCAGACGCATCCCGGCCATTGCCGCCACCTGCCCCGAGCGGCCCGCGACCACGATGCCCACCTTCTTGGCGCGGATTGCACCGCGCGTGGTCTGCACGCCCTTGACTGTCCCGTTTTCGATATCGATGCCGGTGACCTCGCAATTCTGGATGATATCCACGCCACGCTGATCCGCGCCGCGCGCATAGCCCCAGGCCACCGCGTCATGACGTGCGGTGCCGCCGCGCGGATGCAAAAGCCCGCCATAAATCGGAAACCGCGTGTTGTCGAAATCGAGATAGGGCAAATGTTTGCGCACCCCCTCACGATCCAGCAGCACCGCATCATCGCCCTGATTGATCATTGCATTGCCACGCCGTGCAAAGGCATCGCGCTGCCCGTCCGAATGGAACAGGTTGATCAACCCGCGCTGTGAATGCATTACATTGTAGTTCAGGTCGGCTTCCAGCCCTTCCCACAGCTTCAGCGAATGGGAATAGAACTCGGAATTGCCTTGCAGAAAATAGTTCGCGCGCACGATGGTCGTGTTACGCCCGACATTTCCGCCACCGATATAGCCCTTTTCAAGCACGGCAATATTGGTCAGCCCGTACTCTCGCGCCAGGTAATAGGCCGTGCTCAGCCCGTGGCCACCGCCACCGATGATAACGATGCCATACTCGGCCTTTGGTGCCGGGTCGCGCCAATGATGTGCCCAGCCCCGGTTGCCGGTCAGCCCCTCCTTCAGTACGCGCAGACCAGTAAACCGCATATCTCACCCCGCAATTGAACGGGGCGATCAAAGCAACTCCGGCTGCCAGTGGCAATGGCGTTTGAACGCTGCCAGACCGTTTTTGGATAGAAGACTCATCTCCTATGCGGGGATGACCAGCACCGTTTTTGACCACCGAACCTGGTCAGGCCTGTCCCAGCCTTTCCAATCGGGCCGCGCGCAGACGGGCAAAATCGTCCCCCGCGTGATAACTGGACCGGGTCAAGGGCGTCGCTGACACCATAAGGAACCCCTTGCCGAATGCAGCCTTTTCATAGGCGGCGAATTCTTCGGGCGTCACAAACCGGTCGACCCGGTGATGTTTCGGCGTCGGCTGCAGATACTGACCGATGGTCAGGAAATCCACATCTGCGGCGCGCATGTCGTCCATCACCTGTTTCACGGCTTGTGCATCTTCGCCCAGCCCCACCATGATGCCGGATTTGGTAAACATCGACGGGTCCATTTCCTTGACCCGCTGCAAAAGGCGCAGACTGTGGAAATAGCGCGCGCCGGGGCGCACGGTGGGATATAGGCCCGGCACGGTTTCAAGGTTGTGATTGAACACATCGGGGCGCGCTTCGATCACGGCTTCCAGCACCGCAGGCGCACATTTCAGAAAATCCGGTGTCAGGATCTCAATGGTCGTCTTGGGACTGCGGTGGCGCACGGCGCGAATGGTCTGGGCAAAATGTTCCGCCCCGCCATCCTCCAGATCGTCGCGATCCACGGAAGTGATCACAACATGGTTCAGCCCCAGTTTTTCGACCGCATGGGCTACCCGCCCCGGCTCGAACGCATCCAGCGTATCGGGGCGCCCGGTCGCGATGTTACAAAATGTACAGCCACGGGTACAGATGTCGCCCATGATCATCATGGTTGCGTGGCCCTGACTCCAGCATTCGCCAACGTTCGGGCAACCGGCCTCTTCGCAGACCGTCACCAGATTATTGTCCCGCATGATCTTGCGGGTGTCGGCATACCCCTGCCCGCCCGGTGCCTTGACGCGGATCCAGGCCGGTTTCTTGGGCTGCGCATTATCGGGCCGGTGGGCCTTTTCCGGGTGGCGCTGCTCGGGAATTTTCAAATCTCGCATGGTCACAGCCCCTGGCAATTGGATCGATGGCGTTCCTCTAATATAACCCGGCGTCACGAGAACCGCCAGCGACGCATGGCCGCTATGCGGAATACATGCTGCATGTGCAAATATTTTCGGATTCTATACCCTGGTAATCCAGGCGCAAGCATTTGACCCTGCAACAATATCAATCGCTTTGCAGCTGCGGCATTTCGGTGGTTGAAGCGGCCCATGATTGACCCTAAATCGACATCAAACCGCATCTGAACAAATAGGAGTTCGATATGAAAGCTGGCGTAAAGCTGCCCCAAGTGACTTTTCACACCCGTGTGCGCGACGAAGCCGTAGGGGGCCCCAACCCGTTCCGGTGGCAAGATATGACAACTGCAGATTTCTTTGCCGGCAAACGGGTCGTCCTGTTCTCGCTGCCAGGTGCATTTACCCCAACGTGCTCGACCTACCAGCTGCCCGGCTTTGAAAACGGATTTGCGGATTTCGCTGAGCAGGGAATCGACTCGATCTATTGCATGTCGGTGAACGACAGCTTCGTCATGAACAAATGGGCCGAAGCACAAGACCTGAAAAACGTCACCGTGATTCCCGACGGGTCGGGCGAGTTCACGCGCAAAATGGGCATGCTGGTGGCCAAGGACAATCTTGGCTTTGGCATGCGCAGCTGGCGTTATGCCGCCATTATCAACGACGGAGTCGTCGAAGCCTGGTTCGAAGAGCCCGGCATGAGCGACAACCATCCCGAAGATCCCTATGGTGTGTCCTCGCCCGAAACCGTCCTGGCCTATCTGGTGAACCACAAGGCCGATGTCGCGGCCTGAACATCGTCACATCGAACAGCATCGGATCAGGCTCGCCCCAGGCGGGCCTTTTTCATGCCTGACAGATCATTTCCCCCGCCCAGATCGGTGGCCGGCGGTGTGGTTTGTTCGACTTGTGTGAACCAGGCACTTGCCCGAACATTCTTTCTGCGTTGATAATGGCTTGGTAAGTTCACGGTGCGTTCTGCTGGACGTTCCCCGCAATCGGATGAAAGGTGTCGGCATGGCCAAGGCTTGGGATGATTTTCGCAAGGAATACGACGACAAAACCCTGAAGGGCATGGAGAATGCCGTAGGCGAAATTGCAAAGATCAAGCAGGACGCGCTCAAGTTTCTGAAAGAAGCCTGGGCAAAAGAAGATCTTCTGGCCGAAACCATTCCAAAAGCGCGCCTGAAGGGCATCACCGGCAAAAAGGCGGCCGACTTCCGCGGCGACTCGGATTTCACGGACGCCCTGGGGAAATGGAAAAAGGCGGTTGAGGCCTATCGCAACGAGATCGACGCCCTGCGCGAATACAGCGATGGGGCCACCAAGGCCTATGCCGCAATGAAGCGAAAACGCGATGCGGCCGAGAAGGATCTGAAGAAATCCAAGGGCGCCATGAATAGCAAGGAAGAGAAAGAAGCGGTGACGGCCCTTAAAAAGTCCGGCGCAATTCTGGACGGGCTGAAGAAAACCGGCAGTACCTTTGGTACATTAAAGACGCACGAGGTTTTTTACGCGGCCAAGCTGAACGCTTCAATCGACGCGATTGTCGCCAATGCGGTCAAGGAATGCGACGGCGATGAACTGCCCGATTTTCTCGAAGAGGACAAACGCGGAAAAACCCTGAAGTCACTGGATCGCATGAAAAAGAACATCGTCAAATTTGCCAGCGTCGCCAGCAGTCAGGCCGAAGGCGATGGCGACGAAGTCAAGAAGGCCCAGAAAAGTCTGAAAATGGCAGCCGAACACAAGAACGCTTTGGACGCGTTACACAAAGAGCATCAGACAGCTTTCAAGAAACAGAAGAAAGTCATCAACGCTCACAACGACAAGAAGGCGATGCTGGCTGTCATCGACAAGATCGCAAAGACCCACAAGAAATACGTGAAAATCTACGAAGACGCAGAAGACAAGGTTCTGGACGCGGTCTCGGTCAATTAGGTATTGATCGCCTTGCCGGGTTGTCCAAGTTGCTGTTCATCGTGCCGGTTCCTGGACAAGTTTTTGGCCAAAGAACCGAATCAGCCAATCATTCGGTCCGGTTCGGATCGGTTTTCATAGTGATACTTCAAACGCTGCAATGCGATGCGCAATACGATTTTTCCAGAACGGGCTGACCACCCCATGCGTTTTTCGGCCATTTCCAGCCCTTCCAGGTAACAACAGCAGCGCAAGGCCACGTCACTCAACCCGGGTCCCAGATCGGACAGCGCCTGCGTCACTCTCTCCCGTGCGCCACTGGGGCCGTTGCCAATATGGCTGCCAGGAGAAAACCCGCCCCGCCCCCCTCCCGTCAAGAACCGGTCCCAGTTCTGAGCGATACTCGGGCCCATCTGAGCCAGTTCAAAATCCTCGCGCAGCCGTTCGCCCGCACCAACCAGAGAATCATCCAGAAACGGCTTGCCGTCGCGATCCTTGCGCCGTGCCAGCGCCGCCAAAGGGCTTTCGGACATATTGTACCGCACCCGGCGCGGACGGCCGGTCTTGGGGTCATCGACGGTTTTTTCAGCGGAATGCCCGGCACCGGAAAACGTGGCCCGTGCCTCGGCAAACCCGAATTCCTTTTCGTTGCGGGCGCGATTCTCTTGATCTGCCAACATACGACTCAGGGCAGAACGCCCTGCGGCCGTGATGTGATAGCGGCTGATCCGACCAGGATTCGAGCAGGAAATCCAGTCGTTTAACGCCATGGCCTGGGCAATCGCACAATCAACAACCGCTGTGCGTGCGCTCGCCCCCCCGTCGGTATCCCGCACAACAACGGCCTTTTCCATATTCTCTGCGACAGCCAGCAAAGCGCCTGTTTCACACAACCTGCGCAGGACGCGGCAGGCTTCCTTTTCGAGCGTGGCAGAATCCGGCGTTTCAGTCTGGCAGCGAGCATTTCGAGTCATATTGGAGAAGTCCTTATTTGTGCCGTCTGCGCCGCGCACAGGTTTGCCGATACGCGGAGAGGTCCGAATGTGATTTGCCGCCAGCGCGGCCAATGCTGCGTCCACCAGTGGATCGTCCCGTCGTGTCTCGACGCGACGTATTTGGCGCAGAACGGTCGAGGCATGACAGCATGCTCCGCGGGCAAGATCTCGGATCGCCCGGCCTTCCTCTGTGTGTGCCAAATAACGTCTGACGCCTTCGGGCACCCATTGTGGGAGGCTGGTTGCAACGGGTTTGTTCATCTTGATGCATCCTGACGAGCCCATGTGCGCTCTGGTTAACCAACAATGAAGACTCAACCTAAAGGCGAATTAGTTACCTGATCGTTAAAGACACACGGTCGCACTCAGCATTGTTTCTAAATGATAAACAGTGGTGAAAGCATCGAACGGTGAATCCATCACGCCCGCAACACCCGCTTAGGTTGTGCAACAACTGTGATCGACATGTATCGAAATTTGAAAGGAACCCGATGCAAGACCTGATGAGCATGCTGAACGCACTGCGCCGCCCACAACTTCTGATCCGCGCCGCCCGGTTCGGGGTACAGGACTATCGCCGTGACCGACACCTGCAACGTTTGCTTGGCTACGGCGCATTGCCGCGACCTGCAGCCGCGATTATGCGTCTGATGGAAGTCGAGCGTACGCTGAATGACCAGCGCCGCGAGGACGATGCTGGCTATTCACTGACGCGGCATGTGGATGTGTTGATCGCGATGATGGGCGAGGCGCAACTGCTGCGCGCCTCGCAATGTCAATCGGTTACATGAATGCGTCAGGCATCGACGCCTTCTTTTCGGCGACATAGGCTTCCAGCGCCGCCTTGATCTCGGGATCTAGGGTCGGCTGCTGATAGTTGGCCAAAAGATAGGCGACACGGCGCGACGCCAATGCCTGGGTGTCCCGCGCACCTTCTTCGTCCCAGGTCTCGAATGGTTTGTAATCAAACACTTCCGAGCGCCAGAACGCCGATTTGAAGTTCGCCTGGGTGTGTGCGCAACCGAGATAATGACCGCCCGGCCCGACTTCGGCGATCGCGCCCATCGCCTGGGCGTTTTCATCCGCAGAGACACCGGCGGCCATCTTGTGCAACACCCCCAGTTGGTCCGCATCCATCACAAATTTCTCGAAGCTGCTGACCAGCCCACCTTCCAGCCACCCACAGGAGTGCAGCATGAAATTCACTCCGCCCAGCAACGCCGCGTTCAGCGTATGAGCGGTCTCATAGGCGGCTTGCGCATCCGGCAGCTTCGACGCGCAAAGCCCACCCCCCGAACGGAACGGCAGCCCCAGCCGACGTGCCAGTTGCCCGGCCCCATACAGGATCTGGCTGGCCTCGGGGGTGCCGAATGTCGGGGCCCCGCTGTTCATGTCGATTGAGGTCACAAAGGCACCGAAGATCACCGGCGCGCCCGGTCGCACCAGCTGGTTATAAGCGATACCGGCAAGGACTTCCGCCAGAACCTGCGTCAGCGTACCGACCACCGAAACCGGAGCCATCGCGCCACCAACGATGAACGGTGACAGGATGCAGGCCTGGTTGTTCTTGGCATAAACCTCCATCGCCCCCATCATCACATCGTCGAAGGTAAGCGGCGAATTCACGTTTATCAGGCTGGTCATCACCGTGTTTTCTTGCACGAACTCCTTGCCGAACAGGATTTCGCACATCTCGACCGAATCCTGCGCCCGGCTCGGATCGGTCACCGACCCCATGAATGGCTTGTCCGACAGCGTCATATGCGCCAGCAGCATGTCCAGATGCCGCTTGTTCACCGGCACGTCTGTCGGCTCGCACACTGTACCGCCGGAATGATGCAGCCACTTGGACATATAGCCCAGCTTCACGAACTTGTTGAAATCCTCCATCGTCGCATAGCGTCGGCCGCCTTCGGCATCACGAACAAACGGCGGGCCGTAGACAGGGGCCAGGACCAGGTTCTTGCCACCGATCTCTACATTTCGTTCCGGATTGCGCGCATGCTGCGTAAACTGCGCAGGGGCGGTGGCACACAGCTTGCGGGCCAATCCACGCGGGATCCGCACCCTTTCGCCATCGACCTCGGCGCCGGCCTCTCGCCAACGGTCCAGAGCAGCAGGGTTGTTGACAAAGTTCACCCCGATCTCGGCCAAAACGGTCTCGGCATTGGCCTCAATGATATCCAGCGCTTCGGGCGTCAGGATTTCGTAGTTGGGAATGTTACGTTCGATGAAACGGGCCGTCTCGACACTGATCGCGGTGCGTTCGGCCCGGCGCGCTGCTCCGCCACCCCCACGTGTTCTGCGTCTGATATTCGTATCGCTCATAGGCCCATCCCCGCTAATTCGGACTCTGTGCCGTTGCATATCCCATCGGCGATTTGCATTTGGTGGGATTTGCGGCGCATCAGGGGAAAAAGCGACATTCCCGGGCCGGCTTGAATCCTTTGACCCGATGCCATCCAGTCGCCATGATACAAAACAGGAGGAGGAGAACGCAATTTCCGGATCATCCCCAGAACGCAAGACTCTGAACGCGGCCGAAATTGGTGCCGTTGCCCATCTTTATCGCGGCGAAGTTTACCGCAGCACCATCTGGCGCACCCGGTTGGATACCACCACAAATTGGGCGGTCGTGACGTTGGGCGTGGCGCTGTCGATTGCTTTTTCCTCGCCCGACGCCTCGCCGCTGCCACTGGTTCTGGTCGGCGTTCTGATCTTCTTGTTTCTTATGCAGGAAGCGCGGCGATACCGGTATTTCAACGTCTGGCGGGCGCGGTCACGCTGGCTGGAAACACATTTTTATGCGCCTCTGCTGTACGATGGCGATCTGCACATGGAAGAAAATTGGCAACAGGTTCTGGCACAGGATTATTTGCGCCCACGCTATCATATCGGGCTGCTCGTTGCTGTCGGTCGACGTATCCGGCGCAATTACCTGTGGATTCTTTTGATCCAAACGCTGGCCTATATGGGAAAACTGGCGGTGCATCCCACCTCGGTTCAGAGTTTTGAGCAGTTCATGGATCGCGCCAACATTGGCCCGATACCCGGCGAACTGATTATTTTGCTCGGTGCGGTTTACGTGACCTCCTGGTCTGCCATCGCAATCTGGAGCTACCGCACCGATCGCGCCCGCGCCAGGCTGAGCGGCAAGACAAGTTCGGAATCCATGGGCTGAGGCAAACCGGCCGTGCAACCCTCTTGCCAGCATGAACGCGCGGCCCTAAAGGCAGACCATGACCCAGACATCCCATGACCGCCTCCTCATCATCGACTTTGGCTCTCAGGTGACGCAGCTGATCGCACGCCGCCTGCGCGAACTGAATGTCTATTGCGAAATCCACCCCTATCAGAACGTTTCCGCGCCGTTTTTAGAGGACTTCTCACCCAAAGCGGTGATTTTCTCTGGCGGCCCGGCTTCGGTTCTGGACCATGCCAGCCCGCGCCCGCCCGCCGAAGTGTACGACTTGGGCGTACCGATTCTGGGGATCTGCTATGGCCAGCAGGTCATGATGCACATGCTGGGTGGCACGGTGCAGCGCGGTGACGGAACGGCAGAGTTCGGACGTGCCTATGTCACTCCGGCGCCGGAACGCATCGACATGCTGTATGGCTGGTTCGAGGCAGAACGCGAACAGGTCTGGATGAGCCACGGCGACCATGTCAGCGCCATTGCACCAGGATTCGCGGTCTATGGCACATCGCCCAATGCGCCGTTTGCCATCACCGCAGACCTGGATCGAAATTTCTATGCCGTCCAGTTCCACCCCGAGGTACATCACACTCCCAACGGGGCCAAACTGTACGAGAACTTTGTGCGGCTGGCCGGGTTCAGCGGCGATTGGACCATGGGTGCCTATCGCGAAGAGGCGGTACGCAAGATCCGCGAACAGGTCGGCGATGCCAAGGTAATCTGCGGCTTGTCCGGCGGCGTCGATTCCTCGGTGGCTGCGGTCCTGATCCACGAAGCGATCGGCGATCAACTGACCTGCGTCTTCGTCGATCACGGGTTGTTGCGTCAGGGCGAGGCCGAAGAGGTCGTGACCATGTTCCGCGACCACTACAACATGCCTCTGATCCACGCCGACGAACAGGAATTGTTCCTGGGGGCGCTGGACGGACAATCGGATCCCGAGACCAAACGCAAGATCATCGGCAAGCTGTTCATCGACGTGTTCCAGAAACACGCCGGCGAAGTCGGCGGTGCGAAATTCCTCGCCCAGGGCACCCTGTACCCGGATGTCATTGAATCAGTCAGTTTCAGCGGCGGCCCCTCGGTCACGATCAAGAGTCACCACAACGTCGGCGGACTGCCGGAAAAGATGGGCCTGAAACTGGTCGAACCCCTGCGAGAGCTGTTCAAGGACGAGGTGCGCGAACTGGGCCGCGAACTGGGCCTTCCACCCAGCTTTATCGGTCGCCACCCCTTTCCCGGCCCCGGGCTGGCCATCCGCTGCCCCGGTGAAATCACCCGCCAAAAGCTGGAAATCCTGCGCAAGGCCGATGCCGTCTATATCGACCAGATCCGCCGCCATGGCCTGTACGACGAAATCTGGCAGGCCTTTGTCGCCATCCTGCCCGTGCGCACGGTTGGTGTTATGGGCGACGGTCGCACTTATGACTTTGCCTGCGCCTTGCGCGCCGTCACGTCTGTGGATGGTATGACAGCGGATTACTACCCGTTCAGCCACGAATTCCTGGGCGAAACCGCCACCCGAATCATCAATGAAGTCAAAGGCATCAACCGGGTGACTTATGACATCACATCCAAACCTCCGGGCACGATCGAGTGGGAGTAATCGACCCGGATTGAGGGCCAGCCAAAGCGCTAAGACCGGGCAAAAATCGGTTTATGCCGGAGAAAAACGAATCAGCAGGCTTTCCCGTGTCCTGACCAGAAAGGACATCCAGCGTTGCTGCCGCCCGGAATTGCAAGCCCGGCACCGCACAACAGTCTGCGCGTGCCGCAAGCCTATGGCTACAGCAATTTCGACCATGACGGAACGCAAACCGCGCCAGGCTTTTTCAGGACCTTCCCGAGGTCAATAAACACCAGGATAATAGTCGATGCCGGGGCCAACATAGGGAACGACAGCCGAAAGCTGCTGACAGAGTCGCCACAGCGAAGGTGGTCGCTTTTGAGCCTCTCGCAACGACATTTTCCAAATTGCGCCACCTCTCTGACGGATTTGGCTCTCGGCTGATCCCTGTGAACCACGGCGTTGGCGACAAGCTGGACACGTTGTAAATTCACCTCGAAGAAAGCACAGCCTCACACGCTTTCTTTGCAGCCACGGCATCTGAAGTGCCCGATGCCAAGAAGACCCAGACACAATCGATCGACGTTGTGGCGCTTGACGATATTTTAAACACACTATCCGCGATGAGATGGTCGGTTTCATCATGGTCGACACCGAAAGCTTTGAACTTGAGGTTCGAGTGGGCGCGTGCAATATCCTTGCAACGCACGGCCCTTGCGCCGTTCAGCTTGAATTCAACTGGCATCACATGTTTCGCGGGCACTCTCTTTGCATCTTGTCTCAGACTCTTCCCGGCTTTCACGTGTTTCAGTTGGCTCCCGGCGGTTTGGTGCGCAGGGATCAAGGATCCCCTGTCAATCCCGTTCATGTTCTCCAACTTTGCGTTTATTCGCAAAGACTGGTTGCCGAAACCTGAACGTGGCGAGGCAAAACGAGGGCGACAGTCATGCAATACCGCCGCGCACTTGGACGGATTACGAAATGTTGAGCAGGCGATTGGAACAATACCCTACGTCTCTCGTCTTGGCCTGACTCGACAAAATGAGCACCCGGGCTCCACAAACGTTGAAAGCCGCTCTGTGGATGACCGGCGCGATCGCTTCGTTTTCGTCGATGGCCGTGGCCGGGCGCGAAGCCAGCCTGGGTCTAGATACGTTCGAAATCATGATGTACCGCAGCATGGTGGGGGTGTTGATCGTCTCGATAGCGCTGACGATATCCGGCGGTTGGGCACGGATCACGCGGCGGTCCATGGGCACCCATATGGTCCGCAATCTCGCCCATTTTACCGGTCAGAATCTATGGTTCTATGCCGTCACGGTGATCCCGCTGGCCCAGGTCTTTGCACTTGAATTCACCTCGCCCCTGTGGGTCATCATCCTGTCACCATTGGTGTTGGGCGAGCGGATAACCCCGGTCCGTGCCCTCGCCGCCCTGATCGGGTTTGTCGGCATCCTGATCGTCGCCCGCCCCAGCCCCGAAACCCTCAGCCCGGGCATTGCGATGGCGGCTGGATCGGCAGTTTTCTTCGCTTTAACAACGATGTTCACCAAAAAGCTCACCCGAACCGAAAGCGTCGGCTGCATCCTGTTCTGGCTGACGGTGATGCAATTGGTGCTGGGGTTCGCGACCTCTGCCTGGGACGGCGATATCGCCCTGCCCGACGCCCGCACTTTGCCGTTCCTGATCGTGATCGGGCTGGCCGGACTCTTGGCCCATTTCTGCATTACCAACGCGCTGGCCATCGCGCCGGCAACCGTGGTTGTTCCTTTCGATTTCATCCGCCTGCCCGCTATCGCTGTGATCGGCATGCTGCTTTACGGAGAGCCACTTGAAATCTGGGTTCTTGTCGGTGCCGCCGTGATCTTTGCCGGGAACTATCTGAACATCCTGGCCGAAACCCGCAAGAATCGGGTCGCCTAGTCACCGCATCGCCCCTTAGCTGGCGGTATGAATACCCAAAAATCCATATCCGGCCGGG
This sequence comes from Sedimentitalea nanhaiensis DSM 24252, assembly GCF_000473225.1. Classification (GTDB taxonomy): domain Bacteria; phylum Pseudomonadota; class Alphaproteobacteria; order Rhodobacterales; family Rhodobacteraceae; genus Sedimentitalea; species Sedimentitalea nanhaiensis. The sequence continues at coordinate 1,070,880 of NZ_KI421509.1, forward strand.
CCTGGGCCGAAATGTTGTTGCTGGGGCTGATCTGGGGCGGTTCCTTTCTGTCGATCCGGATCGCGCTGAACGAGGTTCCGGTGGTCACAACCGTGCTGCACCGCACGGGATGGGCGATGCTGCTGCTGTGGGGCGTGGTCTGGGCCAAGCGCCTGCCAATCCCGCGCGATCCCCGCGTCTGGGCCGCGTTTCTGATCATGGGGCTGCTCAACAACGTAATCCCCTTCGCCCTGATGGCCTGGGGGCAGTTGCACATCGAGACCGGCCTGACCTCGATCCTGAATGCGGCCACTGCAATTTTTGGTGTGATCGTCGCCTCGGCTGTTTTTGCCGACGAACGCCTGACCCTGCGCCGGGCGATTGGCGTCGGGCTGGGGTTTCTGGGCGTTGCCACCGCCATCGGGCTGGACGCATTCGCCAGCTTCGATCTGCGCAGCACGGCGCAGTTGGCGGTGCTGGCCGGTGCTCTCGGTTATGCCTTTGCCAGCGCCTGGGCGCGGGCCCGTCTGGGACAATTGCCGCCGCAAATCGCCGCCGCAGGCATGCTGAGCGGATCGACCCTGATGCTGCTCCCCGCTGCGATTCTGATCGACGGGCCCATCGCATTCGACCTGCAACCCGTCACCTGGCTGGCCATCGCCTATTACGCCCTGATCGCAACCGCCGGGGCCTATCTGCTGTATTACCGCATTCTGGGCATGGCGGGATCCGGCAACCTGATGCTGGTCACCTTGCTGATCCCGCCGGTGGCCATCACTCTGGGCGCGCTGGTGCTGGGCGAGTCGCTGAGTCCGCAGGCCTATGCCGGATTTGCACTTTTGGCGCTGGGGTTGTTGATCCTGAACGGCAATATCGGCAAACGGCGCGATTGACCCCGCCTGCGCGGCTGAGTAGCTAGGGCAAAAAGGACGGGTTCATGTTGTACAGTTCGGCTCGGGATTGGCGCGAGGCGCATCACAAGCGGGTGCTGTTCTTTGGCATGTCCGGGCTGGGCAAGACCCATGTCAGCCAGATGCTGCGCGATTCCGGCGGTTGGTTTCACTACAGTATCGATTACCGCATCGGTACCCGCTACATGGGTGAATACATTGCTGATAACGCCAAGGCCGAAGCGATGAAAGTTCCGTTTCTGCGCGACCTTCTGCTGTCGGATTCGATCTATATCGGCTCCAACATCAGCTTTGCCAACCTGACTCCGGTCGCGGCTTACCTGGGCAAGCCCGGCAATCCGGAAAAGGGCGGGCTAGCGATGACAGAATATCGCCGTCGCCAGGAACAGTTCCGGCATGCCGAGGTCTACGCGTTGCTGGACACCGAGTACTTTATTGACCGCGCGCAACGGCTCTATGGCTATCCCAATTTCATCTGCGACACCGGCGGCTCTATCTGTGAATGGGTCGACGCCGACAATCCCGAAGACCCGATCATGACCGAACTGTCCCAGCGGACATTGATGATCTGGATCAAGGGGGACGAGGCGCACACCCAAAGCCTGATCCGCCGGTTCGACAAAGCCCCAAAGCCGATGTCCTACCAGCCCGAATTCCTGACCCGCTCTTGGGAAAAATATATCATCGAAAACAACTGCGTGGAAAACGAAGTTGATCCAAATGCCTTTATCCGCTGGACCTATGCCCAGGCCCTGGCGCATCGCCAGCCCCGGTACGAAGCCATGGCGCGGTGGGGCGTGACGGTGACCGCCGACCAGATCGCGACCGTTCGGGACACCCAGGATTTTGACGCCCTGATCGAAAGCGCGATTTCCGACCGCGCCTAGCCCCGACAGCCCGCCATAGCCCCCTGCAGCGCCGCTGCCGCCCCCTGCAGGTTCAAATGCATCACATGACCACCGTGCATGTCGCTGATCCAGACCGATTGCCCATAGGACAACGCATTCAGAAACCGCCCACCCGGCGTGACATTCACCGTCAGTTCGCCCCGGGAACGGTCAAACGGAACGGTGAAATCCTGCGCGCCGATCCGGAAACGCATCATCCCGGGCGGACCTTGATGGCGAAACAACATCAGATAGCTCTGGCCTTGCCGGTCGCACATATAATACAGGCCCGGTCCGCCCTCTTGCCCCACATCCGCCCCGGCAAACCGCGTCTGCCCATCTGCGGCAATGCCGCTTTTCCAGTGCCGCGCAAATGATGGCGCGGAATATTGCGGTGCGGTCTGCGGAGTACAGAATCGCGCGACGCATTGATGATACTGGGGGCTGGTATTGCCGGGGGAACCCGCCAGACAACGCCAGATACAGCGTTGCTGCTCCATCGGGTCGACATATTGCGCCTGCGCCATCTGGGCCGCAAATCCCACCAGCAGTCCCAACCAGCGCGCTTTCATGCCTCGTTCCCGTTCATCGTCGATCCTATCTTTTTGCGCCAAATCTGCATAACACTGGTCCGCGCACCTGTCTGCCCCCCGCGCCCGGTCCCGGGACGCCCAAGACCCCCTTGGCACCACCCCCGCACCGTATTATCTAACCCTTTCAATTCCCTTGAAAGCAGACCCCATGCCCATCAAGATCCCCGCCGACCTGCCCGCCTATGACGTCCTGACCCGCGAGGGCGTCATGGTCATGTCCGAGGATCAGGCCGCGCGTCAGGACATCCGCCCCCTGCGCATTGCGCTGCTGAACCTGATGCCCAAGAAAATTCAGACCGAGAATCAGTTCGCCCGGCTGATCGGTGCAACGCCCCTGCAGATTGAGCTGAGCCTGATCCGCATGTCCGAACATCAGGCCAAGAACACCGCTGCGGACCACATGGAGAGCTTTTATCGCCCGTTTTCCGAGATCCAGAACGAAAAATTCGATGGGCTGGTCATTACCGGTGCGCCGATCGAACACCTGGACTTTGACAAGGTGACCTATTGGGACGAAATCCAGCAGGTATTCGATTGGACCCAGTCCAACGTGCATTCCACCTTTGGTGTGTGCTGGGGAGGCATGGCGATGATCAATCATTTTCACGGGGTCAAAAAACACATTCTGGACACCAAGGCTTTCGGCTGCTTCAGACACCGCAACATGGCCCCCGCCTCACCCTATTTGCGCGGGTTCTCGGACGATTGTGTGATCCCTGTGTCGCGCTGGACCGAGATGCGCCAGAATGAGATCGACGCGGCGGATGGGCTCACGACCTTGCTGGCCAGTGATCAGGCCGGCCCCGCACTGGTCGAGGATCCCGCGCACCGGGCGCTGTATATCTTCAACCATTTCGAATATGACAGCGATACGCTGAAACAGGAATACGACCGCGACGTGTCCGAGGGTACGCCGATCAACGTTCCAATGAACTATTATCCCGCTGATGATCCGACACAGGTTCCTCAAAACCGGTGGCGATCGCACGCACATCTTCTGTATGGGAACTGGATAAACGAGATTTACCAGACCACTCCCTTTGAGATGGATCTGATCGGCCGCTAATCCGCTCTGCCCGATGGGCCAGACCCTCGCCGCATTGACCGCACGGCACACCGTGCCGGTTTGCGTTAATCCCAGTAACATCTCATAGTGTTGAAAACAGAGGTAGAAGGACGGGTCGATGCAGCTTCCCTTTGACGGTGCGATCAGCAGTTTTTTCGAAACCAAAGCGCCAAAGGACGTGCGCGACACCATCCGTCGCGCCGAGAAAGGGGACATTCTCAGTTCCAGCTATCCACACGGTGAAAAACTGGCGCGCAAAGTCTATGAAAAGGAAATGGCGGCCTTGCAGATCGAGCTGGTCAAGATGCAGGCCTGGGTCAAATCCAGCGGCAGCCGCGTCGTGATCGTGTTCGAGGGCCGGGACGCCTCTGGCAAGGGCGGAACGATCAAACGGTTCCGCGAAAATCTCAATCCCCGCGGCGCGGCAGTTGTCGCCTTGCCCGCGCCCTCGGACGCCGAAAAGTCTCAATGGTATTTCCAGCGCTATATCGATCACCTGCCTTCGGGCGGTCAGATCACCTTTTTCGACCGCAGCTGGTACAACCGGGGCGTCGTGGAAAAGGTGTTCGGATTTTGCACCGATGAAGAACGAGAAAGGTTCTTTCGCCAAACCATTCCCTTCGAGCGGGCTCTGGTGGACGACGGGATTCACCTTTTCAAACTGTGGTTGAATGTTGGCCAGGCCGAGCAGCTGAACCGCTTTCTCAGCCGTGAACAAGATCCGTTGAAGCACTGGAAACTCAGCTGGATCGATGTTGAAGGTTTGAAGAAATGGGATGAGTATTCCGATGCGATTCAGGACACGCTGCAGCGCACCCATTCCAAGATCACGCCCTGGACGGTTGTCCGTTCCGATGACAAGCGCCGCGCCCGGCTGGCGGCGATCCGCGCTGTTCTGCACCAGTTGGACTATGACCTCAAAGACACCAAGGCGTTGGGAAAGATAGATAAATCTATATGTGGCGGGCCGGAAATCTGGAATGTCTAAACGCGGATATCATCATGGCAACCTGCGACAGGCCCTGATCGACGCCGCCCTTGAATTGATCGAACACAAGGGTCCCGCAGGGTTTACCCTTTCTGAGGCCGCCAAACAGGCAGGGGTCACGCCTGCGGCGGTCTATCGTCACTTTGAAGGGCGCGAAGACCTGATTGCCGAAGGCGCGCGGCAGGGTTTCGAGATGTTTGCCGACCTGATGCAATACGCCTATGACACCGGCCAGCCCTCGGCTTTGGCAGCGTTCGAGGCGACGGGGCGGGCCTATCTGGCCTTTGCCCGCAAGCATTCAGGCCACTACATCGCGATGTTCGAAAGCAGCATTTCGGTGAACCGTACCCCGGAGCTGGCCGCTGCCGCTGCCCGGGCGCGTGGCGTTCTGGAACAGGCCGCCGCCGACCTGTCCCAGCATATCCCGCCGGAAAAGCGCCCCCCCGCCAGCATGGTCAGCGCCCATATCTGGGCTCTGAGTCATGGGGTCGTCGAATTGTATGCGCGCAATGCCGGAACCGCCTCGCCCTTTCCGCCCGAGGATCTGTTGGAAAGCGGTATCGGAATCTATCTGCGTGGGCTGGGTCTGGTCGCCCCGGATGAATGAACGTCAGGCATGCGCGCGGCTCAGATTGGCCATCACCTCGGCGGCGATGCCAAAGGATTTTACCCGCGCCGCGTGATCGTGGATCTGCCCGGTCAGGATCAGTTCGTCCGGTTTGTACATCTCGATCAGGGTCGAGAGTCCGTTTTCTACGGACTGGGGCGAACCCACCGCACTGATCCTCAGAGCATGGTCGACGCCCTGGCGCATCTGCGAGCCGATCGTCGCGTCGATATCCTCCACGGGCCGCGGCAACTTTCCGGGCTGGCCGGTGCGCAACCGTGCAAACGCCTGTTGCATCGAGGTGCGCAGATAGGCGCCCTGCTCATCCGTATCTGCGGCGAACACGTTTACCGCCAGCATGAATCGCGGGCTTTGGCATTGGGCCGAGGGCTGGAATCGCTGGCGATATATCTGAACCGCCTGTTCCAGGTCATCAGGCGCAAAATGCGAGGCAAAGGCATAGGGCAAGCCAAGATGCGCCGCCAATTGCGCGCCAAACAGCGACGAACCCAATATCCAGACCGGCACATGGGTGCCTTCTCCGGGCACCGCGCGCACCGCAGCCCCCGGGCGCGGCGTGTCCAGATAGCCGATCAACTCGGCCACATCCTCGGGAAATGTATCGCCACCGCCGCGCCTCAACGCACGGTAAACCGCCTGATCGCCGCCGGGCGCGCGCCCCAGGCCCAGATCGATCCGATCGCCGTGGATGCTCGCCAGCGTGCCGAATTGTTCGGCGATGGCCAGCGGCGCGTGGTTCGGCAGCATCACCCCGCCCGCGCCGATCCGCATGCTGGAGGTGGCCTGCGCCACATGGCCAATCAGGATCGCGGTCGCGGCGCTGGCGATGCCCGGCATGTTGTGATGCTCGGCCATCCAATAGCGATGATACCCACAGCCTTCGGCATGGCGTGCCAGGTCGACGGTGTTGGCAATGGCCTGCTTGGCATCCGCCCCTTCGGGAACCGGGGAAAGATCGAGAACGGAATACTGCATGGGGTCTCCTTTGCCAGTCGGGTCGCAATCATCTAGGGAACATCTGAAAAACCTGCCGCTTCTGGCGTGATCTGGTAGACTTGAGGCAACCCGCCAAGGAGCCGTTCCGATGCCAAAGCAACCTGTTTTTCCCGGTCTTCGCGATGTGATGAAGAAGAAGGTGACGCGGCGGGAACAGTTTCTGGCGGAGATGGATGAGGTGGTGCCCTGGGGCCGCATGCTGGCGCTGATCGCTCCGCACTACCCGAAAGTCGGCTCCAAGGGCGGTCGCCCGCCGATGCCGCTGGAGATGATGCTGCGGGTCTATTTCCTCCAGAATTGGTATGCCCTGAGCGACCCGATGGCAGAAGAGACGCTGTATGACAGCGATGCGATGCGCCGCTTTGCCGGGATCGAGCTGGGTGACGACCGCATTCCGGATGAGACTACGATCCTCAACTTTCGCCACCTGCTCGAACGGCATGGGCTGACTGAGGCGATTTTCGCGGAGGTGAGCGCGCATCTGGCAGACAAGGGGATCACCCTGCGCTCGGGGACTTTGGTCGATGCGACCATCATCGACGCGCCGTCCTCGACGAAGAACAAGGCGGGTGCACGCGACCCCGAGATGTCGTCCACGAAGAAGGGAAATGACTGGTATTTCGGTATGAAAGCCCACATCGGCGTCGATGCGGACAGCGGCGTTGTTCACAGCCTGGACACCTCGACCGCCAGACTGCACGACAGCCAGGTCTGGGACGACCTGCTGCACGGCGAGGAAACTTCGGTCTGGGCCGACAAGGGCTATGTCAGCGCCGAGCGCGAGGCGGCGTTCACGGGACCGGGCAAGTTCTGGGGCGTCATGCGCAAGGCGCCCAAGGGTGGCAAGCTGCATTCCCTCGACGAACGGATCAACCGGGTGATCGCGATGGTGAGAGCCAAAGTCGAGCATCCGTTCCGGATCGTGAAGCGCCAGTTTGCCCACGTGAAAACCCGCTACCGGGGCCTCGCCAAGAACCGCGCCCAGCTCTTCACGCTGTTCGCACTCGGGAACCTGTTTCTGGTGCGACGGAGGCTGATGGCATGAGGATGAGTCCGCCCAGAATACGCCAAAACGCCGAAATGGCAGCCCTGAAGCCGCTTGACCGGCCGCAAACAACCTGTCTCACGCCTTGCCAGACCATCAAGCCAAAATCTCGGCGCAGCCGAACCGGTTGATCAGACGTTCCCTAGGTATCATGACCGCGTGGCGAAACCCCGGCGCACAAAAGAATAGGCCGGGCAGATCGCTCTGCCCGGCCCGATATATGCGCAATATACCTAAGCTTAACGCTTGGAGAACTGGAAGCTCTTACGGGCTTTAGCCTTGCCGTATTTCTTACGCTCGACAACGCGGCTGTCGCGGGTCAGGAAGCCGGCGGCTTTCAGAGCGCCACGCAGGGACGGATCATACAGCTGCAGCGCCTTTGAAATTCCGTGCTTGACCGCACCGGCCTGACCGGACAGACCGCCGCCCTTGACCGTGGCCATCACGTCGAATTCACCTTCGACACCGGCCACGGAAAACGGCTGCCGCAGGATCATCTGCAGAACGGGACGCGCGAAATACTTGGTATAGTCGATGTATTCGCCCTTGTTATCGCGAATCAGGAACTTGCCGGATCCCGGCTTGATCCAAACGCGGGCAATCGCGTCCTTACGCTTGCCAGTGGCATAGGACCGGCCCAGCTCGTCGCGTACGGGTTCGCGAGGGGTCAGTTCGACCTCGGTGGCCGCAGTGATGCCAGCCACCTGGTTCAGGTCTTCGAGTGTGTTGATTTCTTCAGACATGACTCATCAGCTCCGGGTGTTTTTCTTGTTCATGGATTTGACATCCAGAACTTCGGGGCTTTGCGCCTCGTGAGGGTGATCGGTGCCCGCATAGACGCGCAGGTTGGTCATTACCTGACGGCTCAGGCGGTTGCCGGGCAGCATGCGCTTGACCGCCTGCACGACGACACGTTCGGGGTGTGCGCCCTCAAGGATCTGCTGTTTGGTGCGGCTCTTGATCCCGCCGGGGTGGCCGGTGTGCCAATAGAAGTGCTCTTCGCGCTTCTTGCCGGTCATCTGCACCTTTTCGGCGTTGATGATGATGACATTGTCGCCCATGTCCATATGCGGGGTGAACGACGCTTTGTGCTTGCCGCGCAGGCGCGTGGCAACGATCGAGGCAAGACGGCCCAGAACAACGCCCTCGGCGTCGATCAGGATCCATTTCTTGTCGATATCTGCTGGTGTGGCAGAAAAGGTTTTCATGGCAGGGGTTTCCTGTTTGACGTGAAAGGCGACCGCCGTGCGCAGCCGCCCGAATTCGATAGACGGGATCTAAGGCTATCGGCAGTGCGGGTCAAGATGCGTTTTTCAGGATTTTCCGTTCAAAAACAAAAGATTAAAATTAAGGTATTATAATACCCCAATAATTCGGCGGTAAATCCCCGTCTCAGTGCCGACCGGCCACGCAACGAAGGGAGGGCCGCGCGGCGATACCTTATGCCCGGCCGGGGTTCGGCGGAATCGAATAGGTCATACTGGCACGGGCGACGGGTTTGTCGGACCCCTCGGAATAGATCAGCACGTCCGTTACGGTCAGGGCGCGGCCCAGTTTCAACAACCGCCCCTTGGCGATCAGATCGACTCCGCCCTCGGGTTTCCGCATGAAATCCATCGAACAACTGGTCGTTACAGCCAAGGCCTCGCGACCGACGGGGGCCATGGTTGCGACATAGGCGGTCACATCCGCCAGCGCGAACATCGAAGGGCCCGACACCGTACCGCCCGGTCGCAGGTGACGCTCGGCGGTCAATAGCCGCATGGTCACGGTTTCGCCGTCCATGTGGTCGATGGCAAAATCGTCTTTGACCTGCGGAAACACCTCTTGCAGGAAATCCATCATCTCCTGTGCAGTCAATTTGGCGTCCATACTATCCTCCGCTCCGGTTCGGCGGTAACGTTGCCCCAAAGTAAGATGAGGGCAAGATGACAATTCTGGAACGTAACGACACAGGTGCCATAGCACATCTGCGGCTGAACTCTCCCGAGCGATTGAACGCGCTGTCCGACGAGATGCTGGCCGCGCTGCAGGAGCAATTCGACAACCTCAGGGAGGATTCGCAGATCCGGGCCGTGATCCTGTCGGGGGCGGGCAAGGCCTTCTGTGCCGGACATGACCTGAAACAGATGACCGCCGGCCGGCAGTCCGAGGACGGCGGCAAAGCCTATTTTGCCGACCTGTTCAACCGCTGCGCGGCGGTGATGCTGTCAGTCCGGTCCCTGCCCCAACCGGTGATCGCCCAGGTTCATGGCATTGCCACCGCAGCGGGATGTCAGTTGGTGGCCACCTGCGATCTGGCCATCGCCGCAGAGGATACTAAATTCGGCGTCAATGGCGTCAACATCGGCCTGTTCTGCTCGACCCCGATGGTGGCCCTGTCGCGCAACATCGCGCGCAAGAAGGCGTTCGAAATGCTGACCACCGGCACTTTTATCGACGCCACCGCGGCCGAGGCTCTGGGCCTGATCAATCGCGCGGTTCCCGCATCGGAACTCGGGACAGCCACCACCGAACTGGCCGAGACCCTGGCAGCGAAACTCGGTGCGGCGGTCAAAATCGGAAAGCAGGCGTTCTATCAGCAATTGGAAATGCCGCTCGAGCAGGCCTATGCCTATACCGGCGACGTTATGGTGCAAAACATGATGTACCGCGATACCCAAGAGGGCATCGCCGCCTTCATCGAGAAACGCGCGCCCGACTGGTCGCAATAGATCGTAGCGCGGACAAATCCGGCGCGATGGGGGCCAAATCGTCCGTCCGGCAGCAGTGACCCGGAATGTCCGTAAAGACCCCATCCAAACATTGCGTCGCAGGCGGCTGTGCCCTACATCGCCTGATATGAGCGACATCTTACATATCGTCGGCGGCGGCATGGCCGGTTCCGAAGCGGCCTGGCAGGCGGCACATATGGGCATCGACGTGGTGATTCACGAGATGCGCCCCAAGGTTGAAACCTTTGCCCACAAGACCGGAAATCTGGGCGAGATGGTCTGTTCCAACTCGTTTCGATCGGACGATTCCGAGCAGAACGCCGTTGGCCTGCTGCATTGGGAAATGCGCGCCGCGAACGGACTGATCATGTCCTGTGCCGACCAAAATCGCCTGCCTGCCGGCGGGGCCTTGGCGGTGGATCGCGACCCGTTTGCCGAAACCGTAACCGCACGGCTGATGGCCCACCCGCGCATTTCCGTATCCTACGAAGAAATCTCCACCCTGCCCGACGACGGCAACTGGATTTTTGCCACCGGCCCGCTGACCTCGGCCGGGCTGGGCACGGCGATTGCCGCCGAAACCGGGGCCGAAGCGCTGGCGTTTTTCGACGCCATCGCCCCTATCGTCTATTTCGACAGCATCGACATGAGCCGGGCCTGGATGCAATCGCGTTATGACAAGGGCGAAACCGAAGCCGAGCGCACTGCCTATCTGAACTGCCCGATGGACCGCGACCAATACGAGGCCTTTATCGACGCGCTGCTTGCGGCGGATAAAACCGAATTCCACGAAGGCGAAACCGCCACCTACTTCGATGGCTGCCTGCCGATCGAGGTGATGGCCGAACGGGGGCGCGAAACCCTGCGCCACGGGCCAATGAAACCTGTCGGTCTGACCAACCCGCACCAGCCCGACGTCAAGGCCCATGCCGTGGTACAGCTGCGCCGCGACAATGCCCTGGGCACGCTGTACAATATCGTCGGTTTTCAGACCAAGATGAAATATGGGGCCCAGACCGAGGTGCTGCGGATGATACCGGGGCTGGAAAACGCCAGTTTCGCCCGCCTGGGCGGCATCCACCGCAATACGTTCCTGAATTCTCCCACCCTGCTGGACGGGCAGATGCGGCTGAAATCGCGGCCCAATGTCCGCTTTGCCGGTCAGATTACCGGCGTCGAAGGGTATGTGGAAAGCGCAGCGATGGGATTACTCGCCGGGCGCATGGCCGCGGGCGAAATTTTGGGCCATCCAGTTGCGACCCCGCCGGGCACCACCGCGTCCGGAGCCCTGATCACCCACATCTCGGGCGGGGCCGAGGCCAAGACATTTCAGCCGATGAATGTGAATTTCGGCCTGTTCCCTCCGGTTCAGGGCCTCAAGGGCGGGCGTCGCGGACGCAAAGACCGCTATCAAGCCTATACAGACCGCGCCAAGGCGGATTGGCTGGGCTGGCTGGAGCAGACGGCACTGGACGTGGCCTGATTTGGCATCCTAGTCTGACGGTATGAGTGATGGATTCCTGAACAGGGCCTACGGGGTCCGCGACGCGGCCAGCACCCGCCAGTTGTATGACGACTGGGCCGCCAGCTATGACGCCGAAATCGCCACCAATGGCTATGCAACGCCGGGCCGCTGCGCCGGGGCGCTGGCGAATCAGATATCGGACAACACGCGGCCGATCCTGGACTTTGGGTGTGGCACCGGGCTGTCCGGGCAGGCGCTGCGGATTGCCGGATTCACCACCGTGGACGGGGTCGATCTGTCCGCCGAGATGCTGGAAAAGGCCCATGCAAAGGGGCTGTATCGTACCTTGACCCGGATCGACGCCGATGCGGCGCTGAGCCACGCGCCGGGCACCTATGCCGCCATCGCCGCCATCGGCGTGATCGGTGCCGGTGCCGCACCGATTTCGGTGTTCGACACCCTCATGAAGGGACTCGCCTGCGGTGGACGGTTCGTGTTTTCGTTCAACGATCACGCACTGGCGGATCCGGTCAACGAGGCCAAGATGCACAGCTGGCTGGACAGTGGTCACGCGCGGTTGCTGTTCAAGGAATATGGCGAGCACCTGCCGGGGATCGATCTGAACGCCAATGTCTACGTTGTTGAGAAAACGTGATATTCACTACCAGATTTGCCCCGTCTCCGACCGGCCCGCTGCATCTGGGTCATGCCTATTCGGCACTGTTGGCGTATGACATGGCACGCGCCGCGCAGGGGCGGTTCCTGTTGCGCATCGAAGATACCGACACGGCCCGGGCGCGTGCGCATTGGGAGACGCAGATCTATGATGACCTTGCGTGGTTGGGACTGGCTTGGGAAACGCCCGTTTTGCGCCAATCAGAGCATCTGGAACGGTACAACGCAGAGCTGATGACACTGGCTGCCCGGGGTCTAATCTATCCCTGCTCTTGTCGTCGCAGCGATATCCGCGCGGCCCTCTCGGCCCCGCAAGAGGGCGTCGCCCGCGCGCCAGTCTATCCCGGCACCTGCCGGGGGCGAGACATGAGCAGCCGCAAACCCGGCGATGCTCTGCGCCTTGACATGGCGCGGGCGTTGGATGCTGTCGCGGATCGGCTCCCGCTGACCTTTGTCGACACCGGCTCCGTTCAACCGGGCGAACATACGATCACAGCACAACAGCTTGTGACCCACACCGGAGATCCAGTGCTGGGGCGCAAGGAAATCGAAACGGTATCCTATGTCATGGCCGCCGTGATCGACGATGCACGTCAGGACATCACCACCGTGATCCGCGGGGCCGATCTGTTTGACACCACGCCACTACAGGTTCTGCTCCAGGTTCTGCTGAAACTCCCCACACCGGCCTACCATCATCACCGGTTGATCCGCGATGAGCATGGCAAACGGCTGGCCAAGCGTGACGACGCCCGCGCTATCGCAACCTACCGTGAGCAGGGCGCCACCCGGGCTGACATCCGCAAGTGGGTCGGGCTCTGATCCACCGCTTCCTTTTGCGGAACATACTCTCGCCGAAGGCATGGCCCAAAGGGCCTTTTACCCCATCGGCGCCATCAACTCGACCTCGTTCCCCTCCCGCACCGCGGTATAAAAACAACTGCGCCGATTGGTGTGGCAGGCCGGGCCGGTCTGCCGGATAGTCAGCAGCAGGCAATCGCGGTCGCAATCAAGTCGAAAGTCGACCAGTTCCTGAATATGCCCCGAGGTTTCGCCCTTGACCCAGAATGTCTGGCGCGAGCGCGACCAATAGGTAACCCGCCCGGTCTTGAGCGTGCGTCGGACCGCTTCGGCATTCATCCAGGCCATCATCAGAACCGTGCCGCTTTCGGCATCCTGCGCGATGGCCGGGATCAGCCCCGCCTCGTTATAGACCAAGGTATCGGGTTCAAAGGACATGGCGGAAAACCTTTTGCATCATCGCGTTGCCGCCTTATGTATGGGGAACACCGCAAGAGGAAAAGCCATGTCCGGCGAAACCGATCTGATCAAGCTGTACTCCTCCCGCATTCTGGCGCTGGCTGCGGATATTCCGCATCTCGACCGGCTGGACGACCCCGATGCTACGGTCAAGAAACGCTCGCCCCTGTGCGGCTCGACCGTGTCCGTCGACGTCAAGGTCGACGATGGCCGAATCACCGATTTCGGTCAGGACGTTAAGGCCTGCGCCCTTGGTCAGGCCGCGGCCTCGGTTGTGGGCGGCGCAATCATCGGAACCACGCGGAACCAGGTGGAAACCGCGCGCGATCAGCTAACGGCCATGCTCAAGGCGGATGGGCCTGCGCCGGATGCTCCATTTGACGGGCTTGAGGTTCTGATGCCCGCGCGCGACTACAAGAACCGCCATGCCTCGATCCTGCTGGCGCTGGACGCCACAGCCGAAGCGATGGAAAAGGCGGAACAGGCCAACTGCGCCTAAAAAAACCGCCGCGCATCCCGGGTGGATGGCGGCGGCAGTAAAGCTCTCTCATGTGGGGTCCGGAGCGCCTGAAAAAACCAAGAGGCATGGCTTTCTGGAGAAGGGACAGACAGGTCACCCTTGCATCGAATTGGGACGAGATGCATAGGCGCCCGGCATGAGATCGCCGGCAGAAACGGTCAAACGGGTCAGAAGATCCCAGGCAGATGCAACCCAACCAGCAACATCACAATCAATGCCGACGCCCCGGCCGCGTCTTGCAGCAGTGTATCCTGAGAACGGTGAAGAGTGGTTTTGATCTGGCTGAACATGTGTCTGCTCCCGGTCAACGTTAAGTCTTTGTTGACCCTTTGTTCTCATTTTGCCGCCGCGATGTAAAGAACTTTTTAAGAACATTTGCGAACCTTATAGAACAAAGATCCCTAACCGACTGAAATCAATCGGATCGCCCGATCCTGCCGCATCAGCCACAACAGAACACGTGCAGCCCGTCCACGATCGCTGTTCAGATCCGGATCGGCGGCCAGCAAGGCCCGTGCATCCGACTGTGCCACGGCCATCAGCGCGGCCTGTCGTTCCAGGTCGGCGATTCGAAACCGGGGCAGGCCGGATTGCGCAGTGCCGATCACATCCCCCGCCCCCCGCATCGACAGGTCGGTTTCCGCAATCACAAAGCCATCTTCAGTTTCGCGCAGCACTTCCAGCCGCCGCCGCCCGCCTTCGGACAGAGGCGGTTGATACATCAGAAGACAGGTCGAGTCCGCTTCGCCCCGCCCGACCCGGCCACGCAGCTGGTGCAGCTGTGCCAGGCCAAAGATTTCAGCCCGCTCAATCACCATGATCGTCGCATTGGTGACATTTACGCCGACCTCGATCACCGTTGTCGCCACCAGCACCTTGGTCTGCCCGGCCTGAAACGCCGCCATCGCGGCATCCTTATCCGCCGGAAGCATCTGGCCGTGCACCAGCCCCACGACGCCCTCACCTAGAATCGCGCGCAGATGTTTGAACCGGTCCTCAGCCGCCGTCAGATCAACCAATTCCGATTCTTCGACCAGCGGGCAGACCCAATAGCATTGCCGACCCTCGTCGATCGCCCGCCGCAGATGGCCAACAACCTCGTCCATCCGCTGGGTGCTGACCACAGCCGTCTTGATCGGTTTGCGGCCCGGCGGCTTTTCGTCCAGCACCGACACATCCATGTCGCCATATTGCGCAAGCGCCAGGCTGCGCGGGATCGGCGTGGCCGTCATCACCAGCACATCCGCGCCCTGCCCCTTGTGCGCCAACTCCATTCGCTGGCGCACCCCGAACCGGTGCTGTTCATCGACAATGGCAAGCCGCAAGTCGCGAAACGCCACATCAGGCTGAAATACGGCATGGGTTCCGACCAGGATCTGGATCCGGCCCTCGGCCAGGGCTGCCAGCTTTGCCTGCCGATCGCTGCCCTTGTCGCGCCCGGTAAGGATTTCCAGAACCACGCCAGCGTCTTCGGCCAGAGGTCGCAACCCGTCCAGGTGCTGCCGCGCCAGAATTTCAGTCGGCGCCATCATCACCCCCTGCCCGTCGGCCTCGACTGCGACCAGCAGCGCCAGAAAAGCAACCAGGGTTTTCCCCGCCCCCACATCGCCCTGCAACAGTCGGTTCATCCGCTCGGGCGCGGCCATGTCGGCAGCGATCTCCTCAATCGCGCGCGACTGTGCACCCGTTGGCGTATAGGGAAGTTTTTTCAATACCTTACGTTGCAGATCTCCGGTGCCGATACTGGCAATTCCGCGCGCCTTGCGTTCCCGGCGCCGGGCCAGCGCAAGGGTCAGTTGATGGGCCATCAATTCGTCATAGGCCAAGCGCGCGCGCGCCAGGGCGGACGGGCTGATGTCGTCCATCCCGGTTGGTGCATGGGCGCTGCGCACGGCGTCGGACCAGGTCGGCCAGCTTTCCTTGTTCCGCTGTTTCGGATCAATCCACTCTGCCAGATCCGGCAATCGCGCCAGTGCAGCTTGCACCGCTTTGTACATGGTTTTTTGGGTTACACCCTGGGTCAGATGATAAACCGGCTCGAATTCCGGGATCTCGGCGGCCTGTTCTGGCGGCAACATATGGTCCGGGTGCACCATCTGGGCCATACCGTCGAACAGTTCCAGTTTACCCGAAACAACCCGTTTTGCGCCCTGCGGCAAAATCCGGTTCAGATATTCGGATCGGGCATGAAAGAACACCAACTGAAAATCCGTCTGGGCATCTTCGACCAGAATGCGATAGGCCCCCCCGCGTGTGCGCGGCGGATTGTGTGCGCCTACGGTCACCTCAACCGTCAGGGTCTTTGGCAAATCGACCCCACGTATCGTGTCACGCCGCCGCCGGTCGATCACCGCGTAGGGCAACGAAAACAACAGGTCGCGCGGCGTTTCGACATCGACCTGCGCCATCAGCTTGGCTGTCTTGGGGCCCACGCCGTCCAGCGTCTCAAGCTCCGCGAACAGCGGAAACAACTGTTCCGGACGACCTGTCATGCTGCGCCGATCAGGGCCAGCCAGCCGTCTTCGTCCAGCGTTTCGATACCCAGCTCTGCCGCCTTCTTGGCCTTGGATCCGGCCCCCGGCCCCGCCACCAGCAGGTCGGTCTTGGCGCTAACCGACCCGGCGACCTTGGCCCCCATCGCCTCGGCCCGGGCCTTAGCTTCGGCGCGGGTCATCTTTTCGAGCGTGCCGGTGAAAACCACCGTCTTGCCCGCAACCGGGCTGCCCGATGTATCGGGGCGCTGCGCCTGCTGCACCGAAAGATGCGCCACCAGCCGGTCGATCGAGGCGCGCTCGTTTTCCTGCGCAAAGACGGTGACCAGGGACTTCGCCATAACGGATCCGACCCCGTCGATCGACAAAAGATCCGCGTATTCCGCACTCTCTGTTTCCGTCGCCGCAGTCATTGCCAATTCAAACGCCTGCCATGTGCCGTAATGAAGCGCCAAAAGGTTCGACGCCGCCACACCGACATGGCGCAACCCCAGGGCAAAGATCAGCCGACCCAGCGGGATAGACCGCTTTTCATCGATGGCCGCAAACAGGTTATCAGCCGATTTTTCGCCCCAACCTTCACGGTTCTTCAATTGCTGCATGCCGTCTCCATAGCGGTCCCGCAGAGTGAAAATGTCGGCAGGTTCGCGAATCCAGCCATCCTGATAAAACTGTTCGACCTGTTTGGCACCCAATCCTTCGATGTCGAAAGCCCCACGCGAAACGAAATGCTTCAGTTTTTCAACCGCCTGGGCCGGACAGATCACCCCACCCGTACAGCGGCGAATAGCATCCCCCTCCTCGCGGATCGCATCGCTGCCGCATTCCGGGCATTTTGTCGGGAATTCATACGGGCGCGCATTGGCTGGGCGCCTGGACAGGTCCACATCCGCAACCTTGGGAATCACATCCCCCGCGCGGTAAACCTGTACCCAGTCGCCGACACGGATATCCTTGCCATCTCTGATCTCGCCGCCCTTGGCGTCGCGTCCGGCGACATAGTCCTCGTTGTGCAGGGTGGCATTGGACACCACAACCCCACCCACCGTCACCGGCGTCAAACGCGCCACCGGGCTGAGCGCACCGGTGCGTCCGACCTGAATGTCGATGGCTTCCAGCCGCGTCCAGGCCAGCTCGGCCGGAAATTTGTGCGCGATGGCCCAGCGTGGTGTGGTCGAGCGGAACCCCAGACGGGCCTGCAAAGCCAGATCATCCACCTTATAGACCACCCCGTCGATGTCATACCCCAGCGTGGCGCGCTGTTCCTCGATCCGCCGATAGTGCTCCAGCATCTGTTCCGGGCCATCGCAACGCACGGTCAACGGGTTTATCGCAAAGCCCAATGCGCCAAGCCGTTCAATCGCACCCATTTGCGTTTCTGCCAGCGGTGTCGAGGTCTCTCCCCAGGCATAGGCAAAGAAGCGCAGCGGCCGCGACCGGGTGATTTCCGCGTCGAGCTGGCGCAGCGATCCGGCGGCTGCATTGCGCGGGTTGGCGAACCGCTTGCCGCCGTTTTGCTCTTGCCGCTGGTTCAACGCGGCAAAATCCGGATGCGACATATACACTTCGCCGCGCACTTCCAGCACATCGGGTGCGCCTTTCAAGCGGGTGGGTATGTCGGCGATGGTTTTGGCATTTGCGGTGACGTTTTCGCCCACGACCCCATCCCCGCGGGTGGCGGCCTGGATCAGGACACCGGAGTCATAGCGTAAAGACAGGGACAAGCCATCGATTTTGGGTTCTGCAGTATAGGCCATCGGCGCAGCCCCAGGCAGCCCCAGGTATTTGCGGATGCCGGCATCAAACCCTGCCACATCCGCGTCTTCGAACGCATTCCCCAGCGACAGCATGCGCATCGCATGCGTGACCTTGGCGAATCCCTCACCGGGTTGTGCGCCGATTTGTTCGGTTGGACTGTCCGCGCGTTTCAGTTCGGGGAAGCGCGCCTCGATTTCGGCATTGCGTCTTTTGAGCGCATCAAACTCGGCATCGGACATCCGAGGCGAATCTGCCAGATAATAGGCATCGTTCGCCGTCTTCAACAACTCGGCCAACCCGGCCAGTTCGATCTCTGCCTGCTCGGGAGTCATGTTTGAAATGTCGATCTTGTCCGTCACAGCTGCGCCCTATCACCGGTTTTCAAACCAGTGATAGGGCGCAGCCGGGGTCAGGTCCAGATATCAGACGTTGTGAGTGGTGGCTTGTGTTTCGAACCCTACCCAATCCATGCGAAATGGCTGGTGTCAGGCACCCACGGCCATGCGCGGGCCGTCCATCTGATCGCCCTGCGGGTCGCGCAAAACATAGCCACGGCCCCATACCGTTTCGATGTAATTGTCGCCGCCCGTCGCCGTGCTGAGCTTTTTGCGCAGTTTGCAGATGAACACGTCGATGATCTTGAGTTCCGGCTCGTCCATGCCGCCATACAGATGATTCAGAAACATTTCCTTGGTCAGGGTGGTGCCCTTGCGCAAACTTAGCAGTTCCAGCATCTGGTATTCCTTGCCGGTCAGATGCACCGGCTGTTCATCGACGCTGACAGTCTTGGCGTCGAGATTCACTGCGATCTTCCCGGTATGGATGATCGACTGCGAATGGCCTTTCGAGCGGCGGATAATAGCATGGATTCGTGCCACCAGTTCCTCGCGGTGGAACGGTTTGGTAAGGTAATCGTCGGCCCCGAATCCAAACCCCTTGATCTTGTTCTCTGTATCGTCGGCACCAGACAGGATCAGAATGGGCGTCTCAACCCGCGACAAACGCAATTGGCGCAGCACTTCGTGCCCATTCATATCAGGCAGGTTGAGGTCCAGCAGGATCAGATCGTAATCATAGAGCTTTGCCAGATCGATGCCTTCCTCACCCAAGTCCGTGGCATAGACGTTCAGATTGGCATGGGTCAGCATCAATTCAATGCTTTTTGAGGTGGTTGGATCATCTTCGACCAGCAAAACGCGCATTACAAGTTCTCCGCCTTAATCGTTGTCCCGTATTGCATTAACCTAAAACAATAAAAGTTAACTGCACGTTACCGTGGCATCGATTATGCAATTTCAACTTATAGTTGTCTATACTTTTTGAGCGCTGTTGCCTTCAAGGCGTCTTCTCCATGATCGGCCACAGCGGCGACCCAACCGGAAAACTCCTCTTCGCTCAGACCGTATTTCTGTAGTGCTTCGGATTGTGTGATCAGCCCGTAAAGCACGCCGCGCACCACAGCCGCCTTGCGCGACGCCACCCAACGCCGCGTCGCCGCCTGGGGCAGATCCGCACGCGTCATGACCGTTCCATCAGGCAAGTTCACCGCCCTAGGCCCATCCACCTTCTTTAGAAACATTCGCCTTTCCCCTTGCATTGCTCTGGCGACTTTGGCCCAGCAGGTTTAACGAGCCATGAAACCGGGCCTTGAGAGTCTGTAGGATTTTCCTATATTCTGCGAGGCTTTCAAAACCGCACAGGAGACGCCGCAATGGCGCTGGACACAGATGCACCGCTGAACTCACTTGGCTTTGCCAAAACGCCAGCCGAAACACGGGTGGTCGTGGCCATGTCCGGTGGCGTGGACAGTTCGGTCGTGGCCGCGCACCTGGCGGAACAGGGCTATGACGTGGTGGGGGTAACGCTGCAGCTTTACGACCACGGCGCGGCCTTGGCCAAGAAGGGTGCGTGCTGTGCGGGCACCGACATTCATGACGCCCGCCGTGTTGCCGAGGAACGCGGCTTTCCGCATTATGTTCTGGATTACGAGAACATCTTCAAGGACGCTGTAATCGACGAATTTGCCGACAGCTATCTGGCGGGCGCAACCCCGGTGCCGTGCATCCGCTGCAACGAGCGGGTCAAATTCAAGGATCTTCTGGAAACGGCCAAGGATCTCGAAGCCGACTGCATGGCGACGGGCCACTATATCCAGCGCAAGCTGGGCGTCAACGGACCCGAACTGCACAGCGCCGAAGATGCCAACCGCGACCAGTCCTATTTCCTGTTCTCCACTACCCCCGAACAACTGGACTTTTTGCGCTTTCCGCTGGGACACCTGCCGTCCAAGGACGACACCCGTGCCCTGGCGGCGCAATATGGGTTAAGCGTGGCGGACAAGCCCGACAGTCAGGACATCTGTTTCGTGCCCAACGGCAACTATGCCGCCGTGATCGAAAAACTGCGTCCGGACGCCGCCGATCCTGGCCGGATCGTGCATGCGGATGGACGGGTTCTGGGCCAGCATCAGGGCATCATCCACTATACCATCGGGCAGCGCCGCGGCCTGGGGATCGGTGGGCTGGACGAACCGCTTTACGTGGTGCGGCTGGAAGTCGAAAAGAAACAGGTCGTGGTCGGCCCCAAGGAAATGCTGGCGACCCGAACCATTCCGGTGCGCGAGATCAACTGGCTGGGCGATGCACCGCTGACCAGTCGGTCTGAATGGCACATTTCGGTCAAGGTCCGCTCGACCCGCCCCCCGCGCGAAGCGATCCTGCGCCCGATTTCGGACACCGCGGCCGAGATCGAGTTGCTGAGCGCCGAAGAAGGCGTGTCGCCTGGGCAGGCCTGTGTGTTCTATGAAACCGAAGGCAGCCGCATCTTTGGCGGCGGCTGGATCTGGCGCGGCTACTGACCTACATCCGCGCCAGAACTGCGCGGGCCGCGCGCAAACCCGGTGCCTCGCCGCCCTGCCCCAGACGCTGCATGGTCACACGCATGGCATCGGTCTGGGCCGACGGGTCCAGCAGAACCCGATCCAACGCCGCCGCGATCCGGTCCGAGCGGCATTCAGGCCCCAAACATTCCGGTACCACGCGGGTGTCGCTGACCAGGTTGACCAAAGTCACCGTATCCACCAGCGCCATGCGGCTGATGATCTGCCAGCTCAGCCAGTTGAACGTATAGGCAACCACCATTGGGGTTTGCGCCGCCGCCAGTTCCAGCGACACGGTTCCCGACGCCGCCAGCGCCACTTCTGCACCGCGAAAGGCCGCACGCTTGTGGGCCTGGGCCACCCCGGGCGTATGGTCGCGCGGATCTATCACCACCGTGTTGGCCGGCCAGTCGGCCATCCGGGCGCGGACCAGATCGGCCACCGGGGCGGCGGCGGGCACAACGATGCGCAGATCGGGATGCGACTGAGCAAGCCGCGCCAGTGCCTGCCCGAACACCGGTGACAGACGCGATACCTCGCCCTGACGCGACCCCGGCAGAACCAGTGCAAACCGCGTATCCCGCAGATCAAAGGCGTCCCGAAATGAGGCGATCTCGGTCTCGGTCGCAACCGGTTCCGCCACCACGGGATGACCGACAAAGTCACAGTCCATCCCGGCGGCCTGCATCAGCGGCGGCTCAAACGGAAACAGGGCCAGCACATGGTCGATCATCCTGGCCATCTTGGCCGCGCGACCGGGCCGCCAGGCCCAGACCGTCGGTGCCACGTAATGCACCGTGCGCACCGAACAGGCCGCCTTGACCTGCTTGGCCACACGCAGGCAAAAATCCGGGCTGTCGATGGTGATCAACACATCCGGTTCCGTTTCGATCACCGCCCTGGCGCATTCTGCAATACGGCGTTTCAGCCGGGTGTATTTCGGCAGAACCTCTGCAATGCCCATAACGCTGAGCTCATCCATCGGGAACCGGCTGACCAGCCCCTGCGCCTGCATCTGTGCCCCGCCGACACCGTCGAAATCCACACCTGGGTGCAGCTGTTTCAACCCGTCCATCAGAGCACCGCCCAGCCTGTCACCGGACGGTTCCCCCGCAATCAGAAACACCCGCATCAGCCGTCCCGGTCCCGTACCCAAAGAAATAGCCCCGCCCGATCACAGGCAGCAAGCACACCGGGTCGGTCCAAAACGATCACACCGCCACTTTGGATCACGACGCCGTCCAGCCCGGCCGCCGCCGCCGCCTGTATGGTATCGGGACCGATGGTCGGCAGATCGACCCGCAGATCCTGAGAGATTTTGGGGGCCTTGAACAGGAGGCCACCCCGCCCATCAGGGCGATCCGCAAGCGAGGCCAACATCCAGTCGGTGCCATACACGCCTTCGATTGCCAGCGCCTGCCCTTTGTGCACAACACAGCACTGGCCGACATCCACCGTCGATAATGCGCCGACAATGGCTTCGGCCCGCGCGGCATCCGCGGCAACCGCATCGGCGGGCTGTCGCCGCGTTTCACAGCCGGAGACCGCCAGCAGCCCGGGCGCGACCTGATGCGCCGAGCGCACGGCAAACCCCGCGGTTTCAAAGATCGCGATCACGCCCCGCAGCGCCCCGTCATCGCCGCTCAGGATGGCCTGTTGCAGAATCGGGACCAGCGGCAAGGTGGCCGCGTCGATCCGGGCCGGGTCGATATCCGGACGACGAATGGCTCCGGCCAGGCAGATGTCGGTAACCCCGCGCGCCTTCAATTCGGACAGAAGCGTGCCCAGATGTTCCAGACGAAAACTCCGGTCGACCGCGATACCATCCGGTTCGAACCCGTCAAGTGCGCAAACCAGAGGCGGTGCATCCAATTGGCGCGCCAACTCGGCGGGCAATCCGCCTGCCCCAGCGATCAAAGCCAACATCCTCTAGCGCCCCGGCACCAGGAACGAACGATCGGTATCGCCAAGGACAAAGTCCACCAGTTCACGCACGTAATCGCTTGCCGTTTCGTCACCCAGACGCTGCACCCGATCCTGGAATGTGCCCTCGCCCTGTGCCAGCATCTGGAATGCCGCCCGCAGCGCGGTGATGTCGCTGCGCGGCACGCCCTGACGCTTGAGGCCAACCAGGTTCAACCCGTGCAATTCACCGCGTGGCGCCTGCACCAGCCCATAGGGGATCACGTCATTGGTCACCATGGTCACCGCGCCAACGATGGCTCCGCGGCCGATACGCACCCATTGATGAATTCCCGACAGGCCGCCGATGATCACATCGTCTTCCAGCACGCAATGCCCCGCCACAGCAGCCGAATTCACCACGATCACCCGGTCGCCAATTTGCGCATCGTGGGCGATATGGCACCCGGCCATGAACAGCCCGTCGTCGCCGACACGCGTCACGCCGCCGCCCCCCTTGGTCCCGGCATTCATCGTCACGCTTTCGCGGATCCGATTGCGGGCACCGATTTCCAACCGGCTGTCTTCGCCCTCGAATTTCAGATCCTGCGGTATCTCACCGATCACCGAGAACGGAAAGATCACCGTGTCCGCACCGATGGTTGTGTTGCCGCTCACAACCACATGGCTTTTCAATTCGACCCGGTCAGCCAGAACGACATCGGGTCCGACCACACAGAACGGCCCGATGGCAACGTCCACGCCAATCTGAGCCGCAGCATCGATCACTGCGCTGGGATGAATCCTGGACATGGCTCAGTCTTTCTGAATGTCGATCAGCGCCGAAAACTCGGCTTCGGCCGCTATTTCATCTCCAACCATGGCCCGGCCGTTGAATTTGAAAACCTTGCCGCCGGGTTTGCCGCGCAGGGTGGTCACGTGCATCTCCATCACGTCTCCCGGAATCACCTTGCGGCGGAACTTGCACTTGTCGATCGCCATGAAATAAATCAGCAGCTCGGTATCGACCATGTCCATCCCCACCCCCAGCATGACCCCGGAGGTCTGCGCCATCGCCTCGATAATGGTCACACCCGGCATGATCGGCGTGCCCGGAAAATGACCCTGGAAATGCGGCTCGTTCATGGTCACGTTCTTGATCCCGCGTGCCGAGCTAAAGCCGTCGATATCAAGCACCTTGTCCACCAGCAGGAAGGGATAGCGATGCGGCAGAATGCGCTGGATCATGTGAATGTCGGCGCTTTTAAGCGTATCGGTCATTGGCTTTTTCCTGTCTTGGGGGCCGGCCTGGGCAGGCCTGCAGCCTCTTCTGAGTAGCAATCGGGATCGGGTTGAGCAAGCGGTGCTAGTCCGCTGAGGGCACCGTCCCGTCGCCCAAGGTCGCATCCAGACGGCTGATCGCGATATCGGTCATATCGATGGCACTGGCGCTCAGGAACACGCTTGAGCGTTCCAGCACCACACCAGCCCCGGATTCGCGCATCAGCTCGGTCAGGATCGGGCGAGCAGCCTGCAAAAACCGTACCCGTTCTTCTTCGCTGCGCTGCACCAGCGCGCGCGCCTTGGCATCCTGTGTGCGCCGGATGTCCTGCACCTTGGTGTCAAACGCATCGGCCAGAGTACGAAACGCTTCGGGTTCCATAGCCGGTCGCCGCCGGGTCAGATCCTGCTCCTCGACGGTCAGCCTTTCTTCGATCCGCCTGTTTTCGCTGGCCAGCACGTCACTTTGCGCCTCGATTTCACGTGCGACGCGTTTGCCAAAAGCTGAATCGGCATACATACGTTCGGACGAAATGGTCAGAATAGCGCTGCTTGGGATGCCCAATTCCTGGGCAGCCCCCACCACGGGCATCATGCACACCATCGCGGCCCAGCACAGCGCCGCAACAACCGGGCTCAGGCCTGCAACCCGGAAAACCACCTCTGATCAGAACCTAGCCTGAATCGTCAGGTCAAAGGTCTGCTCTTTGTCAAAGGTTTCCTTTTTCAGAGCCTTGGAGAAATTGAACCGAAGGGGTCCGAACCCCGTGGTCCAGAGCACCGAGAACCCGATGACATGCCGCCAGGATCCATCGGCACCACAGGGGCCGACCTGTCCCTCGCACATCGCGCCGGTCGTATCGACCTTGTTCAGGCCCCAGAGATTGCCGACATCATAGAACACGCCGCCTCGCAGACCGATCTCTTCCGGCAGACCCAGCGGGAAATCGGCTTCAAGGCGCGCCACCGCATAATAGTTGCCGCCGATTGCGTCGTCGAACCCGTTGGACTGATCCCGCGGCCCGACACCCGCAGGTTCGAACCCGCGCAGAATTTCCGGGGTCAGTATATAGCGGTCGACCGACCGGCTGGGGGTCGTATTGCGCCAGCTCAAAGCGCCCGCTTCCAAGGACGCCCGCAACACCACTTCCTCGTTCAGGATCCGTTTCTGGGCAATAACCTTGGCGCTCGATTTGACGTATTTGTTGTCTCCGCCCAACCCGGCAAAATCGGCACCGACCTGGAACAACACACCGGCATTCGGGTTCAGCCCCGTCACCCGGCTGTCAAAGGTATAGGTCAGACCGATCAAACTGCTGGTGCGCGCGCCCTGATCGATTTCATTGGTGATCACCGCGCCGCTGTAATCGGATGCAGGCTCGCCACGCGCCAGCATCTCGCTGTCGTCATACCCATACCGGACCCGGAACGATCCGTTTTCGCTGATCGGAAAGGTCAGCGATGGGCTAAAGAACGACCTGTCGATATCATATGTCGCAAAGCTGGACGACCGCCCCGATACGCCCAGGTTCAAATCGAACCGCAGATCTCGACCCAGAAGATAGGGTTCGGTAAAGCCCAATGTGTACTCGTCGTATTCCTGCGCCGTCGAGATATTGAACGACACGCGCTGTCCGCGACCCAGAAAGTTGTTTTCAGTCAGGCCGATGGCGATGCCAAAGCCGTCGGTCACAGAATAGGCGCCGCCCAAATTCAGCGAGCCGGTGGGCTGTTCGGCCACGTCCACGTCCACGATCACCTGGTCTGGCGAGCTGCCTTCGCGGGTCTCGACCTCGGCGGTGGAAAAGAACCCCAGCGCGCGGATGCGCTCGGCACTGGCACGGATCTCACGCGGGTTGAACGGGTCGCCCTCGACGATGCGGAACTGTTGACGCACGATCCGGTCCAGAGTCGTGGTGTTGCCTTCGACATCGATCCGTTCGACAAAGATGCGCGGCCCCTTTACCAGCGCGAATTCGACATCCAGCGTCTGCTCGCGGTCGTTGCGAGTGATGCGCGGCTCGACGCGCAAAAAGTCGATGCCTTCCTTGACGCCCAGCCGCTCCATGCGGGCGATCGAGTTCTCGATCAGACTGGGCGAATAGACCACCCCCGGACGGACCTTAAGCACATTCTGAAACAGGACCGGATCGGCCTGGGCCATTTCACTGACGGTCGAGATCTTGCCAAAGCGGAACTGCCGTCCCTCTTCGATTTTCATCACCAGATAAAAGGCGTCGCGCTGGTTGGTCAGTTCGACATTCGTACCCAGGATGCGGAAATCGACATAACCGCGCGACAGGTAGAAATCACGCAGGATCTGCTTGTCGAACTCGACACGATCCTCGATCAGTGTATCCGAGCGGATGAACGTACGCAGAATTCCGGCTTGCTTGGTTTGCAGCACCCGGCGCAGGCGACGGTCGGAAAAAGCGCGATTGCCGACAAAGCTGATCCGTTCGACCTCGATCGTGTCGCCTTCGGAAATCTCGAACACCAGATCGACCCGGTTTTCATTCAGCCGGATAATGCGCGGAGTGACTGTTGCCGCGATACGGCCCTGTTGGGAATAGGCCTCGGCAAGGACGGCGGCATCGGCTTCGGCCGTTGCCGGGTTGAACACCAGGCGTGATTTGGACTGGATCAACTGGCTCAGATCCTCGTCCTTGATCCGCCGGTTGCCCTCGACGCTGACGCGGTTGATCGTCGGCCGCTCTGCGACGCTGATCAACAGGGTGCTACCGCGCGGCTCAAGATCGACTGTCTCAAAAACACCACTGTCAATGATGCGTTGATAGGCTTCGTTCAACTCACCTGCCGTGACCGACTTTCCCGGGGCGATTCCCGTATAGGCCACGATGGTCGAGGTTTCGATGCGTTTGTTGCCTTCGACCTTTACCGAATTGAAGGTATAGGACTGTGCCGCCGCCCGGGTCGGCTGGATCACCGAAACCGTTGCAAAGACAAGAAAAAGCAGCGTGAGCGCCCGATACAATATATGGGTGCTATGACGCTGTTCGTCGCGAGATGTGCCCCCGGCAAAGCCCAAGATCATGTTATTCTACCCGATTGCCTGCGTGTTTGGATTTTGATTATCGGGTATGGCCGATGATGTCAAAAGCACAAACGGCGCGGCAGGATCGGAGGTGGGCCGTGCGGATTGTCAAAGCTCCGGAAAGCGACTCAGATACTGGCCAGAAATGCACCGGCCAAAAGCGCCGCGGCCAGCGTCACAACGAACAGAATCCGGTCCGAGTTGAGTTCCAGTACCAGGCTGAAACCGCGATATGATCGTTGCAACGTATGCATGTCTCTACTCTCTCAAAGCATCTTTTCATCAGCATAGAGGAAACATATGGCGAAATTTTGTCATATCCGCATCTGCCGCAGCCGGTTATGGCCCGGCGCATGACATGCGGTCGGTTTGAGGTCAGCCCTTGCGTCGGACGGTCCGGTCATTCAGGCCTATCGCTCAGCAGAACAGATCGTTGCCCAGGGCAAAGACCATCAACGACAGGATCAAACCAATCCCTACCGTCATCAGAACCCGCAGCACCAGATCGCTGGGGGGCTTTCCGACCACCGCTTCATAAGCGTAAAATACCAGATGCCCGCCATCCAGCGCCGGGATCGGGAACAGGTTCAGCAACCCGACCGCCGTGGACAGCACCGCAATGAACCAGATAAAGCTCTGCGCGCCCTGTGCCGCCATCGCGCCTGAGGTTTCGGCAATGCCGATTGGGCCGGACATGTTACAGGTACTGATGGCACCGGTCACCATGTGCCACAATCCTGACAGCGAACTGGTGATGATCCGCCCCGTTTGCGTGAAACCGCCGCTGATCGCCTCGGTCAGCCCAGCAGCCTCGGTGGCGGGTTCGATGGCCATGCCACCGGCAATTCCGATTCGCCAATGGGTGACAAAACCGCCATCGGGTCGCGGCTCGTCGGTACGCCGCGGTGCAAGAGCAAATTCCAGGGTCTGGCCATCGCGCCAAACATCCAGCAGCAAGACCCGCCCATCGGAGCCTTCGACCGCTTCCTTGAGCTGGTCAAACGCAAAGATCGGCGATCCGTCCACGGCGATGATCACGTCACCGGCCTGCAGCTCGATGTCCATCGCGGCGCTGCGCGGCGACACCTGAGACACGTAGGGCGGGAACAGATAGGGCCCCTGCACTACCCGTTCCTGACCGTCGCGGCGCACGGTATAGTCCAGGACCGGCTGACGCGGCAGCCCGTCGGTAAAGGCGTTCCAGGCCGCCTGATCGTCAAACTCCGGCGTTTGCACGCCGCCGATGCCGACCACACGATCGCCCGGCTGCAACTGCTGCACCTCGCCCGGCAGCTCTACCACCGCGCCCACGGTCAGCGGGTCCATCGCCACGCCACGCGACATGAAGATGGCCGCGAAGACCAGGATCGACATGACAAAATTGAACATCGGCCCGGCAGCGACCGTCGCGGCACGCGCCCAAAGCGGCGCGCCATGCATGGTGCGCCGCAGCTGCGCCGGATCGACCGCCGCCTGCGCCATCGTTTCTTCGTCCTTGCCCGAGGCGGCATTGGCATCGCCCAGGAATTTGACATAGCCACCGAACGGCAGGGCCGCCACCTGCCAGCGGGTCCCGCGCTTGTCCACGCGACTGTACAGCACCGGGCCGAAACCCAGCGAAAACACCTCGGCATGGATGCCCGACCATCGGCCCACGATATAGTGGCCGTACTCATGTACCGCGACGATCACCGACAAGGCGACCACAAAAGCCAGAAGCGTATAGATCAGGCCGCCGAATTGCGGAATCAGGGAAATCAAGTCCAAGTTATTGTCCTGCTTGCTGCGCCATCACGGTGTCGGCCCATGTTCTGGCCAGATGGTCGGTTTTGGTGACGGTTTCAAGGGTCATCTCGGCATCCATCAGTCCCGGTTCTGCCTCAAACCGGGTTAACACCTCTTCTACAACCGCGGCCATATCCAGAAAACCGATGGTTCCGGCGATGAACGCGTCCAGTGCGCGTTCCTTTGCCCCATTGAACACCGCCCCGGCCAATCCGCCACGGTGCATCACCGCGCGGGCCAGTCGCAAGGCGGGATATCTGGCCGCGTCGGGGGCGCGAAAATTCAACTGGCCGACTTGCGCCAGATCCAACCGGGCCACCGGAAGATCGCGCCGCTGCGGCCAGTTCAGCGCAAAGCCGATGGCGTGACGCATATCCGGCGGACCCACATGCGCCATAAGCGCCCCGTCGCGAAACCCGACCATGGCATGGATCAGGGATTCGGGGTGAACGATGACCTCGATTTGATCCGGGTGAACGTCAAAATATTCCTTTGTTTCAATAAGTTCCAGCGCCTTGTTGAACATGGACGCGCTGTCGATCGTGATCCGCTGCCCCATATCCCAGTTCGGGTGGTTCGACGCTTCGGCCGGGGTGGCGGATTTCAGCGCCTCCAGCGGCCAGTCCCGGAACGCTCCGCCGCTGGCAGTGATGATCACCCGCTCGACCGCGTCGATGTCTTCGCCGATCAGGGCCTGAAACACCGCCGAATGTTCGCTGTCTACCGGCAGCAGGCGCCCACCCGAGGCGCGGGCCGTGTCCAGAACCAGCGTTCCCGCACAGACCAGCGATTCCTTGTTGGCCAGCGCCAGGGTCGCGCCCTGTTTCAGCGCCGCGATCCCAGGCGCCAGTCCCGCCGCCCCGACGATGGCAGACATCACCCAGTCGACAGGTCGCGCGGCGGCCTCAACCAGCGCCTCTGGTCCCGCCGCCGCCGCCACGTCACTGCCCGCCAGGGCATCGCGCAGATCGTCCAGACACTCGGGATAGGCCGTCACCGCCACGTGGGCGCGCAGGTGGCGGGCGTCGTGGGCCAATTGCGCGATATTGCGCCCTCCGGTCAGGGCGACGACATCAAATTCATCCAAGTCGCGGGCGATCAGATCCACGGTATTCTGCCCGATCGAACCTGTCGATCCCAGGATCGAGATCCGGCGCATCAGCCCGCTCCGGGCGGAAGACCGATCGACGCCCCGGTCAGCAGCACGAAGAAGGACGCGCCCAGCATCCCGTCGAACCGGTCCAGGAACCCACCGTGGCCGGGGATCAGCGCGCTGGAGTCCTTGACGCCGACCATGCGTTTTACAGCGCTTTCCGCGATGTCCCCCATCTGGGCCGCCAAGGCGACCAGCACGGAATAGGGCACCAGACTCAACCCGGCATCGGTCGCCAGCGCAAACACCAGCCCCAATGCCGCCGCCCCGATCCAGCCGGCAATGGTGCCTGACCAAGTCTTCTTGGGGCTGACACGCGGCCAGAATTTCGGCCCGCCCAAAATACGTCCGGCAAAATAGCCCGCCACATCCGAGGTGATCACAATCAGGATCAGCCAGAAAATCCAGACCAATCCGTTCTGATCCCGGACCAACATCATCTCATAGCCCGCCAGGGCGACAAAGGCGGTGAACGCTGCCAGGACCATCCTGTGCCGCGGCCCAAGCAGAAAGGCCGCGACAGCGGGGGCCAAAAGCAACGGCCCGGCAATCTGGCTCGGCAGGTAGATCGCAACCAGACAGGCCAGCGCACACGCCCCCGGCAGACCAAGAGCCAATGCCCCGCCCGGCCCTGACACCATGCGCACCAGCTCCCAAACCATGGCACCGCAGATCAACGCGATAAAAATATGGAATACATCCGCCCCGGCGATCACCGCCGCCATCCCGATCACGACCATCACCACCGCCGATCCCACGCGGACCGTCAGGTCGGACCAGCGGTTCGGATCGCTCATGCTGGAACCGCGCCGAACCGGCGATCCCGCGCGCCATAGCTGGTGCACAGGCGCCGCAATTCCTCGGCCGAAAAATCCGGCCACAGGGTATCGATAAATTCATACTCGGCATAGGCCGACTGCCACAGCAGGAAATTGCTGATCCGGGCTTCGCCACTGGTGCGGATCACCAGATCGGGATCAGGCAACACATAGGTGTCCAGATAGCGCGGCAGGGTTTCCTCGTCGACATTCTCGGGCAGCAATTTGCCATCCGCAACATCCTGCGCCAACCGCTTGGTGGCGCGCGCGACCTCATCGCGGCCGCCATAATTCAATGCAATGGTCAGGTGCACGCTGTCATTATGCCGGGTCTGGGTCTCAAGCTGATCCATCAGCGCGATCAGCTTTGCATCCAGCCGGACCCGGTCGCCGATGAACCGCACCCGGACCCCGCGCGCATCGAGCGCACGGGTTTCCTTGGCGATATAGCGACGGAACAGGCTCATCAGCCCGGCCACCTCGACTTGGGTGCGCTTCCAGTTCTCGGTCGAAAAAGCGAATATCGTCAGATATTTGATGCCCAGGTCGGGGCAGGCCTCGACGACCTCGCGCACCCGGCGGGCACCGGCGTGATGGCCAAACAGCCGCGGGCGTCCGCGGGCCTGCGCCCAGCGCCCGTTGCCATCCATGATGATCGCCACGTGGGCCGGACCACCAACCGGAGGCGCAATATGCGGATCATTCGCCATGCGTTGGGGTTACACCTGCATGATTTCGGCTTGTTTCGTTTCCAGCGCCGCATCCACACCGGCGATGTGCTTGTCGGTCATCTCCTGCACCTCGGTCTCCCAGAATTTCTGGTCGTCCTCGGACATCGCACCGTCGTTCTTGGCCTTCTTGATCTGATCCATGCCGTCGCGGCGCACGTTGCGAATCGACACGCGGGCATGTTCGGCGTATTGCCCGGCAACCTTGGTCAGCTCGCGGCGGCGTTCCTCGTTCAGTTCCGGGATCGGCAGCATGATAATGGTGCCATTGAGCTGCGGATTGATCCCCAGTCCGCTTTCGCGGATTGCCTTTTCGACCTTGCTCACCAATCCCTTGTCCCAAACGTTGACCGTGACCATGCGCGGCTCGGGCACGTTCACGGTGCCAACCTGGTTGATCGGCGTCATCGCACCGTAGGCATCGACCATCACCGGCTCCAGCATCGACGCGCTGCCCCGCCCGGTCCGCAACGATGCAAACTCCACGCGCAGGTTGGCCATTGCGCCATCCATCCGCCGTTCCAGATCGTCCGTGTCCAGAATGAATTCGTCCGACATTCCGTTCTCCCGCATCTATTCTGCTTGTTGTGCGCTCTATAGCCCTAGCCCTGGACCTTTGTATAGGTGCCCTTGCCCGCAAGGATGCCGCGAAACCCGCCGGGTTCGTCCAGCGAAAAGACGATGATCGGCAAATTGTTGTCCCGCGCCAGCGCGATGGCACTGGCATCCATCACCCCCAGCCGCTTGGCCAGCACGTCATCATACGACACCACGTCATAGCGCCGGGCCTCTGCATGCTTGGCCGGATCCATGTCATAGACCCCGTCCACCTTGGTGCCCTTGAAGATCGCTTCGCATTTCATCTCGTTGGCGCGCAGGGTCGCCGCCGTATCGGTGGTGAAATAGGGGTTGCCCGTCCCGGCGGCAAAGATGCAGACGCGCTTCTTTTCCAGGTGGCGCACCGCGCGGCGGCGAATGTAGGGCTCGGCGACCTCGTTCATGGTGATGGCGCTGATCACGCGGGTATGGATGTCCAACGCTTCCAGCGCCGATTGCATCGCCAGCGCGTTCATCACCGTCGCCAGCATCCCCATGTAATCCGCCGTCGTGCGCTCCATCCCCTGCGCCGACCCCTGAAGGCCGCGAAAGATGTTGCCGCCGCCGATCACCATGCAGATCTCGACCCCCATGTCATGCACCGTCTTCACCTCGTGGGCGATGCGTTGCACGGTCGGGGGGTGCAGGCCAAATCCCTGATCCCCCATCAGCGCTTCGCCGGATATCTTGAGCATCACGCGCCGATAGGTCGTCTCGGCGGAGGAGGTTTCGGATTGGGAGGAAGAGGTCATGTTGCGCTCCGCTGCGGCACGGGGTTAATTTCGCGCAAAGTGGCGGAAATCTCGTCCGGGTTCAATGCGCTTCCCGAGATCGACGGCAAGGAGCGGATCAATTTTCATGCAATGGCTTATCCGGGCGGCGCCAAAGTGACGCGCCTGCCCGACATTTCCACCGACCGACCGGTCCTGATCGCCGGCCCCACTGCGTCGGGAAAATCGGCATTGGCACTGGCAATTGCCGAGCGAAGCGGTGGCGTTATCGTCAATGCGGACGCCAGTCAGGTCTATTCCTGCTGGCAGGTGATCACCGCCCGCCCCGACCCGGCGGAAACGGCCCGCGCGCCCCATGCGCTGTATGGCCATGTACCGTGGTCCGTCGCCTATTCCACCGGACATTGGCTGCGCGACGCGACACCGCTGCTGAAGGGTCCGGTGCGCCCGATCATCGTGGGGGGAACCGGGTTGTATTTTTCGGTCCTGACCCAAGGCATGGCCGACATCCCGCCGATCCCGGACGAAATCCGCAAACGGGCTGATTCGATGCCGCTGAAGGCGCTTCTTGCAGGGGTGGACCGCCACACCCTGGACCGGTTGGACCGCCAGAACCGCGCCCGTGTGCAGCGCGCATACGAGGTTCAGACCGCGACCGGTCGCTCTATTTCCGATTGGCAGGCCGACACCCGCCCCCCGATTCTGAATACCGCCGAGGCCTGCACGCTGGTGCTGGACGCGCCGCGCGACTGGCTGCTGGACCGGATCAACCGCCGGTTCGATCAGATGCTCCGGCACGGCGCACTGAACGAAGTGCAGACCATGCTGGAGCGATTCGATCCCGCCCTGCCCGCCTTCCGCGCCATTGGCGTGCCCGAACTTGCGGCGCATCTGCGCGGTGAAATCAGCCTGGAGGCCGCGCGCGAACGCGCCACCATTGCCACGCGGCAATATGCCAAGCGCCAGCGCACCTGGTTTCGCGCCCGCATGGCCGATTGGACCCGCATCGCGCCCATCGCATGATGTCACCCCCCGGCCTGCAGGTCGGTGTATTGCCGTCGCCTACGCCGATTCTGCGCAACCCGGCCCTTGCCGCCCTGTAACAATGCAGTGAAGCAAATGTTGTCCGTGTCGTTTTTTTACTGCGTCAATGTCGCTTTTATCCTTAAAAATGGCGAAAGCGCTCATTGACCTCAGGCTGGAAAGCGTGCGGAATGCCGACATGAAACCAAAAATCCGGGAACAATGGCAACGGCGCCACCTATTGTGGGTGTGCCAATCCGACCGTTGAACACCCGGAACAAGAGTCGCAGAACAGGGAGAAACGCATGACTCATCCAACCATCGACCGCAAACCCGTCCATTGGGCGGCAAAAATGCACGCCCAGGAGTTTCACGACGGCAAGCTTAGCCGACGCGAATTTCTGACCCGCGCCACGGCGTTGGGTGTCTCGTCCGCCGCCGCCTATGGCATGATCGGTCTTGCAATGCCAACCCCGGCGTCGGCTCAGGCCGCATCGGGTGGAACGCTTCGGGTTCAGATGGGCGTTCGTCCGCTAAAGGACCCGCGCACTTACGACTGGTCCGAAATGGGCAACCAGTCACGCGGCACGCTGGAATATCTGGTGGAATACAACAATGACGGCTCGATCCGCGGCATGTTGCTGGACAGCTGGGAGATCAACGACGACGCCACGCAGTATACACTTAACATTCGCCCCGGCATCACCTGGAACAACGGCGATCCCTTCACCGCCGAAGACGTCGCCCGCAACATCGCGGGCTGGTGCGACAAGTCGATGGAAGGCAATTCGATGGTCGGGCGGTTTTCCACAATTGTCGATGACGCCACCGGCCAGGCTCTGGATGGGTCCATCGAAGTGGTTGATGATCTTACCGTTCGGTTAAATCTGCCGACCTCGGATATCTCGCTGATTGCCGGCATGACGGATTACCCGGCCGCTATCGTTCACAGCAGCTATCAGACCGACGACTTCACCCAGAATGTCGGCACCGGCCCCTATCTGCTGGAAACACTGGAAGTCGGGGTCAAGTGTATACTTGTGCGCAACCCCGATCACGCCTGGTGGGGCAACGAGGTCTATGGCGAACCCAAGGTCGATCGCATCGAATACATAGATTTCGGCACCGATCCCTCGGCCTGGATGGCCGCACTGGAATCCGACGAAGTGGACATGCTGCACGAAACGGTCGGCGAGTTCATCGATGTGCTGGACGATCTGGGCTATGTGAAATCCGAGGTCGTTACCATGGCCTCGGTGGTGGTCCGCCCCAACCAGTTGGCCGAAGTCGACGGGATGAAACCCTATGCCGACAAGCGGGTGCGCAAGGCGCTGCAGATGGCGGTGGATAATGCCGTCTGTCTGGAACTGGGCTATGGGGATCGCGGCAAACCGGCCGAAAACCATCACGTCGGGTACATTCACCCCGAATATGCCGAACTGCCACCGCAAGTGGTCGATCCCGCCGCCGCCAAGGCCCTGATGGAAGAGGCCGGGATGATGGACTTCGAGCACGAGTTGATGTCGATCGACGACGATTGGCGCAAAAACACCACCGATGCCGTGGCGGCCCAGCTGCGCGATGCCGGGTTCAAGGTCAAGCGCACGGTGCTGCCGGGTTCGACCTTCTGGAACGACTGGACCAAGTACCCCTTCAGTTCGACCAACTGGAACCACCGCCCGCTGGGTGTCCAGATCCATGCTCTGGCCTATAAATCGGGCGAGGCGTGGAACGAATTCGGCTGGGAAAACCCCGAGTTCGACGCCCTCTTGGCGGATGCGTTGAAGCTGGCCGACGCCGACAAACGTCGCGAAGTGATGGCAAAGATGGAAGCGCTGATCCAGGAAGAGGGCGTCACCATTCAGCCCTATTGGCGTTCGCTCTACCGCCATATGCGCGAAGGCGTGGAAAATGCCGATCAGCATATCGCGTTCGAGCATCATCATTACAAATGGGGTGTGCTCTCCTGACGACATGACCTGTCGCCGCTCGTGACCTGCGGGCGGCGACAGACCGGCGCTTGTGACGCCAGCCAGAAAAGAACCGGAAAATCCGGCTTGGTGCCAGCTGACAACAGGGGACTCAATGGGACTGTTCATTCTTCGCAGATCCGGCGTGATGATCTTGACGGCCTTGTGCCTCACCTTCATCGTATTTTTTCTGACCAACCTTTTTCCGAACCTTGAAAAACTGGCCAAGACCCAGGGCAATTTCCGCATGTCGGACGAGGCCGTGATCAGCTGGCTGAGCAAGGAAGGGTATATGCAACCCCTGCCGGTCAAATACGGCCAGTGGCTGGGGGTTTTGCCGGGCTGGACGCTGCAAGGCGACGACGGCGTCACCGGGCGCTGCATCAAGGGCGCGGTCACCGCCGACGAGGCCGAGCAGGCCAAACGCTTCTGCGGCATCCTGCAAGGCGACTGGGGCTATTCCACGGTGTTCAAGGACGAGGTCTCGGGCATCATCTCGACCCGTCTGGGCCTGACCGGCAAGCTGATGTTCTGGGTGCTGGTGCTGATGGTGCCCTCGGCGCTGCTGGTCGGAGTGCTGGCGGGCATGCGCGAAGGATCGGTGACCGACCGCGCCCTGTCGACCTTTTCCATCATCACCACCGCAACTCCGGAATATGTCTCGGGCGTGGTGTTCATCGCGGTTTTCGCCTCGTCTGCGGTCGGGCTGAAATGGTTCAAGGGCACCGCGACCAGCGCCATGGAAAGCGCCAATTTCGAGAATTTCTTTCTGCCGGTCCTGACCATCGCGCTTTATGGCATGGGCTATATCGCCCGCATGACCCGCGCCAGCATGACCGAGGTGATGACGGCGCAATATATCCGCACCGCGCGGCTGAAAGGCGTCAAGTTCAGCAACATCGTGATGAAACACGCGCTGCGCAACGCGCTGATCGCGCCGTTCACCGTCATCATGCTGCAGTTCCCCTGGCTGCTGAACGGCGTGGTGATCGTCGAGACCCTGTTCAACTACAAGGGCTTTGGCTGGGTGCTGGTGCAAGCCGCCAGTAACAATGACATCGAATTGCTGCTGGCGGTGTCGGTGGTCTCGGTGATCGTGGTTCTGGTGACGCAGCTGATATCGGATATCGGCTATGTCTATCTGAACCCGCGCATCCGCATTTCATAAGGGAGGGACGAGAACATGGAACCTCTCGGGACATTCGACATCATCACCCGCGTTTTTTATCAGTTCACCTCAGTCTGGCTGGCGCTGATCATCCTGTTCGCGGTCTCGATGGCCTTCAAGCGGCGGTTGGGTCTGTACGGCAAGCTGTTTGACAGCCCGATCGGCATGATAGGCTTTGCGCTGGTGATGTTCTGGGTCTTCACAGGCATTTTCGGTGCCATGGACCTGATTGTCACCCATGATCCGCTGGCGCAGATCTCGGGGATGAAAAACAAGGTGCCCGGCACGCCGCTGCCCAACCCCGAAGACGGGCAATACGGCTGGTATCTGCTGGGCGGCGATAACCTGGCGCGCGACGTGTTCAGCCGCATGGTCAGCGGCGCGTGGGTCGTGGTGCAGATCGCGCCGCTGGCGACGTTGTTCGCCTTTATGGTCGGCATCACGATCGGCCTGCCGGCGGGCTATTACGGTGGACGTCTGGACACGCTGCTGTCCTTTCTCGCCAACCTGATCCTGGCCTTCCCGGTGATCCTGCTGTTCTACCTTCTGGTGACACCGGAAATCGTGGCGACCGGTGTGCCGAGCTACATGGCGACCTTCCTGTTCATCTTTCCCATCGTCTTTACCGCTGTGCTGCTGAACTCGCGCTATTACACCCAGCCCGGTTTCCGCACGCCGCTGCTGATCGGGGTGCTGGGGGTGATGCTGTGGCTCTACCTGTCGCTGATTTCCGAGGTCGGCTCGGCGGTTTCGATCCTGCCTGGCGTGCTGGACATCTTCGACATCCCCGGCGGCATTCTGGTAGTGTTCGTCTCGGTGGTCTTCGTCAACTCGCCAACCGTGTTTCGCATCGTGCGCGGGCTGGCGATGGACATCAAGACACGCGACTATGTCGCCGCCGCCCAGACCCGCGGCGAAGGACCGTGGTACATCATGCTGTGGGAAATCCTGCCCAACGCGCGCGGCCCACTGATCGTCGATTTCTGCCTGCGCATCGGCTATACCACCATCCTGCTGGGGACATTGGGGTTCTTTGGCCTCGGTCTGCCGCCGGAGAGCCCGGACTGGGGCAGCACGATCAACGAAGGTCGCAAGCTGTTGTCGATTTACCTTCACCCCGCCCTGCCCCCGGCCTTTGCCCTGCTGTCAATGGTGCTGGGGCTGAACCTGCTGGCGGACGGTCTGCGCGAGGAAAGCCTGAAGGACTGAGTTGTGCCGAAGGGACCGGGGGCCAGCCCCCGGACCCCCGGAGTATTTGGAGCAAGAGGAAAAACCATCCCGGCTCTGCACAGGGAGAGATGACATGCCAAAACCGCAATACGACGGCCCGATCCTGGAAATCGACAAGCTGTCGATCTCCTTTTTCACCCGCTTGCGCGAAATCCCGGCGGTGATGGACTTCTCGGTCACCGTACAGCCCGGCGAAGCCGTCGGTCTGGTGGGGGAATCCGGCTGCGGCAAATCCACGGTGGCGCTGGGGGTGATGCAGGATCTGGGCAAGAACGGCCGTATCGTCGGCGGGTCGATCAAATTCAAGGGCCGCGATCTGTCCGAAATGAACGACGAAGAGTTGCGCAACATCCGCGGCAGCGAAATCGCCATGATTTATCAGGAACCAATGGCCTCGCTGAATCCGGCGATGAAGATCGGCAGGCAGTTGATGGAAGTGCCGATGATCCACCAAGGGGCTTCGGAGAAAGAGGCGTACGAGCGCGCCCTGCAGGTGGTCACCGACGTCAAGCTGCCCGACCCCAAACGCATCCTCAACAGCTTTCCGCACCAGCTCAGCGGCGGACAGCAGCAGCGCATCGTCATCGCCATGGCGCTGATGAGCGAACCGGCGCTGCTGATTCTCGATGAACCCACCACCGCGCTGGATGTGACCGTCGAGGCGGCAATTGTCGAGCTGGTCAAGGATCTGGGGCGCAAGTACGGCACCTCGATGCTGTTCATCAGTCACAACCTGGGTCTGGTGCTGGAGACCTGCGACCGGATCTGTGTGATGTATTCCGGCGAGGCGGTGGAACGCGGCAGTATTGAGGATGTGTTCGACGAGATGCAGCACCCCTATACACAGGCGCTGTTCCGATCGATCCCGCTGCCCGGTGCCGACAAGAACAGCCGCCCGCTGGTGGCCATTCCCGGCAATTTCCCGCTGCCGCATGAACGCCCGCCCGGCTGCAATTTCGGCCCGCGCTGCGACTATTTCGAGGAAGGCAGGTGCGACAAGGGCAATATCCTGATGGAGCCGGTGCCCGGCAACGACCGCCACCACACCCGCTGTCTGAAATTCCGGGAAATCGACTGGAACGCGCCGATGCAATTGGCCGAGGTCAAGCAAAAGGGCGAAATCGGTAATGTGGTCCTGAAAATGGACAACCTCAAGAAATATTACGAGGTCGCGGCCAACGCCATTTTCGGTGGGGGCAGCACCAAGGTCGTCAAGGCCAACGAGACCCTGTCCTTTGAGGCTCGAGAATCCGAGACCCTTGCCATCGTCGGCGAATCCGGCTGTGGAAAATCCACCTTTGCCAAGGTGCTGATGGGGCTGGAAACCGCAACCGAGGGCCAGATCCTGCTGGATGGGCGCAACATCGAGCAGATCCCGATCGAAAAACGCGACACCAAGACGGTCAGCGACATTCAGATGGTGTTCCAGAACCCGTTCGACACCCTGAATCCGTCGATGACCGTGGGCCGCCAGATCATCCGCGCGCTGGAGATATTCGGCATCGGCGACAACGAAGCCGCGCGCAAAAAGCGCATGCTGGAACTGCTCGATCTGGTCAAACTGCCCCGCGCCTTTGCCGAACGGATGCCCCGGCAGCTGTCAGGCGGGCAAAAGCAGCGGGTCGGCATTGCCCGCGCCTTTGCCGGTGGCGCACGGATCGTGGTCGCGGACGAACCGGTGTCGGCGCTGGATGTGTCGGTGCAGGCCGCCGTGACCGATCTGCTGATGGAGATCCAGCGCGAGGAAAAGACCACCCTTCTATTCATCAGCCACGACCTGTCCATCGTGCGCTATCTGTCAGACCGGGTGATGGTGATGTACCTGGGCCATGTGGTCGAACTGGGCACCACCGACCAGGTGTTCAGCCCGCCCTATCACCCCTATACCGAGGCGCTGTTGTCGGCGGTTCCCATCGCCGACACCAAGGTGCAGAAAAAGCATATCGTGCTTGAAGGCGACATCCCGTCGGCCATGAACCCGCCCCCCGGCTGCCCGTTCCAGACCCGATGCCGCTGGAAATCCGAAGTGCCCGGCGGTCTGTGCGAAAAGGACGTGCCGCCGATGCGCATCCTGACCGGCAACCATCAGGTGAAATGCCACCTGAGCGATGAAAAACTTGCCGAGATGGAGCCGGTGATCAAGATCGCAGCGCAGTAGACCCTCTTGGCGCGATCCCTCAGATCAGCGCCGTGAGAATCGCCGCCGCCGCATAGGCCACCGAGAAGAAAAAGAACCCCGGTCGCGACCGGCGCAGATAAACCGAGATCAGCACCAGCGGCAGTGCGCCGAGCAAACCGCCCATTCCGGTCATTCCCAGCAAGGCACTGTACTCAGCGCCCGGCCCCCATGGCGAACCGGGCTGAACGGCCCCCTGCATCAGGACGCCCATCAACACCCCCAGCACACCGCCGGTCGCCATCGAGGTCAGATTGCTTCGCACCCGGCTGCCCCGGCTGACCGCTTTGCGGCGGGCGGGCTTTCCGGCGCCACAAAAACGGGCGGGCGTATGCTGGGGGACCGTTTCCTGGCGTGCTTCGATCCGGGCCAGACGTTCCTGAAACGTGGTGACAGCCATTCTGAATATCCCATAACCAAATGCCACTCGTGTCTGGCCCGCAAAAGCGGCGCAAATGCGGCGATGGTTTGAAATGGCTGTGCCGATGGGAGGCGCGACGGTCAGCTGCCCCAGATCACCCGAACATAGTTGCGGGTTTCCTTGTAGGGCGGCACGCCCCCGTGTTTCTTGACCGCCTCGGGTCCCGCATTATAGGCCGCCAATGCCAGCCGCCAGGATCCAAAGGCCCGGTACTGGCGCGCCAGATACCGTGCGCCGCCATCCAGGTTCTCGTAAGGATCGTCCGGATTGACCCCCAGAGACCGGGCAGTTGACGGCATCAACTGCGCCAACCCCATGGCTCCCTTGTGTGACCGGGCATTTGGGTTCCAGCCCGATTCCTGCTGGACCAGACGGGCGAACAGATCCTCGGGGATACTGTGACGCCGCGCTGCCTCTTTGGCCATGGTCAGATACTTGCCCTTGTACTTACCGAAATATCCCTTTTTGACCCATTTCGACGGGGTATGTATCGTGGCCGGCCGCAACCTTGACGAATTGGCATATTGTTTGGACGCACGCCCATCCAGAACCCGTGTCTGCGAATTGAACAGATTGCGCTGGCTCTTGGTCGAGAACATGTCCGCCCCAGCAGGCGCGTCAAAACCCACGCCCACAACAACCACACCCGCAACAACCATCTTCAACGCCAGCCTGCGCATCTGGTCCCCGCCCTGTCCAATAACTGCCTCGCGGTGCAATATACCGGGATTCGACCGAATTGCCAGACTCGGTCACCGCCGCACCATATCCTTGTTTCACACCTGTGGCAGACATGTATAGTCTGCCGCAAACCGGATCGTCCGGATTCGGAATATCAAGGAAACATACAGGAACGGATCTGCCATGGCCGGCTCAGTCAACAAAGTCATTCTCATCGGAAATCTGGGGCGCGACCCAGAAGTGCGCACATTCCAGAACGGCGGCAAGGTGTGCAACCTGCGCATCGCCACGTCTGAAACCTGGAAGGACAAGAACACCGGTGAGC
This sequence comes from Sedimentitalea nanhaiensis DSM 24252, assembly GCF_000473225.1. Classification (GTDB taxonomy): domain Bacteria; phylum Pseudomonadota; class Alphaproteobacteria; order Rhodobacterales; family Rhodobacteraceae; genus Sedimentitalea; species Sedimentitalea nanhaiensis. The sequence continues at coordinate 1,112,779 of NZ_KI421509.1, forward strand.
GCAAGGAGCGCACCGAATGGCATTCGGTGGCGATCTTCAACGAAGGTCTGGTGCGCGTCGCCGAACAATACCTGCGCAAGGGCAGCAAGGTCTATATCGAGGGCCAGTTGCAAACCCGAAAGTGGCAGGATCAATCGGGTCAGGACCGCTACTCGACCGAAGTTGTCCTGCAGGGCTTTGGCAGCACGCTGACCATGCTGGATGGCCGCGACGGCGGCGGGAGTGGCGGCGGCGGTTACGGCGGCGGTCAAAGCGGCGGCTATGACAGCGGTCCGCAGGATGACCGGTTTGGCGGCGGTGGCGGCGGTCAAAGCGCGCCCTCTTCGCGCGACATGGACGACGAAATACCGTTCTGAGCCTCGCGCACCCTTACGCCGACCCAGATCAGCAACACCGCAACGCTCGCATCGGGACTGCCCTTCGGCAGTCCCTTTTTTGTGATCCCGTACCGCCATTCCCGATGCTATGCGCCAATGCGCAACATTCCGCTGATCGCATCAGCGATGAAACGGCCTGCAGTCTGCTGTAACCACACTGTAATAAGATGTTTTTATCAATAAATTTACAAAACAGCCCAGTCTGGCCCATGGGCCGTGGCGGTTTCAGCTTAGGGGTTTGTTAACACCTCTCGTAAAGAGTTTGAAACAATCTTGATACAAAGATGAAAGGCGCGTGGCGTGCAAGGCACCATACTCATCCTCGACGGTGTTTCCACCAACCGCATCATGCTGAAAGTACAACTTTCAGCGGCCTATTATCACGTCGTGCAAAGCGATGGCCTGCAAGGACTTTTGGCCTTGGCGCGGCGCTGCCGCCCCGACCTGATCGTCACCGCCATGTCGTTGCCGGACGGCAATGCCCTGGCGGTACGCGAGGTGATGCAACAGGACGAATCGCTGCGGCACATCCCGATCATCGCAGTCACCGCGCAGAACGATCCTTCCGCCCGACTGACCGCACTGGCGGGCGGAATCGACGACGTTCTGGCCCAACCGCTGGACGACCTCATCCTGCAGGCCCGAATCCGCAGCCTGATCCGCGCCCGCAGCGGAACCGAAGAGTTGCACCCGCGCGACAGCACCCCGGACACCTTGGGATTTGCCGAACCGGTCGCCAGCTTCGAAGCTCCGGCCCAGGTTGCGTTGCTGACCCGAGATGCCGCCACCAGCTCGGTCTGGCGAGCCCGGCTCAAAGGGCTGACCCGTCATCGGCTGCAAAGCCACCAGATGAACAATATCCACGCCCTGATGGCCGACCCGGTGCCGGACGCCATCGTGGTCGACCTGACCGGCGCACAGCCGCAACAGGGGTTGCGGCTGTTGGCCGACCTGCGCGCACGCAGCATGACCAGCCACGCCGCCCTGATCGCCGTCGTCCCGGCTGCTGCACCGCATCTGGCCGCCGATGCGCTGGACCGCGGCGCCCATGACGTGCTGCAATGCGGGTTCTGTCCGCAGGAACTGTCGCTGCGTCTGACATCGCAACTGCGCCGCAAGGCCAGCTCGGATCGGTTGCGCGCCTCGGTACGCGACGGGCTGCGCGCCGCGGTTCGCGACCCGATGACGGGGCTTTACAACCGCCGCTATGCCCTGCCCCACCTGGCCGCGATCGCCGGCAAGGCGGCGGAAACCGGCAGCAGCTTTGCGGTGATGTTGGCCGATCTCGACCACTTCAAACAAATCAACGACGCGTATGGTCACCAGGCCGGTGATGCGGTGCTGATCGAAACTGCCCGGCGCCTGAAAAGCCAGTTGCGCCCGATCGACATGATTGCGCGAGTCGGCGGCGAAGAATTTCTAATCGTGATGCCAAACACCGATCAGGCGGCGGCCACCGTCACCGCAGACCGGCTGTGCCGCCAGATCAATGCCTTGCCGTTTCAGTGTCCCGGAACATCCCAGCCGGTCCACGTCACGACCAGCATCGGTGTCGTTGTTGGCCCTCCGGCGGGTTCAGATCCACGTCTGACGCCCGATCAGTTCGCCACCGCCCTGATCGGCCAGGCCGACCGCGCACTGTACGGCGCAAAGGGCAGCGGTCGAAATCGGGTTTCTCTGATCGGCGCAGCAGCTTGAAAGGCTGGAAAGAGTTGACGAATGCAGCGAAGCCTCGATCCCCGATCCAGACCGAATGGCTTTGTTACACGATTTCCAGTGGGGACTCGCTGTGTGACTCCAGCATGATAGCTGGAGCGCATGAGCCGTTGGGCTCCGACGAAGGACAAGACCACAAACAGGTCTGCTCACAATGACGCGCTGAAGCCGCGTGGATCGCTGCCGGTCCGCTGACCGGCAACACATGTCTGCATGTGTGAGAGGTTGGTTCGATCCCGAGAAGATCCGGACACCACCGCCGGCCGGAAAGCGTGGTCGCCGGTGTCAATTCAGCGATGCCGCGATCCCTGACCTGCCTGACCGTGAAAGTCCTGCTGCGGCTGGCCGGAAATCGCGCGAAAACCGGCTCGATACAACAAGCGACGCTAAAAAGGACGCCACCGGATCGAGGCCATGTCCGGACGCCGCTATCTAGCGCCCCCGTCGTTTCACATTCCCGCCCCGTTGTCCCGGCCTGCCTGCTGTTGACCGGCCCCGCGATTTGACGGCGGCATCCGACGCCTTCTCGACCGCGTATTGGCGGGCCAGCGGATCGTCGGCGATGGCCAGATCCACCGCTTCCAGGCGTTTGATCTCGTCGCGCAATCTTGCCGCCTCTTCGAATTCGAGGTTCTCGGCGGCCTTGCGCATGTCGGTGCGCAACCCGTTCAGCACCGTCTCGAGATTGGCGCCATGCAACGGTTTGTCGATCTTTGCCGACACGCGCGACATATCCGTGTCGCCCTTGTACAGCCCCGACAGAACGTCTTCGACGTTCTTCTTCACCGTGGCGGGGGTGATGCCGTGTTCCTGATTATAGGCGATCTGGCGGGCGCGGCGGCGATCGGTTTCGCCCAAGGCGCGCTCCATGCTGCCGGTGATGCGGTCGGCATACATGATGACGCGCCCCTCGGCGTTGCGCGCGGCGCGGCCAATGGTCTGGATCAGCGAGGTTTCGCTGCGCAGAAACCCCTCTTTATCGGCATCCAGAATGGCCACCAGCCCGCATTCGGGGATGTCCAGACCCTCGCGCAGCAGGTTGATGCCGATCAGCACGTCAAACGCCCCCAGCCGCAGATCGCGCAGGATCTCGATGCGTTCCAGCGTGTCGATATCGCTGTGCATATAACGCACCTTGATGCCCTGTTCGTGCATGTATTCGGTCAGGTCCTCGGCCATGCGTTTGGTCAGGGTTGTGACCAGGGTGCGAAACCCGTCGGCAGCCACGCGGCGGACCTCGTCCAGCAGGTCGTCGACCTGCATGTCCACGGGACGGATTTCGACCATCGGATCCAGCAGGCCGGTGGGGCGGATCACCTGTTCGGTGAACACGCCGCCGGTCTGTTCGATTTCCCATTTCGCCGGGGTGGCACTGACAAATACCGATTGCGGGCGCATGGCGTCCCATTCCTCGAACTTGAGCGGGCGGTTGTCCATGCAGCTGGGCAGGCGGAATCCGTGTTCGGCCAGGGTGAATTTGCGCCGATAGTCGCCTTTGTACATGCCGCCGATCTGGGGCACCGAGACATGGGATTCGTCCGCAAAAACGATCGCATTGTCAGGGATGAATTCGAACAAAGTCGGGGGCGGCTCGCCCGGAGCGCGGCCCGTCAGATAGCGCGAATAGTTCTCGATGCCGTTGCAGAAACCCTGGGCCTCGATCATTTCCAGATCGAAATTGGTGCGCTGTTCCAGCCGTTGCGCCTCCAGCAGTTTGCCTTCGGACACCAGTTGATCCAGCCGGATGCGCAATTCGGATTTGATGTTGAGCACCGCCTGATTAAGCGTCGGTTTCGGCGTCACATAGTGGCTGTTGGCATAGACGCGGATTTGATCGAACGCGTCGGTCTTTTCGCCGGTCAGCGGGTCGAATTCGGTAATGCTTTCCAGTTCCTCGCCAAAAAACGACAATCGCCAGGCGCGGTCTTCCAGGTGGGCGGGAAAAATTTCGAGAGAATCGCCGCGCACCCGAAAGCTGCCGCGTTGAAAGGCCTGATCGTTGCGCTTGTATTGTTGCTCGACCAGACCGGCCATGACCTTGCGCTGGTTGTATTCGCTGCCGACCTTCAGGTCCTGGGTCATGGCACCATAGGTTTCGACGCTTCCGATACCGTAGATACAGGACACGGACGCAACGATGATCACGTCGTCGCGTTCCAGCAGGGCGCGGGTGGCCGAGTGACGCATCCGGTCGATCTGTTCGTTGATCTGGCTTTCCTTCTCGATAAAGGTGTCAGAGCGCGGAACATAGGCTTCGGGCTGATAATAGTCATAGAAACTGACGAAATATTCGACCGCGTTGTCGGGAAAGAACCCCTTGAATTCACCGTAGAGTTGCGCCGCCAGCGTCTTGTTGGGGGCCAGAATGATGGCCGGTCGCTGGGTCTGTTCGATCACCTTGGCCATGGTAAAGGTCTTGCCGGTGCCGGTGGCCCCCAGCAGCACCTGATTGCGTTCGCCGTCCAGCACGCCCTGCGACAGTTCTTCGATGGCGGTAGGCTGGTCGCCAGCCGGTTCGAAATCGGTTGCCATGACGAACCGTTTGCCACCTTCCAGCTTTTCGCGCGCGGGTGGCGTGTTCATCATTGGCATCGAGGTGTCGGTATGGACATGGGGCATGGGGGACTCCGGCAGCGCAAGCCACAGAGTTGTTGCCTTTTGGATCGGGTTCAAGCCCCATTGCCGGAAATCGCCTCTGGTGTTGTCAGAAATTGTCATCGGGTTGAACCGCTGGCCTTGCCCCGGCGCGGCAAAACGGACCTTGCCCATGGACGGCAAATCCTGGATAAACGGGCCGACGATCATCAGGAGCCACACCATGCGCGCCCGCATCTATCAGCCTGCCAGAACCGCGATGTCCTCGGGCACCGCCAAGACCCGAAACTGGGTTCTGGATTATGCCCCCGCAAGTGCGCGGGATGTCGATCCGCTGATGGGATGGACCTCGTCCGATGATATGCAAAGCCAGGTGCGGTTGCGCTTTGACACCTGCGAAGCGGCACTGGAATATGCCGAGGCGCACGGAATCGACGCCCAGGTGTTCGAGCCGAAGAAGCGCAAACCCAACGTGCGCCCCGGTGGCTATGGCGAGAACTTTGCCACCAACCGGCGCGGTGTCTGGACCCACTGATCGGATGTGTTGATCCTCCATGGATCTGGCGCTTGCTCACCCCGGGACGAGCGTTTGATCGGCCTGCAGGATGCAACGTTAGATCAACTGCAGAGAACCGTCGACTTCTAAGTCGATCATACGGCCTGGATCACACCCTCTGGCGCGGTAATTGCCAAGAAAATCAGTGCCTTCGGTTGATATCCCCCGCTGCTGGATGCCATGCGATTGCATAGTTGATTGCATGGAGGCCCATCAGGGTGCCCCAAGAAAAAACCTTCACCAAAGGCGCGCCCGACAAGGCCGCCACAAAGGAGGTTCAGCGACGCGCTAGCGCGATGCCCGTTACCCCAATCCCTGTTTGTTGGAGGTGGGCGCACGGTCGAAGGGATGGCGTTTCCATAAATTTTGGAAGCGGCGCAACTTCACCGAAACTTTTGGGACATAGCCGCGATTGTCGGTAATCGAGGCGTCCCGGGAAGCAGCCGGGGTCTACCCGCATCCCCTATCGCGGGGTTCCGGGTCTACTAATCGATAGGCCGGGCCCGTTGATGCCCGATGTGATCTTCGTCGGCACCGAAGGACACGAACCGCCCGAGATACAGCCGCTCGGCCAGCAGGGCCGTCAGCATGGTGGCCAAAGCGACGATGACGATGGCGGGATCGGCGCGCCACTTGAACAGTGTGAAGGCGGCAAGGACCGCCGCGTCCAGAGCCAGCGCCGTCAGGATCACCCAGCCCCGCGCGCCGATCCGGTGCCGCAGGTTCCGCCACACGCCCCAATGCACCACCATGTCCATGACGAGATAGAAGAACGCACCAAGCGAGGCGATCCGGCCAAGATCGAACAACACGGTCAGGGCACTGGCGATCGCCACGGTATAGATCAGCATATGCGACCGGATCCCGCCCGACAGGCCAAAATGGCTGTGCGGGATCATCTGCATCTCGGTCAGCATGGTCAGCATCCGCGACACTGCAAAGACGCTGGCGATCAGGCCCGACGCGGTGGCCACCATGGCCAAGACGACGGTCAGATAGAACCCGGTCTGGCCCAGTACCGGCTGCGCCGCCTCGGCCAGGGCATAGTCGCGCGCCTGCTGGATCTGCCCGGGCGTCAGAGCCGATCCGACGGCCAGCGCCACCAACAGATAGACGACGACACAGACCATGATCGAGATCAGGATGGTGCGCCCGACATTCCGCCGGGGGTCGGTGATCTCGCCACCGCTGTTGGTAATCGTCGTGAACCCCTTGAACGCCAGGATCGACAGGGCCACGGATGCGGCGAACCCCGTGATCCCATTTTCCGACAGGCGGACGACGGGTGACCAGTTTTCCATCCCGCTGGCCCAGAGGGCGGCAACACCGAACAACGCGATGCCGCCGATCTTTACCGCCGACATCACCACCGACCACAGGCCCACAGAACGGTTGCCGGAAACGTTGACCAGATAGGCCATCACGATCAGCGCAACTCCGATCGCGGGCACCAGCGGCCCGTCCTGAATGCCAAAGGGACGCAGCGCATAGGTGGCAAAGGTCCGCGCCACCAGGCTTTCGTTGATAACCATCGACAGCGCCATCAGCACCGAGGCCGCCGCCGCCACGGCACCGGGGCCATAGGCCTTGGTCAAGATCATCGCGATACCGCCGGACGAGGGCCAGGTGTTCGACATCACGATATAGCTGTAGGCGCTGAACATCGTCACCACCGCGCCCAGCACGAAAGAGAGCGGGAACAGTGGCCCGGCAAGACCGGCGATCTGCCCGGTCAGGGCAAAGATCCCCGCCCCGATCATCACCCCGGTGCCCATGGCAACGGCGTTGGTCAAGCTGATGCTGCCGGCCCCCTCGGGCACGGCAGCGTGTTTGTGTCCGGTTCCGGTCATCGGATTCTCTCCTTGTTCCCTGGCATTGTCATGCGACCGCAGCTGCGGTGGCGCGAAGCGTTGTGCCGGGGTGTCCCACGCAAACTGCCTCAAACGCCTGTCTGAGTGTCAGCACATCGGACAATGGCCGGTGGGCCATCAGGTTGGCCAACCCCGGCGCGACACCGCAACCGTCGACCGGATAGCCGGCCCCCTGTACGGGCAGGGCCATGTCCCGCATCACCATCAGACAGTCGGGGCTGGCAGGACGCAGCGCGATACCGTCACGACCCGGCCAAGCTCCGGGCCACTCAACAAGCGGGCCCGGTGCTGGCCGACAACACCGGCGCCGCCCAGACCCCATACCGTGGCTGCGCCCGCGCTTTGGGTCAAATCCTGGCCCCCCGAAGGCGCAATGCGTTCAGCACCACAGAGATCGACGAGGCGCTCATCGCGAAGGCGGCAAACATCGGGCTGATCAGGATCCCGAGGAGCGGATACAGGAGACCCGCCGCCACCGGCACCCCGAAGGCATTGTAGATCAGCGCAAAAAACAGGTTCTGCCGGATATTGCGCATCGTGACGCGGGCCAGCCGCCGGGCGCGGACAATACCGTCCAGATTGCCCTTGACCAAGGTGATCCCCGCGCTCTCGATGGCCACGTCGGCACCGGTGCCCATGGCGATGCCGACATCGGCCTGGGCCAGCGCCGGGGCGTCGTTCACCCCATCGCCCGCCATTGCCACTTTGCGCCCCTCGGCCTGAAGTTCGCGGACGATGCGCGCCTTGTCCTCGGGCAGCACATCGGCGCGGATCTCATCGATGCCCAACCGCGCGGCGACAGCCCTGGCGGTGCGCTCGTTGTCGCCGGTCGCCATGATGATGCGAAAGCCCAGCTCATGCAGGGCTTTCAGCGCGGCGGGAGTGGTCTCTTTGACCGGGTCCGACACCGCGACCAGACCGGCCAGCGCCCCGTCGACCACCACAAACATCACGGTCTCGCCCTCGTCCCGGCGGGCATTGGCGATCTCGATCAGATCGCCCGCGTCGAGGCCGAGATCCTCGACCAGCTTGCGGTTGCCGAGGGCGACCGCCTTGCCATCCACGATGCCGGTCACACCCTTGCCGGTCACCGCCTGGAAATCGCTGGCCGCGCCCAAAGCGACGCCGCGTTCCTCGGCTCCGGCCACAATGGCCTCGGCCAGCGGATGTTCCGACCCCTTTTCGAGCGTCGCGGCCAGACCCAGCACTTCGCCCTCGTCATGGCCCAGCTGGGGCAGGATCGCCACCAACTGCGGCTTGCCCATGGTCAACGTACCGGTTTTGTCCACAATCAGCGTATCGACCTTTTCGAACTGTTCCAGCGCCTCGGCGTTTTTGATCAATACGCCGACCTGCGCCCCCCTGCCGGTAGCGGTCATGATCGACATCGGCGTGGCCAGGCCCAGAGCGCAGGGACATGCGATGATCAGCACCGCCACCGCCGCGACCAGCGCATAGGACAGTGCCGGTGCCGGCCCCCAGAGCGCCCAGCCGACAAAGGCCAGAACCGCGACCACGATGACGGCTGGCACGAACATACCTGCGACCTGATCTGCGTATTTCTGGATCGGTGCACGCGAACGCTGTGCGTTCGACACCATCTCGACGATCTGGCTCAGCATCGTGTCCGAGCCGACCCGCTTCGCCTCCATCACCAGACTGCCGGTGCCGTTGATGGTGGCGCCGGTAAGCGTATCGCCCGCCAGCTTCTCGACCGGGACCGGCTCGCCGGTGATCATGCTTTCATCGACCGAGGAGCGGCCTTCGGTCACAACCCCGTCCACCGGCACCTTGTCGCCGGGACGCACCCGCAGCCGGTCCCCCGGCTGGACCTCGTCCAGGGGGATTTCCTCTTCGCGGCCATCGGCGCGGATGACCCGCGCGGTCTTGGCCGCCATGTCCAGCAGCGCCCGTATCGCCTTGCCGGTGCCCTCACGGGCGCGCAGCTCCATCACCTGCCCCAGCAGGACAAGGGTAACGATGACCGCCGCCGCCTCGAAATAGACGCCCACATTGCCATCGGCATCGCGGAAGCCATCGGGAAAGACCTGCGGCCGCAGCACCGCGACGATGCTGAACAGCCAAGCCGCCATCACCCCCATCGAGATCAACGAGAACATGTTCAGATGCTGGGTCCGGAACGAGTTCCAGCCCCGCACCATGAACGGCCAGCCGCACCACCAGACGACCGGTGTTCCCAGCACCAGTTCGATCCAAAGCGTCATGCGTTCGCCAAACAGCGCGCGCACGCCCGGAAAACCCAGATAAGGCGCCATGGTAAGCACCAGCAGCGGCAGCGTCAGGACCGCGCCGACCCGGAACCGGCGGGTGAAATCCACAAGTTCCGGGTTGGGGCCGTCCTCGGCCATCGCCGCGTTTTCCAGCTCCAGCCCCATGCCGCAAAGCGGACAGGAGCCGGGATCGGTCTGGCGCACCTGCAAGTGCATCGGACAGGTATAGACGCTCCCTGTCCAACCCACGGGCACGCTGTCATAGCGGCCGTCAGGCTCGGCTGTACCCCCATGGCAATCGGCATGGGCATGGGGCACCCCCGCCGCTTGCTGTTCCGAAACAAGTGTCATGCCGCATTTCGGGCAGTTTCCGGGCTCGGGTTGCCGCACCTCCGGGTGCATCGGGCAGGTAAACAGCGCCGGGGTTTCCGGCGTCTGATCGCTGTAAGTGGCGTGGTCCATGCTGGGTCCGTCTGTTGAGTGTTTCGGTCGATGATCGAAAGGAAGCGGGCGCGGTGCCCGCTTCAGGGCAGGACGACCATCTGGTGGCCTTCGCCCTCGACCCCGATCTCGCTCGTCACCTGAAGCGAGACCCGGTCCACGACCCAGACCCGGGGCGCGTCGCGGCTGCTGACAAAGAGCGTTTCGCCGCCATCGTCCACGGTCACGTGATACGGAGCCGGGGCCAGTTGCCGGAGCCGGGTCGCGCCCGAGGCCAGATCGATCGCGGCCAGCTGGTCGGCCCCCTTGACCGCGACGAACAGGGTGTCCTCGCGATCAGACAGGTCGAGCCCGTGCAACTCGGCCCCGAATTCATAGGTCGCGGTCACCGCGCCCGAGGCGATATCCAGCCGCAGCACCGTGCCGGCCTGGGCATCGGCGACAAAGACGGTGGCGCCATCGCGGGACAGGGCGAAATGCTCGGGCCCCTCGCCGGCCAGCAGGTTGCGGGACAGGATACGCCGCCCAAGATCCAGTTCGCTGAGCGTCCCGTTTCCGGCATTGCTGACATAGGCTCGGCTGCTGTCGGAGCTGAACGACACGTAGTTGGGCATTAGGCCAGTTGCAATGAAGTCGGCATAGTCCAGCGTCGTCAGGTCGATCAGCGAAACGCCGTCGCCGCTTGGATGGGTCGCCATGGCCCAGCGGCCATCGGGCGATACCGCAGTATGGTGAACCGCGCCCGGAACCTCGATCCGCCGCACCACCTCTCCCGTCCCGGCATCGAGCACGGTCAAGAGGCTCACCCCCTTGCCGGTCGGCATGGATGCCTGGGCGGGCCTGGCATGATGGGCGCTGTGATCGGCCTGGCTGACGCCTTCGGGCTTGGCCCTCTGCGCGACGCTTTCCGGGTTGATCTCAGTATAGCTGCCTGCCACCAGATAGCGGGTACCCGGCGCGCCGGCCAGCCCGTGCACCGCCTCGACTCCCACAATCCGCCCGATCGGTTCACCGGTCTCGCTTTCGACCATCAGGACGGAATCGGCGCTGCCTTCGGGGATATAGACGATCCCGGCCTGCGCGGCCCAGGATGTCATCAGGCTTCCAGCCAGGCTCAGAGCAGAGAGAATGCGAACGCGGGTCATGATGTTGCGCCTTTCCAGATCGGGATTTCGGTGCGGACCGGCTGCCGCCGCGCCTCGCGAAGCAGGCTCAGCCCGACGACGGGACACAACAGCAGGGTGTAGAGAACGAGCATCATCAGAGCCTCCTTGGCATCTTGCTTGATGGAATGGTTGAGCGGTCCGCATCGTGCGGCCCGAAGGACCGGCGGGAGCGCCACGCACACCAGGCCAGAGGCAGGCCGGTCAACAGCCCCAGCGCCAGAACCGGCCAGAGTATACCGCCCGAAGCGGGTCCGTTCAGTGTGCTGCCAAGATGGGTCAGCCCAAAACTGGCAGGCACGATCCCGGCAAAGGTCGCCAGTACGAACCGCCAGAAGCGCAGCGCCGACAAACCCGCGGCATAGCTGACAAGATCGAAGGACACGAAGGGCAGCAAGCGGCTGACGAAGACGGTCCAGGTCAGGAAATTCTGCGATCCGAGCAAACCTGCATCGAGCGCGGGCCCGACCCATCCGGTCACGAATGCCCGGCCCAAAAGCCGGGCCAGGGTAAAGGCGATCACCGCGCCCGACATGGCTCCGGCCAGCACCAGCCCGGTGCCCAGCGTATGCCCATAGGCCGCCCCGGCCGCGACCGCGATGGGGGCAGACGGCAGAGGGCTGATCACCACCGCCACCGCCATCAATCCGACGATGGCGACCGCCCCCCAGGGTCCAGCCCGTTCCAGCAGGGTCGCCACACTCTGCTGATCCGGCAGAGCCACCCCGCCGGTTACGGCCACCATCGCCGCCATCATCGCCAGAACGGCAAGCACGGCGACTGCCAGCAGGCGGCCGGAAATGGGCTTGCGCGTTGGTTTGCTCTGCAACTTGGCACCTGTCAGTGAAGGTCGAAAGGGCGGCACCGGAGCGCCGCCTCGTCTGATATTGGAAGCCATGGCAAACAACGCCAGTCCGGGCCCTGGGCGATTTGTATCCGGATGTAACCAAACCCGGCATCTGCGACAGACGGTTACGATTTTTCAAAGGGGTCACCCCCGGCAGGCACCGGGAGCGACGGCGCGGCTGGAGGAAAGTTCAAATATGCCGCGCTGTCTGCGCGCAATACTGCCCGGCCACCACTTCGCGTGCTCGGTTAACCGCAGCCTGCAATCGGAGGTGCTCCACGAAACCGGGTGCCGGGCTGTCTTGGCCCATAAAGGAAGGGGCGCCGTTGAACCCCGATGCTGGGCGAGCGCCATGGATTGCGCTATATGCGCGGCAACCTCGGGGGCCTCCATGTCGCGGCGCAACTGGTCGGTGTCCGGCCCGATCTCGCGCGCGATCCGCAATGCCCTGGTCTCGTTCGCATTGCCCGACATGCCCATCCGCGCCCAATAAAACGCTTGGTATTTGCCCCGCTCACGCGCGGCTAATGCGGCGCGGGTGGCAAAATCGGAACCTTCGCCCAAAATCGGCCGCTCGCGATAGACCAGACGTACATCCGCACCGGCCTCGATCAGACCCTGAACCTCGGCCATGGCGCGACGGCAAGAGGGCCGTTGCAGTCAAAGAACTCGACCACCGTCACGTCGCCGCCGGAATTGCCCGGTACCGGCGCATTGGGATCGTTGAACAGGCTGCCACGGTTCGCGGCCAACGCGGCATGGGTCGAGATTGCCTGCGCTGCCTCTTCGGCGTGTTGCAGCTGTCCGACCGTCCGCAGGAGGATCGCGGGGCGTTCTACGATCGCCTCGCAGACCAGCGTTTCGATCTCTTCGCCACCGCCCTCGCCCGCCCGGGCGATCAGGGGCACCGCCGAAAGGCTGGCCTAAAGGATGATTTGCTTGGCCCGGGTCATTGCTTTCTTGCCTGCTCGTCTGCGCGGGTCCGTTCGGCCTGGGCGGCGCGCACGCGCGCGGGCCAGGCCGATTTGATATAGTCCAGGATCGACCGGATCTGGTCGTCGCTCAGTTGCTTGCCGAACGCGGGCATGCCGCTTTCCAACTCTACTCCCATTGCCGCCAGCGTTGCCTGACCGCCGAACTTTGTGTAATCAAACAGCATGCTGTCGGGGTGGTGCCAGGTATGCCCGGTCTCGTCATGCGGCGGCGCGGGCAGGCGGCCATCCGCATCCGGTTCGCGCCAGTTCGGCTGCCCTTCGAGGGACTTTCCATGGCAGGACGCGCAGTTTTCCCGATACAGAACCTGCCCCTGTGCGATCGAGGCCCCGCTCGCCCCGCCTGTAAATTCAGCGGCGGGCGCGGATGCAGGCCCGGTTCGCTGCCGCGAGACATAGACCGCCGCGGCCAGGGCCAGAAGCGCAACGGTGGAACCGATAAGATATATGGGTTTCATACGGTTACCTCAATCCAGGTCATCATGCCCGAGGCCGCATGGCTGAGCATGTGACAATGAAACGCCCAGCGGCCCGGATTGTCGGCGGCAAAGACGATCTCGTGGCTTTCACCCCGCAGGGTCAACAGCGTGTCCCGCAGCGGTCCCGGCGTGCCGTCTTCGGCCAGGATCCGGAAATGCATTCCGTGCAGGTGCATGGCATGTGGAAAGACGGTGTCGTTGACCACAGTCATGCGGGCGACCTGCCCCAATGGCAGCCGGGCCAGCGGCGTTTCGGTCATTCCGACAAGCCCGTTAAAGGCCCAGAATTGCCCGTCTTCCATCAACTCACCCGCGGTGCGGCTGGCGCCTTTCCAGATGGCCTCGCTCATGCCGCCCATGGCGCCTCCGCTCATTTCCAATCGCAGGGTCGCGGCCTCGGCCAGACCGGTCAGATCGGGCGCGCGATTGGGCGGCAGCGGCGCGGGTGGCGGGCGGCGGCTTGCGCTGGCGTTGCCCGACACCGGAAAGGCCGCCTGAACAAAGCCGCCGCTCTGCTCCAGCCGCCCGATCAGCGCCTCCTGACCCTCATCGGCGGTGATATCCACAAACAGATCCACCCGCTGGCCCGGACCCAAGGCGATCGTCTCCGGCACCGGTTCGGGGATCGCGACCGGCATCCCGTCATAAGCCATCAGCCAGCCGTCCAGCCCCTGAAGGCCAAGCGTGAACAACCGGGCATTGGCCGCGTTGACGATGCGCAGCCGCAACCGATCGTTCCGCTTGACCGGCAACCGATACGCGGCCTCGCCATTGGTCGAGATGAAATTGCCCTGACGCCCGCCATGCGAAAGATCGTGCAATGCACCGAAATCATCGGCGATCTGGCCGGTCTCGGGATCGACCCGCCAGTCATCCAGCATCAGCGTCGCGTCACGATCCACATCGGGCGGAGTCGGCTCGTCAACGATCAGTGGCCCGTACAGCCCGCGCGCCACCTGCTCTGCCGAGCGGTTGTGCGAATGATACCAGAAGGTTCCCGCATCTTCGGCCGCCAGATCATAGGCAAAGCTCCCGCCTGGGCGAACAGCCTCCTGCGTCAGGCCCGAGACCCCGTCCATCGCGTTTTCTGCGCGCAGCCCGTGCCAGTGCACGGAACTCGCCTGGGGCAAACGGTTGACGAAACGGCGCTGGATCCGATCCCCCTGTGCCACCCTAATCTCGCGCCCCGGTGCCTGACCGCCATAGCCCCAGACCGTGGTTTCCGGATAGTCCAACGGCAGCAATTGCACCGCGTTTTCCCGCGCGACCAGCTCGGGGGCGGCGGCCTGGGCGCGTATCGCCGTTGCAGGCAGCGCTGCGACTGCGGCCGCTCCACTCGATGCCCAGAGAAAGGAACGTCTGCTCAACATGTTCTTGCCTTATTGAGTTGGGATGCCCGGCCCGCTGGGGTCGGCATTATTCTATCCCGTTCGCCTGTTGCAGTTCGCGGATATACCGGGTGATCATCCGCACATCGCCCGCGGTGATCCCTTCGACCGGGGGCATGTTGCCGAATTTCCAGTGATGCGCGCGCACGCCGTTGCGGGCGGCAATCAGAAAGGCCGCGTCAGCATGGTGGCCGGGTCGATAGGTCGGATGCACCAGCGGCGGCGCCACCCCGTTCTGGCCGGCGGCGTTCTGGCCGTGGCAGACAGCGCATTTCGCCTCGAAGGCGCGGCGGCCGATGCGGGCGTTTTCGGAAAGAGTTGCGGGCAGGCTGACCTCGGCGATAGGCGCGCCCTGCTGCAAGGCGCTGGTGTCGGGCGGTGTCATCGAATGGGTTTGCGGCGCGGGCACCAGCATGTTCCAGACCAGAACGCCAAGCCCTGCGACGGGAACGGCCAGAATTGCCAGACCAAACTTGTTCATATGTCTCTCGCTGCCCTAGCCTTGGAGTTTCTTTGCTCCGGGAGTCCGGGTCACCGCCAATTGCCCTTTCCAATACAGAAGCGTCAATCCCGCAGCAGGCACCGATTTGTATCGATATGTATCCTTGACCTGCCATCGCGGGAACCGGCGAACTCACCCGGCATCGACAAAATGAAAGGATGATATCATGGGACCACGACATGCGCGCCAAGGGGGCAAGGCCCCGTGGCCTTCCAGATGGGGAATGCTTTTGTGTTGTCTGGCGATGCTAGCGCCAGTTGCCATTTTTCTGATCATGGGCACCGGCCTGACAGCACTTTCCGGCAATCTATGGATCGTGCTGCCGCTTGCGGCCTGCTTGGGCCTGCATTTCATCATGCACCGAGGAACGGGTCGATCCAGCCACACAGCGGAACCAGACACCGAACAGAAGCATGAATAGACGCCCCACGCCTAACCCTGACGGGGCTCTAGCGGCAGGGTTAGAGTGGCGCGGAGACCGCCGCCCGGTCGGTTGCTCAGGACGATGTCGCCGCCATGCGCGCGCAGGATGCTGCGCGCGATCGACAGGCCCAGCCCGTGCCCGCCGGTCTCGCGCGAGCGAGAGGCCTCCAGGCGCATAAACGGGTCGAACACTCGTTCCAGCTCCGGTTCGGGAATGCCAGGCCCCCTGTCGCAGACGCGGATGACCGCAAAGCCCCGCTCCGCCGCGTAACTGACCTCGACCTCTGTACCATAGGTCTGCGCGTTTTCGATCACGTTGCGCAGCGCGCGCCGCATCGCGTTCGAGCGCTGCGCAACCTCGACCGGGCTGCCATGATTCAGCGTGAACCCCTCTGGCATATCCTGCCGCAACGTCTCGAGAAACACGCCCAGGCTACAGGGCTGCATCGGTTCTGCATCCGCTAACCCGCGGGCAAACAAGAGCGTCTCCTCAACCATGTGCTGCATTTCTTCGATCGAAGCGATCAGGCTGTCGCGGGTCTCGTCATCCTCGACCAACTCGCTGCGCACACGCATGGCGGTGAGCGGCGAGCGCAGATCATGACCCATTGCCGCCAGCATGCGCGTGCGCTCTGCCACAAGCCTGACGATCCGGTCCTGCATGCGGTTAAAGGCTTGAATCAACTCCCTCACCTCGCGCGGTCCGGCGGTGGCCAGCACGGGTCCGCCCTGCTCCGGTCCCAGCTTCTCGGCAGCATCCGACAACAGACGCAAAGGACCGGTTACCCGCGCCAGAAGATACCAGAACAAGGCCAGAAATATGAAACCGGCACTTAGACCAAAAGACAGCGTAGCAAATTGCGGCCATTGAAAGGGCGGGCGTTCGAACCGCGTCGAGACGTTTAGCCAGTCGCCGCCGGAAAGAGCAATCGAGAGTTGCAGTTCCACCGTTAGCAACTGGCCGCGCATCATCTCGCGATGCTGTTCAGCCATCTTCGGTTCCAGATAAGGCAGCGGCAGCGCCGAACTGTCGATCTTATGCATTTCGGCCCGAATCTCGCGGCTGAAATCATCGTCGAGCAGGGCGCGCATTCGTGCTTCGATGGCCCCTTTCGCATCGTGGGAGACATGGTCGACCACTGGATCGGAACCGATCTCGAACCGGACCAACGGAGAGTTGGCCGCGCTAACAATCTGCCCACGCAGACTTTCCGGTGCCTTTTCGATCAGCCGTACAACATTTACGGCCCGGCCCGTCGCCTCGTCGCCAATAGCAGCGCGCACAGCGAGGTTGCGCTGATCTTCAAGCAGCACAAGCGTAACGCCCTGCGCAACCACAAGCGCCACCAGGACCAGGCTGACGATCTGCAGCCGAAGGCTCTGCGGCGCGAACCTCACCCCTCCAGAACTTCTACATCGGCAGAGAGGCAATATCCCCCATTGCGATATGTAGTTATGAGACGCGGGCGCAACAGATCTCTTTCGATCTTGCGTCTGAGTCGACTTATCTGATTGTCGATTGTCCGGTCCAGTGGCGCTGCGGCCCGGCCAGATGTCAGTTCCATCAGTTGCTCGCGGCTCAACACTGTTCGAGCTCGTTCCAGCATCACAACAAGGAGCTTGAAATCCGCGCTGGTTAAACTGATCTCCCGGCCGTCCTTGTCCACTATGACCCGCCGGTCACTGTCTAATATCCACTGCGCAAACCTGATGCGTTTTCCGGCAAGGCTGCCCGCCGGGGAAACGGTGCGGCTGGCTCTGCGCAGGATGGCCCGGATGCGTGCAAGCAACTCGCGCGGGTTGAACGGTTTGGCCAGATAGTCATCCGCCCCGGATTCCAACCCGACGATTCGGTCCATGTCCTCGCCCAGGGCCGTAAGCAACAGAATCGGAACATCCCCGGTCTGCGACAGACGCTTGCACGCAGAGAGCCCGTCCTCGCCGGGCATCATCACATCCAATACGACTAAATCAATATTTCCGGACACCAAAACGGCATCCATTTCCTTTGCGTCCTTTGCCATCGTCGTGCGCAGACCATTCTTTTCGAGATACCGGCAAACTGCATTCCGAATCTCACTATGGTCATCAACGACCAGAATGTGTGGGGTAGAGTTCTGCATAGTCCCAACAAGCCTGTATTCACTTTCAGATGTCGATCTATTTGTATTTTTGTATCAGCCTGCGGCAGTCACCACAGTCAAACGCTCGACGCGAGTGGATTCGTTGAACACGCCCGCTAAACCTCGGTAGTCACGTGCTTTCTCACTTCATCTATCAAGGTATCCTTGAATATCCCTGCGGCCATTCCCAGAGGGCGCGTCTTTCTATGAATCAAGTAGCAACCGTTCTTGACACGGCTTCCGGGCACCCGCAATTCCCTGATCGATCCTTTGTGCAACCAAAACTCTGCAAAATGCAATGGGACGAACCCAAGGTAACGAGATGACAGGATCAAGAGCATGCGGGAAAGAATGGTTGGAGCAGACGCCAGAAAACTGAGACCCGAAAGAAAAGTGGACGTGTCGCGCTTTTGTGCTGCCCCAAGTGCTCGTTTAAGCCACGTTCCGTTCGAAGGCGACCGGGCTTTTCCAACCCAATGCTGAGTGCCGTCGACGCGGATTGTAGAAGCCGTTGATGTATTCGAAGATCGCGATCGCGGCTTGCCGCCTTGTTTCCCACGACCGTCGCCAGATCAGCTCGGCCTTGATGGTCTTGAAGAAGGTTTCGACGGCAGCGTTGTCGTAACAATTGCCTTTTCCACTCATCGATACCTCGAAGCCATGCTGACGCAGGATCTTCTGGTAGTCGTGGGAACAGTATTGGCTGCCGCGGTCCGTGTGATGGATGCAGCCCCTGGGCGGCGCACGGAACGCAATGGCCATGTTCAACGCCCGGATCTCCAGGTCCCGCTTCATGCGATTGCTGACGGCCCAGCCGATGACCCGCCGGGAATGCAGATCAAGGATGACCGCCAGATACAGCCAGCCTTCTTTGGTCCAGACATAACTGATGTCGCCCGCCCATTTCTGGTTCGGGACATCTGCAATAAAGTTACGATCCAGTAGATTGGGCGCAATACTGAACTTGTGGTCGCTGTCCGTTGTCACCTTGTGTTTGTGCGTTCTGATGACTGATATGCCGTTCTGGCGCATCAATCTGCCCACACGGCGATGGCCGACATCCAGCCCAATCTCCTTCAGCTCTTCGGTCATCCTTGGTCTGCCATAGCTACCCAGGCTGAGACGCGATTGTTCTTTGATGTGTGCCAACGTGACCAGATCAGACCGCTGCCGCCGACTGGTCGGGCGGTTGCGGAATGCCGGTAATCCACGTGTGCTGACGCCAACGACATCGCACAAGCGGTTGGCTGGGAAGCTGGCGTGTGTTCTTCGACAAACCTAAATCTCATTGCTTTAGGCCCGCAAAGAACTGGGTGGCCTTTTTAGAATCTCCCTCTCCTCCTTGAGAAGCCGGACTTCACGTCGAAGCCGCTCATTTTCTCTGGCGAGGTCCAAATCTTCTTTCGAAACTACGTCCGTGTCTCGATGTAATGTGATCCATTTGTTCAACGTCGATACGCCAACACCCAGATCGTCAGCAACCTGCTTGCGCGTTAGCCCGCTGGTCAGCGCAATATGCACCGCATCTGCTCGGAATTCGTCCGTTCGGTTCAGTCCCATAGTCAGTCTCCTTTGTCGCAATAAATGCTATCAAAGGAGCGGCATCAAACCGCGACAGGTCCAAAGCGTGTGTCGTCAGCCGGGAGACGACATGTGCTTCGACTGCGAGCGCGCGCGGAGGGATGCAGCGAAGACTAAATTGGAGCCTCGACCAGAGGCTTAGCGGCTTGCCCAGAAAGCCTTCGTCGTTTAAACATCGCGCGGTGATGCTCCCTTAGCTCAACTGGATAGAGCAGTCGACTTCTAATCGACAGGCTGAGGGTTCGAGTCCTTCAGGGAGCGCCACGATTGCCATCGGTCATTAAATTTTTGATTACCTATTTCTAAGGGGCCACCATTGGGATCATCTCCGAAAAAGGAATGAGCGTGAAAATTTACCTTACAGAAGATGAAAAACGCGCAATTTCCGAAATTGACCAATCGGCGTTCGATGCCGAGATCAACGACGTTTTGAGAGAAGAGGTGGCTACTCAACTCAGGTCTCACCAGGCTTCCAGCAGAGTACCTTATCTGGCGTCAAAGCTGCACTACTTCGAAAAGGCGCTCCAGGAATATCGAGCCTCGAAATCAGCCAAGAAGCGCGAAAGAACCTTCTATGATGCAAGCAAGGCAGGCCGGGACCTGTCGTATGCGCTGTCGTCGATGAAGAGTCGCATGGTAACCGAGGAGCAAGAGCGACAGTTATTTCGGGTCGACGACAATATCATCTGGCCGCTGCGCTTTAACCGGACCTTCAGTGTCACTGTCTCGTTTCAATGGCGGCAATCGCTGGACGATGATTGGGACTACGGACGTATCACCTTCCATCACAAGGTGAAGGAGCGTCGAGATTATTCGGCACCTAAACCGAAGAGGAAGCCCAGCGCGGCCCAGCAGGCCCAAGATCTCCAAGACGCGTTGTCGAGGGCGTGGGAGCACTTCGTGCAATTGGCACTATACTCCGTCCGTGACTTCTTCCGGGAGGGTGGTGATGGCCGCGACATCCCAGATTCGTTCCAAGCGGTGCCTGACAAATATTCGATGGGGCTGAACAATTTCAGCCTCAAGTTCTGGAAAGACGGATCGTAGGCCTGTGCGGCTTTCCCCATGAGCCAATTGCATCGCAATTGCATAGTGCAGAAAAAGGCAATCATAACCGCTTATGTAATAAGCGGTTGGAGATGTAGACCAGCGACCTTCTAAGTCCGAGACCGCGTCTGGCCTGTTGCACGGGGTGCGCCGTTTTGCGCCCCTCCACCCTATCTTTTTGAAATCGCTTATTTATAATTAGCGGCGACTACGCTCAACTCTTACGCCTTACTCTGTGGATTGCGTCCATTTGCGTCCACGAACGCGGCGACCAAGGGGTTAGATCGTGGCAAAACTGTCCAAACGGATCATTGACGCATTGCGCCCGGAGGCGCGCGATCACTTTGTCCGGGACAGCCGGATTTCCGGGTTCGGGGTGCGGGTGACCTGCTCCCCTGAAAGGTCCGCGTTTTGAAGTTAGCCTGTTCTCCAACCGAGGTGACAGACGATGCGGAAGAGCCGATCATTGGCATCCTGAAAGAGCACCAGGCGGGAATGGCGGCCAGGGAGCTGTGCCGGAAGCCCGGCATCAGTGATGGCACATTTTACAAGAAGCGCCCTGAGTATCGCCCCCCGGAAAATCTCCAGCCGGGTCAATTCCTGCACCACCTTGCGCACGGTTTCGACCCAAGCCTGCCGGTCCTGCCAGTGCATCGCGTTGGACCCATCAACCACAACGAACGGCCTCTTCGGACGCAGCACAAGCACCGCGGCCGCGACCATGCCGGTAACAGAAATCATCATCAGATCGCTGGGAACCGCCCCATGGTACAGAACCACCTGGACCGCACCAGCCAAGGAAATCAGCAACCGAAGAAAGGCCGCAAATACGGGAAATCAAATTTTGGGCCGCGGGCGGGATGCCATGGCTTTATTCATAAGCCGTTGAAAGCAATGCAAAGGCGCGGAAGTGAACGCGCGCGCCTGCGTAAGCTGCCACAAGGTCGCGTAAACCTTGGCAAAACCCCATTAACCGATTGTAAAATATGAATGTTTCGTGCGCGAAACATTTCCCTGCAAGCCTTTGAAATCGCTAAACCGGACAGGCGCCTCGCCGGTTCCGAGCCAAGGCCGCCGTTAGCCTGCCGTTTATCTTTGCGCGTCGCACGATGCCCGTTCCACTGCCATCCCTTCCGCGCTAGGTTGCCCTCATTCAAAGGGGAGCCCTGCTATGCCACGCCTTCTGACCGCTGTTCTGATCCTGTTGCTCGCTGCCGCCCCTCCCGTGCTGGCGCAAGGATACGGCGGATTGTCCTCAGGGCTGAACAACCGCACCACCAACAAGGTGGTCCGGATGCTGGAAAAGGGCCTGCGGCAATGTCAGGCGCTGGACGCGGCCTATCGCTATGATTGCTATCGGCAGAACTACCGCGATGCCGCGCAGCAGTTGGACAACAACCCCGCCTATGCCCCCGCACAAAAGGCGCTGCGGGATGTCGAGACCACATTGCAGAGTGTCCTGCGCAACGACACCGACCCGGCCACCGGTTCCATCCGCCGCCGAGGCAGGACATTTACCGCCATCCAAGAAAGCGCCGTACCCCGTTCCAAGGCGGCCTTTAGCGCCGCGCTGGACGAGGCCAGGACCCGGCTATTACGCTCGTCCAGCAATCCGGGCGATCATTTCTCACGTATTGCCAGCGTGCTGAATTCCAACAAGGTGTTCCTGCGGTCCTGACCCTCAGCGCACCACATGCACCGCACAGGCCGCGTGACGCACCACCTGAGCGGCGGTCGACCCCAGCAACAGGTCCTGCATGCCGGGACGATGCGAAGCGATGATGATCAGATCCGGCTTGTTTTCATCCGCCCAATCCAGGATCGAACGACCCGAATGGCCTTCGATCACCACGCCCTGCGCATCGGGCAAGGTTGCCGCCATTTCGTCCAACTGCGCCTGAATCGCCTGACGCGCCTCGCGCAGGTAATCCACCGGCATATAGGAAATCGCATAGCCAGGGATGTGCTCGACCACATGCAACAGCGTGACCTTGGCGTCCGGGGTGGCCAGAATCTGAGCCAGTTTCATGGTGCCGGACGTATCCCGCTCGGCGTCAAAGGAAATCGGTACGAGAATATTGTGGTACATCGTGTAGCCCCCTATTTTTGTCGCCGCCAGCCTGCGTCTTTGCGTGCGCGCGCGCCTTGATCCACGTCATGTCCCGTGAAGGTAACATACGGCGCTAGCTGAAAGTTTCCGCCACGTCGTACATCACCGGCTCGAACGAACGGCACAGCTCGTTGATTTTACGGTTACGCTTGCGCATCTCGTCACTGCGCAGCATCGCCTGAAAGTCCTCGCGTCGTTTCCATTGCGAATAGTTGGCGATGCGGGTCTGGGCATCGTTCACATGCAGGCTGGCCGCGACAAAGCCGGGTTGCTTGCTGATGAATTTCTCATAGGCGTCGGTCAGTGCATCCAGCAAATCCTGGCAAGTGCCCGGAGACATCTCGAAGGTGGTGATAACAGTCTGGATACTGTGGTCTTTGGTGATGGATTGCATGCGCTCCTCCCTGGGTTTCCCTTCAGCTTAGCACAGCTGTTTCAAACGCGCCTCGACTTCCTGCACAAGGGCGGCCACCTCCTCATGCACCGGCCCCTTAGGCGCCTCGATCGCCGCCCGCCCCTGCCCCAGCGTTTCGGCATAGATCACACGGTTGGTCATCGGAGTCAGCGCGGTATCGGCATCCAGTTCAGCAGCCTTCGCCGCCACCTCCGCCGACAGGCGGGTTCCGGCCCGCGCACGGGTCATTACCATCAGCGCCGTCTTGTTCTCGCGTTGGGCCAGATCCAGCACCGCCTCGACAGCCCACAGATCCAGATGCGAGGTGGCAACAGGGATCAACACCAGATCCGCCGCACGCAGGGCGGGACGCAGGTCGCTGTCTGCCTTGGGGGGCGTATCAATGACGACGATGTCATACCGGTCCGCCAGCTTGCGACACTCATAGCTGACCCCCCAAGCCGATGCGGTCGAGAATTCGATCCCCGGATCGCCAGTCGTTTCCAGCCGTGTCATGAACCAGCGCCCGGCGCTGCCCTGCGGGTCGGTATCCATCAAGGCGACAGATTTCCCGGCTTTGGCAAACCCGACAGCCAGGTTGACCGCCAACGTTGTCTTGCCCGCCCCGCCCTTTTGCTGTGCGACTGTGATCACGTATCCCATGAAAGCTCCAGTTGTGCCGACAGGCAGCTTACGCGGTTAAGGTCGAGTCGCAATGGCCAATGAGACCCGGATTTCCAAAAGCCCTGGTAACACTCGGTTAACCAAGCCTGCCGATGCTGGCGATCGGAGGAAGCGCAATGCGATTTGCGGTCATTGTCCTGTTGCTCTGCGCAGTTCTCGCGCCCCCGGCCCTGGCCGGCGCTTGGCTGCGCGAGCACAAGACCGCCTTTATCGCCATCGGTGCCACGGTGCGTGGAAACCGCGAGACATTGCCAGACCTGGAAAACAAGTTTTACGCGGAATATGGCCTTGTGCCGCGCCTAACCTTGGGATTGGATTATAACGACACACGCGGAAAATCGGGTCATGCATTGCTGTTCGTTCGCCTGCCCTTGGGCCGAACGGATCGGCGCATGCGCTATGGCATCGAAATCGGAGCCGGCATGCATCGCTGGCAACAGGAATGGGCTTCGATGTACAAAATCGCGCTGGCCGCAGGGCGCGGGTTCGAAAGCCGGTGGGGCAACGGCTGGATGGGGCTGGACGCCGCCTATGAACAGCGCGCGGGCTTGTCTGACCCGACCTTTAAACTGGATACGGTGATCGGCATGTCATCGGGCTGGCGGGTCCGTCCCCTGATAAAGCTGGAAACCGCCTATGTGCCCGGACAGCCTCTGGGTTGGTCCTTTACGCCCGGCATCATGTTCGATGTTCGTAACAGCACTTGGGTCCTGGGAGTGGAACGCCGTTCGACCAATCTGGAAACCATTGGTCTGACATTCGGGTTATGGCGTAATTTCTGACCCCGACAGGACCCCGCCAAAACGCCAAAAGGCCGCGCATCTTCGGCGCGGCCTTTCCGATCCTGTTGTCTGTGTTCAAATCCGGGGTCAGAGATCCATGCGGACCGTGACAACGATATCGCCGCGCACCGGTTCGTTCCAAACCAGTTTGATTTTGTCCTTGTTCCCGCCCTGCTGGGTCAGCGCATATGGCCGCGAGAAATTCGCGTCCGAACTGGCATTCGAGATCTTGCCCAGGGCAACGATAGAATCCACGCCCCGGATCTGCCCGCCAAAGGGAAGTTCTCCATTCACACCAATGATCCAATTCGACGCATTCGTGCTCTCGGAATGGCGCACACGCAGCGGGTTGAACGCCTGTTCTCTGATCGAATGAAAGGTGTTGGCTTCGAATGTCACATGCTTGCTGCGGCTAAAATCCAGATCGGCAAAGCTGGTATCCACCCGTTCCACCCGATCGATGGTGCCATTCACACTGCGGAACTTGTTGCCGCTGATGGTGACGCCGTTCAGGAAATGCCCGGTCCCATGCGGTTTGAGCACGATAAAGCTGAACCACGGCGCAACATCACCGCAGAGCATGATGTTGTCGGTGATGCTCATTGCGCTGAACGAGAACCCGTTATTGAAATCCGGAGTGGGATCGCGTTCATTGGTCCATTCGACGGTACAATTGTCGATATAGTTCCCGGTAATCGTCGCATTGGTGAAATTGTTGGCAATAATCAACCCGGCGGTCCGAACCCCGGCCGTCACGTCATCGCCTTGGAAAAAGTGATTGCCCAGCACGACACTGTTGGCCCCGCCCAGCAGGGCAAAATGCTTGAACCGGGTCGCCCGGTTGTTGCGCAGCTTGGGATCGTTGGCATTGACGTTGATGGCAACGGTCGTCCGGTCGGGAACGTCCAGCGACTCCTCAGAAGACAGGAACTGGCACCGGTCGATCAGAATCCCCTGACACCCGGTGCCAATCGAGGTGACGCCGCGATCCTTGGGGCGGCTGATGAAGCAGTCGCGCAGCTGAAAAGTCAGCCCCGATGGTGCCAGCCGGATACCGCTGCACAGCTTGTTGCACTGAAATTCGATATCGCTCATCGCAAACTGGCTGAGGCTGCCGAAGCCGCTGAAATCAAGCATGTACTTGAAATCCGTAAAGGTGAAGTTCTGCGTTCCCTCGGCATCGTACAGCGGCGCGTTCAGGACGATTTCCGCAGCCCCGATATTCTTGGATCGGACATAGATTTCACGCCCGACACCGTTGCCTTCGACCAATGAACCAACGGCAATATTGGCGATATTCGCCACGTTGGTCAACTTACGCGGATCGCTTGCCGAATAGGTCGCCCGGGCGGTGACGCTCTGTGTATCCCACACTGCGGCGCCGGTGGCCGTGAACTGGCCGTTGCGAATAACCCGTCGCGTTGCATAGGTGATCTTGTTCGGAACGGCCGCCTGCATGTCGATAGGCCGGGTCACCGTCACCTTGCGCCCGCACATATCCAGAGATTCATGGTCCGAGTTGTTCAGAAGCGCCTGAAACGCCTTGGTAAACGCCAGTTCTTCGTCGCCAAAGGCAGCAATGTAACTTGGCAGATCGAAACTCTTGGCCAGAATAAACACCTTGTTGGAAGGCATGGTTACCGTGCCCTCGAATTCGACAGGTGATTTCAGCGAAACACTGTTGGATAAGGAATAGACACCGGCAGGCACAAGTATCTTGCGCCCCTCTGCGGCTTGGTCGGTTGCCTCGAACGCGGCTGAACAATCGGTTGCGCCGTCACCCACCGCTCCGAAATCGCGCACATCGACCACGTTGATCATGTCGCGCAGGAACACGCCGGTCACATCCTCGATCTGCAAATCGTCGATCCGCACAATGCCGCCGTTCGGACCAGTCAGATCAAGACCGAAATGGCCATACAACGCCTGCGTACCCCAAGGCAGGTCGACGCCGCCGCGCGCACCCGGACCAACGATCGCGGTGACTTCTACGATTTTGCCATAGCTTTCCAACGTGACCGTTGTGCCGACCTCGGTCAGGCCGTTGACATGGTTCCCCCCCGCTCCGCCTGCCCAGCCGGCAATGCGCACCGATGGCAGGTTGCCCGCAATCGCCTTGATGCGCGCCTTGATCTGCAGATAGCAGCCCGGCAACAGCGGCGTTTCGCCCATATAGCGCAGTTTTTGCACGCCATTGGTCTTTTGCAATTCCAGGCAGCCGCCAAAATCCTGGTCCGCCGGAACCAGCGCTGCGTTGACCGCGCCCTGATAGGTATCGGACCCGGGCGTTCCGTTGCCGCTCGACCAGACATCCAGACCGGTGTCAAAAACAGGCGGCATCAGCTGCACGCCGTCGGTGATTGCCTTGTTCATACAAATCCCTTTCCCAAATGCGCGCGCCCGAAATCGTTCCGGACGCGGCCATATCCGATGGGTCCGGGTCGCTCCCGAACGCGGGAAAGGAGGTATTCTACAAGGGTTAAGGCGGCTTCACACCACCGTTGCGGTGCCCCGGCAACAGGACCCGCAACCGGCCCCTTGAAAAGCTGTAATCTACTGGGTTTTCAATTGCTTCTCAGGTTCAAATTCAGCACAGACGCAGGCGGTCCGCCCGGCGACCGCCGGTCCGTGCCGATAAATGGCTGAACTGGGCCCTTCAAAGAGTCAGGAATTCACCGGCCAACGCCCGATCGATCAGCGCAACCGTTTCATCCACACCGTACAATGCGATGAAGCCACCAAACCGTGGCCCCTGGCTCGCCCCCAGCAACACTTCGTACAACGCGGTGAACCAGCTCCGCAGCGGATCGAAACGCTCGCGCCCGACCGCGTAGACGATGGATTGCAAGGCCTCGTCGTCGATGCGCCCGTCATAGGCCGCCAACTGCGCGCGCAGGTCCAGCAACGCCTCGCGCTCGATTTCGGACGGTGCCCGAAAGACACGGGTGGGTTTCACGAAATCGTTGAAATAGCGCACGGCATACCCAGCCGCCGCATCCAGATCCGGATGGCTCGCAGCCGAAGCGTCAGGCGCGTAGCGCTGGATGAAACCCCATAGCTGTTCCTTGTCCCTGGCGGCCGAGACCGAGGCCAGGTTCAACAGCATCGCAAAGGGCACGATCAGCGTGGATTCGGGCACAACCCCACCGTGAATATGCCATACCGGATTGTTCAACTGTGCCTTCAGGTCCTGATCCGGATAGGCCCGCAACTGCTGGTGATACTCATCCACCGCTTTCGGGATCACATCGAAATACATCCGTTTTGCGGTCTTGGGCTTTTGGTACATGAAATAGGACAGGCTTTCCGTGCTGGCATAGGTCAGCCATTCGTCAATGGAAATGCCATTGCCGGAAGACTTGGAAATCTTCTGGCCATTCTCGTCCAGAAACAGCTCATAGCTGAAATGCTCTGGCTTTCTACCCCCAAGAATCTCGCAAATCCGGTCGTAGATCGCAGTGTTGGTGGCATGTTCCTTGCCATACATTTCGAAATCGACATCCAATGCCGCCCATCGTGCGCCGAAATCGGGCTTCCACTGCAATTTCACATGCCCGCCGGTAACCGGCAGGGTCCATTCGCGTCCGTCGTCATCATCGAACGTTACTGTATGCGTCTTGGCGTCCACATGCTTCATCGGCACATAAAGTACCCGCCCGGTGTCCGGATGGATCGGCAGGAAAATCGAATAGGTCTGACGCCGCTCCTCGCGCAGCGACTTCAGCATGACCTTCATCACCTCGTCATACCGCTCGGCCGCGCGACAGAGGACCTCGTCAAACTGACCGGACTTGTAATACTCGCGGGCGGAATAGAACTCGTAGTCAAATCCGAAAGTGTCGAGGAAGCGGCGCAGCATCGCGTTGTTGTGATCGCCAAAGCTGTCATGGGTGCCGAACGGGTCCGGAACAGAAGTCAGCGGCTTGTGCATATGTTCTGCCAGCATGTCCTGGTGCGGCACATTGCCGGGCACCTTGCGCATGCCATCCAGATCGTCCGAGAAACAGATCAGCCGTGTCGGGATATCCGATATCTGCTCAAAGGCCCGCCGTACCATGGTCGTGCGCAGCACTTCACCAAAGGTGCCGATATGCGGCAGGCCCGACGGCCCATAGCCGGTTTCAAACAGCACATACCCCTTCTCCGGTGGCGCTTTCTGATAGCGTTTGAGCACCCGCCGGGCCTCTTCAAAAGGCCAGGCTTTCGAGGTCATGGCAGCTTCGCGCAGATCAGACATTTTGCACTCCGAAACAGGGGCCGCACGGGGTGTGCAACCGTGCCGCACTCCCTATTGCGCCCATAACCCGTCGTCAACACGCACCGCTACAGGCGCGGCAATACCGCAATGCGCCCGTAGCGCAGGGCAAACAAGGCAAATCCCAGGGTCCACAAACCGCCCGACAAATCGATCAGCATGGTCTGATCCACTGCCGTCGGCGCCAGCACGCGCAGTACCGCTCCCAGATGCACGGCCGCCAACAGGACGACGTCGACGCCATTGCCGCGTATGGGCCGGTTCGCGTGTCCCAGAATGGCGCGCATCATCACGATCAGCGTCATGCCCCCGACTGCGCCTGCCCCGATGGCATGGACCACCTGCACCGGCTCTGCCACTCCCAACACCGACACCGCCAACAGCGCAAACGAAACCGCGACCCACGCATATCCCAGATGCAGAGCCAGCAGCAGCGGTTCGCGGGTCACGGCCCAGAATTTCCAACGGAGCAACCGTAGCGCAACCGCCACTGACGCAGTCGCCGCGGTGACCAAGCCGATTTTATGATCCGGAAACACAATCCAGACCGCCGCCGCCAAAACCGCCGCCACAATCGCAACCTTGTCGATCAAGCCAAAGGCAGGAATCTCCACGCCGCTTCCCCGTGCCTTTAGCCAGTTGCGGCCAAAGGTCGGCGTCACGCGCCCACCAACCAGGGTGATCAGCACCAACGCCAATCCAAACCCCAGACGCGAGGCAAGATCCTGAAACCCGGCCAGAAACAGCGCATCCGCCAATGCGAACAGCCATACCATGCCCGCAACAGGCAGGTTACGCCGATTGCCCGCGATCCAGATCTCGCGACTGACAATCGCCGCCAGACTCAGAGGATAGGCCAGTGCAAAACCCGCCTGAAGGCCACCGCCTGGCAGCAGCGCAAAGCCGAACCGGCCCAATACCCACAGGGCGAACAGACCGACCAAAGGCCCGCCCGTCAGCGCCGGACGGTTGGTCCAGTTCGGCACCGCAGTCAGCAGGAACCCCCCCAGCGCCAGCCCCAGATAGCCAAACAACATCTCATGCCGGTGCCATCGCAGCCCATCAAACGGCATTGCCAGATCCACCCCGGACCAGATCAACAGCCAGACCACAATCGCCGTGGCCGCGAACGCCCCGGCAGCAGGAAAAAACAGCCTGTAGGCTCCGGTTGTCAGAATATGCATCCGCACCTCATTCCATTCTTTGGCTCCATCCGAGCGCACACCGGCTATTGTGCTGTCGGCGACCCGTCAATAACCTGCACCGCAACATGACCCGATCCAAAGGACGCATTCGCCGTGACCAATAGCCACCCCACCATGCTGACCGCACAAGACTGCCTTGTTGCCCTGATGATCGCGGTTTCGGCCTCGGACGAAAACATGCGCACCTCCGAACTGGTCAAGATCCAGTCCGCCGTGAACATGCTGCCGATTTTTGCCGAATACGATATCGATCGAATGAAAGCGACTGCGCAGGTGGTGTTCGACCTGTTCGAACAAGAAGACGGGTTGGACGCGCTGTTCGGACTGATCCGTGAAAACTTGCCTGAGCGTCTGTTTGAAACCGCCTATGCGCTGGCTTGCGACGTGGCCGCCGCAGATGGGGCCCTGGCGGAACCGGAACTGCGCCTGCTGGAAGAAATGCGCTATGAGCTGGACATCGACCGGTTGCACGCAGCCGCAATCGAACGGGGTGCACGGGCGCGGCACGTGACATAATCGGCGCATCGGATCTCAGCCAAATCCACCCAATGCCCCATATATAAGCGACTCTCCGCCGATTCGTGGCAATATTGCCGATTCGATGTGTTAATTTGGACACGCATTTTTTTGCCACGTCGATGGAACTTGCAATAGCCCTGCGCCGTTCTATTTACGGTATCTAAACCGACTCACGGCAGCAGCCGCTTGGGCGGGGTAGATGTGAAACAACTGTGACTCTTATGGAGCGAAAAGTTATGATTAAGACAACTGCACTCGCGATGGCACTTTCCGCAGCAGCAAGCACTGCATTCGCAGGCAACGCGGCTCCTGCCCCGATCGAACCGGTGGTTCTGACCCCCGTTGAACAGCCGTTTTGGGCAGGCGCCTATGTCGGTGGCCAGCTGGGCTATGCGTTTAGCGACTTCAACATCGATTCCAACACCCTCAGCGATTTCGACGAAGATAACGTGATCGGCGGTATCACCGCTGGTTATCTCTGGGCGCTCGGGAACGGCTGGTATCTGGGTCCGGAATTCCAATACGACTTCACGGATATATCCGTCACCGATGCGGCGACTGGTGACACCACCAGCCTCGACGCTGTCGCACGCCTGAAGCTGATTGCCGGCTACGAACTGGGCAACGGCCTGCTCTATGGCAGCGCGGGTTTCGCGTATGCGGATTTCGACAGCGTAAGCTCAGTTCTTGATTTTGATTCAAACAGCTATGTCGTCGGTCTCGGATATGATTGGCGGGTTGGAGAAAACTGGACGGTCGGTGCCGAATATATGTATCAGACCTTCAGCGGTGCGGGTTCTACCGGTGGCGACGTAGACCTGAACTCGATCTATCTCAAAGCGACCTACCGCTTCTGATACGGACGATTGCACCGGTATCCACCCGGTCCTAAATGTGATTTCCCGGCCATTGCAGATACATTCTGCAATGGCCGCTTTCTTTGGCGGAAAAGACAGTTCTAGCTTCCGTACAGCGCGCCCCAACGCTCGATCAGGTCTTGTTGCAGGGACTTGGCCTTATAGTTCCAGCCCCGCGCCCCTTTGGGACGTTCGCGGGCCGCGCGTGGAATGCGTTTGCGCTGATCGGTGTCCGCGACAAAGATTGCAAAGGCCAATTCAGTGCCATCCGCCGCCGTCATATACCCGCCCAGCCCAGAGACAAAATTCAACGTGCCGGTCTTGGCCGCAACCTTGATCGGATGCGCCCGGTTCACCCGTCCCTTGGAATCGCGTAACTTAAACGGTTTCAGTAACGGCCGCAGCATGTCCTGCTTGCGGGCCTGCACCAACGCCCCGACCAGATCCTGTGCCGTCATCCGCGATGCATCCCCCAAGCCGGAATGATCGACCATCAGAGTCCCCTTCATCGCAAATCTCTGCTCCGCCCAGCGGCTCATTTCAGCCGCCGACGCCTTGAGAGAGTCAGGACGCCGTCCGTGCGCAACCGAAGCGCTCAGCCCCACCATCTCGGCGGTCAGGTTGTTGGAATATTTCAGCATATCCTTCAGAATCGGCTGCAGGGTCGTGCTGTCGTGCTGCGCCAGAATCGTGGCACCCGCAGGCAGCCGTTCGACAGTCCGGGCCGATTTCAGAACAATACCATGCGCTCGCGCCATGGTGCGAAAGACATCGCCCGCATAGGCGCCGGGTTTGCGCACCGGCAACCATCGCGCGCCCCCCTTGCCCAGGGCCGCGCTCGCCACGGTCCACTGATCGACACCCTTCTGGTCGGCATAGGTATAAACCGGCAAGCTGCGCGAGACGACTTTCATCTGCGCAATGTCCACATCGGGACGATACTTGCCGGTGCGCGCATCCATCGTCACGGCATAGCGTTTGCCTGCCAGTTTCCACTCGAAATGGACTCGATTGAAATTTAATGCCAAACCCGAAACCGCCGGGCTGTAACCCACGTGATCCGGCTGTTCCGGGTCAATGCTGCGCACCACGGGCAGCGCGGCTTCGTAAATCAGAAAATCACCGCGCACTTCGCGCACCCCGGCCTGTTTCAGATCCGCGGCCAAGGCCGCCAGATCATCCGTGTTCAGGGTTGGATCACCGCCTCCCGCCAGGATCAGATCGCCCTTCAGAACGCCGCTCTGCACAGGCCCCGCCGCCAGCAACCGCGTCGTGAACCGATGATCCGCACCCAGCGTTTCCAGCGCATAAAGCGCCGTAAGGGCTTTGGCGACACTGGCCGGCGGCAACCCGCGATCCCCGCCCGAGGCTTCCAGTTCCAGCCCCGACTGTACATCCGCCACCGCACAGACCGCCTGACCGCTCAGCCCCGCGCGGGCGATCAGACCATCGACACCGCCACGGGCCTGCCTGCCGAATTCTTCTCCCCGTGATCGGGGACGCAGGGACACCTGAGGCGGAGCCGCGAGCACACCCGCAGGCACCAGCATGGCACCCAGCCCACCCATTATGAACCGTCGAGTCCAGTGTCTGCTCATCCGCGTATCAGCTCTTGTGTCTGTTCATGTCCTCACTAAAGCGCAGCTTGCGGTTGTAAACAAGCGTCAGATTGGCACCCCATCGCCACGTGGTCGCGGGCCCTGCCCCCATCCTGTGTGCGCACGGATCGCGCTCGAACTCAGATTGATCATCGGCAGGTTCACAAAACACCACGCCGGAGCCGTGGCCCGCGCCAGCATCTGGCTGGCCGCGCCGCTCAACCTGTATTGCCGATAAATCCGTGCCGCCGGGGACATCCGGGCGCTGATCCTGTCGCCGGGACGGGCCAGCACCCCGACCGGCACCGTGTCCATGATCCGGCGCCAATCTTGCCACTGGTGAAACTGCGCCAGATTATCCGCCCCCATCAGCCAGACAAAGCCCACCCCGGGATATATCACCCGCAGCCGTGCAAGTGTCTGGGCAGTGATCCGCGTGCCAAGCTGCTCTTCAAGCGATGTCACCGTCACCCTTGGGTGGCGCATGATCGCGCGCGCCGCCACCATCCGCTGCGCCAAAGGGGCCGGGCCATGCCGCTTCAGCGGATTGCCTGGACTGACGAGCCACCATATCCGGTCCAGACCGAACCGTTTCAACGCTTCGCCGGTCACGCGCACATGCCCCGTATGTGGCGGATCAAACGATCCCCCCAACAAGCCCACACTCATGCCCGCCCGCGCGATTGGAAACTCGCTCCGCTCCACCGTTTCTTCCCGATTGCTCTTTCAACCGCCCTTGGATAGACCACCGGCGTTGCAGCGCACAAGCAGGAGAGCATCGAAATGGCCGCCTACCAATATGTTTATCACATGCAAGGGGTCTCCAAGACCTATCCCGGCGGCAAGAAATGCTTTGAAAACATTCACCTCAGCTTTCTTCCCGGCGTGAAAATCGGCGTCGTCGGCGTCAACGGCGCAGGTAAATCCACGCTAATGAAGATCATGGCCGGGCTGGACACCGATTTCACCGGCGAAGCCTGGGCAGCCGAGGGCGCCAAAGTCGGGTATCTGCCCCAGGAACCGAAATTGGATGAAACCTTGTCCGTACGTGAAAACGTCATGCTGGGTGTCGCAGGAAAAAAGGCGATCCTGGACCGCTACAACGATCTGGCGATGAACTACTCCGATGAAACTGCCGACGAAATGGCCGCTTTGCAGGATCAGATCGACGCCGAAAACCTGTGGGATCTGGACAGCCAGATCGACGTCTCCATGGAGGCCCTGCGCTGCCCGCCGGACGACGCCAAAATTGCCGATCTTTCGGGCGGCGAAGCCCGCCGCGTTGCGCTGTGCAAGCTGCTGCTGCAAGCACCTGACATGTTATTGCTGGACGAACCCACCAACCACCTGGACGCGGAAACCATCGCCTGGCTGCAACAGCACCTGATCGACTACAAGGGCACCATCCTGATCGTCACCCACGACCGCTATTTCCTCGATGACATCACCGGCTGGATTCTGGAACTGGATCGCGGCCGCGGAATTCCCTACGAGGGCAACTATTCCGCCTGGCTGGAACAAAAGGCCAAGCGGCTGTCGCAAGAGGCCCGCGAGGACAAGTCCAAGCAAAAGACGCTGGAGCGCGAACTGGACTGGATGCGCCAGGGCGCCAAGGCGCGTCAGGCCAAGTCCAAGGCCCGGATCAACGCCTATAACGAGATGGCTGACAGTTCCGAGCGCGAAAAACTGACCCGCGCCCAGATCGTCATCCCCAACGGCCCGCGACTGGGCTCCAAGGTGATCGAGGTCACGGGTCTGTCCAAGCACATGGGCGACAAACAACTGATCGAAGGGCTGGACTTTGCCCTGCCGCCGGGCGGCATCGTCGGCGTGATCGGCCCCAACGGCGCGGGCAAATCGACCCTGTTCAAGATGCTGACCGGGCAGGAAAAACCCGACGCGGGAACCGTCGAATACGGCGACACCGTCGATCTGAGCTATGTCGATCAGTCCCGCGATGACCTTCAGCCCGACGACACCGTCTGGGAGGCGATCACCGGAGGCGCCGAGCTGATCCAGCTGGGCGACGCCGAGGTGAACTCGCGCGCCTATTGCAGCTCGTTCAACTTCAAGGGCGGCGATCAGCAGAAGAAAGTCGGCCTGCTGTCGGGCGGTGAGCGCAATCGCGTACACATGGCGCGGCTCTTGAAAGAGGGCGGCAACGTGCTGCTGCTCGATGAGCCGACCAACGATCTCGACGTCGAAACCCTACGCGCGCTCGAGGACGCCCTGGTCGATTTCGCCGGCTGCGCCGTGGTCATCTCCCACGACCGTTTCTTCCTCGACCGCATCTGCACCCATATCCTGGCGTTCGAAGGCGATGCCCATGTGGAATGGTTCGAGGGGAATTTCGAGGATTACGAGGAAGACAAGAAGCGGAGATTGGGGGACGTCGAACCCAAGCGTATGAAATTCAAGAAATTTACAAGGTGAAGTTCTTGAATTTCTGCCAGGGCCTCGACCTATTGATTTCAGTCATGCGACATGATTCACCGGTCAAAAATTGAGCGGTGATATATCTGATCTTTTCTGGGTGAGCGCCGAACAGATGGCGCGTCTTGAGTCCTATTTCCCGAAATCCCATGGCAAACCACGGGTCGATGACTGCAGAGTGTCGAGCGGCATGATCTTCATCAATCGCATTGGATTACGTTGACGGGATGCGCCGAAGGAATACGGTCCTCACAATACGCCCTACAACCGCTGGAAGCGGTGGAGCGGCATGGGGGTGTTTACCCGGATCGTGGAAGGGTCGGCCGCAGAGGCCGCGGATCGCAAGTCCATCATGATCGATGCCACTTGCCTCAAGGCGCGCCGCACGGCTTCCGGCCTGCGGTTAAAAAGGGGGCGTTGCAGGCTGATCACTGCCCGGCAGGGCATCGCACAGCAATGTCCCG
Organism: Sedimentitalea nanhaiensis DSM 24252; assembly: GCF_000473225.1. Taxonomy (GTDB): domain Bacteria; phylum Pseudomonadota; class Alphaproteobacteria; order Rhodobacterales; family Rhodobacteraceae; genus Sedimentitalea; species Sedimentitalea nanhaiensis. The sequence goes on from NZ_KI421509.1 coordinate 1,148,412, forward strand.
TGTATGGACGCCCCCGGGGTTGCAAGCGGCTTCTTTGACTTTGGCAACAGCACTGCGGTCGAGTTCCTTCGTGTATCCGGCCTCTGGTTGCGACCTTCAACGTCGCGGGCCCTCATGGTGAGTTCGAGGAACAGGTCCAAAACGAGAGGCCGTAGTATAAGCTACTCGGGACATTACTGGTTTTCCCATTCCTGATCTCGTCGACGCTTTGCCATGACCTCCGTTCAGAACCACCGCACCCCAGCCTGCCTTCGCACTCAGGCGTTGGCAGGGGTCTCGTAGACGCCGCCATGAACCATGATCGCCCATGCCATCCGCGCCATCTTGTTTGCCAGCGCAACTGCAACCAGCATTTTAGGTTTGCGAGCCAACATACGGGCCAGCCACGACCCATCTGGCGCGCCGCCGCGCTTTTGTGCGGCTTGGATCGCGGACATGGCACCGATGATCAGCAAACGCCGCAGGTCGCGCTGACCCATTTTTGATATCTTGCCCAGCCTTGTTTTACCGCCCGTAGAATGCTGGCGTGGTGCCAGCCCGACCCAGGCTGCGAAGTCGCGCCCCTTGCTGAACATTTCTGGCGGTGCAGCCAGCACGGCAATCGATACCGCCGTCACCGGGCCGATCCCCGGCATGGTCATCAATCTGCGTGCAACATCATTGTGCTGGGCAACCTGGCGGAGCTGTCGTGTCAGAGCATCAATGCGATCGCCTAGCCCGGCGATGAGATCGAAGAATATCTGGCAAAGGCCGATGACTTCAGGTGGCAAGTGGTCTGCATTCTCAGCCACAGCTCTTTCCAATCGAGGCAGATGCTGAGGGCCTTTCGGCGCGACAATTCCATGCTCAGCCAAATGCCCGCGCAATGCGTTGATTGTCTGGGTGCGTTGCCCGGTCAACAGGTCGCGGGTCTTGAGTACCATCGACTGCCCTTGCTGCTCGGTGGTCTTGGCCGCCACAAAACGCATGGTCGGCCGCGACGCTGCTTCAGCGATAGCTTCGGCATCATTCGCATCGTTCTTTTGCCGCTTCACATAGGGTTTGACGTATTGCGGGGCGATCAGCCTGACATCGTGACCAAGTCTGGAAAGCTCCCGGCTCCAGTGATGCGCCCCCGCGCAAGCTTCCAAAGCGATGATGCAGGGCTCAACCTGATCAAAAAACTCCAACACACGACCGCGCGGCAGCGCCTTGCTAAAAACCTTCGATCCGTCTTTGGCGCAGCCATGTGCGTGAAACGAATTCTTGGCAATATCCAATCCTACAATGCTAACCTTTTTCATGGGCGCTTCCTCCTAGTAGCACGTTTCGACACCGCTACCTTGGCACAACGATGCCGTGAGGGGGCGTCCACACCATCAAGAGGGACGTCGGACCAAAGGCGGGATGAACACGAAGCGGCATGCCGTCACCGACACAAGCGGCCGCCCGATCCGCCTCTTCATCACAGCCGGCCAAATCAGCGACGACACCGGAGCGAGAGTTCTGGTCGACAGCCTGCGGCCGATTGGCTGCTGGGAAACCGAGGATATGACGCGGACGGGTTCATGGAGGCCCTTACTGGCAAGGGAATTAAGCCCTGCATTCCAGGCGGAAATCGCGCGGCAAACCCAGCCGATAGGACAAGCGTCGCGACGAACGGCGCAACCGGACCGAGATCATGTTCGGACGCCTGAAGGCCCGGCGACGGGTCGCCACCCGTTATGACCGATGCCCAAAGGCGTTGCTGTCGGCAATAGCGCTCGCTGCCACCGTCTTGTTCTGGCTGTAAATCAATGGGTCCAAAGCCTAAGCGCGTTAGCGGCCGAGATCATAGACAGGCTGAACAACCACCCACACGCTACATCTATCTCAAGAGCTAAACTTCCTGAAATACCCGACTTGAGGTATCGCCTGGTAGAACTGCGAGACACCCATTTGGGTCCTGGCCACTACGATTGGTTGTCTCGGTCAAGCGCGGTGGACCACAGAGGGTTGAATAAGATCGACCGCCGTCACAGATTACGCTACTTCGCCAAAGCCTCAAACTACAACAAGCTCGTATTTGATATTGTATCAAAGGATTGAGCCCACCTTTGAAGTTCAGTATGCGGTGTCTGAGCCCCACCTTCCCGGAGTCAATCTGATTTGAGACTCAGGTCCTGTTGGATAACAGGAAGTGAGTTTCTCCATGGAGAATACGAGCGAGTTTCTCACGCGGTTAGGCGTTGAGGTCTCACAGACGGGTCACCGGCGGTGGCCGGATCGCGTCAAGGCGCAGATCGTGGCGGAAACGCTTGCGCCGGGCGCGACGGTGAATGACGTGGCGCGGAAGTATGACCTGCGACCGAACCACCTGTCAGCATGGCGGCGGATGGCCAAGGATGGTGACCTCGTTCTGTCGGCGCCGGACGCCGAGGCGGAGTTCGCCCCGTTGGTGGTGTTTGATGTCGAGACGCCCCCGACCGCCGAAGACGCTGTACCGGTGACCTTTACAGTCGAGATCATGGCCGGATCGGTTTCCGTCCGGCTGGACGGTGCCACGCCTGCGGGCCGGATTGCGGAGATCGTGCGCGCGGTCGGCGGTGGCGCATGATTTCCCCATCGAACCGGGTGCGCATCCTGGTGGCGACGCAGCCGGTCGATTTCCGCAAGGGACACGATGGCCTCACCGCGCTGGTCCAGTCGGTTCTGCGCAAGGCCCCGTTCACCGGGACGGTCTTCGTGTTCCGGGCCAAGCGCCTGGACCGGTTGAAGCTGCTCTATTGGGATGGCAGCGGCCTTGTCATGGCCTACAAGCGGCTGGAGGAAACGACGTTCGCTTGGCCCGCAATAAAGGACGGGATGATGGCGCTGAACCACGCCCAATTCGAGGCGCTTTTTCTGGTCTGGACTGGCGCAAGTTCAAAGCGCTGGAGGCCCGCCCACCAGCCGCGGCGGAGTGACTCAAGGGCGTCGAATGCAGCGGTCATGGCTTTGATTTCGGTCTACAAATCCGGCCATGACCGCCGCCGCCAAAGACCTCGATCTGTCCGTTCTGCCGCCGGAATATCGCGCTGCGTTCGAGGCGCAGGTCGCACGTGTGGCTGAACTGGAGGAGACCAACCAGCGGCAGGAACATCTGATCGCCGAGATGCACCATGCGCTCTACGGCAAGAAGTCCGAAAAACTGAACGACGACGATCGGCAGTTGGCCTTCGAGGGCCTTGAGGTTGCCCTTGCCGAGGTTGAAGAGAAAAAATCGGAGCAGGCCCTTGGCGACGATAAGTTCAGGTGCAAAAAAAAGATCGCCAAGCGCAATCGCGGTAACCTACCCGAGGGATTGCCGCGCATCGAACAGGTGATCGAGCCCGACAGCCTGGACTGCCCCTGTGGCTGCGGAGCGATGCACCGGATCGGTGAAGACCGCAACGAACGGCTGGATATCGTTCCGGCGCAGTGCCGCGTGATCGTGACGATCCGCCCCAAATACGCCGGTCGCACATGCACCGACAGCATCACCCAAGCCCCGACACCGCCCTGGCTCATTGAGGGCGGGCTGCCCACCGAAGGGGCCATCGCCCACGTACTGGTCAGCAAGTATGCCGACCATTGCCCGTTGTACCGGCAGTCGCAAATTCTGGGCCGTTCCGGCATCGACATCCACCGGTCAACCCTGGCGGATTGGACGGGTGTAGCTGGCTTCCATCTCGCGCCTGTCTTGGACAGACTGGCTGAGCATCTGAAGACGTCAACGAAGCTCTTCATGGATGAGACCACCGCCCCCGTGCTCGACCCCAGACGCGGGCGCACAAAAACCGGCTACCTTTGGGCGCTGGCCCGGGATGACAGGGCCTGGGGCGGCGGTGATCCGCCGGGGGTCGTCTATTTCTATGCGCCGGGGCGACATGGCACACATGCCGAAACGTTCCTGACCGGCTTCAACGGCATCCTGCAGATCGACGGCTACACTGGATACAACCGATTGACCAAACCGTCCCGCAAGGGAGGCGAGCCGATCAGCGTTGCGTATTGCTGGGCGCACGCCCGTCGCAAACTGAAGGAAGTCTTCGATCGCCACGGGTCCGAAATCGCTGCTGAGGGCCTCCGCCGGATCGCCGATATCTACGCCATCGAAAAAGACATCCGCGGCACGTCACCTGGCCAACGCCTGTCCGCCCGCCAAGCCCGATCCGCGCCTCTGGTCGTAGCCTTTGGTGGCTGGCTTCAGGCGCAACGCCTGCGCATCTCGGCGCAATCGCGCCTCGGCGAGAGAAGCTGGCCTACATCCACCGCCACTGGGACGGCCTCCAGACTTTCCTGACCGACGGTCACGTCGAGATCGACAGCAACAATGTCGAAAACCTCGTTCGCCCGATTGTCCTCAATCGCAAGAATGCATTGTTCGCCGGTCACGACGAAGGTGGCCGCGCTTGGGGCCGCATCGCTTCACTGATCGAGACCTTGACCTGAGACCTTAAACCTCCTCCACTTTTGAGTAGGATCTGTCCCAAGCATTGGAGACGGAATATGAAGAAGTCACGATTTTCAGAAGAGCAGATCATCGGGATGATCAAAGAGCAGGAGGGCGGTGTCCCAACGGCTGAGGTGTGCCGCAAGCATGGCATCAGCACAGCGTCGTTCTACAAATACAAATCGAAGTTCGGCGGAATGGACGTGTCCGATGCCCGCAAGCTGAAGGCGCTTGAGGATGAGAACGGCAAGCTGAAGAAGCTGCTGGCAGAACAGATGCTGGATAACGCCATGCTGAAGGATGTGAACTCAAAAAAATGGTGACGCCCGCGGCAAAGCGGAAAGCGGTGGTTCATCTTTGTGATCAGCACGGGGTGAGCCAGCGGCGGGCGTGCGATGTGTTGGACGTGGATCGGTCGAGTGTGCGGTATCGCAGCATCCGACCAGATGATGCTGACCTGCGCAAAGCCATGAAGGATGTGGCTGCTGAACGTCGGCGCTTCGGTTACAGGCGCATACACATCATGCTGGAGCGTCAAGGCATCTACATGAACCAGAAGAAGCTGCGGCGTTTGTATCGCGAAGAAGGGCTCCAGGTGCGTAAGCGTGGTGGCCGGAAACGCGCCCTGGGCACGCGCCGCCCGATGATCGTGCCAGAGACCATCAATGAGCGTTGGAGCCTGGATTTCGTTTCGGACGCGTTCACAGATGGACGCAGGTTCCGCGTTCGGGCGATGGTAGATGATTTTAGCCGTGAATGTTTGGCTCTTGTTCCGGATACATCGCTGTCGGGCGCGCGGCTGACGCGTGAATTGGACGCTATCATTCAGGTGCGCGGAATGCCGAAGACAATTGTCAGCGACAACGGGACCGAAATGACCAGTTCAGCGGTTTTGAAATGGTGCCAGAAAACAAAGATCGACTGGCATTACATCGCTCCAGGAAAGCCAACACAGAACGCTTTCATCGAGAGTTTCAACGGCAGTTTCCGCGATGAGTGCTTGAACGAGACGCTGTTCTCGTCCCTCGCAGACGCCAGATCAGAGATCAAAAAATGGAAGGAGGATTACAACCGAAACCGGCCGCATTCGTCGCTGGCAAATCTCACGCCGAACGAGTTCGCAGACAAAATGACGTTGCAAAAGCAGGCCGCATGAGGCCAGAAAACAAAACCCGGATTCTCCCAAAGGCTGGAGGAGAGATGGGTCTCAGGTCAGATACAGACGCGGACCAGAAATCTTCAGGAAACCACCGGTGAACTCAAAGAATACGCTTCCACCACCATTTGTTCGGCATCATGAGAAAGTTTTATTTTTTAATAAATAACAGACACTTGAAGTATCCCATGGATCTGTCTCCGAACGCTCCGGGAAAACTCGATGGCACATGTATTTTGGCACAGGCACAGGAGCGCTTGGCACACGAAAAAGGCACACGTACCCCATTGAAAAATAGATATATTTTATGTCTCAACTTCAGAATGGATGCCGATGGACGTATTTTTTATCATTCGTTTCAATAACTTAAATAAATCCGGTCACCCAAGACACCTAAAGGCAATCTCACTCTCCAAAACGGCACGTTTTCGGTCAAAAAACGGGTGCTGCACAACACGTCTTGACGCCTGCACAACACCCTAAATTTAACCCAACAATATCCAGCTATTAGAGAGAAATTATGCCATCCCAAGAGCTTCTTTATACATCTCAAGGACTGCTTCCTCTTCAGCGATATCGTCTTTGTCCCTTTTGCGGAGTCGAATAAGGGTGCGAACTACCTTTACGTCGTAACCACGTCCTTTTAGTTCTGAGAATACCTCTTTTTGCTGTTCGGCGAGGTCGGCCTTCTCCTGATCGAGTCGCTCGATACGCTCGACGAACTGGCGCAGTTCGCTGGCAGTTACTTTGTAGGAGTCAGTTGCTTCTTCGTAATCACTCATCGTTACCTCATTTGTATTCTTGGGACGGATTGGCCCTGTGGAAGACACATCAGAATACAGTGTTTCCCGCTAAGCCTTTGTTTACTCACTCGCACAACGAATTAGTGGTGGTATTTGCAGCCACGCGCCTTGGCTTCGGCCATCACCTCTTTCTGCTGCTCGGCGATATCCTTCTTTTCCGCTTCCAGTCGCTCGACCCGCTCGATGAACTGACGCAGTCCATTGGCGTCACCCGATAAGTGCTGTCGGTATTTGTATCGCTCATTCCAGATGCTCCGTGGTCGTCGGCTCAAAGGGACTTGCGCAATAGCGCCGCCGCGGCCACTGCGCAAGGCAGAATGCACGCGACACCGGGCATCATGGTTGCGCGCTCCCATACGTTCCGCTAGGCGCAATACACACACCGCAAGCTGAGAAGTGCAATGTTTGAAATTATGATCTGGGCTGGCGCAGCCCTATCCCTTGTCGGCCTGGCTGGCCTTGTCTGGTGCATCTTGCGCGTCGCCAAAGCCCGGCGCGCCAAGCTGAGCGAAGACGACATGCGCGCCACGCTGCAATCGGTCCTGCCGATGAACATGGCGGCGCTGTTCGTGTCGGTTATCGGTCTCATGCTGATTGTGGTCGGGATTATCCTAGGCTGACCTTACAGAAGAGTTCCCCGTTCAGACCGGCATGTTGTCGAATCTAGCCTCGATCACCTCGTCCGTAAGGTTGGCATCCAAGGTCCGCAAACGTGCCGGCACCCTTTCCCCGCAGGCGGCTATCTTATCCAGAACCTGGGAAAGCTGTGGTTGTAACGCCAATCTCTTTTCAGCCTTGGCACAGGCAATTTCCTGTTCCAGGTTTTCAGCGGTTTTCTTGAGTTCGTCGATCATCATATCGGGCCTCCCCCCAATTGTGCCTGTTGAACATACAACCCCAGCGTAACATCTGCGCAAAAAACTCAGCTGTAAACTGGCATGGTGTTCCAAAGCCATACCACAACCCTGAGCTGATTTCACCAGCTATCTCCAATTCTATACGCGGACCTCGGCCAATCTTTGATACATGTCAAATTCCGCTTGCAAAAACCGCTGCTGAAGCACCTTTTGAAAATAGAATGCGGATGCAGGGCGAAAGAGGGGAGCCGGACAACGACGCCAGTGAAAGCCTTTTACGGCAACGCGGAAAATACTGTTGCAGGTGCCGTACGCGAACCTTCGGGGCGTGCCTGTGCCATCACCGCCCAGATCCATGAGCACGATCTCAATACCGAATAGATCGCGGAGCGCCATGTCCACACTGGCATTTTTCTGCGGCACCCTATCTGCAAGAGCCACTGGGCGGGCGTATCGGTGTCGGCGACCGTATCACGATGGTCCAGAAAACGTTCTGAAAGGTGTTCGACGAAATCATCCGGCTTCAGCGCGACGGCCGCCAGTTCAACGCGCTTCCCCAGCATGGCGACAGTTTTCAGATCGCCAGATGCCTGGGACGTGCCACATACGCCAGGCCGCACGCCCGCTTGCCTGACATATACGATAGGAATCGCCGATTTGTCGGTGACACATTGTTCATGCCTGATTTCGGCACCGTTCAATGCGATTTCCCCGGTGGACCCTCGAAAACGCTGTACAAGTCGATCCAGAGAATCCCCCCCCTGCCCGGCGGCGCTCAATCTGGGCGGATATCCGCATATCGTGTTGGTTCGCTTCGTCTTAATTCACAAGAGCCCATTTCACTCCGCGTTTCCAGCGAAGATACCCTCGCAACACTACGACTTTCGCCGTTTTCTAGATGCCGTCGTCGAACTGAACCCAGCTCAGAACTAGGATCTCCAGACGGAGAACCGGGATCTCTGTTGTGCAAGAAACTATATCGGAGTGACGCCTTTTAATCCGGAAGCGACCTTCGGTCCGCGGCCTATCCGGGACCGCCCGGAATTCTGGATGCACTGCCGGATCATCTGCGGCTGCGTTTGGAGCGGTGCCACCGGGCGTGAATGGCGGGTTTCCTGACGTGGCGTTCCGGCGGAAAGTGGGTGGCGACGTCATCGGCGATCTGAACGAGGAGCATCCGGTCGATGCGGGCGGCGATAACGGCTTGCAGTCCGGGGGCGCTTGCGACCTTGGGCGGAGGTCCGGAAGCCGTGTCGCCTATCTCAGCCGATGCACCCACAGGGTGGCCATGCCGAACCATCGCGTCGTCAGCACCGACGCCGGCACCGTGGTATTCCGTTAGAAGGACTACAGGATCGAGCCCGGCAACAGACAGAAGGTCATGCGTTTGGCCTCGCCCGGGTTCATCCGCCGCTTCCTGGTGCATGTGCTCCCCGATAGGCTCCATCGCATCCGTCACTATGGCCGCCTGGCCAGCGCCACCCGAAAGACCGACATCGCACGCATCCGTGGCTTGCCCGGCCACAGGCCGACTGACCAAAACACCCCGAAATCCGCCGAGACCGCCCCGCTCACCCTGCGCGGGCCATGCCCCTGCTGCGGCGGCCCTATGCGCATCGTCGAAATCTTCCGCCGTAGGCAAAAACCCTGATCTCGCGCACCAACCAAAGAACAGCCCGTATGACGAAACGCCGGTCCTCGGTGCAAAAACCGCCTCGGTGCCCGCTCTCGCACCGAGCCGATCAAAGTCCCAAAGCGCTCACCAATCCCGGGTAAAGGCCTATGACTGACACCACCAGAGTTCAGAGGCGGTTGGACGTGTTCGGCGACTGGTCGCCGACGCTCGCCTTTGTATCGGGGGCGCGCGTGGAATTGCCTTTCTGTCCGCTATGCGGGTCGGAATGGGGTTTGCTCCCGGATCGGCGTGCGGCTGGACAGGTTGGCGGCGGCGGCGTAAGAGACAGATATGGAACCGCGCCCCTTATCCCCCCGCTATTTGGTCTCGCCGCAAATCTCGGTCGAGGATGTCTCCGCCCTTGTGGATGCGGGCATCGTTCTGGTGATCTGCAACCGGCCCGATCAGGAAGTCCCGCCCAGCCATCAGGCCCAAGCGATCGGCGCTGCCGTACGCTCCGCTGGCATACGGTTCGAAGCTCTGCCGCTCACACATCAAACGATGACTGCGCAGAATGTCGCCCGGCAACGCGAGCTGATCGAGTCATCGGACGGCCCGGTGTTGGCCTATTGTGCATCGGGCACCCGCAGCTCGGTTGTCTGGGCGCTGGGTCAGGCGGGAACACAATCGGTGGACGAGATCCTGACCTGTACCGCTGCTGCCGGATACCAGCTGGACGGATTGCGCCCAACATTGGAACAGCTGTCACAGTCCTGAGCCCCGCCTGATTGCATTTGACCGAATTGCGCCGCGTTTGGCAAAGCGGCAGATATACCCACCTGTCAGTCGAGGGTCATCGGTAACGGGGCATATTCACCGCCGTCGGGTGCCACGTCATCCTCCTCGATACCGGCAAGCTCCGAGATTCTCTGCGCAGCTTCCTTGGCTGTCATCTGGTTGATCGCATCGTCAGAGTCCTCATCGATCGGCGTTTTCGTCGCGGCGGGCACCGCCTGTTCGGGCTCTTCCGCGTCAATCTTGCGCCCCTCAACAGTCATCGGATCGTTGACCATCGCGGAGGGCACGCCAATGTCCGCGGCGAACCCATCCTGATCCGGCGTGTGGTGTCGTGGCAAACGGGTCTCATTCAACCGCAGCGCACGCATTCCGTTGATCTGGCCCAGCCGGCCCTCTGCGATCTTCTTGCCCTGGATCGTCACCAGATCGGTGCGGTCCAAATGCTCTTGTATTAACGGCAACATATCCCCCGGCTGCATCCTGGAGAGTTCGGCCAACGGAATCCGCATCCGGCAGATGACCGCCGACAAGTCGGCGCGGGCCATTTCAACTGCTGGCCCCAATCGCGGGACTGACTGATCCGCCGCCTCACCTGCCTCACTTTTTTCCGGTTTCCGCGGTTCGGGCAGGATCAGGCAAATGGTCCCTTGTTGCGGTCCTCCGCCGAATTCAAGCGTCAGATCGAAAATACGAAACCGCTCCGCCTCCATCGCAAGAACGATGGCGCGCGCGTCTTCGGCCCTGGCGCCAAACTTGAAGCCGGACAGACACAGCACATCCTGTGGCCGGTCAGCCAGTTCACTCGCCCGTCGCAGAGTGGAATCGATCAAGGGGGCCGTCAGCGCCGCATCCGTCCCGGTAAACGGGCGCTCGTCCGCAGCCACACCTGTCAACCTCCCCATCGTCTGCTGTTGAATAAGGGCGACCAGAAACGCCCTGTCCAGCGTCGCCGCCCCCAGCTGACCTTCCGGGCCATCCAGCAAGACCTGCAATCGCTCGTCAGACAGATGTTTGATCAGTTCGTCCTGGCTGGCACGGGTATGGATCACACCAATCACCGAAACCGCCAGATCAAACAGATCATCCGCCGCACGCGCCATGGCCAGACGCAGCGCACCGGACGCAGAGCGACCATTGCTTGCCGCGCCATCCCGGCTGAGCTGCATCTTGCGCTGCAATCCTGAATTGGACCCAATTGTTGTCATCGGTTCCGACCTGCCCCTCGCGTCCTGCATGGCTCAGATCTAACGCGGCGTTGGTTACAATTCTCTTTACACAAGAAGGATTTGCTTGGGCTATTACTGGGCAGCGATCCGGCTGGCCACGGGCAGCACGACCCGAAAGGCCCCGCCGCCGTGATCCGTCAGATAGGTTACATTGCCCCCCAGTCGCTGCATGATCTCGCGACAGATCGCCAGCCCGAGACCGGCCCCTCCCACCTTTTCTCCGCGCAGCCGGACAAATTTCTCGAAAATCGTATCCTGCGCCTCGGATGGGATACCACGACCGTTGTCGATAAAGTCGATCACCACCTGGTGCCCGGCCATCTGCACCCTGATCCGCAATTCGGGTTGCTCGGCGTTGCAATATTTCTGTGCATTGGCGATCAGGTTAATGAACACCTGTGCCAACCTGTCCAGATCGGACTGCAACTGGACCGCCTCGCCCCCCCATTCGCGTATAACCTTGAGCGGCGTATCCGCCCCGGCCAAAGCGGCGGCCTCGGCATGATCCAACACCTCGGACAACACACCGTAACGCATGTTCAAGCTGACCTGGCCACTTTCCAGCACGCTCAAATCCAACAGGTCATTCAGCAGCCGGGTCAAACGCAAAGCTTCGTCGTGAATGATCGTGGCACAGCGGGTCTGTTCTGCAGCTTCCAGCCCGTCGGCATCCCGCAGAATTTCCGAAAACGCCCGGATCGAAGTCATCGGCGTGCGCAATTCGTGGCTGACCTGACTGAGGAACGCGTCTTTCTGCATCGACAGCTGTGTCAGCTTTTCGTTGGCTTCGCGCAGCTTGCGCGCGGTGCGGCTAAGCTCGACCGACTTGGCCTCAAGTTGGCTGGAGTACTCCAGCATCTGCGCGCTCTCATCTGCCACCGCCAACAGATCCTCGACCGACACCGACGAACCGCCAACGATCTGACCGATCATCGCATGGGCCGTCGCCGCCCCCACAGATCCGGCCAATTCACGCTCCAGCATCTCAAGGAAGGCGGGGGTCGGCTCCGGCAGGTGACCCCGCACGCCCTGTGCCTCGGCTTCGCGTTGAAACAGGTCCTGGGCCTGGCCCGCGCCCAGAATCCGCTGCGACATGATCATCAGATCCTCGCTTTGCGCCACCGACCCGGTCCAGCCGCGCGGACCGGCGGAATGATCGAACACGTTGACGAACTGTGCGCCCTGCAACCGTTCCAGCGGGCTGGGAAAGCTGGCCAGCGAAACGGCGCAGAATATCGTTGCATTCAACATCATGCTCCACATCACCGAATGCACGATCGGGTCCAGCCCGTCGATCCCGAACAGCGCGTGCGGCCGCAGCCACGCCACCCCAAACAGACCATCCTGCAGGACCGATTGCGGCAACAGCCCGGCCCCCAACGCAGGCAGCAGCAAGGTATAGGCCCACAGAACAAAGCCCACGACCAACCCGACCAGCGCACCGGTGCGGGTGGCACCGCGCCAGAACAGGCCGCCAATCAGCGCAGGCAGTATCTGGGCGATGCCGGCAAAGGCAATCAACCCGATAGAGGCCAGCGCGGCCCCGCCCCCGGACAAGCGATAATAGAAATACCCAAGCGCCAGAATGGCAGCGATTGATACCCGGCGCGACAACAGGACCACATTGCGTACATCACCGGACACCGAGGCACCGTCGCCACGCGACGACAGCCAGATCGGCATCACGATATGGTTGGACACCATCGTCGACAGGGCCATGGCAGCCACGATCACCATCGACGTCGCCGAGGAAAAGCCCCCCAGAAAGGACAACATCGCCAACCCCTCGCGCCCCTGGCTGAGCGGAATGGTCAGCACGAACAGATCGGGGTTTTCGCCAGGCGGCATGATGTCCAGCCCGACGACGGCAATGGGCACGACAAACAGGCTCATCAGCAGCATGTACAGTGGAAAGGCCCAGGCCGCAGTGCGCAGATGACGCTCGTCGTCATTCTCGACAACCATCACCTGAAACATCCGGGGCAGGCATACAAAGGCTGCCGCAGATAGAAAGGTAATGGCAGCCCAGCGACCGGAATGGACCTGCCAGGTGCCAATGGGAGAAGCGTCGATGCGCTCCATCATCGAATCCACCCCTCCCGACAACCCCCAGACGACATAGACACCGACGGCCAGCAACGCCAACAGCTTGACCACCGCCTCGAGCGCCACCGCCGTGACCACTCCATGGTGGCGTTCGTTCACATCCAGATTGCGGGTTCCGAACAGGATCGCGAACACCGCCAACCCTGCCGCGACCAACAGCACGCTGGAACCTTCGGCATATGCTGCGGTCGGATCCGCATCGGAAAAGATCGTGAAAGACAGAGTAATCGACTGCAGTTGCAGAGAGATATAGGGCGTCACGCCGATCACCGCCAACAGCGTGACACAGATCGCCAGCGTGTTGGATTTTCCATAGCGCGACGAGATCAGATCGGCGATCGACGTCACACGCTGGCTACGCCCGATCCGTACCAGTTTGCGCAGACCCCACCACCATCCGACCATCACAAGTGTCGGACCCAGGTAGATGGTAACGAACTCCAGCCCGGACCGCGCAGCATATCCCACGGCACCGTAAAAGGTCCACGCGGTGCAATAAATAGACAGCGAGAGGGTATAGATCAGCGGGCTGCGCAGCCATGTGCTGCGCCCGCGCGCCGCCAGTCTGTCCGCCGCAAATGCCACAAAGAACAACAGCGCCACATACCCCAGGCATACCACCACCAGCATGTTCAGCGAGGCCATTATCCCTGCCTCGGTCCGCGCGGGCTGTCATGGGGGGTCGTGTGCCGCGTACTGAACCCGAACAGCGCAACAATCACGATCAGGGCCGACCATGCCAGGAACACGTAAATAATCGCATCCGACATTGGCACCGTCTGGCTGGCATCGGCGGCGTCCTTCCCCGGCGATGGGACGCTCCACAACAGTGGCAACGTAAACAGCAGCACCCCGAACAGCGGCAGCAACCGCGCCGCATCCATCAACCTGCGGCGGCGATAGCTTTGCCGTTCCAGAAATACCGCACCGGACCGGTCCCGACCTGGGGCCGGATCGGTCATGGCCGCGAAGCCTGCGCCAACAAGTCACGCACGGCCGTCAGGACCTCGGCATTCGAGAACGGCTTGGTCATAAAGCGGCTGACGCCAGCCCGTTCTGCCATCTCGCGATCACGCGACTGGCCGCGCGCAGTCAGCATTAGAATCGGCAGCTTTGCGGTTTCGGGAATTCCACGCAAATCGCGCAAGATATCCATACCGCTTCTGCCCGGCAGCATCAGATCCAGAATCACAAGATCGGGTTCAGCCGCCCTGATCACCTCGACCGCATCCGTGCCATCGGAATGGGTCTCCACCGCCCAACCATCGCGGGTCAGCAGAAAGCGAATTGCTTCAATGATGTTCGGTTCATCCTCGATCAGCAGAACATGTCGGCCCATCTAAGCTTTTCCTCCCCAGGAGCGTGAGTGCGGCCACGCAAGATTATTGCTTTTAATCCAACCTAACCTTGCCATTGTGGCACTGTCAAAACCCTTCGCTCAGGATCGAAGGCTCGCGACGGGCACGGCACTTGGTGCGCGTGCAGACCCGGCAGCTGCTGCCAACCGGCTGCGCCGCATTTTCCGCCCCATCGCCGCCCTTTACCGGCAGGATCAGCATGGTTGACTGGTACAACGGATCGGCCTCGAAGTCCGGCGCACCAACCGGTTGGGCTACAGCAAGGCAATCAAACAGCATCACCGACCGCCCCATCTGCGACACCCGGCGCCGGATCGGTACCAGAGGCCGGCCAAGCGCGGTGAACATCGGCCACAGCGGGCAGGATTCCCCGTATCTGGGCAAGGCGAACCCTTCGATCTGCTTGCGAAAGACAATACTGCCAGACGCATCGCAAATCACCAGACCGACATCCCAGGGCAAGACCCCCTGCGGCATGGTCGCCATCCGACGGAACACCGCCGCAAGATCCGTGCCAAAACGCGCCGACAGAGCGAGCGGATCCGGCCCCAGCGCCTTGACCGCATCCAAGAAGGCGGCCAGCGGCATCGCCTGAGCATCTTTGCAATACCGCCCCAGAACCTCCCGCGTGATCGTCCGGGCTGCAGGAGAGGTCAACTCGGGCGCATCGCGGATCAGGCTTTCCGGGTCGGCGGTGCCTGTCTCGAGCGTGGGAAAATGGTGCCCCCGCGCCACCACAAAGGCCTCAACCTCTTCCTGTGGCACACCCCGCCGGTCGTCGGCATCACCGCTCTCGTCAAGATAGCTCACCAATGCCTTGCTGCTTTCCGCCAGCCGCCGGCTTTCCTCGTTCAGGTTCCGATGGAACCGGTCGCGCCATTCGGCCTCGAGTTCTCCCGTTTCGGCCAGGATCGACGCCGTCGAGTGGATCGCCGTCGCGGTCGACAGCACTTCGTGCAGCGACGCGGCAAGATGCGGGTCATGGGTCAGCCGATCCGCCAGTGTTTCCACCGTACGCTCGAGTGAGGCAATGCGCCGGTGCTCGCCCGCCAGCACCTCGGCCCACCCCGGAAAACGGCCGGCGAATTCGTCGGCGTGATCGATCTCCGCGGCCACGGCCCCGGCATCCGCCGCCGCTTCGCGCAGGGTCGCAATCAGCGCCGCCTCGGCCCCCTGGGTCAGCATCGACGGCTCGACTCCCAGTTCATGCGCGATGTTCAACAGCAGCTTGCCACCGATTCTGCGACGGTTGTGCTCGATCAGGTTGAGGTACGACGCCGATATTCCCACCTGCCGTGCAAGATCGGCCTGCTTTAAGCCTGCGATTGAACGCCGCTCGCGAATACGGCTTCCTGTCAGGGTGTCACGCGCCATTTCGACCCCGGGCTCTTTTCAACGGCATATCAACGGCTTTCTGCACTGCGACATAAGGAATTTTACAAATCCCCCATCGACACTGTGTATTTATTTACAAAATAAATGTGACAATCAAGGGGCTTATTGCGAAATTTTCCAACCGTCCCCAATACTGATTTTGCACAAAAGTGCCCGTGCAGCGCGCAGAGGGAGGGCGCGCCGCACAATTTGCGAAATGGGAGGAATGAATGTCCAAGTCGAACTTTACGCGCCGTGGCGTGCTCAGGACCGGTGCCGCCAGCGGTGCAGGCCTTGCACTGCCGACGATTTTTACCGCCTCGTCGGCCTCGGCCTTCACCAATAACCCTACCGGCAGTTCCGTGACGCTGGGCTTCAATGTGCCCCAGACCGGCCCCTATGCCGACGAAGGTCTGGACGAACTGCGCGCCTATGAACTGGCGGTCGAGCACCTGAACGGCAAGGGTGACGGCGGTTGCCTGAACACATTCAGCTCCAAAGCGCTGGATGGCACCGGTATTTTGGGCAAGGAGGTCAAGTTCGTCACCGGCGACACCCAGACCAAATCCGACGCCGCGCGTGCCTCGGCCAAGTCGATGATCGAAAAAGACGGCGCCATCATGATCACCGGCGGTTCGTCCTCGGGTGTGGCCGTCGCCGTTCAGGGTCTGTGTCAGGAAGCTGGCGTGATCTTCATGGCCGGTCTGACCCACTCCAACGACACCACCGGCAAGGACAAGAAGGCCAACGGTTTCCGTCACTTCTTTGACGCCTACATGTCCGGTGCTGCACTGGCACCGGTGCTGGAAAAAGTTCTGGGAGCGGATCGCAAGGCCTATCATCTGACCGCCGATTACACATGGGGCTGGACCCAGCAGGAGTCGATCCAAGCCGCCACCGAGGCCGTGGGCTGGGAGACAGTCAACAACGTTCTCACCCCCTTGGCCCAGACCGATTTCAGCAGCTATATCGCGCCGGTCCTGAACTCGGGTGCAGATGTATTGGTGCTCAATCACTATGGCGGCAACATGGTCAATTCGCTGACCAACGCGGTGCAGTTCGGCCTGCGCGACAAGATGGCCAACGGCAAGCAGTTCGAAATCGTTGTTCCGCTCTATTCGGAACTGATGGCCAAAGGCGCGGGCGCCAATATTCAGGGTATTCTGGGATCGACCAACTGGTCCTGGACACTACAGGACGAAGGCACCAAGGCCTTTGTTAAATCCTTTGGCACCAAATACGGCTTCCCGCCGTCCAACGCCGCACAGACCTGTTATGCGCAGGCCTTGCTGTATGCGGATGCGGTCCAGCGCGCGGGCTCGTTCAACCCCTGCGCGGTGGTTGAGGCGCTCGAAGGCGACAGCAGTTCGCTGCCCGGCATAGATTCGCCCTCCAACAGCGGCTTTGTGTTCGATGGCCTGGGCAATGGCCCTACCCTGTATCGCTCCGCCGATCACCAGTGCTTCAAGGACGTTCTGGTCATGCGCGGCAAGGAAAACCCAACGAACGAGTATGACCTGCTCGAAGTTGTCGAGATCACCCCGACCGCCCAGGTTTGGTACGAGCCGGATCACCCCATGTTTGCAGGCGGCCAGCTGGGCGAGTGCAATCCCGGCGCATAAGCCAAAACATACCGGTCGCGCGCCTTGCGCGGCCGGACCTCCGCACATGCGGAGCACCGCCAGCCATAACCCGAGGGTGGGACAATGGACGCAATTATCCTGCAAATTCTTAACGGACTGGACAAGGGATCGGCCTATGCGCTGATTGCGCTTGGCCTGACGTTGATCTTCGGCACCCTGGGCGTGGTCAATTTTGCCCATGGGGCCCTGTTCATGATAGGGGCGTTCTGCGCCGTAACGCTGAACAAGATCCTGACCATCAGTTACATCACCATCGACGAGACCAGGACCGATTTCCTGGGCAACCCGCTCAAGGTCGAAAACACCTATATCGAACGCTGGTTCGGCCCCGAAATCGGATCGGCTATCATCGACTGGTCGGTTCCGCTGGCGATCCTGTTTTCGATCCCGATCATGGTCGCAATCGGCTTTATCATGGAACGCGGGCTGATCAAGCATTTCTACCGGCGCGACCATGCCGACCAGATCCTCGTGACCTTTGGCCTGGCCATCGTGCTGCAGGAAATCATCAAATACTTCTATGGCGCCAATCCGATCCCGACCCCCGCCCCCGAAGTGTTTCGCGGATCGTTCGATTTTGGCATGCTGCTGGGCTTTGATCCCAACGTGATCATCTATCCCTACTGGCGGCTGGTTTACTTCAGCTTTTCGGCCCTCATCATCGGCGCTGTATTTGCCTTTTTGCAGTTCACCACCTTTGGCATGGTGGTGCGTGCCGGAATGGCAGACAGGGAAACCGTGGGCCTGTTGGGCATCAACATCGACCGCCGCTTTACCATCATGTTCGGCATTGCCGCCGCCGTGGCCGGCATGGCGGGAGTGATGTATGCGCCAATCAATTCGCCGAACTATCACATGGGAATGGATTTCCTGGTGCTGTCGTTTGTCGTCGTGGTGGTCGGCGGCATGGGCAGCCTGCCAGGCGCGGTGCTTGCCGGTTTCCTGCTGGGTATCCTGGAAAGTTTCGCCTCGATGAACGAGGTCAAGACTCTGCTGCCCGGCATCGACCAGATCATAATCTATCTGGTTGCAATCATCATTCTGCTCACCCGCCCGCGGGGTCTGATGGGCCGCAAAGGCGTGATGGAGGAATAACCCATGCTTGGACTGAACAAACGCGACACCACCCTGCTGATCGCGGTCGCCATTCTGACCCTGTTTGCCCCCTTCATCCTGAACCCGTTCCCCGAAGGATCGGCCATGGCGCAGTTCAATGCCGGCTATCCCGACCTGATGCAGCGGTTCGTGATCTTTGGCATCTTTGCCGTCGGCTTCAACATCCTGTTTGGACTGACCGGGTATCTGTCCTTTGGTCATGCCGCCTTTCTGGGCGTAGGTTCCTATTCGGCCGTGTGGATGTTCAAGCTGCTGAGCATGAATGTCCTGCCCGCCATCATCCTGGCGGTCATCGTTTCGGGGATGTTTGCGGTGGTCATCGGCTATATATCGCTGCGCCGCTCGGGTATCTATTTCTCGATCCTGACTCTGGCGTTCGCTCAGATGTCGTTTGCGCTGGCTTATTCGGTGCTGACGCCGATCACCAATGGCGAAACCGGACTTCAGGTCTATAACGACGATCCACAGTACCTGATGGGACCGGACAGCCCGACGGCCACAAACCTGTTCGGACTGGAAATGCGCTCGACCTATACACTGGACATCGGGCACTGGTCCTTTGACTTTAACGCAGGCTATTACATGTGCGCGCTGATCATGCTGATCGCCGTATACTTGTCGATCCGTATCTTCCGCTCGCCCTTTGGCCTGATGCTCAAAGCGGTAAAGTCCAACCAGCAGCGGATGAACTATACCGGCCTGAACACCCGTCCCTATACCCTGGCGGCGTTTGTCATCTCGGGCATGTATGCCGGTCTGGCCGGAGGGCTGATGGCGTCGATGGACCCGCTCGCCGGGGCCGAGCGCATGCAGTGGACCGCCAGCGGCGAAGTCGTTCTGATGACGATCCTGGGCGGCGCGGGCACGCTGATTGGCCCTATTCTGGGCGCAGGTTTCATCAAATACTTCGAGAACATCTTTTCCAAGATCAACGATACCGTGCTGCATCAATGGTTTGCCTTCCTGCCGGACGGGCTGGAAGATTTCATGGTGTTCATCGTCCATCCTTTCATCGGCAAGGGCTGGCACCTGACGCTGGGTTTGCTGTTCATGATGGTAGTGATTTTTCTGCCCGGTGGGCTGGTCGAAGGCGGCCAGCGGATCTCGGCCTGGATTCGTCGTCGCAATACAGACGATGCAGAAAAGGCCAACGGCAAAACCAAGCCAGCGGAATAGGGAGAACGACCATGGGTATCCTTGAAGTCAAAGGCGTCAACAAGCGCTTTGGGGGGCTGCAGGCGCTGGGAGATGTGAACCTTTCAGTGGCGGAAAACACCGTCCACGCGATCATCGGCCCCAATGGCGCAGGGAAATCCACGCTGCTGAACTGTCTGGTGGGCAAGCTCATTCCAGACACCGGCAGTGTCATGTTCGACGGCCAGTCGGTCCTGGGCCGCGCGCCTTACGAGATCAACCAGATGGGCATTTCCCGCGTCTTTCAAACCCCCGAAATCTTTGGCGATCTGTCGGTGATGGAAAACATGATGATCCCCTGTTTCGCAAAACGGGACGGATCGTTCGAATTGAACGCCATCGCCGCGATCGCTTCGCAACGGGATGTCGTCGAAAAAGCCGAGCAGATGCTGGTAGACATGAACATGATCGACAAGCGGGAAATGCATGCGGCCTCGATGTCACGCGGCGACAAGCGGCGTCTGGAAATCGGCATGTGCCTGTCCCAGGAGCCCCGCCTGTTGCTGCTGGACGAGCCCACCGCCGGCATGGCGCGGGCGGATACCAACAACACCATCGACCTGCTCAAGCAGATCAAGGACGAACGCGACATCACCATCGCGATCATCGAGCATGACATGCATGTGGTGTTCTCTCTGGCCGACCGGATTACCGTGCTTGCCCAGGGCACACCTCTGGTCGAGGACGCCCCCGAAAATATCCGTGGAAACCCCAAGGTGCGCGAAGCGTATCTGGGCGAAAGCGCTTAAAGGACAAGACCCATGAACGTCAAACCGGACTTTTCCAAGAACGCGAATCTGGCACAGACAGCCCCCGCCTTTCTGTCGGTCTGGGACATGCATGCCTATTATGGCGAGAGCTACATCGTGCAGGGCATAAGCTTTAACGTCCACGAGGGCGAGATCCTGGCCCTGCTGGGACGCAACGGTGCGGGCAAGACTTCGACGCTGCGCTCGATTGCCCGGTTGGGCGATCCGCAATTGCGGCACGGCGAGATCTGGCTCGATCACCAGCCCCTTCACAAGATGGCCAGCCACCAGGCTGCCGCTGTGGGTCTGGGATTGGTGCCCGAAGACCGCCGCATCATTGCCGGCCTGACCGTCGAGGAAAACATCAAGCTGGCACAGATTGCACCGCCCGTTGGTTGGTCGATCGACCGCATCTACGAATTGTTCCCCAGACTGGGCGAGCGGCGCGGCCAGGAAGGGGTCACCTTGTCAGGTGGAGAACAGCAGATGCTGGCGATTGCCCGTGCCCTGGCGCGCGACATCAAGGTGTTGCTGCTGGACGAGCCCTATGAGGGACTGGCGCCCGTTATCGTGGACGAGATCGAAAAGACGCTCATGCACATCAAGGAACAGGGCATGACCACCGTGATTGTGGAACAGAACGCCGTGCGGGCCCTGGAACTGGCGGATCGGGCCGTGATCCTGGACACCGGTGGCATCGTCTTTGATGGTTCCGCCGCCGAGGTTCTTGAGAACGAGGAACTGCGCTCAGAATATCTCGCAATCTGAATTTCTGCGCACACTGCCAACGGTATCGATCAAATTCGCCAAAAATACATCGCGCATTCCAAGCCGTCCGTTCACCATTTCAGTCGCAAATCCGCACCGATTCAGACATCGTTAATCTCTCCCGGCCCAGAATGTTGCCGGGTGAGGGCTCCACGAAGAAACGGAGCAACCAAATGAATATCCCTATCGCACTGCCGGTCATGGCACCGCAGCCGACCGGCCATCCCGCATCGCTGCCGCCCGACAGGGCCAAGGCCAGCACGGCACAACACGTCGATCCGCCAGCCGAAAGCGAGGCATCACGCGACTATCAGTCCGGGCAACAGGGCACCGACGACGGCCTCAAGACCGCCCCCCCTTCGGTCATGCAGATCAAGATCATGGAGATCCTTGACCAACAGGCACGTGAACTGGAGCAATCGCCGCGCGACTGACGCAGGTTCCGCCCCCGGCCCGCCACCATTATTGTGCGGTCCAGCCACCATCCACCGGAATGGCTGTGCCCGTGACGTTATGCGCTATCGAACCGCACAGCCACAGGGTCAGAACGCCAATCTCTGCAGGTTCCGACCCGAGCAAGCCGGGTTGTTTTCCTTCTCCGGATCGGCAACCACGGCCTCGCGGTTGCCATCGAACGCCACCAGACGCTCGGCGATCTGCGCCGGGTGGCGCAGGTCCACGGCAAGGAACTCGGCCTGCGGCGCACCTGCCCGTTTCAATTGCGCACAGGCTTTTTCGATCTGCGCATCCCCGGCCAGCCCATGCACGGCAATTCGCCCCCCCCCGGCCCCGGCCAATGCCTTGGCGATAGACAGCCCGATACCCTGAACCGATCCGGTCACCAGCGCTGTCTAGCCTGTTAAATCGGTCAGGTTTTGTCCTCCAGCATCTTTCGCAACTCGGGCCTAAGCATTTTATCATAGGTGTTCTTGGGCAATTCCAGCAGCCGAAGATAGCGTTTCGGGCGCTTGAAACGCGCAATGTTATCCACACACAGCCGGTCCGGGTCGGGCCATTGGGCATCGCCGACCACAAAGGCCACGACGATTTCTCCCAGTCCGGATGCGGCGGCCCAACCACCGAAGCCTCGGTCACACCGTTATCCCGCAACCGTTGCGCCAGGCGGGCGGCGCAGTCGTGAAACCCGCCATAGTCCGCAACCATCTCGCGCTCCAGGGACAGAACCGGCGGCGCGGATGCGGTTGCGCCTGTCGATAACCAGTTGCCCGGTTCATCGATGCCCCTCACCTATCCGTGCGGCTCGGCCCATCATTCCGTCGGTCATCCAGACACGCTCTGTTGGCGGTCGATATCAGGCATCATTTGCCGCCACCTTCAATTTCACAGAACTGACCAACCGCAATACTGGCACCCATGGGCGCTTTTCACCGGCTTCACCTTGGCCTATAAGCCGTCTACGAGGAAATCCCGCACGACAGACGGGCACAGCGGAACCGGTCGAGGACATCATGACAGACACCAAACACGAGTCGGACGTGGCATTCATCAAGGCCTTGGCCGAGTTGCTGCGCGAAAACGACCTTACGGAGTTGCAAGTCAAACGCGACTATGGCGAAGATGACAGCTTGAATGTTCGCGTCAGCCGTTTGTCCGCCAACGCCCCGACGGCAGTCGCCCTTGCCGCACCAGCCGCTGCACCGGCTGCGATTGCACCGCTCGCCGACCCGGTCGCGGAAGCCGACGATCCGGCGGGCCACCCCGGCGCGGTACTGTCGCCGATGGTCGGGACGGTCTATATGCAGCCGGAACCGGATGCACCGGCCTTCATCAGCGCCGGTGCCAGCGTCAGCGAAGGCGATACCCTGCTGATCGTCGAGGCCATGAAGACGATGAACCATATTCCGGCCCCCAAATCGGGCACCGTGAAACGCATCCTGATCGAAGACGGCGCAGCGGTGGAATATGGCACCCCGCTGGTCATCATCGAATAGGGCATCCGCATGTTTGACAAGATACTGATCGCCAACCGCGGAGAGATCGCCCTGCGTGTGGTCCGCGCGGCACGGGAAATGGGCATTGCCACGGTCGCCGTGCATTCCACCGCCGACAGCGACGCGATGCACGTGCGCATGGCCGATGAATCCGTCTGTATCGGCCCGCCGCCCAGCCCGCAAAGCTATCTGTCCTTTCCCGCTATCATTTCTGCCTGCGAAGTCAGCGGCGCGCAGGCCATCCACCCTGGCTATGGGTTTCTGTCCGAAAATGCCAATTTCGTGCAGATCGTCGAAGACCACGGGCTGACTTTCATCGGCCCGACCGCCGAGCATATCCGCGTCATGGGTGACAAAATCAGCGCCAAGGACACGATGAAGGCGCTGGGTGTGCCCTGCGTTCCGGGCAGCGACGGTGGCGTAGCGACATTGCAAGACGCCGAACGCATCGGGGCTGAAGTCGGCTATCCTGTCATCATCAAGGCCACTGCCGGCGGCGGCGGCAAGGGCATGAAAGTGGCGCAAACCGCCGCCGACATGAAATCGGCCTTTCAGACCGCGCGCGCCGAGGGCAAAAGCAACTTCGGCAATGACGAGGTCTATATCGAGAAATACCTGACCACGCCGCGCCATATCGAAATTCAGGTATTCGGCGATGGCAAGGGCCAAGCCGTGCATCTGGGCGAGCGCGACTGTTCTTTGCAACGGCGTCACCAGAAAGTGTTCGAAGAAGCCCCCGGCCCCGCTATCAGCCCGCAAGAACGCGCACGGATCGGCAAAGTCTGTGCGGACGCCGTGGCCAAGATCAACTATATCGGCGCGGGCACCATCGAGTTCCTGTATGAAAACGGCGAATTCTATTTCATCGAGATGAACACCCGCCTGCAGGTGGAACATCCCGTGACCGAAGGCATCTTCGGCGTCGATCTGGTCCGTGAACAGATCCGGGTCGCCGCCGGACTGCCAATGTCTTTTACTCAGGACGACCTTATCCTCAATGGCCATGCCATCGAAGTGCGGATCAACGCCGAAAAGCTGCCGAACTTCACTCCCTGTCCGGGTCGGATTACCCAGTATCACGCCCCCGGCGGGTTGGGTGTGAGGATGGATTCCGCCCTGTACGACGGCTATGCAATCCCCCCCTATTACGACAGCCTGATCGGCAAGCTTATCGTTCATGGCCGCGACCGCCCCGAGGCGCTGGCACGGCTGAACCGGGCCTTGGGTGAACTGATTGTTGACGGCGTCGATACCACCGTGCCGCTGTTTCACGCGCTGTTGCAGGAACCGGATATCCACAGCGGAAATTACAATATCCATTGGCTGGAACACTGGCTGCAAACACACCTTGGCGACGGATAAGCCGGTGCTCCGTTTGGTGGTTCGTGGCTAGGCTGGGGCCGCAGGCATGACGCTGACTCCGGAAATGTTGCTGCGGGGGTATGCGGTCGGGATTTTTCCGATGGCCGAACACCGCGACGACGCCGAGATTTTCTGGGTCGATCCCAAATCGCGCGGGATCATTCCGCTGGACGGGTTCCATATCTCACGCTCGTTGCGCCGCCGCCTGCGCAGCTGCCGGTTCGACATTGCGATCAACCGCGATTTTGCCGGTGTCGTGGATGGGTGTGCCGACCGCGCGGAAACCTGGATCAACTCCGAGATCCGGCAGCATTATATCGCCCTGCATGAGTCCGGGCATGCCCATTCGCAAGAAGTCTGGGATGGCGACGAATTGTTAGGCGGCGTCTACGGCGTCGCCATAGGTGCCGCATTCTTTGGTGAAAGCATGTTCTCGCGGCGTACCGACGCGTCAAAGATCGCTCTGGCCTATCTGGTGGATCGGTTGCGGCAGGCGGGTTTCACGCTGTTTGATACACAGTTTTTGACCGAACATCTGGCCAGCCTCGGCGGCATCGAAATCGGGCGCTCTGAATATCACCGTCGGCTGGACACGGCGATTGCACAGCCCGCCGATTTCACCGCCCCGTCGGTGCCCTCCCCTTGTCAGCTGATACAGCGCAACACCCAGACGTCATAGCGACTGTGATCAAGCGCGTTCAGCGCCGGGGACGATGCAATCATCCAGCCCTGAAACCGTACCTTGCGTTGGCCGGTATCGCGAATGGTCAAAAAGGCAAAAGCGTCGCCAGTCGGGTTATCCGCAGGATAACGGCAATCGGCCACCTCGACGGTTAGGCCGAACATTTCGCTCAGCCCGCCGGTCGGCACCTGGACATCAATGGTTTGTCCGTTGACCTTGTCCAACCCGCGCAGGATCGCACCGGCACCGGATTGCGCCTGCTGTTCTGCCGTCAGCGACTGCGACAGGCCAAGACCCAACAAACCGGCGCCCAGAATGCGGATCAACTCTCTTCCCCGCTGCCCGCCACAAATTTGATCAATAGTGAAATCAGGCTGACTGCGCCCTGGGTGTCTTCGACCACATCGCCCGGCTCAAAGTAGAACTCTGATCCGCCCGGCACGATTTCCAGAAAATTGCCCCCCAACAATCCCTCCGAGGCGATGATGGCGGCGCTGTCGTCGGGCACATCGATGCCCTGCTTCACCGAAAACCGGGTATCGGCACGATAGGTTTGCGGGTTTAGAACGACATCCGTAACGGTGCCGATCTTGACACCCGCAAGCCGCACATCGGTCCCCACGGCCACGCCTTCGAGCGAGCGAAAACTGGCGTTCAACTCATATCCGCTGGTCGTGCCGGACAGGCCCGTCGCCTGTCCCGCGTAGACGGCAAATGCCAAGGCACCGGCCAAGACCGCTCCTCCGACCAGAATTTCGGTGGTGTTATGCGACATCTCGCGCTCCGTCTGTTGCGCCCGCTATTCCGGGGTCCACGCCTCGTAATCGCGGCGCGGGGCCGGGTCTGCTCGGCGCAGCGATCCTGCCGGAGCATAGGCCATGGCTGTGCCTGTCCGATTCTCGTGATATGGCTTTTCCCACACCTTGTGCGCCAGCGGCTTGTCCGTCGGCGGTTCGTCCCAGGTGCGGTGCAGCCAGCCATGCCAATCCGGGTTGATCCGGCTTGCTTCGACTTCGCCGTTGAAGATGACCCAACGCTTGCTGTCATCCGTGTTCTTGTAGAACACGTTGCCCTGATCATCCTCGCCCACCTTGATACCTTTGCGCCAGGTGAAAATCTGCGTGTTCAGAGTCTGCCCATTCCACCAGGTAAAGGCGCGCAAGATCGAGTTCAGAATGCTCATGGCTGTCTCCGATTAGCTTACGGTTCGATATGACGCAATTCGCGCCCAAGGTCCAGATACCGATACGCCACACCCGCCGGTCTTTGTGGCCCCCGCACGGCGGCACCCGAACCGCCCCGGATCAGCCCGGCACCACGGCGGTTACTTCGATCTCGATCCGGTACTTCGAATCGATCAAACCGCATTCAATCATGGTTGCGGCGGGCGGATGATCGCCAAACACGCCCGCCAAAATTGGCCAGCAAGGTTCGAACTCGGCCCGGTCGGGCAACATATAGGTCACGCGGACCACATCCGCGAAACCGACACCCGCACGGGTCAGTGCCGCTTCGATGATACCCAGCGCACTGCGGCATTGCTGGACCACGGTGTCCCCCTGCCCCACGGTGCCGGCGACATGTACGAAACCGCCGGCGACCACGGCACGACAATAGCCCACCTTGGTCTCGAATTCTCCACCGGACGAGATCCGCTGGATCGCCACCTATCAGCCCGCCGAAGCCGAATCCTTTTCGGCCTCCGCGTGGATCATCAGCGGCGCGGCATCGGAATTGGCCGCCTCTTCGTTCACCACCACTTTGGTCACACTGTCCAACCCCGGCAATTCGAACATCGTATCCAGCAGGATATCTTCGAGAATCGAGCGCAACCCGCGCGCACCGGTCTTGCGCTGAATCGCGCGCTTGGCAATTGCACTCAGCGCATCGTCAGTGAACTGCAATTCCGTGTCTTCCAACTCGAACAGGCGTTGATACTGCTTGACCAGAGCGTTCTTGGGCTTGGTCAGGATCGTAACCAACGCATCTTCGTCCAGATCTTCAAGCGTTGCCAGAACCGGCAGGCGACCGACGAATTCCGGGATCAGACCGAATTTCAACAGATCCTCGGGTTCGAGATCGGTGAAAACTTCGCCGACGCCACGGTCGTCATTGTCGCGCACATCGGCACCAAAGCCCATCGCGCTGCCCTTGCCACGCGCCGAAATGATCTTGTCCAGCCCGGCAAAAGCACCGCCACAGATGAACAGGATATTGGTGGTGTCCACCTGAAGGAATTCCTGCTGCGGATGTTTACGCCCGCCCTGCGGCGGCACGCTGGCAACCGTGCCTTCCATCAGCTTCAGCAACGCCTGCTGCACGCCCTCGCCCGACACGTCGCGGGTGATCGACGGATTTTCGGACTTGCGGGTGATCTTGTCGACCTCGTCGATATAGACGATGCCGCGCTGCGCCCGTTCGACATTGTATTCACTGGACTGCAACAGCTTGAGAATGATGTTCTCGACATCTTCGCCCACATAACCGGCTTCGGTCAGGGTGGTCGCATCTGCCATGGTGAACGGCACATCCAGAATGCGCGCCAGCGTCTGGGCCAGCAACGTCTTGCCACAACCGGTCGGGCCGATCAGCAGGATATTGGATTTCGCCAGCTCAATATCGCTGCCTGCCTTCTGGGCATGGTTCAGGCGTTTGTAGTGATTGTGCACCGCCACCGACAACACCTTTTTGGCATTGGCCTGACCAATCACATAATCATCCAGAACTTCGCAGATATCCTTGGGCGTCGGCACACCGTCGGTTGCCTTCAGCCCGCTGGCCTTGGTTTCCTCGCGGATGATATCCATGCACAGTTCGACGCATTCGTCACAGATGAATACGGTTGGGCCTGCGATCAGCTTGCGCACTTCGTGCTGGCTCTTGCCGCAAAAGCTGCAGTAGAGCGTATTCTTGCTGTCGCCGCTCGAGTTCGTTGCCATGGTTAACCTTTCCGGCTTCGTTTTCGACGTCGCCCCGTGATCTACAGGACGGTTTCACCCACTACCGGGCAGCTTAGGCCAGCGATCAAATCATCACAATCGCAAAACGTGATGCACCACGATGCCACCACGCCGCCCCGGAAGATCGAGGGGGCTTACGCCCCCGCGTCGTCGCCCTTGTCGCGATTGGACACGATCTCGTCGATGTGCCCCCATTGCTTGGCTTCCTCAGGGGACATAAAGTTATCCCGATCCAGCGCCTTTTCAACCGCCTTCTTGGTCTGGCCAGTGTGCTTGACATAAATGTCGTACAACCGATCCTTCAGCTTTTGTGTCTCGGCCGCGTGAATCATGATGTCGCTGGCCTGGCCCTGAAAGCCGCCGCTGGGCTGGTGCACCATGATCCGGCTGTTGGGCAGCGAAAAGCGCATTCCCGGCTCGCCCCCGGCCAACAGAACCGACCCCATCGAGGCAGCCTGACCGATGCACAGGGTGCTGACCTTGGGCTTGATGTATTGCATGGTGTCATAGATCGACAGGCCGCTGGTCACCACACCGCCGGGGCTGTTGATATAGATGCTGATTTCCTTGGATGGGTTCTCGGCCTCAAGATGCAGCAGCTGCGCGACCACCAGATGGCTCATGCCGTCGTGGATCGGACCGTTGATGAAAATGATCCGTTCCTTCAGCAGCCGCGAGAAAATGTCATAGGCGCGTTCGCCCCGGCTTGTCTGTTCGACCACCATCGGGACGAGCGTATTCATATAGGTTTCTGTGGGATCAAACATCTGTGCCTGCCTGCTGTTCTGGATGGATCGGGACCATACCCGGTGATCGGTTAGCAGAGTCTTAGTATCGCCATCCGGGGGCTGCAAGGGGCTGCACGCACCGCAGCGGTTGTGGCGCATCGCAAATCGGACCTTCGCAGGCCCTGTTTCTATTCGTCGAAATGTTCGATCTGATCGTTGCCCAGGATCTTTTTCCAGGTCATTGGCCCAACCACGCCGTCACGATCCAGACCGTGCGCGGTTTGGAACTCCCGTACGGTGTCTTCGGTTCTGGGGCCAAAGATCCCGTCATCCTTGAGCAGCAATTGCTTTTACAGCAGGGCCACGGCGGGGCCACGATCCCCGCGATGCAAAACCGGCATGTCTTCGTCCAATCCGTACAGGCTGATCGCAATAGTTCCCCGGTTGTTTCCCTTCTGCGCGGCCGGCGTCTGTTCGATGGATCGTCCGTTCTCCAGCTGACCGCTCTTGCGAATGAAGTAACGATAGCCGACATCACTCCAGCCGCGTGCCTTGTGCCACTGGCGCATCGTGGCGCCATTATCATGGGCCGCGTTGTCCGAGGCCGGGCAATGCGGAAAGACGCGATCAACCTCGCGGTTTGGTTCGGTGAACATTCTGTTCCCTCCCAATGACTTGCCTAAAAATATAACCTCCGGGCATTGCCGGACAGCTTTTCAATAATAGGTTGACTGGCACCACAAATGGCGCGCCGAGTCCATTCAGGACAGCGCGCCTTGCCCCGCCATACCGGGGCGCCACATGAGGTCAGCCAAAAATATCTTTTGTTATTCCGGCGTACCACCCCAGGCTTTCTTCATACGTCGCACGCCGCAGTGCGGTGTCCTCGCCGGTCTGGCTGATGAACCCGTCGACCTTGGCGATCTTTTCGTCGGTCGCCTCGTAAGTTGCGCCAACCTTGACACCATCCTCGGTATCGATCAGCGACCAGCAGGTGTTGCTGAATTTGGCCGGGAACACCTTTGACCCGCTCAGGACCCCACGCACGGTCATCGCTGCGACCTTGGCCTGGCTGTTGGCCGAAAACCCGGATTTGGGCATATCGCCCTGCTGCGCGGAATCGCCCAGGACATGAATGTTCTCATCCATGCGGCTTTGCATGCCATGCCCGTCCACCGGTGCCCATCCGTTTTCGGTGATGCCCGCCATGTCACAGATTCGCCCCGCCTTTTGCGCCGGGATCACGTTGCAGACGTCCACCTTTTCCACCACCCCATCGATAGCGACCGTCATCGCCGCCGGGTCGACCCGCACATCGGCCCCACCGAAATCGGGACCGATCCGGTCGATCATGCCGCCGTAATGCGCCTGCCAGCCTTCCTCGAACAGCGCCTGTTTCGAGAATTTCTCTTTCGGATCGACGATCAGGATCTTGGCGCTCGGATTGCTGGCCTTGAGCAGATGGGCCACCATGCTGACCCGTTCATAGGGGCCGGGCGGACAGCGGAACGGATTGGGCGGGGCGACCATGGCAAACACCCCGCCTTCGGGCATGGCCATGATCTGCGCCTTGAGCAACTCGGTCTGTGATCCGGCCTTGTAAGCATGCGGCATCGCATGTTGTGCCGAGATATCCCAGCCCGGCACAGCGCCGTCGACAAAATCGATCCCCGGCGCCAAAATCAGCCGGTCATAGGCCAGCACCCCACCCCCGGCCAAGCTGACAGTGCGCGCTTCGCGGTCTATGGCGACGGCCCAGTCATGCACCACGTTCACCCCGCCCTGCGCCAACCTGCCATAAGTATGGGCCAGGCTGTCCAGTTCGCGAAATCCGCCCAGGTAGAGGTTTGAGAAAAAGCAGGTGAAATAGGCCCGCGTGGGTTCAACCAGTGTCACGTCGATAGCACCCTGACTGTCCTTGGCGATATAGCGGGCCGCTGTCGCGCCGCCTGCGCCGCCGCCCACGACGACCACACGCGGCTTGCCCTGCCCGATGACCGTTGGGGCGCTCAGCGTCGCGACGGTTGCGACCGACGCTCCCAGAAAATGTCTTCTGTTCAATTTCATCTCAATTCCTCCCAGTAAAACGAAACCCTATTCAAGCCCTCCGAAATAGGTCGCAAGGGCCGCAATCTCTTCATCCGACAACCGACCGGCCATCATCTGCATCACCGGATGGGGGCGGATCTGGCGTCGATAGGCATGCATCGCGACGACAAAATCCTCGACCGGCCAGCCGGTAATCGACGGAATGCCATCGCTGGTGCCATCGCGCTGATGGCAGGTCGTGCATTCGCTGGACAGGTATTCACCATACTCCCGATCGCCCACAATCGCGAGGATTTCCGGCGTCAGATCCACCTCGCGCGGGCGCGCGGTCGGGGCGGCCTCGGGGATGTCGGCGGGGCTGTCGGAAAAACCGCGCAGATAGGCCAGAACATCAGCGCGGTCCTGTGCGTCGTCAAGCCCGGAGAAATTCATCCGCGTACCGGACACCAACGCCTTGGGATTCTCGATATAGGCCTCCAGCCGGCGCAGATCCCAGACCAACCCGTCATCTGCCGCGCGGCGGATGCCAGGAGAATAGTCGAAACCGGCATTGGCGGCAGCCCTGCGATCGAAAATGCCATTCAGATGCGGACCAATCCGGTCCGTCGCC
This sequence comes from Sedimentitalea nanhaiensis DSM 24252, assembly GCF_000473225.1. Lineage (GTDB taxonomy): Bacteria > Pseudomonadota > Alphaproteobacteria > Rhodobacterales > Rhodobacteraceae > Sedimentitalea > Sedimentitalea nanhaiensis. Next base: position 1,179,950 of record NZ_KI421509.1, read on the forward strand.
TCTGGTCCCACCTGATGACAGGCGGCACATCTGACAAACACCTGCCGCCCGCGCTCGGCATCGCCGATTTGCTGCGCCTCCTGTTCGGCCTCCGCCGCGCCAGTCAGCGCGAACAGTGTCAGAACAAGACACAGCAGACGTTTCATCCCTGCGCGCCCTGCAAGAGCGGGATGGCCACGCCCATCCTCTAGTCCCCGGTGTCCGGTGTCACGTCCAGCACCCGCGCGCGCATGGTGATCTCGACCTTGTCCTTGCAGTTCTGCATACAGGGATCGGTCACAAAATGCGCCTCGGCGGACTTGCGGTCGTCCACGATAAACCCGTCCGCATTGGGCAAGTGCACCTCGGTGAAAGTGTCCCGCGACAGCACAAAATCCTCATCCACCAGGTCGTTGGAATAGAGGATATAGGCGACCACCCCATAGACTTCGTCCGGGGTCAGGCTCTGGGCATTGCCGAACGGCATCGAACGGTTCACATAGTCCCATGTGGTCGACAGGTACGGCCAATACGAGCCCACGGTTTTCAGCGGATCATCGCGGTCCAGCGTGCCCATTCCACCGGCCAGTTTGGGCCAGTTGTCGACACCTTCGGCAAAATCTCCATGGCAGACCGCGCAATTGTCGGCAAAGATCTCTTCGCCGGTCAAAACATCGCCCGAACCGTCCGGCAAACCTGTGCCATCGGGGCGCACGTCCAGATCCCATGCGGCAACTTCGTCGGGCAAGGCCGGCCTGCCAAGGCCCAGCTTCCCCGCCTGCAAAGGCGAGACGAAGGTTAATGTAACGAATAAAGAAATGGGAACAATATTATGATACTTCGACATTTTCCGCCTCTCCATCCGGCTTGACCCACCAGGTCTGAATGCAATTGTTATGATAGATCGAATTCAACCCGCGCACCTCGCGCAGCTGCGCCTTGGTGGGCTGCACATAGCCGGTTTCGTCCATGGCGCGCGATTGCAGCAACATCTCGGTGCCGTCCCATTCGGTGTCCAGATAGAACCTGCTCAGGGCCATGCGCTCGCCCGGTTTGGCCAGACGGGCGGTTTCCCAGGTTTTGCCGCCATCCTTGCTGACATCCACCCGCTTGATCGCACCGCGTCCCGACCACGCCAGTCCCGTGATCACCAGTGGACCGGGACCGTGGGTGATCGGCGATTGCGGGCTGGGGCTGGTGACCACAGACTTGGCGTCCATTTCCCAGGTCCATTTGCGGCTGATCCCGTTGGCCAGGGTGTCGGTGTATTTGCTGGTTTCCTCACGGGATTCGACCGGGGCATCGGCGACCTCGATCCGGCGCAGCCATTTGACCCACATATTGCCTTCCCAGCCAGGCACCACCAGGCGCACCGGGTATCCATGCTCCATACGCAGCGCTTCGCCATTGGCCTTGAACGCGACAAGCACGTCGTCCAGCGCCTTGTCCATCGGGATCGAGCGCCCGTTGCCAGACGCGTCCGCCCCTTCGACATAGACCCATTTTCCCGTCGTCTGATACCCGGCTTCTTCCAGCAGCGTGCGCAGCGGCACGCCGGTATATTCCATGTTGTGGATCATGCCGTGGGTGAACTGCGCACCATTCAATTGCGCCCCCGCCCACTCCATACCCGTATTGGCGGCGCATTCGCAGAAATAGACGTGGTTTTCACGCGGAAACCGTTCCAGATCGCCGTAGGTAAAGACCAGAGGTGTATCGACCAGCCCGTTGATCATCAAACGATAATCTTCCTTGGTCAGCTCGATCGCTCCGGAATGATGCCGCTCGAACGCACAGCCCTGCGGCGTGATCGTTCCGTCCAGTGCGTGGATCGGGGTGAAATTGATCGAACTGATGGTGTCTGCGGTCAACCAATCCACATTGCGCCGCACCACATCGGATTCATACTCGATCGGCAGGCCATAGGGCGTGGCATCTACCCCTTCGCCCAGCCCCTGCGCCCAATACTGGGGTTCGGTAATCAGCGGATCGCCCGCTGCCCTGGCCGTTGTCGCCGCCACCGCCCCTGCCCCAATCGCCGCAGCGCCGGTCAGAAACTGGCGACGGGATGGGGGATTGCCTTTGAAACGAAACGTCATGCGTTCAGCTCCTTCTTACATGTCTGACGGTCAGGCACCGATCACCTGAACCGATGTATTTGGGGTCACGGAGACCGTACCCTGCTTGCCGATATGGCTTTCGACCACATCCCAGATCTGTGGGCCTTCGGTGTCTTCGTTGACGCTGGCCCAGCCGGCAACCACATAGGATTTTGCCGGATCAATCGCCTCGCCTGTTTTCAGCAGGGTCATCTCGCTGATCCGCTCGCCCTGGGGTTTGCTGATATCGATGCGATAGCCCAGCCCACCGACGCGCACCATGTCGCCGCCTTGCTGGTAATAGGGATCGGGATTAAAGATGTTATCGCCCACGTCTTCCAAAATCACCTTGATGAATTCACCTGTCATTTCAGACCGGTACGCCTTGCCATAGGTCATTGAAGTGACGTTGAAGATATCCTCGCGGGTGATGTCCTGACCGGGCAGGATCGACGGCCCCCAGCGCACGCCGGGGCTCATGGCGATGTCGGCCTCGCGCTCACTGATCAGTGCATCACAGATCAGATCGTCCCAGGACCCGTTGAAGTTGCCGCGCCGGTACAGCAAGCTGTCAGTCTGCCCGATCACCTCGGCCAACTCGGCGGCATAGGGCGCGCGCTGCTCATCGATCAGCGCCGCGATGTCGGGATCCGGCGCGATCACGTCGGAAAAAATCGGGATCAGCTTGTGGCGCAGGCCCATCATCCTGCCATCGCGCACGTCCAGATCGACCCGGCTGACGAATTTGCCGTTGCTGCCGCTGGCGATGATATGGGTCTGGCCCACCAGAACCGGCTCGGGCAGTGCATCATGGGTATGACCTGACAGGATCACGTCGATACCGCTGACCCGGCCGGCCATCTTCTTGTCCACATCGAAGCCGTTGTGAGACAGGCACACCACCAGTTCCGCGCCTGCTGCACGCACCTCGTCGACCATCGCCTGCATGTTTTCATCGCGAATGCCGAAACTGTATTCCGGGAACATCCAGCCGGGGTTGGCAATGGGCATATAGGGAAACGCCTGTCCGATCACCGCGATCTTGACGCCACCGCGTTCAAAGAACTTGTAGGGCTTGAACAACTCGGCGGGTTCATCCCATTCGGCGTCAAAAATGTTTTGTCCCAGCGCCGCAAAAGGCAATCCCTCGACGATGTCCTGCACCCGCCCGGACCCCAAGGTGAATTCCCAGTGAAAGGTCATCGCGTCCGGTTTCAACGCGTTCATCACGTTGACCATGTCCTGCCCGGCAGTCTTGTAGCAGGTCATCGACCCGTGCCAGGTGTCCCCGCCATCCAGCAACAGCGCATCGGGCCGCGCGGCGCGGATCGCGTTGATCACGGTCGCAACCCGATCCATCCCACCGACCCGGCCATAGCCCCGCGCCAGGGCGGAAAAATCGTTGTAGGTCAGCGCATAGGCGGACGGGCTGCCATCGGCGACGCCATACAGCTTGCGGAAATCGGCACCGGTGACATGGGGCACCTGTCCCTTGTTGGCTCCAACACCGATATTAACCTCGGGCTCGCGGAAATAGATCGGTTTCAACTGCGCGTGAATATCAGTGACATGGATCAGGCTGACATTGCCAAACGTGTCAAAGTCCAGAAGCTGATCCTGCGTCAGCGCCTGCTGCGCAGCCAACCGCGCCCAGTTTCCGAACCCCGATGCCCCGACCAAGGCCGAAGCCGCCATCGAAACCTGAAGAAAATCGCGCCGTGAGATCATGAAACGGTCTTTCTTTCCCAGATCACACATTCGCATGTGTGAATTTATTTGATATGAAAAACCCCGCGCCAGAAAACCGGCGCGGGGTCAATGGCTCAGTTTCGCACCGAAGGCGCTTCGACCGACAGGCCATTCCCGCGGCTGGCGACATAAAGCTCCAGCGCGACAAATTCGTCGCTGCCCGGGCTGAACGTCTCGGCGCGGGTATCGCGAATACAGCCCTTGAACCGGGCGTGGGAGTTGTTCAACTTGGTGTTCTTCAAACGATACACCGGAAACCCGTTGACCTGTCCCTGGCTCAGATGATCGGCGCGGATCATGTTGTCGAAATTGTCCTCGTGGCAATTGGCGCAGGACAGATCCAGCTGACCAAAGCGGGTATAGTACAATTCCTTGCCTTGCTCCCAGGTCGACTGGGCCGGGCCATCGATCGCCACATCCACCGGCATGCCACGCGACTGCACACTGATCAGCGCTTCCATCGCTGTCATCTTGCCGTCGGTGTATTTCAGCGGCTCTGCCCCCATCTGGTTCTCGCGGCAGTCGTTGATCTGCATCACCAGCGTACGGACCTCTTCGGCCTGATCGTTCCATTTTGGATAGGTCGCGCGCACGCCCGCCATCGCAGTTTCGACGTCATCATGACAAGAGGCGCAGGATTTGCCTTCGCTGCCTTCGACGGTGTCCCACTGTTCCGCCGCCTGATCGACAAAGATCATGCCGGGGTTGTCGAAATCGTCCAGTTGCAGCGCCTGGGTTTCCCTGGCGCGGAACGTCCACCCCGAGCGGATCTTGTCGCCCAACACCCCTTCCAGATGCGCGGGCGCATCGGTTTCGGTGACCATCTCGATCTCGCCGTTCACCACCAGACTGGCGTTTTCGTCCGCCAGCGCCGGTGCCGAGAATGCCACCGCACTCACCGCCATCCATGTCAGTGCCTTGCTGCCTGATCTTCTTGTCATTCTAGATCTCCTCCCGTCTCAAAGCCTTATCCGATGGCGATGGATTTGCTGTCTTCGTATTCGGATCCGTCGTCGTCATACCATTTGAAGACAAATTCACCGGCCTCGGGCACGGTCGCTTCGAACTGGAAATACGGGTTGGTCGAGATCGCCGGGTCCATCGCGATGTCTATCACGTTCTGGCCGTTGAAATCGCAAGTAAAACGGTTGATGATCGAGCGCGGGATCAGGTTGCCTTCCTTGTCCTTGCGCTGACCGCTTTCCATCTTGTGGCTGATCAGGGTCTTTATCGTGACCGCTTCGCCTGCGGCGGCGGTTTTCGGGACCTTGACGCGGGGTTTTACACCAGATGCCATGTTGTTCTCTCCTGAATGTCGGAATGGGTACAGCTCGGCCGATCAGCCGCCGCAGCCCCCGATTGTCACTTTCACGGTGGATGTGGCGCGGGCAAAGGATCCGTCGGTCATCTTTGCGATGGCGACGACGTCCTGTGTCCCGGCCAACCGGATCCGGGTCGAAGCCGACTGGCTGGCGGCAAGCGGGCCAAAGTTGAACGTCGCCACCGGCGGCGTCGGGTTGCCCGTGGCCAGAACCATGATCGCACTGGCACCGGGGGCCGACACTTCGATCGGCACCGTGTTGCCGTTTTCGGCGATTTCCGGCGCCGTCAGTGTCAGCCCCGTATCGGCCATTTCGGCCCCGCCGGTAAAGGCGGCAATCGCATCGTCCGTGGCCGTTGCAAAGGCCCGCATCGGCAGAACCGTCAGCGCCGCCGCGCCCAGCCCCATGGCCATAGTGTCGCGTCTTGAGAATTCCATCTCTTGTCTCCTGTATATCATGTGCGCGTCACTGGTCCTTCTGCATCAACAGAAAGGCCACGACGTCTTCGATCTGCTGTGCGGTCAACAACGGCTCGAGTGGCTCCTGGGCCGCATTGCCGGTATAGGCGTCGCCAGGGCGGTTGAACCCGTCGACCTTAAAAAAGGACGGCATGACAGAGCCTTCGAAAGTCATCTTTGCATTTGCAACCAGCCCGCGCAGCTCGGCCTCGGTCCAGCGGCTGCCCGCCCCGTCCAGCGACGGGCCGACCTCGCCATGGAACGGAATGTCGCTCAGTGCCGTTATCTGGTGACAGGCAATGCAGTTGCCAGCGCCCTTGTCCATGATCTCGGGCGCGTTGGCGGCCACACCGGGTGCGCCGCTCAGCGAGATTTCAATCGCGCCATCTTCGGTAAAGACAACGTCTCCAGGCGCGATCTCGCCCGCCGTTGCCGCACCGGCAACCAGCGCCGCCGCCACAGTAAGTTTCTTCAGCTGCATGTGTCCTCCCCTGACTGCCACCGCCGTGGCTTGCTTGGTCCAGCATACCGTAGGACACTGGCCGCGCGTAACGCAACAACAAATTCACAATTATGAATTACTGATCTCGCGCACGGCCGGGTCAGTCTAAACTGCCATTGCTGCGCTCCTGGATGCGGCGGGCATGATAGCGTTGAAAATCCTCACCGTTATCAAGATCGTATCGTTTCTCCGCAACCCAGGTGAACATATCGGTGGTGGTGCCCACGCCAAACGCCCCCGGCATCACCGCCACCGCCGCCTTCTGGGCGCTCTGATCCTCGGCCACCGCTTCCGGCAGGAACAGAATCGTCGGCGTGAACATGATGTTCCATTTGCGCGCCATGTTCTTTTCCGACAGCACTTCACCGTCGAAATCCGTGACCTCGGTATCGCCATGCAGGTTCAGTTGCACAACAAAGAAATTGTCCTCGATCAGCTGGGTCAGGCCGGGGTCTGGATACACCTCGTTGTGCATCTTGGCGCAATAGATACAGCCGCGCTGCTCGAAAAACAGCGCCAGCCGCTTGCCCTCGGCATTGGCCTCGGCCAGATCTTCGCGCAGGTCCCTGAATGTGTCGCGCATCCACGCGGTCTTGTGCAGACCGTCATCCCCCATTTCGACCGCCCAAACCGGCAGAGCCAGAACCGCCGCAAAAACCGCCGCAATCCAATGTTTCATTGTCTTCTCCTCTCTTACCCCAGTGACCCGAAGGTCGGAAACCACTCGATCATCGCCTGCGCGATCAGATTCACGCCACCGGTCGCAATCAGCACCGCGAACACGATCAGCATCGCCCCCATGCCCTTTTCCACCCAGGCAAAGGCCGCGCGATGGCGTTGCACCCAGGCCAGAAACGGCTTGGCAAACAATGCTGCCAGAATGAACGGCGCGGTCATGCCGACACCATAGACGAACAACAACAGCGCGCCGCGCCAGATGTCGCCCATCCCGCTGGCAATCATCAGGATCGACGCCAGCGCCGGCCCCACACAGGGTGTCCAGCCGAAACCGAACGCCAGCCCCATAAGATAGGCCCCCAGCACCGAGCTGGCCTCGGCCTGGCTTTCCAGCCGGGCCTCGCGATACAGCAGCGGCACCTTGATAACGCCCAGAAAATGCAGACCAAACACCAGCAGGATAGCCGCAGCCACATAGGACAGCGGCTCCAGATATTGCCCGAACGCCTGCCCCAGTGCCGTGGCCCCCATGCCCAGCATCATAAAGATCGTGGTGACACCCATTGCAAAGAAGATCGCCGAGACCAGTAACCGCCGCTGCGCCCCCGCAGCAATCGCTCCGTCGCCGCGCAGCTCTGACATCGACAGCCCGCCCATATACGACAGGTAAAACGGCACCATCGGCAGGATGCAGGGCGTGAAAAAGCTCAGCAGCCCGGCGAACAGCGCCCCGACAAGGGAAATCTCCAGCACCCGCGCGTCCCCCCTTTTGGCCGCCCCTGGCCCGGGGCCAGGCGTCAACGCTTGAATCATTCACATATTCAGATTACGTTTTGTGATAACCAAAGGTCAACGGGTCCACCATGCTAAATCTGCGCTCTCCCCTGCTTGCGGCCGCCCGATGGCTGGTGCCTGCGGTTGTGGCCGGTCTTGCTGCGCTGCCCGCATGGGCCGTCGAACTTGTGATGGTGGAACAGGTCGGCTGTGAATGGTGCGCGCGCTGGAACGATGAAATCGCGCCGGCCTATCCCAACACCCGCGAAGGTCAGTTCGCGCCCCTGCGCCGGGTCGATCTGCGCGCCCTGCCCGAGGATCTGGAAATCGCCCGGCGGGTCAATTTCACCCCGACCTTTCTGATCGTCGACGACAACCGCGAAATCGCCCGGCTCGAAGGCTATCCAGGCGAAGATTTCTTCTGGCCGCTTCTGGCCGCGCTGCTTGAGCAGAACACCGATTTTAGAGGAGAGAAACGATGACGAGAAATGTTTGCGCATTGGCTCTGATGGCGGGGCTGGCCACCCCCGCCCTCGCCCAGGATGACAGCAGCGCCTTTGTCGATTTCCAGGTGCTCAAACCCGAAGTGGCCCAGCAGATGGCCGAGGCCGCGCTGCTGGCCTGCCGCGAGGCCGGGTATCAGGTCGGCGTCACCGTGGTGGACCGGTTTGGCCTGCCTCAGGTGTTCCTGCGCGATCGGTATGCAGGGGCCCATGTCTATGAAACCAGCCACCGCAAGGCCTGGACCGCAGTCAGTTTCCGCACCTCCACCACCGAACTGGCGGCGACGACCGCGGCAGGACAGACTTCGTCCGGCATCCGTCACCTCAGCCAGGCCCTCCCTCTCGGCGGCGGGCTGGTGGTCTACGAAGGCGGGGGTTCGATCGTTGCCGGCATCGGCGTCTCCGGCGCTCCGGGGCCGGATCTGGATGACATCTGTGCCGAGGCGGGCATCGCCGCCATCGAAGACCAGATCGCCTTCTGACGCCGACAACAGGACAGCTCCCGCATGGCACTTCCGCAATTTTCATCCGACATGGCAGACGACGAACTCGATGCGATGGTCGAGAACGCGACGACCGCGTCGAATTTCCTCAAGGCGATCAGCCACGAGGGCCGTCTGATGATCCTGTGCCATCTGGTCACCGGCGAAAAATCGGTGACCGAGCTCGAAGAGCTGTTGTCGGCGCGTCAGGCGGCGGTGTCCCAGCAACTGTCGCGCCTGCGACTTGAAGGGCTGGTGGTCCCGCGCCGCGAGGGAAAGGCGATCTACTACCGCTTGGCCGATGATCGTCCGCGCCGCATCCTCGAAGTGGTCTACGAGCTGTTCTGCAAGGACCCGGACGACGGATCAAACGCGGGCTGAACAGTCGGCATTGCCCGGCAAGGCACAGCGCAATCAGGGGGCGAGCATGTTGGATTTGATGTCGGACAGTCACGCGGTCGCGCTGGTCGGGATGTTTGGCGGCATCCTGTTGGGTCTGGCGGCCCGACTGGGGCGCTTCTGTACCCTGGGCGCAATCGAGGATCTGCTCTATGGCGGCAGTGACCAGCGCCTGCGCATGTGGGTTCTGGCCATCGGAGTCGCGGTCACCGGCAGCTTTACACTGATGGCGACGGACCTGCTGACCGACACCGACACATTCTATCTGTCGATCCGCTGGATGCCTTTGGCATCGGTCATCGGCGGGCTGATGTTTGGCTATGGCATGGCGCTGTCGGGCAATTGCGGCTACGGCGCAATCGCGCGCCTTGGCGGCGGCGATCTGCGCTCGTTCGTGATCGTTCTGGTCATGGGGGTTTCCACCTATGTTGTGCTGGCAGGTCCCCTGGCCCCCCTGCGAAACGCTCTGTTTTACCAAAGCCCGGTCACCTCTGATCTGCCGCCGGGACTGGCCCATCACGCCGCCGCATTGACCGGGCTGCCTCTGAACGGAATCGGGATCGCGGTGGGACTGATGTTTTGCATTGCCGCGCTGGCGTCGGAAAAGTTCCGCACCGACCGCAAATCGCTGTTCTGGTCTGCCGTGGTCGGGCTGGCCATCGTCTCGGGCTGGGCCGGAACCCAATACGTGCGCCAGGTCGGGTTCGATGCTACCCAGGTCGTCTCGCACAGCTTTTCCGCCCCGGTCGGCGAATCCATCCTCTATGCCATGACCGGCAGCGCGCGCGAAATCTCGTTTGCGGTCGGATCGATCAGCGGCGTCTGGATCGGCGCCTTCATCGGATCGCTGATCAAGGGCCATTTCCGCTGGGAAGCCTGCGAGGACCCGCGCGAATTGCGCCGCCAGATCATCGGCGCGGCCATCATGGGCGCGGGTGCGGTAATCGCCATGGGCTGCACCGTCGGACAGGGTCTGTCGGCCTTCAGCGTTCTGGCAATCAGCGCCCCGGTCACGATGCTGGCGATCTTTGCCGGGGCAGCCTTCGGGCTGCGACAACTGATTGTTGGCTTTCGCCCCGCCGAATGACCCCGCACATTATTTCCGGAATCCCGCCAACGTTTCATGCAGCTGTTACAGCCGCCCCCTTACGTGCGCCCACTCGCCCAAGCCGAGTCGCGCATCGCGCGCTGCCAAGGAGAATTGAGACATGGACCGCAAGAGTATCCTCGCCGACCCCGATATCACCAACAAGGCCGAAGCCTTCGAAGCCTTTGACGACATCCCCACCAACCCGAACCTGTCCGCCACCCTCGGCGACGTGATCAACACCCGCTATGGCCGCCGCGACATTCTGCGGGGGGTTCTGGGCGTATCCGCCGCCACCGCGCTGTTCGGCACCTCGGCGATGATCGCGCCGCGCCAGGCCGCCGCCGTCACCGCCAGCCGCTATGTCTTTGACGAACTGACCTGGGGCAACGACGAAACCCACCATGTCGCCCAAGGTTATGATGCCGACATCCTGTTGCGCTGGGGCGACCCGATCACCGCCGATGCGCCGGAATTCGACGTGATGAACCAGACCGCCGAGGCCCAGTTGCAGCAATTCGGCTACAACAACGACTATGTGGGGTTCTGGCCGCTGAACGACGCAGGCACCCGCGCGGTGCTGTGCGTCAACCACGAATACACCAACGAAGAGGTGATGTTCCCCGGCCTCGGACGCCAGGACAAGGCCGGTTTCGCGGGTATGACACCGGAACTGGTCGATCTGGAAATGGCCGCCCACGGCGGCTCCGTGGTCGAGATTGCCAAGGGCGAAGACGGGAAATGGACGCTGGTGAAAGACAGCAAACTGAACCGGCGCATCTCGCCTCTGAATACCGAGATGACCATCGATGGCCCTGCCGCCGGTCACCCCCGCATGCAGACCAACGCCGACCCGACCGGCGAACTGGTCGTCGGCACTCTGAACAACTGTGCCGGTGGCATGACGCCCTGGGGCACTTACCTGATGGCCGAAGAGAACTTTCACGGCTATTTCTGGACCGACACGCTGGATGCCGATGGCAAGCCCGACCTGTCAGCCCAACCCGAGGCCGCCAGCCTGAAACGCTATGGTGCGCCGGGCCTTTGGTACAACTGGGGTCAACATCACGACCGGTTCAACATCGACAAGGAACCAAACGAGGTGAACCGCTTTGGCTGGATCGTCGAAGTCGATCCGATGAACCCTGCCGCCAAGCCGGTAAAACACACCGCCCTGGGCCGGTTCCGCCACGAGGGCGCGGAAACCACCGTATCGCAAGACGGGCATCTGGTGATCTATTCCGGCGACGACAACCGGTTCGATTACCTGTACAAATATGTCTCGACCGGCACCGTTTCGGACGACCGCGCCGCCAATTCGGCCCTGCTCAGCGACGGCACGCTGTATGTTGCCCGCTTTGACGATGACGGCAGCATTACCTGGATGCCACTGATCCATGGGACCGGCCCGCTGACCGCCGAAAACGGCTTTGCCAGCCAGGCCGATGTGCTGATCGACACCCGCCTGGCCGCCGACGCCCTGGGGGCCACCCCGATGGATCGCCCCGAGGACGTCCAGCCGCGCGGCGACGGCACCGCCTTTGTCATGCTGACCAATAACACCAGGCGCAAACCCGATCAGATCAACGCCGCCAACCCGCGCCCCGACAGCAGCTTTGGCCATATCATCGAGATCAAGGAAGCCGATGGCGATCATGCGGCGGACACAGGCACCTGGTCGATCTTGGTGAAATGCGGCGATCCCAAGCTGGCCGATGTCGGGGCCCAGTGGAACCCCGCCACCTCGGAAAACGGCTGGTTCGGCTCACCGGACAATGCCGCCATCGACGCCGATGGCCGTCTGTGGATCAGCACCGATCAGGGCAGCAACTGGGGCAAGACCGGAAAATCCGACGGTCTCTATGCGCTGGAAACCGAAGGTGCCCTGCGCGGTCATTCCCAACTGTTCTTCCGATGCCCGGTCGGCGGCGAGATGTGCGGCCCCTACTTCAGCCAGGATGGCGAAACCCTGTTCGTCGCCGTCCAGCATCCGGGCACGGACGGCACCACCGACATCAAAGGGTTTGCGCGCGCCTCGACCTTCGAAGATCCGGCCACGCGTTGGCCCGACTTTGACCCGGCAATGCCGCCGCGCCCGTCCGTGGTGGTGATCACCCGTCAGGGCGGCGGCAAGATCGCCTCCTGAACTCCGGGACGTTTCGGATCATACGTCGATCACCTTTCGCGATTTCCCAGTGGGAAAGCTGCGAAAGGCGACCGGCTAAACAACACGTGAGGGACCGATCGCCTCAGTTCCCCTGACAACTTGCCAGGCTGTTCGCCATCGCGCGCAGCAGCCTGGCATACAGATCCGGCCCCGGCTGTAATTGGCTACCCATCGGATCAAGACTTCCGATCTGCAAATCTCCCTGTTCTGTTGCGGCCAGCAACAGGCGATCGTCAAACTGCGGCTCGCTAAAGGCGCAGCGGATGTTATCCTCGCGCAAGACAGCCGCCAGCGCCGTCAACCGCGCCGGACTGGGATCGGTGGCATCGCCCAGGCTGACCGCCCCGGCAAAGGCCAACCCGAACCGGGTTTCAAAATACTGGTAGGCATCGTGAAAGGTCACGAAGGGCCGGGCGCGCACCGGCTCCAGAATCTGTGCGATTTCGGCGCTCACGACATCCAGTTCCGCCCGCGCCCGATCCGCGTTTGCCCGGTACACGGCAGCGTTGTCCGGATCCAGCGCCGCCAGTTTTCCGGCAATCAGGGACAACCAGACCTTGCCGTTTTCCGGGTCAAGCCAGGCGTGGGGGTCGACATCGCCGCGATGGTCATGATCCTCGTGATCATGGTCGTCATGCTCTTGATGCCCGTCCGTATCGTGGTCATGGTCTTCGTGATCGCCATGCCCGAGATCCAGACCGGCGCGAAAATCGTGAACCACAGTGCCTTCGGCAGCCAGCAAGACCAGCTGCCCGGCGTCACCCGCCAGCGCCGTGAGCGGTTTGGCAAGCCAGGGCGTCAGTTGCGGCCCGATCCAGATCACCAGATCGGCCTGCTGCAAGGCCTGCGCCTGCGAAGGGCGCAGCGCATAGCTGTGCGGCGAGGCTTTGGGCATCACCAACAGATCCGGCGTACCCACTCCGGCCATCACCTGCGCTGCCAGCGCATGAACCGGCGCGATATCGGTGGCAACCCTGGGTGCCTGGGCAATGGCGGGAGTCGCCAGCAGGAGCGCTGTGGCAAAAGAACGAAAGATGGTCATGGACACCTCGGAAATGAATGTGGGACAAGTTCAGCTTGATATATGTCATGTTATAACATATCAATCCCTCATCGCTCACCAAGGACCACAAATGACCGCCATCGGATTTGAATCCCACGATCACGCCCATTGCATCGACGACGCCCTGCGCGCCGCCGATGCCAGATGTGCGCAGCGCAAATTGCAATTCACCCCGGTGCGGCGGCGGGTGCTTGAAATCCTGCTGCGAGAGCACCGCGCGTTGGGGGCCTATGATATCCTCGCGGAGCTGGCCGCCGAAGGCCTGGGCGCACAGCCCCCCGTGGCCTATCGGGCGCTGGATTTTCTGGTGCAACACGGGCTGGCGCATCGCATCGAACGGCTGAACGCCTATGCCGCCTGCGCGCATATGGATCATGACCATGTCCCCGCTTTCCTCGTCTGCCGCGCCTGCAAGGCGGTGGCCGAGGCAGAAACCGAACTGACCCAGGGCCGGTTGGGAACCGCTGCGCGCAGCACCGGCTTTGCCATTGAACGTATCGTGGTCGAGGCCGAAGGTCTGTGCCCCGCCTGCGCAGGGACCGGCACATGAGCGCGCCGCTGATCACACTCCGCGACATGTCCATCCTGCTGGGCGCAAACCGGGTGCTGCAGGACGTCAATCTCAGCATCACGCCGGGCGAGATCGTCACCGTCGTCGGCCCAAACGGATCGGGAAAATCCACGCTGCTGCGCGCCCTGATCGGTGCCCTGCCCCCGGCCACCGGCTCGGTCACCCGTGCGCCCGGACTGCGCATCGGTTATGTGCCGCAAAAGCTGGCCATCGACAGCGCCCTTCCGATGACTGTGCGCCGGTTCCTCTCGCTGCCCCGCCGCATCGGCGATCCGGAGGCCGTGCAAGCCCTGCATCGGGCCGGGGTGCCGGATCTGGGACAGCGGCAGATGGTCGATCTGTCCGGCGGCCAGTTTCAGCGCGTCCTGCTGGCGCGTGCCTTGCTGGAACGGCCACAACTGCTGTTGCTGGACGAAGCGACACAGGGGCTGGACCAACCGGGGTCCGCCGCCTTTTACCGCCAGATCGAAGAGGTCCGGCGCGATCTGGGCTGTGCCGTGGTGATGGTCAGCCATGACCTGCATGTAGTCATGGCGGCCAGTGACCGGGTGCTGTGCGTCAATGGCCATATCTGCTGTCAGGGCACACCGGATATCGTCGCCAGCGCGCCAGAGTATCGCGCCCTGTTCGGCACCGGAACCGGCGGCGCACTGGCGCTGTATCGCCATCAACACAGCCACTCGCACGACCACGACCATAGCCACCCACACGACCACAAAGGCGCGGCCTGATGCTCGACGATTTTCTGATCCGCGCCGCGCTTGCCGGGCTGGGCGTGGCGCTGGCCGCCGCTCCGCTGGGCTGTTTCGTGGTCTGGCGCCGCATGGCCTATTTTGGCGAGGCGACCGCCCATGCCGCGATTCTAGGCGTCGCTCTCGCGCTGGCCCTGGGCCTGCCGATTCTGCCTGCGGTGCTGGTGACGGCACTGCTGATGGCGGGCGCCGTATCGGCCCTGTCCGGGCGCGGCTATGCCATGGACACGGTCCTGGGGGTGCTGGCCCACAGCGCCCTGGCCATCGGTCTGGTGGCGGTTGCCCTACTGGCGGATGTGCGGCTGGACCTGATGGCGTTTCTGTTCGGCGACATCCTGGCCGTGAACAAGGCGGATCTGGCGGTGATCTGGGGCGGCGCACTCGCTGTGCTCGGCTTGATGACATGGCGTTGGTCCGCCCTGTTGACCGCAACCCTGAATCCCGACCTGGCGCGCGCCAGCGGCATCGATCCCCGGCGCGAGGAATTGGCCATGACACTGGCGCTGGCCGCCGTGGTGGCGGTGGCGATCAAGGTGGTCGGCGTGCTGCTGATCGCGGCGCTGCTGGTGATCCCCGCCGCCGCCGCCCGCCCGCTGTCGCGCACCCCCGAAGCGATGGTGATCGGCGCGGCCCTGATCGGCATGGGTGCGGTTCTGGGCGGGTTATGGGCTGCCCTGCTGCTGGACACGCCGACCGGACCCAGCATTGTCTGCACCGCAGCGCTGTTGTTCGCCGCCACCACCCTGGCCGGGGCCTTGCGCGGGCGGATCTGATCAATGCAAAGAACTCTTCGTTGAACGGCATGGCCCCACGTCGCTGGTCTGCCCGTCCGACACGTTCAGCGCAGTGGCTCTGCATGACAAGATCTCGTCCACTCAAAACAGCATGTTTTCGTCCCCCCGATCCAGCGAACGAGGAACCGGCTGGTCCTCTTGCTCGTCAAAGGGAAAATTCTGCAACTGGTGGTCGCTGACAAAGGGCCTGCTGCGCGCTGCAGATAGGCGCTTTGCCGCCCCCATGCCCAGCCCCACCTGCGGGGGTCGCATTCTTATGTTGCGATTTCTCTCTGGGAACTCAATGAGTTCGGCACCGTTCCGGCGCTTCAAAACCGGGGCGCGATCAGCCGGTCCCGTCACGGTCACAGGTCAGGTCCGGTTGTCCCGGCCACATCAACAGGGCCTCGTCCCCCTTGATCCAGAACTGGACCGGACCCTCGGCGGTTTGCGCCAGGTACTTGCCGCCCGATGCCGCCGGTTGCGCCGCCGGTGCAATCCAGGTGTCGCCCCAACGCAGCGACAGGATCGACGGATCGGCATTGACCACCACCATGGAAACCGCCGCGCCCAGCCCCTCGCAGACATAGGCAAACGGCCCCATCGAAATCCCGCTGCCATCGTCCTCACGCGCCTGCGCAAAACCGGTGCGGATCTCGTCGATGCGGGTGGCATAGCTGGCAGCAACACATGGGGTAAGCCCCTCGACGGCTTTCCAGCACGCGTCACGTCCCTTGATCCAGCCACGCTGCATGGCTTTCAGTTCGGAAATCCGTTCCGGCGTCATCTGCGGCCCGTTCACCGCCAGCCCATACAGCCGCGTCAGCTCCAGATCCAGCCGCGCCAACTGCGGATCGGAACAGATTGCCTGCTGCGCACCACTCTCGGCTTTGGTGCAATCAAACCCGGGCGCAACCGCGCTGACCGGGGCGTTGCCCTCGGTCAGATAGCGCCCTGCGACCCAGCCCGTCACGCCCTGAAACTCGACCTGGCACCACCGCCGCTTGGCCGCCGCCGCGCGCTCGGCTTCGCTGGCCTCGGACCATTGGGCAAAACTCAGCCCACCCTCGCATCCCAGGTTCCGCACACCCCCGCCATCCGGCGGGATCTGCCCCACCCTGTCATGCGACACACCCGGCCCCGACCGGATGTTGAGCACATCATCGCTGGACACACCGGTAACGCGAAAGAAATCAGGCCCGTCCGCATCGGCGCTCAAAGACACCGGAGCCATAATCGCAATCGCCAGCATAGCATACCGTAGGCGTTCAAACATTTTCAGCCCCCTATTTAGGCCCGACTCTAATGCAGATCCGCCCGCGTTCAAGAGCATTGCCACAACGGCAAGAGGCGCGCCGCTGCGTCGCGCGCTTGCGGGCCTTCAATTGGATGGCACACCTACACAAGATGCGGTGCCGCTATGAGTGAGCGTCGAGGAAAAGAAAAAACACCGGATTGCGGACCACTCACGCCCTGGAGGGGGCGGGGCATGTCGGTCCCCTGGTGCCCGGAACTTGCCGAGACTGTCGGAGACGCCCACACCGGTCGGAATCATTGAACACGACGGTGACAGGATTTGCGAAACAGAATGACCCGCCGGACAAATGCCCCGCGGGTCAGGTGTTGTTTGGACCTACAATAGCGACGAATTCAAGCGCTAAAGATTATCTGCCGTTGACGTCCAAAACGGGAAACCTCCCGCGTCAGTGGCTGAACCTGCGAATTTCGCCCGCGTCCAGACGACTGCTGTAGGATGCCAGTTCCTTGCGCACGACTTTCATCAGGAAATAGAGCGTGAAAATGTTCACCACAGCCATGGCAAAGATCGCGGCATCCGAGAAATCGATCACCGGGCCAAGGTTGGCTGCGGCGCCAATCACCACGAAGACGCAGAAGATCAGCTTGAACACCAACTCTGTGGTTTTGCCTTCGCCAAACAAATAGGTCCACGCCTTCAGGCCATAGTACGACCAGGAAATCATGGTTGAAAAGGCAAACAATACCACGGCGATCGCCAGAATGTAGGGGAACCAGCCAATCGACGCGCCAAAGGCCGCCGAAGTCAGGGCCACTCCGGAATTTCCGTCGACTGTGGCGATGCTCGTGCCTTCCAGTATATATTTCCCGGTATCCGGATCGATCATCAACTGACCCGAAATGGTGATGACCAGCGCGGTCATGGTGCAGATCACCACGGTATCGATCAGCGGCTCGAGCAATGATACGAACCCTTCGGTGATCGGCTCCTTGGTCCGAACCGCCGAGTGGGCAATTGCCGCGGATCCGACACCGGCCTCGTTCGAGAACGCCGCGCGTTTGAACCCCTGGATCAGCGCACCGACCATACCGCCGGCAACACCGAGACCGGTAAAGGCACCAGTGAAAATCTGACCGAAGGCCCAGCCGATCTTGTCATAGTTCACCAGCAGAATGATCAGCGCCGCGCCGACATAGAGAATGCCCATGAACGGAACGACCTTTTCGGTCACGCGCGCGATGGATTTGACGCCTCCCACGATAACCATAAAGACGACCGCAGCGAAGATCAGCCCGGTAATCCAGCCAGGATAGTCACCGACAATCCCCGAAATCTGTGCATGTGCCTGATTGGCCTGGAACATGTTTCCGCCGCCAAAAGCGCCAAGAATGCAGAAAATCGAGAACAGCACAGCCAGGAATTTTCCGCCGGGCAAGCCCAGCTCTTTAAAGCCCTTGGAAATGTAGTACATCGGACCGCCCGAAACCGTGCCGTCCGGGTATTCGTTGCGGTATTTGACGCCCAGGGTACATTCCGTGAACTTTGAAGCCATGCCCAAAAGCCCGGCCAGAATCATCCAGAACGTCGCGCCGGGGCCGCCTATGCCGACGGCAACGGCCACACCGGCGATGTTGCCCAGCCCCACCGTGCCCGACAAAGCGGTCGCGAGAGCCTGGAAGTGGCTGACTTCGCCCGCATCGTTCGGATCGGAATAGTCGCCTTTGACCAAGGCAATCGCATGGCCAAAAAAGCGGAACTGAACGAAGCCGAAATAGAGTGTAAAGACTGTCGCGGCCACGACCAGCCACATCACGATCCACGGGAACGACGTTCCTGGAAACGGCGCGAAGATCAGGCTGACAAACGGGCCGGTCGCCTTGGCAAAGGCTTGGTTGACTTTCTGGTCCAGCGTCATCGCTTCTTGTGCAATGGCCGGGTTGGCCAGAACTGTTGCCGCCAGCAGGGACAGCGTTCCTGTATTAAACAGTTTCATCTGATAATCCTTTATCCGACCACGGTGACGGGCACGCTTGCCTCCATCACCAGATTGGCTGTGGAGCTGCCGAAAATCCGCTTGGACAGACTGTTCTCACGTGAACGAGCCACAATGATCTGCTCAGCCCCTTCGGCGCGTGAAATTTCATTGAGCATATCCGCCACATTACCGTGGCGCACCATGCCGCGGGCATTCAGTCCCGCCTTAGTCAATGCCTCGACGGCCGGGGCAATCACACGCTCTTGCGCAGTCGATATCTCGTCTTCGCGTCGCTTGTGGCGCTCGGCGTTCTCTTCAGGCGTCTGAAACGAGTATGGTGACCACTCTATGATATATACGACCAGCAATTCGCAGGCTCCAATGAGCCGGGCAAGCTTGCTGGCGTGGTCGAGAGCGCGTTCTCCGGAACTGTGCCCATCCAACCCGACTACCAGTTTGGTTGTCATTCTTTTTCCTCCAGTCAGCGCACTCATTTGACGGAGATCAGGTACCGGGAAAGACATGTCCCACTGATTGCCGAGGGCCGTATCCTGATTCGAAATGCGCGTATCGTTGTTGATGCCTTTCAAATGCGACTATAGGCGGTTGCGCATGTAACAGGGCCGGATAAGTGGGCCCGGATACAGAAACGATCAAAAATTGTGCAAAATTATTACAAATGCAGATTTCGAAATTTGTTTGCAAGACACGCGCAGGATTTTGATAATCCAATAAAATCAGACAGTAAGCGGGGCCGGCCATAGGCCGAATTTCCCGCTCCGGGCCAGGCAGATCATAAAGCATGTCACAGGAAAAAATGGTTTTCCGCCGATTTCACTCTGTAAAAACGTGAAATCCGGTTTGTGAAGAATGGATTACACCGGACATGGTGCACTGCGTGCGACCCTGTCCGGGATCATTTTCTGTCGTCGGGATCCGCCTGCCCGACACCGCGAAACACGAATTTGAACGGCAGCGCCCAGACGAATCCGAGCACAACGTAAACCAGCAATTCCACCAGAATCGGGGGGCGGTCCAGCAGGTTCATGACCGTCACTGCGGCGATGATATACAGCGGCAGGCCCACCAACAGGATCACCAGAGACCAGCGGCGGCGGGCCTTATAGCTGAGGCCTGATTTGCGATTGTCTGCCATATCAATCGGCAAACGGATCGGTGACCAGAATCGTATCCTCACGCTCGGGCGACGTGGATAACAGGGCCACCGGACAATCGATCAGCTCCTCGACGCGGCGCACGTATTTGATCGCCGCAGCAGGCAGATCGGCCCAGCTGCGCGCGCCTTCGGTGCTTTCGGACCAACCCGGCATTTCCTCATAAATCGGCACACAGCGCGCCTGGCGGTCCGCTGCCGTCGGCAGATAATCCAGCCGCTCGCCATCCAGGTCATAGCCCGTGCAGATCTTCAGAGTTTCAAACCCGTCCAGAACATCCAGCTTGGTCAACGAAATGCCGTTCACTCCGCTGGTGGCGCAGGTCTGGCGCACAAGCACGGCATCAAACCAGCCGCAGCGGCGCTGGCGACCGGTCACCGTGCCGAATTCATGGCCGCGCTCGCCCAGCCGCTGGCCGTCGTCGTCCTGCAATTCGGTGGGGAACGGGCCTTCGCCAACCCTCGTGGTATAGGCCTTGACGATGCCGAGGACGAAATCGATGGCCCCCGGGCCGATTCCGGTGCCGGTCGCAGCCTGCCCGGCAATTACGTTGGACGAGGTCACAAACGGATAGGTGCCGAAATCGATATCCAGCAATGCGCCCTGAGCCCCCTCGAACAGAATACGTTTTCCAGCCTTGCGCTTCTCGTTCAACACCTTCCAGACAGGGGCCGCATATTCAAGGATCTTAGGTGCGATTTCTTTGAGCTGCTCAATCAGCTTGACACGGTCTATCGCCTCAAGCCCCAGACCCTTGCGCAGCGCGTCATGATGCGCCAATGCACGGTCGACCCGCAGCTCCAGCGTCTTGTCATCGGCCAGATCTGCCACCCGGATCGAGCGGCGACCGACCTTGTCCTCGTAGGCCGGGCCGATGCCGCGCCCGGTGGTACCGATCTTGGCAACCGATACGACCGCCTCGCGCGCGCGGTCCAACTCGCCGTGAATCGGCAGGATCAGCGGCGTGTTTTCGGCGACCATCAGGGTTTCTGGTGTGATCGTCACCCCCTGTTTGCGAATCGATTCGATTTCATTGAGCAGATGCCAGGGGTCCAGCACCACGCCGTTGCCGATGACACTGAGCTTGCCGCCACGCACGACTCCCGATGGCAGGGCGTTCAGCTTGAACACCTCGCCGTCGATGACCAGCGTATGACCGGCATTGTGACCGCCCTGAAACCGGGCGATCACGTCGGCACGCTCGCTCAGCCAATCCACGATCTTGCCTTTTCCCTCGTCGCCCCACTGGGCGCCGACCACGACGACATTGGCCATATCCGGTCCTTTTGCGTATTTGAAACCCGCGCCGGTATAGCCGCGTGGTTCGTGCAGCGAAACCTCAATTTCGCGGCAAACGGTATCGACCGGCGGATCAGGTGGACAGTCGAACGGGCGCGCCGTGCGGCGTGTTCAGATAGGCCTGCCGCCAGGCCTCGCGAAGTTGCGCCGCTTCATCCGGGGCGGCGGCGCCGACATCGGCAAGAATCGCTTCCAGCGTTTCCAGCCACGCATTGAAATAGTCGTCGCCCCCGTCCAGGTCCCTGTCCAGCCCATGCACCGCCAGCGTCGCTCCAAACCGCGCCGCCCAATCGCCCCAATCCAGACGCCCGGAGTCGTTCAGATGCACGGTCAGTGCAAACAGCTGTGCATGCCAGGGTTCCAGAAATGCGGGCTCTGGTGCGGTGGTCATAGCGGCACAAGATAGGATTGCCACAGATCGAGGATGACCTGATCGTCAGGATGTTCCGGATCGGCCCATAGCTCCGAAGCCGCAAAGCGCACAGAATACAGCGGCTCGGGCGCTTCGCCCAACCGATGCGCGTTGCTGTCGGGCAGAACATGCGCACCATGCAGGCGCTGAATGTATCCCTGAGCACCGGCAGCATAGGCGGGCAAGCGGGTGTGTCCCCCCTCGACCAGCCGGTTGGCGGCGGGCCGCAGGGTGCGCACCGCCTGCCCCACCGAGAACCGCACGGGAACCTTCGAAGGGCGATCCGCCGGTCCGCCCTTTGCAAGCACCCGTGCAACCCGGTCACGGGTCAGCTTGCGGTCGGACAACGGATGGGGGCCGTCGTCTCCATCCGCCAGGTCCTCTGGGGTCAAAACACCGGTCTGCACCAGAATATCCACCAGTGCGGCAATCCATTTCTCGAAATACGAGAACCGCGCATAGTCCCTTGGCGACAGGCATTCACGCGCATGGCGCGACATGTCGATGTTCCATTGTCCCAGCGATCCGGCGGCCAGCGTGACAGCCAGGGCGCGGGCCTGCCATTCGGCTTCAAGCACCGGAATGCCTTGCGGTTCCGGCACGACGGGTCCGTCCCCGAAACGTCCGCCCATGTCATGCACCCGGGTCATCGCGGAGATTTCGGCAAGCCGGTGCCGATCATGCTGTCGCGGGTGACCAACTCTGACAGTTGGGTCAGGTCCATGCTTTCGGTGCCTTCGGGGCGCATGGGCAGCACCAGATAGCGGACCTCGGCGGTGCTGTCCCACACCCGCACGGCGGTTGCCTCTGGCAAGGTCACGCCGAACTCGGCCAGAACCCTGCGCGGCTCGCGCACCGCCCGCGCGCGATAGGCATCGGATTTGTACCATCCCGGCGGAATCCCCAACAGCGGCCACGGATAACAGCTGCACAGGGTGCAAACGACCATATTGTGGATTTCCGGCGTATTTTCGACCACCACGACATGCTCGCCCTGGCGTCCGTAATGCCCCATTTCGGCGATCACAGAGTCGGCGTCGCGCAACAAAGCGCCACGAAACGCCGGATCGCTCCAGGCCCGGGCAACCACCTCGGCACCGTTCTTTGGGCCGATGCGGTTTTGATACGTGTCTATGATCTCGTCCAGCGCTGCGGGGTCGACCAGCCCCTTGCGGGTCAGGATCGTCTCCAGCGCCTTGACCCGCAACGCCGGGTCCGATGGTAAAAGCGCATGTGGATGGTCGTGATGATCGTGTGGCATGGGCCGAGAATGGCGGCAGACCGGGCGATTTGTCCAGTCCCAACATCCTCCCTTGCCCCTGTCGGCATTCTTGCCTACATACCGCCCGATACGAAACGCCGAAACGCTCTACGCCGCAGGTCCCCATGGAAAATGTCATTCTGATCGTCCACCTCATTCTGGCCCTTGGCCTGATCGGCGTGGTGCTGTTGCAGCGCTCCGAAGGCGGCGGTCTGGGGATGGGCGGCGGCGGCGGCGGCGCGATGACGGGGCGCGCGGCGGCAACGGCATTGGGCAAATTGACCTGGATCCTGGCGATCGCCTTCATCTGCACCTCGATCACGCTGACCATTCTGGCGGCCCAAAAGGCCAGCGGAACATCCGTGATCGATCGTCTGGGCGGTTCGGCACCGCAGGCGGAAGAGACCGTTCCGGCATTGCCCAGCGGCAGCGATCTGTTGCCGCCGAGCGCGGACGACACCGCACCATTGGTACCCAAAGCCGACTGAGGCCTTGTAGGCTCCACAACACTTTGACCAAAGATTAACCGGCGCAACAGGATCTTGCGGTTCTCTTGCGCGAGTGGGGCGAATCCTGCTAGGATAAAACCCCGTGATATTCCGGTTTTATGGACCGGTCAGGCACTAAGAATTCGACACTCACGGGGGCAGCCAACAGCATGGCACGATTCATTTTTATCACTGGTGGCGTTGTGTCTTCGCTGGGCAAAGGTCTGGCGTCGGCCGCTTTGGGCGCGTTGCTTCAGGCGCGCGGTTTTTCGGTGCGTCTGCGCAAGCTGGACCCTTATCTGAACGTCGATCCCGGCACCATGAGCCCGTTTGAGCATGGCGAAGTCTTCGTCACCGATGACGGGGCGGAAACCGATCTGGACCTGGGCCACTATGAACGCTTTACCGGAGTTGCCGCGCGCAGCACCGACAGCGTCAGCTCCGGGCGCATCTATTCCACCGTTCTGGAAAAGGAACGCCGCGGCGACTATCTGGGAAAAACCATCCAGGTCATTCCGCATGTCACCAATGAAATCAAGGACTTCATATCGATCGGCGAAGACGAGGTCGATTTCATGCTCTGCGAGATCGGCGGCACGGTAGGCGACATCGAGGGCTTGCCGTTTTTCGAGGCCATCCGCCAATTCAGCCAGGACCGTCCGCGCGGTCAGTGCATATTCATGCATCTGACCCTGTTGCCGTTTATCAAAGCCAGTGGTGAATTGAAAACCAAGCCGACCCAGCACAGCGTCAAGGAATTGCGCAGCATCGGGTTGGCACCCGATATTCTAGTCTGCCGCTCCGAGGGCACGATCCCCGAAAAGGAACGCGAAAAGCTGGCCCTGTTCTGCAACGTGCGCCCGGATGCGGTGATTGCCGCTCAGGATCTGAAATCGATCTACGAGGCACCGCTGGCCTATCACCGCGAGGGTCTGGATCAGGCCGTGCTGGATGCCTTCGCGATCACCCCGGCGCCAAAACCCAACCTGGACCGCTGGGAGGACGTGGCCGACCGGATCTACAATCCCGAAGGCGAGGTCAAGGTGGCCATCGTCGGCAAATACACCCAGCTGGAAGACGCCTACAAGTCCATCGCCGAGGCGCTGACCCATGGCGGCATGGCGAACCGTGTCAAGGTGTGCATCGAATGGGTCGATGCCGAAATTTTCGATACCGAGGATCCGGCCCCTTATCTGGAAGGGTTCCACGCCATTCTGGTGCCCGGCGGGTTTGGCGAACGCGGTACCGAAGGCAAGATCAAGGCGGCCGAATTCGCCCGTACCCGCAAGGTGCCCTATCTGGGCATCTGTCTGGGCATGCAGATGGCCGTGATCGAAGCGGCGCGCAACGTGGCCGGGCTGAAAACCGCCGGCTCCGAGGAATTCGACCACGAGGCTGGCAAAAAGCGCTTTGAACCGGTGGTCTATCATCTCAAGGAATGGGTGCAGGGCAGCCGCCGGGTCGAACGTAAGGTCGGCGATGACAAGGGCGGCACCATGCGCTTGGGCGCTTATGACGCCACGCTGGCCGAGGGATCGCGCGTCGCGCAGGTTTATGGCAGCACCCATATAGAGGAGCGGCACCGACACCGGTATGAGGTCGACATCAAGTACCGCGAAAAGCTGGAGGAGACCGGGCTGAAATTTTCAGGGATGTCGCCCGACGGGCGCCTGCCGGAAATCGTCGAATGGCAGGACCACCCCTGGTTCATCGGCGTCCAATTTCACCCGGAACTGAAATCCAAACCCTTTGCCCCGCATCCGCTGTTCGCCGATTTTGTCCGCGCCGCCAAGGAGACGTCGCGGCTGGTCTGAAGCAGGCAACCGCCATCCTGCTATTGCCCGTCCGCGGGAGGACGACTAGATTGCAGCGCATGGCCCGTTTCCTCGTTCCGTTCCTGTGCTTGATGCCGCTTTCGGCGGCGGCGCATCCGCATATCTTCGTCGATGTCGGGTTCGATATCGTTCTGGATGATGCAGGCAGCTTGACCCATCTGCGTGTCACCTGGGCCTATGACGACTATTATTCGTTGCTCATCACTCAGGATCTGGAACTGGATCAGGATTTTGACGGCGCGCTGACCGCTGAAGAAACCGACAAGCTGACCGGATTTGACATGCAATGGGTCGACGGCTTCAACGGCGATCTCGAGGCGACTCTGGACGACGTCCCTCTGGATTTGTCAAGACCGACCGAGGCAACGGCTGCGCTAAAGGCTGGTCGAATCATCACGACCCATGTGCGCAGTGTGGCCGGCGCGCCTGTGCTAGCGGGGCATGCCTTGTCGCTCAAACCCTATGACGCGACCTATTATACCGCTTACGAGATCGGGCAACCCGTCAAGCTGATTGGCGGCGCCGGTTGCATGCTGGATCAGATCCTGCCGGATGTGGATGCCCAGCTTGCCCAGATGCGGGAGATGTTGCTCGAGGTCGATGCCTCAACCGACTTGCAGGACGCTGGCCTGCCCAAGATGGGGGCCCAATTCGCCACCGAGATCCGGGTCTCATGCCCCGCATCCTGATTGCCGCGACGCTGTTGGCCCTGACGGTTCTGGGCCTCGTCTGGTTCAGCGGAGGTTTTGATCACATCACCTCTTGGGCGGCATTGGAGCAACGCGAATTCCAGAACCGGATCGCGCGCAATTTGCGTGGTCTGCGTGCGGGCGAGGCCGGAGCCTTTGCCCTGCTTATGACCGCCTGTTTCGCCTATGGTTTCTTTCACGCGGTCGGCCCCGGCCACGGCAAAGTGCTGATCGGGGGCTACGGGCTGGGTCGCCAGATACCGGTGTTTCGATTGGCCGTCATCGGTCTGGCATCGTCTTTGGGACAGGCCGTGACCGCGGTATTTCTGGTCTATGCCGGTGTGTTGATCCTTTCAATCGGACGCGAACGCATGATCGGTGTGACCGAACAGGTGATGGCCCCTGTTTCCTACGGTGCCATCGCATTGGTCGGCTGTTGGCTGGTCTGGCGCGGTATGCGGCGTGCCCTGCATGCGCGCCCCGACACGCACCACCACGATCAGCATTGCGGCTGCGGACATCGCCATGGTCCGACATTGCAGGAAGTTGGCCAGGCACAGTCGTTCAAAGAATGTTTGGCCCTGATTGCGAGCATTGCCATTCGTCCCTGCACCGGAGCGCTGTTTGTGCTGCTCATCACCTGGCAGATGGGAATCGGCGCGGTCGGGATCGCAGGTGCCTTTGCCATGGCACTGGGAACCGCCACGGTGACCGTCGCGGTCGGGATCGGTGCGGCGGGTTTGCGCGGCGGCCTGATCGGATCGTTGACCGGCAGCCGTTTTGCAACCCAGGTGTTGCCCGCCATCGAGGTGACAGCCGGGCTGGTTGTCGTGCTGTTGTCGGGCGGGTTGTTGCTGCGGTCGCTGGCCTGATCGGCATCGTCATTGCCTGCGGCCCGAAACTGCTGCACGGTCGCGACCAGACCATTTAGCGGAGTTTACGATGGCAAAGGGATATTGGGTCGCACATGTCGATGTTGACGACATGGAAACCTACAAGAATTACGTCGCCGCCAATGCCGCGCCTTTTGCCGAGTATGGCGCGCGTTTCCTGGTGCGGGGCGGCGAACATCGCATTGCCGAGGGCGTTGTGCGCACGCGCACGGTTGTTATCGAGTTCGACAGCTACGAGGCAGCGCTCGCCTGTTACGATAGCGTCAGCTATCAGACCGCCAAGGAAATTCGCGATCCGGTGTCGGTCAGCGATCTGGTGATCGTCCAGGGCTACGATGGGTAGGTCCCTCTTGGCGTTCTCCTGCATACAGCGTAGAGTTACATCATGTTAAACAAGCTGTTTTCCGCGTTCCGCACCAACACCTCCGAGCCACTGCCCGACCCGGATGCCGAATTGGCATTGGGAGCGTTGCTGGTACGCGTGGCGATGTCGGACAAGGACTATCAGGTCGAAGAGATCAGCCTGATCGACCGTATTCTGGCGCGCCTGTTTCAGCACAACGCCATCGAGGCAGCCAAAATTCGCGCCACTTGCGAAAAGCTGCACGCTGCGGCCCCCGAAACCGACACCTTTGCCAAACTGATCCGCGAGACAACCGGGCTTGAAGACCGATTGGCCGCGCTGGATGCATTGTGGGAGGTCGTGCTGGCAGATGGCGATCCGAAAGAGGATGAATTGCGGGTGGTGGAAAGTGCGCGCAAGGCGATGGGCCTGAGCTTTATCGAAAGCAAAGCCGCCCGGGAGCGCGCCGAACAGGCCGCAAATTCAACTTCCTAGTTGGCGCACCCGCAGTAACCGCCTATATCTTCTTTCATGTTTGGTGACCTGCTCAAACGGCTGACCCAGCCGGACCCGCCCCAACTGCCCGATGGCGATGCCCGTCTCGCGCTGACCGCCTTGCTGGTGCGTGTTGCACGCTCTGACAATGATTATGCACCGGCCGAAGTCGACCGCATAGACCGCATCATTTCACAGCGCTATGGCCTGTCGCCGTTTCAGGCCGTCGAGTTGCGCGGACAGGCGGAAACGCTGGAGACCCAGGCCCCCGACACGGTGCGCTTTACCCGGGCGATCAAGGATGCCGTTCCCTACGAAGACCGCCGCTCGGTCGTCGAGGCGTTGTGGGCCGTTGTTCTTGTCGATGGCGAGCGCACGCAGGAAGAAGACGCGCTGTTGCGTCTGGTTGCCAGCCTGCTGGGGGTCAACGACGTCGACAGCGCGGTCGCGCGTCACCAGGCCGCGCAAGAATGATCGCAATGCTGGGCATGTATGACATGCCCGCAGTTCAGCCCGCCAACAACCGGTTCTGGACATTGATTCGCGCCCATCTGGGCGCGGGGCCGGATCATTTGACCCGCAGCGAAGATTTCTGGCAGATCTGGCAATCGCCGGATCTGTTGCTGGCGCAGACCTGCGGCATGCCGTACCGCACACGGTTACATCCCGAAGTAAATCTGGTCGGCACCCCCGATTATGGTCTGCCAGGGTGCCCGCCGGGGCACTATCGCTCTGTTCTCGTGGTGCATGCGGATGCAAAGGGCGACTCTGAAGCGGACTTTGCGGACGGGACATTTGCCTATAACGAGACGCTCTCGCAATCGGGGTGGGCCGCGCCGATGACCCATTTTGCCGCATCGGGCGTGCGCTTCGGCACGTTTCTGCCCACGGGTGCCCACGCCAATTCGGCCCGGGCCGTGGCCCAGGGGCACGCGGATATGGCTGCACTGGATGCGATGACATGGCGTCTGTTGCAACGACATGACCCCCTAGCGGCAAGGCTTCGAGTGATTGCCACGACCCCGCCAACGCCCGGTTTGCCCTATATTACGGCCCGCCATCGGGACCCGGCCCCGATTGCCCATGCGGTGCGGGCGGCGATTGCGGACATCGCCCCGGCGGACCGTTCCGCCCTGCATCTGCTGGGCCTTGCAGATATCGACAAGGCGGCCTATCTGGCCGTTCCCAATCCGCCCGCACCCTGACGATTGCGCTGTCCAATTGGTCAAATCGGAGATTTGCCAGCGTTACCCGCCGTATTGCAAGTTGCATTGTGCCAAATTTTCATTCCTATTACCACTCTAACACTGCCCCAATGACGGACCCAACGTGACAGACAATCCAGCCGTTATCGAAATCAAGGATCTGCACAAAAGCTATGGCCAGCTCGAGGTGCTCAAAGGCGTCGATATTCACGCCTGCCGTGGCGACGTTGTTTCGCTGATCGGGTCTTCCGGTTCTGGCAAGTCCACCCTTTTGCGTTGCGCCAACCTGCTGGAAGACAGCCAGCAGGGCGAGATCCTGTTCAAAGGCGAACCGGTTTTCTGGAAAGGCGCGGGCCACAACCGCCGCCCTGGCGATGCCAAACAGGTTCTGCGCATCCGTACAAACCTGTCGATGGTATTCCAGCAATTCAATCTGTGGGCGCATATGACGATCCTGCAGAATGTGATGGAGGCCCCGGTCACGGTGCTGAACCGCGACAAGGCCGAGGTCGAAGAGGCCGCGCGCGGCTATCTGGCCAAGGTGGGCATCGGCGACAAATGCGACGTCTACCCGGCGCAACTGTCCGGTGGGCAGCAACAGCGCGCCGCGATCGCCCGCGCCCTGTGCATGGAGCCCGAGGCCCTGTTGTTTGACGAGCCCACATCGGCGCTGGACCCGGAACTGGAACAGGAGGTGGTCAAGGTGATCAAGGATCTGGCCACCGAAGGGCGCACCATGCTGATTGTCACCCATGACATGAAACTGGCGGCCGATGTCAGCGATCATGTCGTGTTCCTGCACCAGGGGCTGATCGAAGAACAAGGACCGCCCGGGACACTGTTCGACGCACCAAAATCGGAACGGCTGCGTGGGTTCCTTTCGGCCACCCACGCCGCGTAAAACAAAAAGAAACCAAGGGAGTACCAAAAAATGAAGAAACTTATCCTGGGCACTGCCGCCCTCGCCCTGACTGCCGGGATGGCGTTTGCCCAAGACAACACCATCCGCATGGGCACCGAGGGTGCCTATCCTCCGTACAACTTCATCAATGATGCCGGCGAAGTGGACGGGTTCGAGCGTGAAGTCGGCGACGAGCTGTGCAAACGCGCCGAACTGACCTGTGAATGGGTCAAGAACGACTGGGATTCGATCATTCCCAACCTGGTGTCGGGCAACTATGACACCATCATGGCCGGGATGAGCATCACGGATGAGCGCGAAGAGGTGATCGACTTCACCCAGAACTATTACCCGCCAACCGCCTCGGCCTATGTGGGTGCTGCTGAGGGGCTGGACGTGACCTCCGCCATCGTGGCGGCCCAGACCGCAACGATTCAGGCCGGGTATATCGCCGAAAGCGGTGCCACTCTGGTTGAATTTGCGACACCCGAAGAAACAGTCGCCGCCGTACGCAACGGCGAGGCCGACGCAGTATTCGCGGATCTGGACTATCTTGTGCCGCTGGTCGAGGAATCCGGCGGCGAACTGGTCTTTGTAGGCGATGCGGTGCCGCTGGGCGGTGGTATCGGCATGGGCCTGCGCGAAAGCGACACCGAGTTGCGCGACAAGTTCGACGCCGCCATTGCCTCGATGAAAGAGGACGGAACGCTGAACACGCTGCTGAAAAAGTGGTTCGGCGAGGACACCCAAGTCTATGGCGAGGATGGCGCGGCCGCCAGCGGCTCCTAAACGCCCCAGATGAACGCCGGGCGGCGCAAGCGCCGCCCGGCACACCCGTAAAGGCGCCGATATGTTTTCCTACTGCTCCGATCCTGACACGCTGGAAACCTTCCGCTGGTTTTCGTGCTACCTCACGACCGGCGTCCACATGTCGTTCTATGTCGCCTTTTTAAAGGTACTGCTGTTGCTGGCCATCACCGCCCCCGTCGCCCTGGCCTTCGGATTTGCCGGGGCCATGGCGGCACGGTCGCATTTCCTGCCACTGCGCTGGCTGGGCAAGGTCTATATCGCAGTTGTCCGCGGCGTACCCGATATCGCCTTTTTCCTGTTTTTCGTGATCGCACTGGATCAGGCGGTCGAATATCTGCGCCATAAGATGCTGTGCTCGGGCTGGGACCAGCCGATCCGCCAAGGGTCTGATTTTGTTGTTTGCCAGGCGGCAAAGATGCCGCTCAGCACCGCACCGCAGTTCATTCATGAAACCTATGGCTTCTTTTTGGCGGTCATAACCTTTGCCATCGTGTTTGGTGCCTTCGCCGCCAACGTCCTGTTCGGCGGCATGCGTGCGGTGCCCCATGCCCAGCTGGAAACAGCCGAGGCCTATGGCATGTCCAACCGGCAAACCTTTTGGCGCATCCTGGTACCGCAGATGTGGGTCTACGCCCTGCCTGGCCTGTCCAACCTGTGGATGGTGCTGATCAAGGCGACACCGCTGCTGTTCCTGTTGGGGATCGAGGATATCGTCTATTGGGCGCGCGAACTTGGTGGCACCAAGACCAGCAAGTTCACCAGCTATCCCCACGGCGACTGGCGGATGTGGTATTTTCTGGTGCTTCTGATCTTCTATCTGGCCTTCACCCGCGTGTCCGAGGTTGTCCTGGAACGGGTGATGGTCCGTCTGACCCACGGCCAGGCAACATCGGGTGGCGAAACCCAGCGCAAGGCGGTCGTGCAATGAGTTGCTGGCAGACCGTTCAGGACTATGCGCTGCGTTCGGTCGGAATCGGTGAGCGTCTGCTTCCGCGCGACGGGTTTACCCTGTGTGAACAGATCACGCTGATCGGATCGGGCATGATCTGGAACATCTATTTCGGGGTCATGGCCCTGATCACCGGATTTTTTCTGGCCACTGCATTGGCGGTGGCCAAGGGCTCAGGCAACCGCTGGCTGCGCAAGCCCGCCGAATGGTTCATCTTTGTGTTCCGCGGCAGCCCGCTGTTCATTCAGTTCTTCTTTGCCTATTTCCTGTTTCTCAGCCTCAAGGGTGTGAACCCTTTCTTCGATCCATTCACGGCCGCATGGTTGGGGGCGCTGATTGTGCTGTTCCTGAACACCGCAGCATATACCGGCGAAATCTTCTATGGTGCGCTACGCTCGATTCCAAAAGGCGATACCGAGGCAGCGGATGCCTATGGCATGTCCGGCTGGCCCCGCTTCAAACGCATCGTCTGGCCGACCATGCTGCGCCTGGCATGGCCCGCTTATACCAACGAAGCGATCTTTCTGTTTCATGCCACCACGCTGGTGTTCTTTTCCGGCTTCCCGGCTTGGCAGCAACGCGGAGACGCACTGTATTATGCCAGCTATTTTGCCGACAAGACCTTTAACCCGTTTGTGCCCTACCCCATCCTGGCCGGATACTTCATCCTGTTCACACTGGTGATCGTCTCGGTTTTCGGGCTGATCGGCAAACAACTGAACCGTCACCTGCCGGCCGACCGCCGCAGCCGGCCCCGGTTTGCGGCAACGCTTATGCGTTAGACGCACGAATTTGATCATACTCAAGGGCGCGCACCGCCCAGTGGCTTCGATACGTCGTAACTGCTCTTGCCTCGGCCAAGGCCGTGGGGTAATCTGAATTTGATCAAATTACAGGTGACTCATGAAGATCGGCATCCTGCTTACGGGCCATGCGCCTGACAACATGGTGCAAGACACGGGCGACTATGACCATATCTTTGCCGAGATGTTGGCGGGTCAGGGTTTCGAATTCGAAACCTTCGCAGTGGTTGACAACCAATTTCCCGATGGAGCCGATGCCGCCGATGGGTGGCTGATCACCGGGTCTAAACACGGCGCTTACGAGGATCATCCCTGGATTCAACCGCTCGAGGCGCTGATCCGCGATATCGCTGCGGAAAAACGCCCCCTCGTCGGAATCTGCTTTGGTCATCAGATCATCGCCCAGGCCCTTGGCGGCAAGGTCGAAAAATTCGAGGGCGGCTGGGCCGTCGGGCGAACCGACTATCGGGTCGGGGACCAAACGCTGAGCCTGAACGCCTGGCACCAGGATCAAGTCGTCGAACTGCCGCCGGGCGCGCGGGTACTGGGCGGGAACGACTTTTGCAAATATGCCGTGCTGGAATATGGCGACACCATCTGGACCCTGCAGCCCCACCCGGAATTCAACGCCACGTTTGTCGATGGGTTGATTCGCACGCGGGGGCGCGGCGTGGTGCCTGATGATCTGCTGGACGCCGCCACCGCCAACCTGAACGGTCCCAACAACAATCGAGACATTGCCGTCAAAATGGCCGCCGTCTTCAAAGGAAAGCCCGCCCAATGACCGACTGGATCACGCAAGCCCCACCCGCGGCACAAACCTATCTGGAAGGGCGGCGCCTGGACGAAGTGGAATGCATCATCTCGGACTTGCCCGGCATCGCCCGTGGCAAAGCCGTGCCAGCCAGTAAATTTGCCAAGCAAGAGTATTTTCACCTGCCTGACAGCATTTTCTATCAGACCATCACCGGCGACTGGGGCGAAGCCGCGGGCGCGGACGGGTTTATCGAAAAGGACATGATCCTACGCCCGGACATGAGTACCGCATCCGCCGCCCCCTGGACCGGCGACTGGACACTGCAGGTGATTCACGACGCTTTTGACCGCAAGGGCAATGCCGTCGCCTGTTCGCCGCGCAACGTTCTGAGGCGGGTGGTCGAACTGTATCGCGCCAAGGGGTGGAAGCCGGTGGTGGCCCCGGAGATGGAGTTTTACCTGGTGGCCCGCAATATCGATCCTGCCAAGGAAATCGAACCGATGATGGGCCGCTCGGGACGCCCCGCTGCGGCACGTCAGGCCTATTCAATGACCGCTGTGGACGAATTCGGCCCGGTCATCGACGATATCTATGACTTTGCCGAAGCTCAGGGTTTCGAGATTGACGGCATCACGCAAGAGGGCGGTGCCGGACAGTTGGAGATCAACCTGCGCCACGGCGACCCCATCAAGCTGGCGGACGAGGTCTTCTATTTCAAGCGTCTGATTCGCGAGGCCGCCCTGCGGCACGATTGCTTCGCGACCTTCATGGCGAAACCGATTGCGAACGAACCCGGCAGCGCCATGCACATCCATCATTCGGTGCTGGACATCGAAACCGGAAAGAACATCTTTTCCGGCCCACAGGGCGGAGAGACCGACGCGTTCTTTCACTTTATCGGCGGCCTGCAGCATCACTTGCCCGCTGCGATCGCGGTAATGGCCCCCTATGTGAACAGCTATCGTCGCTATACCCGCGACCACGCCGCACCGATCAATCTGGAATGGGGGCGCGACAACCGCACCACCGGCATCCGGATCCCGCTGTCCGGTCCCGAGGCCCGGCGGGTCGAAAACAGGCTGGCGGGAATGGACTGCAACCCCTACCTGTGTATCGCGGCAAGCCTGGCCTGTGGCTATCTGGGGCTGGTGAACGAAGAACGCCCCGACAAACAATTTCGCGGCGATGCTTATGAGGGCGAGCCGGACATTCCGCGTGTTATGGGCGAAGCGTTGGACCTGTTCGAGAACGCGCCCGAATTGCACGCGATCCTGGGTTCGGAATTTGCCCGCGTCTACAGCATCGTGAAGCGGGCGGAATATGATGAATTCCTGCAGGTTATCTCGCCCTGGGAGCGTGAGCATCTGCTGCTGAACGTCTGATCCGGACTCTGTGCCGATGATGGCGGCGGGCACTTGTATCTTATGATCAGAGAGGCTGGGTTGCACCATGAACTTGCTGTTCTCCAACGACAAGCGCGGACAGTATCCGGCCAGTTGGTATGCCGCCACGGCGCAAACACTGGATGAGTTTTCCCCGTTGCGCGGCGAAATCCGTGCCGATGTCTGCGTCGTTGGCGCCGGCTATACCGGACTGTCTACGGCACTGCATCTGGCAGAGGCGGGTCTGGACGTGGTGTTGCTGGACGCGCATCGCGTGGGGTTTGGTGCCTCGGGTCGCAATGGCGGGCAGTTGGGCAGCGGCCAGCGGATGGACCAGGACGGGCTCGAAGCGCTGATGGGCCAGGCCGAGGCCGGCAAGCTGTGGCAACTGGCCGAGGACGCAAAGACGCTGGTCAAAGGACTGATCGCGCGCCACGATATCGACTGCGACCTGAAACCCGGCGTGGCCCATACCGGTTTCAACGCCCGTGACGTTGCGGAGCTTCATAGCTATGCCGATCACCTTCAGACGCATTATAACTATGATCTGATCGAAACGCTGGACGAGACAGCCTGCCACGATCTCTGCCCGTCACCGGCCTATAGGGGCGGAACGCTGGACATGGGGGCGGCGCATCTGCATCCGTTGAACTATGCGCTGGGCCTGGCGCGCGCGGCGGTCGCAGCCGGGGTGCGGATATTCGAGAACAGCCATGTCCACCACATCAACGAAGGCGACCCCGCGACGGTACAGACCGACACAGGGCGGGTTATCGCCGATCATGTCGTTCTGGCCTGCAATGGGTATCTGGGTGGGCTGAACCGCCGGGTGGCCGCGCGGGTGATGCCGATCAACAATTTCATTGTCGCGACCGAGCCGCTGGGGGACGCGGCTGACCGGGTTCTGGCACGCGATGTCGCGGTCGCGGACACGAAATTCGTGGTCAACTATTTCCGCCTCAGCGCCGACCGCCGATTGCTGTTTGGCGGCGGCGAAACCTATGGCTATACATTCCCCTCCGATATCGCCGCGGTGGTGCGCAAACCGATGCTGCAGATCTATCCCCATCTGGCGGATGTGCGCATCGACTATGCGTGGGGCGGCACGCTGGGCATTACCATGAAACGCATGCCATTTCTGGCGCGGTTGGGACCCAACATGTTGTCCGCATCCGGCTATTCCGGCCACGGCGTCGGCACCGCCACCCATGCCGGGCAGCTGATGGCGCTTGCCATTCTGGGCCAGGCCGAGGGCTTCGATACTCTGGCGCGCGTCCCTGCCCCGACCTTTCCCGGCGGGGCGGCCCTGCGGTCTCCGTTGCTGGTCCTGGCAATGACCTGGTACGCATTGCGCGACCGGTTGGGGGTCTGACACCGCCGACAATCTGTAACACCGGCAGATTTTTGCGCTACCGGCGCGGCAACCTCTTGGCTCCCCGGCCCGACTGTTTTATCTTTTCCAAAAGTACAATTCAGAAATTTGGAATTTAACCTTGCCGCCAAACGTTCACGACGCAGAACCCATTCCCGCCGCCGCCCGCGCAGCCATAGATGCGTTGATGCTTTCGGGCGACCTGTTCCGCTATACCGCGCCACAGGATGCTCCGGTTGCCTTGCTGGAAGCGGAATTCGCCAGCTTGCTGGGCTGCAAATACGCGCTGGCCGTATCGTCGTGCTCTGCCGCGTTGTTCCTGTCGCTCAAATCCCTGGGACTACCCCGGGATGCGCGCGTGCTGATCCCCGGTTTCACCTTCGCAGCCGTGCCGTCATCTGTCATGCATGCGGACTGCCTGCCGGTTCTGTGTGAAGTGGGTGAGAATTATCGCATCGACCTCGCCGATTTCGAGGCAAAACTGGACGGGGTCCATGCGGTGATCATCAGCCACATGCGCGGCCACACCAGCGACATGGACGCGATCGCGGCCCTGTGCGACGCGCGCGACATCCCGATGATCGAAGATGCCGCGCATTCCCTGGGCACCACATGGAACGGGCGCAACATTGGCACCATCGGACGGATCGGCTGCTTCTCGTTCCAGTCCTACAAGATGATCAATGCCGGTGAAGGCGGCATCCTGATCACAGACGACGCAGACTTGGTGGCCCGCGCCGTGATCATGTCTGGCGCCTATGAACACAACTGGAAAAAGCACAAAGGTCCGGTTGGTGAAAACGCGCCGGACCTGGAATTGGCGTTTGCCCGATGGCAGAACCGCCTGCCCCTGTACAATATGCGCATGAGCAATCTGTCCGCCGCTGTGATCCGTCCGCAATTGCCAGAGCTTGCGCGCCGCGTGCGCGACGGGCTGCGCAACCACGATTATGTGGCCGAACGCCTGAACACCTCGCCGTTCTTCATGGTGCCGCCCCCGCTGCCGCAGGAACAGCGTGCGCCGGATTCAATCCAGTTCAATCTCGTCGGGCTGGACGATGCCGCGATTGCCGCGTTTTCCAGCGCCGCCGAGGCGCGTGGCGTCAAGGTTCAGGTCTTTGGCCAAAGCCGCGACAATGCGCGGGCGTTCTGGAACTGGCAATTCATTCCCGACCTGCCTGAACTACCGCGCACCCGAGCCATGCTGATGGCCGCCTGCGACGTGCGTCTGCCCGTGCGCCTGTCCCGACCGGAACTGGATGCGATCGCCGATATTCTTCTGAATGCGGTGGGCGACGTGACCGGGCCGACAATACCCGCCTACGGAACCTGACCACCGATACGCGGCCTCGCCTCGCCCCTTGGGCGGGGCCTATTTCAGTTTGGACAGCTTGTTCTGCAATTCAGCCAATTGCTGCTTGATCTCGTCCAGATCTTCGCTCGTCTCGGGGCCGTCCTGTGCATTCTCGGAACCGGGGCCGGACCAGGAGCGCGTCATCCCACCCGTCATTGCTTTCAGGAACGCTTCCTGCTGGGCTTTCATCGCTTCGAAACCGGGGATCTTGGCAATCGGGTTCATTGCCGACATGTTTTCCATCATCTTGGCCTGGTTCTCGCGCAGCATGTCGAACGAGCTTTGCAAGAATTGCGGCATCATACCGCCACCCGGTATCATATAACTGCGCACGAGATCGTTCAGAACCGTCACCGGCAAAACGTTCTCGCCCCGGCTTTCGTGCTCGGCTATGATTTGCAGCAAGTATTGCCGGGTCAGATCATCACCCGACTTCAGATCGACGATTTGCACCTCACGCCCGGCGCGAATGAAGCCCGCGATATCCTCCAGCGTTACATAGTCGCTGGTCTCGGTGTTATACAGCCGCCGGCTGGCATACCTCTTGATCAGAAGGGGTTTGTCCTTATCCGTCACCTGGTGTCCTCCCGGCTTATGATGCGTTGCAGCAAAGCCTATGCGAGCACAGAACAAATTGAAAGCCCGCGTTCGGCCCTATTCCATGCAAACCAGTTGGTCCAAAGGGAAAATCGCAATGGTCCCGTCTGGCGACATGCAAGCTGCCGCAGACCAAGAGCTCATATGCGACGGCGGGGCTTTTTGGCCCGAGCGGCACAAAATCGCAGTGCAAACAGAAAAAGGGCAGGTCTTTCGACCTGCCCCCGCGATTGCACCAGTTGGGAGGAGTTGGCGCAAACCCGCGTTTCAGCTTGCCTTACTTGGCTGCTGCTTTTTTTGCAGCTGCGGACACGTCGTTGGTGGCCTTCTTGACAGCGGCGGTAGCATCTTCGGTGATGTCTTTACCGGCAGCCATCAGCAGCTCAACGGTATCCATCTGGATTTTTTTCGCGATTTCAGCGAAAGCGGCCATGTTTTCAGCAGCAACTTCAGCCGATGCCGACGCGAAGTCGGTGACCGACTTGGCATAATCGGCGGGCTCTGCTTTGGCTTTGGACATCTCGGCCAGCTTGGCGATGGTGTCTTTGGTCCATTTGCTGGAGATCTCGGCCGATTTCTCAGCAGCTTCCAGTGCAACGCCCGACAGTTTTTCGTTCAGGGTCGCTTGGGTTTTGAATGCTTCTTCCATGGCTTTGGTGTCCACGGGAAATGCGCCCATCATGTCTTTCATGACGGCGGTGAAGTCTTGGGTGTTTGCCATTGTTTTAATCCTTGATTTTGTGACCGGGTCGTTCCCGTGTCTGCCTTACTGAAGACAATATGCATGCTGCATCGCAGCATTTCAAGGATTTTTTGCTGCGATGCAGAATAATTTTGGAAAACTCAGCGATTCCGGAGATTTGCAGGCAGACGAACATAAGTTCCCGGCGCGGGAGCCAGCGATGGATGGGCCGAATCACCGGGTTCGCGGGCCGGAATCTGCTTGCCCGACCGCTTTTTCAACCACGCCTCCCAGCGTGGCCACCAGGATCCGTCATGGCGGTCGGCACTCTTTTTCCACTCATCCGGCGAGAGTCCCAGATCGTCGTTGGTGTAATGACCGTACTTGTTCTTGCTGGGTGGATTGACAATGCCGGCGATATGGCCGGATTCCGTCATGATAAAGGTCTTGCTGCGCGAGCCCATCATCTGGACCCCGCGATAGCAATCTTTCCACGCCGCAATATGATCGGTTTCGCAGGCGATCGAACACAACGGCACGTCGACATCCCTGATCTTGAGCGTATGACCGGCCAGATCGAACCCTTCCTGCGTCAGCTTGTTGTCCTGACACAGCCCGCGCAGATACTGCCGCGCCATCTTGGCCGGCAAGTTGGCGCCATCTCCATTCCAGTAAAGCAGATCAAAGGCGGGAGGTGCCTCGCCCAGCATGTAACTGCGGATTGCCGGAGTATAGACCAGATCGTTCGACCGCAAATAGCTGAACGTGCGGGCCATGAGATAGGATTGCAGGACGCCCTTTTCAGCGACCTCTTTCTCGATCCCGTCGATGAAATCATCGGTCAGGAACGGTGTGAATTCTCCTTGATCCCCGAAATCCGTCAGGGCGGTAAAGAAAGTGGCCGATTTGATCGATTTATCGCCGGTCTGCTTCATCCAAGACAGGGTCAGCGCCAGCGTTGTCCCGGCGATGCAATAGCCCACCGCATTGACCTGTTCCACATCGCAGATCGCCTTGACCTCGCGGATCGCCGCCAAATAGCCATCTTCGATATAATCTTCCATGCCGACATCGGCATATGTGGCATCCGGGTTGATCCAGCTGACAACGAACAGGGTATAGCCTTGCTCGGTAATCCACTTGATCAGGCTGTTCTGTGCCTTGAGGTCGAGAATGTAGAACTTGTTGATCCAGGGCGGGAACACGATCAGCGGCGTTTCATGAACCGTTTCCGTTGCTGGCTTGTACTGGATCAACTCCATCATCCTGTTGCGGTACACGACCTCGCCGGGTGTCGTGGCGATGTTCCTGCCCAGCTCAAACGCCTTTTCATCCGCCAGCCGCACCACCAGTTCGCCATTGTTGGCCTCGAGATCGGCAATCAGATTCTCCAGCCCGTCCACCAGTGACTGGCCTTCGGTTTCCAGAGCCTTTTCCAAAGCGTCCGGATTGGTGGCCAGGAAATTGGTCGGCGCCATCATATCGACGATCTGATTCGCAAAATAGGACAGACGCTGCTTTTCCTTGCTGTCCATGTCCTGGACGCCATCCACCGCCTGTTTAATGGCGTCGGCGTTGATCAGATACTGGCGCTTGACGAAATTGAAATACGGATGGCTGTCCCACAACGGATTGGCAAAGCGCCGATCATTGGGGCCCGCGTTTTCCGGTGCCTGGAACTTGCCTCTGGCCAAAGTCTGCTGCGCTTCGGCGAAATGTTTCACCGAATTGCCCCAATAGGCGATCTGTTGTTCCATCAGCTTGCCGGGGTTCTGCATGGCCTCGGCCCAATATGCCGTCGCTGCCTTGGCGAAAAGATCCTGTTTGGGGGCGTCCAACGCAGCATTGTGCTTGGTTTTATGCGTCATGACATCCACCAGGCGCTTTGACAGAATCTCAATCTTGCCCAGATTTTCCGTAAGGCGCTCAATATGTTCGCCGGACAGGTCGGATGTGCTGTCTTGGGTAGTTGTCATTTTGAAGATTTCCTCGTAATCTCGCTGCTGTGCAGAAAAGCGTCGCAGATTTTCGGGGGGAAAGCGACGGATGGTCTGATCCTTTGGGATCGAAATTGATACGGATGGAGTCCCGAAATGCGCTACATGATGACCTACGACCTTATGGAGGCGGCGCGAAACACAAACCAGTGGATGGGTGCTTCGGCCCTGTCACTTGCATCCTATCCCATATTCAGCATGATTCCAAACCCTGCCTTGAACTGGATGTCGGCCTGGGGCGAGGTGACGGAACGCACATTTGCCCGCATGGTGACAAAGCCTGACTGGGGCATTCGTACCTTTACCTGCAAGGACGGCAAGGATCACCTGGTCAATATCGAGACCGTAGTCGAACGCCCCTTTGGCGACCTGATCCATTTCTCCGTCCCCGGACGTGAAGACACCGGTCGCAAGGTTCTGCTGGTTGCGCCGATGTCGGGCCACTATGCCACGCTGCTGCGCAGCACGGTGAAATCCTTGCTGGTGGATTGTGAGGTTTATATCACCGACTGGCACAATGCGCGCGATATCCCGGTCTCGGCTGGCAAGTTCGATATCGAAGATTACACACTGTATCTGGTCGATTTCCTGCGCAAGATGGGACCCGATACCCATGTCATCGCGATCTGCCAGCCCGCGCCACTGACTCTGGCTGCGACGGCCTATCTGGCGGAACAGGATCCTGAGGCCCAGCCGCGCAGCCTGATATTGATCGGCGGGCCGGTCGACCCCGATGCCACCCCGACCGAGGTCACCGATTTCGGACGGCGCGTCAACATGGGGCAACTTGAAAAAACCATGATCCAGCGGGTCGGGTTCAAACATTCCGGCGTCGGGCGTTTGGTCTATCCGGGCCTGCTTCAGCTGGCTTCATTCATGTCGATGAATGCCGAACGCCACGGCTCGGCCTTCAAAGACCAGATTTTGCGCGTATCGCGTGGTGAAGCGTCCGACCACGACGCCCACAACCGCTTTTATGACGAGTATCTGGCGGTGATGGATATGACAGCGGAATTCTACCTGTCCACCGTCGAGCGTGTCTTCAAAGACCGCGAGATCGCCCGGAACGAATTTGTCGTGGATGGCCACAAGGTCGATATCGGCAAGATCACCAACGTGGCGGTGATGACGGTCGAGGGGGCCAAAGACGATATCTCGGCACCCGGCCAATGTATCGCCGCGCTGGACCTGTGCAACGGACTGCCGGACAGCAAGAAAGCCAGCCATCTCGAGCCGGGCGCGGGCCACTACGGCATCTTTGCCGGCAAGTCCTGGCGCGACAACATTCGTCCGCTGGTGCTGGATTTCTTTGACGCCAACAGCGGCAAATCATCCGGTGTGCGGCGCAAGAAACCTGCCAATTCAAACGTGGCGGCGAAATAGCGGAACTGGGCGTCCCGACAATGGTATCTACGGGATCTGTCGCATTTTCCTGCACCTGTGGCGAGGTTCGCGGTCGGATCTCGCCCGCCACGGCGCAGTCTGGCACCCACCTGATATGCCATTGCCGTGACTGTCGGGCGGCAGAACGTTTCCTGGAACAGCCTGAAGCCGGCACCGAAGGTGTCGAGCTGTTCCAGACCACGCCCGACACGATTCACCTGCAGGCCGGTGTGGATCGTCTGGCGGTGCTGCGGCTCAGCCCAAAGGGGCCGCTGCGCTGGTATGCGTCCTGCTGCAATACGCCTCTGTTCAATACGTTGTCACGCCCGGGAATTCCTTTTGTCACCGCCATGGTTGCGCGCATCTCGGACCCGGCCCCTCTGGGCCCCGTGGTCGCGCACAGCTTTGTGCCGCAAGCGGGCGGGCCGCCAAAACACCGCGGCGGTACAACCATGGTCTGGCGCTTCTTCACCCGGCTGGGTGCTGCGCGCCTGTCCGGGCGCTGGCGGCAGACCCCGTTCTTCGATCTGAAGTCCGGAGAACCGACGGCTCCCGTCCGCCTGTTGACCAAGCAAGAACGCGCAGCCCTCTACGACTGACACGACAGCGGCGCGCTGATGCCGCGGAACGCCGGGAAATCGCGATAGCGCGCTTGGCGTTGCTCATTCGTTTCCGCAGGCGTGTGCCCTGCGCACAGCAACCTCCCGCGCGGCGCGATATAGCTGTCGATGCGGCGCAGGGGTTCGGGTCGCCACGACAGGTTAAAGGCACAGAGTTTTGGAAAAAACCAAATCTCGGAATAGGGCAGATGGTCATGCAGCCACCAGGCCAGATCGCGCCAATCGCGCCCCTGATCGAATTGCTCGGCAAACCACGGAATCACCACCGACGCCCCGGCGACGCGATCCCGCCCCTGCCCCCGATCCCAGATATGGCATTCTAGAGGATGATCGTTTCGCGCACAGTTCAACCGGTTTTCGTTGCCAAACCGGTTTAGTGTCGGTGAGCGATAGCCCGACCGCACCGCCACCCGGCCAAAGGTCTCTTCAAGCGGGTCCATCAGGGCCTCGCAGAACGCCCGTCCGGTTTGGATTGCAAG
Source organism: Sedimentitalea nanhaiensis DSM 24252 (assembly GCF_000473225.1). Lineage (GTDB taxonomy): Bacteria > Pseudomonadota > Alphaproteobacteria > Rhodobacterales > Rhodobacteraceae > Sedimentitalea > Sedimentitalea nanhaiensis. The sequence continues at coordinate 1,222,722 of NZ_KI421509.1, forward strand.
ATCGGGATGCTCGGGAATATTCTGCAGCCGGTGAAAATTGGCGATCTCCGAATACAGAAAGTCGCGCATGAAAAAGTGCCGGGACAATCGGACGCGACCCAGAGTCTCAAGGCTCCACATGCTGCCCGGTCGGCGCATCAGCCGTACCCGTTCCAGCGAAACGCGCCTTCGGGCGACAGGGGCGCATGTGGATTGAACGCGATTTCCCAGATGCAACGGTCGGGCGCGCGAAAATAGCCGATATGCCCGCCCCAGAATACGTCATGCGCCGGTTTCAACACCTCGGCTCCGGCCGCATTGGCAGCCTGCAGCAGCAGGGCGACCTGATCCTTTTCACGTACATTATGGGCCAATGTCATTGCGCCGTGGCCCAGTTCGGACAACGCAAGCCCCATATCCCGCGCCAAGTGCTCTAGCGGATACAGACCCAGCGTCTGGCCAATCAGATCAAAGGCAATAATTCCCTCCTGTGCCGGCACCCGCCGCCAGCCAAGAGCCTCGTAAAACGCGGCGGCTTCATTCAGATCCGCGACCCCCAGGGTGATCAGACTGATACGTTGTTCCATCTCCAACTCCTGTATGAAATTCCTCCCGACGGGCAACAATCGCCGTCTATTTGCGCCGCCGCAACCGCTCGCTCAGCGTGCGATCGCGATCACCTCAGCCACGGCCTCCTCGATCAAGCCAAGACAGGACCCATCCGAAAACCGATGATCCGCATCCTTGACCAGCGTCAGACGCATATCCGGACACTCTGCATGATCCAGCAATCCCAGCGCAGTCGCGGTGCTGACGGCGGTATCCGCCGTACCTTGCAGGCAACGCACCGGAAAACGCAACGGTAACGGGTCACGCAGCACCAGCCAGGCGCGACCGTCTTCGATCATGCGTTTGCTGATGATATAGGGCTCCATGTAATCCGACGGCAACTCTACTTGGCCTGCTGTTTCCAGCGCCTGTTTCTGCGCCTCGGAGAAATTGGCCCAATACCCGTCTTCGGTGAAATCGGGCGCGGCGGCGACGGTCACCAGGCCCGCGATCCGATCCGGTCGGGTGCGCGCCAACAAAAGCGCCTGCCAGCCCCCCATTGACGACCCTACCGCCACCACAGGCCCGTCGGTCAAAGCGTCGACCACCGCCATCGTGTCCTCGTGCCAATCGCCAATACAGCCCTCTTCAAAGGTGCCGCTGCTTTCCCCGTGCCCGGAATAGTCAAAGCGCAAAAACGCTTGTCCCCGCGCCTGCGCCCAGTTTTCCAGATGCACGGCCTTGGTGCCGTTCATATCCGATTTCAGCCCACCCAGAAACACCACGCAAGGGCCGGTCCCCGGGGTCAGGTGATAGGCCAGCCGTCGCCCCTGGGGCGTGTTCAGAAATGTGGTATCGCTCATGTCGCCTCCTGTCTTTCCCCGATCTATGCACGCCGGCGCATGCGCTGCAATCACAGACCCGATGCCCGGTCGGGAACCAGCACGTGCACCAGCGGCACATTGTTCAAAGCCTCGGTCAGCGAAGGCGGGCGCGCCTGCCCATCGCGATTGCCAAGCCTGAGGTTCGCGCCGATCAGTTGCACGACCGCGGGGGATGCGGCGAACTTGTTATGCGACCCCGAGGCGGAATCGGCAATCTCGCTCAGATCTATGACCGTAACGCCCAATTCAGCCAACTCTTCCACATCCGCGGCCCCGACCCGGACGACCCCGCCCGAAATACGCTGCGAAACACCCAGAATTCGGTCGTCGTTGGACACGAACACATACAGTTTGCCGCTGGCCTTTCCGATCTGGGACAGCTGCACCTTGAACAGGTCCAGATCAATGTCCGGCGCGGCAAGCACCACGTGGTTCAACCTTCCGATCTGGGCCAGGCCGCCATCGGCTTCGGCCTGTATCAAGGTCTCGACGGTCAGCATCGACCCCATGGAATGGGCGAAGATATCAATCCCCCGCGCCCTGCTTTGCGCCAGCAGCCGCAGGGTCTGACGAAACCGCGGCCGCGCGGTCAGCGCGCTGTTCAGATCGTAAACATAATGCGAAGCGCGCCCCGCCGAGGCCCAGGAAAACAACACCGGCACCCCTTTGAACCCGGTATCGTGAACGAATTGCGCGATACGCAGAACGGCGTCCGAGAAGGTGTTGTTGTACCCGTGCACAAACAAAAGGATCTCGCGATCCCTGGGCGGGCGTTGCGCCAGTTCGGTATTGATCATGTCCGTGAACGCCGCCGCCGACCCATAGAGTGCGGGTGCGATCACTGCAAATTCCGCCATCGGATCAGGCGGCAATCGACGGGCGCGCTCAATAACCCCCGACACGTGATTTGGCGGGATCGAGACCACGACCGACGACAGCCCCAGATCGGACGCCCGGGCCCCCGAATAAAGCATCCCAACGGACTCGGTTCCTGCACGTGTGGTGGCGATGAAAATCTTGTGCCGACTTGCGTTTTCGACGCTCAGAACCGGGATGTCCCGATTATCGACGCCAACCAGATCGGGCGGTCGGGTACAGGAGAGCAAGCCAAAACACAGCAAGAGCACTGCGACAACGCGAACCTTGTGTACCATATCGCCCCTAGACCGCACCGACACTGCTCCTCCCTTGCCTAGTCGCTGGCACAAACCTTGGCAATCCGGTGCAATGCCACAGGCGCGGATCGGCCCGCTTTGCCCGGTTGACTTGGCCACACGGCAGCGGCACATAGGCGGCGCAATACATAGACCCGCAACCGGGCGTTCAGTGGGCGCCAAACCGACGAGGAGGCCGATATGGCTCAGATCTCTCTCACCCTTCCCGATGGCAATGCACGATCCTATGACGCCGGCGTCACCGCCGCGCAGGTCGCTGCCGATATCTCCACGTCGCTGGCCAAAAAGGCGATCAGCGCGACTGTGAACGGCCAGCATTGGGATCTGGCATGGCCAATCCAGGCCGATGCCGACATTGCCATCCACACCATGAAAGACGAGGCGCAGGCCAACGAGCTTGTACGCCACGACCTGGCCCATATCATGGCCCGCGCCGTGCAGGAAATCTGGCCCGCGACCAAGGTCACCATCGGGCCGGTCATCGAAAACGGCTGGTACTACGATTTCGACCGCGAAGAGCCGTTCACCCCCGAAGATCTGGGGCTGATCGAAAAGAAGATGAAAGAGATCATCAACAAGCGCGAGCCCGTGACCACCGAAGTCTGGGACCGTGCGCGTGCCGTCGACTTTTACACCGCCAACAACGAACCCTACAAGGTCGAGCTGATCGAGGCGATTCCAGGGGATGAACCGTTGCGCATGTATTGGCACGGCCACTGGCAGGATCTGTGCCGTGGCCCGCATCTGCAAAACACCGGTCAGGTGCCGGGGGATTCCTTCAAGCTGATGAGCATCGCGGGGGCCTATTGGCGCGGCGACAGCAATCGGGCCATGCTGCAACGCATCTATGGCGTGGCCTTTACCGGCAAGGAAAAGCTCAGGACCCACCTGACAATGCTGGAGGAGGCCGCCAAACGCGATCACCGCAAGCTGGGCCGCGAGATGGACCTGTTCCACATGCAGGAAGAAGCCCCGGGCCAGATCTTTTGGCACCCCAACGGCTGGACCGTGTACACCACGCTGCAGGATTACATGCGCCGCAAGCAGCGTACAGGCGGGTACCGCGAGATCAACACACCGCAGGTGGTCGACCGCAAGCTGTGGGAGGCCTCGGGCCACTGGGACAAATACCAGGAACACATGTTCATCGTCGAGGTCGAAGAAGAACATGCCAAGGAAAAGGCGGTCAACGCGCTGAAACCGATGAACTGCCCCTGTCACGTGCAGGTTTTCAACCAGGGCCTGAAATCCTACCGCGACCTGCCGCTGCGGCTGGCCGAATTCGGCTCGTGTTCGCGCTATGAACCTTCGGGGGCCCTGCATGGCATCATGCGGGTGCGCGGATTTACCCAGGATGACGCGCATATCTTCTGTACCGAGGATCAGATCGAAGAAGAATGCGCGCGGTTCATCAACTTTCTCGCCGACATTTATGACGATCTCGGGTTCACCGAGTTCGAGATCAAGTTCGCCACCCGCCCGGAAAAGCGCGTCGGCAGCGACGAAAGCTGGGACCACGTGGAAAACGCGCTGGAACAGGCGATCAAGGCCACCGGTCGGTCGTTCACGCTGGAACCGGGCGATGGCGCGTTCTATGGCCCGAAACTGGATTTCTACCTGACAGATGCCATTGGCCGTGTTTGGCAATGCGGCACCTTTCAGGTCGACCCCAACCTGCCCGAACGGCTGGGCGCGACCTATATTGCCGCCGATGGCAGCAAACAGCGCCCCTATATGCTGCACCGCGCCACTCTGGGCAGTTTCGAGCGGTTCATCGGTATCCTGATCGAGGAACATGCGGGAAAATTGCCGTTCTGGCTCGCCCCGCGCCAGGTCGTGGTGGCCTCGATCACGTCCGAGGCGGATGATTATGTGGCCGAGGTGGTCTCGGAACTGGCTGCAGCGGGCGTGCGCGCAGAAGCCGACATTCGTAACGAAAAGATCAACTACAAGGTCCGCGAACATTCGGTCGGCAAGGTTCCGGTTATTCTTGCCGTCGGCGCGCGCGAAGTGCAGGAACGCACCGTGTCCATCCGTCGGCTGGGCGAGAAACAAACCAGCGTGCAACCGCTTGCGGATGTTACGGCCTCCCTGAAACGCGAAGCCACACCGCCCGATTTGCTGTAACAATCCGAACACAGGGGGTGCGACAGGTGTAACAATCCGGTCCGACAGCACGGGCTGGATTGAAACATTTGACAAACAGACCACGATTCCGGACCCTGAAACCCCAACATGCCGTCACGCGGCCTGACGGGATTGTGAGACACGGGCTCGTGACTTCACTGCGGGCAGTGCAGCACGTAGCCTTCTGTATCACAACCTGCGCCATTCAACCGTTTCTAAGGGAGTTTTCTTATGTCCAACACCGCCAAGACCCTGGCCGTCGCCAGCGCCGTTGCCGCCGCTCTGACCGCCTCGGCCACCACGGCCAGCGCCCAGTCCAAGGAAAAATGTTATGGCGTTTCTCTGGCCGGGCAGAACGATTGCGCTGCCGGTCCGGGCACCACTTGTGCCGGAACGTCGACATTGGATTATCAGGGGAACGCCTGGACCCTGGTCGAGGCAGGATCCTGCGAATCCATGGAATTGCCCGCAACCGCCGACGGCACACCGCGCAAAGGCTCATTGACCGCGCTGGATCGTGACCTGCCTGCATAAATTCCACTCGGGGCGGACCTGTTTCGGGTGCGCCCCTGCCAACCTTGTCCGACAGGCGCGCCATGCTGGATTCTGCCCACAGACCTGAATCGCTGCCAACCGCGCCGGGGGTTGGATACAAGCCCCAGCATTTCACCCAGATCCTGCAAGAGCCCGGTCCGGTGGCTTGGCTGGAAATCCATGCCGAGAACTACATGGGCGACGGCGGCAGGCCTCTGGCCCAACTGCGCGCCCTGTCCGAACGTTTTGCGGTCTCGGTGCATGGGGTAGGTCTGTCCATTGGCGCGGAGACGCCGCCGGACGCAGATCACCTGGCCCGGCTGAAACGCCTGATCGCCTGGCTGAAACCTGCCAGCTTTTCGGAACATCTCGCCTGGTCCACGCACGGCGCCGAATTTCTGAACGACTTGCTGCCCCTGCCCTATACGAATGCCACCCTGACGCGGGTGGCCGATCATATCGACCAGGTCCAGACCGCTCTGGGCCGCCGGATGCTGCTGGAAAACCCGTCGAGCTATCTTGCCTTTGACGACAGCACCTGGGCGGAAACCGAGTTTCTGGCGGAACTGGCACGGCGCACCGGGTGCGGCCTGTTGCTGGACGTGAACAACGTGTTTGTTTCGGCAATCAATATGGGGTCTTCGCCACAGGCCTATATCGACGCCTTCGCGCTGGATCGTGTCGGCGAAATTCACGTTGGGGGCCATGACAAGGATGCCGATGATCACGGTGCCCCGCTGCTGATCGACAGCCACAGCAGACCGGTGATCGATCCGGTCTGGGATCTGCTGGACCATACGCTGGCGCGCTTGGGGCCAACGCCGGTTCTGGTAGAATGGGACAACGACGTTCCGGACTGGCCCGTGCTGCGCGACCAAGCCGCTCGCGTCGCCCTTGCGTTGGATCGCGTCGCGACATGACGGTGTCGCAGGCCGTGTTTCGTGCCGCCCTTCTGGACCCGGACCGCCCCATTCCCGCCGGGCTGAGCGATGGGGACGGCCAGCCTGCCGCTGCACGGTTCAATGTCTATCGCAACAACGTCGCTGTGTCATTGATCGAGGCGCTGCGGACCGGTTTCCCGATCCTGACCAAACTGCTGGGGCAGCAAAACATGGATGGACTGTCGCGCCAGTATCTGCGCGCGAATCCGCCAAGTTCGCCGCTGATGATGCACTATGGCCAGAGATTGCCCGATTACCTGGGCAGCTTGCCGCAACTGGCGCATCTTGGTTATCTCCCCGATGTTGCCCGGCTGGAACTGGCGTTGCGCAGATCCTACCACGCCGCTGACAGCACTCCGATCTCCCCCACCCGGTTGGCCGTCCTTGATCCCGACGCCCTGATGGCTGCAACCGTCACCCTGGCACCCGCAGTCGGATTGCTGCGGTCAGACTGGCCGCTGTATGACATCTGGCGATTCAACACCCAGGAAGATGCGCCAAAACCGGCGCATGTGGCACAGGATGTGTTGATCACACGGCCCGAATTCGACCCCTCCCCCCACGCGCTGCCCTCTGGCGGAGCGGCCTGGATCCAAGCCTTGCTTGGCGGCCAGACCCTTGCCGCCGCATTGCACGCCGCCCAGACCGAAGCCGCCGATTTCGACCCGACCGAGACGCTGACCCTGATGTTGTCCGGCAATGCGATGATTTCCCTGACCCAAGAGGTTTGACACCATGAACGCCCTGATTTCGCTGCATAATGCCCTGTTCGACTGGCTGGATCGTCTGTCCGGAGCGATCCTGCCCACATTGGCGCGTTTCACCTTTGCCGCTGTGTTGCTGGTGTATTTCTGGAAATCGGCCGTGACCAAGATGGGCGACGGTCTGTTTGGCCTGGTGATGCCTTCGGACGGCGCCTATGTGCAGATCTTTCCACGAGCGATGGAGGCGGTCAGCTATGACAGTTCGCAACTGGGTATGTTGTACTGGCTGGTCGCGGTTGCCGGCATGTGGGCCGAATTTCTATTACCGGCATTGGTTGTTCTGGGCCTGCTCGGCAGACTGTCGGCCGCTGGCATGATCGGATTCATCATCGTCCAGTCCGCCACTGACATTGTCGGCCACGGCGCCAGCGATCCCAAGACATTGGGCGCATGGTTTGACGGCATACCAGACAGTGTCATCCTGGATCAGCGCCTGTTGTGGATCACGGTCCTGTTGATCATCGTCATCAAGGGTGCCGGGCCGCTGTCTGTCGATCGTTTGTTGGGACGTCTGGCCTGACCCCAGAGGCTTGGCCCTAGCCCGCAATCAGCCAACGCCCAATTGCTTGCGCACATCATCGGTCCACCCCAGATAGAGTTCTCCATCCATGTCGATCAAGGGCCGCTTCATTAGCGTCGGGTGGTCCACCAAAAGAACCAGGTCGGCGCACGCCCGCTGGTCCTGATTCAGCCCGCGCCAGGTTGCGGAACGGGTGTTGAGCAAAGCTTTGCCGAACTTTTCGTGTGCCGCGCGCAGCACCGCAGGTGGTACACCCCGCGCACGAACATCGACAAATTGCGCTTGGGGCAAGGATTTCAATGCCTTGCGGCACGTATCGCAGGTTTTGAGCCCGTATATGTTCATTTCAAGGTTCTCCTTTGGTTACGCAAATATCCGTCAATTCACGGCGGCGCAGCCTCTTTTTCTTGATTTTTTGACACGTCGTGCGATCCTATTCCATGGTACAACCTTTCAGTGTGTGTCCGCTCCAGCCCAATGGGTCCGGCCGCAGAATAGGGGACGTGCTGTCATGAGCTCTGAATCTTCGGAGCGAGAAGTTAAGTAGAAGGAGACACGGGAAATGCCGACTGGCACCGTGAAGTGGTTTAATACGACGAAAGGCTACGGATTTATTGCCCCCGATAGCGGGGGAAAGGATGTGTTCGTTCACGTCTCGGCCGTGGAACGTTCAGGCCTGACTGGCCTGGCAGATAACCAAAAGGTCAATTATGATCTTGAAGAGGGCCGCGATGGTCGCGAAATGGCTGCGAACCTGACACTTTTATAAAACACCTCCTGACGCGCTCCGGCGTCGGCGCGCGTGCGGACATTGTCAGATGCAAACAAGCCTGCCAATCGGGTGCTGGCACCAGAAACCGGTGCCAGGATCTGGGCGGTTCGTTATCGTCTGGCGCAGTCCTGACCTGACCTGACCTTTTCAGATGCCGGGGTGCAAATTGACTGTCAATTTCTGTCATTCATCTTCTGACTGCACGCATCCCAGAAAAAAATTCGGCGGCCTTCCAAGCTGGGTCACCTTCAGGTCGGCAAACGGAACCCCGTCTGTTTCCCTCGGACACCTCACTTGTCAGGCCGCCGAAATATGGTGCTGAAATAGTATGGCCCACCACTCACGACAGGCGACAGTCTCAATACCCCAATTGTTCCCCGAGAGCCGAGTCGAGTCCAGCCCCGAGAGGTCTGAAATGCGACAAAACTCAGCAGAATACGACGTGTAGCTGTCTGGATTCTCTCGTAAATAGCTTTCACTCAGGCCAAATTCAACCACCGGAGGTGTCGATCCCGGGCCGTACTCAATACGCAACATCATTCCCAGACTGCGTGAGGGCGATTGCGCCACGGATCGCAACCGCACTGACATACGGCGTATAAACCGGGCCGGTCAGGCAATGACCTCCTGGAACTCGCGCCATTCCCGCGCCGACATGCCTGCGTTTTCCTGTGTCACCGTCTCGCCCTTCAACATCCGGCGCAGGCAATCGACCATCTGGGCGGACATGGTCACCGATCCCATGCGATAGTCCTCGAACGCCTTGTAGGCAGCGGGGACCCAGTCGGACACCATCTCGCAAATCGCTTCAGCGTAGACGCGAATTTCATATTGTGCATGGGCATCCGCGCGCAGTCGCAAAAAATGAAACAGGTTGTGCAGGTCCACTTTCCAATACCATTGAGTATAGATATTCGCCGGCAGATTCATTCGCGCCAGTTCACGCGCCAATCCAACGCCGTCCGCATCGATCAATGTCTGGTAATTGTCGTAGCACCGGGCTGAATCGGCCTTTAGGATTTCCAGAACCCGCGCGGCTTCTTCGCCCTCCAGGACGTCGCCCCGGCCCTGGTTGTTGACCACGGACTGCGCGTTGATGTGCTCTGGCGCTGGAATATAGAATTCACGATCCAAAATCGAATAGCGCGCCGAGTATTCGTTTACATTGGCTGTGCGATGCCGGATCCACTGCCGGGCGACAAAGACCGGCAGCTTCACGTGCAGTTTCAATTCGCACATCTCAAACGGAGTCGAATGCCAATGCCGCATCAGATAGCGGATCAAACCTTCGTCGTTCTGGACACTCTTGGTGCCCTTGCCATAGCTGACCCGTGCCGCCTGGCAGATCGCCGCGTCGTCACCCATATAGTCGACCACGCGAACAAATCCGTGGTCCAGCACGGGACGGGCCTTGTACAGGTGACCCTCCATTCCGGGTGCCACGACACGCAACGTCGGTTGCGGATTGGCCCGCAGTTCGTCGATTTCGGCCTGTTGTTCTGGCGACAATGACATGCGCGATTCCTTTCCCCTGCAGAATCTATTGAGGCGCCAACTATATCTTGGGTTGGGACACAGGTGAACCGCCATATAACCGCAACACATTCACGGTTAATTCTCCTTTAACGTGTATTATCGTTGACTTCGTCTACCACCCACCCAAGGCTTGGGAAAAAACGGCGATGCAAGGGCAACAAATATGAAACGGACTTGGTACGGTATCCTGACGGCATGCGCTGTGTCAGCCTGTAGCGGAAGCAACCCGTTTCTCGAGGAGACCGATCCGGAACCCGGAGGTCCCGGCACGCCGGGCGCGCCCATCGTGGAATCCGTGGCCGGAGATCTGGACGCAGCCACATTTGTGCCGGACCCCAACGATCCGAACAATTCGGTCCTTGTCGTAACCGGTGTCGCCTTTAATGGCACACCCTTGCCGGTGGGCTATGATCGCAATGCCGCGCTGGACTCGCCGGGGGGGCAATATCAGGCATTCACCCGCCAGCCCGACGCCCTGAACACCCATTCCACCGCCTACGCCCGCGACGTTAACGGCGCTCAGGGCGTGTTGGTGGTCACTGGCGGTTTGAACGGCTATTTCAACGGCGGTGCGTCTTATTCCCGATCGGGATCGTATGACCGCCCGGGGGCCAACGATCAGAATGCCGATGTGCGTTATGATGGCGAATATGTCGGGCTGATGAACTATCCCGACAATGGCAACGCCCTGCTTCCGGTTCCGCCCGGCACGGCCCCCGCTCTTACGCCGCGCCAGGCGGCTCGGGTTCATGGGCAGGCCCGGATCAATGCTGACTTTTCCACCAACCGCGTCAAGGGGACAGTCTACGACCGCACCTATGTCGCTGCCGGAATGGCTCTTCCCGATCTGGAAATCGCACCTACGGACATCGCCGATGATGGCACGTTCGCTGGCGACATCACTGTCTCACATCAATCCAAGGGCGAATATGGCGGTACCTTTGGCGGCGTGGACTCCAACGCCGTTGCCGGCGGGCTGTATGTCAAAGATCACGTCGATGGTCTGGACGACGAGGAAGAATACGGAATCTTCGTGCTGGAGCGCAGCAACTGACGGGCCGGTCAATGCCGACCCTGCACGCCCTGCCCCCATCTCTATACCCGCCGCGACGATGGCTGCATGCCGCGATCCTTGCCGTCAGCCTGCTCGCAATGGCCTGCCAGCAAGCGGCGGCACAAACGTCAGATCGCATCGAATTGGATCTCGGTCAGGCCCGAAATCTTGCAATCGCAGCGTTGGAGAATGGCGATCCGGGAACAGCCATTCTGCTGTCCAAGGAATTGCTCAAGGCCACCCCCGAAGATCCGCTGATCTACTACATTCTTGCCAGGGCGCATGCCCGATTGGGCGATCCTGATCTGGCGCGGCGCGCAGCGGCGCTGTCCTATCGCTTTGCCGATAGCGGCCCGGCCCGGTTCGAAGCCGCGCAACTGGCCTCCCAGATGGCATTTCAGGCGGATCGTTACAGCCTGTCCCAGCTGTGGCTGCGCCGCACCGCCATCCACGCCCCAACGGAACGCGACGAAGAACGTGTGGCGCGAGACTATCGCCTGCTGCGAAAAGTCAACCCATGGTCGCTTCGCATCCGTACAGATATGCGTCCGTCAAACAACGTCAACAATGGCACCGACACCTCGCTGAACATCATCGACGGCGTGCCGGACGGCGGCACAATCGACAGCTCCGCACTGGCGCTGTCCGGTCTGATCGCCTCGCTGGACCTGGCGCCGTCCTATCGGCTGCGCAGCGATGCCAACAGCGCCACCTCACTGGGCGCGCGACTGTACATCGAGCGCGTCGCACTGTCCTCGGAAGCCAAGGAACTGGCGCCTCACGCGACCGGATCGGACTTTGGGTCGACCTATGGCGAACTGTCGATGACCCATGCCTTTGCCATCGGCAGTGCGGGCCAAAGCGGCAGTGCCGCGGTTGAATTCGCTCTGGGCGACAGTTGGTACGGCGGCGCGCGCAGCTATCAGTTTGCGCGGCTGGAAGGTCGGCGCGGCTGGGCATTGGGCAGCAACGGCCACCTACAATTGCGCGCCAACGCGGAACAGCGTTATCGGGCGTCATACACCGCCAACGATGCCCGCATCCTGGGGTTAGGGGCCGAATTCGGAACCGAACTGGACAATGGCGGCATTATCGGTCTGCAGATGGCTTTGCGCGATGCCAATGCGGCAAGCCCGAACGGCAGCTATTCCTCGGCTTCGATACGTGCGAGCTATACATTGGGCCGCACCCTGGGCCCTGCCCGCCTGTCGATGGGGTTGGTAGTGGGCTACACCCGGTATGACCAATTTGTTGCAAGCCTGTTTCTCCCGCCAACCCAACGCACCGACACATCCGCCTATGGCGACATCAGCCTGATCTTCGAGCGCTATGATTATGCCGGCTTTGTTCCCATCCTGCGCCTCCGGACCGGACAAAAGAACTCAAACTTCAGCCGGTTCTCCTCGCAGGAGGTGTCAGTCTCGCTGGGTGTGGGCTCGAAATTCTAACCGGAAGGTCCTGTGGCACTGGCCCCCCCTGCCCAAAATGCTAAGGTCCGGGCCAGAACGGAGGGTACAATGACCATCAAATATCTGCACACCATGGTGCGTGTCGCCAATCTGGATAAATCCACCGCCTTTTTCGAACTGCTGGGCCTGAAGAAAACCCGCCATTACGACAGCGAGCAGGGGCGCTTTACCCTGGTCTTTCTGGCCCCACCGGGACAGGAAGACTGCCCGATCGAGCTGACCTATAACTGGGACGGCGACGAAGGGTTGCCCAGCGACAGCCGCCACTTCGGCCATCTCGCCTATGAGGTCGACAACATCTACGAGACCTGCCAGCATCTGATGGACAATGGCGTCATCATCAACCGGCCGCCGCGCGACGGGCATATGGCCTTTGTGCGCAGCCCTGACAATGTCTCGATCGAACTGCTGCAAAAGGGCGAGTCGCTGCCAGCGTCCGAGCCCTGGGCCAGCATGGGAAACACCGGCCACTGGTAGCGCCCGGTGGCCAGCGCCCGAGGCATATCCGCGATTGCTCTGAGCACGCTTATGTCCACGCCGGTTGCAGCGGACTGTCGGCTTGCGCTGGTGCTGGCACTGGACGTCTCGTCTTCTGTGGACGCGCAGGAATATACACTTCAGCGTGACGGTCTGGCCGCCGCGCTGATCGCCCCCGAAGTCCGCCGGGCCTTTTTTGCGAGCGACCTTCCGGTGGCCCTGTCCGCCTATGAATGGAGCGGCAGGCACAACCAGGAACTGATCCTGGATTGGCACCTCATAGACAGCCCGGCCGCGTTGCTCGATGCCGCGGAAACCATCGCACGGACGCAACGCAGCCAGACCGAATACCCAACTGCCATGGGCTTTGCCTTGGGGTACGGTGCGGGGGTGATGCGCCGCGCACCGCCCTGCCTGTTTCGGACGATCGACATTTCCGGTGACGGCAAAAATAACGAAGGATTTCCACCCGCTAACGCATATGCCGAGTTTCCATTTGCCGGAGTGACGGTGAACGGGCTGGTGGTGAATGCCGCCGAGTTCGAAGCCGAGGTTTCGCTGATTGAATTTTACCGCGATCACGTTCTGCACGGTGCCGGAGCATTTCTCGAAGTTGCACAGGGGTTTGAGGATTTCGAACGCGCGATGCGCCGTAAGCTGGAGCGCGAACTGACCGTTCGGGTGATTGGCGCTCCGATCCCCCCTGACCTTAATGCTCCGGGATAACACGCCACCTGGCAAGGATCACCGCGAAGAAACCCACCCGCGCGGGAGATCGCGGTCAGATCGAATTCGGTGCACTGTGAACCTTTTGAGGCCTCGGTCATCGAGAGCTTGCAAGCCATGGTTAAGACTGCACTGGAGTTCAAAATCACTCTCCCGTCCGCGCTGAGCAACGGTTTCAAGCTGGCATGCCGGCGATTTGAAGCGGCCCCCGGGCCATCATTTCTGCATTGTCGATCCGACCGAGCCGGATGAGCGGCCAGAGGATCCGGTGCAAGCACGCCCGCAGCGTCCCCGCCAGTTGGCGTTAGGTGTCGCACAGCACCCGACCGGTGCACACCCTGCGCATCCGCTTGGACTGGCGGACATGGGCAAAGCCCCCGACCCGGTCAGGCCAGCCGCGGCGCGCGGCGAGTGTTGTTCTGGCAAAGCGTAGTCCGGGCCTCACGGGCCAGTTCGGCCAACTTGCGTCGGACCGTTTCATACAGCCGACATCCATTGCCGACGGATGATCGCATGCAATCACCGGGGCGGGGCAATGGTCTTCTCCAGGACGGCGGTATCCGCGTCCGTCTTCACACCAGCGTGTTGCCCGCTCGACCTCGTCCGGGTCAGCTTCCAGAAGAACGTCTTACCGCGAAAATGTTGCCAATACGGTTCTCGGCCACCGTGCCACGGCCGTCTCGTCCGAGAGCGCATAGGCATGTTGCAGACAAAGGAGGCTTGCGACCCGCCGCGTCAAGGTCGTCGGGCGAACGATGTGAGACGGAAAAATCCGGCCCATTCCCGCTCGCAAAGCTCCCGGTCGGTCAGAGCGGCGCGCTTTGCCAGCGCGTGACGCATGTCGATCATCTCGATCGGGCGGGCGTGCAGCAGGTTGTCTTGTTCTGGACAGTTCCCTTAGCTTCACGTGGCGGCTCCAATTTGCAGGCTCGGTGCCGAAATCTCACGAGACGCTGCAATACTCACTTAACGGAATCAGCCGGCTTAAAATTGAAATAAGCAAGATAGAATCTGTTCAGAGCGTACTCAGCTGTGATGCATCTACAAGATGCACCCCGGGTCGCGGGGGGGATCCGAGTATCGCATTTGTCCCCTGCCCGACTGCGCCGGTTCCGCCGCAGCCCCCGTCCACAGTCGAACAAGCCGACCTCGGCGGCGGGTTGTAAAATGGGCGCGGACTGCCTGGTCCGCACCCTTACGGACCCGGTTCGGTCCGCCCTGCTCGAAAACCTGATGCATCTGGTCCCTGGCCCACCGCCGGCAGGTCAGTAAATGTACCTGATCTGGTCGGTCCAGTACCGCTCCATCCGCTTCAGCGCGCCGGTGATATCCTCAATCCCATCGGCGCTGATCACACCCTTGCCTTCCAGACCCTCGGCATGGCGCGCAAAGAGCCCTTCGACCACGTCGCGAATTTCTCGTCCGCGCGGGGTCAATTTGACCCGGACCGAGCGGCGGTCGATCTCGCATCTCTGATGATGCATATAGCCCATTTCGACCAGCTTCTTGAGGTTATAGCTGACATTGCTGCCCTGATAGTAACCGCGACTTTTCAGCTCGCCGGCGGTCACCTCGTTTTCACCGATGTTGAACAACAGCAATGCCTGAACGGCATTGATCTCCAACACGCCAACCCGTTCGAATTCGTCCTTGATCACATCCAGCAGCAAGCGATGCAACCGCTCGACCAGCGCCAGCGCTTCCAGGTAACCGGTCATGAACCCCTTACGGGTCACGGGACCCACTTGCATTTCCATACTCATCTATCTCTCCGACTCGATCTGCTCAGATCAGAGATTGACTGGAAAAGCCGAATAATCAGTTAAACCGAATTATTATTGTTTTTGAAACGTTTGCGATATGTCACGGATCAAATCCGCAAAGACGTTCGGCGCGGCGACCTGGCCCGTCACCCATTGGTAAAGGTCCTGGTCATTCTCTTCCAACAGGGCATCGTAGCGATCCAGACCGGCCGAATCCATCTGGGCCAGATTGGAAGCGGCATAGGCCGACAGGATCAGGTCCATCTCCTTGATCCCACGCCGCATCGACCGCATCGTCAGCCGCTTCAGGCGGTCGCCGTGGGACTCGCTCATGCGTCGCTCTGAACCAGAAGCCGCAGTTTCTTTTCCACCAGTGCGGCGCGTTCGGCATTGGTGCGCATTGCGGCCCGGATCTCGCGCAATTCAGCGAGGACCTCGCCAAAGTCCGATCCTGCCCCGGCACTGCCCTCGGGACCCAGAGCGCCCTCGCCCTCGCCGGTCAGCAGCCACACGATCGAAACATTCAGCAAACCCGCCAGCATCGAAAGCTTGTTCGCACGCGGCTCGGACATGTCGTTTTCCCAGCCGGTCAGCGTTGCCTTTTTGATTCCCAACCGTCGGGCCAGCTGGGTCTGGGTCATCCCGGACGCCTCGCGCGCCCCGGCCACACGGTCGCCGAATGTGGCGGAATCCGGTCCAAACCAGTCAGTGTTCTCGTCGGTCATGGTTGCTCTCCTCAGGGGGTGCTCAATGTCGCTTGATCGGCAATCGGCAGCACCTTATGACAGTTGAGTAGAACATACAAACCGAGGCCTTCATGACTTTCCTGTCTGCGACACTGTCGCGCGTCAAACCGTCCCCGACCATCGCCGTCACCAACAAGGCGCGCGAGTTGAAAGAAGCCGGGCGCGACGTAATCGGGCTGGGCGCGGGCGAACCCGATTTTGACACGCCCGACAATATCAAGGCCGCCGCCATCGCCGCCATTCAGGCCGGCAAGACCAAATACACCGCCGTTGACGGTATCGCCGAACTGAAACAGGCGATCTGCGCCAAATTCCTGCGCGACAACAGTCTGTCCTATACGCCCGATCAGGTCAGCGTCGGCACCGGTGGCAAACAGATCCTGTACAATGCGCTTGTCGCGACACTGAATCCCGGCGACGAGGTGGTGATCCCTGCGCCCTATTGGGTCAGCTATCCCGATATGGTGCTGCTGGCGGGCGGCGAGCCGGTGATTGCAGAGACGTCCCTGCAAACCGGCTTCAAACTGACTGCCGACCAGCTTGAGGCGGCGATCACACCAAAGACCAAATGGTTCATCTTCAACTCGCCCAGCAACCCCACCGGGGCGGGCTATTCGCATGACGAACTCAAGGCTTTGACCGATGTGCTGATACGCCACCCCCATGTCTGGGTCATGACCGACGATATGTATGAACATCTGGCCTATGACGATTTCCGCTTTTGCACCCCCGCACAGGTTGAACCGGCCCTGTATGAGCGCACCCTGACCTGCAATGGCGTTTCCAAGGCCTATGCGATGACTGGCTGGCGTATCGGCTATGCCGCCGGGCCACAGCCCCTGATTGCCGCCATGCGCAAGATTCAGAGCCAGAGCACCAGCAACCCTTGTTCCGTCAGCCAATGGGCGGCGGTCGAGGCGCTGAACGGCCCCCAGGATTTCCTGCCAACCAACAACACCGTGTTCCAACGGCGCCGCGATCTGGTGCTTTCGATGCTGAACGACATCGACGGCGTAACCTGCCCAACGCCCGAGGGGGCATTCTATGTCTATCCCTCCATCGCCGGTCTGATTGGCACGACGTCACCGGCGGGCACGGTGATCGCCGATGACGAAACGTTTGCCACCGCCCTGCTGGAAGAAACCGGCGTCGCCGTCGTCTTTGGCGCGGCCTTCGGTCTGTCGCCCAATTTTCGGATCAGCTATGCCACCTCGGACGAGGCCCTGACCGAAGCCTGCCGACGGATACAGACCTTCTGCGCTGCCCTGACATGACCGGCAGACGGATCAGCGGTGCGTTCGTGCGGCTGACGGCATCTTTCACTTTGCCCGACGCGCCGCGCATGTTCGCGCTGATCGACCCCGAATGGCGCGCGACCGGAACCGGAGAAAGTGAATGACCCCAGATCTGCCCGAATACTATTTCCGCGTCCGTGAAAACGGCGCTTTCGTGTTCCGGATCGACGCCCAAAACCGGCAGCGCCGGACCGAGATGAAGCAGGTTGCCGTCGTCAACATCCGCAATGGCGAGATCAAACCCCATGGTCAGCACAATCTGTCAAAGGCGGAAATCTCAGAAATCGAGAAGTGGATGAGCAAGCGGCGCGAGGTGCTGGCCCGCCGCGATATCGACGACATTCACCGGGCGGTGGATTACCTCAACATGACCGCTCATTGGGCCCAGACCCGGGCCGGTGACGATGAACTGGACCAGGTGACCGATGATTTGCTTCTGGCGATGCACGATCTGCGCACCGTTCTGGTCCGCAAGAAATCCGAACGCCTGCCGCAAGAGGGCTGACAGACCCGCCATTCACCGCAATCCGGACAAACCGGCCCTGGTGCCGTCCTGAACAATCGACAAACCATCCGATCGAACCCTGCGGTCGTCAGACAAGCTGGCCGATCCTGCCAATGGCCTGGCCCCAGAAACGTGCCATCAGGAACACCGCCGCACAGGCCAGCCCAACCACCAGCCCCAGCCACACGCCGACCCCTCCCAGCCCCAAAGTGAAGCCCAGAAGATACGAGGTCGGTATCCCCACCACCCAATACGACAAGGCGGCCATCAGCATCGGCACCTGCGTATCCTGCACACCGCGCAGCATTCCCAACGCAATGGCCTGCGCCCCGTCCACCAGTTGAAACAATGCCGCCGTCGCCAGCAATCCGACACCAATCGTCAGGATTTCGGCCCGGTGCGGGTTATCCGCCTCAAGAAACAGCGCCAGGACCGGTTCGGGAAACAGCAGAAACCCCGCCACGGTCACCGCGGCAAAGCCCAGCGACAGCGCCGTCACCACCACGGCACCCCGGGCCATGTGCGTGCGATCCTGCAGCCCATAGGCGTTCCCGGCCCGGATCGTCGCCACGTTGCTCAGCCCCAGATGAACCATGAAGGTGGCCGAAGCCACGGCCACCACGATACCGTGGGCCGCCAGCGGGATTGTCCCCAACCACCCCATCATCAGAGCCGACGCCGAAAACAGGCTGACTTCGCTGACCGTGGTCAAACCGATCGGAAAACCCAGACGGAACACCCGACCCAACATTTCCCAATCGGGTCGCCAAAAACGTTGGAACATCCGGTGTTCCGGCAAGGCGGTCACCGCATAAGCGACCACTGCCACCAGCGACACCAGTTGGGTCATCACCGACGCGATCGCCGCGCCGACAATCCCCAGTTCGGGAGCGCCCCAGTTGCCAAAGATCAGGGCATAGTTCATCAGCCCATTGGTCAGCGCCGCCAGCAAGGTGATCCACAAAACCACCTGTGTCCGTTCCAACGCCGCCAGATAGGACTTGAGCACCATGACCAGCAGTGCCGGGAACACCCCCCAGCCCGCCAGGCGCAAATAGCTGGCGGCCAAGACCGAAACCTCTTCGCTCTGGCCCAAGACCTGCAGAATCTGTCCGGCCCAGATCATGAACGGCATTGCCAGAACACCATAGACCAGCGACAACCACAGCCCCATGCGCGTGATCCGTCGTACGCTTGTGCTATCGCCGCTGGCATGGGCCGCCGCCACCATCGGCATCACGGCCAGCGCAAACCCCGCCCCAAGGATGAACAGCACGAAAAAATAGCTGCTGGCCAGCGTTACCGCCGCCAGTTCCGCGACGCCGTACCAGCCCAGCATCACCGTATCGGTCAACCCGATGGCGAACTGTGCCAGATGCCCGCCGATCAACGGCAGGCCCAACACCAGGATAGCCCGCATATGGCCCGCATATGTCATCACATCACGCATGCGCAAATCCCTAGGCGCAATATCCACCCCCGGCAAGAGCCAGCATCCACAGCCCTGGCGGTGCCGTCTGGGGAACCGCCTGAAGGCACGGGATCTCACGGTTGCGATACAGACATCCCTCCATTGCGATCACTTCCCCGCCAGCCCAAATCCGCAGCCTGACCGTCATGGGGCAGAGATATCCCCGCGTGGACGAAGCGGAAACGGGCCAAGGGGCCGATCTGCTCTCATCCGTGCAGGACACCGAAACCCGCGGCTCCAGCCGTCGGACAATGACCTCGCCATGGATAATACCAATAATCCCGTCAGGTGCAGCCGCTGGCGGCGCGGCCAAGGGTTCGATCGCGACAGGAGCAAACGCAGCTCACGCCAGAACCGGAACGGTCCTTTTACCGTCCGTCGCCAACCGGCGCCACGAAATCAAACGATGGGGCCGCAAATCGTGCCGCCGGGTGACTTTATTGACCGACAGGCCCGGCACCGGCGTTTCCGCCACAACACGGCCCTTGCGCTTGTCAGAGCGGCACCGCTTTCCAGACGGTCCAGCCGGAACCTCCATGCGGCCGCTGGCCTCAATATGATGCTCTATATGTCCTAACAACGCTGTCTCCCTTCCAGGTCCACACTCGGAAACGGACCTGCAGATCACGCAGCCTTCAGAACGGCGGGAACCAGGCAACGCTTGCGATGAAAACAAAGGAAGGGGACAATGCGGTTCATCGCCTGACATCTGGCATCCTGCGCCGGTCTGCGGCACCAGGAAGGCTTTTCAGACCCTTTGGGCGATCTTTGAACGCGGCCCAAAATCGGACCCGGCAGCGGTGCCCATGATGGCCCGCACGCAGGATCCGGCCCAAAAAACCGTGTGCTGCAAATATCTCTGTCAAAGTTTGAAAGAATAAGTTCCGCGCGACAACAGCTGCAAACAAGAAATGTAAAAAACATTCACATTGACCCTTGCAAATGCGAGACACAGCTCCAATCTTGGTAATGTGAAAGACATTCACATCACAACTCAACCACTTGAACTGGAGAGACCTGACAATGACCATGATGTCCGACCCCATCCCCGCCACGTCCCGCCAGGGCTGGTTTTCCCGTGGCGAAGCTTGGCTTGACAGCAAAGGCAAGGGCGCGTGGATCGCCGCGATGGTCCTTGGTTTCGTCTTCTTCTGGCCCATCGGCCTGGCCCTTCTGTTTTATATGATCTGGAGCAAACGCATGTTTGGAAAATCCTGCACCCGTACGTCCTGGAAACAAAACCGCATGACCATGTCGTCTTCGACCGGCAACAGCGCCTTTGACGCCTATCGGGCCGAAACCCTGCGCCGCCTGGAAGAGGAACAGACCAATTTCGAAGCCTTTCTCGAGCGGCTGCGCGAAGCCAAGGACAAGGCCGAATTCGACCAGTTCATGGACGAACGTGCCCGTAAACCGCACGGCGACGACGAATCCGCCTGACGCCCACCCTGCGCCGCCTCCGCTTGTTTGCGGGGGCGACGTGTTTGTGATTAACATTCCCCAATCGATCCGGAAGAGCCCAAGATGTTTCACCTGCCCGACCCCGACCGTCAGCCCCAATTCTATGCCATGGTGCCGACCAAGCGGCTGCTCGCATGGATCATCGACATGCTCGTCATTCTCGCGGGCAGCCTGATTGCGGTGCTCCTTACCGCCTTTGTTGGTGCCTTTGTGTGGCCTTTGCTGGTTCTGGTCATCGGTTTCGCCTATCGCGTGGTGACCCTGGCAAATGGATCGGCGACTTGGGGAATGCGATTTGTCGGCATCGAGATCCGCTCCGCCGAGGGCACGCGCCTGGACATGCCGATGGCGCTGGCGCATACCACCGGCTATACGATCAGTATTGCGCTGCCCATCCTACAGGTCATTTCCATCGTCATGATGCTGACCAGCGCACGTGGCCAGGGATTGACCGATGCCTTCCTTGGGACCGTCGCCTTGAACCGCAGGGCTGCAATTAACGCCTGAATCGGTACTTGGCGGATGCCGAATCGGTTGCTATCCTTTTCCAGAGCAACCACGGAACCCAAATGCGCCACACCTTGCCCATAGCGCCACAATTCTATGTGACGGCACCCCAGCCCTGCCCCTATCTTGAGGGCAGGATGGAGCGTAAGCTGTTCACCTCGCTGCAGGGTGAAAATGCGGACAAGCTGAATAACAGCCTGTCGCAGCAAGGGTTTCGGCGATCCCAGAACGTGCTGTATCGCCCATCCTGCGCAGAATGCTCCGCCTGTCTGTCAGCCCGCATCGACGTCTCCCGGTTCATTGCCTCCAAGAGCCAGCGGCGCACCGCGCGGCGCAACAATCAATTGCAGCGCCGGGCTACATCGCCCTGGGCGACCGAGGATCAATACGAACTTTTCCGCCGCTATCTGGACGCCCGTCACGCTGATGGCGGCATGGCCGACATGGATGTTTTCGAATTTGCCGCGATGATCGAAGAGACCCCGATCCGAAGTCGCGTCATCGAATACTCCGACCCTGTGGCGGACGATCTGATCGCCGTCAGCCTGACCGACGTGCTCGAGGATGGGCTGAGCATGGTCTATTCCTTTTATGCCCCGGATCGTCCACAATACAGCCTGGGCACGCACATGATCCTGGATCACATCAAAATCGCCCGAAACGCCAAATTGCCCTATGTCTATCTGGGCTATTGGGTGCCCGGCAGCCAAAAGATGGGATACAAAGCCAACTTTTCCGGCCTTGAGGTCTATATCGGCGGCGAATGGAAACAGATGGCCGACCCTCGGGAATTCGCAGCGGAAACACACCCGTTGTCGACCGATCCGATTGCGGAACAGGTAGCCAATATCAGCTTGCCCGACCGCCACCCGACACGGTTTTAACCCGACCAGATCCCGCAAGCGACGGCCAGTGCGGTGACGCGCGTGCGGCGCTGAAACTCTTGCTTCGATCTTTCGCTTGCCGATGATGGCAATCGTGGCATCGACAGGTCTTGGCTGCGGGGTCCGGCGCAGGGTTCGACGCTGGCACAGTGATCCTGTCCGGCGCTCTCTCCGACGCGGCGCGCCATGATGCAGGCGACGGTCCTTCAAATCGGCTGAGCATCGCAACAAGAACCTCAA
The DNA here is from genome assembly GCF_000473225.1 of Sedimentitalea nanhaiensis DSM 24252. GTDB lineage: Bacteria > Pseudomonadota > Alphaproteobacteria > Rhodobacterales > Rhodobacteraceae > Sedimentitalea > Sedimentitalea nanhaiensis. The sequence continues at coordinate 1,245,101 of NZ_KI421509.1, forward strand.
AGCCTCCCGACAAAAACCTTGGTCATTGGGACTTGAGCCAGGCGGCTTCGTTCAATTCCTTTTCCAGCACGCCCCAGGGCCGATGACACCCCCGGCCCGTTCCTGCCAGAACGCGGACCCGAGCCAGTCAGCGCCCGTCAGCGGCGCTGCAAGGTCAACCAGATCCCATCGGCAGACCGGACCGTCAGATGGGCGACCGGCACCGGGTCGCGCCCATTGACCGGGGCAAACCGAAACCGCCGCAGCAGGGTAGACAGGATCAATGGTCCTTCAACCATGGCAAATCCCGCGCCGGTACAGACTCTGGGTCCGGCAGAAAAAGGAATATAGGCCGTGCGCTGACACTGCTTGCCATTCTCAGTGTTCCACCGATCCGGGTCGAATTCGTCTGGCCGCTCCCACAGCCGTTCATGGCGGTGCAAATGCCAGGGGCTCAGGACCAGCTGCGCGCCTTTGCGCACCTCGCGGTCGCGAAACCTTTCCGGGCCATCCGCCTCGCGCACCATCATCGGCACCGGAGGGTACAGCCGCAGCACCTCGCGAAACACATCCCGGCTGAGTTTCAGCCGCGCCATCACCGAAAATTCCGGATCTGTTTGCAATACTGCGGCCTCGTCGGCAACGCGATCCTGCCACTCCGGATACAGCGCCATCATGTACAACGCCCAAGCCAGAGCCGATGCGCTGGTTTCATGCCCGGCCAGGAAAAAGATCGCCACCTGATCGACCATTTCACGGGTGCTGAAACACGCTCCGGTTTCCGGGTCCGGCGTGGTCATGATTTTCGTCGCCAGATCATCCGGAGCAGTTCCGTCCCCGATTTCGGCTCTCCGTTGGGTTGTCAATTGGGTGATCAGCGCGCGGATTTTCCGTGCTGTCTTGCGCGTCTTGCGGGAATGAAAGCGCGGCATCCAACGTGGCATCGGCACCAGGGCCGCGATGTTGAGGATTGGTTGGCTGCGCTGATAGTCCCGAAACTGGGTGAACGCCTGCGTGGCCAGATCGTGTTCGATCGGGATCGAAAACAGAGTGCGAAAGATCACATCCGCCGCGACGTGGCTGGTCACTTCCTCGATCTCCAACGGGCCGCCATCCGCCTTCTCCAAGCGCTGAACCGCTGCCGTTGCCGCGGCCTGCATCGCTGGAAATGTATCCCGCAACCGCCCGCCTTCGAACGCCGGGTCGATGATCCGGCGCTGGCGTTTCCAGATCTCTCCATTGGTCAGGAACACCGAGTCCCCCAACAGCGGTCGCAAACCCTCGCTGATCCGTCCGGATTTCGGGAAATCATCGGGCCGCTCACGCAGCACCGTTTTGATCAGCTCCGGCTGGTTCAACAGGAAAGACCGAAAGAACGGGGTGCGGAATTCTGCCATCCAGGCCCGGTACAGGCGTGCGGGCTGTGCCGACAACAGGTCTTTGCGAAACAGCCGCGCATAACGCCACAGCGACACCTTGTCGGGCCTTGCAGACGGTTTTGGCGGCCTCATGCAGCGACCGAAGTATATTTTGACGCGGCCACATCGATGCGCGACCGCGACGGCGCGCGACCACCATACCGCGCCGCCAACGTACGCGGCCCCGCCGTAATGCGGAAATAGTCATAATCCCCCGGGCGGTCAAATGCGCAAAGATACTGAAAATGCAAACGGAAGAACCGCCAGCGCAGCTCGGCCCAGCGGTCCGGCGACAGGGTCCGGGTAAACGCCGCCGACATCACCAGCGGCCATTTCTTGCCCGGGGGCGCAACCCCGCTGACCGCGACCGGGTCGCAGAGCGCAAAGGAACAGCCATCGCCCGGGGCCGAGACATCGACCCAGAACAGCTCGTCCCGCGTTGAAAGATAGCGCAGATCGGCACGCAACCGGTGCGCGCCCTTCAGGAACGACACCATGGGCACCACCTGCCCCAACGTCAGAAAAGACAATGCCGGGCCGTCCTTAGGCACCCGGCCGCTGCGGATCAGGTCGGCAAGAACCGATATGCCGATATGTGCGCCCGAAGAATGCCCGACAATCAGCACCTCATCCACATCCTGCGTCAGCGCTTTGGCGATGATATCGGTGAATTGCCCGATGCGGGTCTCCAGTGCAGGCGGATTCGCACCGTTTGAGTGGGCCGTAAATGCATAGTCATGCATCAGATAATAGGCATACAACCGACCGTCCTGTGCCCGAAACCAGCGCAGGACCAACACCATCACCAACAGAACCAGAACAGCCGAAACCAAAGGCAAGACCCTGCCGGCGGTTGCGCCCTGCCAGACCGTGCTAACCGCCACGCGCAGGGCGGATGCGGCCAGAATCCCCACCACAAGGGACAGGATCAACTGCAACAGCAGCATTCCAACCGGGTAAAGCGCCGCAATCACCGGCCCTTTGCGCAGCCACATCAGCCGCCGAAACGTGCCCGACGCAACATAGACCCAGGCGGTGCGCAGCAGTTGCAGATAGGTCGCCGCAATCGAATTGGACATGCTGTTGCGCACGATATCGGACCAGACCAGCACATCGATCTGGCAGACGGTGGCTGTATCCCCGATCCGACCGGAAACCCTCCAGCCGTACAGACCGGACCCCGATTTCGCCTTCAAAGCGATATTATATCCGGAAATTCCGGCCTGTTTCAGACCTTCTCTGCGATACAATTCCCGATAGCGCCGCGGCGGAATCGGATCATAGCCGGGAATATAGAACACCCGGCGCCGATGCACCTGCCGTTGCGGTTCGCTGCCCATTCCTGCCCTCAAGCCCTGACACAACCCTAGCCTGTATTGTCGACAAGAGTAAGGTGCAATGCGACCGGATCAGCCCAGCGTCGCCAGGGCGGGGAACTGTTCGAGCAGCCAATAGGAAAAGCTGGAAAATCCCCCGGTCAGCATCAGCAGGCCGATGGTCCACAACAAAAGCCCCATGGCGCGCTCGATCTGCTCCATGTGACGCTTCATCCACCCCATCAGCCCACCGAGACGCGGCAGGAACGCCGCCACCAGCAGGAACGGCACTCCCAGCCCCGCCGCATACACCGCCAACAGGGCCGTACCCCGCGCGACCGAGGCCTCGGAGGCTGCCAGCGACAGAATCGCGCCCAGTTGCGGGCCGATGCAAGGCGTCCAGCCAAAGGCAAAGGCCAGCCCCAGCACATAGGCCCCAAAGGCGCTGCCGCCCCGGTCTCCCGCATCGAGGCGCGCTTCGCGATCCAGAAATCCGATCCGGTAAACACCAACAAAATGCGCGCCGAAGATCATCACCAGAACACCGGCGATGATATTGAACCAGCCCTGAAATTGCAGGAACATCGACCCGATGACCGAGGCGGTGAACCCCAACAGCAAAAACACCGTGGACAGGCCCAGCACAAAGAACAGCGCCGGCAGCATGGCCCGGTTGCGCGCCACGCTGCCGCTGCCCAGATCCTGCAGCGACACGCCGCTCATATAGGCCAGATAGGGAGGCACAATGGGTAAAACGCAAGGCGACAGAAAGCTGACAATCCCAGCCGCCAACGCAACGATCATGGCCGGCAACAGGCCCGCATCTATGATATCTATTCCGAACATGACTGAGGTGATAGGCGATCCGCACAGCAAGGTCACGGTCCCATGCTGACGCCAATGGTCACATCCTTGTGGACAGGCTGAAACATCCGCAATATCTGCGCAGCATGACCCAGATAACCGATACCGTCGATGCCACCGGGCTGCTCTGCCCCCTGCCCGTCCTCAAGGCGCGCAAACGGCTGAAATCCTTACCCCGGGGCGCAGTTCTGCAGATGCTGGCCGACGATCCCGCAGCCATTGTGGACGTGCCCCATTTCTGCGCGGAAGCGGGCCATGAACTGCTGTCCCAACGCGATGACGGGCCGCACCAAATCTATCTGATCCGCAAGGGCAAATAGAAAAGGCGGACCCGTTGGCCCGCCTTTCTCAAAACTGTGTCGTTGTTCGGCTCAATGGGTCAGTTGCCCAAAGACCACCATCCGCGCCGCTTTGGCTTGTCCGGGTCCTGAGTGGCCACTGCCACCTCCTCCAGCACCTCCTCGGCCGCAGGCGCGACCTCTTGCGCAGGTTCAGGAGTCACAGCTGACTCAGGCATTGCTTCGACCGCTGCCGGAGCTTGGGCAGCAACCGGTTCCGGCGTGGCTTCGGGTTCCACGGCCGCTGGTTCCGCCGAAACGGGCTCGGCAACGGGGTCTGCCACAGCTGTTTCCATCTCTGGCTCTGCCACTGTCGGCTCGGTTGCGGGTTCCGCCTTCTTCGCCTTGGCCGCGGGCTTGCGCCGGGTGCGGATCGGCTTTGGCTTCTCATCGCTGGCCTTGGCGGCGTCTGGCATAGCGTCGGCTTCAGCCTCTGACCCGACCTCGGCTTCGACCGGTTTGGTAGCCTTGGCACGCGAACGGCTCTTGCGCGGCTTCTTGACCGGCACCTCCGCCTGAACCTCGGGCTGGACCTCTTCTTCTGCCGTCACGACAGCCGCCTCCGGTTTGGGGGCCTCCGTGTCTTCGGCCTCGCCGGTCACGGAAACCGACGCGTCGTCGGAACCAGTGTCCTCTGTATCCGCACCGTTCACCGTGCTGCCGGACTTGCTGCTGCGCCGCCGGCGACGACGCCGTTTGCGCTTGGGCCGGGCCTCCGAATCGTCCTCGGGCGTGACCGAAACGGCTTCCTCTTCGATCTCGGCCTCGGCGTCCCCCTCGTCCGCGTCGATCTGATCCATCAGGGACGTGTCCACCGACACGACCGGCGCGCTGGCCACCGGCACCACACGCGACGCCGTCTTGAACTTCTCGATTGCAAAATCGGGGCTGACCAGATGCGGATCGCCTTCGATGCGGACCGACAACCCATAGCGCCCTTCGATTTGCGCCACGTGCTCGCGTTTCTGGTTCATCAGAAAGTTTGCAATGTTGACCGGGCACTTGACCAGAACCTCGCGGCTGCGCCGCCGCACACCTTCCTCTTCGATCTGGCGCAGGATCGACAGCGCCATGTTGTCATCGGACCGGATCAAGCCTGTACCATGGCAGATCGCGCAGGGTTGGGTCGTCGCTTCGATCATCCCCGGTCGTAGACGCTGACGGGACATTTCCATCAGGCCGAAACCGCTGATACGACCGACCTGGATGCGCGCGCGGTCCGTTTTCAACCGATCTTTCAAACGTTTTTCCACGGCGGCGTTGTTCTTGCGCTCGTCCATATCGATGTAATCGATCACGATCAGACCCGCCAGATCGCGCAGGCGCAATTGCCGGGCCACCTCATCGCTGGCCTCCAGGTTGGTTTTCAGCGCCGTCTCTTCGATGCTGCCTTCCTTGGTCGCCCGCCCCGAGTTCACGTCGATTGCCACCAGGGCCTCGGTCACGCCGATCACGATGTAACCACCGGATTTCAATTGCACCGTCGGGTTGAACATCGCCCCGAGATAGCTTTCCACCTGATAGCGCGCAAACAGCGGCATCGGCTCGCTGTACTGTTTCACATTCTTCGCGTGGGACGGCATGATCATTTTCATGAAGTCCTTGGCGATGCGATAGCCGCGCTCGCCCTCGACGAACACCTCGTCGATCTCGCGATTGTACAAATCGCGAATCGAGCGTTTGATCAGGTCGCCCTCTTCATAGATCTTGGCCGGCGCGATCGATTTCAGCGTCAGTTCCCGGATCTGTTCCCAAAGCCGTTGCAAATACTCGTAATCGCGTTTGATCTCGGCCTTGGTGCGTTTCGCCCCTGCCGTGCGCACGATCAGCCCCGCGCCCTTGGGCACCTCGATCTCGCTGGCGATCTCCTTCAGTTTCTTGCGATCCACCGCGTTGGTGATCTTGCGCGAAATGCCGCCGCCACGGGCCGTATTGGGCATCAGTACGCAATATCGCCCTGCCAGCGACAGGTAAGTCGTCAGCGCAGCCCCCTTGTTGCCGCGTTCTTCCTTGACCACCTGCACAAGCAGGATCTGACGCACCTTGATGACTTCCTGGATCTTATAGCGGCGCGGACGCGGTTTACGCGGCGGACGGATATCTTCGATATCGTCCTCGTCGGCAACCGATTCAATGCTGTCGTCCTTGTCCGATGCAGTGCTGCTTCGGGCTTCGTCATCATCTTCAGGATCGTCGTCAGGCGCGCCATCGAAATCGGCCTCATCCTCGGCAGATGTTTCGACCGTGTCATCCTGCGGTGCCTCCACCGGCGTGTCCGCGACCCGTTCCATCGGCGAGGTGCCCTCGGGCGTATCCACCGCAGCCCCTTCCTGCGGTTCTTCCTCGGTCAGGTCGATCGTTTCCATGCCGGTAATTTCGGCATCGACCTCTTTGGTCACCCGCGCGTCGCCGGACGGCGCATCTGCCGCCTGCGTCTTACTGCGCGACCGGGTCCGGCGGGACCGGGTGGGTTTTTTCTCTTCTTCTTCATCGTGCGCCTTGATGGCCTCGGCATAGGCGCGCTCTTCCTCCATCAGCGCCTCGCGGTCGGCGACGGGAATCTGGTAATAATCCGGATGGATTTCAGAAAACGCCAGGAACCCGTGGCGATTCCCGCCATAGTCCACAAAAGCCGCCTGCAGTGAGGGTTCGACCCGCGTTACCTTTGCAAGATAGATATTGCCTGCAAGCTGGCGTTTGTTCTCGGATTCAAAATCGAACTCCTCGACCTTGTTTCCGTCCACCACCACGACGCGGGTTTCTTCCGCGTGGGTGGCATCGATAAGCATTTTCTTAGCCATGTATCCTTGGTGCACGCTCGCAAACGGTCACGCCCAGGCGGGCGCGCGCGTTTGGGATGGTGTCTTGTCAGGGCGATGTCAGACGCCGCGCGGCAGGGCCGGGCTTTGCACCCCCCTGCCGATTTTCTCAATGCGTGCGCGCGCGTCATCGCGGTTCTTCTCCGACAGGCGGGACGCTCCCATGCCTGCCCATTCTAATCCTTCGCCCCAGCAACGTGCGGCAAAGGCATTTCAACGGCTCCTTGCGGAACCCAATCGGTCTGTTCAGCCTTGCGGAACATCTGTCTGCGCATGTCTGAAACAGCGAAACTCAAACTGGATCTTCTGTCGCTCGGATGCGAAAGGTCCATTCTGTCAACATAAGGGCACCAACACCGGAAAGACAATGGGTATTCTGTATTATGTGACCGCAAAATCGCCCATAAGTTGTAAATTCCAATCTTACCTTCCGTCGCAGATCGGCTCTTTCCTACCGTTGGACACCTATTCGGACACCCCTTTGCAAATCTGCTCCACTTTGCCCGCCACGCCTGCCCCCGCCCTGAAACCCGCGTGTTTTTCGCCATCCTATCGGGTTCGGCGACGGCCAGGACCCCGTTGCCGCGCCCGGTCGATTTGCGCTATTTTCTCGGCATCGGCATCGGCATCGACACCGGCGTTGTGTCGAATTATGTCGCCAACGGGGTCAGTCAATCCGGAGCAAGCCCGACACGCAACCGTCTATCAAGCTGGATTGGCGTGGGTGTTGCGCCGGTCTGGCAGTGTTATATGCGCCGGTTGACCGGGACCGAATGGGATACGATCTGTATCTCGGCAATGGCAAATGGCGCACAGCTGAAAAACGACGTACTTCCTGACGTCAGCTCCCCTCGCTTCTTGCTGAATTCACCGGACGATTGCTTTGACGAAACCAGCAACACCACAGCCCGTACCGGACTGTCGGCCCACCTGAAAACTGTACAACGCCTCTCGCTCAACCTGCGCAATGAGGGGCTGAAACCGGCGGCGTCGGCCTGGCTGCGATACTGGCGTGATCCACGGTCAGCGGCGGCTCTGGTGCACCCGCCCGCCCGCCAATCCGTTCCAATGACCCGGCGGCAGTTTACAGGTAGTCTGACCGCTGCAACCCGTATTTCGCCATCTTCTCGTTCAGGGTCCGGCGCGGCAGGCACAATTCGTCCATGACCGCGGCAATACTGCCTTTGTGACGTCGCATTGTGTTGTCGATCAACATCCGCTCGAACGCTTCGACATATTCCTTAAGCGGCTTGCCTTCGGTGGTCATCACCGGCTGCATTTCCTCGTGGTCGGACATCAACAGCGACGCAATAGTGCCACTGCCCCGACGCGATTGCAGAACCGCGCGCTCGGCAATGTTGATGAGCTGACGCACATTGCCCGGCCAGGGGGCCTGCAACAGCTGCGCCGCCTCCTGGGCGCTGACCTGCGGCGTGTCACAACCGTATTCATCCGAAAACTGTTCCGACAACCGCGTGAACAGGGTCAGAATATCCTCGCCACGTTGACGCAGCGGCGGCACGGTGATGCGCAGCGCCGCAAGGCGATAGAACAGATCCGGCCGCAAGGCGTCTTCGCAGGTGCGCCCCGCCTCCTGCAAATTGGAAATCGCGACCAATCGGGTTTCGGCCGGTGATCCCTGTTGGTTGATCACGCTCAGCAACCGGGCCTGCAACAGATCGCCCAACGCCTCGATATCCTCAAGCACCAGCGTGCCGCCGCGGGCCTCTTCCATGGCGGGCAGCTGGCCATCTTCGGGCTGCATCGGACCAAACAGGCGTTTGGACAGGGCTTCTTCTTCCAGCGCGGCGCAGCTGACCAGCACAAATTTCTTGCCCGCCCGGCTGCCCACCGCATGCAGCGCATGCGCCACAAGCGTTTTCCCGGTGCCGGTTTCGCCGTCGATCAGCACATGGCCATCTGCCTGCCCCAGATCCAGAATATCCTCTTTCAGACGTTCCATCACCGGGCTGGCGCCGATCAGCTTGTTCATCAATTGATTGCCGTCGCTCAGCTCGCGGCGCAGGGCACGGTTATCCAACACCAGACGACGCGCCCCGGTGGCCCGCTTGGCCAGCTCGGACATGCGGTCCGGATTGAAAGGTTTCTCCAGAAAGTCAAAGGCTCCGACACGCATCGCCTCGACGGCCATCGGCACATCGCCATGGCCGGTGATCATGATGACCGGCAACGCGCTGTCGCTGCCCATCAGTTTCTTCAGAAACTGCATCCCGTCCATTCCGGGCATCTTGATGTCCGATATCACGATCCCCGGATATTCGGGGCCCAATGTCTTGAGCGCGTCTTCGGCGCAGGAAAACGTTTCGGTATCGTACCCGGACAGGGCCAGCCACTGGCTGATCGACTGGCGCATGTCCTGCTCGTCATCCACAATCGCGATCTTCATGGCCTGTGCCATCTTCAAACCCCTGTCATTCAGCAGCTTCTACGCCGGTTTCCATTGTCGGCAACCGCATCTCAAATACGGCCCCTCCACCGCGTGCATTGCGCGCGGACAGCCGCCCTCCCAGATCGTTCACGATCCCCGACGAGATCGCCAGCCCCAGACCTACGCCATCGCCGGGCCGCTTGGTGGTATAGAACGGCTCGAACAGAGACTCCAGATCCTCGACCCCGTCGCCATTGTCCCGCACCGTCAGCGTCGCTGTCTCGCCTGCGGCCAGAATAATCTCGACCTCGGGGTCGTTGACCGATTTGGTGGCGTCCAGCGCATTGCGCAAGAGGTTGACCAGAACCTGCTCGATACGCAATCTGTCCCCCATCACCCAGACCTGATGATCCGGCAGGATACGCGTGATCTGCACCTGTCTCTGACGCAGCTGCGGCTCCATCATCGACAGGGATGATGCCAGCGCGTCCCCCATGTTCACCGGCGCCAGACTGTCTCCGCCCTTGCGGGCATAGGATTTCAACTGCCGCGTGATGGCCCCCATCCGTTCGATCAGATCGTCGATCCGACCAAAGGACGACAGTGCTTCTTCGGGGCGATTGCGCCGCAACAGCAGTCGCGCTCCGGCCAGATAGGTCTTCATGGCGGCCAGCGGCTGGTTCAGTTCGTGGCTGACAGCCGCCGACATTTCCCCAAGCGCCGCCAGCTTGCTGGATTGCGCCAGCGTCTGTTCCGTGACCGCCAGCGTCTCCTGGACCCGTTCGCGCTCGGCAACTTCCCGCTGCAACCGCTTGTTCAATGCGCGCAACTCTGCCGACTCGCGCTGAAATAAGGCCATGCGCAGCGCCGTACGGCGGCTGAGGGCGTAAAAAACCAGCGCCAGCAAAATGGCGAATCCCATGATTTCGAGCGCCAGAATGCTGTTCACCCGCTCGCGGATCGAAGAATAGGTGGTAAACAATGTCATCCGCCACCCTTGGAAAGGGATAAGCTTTTCGCGGCGCATCACCGCCTCGCCTTGCAGATAGGCCTCGACCGGCAACGCACTCCAATCCGCGGTGGCCCGGATGGCGCGCTCTATGGCGCTTTGCGGCGTCTCGCGCTGCAGTGCCTCATCCTCCTTCAGACCGCGCCAGCGCGACTCGGTGGACAAGATGATGCGCCCGGTGCTGTCGGCCACCATTACCGCATCCGAAATGCCACCCCATGTGCCTTCAAACTGCCTCAGATCGACCTCGACAACGATGGCGCCCAATTTGGTGCCACCGCTCTCGACCAGCCGCGAATAGAAAAATCTGAATCCACCGGATTCCCGCTCGATGACAGAAAAAGCGGTTGTGTTGGATCGGATCGCCTCGACGAAATAGGCCGCGTTGCGATGCAGCGACCCCAACCGGTTGCGATCGGTGGCGGCGACAGTGCGCCCATCGATATCGAGCAGCATCAGCGACGCCGCCCCGATCTCCTCGACAAAGGAAATCAGCCGCTGCGTGGACTGACTGAAGTCGTTCGAATTCAGCGCCCCGATCAATGTCGGGTCCCGCGACAACAACAGCGGCAGCACGGCATTGCGGCTCAGCTCGGCCTGAAGATTGCCGGTGTACAGCGTCAGCCGCAGATCAGAGCGGTTACTTGTGCTCTCGGTAAACCGGTCGGTCATCAGCCGGTTTGTCACCCAGATCGTCGCCACCGCAATGACCAGCAACAACACCAGCGCAAGCCTGACGCGCCAGCTGATCCCATCGGATCGCGGCCAGCCGGAAATCGGTGGCTTTGGCGTGACTGGCATTTTCATGGCCACAGGCTACGCGCCTCGCGCCCTGCGCTCAAGTCACGCCGCCGTCATGACCCCGGCCAGATTGCGGAACATCGCCGCCCCGTCGGTGCCGCCATGGCGAACATCCGCCGCCCTTTCCGGGTGCGGCATCATCCCCAGAACCCGGCGGTTCGGCGACAGGATCCCGGCAATATCGTCTGCGGCTCCGTTTGGATTGTCGACATAGCGGAACGCCACGCGGTCCTGCTCGCGCAGTTCGGCCAAAGTCGCCTGATCCGCGAAATAGTTGCCGTCATGATGCGCCACCGGAATACCGATCACGTCACCCTGATTGTACCCGTCGGTAAAGGCGCTATCGGATGTTTCCACTTTTAATTCAACGGTTTTGCAAATGTACTTCAACCCCGCGTTGCGCAACAGCGCACCGGGCAGAATGCCGGTTTCGGTCAGAACCTGAAAGCCATTGCACACCCCCAGAACATAGCCGCCGCGGTCCGCATGCGCCTTGACCGCGCGACAAATCGGCGACTGCGCCGCGATGGCGCCGCAGCGCAGATAGTCGCCATAGGAAAACCCGCCCGGAATGCCGACAATGTCCACGCCATCGGGCAGCGCGCTGTCCTTGTGCCACACCATGGTGACCTCGGCCCCGGCGGCGGAAAACGCCACCGCCAGATCGCGATCACAGTTCGATCCGGGAAAAACGACGACAGCGGCGCGCATCAGAGCATCTCGACCTGATAGGATTCGATCACCGTATTGGCCAGCAGCTTTTCGCACATCTCGGCGACGTCCGCCTCGGATGCGCCCTCGGCCAGGTCTAGTTCGATCACCTTGCCCTGGCGCACGCCGGTCACACCGCCAAAACCCATCGCCCCCAATGCGTGGCGCACCGCCTCACCCTGCGGATCAAGAACCCCGTTCTTCAGCATCACATGCACCCGTGCCTTCATCTTGTCGTCCCCTGGTCAAAGCGCGCAAATGCCGCTTCCATTTGGTAAATGCTCGTGCTGTCCGGCCCGTTGCGGGGCCGACCGGCTCAGTTGATCAGCGTCGGTTTGGTCACCGGACCGTTGTTCTTGGGCAGAACCCCCAACCGGCGCGCCACCTCGGAATAGGCATCCGTCAGACTGCCCAGATCGCGGCGGAACACATCCTTGTCCAGCTTCTGGCCAGTCTCGATATCCCACAAACGACAGCTGTCCGGGCTGATTTCGTCAGCAATGATCAGGCGCTGGAAATCGCCGTCATAGACCCGGCCGATCTCGATCTTGAAATCCACCAGCCGGATACCGACCGCCAGCATCACGCCGGACAGGAAATCATTCACCCGCAGCGCCAGGCTCAGCACGTCGTCCATGTCCTGCTGGCTGGCCCAGCCAAAGGCCGCGATATGCTCTTCGGTGACCAGCGGATCGCCCAGCGCGTCGTCCTTATAGCAATATTCGACAATCGGACGCGGCAGCTGGGTGCCCTCTTCGATACCCAGACGCTTGGACATCGACCCGGCGGCAAAGTTGCGTACGATGATCTCCAGCGGAATGATCTCGCAGCTGCGCACCAGCTGTTCGCGCATGTTGAGACGTCGAATAAAATGAGTCGGCACACCGATGGTGTTCAGCCCGGTCATGAAGAACTCGCTCAGGCGGTTGTTCAACACACCCTTGCCGTCGATCACATCTTTCTTTTCGGCGTTGAACGCGGTGGCATCGTCCTTGAAATACTGCACGATCGTGCCCGGTTCAGGGCCTTCATACAGGATCTTGGCTTTGCCTTCATAGATTTTCTTGCGACGCGCCATGTACAGCCCCTTGGGATAGGACGACCGGAGGAATCCCGGACTCTTGGCGCCGCTATAGTGCAAGGCCCGCAATCCCGCAAGCAATGCGCCACGGGCCGGTTCCCATGCCTAGCCTGCGGGCCGTTGCATCATGGCGATGACTTCAAAGATCTGGATGCACCGCGCCTCTGCAATCTCAAGGCGTTTGGCCATGGCAATCAGCATCTCCTGTTCGCCGGGATCCAGCCGTCCATCGGCCAGCGCGATGCGAATGGCGAAACACAAAGCGGTTTCGCGCAGCTCCGGGCTCAGCGACGCTGCCGCGCGTTCAAAGACCTTTTGCCCGCCCTCGGCGCGCAACTGGCGCACGATATCGCGCGCCAGGATCAGCGTCCGTTCGACTCCGATGGACAGAAAAATCGGACTATAGGTGCTGATGTTCAGTATCTGGTGCAACTCGGTATCGTCCATCCGGCCATCCGCCGCCGCGATCAGAAACGGCATCGACAGAACGCTGCGCGCCACTTCGCTGGCCTGATCCGCGGGCCCGGTATCGTCGCTGCGCAGCCTTGAAAATAGTCCCATGTTCCACCCCCTCGGCACCTCACCAGATATGTCAGACTTGTCGCACATCCCGGCATAAATGAGGCACCGAAGCGAAAAACCCGTGGCGCACGCCAGGACCGCCGGGCCGGTTTGCCGCAGAAATGGCACTTGCGCGTGCGGGTCGCGATGGTCATATCTTTGCCCACCGAGGCCAACCCCAGAGGATACGGATCCATGACCACATTCGACGATCGTGAACAGGCGTTCGAAGCCAAATACGCCCATGACGCAGAAATGCAGTTCAAGGCCGAAGCACGGCGCAACAAGCTGACCGGGCTGTGGGCGGCCGATCTGATGGGCAAGACCGGCGACGAGGCCGAAGCCTATGCCAAGACCGTGGTTCTGGCCGATTTCGAGGAAGCCGGACACGAGGACGTGGTGCGCAAGGTTGCGGCGGATCTCGGTGACAAATCCAGCCCCGAGACGATCCGCACGAAAATGGACGAATTGATGCAGGTCGCCAAAGCCCAGCTGATGCAGGAACTCAAGTAGCCGGCCACCCCGGACGGGCACCGGCCCCGCGCCGGCCCGGATATGCGGGCCGGTCCTTGGACGTGCCATATTCATAATCAAGTTGAAAAATTCCGATTTGCCGCGCGCACCCCGCTGTGACAAACCGGCGCTGAACGGGTGCCTCTTTGGCGCACGGCAAAAGGACTGTTCGCCATGACCTGCGCATTTCAAACCATGCTCGACCGCCTTGATGTCATCCTCGCGGACGGCGCCACCGGCACCAACCTGTTCAACATGGGGCTGATGTCGGGAGATGCGCCCGAGTTCTGGAATGTCGACGAACCCGCCAAGATCACCGCCCTGTACAAGGGCGCGGTGGATGCGGGCAGCGATCTGTTCCTGACCAACACCTTTGGCGGCAACGCATCGCGTCTGAAACTGCACGACGGTCAGAAACGCGTGCGCGAACTCAACCGGGTCGGTGCCGAGCTGGGCCGCGACGTGGCGGACAAGGCCGCGCGCCCAGTAATCGTCGCGGGCTCGGTCGGCCCTACCGGTGAAATCATGCAGCCGGTCGGCACCCTGTCGCACGCCGTTGCGGTCGAAATGTTCCACGAACAGGCCGACGGGCTGAAAGAGGGCGGCGCCGATGTGCTGTGGCTGGAAACGATTTCCGCCCCCGAAGAATATCGCGCTGCCGCCGAAGCCTTTGCCCTGGCGGACATGCCCTGGTGCGGCACGATGAGCTTTGACACCGCCGGGCGCACCATGATGGGCGTGACCTCGGCCGACATGGTGAAATTGGTCGAGGAACTCGACCCCGCGCCGCTGGCCTTCGGGGCCAATTGCGGCACCGGTGCATCAGACCTGCTGCGCACGCTGCTGGGGTTTGCCACACAAGCCAAGGAAATCGGCACCCAGCGCGCCCTGATCGCCAAAGGCAACGCCGGTATCCCGAAATATGTCGATGGTCACATCCATTATGACGGCACGCCAGAGCTGATGGGCGACTATGCCGCGATGGCGCGCGATTGCGGTGCCAGGATCATCGGCGGCTGCTGTGGGACCATGCCCGAGCACCTGCGCCACATGCGCGAAGCCCTGGACACCCGCCCGCGTGGCGATGCCCCGACGCTGGACCAGATCACCGCCGCCCTGGGCGCGTTCTCGTCCGCGGGCGACGGCACCGGCGACGATGTGGCCCCGAAACGCGAACGCCGGGGCCGCCGCCGCAGCTGACCATCCGTTGCGTGCAGCACGATACATGAGGACTGCCGCTTAACGATCTGAAAACAGGTATCATTTTCCGATTGTTTCGCGCGCGAAACAAATCTCTGCAAGCCATTGAAATCACCGGATCGGCCAAGCGGCGCATCTGCCGAATCGTACATTTCGCAGTCAAAACAGCGCCAGTTGATCCCCGACCTGTGCCGGTTTTCGAAACCGATCGCAACGCAACGGCGCGGTCGGGCCATCCAGCCCGTGGCGTCGCGCCGCGGCCCGAAACCGTTTCCCGATCATCTCGGCATAGGGTCCTTCGCCCCGCATCCGGTGACCCCACCGGGCGTCATAGTCCTTGCCGCCGTGCATCTCGCGCAGCCGGGCCATCACCTTGGCCGCGCGCCCCGGTTCATGTTCGGCCAGCCATTCCTGCCACAACGGCGATACTTCACGAGGCAAACGCAGCATGATCCAGCTGGCCGCATCGGCCCCCGCCTCTGCCCCGGCAGCCAGCAGCGACTCGATCTCGTGATCGGTCAGACCGGGTACGATCGGCGAGGTCATCACCCGCACCGGAATACCCGCCCGCACCAGCCTGCGGATGGTCAGCAGCCGCCGGTCGGGCGATGGCGCGCGCGGCTCCATCCGACGGCTCAGTCCGGCATTCAGCGTCGTCATCGAAATTCCGACCCGCGCCAGCCCCCGCGCCGCCATTGGTGCCAGAATATCGATATCGCGCTCAATCAGCGTGCCCTTGGTGACAATCGCCACCGGATGGTTGAACCGTGCCAACACCTGCAGGCAGGCGCGCATGATTTCGTGCTCCTTCTCAATCGGTTGATAGGGGTCCGTGTTGGTCCCGACCGCAATCGGGGCCACCAGATACCGCCTGGAGCGCAGTTCGCGATCAAGCACCTCGGCGGCATTGGGCCGCGCCACCAGCCGGGTTTCGAAATCCAACCCGGGCGACAGCCCAAGATAGGCATGGCTGGGTCGCGCAAAACAGTAGACACACCCGTGTTCACAGCCGCGATAGGGGTTGATCGAGCGATCAAACGGCAGGTCAGGCGAGCGGTTCCAGGTGATCAGGCTGCGCACCCGTTCCTCGCTGACCTGTGTGCAAAATCCATCCCGCTCCTCGGCGATCTCCCAACCGTCATTCTCTTCGGTGCGCGACAGATCGAACCGCCCGCTGGCATTGCTGACCGCCCCGCGCCCGCGACGCCGCGCCTTGTCGATTTCCGTTTCCGATTGCATACGCCTAAAATAGAACATTTGATGAACATCATCAACAACTCGATAATTTCCATGCAAGAACTTCATTATCAATCGCCCGAATTCGACAGTATAGGTCGGTTGCAGCGCCGCCGATGTCGCAATCAACGCAGTTAAAACGCGACCTTTTGGCAAAAAGAACCGCAGGACGGACATCCGGGGGTCTTCCCCGCACATCAAGGAATCGCACGCATGTCGGAAGAAGATGACATCATCCTGTCGGAACTGGACGACGAAGAACTGGTCCAACAGATGTTCGACGACCTTTATGACGGTCTGCGCGAAGAGATCGAGGAAGGCGTCAACATTCTTCTGGCGCGCAATTGGGCCCCCTATGACATCCTGACCAAAGCCCTGGTTGGAGGCATGACCATCGTCGGGGCCGACTTCCGCGACGGTATCCTGTTTGTACCCGAGGTGCTGCTCGCCGCCAACGCGATGAAGGGCGGCATGGCGATTCTCAAGCCGCTGCTGGCCGAAACCGGCGCCCCACGTGTCGGCAAGATGGTGATCGGAACCGTCAAGGGCGACATTCACGACATCGGCAAGAACCTGGTCAGCATGATGATGGAAGGCGCCGGTTTCGAGGTGGTCGACCTGGGCATCAACAACCCGGTTGAAAACTATCTGGAAGCGCTGGAAACCGAACAGCCCGATATCCTGGGCATGTCCGCCCTGCTGACCACCACCATGCCGTATATGAAAGTGGTCATCGACACGCTGATCGAACAGGGCAAGCGCGAGGACTACATCGTGCTGGTGGGCGGTGCGCCGCTGAACGAGGAATTCGGCAAGGCCATCGGGGCCGATGCCTATTGCCGCGATGCGGCCGTGGCCGTGGAAACGGCCAAGGACTTCGTCGGTCGCAAGCACAACAGCCTGAGCGCCTGAGCCATGGTGCGGCGGCGCAGCGCCGACCGCCCTGCCCGGCGGGCGTCCGCGCGCCCGCCCACCGGAACTACTCTGGATGACCAAAGCCTGACCGAAGCGGGGCTTGCCGCGCCGACGCGAAAATCGGGGCGGATCCTGCTGATCGCCTGCGGCGCGCTGGCCCGCGAAATCCTGCAGCTGAAGAAACAAGGCGGTTGGGATCACATGGATCTGACCTGCCTGCCCGCCATCCTGCACAATCACCCCGACCAGATCACCGCCTCGGTCGAGGCCCTGATTGGCAGGAACAGCGCCATCTACGACAAGATCTATGTGGTCTATGCGGATTGCGGCACCGGCGGCCAGCTGCAACAGGCCTGCGACCGGCTGGGCGTGGAAATGGTGCAGGGTCCGCATTGCTATTCCTTCTACGAAGGCAACGACCGTTTCGCACAACATCTGGACGATGAAACGACGGCGTTTTACCTGACAGACTTCCTGGCCCGACAGTTCGACTCTTTCATCTGGAAACCGCTGGGGCTGGACCGGCATCCGGAATTGCGCGAGATGTATTTCGGCAATTACACCAAGCTGGTCTATCAGGCCCAGACCGACAATCCGGAATTGACCGCCCGCGCGCAGGGCTATGCCAACCGGCTGGGGCTGGAGTTCGAGCGGCGCGTGACCGGTTTTGGCGATCTGCAGACCACGCTCGCCGCATGGGCGGACCGCTCCTGACGCGACGCGGGCCGAGCCGTCTGGCCGCGATGCGCAACCGGTGCCATAGTGCCGGAATCGACTCAACCGGCACAAGGCGCAGACACATGCCCGACCAGCAGACGATACGCGACGGCGAACAGAGCGTCGAGACGGACCACCCGACCGATGCGGCGCTTCGGTTCATCGGGCGCATCAACACGCCGTGGAGGCGACGCGCGGATTGCCCGCGTCAGGGCCGCCCGGATGGACCCGAATGCACGATCGAGATCTTTGAGCCCTGGGGGCCGGCGCTGCGCGGACTGGAAAGATATGACCGGATAGAGGTGCTCTATTGGCTGCACCACTCGCGGCGCGATCTGGTGCTGCAAAACCCGGCCCATGACGGGCAGTTGTTCGGCACCTTTGCACTGCGCTCGCCGGTGCGGCCAAATCCGATCGGTACGGCAATGGTGTCGCTGGTGGCACTCCAGGGGCTTCTGCTGACCGTGCGGGGGCTGGACTGTCTGGACGGAACGCCGCTGGTCGATATCAAACCGGATCGCTGCGCCTTTTCACCCAAGGCCCCGCCCAAACCGGGGTCGTAAAAGCCACCCGATCGTCACGCGTGTTCGCCCGCCACGGTGCGGATACGCTCGATCATGGCGCGCAATCCGTTGCTGCGCTGTGCAGACAGATGATCGTTCAGCCCCAGCCGTGCCAGTTGCGCCCGCGCATCGACGCCGGGGACCTCGGACACCGGCAGACCGTTGTACAGGCTGCGCAGCACCGCGATCAGACCGCGTACGATCATCGCGTCACTTTCGCCGTCAAACCGGAACACGCCGTCTTCGATGGTCGGATGCAGCCACACCTGACTGGCGCAGCCATGGACCCTGGTCGCGGGAACCTGCAGCGCCGGATCCAGCGGTTCCATAGTCTTGCCGCGCTCGATCACATAGCGATAGCGATCTTCCCAGTCCTCCAGGAACTCGAAATCCTCGACAATCTCTTCGAATTCGGCGCGGGCCATACGGTTTTCCCCAAATCTGTGCGTGTGTTTGAGGTATGACGCCCACCCGCGCCTGTCCAGCCCCGCCTTGCGCCTTTTCAACCGACACCGCATAAGGTAGTCGAAAGACAGGCAGTTCCAATCGGCGAGATAGCATGAAGACGACCCTAACAATTCTGCTGGCGACCAGCCTGGCCCTGTCCGCCTGTGGCTGGCGCGATTCGCGCATCAACCCGTCGAACTGGGGACCGGGAGAATCGGTTGACGTGGCCAACCCGTCCGCGGTGAACCCGTTGATCCCGGCCAAACGCCAGGGGCTGTTCAGCAGAAGCAAGGACGATGCGGCGGACAATTCGGTGCTGATCGCCTCTGTCACCAAGCTCAGCATCGAACAGACGCCCGCCGGATCCATCATCCTGGCCGAAGGACTGGCCAGTCGCCAGGGGGTCTATGGTGCCGAACTGCGACCGACCGATCCCGGCTCTGAGGTCAAGGATGGCGTTCTGCAACTGGAATTCCGGGTGAGCTATCCCGAGTATAACACCCCGGTCGGCAGCGACCGCACGCGCCAGGTGGTCGAAGCCTATTCCGTCACCAGCCAGCAGATGCGGGGCGTGCACCAGGTGCAGGTCCGCGGCGCACAGAACGCAATGGAATCGCGACGCCGCTAAAGTCGGCCAGACCCGCCTTACAGATCGACGACAACCACGGACTGCCCCTGCGCCGCCAAGCCGATCCTGCCATCGCACAACCGCAGCGCATCGTCGCCGAAAACCTCGCGCCGCCAGCCTGACAGCGCCGGCACATCGCGCATTCCGGCGGCGATGGCGTCCAGATCCGCACTGGGGGCGATCAGCTTGGCCGCCACGCCCGAACTTTCCGTCTTGGACTTGAGCAGCACCCGCAACAGATCCGCCAGCGCCGGATTGACCTGCAATTTCTCGCGGCTGCGGTCCGGTTTGGGCATCTGATCGGGCGGGCAGTCCAGCCCGCGCGTAACCGCCGCAAGGATCCCGTCGGCAATCGCACCACGCCGCGCCTCGCGCAGCAACAGCCGAAGCCCGCCCAGATCGGATGCGGTCCTGGGCTTCATCGACGCGATTTCGACCAGCGCATCGTCCTTGTAGACCCGGTTGCGTGGAATATTGTTTTCCTGCGCATGCCGTTCACGGAACGCCGCCAGCTCGCGCACCACGGCGAGAAAACGCGGCGAATTGGTCCGCGTCTTGACCCGGTTCCACGCCTCGTCGGGTTGAATGTCATAGGTCGCCGGGTTGGTCAGGATCCGCAACTCTTCGGCAACCCAGCGCGCGCGATTGGTCTTTTCCAGCTCAGCGGCGAGGAATTCATAGATCTGCCGCAGATGGGTGACATCGGCCAGCGCATATTTCTTCTGCGCGTCGCTCAGCGGGCGGCGGGACCAATCCGTGAACCGGCTGGATTTGTCCACCGAGGCCTGCGCAATCTTGCGCACCAATGTCTCGTAACCGACCTGCTCGCCAAAGCCGCAGACCATCGCCGCCACCTGGGTGTCAAAAAGCGGCTCGGGAAAAACATGTGCCTCGACCCAGAAGATTTCCAGATCCTGCCGCGCGGCATGAAACACCTTGACCACACCGGTATCGCGGAACAGGTCGTACAGCGGCTCCAGCGACAGGCCGTCGGCCAGGGGATCAACCAGAACCGCGTTGTCGTCCGTCTTGCCCGGCATGGCCAGCTGTACCAGACACAGTTTCGAATAATACGTCCGCTCACGCAGGAACTCGGTGTCCACCGTCACATAGGGTTGCTGCTGTGCCAGGGCGCAAAACGCGGCCAGGTCCTCGGTGGTGGTGATGGTCTTCATGTGGATTTTTCTGTTTCTTATTTATGCGTTGCACGTGAAAGAGGCCGGGTCGGGCCCTCACAGTTCTGTCATAATCCAATCCACGCCGATTGAAAACCACGGTCCTCCGGACAGCGTGTCAACCCAGATCGATCGGCGTATGGTCGCCGGTTGCGAACCGCCGCAGCACCAGCGGGTACAGCCGGTGTTCCTGTACCAGCACCCGCGCGGCGAGGGTGTCAGGCGTGTCATCCGCCAGCACCGGCACCCGCGCCTGTCCCAGGACCGGCCCGTCGTCCAGCTCGGCCGTCACCTCATGCACGCTGCAGCCGTGTTCGCCGTCGCCCGCCGCCAGCGCGCGGGCATGGGTGTTCAGCCCCCTGTATTTCGGCAACAACGACGGGTGAATGTTCAACATCCGCCCCTGCCAGCGCGACACAAAGCCCCCTGTCAGGATGCGCATGAACCCGGCACAGCAAACGATATCGGGCCGCGCGGCCTCAAGCGGTTTCATCAGCTCGGCTTCGAATGCCGCGCGGTCGCCCTGAAACGGGCGGTGATCCACCACAGCCGTCGGCACCCCGCGCTGCGCCGCCTTGGCCAAACCGCCCGCCTGCGCCTCGTTGGACAGCACCAGACAAGGCCGCGCCGGATGGTCGCCGACCATACTGTCCAGCAGCGCAACCATATTGGAGCCACCGCCGGAAATCAGGATCGCAACCCGCTTGTGACTCAACGCAGCGAACCCGTGTAGGCAACCCCAGGCCGGTCGGTCACGGTGCCGATGCGATACACCGTCTCACCGGCCTGCGTCAGCAGATTGCCCAACACCTCGGCGCGATCCGCCTGAACCGCCAGGATCATGCCGATGCCGCAGTTGAACGTCTTGAGCATCTCGGCTTCGGCCATGCCGCCGACACCGGCCATCCAGTCAAACACCCCCGGCAGTGTCCAGCTGTCCAGATCGATGGTCGCGCCAAGATCTTCGGGCAGAACCCGCGGCAGGTTTTCCGTCAACCCGCCACCGGTGATATGGGCCAGCGCATGCACCCCCCCGGCCCGCACCGCCGCCAGCGCCGGGCGCACATACAGCCGCGTCGGCGTCAGCAAGGCCGCACCCAGTGTCCCGGCAGCCCAGGGGCAGCCCGCCTCCCAGTCCAGCCCCGACAGCTCTACCAGCTTGCGTACCAGCGAATAGCCGTTGGAATGCACCCCGTCGCTGGCCAGCCCCAGCAGCACATCCCCTTGCGCCACACCTTCGGGCAAGGCCGCGCCGCGCTCCATCGCGCCAACCGAGAACCCGGCCAGATCGAAATCGCCCGGCGGATACATCCCCGGCATTTCCGCCGTCTCGCCGCCGATCAGCGCACAACCCGATGCCGCGCACCCATTGGCGATGCCTTCGATGATCCGCGCGGCGGTGTCGGTATCCAGCTTGCCGGTGGCGAAATAGTCCAGAAAAAACAGCGGCTCGGCCCCCTGGCACACCAGGTCGTTGACGCACATCGCCACCAGATCGATACCGACGCCGTCCACCACACCGGTGTCGATCGCAATGCGCAGCTTGGTCCCCACCCCATCGGTGGCCGCCACCAGAATGGGATCGTCATACCCGGCCCCCTTCAGATCAAACAGGGCGCCGAATCCGCCAAGCCCGCTCATCACGCCGGGCCGGACGGTGCGTTTGGCCGCCGGTTTGATCCGTTCGACCAGCGCGTTGCCCGCGTCGATATCCACCCCCGCCTCGGCATAGGTGATCCCGTTCTTTCCGGTGCTCATGGGGCAATCCTCTTTGTCGCGTGCGCGCGGGCCTCTTTGCTCGCTTGCGCGCGGGCCTAGTGCATTGCGCGCCGGCTTGCAACACAGATGCTCTTGTCGCGCGCCCTCTTGACCTCCCCGCCCATCGTGATACCCAATCTCCGAGACGGGCCTGACGCTCTTGTTTGCGAAGAGCGGATCGCCTCTGTTGCCTCGGCTGGGGACCGGCTCCCGGTTGTTGGGCATACACTTGACGATGGGTTGATCCAGACGACCGGCCTTTGGCCCTGAGACTGGAAAACCGCGACGATCCTTGCTGACAGGGCTTGCCAATTAACCCGCCAGCAAGAAATACGGTCAGAACATCGACCGCCCTTGGCGTTGTGACGGCATTGCTGTACTCAACGCCTGCTCCTGGGGGATTAGCTCAATTGGTTAGAGCAGAGCGCTCATAACGCTTTGGCTGGGGGTTCAAGTCCCTCATCCCCTAGGTGAGCCCCACAAATAGGTGAGCCCCACAAATCCCTGTCCTGTGTTTGGCCTTTTGGTCCGTTTCGCTGCGCCCGATGGGGGGGGCCCGCCGACCATACCCAGCATGCTGAACTGCGACAGGTTTCCATTTGCTAGCGCATTAAAGATGAATGCACCGCCCCCCAGAGGGGGAAGGAAACCGTGGAAGAACACCGCAAGATATTGATTTATAAAATTAAACTGGTGCGGGCGGTGGGACTCGAACCCACACGGGCACAAGGCCCAACAGATTTTAAGTCTGGTATGTCTACCATTCCATCACGCCCGCGTCAGTTTCCCTAGTAGAGCAGACCGGCCTTTGGCCTCAACCCCCGATTTTCATCCAGGCGTCAGCGCCGCAACCGCGCCGCGATCTGTTGGGACAGGGTCAGCAGCGCCGCGCTGGTGGCCTGGGCCACGGCAACGGGCGTGTTTCCGCTCAGCGGTTGCAGGATCTGGAACCGGTTGATCGACTCGCGCACCGCCTGATCGGGGGCGGCGATGGAATATTGCCCGGACAGTTCGAACTGCCCGTCCGCCCGCGCCACCATGCGTTCGATCCGGGTATCGATCCGCACGTCCGGATAGGCATCCAGCGGCCAGGGCTCTCCCGCAACCGTCGCCGTCGTGACCGTGTCCAGGTTGCGCGCCAGCGCCAGGGTCACGGCCCGCATCGGATCGTCGGCCCAGATCGCCCCCTTGAGCGGAAACAAAGCGCCATCTTCGGATTGCAGCATGATCTCCGAGGCCGACGCATAGTCCGGCAAGGTCACATCGCGCACTTCGATGCGCGACACCGGAACCCGCGTCCGTTGTTGCGTCGCCGGAGTGTCGAGCATATAGCGCCCCGCCGTTTCACCACAAGCGACAAGCGACAAGGGGAGGGCGGCAAACAGGCAGGCACGAAACAGGGCGGTCATGGCATCACTTTCCGAACAGGAGTGAGTTGGGGCTGCGTTCGATCGATCGCGTCAATGCCGTGATCGACCGCGCGGCGGCACGAACCTCGCGCAGCATAGACAGAGTTTCGGCGTTAAAGTCCGACCGGTCCCCATAGGCCGCGACCAACCCCTCGGCCCGCGCAACCAGCTGATCCAGACGCGCGGTCAGCTGCGGCAGATTCGCCGTTGCGCGTTCCAGCGATTCGGTGGCCGAACGGGCCGAGGCCAGCGCCGCATTGGTATTGGCCACCGCCCCGCCTTCGCGCAGTTCGCTCAGCAAGATGCGCATCTCGTCCAGCGACGCATTCAGCGACGCCGGCAACGCACGGGCGGCATCGGTGTCGATCAATGCATCGGCGCTTTGCAACAGCCCGGTTGCCGAATCGACCAGATCCTGCAGCGGCAGATCGCGGGCCTTGGCGGCGACCGCCCGCACATCCTCCACCAGCGCCGGCACCTCCTGCGAGGCCAGCGAAATATTGGCCATCGCCACATCGGCGCTCTCCAGAACGGACACCAGCCGGGCCACCACGCCGTCCTGACGGATCTGGGCAATCGTGTCGCGCAGCTCTTCCACCGTCTGACGCAAATCCCCCGGCAGCGCCTGGATGTCTTCGCTGGCCACCAGATCGCGGGTCTTGTCCAACAGTTCGACCACCGATTTCGGCACCTCGCGCAACTCCTTGTTCGAGGCAAAGGATTCGACCGTGGCCAGCGTGCTGATCGCCTGCTGGATCAGATCCTCGATCTTCAGCGCATTGACCCGTTTCATCACGCCTTCCAGCGTTGCGTTGACGTCCTGCAGGTCGGATTCGACGCTGGGAACCAGCGGATAGGGTTTGGCATCGGGCTCCAACTCGGCCGGTTTCGCATCCTCGACCTCGGCAAATTCTACAATCAGCGACCCGCTCAGCAGATTGGCTTTGGTCAGCCGCGCACGCACGCCCGACGCCACCGCCGCTTCCAGGAATTCGAGCACATCGGGCAGAGTCGCGCTGGCCTGCAGTCCCAGCAGTTTCGGGTCGATGTCCAGGCTGACCAGCTGGTGAACCTCCATCTGGCGGTCCTCGCCGGTGACAAAGGCCGAAATCGCCCCCACTTCACCGATTTTGACCCCCTTGTAAAACAGCGCGCTGCCGGTGGTCAGACCGGACACGCCGCCGACAAACACGGTCCCCACCGTTATGGTATTGGACGACACCCGCGAAAAGGCGTTTTCGCGGGCCACGGTTTCATCGTCATACAAATCGTAGACCTGCCCGGTCTTTACCGGCTGACCACCAGTGAAAAAAGTGTTGAATGCGACCCCTCCGCTGATCAGCGCGGCCAGGCTGCCCACATCGAGCTTGAGCCCACCGGCCCCCAGCGAAACCGAAAACCCCGACGCGTTCCAGAACCGGGTGGCGGTGGTCAAAAGCCGGTCATGCGGTGCCTCGATAAAGGCCTCGACCAGCACCACCGCGCCGGAAGCGTCCAGCCGGGGTGTCTCGGTGCGGCCCACCCGAACGCCACGGTAAAACACCGGGGACCCTCCGGTAATCGCCTGGCCATCCCCTGCACGCAGGGTGACGCGCGTGCCCTTTTCGTTGGGATCGACCAGAGGTTGCTCTTCCAGCCCCTTGAATTGATCCTGCGGCGCGCCCGGAGTCTTGTCCCAGGTGCCTTCGATATAGACACCCGACAGCACCGTGGACAGGCCCGAAACCCCCTCGGCGGTGACCTTGGGTTGCACGACCCAAAACTGCGCGCTGTCGTCCAGAAACGGCGCAACGGTCTTGTCGATCCGCGCCGAGACAACAACCCGCGCCAGATCGCTGGAAAAGCCGACCTTTTCGACCACCCCGATCGCCACGTCGCGATATCGTACCGCGGTTTCCCCGGCTGTAACTCCGGCGGCGTTCTCGAAATCGATCCTGATCAGGATCCCCCGCTCGGAAAAAGTCCGCCAGGCAACCGCCAGCGACACCGCCAGCGCCAGCACCGGGATCAGCCAGACAATCGACACGTTGCGCCAGGGCGAGCGTTTCGGCGCCTGTACCTGCATTTCGGCGGCCCCTATGCCGGGGGTCGACGGGTCTGTCATTGGGTCCATGCCTTGTGCGGCATCATGTGTCTTCAGCCTCGTCCGCGTCCCAGATCAGTCTGGAGTCAAAGCTTTGGGCAGAAAGCATGGTGAATGCAACCGACAAGGCGAACGAAACCGCCGCGATTCCCGGATGGATGCTGGCAACAAACTGAAACTGCACCAGCGACGACAGGATCGCCACCACAAACACATCGATCATCGACCAGCGCCCGATGAACTCGACCATCTCGTACAGGTGCTGGCGGGCCAACCCGCCGCGGCCCCGGCCCCGGCGGAACTGCACACTATAGGCCAGAAAGGCGATGGCGATGAATTTGCAGATCGGAATTACAACCGATGCGGTGAACACGATCACGGCAACCGAATAGGATTGGTAATCGATCAGCTCGATCACCCCGCCGACAATGGTGCTGCTCAGCTCGTGACCCATGGTGGTGGTTTTCAGCATGGGATATAAATTGGCCGGGATATAGGCAATCAAACCCGCCAGCCACCAGGCCCAGACCCGTTGCAGGCTGGTCTCGTCCCGGCTGCTCAGACGCGCACCGCAGCGGCGGCACCGCGCCTGCGTGGCCCGATACACCCGCCCGCATCCGGTACAGGCCACCAGCCCGGCGTCCCGCGCCGTCAGAACCTGCGCCGCAGATCCCGCCCGGTGCGCATCGCCGCGCGCGGCGGGGGCCTGTGCTGGCAATCCGGCATCCGCTGTCATCGGCTGCGCTCTTCTATGGTTTTCCAGACCGTCAGCTTGCACATGAACGTGTCTTTCAGGGTTGTCACCACAACCAGCGCGGCAAAGGCCCAAAACGCCGTTCCCAGCGATATGGTCGCCATGCCGCCGATCTTGACCAATGCAACGGCGGTGCCGAGAATAAAAATCTCGGCCATCGCCCAGGGTTTCAGAGATTGCGCCACCCGAAACGCCAGCGCCGCGTGGCGGGCCGGGGCATGGCCGATCATCATCGGACCAATCGCATACAGAATCGCAATCAACCGCACCGTGGGCAACACCACGATCAGCGCCGCGACAGCAAAGGACAGCGGCAGCAGCAGCCCGTCGGAAAAGGCCATCACGGTGTCATAGATCGAACTGTGCTGCGACAGCCCATGGGTGCTGAGATCGAGAAACGGAAAAAACACCGCCGCCACCATCAGGATCAGTGCCGTCGCCGCCAACATGACAATGCGCGTCATCGCCCCGGCCCGCGGTGCCATCAGGACCGTATGACACCGGCGGCACCGCGCCTGGGATCCGTCCGGCACATCGGTCTCGTAATGCAGTGCATCACAGGACGGACAGGCAATCAGCCCGTTCAGGTCAGGGCACTCAACCCGGTCTGTCGTCATCGCTTGGCTCACCGATCGGTCTCCTGACACGCGGCAGACAGTGACGGTTTCCGGCCCGCCGCGCAACCGCCCTGCAACCGTCAGATATCCTGACCCCGCGGGGCCAGCGGGCCACCCGGCGCGGCCAGTCCGCGTTCAGGCAGCCAGGGGTTCAGGTCCAGCGCCCGCGCCATGTCGATGCGCGCTTCGTCCATCCGGCGGAGCCCCATCAGGGTCAGCGCCCGTCCGGCAATCGCGGCGATGTGATCCGGCGACAGGGCGATGGCCCGGTCCAGATCGCTCAGCGCCGCAGGGAAATCCTGTCGCAGAAAACGGACAAAGGCGCGCTGGTTATAGCCCTCGGCATAGTCCGGGCAATAGTCCACCAACCGGTTCAGCACCGTGATCGCGCCCAGAAAATCATAGGCCGCGCGCCGCTCCATCCCCTGATCCAGCATCTCCTGCGCCACCGCGTCGGGGGCATCGGTCCACATCTCCCACATCTGGGTGGTGATCCGCCGCGCCTCGGTCTCGGTTTCGGCCTGCCGCACCTGCGCGACCAGGTCCTGCATCCGCGCGGCATGGTCCGGTGCCTGCGGGCAGCCCTGCGCCATCGCCATCCCGCCGGTCAGGGCAACACAGATCAGCAGGGTCGGAAGCCGGGTATACATAGCACCATGCTGCCGCCATCCGCGCCCCGGTCAAGTCACATTTCCGAGCGGTCCCAGCGACGCATCCTCTTTCACCGCCTGCATCGCCACATAGGTCGAGGTGCCGGACACATGCGGCAAAGTCGATATTTTTTCGGCCAGAACAATGCGATACTCGGTCATCGACCGGGTTCGGACTTTCATCAGATAGTCAAAGTTTCCGGCTATCAGATGCACCTGCTCGATTTCCCCGATCCGGGCCACCGCCGCGTTGAAGGCCGCCAGCGCCGCCTCGCGCGTATCCTTCAGCCGCACCTCGACAAAGGCCACATGATCCAGCCCCAGCCGGATCGGATCGATCAGCGCCCGGTAGCCGGTGATCACCCCGTCGGCCTCCAGCCGCCGCAGCCGCGCCTGGGTGGGCGATTTGCTCAACCCGATTCGCCGCGCCAGATCGGCTATGCTGATGCGCCCGTCCTCGGCCAGCACCGCCAGTATCTTGTGATCGAACCCGTCCAGAACCGGCCAGTCCACTTGCATCGTATTTCCCCTAATTTTCGGTCCAAAAGACTTTGATCCCGGTATGTTCAGGACAATGAACCGGCATTTCCCTTCTATACTGCACACATAACCCGGAGACCAGACATGCCCCATAACACCGCCCTGCGCCTGCAGATCGACGCCGGCAAATTCACCGACGAAGCCGCCGCGATCGACCGTCTGATCGCCCAGGCCAACCTGAGCGATGCCGACCGGGCCGCCATTTGCGCGTCAGGCGCAGATCTGGTGCGCAATATCCGCGCCAGCGCCGCGCCGGGGCTGATGGAGGTCTTTCTGGCCGAATACGGCCTGTCCACCGACGAAGGCATCGCGCTGATGTGCCTGGCCGAAGCCCTGCTGCGGGTGCCGGATGCCGACACCATCGACGCGCTGATCGAAGACAAGATCGCACCAAGCGACTGGGGCAAGCATCTGGGCCATTCCTCGTCCTCGCTGGTCAATGCCAGCACATGGGCGTTGATGCTGACCGGCAAGGTGCTGGATGACGACGCCCCCAGCCCGGTGCGCGCCCTGCGCAGCGCCGTCAAACGTCTGGGCGAGCCGGTGATCCGCACCGCCACCACCCGTGCGATGAAGGAAATGGGCCGCCAGTTCGTGCTGGGCGAAAACATCGGTGCGGCGATGAAACGCGCCGCCGGGATGGAAGAAAAAGGCTATACCTACAGCTATGACATGCTCGGCGAAGCCGCCCGCACCGAAGGCGACGCCGCGCGCTATCACCTGTCCTATTCCCGCGCCATCACCGCCATTGCCACCGCCTGTACCGATGACGACATTCGCTCCAACCCCGGTATTTCGGTGAAACTCTCGGCGCTGCACCCACGATACGAGGTGGCGCAAGAGGCCCGCGTGATGTCCGACCTGGTGCCACGTCTGCGCTCGCTGGCGCTGCTGGCGAAATCCGCGGGCATGGGGCTGAACGTGGACGCCGAAGAGGCCAACCGCCTCGCCCTGTCGCTCGACGTGATCGACACCGTGCTCAGCGAGCCCGCCCTGGCAGGCTGGGACGGATTCGGCGTGGTGGTTCAGGCCTATGGCCCGCGCGCCGGCATCGTGATCGACACGCTGTATGACATGGCCAACCGCCATAACCGCCGCATCATGGTGCGTCTGGTCAAGGGCGCCTATTGGGACACCGAGGTGAAACGCGCCCAGGTCGATGGCATGGACGCCTTCCCGGTCTTTACCCGCAAACCGGCGACCGATGTGTCCTATATCGCCAATGCCGGTAAATTGCTGGGCATGACAGACCGGATCTATCCGCAGTTCGCCACCCACAATGCCCACACGGTGGCCGCGATCCTGCACATGGCCACCGACCCGCAGCTTTACGAGTTCCAGCGCCTGCACGGCATGGGCGAGACCCTGCACCAGATCGTCAAGACCCGGAACACCACCCGTTGCCGCATCTATGCCCCGGTCGGAGCGCATCGTGACCTGCTGGCCTATCTGGTGCGCCGGCTGCTGGAAAACGGCGCCAACAGCTCGTTTGTGAACCAGATCGTCGATGAAAACGTGCCGCCGGAAACCGTGGCCGCCGATCCGTTTCTGGCGGTGCGCGCCGACACCCCGCCGCTGCCCACCGGTGCCCAGCTCTATGCGCCCGAGCGCCCCAACTCGCGCGGGTTCGACCTGACCCACGCGCCGACGCTGGAACGGATCGAAGCCGCCCGCGCGCCGTTCCGCGACCATCACTGGACTGCCGCGCCAATCCTGGCCGGCCCCTCCGCGCCCGAGGCCGGTGCGGCCGTGATCAACCCCGCAAACGGGACGCACACCGGCACCGTGGCCCCGACCAGCGTCGCGGACGTGCAAACCGCCCTGTCCCATGCGCACCCCTGGGATGCCCCCGCCAGCGCACGGGCCGAGATCCTGAACCTGGCCGCCGATCTCTACGAAGAGAACTTTGGCGAAATCTTTGCGCTCCTGACCCGCGAGGCCGGAAAATCGCTGCTCGACGGCGTCGCCGAACTGCGCGAGGCGGTGGATTTCCTGCGCTACTATGCCGCCAACATCCCCGATGCGGCGCCTGCGGGCCTTTTCACCTGCATCAGCCCGTGGAACTTTCCGCTGGCGATCTTCTCGGGTCAGATTGCCGCCGCGCTGGCCACCGGCAACGCCGTGCTGGCCAAACCGGCGGAACAGACGCCGCTGATCGCCCATCTGGCCGTCACGCTGCTGCACCGCGCCGGGGTGCCCGCCACCGCCCTGCAACTGCTGCCCGGCAGCGGCATGGTGGGCGCGGCACTGACCTCGGATGCGCGCATCAATGGCGTGGCCTTCACCGGCTCGACCGCAACGGCGATGAAAATCCGCGCCGCCATGGCTGACAACCTGACCCCCGGCGCGCCGCTGATCGCGGAAACCGGTGGCCTCAACGCGATGATCGTGGATTCCACCGCCCTGCCCGAACAGGCCGTGCAGGCGATTGTCGAAAGCGCCTTTCAATCCGCCGGTCAACGCTGTTCCGCCCTGCGCTGCCTCTATGTGCAAGAGGACATCGCCGACGATGTGCTGACCATGCTCAAGGGCGCGATGGACGCGCTCGGCCTGGGCGATCCGTGGCCCCTGTCCACCGATTCCGGCCCCGTCATCGACCAGCTGGCCCAGACCGGCATCCGCACCCATGTGGATGTCGCCCGCAACGAGGGCCGGGTGCTCAAGGAGCTGTTCGCCCCTGCGGGCGGCACTTTTGTCGCCCCGACATTGATCTCGATCGACGGCATCGGCGATCTGGAACGGGAAATCTTTGGCCCGATCCTGCATGTCGCCCGGTTCAAATCCGGCGACCTCAACAAGGTGATCGCCGACATCAACGCCACCGGCTATGGGCTGACCTTCGGGCTGCACACCCGCATCGACGACCGGGTGCAGCACGTGACCGACGCGATCCACGCGGGCAACATCTATGTCAACCGCAACCAGATCGGGGCCATCGTCGGCAGCCAGCCCTTTGGCGGCGAGGGCCTGTCGGGCACCGGCCCCAAGGCGGGCGGGCCGAACTATATGCCGCGCTTCTGCGCCCCGGACCGTCAGCAGGCCGATGGCGGCTGGGACCGCGCATGCACCAGGCTGCCCGCCCCCTCGACCGCCGCCAAACCCCCGGCGGCCCAAATCCTGCCCGGTCCCACCGGCGAATCCAACCGCCTCAGCTTTGTGCCCCGCGCCCCGCTGCTGTGCATGGGTCCGGGGCCAGAGACCGCCGAGGCCCAGGCCGCCGCCGTGCAGGCCCTGGGGGGCCGCTCGATCCGCGCCGATGGCCAGATCGATCCGGACACGCTGACCGGCATCATCGACATCGCCGGTGTGCTGTGGTGGGGCGACGACAGCACCGGGCGCGCCATCGAACAGGCGCTGGCCCGGCGCGACGGCCCGATCGTCCCGCTGATCCCCGGCAAACCCGACCTCGCCCGCGCGATGGGCGAACGCCACGTCTGTGTCGACACCACCGCAGCAGGCGGCAACGCCGCCCTGCTGGGCGGCATGGCCTGAGACACCACGCCCGCCGCGCGCCCTGTGTGAGCGGCGGGTTTGGGTCCAAATCGCCGCTGCTGGCTTTGCCGCAAAGCACAAAACCCATACAGTTATGAAAATTCGTGTGGTGGAGGGCTATTGATGGCTGAAAGCAACGATAACGATAACGATAATTTGGAACGCTGGGTTCAAACTTTCAACAAGGGTCATGGCTATGCGGGCGTTTTCAATTCCGATACCAAGGACGATATGCGCATTGTGGAACGAAGCACCATCGAGGAATGGCGCGTGTCAATCGAAATGGAATTTGGCATCGTATCGGACACACCGCAGCCCAATCCCGATGATCCGCCCGATTTCTTCGTTTCAATCGGGGGCCAGCAGTTAAATGTTGAACTTGTTCAGATGGTTGAGCAAGAATACAAACAAAGGGCTGCAAATGATGAAACGCCATTTTCGGGCCAGTTGTTTCAGGATATGCAATGGTCGAGAGAGAGATTCGTTTCGAAGTTAAATGAGCTGATTGCCAACAAAGGCAAGAAGTACGAGAAAGCTGGAGTGAGAATCGATGTGCTACTCATTCACACAGCCGAGCCATGGCTAACTTCGACCGAAGCGCAGGCATGGCTCGAAGTTGAAGAAATCATGCCTCATCCGAGTATCCGCAGTGCTTCACTACTCTTCGACTATGAACCTGGCAGGGGCGTAGATCATTGGCCAGTTCTTACTGTCTGTGGTGAGCTAATTCAGAAATCCTAGGACGGCTGAGACGAGCAAATCAGTCATGCGTCGCCCCCCTGCGCGCGCGCCAACCCCTTGACCTCGCCTCGGTTTCTCGCCAGCGTTCCGCCATGTTTCCGATCCGCGATCATAACCCGTCGGGGCGCACGCCCTATGTCGTCTACGCCCTGGTGGCGGCCAACGTCATGATCTTTCTCAGCCAGCTCGGCACCATGCAGGACAACTACGCCCTGTCCCGGCTCTATTTCGACTATGCCATCATCCCCGCCCGCATCAGCAACGGCGAGGGATTCATGACCCTGGTCAGTTCCATGTTCCTGCATGGCGGCTGGATGCACCTGGCCGGCAACATGCTGTTCCTGTGGATTTTCGGCGACAATCTCGAAGACGAGATGGGCCACCTCCCGTTTCTGGCCTTCTATTTCGCTTGCGGCCTTGGCGCCGGTCTGGTGCATGTTCTGGCCGCACCGGGGTCGATGATTCCCACGGTCGGCGCGTCGGGCGCAATCGCGGGCGTGATGGGGGGCTACCTGCTGCTGTATCCGCAGGCCCGGGTCGACGTGATCCTGATCCTGATCGTATTCTTCCGCATCTTTCCGATCCCGGCCTGGATCGTGTTGGCGGTCTGGTTCGCGATGCAGTTCATCGGCGGGCTTGGGGCCAATCCGGACACCGGCGGGGTGGCCTATTGGGCCCATGCGGGCGGTTTTCTCGTCGGGCTGGCGCTGACCCTGCCCCTGTGGCTGCGGCTCGGCGCGCAAGGGTTCTGGCGGCAGACCCACGGCCATCCTCCTCACCCCGAGGCGCGCTATCGGGTCGGTGCCAGCCGGATCCCGAGAATCAGACGCAAATAGGTCCACCCGAACCGGGTGGGCCGCCTCATTGTCTCACTGAAAATTTCACCGCCAGTGGGTTTGCCCCACAGCCGGCGCTATACGCGGATCACCTTGGCAAACCCGTCGAAAATCGCCTCGTTGGCACAGATCACTTCGCCGTCCGACAGAATGTCACCGCCCGGCTGAATCGGCTGGATCAGCCCACCGGCCTCGCGCACGATGATCACCCCCGCCGCCAGATCCCAGGCCTTCAACCGCCGCTCCCAGTAGCCGTCGTACCGCCCCGCCGCGACATAGGCCAGGTCCAGCGCCGCCGACCCCCAGCGCCGCACCCCGGCACAGGCCGGCAGCAGCCGCGCCAGATCCTTCAGCGTTTCAGGCAGATCCGCCCGGCCCGCAAACGGCAGGCCGGTGGCAAAGATGCTCTCGATCATCTTGTGACGCCCGGAGACCCGCAGACGGGTGTCGTTCATCCAGGCCCCGGCCCCCTTTTCGGCAAAGAACATCTCGTCCTTGGCGGCGTCAAACACCACACCCGCAACCACCTCGCCCTTGTGCTCCAGCGCAATCGACACCGCCCAATGCGGCAGCCCGTGCAGGAAATTGGTGGTGCCGTCCAGCGGGTCGACAATCCAGCGCCGTGTCGGGTCCTGCCCGTCCACCGGCGCGCTTTCCTCTCCGACCCAGCCATAGGTCGGGCGCGCGCCCATCAACTCGTCGCGGATGATCTTTTCCGCCGCAACATCGGCCTTGGACACAAAATCCCCGGCGCCCTTCATCGACACCTGCAGGTTCTCGACCTCGCGGAAATCCTTGACCAGCGACCGGCCCGCCTTGCGTGCCGCCTTGATCATCACGTTCAGATTCGCACTGCCTACCATGTCTTGGGCTCCTGTCGGGTCAGGCCGCGCGTATACGCGCCACGCCCACCATTGCCAACCCATTTGACAGCCCCCGCTGCCGCGTGCCGCAGCGTAAGCCCGCGCCCCCCTTGCCAAGCCCGCCGCACACCGGCACCGTCCGGCCAAATTCACCACTCCGGAGACTCAGCCGATGACCGAACAGATGCACCGTATCGCCCTAGCCAGCCGCCCCGAAGGCGCCCCGACACCCGAAAATTTCCGCTATGAGGCCCAGCCGATGCCGGCACCCGGCGACGGCGAGGTGCTGATCAAGGTCCATTACATGTCGCTGGACCCGTATATGCGCGGCCGCATGAGCGACGCCAAATCCTATGCCGCGCCGGTGCCGATCGGCGGCACAATGGAAGGCGGCGGCGTCGGCGAGGTGATCGCCTCAAACAGCCCGGACTTCGCCCCCGGCGATTTCGCCTTTGGCATGCTGGGCTGGGCCACCCACGCGGTGCAACCGGCGAAGATGCTGCGCAAGCTGAACCCGGCGCATGGCCCGATCACCGCCGCGCTGGGGGTGCTGGGCATGCCCGGCTTCACCGGTTGGCAGGGGCTGATGGAATTTGGCCGCCCCAAGTCGGGCGAAACCCTGGTGGTTGCCGCCGCCACCGGCCCGGTCGGCTCGATGGTCGGTCAGGTTGCCAAATCGCTGGGCCTGCGCACGGTCGGCATCGCTGGCGGCGCGGATAAATGCAAACTGGCCACCGAAAAATTCGGCTTCGACGCCTGCCTGGATCACCGCGCCTATGACAGCGCGTCCGATCTGCGCAAGGCGCTGGCCGCCGAATGCCCCGATGGCATCGACATCTATTTCGAAAACGTCGGCGGCAAGGTGCTGGAAGCGGTTCTGCCCCTGATGAACCTGTTCGGTCGCATCCCGCTCTGTGGCATGATCGCGGGCTATAACGACGGCAACGTGGTCGGCAATATGACCGGAGCCGAGATCTGGCGCGCGGCGCTGGTGAAATCGCTGTCGATCAACGGCTATATCATCAGCAATCACTGGGACAGCTATCCCACCTTCCTCGGTGAAATCGGCCCCAAGGTCGCGGCGGGCGACATCGCTTATCTCGAAGATATCGCCGAAGGCCTGCAAAACGCGCCGCAGGCGTTCATCGGCCTGCTGCAAGGCAAGAACCTCGGCAAGCAGATCGTCAAGGTGGCCTGAGCCCGCCATGTCGCCGCAGCCGCCCGACACCTGCACCGTTCAGGGCCTGTTCACCGGCAGGGTCCGGCCCCGCTGGCCGGACAGGCCCGCCTCGGCGATCCACAAGACCGCCGTGGCGGCACCGCAAACCCTGACGCCGACCGGGTTTCAGGCCGATCAGCAGGCCGATCTCGCCGTGCATGGCGGGGCGGACAAGGCGGTGCATCACTATGCGGCCGACCACTATGCCGACTGGCAATCCGAGGGGCTGATCGCGCCCGGCACCACGCCTGCCGCCTTTGGCGAAAACATCTCGACCCTCGGGCTGGTGGAAACCAATGTCTGCATCGGCGATATCTTCCGTCTCGGAACCGCGCTGGTGCAGATCTCGCAGGGCCGCCAACCCTGCTGGAAACTCAATGCCCACACCGGGCAGGATCGCATGGCCTATCTGTTCCAGAAAACCCGCCGCACCGGGTGGTATTACCGGGTGCTGGAAACCGGCCAGGTTGCGCCGGGCGACAGCATCGCCCTGCAAGAACGGCCCAACCCCCACTGGAGTGTCGCCGAGGTGACCCATGCCCGCCTGACCCACCGGATCGCCCCCGATCGGGCGCTTGCCCTGTCGCGGGTTGCCGAACTGGCCCAGGGCTGGAGCGCGGCCTTCGCCCGCATGGCAACGGGCGACGGCGCCGAAGACACCGGCCCCCGCCTGACCCCGCCCAAGTCATAGAGTTCGTGCATAGCCCGGGGTCGGGCGCGCGTATGGACGCAGCATGTACAGGGTATGTACGGGTTGCCATATTCGCATTTCCCGACAAACAGGGGCTTAGCCCGAGATTCCCGAATCCGGTGCAGATCCGGTTTCGCGCGGCTCACACCGCCTGCAATTTACGCGCCTCGACACGGGCCAGCTCGATCAGGTTCTGCACGAACGGCTTGTCGCGATCCTCGCTCCGGATCGCCGCATACAGCCGCCGGGTCAGGCCCTGTTCGGTCAGCGGGCGGGTGACGTAATCGGACGAATATTTCACCTCGCGCACCACCCAGTCGGGCAACACCGACACCCCCCGGTTTGACG
The DNA here is from genome assembly GCF_000473225.1 of Sedimentitalea nanhaiensis DSM 24252. GTDB lineage: Bacteria > Pseudomonadota > Alphaproteobacteria > Rhodobacterales > Rhodobacteraceae > Sedimentitalea > Sedimentitalea nanhaiensis. Next base: position 1,281,782 of record NZ_KI421509.1, read on the forward strand.
CCACCAGCAACAGAATCACCGCCGTCAGTTCGACCTGCCGGATCGTGGCCGGTTCCACCTTGGCCGGGATCAAAAGCTGGCTGAACACGTCCAGACGGCTGCGCTCGACCGGATAGGTGATCAGCGTCTCGCCCCGGAAATCCGCCGCCTCGATCCAGGGTTTCGCGGCCAGCGGATGCGCCGCTGCAGCCACAAAAACCGGCGCGTAATCGAACAGTTCGACGAATTCCACACCGGGCAGGTCCTCGGGATCCGACGACACCACCAGATCAACCTCTTCCTTTTTCAGCGCCGGCAGCGCGTCAAAGGCCAAACCGGGACGAATGTCCACATCCACATCGGCCCAGTTCTTGCGAAACCCTTCCAGCACCGGAAACAGCCATTCGAAACAGGCGTGGCATTCGATGGCGATATGCATCCGCCCGGTCTTGCCGTCGCGCAGATTGCCGAACTCGGCCAGCGTCGCCTCGACCTGCGGCAGCACCTGCTCGGCCAGCCGCAACAGCCGGAACCCCGCCGGCGACAGGGTCATCGGTTTGGAACGCCGCACAAACAGCTCGACCCCCGCCTGATCCTCGAGCCCCTTGATCTGATGGCTCAGCGCGCTCTGGGTGATGTTCAACTGATCCGCGGCACGGGCCAGCCCGCCAAAATCGTGAATGGCCTTGATCGTGCGCAGATGTCGGAATTCTATATGCATGTCCGCCTATCTCTCGCCGCGTCTCATCGCCGAAATCTTCTTGTCGGTATTATATTGGCTCAGCGCGTAAACCGCCCAGATCGCAGCCGGAATCCACCCGATCAGGGTGATCTGCAACAGCAGACACAATATCCCCTGAAAAGGCCGCCCGATGGTAAAGAACACCAGAAAGGGCAACAGGATCGCAATTATCAGTCTCATGTCAGGCTCATGTTGTTCTTGAGTATTATGAAATTGTCTCACAACGCGGAGCGTGTCACAAGGGACGAAATCAAAGGATGCCACCATGACCGTTCCCTCCATCTCGTTCGAATTCTTCCCGCCGCAGAACCTCGAAGGGTCGTTCCGTCTGTGGGACACCGTTCAGACGCTTGCGCCTCTGGACCCCCGGTTCGTTTCGGTCACATACGGTGCCGGTGGCACCACCCGCGACCTGACCCGGGATGCGGTGGCCACGCTGCACAAATCTTCGGGATTGAACGTCGCGGCGCATCTGACCTGTGTCAACGCCACCCGCGCCGAAACCATGGCCATCGCCGACGGGTTTGCCAAGGCGGGTGTCACCGACATCGTCGCGCTGCGAGGCGATCCGCCCAAGGGCAGCGGTGCCTTTGCCCCCCACCCCGAGGGGTTTGCCAATTCCATTGAACTGATTTCGGCCCTGGCCGAAACCGGAAAATTCAACATCCGCGTCGGCGCCTATCCGGACAAGCACCCCGAAGCCGCCGACCTGGCCGCCGATGTGAACTGGCTCAAGGCCAAGCTGGACGCAGGCGCAACCGAGGCGCTGACCCAGTTCTTTTTCGAGGCCGAGACCTTTCTGCGGTTCCGCGATGCCTGCGCCGCTGCCGGGATCGATGCGGCCCTGACACCGGGCATCCTGCCGATCGAGAACTGGAAAGGCGCGCGGGCCTTTGCCAACCGGTGTGGCGCACAAATTCCGGCCTGGGTCGACGATGCGTTTGACAAGGCGCTGCGCGACGGGCGCGAAGATCTTCTGGCCACGGCGCTGTGCACCGAACTGTGCAGCGATCTGATCGACGAAGGCGTGGACAAGCTGCATTTCTATACGCTGAACCGCCCGGAACTGACCCGCGATGTGTGTCACGCCCTTGGGGTGACTCCAAAGGTACAGCTGCAGAACGTCGCGTAACTGTTGCCCCGGCCCCGCCGCCTGCTAGCCTGATCCGGCACAGGAGGGGCAGGATGAACATCGCAAGCGATCCAAGTGAACTTTTGTCGATGGCCGAGGTGCTGTCGATGTCGGGGCTGGAATTCATGCAGGGGATCGTGCAGGGCCGCCTGCCCGGTCCTCCGATCGGCGAAACGCTGGGCTATGCACTGTATTCGGTCGACACAGGCCGCGCCGTGTTTCGCGGCACGCCGGACTTCAGCGTCACCAACCCCATGGGCACCGTGCATGGCGGCTGGTACGGCACATTGCTGGACAGCGCCATGGCCTGTGCGGTGATGACCCGCGTGCCGCGCGGGTCGGCCTATACGACGCTGGAATACAAGATCAACATCCTGCGCCCGATCCCTCTGGGAACGCTGATCGAGTGCATCGGTGAAACCGACCATGTCGGACGATCCACCGGCGTCGCCCATGGCGAAATCCGGGGCGTCGCGGATGGCAGACTCTATGCCACCGGATCGACCACCTGCATCGTCATGCAGATGACGCCCAATGAGATCGCCGACGGTTAACGCCCGGATCCGTTGCCCGAATTTGCATTCGGCAGGGTGATCCGGGGCGATGGGGCATTTTCATCCAGCGGTGGCCGCGCGCCGCGCATGATGTTGCGCAGCGGTCCGGGTGTCAGGGCGGACAGCGGGTTCACCTGCACCCGTGGCGAACTGGCCGGGCCGGTGAGCGTATAATTGAACCCGATCATGCCTTCGCCCTTGCGTCCCACCACGCTGCCAATCTGATTCAACAGATAGATCGGCGAAATCACCCCCTGCATCCGCAGCCGGTTGCTGAGCAAATCCATGGTCCCGTCCATCGACAGGCCGATAGAAGGACCGATGGCGCTGCTTTCGAATACCGTCACCTTCGAGGGGGCCAGACGGAACCTGGCATCGACCTCGCTGAACTGGATGCCCTGCCCGGACAGCTCGTCCAACAGACCGACCACGCTGACCGCGTTCAGCAAGGCGGCGATGGCCGGCGCCTCGCGCACCTTGGTGTCGGTGATCCGCAACGTCCCGTCGAACTGTCCGGGGCGGCTGGACGGCAGCAGGGTCAAAGCGAAATCGCCACCATGGGCCTTGGTCAGCAACCCGGCCGCGCGGATCACCCCGCCGGCATCGTTGGATTGCACCTGCACCGCACTGCGCCCGCCACGCGGGGCAAGCTGGCCGCTGACGCGGGTCTGCCCGTTGACCTTGCCGCTGAACGGCCCGGACAGGCCGCCCGCAAGATTGAACCGGCCCGAAAAGTCGGTCAGCGCAATGGTGTCGCTCACTTGCAGACGGCTCAGTGACACCTGCAACCCGCCGGGCTGCGCATCCGCCCCGCCGCCGCCGCCGCTGTCAAAGGTCGCCCGGCGCATGTCCAGCGTCCCGCTGAGAATCCGCAGATCGGGCGCGGCGCGCCCCCGCCCCACCAGTTCAACCGAGGCATCCAGCCAATCGTGCAGCCGCACCGAGCTCAGCAAGGCACGGTCCAGCCCGCCACCGGGCCGATTGACCACCGCCCCCGTGGCCGACAGCCCCGCCGCCTGCAACACCAGCCGGTCGATACGCGTCTGCGCCCCCAGAACGCCGTTCAGTTCCAGCATGCCCGCAGCGGACGCCGGTTTGGACCAGCCCAGCGGCGGCAATCTCAATCCGACGCCCTTCAGATCCGAGGTCACCGTCAGGGTCGGCGGCTTGCCGGGGGCGAGATCCAGCGTAAACCGGCCCGTGCCCCGGCCCGACACGCTGTTGTTGGGCAGGCCGATACCAAAGGTTTCGACAAGCCGTGGCGACAGTTCCACCTGCCCCTCCAGCCGGCTGCCCTTTGGGGTATCCCGTCCGATAGGCTGACGCCAACGCACCTCGACCGGAAGCTGGTCGATGCTGCCGCTGCCCGCCAGGACGATCTGCGTCTGATCCCCGGTCAGCATCAGCGTATCGGCCCGCACCGTGTGATCGGGCACCAGCACATCGCTTTGGACCCCATCGATCTGCCCGTTCAGGTGAAACTCGAACTCTTCGAACTGCACCCTGGGTTTCAGCGGCAGCGCCACCGTCCCCTGCACCCGCGCCTGCCCCTGTGCCATATCCACCGGCAGTGGCGTGTCCTTGAGCACCGCCAGCGGCGGACGGTTCAACAACGACAGCACCGAGGTGACCGACCCCTGCCCCTGCACCCGCACCAGAGCCGGCGTCGCCGGTTTGACATCGACATCCGGAATGATGAACGAGGTGCCGCTGACCTCGACCGCCCCGCCCATGTCAGCCACGATCTGACCTGCGGTCGCCGTGGCCACAAACCGCCCCCCCACCATGCTGACCTGCCCGGAGGCACCAGAGATCGGCGGTTGGGTCTTGAGAAAGACAATGGTGGACTCCAAATAATCGAAATCCAGATACAGGTTCGGCTTCTGCCCCGGATACAACCGCAGCGCCAGGTCGATGTCGCGCAGGCTGCCGCCCGACAGGTTCTCGTCCACCCATTTCCTCGGCTTGGGGACGGCGCGTTCCGGCCACAGCTCAAGCAGGCGTTCAGGCGTCAGATTGTCGGTGCGCCCGTCCAGCGACAGCGTCCAGCCATCGGGATCGGCGGCCAGCGCCCCGGACATGTGCAGCTGGCTGTCCTGCTGCGTGACATGCAACTGGCCCAGCGTCATGCGGAACGGGGCCAGTTCCAGACGAAAATCCGCCGTGGCCCCCGGCACCTGCAACGGGGTTTCATACAGCCCGTCGGGATTGATCGTCATGTCGCTCAGATTGAACTGACCGATCAACGCATCCAATCCCCGCGCGCCCAACCCCAGATAGGCCCGCCCCTCGGCCAGACCGGTGCCCCAGCTGCTTGCGACATAGACCTCGTCGAACTGAATCATCTGTTCGGCGGGTCGATAGGTGAAATAGCTGCGCGCGCCCTCAAACGGGATCGGACGGGTCGCGTCCGTGGGTTGCAGCACCCCGGCCCCGATCTGCAGGGTCGCCGACAACGGGCCAAGCGCGCCCTCGGCATCCACACTGCCCCGCAACGCGCCCGATATCGGCGCACGCAGCACATCCATCCAGGCCAGCGCGACGGCCTGCGCCGCGATATCCGCAGCCTCGATATCCTGAACCAGGATGCCAAAATCGGCACTGTTCGCCCCGATGCGACTGGCATAGTTCATTTCGATCGTGCTGACCTGATCGGTTCCCGTCAGCAGGGCGAATCCGGCAGCCAGCCGCAGCTCATCCCCGGCCCGGTCCAGCTGCACCCGCCCGCCATCCAGCGTCCAGACCCGGTTTTTCAACCCGTCCTCATAGCGCAGGGTCAGCGCATCCATCTCGACCGAAACCAGAGCCGCCAAGGCAGGCAGCAGGAACAGCCGATCACCCTTTTCGATCAACCGCGGCAGATTGGCGGCCTGGTTCACGGTGGCGGCATTGTTGCCCAACGCCAGCGACAGCGTGCCCTGCGCATCCCGCCGCAGGGTCGCAAAGGCCCCGGTCAGCGAAATGCTCTTGGCCTGCAATTGCCCGCGCAACAAAGGCCGCATGGCCAGGCTGGCCTCGGCGTCCGACAACTGAACGACCGGCAGCCCCCGGGCATCGGTCAACGCCACGTCGCGCAGCCGCACGCGCGGCCGCCAGCCCCGGTTGACCACCATCTCGACATCGCCAAAGGTGATCTGCATGCCCCCCAGATTGCGCTCGATCCGCGTTTCGATGCGGTCACGCAACCATTCGGGCAGGGTCAGCGTCTGTCCGATACCCCACAGCGCCAGACCGCCCAGCATCAGCGAAAATACCGATACGAGAATCAGCGACCAGCCCCCCGCGCGCCACCAACGCGATCTGGGACGGCGCACCACTGCGGCGGCAGTATCCTGCGGGGATGGGATTTCGGGTTTGTCTGCCATGAGTCCTGGCCCAAATGCCTTTAAGTTTTCCGGTTCCGACCTATGCTGACCGTAACCCGATATCAATCGAATGGAGACGACATGCTCGACGTTGGCGACATCGCCCCCGAATTCACCCTGCCGCGCGATGGCGGCACACTAGTCAGCCTGTCCGATCTGCGCGGGCAGGCCGTTGTGCTGTTCTTCTATCCCCGCGATGATACGCCGGGCTGCACCAGGGAATCCATTGGATTTTCCGAACATCTGCAGGCCTTTGCCGAAGCTGGCGCGCAGGTGCTGGGGATTTCCAGGGACAGCGTTGCCAGCCACGAGAAATTCGCCCGCAAACACGGGCTGACCACCGCATTGCTGTCGGACGAGAACGGGGCCGCGTGCGAAGACTATGGCGTCTGGGTGGAAAAGAAGATGTACGGCAAGACCTTCATGGGGATCGAACGCAGTACCTATCTGATCGATGCCCGGGGGCGCATCGCGCGGATCTGGCGCAAGGTCAAGGTGCCGGGCCATGTTGACGAGGTTCTGCAGGCCGCTCGGAATCTCTGAGAACGGCACACCCGGATCGCGTGAAAACACAGCATGTGCCGCAACCGCACAACAATGGGCGCAAACAGGTTTTCGTTAATCATTTTTGCCTATCAAGAGATCGGTTTGCGATCTATCAAGAGGCGGCCATGCATCCCGGGCCAACCGGATGCCCGTCATGGCCGACCAGATCGTGTTTGGTAACAGTAAGATACGGAGAAACCTGATGACCCACCCCACCACCGCGGCAACGCAGCACGGCAATTCGCGCCGCCTTGGCCCGGGGGTCGCACGCGTTCTGCACCGGGTACGCAGGTTCGCCTGCATCGCTCCGGCCATGCTGTTGCTGTCTGCCTGCGGTGGCGAATGGGCCACGGATTATGGCGAACCGCTGGATGCCGCGACCACCGCCAACTGGCGCGTCAGCAGCGTGCAGGTGTCGGTGCCCGATACCCTGACCGTTTCCGACGAGGATACGTTTGCCCCCAATGCCGACATCGTCTGGCATGGCGACCCCGCAGGCGATCGCCGCGCACAGGTTCAGACCATCATTCGCGACGCCGCCCGCACCGCCACCGCCGGGATGCGCGGCGGCAAGCCGGTCGCCCTGGCGATTACCCTGCAACAGTTCCACGGCGTAACGCCGATCACCATGGCCCGCGCGCCCGAGGCGGTTTACAACATCGCCTTCACGGCTCAGATCACCGACTCCCGTACCGGTGCCGCGCTGACGCCACCCACCTATATCCAGGCCGACCTGCCAGCCGTGGTGCGCGAACAGGGCATAGACGCCCTGCAATTCGGACCGTCACAGAAAGAACGCGTGACCACCCACGTCGCCGCAACGATTCAGGGCTGGTTGGGCATCGGCCCCGACATTCGCGGCACATTCAGCAGCCTGGGGCGCTGAGCCTGCCGCGGGCGGTGGCGCATCCGCCTCTGCAACGCATCGCCCAGCCCCCAAGGGACGCCCGGCGGCACCCCGCCTGAGCACTCCGGCAAAAGCCGTCTGCGGTGCCTATATATCCGGATATCCGACCGCCTGCGCGCGCGGTCCGCCGGAACAGGGGCCAACGTCACCGGCCCCCATCGATCCCCGTTCCTGATCGGGACCGATGGGGCGGCAACAGCGCCTATTTCACCCTGCTGTCCGGGTGCAGCGCGGTGCCAAGAATATGATCGGAGCGGTGGATCACATGATGCGCCTGCCCCACGATCAGCGGATCGGGCGCATCGACAATCGCGTGATCCTTGCCCGGATAGTCCAGCGACGCCAGAAAATGCCGCATGCAATTGAGCCGCGCGCGTTTCTTGTCGTTGGACTTGATCACCGTCCAGGGCGCATCGGCGGTGTCGGTGTAAAAGAACATCGCCTCCTTGGCCTCGGTGTAATCGTCCCATTTGGTCAGGCTCGCCTTGTCGATCGGACTCAGCTTCCAGCGCTTCAACGGGTCGGTCTCACGGCTGTCAAAGCGGCGTTTCTGCTCGAGCTGCGTGACCGAGAACCAGTATTTGTACAAACGGATGCCCGCCCGCACCAGCATGCGCTCCAACTCGGGCGTCTGGCGCATGAACTCAAGGTAATCGCCCGGATTGCAGAACCCCATCACCCGCTCGACACCGGCACGGTTGTACCATGACCGGTCGAGAAACACCATTTCCCCCGCCGTCGGCAGATGCGTCATATAGCGTTGAAAATACCACTGGCCGCGCTCTTCCTCGGTCGGCTTGTTCAGCGCCACGACCCGCGCGGCCCGCGGGTTCAGGTGCTCGGTGAACCGCTTGATCGTACCGCCCTTGCCGGCCGCGTCCCGGCCTTCGAACAGCAGCACGAATTTCTGCCCGGTCTCCTGACCCCACAACTGCACCTTCAGCAGTTCGGCCTGCAACAGCGCCTTGTCCGCCTCGTATCTGCGGCGGCTCAGCTTGCGGGAATACGGGTACCGCCCGCTCTCAAAGGCACGACGCACCTGTTCGCCGCTGGGCTGCGTGCGCGGTTGTGCAGGCTGGGCCGGTTGTTCCGGTTGGGCCGAAACCGGCGTCGGTTGTGCGGCAACCGGTTTGGCAACAGGCGGGACTGTCATAGGCACGTTTCCTTTTTCATGTTTTATGATTATCTCCAGTCTAGCCTCTTGCGGAATTTGTAGCCTTGATCCGTGTCAAAAAACTGTCACTGTTAAGGCTCCGGTTCCCGTCCCGGCCATTGCACGCCGGTCGCAGAAATTGAACTCCAGAAGGAAACCGCCCATGCGCCCCATCCTGATCGCCCTTGGCCTGGCCGCCAGCCTCACCGCCGCCATGGCTCAGGCCGAGAACCGCATCGATCGCATCCGCCCCGACGCTCCGGCCCTGGCCCCCTATGGCGATCTTCCCATCGGCGTGCAGACCCTGACTTTTGTGAACCCGGACCAGATCGACATCGTCAACACCACGGCCGATGCCGAACCGCTGTATGACCGCCCCCTCACGGTCGAGGTCTGGTATCCCGCCGCCACCGGTACCCAGCCCGGCGGAACCTATACCGCCGTGCTGCGCGATGGCAAAACCGAGGTCGCACTGCAAGGTCGGGCGGCGCGCGATGCCGCCCCGGCCAGCGGCACGGCCTATCCGCTGGTGGTGATCAGCCACGGCTATCCCGGCAACCGCTTTCTGATGAGTCATCTGGGCGAGAACCTCGCCTCCAAGGGCTATGTCGCCGTGTCCATCGACCATGCCGACAGCACCTATTCCGATCAGGCGGCCTTTGGCTCGACGCTGCTGAACCGCCCCATCGACCAGAAATTCGCGATCGACCAGATGGCCGCGCTGGACGGTCCGCTGGGCGACATCGTCGACGCGGACAACACTGCCGTCATCGGTTATTCCATGGGCGGCTACGGGGCGCTGATATTTGCCGGGGCCGGCGTCACCCAGGCGGCCACCGAATATGAATGGGGTACGCCGAACGGGCTGCTGGCCCGCCACCTGGCCGGGTCCGAGACCCACGCGGCGCTGGTGGACGACCGCGTCAAGGCGGTGATCGCAATCGGTCCCTGGGGCATGAACGCCGGATTCTGGGATGCCTCGGGCCTGTCCGGCATCCAGAAACCGCTGTTGCTGATGGCCGGCGGTGCCGACGATGTGTCGGTCTATCCGGCGATCCGCCAGATCTTTGAAGGCGCGTCCAACACCACACGCCACCTGCTGACGTTTGAATCCGCCAATCACAATGCCGCCGCTCCGATGCCCGCCCCCGAAGAAAGCTGGGCCATGGTCGAAACGCTGGATTTCGCACCGTTCGACCATTATGCCGACGCGGTCTGGGACACCAACCGCATGAACAACATCGCCCAGCATTTCGCCACCGCCTTTCTCGACCTGCACCTCAAGGGTCAGCAGGACCGCGCCGACTATCTCGACCTTATCCCGCGTGCCGCGGACGGCGTTCTGGCAACCGATGACGCGGGCAATCCGGCCGAGGATCATACCTATTGGCGCGGCTTTGCCCCGCGCACCGCACAGGGGCTGACCTTCGAAACGCTGCCAACGGGCGAATGACGCACCGATGCAGAGCCAAACCCTGACCCTGAACGGCGCCCCGTTCTTTATCCGCCGTTGGGGCAATCCCGACCTGCCGCCGTTGTTGATGCTACATGGCTTTCCCGAATATGGCGGGGCCTGGGGCGATCTCGCGCCGCACCTTGCCGACCGGTTCCACTGCATTGCCCCGGATCAACGCGGCTATGGTCAAAGCTGGGCACCCGACGGGGTGGAAAACTATACCACGTCCAAACTGGTCGGGGACATGGTGGCGCTGATCGACCAGATCGGCGCACCGCTCATGGTAATGGGCCATGACTGGGGCGCGGCGGTGGCGTACGGGCTGGCGATGTTCAAACCCGATCTGGTCAGCCGCCTGATCATCGCCAACGGGGTGCATCCGGTGCCGTTTCAACGCGCCATGGCTGCTGGCGGGGCGCAATCGGAGGCCAGCCAGTACATCAATTACCTGCGCCGCGACGACAGCCATGACGCGCTGGCCGCCAATGATTTCGACCGGATGAAAACGCTGTTCATGGCCAAGATGGACAGCGGCTGGCTGACCGAGGCCAAGAAACAGGATTACCTGACCGAATGGGCACGTCCCGGCCGCCTGAAAACCATGATCCACTGGTATCGCGCATCGCCCCTGCGCATCGCCGCACCGGGCCAGCCGCTGACCGACCTGCCCGCGCTGCCGGTGGACCGCCTGACGGTGCGCTGTCCGCATCTGCTGATCTGGGGCGATCAGGACACCGCCCTGCTGCCCGAGGCAACCCAAGGGCTTGAGGATTTTGTCCCCGACCTGACTCGCATCGACCTGCCGGGGCTGAACCACTGGCTGATCCACCAGGATCCACAGGCCGTGGCACAGGCGATCCGGGATTGGCTGGAGCGGTCCTAAGCCGTCTGGCGCAGCCGAACCCGTTTCGTCTTGCCTGAACTGTCACACTGGAAAAGGTTACCGTGTTTCGTCAGGAACCCGTTCCATGTCTTTTCGGGATAGCTCGTGATCTGCATGTCCATGTGACGACGCACCATCCCGTTGAGCGTAGCTATCTCGGTCCAGGATCTGCCGCGCTCCCGACGCAGGATTTCCGCAACCGCCATGTGAAGTGGCAAGCCGACCAGAACGGAGGACAGTTCTGTTTGACGCAACGGCAATGGTATGACTGCGGGCTTGGGTTCCATCTCATCCTGCTGCTTCTCAAGCGGCACAAACCATCCGCAGGCCCGCTGAAACGACTCCGGGGTCTGCACCCCGCCCATTCCCGTCACCCGGTAACCGCGTTCGCGCAGATACCGTGCCAGATGGGTAAAATCCCCATCCGAACTGACGATCACGAATCGCTGCGCCAGCCCCCGCGCCGCCAGATCCACCGCGTCTATCGCCAGCTTCATATCCGCCGAATTCTTGCCGCAATGGGTGTGGATCAGATCCACGCCCGGCTCGGCATCCCACCCCGACAACAGCGCCGCATTGCCGTATACCCGCCGGATGCGCAGCGCGCCCTGCTGCCTGGCCCGTTTCAGGATAATCTCGGCGTGACTGACGGCAATGTTCTCGCCATCGATCAGGACCGCGACGGTGTGATCATCGGCAAATAACTCCGAAACGGGTGCGGCAAGGGTCATGGAGCAGCCTTTAGCAAGGATTTTCACCAGACTAGGCACCCGATCGCGGCAGGAAAATGGCACCGGACTGGCGATTCCCTGACGCCCTGGCGATGCCCCAGTCGGTCGGATGGCATCCGCCCGCGCCGCGTCGCCGATCCACCGCACATTCCTGTTCAGCACCATATGCCCCTCGATCGAATGCGGCCGCGGGCTGTGCGCCATCCCGATGGGGCCCGCATGGCCACCCGTCTGCCCATTCGCAACAGCTTCGCCCTTCCCCATTCCCCGCCACACTGCCATAATGGGACAAAACAACAACAGAGCAGCGGTATGAACGATCTTCTGACCCAAGCGGCCATCACGGACTATGACGCCTCCTCGATCGAAGTGCTCGAAGGGCTGGAACCGGTGCGCAAACGCCCGGGCATGTATATCGGCGGCACCGACGAACGCGCCCTGCACCATCTGGTGGCCGAGGTGCTGGACAACTCGATGGACGAGGCCGTCGCCGGGCACGCCAACCGGATCGAGGTCGAACTGCACGAAGATTTCGCAGTCACCATCCGCGACAACGGCCGTGGCATCCCGGTCGATCCGCACCCGAAATTCCCCGACAAATCCGCACTCGAAGTCATCCTTTGCACCCTGCACGCGGGCGGCAAGTTTTCCGGCAAGGCCTATGAAACCTCCGGCGGTCTGCACGGGGTCGGGGCCTCGGTGGTCAATGCCCTCAGCGATTCCATGGTGGTGCAGGTCGCCCGCAACAGGGAACTCTACGAACAACGGTTTTCCCGTGGCATCCCACAGGGTCCGGTCAAAATGATCGGGGCCGCCCCCAACCGGCGCGGCACCACCGTCACCTTCCATGCCGATGCCGAGATCTTCGGCCATCACAAATTCAAACCCGCCCGCCTGTTCAATTCGATCCGCTCCAAGGCCTACCTGTTTTCCGGAGTCGAAATCCGCTGGAAATCCGCCATTGACGACGGCGAAACCCCGACCGAGGCCACGTTCCACTTTCCCGGCGGATTGTCGGACTATCTGACCGAAACCCTGGGCAGCGCCAGTACCTATGCCGACCGCCCCTTTGCCGGCACCGTCGATTTCCGCGAAAAATTCAACACCCCGGGCAAGGTCGAATGGGCGATCAACTGGACCCCCTCGCGCGACGGCTTCATCCAGTCCTACTGTAACACCGTCCCCACCCCCGAGGGCGGCACCCACGAGGCCGGGTTCTGGGCCGCCATCCTCAAGGGCGTCAAGGCCTATGGCGAACTGATCAGCAACCGCAAGGCCAGCCAGATCACCCGCGACGACCTGACGACGGGGGGCTGCGCGCTGGTTTCCTGCTTTATCCGCGAACCGGAATTCGTCGGCCAGACCAAGGACCGCCTGGCCACGGTCGAGGCGCAACGGCTGGTGGAAAACGCCGTGCGCGACCATTTCGACAACTGGCTGGCGGCCGATACCAAATCCGCCGGCGCGATCCTCGATTTCCTCGTGCTGCGCTCCGAAGAACGCCTGCGCCGCCGTCAGGAAAAGGAAACCGCGCGCAAATCCGCCACCAAGAAACTGCGCCTGCCCGGCAAGCTGACCGACTGCTCAAGCAACACCCGCGAAGGCACCGAACTGTTCATCGTCGAAGGCGACAGCGCCGGCGGGTCCGCCAAGATGGCCCGCAACCGCAAGACCCAGGCCCTGCTGCCTCTGCGCGGCAAGATCCTGAACGTGCTGGGCGCGGCCAGTTCCAAACTGGGCAGCAACGCCGAGATTTCCGACCTGACCCAGGCCCTTGGCGTCGGGCTGGGGTCCAAGTTCAACGTCGACGACCTGCGCTATGACAAGATCATCATCATGACCGACGCCGATGTCGACGGGGCCCATATCGCCGCCCTGCTGATGACGTTTTTCTTTACCCAGATGCGCCCGATGATCGACACCGGCCATCTGTACCTGGCCTGCCCGCCGCTGTTCCGCCTTACCCAGGGGGCCAAACGGGTCTATTGCACCGACGAGGTGGAAAAAGACGCGCTGCTGGAAAAGGGTCTGGGCGGCAAGGGCAAGATCGACGTCTCGCGTTTCAAGGGTCTGGGGGAAATGGACGCCAAGGATCTGAAAGAAACCACCATGGACCCCGCGTCGCGCAAGCTGATCCGCGTCACCATAGACGAAGACGAGCCCGGCGAGACCGGCGACCTGGTGGAACGGCTGATGGGGAAAAAGCCGGAAATGCGATTCCAGTATATTCAGGAGAATGCGCGGTTTGTCGAAGAGCTGGATGTTTGAGCTGACGGCATTTCCATTCCAGGCTAACACTATCTGTTTCCTGGTACGAGTTCGTCGATGTTTCTGTTTAACATTCTCACTTTCGTCTCATTCATGCTTGCTTTGGCATCGGACGAACAACAACCTCTGCGTTCCCCCATGCCTGCGATCCCGTTGCGGGCTCCGTGTGGGTCACCGATCTTGTGCCTCGGCTCGATACCGAGGGTGTTTGGCGCAAGATCGGCACAAGCATGGAGCATACCCAGAATTTCACTGAGTGTCTGCAAGGCGAGCAACTGGCGTGCACGATCGTCGGCGGCGAACTGATGTCCGGGCGTGACCTGCCGCGTGATCTGGACTTGTCGATGGGCCTGTTAGGCCCGGCTTGTGATGCCGGTGTCGGCTCGGCTTGCCTCGGCGTCGCTGCGTACCTGTCCGAACACCTTCCTGATTCTCTCGACCCCTATCTGGTTGCGGATCTCTACGCGCGGGCATGCGCTGGGGCATGGACGCAGCCTGCCTGTTTCACGCAAGCGTTTATGCCGATGGCAAACTCATTCCGCCGGACTATGAAACAGCCGAGGCAATACTAAGCGGCGACTGCGCCAGGGGCAGCGCCGCAAGCTGCTATGGCTATGCAATGCTGTATTATGAAGGTGAAATGTTTCCCAAAGACCTCCCCCTCGCCGTCGAGATATTGGAACGCGCCTTTGCACTGGACTCTGCGGACGGGTGTTGGCGTTTGGGACTTTCCCTGGATCTGGGCAAGACCGGCGACCGGACCCGCAGCGCGCCGGCACGCTGCTCGATAAATCCTGCTAACTTGGCCTTGGGAATGGATGTTATCAGGCCGCTTTGATACGCACCCGGATTCCCGATCCGCAGCTTTCCGACTACGACATGTCGCTTGGACGCCTGACCCGAGGCTGTAGCCTCGGCAATGCCGACAGTTGCACGAAGGCTGGCTATTTGCATGGCGAGGGTCTCGTTTCCAAAGCAGATCCCGTTTCTTCCTTCGAATTCGAAAAACTTGGATGCGATCTCGACGAACCGGTCGCATGCCACAACCTTGGCTTGAAGTACGAGTTCGGGCGTGGTGTCAAAACGAATGGGCCGCTGGCGGAGCAGGCTTACAGACGCGCCTGCCAGTTGGGAAACTCGGGCGGTTGCAACGGCTTGGGCGATATCTATGCGAAAGGGATGGCTCGCCCTCGGGATGATCGCCGCGCCGTCGAACTTTTGAACAATCCTGCGAGATGGGGAACGCAACCAGTTGCGCGAATGTCGCCCTGTTCGGCGAAAGACTGCGCGGCGGATATCGCAGCAAATCTGAAATTCTCGCGTATTACAAACGCGGTTGTGAGGGTGGGTTTGAAGAAGCCCGCGCGAGAGCCCGGAAAATCGAATCCAAGCGTTGAAAACGCGCCGGGTGTGTCGGTTTGAAAAGGCACGTTTCTGTCCACAGGCGAATGACAGCCTCGCAACCAGGAAACCGGCGAACCAAGACCAAACCGCTGCGGACCCCGTCCCGAGCGGCCCGCCACGGCGTTCTGCATTAACCTTTCGGCAACCCCGGTTGACGCCGCCCGGTTACAGGATACCGGGCAGGTTCAGCCCCTGTTCGCGGGCGCAGTCCCTGGCGATCTCATACCCCGCATCGGCGTGGCGCATGACCCCCGTCGCCGGGTCGTTCCACAGCACGCGGGCAATGCGCCGGTCCGCGTCCTCGGTCCCGTCACAACAGATCACCATGCCCGAATGCTGGCTGAACCCCATGCCGACTCCGCCGCCGTGATGCAGCGACACCCAGGTCGCGCCGGACGCGGTATTGAGCAGCGCATTCAGCAGCGGCCAGTCGCTCACCGCGTCGCTGCCATCCTTCATCGCCTCGGTCTCGCGGTTCGGCGACGCCACCGATCCCGAATCCAGATGATCGCGCCCGATCACGATGGGGGCCGACAATTCGCCCGTGCGCACCATCTCGTTGAACGCCAGCCCAAGTTTGTCCCGCACGCCCAGCCCGACCCAGCAGATCCGCGCCGGCAGACCCTGAAACGCGATCCGGTCGCGCGCCATGTCCAGCCAGTTGTGCAGATGCGGATCGTCGATCAACTCTTTCACCTTGGCGTCGGTCTTATAGATATCCTCGGGGTCTCCCGACAGCGCGGCCCAGCGAAACGGTCCAACGCCGCGACAGAACAACGGCCGGATATAGGCGGGGACAAAACCGGGAAAGGCAAAGGCGTTCTCCAGCCCCTCTTCCAGAGCCACCTGTCTGATATTGTTGCCATAATCCAGCGTCGGCACGCCAGCATTCCAGAAATCGACCATTGCGGCGACATGTGTTTTCATGCTGGCGCGGGCCGCTTTTTCCACTGCTTTGGGGTCACTTTCGCGTTTCTCGCGCCATTGGGCCATGGTCCAGCCCTGCGGCAGATATCCGTTGATCGGGTCGTGGGCACTGGTCTGGTCGGTGACAATATCGGGGCGCACACCGCGCTTTACCAGTTCGGGAAACACATCCGCGGCATTGCCCAGCAAGCCAACCGACTTTGCCTCGCCCGCTTTGGTCCAGCGCTCGATCATCTCCAGCGCCTCATCCAGAGTTTCAGCCTTTTCATCGACGTATTTCGTGCGCAACCGGAAATCGATGCTGTCCGGGTTACACTCGACCGCCAAACAGCACGCCCCGGCCATCACCGCAGCCAGCGGCTGGGCTCCGCCCATGCCGCCCAGACCGCCTGTCAGGATCCACTTGCCGGTCAGATCGCCGCCGTAATGCTGCCGACCGGCTTCGACAAAGGTTTCATATGTGCCCTGCACAATCCCTTGCGATCCAATGTAAATCCACGATCCGGCGGTCATCTGGCCGTACATCGCCAGACCCTTCTTATCCAGTTCGTTAAAGTGATCCCAGGTCGCCCAATGCGGCACCAGGTTGCTGTTGGCGATCAGCACACGCGGCGCATCCTTGTGGGTCTGAAACACACCAACCGGCTTGCCGGACTGCACCAACAGGGTCTGATCCTCGTTCAGGTCCTTGAGGCTGGCGACGATGGTATCGAAGTCCTGCCAGGTGCGCGCCGCGCGCCCGATGCCGCCATACACCACCAACTCGTGCGGATTTTCTGCCACGTCCGGATGCAGATTGTTCATCAGCATCCGCATCGGCGCCTCGGTCAGCCAGCTCTTGGCGGTGATTTCGCTGCCGGTGGCGGGAAAGACGTCGCGGGTGTTCTTGCGCGGATCGCTCATGATTTTCCTCCAAGTGTCAGGGCCAGTTCAGCCAAGGTGTTCAAGATATTGCCTAAATGCGGACGCAGGCGTGCGGCCTTGATGGCGTCATAGCTCCAGGGCGCTGCCTCGTCCGTCAGATAGGTGGATTGGGCCAGTTCCATCTGAATCGCGTGGACGCCCGTTTCGGGTCGCCCATACCGGCGCGTGGTCCAGCCGCCCTTGAACCGACCGTTGGTTGTGCTGCTGTACCCCTCGGCGTCGGAACAGATCTGCTGAACCGCGCGCTCGATCTGCGGGTCACAGGTCGCGCCCAGATTGGTGCCGATGTTGAAATCGGGCAACGTACCGTCGAACAGGAACGGAATCCGTGATCGGATCGAGTGGCAATCATACAGGATCGCCACCCCGTGCAGATCGCGCACGCGCTTCAATTCAGCCAGCAAGGCCGAATGATACGGCGCATGGAAGGCACTTCTGCGCGCCTCGGTTGCGGCGGTGTCAGGCGCGGTGGTCCAGATGTCCTGACCGTCGAAATCGGTGAGCGGTACCAACCCGGTTGTGTTCTGCCCCGGATACAACGACACGCCCGACGGATCACGATTGGCGTCCACAACGTAGCGGTGAAAGGTCGCGCGCACCGTTGTCGCCCCGGGCAACAGCCCGTCGTACAGGCGGTGGATATGCCAGTCCGTATCATCCAACCCCTGACCGCGACCGTTCAGATCGGCGGCAATTTCGGCGGGCACATGAGTTCCGGTATGGGGCATACCCAGAACGATGGGGCTGTCGCCCTGACACACCTCGACCGGGGTCATGCGCCCAACTCCGGCATCGGCACACCTGTGATCTGGGCAATCTCGCCGCTGGCCACCAGAACCGCCGCGCGCTCCAGATCGGGCGCCAGGTAGCGATCCTCGCCCAGCGTTGCCACCTCCTGGCGCAGGCGCACGACGACACGCTGCAACCGCTCGCTGGTGGTCAGCGGCGCGCGGAAATCGATGCCCTGTGCGGCGCACAGCAGTTCGACTCCCAGAATGCGGTTGAGGTTCTCGATCATCTGACCCAGACGGCGCGCACCGTGGGCAGCCATGCTGACGTGATCCTCCTGGTTTGCCGAGGTCGGCGTGCTGTCGGTCACGCAGGGATTGGCCAAATGCTTGTTTTCGCTCATCAACGCGGCGGTGGTGACTTCGGCGATCATATAGCCGCTGTTCAGCCCCGGATCGGGCGTCAGAAACGGCGGCAGGTTGAAACTGAGTACCGGATCGACAATCAGCGCCACCCGGCGCTGCGCTATGGCGCCAATCTCGGCGACGGCCAGCGCAATCATGTCGGCGGCAAAGCCGACCGGTTCGGCATGGAAATTGCCGCCCGATACGATCATGTCGGCCCCGATCAGGACCAGCGGGTTGTCCGTGGCCGCGTTGGCTTCGATTTCAAGGGTTCGCGCCGCCATGCGCAGAACATCCATTGCCGCCCCGGTCACCTGGGGCTGACACCGAATGCAATACGGGTCCTGAACCCGGGCGTCGTCCACCACATGGCTATTGCGGATGTCCGACCCGTCCAGCAGCGCACGCATGGTCTGGCCCGCGTCGATCTGGCCGCGATGGCCACGCAATTCATGGATTTCCGGCTGCAATGGGGCGGTCGAGCCCATGATCGCATCGGTCGACAGGGCCGAAATCACCAGCGCCGCATGGGTCGCCCGCCAGGCATCCAACAGCCCGGCCAGCGCAAAGGCGGTGGAAAACTGGGTGCCGTTGATCAGCGCCAGACCCTCTTTCGGGCCCAATTCAATCGGGGTCAGACCGGCGGCGGCCAGTGCTTTGTCCCCGGCCATGATCTGCCCGTCGAACTCTGCCTCGCCCTGGCCCATCATCACGGCGGTCATATGCGCCAGCGGTGCCAGATCGCCCGAGGCGCCGACCGAACCCTGCGCCGGAATGACCGGAGTGACCCCTTTTTGCAGCATCGCCTGCAGCAGGTCGACCACTTCAAGCCGCACGCCCGACGCGCCGCGCCCCAGACTCAGCAGCTTCAGTGCCATCACCAGCCGTGCGTGGCGCCGCGAAATCGCCGGCCCAACCCCACAGCAGTGCGACAGGATCAGGTTGCGTTGCAGGGTGGCCGTGTCCTCGGAGGCGATCTTGACGCTGGCCAGCTTGCCGAACCCGGTGTTCACCCCATAAACCGCGTCGGTGCCCGCGACCGCCTTGGCGATGCGCGATTGTGCCAGCTCAATGGCAGGGCGGCACGCCGGGTCCAGATGAACGACAGCATCGGACCAATAGATCCGCGCCAGATCATCCAGACTGACCGCGCCCGGCATCAGTGTCAAATTGGTCACGATCCACCTCCGAAAATGCGGGTATAAAGCGGGTTGAACCCGATGCGATAGGCCAGTTCGGCAGGGTGCTGAACATCCCAGACCGCGAGATCGGCGCGCTGTCCGACCGCCACCTGCCCGCAATCGGTCAACCCAAGTGCGCGGGCCGCGTTGCAGGTAACGCCCGCCAACGCTTCTTGCGGGGTCATGCGAAACAGGGTGCAGGCCATGTTCATCGTCAACAACAACGAGGTCAGCGGCGACGATCCAGGATTGCAATCGGTGGCCAGCGCCATCGGCACGCCGTGCTTGCGCAGGGCCGCAATCGGGGGCTGTTGGGTTTCGCGCAGGGTATAGTACGCACCGGGCAGGATGACCCCGACAGTCCCCGCCCCCGCCATTGCGACAATACCGTCTTCGTCGAGATATTCGATGTGATCCGCAGACAGCGCCCCATAGTGCGCCGCCATCTTGGCCCCCCCAAGGTTTGACAGTTGCTCTGCATGCAGCTTGAGCGGCAAACCGAGATCCCGGGCGACATCAAACACCCGCGCGATCTGATCCGGCAAAAACGCGATCCCTTCGCAAAACCCGTCAACCGCATCCACCAATCCTTCGGCATGGGCCGCGCGCAGAGTGGGAATGCAGATTTCTTCCAGGTAAGTGTCCGCTCGACCATCATATTCGACTGGAACCGCATGGGCCCCCAGGAAACTGGTGGACACCCGCACCGGTCGCTGTTGCTCCAACGCCCGCGCGGCGCGCAGCATCCGCAATTCGGTGTCCCGATCCAGGCCATAACCGGACTTGATCTCGATCGTCGACACCCCTTCGGCAATCAACGCGTCGAGACGTGGCAGTGCATCCGCGATCAGGTCCTGTTGGCTGGCGGCACGGGTCGCCTTGACGGTCGAGACGATACCGCCCCCGGCGCGTGCCACCTCTTCATAGCTGGCCCCGTTCAGGCGCATTTCGAATTCCTGCGCCCGGTTGCCGCCAAAGACCAGATGGGTGTGGCAATCGATCAACCCCGGCGTGACCAACCGCCCTTCAAGATCCTGCTGTGGCCAGCCTCGGTAGGCTTCGGGCAACTCCGCGCCCACATGCGCAATTGTCCCGCCATCCAACGCGATCACCCCTGCATCGACGAGGCCATAGCCGCCAGCCGTTGCCATTGTCGCAATCCGCGCCCCTGTCAAAACTTGCTGCGCCATTCATTTTGACCCTTTTTATTTCAGTGTTAATTCGCTTATGTATGCACATAATTGAGTCGTCAAGAGGTCTGTCATGCCGATCCTGCACGCCAAATCCGCCCTATTGCCTTCTGGCTGGGTTCAGGATGTTACCGTTTCCATATCAGAGGATGGGGTCATCACGGGGCTGGATGCCGCTGCGGCCGAAACCCAGGTAGACATCCTGCTGCCCGCTCCGGCCAATGTCCATTCACACGCCTTTCAGCGCGCCATGGCCGGTTTGACCGAACGCCGAGGGACCGGCGCACAGGACACATTCTGGACCTGGCGACAGATGATGTACCGCTTTCTGGACCACCTGACGCCCGAAGACGTTGGGGCCATCACGGCACTGGTGCAGATGGAAATGCTGGAAGCCGGTTATGCGGCCGTGGGCGAGTTTCACTATCTGCATCACCAACCCGGTGGCGAACCCTATGCGGATCTGGCCGAGATGAGCCAGCAGATCTGCGCCGCCGCCGCGCAGACCGGCATCGGCCTGACCCTGCTGCCTGTGCTGTATCAGCAGGGCGGGGTCGATGGCCGTGAACTCGCGCCGGGGCAAATCCGCTTTGGCAACGAACCGGACCGGTTCATGATGCTGTTGGAAGGTGCCAGATCCGCCCTGGCCCACCTGCCCCGCGATGCCGTTCTGGGGTCTGCGCCGCATTCGCTGCGTGCCGTCACGCCCCAGGCGCTGGAACAGATCAGCGCCGCCGTTACCGGCCCGCTGCATATGCATCTTGCCGAACAGGTTCCCGAAGTAGATGAAATTCAGGCCGCTTACGGCGCGCGACCGGTGCGGTGGCTACTGGACAATCTTCCACCCGACAAACGGTGGTGCCTGATCCATTGCACCCAAATGCAGCCGGACGAGACCACCGATCTGGCTGCGACAGGGGCGGTGGCGGGTTTGTGCCCGATCACCGAGGCATCGCTGGGGGATGGCATCTTTGACGGCGCGCGCTGGCTGTCGGCCAAGGGAAACCTGGCCATCGGGTCAGACAGCAACATCCGCATTTCACTGAGCGAAGAACTGCGTCAGCTGGAATATACTCAGCGGCTGCGTGACCACGCACGGGCCGTTCTGGCGGAAACGGGGGGATCGACAGCACGACGCCTGTATGACGCCGCCTTGGCCGGAGGGGCGCAGGCCACCGGACGAAAGAGCGGGCAAATCGCCCCGGGGTACCGCGCCGACCTGCTGGCCCTGGACGGCAATGCCGTCGATTTGGTGGGCCGCAGCGACGACACGGTTCTGGACACCTGGATCTTTACCGCTGGCGACAAGCTGGTGTGCGATGTCTGGGCCGCCGGCCGGCATGTCGTGAAGGATGGCCGACA
Source organism: Sedimentitalea nanhaiensis DSM 24252 (assembly GCF_000473225.1). Taxonomy (GTDB): domain Bacteria; phylum Pseudomonadota; class Alphaproteobacteria; order Rhodobacterales; family Rhodobacteraceae; genus Sedimentitalea; species Sedimentitalea nanhaiensis. The sequence goes on from NZ_KI421509.1 coordinate 1,303,619, forward strand.
CATCCGCCGCGACGCGATCCTGGCCGATTATCGCCGCACCATGCGTCGCCTGGCTTCGGCGATCTGATGTCAACGTCCTGGCAAAACGTGCAGGATGAGGCACTGCGCCGGATCCACAGCCGCGAATGGCCCCCCGGCGCGCAAATCCCCAACGAGGCCGATCTGGCCCGGGAACTTGGATGCGCGCGGGCCACGGTCAACCGCGCGCTGCGCGCACTGGCCCAGGCCGGGTGGCTGGAACGCCGACGCCGCGCTGGCACAAGGGTGGCGGTGGCCCCGTTACGTCAGGCACAGCTTGCGATACCTATCATCCGGCACGAAATCGAAGCGCGCGGTCAGACCTATTCCCATGGGCTTCTGACCCGGCGGACAGGACCGATGCCACCACAGGTGTGCGCCTCTCTCGGGGTGCCACAGGACGTACCCGCACAAGAGGTGCGCACCCTCCATCTGGCCGATGGGCGCACCTATGCCCTGGAACATCGGTGGGTCTACCTGGCTGCGGTCCCGGGCTTTGCCGATGCAAACCTTGAGGAAATCAGCCCGAATGAATGGCTGGTGCTGAATGCACCGTTTGATCATGGCACGTTCGACTACAGCGCGGTGGCCGCAGACGCTGAAATGTCGACGCATCTGGAATGCCCAGCAGGCACACCGGTCATGATGCTGGAGCGCCGCACCTTTGGACCCACGACCCCGGTGACCCATGTCCGATTGGCCTATGCGCCCGGATTTCGGCTGCACCTGAGCATCTAGCTAGCGGACCGCGGACTTTGCGGGGACAAGGCTCTGATCGGGGGAGCATCAAGGCACGCGCGTTTCACCCCTGATTGCGGAGCAGTTCCATAACCGCCGGACGAACGGATTGGTCACCGCGATGGCGCGCATCCGCAATGACCCTGCGCACATCCATAAGGTTGCAACGGCGCAGCAGGCTTTTGACCGGGCCAATCGAGGCCGGGCGCATCGACAACGTCCGGATGCCGATGGCGGCCAGACACAGTGCCTCGATGGGGCGACCGGCATCTTCACCGCAGAAAGACAGCGGCGTTTCGGTGCGCTCGCACCGCTCGACAATCTTTTCGATCAGGCTCAGAAAACTGACGTTCAGCGTGTCATAGCGTCGGCGCACCCGCTCGTTTTCGCGATCGGCGGCAAAGAAGAACTGTTTCAGATCGTTGCCGCCGATGGACAGGAATTCGACATCCTGAAAGAACCGCTCTGTGGCAAAGGCCAACGAAGGAGTTTCCAGCATTGCACCGACTTCCAGCGTTTCTGGCAGGCTGTGACCCAAACGCTGTTCGCGCGCGATGGTCTTGTCCACCTCCGCCCGGGCCGCATAGTATTCTTCTGCCTGGGCAATAAACGGGAACATTATCGTCAGCGGCCGACCGTTCGCCGCACGGATCAAGGCCTGCAACTGCATCCGCATCACACCCGGCTTGTCCAACCCCACCCGAATAGCCCGCCAGCCCAGGGCCGGGTTCGGCTCGTCATTGGGTTTCATGTAAGGCAAAACCTTGTCCGACCCGATGTCCAGGGTGCGAAAAACCACGCGCTTGCCATGCGCCGAATCCAGCACCCGCGCATATAACTCGGCCAGCTCGGTACGCTTTGGCATCTGATTGCGGATCAGAAACTGCAACTCGGTGCGAAACAGCCCGACACCCTCGGCCCCCGAGCCTTCGAGCGACGGCAGATCCGCCATCAGCCCGGCATTCATCGTCAGACCGATGGTTGCGCCACACAGCGTCTTGGCCGGCTTGTCACGGATCGAGGCATACCGTTCCTGTGCCTGCGCCTGCATCGCGATCTTGTCACGAAACGCGGTAACGATGGTATCGTCGGGGCGCAGATGGACGGTCGCCTGGTCACCGTCGACCATGATGTGGTCACCGTTCAGGGCCTCGGTAATGACCCCGCCCGCATGCACAACCAGTGGAATCGCCAAGGCCCGGGCGACGATGGCCGCATGGCTGCCAACCGATCCCTCTTCCAGCACGATCCCGCGCAGACCGCGGCCGTATTCCAACAATTCCGCCGGGCCGATGTTGCGCGCGACAAGGATTGGGTCTGCTGGCATTTCGGCTCCGGTCTCGCTGCCTTGGCCGGTCAGAATGCGCAACAGCCGGTTGGACAGGTCGTCAAGATCGCTCAACCGCTCGCGCAGATAGGAATCGTTGACCTGCGCCAGCCGAGCCCGTGCCTGGGACTGTTCTTTTTCCACTGCCGCTTCAGCACTCAGCCCGCGGCTGATGTCCTCCTCCATCCGCCGCAACCAGCCCTTGGAATTGGCAAACATCCGGTAAGCCTCGAGAACCTGCAACTGTTCCTTGTCGCCATGACGCGACATTTCCAGCATCCGATCCACGCCAACGCGCAATTCCTCGATCGCCTCGTGCAGCCGTTCCAGTTCGCGGTGCGGATCATCGGCAATCGGATTCGAGACCACCACGCGCGGTTCGTGCAACCAGACATGCCCCTCGGCAGCGCCCTCCTGAGCGGTGGTCCCGCGAAACAGCACCGGCTGCTGATGCCGCGCCGACAAGGCGGCCCCCTCACCGACAAATGCGCCCAGTTCGGTCATCTCGGCGATAACCATGGCGACCACTTCCAGTGCGTAGAGCTCGTCTGCTGTATAAGAGCGCGCATCGCGCGACTGAACCACCAGTACACCCAGCTTTTCGCCCAGCCGCTGAATCGGGATGCCGAGGAAGGATGAAAACCGTTCTTCCCCGGTCTCGGGCATGTAGCGAAAACCCTTTTCCGCAGGCGCGTTGGGCGTATTGACCGCTTTTCCTGTCCGGGCCACCCGCCCCACCAGGCCCTCGCCCATGCGCATGCGGGTCTGATGAACGGCGGCTGGATCCAGCCCTTCTGTCGCACAAAGTTCCAGCGTTTCGGAGTCGCGGAACAGGTAAACCGAGCAGACCTCGGTCAACATGCTGTCGGCGATCAGATGGGTGATCTTATCCAGACGCGCCTGCCCCGCCAAATCGCTGGCCATGGCATCACGCAAACGTCCAAGCAGTTTGCGGCTTTCCGATTCTGTACGTTCCGACATAAGCCCGCTTCAGTTCCCTTCGGCCAGGCCCCTCAGCGGAATGCGCTCAGGCAACCTTGTCCAGTTCAAACGCATCATGCAGGGCCTGCACTGCAAGTTCCATGTATTTCCGGTCGATCAGCACCGAAATCTTTATTTCAGAAGTTGTAATCACCTTGATATTGATCCCCTCGGCCGAGAGGACCTGAAACATCTTGGCGGCCACGCCGGTGTGGCTGCGCATGCCGATCCCAACGACCGAAACTTTGGCGACGTCCTTGTCCGCGACCAGTTCTCCAAAGTTCAGGATGCCTTTTCCCTTGGCATCATCCATCGCCTTTTCGGCCCGCGCCACCTGATCGATGGGACAGGAAAAGGTCATGTCGGTGCGGCCTTCCTCGCTGATGTTCTGCACGATCATGTCAACGTTCACCCCGGCATCCGAGAGGGCGGTGAAAATCGTTGCCGCGATGCCCGGACGGTCGGCAACCGACAGCAGGGTCATCTTGGCTTCGTCGCGGGAATGGGCCACGCCAGCCACTACATTGGATTCCATAATATCCTCCTCGTCGCATACCAGCGTTCCTGCGCTGTCGGACTGTTCCTCGAAACTGCTCAGCACGCGCAGTTTGACCTTGTAACGCATCGCCAACTCGACCGAACGAGTCTGCAGCACCTTGGCGCCAAGGCTCGCCAGTTCCAGCATTTCCTCAAATGCGATCCGGTCCAGCTTGCGCGCCTTATCGGTGATCCGTGGGTCAGTGGTATAGACCCCATCCACGTCAGTGTAGATATCGCAGCGATCCGCATCAAATGCGGCGGCAAAGGCCACCGCAGTGGTGTCGGACCCGCCGCGTCCCAATGTGGTGATCCGACCATCCGGCCCGATCCCCTGGAACCCAGCAACGACAGCCACGCGCATGCCCTCGCCAAATTTGGCCATGATGTTATCGGTCGGAATTTCCTCGATCCGGGCGCTGGCATGGGCGTCGGTGGTCTTGACCGGCACCTGCCAGCCCTGCCAGCTGCGCGCAGGCACTTCCATTTCCTGCAAGGTCAGCGCCATCAACCCGGCGGTTACATTTTCGCCCGAAGACACCACCGCGTCATACTCGCGGGCATCGAACATAGGTGATGTTTCATTGACCCAACCGACCAGTTCGTTGGTCTTGCCTGACATTGCAGACACAATGACGATCACGTCGTACCCGTTGGCCACCTCGACGCCAACGCGTTTGGCCGCACGGCGAATGCGGTCGGGATTGGCAACTGATGTGCCGCCGAATTTCATCACGAGAACGGGCATGTTCCGGGCCTTTCCACGCGCCTGGGCTATCGTTTGCCCGCCTCATATGCGAGGGGGGTCCCGAGGGCAAGTGGACAGGTCACGCATCCGCGCGCGAATTCGACGACCACGATCGCCGACAGCAGCAGCGGTCGCGGCGATGCTAGCCTTCTTTCAGAGACTTCAACGCCTCGGCACAGCCAACCGAAAGTTCCTTTTCGTTTGTCTTCAGGCAGCTTTTCAACGCGCCGCCACCAAATTTGACGCCTTTGCAAAGGCGCTCGACGTCTGCCTTGCAATAGGTTTCCACCGCCTTGATCTCGGCTTCCTGGGTTGCACCATGGGCTGATGCCGCAACAAGCCCCGCGAACACGACACTCAGAATTCTCTTCATATCTCTCTCCCTGGATTCAGACGCCAACGCACAGACAATGCGCGGTTCTGCCTGACTGGCCGTGCCTGAAACAGGCTTTGCCAGGCGCACCGGTTTCACCCTAGGGCCGAAAGACCTCTCGGGCAAGAAAACAGAACTCTGGGCAGCGACCCAGTCGACCAACACCGCGCGAACACGGTGTCCTGCGGTTTGGCGACGCTGGTGCTGATGCTAGTTGGTCTTGCGGTTCGGCATGAAGGGCAACGGGGCCACCGGAACGCCATCTTTCAGCAACTTGCGGGCCTCATCCAGCCGGGCTTCGCCATAGATCGATCGGGTGGGCGCATCGCCCTCGTGCATTGCGCGCGCTTCTGCCGCGAAATTGACCCCAACATAATCGGATTCGGTCTCGATCTTGCGGCGCAGCTCAGCCAGCGCTTGTTCCGCGGGGCTTGCGGGGTGACTCAGCGGCCCGGGTTCCTTGATCTGCGAATCGCGGGACGCGCCGACCCGAGGGGTCATGATCGCTTTTTCCACCTCCGTCCTGCCACACACGGCACAGGACACCATTCCCGCCGCCGACAGTTTATCAAAGGCATCCGCAGACTGAAACCAACTCTCAAAGCCGTGGCCGTCAACACATTTCAACGCATACTGGATCATCTGTCGTCCCTTTGGATGGGCATAAGAACAGATATCTGCGGCCCTGCCAAGTTCAAGGTAGCCGTTTGAGTTAATGTAGTATTCTGGGGTCGAAATCGCGCAAAATCCGGGCAAGCTCAGGCTCGCAAACCTTTGCAGCCGCTTTTTTGGGGGCGCACCACTTGCGTCGTCGCTGATTTTTCTCGGGAAAGTCGCGGGACAGAGATTTTACCAGAACCGGGAACACCATCGCCACGCATGGCACCCCGCCCAAGGAACAACTGCTTTTCTTATAGGAATACAACCCAAGGCAGCGATCATGCTGTTTGCCGATGACCCCCGCCTCTTCCCAAGCTTCCCGCAATGCACTTTGAGCGGGCGTCAGACCATCCACCGGCCAGCCCTTGGGAACAATCCAGCGCCCAGTCTTACGCGATGTTATCAACAGGATTTGTGGCTTGTTGCGCACGATACGATAACACAACGCCGAAAACTGGCTGCGAACATCGCTCTTGTGCGATCCGCGTATCGAAATCGGCAATTGCTTGATGAACATTACATACGCCCGAACCTGATTACCCCTTGGCCAAGTTTACCGTGCGATTCGCAGAATTCCATCAAAAAACTTGGAGACCGCCCCATATTTTGTGGTTCAACCGTCCGTCAGACCATAGAACCTCAGGAAGCCAGAGATTTTGTATGGGCGGTGAACCTGGCCAGCACCTCGGCTTCAGACAGATTTCCGTCGGTAGCCAGTCGCCGCAGTCCAAAATGCACATGGGCGATCTGCTGATAGTAACTGGTAAAGACATAGTTCGCGGTGGCACCGGCGACGGCCCCCAGGACCGGTACGGTTTGCGCCGCCAGTTTCTGTCCAAGAACCGCGGCAAATCGGGGGGCAACGGTCGCAATCAGCTTTTGCATCGCGCCGCCGGTCAGGGTCAGCCGCAAGGACACAAAGCCCAGGTCCGCGCCGTCATCCTGCGCCAGAGGTCCGGCGGCTGCAAAGACGCGAATACAGTCGAACTGTACATTCTCCGCCGCCGGGTCAAACCCGTGTTCCGCAGCCACGCCTTGAATCGAGCGCAACAGCATTGCGGTGGTCACTGGCAACTCGACCAGCGCCGTTGGAGCGCCGCCAAACCCGCCAGCTGCACCCATCGCCGTCGTCACCGCCGTGTTCACCCACTCTTTTTGATCCGGAACCGCCGTGCGCGAAGTCTGCGCGGCCCGCATCGCAAGCGCCAGCGCCTGTTCCGTGGCATCGGTCAATCGGGTTCGTACAGCCACTGGCAGGCGGTCGATCAACCCTTCGGCCTTGCCGCCCAACGCATTCAGCAACTGCACTCCGACACCACCGGCGGCGCGGTACTGCCTGGCCAGCCTGTCCAGCTCGGCATCTGTATCCACTGGTTGCACGATCACGATATCGTCCATTCGACCCCTCCCAGGATACGCCCTAGATCGGCATTCAGCTCCGGCTTTTCAATGCTCGTCCTGCCACCACCGGGTCACCTCACCTGTGACGCCATCCCAGGCCCCATCGTTCAGTGCCTGTCCCAGCACCCGGTCGGGGTTGGTCGGTGGCGGCATCTGGATGTCATTCAGCGGTGTGAAACCAAAGCGGACATAATAGGGTGCATCGCCCACCAGCATGACCCGCTGCCACCCTTCCGCGCGCGCTGCATCCAGAGCGTCCCGGATCAGAACGCCGCCCAGCCCTTCGCCCTGGTGCGTCGGGTGTACGGCGACCGGCCCCAACAACAGTGTCGCGGCACCGCCCACCCGAACCGGCCAGAACCGGATTGCCCCCGCCAGAATGCCCGACTCGTCGCGTGCCACCAGCGACAGACCCGGCACCGGCGCGATCCCCTCACGCAGCCGGTACGATGACAGCGCCTCTCGCCCCGGAGCGAAACACAGGTCAAACAGCGCTTCGACCTCCCACCAATCGTCCGGTTTTTCGGGTTTCAGTTCTAGCACGTGGCAGGTCCATCCAGCGGTATGTGGTGGAATTCGCCCTAGCACGCCGCTAGGTCTGGGGCAAACAACTGGAGAGATCGATGTTCTACCGCCCCGAGGATGGCCACGGCCTGCCCCATAACCCCTTCAATGCGATCGTTACACCGCGCCCCATTGGTTGGATTTCAAGCCGTGCGGCGGATGGCACCAACAACCTGGCGCCTTATTCGTTCTTTAACGCCGTGGCCTATGTTCCACCTCAGGTCATGTTTGCCTCAACCGGCGAGAAACCAGATCGGGACGGCACCAAGGACAGCGTTGCAAACATCGCGGAAACCGGCGTTTTCTGCGTCAACATCGTGGAATACGCCGCCCGCGACACGATGAACGCCAGTTCGGCGGCGCTCGACAAGGATCAGGATGAATTCACAGCCGCCGGGATCGCGGCGATAGAATGCGAAACCATCGATTGTGGCCGCGTTCAGGGGGCACCGGCGTCACTGGAATGCAAGTTGACACAAATCGTCACGCTGCCCGGTGCAGCCAACCGCCTGGTGTTGGGCGAAGTGACCGGCATCCACATGCGCGACGATTGCCTGCGCGATGGACGGTTCGATGTCACCACATTCCAACCTCTGGCCCGATTGGGATACCGCGACTATGCGCGGGTGACCGAGGTTTTCGAACTGGCCCGCCCGGATGACTAGACCGTGTCGCCAAGGCGACCCACTCTGATGCCCCCGCCTAGTGCCCACCGAGGATGCCGGTACGAACCGAATAATCCACCGCCAACGCGTAATCGGGGTCGTCGTCGCTGTCCACCATCAGGTGGCCCGCCTTCTTGAGCAGGCTGTGGCAATCGCGGCTGAGATGGCGCAGCTTGATCCGCTTTCCGGCCGTTTCATATTTCTGCGCGATCGCCTCGATGGCCTGCAACGCGGATTGATCCACCACCCGGCTTTCGGCAAAGTCCACGATCACCGTATCCGGGTCGCCATCGATATCGAACAGTTCCGCAAACCCGTCTGACGAACCAAAGAACAGCGGACCGCGAATTTCATAAACCTTGGCCCCCTTGTCGGTCGCCGACTCGCGGGTATGGGCGCTGATGCGGCGGGCGTTGCTCCACGCATAGGCCAGCGCCGAAACGATCACCCCGACCACAACGGCCACGGCCAGATCCTCCATCACCGTGACCACGGTAACCAAAAGGATCACAAAAGCGTCGGTCAGCGGCACCTTGCGCAGGATGGTCAGGCTGTTCCAGGCGAAGGTGCCGATGACAACCATGAACATCACGCCAACCAATGCCGCCAGCGGAATCAGCTCGATCACCGGGGCCGCGAACAGGATGAATATCAGCAGGAACACCGCCGCCGCAATTCCGGCCACGCGAGTCCGGCCGCCGGATTTGACGTTGATCATCGACTGCCCGATCATCGCGCAACCGCCCATGCCACCGAAAAATCCGGTCACTGTATTTGCGATTCCCTGCGCAATACATTCCTGGCTCGCGCCACCGCGTTTGCCGGTAATTTCACCCACCAGGTTGAGGGTCAGCAGGCTTTCGATCAGACCAATAGCGGCCAGGATGACCGAATAGGGCAGGATGATTTCAAACGTTTCCCATGTCAGTGGCACCATCGGAATATGAAAGGCGGGCAGCCCCCCCTGGATCGACGCAAGATCACCGACACGTGGTACGTCAAGCCCCATTGCGATCACCAGCCCCGCCACAATGCCAATTCCAGCCAGCGGTGCAGGAATGATCCGAGTGACTCGCGGCATCACCCAGATGATCGCCATGGTCAGCCCCACCAGACCCAACATCATGTACAGCGGCGTGCCACTCAGCCATTCGCCACCGGACATGCCGTGACCGGTATTCTGCATGCTGCCGGGCACCTTGAACTGTCCCATCTGCGCCAGGAAAATCACGATGGCCAGCCCGTTTACGAAACCCAGCATCACCGGGTGCGGGACAAGACGGATGAACTTGCCCCACTGCATGATTCCGGCGAACATTTGCAGTATCCCCATCAGAACCACGGTAGCGAACAGGTATTCGACGCCATGCTGCGCCACCAGCGCCACCATGACCACGGCCAGGGCTCCGGTCGCGCCCGAGATCATACCCGGTCGTCCGCCAAACAGCGCGGTGATCAAGCCCACCAGAAACGCCGCATACAGACCGACCAGCGGGTGAACGCCGGCAACAAAGGCAAACGCCACCGCTTCGGGTACAAGGGCAAGTGCAACGGTCAGCCCGGACAGCAGTTCAATGCGCAATCGTGAAGGGGTCAGCCCGTCGTCCGGCATCCATCTGAGATCGGGCATAACAAGACGATTGGCGAAAGCCGCCAGAATGGCTCGGGGCATGAAGGCGTTCCTGTTGGTTTCAAGCTGTTCGCGCAGCAAGCCGCCCTCTTAACTGCAATGGGTTCAAAAGGCCATCCCACCCGCAAAATGCCAGTCATGCGCCAGCAACATGGCCGAGCCATCGATGAAACCGCCGCGATGCCCGTCGAAGAGCACCGAGGAAGCGCAGCCCCATCTCCGATTTTCTTGCGCTTGGGTGAAACCTTACCTATACGCCCGGACATGTTGGACACCGCCACAAACCGCCCCGAACTGCCGCCCGAAATCGCGCGCCGCCGCACCTTTGCGATCATCTCGCATCCGGATGCAGGCAAGACGACGCTCACTGAAAAATTTCTGCTATACGGTGGCGCAATCCAGATGGCGGGCCAGGTGCGCGCCAAAGGCGAAGCGCGGCGCACGCGGTCCGACTTTATGCAGATGGAAAAGGACCGTGGCATCTCGGTCTCGGCCTCGGCCATGTCCTTTGATTATGGCGCCTTCCGCTTCAACCTGGTGGACACCCCGGGTCACAGCGATTTTTCCGAAGACACTTATCGCACCCTGACCGCTGTCGACGCCGCCGTGATGGTCATCGACGGGGCCAAGGGCGTGGAAAGCCAGACCCAAAAGCTGTTTGAGGTCTGCCGGTTGCGCGACCTGCCGATCCTGACGTTCTGTAACAAGATGGACCGCGAAAGCCGGGACGTGTTTGAGATCATCGACGAGATCCAGGAAAACCTGGCCATCGACGTCACCCCGGCCAGCTGGCCCATCGGCCAGGGCAGAGACTTTGTCGGCTGTTACGACATCCTGCGGGACCGGCTGGAGCTGATGGACCGTGCCGACCGCAACAAGGTGGCCGAAAGCATCAAGATCAACGGGCTGGACGACCCGAAACTGGTTGAACATGTGCCCGCCAACCTGCTGGATCAGCTCCGGGAAGAATTGGAAATGGCCCGTGCATTGTTGCCCTCCCTGAACCCGCAGGCGGTTCTGGAAGGGCACATGACCCCGATCTGGTTCGGTTCGGCCATCAACAGCTTTGGCGTCAAGGAACTGATGGATGGCATCGGCACCTATGGCCCCGAACCGCAGATTCAAAAAGCCACGCCCCGACAGATTTCCCCCGAAGAAACCAAGGTGTCGGGGTTTGTGTTCAAGGTTCAGGCCAACATGGATCCGAAACACCGCGACCGGGTCGCCTTTGTGCGCATGGCCAGCGGTCACTTCAAACGTGGGATGAAGCTGACCCATGTGCGCTCCAGGAAACCCATGGCAATCACCAATCCGGTGCTATTTTTGGCCAGCGACCGCGAGTTGGCGGAAGAGGCCTGGGCCGGTGACATCATCGGCATCCCCAACCATGGGCAACTGCGCATTGGCGACACCCTGACCGAAGGCGAAGCCCTGCGCGTGACTGGCATACCCAGCTTTGCGCCCGAATTGTTGCAGGGCGTGCGCGCAGGCGATCCGCTGAAATCCAAACATCTGGAAAAGGCGCTGATGCAATTCGCCGAAGAAGGTGCCGCCAAGGTGTTCAAACCCTCAATCGGGTCCGGGTTTATCGTCGGCGTCGTCGGCGCGCTGCAATTCGAAGTCCTGGCCAGCCGGATCGAACTGGAATACGGCCTGCCGGTGCGGTTCGAGGCCAGCCAATTCAAAAGTGCGCGCTGGGTCAACGGCGACAAGACGGCGGTGGACAAATTCGTGGATGCCAACAAACAGCATATCGCACATGACCACGACGGCGACATCGTGTACCTCACCCGGCTGCAATGGGACATCGACCGGATCGAACGCGACTATCCGGACGTGCGCCTGACCGCGACCAAGGAAATGATGGTCTGACGCGCGTGCCCGCCGCTTTGACACCTTTACCTGTATCCACCAGGTCCGAGGGGCCGACCGCACGCTGGGGCATCGTCGCAACCGTCAAGGCCCCCATCGATCAAGTGCTGGGTTTTGCCGCCCATCACATAGAGTTGGGCGCGCATCGGCTATATCTCTACCTGGACACGCCCGACCCGACGACATTTGGCTTTCTTAAGGCACACCCCAAGGTGCGGGTCTTTACCTGCGATGCCGCGCATTGGGAAAAAATGGGCAAGCAGAGGCCCAAAAAGCACCAGGTCCGTCAATGCCTGAACGCCACCCATGGCTATCACCGCCCACCCGAAGTCGATTGGCTGGCCCATATCGATGTAGACGAGTTTCTATGGCCGCAAGCCCCGCTGGGCACTCTGCTGTCGGCGCTGCCGCCTGGCTGCCATTGTGCGCGCGTTCGCCCGATCGAAGCACTGGATGGCACCGGTGCGGCCTTCAAGGGGTTTATCCCCGCCGGGCCGGACCGCGACACCATCGTACGGCGCCTCTATCCTGAATTCGGAGCTTTCGTGAAAGGCGGGTTTCTCAGCCATACCGCTGGCAAGCTGTTCGTGCGCACCGGATTGTCCGGCATCACCATGAGGATCCACAAGGTGCTTCAGGGCGAACGCATGAACCCCGGCGAACAGGATCTGTCGCAAGTCGAGCTGTGCCATTGCCACACACGGGGGTGGGCGCACTGGATCGGCGCCTATCGCTATCGCCTGGAGCACGGATCCTACCGCGCCGGGCTTGCCCCGAACCGCAGCCCTGAAACCGGTGGGCTCAGCCTGCATGACCTGCTTAGCAACATCGAACGCGAACAGGGCGAAGCCGGTCTGCGCCGGATCTATGACGAGCTGTGTGCCGACACCCCGGATCATCGCAACCGGCTGCGCACCGAGGGCCTGTTGCGCTTGCATGACCTGGATCTGGCCACAAAATGCCGGAAACAGTTTCCGCAATTTGACCCGAGCGGTGGCAATCCGGCGACAACCGCATAATAAATCCACGATTTCACAGCATTGTTTGACCGCCGCGCGACCCCGTGCTAGTCCAGCGCCACGAGCCAGGATGCGCACAAGCGCAGGACCAGTGGGGTCCGGCTCTGATCAGACGGCGGGCCAAAACAGTGTCCGCAAAACACGGACACACATGACAAAATTTTCTGAACTGAACCTGAACCCCAAGGTGCTTAAGGCCATCGAAGAGGCCGGCTACGAATCACCCACCCCGATTCAAGAAGGCGCCATCCCCCCCGCTCTAGAGGGCAAGGATGTCTTGGGCATCGCCCAGACCGGAACCGGCAAGACCGCCAGCTTTACCCTGCCGATGATCACCATGCTGGCCCGTGGCCGTGCGCGTGCGCGCATGCCGCGCAGCCTGGTGCTGTGCCCGACGCGAGAGCTGGCTGCACAGGTGGCCGAGAATTTCGACACATACGCAAAGCATGTCAAACTGACCAAGGCGCTGCTCATTGGCGGCGTCAGCTTTGGCGAGCAGGACAAGTTGATCGACAAGGGCGTCGACGTGCTGATTGCAACGCCGGGCCGGTTGCTGGACCATTTTGAACGCGGCAAGCTGCTGTTGACCGGCGTGCAGATCATGGTGGTGGACGAGGCCGACCGGATGCTGGACATGGGGTTCATCCCCGATATCGAACGCATTTTCAGCCTGACACCGTTCACCCGGCAAACGCTGTTCTTCTCAGCCACCATGGCACCCGAAATCGAGCGTATCACCAACACGTTCCTGTCGGCACCAACCCGGGTCGAAGTTGCGCGCCAAGCCACCACCGGCGAGAACATCGCGCAATGCGTGGTCATGTTCAAAGGCAGCCGCAAGGACCGGGAAGCCAGCGAGAAACGCAAGGTCTTGCGCGCGCTGATCGATGCCGAAGGCGAGAAATGCACCAACGCGATCATCTTCTGCAACCGCAAGACGGATGTGGATATCGTCGCCAAGAGCCTGAAAAAATACGGCTACGATGCAGCACCCATTCACGGCGATCTGGACCAGAGCCAGCGAACACGTACGCTGGACGGGTTCCGCGATGGAAGCCTGCGCTTCCTGGTGGCGTCGGACGTCGCGGCACGAGGACTGGATGTACCCAGCGTCAGCCATGTGTTCAACTTTGACGTGCCCGGCCATGCCGAGGACTATGTACACCGAATCGGTCGTACCGGCCGTGCCGGTCGCGATGGCAAGGCCATGATGATCTGTGTACCCCGCGACGAGAAGAATCTGGCCGATATCGAGCGGCTGGTGCAAAATGAAATCCCCCGCCTGGGCAACCCGTTGCAATCGGCCACCCCCCCCGTGGACGGGACCGCCGAAGAAGTCAGGAAACCTGCGCCGCGCAGCCGGAGCCGCAGTTCCAAAAGCAGCAATACCCCCCTGCCCGAATCCATCATTACAGAGGCCGTATCTGAGGCTGGTCCGGTGTCTGCACCTGAACCCAAATCGGCACCCGAACACGATTCTTCGGAGCGAAGTCGCGCGCAGCAGCGCAACGCCGCAAGCGGCAACAAGGTCATCGGGATGGGCGATCACCTGCCCAGCTTCATCGCGCTGAGTTTTCAGGAACGCAGCGCCAGCTAGGGCGGCCACGGCCTCTGAAACAATTCAAAAGACCGCACCCAATCGGATGCGGTCTTTTTCGTTAGGACTGTATTGCGGCTACCTCATCCGGCTGATCACCACCGTGACTTCGGGCTTCTTGCCAATCTCGGTCTGAGCAGACTGGCGCACGAGGCGACGCAGGGCCTCTTCCAGCTTGTCGTCATCTTTCATGGTCTTGGCCGTGGCCCGTCCAATGAACTGACCCAGATCCTCTTCCAGGACCTCGACCAGAGACGCGTTCGAATTACCGGTTTCCGGCAGGCCCATGCTCTCGCACCAGGGGTCGCCCAACAAGTCGTCATCCTCGTCCAGGATCACAGTCACTGTAACGTGGCCGTTCAATGCCATGCGGATCCGGTCACGTACCACACCGTCCATGGCACCGATCTTGACCGATCCATCCAGATAGGTGCGACCGGTCTCGATAAATTCCGCCACGGTGGGCGCATTGCCCGACAGGTCCATCATCATGCCGTTGACCGCAACAGACGACTGATACCCTCGCGCGATGGCCAGCTTGGCATGTTCGCGCAGGTGCCGGTGCTCGCCATGCATCGGGATCACCATCTGTGGGCGGACAATGTCATGCAGCCGCTCGATATCGGGACGGTTGGCGTGACCCGAAACGTGATAACGCCCCGCGCTGTCATCAACTACATCGACACCCTTTTCGCTGAAGGCGTTGATAATCCGGATCACACCGCGTTCATTTCCCGGGATGGTCTTGGATGAGAACAGGAACATGTCCCCCTCTTTCATTTCCAACCCGTTGTACTTGCCGCGCGCCAGCTGCGCACTGGCGGCCCGGCGTTCCCCCTGGCTGCCAGTGACCAGCAGCATCAGGTTTTCGCGCGGCACATCCTGGGCCGCCTCGGGGCTGATGACAGTAGGAAACCCCGACAAGACCCCGGTTTCCTGCGCCGCCTCGACCATCCGGCGCATCGCCCGGCCCAACAGCACAATAGAGCGACCGGCCCGATGTCCGGCCTCGGCCAGGGTCTTGACCCGCGCCACGTTGCTGGCGAATGTCGTCGCCACCACCATGCCGCGTGCCTCTGAAACAAGTTCTTCGATCGCTGGTCCGACACTGAGTTCCGAACGTCCCGGATCAGGCGAGAACACGTTGGTCGAGTCACAGATCAGCGCCCGCACGCCGCCTTTGCTGACCTCGGCCCAAAGCTCGGGATCAAAGGCCTCACCGACAATCGGGGTCGGGTCCAGTTTGAAATCACCGCTGTGGATGACCCGCCCTTGCGGGCTGTCGATGACCAGTCCGGCGCTTTCAGGGATCGAATGCGAGATCGGCAGAAAGCCGACCTTGAAAGGACCCGCATTGATCTGCTCTGGCCAGGCCGAAACCGTTCTGACCGCCGTTTCCGGGTGGCCATGCTCGGTCAGTTTGCGCCGTGCAATATTGGCGGTGAAGGCCCGCGCATAGACCGGCGCACCCAGATCGCGATAAAAATGCGCCACGGCACCGACGTGATCCTCATGTGCGTGGGTAATGAATATGGCATCCAGCCGGTCGGCGCGTTCCTTTAGCCAGGTCATATCGGGCAGGATCAGGTCAACGCCCGGCGTGCCGTCCATATCCGGAAAGGTCACCCCCAGGTCGACCAGAATGAAACGCTCGGCATCGGGTTTGCCATAGCCATAGAGATAGGCATTCATGCCAATTTCGCCCGCCCCGCCGAGGGGCAGGTAGATCAATCGTTCGCTGCTCATTGTGTTATGAGTTTTCCTTGTTGTATTCGTGAATCACGGTCAGCCCATGCATCGTCAGGTCTTCTTCCATAACGTCGAACAGATCCGCACTTTGCTGGAACAACGGTGCCAGCCCACCGGTCGCGACAATCTTCATTGGGCGGTCGCGCTCGCCCTTAATCCTTGTGCAAATCTCGCGCACCAAACCGACATATCCCCAGAACACACCGGACTGGATACAGGCTACAGTGTTGGTGCCGATTACCTGTTGCGGATTGCTGATATCGACATGGGGCAAAGCCGCCGCCGCCATATGCAGCGCCTCAAGGCTCAAGTTAACCCCCGGAGCAATCACCCCGCCTATATAGGCCCCATCCGCAGCCACAACATCAAAAGTCGTCGCAGTCCCGAAATCGACAACGATCAGGTCCCCGCCATGGCGATCGAAACCAGCTGCGGTGTTGACCAGCCGGTCTGGACCGACCTGGGTGCCTTCGTCCACCCGTGGCGGGTGGGGCAGCAGGCATTCGGGCTTGCCCACGACCATCGGTCGACAGCCAAAGAACCGATCCGCAAACACCCTCAGGTTGAAAACCACGCGCGGGACCGTCGAACTGATGATCACATCGGTGATGTCGGCATCAATTCCATAGTGCTTCACAAGGGTCGCGTACCAGGTGAAATAGGCATCCGCAGTGCGCGCATGATGCGTCGACGTGCGCAGGGTGCACAGAAAGGAAGTGCCATCCCAGATCGAGAAAACGGTGTTTGTATTGCCGCAATCGATAGCCAGAAGCATCTGCGTTCCTTTCAGAAAAATACGTCCGCTGCGGCAATACCCACGCGGCCACGAGCGGTGTTTAGGACCAGGCTGCCCTGCCCGTCCACCGTCTCGAAGGTGCCGGTGGTCTCGGTTGTTACGGTGCGTGCAGTGATCACTTCGCCCAGGCGCGCCGCCCGCGCCAGCCAGGCCGCCCGGATCGGTGCAAACCCGTAAGTGGTGAATTGGGTTTCGTATCGGGCATAAGCAGCCGCCAGATGGGTCAGAAAGGTCTCGGGGTCGACCTGCGCCCCGGTTTCTGACAACAGCGACACCGGGCGCACAGCACCGGCCTCGACCGCATCGCCTGCCGGGGCGTCGATCAGATTGACGCCGACCCCGATGGAGAGATGAATCATGGAACCCGCCTGCCCGGCGCTCTCCAGCAGGATACCCGCCAGCTTGCCCCCATTGAGCAATACGTCATTCGGCCACTTCAGAGCAAAGCCATCGCTGCGCCCGCTGACCGCGACACAAGCGTCAAACAATGCCAGCGCCGTGACAAAGGACCGAAGCGCGGCAGTTGCGGCAGGGTCTTTGGGAAACATGACCAGCGTCGCCGCCAGGTTACCCGATGTGTTGGTCCATCTGCGCCCGCGACGACCCCGCGCCGCCGTCTGGCGATGCGCCAGTATCCATTCGGGACCGGATAGCGTCGGTGCAATGCGCGCCGCTTCGTTCAGGGTGCTGTCCACCTCGGCCAGCACCCGTTTGCCATAACCGTCCGGCCAGTCAGTTGACAAGCGTGACCGCCGCCGCCACCGCAGCACCTTCGACACCAAACATGTTGACAATGCCCACCAACATGACCGCCGCCGACGCCATCAGAAACCCCCAAAGAACCGGCGAGCGATTCTTGTCCAGCTCTTCGCCCTCTTCGCCGAAATACATGTAAAAGACGATGCGCAGATAGTAGAACGCACCAATTACCGAGGCGACAACACCCGCAACCGCAAGCCAGGCCAAACCGCCCTCATAGGCCGCGCGCAGCACATAGAATTTGCCGAAAAAGCCCAGCATTGGCGGCACACCCGCTAGCGAGAACAGCAGCACCAGCATCGCCAGCGCCTTGCCGGGCTCGCGCCTGGCGTAAAGGTTGAGCGACGCAATGTCCGTGACCGGCTGACCGTCCTTTTCCATCATCAGGACAAAGGCAAATGTGCCGACGTTCATCGTCACATAGATCGCCATGTAAATCAGCATCGCCTGCACGCCAAACGCCGTGCCCGCCGCCAGCCCCATCATTGCGAACCCCATATGGGCGATCGATGAATAGGCCATCAGCCGCTTGATATCCCGCTGCCCGATCGCAGCGACGGCCCCCAGGAACATCGACAACACCGACAACAGGGCAATCACCTGCTGCCAATCGGCGACAGCGGCACCAAAGGCGTCATGCAGCACGCGCGCGAACAGACCCATTGCCGCCATCTTGGGCGCGGTGGCAAAAAAGGCGGTGACCGGTGTGGGCGAGCCTTCGTACACATCCGGTGTCCACATGTGAAACGGAACCGCGCTGACCTTGAAGGCAAGGCCGGAGATCAGGAAGATCAGGCCAAACAACAGCCCCAGGGACACTTCGCCATGATGGGTGGTCTGGATGATGCCCGAAAACAGCGTGGTGCCCGCAAAGCCATAGACCAGCGACGCCCCATACAGCAGCAACCCCGAGCTGAGCGCACCCAGAACGAAGTATTTCAACCCCGCCTCGGTCGATTTCACACTGTCCCGACGCAACGCGGCAACCACGTACAGCGCCAGCGACTGCAGTTCGAGCCCCATGTACAGAGACATCAGATCACCGGCGCTCACCATCATCATCATGCCAACAACCGACAGGGCAATCAGCAACGGGTATTCAAACCGCAACAGCCCCCGGCGGGCCATGTATTCGCGGCTCATCAGCAGAACGGCAGCAGCCGATACCAGGATCGCCACCTTGGAAAAGCGCGAAAACCCATCGTCGACATACATACCGCCAAAGGCGATATTCGTGCCCATCCCCTTGCTGGCGATGAACACCGCAAGCACCAGCATCAGCGCCGAGGTTGCCCAGACCAGCACCGAAGCCAGCCCGTCCTTGACGCTGTACACCGCGACAAGCAGCGCCAGCATGGCAAACACCGCCAGAATGATTTCCGGCAGGATAATGGTCAGATCAGCCTGGATCATGCCCACGGCCCCCTCAGTTCGATGCGTGCTGGCTGGCGGCCTCGGCCGCAGCGAGCGAAGTGTCAAAATTGCTGATCAACGCCGTTGTGGACGGCCCGATGATATCGGTCACCAGCGACGGGTAGATGCCCAACAGAAGGGTCATCGCGATCAGCGGAGCGAAGATGAACCGCTCGCGCGCCGTCATGTCGGTGATGGTCTTCAGGCTTTCCTTGATCAGGTCACCGAACACCACCCGCCGATACAGCCACAAAGCGTAACAGGCACTGAAGATCACACCGCTGGTCGCAACTGCGGCGACCCAGGTGTTGACCTGAAAGATCCCCGCCAGTGTCAGGAATTCACCGATGAAACCGCTGGTCCCCGGCAAGCCAACATTACCCATGGTGAAGAACATGAACACCAGCGCAAAGGCCGGCATCCGCACCACCAGACCGCCATAGGCCTCGATTTCACGGGTATGCATCCGGTCATAGATCACGCCAACAATCAGAAACAAGGCAGCCGAAATGAACCCGTGGCTGAGCATCTGAAAGATCGCCCCGTCGACGCCCTGCTGATTGGCGGCAAAGATGCCCATGGTTACAAAACCCATATGCGCCACCGAGGAATAGGCGATCAGCTTCTTCATGTCCTCCTGCACCAGAGCCACCAGCGAGGTATAGACGATGGCAATCGCGCTCAACCAGAGCACCAGCGGGGCCATCACCTCTGAGCCGACCGGGAACATCGGCAAGCTGAACCGCAGAAACCCATAGCCCCCCATCTTCAGCAGAATCGCAGCCAGAACGACGGACCCCGCAGTCGGAGCCTGAACGTGCGCATCGGGCAACCATGTGTGCACCGGCCACATCGGCATCTTCACTGCAAAGCTGGCAAAGAACGCGAGGAACATCAGTGTCTGCATCCCGCCAACGACATGAATGCCCAGCAGATCGTAATTCTCAAAGGCAAACTGATGGGTCATCAGCACTTCGATATCGGTGGTTCCAGCATCGGCAAACATGCCAACCATCGCCACCAGCATCAGCACGGATCCCAGGAAGGTGTAGAGGAAGAACTTGAAGGACGCATAGATCCGGTCCTTGCCGCCCCAGATCCCGATGATCAGGAACATCGGGATCAGCCCGGCCTCAAAGAACAGGTAGAACAGCACCAGATCCAGCGCCATGAACACGCCCAGCATCAGGGTTTCCAGCAGCAGGAAGGCCACCATGTATTCCTTGACCCGCGCGGTGACGTTCCAACTGGCGAGAATGGTCAGCGGCATGATGAAGGTGGTCAGCATGACGAACAGCACACTGATCCCATCCACGCCCATCTTGTATTGCAGACCCAGCAACCACTGCGACTGTTCGACGAACTGGAAACCGGTGTCGGCAGGGTCGAATTGAAAATAGATGCCCAGCGACACCAAGAAGGTGACGGAGGTGGCAAACAACGCCACGTATTTGGCATTTCGCTGCGCTGCCTCGTCTTCGCCGCGCAGGAACACCACCAGGATCAACGCCGCAAGGGCGGGGATAAAGGTGACAATGGAAAGGATATTGTCCATCAGTGCGCTCCTCCGCCGATCGTCATCCATGTCACAAGGGCGGCAATGCCCAGAACCATCCAGAAGGCGTACGTAAAGATAAAGCCGGACTGCGCGCGCCCTGCGAGGCGGGTGAAGAAGGGCACGATGCCCAAAGCCACGCCGTTCAGGAAGCCGTCAATCGCGCTGCCATCGCCGCGTTTCCACAATACCCGTCCGATGCCGATGACAGGGCGCACAAAGATCGCGGCATAGATTTCGTCGAAATACCACTTGTTCTTGAGAAACAAGTACAGCGGGCGCTGGTTTTCGGCCAGTCGGCCCGGCAACGACGGGTTCAGAATATAGAACCAGATCGCCATAATCAGACCACCCAGCATCGCCACAAAGGGCGAGACCTTGACCCAGACCGGCGCAGCATGGGCATCGTCCAGCACGTGGTTGTCCTTGCCGAAATACAACGCCCCTTCGCCCGGCCTGCCGGCGAATACATAGTGATGTTCGCCTTCCACAGTGGCGGCATCGCCGGCGCCTTCGCCATGCCCTTGGCTTTCGGCGGACTGGCTCTCGGTGCCGTGGTCGCCTTCGACCGAGGTTTCCTCGCCATATGCCCCCGCTTCGGCAACCGGAATTCCGTAGAATTTCCCGACCTGATCCGCATGTCCAAAGAAGCTGCTGTACCACACCATCCCAGCCAGCACCGCGCCCAGACTCAGCACACCCAGCGGTATCAACATGGTCAACGGGCTTTCATGGGCATGTTCATGGGTATGCTTGTCCCCACGCGCCTGGCCATAGAAGGTCAGGAACATCAGCCGCCAGCTGTAAAAGCTTGTAAATGCCGCAGCAATGACCAGCAGCCAGAAGCCATAGGACGACCCGCCCGCCCAGGCGCTTTCAATAATCGCGTCTTTGGACAGGAATCCGGCAAAACCGATTTGGGTCAATGGAATGCCGACACCTGTGATTGCCAGCGTGCCAATCATCATCGCCCAATAGGTATAAGGGATGCGTTTGCGCAGGGCGCCGTAGTTGGTCATGTCCTGTTCGTGGTGCATCGCATGAATGACCGAACCCGCGCCCAAAAACAGCAGCGCCTTAAAGAACGCATGGGTCAGCAGATGGAACATCGCGGCCGAATACATCCCGACACCCGCCGCCACGAACATATAGCCCAGCTGTGAACAGGTGGAATAGGCAATGACGCGCTTGATGTCGGTCTGAACCAATCCGACCGTGGCTGCAAAAAACGCCGTCGTCGCGCCCAGTACGGTGACAAAGGCCATCGCCTCGGGGGCGAATTCCATCAGTGGCGACATCCGGCAGACCAGAAACACCCCTGCCGTCACCATGGTCGCGGCGTGGATCAGAGCCGACACTGGGGTCGGACCTTCCATCGCGTCCGGCAGCCAGGTGTGCAGAAACAACTGAGCGGATTTCCCCATCGCGCCGATAAACAGCAGCACCGCGACCAGATTCGCGGCATTCCACTCACTCCAGAGGAACGTCAATTGGGTTTCCGCCAGCGTCGGAGCGGCGCTGAAGATATCGTCAAAGTTAATGCTGTCCACCAGAAAGAACAGCGTGAAAATCCCAAGCGAAAATCCGAAATCGCCCACGCGGTTGACCACAAAAGCCTTGATCGCGGCGGCATTGGCCGAAGGCTTGCGGTAATAGAATCCGATCAACAGATAGGACGCGACACCGACACCTTCCCAGCCAAAGAACATCTGCACCAGATTATCCGCCGTTACCAGCGCCAGCATCGCAAAGGTAAAGAAGGACAGATAGGCAAAGAAGCGCGGCTTGTAGGTCTCGCCCTCTTTCCACTGCGGATCCTTGTCCATGTAGCCAAAGCTGTACAGATGCACGAGGCTGGACACGGTGGTGATGACGATCAGCATGATCGCAGTCAGCCGGTCCAGCCGGATCGACCAGTCGGTGGTCAACGAACCGCTTTCGATAAAGCGCAGGATCTGAACCTGTTCGGTCACGCCGTCAAAATTGACGAAGACCGCCCAGCTGAGCAGCGCGGACAGGAAAAGCAGGCCTGTCGACACCCACAGCGCAGCGGTTTCGCCAATCAGTTTCCAGCCAAAACCGCAGATCAGTGAACCCACCAGCGGGGCAAAGAGGATGATGGTTTCCATTGTGCTCTCAGCCCTTCATCATGTTGACGTCTTCAACGTCAATAGTGCCGCGATTGCGGAAGAAACAGACCAGGATTGCCAGGCCGATCGCGGCTTCGGCTGCGGCAACGGTCAGGACGAACAAGGTGAACACCTGCCCCACCAGATCGCCGAGAAAACTGGAAAAGGCGACCAGATTGATGTTTACCGCCAACAGCATCAATTCAATGCTCATCAACAGGATGATCACGTTCTTGCGGTTCAGGAAAAGCCCGAAGATGCCGATGACAAACAGCGTCGCCGCCACTGTCAGGTAATGTTCAAGTCCGATCATCTGTTCGTCCCACGTTCATTTATGTTGCCCGATTTTTTCGGGTATCCGGTCGGTTTCCGTTCGGGAAACCGGCTTATAAGCCCTGCCCCGGCTTCACATCTTTCAGTTCCATCGCCTTGGCCGGATCGCGCATCATCTGGGCGACGATATTCTGTCGTTTGATATCGGTGCGGTGGCGCAGCGTCAGAACGATGGCCCCGATCATTGCCACCAGCAGAATCAGCCCCGCCAATTGGAACAGCAGGAAATACTGATCATACAGGATCATTCCCAGAGCTTCTGTATTGTGCCGGTCCACCGGCGCGACCTGCGCGCGCAGGTCGATGGCCGCGTGGCTGCTTTCCCAAGCACCAAAGGCCATCACGAACTGCATCAGGATCACCAGCCCGATCAACAGCGCCAGAGGCATGTACCGTGCCATCTCGGCCTTCAACTCGGCGAAATCCACGTCGAGCATCATCACCACGAACAGGAACAGCACCGCGACCGCGCCGACGTAGACGATGACCAGCAACATCGCCACGAATTCCGCTCCGAGCAGAACGAACAGACCGGCAGAGGAAATGAAGCTGAGGATCAGCCACAAAACCGAATGCACCGGCTGCCGGCTGACAACGGTAAAAAACCCGCCGGTGATCACACAGATCGCAAAGAGGTAAAAGGCAAACACGCTCATGACTTGTCATCCTCTGTCTCGCTCATGACGTCCTTCGCCAGTTCCAGCGCGCGTGTCATGGCGGGAATACCGGCGAACACCGACATCTGGCCGATTGTTTCCACGATTTCCTGTTTTCTGGCCCCTGCCGCAACGGCGTGGCGCACGGTCTGGCGTACCGCCGTGTCGGCCTGTGCGCCCTGCATCGTCAACCCGGCCAATGTGATCAGCAGACGGGTCTTGGCGTCCAGCCCATCCTTGTTCACCGCGTTGCCGAACATAAGCTCCATCGCCTCTTTCGGCATCGTCGGCCACAGCGCCTCGAACCCCTTTGGGGAAAAGCTTTCCAGCGCCGGGTTCAAGGCCTTTGCCATGTCCTGCGCCTGCTGCATCATGGCTTCGAAAGGGTTCGGTGTGTCACTCATCGCGCGCCGCCTCTTCGTTAAACACTTCGATTGCAGCGTTCATCGCGTTGATGACTGCCGGCAATCCGCCATACAGCGCCATCTGAAAGATGACTTCGCCGATCTCACGCTGGCTGGCACCAACTTTGCGTGCACTGGCGATGTTCACTTTCAACTGCGGCCGGGTCTGCCCCCCCAGCGCGGTCAATGCAGCGACGGTCGCCAGAAGCCGGGTCTTTTCGTCCAATCCTTCACGGGCATAGAACTGGCCATAGGCCACATCGACCATCGTGCGGGACATCCCCGGAACCAACGCATCATAACGCGCAGCCAAGGCTGCCTCCATCCCCGGATTGACCCTTTCAGACAGGGCCTGGCCACGCTCATAGGTGCCGGTATCGGTGACTGGGATGTTCATCGGTAGGGCGCGTCCAACTCCAGATTGCGGGCAATCTCGGCTTCCCACATTTCACCATTCGCCAACAGTTTGTCCTTGTCATAGAACAACTCTTCGCGGGTTTCGGTGGCGAATTCGAAATTCGGCCCTTCGACGATGGCATCGACCGGACAGGCTTCCTGGCAGAAACCGCAATAGATGCATTTCGTCATGTCGATGTCATAACGCGTCGTGCGGCGGCTGCCATCCTCGCGCGGTTCAGCGTCGATGGTGATGGCCTGCGCCGGGCAGATCGCTTCACACAGTTTGCAGGCGATGCAGCGCTCCTCGCCATTGGGATAGCGGCGCAATGCGTGCTCGCCCCGGAAACGGGGCGACAGCGGACCCTTTTCATGCGGGTAGTTCAAAGTCGCCTTGGGTGCAAAGAAATACTTTAGCCCCAGCTTCATGCCAATCATGAAATCCCAAAGCAGGAAGTATTTTGCGGCTCGTGTGTAATCCATCTGCGCCATATCAGTCTCCCTGGTCCTGAGCGTTCAGTTGCATATAGGCCCAGGCTGACAGGGCGGCCGCGACGTTCGTCGGCTCTGCCGGCTTTTCCGCGCCGTCGAGCGGATTTGTTTCCTGCATCGCGAACTCATCAGTCAGATAGCGGGCCAATGCGGTCAACTCGTCCGTGTCCGCAGTCTGGATATTTTGCGCCAACGACATGCTCAGCCTCCCGTACCCCAGCGCGCGAAAGCGCCCCAGAACCAGTCGAACTTGGCCGCAAAAGACACGAACACCACCCAGACCAACGAGAAGGGAAGGAACACTTTCCAGCCCAGCCGCATTAACTGATCATAGCGGTAGCGCGGCGTGATCGCCTTGACCATCGCGAACAGGAAGAAGAAGAACGCCATCTTGCCGACCATCCACAGCACACCATCGGGGATGCCGGGGATCGGGCTGAGCCAACCGCCAAAGAACAACAGCGAAGTCAGCGCGCACATCAGAAAGATGGCAATGTATTCCCCGGCCATGAACAGCAGGAAGGGCGTTGCGGAATACTCGACCTGATAACCGGCCACCAGCTCGGATTCAGCTTCGGGCAGATCAAACGGCGGGCGATTCGTTTCGGCCAGCGCCGAGATGAAAAACAGGAAAACCATCGGGAAATGTGGCAGCCAGTACCAGCTGAAGAAGCCATAGTCGCCGTCCTGCGCCCGCACGATATCGCCAAAGTTCATGCTGCCGGTCGACAGGATCACGCCGATGATGATCAATCCGATTGACACCTCATAGCTGATCATCTGTGCGGCGGACCGCAAGGAACCCAGGAAAGGGTATTTGGAGTTGGACGCCCACCCCCCCATGATCACGCCGTAAACCTCCAGGCTGGAGACCGCGAACACGTACAGGATGGCGACATTGATGTCAGACAGCACCCAACCGTCGTTGAACGGGATCACCGCCCAGGCGATCATCGCCAGAACAAAGCTGGTCAGTGGCGCCAACAGGAATACCGTGCGGTCGGCCCCGGCGGGGATGACCACCTCTTTGACCACATATTTCAGCGCATCGGCCACCGATTGCAGCAGGCCAAAGACACCGACAACGTTCGGACCGCGCCGCATCTGAACCGCGGCCCAGATCTTGCGGTCGCCATAGACCAGAAACAGGAGCGAGATCATCACAAAGGCAACGACGGCAAGCACCTGCGCCAGTATCAACGCGGCAATGCCGCCCGGGGTGGAAAAGAAGTCAGCCATAAGTCCTCACACCGTGGGTATTCCGTTGTTTCGCGCAGTTGGCGACTACGACCTGGGCGTCGAAAGCTGCCAGCCTGCCGGGCAGGGTCGGCGAGTTGCTGTAAACAGCATCTGTCGCCCGCATGCCAGCCTTTTCCTGTCGATTCGTGCGCAAATGCCGCGCTGCGTGACCATCGCGAAACCGGCCTGAAGCCGCTGCCGCAGATCGGCCCGCTCGTATGGCCGGTCTGGATATGATCCAAGTCCGGATCATTCTGCCGCAATCTTGGAGTCGCCGCGCGCACGGGCGTTTGCCGAAAGCTCGGCCATAAGCGCGCTGGCCCGGGCAATCGGGTTGGTCAGGTAAAAATCATTGATTGCGAGGCGAAAGCCCGCCTTCCCCAGTGGAGCTGAATCCAACGGATGAACCGGGTTTTGCGGAACCGCGTCAACCAGCGCGAGATGCGGCACCTCTGCCACCAGCACCTGACGCAATTGCGCCAGAGAATCGTAAGGCAGCGTCGCGCCCAATTCTGCGGACAGTGCCCGAAGGATCGCCCAGTTTTCCTTGGCTTCGCCCGGCGCGAACCCGGCGCGCAGTGCCAGTTGCGGACGGCCTTCGGTGTTGACGAACAGACCCTGTTCCTCAGTATAGGCTGCGCCTGGCAGGATCACATCCGCACGGTGCGCGCCGCGATCGCCGTGGCTGCCCTGATAGATCACAAAGGCCCCCGGTGCGATGTCGATTTCATCCGCACCAAGGTTATAGATCACATCCGCCTCGCCGATGGCGTCCATGCCGCGTTCGTTGGTACAGCCCGCATCCATCGCGCCGACCCGTCCCGCTGCGGTGTGCAGAATCAGCAGCCCGCTTTGCGTTTCTTCGGCAATGCGCTGTGCGGCAGCCAGAACGGCAGCGCCATCGGCTTCCTGCAATGCGCCCTGTCCGACGATGACCATCGAGGCCCGACCGCGAATCTCGTCATCTCCGCCCATGTCCACAACCTGCTGCAAGGCAGCGCGATCATCACCCATATGGGCATATTCATACGTCAGATCAACCGCTTGTCCTACAAGCGCCACATCGGCGCCGTGGCTCCAGGCCTTGCGAATCCGGGCATTGAGGACCGGAGCTTCGACACGCGGGTTGGTGCCGATCAACAGAATACGCTCGGCGTGATCGATATCCTCGATCATGGCGGTGCCGACATAGGCCCCCCGGTTGCCGGCGGGCAGTTTTGCACCGTCCGTTCGACATTCGACGACGCCGCCCTGACTCTCGATCATCTGCCTCAGCGCAAATGCCGCCTCGACCGGGGCCAGATCGCCGACCAGACCCGCAGGCGCTTTGGCCCCTTTCAGCGCTTCGGCCGCCTTGGTCAGCGCTTCTGGCCATGTCGAAGGGCGCAGCTTGCCGTTTTCGCGCACGTAAGGCCGATCCAGACGCTGGCGGCGCAGACCGTCCCAGACAAACCGGGTTTTATCGGAAATCCACTCTTCGTTCACGCCATCGTTGTTGCGTGGCAAGAACCGCATCACTTCGCGCCCCTTGGTATCGACACGGATGTTGGACCCCAGCGCATCCATCACGTCGATGCTTTCGGTCTTGGTCAACTCCCAGGGCCGCGCCGTAAAAGCGTAAGGTTTTGAAACCAAAGCACCGACCGGGCACAGGTCAATGATGTTGCCCTGCATGTTGCTGTCCAGCGTCTGGCCCAGATAGCTGGTGATCTCGGCATCTTCGCCGCGCCCGGTCTGTCCCATCTGGGTGATCCCGGCCACTTCAGAGGTGAACCGAACGCAACGGGTGCAGGAAATGCAACGGGTCATGTGGGTTTCCACCAGCGGACCCAGATCCAGATCCTCGGTGGCACGTTTGGCCTCGCGGAACCGGCTGAAGTCGACGCCATAGGCCATCGCCTGATCCTGCAGGTCACATTCGCCACCCTGATCGCAGATCGGGCAATCCAGCGGGTGGTTGATCAGCAGAAACTCCATCACGCCCTCGCGGGCCTTTTTGACCATCGGCGAGTTGGTCTTGACCTGCGGGGCCTGCCCTTCGGGGCCGGGGCGCAAATCACGCACCTGCATCGCACAGCTGGCCGCGGGTTTCGGCGGGCCGCCCACGACTTCGACCAGACACATCCGACAGTTGCCCGCGATCGTAAGCCGCTCGTGATAGCAGAAACGTGGGATTTCCACGCCAGCCACTTCGCAGGCCTGGATCAGGGTCATCGCCCCGTCCACTTCGACTTCATTGCCATCGATGTTGATCTTGCGCAGGTCAGACATGGTCTATCTCGCCTTCAAAAGCGCGCCGATCGCGCTGGATTTCTCGATTTCCGCACGCCCAAAGGTGCAGAAGGTTTGTGGGTCGGCATAGGAAACGCCGTTTTGGGCCAGATATCTCTCGCCCTTGGCGCGCATCCTGGCCTTTTCAGCGTCGGACTCGACATAGGCCTTGATCTCGGCATCCGAGTATCCCAACGCGTTTGCCCGCGAACGCAACCGCCAGGCCATACCGATCGCCTTGAGACGGCGCGCCGCAATACCGTCGCAGTTTTCACTGATCTCATTGGCCACGGCGGCGGCAAATATAATGTTTTCGACCTCGGGTACTTCGCGCAGCGATGGCTTGCCTTCGGCGGCCACCACCGGGGCGGCGCAAAGGGAAAGCGCCAGAAAAGCAACCCTCAAGGGTGCACCACGACCCACAGTCTCCGACGGGACCTCAGGCCGGAGGCCGGTCCGTACTTTTGAAAATATGCTCACGGATCGCACCGGCCACGAAAGGTGATCGCGTTGTCCGAAACGCTCAGCCGTCCCGGTTCGGATTCCGGGCCAACGGACCAGTCAATCATCGACGTACCGTAGTTCGCGATGCAGTATTTGGTCCCCTCATACCGCGCCGCTTCGCGGGCCCCGTCCAGCGATTGGGTTGCATCGAAGATCGTCGCCGTGAAATCCGCGCGCGACACTTTCTTGTCCACGGGCCTGGTCTTGGCCTTGAATACCACGCCGTGAAAGGCAAACGCATCCTTACGCTTGCCAGAGCAGCCGGACACCACGGCCACTGCGGCAACCAGACCCAGCGATATCAGAACCGAAGTCACGCGCATCGACGTCTCCCGTTCCAAGGCAGGGCCATTACGGACAACCGCGGTGTCCCCTGGCAGGGTCGTGGTGATATGCGAACAAATTTCATCATGCCCGGATCAGAGCGCTGCCGCATGCAAGATATGGGTCGCGATCATTGACACACACCCCCTATTCCGCCGCAACCGCACTGACGCGGCCCGTGCGCTTGTGCTTGATGCGATCCTCGATCTCGTCGCGGAAATGCCGGATCAAACCCTGGATCGGCCAGGCCGCCGCGTCGCCAAGCGCGCAGATCGTATGGCCCTCGACCTGTTTTGTCACGTCCAGCAGCATGTCAATCTCTTCGGGCTCGGCATCGCCCGTGACCAGACGATCCATAACCCGCATCATCCAACCGGTGCCTTCGCGGCAAGGCGTGCACTGACCACAGCTTTCATGTTTATAAAACTTGCTTAGCCGCCAGATCGCCTTGATCACGTCGGTCGAATTGTCCATCACGATGACCGCCGCCGTACCCAGACCCGACCGCTGCTCGCGCAGCCAGTCGAAATCCATGATGCACTCTTCCTTCATGATCTTGCCGGGCAGCAAGGGAACCGACGATCCGCCCGGAATCACCGCCTTGAGGTTGTCCCACCCGCCGCGAATACCGCCGCAATGCCGGTCGATCAGCTCCTCAAAACCGATACTCATGGCCTCTTCGACCACGCAGGGGTTGTTCACATGACCGCTGATCGCAAACAGCTTGGTGCCCGCATTGTTGGGACGGCCAAAGCTGGAAAACCACTCGGGACCACGGCGCAGGATGGTCGGCACCACGGCAATGGATTCCACGTTGTTCACCGTGGTCGGGCAGCCATACAGGCCCGCGCCTGCCGGGAACGGCGGTTTCATCCGCGGCATGCCCTTTTTGCCTTCCAGGCTTTCCAGAAGCGCGGTTTCCTCGCCACAGATATAAGCCCCGGCCCCGTGGTGCAGGTATATGTCGAAATCCCAACCCGATCCGGCCGCATTCGGCCCCACCAGACCGGCGTCATAGGCCTCGTCGATGGCATTTTGCAGTGCTTCTTTCTCGCGGATATATTCGCCGCGAATATAGATATAACACGCGTTGGCATTCATCGCGAAAGACGCGATCAGACAGCCTTCGATCAATGTATGCGGATCGTGGCGCATGATCTCGCGGTCCTTGCAGGTGCCAGGTTCGGATTCATCCGCATTGACCACCAGATAGCTGGGGCGGCCATCGCTTTCCTTGGGCATGAACGACCATTTCAACCCGGTCGGAAATCCTGCGCCACCGCGCCCCCGCAGGCCGGAATCCTTCATCTGCTGCACAACCCAGTCGCGCCCCTTCTGGATCAGACCGGCGGTCCCATCCCAATGGCCGCGCGCCTTCGCACCGGCCAGGGTGCGATCATGCATCCCGTAAAGGTTGGTAAAGATCCGGTCCTGGTCTTTCAGCATGGTTGCCTACCTCTGGCTGTCCTGGCGCAAGCGCCAGAGTTGGTAAATGTTGACCAGCGCCCACACGAAAGCCGCAAGAGCGCCGAAATAAATCAGCATCTCAAAGCGCATCGGCAGGCCCAGAACCCGAACGATCCAGGGGGCCAGAATGGCCGCAATGCCGCCTGCCGCGATCACCAGTCCGGTGTTGCGACCCTTGCGGGCAAAGCTTCTGTCCTGTTCCGTATTCATCTGGTCCATTCTGCGTGTGGTTCGCCAAAGCGAACAGGATTAGTCGTACAGCTCGTCCCTGGCTGCACGCTTGGAGAACTCTGTCTCCTCCCCCGCAGCCAGGGCTTTGGCCTGGTCCACCCAATCGTCGCGGCTGACACGGCCCTTGAAGCCAACCAGATTCTGATCCGCCCAGGCCACTTCCGCCGGGCTCCAGCTCGCAATCTGGTCAAAGTGGAACACACCGATGCTGTTCAATGCACTTTCCAGCTTGGGTCCGACCCCCTTGATCATCTTCAGATCGTCCGGTTTTCCACCGCGCGCGGTGTCCAGAAGCGCCGGTTTTTCGCCTTCGGTTTCGGCGACTTCCAACGGAGCCTGCGGCTCGGGGGCGTCCGCCTCGGTCGCATCGCCGCCCGTATAGCGCCAGACACCCTTGCGCGAGGCCAGTTCATCCTGTCCCGGCAATGCGGTCGACGGTTTTAACACGCCCGCAGGTTCGACAGGCGTTGGCGCGGGCGCCGCGGCCGCAGATTGGGTCGGTTCAGTTTTGGCGGCGGGTTGGGCCGGGCTGTTGGCCGCCTCTTTGCGCCACTGCGTCAGCAGCGGCACTTCGGTGCCGTCGATTCGCTTGATCGTGTCGCCGATGTCCACGGCCAGTTGGGCGCTGGCATTATATTGGGTGCGGCCGCTTTCATATTCGGTCAGGCTGGTCAGCCCGCTCAGCGGCTCGGCGGCATAGCGCCCATTCTGCGGCCCCGGCACCGGCACCTTGCCAGCGGCCAACTCGTCCAGCATCTCGGCGAACCGCTCTGCGGTCAGGTCCTCGTAATAGTCCTTGCCGATTTGCGCCATCGGCGCGTTGGCGCAGGATCCAAGGCATTCGACCTCTTCCCAGCTGAACCTGCCATCGTCAGACAGTGTGTGCGGCTTGGCGGCAATCTTGTCCTGGCACACCGCCATCAGATCCTCTGCACCGCAGATCATGCAGGACGTGGTGCCACAGATCTGGATATGCGCCACACTTCCCACCGGCTGCAACTGGAACATGAAATAGAAACTGGCCACCTCAAGCGCGCGGATATAGGCCATGCCCAGCATGTCGGCGACATGCTCGATTGCGGGCCGGGTCAGCCAGCCTTCCTGTTCCTGCGCACGCCAAAGCAGCGGGATGATCGCGCTGGCCTGACGGCCTTCGGGGTATTTGCTGATCTGACCTTCCGCCCAGGCCAGATTGGCCTCGGTGAACGTGAAGGTCTCGGGTTGTTCAGCATGAAGACGACGCAACATCAGGCTTTTCCTTCCGCAACCAGACGGCAGCCGGTAAAGACCGAATACTGCGCGCCCAGAAAATCACTCAACGAGGTTATCACCGCGTCGATTTCATTGTCCATTTTGTCCTGGCCGATCCGCCCCGGTACAATGTCGAGCAACCGCTTGGACAGCCCGCGCAATTGTTGCGCCAGATAGGCCCGATACTTGTCCAGATCGCCCAGGATCGACGCCTTGGCCAGACCGCTTTCCATCACGTTCAACCGCGGCACCACGCGCTCTTGCAAGGCAAGTAGACTGGCCGCGTCCGTAATCGCAATTCGCGGCGGCCAGCGGTCACTCGACCCCATGCGCGGCGCAGACCGGCGCAGGGCCATGTCCAGATCGGCTGCGGCATCGAAATTGTCAAAGCAGATATCAAGCTTTTTTTCCAGCAGCCGGGTTTCGTTGGCCTCGACAAACTGAACCCGCGCATACCACGCCTGCACCGCCACAAAAATCGCCGCAGCCAGCGTCGAGCCGGCTAGCAGGCTGTTGGAGTGGCTGCGCTGCACGCGGTTGGCGGGTCGCGAATTCATCGGTCGATTTCTCCGAACACCACATCCATGGTGCCGATAATCGCCGCGACATCCGCCAGCTGATGACCGCCCGCAACAAAGTCCATCGCCTGCAGGTGCAGAAAACCCGGCGCGCGGATCTTGCTGCGATACGGTTTGTTGGACCCATCCGACACCAGATAAACGCCGAACTCGCCCTTGGGTGCCTCGACGGCGGCATAGACTTCTCCGGCGGGCACGTGAAACCCTTCGGTATAGAGCTTGAAGTGATGGATCAGCGACTCCATCGACGTTTTCATGTCGCTGCGCGATGGCGGGGTGATCTTGCCTCGCGCCAGAATGTCACCCTGCCCTTCAGGGGCACGCAGTTTGACAATGGCCTGTTGAATGATGCTGATCGACTGACGCATTTCCTCCATGCGGACCAGATAGCGATCGTAACAGTCGCCATTCTTGCCCACCGGGATCTGGAAATCGAACTCGTCATAGCATTCATAGGGCTGACTGCGCCGCAGATCCCAGGCCAGGCCCGAGCCGCGCACCATGACCCCAGAGAAACCATACAGCTGGATGTCCTCTTCGGTGACGACGCCGATATCGGCATTGCGCTGTTTGAAAATGCGGTTTTCGGTCAGCAGCCCGTCGATATCGTCCATGACGCGTGGAAAATCGTGACTCCAGGCCTCGATGTCGTCCAACAGCGCATCGGGCAGGTCCTGGTGCACGCCGCCGGGCCGGAAATAGGCCGCGTGCAGGCGCGCGCCGCAAGCGCGCTCGTAAAAGATCATCAGCTTTTCGCGCTCTTCAAACCCCCACAGCGGCGGGGTCAGCGCACCCACGTCCATCGCCTGTGTTGTGACGTTCAACAAATGGTTCAGGATGCGGCCGATTTCCGAATAAAGCACCCGGATCAGGCTGGCGCGGCGCGGCACCTGCACTCCGGTCAGTTTTTCGATCGCCAGACACCAGGCATGTTCCTGGTTCATCGGTGCCACATAGTCCAGCCGGTCGAAATAGGGCAGGTTCTGCAGGTAGGTGCGGCTTTCCATCAGCTTTTCGGTGCCGCGGTGCAGCAGGCCAATATGCGGATCGCAACGTTCCACGATTTCGCCATCCAGCTCCAGCACCAGCCGCAAAACCCCGTGTGCCGCAGGGTGTTGCGGGCCGAAGTTGATGTTGAAATTGCGGATCTTCTGTTCGCCGGTCAGAGCATCTGAAGAACCGTCGTCATAGGTGTTGATGCGAATATCGCCGTCCATCACAGCTTCTCCAGCTCTTGCAGTTTAAGACCCATCCACCACAACAAAGCGATGGTGCCGAAGGGGACCAGACAGGCTGCGGCCCAGTATTTGTTGATGCCAAAGAACGGCAGCAACTTGACCATCGGAATCGCGGTCAGCGCCGACAGGACAAGCCACCAGACGCCGCCCATCACTTTGCCTCCGATTTATCGTCGCCCGGAAGGATATACTCGGCCCCTTCCCACGGGCTCATAAAGTCGAACTGGCGGTATTCCTGCACCAAGGATACAGGCTCATAAACTACGCGTTTCTCCGCCTCGTCATAGCGCACCTCGGTATATCCGGTGGTCGGAAAGTCCTTGCGCAACGGGTGACCGCGAAAACCATAGTCGGTCAGGATGCGACGCAGATCCGGGTGACCGGAAAACAGGATGCCGAACATGTCGAACACCTCGCGTTCAAACCAGTTGGCACTGGGATGCACCGAAATGATCGAGGGCACCATATCCTCTTCGCGCAGGCTGACCCGCAGGCGGATGCGCTGGTTCTGATACATCGACAGGAAATGATAAACCACGTCGAACCGCTTGGCTCGCTCGGGATAGTCCACAGCGGTGATATCCACCAGCGACGAAAACTTGCAACTTGGGTCGGTCTTCAGAAATTCGACAAAGCCGACGATGTTGGCCGGGGTCACATCGACGTTCAGCTCGCCGTGGGAGACGTCCCAGTTCAGCACGCAGTCGGGGCGCTTGCGCTCGATATGCGTACCCAGCTCGTTCAATGCATCACTCATCCCAATTTCTCCATACCCACGCCCATCGACGCATGATTTCCCAGCGGGCGCGGTTGAGCGCACAGGCGTGATCCGGCGCGGATCACCGTACGATCGTCCCCGTGCGGCGGATCTTGCGTTGCAGCTGCATCAGCCCGTAAAGCAGCGCTTCGGCGGTCGGCGGGCAACCTGGCACATAGATGTCCACCGGCACCACCCGGTCACATCCGCGCACCACGGAATAGCTGTAGTGGTAATAGCCGCCGCCATTGGCGCAACTGCCCATGCTGATCACGTAACGCGGCTCAGGCATCTGGTCATAGACCTTGCGCAGAGCCGGGGCCATCTTGTTGGTCAGCGTGCCAGCCACAATCATCACGTCCGACTGGCGCGGGCTGGCGCGCGGAGCGATGCCAAACCGTTCCGCATCATAGCGCGGCATCGATGTGTGCATCATCTCGACCGCACAGCAGGCCAGTCCAAATGTCATCCAATGCAACGAACCCGTGCGGGCCCAGTTTATGATGTCCTCGGTCGAGGTCAGCAGAAACCCCTTGTCCTGCAACTCGGCGTTCAGCGCCTGGGTGGCGACTTCCTTGTCGGCACCGACCTGGGTTCCTGTCATCACTCCCATTCCAGGGCCCCTTTTTTCCATTCATAGGCAAAGCCGATGGTCAGCACCCCGAGAAACACCATCATCGACCAAAAGCCGACCATGCTGATATCCTTGAAGGCAACAGCCCAGGGAAACAGAAAGGCGATTTCAAGGTCGAAGATGATGAACAGGATCGACACCAGATAGAACCGGACATCGAACTTCATCCGCGCATCGTCAAAGGCGTTGAATCCGCATTCATAGGCGCTGACCTTTTCCGGATCCGGGTTGCGCACCGCCAGCACGACAGCCGCAAGAATCAGCACGATCCCCAGACCAGCGGCGACGGCCATAAACACCAGGATGGGAAGGTACTCCCGCAACATCTCTTCCACGAGCGTCTCCTTATCTGCAGCGCACGGAAACGGGTGCGCCTTAAATCGGCGTGATGACTTCGCCTGTGTCTACCGCCGCATGTCCAGAGGGTCAACGGGCCGAACTGGCGAATGTCCTGTTATATCGCCGCAGTTTGCCGGTCGCGAAAGCGGCACGGCGGTGCAATTTGCGGCGACAACCGCTTGACGCCTGGGCAGTCCCGTGCCCCCATGTGGGCGCTGCACCCTCACTCGCACAGGACGCCAAAATGCACTCTGCCCTGACCCGCGCCACAGAGTTTGCCAGTTCTCTGGGGATTTCCGCACCGATTCTGCTGGCTCCGATGGCCGGGGCTTGCCCGGTGCCGCTCTCCGCTGCGGTGGCAGCAGGCGGCGGCATGGGAGCGTGCGGCGCGTTGTTGATGAGCCCCGAGCAGATCAAGGACTGGGCCGGGCAGATGCGCGCCGCTTCAAACGGGGCGTTTCAGATGAACCTCTGGATCCCGGATCCGGAGCCGAAACGTGATTCCGCCCACGAGGCGGCGTGGCGCGCCTTTCTGTCGCGGTGGGGTCCTGAGGTGCCGCCCGATGCCGCCGACGCACCGCTGCATGAGTTCGCGGCCCAATACCAGGCCATGCTGGAGGCCGGACCGGCCGCCGTTTCGTCCATCATGGGGGTGTATCCACCCGACATGGTGGCCGAGATGAAAGCGCGCGGCATCACCTGGATGGCAACCGTGACCACCGTCGCCGAGGCCCGCGCAGCCCGGGACGCAGGCGCGGATATCATCGTGGCCCAGGGCATGGAGGCCGGCGGGCACCGCGGCGCGTTTCACGCTCCGGATGCTGCAACCTCACTGGTGGGGCTGTTTTCCCTGCTGCCTGCGGTGGTGGACGCGGTGGATCTGCCGGTGGTGGCGACCGGCGGCATTGCCGATGCCCGCGGCATCGCCGCCGCCTTGCTGCTGGGGGCATCGGCGGTGCAGATCGGCACCGGCTTCCTGCGCGCGCCCGAAGCGGCGTTGAACCCGGCGTGGTCCGACGCAATCGGTCGCGCCGCCCCCGAAGACACCATCGCCACCGCCGCGTTTTCCGGACGATTGGGCCGCGCGATCCGTACCGCCTATGCCAGCGCACCGGATGCGCCCGCACCGGCACCCTATCCGGTGCAGCGTGCCTTGACCGGGCCGATGCGCGCCGCAGCCGCCAAGGCCGACAATATCGACGCGATGCAGGCCTGGGCCGGCCAGTCTGCCCGGCTTGCCGCCGCTGAACCCGCGC
Source organism: Sedimentitalea nanhaiensis DSM 24252 (assembly GCF_000473225.1). GTDB lineage: Bacteria > Pseudomonadota > Alphaproteobacteria > Rhodobacterales > Rhodobacteraceae > Sedimentitalea > Sedimentitalea nanhaiensis. The sequence goes on from NZ_KI421509.1 coordinate 1,340,520, forward strand.
AGCACATCGTCACGCGCCTGTGGCAACAAAGCTGTAAGTTGCTGGAGACCCGCTCTTAGGCCGGCATCCACGCCGCCTTGCGCTTTTCAAAAAACGCACCGATGCCCTCGTCCGCCTCGGCGGTTTCCCAACGGTCCACCAAAGCCCGAATGGTCATGTCAATCGCGGCCTCGTCCACCGTCGGAGCCAGATCCCGCACCAATTGCTTGGCCGAAGCGACAGCGCCCGGCGCGCAGGACAGATAGGGTACGACCTCGCGCTCGACCGCCACTTCCAGATCGGCGGCAGGTACGATGCGGGCCAACAGGCCCAGATCGATCGCCTCGGCGGCATCGAACAACCGCGCCGACATGAACACCCGACGCGCCCGCGCCTCGCCCATGCGCGCGACCACATAGGGGCCGATGGTAGCCGGAATCAGGCCCAGACGGGTCTCGGTCAGCCCCATCTTTACATGATCCGCCCCCACGGCCACATCACACACGCTGATCAGGCCCAGCCCTCCGCCAAAGGCATTGCCCTGCACCGCGCCGATCACCGGCTTGGGCAGGGTGTTGAGCGCGCCCAGCATCTCGGCCAGCTTGCGCGCCTCGCGATACCGGGTCTCGCCATCTGCGGCCATCTGCGCCCGCATCCAGCCCAGATCGCCCCCGGCGCAGAACGACTTGCCCTCAGCGGCCAGAACCACAACCCGCACCGCATCATCCGCGCCCAGTTGCGCCGCCGCATCCGTCAGTTCAGCGATCATTTCGGCGGACATGGCGTTGTGTTTACCGACCCGGATCAGGGTCAGCCGCGCCACGCCGCGCGGGTCGGTTTCGACAGAAATCGTCTGATACATCACGCCCCCTCGCGCATCGCCCGTGCCATTGCCGCAGCCTCGTGCAGAACGGCCATGTCCAACCCGGTTTCATAACCCAGCCGTTGCAGGTGTTCCGCCACCGCTTCGGTCGCGACATTGCCGCTGGCCCCCGGCGCGTAGGGACAGCCCCCCAGACCGCCGACAGCGGCGTCGAACACCCGTACGCCCAGCGACAGCGACGCGTCGATATTGGCAATCGCCCGGCCCGCGGTATCGTGAAAGTGTCCCGCCAACCGCCCCACCGGCACCACGTCGCGCACTGCCATCAGCATTTTCACGATACTGTCCGGGGTCGCCTGTCCGATGGTGTCGCCCAGCGAAATTTCGTAGCAGCCCTGTGCAAAAAGGGTATCGGCCAGCTCCGCCACCTTTTCCGGTGCCGTGGGCCCGTCAAACGGGCAATCGGTCACACAAGAGATATAGCCGCGCACCGGCAGATCGATATGGCGCGCCGCCCGCAGGATCGGCTTGAACCGCTCGATGCATTCGGCGATCGTGGCGTTCACATTGGCCTTGGAAAACCCCTCGCTGGCCGAGGCAAAGACCGCGATCTCGTCCGCCCCGGCAAGGCGCGCGTCATCATATCCGCGCATATTCGGTGTCAACGCCGCATAGCGCACGCCCGGTACGCGGGTGATCCCGGCCAGCACCTCGGCGCTGCCGGCCATCTGCGGCACCCATTTCGGCGAAACGAAACTGGCCACCTCGATACGCGAAAACCCGGCCCGGCCAAGGCAATCGACCAATGCGATCTTCTCGGCCACCGGGATCTCGCGGTTCTCGTTCTGCAAGCCATCCCGCGGCCCGACCTCAAAAATCTCGACCCGTTCGTTCATATCGCCCCATCCCTGCCTTGTTCAGTTCAAACTACCATCTTCAGGGGCGCGCGCCCCTGCGATCAACCTTCTTCCGGTTCCAGCCGCACCAACGCAGCACCGGCCTCGACCTGGGCCCCGGCCTCGGTCAGAACCTCGGCCACCACCCCGTCGCGCGCCGCCAGCAGGGCGTGTTCCATCTTCATCGCCTCAAGCACCGCCAGGCGGTCGCCCTGTATCACCGTCTGGCCAACCACGGCATCGACCGACTTGACCAGCCCGGGCATCGGCGCTTCGATCAGGTTGCCGTCACCGGTGGCCCCGGCGGCCCGGTCCAGCGGGTCTATAACCCGGAAGGCCAGCCCAAAGGCATCGAACACCGTAACCGTGTCGCCCGCAATGGCAATGTCGCCCAGAGCGGTTTCACCGACCTCCCACTGGGTGCCGATGCGTTGGGCCAGCACCGTTTCTTCCCCGACGCTCCAGTGCTGCCGGTCCGGCCCTTCGGCGCGCATGACCAAATCGGACGCCTCGCCCTGCCAGGACAGCGTCACGGTGCGGGCCAGCGGCTCCCACAGGGTAAAGCCCGTGTACCAGTCCCCCTCCATCACCCCAAGTGCTGCCATCCCTGCGGCCACCCAATGCCGTGGCTCGGGCACAATGGGTTGGACCAGGCGGTCCAGATCGCGCCCGATCAGGCCCGTGTCCACGTCGCCGGCGGCGAAACCGGCATGGGCGGCCAACGCGCCCAGAAACGCCAGATTGGTCACGGTGCCGCCAACCTGCGTTCCCGCCAGTGCCCGGTTCAGCCGCGCCAGCGCCACCGCCCGGGTCGGGCCGTGTACAATGACTTTGGCGATCATCGGGTCATACCAGGGCGAGATCACATCGCCCGCCCGTACACCGCTGTCGGCCCGGCAACCGGCCGGGAAAATCAGATGCGTCAGCGTGCCGGTGGCGGGCAAAAATCCTTTGGGCACATCCTCGGCATACAGCCGCGCTTCGAATGCATGGCCATTTATGCGCATTTCGTGCTGCTGGCGCGGCAGCGATTCGCCAGCCGCCACGCGCAACTGCCATTCGACCAGATCAACGCCGGTGATGGCTTCGGACACAGGGTGTTCGACCTGCAGGCGGGTGTTCATTTCCATGAACCAGAACCGGTCCGGGCGCAGCCCTTCGCTGGCGTCGACGATGAATTCCACCGTACCGGCACCGGAATAGCCGATCGCCTCGGCGGCGCGCACCCCGGCCATTCCCATCGCAAGACGCATCTCGTCGGTCATACCGGGGGCCGGCGCCTCTTCGATCACCTTCTGGTGGCGGCGCTGCAACGAGCAATCGCGCTCGAACAGATGCACAGCACGGGTGCCGTCGCCAAAGACCTGCACCTCGATATGGCGCGGTTTGCTCACGTATTTTTCGACCAGAACCGCATCGTTGCCAAACGCGGTTTTGGCTTCGCTGCGCGCGCTGATCAGCGCGGCGGCGAAATCGGCGGGTTTCTCAACCATCCTCATTCCCTTGCCGCCACCGCCCGCGACCGCTTTGATCAGGACGGGATAGCCGATTGCGTCGGCGGCTTCGGCCAGGAATGCATCGTCCTGATTTTCACCGTGATAGCCTGGTACAACCGGAACACCGGCCTCTTCCATCAGTTTTTTGGCGGCATCTTTCAGGCCCATGGCCCGGATCGCATCCCCCGATGGCCCGATAAAGGTCAGCCCGGCGTCCTGTACCAGATCGACGAAATCGGGGTTTTCCGATAGAAACCCATAGCCCGGGTGGATCGCCTGTGCCCCGGTGTCCAGGGCCGCCTCGATGATCACATCGCCACACAGATAGCTGTCGGCGGGCGCGGAGCCACCGATATGCACCGCGAGATCGGCCATCTGAACGTGTTTCGCGCCCGCATCCGCATCGGAATAAACCGCAACGCAGCGCACGCCCAAGGCTTGCGCTGTTTCAATCACCCGACAGGCGATTTCGCCCCGGTTGGCAATCAGGATCGTGTCAAACATCACTCTGCTCCTTTGGCAGTGCGGATCGCCGGGGGCCAGCCCCCGGACCCCCGGGATATTTTCAGCAAGAGGAAGACCTACATCCGGAACACGCCGAAACGTGTCTCGTCGATGGGCGCATTCAGTGCGGCGGAGAGGCTGAGAGCCAGAACCTCGCGCGATTTGCGCGGATCGATGATGCCATCATCCCAGAGCCGCGCGCTGGCATAGAGCGGGTGCGACTGCCGTTCGAACATATCGATGGTCGGGCGCTTGAACTCAGTTTCCTGCTCGGCCGACCAACTGCCGCCGCCGCGTTCGATTGCGTCGCGTTTCACCGTGGCCAGAACCCCGGCGGCCTGTTCACCCCCCATCACGCTGATCCGCGAGTTGGGCCAGGTCCACAAAAAGCGTGGCTGATAGGCGCGCCCGGCCATGCCGTAGTTGCCCGCTCCAAACGAGCCGCCGACCAGCATGGTGATCTTGGGCACATTGGTGCTGGCCACCGCCGTCACCATCTTGGCACCGTGGCGCGCAATGCCTTCGTTTTCATATTTGCGCCCGACCATAAAGCCGGTGATGTTTTGCAGAAACAGCAGCGGTGTCTTGCGCTGGCTACACAGTTCGACAAAATGCGCGCCCTTCTGGGCCGCTTCGGAAAACAGCACGCCATTGTTGGCGACGATGCCAACCGGGCAGCCGCGCACATGGGCAAAGCCGGTGACCAGCGTTTCGCCAAAGCGCGGTTTGAATTCGTCGAACCGGCTGCCGTCCACCAACCGCGCGACCACCTCGCGGATATCGTAAGGCTTGCGCAGATCGCCGGGCACCACGCCTAGGATTTCTTCGGGATCATAGGCGGGGTCTTCGGCGGTTTCCCACTGCACCGTTGCGGGCCTGGCCCGGTTCAGCGAGACCACCGCCCGGCGCGCCAGGGCCAGCGCGTGGGCGTCATCTTCGGCCAGGTAGTCCGCCACGCCAGACAGCCGCGTATGCACATCGCCACCGCCCAGATCCTCGGCCGTGACCTCCTCGCCCGTGGCGGCCTTGACCAACGGGGGGCCGGCCAGAAAGATTGTGCCCTGGTCCCGCACGATGATGGTGACATCCGACATCGCCGGGACATACGCCCCGCCGGCGGTACAGGACCCCATGACCACAGCAATCTGAGGAATGCCCTTGGCCGACATCCGCGCCTGATTATAAAAAATGCGCCCAAAATGGTCGCGATCCGGGAAAACCTCGTCCTGATTGGGCAGGTTGGCCCCGCCGCTGTCCACCAGATATATGCAGGGCAGACAGCATTCCTCGGCGATCTCCTGCGCACGCAGGTGTTTCTTGACCGTCATCGGGTAATAGGTGCCGCCCTTGACCGTGGCGTCGTTGCAAACGACCATGACCTCCTGGCCATGGACCCGTCCGATGCCGGCGATCACGCCCGCCGCCGGGGCGGCATCGCCGTACATGCCATGGGCCGCTGTCGCGCCGATTTCCAGAAACGGACTGCCCGCGTCCAGCAGGTTTGCCACCCGTCGGCGCGGCAACATCTTGCCCCGGCTTTCGTGCCGGGCGCGGGATTTCTCGCCCCCACCCAGTCGGGCGGTTTCCGCTGCAACGCGGATGGTTTCCAGCGCCTCCAGGTGCGCTGCGCGATTGGCCTTGAACCCGTCCGAGGACGGAAGGGCCTGGGATTGAAGCTTCATTGCGCTCACTTCTCCATTTTTAAATTGGTAGGATCCGTCGCCTCGCCGCGTTCCAAAACACGAAACACGAGCCAGCCCCTTAATGCGGCACCGTATGTACAAATTGCGTTAGCCGATACGTCGCTTGAGCCGAACTTTTCGCAGTCAGGAATGTCGAACATTTCGGCGATCGGTGCCGCCACGCCCAGTTCTTTCAATTCCGGCGTGTTGGAGGGCATGGATTGCCCCGCGCGCGCCGTCGTCAAACCGCTCGGCCCCTCTGAAACCGAGGTTTGCATCCAGTCTGTGGCCGCGACCAAACAGCTTTCAGTCTGCTCTGGCCCATTTGCCAAGCCACAAAACCGCACAGCGTTGGAAATGCATAATGCGTCCATTACGATCACCGCCTCCACGTTGGCACCAAAGACGTACAGCTGTCCAAATAGTCTCTGACATTGTAGATTCTATCGTCAGCAAGTCCGGCGGAGGCGTTGATGATCAACGCGCACAGACCGACAGCACGCAATGCACCGCCGCGCCGGTCGCGCCAAATACCGTGGGACAGAATCACCCCATGGTCCCGAGCATCTCGCGCCCCACCAGCATCCGCCGGATCTCGCTGGTTCCAGCGCCGATCTCCATCAGCTTGGCATCGCGGAATATGCGTCCGACCGCGTTGTCGCTCAGATAACCCGCACCGCCCATCGCCTGCACCGCCTGATGTGCCTGCACCATGGCCTGTTCACTGGCATAAAGACAACAGGCCGCCGCGTCCTGGCGGGTCACGTCGCCCCGGTCACAGGCCTTGGCCACTTCATAGATATAGGCCCGAGCGCTGTTCATCGCCGTGTACATGTCGGCCATCTTGCCCTGCATCAGCTGAAAACTGCCAATGGGTTTTCCGAATTGCTTGCGCTCGGCCATATACGGCATGATTTCGTCCAGGCAGGCCGCCATGATACCGGTGCCGATCCCGGCCAGCACCACCCGTTCGTAATCCAGTCCCGACATCAGAACGCGCACGCCCCGGCCCTCTTCGCCCAGCACGTTTTCAAACGGAACCTCGCAATCCTCAAAGATCAGCTCGGCGGTGTTTGACCCGCGCATACCCAGCTTGTCGAAATGCGGGCCGGTGGAAAATCCCTTGAAACTCTTTTCAATCAGAAAGGCCGTGATGCCCTTGCTGCCCGCCTCGGGGTCGGTCTTGGCATAGACCACCAACGTGTCAGCATCCGGTCCGTTGGTAATCCAGTACTTGTTGCCGTTCAGCCGAAAGTGGTCGTTGCGCTTTTCCGCGCGCAGTTTCATGTTGACCACGTCTGACCCGGCTCCGGCTTCGGACATGGCGAGGGCGCCCACATTCTTGCCCGAAACCAGCCCCGGCAGGTATTTGCGCCTCTGCTCATCCGTACCGTTCAGCTTGATCTGGTTCACGCACAGGTTGGAATGCGCACCATAAGACAGCGACACACTTGCACTGGCCCGCGCAATTTCCTCGACCGCGATGACATGCGCCAGATACGACATGCCCGCCCCACCGAACTCTTCCGGCACCGTGATGCCCAGCAGGCCCAGATCGCCCATTTCGGTCCAGAGATGCGCCGGAAATTCGTTGTTGCGATCCACATCCGCCGCAATCGGTTTGACCCGCTCCTGCGCCCAACGATGCACCATTTCGCGCAGCGCATTTACATCTTCGCCCAGATCAAACTGCATTGTGGCATTGAACATCGCCGGTCTCCTCCAGATTAATGAACGGTCGTTCAATAAACTCTTAACAGCGGTTTCCGAGTCGGTCAATCGTCATCATGCTCACCCCCGATTGCGGCGGCGCGGACAAAAAATGATGGAATGCGCACCGCAGGTGCGCGCCTTTGGGTCACACCGCCTGATGGACCGCCCCGACCTCGGCGCGGATGATGCGTGCAATCAGCGCGCAATCCCGTGGCGAAAACGTCAGAGGAACCCGCATATCGACGATACTGGCCAGAATGCGGTCGGTTTGCGGCATCGCCGGCGCATCGGCATAGCGCCAGCTGTCATAGCGCGACGTGAAACCGACCGGCTCGACCCCTCCGAACCACTTCAATTCAACTCCGCGCGCCGCGCATCGGCGCAACACCTCGCCCACCGCAGCGGCCTCCCAATCCAGCAACAGGAACTGGATCGACGAGCCCACGAAGGCTTCGTTTTCCGGACGCTCGATCACCGACAACCCCGGCGTGCCGCGCAGGCCGCGCTCAAGCGCGCCGTAACGTTCGTTCCAGCGTTCCACCTGCCGAGGAAGAGCCGCCAGTTGCGGACGCAGGATCGCTGCGCGCAAATTATCCATCCGCCCCGATATGTTCGGCGTGTCGTATTTCACCCGCTCGAAAACCTCGGCCTCCGGCGCGGCGATGTGGCGTTCATACAGCATATAGCTTCCCGACAGCATGACCGCCCGCGCCGCGACCACGGCATCGTCGGTGATCAGCAATCCGCCTTCGCCGGAATTGACATGCTTGTAAGTCTGGCAGGAATAACAGCCGACCACCCCATGCCGCCCCGAGGCCACGTTACCCCAATGGGCACCCATCGTATGGGCGCAATCCTCGATCACCCGTACCCCGGCGGCATTGCAGATCGCCATCAGCCGGTCCATGTCGCAAATATGCCCGCGCATGTGGCTAAGCAACAGAACGTCTGCGTCTCCCGCTTGCCGGGCAAGATCGTCCAGATCGATGGTCAGCGCCTCTGTCACACCGACAAACACAGGCAGCGCGCCCACCGCGGCAATGGCCCCCGGCACCGGCGCCAGTGTAAAGGCATTGGTCAGCACCCGATCGCCGGGCACCACCCCCACCGCGCGCAGGGCCGTCGCCATCGCATAGCCGCCCGAGGCCACCGCGAGGCAATACCGGGCTCCCGTAAACGCCGCGAACTCCTGCTCCAGCAGCGCCGTCTCGCCGATTTCTTCGCCCGCCAGATTATACCGGTGCAACCGGCCATGGCGCAGCACCCGCACCGCCGCCTCGATCCCCGCCTCGGGGATCGGTTCTTGCTGGGTGAAACTGCCGGTGAATCTTTCTTGCATGCCCTTTTGTGCTGTGCTCCCGGGCGACGGTCAAGCCCGCCCCCTGGCGTCAACCGATCAGTTCGGAAACAATCGCGGGCAAATCGTCAAAATGATGCAACAACGCCTCGGGCTTGAGCGCCGCCATATCCGCGCCCGACGGGCCGAACGTGACCAGAACCGAGGGCACCCCGGCGGCTGCCGCAGTGTTGCGGTCCGTGTCGGAATCCCCGATCAAAACACAGTGCGCGGGATCGCCCCCGGCGCGGCGCGCCGCTTCGCGCAGCGGCTCCGGATCGGGCTTGCGCACCGGCAACGTATCTGCCCCCACCATCGAGGCAAACTGCTCGCGCACCCCCAACCGCGTCAGCAGCAATTCCGCCAGCGCCTCGGGCTTGTTGGTACAGATACCGACGCCATACCCGGCGTCCCGCAGCGCCCGCACCGCTTGCATCGCCCCCGGATACAGCACCGTATGGACGTCGATGGCACCGGCATAGGCCTCCAGCAGGACCGGATAATACCGCTCGACCACGTCCGCATCAAAGCGCGCATGCCGCTCAAGCCCACGCCGCAGCATCGTCTTGCCACCGCGCAGCGCAATCCCCGCATCCGACTGCGGCACCAGCACATCGCCCAGGCCCATCTGGCGAAAACAGGTATTGGCCGCTGCGATCAAATCGCCGGATGTATCCGCCAACGTGCCGTCCAGATCAAAAATCACCGTGCGCATGTCACCCTTTCCAGCGGCGCTCTGCCCGCCCATGTTGCAACCCGCAACCTTGTTTGATCGCCGCAACGCTTGCCATGCGGCCCCCAGCGGATAAAACGGGCGCAGTGAAAACACAAAGAGAAATCATATGAGTATTGCACTGGTCATCCTGGCGGCTGGCAAAGGCACCCGAATGGAGTCGGACCTGCCCAAGGTATTGCACCCGATCGCGCAGGTGCCGATGCTGGTGCATGCGATGCGCGGCGGAGCGGCGCTTGACCCCGAACGGGTGGTGATCGTGGCCGGGCACGGCGCCGATGCCGTGACTGACGTGGCACTTGCCCAAGACGATACCGCCCGGATCGTGCTGCAGACCGAACAGCTGGGCACGGCCCATGCGGTCGCCCAGGCGCGCGCGGCGCTCAAGGGGTTTTCCGGCGACGTTGTGGTATTGTACGGCGACACACCGTTCATCCAACCCGAAACGCTGGAGAAAATGATCGGCGCACGCCGTCAGCATGATCTGGTGATCCTGGGGTTCGAGGCTGCCGATCCGGGCCGGTACGGGCGGCTGATGATGGCGGGCGAAACGCTGGAACGCATCGTCGAATTCAAGGACGCGAGCGAGACCGAACGCGCCATCACCCTGTGCAACAGCGGTCTGCTCGCCTGCGATGCCGCCACCTTGTTCGACTTGATCGCCGCGGTGGGAAATGACAACGCGGCGGGCGAGTTCTATCTCACCGACATCGTTGCGCTGGCCCGCGCACGGGGGCTGTCCGCCACCGCCGTGACCTGCGACGAAGCCGAAACCATGGGCATCAATTCGCGTGCCGAACTGGCGGCGGCGGATGGCGTGTTTCAGACCCGCGCCCGCGCCGATCTGCTGGCCAACGGCATCACCCTGATGGCACCGGACACGGTTTATCTGGCGCTGGACACGGTGATCGGACGCGACAGCGTCATTGAGCCGAACGTGGTGTTCGGCCCCGGCGTCACCGTCGAATCCGGTGCCACCATCCGTGCGTTTTCGCATCTCGAAGGCTGCCACGTCAGCCGCGGCGCGGTGGTTGGCCCCTATGCCCGCCTGCGCCCCGGAGCCGAGTTGGCCGAACACGCCAAAGTGGGCAATTTCGTTGAAATCAAGAATACCCAGATTGCCGAAGGGGCCAAGGTCAACCACCTGTCCTATGTCGGAGACGCCAGCGTCGGGCCGCGCGCCAATATCGGCGCGGGAACCATCACCTGCAACTATGACGGGGTGATGAAACACCGCACCAGCATCGGGGCGGACGCGTTCATCGGCTCCAACACAATGCTGGTGGCCCCGGTCACAATCGGTGCGGGCGCCATGACCGCAACCGGCTCGGTAATCACCCGCGACGTCGAAGAAGACGCGCTGGCCATGGCCCGCGCGAAACAAGAGAACAAGCCGGGCCGCGCCCGCAAGCTGTTCGACATGCTCAGGGCGAAAAAGGCCCGGCGCGACAAGGAGCCATCGTAATGTGCGGTATCGTAGGAGTCCTGGGCAGCCACGAAGTCGCCCCGATGCTGGTCGAAGCCTTGAAGCGTCTGGAATATCGCGGCTATGACAGCGCCGGGATCGCCACGGTGAACAACGGCGCACTGGATCGCCGCCGCGCGGTCGGCAAGCTGGTCAATCTGTCTGACCTCTTGGTGCACCAGCCGCTGGCGGGCAAATCCGGCATTGGCCACACCCGTTGGGCCACCCATGGCGCGCCCAGCGTCAACAACGCCCATCCGCACCGCGCCGACGGCGTCGCCGTTGTACATAACGGCATCATCGAGAACTATCGCGAGCTGCGCGCCGACCTGGCCGAGCAGGGCGTCGAGTTCACCACCGATACCGACACCGAAACCGTCGCCCTGCTGACCGAACTGCACATGCGCAATGGGGCCGACCCGGTCGTAGCGGCCAACCAGACTCTGGACCGGTTGCAGGGTGCCTTTGCCCTGGCCTTTCTGTTTGACGGCCACGAGGATCTGATCGTCGCGGCCCGCAAGGGTTCGCCGCTGGCCATCGGGCACGGTGAAGGCGAGATGTATGTAGGCAGCGACGCCATTGCGCTGGCCCCGATGACCGACCGGATCAGCTATCTCGAAGAAGGCGACCGCGCCGTGGTCACCCGCGCCGGAGTCGACATCTTTGATGAGCAGGGCAAGCCTGTCATACGCGAGATCCGGACTATCCAGCTGGACACGGCCCGCGTCGACAAGGCCGGGCACAAGCATTTCATGGCCAAGGAAATCGCCGAACAACCCGAGGTAATCGGCGAGGCGATCCGCCACTATCTGCCCAGCGGCGACGATGCGGTGCACCTGCCCGGCACAGACCTGGATTTCAGCAACGTGCAGCGCCTGACCATGGTGGCCTGCGGCACCGCCTATTATGCCTGCCTGACCGCGAAATACTGGTTCGAACAGCTTGCCCGCATTCCGGTCGAGGTCGATGTCGCCAGTGAATTCCGCTATCGCGAGCCGCCGATCCCGGACGGCACGGTCGCCCTGTTCGTCAGCCAGTCTGGCGAAACCGCCGACACGCTGGCCGCGCTGCGCTATTGTTCCGGCAAGGCCGACCGCATCGTGTCGGTGGTCAACGTCGCGGAAAGCTCGATCGCGCGCGAAAGCGACCTGGCCCTGCCGATCCATGCCGGGGTCGAGATCGGTGTCGCCTCGACCAAAGCGTTTACCTGCCAGTTGACGGTGCTGCTGATGCTGGCCCTCAAGGCGGCGACCGACCGGGGAACCCTCAGCGCCGAGACGCTGGCAGATCACGTCGCCGCCCTGCGTGGCCTGCCGTCGGTTCTGAATGTGGCGCTGGATCAGAACGACGCGATCCGGTCGGCGGCACAACGCCTGAGCGAAGCACGGGACGTGCTGTTTCTGGGCCGTGGCCTGATGTATCCTCTGGCCCTGGAAGGGGCGCTTAAGCTGAAGGAAATCAGTTACATACATGCCGAAGCCTATGCGTCCGGAGAATTGAAACACGGCCCAATTGCGCTGATTGATCAGCAGATGCCAGTGGTGGTCATGGCACCGCGCGACGCGCTGTTCGACAAGACCGTCAGCAACATGCAAGAGGTGATGGCGCGCAAGGGCAAGGTGATCCTGGTGTCCGACGAACGAGGCATCGCCGAAGCCAGCGACGGCGTTTGGTCGACAATCCGGATGCCGCGCATCCACAATTCCCTGACCCCGATCCTGTATGCGGTGCCGGCCCAACTGCTGGCCTATCACACCGCCGTCGCCAAGGGCACCGATGTCGATCAGCCGCGCAACCTGGCGAAATCCGTGACCGTGGAGTGAACGATGGCCAGGCAATTTCCGCAGTTGGACGCTGCCCATCAGCGATTTATCAGCAAACAGCACATTTTCTTCACCGCCACCGCAGCGGCGGATGGCCGGGTGAATGTTTCGCCCAAAGGCATGGATTCGCTTCGGATTCTCGGTCCGAATCAAAATTGCATGGATGAATCTCACAGGCAGCGGCAATGAAACCGCCGGGCATCTTCTGGAACAGCCGCGCGTCACGTTGATGTGGTGTTCCTTCACCAAACGCCCGATGATCCTGCGCGCCTATGGCCAAGCCCGGACGATCCATACGGGCGACGATGACTGGACCGATTTGGCCGCCCTCTTCCCGCCGCATCGCGGTGCGCGGCAGATCTTCGATCTGTCCGTCGATATGGTCCAGACCTCTTGCGGCTATGCGGTGCCCTTCATGAAGTACGGCGGCGAGCGTGACACGCTGGAACACTGGACCGCCGATCGGTCCGACACCGATATCCGTACCTATTGGCGCGACCGCAACGCCCGGACCATTGACGGCAAACCGACCGGCGTACCCGTCTCATGATCGCGCCATATCTGGCCCAGATCCAGGCCCATGCCGACCCCGAGCGCGCACGCGGCATGGCCGCATACCACAAGGTCGACCGCCCATATGTCGGCGTCTCCAACCCGGTCATCGACACTCTGACCCGCGGCTGGCGGCAGACATTGGACGTGCCGCAGCGGGTCGAGCTGGCCGACGGCCTGTGGCACACCAATATCTACGAGGCGCGACTGGCGGCCACCAAACTGCTGACCCAGGCCCGCATCCGCCCGGACGACGCGGTCTGGGCGCTGATCCAGAGCTGGGTGCCCGATTTCGACAGTTGGGCGTTGGCCGATCATGCTTGTATGGCCGGTCAGAAACGCCTTTTGGCCAACCCGGCCCGTCTGGACGATGTCGAACCCTGGACCCGCTCCGAGCACATGTGGAGCCGCCGCGCCGCGCTGGTCATCACCCTGCCGTGGACCAAGCAGAATCACCCCAAACCCGAAGATCTCGCCCGCCGTGACCGCATCCTGGGCTGGGCCGCCGGCTATGTGCCCGACCGCGATTGGTTCATCCAAAAGGCCATTGCCTGGTGGTTGCGCGATCTGTCCAAACACGATCCCGCGCGCGTGACGGGCTTTCTCGACGCGCACGGCGCCGACATGAAACCCTTTGCCCGCAAGGAAGCAGGCAAATACCTCGACCGATAGAGTCGGACGCGCTTTGATTGGCCCGAAGGATCAATATTAACTACAATTTAATTTGCACTTGTTGCGAATGCATAGTTTGCGTATACTTCCTTAGGTATAGTAATTCTGTTGCGAGTATTTTGCCGTGGGTATTATGGCGCATCAATGAAATCTCAGAAGTTGACGTAACGTGGCTGCGAGGGTCGCGTAGCGGTTTTTCTGCCTCGCTTTGTCTTCTTGAAAGGAGTAACGAATGTCTCTGTTACGAACATTAGGAGCGTCTGCCGCGCTCACCCTGGCCGCAGGAGCGCTCTCCGCCGCCAGCCTCAGCTTCGAAGTTCTCGAAAGCCGGTTCTACGACGCTCAGGGCGGAAACGTCCGCATGATCGCCGACACCTTTGCCGCCGAGTCGAGAGTCCGCTGGGGGCAAGACGGGATCTTGATGAGCGAAACCTCGGGCTACAGCTACGAGAATCGCGTGACTCCGTTTCAGGAGAACGAAAATGACGTGTTCGCCATTGGCGCCTTCAGACATTTCAACAAGCCGATCAACCAGGGCACGTCGATTACCAGTGTGAACATGGCGATTCGTGGCCTCGTATCGATCGACGGCGGCACGGCGGTTGAACGCATCTTCGATTTCCAGATCGCCCACACCGAAACCCCCAACAGCGGGACCTGCGCCTTTGGCGGGGCAAACGGTCAGGGTGTGAACGCGAATGGATGCGCCGATCAGGTGGTCATCACCAGCACTGAGGATACCGACGTTTTCCAGATCGGCGATCAGACGTACACGCTCAACATTCTGGGCTTCGCGGCATCGAGGGCCGACGCCGAAGGCGGCCTGTTTGACAGCGCCTTCCTGTCGCCTGAGGGCGGCGTCAACCGGCGCATTCTGGCCGCATCCTTTCAGGTTGCCGATATCGCACCGGTTCCTGTCCCGGCATCGATCATGCTGACACTGAGCGGACTGGGCCTGTTAGGTGGCATGGGTGCCTACCGTCGTCGTCGCAAGGCGTCCTGATACCGGATCGATCCGTGGGCGCGCCTCCTGCGATGCCCGCGCCAAGCATCGGCTGCTCTGGCAATGTCAGCGCGGCGGCTTGTTATACCTGCGATTGCGCCGATTCCATTGATCCGGCGCAATCGGGCACTCCACACCGGCCTGCCCGACATTCATCACATGACCTCTTGCTGCCACGGCGGCCGCGCCTTACCTATGGGTCATGACCGCCCCACTGATTGATCCCTTTGCCCGCGCCATCACCTATCTGCGCGTCTCTGTCACCGACCGGTGCGATTTCCGCTGTGTGTATTGCATGTCGGAAAACATGACCTTTCTGCCCAAGAAAGAGTTGCTGACCCTCGAAGAACTGGATCGCATGTGCAGCACCTTCATTGGCATGGGGGTGGAAAAACTGCGCATCACCGGTGGCGAGCCTTTGGTGCGCAAGGGCATCATGACCTTCTTTGACACCATGTCGCGACATCTGGACAGCGGCGCGCTGCGCGAACTGACCCTGACCACCAATGGAAGCCAGTTGGAAAGATTCGCCGACGATCTCTACGCCGCAGGGGTACGGCGAGTGAATATATCGCTCGATACGCTGGATCAGGACAAATTCGCCGCCATCACGCGCTGGGGACGCCTGCCACAGGTGCTGCGCGGCATCGATGCCGCGCAACGCGCCGGTTTGCGGATCAAGATCAACGCCGTCGCGCTCAAGGGGTTCAACGAACCCGAACTGCCCTCCATCACCCGGTGGTGCGCCGAACGGGACATGGATCTGACCTGGATCGAGGTCATGCCGATGGGCGATCTGGGCAACGAGGACCGCCTGGACCAGTATTGGTCGCTCGACGATGTGCGCGCGGAATATGCCAGATCCTATACCGTCACCGATCTGGCAGAACGCACCGGCGGGCCGGCGCGTTATGTGCGGCTGGAAGAAACCGGACAGAAAATCGGCTTTATCACGCCGCTGACCCATAATTTCTGCGAAAGCTGCAACCGCGTGCGCCTCACCTGCACCGGCGAGTTGTACATGTGCCTCGGACAAGAGGACATGGCCGACCTGCGCGCGCCCTTGCGGTCCCACCCAGACAGCGATGACGCGCTGCGCACCGCGATTCGGGACGCGATTTCGCGCAAACCCAAGGGCCATGATTTCGACTATTCACGCCAGCGCGCAGACGGTCAGATGTCGCGCCACATGAGCCACACGGGCGGGTGATGATCCGGCCAGGCGCGGCACCGACGGCGCTTTTTCACCTCTATCGCGGGCTGGCGACCCTGATATCGCCACTGGCCTATCAGGTCGTCGCCCGCAAACTGCGCCGCCATCAGGTGTCGCCGCGCCGACTGCATGAACGTCTGGGCAATGCCAGCGCAACGCGCCCGGTTGGGAACCTGATCTGGTTTCATGCCGCCAGTGTCGGCGAAAGCCTTTCGGTGCTGACCCTGATCGCCCGGATGGGCGAACGCCTGCCCAAGGCCGAATTCCTGATCACCAGCGGCACAGCCACCTCGGCGGCGCTGATTGCAAAACGAATGCCACCGCGCACCCGTCACCAGTTTGCCCCGCTGGATGCGCCCGGTCCCGTCAAACGGTTCTACGATCACTGGCGGCCGAATGCCGGAATTTTTGTCGAAAGCGAACTTTGGCCGCTGACCCTGACCGAGGGTCAGGCGCGCGGCGTTCCGCTGGCGCTTCTGAATGCGCGACTGTCAGCGAAAACCGTTCGCGGCTGGCAAAAAGCGCCCGAAACCGCCCGCTATGTACTGGATCAGTTCGACCTGATGCTGACCCAGAACGACGAGATCTCGGCCCGCCTGCTGACCATTGGTGCGGACCCTGCCCGCCTGCGCACCGGCACCAATCTCAAGGCGACTTCGGCCCCCCTGCCCGTGGATGTCGACACGTTGACCCGGTTACGCGCCGATCTGAACGGTCGCCCTGTCTGGGTCGCCAGCTCCACACATCCCGACGAGGAAGAGGTGGTTCTGGACGCCCACAAGCGCCTGTTGATCGATCGCCCTGACCTGCTGCTGCTGCTGGTGCCACGTCATCCGGAACGCGGCGATGCGGTGGCGGATCTGGTCACGCAGGCCGGAATGACGATGGCGCGGCGCACGTCACAGGACCGCATCACCCCGCAGGCCCAGGTTTACCTGGCCGACACACTGGGCGAAACCGGCACCTGGTATGCGCTGACGCCACTGGTCTTTCTCGGTGGCTCGCTATTGCCAATCGGCGGACACAATCCCTATGAGGTCGCGCAGGCCGGTGCCACCGTGCTGACCGGCCCGCATGTCAGCAACTTCACCGAAACCTTCGCGCCGCTCATCGCCAGCGGCGGCGCGGTCGAAATCCGCAACGCGGCGGAACTGGCCGCAGCCATCGACCACTTGCTGCGCGACCCCGCCGACCTGAAAGCCGCCTGCGCCGCCGCCACCGCCTTTGTCGGTCAGCAGCAAAGCAAGCTGGACGGGGTGATCGACAGCCTGTGCGACGGGCTCGGGCTGACCCCGGATGGCTGAGCTGTTCGTCACCAATTTCAACCCGCGCTTCACCGGGGTTTCGGCCACCGCCGCCAACGTGATCCGGCAGCAGATGCAGCACCATGATCTGCGGCTGGTGGGCCACGCCCTGCCCGGCTGTCCCGATCCGATCACCGTGGCGCAGGCCCGCCGGGAATCGCGCAGCAGTGCCAAACTTCCGTTTGCCATCTGGCACGTCCGGCGAAACCCGGAAATGCGCACCGCCATCTGGGCCCGCGATGTCCTGCGCCTGCCGATCCGTGTTGTGTTCACCTCGGCCGCACAACGGCGGCACTCGGCCTATCCGCGCTGGTTGATTTCACGAATGGATGCGGTAATCGCCACCACCGACAAGGCCGCCGAACACGTGCCTCATGTGCACGCCGTGGTGCCCCACGGCGTCGATACCGCCCTCTTCACCCCGGCGCCCAACCGCGCCGTCGCCTGGGCCGCACTGGGATATGGCGGCGACATCGGCATCGCAACCGTGGGCCGGATCCGCCCGGAGAAAGGCACCGATCTGTTCGTGCAGGCGATGCTGCGCCTGCTACCGGATCTGCCCGGCGCAACCGCCCTGGTGCTGGGCCGGGCCGCGCGGGAACATCAGGGGTTCCAGCATGACCTTCAGGACCTGATCGCTCGGGCCGGGCTGACACACCGCATCCTTTTTCCCGGCGAGGTTCCCGCCGCCGAGCTGCCCGCCCTGATACGCGGCCTGTCGCTGGCGATGCAACTGCCCCGCTACGAAGGCTATGGCATGGTGCCGCTCGAAGCCATGGCCAGCGGTGTGCCCTTTGTCGGCAGCGAAGCGGGATATTACCGCGCCTTCTCGGCGCAGGGACGCAGCGGAACCATCGTGCAGCAAGACGCACCCGCCGATGCAGCCCGGGCCGCGCACGCAATCCTGACCGACCCGGGGCGCCACGCGACGATGGCGGCAGCCGCCCGCACCATCGCCTCCGCCGATTTCAGCGCCGCCAGCGAGGCCGCCGGCATCGAAGACGTCTACCGACACCTCTGGCAGAGGAGCGACCTGCCCCCTGGTCGTCCCTCAATCTGATGTAGAGTCTGCCCGACATTTGCACTGCTCTCCAACCTTGGAGCGCCGGAATCTGGATTTTTCCTGCTCTGTCCCGATGACGCGCCGGTGACGCCATCGGGATCGCGCATGGCGACCGGAGCCGTCGCTGTCGGTTCGCCGTGCTCGGCGCTGCCCCGGCGGTGTGTTGGGTGCCCCCCGATCACAGGCTTCCGCTGATCGCTCCTGCGGCCTCGATCGCCACCGGGGCCGCCTGTCGCACGAAATCCTCCCGCGTCCATTCCGACAGCGATCCCGCGACATGGATCGCGCCCAGGGGCAAGCCGTCGCGATCGGTGACCGCAACGCCAATGGCGATTTCTCCTTGCGCAAATTCATTGACAATGACCGCAAATCCATCCCGGCCGGCCTGATCTACCAGAGACAGAATTGCGTCGGGATCAGTCTCGGTTTGCGAGGTGTATTTATCTAGAGAAGAGCGCGCCAGGATGGCCCGCGCCTCTTCTTTGGGCAGGGTCGACAGAACCGCGCGCCCGCCGGCAGTGCAATAGCTCGGGACACTGTGGCCGACCAGGCTGGCATAGAAGGTTTCGCGCTTGCTTTGCATCCGGAGGGCGTAGATCAGTCGCGTCTCGTCATAAAGGCTAAAGTCGACGCGCTCGGGTATGGTCTTGCGCAGCTCGAGCAGGACCGGCGTCGCTTGCTGTATCACGGGATCGAGCCGCAGCACGTCCAGCGTATGATCGAGCAACCGGATTCCGGGAAGATAACCGCGATCATCCGCGCTGCGGCGGACGTAACCGAGCCTGAGCAACGTGTGGATCAGCCGCTGCGCAGCCGAACGGTTGATCTGCCCGCGCCTGGCGATCTCAGACAGGCTGAGGGGGCCGTTTGCCTGGTGAAAGGCACTGAGCACCTGCATGGCACGACCTGCCGCTCGCACAAAAAGACGATCATCGTCTGCCTGAAAATCGGGCGGTCTTGGCGGATCGGCACGAAGAATGCTGGCCATTGAAATCTCCTGTTGACGAATCCTGAGAGCGGTAACTACGATTGACCTGCAATCAATCTGTATCGCCTGTCAATACACAAGGAATGATCTTCTGTCTTTCTGCACAAGTTTGAGAACGCATAGGAGCATGGTGTGAAAGATAAGCATGCATCGAGGGTCGCCCTGGCCGGCTTTCTTCACGAAACCAATACTTTTGCCCCGTCGCGGGCGGATCTCGCGGCATTCCGTGTCGGCGGTGGCTATGTCCCGATGGTTCGCGGCCGCCAGATGACCGAGGCGTTCCGCAGCGTGAATTTGGGGATGTCGGGCGCGTTCTCCGTGGCCGATGCGCTTGGCTGGGATGTGGTGCCGGTCCTGTGGGCCGGGGCAATCCCCTCGGCCCACGTGACCCGCGACGCCTACGAGCAGATTGCGTCAGAGATCGTGGCCGGTATCCGTGCGGCCGGGCCGCTGGACGGTGTTTTTCTCGATCTGCACGGTGCCATGGTCGCCGAACATCTGGACGATGGCGAAGGTGAGCTTGTACGCCGGGTACGCGCCGTTGTGGGCATGGACGTACCGATCGCGGCGGCGCTCGATCTGCACGGCAATATCTCCGAGGAATTTGTCGATCTCGTCGATGTGTTGGTGGGCTTTCGCACCTATCCACACATAGACATGGCGGCGACGGGTGCCACGGCGGCGCGTTTGCTGGACGGGATAATGACAACCGGCATCCGGCCAGCCAAAGCCTTCCGCCGTATGTCCTATCTTGTACCGATCCCATTTCAGTCCACCGACCTGACACCTGCCGATCGCCTCTACGCCGAACTTGCTTCCGACGAAACAAGGGGCGCACTTTCGGCGTCGCTCTTCATGGGGTTTCCAGCAGCGGACATTCCCGATTGCGGCCCGACGGCCATCGCCTTTGCCGAAACACAGGCGTCGGCAGACCGTGCCGCAGACCGCATCGCCGCAGCATATGAATCGGCAGAGGCAGAGTTTGACGGTGCAACCTACACCGCTGCCGACGCCGTGGCAGAGGCCGCACGGCTGGCGGCTTCAACCGGCAATGGGCCGGTGGTCATCGCCGACACGCAGGACAACCCCGGAGCAGGCGGCGTTTCCGCTACGACGGGGATGCTGCGTGCGCTCATCGATGCGCAGGTGCGCAACGCCGCCATCGGCTTGATCGTCGATCCGGAGGCCGCTCGGACAGCACATAGGGCCGGAAAAGGCGCCATCGTGCGTATTCGCATCGGTGGCCATCCCGGCGTGCCCGGTGACTCGCCACTCGAAACCGAGGCCCTCGTAGAGAACCTGTCGGACGGAACACTGCACGCCACCGGCCCGTATTACGGCGGCACGCGGTTGGACCTCGGCCTGTCGGCCTGCCTATGCATCGGTGGCGTCCGGGTGGTCGTTACCAGCGGGATCGCACAAATGGCCGACCGCGAAATGTTCCGCTTTGTCGGAATCGTTCCCGAAGAACAGGCAATTCTCGTGGTCAAGAGCTCCACCCATTTCCGGGCCGACTTCGCGCCGATTGCGCGTGCCATTCTTGTGGCGCGCGCGCCTGGCCCGATGCCGCTCGACCCAGCCGACCTGCCGTTCACGCGGGTGCGGTCGGATCTGCGGCTGTCCCCCGAGGGCCCCTTTTTCGGGGCTGCGCGTGCCGACTCGGCACGTCCCGATCGCGGCGGTGCACCCGCCACGGTCCAACATCGTAACGCCAACCAACATGGGAAATACACATGCTGACTATGAGATCCGCTCTGAAAGACGCCCGCGGCCTTGCTGCGGCGCTATTGACGGGGACCGCGCTGCTCGCGCCCGGCAGCCTTCTGGCCCAGGAGGATGAAACCACCATTACCGCCGTAATGCATTCCGGCCTGCGTGTTTTGGACCCTGTTATCACGACCGCGCACATCACCCGAAATCACGGATACATGATTTATGACGTGCTCACCGCTGTGGACGCCGACTTCAAGCCGCAGCCGCAGATGGCCGATTGGGAAATTTCCGAAGACAACCGGACCTACACATTTACCCTGCGCGAGGGGCTGAAATTCCACGATGGCGCGCCTGTCACCGGCGCGGATGTCGTCGCCTCACTGAAACGTTGGGGCAAGCGCGATTCAGGCGGTCAACTGATCTTTGACGTGACCGCAAGCCTTCAATCGCCCGACGACAAAACCGTCGTCTGGACCCTGACCGAACCCTTTGCCCCTTTGCTGGACGTGATTTCCAAACAATCCGCCGTACCGCCTTTCATCATGCCCGCGCGGGTGGCCGAAACCTCTGCGGATGAGACGATCACGGAATATGTCGGCTCCGGCCCCTTCGTATTCAACGAAGAAGAGTACGAACCCGGCGTGAACGTCACCTATGAAAAGTTCGACGACTATGTCCCGCGTGACGAACCCGCCTCCTGGATGGCCGGTGGCAAAGTCGTGAATGTCGACCGGGTCGTCTGGACGACGATGCCCGACGCGCTGACCGCGATCAATGCGCTGTCGGCCGGCGAGATCGACTACCTCGAGCAAGTGCAGATCGATCTGCTGCCAATTCTCGAAAGCAACCCGGACGTCACCGTAGAAACCCGCGATGAACTCGGCTACGTGACCATCGGTCGCCCCAACCACCTGCTCCCGCCCTTTGACAACAAGCTGATCCGCCAGGCTGCAATGGCCGCATTGGATCAGGAATCCATGCTGGCCACGATGCAAGGCGATCCGGCCTACTATAACGTTTGCGGTGCGATCTTTGGCTGCGCGACACCATTGGGTAACGAAGCGGGTTCCGAGATCCTGACCGGCGGCGCAAACATCGAGAAGGCCAAGGCGCTGCTGGAAGAGGCGGGCTATGATGGGACACCCATCGTGCTGATGGCGCCGACGGATGTGACCAGCCTGATCAACCAGCCGGTTGTGGCTGCGCAGGCCCTGCGAGAGGCGGGATTCGAAGTTGATATGCAGTCGATGGACTGGCAGTCGCTCGTGCAGCGCCGCGCCCAACAGAACCCGGTCGCCGAAGGCGGGTGGAACATGTTCTTCACCAACTGGATGGTGCCTGAAATCTCGGATCCCCTGATCAACGTGATGGTCAACGGCCGTGGCGATGACGCCTGGTTCGGCTGGCCGACGGATCCCAGGGTCGAAGAGCTGCGCGCAGCATTTGTTGCGGCCAAAGACGACGCCTCGCGGAATGAGATCGCAGTGCAGATCCAGGAACATGTGATGGACAACGTGAACTACATCATGATGGGCGAATACCTGATCCCGCAAGCACGGCGCACCGCGATCAGGAACATGATCCCATCGCCGGTCCCGGTGTTCTGGAACATTACCAAAGCGGCCGAGTGATCCGCCCGGAGGGCGCGCGCCCTGCGCGCTCTCCATCTCCAGAGGCCGCCCTCGCTCGCTTGAACTCCCCGTTTCGCCACAAGGAAGACCCGGAACATGTTCGTCTATATCCTGAAACGCGTGCTGGCCACGATCCCAGTCATGCTGATCGTCGCGATCTTCGTGTTTCTGCTCTTGCGCCTCACACCCGGAGACCCCGCCGCCATTCTGGCTGGCGATGCCGCAACCCCGGCACAGCTGGACCGCATTCGGGAACGTCTCGGCCTTAATGATCCGCTCCTGACACAGTTCTTCACCTGGATGGGCCAATTGGCGCGCGGCGATCTGGGCGTGTCGCTGCTCTCCAACACATCTGTTGCCGGGATGGTGGCGGACCGGCTGGGACCGACCATCAACATCGCGCTGATGACGATTGTCATTTCCGTCGCGTTGGCCGTTCCGATGGGCGTGATCGCCGCGTGGCGTCACCGCACCTGGGTTGACTTCTTGGTCATGTCCTTCTCGGTGCTCGGCTTCTCCGTTCCGGTTTTTGTCATCGGTTACATCCTGATCCAGATTTTCGCGATCGAGCTCCGCTGGGTGCCGGTGCAGGGCTACAAGGATCCCTCGGAGGGGTTCGGTGCCTTCTTCAGCCGCGCGATCCTGCCCTCGCTGACGCTGGCAACCATCTACATCGCGCTGATCGCACGGATGACACGCGCCTCGATGCTGGAAGTGCTCGGCGAGGATTACATCCGCACTGCCCGCGCCAAAGGTGTCCGCGAAAACGTCGTGCTATTTCGACATGCGCTGCGCAATGCCGCCGTGCCGATCCTGACGATCATCGGCACCGGTTTCGCGCTTCTGATCTCCGGCGTGGTGGTGACGGAAAGCGTGTTCAACATCCCCGGCATCGGGCGGCTTACCGTTGATGCGATCCTTGCGCGAGACTACCCGGTTATCCAGGCGATGATCCTGCTGACCGCCGGTATCTACGTCTTCGTCAACCTCTTAGTTGACGTTTCCTATTCCCTCTTCGATCCAAGGATCCGGTACTGACATGACAGAGTTTCCACACGCGCGGCGCAGCGCCTTTCAGGTGCTTACGGGGCTGTTTTCTCTGCCGCCAGGAGCCCGCGTCGGCATCGGCCCGGTGATCGCCGCCGCGATCCTCGTGATCATCGTGCTCGCTTCGGTCATGGCGCCGTTGTACGTGCCCTATGACCCGCTGGCGATGAATGCCATGGCCCGCCTCAAGCCCCCGTCAGAGGAATTCCTGTTGGGCACCGACCCCTACGGCCGGGACACCTTTTCCCGGGTAATGACCGGGGGGCGGGTCTCGCTGCTCATCGGCGTCGGCGCCGCGCTGGTCAGCGTCACCGTGGGCCTCTTCATCGGGCTTGTCGCAGGCTTCTTCCGAGCAGCGGACAGTGTGATCATGCGGATCATGGACAGCCTCATGGCAATCCCCGCAATCCTGCTGGCCATCGCACTGGTCGCGCTGAACGGCCCCAGTCTCGGGTCTGTCATCATCGCGATCACCGTGCCGGAAATACCACGGGTTGTGCGCCTGGTCCGCTCGGTGGTGCTGTCGGCGCGCGAAGAGCCATATGTAGAGGCTGCCATCGCACTTGGGTCCTCGATGCCCAAAATCCTGATTCAGCATCTGATGCCCAACACATTGGCGCCGCTGATCGTGCAGGGCACCTATATCTGCGCCTCCGCGATCCTAATCGAGGCAATCCTCAGCTTCCTCGGTGCTGGCGTGTCGACCGAGATCCCGACCTGGGGCAACATCATGGCGGAGGGGCGAACCTATTTCCAGATCAAGCCCGGTCTGATCTTCTGGCCGGGACTTCTGCTGTCGCTGTGTATCCTTGCCATAAACCTGCTGGGCGACACGGCACGCGATCTGCTCGACCCGCGCATGAAAAAACGCGAGGGCTAAGGCATGGAGTTCAAATCAAAAGACTTTTCGAACGCGCCCCGCGTCCTCAAGATCCGCAAGCTCAAAGTCGGTCTGACCGGCCGCCCGAACGCGGCGCCGGTGCTCGACGGCATCGACCTCGACATCCGCGCCGGGGAAACCCACTGTCTTGTAGGAGAATCCGGCTCGGGCAAGTCGGTCACCTCGCTTGCCGCCATGGGGCTGCTGCCCAAGGGTGCGCTTGAGGTGCAAGGCGGTCTCATCGACCTCGAAGGCTTCGAGATCACCAGCGCATCCCCGTCGCAGATGCGCGAGCTGCGCGCCCGCCGGATCGCGATGATCTTTCAGGAGCCGATGACCGCGTTGAACCCGGTCATTCGGGTAGGCGAGCAAATTCTGGAAGTGCTGAACACGCACAGTGATCTGAGCCCGTCTGAAGCAAAGAAACTTACTCTCGATATGATGGAGCAGGTGCATCTGCCGGATGTGGAACGTATCTACTCCGCCTTCCCGCACCAGCTGTCGGGCGGTCAGCGGCAGCGTATCATGATCGCGATGGCCCTGATCCTCGATCCGGATCTTCTGATCGCAGACGAACCAACGACGGCGCTGGACGTGACCACGCAGCTGCAGATATTAAAGCTCATCGCGGAAATGCAGGAACGGCATGGCACCGCCGTCTTGTTCATCACCCACGATATGGGCGTCGTAGCGGAAATCGCCGATACGGTGAGCGTCATGCAAAAGGGCCGGATCGTCGAACGCGCCCCAATCCGTGAGCTGCTGACCGACCCGAAAGAAGCCTATACACGCAAGCTGTTGACCGCAGTGCCCAACCTTGCCCCCCGCCCAGCACGTGGCGATGTTGCCGAAAAGGACGTGGTCACAGTTCAGGGGCTGGACATGGCCTATGGCGGTGGCGGCTTCTTCCGAAAGTCCGACAGGGTCAAGGCCGCGCGCGACGTGAACTTCAGCATCCCGCCAGGCCGCACGCTTGGGATCGTGGGAGAATCGGGCTCGGGCAAATCCACCGTGGCGCGCTGCATTATGCGGTTGATCGACCCGACGGCGGGCAAGATCACCGTCGCGGGCACCGAAATTGCCCGGTTGTCCCGCCGCCAGTTGCAACCGCACCGCAAGCACCTCCAGATCGTGTTTCAAGACCCCTACCGGTCACTTAACCCACGCTGGACAGTGGCGCGCAGCCTTTGCGAAGGGCCGATCAACTTCGGCACCTCGCGAGACGAAGCGATGACCAAGGCCGCCGAGTTGATGGAATTGGTCGACCTGCCACGCGACGCATTGGACCGGTATCCGCACCAGTTCTCCGGAGGGCAGCGCCAGCGTATCGCGATTGCCCGTGCCGTCGCCATGAAGCCTGACCTGCTGGTCGCAGACGAGGCGGTTTCGGCGCTGGATGTCAGCGTGCAGGCGCAAGTGCTGGATCTGCTCGACGACATCCAGGAGAAATTCGGCGTCGCCATGTTGTTCATCACGCACGACCTGCGGGTCGCGGCGCAAATCTGCGACGACGTGCTGGTCATGCAGAAGGGTTTTGTCGTCGAACACGGACCGGCGGGCCAGGTCTTGTCGACCCCCCGCCACGATTACACCCGCAATCTGATCAATGCGGCCCCGGGCCGCAACTGGGATTTTTCCAACTACCGCGCGCTCGATCACGCGCCTGCACCCAAAGGAGCCATCGCATGAGTATTATTCCCAGGATTGAGGCCTTCGCCGACGAACTGACCGAAATCCGCCGCGATTTTCACGCCCACCCGGAACTCGGGTTCGAGGAAGTTCGCACCGCCTCCATCGTCGCCGAGAAGCTTCGCGAATACGGCGTTGACGAGGTCGTCGAAGGCTTCGGCGGCACCGGCGTGGTTGGCCTGATCAAGGGCCAGGGCGGTGGCAACCGCCGGATCGGGCTGCGGGCCGACATGGACGCCCTTCCGATAGAAGAGGCGTCAGGCGTCCCCTTTGCCTCGACCAACCCGGGCCGCATGCACGCTTGCGGCCATGATGGGCATACCACCATGCTGTTGGGGGCGGCGCGTTATCTGGCGGAGACACGCGATTTCAACGGCACCGCCGTGCTGATCTTCCAGCCCGCCGAAGAGGGCCTGGGCGGAGCGCGCAGGATGATCCAGGAAGGGCTCTTCGAAAAATTTCCCTGCGACGAAGTTTACGGCATGCACAACGACCCGAATTCCGAATTCGGTGTGGTCCGCGTCACACCCGGACCGGCAATGGCGGGGGCGACCTTCTTTGACATCACCGTCAAGGGCACCGGCAGCCACGCGGCGATGCCGCACCAGTCCAAGGACCCCATCGTCATTGGTGCGAATCTGGTTCAGCAACTGCAGACCATCGTCAGCCGCAACACCCCCCCGACCAAGCCGGTGGTGCTCTCGGTGACCAGGTTCAACTCGGGTTCGGCCTACAATATCGTGCCGGATACAGCCGTCATATCGGGGACGATCCGATATTTTCATGACGACGTTTCGGAACTTGCCGACCAGCGCATCCGCGAGCTTTGCAGCGGAATGGCACAGGCACACGGGATCGAAATTGATGTCAATCTTCGCAACGTGTTTGATGTGCTGCTGAACGACCCAGACCTCACGACGGCCTATGTGGCTGCGGCAGCAGAGGTCGTCGGCGCCGACATGGCCGCCGAAACCATGGACCAGGCGACCGGTTCAGAAGATTTCGCCGACATGCTCAAAGTTGTTCCGGGGGCCTATTGCTGGGTGGGGCACGCGGGAAACGTTCCGCTGCATAACCCGGCCTTCGTGCTTGACGATGCGATCCTTCCCGTTGGGGCCTCGATTTATGCGCGCATTGTAGAATCACGGCTGCTCAAAAGTACCGCCGACTGATCGCGGCACAGCCCCGGCTGTTCTCTTTCGAAACCCGAAAATTCCCTGATCGGCCCCGTGCCGACCCCGAAAGGAACCAATCAATGACCAACCCGCTGGCTCTGCCTTTTGATGCCGACGAGATGCTTGCAGGGCTGACACCCTGGATCGAGACCGAAAGCCCGACTTTCGACACCGCAGCTGTCAACCGCATGATGGACGTGGTTCAGCACGACCTCGCAGCGCTCGGTGCCCGGGTCGAGCGGATACCGGGCCGTATGGGTCTGGGCGACAGTGTCCGCGCGACCATGCCCCATGCCAGGGCAGGTGAAGGCGGAATACTGCTCCTTGGTCACCTTGATACCGTTCATCCGGTCGGTACGCTGGCAAAACTCCCGTACCGGCGTGAGGGGGATATCTGCTATGGCCCGGGTTTGATGGACATGAAAGGTGGCAACTACGTCTATCTGGACGCGCTGCGCAAACTGTTGGCGGCAGGTGTCCAAACACCGCTGCCGGTCACCGTGCTGTTTACTCCAGACGAAGAGATTGGCACGCCCTCGACCCGCGAGCTGATCGAAACCGAGGCAAAGCGGCACAAATTCATCCTCGTCCCCGAACCTGCGCGCCCCGACGGTGGTGCCGTGATCGGGCGCTACGCCATCGCGCGCTTCGACCTTCAGACGCGCGGCAAGCCGAGCCATGCCGGCTGGGCTCTTTCCGATGGGCGTTCGGCCATCGCAGAAATGGCAAAATCGGTGGCCCGGATCGAGAGTATGACAACCGACGACTGCACCTTCTCGGTCGGGGTCTTCAATGCGGGGCAATGGGTCAATTGCGTCTCGTCGGTCTGTAATGCCGAGGTGCTGTCAATGGCAAAGACCCAGGCCCTGCTGGATGAGGGTGTTGCGAAGATGATGGCGCTCAACTCGAATGAGGGTGAAGTGGTAATGGAAGTACGCCGTGGCGTCACCCGCCCTGTCTGGGAGCCTGACCAGCCAGGCACCATGGCGATGTTGTCGCTCGCTCAGGAGATTGCCGGCGAGATCGGGTTCGGGCTGACAGGCAGTTCAGCGGGCGGCGGATCGGATGGCAATTTCACAGGTTTCCTGGGACTGCCGACGCTCGATTCCATCGGCGTGCGGGGCAAGGGGCTGCATACGCTGACCGAACATATTTTTGTCGACAGCCTTGTCGAACGGGCAAAACTGGCCGCCGCGCTCTACTGCCGTCTGGGCGCCTGATGTCTGACGCCCTGTCCCGCTCCATGGAAATCCGCAGGCACGTCGTGGACACCGACCGTGGCGTTGTCGGCTCTCAGCACCGGCAGGCGGCTGAAGCCGGAACCCAGGTGCCGCGATGCACTGGCGCACCGATACCGGCAAAGCGCAGGCGCTAGATTTTGGCATGCGTGCTCCTGCGGGTCTGCGGATTGGGGGTTTCCCGCTGTCGGGCACAGGTATCGCGGGCGATCTGTCCGCTTGGGAGCGGGAGGCCGGAGATCGCAACGTTCCGGGCGCAAAGGCCATCGCTGTTCCGGCTATAGAACATGCGCGCATGTAACCGGTGAAGTGATCACCGCTTGGGGCGGCGCCGTCGCGGAACCCGATTAAATAGTGCGGAATGCGTAGCGGCCCCGCAACGGCCAAGGGATCAGGATCCAGCATTGCCCCGCATACCCTTCTGGGGCAAGAACCGGCCTGGTCCAGTAGACTTTTGACGTGATAGGAAATGACATGAAGAATTGGAAGGCGCGGGCAGCCGAGCTTTATGATGGCAGCTTTCGACCGATGTTCATTGACGGCCAATGGTGCGAAGCACGCTCTGGCGAGACAATCACAGCGTACAACCCGGCCGATGGGTCGGTACTGGCAACTGTCCCCAAGGGCGGAGCCGCCGACATAGACGCGGCCGTATCCGCCGCGCGCAAGGCATTCGAGGGACCGTGGTCCAGGTTCACGCCCTTTGAACGGCAGGCGCTGTTGCTGAGAATCGCCGACAGGTTCGAGGCCGAATGGGACACCCTTTGCCTGTCGGACACGCTGGACATGGGCATGCCGATCCAGCGCACCCTCGGCAATAGCCGCAGGGTTCTGGGCATGCTGCGCTACTACGCGGGACAGGCGGTCGCGATCCACGGCGAAACCATTCCGAACTCCTTCCCCGGCGAGATCTATTCCATGACCGTGCGCGAGCCTGTTGGCGTCGTCGGCTCCATCATCCCGTGGAACGCCCCGATTGCCGGCTCGATCTGGAAGATCGCCCCCGCTTTGGCGACCGGCTGTACGACCGTCTTGAAACCTTCCGAGGAAGCCTCCCTGACCGTGCTCATGATAGCCCGGATCATGCAGGAAGCGGGGCTTCCCGATGGCGTGCTCAACATCGTCACCGGGTACGGTGCCGACGCCGGCGCGGCGCTGGCCGCACATCCCGGGGTGGACAAGATCGTCTTCACCGGCTCGACCGCGACCGGGCAGGCTATTGCGCGCGGCGCCACCGGCAATCTCAAGCGGGTCTCGCTGGAACTGGGCGGCAAGTCCCCGGTGATCGTCTGCCGGGACGCGGATATTGACAAGGCCGTGCCCATCGCGGCGATGTCGGTCTTTGCAAATTCCGGACAGATCTGCATTGCCGGGTCGCGTCTGTTTGTGGCCCGCGAGATTCACGACGAGTTCCTGGGTCGGGTTGCCGATTACGCGCAAAATCTGAGAATCGGGCACGGAATCGAGGAGACCACGGAAATTGGGCCGATCATCTCCGCCCGCCAGGCGGATCGCATAGCCGGCTATCTCGATACCGCCAGGCGCGAAGGGGCCGAAGTGCTGGCCGGCGGGTCGCGGGCCGAGGGTTCGGAGCTGAACGGCGGGCACTTCTTCCAGCCGACCATCTTCGGAGGCGTGACCGACCAGATGACCGTCGCACGCGAGGAAATCTTTGGCCCGGTGATCTCGGCCATGCCCTTTGACACCCTGGACGAGGTGGTCGAGCGCGCAAACGCAACCCCCTACGGGCTGGCGGCAGGCGTGTTCTCGACCCACCTGGGAACGGCGCACAAGCTCGCACATCGCCTCAAGGCCGGGTCGGTATGGGTCAACATGTATCACGCCATCGATCCGGCCGTCCCATTCGGCGGGGTCAAGATGTCGGGCTATGGGCGCGAAGGCGGGCGTGAGCACGTGGAAGAATACCTCGACACCAAGGCGATCTGGATCAATGCAGACTGACCCAAACGACCGGCGGGGGAACCGGGCCATCTTGCGGGTCCGGCCCCCCGCGCATCCATCGACAACAAGAAACAGGAGAACGCCACAATGAAAGTCGGAATCGTCGGGGTCGGTTTGATGGGCCACGGCATCGCTCGGAACGTCATGCGGCGCGGGGGCTATTCGCTCAGCTTCCTGGACCACCCTGGAAATCAGCCGGTGGACGAATTGATCCGTCTCGGCGCTTCCCCCTGCAAGACCCCCGCGGAAGTGGCCGCAGCTTCAGATGTGGTGATCGTTTGCGTCACCGGTTCTCCCCAAGTCGAAGCCGTCGTGACCGGCGAAACCGGGCTCCTTTCGGGCCTGACTCCCGGAACGGTGATCGTCGATTGCTCTACCGCGCTGCCGGAAACGACCCGACGCATGGGCGCAGCGGTTGGCGCCGCTGGCTGCGGCTATGTCGACGCTCCGATGACACGGACGGCGAAACACGCGCACGAAGGGCAGTTGAATCTGCTGGTCGGCGGCGATCCCGAACTTCTGGAGAGAGTCCGCCCGGTGCTGGCCTCCTTCACAGAAGACGTAAAGCATGTCGGCCCCCTCGGTCAGGGTCATGAGCTCAAACTGCTCCACAATTACGTCTCGATCGGTTTTATGACCCTGCTTGCAGAAGCCGCGGCCCATGCCGCCGATGCGCATGTCGATGGACAGGTGCTTGTCGACGTCCTCGCAGGCGGGGGCGGCGCCAGCGCGGCGCTGGACAGGCTGGCCCCCTTCATCGTCGAGGGCGACCGCGAGGGGCTGCCGTTCGCCATCGCTAACGCGCAGAAGGATATCAACTATTTCCGGGACATGGCGCGGCAATCAGGCGCGCAAAAGATCATCGCAGACGGGGTCGCGAACGCAATTTCCGCCGTGACGGAAAGCGGGAACGGCCAAGCCTATCTACCTGAACTGGTGAATCTTTTTCGCAAACCCCCAAGGGTTGATGGCGTTTGATCTGACCCTGTAAAGGAGACTTGCGACCGAACTGCGGCCTGTATACCAAACACATGTTAAACAAAGGGGACATTATGACATTCACCTTCCGCGGGCTGGCTGCTGCCGGCGCTCTCATTGCAACCGGCCTGCCGGCCTCTGCACAGACTGAAGTCAAGATCGGTTACGCACTTGCGCCCGACAGCCATTACGGTGTTGCCGCGAAGACCTTCGAAGAGGTCCTCCTGGCCGAAACCGGCGATCAGTTCACCTTCACCCATTTCCCCTCTTCGGGCCTTGGCGGCGAACGCGAAGTCATCGAGGGTCTGCAGCTGGGCACCATCGAAGTGACCATCGTCTCTTCCGGCACCTTGGCGAACTTCGTACCCGACACGGGCGTATTCGACATTCCCTTCCTGTTCCGGGATCTCGATCATGCACGTGCGGTGCTGGACGGGCCGATCGGTCAGGACATTCTGGCCAAATTCGACAACGTCGGTCTTCACGGCCTGGCCTGGGGCGAACAGGGTTTCCGGCACATCACCAACAACCGCAATCCGATTCACACCCCGGCAGATGCAGAAGGGCTGAAAATCCGTACGATGGAAAACCCGGTGCATCTGGCAGCCTTCAACGCCATGGGCGCGGCACCGACTCCCATGGCCTGGCCCGAGGTGATCTCGTCGCTGCAACAAGGCGTGATCGACGGTCAGGAAAACCCGCTTTCGGTGATCGTTTCGGTGAAACTGAACGAAGTGCAGGAATATCTCACCCTCTCCGGCCACGTCTACTCCCCGGCGATGCTGCTGGTCTCCAAGCCGTTCTGGGAAGGGCTCGACGACAGTCAGAAAGCAGCCTTCGAGACGGCTGCAAAGGCAGGCGTGCAGGCGATGCGCGGCTATGTTGACACTGTAGAGACCACCGGCGTCGAGACGCTCAAGGAGCGTGGCATGAAGGTCAATGAGTTGTCGGTCGAGGAAAAGGCAAAGTTCCAGGAGGCCATCGCCTCGGCCTACGAAGGCTATTACGAGACCTACGACAAGGGCCTCGTCAACGCGATCGTCGATTTCGAATAAACCTTCACAGCCGGCGCCCCTCTTGGGTGCCGGCCTTTCCACCAAGGGTGCCTCTTGAAGAGACTGGAAGACATTTTCGTCCTGCTCAACGCTTGGGCACTGATCCTGATGCTGGCGGCCATGACCCTGATCGTCGGCAGCAATATTGCCTTGCGCTATGTGACCGCGCATTCCTTGCCCTGGGCGGATGAGGCGGCCCGCTATCTGATGATCTGGATGACTTTCAGCGGCGCGGGGCTCGCACTGCGCTACGGCGGCCATGTGGCGATCACCAATCTTCAGGATGCGCTGCCGGCGCGCGGGCAAACCATCATGCGCGCGGTCCTCGCACTCGGGTTGCTGATCTTCTTCGGTTTCATGGTCCTTGTTGGCATCCAGTACGCGCAGCGGATGCAGTATCAGGTGACCCCCGCGTTGCGCATCCCATTCCTCTATGTCTATGCCGCCATGCCGGTCGGCTTCACGCTGCTGATCGCTCATCTGGCGCTCATCGCCCGCCAGTTCATCGCAGCGGGCACCTACAGACGCCGCGACGCCGATGATGACGAACCAAACACGTTGCCCGGGGGTGCCAGTGGCTGAAATTCTATTCCCACTCCTGTTTATCCTTCTGGCACTGGGCGTTCCGGTCGCCTTTGCCATGGCAATCTCGGTCTTTGCCGCGCTGAGCTTCGGATCGAGCTATCCCAACCTCGTCGTGGTAAAAGAGATGTTTTCCGGCCTCGACAGCTTCCCTCTCCTGGCGGTCCCCTTCTTTATCCTGGCCGCTGAAATCATGACCGGGGGTGCGATCACGCTGGCCATGCTGCGTCTGGCCCAATCGCTTGTCGGTCATCTCAGAGGGGGGCTGGGCCATGCAAATGTCGTCAGTTCCGCCATGTTCGCCGGCATTTCGGGCAGCGCGCTTGCCGATGCGGCCGGCCCAGGCACGATGATGATCAGGATGATGGAACGCGGTGGCTATGACCGCGCCTATGCCGGGGCCCTCACAATCGCAAGTTCTGTCGTCGGGCCAATCATTCCGCCCTCGATCACCATGATCATCTACGCCATGCAGGACCAGTCCGTTTCCGTGGGATCGCTCTTCATGGCGGGCGTCCTGCCCGGCATCCTGATCACCTTTATGGTGCTGCTCGCCAACGCGCGCGTCAGTTACCTCCGCGGTTACGCCTCGGGCGCGGCAATGCCATCTGTCCCTGAAATCGCACGCACGGCGCTCTACGCGGTTCCGGCCCTGATGCTGATCCTGCTGATCGTGGGTGGCATTCGCTTTGGCGTCTTTACACCGACCGAAGCGTCCGTCATCGCCGTGTTCTACGCGCTCATCGTCGGGATGTTCGTTTATCGGTCGTTGCGCTTTCGGGATCTGCCCGACATCATCCTCAGGGCGGCACTGACCTCAGCCGCCGTGCTGTTGATCCTTGGCGCAGCGCGGGCGTTCGCATGGATTCTGATCATCGAAGGCATACCGCAGTTCCTTGCCGAGACCATCATCGCATGGGACTTGTCTCCGATCGTTTTCCTGCTCTGCGTGAACCTGCTCCTGCTCATCTTCGGCCTGTTCATGGATCCGCTGCCGGGCGTGATGATCCTGGTGCCCATCCTCGCCCCGATCAGCTTCGCGCTTGGGATCGATCCCAATCACTTTGCCATCATCGTGATCGTCAACTTGACTTTGGGCCTGACCACGCCACCCGTAGGCAGTTTGATATTCGTTGTCTCCTCGACCGTTCATCTCAAACCGTCAGCCTTGATAAGGGAGATGCCGCCGTTCTTCCTGGCCCTTGCGACAGCACTGCTTTTGATCACCTTCATCCCGGCCCTGTCCGTCTGGCTGCCGCAGGTCAGCGGGTTCTAGCTCGGATTTCATACCCGGCCCCCAATGCTGCACATTCACGCGCGGGCACGCTCGGGCGGTGGCGCGCGCACGAGCTGGCGATGTGATTGGAACGGTCCGCCCCATGTTTGGCGAGGCACAATGCCGATAATCTCTCGGATCCGCCGAAATACCACCAGCGACCGAAAGCCCCGGCAGATTTCTCTGCCGGGGCTTTTGGGTCACGCGGTTGCAAGACCACCTACAAGATTCGCCCAACCGCAAACAGATGTCGCGCAGGGCACAAATGCGGCATTGATAGTGACCATGCGCAAGCTAAAGGAATAGAGTCAGCATGAGCCTGCCTCTCTATCTCCATCAAAAATTCAACGGAAAACCCTGCAAAACAAGGTGGTACCCAAGGCCGGACTCGAACCGGCACGTCCGTTAGGACGGGGGATTTTGAATCCCCTGCGTCTACCATTCCGCCACTTGGGCCTCGTCCCTGATCTAGCGCCGGTGCGCGGCAAGGTCCAGAGCCAAAAATCATCCGCCCCCCTTTAACGTCCGGTTGACCCGACAGGCGGTCCATGGTTTTGCCAGAGCGTTCAGGAACCAGAGGCGACGCCCCGATGATCAGACGCATTTACGACCGGACCATGACCCTGGCCGATCATCCCCATGCGCTCTGGTGGCTGGCACTGGTGGCCTTTGTCGAAAGCTCGGTGTTTCCGATCCCGCCCGACGTGCTGATGATCCCGATGATTCTGGCCCGCCCCTCGCGGGCCTGGCTGATAGCAGGCGTGGCGCTGGTGGCGTCGGTGCTGGGCGGGATGCTGGGCTATGCCATCGGCATGTTCGCGTTCGAAAGCATCGGCCAGCCGATTCTGGCCGCCATGGGCAAGGCCGACGCCATGGCCGCCTTTAACGAACGGTTCAACGATTTCGGCTTCTGGGCGGTGCTGACGGCGGGGGTCACTCCGTTCCCCTACAAGGTGATCACCATCATGTCGGGCTGGACCGCCATGCCGTTGGCCACCTTCATCGCCACCTCGATTCTGGCCCGTTCCCTGCGGTTCTTTGTGGTCGCGGGGTTGCTGCGGGCCTTCGGTGCGCCGATTCGCGATTTCATCGAACAGCGGCTGGGGCTGGTGTTCACCCTGTTCCTGCTGCTGCTGGGCGGCGGCTTCTTTCTGGTAAAATACCTATGACACGCAAACTCCTGATCCTCGCCGCGGCGGGCGGTTCGCTGGCCCTGCTGCTGGGGGCTTACGGCTTTCAACACCTGGGCGGCATGGCCCCGTGCAAACTGTGCCTGTGGCAACGCTGGCCCCATGCAGCGGCCATCCTGATCGGGGCGCTGGCGCTGGCGCTCCCGGGCCGCCTTCTGCCCCTGCTGGGCGCGGGGGCCGCGCTGACGACCGCAGGTATCGGGATCTATCACACCGGGGTCGAAAACGGCTGGTGGCCAGGACCGAACACCTGCACCTCAGGTCCGATCGGCAAGTTGACCCCGCAGGAACTGATGGATCAGATCATGGCCGCGCCGCTGGTGCGCTGCGACGATATCCCGTGGCAGATGCTGGGCCTGTCTATGGCCAGCTGGAACGCCGTCGCCTCGATTCTGCTGGCCACGCTGTGGATCCTGGCCGCCCGCAGGACCGCCTGACCCGACGCCATCACGTCGCCTTGCGCGTCGACAGAAGCAGGCTGGTTTCGCTGGTGCTGATCCCGTCGAACCGACGGATCTTGCCCAATGCGGTGTCCAGCGCCTCCAGCGTTTCGGTCCCCAGTTCCACGATCAGATCCCAGCGGCCATTGGTCGAATGCACCGCCCGCACCTCGGGCAGACCATGCAACAGCCGGATCACCCGCTCGGTGCCGCGCCCCTCGATCCCGATCATCATCAAACCGCGCACCGGATCGCGCAACGAATCCTCTTTCAGCACCACGGTAAAGCCCAGAATGACGCCACGCTGCTGCAACCGTTCGATCCGCGACCGCACGGTGGTGCGCGACAGGTTCAACTCCAGCGCCAGTTCCGACAGGGATGCGCGCCCGTCATGACGCAGCGCCGCAATCAGCCGTTCATCCATTTTGTCCATTTCGCCCCTCCGTTTCGCTAAAAATACATGCGAAACGATCAATTCACAGCCTTTTCTTCGCCCCGATCCGGAGACACTTTGCATGCAGACCCACAAAGCGAGGCTGACATGACACACAAAACCTGCATTCTGATCGGCGCCCCCGTGGACAGCGGCAAGGAGCGACGCGGCTGTCTGATGGGCCCTGACGCCTATCGCACCGCCGGACTTGCCGAGGCCCTGACCGATCTGGGCCACCGGGTGCAGGACATGGGCAACCTTTCGCCCGCCGCGCATACGCCCGACACCGGCGAGGGCACGCTTTACCGCCCCAACGAAACCATCGCCTGGACCCATCGCCTGATCCGCGTCGCCGAAGATGCGATGGCGCGCGGCATGCCAATCTTCCTGGGCGGCGATCACGCCCTGTCGCTGGGCAGCGTGGCCGGGGTGGCCAACCATGCCGCAGCCAGGGAACGGCCGCAATTCGTGCTGTGGCTGGACGCGCACAGCGATTTTCATACCCCCGAAAGCACCGCCTCGGGCAACCTGCACGGCACGCCGCTGGGCTATGTCACCGGGCGCGCGGGCTTTGGCGGCTTTCCGGCCATCACCAACCCGATCCCGCAGGAAAACATCTGCATCATCGGGCTGCGCTCGGTCGATGCCGCCGAACGTCAGGCCCTGCAGGACACCGCGATTTCGCGTCACGACATGCGCGAGATCGACGAGACCGGCATCGCCAAACCCCTGGCCGCCTTCCTGGATCGCGTCGCCGCCGCCAACGGGCTGCTGCATGTCAGCCTGGACGTCGATTTCCTCGATCCGATGATCGCCCCCGCCGTGGGCACCACGGTGCCGGGGGGTGCCACCATCCGCGAAGGCCACCTGGCGATGGAGATGATCTGCGACAGCGGCCTGATGTCCTCGCTCGATCTGGTCGAGCTGAACCCGTTTCTGGACGATCGGGGCAAGACCGCCCAGGTGATGGTCGATCTCGCTGCCTCGGCCCTTGGCCGCCGCGTCTTCGACCGCCCGACCTGAGATCCGGCATGACCCTGCAAGCCCCCACATCCGTGGTGATGATCCGCCCGCACGCGTTCCGCTCCAATCCGCAAACCCGCGCCGACAACGCCTTTCAATCGGCCCTGCCCCTGACGGACGGCGAAATCGCCCAGCGCGCCCGCGCCGAATTCGACACCGCCGTGGCC
Organism: Sedimentitalea nanhaiensis DSM 24252; assembly: GCF_000473225.1. Taxonomy (GTDB): domain Bacteria; phylum Pseudomonadota; class Alphaproteobacteria; order Rhodobacterales; family Rhodobacteraceae; genus Sedimentitalea; species Sedimentitalea nanhaiensis. The sequence continues at coordinate 1,378,244 of NZ_KI421509.1, forward strand.
AAGATGCGCCAGGCTGGCATCACCGTGCACGTGTTTGACGACACGGGCACCGACACGCCGGATTCGGTATTCCCCAACAACTGGTTCTCGACCCATGCGGGCGGCCATGTGGCCGTCTACCCGATGTTCGCCGAGAACCGCCGCCGCGAACGGCGCTGGGACGTGATCGACCTGCTGAAACGCGACTACCGGGTGCAGGACGTGATCGACTATTCCGGGCTGGAACCGGACGGTCTGGCGCTGGAAGGCACCGGCGCCATGGTGCTGGACCATGCCGAACGGGTCGCCTATGTCGCGCGCTCCAACCGCGCAGATCCGGTCCTGCTCGAGCGGTTCTGCACCCATTTCGGCTTTGAGCCCGTGGTGTTCGACGCCGTGGATGCCACCGGCCTTCCGGTCTATCACACCAACGTGCTGATGGGCATCGGCACCGCCTATGCGCTGGCCGGCCTGCCGCTGATCCCCGATGCCGCCCGCCGCGCCACCGTCGCCGCGCGGCTGGCCGAACCGGGCCGCACCGTGATCGAACTGACCGGCGATCAGATCGCCAACTTCGCGGGCAACGCCATCGAACTGACCGGCACGGACGGCCAGGTTCTGGTGCTCTCGGCCCGCGCCCTCGCCTGCCTGCGTCCCGACCAGGTCGAGATCATTTCCCGCAGCGCCAGCCTGTTGCCGCTGGACCTGCCCACAATCGAAACCGCCGGAGGCTCGGCCCGCTGCATGATCGCGGGCGTGCACCTGGCCCGACGCTGAAAGACACGACCATGACACAACCTTCCGACAAGGCGCTGGTGCCCTTCGTTTCCGTCGATCACATGATGCGCCTGATCCACCACATCGGCATCGAACCGATGCTGCGCGGGCTGGCCGACTATATCGAAGCCGATTTCAAACGCTGGGAGCTGTTTGACAAGACCCCCCGCGTCGCCAGCCACTCCGCCGAGGGCGTGATTGAACTGATGCCGACCTCGGACGGCGAGGTCTACGGCTTCAAATACGTCAACGGCCATCCCAAGAACACCGCCGAGGGGCTGCAGACCGTCACCGCCTTCGGTCTGCTGGCCGATGTCGGCAACGGCTATCCGGTGCTGCTGAGCGAAATGACCATCCTGACCGCGATGCGCACCGCCGCCACCAGCGCCATGGTGGCCAAACACCTCGCCCCCAAAGGGGCCGACACGATGGCGATGATCGGCAACGGCGCGCAATCGGAATTCCAGACGCTGGCGATGAAGGCGATCTGCGGGCTGAAATCCGTGCGTCTCTATGACACTGATCCCGCCGCCACCGCCAAATGCGCCGCCAACCTGGCCGGGCACGGGCTGAACGTGGTGGCCTGCGACACGCCCGAAGACGCCATCCAGGGCGCGCAGATCCTGACCACCTGCACGGCGGACAAGCAATATGCCACCATCCTGACCGACAACATGGTCGGCGCAGGCGTGCATATCAACGCCATCGGCGGCGATTGTCCGGGCAAGACCGAACTGGCGCCGGCGATCCTGCACCGTTCGGATATCTTTGTGGAATTCCCGCCCCAGACCCGCATCGAGGGCGAGATCCAGCAACTGGCCCCCGACCACCCGGTGACCGAACTGTGGCAGGTCATCACGGGCGCTGCGGCGGGCCGCACCTCGGATCGCCAGATCACCCTGTTTGATTCCGTCGGCTTCGCGATCGAGGATTTTTCCGCCCTGCGCTACCTGCGCGATCAACTGCCCGCAACCGGCCTCTATCACCCGCTCGACCTGCTGGCCGACCCGGACGACCCGCGCGACCTGTTCGGCATGGTCCAGCGCGCGGCGTCCTGATCCCGCGCCAATTCCGGCTTTTGCGGATCTCTTTCGCAAAAGCCCCTCCCGCCCAATCTCCCCCATCCCTGGCCGCGTCATTGACACCTGGCTGGAACAGGTCTATTCCGGATTCGTTATGATATAACATAACATAAATTCTGAAACCCGTTCCTTTACAAAGGTCCAGATGATGCACACAAAGATGATCCAAACCTTCAGCCGACTTGCCGCAGTCGCGGTGCTGGCGATCGCCGCCCAGGCGCATGTCGCGCACAGCGGCTCGGACAAGACCCACAACCACGGCACCGACGATATCTATCGCGGATATTTCGACGACGCCCAGATCAAAGAGCGCACGCTCGCCGATTGGCAGGGTGACTGGCAATCGGTCTACCCCCATCTTAGGGACGGCGCACTGGACCCGGTCATGGCGCACAAGGCCGAGCATGGCGACAAAACCGCCGAGCAGTACCGCGCCTATTACGAAACCGGCTATCAGACCGATGTCGACCGCATCGTGATCCAGGGCGATAGCGTGACCTTCGACCGGGGCGACGCGCAGGCGCAGGCGACCTACGCAAGCGACGGCTACGAGATCCTGACCTATAAAAAGGGCAACCGGGGGGTCCGCTATATCTACAGGAAAGCCGCCGGGGACGCTGAAGCCCCGCAGTATATTCAGTTCAGCGACCATCATATCGCGCCCGAAAGCGTCGGACACTACCACCTCTACTGGGGCGAGGACCGCGCTGAGGTGCTGGCCGAACTGACCAACTGGCCCACATATTTCCCCTCCGGCATGACCGGCGAGGAAATCGCCGCCGACATGCTCGCGCATTGACGCGGCACCCGCGCCGGTGGTTGACTCGACAGGGGCGCGCGCCCTGTTAATCCGGCGCGGGGAGATCCTGCGTATATACGCGGTATGTACAGGGTCTGTACGGCAGCCATATGGCGGTTTTGGCCGCATCCTCCTTGTTAACCTGGGCCTGCGTCACGTTTCGCGCCGCCGGAGCCAACGCCGGGTTTACCATCCGTTCATCTTTGGCCCGCGCGGCGCTCACGCCTCCAGTTCCGCATCCCAATACAGGAAATCCATCCAGCTGTCGTGCAGCTGGTTGGGCGGAAATCTGCGCCCCATGTTGCGCAGCTCTTCGGCCCCGGCTGGCGTGGCGGTTTGCGCCATCGTACTTCGCGCCGACCGCAGATTTGAAACGCAGCCAGGACCGGGTCGCCGTCGTCGTGGGCCTGATGGAGGAACAGGGTTATCTGACACGAGGCGAAGCGGAATTGGCGCGAACAGAGCCTGCAGTTCTTTCGGAAACGGCTGAGCGAATTCGAGGCGAGTATTTCGCTGACTGAGTGATGGAGAGCGAGCCTGAATTCCTGACCCGGAAAACGACAGAGGACGTGTTCACCCGGACGACCTTCGATCCGCGCATCCAGAAAAGCGCGGAAGATGCCCTTGCTTGGGTATACGAAAACCGGATCGACCCCGAATCCAAGGTTCAAGCCGCCATTGTGGTTATTTCGGCGGACGGGGCCATCCGTGCCATTGTTGGCGGACGCCAGTTCAGAGACGTTGAGGGTCAGTTCAACCGCGCCGTTCATGCCAAGCGGCAGACCGGATCTGCCTTTAAGCCCTTTGTTTATGCCGCCGCGCTGGACCTGGGCCGCAGCCCGCTGGAGGTCATCGTTGATGAACCTGTCACTATTCGGGCGCCGGGAGCGCCGGCCTGGTCTCCGCGCAACTTCACCCGCCGCAATTACGGCGCGGTCACGCTGCTCGATGCACTCAGCCGGTCACTGAATATCCCGGTTGTCAAACTGTCCCAGGAGATCGGCCTTGATGCTGTCCGTTCGGTCGCCGAGGGTTTCGGTATCAGGAGCGGTCTGGCGAGCGGTCCGGCACTGGTGCTGGGAGTTTCCGAGGCGTCGCTTCTGGAAATGAGCAGCGCCTATGCAGGATTTCAGAACAAAGGCAGCCAGGTCGTTCCCTATGGCGTGTCGGAATTGCGGCTGCTGGGCGAAACCGAGCCCCTGATCACTCATCATAGCGGCATTCAAGAGCGGGTGATTTCCGAAAAGGCCGCAGCGCAGCTGAACTACATGCTGCACAGGGCCGTTGAGGCCGGTTCCGGCAGGCGGGCCAGGATCCCGGGGCTGGAGCTTGCTGGCAAAACCGGAACGACGCAGTCGCACCGTGACGCTTGGTTCATTGGATTCAGTGCGGATTATGTCGTTGGCGTCTGGATGGGACATGACGACAACCGTCCCCTGCACGGAGTTACAGGCAGCGGGCTTCCCACGGAAATCTGGCGGGAAACTATGATCAGGATTCAGGCTGATATGCCGGGAGCTCCGCTTCCAAGGTCGCCTACGTTTCTGGCTGTGCGGGAAAATTCCGGGACAGGGGGGACACAAGTGGCAAGGGCTCTACTGAGGGTCTTGCTGCTGCTGGGAAATAGAGAAGTGACCATATGCGCCGCCATAAGGATCAGTACCGGGCAAGGGAGGGAATGAACCATGAGGGCATTGGTATGCTACGCTTTGAGTATACTAATCATATTCACCGCAGTGAACCGGGTTGAGGCCGGAGACGCAGATTTCATGATGGACGCGCGAACCGGGCAGATCCTGACTTAAAGCAGCGCGGACTCTCTCAATCATCCCGCATCCCTGACGAAAATGATGACGCTCTACCTGACCTTCGAAGCCCTTCAGACTGGCCGCTTGCAATGGGTACAGCAGCTTCCTGTCTCCCGCCATGCGGCCAATCGGGTTCCGACAAAATTGGGTATCCGCCCCGGTGAAAAAATCACTGTCCGGGAAGCCGTTCCTGGAATGATTGTGGTTTCCGGCAATGACGCGGCAGTGGTTGTTGCCGAGGAGCTCGCGGGATCTGAGAAGGCTTTTGCACGGATAATGACGGCGCGCGCACATGATCTCGGAATGCGCAGAACCGTCTTCAGGAACGCATCCGGCCTGCCCGACAGGCAGCAGCTCACAACAGCCCGTGAAATGGCTCTCCTGGGTATCGCACTCATGCGAGACTTTCCTGATGAGTACAGGCTGTTCAGGCGGCGCGCGATGAAGTTTCGTGGCCGCTCCCGCTACGGGCATTACCGGCTCCTGTCCAGCTATGCCGGAGTGGATGGGATAAAGACCGGCCATACCAACTGGTCAGGGTTTGATCTCGTGACCTCTGCCAAACTGGAAAACCGGTGTATCGTTGGCGTTGTGATGGGCGCAAAATTTTTCGATTTGGGCTCTGCGCCCGCTTTCGCGGCGTTTTGCCCGGACGCTGGCTATGGAAGCGCCAATGCCAGCGCATCGACTGAAGCCGCAGAGTCTCAGGTACAAAGCCTGCGTGGCGAACGGCGGGTTCCAATCCGCCCTCAACCTCGATCACGCCGCATTGGCATTGGGCGGCAGTGAGCCCGTTCAAGACATGTGAAGTTCGCCGCTCTGACCCAAAAGGCTGGGCGGCGAACGCGGTTATCTCCTGAACGCCGAAACCATCAACATCATTGGGCGCTCCATCTCTTCGGCCAGCCCCGGCATCGCCGCGATTTGGTCCGGCGTAGGTGCAAACTCCTCGATCCGGCGCAAGGCGAAGTCCGCACCGATCAGGGCGTTGAGCGTGGTGGCCAGCGTCCGGTGGTGCTTCAGCACTCCCTTGGCGAACCAGTCGGTGCGGCGCTCACCCTCAATAGAATAGCCGTTGACCGGCCATGTCTTGCGGCCATCTTCGTCCAGCGTCCAATGCGGGTGGGCGGCGGCCATGAAGATCGGGTGTTCGATGGTGAAGACCAGATCGCCGCCGGGCGTCAGCGCGCGGTGGATCATGCGGATCAGCCGCCCAAAATCCTGCACGTAGTGGAAGGTCAAAGCGCTGTAGACCAGATCGAACGCCGCCTCGGGCAATTCAAGCGTTTCCAGGTCGGCAATCCGGTATTCGATTGCGGGATCCTCGGTGTCGGCCCTCGCACGTTCGATCATGTTCTGAGACAGGTCAAACCCCAGAACTGAAGCGGCCCTCTGACTGCGGAACCAGCGGGACGCCCAGCCGAAGCCACAGCCCAGGTCCGCCACGCGCTTGCCCGACAGTCCGGGCAACAGTGCCTGAATTGCCGACCATTCCGGCGCACCGTCCAACCCGTCGACCTGACGGGGAAGCTGGCTGTAGCCGGCGAAAAAATCGGGATTATCGTAGATATTCTGTGCCATGTTCATCTCCAGAAAAGAGGGAGGACGAGGCACGTTTTTCACGCCTGGCAACCTCGTCCGAAAGGGCGAGGCCGAGGCTGGCAATCGGCGTGGTCAGTTCGCGTGATCGGCATCCCGGCATCCCGCCAAGGGGATACCGGCCAACCGGGCGACAATGTGGATGTCCTTCTCAACCATGCAGGCTATATCGGTCTGGATGCTGCGTTCGGCACGGGTGGCAGCGACCCGCAGTTTCCTGACTTTGCAAGGCAAAGGCGGCTGGGCATTGCGGATCGGCGCGATAGCGGCCATTCGACGGTCTGCAGCGGACGGGGATTAGCGCTCAAGGTCGGCCCCGAACCGGTCAGAACCTGCCGGGATACATACTCATCATACTTTGGACGTCGGCGTCGCTGGAGAAGGCGTCCGGGTTGCGGGAAAGAACCTCCCAGATGAATTCCCGACGGGCCCGGGCGTCATCGGGCTGCGGTTCCTCAGGGCAGGGGCGCGGGGCGAAGTTGAATACACGCTGGATAAAGCCAAGAGCCTTTTGAAGCGGCGGGACTGTGCAGGCGCTGGTCATGAATGCGTTCATCTCTCGGGCCTTTTCTGTTGCTGCGAAGGTGCCCCCACTGTAGCGGCTGCGCGATTTTCCCGGTATTGGCCGCGGCGATGTGCTATTCTACAAAAATGAAGAACGAATTCCGGAGCTGGACAGAAGTCGGGGTCTTTCTTGCCGTTGTGCGCTCGGGGTCTACCTTGGCTGCCTCGCGCCAGCTCGGCATGGCCCAGCCAACCGTTGCGCGCCGCATCGAAGCGCTTGAGCATGAGCTTGGCGTGACCCTGTTCGAGCGGGACACGCGCGGCTTCCGGCCGACCGAAACAGCACGGGCGATCCTGCAGAACGCGGAAGAAATCGAAGCGGCGGCGACCTGCCTGGCCCAGACGGTTGAAACGCTGCGCAGCACCAGGCCGATCCGGATCACGGCCTATTCCGGCAACTTCTCGCCCCGGGTCGCAACGATCTTCAGCGAATTCTCTTTACTCCGCCCCGATGTCAGCTTCGAATTCCTGCCCAGCGTCGAAGTCCTGGATCTGTCGGCTGGCGAAGCGGATGTAGCATTGCGCGTGACAAGAAGCCCCCCCCATCCAGACCTGATCTGCCGCAAGATCAGCACCGCGCGTTACGCGCTGTTCGGATCCCGTTCCTACGCCGAAAAACACGGGTTGCCGTCCTCGGTCGAAGACCTGTTCAACCATACGTTTGTCAGCTTCCTGCGTGAAGGTGTGGCGTCAGCCTATCACGATTGGCTGATCCGCTATGCGAAAGCCGATCAAATCAGGCAAACCTATTCCGAGATAGATTTGATGCATGCCGCAATCCGGTCGGGTCATGGTCTTGGCATCATGAACGTGAAACTTGCAGAAAGCGATGACACGCTCATCCAATGCTTTGCGCCGCTGGAGGAAATGAACTCGGAGCACTTGATGCTGATCGCACCAGAAGCGTATCGGCGCCCCGAAGTAAAGGCCTTTGCGAAGTTCTTCGCGCCCCGCTATGCCGCCATTTTCAGGTAGAGGCTTCCCGTGAAACCGGAATAGTGAATTGTGCCCCGAACGACCGCTCTGTCCGGCAACTTGCCAGTTCACTACCTGTGCCGCGAAAATCCGTTATTTCAAGTTCTCGCCAAGGACAATGGGTCAGATCTGGCCTGGGAGCGCGAGATCGCTGCATATTGTCCGAAGCGCCGCTCTGGATCGAAAATGGGCACCGCCGCCCTTGGTCCAGCCCCCGACCGCCATGGGCGATCGCGCTCACGCCTCCAGTTCGGCGTCCCAATACAGGAAATCCATCCAGCTTTCGTGCAGGTGGTTGGGCGGAAATCTGCGCCCCATGTTGCGCAGCTCTTCGGCCCCCGGCTGGCGTGGCGGTTTGCGCAGATTCATCCCCGTGCGGTGCAGCGGCTTGGAGCCCTTTTTCAGATTGCAGGGCGAACAGGCCGCCACCACATTCTGCCAGCTGGTCACGCCCCCGCTGGCACGCGGCACCACATGATCAAAGGTCAGATCACCCCGGTCTCCGCAATACTGACAGCGGAATTCGTCGCGCAGAAATAAATTAAAGCGCGTGAAGGCCACGCGCTTTTGAGGTTTCACATAGTCCTTCAGCACCACCACCGAAGGTATTCGGATCTCGGTACTGGGACTGCGCACCACATCGTCATATTCCGCGACGATATCCACCCGGTCCAGCCAGGCGGCCTTGATCGCATCCTGCCAGCTCCACAGACTGAGCGGGTAATAGGACAAGGGGCGGTAGTCGGCATTCAGGACCAATGCCGGGTTCTGGCGCAATGCACCGGGTTCTCTGACGAACTCTGTCCTGAACTCTGCAATCATGGGTGACTCCGTCCTCGCCCTGCCTGCCTGTTTTCGGCACCAGAGCGGGGAACCCGCCCCAGCATGTAAACAACTATATATCGTGGTTGGTCGCTGGCAAGCCTTGATGTTCCACAATATGTCGCCTTGTTTCATCGCCATTCTGCACCTGCGCGGTAACAGGGGCATGACAGAGGTCCACAGGCTTGCGCCGGGTTGCTGTCGCGCGCTATGGCGGCGGCATGACCCGCCTGATCCGATTCAACAAACCCTTTGACGTTCTGTCCCAGTTCACCGACCGGGGCACGACCCAAAGCCCCCGCCGCACCCTGTCCGATTTCATCGACATGTCCGGGGTTTACCCGGCGGGGCGGCTGGACCGCGACAGCGAGGGGCTGATGCTGCTGACCGACGATGGCCGCCTTCAGGCGCGCATCTCCGATCCGAAACACAAGCTGGCAAAAACCTATTGGGTCCAGGTCGAAGGCCTTCCCGGCGATGACGCCCTGGCTGCCCTGCGCGACGGCGTGACCCTCAGGGACGGGCGCACCCGCCCGGCCCGGGCGCGGCGCATGGAACAACCCGCAGATCTGTGGCCGCGCGATCCACCGATCCGGCTGCGCAAATCGGTACCCGATTGCTGGATCGAACTGACCATCCGCGAAGGCCGCAACCGCCAGGTGCGCCGCATGACCGCCGCCGTCGGCCACCCCACCCTGCGCCTGATCCGTCACAGCATCGGCGACTGGAGCCTCGACGGTCTGGCCCCCGGCGACTGGCAAACGCTGACACCGGGCTGACCGGCTGCTAGGATGGGCCCATGACGGACACCACCCTGCCCCCCGCACCTGCGCCCGGCGCGATTCTTGAAACCGCGCTCTATGTCGACAACCTGCGCGCCGCCACGGCCTTTTACGGCGACCTGCTCGGTCTTGAGGCGTTTCAGACCGTCGAGGGGCGGCATGTGTTCTTTCGTCTCGGCACCGGCGTGTTGCTGGTGTTCAACCCCGACGCCACGGGCCAGCCCGCGCGCAATCCGCGCCTGCCGGTTCCGCCGCATGGCGCACGCGGTCCGGGCCATGTCTGCTTTGCCATGCCGCGCGACCGCATCGCCGCCATGCGCGCCCGTCTGATCGCCGCAGGCACCGCCGTGGATGCCGAATTCAACTGGCCCAACGGCGCGCATTCCCTGTATGTGCGCGACCCTGCGGGCAATTCGGTCGAGTTCGCCGAACCCCACCTCTGGGACTAAAGCGTTTACAACGGCTTGCGGGCGCCCGACTCGATGGCCTCGATTGCGCGCGAGATCACGCCGATATCCTCCAGCGCCTCGCGAAACGCCGCCATATGCGCCGTTTGCCCATGCGCCTGCAACGCCGCCGCATCGTCCCATTCCTCATAGACGCGAAAGCGATGCGGCGCCTCCACCAGCTGCGAGAATTCGTAAACCTGGCATCCCGCCTCCTTGCGGGTTTCCTCCATCATCTTGATGGCCGCCGCCCGGGCCGGCCCGAGGTTGTCCGGGTTGACTTCGACAATTCCGGTCACGATCAGCATGTGCAGCCCTCTCTCACAATCCCAGCTTGTCGCGCATGAACGCCAGCGCCACACTCAGCCCATCCGGCGCGATGCCATGGCCGGTGCCCTTCATCACATGTGCAAAAACGTCTTTCCACCCTGCCGACTGCAACGCCTCGGCGGCTTCCTGCAGCGATTGCGGCGGCACCATGTCATCCGCATCGCCATGGACCAACAGCACCGGCGGGCGCACAACGACTTCGTCCTCCAGCGTCTCGGGTGACAGCAGACGCCCGGAAAAGGCGACGATCCCGGCCACCGCGTCCTCGCGCCGGGGCGCGACATACAACGCCATCATCGTGCCCTGCGAAAAGCCGAACAACACCACCTGCTCCGGCAGCACATCCTCGTCCACCATCAGCGCATCCAGAAAGGCGTTCAGGTCATCGACCGCCGCCGCCATGCCCCGCATCGCCTCTTCTTCGCTGGAGCCGTCCAGCCAGGGAATCGGAAACCACTGATACCCGTTCGGCATGCCCGGAAGGCTTTCGGGGGCATCCGGGGCCACAAACAGCGTATCCGGCAGATGCTCTCCCAGAGGGTCGGCAAGCCCCAGCAAGTCGGCACCATTTGCGCCATACCCATGCAGAAACACCACAACCGACCGTGTCGTGCCCGATATCGGCTCCTTGCGACCCGCGTTCAAAACCCTCGTCATGCCGTTCTCCGCTTTGTTATGCCCGCCAATTCCTGACACGCGCCCCCGCCGGACACAAGACGACCCGGGAACTCCATCGCCGACAGCGGGGCGGTGACGGATCTTGGCAAAATCGAAGCACAAGGAAATGAATTGATATGACTGGATAAACGACTATCGTCTGAGATGCAGCCACCCGGGAGAAACCGCCGTGCCTCAGACATTCAAACACCTTGTCACCGCCATCTGCCTGGCCGCTGCGCCGATGGCCGTGGCGCAGTCCGATACACCGGCAGGCGGTGAACCGGGGGCCGATCCCACAGCCGCGCAGACCGGCGCAGACGATGCCCTGCTGACCGAGGCCGAACTGGAAACCCTGGTCGCGCCGGTCGCGCTGTATCCCGACACGCTTCTGATCCAGATCCTGGTCGCCTCGACCTATCCGCTCGATGTGGTCAAGGCCGACCGGCTGCTGGATGCCAACGCGGACACCGAAGCCAACGCGTTGCAGGACAGCATCAAGGCCGAAGGCTATGACGCCAGCGTCGAGGTTCTTGCCACGGCCTTTCCCGAAGTGATTGCCGATATGGCCGATCATGTGGAATGGACCGAAACCATGGGCGACGCCATGGTCGCCCAAAGCGATGACGTGATGAACGCGGTTCAGGTCATGCGCCAACAGGCAATCGATTCAGGCGCCCTGACCAGTGGCGATGCCCAGACCGTTGAGGTCAGCAACACCAACGAGGTGATTATTCAGCCCACCGACCCCGAAGTGGTCTATGTGCCGCAATACGATCCGCAGGTCGTCTATCAGGACAGCAATACGGTCGGTGACGCAGTGATGGCCGGTGCAATCGCGTTTGGCACCTACGCCGTGATGGATGCGATCTTTGACAATGACGATCCCTGGAACAACTACTGGGGCTGTCACAATTGCGGCGGCTGGGGCGGTAACCCGATCGTTCGCAACCCGAACATCGATCTGGATGTCGATGGCAATATCAACATCGGCAACAAGGTGAATATCGGCGACGGCGACGGCATCGGCTGGAAACCCGATGACAAACGCCGCCAGGACGCCAAGGACAAGATCGCGAACAAGCGCGGCCCCGACGGCGCAACAACATTGCCGGTCAACAAGGGCGACACCCGAGGCGATGCAATGCGCGCCAACCTGTCCAAGAAATCCGGTGCGGCCGACATCAGCCGTCCTGGCGGTGCGAACAAACTGCCCAAGGTGGATCGGCCATCCGCACGTCCGACGGGCACCAAAAAGGATGCAATCGCCAAAACGCGGCCCGCGGCCAAGAAACCGGCCGTCAACCGGCCCGCAGTCAAGAAACCGGCAGCCCACAAGCAGGTTGCAAGGAAAGCGGCACCGGCGCACCGGCCAAGTGCCATGACGAAAAAGGCTCCGGCGCGACAGGCGCGCGCTTCATCACATCGCGGCAAAGCCGGCGGCGGCCACAGAGGGCGGAGATAAGATCATGAAGACATCATTCGTTGCCGGCCTCGCCCTGTCCTGCCTGACCGCGGGCGCATTGGCTGCCGAACCCGCCAGATACGTATCGCCCTATGAGGCGCTGATGGCATTTGTTGCCGCTCTGGACGGCGGTGGCCCCGAAGCGGTGCTGACCGTATTCGGACCCGAGAACCAGGAACTGATCTCGACCGGCGACCCCGGCCAGGACAAGAAGAACCGCATTGCACTGCTCAACATGTACCAGGAGGGGTATCGGTTCGAACCCCAGCAAGACGGTTCGATCGTGCTTGCCTTTGGGGCTGACGCCTGGCCATTCCCGGTTCCGCTGGCCAGGACCGGCGACAGCTGGGCCTTTGACGCCGCTGCCGGGTACGACGAGGTGCTGAACCGTGAAATCGGCGGCAACGAACTTGAGGTCATTGATCTGGTGGACGCCTATGGCGACGTTCAGGCCGCGTTTCGCCTGACCGATTACGATGACGACGGCATCATGGAATTCGCCCGCCAGATCATCGCGACGCCGGGGACCAGGGACGGTCTGTACTGGCCCGGCCCCGACAGCCCGCTGGGCGAACGGCTTGCCCGGGCTTCGGCCGACGGGTTCAGCGATGGCGAGCAGGATTTTCAGCCCGAACCCTACAGCGGTTACTATTTTCGCATCCTGACCGGCCAGACCGATGCCGCGCCGGGCGGGGCCATGAGCTATATGGTGAATGACGACATGCTGGCCGGCCACGCCCTGCTGGCGGTGCCCGCCGATTACGGCATCAGCGGCGTTCACAGCTTCATGGTGTCGGAAAACGGTCTGATCCTGCAGGCGGATCTGGGGGAAAATACGCTCGAGATCGCGCGCGACATGCTGCTGTACGATCCGTCCGAGACCTGGTCGCCGGTGCAATAGTATCGTGGCAACGCTAGTTTGAAATACCCTGACGGGTGGTGGCAACCCGGTAATAGGCCCACAGGATCCGCGCCGCCACCGACCGCCAGGGCGACCACGCTTCGGCCATGCCGCGCAGAACCCGGTCCTTGGGGCGCTCGGGAAGATCGAACAACAGCCTGGCCGCCTCTTGCAGCGCCAGATCCCCGGGCGCAAACACATCCGCCCGCCCCAGGCTGAACATGGCATAGATCTCGGCGGTCCAGACGCCGATGCCGGGCACCTCGGTCAGAGTGGCGATCACCCGATCCGTGGGCGCGGCGCGCAGCGCGGCATAGTCGATCCGCGCCGCCGCCAGGGCGCGGGCATAGCGGATCTTCTGGCGGCTCAACCCAACGGCGCGCATCTCCTCGTCGCTGGCCGCCGCGATCTTGCGCGGCCCGGTCAGGCGCGCCTGCTGCATCCGCGCCCAGATCGCATTGGCCGACGCCACGCTGACCTGCTGACTGACGATGGCGCTCAGCAATTGCGCGAACCCGTCGGGGCGCAGCCGCAGCGGCAATGGCCCGGTCTGTTGCAGCGCATCGGCCAGACGCGGATGCCGCTGCGCCAGCCAGCCGGCCCCCTCGGCGACACAGGCATCGCTGGTGATGATGCGTCCAATGCTCATGCGTCGCTCACACTCTCTCTATCCACTCCAGCGCCTCGGGAACCGTTTCCAGCCGCTGCGCCACCGGCTGCGGTGGCCGCGCGATCAGGATCACCGGCAGCCCCAGATCGCGCGCCGCGATCAGCTTGCTCCGGCTTGGTTCGCCACCGCTGTTCTTGACCACCAGAACCTCGATCCGCAAATCGCGCAGGGTCTGGATTTCGTCCGCCACCGAAAACGGCCCTGCCCCGGTTATGTACCGCACGTTAGGCAGATTGGCAGGCGGCATACGCTGTTCCATCTGTCGCACCATGAACCGCGCATCGCTGCGCGACACCAGCCGTTCCAACGTCGCCCGCCCGGTGGTGGTGAATACCCGCTGCGCAGGCCGCAGATGGGCCGCCACGGCGGCCTCGTCCGCCACTTCGGTCCAGTTGTCCCCCGGCCCGGCCACCCAGGGCGGGCGCAATACCTGCGCATAGGGCACCGCAAGCCGGGCACAGACCGATGCGGCGCGCTGGCTGATCTGATCCGCAAACGGATGCGTGGCATCCAGCACCGCGTCAATCCGCTCTGCGGTCAGGAACTGCGCCAACCCGTCCGCGCCGCCAAACCGCCCCAGCCGGGTCGGCACCGGCAAAGGCCCGAAACTGCGTGGCGGAAACAGCAGCGACGCGGTCACGCGCCAATCCGCCCGATCCGGCAATGCCGCCGCAATCTCGCGCGCCTCGCCCGATCCGGCCAACAGCAACAAATGCCGCAGTGTCTGGAATTGTCCTGTCATAGGCGCAGACTACGCCTGCGCGGACCCGGCGCAAGGTGCTTGTGCATCCTGCATTCCAGGCGTACGAAATGCCCATGACAGATCAGATCGACGATAAGCGCGCCTGGCGGAATGTCTGGGTGCTGGTGGCGGCGCAGGCCTTTCTGGGCGCGCAGATGCCGATGATTTTCACCATCGGCGGTCTGGCCGGACAATCATTGGCCAGCAACGCCTGCCTGGCCACCCTGCCGATTTCGTTGATCGTGCTGGGCTCGATGCTGTCGGCGACGCCGATTTCCGCCGTCATGCAGAAATACGGCCGCCGTGTCGGCTTTCTGCTGGGCGCCGCGGGCGGAACGGCCGGTGCGGTGGTCGGGGCCTATGGTCTGTACCTGGGATCGTTCCCGATCTTTCTGATCGGCAGTTTCCTGACCGGCATCTACATGAGCGCGCATGGGTTTTATCGCTTTGCCGCCGCCGACACCGCCTCCGACAGTTTCCGTCCCAAGGCGATTTCCTATGTCATGGCTGGCGGCTTGCTGTCGGCCATCATCGGCCCGCAATTGGTCAAGGCCACCAGCGACGCCTTTGTCATCCCGTTCTTCGGGACCTATGCCACCATCATCGTCATCAACCTGATAGGCGCGCTGCTGTTCTTTCTGATCGACATCCCCACTCCGGCTGCCCCCGCGGCGGACGCCCCGCGTGGCCGCACCCGGTGGGAGCTGATCACCACACCGCGCATCGCGGTCGCCGTGATCTGCGCCATGGTCTCCTATGCGTTGATGAACCTGGTGATGACCTCGACACCGCTGGCCGTGGTCGGCTGCGGCTATACCCAGGGCAATGCTGCGGATGTGGTCAGCGGCCACGTCCTGGCGATGTTCGTGCCGTCGTTCTTCACCGGCCATCTGATCGCCCGCTTCGGGGTTGAACGCATCATGGCGCTGGGTCTGCTGATTCTGGCCGCAGCCGGGGCTGTTGCGCTGCAGGGCGTCGCGCTCGAGAACTTCTTTATCGCGCTGATCCTGCTGGGACTGGGCTGGAACTTTGGCTTCATCGGGGCCACCACCATGCTGGCCGGGGCCCATGAACCGCAGGAACGCGGGCGGATGCAGGGGTTGAACGACCTGCTGGTGTTTGGCGGCGTCACAGTGGCCTCGCTGGCCTCGGGCGGGTTGATGAACTGCTCTGGCGGCAGCCCCGTCGAAGGCTGGAGCGCCGTCAACATGGCGATGGCCCCGTTCCTGGTCCTGGCCGGTGGCGCGCTGTTGTGGCTGATGCTGCAACCGCGTACCCGCCAGATCTGAGGCTTACCAGCGTCCGGTCGCCGCGCGCAGCATCAAACTCAACCGCTTGCGCGCTTCGCTGGTGCCAAGGCTCGCAGCCGCCACACGACCCGGATGGCGCGCGGCCTGTGTCAGAATCGCCCCGGCCTGCCATCCGGCCAACAGCGCCGGTGCCGCCTGTGCACTGACCGCGTCACGTTGCCCGCGCGCGCGCTGCAACCGCTCCAGCCCCCGTTGCGCCAGTGCCCGCACCCCGTCCGCCGTGCCATCCAGCAAAGGCACCCGCTTGCGCTCCTCCAGATCCGGAATCGCCCGCAGCCAGTTCGCAACCCCTGTCGCAAAGGCAAAATCGCGCACCACGGTTTCGTCGGCCTGCCCCAGACTGCGCGCCGACAGCCACATCAGCGTGCCGGACGTCTGGTCGATATAACGCTCAAAATGCGCCTCATCCTCGAACGGATCGCGATAGATGTCCCAGCGCCGCACCGCGATCATCTCATCCGCTTGCGCAGCAAGA
Source organism: Sedimentitalea nanhaiensis DSM 24252 (assembly GCF_000473225.1). Classification (GTDB taxonomy): domain Bacteria; phylum Pseudomonadota; class Alphaproteobacteria; order Rhodobacterales; family Rhodobacteraceae; genus Sedimentitalea; species Sedimentitalea nanhaiensis. Next base: position 1,394,427 of record NZ_KI421509.1, read on the forward strand.
TCGGGCGTCAGAAACCCGGCTACCGGTGTCACCACCTCGTGCCGCCGCACCTGTTTTCCGGTCGCGATTTCGTCCATCGCATCGCGCCACCACTGCAGGCGCATTTCCGCGATCATCGCCTCCTGGGTGACCCAGGGCGCACGGGCGACCTCGACATTCAGCGCATAGATCGCAAACAGCACCCGCCGCGCCGGTGGCGGGGCCGCCATCGCCGCCATGAAACGGTCCGGATCGGCCCGGCGCACCAGATCGGCGCAGGCGGTCAGGTCGGCATCGAATTTCATTCCGGTTGCACCAGCATCAGCGCATAGGCGATCTGTCCGGATGCCGCCCGCCACAGGGCGATTTCGGCGGCATCCCTGTCCAGCGCCTCCCCCAGCGCCGAATCCGGCTCCGTGCCGCGCAAATGATCGATCCGCGCCTGCAACGGATCGTAATAGGCCGACCAGGGTGCCCCCACGATCAGCCGATGCCCCCGCACCCGATACCCGGCGGCGGTGACCCGCGCCGCAATCCCCGCCAGATCGGTGATCGCCGGATACTCGGCCCAAAACTCTCGTACCGCCTGCGGCTGTTCACCGTCCAGCAACACCGGTTCCGAAAAGGCCACCCAGCCACCCGGCGCCAATGCCGCCCGCCAACCGCTCAACCCTTCGGTCACACCCAGAAAATACAACGCCCCGGCACACCAGATCAGATCATACGGTCCGCCCGGTCGCGCCATGTCGCCCTGAACCACCGTCACCCGATCACCGAACCGCGCACAGCGGGAACGGGCGGATTGCACGAACCCCGCGTGCATCTCGACCCCGGTCAACCGCGCCTGCGGCAGGGCCTCCGCCAGCACCTCAAGATCCGCCCCCGGCCCACAGCCCGCGTCACAGACCGGGACCGCGCCGCTCACTCCGGCGGCATCAAGCGCCCAATGCACATCCGCCGCACATCCCGGCCCCTCGCGCGGCAAATCGCTGTGCACGGTGAAAAACGCATCCCAATCCATCAGCTGTCCCGCACCAGTTTCCAGCGGATCGCATCCAGCAGCGCTTCGAAACTGGCGTCCACGATGTTCGGGCTGACCCCCACGGTGGACCAGCGCCGCCCCTTGCCATCCTCGCTGTCGATGATCACACGGGTCACCGCCTCGGTGCCGCCCTGGGTAATCCGCACCTTGAAATCGACCAGCCGCATGTCTTCGAGCACGGCGGAATACTGGCCCAGATCCTTGGCCAACGCCTTGCTCAGCGCGTTCACCGGGCCGCGGTCGCCGCCCGTGTCATCCAGCGATTCACTGACCGACAGGCGCTTTTCGCCATCGACCTTGACCACCACAACCGCCTCGGACAGGCTGACCATGCGGTTGTACTTGTTCTTGCGCCGCTCGACCGTGACCTTGTAACGCTTGACCTCGAAAAACTCGGGCATCTGCCCCAGAGCCGCACGCGCCAGCAGCTCGAAACTGGCCTGCGCGGTGTCATAGCTGTATCCCTGATCCTCGCGCTCCTTGATCTGGTCCAGAATCAGCCCCAGCGCCGGATCGTCCCGAGCCACCTCCAGCCCGGCCTCGGCCAGCCGCTTGCGCAGATTGCTCTGCCCGGCCTGGTTGGACATCGGGATGATGCGCGCATTGCCGACCCGTTCGGGCGCGATATGCTCGTAGGTGCCCGGATCCTTGACAATCGCACTGGCATGCAGCCCCGCCTTGTGGGCAAAGGCACTGGCCCCGACATAGGGCGACTGGCGCATCGGCACCCGGTTCAGGATGTCGTCCAGCATCCGGCTGACCCGCGTCAGCCCGGCCAGCGCATGCTCTGTCACTTCGGTTTCAAACCGGCTGGCATAGGGTTCCTTGAGCAACAGCGTCGGGATCAGCGAGATCAGATTGGCATTTCCACAGCGCTCGCCCAGCCCGTTCAGCGTGCCCTGAATCTGCCGTGCGCCCGCATCCACCGCCGCCAGCGAACAGGCCACCGCGTTTTCGGTGTCATTGTGGGTGTGAACGCCCAGACGGTCGCCGGGAATACCCGCCGCGATCACCTCGGTCACGATCCGGCCCACCTCGGCGGGCAGCGCACCGCCATTGGTGTCACACAACACAATCCAGCGCGCCCCGGCGTCCAGCGCCGCACGGCAGGCCGCCAGCGCATAGTCCGGGTTGTCCTTGTAGCCGTCAAAGAAATGCTCGGCGTCAAACAGCGCCTCGCGCCCCTGCGCCACGATATGGGCAATCGAAGCACCGATGTTTTCCAGGTTCTCGTCCAGCGTGATCCCCAGCGCCGCGCTGACATGATAGTCATGCGCCTTGCCCACCAGGCAAACCGTATCGGTGCCCGCATTCATCACCGCCGCCAGCACCTCGTCATTGGCCGCAGACCGCCCGGCCCGCTTGGTCATGCCAAAGGCGGCCAGTTTCGCGCGGGTCTTGGGCGCTTCGTTAAAAAACGCGCTGTCGGTGGGGTTGGCACCGGGCCAGCCGCCCTCGATATAGTCCACGCCCAATTCATCCAGCGCGCGGGCGATCTGCATCTTGTCCGAGGTCGAGAACTGCACCCCCTGGGTCTGCTGCCCGTCGCGCAGGGTGGTGTCGTAGAGATAGAGCCGTTCGCGGGTCATTTTGCGATGCCCCCCTGCGATGAGGGCGATCCATCCCCGCCACAGACCATTGCCCATGGGTACCACGGGCAGCCCCCGACCGCCCCCCCGGGCGGGGGCTTTACCCCCACCCGCGGCCGGGGGCTGCCCTCTTTACAAAGCGGAACCGTCATTTCAGCGCCTCCAGCTTGGCAAGGTCGAAATCCTTTTCCGGCCGTAACACTACTTTGTCATTGCTCATCATCACTGAAATATTCGCAGCCAGTAATTCAGTTTTCATTCGGTCCACTTGAGTGAAATCCTTGGTTTCTTTTGCCTCTCTGCGCAGCTCTTGCAACCTGTCGGCAAGAGGGGAGACGAGCGCACAGACCTCTTGGTACTCCGAAGATCTCCGCTGCAGCCCTTCTCGGTCGAAAAACCCAAGAAATAGCAGGTCGCACGCCAATTGAGTGCCTTTTGAGCTATCACGGAGGCGTTTGAGCTGTTCCACGGCGACATGTGTATTCAGGTCGTTGGCCAAGGCATCAATGACTTTCTGTGAAGGTTTGCAGAAATCAACAGATTTAAAATCACAAAAGTCCGCAACGATCTGGATGAAACCGAAAATTGTAGATTCTGCTTCGACTTCCTTCTCTGCCGTCCAATCCATCGGCTTGCGATAATGCGTGGACAGGAACACAAACCGGATCACTTCGCCGGGTATCCCCTGATCCAGCAAATCGCGGATGGTAAAGAAATTGCCCAGCGACTTGGACATTTTCTTGCCCTCGACCTGCAACATCTCGTTATGCATCCAGACCCGCGCGAAATCGCCCGTGGGATGGGCGCAGCAGCTTTGGGCGATCTCGTTTTCGTGGTGTGGGAACATCAGATCGTTGCCGCCACCGTGAATATCGAAACTCTCGCCCAGCAGTTCATGGCTCATGGCAGAACATTCGATATGCCAGCCGGGACGGCCCCTGCCCCAGGGCGACTCCCAACCGGGCAAATCATCGGACGACGGCTTCCACAACACAAAATCCATCGGGTTTCGCTTGTACGGTGCCACCTCGACCCGCGCACCGGCGATCATGTCGTCGACCGACCGGCCCGACAGCGCGCCGTAATGCTCGCGCCAACTGTCCACCGCAAACAACACATGGCCCTCGGCCTCGTAAGCATGGCCTTTGGCGATCAATTCCTCGATCATTGCCACCATCTGCGGAATATATTGCGTTGCGCGTGGCATGTGGTTGGGCTCCAGCGCCCCCAGCGCGCCCATGTCGTCCAGAAACCACTGCGTGGTCTCGGCGGTGATCTCGCCAATCGCGCGCCCGCTCTGCGCCGCCCGCGCATTGATCTTGTCATCCACATCGGTGAAATTGCGCACATAGGTCACATGATCCGCGCCATAGGTATGCCGCAACAACCGGTACAGCACATCGAACACCACCACCGGGCGCGCATTGCCCAGATGGGCGCGGTCATAGACCGTCGGCCCGCAGACATACATCCGCACGTTGTCCGGATCGATGGGGGCAAAATCCACCCTGGAACGGGTCTTGGTGTTGTACAGCTTGATCGTCATGACAAATCCTCACGCAGTCAGCGCGGGCTTAGCAACTTGTCCATTGGAAGAAAACGACAGAAACCGGCCCGCTGGAAGGTTCAGCAGGGAATGCAGCAGATAATGGTGCAGATGCGGCTCATGCTGTCCCCATAGCACAGCGGTCCCCCGCCGCCAACCCGCTTCGCGCAACGACCCGATTGACAATCCCCGGCGACTCTGAACCCTTTCGGCAAAATCTTCGCGGAGTGCGCCATGTCCCTGTCCAAACGCATCACCAACCTGACCGGCGATGGCTCGGACGGCTGGGAACTGTTCATCCGCTCGCGCGAGATGATCGCCGACGGCATCGACGTGACCGAATTGACCATCGGCGAACACGATATTCCCACACATCCCGACATTCTGGACGCCATGCATGCCGCAGCCAAGGGCGGACATACCGGATACGCCATGGTGCCCGGCACAGCCGAGTTGCGCGATACCGTCGCCGCGCGGGTCCAGGCCCGCACCGGCGTGCCGACGACGCGCGACAACGTGCTGATCACACCGGGCGGTCAGGCCGGGCTGTTCGCCACCCATTCGGCGGCGTGCGATCCAGGGGATGTGGCGATGTATATCGACCCCTATTACGCCACTTATCCGGGTACGATCCGCGGCGTCGGCGCAGTGCCCCGCGCGGTGCAGGCCCTGGCCGACAACGCATTCCAGCCACGCGCCGCCGATATCGAGGCCGCCGCCGGAGGGGCAAAATCCCTGCTGATCAATTCGCCCAACAACCCCACCGGGGTGATCTATGGCCGCGACACGCTGGATGGCATCGCCGATGTCTGCCAACGCCACGATTTGTGGCTGATCTCGGACGAGGTCTATGACACCCAGATCTGGGAGGGCGCGCATATCTCGCCCCGCAGCCTGCCCGGCATGGCCGACCGCACCCTGGTGGTCGGGTCAATGTCGAAATCCCACGCCATGACCGGATCGCGCTGCGGCTGGATCGTCGGACCCCAAGAGGCGATCGGACATCTGATCAACCTGGCGACCCACACCACATATGGCGTGCCCGGTTTCGTGCAGGATGCCGCTGTCTACGCCCTGAACCGTGGCGAAACCCTGGAACAAGAGATCGCCGCCCCCTTCCGCCGGCGGCTGGCGCTGGCCAAGGACATTCTGAAAGCTCAGAACACCGTCGCGTTGGTTCCCGCGCAGGGGGCGATGTATCTGATGCTGGATGTGCACGCCACCGGGCTGGACGGCGAGGGTTTTGCCAATGCGTTGCTGGATACGCATCACATCGCCGTCATGCCCGGCAGCAGCTTTGGGGCTGCCGCCGCGCGCCATGTCCGTGTGGCCATGACCATCCAGGACACCTGTTTTGCCACCGCTCTGCAAACGCTGTGTGCCTATGCGGCGCAACTGGCCACCGCCGCGTCACGCGAGGGCACGGCCCGGTCGGCCTAGAACCGAAACGCCGCCCGCAGGGTAAAGGACTGGATCTTGGCATCGACGCCACCGACGTCGTTGAAATTCTGATACAGGTATTCGCCGGTGATGCTCCATTGCGGCGACATCAGGACAGAAACTCCCAATCCGTAAAACGCGTCGGTCTTGCTGCCCGCCGAGGTCTGCAACCGCGCCGGACCGGCCACGACATAGCCCATGGCGTCGCCGAAGTCATAGCCCAGCCGCAGCTTGGCACGGTACAGATGATCGGCATTCACCGAATTGGTGCCGGTGCCGGCGTTGATGTTCAGCCGGTCATAATCGATCTCGGCACCCAGCACCCATTCGCCGAAATCATAGTCATACCCGGCATTGATGCCATAGGTCGTCCCATCGCCATCGACTCGACCGGCCGAAGGGGCAAGATCCGCATAGCCCACCTGGGCACCGACATACCCGCCGGTCCAGTCCGCAGCCAGCGCAGCCGAAGCGGACAAGGTAAAAACGGCAACTGAAGCGGCAGCTCTCATCAACCTATTCCCTTTGGTCTGTCAGACCACCGTGCGGCCAAACCCCTTTACACAATCTTCACGTGCAGCGGATTTTCGACAATTTAATAATAATACCATGATTATATACATTTGCACTGATTCTTCCCCCTCCGGCACATCGTGCATTCGCTCCAACCGATCCTGTCGAAGGACCGAAAAGGCCAGCGCCCGCGTCGCAAACAGAACAGATTGCCACGCATGATTCGCCAAACTGATCGCCGGAACAGGAGAGCGCATGCAGGCCGAACAGAGCAAGATTTGCCTGGTGATCCGCACCATCGGTGCGGGCCGCGGGCGTGCCGCGCGGGGACGACCCGGCCAGCTGTGACCGCCTTTGCCCAGCCCCATTTGTCAGCAAGAAGACAGTCCGATGAACGATCAGATCAAATCTTCCGCCCCTAATCGCAGCGGCGGTCGCGCCGCGCGCCGTGCGGCCCGCGCGGCCCCGCTGGCCGCGCACCTGCGCCCGATTCGCGCCGGCATGTCCGGCGGCACCTACAACCCGCTCAGCCAGACCGACATCGAAAACATCCATCGCACCGCTTTGGACGCGCTGGAACAGATCGGCCTGGCCGACGCCCCCGAAAGCGGCATCCGTCACCTGACCCGGGCGGGTGCCATCCTGGGAGACGATGGCCGCATCCGCTTTCCCCGTGCGCTGGTCGAAGACACGATTGCCCGCGCCAACCGCAGCGTCACCCTGATGGGGCGCGATCCCGTGCATGACATGACCCTGTCCGGCACCCGCGTGCATTACGGCACCGCCGGGGCCGCCGTGCATATGGTGGACCCCGACGGGCGGCGCTATCGCGAAAGCACGGTGCAGGATCTGCACGATGCGGCGCGCATCGCCGATCGGCTGGACAACATCCACTTCCTGCAACGCCCGATGGTCTGCCGCGATATTGCCGACAACATGGAGATGGATATGAACACGATCTATGCCTGTTGTTCGGGCACCACCAAGCACGTGGGCGTGTCCTTTACCGAGCCGGGGTTCGTGCGTCACGGGCTGGAGTTGCTGCACATGATCGCGGGCGGCGAGGACAAGTGGCGCGAGCGCCCCTTTGTGTCCAACAGCAACTGCTTTGTCGTGCCGCCGATGAAATTCGCCACCGAAAGCTGTCAGGTGATGGAGGAAGTCATCCGCGGCGGCATGCCGGTGCTGCTGTTGTCGGCGGGCATGGCCGGGGCCACCGCGCCGTCGACCATCGCGGGAGCCATCGTGCAGGCGGTGGCGGAATGTCTGGCCGGGCTGGTCTATGTCAATGCGGTCCAACCGGGCCATCCGGCAGTGTTCGGCACCTGGCCTTTCGGGCTGGACCTGCGCACCGGGGCGATGACCATCGGATCGGGCGAACAGGCGTTGCTGACCGCGGGCTGTGCCCAGATGCACCGGTTCTACGACCTGCCCGGCGGCGCGGCCGCAGGTGCGGCGGATTCCAAACTGCCCGATATGCAAGCCGGATGGGAACAGATGTGTTCCAGCGTGATGGCCGGTCTGTCCGGGCTGAACATGGTCTACGAGGCCGCCGGGATGCATGCCTCGCTGCTGGGCTTCTGCCACGAGTCGCTGATCCTGAGCGACGATCTGATCGGACAGGCCCTGCGCTGTGTGCGCGGCATCGAAGTCAGCGAAGACACCCTGGCGCTGGATCAGATCCGCAAGGTCTGTATCGGCGGCACCGGGCATTATCTGGGCACCGAACAGACTCTGGGCCGGATGCAGGCCGACCACGTCTATCCGACCCTGGGCAACCGCATGTCGCCCAAGGAATGGGATGAACAGGGCAAGCCCGATCTGGTCGCAAACGCCACCGCGCGCAAACACGAGATCCTGTCGCAGCGCGCCGCCGCGCGGCTGGACCCCGCCACCGATGCCAGGATCCGCGCACGGTTCACCATTCATCTGCCCGCCTGAGCGGCAAGCCAAAACCTGGAACTGCGCCCGGCTTGCGGGCCGGGCGCAGTCCTGATGTCAATCTCAGCCCTTGGGCATCAACCCCGCGTCCTGCGCCACGCTGACCTCGTCGGCATCCAACGCGCCATCGGCATTGGTGTCCATCGCGCTAAAGCTTTCAGCGGTGGTCTCGGGCAGGACCGCCTGAACCTCGTCCAGGGTCAGCAGACCATCGCCATTGGTGTCCAGTTCGGTTGCCGCCATTGCAAGCCCCGGCAGGGCCAGACCGAACGCGCTGAGAAAAGTCAGGGTCTTGAGTGTCATGAGATGTCTCCTGTTTGACATTTGGCGTCCACGGATGCGGACACGAACATCAGAAAGCCCCCAACCCCTGACCCTGTCACGAGACACGCGCGTCTTGCCCCGATCCAAGCCGGGACCCGCCGAAAACCGGCCGAACCATCGGCTGCGACCCGCAGAAACAAGTGCGCGGAAAATGGCTCGGCGTGTTGCAACCGACGGATGCAAACCCGACCGGCGGCGCACCGCCCAGCGGGCCGGGTTTTGCGAGTCAGCGGGAACCCGCACGCCGCAACCTCACCCAAAAACGGCTGTCCCCAAGGAAAGACCCGAAGGCCAAAGCCCTCCGTTCGAGTTTCGCCGTTCCCCGCGGGTTTCCAGCGGAAACCCGCGATCCAGGGACAGAGCGAAAACCGTCAGGTTTTAGCGGAGTCTGCCCCTCCTGCCAGTACCGAAATAAAATACGGAGGGCCGAAGCCCTCCGTTTGAGTTTCGCCGTTCAGGCTCATCTAGTTTACCGCCCGGTATATTTTTTGCCTGCGGCCTGAACGTCGTCCAGAGCGAGCGCACCCGCCCCTTGTCTCCGGTGAAACCATCCGGTTTCACCGAGCAGGACAGAGCGGAAACCAAGGGTTTCTGCGGAGTCCTGCCCCGGTAGATCAGGAGGGCCACCCTTTCGGCCATCCCGGATGTTTCGTCGGGGTCCGGTCTGTGTGGCAGCGCCGGGACCCCTACACGTCCCTGCGGGACGCGATCCCCTCAGCTACACCCGCTGGTCCCGCCGCAGGTGTTGCATTTCATACAGGTGCCGTTGCGCACCAGCGTATAGTTGCCGCATTCGCCGCAAGCCTCGCCTTCATAACCCTGCATCTTGGCCTTGGTGCGCGCATCCAGAGATACGGTGCCGCTGGCCATGGCGGTGGTGCTCGTTGTGGTGCTGATCGCGGCGGTCGTGTTCGGCACCAGCGTCTGCAACGCTACTTCGGCATCGCCCCCGGCCAGGGCCGTGGCGCCGATCGACTGGCCGCCCTGGAACACCACCAGTTCCTGCGGCAGACGCTTGCGCAGATAGCCGGTCGAACTGATCTGTTTCAGCACCTCCAGCGAGCGGCTGGCCGCGGTCTCTGACAGTTCGCTGACATTGGACACGCCCTCGTCCTCGCCCTGACCCAGCGAGTCAAAGGTGGCCCCCTGCGGTTTCACATGCGCCAGATCGGTGCGGTCCAGGTACGACACCGCCAGTTCGCGGAACACATAGTCCAGGATCGAGGTGGCGTTCTTGATGCTGTCGTTGCCCTGCACCATTCCGGCCGGCTCGAATTTGGTAAAGGTGAACGCGTCGACGAATTCTTCCAGCGGCACACCATATTGCAGCCCCACCGACACGGCGATGGCAAAGTTGTTCATCATCGCCCGGAAGCCCGCGCCTTCCTTGTGCATGTCGATAAAGATTTCACCGAGGTTGCCGTCTTCGTATTCGCCGGTGCGCAGATACACCTTGTGCCCGCCCACGACGGCCTTCTGGGTATAGCCCTTGCGCCGCTGGGGCATCTTTTCACGGTGACTGCGCACGATCTCCTTGACGATGATCTTCTCGACGATCTTTTCGGCCAGAACCGTCGCCTTTTCCTGCGCGCTGCCGCTTTCCAGAACCTCGGCGGCCTCGTCGTCATCCTCGACCAGCGCCGATGCCAGCGGCTGGCTCAGCTTGGACCCGTCACGATACAGCGCATTGGCCTTTACCCCCAGGCTCCAGGACAGCTCGTATGCTTTCTGGCAATCCTCGATGGTGGCATCGTTGGGCATGTTGATGGTCTTGCTGATCGCCCCCGAGATAAACGACTGGGCGGCGGCCATCATGGTGATGTGGCTGTTCACATCCAGATAGCGCTTGCCCTTCTTGCCGCAGGCATTGGCGCAATCGAAAATCCTGTAGTGCTCTTTTTTCAGGAACGGTGCCCCTTCCAGGGTCATGGTCCCGCAAACGTGATCGTTGGCCGCCTCGATGTCCCTGCGCGAAAAACCCAGGGATTTCAGCAGATCGAAGGTCGGATCGTTCAGCTTGTCCGCCGGGATGCCCAGCACATTGGTGCAGAACTCCGCCCCCAGGGTCCACTGGTTGAACACGAAACGGATATCAAAGGCGCTTTCCAGCGCCGCGTCCACCTTGGCCAGTTCGTTGGGCCCAAAGCCATGGCCCGCCAGCGTGGTGTGGTTGATTCCCGGTGCATTGCCCATTGTCCCGTGACCGACGGCGTAGGAAACGATCTCCTCGATCTGAGCGGAGGAGTATCCGAGTTTCTCTAGCGCCGCCGGTACCGAGCGGTTGATGATCTTGAAATAACCACCGCCCGCTAGTTTCTTGAATTTGACCAGTGCAAAATCCGGCTCGATCCCGGTGGTGTCGCAATCCATCACCAACCCGATGGTGCCGGTCGGGGCGATCACCGTGGCTTGCGCATTGCGGTAACCGTGCTTTTCCCCCAGGCTCAGCGCCTCGTCCCAGGCCGACATGGCCAGCTCGACCAGCCGCGCATCCGGACAGTTGGCATGATCCAGCGCCACCGGTTTGACCGCCAGCCGCTCGTATCCTTCGGTCGCACCATAGGCGGCGTTGCGGTGGTTGCGGATCACCCGCAGCATGTGATCGGCGTTGCGCTCATAGGCCGAGAACGGCCCCAGCTCGCCCGCCATCTCGGCGCTGGTCGCATAGGACACTCCGGTCATGATCGCGGTCAGCGCCCCGCACAGGGCGCGGCCCTCGTCGCTGTCATAACCATAGCCCATGTTCATCAGCAAGCCGCCGATATTGGCATAGCCCAGACCCAGCGTGCGGAAGTCATAGGACAGCTGCGCGATTTCCTTGCTTGGGAACTGTGCCATCATCACGCTGATTTCCAGCGTCACGGTCCACAGGCGGGACGCATGCATATAGTCCTCGGCCTGGAACACCCCATCCTTGAGAAAGGTCAACAGATTCATCGATGCCAGGTTACAGGCGGTGTCATCGAGGAACATATACTCGCTGCACGGGTTGGACCCGCGGATCTCGCCATCCGCCGGGCAGGTGTGCCATTCGTTCACGGTGTCATGATACTGGATGCCCGGATCGGCACAGGCCCAGGCCGCATGGCCGACCTGCTCCCACAGATCGCGGGCCTTGACCACCTTGGACACCGACCCGTCGGTGCGGTTGATCAGCTCCCAGTCCGCATCCTTCTGCACCGCCGTCAGGAACGCGTTGGTCACCCGGATCGAGTTGTTGCTGTTCTGCCCCGAGACGCTGTTATACGCCTCGCTGTCCCAATCGGTGTCATAGGTCGGAAATTCGATGCTGGTATGGCCCTGCCGGGCATAATCCAGCACCCGTTTGACATAGGTTTCCGGGATCGCGACCTTCTTGGCCTCGCGGATCGCCTCCTTGAGCGCACCGTTGACCTTGGGATCATAGGCATCCGCCTCGGCACCGTCCCAGGCCCTGATCGCCGCGAACAAACCGTTCAGTTTGGCCTCGTGCATCTTCGAGCCGGCGACGATGCTGGCGACCTTCTGTTCTTCCAGAACCTTCCAGTTGATAAAGTCCTGAATATCCGGGTGATCGGCGTCCACGATCACCATCTTGGCTGCTCGACGGGTTGTCCCGCCTGATTTGATGGCACCCGCCGCGCGGTCGCCGATTTTCAGAAACCCCATCAGCCCGCTGGACTTGCCACCGCCCGACAGTTTCTCGCCCTCGCCACGCAGGTGGCTGAAATTGGTGCCGGTGCCGCTGCCGTATTTGAACAGCCGCGCCTCGCGGACCCACAGGTCCATGATGCCGCCCTCGTTCACCAGATCGTCCTGCACGCCCTGAATGAAACAGGCATGCGGCTGCGGGTGCTCATAGCTGGAGGTGGATTTGGTCAGCTTGCCGGTCTTGTGATCGACATAGTGATGCCCCTGCGCCGGGCCGTCGATGCCATATGCCCAATGCAGGCCGGTGTTGAACCACTGCGGGCTGTTGGGCGCGGCCTTTTGCGTCGCCAGCATGAACCGCATCTCGTCGTAGTATGCGCGCGCATCTTCCTCGGTGCTGAAATACCCGCCCTTCCAGCCCCAATAGGCCCAGGCCCCGGCCAGACGGTCGAACACCTGCTTGGACGAGGTTTCACCACCGATCTCGGCCCCCTCGGCCGGAACCGAGCGCCACAGGAATTCGGGAACGTTCTTTTCACGCACCTTCTTCAGCTTTGTCGGCACCCCGGCCTTGCGGAAATACTTCTGGGCGATCACGTCGCTTGCGACCTGGCTCCAGCTCGCGGGCACTTCCATATCGTCCAGATGGAACACGACGGTGCCGTCCGGGTTGCGGATTTCCGACGTGACCGAGACAAAATCCAGCTGCGCATAGGCGTCCTGTCCGGAGGTGGTGAATTTACGTTCAATCTTCATGTGCGCTGCCTCTGTATTCCAGCATTTCGTAACGACCCCTCCGGGCCAGCGCCGTTCGGCGGCGCTTTGTGATGCCTCGGATCGGTCGGACAAATTCCATCTGCTCCCTTCCCGAAAAAGGGGTCAACCCGGCGTGCGCGTCCAGATTTGCAGGTTTGGTCTGTGTATCCCGATCCAGCTGTCGTCCCTGGGTTTTCATACCAGATTTAGTGGTCCAACAACCGGCACCCACAATCTGACGTATTCAGTCCTATCAGGTCAACGCAAATTTTGTCGGATTTCCCAGAGTTTTCTATTGACCTGCGGCACCGCTTTGGGGGTGCTCAACCACAGGGAGAGTTATCCACATTTCGTTAACGGCCAGATTGCTGCGCCGCATATTCGCCCGAACCGCAAAAATCCGCCTGTTTGACGGCACATGACAATGACATACTTGATCAGGCACCGCGCCCCATGCTGCAACGCAGAACCCGCTAGCGCGCGACTCATCCCCAGAAATGGGGATATCTCACGACCCTGCCCCGGTGGCAATTTTTTTTCGGAGAATGGCGAAATGCGCCCACCTTTGACCCTGATTCCGACACTACTGGGTGTGGTGGTCGCCGCATGTTCCCCGCAAGATATGGTAGAGACCACCGGAAAGGCCCGGTTTGCCGACTATCCCGACTCGCTGTTGGACGCCCTCGAGGCGGCCTGTGACGGTCCGGCCCAAAATTTTGTGCGCCCGGCTCCCGATTCAGTCGAGTGCCGCGAGTTCCTGCCGCCAAAACCGACAGCCGCCATCATCCTGTCCTACGACGGCACACCCGAGCATTTGCCCCAACTGGTCATTCGCTTTCAGACCCGTCCGGACGCGCCCGGGTATGTGGTCCAGAACCAGGTGTTCCTGAACGTGCCGCAGAAACACGGCGCGCCGCTGCACGTGCGCCAGGACGACCCCAAGCTGAACCGCGAACTCGCAGAGCTCTACCGGCGCACCGGCGGAATCCCCGAACTCTGATTCTCGTAAATGGGTAAATATGGTCGGGACGGTAAGATTCGAACTTACGACCCCCTGTACCCAAAACAGGTGCGCTACCAGACTGCGCCACGCCCCGAACCGTGCGTCTCTCTAGCCGGGCCAATCCGATTTGAAAAGCCCTAACAGCGCCAGACGGCGGGCCCATCCAAAAAAACCGGGTGACGGACCTGCGAACCGGCGGTGATGCCATAGGTTTTTGCCAGCCCGCCGTTGATTTCCAGCACTGCGTAAACCTGTGCGCCGCCCTCGATCGGCGTCAAATCGCCGGGCACCGCGCGATGATGGACCCGGGTGACGGTCCCGGCGCGGTCGATAAACAGCATGTCCAGCGGGATCAGCGTGTTCTTCATCCAGAAACTGGCGCGCTGGGGCTGCTCGTACACAAACAGCATCCCGGCCCCACGCGGCATTGTTTCGCGATACATCAGCCCGCGCGACCGTTCCCTGGGAGTGTCCGCCAGTTCGATACTGAAACGGGTTTCACCCCAGTCGCCGCGCAGCCAGACTTCATCGCTGCGACAATCGCCAGCTGCGGCAACGGTCGCCCAGGCCAACAGCAGCATCGCCACCACAATGGATTTCATGTCACGAGGCTTCTGTCGTCGCCAGTTCCCAGGCCATGACCTCGGCCGCCATACGCCCGCGCTTGCCGTCGATGACCCGCATCGCCAGCGCCTCGCCCGGCTGCAGATCGGACAGGCCCGACTGGCGCAACACTTCGATATGCAGAAATACGTCTTCGGAGCGGCCGAACACATTGGCAAAGCCAAAACCCTTGCCCTTGTCGAACCACTTGACGCGCGCCGGCTCAAGCGGCGCGCTGTGCAGCAGATCCTGATCCAGATCCGCGAAATCCGTTAATACAGGTGCGTCGTCGCGCTCGGGTGGGGTGATGCTGACGATCTCGACAGCCTGCACACCGCGTTCGGTGCGATGCGTCACGACCTCGATACCGGCCCCGTCGGCAACCGAGCTTTGCCCAAAGTTGCGCAAGACATTCACATGAAGCAGGATATCCGGACCACCTTCGTCGGCCACAACGAATCCGAAGCCCTTGACAGGGTCGAACCATTTTACCTGTCCACGAACGTGATACATACTGCTTAAATCGTCTGCCACAAGCCAACCGCCACGCTAAGTGTTAAACATAGTCTACACGAGTTTGTTACAAACATTAAGCACCATTTTGTACCAAAAAAAAGCAATCTTTTACAATATCTTGCATTTCGCGCGACGTGAAATTCACGGGCTGAGACGCTGAATGCGCCAGTTTTCGCCTGTTGCGGCCCTATGCCAAGCGAACCGATCGTGCAAGCGAAAGGCGCCGTCAGCCCAGAATTCTATGTGACTTGGCGTAATCCGATACCCCCCCCAGAACGGCGGCCGCGCCGGGTTGGTGCCATGACGCGCAGTCACCTTCGCCACCTCGGCCATCAGAACGGACCGACCGCTCAGGGGCTGCGACTGCTTGGAGGCCCAGGCCCCCAGACGGCTTTTCAGCGACCGCGAGGCATAATAGGCATCGGCCTGCGGCCCGTCCTCCTTGCCGATCACGCCGCGCACCCGGATCTGGCGGCGCAGCGATTTCCAGTGCATCACAAAAGCCGCCTTGCCCGCGCCGTCCAATTCCCGTGCCTTCTGGCTCTCGTAATTGGTGTAAAAGACAAAGGCATCGGCCTCGATCTCTTTCAGCAGCACCATCCGCGCATTCGGCAACCCGTCGGCGTCGACCGTGCTCAGCGCGATGGCATTGGCATCGTTGGGTTCGGCCCGCTCCGCATCGGACAACCAGCGCCGGGCAATCTCGAACGGATCGTCACCTGCAAAAATTCCATCTCTGTCACCCATAACACCCCCTGAGGTTGAATTCGGCGTTCCTGCCCGGCCACAGGCCGCAACAAGCCCTTCACCGCCCTTGATGCAGTCAGGTCAATCGCCTAAAGGTCAAGGCCTGAATGCGATAAGGCGAGGAATTTTTGATGTCAAATCAGCTTATGGCTGGCAAGCGTGGCCTGATCATGGGTCTTGCCAATGACAAATCGATCGCCTGGGGGATCGCCAAGGCGCTGGCCGATGCCGGGGCCGAACTGGCGTTCTCCTACCAGGGGGATGCCCTGAAGAAACGTGTCGATCCGCTGGCCGAACAATTGGGCAGCCAGATCGTCCTGCCCTGCGATGTCGCAGACGAGGCCTCGATCGAGGCGCTGTTCGCCGAACTCAAGGCCCGGTGGGGCACGATGGACTTCATCGTCCATGCCATCGGCTTTTCCGACAAGGGCGAATTGCGCGGCCGCTACGTCGACACCAGCCGCGCCAATTTCCAGCTGACCATGGACATCTCGGTCTATTCCTTCACCGCCGTGGTGCACCAGGCTGAAAAGATGATGAACCCCGGCGGCTCCTGCCTGACCCTGACCTATTACGGCGCCGAACGGGTGATGCCGCATTATAACGTCATGGGCGTGGCCAAGGCCGCACTCGAAGCCTCGGTGCGGTATCTGGCCGAGGATCTGGGCAAGGACGGTATCCGCGTCAACGCCATCTCGGCCGGCCCGATCAAGACCCTCGCCGCCAGCGGCATCGGCGATTTCCGCTATATCATGAAATGGAACGAGTATAATTCACCGCTGCGCCGCAACGTGACCATTCAGGATGTCGGCGGCTCGGCGCTGTATCTGCTGTCGGATCTGGGCGCGGGCACCACCGGCGAGGTGCTGCATGTGGATGCGGGCTATCACGTTGTCGGCATGAAGGCGGTGGACGCCCCGGACATGACCAAAGGCTGACCCCGGTGATCGAACCGGCCCATCTCATTGCATTCAATCTGGTGCTGCTGGCCTCGATGGCCAGCCCAGGGCCGGCCCTGCTGCTGGCCCTGCGCACCACGCTGGTGCAGGGGCCGCGCGCCGGCATCGCCACCGGGGCCGGGCTGGGGCTGATTGCCGCCTGCTGGACCGGCGCGGGCCTGCTGGGGCTGAAGATCGCGTTCGATCTGTTTCCCTGGGCCTATGTCACCATCAAGACGGTCGGCGCGTTCTACCTGCTGTGGCTTGCCATCGGCATGTGGCGCGATGCGCGCAATCCTCTGCCCGAGGCACCGCTGAAACAGGGCCGCGCCTTTCGCACCGGCGTTCTGGTGAACCTGGGCAACCCGAAATCCGTGTTGTTCGCCTCGGCGGTGCTGGCGGTGATCTTTCCCCCCGACCTGCCGCTGGCCGCCAAGGGGCTGATCGTGCTCAACCATCTGGGGGTCGAACTGATCGTCTACACCGGTTTTGCACTGCTGCTGTCAACCGCCCCCGCGCGGCGCGCCTATCTGAGTGCCAAGACCATTCTGGACCGTATCGCCGCCGCTGTCCTGGGCGCGCTCGGCATACGGTTATTGCTGGATCATTAACCCGAAAGGTGCCCCCATGACCGCCAAGGAAACCGGCAAAGACCCTGGCCGCCTGCCCCATGAAAAGGGCTTTCACATCAGCTGGGACCAGATCCACCGCGACAGCCGGGCGCTGGCCTGGCGTCTGGATGGCGAAGGCCCCGACGACGGCGGTTGGCGCGCGGTCGTGGCCATCACCCGTGGCGGCATGGCCCCGGCCATGATCGTCAGCCGCGAGCTGGACATACGCACCGTCGATACCATCAGCATCAAATCCTACGATCATCAGGCCCAGTCCGAGACCAAGGTACTTAAATCGCCGGATACCGACCTGATGGGCGACGGCACCGGCATCCTGATCGTCGACGACCTGGTGGACAGCGGCAAAACGCTCGAAGTCGTGCGCTCCATGTACCCAAAGGCGCATTTCGCCACCGTCTACGCCAAACCCAAGGGCCGTCCGATGGTGGACACTTTCATCACCGAGGTCAGCCAGGACACCTGGATCTTTTTCCCATGGGACATGGCCCTGCAATATGTCGAGCCCTATCGGGGCACCGACTGATCCGCGACCTTTGCGCCGTCACCGGGGTTCGATCCGGCCACGAACACGCCAACTTTCGCCCAAAGGTTCAACATGACCCACAGCCGCACGCAATCCACCTTCCAGTCGCCGATCGTCGAAACCAAAGGCTGGCTCGACGGTATTGACCATCCGGCCGACCGCCCCCTGATGCTGGTGTCACAGGCCGCCCCCGTGGCGCCGCCCCCGCCCGAGCTGCGTCGGGCCATTGCCGACCTGATCCTGACCGACGACGAAACCCACCTGTACGGCCCGGTGCTGGGCCTGCCCGGCCTGCGCAGCGCGCTGGCCGCACAGATCGCCGGTCTCTACGGCGGGCCGGTGCGCGGTGCGCAGGTGGCGATCACCTCGGGCTGCAATCAGGCCTTTGCCGCCGCCATCGACGCGCTGACCAATCAGGGCGACGAAATCATCCTGCCGACGCCGTGGTATTTCAATCACAAGATGTGGCTGGACATGGCGGGGGTGCGCGCCGTGCCGCTGCCGGTTCAGGCCGACATGGTGCCCGACCCGGACCAGGCGGCGGCGCTGATCACCGACCGCACCCGCGCCATCGTTCTGGTCACCCCCAACAACCCAACCGGAGCGGAATATCCCGCCGATCTGGTCCGGGCCTTCTACGAACTGGCAAAATCGCGCGGACTGAAACTGCTGGTCGATGAAACCTATCGCGATTTCGACAGCCGGACCGGGGCGGCGCACGATCTGTTCACCGACCCCGACTGGGCCGACACGCTGCTGCATCTCTATTCCTTTTCCAAAGCCTATCGCCTGACCGGCCACCGGGTGGGCGCGCTGCTGACCTCGGAGGCGCTGATGCCCGAGGTCGAGAAATTTCTCGACACCGTTACCATCTGCCCGGCGCAGATCGGCCAGCATGCCGCGCTGTGGGGCATCCGCAACCTGCAGGACTGGCTGGCGGGTGAACGGGCCGAAATTCTGGCACGCCGCGCCGCGATTCACGACGGCTTTCCGGTTCTGGCCGATCAGGGCTGGAAACTGGCCGGTCTGGGGGCCTATTTCGCCTATGTGGAACACCCCTTTGACATGCCGTCGGACCATCTGGCCCGCCAGATGCTGCGCGACGCCAGCGTGCTGGCCCTGCCCGGAACCATGTTCACCCCTTCCGGGGATGCCGCGGGCCAACGCCATCTGCGCATCGCATTTGCCAATCTGGACCGCGCCGGCATCGCCACCCTGTTTCAGCGCCTCTCGGGCCTGCGTTATTAGCCACCGCTTCACGTCTTGCCCCCCCAAGGTCCGCGTCGTAGACAAGGCAGCGAAAAACCGGGCAGTTCATTGCCAATTCAGGGGGTATCATGGCCGCAGGCGTAAAAAGTTTCTCCAAGACCTTTGTCTGGATCATCCTGGCATTGCTGATCGTCGGGCTGGCCGGCTTTGGGGCCACCAACCTCAGCGGTACGGTGCGCACCCTGGGCCACGTGGGCGATCAGACCATCAGCGTCGACGCCTACGGGCGCGAGTTGCAACGCGAAATCCGCGGCTTCGAGGCCCAGACCGGTCAGACTCTGCCGATGTCGCAGGTTCAGGCGCTGGGGCTGGATCAGGCCGTCCTTTCGCGGCTTGTCGCGCTGGCCGCGCTGGACAACGAGGTTGCCCAGATGGGCCTGTCCGTCGGGGATGCGAACCTGCAAAAGGAAATCCTGGAAATCGACGCGTTCAAGGGGATCGACGGCAGCTTTGACCGCGAATCCTACCGCTTTGCGCTGAACCAGGCCGGGATTGACGAGACCGAGTTCGAAAACGACCTGCGGGCCGAATCCGCGCGCACGCTGGTGCAGGGGGCGATCGTGTCCGGCACCCGCATGCCCGAGATTCTGACCACCACCCTGACCGACTATGTCGCCGCCCGGCGCAACTTTGCCTGGGTCGCGCTGACCGATCAGGATCTTCAGACCCCGATCCCCGCGCCCACCGGGGACGAATTGCGCGCCTATTACGACGCCCATCCCGATCAGTTTACCCTGCCGGAAACCAAACAGCTGACCTATGTGCTGCTGACCCCCGAGATGATCCTCGATCAGGTCGAGGTCGACGAGACCGCGCTGCGCGAGCTTTATGACAGCCGCAGCGCCGAATACCTGCTTCCCGAACGCCGTCTGGTCGAACGGCTGGCCTTTGCCGATGTGGCTGCGGCGTCCAATGCCATGGCCCAGATCGAAGTCGGCGGCGCCACGTTCGAAACCCTGGTGGAACAGCGCGGCCTCGCGCTGCCCGATGTCGATCTCGGCGATGTCACCCGCGACGATCTGGGCGAGGCCGCCGACGGTGTCTTTGCGGCCCAAGTCGGCGATGTGGTCGGCCCGCTGTCCTCGTCGCTTGGCCCGGCGCTGTTTCGCGTCAACGGCACCCTTCAGGCGCGCACCACAACCTTTGAAGACGCCCGCGAAGAGCTGAGCGCCGAACTGGCCGGCGACCGCGCGCGGCGTCTGATCGAAACCCGCGCCAGCAACTTTGACGACCTGCTCGCCGGTGGGGCCACGCTCGAGGAACTGGCGGACGAAACCGATCTGGCCCTGGGCCAGATCGACTGGACCGATGAGTCCGATCAGGACGCCGCCGCCTATGCCGCCTTCCGCGAAGCCGCCGCCGCCGTCACCGACGAGGATTTTCCCGCCGTCGCCTTTACCGAAGACGGCGGCATCTTTGCATTGCGCCTGGACCGGGTTCTGCCGGTGCGCCCCGAACCGTTCGAGGCGGCGCGGGACCGGGTGGCCGAGGCCTGGACCCGGACCCAGACCGAAACCGCGCTCAAGGCACGCGCCGATGCCGTGGTCGCGGATCTGGCGGCAAACGACGATCTGACCGAAACCGGCCTGTCCTTCCGGGTCGAGAACGGGTTGACCCGCACCGCGTTTCTGGACGGTACGCCCGCCGATTTCATGAACCAGGTGTTCGAGATGGATCTGAACGAAATCCGCGTCGTGACCGGTGACGGCGCGGTGCTGATCGTGCGCCTGGATGGTATCCTGCCGCCCGACGACACGCCCGAGCTGGCGCAAATGCGCACGGCCATCGCCGCCCAGCTGGATCAGACCCTGTCACAGGCGCTGTTTCAGGCCTATGCGCGCGACGTTCAGATTCGCTCCAAACCGCAGATCGACCAACAGGCCGTGAACGCGGTGCAGGCAAGTTTCCAGTAAAGGCGGCTCCCCATGGCCCTGACCCCCGAGTTCGACGCTTTCGCCGCCGCCTACGAGGCCGGGCAGAACCAGGTGGTCTATACCCGACTGGCCGCCGATCTGGACACGCCGGTGTCGCTGATGCTGAAACTGACCGGCGCGCAAAAAGACGCCTTCATGCTGGAATCCGTCACCGGCGGCGAGGTGCGCGGGCGCTATTCCATCATCGGCATGAAACCGGATCTGATCTGGCGCTGCCGGGGCGACCGGTCTGACCTGAACCGCACCGCGCGGTTCGACCCCGACGGGTTCACGCCCCTGACCGGCAACCCGATGGACGCGCTGCGCGCACTGATCGCCGAAAGCCGCATCGAGCTGCCCGCCGATCTGCCGCAATCCGCAGCTGGGCTGTTCGGCTATCTGGGCTATGACATGGTGCGGCTGGTGGAACACCTGCCCGACGTACCGCCCGACCCGCTGGGCCTGCCCGATGCGCTGATGCTGCGCCCTTCGGTGGTGGCGGTGCTCGACGGGGTCAAGGGCGAAGTCACCGTGGTCTCGCCCGCCTGGGTCAGCGACGGGCAAACCGCGCGGGCCGCCTATGCCCAGGCCGCTGAACGGGTGATGGATGCGGTGCGCGATCTGGAACGTGCCATGCCCGCCGAAACCCGCGATCTGGGCGAAGCCGCCGAAATCGCCGCGCCGGTCAGCAATTTCAGCCCCGCCGCCTACAAGACCGCCGTGGACACCGCCAAGGAGTACATCCGCGCCGGCGACATCTTTCAGGTGGTGCCGTCCCAGCGCTGGACCCAGGACTTTCCGCTGCCGCCCTTTGCGCTGTACCGCAGCCTGCGCCGCACCAACCCGTCGCCCTTCATGTTCTATTTCAACTTCGGCGGCTTTCAGGTCATCGGGGCCAGCCCGGAGATTCTGGTACGGGTGTTTGGCAACGAGGTCACCATCCGCCCCATCGCCGGCACCCGCCCTCGCGGGGCCAGCCCGGAAGAGGATCGCGCCCTCGAAGCCGACCTGCTGGCGGATAAAAAGGAACTGGCCGAGCACCTGATGCTGCTGGATCTGGGCCGCAACGACACCGGTCGCGTATCCAAAATCGGCACCGTGCGCCCGACCGAGAAATTCATCATCGAACGCTACAGCCATGTCATGCATATCGTGTCCAACGTGGTCGGCGAACTGGCCCCGGACAAGGACGCGCTGGATGCGTTTTTCGCCGGCATGCCCGCAGGCACCGTGTCGGGCGCGCCCAAAGTGCGCGCGATGGAAATCATCGACGAACTTGAGCCCGAGAAACGCGGCGTCTATGGCGGCGGTGTCGGCTATTTTTCCGCAGGCGGCGACATGGACATGTGCATCGCCCTGCGCACCGCCGTGGTGCAGGACCGCAAGCTCTATATTCAGGCCGGGGGCGGCGTGGTCTATGACAGCGACCCCGAGGCCGAGTATCAGGAAACGGTGCACAAATCCAACGCCATCCGCCGCGCCGCCGCGGACGCCGCGCGGTTCACCGGCAACGGCAATCGCTAAGCCCCCTCCCCCGAGATAACACAGGCCGCCGGTTTGCGCCGCCGGCCTGAACTGGTTACCAAACAGACTCCGTCAGCGGCGGCGGCGCATCAGCGCCAGACCGCCCAGACCCGCCAGCAACAGCGAAAGCCCGGCGGGCAACGGAACCGCCGATGGCGCGGGCAGGTCGCTCAGCGCGTCATCCAATTCGGCGGCGCCATAATTCCGCCCGCCGATGTTGAAAACGTCGAAACCGACAAAAGTGCCAAACAGGACGTCGCCTGCCATTTCAAAGGCCAACTCGACGGTGTCGTCAAAAATGTCGACACCGATAAAATCGGCCAGCTCCAACAGCTGGAAAACCACCATGTCGTCGCCCGGACCACCATCGAACACACCATCGTCGATCAGCGACCCCGAAAGGATCGCCGCGATATCGATCACATCATTCCCAGCACCAAAATTGACATCGCCATAGATCAGGCTGTTGCCCAGCAGGTTCAACCGGCTGTCGCCCTGCCCCGGTGCCAGCTGCACCGCCGCCGAGCCGTTGCCGCGCAGCGTGCCGCTGTTGGTCATGGTAATCTCGTTCTGCGCGGCATCGTCGGCCCCAATGGCGTACTGGCCCTCGATCAGGCCCATGTTGACGATCTCCACCGCGCCCGAGGCGCGCACGGGGTTGATCTCGTCGTCATATTGCGGGTCGATATCGATACCGTTTCCAGTATCCAAAATAGCCGAGGTTGACCGGATCACACCGTTCGCGTGGTTGACGATCAGGCCCTCGTCCATGTCGATGCCATCGTCGCTGCCCTGAATCAGCCCGTGATTGTTGACCGTGCCGCTGGCGAATTGCACCCCATCCTCATCCTCGATCAAAAGATCGTTCAGCCTGATGGTACCATGGTTTTCCAGCGTGAAGTCGCCCCGCGCCTCGACCACTTCCTCGCCACCGATCAGATCGCCACGGTTGATCACCGTGGTCCCGAAAGAGCGCAGTTGCAGCGCCCGGCCGTCCCGGGAAAAAATCGTGCCACGGTTCTCGACCCGCGCCCCGGGCGAGCTTTCGTCGGCACGTATGGTCTGGCGTCGCGCGCTGATGGTCGCGCCCGCCCGGTTAAGGACCGTCAGGCCCGAGCCCCCCAGCATTGCGATGCCCCGGTCTCCACTTTCAATGCGCCCGGCGTTGGTGACCGTCATGCCGTCGCCCGATCCGGTGATCGCATAGCCGCCCTTTCCGGTGTCGGTCTGCCGGATGGCACCGGCATTGTCGATCGCCACGGCGTCCCCGCTCAGCGCAACGGCCGTAAATTCCTCGTCATCGCTGACCACCGATGCAGCCGCGTCGATCCGGACCGTGACATTGTTTTCAGCCGACGCCACCGGGGCGCTGTCGGCCTGCGTACAGCCGATCATCCCGGCGGACAGGGTGCAGGTCGCGGCCTGTGCAGAAATGCCGGTGCTCAGAATAAGCGCCATCGCCGATCCGGCGAGAAAAATGGTACGTTTCATCGTCAATCTTTCCGAATTCATCGTCAGTCTTTCCAAATCACATGCCGGCACTGGCCATGTGACCGGTGCCTCACCCCCATGTCATGCCGCATCCTGCAGCGGCACGATCCGGGCCGTGTTAACCATGGTTCATGTCAATTTGTTGACGCTGCAGCCCCCTGCGTCCGGTCGGACCGGGTTTGCGCTGCGCCACATGGCGTATGTACGCCTGCCATACCCGTCAGTCGGTTATCGCGGCCTCTGCAACCGACCGCATCAGCACCGCCGACACCGGAGCCAACGCAACCCGCGCGCCCCGATCCTGCAACCCCCATGCGATCAACGCCCGGACGGTTTCGGGACGCAGCCGCCCCATCATCACCACCGTCCCATCCTGACCCGCGCGCAAAGCGGCCTGATCCAGAAACCGGCGCATGACGTCGGGTGACTGACCGGCCCCGTCAAAGTCACGAAACACCAGCGCGGCAGGCACCCGGTCGCGCAGCGCCAGCTTGTAGGCGGTGTTCAGCCCGCTGGCCCGCATGACCACGCCGCGCCCTGTATTTTTGGCGAAATCAACCACTTGCCCCGAAAGATTTCGATTGCCCTGCAGCCCGGCATCCGGGCCTTCCAGCACTCCGACGGCTTCGGTCAGCCTGTCAAAACCCGCGCTCAGCGACACTTCGGCATCCTGCGCGCTCGCCCCCCGGGGCAGATCCACCAGCGATATCACCTCAAACCCGGCGGACCGGTGGCGCGCCATCCTTTCCACGGCATCGGGCGCTGCCGGATCGATGGCAATGCTCACCGGATAGGGAAACGCCGCCAGCGTATCGACGCCGTCCGCATCGCCGTCGTCGATCAGCACAATCGCCATCAGCGGCTTATCCGCGGCCACATCGAAAGGGGTGGCGAATTGCCGCAATGGGGGCTCAGCCAAAGCGTCTTCCTTCCCGATCGGCTGTCGCTCGGTCAACGGAACAACCCGCTTGCCGACACTGGGACGTGGCGCGCTGTCATCGATCCCGGCCTGCGGCAAGGCGGCTATAGGCGGAGGAGCCGACACCGCGCCGGACTCCACAGGCGGTTCGGGTTCGCGTGGCACGACCACAGATGGCTCTGGTGTATCACCCTCGGTCCCGCCCGCAGGCGTTGTGACCTCGGATGGTTCCGCCGCCGCATTGTCAGATCGTGCGGCACCTTGCACCACAGGATTACCCTCAGGCCGCCCTGCCGAAGCCGTTGCCGCAACAGGCGCGGTCTCGATCTGCGGTGGGGGCATCGCCGCAATCTGGTCCGTCCCGGCGGGGCTTGGGTCAGAGGGCGCCTTGATTTGCGGCGGCTCCGTCGCTCCCATTTCCGCCGCGATACCAAACGCCTGCGGTGCCGTGACCTGAGCGCTCCCATGGCCTCCCGCCACTGCTGGCGGCAGTGCCGCGACACTGTCCCGAACCGGTGCTGCCGGTGGTTTGGTGACGGGATTAGACATCAAAGCGGCTGTGCCACTGGCCGTCGACCTTACGCCGGCCTCGCCCTCTGCCCCGGTCGGGCTGGCGGGTTGCCGCGCCGTGTCCCCGACCTCAGGCCGCCCCGTCGAAGCCATCGCCATCGAAACACGATCATTCACAGTGTCCGGGGCCGGGTCAGGCGCCACCGGTGCCGTGCGTGCCGTCTCGACCATCGCGGGATCCGGTTGCGTGACCGCACTCTGGGTCGCGGCAGCGCCCATGTCCTGCGCCTGGCCGGTGTCGGGTGTGATCTGCGCAATATCCGGCGGCGGGGCCAGAGGTGTCAGGACCGACATTACCGCCACACCCAGCCCGCTGACCACGAGGCCCCAAAACACACCGCTGTAAAATCCGCGCATTGCGCTCTGCCTCTCTGATACCGGGTACGGCAAGCACCGTCTGGGCGGTGTTTTATGCAGGCCCGGAGCCGGTTTGCGCCCTTGACGCTGCCCGGCAACCCTGAACAAGTATGGTCTAACCACTATACCGCGAGGGGGGCACCTGCCTCCAGCCCATATCGAATGTTTGCCCGATGCTGCTGCTGATAGACAACTATGACTCATTTACCTACAATCTCGTACACTATTTAGGCGAGTTGGGGGCCGATGTAACGATCCGGCGCAACGATGCGCTGGATGTGCAGCAGGCGATGGCAATGAACCCTGCCGGAATCCTGTTATCCCCAGGTCCGTGTGACCCGGATCAGGCCGGGATCTGCCTGGCCCTGACACAGGCCGCCGCCGAGACCCGCACCCCGTTGATGGGGGTCTGTCTCGGACATCAGACCATTGGACAGGCCTTTGGCGGCAAGGTGGTGCGCTGCCACGAAATCGTGCACGGCAAGATGGGATCGGTGCGTCATTCCGGCACCGGTGTCTTTGCCGGGCTGCCCAGCCCGTTTCAGGCCACGCGCTATCATTCGCTGGTGGTTGAGCGCGACAGCCTGCCCGAGACGCTGACCGTAACCGCCGAACTCGAGGACGGAACCATCATGGGCCTGCAGCACCGTGACCTGCCGATTCACGGCGTGCAGTTCCACCCCGAATCCATCGCCTCGGAACACGGCCACGCGCTGCTGCAGAATTTCCTGAACGAGCTGAAGGTGTCGGCATGAGCGATACTCTCAAGCCATTGATCGGTGCCGCGGCCGAGCGCCCCCTGACCCGTGACGAGGCCGAGCAGGCCTTTACCATCCTGTTCGACGGCGAAGCCACACCCAGCCAGATCGGTGGGCTGTTGATGGCACTGCGCACCCGGGGCGAGACCGTCGACGAATTTGCCGCCGGTGCCGCCGTAATGCGGGCCAAATGCCACAAGGTCGAAGCACCTGCGGGTGCCATCGACATCGTCGGCACCGGCGGCGATGGCAAGGGCACGCTCAACATCTCGACGGCGACCGCATTTGTGGTGGCCGGGGCGGGCGTTCCGGTGGCCAAGCACGGCAACCGCAATCTCAGCAGCAAATCCGGCGCGGCAGATGCCCTGACCCAGATGGGCATCGACGTCATGGTCGGCCCGCGCGTGGTTGAAAAGGCGCTGAATACGGTCGGGATCGGTTTCATGATGGCACCGATGCACCATCCGGCAATGGCCCATGTCGGACCCAGCCGCGCCGAGTTGGGCACGCGCACGATCTTCAACATCCTTGGCCCGCTGACCAACCCCGCCGGAGTCAGGCGCCAGTTGACCGGCGCGTTCTCGCGCGACCTGATCCGTCCGATGGCCGAAACCCTGGGCGATCTCGGCTCGGAATGCGCTTGGCTGGTGCATGGCAGCGACGGCACCGACGAGTTGACCATCACCGGCGTCAGCTGGGTCGCGGCGCTGGAAAACGGGATCATCACCGAGGTCGAATTGCACCCCGAGGATGCCGGCCTGCCGGTGCATCCGTTCGAGGATATCCTGGGCGGAACCCCGGAACACAACGCCGCCGCCCTGCGCGCCCTGCTGGACGGCACGCGCTCGGCCTATCGTGATGCTGTGCTGCTGAATGCAGCCGCCGCCCTTGTCGTGGCAAGTAAGGCTGACACATTGCGCGACGGCGTCGCGATGGCTGCGACCAGCATCGACAGCGGGGCCGCGCGCGACAAGATCACCGCTTTGGCCAAAATTACCCAGGATTCCGAATGACCGACACCATCCTCGACAAGATCAAGGCCTACAAACTGGAAGAGATCGCTGCGGATCGGGCCGAACACCCCCTGACCGAGGTCGAGGCCGTCGCCCGTGCCGCACCGCCGGTGCGCCGCTTTGCAGAGGCGCTGCAACAGGCCAGCCGTACCGGTTATGGATTGATTGCCGAAATCAAGAAGGCCAGCCCGTCCAAAGGGCTCATCCGCCCAGATTTCGACCCGCCCGCCTTGGCCAAGGCCTATGAAACAGGTGGCGCGACCTGCCTGTCGGTTCTGACCGATACGCCCAGCTTCCAGGGCACCAAGGAGTATCTGACACAGGCCCGCGCGGCTTGCGAACTGCCCGTGCTGCGCAAGGATTTCATGTATGATCCCTACCAGGTGGTCGAGGCGCGCGGCCTCGGTGCGGATTGCATCCTGATCATCATGGCCAGCGTCAGCGACGAACAGGCCGCCGAGCTTGAAGCGACGGCGATGGACTGGAACATGGACGTGTTGATCGAAGTGCATGACGAAGCCGAACTCGGCCGGGCAGCGGCATTGAAATCGCCCCTGATCGGCATCAACAACCGCAACCTGAAAACTTTCGAAACCTCGCTGGATGTGACCCGCCATCTGTCCAAGCTGGTGCCGGGCGGCCGCACCATCGTCTGCGAAAGCGGCCTGAACACGCCTGCCGACCTGTCCGACATGGCCCGCTATGGTGTGCGGGACTTTCTGATCGGCGAAAGCCTGATGCGTCAGGACGATGTGGCGGCAGCCACGCGAGCGCTGCTGGACAGCCCGCTGACACCCGGAGCGATGTGACATGACATTGACCCATTTCGACGCAAAGGGTGACGCCCACATGGTCGATGTATCAGACAAGCCTGCCACCGCACGCGTCGCGGTGGCGCGCGGCCATATCCGCATGGCGCGCGACACGTTGGACATCATCGCACAGGGTCGTGCCAAAAAGGGCGATGTGCTGGGCATTGCGCGGCTGGCCGGAATCATGGGGGCCAAGAAAACGGCCGACCTGGTCCCGCTGTGTCATCCGCTGCCGATCACCAAGGTTGCAATCGACCTGACGCTGGATGCAGACCTGCCCGGTGTGCAGATCGAGGCGACAGTCAAGACCACAGGGCAGACCGGTGTCGAGATGGAAGCCCTGACCGCCGTCTCGACCGCCGCACTGACCGTCTATGACATGGCCAAGGCGGTGGACAGGGCGATGGAAATCGGCGGCATCCGGGTGGTCCTGAAGGATGGCGGAAAATCCGGGCGATATCGGGCATCATGATCACCGTCGCACAGGCCCGCGCCGCCCTGCTTGACCTGGTTGCGCCTCTGCCTGCAGAGGATGTGCAGTTGATCGACGCCGCCGGACGGGTGCTTGCGCGCGAGGTGCGCGCCCGGCGGGATCAGCCCCCCTTTGCCGCCTCGTCCATGGACGGCTACGCAGTGAAATCCGCCGAGGTCGAGCGCCACGCCATGTTCAAGGTGATCGGTGAATCGGCGGCGGGGCATGGTTTTGACGGCACCGTGGGGGCCGGTCAGGCGGTGCGCATCTTTACCGGCGCACCGCTGCCCAAAGGCGCCGATTTTGTCGTCATACAAGAGGACGTGGCCCGCTCGGGCGATCTGATCACCATTGCCGACGCCCCGGGGGCCAAGGACAATATCCGCCCGCTTGGCGCGGATTTCCGGGCTGGCACCGCGATGTCCGCCCCCCGTATCCTGACTCCGCAGGACGTCGCGTTGCTGGCGGCGATGAACCTGCCGCAGGTGCCGGTCTTTCGCAAACCGCAGGTCGCCCTGATGGCCACCGGAGACGAACTGGTGATGCCCGGCGAAGACCCCGGCCCCGACCAGATCATCGCCTCCAACAGTTTCGGTCTGCGGGCGATGTTGCAAGGGTTGGGGGCCACCGTGCGGATGTTGCCGATTGCCCGCGATACCGTGTCTTCGCTGCGCATGGCCTTTGAACTGGCCCAAGGCGCGGATGTGATCGTGACCATTGGCGGCGCCTCGGTGGGCGATCACGATCTGGTCGGTCAGGTCGCGGCAGACCTGGGCATGGATCGGTCTTTCTACAAGGTGGCAATGCGCCCCGGCAAACCGCTGATGGCCGGACGTTTGAACGGTGCGGCCATGGTCGGCCTGCCGGGAAACCCGGTCTCGGCCATGGTATGTGGCCATGTCTTTCTGGCACCGATGATCCGCGCCATGCTGGGTCTGGGCCACGCCATGCCGCCCCTGCGCAAGGCCATCCTGGACGCTGACCTGCCTGCCAATGGTCCGCGCGAGCATTACATGCGCGCCATAGTCGATGGCGACCGGATCAACGCCTTTGACAATCAGGACAGCTCGCTGTTGACGATATTGTCGCAGGCCAACGCGCTGCTGGTGCGCGCCCCCAACGATCCGGCCATCCGTGCGGGGACACAGGTTGACTGTCTGCCCTTTTAGAGAGGCGGCAAAGACGTTGACACAAAACGGGAACATGCCTAGAACAAAGGGAAACCCGCAGGCATGAGGTGAAAGCGATGTTGACCAAGAAGCAGTTGGATTTGCTGGAATTCATCCACAAGCGGGTGCAACGCGACGGGGTCCCACCCAGTTTCGATGAAATGAAAGTGGCGCTGGACCTGCGCAGCAAATCGGGCATCCACCGCTTGATCACAGCCTTGGAAGAGCGTGGCTTTATCCGCCGTCTTGCCCATCGCGCCCGCGCAATCGAAGTGGTCCGGCTGCCAGAGAGCCTGGGCGGCGAGGCCACCGTGGGATTCACCCCGCGTGTAATCGAGGGCGACAAGCCAGACGGCCCGCGTCCAAGCCTGTCCGAACCAGTCGCTGTGAATGCAGTAGAGGTCCCGATGATGGGCCGTATCGCTGCCGGTGTGCCAATCGAAGCCATCAGCCACGTGGAAAACCAGGTCGCGGTGCCCGCACAGATGCTGTCCAGTTCCGGCGAACATTACGCGCTCGAGGTCAAAGGCGATTCGATGATCGACGTCGGCATCAACGACGGAGACGTGGTGGTGATCCGCGAAACCTCGGCGGCGGACGATGGCGACATCGTGGTCGCGCTGGTAGATGGGCACGAGGCAACGTTGAAGCGGTTCCTGCGCAGGGGTAACGCCATCGCGCTTGAAGCGGCAAATCCGGCCTATGAAACCCGGGTGTTCCCCGAGGACAAGGTCAAGGTTCAGGGCAAACTGGTCGGGCTGATCCGAACCTACTGAGCCTGGGCCGCGCGCCAGTCGCGACGCGGTTTCGGCGTGTTCCAGATGCGCTGCCCGGCGCGTTGCTGGGCGGTAACGATACCGCGGTCGGAAATCGCCAGGCTCCCGGTTTTCAACAGGCGCTTAGGGTCATAGACGTCACACGAGCCCTTTAGGGACAGCGCGACCGAAGAGATCACCACCTGGCCCTGCGTGCAATCGGCGATTTGCGCCGCGCCGCCTTTTCCGATCACATGCACGATCTGGGTATCGCCCGCCGCGATCATACGCAGCTTGCCGGTTGCTCCGGGCCAACGCCCGGCGGCCCCTTCCTGGTCGGCTGCATCGCCATCATTTTCCAGCCAGTTCCGTGCCACAAACCCCGCACCGCGCGGTTTGCTCAGCGCCCGACCCTGCCCGGTCATGACCCCGACCAGCCCGCCGGTGTCGGCGACCAGAACCACGGGCCGGTCGGCCTGCGCCCACAGGACAAACGCAAAGGCCGCCGGGATCAGCCCGGCCACCCGTACGCGCCCCTGCCACAGCATCAGCCACAACATTCCCAGCGCCATCAGCGGCAGCACCCAGGGTCCCGGCCCGACAACACGGCCCTGCGCTCCGTCCAACCCGCTGACAAACCGTGCAACCCCCAATATCCAGTTCAACCCCCATCCCATCGGATACAGACCCACAATTTCCAACCCAAACGGGGCCATACACAGGGCCAGAACAGCGGCAGGGATCACAAGGACACCCATCAGCGGCACGGACAGCAGGTTGGCGATCAACCCGTAATGCGACATGGTGTTGAAATGGGCTGCGCCGACCGGTGCGGTGGCCAATCCTGCAATGGCCGACGACAAAACCACGCCCAGCACCGGCTTGGCCCACCCCGGCGCATGGGGCAGATCCGCATCCCGCAACCAACCGAAAAAGGCCACCAGGGCCGTGGTGGCGGCAAAGGACATCTGAAACCCTGGCCCCAGCAAAGATTCGGGCCGCAACACCAGCACGATCAGTGCCGCCATGGCCACCGCCCGCAGCGAGAACGCGCGCCGGTCTACCAGCACCGCCAATAGCACCACGGCAACCATCACAAAGGCCCGTTCCGTCGCGACGTTGCCCCCCGACAAGGCCAGATACCCGGCCGCCGCAACCAATGCCCCGACGGCCGCCATTTTCTTGACCGGCAGGCGCAATGCCAGTGCCGGGATCATCGACAGGGACAGGCGCAGAACCGCAAAGACAAACCCTGCCAACAGCCCCATATGCAATCCCGAAATGGCCAGAAGATGCGCCAGATTACTGGCGCGCAATGCCGCCAGCGCCGCCTGTCCGATGGCGCTGCGGTCG
The DNA here is from genome assembly GCF_000473225.1 of Sedimentitalea nanhaiensis DSM 24252. GTDB lineage: Bacteria > Pseudomonadota > Alphaproteobacteria > Rhodobacterales > Rhodobacteraceae > Sedimentitalea > Sedimentitalea nanhaiensis. Next base: position 1,426,524 of record NZ_KI421509.1, read on the forward strand.
CCGGTCGTGACGGCGGCGGCAAATCCCCCGATATCTCCGGGCAGGGCCGCAAGAACGCGCTGCGAAGCCGCCATGCGGATCGCGAACACACGCAGCCCGGCTTGCCCTTCGCTTGCAGGGACCACCGTCAACACTGGATTACGGGTATAGCCGACCGCGCCCAGCCCCTGGAACCAGGCATGACGGCGAAAATCGAACCCACCGGGTTCGACCGGCCCTTGCGGAGGAGAAAGATGGCCTGTGGTCATGATCCGCTGTCCGGGTTGCAGATCCGCAGGCGGACCATGCAGCGAAATCCGCACCCGATCCGGAAGTTTGCGCGGTCCGACTCGTTCCAACCGCACCTGATCCAGTGTCACCCGCACCGCGTCTGACGCGGAGCGGTCCAGCGCCACCACCCGGCCTTCTACCGGTCCATAATAGCGCCAGTCCAGAACCGGCCCCGTCACGCGATGGGCACGCAAGCCCGCCAACCCGAATCCAGCGGCGGTCAGAGCAAGGGCCCAGCCCAACGTTGCCCAGCCTCCGGGCCAACGCACGGCGGCCCCGATGCAAACCGATCCAAACCCCAAGGTCATCACATAGTCTCGCAATACCGGCTCGATCGGCAGCGAGAAATAGCCGCCGATTCCCAAGGCGAGAAATACGGGGGCCCATGGAAACAGGTGCCCGCGCTGTGCGAGAAACACGCCGTCAACCCAGACCAGCGCCTGCTTCAGAACGCGCATGCTTGCCCCCCGCCGTCCGGCTCGCTAGACAGACGCAGATCCTAGCTCTCCCTTGGTTACCAAAAGGTAAATTGCGCCTCATGCCCGAGACCAGCCCTGCGCCTGTCGTCACCCGTTTCGCCCCCTCTCCCACCGGTTTTCTGCACATCGGCGGTGCCCGCACGGCGTTGTTCAACTGGCTTTACGCGCGCGGTCGCGGCGGCAAGTTCCTGCTGCGCATCGAGGATACGGACCGCGAACGCTCAAGCCCCGAAGCCACTGCCGCAATCCTGCAGGGTCTAGACTGGCTGGGGCTGGATCACGACGGCGACGTCATCAGCCAGTTCGACGGCGCGGCGCGTCATGCCGAGGTGGCCCGTCGACTGTTGGCCGAAGGCAAGGCCTATAAGTGCTTTTCGACCCAGGAGGAAATTGCCGCCTTCCGCGATGCGGCCCGGGCCGAAGGCAAATCCACCCTGTTTCGCAGCCCCTGGCGCGAGGCTGACTCCGCATCTCATACCGATGCCCCTTACGTAGTCCGCATCAAGGCGCCACAAGATGGGGTGACGGTGATCCGCGATCGGGTGCAGGGCGATGTCACCATCGGCAACGACCAACTGGACGACATGGTCCTGCTGCGCGGCGACGGCACCCCGGTCTATATGCTGGCCGTGGTGGTGGACGATCATGATATGGGTGTGACCCATGTCATAAGGGGCGACGACCACCTGAACAACGCCGCGCGCCAGATGATGATCTATGATGCGATGGGCTGGGACGTTCCGGTCTGGGCACATATCCCGCTGATCCACGGCCCGGATGGCAAGAAGCTGTCCAAGCGCCACGGGGCGCTGGGAGCACAGGAATACCAGGCAATGGGCTATCCCGCTGCTGGCATGCGAAACTATCTGGCGCGGCTGGGCTGGAGCCATGGAGACGATGAGTTCTTTACCGACCAACAGGCCCTGGAATGGTTCGACCTGACCGGGATCGGCAAAAGCCCAGCCCGATTTGATCTCAAGAAGCTGGAGAACCTGAGCGGACAGCATATCGCGATCAGCGACGATGCCGCACTGCGGAAAGAAACTGTGGCTTATCTGGCCTCCGCCAACAAAATGGCCCTGACCCCCACTCAGGAAGCCGATTTGGAACGTGCGATGTATTGCCTCAAGGACCGGGCGCGCACCTTTCCGGAATTGCTTGAAAAGGCTCACTTTGTTCTTGCCTCTCGGCCGATCGTTCCGGATGAAAAAGCGGCTAGGGCGCTGTCAACGGTATCCAATGGTATACTGTCCGAATTGACGCCGCAGCTGCAAAATGCTAGCTGGTCCCGAGACGATCTGGAAGGCGTCCTGAATGGCTTTGCCGAATCTCAGGAAACCAAGTTTGGCAAGTTGGCAGGGCCTCTCAGGGCTGCGTTGGCTGGCCGCACTGTAACGCCTTCGGTATTTGACATGATGCTGGTGCTGGGCCGTGAGGAAACAGTGAACCGGCTTAAGGATGCGACCGCCTGATCAGGAGCTATTCCCTTTTCATGCGGCGCGGATACGATTGGGTCTGCGTTTTTGAAATGCAGGCTCTGCCCGCACGGGCCAGGCGATGCCCCGCCCCGTGGTTTCAAGAGGAAGGGACATAGATGACCGACAGCAAGAAATCCGCGACACTGACCATTGGTGAAAACAGCTTTGAGCTGCCAATCCTTTCGCCGACCACCGGCCCCGATGTCGTAGACATTCGAAAGCTCTATGCCAACGCTGGCGTCTTTACCTACGATCCCGGCTTCACCTCGACAGCCAGCTGTGACAGCACCATCACCTTCATCGATGGCGGCAAGGGCGAACTGTTGCATCGGGGCTATCCGATCGATCAGCTGGCCGAAAAATCGCATTACCTCGAAGTCTGCTATCTGCTTTTGTACGGTAATCTGCCCTCTGCCGCCGAGCTGGAGACCTTTGAGACCACGATCACCCGCCACACCATGATCCACGAACAGATGCACAATTTCTTCCGTGGGTTCCGCCGCGATGCGCATCCGATGGCGACTATGGTGGGCGTGGTCGGGGCGATGTCGGCCTTTTATCACGACAGCACCGACATCAGCGACCCGCGTCAACGCGAAATCGCAACCCACCGGTTGATTGCCAAGATGCCGACAATTGCGGCCATGGCCTACAAATATTCTATCGGCCAGCCGTTCGTGTATCCACGCAACGATCTCGATTACGCCAGCAATTTCCTGCACATGTGCTTTTCGGTGCCATCCGAAGAATATCATGTGAACCCGATCCTCGCGCGTGCAATGGATCGTATTTTCACGCTGCATGCCGATCATGAACAGAACGCCTCGACTTCGACAGTCCGGCTGGCGTCCTCATCCGGAGCCAATCCGTTCGCCTGTATCGCCGCAGGCATCGCCTGCCTGTGGGGACCCGCCCATGGCGGCGCGAATCAAGCCTGCCTGGAGATGTTGGCCCAGATCGGTACCGTGGATCACATTCCCGAATTCATCTCCCGTGCCAAAGACAAGGACGACCCATTCCGTCTGATGGGCTTTGGCCACCGTGTCTACAAGAACTTCGATCCCCGCGCCAAGGTAATGAAACAGTCCGCTGACGAGGTTCTCGATCTTCTTGGCATCGAAGACAACCCCAAGCTGCAGGTCGCCAAGGAACTGGAAAAACAGGCGTTGGAAGATCCCTATTTCGCGGAAAAGAAACTGTTCCCTAACGTCGATTTCTATTCGGGTATCATCCTCGAGGCCATGGGTTTCCCAACCTCGATGTTCACCCCGATCTTTGCGCTTTCGCGCACTGTCGGTTGGGTCAGCCAATGGAAAGAAATGATCGCGGATCCGCAGAACAAGATCGGTCGCCCACGCCAGTTGTATCTGGGTGACACTTCCCGCGATTACGTCGACATCGAAAACCGCTGAACGGAAAATTGCGACAAAAAGGCCCCCGGTGCCCGGCACTCGGGGGCTTTTGCGATCGGGCGGGGCGCTCAAAGGCCAGCTTTTGCGAGAGACGCCCCCCCCAACGGCGCGTTGGTAATCAACCTTTCCGCAGCCCGACTGTTCCAGTAGATGCCCTGCGGTTCGATATGCCGCCTCACGGCCCTTGCGATCTGTCGCCGGCTGGCGCTCGTGTCAGCGGCCTTCGAACTTCGCCGGGCGTTTCTCCATGAAAGCCAGAACGCCTTCGCGAAAATCCCGCGACTTACCGCATTTTCCCTGCAGATGCGCCTCGGAATTCAGTTGCTCCGCCAATGGATTGTCAAAGCTATTGCGAATGGCTGTCTTGACCGCCGCATAGGCCATCGTCGGACCTGCTGCCAGATGCGCCGCGCGCTTGCGCCAATGCGCGTCAAAGGCCTCATCCCCAACCGCTTCCCAGATCAGCCCCCAGGAATCGGCTTGCCGCGCGCTGATCTTATCCGCAAACAAGGCCGCGCCCATGGCCTTGGCCAGCCCCATCTGGCGCGGCATGAACCAGGTGCCACCGGCATCCGGTATCAACCCGATCCGGGTAAAGGCTTGCAGAAAATAGGCGCTCTCGGTCGCAATCACCACATCCGCGCTCAGGGCAAGGTTTGCGCCTGCACCGGCCGCCGGACCGTTGACCGCCGCGATGGTCGGCACCGGGCAATCGTAAATCGCTTCCAGCATCGGGGCGTATTCGTCGCGCAGGGTCCGTTCCAGATCGACCTGGGTGGGATCGCTGCGGTCGCCCAGATCCTGGCCGGTGCAAAATGCTCGACCCGCCCCCGTGAGCACAATCACGCGGGCCTGTTTTGCCAGGTTGCGCATCGCATAGTCGATTTCGGCACGCATCTGGGTGGTCAGCGCGTTCATCTTGTCCGGACGGTTCAGTGTCAGAATGCCCAGCCCGTCGGTGATCTCAACCGTGATTGTCTGATAGTCCATTGCGCCCTCGTGTCTGTGATCGACGCCACCCTGCCCCAGGCAAGGGTCCGGTAAAAGCGAAACCATGCGTCACTCGTCCAGAATTTGGCGCAAGCGCTCCTGTTCCGCGGCATTCAGTGTGGCCTCGTGCGATTTCGGCGCTCTCTCGCGTCCCCGCAGATAGCCGAGCCCAGCGCCTCCGGCCAGCAACAGCATCAACGGCCCGGCTGCCCATAACAGCCAGTTCGAGCCATCGGTTGTGGGCCGCAAGAGCACATATTCACCATACCGGTCGACGATAAAGGCAATGGCCGCTTCGTCGCTGTCCCCCGCCACCAGACGCTCGCGCAGCAACAGGCGCAGGTCACGCGCCAGGTCGGCATTGCTTTCGTCGATGCTCTCGTTGCGACAGACCAGACAGCGCAACTCCTTGCTCAACTCGCGCGCGCGCGTTTCAAGCACCGGATCGTCCAGCACTTCGTCTGGCTGCACCGCCCAGACCGGGTTGGCGACAATCAGACCGGCGAGCGCAACCGTATAGATTAGGCCCATCGCCAGAACCAACCGTTTCATTCCGCCGCAACCTGCTGCGCCGCCACACGGCGCGCGCCGGCTGCAACCCGAAAGCGACGATCGGACAGGCTGAGCGCCCCGCCAAGGGCCATCAACAGACACCCTCCCCAGATCCAGTTCGTCAACGGCTTGACATAGGTGCGCATGGTCCAGCCGCCATCGGCCTGCCGATCCCCCAGCACCACGTACACATCGCGCAGGAACCGGTAGTCGATTGCCGCCTCGGTGGTTGGCATCCGCGCCACCGGGTACTGCCGCTTCTCGGGCCGCATCTGCGCGATTTCGCGCCCGTCCTTTGCGAGCGTCACCGCTCCGGCCGTCACAAAGTAATTTGGCCCTTCTTCCTGCACCACGTCCTGCAATGTCAGGGTATAGGCCCCGACATCAAATGGCTCACCCATCTGCACGACGCGAATATCTTCCTGCTGCCACGCCGTCAGCCCGGCAATCGCGAACATGGTGATGCCCAATCCGGCATGGGCGCAGGCCTTGCCCCAATCCGCGCGCGGCAGACGCAACAAACGTCCCAACCGGCCGCCGCTCCGCCCGGTGCGCGACCACAGGTCCACTAGCGCGCCAAACACCATCCACGACCCCAACATCAGACCGACAGGCCCCAACATGCTGCGACCGGTCTGCATGGCCCAGGCCATCCCTCCCAGCGCCACCGCCAGAACAAAGGCATATCGCAATGACCAAATTGCCCGCCCCAACCGGCCGCGCTTCCACGGCAGCATGGCGCCCACCGGCATGATCAATCCCAGACCCACCATAAATGGCGTGAAGGCCATGTTGAAAAACGGGGGGCCGACACTCAGCTTGCGATCGAAAAACATCTCGGCGATCAGCGGCCACATGGTTCCGGTGAACACCACAAAACAGGCTACTGCGAGCAGGATATTGTTGGTCACCACCGCGCTTTCCCGACTGATCATGCCAAACACGCCCTTGGCCTCCATCGCCCCTGCCCGCATCGCAAACAGCGTCAAAGCTCCGCCGGTAAAGACCGCCAGGATGATCAGGATGAAGATCCCGCGCTCGGGATCGTTGGCAAAGGCATGCACGCTGGTCAAAAGCCCCGAACGCACGATGAATGTACCGATCAGTGAGAACCCGAAAGCCAGGATCGCCAACAGGATGGTCCAGCTTTTCAGCGCCTCGCGCTTTTCCACCACGATGGCCGAATGCAGCAGGGCGGCAGCCAGCAGCCAAGGCATGAAAGACGCGTTCTCGACCGGGTCCCAGAACCAGAACCCGCCCCAACCCAATTCGTAATAGGCCCACCAGGACCCCAGCGCGATACCGATGGTCAGAAAAATCCAGGCCGCCAACGTCCAGGGCCGCACCCAACGTCCCCAGGCGGCATCGATCCGCCCTTCGATCAGGGCCGCCACGGCAAAGGAAAACGCCATGCTAAGCCCAACATAACCCAGATACAGAAACGGCGGGTGAAAGGCCAAACCCGGATCCTGCAACAGCGGGTTAAGATCCTGCCCATCGAACGGCGGCACCGCCAGCCGCAGGAAAGGGTTGGACGTAAACAGGATAAAGGCGAAAAAGGCCACCGCGATCGCGGACTGAACGCTCAGCACCCGGGCCTTCAAGGTCGGTGGCAATCCGCCCCCGAACCAGGCGGCCATGGCACCAAACAGCGTGACGATCAGCACCCACAACAGCATCGAACCTTCGTGATTGCCCCAGGTTCCGCTGATCTTGTACAGCATGGGCTTGGCAGAGTGGCTGTTGAGAACCACGAGCCGCAAGCTGAAATCCGACGTAATAAACGCCCAGGCCAGCGCGCCAAATGCAAAGGCCGTCAAAAGAAACTGGGCATTGGCGGCCGGTTCTGCGACCGCCATCCACCCGGGCCAGCGTTTATGGGCACCGATCAGCGGCACAACCATCTGCACGACAGCAACCATGAAGGCGAGGATAAGGGCGAAGTGGCCAAGTTCTGTAATCATGGCTCTTGGTATACGCCCGCGACCGGGCGTGGCCAATGGCTTTTGCACGCAATCCCGGTTCACATTGTCGCAATCGCGCTCAGGTGCTCCGCGACGATTTCCAATCCTCCAGCGCCGGATTGTCCTCGGGATGCAGAACCGCAACACTCAACTGCGCATCCGGACCGGGATTGGCCGCACCTGGACTGTCTGCGCGCAAGGCATCCAACGTCCGGATGTTCTCGACCACCTGTGGCACACGGGCCATTGTGGTCGCAACCTCTCGCTGAAAGCTCTGGGCCTTAAGCTGATGGCGCGCACCGAAATAGAACGAAACAATCACCCCCAGCAACCACCACAGCGGCTCCGGTACCAGCGCAATCCCCTGCATCCGCGCGGCGAACCACAGCGGATCGACCATCGCCGACACGAACAACCCCAGCGTTCCCAACGCCAGCGCCGGCCGCGGCAGCCGATTGACGCCGTCCATGAAGCGATCGAATACCCCGTGCCGGGCAAGCGCGAATTCCGCGCCAAATTGCTGCATCGCCTGCCCCTGCACCGCTTGCGCCCGTTTGGCGCCGGCCTCGGCATTTTCGGTAAACACTTCTGCAGTTTCACGAATCACGTTGCGCCCGCTGCCAAACATCAAAGTCAGAAATCCCTGGATCAACCCCATGCCGCTATCCTTTGTTGAAACTGTTCCTGTGTCAGATGGTACTTTGACGACAGGAATTCCTCGGCGCGCTTGATCCAGCCGCCCTTGCCACCCTTGGTCGTGCGGGCGTACTTGCGGCTGGCGACCCGGCCATCGGCGATCCGGAAATAATAGTTCCGCCGCGCCACCCCATAGGCATCCCGCAACGCCAGCGCATCCGGGACCGCCGCATCCCTGGACGCCTTGAGGGTCTGCGGCCCGATTGCCCCGTCCACCGACACCGCATAGCCCATGTCGCGCAACATCCGTTGCAGGATTTTCACCGCATTCCCCCCTGCGTTGACATACATGTCAAACAGGCTCGCCTGCAGGGCCACCGGCATCTCGGCGATCCGGGGTCGTTCAAAATAATGCCGGATAAAAATGTCCACGGCCTGTTCACGGCTCAACGCCCGCACATCCGCGACGCCGACGATCCCGTCGCCTGTCAGGTCCAGCCCCAACCGGCGCATGGTGTGAATGGTCACACCGAATTTTGTCGCCCCGCCGGGATCGTCGGGGTCATTCACATACCCGCCTTCACGGGCCACGATCTCTTCTGCAATCTGACGTACGGTCTGCATGCCTGCCTCCCAATTCACGTTGGGAAGGCTGCGCTCAATTGGTTAATGACGCCACACCAGACCGTTCGCCACACATACCGACCGCGCAGAACGACGGCGCGGCGATCACAGGGTCAGCTGCCGTTGGGATCTTTGTACACCCCTTGTTCCTTTAACGCGTCAACGACTTCGGACGGCATATAGGTCTCATCGTGTTTCGCAAGTATTTCAGAGGCTTGGAATACACCGTTCACGTATCGGCCAGTCCCGACCATACCCTGGTTTTCCGCGAAAAGGTCAGGCAGAACGCCGGAAAAGGTCACCGGAACGGATGCGCCGCCATCTGTGACGACAAAGCGGATGGTCTCGCCCTGGCCGCGCTGGATGCTGCCCGCCTCAACCAGCCCGCCAATCCGAAACACCTCGCCCGGCGCTGGCGGTTCGGCCACAATCTGGCTGGGGGCGCGAAAGAAGTTGATTCCATCGCGCATCGCGTACCCGATCAGTCCGGTGGCCAGCGCCAGCGCCAGCGCCGCGACCACGACCACCTGAACCCGTCGTTGTTTTTTCAGGCTCTTCATTGCTCACCTCATGGGAACAGGGGGGCCATCATCAGCCCCGCAACCTCTTTTTCACCTAGCATCAGATTGGCATTCTGCAAGGCCTGCCCGCTGCTGCCCTTTGTCAGGTTATCCAATGCTGCAATCACGATCGTGCGGCCATCGATGCGATCTGACGCCACACCGATATGCACAAAATTCGATCCGCGCACATGGTGCGTGCTCGGCGCTTCGCCAAGGGGCAACAGTTGGATGAACGGTTCGTCCGCATAGGCGGCTTGAAAGGTGTCGTGAATCGCCTGCGCCTCGCCCCTGACATAGACCGTGGCCAGAATGCCCCGATTGGCCGGGATCAAATGAGGCGTGAACTGCACCTTGACCGGCCGCCCGGCCAGAGCGCTGAACTCTTGATCGAACTCGCCCAGATGGCGATGGGTTCCGCCGATGGCATAGGCGTTGTACCCCTCGCTCAGTTCGGCGTGCAGCAGGTTCTCCTTCAGGCTGCGCCCGGCCCCGGAGACCGCGCATTTCAGATCCAGTATGATATCGTCCAGATCGATAACGCCGGCCGAGATCAGCGGGCGCAGAGCAAATTGTCCCGTCGCGGCATTACAGCCGGTGCCCGCAACCAGCCGCGCCAGGCGGATCTCTTCGCGGTAAAACTCGGTCAGCCCATAGACAGCCTCGCCTTGTATTTCCAACGCCGCATGGGCGTTGCCATACCACTTTTCGTATTCCGCCGGATCGCGCAGCCGGAAATCCGCACTTAGATCGACGATTTTCAGATCTTCGGGCAGATCGCGGATCACCTCTTGGCTGGTTTTGTGCGGCAGGGCACAGAAACACAGGTCCACATCCGAGAAATCGATCTCTTCGATCCGGCACAACGCCGGCAGGTCCATATGGCGCAGATGCGGAAAGACCTGCGCCATCTTCATGCCGGCCTTGCGTTCGCCCGACAGGGCGACAATCTGCATATTGGGATGCCCGGCAATCAACCGGATCAGTTCGGCGCCGGTATATCCGCTGGCACCCAGAATTACAATTTTGTGGGTCATGTCAGACCTTTATTCCTGAAGTCTTACGTCAATGCCGCAATCTTCCGCAGCCCTCATAGCGGCGGAATGCCCGCCCGCGCCTTGACCGAAGTCAGGCGGCTTGAAAAGTGATCTGTCGTCGCAAGAACTGCGTCGCCCGATCACTGACCCGTTGCGCATCGCCCGTGGTCAGATACCCCGACGCCCCCGCGCCCAGCATGTCGGGATGCCGCTCCAGGTAGTCGGCCAGGCTTTCGGCCACCAGTCTGGCCTGGCTAAAGACTTGCACATCCGCCCCCAGCGCGTCCTGAAAGGTCTGTTCCATCAACGGATAGTGGGTACATCCCAGGATGGCTGCCTGCGGCTGCGGCATCTTGCGTTTCAGCGCCTCTACATGGCTGCGCACCAGCGCCTCGGCGAGGATCATGTCACCGTCCTCGATGGCATCCACCACGCCACCGCAGGCTTGCGCCTCGACATCGACACCGATCGCGCGAAAGGCCAGTTCGCGCTGAAAGGCGCGGCTGGCGACGGTCGCCGGAGTGGCAAACAGGGCAACGTGCTTTACCGCCACTTCGCGCGGCGGCGAGTTGTCGCCCCATTGCCGTTCGGTCAGCGCCTCGATCAGCGGTACGAACACGCCCAACACCCGCTTGCCCCTGGGCAAACCGCCCTCCTGCATCCGTCGCAGGGCCGCCGCACTTGCGGTGTTACATGCGAGAATCACCAGATCGCAGCCACCGTCCCACAACCGTTGAACCGCCCTGCCGGTCAGATCGAACACATCGTCCGCATCTCGCACACCATAGGGCGCATGGGCGCTGTCGCCCAGATACAGAAAATCCACGTCGGGCAACCGCTGCCGCGCCGCCTCAAGAACGGTCAGACCGCCCAACCCGGAATCAAAAATACCAACCGCCATGGTTCATCAGGCCTTGTCTCAGGCGCGATGCCTGTCCTCGAACTCGAACCCGTAGTCATAGGACTTCAACGGCTTCGGAGACAGCTCATACGTGGCTTTTCGCAGGAAATCCATCATCGCTTTGGAATTGCCTGCCATCGGGTCCAGAATGTCGCGGCCAATCGGCTTTCCGATGACCACATCGACCGGCGTATCGACACGTTTGCTGAATTCCTTGATCAGCAACCCCATACGCAACGTGCTGTGAAGATGGCTGGCAATCTGAAAAAGCCGCGAGGTGTGACCGTCGAAAAACACCGGCACAACCGTGGCCCTGGACTTCGCAACCATGCGGGCGGTAAAGCTGCGCCAACCCGGGTCCATCGGGTGGGAAAAAGGCGTGGCTGCGGTGCTGACCGTGCCGCCGGGAAAGATGCCGATGGCGCCACCGGCCCCGAGATAATCCAAAGCGTCCTTGCGACTCTGCAGGTTCATCTGCACCGCAGCCCTGGTTTCATCAAACGAGATCGGAAGTATGATCTTGTTCAGATCTTCCGCCTTGTGAAAAATCCGGTGCGCCAGGATACGGAAATCGCCCCGCGCCTGGGACAGGATATGCCCCATCATCAGCCCGTCCAGAATGCCGTAAGGATGGTTGGCGATCAGGATCAATGGCCCGGTGCGCGGGATGTCACGCAATGCGCCGCCGGTGACATTCAATGACACCCCATACCGCTGAACCATGACCGACCAGAAATCGCGCCCCCCGGCGACATCGTTCTCATATCCGCTGGCCCGCCGGATCAACCGCACCCGCCCGGTGGTGTTCTCCAACAGCCGAATCATGGCGCGCCCGCCCCTGGTGCGGGCAGAATACGCATAGCTGATATCGCGCGCGCCATATCGGTTCCGGTTGCCAGCCATCAATCCCTCGCGGTTCACGGACCCAGAATGCGACCGCGAACCGATCTTGCACAGATCCATGACAACCACATGACGATTACGCGGCCGCTTTGCTCATATCTGTGCCACCCTGCTTGAATGCCGCCAGCAACGCCTCGCGCCGTTTTGCCGCCTTGGCTTCATTCGCCGCCTTGACCGGGCCAAAGCCGCGAATCTCCAGCGGCAGTTCGGCAAGCTCCTGCGCAATCTCTGCGGTTTTCGGGGTCACCCCGGCCAGCACCGTCGTCATGTCGGCCTCGTATTGCTTGATCAGGGCGCGTTCCATCTTGCGCTCGGCCCCATAGCCAAAGGGATCCAGCGGCGTGCCGCGCAGACCCTTGAGCGATTTCAGGATCTTCAGCGGCGTCTGCATCCAGGGCCCAAACTCGCGCTTTTTCGGACGTCCGTCCGGCCCGGTCCCCCCCAGAATGGGCGGGGCCAGATGAAAGGTCATACGAAAATCGCCGTCGAATTCCGCGGCGGCCTTTTCCTGGCTGGTCAGCAACAGCCGCGCCACCTCGTATTCATCCTTGTAGGACAACAGCTTGTGATAGCCCCTGGCCACCGCCTCGCGCAGGCGCGGGTCTTCGATCCGGTCCACCATTTTGCGGTACCGTTTGGCCAATCGCTTGCCCTGATAAGCCACCAGATGATCGGCGCGATAGGCGATCTTGTCGTCCAGCGATTTCGGCAACTCCGTGACGTTGGGTTTCAGGACCGCCGCAACTTCGCTCGGGAACAGAACCGCCCAGCGTCCGACTTCAAAGGCCCGCAGGTTGCGCTCGACGGCGGCACCGTTCATCCGGATTGCGTTCCGGATGGCGTCCAGCCCCAGGGGCACCAGACCGCGCTGCCAGGCTCCGCCGAACACCATCATATTGGAATAGATCGAGTCGCCCAGAACCGCTTTGGCCAGATCGGAGGCATCGAACAGATCGATACGATCCTTCATCCGCGCCTCAAGCGCCAGTTGCAGCCGTTCGCTGGGCAGCGAAAACTCGGTGTTACGGGTAAAATCGCCGGTGATGATCTCATGGCTGTTGACCACCGCACCGGTCTGCCCCGTCTTGGTCAGGCCGAGCGTCTTGGCACCGGCGCTGACCACCAGATCACCGCCGATCAGCGCATGCGCCTCGCCGGTGGCGACACGGATGGCGCTGATGTCCTCGGGGGCGTTGGCCAGACGACAGTGGATCTGGACGGCGCCGCCTTTTTGCGCCAACCCGGCCATTTCCATCATGCCCGCGCCTTTTCCGTCCAGCTGCGCGGCCTGCGCCATCACCGCGCCAATCGTGACCACACCAGTGCCGCCGACCCCGGTGATCACCACGTTATGGGTGCCGCTGATATCCGGCAGGTCCGGCAGCGGCAGATCCGGCAGATTCAGCTGGGTTGTCGCTTCCTTGCGCACCTTGGCGCCTTCCAGGGTCACAAAGGACGGGCAAAACCCCTTGAGACATGAGAAATCCTTGTTGCAACTGGACTGATCGATCGCCCGTTTGCGCCCCAATTCGGTTTCCGCCGGCACGATCGAAACACAGTTGGACTGCACCCCGCAATCACCACAGCCCTCGCAGATATCGGTGTTGATGAACACCCGCTTATCCGGATCGGGAAACAGGCCGCGCTTGCGGCGGCGGCGTTTTTCGGCGGCGCAGGTCTGGATATAGACGATAGCGCTGACACCTTGGATCTCGCGGAATTTCTTCTGCACGTTGTCCATCTCGGCACGCTCGTACCACTCCAGCCCCTTGGGGAATCCGTCGCGTGCCGGCTCTTCCTTCTGGTCATAGACGACCGCGACATGCTGCACGCCCATGGCTTGCAATTCGCGCACGATGCGGGGCGCATCCAGATCGCCTTCGTTTTGCTGCCCCCCGGTCATTGCAACGGCGTCATTATACAGGATTTTATAGGTGATATTGGCTTTTGCGGCCACGGCAGCGCGGATCGCTTGAATACCCGAATGGTTGTAGGTGCCATCCCCCAGGTTCTGAAACACATGTTTCGTGTTGGAAAACGGTGCTTCGCCGATCCAGTTCGCCCCTTCCCCCCCCATATGGGTATAGCCGATGGTGTCACGGTCCATCCATTGCACCATATAATGACAGCCGATGCCGGCATAGGCACGGCTGCCGTCGGGCACCTTGGTGCTGGAATTGTGCGGACAGCCTGAACAGAAATACGGCAGGCGCGCGGCAATATCCTTGGCATTGTCGTTACGCCGCGCATCTTCAAGCGCGGCAAGCCCGGCGCGGATACCGTCGGTTTCACGCCCCTCCTCGATCAGAACCTCACCCAGCTTGCTGGCGATCAGGATCGGGTCCAGCGCCCCTCGGGTCGGGAACAGTTCCAGACGGCGCCCATTCTCCCAGCTGTCCCCCTTGTGCCAGCCATAGACCCGCCGACCGCTGCGATCGTCAAAGATCGCCTCTTTGACCTGTACCTCGATCAGCTTGCGCTTTTCCTCGACCACAACGATCAGATCCAGCCCCTCGGCCCATTCGTGGAAACTGTCCATATCCAGCGGAAAGGTTTGCCCGATCTTGTAGGTCGTGATGCCCAGGCGCGCGGCCTCGGTCTCGTCGATGTTCAGCAGCGACATGGCGTGCACCAGGTCCAGCCAGTTCTTGCCCGCAGCCACAAAGCCGATCTTGGCGCCCGGCTGGCCCCAGACCCGCTTGTCGATCCGGTTGGCGCGGGCAAAGGCTTCGGCGGCAAAGCGTTTGTGATCGATGACGCGGGCTTCCTGTTCGGTCGGCGTGTCGATCAGGCGGATGTTCAGCCCACCCTTGGGCATGTCGAAATCGGGTGTCACCAGTTGCATCCGGTCCGGGCGACCGTCCACGACCGACGTTACCTCGATCGTATCCTTCATGGTTTTCAGACCGACCCACAGCCCGGAAAATCGCGACAGGGCATAGGCATAAACTCCGTAATCCAGAATTTCCTGCACGCCGGCCGGGCTGACCACCGGCATATAGGCATCCACCAGAGCCCATTCGCTCTGATGCAGAACCGTGCTGGATTCCCCGGTATGATCGTCGCCCATCGCCATCACCACACCGCCATTCCGGCTGGTGCCCGCCATGTTGGCATGTTTCATCGGGTCGCCCGAGCGGTCCACGCCGGGGCCCTTGCCGTACCACAGGCCAAATACGCCATCGAACTTGCCTTCACCGCGCAGTTCCGCCTGCTGACTGCCCCACAGAGCCGTCGCCGCCAGATCTTCGTTCAACCCCCACTGAAAGGTTATGTCGCTTGCGGCGAGAGGTTTGGCCGCGCGGTTCATATTCAGATCGACGGTCCCCAGCGGCGAGCCGCGATAGCCGGTCACCAGCCCTGCGGTGTTCAGCCCTGCGACACGATCCCGTTCTTTCTGAATCAGCATCAGCCGCACCAAAGCCTGGGTCCCGTTCAGCAGAACGGGGCTCTTGGTCAAATCGAACCGGTCATTCAATGAAATTTTCGGCGCACTCATCGTTCGTCTCCCCCAACGTCGAACTGCATTGCAGATTGCGGCCACAATAGGTCATGATTTATGACCTGTATAGCAAAAAACATGGCGCACACCGCGTTACTGCGGTTGCAAGCAGGGTACTCCATCCTTTCATATAGGCCAGCCGTTGCAGATCGAAAGTTGCCGTTATGGATTGGGACAAGCTCAGAATATTTCACGCCGTGGCGGATGCCGGCAGTCTCACCCATGCGGGTGACCGGCTGAATCTGTCACAATCTGCGGTCAGCCGACAGATTCGCGCGCTTGAAGACAGCCTGGGAGCCACCCTGTTTCACCGCCACGCGCGCGGGCTGATTCTGACCGAACAGGGTGAATTGCTGTTCGATGCCACCACGGCCATGTCCAAACGTCTCGAAACCGCCGCGGCCTGGATTCGCGACAGCGAAGAAGAAGTGTTCGGCGAACTCCGCGTGACCACGACATTTGGCTTTGGCCTGCTGTGGCTGGCCCCGCGCCTGCCCAAACTATACGATAAATACCCCGATCTCAAAGTCGACCTGATGCTCGAGGAAAGGGTGCTGGACCTTCCCATGCGCGAAGCAGACGTGGCAATACGGATGAAAGCGCCGAGCCAGGCCGACCTTATCCGCAAGCGGCTGATGACGGTTCAGATGCTGATGTATGCGTCGCGCGGCTATCTCGACAAGAGCGGCACCCCCTCAAGCCTCGAAGATATCGCCGATCACCGTCTGATCTGCCAGAACACCGACGCAGCACAGGTCAGCGCCGGCGCAATGCTGGTTCAGCACCTGATGACCTATAGCCCTCATTCCCTGCTGACGGTGAACAACTACTTCGGCGTGCTGCAGGGTGTTTTGAACAATCTGGGTATTGGCGTGTTACCGGACTATGTCACCCACGATTTCCCCGACCTCCAACGCATCCTGCCTGAAATTGAGTCTGCCGAAGTGCCGGTGTATCTGGCCTACCCGGAAGAGTTGCGCCAATCAAAACGCATCGCCGCATTCCGGGATTTTGTGCAAGAGGAAATCCTGATCTACCGCAAGCAGCTGCGGGCGCTCGAAGATTCCAGAGCTATGCCGTGAGCGCATAACAGCATTGCCGCCTTCATCATGCAATAATCCTTGATAAGACAAGAAGCGATGCCTAATTGGACTTATGAAATTGGCGATGCACAATTGCTCATCAATTTCATACCTCCCTGTTGGACTTTGGCCGAGCCTAGTGCTCGGCCCTTTTTTTGCCAAACGCCCGGCAAGCTTTACGCATGGATGCAACGCCAGGCAGGGAAATCTCAAAAATCCGAGTTTATCCGTGCATCCAAGTCCAAAATGCTGAAAATGCTGAAAATGCAGACGCAGGAAGATGACCGGGAGCGGACCAATGGCTTTTTTCTCACGTATTTCACGTATTTCAGGTGTCGTCAGTCTACTCCTGCTCGGCCTGTGCGGACCAGCGGCTGCGCAAATGGGGCTTGCGGCATCATCCTCGCAAAGCGAACCCACGGTTACAGAGCTACCTGACCCCTTGACCCAGGATGCCGTGCGCGAAATGGTGGCGCGCATGTCCGACGATCAGGTTCGCGGCATGCTTCTGGATCGACTCGATGCCGTCGCAGCCGCAGAATCCTCGACCCGGCCCGAAAATGTATCCTTTTTCGGGCGTCTGAAAATCATCTGGACCGCGCTTTATTCCAACCCGCTGGACGCCATCGTCAAACTGCCGACTCTGATCACCAAGGAAGCCCGAGTCATTGCGGATTTCACCGCTTCGGTTGGCGGTGCGGTCAAGTTGCTGGCGCTGTTCGGCCTGATCGGTATTGTGCTGATCGTCGCCTACGGCGTCGAAGTGATCGCGGAACGGTTGACCCGAAACTGGCGCAAACAGACCGACCCGACGGAAGCAGGCAGTCTGAAAGAGTCCGTGCAATTCCTGTTTCGGCGCTTCATGCGGGAAATCTTCGGCCTCATGGTCTTCTATTTCACCGCGCGGACGGTCGGGCGTCTGCTGCTGTCGCCGGAGCAGCTGGCCTTTGCTGCCCCGCTTGTGACTTACCTCGTATGGTGGCCCCGCCTGGCCGGTGCCGTATCGCGGTTCGTCCTGGCCCCGAAACAGCCCGCCATGCGCCTGGTCAATGTCAGCGATCAGTGGGCCCGCTTCTTGCACCGGCACATGGTTGGATTGATCCTGCTGGCCGGTCTCACCCTGTTTGCTGTTGGCTTCAACATGGCCAACGGCGCTGATCTGGCGGAAACCCGGCTGGCGTTCTGGCTCGACTCTTCGATCTATCTGTACATCGTCTTCATTGCCTGGAGCGCCCGTGAAGGCCTGACCGACATGATGCTTGGCACCGATCCGGACCGCACCGAATTCGACGAATGCTTTGCGCGGTTCTATCCATATTTTGCCATGGGTGTGGCGGCCGTCATGTGGGTGATCGTCACTATACTGGCAGGGCTCGGCAAAACGGACCAATTGCTCAAAGGCGCGCATTACGTCACCATGTTCTGGCTGCTTATGCTGCCTTTGCTGGATACCGTGATCCGTGGGCTGGTGCGCCATTTGGTGCCTCCGATGATCGGCGAAGGCCCGCTGGCCGAAACCGCCTATCGTTCGACCAAGCGCAGCTATATCCGCATCGGGCGCGTTCTGATGGCAGGTCTGGTGCTGATCCTGATCGCCCAGAGCTGGGATATCACTATCAATGATTTTCTCTCGGCCCGTCAGGGAATTGGCACAAACCTGATCGAATTCCTGATAACGCTTGCGGTCGGATATGTGGTCTATGAAATCGTATCCCTCTGGATCAACCGCCAGTTGGCAAAAGAACAGACCAGCGCCGCCCCCTTGGAGCAGGAAAGCGCCGCCGACGGCGGTGGCGCGGGCGGTTCACGTCTGGCCACGGTTCTGCCGCTGCTGCGCGTGACAGCACAGATCGCCATCGCGGTCATCTTCAGCCTGCTGGCCATCGGAGCCCTGGGGATCGACATCACCCCTCTGTTGGCCGGTGCCGGGATTTTGGGCCTGGCCATTGGCTTTGGCGCACAAAAGCTGGTGGCAGACGTGGTGTCGGGAATCTTCTTTCTGGTCGATGATGCGTTTCGCGTCGGCGAATATGTCGAGGTGGATGGCACGATGGGCACCGTTGAAAAGATATCGATCCGTTCCATGCAATTGCGCCACCACCTGGGGCTGGTACACACCCTGCCCTATGGTGAAATCCCCAAGATCACCAATTTCAGCCGCGACTGGGTGATCATGAAACTGAAATTCACCGTGCCCTTTGATGTCGATCCCGAAAAGGTGCGCAAGATCTTCAAGAGAATCGGTCAGGACCTTTGGGCAGACGAACGTTTCAAGGGCGATTTTCTCGAACCGTTCAAAAGCCAGGGCGTGTCTGGCATTGACGATGTCGGCATCACGATCCGGGGCAAGTTCATGGCCAGGCCCGGTACCCAGTTCATGATCCGCAAGGAAATCTATAACCGGGTGCAGGATGCCTTTGCCGAAAACGGTATCGAATTTGCCCGCCGCGAAGTACGCGTCGCGATACCGGGCCTGGAGCACGCCGAGGATCTGACCGACGACGAAAAGAGTGCCATCGGCGCTGCGGCCACCGGGGTTGTCCAGGCGCAGATCGAAAAAGAGAAAGGGGCCGGTTGAAAACCATCAGCCGGGCATCCGAACTGACACCGGAATCATGCCCACGACCTGCACGATATCTCTCGCGGCCAGCTCGCCCGACCCGCGACAGCTTTCCCCTTCCCCCGACCGCGCGCTTGGCCTAAAAGCGGCCCAACTGCCGCTACCGGGGAATTCCACGCGCCATGCAAGAGCCAGCCATCACGCCTGACCTGATCCAAAGCCACGGCCTGAAACCGGACGAATACGACCGCATCCTGCAGATCATCGGCCGCACACCGACCTTTACCGAGTTGGGCATCTTTTCGGCCATGTGGAACGAACACTGTTCCTACAAATCCTCCAAGAAATGGCTGCGCACCTTGCCCACCGAGGGACCACAGGTGATCTGCGGCCCGGGCGAGAACGCAGGCATCGTCGATATCGGCGACGGGCAGGCCGTGGTCTTCAAGATGGAAAGCCACAACCACCCCAGCTATATCGAACCCTACCAGGGTGCGGCCACCGGGGTCGGCGGCATCCTGCGCGACGTCTTTACCATGGGCGCACGCCCGATCGCGGCCATGAACTCTTTGTCGTTTGGCGAACCGGACCACACGAAAACCCGTCGTCTGGTCAATGGCGTGGTCGAAGGGATCGGCGGCTATGGCAACTGTTTTGGCGTCCCCACGGTTGGCGGCGAGGTGCGGTTTCACGCCGCATATAACGGCAACTGCCTGGTCAACGCCTTTGCCGCCGGTTTGGCGCGCACCGACGGCATCTTTTATTCCGCCGCGTCTGGTGTCGGCATGCCGGTGGTTTATCTTGGGGCCAAGACCGGGCGTGACGGGGTTGGCGGAGCGACCATGGCCAGCGCCGAATTCGATGACACGATCGAGGAAAAGCGCCCCACGGTGCAGGTCGGCGACCCGTTCACCGAAAAGCGCCTGATGGAAGCGACGCTGGAACTGATGCAGACCGGTGCGGTGATATCGATTCAGGACATGGGTGCCGCCGGTCTGACCTGTTCCGCCGTCGAAATGGGCGACAAGGGCGGGCTGGGCGTGCGCCTGAACCTGGACGCGGTGCCCCAGCGCGAAGAGAATATGACGGCCTACGAAATGATGCTCTCCGAAAGCCAGGAACGCATGCTGATGGTGCTGCGTCCCGAGAAAGAGGCCGAGGCCCGCGCGGTGTTTGACAAATGGGATCTGGATTTCGCCATCGTCGGCGAAACCATTGCCGAGGACCGTTTCCTGATCGAGCACAAGGGCCAGGTCGTGGCCGATCTGCCGCTGGCCACCCTTTCTGGCTCGGCTCCGGAATACGACCGCCCGTGGACCCCCACACCGGCTGCCGAACCTCTGGCCGATGTGCCGCAGATCGACCCCATCGACGGGCTGCGCGCGCTGCTGGCCAGCCCCAACTATGCGGCCAAACAATGGGTCTATGAACAATACGACACCATGGTCATGGCCGACACCGCCCGCACGCCGGGGCTGGGTTCGGGCATCGTTCGGGTCCACGGCACCGACAAGGCGCTGGCCTTCACCTCGGATGTGACGCCGCGCTATGTGCGCGCCAACCCGGTCGAGGGCGGCAAGCAGGCGGTCGCCGAAGCCTATCGCAACCTGTGCGCGGTCGGGGCCAAGCCGCTGGCCAGCACCGACAACCTGAATTTCGGCAACCCGGAAAAACCCGAGATCATGGGCCAGTTCGTCGGTGCGATCCAGGGCATCGGTGCCGCCTGTTCGGCGCTCGACATGCCTATCGTGTCGGGCAATGTGTCGCTGTACAACGAAACCGATGGCACAGGCATCCTGCCGACACCGACGATCGGCGCAGTGGGTCTGTTGACTCATGTGGACGACATTATCGGCAACGAAGTACGCGAAGGCCATGTCGCGCTGCTGATTGGCGTCACCGTGGGTCACCTGGGTCAATCCGCCTTGCTGGCCGAAGTGTTCAACCGCGAAGAAGGCGATGCGCCCAACGTCGATCTCGAGGCCGAAAAGCGCAATGGCGAATTTATCCGCGCCAATCGCGATCTGATCAAGGCCTGCACCGATCTGTCCGATGGCGGCCTCGCATTGGCTGCGTTCGAACTGGCCGAACACGCGGGCGTCGGCGTGCATCTGGAAGACGCATCAACCGAGTTCCTGTTTGGCGAAGATCAGGCGCGTTATCTGGTGGCCTGCAACTTTGACCAGGCCGAGGCCTTGATGATCGCGGCGGGTCAGGTTGGCGTTTCGGTGACTTCGGTGGGACGCTTTACCGGCGATACGGTCTGGATCGGCAATGCGTCGGCCCCGTTGGCCGACCTTTCTCGGGTATACCGCAACAGCTTTGCAGAGCACGTCGCCTGACCGCCCAGACTGGATAGTGCAGAGGTTGCTCCCTTGCACGCACCGCGCCACCGTCCTACATCTGATGCAACACAGTGAAAGAAAGTCCCCATGGCCATACAAGCCCACGAGATCGAAGACCTGATCCGCGCCAGCTTTCCGGATGCCAAGATCACCATCACCGATCTGGCTGGCGACGGAAACCACTATGCTGCCGAGGTCATCGACGCCAGCTTTCGCGGCCAGAACCGGGTGCAGCAACAACGCGCGGTCTATGCCGCGCTCAAAGGCAAGATGGACGGCAGCCAGGGCGAGTTGCACGCCTTGGCGCTGACCACCAAAGCCCCCGACTGAGACCAGATTTACAAAGGACACGCGACATGAGCGAAACAGCCACACAGATCCAGGACACCATCAGCAAGAACGATGTCGTGCTCTACATGAAAGGCACCAAGGAAATGCCACAATGTGGGTTTTCAAGCCGCGTCGCGGGCGTGCTGAACTATATGGGCGTCGATTTCGCCGATGTGAACGTACTGGCCGACGAAGCGATCCGCCAGGGGATCAAGGATTTCTCGGACTGGCCGACAGTCCCGCAGCTCTACGTCAAGGGCGAGTTCGTCGGCGGCTGCGACATCATCACCGAAATGACCCTGTCAGGCGAGCTGGACACGCTGTTTGAGAAAAACGGTGTCAGCTACGACAAGGACGCCGCCGACAAGATCCGCGAAGCCAACGGATAACCGCGACACTGACCTGTGAGGCGTTTCAGGTCACCCTGAAACGCCAGAACGTCATAAAAACCCGGACAGGGGCCAATTTTGGCAGAGCCGGGCGCAGCGATTCCAACCGCTTACAGAGATTTGTTTCGCGCGCGAAACAAATTAATCTAACTTAACAGACTGTAAAACAAAGCTAAATCGAAATCACCTGGCCCCATGTTCCTCGATCTCGGCGGCCAATGCCTCGGCGCGGGCGGCGAGTTCGGCCAGCGTGTCGGTGACCACTGCGGGCACAACCGGAACTTCGATCCGCTCCGGCGCGGGACCGGGGGCCTGGCGCATCTGTTCAACCTCGGCAGTACGCTGCGCCAACAACGTCTCGACCTCCCTGATGCGATCCTCGCATGCGGCGGTCTTGTCGGCCAGCATCAGCCCCGCCATCAACAGCATCCGGGCCTCGGGCATCCGTCCGATCTGATCCGACAGCACCTGGGCTTCGTCATCCAACATCTTGGCGGCCGAGTGCAAATAGCTTTCCTCGCCCTCCTGACAGGAGACTTCGAAACCGCGTCCGCCGATCTTGATGGTCACTTCGGGCATCACACTTCCTCTCCCTGACGCGCGGCGGCGGATCCCGCCAGCAACGGTTCCAGCTTGGCCAGCACGGCACCGATCTCGGCCACGTCGGTGGCCCGGGCCGCACGCAACCCTTCCAGTTCGGCCTGCATCGCCTGGTTGATCAGTTCGGGCTCGCCGACACCGCTTTCGTTGGCCGCGCGCAGGGCCGCGTTGCTTTGGCGCAGCTGATCGTTGGCGGCACGCAACCGTTGCACATCCGTGTCCAGCCGCCGCATGGCGTCGCCTTGCGCCGCCAATTCGGCGCGCAGGGTCTGAACCTCGGCAGCGTTGTCCAGATCCGCCCGCAAGGCCGCCAGCTCATCGGCGTGCCGGGCCTTGAGCAACCGCAAACGCTCTTGAAGCTGGGCATTTGCCAGCTGTTCTTCTTCCAGCGCCTGGGCCAGCATCGGATCCGGTGCCGCTGTGATCTCACGTTCCGCCATCGCCGACACACCGACGCCAATACGCTCCATTGCGGCTGTGATACGACCGTGCAATTCCTCGATCTGACTCATACGCCCTACCTTTTCGTGCGGCACAAATGTTCACAGATCCCGATGGCCCCGGCGTGGCCTGCGCGGGCGAATCGGGCATCCTGTTCAATTGGTAGCAGTCTAGACGCTGCCTGTGCAAATTTCACACCGTTTGGTTTCAACAACTTGGCCCGCAGACCTGATGCGACACCGCCCAGGCGGCTTGCGGGTGCTTGATCTTTGGGGTGCGGCTGGTATTCAGCAGGCCAATTGCCGCCACTTGCAGCGGAACAGTCAAAGGAACTGCCTCGTGGATATTAACGCCCTGCGCACCGCCAACCCCGAACATTGGTCCAAAGCGGCGGCCATCCGTGCCCTGACCCTGGATGCCGTCCACGCCGCCAATTCCGGTCATTCGGGAATGCCTATGGGCATGGCCGATGTCGCCACGGTTCTGTTCGAAAAGCACCTCAAATTCGACGCCACCGCGCCGAACTGGCCGGATCGCGACCGGTTTATCCTGTCCGCCGGGCATGGCTCGATGCTGCTGTATTCGCTGCTGCACCTGACCGGCTATGCCGACATGCCGATCGAAGAGATCAAGAATTTCCGCCAATGGGGCGCCCGCACAGCGGGGCACCCGGAATACGGCCATGCCAGCGGCATCGAGACCACCACCGGCCCGCTGGGCCAGGGCCTTTCCAATGCGATTGGCTTTGCCATCGCCGAAGAGATCCAGCGCGCCCGCTTTGGCAAGAAAGTCGTGGATCATCATACCTATGTCATCGCTGGCGACGGCTGTCTGATGGAAGGCATCAGCCAAGAGGCCATCGGTCTGGCCGGGCGGCACCAACTGGGCAAGTTGATCGTGCTGTGGGACAACAACAACATCACCATCGACGGCACCGTCGAACTGTCCGACCGCACCAATCAGGCGATGCGCTTCAAGGCCGCAGGCTGGCAGGTGCTCGAGATCGACGGCCATGATCCCCAGGCAATCGACGAGGCCTTGACCAAGGCAAAAACCGGCAAGAAGCCGACGATGATTGCCTGCAAGACCCATATCGCCCTGGGGCACGCGGCGCAGGACACGTCAAAGGGCCATGGAGCCCTTACGGATCCGGAACAACTGGCCGCCGCCAAACAGATCTATGGCTGGACCACCGGCCCGTTCGTTGTGCCCGAGGACATCAAAGCAGCGTGGGAAGCGATAGGTGCGCGCGGGGCGATCGCCCGGCAGGACTGGGAAAACCGCCTGGCGAGCCTGTCCGAGCGTCGCCGGAACGAGTTTAGCCGCGCCTATGCCCGCGACGTGCCAAAACGCTTTGCCGCAACCATCCGGGCGCTGAAAAGGCAGAACTCTGAAGCCGCGCCCAAAGTCGCCACCCGCAAGTCCAGTGAAATGGTGCTTGAGGTGATCAACCCGATCATGAGCGAAACCGTGGGCGGCAGCGCCGACCTGACGGGATCCAACAACACCAAAACCGGCGACATGGGCGTCTTCGATACCGACAACCGCAAGGGTCGCTACATCTATTATGGCATCCGCGAGCATGGCATGGCCGCCGCGATGAACGGCATGGCGCTGCATGGCGGCATCCGTCCCTATGGCGGCACGTTCATGTGTTTCACCGACTATGCCCGCCCGTCGATGCGGCTGGCGGCATTAATGAAAATCCCGACCGTGTTCGTGATGACCCATGACAGCATCGGATTGGGCGAAGACGGCCCAACGCACCAGCCTGTCGAACATCTGGCAATCAGCCGCGCGACCCCCAACACGTGGGTGTTCCGCCCCGCCGACACGGTGGAAACCGCCGAAGCCTGGGAACTGGCGCTCAGCAGCAAGCAAACACCGTCGGTGCTGTCGCTGACCCGCCAAAGCCTGCCCACCGTGCGGCTGGAGCACAAGCAGCGGAACCTGAGCGAACAGGGGGCCTATGTTCTTGCCGATACCGTGCGCAAGCGGCAGGTGATCCTGATTGCCACCGGATCCGAGGTTTCGATTGCTCTGGAAGCGCGTGACATTCTCGAAGGTCAGGGCATCGGCACCCGGGTCGTTTCAATGCCCTGTATGGAGTTGTTCGCCGAACAGGACGAAGCCTATCGCCGCAAGGTTCTGCCTGCGGGCCCGGTGCGCGTCGGCATCGAAGCCGCCGTGCGGCAGGGCTGGGACCGGTGGCTGCTGGGCGAGCGCGGTCGCGAAGCCAAGTCTGCGTTCATCGGCATGGACAGCTTCGGCGCCTCGGCCCCGGCAGAAGAGTTGTTCGAGAAGTTCGGCATCACCGTCGAGGCCACGGTCGCCAAGGTCAAGGAACTGCTGGGCTGACACATGCCCTGTGCGGCGTCCGAATGTTTCACTCGGGCGCCGCGGCATCGACGGTGACGGGCGCAGGGGCCGGCCTCCCACCCCGCGCCGTTATGTGATGCGATCCATGGCCCGCTATTTGGCGGCCTCCTTGGCGAGGTCCGTCGCTTTCGCGGACACGTCGCGTTTGAGCTGATCTATCCGCTCTTCGATACCTTCCCGAAGCTGCTTTCTGGTCACGTTGTCCTTGATGCCGTGCTGACCGGTGCTGGCGGCCTTGCGTTCGGATTTGCTGCACATCTCGTTGTCATTGCCTTTCAGGCCCTTGCACAGCTTCTTCAGCCGTTCGATTTCCTCGTTCAGCGTCGTGATTTCCTTGGTCAGCTTTTCGACCTTCTTCTTGTCGCCCATATGCAATGCCTCTCCGGTAAAGGGATAAGTTCAACCCGCCGAGCCTATGACGTTCTCTTAATTCTGCCTAGAGAAATTGTCTTGGTGTCACCGGGCGAGCGGCTGCCGAACAAAACGGATTTCCCTAATCGCCCTCGCGCCCCTGCATCCGGGACGCGAGCGGCATCAGCACCCGTGTCGCGACCGGGATCAACAGAAGGCCCAATGCCAGTCCGAAAACCCCGTCCATCGCGGCCTTGGCGATCCATTTCACGGTCGGGGCCCAACGCTCGGTCGCCAAGTGACCGGTCGCGACAGCCAGATCATGGATATGGTGGTATAGCCAGGGCCAGCCCAGCACCTCGAGACCGTGGGTGATGATCGAACCGCCAACCCACAGCATCGCGGCAGTGCCCACAACCGACAGCAGCTTCATCAGGCGTGGCATCGCCTTGACGAGCCAGCGCCCCACGGCCCGGCCCGGTCCGGTATGCGCATTCCGGGCCATATACAGCCCGACATCGTCCATCTTTACGATTACCCCGACCGAACCATAGACCGCCAGCGTCACGCCAGCCCCGACAACGGCCAGCGTCGCCGCCTGCATCCAGACATTGGGCACGTCGATCGCGGCCAGTGCAATGGTCATGATCTCGGCCGACAGGATAAAATCGGTCTTGATCGCGCCCTTGACCTTTTGCTCTTCCAAATGGCCTGGATCCTGGATCGCCATGTCCTTTTCGATTTGCGAATCGCCATGGGGAAACAGGACGTGAAAGATTTTTTCCGCCCCCTCAAAACAAAGATAGGAACCGCCCAACATCAAAAGAGGGGTGATCAGCAAGGGCGCGAAATTCGCCAACAGCATCGCCACCGGAAGCAGCAGCACCAACTTGTTGAACAAGGAGCCACGTGCAATGCGCCAGATGATCGGCAATTCCCGCGCCGGGGCAAAGCCCTGCACGTATTTCGGCGTCACCGCAGCGTCGTCGATAATGACCCCGGCGGTCTTGGCCCCCGCCTTGCCAGCCGCAGCCGCGATATCGTCGACCGATGCCGCCGCCACCTTGGCGATCGCCGCCACATCGTCCAGAAGTGCCAGAAGACCGCTCATGCCCTGCCCTCGCTAAATGTTCGTTTCCGGCAACCCTAGCGCATCCTTCCGGCAGGGCAAGCGTTAGCGCAATCGGAGAAAGTTTGCGCTAACACATTGTGAATGCGCTTTTTTTTCCCTTTTTATGTGGCCCGTGCAGGGCTATATGCCCCTAAAGCGCAAGTTTGTGGAGCGACAGTCATGACCATCAACGTCGGAATTAACGGATTTGGCCGCATCGGCCGTTGCACCCTGTCCCATATCGCGGCCAGCGGACGCAACGACATCAGAGTCCTCAAAGCCAATGCAACCGGTCCTCTGGAAACCGCAGCGCATCTTCTCCGCTATGACAGCATCCATGGCCGGTTTGGCAGCGACATCCGCGTTGGCGAGCGCACGCTGGACCTGGGCCGGGGCGAGATCGAGATGTTCTCGACCTATGACCCGCAGGAACTCGACTGGTCCGGCTGTGACGTCGTGCTCGAATGCACCGGCAATTTCAACGATGGCAAAAAAGCTGGCGTGCACCTGGAGCGGGGCGCAAAATCGGTTCTGATCTCAGCCCCGGCGAAGAACGTGCAGAAAACCATCGTGTTCGGCGTCAATGACGAGATGCTGGCCAAGGGCGACAACATGGTCAGCAACGGATCCTGCACCACCAACTGCCTGGCACCGCTGGCCAAGGTACTGGACGAGGCCGTCGGCATCGAGCATGGCATCATGACCACGATCCACAGCTATACCGGTGATCAGCCGACGCTGGACCGCCGTCATTCCGACCTGTACCGCGCCCGTGCCGCCGCAATGGCGATGATTCCGACCTCGACCGGTGCAGCCAAGGCTTTGGGAGAAGTTCTGCCGAACCTCAAGGGCAAGCTGGACGGTTCGGCAATCCGGGTACCGACACCGAATGTCAGCGCGGTCGACCTGACCTTCCGCGCCGGGCGCGACGTTACCGCGGACGAGATCAACGCATTGGTCGCCGAAGCGGTCAAGGGGCCGATGGGACATGTGCTGGCATATGACCCCGAGCCAAAGGTTTCGATCGATTTCAACCACACCGAAGAGAGCAGCATCTTTGCCCCCGATCAGACCCGCGTGGTCGATGGCCGCATGGTCCGGGTTCTGGCCTGGTACGATAACGAGTGGGGCTTTTCGGTGCGGATGGCCGATGTCGCCGCTGCAATGGGACGCCTGAACGGCTGATCGCGGGTCTGCAGAGACTGCATATTGTGGATGGGCGCCCGGTCAGGCATATCTGGCCGGGCGTTTTATTGCCCGAGGCCCGCATGACCAACCGCCTAGCCATTGTTCTGGCCCTTCTGATCCTGGCGTTCATTGCTGCGGATGCGTTGCTGAACGGTGCCCAGAACCTGGTGTTCCTGGGCAAGAAACTGTATGAATTCGTCGAATGGCTTGCGTTCTGGCGCTAAAGCGAAAATCGAATCGCCCGACAGTTCAATCGATTGGCCGCCCCAGACGCTGCAACAACTCGATTCGCACCTGAGGCGTGACAAATCTGGAAATATCGCCTCCAAGGCGGGCAATCTCTTTGACCAGTTTGCTGGCAATGGCCTGATGCTTGGCGTCCGCCATCAGAAAGACAGTTTCGACATTTGAATTCAGCACTCGGTTCATGCCGACCATCTGATATTCATACTCGAAATCGGCGACAGCGCGCAGCCCCCGTACGATGATCTGTGCGCCCACATCACTGGCGCAGTCGATCAGCAAATTCTCGAACGGATGGGCGATAATTTCGGTTTCCGTCTGCTCGGAAAGCTTGGCGCATTCGGCCTCGATCATCACCACCCGCTCTTCCAGCGAGAACATCGGCCCCTTGTCGCGGTTGATCGCCACACCGATCACCAGCCGGTCCACCAGCACTGTGGCTCGGCGTATGATATCCAGATGACCCAAAGTGATCGGGTCAAAGGTGCCGGGATACAGGGCGATGCGCATGGCGATCTCCAATCATGTGGATCGTGCTGCGGATGCAAACACGGCGTTTCTGCAAATGCAAGACCCTGCCGGCAGCACAGCCGCTCAACGCGGTGTTTTGGCCAGGCATCGCCTGTGTCACGGTAAAGCCCCGTTCAAACGAGCCGAAATCTATGGATAGATCCCGATGCCACACCTAAAACCAAAGGCCTAGTGGCCCATGATCATACCCTGCAGCGCCTCTTTTTCCATTGCCAGTTCGGACAGTTGCGCCTTGACGACATCCCCAAGTGTGACAAGACCGATCATCTTGCCATCCTCGACCACCGGCATATGGCGAAAACGGCCTTCGGTCATCGTCGTCAGCAGCTCTTGCGCACTGTTGTTGCTGGTGCATGTAACCAGCTTGGCGGTCATATAGGCACTAACCGGCTGATCCAGACAACTGCCGCCAGAACCGGCCAGTTCGCGCACGATATCACGCTCTGACAAGATGCCGGACGCGGTCTGCCCGCCGTCATCGGACACGACCACCGATCCGATCTTGTTCTCGGCCAGCACCCTGGCAGCCTCGGCAACCTTGGCATTGGACGCGACCGTCAACACACCCGTCTTGGCCTTTGACTTGAGAATCTGGTGAACGAGCATTCGGGGGACCTCCGCAATATTCTTTCAATATCAAAAACGTCGCCGCAATATGCGGTCGAGTCAAGTCAGGCTTTCCAACCGCGCCACTTCATCGCGCACCCCCTGCGCCAGTGCAGCGGCAAAGCGGTTCAATCGCGCGCTGCGCTGATCTCCCTGATGGCGCACCAAATAGAAGCTGCGTGTCAGGCTGATCTCATCGCTCAACACCTTGCGCAGCTCGGGATGACTGGGAAGCGAGAAATCGTGCGCCACACCCAACCCGGTGCCCTGGACCAATAGTTTCAGTTGTACCGGCACGGAATTCGACGCAAGCGGCACGCGCCTGACACCCAGATTGTCCAGATAGTCCAGTTCGGCATCAAAAATCATGTCCGGTATGTACCCAACCATCCGCCGGTCGCGCAGATCCTCGACACGGTCCAACGGCGGATGATCGCGCAGGTAGCTGCGGCTGGCGACCAGATGCAGCCTGTAGTCGGTGATTTTCTGCACCAACAGTTGCCCTGCCGACGGTGCGCTGACCGCAATCGCCATATCCGCTTCGCGCCGGGACAGGTTGACGATGCGCGGCAGCGCGACGATCTGAATATCCAGATCCGGATTCTCTTCGCCGATCCGGGCACAGACCTGCGGCAATAGGTAGTTGGCACAGCCGTCGGGGGCCCCGATGCGCATCTGCCCGGCCAGCCCCTCGCTGGGGCCGTCGAGCGCTTCGGTAACGGCCCGCATCGCCTGCTCCGCCTGCTCGCCTTGCGACAGCAGGCGTTCGCCCGCTGCGGACAGCGTATACCCCTGCGGAGACTTGACGAACAACGACGCGCCCAGCGCCCTTTCCAGCCGCGCAATGCGGCGTCCTACCGTCGCCGGGTCGATCTTGAGTACCCGCCCTGCGCCTGACAGGCTTTCCTCGCGGGCGACGGACAAAAAGATCCGCAAGTCGTCCCAATGTGCCTGCATGCCCACCCCCTTTGCAATTCTGCAAAACCTTTTTGAGAACTTGCCTCTGTTCAGGGGATTTTTGCAAGCCTATGTTCTGCGCAACACTGACCAGGAGGAAACCATGAACGAACTGACACATTACATCAACGGCGCGCATGTCAAAGGCACATCCGGGCGGTTTGCCGACGTGATGAACCCGGCCACCGGCGAAGTGCAGGCCAAGGTGCCATTGGCTGACAGTGCCGAGATGGACCACGCGGTTCAGATTGCCGCCGCCGCGCAGCCCGCCTGGGCCGCCACAAACCCGCAGCGCCGCGCCCGCGTGCTGATGAAATTTGTCGACCTGCTGAACCGCGACATGGATAAACTGGCCGAAGCCCTGAGCCGCGAACACGGCAAGACCCTGCCCGACGCCGCCGGCGATGTGCAGCGCGGTCTGGAAGTGGTCGAATATTGCATCGGCGCGCCGCAGTTGCTGAAGGGTGAATTCACCGACGCCGCCGGGCCGGGCATCGATATGTACTCGATGCGCCAGCCGCTGGGCGTAACCGCGGGCATCACCCCGTTCAACTTTCCCGCCATGATCCCGATGTGGATGTTTGCCCCCGCCATCGCCTGCGGCAACGCCTTTATTCTGAAACCCAGCGAGCGCGATCCTTCGGTGCCGCTGATGTTGGCGGAACTGCTGGAAGAGGCCGGCCTGCCCAAGGGCATCCTTCAGGTGGTGAACGGCGATAAAGAGGCGGTGGATGCGATCCTGTATCATCCGGTGATCCAGTCGATCGGTTTCGTCGGCTCGACCCCGATTGCCGAATACATCTACGGCACCGGCTGCTCGCAAGGCAAACGCGTGCAGTGTTTTGGCGGGGCCAAGAACCATATGATCATCATGCCGGACGCCGACATGGATCAGGCCGCGGATGCGCTGGTGGGCGCTGGCTATGGCGCGGCGGGCGAACGATGCATGGCGATCTCGGTTGCGGTGCCGGTGGGCGATGAGACCGCTGACCGTCTGATCGAAAAACTGGTGCCGCGCATCGAAAAGCTGAAGGTTGGACCTTATACCGGCGGCAACGACGTCGATTACGGTCCGGTGGTGACGGCTGCTGCAAAGGCCAATATCGAACGTCTGGTGCAGACCGGCATCGATCAGGGCGCGAAACTTGTTGTCGATGGCCGCGGTTTCAGCCTGCAAGGGTATGAGAACGGTTATTTTGTCGGACCGCACCTGTTTGACCACGCGACGCCGGAGATGGACATCTACAAGACCGAGATCTTCGGCCCGGTCCTGACCACGGTGCGGGCGCAAAGCTATGAGGAAGCGCTGAAACTGGCCATGGACCACGAGTACGGCAACGGCACGGCGATCTTTACCCGCGACGGCGACTCGGCACGTGATTTTGCCAGCCGTATCAATGTCGGAATGATCGGTATCAACGTACCGATCCCGGTTCCGCTGGCCTATCACACCTTTGGCGGCTGGAAGAAATCAGTCTTTGGCGATCTGAACCAACACGGCCCGGATGCGTTCAAATTCTACACGCGGACCAAGACCGTGACCTCGCGCTGGCCCTCGGGGCTGAAAGACGGCGGCGAGTTCCACTTCAAGCCGATGGACTGATCCCGATCCCTTCGAGTGGCCGCCTGGCTCCGCACGAATGAGAATCCGAAGCTGAGTCGAAAGCTCTCTGGGAACACCGAACCGGGCCTTTGGGCCCGGTTTTGCGTATCTCTCGATATGCAGGCCATTGCTGTTGGCACAGGGGAAACCCTGCGTGCACGTCACCCTGACAACCGTGTCCGGCGTCACTTCGACGTGATATGTCCGGTTTCATCGCTGCGGGGCTGGTATCAACCCGCCGGCAAGACTATCTCGCAAAAAGAAAACGGCACGAGGTAGAGCAATGATACCCAAATCCATGACCCGGCGCAGCGCCCTGTTAGGTGTCGCGACCACCTTGGCGACCCCCGCGATCTTGCGGGCGCAGGACGCCTTTCCCGAAAACGAACCGGAAATTGAAACCCAGATACCGGTGCGCCGCAATGACTCGTCGTTTCAGGCTCAGCGCTGGCAGGATCATTTCGAAACCCTGGGCAAAGGATGCCTGTTGGCCGACATCACCAGCCGCGCGGTGCATTATTGGGGACCGGACGGCGAAACCTATCTGCTGTTCCCCTCGTCGGTTCCCATGTCCGAAGAACTGACGCGCCGCGGCTATAGCAAAATCGTACGAAAAGCGGAAAATCCCAGCTGGACCCCGACCGCGTCTATGCGCAAACGCGATCCCTCGTTGCCCCTGCGCATGGAGGGCGGCCCAGGCAATCCGCTGGGAACCCGCGCAATGTACCTGGACTGGCCCGCTTATCTGGTGCACGGCACCCATGACACGCGCAAGATCGGGCGGCAAAGCTCGTCCGGGTGCATCGGGCTTTACAACGAGCATGTCGAACAGCTGTATCCGCTCGTCCAGATCGGCACCCAGGTCCGGTTGCTGTAATCCTCTGAAACCAAGAACGCCCCCCGGCCAATCAAGACGGGGGGGCGATGCAAGGTCGTGTGACCTACCAGGTCAGGGTTTGCACACCGTCCCGGAACAGCCAGCTTTCGATCAGCGGGTACTCCCCCATACGCACGCCGTCGATATAATCGGCCTGGCTCAACCCGGCCGCTTTCGAGCAAGCTCCGCACATGATCACCGTACCGCCATCGGCGATAAAGGCGCGCAGCATATCCTGAATCGACGTCCCATCGCCCGCCATCAGGCCGGGCACGTTGCTCGGTCGTTTCTTGTCGGCCAGATAGACCGCGCGCACATTCAGCCAGATCGCCGTGTCGTGGCCATTTTTTAGCGATTTCTGGTGTGCGAACATGATGGCCTTGGCCGCCGACCAGGTGTCGTCCGTCGTCAGGTTGACGAACAGGCCGCGCTGTTCGGACTCTGCGGCGGCGGAAACCGGCAAAGTCGTCAAGATGGCCAATATAAATGCAATCAGGGTCTGTTTCATCTGAGTCTCCATGTTTCAGGGGTCTCAAGTATTCCAATTTTATTATATGTGGATTGATGCAGATCAAACCTTCCTGCACGGGAAGGTTTTTCCTCGTTCCTCTCGGTCCGCGGCGCTTGGTCAGCGCTTGCGGATCCAGAAAGATTGAGCCCGGCCCTGTTTCAGAAACGGCAGGGCCATCTGTGTGTCCGGGCGATCCCGTTGCAGATGATATCCCGGCCAGAGAATATCATACCCGCCGCCCTGAAGCAGCGCATGCAGCAGGTACTGCTCGGCCCATGATGGGCAGTCATAGAAGAACCGCTTGGGATATTCATAGGGCAGGAACACATCGTGTACGTGGATCACCACACCCGCCGCCAACGCCGGTACGATGCGACAAAACAGATGCGCCACGTCATTGCTCATCCGGACCTGGTGGCTGGAATCGATGAACAGGATGTCATCGGCCTCGAGCGCCGAAAACACATCGGGGTCGACGGTTTCCAGCGGTGCCTGCTCGAACCGGTCCACTACATCGGCAATATCGGCACGCGGATAGGGATCGACGGCGGTGATGTGGCTTTGCAACGCGCCGTCGATGATCGCCTGCCGGGTGATGCGGGTTGAGTTTCCGCAGCCCACCTCGATCACCCGCTTGGGCGCAAACCGCCGGACCATCAAATACAGCGCCTCGGCATCCGGGCTGTCAAAATAGCCATTGCCGGAAACATATCCAGCATTGTTTGGCGCGGGATCCATCAGCCGGTCCAGCGCCCCCCGGTGGCTGTCATAGGCAGCTTTCATCGGCGCGATATCAAAGCCATCCATGCCCGGCGACACGGCATAGGCCGGTCCATCCAGCCCGCCGCGCGCTTCGAAATCGCGCAGACGTTGCTGCTCGGCCCGATGCTCGGTCCCATCGGTGATCCGTACATCCAGGCCATCGAGCAGCCTGTTGATCGTTCTTATTTTTTCGCCGTTCCCCATATCTTATGCCGCCTCTGCAGTCTCTTGCCACGATGCCGTTGGACCCGCCTTGCCCTGTTCTGCGTCGTACCGCAAGTCCCGGGGCCGCACCCAAAACCCCGATTTTTTGCTTGGCAACACGGCCCCGACTGTCTTGACTGGTCAGAACACAGGAATGGAGAGAACCCATGCAGCAGGAATTTACCCTTGGCATCGAAGAGGAATACCTGCTGGTGGACCGCGACAGTCTGGATCTGGCGGAAGCACCACCTGCATTGATGGCGGCCTGCCAGTCTGATCTGCAGAAACAGGTCAGCCCCGAATTCCTGCAATGCCAGATCGAAGTCGGCACCCGGGTCTGTGCCACCATCGACGAGGCGCGCGACGATCTGAAACGGCTGCGCGCCTGCGTCTCGCGCCATGCCGCCGATTACAACCTGTCTCCGATTGCCGTATCCTGTCATCCTTTCGCCGACTGGAAGGACCAGACCCATACCCACAAAGACCGCTACAACGCGCTGCAACGCGCGTTGGGTGGCGTCGCGCGGCGGATGCTGATCTGCGGCATGCATGTCCATGTGGGGATCGAGGATCAGGCGCTGCGTACGGATTTGATGCCGCAATTGTCCTATTTCCTGCCGCACCTTCTGGCCCTGTCGACCTCATCACCCTTCTGGCAAGGGGATGACACCGGGTTGGCAAGCTATCGGTTGACGGTGTTCGACAACCTGCCCCGTACCGGCCTGCCCCCGCATTTCGAAAGCTGGGCCGAATATGAGCGCACCACCGGCACGCTGATTGAACTGGGGGTCATCGAAGATACCAGCAAGATATGGTGGGACCTGCGTCCGTCACATAATTTTCCAACGCTCGAAACCCGCATCATGGATGTCGCGCCCCGGCTGGAACACGCCCTATCGCTAGCCGCGCTGAACCAGGCAATTATCCGGATGCTGTGCCGTTTGCGCGCGCGAAACCAGCGCTGGCGCACTTATGACCGCTTCCTGATCGCCGAGAATCGCTGGCGGGCACAACGCTATGGCACCGCCGAGGGGCTGATCGATTTCGGCGACCGTTCGATCAAACCCATGGTCACACTGATGGACGAGTTGATCGGGATGCTGGCCGAAGATGCCGAGGCGCTGGGGACATCCCAGGAACTGGCCGCCCTGCGCGCAATCGTCAAGGATGGCACCAGCACCGCGCGTCAACGCCGCGTTCACGCCGAAGCAATCGCCGCCGACAAGGACCCCGGCCCGGCGGTCGTGCGTCACCTGATCGAGGAATTTCACGCCGATCTATGATCAGACCCCCAAACCGGGTGGCCCATGGGCCACCTTTTCAGACGGAATGTCTGTATCGTCGGGGGTTGCGACGACGGCGCATGGCAGCAAAATCACCTACGCTTGCCAACAGTGGAATGCCGGCGGCCGGAACCGCACGGCATTTGCGGCGACTGATTCCCCCGGGGACGCCGAGTACTATCCATCCACAGCGATCGTCAGGGAATTACCGGTCAGGAAAGGCGAAAACGTGTACGGTTTCATGTGCGGCACTTCCGTGATCAACTAAGATCCGGATCCAGAAAGGGCATCGATATCATAGACATCATCGTCTTTAAGACTGGCTTTGTTGATGGCGTAGATGCAAGGCGCACTTTACATCCGCACCGGACCAGATTTTGCAATTGGAATGGGTCGAAAGACGCTGGCAAACCCGATCATCGCAGTTAAAGCCGCCATGACCCGCGCGGTTCGATCCGCCACGTCATCGTTTCAGACCTCGCCGTGATTGCGGCGCGCAAGGACCGCCTATCGGAGCATAGCCCGATCCTTAGCCGACGGGTTAAACCTTGCCCCCATTGCGCTGACTTGCAAAACTCCTGTAAGAATTTGGAATTAAACACGCGTTCAATTCCAACACACCAGGAGCCCCGCATGGATTTCGCGCTTACCGAAGAACAAACCGCCATCTTTGACATGGCCCACGCATTCGGACAGGAGCATATCGCACCGTTTGCCCGTCAATGGGAGGCGGACGGTACAATTCCAAAGTCCCTGTGGCCGCAGATCGGCGAACTGGGGTTGGGCGGCATCTATGTTACCGAAGAAGGCGGCGGCTCGGGCCTGGGACGGCTGGACGCGACGCTGGTGTTTGAGGCCCTGTCGATGGCCTGCCCGTCTGTTGCGGCGTTTCTGTCGATCCACAACATGTGCGCCAAGATGCTGGACAGCTTTGCCAGCGACGAGATGAAGGCGCGCATCATGCCCGACATACTCAGCCTGAACACGGTGCTGTCCTATTGCCTGACCGAACCTGGATCAGGCAGCGACGCGGCGGCACTGAAAACCCGCGCCGAGCGCAGCAACGAAGGCTTTACCCTGAACGGAACCAAGGCGTTTATTTCGGGCGGGGGCTATTCTGACGCCTATGTCTGCATGGTACGCACCGGTCAGGACGGCCCCAAGGGCGTGTCCACGGTCTACGTGCCGGACGGTACGCCGGGCCTGTCCTTTGGCGGGCTCGAGGACAAGATGGGATGGCGCAGTCAGCCGACTGCGCAGGTGCAGTTCGACGATTGCAAGATCCCCGCTGACAACCTGATCGGCGAAGAGGGGCAGGGTTTCAAATACGCGATGATGGGATTGGACGGCGGGCGCCTGAACATCTCGGCATGCAGTCTGGGGGCGGCGCAAACAGCCATGAACCTGACGCTGGCCTATATGCACGAGCGCAAGGCATTTGGAAAATCCATCGACCAGTTTCAGGGGTTGCAGTTCCGGCTGGCGGATATGGAGATCGAATTGCAGGCCGCGCGGGTCTTTCTGCGTCAGGCGGCCTGGAAGCTGGACACCGGCGCACCCGATGCCAGCAAATTCTGCGCCATGGCCAAGAAGTTCGTCACCGAGGCGGGCAGCCGGATTGTCGATCAGTGTCTGCAACTGCATGGCGGCTATGGCTATCTGGCCGATTATGGCATCGAGAAACTGGTGCGGGATCTGCGCGTACATCAGATTCTGGAAGGCACCAACGAGATCATGCGGGTAATCACCGCCCGGCACCTGTTGGCCGAGCGGTAAGCCGCAGGATGGCGGATCTAGCACAGGACCTGAATATCCGCATCCAAGGCCGGGCGGGTCGCATCACGCTGACACGCCCCCAGGCCCTGAATGCCCTGAGCTATGAAATGTGCATGGCCATCGACACCGCCCTGCGCCTGTGGCGCGATGACGAACAGGTTGCGCTGGTGGTGATCGACGCCGAGGGCGACAAGGCATTTTGCGCTGGCGGGGACATCGCCGAACTCTACGAGACCGGCACACGTGGCGATTTCGACTATGGGCGCAGGTTCTGGCGCGACGAATATCGCATGAACGCGATGATCGCCGCCTATCCCAAACCGGTCGTCAGCTTCCTGCAAGGGTTTACC
This sequence comes from Sedimentitalea nanhaiensis DSM 24252, assembly GCF_000473225.1. Taxonomy (GTDB): domain Bacteria; phylum Pseudomonadota; class Alphaproteobacteria; order Rhodobacterales; family Rhodobacteraceae; genus Sedimentitalea; species Sedimentitalea nanhaiensis. The sequence continues at coordinate 1,464,311 of NZ_KI421509.1, forward strand.
ATGGGCGGCGGCGTCGGTCTGGGATGCCACGGCAGTCACCGGGTGGTCGAAGACAGCAGCCGCATCGCCATGCCCGAATGCGGGATCGGGCTGGTTCCAGATGTTGGCGGCAGCTATCTTCTGGCCCGCGCGCCGGGTCGATTGGGGATCTATCTGGGTATCGCCGCCGCGCGCATGGATGCCGGAGACGCGATTCACGCGGGCTTTGCCGACCACTTTATCCCGCGCGATATATGGGGCGATCTGATCCAGTCGCTCGCGGCCAGCGGCGATGTTGCCCATGTGGTGCGCCATGCAAAGACAGCGCCGCAAGGGTCGATGGTGCCACATCTTGGGGCGATCGACCGCCTGTTTTCCGCCGTCACACTGTCGGGCATTCAGGCTGATCTACGGGCGCACAACAGCGATTTTGCCCGCGGCGCGCTGCGGGCGATGGAGCGCAACGCGCCTCTGTCGATGGCCTGCGCAATCGAAATCATCGCCCGTCTGCGCGCCGACGCCCCTCTGGCCGTCCAAACGGCGTTGGAGCTGGAATACCGCTTTACCTTCCGCGCCATGGAACACGGGGACATACTGGAAGGTATCCGTGCCGCCATCATCGACAAGGACCGCCAACCGGACTGGCAGTTTGCCGGGCGAGACGTGCCAAGTCCGACAATCGACAAGATGCTCGCACCCCTTGGTGCGGACACCCTGACTTTCGAAATATGAGGAATTGACCATGAAAATCGGATTTATCGGACTGGGCAATATGGGCGGCCCGATGGCGGCCAACCTGGCCAAGGCGGGTCATCAGGTGACGGGCTTTGATATGGCGGCAGTGCAGATCGATGGTGTCACCATGGCCGACAGTGCCGCCGCTGCGGCGACAGGGGCCGAGGTGGTGATCACCATGCTTCCCAACGGCCAGATCCTGCGTGCCGTAGCTGCCGAGGTGATCCCGTCGATGAACAAGGGGGCCGCTCTGGTCGATTGCTCGACCGTGGATGTGGACAGCGCGCGCGCCGTGGCCGCCGAAGCCGAGGCGGCCGATCTGATGGCCGTCGATGCTCCTGTGTCCGGTGGCGTCGGAGGGGCCGCCGGGGGCACGCTGACCTTTATGGCGGGCGGTTCGGACGCCGCCTTTGCCAAGGCAGCGCCCTTGTTTGAGATCATGGGGCAGAAGGCCGTGCACTGCGGCGATGCCGGAGCCGGCCAAGCGGCCAAGATCTGCAACAACATGATACTGGGCGTGACCATGATCGCCACCTGCGAGGCGTTTGCACTGGCCGACAAACTGGGGCTGGACCGTCAAAAGATGTTCGATGTGGTCAGCACGTCCTCAGGCTATAGCTGGAGCATGAATGCCTATTGCCCCGCGCCCGGCGTGGGGCCGCAAAGCCCGGCGGATAATGCGTACAGGCCCGGCTTTGCCGCCGATCTGATGCTGAAGGACCTGCGTCTGTCCCAGCAGGCCGCCGAAAGCGCGGATGCCGACACGCCCATGGGCCAGTTGGCACAGGCCCTGTACGCGCAGTTCGTCGAGAATGAGAACGGCAAAGGAATGGATTTCAGTGCCATGCTGCCCCGGTTCGAAAAGCGCCATCGCGGCGGCGCTTGAATCCGCCCGGGACTCGGAAAAATTCGGCCACTCGGGAACATTCCGGGTGCTGAGCGCTTATATCATGGACATATACAGGAGCTCGAAATGAAGCCGAACACACCAATTTTGCTTGCCGCCCTGGCACTCGCGCTGGCCGCACCGATCAGCGGTTCTGCCAAGGACAACAAGCAACAAAAATCAAACCACGCCACCGCCAGTTGCCCACCGGGACTGGCAAAGAAAAACCCGCCCTGCGTTCCGCCGGGACAGGCCAGGAAATACCACGACGGTGAAGATCTCCGCCGCTATCGTGTGGGCGAGCGCATCGATCGCGATGATGACTATATCGTAATCCCAAACCCAGGCCGCTACGGGCTGATCCCCACTGAAACCTACTACCGAGTAGGCGACAGTGTCTTCCGGGTCAATCGCGACACCCGCGAAATTCTGGATTTCATCGGAGCGGCAGCCGCCTTGCTGAACTGATGCTTCGTCAGGGCCGGCGATAGGGATCTTTGGGTGTCCGGTCTTTGGACAGCGATTTTTGTGTTTCACCCACAAGCTGTTCAATCGCGTCCGCCAGGTGAATGCGGTCGATGTGGTGATCGTTGCGCGCAACCCGAATCCGGTGGGCGGCAATCATCACGTCGGCATGCGTGCAACCGCCTGGCGGGTCGAATCGATAGCTGGCCAGTTCGATCAACATCCCCAGCGGATCCTTGAAATAAATCGAATCCATGAACCCGCGATCCTTGGCCCCGGAATGAGAGATTCCGCGCTCATCCAGTCGTTCGACCGCCTGCCAAAACGTTGCCTGGCTGACAGCAAAGGCCAGATGATGCACACAGCCGGGATCTGTCGGGGTCCGCTCGGGCGATCCTTTGCGTTCTTCGTTGGTGAACACGGTGATCAGCCGCCCATCGCCGGGATCGAAATAGACGTGACCCTCGGCCGGGTTATCCAGGTTCGGCTGATCGAACACAAAGGGCATGCCCAGCACGCCCTCCCAGAAATCGATGGTGGTTTGCCGATCCGCCCCGGTCAGCGTAATGTGATGCACTCCCTGGGTCTGTAGCTTGCGCATTTGGATCCTCCGATTTCACCGCTCTTATGGCCACGACCCTATTCCGCAGCCACCCGCCGGTTGTCCAACATCTGTTTCAGATAGCGCCCTGTGTGGCTGCGCGCTTCTGCGGCAACCTGTTCGGGCGTGCCCGTTGCGACGATCTCGCCGCCGCCATCGCCGCCTTCGGGGCCGATGTCGATGATATGATCCGCGGTCTTCACCACATCGAGATTATGTTCGATCACCACCACCGAGTTGCCCTGCTCGACCAGCTCGTGCAGAACTTCCAGAAGTTTGCGCACATCCTCGAAATGCAGCCCCGTCGTCGGCTCGTCCAGGATGTACAGCGTGCGCCCGGTCGACCGTTTCGCCAGTTCCTTGGACAGTTTGACCCGCTGCGCCTCGCCGCCTGATAGCGTCGTCGCCTGTTGGCCCACCTTGATATAGCCCAACCCGACGCGCATCAGCGCATCCATCTTTTCACGGATGCTGGGAACGGCCTTGAAGAAATCCTGCGCGTCTTCGACCGTCATGTCCAGAACGTCGGCTATACTCTTGCCCTTGAACCGGATTTCCAGCGTCTCGCGGTTGTATCGCGCGCCCTGGCAGGTCTCGCAGGTGACATAAACATCGGGCAGGAAATGCATCTCGATCTTGATCAGGCCGTCACCCTGGCAGGCCTCGCAGCGCCCACCCTTGACGTTAAAGCTGAACCGGCCGGGTTTATATCCGCGCGCCTTGGACTCGGGCAGGCCCGCGAACCAGTCGCGGATCGGAGTGAAGGCGCCGGTATAGGTGGCCGGATTGGATCGAGGCGTGCGCCCGATGGGGCGTTGGTCGATGTCGATCACCTTGTCCAGATGCTCCAGCCCCTTGATTGTCTCGCACGGGGCCGGTGTCTGGCGCGCGCCGTTCAGGCGCATGCTCGCGGTCTTGAACAGGGTTTCGATGGTCAGGGTCGACTTGCCGCCGCCCGACACCCCGGTGACACAGACAAATTTGCCCAGGGGAAAATCGGCTGTGACCGATTTCAGGTTATTGCCGGTTGCCTTGACCACCTTGACCGATTTGCCCTTGCCCTTGCGTCGCTTGGCCGGAATCGGGATTTCACGCACGCCGGTAAGGTATTGACCGGTAATACTGGCCGGGTCCGCCGCCACCTGTTCGGGGGTCCCGTGGCTGACCACCTGCCCGCCATGCACCCCGGCACCGGGGCCGATGTCAAAGACATAATCCGCTTCGCGAATCGCTTCTTCGTCATGTTCGACCACGATCACCGTATTGCCCTGGTCGCGCAAATTCTTGAGCGTCAGCAGCAGCCGGTCATTGTCGCGCTGATGCAGCCCGATGCTGGGCTCGTCCAGCACATAAAGCACACCGGTCAGCCCGGATCCAATCTGGCTGGCCAGCCGGATCCGCTGGCTTTCCCCTCCCGACAACGTGCCGCTGGCCCGCGACAGCGTCAGATATTCCAATCCGACATTGTTCAGGAACCCCAGACGTTCGCGGATTTCCTTGAGAATGGCGCGGGCGATTTCATTCTTCTGTTTGCTCAGATGCTCCGGCACGCTTTCGCACCACTCAAATGCCTCGCGGATCGACATCTGCACCACCTGCCCCACATGCAGCCCGGCGATCTTGACCGCCAATGCCTCTTCGCGCAGGCGGTATCCGTCGCAGGTGCCGCAGGGACGATTGTTCTGGTAACGTTCGAATTCTTCGCGGATCCAGTTTGAATCGGTCTCGCGATAGCGCCGTTCCATATTGGGAATGACGCCTTCGAACACCCGGGTCACCTGATAGACGCGCCCGCCCTCGTCATAGCGGAATGGGATTTCCTCGTCGCCCGACCCATACAGAAACACCTGCTGCACATGCGCTGGCAGGTCTTTCCATTTGGTGTTCTTATCGAAGTCGTAATGTTTGGCGATGGCCTCAATGGTTTGCAGGAAATAGGGAGATTTGCCCTTGCGCCACGGGGCCAGCGCGCCGTCATAGATTTTCAGGCCCTGATCCGGTACCACCAGGCGTTCGTCAAAGAACAGTTCCATCCCAAGCCCGTCACACTGCGGGCAGGCCCCAAACGGAGCGTTGAAGGAAAACAGGCGCGGTTCGATTTCCGGAATGGTGAATCCGCTGACGGGGCAGGCAAATTTTTCGCTGAACACGGTGCGTTCGGGATCATCGCCCGCAGTTTCCAGAATCGCGATCCCGTCGGCCAGATCCAGCGCCGTGCGCAGGGAATCCGCCAGCCGGGTTTCCAGCCCCTCGCGCACCACCAGCCGGTCGACGACCACGTCAATGTCATGGCGAAATTTCTTGTCCAGCACCGGCGCGTCGTCCAGTTCGTAGAATTCGCCGTCGACCTTAACCCGCTGGAACCCCTGCTTGCGCAGTTCGAGGAACTCTTTGCGGTACTCGCCCTTGCGGTCGCGCACGATGGGGGCCAGCAGATAGGCGCGCGTATCCTCTTGCATCGCCATGATTCTGTCGACCATGTCTTGCACCTGTTGGGCCTCGATCGGCTGTCCGGTCGCCGGGGAAAAGGGTGTCCCCGCGCGCGCGTACAGCAGGCGCATGTAGTCATATATCTCGGTCACCGTGCCGACGGTCGAGCGCGGGTTCTTCGAGGTTGTTTTCTGTTCAATGGAAATCGCCGGGGAAAGACCGCTGATATGATCCACATCGGGCTTTTCCATCATGTCCAGAAACTGCCGCGCATAGGCCGACAGGCTTTCGACATAGCGTCGTTGCCCTTCGGCATAGATCGTATCGAACGCCAACGACGACTTGCCCGATCCAGACAGGCCGGTGATCACCACCAGCTGATCGCGCGGGATGTCCACGTCGATGTTCTTCAGATTGTGCTCGCGCGCGCCGCGCACTTCGATATGCTTCAGCTCAGCCATGATGCCCCCGTATCCGAGTCAGACATAGTGGCTTACTGGCGAGTCTCCAACAGAAAAATGTGAACATTTCATGAACACCTAACTGCGCTGTGCGATGGCCCAGGCCATGATCGGCATTTTCGGATCATTCTCGAGCGTGTCGCGACCCGCGTCATACTCGGGCGGCCAGAGGTCTTCCAGATTGCGCAGCGCGGCATTGCGGTTTCCCCATTGCTCGACGCGGATCAGGCCGGGCTGGAACCCGCCTTCGATCAGCAGGTTTTTCAACCCTCGCGCCGACCAACGCGAGTTGTCGGCCGGCGCGGCGTGAAACCGGACCAGGAACGGCACCGCCAGCCAGAAATACCCGCCCTTCTTCAACATCCGTCGCACATTGTTGGTGGCGGCATAGGGGCGGTCCAGATGCTCCCAGACCTGGTTGGCCAGTATCAAATCGAACTTGCGGATCTTGCCGTTGTCATCCGTAATCGGCCCGGCGCAGATGTCAAAACGGGGATAGCGAAAGGCCCGGTACGAACGAAACCCAAATCCCGCGCCCCATTTACCCGAGATTTCGGCCACGTCGAGTTTTTCGGGACACAGGCCATTAATCCACGCGCGGCTGGATTTCTGCATCACAACCCGATTGAGAGACACCATCGCCACCGCCCCTATGGCTTCTGAAAATCGGCGTAAAAACAGCGCAGAGCAGAGCGCCCGTAAAGCCCTCTACATGTGGATGACCCGGTCATAAGCATCCAGTACGCTTTCGTGCATCATTTCGGACAGGGTCGGGTGCGGGAAGACCGTGTTCATCAGATCCTCCTCGGTGGTTTCCAGCTGTCGGCCCACCACATAGCCCTGGATCAGCTCTGTCACCTCGGCGCCAATCATATGCGCGCCCAAAAGCTCGCCGGTTTTGGCATCGAACACGGTCTTGATCAGCCCTTCAGCCTCGCCCAAGGCAATGGCCTTGCCGTTGCCGATAAAGGGAAAACGACCGACTCTGATGTCATGGCCAAGCTCTTTGGCTTTGGCCTCGGAATACCCCACGCTGGCCACCTGTGGCTGGCAATAGGTGCAGCCCGCGATGCTTTCGGGCCGCACAGGGTGCGGATTGCCGCCCGCGATCAGCTCGGCCACCATGACGCCCTCGTGGCTGGCCTTGTGCGCCAGCCAGGGCGCGCCCGCGATGTCGCCAATGGCATACAGCCCGTCCACACCGGTGCGGCAGTATTCATCGACCACCACATGGCTGCGGTCGATCTTGGCACCCAGCTTTTCCAGCCCCAGATCTTCGACATTGCCGACGATCCCAACAGCCGAAATCACCGTATCAAACACCAGCTTTTCGACCTTGCCGCCGGTTTCGATATGCGCGGTCACCTTTCCCGAGCCCCGGTCCAGTTGCTTGACCGTCGCCTTTTCCCTGATTGTCATGCCCTGCTTGACAAAGGCTTTTTTTGCAAAGGCGCTGATCTCGGCATCCTCGACCGGGAGGATCCGGTCCATCACCTCGACCACCGTGGTGTCCGCCCCCAGCGTGTTGTAAAAACTGGCAAATTCAATTCCAATTGCGCCGGACCCGATCACCAACAGCTTTTTCGGCATGCGTTTCGGGGTCAGCGCGTGCTTGTAGGTCCATACCAGATCGCCATCGGCCTCAAGCCCCGGCAGCTCGCGCGCCCGTGCGCCGGTAGCGAGGATGACGTTCTTGGCGGTCAGAACCTGTTCGCCCTTTTCGGTCTTGACGGACACCTTGCCCTTGGCGGGCAGCGTCGCCTCGCCCATCAGGGTTGTAATCTTGTTCTTCTTCATCAGATGGCCGATGCCGCCGGATAATTGCCCGGCGACCGCACGGCTGCGTTTGACCACCGCGTCCAGATCATACCCTACGCCATCCGCCTTGAGCCCGAATTCCTTGGCGCGTTGCATCAGGTGGAACACCTCGGACGAGCGCAGCATGGCCTTGGTCGGAATACAGCCCCAGTTCAGACAGATCCCGCCCATGTGTTCGCGCTCGACAATGGCGACTTTCAGTCCCAGCTGGGCGGCTCGGATCGCGGCGACATACCCCCCGGGTCCGGCCCCCACTACAATCAGATCGAAGGATTTTTCGGTCATGGTCTACCTTGTCAAAAGGGGCAAAATCGATGTTCAGCTAACCTAGCAACAGGTTTGGAGCAATGCAAAGACATCAATGCGGATCCGCCGCCGCGAGATTGCGGTTCCCACCCCGACACCACGTGATAGTTTGACGTCCAACCAACGGAGACTCCCATGGCCAAGACTCTGAAAGACCTGTTTCTGGCAGCGCTGAACGCCACCCTGATGCTTGTGACGTTGTGTCTGGTGCTGTTGCTCATGCTGTTCAGCCGCGTCAATTCGCTGAGCGAGTCGTTCTCCGAACACCTGAATGTGGTGGGTCCGCTGACCCAAAGCGTTCAGGACACCGGCTCGGAAATCGCCGCCCTCCGCGGCGACCTGGCCGCGCTGCGCGGGCAGTCACAGGACGTGTCGTCAGCAACCATGACCCGGATCAACGCCCGCGTCGACACGATAGAAGAGCGAATGGCCAGCATGCAGAGTTCCATGCAGCAGCTTCGAGACGCGCCAACGAAGCTGCTTGATCATGCAATAGACCGCGCGGCCGATCAGGCGGTGGCCGGCATCGCACGCATGCGCGGGTGCGTACCCGGCGAAGCACCGGATCAGCTGCCAAGCAGCTGATCCCGAGCAATCCGATTAACCGGCGGCCTGCAATTCCCGCACGGTTTCCCCATAGCCGCCAGCCGACACATAGGCGGCTTCGTGTTGGGTAAAGCTGCGTTGCAGCGCCTGATTGCGGTACGGGAAGCGACCGAACTGGCGGATCACCTCGCGATGGGCGCGTGCGTGCAACAGGTTGGATGCGCCGGATTCCGGCATCCGCTGGCACATCAGACGGACACAACGCTCCTGATCGCACAGGTTTTCCGAGTGCATCATGGGCAGATAGAAAAATTGCCGCGCCGGTTCGTCGATCCGCAGATCCCAGCCCCGGTCAACGGCAGCCTTGGCCGCAGCCAACGCCACCCTGTCCGAGGCAAAAGACCGTTTATCGCCCCGGAACATGTTGCGCGGAAACTGATCGGTCAGAATGATATAGGCCAAGGTTCCGCTGGGATAGGTTAACCACAGAGAATATCGCCCATCACATGCGCCTTGCCATGCGTCTTTAAATCTACGGGAAATCTCGGCATCCAGGGCGTCATCCTGCGTATACCACCCGGATTCGCCGATTTCGTCCAACCAGAAACTCAATACATCTTCAGGGCCAACCATGAGTTGTTCTCCACTCCAAAAGTCCCCCAGCACATATTCAGCTAAGACTCTTTTACAAAATTTTTACAGTAACAAATTGCTACATTCTGGAAAAAAACTGTTTCCGTTACCAAAAACCCGTTTCCCTTAGTCGCTTTCCGCCTGTTGCGCCTCTTCCAATTCGGCGTCGATCGCAACTTCCTGTGCCAATTCCACCATGACCGGCGTGGCCGAAGGATACATCGGCGAAATGGAACCGGTTTCTTCAAACGGCAGAGTCGGTCGCCGGGTGCTGCGATAGCCGGCATAGGTCGCCAGCGCGAACAGCAACCCGGCCATGAACAGGAAGAACCCCGACGGCCCAAAGACGTTATCCCCCATGAGCCAGCCAATAATCAGAGGTCCGGCGATTGCGCCGAGCCCGTTGATGAACACCAACCCGCCCGAGGCGGCAGCCATGTCGGCATGTTCCAGATAATCGTTGGTATGCGCGATCAGCAAAGAATACAGCGGGTTGCAGAGACCGCCGATCAGAAAGGCCGCCGCCAGCAGAACCAGAAAGTTCTCGCCAAAATTCATCGCAAAAACCGAACCCAGACCGCCGATACCGGCCACGACAAGAATCAGAAAGCGTCGGTCTGTCCGGTCCGACAGCCAGCCCAGCGGATATTGCAGCACCATCGCCCCGAGATAGAAGCAGGCAACGAAGGCCGAGATCTGTCCAAGCCCCAGACCCGCCCTGGCACCGTAGACTGCGCTCATCCCGAACTGCGCGGCAAAAACCCCGCCCAGCAGAAACATGCCAACACAGCCCAACGGCGAGATTTCCATCAGTTTGCGCAATGTCATCGGTTTGGTCGTATCAAACGCCGGAGTCGGGCTGATCGACAACAGAATGGGTCCAAAGGAGACGGAAATCAGCACCGACGCGATGACAAAGGACTCATAGCCAGCCGGGTCCCCGACCAACAGCAGTGCCTGTGCCGTCACGATACCGACCATCTGCACGATCATGTACAGCGACAGCGCCTGGCCCCGGTTATCGTTGCTGGCGGCGTTGTTGAGCCAGCTTTCGGCGGTGACGTAAACGCCTGAAAAGCAAAACCCGATGATGACCCGTCCCAAGGACCATGCAACCGGGTTGGTAAAGGCCGGATACAGGATCATCACCGCAGAGATGAAAGAGGCCAGTGCCGCGAACACCCGCACATGGCCCACGCGCCGGATCATCTCGGGCGCCATGCGCGAGCCGCCCAGGAACCCGACAAAATATGAGGACATCACAACGGACATCTCCAGCGTCGAGAACCCCTCGATTTCGCCACGCACACCCAGCAAAGTACCTTGAAGGCCGTTGCCGACCATCAAGAGCATCATTCCCAAGAGCAGCGCCCAAGCGCTGGACAGAACCTGAAACATCGGACGCCTCCCTTTTGTGGCGTGACGTTCGGGTCCGGTATCCGGGCTTTACCGGCAACCGTCCCATACGGATACGACACCATGGTGTCGCATGTGACATTAGAACCGGATCACGGAACCAGCAACGACGCATCTCCATAGGAGAAAAAGCGATACCCCTTGTTCAACGCATGATCGTAGATCAAGGCGATTCTGTCCTGCCCCATAAGTGCTGAGACCAGCATCATCAAGGTCGATTTCGGCAAATGGAAATTGGTCATCAGGGCGTCGGTCACCTGGAACTGAAAGCCGGGATAAATGAAAATGTCGGTCTCCCCTTCCCAGGCCTTTATGCTCCCGTCTTTTGCCGCCGTCTCGATCAGACGCAGCGCAGTTGTTCCCACAGGAACGATCCGTCCACCGGCTGCCTTGGTCGCGGCAATCTCGGCAGCGGCGCCTGCGTCCACCCGCCCCCATTCGGCATGCATCCTGTGACTGGTGACGTCTTCGACCTTGACCGGCAGGAACGTGCCGGCCCCCACATGTAGCGTCACATAAGTGAAATCGATGCCCTTTTCACGTAACCCGTGCATCAATGCATCGTCGAAATGCAACGACGCCGTGGGCGCGGCAACCGCCCCACTGTGGCGGGCGAACACGGTTTGGTAATCGGTCATGTCGCGCATATCTGCAGGACGTTTTGCCGCGATATAGGGTGGTAACGGCATGGCACCTGCCAGGTTCAGCGCCGCATCGAATTCATCCCCCACGCAGTTGAATTTCAACACCCCCTGACCATTTTCGATATGCTTCAATTCTGCGTTCAGCCCGGCCTGGAAGGTGACCGTCTCACCGATTTTCAGCTTTTTCAACGGCTTGATCAGCGCCGTCCACACCCCCTCCGGACGCGGTTCAAGCAGGGTGACTTCGATTCGGGCACGGGTCGTGCCCTGAGCGCCGCTTCGCAGCCGGTGCCCGCTCAGCCGAGCGGGTATCACGCGGGTGTCATTCAGAACCAGACGGTCGCCGGCTCGCAGCCAATCTGGCAGATCACGCACATGCGCATCTGACAACTCATCCCCGCAGGCCACCAGCAATCGCGCCGCACTGCGCGGCACGGCAGGGCGGGTGGCAATCCGGTCATCCGGCAAGTCAAAATCAAAATCGCTCAGTTTCATGGCCGGGTATCTAGGCCGGGGCCGCAGGATTCGCCATCCATCAATTGGTCCGGCTGAACCGGAAACGCGGTGTCAGGCACTTCGCAGGGGCATGGCATCGTCCGACTAACCGGCACCTTTCGATCGGAACCGCGCAATTTCAACGCTGCCCTGCGTGGTGACCCCGATCCGAACACTGTCGTGCAACCGTTCCGAGCGGTCCCGTCCAATGATCCGCCCGCGACGCAGCAGAAAGATCTTGCCCCATCCGCTCCAGGTTCCGGCGGATGGGGCGCTGGGGTCGGTATAAAAGCGCACACGCCAGTTTTCAGGCAACGGCAATCCGCAGGATTCGGCCTGCTCGAGCATCCAGACCAGCGGGATATTGGCCAGCGGGCGGGCCATCTCGACTCCCCCCAGATGCCCGCCGATGTCGCCATGGGTCCCCTTGAACCAGACCTGTTCCACATGGCCGGGAAAATCCGGTGGGCAATACCACAGCTCGGGTTCATAGACCTGCCGGGTTTCATCCAGCGCCAGGGCGTGAAACCCGTTGCGGATACTGGGCCCCAATTGGTGGTTGTGGAATGCGTGCCGCTGTTCTGAGCGACGCCACAGAAACGGCAGCCGCAAACCCAATGCCTTTACCGTATCCCAGACTCCGATCATCTCGATTGGCACGCTGTCATGGCAATAGGCCTGCCGAAAGGCGCGCGCATGCGGGCCATTCGGATGATTCTCGTAATGGCGATAAGCCGTACGGATGTTGCGTTCGGTGGCATGTTCGGGGCGAAGCAGGCCAACCATGTCGATCACCCCGGCCAGCGAACGTACAGCGAAGGCACCGCGCGAGTAGCCGAAGAAGAAGATCCGGTCGCCCGGATGATACCGCGACGCCAGATACCCATAGGCCCGGCGGATCTGGCGGTTGATGCCGCGCCCCATCATCACATCGATGGTATTGCGCCAGTTGCTCCATTGCACACCGGCTTCATAGTAGACGGAAATCTGCGCCCCCATCTCGCGGCACAATCGATAGGTCATGCCTGCATGGGTCTCATGCCCGGGCTCAAGCGAAGACAGCGTACCGTCCAGAATGATCACATGCGCCATCGGGCCGCGCGGCTTGACCTCGGTAGAGTGCTCGGAGCGCAGCGGGCGCCCCAGCCATCCGAAAAGTTTATTGGTCAGCCGCAGCAGGTTCATTCTTCAACAGGTCCCAAACTCTCATCGGCGTGAACGGCATGTCCGCTTGCCGAACGCCGCAATCCCACAACGCATCCTGAACCGCGTTGGCGACAGCAGCCATCGATCCAACGGTTCCCGCCTCGCCGCACCCCTTCATGCCCATCGGATTGGCCGTTGACGGCACCGGGCACGAGGTAAACCCGATCATCGGCACGTCATCCGCGCGAGGCAAGGCATAATCCATGAAACTCGCCGTAAGCAGCTGGCCATCGGCGTCATACACCACATGCTCGGTGATCGCCTGGCCGATGCCCTGCGCCACGCCGCCATGCACCTGCCCTTGGGCCAGCAGCGGATTGATCATATTTCCGAAATCATCGACCACCGTATAGCGATCAACCCTGACCACCCCCGTGTCCGGGTCAACCACCACCTCGGCCACATGGGCTCCGTTGGGAAAGCTGCGCCCTGGAAGGGTGGCGCGTGCCTCATGTTGCAGCAGATCCGACCGGCCATCCGCGCGGGCCATATCGGCGGCTTCGATCAGCGTTGGTGTCAGGTTCGAACCCGGCGCGCGAAAGGTTTCGCCATCAAAGGCCACATCCGCGATTTCGACCCCCATCCGTTCCGCCAGATAGGGTGTAAAGGCCGCGACCATCGTACCGACCACGGCCAGGGTCGCATGGCTTTGGGTGGTGACCGAGCGGGATCCGCCGGTTCCGCCGCCTTGCTGGATCAGATCGGAATCGCCCTGGACCACCCGGATGCGGTCTTGGGGGATCCCGGTCTGATCCGACAGGAACCGGGCATAGACGGTTTCATGCCCCTGTCCGTTGCTTTGCGTGCCGACATAGATGCTCACGGTGCCATCCTCGTGAAACGCGACCTTCGCGCCCTCGGAAGGATCGCCCAGAATGCTTTCGATATAGTAACACAGTCCCTGACCGCGCAGCAGGCCGCGCGCGGCGTCCGCAGCACGTCGCGCGGCGAACCCGGCGCGGTCGGCCCGCTTGGCGGCCTCGGACAGGACCGCGTGAAAATCACCGACATCATATGTCTCGCCCGTCGCGCTGGTGTATGGGAAACGGTCCGCGGGTATGAAATTGCGCTGTCGCAGTCGCCACGGATCGATGTCCAGTTCGCGCGCCGCGCGGTCCATGGCGCGCTCGAGTACATATATCGCCTCGGGCCGCCCCGCGCCGCGATAGGCATCGACCTGTGTGGTGTTGGTATAAAACCCTTCGGCCTGCATCCACACGGCCTGAACGTCGTAACAGCCCGTCAGCACCCGCGAAAACAACTGCGTCTGAATCGGCTGGCCCATCAATCCGTTATAGGCCCCCAGATTGATCCGACTGTGCACGCGATATGCTGTGATCCGACCGGTTTCGTCAAAGGCCAGTTCGGCCCGCGAAGTCAGGTCGCGCCCGGCATTGTCACTTTGCATCGCCTCGCCCCGGTCCGACATCCAGCGCACCGGACGCCCCAGCACCCGGGCCGCGTGGGCCACGGCGTAATATTCCGGATAGGGCATCGCCTTCATGCCGAAGCCACCACCGACGTCGGGAATGGTGACATGTACCTGGGCCGGTTCCAGCTGAAACGCCTTGGCCAGCCGGTCCTTCATCCCCCAGACGCCTTGCCCGCCAAATGCAAAATGCAATCGCGCGCCGTCCCAATCCGCATGACAGCCGCGCGGCTCCATCGCATTGGCGATCACCCGGTTGTCCGCGACCTGCAGGCTGACCGTATGGGCGGCCTCGTCAAAGGCCGCGCGTGTGGCCGCCTCGTCCCCCATGCCCCAATCGAACGCGCGATTGTCCGGCGCCACGTCGTGAATCGTCTCGCCACCGTCGCACAAATCCAGCTTGGCCGGCAGATCGTCGATTTCAATGTGGATCAATTCGGCGGCATCGCGCGCCTGATCCAGTGTTTCGGCAATCACGACCGCCACCGGCTCGCCCACGAAACGCACTCGGTCCTGTGCCAGGACAGGCCGCAGGGGAGCCGCCCCTTCCGACCCATCGCGATTGGTCACCACATTGGAGTCCATAGCGATTTCGACCCCCGCCTGAAGCAGGGTCTGTGCCGTCACAATCAGATGCACCCCCTTGGCAGAGCGTGCATCGTCCATAGCCAGAGCGGTGATTACCCCATGCGCCACCTGGCTGCGCAGCACAAAGGCAATCAGCGAACCCGCAGGCCCGCCATCATCTACGTAGTGCCCCTGCCCGGTCAGAAACCGGACATCCTCGCGACGCGTGACCGGCTGGCCCTTTCCGAATTTTTCCACGGCCATCCCCTGATCTGTTGGCGGGGACGACACTAGCTCACGGTTGCGTGGTGTCCAGACAGGAGATCCACCGTCACCACGTCACAGGCTCCATAACCGTTAAAGGCCGTGCCCATCGCCACGGAATACGCGCCCATGCCGTGAAACAGGACATAGTCGCCAGCCGCACTTGTGTCTGGCAGCTCGAGCCCGTCAGGCAGGCGATCCAGGCTGTCACAGGTTGGCCCGTAAATCACCCGCGACACCGCATGTCCGGACCGCAAGCAACCGGCCGGGCACACGACATCCACCCGCCGGGTCAGCCCCATGTCGCGCAGATCGGTCAATCTTCCATAGATTCCGTCGTTCAGAAACACCGTGCGCCCGCCCGCCCGCAGCGCCTTGATCCGTGCCGCCAGCGTAAAGGATTCCGCCACCATGGCCCGCCCCGGCTCGCAGATCAGCTGTGGCGCATCGGTGCCAAAGGCATCGCGCACCGCCCAGTGGATCGCATCGAATACAACTTCCAGATCCGGCGCAGCGCCGGTCCGGTTGGCCGCGAACCCGCCACCGACGTTCAGCCGGGCGATGCGCACACCGGCGCGTTCGGCAATCCGGGCTGCCTCGCGAATATAGCTGTCCCAGGCGCCGGCATCCTCGCATTGGGTGCCCGGGTGAAAACACAGCGCCGGAACGTGCCCCAGCCGGGTCACCCGACGCAACAGTTCGACAGCCTGATCCGGCGTTGCCCCAAATTTGTCGCCAAAATCATAGGCGGCACCCTTCACCGGCAGGGCAAACCGCACCGCGATCTCGGCCTCTGGCGGCACATCGGCCAGCTTGTCCAGTTCGCCGGCTTCGTCCACCGACCAACTGGCAACGCCCATTTCGATACCAGCGGCGATTTCCGCAACCGATCGCACCGGGTTGTTATAGTGCAGCACCGCCTGCGGGCAGGCTGCCCGGACCGCAGCCATTTCCGCCGGTGAGGCAACGTCGAATGTGGTGATCCCGGCCGCCACCAGGTTTGCCAGAACCTCGGCGCGGTCATTGGCCTTGACCGCATAGGTCACCAGCCCGCCGAAACCGCGTCGAAACCGCAACGCGGTGTCCTGGAGCACGCGCGGCGACAGATACAGAACCGGCTGATCCGGAGTGGTGCGGCACAAATGGTTGGCGGGATTGCGCCAGAGGGCGGAATGGTTCTGCATCGCGAGATACCTCTCTATTTTTTCCTAGATCGCGCAGATACCTGTCGATTTCATGCGGCAATCTTACTAAAAAGGAGTCAAAATCCGTCAGATCGCCGAAAATATCATGAAAATTGACGAAACAGACCACAAACTGCTGAATCTTCTGCGCGACAATGCTCGTACACCTGTGACCGAGCTGGCGCGGCACCTGAACCTGGCCCGCACTACGGTTCAGGCCCGGATCGAACGCCTGGAATCCAACGGAGCCATCGCTGGCTATACGCTGCGCGAGGGGCATGCGATGCGCCCGACACTGCGGGCCACGGTGCTGGTGGCCATCGAGCCGCGCAGCGGGCCGACGGTGCTGGGGCGGCTGAAATCCCTGCCCGGTGTGAAAACCGTACACACGACGTCGGGGCGGTTTGATCTGTTGATTCAGGTCACGGCCGCCACCACTGCGGAACTGGACGACACGCTGGATCGCATCGGCGAGGCCCGCGGTGTCAAAAGCTCGGAAAGCCTGATCCATCTGGCAACCAAGATCGACCGCATGCCCTGAGTCAGAGGGGCGATTGCGAATCGAAGCGCCCCACCATCCAGCGTTCATCCTTGGGGGATCCGGTTGTCGGTGGCGGGGTCGCTTCTGTCGTATGCGGCCATCGGCTCTCCAGCCGGTACCGTCACGTCAGCTTGCGTGATTCTGGTTAATCAAGTCTTGCTGCACCCGATTTAGCCAGTGGATCGCAGCGCCGGATCGTTCCGGGTTTGGCGCATCAAAGAAACCCCACCCCCCACCTTTCCCTTGCGCGCCGCATTCGCTAGATGAAACGCGACCAAAAAGGGATCATCTTCATGGCAATGGAAAAGACCTTCGACGCGGCCGAAGCCGAAGACCGCCTGTACCGGGCATGGGAAAAGGCTGGCTGCTTCACTGCCGGGGCCAATGCTTCGCGCCCCGAAACCTATTGCATCATGATCCCGCCCCCCAACGTGACAGGCAGCCTGCACATGGGCCATGCATTCAACAACACGTTGCAGGACATCCTGATCCGCTGGCATCGGATGCGTGGCTTTGATACCCTGTGGCAACCGGGGCAGGATCATGCCGGGATCGCCACCCAGATGGTGGTCGAGCGCAAGCTGGCTGCCGAACAACAGCCCTCACGCCGGGAACTGGGCCGCGATGCGTTTCTGGACAAGGTCTGGGAATGGAAGACCGAAAGCGGCGACACGATCATCAATCAGCTCAAACGCCTCGGCGCATCCTGTGACTGGTCGCGCAACGCCTTTACCATGTCCGGTGCCCCTGGCGCGCCCGCAGGTGAAGAGGGCAATTTCCACGATGCGGTGATCAAGGTCTTTGTTGAAATGTACAACAAGGGGCTGATCTATCGCGGCAAAAGGCTGGTCAATTGGGACCCGCATTTCGAAACCGCGATTTCCGATCTCGAGGTCGAGAATATCGAGGTCGCGGGCCACATGTGGCACTTCAAATATCCGCTGGCCGGTGGTGCGACCTATGAATACGTGGAAAAGGACGAAGACGGCACCGTTACCCTGCGCGAAACCCGCGACTATATCGCCATCGCAACGACCCGACCGGAAACCATGCTGGGCGACGGCGCGGTTGCGGTTCATCCGTCGGACGAACGCTACGCCCCGCTCATTGGCAAGCTGTGCGAAATCCCCGTCGGACCCAAGGAACACCGCCGTCTGATCCCGATCATCACCGATGACTATCCCGATCCCGATTTCGGCTCGGGTGCGGTCAAGATTACTGGCGCGCACGATTTCAACGACTATCAGGTCGCCAAGCGCGGCAATATCCCGATGTACGGGCTGATGGACACCAAGGGCGCAATGCGCAGCGACGGCAAACCCTATGCCGAAGAAGCCGCCATCGCGCAGGCCATCGCCAACGGCGAACAGAGTTTTGACGAAATTATGATTGCGGCAATGAACCTGGTACCGGACGACTATCGCGGGCTGGACCGGTTTGAAGCGCGCAAACGCGTCGTGGCCGACATCACCGCCGAAGGGTTGGCCGTGATGCAGGACATCACCAAGACCGACCCCGACAGCGGCGAGGATGTCGTTGTGTCCGAACCCTTTGTCGAAAACAAGCCGATCATGCAGCCCTTTGGCGACCGCTCAAAGGTGGTGATCGAACCGATGCTGACCGATCAATGGTTCGTGGACACCGACAAGATCGTCGGCCCGGCGCTGGACGCGGTGCGCAATGGCGATGTGAAAATCCTGCCCGAGCGCGAGGAAAGAGTGTATTTCCACTGGCTGGAAAACATCGAGCCCTGGTGCATCAGCCGCCAGCTTTGGTGGGGCCATCAGATCCCGGTCTGGTACGGGCTGGATCTGAGCTATGATCAGGCCATCGGTGCGGATGGCGAATTGGACTATGTCGAACTGCACAAGCTGTTGATGCGCGACGGTATGATCCACGCAGGCACCGTATCGCATTGCGCCGCTGACTTTACCGCCGTGCAAAGCGCGTTCCGGGATGAAATCGCCGACACTCCGGTTCCGATCAACCACTCGGCTGTTGTCGAGGTGGCCGACAGACACGCGGCCATTCACGTGCTGGCCGAGCGCCTCGCGCAATATGCGATTGATCAGGATTCGACCAAGCTGGTCTATCCGGTGTGGCGCGATCCTGACGTTCTGGACACCTGGTTCTCGTCCGGCCTATGGCCCATCGGCACGCTGGGCTGGCCCGAAGAAACACCGGAACTGGCGCGCTATTTCCCCACCAGCGATCTGATCACCGGAACCGACATCCTGTTCTTCTGGGTAGCGCGGATGATGATGATGCAATTGTCGGTGGTCGGCCAAGTGCCCTTCGACACTGTTTATCTGCATGGGCTGGTGCGCGACGCCAAGGGCAAGAAGATGTCCAAGTCCACCGGCAACGTGGTCGATCCGCTGGATCTGATCGACGAATTCGGTGCCGACGCATTGCGGTTCACCAATGCCGCCATGGCCAGCCTGGGCGGGGCGCTGAAGCTGGATACCCAGCGCATCGCCGGTTATCGCAATTTCGGCACCAAACTTTGGAACGCCATGCGCTTTGCCGAGATGAACGGCGTGTTCGAGGCCCCGGCAACCAAGAGGCCCCACCCCGAACAGACATTGAACAAGTGGATCGTCGGCGAAGTTGCCAAAGTGCGGGTCGAGGTTGACGAGGCGCTGGACAGCTATCGCTTCAACGACGCCGCCAGTGCGCTCTATAGCTTTGTCTGGGGCAAGGTTTGTGACTGGTATGTCGAGTTCTCAAAGCCCTTGTTGCAGCAAGAAAACGACGCCCGGGCCGAAACCCGCGAGACGATGAAATGGGTTCTGGATCAGTGCCTGATCCTGCTGCACCCGATCATGCCCTTCATCACCGAAGAGCTGTGGGGGCTGTCCGGCGACCGGGCCAAGATGCTGATCCATGGCGACTGGCCGACTTATGGCACAGATCTGGTAGACGCGCAGGCGGATCACGAGATGAACTGGGTTATCGGGCTGATCGAAAGCGTGCGCTCGGCTCGGGCGCAGATGCATGTACCTGCCGGGTTGCATGTGCCGATGCTGGTCACCCGGATCGACGCACAGGGCCGCGCAGCATGGGATCGCAACGAAACCCTGATCAAGCGACTGGCCCGCATCGAAAGCCTGACTGAAGCAGACAGCCTGCCCAAGGGAACGGTTTCGATTCACGCCGAAGGTGCCAGCTTTGGCCTGCCGCTGGCCGGGATCATCGACATCGCCGAGGAGCAGGCGCGACTGGAAAAGACCCTGGGGAAACTGGCAAAGGAACTGGGCGGGCTGCGCGGACGGCTGAACAATCCAAAGTTCGCGGCTTCAGCCCCCCCCGACGTGGTCGAGGAAACCCGTGCGAACCTGGCCGCCCGCGAGGAAGAGGAAACCAAGATCAAGGACGCTCTGGCGCGGCTGGCCGAACTGGCCTGACGCAACAGGTCTCTGCCCCGGCCCCTCGTCCTTGGGGCGATTGCGTGCTATCCTGTCCGCATGACGCGATCGTTCCGCAACCTGATCGAACGCCAAATCCTCAAGGCCCGCGCCGAAGGCAAGCTGACGGGCCTTGAGGGAGAAGGCAAGCCTCTGCCCAACCGGCCCGAAGCGGCGCTGGTCGATCCCGGTCTTGCGGTCGGCATGCGGATCATGGCCGAGGCGCGCGTCAGACCCGAGGAATTTCGCCTGAAAGAAGAATTGCAGGCCGCCCGCGCCGCTTTGGCCGCGATGGAAAGCGCGGCAGATCGCAAGGCCGCGATGCGCCGGGTCGCCGATCTGGAAATGCGCTACAACATGGCCCGCGACGCCCGCCGCGCCTTTCTGCGCTGAACCGACGCCATGGTGCCGCCCAATCGACGCGCCGGCCCGGCACCGCCTTTGACAGACCGCAGACGGACCTTAACCGAATTTCGGCATTCGCCCCTGCATCTGCGCGGCGACGACCTCCATCTGATCCGGCTTGCCGATCAGCCCGGTGGATTCGCGTGATTCCGCCAGCAGCACCTCGGCCCGTTCCTTGGTTTCGGCCACATCGATCAGCCGTTTGGCGGCACGGATCGCCGACGGGCTTTTGCCCGCGATCTCGGTCGCCAGTTCGACCGCCGCAGCCACCGGGTCGTCACTCAGAGAGGTCACCAACCCCCAGCGCTCGCCCTGATCCGCCGAAATCGGGCGCGCGGTATAGGTCAATTTACGCAACACATCGGATCGCACCAGATGCGGCAACAGCACCATGCCGCCCAGATCGGGCACCAACCCCCATTTCATCTCCATCAACGACAGCTTGGTGTCCGGTGCCGCGATCCGGATATCCGCGCCCAGGGCCAGTTGCAAACCACCGCCATAGACCGCGCCATGAAGCGCCGCGATCACCGGCACGGGCACCCGCCGCCAGACCAGCGACATCTCCTGCATGATGTTGGTGTCGCCATGGCTGCGCCCCATCAGCCAGGCTTCGGGATCGACCTGCCCCATCTTGGCAAAGCTGGCCAGATCCAGCCCGGCACAGAAACTCTTGCCCTCGCCCGACAGCACCACGGCGCGGGCATCGGATGCGGCCACTTCCTGACCGGCGTTGACGATTGCCTCGAACATCGCATCATCCAAAGCGTTCATCTTGTCGCCACGGGTCAGGGTAACCCTGGCAATGTGATCCTGATACTCGACCGAAACGCGCGCCATGTGAACTCTCCCATCTGAATTTGCGCCATCTGACCGCATTCGGTGGCGCATTTCCAGCCGAACGTCGGGGCACAAGACCAGACCGGCGCATTTACAACCGACCCGACTGGCGGCATGGTCAGGTTATCGTGAACGCACCGGACATACGCCCATCAAAACCGCCGCCCCCCCCGCCCGCGGGCCGCATTCCGTCGGCCCATCGCATGCTGTGGACGGGGCTGGGCTGCATAGCGTTGGCGTTGGGTCTGATCGGCGTTGTCCTGCCGGTCCTTCCCACGACCCCCTTTGTCATTCTGGCGGCATTCCTGTTTTCCAAGGGGTCGCCCCGCCTGCGCCACTGGTTGATCTCCCACCGCATTTTTGGTCCTTTGATCGCGGATTGGGAGGCTCATGGTGCGATCCCGCGCCCGGTCAAGCGCCTGGCCTGTAGCGTCATGGCGCTGGTCTTTGGCGTCAGCGTTCTGGCCGGTGTCCCGACCGTCGTTCTGATCGTTCAGGCCATTTGTCTGGGCGCGGCGGCAACCTACGTGCTGACTCGTCCGGACGCACCGCGCTAGCACGGGCTTGCGGCTCTGCTTCGGCTGCGATTTAAGTGATCCCATGACAGACCCACGATACACCCCGCTTGCCCAGTCGCTGCCTGCAACCGTGCCATTTGTCGGCCCCGAAACCCAGGAGCGCCAACGCGGCCGACCGTTTTCTGCCCGTCTGGGTGCCAACGAAAATGTGTTCGGCCCCTCGCCCAGAGCCATCGCCGCGATGCAAGCGGCCACGGCGGATATCTGGATGTATGGCGACCCGGAAAACCACGATCTGCGCGCGGCTCTGGCCCTGGCCCACGGCACAACCCCGCAAAACATTGTCGTCGGCGAAGGCATCGACGGTCTACTGGGATATCTCGTGCGGCTTCTTGTTGGACCCGGGGATACGGTGGTCACCTCGAAAGGGGCCTATCCCACGTTCAACTACCACGTCTCCGGGTTTGGCGGCACCTTGCACGAGGTCCCCTATGTCGACGACCGCGAAGATCCTGCCAGCCTGTTCGCCAAGGCCGCTGCCGTGAATGCCAAGCTGGTCTACATCGCCAATCCAGACAACCCGATGGGCACCTGGCACAAGGGGGCGGAGATCGTGGCCGCGATGGATGCGCTGCCCGATGGTTGTCTGTTGGTTCTGGACGAAGCCTATGTCGAATGTGCGCCCCAAGGCACCGCAGCACCCGTCGATGCGGATGATCCGCGTGTGATCCGTATGCGCACCTTTTCCAAGGTTTACGGCATGGCGGGGGCGCGGGTCGGCTATGGGATCGCGGCACCCGGCCTGATTTCGGCCTTCAACAAGGTGCGTAACCATTTTGGCATGAACCGCGCCGCCCAGGCCGGTGCGTTGGCCGCACTGCGGGATGATGACTGGTTGGCGCATGTGCGCAAGGAGATCGCCGCCGCGCGCGACCGCATCGCCCGGATCGCGCGTGACAACGGGCTGACGCCGCTGCCGTCGGCGACCAATTTTGTCGCCATCGACTGCGGACAGGACGCCCGTTTCGCGCGGGCGGTTCTGAACCAGCTGATTGACCGGGGCCTGTTTGTTCGCATGCCGTTTGCCGCCCCCCAGGACCGCTGTATCCGGATCAGCTGTGGCACCGCCTCGGATCTCGATGCATTGGCCAAGGCGCTGCCGTCAGCTTTGGCGACGGCACGGGGCTGATCGGGCAGGCTTTGCGTGACATTCACCTGTGCCGCGATAGGCTGACACTGGGCCGCTGCCATGCGTCGGCGCAAGATGTCCGCCGCACCAAAGCATCCCAGCGTCGCCATCACCATGCTGGACATGCCCTTGGTATGGGTATTCTTCGCGATCTGGGCGATCTACGGGTTTGGTCCGGCGCTGATCCAATGGCAAGACAACGACACACGGTAACGTCTGCGCCGTTCAGCGCCCGGCGATCGCCGATGCCGCCGCCTCGACCGCGCCGGGTCCATGTGGAATACCCAGCGCCGTCAGCCCTGCCTGAATCCCGCCCAGAAGTCCAAGGATCATCTGCCCGTTGACATGACCCATATGGCCCAGGCGAAAGTAGTCATGGCGCGCCGGATCGTCGGGCGCCGCCATCCCCAGGCCGATGCCCAGGGTCAGGCCCAGGTTTTCGCTCAGCCAGTCGCGCAGGTTTGCGCCCCGCCCCTTGCTCAGCCGCAGCGACGTCACCGCATGGCTGCGATATTCCCGCTCGCGGATGTTCAGGCCAAGCGCGTCACCGTCCTGGCCCCAGATCTCGCAGGCGGTCCAGATCGCCTGTGCAAGACGTGTGTGCCGTGCCCAGACCTGGTCCAATCCCTCATTGTGGATCATATCCAATGCCGCGCGCAGGCCGTAAAGATGATGCGTCGGGGCGGTGCCGCCGAAATACTGATAAAAGTCGTCGGGGTTGGCCCGCGGCACCCAGTCCCAATAGCGGCTGACACGCGGCATAGCGGCGCGTTTCGCCGCCGCCCGGTCGTTGAAAAACACAAAACTGATCCCCGGTGGAACCATCAACCCCTTTTGGCAGGCCGTGACCATCACATCCACGCCCCAGGCGTCCATCTCGAACCGATCACACCCCAGTGAGGCGATGCAATCTGCCATCAACAGAGCCGGATGCCCCACCGCATCCATCGCCGCGCGCAAGGCGGCGATATCGTTGCGCACGGAACTCGATGTGTCGACATGCACCGCCAAAACGGCCTTGATCGAATGCGCGGTGTCCTCGCGCAGAGCCTGGGCAACTCGATCGATGTCAATCGGAGCCGATCGGCCGAAATCGAGCAACGCGACATCGGCTCCGAGACCGGTCGCCATTTCGCCCCACCCGATGCCAAACCGGCCCGTGGCCGGGATCAGGACCTTGTCGCCGGGTGCCACCACATTGGACAGGGCGGCCTCCCACGCACCGTGACCGTTGCAAATGTAGATCGCGGCTTGATGCCGGGTGCGCGCCACCCGTTTCAGATCGGGGATAAGCGTCGCGGTCATGTCGATCAGCGCGCCGCCATAGATATTGGGGGCAGGCCTGTGCATGGCTTGCAGAACCGCATCCGGTATGACCGAGGGCCCCGGAATCGCAAGGTATTCGCGGCCCTGGGCCAGCATGGGCGGGTTGGTCATTTCGGCTTCCTGCACGGGTCGTGGGTCCTCGCCAATACCTTACCGCCGCGCGGCGGATCGTCAATCCACGGATCACGCGGGTTGCACCGCAGCCCCCAGATGATTAAATGGCGCAACCATTCTGGCGCGGGCGACAAAGCCCCACACCTCATGCGGATCAATAGCTTAATGCGCGAACAACCCAAATCCATCCGCGAACTGCTGGGGTGGCTCTGGCACGAGTATCTGCGCCCGCACACCGGTTTGATGGCGCTGGCGATGGTGTTCATGCTGATCGAGGGCAGCATGATCGGGGCGCTCAGCTACATGATGGAACCGATGTTCGACAAGGTGTTTGTTGCTGGCAACACCGACGCACTGAAATGGGTCAGCCTGACTTTTCTGACGATCTTCAGCGTCCGCGGACTTGCCGGGGTGGCGCAAAAGGTTCTGCTTGCCCGGGTGTCGCAACTGACCGCAGCGCATCTGCGTGTCAATCTGCTGAAACGTATGATCCGACAGGACACGGCGTTTCATCAGGTTCACCCGCCGGGCTTTCTGATCCAGCGGGTGCAGGGCGACGTCGGCGCGGTTAACATGGTCTGGCAAGGCATCATCACCGGGGCGGGCAAGGATGCTGTCTCGCTGGTGATTCTGCTCGGGGTGGCGGTCAATATCGACTGGCGCTGGACAGCGGCCATGCTGGTCGGCGTGCCGCTGATGTTCCTGCCGATTGGCATGGCACAGCGCTATGTGCGCAGAAAGGCCTCTCAGGCCCGCGATGTCGCAGCGACCCTGTCGACCCGGCTGGACGAGGTGTTTCACGGCATCATCCCTATCAAGCTGAACAGCCTCGAGGACTATCAGGCCAATCGGTTCTCGGGCCATACCGACACACTGATCCGATCTGAAATCCGGGCGATATTCGGAACGGCGTCGATCACCGGCATGATCGACATAATGGCGGGCCTCGGGTTTATGGGAGTGCTGCTATACGGCGGCGGCGAGATCATTTCGGGCGACAAGACTGTCGGTCAGTTCATGAGCTTTTTTACAGCTATTGGCCTGGCCTTTGATCCGATGCGCCGTCTGGCCGCACTGAGCGGTGCCTGGCAGGCAGCGGCCGCTTCGCTGGAACGGATCAAGGAGCTGATGGACGCGCCTATCCTGCTGACATCGCCGGCCAAACCGGTGCCACCCCCGACTGGCCTGCCCGACATTCGCCTGCAGGATGTCTCGCTCAGCTATGGCGACGCAGAGGTGTTGCACGGGCTGACCCTGACCGCCGAGGCGGGTAAGACAACGGCGCTGGTCGGCGCATCGGGTGCGGGCAAGTCGACGATTTTCAACCTGCTGACCCGACTGGTCGATCCCAATACAGGCAGTGTGGAGGTTGGCGGTATCGATGTGCGCTCTATCGCTCTGCCAGACCTGCGCAGCCTGTTTTCCGTGGTCAGTCAAGAGGCCCTGCTGTTTGACGAAACCCTGCGCGAAAATATCCTGCTGGGACGCACCGACGTCAGCGACGCCAAACTGGCACAGGTTCTGAAGGCGGCCCATGTCACGGACTATCTGGCACAACTGCCGCGCGGGCTGGACACGCTGGTGGGGCCGCGCGGCTCGGCGCTGTCGGGAGGTCAACGCCAACGCGTGGTGATCGCACGCGCGCTGTTGCGGGACACGCCGGTACTGTTACTGGACGAAGCCACAAGCGCGCTGGATGCGCAGTCTGAAAAGGTGGTTCAACAGGCGCTGGACCGGCTGGCAGGCGGGCGCACCACCCTGGTCATTGCGCACCGGTTGTCCACCGTCATCAATGCCGACAAGATCATCGTAATGGACAGCGGCAAGGTCGTCGATGCGGGCACCCATCACGAGTTGCTCAAGCGCGGCGGCATCTATGCCGACCTATATCATCTGCAATTCCAGAGCGGTATGACCGTTATCGATCCCAAAGGTACAGCTGCGCTGCGACCGCGGACACCTGCGCTGACCGACCCGAATCCATCGTGGCTGCGTCGGGTCGGTCAGCGCCTGTTCGGCTAAGGATCGCCCTGTTTCCGAAACAAGGGCAAGTGGCCTGTTGATTGCCCCGCGCATACCTATATGACGAAATACCAACGATCAGGAGTTCGCCCATGCCCCCGCGCCGCATCCTTCGACTGACCGGCGGTGACACCCTTGATTTCCTGCAGGGTCTGGTCACCAATGATGTCGGGCGGTTGGCCGAAGGGATAGTGTATACCGCCCTGCTGACCCCACAGGGTAAATATATTGCCGATTTCTTCCTTGTGCAGAGCGGCGAGGACGTTCTTTTGGACGTTGCGGAACCGCTTGCCGACGATCTGGTGAAACGGCTCACCATGTACAAGTTGCGCGCTGACGTGGCCATCACACCATCGGGTTTGAACCTGCAACGGGGCACCGGCCCCGCGCCGGCCGGGTCGCAGCCCGACCCGCGCCATCCGGACATGGGCTGGCGCGCCTACAGCCCTGCCCCCGCTTCTGACGACGGCAGCGACTGGGACGCGATCCGGGTGGCGCATTGCATCCCGCAAACCGGTATCGAACTGACACCGGACACCTTCATTCTCGAGGCCGGGTTCGAACGTCTGAACGGCGTCGACTTCCGCAAGGGCTGTTATGTCGGCCAAGAGGTCACGGCGCGGATGAAGCACAAAACCGAATTGCGCAAGGGTCTGCGGCGTGTCCAAATCGATGGCCCGGCCGAAACGGGTACGCCGATCACACATGGAGGCAAGCCGGTCGGCACGCTGTACACCCGTTCCGGCAATCACGCGCTGGCCTATCTGCGCTTTGATCGCGCCACGGGCACGATGCAAGCGGGTGACGCCAGTCTGCATTTGGCCTGATCGGGTCCGCGCGGGCTTGAGCCTTAGTCAGGCTTGGATCAACATCCGGTCTAAGCGCCATGTTGACCGGAGATCGTCGCTATGTGGGACATGTACAAGGCCATCTGGCAGGTCAGCGGCGGGCGGCAGATCATTCTGATTGTACTGTCGCTGGCGGTTGCGGCATTGGCCGCGGTGCCGCTGAGCTTTCAGAAGTCGATCGTGAATGAGCTGACAGATGGCGCCCTGGACGCGACACACCTGTTTCAGCTCGGGGCGGGAATGATAGGCGTTATCCTGCTGAGCCTGGCGCTCAAATGGCTGGTCTCCTATCGCTCGGGGGTTTTGGGAGAGGACATCGTCCGCCTGCTACGCCAGCGGATCTTTGATCGGACTGTGGGGTGGGTACAAGAGGCGGGCGACGCAACACCCAAGGGCACGCTGAGCACTGCGGTATCGGCGGAATCAGAAGAATTGGGCAAGTTTACCGGAGGTGCGTTTTCCGACCCTGTGGTGCAGATTGGCACGCTGGTCTCGGTGATCGGTTACATTGCCTCATCCCAACCGGGACTGGGTCTGATTGCGTTGACCGTAATCGCCCCACAGGTCGTGCTGGTGTTGCTGACACAGAGAAAAGTCAACGCGCTGGTGGCGGAGCGCGTGCGCGTACTGCGCCGCGCCACCAACCAAATGATCCTGAGCGGCGCAGATGCCGAAATGCAATCGATCCTCGACGATTTCGACACGATTTTCGAAACCCGGCGGCGGATGTTTATCTGGAAGCTGTCGACAAAGTTCATCATCAGCGCCCTGAACGCGACCGGAACGGTCGGGGTGCTGATGCTGGGAGGCTGGTTGGTGCTGAACGGCAAAACCGACGTGGGAACCGTGGTGGCGGCAACCATCGGTCTGGGGCGCATACAGGCTCCCACAGCTTTTCTGATCGCCTTTTATCGTCAGGTCAGCGCCACCCGAGTCAAATTCGAACTGCTGCGCGAGGTTCTACAAACCCCGGGCGAGTCGGCCCGCCACCACGGCCCGGCTGCATAACGTTGCGTCACGCGCGTTCGGTGTATTCCATGGTTTCGGTGTTCACGATGATCAATTCATCCTGCCCGACAAAGGGCGGAACCATCACCTTGATCCCGTTGTCCAGCACCGCAGGCTTGAACGAGTTGGCCGCCGTCTGTCCTTTGACGACCGGCTCGGTCTCGACCACTTTGCACGTCACCTTCTGAGGCAGTGACGCGCTCAGTGCTTCGGAGTCGTGGAATTCGACCACGACCGTCATCCCGTCCTGCAGAAACGGGCGGCGCTCGCCCAGGATTTCCGCTGGCACTTCGACCTGTTCGTAGGTTTCAATGTCCATGAACACCAACATTCCGTCATTTTCATACAGGAATTGCTGGTCTTTCTGCTCAAGGCGCACGCGTTCGACCTTGTCCGCGCTGCGGAACCGTTCGTTCAGTTTCGAGCCATTGCGCAGATTGCGCATTTCGACTTGGGCAAAAGCCCCGCCCTTGCCGGGTTTGACGTGGTCGACCTTGACCGCAGCCCAAAGGCCGCCGTTGTGTTCGAGGATGTTCCCCGGGCGGATTTCGTTGCCGTTGATCTTGGGCATGGGTATTACCTTAACAAGCGGTTGATAGCTGGATTGACGGTCATATATATGGCGGGTTCGGGGCTGGCAAGACAACGATATTTTGTGCTGCAGGTGCAAGAAGCTATGCTAATTTTGCAAGTGTGCTATGCATTAACGGGGTATCCGAATCGATCCCGATCAGTCATAACGAACGCCACGCCGAAAATTGCAAGAGCAAGAATAACAAAGGAAACGAGATGAAAGATTTCGTTGACGGCACAGCCTTTAATAACGAGCAAGGCAATCGTGCACGCAAACTTTTCGCGGCTGTCGTTTTGGCCGCACTGGACGACGCCATCGCCGATGACAAGAAATATGGCAATGGTCCCGAGCAGATCGCCCGATGGGCGCGTTCACGCGATGGGCGCGAAGTGCTGTCCTGCGCCGGTATCGACCCGAACGAACGGGTGGTGAACGGGCTGATGGAATTTGTCGGTCGCGGTGTGCGCACCTCGGTGGCCCTGTCGCGCGAAGAAAGTGAACGACGCAACGCAGCGCAACAGGCCGAAGCCGCCTAAACAACGCCCCCATGCAAATCTGGAACAGGACTGCCCGTACTCGTACGGACCGTCCTTTTCAGCTTGGCGTGGTCCAGATCGTCAGGTCCAACCTGTACAGCGGCAAAGCAACCTAGAGCCTCTCAGCCCGTTTTCGTCGCTGCGTGGGCAAAATGGCGTCTGGGTCTGACCAATGCGGACGCTCATCACCAGACGGTGTCATGGTCATATAGGCACCCGAGCCCTACCTGCATGGCGCGTGAATACTCCACCGGCTGACACCGGTGGCGTCAGGCTCCTGCGATGTCTGGTCTTACTGTATGCCGCCCGGACCTCATCCGTCATCACAGTACGGCTCCCGGCACCCGATAATTGCGCCCCAACGTCACCCCCAATACCCGGTGGACAGACGTTCCAAACCGCACCGGGCGATATCTGGCTTCACGTCTCATCGTACAGGGTGAGGTGGCGATTGCGGGTACAACGCGTTCCCGATGCCCCGCGCATACACCTGAACACGCCCCGCCCTAGTCCCACCCCTGTGTCGGCAGGGCACGGTTGATTTCCCGGCGTACAAGTTTGCGCACGTTGCGGGTAATCCGTTCGCCCAGTTCACCGCGCAATTCTTCGCGAACCACGTCGGCGATCATCTCGCGCAGAGCGTCCTGATCCAGTGATGCAGCGCCCACGCCCTCCGGATCCAGATCGCCCAATATGTCGGGAAACGGATCGCCCGTCTGAGCATCCGCCGCGTCTGTGACTGCCTCATGTACGGGTTCGGGGTCATCGGCAAAGGGGTTGGCATCCCGCTCTTCCGGGACGGTTTGTACGGCTGTATTCGGCGCCCGATCCCGGCTGTTGGCGATGTCCGTTTCCAAAGCCCCCGGCTTCACATTCAGACCGGGGGTTGGCCGTTCGACATCGCCCTCAAGGTCAGGGGGTAACCCGGTGCCTGCAGATGGTTCGGGCGTTGCACCCGCACAGGCCACCGCCTCATCATCAGCCGTGGAACGTTCTGGGTCGCCGGCTCCGCCCAGTGGCTGCTCTTCGGTATCGTTCAGCCAGTTCAGAATGTCTGCCGGCACCGAATCCGGCGTGGTTTGCGCATTCGCCTGCCGGGCCAGTTGCGCGGCTTTCATCAGGAAAGATTCCGGATCTCGCCATGGCGGCGCGCTACTTCCGGCCTCATCTCGTTGGGTCCTGTCACCGGAGGGTTGTTCGCGACTTGCGCGCGCGTCATCCGAGCCGCCGTCCAGCTGTGCGAAAACTTCGGAAAAATCCAAATTTTCGCCGTCCGCGCCACAGCCCACAACCGCCTCATCGCCGCTGAGCTGTACCGGGCGGTCCGCAAAGCTGTCATTCGGCTCGGCCACCGACCTGTCAGCCTCGCGGTGCTGTACATCAGTTACATCGCAGTCGTCAGTCTGGATGTCCGGATTGCTGCCATCGGAAACCTCTCTGACCCGCAAGGACGGTGTCAGGACCAGCCGGTCGCGAACATCGGACCAGCCGCGATCCGGCAATCCGGAAACCGGCCCTTTTTCATCGACCACCAGACGTCGTATCGAAGACAGAACGTCCTCAATCTCGATATTTGTAACCGGATCTGACATGTGCCACCTGTTCTCTCACCTGGGGATCAACCTTAGTCCCGGTCAGAGATTCCCACAACAGATGGGCAAAATTGTCACCGTTTTCCGAGCGCCTCAAGCACCCGGTCCAGATCCCGCGACTGTTTCGAGCGTGTCGCCGGCGCATCCTTGGCCAGATTGTAATAGATCGTCGGGTCGTAAATCTGCACGGCCAGCCCCATCCGTTCGGCGGTCAACAACCCTTGTGCGGCCAGCAACTGATACGAGGCAATCGCCTCTTCCGCGCGGGCGGAAATCTGCGCTGTCAACGCGTCGAGCAATTCCTGCTCGGCGGTTAGAACGTCCAGCGTTGTGCGCGCACCCAGCGTCGCCTCTTCGCGGATGCCGTCAAAGGCCACCCGTGCAGCCCGAACCCGTTCCGCCGTCGCCGCAAGGCTTGCGCGGGCCACTTCGAGGCGCACAAAAGCGTTGTTCACAGCTTGCATCGTATCACGCTGTACCGTCAGCAGATTGCCCCGTGCCGCGTCACGATCGGCCATCGCCGAGCGGATCGAAGACTGCAATGCGCCGCCACGATAGATCGGCTGCCGCAAGTTCAGCGAAACTGCCGAATCATATCCATCGTTGTCGCGATTGTAGTCTTCAATCAGGCCTGCAGAAAATGCACCGTCGACAGTCGGGCCAAGCGATTTGGTCGCCTGCTGGATCTGGATCTCGCGCGCTGCGACCTGACGCTGTGCCGACAAGATATTGGGATGAATGCGCACTGCGACAGCAGTGGCGGCATCGATCGAGGCCGCTCTTTGCGGGAGATTGCGCGGCGGCACGAGATTGCCAGGCTTGCGCCCGACCACGTTCTCGTACTCGGCCCGGGCACTCACCAGCGCACCGCGTGCGGCGGCCAGGTTGCTGCGCGCGGCGGCCAGACGGGATTCGGCCAGCGCCACGTCGGTCCGGGTGACTTCGCCAACTTCGAACCGGTCTTGCGACGCCTTCAGTTCCTCGCCCAGAACCCGAACGTTGTTTTCTCTCAAAGACACGTTTTCAGTTTGCAGGATCACGTCCATGAATGCCGCGACTGCCCGCAGGAGAACCTGCTGCTCGAACGACACCAGAGATTGGCGCGTGGCCAGAACAATTTCCTTGGCTGCCAGAATGCCCAGCTGACGCGCCCCGCCATCATACAGGATTATTGTCGCTTCAAGCCCTGCCGTAATGCGAGAGGAAACCAGCTCGTTCAGGACACCGCTGGGTTTCAAGCGGTCGTTGGAAGCCACCGCCCGCGCCACAAAATCGACAACCGGTCTCAAGGTGGACACCGCCGCAGCGACATCCTCGTCCGCCGCTCGCAGGACCGCCCGGTTTTGCTCCAGCAATCCGCTGGTGTTGTATGCACCGATCATCGCGTCGGCCAGGTTCTCGGCCCGCGCAGCCTGCGACGTGCCCAGACCCAAGGCCACGACGACAGTCCAAGCTGCCGCAGTCCTTGCGCCCGCTTTCCAGTAACTACTCATGTCTGCCTCCTGACCTTTGGATCTTTCCCGGGTTTTCCCGATGTTTGCCCAAAAGCGTTTCTGCCGACCCTGCCCGGCTACAGGGCAAAGGCCGCTTGTTTCTCGAACCCCGGCAAAACCGGAGCACCTGCGTTGAATTCAAATCTCCACGACACCGTCGACCCTGATTTGTAGCCAACTTTGACCACGCCCAACGCGCCCTGCATGAACAGGCAAACCATGCGCCCGCCATCTTTCAGCTGATCCTCAATGGCCTGCGGCAACACGCCGACCCCACCCTGGATCAGGATCACGTCATAGGGTCCGTGCTCGCTTGCGCCGGCCGCAAGCTCGCCCGTTTGCACGATCACATTGTCCGCTCCGGCGTCGGCCAGCATCGCCTGCGCCTCGTTTGCCATCGTCTCGTCCTCTTCGACGGCAACAACGGCCTGTGCGATACGTGCGACAACCGCAGATGAATATCCATAGGTACAGCCGATATCCAATACCAGCTCGTCGTTGGATATATCCACCGCATCCAGCATCTTTGCCAGGGTACGCGGCTCAAGCAGCACGCGCCCCCCATCCAGTTCGATATTCTCGCCGCTATAGGCGGCCTCTCGCAATGCATCGGGCAAAAAGGCTTCACGCTCGACCTCAAGCATGGCTTTGATGATCGGAAATTTGGTGACATCCGAAGGCCGGATCTGTGTGTCGACCATCATCCGGCGGCGTTCGGCGAAATCTGTCATTGCTAAACTCTTCTGTTCAGTCCGTTGCGCTGTTTTTGACACATTGCGGGGGTTCCGGCAACGGCAACCGACGCGAAAACCCGAGTTGTGGCACAGGCAACGCAACGCCAAGGCTGCGTGCTTAGGAAATGGCGAATACAGTCAAAACCGCCACCGATGCCACAATATATAGGCTCCCACGGTACGACGTTGTGTTGGATCCCGATGACATTACGCCCGTTTCACCTATGCCCTGGTCACCTGACAGCGATTATGTCGCGCTCACCGCGCCACCGACAACAAGCCGGGCAGGTCCAGATGTTGCGTCAGATGATCCGCCAGCGCGTCAAGCGTCGCCTCGACCGCGTCACCATAGGATTGCGGCCCCGCCGCCACGCCCAGATCGTTCAGAAACGCCGCACGAAATCCGTCGTCGCGGAACATTCCGTGCAGATAGCTGCCCATGATCCGGCCATCCGCGCTGATCGCGCCTTCGTCCGTGCCGTTGATGCGGGCAAAGGGGCGGTCGCAGTCCGCTCCTTCGGTGCGCCCGATATGGATCTCGTAACCGTCAATCATCTGGCCGCTGCTCACATGCTCTGCCTGCACCCGGGTCAACCGCTTTTCCGGTTCCATGCGCGTGCGCACGTCCAGCAGGCCGAGCCCCGGCGTTTCCCCCGCGACTCCTTCGACGCCCAGCGGGTCGGTCACCACCTGCCCCAACATCTGATAGCCACCGCAAATGCCCAACACCCGCCCCCCGCGCCGCACATGCGCCAGCAGATCGATATCCCAGCCCTGCGCGCGCAGAAACGCCAGATCGCCACGGGTGGATTTGCTGCCCGGAACAATCACCAGATCGGCGTCGCCCGGAATCGGCTGGCCCGCGCGCAGCATGGTCACCGACAGGCCCGGCTCCAGCGCCAGCGGATCCAGATCATCG
This sequence comes from Sedimentitalea nanhaiensis DSM 24252, assembly GCF_000473225.1. Taxonomy (GTDB): domain Bacteria; phylum Pseudomonadota; class Alphaproteobacteria; order Rhodobacterales; family Rhodobacteraceae; genus Sedimentitalea; species Sedimentitalea nanhaiensis. The sequence continues at coordinate 1,498,442 of NZ_KI421509.1, forward strand.
AAGTTGGCGATGCGCGACAGGCACAGGCACACGACCTTTCGCCCCCGATCCCGCCCGCCTGCGGCAATGTCCAGCGCGTCCTCGGCAGGCAGCTTCCAGGCGTCGCCGAACCACGGCAAAACACCAAACCCGCGCCAGCCGGTGTGCTGCTCTATCAGCGCATAACCGTCGTCAAACAAACGCGGATCGCCGCGAAACTTGTTGATCAGAAAACCCGCGACCATGGCGGCGTCGCCCGGCGGCAACACCGCCTGTGTCCCGACCATCTGCGCAATCACCCCGCCCCGGTCGATGTCGCCTGACAGCACCACCGGCACATCGGCCGCCACGGCAAAGCCCATATTCGCGATGTCGCCCGCGCGCAGGTTGATCTCGGCCGGGCTGCCCGCGCCTTCGACGATAACCAGATCATACGCCGATCTGAGCCGGTTGAAACTGTTCAGAACCGGAGCCATCAACGAGGGCTTCAACGCCGCATAGTCCCGTGCCGCCACCGTTGCCCGGTGCCGCCCCTGCACCACCACATGCGACCCGACATCGGTCTCCGGTTTCAGCAGAACCGGGTTCATATCGGTCATCGGCTCAAGCCCACAGGCCAGCGCCTGCAGCGCCTGCGCACGCCCGATCTCGCCGCCATCGGCTGTCACGGCGGCATTGTTGGACATATTCTGAGGTTTGAACGGTGCCACCGACAGGCCTTGGCGACGCGCCGCCCGCGCCAGCCCCGCCACCAGCATCGACTTGCCAACATTGCTGCCGGTGCCCTGGATCATCAGCGCGGGCATGAGCGATCAGAACTCGACGCCGGCCTGGGCCTTGATGCCATCACGGAACGGATGCTTGACCAAGGTCATCTCGGTCACCAGATCGGCGGCCTCAATCAGTTCGTCCTTGGCGTTGCGCCCGGTCAGCACCACGTGGGTCATCTCGGGCTTTTCGGTCCGCAGGAAATCGACCACCTCGTTGATATCCAGATAATCGTAACGCAGTGCGATATTGATTTCATCCAGCAACACAAACCGAATTTGAGAATCGCGGATCAGATCCTTGGCCTTGGCCCACCCGGCCTGCGCGGCAGCGATGTCGCGTTCACGATCCTGGGTTTCCCAGGTGAACCCCTCACCTGAAATCACGAATTTGCATTCATCCGCAAAGCGGTCGCGCAGAAAATCCGCTTCGCCGGTCTTCCAGTTGCCCTTGATGAACTGCACGACAGCACAGGGCATGCCATGGGCGATGCACCGCATCACCATGCCGAACCCGGACGACGATTTGCCCTTGCCCGGCCCTGTATGCACGATGATCAGACCCTTTTCATCGGTCTTGGTCGCCATCATCTTGTCGCGCGCGGCCTTGATCTTTTGCTTCTTTTCCTTGTGGCGGGCGTTCTGGTCTTCCATCGGGCTTTCCTTGGTCTGAGAGGGCGAGTGTGGTCGGATCTTCCCTACACCATGAGCCAAGGAAACGCGATGCATTGCGCGCAGGGCTCCGGTCGGTTTCCATTTGCCCTTTTGGCCGTGAAACCATAGTTTTTGCCCGATCCGGCCCGATCGCCGGTGCCCCGCGGAACAGGAGTTTTGACGTGCTGCCGAATCTGATGAAAACCGTTGAGATGCGCGAACCCGGACGCCCAGAGGTTCTGCAGACCGGTCAGCGCAACCTGCCCGACGTACGGGACGGAGAAGTCCTGATCCGCGTCTCCGCCGCCGGGGTAAACGGTCCGGATCTGGTCCAGCGGCGCGGCCACTATCCGCCGCCCAAGGGTGCATCCGATCTGTTGGGGCTGGAAGTCTCCGGCGAAATCGTCGCCAAGGGCGATGCGGTCGGCGGCTGGTCAGTCGGCGATCATCTCTGCGCGCTGACCAATGGCGGCGGCTATGCCGAATATGTGGCGGTCGACGCGTCCCATTGCCTGCCCATTCCCGACAGCGTGTCCGAAACCGACGCAGCGGGCCTGTGCGAAACCTATTTCACCGTCTGGAGCAACCTGTTCTTTGACCAGACCGTCACTGCGGGTGATCTATTGCTGGTTCATGGCGGCGCGGGAGGCATCGGGTCGACCGCGATCCAACTGGGCAAGGCATTGGGGCTGCGGGTGTTTACCACCTGCGCCAATGCCGACGATTGCGCCTATGTCGCTGGGCTTGGGGCTGAGCGGGCAATCAATTTTCATGACGAAGATTTTGTCGATGTGGTGCGCGGCGCGGGCGGTGCCAACCTGATCCTGGACATCATCGGCGGCGATTACGTGGCGCGAAACATCAAGGCTGCAAGCCCGGACGCACGCATCGTTCAGCTGGCTTTCAACGCCGGTTCCAAGGTCGAGATCAACCTGATGCCGATCATGCTGAAGCGGCTGGTCTATACCGGATCGACCCTGCGCTCACGCCCCGAAAACTTCAAGAGCGAGGTCGCCGCAGATCTGCGCGCCAGGGTCTGGCCGCTGTTCGCCGATGGCCAGCTTGCGGCGCAGACCCATCACGTCTTTCCGTTTGAACAGGCCGCTCAGGCTCATGAAATGATGGAAAAAGCGACCCACCGCGGCAAGATTCTTTTGTCGCCAAGGAGTTAGAAGCCACAAGACGCGCGTGTGATGCAAAGGCACAACGCCGCCTTGATTGATTTCCTGCCACCGTTGAAATGATCGTGCGCCCTTTCTATGGTTCAACGATCCACAGATCTTGTTTCTGTCCGATGTCCCCAAGGAATCGTGAACATGAGACGTCGATGCATTTCAGCGACTATTGTCGCAGGCATTCAATTTTCCACACCGGCCTTTGCGGGCGATGGGTGGTACGGCTTTTACGCTGGAGGCCCAGCGACCGAACCGAACGCGCATCTGAGTTTTCAAAAGATTTCAACCATTGAAAACCCCGTCCCGGTCGTGCTGCACGCAGGCTATAACCACAGTATCGGCAGAGCATTCGTGCTGGGTGGCGAAATCAATCTGGACAGCCCCAAAATTTCCGACTTGAACTTGGGCAAGGAATTGACAACCAAACGGGTCAAGGCCCGGCTTGGCTATGACTTGGGTCCAATGCTGATCTACGGCATCTTGGGATATGCCGAAATCAGCGCCGATGACGGGCAGGAAGACGGGTACACATATGACCTGGGCGTCAAATACAAACTGAACGACAGCCTCCACTTGAGTGCGGGCCTTGGACAGGATTTTCGGGACTTTCAGAGCGTCAGCACCGGTTTGAGCGCGCTGAACTTCCGCGTTTCCTATCAATTCTGAGCAGCGACACTCAGGTGCCGCCGATGCCCCTAGCCCGGCCCCCAACGCCCAACTGTATACTTCTGTTCGGCGTCAACTTCCAACGCCTCAGCCGCCGCCGGATCCTGTGACACGTCCAACCGGCCATCACGACCGGCAAGCCGCTGACAGACCTCCCCCAATGACAGCCGCTCCAGAACGCCCTGTTGCGCATAGGTGCATCTGCCGTTCCGGCTCTGGGCCAGAACCTGCACCGTGTCGCGGTCGGCAATGGTCACGTTTGACACTTTGGTCAGACATTCCGCCAGAATATCCGGCCCCGGAGGATCGCCCGGCAAAAGCACCTCGTCCGGGCTGCGCGCGTCGATGTTGACATTGCGATACCGCGCCATGCTGCGCATGCAATCGGGGTCCAGGATGGTGATGCTGTCGTTCCATCCGAACGCCGCTGTTCTGGGGCGCTCGCCCAGCGGCACGCGATTGTCCAGAAACTCGAAATGGATCTTCTGATTGGTCTTCTTCACCCAATTGAAGAACAGCTGCGGCATACCGATATTGGCCTCGACATTGAAATGCAGCATGTCATCCAACGCCTTGTAGCGCCCGGTTTTCAGCCCTCGCTCCCAGGCGCGCTCCACAGTATCCTGAGGCGGGGTGATCATGAAAAACAGATAGACCGTGTCGGCAAAGCGGCTGAGCAGCGTGCCGCCGGGTTTCTGGAACGGGGCGGGCATGAAGCTGTCGAACCGGAACCGGTCGATCAGCACATGCGGCATCTCCGACTTTTCCGCCTTGGCCTCCATATAGCGGTCGATCTTCTTGTCGATGATTTCCAGTTCCTGCGCGGTCAGGGCGGCAGCGTATTTGAAGTCTGCGCCCAAGCTGCCGTAATCCAACAGGAATTTGCGGCAGTAATCCGGGCTGATCTTGGCGAAATCCTCCCACGGCACCCCCAGCCGGTCGGCCAGACCCCGTTGCAGCGGACGCAGCGTGCTCTTGCCCGCACCGGGGCCACCCTTGACGCTCATGAACAGCGGCGCGGACTGGAACGGCAGCGTGCGATAGCCCTCGGCCTGTACCGCCTCGCGGATCATCGGCTGAATCATCTGCCCGATGCGGTGCCCACCATAACTGTTGCTGACCCAGTTCGCAGCCCATCGGATCACCAGATCGCGCTCGGCAAACAGCCGCCCGCGCTGCCCGACGATACCGCCGACAATGGCCAGCAACCCCTTGAGACAGGCGATTTCGAACGCATCCCCCGGCTTGTCGACCTCGGCCTGCCATTGCAACAGCGCCTGTACCTCGACGGGCTCGGTTTCGGCGGGTTGCGATCTTGTCTTGGCCAGCCGCGCCAGCAACCCCTTGCCCTCATCACGCCCGGCCATGCCACGGCCATCGACATCCTGCGCGAGCCGTGCGTGCAGCTTTTGTTCGATCCGATCGCGCAGCCGGGCAAATTCCTGCTCAAGCATTGGCATCTTGGGCTGGATATACCGGTCCAGAATGGTGGCGGTCATGGACCGCAAGTGTTCACCCAACTCGGGATACTCCGGACCGTCCGGCAGGCTGATATCCGCCATCAGCCGCACCAGCAACTCGTGACACACAAGCCGGCTGGCGGTGAACGCCACCATCTCCATCGGTTTGCGCCCGCAGAACGACGCGGCTTCTTTCGCCTCGGCGTAGGACACTGACGAATTCTCGGCCCGGTAGAGCGTGACCAATGGAAACAGGTCAGCCGGGATTTCCGAGCTCAGACCGGGGTTCCACGCATTAAAGTCCTGGACAGTGTCAGACATGGGGCTTCCCTTTCGATCGGGGTGGGCGCGCGCGATCCGCGCCTCCACCGGTATATATCAAATCCGACCCGGCGGCCATCAGGCCTGGGTCGTACCGGCCCTCCGCATCTTGCCGGCGATCAGCTTGAACAGCGGCAACAGGATCAGGATAATCGCGATGATGGTGATCGGCCCGGCAATCGGGCGTGTGAAAAAGATCGTCGCATCCCCCGAGGATAACAACAGCGACTGGCGCAGGGTCGGCTCGGCGATCGGGCCCAGAACGATGGCCAGAACCGCCGGTGCGAGCGGATAATCCAGCTTGCGCAAGAAGAAGGCGCCAAACCCAAATCCCAACATCAGCCAGACGTCATGCATGTCCTGCGTCGCGGCATAGCCGCCTACAACCGACAGAACGAAGATCAGCGGGGCGAGCACGGTAAACGGCATCCGCAGCATCCAGATGAACAGTGGGATAAAGGCCAGATTCACGATCAATGCAAAGATGTTGCTGATATAGAACGACCCGATCAGGCCCCAGACGAATTCCGGCTGATCGGTAAACAGGCGCGGACCCGGTGTCAGTCCCCAGATCACCATGCCACCCAACAGGATGGCGGTGGTCGGCGACCCCGGAATGCCCAGCGTCAGCATCGGCAGCATCGCCCCGGTCGAGGCCGAGTTGTTGGCGGCTTCGGGGGCCGCCACGCCGCCGGGATGACCCTTGCCGAATTCTTTGGGATTCTTGGCCATCAGCTTAGCCACACCGTAAGACATCAGCGAGCCCGGCGTTGCCCCCGCCGCTGGCAGAATACCGACGAAAAAGCCCAGGAACGACCCGATTGCGGTGCCTTTCCAACCGCGGCGCATGCCCTCTTTGGAATCCGTGATGATGCCCTTGAGCGACATCCTGGCCTCGGTCGTGGTTATTTCGCCACGCGTGCTTTCGATGGTCCAGATCATCTCGCCAATGCCGTACACCCCGATTGCAAGGACGAGAAAATTGATGCCGTGCAGAAAGCCGGTGATGTCAAAGAACACCAGTCGCGGCGCGCCCGAAATTTCGTCAAAGCCGACGGCGGCGAACACCAGCCCCAGACAAATCGACAGGATCGTCTTGGGGATGTCATCGCCCCCCAAACCGACAAACGTGGCAAAGGCCAACAGCATCAGCGCAAAGATCTCGGGCGGCCCGAAAGCCAACGCGACCGTCGCCAGCAGCGGCGCAAAAATGGTGAACAACACGTTGGACACGGTACCGCCGATGAACGAGGCGATGGCCGCCGTCACCAGAGCCAGACTGGCCCGGCCCGACAGCGCCAGTGGACGGCCGTCGAATGTGGTCGCCACGGCGGTCGACGCGCCGGGAATGCCCAGCGTGATGGAACTGATCGCACCTCCATACATGGCGCCGTAATAGATCGCCGCAAGAAAGATGATCGCCGAGCCCGGCGGCACCAGAAAGGTGATCGGCAGCAGGATCGCCACACCGTTGACCGAACCGAGCCCCGGCATCGCACCAATGAAAAGGCCCAGCGTCACCCCGATCAGGATCAGTATGATGTTGATCGGCATCAGCGAAACCAGAACGCCGTCGGTCAGTAGACCCAGAATTTCCATCGCGGTTTCCTCCCCTGTCGCGCACGCAAGAGCCGGGCGGGATCAGTAGATGATTGTGTTGAGAAAGTTGTAAAACGGCTCGGTGAACTTCATGCCCTTGGGCAGTGTGATCCGCATCAGCGCCTCAAAGAAGATAAAGAACACCACGGGAATCGAGATCGACAGGATTGCGGTCAGTGTCCAACTGTGCCGTCCCAGAAACCGCAGATAATAGATCAGAAACACCACCATCGCACCATACATCGAGATGATGTTGATCAGCGCGATGAACCCCAGCAGCCCCCCCCCGACCAGAACCAGCGTCCGCTTACCATAGCCGTCCAGCAACACGTCGGTGGATTGCGACGGCGGTGACGTTCGCCGGAACCAGTTGAAAGCAATCAGTCCGGTGCAGATCAGCATGATTCCGGAGAGCCAGAAGGGCCAGAAGCCGCCCCCGGGGCCTTCGTCGGGAATGTAGCCGACATTCAGTTCGGTACTTTTCCACATCAGATAGATGGACAAGAGGGCCAGAACGCCGGCCGTGACGATTTCTGCAAGGCGCATCTGGCCCTCCTTCAAAGCACTATTGGTATCGTTTCAGGTCGGGTGGGCTTATTCGCCCATCGCCGCCAACAGTTCCTTGTGACGCTCGACCTGGGTGTTCCAATAGGCCTTCTGCTCGTCCGGTCCCATCCACAGCGGCGACAGGCTTTCCGAGGTCATGTAATCCTGCCATTCTTGGGTGTCGTAGATGGTCTTGAACAACTCCTGATAATAGGCCGCCGCTTCATCGGACATGCCCGGCGCGCCAACCACAGCCCGCTGGTTGTAATAGCTGAAATCCTTACCCAGTTCCTTGACGGTCGGAACGTCCGGGAACGCCGCCAACCTCTCGTCCGAGAACGCCACCAATGGCACCACGTCACCGGACGCATAGAAACCCTTGGCTTCGGCCGGATTGTTGACGCTGGCCATGATCTGTTGCCCAGCCAGATCCTTGGCTACAGCGCCGCCCCCCTTGTAAGGGATATACTTGATATCCAGATCGTAATTCTGCTCAAGGAAGGTGATGACCAGGCTGTCTTCCTGCCCCTTGCCGGTGCCCCCCATGATGTAACCGCCCTCTTTCACCTTGGCGAGCCAGTCTTCGAAGGTGGTGATGCCGCTGTCCTTGTGGACCCACAGCACGAACGGATCCACGCCCATCATCGCCACCGGCGTAAAGGTCTGGATGTCGATGCCCAGGTTCTCCTGGCGCAGCGGGGTGGTGAAGAAAGAGTTCAGCGTCACCAGAATGGTGTGATCCGGATCGCTGGTCCCTTTCAGCGCGATCAGAGCCTCGGCCCCGGATCCGCCACCTTTGTTGTTGGGCACCAGAGGGCGCGAGGTCAGGTCCTTCTTCTCGGCAACCGACTGCAAAAAACGGGCGATCTGGTCCGCACCGCCACCGGCACCGGCCATGATGACAAAATCCACCGGCTTGGTCGGCTCAAAGGCCGCCGCCGGAGCCGCAAAAGCCCCTGCCAGCGCAGCTGCGCCAGCCATCTGTACAAACATTCGTTTCGTAAGAGTCATGGTATCCTCCCAGGATATCTCGCGTTTGACGCGATAATGTCGCGCCGCACTGTCCACCGTTTTCATCGACGGATCGTTTATTGATTCCTCCCTTGCGGCTGGCTCATCCGGTGCACCGGTCAATGTACCAGAATGACGGGCATCTTCGCCTTGTCGACGATATGCTGGGTATTGCCGCCAAAAATCGTTTCCTTTTCATGGCTGTCACCATAGGCGCCCATGATCAGCGTATCGGCACCAACGTCGAGGCTTGAGGACAGCAGTGTCTTGCCCACATTGCCCGACCCGGTGAAACGGTGGATCCGCGCCGTCACGCCATGTGCCGCGAGATAGCCCTGAAGATCTTCCGCCGTGGCTGATTTGGGCTCGCCGCCCGAGGACAGGATCGTGACCCGGTCGGCCGAATGTAGAATCGGCAGCGTCATCGTGACCGCGCGCGAACTCTCCAGCGACCCGTTCCAGGCGATGCTCACATGCGCGCCCAGGCTGTTTGGAGGCGCGATCTTGTTTGGCACCATCATCACCGGCCGCCCGGTGCGAAACAGCGCCGCCTTCAGCGTATTCGCCCCCAGGTTTCGATCCACATCCGGCTGCGCGACCGCGATCACATCGGCCAACCGGCCGTGACGACGGATCACATCGACCTGCTTTCCGGTCTCCTCGACCCAGGATGCGGTTGCCTTGTCGCTACCGTTCGGAACATCGCTCAGCACCAGGTTCAGCTCGCTCGCCAGCGCCTTGAGTTCGTCCTTCAGGCTTGCTTCTTCCAGATTCGCGAGTTCTTCGGCCTGTTTGACCATCTGCTTGCGGAACATCGCCGGGATCGGAACCCCAAATGGCAACAGATCCTCCGGTCGCGCCCGGCAATGGGTGATCACTAGGTGGCTGTTGTTGCGATGGGCCATCGCGGCGGCATGGGCCAGGACATTGTCGCCCTTGCCATCGCCTCGCACCGGTACCAGAATTTTGCGGATCATCGGAACGCTCCCTAAAACAGGCCTTCGATCTGGCCGTCGGAGTTGAGGCGGATGTTTTCGGCGCTGGGGGTTCTGGGCAGGCCGGGCATGGTCATGATCTCGCCGCAGACCACCACCACAAACCCCGCCCCCGCGCTCAGGCGCACTTCGCGCACCGGCACCGAATGCCCGGTGGGTGCCCCGCGCCGGTTCGGGTCGGTGGTAAAGCTGTATTGCGTTTTGGCCATGCACACCGGCAGGTGGCCATAGCCCGCCGCCTCCCAGTCGCGCAGCTGGGTGCGGATCTTGGCATCCGCCAGCACCTCATCGGCGCGGTAGATCCGCTTGGCGATGGTTTCGATCTTGTCGAAAAGTCCCATCTCGTCCGGGTAGATCGGCGAGAAATTCGCCTGACCGGCATCGACGATCTCGACCACCTTGCGGGCCAGATCCTCGGCCCCTTCGCCGCCCAGTTCCCAGTGCCGGCTCAGCACCGCCTGCGAGCCGTGGCTGGTCACGTAATCCTTCACCGCCGCCACCTCGGCATCGGTGTCGGTGACAAAATGGTTGATCGCCACCACCACCGGTACGCCAAAGGACTTAACATTTTCGATATGCCGTCCCAGATTGGCGCAGCCGGCGCGCACCGCCGCGACATTTTCCGCCCCCAGATCCGCCTTGGCCACGCCGCCGTTCATCTTCATCGCCCGCACCGTCGCCACCACGACCACCGCCGACGGCGCGATCCCGGCCTTGCGGCACTTGATGTTCATGAACTTCTCGGCTCCCAGATCGGCGCCGAAACCCGCCTCGGTGACCACATAATCGGAAATCTTCAGCGCCGTCTTGGTCGCGATCACCGAGTTGCAGCCATGGGCGATATTGGCGAAGGGGCCGCCATGCACAAACGCCGGGTTGTTCTCCAGCGTCTGCACCAGATTGGGCTGCATCGCGTCCTTGAGCAGCACCGTCATCGCCCCGTCGGCCTTGATGTCACGCGCATAGACCGGCGTCTTGTCGCGCCGATACGCCACGATGATGTCCCCCAGCCGCTTTTCCAGATCCCCAAGGTCGTTGGCCAGGCACAGGATCGCCATCACCTCGGACGCCACGGTGATGTCGAACCCCGCCTCGCGCGGAAAGCCGTTGGACACCCCGCCCAGAGACGCCGTGATCTGGCGCAGCGCCCGGTCGTTCATGTCCACCACCCGGCGCCACACCACCCGGCGGGTGTCGATGCCCAGCTCGTTGCCCCAGTAGATGTGGTTGTCGATCATCGCGCTCAGCAGGCTGTGCGCGCTGGTGATGGCGTGAAAATCGCCGGTGAAATGCAGGTTCATGTCCTCCATCGGCACAACCTGCGCCTGACCGCCACCCGCGGCCCCGCCCTTCATGCCGAAGTTCGGACCCAGGGACGCCTCGCGGATGCAGATCATCGCCTTCTTGCCGATCCGGTTCAGACCGTCCCCCAGACCAACCGTCGTCGTCGTCTTGCCCTCGCCCGCAGGCGTCGGGTTGATCGCCGTCACCAGGATCAGCTTGCCGCTCGCATTCCCCTGAACGCTGTCGATAAAACCCTGGCTCACCTTCGCCTTGTCATGCCCGTACGGCAAAAGATCGTCACTCCCGATCCCCACCTTGCCACCAATCTCCACGATCGGTAACTTAACCGCGCCTCGCGCTATCTCTATGTCGCTCTTAAAGGGCATTGCTCTCTCACTCTCCCAGTGTGTCACCGGCGGTCAACCCGGCCTGTGCGGCCCATTCGGCGGCGGGCATCTTGCCGCCTCCGGCCGGTTTCACGCGTTTGATCTGGATGCGCCCACCGATGCACTGCATCGTCACGCCCGCCTCTGAAACCTCGATGACTCGGCTGGAAACCCCGTCACCGGGCACGCGGGCACTGTCATAGATGCCCAGTTCCGCGCCCTCATGCGTGGTCCAGGCGCCGGGTGCCGGATTGGTGCCGCGGATCAGGTCATAGACCTGCTTGACCGGCTTGTTCCAATCGATCCTGGCATGTTTGCGGGTGCAGCGTCGTTCGTAGGTCGCCCGCGCTTCATCCTGCGCCATATGGGGCGGATTGCCCGAGCGGTACAGATCGCAGACCTGCAACACCGACTCGATGGCCGCCGGATAGATCTTTTTGAAATAGAGGTCGATCACCGTGTCATCGGGGCCGATCTCGCACTTCCAGTTCAATAGCACATCGCCCTCGTCCAGCCCATCGCTGGGATAGAACCACGAAAATCCGGACATCGTATCGCCCATGATAATCGGCCAGTTCACCGCCGACGGCCCGCGATACAGCGGCAGCAGCGACGGGTGGAAACAGATCGAGCCATGTGTCGGTGTCTCGCGCGCCGCCTCAGGCACGAAGACATTGACAAAGGCCATCACCATCAGATCCGCCTTGAACCCGGCCAGTTCGTCAATGGTGACCTGTTCCTTGAAATGCGCAGGCTGCAGCACCGGCAATCCCTGTTCCAGCGCGTATTCCTTGATCGGGTCGACCGGCTTGCCGTCACGGTCGGGCTCGCAATAGACCGCCACGACCTCGTCCACGCCTGCCTCGATGATCTTGGCCAGCGCATCCTTGCCGAACGCCTGTTGTCCCATGACGATAATCCGCATCGCCCCGCCCCCTTATTCCGCCGCCTGGCGCTTGATGTCGCCCACAGCGCCCGAGCCGATCACCCGGTCCAGATCCTCGCCGGCATAGCCCAGAACCTGAGACAGGATTTCTTCGGTGTGTTCGCCCAGCAATGGCGAACGTTCGACCACCACATCGCTGTCCGACAGCTTGATCGGACAGCCGACGCTGATGTATTCGCCGCGTTCCGGATGATCGACCCGAACCAGCGTTCCGGTGGCATAAAGCCCCTCGTCTTCGGAAATCTCTTTCATCGACAGAATCGGACCGACCGGAATGTCATGCGGGTTGCAGATGTCCATCACCTCGAACTTGGTCTTGGTCATGGTCCACTGTTCGATGCGCTCGAAAATCTCGTTCAGTTTGTCCAGACGCTCGGGCGGCTTGGCATAGCCTTCCTTGGTCTTCCACTCGGGCTCGCCGATGACATCGCAGACCTTTTCCCAGATCGCGGCCTGAATGATGAAATAGGTATAGGCGTTGGGATCCTGCTCCCAGCCCTTGCATTTCAGGATGCGCCCCGGCTGCCCGCCGCCGCTGTCATTGCCCGCGCGCGGCGTTGCCTCTCCAAAGGGCACGCCTTCGCCAAACTGGCTGTATTCGGTCAACGGCCCGGCAGCCAGACGCTGCTGGTCGCGCAGCTTGACCCGCGCCAGGTTGAGAACGGAATCCTGCATCGCGGCCGACACCTTTTGCCCGCGCCCGGTTTTCTCGCGCTGAAACAAAGCGGTCACGATGCCCAGACACAGATGCAGCCCGGTGCCGGAATCGCCGATCTGCGCGCCGGTAACCAGGGGCGGACCATCGCGGAACCCCGTGGTCGAGGCCGACCCGCCGGCACATTGCGCGACGTTCTCATAGACCTTGCAATCCTGATACTTGCCCGGCCCGAACCCCTTGATGGACGCCATGATGATACGCGGGTTGATCTTCTGGATATTCTCCCAGGAGAACCCCATCCGGTCCAGCGCACCGGGCGCAAAATTTTCCACCAGCACATCGCATTCCTGAATCAGCCGGGTCAGGATCTCCTTGCCGGTCTCGTTCTTCGAGTTCAATTCGATCGAACGCTTGTTGTGATTCAGCATCGTGAAATACAGGCTGTCAGCCCCCGGCACATCGACCAGCTGCTTGCGGGTGGCATCCCCGACGCCGGGGCGTTCGACCTTGATCACATCTGCGCCGAACCAGGCCAGCAGCTGTGTACAGGTGGGTCCCGACTGAACGTGGGTGAAATCGAGAACCTTGATACCTTCAAGTGCTTTCATGGCTGTCTTCCTGTTCCGAAAATTTACTTGCGTGCCTGGGGATAGCGCGCCTGCGCCACCACCGACTGCGGATTGAGATTGCCGATATTGCCGCTTTCCTTGCCCGCTGCCGGATCGATGGCGGCGTTGACCAGGGTTGGCTTGCCGCTGGCCAGCGCCGCGTTCACCGCCTGGCGCAACGCGTCCGGGGTCTTGACCCAGACACCGACGCCGCCAAAGGCTTCCATCATCATGTCATAGCGGGAATCCGGCACAAACGACGTGGTCGCCGGATCATCTCCGCCACCCCAGTTCTCGCCGTCGCCGCGATAGATACCGTTGTTATTGAACACCACCACGCAAATCGGCAGTTTATAGCGGCAGATGGTTTCGACCTCCATGCCGCAGAACCCGAAGGCGCTGTCGCCCTCGACCGCCAGCACCCGCTTGCCGGTCTCGATCGAGGCCGCGATGGCCGCGCCCATGCCAATTCCCATGACACCCCATGTGCCCACGTCGATCCGGTGGCGCGGCTTGTGCACGTTGATGATCGAGCGGGCCAGATCCAGCGTATTCGCCCCTTCGTTCACCAGAATGGTGTCGGGCTGTTCGTTGATGACCTGTTTCAGCACACCCAGTGCGGAATGGTAATCCATCGGATTGCTGTTATTCTGCAACCGCGAAGCCATCTTCTCCATGTTGACCGTAGCCTTGGAATGGACCTGATCCAGCCAGGCCTCGGGCGGTGCGATGCCTTCGTTTTCCATCGCATCGATCAATGCCCGTGCGCAGGACCCCACATCGCCCACCAAAGGGGCCGCGATTTCGACGTTGCTGTCCATTTCCTCGGCGTCGATATCGATCTGAATGAATTTCTTGCCGCCCGGCTCGCCCCACTGTTTGCCCTTGCCGTGGCTCAGCAGCCAGTTGATCCGCGCGCCCAACATGATCACCACATCGCTGTCCTTCAGCGCCAGCGACCGCGCAGCGGCGGCGCATTGCGGATGGGTATCCGGCAACAGCCCTTTGGCCATCGACATCGGCAGGAACGGATAGCCCGACTTCTCCACCAACTCGCGCACCACATCGTCGGACTGGTCGTACGCCGCGCCCTTGCCGATCACGATCAGCGGGCGCCTGGCCTCTTTCATCACGCTGATTGCGCGGGCAATGGCGCCTGGCGCCGGTGTCTGACGCGGAGCCGGATCGATGACCTTGACCAGCGACTGCGCGCCTTTGGCCGCATCCATCGTCTGGCCCAGCATCGCGCCCGGAATGTCCAGATAGACCCCGCCGGGCCGCCCGCTGACAGCGCTGCGGATCGCCCGCGCGACGGCGATGCCGATATCCTCGGCATAGGTCAGGCGATACGCCGCCTTGCAGAACGGCCGGGCCATGGCCAACTGGTCCATCTCTTCATAATCGCCCTGTGCCAAATCGACGATCTCGCGCTCGGACGAGCCCGAGATCAGGATCATCGGCCAGCAATTCGTCGTCGCGTTCGCCAGCGCGGTCAAACCGTTCATGAACCCCGGCGCCGAAACCGTCATGCACACGCCCGGCTTCTTGGTCAGAAAACCCGCGACCGACGCCGCATATCCGGCGTGCTGTTCATGCCGAAACGAAATTACCCGCATCCCCTGCGCCTGCGCGTACCGCCCCAGATCGGTGATCGGAATACCCGGCACGTTGTAGATCGTGTTGATATCGTTCAACTTCAGCGCATCGATCAGCAGATGAAACCCATCGGTCAATTCCAGCGGCGCATCTTCACCCGTTACCTGCGCAACAGCGGATTGTGTCATGTTCGGTCTCCGATAAAGTCCATAATTTCTAACCGGCTTCCGTCTTGGCCGAGCCGAGATTTTCCAACCGGGTCCAGGTCTTGTGGATGTGATCATGCAGCCGCATGGTGTGCTCGCGCACCCGCCGCGACGCCAGATCTCCGTCGCGGATCTCCAGCGCCTCGATGATTTCCATGTGATCGGCCACCGAGCGCCGCGCCCGGTCGCTTTCGCCCATCGCCCGGCGGCGGATCGCCTGCATATGCATGAACAACCCATCCGCCGTCGTCTTCAGCAAGGCACAGCCCGACAGCTCCAGAATGGTCTGATGAAACCGGATGTTGGCATCCGAGTATTCCTCCAGCTCGGCCCGCACAGCGTCGCTGCTGTGCTTCATCGCAAACAACCGCAGCGCCTTGAGGTCTGCGTCGCTGGCATGTTCCGTCGCCATCCGCGCCGCCATGCTTTCCAACGCCGCCCAGGTCACCACCATCTCCAGAATTTCCGTGCGTGACTTGCGGATCACGAACACACCCTTGCGCGGAAGGATCTCGACCAGCCCGTCTTGCGCCAGTCGCGCCAACGCCTCGCGGATCGGGGTGCGCGATATGCCCAGACGCTCGGCCAGATGGCGTTCATCCAGCCGCAGGTTGGTTTCAGGCTGATAGATATTCATGCCCAGAATCGCATCGCGCAGAACCTCGAACGTGTGATCCTTCAACGTGAAGTTCACCGAAATCGGATTCAATTTGTCGCCGATCGACACGAAATACATCCCTCCCAAGATGTCCGGATCGCTTTTCCTTTCGGTCAGATTCGATCCTTGTATCTGGTATACCATACACCGGCACGGCCATCCGTCAACGGTGTAGTCTTGTGGCTGATTGAGCTGCAAAACTTGACATCACACCCGCTGGTATACCAAATACCAATATCCACAAGCAACGGAATCGCACGATGCTGATCAGGGCACGGGAATCGGCGGTCATCGTCATCGACATGCAGGAACGGCTGGTTCCGGCCATGCAGGCCCCTGCCCGCACCATCGCAAATACCCGCCTTCCGTTGCACGCCTCTGCACGTACCGATGTGCCGGCGATCCTGACCGAACAATACCCTCAAGGCCTGGGCCACACCGTGCCCGAAATCCGCAAGGCCGCAGGCAATGCGCCAATTTTACCCAAGATGTACTTTTCCTGCATGGAAGACGACGATTTTGCTCGCGCCTTCCGCGCTCTTGACCGCAAACGAGCTGTCATCACGGGAATGGAGGCCCATATCTGCGTGGTGCAGACCGCCGAAAGCATGGTCGAAGCCGGGCATGACGTCTTTGTCGTTTCGGACGCCACCGCATCGCGCAGCCTGGACAGCGAACGCCCCTGCCTGGCGCGGCTCAGCGCGTCGGGCGTCAGCATCGTGACCACGGAAATGGTCGTTTTCGAATGGCTGGGACGGGCGGGCACCCCAGCCTTTGAAGGCGCCCAATTTCTGATCGACCAGGCCAAGCGCCGTCGCAAGAACCCCGTGCTCGGCTTTATTACCGGGCGTACCGCCGGGGCGTACTATGGGCCATGCCGACGCGGTGATCTCGGGCGGCAAGAGCGGCGCCGAAGACAAGATCGGGCCTGTGAATATCGCCGGTATCCGGGTCTAGCCTTCCCCCGCCGAGCTGGACGAAACGCTGGTCGACCTGTTGGGCCGACCCGGTCAGGCGGGCGCCTGTTGAGCGGGCCTGCCCCCGGCACCTCCAAAAGTCGCGATTGCGGGCGCAATAATATTGCGCTTTCTGACGCGATGTTTTCTACATCCCGCCAACACTCCCGCCAGCCGGGCCATATCAATACACCAAAGCTGCGGCGCATCAGCGACCAGCAAGCGACAAAACAAGGAAACACGTGGCATGCCCTACAAGATTCTGATTCTCGGTGCCTCCTACGGCTCTCTTCTCGGGACCAAATTTGCCGCTGCGGGCCATGACGTCACGCTGGTTTGCCGCGACCAGACCGCCGCGCTGATTAACGCCAAGGGCACCGAAGTCCGAATCAAGCTGCGCGACGAAGATGACCACCGCAGCTTCTTTTCCGCCGATCTTGCCGGCAATGTCGATGCCACGACGCCCGAGGCCGCAATCCCGCAGGATTACGACTTGGTCTGTCTGGCCATGCAGGAACCGCAGTATTCCCACCCGACGCTCAGCGACCTGCTGACGCGCGCAGCAAAGTCGCGCGTGCCCTGCATGTCGATCATGAACATGCCGCCCCTGCCCTATCTGAAACGCATTCCCGATCTGGACTGTTCGGAACTGGGCGCGGCCTATCTGGACCCCGCCATCTGGAAGCCGTTTGACCCCGCCTGCATGACGCTGTGCTCGCCCGACCCCCAGGCCTTCCGGCCCCCGGAAGAAGAGGCAAACGTGTTGCACGTGGGCCTGCCGACCAACTTCAAAGTCACCAAATTCCACAACGAACGGCACGACGCCATGCTGGCCGAACTGGAACAGGGCATTCTAGACTACCGCATCGACGGCAAGGATGTCCCGGTCAAGCTGCGGGTGTACGACTCGCTGTTCGTGCCCTTTGCCAAATGGGCGATGCTGGCCACCGGCAACTATCGCTGCATCACGGCGGACGGCCCGCGCGCGATCCAGCAGGCGGTGCATGACGATCTGAACCTGTCGCGCGAAATCTATGGCTTTGTCACCGATCTGGTGGTGCGTCTGGGCGCGGATCCGGCGGACATGGTGCCCTTTGAGAAATACGCCAAGGCCGCCGAGAACCTGCTGAAACCCTCATCCGCCGCTCGCGCGGTCTATGCCGGGGCACCAAACATCGAGCGGGTGGACAAGCTGATGATGCTGGCGGGCCGCGCCGTGGACATGCGCCACCCCGAAATCGACGCCACTGTCGCCCTGGTGGACGCCCACCTGGCCAGGAACCGCACCGGGTGACACGTGGCCCTGCTTGGGTGAACCGGCATTCGGCGATCGGTATACTCAAGGAACGTCTGACCTGCGGCAACGGTCTGGGCGTCCCCGAGAGCCGCTCGCTCGGGCTGTGAACGCGGCGCGGGCGTGGCAGGCGTTGCCGATTTCGCCGGATTTGGCACCGCAGGGGGGCAAAACAGGGATTTTGGATGCCGCTCCAGCTCTGGCCACCCAAGGCCAATCTCGCACCCGGTGCTGACCCCGCCCTGCTGGGCAACCCATGCTTTTATCTCCGGCCATTCCGGTCAGCCCGGTTCAGGCAAGCGAGGGAACGTTCGGAACCGGTATTTTCGAACGGGTCGCCGCCCTACCCGTCCGCGAAGGGGTCGGCCCGTCCACATCGATTATGGGGCGCAAATTGTGCGTCCTGACGTGCCGGATCCCGGGCAGGTGGTGCGCGACCGTGTCGAGCCGGGATTTCCTGCGCATAAGCTGCGTGCCGCGGCGCCACGCAGGACCACGATTTGACGAGCGCGCATTTCGTGGCCGGATCGATCGCGCGATGCGACGCGGCGACCTTTCCCTTTTCGTATGATCCGCTATCGTGCATGGCATGAAGGACGAGAACAACTTTGATGCCCACAAGCCCGCGCAGATCGCCGTTCTGGTAGAAGCCGTCGGCGTGACCAAGGCGCGGCTTCCGATTTCGCAAATGTTTGTGCTGGCGATCCTTGCCGGAGCGTTCATCGGCTTTGGAGCCGCCGCCTACACCGCCGCGATGACCGGAGTTGACACCAGCTTTGGGCCGTCGAGGGTGCTTGGTGGTGTGGTGTTTTCACTTGGGCTTGTTCTGGTCGTCATCGGCGGCGCGGAATTATTCACCGGCAACGCGCTTATGGTGATGGCGGTAGTCGATCGAAAGATCACGATGAGTCTGTTGTTGCGCAGTTGGCTGATCGTGTATGCGGGAAATCTTGTCGGCGCGGCCGGGCTTGCAACCGCGTTCGGTCTGAGCGGCCTGCTGGATGGTCAGATGAGCGCTGCAGCGGTGGCAATCCCCGAGGCCAAGATCGCGCTGCGACCACTCGAAGCCTTCATGCGCGGAGCCTTGTGCAATGCGCTGGTGTGCCTCGCGATCTGGCTTTCGTTCGCCGCGCGGACTGCGGCGGGGAAAATTCTGGCGATTATCTGGCCTGTCGGTGCGTTCGTGTTGCTTGGGCTCGAGCACTCCGTCGCGAACATGTACTTCTTTCCCCAGGGCTGGTTCGCCGGGTCAGCGGTAACGCCGGGGGCCGCCTTGGCAAACCTGATCTGGGTCACGCTCGGGAATGTCGTCGGAGGAGCGGGCGGCGTCGCGCTGTCCTATCGCTTCGCCTATCACGGCCCTTCCCAAAGCTGAACAGACGGCGGCGATTAATGTCGTTCCCGATCCACAAAAGCGTCCACAGACCGCCTTGCCCGGATTTGAAGGACCCACAGTATCTCATGGGTGTACAACGCATAGGTCCGCATCAGGAAGGCAACGCTGCACCGCTACGTATGGCTCTGCAACCGGCAGCTTTCTCAATCAGCCTTGGGCAACAAGACATCCTTGCAGGCCATGAAGGACCGACACAAACTCAAGCTAGAGCGGTAACGTCGGGGCTGCGTGCACTGCCAATAGAGTGATAGCGGACACTGTGAGGCACGTTATGGCGGGTCTGCGACGCGGCTTTGAGCTGCATAGGCAGAGAATTATTCAGCAGCGCCAACGCCCTAATCATCGCTCACACCCTTGGTGTGTTTCATACATAAAGCCGAATGCTTTGCTGAAACGCTGTTTGACACATTGCATGATGCGCGCGAAAGGCTGGAATAATGGCAGGAGGATTACAATTGGCGCAGGCCGCAATCAGCGTTGGGAAACCTGAACCCGCCGGACGTCTTGCAGAGAAAGGCGATGGACAAAATGGGCCGCCTAAGGGCACAGATTTAAACCCAAGGACTCTGCGCAAGGCCGGAGGGAACTTGGCGCGCAGGTCACGTTCTATCGCTTGGGTCATGTCCACGTCTGGGCCATTGTGCCAACAGCCCCTTTTATCCTCATTTGGGCTGAAACATGCCCGCAAACTGCGCGCGCAGCAGGTTCTTTTGCACCTTCCCCATCGTATTGCGCGGTAACTCGGGAACAATGACCAGTTTGCGCGGATGTTTGAACCGGGCCAGCGATTGCCCGACCGCCGCGCTGATGGCTGAAACATCCGGTACAGATGCGCCATCGGGCACCAGAACGCCGACGACGGTTTCGCCAAAATCCGGGTGCGGCACACCGATGACTGCACTTTCAAGTACACCGGGCTGCTCGTCCAGCACCAGTTCGATCTCTTTGGGATAGATGTTGTAGCCTCCCGAAATGATAAGATCCTTGTTGCGTCCGACGATGTGGACATAGCCCCGATCGTCAATCTTGCCCAAATCGCCAGTAATGAAGAACCCGTCCTGACGCAGCTCTTCACGGGTCTTTTCAGGCATCTGCCAATAACCCGCGAAGACATTCGGCCCGCGTACCTCGATCTGGCCGACTTCACCGTCAGCCAGGGTCTCTCCGGTTGCAGGATCGGTGATCTTCAGCTCGACCCCCGGCAGTGGAAAACCGACGGTCCCGGCCCGGCGTTCGCCCGCATAGGGGTTGGAGGTGTTCATGTTGGTTTCCGTCATGCCATAGCGTTCCAGAATCCGGTGGCCGGTGCGGTTCTGAAACTGTACATGGGTTTCCGCCAGCAGGGGGGCGCTGCCCGACACGAACAGGCGCATATGTGCGGCCAGATCGCGGGTGAAACGGGGATCGTCCAGCAGGCGGGTGTAAAACGTCGGCACACCCATCATCGAGGTGGCGCGCGGCATTTCGGCGATGATGCGATCCGGATCGAACCGGGGCAGAAAGATCATAGCGCCGCCTGCAATCAGCGTGATGTTGGTGGCCACGAACAAGCCATGGGTGTGAAAGATCGGCAGCGCGTGCAACAGCAGATCCCGGTCGGTGAACTGCCAATAATCGGCCAGCACCTGGGCATTGGACAACAGGTTGGTCTGGGTCAGCATCGCCCCCTTTGAACGTCCGGTGGTGCCGGATGTATAGAGAAACGCAGCCAGATCGTCGGCGGTGCGCGGCGCGGTGTCGAACCGATCCGATTGCGCCTGTGCCTTGAGCGGCAGAGACCCGCTGCCATCCCCACTCAGGGTTTCCAGAACGGCATCTGCCGCAGTCGCAACCGGAGCCAGTCGTTCGCTGTTGGCCGGGTCGCAAACAAGGATCCGCGCACCGCTGTTTTCGACGAAATAACTCACCTCATCCGCCGTATAGGCGGTGTTGAGCGGCAGGAAGACAATTCCGGCCTGAATGCATGCGGCATAGATGGCCAGCGCCTCGGGTGACTTCTCGATCTGCACCGCCAACCGGTCACCGGGCTGAGCGCCGAGATCGGCAAAAACATGTGCGAACCGGGCGGTCATTGCCAGAAACGCCGAATGGGTCAGCACCTTGTCATCTTCCAGATACAAGAATGGCGTGTCGCGCCCGGCATGTGCGCCAAACAGGGTGTCGTAAAGTGGGTTCGCCATCCAAGTGTTTCCTTATGCGGTTTGCGTCTGGGCCGCCTGAGCCAGAGCCATCACCTCGGGCGCGGCAACAACGTCTTGCCCGCTGGCATAGCGCTCGTGGTTCTGGGAAATCAAGGACAGGTCGTAGAGATAATTGACCATGACCCCGCTGGACCGGGCGATGCCATTGGCCGACACATCGGCGTCCGCATGAACGGCATGGATCATGGCCCCGTTGCCCAGATGGAAACGTGCGACCGGATCATAGGGGCTGCCATCAGTGCGCCTGGCGTTAAGCAGATAGTGGGCTGCGCAGCGCTGCCTGTCTTCTGGCGTTTTCATTGGCATTCGCCCGCCGTTCTCGCCCACCCACCGGTTCAGGCCGGGAATCGGGGACAGGGTGACAAAAGTTTTCAGCTCCGGCAGTTGCCGCGACAGATCGGCCACCACCTGCTTGATCAGCGAATTGCCGAACGAAATTCCCGCCAATCCACCCTGGCAATTCGAAATCGAATAGAACACCGCCGTATCTGCCTGCCCTGCAGGCAGGGCGGCACGATCGTCCGAAAGCAACGCCTGAATAGAGCCGGGAACTCCGCGTGTCAGAGCCACTTCGACAAAGATCAGCGGCTCATTGGGCATCGCCGGATGAAAGTAGGCAAAACAGCGCCGGTCTTCGGGCTTCAAGCGGCGGCGCAGGTCCTCCCAGCTGTCGATGGCATGGACCGCCTCGTAGGCAATGATCTTCTCCAGAATGTCTGCCGGGCTTTCCCAGTTGATCGGGCGCAGCACCAGAAAACCGCGGTTGAACCAAGAGGCGAACAAGTGCCGGAAATCCAGATCGACCATCAGCAGGTCCGGTGCATCGCGAGAGAGACTTAGCAGATCCTTGCGCATCTCGACCAACTGCCCGGTTGCGCCGGGCACCTGGTTCAGCCGACGCGCCAATTCCTGGCGACGCGGCTCGGATGCGGCGAGAAAGGCGCGATACGTGGATTTGTTCGGGTCGGCCTGAAACGCGTCCAATGTGCGACGCACGGCATCCGGATCAATACCCAATCCCTGTATCGTGAATTGGAAGAAAGCCAGCTTTTCACTGTCATCCATCCCAGCATAGCGATCCAGAATATGGCGGGCCAGCGCCATGCCCGAAACCTCGCCCGAGCTGCCCAAAAGGTCGTTGGACAACTCCTTGATCGTACGCCCGGCCGGGTCTGGCTCAGACGCACCGCGATAACGACGCTCGAACACGGTGGACAGAAGATCTGCAAGAAAGCTCATATCGCAGTGCCCATCACATAGTCAGGCAGCCAGGTCGCCAGCCCGGGAAACAGGCACAACAGTACAATTGCCAGCACCATGCAGGCCACAAAAGGCAGCGATCCGGTCAGAATTGTTTTCAACGAGATGTCCGGCGCAATACCGTTGATGACATACAGGTTCAGCCCGACAGGAGGGCTGATCAGGCCGATTTCCATGTTGATGGTCAGCACCACCGCAAACCAGATCGGGTCGAACCCGGCGGTGGTGATGATCGGCAGCAGGATCGGTGCCGCCATCAGAATCACCGCAACCGGCGGGAGAAAGAAACCCGCGATCAGCAAAAAAACATTGACCGCCGCCATCAGAACCCAGCGGTTCACATCCAGTGTGCCGATCCATTCGGCAATGGATTGGGTGATGAACAGGCTGGACAGCATATAGGAAAACACCCCGGCGGCTGCGATGATGAACAGGATCATGACCGATTCCTTGGTGCTGTCTCGCAGCACGACCCACAAATCGCGCGGATGCCAAAGGCGGTAGATCACCATCGCGATCACCAGACACAGCAACGCTCCCACTGCTGCGGTTTCGCTTGGTGTGGCGATGCCACCGTACATCGCATACAACACGCCCAGAATAATCGCCAGAAACGGCAACACCCGTGGCAGGATCTCAATGCGCTGCCTCCAAGTATAGCTACCTGTGTTCAACAGGGCGATGTTGCCTGACCGCCAGGTCGAATACAGAGACCACGCCATGAACAGCCCGACCAGAAGTGCACCCGGTAAAACGCCCGCCAGGAACAGACGCCCGATACTGGTCTCGGTGGCAATGCCATAGACAATCATTGTGACCGACGGCGGGATCAGGATGCCAAGCGTCCCCCCGGCCGCGATGGATCCGGCGGCGACACCGTCGGGATAGCCCCGCTTGCGCATCTCGGGAATGCCCATCTTGCCGATGGCGGCACAGGTGGCGGGGCTGGACCCGGACATGGCCGCAAACAGCGCGCAAGCGCCGAGATTGGAAATCACCAGACCGCCGGGAATGCGGGTCAGCCAGCGCTCCAGCGCCTCGTACAGATCCGCCCCGGCGCGGGTCGAGGCGATGGATGCGCCCATGATAATGAACATCGGGATCGACAGCAGCGCGAAATTGTCGAGCTTGCCGAACAGGATTTCCGGCATCAGCTCGAGGCTGCGCACGCCGTCGAACACGATCAGAAAGCCCGCCGACACGATCAGCAGGCCCAGGCCCACCGAAACCCCGGAAAACAGCACCAGTATGGTAATGACGGCGACGCAGGCCCCCAGCAGCAGTGGATCCATCAGCTGTCCTCCAGCCCAAAGGGCGCATCGATTCCCAGGATCACCGCAACCAGATCAGCCACCAATTGCAACAGAAACAGGCCGAACCCGACCGGCAACGCCAGGTACGGAATCCAAAGCCGGACTCCCCAGACCGTGTCCGAGGTCCATCCCCGCGCCCAGGCGAAATGCCAGTAGTCGTAGCCATACCACAGCATCAGCGCGACAATGGCGATAGACAGCGACAGGGTGAAAACCGCCAGAACCTTGCGGGCCCGTTTGGGCAGCGACAGCGGCACCAGGTCGACATTCACATGTCCACGCAACCGCTGTACATAGGGCAACCCGATCAGGGTGGCCGAAATGACCAGATAGATGACAGCTTCGGTTTGCCAAATGGTCGAACCGTTCAGCACGAAGCGGACCACGATCATTTGGCAGGTGATCGCTACCGCCGCCACGATCATGCCCGCCGAAATCCACCCGGCAAGGGTGGACAGGCCCGCCGCGACGCGCAGAAAGCGGTTACTTCCGACTTGCGCCGGAACGGCCGAACTGTGGCCCGCCATGCTATGCTCCTTATGAATTCAATTGGGGCGGCCCCGATGCGGCACCGCCCGAGCCGATCACTGAACCGCCAGGGCCATGTCCAGCAGCGCCTGCCCGTCCGGGACCTGCTCGACAAAGGCCTTATAGGATGTTTCCCGCGCAACCGCGCGCCAGGCCTCGAAATCTTCTGGTGTCATCTCGGCAATCTCGACGCCTGCATTTCGGAACATCTCGACTGACGCCGCATCCTCTTTCTTGGCCTCTTGCAGATAGAATGCCTCGGCTTTTGCGGCCCCGGCCAACAAGGCGGCCTGCTGTGCATCGGTCAGCCCTTCGAACGTGGATTTGTTCATCAACAGCGGCTGATACATGAACCACAAAGCGACTTCGCCTGCGGGAGTATAGCAAGCGACCTGCTCGTAGATGCGATAGCTGACAAAGGAACTGGACGAGGTATTCGCCGCGTTCAGGACTCCGGTCTGCATCGCGTTGTAGATTTCCGAACTGGCCATCGAGGCAATCGATGCCCCGGCCCCGGCGAGCATCTGCTCAAACGCCTTGCCTGCGGCCCGTGTCTGCAAGCCGACGACATCCTCGGGTTTGGTGATGCATTTGTCCTTGCCGGCGAATCCGCCCGCCAGATAGCCATGCACCAGCACCATGACGTCATCCTCGGCCATCTTGGCCTCGATCGCCTCCATAAAGGGCGAGTCGCTCAGACGCGCGGCGTGATCGTGGTTTTTGACCAGCCCCGGCATCAGAGTCAGATTGAACGCGGGCTGCTGCCCCCCGGCATAGGACAGCGGAAACACAGTCATGTCCAACTGGCCCCGCGATAATGGTTTGTATTGTTCACGCGGCTTGAACAGCGATTTGCTGCCAAAGATCTTGATCTCGAGATCGACGTCGGCGGCAGCCACCTCATCCGCCACAATCTGTGCCACCTGGTGACGCACATCGTTGTTGGACCATTGGTGCGACAGTCGCAATTCGGTTGCGCTCGCCACCCCTCCCAGAACCACAAGCGCCGCCGCAGCGGTCGCTGTCAGGAAATTTCTTGTCATTTTATCCTCCCGTTTTCCGTCCGGTCGTTTTGAACCCCGGCGTGTGGGCGGCAGTGTTTGCGCTGGTGACCCCAAAGTCAAGATTCGTGTATACAAGAAGCATCGTATTGCACACAAAGCGGGCGCGCGCTAGGATTTCGCATGGACAGCAGACGCGCAGACCAGATTGCCGACGCATTGGAAGAGCTGATCTTTACCGGTCGGTTCGGCGACGGTGATCGTTTGGACGAAATTCGTCTGGCCACGGAATTCGACGTTTCCCGCACCCCGATACGCGAGGCGCTGCAGCGGCTCGTGGCCTCGGGACTGGCGGCCCAAATTCCACGGCGCGGTGTTTTTGTGCGTCAACCCGGCCCTGTCGAACTGGTCGAGATGTTCGAAACCATGGCCGAGATCGAGGCGGTCTGCGGGCGACTGGCTGCCATTCGCATCTCGGATGGAGCTCTGGAGGAACTGGACGCTGTCAACCGGCGCTCCCGGCTCTCTGTCGCCGAGAACGATACCGATGGCTATTATCGAGAGAACGAACAGTTTCACCGCCTGATATACCAGCAATCGGGCAATGGGTTCCTGGCACGCGAAGCGCAGCGGCTGCAACATCGCCTGAAACCCTATCGCCGGATCCAACTGCGCCTGCGCGGACGTTTGCAGCAATCCATGGCAGAACACCTGGCCATCGTGGCAGCCCTGAGATCCGGTGAGGCTGACCGCGCGGCCAGTATCCTGCGCGAGCATGTCGCCGTTCAAGGCGAAAAATTCCACCACCTCATGGCTTACCTGAAAACCCAGGCCCCATCCGGAATCTAGGGCACGCTGGCGAGCGGATAGCGTTCGATTTCGTGAAAATGGCCCTGGTCGTCTTCCCCTACCAAGGACAGGCTATCCACCGGATACGGGCCAGACACCAACTCGGACAGATGCGACCGCAAGCTTGTATAAACCCGCCCTGCAGTTTCATCGTCCAGCGGCCCGGTCAAGGTGATGTGGAACCGAAAATCCTGCATGACATGGGGATAGCCCCAACGCAGCAGGTTGCTGGCTTTGGACGGGCTCAGCCGGCCCTTGCGCCGCCGGTCCAGTTCTGCTGCACTGAGTGGTGCGCGAAACTCGTCCAGATCGACCACCACCCGCGCGGCCAAGGCGTTCAGCCCATCGACACCGCCCTTGGGAAGCAGCGCCAGAAATCGTCCCATCCGCGCAATCTCCAACCCCGACAACGTGACCGGTTCAAGCTGCGCGCAGAGCTTCTCCATCGCCTGTGAAAGCGCCGCAAACGAGGCCCTGCCCGCAAGCCGGAAAGGGGGTTTGATCGTCGCGTGCAGCCCATACCGGCGCGGGCGGGCGGTGACTTCGGCCTGTGCCGGATAAAGTTCGCCGGTCTGCGCGCTCACGTGCCCCTGCGCGATGTCCCACCCCAGCCACCGCGCACCAAATGCGCCCAGGTCGCCAGCCGGGACATGATAAATCGCGATCCTTGTGAACATGCCGCCGCCCATACCGGTCGCTCCGATCACTCTGGATCGCAAACCGTCACCACGGGCCCTGCCGCCTCGATTGCCGCCCCGGCCGCAATCAGGATATCTTCTCGAAAGCGCCCGGCGATCAGTTGCACCCCCACCGGTTGCATTGCAACCGTCAATCCGGGCAATCCCAATGCCGGCAGCGCACGCTGAATCAACTGTGCCTCAAAGACCCGTTGGAAATCCGCCTCGGACCGTACGTCCAGCTGTTGCGGGAAAGGCAATTCTGCCGAAACCGGGCACAAGACCACCGGGTATCGGCGCAAGAACGTCTCCCACTCGCGAATCAAGGTGGCCCGGCTTCGAGTGGCCTGCATCAGACCATCGAGATCGATGTTTCCGGCATCCAGCGCCATCTGCCGATAGACAAATTGCGAATCCGCCTCGCCTTCGTTGCGGATCATCTGAACGGTCGAAAACTGTGTTTCCGCCATCCATAGCTGGGCATTGATTCTGGCGGCTTTGCGCAGCGGAGGCGTTGGGGTCTCTTCAACCGTCCAGCCAGCCGCGCGCAGCCGTTCTGCTGCCTCGCGCAGCGCCACCGCAACCTGGTCGGCGACCACCAAGCCCTCTGGTGCGATACACAGCGCCGCACGCCGTTCGAAATTGCCCTGCTCCAACGGCGACCGAGTGTACCACGGATCGCGCGGATCGGGGGCCGCCATCGCGAGAAGCGACAAGCGGATATCTTCCACTGATCGGGTGATCGGGCCGGATACGGCCATCAGCTGCGCGCCGATGAACCGGTCCGCGCCGGTCGCGTTATGGGCCGGGACCCGCCCCAGGCTGGGGCGCAACCCATGCAGGCCACAGGCATAGGCAGGATAACGCACCGACCCTGCAATATCCGTGCCATGCCCCACCGCGCAGATACCACTGGCCACAGCCGCCGCCGCCC
Organism: Sedimentitalea nanhaiensis DSM 24252; assembly: GCF_000473225.1. GTDB lineage: Bacteria > Pseudomonadota > Alphaproteobacteria > Rhodobacterales > Rhodobacteraceae > Sedimentitalea > Sedimentitalea nanhaiensis. Next base: position 1,526,366 of record NZ_KI421509.1, read on the forward strand.
CGCCCGAGGATCCACCCGGTGTAAGCGCCGCGTCACGCGGGTTCAGCGTCTGGCCGTGCAGATCGTTGTTGGTGAACCAGCGCAGCGAAAACGCTGGCGTGTTCGTACGCCCCACGATGATCGCCCCGGCGCGACGCAAGTTGGCCACAACAGGATTGTCTTGGTCCGCCACCAGACCCGCAAGCTGTTTCAAACCGTTTGTGGTTGCATGGCCCTTCTGATCGACGTTCACCTTGATGGTGATCGGCACACCGCACAGAGGCCCCGGCGTCTCGCCCTTGGCAATCCTCTGATCCAGATCGCGCGCCGATGCCAGCGCCTCGTCCGGAAACTCCTGTACGACGGCATTGATGCGCGGGTTGACCTGCTCCAGCCGCTGCAGGTGCGCCTGAGTGATTTCGACCACCGAAAGTTGACCACAGCGCACTTCGGCCGCGATTTCGGCGGCCGTCAGTTCCCACAGCTCTGCCATGCCATGTCCCCTCTTGTTCAGCGCAAGTTGACGCCAAGCCCCGGGCAGATCAATTGAAATAACGTCAGAATGCCATGCGGACCGCTGTTTTCCCGGCAGGGGGCCTGCGTTGCTCTTGTCATTCTGCTCCGTGCTTGCCGCCGGTCTTAGTTGGCGTAGCCTTCTTCAAGCATCTGGGCCGCAACGAACCGTGCATCCAACAGGAGACGATTCAGATCGCCAAGATTCCGGCTCTCTGCATATTGCGCCAAATCCTGCAGAACATCCAAAACCCATTCATGCTCAGTCTGCGCCTCTGGAAGAGATCCGGGTCCGGCCATATCCAACAACTCGGCCAGACGCTCCGTTGCAAGGTGTTTTTCGTCTTCGCGCCCGCTCAGGTTGTCCCCGGAAGGGGACTTGATAATCTCGGCCAGACGATACAATTCTTCCACCACCTCTTCAGCAGCCTCTTGTGCTGAAACGCTTCGCGGTGGTTTCTTTGGCATATCTGGCATGATCTCTTTCCTGGAGTTTATCGTGGCACACTGCACCCAATCCACAGCCATTGATAGCACGTGCCCCGCATAAACGTAATTAAAGCACTGTTTTTAAAACAAATAAAGATGAGCCAGTCAATCCATGACGAACGATTCGGAAAATGAACAACAGATCTGCGACCCGACTCATCTAGCGCGGATCGAAAAGACCATGGCCGCAATAAAGGCCTCTGGCAAACTGGGTCGGGGCAAACGCCGCACCCATCTTCTGGACTATCTCGTCGGGCAGGAGTGCGCGGGCAAGGGTGCAGAGATCAAGGCCTTTGCAATCGCCCTGGACGTGTTTGGCCGCGACGACTCGTTTGATCCGGCCAGCGACAGTATCGTGCGCTCTGAGGTCGGGCGGCTACGCGATGCGCTGAACCTTTTCTTTGCCGGAAATACAGATCCGGAACTGGTGTTGATCGACATTCCAAAGGGGACATACCGGCCCAGGATCACCCGGCCAGCGCGGCCCTGCAAACCGACCCGCAGGCCGAGATGGGTTTGGGCCGCGGCGACCGCCGGGGTTACGGCAGCACTGGTGGCGGTCTGGACATTGGCCAGCCCACGGGCCTGGCTGTCGCAAAACGCCGAAGAACGCATGCCTTACGACGTGCTGCGCATCGCTGTCCTGCCATTTGAAAAGGCCGGCGATCACGCGAGTCTCGAAGAGATCGCATTCGGGTTGTACTCGGAGCTTTCCATGGATCTGTCGGCCTATCCCTGGATCGCGGTGGTCTCGCCGCTGAACCCCGAGGAACTCGGGGCCGACTATGTCCTCAAAAGCAGCATATTGTGGCAGGGAAGCCAACTCTTGTCGAACGCGCAGCTGGTGGCCCTGCCGGATCAGAATCTGGTCTGGAGCTGGTCGGATTCCGTCGCCATCACGGTGTCGGATATCCAGTCAGCCCAGAATCGCATCACCAGTGGGATTGCCCAGAGCATTGGCTCCGAAAACGGCATTTCACCGGATCTGATCATTGCCCGGAACGCCCGCCATTCCGAAACGAGCCTCGAGGCCTTTATCTGTTTCATTAGCATCTACAAATATATTGACGCGCCCACCAATACCGAACACCTGAAACTGCGGGAGTGTCTGGAACGCGTTGTTTCGCAATACCCCAAATACGGCGAAGCCTGGGCCGGTCTGGGCATACTCTACATGGACGAAGTCAGGTTTGGCCGGAACCCGCGGCCCGGGCGCGATAGCTGGGCCGATGCGCGCGCCGCGATCGACAAGGGGCTGCAACTGGCCCCCCTGCGCAACCCGACACTCACAGCCGCCATCGTGCTGGATGTGCAGGGACCGAGCCAAAACCTGTCAGAGGCCGCGAAACATGGGCGAAAACTGCTAGAATTGTTCCCGCGCCATCCAATGGCCCTTGCCTTAATCGGATCGATGCGGGCAGAATTTGTGGGTCAGTGGAACCAAGGCTTGGCCCAGATTGATCAAGCCATCGCACTGGAGCAAACGCCCCCTAGCGCGTTCTTTGTGACCCGTGCCTTTCATGCCGCCATGGGATCGGACGATGCTGCGGCTGTTGCGGCCACCCTGCCGCTGACAACGCCGACATCCAAGCCTGAATTGCTGTTGCGCTACCTTGCCGCCTCGCGGGTCGGCCAGTTAAATGAGATGCAACGCTTGCGAACCCTTCTCGCGCGCCAGGGTCTTCCCACTCAGGATAGCCTCGTCGAATTCGTTAAAAACCGCCGATATCATCGCGATCTGGAACAGGCCCTGCTATCGCAATTGCAACGCGCCTTTCAGCGGGAATCCAAAGGATAAGCCTGGCGAGGCATACCCGGCCTGCCGCAGATCAGATCACCGCTTTCTCCACAACGGGCTCGCCGCGCTCGATCCGCCCGTATCCCAAGGGTGACAGATCGAGGCTGCGAAATTCGCCATAGGTCAGGTATTCTGCCGTGCCGCGCCCCATCGCCGGCGCTTGCTGCAGCCCATGCCCTGAAAAGCCGTTGAGAAAAACAAAGTTCTCGATCTGCGAATGCGGACCGACAATCGCATTCTGATCCAACGTGTTATAGGCATAGTGCCCGACCCATTCGGTCACCACCCTGATCGCCTCGAATTGCGGGATACGAGTGGCGATTGTGGGCCAGACCTGATCCTGCCACAGCCCGTGATCCATGGTAAAATCGTCGAAATCCACAGCCGGATCAGGATCGGCATGCCCTCCGGCCATATAGGTGGTCGGCCCATCCTGACGCATGTGGACACCCGATGGGTCAATGGTCAACGGCAATTCCCGGTCCAGCGGGCGTTCCGCCGAAAAGATCCATGTGAACCGCTTGCGCGGCTCGACCGGTATCTCGATCCCGGCCATCGCCGCTGTCCGCGTCGCGCGTGGCCCCGAGGCGTTGACAACCTGACCGCAGGCAATTTTTTCGCCCGATTTCAGCGTCACCGTTTCAACCCGGTCGCCAGCGGCATTGCGGCTCATCTCCACGACTTCGTTGCTGATGTATTCGACGCCCCGCTCGCGTGCGCTGCGCCGCAACCAGTCAAACACCGTGCCGCCATCCCAATACCCTTCGTCAATGCGGTTGATACTGCCCAGAACAATGTCGTCCAGCCGGTAGAATGGATAGTCGCGCGCGATCTCGTCCGGCGTCAGAAGCTGTGTCGCGACACCCTCGGCCAATTGCACCTTTTGGTTCTGGCGCAGAACTTCGGCAAAGGCAGGAGAATCAGCCAGATAGAGATAGCCGTAGCTCTGGATCGACAGTTCGGGCACCCGCGTGTCGCCCCCCATATACGCGCGGAAGTTCTTGATGAAATCGGCGGCAAACTGGGAAATCCGCACGTTCAAGGCGCTGCTGAACTGCTGCCGAATGCACGAGTTGGTATGCGCCGTCGAACACATCCCATAAGAGGGATCACGCTCGATGACGAGGACCGAGCCGTCAAAATCCGGGTTTTCGGTCAGAAACCACGCTGTCGAAGACCCCAGCATCGCACCGCCAACGATGACAACATCATAGGTGGCGCGGGCGGGGGTCTGGTGCATGCTCGCTCGGCTCATCAGAAAATATCTCCCAGTTTGGCTCGTTGCATCACGTCCTGAATTTCGGCCTCGTCCAGCCCGTAATCCGCTCGCGCCGAGGCGATGCCGATATACCCCAGGGCCAGATCCCGTTTGATCTGTTCGGGCCTGCGGTCCATGGGAGCGCCATACCCGGCACCGCCCGGAAAGCCCATCATGACGCGCCGCCCATGGGGCACAAACTGCTTGCCCTTGCCTTTCATCGCGGTGCCATCGTCCTGGGCAATGGTGGTGGGCGCACCTGACCGGCCCCCGCGCCGACCGCGTGCAGGATGATCGACACGGTCGAACATGGCCTGCAGGTCGAATTCGTGGCCCTCGCGGGCTCCAACTTCCATGTATTGCCCCAACCCGCCTCGGCATGCCCCCGCGCCACCACTGTCCGGGCGCAACTCCTTGCGCCAGACGATCACCGGGCCGACCTGCTCTGTGGCTTCGACCGGCATGGTCATGACACCGGATGGAAAGGCGGTGGCATTCATCCCGTCCAACTTGGGCCGTGCGCCCGAACCGCCCGAATTGAAGGTCAAGACTTCGGCGCGCACCGCGTCCTCTGGTGCGGGGGCATCGGTGCGGGGCCGCAAAGACAGTTGGAAATTGCACAGACAACCAGCCCCTTCGGCGGGCACCGTGTCGGGCAACAGCTTGTCCAGCGCATCATAGATCGTGTCGGGGATCATGTGACCGATCACGTGACGCAGCGCCACCGGCGCGGGATGCACCGCGTTGACGATACTGCTTTCCGGTGCGACCACACGGAAAGGATCGAGGGACGCAGCGTTGTTGGGAATTTCCGGAGCAATCGCGCATTTCAGCGCATAACAGGCATAGGCCTTGGTGTAGACCAGCGGCACGTTGATGCCCTTTTTATCCACCCCCGAAGTGCCGGCAAAATCGCACAGGACATGGTCGCCGGCAAAACTCAGATGCACCTTCAGATCCACCGGGTGGCTATAGCCATCGATCTGCATCGCGCCCGATGCGCCAGCACGGGGCAGCGCCCGAATACGCTCCAGTGTCGCCTCGCGCGAATTGGTCAGGATAAAGTCGGCGATACCATCCAGATCGGCCAGATCGAATTCGGTCATCATGTCGATCAGGCGGCGGTGGCCGATGTCATTGCAAGTGACCAGCGCATAGATGTCACCGACCAACTGGTCCGGTTCTCGCACATTGCCCCGGATGATCCGGATCAGCGTCTGATCGACCTCGCCACGCGCTGCCAGTTTCATGATCGGGATGTACAGCCCCTCTTCGTAGACCGAGTTCGCATCCGCCCCGAACCCGCGGCCGCCAATGTCGACGATATGCGCGGTGCAGGCAAAGAAACCGACAAGCCGCCCTTGATGAAACGAGGGGGTGACAACCGTGATGTCATGCAGGTGGCCTGTGCCCTCCCACGGATCATTGGTGATATAGACATCGCCCTCGTGGATATTGTCGCACCCAATGCGACGAATGAAATGAGGGACCGCGTCGGCCATGGCATTCACATGCCCCGGCGTGCCGGTGACCGCCTGCGCCAGCATCCGACCTTGCCCGTCATACACACCGGCCGACAGATCGCCCGCCTCGCGCACGCTGGTGGAAAAGGCGGTGCGCACCAAGGCCTGCGCCTGTTCCTCGACCACTGAAATCAGGCGATTCCACATGACCTGATAGGCGACACGGGAAAGCTCAGCCATGTCGGGGCTCCTTGCTATGGATGTCGATGCAGCCGTCGCCCAGCGCCTGTGCGCTGCGGCTGGCAGGGAGCACGATGGTGGTTTCCGACTCGGTGATCAGGGCGGGGCCGGCGATCTGCATACCGGGGCAGATCCCGGCGCGCTCGTAAATTCGGGCCTGCGCAATTCTGCCCTCAGCCGGATCAAACAGCGCCCTTTCTCCGTCTGCCTCCGGGGGGGGAGCGGCAACCACCGGATCCGCGGGCGGAACCGGATCCGGGCGGGTAAAGGCATTGACCGACCAGACGGTGATCTCAACCTCCATGCCCTGAACAGAGCGGCCAAACAGTTTGATGTAATCCGCCTGAAACAGCGCCAGAAACGTCGCGGCATCCGGTGCACTGGCTTGTTGGGCGCTCAGCGCCACCGGAATTTCCCAGCCCTGCCCGGAATAGCGCATGTAAACCTTGTGGTCGCTCAGGATTTCGGCGCTGGCGTCACAGCTGCGCACAAATCTCGTGGCCTCTTGTTCCATCTCGGAAAACAACGCCGCGACGGCGACAGCATCAAAGGCCGACAGTTTCATGAACACACTCCGGTTGGCCTCAAAACTGAAGGGCGCACGCAAAAATCCGATGGCCGATCCGACGCCTGCCCCTTGCGGCACCAGACAGCGATCCACGCCCAGTTTTGCGCACAGCCGCGCGGCGTGCAACGGGGCGGCACCGCCAAAGGCGATCATCGTATATTCGGAAAGATCCTCGCCGTTTTCCACCGCGTGGACCCGCGCGGCATTGGCCATGTTCTCGTCCACCACCTCGGCCAAGCCCCAGGCGGATTCGGTCGCGTCCATCTCCAGCCGGTCGCCCAGAACCGAACGCAATGCGGCCTCTGCCGCGTCTAAATACAGAGGGATCGAGCCCCCGGCAAAGTTCTCTGGGTCCAGCTTACCAAGGACCAGATCTGCATCGGTGACCGCCGGACGGTCCCCGCCGCGCCCGTAGCAGGCCGGGCCGGGTTCGGACCCGGCGCTTTCGGGGCCGACGCGGATCTGGTTCATCACATCCACATGCGCCAGAGATCCCCCCCCGGCCCCGATTTCGACCATATCGATCACCGGAATCGAGATCGGCATACCTGACCCCTTTTTGAAACGATAGCTGCGGGCAACCTCGAACACGCGGCTGGTTTTGGGGGTCTGGTTCTTGATCAGGCAGATTTTTGCGGTGGTGCCACCCATGTCAAAGGACAGTACCTTGTCCAGCCCATGCCGCGCCGCGATATCGGCGGCAAACACCGCGCCCCCGGCGGGGCCCGATTCCACCAACCGCACGGGAAATTCCGCCGCACTGTCCAGCGAGATGATGCCGCCGCCGGAATGCATCAGAAAGATCGAACAATCGACGCCCTCCGACTGCAGACGTCCCTGCAGACGCCCCAGATAGCTTTTCATCAAAGGCTTGATATAGGCGTTGGCGATCGTCGTGTTGAACCGTTCGTATTCGCGCATCTGCGGACTGACCTCAGAGGACAACGAGATCATCACCCCCGGCAGTTGCGCGGCAAATACCTCGCGGATCATCCGTTCGTGTGCCGGATTGACATAGGAATGCAGCAACCCGATGGCGATACTTTCATAGGCGGCGGCGCGCAGATCCTGTGCCAATGCGATTATATCGTCCCGCTCAAGCGGGATCAGCACCTGCCCCTGCGCATCCATGCGTTCGCGCAGCACATAGCGCCGGTTGCGCGGCAGCAGGGGGTCAGGCAGCGTCAGGTTCAGATCGTATTGTTCGAACCGGGACTCTGTGCGCATCTCGATCACATCGCGAAACCCCTGCGTCGTGACCAGCGCCGTCTTGGCCCCGCGCCGTTCGATCAGCGCATTGGTTGCCAGGGTGGTGCCGTGAATGATCTGCCCGATCTGATGCGGCGCGATACTGGCCTGGGCACAGACCTGATGCAGCCCCTGCACGATTGCGTCTTCGGGGGCTGAATAGGTGGTGAGAACCTTGGTCGAAAACCGAGCCGATCCGATTTCGATAACCACGTCGGTAAAAGTACCGCCGATATCCACGCCCAACCGCGCCTCTTGCCCTGACATTCTGCCCTCACTCCCGATTTCAGATTGCCCGCCACTGGCCCATCATACGCGTGCCGTTGCCGATGCCAGAATGGCGGAAACCCAATCCCGCACCGACGTAAGCTGCGTGGGAAGGCATTCGGCCATGCCTTCGGCAAAAGCCAGAAAATCCGCTTCGTTGGTTGGATTCACCGCCGTCAGGACGGGGATATCCAGCATCAACGCCTCGGCGATCAGGGGACGGAATCCGCGACCGGCTGCTTCATGCTTGCCGAATTTATTGATGATCAGCAGGTCCGGCCGGTTCCCGACCGTGCCATCAAGCGCCGACAGAACATGCGCCACCGCCTGTTCCAGTGCCGCCGGGTTCAGCCGACAACCGCGCGATCCTGCTCCCAGCGATTGCGATATCCGAAACACCGGCCCATCGGGCAGCACCCGAACATCCATGTCGCACAGTTCGGAATCCGAGCATTGGGTGTTGGACTGAACCACCCCGCCAAGCGGAACACCGGCCCGGGTCAGATGCACGGCCAGTTCGGACAACAGCAAATCGGTCTGCCCACGTGCCTGGGTTCTGATATAGGCCAACGCCATTGCGCCCGCTCCCTGTTTCATGCTGCCCGGAGACGCCGATCCTTTTGCCCCCCGCAGGATTGGTGCCGGATTTCGCTTGGCTGGGCAAGAGGTTGTCGCATCACAGTCCAAGCGCGCGCCGGCGTTCCTCGGCAAAGCCCTGCACCAGCCGGTCTGCAATCAATGCAAGAACGGCCATGGAAGCCCCGGCGGAAAGGCCCAGCCCCACATCGGCCTGCCCCAGCGCCAGATAGATCGACTGGCCCAGCCCGGTGGTGCCGATCAACGCCGCGATCACCAGCATCGCGAACGCATACAGGATCGTCTGGTTCAGCCCGAGCAGAATGGTTGGCGCCGCATAGGGCGCGCGAACGTCGCGCATCGTCTGCCAGGTGGTTGCCCCCGATGCGGTGGCGGCCTCGATCATTTCGCCAGGCGTCGAGATCAACCCGTGGCGGGTATAGCGGATCATCGGCACCACCGCATAGAGGCAGATCGCCAGAAAGGCACTGAACTCACCGATCTGAAAAAACATAAGGACCGGGATCAGGAACACAAAAAGAGGTATGGTCTGCAACATGTCGCAAATCGGGCGCATGATCCGCCACGCCAGCGGGCTGACCGCACAAAGCAGACCGATGCAGCCACCGACAAGCGCACATGCAAACACCGCCGCGCCGGACAGATACAGGGACAGCAGCGCCCGCTCGAACAGGCCCGACAGCAGGATAGTCAACAGCAACCCGGTTGCGATCGCTGCAAACCCACGCCCCTGCGCGACCCATGCCAGCGCCGCTGTCGCAGTCAGTACAAAAGGCCAGGGCAGATTTGCGATGCCGGTCTCCAGCATCCCGACCGCGATCACCAACAACAGCCCGCCTGTCAGGCGCTCGCGCAAGGCCAGCAGCAAACCGGCGACAAGGGCCAGCGCGTACAGCGCCAGGCTCATGGCGGCGGTCCACTGAAATCCCCAGGTAAAGTCCAGCACCGCATCGTCCAACCCGATCTTCAGCGGCAGCAATCCGTAAAACATCGCGCCGTTCTTGATCGCATCCAGCCTTGCGCCATTGTCAGCGGTAAACGCGCCCAGACCGTGGTCGACGGCTGCGGCCAGCGGATCCAGAAGCGTAAAAGTGGCGGGGTCCGGCAGGTGGCTCCAGAACACGACCGTAAAGACCACGGCCAGCCCGATCAGAGAATAGGCCACGCGCGGGTCATACCGGCGGCGCTCCAGCGCCAGTGCCGCGCTCATCCGGTCGATGATCACGGCAAAGGCAACGATGACCAGACCCGCCAGCAGGCTTTGACCGAACTGGGCCTTGCGCATGGTCAACAGCACTTCCCAGCCAATATCGTCAAACCCGCCGATCACCGCCGCGATGATCACCATTGACAGTGCCGCCATAAGGCATTGATTGACCCCGACCATGATCTGCGAGGCCGCCGATGGAATTTCGACTTGAAACAGCTGTTGCAGCCGTGTGCCACCGCTCATGACTGCGGCTTCCTTGATCTCGGCGTCTACCCGCTCCAGACCCAGCATCACGTTGCGCGCCATCGGCGGGGCGGCATAAATGGCACTGGCAATCAGCCCGACCACAGGACCAAAGCCGAACAACAGCAGAAGCGGGGTCAGATAGGCGAAGGTCGGCACCGTCTGCATCACGTCCAGCATCGCCTGCACCGCCCCACGGATGCGGGTGAATTCGTTGGCCAGGATCCCAATTGCGCCGCCCAATAGCAACGCCAGAGGCACGGACACGGCCACCAAGGCCAGCGTGTTCATGCTCTGCGCCCAATAGCCCGACGCCAGAACAAAACTCAGCCCGGCAAATCCAAGCATCGCCATCCGCACCCCGCCGATGGCCCAGCCCAAAGCCGTGGCCCCACCGACAAGCAGCGGCCATGGCGTCGCGCCCAGGACAAAATTCGCCCAGTCCATCGGAAAGCGCAGCACCTCGGAGAAACCGCGCGCCGCCGGCTTTATCGCGTTCAGGAACCACTCGGCCCCAACCCCGACCCATTGCGTGGCCGGTGCCGTCCAGGCGGCTGGCCACGCGGTCAGCCACGGCAAATTGGGGCCCAGCAGCAGACAGACGCACCCGACCAGAACCGTCACCAGCGCCGCCTGCGCGCCGGGGGTCAGCCTTGCGCGCGCCGCCGAAACCGGATCTGCGGCGGTCGTCATGCCTCGTCCACCTGCAGGGCAGCGGCCAGTTCGGCGGGATGCACGGTGCCCACACACATGCCTGAGTCGTCCCAGACCGGAACCGGCTCGTACAGATCCATGCATTTGGCCAGCGCCGCATCCAGTGTCATATTGCGGCGCAGTCCAGGATCGTCCGGCCCCCGAACATGGCCGCCGCCATCGCCACTGTGCATGACCGAGGCGACCCGCGCATGGCGCCCCCTGGCGACGTCCTTGGCAAATTCGCGGACATAGTCATCCACCGGATTCAGCACGATTTCGGTCGGTGTGCCGATCTGCACGATCCTGCCATCGCGCATGATCGCGATCCGGTCGGCCAGTTTCAGGGCTTCGTTGATGTCATGGGTTATGAACACGATGGTGGTGTTCAGATTGGCACGGATCTGCAGGAACTCGTCCTGCAACTGGCGGCGGATCAGCGGGTCCAGAGCCGAGAACGGCTCGTCCAGAAACCAAACCTCGCAATCGGCCACCAGCGAGCGCGCGATGCCGACACGCTGGCGCTGTCCGCCTGACAGCTCGCGCGGATAGGTGTCTTCGCGCCCCGACAGGCCGACCAGATCTATCACGGTCTGTGCCTTGGCCCGCCGCGCGGCCTGTTTCACGCCCTGAACCCGCAGCGGATAGGCCACGTTCTGCGCCACGGTCATATGCGGAAACAGGCCAAAATGCTGGAACACCATGCCCAGTTTGTTGCGCCGCAACTCGATCAGCCGCTGCTTGCTGGCGGTAACAATATCCTCGCCGTGGATGCGGATTTCGCCGCCGGTCGGATCCAGAAGATGCGAAATACAGCGCACCAGAGTGGATTTGCCCGAGCCTGACAGGCCCATGATAACAAACAACTCGCCCTCGGCGACTTCGAATGTCGCGTCCTGTACCGCCGGGATCAGCCCCTTGTCGCGCAAGGCCACCGCCGCCGCAGCGGCATCGCCGCCCGATTGCGCCAGTGCCTGGGCCAGCGCAGGTTCTGAGTCCGGCCCAAACACCTGCCACACGTGGCGGCAGGTGATGGCAGGTGCTGTGTCGCTGCTCACGCGGTGCGTCTCAGTTCAGCGCGGCATCGACGACGGGGCGCCAACTGTCCTGGTTCGCGGCCATCCATTCGGCCACCACCGTTTCGACCGAGCCGCCATCGACATCAATCGCACCCATCATCGGTTGCTGGTCCTCGACGCTCAGTTGATAGTTGGACAGGATTTCAAAGGCTGCGGGCCACTTTTCCTCGGTTCCCGACCAGGCCGCCTTAAAGATCCGCGACGGTGCAAAATCGCAGTCATTAACCGCATCCGGGTTCGGCCCCCAGGCCGGATCGGTAAAGCAATCCTCGTTGCCGACAGGAAGATCGACAAATTTCACATCATAGGCGGACATCGCCCAATGCGGCTGCCAGAAGGTAATCAGCAGTGGCGATTTCTTTTCGGTGGCGGCGCGCAACTCAGTGATCAACGCCCCTTCGGACCCCGCCGGAACAGCCTTGAACGGCAGTGCAAGACCGATCATGCGGTCCGCCCCCGGCGTACCCCAATCCGCCGGATAGTCCACCAGACGCCCCAGGGGAATGGTGTCGGCAGTCGCGAATTGCGGCGCGCAGTCCATCAATGCCTCCCAGGCAGGCAGGCCTGGGCAAATCTCGGCCACATGTGCGGGGTAGGCGATGCCTTCCTTCGCATCCAGCCCCAGATCTCCGATCTCGACCACACCGCCAGCCTCGACCTGCTTGGCATATTCATCCGACACGTTGGAAGACCAGATTTCCAGCGTCGCATGTACGTCACCATCCCCGATGGCCTGAAACTGGTTCATCATGCCGGCAGTGACATATTCGACTTGATATCCGGCGGCTTTCAGCATTTCGCCCGCGATATGGGTGGTGACATGCTGGCCCGTCCATTCATTGATCGCCAGCTTGATCGGTTCATCCACCGCACCCAGTTCTGCGGCGGTCATCGGGCCTGCCAGCGCGGACAGCACCAGCCCAAAGCCAAGTGATTTCATCGTGTCTCTCCCTGTTCCGTTGTTTTGCGGCAGTATTCTGAAAATCAGCCTGCATGTCACGTCACGATTAGCAGAGACGCAGATCGGGGTCGACAGGATCGGTTCACGCCTTGCGGATATTGCGCTCCATCAGATGCCGATACAGGCGGGGCGACAGTCGGTTGATCCACCAGGCCATCCATGCGACCCGACCCACGGGAATCATCGTCGCCCCACGGTCCAGACCGCGAAGGATGTGGGCCGCCGCCTCGCCGGGTTTCATGGAGCCTATGGCGTCACCGGCCGAACCGGGGCGGGCAAGCCCACCCTTGGCGGATCGATCGGCACCGATATTGGTCGCAACAAAGGACGGCGCGGCAATCACGCATCGCACCCCGTGAGGCGCTTCTTCCGAGCGCAGGGACGTAAAAAAACCCTGCAACGCATGTTTTGACGCCGCATAGGCCGTGCGGTGATAAAGCGGCGCAAAGCCGGCCACGGAAGAGATGGCCAGATGCGTGCCCCGCGCTGCGCGCACCGGATGCAGCAGGGCACGGGTCAGGGCAGTCGCCGAGAAATAGTTGACTTCGAACAGTTTGCGCATGGTGGCATAAAATGTGTCCTGGAACGCCGCAACGCTGGTGACACCGGCGTTGTAGATTACCAGATCGATACTGGGACGGGACCGGACAATCTGCTCGACCGCCGCATCCAGCTGGCCGCCGTCGGTCAGATCGCAATCAATCGGTAGCTGGTTATTTGTCTCCGCCAACCCGGTTACATCCAGATCCAGCAAGACTGTGCACCACCCACGCTCCTGCAAGGCCTGCGCCAGCGCACGCCCCAGACCGCCCGCGCCCCCCGTGATCACCGCAGTTTTCACAGCCCCGCCTCGCGTTGCCACAATTCGAAAACCTGGGCGCTGGTTTTCATCGGGACATAGCCGAACCGCTCCTTCAGGGCCTGGTTGTCCAACACCGGTCGGAATTGCAGAAATCGCACCTGTTCCGGCCCATAGCGGCTGACCCGCAGCGGGCGGGCCACCGCCAATACGGCGCGCAGCAGCCAGGCCGGCACCCGCAGCACCGGTTTGCCTAGCGCAGCCCCCAGATCGCTGACTCCCAACGCACCGTCAGCCGCGACGTTGTAGATGCCCGCTGGTCCATCGGTGGCGGCGCGGCGCAGGATATGGGCCAGATCCTCGGTCCAGATAAAGACAAACGGGCTCTCACAGCCCGTGATGCCCAACAGACGCGGCTTATGAAACAGGGCCGTAATCTGGTTCTCGGTGCCCTTGCCCAGGACGGTGCCCACGCGCAGCACCACCTGTTCCAGTTGAGGCGCATCGATACGGGCCTGTTCAAGCATCTCTTCGACCAGGCGCTTGTGATGGGCATAGGGAAAGACCGCATTCCCACGCAACGGATCGCTTTCGCGCAGCGGCATGGGGTTATCGGCATGATAGCCATAGGCCGCACCGGATGACGTTACCACGAGCCGCCGCACCCCGTTTGCAATGGCCGCGTTCAGGACGTTCTGCGTTCCGGTCACATCCACGGCATAGGCGGTTTCGGGACGCATCCCCTTTGGCGGGGTGACGATCGAGGCCAGATGCACGATCACATCGGGGCGGATCCGTCCGATCAGCCGCACCGGATCCTGTCCGGTTACATCCATGCGCTCGAATCGCATGCTTGTCGGCAAGTTCGGCGGCGCGGCCAGGTCGGTGGCAATCACCTCGTGCCCATCAAGGCGGCGCAGCATGGCGCGCCCAATCATGCCCGCCGCCCCGGTGATCAGGATCCTGCTCATCGGGAGGCCACGGTCCGGTTCATCACTGCGGCCAGTGCCAGCCCGGAAATCGCATGCCATATCCCCCAGGTGGCGGCGACCACAGCCATACCGCCCAAGCCCCCGAAGAAGCCGAAGATCAGCACCAAGCCCAGACCCGAATTCTGGATACCTGTTTCGATGGTGATGGCGCGCCGGTTGAACGGGGACAGCCCGGTCAACGTGGCCAGACCGAATCCGCCCGCAAACGCCAGTGCGTTATGCGCGATAACCAGCGCCGCGACAGCGCCCGCGTACAGGAGGAAATAGGTCCAGTTTGCCGCCAGCGCCAGGATCACGAAAGATATAAAAATCGCAACCGACAACAGCTGCAGAGGTTTGCGGATACGCCCGGCCAGGTCCGGACGCCGGGCGTTCAGCAAGACACCCGATATCAGCGGCAGGATCAGCATGCCGCCAACGGTGATCGCCACCGACACCGGGTCAATCGCGGTATCGTGCAGGATCGCATGGGTCGGATCGTACAGGCTGCCCCAAAAGGCGATGTTCAGCGGCGTAATCAGAATGGCCCCCACCGTGGAAAATGCCGTCATGGATACCGACAGCGCCGCATTGCCCCCGGCGCGATGGGTCATATAGTTCGACAGGTTGCCGCCCGGACAGGCGGCCACCAGGATCAGACCCAAAGCGATAGACGGGCGCGGCGCGGTCGACAGCACCAGCAGAAACGTCAGCGCAGGCAGAATGACGAATTGCGAGATCAATCCCACGATCAGCGGTTTGGGAGCCACAAGAACACGTCGGAAATCTGCTGGCGTCAGATCAATCGCCACCGAGAACATCATCACCGCAAGAACCCCGTTCAACAGCGCCAGGGTCTGGGGGCTGAAATTCAGGGTGATGTCATCGATTCCCATCACGCACCTTGACCGCCCAGCACCTTGATCCAGGCATTGACGGTGCCGCGATAGGCGGTCTTGTCTACGTAATAGGCCATGCGTTCCAGATCGAGATATTTCATACCCCCGGTCACCCGGTTGAACCCGTCGGCTTTTTCCGCCTGCAGCAGACGCGCTTCGTTGCGCCCCTGCCGCAAACCGGCGATATAGCGCGCCACCATCTCGGCCTGCTCGTGCCGCCCCTGCCACCCCAGCCCGCTGGCCTCGATCATGCCCATCACGAACAGGTCGTCACGCGTGGGGTGCAGGGCATTCAGGAACAAGTGCGGCGCGCTACCCTGCCTGTTCAATTGCGCATCGTCGATGAACGGATAATGCAGCCGATAACCCGTCGCCGCCAGGATCATGTCATAGTCGGCTTGGGTTCCGTCTTTGAAATGCACTGTATTTCCATCCAGCCGATCAATGTCAGGGCGCACCCGCAAATCGCCATGCCCGGCGTGGTACAGCACCAGCGAGTTGACCACCGGGTGGCTTTCGTAAAGTTGATAGTCCGGTTTCGGAAAGCCGTATCTCTGCGGATTGCCCACGAACCACCCCAGGATCAGCTTGTCGATCCGCCGCTTGAGCCACATTGGCAACCTGATCGCACCGCCAATTGAATCGGCGGGTTTGCCAAAGACGTATTTGGGCACAAAATAGTAGCCCCGGCGCATTGACAGATCGCAACTGACCCCATGATGGATGGCATCGACCGCAATGTCGCATCCGGAATTGCCCGCGCCCACAACCAGCACACGTTTGCCGTCGAACTGGCGCGCGCGGCGATAGTCGCAGGCATGGATCAGCTCGCCCGAGAAGTCTCCGGAAAAGCGCGGAATGTTGGGTTCGGACAGCGTCCCATTGGCAATCATCACCCCGGCAAACACCGCCTCGTGCTCACCCCGCGCATCGCGCCAGGTAACGCGCCAGCCCTCGCCATCCGCCCCCAGCGGTTCGGTTCGCAACACTTCGGCGTCGAACAGAAAATGTCGCCGCAGATCGAAATGGTCGGCAAAATCACTGAAATATTGCCGCATCTCGCGGTGTGACGGATATTCCGCCACCGCGTCGCGCATCGGGAAATCGGCGAACTCGGTCATTCGTTTGGACGAAATCAGATGCGCGCTTTCGTACATGGTCGATTTCGGGTTCTCGATGTCCCACAACCCGCCCACGTCCGAATGCGCTTCGAACCCCTGAAAGGCAATCCCCTGTTCAGTCAGGGTTTTGGCCGCAGCCAGACCCATAGGCCCGGCCCCGATCAGGGCGAACTGTTCGCGTGTTTCGGCCATGCGGGTCTCCATGATTCCCCGCTAACTTGAACAAACGTTCAAAATAAGACAAGCTGATTTAATGAGTGAAGAAGTTAACATTGAAAAACAACGCCAAAGGGCCCCGTCCAAACGTGCGATCCAGTCACGAGACCGCATTCTGGACGCTGCGGAACGGGTGTTTGCACAAAAGGGATTCGACGGCGCCACCATTCGCGACATCGCTGCGGCAGCGAATACACAGGTGGGCTTGGTGCACCATCACGGCGGCGGCAAAGCAGAGCTTTTTGCCCGCACTGTCCAGCGCCGGGCGGCGGAACTGTCCGCGCTGCGACTGGAGATGCTGAACCGGCGCAAGGCGACCGGGCCTGTGATCCTGCGCGATGTGTTGGAATGCTTCTTTGGCCCCTATCTGGACCGCGCCGCCGCTGGCGGCCCGCAATGGCTGGCCTATGCGAGGTTGGTGGCGCTTGTCTCGTCCGACCTTCGCTGGCGTCCGATAGCGGCAGAAGTCTTTGATCCCACGGCGAACCGGTTCATCGACGAGATCGGCGCACTGTTCCCGAATGCGCCGCGTGCTGCGATCGCGGCGGGCTTTGTCTATTCTGTATCAGCGATGCTTGCACAGGTGACCTCGACCTGGCGGATCCAGGCTTTGGGCGAAACCGACATACGCCCGGACATACAGTTGGATGCGCTGGTTACCTTCTGTGCCGCTGGGCTCACCGCCAGTCTAACGTCCTAGCATGCTGGCGGTGCGGGCCAGGCTTTCGATGCCCGCCCAGTCTCCTGCGGCCATCAGGTCTGCGGGCGCGACCCAACTGCCCCCCGCGCACAGAACGTTGGACAAAGTGAGATAACTCAGTGCGTTGGACGGGGTGACCCCGCCGGTGGGGCAAAAGGTGATCTGTGGTAGCGGTGCCCCGATGGCTTTGAGCGCGGGAGCGCCCCCCGACGCTTCGGCGGGAAAGAACTTCAACATATCGTAACCACGTTCCAGCAACACCATCGCTTCGCTGGCAGTGGCCGCCCCCGGCAGCGTCGGCAGGCCCTCAGCCTCGCAGGCGGCCAACAATCGGTCGGTGGCACCGGGAGATACGCCAAACCGGGCACCGGCCCTGCGCGCCGCGCGTACATCCTCCGGGGATATCAGCGTCCCGGCCCCCACGATGCCACCCGGCACCTGGGACATGATTTTTATCGCTTCGAGCGCTGCGGGCGTGCGCAATGTCACCTCAAGCGCGGGTAATCCGCCCGCAACCAGCGCCTCGGCCAAAGGGCGGGCGTGGGCGGCATCGTGGATCACCAGCACCGGAACGATCGGGGCACGGGCACAGATGTCGCGGGTGGCCTGGCTTGCCTCTTGCGGTGTCATGAGTTCATCCCTGAAATATTGTCGCGCCGGCATCGGCCGAACACACAGATCGGCGGAAGGTGGCAAAAAGTTCCCGACCGATACCGGCCTCGTTTGCGGACAGGTCCGCCTTGACGGCGGGACGATCCAGCACCCCTTTGGTCAGGATATCCAGCACCCCGGCCCTGGCGTCAACCCGCAGGATATCGCCATCCTGCAGGCGTGCAATCGCGCCGTCATCCAGCGCTTCCGGACAGACATGGATCGCGGCCGGCACTTTGCCCGATGCCCCGGACATGCGCCCGTCGGTGAC
Source organism: Sedimentitalea nanhaiensis DSM 24252 (assembly GCF_000473225.1). Lineage (GTDB taxonomy): Bacteria > Pseudomonadota > Alphaproteobacteria > Rhodobacterales > Rhodobacteraceae > Sedimentitalea > Sedimentitalea nanhaiensis. The sequence continues at coordinate 1,544,600 of NZ_KI421509.1, forward strand.
CAATGCCACCTTTTGCCCACGCCCCTGCAGAATGGACAACAGCGGTGTCAGGCTATGCAACTCGGGCATGCCATTGGCCTTGGGGCCCTGAAACCGCACCACGACGATCACATCGTCGGTAAATTCGCCCGCCTTGAAGGCTGCCTTGACCGCATCCTGATCCGAAAACACCCGCACCGGTGCCTGGACGATCTGATGTTCGGGCGCCACAGCCGAAACCTTCATGACCGCCGTTCCCAGACTGCCTGTCAGACGCTTCAGACCGCCGGTGGGTTGGAACGGATCGGCAAAGGGCCGCAGGATCTTGTCATTCAGGCTGCTGCCGGATCCGGGCTGCCAGGACAACTGACCATCGATCAGCTTGGGATCAGCCGTATAATGCGCCAGCCCCTGCCCCGCGACGGTATGGGTGTCAGGGTGCAACATACCACCGGCGAGCAGCTCGCCGATCATATAGCCCAGCCCTCCGGCGGCATGGAAATGGTTCACATCCGCCAGCCCGTTTGGATAGACCCGCGCCATTAACGGGACAACGTCGGACAGGTCGGAAAAATCCTGCCAATCCAGAACGATCCCCCCGGCCCGGGCCATGGCCACCAGGTGAATCACCAGGTTGGTTGACCCACCGGTCGCATTCAGCCCGACGATTCCGTTCACAAACGCCTTTTCGTCCAGGATTTCGCTAACCGGTGTATAATCGTTGCCCAGGGCGCTCAGTGCCAGTGCCCGGCGCGCACCTTCTATTGTCAGCGCATCGCGTAATTCTGTGTTGGGCGTGACAAAGCTGGCACCCGGCAGGTGCAGCCCCATGAATTCCATCAGCATCTGGTTGGTGTTTGCGGTGCCGTAAAACGTGCAGGTGCCCGGGCCGTGATAAGCCGCCATTTCGGCCGCCATCAGCGTATCGCGTCCGACTTCTCCGGCAGCAAATTTCTGCCGGACCTTTGCCTTTTCGTCATTGGGCAACCCGCTGGTCATCGGTCCGGCGGGTAAAAACACGATGGGCAGATGCCCAAAGCTTTGCGCCGCGATCACCAGACCCGGAACGATCTTGTCGCACACCCCCAGAAACACCGCCGCATCGAAAGTGTTGTGCGACATGGCCACTCCGGTCGCCAGCGCGATCACGTCGCGCGAAAACAGGCTGAGTTCCATGCCTGCCTCGCCCTGGGTCACCCCGTCGCACATCGCGGGGACCCCACCGGCGACCTGGGCTGTGCCACCGGCCCCGCGTACGGCCGCGCGGATCAGATCGGGATACCGCTCGAACGGCTGATGGGCCGACAGCATATCGTTATAGGCGGTGACGATGCCCAGATTGCCAGACGTACCCCGCGCCAGCGCATCCTGATCGGACCCCGCCGCCGCAAAGGCATGGGCCTGCCCGCTGCATGACAAATGCGCCCGCGCCGGTCCCTTTTGCCGTGCCAAACGCATTCGCTCCAGATAAGAACCGCGCGTTGGTGCGCTGCGGGCAATGATCCGGTCCGTAACCATGTCGATTGTGGAATGCAGGCTCATCTGTCCCTCGCTTCATGTCTCACATTGTTTCGCTCTTAACACGGCAAAACGGCAACGCCGCACTCTGAATCTGATGATTGCGCATTCCACACACTGTTTTCAAACCGAATGGTAACGCTAACAAATTTTGCCGCCCATTCCCCGCTTACCGGTTTGAATACAGCCCCAAAACAGCATTGTTGCCGAGTCCATCCATTCTCCTGTAGGCTCAAAAAAACAACAGGCCGAATGGCTTTACCAGTGCCGCGGGAAACATGAACGTCAATTCACAACCGGACATCAGGTCCGAAGCTATCGCCGTCGATGTTGATCGGGTCTCCAAGATCTTTGGCGGTGAACCGCCCGTAACGGCTTTGGACGATGTGTCGGTCGCGATTCGACAAAACGAGTTCTTTACGCTGCTCGGCCCCTCTGGCTGTGGAAAGACCACCCTGTTGCGGCTGATCGCGGGGTTTGAACCACCGACCAGCGGCAGTTTGCGGCTGGGCGGGCGCGACATTTCCCGTCTGCCTCCGAACAAGCGGCCGATCAACACCGTATTTCAGAACTATGCCCTGTTTCCACACATGAGTGTGGCGGCCAACATCGCATTTGGTCTGCAAATGCTGGGCAAGCCCAAGGCCGAGGTCCGCGATACCGTGGACGAGATGCTGAAACTGGTGCAAATGGAAGCGCTGAAGAACCGCCGCACCTCGGAAATTTCGGGCGGGCAACAGCAACGCGTCGCTTTGGCCCGCGCCCTGGCGCCCCATCCCGAAGTGTTGCTGCTGGATGAGCCGCTTAGCGCGCTGGACTACAAGCTGCGCAAGGAAATGCAGATCGAACTCAAACGCCTTCAGGGCGAGACCGGCATCACCTTTATCTTTGTCACCCACGATCAGGAAGAGGCGCTGACCATGTCCGACCGGATTGCGGTCATGAACGCCGGCAAGATCCTGCAGGTTGGCCCCCCGCGCGAAATCTATAACCGTCCCGTGAACCGGTTTGTTGCGGATTTTATCGGCGAAACCAATTTCCTGACCGGAACCGCCCAGGGTGACGCGGTGCGCATTTCCTCTGGCCATATGATCGCGGTACCGTTGGACGGCAGGACAGGCGACGTCACTCTGACCGTACGCCCCGAACAGGTGCGCCTCTGCCCGGTCGATCAGGACGGTGCCCTGCACGCCGAAATTTCCGATCTGGTCTATTTTGGCACTGACACCCATTGCCATCTGGCGCTCAAGGATGGCACCCAGATCGTCGCGCGGCTGCAAAGCCTGCCCACTGGCGAAGTGGGTTATATGCGCGGCCAGGCGGTTGGGCTGCGGTTCGAACCCGGTGCCGTTCAAGTCGTCGGGGCCTGATCGTGGCGACTGTAAAACCCAAGCCTGCCGCCAAGACGGAACGCTCGACCTGGCTGTTGACCGCGCCGGCTTTGGTTCTGCTGACGGTCGCGGCCACCGGCCCGCTGTTCATCATGCTGATCTACTCGTTTCTGGAGCCCGGCCAATACGGCAACGTGGTCTGGAAGTTTTCGACCAAGGCGTGGTTCAACGTCATCCTGCAACGCGACATCTTTGACGGGACATTGACCTGGGCGGATGCCCATCTGACCATTCTGTGGCGCTCGGTCAAGCTGGCCATGACAACGACCGTTTTTGCCGTTCTGGTGGGGTTTCCGACGGCATGGTTCATCGCCACCAGAACCCCTCGAATGCGTCTTTTCATGTTGTTTCTGATCACCATTCCGTTCTGGACAAACCTGTTGATTCGCACCTTTGCGATCAACCAGATCATCCGCAACGAAGGCGTTCTGAACAGTTTTCTGTTGTGGATCGGTGTGATCGACGCGCCAATCCAGATCATCTATTCCGATTTTGCCGTCTTTCTGGGCATGACCTATGTCTACCTGCCCTTGATGGTTCTGCCGCTTTATGCCGCCATTGACCGGTTTGACATGCGGCTTCTGGAAGCCGCCTATGATCTATATGCCAACCGCTGGCAGGCGCTGCGCCGGGTGGTTCTGCCGATTGTCAAACCCGGGCTGATCGCCGGATCGATTCTGGTCTTTATTCCGGCCCTGGGGGCCTATGTGACCCCACGCATTCTTGGTGGCGGGCGTAATATGATGATTGGCAATTTCATCGATCTGCAGTTTGGGCAGGGACGCAACTGGCCGTTGGGGGCGGCGCTGTCTGTGATCCTGCTGATCTTCGTGACGTCGATGCTGATCCTGTATGTACGCTTCGTGAACCGGAGCACCGACAATGGCTGATCGCGCATTCCAGGTTGCCCGCCTTCCCGGCTTTAACACCATCGCGATCATGGTTTTTGTGATGCTGTACCTGCCCATCGGGTTGTTGGTGCTGTTTTCCTTTAACGCCGGTCCTTCCGTGGCGATCTGGGAAGGGTTTTCCCTGCAATGGTACCCCAAGGCCTGGGGCAACGAACAGGTCCGGGACGCCACTATCCGCTCCTTGATCATCGCGTCATCGGCCGCGCTGATCTCGACCACGCTGGCCACGATGGCCGCATTGGGAACAACGCGGCGCAAGCGTTCACCGGGACAGACCATGATTTATGTCATGATCAACCAACCCCTCATGGTACCGGAAATCGTCACTGCTGTTGCCTTGCTGATCTTCTTTGCGTCGATCAAGGTGGCGACCGGATATCAGGGGCTGGGCTATCTGATCGCGGCGCATTCGGCCTTTTGTATCCCCTTTGCCTATTTGCCGATCCGGGCCCGGCTAGAGGGCATGGACCTGACACTGGAAACCGCCGCGGCCGATCTGTACGCCACACCCTGGCAGACGTTTCGCCATGTCACCCTGCCGCTTTTGATGCCTGGCATCATTGCCGGCATGATGCTGGCTTTCATCACCTCGCTGGACGACGTCGTGATCAGCCTGTTCGTCAAGTCGGCCGGGCAGGAAACCCTGCCCACCTATATGCTGGGTCAGATCCGCCGCAACATCACGGTCGAGGTCAACGCCATCTCGACCTTGCTGCTGGGGCTGACTGTGATCATGCTGACGGTGTTCTTCCTACTGACGCGCAAACAGGACTAGAAGAAACCAAAAACGACCCAACAAGGAGACGACCATGAAACGACTACTATCGACAGCGGCCCTGCTGTTGGCCAGCACGTCCTTTGCATTTGCCGAGGGCGAACTGCAATTGTTCAACTGGGGCGACTACACGAACCCGGAACTGCTAAAGAAATTCGAAGACGAAACCGGGATCAAGGTGACTCTCACCGATTACGATTCCAACGACACCGCCCTTGCCAAGGTCGAGGCCGGCGGAGGCGGTTATGATCTGGTGGTGCCATCTGCCAACTATGTACAGATCTACGTCACCAAGGGTCTGATTCAGGAATTGGACCTGTCCCGCCTGCCCAACCACGCAAACATCGCGCCCGAATGGATGGAAGTTCCATGGGATCCGGGCCGTCACTATACCGTGCCGTGGCAATGGGGTTCGGTCGGCATGGCGGTGAATTCCGACGCCTTTTCAGGGGACATCAACACCTCGGCGATCTTTCTTGATCCGCCCGAAGAACTCGTGGGCAAGGTCAATGTCCATCCGGAAATGAACGATGTGTTGTCTTTGGCGCTGATGTATGTCGGAGGCGAGGCCTGCACCGAAGACACCGAAATGCTGAAAAAGGCGCGCGACAAGCTGCTCGAGGCCAAGCCGAAATGGCAGTCGATGGACTATGGCATGACCACCAAGCTGGCCACCAATGACGTGATGGCATCAAGCTATTGGAACGGGGCCGTGTTCCGGGCCCGGCTGCAAAACGACAAGGTTCAGTTCGGCTATCCAAAGGAAGGTTTTCCCCTGTGGATGGATTCCGTCGCACTGCTGTCGGACGCGACCAATGTGGACGAAGCCTATCAGTTCCTGAACTTCATCATGGAACCCGAGAATGCCGCCCTGATTTCGGCCTTTGCGCGCTATGCCAATGGCATCAGCGGATCCGATCCTTTCATGCCCGAGGACATGAGCGATGCGCCGGAAATTCTGATCCCGCAAGAGTTCAAGGCAGCGGGCAAGTTCCTGCCCACCTGCTCGGCCAAGGCGCAGGAATATTACACCGCGATCTGGACCGAATTGCTGAAATAGCGGCTGCGATTCGAAAACGACACGAAAGGGGCGGCGCGTCGCGTCGCCCCCGCGCTATTCAAGGATGGGCAGATGAACCGCAGCTATCGCAATTGTGATCCGACGCCCCCCATCATGCAGGGCAGCCCGGTACCTCCGGAGTGGCGTATCCCGCCGCAGGACTGGGACGCGCCACCTTGGAATCGCTGGGCGTTTCAGCACATGCGCGAGCTTGTCACCACCGTCGATGTTCCCCGCGGCCCAACCGTCTGGGACTTGCCTGGCGCGGGCAGCGATGTGGACGCGGTTGCATTCAGCGACAATCAGGGGGGCGCAACCACCTGGGGGCGGATGCTGGACGATACCTATACCGATGCCACACTGATCTGGTTGGACGGGCAGGTCGTCGTCGAAACCTATTGCAACGGCATGACACCGCGCCGCCCGCATATCGCCTTTTCGGTATCAAAAAGCATCGTTGCCGCAGCAGCAGGTGTCCTGATCGGCGACGGGCTGCTGGATCCGGCGGCACCGATCGCCGCCTATGTTCCGGAACTTGCAGCCACCGGTTGGAACGGCGCGAGCTTGCAGCAGGTTCTGGACATGACCACAGGCGTCGTGTTCGATGAAACCTATGGCGCGTTCAATTCCAATGTCTTGATGCTGGATATTGCCGCCAACGTGAAACCGCCCAGCCCGCATATGGACCCGGCCACCCTGCCCGGCTGTACCTGGGATCTGATCCTGTCATTGACCCAAACCGAGGCGGTGCATGGCGACCGCTTTTCCTATCGCTCGATCGAAACCGACGTTCTGGGCTATGCCATGGAACGCGCATCGGGCAAGCGCCTGCCCGATCTTGTGTCCGACCTCCTGTGGGCACCGATGGGAGCCGAACAGGATGCTTTCTTTACCGTGGATCGCGCCGGATTTGCGCTGGCTGATGGCGGATGCAATGCCGTGCTGCGTGACCTTGCCCGGTTCGGGCGGTTGCTGCTGGAAGACGGGCAGCGCGACGGGCAACAGATCGTCCCGCTGGCCTGGATCAACGATATTCGCGGGGGCAATCACGGATTGTTCGACGACCACGGGCGCATTGCTTTTCCAAACGGGCAATATCGCAATCAGTTCTGGATCCCCAATCGTGATCGCCCCGCACATCTGAGCCTGGGGATTTTCGGGCAGCACATATTTGTCGACCCGGACCAGGGGCTGGTGGCGGTTAAACTGTCCAGCTGGCCCGATTTTTTAAGCGACAAACACTGGACGCTGGACTGGCTGGCCGGGGTGCGGGCCGTGGCCGCCGCCCATAAGGCGAGCGGCTGAGTGGGGCAACGGTCAGCAGGTATAGTTCAGCCCCAACCGCCCGCCATCGACATAAATCGTCTCGCCGGTGATATAGCTGGCCTTGTCGCTAGCCAAAAACGCCACGGTGTCGCCGATTTCACGCGCAGTGCCAACGCGACGCAGCGGAGTACGTGACAGGGCGGTTGCCATGGCCTCGGGACTGGCATTGATCCCGGCCATCATCTCGGTATCAATCGACCCCGGGCCTACCGCGTTGACCCGAATACCATGCGGCGCCAGCGCGAGAGCCGCGGATTTGGTCAATTGCATCACCCCGCCTTTGGACGCGCAATAGGCCGGAATCTTCGGGATCGCCACCACCGCATTGATTGAGGACATATTGATGATCGCCCCGCGTATCCCTTGGGCAACCATGGTTTTCGCCGCCCGTTGCGTGGCCTGAAACACCGACACCAGATTGACGTCGATCACCTTGCGGAAATCCTCCAGGCTATAATCGAGGAAATCACTGGAAATTGCGATGCCGGCGTTGTTGACCAGAACCGATACCGGGCCCAGGTCCCGCTCAATCGTATCGAACAGCGCATTGACCTGTTCCGGCCCCGCCATGTCGACAGGCAATCCAACTGCCCCATACCCCCAGAGAGTGCGCCGCCTCCCGTACGGCCTCGGCCTTGATGTCGGCCAGCACCACGCGATGCCCCTGTTCGGCCAGAGCCTCGCCGCAGGCCAGCCCGATGCCCTGAGCGCCGCCGGTTATCAGTGCAATGGGTTGTGCCATACTGTCATATTCCTTTGGGGGGTTTTGGGCCATCCGCCCGGTTGATCCCAGCTTGATTTGCCTGTTCAGTGGCGTCAATGCACATCATCCCCGATGCACCCACCGATGAGGTCTGACAGATGCCGGAACTGAAAACATCAGCGGCCGAGATGGTCGCGCAGGCACGTCGCCGCATTCAGGAAATCGAAACCCCGGATGCCATCGCCATGGTCAAGGACCCGAATGTCGTGATCGTGGATATCCGCGACATACGCGAACGTCAGCGGTCGGGTTACATTCCCGGCAGTGTCCATTGCCCGCGGGGCATGCTGGAATTCTGGGTCGATCCGAAAAGCCCCTACTACAAAGATGTCTTTGGACAGGACAAAAAATTCGTGTTCCACTGCGCTTCGGGCTGGCGGTCGGCCCTTTCGGTTGCAACGCTACAGGACATGGGGTTTGAGGCCGCCCACCTGAAAGAGGGGTTTTCAACCTGGGAAAAATACGGCGGCCCGGTCGAATTTCCCGCAGCCAGAAACGACTGAGCGCTCAGCCCGCCTTCGGGGCATAATCCGCCGGGTTCACCAAAACGGGTCGACCCGGCAGGGTCAGTTCGGCCACCTGCGGCGCGGTGCGCGAGATCACACGGCCCGCGCGGATCACCGCCAGACGGGTCGCCTGCAGGCGAATAGCCTCGATCGCATCACGCGCCTGCAACAGCACCATATTCGCGGCACAGCCCGGCGCCAGCCCATAGCCGTCCAATCCCATGATCGCAGCCGAATTCACTGTCACTGCGTCGAAGCACCATTTCATGTCTACGCGGCTGCTCAGCTGCCCCACATGCAGCCCCATTGCCGCCACGTTCAGCATGTCCGCCCGGCCCAGAGAATACCACGGGTCCATCACGCAATCCGACCCGAACCCAACCGTGATCCCGGAATCGCGCAATTCGCGCACACGGGTCATGCCGCGCCGCTTGGGATAGGTGTCATGCCGCCCCTGCAGCATGATGTTGATCAGAGGATTGGGAATCGCGTGCACACCGGCCTCGACCATCAGCGGAATCAATTTGGACGCATAGTAGTTGTCCATCGAGTGCATCGAGGTCAGATGCGAGCCCGCCACCCGTCCCGTCAGGCCCAGACGCTGGGTTTCACAGGCCAGCGTCTCGATATGGCGGCTATGGGGGTCGTCGCTTTCGTCGCAATGCATATCCACCATCAGCCCGCGATCCGCCGCGAGCCGGCACAATTGGCGCACCGAATCGGCCCCATCGGCCATGGTGCGTTCGAAATGCGGAATGCCGCCGACGACATCGACCCCCATGTCCAATGCACGGATCAGGTTCTCCATCGCCGTAGGGGCGCGCAACACGCCATCCTGTGGAAAGGCGACCAGTTGCAGGTCGAGATACGGCGCGACCTGTTTGCGCACCTCCAACAGCGCGGCGACTCCTTTCAGTTCGTCATCACATACATCCACGTGACTTCGGATCGCGCCCAACCCCATCGACACCGCCAGATCGCAATAGCGCAGGGCGCGGGTGACGATATCCTCGACGCTCTGGATCGGTTTCAACTCGCCCCAGAGCGCGATGCCTTCGAGCAGTGTACCGGATACGTTCATCCTGGGTGAGCCAAGTGACAGTGTCGCATCCATATGAAAATGCGGATCGACAAAGGGCGGTGAAACCAGTTGCCCGGCGGCATCGATCACCTCGAACCCCTTGGCAGTAATGCCCGGCTCGACAGCACGGATCAGCCCATCGGCACAGGCGATGTCGATGCCCCCGCGCCCGTCCGGCAGGGTGGCGTTTTTGACGATCAGATCGAACATGGCATATCCTTCAGCGTTGGCCCTTGAACCATGGCGTCAACAGGGCGCGGGGATAGTCCGCTTTGCGCGCGGCGATCACCAGGGCGATAATGGACAAGATATAGGGTGCCATCAGGAACACCTGCCCGGGCACCAGCGCACCAACTTCGGTCTGCAGGCGCACCTGCAAGGCGTCGAACGCGCCGAACAGCAGCGCCCCCAGCAGCGCCTTGCCCGGTCGCCAGCTGGCAAAAATCACCAGCGCGATACAGATCCAGCCGCGCCCGTTGACCATGCCGAAAAAGAACGCATCAAAGGCCGACATGGTCAGGAACGCCCCCCCCAGCGCCATTAGCGCCGACCCTGCCATCACCGCGCCGATCCGCAAACCATAGACCGACAGCCCCTGCGCATCGACGCTGTCCGGATTGTCACCCACGGCCTGTATCGCCACCCCCAAAGCCGTACGGTTCAGCATATACCAAACCAATGCCACCAGGATCAGCGCCAGCAACGTCAGCGCGGTCTGCTGAAACAGCACCGGTCCCAGAAACGGCAAATCGGACAACACCGGTATGTCCAGCGGACGAAACGGCTCGATCCGGGGTGGCGAGGTGACATTGGGCAGCGCAGTGCGATAGATGAAATAGCTGACCGAGGTGGCAAACAGCGTCACGCCCAATCCCGAGACATGCTGCGATAGCCCCAGCGGCACGGTCAGGATGGCGTGGATCAGACCAAAAAACGCCCCTGCCCCGGCGGCGACCAGCACTCCGCCCCACAGCCCGGCCCCCAGCCAGACCGCCATCCAGCCTGCCATCGCACCGGCGACAAAAATGCCTTCGATCCCCAGATTCAAAACGCCTGATTTCTCACACAACAACGCGCCGAGCACTCCAAAGATCAACGGCGTTGCAATGCGCAGGGACGCCGCCCAAAAGGACTCGCTGAGCAGGATTTGCAGAACATCCATCATGCCGCCACCCGTCCGCTGCGCACGAGCTTGAACCGGGCGAAGAAGCCGCCTATCAACACGCAAAGCAGCGACATCGACACCACCAGATCGGCCAGATAGCTCGACACACCGATGGCCCGGCTCATGCTGTCGGCCCCGACAAACACCGAGGCGATGAACAGCGCCGCGATCACCACGCCCGCTGGCGACAACCCGGCCAGCATCGCCACCACGATACCGGTATAGCCGAATCCCGGCGACAGGTCTGCGGTCAAATAACCCTTGAGCCCGGCAACCTCGCTGACACCGGCCAGCCCGGCCAGCCCACCGGACACCACGGCGACACTGAACAGGGTGCGGTTGACCCGAATACCGGCGTGACGGGCGGCGGCGGCGTTCTCGCCCACGGCCCGCAACCGGAACCCCCAGACCGAGCGCGCCAGCATGAATTGCGCCACGCCAGCCGCTATCAGCGCGATGACCAACCCCGAATGCACCCGCATCCGCTCGATCAGCGTTGGCAGCATCCCCTGATCCAGGATTGGCGCCGATTGCGGCCAGCCCAGCCCCATGGGATCTTTCAACGCGCCTTCCAGCATCATTTGTACAAAGATCAGGATGACAAAGTTCAGCAACAGTGTGGTCACCACTTCATCCGCGCCAAACCGGGTCTTCAGCAGGGTCGGCACGGCCATGCCCGCGGCCCCCGCCGCCGCGCCCAGCACCACGATCAGCGGCACCAGAACGATGCCCGGCGCATCCACCGCCCCCGCACCGATGGCAACGGCCGCCATCGCGCCCAGATACAGCTGCCCCTCGGCCCCGATATTCCAGAGGCGCGCACGAAAGGCCAAGGCTGCGGCCAGACCGGTGAAAATCAGCGGTGTGGCGCGGGTCAGCATCTCGGAAAAGGCAAAGACCGAACCAAACACACCGTTGACCATCTCGCCATAGGCGGCCGCGACATCCGCGCCCGCAAAGGCCAATGGCACCGCCGCCAGCGCCAGCGCAACCAGAGCAGACAGGACCGGCACCCCCAGCGTCAGCAGGCGCGTTGGGGCATTGCGGGGCTCGATGCGGATCATGCGGGTTCTCCTGCCATTTTCAGGCCGATCTCTTCGCGGTCGCGCGTTGCCACTTCGACCAGTTTGCCGTCGTGTATCACCACGATACGGTCGGCCAGGCCAAGGATCTCGTCAAGATCCTCGGAAATCAGCAATACGCCAGCGCCGCGGGCACGTGCCGCAAGCAGCCGCCGGCCGACTTCGGCCGCCGCCCCCATGTCCAGACCCCGTGTCGGCTGATTGGCGAGGATCAGGCGCGGCGATTGCTCGAACACCCGCGCCAGGATCAGTTTCTGGATATTGCCCCCCGACAACAGCCGCGCCGGCGACTCGATGCCAGGACCGCGCACGTCATAGGACTGAGACAGGGCCTGCCCGTTTTGGGCAATCGCATCGCGGTTCAACAGTCCGTGGCGCTGCACCTGCGGGTCGTCCAGACGCTCGATCACCATGTTTTCGGCAACCGACATCGATCCGACGATGCCGTCGTGGTGGCGGTCTTCGGGAATACGCCCGACCCCCGCACCGATCATCGCCAGCGGGTCGGGATGCGCAATGGTCCGCCCATCGACGCTGATGCTGCCACCGGTCGGACGCAACAGGCCCGAGATCACGCCCGCCAACGCCGATTGTCCGTTGCCGGAAACCCCGGCAATACCCAGCACCTCGTGCGCGTGGACCGTCAGGTTGGCATTTTGCAGGCTGTCGCGAGCCGACCGCGCGGTCACCGTCACATCGGCCAACGTCAAAACCGGCGCGCCGGGCCGCATCGGCTCGCGGGCGGTAACCGGCGTATCCGCGCCCACCATCATCCGGGCAATCGCCCGTTCATCGGCGTCTGCGGTCACCATTTCGCCGACCTTGACCCCGTGGCGCAGCACCGCGATGCGATGGGAAAAGGCCAACACCTCGCGCAGTTTATGGCTGATGAAAATCACCGACAGCCCGTCACGTGTCATTGCCCCGATATTGTCAAACAGCGCGTCCGCCTCTTGCGGGGTCAACACGGCGGTGGGTTCGTCCAGCACCAGAATACGCGCGTCGTGATAGAGCGCTTTCAATATCTCGACCCGCTGGCGCTCTCCAACCGACAGATGCCCCACCGGCACATTCAGTGGCGCGTTCAACCCGCTGCGGTCCATGATCCCCTGTACCTTGGCCCGCACCCGATCCCGAGAGCGGCGCAATGCAAACAGCGGCTCGGACCCCAGCGAGATATTGTCCAGCGCGGTCAGGTTCTCGGCCAGGGCGAAATGTTGGTGCACCATGCCGATACCAGCCGCCAACGCCGCTTGCGGATGGCCCAGCGTCAGGGGCTGCGGCTGGCCGTTTTCATAGACATCGATACCGCCGCTGTCAGGCATGTAGTGGCCGAACAGCATATTCATCAGCGTGGTCTTGCCCGCGCCGTTTTCGCCCAACAGGGCCAGGACCTCGCCGCGATGCAGATCGAGGCTGACCGCGTCGTTGGCAACAACCGAGCCGAACCGCTTGGACAGCGCGTTCAGCGAGAGAACCCGTGGTGATGTCATGAAAAAATCAGGGCCGGCGTCGCCACCGGCCCCCCTTTTGCTCAGTTGTCCGAAACCGGGCGCGCATCGTTCACATTCACCCGGAACATGCCGTTCAGAATTTCGGTTTCGGTTTCCTGGACCTGTTGGATCACTTCGGTAGGCACGAGGGCTTCATCGACAACCAGCGATCCGCCGCCGTAAGACATGAAGCTGTACTGCCCGTAATCCGCCGCCTCGAATGTGCCTCCGGCGACCTCGGCAATCGCCTTGTCCACGGTCGGCTCCATATGCCACAGCGCCGATGTCAGGATGGTGTCCGGATAATCCGCCGAGGTATCGATCACGTTGCCGACCGCCTTGACCCCGCGTTCGACCGCCGCATCCGCCACGCCAAAGCGTTCGGCATACATGATGTCCGCACCCGCATCCATCATCGCAAAGGCGCTTTCCTTGGCCTTGGGCGGATCGTACCAGCTGTCGATAAAGTTCACCAGAAAGGTCACATCCGGGTTTACCGCACGCGCTCCCTCCATGAACGCATTCATCAGCCGGTTGACCTCGGGGATGGCATAACCGCCGACCATGCCGATCACATTGCTCTTGGTGGCCGCCCCGGCAACCATGCCGGTCAGATAGCTGGGTTCGTGAATCCAGTTGTCAAACACCGAGAAATTAGGCGCGACGGGTCCAAAGGACGACCCCATCAGAAAAGCGGTCTCGGGATAGTCTGCCGCGACCTTACGCGCAGCGCGTTCCAACCCGAACACCTCACCCATGATCAGGTTGACGCCCTGTTCGGCATATTCGCGCATCACGCGTTCATAGTCGGTATTTGCGACATTTTCCGAGAACACATATTCGATATCGCCCCGATCCTGCGCCGCATTCAGCGCTTTGTGGATACGGCTGATCCATTGCTGTTCGACCGGCAGGGTATAGATCGCCGCCACCTTGATCGCCTCGGCCCAGGCCGCGCCCGCCGACAGCCCGACCCCGGCCGCAACCGCGCCTGCCATCAGCATCCGTCTGGAAAGTGTCGCCTTGAATCTCATTGTCGTGTCCCCCTGTGACTTATCCCGGCAGTGACGCATTTTTTTATCAAACGGTCAATAAATCTCGGTCGCGATAACGCATCGCACGTTCCGCCAAGACAAACCGCCTGTATTTTGTGCGACTCTATTTGGTTCCGAACATCCGATCGCCTGCGTCACCCAGACCGGGCATGATATAGCCCTTACTGTTCAGCCCCCGATCTATAGCTGCGGTCACGATCGGCACATCGGGATGTGCGTCTTGCATGCGCGCGATGCCCTCGGGCGAGGCCAGCAGGCAGAGAAACCGGATATTGGTGGCACCGGCCTGTTTCAGAAGATCCACAGCCGCAGCCGACGAGTTGCCGGTCGCCAACATAGGATCGACCGCGATCACCAGACGGTCTTCCAACGATTCAGGCACTTTGAAGTAGTATTGCACCGGCTCCAGGGTCTCTTCGTCGCGATAGAGGCCGACAAACCCGACCCGCGCCAACGGGATCAGTTCAAGCACCCCGTCCAGCATACCGTTTCCGGCCCGCAGGATGGATACCAGCGCCAGTTTCTTGCCCGCCAGCGTGGGGGCGTCCATTTCTTCCAGCGGTGTTTCGATGGGCTTTTTCGTCATCGGCATTTCACGAGTGATCTCGTATGCCAGCAACTGGGTAATCTCGCGCAACAATTGGCGGAACACGGCAGTCGAGGTGCCCTTTTCCCGCATCAGGGTCAGCTTGTGCTGCACCAGCGGATGCTCAACAACGGTGACGGAATCGGACATATCGGCTCTCCCAAACTGAGTTTAACCCCTTTTGGGGCAGCCATCGCGCCCCCGCAACCCGCTTCAAGGCCCCCGAATTCAGAAAAAACTGCGCCCCGGCCCTTGCGACGGCACCCCCAGATGGTGTGCGATACTGGCGGCGACATCGGTAAATCCCACATGCCCGACCGATCCTGCGCCGCGCCCCGCGATCAAGACCGGCACCCGTTCACGGGTGTGGTCGGTGCCGGTCCAACTGGGGTCGTTGCCGTGATCCGCCGTCAGAATCATGATGTCGCCCTTGCGCAACCGGCCAAGGATCGGACCAAGCGCCGCGTCGAACCCTTCCAGCGCGGCAGCATATCCTGCGATGTCGCGACGATGGCCAAAACGGCTGTCGAATTCCACGAAATTGGCAAATGTCAGACTGTGGTCGACAGCTTCGTCAACCAGGTCAGACAGGTGTACCATCAATTGCGAATCGTCGCCCTTGCGCAAATCGTCGACGCCCTGCATCGAAAAAATGTCTCCGATTTTACCGATGGCGTGGACGACGCCCCCCGCTTCCTGCACCCAGTTGGTCAGAACCGGTGCCGGCGGCAGAATCGCGAAATCGCGACGGTTGGGCGTGCGGACAAAGCCGCTTTGCGCATTGCCGACAAAAGGCCGAGCAATCACCCGGCCCACCTTCATTGCATGCAGGGACGGCGCAATCCGTGTGCAAAGCTCCAACAGGCGATCCAGTCCAAAACTCTCTTCATGCGCAGCGATCTGGAACACGGAATCTGCGGAAGTATAGCAAATCGGCCATCCCGACCGCATGTGCTCGGTTCCCAGTTTTTCGATGATAGCCGTGCCTGGCGCGTGGCAGTTCCCGAGAATTCCTTCGGTTCCGGCCGCTGCGGCCACCTGTCGGCTGAGCGTTTCCGGAAAAGTGGGTATGGTGTCGGGAAAATAATGCCAGTCCCAGGGAACCGGCACCCCGGCCAGCTCCCAATGGCCCGTGGGCGTGTCCTTGCCCGATGAGATCTCGGTGGCCGCCCCCCATTGCCCGGTCGGCGTGACGCCCAGCCCTGGTGCCGGCTCTCCAGAAGCCAGGCGCACCGCCGCGCCAAGACCCAGCGCCGCCAGATTGGGCAGCTTCAGCGGGCCACTGCGCCCATCTTCGGCACGACCCGCCATGCAGGCCTGCGCGATATGGGCAATGGTGTTGGCCCCGGTGTCGGGCACCGTGCCGTTATAGAAACGCCCGGCATCCGGGGCCCCGCCAATGCCGACGGAATCCATGACCACAAGAAATGCACGCGCCATCAACCGATCCTTTCGTGAATAAGGTCCGGCAGCGTTCCGGGTTTCGCTCCCAGCGTGATCGCTGCGCGGACCGTTGCCTCGGCGCGGCGGGCGACGTCTTCGCGCCCGGCATGGATCACGGCCAGCGGCTGTCCTTGGTCGACCCGCTGGCCCAGCCGCACGAGCCCCGACAGACCCACCGACGGATCGATCGTGTCGCCTTCCACCTGCCGCCCGCCGCCCAGGCCCACCACTGCCAGACCAAGGGCCTCGCCATCCATCTCGGTGACATGGCCCTTGGTCGGCGCGGGCACTTCAAGGATCACGTTGGACTCGGGCAGAAACCGCTCCCAATCCCGCACAAAGCCAAGCGGGCCGCCCTGTGCCGCGATCATCCGACCGAAACGGTCCAGCGCCCGCCCGTCACGGATCGCCGCGATCACCCGATCTGCCCCGATCTGTGGGTCCGTGCACAGCCCGGCATCGGTCAGCACCACGCCCCCAAGGACAGCACACACCCGCATCAACGGCCCCTCGGTCGCGCCGGTCAGCACCTTCATCACCTCGGCAATCTCAAGAGCATTGCCAAGGGCGGGGACCAGGGGCTGGTTCATGTCGCTGATCACCGCGCTGGTCTTGCAACCGGCGGCATTGGCCGTCTCGCAAAGCGCGTGTGCAAGGGCGCGGGCCTCGTTCGGCGACTTCATGAACGCTCCGCTTCCCAGCTTGACGTCCAGGACCAGCGCATTCGGGCTGGCAGCCAGCTTCTTGGACAGAATGGATGCGGTGATTAGATCCAGACTTTCCACCGTCGCGGTCACATCGCGGATCGCATACAACCGCTTGTCGGCCGGCGCGACCTGCGCCGTTGCCCCGACGATGGCACACCCGCTGTCCGCCACGATACTGGCCAACCGGTCCCGCGATACGGCGGTCGTCACGCCTGGTATCGCTTCGAGCTTGTCCAATGTACCGCCGGTATGGCCCAGCCCCCGGCCCGAGATCATCGGCACATAGGCCCCGCATTCCGCCAGCGCCGGGGCCAGCACAAGCGATACGCAATCCCCGACTCCGCCGGTGGAATGCTTGTCGACCACCGGCCCCGGCAAGTTCCAGTTCAACACCTCACCGCTGTCGCGCATCGCCAAGGTCAGCCCCGCGCGACCAGCCGCACCCAACCCGCCCATGCACACAGCCATGGCAAAAGCACCGGCCTGCGCGTCGCTGACCGAGCCGTCTGACAGACCCTGTGCGAACCAGCGCAATTCATCCACCTGCGGCACCTGGTGCTGTCGCAACTTGGCGATGATCGCACGAGCATCCATCGCCCTATCGCCCCCCCATGTGATCGGCATTAAAAGCCCCCGGCAGCAATTCGGCCAGCGTCATCACCCGCTCTGCCCCTGCGGTGGTGCCCATCGTAACCTTGACATCGCCCTTGCCAAATTCGGCAAGTTTCTGACGGCAGCCGCCACAGGGCGAAACCGGCATCGGACTGTCGGCAATCACATAGACCTCGACCAGTTCGCGCTCGCCCGCCGCCACCATCGCCGCGATGGCCCCTGCTTCGGCGCAGGTGCCTTCCGGATAGGCGACGTTTTCGACATTGCACCCGACCTCGATCGCCCCCGAAGCGGCACGCACCGCAGCCCCGACCTTGAAGTTGGAATACGGCGCGTAGGCGTTTTCGCGCGCAGCGATTGCGGCGTCCTTCAGGGTCATGCGGTCTCCAGTTCGATGTTCAGGCCCCGTGCAACTGTAACGGGTCCATTTGCGCCCCCGGTCCAACCATACACGATCCGCTGGCTTTGCAAGCCGCGACGGCGGCGCAGGTGCGCAGAGCGCAGGATCCAGAGGGGTTCCGCCGCCTCGGTCGCGCCGTTTTCGGCTCTCATCCGCAACCGATGCCCAGAAGGCATGGCACCCTGTGGATCGTCGACCGAACAGATCATGTCCACACCCATCCTTTGCGCGCGGGTAAAAAACGGTATGTCATCGCGCGATTCCTGGGTGTGGAGGCGCAATTCGGCTAGGATGTCGCTCATGGGTATCCCTGTTTCTTTGTCAAAACACTGGCGGGGACCAATGAGATTTGCAAGCGAAGGACTGAAACACCGTTCGCCATTTTCGATGTTGCCCCCGCGTCACGCGGTAATTTAATGTTAAACCAAATTTCAGGAGGATTCCCAAGCATGTCCGACAACCAAAGCCTGCGCCAGGCCGCTCTGTTTTATCACGAGCACCCCAAACCCGGAAAACTGGAAATCCGCCCCACCAAGCCGATGGCCAACGGTCGCGATCTGGCGCGCGCCTATTCCCCGGGTGTCGCCGAAGCCTGTCTGGAAATTCAGGCCGACCCGGCCAATGCCGCACGCTATACCACCACCGCCAATCTGGTCGGTGTGGTCAGCAATGGCACAGCCGTCCTGGGACTGGGCAATATCGGCGCGCAGGCCAGCAAACCGGTGATGGAGGGCAAGGCGGTACTGTTCAAGAAATTCGCCAACATCGACTGTTTCGACATCGAAGTGGACGAATCCGACCCGGAAAAACTGGCCGAGATCGTCTGCGCGCTGGGACCGACCTTTGGCGCGATCAATCTCGAGGACATCAAGGCGCCGGATTGCTTTATCGTGGAACAGATCTGTCGCGAGCGGATGAACATACCGGTGTTTCACGACGACCAGCACGGCACCGCCATCGTAGTCGGCGCGGCAGCAAAGAACGCCGTGCTTGTCGCCAACAAGAAATTCGAAGATATCAAGATCGTCAGCACCGGCGGCGGCGCTGCGGGAATCGCCTGCCTGAACATGCTGGTCAAGATGGGCGTGAAACGCGAGAATATCTGGCTCTGCGATGTTCATGGCCTCGTCTATAAGGGGCGGACCGAGGACATGAACCCTCAAAAGGCGATCTTTGCGCAGGACACAGAGTTGCGCAATCTGGACGAGGTGATCGACGGTGCCGACCTGTTCCTGGGCCTAAGCGGCGCCAATGTTCTCAAGCCAGAAATGGTGCGGAAAATGGGCATCCGCCCGATTATCTTCGCCCTGGCCAACCCGAACCCCGAGATCATGCCCGACGACGCCCGGGCGGTCGCCCCCGATGCGATCATCGCAACCGGGCGCAGCGATTTTCCGAACCAGGTCAACAATGTCCTGTGCTTTCCCTTCATCTTTCGCGGTGCCCTGGACGTTGGTGCAACCGAGATCAACGACGAGATGCAACTGGCCTGTATCGAAGGGATTGCCGAACTGGCCCGCGCCACCACCAGTGCCGAGGCGGCGGCAGCCTATCGCGGCGAAGAGATGACCTTTGGGGCCGACTACCTGATTCCCAAACCGTTTGACCCACGCCTTGTGGCGGTGGTCTCGGCGGCGGTGGCCAAGGCGGCGATGGACAGCGGCGTCGCGACGCGGCCGATCGACGATTTGGAAGCCTATAAGGAGCGACTGAAACAGAGCGTGTTCAAATCCGCCCTGCTGATGCGCCCGGTGTTTGAAGCCGCGCGCGCCGCCAGCCGCCGTATCATTTTCGCCGAGGGAGAGGACGAACGCGTCCTGCGCGCAGCACAGGCGATTCTGGAAGAGACCACCGAAACACCCATTATCATCGGTCGCCCAGAGGTGATCGAGCAGCGCTGTGAGCGCATGGGCCTGGACATCCGGCCACTGCGTGATTTTGAATTGGTCAATCCAGAGAACGACCCGCGCTACTACGACTATTGGAATACTTATCATACACTGATGCAGCGGCGCGGCGTCACTCCGGATATCGCCAAGGCGATCATGCGCACCAACACCACGGCCATTGCCGCCGTCGCCGTTCAGCGCGGCGAGGCCGACAGCATGATCTGCGGCACGTTCGGGGAATACCGCTGGCATTTGAACTATGTAAGCCAGATCCTCGGCACATCCGAGATCAACCCGCATGGAGCCTTGTCGCTCATGATCCTGGAAGACGGCCCGCTGTTCATTGCCGACACCCACGTCCACCAGCGCCCCGAAGCCCGTGAATTGGCCGAGATCGTCATCGGAGCGGCGCGTCACGTGCGCCGCTTTGGGATCGAGCCCAAGATCGCCCTGTGTGCCCAGTCGCAATTCGGCAATCAGGCCGAAGGGTCGGGCAGGCGCCTGCGCGCAGCACTTGCAATTCTGGACAGCGAGCCGCGCGACTTTGTCTATGAGGGCGAGATGAATATCGACACCGCCCTTGATCCGGACCTGCGGGCACGTATTTTTCCCAATTCCCGTCTGGAGGGCACGGCCAATACCCTGATCTTTGCCCATGCGGACGCGGCCAGCGGCGTGCGCAACATCCTCAAGATGAAAGCCGGAGGGCTGGAGGTCGGACCGATCCTGATGGGCATGGGCAACAACGCTCATATCGTGTCGCCCTCGATTACCGCACGTGGGCTGCTGAACATGGCCGCGATTGCCGGGACACCGGTGGCGCATTACGGCTGAACCAAAAGAGCGACGCCGGGCTTCCAGAGTTTGCAAACCCGGCGTTTGGCATAAAGTATCCGCATATTGGGCTTTGGTTTGCAAAATTTGCAGCGGCATATCTGCGGAAACTGCAAATTTTTTGCGTCGTTGTGCCACTGATACCGGTAACTGTCTTGCCCGAGGCCGGATGCCACTCTTAAATCGTCAGCACCCTTGGAGGAGAGATGTCGATGAGCTATGCAGAGGTTTATGAGAGCTGGAAGTCGGACCCGGAAGGCTTTTGGATGGAGGCCGCTAAAAGCATTGACTGGATCGAACCGCCAAGCCGGGCACTGAACGCAGACAACGCGCCCCTTTATACCTGGTTCGACGATGGCATGGTGAACACCTGCTGGAACGCCGTCGACCGCCATGTCGAAGCCGGACGCGGCGAACAGACCGCCATCATTTATGACAGCCCGATCACGCACAGCAAGCGCGAAATCTCGTATGTGGAGTTGCGCAACCGCGTCGCCAACCTGGCCGGTGCGTTGCGTGCCAAAGGCGTGGAAAAGGGCGACCGGGTCATCATCTATATGCCCATGGTGCCCGAAGCGCTTGAGGCGATGCTGGCCTGCGCACGTCTGGGGGCGATCCATTCCGTGGTGTTCGGTGGATTTGCCGCCAACGAGCTGGCGGTGCGCATCGACGATTGCAAACCCAAGGCGATCATCGCCGCCTCCTGCGGATTGGAACCGGGTCGCGTGGTGCATTATAAACCACTGCTGGACGGAGCTATCGATCAAGCCAAACACAAGCCCGACTTCTGCGTGATCTTTCAACGCGAGCAGGAAGTTGCCCAATTGATCGAGGGCCGTGACGTGAACTGGCACGGTTTCCAATACGGCGTCGAACCGGCCGACTGTGTACCGGTCCAAGGCGACCACCCGGCCTATATTCTGTACACCTCGGGCACAACGGGTGCACCCAAGGGGGTGATCCGCCATACTGCCGGGCATCTGGTCGCTCTGAACTGGACGATGAAGAACATATACAACGTCGACCCTGGCGATGTATTCTGGGCCGCCTCGGATGTGGGCTGGGTCGTGGGCCACAGCTACATCTGCTACGCCCCCCTGATTCACGGAAACACCACAGTCGTATTCGAGGGCAAGCCCGTTGGCACCCCCGACGCGGGAACGTTCTGGCGGGTGATTTCGGAACACAAGGTCAAGTCGTTCTTTACGGCACCTACAGCCTTTCGCGCCGTGAAACGCGAAGATCCAAAGGGCGAGTTCATCCGGAAATACGATCTGAGTGGATTGAATGCGATCTATCTGGCAGGCGAGCGTGCCGATCCGGACACGATCGAATGGACCCGCAAGATGACCGGAAAACCGGTGTATGATCATTGGTGGCAGACCGAAACCGGCTATACCATCGCAGGCAATCCCGTGGGCATCGAACCGCTGCCGGTCAAGGTTGGGTCTCCCACCGTTGCGATGCCCGGCTATGACGTTCAGATCCTGGACGAGGCGGGTCACGAAGTTGCCCCCGGCGAATTGGGCGCCATCGCAATCAAGCTGCCGCTGCCGCCGGGCACTCTGCCAAATCTGTGGAATGCCGAAGACCGTTTCCGCAAATCCTATCTCGATCACTTCCCGGGCTATTACGAAACCGGCGATGCCGGGATGAAGGACGAGGACGGGTATCTGTGGATCATGGCGCGCACCGATGATGTGATCAACGTTGCCGGCCATCGTCTTTCCACCGGTGCGATGGAAGAGGTTCTGGCCAACCATCCCGACGTGGCTGAATGTGCCGTGATCGGCGTGACCGATCAGCTGAAAGGACAGATGCCGGTGGGTTTTTTGTGCCTGAATACCGGAGCCGGGCGTGACAACGCCGAAGTGGTCGGCGAGGTCGTCAAGATGGTGCGCGACAGGATCGGTCCCGTAGCAGCCTTTAAACATGCAGTTGTGGTCGATCGCCTGCCCAAGACCCGGTCGGGCAAGATCCTGCGCGCCACCATGGTCAAGATCGCGGATGCAGAAGACTTTAAAATGCCCGCGACAATCGACGACCCCGCGATCCTGGATGAAATCCGCGAGGCGCTGCAAACCATCGGATACGCCAGATAACAGCGCGGCGCTGGTCTAAAGGCCAGCGCCGTCGGCGATCCCGGTCAGATACTCATCGGAATAATCCACCTCGATCTCGATCCAGATCGGCAGGTGGTCGGACATTTCATGGGTGCACCAGCCCGGATAGGTTCTGGACCAGTTCGAATAGGGTTTGCCCGTATCCGGCTTATCGCGAATATCCTTCGCGATCTGTTCATACGCGGCCATGTCACCGGGGCGGTACACCGATCCGCGCCAATCGAACTTGCCCCGGCGCAGCAGCCGGGTGCGCTGTCCTTGCCCGGAAAAGGCGATCTGATCGAACAGGCGGTCCCCTCCCAGGTTGGTCGCTCCAAAATCCGGAACATCGAACCCCGCTCCCTTGAGAGCGGCCATCATCGCATCCTCGCTGGTCTCGATGTTCATGTCCCCCAGCAGAATATAGACTTCGCCCTCGGATTTGGCCCTTTGCATCAACGTATTGGCCAGCACCGAAATCTCGCGTGCCCGCAACCCGTGATCGTCGCCGAACCGGATATGCGCGGTGCACAATGTGAACCTGAACCAGCCGGACTGGAACGCCGCAAAGAACGGCGAGCGGGCAATCTGCTCGCCCTCGATCAGCACCTCGCGCGGCAGTACGACTTCGCCGATCAGATTGCGAAAGAACACCCGGTTGCGATTGTACAGAAAGGCCATACGCTCGTCATTGCCCGCATCTCCCGATGTCACATCGGTCACGAAGTAGTCCCAGTTGTCGCCCAACAGCGTCATCAACCGCTTCAGCGGACCCAGATCGGGTTTGATTTCCTGAACCGCACAGATGTCGAAGTGGTCGATGATCTCGGCAATATAGTGATAGCTTTCGTCCAGCCGGCTGCGGCCTCCATCGAAGGCCCGGATGTTCCACGACCCAACGATCAGGGAATTGTCCCGACGTTGATTGCGGATCTGATCGGCCAGATCCGCCCGCAGGCGCAACAACCCTTGCGCGATCCAGCCGCTTTGTCCTGGCACCTCGCTGCCCGGTGCATAGTCCTTGATGGATTTGTAGTAGGCCATGAAACAACCTCCGGTCCGCAATGACAATCTGAAATCTGTGACAAGTCTAGCGCAGTTCGACCCCGCCGACAAATTTCCTTGGTGTCGGAACGGGTTGTTTTGCTTGCGCCTGTCCGTTGGCGGACTACTCTGCCCAGCAAACTGGGAGAGACATGATGACCGATCAACCGATTTGGCAACTGACAGCCGCCGAGATTAACACCCGGATCCGCGCCCGAGAACTGACGGCGGTGCAGGCAACCGAGGCCGCGCTTGAGCGGATGCACGCGATCAACCCCAAGCTGAACGCGGTGGTCGAGGATCTGGGTGACGAAGCCCTGCGGGAAGCGGCCGCGCAGGATACGCTGATTGCCCCCACCGGGCCGCTGCACGGGGTGCCGGTGACGGTAAAGATCAATGTCGACCAAAAAGGCCATGCGACATCAAACGGCGTGCCCGCCCTTAAGGATTTGATCGCGCCCGAGGATGCGCCCATCGTGGCCAACCTGAAAAGGGCCGGGGCCATCGTGTTCGGACGCACGAACACCCCCGAGTACTCGTTTCGGGCCGACACCGACAATCCGCTCTACGGGCGCACCCACAACCCTTGGGGAGATCACATTTCACCGGGCGGATCGTCCGGAGGGGCCGGGGCGGCGGTGATGGCGGGGATCGGCGCATTGGCACATGGCAACGACATCGGTGGCTCGCTGCGGTTTCCTGCCGCCGCCAATGGGGCGGTGACGGTCAAACCCGGCCTTGGACGCGTACCAGCGTGGAACCCCAGCCAGACAACCGAACGCGGCATGCTGGCGCAAATGATGTCGGTGCAGGGTCTGATCGCCCGTTCCGCCGCCGATCTGCACCTGTCGATGCCCGCTGCGGTGGCAGCCGATGCGCGCGATCCGTTCCATGTGCCCCTGCCCTATCGCGGAGCCTTGCTGGATGGCCCGATCAAGGTCGGGTTTACCAAGCAGACTTTTGGGTACGATCTTCACCCCGAGGTATCGCTGGCGCTGGATGCGGCACGGGACGCGTTGGCCGATGCAGGTTACATTGTTGAGGAAATCGACCCGCCCCTGCTGCGCGAGGCTGGTATGGATGGGTACCGTGCCCTGATGGGCGAAGTGCGTGCCTTGATGGGCGCGGATCTGCGCCGGGATGGATCAGACACTATCAACGCCATTTTCGATACCTACTTCCAAGAATTCCCCCCCTTTGAGGGCGATGAGCTTTTGCAGGTCATGGCCCGTCGCACCCACTACGCCCGAACGTGGTCGCTGTTTCTGGAAACCTATCCGCTGGTTGTGACGCCATTTCTGCCGCAACCCTTCTTTGCTCCTGATCGCGACACCCAGGGTGCCGAAGGTGTGCAAGAAGTTCTGGGCTCGGCGCTCTATTCATATGCGATGAATTTCATGGGCCTGCCCGCGGGCTGCCTGCCAACCCGGCTGGCCAAGCTCCCCAAAGGTCCACAACCGATCAACGTGCAGGTCGTCGGACGACGCTGGCGCGAAGACCTGATCGTCAACGCCTGCGTTGCGATCGAACATCGGGTTGGGCGGATGTGCGACGCATTGTGGTCGCAGATGGGCTGAGCCTGGTGCCATGCCCACTAGAGGGGCCGCCAAAGCAGATGCGGGCGCAGGGTTTCCCCCGCGCCCGACTTCAACAGCGAACTCTTTACCAAACTACCCTCTCGGTGCGTAATATCTTTGCCAACTTGCGTTGTATCAATGACCAGATATTGGCACGAGCGGTTCCGTCGCTCTGTAAGCTTGTTCACACAAGATGAAAAATTCGTGCAGTGGGGGCAAAAAAATGGACCTGCCCTCCGTTGCGGCCGGAATCAATCCGCGCAATATCAGGTAAATTGCTCCGAAATCAGACGTTCTTCCAGCCCATGTCCGGGATCAAACATGATTCGGTGCTGAATCGACGGGTCCGAGCGGATTGAAACCCAGTCGATCTCCATGATCGAGATCGAATCTGCATCCGCCATGACCGGTCTCTTGTCCGCCTCGAGCACGTCAAAGCGAACCTCGGCGGTTTTGGGCAACAGTGCCCCGCGCCAACGGCGCGGGCGGAATGCCGCGATTGCGGTCAGCGCCAGAACATCGGACTCGATGGGAAGGATTGGCCCATGCGCCGAGTAATTATAGGCTGTTGAACCCCGCCGGCGTCGCCAACAGCGCGCCATCACAGACCAGTTCCGCCAACCGCACCCGCCCATCCACGGTGATCTTCAACTTGGCCGCCTGCGGGCCGGCCCGTAGCAGCGACACCTCATTGATCGCCAGCGCCCGGTGCAGTTGCCCGGACTGATCCACCGCTTGCATCGATAGCGGGTTAATCACAGCTTCCTCAGCCGCCTTCAGCCGATCCATCAGGTCGGTTTCGCTGTAGTCGTTCATCAGAAAACCGATCGTTCCGCGATTCATACCATAGACCGGCGCGGCCAATTCCTGTGTCGCGTGGAGCGTTCTCAGCATGAACCCGTCACCCCCCAGCGCCACGATCACGTCAGCGCCTGCGGGGGAAACGTCGCCATAGCGCCCGATCAAAGCGGCCCGCGCAGTCTGTGCCACCGGTGCGCTGCTAGCCATGAACGCGATTCGTAATGTCATGGGGGCGGGTTTCCGGTGTTGCGCATTCGGTTCCGAAACAATCACACCTTTCCGCCCATGACCAGCCTTGCCGCAGCGCTTGGCCGTTTCGTCGCTTTCCCATCTTCCCGTGCGCCGGGGTTTCCGATAGGAAATCCGCCAATACATGCCCTTTCCAGAAAACGGAGCCCCCCATGAACGCCCCCCACCAAGACACTGGATTTTTCACCGAGCCGCTTTCGTCGCGCGATCCCGAGATATTTGGGTCGATCCGTTCGGAGCTGGGCCGGCAGCGCGATGAGATCGAGCTGATCGCGTCCGAGAACATCGTCAGCGCGGCGGTGATGGCGGCGCAGGGCAGCGTGATGACCAACAAATACGCCGAGGGCTATCCCGGGCGGCGGTATTATGGCGGCTGCGAATTCGTCGATGTCGCCGAAAACCTGGCCATCGCGCGGGCCAGGCAGTTGTTTGGCTGCGACTTTGCCAATGTTCAGCCGAACTCGGGCAGCCAGGCCAACCAGGGCGTGATGCAGGCGCTGATCCAGCCCGGCGACACCATCCTGGGCATGAGCCTCGATGCCGGCGGCCATCTGACCCACGGCGCGGCCCCCAACCAGTCGGGCAAATGGTTCAACGCCGTGCAATACGGCGTGCGCCAGCAGGACAACATGCTGGATTACGACCAGGTCGAGGCGCTGGCCCGCGAACATCAGCCAAAGCTGATCATCGCCGGCGGCAGTGCGATCCCGCGGCAGATCGATTTTGCCCGGATGCGGGCGATTGCGGATATGGTCGGGGCGTACCTCCATGTGGATATGGCGCATTTTGCCGGTCTGGTGGCGGCGGGCGAACATCCCAGCCCGTTCCCGCACGCGCATGTGGCCACGACGACCACACACAAGACATTGCGCGGCCCTCGTGGGGGCATGATCCTCACCAATGATGAACAAATCGCAAAAAAGGTGAATTCGGCGATTTTTCCCGGCATCCAGGGCGGCCCGCTGATGCATGTGATCGCGGCCAAGGCGGTGGCCTTTGGAGAAGCGCTTCGGCCCGAGTTCAAGACGTATATTCAACAGGTTATCACCAATGCCCAGGCGTTGAGCGAGCAGTTGATCAAGGGCGGTCTGGACACTGTGACCCACGGCACCGACACCCATGTGGTGCTGGTCGACCTGCGCCCCAAGGGGGTCAAGGGCAATGCCACCGAGCGGGCCCTGGGGCGGGCGCATATCACCTGCAACAAGAACGGGGTGCCGTTTGATCCGGAGAAACCGACCGTGACCAGCGGCATCCGCCTGGGCAGCCCGGCGGGCACCACGCGCGGTTTCGGCGAGGCCGAGTTCCGCCAGATCGCGGACTGGATCATCGAGGTGGTGGACGGGCTCGCGGCCGACGGCGAGGACGGCAACGCCGCGACCGAAGCCCGCGTCAAGGCCGAGGTCACCGCACTCTGCGCCAGGTTCCCGATCTACCCCGACCTCTGAGCGCCACCCAGACACAACTCCAGAACGCCCGCCCAAACCGGGCGGGCCGACCTCAGAGATATCCGCGCCAGACCAGTACAGCGATCAGCAACGCGGCAAAGGCCAGCATGTTAAAGGCCAGGCCGCCCAGCATGCCAAGCCACCATCCCTTTCGCCGATCCGCCGCGTCGATGTCATTCAGGTGAGCTGACAGAACCCCCGCAGCCGCGGTCAGGGATGCACGGTCCAGTGTTTGCCGGAGCTTTGGATGTTCCAGCAGCGGTTCGGCATCGGCCAGAATCTGCGCACTTTTTCTGACCTTGCGCGGCAATTGACGCCGCGCCTTGGGCATGGCCGTGCGCAGACCCGTCGCACGAATGCCCAATTTGTCACGCAGCAACACAAGGCTGTGTGCAATTTCCGCCTGTAAGTCTGGGTCATCTGCCATTGGGGACTCCTGTGCGGCATTGGTATCGCTTGCAGCCGTCGGCCTCAATGGGGCTGGTACACCGTCGTTTCCAAAGCTATCAACCTGGGCATGTTGAACCACATAATCCACGGCGCACCGACGAACCTGCCCTCTCTGCTGATTGCCCATGGCTTATACGGCTCGGCACGCAATTGGGGCGTGATCGCCAAACGTCTGTCCGATTCCCGCCAGGTCATCGCCGTCGATCTGCGCAACCACGGTGACAGCCCCTGGATGGACAGCCACGGCTATCCGGAAATGGCAGATGATCTGGCAGATGTGATCGCACAATTCGGTGGGCAGGCCGATGTTCTGGGACATTCGATGGGAGGCAAGACCGCGATGATGCTGGCTCTGCGTCACCCGGATGCCGTGCGGCGCCTGGTGGTGGCCGATATTGCCCCAGTACCTTACAGCCATTCACAAATGCCCTATATCACCGCCATGCGCTCTGTGGATCTAGGACGCATTGTGCGCCGCTCGGATGCCGAGGCGCAGCTGGCCGGGTTGGGCGTAGAAAAGGCGCTACAGAGCTTTTTCACGCAATCGCTGGATGTTCCCAACAAGCGTTGGAGACTGAACCTTGACGTTCTGGCCAACGAGATGCCATCGATCATGTCCTTTCCCGAAACCCAGGCGCAGTGGGATGGCCCCGCGCTATTTCTGTCCGGCGGAGACTCGGACTATGTATTGCCAGAACACCGGCCCGCGATCCGCGCCCGGTTTCCACATGCGCGGTTTGCCAAGCTGCCCGGTGCCGGCCACTGGCTGCACGCGGAAAAACCGCGTGAGTTCGAAGCCTCTCTGCGCGCCTTTCTGACTGCCTGACCCTCAGGGCGGCCTGCGCCATGGGTCTTACGTGGCGGTGCGGCTTTGGTGATGAACCGCCCGAGACCAAAGTGCTTCGGTGTCCGGCATCGCCGTTAATCTCCTGTTCATCTTATGCGCGATAGGTTGGATCCAAACACTGGGAGCGAACCGCGCATGCTGGCAATTCTGATCACATCTCTGCTTGGTGGCTTCTTCTTCGCAACCACAAGCGTTTGGATGGGATTCGGGTTCTGGGCTGTCATGATGTGGTATGTTGTCGGATGCTGGGTCGGCTTTCTGCTTCCGCTTGCTATGGTCCTGCTACGGCAAAGAGACGTCATCGGGTTGCCGTCACCGCGTGAACGAGCTGTGCAGCGGTAGCGGCGCAGCCTTTTTGGTTAGCTGTCCTTTGCCGCGCCACCGTAAACTGGGGCTTGCGCATTCAACCGAAAGCTGGTTCTTCTGCGTCGCAACCGTAGTCCGGAGGAAACAATGATCAGAGTCTTTGTTATCGGCTTTGCCCTGCTGACCCTGTCCGCTTGCGAAACCACCAAGGGTGCGGGTCGCGATATTCAGAAGGCTGGAAATGCAATTTCTAGCACCGCTCAGGACGTGCAGAACGCTCTGTAACTAGACCGCAAGACTGCATGCTGCTTCGTCGAGCTGACGTGCAAACATGGCCGGGTCCGCGTCTGAATGGAACCGCAAAAACCGAAACCTCCCACGGCGCATCCGCCGGGGAGGTTAGGCATTTGCCCATTCCGGTGACCCGAAACCGGAATGATGTGTCTCTGGGTCAGAACGATTGCAGATAGGCGATCACATTTTCGATGTCAGATTCCTTGCGCAACCCGGCAAAGGACATCTTGGTTCCCTTCATGAAGTCTTTTGGCTTGGCCAGGAACTCGGTCAGCGAGGCTTCATCCCAGACCAGACCGCCCGCTGCGGCCTCTTTCATCGCATCGGAATATTTGAAGTCAGGATTGTGCATCGCTGGCGACCCGACGATTCCATTCAGTTCCGGACCGACTTTGTTCTTTGCATCCGGCCCCACAGCGTGACAGGCTTTGCATTTCTTGAATACTTTCTCGCCCTTATCGGCGTCGCCGTCGGCAAAGGCCGGTGCAGACAGGGTCACAAGCAACGTGGCTGTGCTGAGAATGGCTTTGATCATGATAGGATCTCCTTTGTTTATATTACGGTTTCTAGCTTGGTCTGTGGGAAACTGCCAATAGCCTGTGCCAGTTTTACCGGCGAAAGTAGACACCCGGCTGTAGACAGGCCATCGGAAATTGCGGCCTGCTGTGCGGACACCGCGACCAGTTGATTGACGCATGCCGCTTGTGGGCTGCGCGGATTAAGGATGTGTCCAAGACCCTGTTCGGCATTCAGCACTGTCCCCGCCGGTGCCGATGTCGACAGCGCCCGGTCCTGCAGCAAAACGCGATTCACGATGGTGCCATCGGGCAGAGCAATTCCAGCGCTCCAGCCGCCGCCCTGCGGACGTTGACCCATCGCAACGATTTCGCCCATGTCGATCAGCACATCCCGCAGCCCGCGCCGTTTCAACAACGCCGCAATCCTGTCCGAGATATACCCTTGCGCGACGCCATTCAGGGTCAGCGCCATTCCCGCGCGCTCCAGTCGAACCCGGTCAGAAGTTATCCGCACCCGGTCCCAGCCAATCAATCCCTGCGCGGACTGCATCTGGTGATCCGTTGGCGGTGTGGCGTATGCTGCGGCCTGGGCATGCAGCACCCAGATTGGTTGCAGCGTGGGATCGAACGCACCATCCGTAGCCCGGTGCAGGCGGTCGCACAGGCTGAGCAGTTCCAGCATTTCCGGCGCCGGCGCACGCAACGTGCCTGTACGGTTTAACTGCACCAACTGCGAATCGGGACGATAGAGGCTGAAGATCCGTTCGAGCCGTGCCAGTTCATGCTCGACGGCGCGAAAGATCGGGCGGGCCTGCGCCTGGGTCACACCGGTCAGTTGCATGGAGGTCTGCGCCCCCAGCGCGCGCCCACTCCACCGTAAGGTCTGTGTGGACCAGGCCGGGGTAGCTGCGGCAAAGCTCGCGGCAGCCGAAATCACAAGAAAGCGGCGTCGGTTCAGGTTGGGTGTCATGCCGGGTCCTCCAACGGGGTATCAAGATCGACCGGGGCCAGGGCCGCCGCGTCCGGTATCGCCGACAGCGCCACAATGCTGCCGCCATAGCGCGCGGCAAAATCCTGTGCCGCGCCGGCATTGGCAAAGGGTACGATTTCCGGTGCCCCCATGCCGCCGGCGACACCGGCATCTATAACAAAATGCGCAGATTCGGCAGAGATCCAGTTTTCGTGCCCCACCTCGCGCCAGTTTTGCGCGGCCCCCATGTCGCTGACATAGATCGCCGTTATCTCGGCGTCACGTTCGGGACTTTTGAGATAGGCCACAAGATCGCGGACCTGCGCAAAGAAGATCGGTCCCGGCATTCCCTTTAGGTGGATCTGCCCCTTTGGCCCCGCATGTTCCGAAATATTCATCTGGCAAAAGAAACTGAGCGCCTCGTCGGTCATTGGCGACGGCGGCGGTGCCTCGGCAAGCTCTTCACGGCAGGCTGCCAATGCGACCAGAGCAAGAAACAGAAGCGCGCGTTTCATGGTTCGAGCCTCTCAAAAAAGTACCGCGCCAGCAGCAGCGCCAGAACCGGCCACAGCAGCAGCGAGGTCGGTGCCACCCAGTCGGGCAGAGCCGAGGCCGCTCCGGATAGGCCGGTTGCCATCGCGACCCCGTCTGAAGCGGCCACATTCCACAGCCGGAACGCATCGGCGGGATTGGCCGCCAATGCCCATGGGAACAGGGTTTGCGTGAACCAGCCCCCCGCATCGAACACCACCGCCCCCAGCAGACCCAGATCGTAGAGCACGACAAATACCATCCACAGCCCCGCCGACAGGCCGGCAGCGCCTGTCGCACTGCCCGCGAGAGCGGACAGCATGTATCCCAACGCCAGAAACGCCGCCCCCAGCAAGATCGAAGTCAGGATCAGCCGCACCAGCGCGACAAGGCTGGCCGCGTCGACGCCGCCCTGTACCGCCGCCAACCCACCGGCAACGCCAAAGCCGACAATCATGGCAAAGGCCAAGGCACTTAGATGGGCCACGAACTTGCCCAGCAGGATCTCGGCCCGGCTGACGGGATAGGACAGCAACAGGCCCAGCCCGCCGCGTTCCGCTTCGCCCGCGATCGAGTCAAACGCCATCATCAGCGCGAGAAGCGGGGCCAGATAGACCGACAGCGTCGTCATCGAAGCAACCGAGACCGTCAGCATGTTCACCCCCAACGTTCCCGTCGGCGCGCTGCCCGCCAGGGTCAGGGCCACGGCGAACAGAACCATGATGACGGTAGCCATCAACAGCCAGCGGTTGCGCCGTGTGATGGTCGCCTCAATCATGGCGACAGCCAGAATGCGACGGATCAATGGTTCTCTCCCGTGGAATAGTGGCGGTACAGATCTTCGAGCCGCGGCGGATGCATTTCTATGTCGGCGACCACATCGCCCATGGCCGACAGGCGGCGCAGTTCGGTCATCTTACGTTCGGGCGCGCACAGCAGATCGACGGACATGCCATTGACGCGGGTGCCGCCTGTCGCATCCACGATCCGGCCTGCCGCATCCCCATTCGCGCGAATCCGCAGCCGCGTCGGCAACCCGGCGCGCAGCGTCAGGTTCTCGAGCGTATCATCCGCCACCAACCGTCCGGCACGCAGGATAGCGATCCGGTCGGTACGGGCTTCGACTTCGGTCAGGGTGTGACTCGCGATCAAGACCGCGGTGCCAAGTTCCGCCATTTCGTCGATGATCGCATAGAGTTCGTGGCGCGAAATCGGGTCCAGCCCACTGGTGGGTTCGTCCAGCAGCGCCAGCTTCGGACGCCCCAGCAGCACCTGAGCCAACCCAAGCCGTTGACGCATGCCCTTGGAGTAGGTGCCAATTCGGCGGTCCGCTGCTTCGCTCAGCCCGACCCGGTCAAGATAACCGGCAACCTGCGCCACGGGACAATCGGCCAGACGGGCGAACAGGGTCAGCTGTTCGCGCCCTGTAAGCGATTTGTGAAATGCAACCGCCTCGGGCAAATAGGCGGTGGCCGCACGTGCCGCCGCGCTGCCCGGGGCCGACCCGGCCACCGAGATGCGGCCCGCTGACAACGGTGTCAGGCCCAGAACCGCCTTCATCAGCGTCGATTTCCCGGCACCGTTATGCCCCAAAAGCGCGATGCGCTGACCGGTGGCGGCGTTCAGGCTGACACCGTCCAACACCTGCAGAGCGGCGCGGGACTTCCCCGCGTTTTCAATGTTGAGTACGATTTCACCCATCGAGATCGCCTCCAAATTCCGGCACCGAAACCGGGGCGGGCTGCATCAGCGGAAAGCTGTCCATCACTCCGCCGGGCAACAGCGCAGGAAAAGCCGCCTGGGACCACCGCACCAACTGGACCGCAGGCGAACCCAGCAGCAACTTGGCCGCAGGTTGCGTCCACAAGACTTGGTCCATCACGTCGTTGGGACGATAGGCCGTATCGGCGATGCCATTGCCATCCACGTCATAGGCGGCAAAATCGCTCCAGTGGTTGCCTACACCGTCCATCGACCATTCGTCCCAGCGGGTGCTGACGTATTTCACCTGGGTTCGGTTGGCGATGAACGCGTTGCCGGTGATCTGGTTGTCGGCGGACCCTGCAGTAAAGTGAATGCCGATTTCGCAGCCCTGAAACCGGTTGCCTGAAAAGGTGTTCTTGTTCGAATTATAAAGGAAGGCACAGCGGTTTTCTCCGTTTTGCACACTGTTGCCGGTGATCTCGGAGGAGTTGGTATAGTTCAGCATGATGCCGTGTTCACGGTCATTCACGGACAGGTTGCCGGTCACCCGAACGCGTTTGGAGAACATCACCGCATAGCCCAGATCGTTGCCGATCGAGATATTGCCAGAGACTTCGGAATTGTTGACGTACATGTAATGCACCGCAAACCGCAGGTCGCGAAAGCGGTTGTCGGAAAACAGGTTACGCTTGGACGAGTTGACAAAGATACCGTCCCGTCCCCAACGCACATCGTTGCCTGTCACCTGCGCACCGGGCGCGTTCCAGACATAGATGCCGTTGCCACGATCATTCATGCGACGATCCTGACGTCCATCTATGCGGTTGTCGATCACCAACGCATCGTGCGCACCATGGATATCCACCCCATAAAGATTGCCGATCAGGTGATTGTCACGGACCACGGCACCGGTGGCACCCTTGAGCAGCTGTACGCCCGAATCGATGCTCTCGTGATCCGACCCCGAACCGACGATGGTCAGCCCCTGCACCACCGCATTTGGCGCGGTTATGGTGACAACGCTGCCCTGCCCGCCCCCGTCCAAAGTGGCGACGCCGCCGCCATCCAGAGTGACGGATTTGTCCAGCAGGGTCTTTTCGACATAGGTACCGGGCCGCAGGCGCAGAGTGTCGCCCGGCGCGGCCAGGTCCAGCGTTTCGGCGATGGCCCCATCCCGCAATGGCACGTCCCAATCGACCGCCCAGAGGGGCGATGCGATCAGAACCAGCACAAGGGTCAGGGGCCGTCGCATCGGTCAGGCCGCCCGGGGTTCGACAAACATCCGGCCGCGCATCTCCATGTGCAGAGCATGACAGAACCATTGGCAATAGAACCAATGCACGCCTGGGCGTTCGGCCTTGAAGGTGACCGAGGCTGTGGCCTGGGGTCCGACTTCCATCGCGATGCCGTAGTTGGCCAGACAGAAACCGTGGGTCACATCGTCGATATCATCCATGTTGGTGACATAGATGGTGACCTCGTCGCCCTGCTTGACGGTGAATTTCTCCATCGAGAATTCCGGTGCCACCGAGGACATATAGACCCGGACCTTGTTGCCGTCGCGGATGAGCTCCTCATGCCCCCAATCCAGATCGACGCCATCTGCTTCGGCCTGTTTCCGGGCCTCTTCCCACATCGGGTCGTTGCGATCCCAGACATCGACCGGGTTCACGATATCGGCGCGCACGATGATACTGTCATGCGGTTCGGCAAAAGTGGGGCCATCATGCACCACGCGCAGCTCGTCTTCGGACAGATCGATGATCTGCTCGTTCTCGGGCTTCAGCGGACCCACGTTCAGGAACCGGTCCTTGGAGAACTTGTTCATCGAGATCAGCCACTTACCGTCCGCCTCTTTGGTTTCGCCCATCGAGGTCGAGTTGTGGCCCGGCTGGTAATGGACATCGACCTTCTGTTCGATCGGATCGACCTCTTCACCGGCATAGGCACGGATGGCCTTGTCGATGTTCCATTTGACAATCTGGCTGTCCAGAAACAGCGTGGTGAATGCGTTGCCCTTGCCGTCAAAGGCGGTGTGAAGCGGCCCGAGACCCAGCTGCGGTTCAGCCACGATGCAGGATCGCGGATCGGCCCCGTCAAACAGCGCATCGACCTTTTCCACGTCAATCACCGACACAGTCGGCGACAGCTTGCCGTTGATCATGATGTGCTTCATGTCAGGCGCGGCATTACAGCCATGCGGGCTGTTGGGGATCGGGATATAGCGGGTGAACTGACTGTTCGCCTCCTTGCGCCCGTCCACGACCGCAACCCCATTCAGCTCCTGATAATCGCCCGCGGCCACGGCCGCCTCGATCGCCTTGATGTTAAAGACGACCACGTGGTCCATTTCGTTCTCGGTCATCTCGGCCAGGTTCATGCCCATTTCCGAGTTATACGAAGTCGAGAAGGCGTATTTACCCTGATAATCGCAGTCGGTGTTGTCCAGGTTGCCGGACACGATCACCTGCCAGGCGACTTTCATCTCGTCGCCGTCAATCGCGGTAAAGATGTTCACATACTGGCTCGGATCGTCCAGAATCTTGCCGTCGTTGACCAGCGGTGCCTCGTGTTCGCCATTGGCAAAGACATAGCCTGTGCGGGGATATTTCTGCGGCCGCATGCCGTGGATGTCATGGGCGTTGGGGATCTCGATGATCTTGTCGCATTTCATCACGTCACAGCGCACGCGGGCCACACGGGTGTTGGCCTTGTCGTTCATGAACAGATAGCGCCCGTCATAAGTGCCGTCAGTAAAGGACATATGCGGGTGGTGCAGGTCGCCATTGTCGTATGTGACCTTGCCCTGGGTGGCCAGGAACTCCTTCGTCTCGGGCAGCAGGCCCTCGGTCAGGATCTTGAGAGATTCATTGGTCTGCCCCCAGCCGGTGGCCGAGCAGCGGTTAAACACCGGCACCCGCATCAGTTCGCGCATGGACGGGAAACCCAGGATGCGCAATTCACCGGTCTGACCCGACGACCAGAAACCATAGTATTCGTCCAGCTCACCCGGTTCCAGATTGATTTTGCCGGATGCGTGGGCGGCACTGCCCTTGCTGTTCAGCAGGCTGCCGCCGATCCCCGATCCGGCCAGCACCGCGCCGGTGGCCGTGGCCCCCAGCATACCGCGCCGGGTCATGGCTAGTTTCTTGAAAGCATTGGACATGATGTATCTCCTTTTGAATTTCAGGTTTTGGCCAGCTTTGGCGGCTGGCTCTTGTTCGGTTTGCCCTTGTTCAGAATATCGTCGCTGACCTTGCCCACCGCGGCGCGGCGTTTCAGTTGCCGGATCACCACCGGGCATTTCGCCTCGGACTGGTACAGCACCTGGCAATGCAGGCAGTTGACGCATTCGTTCGGGTTGATTTCGCCGGTTGGGTGGATCGCCTGAACCGGGCATTCATTGGCACAGGTCTGACACGGGCTGCCGCACTCCTTGTAGCGCCGCAACCAGTCGAACATGCGCACCCGTGCCGGTATCGCCAGCGCTGCGCCCAGCGGGCACATATAACGGCAATAGAACCGTTCCACGAACAGCCCGGCCAGCAACAGCAGCAGGGCGAAGACCACGAAAGGCCAGTCGCGCATGAACTTCAGAATGATGGCGGTCTTGAAAGGTTCAACCTCGGCCAGGTGTTCGGCTTGCGGGATCGAGACCAACGAAACACCGAACAGGCCCAGGAAGATCATGTATTTTATCGGCCACAGACGTTCATGCAGCCCCCAGGGCAGCTCCCATTGCGGGATCTTCAGCGCGCGGGCGACTTGGTTGGTCAATTCCTGCAACGCACCGAACGGGCACAGCCAGCCGCAATAGGCCCCGCGCCCCCAGAACAGCAACGCCGCAGCGATTGCAAACCACTGGATGAACACCAGCGGATCCATCAGGAAGGCATCCCAGGTGAAACCCGACCGCAGGCTGCCGGCCAGCGCCATCAGGTTCACCACCGACAGCTGCGCATTGGCATACCAGCCGATGAAGAACAGCGTCATGGTCAGAAAACCCATGCGGAACCAGTAGAAAACGCGCGCATTGGCGGTGACCTGGAACTGAAAGAAGAACACGCCCGTCAGCACCATCAGCATCGCCGACAGCACGCCGATCTCGACGACACGGTCACGCCAGATACGCTGCCACAAGGCGGTCTTGGCCGCAGCCTCGTCCGCATCATCCTGAACGGCCACCGATGCCGGGGCGGCGACAGGCAACATATAGGAGTCAGGCAGCGCATAGCCCAGATCGAAGGTCAGAAATGTCTTGTCCACCGCCCCTACGGCCCGCTGCGCCAGCAACTGGATGCGAAAAGGTTCGGTGGCGACAAAACCGCTGTCGACAGGAATCTTATAGATGTCCAATTCAGTAAAGCTGGGCGCATCCGGGGTAGCCAGTACACGCAGGCGCTTGTGCTGCTTGTCGGTCCAGCGCACCGCATCGTCGCCCTGAATCAGCTGGATACGGTCAAACAACCCGCCGCGCACATAGCCCGACCCCTTGAAGGAATACTTGCCCCGCCCCAGCAACAGCACCGCTGCTTCGCCCGGCTCCAGCCAATCGGTCAGGTTGGCGTATTCCTCGGCTCCCAGCAGGCTGAGACCGATCGCCGGAACGCTGACCAGCGCGGCGTGCATGTCGATATAGGTGTCCTCGGGGTCGCCCTTTTCCGGACGGGCGATAGCGCGTTTGTCACCCGTGGCCTGAAAGGCGGCGTTGATTTGCCCCACATCCAGCGTCAGGCGCCGCACGGATCCATCCCCGGTCAGCGTGGCCCAATCGCGCGGTGCGGTCTGGGTCAGGTCGATCTCACGGCGCGGGGTATCGCTGGCCGCCCGGGCCAAACCGCCCAGGTTCAGTGCCCGCGCCACCTTGATCCCGGCGCGCACCAGACTGTCGTCGATCACCATGATGGTCACCGTCGCGCCGGAAATGATGTCCAGATCGTGCGAGTCGCCGCCCGACTCAGCCTCGGCCACCAGGTCCATGCCCCGATAGCCTTCGGTCAATTTCAGGATCTTGCTGTTGGGAATGCCGATCAGAACGATCGGCTCGGAATGTTTGACCAACTCGACCCCGGTCAGCACGGCGTCGGCGTCGATGGCCGCCACCACGTGGATCGGTTTGCCGGAATAGCCGGTGGTGCCAACAAAGTCAGAGGTCAGAAAGGCCCAGGCGACCGTCTCGCTGCCGCGCAGGACCGGTGCCACCGGTACATCCTGGCGGATGGCTCCGAACCCGTCCGCGCCCTCGGCAAAGGCGGCGGGCTCCAGATCGGGCAGAAAGTTGGCGAGGGTTTCGGCTTTGGCAACGCCAGCGCCGAATATGACGACAAATGCCAGCAGGAAAGCGAGAGCGCGTGTCATGGCCTTGCCCTTTCGCGCTGGTAACCGGTCATAACCATGGGCAAAAGTCCATCTTTTCATAAACTGCGTTTGTGGCAGGCGGACCGCGATTGGTCGGCCTGAACCGGGCATCTAGTGCAACGATTTCATCCGGTACGGTGCTGAAACTGGCAATGATCGCCTGTGGCATCAAACGAACCATGACCGACTCCGGCACCAAAGCACCCGTGATCGTGGCGCACAGCACGCAGGGTCCACAGTCGGCACACCCGGGCGTAACAGGCGCAGGGGCGTTGCCCGGCACTATTACACGTACCCGCTCGGCCCCGGCTTCGCCGCAAATCTCGATCCAGGTACCGCCTGCCGCGCGGGCCCCCATCGGCAACAGGATCTGCATCAGAAGTGCAAGAATGCAAACCAAACCGCACATCCGCCGCCGCGTTGCAGCGGCGGGTCGGACTGGCTGTATCCGGTTTGCGGTCGGCAAGAAAAGTCACCTCACGGGAATGCGTACGCCCGTGCCTAATCAATCATGCATCTGAGTGACTTGATTTATGTCAACGCCAACCGGCAAAAACCGCATGATTAGGCTGGCGCAACGGATATACGGAAACTGTGGTCGCCACTGGCGACGGCATCACAG
Organism: Sedimentitalea nanhaiensis DSM 24252; assembly: GCF_000473225.1. Taxonomy (GTDB): domain Bacteria; phylum Pseudomonadota; class Alphaproteobacteria; order Rhodobacterales; family Rhodobacteraceae; genus Sedimentitalea; species Sedimentitalea nanhaiensis. Next base: position 1,583,997 of record NZ_KI421509.1, read on the forward strand.
GCGCAAACGCCTTGACGCGGCGCGAACGGATCGGTTCCGCATATGCAACGGCAGACGCGCCGCCCGGCCGGCAGACACGATGCGACACCTCAACCGGCTTCGGATACCAGCAACACCGCGCAACCGATTCGGTTGATCACAGCCTGTGTTGTACTGTCGCGAAACAACCCTGACAGCCAGCCGTGTTTGTGCGACCCCATGATCAACAGGTCCGCTGGCCATTCGGCGGCATAGCGCACGATCTCATCATCACATATCCCACGCCGTATCGCATGTCGTCCGTCGCCCAACGGTGCAAAGTTGGCCAGCAGCCGGTCGGCATTCTTGCGGTGGTGCTCGACCAACTGCGCGCTGGACTGCTCAAGGGGATCCGGCAACAGGGCCGCCGCGCCGGCCGGGCCATAGGCCACATTCGGAATGTTCGAAACCGCCGGGGGCACAACGGTCAGGAACCGGATACTGGCCTCAAACTGCCCCGCCATTTCCCGCGCGGTCTCCAGAACCCGGTCCACCAGCGGATCGTCCGTATTCAGCGCCACCAGAATCCGACGAAACGATACCCGGCCCCGACCGTCATCGGCTGCGGCTTTAGGGCCGTCTTGCAGGGTTTCAAGCGCTTTGGTCGCCGCCTGCAACAGCCGGGCGGCACCCTGGTTATCTGCTTGGTCCGACGTGACTGTCGACATCAGCTTGGCATCAAGAACAAAGGCGTTCAATACCCTGATCTTGTCCTCGACCGTCAGTGCCTTGTCCTCCAGAACCTGGGATGGCGCGGAATAGCTGCCCCCGGGATCGGCGATTTTGTCTCTCGCGTCTGGTCGCATCTTACACTCCTATCAGCCAGGGGGCGCGCGGCGCGCTCCACCATCAGACCAGAGTTCCATTTCGTCGCGCGATCACTCTCTTTGGACACACGCGTCTTGCGGCGTCAGTGTTCCGCCTGGAACCTGATCCGAATGTTTAAAAACATGCGCTACCAGTGCTGAAATTGCAACCGCGAGGCCCGTATTCGGCGCTGCGGGCTGCCCGCCGCCTGAAGCCCGACACAGGCAAAAACCCCACCCGGCGCATCAGGAGCCTGCCAGGTGGAGTTCTTCGGTTACAGTATACGGGGACCGCGACAGTCTCCGGCCTGCGATGGTCAGCGCGCGGCCACCACGATCACTTCGACGCTATACTCGGGCGTGGCCAGCTTCGCCTCGCCGCAGGCCCGCACCGGGGCGTGGCCTTCGGGCACCCAGGCGTCCCAGACCGCATTCATCTCGGCGAAATCACCCATGTCGGCCAGCCAGATGATGGCTTGCAGCAACTTTCTCTTTTCGCTGCCAATTTCAGCCAGCAATGCGTCGACCTTGTCCAGGCAATCCTGGGTCTGCTGCGTCACGCTGGCACCGGCGGTGCCAACCTGTCCGGCCAGATAAATCGTGTCGCCGTGGGTGACGATCTGGCTCATACGGGTACCGGTGTGATGGCGGGAAATTTCGGTCATGGTGTCCTCATTCTGGGTCATATTTGAAACGTCCCGGACGCAAGGCCGCGATCACGCTTGGCGGCAAGGTGCCGGGTTCGTCGCGGATCAGCGCCGCTGCCAAACGCGATAGCGCGGGCGCGGTCTGAACACCATAGCCTCCCTGACCGGCCAGCCACAGAAACCCGTCGGCACGGGTGTCGAACCCGGCAACCGGCGTGCGGTCGGGCGCAAAGGTACGCAGACCGGCCCAAGCATGTTCGACCCGTGTCACCGGCACAGTCACGGTCTGTTCATAGCGGTGCAAGCCCTCGGCCAGCACCATATCGTCGGCCCAGGCATCCTGCGCCTCTTGCGGCTCCTCATCGGCGGGGCTGACCATCAGCTTGCCGGACTCGGGTTTGGCATACCATTGCTCGGCCGCGCTGGCGAACAGGGGCCAGTTGCGGGTGTCATGCCCCCCGGGCGCCGGCAAGATCGCTGCAGTGCGCCGCATAGGTTGCAGCGGGACGGGCAGTGCTCCGGCCATTTGCCCGACGGATCCCGCCCAGGCACCGGCGGCGTTGACCACCACGGGCGCGGCATATTCGGCACCGGCAACGCTCACTCGCCACAGGCCGTCATCACGCCGCAGGCCTGTGACACGCGCGCCAGTCAAGATCTGCCCGCCGCTTGCCTTTAGCTGTCCGGTATAGCCGGTCAGCATCCGGTCGACATCGATATCCTGCGCATCCCATTCGATCACCGCCCCGGCGATCCGTTCAGGTCGCAGGATGGGCACCAACTCGACAGCTTGCATCGGCGTCAGTGTCTGCAGCCCCGTTGCCCCGGCGACATAGTCCTCCAGCGCCTGCAACTCGTCTTCGGTGGCCACCAACAGCTCGCCACGAGGCGACAAAAGGCTTTCCGTGCTACCGTTTTCAGGATTTTCCAACATCGGGACCGACGCCGCGTTCAGCGCGCGCAGCGTGGCGTTTCCATAGTTGCGGATGAACACCGCCGCCGAACGTCCCGTCGCGTGATAGCCCAGCTGCGGCTCGGCTTCGAGGACCAGCACCGAGCGATCCGTTGCCAGCGTGGCCGCCGCGCTGATGCCGGCGATGCCGCCGCCGATGACAATGACGTCCGCCGTGGTCATACCGCCTCCTGAAATCCGCTCAGGGTTCGTGTGAGGTTGTCGCCCAGGCTATCGGACAGATATCCGCCCTCTTGTACAAACAGCACCGGCAACCCGGTTTTGGCCAGCGCCGCACCGATCCGGGCAAACCCGTCACCGGTTACCGCCAGCCCCTGAAACGGATCATCGATCGAGGCATCCAGCCCCAGCGCCACCACCAGCACATCGGTGCCGAAACTGGCAATCCGGCGCAAGGCAACCGCCAGCGTTTCCAGGTAATCGTCATCGCCGGTTCCGCGCGCCAGCGGCAGGTTCAGGTTATAGCCCAGCCCCCGGCCTTGCCCGCGCTCCTGCGCGTGGCCCCAGAAGAACGGATAGAACCGGGTCGGATCGGCATGAATCGAGACCGTCAAAAGATCGCTGCGATCATAGAAGATTCCCTGCGTACCATTGCCGTGATGTACATCCACGTCCAGGATTGCCGCCCGCAGCCCCACCCCGCGCAACCGCTGTGCTGCAATGCCCGCGTTGTTGAGAAAACAGAACCCCCCCGCCAGATCGCCAAACGCATGATGCCCTGGCGGACGCGACAGCACATAGGCCGCGCGGCTGCCCGTAATCATCAGATCCGCGCCGGTGATCGCCGATTGCGCCGACCAATAGGCCGCCTCCCAGGTGCCGGCCGAGATTGGGCAGGCGGTATCGGCCTGGTGATACCCGGCCTGCCCCACCGCCGATTTCGGATAACCGTCGCCGCGCGTCGCCGGGTGAATATTGGGGATGACCTCGTCGCCCCCGCCGCCGATGCGCTGCCATCGGGTGTGGATGGATTGCAGAAAATCCAGGTATTCCGCCGAATGCAACGCCGCAATCGGACCCAACCCCGCGTCACGGGGAGCCTGTATCTCGCAGCCAGCCGCCTCGGCCCCGGCTGTCAGAACCCGGATCCGTTCGGGCTGTTCGGGGTTGGGCAGGATCACGCCATTGGCCATGAAATGTTTCGGATCATGCTGCCGCTGCCGGTCATCGAGCACTGCTTTCATGGCTTACCTCTCAGGGCCGTACAGCCGGCCTGGTCAAGAATCATCGCGGTCTGGTTCTTGGCCGGGATGAACCCCAACCTGTCATAGAAGCGGCGCGCATCGGGATTGCCCTGATCAACTTCGAGCTTGAGAAACATCGCACCCCAGACGTTGGCGGCATCCTCCAGAACGGTGGCCAGCAACCGTTGGCCCATATGCTGCCCACGCTGCTCGGGTGCGACCCACAGGTCCGAGACATAGACACCCGCGCCGCCGATCCGGGTCGAGAAAACCGGCACATACATCGCCGCGCCCACAAGCCGGTCGGTTTGCGCAAGCATGGCGCGAAACACCGGCGTATCCCCCCATCCGGCCCGTTCCAGATCATCCGGCGTGGCAAGATGGGTGTCGCCCAGATGATCCGACAGCCTCTGCAGCGCATGGTTCAGCCTCTCGGCATCGCTGGGCTGTGCTATGCGAAACGTCACCTGCATCAGATCGCCGTTGCGTCCGCGCCCTTGAGCCCCAGCATCGCCCGCGCCTGGGACGGGGTAGCGACCGTGCGCCCCAGGGCCTCGACGATGCCGCGAATCTTGTCCACCTGCTCGGCATTGGAATGCGCCAGCTTCCCCCGCGCGATCATCAGACTGTCCTCAAGCCCGACGCGCACATGCCCGCCCATCGCCGCCGCCATGGTTGCCATCGGCATCTGGTGCCGCCCTGCCGCCAGCACCGAGAACATGTAATCCTCGCCGAACAGCTTATCCGCGATCCGTTTCATATGGGTCAGGTTCTCGGGGTCCGGCCCGATGCCGCCCAGCACCCCGAACACAAACTGGATGAACAGGGGGGCCTGAACCAGCCCGCGATCCATGAAATGGCGCAACATGTAAAGATGGCTGACATCATAGCATTCAAACTCGAACCGCGCGCCCCGTTCGCTGCCCATCTCGGTCAGAATGCGCACCATGTCGCGCGGTGTGTTCTTGAACACCAGATCGTCAGAATTGCGCAGAAAGGGTTCTTCCCAGTCATATTTCCAGTCCGTGATGCGGTCGGCCGCCGGATACAGTGCGAAATTCATCGTTCCCATGTTCAGACTGCACATTTCGGGCGCGACCCGCCGGGGTGCGGCCAGCCGGTCCTCCAGCGCCATCACCGCGCTGCCCCCGGTTGTGATGTTGAGCACAGCGTCGGTGGCCTGTTTGATCTGCGGCAGAAAGCCCATGAAATGCGCGACGCTGGCCGAAGGTCGGCCATCGTCCGGGTTGCGCGCATGCAGATGCAGGATCGCAGCCCCGGCGCGGGCCGCCCCGAGTGCCTGATCGGCGATCTGCTCGGCGGTTACCGGCAGATGGGGCGACATCGACGGCGTGTGGATCGAGCCAGTCACGGCGCAGCTGATCAGGATCAGGGACATTTCAAGCCACCTTTCCGGCAATTTCGTCCGTGTAGTGCACCAGCGACGTCTCCAGCCCATCGACGATCTCGTCCAGATGGGTGTCGTTGACGATCAGCGGTGGGCAGACCAGAATATGGTCACCTTCGATCCCGTCGCGGGTGCGGCGGGAATAGACGATCAACCCTTGCCCATAGGCGATGTCGACGAACCTCTGATAGGCGTTCAGCCTGCGCGGCAACGGTGCCTTGCTGTCACGGTCGGCCATGAACTCGAATGCGCACAACAGGCCCTTGCCACGGACATCGCCGATGATCTCGTGCTTCTGCATCAGCCCTGCCAGCCGCGCCAACAGCTTTTCGCCCATCACGGTGGCGTTGCGACACAGGCCCTGCGCTTCGATCTCGTCGATCACCGCCAACCCTGCGGCGCAGGCCAGAGGGTTGCCCGCATAGGTAAACCCATGGGCGAACCCGCCCGCATCCAGAACCGGCTCGACAAGCCGCGCATCGGCAATCATCGCCCCCAGCGGCACGTATCCCGCCCCCAGCCCCTTGGACATGACGATGATATCGGGCCGCGTGACCCAATGCTCGGCTGCGAAAAACCGTCCGGTGCGCCCGGCCCCCGTCATGACCTCGTCCATGATCAGCAGCACGCCGTGACGATCACAAATCTCGCGCACTCGCTGCATATATCCGGCAGGCGGCACAAGCGCCCCGGTCGAGGCCCCGCCCACCGGTTCCAGGATAAAGGCCAACACGCTGTCCGGCCCCTCGCTGCGTATCTTGGCGTCCAGCATGTCGGCATAGTATTGGCCCGTGGCCGGGTCGTTGGGGTTCAAGTCGTCCAGATAGGCCCGTGGCGCGGGCACCTTGGGCATATCTCGCATCATCGGTTCAAACGGAGCGGTCAATGTTGCGTACCCTGTGACCGCCAGCGCCCCCAAAGTGCAGCCGTGATAGGACGGTGTACGCGAAATCACCTTGCAGCGGCCACCTTGCCCGGTCGCGAGGGCATGCTGACGCGCCAGTTTCATCGCGCTTTCCACCGCTTCCGAGCCCCCCGAAACAAAAAACACCCGATCCAACCCCGGCGGACACAGCCCCGCCAGTTTGGCGGCAAGCCGTTCGCTGGCTTCGGTTTCGAAGTGCAGCCGATAACCGAATGTGGCCTTGTCCATTTGCCGCCGCATCGCCGCCAGCACGTTCGGATCGGAATGACCGATGTTGCATACCATCGCGCCCGACGATCCATCCAGATATCGCTTGCCGTCGCGGTCCCACATATACACCCCGCGCGCCTGCTCCAGCACCGGTTTGCGGCCCCGGCCCTGGTAAAAAAGGTTGCTCATGTCACGTCTCCTGCAGCGCCGCGCAGTCCTGCGGGCGAAAGCCGATAGTGACCGTGCTGCCTTCGACAAACGGGCGCGTGTCGATCATGTTGATGGCCTGCAGCTGGGTTTCGCCCAGGCGCACGAAATAACGCACCGTCTGGCCCTGATAATCCACCGTTTCAACCGTTGCCTGCGCGGTGATCAGCCCCGAGGTATCCGCCGCCGCGCCCAACAGCAGCAGCTTCTCGGCCCGCAGAATCAGCTTGGCTGGCCCTTCGCGCAGATCGGCAGCCTTGTCCGCCGGGACAGGTACGGTCCCGAACGGGGCGATTTCGATCTGCACCGCCTGCGCATCACGCCCGGTGCAGCGCCCTTGCAGGATGTTCGAGGCCCCCAGAAAGTTCGCCACAAAGGCGCTGGCTGGCGTGTTGTAAACCTCTTCCGGCGTGCCAATCTGTTCGACGCGCCCGGCGCTCATCACGACGATCTTGTCGGACATCGCCAGCGCTTCGGACTGGTCATGGGTGACAAACACCGTGGTTACCCCGATCTGGTGCTGGATACGTTTCAACTCGACCCGCATGTCTTCACGCAGGTTTGCGTCCAGAGCCGACAGAGGTTCATCCAGCAGCAAAACCTCGGGCTGGATCACGATGGCACGAGCCAGCGCGATGCGTTGCTGTTGCCCGCCCGACAGTTCCTTGGGATAGCGCTCGCCGACCTCGGGCAACTGTACCAGATCCAGTGCCGCCTGCACCCGACTTGCTACATCGGCCTTGGGCACGTCGCGATACCGCAGCCCAAAGGCGACATTCTGCGCCACCGTCTTGTGCGGAAACAGGGCGTAGTTCTGGAATACAATGCCCAGGTTTCGCTTGTGGATGGGCACCTCGTTCATCCGTTTGCCCCCGATCAGGATCTCACCCTCGGTCGGGTCCAGCAACCCGGCAATCATCCGCAGATTGGTGGTCTTTCCACAGCCGGACGGCCCCAGCAGGGTGACAAACTCGCCCTCGGGTATGGCAAGACTGGTCTGATGCACGGCGGTAAAGCCGCCAAAGCGTTTTACGATGTTGTTGAGGTGAACGGAACTCACGGGGGCATTCTCCGGATAAGGGTCCTCCGGGGGCTGCCCCCGGAGAAGATTTCACGCTCAGTAACCTTTTTGCACGCGACCAAACATCTTGGCCCATTCGGCCTCGTGGCCGTTCCAATAAACCGGATCGGCAAAGGTCAGCCCTTCCAGGGTGCCGGTGGGGTCAAACGCCGGCAGGGTCGGGATCTTGGCCCCCAGGTCCACCTTGGTCGGATCCAGCGCAGGCGGATAGTTCTGCCCCTCGGCCACCGCGATCGACGTTTCCGGTGCCAGCATAAAGTTCAGCAGTTCCTCGCAGGGCTCCATTGGCGACCCCTTGATGACAAACAGGCACTCCTGCCAGCCAAAGCCGTTCGGCGGGTCCATATAGCCAATGTCGTGGCCCTGTTCCTGCAAGGCATAGATGCGGCCCGACCAGCCTTCGGTGACGTAAACCTCCTCTTCGGCAAGCAGGCTCATCAGCTCGGCCCCCGAGCCCCAATATTTCAGCGACAGATCCCGATGGGTGCGCACCGCATCCCAACAGGCCTCGACATCGGTGGCACCGTTGGGGTCCTGATCGGTCTGCAGGCTGGCGTACCACATCCGGGTACGCCAATCGCTCCAGCCGGCGATCTTACCTTTCAGGCTCTCATCCAGCAGGATGTTGGCCCCCATCTCCTGCATCCGCTCGTCGCTGATGTATTTGCGATTATAGGCCAGCCCCGTGGTGCCATAGTCATAAGGCACACAGGACAAGGCACCGCCGCTTACGCCGCGAAACACCTCGATCAGCTTGGGGATCACAAATTGCAGGTTCGGAATATTGGCCTCGTTCAACTCGGAACTCAGCCCCAGCCCGTGATAGCGCGCATAGTCGAAAACCCCTGACAGATGCGCGATATTATATTCGCCCGGCTGGCCCGCCTTAACGCGGCTCAGGTATTCGTCACCACCGCCAAAGGTGCCATCGACCACGGCGATCCCGGACTCGGCCGTATAAGGCTCAAAGGCGTATTGACGAAAAGCTTCGGACACCACTCCGCCCCAACCGTCAAAACGCACCTGATCGACCGCGGCATGAGCGTATTTGGCAAAGGGCGTTTGCACCCCATAGGCCAATCCAGCCGCACCGATCAGCCCCAGAAACCCACGTCGATCAATGTCGCCATTCATATAACGTTCGCGCAAACGTTCGTATCGCGTTGTGTTGTCCAACTTCTTTGTCATTGTTTTCTCCTTGTCGGATGTGGTGATGTTATGGGATTTTCAAATGCCGCCTTTGCGGGTCATCTGCCGCGCGATGGCCACCCCCAACAGGGGCAAACCCACCGTCATGACAATCATTACGGTGCCGAGTGCGTTGATCTCGGGCGAAATCGAGTTGCGCAGCATGGCGAAAATCTGTGTCGGTACGGTTTCGACTCCGCCGGGTTTCCAGAACAGCGTGCCGGTGATGTCGTCAAAGCTGATGGTAAAGGCGAATAGCCCCCCGGCCAGAACCGCCGGCAACATCAGGGGCAACGTGATCTGAAAGAAGGTTTGCATCGGACTGGCCCCCAGGCTCATCGCCGCCTCTTCGATGTCGCGCTTGATGCTGACCAAACGGGCCTGCACCACCAGAATTACGAAGGGCAGAGTAAAGATCACATGACCCGCCAGAAGCAGGGCAAAGCTCTTGTTAATGCTGAGAAAATTCAGAAACAACAGCAGTGCCACCGCCAGCACCACCTCGGGCACCAGGATCGGCGCGATCAGCAAGGTCGAGATCAGGCTCGCCCCCGGCACCCGATACCGCACCAGCGCCAGGCTGGCCAACACGCCCAGCGTGGTCGAGATGACCGCCGTCAAGAACCCCAGAATCATCGACGTGCGAAAGGCGCGCAGGATGGCATCGTTGTTGGCAAGTTCGACAAACCAGCGAAAGGAAAACCCGGTCATGGGAAAACTGCCGAATTGGCTGGCATTGAAGCTGAGCAGCACCACCACCGCCACCGGCAGGAACATGAAGATATAGACCAGGATCGCCCAGCCGCGAATAAGATTCCAGCCCAAGCCCCCCATCAACCCAACCCTTTCATAAGCTGCGCCATGCCCAGATAGCGGTTGTAGATCAGCACCAGCGCGCCCAGCACCACCAGCAGCATCAGGCTGAGCGCTGAACCAAGCGGCCAGTTCAGTTGGGTGATGATCGCCTCGAATACAAGGTTGGCGAACATCGCATCGCGCGGCCCGCCCAGCACCAGCGGCGTGATATAGGTGCCGGCCCCCAACACGAAACACAGCAGCCCCCCGGCAGCCAGCCCCGGAAGCGACAAAGGCAGCGTCACCTGCAGAAAGCTTTGCCAGCGGGTCGCGCCGAGGGAATTGGCCGCGTCTTCCAGATTGGTGTCGATGCCGTCCAGGCTGACATAGATATTCAGGATCATGAATGGCAGCAGGAAATGCACCAGCCCCAGGATTACAGTGGTCTGGTTGTACAGCATCTGGATCGGCTCATCGATCACGCCCACTGCCATCAAAAAGGAATTGAACGCGCCCGATACACCCAGGATATTGATCCAACTCATCGTGCGGATGATATAACTGATCCAGAACGGCAGCATCAGCATCAACAGCAAGATCGCCCTGTTGCCCCGTGACCGGGCGATGAAAAAGGCTGCGGGATACCCCATTAGCCCGCAGACCAGCGTGGTGATTGCCGCAACCCGCAAGGTGCCGAACAGAATGTCGCGATAAAAGACGTCGCTTAGGGCCTCTTGCCAGTTGTCCAGAAAGAACCCGACCTGGTCGGCCCCTGTCGCCGTGCGCAACCAAAAGCTGTAGACCACGATGAACAGCAGCGGCACGATCAGCAGCAGCACGACCGCGATCAGCGCAGGAGATAGCAGGATCCAGGGCTGTCGGGCTTCACGGGCTTCTACGGACATCGGGTTTCCTTAGGTGCGAACTTGCCAGAACCATGCAAACCCTGCATTCATAGATCAAATAGATAATTAGAATTCTGGATATAGATTTTGACTATGGAGCAACCCCAGACCCGGTCCCAAAGCCGATTTGACCCCGACCGGATCGCGCGCGAGCTGGACTGGAACCTGTTGCGCACCTTCGTGGTGCTGGCCGAAAGCCGGTCTATCACCGATGCCGCCAACCGGTTGCGGCTAAAACAGCCATCGGTTTCGGTCGCCCTGAAAAGGCTCGAGGACCGGATCGGACGCAAACTGCTGGACCGATCGCCGGGTCATTACGCGCTCACCGATGCGGGACGCTTGCTGTACCGCGAAGCGGTCGAGATCAACGGATCGGTGCTGCGCCTGTCCACCCTGATGCGCGAGCTGACGGACGAGGTGCAGGGACACATCAGGATCACCGCCGCCAGCCATGTGGTCTGCCCATTGTTCGATCGGGTGTTGGCCGAATTTCACACGGCATATCCGCGCGCCAGCTTTGGCATCGAAGTGTACTCCAGCTCCGACGCCATCGCCGAGGTTGCGGCCAAGCGGGCGTCATTTGCGGTCTGCCTGGTGCGGGATCACAATCCGAAACTGAAATACCGTCGGCTTTATCGCGAATTCTTCGGGCTGTTCTGTGGCCCCTGCCACCCCCTGTTCGGCCGCACCGATCTGACGCTGGCAGATTTGGCCGGGCACAGCTCGGTCAGCTTTGAAACCGACCGCCTTCAGGATGTGCTGAAACCGGTCACCGTGATGCGTGCGCAGGCCGAGCTGGGCCAGAAGATCACCGGCGTGTCCAGCCACCTGGAAGAGGTGCGTCGCATGATCGTTGCCGGGCTGGGCATCGGTCCCTTGCCACTGCACGTGGCCGCGCGGGATGTGCGTGATCGGCAGCTGTGGCAGGTGCCGCCGTATGATGGGCTGCCCGCAATCGACGTGCATGTGGTCTGGAACCGCCACACGGTCAAAAATCGCGCCGAAGACCTTTTTCTGCAATCGCTGTTAGAGGCCATAGAGACCACCCCGATACAGGACCGCACCTATCGCTGACGCCACGCCAGACGCCCCAAACGAAAAAGGCCGCCCCGGAGTGGGACGGCCTTCGATGGGTCGGCGATGCGGGCTCTCGTCGTTCTTGCGGAACAACGGCTGCCCGACCGGTGGCGGATGCCGCCGTTAGTCGAGGATTTTGGAGACGACGCCCGCGCCGACGGTGCGACCGCCTTCGCGGATGGCAAAGCGCAGGCCCTGTTCCATCGCGATCGGCGCGATCAGTTCGACGCCAAAGCTGACGTTGTCGCCCGGCATCACCATCTCGGTGCCCTCGGCCAGTTCAACCGTGCCGGTCACGTCCGTGGTGCGGAAGTAGAACTGCGGGCGGTAGTTGGCGAAAAACGGCGTGTGACGGCCACCTTCTTCCTTGGTCAGGATATAGGCTTCGGCTTCGAACTTGGTGTGCGGCTTGACCGAACCCGGCTTGCACAGCACCTGGCCGCGCTCGACACCTTCGCGGTCGACACCGCGCAGCAGCGCGCCGATGTTGTCGCCGGCTTCGCCCCGGTCCAGCAGCTTGCGGAACATTTCGACACCGGTGCAGGTGGTGGTCTTGGTGTCGCGGATGCCGACAATCTCGATGCTGTCGCCCACGTTGATCACGCCACGTTCGACACGCCCCGTCACAACCGTACCGCGACCCGAGATCGAGAACACGTCCTCGATCGGCATCAGGAACGGCTGGTCCACGGCCCGCTCGGGGGTCGGGATCCACTCGTCGACGGCGGCCATCAGCTTGCGGATCGACTGCTCGCCGATTTCATCGTCGGTGCCGTTCATCGCCGCCAGAGCCGAGCCGGGGATGACCGGGATGTCGTCGCCGGGATACTCGTAGCTGCTCAGCAGCTCGCGGATCTCCATCTCGACCAGTTCCAGCAGTTCCTCGTCGTCGACCTGATCGACCTTGTTCATGTAGACCACCATGGTCGGGATGCCGACCTGGCGGCCCAGCAGGATGTGCTCGCGGGTCTGGGGCATCGGGCCGTCTGCGGCGTTCACCACCAGGATCGCACCGTCCATCTGCGCCGCACCGGTAATCATGTTCTTCACATAGTCCGCGTGGCCGGGGCAGTCCACATGCGCATAGTGACGGTTCTCGGTCTCGTATTCCACATGCGCGGTCGAGATGGTGATCCCGCGGGCCTTCTCTTCGGGCGCGCCGTCGATCTGGTCATACGCCTTGAAATCGCCGAAATACTTCGTGATCGCAGCCGTCAGCGTCGTCTTGCCGTGGTCAACATGGCCAATCGTGCCAATATTGACGTGCGGCTTGTTACGCTCAAACTTTTCCTTACCCATCTGCAGGCGCCTTTTCAATCTGGGGTCCAGTGACCCGGTTTCACCTCGTTTGCGCGCGCCACATATGAGGTTCAATCAGGAAAATCAAGCCTGTCGTGCGCGCCGGAAGACTACTCGGAGTTCGGAGAATCAAGGGCCGCGTCACCCGCCGGACCCGACTTGGCGGCGAACCAACCTTCGGTTTCGTTCATCTCGACCAACCAATCGCCAAGCTGGTCCAGAGCGTTGGCCGTCAACCCGTCCATCTGCTCTTGCTTGGTGCGTTCGCGCCCCGAGCCCTTAAAGAAGGTCGCGGTGGTGGAGTCCTCGACCACGGTGATCTGATGCACCTTGTCGTTCAGTTTCCGGTTGGCGGCGTCATCCCAGACCGTGACGTTGATCACCAACATCGAACGCGGGTTATAGATGAACCCCTCGGGTGCCAGCATATAGCCTTCGACGCTGATGCCGAAATGATACAGCTGATCGCCATCGAATCCACCAAACCGCTGCTGCACGGCGGAGGTGATGTTGGCCTCCCACTCCTCAGCCGTGGCATCGCGCGAAATCGGACCCTTCCGCATCTTGTCTGCCACAACGATATTGTGGCCCAGCTTGAATTCGCCAAGCGACGCCGGGGTTCGGTCCTGCGGCCCGATATTGCAGGCAGCAACCAAAGTCAGTCCGGCCAGCAGGGTCAGAATGCGGATCATGATGCTCTCTCGTCAGTCTCGTTTTGCCACCAGATAGACCAGCGGGGCTGCAGGTGCAAACCACATCGGCGCGAACACCGCCCGTCGGCTGACCGCAGTTTATCCAAAGCGGTTGTTGCGTGGGAAACCATGGGGCGGGCGCTTGCCGATACTGGCGCGTTTGCCAAGCCATTCGGTCATGTCCGGTTCACGCCGCGTCTTGCCGCCGCCCATTTCCCAGCTCAGCCCCTCGGACCAGTCAAACGTGGTCAGATCCGACAGCCCGCCATCCAGTTCCAACGATCCCTGTTTGCCCCGCGCCATGTTGTACTTCTGCAGCCGCACACCCTTGCCGCGCCCCATTTCGGGCAGCTCGGAGGCCGGAAAGACCAGAAACTTGCCGTTCTGGGACACGATTGCCACGTGATCGCCCAACAGCGGCCGACAGATTTGCGCCCGCGCCGCATCTCCGACATTCAGCACCTGCTTGCCGGTGCGGGTCTGCGCAATCACGTCCGCCTCGGGCACGACAAACCCGTTGCCCGCAGACGATGCCACCAGCAGTTTGCGATCGGGTTGGTGAATGAACAGATCGACGATCTCGGCCTCGTTTGGCAGATCGACAATCAGGCGCAAGGGTTCGCCCATGCCGCGCCCCCCCGGCAGGTTCGCCGCCGACAGGGTATAGAACCGCCCATTGCTACCAAAGACCAGCAGCCGATCGGTGGTTTCGGCGTGAAAGATGAAACGCGGCCCATCGCCATCCTTGAACTTGAGCTCGCGGTTCAGGTCGATATGGCCGGTCATCGCCCGGATCCAACCCATCTGCGAGCAGACCACGGTGATTGGCTCGCGGTCGATCATCGCCTCCAGGGGCACCTCTTCGACCTCGCCCGCCTCTTCCAGCAGAGTACGCCGCGCACCGCCTTCGTAGTCCTTGCCAAAGGCCTTTTTGGTTTCTCTCAACTGTTCCGAGATGCGGGCCCATTGCAGCACGTCATCGGCCAACAGATCCTCAAGGCCCGCGCGTTCTTCCATCAGCGCGTCGCGCTCGCGCACCAATTCCATCTCTTCCAGCCGCCGCAGGCTGCGCAGGCGCATATTCAGGATCGCGTCGACCTGCACCTCGCTCAGTTCGCCTTCGCCCGGCGGCGGGCTGACATAATCCGCTTCGTCGGTGGCACGCACGTGATCGCGCGCCCATTCTTCGCGCATCAGCGCCGCTTTGGGTTCGTCGTCATAGCGAATGATATCGATCACCCGGTCCAGGTTCAGGAACGCGACGATAAAGCCTTCGAGAACTTCCAGACGGTGGTCGATCTTGGCCAGACGGTGGCGGCTGCGGCGCAACAGGACCTCTTGGCGGTGATCCAGAAAGGCACGCAACACTTCCTTGAGCGAGCAGACCTTGGGCGTCACTCCGTCGATCAGCACATTCATGTTCAGGCTGAACCGCACCTCGAGATCCGAGTTGCGATACAGCATGCCCATCAGAACTTCGGGATCGACATTCTTGCTGCGTGGCTCCAGCACCATGCGAATGTCATCGGCACTCTCATCGCGGATATCGGCCAGGATCGGAATCTTCTTGGTCTGGATCAGATCCGCGACCCGTTCGATCAGCTTGGATTTCTGCACCTGATAGGGAATCTCGGTGACCACGATCTGCCACTGACCGCGGCCCAGGTCCTCGATTTCATACCGGCAGCGCAGACGGAAGCTGCCGCGACCGGTGCGATAGGCATTGGCGATATTCTCGGGCGGCTCGACGATCACCCCGCCAGTGGGAAAATCCGGCCCCGGCACATAGTTCAGCAAAGTGTCGTCGCGCGCATCCGGTGTCCGGATCAGATGCAGGCAGGCGTCGCACAGCTCGGCGATGTTGTGTGGCGGAATATTTGTAGCCATGCCGACCGCGATGCCTGAACTGCCATTTGCCAGCAGGTTGGGAAACTGTGCCGGCAACACCACAGGTTCGGTCAGCGTGCCGTCATAGTTGTCGCGGAAATCCACCGCATCCTCGTTCAGACCGTCTAGCAGGGCCTCGGCAACGATGGTCATGCGCGCTTCGGTATAGCGGCTGGCAGCCGGGTTATCGCCGTCGATATTGCCGAAATTGCCCTGCCCGTCGACCAGCGGATAACGAACATTGAAATCCTGCGCCAGCCGCGCCATCGCGTCATAGATCGCCGCATCGCCATGGGGGTGATAGTTGCCCATCACGTCGCCGGAAATCTTGGCGGACTTGCGGAATCCCCCGTTGCTGGCCAGACGCAATTCGCGCATCGCATACAGGATTCGCCGGTGAACCGGCTTTAGCCCATCGCGCGCATCCGGCAATGCACGATGCATGATCGTCGATAACGCATACGTGAGATAGCGTTCGCCGATTGCACGACGCAAAGGTTCGAGTACTTCGCCGGGCCCATTTGCGGGCTTCATGTTGGGGTCATCAACCAAATCGCTCATAGATGCTGTGATACGCCCCGAAACCGGCAGGGTAAAGCGGGGTTGTTTTCTCAGGCACTGAAATCTGCGATCCGCAAGTGAGGCAGAAAAACAGCCTTTCGCCGTTTTTTGGAATCGCTGATTGGGTTAATATTAAAGGATGTTCGGTCAGAGTGGGTCCGGGCTGTTTTGTGTTCGAGTAAATGAGGGGGGCGCGACCATGCGCTTTGTTTTTTCATCTTTTGCCATTCTAGGGCTGGTTTTCTATGAATTGAGCGGCGGGCGCGACTTCCAACCGCCGGAACCGCCGGCCATTGACGCCGCACCTCAGGCATCCGCTGCAGCGATACCAAAGCCCGTGGTGCGCCGCGCGGCGCCACAACAAGTCGCCCGCACGGCGACGACATCCACCAAGACCCTTGTGGCGACACAGGCCGTCGCCACGGTTTCGCCCAGAGATACAACAGCTTCGCGCCCACAAGATGGCAGCGCAGATCTGAGCCGTGTGCGATCCAGCCTGAGCCAGGGATTGACCTTGTTGCCGGACTCAAATCCTCCAAGCGGCCTGACGCTGGCCACATTGGAGCTTGGCGCATCTGGTTTGGGCTCCACCGCAGACGCGGAACCGGCTGCCCGAACCGCAGTGCTCGAACCCGCGCCAACCGATTTGCGCGAAGTCACAGGCACGCGGGTCAACATGCGCGACGGTCCTGGCACGATCTATCCCGTGGTGGCGCGGCTGAATATCGGCCATCAGGTCGAGGTCCTGAGTACAAGCGGTACCGGATGGCTGCGCCTGCGGACCCTGCCCGAGGGCCAGTTGGGCTGGATCTCCTCTTCTTTGGTCAGCAAGAGAAACCGGTGAATCCGGTGTGACGCTTGCACAGCGCAGACGCAGCGGGCATAGCTGAGCCGACTGTCACGACCAGCGCGGCAACCGATGCAAAAATCCATATTGATCACAGGCTGTTCCTCGGGCATCGGGCTTGATGCCGCGCAACAGCTGCAGGTGCGCGGGTGGCGCGTATTCGCCGCCTGCCGCCAACAGGCCGATTGTGACCGGCTGATCGCCCAAGGGCTGGAGAGTCCGCAAATCGACTATTGCGATACTGACAGCATCCGCCTGGGCCTGGCACAGGTTCTCGATGCGACCGGCGGCACCCTGGATGCCCTGTTCAACAACGGGGCACATCAGTTGGCTGGGCTGGTCGAAGATTTGCCGACCGAAGGGTTGCGGGCAATTTTCGAGGCCAATCTGTTCGGTTGGCATGACCTGACCCGACAGGTGATTCCGGTGATGCGCGCGCAGCGACATGGTCACATCGTGCAATGTTCCTCGGGCATCGGGCTGGTCGCGATCCCCTGGCGCGGGGCCTATGCGGCGACAAAATTTGCGCTGGAAGGGCTGAGCGACACCATGCGCATCGAATTGCGCGGCACCGGAATCAACGTTGTGCTGATTGAACCGGGACCGATCACCACCCTTTTCCGCGAAAAGGGCATCCCCTATTTCGAGAAATACATTGACTGGCAGGCCTCGCCCAGGCGTGCGGATTACGAAGATCGGCTGCTGCCGCGCATGTACAAGAGCACAGGACCGGACCGTTTCGAGCTGCCCGCAAGCGCGGTGACCGCGAAATTGATCCGAGTGCTGGACAGCGCCTCGCCCGCCCCACGGTATTACGTCACCACAGCCACCTACATTGGCGGTTACCTGCGGCGCGCCCTGTCCAGCCGAATGATCGACCGCATAGTGTCGCGGATCTGAAGAAACCGGTTCGCTTTTGCCAGGCACCCCGCTAGATCACTGCACAAAGACCGAACGAAGGACATTTCACATGGGCGACCCGCTGTTTCTGCTGATTATTCTGGCGGTGGCCGCCGTCGTTGTCGTGCTGGTGATCGGCATCGGCGGCTTTGGCAAGGGCGGAGAGTTCAACCGCAAATACGGCAACAAACTGATGCGCCTGCGAATCCTGGCGCAGTTCATTGCGGTGGCGTTGGTGGTGCTGTACGTCTGGCTGCGAGGATCCGGAGGATAATAGCGATGGTTGTACTGAACAAGATCTATACCAGGACCGGTGACGCCGGAGACACGGCCCTGGGGAATGGCGATCGCGTGGCCAAGCATTCCGCGCGGGTCGCGGCCTATGGCACATCGGACGAGTTGAACTGCACCCTGGGCGTCGCCCGTCTGCATGCCGAGGGTGAATTGGATACCGCCCTGTCGCGGATCCAGAATGACCTTTTTGACCTCGGCGCCGACCTCTGCCGCCCCGATATGGAGCAGGACGCCGAAGCGGAATACCCGCCCCTGCGGGTGATCGATGGCCAGGTTTCACGGCTCGAGACGGAAATCGACGCGATGAATGCCGGTCTTACCCCGCTGCGCAGTTTCATCCTGCCCGGTGGCACCGCACTGGCGGCGCATCTGCATATCTGTCGCACCGTCGCCCGGCGGGCCGAACGTCTGGCGGTAGAACTGGCGGCAGCAGAGGCTGTAAATCCGGCGGCCGTGAAATACCTGAACCGTCTCAGCGACTGGTTCTTTGTGGCTGCTCGCGTGGCCAACAATGGAGGCCAGGACGACGTTCTCTGGGTACCGGGGGCCAATCGCTAAGATGCCCATACCGCTGGCGATCTGCCGATTGCCCAACCGCATCACGGCTCAAAGGTTGCGCCGCGAATCCTGACCCAAACAAGGAACGCGACGTCTGTGGGCCAAAACGTGACGATTTTTCTCTGTTTTCGTCGCCCCCGCCCCGCTATCAACTGCGGGAACACATTGGACCGAGTCGCTGACTGGCTTGGGTTTTACTGAGGAGAGAACCGCATATGAAGGTATTGGTGCCTGTCAAGCGCGTGATCGACTATAACGTTAAGGTTCGTGTCAAAGCGGATGGAAGCGGTGTCGATCTGGCCAACGTCAAGATGTCGATGAACCCGTTTGACGAAATTGCCGTCGAAGAGGCGATCCGTCTGAAAGAGGCCGGCAAGGCGGACGAGATCGTCGCCGTCAGCATCGGCGTCAAGCAAAGCCAGGAAACGCTGCGCACCGCACTGGCGATGGGCGCGGACCGCGCAATCCTGGTAATTGCCGCCGATGACGTGCACACCGATATCGAGCCGCTGGCGGTGGCCAAGATCCTCAAGGCGATTGTGGACGAAGAGCAACCTGGCATCGTTTTGTGCGGCAAGCAGGCGATTGACAACGATATGAACGCCACCGGGCAGATGCTTTCGGCGCTGCTGGGCTGGTCGCAAGGCACCTTTGCATCCGAACTGGACATCGAGAGCGACCACGCCGTGGTGACCCGCGAGGTCGATGGCGGCCTGCAGACCATCAAGGTCAAGATGCCGGCCATCATCACTGTGGACCTGCGCCTGAACGAGCCGCGCTATGCGAGTCTGCCCAACATCATGAAGGCCAAGAAAAAGCCGCTGGATGAGAAAACGGCCGCCGATTACGGCGTCGATGTCACCCCGCGTCTGGAAATCGTCGGCACCGCCGAGCCGACCGAACGGGCCGCTGGCATCAAAGTTGGCTCGGTTGACGAGCTTGTAGCGAAACTCAAGGAAGTGGGGGCTGTATAATGGCTGTTCTTCTTCTCGCAGAAGTCACCGACGGCGAACTGGCGCTGGATGCAACCGCAAAGGCTGTCGCGGCCGCAGCAAAACTCGGTGAGGTCACTGCACTGTGTTGTGGTGCCAGCGCTGCTGCTGCCGGCGAAGCCGCCGCCAAAATCAGCGGTGTGTCCAAGGTGCTGGTCGCCGAGGATGCCTCGCTGGGTCACCGGCTTGCAGAATCGACTGCGGCGCTGATTGTTTCGCTGGCTGGCGATTACGAGCATATCGTCGCCCCGGCCACCACCGATGCCAAGAACGTAATGCCCCGCGTGGCTGCGCTGCTTGACGTGATGGTGATTTCGGACGTGTCCGGTGTGGTCGATGGCAACACGTTTGAACGCCCGATCTATGCCGGCAACGCCATTCAGACGGTAAAATCCAGCGACGCAAAAAAGGTCGTGACGATTCGTACTTCGACCTTTGACGCCGCTGGCGAACAGGGCCCGGCCCCGATCGAAACCGTTTCCGCCGTCGCGAACCCCGGACTGTCGGAATGGGTCGAGGACAAGGTCGCAGCCAGCGATCGCCCCGAACTGACCAGCGCCGGTGTTGTTGTCTCCGGTGGTCGTGGCGTCGGCTCGGAAGAGGACTTCAAGATCATCGAAGCCCTGGCCGACAAGCTGGGTGCCGCCGTCGGCGCATCGCGTGCAGCGGTCGATTCCGGCTATGCCCCGAACGATTGGCAAGTCGGTCAGACCGGCAAGGTCGTGGCCCCGGATTTGTACATCGCGGTTGGTATCTCTGGCGCGATCCAGCACTTGGCTGGCATGAAGGACAGCAAGATCATTGTCGCGATCAACAAGGACGAAGAGGCCCCGATCTTCCAGGTCGCCGATTTCGGCCTGGTCGCGGATCTGTTCACTACAGTACCGGAACTGATCGAGAAGTTGTGAACCTACGCGACATCGGTAAGGCCCGCCATCAAGGCGGGCCTTTGTCGTTTCAATGCACCTGGGGCAACGCCTCTACAACGCGCTCTGCGATCTGCGCATGCGCCGTCGGCCCGATCGCCAGTTCGGCAGCCGGTGCCTGCATTGCGCCAAACCGCATTTGCGGCATGTCCCCGCAGCGGCCCGCAGCGGTTACCGGAATCTCGAGAATTTTCCCGACGTCCGGCTTTAGCTGTTCCAGCATATCCCGCGTCACCATCAGCGGATCGGCACCCAGCGGGCCGGTCTCATCGCGGTAGCGCAGCCACAAAACCACGGCGCGCGATCCGCACTGCCGCAGAACCAGGCGCATCCGCGCAACCCAGACCGCCTGCAGCTCCTGGCGCAAGGCATCAAAACGTCGGGGCGACAGCGTGTAAAGCGTATACAGCATGTGCTTGTTGAAATGGAAATCTGTAAAATCCACTTCGGGATAGATTGCATCCAGCAGCGGCGTCGCTTCGAGAAATCGGTCATTGCGCCGGGGATGCACACGATAGAATCGGTTCGACAAGTTTTGCGCGCCCGACACCTGAACCACGACGCCTTTGGCCGCCGCCGCGATGCGCATGATTTCGGCGTCTTGCGCAAAGGCATCCACGCCAGCATTCAAGCAGCCCAGATTGACGCAGGGCAGCCCCAACGCGATTTCGGCCAGCGCGGGAAATGGACGATCAACAAATTTGCCATATGTATCGCTGCTGCCCAGAAAGGCCACATAAGGCGCGTCCAGCGGTCTTTGCGGCCCGCGGACCATCAGCCTGGAGTCGCCATAGCGACAGGGCACATTTTCAAGCGCACCGGCGCCTGGTACTTCGTAACTCATCTTACCCACCAATTTTAGTTCACCCGATCCCAGCTTTGACCCGCAGAAGTTGCGATTCGGCTAACTGGCCCATTTGAAGCAAACTGTTGTGGTAACTGCCCCTTGCCCCCGCTCACCTGCGCCCGATATGGTCACGGCACGCGGGATGAAAGGCAGTTCAATGAGCATTCAGACAATTGGTGTGATCGGCGCCGGTCAGATGGGCAACGGGATCGCCCATGTCATGGCCTTGGCAGAGTACAACGTACTGCTGACCGATGTCAGTCAAGCTGCGTTGGACGCGGCTATAGAGGGGATCGCTGGCAATCTGGAGCGCCAGGTCTCTCGGGGAAAAGTGGCCGAGGCCGATATGGGCGCCGCTCTTGGGCGCATTAACACCACGCTCGCGCTGTCCGATCTGGGCGCAACCGACTTGGTGATCGAAGCCGCCACCGAACGCGAAAGCGTAAAGCAGGCGATTTTTGAAGATCTCCAACCGCATCTGCAACCGCAAACGATCCTGACGTCGAACACCTCATCGATCTCAATCACCCGCCTGGCCAGCCGAACCGATCGCCCCGAACGTTTCATGGGCTTTCATTTCATGAACCCTGTGCCGGTGATGCAACTGGTAGAACTGATCCGCGGTATTGCCACCGATCAACCCACCTATGATGCCTGCCGCGCAGTCGTCGACAAATTGGGAAAAACAGCGGCGAGCGCCGAGGATTTCCCCGGCTTCATCGTCAACCGCATCCTGATGCCTATGATCAACGAAGCGGTCTATACCCTGTATGAGGGGGTTGGCAACGTGCGCTCCATAGACCAGTCGATGAAGCTGGGCGCCAACCACCCGATGGGTCCTCTGGAACTGGCGGATTTCATCGGGTTGGATACCTGCCTTGCGATCATGAACGTGCTGCACGACGGGTTGGCGGACACAAAATACCGCCCTTGCCCACTGTTGACCAAATATGTCGAAGCCGGATGGCTGGGGCGTAAGACGCAACGCGGCTTCTATGACTATCGCGGCGACGAGCCGGTCCCAACGCGCTGACCGGCGCAGCGGCGGGCGCGCGTTGGATCGCGTTCGTCTACTTGCCCAGATTCAAAGTGTGTTGCCGCAGCCAGGCCATGAAACCGCGCGGATCCGTTTCGAGCAGCGCCATATCCGCGTCACTGATCGGTTCGCCAATGACCGGTGCCTGCGGCTTGTTGCATGAGCGCACGATTTCGTGCAGCAGCAACCCTTGGCGCAGGACCGGTGAAATGCGATTGGCGATTTGATAGGCACGGGAATTGCGGCCAGGAAAATAGATCGGCACAACCTTGGCACCCGAACGGCGGATCATCTTGGCCGTAAACACGTTCCATTCGCGTTCGATCGTGGGGCCGAACCAACTGTCCGAAGACATCACAACGCCCGACGGGAACAGCGCCACCACGCCGCCCTCTTCTAGATGCGCCATTGCGTTGGCGCGCATTTCGACCATCTTGCGCTGCGCTTCGGGGTCGTGGGGAAACGGGACCGGAATCATGAACGAGGTCGCAGCCTCGTCCAGGCCGGTCAACACCGAACGGGTCAGAATCCGGTAATCTTGCCGCACACGCCCGATCAGGTCCGCAAAGATCATCCCGTCGACCATGCCATGTGGATGATTGGCCACCACCACGACGGGGCCTTCCTTTGGGATATTCGCCAACTGCTCGGGCGGGGTCTGCAGCTCGATGCCCATAACGTCCAGCGCTCCGCGCCAGAATTTTTGGCCGCGGTACTTTTCGTTGTTTCTTTCAAACCGGTTGACCATTCGCAGGATCGTCAGCTTGCCAGTGAGCCACTCGATCGCCCGGATGGCAAAGCCCGTCCAAGGATCGTCAAAGGAGTTGGCATAGGTCAGAGTGCGGCGGTCGTAAATTTCACCCTGCGGCGGCGGCACATCGGGCGCCGCGTCGTTGACGGTAACAGGTGGTCTGCTGTTGTGTGCGGAGTCCGCCAATTTCCTCATCCCGTCCTTCACGCCGACAGGTGGCGTTCAGAACCCCTCGCCGAATTTGTCCGCAACCAGCGCTTCCAGCGCATCTGCCAGCGCATCTGCATCCGGCCCGGTGGTCTGGACGTCAATAGTCGTTCCGTTTGATGCTGCCAACATCAAAAGACCCATAATGCTGTCACCTGACGCTGACAAGCCATCGCGCGACACCTCGGCGCTGGCATCGAAGCCTTCGACCACCTCGACCAGCTTAGCCGATGCTCGGGCATGCAGCCCTTTTTCGTTGATTATTTTCAGTGTGCGCTCAGTCATTTTGGCGAAAGGCTTTCAATCAAGGCTGACATTTTGGGTATTGATGTATTTCTTTCCCGCTTCCATTGCCGCCCGCACGGCATCGGGCACGGATGCATCACGGCTTTTGGCCAGCTTGATCAGCATCGGCAAATTGGCACCATAGAGGATCCTTCGATCGTCCGGGGCACAGGCGCGCAGGCTGAGATTCGAAGGAGACCCACCGAACAGGTCGGTCACAATGACCACCCCGCCTCCGGTGTCCACGGTATCGGCGGCCTCGCAAATCTCTAACTGCTTGGCTTCTCGATCGTGGTCGGGTTCGATGGAAATCGCTCGCATCCCGGGCTGCGTACCGACAACATGTTCTATTGCCGCCAGATACTCTCTGGCCAGCCCACCATGCGCCACGATCACTATTCCGATCAATTCGGTCTCTCGTCCGTTTCGCGGCCATACAGCTCGCGGTGCCTAATTGACACTTGCTGACCACCCTCTGCAAGGGCCTTGGCCAGGGTTTCGACCAGCACCACGGATCTGTGTTGTCCGCCGGTGCAGCCAAAGGCAATCGACAGGTGCGATTTCCCCTCTTCTACATAGGCCGGCAGCAACACCAGGGTCAAATCCAGAACCCGTTCGAAAAATGGCGCGAAACGCGCATCTCCCATCACATGCGTTGCGACGCGAGGGTCACGACCATCCAATTCACGCAGAGACGGTTGCCAATAGGGATTGGACAAAAAGCGGCAATCAAACACCATGTCGATGCCACGCGGCAGGCCGCGTTTGTATGAAAACGACTGCACCGACACGGCCAGGCTGGTACTGCCATCCGGGGCGAACCAGCGTTCTATCGCCGCGCGCAGCTGATGTACGTTCAGATCCGAGGTATCGATCAGGATATCGGCCAGTTCACGGATCGGTGCCATCAGGTCGAGATCGCGCTTGATCCCGATTTCCGGACTTTCCGCAGGGGCCAGAGGATGACGGCGTCGTGTTTCGGAAAATCGCCGCAACAGGATATCGCTGAGACAGTCAAGATACAGAACGGTCAGATCCGTTGCATCGCGGGCGGCCAATTGATCGATCAAATCCAGCAGCGCGGCGGTCGAAAAATCCCGGTTGCGCGTATCGACCCCAAGCGCAAGCGGACGGTCCGGTCCCGGCCCCTCCAGAAGACGGGGCATCAGATGAAGCGGCAGATTATCGATGGCCTCAAATCCCATGTCCTCAAGTACCTTGATCGAGGTTGAGCGACCGGCACCAGAAGGACCGGTCACCAATACAACGCGGGTGCGGGGCTGCACTGTTTTGGGCTTCATTCCTCGTGCCGTCCGGATTTGAGATATTGCAACAGAGCCGGGGCGAAATGGAAGCTATCGACGCGACGTAAGAGCGGGATCTGCAACCCCAACAGATCAATCGTTCTTATGTCCGGATAACGCGCCGTTTCCACTGTATCCATATCCACCACTACTCTTACCGGCACCGCACCGGACGGATCGCACCGCAATAGACCGATGCCGCGCGCTTCGATCAATCCGCTCAACTCCGACGGTGCAGACGCAACCACAACCGTCTGTTTCCGGCGCAGAACTACTCTGTCATCGGAAACCAGCATGGCCCCCTGCGCCATCAGAGACAAGGCCAGAGACGATTTTCCGCTACCGGAAGCGCCGACAATCAGGCAGCCATGCCCGAAAATTGCAACGCACGTGGCGTGCCGTATATCTGCGGGCCGCACGGGCTGGTTCCGGTCCGCCCTCATTCGCTCAGACCGGTAAACCCACTACGAATCGTGCGCCCAGCGGTTCGGAAGTGATGTCCGCTGCGGTCGGTCGGATGTTTTCGGCCCAGATCACGCCCCCGTGCGCCTCGATGATCTGCTTGGAAATGGCCAGACCCAGCCCTGAATTGTTGCCGAAATGCTCTTCCGGGCGCTGCGAGTAGAAACGCTTGAACACCTTGCTCAACGCCTGTTCGGGAATCCCCGGGCCAGTATCCTCGACGACGACAAGCACCCGGTTCTCGCGTTTGCGAGCCCATACCCGGATTGCATCCCCGTCCTCGCAAAACGAGACAGCGTTGCTAATCAGGTTCACGAAAACCTGCGCCAGACGCGCTTCGAGCCCCTGTATCATGATCGGTTGCCTGGGCAGATCGGTAAGATATGCGATTCCCTTTCCGCGTGCGTCTTCACCGAGATATTGGTTCAGGTTGCCAATCAATTTCAATAGGTCGAATGTCTCTTCGTCCTCTTTGACCAACTCCGCATCCAAACGCGAGGCATTCGAAATGTCGCTGACCAGCCTGTCGAGGCGGCGAACATCGTGTTCGATCACCCCCAGCAACTTGGTACGCTGATCTTCGCGCTGAACCATACGCAACGTCCCCACCGCAGATTGCAGGCTGGCCAGCGGATTCTTGATTTCATGCGCGACATCCGCCGCGAATTGCTCATTTCCTTCAATGCGATTGTAAAGGGCGGCAACCATGCCACTGAGAGCTCGCGAAAGGTGGCCGATTTCGTCTGGCCGTCCGGACAGGTCTGGAATTCGGATGCGACCCTGCTGGGTGCTGCGGGCGTTCCGGTCGCGCCCCAGTTCCGCCGCCTCGGCCAGCTCCGACAATGGCGTCGCGATCGTAGAGGCCAAAACCAAGCTGAGACCGATCGATACCAATGTCGCAACCACGAACATTTCCAGAACTCTCTCGCGTTCGCCGCGAACAAGTGCATCGATCTCGCCCGACGGGCTCGCCACCCCGATAATCCCCACAGCGGTCCCGTTCCACAGAATGGGCGTAGTGGCGGAAATCACCCTGCCGCCTTTGGTATCCAGCCCGGTCTTGACCTGGGTACCGCCCGCGATGGTGACCGACATCAATTTGCGCAGTTGATTTTCGATAGTGTCCGGGCCAGCCCCGCCCATGCGCGAAAACGGGATCTTGATCCAGCTCCAAAAGAAGGTCAAACCATCGTTGATGACTGTCCGACGGCGGTCAGGGGGTGCCAGGGCGGTTAAAGCGTCGCTTTGATTGGTACCACGGGTCTGCCCTGCCAGCGCGCCTCCGCGATCGAAGACATAAACGTCTAGACCGTTGCGCAAGCTCAGCTGTGCCAAGGTTGCGGGGATATCCACCGTCTGAGTCCATGTCGACATCGGCTCACTGTCGGTAAGGCGGGCTTCGAACACGTTTGCGACCAGTTCCGCGTCTCCGACGAGGGCGCTGGCGCGTTGTAGCACCAGGCTCTCGCGCGTGTTGTTGAGGTACAGGATGCCGGCAACCAGTACATTCAGTGCAATCAGGTTGAAAGTGATGATCTTACGCGCGAGCGGTGACGCCTTTCTGGAAAAGTACCTTGGCAGCGACGCGCGAATACCGCGGGTATTTTCACGGGCGGTCTGTGGTCCGTTCCGATCCCCAAACGGCAGGCCGACACCGGTGCTGCGCCGGGAAACCGGGCCGCGGTTCCGCCCCAAAGCCCGTTCCACGATGCTCATGCTTGCGGCCTATTCCTCGTTGTAGCGGTAACCGATACCGTAGAGCGTTTCGATGGCCGCAAATGAGTCATCCGCCGTACGCATCTTCTTACGCAAGCGCTTGATATGACTATCGATGGTCCGATCATCCACATAGACCTGATCATCATAGGCTACATCCATCAGCTGATCCCGGCTTTTGACAAAACCCGGTCGTTGCGCAAGCGCCTGGAGCAGCAGAAACTCTGTCACGGTCAAGGATACATCGTTTCCCTTCCAGCTGACCGAATGGCGCAACGGATCCATGCGCAGATGGCCTCGATCCATCACCTTGGCATCCGGGCCAGTGCCTTCGACGTCCCCGGCAACCGCCTCTTGCCGACGCAGCAGCGCGCGGATCCGTTCAACCAACAGACGTTGTGAAAAAGGCTTCTTTACATAGTCATCCGCCCCCATCCGCAGCCCCAGCACCTCGTCGATCTCATCATCCTTGGAGGTCAGGAAGATGACCGGCATCTGGGTCTTGAGGCGCAGCCGCTGCAACAGGTCCATTCCGTCCATGCGAGGCATCTTGATGTCCAGAACCGCCATATCGGGCAGCTTCTTGTTGAATGCGTCCAGCGCAGCCTGGCCGTCATTATAGGTTTCAACTTCAAAGCCCTCGGCTTCGAGCGTCATCGATACGGATGTCAGGATGTTCCTGTCGTCGTCCACCAATGCGATCTTTGACATCTTTCGTGTCCCTCTATTGCTCTGCCTTCATTGCGTTTCATTTGCTTGTCGCTGTTCGGCACCGTTTGGCGAAAGCCAGCCGCGAATCACCGGGACCGCTCCTGTCAATCTGGGCGGACAATGGTTAGGAATGACTGAATTACAGCACATTGCCCGACCGGGTCGTGCCGCCGGAATTCGTGGTTGCGCTAAAGGTTGCCCTGGTTGCGCTAACTCCGGCACACCACCCTGTTCACTCTGTTCGGCCTCATGTTAAAGGCGGCAGGCATGGCGCTGTCGCCGTTTCGCCCGTACGGGCCGCAGAAATGGATGCAACGCGCCCACACAGGAGATACGACCGCATGACTGTTGGACGGGTAAACCCGAATTTTCGCCTCGAAGATCAAGGCATTACAGGGGTGGAAAATGTTCACTACAACCTGCTGGAACCCGCAATCATAGAGGCCGCGTTGCGCCTCGGCGAAGGCGCGTTGGGCCAGGGCGGTGCGTTCATGGTCGAAACCGGCAAGTTCACCGGTCGTTCGCCCAAGGACAAGCACGTCGTGCTCTCGGCCTCTACCAAAGAGACGATCTGGTGGGACAACAACGCCCCGATGGAACCAGAGGCATTTGATCGTCTGTATGAAGACATGCTGGCGCATATGCAGGATCGCGAGTATTTCGTGCAGGACATGTTCGTCGGCTCCGATCCGATCCACCGTCTGGATGTGCGACTGGTAACGGAACTGGCCTGGCACAGCTTGTTCATCCGCCACATGTTCCGCCGCCCCGAGCGCGAGGAACTGGACACCTTCCAGGCGGAATATACCGTCATCAACTGTCCCAGCTTCAAGGCCGATCCCGAACGGCACGGCTGTCGCAGCGAAACCGTGATTGCGATGAACTTTGACCGCAAGCTGATTCTGGTCGCCAGCACCGAATATGCCGGTGAGAACAAGAAATCCATCTTCTCGCTGATGAATTACTTGCTGCCGGAAAAAGGCGTCATGCCGATGCACTGTTCGGCCAATCACGCCAAGGGAAACCCGGTGGATTCCGCGATTTTCTTCGGCCTTTCCGGAACCGGGAAGACCACCCTTTCGGCCGATCCCGACCGCATTCTGCTGGGCGACGATGAACATGGCTGGTCCGACCGGGGGATCTTCAACTTCGAAGGCGGGTGCTATGCCAAGACCATCCACCTCAGCCCTGAAGCCGAGCCCGAAATCTATGCCACGACCAGCAAATTCGGCACCGTAATCGAGAACATGGTCTATGACGCTGAAACGCGCGATCTGGATTTCGAAGACGACAGCCTGACCGCAAATATGCGCTGTGCCTATCCGTTGCACTATATCTCCAATGCCTCGGAAACCGGTGTCGGTGGCTCGCCCAAGAACATCATCATGCTGACCTGCGACGCCTTTGGCGTGCTGCCCCCGATCGCGCGGCTGACTCCGGCGCAGGCGATGTACCACTTCCTGTCGGGGTTCACCTCGAAAATGGCAGGGACCGAGCGTGGTGTAACCGAAGCACAGCCGACGTTCTCGACCTGTTTCGGTGCGCCGTTCATGCCGCGCCGCCCCGAGGTCTATGGCAACCTGCTGCGCGAAAAGATCGCCCAGCACGGTGCCACCTGCTGGCTTGTCAACACCGGCTGGACCGGCGGGGCCTATGGCACCGGCAGCCGGATGCCGATCAAGGCCACCCGCGCCCTGCTGACTGCCGCCCTGGACGGGTCGCTGGGCGAGGTCGAGTTCCGCAAGGATGCGAATTTCGGCTTTGACGTCCCGGTCAGCGTGCCCGGCGTGGCCGAGGTTCTGCTGGACCCGCGCCGGACCTGGGACGACCCCGAATCATATGACCGGCAGGCCACCAAATTGGTGGACATGTTCGCTGGTAACTTCGAACAGTACCTGCCCTTCATCGACGACGATGTTAAAGCCGCGGCCATCGGCTGAGGACACCAACGGGACCCCGGAGCGATCCGGGGTTCCCCGTCAGCCGATCAAGCCGCGCCGGGTCAGGTTCAGCCCCGCGATCAGCAGGACAAACAGGGTGACACGACGAAACGCCTTTTGTTCGATCCGGTCCTGAAACAACCCGCCAACCCACATTCCCAGTATCGCGGGCACGACCAAGGCCACCGAGAACGGCAACGTTTCGGAGCGCAACACGCCCGAGCCGATATGCGCCACAGCCAAAGCCACCGCGCCCAGCCCATAAATCACACCCTGCACGCGCATTTGCTCACCCTTGGGCGTATTCAATGCCGTCAGATAGGCCACCGTGGGCGGCCCCCAGATACCGGATAATCCGCCGATGAACCCGGCCACGGCACCGACCAATGCCTCGATTCGCTTGCTGGGCGTACGTAGCGTGAATCCTGCCCCGGTCAGTTGCAGGACACAAAAGAACATGATCGGGATACCGATCAGCAGCAACAGCGTGGATTGCGGCAGCACCCGGACCAATTGCGCACTGCCCAACAGAAACACCAGTCCGACGGCCAAAAACACACCAAACCGGCGCACCGATTGAAACGCCGCGCGAGGACCCTGCCGCAAGGCCTGGATCCCGTTGGCAATGAGCGTCGGCAGGATCAGCCCCGCCAGGGCCAGTTCCGGTGACAAGAACATGCCAAGGCCAGAAACGATGATCATCGGCAAGGCAAAACCGACCATACCTTTGACCAAACCGGCCAGGGCGGTAACGGCAAAGGCGAGCGCAAATTCTGTCGGGGTGAGCAAAGCAAACAGGTGTGTCATGCTCTTCTCTTATCACTGCCACGCCACGCTGCACCGCAAAAAGCCACGCAACTATTGAACCTTTTCAGCTCAAGATGTGTATTTTTGTTGCGCTGCAAGTGCAAAGTGACTAGGACAAGCCGACACAGAACAGGATATGATTCATGGCCCATGACGGACAGGACCCGCACATGACAACTGGAGAAAATGGGCCTGCGATCCTGCCCGGTCTTCTGGATTTGACCGGCGCTGCAACACCCCCGGTTCAGGCTCTTCTGGAAGCTGCGCGCGCGCAGGTCCGCGAGCGGGTCAGCGAAGGTGGGCGGATCTCTGGCGCCTTGATCGAAGCGAACCAGACCGCTGCACATGGGCTGGCTTGGCTGGCGACCTATGCCCAAAGCCTGCAGCAAATGCAGGCCTGGGCCGAACGCCTGACAACGGAGGGCAGGTTCGGTGAAATCGAACAGTTGATCCACCAGATCGCCTTTGGTGAATACCTGCACCAGATTGCCGGCGGGATTCCAATGAACCAGGGCGAGTTCGTTCGGCTGCGGGATATGGGCCTGGGATGGGACGCATTGTCCGGATTCCAAAGCAGCGAGATTCAGACGCTGATGAGCCGAGGAAACAGCCAGGCGGCCCGCACCCGCCTTGTGGAACTGATGCAGGAGCAATCCGCCAACATCACCTTTGGTGCAAGCGGTCTGGACGACGAGCTGGAAATGATCCGCGAGCAATTCCGCCGTTTCGCGGTGGAAAAGGTCGAACCCAACGCCCATGACTGGCATCTAAAAGACGAGCTGATCCCGATGGAAATCATCGAGGAGCTGGCCGAGCTGGGCGTATTTGGCCTAACCATCCCAGAAGAGTTCGGCGGTCTTGGTTTGTCCAAGGCGTCGATGGTTGTGGTCTCCGAGGAACTGTCACGCGGCTATATCGGTGTCGGCTCGCTGGGCACGCGCTCTGAAATAGCGGCCGAACTGATCCTGTGTGGCGGCACCGATTCACAAAAGGCCAGCTGGCTACCGCGCATTGCCAGTGCCGAGATCCTGCCCACCGCAGTCTTTACCGAACCCAACACCGGGTCCGACTTGGGGGCCCTGCGCACCCGTGCAGTCAAAGAGGGCGACGATTACCGGGTCACTGGCAACAAGACCTGGATCACCCATGCCGCGCGCACCCATGTCATGACGCTGTTGGCCCGCACCGACCCGGAAACAACAGATCATCGGGGCCTGTCGATGTTCCTGGCCGAAAAGACCCCCGGCACTGACGATGCCCCGTTCCCGACCGAGGGCATGAACGGTGGCGAGATCGAGGTACTGGGCTATCGCGGCATGAAGGAATACGAACTGGGCTTCGACAATTTCCACGTCAAAGGCGAGAACCTGCTCGGCGGTGCCGAAGGCAAGGGTTTCAAGCAGTTGATGGAGACTTTTGAATCCGCCCGGATTCAGACCGCCGCCCGCGCTATCGGCGTGGCGCAATCGGCGCTGGACATTGCCATGCAATATGCCATCGACCGCAAGCAATTCGGCAAATCCCTGATCGAATTTCCGCGCGTCTCCGGTAAGCTGGCGATGATGGCGGTCGAGATCATGGTCGCGCGCCAACTGACCTATTTCAGCGCCTGGGAAAAGGACAACGGTCATCGCTGCGATCTTGAGGCCGGCATGGCCAAGCTGCTGGGGGCGCGTGTCGCATGGGCTGCAGCGGACAACGGGTTGCAGATCCATGGCGGCAACGGATTTGCGCTGGAATACAAGATCAGCCGCGTTCTGTGCGACGCCCGCATCCTGAACATTTTCGAGGGTGCCGCCGAGATTCAGGCGCAGGTCATCGCGCGGCGCCTGCTGGGCTGATCTGGGCTGCGACCGTGTTCGCCGACCGCGAAACATCGGTCGCGTCGAGGGCAGGAATACTGGCCGTCGTTCTGACGCTGGCCAGTTGCGCATCGCGTGAAACCGTGGCCGCCTATGGCGCGGCAGGCCGTATCTGGCGATTGACCGAACTGGATGGGGCCGCCTTTGGCGCGGTTGCCACGTTGACCTTTCCATCGCCTGGCAAGATTGCGGCGAAGACCCCCTGCGCCAGCTACGCCGCACCGATGTCGGCTCCCTATCCCTGGTTCGAAATGGGCGCGGTTTCCGCGTCGCGCACGGCCTGCCCGGATCCGGCGACCGATGCCGAATTCTTGCGTGCCTTGCACAGCATGACTCAATCCGAAGTGACCGGCGATGTGCTGATCCTGAGCAACGAAACCGGGCGCGAAATGGTGTTCAAATCCGTCGGTTGAACACGTCGACAAACCGCGCGCGCGCCTCGGGGACAGGCTTGTTTCCCAGCGCTGGAGCCAGGTGGTTCTCGATAAAGAAGCCGGTTGTTCGCAAAGCTTCGGCAACCTCACCATCCTGCGCCGGGCCAGCACCGCGCAGAACTGGTGGCAGGGGCAACATCCGGTGCGCCCAATCTCCTGCCCCCTCAACTGAAACCGCGCGCCCGGATTTTGGCGAGACATAGACCAGGCCTTCGGTCGCGCCTGAAACAGCGCAGCGCCCAAGGTCAAGCCCAAACCCCATGTCGTCCAGCAGTGCGACTTCCCAGTTCAGATAGGCCAGCGGCCATACGTCGTTGCGCCCGAGAAGATCCAACAGCTGTTCACTGCGCCTGTACAAACTGGCGTGCACCTCGCGTTCGGGCAGGCAAAAAGACAACAGAGACGTCACTGCGTTCAAACCCGCCAGTGTCAACCGGTCCGACAGTGCGGCAGCCGCCCGACTGCGGATCGGTTCCACCTGATAGGTACCGATATGGTCTTCCAACCGGGCGCGCCACAACAGGTCCAACTGCGCACCGGGTTGCAACACCGGAGCGATCCTGCGGCTCGCGCCCCCGCGAACGACCCCGGCATGGCGGCCATGATCCTGCGTGAACACCTCGATGATGGCCGCGGATTCGCCATGACGGCGCATGCTCAGCAATATGCCCTGATCCCGCCATTCCATGATGTTATAGTTCACGCCACGACGTTCCGCGCAAGACATAGTTCCCGCCTTGCCTGATTGCCAAGGCAGGTTGCTGTCAATCGTATTCGGGTAACGCAGGCGCTAGCTTGCCAGACCCGCCTCATCCAGAAGATGCCGACCCTGGCGGTCTTCCAGCTCTATCACCCAGAGGTCCGGGTCAGATCTGCGCTGGCGCGCGATCATCACATCGACGTCAGCCTCGGATCCGCTTGCCAATTCGATCCAGCGTCGTTCACCGGTCATCAGATCAAAGCTGCGTTGAAAGGCCACGGCCTTGCCATCCAGAGTGTTCAGCTTGACCAGTACCGCACCGGCGGTGTCGTCGCCATGTGCAACCACAAAGGCGGGAATCTCGGTCAGTCGCAGCCGTGCCAAATAGGCCTGTACCCAGAATTGCGCCGTCAGGCGGGGCATGCGTTACGCACCGTCCTTGAAGTCGAGCCCCATTTCGG
Source organism: Sedimentitalea nanhaiensis DSM 24252 (assembly GCF_000473225.1). Classification (GTDB taxonomy): domain Bacteria; phylum Pseudomonadota; class Alphaproteobacteria; order Rhodobacterales; family Rhodobacteraceae; genus Sedimentitalea; species Sedimentitalea nanhaiensis. Next base: position 1,617,900 of record NZ_KI421509.1, read on the forward strand.
AATAGCGCTCGGCGTCGTCCAGCCAATTGGGGCGCACCTTGACCTGCAGGAACAGATGAACCTTGCGCCCGAGGAATTCGTTCAACTCTTCGCGCGCGGCCTTGGACACGGCTTTGATAGTTTCGCCCTTGTGGCCCAGCACGATGCCCTTGTGCCCGTCTCGTATCACATAAATCACCTGATCGATCCGGGCCGATCCATCCTTGCGCTCTTCCCAGTTCTCGGTTTCCACCGTCATCTGATAGGGCAATTCCTGATGCAGGCGCAGGGTCAGTTTCTCGCGCGTCATTTCGGCGGCGATCATGCGCATGGGCAGGTCGGCGATCTGGTCCTCGGGATACAGCCAGGGTCCTTCGGGAATCTCTTTGGCCAGCCATTCGCGCAACGCCTGCACGCCATGGCCCTTTTCGGCAGAAATCATGAATGTTTCGGCAAAGGTATACCGCTCGTTCATATCCTTGGTCAGGGCCAACAGAACTTCGGACTGGACCCGGTCGATCTTGTTGATCGCCAGGGCCACCTTGCGGCCCTTGCCGATGTCAGTCAGCCCTTCGAGGATGCGCTCGACCCCTTCGGTCACACCGCGATGAGCCTCGATCAGCAGAACGACCACGTCCGCGTCAGCAGCTCCGCCCCAGGCCGCAGCGACCATCGCGCGGTCCAGTCGGCGGCGCGGTTGAAACAGTCCCGGAGTGTCGACAAAAACAATCTGGCTGTCATCCTGCATAGCAACACCGCGAATGCGGGCACGGGTGGTCTGGACCTTGTGGGTCACGATCGACACCTTTGCCCCGACCATGCGGTTCAGCAACGTGGATTTCCCGGCGTTGGGTTCACCGATCAGGGCAACGAATCCGGCGCGTGTCATGTCTCTTGCTCCAGTCTCTCTATCAGCGTCGCGGCGGCACCTTGTTCCGCCTGACGCTTGGATCCGGCAGAAGCCTGAGCTTCTTCACCGGTTTGCAGTCGCGCGGCTATCGTGAAGACCGGCGCGTGGTCGGGCCCGGACCGGGCAAGTTCGACATAGGCCGGTGGTTTCTGTCCCCGCGCCTGGGCCCATTCCTGCAATGCGGTCTTGGCATCGCGCGCATCCGACTCGACGCGGGCGACCCGCTCGCCCCACAGGGACAGAATCATGTCCCGCGCAGCACCCAATCCGGCATCCAGATAGATGGCGGCAATTACCGCCTCCATCGCATCCCCCAACAGCGCCTGTTTGCGCCGCCCGCCCGACAGCATTTCGGATCGCCCCAGTTTCAGTACCGCGCCCAGATCAATCTGCCGCGCGACGTCGGCACAGGTTTCCTTGCGCACCAACGCGTTGAACCTGGGGGCCAGCTGGCCTTCGCTGGCCTGCGGATCATCTTCGAGCAGCGCAGTGGCCATGACAAGGCCCAGAACCCGGTCGCCCAAGAATTCCAGCCGCTGATTATCGGCCCGTGTGGAAGAAGAAATCGACCCGTGGGTCAGGGCCCGGACCAATAATTCAGGCCGGGCAAAGCTGTGGCCGATCCGGCGCTCGAACGCCTGAAGGTCGGCCGACAGTTTCACTCTACAGCCTTGAAGAACCGATTTCCGCGCCAGGTCCAGAAAAACAGCATCGAACGGCCCGCCGAACTGAACATGATGCGATCGGCACGACCGATCAGGTTCTCGAACGGCACGAAACCGACCCCCCCGGCGGATTGAGGCAAACGGCTGTCGCTCGAGTTGTCGCGGTTGTCACCCATGAAAAAGTAATTGCCCTCTGGCACGGTGTAAATCCCGGTGTTGTCCATACCCTGATTGCCGATATTCAGGATCGTATGGGTGTTGCCGTTGGGAAAGGTCTCGATCTCGCGGGTTTTCTCGCAAACCGCGCCCTCGCCGACAGGACCGTTTGAGCAGCGCGGGCGGGTGCCTTGCGGCCCCTGAGGTTCATAGATTTCAGTGAACACGCCGTCATCCTGCAGCTTGACCTGTTCGCCGTTGATCGACAATACCCCGCCCTTGACCTGAATCTGGTCACCCGGCAACCCGACCAGACGCTTAATGAAATCACGCCCCGAAACAGGGTGGCGAAACACCACCACATCACCGCGCTCGGGTTCGGACCCGAACAGGCGATCGTTGTCGCCACGGAACACGCCACAGACATCCTCGGCATCTATGTTGATACCAACGGCCGGTAGTATCACGCTGGGGCAGGACGCATAGGAATAGCCATAGGCCATCTTGTTTACGAAAAGGAAATCCCCGATCAGAAGGGTTTCCTTCATCGAGCCGGACGGAATCCAGAATGGCTGAAAGAACAAGGTGCGAAAAATGCCCGCAATCAAGAGCGCATAAACGATGGTCTTGACCGTCTCGATGACGGCATTTCCTTTTTTTGTGACGTTCTCGGCCATACGGCTCTCCGGTGCTCTCGTTGATTGGGGGCTACATGCGGGGCGGTTTGAGCAGTGTCAAGGTCGCGCCCAGAGCAAACTCAGCGATGAGCGGGCGTATCGGCAATCGGTCGCGCCTCAATCACGACAAAGGCCTGTGCCCAGGGGTGATCGTCGGTCAATGTGACATGGATGATCGCCTCGTGCCCCGGCGGGGTCATTTCGGCCAATCGCGATGCCGCCCAGCCGGTGACCTGCATCACCGGTTGACCGGTGCGCAGATTGCTGACGGCCATGTCCTTCCAGGCGATTCCCATGCGCAGCCCGGTCCCCAGCGCCTTGGAACAGGCCTCTTTCGCTGCCCATCGTTTGGCGTATGTGCCCGCCGTGTCCCGCCTGCGTTCGGCCATGTGCTGTTCGACTTCGGTGAACACCCGATTGCGGAACCGGTCGCCAAATCGCTCCAGCGTTGTCTGGATACGTTCGATATTGGCCAGGTCGGTGCCGATGCCCAGGATCATTGCCTATGTCCATTTATTGTGTCTGCGCCCTGGCCCGGATCAGGCTGTTCCAGTCTCCGGGCGCCAGACTCTGTTACTTTTCGAACACCACGGTTCCCTTGGCCTGGTTGATCCGAAGCGACACCCTGTGACGGCTGCCGGGGTCCACGCCTCCGGTGTCCGGATCGTAGTGGCCCACGGGCAGATCGACCAACAGGCCAAGCGCGGGATCATAGCTGGAACGCACAGCCGTCAGGTCGATCTCGCGATAGCCAGCCTGTTTGGTGTGCGAAAGCAGATAGCACGCATCGCCGTTGTCCGGTTGCGGCAAGATGATCACCGCGTGCCGCGAACAGCAGGCCGGTTCGCCGCCTGTGTCCAGCACACCGATCTGGATCGCATTGTTGGCAAAGCTGCGGCCCGCGACCAGCATTTCGCCCATCCGGGACAGATCAATTTGCGACGTTGCGCATTGCTCCAGGCGTTCGGCCTGGGCGGAGGCAACGGCAAGACCCGCCACAAGCGCTGCCACGACCGCACGTCTCATGTTACGCGCGCGCCTCATCCATCAGACGGCGCATCTGTCGAATTGCCGGTTCAAGCCCAAGAAAGATCGCTTCGCCAATCAGAAAATGGCCGATATTCAATTCGCGCACCTCGGGAAAAGCCGCGATGGGTTTGACGGTGTCATAGGTCAGCCCGTGCCCGGCATGAACCTCCAATCCAAGTGAATTCCCAAAGGCAGACATTTCGCGCAAAGCCTGCAATTCGCGATGGTGTTCGTCCATCCGACCCTCGGCAAAGGCATCGCAACAGGCACCCGTGTGCAGTTCGATCACCTCAGCGCCGATGCGGTGGGCGGCCTCGATCTGGCGCTTGTCAGCAGCGATGAAGATAGACACGCGACAGCCCGCCTCGCGCAGGGGCGCAATAAAATGTGCCAGCTTGTTCTCTTCGCGTGCCACTTCCAGCCCGCCTTCGGTCGTGCGTTCCTCGCGTTTTTCCGGCACGATGCAGACCGCGTGGGGTTTGTGACGCAGGGCAATGCGCTGCATTTCGTCGGTCGCCGCCATTTCGAAATTCAACGGGATCGACAGGACATCCATCAAACCGTCGATATCGGCATCGCTGATGTGGCGGCGATCTTCGCGCAGATGCGCCGTGATACCATCGGCCCCGGCAGCTTCGGCAATTTTTGCGGCCCGCAACGGGTCGGGATAATCACCACCGCGCGCATTCCGCACGGTGGCCACGTGGTCGATATTCACGCCAAGGCGCAGGGCATGTTCAGTCATCGCACAGATTCCGGTATGTAATTCTGCCTCAGCCTAATCCGCTTTTCCGCCAAGGTCAGCCTCTGCCTCGGCTTTTTTCCGGATCGCCTGGAATTTCTTCTTGATCACTTTCTTGCGCCGTTTCTGGTAGGCCCGGATCAGCGGCACACTGAGGAAATAGCAGATCGTCGCGGTGATGGCCCCGGGGATAATGCCACCGATCAGGTAAGGGTAAAACACCTGATCGTAAAACACACTCAGCCCGCGCCAGTCAGGTTCGTGCCCCGTAAACAAGGCGACAAAGTTGTTTTTCAGATCCTCGCCCGCATCAATGAACTTGCCAACGAACGAACGCGCCTCGTGTTCCTGAAACGTATTTCCCAACAGGAAATGCCCGGTCTTGAGCGACACGAAACCGATTGGCACATAGGTGAGCGGATTGCCAAAAAAGGTCGCCATCAGGGCCGCCAGAATGTTGCCGCGCATGACACGTGCAACCAGAAACGCGACAAGGAAATGCAGACTGTAGAATGGGGTAAAGGTGGTAAAGACCCCGGCCCAGATGCCGCGCGCAATGCGCTCGGGCGAGTCCGGCAGCCGCCGGACCCGATGCTTTACATAGTGAAAGGCCCGCGTCCAGCCACCCCGGGGATACAAGAAATCCGCGATCGTGCGCAGCAAGGGGCGTCGGTCACGGCGTCTGAATACCAAGAGTACTTCCTTTGCTGTCTCGGTCCAATTAAACGACTGCGGTGTGAACCTTGGTCTTCTCGCGGAACCGTTCAACAGCGGCAACGTCACTGTCTGCTTCGAGCGTCACCATCAGCGACAACAATTGTTCGATATCCCTGAGTTCGACCTTGACGATAAGTCGGTAAAAATCCGGTTTCCGATCAACAAATTCCAGATCGCTGATATTGGCCTTTTTTTCGCCAATCAACGTACAAATGCGCCCCAAGACACCGGCATCGTTTCCAATGGTCAGATCCAGCGTCGCGCCATAGACCGCCGGATGGGTGCCGCTATGCCAATGCAGATCGATCCAGCGTTCCGGCTGTTCCTCGTATTCGCTCAGTTTTTCACAATCGATCGCGTGCACCACAACACCCTTGCCGCGATAGGTAATACCGACGATGCGTTCGCCGGGCAACGGTTGGCAACATGGGGCGCGCTCGAACGACTGTCCCGGGCTCAGACCGATCACCGCGCGACGCGGCGAGATCTGGTCCCCCTCATCCGGCGCAAGGTCGGGATAAACCGCCTGCACAACATCATGTGCGGTCAGTTCAGCGCTACCCAGGCGAGCCAGCAATTCTTTGCGATTCTTCAGGCGCAGATGTTTCGCCGCCGTGTCCAGCGCCTTGTCCGTGGACTTGCGCCCGACATGTTCAAACGCGGCGCGCGCAAGCTCTCGGCCCAGCTTGACAAAACGCTCTCGGTCCACCTCGCGCAGAGCGCGGCGAATTGCGGTGCGGGCCTTGCCTGTCGTGGCGATATCCAACCAGCTGGCCTGAGGGGTCTGGCCTTCCGCAGTGATGATCTCGACCGACTGGCCGTTCTTTAACCGCGTCCACAACGGCACCCGCAAACCGTCTACCTTGGCTCCGACGCAGGCCCCACCGATCCGGGTGTGAATCGCATAGGCGTAGTCGATCGGAGTCGCGCCGCGCGGCAATTTCACCACATCTCCCTTGGGGGTAAAACAGAACACCTGGTCGGAATACATCTCCAGCTTGACCGCCTCGAGGAAATCCTCGTGATCCTCTTCCGCGTCGAACTGCTCGGTCAGGCCTGAAATCCATTTGGCCGGATCTACGGCAAACGGGTTTTTCGTGCGCACCCCGTCGCGATAAGACCAATGCGCCGCCACACCGGTTTCAGCCACGTCATGCATCTGACGGGTGCGGATCTGCACCTCGACACGCTTGCCGTCGCGCCCGGACACGGTGGTGTGGATCGAGCGATAGCCATTGGTCTTGGGTTGGCTGATATAATCCTTGAACCGCCCCGGCACCGCACGCCAGCGCTGGTGGATCGCACCAAGGGCGCGATAACAATCCTCTTCGCTGCCCGTGATGATCCGGAACCCATAGATATCGGACAGGCGCGAAAAGCCCTGCTCTTTTTCCTGCATCTTGCGCCAGATCGAATAGGGCTTCTTGGCGCGGCCAAAGACCTCGGCCTCGATACCCGCCTGCTCCAATTCGTGGCGCATATCGCCGGTAATCCGCTGGATCACGTCGCCGGTTTCCCGTTGCAGCGTGATGAAGCGGCGAATAATCGACTGGCGCCCCTCGGCGTTCAGTACCCGAAAGCTGAGATCTTCCAGCTCTTCGCGCATCCACTGCATACCCATGCGCCCGGCAAGAGGGGCGTAGATATCCATCGTCTCGCGCGCCTTTTGAACCTGCTTTTCCGGGCGCATCGATTTGATGGTGCGCATATTGTGCAGCCGGTCCGCCAATTTGACCAGGATCACCCGCAGGTCCTTGGACATGGCCATGAACAACTTGCGGAAATTCTCGGCCTGTTTGGTCTCGGTGCTGGACAGTTGCAGGTTGGTCAGCTTGGTCACACCATCGACCAACTCCGCAACCTCGTGGCCAAACTGGCTCTCGACCTCGGAATACGAGGCTTTGGTGTCCTCGATGGTGTCGTGCAGCAGCGCGGTGATGAGAGTGGCATCATCCAGCCGTTGCTCGGTCAGGATTGCGGCAACGGCAACCGGATGGGAAAAATAGGGCTCGCCGGAATGTCGAAATTGCCCCTCGTGCATGCGCAGACCATAGTCATAGGCCGCAGCAATGCGATCGGCATTGGCTTTAGGATTATAGTTGCGGACCAGCGCGATCAGATCTTCTACAGCAATCATCCGGTCCGCACCCATGGGTGTCGCGCCCGACTCAGCCCTGGCCCTGGGCCTCCATCAACGCGCGCAACAATTTCTCTTCAGACATATCGTCTTCGACCGGCTTGTCCGCTTCGGCCCCCATCAACAGCGCCATGCTGTCCTCTTCGGGCTCGTCGACCTCGATCTGGTTCTGATTGCTTTCGATCAGCCGCTCGCGCAGATCGTCTGCGCGCTGGGTTTCCTCGGCAATCTCACGCAGCGACACGACCGGGTTCTTGTCGTTGTCCCGTTCCACTGTAATAGCCGCCCCGGCGGAAATCTCGCGGGCCCGGTGTGCGGCCAGCATCACCAGTTCAAAGCGATTCGGAACCTTGTCAACGCAGTCTTCGACCGTTACGCGGGCCATATGGGACCTCCAACAGATTGTTTCGTCCAGAAGGGCGGTGTGTAGTCGCGAATCTAAAGATTGACAAGCGCAGAATCATCTGATCCGGGGCCTAAATCGGTTTGACGGCGCCAATTTCCACCTGCGGTAGGTCCTCACACATTTCGCGCACGGTCTTTTTCAGCACCGGATGCCACCATTGCGGCGCAACGTCGGCCAGCGGCACCAGGGCAAAAGCCCGGTCCTGCAATCGAGGATGAGGCAGAATCAAGTGATCCGGCGTCGCGCGCACCTGATCTTCGGGTGCAAGATTCAACCAGGCCCGCTGCCCGGCGTCATCGGGTAAAACAGATTGCCCGAAGGTCAGGATATCCAGATCCAACGTGCGCATCCCCCATCGTTGTACACGCGCCCGTCCGAACCGGTGCTCGATATCGTGCAGCCTGCGCAAGAGTTCGGCAGGGCCAAGCGCGGTCTCGATCCGCACTGCCGCATTGACGTAATCAGGACCGGCCCCCGCAGGAAAACAGGGGGTCGAATAGAAACGGCTGACGGCCCGAATCACCAGATCGTCTGAGCATAGATTTCGAATTGCATGGATCAGCGTGGTTGCCGTTGGGGAACCCTCAAAAGGCAGGTTTCCGCCCAATCCCAACGCTATCATTGACCGGGATCCGATCATTTTTGACCAATTTTCATAACATCCCTATACTTGCGGTACATGCGAATATCCCTATTTTAAGCTGACCGGCCCGTCAAAATTTAATCACTCACTCACGGAACGCGTGACGGGACGAAATTACCAGAAGGACTATTTTGATGTTTTACAAGGACGAACGGCTCGCGCTGTTCATCGATGGGTCGAATCTGTATGCGGCAGCAAAGGCGCTGGGATTTGATATCGACTACAAGTTGCTGCGCCAGGAATTCATGCGCCGCGGCAAAATGCTGCGCGCGTTCTATTACACTGCACTGCTCGAAAACGATGAATATTCACCGATCCGGCCACTTGTGGACTGGTTGCACTATAACGGTTTCACAATGGTGACCAAACCCGCCAAGGAATACACCGACAGCATGGGGCGTCGCAAGGTCAAGGGCAACATGGACATCGAACTGACCGTGGACGCCATGGAACTGGCACCTCGGGTCGATCATATCGTGCTGTTTTCCGGGGATGGCGATTTTCGCCCGTTGGTGGCCAGTCTTCAGCGGCAGGGTGTGCGGGTTTCGGTGGTATCGACCATCCGCAGCCAACCGCCGATGATCTCAGACGATCTGCGGCGCCAGGCCGACAACTTCATCGAACTCGAAGAGCTCAAGGAAGTGATTGGACGCCCGCCGCGCGATGTAATGCCCGAACCGCGCAGCGTCGCGGTCGCCGGCAGCCAGTAGGCATAACCGCAGGCCCCAACGCTGGAACCTGCGGCACCAGATCCGGGTTCGGTCACGGGTGCAAGGTACGCTTGGCGATGCCAGCACCCGGATGCCGGGGACCTGTCCATTCCCTTGGCACCAGAACACATTTGCGAACGCGCCCAAAGCTTGCAGTCTTACAAAGGATATCTCTGGTCTTTGGGACATAACTCGGAACCGCCCGGACACGGTTGCGCGCCCCTTCATCTCTCTGGACGATTGCCGCGCAAACCCTTAGGTCACGCGCCATGGAGACCCAAATGCAAAAACCGCCCGTGACCCTCTATCTGGCCGCCCCGCGCGGTTTCTGCGCCGGTGTGGATCGGGCGATCAAGATTGTCGAGATGGCGCTGCAGAAATGGGGGGCCCCGGTTTATGTGCGCCACGAAATCGTGCACAATAAATTTGTGGTCGACGGGCTCAAGGCCAAAGGGGCAGTGTTTGTCGAGGAACTGGACGAATGCCCCAACGACCGGCCGGTGATCTTTTCAGCCCATGGTGTGCCCAAATCGGTGCCCGCCGAGGCCGAAGAACGCCACATGATCTATGTGGATGCCACCTGTCCCCTGGTCAGCAAGGTCCATATCGAGGCCCAACGGCACGCCGAAAGCGGGTTGCAGATGATCATGATCGGTCACAAGGGGCACCCGGAAACCATCGGCACAATGGGACAGTTGCCCCAGGGCGAGGTGCTGCTGGTGGAAACCGTCTCCGATGTGGCCACCGTACAGGTGCGCAACCCGTCACGGATCGCCTTTGTCACTCAGACCACCCTCAGTGTGGATGACACGACAGACATCGTCGCCGCGCTCAAGGCGCGGTTCCCGGCGATCATCGGGCCACATAAGGAAGACATCTGTTATGCCACCACAAACCGGCAGGAGGCCGTCAAATCGATGGCCCCGCTGGTCGATGCCATGCTGGTCGTTGGCGCACCCAATTCTTCCAATTCGCGGCGGCTGGTCGAAGTGGGAACCAAGGCCGGTTGTCCCTATGCCCAGCTTGTACAACGCGCCGATGATATCGATTGGCGGGCGCTGCGAGGTGCGGCAAGCATCGGCGTCACCGCCGGGGCGTCGGCCCCAGAAGTACTGATCGACGAGGTGATCGACGCGATCAAGGACCGCTATGTCGTCACCGTGAGCACGGTGGAAACCGCCGTGGAAAACGTGGAATTCAAGGTTCCGCGCGTCCTGCGGACTGCGAGCTGATGCGGATTCCCCGGGTTCCTTTGATCCTGGCGATAGCCGGAGTAATCCCCTTTTTCTGGGGCGCGATCACCTATCTGAACGCCGACCTAGGTGCCTGGGGGTCGGCGGCATTGGCGCCTCGGTTTGTCGGGCCCTATGTCCAGCTGTTTTATGGCTCGGTCATCCTGTCGTTCATGTCCGGTGTGCTGTGGGGCTTTGCCACCAAAGCGACCGGCGGCCGGGCTGCGGCGGCCTATGCATTGTCGGTGATCCCCGCGCTATGGGCCTTTTTCATGACGGGTGGCGGGCCAGTCAGCGCGGGCAGCAATCTGATCTTTGGCTTCGCCGGGGTTCTTTTACTGGACTATGCGTTTTCAATGTGGCGCTTGACCCCGCCCTGGTGGATGAGTCTGCGGGCACCAATGACCGTCCTGGTTATCGCCTGCCTATCGGTCGGTGTCTGGCTATGAGCGATCCGCGCACTCTGGCGGTTTATAACAGTCGCAGCGACGACTATACCGCCATGATGACCCGCGAAGCCAAAGCCGATCCAATGATCGGCCGCTTCATCGCAGCCTGCCCGGCAGGCGGTCGCGTGCTGGATCTGGGATGCGGGCCGGGGCACTATGCCAGCCGCATGGCGCAAGCGGGACTTAAGGTCGAGGCGATCGATGCGTCGCAGGCCATGATCGACAAGGCCGCCACGCTGCCGGGCGTGTCGGCCAAACTGGGGCGGTTCGAGGATGTGTCCGGCGACAAGCTGTACGATGGGATCTGGGCCTATTTCAGCCTGCTGCACGCTCCCCGCAGCGCCATGCCTGACCATCTGACTCGCATTTCTGCCGCGCTAAAGCCCGGCGGCGTGCTTTTCATGGGCATGAAGCGCGGCGCAGGCGGCGGTCGGGACCGGCTGGATCGTTACTACGAATACTACCAACGCGAAGAACTGGAGACCCTGTTGACTGACGCAGGACTGACCCCCGACGAACATTGGACCGGAAAGGCGGCAGGCCTGTCGGGCCACCCCGAAGGCTGGATCGTGATACGCGCCCATGGCTGAGTATCTGGCCTATACGGACGGCGCTTGCTCGGGCAATCCCGGCCCCGGCGGCTGGGGCGTGTTGATGCAGGCGAAAGAGGGCGACGTCGTCCTGAAGGAACGCGAACTTTCGGGCGGCGAAGCCAACACCACCAACAACCGGATGGAGTTGCTGGCCGCGATCTCGGCGTTGGAAACGCTGGGGCGGGCAACGGCGATCACGATTGTGACCGACAGCCAATACGTCAAGAACGGTGTCACCAGCTGGATCCACGGCTGGAAACGCAATGGTTGGAAGACTTCGGCCAAGAAGCCGGTCAAGAATGTCGAGCTGTGGCAGCGGCTGGATGCGGCACAGGCTGGTCACGATGTGACCTGGAAATGGGTCAAGGGCCACGCAGGCCACCCGGAAAACGAACGCGCCGATGAGCTGGCCCGCGCCGGCATGGCACCCTTCAAGCCCCAGCGGGCTGCCAAATGACGTTTCTGGCGTTGCTAGACTATGCTTCGGTCCTGGTCTTTGCGCTGACCGGCGCTCTGGTCGCCAGCCGGGCTCAGCTGGACCTGGTCGGGTTTGCCTTTATCGCCTGCCTCACCGCAGTCGGCGGTGGTACGGTGCGCGACCTTCTGCTGGATCGTGACCCGGTGTTCTGGATTGGTCAGCCTGCCTATATCCTGATCGGCGTCGCGGCGGCAATTCTGGTGTTCTTTTCCGCGCATCTGATGGAAAGCCGCTATCGCTGGTTGTTGTGGCTGGACAGCTTTGCCCTGTCCATCGCCGTGGCCGCCGGTGCAGGTGTTGCCATCGCCCAATTCCAGCCCGGCGTGATCGTCGTGCTGATGGGGGTTGCCACCGGATGCCTGGGGGGGCTGATGCGGGACGTCGTCGTTGGAGAAATCCCGCTGGTGCTCAAGCAGGGAGAACTCTACGCCACCGCCGCGCTGGTTGGATCTGCAGCGGCCTTGATCGCATTGGAGATCGGGATTTCTACACGCGAGGCACTGCTGATCGCTGCGGGTGTGTGCTGGGCACTGCGGGCTGGCTCGCTGGCCTTTGGCTGGAGCCTGCCGGTCTACAAGAGCCGCCCGCCCCGCGCGTGACGCGCCTGCCGGTTCAGCGCCGGTATTTCCGCCACAGCCAAATCAACAGCATCGCGCCCAGCACCGCCCCGACGAACCCGGACATCGCCCCCATCACCGAGGTCAGTACACGCAACACCAGCCCACCGATCAGGGCACCCAGGATGCCGATGAACATGGTGGTGGGGATATCTGCCTCCAGCCGCATCAACCGGGTTGCCAGAAACCCCGCCGCAGCGCCGATGACGATCAGGCCAACGATGCTGATCATTGCTATTTCCGCCAATGGGTCGGCACAACGATCAGTGCGCCGATGGACGAAACAATCGCATTCATGCCAGGGCTGCCAAACCCGAAACCAAACATGATACGAACGAAATAGAACAGAAAGGCCCCGCCGATGCAGATGATGATCGAGGGCAGGTAACCATTGTGAGTGAACTGGGTTTTCTCGGACAGGTAACCGACGATGCCAGCGATCACCACGGTGCCGATCATGACAGGAAAAATCCGCTTACCCTCCCATCTGTGTGCCGGCAGGCACCGGCCAGCCGCGTAAAAAGGTTTCGGTATCCTGCGCCTCCTTGCTCGCCCGTTGCAAGCGCAGGATCGATACAGCCCCCGCACCGCAAGCCACGGTCAGCGCATCGTCCAGAACCCGCCCCGCCGCACCCTGCCCGCGTACAACCCGCGAAGACAACAGCTTGACCCGGTCCTTACCGATCTGCGTCCAGGCCCCGGGAAACGGCGAGAGGGCACGGATCTGGCGATCGATCCGTTCGGCCGACTGGGTCCAGTCGATCCGGGCCTCGGCCTTGTCGATCTTGTCAGCATAGGTCACCCCCGCCGTCGGCTGGGGTGTGGGCGTCAGATCCGGCAGCTGGGCAAGCGCCTGCACAATCAGATCCGCGCCGAGGGCGGACAGCCGGTCATGCAACGCACCTGTCGTCTCTTGCCTTGCAATGGGCGTGGATGCGCGCAACAGCACCGGGCCAGTGTCCAGACCGGCCTCCATTTGCATAATGCAAACGCCGGTTTCGGCATCCCCCGCCATGATCGCCCGATGGATCGGTGCTGCCCCGCGCCAACGTGGCAGCAGGCTTGCATGGATGTTCAGACAACCATGTTTCGGCGCGTCAAGAACCGCCTGCGGCAGGATCAGACCATAGGCAACGACCACTGCGACGTCGGCTTGAAAACTGGCGAACTCGGCCTGTGCTTCAGCCGTTTTCAGCGACTTCGGATGACGTACCGCCAGACCCAGGGTCTCGGCGTATGCCTGCACGGGGCTGGGGCGGTCCTTTTTGCCACGGCCCGCCGGGCGCGGCGGCTGGCAATACACGGCGGCAATTTCGTGCCCGGCATCGACCAGAGCTTGCAATACGGGCACGGAAAACTCGGGCGTTCCCATAAAAACTAGACGCATACTGCGGCCCCCGATCCTGCTGCGGCCCTCCTGCGGCCACTGTCTGCATGTCTTGGTTGCATGTGCTGTCCCCGCTGTCTTTGATAGCGCTTCTATGGCTTCGCACGCTGGAAGACCATGCCGCAATAGGTTCCGTTTGTCCGACATTCCCCTGGTTCTTGCGCATCCCATCCACCACGCTAGTCCGTCGTTCAACGGCGTAGTGCATTCGACGTCCGGCACCATGACCCAAGAATGAGCGTTGATGCCCGCGCACGAACAGATCCAAGACCTGAAGGCCCGGATGGCGCAATCCATCATCGGCCAGACCGGCCGCTTCCTGATGCATGTCACAACATCGCCCACCCCCCGGTCGAAAACGAGGTCGAGGCGATCCGGCTGATACGCCGCCAAGAGATCGCGGTCGGAACCAGCCCCCGCGCCTCGCTGGCGCTGGACACTGAGGTGGCGCCCATGCCTGGCTGGCGGGGCGCGAAATCTCAGCCTGTTGCCACGCCAACCTGCGCATTGGGTGCTGAATGGGCGGTACACCAGCAAGCTGCGCGGGCGGGGGCTGAACTTTGAAGAGTTGCGGGCTACCTGACCGGCGACAACATCCGCCTGGAAGGTCACCGCCCGCACCGGCAATCCGCATGTGCGCGTCTATACCGAGGAACGCGACCGCCCCACCCCGTTGTTGGTGGATCAGCGCATGTCGATGTTCTTTGGCAGCCCGGTCTAAATGAAATCCGTGGTTGCGGTCGAGTCGGCGGCCCGGTGTTTGGCGATGGTACCATTGCCGAGCATCGCCCGATCCGCTCGACGGCCGCGTTGCACCGGTTGCTTGCCACCATGGCCCGTGCAAACCAGCGCCTGCATGCGCAGGCACAGGCGTCGACATCGGACACCTCGAACCGCGTTTTGCAGGCGGCGGCACGGGGCGCCAAGACCAACTACGCAGGCTGGCGCAAGACAACGATCTGTTTCTGTTCAACGTCGCGGATCCGTTGGCAGACACCCTGCCCGACGGGTTCCGGCTGATCGCAACCGACGGGAGTTTGCAGGCCGAACCCGATGCGACCACGGAGAACACTCGCCATAGGATGCAAACCATGATGGACAGTCGCTTGGCTCTGGTTGCCGATTGGACGCGGAAATATGGTCTGCCCTTTGTGCCGCCCAGCGCCGATGCCCCGGCACTGGATCAAGACCCCTCGGGTGCAAGAGGCGGACACCGCATGATCTCGCTCGCACTCCCGTGGGCCTTGCTCTCTTGCCCCCCTTTCCGCCACCGTGTCACTGCGACCCCTGTGCCCTTTTTCCGCAGATTGACCGAGGCATCTGGTTTTCAGGCGCAAGAAGGGTCCAGCATCCTGCGCCGTGGGCGCTGGCAGATGACGGCCGCTTTCCTGATCTGGGCGCTGGTAGTGCTGGCGCGATTGTGGTTCCGGCGTGGCTGGACGATGCGCTGGGGTGGCGTGGGTTTGGTATGGCTGACGCTGAAACTGCCCCTGCCTGCGCAGGCAGATGGCTGGCGCGACTGGTTCCTGCCCCCGATCAGCAAGGGCGACCGGCCTACGAGGCCAAAGACTATGCGCGTGCCGCTACCTTGTTTGCCGACCCGATGTGGCACGGACACTCCATGCTGAGGGCGGGGAAATATGCCCAGACTGGCCCTGTTTGCCGGGCGCGACAGCACCGAGACCGCCCTCGGCGAAGGCATGGCGCGGTCCCGCAACCGCGAATACCGCCCGAGCGCCCGCGCTTTTTAAGACGCCCCGGAAAGGCGCCCGGATTTTCCCGAGGCCGAAACCAACCGTGATATCGCATGGGCTGACGCCGCTCGGATATTTACCGAGTTGCATGGCCAGTTGCGCAAAGATCGGCGCCGCCATGGGAAAGCTGCCGCCCTGCCGGGACTGAATCCAAAGGCATGAGACCATAGAAGGCGCGCTCGGCTCTATACAGCCAGCCAACAGAAGCTCGGTTCGCGCGCGTTCTCGGTGACTTTTGTCCTGCTTTTCGCGTCGTCGTCCAGTGGCTGTGATCGGCTATGATGCCGGGGACCTATCTGCGGCACGAGGATCGCAGCCTGTGTTCTGCGCGGGGTTGGTGGGGGCTGTGGCTGTCCCTTATCCGTCCGACCCAAGCCCGTGAACGTACGCTGGGATCGTCAGGAAATAACACCAACGGCATGTGGCCGCCCATTGCAGGGCAGCCACCTTTTGTTCCTTCAAGCGATCTATTTGGACCCCATCGAGGAAAAGATCTTGTCTCTGGCATCGCCGATGGTGAAGCTGCCTGGCTTCTGACGCGGCGGATATTCCTCGAACGTGGCCAGGAACTGCCCCACAAAATCCGCTGCGGGCAGTAACAGGAAAACGTGATCCAGATACCAGTCGTAGTAGGTGTTCGAGGTGAGCTGCGCCCGCTCATAGGGGTCCTGGCGCAGGTTGAACAGCAGCGGAATACGCAGTTCGGTCCAAGGCTCTGCCCAGGCGCGTAGGGTCTGCGGGAAACGATGCTCAAGAAAGATAGCCTTCCAGTCATTGTAACGCAACGCAGTCAGGTCGCCATCATCCGAAAAATAGAAGATTTCCTTGCGCGGGGACTCGTCTACTTCGCCGAGCAGATACGGCAGGGTGTTGTAGCCATCCAGATGCACCTTGTAATCACGACCACCGCCGACTTCGGCCACGGTGACCCCTTGCAGAAGCTGCTCCTTGATATCGGGGTTCCCGGCCATGGCCAGGAAGGTCGGCAACCAGTCCATGTGGTGCATGATCCCGTTGGACACGGATCCGGCTTCGATCTTGCCGGGCCAGCGCACCATGGCCGGAACGCGGAATCCGCCTTCCCAGTTGGTGTTCTTTTCACCCCGGAACGGGGTCATCCCCGCGTCGGGCCAGCTGTTCATGTGCGGACCGTTGTCTGTGGAATATTGCACAAAGGTATTGTCGGCGATGCCGAGTTCATCCAGCAAATCCAGCAGTTGTCCGACCTGCATGTCATGTTCGATCATGCCAGCCTGATACTCGCTCATGTTGCCATACATGTCGTTGGCCTTGGCGCGCATCTCGTCTTTCACATGAGTGCGGAAATGCATCCGCGTTCCGTTCCACCATACGAACCAGGGGGTGCCTTCTTCGGTCTTGCGTTTGATGAAATCGGTTGCCGCAGCAAGGGTTTCCTCGTCGACCGTTTCCATCCGCTTTCTGGTCAGCGGTCCGGTGTCTTCGATCGTGCCATCGGCCGAGGATTTGACCACGCCGCGCGGACCGAACCGTTCGCGGAACGCGGGATCCTTGGGATAGTCTTCCAGCTCGGGCTCTTCCTCGGCGTTGAGGTGATAGAGGTTGCCGAAGAATTCGTCGAACCCGTGGTTGGTGGGCAGCATTTCGTCCCGGTCGCCCAGATGGTTCTTGCCGAATTGCCCCGTGGCATAGCCCTGTGCCTTGAGCAAACCAGCAATGGTCGGGTCCTCGATCTGCATTCCTTCGGTCGCGCCCGGCATACCGACCTTTGACAGGCCGGTGCGGAATACCGATTGCCCGGTAATGAAGGACGATCGCCCGGCGGTACAGGACTGCTCGGCGTAATAGTCGGTAAAGATCATGCCTTCATCGGCAACCCGGTCGATATTCGGCGTCTGATACCCCATAAGGCCCATGGTATAGGCCGAAATGTTGGACTGGCCGATATCATCCCCCCAGATCACCAGAATATTGGGTTTCTCCTGGGCATTCGCGGATGCTGCAACAGCAACCACCACCGCTGTAGCCACCCCCCTTGCAACGCCTCGGATAATGGATCCTGGATCAAGCATTTTCACTCTCCATGTCATCTTCTGTTTGCTGTCAGAAATGCGCCCGATTGCAGTCCAGGCCATTCTACCATGACGAAACTGACCGAAATTTCAACCGCCTCGCAAGATTTCCTTTAAGACCGCCAATGGGCGAATGTCGCGAATGTGCTGTACAAGTTCCCGGCGAAAACCCCGGCTGGACAGGTGTTTTACGCCGTGCGACTGTCCAATGTAACCTGAGGAGCCGTACTGTCCCGTGTCACGTCTTAAACACTGCGGTCGGGCCACAAACCGATACGCTGGATTATCAAAGCTGCTGGCGGCATTCGGTATTCTTCTGACCGCGGCCCCGCTGACCGTAACCGCGCAAACAGCAGACACACCTGCCTATGTCGGGTCGGCGGCCTGTACCGATTGTCACCGGCGTCAAGCCGATGACTGGCAGAAATCCCATCACGCCATGGCGTGGACACAGCCGAATTCCGATACCATTCTGGGTGATTTCGATGAGACCCAGTTTCTGCACAGGGGCATCACCACCCGCTTTGGCCGCGAGGACGGCCAGTATGTCGTTCACACCGACGGGCCGGATGGGTCAATGCAACGCTATCCTGTGGCCGGCGTCGCCGGGCTCGCTCCGTTGCAACAATATATACTGGAAACCGAAGCGGGCCGATTGCAATCGCTGGACGTGGTTTGGGATGTCGAGGAAAAGCGCTGGTATCACCTGTATCCGGATCAGGACCTGCCCGCAGGCGACGGGCTGCACTGGACCGGCCCTTATAAAACCTGGAACGCACGCTGCGCGGAATGCCACGCGACCAACTATGACAAGAACTTCGATCCAAAGACCGCCAGCTATGCCAGCACCCAGACCGAGATCGGCGTCGGGTGCGAATCCTGTCACGGACCAGGTCAGGCGCATCGGGACTGGGCACTGGCAAATGGAGATTATGACCCGGACCGCTGGGCCGGGCTGAGCGGAAGCGGGTTTTCGATGGATTTCAACACCGGAGCCGAAGCCGAGATCCAGCAATGCGCCGGATGCCATTCGAGGCGCGAGGCCTTTGAAGATGGCACCCCCCTGCCCGGAACGCCGTTTCACGATGCCTATCGCCTGTCGCCCTTGCGCGAAGGTCTGTATCATCCTGACGGACAGATCCTGGACGAGGTTTATGTCTATGGATCCTTCCTGCAGTCCAAGATGTACTCCAAGGGGGTTGCCTGCACCGATTGCCACAACCCGCATTCGGGCGAACGTCTGGCCAAGGGCAACGCGATCTGTACACAGTGCCATTCCGCCGCCGGAAATCCGCGTTTCCCATCGCTGCCATTGACGCAATATGACGATCCAGCCCACCATTTCCACCCCGAAGACAGCAGCGGCGCCCAATGCAAGAACTGCCACATGATCGAAAGAACCTATATGGGTGTCGACGGGCGGCGCGATCATTCGTTCCGCGTTCCGCGCCCGGATCTGAGCGTTGAAACCACAGCACCCAACGCCTGTACCGATTGCCACGATGACCGTACCGCGGCATGGGCCTCGCAAACGGTTGCGGCCTGGTACCCCGACAGCCGCCATCGCGGCCCGCATTTCTCGCAGGTCTTTGCACCGGCACGCGACAATCCGGCCGCCCAGGCCGAGGGTTTGCTGGGCATTGCAGAACACAGTGGCCTGCCCGGCATCGTGCGCGCCAGCGCGCTGGACCTGCTGGCGCCGGTGAGCACACCGGCCATAGCCGCACGCGGCGTTCCGCTGCTGTCAGACCCCGACCCGATGGTACGCACCGCAGCAGTGCCGCTGCAACGGGCCGCCCCCACCGAAGCCGCAGGTCATCTGCTGCCGTTGTTACAGGACCCTATGCGCAGCGTCCGGATCGCCGCCGCACGCGAGTTTTTGGGATTGCGGATCGCGCAAATGCCCGAAAGCGCGACCAGGGCGTTGGGGCAGGCCATGACCGAATGGCAGCGCTCGCTTCAGAACAAGGCCGATTTGCCCGAAACGCAATTGGTCATGGGCGGGATCGGGCTGACCACGCGCAACATGGCCGCCGCCCTGAGCGCCTTTGGCGAAGCGGTCGAAATGGACCCCCAACTGGTTCAAGCCTGGACGATGATCGCGCGCATCCAGGATGCCCTGGGCGACCGGCAGGCCGCTGTGGAAACCTTGAACCGGGCGATTGCGGCCAACCCTGAGGATATCGCACTGCTGCTGATGCGGGCCGATCTGCTGCCCTGATCAGCGCAGCCCGTCCTCGCCTTTGACATCTTCCACGCCCAGCCCCCCCATGCGGTGGTGGATGCGCGGCCCGCGCGCCATCGCCAGCGCGAACAGCAACTCGTTTGCCCGCGGCCCGTCGGGCACTCCAACCTCCATCCCATCAAAATGGCTGCGCACATAGGCGGCATTGATGTGACCCAGCGGGATGTCGATGCGGGTGCCCACACCGCCCATTTTCATTGATGACGGCACGATCGCCTTGGCCGCGCCCAACCGTTCGCGCATCGCATAGCCGCCCGGCACATGCCACAGGGCGGTATGTTCCAGCTCGCCATTCTCGCCGACCAACCCGGCCTTGCCATAGCCGTCGATACCGTCGATGCCGCCCATCGCCTCGATGAGGCGATCGGTCATCATCAGGCCCAGTGGTTTCAGATCTTCCATTGCCGACTGCAGATCAATGACAAAACCACCGGCAAACGGGTTGTGCACCAGCGCCACGATCGCCGCGCGACGACGGGGAAGTCGCGGTGCAGGACCGGCATCGTGGTGGATATCTTCGACAAAGACCATGGTCTTGCGCAGCGTGAATTCAGGCATCAATCGGATCCTTCCGGTCATATTTCATCAGCTCGGGCGCGCCCATCGCACGATAGGCGCCGTTCAAACACAGGAACGCCGCGTCGATCAGATTGCGCGCCAGACAGCCTTGGGCAAAGGCCACGCCCCGGTCCAGCGCGCGCCAGGTTTCTTCGGCTGTCAGCCGGCCGACATCAACGGTGACCAACCGCGCGCGCAAATCGCTGTCCGGTGACAGGCTGTTTGCCGGAACCCGCGTCACGGCCCGATGCCCGGGCAAGTCCACCGCATTGGCGATCAGCGTGGCGGCAACATCGGCCTGCACCGCCGTGCGGGCCAATACCGTGACACTGTCGGCGATCCCCATCGAATGACTGCGCCCACGCCAACCAGATGTCGCCATGCCGCGCACAGGAGAGTTCGCGCTCAGACGAATGCGCGGGGCGGGTCCGGCGGCAATCGCGGCCGTCAGGCTGTGAGCCTCGGTCAAATGAAAGGCGACATCTCCGCCATTGTTCACATGCACTGTGTGCAACCCTGTTCCGGCGCAGATTGCGCGCAGGATCTCGTCCGCCACCGCCCCGGCGACACCGGCCATCGGCGTGACAAAAACGGTGCCATGCGCGGCTGCCGCGCGGTGCATGGCGCAGGCGACCCTGCCAAGCAACACACGGCTCTGGCCCACTGGGAGGCGCAGGGTATCAAGCTCGGCAACCAGCTCGGTCAGGACGGTTTCGAACCGCTCCACCCCCCGGCGCAACCCCGCCTGCCGCCCCGGCCCCGTGGCGTCAACGATCAGATCAATCGGCCCATGATGCAAATGCAATCGCCCGTCGGACAGGAACGCGGCTTGTGCTTCCATCTCAGCCCTTGTCCCGCGCAACCGCACGCACATCCGCGCCATATTCGCCCCCATGCTCCAGCACGTCCGCGACCGAGCGTATTGCTGCATCATGCCCCCCCAATGCCTGATAATCCGCCCGGCTGACGGTGAATTCCAACGGCGCAACGATGGCCGGGGTCGGCACATATCCAAAGGCGTTTCCGGGCATTCGGGTCACGTCGGCCATGATTGTGATGCCACCTCCGGGCCAAACATAGGTGGGCGCACCGCCGCAGGTGACCCGCGTTTTCAACGCCTGAACCGAGCGGGTCAAATGGACGGGATTGCGCGTGACACCCGAGCGCAAAGACCCGCCAGCGCCTCCCATGAACATCACCGTACACAGCGCCGGTTCACAGTTTTCTGCAATCAACTCGACAGATGGGCGCAGTGTCTCGGGCAAGGTCGCGGGCTGTGGCCGCAGATCCTCGTCCAGCACGAAATACCCCCATTGCTCGCCCGTGGTGGATACCATCAGCAGCGTCAAACCGGCACGCGCGCCCTTTTTCGGGTTCCAGTCGCCCAGAATGGTCAAAGGGTCCTGGATGTCCGTCCCCCCCCAACCCAGCCCCGGTTTCGCCACCTGAAAGTACCGCCCTGGTGTCGAGCGTCGCCCCAATATACGGATGCCCGTGTCGGGCCAGCCCAGCACCTTGCCCGCCTGATGTTCACTGACCACGCCGGTGATGTGGTCGTCCACCACAACCACCTCATCGACCAGCCCCCGCCACTGGCTGGCAAACATGCCGATGGCGGCCGAGCCGCACCCGACCCGCATCCGTTCCTCGGCCTGACCATCGACGATCGGCGGTTTGCCGGCCTGCACCACGACGCTGGCCCCGCCGTCGACAGTCAGATCCACCGCTTCGCGATTGCACAGTCGCAGCAAGGTATCGCAGGTCACGCGGCCTTCGGGTTTGCTGCCGCCGGTCAGATGATCGACACCGCCCAGCGATAACATCTGACTGCCATATTCGCTCGTCGTCACATGGCCCACATGCTCGCCCTGCGCGCGGACAGGCGCGGCCTCGGGGCCCAGATGACGGTCGGTGTCTATCTTCACCTTGACACCGCAATAGGAAAATATCGCTTCGGTCACGACGGTGACAAAATCGACGCCATCGACCTTGCGGCTGACGATAAAAGGCGCAGGTTTATAGTCGGGGTAGGTGGTCCCGGATCCGACGGCGGTGAGAAACAGATCATCCCCGCCAACGACTTGCCCATCCCATTGCGTTTTCAGGAAAGGGCGGATTTCTCCGCCCGCCTCAATGCGCCGATCCAGCACGGTCAGTGGATCGCAACGGATGATGCGCCCGCCCTGATTGGCGTATCGGTCACAGGCCCCAACTTTGCCCTCGGCGATAAAACACATGACCGGGCAGGCATCGCAGCGGATCTTTTCCGGCCGGGTCGCGCGCTTTTCAACCATCCCGCGCCTCCTGAGTGGCGTGGATCGCAGCCAGAACCCGGTGCGGCAGCGCGGGCAAGCAGGTGATACGCGCGCCGCAACCGTGGCGGATCGCGTTCAGAATCGCCGGAGCAGTCGGTATCAGCACATGCTCGCCCAGCCCCTTGGCCCCCATTGGCCCTTCGGGATCCGGTTTCTCGATCAGGATCGAGCGGATTTCGGGCATATCGCCGACCGTCGGGATCAGATAATCGTGCAGGTTCTCGGTGCGTCCGGGGATGAACTCTTCCATCAGCGCCATGCCCAACCCCTGAGCAATGCCGCCCTCGATCTGGCCCTCTGCCAGCCGCGGATTGATCGCCCGGCCCAGATCATGCGCGGCGGTCATGCGGCGCACCTGCACGGTGCCCAGTTCCATGTCCACCTCCAGCTCTGCCATCTGCGCACCATAGCCATACACCGCATAGGGTCTGCCCTGGCCGTTTTCATCCAGGGCCTGCGTCGGTGGATCATAGCTTTGCTCGGTTGCCAGAACATAGCCCTGTGAATCCGGCGGCAGAACGCTCAGGTCGATCACCCGCTGCCCCGCCCCGTCGCTGACCCGAAGCCTGTTGCCGTCAAGCGCAAGACGGGCCTCATCGCCCATGTTGCTCAGCGCCAGAATGCGTGCCCGCAGGGCCGCTCCCGCCAGCAGAGCCGCCTTGCCGGTGATCACCGTCTGTCGCGACGCCGATGTCTTGCCGCAATCCGGCGTCAGCGCCGTATCCGGCCCGATCAGGTCGAACTGATGCAAAGGCAGCCCAAGGGCATCGGCACAGATCTGGGCGATCACCGTGTTTGCACCTTGCCCGATGTCGGTTGCCCCCTGATGCAGGCGCAACCGCCCATCCGCCGTAATGCCCAGCCGAATGGTCGACGGATTGGGCAGAGCCGTGTTGCCGCAGCCATACCAGCATCCCGCGACCCCGACGCCGCGCCGGATCGGGCCAGCACGTGCATTGATGTCCTGCGCCTCCTGCAAGGCCACTTTCCAAGGCGTCTCCAGCGCCAGCAGGCAATCGACGATGCCGACTCCGAACAGCTGCTGCCCACAGACCGAGCGGTCACCGTCGCGCAGCGCATTGTCCAGGCGAAACTGCAGCCGATCGATACCCGCACTGTTGGCAAGGTCATCATACAGCGTTTCCTGCACGATCGCCGCCTGCGGAACGCCAAAGCCCCGAAACGCCCCCGCGACCGGGCCGTTGGTATGCACCGCGCGGGCCTGGGCGTGGTAATTTGGCACCCGGTATGGCCCCGAGGCATGCACCGGCACCCGGACAGCCACGGTTGGTCCCCAACTGGCATAGGCGCCGGTGTTGAAATCGCCGTCAAACGCCATGCCGACAACCTGCCCCTGCGCATTGATCCCCACGCGCGCCGTCATCGTGGCCGGATGCCGTTTTGTGGTGCTGGCCATGCTTTCGCGGCGCGAATAGACCATCCGCGCCGCCCGTCCGGTTTTTAAGGCCACCAGCCCGATCAGCGGTTGCACCGACAGATCCAGCTTGGATCCGAACCCGCCCCCCGCAGCTGATGGAATGATCCGCACCCGCTCGCGCGCAAGCCCCAGAACCCGGGCAGTGTCGTCTCGATCCATCACGGGGGCCTGGGTGCAGGCCTGAATCACCAACATGTCGCCGTCCATCCAGGCCGATCCGGCCTCGGGTTCGATATAGGCATGTTCGACATAACCGGTCTTTACCGACACCTCGGCCACATGGGCCGCCCGGCTCAGCGCGGCTTCGGGATCGCCGGTATGCACCCTGCCAGCGATCAGGATATTGTCGTTTCTGTCGGCATGAACGCGCGAGGCATCGGGCGCGCGCGCGTCAGCCATCTCCATCAGCGCCGGTTGCGGAGTCCAGCGGACAGGGAACTCCGTCAGGTCCAGCGTCTCGATCACGGCGGGGTCACCCGCGACCAGCGCCACCGCCTCGCCACGCATCCTGACATGGCATTCGGCCAGCGCCGGTTGATCGGAACAAGTCGGGAGAACTCCAAAGCGGTTTTCCCCCGGAATGTCGGCAGCGGTGAACACCTGCACCGCAGCCGATTGGCGCGCGATCCACCCGGCGACATCGCCAATTGTGAATCGTGCCGCATCATGAGGCGCGCGGACGGCACGTACCAGCAGCGCATCGGGCGGGGAGAAATCTGCGCCAAACACCTCGGATCCGTCCACCTTGGGCGGGCCATCCAGACGCGGCACGCTTGCGCCCACGGCAAGACCCGCTGCGGGTTCTGCAGTGCCGTGCGATCCGGTGGCATCCAGCACCGCCTGAACGATTTTTGCATACCCCGTGCAGCGGCACAGAACCCCGCCAAGGGCCCGTTCAACCTGTCTGCGATCCGGGGTTTCGATCTGTTTCAGCAACGCGCTGGCCGCCATCAACATGCCCGGTGTACAGATGGCGCATTGCGCCGCCCCGTGGCGCAGAAACGCCGCCTGTACCCGGGACATTGCCCCGCCCGATGCCAGCCCTTCGACGGTAGCAATATCGCGGCCTGCGACTTGGGCAATTGGTATCAGGCAGGCGCAGAACGGCGCACCGTCCAGCAAAACGGTGCAGGCTCCGCAGTCGCCCGCGTCACAGCCGGTCTTGGTTCCGGTCAATCCCAGATCGCGGCGCAAGACATCCGACAGGCGCCGACCAGGCGACGCTTCAACGCTGACGCTCTGTCCATTTACTGACAGATGCAGTGCGGTACCGTCCTTCATGCCGCCACCTCAAGATCCCTCAGTGCACGGCGCAGCAATTCACCAGCCGCGCGCAGGCGATAGGCCGCATCCGCACGCACATCCGAAATCGGCAACAGGGCGTCGGAAACCAGACGCTGATCCACCCGCCCCGACAGATCGCGCACAGGTTGCCCGATCAGCTGCCGTTCCAACGCCGGCAAACGCATTGCCACAGCACTGCACGCCCCGACCGACAATGCCAGATCGGTGACCCGGCCAGCCGCATGATCCAACCGCACCGCCACCATGGCGACCGAGATCACCAGGTATTTGCGCGCACCCAGCTTCAGGAACCGGCTGCGTCCGGCCCCCGACGTGTGTGGAATAACAACCGCCGTCATCAATTCGCCCGGTTTCAGGCCGGTCTGGCGCGCGCCGGTGATAAATTCGGCCAGCGGCAAGACCCGGTGGCCAGCAGTTCCGGTCAATTCGACCTGCGCATCCAGCGCCAGCAAAGGTGGCACGCCGTCAGCCGCAGGCGAGGCGTTGCACAGATTTCCAGCCACCGTCCCCGCATTCTGAACCTGAACGGCGCCGACCTCGCGCGCGGCCTGTTTGAGCATGTCAAAAGCTGGCGGCAGATCGGCGGCAACAATATCGCTCCACCGGGTTGTCGCGCCAATACGCCAGCCCCCGGCCATGGCGGATATCCCCCGCAGCCCATCAATCGCGGTTACATCCAGCACCGGCCCCGCCAGCTCCTGCCGCTCGGTCGCAGGGAACAGGTCGGTGCATCCTGCGGCCACGACCGCCCCGGTTCGATCCAGCACGGCCAGAGCGTCTGTCAGTGAGTCCGGGCGATAATAGGCAGACACGTTTGGTTTACCCTTGTTGGCCGGTGCGGCAATCTTGTTAGTATACAAATGGATTTTGCGACCGCGATCCCAACCTGTCAACAACAACCAACGAGGCCACCCACCAGATGGACAACCGCCCCAAGAGCGATGCCCCCTATGTGCTGGACGAACAGGTCGGATTTCTGATGCGCCGGGCCAACCAGCGCCATCTGGCGTTGTTTGCGCACCACATTCCCGAACTGACTGCAACCCAGTTTGCCGCCCTGGCAAAGCTGTGCGAAGTGGGGCGAGCGTCGCAAAACGCTCTGGGACGCGCCACGGCAATGGATGCGGCGACGATCAAAGGTGTGGTGGATCGATTACGGGGCAAGGGATTCGTTGCCTCAACCCCCGACCCAACGGATCAGCGGCGCGTGCATCTGAGCCCGACCGAGACGGGGCTGGCCGCATTTCGGGATCTGACCCTGCACGCGCACCGGATCACCAAGGAAACGCTGGCACCGCTGAACGAGCCTGAACAGCGCGCCTTTTTGCGCCTGTTATCCAGGCTGTTGTAAGGGTCAGACGCCCAGATGCCGTTGCAGAATGTCGTGATCGGCGCGCAGGGCCGCCGCATCCAGCGTTTCCAGATTGCGGCCGTTTTCGATGAACGCGACCCGGTCCGCCACGGCCAGCACCGCATCCACGCGCTGTTCGACCAACAGAACGGCCACCCCGCGGTCACGCATGACCACGATCACCTGCCGGATCAGTTCGATCATGGACGGTTGCAACCCTTCGGTCGGCTCATCCAGCAACAGAACCTCGGGTTCCAGACACAATGCCCGCGCGGTAGCCAGCATCTGCTGCTCACCGCCGGACAGGGTTTCGGCCCGCTGACGAAACCGTTCGCGCAGGCGCGGAAACAGTTCCAGCACACCCTCAAGAACCTCCGGGCCGGATTTGCGCACCATCAGCCCGATTTCCAGGTTCTGCGCCACGGTCAACTCGGCGAACAACCCCCGCCCCTGCGGGATATAGCCGATACCGGTGCGCGGCACCCGGTGCGGGGGCAGATCGCTGACCGCCTGCCCATCCAGCGCGATGCGGCCCGACATCAGGGGCAACAACCCCATGATCGCCTTCATCGTCGTCGTCTTGCCCGCCCCATTTCGCCCCAGCAGGCACAGAATTTCGCCCGACGCCACCGTCAACGACAGGTCGCGCAGCACCTGCGCGCGGCCATACGCGACATTCAGGTTGCTCAGCTCCAGCATCAGCCCGTCCCCAGATAGGCCGCCTGAACGGCGCGGTCCGCGCGAATCTCGTCCGGACTGCCCTGCGCCAGGATTTGGCCGAAATTCAGCACGGTGATCTGGTCTGCGGCCTGCATCACCACTGACATGTTGTGCTCGACCAACAGGATCGTGGTGTGTCCGGCAAGGCTGCGGATCAGGGCCATGAACCCTTCGATTTCACTGTCGGCCAGTCCCTGCGTAGGCTCGTCCAGAATCAACAGGCGTGGATGTTGCACCAGCCCCATGGCAATCTCAAGCAGGCGCTGGTGGCCATAGCTCAGGTCGCCGGCGTTCTGATCCAGCCGGCCCTCGAGCCCGACCTGCGCCAACGCCTGTTCCGTCGCCTGTACCATCGCCATCCCGCGCAACCTGCGCCGCGCTGCCAGCGCCACGTTTTCCGTCACTGTCAGGTTGGCAAAAACCGACGTGATCTGAAAGGTATAGGCCATGCCCAGATTGATGCGCTTGTGCGCCGGCAGGCGCGATATATCCCTGCCATCAAATATCACCGTGCCCTGCGTGGGGGCGATGCGCCCACACAGCAGGCTGACAAAAGTGGTCTTGCCTGCGCCGTTTGGCCCAATCAGCGCCCGCACCTGGCCCTGGGGCAGATCGAAATCGACGTTCTCGACCGCGTGCAGCCCGGCAAACCGCTTGCTTAACCCACGCGTGGACAACAGCGTCATGGCAGCCCCCGCCATATCCGTTTGCGCACCGCGCCCGCCAGCCCCTGCGGTGCGAACAGGGTCAGGGCCACCAGCGCCACGCCCGCGACCAGCATATAGGCCGTAGTGATGCCGCTGGACAGATCGATCAGATAGAACATGAACAGGGTGCCGATGAACGGACCCAAGATGGTGCCCGCGCCCCCCAGCAACACCCACAACAACGGAAAGATCGAATACTGCACCGAGGCAAAGCTGGCCCCGACATAGCCGAACAGCAGCCCATAGACCGCCCCCGCCATGGCCGCGATCGTGCCCGATACGATCACCGCCGCCAGCTTGTGTGCAAAAACGTCATAGCCCAGCATCATCGCCCGCTCTTCGTTCTCTCGGATGGCGATCAGCACCTTGCCGAATGGCGCGCGCACCAGCCACAGGGTGATCAAAAGGCAGCTCGCGAACAGCGCGAAAGCGGCGAAATAGCGGTTGGTGGGATCAGACAGGTCGATGCCCCACAGGATACGCTGCGCCTGCTGGATCACGAAACCTTCGTCGCCCCGCGTATAGCTGCCGAAATACAGGATGGTCAGATAGCCGGCCTGGGCAAACATCAGGGTCACGATCATGAACGCCACACCGGCGGTGCGCAGCGCCAGCATCCCGACCACGCCGGAAACGACCAGCCCCGCACCAGCCCCGGCCACCAGCGCCAGTGCGGGTGCGGCGTCAAAGACCTGTACCGCCAGGCCCATGCCATACATCCCGGCGGCAAAGAACATCGCATGACCCAGGCTGAGCAGACCGGTATAGCCGAACAGAACGTTGAAACCGATGGCATAGCTGGCCAGAACCATCACGCGCGCCAGATTACCGTGGTGATAGGCGGGCAACATGAATTGCAGCGCGAACAGCAGGGCCAGCAGCCCGCCATGCAGCAGCACGGTCTTGGCCCGATCGCTCATGCGCGGCGCACCCCGAACAGCCCCTGCGGGCGAAACACCAGCACAAGCGCCACCAGCAGCGTGGCCAGGATCTTGGCCAGCGTGGGTGAAAAGAATACCGAGATGATACCGTCGCTCAACCCGATCAATATCGCTGCGACCACCGTACCGGGCAGGCTCCCCAAACCGCCGATGATAACCACGATGAACGATAGCAACAACGGATCGCCCCCCATCAGGTAATGCGCCTGCTGGATCGGCACGATCAGCACCGCCGCCATCGCCGCCAACCCCGCGCCCAACCCGAAAACCAGCGCATAGACCCGCTCGACCGGAATGCCAAAGGCCAGCGCCATATCCCGATCCATCTGGGTGGCCCGCATCAGCAACCCGACCTTGGTGCGGGTCATTCCCCACCAGACGCCCAGCAGAACTCCGGCCGCCGCACCGATCACCGCCAGTTTGTAGCTGGTCGTACTCAGCCCCCAGGGCCAGTACAGTTGCAGCTTGCCCCCGACGAATTCGACCCAGGGCAAGGCCAGCCGGGTGTTGAACGGCGGTTCGACCGGGCGCGCATCGGCGCCATAGGTCATCAGGGTGACCTGCTGTAGGATATAGAGAATGCCGATGGTTGCGACGATGGTGCGTTCAGGGTCATAGGCAACACGTTTCAGCACCGTCATGTCCGCCGCCGCCGCCAGCAGCCCGACCAGCACCGGAACCACCAGCAGCGCAACGGCGAACCCCAAAGCCGGATGCCCGCCGATCAGGCTGGTTATCCACCAGGCCAGAACCGCGCCCAGCATAAAGAATTCACCATGCGCGACATTGACCACGCGCATGACGCCGAACACCAGCGACAGGCCAACCGCTGTCAGCGCCAGTACCGCAGCCGTCACGGCCCCCTCAAGAGAGGCGAGCATCAGATAGGGGCCGATCTCCATACGCTACGCCGCCCTCGCGCGGTCCGGTCGCACCGCGATCAAAGCGGTTGGGTCGTATAATCGACCTCGTCAGGATACATCGTGTCCTCGATCGACGTGGTATGCACGACGATCAGTTTGCCGTCGGTGACCCTGCTGATGTACTGTGGCCCGAATACCTGATGGGTCTTGCCGTTGAACAGCTTGGTGCCCTGTGGGTGTTCGTTGGAATGGGGCATGTCCGTGATCGCCTCGACCGCCTCGATCAGCTTGGCGCGATCCGCCGGGCCTTGATAACCAGCAGCCTCCATCCCGGCCTTGATCACATACAGGGTTTCCCAGCAGCCGAACATATGGGCATAGGTGGAAATGTCCTTGGGGTCGCCGACGGACGCGCCGTTTTCATCCACACCCACGGCAGTGCGGTAGAGTTTGTCATACTCGGACTGATCGGTCTGCGCATAGCGTGGGTTACCCTCCCAGAAATAGGTGCCTTCCAGGAATTCCAGACCGGGGCTGGCCATGTCCACCGCCTCCAGACTGTCGATAAACCCAAACATTTCGGGGCGACTAGGGCCAAAAAACTCGCCCAGTTCCTTGACAAATGTCAAGACGGCAGGGCCGACCATGACGTGATAGACCACTTCGGTTTCGCGCGGGATCTTGGGGAAATACTTGGTAAAACTGGTTTCGGTCGGCGGAATGGCGATCTGGGCGACAACCTCGCCGCCCTGCTCTTGGATCGCAGCGGTGAAATAGTCGCGATGGTCGTGGCCAAAGGCGAAATCCGGAAAGATCATCGTGACCTTTTTGCCCAGGTTCTGCGACACAAACGGCGCCATCGCCTGGACCTGGCTTTTGACGTCGGTGATGCCCGGTTGCAAAGTATAGCGGTTCAGCATGCCACTGGCGACATGGTGGCCTTCGGAGACCACAAAATAGGGCAGTTTCAGCTCGCCCGCGCGCGGGGCCGAGCCGATCACTACATGCGAAAACAGGGTCCCGAACCCGATGTCGCAATTGTGCTGATTGGCAAATTTCTCGACCACCTCCGCACCGCGCTTGGGGTCGGTACCGTCATCCTCGGCGAGGATTTCAACCATCCGCCCGTTGATACCACCGGCGGCGTTGATCATATCGACGGCCGCTGTGGTGGTACGATCATACCAACGCCCATAGGCAGCACCGATGCCGGTGCGGTGAACCTGAAACCCGATGCGGATCGGCTCGGATGTCTGCGCCTGGGCATAACGCGCCCACAGCGGCAGACTGGCCGCACCCGCCCCTGCGGCCAGGGTCTTGAGCGCCCCACGGCGCGTGGTTGTGGACGGTTTTCCACTATCGTTGGTCATGCAAACGTTCCCCTCATGATTTCAAGACGGCCCCTGATCCGCCGCGTCTTGCGCTTAGTGTGCGAACCAGCGGAATTCTTGTCCAGTGTTTTCGGCCCATCTTTGCCTCAGACGCCGCGCGGCGAAGCCAACAGCCACAGACCAAACAGGGTATACACCAGCATGAACACGGCCAACGGTGTCTGAAACAGCGCCGCGCGCCGGGTATCGCCGAATGCACGCACTGCAATGGCATGGGCCATGATCACCGCCAACACGTGGCCGATCACCACTGCTCCCGCCTGACTCAGCCAGATAACACGCACACTGTCCGCCGCATTGAAAAACCCCGTGGTGACATAGAAGGTCCCCAATCCAAGCAGATCGGAACCGCGTGCCAGCGGGTCGTTCAGCACCGCCAGAACATATTGCCCATCGACCAGGAAACTGGGCAGATAGTGCGCAATATGATACCCCAACGCGATGGGCAGGATAGACGGGGCCATCAGACAAAAGGCGCGGCCCGGCGCAACTTCGCCCCCGATCAGGCGCATCCCCAGCCATATCGCCAGGCCATAGGCTGCCACCAGGGCGGCATTGGCAGCGATCAGACCGATGGCATTCTGCATCGTCACCGCTGACCGCCCCGGGAATTCAAGCGGGTTGATCCCCATGAGATCGAGCCACCAGAAGGTCTCGTTCAGCCCGTCAAAGCTGCCGCTGCCCAGCATCACCACCATGAATACCGCTTCCCCCATCTGCGGTGGGCGGCGCGCTATGGCCTGCCAACCGGTCGCGCCCAGGCCCAAGTTCCGACCCGTACGTCCAAACAGGCCCAACGTCGCATAGTTGCGCATCAGCATGGAAATCCCCTCACCGCGCCAATGCCAGCGCGGACCAAAGGCCAGCAGGGCGAGATAGGTGAACAGCCAATACCCCATGACAATGACGGCCAGACGCGCCGGGTCGGCTGGGGCGGGATCGGCCAGCAAAAACACGGCAAAGCCCAGAAACGTCACCAACGCGCAGCCCTGCCCCAGACCGGTTGGCAGACGCAGAACCACTGGCAAGCGCAGCAAATGTCGCGTCAGGGCCACCGGGCCGCTCCATGGGTTCAACCAGCGCCAAAGATCGCCCAACATACCCTGCAACGTCACCAGCGCCACCCACCAAACCGTCCAGACCGTCAGCGGCAGTGGATTGCTCAGTGGATCGCGCGACCCGTTCAGCCCGGCCCAGATCAACACCGCCAGCACCCCGAACGACAGGCAGCTCGTCCAGCGCCGCAACCCGACGCAGCGGATCCACCGGGTCAGCCGCGCGGGTCGGAACAAACCCATTGCCAACCGGTCGGGCAGGATTGTCAGCAGCAATACGGTCAACGCCACACAGGCCGTACCTGCAACGATATAGGCATCCGTTGGCAACAGCAGCACAAACCCCTGTTCGGCGGCATGCGCCTGGGCCTGGTGCGCGGGCAACAGACCAAAAACTGTCAACCCCTTGAACCTTGGCGAATACTGGAAGATGCTCATGTTCCGGATAATTACCCGGAGGAGGTCCGGATGAAAGCGGCAAAACCACTTGCCATGCTCGCAATTCTGTCACTGTTGGCAGTTGGCGCGATTCTATTGATTTGGCGCTCGACGCAGGATGCCTTGTGGGTTCAGGATGTAACGGCGGCCCCGCTGCAGGGATCGCCCGGCTCGGTCGGGGTGTTTCTGACCATCCGCAACCGGGGATCGGCGGACAAGTTGATCGCGGTCCGCTCGATTGTGGCACAGCGGTCGCGACTGGTCTCGACCACAACGGAGTCCGGGCTGGCCATTCCGGCGGACAGCAGCCCATCCCTGGCATCCGACGGGGCGTATATCCTGTTGGAACGCGTGGGCGGCACACTCAAGGACGGTCGATTGCTGCCGATCACCTTGCGTTTCGAAAAAGCCGGCGAGATCCGCACCCAAGCCCGGCTGATCGCCCCGCGCGCGCAAGGCGAGGCGGCGAGCTATGGCTTGTTTGGCATCGGCGATATTCGCCGGGTCCAAGACGATAAACCGGCCCCCGCCATTACCCTTGATGTTCAACCCAGCGAAGACGGCTGGCAGGTGCAGGTCGAAACCAGGAACTTCCGCTTCGACACCGACCCAGAAGACGGCAAGCATGTACCCGGCACCGGACATGCGCACCTTTATCTGAACGGCCTCAAACTGCAGCGCCTGTACGAGTCCCGTGCCCGGATCGGCACCCTGCCCCCCGGCAGGCACGAAATCCGGGTGACGCTGAACAGCAAGGATCATCGCACGTATGTCGTATCCGATACACCGGTGAGCGCCACAGCCGAAATCGTCGTACCCTGATTGCGCCCGCCCCCGATCAACGACATTGACAACGTCGCCCGGTTGCGAACACCATTCGCATACATATGACTTTCAGGACCGGGACCGACATGATGGGTAAATCTTCGGGCGCGGTTGTCGGCGTCGATGTGGGCGGAACCTTCACCGATCTGGTCGAGCTTTTGCCCGATACCGGTCAGGTACGGCTGGCCAAGGTCCCCAGCACACTGGACAATCAGGCATTCGGGGTCCTGAACGCGCTGGATCAGGCCGGGTGCGATCTGGCCGCGCTGGACCTGATCGTGCATGGGACCACCACGACCACAAATGCGGTGCTTGAACGCAAGCTGGCCCGCACCGGGTTGATCACCACCGCCGGTTTTCGCGACGTGCTGGAACTGGGCCGGCGAACCCGCCCGCAACCCTATGGCATGAAGGGAGAATTCACGCCCCTGATCCCCCGCGATCTGCGTCTTGAGGTCCCTGAGCGCATGGATGCGGCGGGCAAGATTGTCACGCCGCTGGACGAAGGCGCGGTTCTCAGCGCCGCGCAGCGTCTGATCGACGCCGGTTGCGAGGCAGTCGTGATCCATTTTCTGCACGCCTATGCCAACCCGGCGCACGAACTGCGCGCAGGCGAGTTATTGGCGGGCCTCTGGCCCAACGAACACATCACGCTGGGCCACGCGCTGCTGTCGGAAAGCCGTGAATTCGAGCGCGGAGTGACAGCCGCCGCAAATGCCGCCGTACAACCCTTGCTGGATCGCTATATCAAACGGTTGATCGCCGAATTGAAGCGCGGCGGCTATCAGGGCGACGTGCTTGTGATGAATGGCAACGGCGGCATGGTCAGCTCGTCGCGTGTCGCACGCGAAGCGGCCAAGACCGTGATGTCCGGCCCCGCCTCGGGCGTGATGGCGGCGGCCTATACCGGGCGCAAGGCGGGCATCGGGAACCTGATCACCTATGACATGGGCGGCACCTCGACCGATGTGGCCTTGATCCGCAATGCCGAACCGTCGGTCAGCAACGAAATCGAGATCGAATATGCAATGCCCATCCATGTCCCGATGGTCGATGTGCGCACCGTGGGTGCCGGGGGCGGGTCGATTGCGCGGGTAAATCCGGCAGGGCTGCTCGAAGTCGGCCCGGACAGCGCCGGGGCCGATCCCGGACCGATCTGCTATGGCAAGGGCGGTGCCGATCCCACGATTTCCGACGCCAACCTGCTGTTGGGACGGCTGGATCCGGCGGGGCTGAACGCAATCAGGGGCGGTGTCGCGCTGGATCATGTGCAGGAGGTCTTTGCCCGGAAGCTTGGCACCCCCCTGGGGCTGGACGCTGTGCAGGCCGCCGCGGCTGTGATCGAGATTGCCAACATGAAGATGGCCGGTGCGATCCGAATGGTGTCGATCTCGCTGGGAGCGGACCCGCGCGATTTCGCCCTGTTCGCCTTTGGCGGCGCAGGCCCCCTGCACGCAGCGGCTTTGGCGCGCGAGCTGGCCATACCGCGCGTGATCGTGCCCAGCAGACCGGGCATCACCAATGCCATCGGCTGTGTCGTGGCAGACCTGCGGCATGATTTCGTCAACACCGTCAATACCCCACTGGACCTGTTGCAACCGGGACAGCTGGAACAGGTGTTCACGCTCCAGACCCAAGAAGGCGAGGCCCTGATCGCGCGCGAGAACATCGAAATTCGCCAGATCCGGCGGCTGTATAGCGTCGACATGCAATTCATCGGCCAGACACACCTGTTGCGCGTGCCGCTGGATCGGCCCGACGTGACTCCGGCAGATCTGCAATCCCTCTTCAATGCGGCCTATTTCCGCCGCTTCCGGGTCAGACTGGACGATATTCACGCCAATCTGGTCAATGCAAATACATCGGTGGTCGGCGCGCGTGCCGAACTGGACCTTGGCGCGCTGATCGATCCAACCGGGCGCAAGGACACTGTGCAGGCCGCACAAACCGGCGAGCGCCCGGTGCATTTCTGCGGCACTTGGCAGACCACTCCGATCTACTGGCGCGACCATCTGCCAGTGCAATTCACCCTGCCCGGCCCCGCCATTGTACAGCAAATGGACACCACGCTGCTGATCGAACCCGGGGATGTGGCCACTGGCGATGCGGACGGAAATATCATCATTGCGATCGGGGGCCGGACATGAGCCTCGATCCGGTTACCCTGTCGGTCATTCAGGCCGGGTTGCAGCAAGTCTGCGACGAAATGGACCTGTCCTTTTCCCGCGCGGCCTTTTCCCCGGTGATCGCCGAGGCCAACGACCGCAGCGACGGAATATACGCCGCCGAAGACGGCGCGTTGATCGCCCAGGGCGTCGGCGGTTTGCCGGTCTTTGTGGGCACCATGCAATATTCCACCCGCACGCTGATTTCGATGATCGCACAGGGCAAGGCGGCTGGGCCCCAGCCCGACGACATCTATATCGTCAACGACCCCTATCTCGGCGGCACGCATCTGATGGATGTGCGCTTTGCCCGCCCGTTCTATCGCAACGGGGCAATCTTTTGCTGGCTCTCCAACACCGGCCACTGGCCGGATACCGGCGGCGTGGTGCCCGGTGGGTTTTCGGCCAGTGCCACGGCGGTTGAGCAGGAAGGGCTGCGCCTGCCACCGGTACGCCTGTTCAAACAGGGCCGGCTGGACCCCGAAATCATGGCGATCATTTCCAGCAACATCCGCGTTGCGGACCAGCGTATCGGCGACGTCAAGGCACAGGCCGCCGCGTTGCTGGTCGGCGAGGACCGCCTGAACGCGCTGCTGGACCGGTACGGCGATGACACCGTGACCCAGGCCATTGCCGAACTGCGCCGCCGCGCCGCGATCCAGATGCGCGCCTTTATCGCGAAAATCCCGGAGGGCACCTATCGCTCGACCGCCTGGATCGACAGCGACGGTGTCGTAAACGAACCGCTGGCGATCCACCTGACGGTGACACGGGATGGCGATGAGCTGAGGTTCGATTTCTCCGGGTCCAGCCCG
This sequence comes from Sedimentitalea nanhaiensis DSM 24252, assembly GCF_000473225.1. Classification (GTDB taxonomy): domain Bacteria; phylum Pseudomonadota; class Alphaproteobacteria; order Rhodobacterales; family Rhodobacteraceae; genus Sedimentitalea; species Sedimentitalea nanhaiensis. The sequence continues at coordinate 1,654,364 of NZ_KI421509.1, forward strand.
CCTTGCGCGGGGCCGATGAACTCGGTTCTGGCGACCACGCTCAGTTCTGTCTATCTGGCGATGCGCCACATCTTTCCCGAAGTCCCGATGAGCGCGGGTGCGTTTGAACCGCTGCATGTCACCGGTGTCGAGGGCACATTTTTGGATGCGCGATATCCACGCCCGGTGTCCGGCTGTGCCGCCGAAGTCAGCCAGCGCATCGCCGAAGCGGTATTTGCCGCGCTCGTTACCGCCCTGCCCGACCGGGTTACAGCCGCCCCTGCGGGCACCAGCGGCAATTTCGCTCTGGGCGGGTATGACCCCGAACGCGACCGCGATTTTGTGATGTACCAGATTTCCGGCGGCGGATATGGCGGCAATGCCGATCATGACGGGCTGTCCAACGGCTGTTCCACCATCGGCATCTCCAAGGCCCCGCCGGTCGAGATCATGGAACAGGCCTTTCCGGTGCTCTATCATCACTATGCCCTGCACGAGGGATCGGGCGGCGCCGGGCTGCACCGTGGCGGGTTCGGGCTGGATTATATGGTCGAACTGCGGCGCGGCGCAGCCACGGCCAGCTTTGTGATGGATCATGGACGGTTCGGACCCCAGGGCGTGATGGGCGGCGCGGAGGGAGGTGTGAACCAGGTGATCGTCTGGCAAGCGGGAAACCCCCATACCCCTGCGCACCTGTCCAAGGAACAGGACATCCCGCTCGCCCCCGGCGACCGCGTGCATGTGCGCACACCGGGCGGCGGCGGATATGGCGATCCGTTCCAGCGCCCGCCGGATGCGGTCCTGTGCGACGTCCAGTTGGACCGTTACACGCCTCAGCAGGCCAGTGATCTGTTCGGCGTGGTCTTGACCGGAGACCCCTTGCAGGTTGACAGTGCCGCTACCCACAGCCTGCGCAGCCGGGACTGATCCCTGTCGCTCGACTTGGGGAAAACGGCCCCCACCAACCGAAAGAAAAAATCGCCATGACCCGGAACATGCCCCTGACCGCCACCCATTGGGGTGTCTATCGCGCCAAGGTTCAGAACGGGCGCGTGACCGGGTTACAGGATTTCGAACAGGACACCGACCCGTCCCAGATCGGCCACGGCATCGTCGATGCGCTGAACGCGCCCAGCCGGATCACCGCACCCATGGTGCGCGAAAGCTGGCTGAGCGGCGGCCCCGGCACCCGCACCGACCGGCGCGGTCACGAGGCATTTGTTCAGGTCAGTTGGGACGAGGTCACCCGCCTTGTCGCTGACGAACTGGCACGGGTGCGCGACACCCATGGTTCACAGGCGATTTATGCCGGGTCGTACGGCTGGGCCAGCGCAGGGCGGTTTCATCATGCCCCCAGCCAGCTCAAACGGTTCCTGACCTGCGCCGGAGGGTTTACCCGTTCTCTGTATACCTATTCCTTTGCCGCTGCCGAGGCGATGATACCGCATGTTCTGGGCAGCTATCGCGAATTCATGAACACCACGACCGGCTGGCGGTCCGTGGCACAGGACGGTGAGTTGGTGGTGGCATTTGGCGGTATCCCGGTCAAGAACGGTCAGATCGACAGCGGCGGTGTCGGCGTGCACATCCAGACCGACGGAATGTCCGCCGCGCGCGAGGCGGGGGTGCGTTTTGTCAACATCAGCCCGCTGGCCAGCGACATGCCGGGCACGATGGATGCAGAGTGGCTGGCGGCCCGGCCCAATACCGATGTGGCGATCATGCTGGGCCTCGCCCATACGCTCTATTGCGAGAGCCTGCACGACCCGGATTTCATGGACCGCTATTGCACCGGGTTCGACCGCTTTCTGCCCTATCTGATCGGCGAGACGGATCGGGTGCCCAAGGATGCCGACTGGGCCGCGGGGATCAGCGGCCTGCCAGCCGAGCAGATCCGCGCATTGGCGCGCCGGATGGCGAAACACCGCACGATGATCTCGGTCAGCTGGTCGCTGACCCGCGCCGATCACGGCGAGCAACCGTTTTGGATGGGCATCACACTGGCGGCAATGCTGGGGCAGATCGGGCTGCCCGGCGGCGGCGTCACCTTTGGCTACTCCGCCAGCAACAGCATCGGCGGCGATTACCGCCAGATGCCCGGTGCCTCGGTGCCGCAAGGGCAGAACCCGGTAAACCGTTACATTCCGGTGGCGCGCATCACCGATATGCTGGAGAATCCCGGCAAGCGGTTCGACTTTAACGGCCAACGGCTGCGCTATCCGGACATTCGGCTGATCTGGTGGGCCGGGGGCAACCCTTATCACCACCATCAGGACCTGAACCGGCTGAACCGCGCCTGGGCGAAACCGGACACAGTGATCGTCAACGACTGGTGCTGGACCGCTACAGCGCGCAGAGCGGATATCGTGTTGCCATGCAGCACCCATCTGGAACGCGACGATCTGATGATGAGCCTGCGTGACCCCTATGTTGTGGCCATGAAACAGGCCACTCTGCCACCGGGCGAGGCGATGAACGATCACCAGATCTTTCGCCGCATTGCCGCCCGCATGGGATTCGAGGCGGACTTCACCAGTGGCATGAGCGAAGCCGAATGGCTGCGCTGGCTTTACGACAAGACACGGCAAACCCCTGCCGCACAGGATCTGGACCTGCCAGACTGGCAAACCTTGCAGGATCAGGGCTGGTTTCGAACCGCTCCGCCGAAAGACGCGACCGTCATGATGCAACCCTTTCGTGACGATCCTGACACCCATGCGCTGGCCACGCCCTCGGGCAGGATCGAAGTGTTCTGCAAAACGGTTGCCGATTTCGGCTATGCCGACTGTCCAGGACATCCGACCTGGATTGAACCGCGCGAATGGCTAGGTAACGTGACCACCTGGCCGCTGCATCTGATGTCAAACCAGCCATCAAAAAAGCTGCATTCGCAGCTCGATCAGGGCGCCATCAGCCGTGGCGGCAAGATCGACGGGCGGGAACCGGTGCTGCTGAATCCGACGGATGCGGCGGCGCGTGGCATCGGCGCGGGCGACCTGGTGCGGCTGTTCAATGACCGGGGGGCCTGTCTGGGCGTGGCACAAGTGTCAGACACGATCCGCCCTGGTGTCGTGCAGATGAGCACCGGCGCCTGGTGGGACCCGGACGAAACCGGCATGTGCCGACATGGCAATCCAAATGTGTTGACCCGCGACCAGGGCACATCGAAACTGGGTCAGGGACCGACCGCGCACAGTTGTCTGATCGAGATCGAAAAATTCACCGGCACGCCGCCCCCCGCACGCCCGTTCGAGCCGCCGGAGATCCGGCAGCGCGTGTCCGATCAAAGCAGCGCCTGAACTTCGGCCCACTCCGGCATCGACGCCGCAGCCCCCGGACGCGTCACCGACAGCCCCGCGGTGGCGCATCCGATCCGCACCGCCTGAACCGGATCGATGCCCTGCGCCAGTGCTGCCGCAAATCCGCCGTTAAAAGCGTCTCCGGCCCCGGTGGTTTCCACCACCGGCCCGGCCTTGACCGCCGGAATCAACCCGTGCCCATGCAGCCACGCGCCGCGTTCGCCCAGGGTGATGATCGGCGTGCCGACCCCCATTTCGCACAACCGTCTCGCGGCGGCTTCGGCCTGCACATCCGATGCCACTGCCAGCCCTGTCAGCGCTTCGGCTTCGGTTTCATTGGGGGTGATATAGTCACAGTATGTCAGCATTCCGTCTGGCAGTTCCGCCGCCGGGGCGGGGTTCAGAACAGTCGTCACCCCGGCGGCGCGGGCAATCTGCACCCCCCGGACCGCAGCCTGCATCGGCTGCTCCAACTGGGTGATGAATACACTTGCCGACCCGATCAATTCGGCATGCGCCTCGATATCGCCCGCCGAAATCAACGCCGCCGCGCCGGGCGAAATGATGATCGCATTATCTCCGGTCGCGTCATCGACAAAGATAAAGGCGGCGCCAGTGAAACTGTCGGCCAGTTGCGGCGCATGCGACACCACCCCGGCCTGTTCCCAGATCCCCAGCGCCATTCGGGCGAAATCATCCTGCCCGAGCTTGCTGATGATATGCGTCTCTGCCCCGATCCGGGCGCAGGCCACCGCCTGGTTCGATCCCTTGCCGCCGGGGCCAAGCGCAAAGGTCTTTCCCATCAGGGTCTCGCCCATGCGCGGCAGGCGCGCGGCCCGATACGCGGTGTCGGCCACAAAAACCCCCAGTACCACGACCTTGCCCATTGCGATTTCTCCTGCCAGACGGTGTTTGCGGCAGTTGGGCGGCACAGGCGCTGGCTGTCAAGCCGAGTTGGCTCTTTTGCCTGTTGACTCGCCGTCATGTCCGCGTATAAGCGCGGCTTCGTTGGTGTTGGTGGCCCTTGCAAGAGGATGCCTGTCGGGAGCAATCCAGAGGACAACGCCCTTCACTGCCGCATGCGCGCCCACCCGGCGGACACGTGGCCCACAACCGAAGGAGATCAGCCGTGACAAAACGCACGTCTGCCAAGTACAAACTCGATCGTCGCATGGGCGAAAACATCTGGGGTCGTCCGAAATCCCCGGTTAACCGCCGCGAATATGGCCCCGGCCAGCACGGTCAGCGCCGCAAGGGCAAACTGTCCGATTTTGGCATCCAGCTGCGCGCCAAGCAGAAGCTGAAGGGTTATTACGGCGACCTGACCGAAAAGCAGTTCCGCCGCATCTATGCCGAAGCCGAACGGGTCAAGGGCGATACCGGTGAGAACCTGGTCGGTCTGCTCGAACGTCGCCTCGACGCTGTTGTGTATCGTGCCAAATTCGTGGCAACCGTCTTTGCCGCGCGCCAGTTCGTGAACCACGGCCATGTCCGTGTGAATGGCAAAAAGGTCAATATCCCCTCGTACCGCGTCAAAGAAGGCGATGTGATCGAAGTGCGTGACCGCTCCAAGCAGTTGACCGCGCTTCTCGAAGCCGTTGGCCTGGCCGAGCGCGATGTGCCGGATTACATCGACGCCGACCACTCGAAAATGGTCGCGACATTTGTGCGCACACCGCAGCTGGGCGATGTGCCCTATCCGGTGATGATGGAGCCGAACCTGGTGGTGGAATTCTACGCCAAGAACTAAGGCCCCATACCTTGCAGATTCAGGGGCCGTGCCAGACTGGCGCGGCCCTTTTTGTTGACCGACCCATAGTTGGGTCAAGAACAGGATGGTCCCATGTCGCAGTCTCACCCGGTTTACGGTCGTATCGACGGCCCCATCGTGATCATTGGCTTTGGGTCGATCGGCAAGGGCACCCTGCCGCTGATCCAACGCCACTTCGACTACGACGCTGAGAAACTGGTGGTGATCGATCCCAATCCGGACACACATCTGTTCCTGTCCCAACATGGCATTCGCCATGAACAGCTGGCCATCACGCGCGACAATTACCGTGACGTATTGAACCGCCTGTTCCCCGAGGGTCAGGGCTTTTGCGTCAATCTCAGCGTTGACACATCCTCGCTGGACCTGATGAAGCACTGCCGCGAGTTGGGCGTTCTGTATATCGACACCGTGGTCGAACCCTGGGCCGGGTTCTATTTCGACACCGAAAACAACGCAGAGCGCACCAATTATGCCCTGCGCCAAAAAGTGCGGGACGAAAAGGCGGCCAACCCTGGCGGCACCACCGCAGTCAGTTGCTGCGGGGCCAATCCCGGCATGGTCAGCTGGTTTGTCAAAGAGGCGCTGCTGACCTTGGCACGGGATACCGGGCGCGAGGTCGATGCGCCGGACAACAGGGACGGCTGGGCAGCGTTGATGCAGTCGCTGGGCGTCAAGGGCGTGCACATCGCCGAGCGCGACACCCAGGCCCGCCGCCTGCCCCGCCCGCGCGGCACCTTTGTGAACACATGGTCCGTCGAAGGCTTCATTTCCGAAGGGTTCCAGCCCGCCGAACTTGGCTGGGGCACACATGAGACATGGATGCCTGAGAACGCCCACTCCCATGACCGCGGCTGCCGGGCTGGCATCTGGCTCGAGCGTCCTGGCGCGATCACGCGGGTTCACACATGGTGCCCGACACCGGGACCACAGTTCGGCTTTCTGGTGACTCACAACGAGGCGATCTCGATCTCGGACTATTATACCGTCGGGGCCGCCGACGCGCCGGACTTCCGTCCAACCTGCCATTATGCCTATCATCCCAGCGATGACGCGGTGCTGTCGCTGCACGAGATGTTCGGCTCGGGCCGTCAGCAGACCACACATGAAATCCTGGACGTCGACGAGATTGTCGAGGGTATCGATGAGTTGGGCGTGCTGCTCTACGGGCATGAAAAAAATGCGCTGTGGTATGGCTCGCGCCTCTCCAATGCCGAAACCCGCAAACTGGCACCGTTCCAGAACGCCACCGGGTTGCAGGTGACCAGCGCGGTTCTGGCCGGCATGGTCTGGGCGCTGGACAACCCGCAGGCGGGCATCGTCGAAACCGACGAGATGGACCACGCCCGCTGTCTTGAGGTGCAACGCCCCTATCTTGGTCCGGTCGAGGCGCATTACACCGACTGGACGCCGTTGCAGGATAGATGGGAACATTTCCCCGAAGATATCGACGAAAGCGACCCGTGGCAGTTCCGCAACGTGCTCGCCACCTAGGCCCGGCGATGGCTGTCGGCGTTGTATGGAGAAATCTTCGATCCTCCAGGTCGGGCTGTGACAGCGTTGGTATCGCTTTACAGACCCTGAACGGGAAACGACCACATGATCGGTGTTTAGTTGAAACTCGGATCGTATGAGCTGAAATTAATATTCAGAATGCGCAAATATGTGAGGAAATGAGCCTAAAAGGGATCATTTTCTAAGGGCCGCAAGGAGCCCGCATATGACCCTTTCAATATTCCGCGACACCGCTGAGTCCGCCGCTAGCTGATGGAAACCTCCGAAATGGGCTGATCGGAGAGAACGTTCTGATTCCGGGCCTGCGCGACAACGTTGCATTGGTCTATGCCGACTATGTCGCGTCGGAGCGCGCCCAGCGCCATGTCGAAGATTTTGTGGCAACGCATGTGTTTCCTAACTATGCCAACAGTCACACCGAGGCGTCCTATTGCGGCGCATATATGACCGATCTGCGCCGCCAGGCATGGATGACATTCCACGTTCGGTCGGTGCTGATCAGGACGACGCGATGGTTTTTGCCGGTTCCGGTGCCACCGCCGGGCTGAACCGGTTGGTCAGGGCGCATGACGCGCGCTCGGTCTGGGACTATGCTGGCCCGGCGGGGGCACCGTGTCCTTTGTTTCGCCCTGGCGGCATGACTATTCCAGCAATCTGTCTGCGCGCGAAGAGGCCGGAACCCCGAATCTGATAGGCGACATCCGTGCGGCACTTTGCTTTGTCGTCAAGGATGCGGTCGGGGCCAACGAGATCGCAGAACGCGAGGCCAGGTTCAACCGGATGGCGCTGGACGGCTGGCGCGACAACCCCGCCTGACGCTGCGGGGCGGGGATAAACCGCATCGGGTCCGAGGCCTTGCACGCGGATCTCGCTGCGGGCAAGGAGCTGCGCAAACCAGGTTGGGTGCGGTTGAACTTGAGCTATCTGATGAACCAAACCACTGTCCCGTTCATCATCGACAGCCTGAACCAGTTGAGCCGCACACCGAAAGACCGCGCGGCGCACTATCCGGTCAATCCAACCGCAGCCCGGTTCAAATGGCAGAGCCACGCCGCCTGAGCATTGCGGCTTTTCACCGGCCCGGTCAGAGGGTATGAGAAAGGCGATTTTCAAGGAGCCCTTTCATGAGCCTCATCGCACCGCAGCCCGGTATCATGGACATCGCCCTGTATCAGGGCGGGGCCGCGCATGTGGACGGGGTGGCAAACGTCATCAAACTGTCCAGCAACGAAAATCCTTTGGGGCCAAGCCCAAAGGCGGTTGAAGCCGTGCGCAACAGCGCCGCCGGAATTCACCGCTATCCCAACACCGATCACGCCCCTCTGCGCGCCGCCATTGGAGAGATGACAGGTCTGAACCCGGAGCAGATCATCTGCGGCGCGGGCAGCGACGAAATCATTAGCTTCCTGTGCCAGGCCTATGCCGGACCCGGCGACGAAGTTCTGCACACCGAACACGGCTTTGCCATGTATCGCATCAGCGCACTGGCGGCCGGGGCCACCCCGGTCGAGGTGCGCGAACGCGATCGGATCACCGATGTCGATGCGTTGCTGGCCGGATGCACAGAGCGGACGAAACTGGTGTTCGTCGCCAACCCCAACAACCCCACCGGCACCATGATCTGTGCCGCCGAGATTGCGCGACTGGCGGATGGGTTGCCGCAACAGGCACTTTTGGTGCTTGACGGAGCTTATGCGGAATTCGTCGACGGGTATGATGGCGGGGCCGCTCTGATCGCCGAGCGCGATAACGTGGTGATGACCCGGACTTTCTCGAAGCTTTACGGGCTGGGGGGGCTGCGCGTTGGCTGGGGCTATGGCCCGCAGCCCATCATTGATGTGCTGAACCGGGTGCGCGGCCCCTTCAACCTGTCGACTACCGCGCTTCTCGCCGCCGAAGCCGCGATTCGCGATACCGATTACGTCGAACACTGTCGCGCCCAGAACAGCCGCTGGCGAGCCTGGCTGGCCAAGGCGCTGGCCGAACTGGGCGTGCCTTCGGATACGTCTTGTGCCAATTTCATTCTCGCCCGCTTTGCCAGCCAGACCGAGGCCGAGGCCTGTGACGCCTATCTGCAAACCCAGGGCCTGATCGTGCGCCGGGTGGCAGGATACAACCTGCCCAATGCGCTACGGATCACGGTCGGAGATGAAATCGCATGTCGCCGGGTCGCAGCCGCAGTGGCTGCGTTCAAAGGCGGCACCGCATGAGCCAGATATACAACCGTGTGGCGCTTATCGGCCTCGGGCTGATCGCCTCTTCGATGTTCTGGGCGATCAAGCGCGCCGGGCTGGCCGGCGAGGTCACCGGCTATGCCCGCGGCCAGGCCACCCGCGACACCGCACGGCGCATCGGTCTGTGCGACCGGGTCTGCGACAGTGCCGCCGAGGCCGTGAAAGACGCCGATCTGGTTGTACTCTGCGTACCCGTGGGGGCAATGGAACAGGTCGCGCGTGATATCGCTCCGGGGCTCAAACCCGGAGCAACGGTCAGCGACGTGGGGTCGGTGAAGCGCGCCGTGATCGAAGCCGTGGCCCCGCACCTGCCTGACGATGTATATTTCGTTCCGGCCCACCCGCTGGCAGGAACCGAGCATTCCGGCCCGGAAAGCGGTTTTGCCGAACTGTTCGACGACCGCTGGTGCATATTGGTGCCGGTCCCTGACACCCCCGACGCTCCGGTCGCGCAACTGCGTGCCCTGTGGGAAGGGATGGGGGCCTATGTCGATGAAATGGAGGCCGATCATCACGATCTGGTTCTGGCCGTAACCAGCCACGCACCGCACCTGATCGCCTACACGATGGTCGGTGTGGCCGATGACCTGCGCCGCGTCACCGACAGCGAGGTGATCAAATATTCCGCCGCTGGATTCCGAGATTTCACCCGCATTGCCGCCTCTGATCCAACCATGTGGCGCGACGTGTTTTTGAACAACAAGGAGGCAACTCTGGAAATCCTGGGGCGGTTTACAGAGGAACTGTTCGCGCTGCAACGCGCCATCCGCACTGGCGATGGCGAACATCTTCATGACTATTTCACCCGCACCCGCGCAATCCGGCGCGGCATCATTCAGGCGGGCCAGGACACCGATGCTCCTGACTTTGGCCGCAAAAAGACAACCCAATGACGGTGACGCGCGCGGTGTTGGCCTTGCTGGCGGCGCTGTGGGCTGCGCCCATGCTCGCCCAGGCCCCCGACACCGCGTTGCGCCCCAAGGCCCGACCTCAACAGGCCGCCATCTACAATACCGCCGCCCGGCAAGCGGCCCAGCTTTTCGCAGCGGCGCGGTTGCGCCCGCATTTGCGCCCGCCTTCGGAACAGGCCGTCCTCGCAGAAAGACGACCCGCGGATCTGGCGTTCCTGTCTCCTGCAATCTCGCCACGCCCTTGGCTGCGCCCCAGGGATCTTGAACTCAAAGCCATGGCCAAGCGGAAACTGCGCCGCAAGGGTGCGGTCTGTGGTGATATCGAAATCCAGGGAGAAACCGTTGGCTATGTTCCAGGCCGAATCAAGGCGTGCGGCATTCAGGATGCGGTCCGGGTCACCGCAGTCTCGGGCGTACGGCTGAATCCTCCGGCTCTGATGAACTGCAAGACAGCAATAGCCTTGCAAAAATGGACTGAAAAGGGGCTAAAGCCCGCTTTTCGCCAACGCGGCCCGGTGGTCGAGATGAAGGTGGCGGCACACTATGCCTGTCGTACCCGCAACAACCAGAAAGGGGCCCGCATTTCAGAGCATGGCAAAGGCAATGCCATCGACCTGTCGGCGTTCACCATGCGGGATGGCGAAGTGATCACAGTACTGAAAGGGTGGGGCCAGGGCACCACATTGCGCCCGCTGCAAAAGGCCTATCGCCGCGCCTGCGGGCCGTTTGGCACGACGCTGGGTCCCAAATCGGATCGCTTTCATCGCGATCATTTCCATTTCGACACCGCCAGTTATCGCAGCGGCCCATACTGCCGCTAAGGCGTATCCGGCTTAGCGCAAATAGATAAAGGGCGCCGGTCCCAAGGGAAACGGCCCCAAGTTCACCCTGCCATTCTTTAGAGTCAACTCGACGTCCAGCGCATTGGGATTGCCGCTGATACTGGACAGCATGTTCAGAATCCTCGCTGTTGGCTCCAGCGCAATCTGGGGAATCGCGCCGGAACCCTGCAGAACCGCCAGCATATCGCGCCAGTTTTCGGCTTTGAATGCAATCCTGCCGGTGGGCACGCCGTTGCCATCGACCGTCACCGCGCCGGTGGCAAACAGAGACAGCGCGCCCCATTCCGCCCGGCCCAGTTTAAGGTTGATCTCTACCGGCTGCGGCCGTCGATCTTCCAGCGCACGACGATCCCAGGGACGATCGAACCGGACCTGCATGTCCAACTGCAACGATTGAAAACTGTCTGGCAAGGCGGCGTCGGACCCGGCGGATCGCCGGGCAAATTCCCCCGGAGAGAATTCTGGCGCCACGACATCGAACTGATAGGTCTCGGGCTGATCGGTCTGCACCATTGACACCGTCAATGCCTGCGCCTGGGCGACCTGCCCCGCAGCGCCGTCGATCTGCCAAGGTCCCGAGTTCAATGCCAGACGCTGAACCTGAAGGTCGATGCCAGGTGCCAGGTGCAAATCCGTTGTCATCCCCTTGGCCTGCAACACTACGGTCCGATCGAAATAGGACAGGCGCTGCGCAGTGGGTGGGAATTGAATCGTTTGGCGACCAGGCCAGATTGCCGGATTGTCAAGATGCAGCCAGTCGGCCCGCCATGCCGTGCCGTTGGACGGATCGGCCAATGCCGGACTGGTCAGTGTGGTGATATGGCGCATTGGATAGCCCGAGGTCGAAATATCGGCAAAATCAGCCTGCCATCCGCGCTGTTGCTGGACCTGAAACCAGCCAGATATTCCCTGACGCAGGCTGTAGGCAGCGCCATACCAATACAGCGACCAGATCAGGCCCACCGCCACGCCCAATTTCAACAGCCGGATCATGACCTCGCCCCTTTTCCCGACCCACGCTTTGCTGTTTATAGGGCGCAACCAACAAGGACCAGATGAATGACGATGTGGGTTTTCGGGTATGGCTCGCTGCTGTGGAACCCCGGTTTCGAAGTGGCGCACAGCTCGGTTGCGACACTGGGCGATTATGCCCGGTCCTTTTGCATGCGTTCGATCCACCATCGCGGCACCGAAGCGGATCCTGGGCTGGTGCTGGCGCTGGACGAAGTCGCGGGCGCGTGCTGTCAGGGACTGGCACTGGCCGTGGCGCCTGGGCACGAGGCCAGAACTCTGGATTATCTGCGCGAGCGCGAGCTGATTTCTTCGGCCTATCTGGAAAAGGATCTGCCGGTGACGCTGCAGGACGGCCAGTCGGTGACAGCCGTCACCTATGTGATCGATCCGCACCATGTGCAGTATTGTGGAGGATTGCCGCTCGAAGAGCAGGCCCATATCATTGCCCGTGCCGTGGGCGGTCGCGGACCCAATACCGAGTATCTGTTCAACACCACCGACCATCTGGCGGCGATGGGTCTGCGCGATCCCGATCTGGATTGGCTCGCCACACGTGTGCGGACGTTGGTGGCATAAACCCTTGGCCTACACTCGATTTTTTCGTTAGACTCGGACGCAGAGCAGACACGTGTCAGGAAAAGGGCGCATGGCGCAGCCAGATCGCGAACCCAGACCGCAATTCAGTCAACCCGTCCGTCAGATTCTCATGATGCTGACGGCCTTGGGCTTGGCCGGATTCGGCGTATTTGTCGCCTTGCCCCGCGTCTTGCCGGTGTTCGAAGCCAACCCTTATCTGAACGGCTTTATCGTTTTCGTGTTTGTCGTCGGCGTGTTGGCCACGTTCTATCAGGTTACTCAGCTAATCGGGTCGGTGCGTTGGATCGAACGTTTCGCCAGCGGCGAGGCGGACAACGGGGTGCCACCGCAACTGCTGGCACCGCTGGCATCGCTGTTGCGCTCGCGCGGCGCACGGATGCAGCTGAGTTCTTCGTCGACACGGTCGATTCTGGATTCCGTCGCCACCCGCATCGACGAAGAACGCGACATCACCCGCTATATCGTCAATCTGCTGATCTTTCTGGGCCTTCTGGGGACATTCTATGGGCTGGCAACGACCGTCCCTGCGGTGGTTGAAACCATCCGCAGTCTGGCCCCACAAGAGGGCGAAGAAGGCCTGGACGTGTTCAACCGCCTGATGAGCGGTCTGGAGAAACAACTGGGAGGTATGGGGGTTGCCTTTGCCAGTTCGCTGCTCGGGCTGGCCGGATCGCTGATTGTCGGACTGCTGGAACTGTTCGCGGGGCACGGTCAGAATCGATTCTACCGCGAACTCGAAGAGTGGCTGTCCTCGATCACACGCGTCGGATTTTCCTCTGGAGAGGATGGTGGCGTCGATACCAATGCCATTTCCGGCGTGATGGATCACATGGCCGAACAGATGGAATCGCTGCAAACAATGTTCACCCAATCCGATGCCAGCCGTGCGGTGGTCGATCAGAAACTGGGCGATCTGGTCGATGCCATCGGCGAGATGAACACCCGGATGGATCAGAACGACAACATCGCCACAGCGCTGGACCGGGTTGCGGTGGGACAGGAAACCCTGATCGAAACCCTGCGCGCCCATGGTCCGGGCGAAGGCATGGATGCCGAAAGCCGGATGCGGCTGCGGTCAATCGACGTGCAGATGCTGCGCATCCTCGAAGAGATTTCGGCAGGGCGCCAAGAGAGCCTTGCCGAACTTCGCAAGGACATTGATCTGCTGGTGAAATCCCTGGCCCGTCCGCGTGCCGCATCCGCTCAACTTCGTCGCCCGCCGCCGGGCGATACACCGGCGGAATAGGCCATGGCGCTGTCCCGCCGCACCGGTGCCCGGTTCCAGGCCTCGATCTGGCCCGGATTTGTCGATGCGATGACCGGGCTCCTGCTGGTGCTGATGTTCCTGCTGACCATCTTCATGGTGGTGCAATTCGTGTTGCGTGAAACCATCTCGGGGCAAGAGAGCGAACTGGACTCGCTGTCAGCCGAAGTCAGCGCGCTGGCCACCGCACTTGGGCTGGAAGAGCGGCGGTCCAACCAGTTGACTGCGCGGCTTGGTACGTTGAACAGCACCTTGACCCAGGCACAGACCGATCTGGACCAGGCCCGCACCCAACTTGCCGACCAGACTTCGGTTATCGCCGGGCTGACCGCAGAACGGGATCGCCGGGCCCAGGAGCTGGTCGCGGCAAAAACCGAAATCACGGCTTTCGAAGCCCAAGTGGCCGGCCTTCTGGCGGACCGCGACCAGGCCGAACAAAACCTGGCCCAACTGACCGCACGGCACGAACAGGCGCAGGCCGATAACGCCGCTCTCCTGTCCGAACAGGACGCGCTGAACTTGGCCCTGGCCCAGAACCGAACGGAAATCGACGCCCAGACCGAGGCTGCCCGTCTGGCAGCCGCCCGTCGCGAAGCGTTGGAGGCAATGGTCGCCGACCTGCAACAAAAGGATGCGCAAACGGCTTTGCAAGTCCAGGAGTTGCAACAGGCCCTGAGCGCCGAGGAAGCCGCCCGCCTCAGCGAAGCCGCTGCGATCCAGGCGCTGCGCGGGCGGCTGGAAAATGCCGATGCGGAGCTGACCGCCATGACCCTGTCGCTCGAAGCACAGCGCAAGGATGCCGAGGACACCCTGACCCTGTTGGCGGCCGCCGAAACCGCCCGCGAAACGCTGGATGGCAAGTTGACCGAAGCATTGGCGCAAATTGCGGCGGCAAAAACCGAGGCTGGCGCGCGGGACGAACTCGTTGACCGGCTCACCCGCGTTCTGAACCAGTTGCAGTCCAGCGAAGCCGCGAACGCCCGGACCATCGACGCATTGCAATCCGAACTGGATCAGATGCGCCGCGCAAGCGCGACAACACAGGCCGATTTGCAAGCCGAGCTGGCGTCAGCACGAACCAAGGCCGCCGAGGCCCGCAATGCCCTGCAAAATGAACTGGACCGACAGCGCGCGCAAACCGTGCAAACCGAAACACACCTTCAAGCGGAATTGTCGCGACTGCAGAACGAGAGCGCACAGAACCGCGCCGCGTTTGAAGCGCAGTTGGCACAGCAAGAGGCCGAGAGCGACGCCGCACAAAATGCGCTGCGCAAGGATCTGGCAAAGGCGAAAACCCTTCAGGCCCAACTGCAATCGGAACTGGACAGTGCACGTTTGGAAATATCCGCAGCACGCGACACCGCCGAGGCCACCGCCCTTGACCGCGCTTCGGTAGAGGCACGTTTGCTACAGGCGCTTGAAGCTCTGGAGCAGGCCCAGGTCGCACCCACTGAGCGCGAAGTTCTACAGGCCCGACTGGCTGCGGCCCTGACCGCCCGGCAAGAGTCTGAAACGGGGGCCGATGCCGCTCGGGCTTTGGCCGAACAACGCGCGACCCTGATTGCACAGGCCCGCGAAACCCTGTCCGAAGAACGGAAAATATCTGCCGAAGCACAGCGCCAGACTGCACTCCTGAACCAACAAGTTGCAGCGCTGCGCGAACAGCTGGGTGGGCTGCAGGCCCTGTTGGATGACTACGAGGAACGAGATGCGTCGGCCAGAGTGCAACTGCAATCTCTAGGCTCGGATTTGAACGCGGCGCTGGCCCGTGCCGCCTCGGAAGAGCGCAAGCGGCGCATGCTCGAGGAGGCCGAGCGCAAACGTTTGGAGGCCGAAGCGCGCGCTCTGGCCGCCAAGGCCGAGGAACTGACGGCGCAAGCGCAGGATCTGGAACGATATCGGTCCGAATTCTTTGGCCGTTTGCGCGACGTGCTGGGCAATCAAGAGGGCGTGCGGATCGAAGGGGATCGGTTCGTTTTCTCTTCGGAAGTACTGTTTGCACCCGGTCAGGCCGTGATTTCAGCCGAAGGCCGGGCCGAAATCGCCAAAGTCGCAGCCATCCTGCGCGGCGTCGCCGCCGATATCCCCCCCGAGCTCGACTGGGTAATCCGGGTCGATGGCCATACAGACAACGTGCCGATGTTCAGCAGCGGTCGATACCGCGACAATTGGGAACTCAGTCAGGGCCGGGCCCTATCGGTGGTGCGCTATATGGTTGACGCGTTAGGCATCCCTCCGCAACGATTGTCGGCCAACGGGTTCGGTCAGTTCCAGCCCGTCAATCCCGCCGACACGCCCGAGGCGCGGGCTCAGAATCGGCGGATCGAGTTGAAGTTGACCGAGAAATAGCTGTCATCTTATGGTCATCTGCACCTTTTGGCGATCGAGTTCTTTGGCATCACGCACAATACGAACCGTGCCCGTGTAGATGCCGATAGGCCAACCTGAAACACCCACCCGTTTACCGGCAGCTCGAAAGAACTGCGCCTGATTTCGCGTCAAAGTGACCTTTTCCGAGATGACCGCCCCCTCGGGACCGGTGACCTGCAGTTCGATCTGGTCCCCGGCATGGCCACCATAGGCAAGGCCAAACAGAACCAAAGCCCCGGCATCTCTGGGCATGTTCTTCATTGCGGCTTGACCGGCCTTGACCGCATCATATCTCGGCATCCGATCCGCAAACCCCACCAAAATCAGCCCACCGGGGACATATGGCGGTGTCTCCGACCAGATCGATTCGGCTGTTGCGCCGCAGGATCCATCGCCCCCAACATCGAATGGGTCTGTCTTTTGCCCGTCTTTGCGAAGCGACAGATGCAGGTGTGGAAAGGTGGTTTTTCCGCTCAGGCCGACCTGACCCAGCACGGTGCCGCGATCGACCCTATCGCCGGGGCTAACCAAAACCGAGCCAGACTTCATGTGACAATACTGCGTTTCCCACCCTTCGGGATGGCGGATCACCAACCCGTTGCCGCATTCCTTGCCGCTGACAAGATCGTCCTTCGCGGGGTCGTATTCCACATCCGGCATATCGTCACGTGTGGCTGCAACGGTTCCGGCCGCAGCGGCCAGAACGTTTACACCGCGCTGCATGTCGACCAGGGTCTGCAGCGCAAAATCGGTTCCTTTGTGGCCGTCATACGTCAAGTTGCCGCATTGGAAGTCTCGGGCACCCGGCCCTGCGTCTCGATCCATCAGGTGTTGGATATGGCAGGTTTGCCCAAGCGTGCAGTCGACGGGAAACCCCAAGAAAAACTCGCTCGCCGCAATCGGTGCGGCGAGCGAAAGGGTAACGGCGATCAGCGCCGCACGCATTAGTCTGCCGTCAGCAGCGGCGGTTTGTTGCCCGACAGGCGAGGCTTGTCCGGCCCGTCAATCCGCAAATCCAACTGGCCATCCTTCATGCCCACCTTGACCACACCGCCTTTGGCGAGCTTGCCGAACAACAGTTCCTCGGCCAGCGGCTTCTTGATGTGTTCCTGGATCACACGACCCAGCGGGCGGGCACCCATCTTGTCGTCATAGCCCTTGTCCGCCAGCCATTCAGCCGCCGGCTTTGTCAGCTCGATAGTCACGTTGCGATCCATCAACTGCGCTTCGAGTTGCAGAACGAACTTCTCCACCACCTGCAAGATCACCGACTTGGGCAACGGAGCAAACGAGATCACGGCGTCCAGACGGTTGCGGAATTCGGGTGTAAACGTCCGCTCAATCGCGGCCGTGTCCTCTCCCTCGCGCCGATCGCGACCAAAACCGATGGCTGATTGCGCCTGTTCGGCGGCACCCGCGTTACTGGTCATGATCAAGACCACGTTACGGAAACTGACAGTCCGCCCATTGTGATCGGTCAGCTCGCCATGATCCATCACCTGCAACAGGATATTATAGACATCCGGGTGCGCCTTTTCGATCTCATCCAGCAAAAGCACGCAATGTGGGTGCTGGTCGACACCGTCGGTCAACATACCGCCCTGATCAAACCCGACATAGCCCGGAGGCGCACCGATCAGACGGCTGACCGCGTGCTTTTCCATATATTCGGACATGTCAAAGCGCAGCAGTTCGACGCCCAGCGTATCAGCAAGCTGTTTCGCCACTTCGGTCTTGCCCACTCCGGTCGGACCGGCGAACAGGTAATTGCCAATCGGTTTTTCCGGCTCGCGCAGCCCCGCACGGGACAGCTTTATCGCACTGGACAGGGCCTCGATTGCATTGTCCTGCCCGAACACCACGCGCTTGAGCGATTTTTCCAGATCCTTGAGAACCTCAGCATCGTCTTTGCTGACATTCTTGGGCGGTATGCGGGCAATCTTGGCAACAACGGCTTCCACATCCTTGGTGCCGATGGTCTTGCGACGTTTGGCGGCAACCACCAGGTGCTGCGCCGCGCCGGCCTCGTCGATCACGTCGATGGCGCTATCGGGCAGCTTGCGGTCGTTGATATAGCGCGCCGCCAGTTCCACTGCGGTTTTCACCGCGTCAGCGGTATATTTGACCCGGTGATGCTCTTCGAAATAGGGCTTCAGCCCCTTCAGGATCTTCACGGTATCCTCGACCGACGGCTCGTTGATATCGATCTTTTGAAACCGGCGGCTGAGCGCACGGTCTTTTTCAAAGTGCTGGCGGAACTCCTTGTAGGTGGTCGAGCCCATGGTGCGCAGCTTGCCGCCCTGCAAGGCCGGTTTCAGCAGGTTGCTGGCGTCCATCGCCCCTCCCGACGTGGCCCCGGCGCCGATCACCGTATGGATCTCGTCAATGAACAGCACCGCATCGGGATGATCTTCCAACTCGTTCACCACCGCTTTGAGACGTTCTTCGAAATCGCCCCGATACCGGGTCCCGGCCAACAAGGCCCCCATGTCGAGCGAAAAGATAGTGGTTTTTGCCAGTACCTCGGGCGTTTCACCGGCTACGATCTTGCGCGCCAGCCCCTCGGCGATAGCCGTCTTGCCAACGCCCGGATCGCCCACCAACAGGGGGTTGTTCTTGCGACGGCGACACAGCACCTGAATGCAGCGTTCAACCTCTTCATTGCGTCCGATCAACGGGTCGATGTCACCTTCGCGCGATTTGGCATTCAGATCGACACAGTATTTCGCCAGAGCGCTTTCCTTCTTTTCACCCTCGGTAACGCCCTGTATTTCCTCCTCGGGCTCCGGCGCGCCAGAGACTGGTCGGGATTCGCCAAACGCGGGATCTTTGGCAACCCCGTGGGCAATGAAATTCACCGCATCATATCGCGTCATTTCCTGTTCCTGCAGGAAATAAGCCGCATTGCTTTCGCGCTCAGCAAAGATGGCAACCAGTACGTTGGCACCGGTCACTTCGGTCCGCCCGGAGGATTGGACATGGATCGCGGCACGCTGGATGACTCGCTGGAATGCTGCTGTCGGCACCGCTTCGGAGCCGTCGATATCAGTAACCAGATTTGAGAGATCCTCGTCGACGAACTCAACCAAGGTGTTTCGCAATTCCCCCAGATCGACGCTGCAGGCCTTCATCACCCGGGTCGCGTCCGGTTCGTCCAACAACGCCAGCAGCAAATGCTCCAGCGTTGCAAATTCGTGGCGCCGTTCATTTGCCAGCGCAAGCGCGGCATGAATGGCCTGTTCTAGTGTGCTCGAGAATGAAGGCACCGGCGTGCTCCTTCTTGTCTGGGTCGGGTGGGAAGCAAATCGTTGCTGCGCCCCTGGACCAACCATGTCCTCATAGTATTAGAGTTTGGTTGATCACGCCCCAGCTTCAAGGTTTTTCTTTCATTTTTCGGTCACAAAACGCGTGACCGAAGCCTTGACGTCCAGAAAGACAGCATCAAAAGCGGTCTTTTCGGTCGCGAATCTCCGCAAAAACGGCAACCGGATCCGCACCGACCATACCGATATTGGCCTGAACCGACGGCACAGCGGCGCGCAGGAACGGGTTTGTGGCCAATTCCACCGCCAGTTCCGAAGGCACAGTGGGCTGACCGTTGTCACGTTTCACCGCAATTTCTTGCACCCTCGCGGCCAGATCGGCGTTGTCCGGCTCGATCGTCATTGCAAAAGCACCGTTGGCCTGCGTGTATTCATGGCCGGAATAGACCACGGTATCTTCAGGTAGGGCCGCGAGTTTGGACAACGACTCCCACATATGCAGGGCCGTCCCCTCAAATAGCCGCCCGCAGCCCAGGGCCATCAGGCTGTCGGCGGTGAATACGGCGTGGCTGTCGGGAAAATGAAAGGCAATGTGCCCCACGGTATGGCCCGGCACCTCGATGACTCGCCCGGTGTCCTGGCCGATCTTCACGCTGTCGCCCTCGGTTACCGCGATGTCCAGCGATGGCAGGCGATGCGCATCCGCCGCCGCACCAATAACAATGGCGTCATGTTCCGCCAGCACCGCACCCACCCCTTGAACATGGTCGGCGTGATGATGGGTCAGCAGAACGTGGGTCAGCCGCCAACCGCGCGCCTTCAACTCTGCCAGAATAGGAGCCGCCTCTGGGACATCGATCAATGCGGTGTCGCCACTGGTCGCATCATGTGCCAGAAACGCATAGTTGTCGCTAAGGCAGGGAATGGTAAGAATTTCGAGAGGCATGGTCTTTTATCCGTTCTTTGCTAGGTTAGAGGCAAGCTTGGCTGATCCAACGGACGCTCGCAATGCATCTTGATGTTCAAGATCTCCGCAACTTCTATTACCGGAGCACCCTGGGCCGTGCGGCGCAGGCCTCGGTTCGGGGGCGGCTGCTGAAACTGTGGCCCGAAGCCAAGGGTCAGACCGTGGTCGGCTTTGGTTTTGCGGTGCCGCTGTTGCGCCCCTATCTGGCCGAAGCGAGGCGGGTAATCGCGCTGATGCCCGGCCCGCAGGGCGTGATGCCCTGGCCCGCGGGCATGCCCAACGTGTCGGTTCTTGCCGAGGAAACCCTGTGGCCGATCGAGACCGGGCATGTGGACAAGTTGGTGATGATGCACGGGTTGGAAACCTCGGAACGCCCCTCGCGGCTGCTTGAAGAGTGTTTTCGGGTTCTGGGTCCGGGCGGCAAGGCCCTGTTCATCGTGCCCAACCGCGCCGGGTTGTGGTCGCGCAGCGACCAAACACCATTCGGATATGGGCGGCCCTACACGCTGGGGCAGTTGGAAACGCAACTGAAACAACACCAGTTCCTGCCCGAACGCCACGCGGCAGCCTTGTTTCAACCCCCGTCCAGCCGCCGGTTCTGGCTGAAATCCGGACCGCTGTTCGAAAAATATGGCGGCCGTCTTCCCCGCGTGCTGCCCGGCGGCGTGTTCATGGTCGAGGCCAGCAAACGTGTGCAACCGCCGGCTGGCACCATCATAAGGGAGATCGCCAAACAGCCGATCAAGGCGCTCAAAGGACTGGCCGAGCCGGCTGGTGCCTAGCGCCGTCATGTGCGGCATCCGGCAAATTTAACTGGGCATTGCCCCGCCCAGGTACAAGAACCGGGCCTCAGGAATCGCACAAACCTGCGGGATATCTGCATTTTTTGTCGCGCCGATCAGGCGCAAACCGTCGCAGTTTCACTAAGCCACTCAAATACAACGATAATGGGTTGCGCCATTATCGCTATAGGATGTTGCGGGCGAGGGTCTGCTCTGCTACATCCACGCTGATTTTGCCGCCCTGCTGTCCTGCAGGGTCTCTTCACGCCCTCGGATACTGCTGCGCATGCGGCAAACCGGGGCCAAATATCGGAAGGGTGGACGTGTCCGAACCAGCTTCGATTTCCGCAGGCATAGCCGCGCGCTATGCCACCGCGATCTTTGAGATCGCGCAAGAGAACAAGAACCTCGACGGCCTGGAAGCCAGCCTGAACGATTTGGCAACTGCGTTGTCCGAGAGTCCAGATCTGCGCAATCTGATCCACTCGCCGCTGATTTCGCGCAGCGAGCAGGAGGCCGCGATCACCGCCGTCGCCAAAAAGATGACTCTGGCCCCGGTGCTGGCCCAATTGCTGGCACTGATGGCGCAAAAACGTCGTCTGTTCGTGGTCCCGCAACTGATCGTCGCCCTGCGCGAACAGCTTGCCGACGAACGCGGCGAAGTCACCGCCGACGTCGTGAGCGCCAAGGCGTTGACCAAGACGCAGTCCGAGAAACTGGCCGCGACGCTGAAAGAGCGCATCGGCAAGACCGTCACCATCAATGCGACCGTCGATGAAAGCCTCATCGGCGGTCTTGTCGTCAAAGTGGGTTCGAAGATGATCGATACCTCGATCCGCTCGCGGCTCAACTCCCTCCAGAATGCAATGAAAGAGGTCGGATAAATGGGTATCCAAGCTGCAGAGATTTCTGCGATCCTGAAAGACCAGATCAAAAACTTTGGTCAGGAAGCCGAGGTGGCCGAAGTGGGCCGCGTGCTGAGCGTCGGCGACGGTATCGCACGCGTTTATGGCCTCGACAATGTTCAGGCCGGCGAAATGGTCGAATTCCCCGGTGGCATTCAGGGTATGGCCCTGAACCTGGAGAGCGACAACGTCGGTGTGGTGATCTTTGGCTCTGACCGGGACATCAAGGAAGGCGACGTTGTCAAGCGGACCAACTCGATCGTGGACGTTCCGATTGGCGACGAGCTGCTGGGGCGCGTCGTCGATGGCTTGGGCAACCCGATTGACGGCAAAGGCCCGATCAACACCGACAAGCGCGGCGTTGCCGACGTCAAGGCACCGGGCATCATCCCGCGTAAATCGGTTCACGAACCGATGGCGACCGGCTTGAAATCGGTCGACGCCATGATTCCGATCGGCCGTGGCCAGCGCGAACTGATCATTGGTGACCGCCAGACCGGCAAAACCGCCGTGGCACTGGACACCATCCTGAACCAGAAAGTCTATAACGACGCTGCAGGCGACGACGAGTCCAAGAAATTGTACTGCGTTTACGTTGCCATCGGCCAGAAGCGTTCGACCGTTGCTCAGCTGGTGAAAAAGCTGGAAGAAAACGGCGCGATGCCCTATTCAATCGTCGTGGCCGCCACCGCCTCCGAGCCGGCACCTCTGCAGTTTCTGGCTCCTTATGCCGCGACCGCCATGGCCGAGCATTTCCGTGACAATGGCCGTCACGCCCTGATAATCTACGATGACCTGTCCAAACAGGCCGTGGCCTACCGCCAGATGTCGCTGCTGCTGCGTCGTCCGCCCGGACGCGAAGCCTATCCTGGCGACGTTTTCTATCTGCACTCCCGCCTGCTGGAACGTTCGGCCAAGCTGAACGAAGACAATGGTGCCGGATCGTTGACGGCTCTGCCGATCATCGAAACCCAGGGTGGCGACGTGTCGGCCTTTATCCCGACCAACGTTATCTCGATCACCGACGGCCAGATCTTTCTGGAAACCGAACTTTTCTTCCAGGGGATCCGCCCTGCTGTGAACACCGGTCTTTCCGTTTCGCGCGTGGGTTCGTCGGCTCAGACCAATGCCATGAAATCCGTTGCTGGTCCGGTGAAACTGGAACTGGCGCAGTATCGCGAGATGGCGGCCTTTGCGCAGTTCGGATCGGATCTGGATGCCGCGACACAGCAGTTGCTGAACCGCGGTGCGCGCCTGACCGAACTGATGAAGCAGCCCCAGTATTCCCCACTGACCAACGCCGAGATCGTCTGCGTGATCTTTGCCGGGACCAAGGGATATCTCGACAAGATCTCGGTTGGCGACGTCGGTCGGTTTGAAGCGGGCCTCCTGGCGCATCTGCGCGGAAAGCACGCCGATCTGCTGCAGTACATCACCGACGAAGACCCCAAGATCAAAGGGGATGCCGAAGAGAAGGTCAAAACAGCTCTCGACGAATTCGCCGCCGATTTCGCATAAGGGGCCTGTCAGATGCCAAATCTAAAGGACCTAAAAAACCGGATTGCGAGCGTGAAATCGACTCGCAAGATCACAAAAGCCATGCAAATGGTTGCCGCGGCGAAACTTCGCCGCGCGCAGGAAAGTGCCGAACAGTCACGCCCCTATACAGAGCGCTTCAACGCTGTGATGGGGCAACTGGCCGCCTCGGTGGGGAATTCCGATTCCGCGCCCAAGCTGCTCAGTGGCACCGGCAGCGATCAGGTTCACCTGTTGATCGTGATGACCGCCGAGCGCGGTCTTTGCGGCGGTTTCAACGGCAACATCGCCAAGCTCGCCCGCGTCAAGGCCCAGCGACTGATCGCGGCGGGCAAAACGGTCAAGATCCTGACCGTCGGCAAAAAGGGCCGTGACTCGTTGAAGCGCGATTTTTCTGATAAATTCGTGCATCACGTAGACATGTCCGACATCAAGCGCGTCGCCTATACCGATGCACAGGCCGTCGCCAAAGAAGTGCTGGCACGGTTTGATGCAGGAGAATTCGACGTCGCGACGATCTTCTACGCGAAATTCGTCAACGTGGTCACCCAGAACCCCACGGCCCAACAGATCATCCCGGCAGCCTTTGAGGCCCCCGAGGATGCCGGGGCCAGCACGGTCTACGACTACGAACCGGACGAAGAAGCGATCCTGGCCGATCTTCTGCCGCGCGGTGTAGCGACGCAGATCTTTGCCGCTCTGCTCGAAAACGGTGCCAGCGAACAGGGTGCCCGGATGTCTGCAATGGACAACGCCACCCGCAATGCCGGCGAGATGATCGACAAGTTGACGATCGAGTTCAACCGCTCGCGTCAGGCCGTGATCACCAACGAGCTTATCGAAATTATTTCGGGCGCGGAAGCGCTCTAGAGAACCGGAGACAAACACATGGCAAACGCAAAAGGCAAAGTGACCCAGGTCATCGGCGCCGTGGTGGACGTTCAGTTCGGCGACCACCTGCCCGAAATTCTGAACGCGCTGAACACCGAAAACAATGGTAAGAAACTGGTGCTGGAAGTGTCCCAGCACCTTGGCGAAAACACCGTGCGGTGCATCGCGATGGATGCAACCGAAGGTCTGGTACGCGGCGCCGAAGTGACCGACACCGGCGGTCCGATCATGGTTCCGGTTGGCAACGCCACCCTGGGCCGTATCCTGAACGTGGTCGGAGAGCCCGTCGACGAAGGTGGCCCGGTCAACGCCGAAGAGTACCGTCCAATTCACGCCGAAGCACCGGCATTCTCCGAGCAATCCACCGAGTCCGAAATCCTCGTGACCGGCATCAAAGTCGTGGACCTGCTGGCCCCCTACTCCAAGGGCGGCAAGATCGGCCTGTTCGGCGGGGCCGGTGTGGGCAAGACGGTTCTGATCATGGAACTGATCAACAACATCGCCAAGGTGCACTCGGGCTTCTCGGTTTTCGCCGGTGTCGGTGAACGAACCCGCGAAGGCAACGACCTCTACCACGAGATGATCGAATCCAACGTGATCAAGCCGGACAATCTGGAAGAGTCCCAGGTTGCCCTGGTTTACGGCCAGATGAACGAGCCTCCGGGAGCCCGTGCCCGTGTCGCCCTGACCGGCCTGACCCTGGCCGAGCAGTTCCGCGACCAGTCCGGAACCGACGTTCTGTTCTTTGTCGACAACATCTTCCGCTTTACCCAGGCCGGTTCCGAAGTGTCCGCCCTGCTGGGCCGCATCCCCTCGGCCGTGGGTTATCAGCCGACCCTGGCCACCGACATGGGTGCCCTGCAGGAACGCATCACCTCGACCAAGGCCGGTTCGATCACCTCGGTGCAGGCGATCTACGTGCCTGCGGACGACTTGACCGACCCCGCGCCAGCCACGTCGTTTGCGCACCTTGATGCCACCACGGTTCTCTCTCGGGCGATTTCCGAGCTGGGCATCTACCCCGCCGTCGACCCGCTGGATTCGACCTCGCGTCTGATGGACCCGGCGGTTCTGGGCGAAGAGCATTACAAAGTGGCTTCCGACGTTCAGCAAACCCTCCAGCGCTACAAGTCGCTGCAGGACATCATCGCCATCCTCGGGATGGATGAACTGTCCGAAGAGGACAAGCTGACCGTGACCCGCGCACGGAAGATTCAGCGTTTCCTGTCCCAGCCGTTCGATGTGGCACAGGTGTTCACCGGTTCGCCCGGCGTTCAGGTGCCGCTGGAAGACACCATTGCCTCGTTCAAGGCGGTTGTCGCCGGTGAGTACGATCACCTGCCCGAAGGTGCCTTCTATATGGTTGGCGGCATCGACGAAGTGATTGCCAAAGCCGAGCGTATGGCCGCCGACGCAGCCTGAGGAGCAGCCTGATGGCAGATACAATGCAATTCGATCTCGTCAGCCCAGAGCGAAGCCTGGCTTCGCTCCAGGTCAGCGCGGTCCTGATTCCCGGTGCGGATGGAGACATGACGGCGATGCCTGATCATGCCCCTGTCATCACCACGCTGCGCCCTGGCGTTCTGCGTGTGGAAACCCCCAGCGGAACGTCGGAATACGTCGTCTCCGGTGGGTTTGCCGAAATCAACGCAACCAGCCTGTCGGTCCTGGCCGAAAAGGCGATCCCGCTGACCGAGGTGACGCGCGTCCATATCGATGAAATGATCGAAGATGCCCGCGTGGCACATGACGCCGCCAAGGAAAAGTTCAAAAACGAACCTGGCCCCGTGGACGACGCCGCAAAATTGCTGGCCGACATGGTCGCTCTGGGCGATCACATCAACATGTGACGCGACAGTGAGTTGAACCAATTTTAAGGGCCTCGTTTTTCGGGGCCCTTTTTTTGTCTTTAACCTGAAAGCTCTTGCGCAACGATGTTCCGCCCTATGCTTTTGTCAGGCGCTGTCGCATATTTCTTGCTCGTTTGCCCTGAGATGCCAACCCCTTGATGTGTTACGCCGCCTGTAAACTCAGGTCAGGGGCGGAAAGAATTCTTCCAACTCGACAAACCCCATTGCCTCATCTGTAAACGCAAATCGGCCGGTCGCCTGCATATCCTGTGCCGCGCGGGCAAAAGCACCAAAGGCGAGCCGCGCCAACGCCGACCCGACACTGATGCGTTTCACCCCTGCCCGCGCCAAATCTTCAACAGAGTGCGTGGCGTCCGGCATTCCCATGAGGACATTCACCGGTTTGGACAGGCTGGAACAGACGTTGCCAATCGTCGCCAGGTCGCGCAAACCCGGCGCATACAGTACATCCGCACCGGCCTCTTGATAGGCCTGCAAACGGCGGATCGTATCGTCCAGGTCCGGTCGGTCCCAAAGAAAATTCTCACACCTCGCTGTCAGTACAAAATCCTCCCGCAGCTCATCACGGGCCTGTGCCGCCGCGGCAATGCGCTCGACGGCCAGATCCAGTTCATAAATTGGATCGTCCGGATCGCCCGTATGATCCTCCAGAGAACCGCCCGCGAGTCCGACCGCCGCGGCGGCGCGGATGGTTTCCGCCGCGCTTTCGGGACTGTGTCCAAACCCGTGTTCCAGATCCGCCGACACGGGCAGCCCGGTTGCGGAAACGATCTGTTTGCAATGCGCAAGAACCTGATCCCGCGAGGCCTGCCCTTCTCGCAACCCCAATGAAAACGCCATGCCGGCACTGGTGGTTGCCAAGGCGCGAAAACCCAACGCCTGCAGGATGCACGCCGTTCCGGTGTCCCAGGGGTTGGGAATGATGAAACATCCCTCTTCGTCATGCAACGCACGAAACAAGGACCGTTTTTCCATTTCCATCCGCCTTTTCGCCACCTGATCAGATCGTACCGGGCCTGCGCCGAAAGGCAACGTACAACCGCGTCTCAATAAAAAAGAGGGGCCAGTTGGCCCCTCTTCAGAAATCGTTCCGTCAGGAAACGGCTGAGTTACATCATGCCGCCCATGCCGCCCATGCCGCCCATGTCGGGCATGCCGCCAGCGCCTGCGCCTTCCTTCTGCGGACGGTCTGCAACCATCGCTTCGGTGGTGATCAGAAGGCCAGCAATCGAAGCGGCGTCCTGCAGTGCAGTGCGCACAACTTTGGCCGGGTCGATGACACCGAATGCGAACATGTCGCCGTATTCTTCGGTCTGCGCGTTAAAGCCGAACTTGGGGTCGTCGCTTTCACGGATCTTGCCTGCGACAACAGAACCGTCGACACCGGCGTTTTCGGCGATCTGACGCAGAGGTGCTTCCAGCGCCTTGCGCACGATACGGATACCGATGTTCTGGTCGTTGTTCGCGCCTTCCAGGCCTTCCAGCTTTTTGCCGGCCTGAACCAGAGCGACACCGCCGCCCACAACGATACCTTCCTGCACGGCCGCACGGGTCGCGTTCAGGGCATCGTCCACGCGGTCCTTGCGCTCTTTCACTTCGACTTCGGTCATGCCGCCAACGCGGATCACAGCCACACCACCTGCCAGTTTGGCAACGCGTTCCTGCAGCTTTTCACGGTCGTAGTCGCTGGTGGTCTCTTCGATCTGCTGACGGATCTGGGACACACGTGCTTCGATTTCGGCTTTTTCGCCGGAACCGTCGACAACGGTGGTCTCGTCCTTGGTGATCGACACTTTCTTGGCGCTGCCCAGCATGTCGATCGTGACATTTTCCAGCTTCATGCCCAGATCTTCGCTGATCACCTGACCACCGGTCAGAATGGCCAGATCCTGCAGCATCGCCTTGCGGCGATCGCCAAAGCCCGGTGCCTTGACAGCAGCGATTTTCAGACCGCCACGCAGTTTGTTGACAACCAGAGTTGCCAAGGCTTCGCCTTCGACGTCCTCGGCAATGATCAACAGCGGTTTCTGTGACTGGATAACCGACTCCAGCAGCGGAACCATGGGCTGCAGCGAAGACAGTTTCTTCTCGTGCAGCAGGATCATGCAGTCTTCCAGCTCGACGGTCATCTTGTCGGCGTTGGTGACAAAATAGGGGCTCAGATAGCCACGGTCGAACTGCATGCCTTCGACGACATCGGTCTCGGTTTCCAGACCTTTGTTCTCTTCGACGGTGATCACACCTTCGTTGCCGACTTTCTGCATCGCATCGGCGATCTGCTGGCCGATTTCGGCTTCGCCATTGGCCGAGATGGTGCCGACCTGGGCGACTTCGGCGCTGTCATTGACTTCGCGCGAAGCGGCTTTGATTTCTGCGACGACCTTGGCGGTGGCCAGATCGATGCCACGCTTAAGATCCATCGGGTTCATGCCGGCGGCAACCGATTTCAGGCCTTCCTTGACAATGGCCTGGGCCAGAACGGTCGCGGTGGTGGTTCCGTCGCCGGCTTCGTCATTGGTGCGGCTGGCGACTTCTTTCACCATCTGCGCGCCCATGTTCTCGAACTTTTCTTCCAGTTCGATTTCCTTGGCAACGGTTACACCGTCCTTGGTGATGCGCGGTGCGCCAAAGGATTTGTCGATCACCACGTTGCGGCCCTTGGGGCCCAAAGTCACCTTGACCGCATCGGCCAGGATGTTGACACCCTTAAGCATGCGATTGCGGGCATCGGTGTCGAATTTGACGTCTTTTGCAGACATATTGATTGTCTCCTAGTTCGTTTGGTTGAGGTCAGACGATGCGTGGCGTTCAGGCCGCTTTGGCGGCCGCGCCTGCCTCGATGATCCCCATGATGTCGCTTTCTTTCATGATCAGCAGTTCTTCACCGTCAAGTGTGACTTCGGTGCCGGACCACTTGCCAAACAGGATCTTGTCGCCTTCTTTGACGTCCATCTTGATCCGATCACCGTCTTCGTCACGCGCACCTGCACCAACAGACACAACGATGCCCTCGGCGGGCTTTTCCTTGGCGCTGTCCGGAATGATCAATCCACCAGTCGTTTTCTCGTCGCTTTCCACGCGGCGCACCAGCACCCGGTCATGAAGAGGTTTGAATGCCATCTTTGCAGCTCCTTAACGCTCAAAGTTTGTTTCTCTGGTCCACCGCTCCCTTGGGTGGACCGTTATCACTCACTCTAGTCGAGTGCTAACGACGCATAGCTAGGGGCAGCCCGACGCCAAGTCAACAGCCCAGATCACAAAAAAAACGCCCGAACCGCCGCCGATCACGGGCATGGGTTTACGGCATCATCATCATCTCTGCGAAAGGGGTGCCACCACTCTTACAGGGCTGAAACCTTGACGATTGGAGACACTCGACTGGACGCACCGAGACGCACATCCAGTTTCAAAACGAAATCCGCCCCCGCATCACAATGGCGCGGGGGCGAAACCCATTCTGGCTAATATTGAGGCAGCACGCCGAGACACCGGACTAGTGAACATGGCCTCTTGAAATGGATCCCAACCTGCCACTTGCAACAGGTGCAAGCCCTGCCGCCGATACGATGGCAACCGTCGAAATAAACCCACAGGCAATCGCGTCTGCACTCGGAACAGACTGCAAGCGAAAACCGCCTGAAAGGGATCCTGAAATATTGTCCGCCGAACGAAATAACATTCTGTGGGAGATCGCGGTCAAAATACCCGCGCCTGGCAAAATCACCAAGAGGTATGCAATGTCGAACATCATATCCCCCCTCTCACAACTCCACTGGGTAACTCAGGAACAAAAACAAAGACGCTGGTTAACGTGCAGACGCCCTCAGGTTAGGCGAAAATCCGCGCAAATCTACTGAAAATTGCTGAAAATAGGTAATAACGCCCAAAATACAATCTTGCCTTGATAGGCAAAAAGCCGCTTACCTGCCTCAGGTTGCAATACGGGATACCACTAATCCGTTCGATTAGCAGAAATGCGAATCATTCGAGGTGTTTTGCCACGATTTCCGCAGCAGGCCCTGATCAAATTAACTATTCCCGCTCGGGGTCCGCAGATACCTGCTTCTCCCAACTATAAGCCCAATGCTTCAATCCGTCCGAACCGACATCGCTCAGGGCATAGATCCCCCTTTCGACGCGGCGGAACCAGCCATAGTGATTGTCCGCCATAATTCGCGTCGCCCGGGGCACCTGCGCTGCACGTGCCACATCGGCCCCTTTGCTCGCCCCCTGTTGCGCCAGGTGCGCAGCGCATCGCAGCGCATCCTGGCGATAGCCAGTGACGATACCGTGCCGCGTCGCACCACCGGCATTCGGGTCTCCCTGCAGGCGGTCAAACGCGCGCAGCAGACGCGTCTGCCGCTTTGCGGATTTGCGCGGTACATAGGGGCCGGGATCACAGTTCACCTCGGCTCGTCCATCAGTTCGGACAGTGATCAGCCCAAGGCCCAACCTTCGACACAGGGCCAGATTGTCCCTGAGGGCGCGCCGCGCTGTCCGCCCGGCCGGCCGCAGCACAGCGATATAGACCAGATCCGTAACCGCCAGACGCGCGATGGCCTGATGATACAACCCCAATGAAAATCGCAGTTTCAGCTCCACTATGACCGGCGGCTCGCCCACCCGCCGCGCGACGACATCCGCAGCACCCACCTCGCCTTTGACCTCATAGCCCTGCCGCACAAGCAACGCCTTGATCGGCGGATACAGGTCCTGCTCCAACGCAAATCCTTCAGGGGGCATAATCGAAGGCCTCAAAATCGGCGCGATAGCGCAGAAACACCTGCTCTTTCTGCGCCGCCGTCAGCCTCATCTCGGCGTTCTGCGCCGATTTGTTGTGGTGTGGCAACGCACGCACAGCCCCAAAGATGCGGGTGAACAGTGGCGCTATCTGCTGCGCCAGATCCTCGAACCGCAACACCTCATCCACCAGACAACGGCCCTGCGCATCCCGGATATAACGCACCTGCGGAACCAGATGGCGACTGAGGTCGCTGTATTCATCACTGGAATCGGTCTGCAGAAAGGCATCCAGATCAGGCATGTCACGCCCAGCACTGCGGCGCTGCATGGCCGCCGCGCGATAGCGATATTCCGACAGCACGCGGTCAAACGGATGCCGCACGATGGTAAACTTCAGGTAACGCGCGAAGCGGTCCGCCTCCAGATGCCCCAGTGCCACATATTCCGATGCATAGAGATGGGCCAACTTTTCCGGCCCCTTGGCCCGATCGTCATTATGCCGCAACAGCAGTGTGTCCCGTTCGCGCCAGGACAAGCCCAGATCCCGCAGAAACACCGTTTCAACGCTTTGCCCCCCGGTCTTGGGGATATGAACGAAAAGCGTTTCTCGGGGGTGGGATATCATTGACAGAACGGTCCGGCAGACACCAACATGACACCGTTTGACCAGCGCCTCGCCCGAAAGTCAAATCCGCAGCAATTCGGACACCCCAGACCAAGGGTCGCAGCCGGTCGAACAACGGGTGACATTTGCGGGGTGCATTTCTATAACCCGCGCAAATCATCCCTCCTGAACAGGACGCCACATATGACCATCCAGGTTTTTGGACACAAATCCCCCGACACCGACAGCACCGGTTCGCCCATCCTCTGGGCCTGGTATCTGAACGACATCAAGGGCATCCCCGCCGAGGCGGTTCTGCTGGGCAAACCCAACACCGAGGCCGCATTCCTGCTGCAACGCTGGGATCTACCCAAACCGGCAATCATCGCCGACGTGGCCGACGATGCGCCGGTTGTCATCGTGGACACCAACAACCCCGCGGAACTGCCTGCCAATATCAACAATGCGGATATTCAGGCGATCATCGACCATCACAAACTGGTCGGCGGCCTGGAAACCAAGGGTCCAATCGACATTACCATTCGCCCGCTGGCCTGCACCGCGACGATCATGGTCGATCTGATGGGTGACGACGCTGCCAGGATGCCCGACTGGGCCAAGGCCACCGCGCTGACCTGCATCCTGTCGGACACTCTGGAATTCCGCAGCCCAACCACCACCGAGCACGACAAGGCGGTAGCCGAGAAACTGGCCGCCGAGCTGGGCATCTCAATCGCGGATTACGCCGCCGAGATGTTTGCCGCCAAATCCGATGTCTCGTCGTTCAGCGACGCCGAGCTTTTGCGCATGGACAGCAAGGAATACGCGGTGGAAGGTGCCAAGTTCCGGGTTTCGGTTCTGGAAACCACGTCGCCGTCCACGGTTCTGGACCGCAAGGCCAGCCTGATGGACAGCATGATCACCGTCGCCACCGAGGATGGGGTCGACCAGGTATTGTTATTCGTTGTGGATATCCTGAACGAGCAATCGACCCTGCTGGTGCCCAACGATCTGGTCAAAAGCGTCGCGATCAACAGCTTTGGCGCGCAAGCCGAAGGCGATACCGTAGTCCTGCCCGGCGTTGTAAGCCGCAAGAAACAGATCATCCCAAATCTGAAGTTATAAACCGCCCCCTGCGCAGGTCTTTTCGAGGGGCGCCAGATGGCGCCTCTCGCCAGCCGGAACGGCGCCGGGCCGCAAAACACCGCACTGCCGCCACATGTCTTCCCGGGTTGGCGACAAGGCAGTTCGCCATGACGTATGCCGTCTGCCCTCCATGGTCTCGGTCGTTTTCAGCGTCTTCTCGCTCAATGTACCAGCACGGGCCATTGCCGTTACGGCCTGCTATTCGGGCGGTATTTTTCTGACCCTTGTTGTTCCTGACCTCAGGTTCCACAGCCCTTGCCTGCCTCAAACCAGGGCACCCATCTCGCATGAGATTGACCACTGGATGGGGGAGCGTTGAAGAGAAGCCCCCCGGATCCGCAAGCGCCAAACCGCGGTCATGATCCTGTTTTGCATCGCCAGTTTCAGCTTTTTGATCAGCCCGTCATCGTTTCCGATACCTCACTGGGAAATCTTGTCCGTAGGGGTATCCATCGCCCTGGCGTAGCGCGGCGGTCATACGCCCCTGCCCGCTTGGATCGGAGGTCCGCAGGACGCCCGTGCGACATTCTGCAAGCCCTGGTCCCCGGTGCCCCTGTGGTGATTTCCGGCAAGGCGGCCAGGTTGAGTCGGATGATGGCGCACTTCAACGCATGAATTGATCCGTCGCGGGGGCGGGCGGATGCAGTCAAGTCAGCCGGCGTGTCGTGGCCCCAGTTCGCCCCGGCGTTTCCCGGCCGACCGGCACCCGGTCGCGACTTTGAGCGCGCGCGACGTACCACCGCTTGACAACACCCCATGCCATGGCCCATTCCCCAAGTGCTGGTTTCTGCGCAAGCAGATGAAAAGGGAATGCAATACGCAGCCGCCCCCGCGACCGTGACCGGAGAGGACACCCAAGCCACTGACCACCGGGTCGGGAAGGCGGGATGACCGCCAGAAAGCCTCCGCTTTCTGACATCCGCAAGCCGGGAGACCTGCCAGCGACATGTGACGTTAACCGGGCGGGGTGCCTCGGTGACGGGCCCGGCCCCGGCTTTGCCCGCAGTTTCCCCGCCTGCCGACAAGGAAAGTGACCGGATGACCCAGAACCTGTCCCGGACTGCGCCGGTCGAATTGCTGGTGTGCACCACCTGCCGCAAGGGCATGCCAACCGACACCGAAGGACCAAGGCCCGGCACCGTGCTGTTTGACGCGCTGACCGCCGGTGACATTCCCGATGGTGTCACCCTGCGCCCGGTCGAATGCCTGTCCAACTGCGACAGCGGCTGTTCCATCGTGCTGCGCGGTGGGCAAAACCGCTGGACCTATGTCTACGGGAATTTCGATGAAACCCGTGACGCTGACATGATCCTGGACGTCGCGTCCCGCTATCACGCTGCGCCGGACGGTCTGGTACCCTGGCGCGAACGCCCGGTCCATTTCCGCAAGAACTGTATCGCCCGCATCCCCCCGATTGGAGATTTGTAACATGTCCGACCTGTCCAAGCTGCCCGTCACCGTAATCACCGGTTTCCTGGGATCCGGCAAGACCACGCTGATCCGCCACCTGATGCAGAACCCGCAAGGCAAGCGGCTGGCCGTCATCGTCAACGAATTCGGCGATGTGGGGGTGGATGGCGACATCCTGAAATCCTGTGCCATCCCCGAGTGCCCCGCCGAAAATATCCTCGAGCTGGCCAATGGCTGTATCTGCTGCACCGTGGCCGACGATTTCATCCCCACAATCGAGGCGCTGATGGCGCTGGATCCCCGCCCCGATCACATCCTGATCGAAACCTCTGGGCTGGCCCTGCCCAAGCCCCTGCTCAAGGCGTTCGACTGGCCCGATATCCGCAGCCGCATCACGGTGGATGGTGTGATCGCCCTGGCCGATGCCGAGGCCGTTGCTGCGGGCCGCTTCGCGCCCAATGTGGCGGCGGTGGACGCGCAGCGCGCCGCCGATGCCAGCCTGGATCACGAAACGCCCTTGTCCGAAGTGTTCGAGGATCAGATCAGCTGTGCCGATATCATCCTGCTGACCAAGCCCGATCTGGCCGGGGCCGAAGGCGTCGCCAAGGCCCGTGCGATCATCGCCGCCGAAGCGCCGCGTCCTCTGCCCGTGGTCGAAGTCGCCGAAGGTGCCGTCGATGTGCGGGTCATTTTGGGCCTTGAAGCGGCCGCAGAGGATGACATCGACGCCCGCCCCAGCCATCACGACAGCGCCGAGGACCATGAGCACGACGATTTCGAAAGCGTCGTGATCGAACTGCCCGAGCAATCCGATCCCGCCGTTCTGGTGGCACGGATCAAGCGGCTGGCGAACGAGCGCAACATCCTGCGGGTCAAGGGTTATGCCGCTGTCACCGGCAAACCCATGCGTCTGCTGGTGCAAGCGGTCGGCGCGCGGGTGCGGCATCAGTTCGACCGCCCCTGGAAGGCCGACGAGGCGCGGCGCAGCCGTCTGGTGGTCATCGCCGAACATGACGATATCGACGCCGCCGCGATCCACGAGATTCTGACCGGCACCCCGGTCGCGGCCGAATAGGCCAAGCGGAAAGCGCCGCCGATGCATGTGATCTTTCGCGAAAGCCACGGGCTGGAAGAATCCGAGACCCCGACCGACCTGGGTCAAAGCCCGGCGGATCTGGTGGTGTTGTCGTTTTCCGACAGCGACCTCGGTGCTTTCGCGGCGGGCTGGCATCGCGGTGGCGGCCCCGACGGACGGATGCCCAGCCTGCGATTGGCGAACCTTGCGGCGCTGAAACATCCACTGTCGGTCGATACCTATGTGGAACAGACCCTGACCGGGGCCAAGGGGATCCTGATCCGCTTGATCGGCGGCGTGCCCTATTGGTCCTATGGGCTGCAACAGGTGCAGGCGCTGGCGGCGCAAAAGGGGCTGGCGGTCGCTGTTTTGCCCGCCGATGGCCGCCCCGATATGCGGCTGGACGACTATTCGACCTTGCCGCGGTCGACCCTGCACCGGCTTGCACATCTTTGCGACATTGGCGGCGAAGTGGCGGCACAAGCCGCGCTTGCACAACTGGCGATGGCGGCGGGGCTGTATGCCGCCCCTGTGGCGGGGGCCAAGACCTTGCCACAGGTCGGGGCGTGGACACCGGAGCATGGCGTCATCTGCCCGGCGACCGCCTTTGGCGATAGCGTCAAACCACGCATCGTGATCACGTTCTATCGCGCCTATCTGACGGCGGCAGATCTGGCCCCGATCAAGGCGCTGTTTGAGGCGTTTCGCAACCGTGGTTTCGACGTGATCGCCCTGTTTGTCCCCTCGCTCAAAGCACCCGACGCCACCGGGTGGCTGGCCCGGCAGATCCGCGTCATCGCCCCTGCCGCCATCCTCAACGCCACCGCCTTTTCCGGCAAGGGCGACGATGGTGCTTCGCCGCTGGATGCCGCCAATGTCCCGGTGTTTCAGGTCGCGCTGGCCACTTCGACCCGTGACGCATGGGCCAAGGCAGAACGGGGGCTGTCGCCGGCCGACCTGGCGATGCATGTGGTTCTGCCCGAGGTCGATGGCCGTATCCTGGCCGGGGTTGCCAGCTTTAAGGAACCGGGCAAGCACGACGCGGCGCTACAGTTTGCCCGCACCGCCCATCAGCCGGAACCGGACCGGATCGAGGCCATTGCCGACCGGATCTCCGGATGGGTCCGACTGGCACAAACACCAAATGCCGACAAGGCCCCGGTGCTCGTGCTCTCTACCTATCCCGGCAAGGACTGGCAGATGGCCCATGCGGTCGGGTTGGACGCACTGGCCTCTGCAGAGGCGATTTTGGACGATCTACGCGATCAGGGGTATGATAGCCCCGTTGGCGCACCGCTGGCCGAAACGCTGCAAACCGCCCGAATCCGCTGGCCGCTCGCCGCATACAAGGCGGCGCTGGCAACCCTGCCCGCGGCCCTGCATACCGATCTAAAGGCGGTCTGGGGTCCCCCCGAAGACGATCCCGCATGCGTCGATGGTGCGCTGCAATTCACCGCCCTGCGGCGCGGCAAGGCCGTGGTTGCCCTGCAACCCGAGCGTGGGCAGCCCGCCCGCCGCGACAACGACTATCATGATCTGTCGCGCACGCCCCGGCATGGCTATGTCGCCTTTTATCTCTGGCTGCGCCATGAGCTGGCCGCCGATGCTCTGGTCCATGTCGGTGCGCACGGTACACTCGAATGGCTGCCCGGCAAGGCGGTGGCCCTTTGCAATACGTGTTGGCCCGAAGCGCTGATTGGCGATCTGCCGGTCATCTACCCTTTCATCGTCAACGACCCCGGCGAAGCAGCACAGGCCAAGCGACGCATCGGGGCGGTGACGCTTGGCCATGTCCCGCCGCCCCTGCGGGCCAGCGAGACACCGGATCGGATGATGCGGCTGGAAACCCTGCTGGACGAGTTCTCGAACGCCGACGGGCTGGATCCGCGCCGCCGCGACCGCCTGCAATCGGATATCCGCGCCGAGGCGCAGGCCATCGGGGTCGAGGACGATCTCGGTCTGGATCTGGCCAGTTCGACGGCCGAGGCAATCACCCGTATCGACCGGTTCGTCTGTGATATCAAGGAAAGCCAATTCGGCGACGGGCTGCATGTCTATGGCCGCGCCGCAGCGTCTTCTGGCCCTTTCGACACAATCCCGACCGCCGATGCGGAACGCAATGGGTTACTGGACGCGCTCGGCGGCAAACGCATCGACGCCGGACCATCCGGATCGCCCTATCGCGGGCGTCGCGACGTATTGCCCACCGGGCGCAACCTGTTCACCACCGACCCGCGATCTGTTCCCACCCGTAGCGCCCATGCACAGGGCGTCAAACTGGCCGAAGAACTGGTTCGCCGCCATCTGCAGGACGAGGGCGATTATCCCAAAGGGCTGATTGTCGATCTCTGGGGTTCGGCCACCATGCGCACGGCGGGCGAAGAGTTCGCGATGGCTCTGCACCTGCTTGGCGTGAAACCGGTCTGGGATGCGGGCAGCGAGCGGGTGTCCGGCATCGAGGTGCTGCCGATCACCGATCTGGACCGGCCCCGTCTGGATGTGACCCTGCGGGTATCCGGCCTTTTTCGCGACGTATTTCCAACCCTGTCCGCGCTGTTCGGACAGGCGGTGCGTGCGCTGGCAGCGCGCGACGAGGCCCCGGACTGGAACCCCTATGCCGGTCACGCCCCGGCAGCGCGTGTCTTTGGCCCCGCGCCGGGCCGTTATGGTCTGGGCATGGGCGAGCTGCCCGAAACCTATAACGAAACCGCCCGCGCGCAGGCGGGCGAAGCCTGGTTCAATGCCAGTGCCTTTGCACTTGAGGGCGATCACACGATCCGCGATGCCCAAGGGATCCGTGACCGTGTGCAACATGCGGATGCCTTTGTGCATCTTCAGGACCTGGCCGAAACCGACCTGCTGCTGGCCAATGACTATGCCACCCACGAGGCCGGGTTTGCCGCCGCCAAGGCCCAAACCGGCGGCGCGGCGGCACTGTATCACCTGGACAACACCAATCCGGCGACCCCACACGCGCGCACCCTGCCCGAGGAAATCGCCCGCGTGGTACGCGCCCGCGCCGCCAATCCAAACTGGATCAAGGGAATGCAGCGTCATGGGTTTCGTGGAGCCGCAGAAATCGCCGCCACGCTGGATCACATGGCCGCCTTTGCCCATCTGGCCGGAGCGGTCGCGCCGCATCTGTTCGATCTGTACCACGACGCAACCCTTGGGGATGCCGAGGTCGACGCGTTTCTGGCCCGGGCCAACCCGCGAGCGCATCAGGCGATGCAAGACCGATTTCGCGCCCTGCTGGACGCCGGGTTGTGGAACACGCGTCGCAATTCGATCCGCGCCGTATTGGATGGCTCGGAATGAGCGCGCCAGTGGTCAAAGGCTGGTGCCCTGGCGCGCACCGCCCGATGATGTCCGGTGACGGGCTGGTGGTACGGGTCCGCCCCCGGATGGCACGGCTGACGGCAGAACAGGTTCTGGGCCTTTGCGACGCAGCGCAGCGCCACGGAAATGGCCGGCTCGACCTGACCAACCGCGCCAACCTGCAACTGCGCGGTGTCTCGGAACAGACACATCGCCAGCTCCTGGACGATCTCGCAAATCTTGACTTGCTGGATCCCGAACCCGGACTGGAATCGAGACGCAATATTCTGGTGCAACCGTTTTATGAACACGGCGATCAGACCTGCCGCTTGACGGAAATCCTGCTCGACCGGCTTGCCGATCTGCCGGAACTGCCAGCCAAGTTCGGCTTTGCCATCGACACCGGTTCAAACCGCGTATTGAGCGAAAACTCGGCTGACATCCGGCTGGAAACCGGGATGTCCGGGGGCCTGATCCTGCGGGCAGATGGCAGTCAGACCGGGGTTTGCGTCAGCGAAGAACGGGCCATCGACGCCGCGCTGGGGATGGCGCGCTGGTTTGCGAGGCATAGCAGCCCGGAATTGCGCCGGATGCGAAACTTGGTGCGGCACACATCGCTGCCAGGCCATTGGACCGGTAAACCGCCCGGCCCGCTGGCAACGCGATCCGAACCCGGATTCACGCCCAAAGGACCACTTGTGGGCGCGGCCTTTGGCCAGATACTGGCCCTGGCGCTGGACGACCTCATTCGTAAAAGCGGGGCGCGCGCCCTGCGGATCACCCCCTGGAGGCAGATCCTGCTGGAAGGCGGTCACTCCACGCCGGCACCCGGTTTTGTCACGCGCCCTGACGATCCGTTGTTGACCGCCGATGCCTGCAGCGGTGCACCAATCTGCCCGCAGGCGCAGGCCGAGACCCAGATGATCGCCCGCCAGATGGCGGGCCGCATCGGCGGCAGCCTGCATGTCTCGGGCTGCACCAAGGGCTGTGCGCGCCAGACCGCGGCTAGCGTGACGCTCGTGGGACGAAACGGACGATTTGACCTTGTAAAGCGGGGCCGCGCGGGGGATGAGCCTGCAATGCGCGGCCTGACACCTGAAGACCTGTTGACCCTTACGGACCTGACCTGATGCCTTATGAATATGAAACCGACGGCGCGGCGATCTATGCCCAGTCTTTTGCCACCATCCGTGCCGAGGCTGATCTGACCCGATTTGAGACGGACGAGGAACAGGTTGCCGTGCGCATGATCCACGCCGCAGGAATGGTCGGGCTGGAACGGTTCGTGCGGTTTTCACCCGGTTTTGTGTCCACCGCCCGTGCTGCGCTGGAATCGGGCGCGCCTATCCTCTGCGATGCGCGCATGGTCAGCGAAGGCGTCACACGTTTTCGCCTGCCCGCCGACAATGCCGTGATCTGCACCCTGCAGGACGACCGGGTGCGCCCCATGGCCGAGAAGATGGGCAATACCCGCTCGGCCGCCGCACTCGAGCTGTGGCGCCCGCATCTGGCCGGGGCGGTAGTGGCCATTGGCAATGCACCCACGGCGCTGTTTCATTTGCTCAACATGCTGGAAGACCCCGACTGCCCACGCCCAGCCGCCATTATCGGATGCCCGGTGGGCTTTGTCGGTGCCGTTGAAAGCAAGGACGCCCTGTGGGCGGCGCACCCCACCCCGTGCTGCATCGTTCAGGGGCGTCTGGGCGGTTCGGCCATCACTGTCGCCGCCGTCAATGCCATCGCGAGCCGCACCGAATGAAGGCGGGCACCATATATGGCGTCGGGCTTGGCCCCGGTGATCCCGACCTGATGAGCGTGCGGGCCGATCGGCTGCTGCGCAGCGCGCGGCATGTGGCGTTTTTTCGAAAACCCGGGCGCGAGGGCCAGGCCCGCCGGATCGTGCAGGGCATGCTCGCTCCGAACGCCATCGAATTCGCAATGGAATACCCTGTCACCACCGAGATTCCGCTCAGTGATCCGCGCTATAATCGACTGCTGTCCGCATTCTACGCCGATTGCACTGTCCGCCTGCTGGATCTGTCCACTGCGGGGCAGGACGTGGTGGTCCTGTGCGAAGGCGATCCGTTCTTCTATGGCTCGTTCATGCATCTCTATACTCGCCTGCAGAACACGGCGTCGGTGCAGGTGGTGCCGGCGATCACCGGCATGTCAGGGGCCTGGACCGCCACCGGCACCCCGATCACGTGGGGCGACGATGTACTGACCGTCCTGATGGGCACTCTGCCAGAGGCCGAACTGACCCGACGCATGGGCGATACCGATGCGCTGGTGGTGATGAAGATCGGGCGCAACATCGACAAAATCCGCCGTGCCCTGCGCGCAACCGGGCTGTATGACCGTGCATGGTTGGTGGAATATGCCGCAATGCCGAACCAGACGGTAACTCCGCTGCCCCAAGCCGGGGACCGTGTTGCGCCCTATTTCTCGATTATCGTGGTGCATGGCCAGGGACGCCGCCCATGAGCGGCTGGGTCAGGATCGCAGGGTTGGGTCCAGGCAACCCGAACAAGATCACCCCCGAGGTCGACGCTGCGCTGGCCGACGCCACCGACGTGGTCGGCTATATCCCCTATGTCGCCCGCGTCGCCCCACGCGACGGACTGACCCTGCACGCCAGCGACAACCGGGTCGAAATCGACCGAAGCCAGCATGCGCTGCAGATGGCCGCAGACGGACGGCGCGTCGTGGTGGTGTCCTCGGGTGATCCGGGTGTGTTTGCCATGGCGGCGGCGGTGTTTGAGGCGGTTGAAAACGGCCCCCCAGCATGGCGGGAACTGGAGATTTCCGTACTGCCCGGCATCACCGCCATGCTGGCGGCTGCCGCCCGTGCGGGTGCGCCTTTGGGGCACGATTTCTGTACCATCAACCTTAGCGACAATCTCAAGCCGTGGGCGCTGATCGAGAAACGTCTGCGCCTGGCCGCCGAGGCGGATTTTGCCATGGCATTCTATAATCCGCGCTCGGCATCTCGTCCCGAAGGGTTCGAGCGCACACTGGATATATTGCGCGAAGTCTGCGGGCCGCAACGGTTGATCCTGTTTGCCCGCGCGGTCAGCACCCCGGAGGAAACGCTGAACGTGACCACCTTGGGCCAGGCCACACCCGAAATGGCGGATATGCGCACCATGGTCATTGTCGGATCCTCGGCAACACGAAAGATCGAACGCACCGGAACGCCAATCGTCTATACGCCCCGGTCGGTGCCGGAATGATCCAGCCAGTCCAAAACCTGATCGGGACCGAACAACTCAAGTCGCGCGGGCAAGGCAGGTCGATCAATCATGATCACCGGCACCTTCAGCGCGCGCGCCGCATCGATCTTGGCCCGCGCCCCATTTCCGCCCGCGTTCTTGGACACCACAAGATCGATATCATATTGCCGCATCAATTCCATGTCGTCGGCAAACGTGAAAGGACCGCGCGCGATCACGCTGGTGTATTCGGGCAAGGGCAATGCGCCGTGCTCGTCCACCAGACGCAACAGGTAGTGATGTTGCGGCTGCACGGCAAACCGCGCCAAATGCATCCGCCCCAACGCCAACAGCACCCGCCTGCGCGGGCCAGACAGGGCAGCCACGGCGGCCTCAATATCTGCCACGTTGCGCCAGATGTCACCCGGTTGCGGCTGCCAGGCAGCGCGGGTCAGGGCGGCCAATTCAACGCCGGTCGCTCGACAGGCCGCAACCGCATTGCGGCTCATTTGGGCGGCAAAGGGATGGGTGGCGTC
Source organism: Sedimentitalea nanhaiensis DSM 24252 (assembly GCF_000473225.1). GTDB lineage: Bacteria > Pseudomonadota > Alphaproteobacteria > Rhodobacterales > Rhodobacteraceae > Sedimentitalea > Sedimentitalea nanhaiensis. Next base: position 1,696,419 of record NZ_KI421509.1, read on the forward strand.
CACCACATGGGTGATACCGGTGTCGCGCAGATACCGGACCAGACCGTCAACGCCACCAAACCCGCCAACGCGCAGGGGAATCGGTTGTTTGCGCGGCTGTTCAGTGCGTCCGGCATACGAAAACACCGCCGCGATGCCGCGATCCGCCATAACGCGGGCCAAGGCGCTGGCCTCGGTCGTGCCGCCGAGAATCAAAAGGGTCGGTGTCATGTCTGAGGCTCCGTGGCTAACCGTCGTCGGGCTTGGCGAAGATGGACCACAGGGGCTGGCCGCCGCAAGCCGCAAGGCGTTGGAGAACGCCGAAATCGTCATGGGATCGGCGCGCCACCTGGGATTGCTGCCGGATCTTGCCGCCGAGCGGGTAACATGGCCGGTGCCCTTCGCCGACGGCCTGCCCCGCCTGCTGGAGCTGCGCGGGCGGGCGGTGGCGGTCCTTGCCTCGGGCGATCCGTTCTGGTTTGGCGCAGGCAGTGTGATTGCGCGGCATCTGGACTGTGGCGAATGGTGCGCCCTGCCCGGCCCATCGACCTTTACGCTGGCCGCCGCGCGGCTGGGCTGGCCACTGGAAACCACGCTGACGCTGGGCCTGCACGCGGCCCCACTTACCCGGCTGCGACCGCATCTTGTGTCGGGACAAAGGTTGGTCGTCCTGTTGCGCAACGGGGCGGCGGTGACCGAACTGGCGGATTGGCTGGCGCAAACGGGGTTCGGCGATACGCATATGCATGTGATGGAGGCCCTGGGCGGGCCGCGCGAACGGGTTCGATCCGGAATGGCAGCGGCGCTCGGGTTCAAGGACATTGGCCACCCTGTCTGCGTGGGCTTGGATATCGCTGGTAGCGGGCTGTCGTTGCCGCGGGTGTCAGGGCTGCCGGATGCGATATTTGAGAACGACGGGCAGATCACCAAACGCCCGGTGCGCGCGTTGACCTTGTCGACACTGGCACCGCGACCTGGCGAACACCTGTGGGACATTGGCGGCGGCTCGGGATCGATTGCAATCGAATGGCTGCTGAGCCATCCCGCGACCGGCGCCACAACCATCGAACCGCGCCCAGACCGCGCGGCGCGGATCCGCGCCAACGCCGATGCCCTGGGGGTGGACCGGCTGCGGATCATCACCGGGTCGGCCCCCGAATCGCTGAGCGGGTTAAAGTCCCCGGATGCCGTGTTCGTCGGCGGCGGGCTCAGCCAAGATTTGCTCACCTGGCTGAATGATCACCTGCCCACGGGCACAAGGCTGGTGGCCAATGCCGTCACCCTGGAAAGCGAGGCGTTGCTGATCCATTGGCAGGCACGTCTGGGAGGAGATCTGCTGCGGATCGAATTGGCGCAGGCCGCACCGCTGGGAGCCAGAACCGGCTGGAAATCCGCATATCCGGTGGTGCAATGGAGCGTGACGCTGTGATCGTGGCGGGGTTCGGATTTCGTGCTGCGGCCAATATCGACAGCTTGCAGGCGGCGTTGCGGATGGCCGCCGGGTCGCAAAGGATCACCGCATTGGCTGCCCCGACGGACAAAGCGCAGGCCGCATCCCTGGCGGCCCTGGGCGCGCATCTGAACCTACCGGTTCACGCCGTATCAGCAAGATCCATCGAACAGGCCCAAACTCTCACAAACTCATCGCGTATCAAGACATTGCGCGGTACCGGAAGCGTTGCCGAAGCCGCCGCACTTGCTGTCGCAGGCCCCAACGCGCGGCTGCTTGCACCGCGTCAGATTTCGCCCGACCGCCTCGCCACCTGCGCGGTCGCCATCGGAGAACAGAAATGACCGTAAATTTCATCGGAGCCGGACCCGGCGCCGCAGACCTGTTGACCCTGCGCGGGCGCAACATCATCGCGACCTGCCCCGTGTGCCTTTATGCTGGCTCGCTCGTACCCGAAGAAATCCTGGCCCATTGCCCCAAAGAGGCCACGATCATCAACACGGCCTCGATGGATCTGGACGCAATCATTGCCGAATGCAGCAAGGCGCATGCCGCAGGGCAAGACGTGGCCCGACTGCATTCGGGTGATCTGTCCGTCTGGTCGGCCATGGGTGAACAGATGCGTCGGCTGCGCGACCTGGGCATCCCGGTCAGCGTGACACCTGGCGTACCGTCATTCGCCGCCGCCGCCGCCGCGTTGGGCACGGAACTGACTTTGCCGGGGTTGGCACAATCTGTGGTTCTGACCCGCACGCCGGGGCGTGCCTCGTCAATGCCAGAGGGCGAAAGCCTGACCAATTTTGCCGCCACTGGCGCGACATTGGCGATCCACCTGTCAATTGGCAACCTGGACGCGGTTATTTCGGATCTGTCCCCGGCCTACGGCAAAGACTGTCCGGTGGCGGTGGTCTATCGTGCCAGTTGGCCGGACGAGCGCATCATCCGCGCAACCCTGGGCACATTGAAAGACGCAATGGACAATGGCATATCACGCACCGCGTTGATCCTGGTTGGCCCCGCGCTTGCGGGCGAGGGGTTCACAGAAAGTTGCCTGTATTCCACCGACTACGACCGTCGCTATCGCCCACAGAGTGCCGACAGCCCCTGGTCCAGCTGGAGCCACAATGATGACTAACCCCCCCGGCCTGCTAATCTCGGCCCCGTCGTCGGGCACCGGCAAGACAACCGTGATGCTCGGGCTTCTGCGCGCGCTGGCCGAGGACGGTCTGGCGGTGCAGCCCTTCAAAAGCGGCCCTGACTATATAGACCCTGCCTTTCACCGCGCCGCCGCCGGGCGGGCCAGCTTCAATTTCGACACCTGGGCGATGAACGACGGTTTGCTGAACGCCGTGGCAGCCCAGGCCGAGGGAGCCGATATCGCAATCGCCGAAGGATCGATGGGGCTGTTTGACGGGGTGGCGAAACCGGGCGAGATCGCCCATGGCAGCAGCGCGGAAACAGCGTTGCGCATGGGCTGGCCCGTGGTTCTGGTGCTGGATGTGGGCGGTCAGGCGCAATCTGCGGCGGCCACGGCGCTGGGGTTTCGCATGTACAATCCGGACTTGCCGTTTGCCGGAGTGATCCTGAACCGCGTCGCCAGCCCGCGTCACGAGCGTTTGACCCGGCTGGGCATGGAACGCGCCGGCTTGCCAGTGCTTGGCGTGTTGCCGCGCCGGGGCGATCTGACCTTGCCCGAACGCCATCTTGGTCTGATTCAGGCGGTCGAACATCCGGATCTGGAAACCGCAATCGCCGGATATGCGGCGTTTCTGCGCGACCATGTGGATCTGACGGCAATTCGGGCGGCGGCCCAAAGCAGTGCAATCGCTCCTGGCGGCTCGCTGCCCAAACCTCCGGCCCAAAGGATTGCGTTGGCGCAGGACGCAGCGTTTTCGTTCACCTATCCGCATCTGTTGGAAGGCTGGCGTGCGGCGGGGGCTGAAATACTGCCTTTTTCACCGCTGGCAAATCAGGCCCCTGCCCCGGATGCGGATCTGGTCTGGCTGCCCGGCGGCTATCCGGAACTGCATGCTGGGCGCATTTCAGCCGCCGATCATTTCCTGTCCGGGCTGCGCGCCCATGCGCAAACCCGCCCGGTGCACGGCGAATGCGGCGGCTATATGGCCTTGGGAGCAGCGCTGATTGACAAGGACGGCGCGCGGCACCAAATGGCCGGGTTGCTGGGGCTGGTCACCTCGTATGAAAAACGCAAATTTCATCTGGGCTATCGCAAAGCCAGCCTGTCCGCGGCAATGCCGGGCTTTGCCGCAGGGTGCACATTGCGCGGGCATGAATTCCACTACTGCTCGATTCTCGAGCAACCCGACGCCCCGCTGGCCATTGTCACCGACGCCGAGGACACCGAGGTACCCGAAACCGGCTCGCTTCGCGGTAATGTCACCGGCACCTTCTTTCACCTGATCGCGGAGGCCAGCACATGAGTGGATTTGTCTCGTTTGTCGGAGCCGGACCGGGCGACCCGGAGTTGATAACGCTGAAAGCAGTCAACAGGATGAAACAGGCAGATGCGATCCTGTTCGACGACCTTAGTTCGGGACCGATCCTCAGCCACGCCCGCCCAGGTGCCGATCTGGTCGGAGTTGGAAAACGGGCCGGGCGTCCTTCGGCCAAGCAGGATCATGTGAACCGCCTGCTGGTGGAGTATGCCCAAGGCGGCGCGCGGGTCGTGCGACTGAAGTCGGGCGACAGCGGCATGTTCGGGCGGCTCGAGGAAGAGCTGATCGCGGTGCGCGCCGCCGGTATTACACATGAGATCATCCCAGGAGTGCCGTCGGCCTGTGCCGCCGCCGCCGCCATTGGCATCCCCCTGACGCGGCGCCTGACGGCACGACGGGTGCAATTTGTAACGGGCCACGATGTGACCGGCAAACTGCCCGAAGACCTGAACATGGCTGCATTGGCCGACAGTCAGGCCACCACCGTAATTTTCATGGGAATGCGCACATTTCCCGCCCTGGCCGCGATGCTGATCGATCACGGATTGTCGCCACAGACGCCTGCGCTTCTGGCCGAAGCCGTGAGCACCCCCGAACAAACCCTGTATCGCGGCACCATCGCCAATCTGTCGGACCGGCTGGCCAATGGAATCGGCGACGCCCCGGCCCTGATCCTGTATGGCCCGTTGGCAGAGGGAAGCGATGTTTGATCTGTGTCTGATCGGAATCGGCACCGGCAACCCGGACCATTTGACACGACAGGGTGCGCGGGCGATCCGCGACGCCGACCTCATCCTGATCCCGCGCAAAGGTGACCACAAGGCGGATCTGGCCGAATTGCGCGAGCGAATCATAGATGATGCGACCGACGGCAACCCTCCGCCGTTGGCTTATTTCGACATCCCGCCCCGCCGGTCTGACAGCGGCTATCGTCAAGGAGTGGACGACTGGCACGATGCCATCGCCCGCGCCTGGGAGGCAGCCTTTGCCACGGCCACCCCGGCCCCGCGGACCGTCGCCCTGTTGATCTGGGGCGATCCCTCGCTGTACGACAGCTCATTGCGGATCATGACGCGCCTGGACCCGCAGCCGCGCGTTCGCGTGATTGCGGGCATCACAGCATTGCAGGCCCTAACGGCAGCCCATGCCATCCCGATCAACGAGATCGGCGAACCCTTTACGGTGACGACGGGACGACGACTGCGCGACGAAGGCTGGCCGCAAGACACCGAAACGCTAGCCATCATGCTGGACGGGGACTGTTCATTCCGGACCCTGACAGGCAAGAATTTCTATATCTGGTGGGGCGCGTACCTGGGTATGGAGCAGGAATTGCTGATCAGCGGGCGGCTGGATCAGGTCACTCAGCAGATCGAAACCGCACGAGCGCGGGCGCGGGCCGACCATGGCTGGATCATGGACATATACCTGCTGAAAAAACACCACGCTGACAGCGCTGACGGATAAAATACCCATTGCCAGACCGGCGAATTCTCGGTTAACTAAATCGTCTGGTCCCATCGTCGAAAGTCATGGGCTAAGAGGGAATATGGTGCGGACACAATCGTGACCCAAGCCAGAGCCGCCCCCGCGACTGTAAGTGGCGAGCCTCTGTTCAGCATGCCACTCGTGCTTTTCTGCACGGGGAAGGCGGACAGAGGCACTGACCCACAAGCCAGGAGACCTGCCGGACGCTGAACACAAACCATCGTCGGGTGCGGCGAAAAGGAGACAGACATGCATATCGAACCTGGAGTAGTCCACGGGGCCAAAATGGTGCTGGCCTATGGAACGGCGGCTGGCGCTGCCGGTTACAGCGTCAAGCTGGTCAACGACGAAATCAACACCCGCCCCATTGCGTCGCTAATGGCCCGCAGCGTTGCTGCCACGCTGGCGGTTCTTATCTTTTTCGAACTGCTGCCGCATTTCCCGGTCGGTGTTTCCGAAGTCCACTTTATCATGGGCACGACGCTGCTTCTTATACTTGGAACGGCACCAGCCGCCATTGGTCTGGCCGCAGGGCTGGCGATTCAGGGGATGTTCTTTGCTCCGACTGATCTGCCGATGTATTTCGTCAACATCACCACCCTGCTGGTGCCACTGTTCGCGATCCACGCCATGGCCCGCAAGGTGCTGCCGCAGAACGTGGCCTATGTCGATCTGGGCTATGGAGATGTGCTGAAACTGTCCGCCGCCTATCAGGGCGGAGTGATCGCCTGGGTCGCATTCTGGGCCTTCTACGGCCAGGGCGTGACTGCGGAAACCTTTGCTTCGGTTGGTGCCTTTGGGATGGCCTATGCGCTGGTCATTCTGGTCGAGCCGGTATTCGATCTGGCCGTTCTGGCCGGTGCCAAGGCGCTCAAGGCGCGCAACTCCGGTCTGGTCACCCGTCGGCTGTACAACGCCGCCTGATCGCCCGGTCACAACTGTAACGATGCCCGCCGGTTCTCTCCGGCGGGCATTTGCTTGCCCGCCCCTCAGGCGCCGCATTCCAGGACGTCGACCTCGTACCCATCCGGAACGGCAACAACGAAGAAGCGCACAACCAGATCGCCATCCGGTGCAAACAGAACGCGGATCGTGGAATGGATCGATTTCGCCGTGTCAGAGGCTTACTGCCATTGAAGCAGCGGACGCAGGGTTAACGATACATCCGCTGTACAAACGGCATCAATGCCCGCATGGCCTGGGTCGCGCGATCAAGCCCTAACTGGCCAAAGTCTGGATTGCGCTCACCGGTACGCCAACCCCGATTCTAGCGGCTCAGCCCGCCATGCAGTGTCGGCATATCCAGCGCCGCAAACCCGTAATGCCGCAGCCAGCGCAGATCGGAATCAAAAAACGCCCGCAGGTCGGGGATGCCGTATTTCAGCATCGCCAGCCGGTCGATACCCATGCCAAAGGCAAAGCCCTGCCATTGATCGGGGTCGACACCGGCAGAGCGCAGCACATGCGGATGCACCATGCCGCTGCCCAGAACCTCCATCCAGCCGTCGCCCTCGCCAATCCGCAACTGGCCATCGACCCATGAACACTGAATGTCGACCTCTGCGGACGGTTCTGTAAAAGGAAAGTGGCTGGCACGAAAACGGGTCTTGATACCGTCGATTTCAAAGAATGCGGCAAAGAACTCCTCGAGCGTCCATTTCAGGTTGGCCATGCTGATGTCACGGTCGATGGCCAGTCCTTCCACCTGATGGAACATCGGCGTGTGGGTCTGGTCGTAATCCGCGCGATAGACACCGCCAGGGCAGATAATGCGAATTGGCGCACCCTGCTGTTCCATCGACCGGATCTGCACCGGGCTGGTATGGGTGCGCAGCACATGGGGCGGGCGGTTATCGCCCTCGGCGCGGTGCATATAGAACGTGTCCATCTCGGCCCGTGCCGGATGGTGGGACGGGATATTCAGAGCGTCGAAATTGTACCAGTCGGTATCGATGCGTGGACCTTCGGCAACCGAGAACCCGAGTTCCGCAAAGATCGCGGTCAGTTCTTCGGTGACCTGCGACACCGGATGCACCGTGCCCTGCCCGCGCTGCCGCGACGGCAGGGTTACATCCAGCCATTCGGTCCGCAGGCGCTCGTCCAGCGCGGCATCGGCAAGGGCGGCTTTTTTGGCCGCCAAAGCGCTGTTGATCTCGTCTTTGAGCGCATTCAGCGCAGGCCCGGCAATCTGGCGTTCCTCGGGGGTCATCTTGCCCAGCTCGCGCATTTTCAGCGCCACCTCGCCCTTTTTGCCGATGGCAGTGACGCGAATGGACTCGAGTGCGGATTCATCCGCGGCCCCGGCGATTTGTTCCAGATATTTGGCTTTCAGGTCATCCATGCCCGCTCTCCTGCAGTCTGCTCGCGCCCTGCTATCACAAGGGACGATGAAAGCAAGACGGGCGGGTCGTTCTGAGGATGATCCCGCATCTTGCCGTGATCGCATCGGAGGGGGGCGAGGCCGGTTTCCCCCCGATGTCCAGTATGCAGTCAGGGCACGGAACGGGCACGTCGGTGCGCTTTCCGGTCAGCGTGGCAATGGACAGGCCGGGGCCGCGCCGTTAGCGTTCGGCCATATCAACGCGGGAGGGATAGCATGAGTAACTTACAGACGGTTCTGAACCTGGCGGTGGCGGCACAGCAAGTGCCCTTTGTCGTCGGCATGGTCGGCAACGCGGACGGGATAACCTTCAGCGGTGCCGCCGGGGATGCGGCCGAAGGGCGCGCAGCTGCCGAAGACACCGCGTTTCGCATCTTTTCCATGACCAAGGCGATTGGCTCGCTGGCCGCGATGGTATTGGTTGATCGCGGCCAGCTAAGCCTGGACACTCCGGTCGCCGATGTACTGCCGGCCTGGAACGATCTGAGGGTGCTCGAAGGGTTCGACGGCGAGACCCCGATCCTGCGGGAGCCAAAGACCGTGGCCACCTTGCGCCATCTGGCCACCCATACCAGCGGGATGGAGTACGAGTTCTGGAACCCGGATGTGCCGAAATACATGGAATTGACCGGCCACCCAACGGTGCTGTCGGGGCTGAAATCGGCGCTGATGTATCCGCTCACCACCGATCCCGGCACACGCTGGGGCTATGGGCCGTCGATCGACTGGCTGGGGCAGATGGTCGAGGCGGTGGACGGGCGGCGCATCGATGCGTTCTGTCAGGCGGAGATTTTCGATCCGCTGGGCATGGTGGACACGGCGTTTGAATCCGATGCGCTGGCCGATCGTCTGTGCAGCGTGTCGATGCGCGGCGAGGATGGTGGCTTTGGCCCGTTCGAACTCGCTCCGCCGCCGCGACCGGAATTCTACGGCATGGGGCACGCGCTTTATTCCACTGCGCCTGACTACATGCGGTTCCTGCGGATGGTGCTGAATGGCGGCGAACTGGGCGGCAACCGGTTGCTGTCGGCGGATGCGTTCCGCCAGTTGATGGCGGATCAGATGAACGGGCTGACCTTTCAGAACATGATATCGGTTGCACCGCCGGTCAGCGCGGACGTCGAACTGCCGCCCGGAACCACCCACAGCTTTGCCTTTTGCCGCACCGAAACCGACATTCCCGGCAAACGCAGCGCCGGGACCGTCAGTTGGGCGGGCGTGTGCAACACGCATTATTGGGTCGATCCCGCCAAGGACGTCGCCGCCGTGATCATGACCCAGAGCCTGCCTTTCGTCGAGCCGGGGTTGCTCGCTGCCTATGACGCCTATGAACGGGCTGTATATGCCGCGCTCTGACCCATGAGCCGCGACCCCACCCGCCCTTGGCTGGTCCTGTTCGGGCTGGCCCTGGGCATGTGCGTAACCAACAGCTTTGCGCGCTTCGCCTATGGCTTGATGCTGCCGGCAATGAAAACGGAAATGGGCTGGAACTATACCCAGGCCGGGTGGCTGAACACCGCCAATGCAATCGGGTACATTTTGGGCGCGGCGCTGACCATGGGGCTGATCGGACGCGTCGGCGCGACCCGGCTGTTTTCGTTTGGCATGGTCACGACGGCGGCCAGCCTGATGGCGACCGGGTTGCAGGAGGCGCTGTGGTGGCAGACCCTTTGGCGCGTTGCCGCAGGGCTGTTCGGGGCGATGTCGTTTTCCTCCAGCGGCGCGCTGGCGGCCCAGTTGTTCCAACACGATGCCCGGCGCAATGCGCTGGCGATCGGATTGCTGTTCGGCTTCGGCGGCGGGCTGGGGATCCTTTTGGCCGGTGCGGTCATTCCCTTGATGCTGGACCGGTTCGGGAATGGCGCGTGGCCGCAGGGCTGGATCCTGATCGGGCTGACCAGTTTTGCCTTTGTCCCGCTCAGCCTGTGGGCGGCGGCACAGTTGAGCGGCCCCAGACAACAAGGTCCCAGGCCCATTCGCCTGCCTCTGCGCCCGATACTGGCCCAAATGGTCGGTTATGGTACCTTTGGCCTGGGCTACTTTGTCTATTTCACCTTTCTATCGGTCTGGATGACGGAACGGCAGTTTGGCGCAGGTATGATTGCGACGGTATGGGTGCTGCTCGGTCTGTGCCTGTGCGTCTCGCCTTTCGTCTGGCGACCGGTCTTTGCGCGCTTCAACTCCGGTGCGCCTCTGGCGATGATCCTGACCTGCATCGCGACCGGCACCGCACTGCCGGTGCTGTGGCCCGGACCGGTTGGCCTGTTGCTGTCCGCAATGGCCTTTGGGTTGTCGGTGTTCATGTCCCCCAGCGCGGTAACCAGCTTTATCCGCCACAACCTTCCGATGCAGAATTGGGGGGCGGCGATCAGCCTGTTCACCCTGGTGTTTGCCGTGGCCCAGACCATTGGCCCTTATGCGGCGGGCTGGCTGGGCGACCTGACGACCGATCTGGGGATCAGCCTATTGGCGGCCTCGGGCGTCTTGCTGTCCGGAGCACTGGTGGCGTTGCAGCAAAAACCCTTGCCGCAAAATTGACGGCTGTCGCGCGCCGCGGCTTGGCGGTTTCAGGCTGCCGCGGGGACAATTCCGGCAGGAAAAAGACGCGGGCGATTGCCCTTGAGCAGACAGCGGGCGATAAGGTCGGCAGCAACAGGGAGGACTCGACAATGACAGAATTTTCACGCAGGGGTGCATTGGTGCTGATCGGGGGTGCAGCAAGCCTGCCAATGCTGGGAACCCCGGTCCTGGCCAATACCAAGGTCAATGTCGGCGCGTTGCGCTTTACCAGCCACGCGCCCAGTTTCGTGGCCTTCGAGCGAGGATATTTCGCCGACGAAGGTCTGGATGTCGAGTTCAAATTCTTTCAGGCCGCGCAGCCGATGGCCGTTGCCATCGCGTCAGGAGATGCGGATTTCGCGGTAACGGCGATATCCGGCGGGTTGATCTCGCTGGCGGAAAAAGGGGCCACCAAGGTAATCGGCGGTGCGCTGAGCGAAGAGCCGGGCATCGACGGACAGATGATTCTGGCCAGCAACGCCGCGTATGCGGCCGGGTTGAACGCCCCGTCGGAACTGAACGGCAAGAGCTTTGCAGTGACGCAAACCGGGTCTTCGTTCCACTACATGGGATCCAGGATCGCCGACGCCTATGACGCGGATGTGGCCTTTAAGCCCCTGCAGAAAGTCGGCACGATCATCGGTGCGATGAAATCCGGCCAGGTCGATGCCTGGACCATCGTGCCCCATATCGGCAAGGCGCTGACCGGGGCGGGCGCGGTGCAGCACATCGGCATGGTCGCCGACTACATCCCCGATTATCAGGTCACCACGGTTTTCACCTCGGCCGCCAATGCCGCGAACGAACGCGCCAAGTCCGAAGCATTCCTGCGCGCCTTCAGCAAGGGGGCGGATGATTTCAACGCCGCGCTGGTCGACAAGTCGGCAGGCCCGGATGCTGAGGCCGGGATGGTCTCGCTGATCCACAAATATGTCTATGCGGATCAACCTCTTGAAAAGGCAGCGCCGTCGATCATCAACGGTGCCATGCGCATCAACAAGGATGCGGCGCTGAACATGGGGTCGGTCACCGATCAACTGAACTGGTTCAAAGCCGAAGGTCTGGTCAAGGACGGCATCACCACCGATACGCTGGTCGATCAAACATATGTGCAAACAATCTGACGCGACATGGATCTGACGCTGGACAGGGTAACGCACCGGTATGGCGACATGCCGGTGCTAAAGGATATCTCGCTGCGCATTCCGGCGGGGCGGATCCTGTGCGTGATCGGCCCGTCGGGCTGTGGCAAGTCCACCCTGTTGCGGCTGATCGGCGGGCTCGAGCGGCCCGACGAAGGGCAGGTTCTGCAATTGGGCACGCCGCCGCCCGGTTGTCTGAACCCGCTGACCTATGTGTTTCAGGACTTTGCCCTGTTGCCATGGCGCAGTGTGGCGGGCAACATCTCGCTGGTGCTGGAAGATCACGGCATTCGCGGCCCGGCGGCGGAGACTATCATCGACGATGTTCTGGCTCGCACCAAGCTGAACGATTTTCACAATGCTCTGCCGCGACAGCTGTCCGGCGGCATGAAGCAACGGGTCGCAATTGCCCGCGCGCTGGCGGTGAACCCGGCCGTGATGCTGCTGGATGAGCCCCTGTCCGCGTTGGATGCGCAGACCCGGGAATTGCTGATGGAGGATCTGGTGGCGCTGTGGGAACGCGCACCCTTTACCGGCGTTTATGTCACCCACAACCTGGCCGAGGCGGTGCGGCTGGGCCATTCCATTGCCGTGTTGTCACGCCGCCCCGGGCAACTGCGCGAACTGATCGATGTCGATGTGCCGCTGGCGGACCGACAGCCGGGCGATCCGCAACTCGAAGCGCTGCAGGCCCGCCTGTGGCAATTGATGAAAGACGAAGCCATGGCGGCGGATCAGGAGCTGCTGGATGTCTGACGCCGCACGCCCAGTCCCGTTTCGCGGCGGCGGGTTCCGCCCGGTCGCCAAACGCGGTGCCGGCTTGGCGGTTTTCGTGGCGCTGCTGGCGCTGATGGAATGGGGCACGCGGGTGGGCTGGATTTCCAACCTCACCCTGCCACGCCCCAGCGACGTGGCCACAACGCTGATCGATCTCGCCCGCTCGGGGCTGTTGTGGACGCACCTGAGCCTTTCTTTGTCACGGCTGCTGGCGGGATCGGTGCTGGGCATTACTACCGGGATCGGCGTTGGGGTGGCGATCGGGCTGTTCAGCTATGTACGCGCCGGGCTGATCCCGCTGGTTGCCGCCTTGTTCCCGATTCCCAAGATTGCACTGTTACCGCTGTTCGTAATCTGGTTTGGCATCGACGAAGGCAGCAAATACGCTCTGATCGCGTTGGGAACGTTCACTCCGACAGTGGTCTCAACCTATGGAGCTGTGGACAACGTAGACCGCACCCTGATCCGCATGGGCCAGAGTTTCGGGCTGAGCTGGGCCAGTATCGTGCGCAAAATCGTCTTGCCCGGTGCACTGCCCGGCATTCTGTCGGGTCTGCGGGTCTCGATCGCCATCGGTATCATCCTGCTGGTCGCTGCCGAGATGCTGGGTGCCGAATACGGCATTGGCGCCTATATCCTGCAGGCGGGCTCGCTTTATGACTTGGAACGACTGTTTGCAGGGGTGGTGATCCTGTCAGCCCTTGGCGTGCTGAGCAGCTGGCTTATTGGCTTGGCCGAAAAACGACTGCTGCGCTGGCGGGTTTGATTGAATGGGCCTGGCCTGCGGAGTCGGGGCCGCTCCCCTAGGCCGCGAGCCCCTTTGAGCCCATGTCCAGATATTTGCTGCGCCGGTCCTGCAAAAGGGCCGCACGGTCCATGCCCTTAAACTCCTTGAGCATCGTCGATAGAGCTTTCTTGACCGACGCAATCGTCTGCGCCTTGTCGCGATGCGCCCCGCCCCTGGGTTCGGGGATGATACGATCGATCACGCCCAGTTTCTTGAGGTCTTGCGCGGTCAGACGCAGGGCCTCGGCGGCTTCGCGCATCTTTTCCGAGTTTTTCCACAGGATCGAGGCGCACCCCTCGGGGCTGATCACCGAATAGATAGAATGTTCCAGCATGGCGATACGGTTGGCCGTGGCAAAGGCCACCGCCCCACCCGAGCCACCCTCGCCGATAATCACGCTGACCAGCGGCACACCGGCCTGCAGACAGGCCTCGGTCGAGCGGGCGATAGCTTCGGACTGACCGCGCTCCTCGGCACCCTTGCCAGGATAGGCCCCAGCCGTATCCACCAGCGTTACCACCGGCAGATTGAACCGGTCCGCAGTCTGGATCAGGCGCACCGCCTTGCGGTACCCTTCGGGCCGCGCCATGCCGAAATTGCGTTCGATGCGGGACTTGGTGTCGCTGCCCTTTTCGTGGCCGATCACCATCACCGGCTGGTCCTCGAACCGCGCCAGGCCGCCCATCACCGCCAGATCGTCAGCAAAATTGCGGTCGCCCGCCAACGGGGTGTATTCGGTGAACAACGCTGCAATGTAGTCCTTGCAATGTGGGCGTTCCGGGTGCCGCGCAACCTGGCATTTGCGCCAGGGGGTCAGGTCCCGGTAAAGATCGTCCAGTAGCTTGGAGGCCTTTGCATCCAAACCGGCGGCCTCGTCGGCCACATCCATCTCTTTGTTGGACCGCGCCAGGGCGCGCAACTCTTCAGCCTTGCCTTCGATTTCGGCCAGGGGTTTCTCGAAATCCAGATATTGAGTCATTGCCGCACCTCACAGATTGACGTGTATATGGCCAAAGCCTGCACGGTTTGCAATTGGCAGCACGCGTCGCGATCAGATTGCGCCAAATCATTGCACCCCGCCAATGGGCGACAGGATCGGATAGAGCGAGGCGACCAACAGCGCCGCCATGGTCCAGTTGAATGCGGTCAGGCGCGCGGAACTGGTTAGAAACCGTGCGATTTGTTGTCCCAGAATCGTCCAACTGCCGACGGAGGGAATATTGACGGCACCAAAAATCAGCGCGACCAGAACCACGGCACCAAAACTCTGCGACGGCGTGTAGGCACTGATCGCGGTCAGCGCCATCGCCCAGGCTTTGGGGTTGACCCACTGAAACGCCGCCGCCTGCAGGAAAGTCATCGGTGCGCCCCCGGTGTCCTGACGGCGCACCGGTGCCGCAGTCGCAATCTTGAAGGCCAGATACAGCAGATAGACCACACTGGCGATTTTCAGCACGTCATAGGTCACCGGAAAGGCATCGAACACCTGTACCAGCCCCGCACCCAAAAGCAGGATCATCAACACGAAACCCAGGCCGACGCCCAGCATATGCGGGATCGTGCGGCGAAACCCGAAATTTGCGCCTGATGCCATCAGCATCAGATTGTTCGGCCCTGGCGTGATCGACGAAACGAACGCAAACAGAACCAGCGCCAGAAATAGGTCATTATTCATGACGTAGATTTAAGGGATCTCCCGCCCCGAGTAAAGCCGGGCCGGCACCCGGATCGGCCCGCCACAATCCTGAAAGACCGGGGCGGAGCCGTGCGGGCCTTCGTCCAGGTAATGTACCCGCTGAGTGCCGCCTTAGGTGTCGTCGACCGACAGGTAATTGGTGCCATGGGGATAGTCGGGCAGGGTTATAAACCACACGTCGGGAGTACGCAGGGCTTTCATGTCGCCTCCCCGTTCTGATACCTCGAACCTGACTGGCGCGACCGGTCCCGCCACCCCTGACGTACCGAAACTTCAGCTCAAGGAACCCATCCATGCAAGCCGTGACCTATAGCGCCTTTGGCCCCGCCCAAGATGTTCTGACACTGGCCCAGATCGACACCCCCGCGCCAGGCAATGGCGAAGTCTGTGTCGATCTGAAATATTCCGGCGTGAACCCATCGGATGTAAAGGCGCGGGCAGGAAGCCGCCCTGGCGTAACCAAACCACCGTTTCCCGTCGTTATTCCGCACAGCGATGGCGCAGGCGTGATCAGCGCGGTCGGAGACGGGGTCGATCCGGACCGTATCGGGCAACGGGTCTGGGTCTGGAACGGACAATGGCGACGCGCCTTTGGCACCGCCGCCAGCCAGATCGCATTGCCGCAGGAACAGGCCGTACCCCTGCCCGATCATGTCGACCTGCAAACCGGTGCCAGCCTGGGCATCCCCGGCCTGACCGCCTGTTTTACCGTCTTCAGCGGCGGTGATGTTACGGATAAGACTCTCCTTATACAGGGCGGCGCGGGAACCGTCGGGTTGCTTGCGGTACAGTTGGCGAAATGGGGCGGTGCGCGGGTCATCGCGACGGCGCGCGGCAAAGGTGTGGACCGGGTGCGGCGAGCAGGCGCCGATGTAGTGCTGGATTATTCCGCGGCCGATCTGGCGAATCAGATCCTCGCGGCCAACGACGGACAGCCGGTCGAGCGGATTGTCGAGGTTGAATTTGGTGCCAACATTGCGACAAACACCGAAGTGATCGCGGAAAACGGGGTGATCTGCGCCTATGGTTCAGCCCACCAGATGAGCCCCGTGTTGCCCTTCTATCCCTTGTTGTTCAAGGCCGTGACGATCGAGATCGTACTGATCTATCTGCTGACGCCCGCACAGAGGAGCGCGGCCATTGACCGGCTGACGCAGGCGCTGAACGACCGGGTACTGGATTTCCCGGTCCAACAAGTGTTTTCGATGTCAAACTGCGCCGCCGCGCATGAGGCGGTTCAGGCGGGCGGACGTGCCGGATCGATTCTGTTACGCACTGCGTGAGCAATCTGGCGGATTGTCATTGGCATTTGTTCTGTAGCAGGCCACCTTTGAGGCCATGATCGGAGAGATTTTTTGATGCGTTTTCTTCTTATCTGCATGCTGAGCCTTGCACCAACGCTTGTCGCAACCCAGGATACTCAGCCTACCGGCATCATCGAGGTAGAGGAAAGCGCGGCGCAGGACGCCGCGATCGCCACTCGCATCCGCGATATCCTGGACGAGCTGGACGGGTTCGACGACGTTACGGTCTCGGTGACCTCCGGGATCGTGACCTTGCGCGGCAGCACGCTGGACGGAGAGGCGGCGCGCCGCCTGAACGCATTGGCCAGCCGGGTGCAGGGTGTGGTGGCGATCGAGAACGAGGTGACGGAAACCACCGACGTGGTCGAACGGCTGAACCCGGCAATCGCCCGGTTTATGGCCCGTCTGGCTCAGGCCATCGCTTTTCTGCCGCTTCTCACCATCGCAGTTGCGGTCTTTGTTCTGGTGGTTCTGCTGGGTTTCCTGCTGGCGCGGCGGGCACAACCATGGGACCGGCTGGCACCGAATGCTTTTATCGCCGACATCTATCGCCAAATCCTGCGGCTGGTTTTTGTTGTGGCCGCGATTGTGATCGCATTGGACATCCTGGGAGCCACCGCTCTGTTGTCGACCATCCTCGGAGCGGCAGGGATCGTCGGTCTGGCCATCGGGTTCGCGGTTCGCGATACGGTTGAGAATTTCATCGCTTCTGTGCTGTTGTCCATACGCCAGCCGTTTCGCCCCAATGACACGATTGAGATCGAAGGCGATATCGGAAAGGTGATTCGGTTGACCAGCCGCGCCACCATCTTGCTCAGTTTTGACGGCAATCATATCCGTATTCCCAACGCGACCGTGTTCAAGAGCCGGATCATCAACTACACGCGCAACGACGAACGCCGGTTCCTGTTCGAACTGTCGGTCGCACCCGATACCGACCTGGCCATGGCCCGGCAGGTGGCATTGGACACGCTGCACCGCTTGCCCTTTGTTCTGCCCAGCCCGGTCGCCTCGGCCTGGGTCGAAACAGTCGGTGACAGCACCATCACCCTGCAGATGGCCGGTTGGATCGCCCAGCACGAAACCTCGTTCACCCTGGCGCGCAGCGAGGCGATTCGCCTGACAATCCTGGCTTTCGAGAAAGCCGGCATTGCCATGCCCGAACCGACCTTTCGAATCTCCGGGCTGGATCCGCTCGCCCCAGCGCAGGCGCAACCGGTCGCAAGCCCCCCACGCCCCCAGTCCAGCCCCGCCCCGCACGACGTCGCCGCAACGGCCAATCAGGAACTGGAACGCATTGTCGACAAAGAGCGGGCAGGCCAAGAAGACGATGATCTGCTGAACAGAGAAGCCCCCAGTGAATAGGCAGTCGATTTTTCCCATTTCTGGTCTTGCACAGCCGCCCCGACCAGACTAATTAGCCGCACACCGTTGGGGTGTAGCCAAGTGGTAAGGCAGCAGTTTTTGGTACTGTGTATCGTAGGTTCGAATCCTACCACCCCAGCCAGTGATCTTCCGATCAACAGACCAAGCACCCGACCCACCCGCTGGCGGGGAAATGCCCCCGTTTAGTGCCCCAGTTGGTTTGCATACAGAGACGAGCCTAGGGGCCGCGTTAGCCTTGCTTGAGTGGATGTCTCGGGACTAGCCGGAGATCCCTCTCTTCCCTAGTTCTTGGGGTTCTAAGGCTAGGGGAATAGGTATAAGTAATGAATAGAAAGCGGAAGGGAAGAGGACCCGGTGTTATCCTTCCTTCCCGACCTAGAATAAGAAGATAGGTGGACAATGGGAGACATAGAGGACCCTTGGCACTCCCGCCCGATCGACGTCCACTGGACGTGTCGCGCTTTTGTGCTGTCCCAAGTGCTCGTTTAAGCCACGTTCCGTTCGAAGGCGACCGGGCTTTTCCAACCCAATGCTGAGTGCCGTCGACGCGGATTGTAGAA
>NZ_KI421509.1:1714482-1805646 GCF_000473225.1 Sedimentitalea nanhaiensis DSM 24252
TGGATGTCTCGGGACTAGCCGGAGATCCCTCTCTTCCCTAGTTCTTGGGGTTCTAAGGCTAGGGGAATAGGTATAAGTAATGAATAGAAAGCGGAGGGAAGAGACCCCAGTGTTATCCTTCCTTCCTGACCTAGAATAAGAAGATAGGTGGACTATGGGAGACATAGAGAACCCTTGGCACTCCCGCCCGATCGACGTCCACAGGTGGTCCGACCATCCCGAGGTGGCGCAACTGTGCGATCGGATCTGGGACGAGTACCTGCCCACCGACCAGACGTCGGGGCCGAAGCCCAGGACAGCCTTCCGCCATCAACTGCGCGTATTGATCTTGGATCTGTATGTTGCTTGGCTTGAAGACCCGGAACTGTGCATCGGCGTTTCGATGTCTTCAAACTACTGGGATACGAATTCCCGATACAACGCTATTCATATCTCAAGGAAGATCGTCCCCATCATCCGAGTATTAGCGGCTGCTGACCTGCTGGATCTAGCTCGTGGCAGTTACTCGGGCCCTTATGTCCGGGGCAACAGAACAACGAGAATTCGGGCTTCAGAGGTATTACAGGGGTGGTTCGCTGAGGTGACGTTCCAGCGTGATGACATCGGTCGGGCAGAGAACGAAGAGATCATTGTTCTTCGGGATGCAGAAGACGGAGCGCTGGTAGAATATGAAGACAGCGACGAGATCATCAGGATGCGGGAAGAACTACGACGCTACAATGAGGTCATAGCAGGCGCTTTCATTGATATACCGGTTCTCGATGAACCCAAGATCGACGATGTTTCGACCGATCACCATCATCGACTGACGCGGCGTATCTTCAGCCGATCGGACTGGAACCTGAATGGGCGTTTCCACGGCGGCTGGTGGCAACAGATCAATAGCGACTGGCGGTCGAAGATCTTCATCAATGACACCCCGGCGGTAGAGGTCGATTTTCGTAGCCTGCATGTTTCGCTGCTCAGCCTTGAAGACGGAGTTGAGTTGACTGACGATCCCTACGATGTGACCGACGGATTGTTGGGTGGTGTTCCTGCTGCGCTGCAAAGGAAGCTAATCAAGCGGCTGGTCCTGACTGCCATTAACGCAGGTTCGAGGGATGCGGCCTTCCGAGCATGTAGGGATGGTTTTCCAAACGGACACGTCGGGAAAACGCTGACGAACGAACAGCTTGAAGTGTTGCTGGCAGCATTCCTCAAGAACGTTCCACATCTTGAGGGCTATCTATTCGCCGATCAGGGAATTCGGTTGATGAACCTTGATGCCAAGATCATCGAACGGGTTCATCGGCACTTCACGGAGCAGGATGTTCCTGTTCTTTCCGTGCATGACAGTTGCATAGTCGATTACACGCGGGTCGGAGAACTGAAGCGGGTGATGGCTGAAGCATCCGAAGCGGTCGCTGGGCGAGCTTTGCCTATAGCGAACCAATTCTACGGGCTAGATGAACAGCAAGACCCCACCGCAGATTTCGTTCGGGACTATATCGTTTGGCGACAGACAGCGCGGTCAGACGGGTATCTTCGGCGGCTAGCTTATCATGAAGCACGAGCCGGGGTCGAGGTTGAGCCATTCGAACTCAATTAGTGGTTTCGTCGGGAAGGAAAATGTCGAGCGTGGTCATTATGATGGACGTCGCGTGTTCGAAGTTTTCATGTTGATCGTCGACGCCCCATTTCCACTTTACGCCGTGGAGCATGTTGTTCCGAAGCCGATACACGATGAGAAGAAGCGCTATGAGCTTGTCGCTTGGTTCACTGGTATGGCCGAGCAGAACGTCTTGGATTCTGGTCGCGACCTCAGTGTCTTTCCCAACCAAATGGCTAAATGACGCGTTCGCCTTACCACCCGTGATGTACCTGTTTCTAAAGTACTCATGAGCCTCTTCGAAATCACCGAGGCTGGTCCCGTTCAGCGCCTTTGTAGACACGAATTTCTCGATGGTATCCAGGCTCGCGTGAGTGCCCAACGCCTTGTATTCAAAGATACTCCAAGCCACTGTGAAATACATCAATGCGGCTTTGATGCTCTGGTTTAGGTCACGATACCCATGATGAGTTCTGCCCAACCAGCCGTCCATTTCTCTAGATGCGTCTTTCGGATTTTTCCGGAAGTCCGGTCGGGTCGCCATTTCTATCAAATCCTTTTTGGTTGCTTCGGCCCCGACGTCTGGTCGGTGGGCAGGTACTCGTCCCAGATCCGATCGCACAGTTGCGCCACCTCGGGATGGTCGGACCACCTGTGGACGTCGATCGGGCGGGAGTGCCAAGGGTTCTCTATGTCTCCCATAGTCCACCTATCTTCTTATTCTAGGTCAGGAAGGAAGGATAACACTGGGGTCTCTTCCCTCCGCTTTCTATTCATTACTTATACCTATTCCCCTAGCCTTAGAACCCCAAGAACTAGGGAAGAGAGGGATCTCCGGCTAGTCCCGAGACATCCACTCAAGCAAGGCTAACGCGGCCCCTAGGCTCGTCTCTGTATGCAAACCAACTGGGGCACTAAACGGGGGCATTTCCCCGCCAGCGGGTGGGTCGGGTGCTTGGTCTGTTGATCGGAAGATCACTGGCTGGGGTGGTAGGAGACCTTGCCCCCCGATGAACCCCAAGAGTTTTTCCCGCCAGTGGCACCGGTGGGGGCAGAAACTGGGGCGGTTTTCGATCCGATAGCGAGCCTCGTGAGCGACCAGAGCCGCTAGCTGGGGCTGAGGGTGGTGTTCGGAATTAGATCCCCTTGCCTTTGAACTCGTCGGTCGGGACGAGAAGCAAGAAGACCGTCGCTGCCAAATTGACTGGTGGCACAAGGATCAGTAGGAACCACCATTGGTTGACGCCAGTATCTCTGGTCCGTCGAACTCCAAAAGCAAGCAGTATTGCGACGCTGCTAAGGATAACCAACAGCGGCAGAACCCCAAGTTCGCTTAGCAACAAGAAGCCCAGGAACAGAGCTATCCCGACGCCCACCTGACAGATAAAGTACTCCATGCGAGATGCGCGACCAGAGAAGCTAAAAAGGTACTGCAGCCGGGGAAGTAGGGCGGAAATGGCCGCTTTGCTCCCGACCTGAGCGAATTCGTTAGCGGTCGCTGCCTGCTTGGCTGTCTCCTGAATCTTCTTTTGAGTCTTAGGATCGACGAGCGCAGAGTGGGCGCGTTTGAGCCCCAATTCAACGCTGCGGATAAAGCCCAGACCTGCAGCACCGACAAGTGCCAACACCAGCCAGATCGGTACCGGTGGGTGGATTGAAAACCACACTACCGCGAGGATGCAAGAGCAGGTTAGCACGATGACAAAAAGGAGGAAACGGTCCATTTTCAACTCATTCTATTGTTTAACTTAGCGCCCGGATTATGCCGAGTTATTGAGCAAGGAGTACCGCGTAATTTCGAAGCGGCAAGAATAAAACCAAGTGCAAACCCGCTAAGGCCCACCGAGGTCAAGTTAAACATAGCTTTGGGCATTTGAGAATAGCCGCCTGCAGTCACCCCGAAAACCGAACCCCCTCCTGTATCTAAAATAGAAGCAAATACAGGAGTTTAACCATGAAGTACCTATCCACCCTCGGCGTCATCGCCGGGGGTTTTCTTTTGACCCCACCACCCAAAGCCGTTCTGAGCACGGTGATCTGGGTCGTCGCTCGCTCACACCCCGTCGTCTCGGCGCTGGTGGTGCTTGCAGTCGTGTCAGCGTGGAGGGCGGACCATGACTGATCTGATCCTCGACCCCGGTGCCATCGTGGTGATCCGGGCCTTTGACGAGGTGCCGGAGCATCGTTTCCGGGTCGATGAAGTGCATGAAGACTGCGTGACCGGCATCGCCCTGACCGGGCCTTTGGCGGGTCACTACGGCGAACCCCCGATCGAGTTGATCCTCCGCGTCGCCGACCCCGCTTGACGGCAATCCCATACATCCCAGAACTGAAAGGAGAAGACTTATGTCTGCTCAGATTCGATATGCGTACCTGAAAGGCCATACGTGGCTCTACCGTCGCAACTACCCCAAGGACGTGGCCGTGGCACTCGGGTCCGCTGCCCTGAAGCAAAGCCTGAAGACCCGCGACGCAAACACCGCCCGAGTGCGTGCCGCTGAGATCAACGCCCGCTATGAGACGCTGGTGGTCGATGTTCGGGCTGGCGCTGAAGCGGCGTTCTCTGACTCGGAGAGCGCCCTCCACCGCTCAGGATGGTCAGGTGATGCAACTACCGCCCTTGACCACCTGCGGGCCACTCTGGAGCGCTCTGGCACTGTCCTGGAGCGCCCTGAATTCAATCCACTGGTGACCCGCCGAAAGGTATTGGTTGTGGATCAGAGCAGGGTGTACCTGAACCGCAGAAGCAATGAGTTGCGTCCCGGTGGCTTCAAGTCTGTCCGGTATTCGGTGGGGCTGTTCACGAGCAAGTACGGCGACCGGACGCTCTGCAGCCTGACGCGCGCTGATGGACGGGAGTTCCTTGGGTTGGTGGCGCGGCTGTCCCCGGTCATCGGCAAGTCGGAAAAGACGCGGGGCCTCAGCCTTGATCAACTGGTCGCCTACTCCGAGGGCTGCACCACCACGATCTCTGTGCGCACCCAGCGGCGCATCTGGTCGCAGGTGAACCACTGGCTTGAGACCTGCGTTTACGAGGGTCACCTGGAGCGGAACCCCTTCAAGTCCGTTCTGTTCGACCAGAAGGTCCGGCCCAAGCCCTATGCGGTGCTAACCGACGAGGAAGTATCGAGACTGCTCGGGGCCAAGGACGAGCTATACCCGGTTCTGCTGACCTGCCTGCTTTCAGGGATGCGGGCTGGGGAAGCGGTTGGGCTCCTGCGGGAAGACCTCGTGGCTAAGGGCAATCTCGGGTGCTTCGTTCATGTCAGACCCAATGAGCTTCGACTGCTGAAGACGGAAGCAGCGGAGCGGCTGGTTCCGGTCCACCCGGCTCTGGATGAGACACTCCGGGGGTTGCCATCGGCTGGCCCGCTGTTTCCGGGTCGAACCGTGGCGCAGGTCACCAAGGGGTTTGCGGCGCTTCGAAAACGTCTGGCGATCGAGCGTCCAGGGCTGGTGTTTCATTCGACCCGAAAGTGGTTCGTGACCCAGTGCGAGCGAACAGGCGTCCCGGAACACTTCACGGCTTCTGTGGTCGGGCACCAGTCGGCGCGGTCAGAAAATGGGTTGACCTACGGGATCTACTCGGCAGGCATAAGCGACGAGCAGAAGCGCGGCATCGTTGACCAGATCCGTCTGCCATGCTGATCCCCGACATCGACGCGTTCGAAGAGAGGGCCGCTATCGCTGAATTCGATGGCGGGTTATCTCGCCGAGCGGCTGAAGATCTGGCCGCTCAAGCGCAGGGGTTCGCCAACGCTGATGCCTACTGGCAGTGGCTGGCTGACTACGTCGTGACCCGGAAGATACCATGATCCTAACCTCGGCGGGCCCTAGCGGGTTTGCCGGGGCTTCCACTTTACTTTTTTTCATTGCGAGTTGCTCACCGCTGGTGGCACGGGTCGCAAGCCGCCCCCAATGGGTTGGGAGAGGCGAGGGATCAACGACTTGGTGCGCGAGGTCAGAGAAATCTAGCGAACCGTTTGAAGCCAACTACCTGAAAATACTATCACCCCGGGCGGGTTACTGATGTAACATGTGGAAAGTTTAGGCAGGCTGGATTAGGTGATGCGTGAGCGTCGCCGCGCCCCAATACCCAGTGTCAATAGCCCTATCGCCAGAAGCGGTGCAGCGGCAGGCAGAGGAACGGGGGCGATTTCGGTGATGGTGAGATTTCTCAGATTGAAACCAGCAGTTGTCATACCATATTCATACAAATTGTTGTTCAAATAGAATCCACCGCCACTCGCACCGTCGACGAGCGACAGGCTGCCTTCACCCGTCACCGGATCGCCGCGCAGATACCATTCTCCAAGGCCAAAGACAGACATGAGTCTAAAGCCAGTCAAATCAAATGCCGTCGAACCTACGAAAGCAGACATCCGGTTAAGATCAGAACACAGAAATCCGCTATGACAATCGACGGTTTGGAGTTCTAATTCATCGCCCTGCAAACGCATTGCGACATGCCCGGTCTGACCCATCAGGTTGGACCATCTATGAGCGCCTGCCGCCATGATCTCTTGGTAGAAGGGGTCGGCGTGGCTTATTTCCCGGAGCGTCCCATCGCCTCCAAATCGCGAACTCTCATACAAGGTGCCGACGGAAAACGATGATCCCACCACATCAAATTCGTAGCTGATGGTTTTGGCTTCGGCCTGAGTGGAATGCATTCCAAACAGAAGTCCGGTTATCATCAATAAGCGAAACATTTCGAAATCCATTTTTGTGAAACAGCGTATCTTGGCACGCTTTCAAAAACTCACGAACGTGTCAAGCAAACTGAGAAACTGACTCGAAAATAGATTCTCGAACTCAGACCGTACCGCTACCGGCTGGCGGAGTGCTGCTACTTACCGGGTTACCGGACCTAGCTGCGGCGGCAGGGTTCGGCTACCGAAAGAAGCGGGCCAACTAGTCCGTCACCACCAGAACCAAGCAGTCCAGCGTGTGAGGTACTGCGGCGGGGTGTCGGGCACACCAGCACACCAGCGCCCCACCAGCCAGCTAGCCGCTCCAATGACTAGTCCAGGGGCTCAGGGAGGCTCGCTATCGGATCGAAAACCGCCCCAGTTTCTGCCCCCACCGGTGCCACTGGCGGGAAAAACTCTTGGGGTTCATCGGGGGGCAAGGTCTCCTACCACCCCAGCCAGTGATCTTCCGATCAACAGACCAAGCACCCGACCCACCCGCTGGCGGGGAAATGCCCCCGTTTAGTGCCCCAGTTGGTTTGCATACAGAGACGAGCCTAGGGGCCGCGTTAGCCTTGCTTGAGTGGATGTCTCGGGACTAGCCGGAGATCCCTCTCTTCCCTAGTTCTTGGGGTTCTAAGGCTAGGGGAATAGGTATAAGTAATGAATAGAAAGCGGAAGGGAAGAGGACCCGGTGTTATCCTTCCTTCCCGACCTAGAATAAGAAGATAGGTGGACAATGGGAGACATAGAGGACCCTTGGCACTCCCGCCCGATCGACGTCCACTGGACGTGTCGCGCTTTTGTGCTGTCCCAAGTGCTCGTTTAAGCCACGTTCCGTTCGAAGGCGACCGGGCTTTTCCAACCCAATGCTGAGTGCCGTCGACGCGGATTGTAGAAGCCGTTGATGTATTCGAAGATCGCGATCGCGGCTTGCCGCCTTGTTTCCCACGACCGTCGCCAGATCAGCTCGGCCTTGATGGTCTTGAAGAAGGTTTCGACGGCAGCGTTGTCGTAACAATTGCCTTTTCCACTCATCGATACCTCGAAGCCATGCTGACGCAGGATCTTCTGGTAGTCGTGGGAACAGTATTGGCTGCCGCGGTCCGTGTGATGGATGCAGCCCCTGGGCGGCGCACGGAACGCAATGGCCATGTTCAACGCCCGGATCTCCAGGTCCCGCTTCATGCGATTGCTGACGGCCCAGCCGATGACCCGCCGGGAATGCAGATCAAGGATGACCGCCAGATACAGCCAGCCTTCTTGGGTCCAGACATAACTGATGTCGCCCGCCCATTTCCGGTTCGGACGGGCTGCCGAGAAGTCCCGGTTCAGCAGGTTCGGTGCGATGTTGAAGCTGTGGTCGCTGTCCGTGGTCGCCTTGAACGTCCTGTTCCTTCTAACCGCAATGCCGTTATCACGCATCAAGCGTCCGATGCGGCGGTGGCCGACTGGCAGGCCCAACTCTTCCAATTCCTCGGTCATGCGTGGCCGGCCATAGCTGCCGAGAGACAGGGCGAACTGTTCACGGATATGAGCCGGCACAACCATGTCCTTGCGTTGGCTCTGGCTGAGGGGACGGCTTCGGAAGGCCCCATACCCCGGCGGGCTGACATCCATGATCTGGCACAGCCATTGGACGGGCGACATTTCGGCGTGCTTTGCGATGAAAGCGAACCTCATTTGCTTCGCTCCGCAAAGAACTGGGTGGCCTTTTTTAGCACGTCCCTCTCCTCCCGGAGCATACGGTTCTCTTTCCGCAGCTCGGCGACCTCGCGCTCGAGATCGGATTGGGCGGCTGGCTTCTCGGGATTGCGCCGATCCTGCTGGATCCAGCGGCTCAACGTCGAGAAGCCGACGCCAAAATCTGCTGCAACCTGCCTACGCGGCAAACCGCTCGTCAACGCTAGCCGCCACTGCCTCGGCGCGGAATTCCGGGGTTGGTTTCACTACCATGATGTCTCTCCTTTGTGGCAAAATACCAAGTCAAAGGAGCGGAACAATTCCGTGACAGGTCCAAACTGCTTACCGCACGGTTCGTGCGCACGCTGGCAGAAAGCACCCGGCATCGGACCGGGGCTGCTCATCGTTCAGACGTTGATCCGAATTGCCGCCAGGCCAAAACCGAAATAACCGCCCAGACGCCTGTACGCAGGGTCATCTCGCCGACGGTACGGGCTTCATAGGTACCGCCTTGCAGAACATGCATGCCAAAGCCCAGGAAAACCAAAACGGTACAGCCGAAGATGCCCAACGAGATCCATACCGCTGGACGGTGCCGCAGAAACAGCCCGACGCCGGCCACGACATAGGCGAACCCGGCCAGGAAGTTGAACCATAGCACGAAGGGCACGGCATCGCCCACCGCCGCACGGGCCTCGGCCCCGCCGAACAAGGCACGCCCACCCGAAAAGACGGTCAGCACCCCAAACACGATGGCCACAGCCGCCGCGATCTTCAGGGTATTGCTGCCAGAGTTTGCCTCGGTCATGCCATATCTCCCCCGTCAAGCCGCCCATCGCGCAGATGGAACAGTTTGTCGAACCGGTCATAGATCTTTTCGTCATGCGTCACCGCAATGATACAAGCATCCTGTTCGGCGGCAAGTTTGCGCAGCAGATCCATCACGATCCCCGCCCGCTTGCTGTCGAGCGCGGCTGTTGGTTCGTCGGCCAGAATGATACGCGGGCTATTGGCCAGAGCGCGGGCGATGGCGACCCGCTGCGCCTCGCCGCCCGACAGAAGTGCCGGCATCGAATCCTTGCGGTGACCAACCTCCAGGTAGTCCAGCAATTCAAGGGCGCGCCGTTGCGCTTCGGTTGCGGATTTCCCGGCCAGTTTCAGGACAAGCGCCACATTATCCTTGGCATCGAGAAACGGCAACAGATTGTGGAATTGAAAAATGAACCCGATCTTGTCCAGCCTCAGCTTGCGCAGGTCGCTGCGAAGCCAGCGGTTGTCATAGACCAGTTCATCGTCCAACGTGACCTTGCCAGCGCTCGGATCGATAATGCAGCCAATGACGTTCAGAAGCGTCGTTTTTCCCGATCCGGACGGGCCGAGCAGCGCCACCACTTCGCCTGCATGCACCGCAAGATCGATATCCTTCAGGGCATCGACACGGGCATCGCCTTCGCCGAAATGTTTGGAGACATTGGCCACATCGACAATCACCCGGCGCGGGTCCACGGACATCGCCCTATCCCCCGATCGCAGTGGCCGGATCGACCTTGAGCGCCGCGCGCACGCCAAGTCCGCTGGCGGCGATGCAGACAACCAGAATGATCCCGGCCAGGGCGGCGGCGTTGATCGGCTCCAGCACCACCCGGCGTGGGAAATAGTCCTTGACCAGCAGGATCAGGATCAAACCAAAGCTCCATCCGACCGCACCCAGGGCCAATGATTGCTGCACGATCAAGCCGATGATGGTGCGATCAGGCGCGCCGATCAGCTTTAGTGTGGCAATCTGCTTCAGCTTTTCCATGGTCATGGTGTAGATGATCAGCGCAATCACCACTGCCGAAACGGTCAGCAGGATGCCGAGAAACAGGCCGATCTGCCGCTTGGCGCGATCCACGACAGAGAGCAGCAATATTGATTCCTGATCGGCCTGTGTCAGGGCCGTCAGATGCTTCCACTGCTGCACCGTCTGCGCCACGGCCTGTGGGTCAGCGTTCGGCTTCAGCCGCGCGATCACGGCTGCGACGCTATCCTGGCTTTCCAGCAGCCCGGCACCTCGCGCCTCCTGAACGCGCTGCGCCGCAGGTGCCAGCTGAGTTTGCAGCACCTGGGCGTCACGCAGTGTTATGAACGCCGCAGGATCTCCGCCCGAGTTCGTCGTATCTTCGACCAGTCCAACAACCGTGAATGGGTTGCGCCCCAACCGGATCACGTCGCCGATGGACAGGCCGGATTTGACATCGGCCACGATCTCGAAATGCGATTGTTCAATTCCGCGCCCCTGCGAGACCACATCTGGACCGCCGGGGCGGCCTGGCTCGTAGCCGATAAGATAAAGCCGCAGCGTATCGCCGCGAAAAGGTGCTTCGACGGTCTGATAGGTGATGCTGCCGGCTGCGACCACGCCATGCAGCCTCGCCACCGCATCGCGGGTACCGCCGGGAAGTTTCGACGCTTCGGCAAAAGGCCCCTGGGTGCCGGATTCAACGACCCACAGGTCGACCTGCGGCGCCTTGACGATATTCAGCGCGTCAGAAACCAACCCGTTGTAGATGCCGATCATCGCCAGAACGACCGCCATCAGCAGACTCAGCCCCAGACAGGTCAGTACGAAGCGGAACAGGTTGTGGCGCACATCGCGGTAGGCAAGATTCATGGCCCATTCCCCCCTGACACGCGCACCAAACGACCCTCGGCCAAGCCCTTGGCCGGGGTGGAAATGACGCGCGCGCCATCGGGCAGATCGCTGACCAGTTCGACGCGTGCATCTTCGGTCCGGTAACCGAATACCGCCGACACCCGCGCTGCACGTCCGTCCTGCGCAATCCAGATGCGTCCTTCATGCCCGTCAAACCCGGTTATGGCGATCTCCGGAACCAGCAGGGCTTTGGTCAGTTCGGCCACCGTGATCCGCACCTCTGCCTGCTCGCCCAGAAAAACCTGCACCGGGCATTGTTCGCAGGCAATCCAGACCCGGCGCTCCTCGTTCACCCGGTCGCTTTCGATCCCGATCCGTACGATCTTTCCGCTGAACACTTGATGAGGCAGAGATCGCAACCGCACTTCGGCGGTTTGCCCGATCGACAGTGCCCCGGCGCGCTCTTCGTCGACATAGGCCAGCGTCCAGACCGTCGCCGGGTCCATCAGGGTAAATATTCGCTCACCCGCGCGGACAACGGTTCCGGTTTCGACATGGCGCTCGACGATCACCGCATCAAAGGGTGCCCGCAGAACGTGTTGGTTAAGCAGCACACGCTCGAATTGCAGGGCTGCCTCGGCATCTTTGTGCATGGACCTCGCCACCTCGGCTTCGCTTGCCGCGACGGCCAGATCGGCTGCGGCGACATCGACATCACGTTGCGCCTCTTCAGCAGCTTCGGCCGAAACGGCATTGCGGCCCGCAAGTTCCTTCCGCCGCGTATTGGTCGCCTCCCGCTGCGCCAGAATGGCGCGGGCACGAGTCACGCTCGCTTCTGCCTTTGCCAACGTGGCCTTTGCGGCAGCAACGCCAGCCTCGGCCCGCGCAACCCGCGCCTGCTGTTGCGCCGGATGAAGGCGGGCCAGAACCTGTCCCTTGGAAACCGCATCTCCGCTGTCGACATCAAGCGCGGACAGGGCCGCACCAAGCTCGAAACCGACGTCCGAAACGATCCTGGCCTCGACCGTGCCCAATCCGTAAATGCGAATCGGGACATCATGTGCAACAGATGCGATAGAAACACGGATCGGGCGCTCCATCAGGAAAAACCAGCCAAAGCTAACACCAGCCACGGCAAGAACAGCGGCCAAGACAATGCGATGCTTCATCGTAAGCTCTCCGGATTGGGAAGACGGATCAACCGTATTTGCGCGTCAAGCAGGCGGCGCCCTTCAGTCACAAGAGCAAACCCTCGCTGGCCCAATGTCCATCGCATCGCCAGCCCCTGCACCAGCGATACCAGCAACAGCGCTCCGTCTTCGGGGGGCAAGCCGGGGTCGAACAGACCCGCTTTCTGACCCTCGGCCAGCTCGCGGGTCAACATCGCGACCAACTGGGTCATCAGGGCAAGAACGGATCGGCGCAGGTCGTCGTTTTCCACCTGCAACTCGCGCGAAAACAGGATCGACGGGATTGCCGGCATGGCCTCGATCTGGCGCAACTGCCCGAGGATCAACGCTTCGATCCGAGGCCCCGGATCGTCCGACGACGCCAGCGCTTCAGCCCAGGTCGCCTTCAGGCGCTCAGAGATCAACGCGGTCACAGCTAACCACAGATCCTGTTTGGTTCGAAAATGCCGAAAAATGGCCGGCTGCGTCAGGCCGACCGCATCGGCAACGGCTTGCGTCGTCAGGCGATCCGGACCCAATTCATCCGCAAGGCGCAGCACGGCGGCTGCGATCTCGGCCTTGCGCTCGTCTGCAGGCTTGCGACTCAACATGTGATATTGCCACATATGTTAGTGATTAATAACTTACTAATATGGGCAACCCACCCTGTCAAGTAAAACGCCAGGAGATCACGGCTTCGTTTGCCCAGATCATCGCCAGTGCCGGACTCAAAAACGGCAGAACGCCCCCTTTCTCCGCCTCTATGTGCAGACCAGAAGGTCGGCGGCAGTGCGCGCAGCGGTTCCGGCCTGACGTCAGAACCGGAAAGGTCCACCACACCAGCGAAGTCCGATTGCGGCAAGGTCGACCCCGCCAACCCGGTGGCCACGACTGCGATGAAGATCGCAATGGAAAAACCGAAACGAGGCAGATCGCGGCACTCCTCCAACCGGCAAGCCCGAACAACAGGCCCAGGCCGACCGGTCCGACCATCGGACCGGCGATCAGAAATGAGAAGCTCGCACCCGAAGGAACGCCCGCCGAAACGAAGACGATCGGCGTCAGCAACATCAGCACCTTCGGAACGTCATAGGCAAAAAAGGCAATGGCATTGCCGGTGTGACTGTCGTGCGCCACTGGAATGAGCGACGTTACCCATTCCGAGAACGGGATCAACTGGCCGTATCACAGCCACCAAAACACGCCTGCTGCGATAACGCCCGAGACCGGAGACAGTCGAACGCACCCGGCCGTATGTGCGAATCATGGGCTTCGGTTGTCATGCGACTTCGCTTTCCTGTTCTGCCGTGAGTGCCAATGCCGCATTGAGCACCGCGGCGATCTCGCGCGCAATCTCAGGGGGGCGCGGAGAACGCATCCATTGCGCATAGCGCCGATCGGTCACCAGACCGGCGTGCCTGAGAACTCGCATGTGCCGGAACATCCGGCTTTGCGTTGCGCCAAGTGCCTGCATCAATTCGCAGACGCAATGCTCTTAGCTGACCTTCGGCATTGGCATCGCGTCAACGCGCGCCGACCGGGCCAAGGCGAGTGCCGCGACCGATTGGGTCCGCCGCTCCACAAATGAATTCGAGTGCAGGCGCCTTCGCCCCTTGCACGCTACGGATTAGGGAGAGAGAGCGGTCGTCCTCGAATGACTTCCGAAGATTAGGCAGCATGAAAGATCGATTCGATGGTTCTGTTTGCGGATCAATCCCGCTCGTGGTCGGCAAGCGCCTTTTCCAGTTGCGGCATGAACCTCTGCTCAAAATCACTGCCCACCAACGGACCGACGAACTTGTACAACACGGTCCCGTCTCCAGCGATGATAAAAGTCTCTGGCGGCGCGGTCACGCCCCAATCGATCGAGTTGCGGCCATTGGGGTCGAAACCGATTCCGAGGAATGGATTGCCTTCGTCTGCCAAATAGGCGCGAGCCTGACTTTCCTTGTCCTTGAAATTGACACCGTAAAGGCGAATACCCTGCTCGCGCAGCCGCAAAAGGTTGGGATGCTCGGCCCGGCAGGGGGGACACCAGCTGGCCCAATAATTGATCACCGTGACTTCGCCGCTTGTCAAATCCTCTGAGTCGATACCGGGATAACCTGCAAGGGCCGCTTCCGGCAGCGGCGGCGCGAGCTGGCCGATGAATTGCGAGGGCAAAGTATCCTTGTCGGGACGGAACATGCCCACCCCCGCCAAAACTACAAATGCGGCAAAGATGATCGGAGGTGCGATCATCAAGGGTGAAAACCTAGCCATTGCGTGCCGCTCTCTCTTCAATTTCCTTCATTTCGGCCCGCACCCGGCGTCCGCGCCACAGGCTGACCACAACCAGCAGCCCCAGCAGCGCGATGGAAGCAACATAGGCCGACAGCACCGTGTCGGCGTATTTCCCGAGCTCCGGCATCATGCCCCTACCCTTTCGCGTGCCAACAAGGCCCGGATCCGTCTTGCCCGGATCTCGGTGCCGGTGCGATACAACACCAACGCCACGAACAGAAGGACAAAACCCACAATGCAAACAAGCAAGGGGTAAAAGAACACGTTGCTGACCTTTTCCTGTGTATCGCCACCGGTGACCGCCTCGATCCGCATCACCGATGCGCCCTGATGCAGCCCCTGGTTCCAGAAATTCACCGCATAGCGCGACAGGATGGCAAAAACCGAGCCGACCAGACACAGGACCGACGTCAGATCGGCAGCCGTGTCGGGGTTTTCAATCGCTTCCCACAGCGCGATGTAGCCGAGATAGAACAGAAACAGGATCAGAAACGAGGTCAGACGCGGATCCCAGGCCCACCATGTACCCCACATCGGCTGCCCCCAGATGGCCCCGGTCGCCAGTGCGATCAGCGTCATCACCACGCCCACAGGGGCCGCAGCCCGCGCCGCCAGCGCGCTGACATGATGGCGGCGGATCAGCCAGATCAGCGAGGTCAGCAGCATCATAAACCAGGCATTGATCGCCAGTAACGCCGCGGGCACATGCAGATAGATGATCTTGACGGTCGCCCCCTGCCGATAATCATCCGGGGTAAAGAAGAAGCCCCAGATCAGCCCCACTGCCAGACAGGCAGCGGCGGAGGCCCAGAAAAACGGCAGCACCCGTTCCGTGGTTGCCAGGAACTTCTTTGGATTGGCATATTCCCAGAGGGCGTTGGCTTTGGTGGAGAATGTCATGCGGCCTATCTAGTCCGAGTCGGGGGCTATCTCAATTGACAAAGGTCAACGCAGATTGACCCGCAGCACTGCGGCGCTGGCAAAGGGTAAAAGAGCTACTGTTGCGGCGGTGATCCCGGCCAGCATCAACATCGGTGTCCCGGTATCCATGCCGACAGCGCCGCGCCGCGCGGCCTCGGCGCCAAAGATCAGCGTGGGGACATAAAGCGGCAAGACCAAAAGGGACAACAACAACCCGCCACGTTTCAGCCCCACCGTCAGCGCGGCACCAAAAGTGCCGATCACCGACAGTGCCGGGGTGCCAACCAGCAGTGAAACCACCAGCCAGGAAAATCCGGCGACCGGAAGGTTCAGCAACACGCCCAGCACCGGCGCGGCCAGAACAAGCGGCAACCCCGTTGTGATCCAATGCGCCAGCGCCTTGATCGTGACGACCGCCTCCAGCGGCAGCGGCGCGGTGGCCAGCAGATCCAGCGAGCCGTCCTCCCAATCCAGCGCCAGCAGACGATCCAGAGACAGCAGGCAGGCCAGCAGCGCGCCCAGCCACAGCACACCGGGCGCAATGGTGGACAGCAGAGCCGATTGCGGCCCGACGCTGAACGGGACCATGACGGTAACGATCAGAAAAAACGCCAGGCCAAGGCCAAAACCGCCGCCAGCGCGAAAGGCCAGCTTCAGATCGCGCAGCAGCAAGGCAATCACAGGAAATCTCCGTCGAAATCCGTGACCGGGCGGGGTTTGGCGCGAAACGGACCCACATCCAGCACGGCGGCATCCAATCCCAGGTCGATATGGGTGGCAATCAGCGCGCAGCCACCTTGGCTGAGGTGCGCACGCACCGCAGTGGCGAACATGGCGACCGCGGAGACATCCAACGACACGGTGGGTTCATCCAGCACCCAGATCGGCCGCCCGGTAACCAGCAGGCGCGACAGCCCCAGACGCCGTTTTTGCCCCGCCGACAGGTTGCCTGCGTGGCGCGTCGCCAGATCGTTCAGCTCGAACGCCTCCAGTGCCGGTCGGATTTCCGCAGTGCCGAACACACTGGCCCAGAACGTCAGGTTTTCGGTTACGGTCAGCGTTGGCTTGATACCATCGGAATGACCGGCATAGGCGATGGTGTCCTCGGCCCCCGTGATGTGCCCGGACAGCGGTGGCTGCAGCCCCGCCAGCGTGCGCAGCAGCGTTGTCTTGCCAATGCCATTGGGGCCACGCACCACCAGCGCCGTGCCTGGGCGCAGATCAAAGCCCAGCCCCTGCAACACCGGAATGCCGCCCCGTGCGATGGACAAATCTGTGACAGTCAGGGTCATGCGGCTCGCATATCCGATTGCCGGGCGGCGAAAAAGATCAAAGCAACCTAAACCGGCAACAACGCCAATGCGACGCGGCGGCCCTCGGACAGAAGCACGTTGTAGGTGCGGCATGCCGAAGGCGAATTCATGACTTCCACCCCCATGCCCGCGTCTTCGATCTCAGCGCGCAATGTCTTGGGGATATGGGCGATCTCGGCCCCTGTGCCGACAAACAGGACATCCACCCGACCCGCCAGCGCCACCAATGCGGCGCTGTCCTGATAGCCGCCCCAGGGTTTGGTTCCACTTGGGCCGGTCAACACCGCGCCTTTGTGGATCTGTCCGCCGATGCGGAAGAACCCCGGTCCGTAGCCTTCGACCGGGGTTGCATCGGAATAGGTGATTTCGGTCAGACGCATCCCGTTGGTTCCTTCAACTCCACACTGGCAGACCCAACAGGGCCGAGGCGGCAATGATCGAATAGGCTACGGCGCGAAACACCCGCTCGGATTGCGGATTGAACAGGGCCGCGCCCATTCGGTTGGCCATCATATATGGCACGGTCAGCACAAGCCCCGCAATGGCTGGCTCAAGCTGAAACAACCCAAGGACCCAGAACAGGCCCAGCATCAGCCCGTCGATCATCAGAAGATACAACAGAAAGTTGGCCCGAATCGCAGAAATCGGTAATGTGCTTGCCATATAAAGCATGATGACCGGTGGCCCCGCGACACCGATGGATCCGCTGAGAAACCCACCCAACGCACCGGTTCCAAGAACCATCGGGGGCGTCAGGCTGCCATGATAGCGCCAGCCCAGCATCAGCACCACCAAAAGGCCCAGCACCACGACCGAGACCGCCCAGCTGAAAATTTGTGGCGACATATGCGCAAGGGCAAACACTCCAAGCGGCATTGCAAACACCGCCCCCAGTGCCAGCCGCGCCACATCCGGGCGGGTACCGTTGTGCAGCGCCGAGCGCAGGTTAGGCAGAGGGCCGAACAGCTCGACCGTTGTCAGAAAGATGATCGCGCCCACCGGGCTGAATACCGTACTGGCCACCGGCATGATGATCATGGCACTGCCGAACCCGGAAAATCCGCGCACCAACCCGGCCACGATCACCGTCAGCAACATCCATCCCAGACCCGGCAGCGCCAGTGCCTCGGACAGGACGTCAGGCATCCACGTTCGCGAACTGATTGCCCGACGTATTGCTGGGCTTGGACCAATCGCGTTTGACACCCAGATACAGCAGGATGCTGGAGGCCACGAAGATCGATGAATAGGTGCCCACGATCACGCCCCAGATCATCGCAAAGACAAAGCCCCGGATCACATCCCCACCCAGCACAAACAACGAAATCAACGCCAGCAAGGTCGTGAACGACGTCATGAACGTTCGGCTGAGGGTTTCGTTGATCGACAGGTTCAACACCTCGGGCAGCGACTTTTTCTTGTATTTGCGCAGGTTTTCCCGCACCCGGTCGAAAACGACCACGGTATCGTTAAGGGAATAGCCGACGATGGTGAGCAAGGCCGCAATGATGGCGAGGTCAAACTTGATCTGAAGTTCGGAAAAGATGCCAATGGTCAGGATCACGTCATGCACCAGCGCCACGACCGCGGCCAGCGCGAACTGCCATTCGAACCGCAGCCAGATATAGACCAGCACCGCCGCAATCGCCAACACCACGGCCAGCACTGCCGTCTGAATCAGCTCGCCCGACACTTTTGGCCCCACAGATTCGACCGAGACAAATTTGATTTCCGGTGCCACGGCCTTCAATGCAGCCTCGACCAACGCGATCTTGTCGGCGGTCACAGCCTCTTCATCGGCCTGCGCCTGAATGCGGATCATCGCGACGTTCTGATCATCGCCAAAGGCCGGATCGAAAACCTCGCTGATCACCACATCGCCCAGTTCCAGCTGCGCCAAGGCCGCCCGATAGGCACCCACATCGATCGGCTGTACGCTTTCCGTGCGGATCGTCGTGCCGCCACGGAAATCTATACCATAATTCAGCCCGCGAACCATGAACGAGCCAAATGCCAACAGCATCAGGAAGGTCGAAAGGCCCAACCATCGTTTCCAGTTCTTGAAGAAGTCGACCGAGGTGTTTTGCCGGACAAGTTTCAGTCGCATATCAGACCTCGATGGTTTTGGGGCGGCGGCGGTCGTACCACATGACAATGATCAACCGCGTGACATAGATCGCCGTGAAGACCGAGGTCAGAATCCCCAGCCCCAGGGTGATGGCAAACCCGCGCACAGGCCCGGAGCCGATGGCAAACAGGATGACCGCGGTGATGAAGGTGGTGATATTGGCGTCCAGAATAGCGCTCAGCGCCTTTTCATACCCCAGTTCGATAGCCCGTGCCGGCCCGCGCGAGGTTTTCAGCTCTTCGCGGATCCGCTCGAACACCAGCACGTTGGCATCAACCGCCATCCCCACCGTCAGAACGATCCCGGCAATGCCCGGCAAGGTCAGCGTGGCGCCGATCAGCGACAGCAGGCCAAAGATCAACGCGACATTCAGGATCAGGGCGATATTGGCAAAGATGCCGAACAGCCCATAACTGAGCGCCATAAAGACCAGAACCGCGACGAAGGCGACCATCGTGGCAATGCGCCCGGCCTCGATGCTATCCTGCCCCAGCTCCGGGCCGATGGTGCGCTCTTCCAGGAATTCCAGCCGGGCAGGCAGCGCACCGGCACGCAGCAGAACCGCCAGGTTGGTGCTTTCCTCGACGGTGAAATTACCGGTGATAATGCCCGAGCCGCCGGGAATGTGGCTTTGGATCACCGGGGCGCTGATCACCTCGTCATCCAGCACGATGGCAAAGGGGCTGCCAATGTTTTCGGCCGTATAGTCGCCGAATTTGCGCGCGCCAGAGGTGTTAAAGCGGAAATTCACCGCCGGACGGCCGTTCTGGTCGAATGCGGGTTGGGCATCGACCAGTTCTTCGCCCGTCACGACAGGGGCGGATTCCAGCGTGTAATAGACGCCTTCATCTTCCAGCGCGGGCACCAGTTTATTGCCGACACCGGGGTTGGCATTGGCATCGGAGCCGCGCCCGACCACAGGGTTAAAGGTGAGCTGTGCGGTGGTGCCGATGATCTCTTTGAGTTCCGAGGCGCTGCCGATGCCGGGCACCTGGATCAGAATGCGGTCCTTGCCCTGACGTTGGATCGTCGGTTCGCGGGTGCCGACCTCGTCGATACGGCGGCGGATGATTTCCAGCGACTGGCTCACGGTGCGATCGTCGCTGGCCAGTTTCTCGGCTTCGGACAGGCTGACAATCAGCGTGTCGCCCTCACCGCGCACTTCGATATCGGTCGAGCCGA
This sequence comes from Sedimentitalea nanhaiensis DSM 24252, assembly GCF_000473225.1. Classification (GTDB taxonomy): domain Bacteria; phylum Pseudomonadota; class Alphaproteobacteria; order Rhodobacterales; family Rhodobacteraceae; genus Sedimentitalea; species Sedimentitalea nanhaiensis. The sequence continues at coordinate 1,734,076 of NZ_KI421509.1, forward strand.
CGCCGGTCAGGGTCTGGATCGGACGCGCCAGATCGCGCACCACTTGCAATGCGCGGGCCATGCCCTCGGGTTGGCTGATCCTGACATGAATCTCTTGCGGATCGGAGGGTTGCAGACGGATTGTGCCAATCTCGGCACGCTCGGGGCGCAATGCGTCGCGGATTTCCGGCCACATGGCCTCCATCCGGCTGGCATAGACATCCGCGACCTCGACCTCGGCCAGCAGATGCGCGCCGCCGCGCAGATCCAGCCCCAGGTTGACCAGCGCCGAAGGCATCCAGTTGGGCCATTCGGCAACCTGTTCGGCCAGGGCCGGGGTCTCGCCGCCGACCTCGATTGCGGCGAGCGCATCGTTATGCTGCTCGACCCGAGAGTAGAACGCGTTTGGCAGCGCCAGCCACAGCCCGACCGCGCAGGTCAGCCAGATCAGCACCTTCTTCCAGAGTTCGAATTGCAGCATTTCCCAGCCTTGTCAGTGGGTTGAAAGGTGGGTCAGGTGGCCGGTTCGGTTTTGCTGAGGACGGTGGCGATGGTCGACTTGACCACGCGCACCTTGATGCCATCGGCCACTTCGACCTCGACTTCGTTGTCATCCTTGACCTTGACCACCTTGCCGATGATGCCACCCTGGGTGATCACCTGATCGCCACGGCGCAGGGCCTCGACCATGGCCTGATGCTGTTTGACCTTTTTCTGCTGCGGGCGGATCAGCAGGAAGTACATGATCGCGAAGATCAGGATGAGCGGGAGAAACTGGCCGAGCGCGCCAACGTCCATGGGATGTTCCTTTTGTCTGAACTGCGGACCCCTGCCCGCGATTTCGGCGATACCTATGCGCAGAACCGGGGCTTTGCAAGGCGGGGCGATGCGCAAAAGCGGCGTATGACGGGCGTACATACCCTGTACATACCGCCTTCATACCCGCGTGCGGCCCGTGCGCCGCTTGGCAGTGCCCCGATTGCGCTGCATTGTGTGAGGGATTGGTCAAGGGCGGAGATCCTGTTGAAACACGACAAACCCGATTTGCTCGACTGGCTGGGCCTGCGTCACAAACCGGATTTTTCCAATGCGCGATGGCTGGGCGGGTTGGTCGCAACCACTGCGTCGGCGCTATTCCTTTTGCTCTTGATCGGCACCGTGATCGAGTTTGTCAAAGCGTCATGGAGCGATGACCCCGACGCAGTAGCCCTGCGCAACGCGGGGCTTGTTCTGGCTGCGATTGCCGGCATTCCGTTTCTGATCTGGCGCGCCGTGGTCGCCCAGAAACAGGCAGATGTGGCGGAACAGGCGCTGTTCAATGACAAGCTGAAGGCGGCGGCGGACGATCTGCATGCGCGCCGCGAGATCAAGCGCAAGAACCGGTTGCAGGACGCGACCGAGCGGGATTTCATCGAGGACGACATAGTGCGCCGCGTCGCCGCCATCGACCGGCTGGAGGGGCTGGCCGAGGAACGCCCGTCAGAAGCCCCCAGAATTGCCCGCCTGCTCTGCGTCTACCTGCGGCATCTGTCCAAAGGGATCACACCAGACAACGAGGAACACCCCCGCGCCGATATGGAGGCGGCGGCGCAGACCATCGGGCGGATGAAAATGATCCCGGGCGTGGAGACCGATAAGGTGGTGATCGACTTGCGGGGGGCGAATCTGGCGGGGTTCGATTTATCGGGATTATGTTTTGATGGGGCGCTACTGCACAAGAGCCATTTGATCGGAACGATTCTGCGAAAAACAAAACTTCGAAATGCGCTTCTGTATGAATGTGACTTACAACCTGCCGATATGCGCAAAACGCGCCTTGAAGGAGCCAGATTTTGGAAGGTCCGTTTTGACTTCAAGCCGGGTGAAGAAAAACAACTATTAAATGCACGCTTGCGCGGCGCGGCATTCAGCGAAACACGGTTGACGATGCCAATCATCATAGGCCTGAAAGAAAGACCTGTATTCCTCGATAGTTCAGTGATCGAGGCTTCGTGGTCCGACCTTCATGTTTGGGAGACCACAGTAGAAATGGACCTGGAGCCGGGCGAGCTTCGGGAAAGAATTCGCAGTGAACTGAATTTCCCCGCAATGGATAGTTGGCACAGTGCATATTTAGCTTGGCGCGCGTGGCAGAAGGAGATCGGGTTCGATCCCGACGACCCGTCTACGTGGTGAGGGCGGTCCCCACCCGAGTGCCGGACGGGGGCTGCCCGTGGTTCCCACGGGCTGGGCATTTCGATCGGGGCGGTTGAAAGGGGACTCTACCGTTGCCGGGATTGTTGAGGCATAAGGCGACAAAACCGACTCAGTGCCGAGGACCGAGCCCATGCATGACATTCGTACCATCCGCGACAATCCGCACGCCTTTGATGCCGCCCTGGCGCGGCGCGGCGATGAACCGGTGTCGGATAGCTTGCTGGCGCTGGACGGCGAGCGGCGGGCCAGGATTCAGGCCAGCGAGACGGCGCAGGCCGAGCAGAACAAGGCCTCCAAAGAGGTCGGCGCGGCCAAGGCGCGCGGCGATGAGGCCGAATTCGAGCGGCTGCGCGCGCTGGTGGCCGAGAAAAAGGCCGAGGTAGCCGCACTGGCCGCCGAGGCCAAGGACCTGGACGCACAGCTGAGCGACATGCTGGCACGCATCGCCAACCTGCCGGCCGAGGATGTGCCGGAGGGGGCGGATGAGACCGAAAACGTCGAGGTCAACCGCTGGGGCTCGCCGCGCGCGTTCGATTTCACCCCGAAAGAGCATTTCGAGATCGGCGGTGTCGCCGGTGCGATGGATTTCGAGATCGCCGCCAAGATCAGCGGCAGCCGGTTTGTGGTACTGCGCGGCGCCGTGGCACGCATTCACCGCGCGCTGGCGCAGTTCATGATCGACACCCATGTGGACAAGAACGGGCTGACCGAGGTTCAGACGCCGGTTCTGGTGCGCGACGAGGCGATGTATGGCACCGATAAACTGCCCAAGTTCGGCGAGGACAGCTATCAGACTACCAATGGCTGGTGGCTGGTGCCCACCTCCGAGGTGCCGCTGACCTATTCGGTGGCGGGCGATATTCTGGAGGCGGGCGCGCTGCCGATCCGGATGACGGCGCATACGCTGTGTTTTCGCAGCGAGGCGGGCAGCGCGGGCAAGGATACCTCGGGGATGTTGCGTCAGCACCAGTTCGAGAAGGTCGAGATGGTGTCGGTGACGCATCCCGACGACAGCGACGCCGAGCAAAAGCGCATGTTGCGCTGTGCGGAAGGATTGCTGGAACAGTTGGGCGTGCCGTACCGCACGGTGATCCTGTGCACCGGCGACATGGGGTTCGGGGCGCGGCGGACCTATGACATCGAAGCCTGGTTGCCGGGGCAGGATGCCTATCGCGAGATTTCCAGCGTCTCGACCACCGGCGATTTTCAGGCCCGGCGGATGAACGCCCGGTTCCGTCCCGAAGGCGGTGGCAAGCCGGCGTTTGTGCATACGCTGAACGGGTCCGGGCTGGCGGTGGGGCGGTGCCTGATCGCGGTGCTGGAAAACGGCCAGCAGGCCGACGGCTCGGTGACCCTGCCCGAGGTTCTGGCGCCCTATCTGGGCGGGCGACTGACGCTGACCGCGGACGGTCGGCTGGCCTGATCGAGGCGGCATATGGCGCTTTGCGTCTAACCTGTCTCAGCCAACGCGGCCTGAAATCAGAGATTTTAGCGCGCTACGCGATGCGTGAGTTTCGGGAAAAACGCGAAGCGCCCTAGCGCGCGGTGGCGGTTTGGCCAGCGCGCCGCGCGGATTTGGGGAACGGCACCAGACGGTTAGCGTCTTCGTCCCAGAGTTTCAGGTTCAGCGCGGCCACGGCCTCGGGGAATTTGATCCGGCGCGGCGCGCAGTCCTCGGGCAGGCTGTAGTGGCAGGCGCGCAACCGATAGGACGGGATACGCGCGTTCAGGTGGTGGATGTCGTGCAGGGTGATGCAGGCCACCGCAGTATCGAACCACCAACCGAAATCCAGACACGAGCTGCCCTGAAGCGCGGCCAGTTGCGGGTCGAGATCCGGGCGGCGGTCCCAGTAGGTGTCTTCGAAATTGTGTTGCAGGTAGACCAGGAACACGCCCAGCATGCCGCCCAGCATCGAGGCGATGAAATAGATGCCAAGACCCTGCCAGCCAGACAGCGCATAGATCAGCCCGACCCAGGCCAGCACCGAGATATTGTGCAGCACGACGCCCTTCCAGCCAAAGCGCAGGGTGTTCTTGGGCCAGCGGTAGCGGATGAAATAGGTGAACAGCGCCCCCAGCGGCACCAGGATGAACGGGTTGCGATACAGCCGGTATTGCAGCCGTTTCCAGAACCCGGCGGCGTTCCATTCGCGCAGGGTCATGGTGTGGATCTCGCCGGTATCGCGATGTTCCAGATTGCCCACCCCCGCATGGTGCAGGTTGTGGTTCTGTTTCATCACCTCGAACGGGGCAAAGGTAAAGGGCGACAGGGCATGGCCCGCCAGTTCGTTCTGGGTACGGGTTTCAAACAGCGAATGGTGCCCGGTGTCATGTTGCAGCACGTAAAGCCGCACGGCGGAAAACGCGTGCACGACCATGGCGGGGACCATCACCGGCCAGTTGCCCGATTGGGTGATCGCCAGCCAGAGCGAGGTGAAATAGACCGCAAATGTGCCAAGGAAGCTGAGCGCGGCGCGGCGGTTGTCCTTGCCGCAATAGTGGCGGGTGTGTTCGCGAAGGTTCATAACATCCCCTGAATCCGAACCGGCGCACCCCGCCGGATCCGATGACGAGCCTCTTTGCAAGGATTCTGCCAAAATTCCGGTCGGGTTTCAATCGTTTGTCGGTTCCATCTGCGTCCGGCGGCAATCCGCCGCTGTCAGAACAGATCGGGAAACAATCGCTTCAGGCTTTCGGGGCGATAGCCGGGCACCGCATCCAGCCGCTGTTGCACGGTAAAGGACAGGTCGGCCTTTTTCTGCGGTCCCGCGCGCCAGACCAGCAGATCGCGGGCGATGCCGTAGATCGGCGATGGATCGCGCAGCACCGGCACATCGTCGCAAGGATCAGGTGCCGCATCCAGCAACACCACGTCAGAGCGCAGGGTCAGACCGGCGCGTTTTGCGCCCTGGGCGATCCAGTCCAGAGTGATCGCCGACAGGCAATCGCTGGCCCCGGTGCCGCCGGTGATGCCGTGATCGCCAATGAACCACTGTTGCTGAAACGGGCGCTCCGGGCCGGTGTCGCCCCGGTTCAGACCGGGACCGGCGTCGGAGTCATCCAGGTTGTCCCAAGGCGAGGGCGCAAAGAAGGCGCGGCGTTCATCCAGCGCCAAGGCCTGGCGCGCACTTTGCACCATGCTGGACAGATCGGTATCGTGAAACTGATATTTGCGGTTCCAGAGTTGGGCAATGCCTCCCAGCAGCTGGGCCGGAATACCAAGCGAGCCGACCGTATCCCAAACCCCGAGATATGAAATCCGCACCAGAGCGCTGTTGTCGTTGCGGGCAGCCTGTTCGGCCTTTGAGGTGGCGAAACGCGGAGACATCTTTTTGCGCGCGGCCTGAACCTGCGGCGCGTCGGGGTGGTTGTCGGCCCCGGAGCTTTTGTAGAGTTTGAACGCATCCCCGAGCGCAGGACCGGTGTAGTCCTGCAGGATGCCGCATTTGCGGATCATCCCGGCCAGAGAACGCGCGGTATAGGCGCCACGCGAAAAGCCGAAGATCAGGATTTCGTCGCCGGGTTCATAGGTTTTGCAGATATAGGCGTAGGCCTGTTTGATGTTGTGATCCAGGCCCCAGCCAAAAGCACCGCCCCCGATCCGGTTGAACGCGTTGGCGAAAAAACCGCCGGTGTTGCGCGCCACACCGACCCCCGGAAAGTAATGCGCGATCTGAACCCCGGCCTGTTGATCGACCGCATTGTACAGCGCGACCACATGGGTGCGGTCCCGCGCATCAGGAGAATTCCAGGTGCCATCGCAGAATACAGCGATCCGTTTCATGTAAAATGCCCTTATGAAATGCCGTGAAAAATAGCACGGATCGACGTATCCGGCAATGAAGCCGAACACCCATGGCGATAGCGCCGGGATGCGGATTCAAATCAGGCGGGTCCGGGTTGGATCAGGCGGGCTCCGGTCAGACCGGAACGGGGCTGAGTTGCAGAACGCCCATCATTTCCAACCCGACCAGAACCGCATCGACCGCAACCGTGGCCAGCACCATGCCCATCACCCGGCTGACGACGCTGGCCCCGGTCGCGCCGATCACGCGCTGGATCCCTCCGGCCAACAGCAGCGCCAGCAAGGTGATGCCCAGCACCGCCAAGAGCAGCACCGCCGTCACCGCCTGTTCGGCGACCGAGTTGCCGTGATTGTCGGTCAGGATCACCACCGCCAGCATCGCACCGGGCGAGGCGATCGACGGGATCGCCAGCGGGAAAACCGCGCCGGAGAGATCCTCGGACCCCGCCTCTTCGATTTCGGAGGCCGGTTTGGATTCGCCAAAGATCATGTTGAGGGCAAACAGGAACAACACGATGCCGCCCGCGATCTGGAACGTGCCCAGCCGCAGCCCCAGGGCTTCGAGCAGGAACTGGCCACCGACCAGAAACACCATCAGAACCGCGGCGGCGACCACGATGGCGCGCACCGCAAAGGCGCGGTGCATATGCGGCGACACGCCTGCGGCAGCAAACAGGAACACCGGGATCGAGCCGATCGGGTCGATGACCACAAACAGGGTGATGAACTCACGAAGAGTCGTCTGCATGTCCATCTCTGTGGTCCTTTCGTGGCTCTCGGTCTGGTGTTGGCTATCGGTCGGTGCGTCGCCCGTCGGTGTGCTTGCGCAGCTTGCTGGGGCCGGCCTTTTTACGCCCCTTATAGGGGTTGGCGTCGTTCTGACTGCGCAGATACAGGCGGATCGGGGTGCCGGGCATGTCGAAATCGGTGCGCAACCCGTTGACCAGATAGCGCGTATAGCTGGCAGGCATCTTGTCCGGGTGGCTGCACATCACCACGAAACCCGGCGGGCGGGTCTTGGCCTGGGTCATATAGCGCAGCTTGATCCGCTTGCCCTGCGGCGCAGGGGGCGGGTGCTGTTCCAGCATCCCGGTCAGCCAGCGGTTCAGCGCGGCGGTGGGCACCCGGCGGTTCCAGACTTCGTGCGCGCGCATGATGGCCGTGTGCAGGCGGTCCAGCCCCCTGCCCGTCTTGGCGCTGACGGTGACCAGAGGCGCGCCGCGCAGCTGCGGCAACAGGCGTTCGAACGATTCGCGCAGATCGCGCAGCTTTTCCTGCTTGTCCTCTTCGATATCCCATTTGTTCACGGCGATGACCACGGCGCGGCCTTCGCGTTCGGCCAGATCGGCGATGCGCAGATCCTGTTGTTCAAACGGAATCGCCGCGTCCAGCAGCACCACCACCACCTCGGCGAACTTGACCGCGCGCAACCCGTCACCAACCGAGAGCTTTTCCAGTTTCTCCTGCACCTTGGCCTTGCGGCGCATCCCGGCGGTGTCAAAGATGCGCATCGGCACACCGACCCCGTCCGGCCCGGCCCAGTCGATCTGCAACGAGATCGAATCACGGGTGATTCCCGCCTCGGGACCGGTCAGCAGCCGCTCTTCGCCAAGGATACGGTTGATCAGGGTGGATTTGCCCGCGTTGGGGCGGCCCACGACCGCAACCTGCAGCGGTTTGGCGCTGGTTGGCACGTGCGAGGGTTCCTGATCGTCGTCTTCGTCCAGATCGACGTCGGTGTCCGGGGCGTCGGTCTGGGCGCGCAGTTCGAACTGGTCGGCCAGCGGCATCAGCTGGGTATAAAGGTCGTTCAGGCCTTCGTTATGTTCCGCCGACATGCGGATCGGTTCGCCCAGCCCCAGGCCATAGGCTTCGAGCACACCGGCATCGGCGGCGGATCCTTCGGCCTTGTTGGCGGCCAGAATCACATGAGCGCTGCGCTTGCGCAGGATTTCGGCGAACATCTGATCGTTGGCAGTAACCCCGGCGCGGGCGTCGAGCATGAACAGGCAGACATCGGCCATATCCACGGCGCGTTCCGTCAGACGCCGCATCCGGCCCTGCAGGCTGTCGTCGGTGGCGTCCTCCAGCCCGGCGGTATCGATCACGGTGAACCGCAGATCGGCCAGACGCGCCGCGCCTTCGCGCAAGTCACGGGTGACACCGGGGGTGTCGTCGACCAGCGCCAGGCGTTTGCCGACGAGGCGATTGAACAATGTGGACTTGCCCACGTTGGGGCGTCCCACGATGGCGAGCGTGAAGGACATTCTGGCAGCTTTCGATCCGGATCAGATGCGCCATGTAGCGCATTCGCGCGTCAACGGAAAGCGTGCAGTTCACCATCGCCGCCCATGACATACAGCGTCTGACCGGCCACCACCGGCGAACTGGAGGCGCCACCGGGAATCGCAACGCTTGCGGTCAGTGCCCCATTTTCCGGCGCGAAGAACCGCAGCTGGCCATCGCTGGAGGCGACAATGACGCGGCCACCGGCCAGGATCGGGCCATAATTGGCATAGACCGCGGCGCGTCTGCGCGGCTTGTCCTTGATAAAGTTGGGCAGATCCACCGCCCAGATCACCGCGCCGTCGCGGGTGTCGATGCGCACCAGCTTGTTGCGGTCGGTGACCGAGAAGATGCTGTCGCCCGCGGGCCAGACCGGGCTGAGCGCGCCTTCGCGGGCGGTCCAGAGCCGCTCGCCGCTGTCGGCGTCAAAGGCGGCGATGCGGCCCGAATGGTTGCCGACATAGATGCGGTCCCCAACCGCCACGGGCCCGCCGGTGACGTCGCCGATACGCGCGATGGCGCGACCTACGCGCTGTCCGGCCACCGTTGCGGTCCAGCGCCGCAGCCCGCCACGCCGGAACGCACCGACGACATCGCCGGAGCCATAGGAGAACACCACGTAATCGTTGACCACGATCGGAGCCGGCGCGCCCAATACGTTGGTAATGCTGGGCGTGGCCTCGATCTGCCAGGCGATGCGGCCATTGTCGGTGCGCAGGGCCCAGCCGATGTTGTCTCCGGCCACCAGATACACCAGCCCGTCGCGCACGGTCGGCGCACCGCTGCCGGTGGAATCCAGCTTTTGCGACCAGCGCTTGCCCCCGGTTCTGGCGTCCAGCGCCGTAATCAGGCCGAATCCGGACGAAACATAGAGGGTGCCGTTGTCATAGGACATGCCGCCGCCGGTGGCCTGTCCCTCGCGGTCGGTTGCCGGGGTCAGGTCGGTGCTCCAGACCAGGCCGCCGCCCGGCGCGACGGCCGAAACCCGCGCGCCGCTGTCCAGCGTATAGATCAGCCCGCCCGCCACCACCGGCGAGGCGGTGATGCGCTGGCGGCGGCTGTTGCCGGATCCGATGGAGGCGGACCAGACCCGCTGCGGCGCGGCGCGCAGGGCCGGATGGGCGGTGCGGTAGGCCTGGGTGCCAAACGGTTGTGCCCATGCCGCATTGGCGCTTTGCGCGGGCAGGCGGATCGCGCGGCTGCTGTTTGTGACGGTCCGCGCCGTGGCCGGGGCATCTGCGAGCAGCGGTCGGATGTCTTCTCGCGGGCCGGGAAGAATGACCTCTTTCTCGGCGCAGGCGCTCAGAAACAGGGCGGTGGCGGCCAGCAGGGCCAGCCCCATGCGCGAGGAATGAAACGCTGCCATCATGAGTGTCTGCCTGTCTTCCTGTTCCTGCCGGTCTGTTCCTGCCACTGCGGGCCGGTCGCTTATCCCTGCGAGCGCGGGGTCGGTTCGGGGGTGCCGCCGAGCGCCACAATCACCTGAGAGACCCGCTGTTGCAAGTCCGCGCTGCTTTCGGCGTCTTGCAGGATCGCCTGCAGCCGCTCCAGCGCCGCATCGACATTGCCCTGTTCGATGTCGATCAGGGCCAATTGCTCTTGCGCCAGCAGATGCAGCGGCGCGCCGGGCTGGGCCAGCGCTTCGAACTGCAAACGCCGCTCGTCGGGCGACAGGATGCCGGCCTGCAATGTCAGCGCCTTGAAGCTGGCGATCTGACGATAGATTTCCGGCAGGTCGCCATCGGAGGTGGCAATGGCATTCAATTCGCTGACGGCGGCCTCGGTTTGGCCCGCCTCGGCCTGGCTGGCGGCGGTCATGAAGCGCAGCAAGGCCTCACCGCCGGGCGTCTGCGCCGTGACCTCTTGCAGGGCCACCGCGCGCGCCTCTGCCCGGTTGGACGCCAGAGCGGCGATGATGCTGTCGCCCAGCTGCTCCGCTTCGGCCCTGGCCTGGGCCTTGCGGTATTCGTTGTAGGACGCGCCGCCGACGATCAGAACGATCAGCACGACGGCGATCCATCCATAGCGCCTGAACATCAGGAACAGCCGGTCGCGACGGACCTCTTCGGTCACTTCGTCGATGAAACTGTCTGTGTCGCTCATCCGTACTGCTCCCGAGATCTGGCCATTCGCGACTGCGGCCCCGGAATACAGGGCGCGGGTCGATTTGCCCCCTCTTACCGTGCAAGTTCGGGCAAGCCAAGTGGCCGACCCCAGGCATTTGCCTGTGCGCTTGCACCGGGGCCTGAAAAAAAATAAACTGAACTGGTTGGTTCAGTATGGAGCCGGGTCGAAAACTGCATATATGCGGCACGTGTTCGGTCCCGGTACGACCGTTGTTGGGACCCGACCTTCAGAAATGCGACGATTTTAAGATTTAAGAGGCCTTGATGCGATTGATCCCCGTTCTTACCGCAATTCTGGTAATGCTTGCGCTGTATGGTATCGTATTCCAGCGAGAGGCACTGTTCAGTTTTGCACGCGGGGATGCCGGTGCCGAACCGCTGGAACAGACCGATACCGGGGACGCGGCGGCCACCAGCGCCGCGCCGGCGATCGGTGTTGTGGTGCTGCGCAGCCAAGCGCAGCAGATCGACAGCGCGGTGATCCTGCGCGGCCAGACCAAGGCGCTGCGCCAGGTCGAAGTCCGGGCCGAGACCTCGGCCAACGTGATTTCCGAGCCGCTGCGCAAGGGCACATATGTGCAGACCGGGGATCTGCTGTGCAAGCTGGATCCGGGCACACGCGAATCGGCGTTGGCCGAGGCGCAGGCGCGGCTGAGCGAGGCCAAGAGCCGGGTGCCTGAAACCAAGGCACGGCTGGCCGAGGCGCAGGCGCTGTTGGCCGAGGCCAAGATCAATTTCAACGCGGCGCAAAAGTTGTCCGAAGGCGGTTATGCGTCGGATACGCGGCTGGCCTCGGCCCAGGCGGCGATGCGCTCTGCCGAAGCCGGGATCGCCACCGCGACATCGGGGCTTGAAACCTCGAAATCCGGCATCGAGGCGGCCGCAGCCGCCGTTGCCGCCGCCAGCCGCGAGATCGAGCGACTGGAAATCCGCGCTCCGTTCGAAGGTTTGCTGGAATCCGATACCGCCGAACTGGGCAGCCTGATGCAGCCGGGCAGCCTGTGCGCCACGATCATTCAACTGGATCCGATCAAGCTGGTCGGATACGTGCCCGAGACCGACGTGAACCGGGTCAGGATCGGCGCGCCGGCCGGAGCCGAGTTGACCAATGGCAGCCGGGTGCAGGGGCAGGTCATGTTCATCAGCCGCTCGGCCGATTCCGCGACCCGCACATTCGAGGTGGAAATCAGCGTGCCGAATCCTGACCTGACGATTCGCGACGGGCAGACCGCCGAGATCGCCATCGCGGCGGACGGTGCGATGGCGCACCGGTTGCCGCAATCGGCGCTGACGCTGAACAATGACGGCCAGCTTGGGGTGCGCATCGTCGGCGAGGATGAAATCGTCGCGTTCCGCCCCGTCGAGCTGCTGCGCGACGACGTGGACGGCATCTGGGTCAGCGGGCTGTCGGACAGTGCCGACGTGATCGTGGTGGGGCAGGATTTTGTCACCGAGGGTGTCCGGGTCAAACCGACCTATCGGGAGGCCGCGAAATGACTGGCATCGTCGCCTGGGCCTCTGAACGGGCCCGGATGGTCTTGGCCTTTATCGCACTGTCGCTGATCATCGGCGGCTTTGCCTATGTGAGCCTGCCCAAAGAGGGCGAGCCCGATATCGAGATCCCGGCCCTGTTCGTGTCGGTGCAGTTTCCGGGCATTTCGGCCGAGGACAGTGAAAGCCTGCTGGTCAAGGTGATGGAGACCGAGCTGGCCGATCTGGACGGGCTGAAAACCATGTCCAGCACGGCGGCGGAAAACTATGCCGGGGTGGCGCTGGAGTTCGATTTCGGCTGGGACAAGACCGCGATCATGGCCGATGTGCGCGATGCGATGAACACCGCGCAGGGCGATTTTCCCGAAGGGGCCGAACAGTACAGCATCACGGAAATCAACTTTTCCGAATTCCCCATCGTCATCGTCAACCTGACCGGCGCGGTGCCCGAACGCACCATGGCGCGCATCGCCAAGGATCTGCAGGACGATCTGGAAGCGCTGGATGCGGTGCTGGAGGCCGGGATCGCGGGCAATCGCGACGAAATGCTGGAGGTGGTGATCGACCCGCTGCGGCTGGAGGCCTATAACATCACCGCGCTGGAACTGATCAATGTGGTGCAGAACAACAACCAGCTGATCGCGGCGGGCGAGATCGAGACGGCGCAGGGCAAGTTCAGCGTCAAGATCCCGTCCAGTTTCGATGAACCGCGCGATGTCTACAACCTGCCGGTCAAGACCAATGGCGACCGGGTGGTGACGCTGGGCGAATTGGCCGAGATCAATTTCACCTTCGAGGATCGCACCGGCACCGCCCGGTTCAACGGCGAAGCGACGGTGGCGTTGCAGGTCGTCAAGCGCAAGGGCTATAACCTGATCGACACCGTGGCGCTGGTCAAGGAAACGCTGGCCGCGAGCAAGGCCAAGTGGCCGCCGGAACTGCAGGCCGCCGTCAAGGTCGGCACCAGCAACGACCAGAGCCGGGTTGTGGGGTCGATGGTCAGCCAGCTCGAAGGGTCGGTGCTGACCGCCGTGGCGCTGGTGATGATCGTGGTGCTGGCGGCACTTGGCAGCCGGGCGGCGCTGTTGGTCGGGTTTGCGATTCCGACCTCGTTCCTGTTGTGTTTCGCCTTTCTGGCGGTGATGGGGGTGACGATTTCCAACATCGTGATGTTCGGTCTGATCCTGGCCGTCGGCATGCTGGTGGATGGTGCCATCGTGGTGGTGGAATATGCCGACAAGCGCATCAAGGAGGGCGTCGGCCCGATGCACGCCTATGTCGAAGCGGCGCAGCGGATGTTCTGGCCCATCGTCAGTTCGACCGCCACCACCCTGTGCGCGTTCCTGCCGATGCTGTTCTGGCCCGGCGTGCCGGGCGAGTTCATGGGCATGCTGCCGGTGACGCTGATCTTTGTGCTCTCGGCCAGCCTGATCGTGGCGCTGGTGTACCTGCCGGTGATGGGCGGCGTCACCGGGCGGATGAGCCGCCTGTTCGGCAACCTGTCGGACGCATTGCGCCGCCGCCTGCCCTGGGTGGCACGGGCGGCCCTGGTGCCGCCTGCCCTGTACCTGATGTTTCTGGGGGCGATGCAGGTGCTGAACCCGGCCTATCTGTTGCCTGCGGGCACGCCGGGGGTGGCGGGGTCGCCGTTTGGCGGAATGCTGTTCCTGTTCGGCGCCTTTGCGGCGTCGGTCACGCTGGGGGCGGCCAGCATTCAACGTGCGCCGCGCGCAATCGACACCAGCCACCGGCACACGCCGTTCGGCCATTTCATCAAGTTCATCGCCGGCAATCCGGTGATGCCGATCGTGGCCGTCGCGACGGTGTTCGCGGGCGTGTTCTATGTCGCCGCCGTATTGTTTCCGGCCAATTCGCGCGGGGTCGAGTTCTTTGTCGAATCCGAGCCGGAACAGGCCACCGTCTATGTGCGCGCGCGCGGCAATCTCTCGCTGGCGGAAATCGATGCCATGGTGGGCCAGGTCGAAGACGTGATCCGCGCCCATCCGGCGGTGATCAACGTGTTTTCATTTGCCGGGGACGGCGGGCTGAACACCGATGCCAGCGGAAACCAGTCGCCGCCCGATACCGTCGGTCAGGTCCAGTTCGAGATCATCCCCTGGGAGGACCGCCCCCAGGTCGACCAGCCGTTCCTGAACGACCGGTTCACCCGCCATGTCACCGCCCCCGAATATGACGGCGACTTCGTCATCGAGCAGTTGAACGCCGAACTGGCAAAGCTGCCGGGTTTTGAGGCCGAGATCCTGGCCCTGGCGCAGGGTCCGGCCTCGGGCAAGCCGGTGCATCTGCGGCTGAAGGGCGACGATTGGGACGATCTGACCGCGGCCGCCCATCTGGCGCGGGACCGTTTCGAGGCCCTGCCCGGGCTGACCCAGATCGAGGACAGCCTGCCGCTGCCCGGAATCGACTGGCAGATCGACGTGGATGTAGAGAAGGCCGGGCGCTATGGTGCCGACGTGGCGACGGTGGGCGGCATGGTGCAGCTGGTGACGCGCGGCATCCTGCTGGACACGATGCGGGTGGACAGCAGCGACGAGGAAATCGAGATCCGGGTGCGCCTGCCCGAGAACGACAGGGTGCTGAGCACGCTGGATTCGATGAAGGTGCGCACACCGGACGGGTTGATCCCGCTCAGCAATTTCATCAGCCGCAAGCCGGTCGAGAAACTGGCCAAGATCAGCCGCGTTGATCAACAGCGCTACTATGACGTCAAGGCGGATGTCGCCACCGGCCTGTCCAAGGTGGTGCGCAGCGATGCCGATACCGGAAACGACATCCGCATGGGGGTTCTGCGCGCGTTGCCCGAGGGCGAGCTCGCGGGCGGCGCAACCCTCCAGACCCCCAACGGCGGCACTCAGGAGATCGTGTCGCTGCTGGGCGATGGTGTCAATATCGAAGACCTGCGCACGGCGCTGGACGTCGGCGGCGCCCGGCTGGTGCCGATCAACGCCAACGAGCGGATCGCGGAGATCACCGAATGGCTGGACACCAACCCGCTGCCCGCCAGCATCGCCTGGGAATGGACCGGCGATCAGGAGGAGCAGGCAGAATCCGGCGCGTTCTTGCAGAACGCATTCATGGGCGCGCTGGGGTTGATGTTCATCATCCTGCTCACGCAGTTCAACAGCTTTTACAATTCGGTTCTGGTGCTGCTGGCGGTGGTGCTGTCCACCACCGGTGTGTTGATCGGCATGATGGTGATGCAACAGCCGTTTTCGATCATCATGACCGGCACCGGGATCGTGGCGCTGGCCGGGATCGTGGTGAACAACAATATCGTGCTGATCGACACCTATCAGGAATTCAGCCAGTACATGCCCCGGATCGAGGCGATCATCCGCACCGCCGAGGCCCGTATCCGGCCGGTGCTGCTGACCACGATCACCACCATGGCCGGTCTGGCACCGATGATGTTCGGCCTGAGTCTGGATTTCATCGGGGGCGGCTATTCCATCGACAGCCCGACATCGCTGTGGTGGAAACAGCTGGCCACGGCGGTGGTGTTCGGGCTGGGTATTGCCACCGTGCTGACGCTGATCGTGACGCCTTCGATGCTGGCGTTGCGGGTTTGGGCCGGCACCTATGCCGCCTGGATCGGGCATCTGCTGGTGCGTGTCACCGGCGGGCGCGATACCCAGACAGCACGCGACATGCGGCTGGAGGCCGCGGCACGACGCATGACGGTGGACGAAATCATCTGGGAGGACCTGTCTCCCCCGGTGCGGGATACGGAGACCACGGCAAAAACCACCGCCCCCGAGGAGTCGCACCCGGACCACCCGGATTCGCCTCTGAAAGCCGCCGAATAGCCGCTGCGATTGCCATCGCCTGTCTGATTTGAGAGACTGGCGCAGACAATTGCGGCGGAAAACGGTGATGACCGATATACTTGAACTATTCCAAAGCTATTCGCCTGCGTTGATATTCGCTGCGGCGCTGATCGCAGCTGCGGTGTTCGTTTTGAAAAAGACCACCGAGAAAGCCATCAACCTGGAATTCGATCGCCATGCCAAGGCGCTGACTCTTGGGCTGGAACGCCGTTCGCGATTTGAGGAAATGGTGTTGATCGAACGCTACGAGACCCTTAACGATCTGCTGTCGCGCCTGGACCGCATTGCCAGCGACGTAAGACGGTACCGCCATGGCACAGACGTTGAAGGGCTGATGCGCGGCACCGAAATCGTGCCCCTGACCGAGGTGTTTGAACGGCTGTCCACGCGGCGTCATGTGCTGACCGAGCGGTTTTATCCGAAACTGGACGCGTTGGGCGGGTTGCTGATTCAGTATTTGAATGCCCGCGACACCATCGAGGCCCAACGTGTCCAGGGAGAGTACAAGCGGCTGCTGAACACCATTCTGGACGAGATGAGCGCGGTTTTCGGGCTGAACCGGATCAGCGCCGATACACACGTGCCTCAGGCGGCCTCTTGATCTGCCTGCTGGCGGTTCCACAGGTTGGCATAGCGCCCGTTCTGCGCCAGCAGCGCGTCGTGGGTGCCCCGCTCGACGATCTCGCCCTCGTGCAGCACGACAATCTGGTCCGCATCCGCGATGGTGGACAGCCGGTGTGCGATGGTGATGACCGTGCGGCCCTCGCTGGCGCGGGCCAGCGCGCCCTGGATCTCGCGTTCGGTGTCTGAATCCAGCGCGCTGGTGGCTTCGTCCAGCAGCAGGATCGGCGGATCCTTGAGCAGGGTGCGGGCGATGCCGACACGCTGTTTCTCGCCGCCCGACAATTTCAGACCCCGCTCGCCCACGGTGGTGTCATAGCCATCGGGCAGGCTGACGATGAAGTCATGGATCTGCGCATCGCGCGCGGCCTGTTCGATCTGCTGCTGGGTGGCCCCGTCGCGGCCATAGGCGATGTTGTAGAGGATGGTGTCGTTGAACAGCACCGTGTCCTGCGGCACCACGCCGATGGCCGCGTGCAGGCTGTCCTGGGTCACATCGCGAATGTCCTGCCCGTCGATTTTCAGCGCCCCGCCGGTGACGTCGTAAAACCGGAACAACAGCCGCCCGATGGTGGATTTACCCGACCCGGTGGCCCCGACGATGGCGACCGATTTACCCGCCGGAACCGTCAGGTTCACCCCCTTGAGGATTTCGCGTGCCGGCTCATAGCCAAAGCGCAGGTTGTCCAGAATGAGGGTGCCGCCATTGACCGCAAGATCCGGCGCGCCGGGCCTGTCGGTGACCTCGGCCGGCTGTTCCAGCAGATCGAACATCTCGCCCATGTCCACCAGCGCCTGGCGGATTTCACGATAGACCGTACCGAGAAAATTCAGCGGCACGGTGATCTGGATCATATAGGCGTTGACCATCACAAAATCGCCCACGGTGAGCGTACCGTCCTGTACCCCCAGCGCCGCCAGCACCATCACGCCGACCAGACCGCAGGTGATCAGGAAAGACTGGCCAAAGTTGAGAAACGCCAGCGAATACGAGGTTTTCAGCGCTGCCGTCTCGTAGCCTTTCATCGCCGCGTCATAGCGGGCCGCCTCGCGGCTTTCGGCACCGAAATATTTGACGGTTTCATAATTCAGCAGGCTGTCGATGGCCTTTTGGTTGGCGTCGGTGTCCTGATCGTTCATCTCGCGGCGCAGCTTGACCCGCCATTCGGTGACGGCAAAGGTGAACCAGACATAGAGCGCGATGGTGATGGCGACGATCACCAGATACCAGATGTCGAACATCACCGTCAGGATGATCCCGACCAGCGCCAGCTCCAGGATCAGTGGCCCGATCGAGAACAACATGAACCGCAGCAGGAAATCGACGCCCTTGACCCCGCGTTCGATGATACGCGACAGCCCGCCGGTCTTGCGGCCGATGTGATAGCGCATCGACAGGCGGTGGATATGGGCGAATGTTTCCAGTGCCAGTTGCCGCAGGGCGCGCTGGCCGACCGGTGCGAACACCGCATCGCGCAACTGTTGAAAGCCGACGGTCATCAACCGCGCCACGCCGTAGGCCACGGTCAGCCCGACCGCGCCAAGGGCCAGCATCGGCACCGCGTCCTTGGCCAGCCCGTCGACCGCGCCCTTGTACAGGATCGGAGTACCGACCGCGATCAGCTTGGCCAGAACCAGCATCGCCATCGCCCAGAGGACGCGGCGTTTGACCCAGGGTTTGTCGTCGGGCCAGAGATAGGGGGCGACGCGGCGGATGGTGCGCAGGCCGGACCGTCGGTCTTCGGCCGTGCTGGCGGTCTCTGTGGCTGTCATGTGTCTTTCCGGTTCGAAGCCCAACACATAGGCGCGACGCGCGCGCTTGACCAGAGGCGGGGTTCAGTCCGGCAGGGCAAAGACCTGACCGGGATAGATCAGATCGGGGTCGCGGATGCTGTCGCGGTTGGCCTCGAACACCTTTACATACAGCACCCCGTCGCCGTATTTCGCGCGCGAGATCGCCCACAGGGTATCGCCGGTCTGTACCGTGACCGCCCGGATCAGCGGCACCTCGGCAGAATCGTCGGGGGCGGGCGGGCGCAGGGCGTCGGGCGCCGCGCGCTGAAACGGGGTTTCAAGGCGGCTGATCACCTGGCCCTGATCGTCCAGTTCGTCCAGGCGCAGGGTATAGATGCCCGGATCGACATCCGGCAATTGCCCGCGCCAGCGGCCCGCGTCGTTGGTTCTGAGGTCGGCCAGCGGTTCGTTGTCCAGATAGATCCGCACCACCGAGCCGCCGGTTGCATTGCCGCGCAGCTTGACCGCGCCGGTGCCGGAATAGCTGATCGTGTCCAGCGCGATCTGCGCCGGCCCGGCGGGTTGTGCCGGTGTCGCGGGGTGCAACAGCTCGACCCCCTCGGCCCCGGAGCGCAGCACCGCAACGGAGGTGGGCGGTGCAAGTTGTGGCGCATCGGTGTCGGCTGCGGCGGTGGCCGTGCGCGCCGGCTGGCCCGGCACGGTGGCGATTTGCGGCTCGGGCGTCGGGGTGTCGATCCGGGTCGGGGCAGCCCCGGCGGGTCGCTCTGCGACGGCTGCGGCCGCGGTGGCGGCTGGTGCCCCGTCACCATCGGCAGCGGTCGGGAACGCGGGGGCCTGCCCGATCTGCGGCACGGTGGGTCCGGCGGCTGAGGCGGGTCCGGTATCGGGCACGGGCGCGAGTGTTTCGGTCGGGGCAGGCGCGGCGACATCAAGGGCCGCAACTTCCTCTGACGATGCGGCTGTGCCGCCTGCGGTGCCGGTGGTCGGATCCTGCGGCGCGGATTGGGCCGGGCCGGGCACCGGGGTCAGGATCACGTCCTCGGCGGAGGCGGCGCTGCGATCCTGCAACTGCGCCGTCAGGCTGAGCACCCGCGGGGTATCAGCCATGGGCAGGGTCAGCAGGCTGACGAATTTGCCATCTTCTCCGGATTGCACCCGGCTCTGTTCCGCCCCTTCCAGCAGGATCGTGACCTGACTGCCCGCCGGGGCGGTTCCGGCGATGACGGTGTTGCCGTCGGGTTCGATTCGCACCACATCAAAGGTTGGCGCGGCCAGCGCGGGCTCGGGGGATTGCGCGGTCGGTGTCGGTGCCGCCACGGGTTCGGTGACCGGCGCGGGTGCGATCTCGGCCGGGGCGGATGCGGAGGGCGGACCCGAAGCGGTCGGCATCAGCAGGCCGAAATAATACAGCCCCCCCACACCTGCCGCAATGGCGACACCGATCCATGCCCATCTCGCCAATTCCGGCGCGCTGCCGCCAGCCTGTGATGCCATTATTTCCCCCAATTGGCGGCCCGGATCGGGTCCGCGCGGTTGAGACAGCCTAGCAATCCCGCTATCACGGGTCAAAACAACAGTTTTTCAACCTCTGCCAATGAAAAGAGTCCGCCCATGACCGTCAAATCCATCTGCGTCTATTGCGGTTCCCGCGCCGGGGCCAACCCGGTCTATGCCGAAGACGCCCGCGCGCTGGGTTGGGAGATCGCCCGGCAGGGCTGGCGGCTGGTTTACGGGGCTGGCGATGTCGGGTTGATGGGCGAGGTCGCGCGCGCCGCCCAGGGGGCGGATGGCGATACCTTTGGCGTGATCCCGCGGCACCTGGTGGATCGTGAGGTCGGCAAGACCGACCTGACCCGCTATGTGGTCACCGAAACCATGCACGAGCGCAAGAAGGTGATGATCATGAATGCCGATGCGGTGGTGGTGCTGCCCGGCGGCGCCGGATCGCTGGACGAGCTGTTCGAGGCGCTGACGTGGCGGCAGCTGGGCCTGCATGACAAGCCGATCCTGGTGCTCAACAGCGATGGGTACTGGTCCCCGCTGAAGGCGCTGATCGACCATGTGATCGATCAGGGTTTTGCCGATGCCTCGCTGGGTGAATTTGTCACCTGGGTCGAGACACCGGCCACGGCGATAGAGGCCCTGCGCGCCGCCCTGTCCTGACGCAGGGTGGCCAGCGAATAGAGCGCCAGCGCCGTCCAGATGAGCGGAAAGGCGATCTGGTGCCAGATGGTGAACGGTTCGGTAAACAGCATCACCGCGCAGAGAAATTGCAGCGTCGGGTTGATATATTGCAACAGCCCGACGGTGGACATCGACACCCGCCGTGCGGCCATGGCAAACAGGATCAGCGGCAGGGCCGTGATCGGCCCGGAGGCGATCAGCAGAACGCTGTCGGTCAGGGACAGCCCAAAGCTGCCCTGTCCCTGTGCATGAACCCACAGCAGCACCCCGGCGGACAGCGGCAGGATCACCAGAACCTCGCAGGTGACCGATACCACCGGCCCCAGCGGCAGGAATTTCTTGATTGCACCATACAGGCCAAATGTCACCGCCAGGGTCAGCGAGATCCAGGGCACGACGCCCAGCCCCCAGGTCAGCAACGCCACAGCCAGCGTCGCCAGCCCGACCGCCAGCCACTGCAGGCGATCCAGCCGCTCGCCAAAGGCAAAGCGGCCGATCAGCACCGCCAGCAGCGGAAAGATATAATAGCCCAGGCTGGTTTCGGTGTTGCGCCCGATCTGGGTGGCAAAGATGAACAGGAACCAGTTGGTCGACACCAACAGCGCGGCCAGCACGATCAGCGCGAGTCGGCGGCGGTCTGCCAGCGCCGCGCGCATTTCACCCAGCCGCCCCTGCACCGCCAGAACCCCGGCAAAGAACACCAGCGACCAGAAGGTGCGGTGAGCCAGCACCTCGAGCGGCGGAATATGCGCAAGCATCTTGTAATACAGCGGCGAGGTGCCCCAGATCACCGCCGCGCCGATCATCGCAAGGATGCCGTGTTGCCCCTGGGTCATCTGCCTCTCCTTGCCCGCGCCCAGCCGTGGCACGCAGCGACGGGGCGGTCAAGCGGATGGCCGCAGACGCAGACAGCCCCGCGCAACGCACGGGGCTGTCCGGAAACATTCGACTGCCAGTCCGGTTTACATCCGGCTGGCGACGTTTTCCCAGTTCACCAGATTGTCGAGGAAGTTGGTCAGGTAGGCCGGGCGCTTGTTGCGGAAGTCGATGTAATAGGAATGTTCCCACACATCGCACCCCAGCAGCGCGGTCTGACCAAAGCACAGCGGGTTGACGCCGTTTTCGGTTTTGGTCACCGCCAGCGAGCCATCGGCGGTCTTGACCAGCCAGGCCCAGCCCGAGCCGAACTGACCGGCACCGGCGGCGCTGAAATCTTCCTTGAACTTGTCAACGCTGCCAAAGCTTTCGGTCAGCGCCTTTTCCAGCTCGCCCGGCATCGCGTCGCCATTCGGACCCATCATTTCCCAGAACTGGTTGTGGTTCCACAGCTGGCTGATGTTGTTGAAAATACCATTCTGCGCCACGGATTTGGGATCGTAGGTGCCGGTGATGATGTCTTCCAGCGATTTGCCGTCCCACTCGGTTCCGGCAATCAGCTTGTTGCCGTTGTCGACATAGGCCTTGTGGTGCAGGTCGTGGTGATATTCGAGCGTTTCCTTTGACATGCCCTTGGCTGCCAGC
The DNA here is from genome assembly GCF_000473225.1 of Sedimentitalea nanhaiensis DSM 24252. Classification (GTDB taxonomy): domain Bacteria; phylum Pseudomonadota; class Alphaproteobacteria; order Rhodobacterales; family Rhodobacteraceae; genus Sedimentitalea; species Sedimentitalea nanhaiensis. The sequence continues at coordinate 1,755,888 of NZ_KI421509.1, forward strand.
GCGTCATGTGCATAAGGAAGATCAGGTAGTTCAAAAGCCATGGTCGGCCCCCCGCTGTAATGAAATGTCCTATGCGCTACATGCGGCGCGGACGGACACAGGTCAAGGGCCGGACGGCAATTCAATGCAACCCCGGAGGGTCCGATGCTGACCATGCTGCGGAAAATGATGTATCGTGCGCGCGGGTTTTACGACGGGCGGCTGGCGGACGAACGATTCCGGCTGGATCCCTATCACAGCAAGTTCTGGCGCAAGGCCAGCGCCGGCAAGTGGGAGCCCGAGACGCTGGCAATGCTGGCCGCGCATCTGGACAAGGGGCGCGATTATCTGGACATCGGAGCCTGGATCGGCCCGACGGTGCTGTATGGTGCGCGCAAGGCGCGGCATGTCTGGTGTTTTGAGCCCGACCCAGAGGCGTTTCGCGCGCTGGCCTGGAATATCGAGCTGAACCGTCTGGACAATGTCAGCGCCTTTGCCGCCGCCCTGTCCCAGGAAATCGGGGTGGCACGCATGGCCGGGATGCGCGGCGAAAAGGGTGACAGCACCACCAGCCTGCTGAACCCCGGCGGCCTGGCGGGATCGGACGTGCTGACCCTGCGGTTCGATCAGTTCGCGAATGCCGTGGATTTGTCAGGCGTGTCGCTGGTCAAGATGGATATCGAAGGGGCAGAGTTCGACGTCTTGCCGACCCTGCTGCCCTGGCTGCAACAACACCGCCCGGCACTGTTGCTGTCTACCCACGCGCCGTTTCTGCCCGAATCCGAGCGTGCGCAGCGCATGAACGCCCTGCGCGACCAACTGTCGTTCTATACGGACGTGCGCGACGACAAGGGAACTGCGGGATTTGAGGCGCTGACCGCAGGTCGTGCCCTGACCCGGTTCCCGAGTTTTCTGTTTTCCGGATGACGATACAAGGCGCTCCGATCCACCGCGTGTCTTGACAGTTAACGCGGATCTTGCGCGCCGCCTATTTGGCCTTTTTCGTCACCGTACAGCGACCGGCGCCGATATGGTCCATATCGTCATTGACGTTGACCGATTGAGACACACGCAGCGTTTTGGGCTCCAGCCGCACGCGGTACATAGCCGCAACATCGTAACTGCCGTTTGTGGACAGCCTTATGGTCCAGCGAAAGATGTAGACCCCATTTTTGCGGATCTCGAGCGGCACGGCCAAGGGCTTGCCGTCATTCCCATGAATGACGCCGGGGTCGAGAATCGACACAATCCGGCGCGTGGCATCCACTTGGTAGATCGCTTGCTTGAAAACCCAGCCGCCCCTGCCCCGGTTTTTGTATTCACAATCATAGCGAACGGACTCGGCCGCGAGTGCAGACGCGCAGATTGAAGTCACCGCGAAGCACAGACACCGAAACACAACCGTTACTCCAAAAAACCGAAGGCAGGCGCGCTCGGGACGGTGAACGGCGCAACCGGAGGGCAGGATCAGAACAAGTTCACCGCACTTCCCGGCTGCGCCGCGACGCTGAGCAGGTCGAAGACATATTGCGCCACCGAGCGGAAACAGACGATCTGGAAGGTCTGCTCGTCCACCATCCAGAAGGCGGCGGGCACCTGCGCCATGCGGGTGCGGCGGAACATGCCGGGGCTGAACGCGGCGGGCGACAGGTCGACCGGGCAGAGTTTGGCCATCACCTCGCGCGCCACCGGGCCGGAAACCCGAAATACCGCGCGGGCGTCCGACACATTCACCGCCAGCGCATGGGTGCCCGTCAGCGCCTGTTGCAACTGGGCGGTGTTGGCCTGCACCACGTCATAGGGGCACAGCACCAGAAGCTCGTCCGGCGACATCCAGCAAAGGCCCCTTTCGCCTTCGCAATTGGCCTCGTTCACGCCGGGCATGGCCACACCCGCGACCGCGCTGGCGGCGGCTTTGAGATCCTTGGCCGCAAGATTGCCGCGCAAGGTGATCATACCTTGCAGGCCGATCTCCTGCACATGGGCGATACCGTCAAAGCCGGCCTTGTTCAGGGCGCTGACTGGTTCAGACATTCTGCTTCTCCCCGTCCTTGTCGAAAAACACCGGATCGACGATTTTTGCGCTATGGCTCTTGCCTTCGGTATCGGGAAACTCGAGCACCTCGCCCATGCGGTCCGGCCCGTCCAGCACCAGCCCCATGGCGATACCCTTGCCCAGCGTCGGCGAATGATAGGTCGAGGTCACGCGCCCCTGCGTGTTGCGCTGACCGTTGGCGTTGCGCCCCTCGGCCACCGCATAGGCCCCGTCGGGCAGAACCGAACCATCCTCGGTTTGAAGCCCCACCAGTTTCCAGCGGGTCGGGTCGGTCATGTGGCTGCGTGCTTGCGCACGCTTGCCAAGATAGTCGTCTTTCTTCTTGGAAATCGCCCAGTCCAGCCCCAGATCCTGCGGGATCACCGTGCCATCGGTTTCATCTCCGATCATGATAAAGCCCTTTTCGGCGCGCAGGATGTGCAGACATTCGGTGCCATAGGGCATGACGCCAAACTCCTGTCCCGCCGCGTGCAGCGCTGTCCAGAAGGCCAGCCCCTGCGATGCCGGAACCGCGATTTCATAACTCAGCTCGCCCGAGAACGAGATCCGGTAGACCCGGCAGTCGAATCCGCCGATCTGCCCGTCGGCCCAGGCCATGAACGGCAGGGTGTCGCGGCTGATATCCATGCCGCCCAGCTTTTCCAGCACCTTGCGGGCGTTGGGGCCGACCACGGCGATCTGGGCGTATTGCTCGGTCGCGTTGGCGACATAGACCTGCCAGTCCCACCATTCGGTTTGCAGCCATTCCTCCATATGGGCGTGGATATGTTCGGCCCCGCCGGTGGTGGTGTGGCACAGGAACGTATCGTCATCGATGCGCGCCACCACGCCATCGTCGATCAGAAACCCGTTTTCGCTGCACATCAGCCCGTATCGGCAACGGCCCGGTTTCAGCGTGCTCATCATGTTGGTGTAGAGCATGTCCAGGAACCGGCCCGCGTCCGGCCCCTTGACGATGAGCTTGCCCAGCGTCGAGGCATCCAGCAGCCCCAGGTTCTGCCGGGTGTTGGTGACTTCGCGCATCACCGCGTCATGCACGGTTTCGCCGCTTTGCACATAGGCATAGGGGCGGCGCCACTGGCCGACCGGTTCCCAATCGGCCCCATGGGCCGCGTGCCAGTCATACATCGGCGTGCGGCGGATCGGCTGGAACACGTCCCCACGCGCCTCGCCGCCAATCGCACCCATCGAGATCGGGGTGTAGGGAGGACGAAAAGTGGTGGTGCCGGTGGCCGGGATCGGTTGCCCCAGCGCATCGGACAGGATCGCCAGCCCGTTGATGTTACTCAGCTTACCCTGATCGGTGGCCATGCCCAGTGTGGTGTAGCGCTTGGTATGCTCGACGCTTTCGAACCCTTCGCGCGCCGCCAGTTGCACGTCCGATACCTTGACGTCGTTCTGAAAATCCAGCCACGATTTGCTGCGCAGCCCCACATGGGCCTCCCGCGGCATCAGCCAGACCGGTTCGAGGGCCGCTTCGGGCGTTGCGGTGGCATTGGGCGCTTTGCCGCGCCTGGGTTTGAACCCCGCCGCAACGGCAGCGGATTTGCCGGCCTCGGTGGCATCCTTCAGAGCCGCGTCCAGCGACAGTTCGCCATTTGCGGATCCGGCCACGGTCACAAACCCGGCCCCATCCGCGCCGGTGGGCGGGCGGTCGGGATCGGGGCGGAAATGCGCCTGATCCGCGTCCCAGATCAGCTTGCCGCCACAATGGGACCACAGATGCACCACCGGCGACCAGCCACCCGACATGGCCACCGCATCACAGGCGATTTCCTCGAGCGCGCCACCGACGCCGTCCTGGGCACAGATCTGCACCTTTTTCACCCGCTTGCCACCGCCGACCTTGGCGATGGCGCGGCCACAGTCGATGCGGATGCCCAGCGCGCGCGCCCGGTTCATCAGAGTGCCGCCGCCGCTGTTGCGCGCATCCAGAATGCGCAGCACGTCCAGCCCCGCCTCTTTCAGACAGATCGCGGTGCGATAGGCATCGTCGTTGTTGGTGGCGATCACGATGCGCTGGCCCGGCGCGACGCCATAGTTCACCACGTAATCGCGCATGGCTGCGGCCAGCATCACGCCAGGCACATCGTTGCCGGCAAAGGACAGCGGCCGTTCGATCGCCCCGGTGGCGGTGATCACCTGTTTGGCGCGCACCCGCCACAGGCGGTGGCGCGGCCCCTCGGCCATCGGCAGATGATCGGTCAGCCGCTCGTAGCCCAGCACATAGCCGTGGTCATAGACCCCTGCCCCCATGCAGCGGCTGCGCAGCGTGACGTTGTCCATCGCCTGCAACTCGGCCAGGGTCTGTTCAATGAACCGCTCGACCGGGGCACCGTCGACCGTGCCGCCATCCACCGGCGCGCGACCGCCCCAGTCGGCGGTCTGTTCCATCACCAGCACCCTGGCGCCGCTCTGGGCCGCGGTCCTGGCCGCCTGCAATCCGGCCACGCCGCCACCGATCACCAGCACTTCGGTGAAGGTGTTGAAATGCTCGTACGTATCGCCGTCGCGGTCCCTGGGGGCCTGGCCCAGACCGGCGGACTGGCGGATGAACGGTTCATAGACGTGCTTCCAGAAGGCGCGCGGATACATGAACATCTTGTAGTAGAACCCGGCGGGCAGAAACCGCGACAGGTGCTTGTTGATACCGCCGAGATCGAATTCGAGCGAGGGCCAGTGGTTCTGGCTGCGCGACACCAGCCCGTCAAACAGCTCGGTGGTGGTGGCGCGCTGGTTCGGTTCGAACTGTGCACCCTGCCCCATGTTGACCAGGGCGTTGGGCTCTTCCGCGCCCGAAGCCACAACGCCGCGCGGGCGGTGATATTTGAACGAGCGGCCGACCATCATCTGATCGTTGGCCAGCAGGGCCGAGGCCAGCGTGTCGCCGGGATGGCCCGCCAGCGGCTTGCCGTTGAAGGTAAAGCCGATGCGCTTGCTGCGATCGATCAGCCGTCCGTGGGTGGGCAGACGTTTGCTCATGCGCGGACCTCATTTGGTAAAAGGGCGGAAAGGGCGGCGGAACGGGACGGGATCACGCGACATCCCTCCAGGTCCAGCCGGGGCGCTTGGCGGTGATCGCGTCGCGGATGTCCTTGGGCGGCTCGGTGGTCTGGGCCTTGTAGGTGCCAAACACCTCGAGTGTCTGGGTGTCGCGCGCCGCATGGAACCACTTGCCGCAGCCATGGGAATGCCGCCAGCGCTCAAAATGCACCCCGCGCGGGTTCTCGCGGGTGAACAGATAGTCGTGAAATTCCTCTTCGGACGATCCGGGACCAAAACGTTTCAGATGCGCCTCGCCCCCGGCAGAGAGTTCGGTCTCATCGGCGGCGACGCCACAATAAGGGCATTGAAGTGTCAGCATCTCTTATCCTTTCGCGGCAGGCTGGCCGCCTTGGCCAGCGAAATCTCGGTCAGTTTGCGGCGGGTCGCGGTTCGGCCTGCTCCGCGCGCCCGCAGAGGGGCGTGACAACGCGCAAAAAGACCGGCGCCGTTCCGGGCACCGGTCCAGGTAACAGAGGCAGGTTGTGCGTCAGTCCGCAGTGACGGCGTTTGCCGCGCCTTCGACGGCTGCTCCAGCGTCCTTGACGGCGTCAGCCGCGCCCTCGATCGTGAGGTTGATGTCGCCGCTGTCTTCGGTCCCCGTGGCCGACCCGAACAGAACCCAGGCCATGCCAGCGACGACCACGACAAGGATGCCGACGACAAAGGCCAGCCCCATAGAACCGCCGCTGGTGGATGTAGATGTGGTCGTGGTGTGAGTGTCATGCGGTGTGCGGGTGGTGCTGTGCGTGGTGTCCGGCATTTTGTTACTCCTCGTTTCACGTTTCCGTGCTGTGACGTAGAAGAAACAAATGCCTCACCCAACGGGTTCCGAAATTTTTTTTCGCGACGCCGGAAACTACCATTCCAGATCACGTCTTTATGATTTGAAAACATACAATTACGCGCCAATATCCGGATTGAAAAAAAATCCGGATCCGCGGTATCTTGCTCGGTAATCGCTTTGGCGGCGGCCATCAGTGCGCCACCCCGGCGGCGACGCTTTCGTCGATGAACCGCCCCTCGCGGAACCGCTCCAGACCAAAGGCCTGCGTCAGCGGCGAGTGGCCCTTGGCCATCAGTTCGGCCATGCCCCAGCCGGAACCGGGGATCGCCTTGAACCCGCCGGTGCCCCAGCCGCAGTTGATGAACATGCCCTCGACCGGGGTTTTGGACAGGATCGGCGAGCGGTCGCCGGTGATATCGACGATGCCACCCCATTGCCGCAGCATCTTGAGGCGGGACACCATCGGAAAGGTCTCGATCAGCGCGCGCACGGTTTCCTCGATGTGGTGAAAGCTGCCGCGCTGGGTATAGTTGTTGGACCCGTCGGTGCCGCCGCCGATCACCATCTCGCCCTTGTCGGACTGGCTCATGTAGCCATGCACCGTGTTGGCCATCACCACCACATCCATGCAGGGTTTGATCGGCTCGGATACCAGCGCCTGCAGGGCGACGGATTCGATCGGCAGACGGAAGCCCGCCATATCGGCCAGCACGCCCGAATGCCCGGCCACCACGACGCCGAGTTTCTGACAGTCGATCGGCCCCTTGCCGGTCTCGACCCCGGTGATCTTGCCGCCCTCGGTGCGCACACCGGTGACTTCGCATTTCTGGATGATGTCCATGCCCATGTCCGAACAGGCCCGCGCATAGCCCCAGGCCACCGCGTCATGGCGTGCGGTGCCGCCACGTTCCTGCCACAGCCCGCCCAGCACCGGATAGCGCGGCCCCGACAGGTTGATGATCGGCACCAGTTCCTTGACCCGCCTCGGGGTGATGAACTCGGTCGCAACCCCTTGCAGCGCGTTGGCGTGCGCGGTGCGCTGATAGCCGCGCACCTCGTGCTGGGTCTGGGCCAGCATGATCACCCCGCGCGGGCTGAACATGAGGTTATAGTTCAGATCCTGGCTGAGGGTTTCATACAGGCTGCGGGCCTTTTCATAGATCGCCGCCGAGGGATCCTGGAGATAGTTGGAGCGGATGATGGTGGTATTGCGCCCGGTGTTGCCACCGCCCAGCCAGCCCTTTTCCAGAATCGCGACGTTGGTGATGCCGAAATTCTTGCCCAGGTAATAGGCCGTCGCCAACCCATGCCCGCCGGCCCCGACGATGATCACGTCATAGTGACGCTTGGGCGCGGGCGAGCGCCAGGCCCGTTCCCAACCGGTGTGGTTGCGCAGGGCTTCGCGGGCGATGGCAAAGGCGGAATAGCGTTTCATCAAGGGCTCCCGGGTCTGGTGCGCAAATGGATTCGGACAGCATCAGCTTACCCAATGCTTCTGCGCAGCGCCGCCCCAAAAAAGGATACTCTGCGCGGCATTTCCTACACAATTTGCGACAAGGGGGCGCATTTGCCGCGCGGCTGGGGTCGGTTGCGCCGCTTTGACCCTTTTTTCCGCACCGCCGGAGGGCTACATGAGGGCCAAAGGCAGGAGGCTGCATGATATTCTGGATAATCACATCGGCATTGGGTTTTGTGATCGCGTTAACGCTGGGGCTGGTGCTGTTGCGCAGCCGTCCGCAGGCCGAGCCGGCAGCGGCCTATGACCTGCGTGTCTATCGCGATCAGCTGAAAGACGTGGACCGCGATCTGGAGCGTGGGGTGATCGGCGAGGCCGATGCCACCCGCATCCGGACCGAGGTATCGCGCCGGATCCTGACGGCGGATTCACAGCTGCAGGCGGGGCGGGCGCGGTCCGGTCAATCGCACCGCATAACGGTGGTAATGGCGATTCTGATCGGTGCGATCACGGTGGGCGGCAGCCTGTGGCTGTACCGCACGCTGGGGGCGCCGGGCTATGGCGATCTGGGGCTGAGCCAGCGGATCGAGATCGCGACCGAGCTGCGCGCCAACCGTCCCGATCAGGCCGTGGCCGAGGCCAACCTGCCCCCCGCCAAGCCGCCCGCCGAACTGGGTGCCGAGTATCTGACCCTGCTGGAGCGGCTGCGCGAAACCGTGGCCACGCGTCCGGACGATGCCCAGGGTCAGGCGCTGCTGGCCCGGCACGAGGCCGCGACCGGCAATTTTGCCGCCGCCCATGCCGCCCAGGCCCAGGTGCTGCGGCTCAGGGGCGATGCGGCCACCGCTGAGGATTACGGCAACTATGTCGACATGCTGGTCCTGGCGGCAGGAGGCTATGTCTCGCCCACAGCCGAGGCCGCGCTGCGCGAGGTATTGGCCCGCGATCCCGAAAACGGCCCCGGGCGCTACTATTGGGGGCTGATGATGGGCCAGACCGGGCGGCCGGACCTGGCGTTCCGGATCTGGAACAGCCTGTTGCGCGACAGCCCCGCCGACGCGCCCTGGACCCCGCCCCTGAGGGCGCAGATCGTGGAAATGGCGATGCGGGCGGGGGTGGATTTCGAATTGCCGGCGGCTCAAACCGCCCCCGGCCCATCCGCCGCGGATGTGGCCGCCGCAGGCGAAATGGACGAGGCCGACCGCACCCAGATGATCCGGGGCATGGTGCAGGGCCTGTCGGACCGGCTGGCGACCGAAGGCGGCGCGCCGCCGGAATGGGCACGGCTGATCAATGCCCTGGGCGTTCTGGGTGACACCGATCGGGCGCGCGCGATCCACCGGAATGCGCAACAGGTGTTTGCCGGGAATGACGCCGCCCTGGGCGTGATCGATGCCGCCGCCCGGCAGGCCGGTGTGCTGCAGTGATCTGTGATGTGTTCGAGGATTTCGCCGCCGCCTGCCCGCCGATGCGCGCCCTGATCGGGCTGGACCTTGGCGAGAAAACCATTGGCGTGGCGGTGTCCGACCGGTTGGGCGCATCGGCGACCCCGGTTGAAACCATCCGGCGGCGCAAATTCACCCTGGACGCCGAGCGGCTGTTGCATCTGGTCGCGGATCGGGAGGCGGGCGGCATCCTGCTGGGTCTGCCGCGCAACATGGATGGCAGCGAAGGCCCCCGCTGCCAATCGACCCGCGCCTTTGCCCGCAACCTGAACCGCCTGAGCGACCTGCCCATCGGGTTCTGGGACGAACGCCTGTCCACCGTCGCCGCCGAAAAGGCGCTGCTCGAGGCGGATACGACCCGAAAACGTCGCGCCGAGGTGATTGATCACGTGGCCGCCAGCTATATCCTGCAGGGGGCGCTGGACCGGATGCGCCACATCAGGGACGGGGCCGCGCGATGAGTGACAAGGTGTGGAAACGCAACGAGATCGACTCGCCCTGCGTGAACATCTGCGTTGTGCATCCGGTAGAGCGGCTGTGCACCGGCTGCCTGCGCAGCATCGACGAGATCGCCCGCTGGTCGCGAATGACATCCGATGAGCGGGCTGCGGTCATGGCGGAATTGCCCGATCGCGCGCCCCGTCTGGCGAAACGGCGCGGCGGGCGCGCCGCCCGGTTGAAACACTGAATCCGCGTCAGCCGCCGGTCACCCAGGATTGCACGCCGCCGGACAGTTGCGGGCGGAAATAGGCGATCATCCGTCCGTCCGGCCCCGCCGTGGCACCTGATGCCCAGGAGGCCACCCCGTGCAGCAGGTGCCGGTGCAACAGGATCGCCTGCCCCGGCCGGGCGGGCAGCGCAACACGCGGACAGGTTTCGAACACATGTCGCCGCGCGCCGGTATAGGCCTCGGTCACATCCACCTGTCCCCATATCGCCGGATCATGCGCCGCCATGGCGCGGGCAAACGCCGTGCGCATGACCGTATGGCTGCCCTCCCATACCACCAGCGGGGCGGCATCATCGCTGGCATCGTTCAGCGGCAGTCCAAGAACAAAAGCATGCGGTTCGATCACCCTGCGCCGCCGGTCTGCCCCGGTGGCCAGCACGCCGTCCACATGGGCCGCATCCCGGCGCAGACGATAACGGAACGCCGCGTCGCTTTCGCCCGAGCGAGGGCGCGGATAGCCCGGATACACGATCGAAACCTGCGCGCGGTGCAGGGGCGGCAAGGCCCCCATCCGGTCGATCAGGAAATCCACCGCCACCCCGCTCAACGGCCCCGAGCCATTGACCCGGCCAACGGAATCGTTGGCCAGCGCATCGACCCCGACGAACCATGTGCCTTCGCAGTGCATCCACTGCGCCAGATTCGGGTCCCGCACCGCCGCCTGTGCAGCGGGCAGCGCATGGCTGACCCAGTCCAGCACCGCCGGATCAATGTCAAACACCGCCCATCCCCGGTCGGAAAACGCAGTGCCGGTGCTGGCTACGGTCGCCATAGCACGCTCAGCCCGCGCACGCTGCGGGCGCAGGCGGTGACGGGGACACCTGGGCCAACGCCGCCAGCACCAGATCGGGACCGGCTCCGGGCCGATGCGTCCCTTCGGACAGCATGCGCCGCCACGCCCGCGCCCCCGGACGCCCGGAAAACAGCCCCAACATATGGCGTGTGACCTGATGCAGCTTGCCCCCGTTCTGCAGATGCGCCGCGATATAGGGGATCATTTCGTGTACAATATCGGCCGCATCCCGCGCGGTGCCGGTGCCAAAGATCAGCGGATCGGCGGCGGCCAAGATCGCGGCGGGGTCGTGATAGGCAGCCCGCCCGATCATCACCCCGTCCAGCCCCGCATCCAGAAACCCCTGCGCCTGATCCAGCGAGGTAATGCCGCCGTTGACCGACAGATGCAGCTCTGGGAACTGCTGCTTCATCCGCAGTACCAGATCATAATCCAGTGGCGGAATATCCCGGTTTTCCTTGGGGCTGAGCCCCTGCAACCAGGCCTTGCGCGCATGGATCGTGAAGCGTCGGCACCCGGCCTGCGCGATCCGGTCCAGAAACGCGGGCAGCGTATCCTCGGCCTGCTGATCGTCGACCCCGATACGGCATTTGACCGTCACATCGACATCCACGGCATCGCGCATGGCGGCGACACAATCGGCCACCAGACCGGGCTGCAACATCAGCACCGCGCCAAAGGTGCCCGACTGCACCCGGTCGGACGGGCAGCCGACGTTCAGGTTGATCTCGTCATACCCCGCCCCGGCCCCCATCCGCGCCGCCTGCGCCAGTTCGGTAGGGTCGGATCCGCCCAATTGCAACGCCACAGGATGCTCTTGTGGATTATACGCAAGCAAATGTACGGCCCCGCCCCGCACCAAAGCCGGCGCCGTTACCATCTCGGTATAAAGCAGAGCATGGCGGCTGAGCAGGCGGTGCAGATAACGGCAATGCCGGTCGGTCCAATCCATCATGGGTGCCACCGACAATCGCGACGCGTTGAGAACGTTATATTTTTTATCTTTATCAGCCACTTATCGCCTACAGTACGGTCTTATTCTTGTCTAGTTTGTTGTAATTTTCGCCCATTTCCGTCATGGTTTTCAGAAAATGTTGTAACAGAAACCTCATGTTGTAACGCCATGGGTAGCATCATCAAACGCAAGCGGAAAGACGGCTCCGTGGCCTGGCTCTCTCAGATTGCCATTCGGCGGCGCGGAAAGAACGTGTTACGCGAAAACCGAACCTTTGAGTTGCGCTCCACTGCGGCGGCATGGATCGAAAAACGTGAAAAGGATCTGGCGAAGCCTGGAGCCCTCGAAAAACTGGCCGTCGCCGTGATGTGACTCTAAGTGACGCGATCGACAAGTATGTGGAAGACAGCACGAAGGAAATTGGGCGAACGAAGGCGCAGGCGCTAAAAAGCATCAAGGAGTTCGACATCGCGGACAAACACTGCGGTGAGATCGACATCGTGGCCTTCGCCAAGGAGAAGCTGAAGACGGGTGTCGCGCCGGAAACCGTGGCCAACTACCTGTCTCACCTCAGCGCGGTCTTCACCGTCGCCGGTCCGGCCTGGAACTTTCCGCTGGACGAGCGCGCGATGCGCAATGCGATGATCGTCGCTAAGAAGCTGGGCTTGACCCAGAAGAGCCGCCACCGCGACCGGCGGCCAACGCTGGACGAACTCGACCAGTTGATGGCGCATTTCCTCGACCGCTCGATCCGCCGTCCCTCCTCCGTCCCCATGCATCGCGTCATCGCCTTTGCTATCTTTTCGACGCGACGGCAGGACGAGATTACGCGGATCACATGGGCGGACCTCGACAAGGAAGGTAAACGAGTTCTTGTGCGCGACATGAAGAACCCTGGCGAGAAGATTGGCAACGACGTCTGGTGCGACCTGCTCGATCCGGCGCTGGCGATCATCGAGGCAATGCCAAAACACGCGAGCCAGATCTTCCCCTACTCCACCGATGCGATCAGCGCGGCCTTTACACGGGCAACGCAGTTTCTGGGGATCGAGGATCTGCGCTTCCACGACCTGAGGCACGAAGGCGTCTCGCGCCTGTTCGAGATCGGCTACAACGTCCCGCATGCTGCCGCTGTTTCCGGCCACCGATCCTGGACGTCGCTCAAGCGCTACACCCATCTGCGCCAGACGGGCGACAAATTCGAGGCCTGGACATGGACTGCGGAAGTCACCACGCCGGACCCAAGGCAGCGCAAGAGACGACCGACGCGGCCAGGTTCTGCGACCGGGATAAGGACTAAGCCGGTTCGACGCCTAGGGCAAATCTCATGAGTATTGCCGCGTCCATTATTCGAGTATCTTGGTTTTGGGAGCACGCAAGACACTGCCGAGTCGTTCGAATTTTCTCTTTGGCAGCGCTTGTCCGACGCAATCCATTGTCCCAGAAGCTCCGGGGGATTGATTCTTCCCATCATGGATCGCGCCAAATCATGCCACGAGGACAATGCATGGCATAGTTCAGGCTCAAGACGCTCAACTCGGCGCTGATCATGGCGGCGGACACGGTCGCGGGATAACGGCAGCTGCTACAAATCCCATGCGTTTCGAGCCACATGCACCGAGTTCCGGATAAGACACATCCGAACCAAGCCCTATACTCTGAAAACCAAAGGCAAGGCCGAGCGATTGATTCAGACCGCTCTAAGAGAGTGGGCATATGTCCGCGCCTACCAGACCTCGGATGAACGCGCTGCGGATTTGCCATTCTGGACGCATCTTTACAATTGGCGCCGACCACACTCAGCGCTAAAGTCAAGAACGACAATCAGCCGGCTGGGATTGGATCAGTGTCTGGGGCTGGTTCTATCTGTCGACCATCCTCGATGATTACAGCCGCTACATCATCGCCTGGAAGCTCTGCACGACGAGAAGTCGGGCGATGTGACCGACACGCTGGATCTCGCGTTGCAGGCTTCGGGTTGTGATCGGGCGACGGTCCTGCACAAGCCACGGCTGCTCAGCGACAACGGGTCCAGTTACATCTCCAGCGAGTTGGCCGACGGGCTGAAGGACCGGCAGATGGATCATGTTCGAGGCGCTCCGTATCACCCGCAAACTCAGGGCAAGATCGAGCGATGGCACCAGACTTTGAAGAACCGCATCTTGCTGGAAAACTACTACCTGCCCGGTGATCTCAGGCATCAGATCGATGCCTTTGTCGATCATTACAACCACCGGCGCTATCACGAGAGCCTGCAAAACCTCACCCCGGCCGATGTCTATTTCGGGCGCGGCCAGACCATTCTGAAACAACGAGAAAGGATCAAACGGAAGACCATCGAAACGCGACGCTTGCTTCACCGCAAATCCGCCGCATAATCGCAACAAAAAGATGAGCCAGAACCTCTCTTAGCTCAGGCCGCCAACTGGCCCAAAACCTCTGACGACGGACAAAACGCAATCACGGTGGCGCGCCGCATGGGGAGTATAGCGCGTTCAGCGCAGCGGAATCGCAGACCTACTCTGGATGAACTCAGCCGCCTGCTCGCGCACTTCATCGAACGGCGCAAGCTCTGCCCATACACAAAGTTATCATGTTCGCGCTTTTCTCGACACGTCGGCAAGCGGAGATCACAAGGCTCACATGGGGCGGTTTTCAGAAAGACTACAATCGGGTGCTGGTTCGTGACATGAAGCACCCGGGTGAAAAGCATGGTAACGATAAATGGGTCGACCTTCCGATGGAGGCCATTCGGATCGTAGATAGCATGCCTAGGCGCAGGTCAGAGATTTTTCCTTACTCTCCAGATGTAATAACAGCCAACTTTACCCGCGCCTGCAGGCTGCTTGGAATTGAAGATCTCCACTTCCATGACCTGCGCCATGAAGGCATCTTACGTCTGTTCGAGATGGGTGGGAATATTCCCCACGTTGCGGCCGTCAGTGGGTACAGTTCCTGGGTCAGTCTGAAACGCTACACCCACATCCGCGAAACTGGTGACAAGTATGCAGACTGGCCGGGCTTGCAGATCGCCATTGACACCGATTAATTCCAGAGCGCTTCAGACCGTTTCAAGCCCAAACACTTAAGTTGGATGGCATTGCGGAGAGCGTTCATGGCATCACCGCTTGCATGACTCGCGACATCCAGAATTGTATGTGACGATCGGGGCGGCGCCATCTCGGGCAGAGAAATCAGCGTGTCGTCTTGCGCCCGCTCCTTCAGCAGCGCCACTGCCATCCCGGCAGCCACGGCCGCGCGGACGCCCAGAACGTTTTCGCTAGAAAAAACAATGCGATAGGCACGTCCCGATGCTTCAAGGTCCGCAAGCGCTGCATTTCGCCACCAGCAGGATCTGTCGAAAACCGCAATTGGTAGCGGGTCCCGACACGCCGCGTCGCAGTGGCGTGCTGCCATCCAGACCAGTCGCTCATCGTACAGGCGTTCTTGTGTTGGGCCAACCTCGGGAACCTCATAGACCGCAAGATCCAGTTTACCGTTTGAGACTGCGGTCGAGAACCCTTCACCAAACGCGCAATGCACTTCCAATTCCACGCGCGGATGTGTGCGGCAAAATGCAGCCAACACATCAGCCAGATGTCCGTCAGCCGCGTCTTCTGCAATCCCGACCTTCAATCGCCCCTCGATGTTATCAGTCCGAAAACTGGCAAGCGCCCTATCGAGCGAATCGATAACCTGCCGCGCCACGGGGAATAACCTCTGCCCAGCAGCTGTCAGCACAACTCCACGACCGTGTCTTTCCAACAAAGGCTGACCGACAACGGCTTCGAGCTGCTTAAGTTGCAGGCTGGTCGCCGATTGTGAGCGGTGGATACGCCCGGCGCCGCCGGTAACGCTTCCTGCCTCGACTATTGCCAGAAACGTTCGCAACAAGTCGCTATCGAGACGGGCCATTTAATTTTCCGATATCTGATATGCAAATTATCTGATTTTCTAATTATATGCCAATCTGTATCTTTTTCCATATCCACATTAATGGAGGGAAAAATGAAGCAGAGCGACTTTCTTCGCACGCACCATGGCGACGCGTTCCGCTCCATCTCCCCATGGAACAAAACAATGTCTGGAGCCAAGCTTACGTCACCCAAGCCGACCGGGAAACGCGCGCCCTGGATCAGAATGATATATCTCGTGCTGCTCGCCAGCCTTGTAGGCTCTGCCCTGATCGCTCCGGAACTGGCACTTGCCACGGTGCTTTTTGTGATTTCCGGCTTTATCAACGTTGCACCTATGATCATTCCCGGCGTCGTGTTGGCAGCATGGCTGGCAGCGAGTGGCGCCAGTGATCGGGTGGCATCGATCATCAAGGGGCGAACGACCCTGACAGTGATTGCCGCCGCGGCGATTGGTGCAGTCATACCGGTATGCGGCATCACCGTTTTGCCGATGATGGCAGGCCTTTTGGCAGCGGGGGTGCCGCTCGCGCCCGTCATGGCTTTCTGGCTCTCCTCTCCAGTGACAGGGCCGGCAATGTTCGCCGCCACCGCCGCAATGCTTGGCCTGGAATTCGCGGTCGGGAAAATGATCGCCGCCGTAGGTCTCGGCATTTTTGGCGGGCTTGTGACGGCGTCGCTTCCGGCCAACGGATGGACCCGCAGCCCACTTCGCGATAACGGGATTACGGGATCGATCGGAAAGGCCTACGCACTGAAGAACGCTGTGTTTCAGGCTGCAATCTGGCGCGACCCCGTCAGACGTTCCAGATTTGTACGAGAAGCCTGGTCCGTCACCCGCTTGATCCTGATCGTTCTGATCCCCGCTTTTGCCGCCGAATTTGCGCTGAACGCGGCTCTGTCACCCGATACGCTGACTTCTTACGTAGGCGCTGACACCGGCTTTGCGGTTCCACTGGCCGTTTTGGTCGGCGCCCCGGCCTATATTGACGGGTATGCGGCCTTGCCTCTGACCCGCGCGTTGATAGAGGCTGGCATGTCGCCGGGGGCGGCGATGGCTTTCCTCGTTTCGGGCGGTGTCGTGAGTATTTGGGGTGCGATGGCAATAGCACCGGTCCTCCGGCTACGTCCGTTTCTGCTCTACATCGGTTTTGCGATCACCGGGTCAATTTTGTCTGGATGGGCTTTTGGAGCATTGTTTAACCGCTACTAACCAGCTTTATTTGCCAAATACTGTCAACGTTACACGCATACGTCGCTAACACCCTTCAACATTTCAGAGGAGCAACCTTCGGGGCGCGCCCTACAAGCCGCTTATTGCGCCTTGTGCCAGACACGGGCGCCGGCAATACGCTCCGCCTCTGGTCTACAGAAGCCCCAGAGGCTTAGCGCGCGCGATCCTTTTGTCTGTGATGACTGGCAGAACGCGACGCGAAGGCCATGAGGCGTTTGAACTTCGGACACTCCATATGCGTTTCAGCCGGGCAATCCGCAACATGCCGGATCGCATCGCGCAGCCGCCTCAGCCCGCGGATCTGTTCGTCGAGCGCATCGGCGCGCAGATGCAATTCTGGGCGGGAAAGTTGTGGTGATCCGTCCTTGGCGAACATGCCCTTGATTTCACCCAGCGAAAACCCCGCCATCTTTCCCAGGGAAATCAGCGCAAGCTGCATCACCACAGGCCTGTCAAACTGCCGTCTCAGGCCATGACGTCCGACCGACTGGATCAGCCCGATCTCTTCATAATAGCGCAAGGTCGAGGGCGGGACGCCGCTTTGTTTTGACAAAGTTCCGATATCAAGAAATTCCACGATTGACCTCAAGTTGACTTGAAGTGGCATGGTAGCCTCCGAATGCCACTGATGACAAGAGAGTCTGCCATGCCCGACACGACACCCCCGCCCTTCTCCATCCTGATCACCCTCGCCGTGGCAACCCTGACTGCCTCGCTGGGTATCAGCGTGGCGTCTGTTCTGCTTCCCACGTTGACACGCAGTTTCTCGGCAACGATTTCAGACGTTCAGTGGGTCGTGTTGGCCTATCTCATGTCTGTCACCATCAGCATTGTCTCGGTCGGCCGGCTCGGAGACCTCTTCGGCCATCCCCGGGTACTGCACTGTGGACTCATTCTGTTCATCGCCGCCTCCATTCTCAGTGCGCGCGCTCCGACGCTTGATGTTCTGGTTGCCGGGCGCGCGTTGCAGGGGCTTGGCGGCGCGATCCTGATCGCGCTTTCGATGTCGATCGCACGCGAATTTGTCCCGACAGAGAAGCTTGGGACCGCGATGGGGTTGCTCGGAACGACCTCTGCGGCCGGAACCGCGCTCGGCCCCTCGCTTGGCGGTCTGCTGCTGACATGGGGTGACTGGAGGATGGCGTTCTGGCTACTGGCCGTTTTTGCCGCTGTTACGCTGGTCCTGTCGATGATCGCCATCACGCCGCCCCCCCGGCGGCCGAACACATCGTTCCGGGAGCTGGATATTGCGGGAACCCTTGTGTTGGGGGGTGCTCTGGCGGCTTATGCACTCGCCACAAGCGGCGGAACGTCCGGCATTCCGGTGCCACCCGGCATGTTGATGATCGCCGCCTTCGCCGCAACCGCCCTTTTTGCGGTCGTCGAAACCCGGGCGGCATCGCCGCTGGTGCCGATGGCCTTATTGCAAGACCGGACGACGGGCACCGGGTTTGCCATGAACTGGGCCATCGGCACGGTTATGATGTCCACCCTGGTTGTCGGCCCATTCTTTCTGGCGTTTTCACTGGGGCTGAACGATGCGCTCATCGGTCTGGTCATGGCGGTCGGGCCTGTTGTCGCAGCGTTATCTGGCGTGCCTGCCGGTCGGCTGACGGATCGGCTCGGCGCACGACGCGTCATGGTTATCGGTCTGGCGCAGACCGTGCTTGGATTGCTTTGCCTCGCCTTCTTGCCACGTTACTTTGGCGTTGGCGGATATGTGGCCGCGCTGATCGCGCTGACACCGGCCTTTCAACTGTTCCTTGCGGCCAACAACACGGCGGTGATGATCAACGCCCCGAAAGAACAGCGTGGTCGCCTCTCCGGCCTGCTGGGCTTGTCGCGCAACCTGGGCCTGATGACCGGCGCCTCCGCCATGTCGAGCCTGTTTGTCGCCCTGCTCGGCACGGGTGACGCAGTGCTGGCCCCCGCAGCAGATGTTGCTTATGCCTTCTCTATGACCTTCGCCGCCGCTGCTGTTTTGGCGTTGATGACGTTCGGATTGGCGCTCTACAGTCAGGTTCATCGCTCAGCCGAAGCCTCCAATCGAATTTAGAGACGGCAGCACCATCCCGCGTTGCCGCGCCTCGCTTGGAGGGCGGCAAAGCACGGGCTCGGCTCCCTGATTACCGATTAGATAATTGAGCTACTCGCAAGACATCATCCACATGCTCACTACATGGAATCTGCCGCTGCAAAACATCGCTGACCGAAACCCAACCGGCTTCACTGACGTCATCTGCCGCCACAGGTTCACTGCTCACATATGTGCACAGCACTGCTGTCAGAAGGAAATGGAACCGCACATCCCCACCGCCATCGTGAACGATCACATCTACATTGGTCAAATACTGCGCGGGAAGCCCTACGACACCGGTCTCCTCTCGGAGTTCGCGAGCCGCGGCTGCAAGCGCCGTTTCGCCAAGGTCCACATGCCCCCCGGGAAACCCCCAGAGGC
The DNA here is from genome assembly GCF_000473225.1 of Sedimentitalea nanhaiensis DSM 24252. GTDB lineage: Bacteria > Pseudomonadota > Alphaproteobacteria > Rhodobacterales > Rhodobacteraceae > Sedimentitalea > Sedimentitalea nanhaiensis. Next base: position 1,774,737 of record NZ_KI421509.1, read on the forward strand.
CGGCATCAGGCTCGTTCCTTCGCTTCACAAGCAGAACGCGTTTCTCGCGCATCACAACCGCCAATGCCGCGAGTTTAGGAGTGATAATCACGATGTTGATCTCTGGATGAATGACAGAAAGAGGGCCCTATTCAATGACATTGAAAATAGCGAACCACGCGAGCATGTCGAGAAGTGATCCCGTTGCTGCTGGTTCGTCGCTTAAGATGCGTTCGCATCCGGGTTGTTCTACCATAGCGATGAGCGATACTCGGTCTGAACCACTTGGCTATCATTATGGCCCTGAGGTCAGGTGCTGGCAAAGGCGGAACCTGCTGATTGCCGCGAGAAGCGGATCAGCCGACTGTCTTTCACGCCAGCTTGTCGGTGGGCCATGGTTTCGCGATAGACCGGGTCGCGCTCCGACCATCCCGGTAGCCTGCACGGTCGCGCAAACGTATGAGGTTCAACATATGGGTTGACCCCGGCCGGCCATCGGATGTGAAGGCCGACCAGGTTTCTTTCGTGAAGCCCGTATAATTCGTCCTCTTTTTACCTTCCCGCATAGCTCGGGGTACGGCGGGCGATCCATGCGTCCAACCCTTCCTGCACGTCCTCGGTCGCACACATGCGTGCGAATTGTTCCCGTTCAATCAGAAGGCCTTCGTCAATCGTCGTATTAATGCCGCGCGTGACCGCCGTGATGATCCGGGCGGCTGCCAGCGGCGAATGTCGCAAAATGCGATTCGCCAGATCGCACGCCGCTGGCAGCAGATCCGCCTTTGACACCACTTTGTTCACCAGGCCCATCTCATAGGCGCGCGCGGGCCCGAAGCTGTCACCGGTCAAGAGCAATTCCAACGCCCGCTTGCGCCCTGCCAATCGCGGCAGGCGCTGCGTGCCTCCGAATGTCGGGGGGATGCCGATATTGATCTCGGGCTTGGCAAAAATGGCCTCTTCCGATGCAATTGCCAAATGCACGGCTTCAGTAATCTCGCAACCGCCTCCAAAGGCAATGCCGTTGACCGCCGCGATCACCGGTTTGGGAAAGGCCTCGAAACGCGCCGTCGTCCGCTGCCCGCGGCGGCAAAACTCCCGCACCGCCTCTTCGGTGCTGCGCTTGATGCTTTCGGTGAATTCGTGAATGTCGCCTCCGGCGGAAAAGGCCCTGTGCCCTGCACCTGTCAGGATCACGGCGCCGATCCCGTCATCCGCCTCGATCCGATCAAGGAGTGCAAGCAGCCGGTCGTTGGTGGCGTAATCAAGCGCATTCAGTTTCTCTGGCCGGTTGAGGGTCAGCAGCGCGATGCGATCTTTCTTCTCGTAAAGGACGGTATCTTGCATGTTGTAACCTTTCTGTTTGCGTTGACAGAAAGGCTAACCTCAGCCACAGATCAGGCAAACTCACTGGTTAGTATACATAGGTTGGGAATAGGGAATGACCGTCAACGCCAAAAAGGCAAAACCCGCCCGCGAACGGATCATCGATGCCGCGAACAAATTGTTTTATCAGGAAGGTATTCGCGCCGTCAGCGTAGATGCGGTCGCGGAGAAAGCCGGCATCACCAAGAAGACTCTCTACTATCACTTCAAGAGCAAGGACGATCTCGTGGCCGAATATCTGAGTTCCCGCGATCAACCAAACTTGAAGCTGTTTGAGACCTGGTTTGAAAGCGCAGAAGGCGACACCGCCGATAAAGTCGAAGCGATCTTTCTGGAACTCGCCAAATCCGCGCGCCACCCCAAATGGAAGGGCTGTGGCTTTCTGCGCACGGCTGCGGAGCTTGCCAATCTGCCAGGCCACCCGGCAATGAAGATCGGATCCGAGCACAAGAAAAAGTTCGAAGACTGGCTTGCCAAGCAGTTCATAAAAAATCAGCTCGACGATCCGGCAGCCATCGCTCGTCAGATCGTTCTCCTGATGGACGGGGCCTTTTCGACCATGCTTGTTCACCGTGATGCAGCATACGCGGAAGAAGCAGGCCGCGCCGCCAAATCGATTGTCCGCGCGCACATCGATGCAGAGATCCAGCACTAAAACGGTACCTGCACCGCGTCGCCGAACTCCAAGCCATCGATAACGTCAAACCAGAGTTTCGATGCCAAGGCTTTCACGGCACCGGATCAAGCCCCTACGGCGTTCTTAAGCGCGGCAGAGAGCGCGGTAATCGCCTCCTGCCTCCGCCCGCCCTGTGCTCTCGAATGCAAAACCACCGGAAGACGTGGCAGTGCGGGAAGCCCGAGTTGCGGTCCCACATCAATCGCGCCAAGCGGCAGCATACGCCGCGTCAATGCGGCCACACCGATACCGGCCATCACCGCCGCGGCAACTGCTGCAACCCCACCGCCGACAAAAACTTCATCCCAGGACACGCCGGCCTTGTCGAGCAGTTCGCTTGCCATGATCTTTACGCCGCAAGGCTCGGGCATCGTGGCGATCGGGATCGGCTCTCCCGCGCGATGGTGCCAGTCGGGGCTCGCAAACCAGCCAAATTTCTCCTGGCTCAGGATTTGCCCATCGTCACGACCGACATGCATGCGCGCAACCACTGCGTCCAGATCGCGCCGATCGAAACTTTGCAAGAGATCGCTGGAGGAGCCAATACGAATTTCAATCAGGAGCCGTGGATCCCGTGCATTCATGCGCGCGATGAGCGCGGGAAGTTCCGGCCCCGCAACATGATCGCTGATGCCGATCGCCAGACGCTGGCGGGCCTCCGAAAACACGGAGATAGCTTGATCATGCGCCTTAAGCAGCTCTCGCGCCGCCTCCAGGAAAGCGGCTCCGCTGGACGAAAGCTTTACATATCGCGGGGTCCGCTCCAGCAGCTTGCTTCCAAGCTTATCCTCAAGACGCTTTAACTTCAGGCTGATTGCCGACTGGGTTGTGCCCGTGGCTTCCGCCGCACGCGTAAAGTTCCCCAATTCCGCTATGAGAACGAAGGCATGGACCGAATCCAGATCGAGTCGGCGATCAATCATTTCGAATCCTCATCTCAGATATTCCAAACCACAAGATATACACATGATCGGATGAGGTCTAGGGTCCGACTGCACCGGTGGCGAGACCGGACACACCATCTTCAGAAAGCAAATTTCCGTGGAGGTGGATGAAACAAGAAATCCCGTGGGCAAGCCTGCAAACCCGGGTCAAGGAGTTCGTCGAATGCCCAAGTCCGTGATCATTACCTGCGCTCCCACGGGAGGCATCCATACGCCCACAATGACGCCGCACCTGCCTGTTACGCCGCCCGAGATCGCCGCTGCTTCGATCGAAGCCGCAGAAGCCGGCGCGGCGATCATCCACCTCCACGCCCGCGATCCTGAGACTGGCAAACCTGACCCGCGCCCAGAGACTTTCTTGCAATTCCTGCCCATCATCAAACAATCGACCGATGCCATCGTCAACATCACAACCGGTGGCGGCCTCGGGATGTCGATTGAGGAACGGCTGCGCGCTGCCGCAACCGTCAGTCCAGAAATGGCTTCGATGAACATGGGCTCAATGAATTTCGGTACATTCCCGTTAGCGGCGAAGTACGATGTCTGGAAACATGACTGGGAAAAGCCGTTTCTCGAGATGACTAGAGACTTCGTTTACCCGAACACATTTGCGACCATTGAACGTTCTCTGAAAGACTTGGGTGAAGGACACGGAACTCGGTTTGAGTTCGAATGCTATGATCTTGGTCACCTCTACAACTTGGCCTGGTTTGTTGACCGGGGCCTGATCCAGCCTCCTTTCTTCATTCAGATGGTATTTGGCATCCTTGGGGGCGTTGGCGCAGATCTCGCCAATCTCGTGCACATGCACACCATCGCCGACAAACTGTTTGGCGACAGAAATTACGAATGGTCGGTGCTGGCCGCCGGACGTCATCAGATGCCGTTTGCGACCCAATCCGCCATGCTTGGCGGAAACCTGCGCGTCGGATTGGAGGATTCCATTTACATCGGCCCCAAGGAACTCGCGAGATCCAATGCCGCGCAGGTCCAAAAGATAAGAACGATAATCGAGGCCCTCGGACACAAGGTGGCCTCGCCCGCCGAAGCCCGCCAGCGTTTGGGGCTCAAGGGGGACGCAATGGTCAAGTTCTGAAACTGGATCGTTTACGCCGTTCTGACACCTCACAAACAAGACCGAACGAAACACGCTATCAGCCGAAAGGACGTATTATGCCGATCTGTCATATTTTTATGCGTGCGGGCAAGACGAGTACATATCGTCAAACCATATTCGACGCACTCTACAAGGCGATGCGCGATGCGCTCGACGTGCCCGACGATGATCAGTTCATGACCATAACCGAGCATGAGCCTGAAAATTTTCGCTTTGGTCATGCTTTCGGCATCACGCGAAGCGAGGATCTTGTCTACATCCGCATCACGATGTTCGATACGCGTACAGCACAGCAGAAGAAGGCACTTTTCAAGCGTATCGCGAAACTTCTTGGCGAGAACCCCGGCATTGCGGCGGAAGACATATTCGTCAACCTTCTCGAATCTTCGAAAGAGAACTGGTCCGTCGGTCATGGCTTGGCCCAGTTCGTCTGAACCGGAAGAGATCCGATAACTGGCACTCCGTGTACTTCCCGGATTGCCTTCCCCGCCAGGGCCTCGGCCGACAAACGATCCTTGTCAAATACTGTTATCCGACATTCCGGAGCTATGCATTTCTCTATTTTTTGCTTGACCTAAACCTAGCAACTGTATTGTTCATTCTGGATGAGGCGTCCATTTTTGCCCTGATTTGACGAGGGCATTTGCGATGGTCACAAGCTTTCGGGCGACGGCGACAATGACGACCTTGTGTGGTTTACCTGCGGCACGCAGACGATCCGCGAAGGTTTTCAGGACCTGATTGTGGTGGCTGGCAACGAGGGCCGCCTGGAATATTACGTGCCTGAGCAGTCGTCGCCCTCCGCCGATAGCGCGCTTACCACGCATCGCTCCGCTGTCGTGTGCAATCGGTGCGAGGCCCGCGAGCGCGGCGGCCTGCTCGCCTGTGATCTGACCAAGTTCTGGCATCTCGGCGATCAACATCGAGCTGGCAACCGGGCCGACCCCGGGGACGGACCGCAGGATACCGGCAGTTGCGGCCAGTTCATCGTCTGCAGCGATGGTCTGTTCAATCCGCGCCTCCAGATCCGCGATTTGGCGGTCGAGAAGCGTGCGCCGCTGGTCGTCCATACTCGCGAACATCTCGGCAGATCCCAGTTTCCCATGCGCCTTTATCTGTGCCAGAAGGCGTTTTCTGCTCTCAACGAGCTGCCCGCGCTTTGACGTCAAGGCTCTGAGAACCCGCAGCTTTTCATGTGGCAGACTGCGCCCGGCACCGGGCCGGAACATCATGAACCGGGCGATGAGTTCCGCATCTATCCGATCCGTTTTGGCCCGTGTGCCCCGGCTTGCGGCGAAGGCCTTGATTTGCGCTGGCGGCAATTGTCGCGTCGCCACGCTGGCGGCCTCCAGCGCCGCCCATAAACGCCATTCCTGGCCTCCGGTTGCCTCGAAGCAGACCAGGCCGTTGACGTCCCGAGCCAACCGCACCAGCTGTTCGTGCCCCTCATCCGCGTTCGGCAATCTCAACCACTTGCCATCCGGCAGGCAATGAATGTCCAGCCAATCCCGCGAGACATCTATGCCGATGATCCGGTCGTGTGCTACCGTTTCCATGCTCTCTTCCTTCTGCTTCGTGGTCCTGATCGGCCACATTCAACTGTTCGAGACGATGAAGAGAGACGGTGCTGGCTCGCTAGCAAACGTGGTCAGGCCACAAGGCTCAGACGCCATACACCGTCCCACCACCGGCCTCGGCCAAGGTCGGTGGTGGGAGGAGATTAGCAAAGCGCAGATACAGAAGGGTCAGGACTCGTTCTTGTTTCATAGCCAGAACATGACGATGGCTGCGAGAGCGATGGCGGAGAGGAAGACCTTCGGGCATCTATCATATCGTGTTGCCACACGCCGCCAATCCTTGTGGCTGCCGAACATGATCTCGATCCGGTTTTGGCGCTTGTAGCGGCGCTTGTCGTATTTCACCGGTTTCTTCCGCTGATCCCGACCGGGGATGCAGGCGCGTATGCCTTTGTCTTTCAACACTTCTCGGAACCAATCCGCATCGTAACCTCGATCTCCGAGCAACCGATCCACGTTCGGCAGGCTGCCCAGCAATGCTCGCGCACCGATGTAGTCCCTGACATGTCCGGCGGTGACGAACAGGTTGATCGGGCGCCCCTGGCTGTCGCAGAGGGCGTGCGGTTTGGTGTTCATGCCGCTCTTTTTGCGCCCGATCAGGCGTCCACGCGCCCCTTTTTCACGCCCGTGCTGCTCGCGGTTCTGTGGCACTTGAGATAGGTTGCGTCGATCGTGACGGCCTTCGTCTCGCCGTGCTCGGCGGCCAAACCAGCCATCATCCGGGCGAAGACGCCCTTGTCGCGCCACCGATTCCAGCGATTGTAGAGCGTCTTGTGCGGGCCGTATTCCTTGGGCGCATCGCGCCACCTTAAGCCATTGCGATCGATGAAGATAATCCCACTCGACACGCGCCGGTCGCCAACGCGCGGTTTGCCGTGAGGCTTCGGGAAGTATGGTTTGAGACGTGCCATTTGCGCGTCGCTCAGCCAGAAAAGATCAGACATGTTCACCGCTCGTTTTCAGACCGTGAATCACGCAGCCAGGCGGAAATCAATGGGTCCTGACCCTTCTGTATCTGCGCTTTGCTAATCTCCTCCCACCACCGACCTTGGCCGAGGCCGGTGGTGGGACGGTGTATGGCGTCTGAGCCTTGTGGCCTGACCACGTTTGCTAGCGAGCCAGCACCGTCTCTCTTCATCGTCTCGAACAGTTGAATGTGGCCGATCAGGACCACGAAGCAGAAGGAAGAGAGCATGGAAACGGTAGCACACGACCGGATCATCGGCATAGATGTCTCGCGGGATTGGCTGGACATTCATTGCCTGCCGGATGGCAAGTGGTTGAGATTGCCGAACGCGGATGAGGGGCACGAACAGCTGGTGCGGTTGGCTCGGGACGTCAACGGCCTGGTCTGCTTCGAGGCAACCGGAGGCCAGGAATGGCGTTTATGGGCGGCGCTGGAGGCCGCCAGCGTGGCGACGCGACAATTGCCGCCAGCGCAAATCAAGGCCTTCGCCGCAAGCCGGGGCACACGGGCCAAAACGGATCGGATAGATGCGGAACTCATCGCCCGGTTCATGATGTTCCGGCCCGGTGCCGGGCGCAGTCTGCCACATGAAAAGCTGCGGGTTCTCAGAGCCTTGACGTCAAAGCGCGGGCAGCTCGTTGAGAGCAGAAAACGCCTTCTGGCACAGATAAAGGCGCATGGGAAACTGGGATCTGCCGAGATGTTCGCGAGTATGGACGACCAGCGGCGCACGCTTCTCGACCGCCAAATCGCGGATCTGGGAACAGACCATCGCTGCAGACGATGAACTGGCCGCAACTGCCGGTATCCTGCGGTCCGTCCCCGGGGTCGGCCCGGTTGCCAGCTCGATGTTGATCGCCGAGATGCCAGAACTTGGTCAGATCACAGGCGAGCAGGCCGCCGCGCTCGCGGGCCTCGCACCGATTGCACACGACAGCGGAGCGATGCGTGGTAAGCGCGCTATCGGCGGAGGGCGACGACTGCTCAGGCACGTAATATTCCAGGCGGCCCTCGTTGCCAGCCACCACAATCAGGTCCTGAAAACCTTCGCGGATCGTCTGCGTGCCGCAGGTAAACCACACAAGGTCGTCATTGTCGCCGTCGCCCGAAAGCTTGTGACCATCGCAAATGCCCTCGTCAAATCAGGGCAAAAATGGACGCCTCATCCAGAATGAACAATACAGTTGCTAGNCGCCGTCGCCCGAAAGCTTGTGACCATCGCAAATGCCCTCGTCAAATCAGGGCAAAAATGGACGCCTCATCCAGAATGAACAATACAGTTGCTAGCGAGGCGACTATTGATCAACCGTTAGAAGATCATACGAAGAGCGGCTTCCTAAAATCTGCGCTCTTTCCAGATTTCAAAAAAGCGCCGCAGATCCAAACCAGCGCATTAGTCATAGATGCAATCAATGGAGATACACTTGTAACTCAATACTTAGAGGAACTCCGAGAGCCCGACTCCATTGCGGTCAAAGTGTATGCGACAGAACTCCATCTTACTCTTCCGCCTCCCAAAGGCCTGGATATTCCCTCACGAATCCAAAATTGTCTGTTTCCAGCCTTGCCTGAAAGCCATGCTCCGAAGAGCCGTACTCATAACCCGTCGCAGCAAACCGGTCATAGTACTGCTCCAGAGGTTTGAGTTTCCAATCCGATGCATCCAGCCATGCAGCCACGCCCCGCTTGCGCTGCCCCACATCCAGTCCCAATCGGCGGATTGCACAGGTGTTCGTCGTGGGCGTGAACCCCAAATCTACATCCCAAGCGCCTGAAACGGCAGTGATTTCCATCCCATTGCAGCGCCAAAGACCGTCGTCTTCCCGTGCGATTTCAACATCCACTTTTGTGGGGCCGCACCATCCATGAACATAAGCGGACTTACATATCCAGTTGGAATCGCAACGAACCCGATAACGGACATTGGTTATGTCCCGGTTTTCCAGATACACGGCAGCCCCATCCAAAACCCATTCATCATTTTGAAACAGCGCACGACAGGCGTCATGGCCCTTCGCATCCAGTCTGCGCCAAAGAATGCGTCTCTCTGTCATGGCAGCGCCCTCAGTGTTCGCCCCCCGGTTCTAAAAGCCACTACCCCACGCCTCGCGGCAACGGGCGCGCCCTATGCTCGGCAAAGTGGTTGATCGCCGCAGCGACAAGTTCGGCGTTGTCACGTGCAACCGCGCCGTCCGGCAGGCATTTGCCATCTTCCAACCCCACCCGTGTCGACCAACCGCGCATCGCCGCGCGGTCAACAAAGGGCCAGACGGTCGCATCGAAACCGTGCAGTAAAACGGGGCGCCGCAACCCGGATTTTTCCAGGCACGCGACAATGCCATCGGCCACCTGGAACGCCTCATCCAGATCCTGTTCTTCAATCTCTAACAGAATCCGCAGGGCGCGTCGGCTTGATGCCAGGCGCACAAAACGGTCCGCATCCGCGACGGATGCCAGGCCCGCCTCTATGCCGACCCCCACCGAAAGCAGCAATTCCATCACCGCGTCGGCATCGGGTTCGGACAGGTTGACCGAGGCGTAATCGGGTAATTCGCGCCAAGCGGCGATTTGTTCGCGGGTTTGCTTCTCGTCGTTTTCGATCCAAGCCCCTGTTGAAACGCCGATCAGGCTGCCGGGGCACGCGGCGCGCAAAGCGCGGATCGTGTCATCCACGGCTGCGAGAGATTCTTTGCGCTGCGCACCGCGCGGATGAACGTGAATCTCGCCCGCGCCGGCCAGAATACAAGCCCGCGCCTCTGTGGCCATGGCTTCGATCGTCAACGGAAGACGGGGGTGATAATCGATCGGACGGGCGCCATTCAGGCAAGCTTGAACAATCATTTAACCTCAAATGCAAATAGGACTACCGCACCGCAACATACGAACAAAACCGGGCAACCGGCGCATTGTCAAAATCGTAGTGGAGAATTGCGCCATGATGCAACACTGAAGAGGCTTCTGCCGTTACAGACACTTACCGCTGCTCCGGCGGCCTGAGTCTTGCAGATGGCTGCCGTCGGCAGAAATGATCGCGATACTCAGCCGGAGTCGTTTTGACCTGCCGCTGAAACGCACGGCGCAAAGTGTCCGCACTTGCAAAACCGCAGCGCTCCGCGATCCGCTTCAGCGGCGCGTCGGATTCCTCAAGCAATCTGCGTGCTACGTCAATACGCACATATTCCACAAAAACCGCCGGGGTCGTTGCCGTTTCGGTCTGAAATAGACGGGTAAAATTGCGCGGGCTCATGCCCGCCCTATCAGCCAGGACTGCAAGAGACAGATCCTTGTCGATGTTTTTGAGAATCCAGCCCTGTACTGAAGCAATCCGGCTTTCGCGGGCGGTCTGCGCTGCAAGGTGGGCGCTGAATTGCGATTGCCCGCCTGGACGGCGCAGAAAAACGACAAGACGGCGCGCGACTGCCATCGCTATATCGTGGCCGAGGTCCTCCTCGATCAGGCGTAAAGCAAGGTCTATGCCTGCGGTAACCCCGGCCGACGTATAGATCCCGCGGTCGGCGACATAGATGGCGTCAGGCAGGATTTCCGACTGCGGGTAAAGGTCCGCCAATTCCGCCGCATGTTGCCAATGGGTGGTGGCCTGATGTTCTGACAGAATGCCAGCCGCCCCCAGAAAGAAAGCGCCGGTGCAGACAGAACCGAGCCGCCGCACATCGCGCGCCTGAGCTTGCAGCCATATGGAAAACACTGAAAATTCCGCAGCCCGGGCATAATCCGGCGTTCCGGCAATCAGAAGAGTGTCAATCCCACCCCCAAGCCGGGAGAATTCAGTGTCAGGTACGAGCGTCATACCGCCTGCCCTTACCTGCGTTCCACCGTCGACCGCGACAAGACGGACATCATAAACGGGACCATCTGAACATTGCCGGTTGGCTTCCAGAAAACAATCCAGCGGCCCCGATATATCAAGCGACTGCGCCGCGGGAGGGACACAGATGACGATGAGGCGCCGTTCGGCGGGTTTGTGAACGGGGGTCATTCGTGTCTCTTTCTGTCGGGCTGTTGTCCGTATTCGTCTGGCCGCGACGATTGCGGCCATCGCTACGTCATATTAGATTTTTGCATAAGAAAACAAGGAGTTTCAGAATGTACACGCTGTATTACTATCCTGCGAACGCCAATGCCGCGCCGCATATGATGCTGGAAGAAATCGGTGCCGATTTCCGCCTCTCGCTGGTCGATCGTGCAACCGAGGCGCAAAAATCCGACACGTATCTAAAGATCAACCCCAACGGACGTATTCCCGCATTGCAAGACGGCGATCTGACCCTGTTCGAGGCCGCCGCCATTGTGCTCTATCTTGCGGACACACACCCAGAGGCCGGTCTCGCACCACGTGTCGGCACACCGGAGCGCGCCGTGTTTTATCAGTGGCTGATATTCCTGACCAACTCTTTGCAGGAAGAGTTGATGATCTGGCAATATCCCGACCGCCTGACCGGCGATGACAAACCGGCAGAGGCTGTGGTCAAAACCGGTGCGCAAGCTCGTGCCGCGGCTTACCTGGATGTGATCGAAGATCATCTCGCGGCCAATGACCCCTATTTCCTGGGGGACACCATCAGCGCCGCAGACCTGTACCTGACCATGCTGTGCCGCTGGGCCCGGCCCATGACAACGCCACCGCGCGCGCGGCCGGCAATCGCAAGACTGCTCGATCTGACGACCTCCCGCCCCGCCGTGCAGCGCGCCTATGCCGCCCAATCCATCACCGATGGCATCGCCTGAAACCAGCCCGAAGGATAAACACATGACGATAAAGGATCGGAACATGGCCGACCGGATGGACCTTCCCTTCGTCGGTCTCGTCAGCTTTGCCGGACAAGCGGCATGTGAAGACTGGAACCAACTGGATGGAGCGGACGTCGCTATACTTGGCGTACCAATCGATACAGCCTCAAGCTACCGGGTTGGAACACGTTTTGGTCCCAGAGCGATCCGCGAGGCATCGATGTTTCATAGTTTCGGCACGGATGGCGTCTTCGACTTTGAAGACGAGACGACTTATCTGAGCGCTGAAGACGTCCGGATCGTAGACGCCGGTGACAGCGATGTCATCTATGCCGACACCAAGCGCAGCCTCGCCAACGCAACGACGGCAGTACGCGCTTTGCTCGACGCGGGGACAATGCCCTTCATCCTGGGCGGCGATCACTCGATCACGATGGCAACCGTGGCGGCCTATTCGGACGAACAGCCGATTCACATCATCCATATCGATGCGCATTTCGACTTCATCGACGAGCGAAATGGGATTTCCTGGGGGCATGGCAGTCCGATGCGGCGCTCTTCGGAAATGGCCCATGTGTCGGGTATTACCACTCTGGCGCCACGCAACATGGCCTCGGTCAGCCGCAAGGATTACCAAGCGGCCAAAGCCTATGGCACCCATGTCGTCCCGTTGCGCCGGCTGCGTGATCAAGGCGCGACCGCCTCGCTGGCGCATCTCCCAAGCGGACAGCGGGTCTATGTCTCGATTGATATCGACGCCTTTGATCCGTCGATCGCGCCGGGCACCGCCACCATCAGCCACGGAGGCCTAAGCTACTACGAGGGGAAAGATATCCTTCGGGAAATCGCGCAGCGCTTTCATGTGGTCGGCGCAGATTTTGTAGAAGTATCGCCCCCTTATGACCCCTCCGGCGTCACGTCGCTTCTCGCGGCGAGACTCGCATTGGATTTCCTGGGAGCGATCTACCATGGGGGTCAGCCTGGCACGAGATCTGATGTCGGATCGGGAATGGGCCGTCTTTGAGTGTTTCCATGCAGGCTGGCCAGTTCCGGGTGTGAAAGGTTGGGACTGTCGACCTGCTCATGTATCCCAGCGATCACACTGGATTCACAAGATGAATCCCGCACCCGATTTGTGCGACAGAGTCATGGACAACACGCCGGAGATCATCGGTTCAGAAACCTTCGCGCGGGATTGGCTCAAACCTTTTGTCCGGAAACTCGACCTGCTCTCGTGCTCATGAAGGACGAAAGCCAGAAATGTGCAAAGCCCGTCCATCTGGTCGATCTGGCGGAATTCATTGATGCACGCCATGCGACCGCCGGGAAAGAACTGAAGATCAAAAAAGGCGCGATCAAATTTGACGTCTCAACCGATCGGAAAAATCGACGCGCACAAGCAATGCACCTCTGCCCCAGTTGGCACATTACATTCGGAAACAGCGTGCCGCAGCGGCGGCAAGGATGAAAGAATATGCGCTTGAATGGGGTTTTTCCTTTTCATCTTTGCCCGAACCGCCGCCCCTAAGACCGGGGTACTGTATGCGCGCGACAATGCCCCGGACAACAGGCATAGCCCGGGGCACATCAATCACTTGATCTGCAGCGGCATTACAACTGGCTTGTCGTTCTGCATCACCGGATGGTCGTCCCCTGGGAATTCGTAGTCACCAATCCTGCCCTTGTCGACATGCAGCATGGCCAGGACCTTGGAACCGGATTCCACCGTCTCGGTCAGTTCGACGACGACGTTTTCCGTGGTGCCGGCCTTGACCGCCGTGTGACCGATAGAAGCAGGAACGACCGGTTTTCCATCGACAATGGCATGAATGACCAGCCAGCCATCATTACCGATGGTAACCGTTTCAACAGTCAGGGACTTGCCAGCCGGTTGCTCGCTGGTGGTAATTTCGTCGGCAATGGCGGATGTGGCCAGAATGACGGGGACTGCGGCAGAGATGATTGTTCTCTTCAGGGGCATTGGGTTTTTCCTCATGGATCAGGTTTCGGGTCTGCGCAGTGGTTGCGCACAGGAAATACGCTGGCGCGGCAAAAATATTCCCCTGCCACGGGAATTTTTTTGCCGCGCCGGCGTATATCATCTGAACAGGATGGAAAAACCGGATGCCCCGACGCTCAGACGAGATTGAAATCAACATTCCGCATCTGCGCCGATTTGCGCTGGCTCTGACCCGGAACCGGGATCAGGCGGATGATTTGGTGCACGACACTGTCGAGCGTGCCCTGTCGCGCTGGTATCTGCGCAATCCGGGTCTGGCGCTGCGGCCTTGGCTTTTTGCGATCCTGCGCAATCTGCATATCAGCGGCCACCGAAAACGCGCCCGCCTGCCGGTTGATGTCGACGCCGAAATCGACAGTATCGCGTCGCTGCGCTCGACTGCCGAGGACCGGATAGAGCTGATGCAGGTCCTGCAGATGCTCACGCGATTGCCCGAGGACCAGCGGGCCGCCATCCTGCTGGTTTCGGTCGAAGGCTTTACCTATTCCGAGACCGCCCGGATCATGGACATCCCCGTTGGAACCTTGATGTCGCGGCTCAGCCGCGGACGCCAGAGATTGCGAGACATGGTGGACACCCCACCGGAACAGAGATTAAGGAGGGTTGTATGACCCGCAAGAACAAGCCGGTCGGGGAAGACGACCTGACCGCCTATGTGGACGGCGAACTGCCTGATGAGCGTCGGGCATTTGTCGAGCAATGGCTGACTCAGCACCCTGCGGAACAGCGCCAGATACTGGCGGATCAGAAAGTCAGGCATAGGCTGAAATCAACCCTCGATCCGCTGGCCGACACCAGCCTGCCATCGCGATTCAGGATGCAGCAGATTCGGCAGGACAGAAACCGGCGGCACATGACACAGCTTCAGAGGTTGGCCGCAGTCTTGGCCATTGTCGTCGTCAGCGGCGGCGGCGGCTGGTTGCTGCGCGGCACGATAGCAGGCGGCCCTGCGTTGGGGACTGAAACCCGGATGGCCCTGGCGGCGCACGCTGTGTTCGTGCCAGAAAAACTGCACCCGGTTGAGGTGTCGGCCGATGCACGGGATCATCTTGGAACATGGCTTGGCAACCGCATCGGCCAGACGGTTGCGGTACCTGACCTGTCAGCGCAGGGGTTGACACTGCTGGGCGGGCGCCTTCTGCCGGGCGAGGGGGGGAAACCGGCCGGACAACTGATGTATGAGACCGCCGGCGGTGAGCGTGTCACGCTCTATCTGCAACGGGGCGTGGGCGCGGAATCAGCCTTTGTCTTTGCCCAGCAAAAGGGTGTGGGAACGCTTGCCTGGCGCTCGCCTGAACTGTCCTACATCCTGACCGGCGCTCTGCAGCAGGAAGAGTTGCTCGGCATCGCCCATGCGGTGCACAGCCGGAAACTCTGACGCCGCACCTGCCCTGATGCAACCCCGGAGGAAAGTCAGCCCCGTGCCCTTAGCAAAGCCGAGGCGATCTCGGAATAGCTGCGGACCCGGGCGTGCACTAACGGTGTGACGCCATCGGCGCGCGCCCTGCCGAACGGTCCGCGGGATGTCGATTGCTTGCTCGGGGATCGCCGTTGCGACGCCGATTGGGTCCAACAAGCGGTGCAAGACAAAGGGATGCGCGCCTGCATCCCCGCCCGAAAGCAACGCAAGACCCCGGTCAGATACGACAAGCGCCGCTGCTAACGTCGCAACCGCATCGAGATCGTGTGTGGCAGGCTCAAGGACTGGCGTCGGATTGCAGCACGCTACGACAGAGGCCCAGAGGATTTCCTCTCAGCAATCGCTCTCGCCGCAATCGTCATCTAGTGGCTATGGGCCTGAGCTTCATGCACTGGAGGGCAGATCGATCATTCGGTTTGTTGCCCGAGCATTCCGTCGTCCTTGGGCACATCGTCAAAGATGATCCGGCGGAGGTCTTTGATCGTAAGATCAGCCGGGAAGAAATCAGAGCCTACCATGATTTCGGCATAATAAGGGATGTTGGCCAATCGCTCGTCCAGCGTCTCGTCGATGTTCATCTGATAATAGCCGCTTTGATGAAAGTAAGTCATCATCGCGCGCACCCGTGCCGACCTTTGGTTAAACCCCAACTCGGCGAACAACTTCTGAAGCTGGGATACCCGGCGATTGTCGACTTCGGTCACGACGGCCCGGGTCTTCGCGCAGGAATGCGCCCAGTCCCGCATGGCGCTGTCATATTTCGGGTCATATTCATCCTCGCGCAGCAGAATGCGCACATAGCCAAGATACTTCTCTAGACCGTCCAGCTCGGGATTTTCAAAGACCCCGTCGAATGCGGCCGAGTTTCGAGTTCTCCAGTCTTCGCGCAGGTCGTTGAGCAGATTCTCGAGGTTCTCAAATTGCCAATAAAAGGCACCAGTCGTGGCCCTCAAAACCGCCGCAATCCGCCTTAGGCTGAGTCCTCCGACCCCGTCGTCAATCAGAATGCCACGCGCTGCCTGGATCCAGTCGCCATGGGTGAGGGCGTTGTTTTTCTTTGTTTCTTTCGATGTTTTGTCCATCTGGTACAGCCCGGCTTTCCGATTTTTCAAGCTTGTGTTTGACAACTTGCGTGTTCTGTCTCTAACAATACAGCGAGCATAACAACTGTTATGTAGCTGATTTGAACTTTTCTGTTTCTAAGAGGAGACCATGTTGAACAAGTGGATAATGAGAGGCGCAGTCATGCTTGCCTTGGTTGCAAGCCAGGCCAGCGCCGAAACGACATTGAAAATCGCAACCGATTCCGGTCCGGAAGGCTCGCCGTCAGGCGATGCGATCAAGAAATGGGCAGAGTTGATCGAAGAAGGTTCGGGCGGAGAAATCGACGTACGGGTCTTCTATCAGAACCAGCTTGGCGGCCAGCTTGAGGTGTTCGATCTGTTCGTTGCCGGCGAGGTGGACCTGATGCTGAGCTGGCCCTCGACATCTTATGACAAACGCATCGGTGTGCTGAATGCACCCTACATGGTGACGTCGTGGGAAGAGGCGCTGAAGGCCTATCAGCCGGGTGGCTGGGTCAATGGCACGCTTAACGATGTGTTTGCCGATCTCGGCATCACCTATTTCGGCGCATGGCCCGAAGGATTTGCCGGTGTCGCAACCCGTGGCAGCTATGCGCTGGATATCGAAAGCGCGAGCGGCATCAACGTGCGCACGCCGCCTTTCTTTCCGATCCCGCAGACACTTCAGGCAATGGGCTATCAGACGGCCTCGATCGATTGGTCCGAGGTCTTTACGTCGATACAGACCGGCGTCGTCGATGGGGATGCCGGCAACGTCATCTACTGGGATTTCGAGTATTTCGGTGAGGTTCTGGACTACTATGTGCGCACGAAACATATCTTTGTAACCGGCAATCTCGTCGCCAATACTCTGAGCATGCAATCGCTGCCGCAAGAGCATCGGGAACTGATCCGCGACGCCGCAATAACACTTATGGAAGAACAGTTCACTGCCGCAAAGGCCGAGGATGAAAAATACGTCCAGCTCGCTGTCGAGGGCGGCATGGAGTATTTCGAACCGAGCGCAGAGGATCTGCGCCCGATGATCGACAAGGTCCGCGCCGAGGTCTGGCCGCTGATGGAGGCCGATATCGGATCGGAAATCGTCGAACAGATGCGCAAAAACGCCAAGTGACGACACCGGCGGCATCCCTGAAACGAGGGGTGCCGCCGCTATCCGCCAGGGGGGAATATGCGTAATCTTTTCAAATTTCTCGACCGGTGGCTGATGCGACTGATGTCGATCGTGATCTTCCTCAGCACCGCGGCCATAGTTTGTCTGATCAGCTTTCTGATCCTGTCCCGCTACGCCTTCGGATGGTCCGTGGTCGGGATGCTGGAACTTTCCACGCTCAGCGCGCTCTGGCTCTACATGATCGGCGCCGTCGTGGCATCGCGCAACCGCGAACATATCACTGTCGACTTCACCGCCCAGTCACTGCGCGGTCAGCGGCTTTCGGCGGCACATGAACTGGCGGTTTCAGTGATCGTCTTCATATTCGGGCTGTTCTTTATTTCGCTGTCCTGGGACATGATCGAATGGGCTCTGCGCAGACCTCAGGTGACACCCGGACTGAGTATTCCGCTTTTCGCAGGGCAGGCAGCCGTGGTCACGGCGGCCGTGCTGGGAATCGCATATACGGCGCGCGACATCATCAAGGCGGCGAGCGCTCTGATACACCCGAAAAGTGAGGTCTGACCATGGAACCGATCTGGGCCATTCTCATTCTGATCGTTCTGATGGTGTTTGGTGTACCGGTGGCATGGAGCTTTGCCGGCGTGCTGATGTTCCTGATCTGGGCCTATGACGTCGGAACGTCCACATTGCTCCTGCAGGGGTTTCGCTCGCTCGATTCGGTGATCCTGCTTGCGCTGCCGTTATTCGTTCTGGCCGGATATCTTATGCAAAGCGGCGGTGTGGCGCGGCGCCTGATCGGCTTCATGGAGCTCATGGTGCGCGGGCGCAAGGGCGGGCTGGGCGCGGCACT
The DNA here is from genome assembly GCF_000473225.1 of Sedimentitalea nanhaiensis DSM 24252. Lineage (GTDB taxonomy): Bacteria > Pseudomonadota > Alphaproteobacteria > Rhodobacterales > Rhodobacteraceae > Sedimentitalea > Sedimentitalea nanhaiensis. The sequence continues at coordinate 1,792,621 of NZ_KI421509.1, forward strand.
TGTGTTGTCGTCCGGGGTGTTCGGGGCAATTTCGGGCACGGCCACGGCGGCGGTCGCCTCGATCGGCACGATCATGGTCGATCCGCTGGCAAAGCGTGGCTATCCCCGCGGCTATACGTCGGCCTTGCTGGGGCTGTCATCGCTGCTGGGCATCCTGATCCCGCCATCTCTCACCATGATCCTCTTTGGCGTCGTCACCAGACAGTCGATCACTGCGCTTTTTGCCGCGACTCTGGTGCCTGGCATCCTGTTGCTTATCGGGCTGATAATATTCAACCGCTTCATGGCCAAACGCTTCCTTCCCGATGTCGCAGAAGCCGGAGCCCACGTCCCCCCTCGGGACAGTGGCGGCAAGACATTCGGCAAGGCGCTGCCGGCGCTGTCCATGCCTGTCATCATCCTGGGTGGCATATATGGCGGTGTGTTTACCCCGACCGAAGCGGCAGCCGTCGCCTGCGTCGTGGCAATCTTCATCGGTTTCTTCATCTACCGGGACCTTACGTTTCGCGGCTTGTGGGACAGCTTCGTAGAGGCCGGAGAGACCACGGGAACAATCATTTTCATCCTGCTCTTTTCCTTCATGATCGGAAGGGTGATGGTGGCCGAGGGCGTGCCCCAGGATCTGACCCGCGCGGTGGCGGCACTGACTGAAAACCGCATCCTGATCCTGCTTCTGGTCAACGCCTTCCTGATCTCTGTCGGCATGATCATGGACGATCTTTCGGTCACCGTCGTCATTGCCCCGCTTTTCATGCCGTTGATGATTGGTGTCGGCGTCGACCCTGTGCATTTTGGCTCTATCGTGGCGTGTTCCGTTGTCATCGGAGCAAACAGCCCGCCGGTCGCGCCGATCCTCTACATGGCCTGCCGGATCGGAAAGGTGTCCATCCACCACGCGATTACCCCGGCCCTGCAGATGATCTTCTTCGTCGCACTGCCAATCATGATCGCCGTTACCTTCGTCCCTGCATTGTCGCTGGCCGTCCCACGCATGCTGGGCGTTCACTGAAACAGATCCCGGAATAACACACATGAGACTTTGCATTCTGGAGGCGGACACCCCCGCTCCCGATCTGCTCGGCATTGCCGGAACCTATGCCGACATGTTCGAAAACTGGCTTCGGCCTTCGCTGCCGGGGGCTGAATTCTCCCGCATGCCAGTTCACGCAGGCGAGCTGCCTGAATCGGTCGGCGATTACGACGGCTACCTGATTACCGGCTCGCTGTTCAGTGCCTATGAGGATCTGCCCTGGATCCACAACCTTCAGGCATTCGCACTGCGGGCCTTCAATGACGCCATTCCCATCGGCGGCGTTTGCTTCGGACACCAGCTGATCGCAGAGGCATTGGGCGGACATGTGGCGCCGTGCAACCAGGGCTGGGCGATCGGAAAAACCGAATATCAAACCACTCCCGATGGCACCGCATGGTTTGGCCAAGAGGCGATACATGCGCTGTCCTTTCATCGGGACCAGATCGTGACCCTGCCGCCTGGCGCGACCCCTCTGGCTGGAAATGCACATTGCCCCTGGGCGGCGCTTGCCTATGCTGGCCGGGCCCTTTCAGTACAATTCCACCCGGAATTCTCCCCGGAATATATCGCAGCGTTGATACGCAGGAACCCTGATGGAACCATCTTGCCCGAGCAGGCCGATCTCGCGCTCAAAGACATGGTTCACGAGAGCAATGACGTGATGTCACAGGCATTCTCCAGGCTTTTTGAGGTGCCCCCGGCGTCCTAGACATCTGTCTTGTCGATTTTCCGCGGCCTGATTTCAAAGCCTATGGCGACAGCATGCCGTTGTTCGTGTGCCTGCGTTGTTGATTTCCATGGCCGCGCGACCCGGGTTTTCAGCGGGCCGGGCGGTCCAGCAGGTCTTTCCTGATGTCGGGATGAACATGGCCAACACGGTTTCGCAACGAACCGTGCGGTTTGCGGCATTGTATCGCCGCAGGTTCACTATTCCGCCGGGGCCGAGGACACAAAGTTCGGGATCGGGTTCTCCGAGGCCTCGCCCGGCTCGATTCCGGGCCAGTTGCCTTCGGCCAGGGTGATATTGCCCGGAATGTCCTCTTCCCAGAAACCGACCACGTTCCTGGTGATGTTCAGGTACAGCTTGTCGTCCACGATCCGCCACAGGTTCGGGTTTCCGGGCACCTTGCCGCCCTTGCTGACTCCATAGGCGCAATGGCCATCGTACTGCGGCGCATATTTCGCCGGGTCCGACAGGAAAGTGTCGCGGTTCGCAGCGGTGGCAAAGGCAAATGTGGCACCGTTGTAGTCAGCCGTGATGTCGGCGCGGCCCGCCACGCCCTCAGGCTGCGGCGTGCCGACCGGGTTCTGCGGCAATCCGCGATACGCAACCACATCGTAACCCGACACGGCAAACCCCGTAGCGTCGATATATTGCTCGCCCGCAAAGGCCGGAAAGGACAGGGTCGCCGCCATGGCAAACCCTAAGGCAAATCGTTTCATCGAGGTTCCTCCAGAGAGTTTCGCGCCGACCCGATGTCGACCGTGCCCAACTACCCTATGCACTGCGGCGGCAATGCATAGACACCCTCTCGCGGCTGTGACGAAACCGGATCGGCCGTGAGCCAAAACCGGGCAAATGTTTCAGTTCAACGCAGAATGGGCGGACGGTCGGGGTCGCTGCCGGGGGCGGTGCGCGCCGGGGCCGGTTCGCCGTCCGGCACCCGGGGCAGGTCGAACCGCAATCCATGCTGTGCCAATGGCCCGGCGATGGCGTCGCCGCTGGCAAAGAACCCCACGTCCAGCGCCCCGGCCTCGATGTTGGAAAAGGTCAGCGCCTCGGTCACGGCCTGGGCCAGCGCCCCCTGCGCGCGCTCGGGTGCGTCGATGAACCCCAGCAAATGCCCGCGACTGCCATCCGCATAGGTGACATCACTCAGATAGGCGGCGCGCCCCAACCCCGCCGCCATCGCCAGCTTGTCGCCCAGCGCCGACAGCACGGATTGCGGCAACCCCGTCGGCGTGGCCACGGACCTGATCCCCGACGTCACCTCTTGCGGCGCGTTGTCCAACGTTGCCGCCAGCCAGGTCATCGCCTCGGGCGGGATCAGAATGCTCGACGGCGCCACGTCCAGGTTCAACCCCAGCCCAAGGCCCGGGTCCGCCAGCATCCGCGCCAGCGCCCGCCCCGACAGCACCGCATAGGGCGCGGGCCGCGCAGCGAATTGCGCCAGCCGGTCGGCACGATCAAAGGCCAGCACAAACCGCCCGTCGGCGACCTCAAACAGCTCCGGAGACAGGTTTTCGCCACGCGCTTCTTCGGTCAGCAGCAGGAACAATTCGCAATCGCCCAGACGCTCGTAGAACCGCAACCGCGCGGCATCGTCCTCGGGCGCGGCCTGCATCGCGGCATGGGCCGCATCCAAAGGTGTCGTTTCGCTCATCCCAGAACCTCCTGCACCCGTCCGCGCAGAACCGGCAGCAAGTCGGCTTCAAACCACGGGTTTTTCTTCAGCCACCCGGTATTGCGCCAGGACGGGTGGGGCAAGGGAAACAGGCGCGGCGCATGGTCTCGCCATCCGGCCACCACCTGTGTCACCGGTCCGCGCACACCCAGATGCCAGCGCTGCGCATGTGCGCCGACCAGAACGGTCAGCGGGACATCGCCAAGATTCGCCATCACCTTGTCATGCCAGGTTTTCGCGCAGACCGGCGGCGGCGGCAGATCGGCCTTCTTTGCATCATACCCTGGAAAACAGAACGCCATTGGCACCACTGCGATCCGGTCCAGATCGTAAAACGTCGCCTCATCGATCCCCAGCCAATCGCGCAGCCGATCGCCGGACGGGTCGGTAAAGGGGCGGCCAGAGGCGTGAACCCGCGCCCCCGGGGCCTGCCCGGCGATCAACAGCTTTGCGCCGGGGCGAAACCATACCACCGGGCGCGGCGCATGGGCCGTGGCAGTGGCGGCGAACCGGGTGGCGCACAGGGTGCAGGCGCGGATCCGGGAGATCAGCGCGGACATTGTCGATACCTGGTTGCCAGGCCCCCGCCGCCGCCATGTGATCGGGGGGGGGCGCGAAACAATCGCCTCCACAGGCGCATCCGCCCCCGCCCGTTGGGCTCCGATCCATGCGGCCCGTTCCACAAAAGGCACATGTAGCGCATGGTGTGCCCGTGAAGATCTTGGCTATTTGTTTCACAATTCGACATAATGCAACCGATGGGAGATGACATCCCGTTAACACTCCTCTGCTACCGAAGATCGCAACACTTTGCACCGCAACCGCTCACAAGATAAGGCCCTTTGCCACAAACCGATGCTCGAATTTGAAAACGTCAGCAAATCCTTCTGGACCGGATCGCAACGCAAGGTGATCCTGGACCGGGTGTCGTTCCGGGTCGAACTGGGCAAGTCGATGGGTGTTCTCGCGCCCAACGGCACTGGCAAGACGACGCTGATCAACATGATGGCCGGGCTGGAGAAACCGGACGAGGGCGAAATCCGGCGCGGCTGCAACATCTCGTTTCCGCTGGGCTTTATGGGCGGCGTGGTCAGCAAGGTCTCGGCGATGGAAAACGCCCGCTATATCGCCAAGATCTATGGCCTTGATCCTGACTACGTCGAAGCCTATTGCCGCTGGCTGTGCGGTCTGGGCGAATATTTCGACCAGCCGCTTGGCACCTACTCGTCCGGCATGAGGGCGCGGTTCTCGTTTGCCTTGATGCTGGCGCTGGATTTCGACATCTACCTGATCGACGAGGGCATGCCCGGCACCACGGACGTAGAGTTCAACCGCAAAGCGGGCGCGATCCTGCAGGAGCGGTTGAAAACCACAACGATCATCATCGTGTCGCATCAGGCCGAAACCTTGGAAAAATTTGCGACGTCGGCGGCGGTTCTGATGGACGGGCGCCTTCACATGTTCGACACCTTGGAAGAGGCAAAACGGCTGTATGACTATGAAACCCAAGGCTAGAAAATTCCGCATACGGCGTAATCCGGACACCGCGACCGACCTGCCGGACATCGGGTCCGAAGCGCCGGGGGCGTCTGCGTCTGCGCAAACGCCGAAACCCGCCGACACCGCCGCGGTCGCCCCCAAAGTCAGCGTGCGCTCCAAATCCGCTGCCGCCCCCCCTGCGGCGGCCACACCACCGGATAGCGACCCGCCGCTGACGCGGGCCGCGTCCGAGATCGACGCCATTCAGAACGAGGGTTTGACCGGACGGCAATTGCGCATGGCGCGACGGGTGGCGCAAAAACACGATCTGCCCGCGACATCGGATTACGATGCGGTGCGGTTGTTGCGCCAGCATGGCATCGACCCGTTCAAACGGGCGCAGATGTTAGAGCTGGTGGTGCCCCAGGGCGGCGCAGAGCCTCATGAAGGCGGAGCGCCGGGCGCGTTTGCCAGCCTTCCGGACCCGGAACGGGAAGACTCGGAAAAGGCGGCGCAACCGCGCCAGGTCCAGCTGCCCCAGACCGTGCCGCGCGGCGCACAATCCCTGCCCTCGACCGAACTCAGCCCGGCAGAGATGCGCAACCGGCAGATCAGCGAAATCCAGCGCGACATCGCACGGCGCCGACGCCGCAAGCTGGCGATGCTGCTGGCCCGGCTGACGGCGTTCGTGCTGCTGCCCACGGCACTGGTGGGGTTTTATTTCTACAAAATCGCGACGCCGATGTATTCGGCCAAGTCCGAGTTCCTGATCCTGCAGGCGGATAATGTCGGCGGCGGCGGACTGGGTGGTCTGTTGACCGGAACCCAATTCGCCACCAGCCAGGATTCCATCGCCGTGCAGTCCTATCTGCAATCCAAGGACGCAATGTTGCGCCTGGATCGGGATCTGGGTTTTCAGGCCGAGTTCAGTCAGGACTGGATCGACCCGATCCAGCGTCTCCCGGCCGATGCCAGCAACGAAACCGCCTATAAAACCTACAGAAAGAACGTCAAGATCGGGTACGACCCGACAGAAGGCGTGATCCGCATGGAGGTCATTGCCCCCGATCCCCAAATCAGCGCCGCTTTCTCGACTAATCTGATTTCCTACGCCGAGGACCGCGTCAACAACCTGTCTCATCAGAAACGCGGCGATCAGATGCAGGACGCGATGCAGGGCTTTGAGAACGCCCAGAAAGAACGCCGCAAGGCGCAGGAAAGCCTGGTGCAGCTGCAGCAAAAAGGGGCCATACTCGACCCCGAGGGGGTGATCGCCGGGCTACGCAGCCAGATCAACAACATCGAGATACAGTTGCAGGAAAAACAGCTGCAGCTGGCGGCCCTGCTGGACAATACCCGCCCCAACCAGGCCAAGGTCGACGGCGCACGCGGCGATATCGGGCGGCTGCAGGACCTGCTGGATCGGCTGAATGCACGCATGATCGATGCCTCCAACGGCGAGAATTCGCTGGCGCAACTCTCGGTGCGCATACAAATGGCCCAGGCCGACCTCGCCACGCGCGACATGATGCTGCAATCGGCCCTGCAACAGGTCGAACAGACCCGCATGGAGGCCAACCGCCAGGTACGCTATCTCACCGTCTCGGTGAACCCGGTCCCCAGCCAGGATCCCAGCTATCCGCGCAAATTCGAGGACACTATCCTTGCATTTCTGATCTTTTCGGGCATCTATCTGATGATCTCTCTCACCGCATCGATCTTGCGCGAACAGGTAACATCCTAATCATGACCCATGTCCAAGTCGCCGACCTGACGATCGGAAACGACCGCCCGCTGACCATCATCGCCGGTCCCTGCCAGTTGGAAAGCGCCGATCATGCGCTGATGATCGCCACCGCGATGAAATCCGCCTGCGCCGCCGCAGGCGCGCAATATGTCTTCAAGGCCAGCTTTGACAAGGCCAACCGCACCAGCCTTGGCGGCAAGCGCGGCATTGGCATCGACGACGGCCTTCGGGTGCTCGAGCAGGTCAAGACGCAGGCCGGTGTGCCGGTGCTGACCGATGTGCACACCGCCGATCAATGCACCCCCGTGGCCGAGGTCGTCGATATCCTGCAGATCCCCGCCTTTCTGTGTCGACAGACCGATATGCTGTTGGCCGCCGGTGCCACCAAGGCCGCGATCAACGTCAAGAAGGGACAGTTTCTCGCCCCCTGGGACATGGCCAACGTAGTGGCCAAGATCGAAAGCACCGGCAACGACCGTATCCTGCTCACCGAACGCGGTGTTTCCTTTGGCTACAATACCCTGGTCGCGGACATGCGCAGCCTGCCGATCATGGCCAAAACGGGTTACCCCGTGGTGATGGACGCCACCCACTCGGTCCAGCAGCCGGGCGGGCAGGGCGGCAGTTCGGGCGGGCAGCGCGAATTTGCCCCGGTGATGGCCCGCGCCGCCGCCGCCATCGGTGTTGCCGCGATCTTTCTCGAAACCCATCAGGATCCCGACACCTCGCCCAGCGACGGACCCAACATGATCTATCTGGACCAGATGCCGGGGCTGATCGAAACGCTGATGCAGCTTGACGCCATCGCCAAAGCCAACCCCATCCAAATCTGAAACACCGAATTTCGAGACTTTATACATGACCAAACCTGCCGCCACGGTGACACCGAACACCTGGAACTTTCTGCGCGACCCGATGATCGCCCCCACGGGCTTTCGCGAATATGACGCGCGCTGGAAATATCCCGACGAAATCAACCTGCCCGGCATGACCGCGCTGGGGCTGGGGCTGGGCACCCAGATGCACCGTCGCGGCATCCGGCCAGAAATTGCGGTGGGCAACGATTATCGCGACTATTCGCTGTCGATCAAGAACGCGCTGATGTTGGGGCTGATGCAGGCCGGCATCGCCGTACGCGATATCGGCCCGGCCGTGTCGCCGATGGCCTATTTCAGCCAGTTCCACCTGGATGCGCCCGCTGTCGCCATGGTCACCGCCAGCCACAATCCAAACGGCTGGACCGGGGTCAAGATGGGCTTTGAACGCCCCCTGACCCACGGCCCGGACGAGATGGCGGAACTGCGCGATATCGTGCTGAACGGGCTGGGCCAGACCCGCCCCGGCGGGGTCTATGAATTCGTCGATGGCGTGCGCGAGGCGTATCTCGACGATCTGGTGGGCGATTTCAAAATGTCCCGCCCGCTCAAGGTGGTCTGCGCCACCGGCAACGGCACCGCATCCGCCTTCGCGCCCGAGCTGTTCGAACGCATCGGGGTCCAGGTCGTGCCCAGCCATAACGAACTGGATTACACGTTTCCGCATTACAACCCGAATCCCGAAGCGATGGAAATGCTGCACGACATGGCCGACAGCGTGCGCGCCTCGGGCGCGGATTTCGCGCTGGGGTTCGATGGCGATGGCGACCGGTGTGGCGTGGTGGATGACGAAGGCGAAGAGATCTTTGCCGACAAGGTCGGTGTGATCATGGCCCGCGACCTGGCCAGGATCTACCCCGGCTCCACCTTTGTCGCCGATGTCAAATCCACCGGCCTGTTCGCCAGCGACCCGGAACTGCTGAAATATGACATAAAGGCGGATTACTGGAAAACCGGCCATTCGCACATGAAACGCCGGGTCAAGGACATCGGGGCGCTGGCGGGGTTCGAGAAATCCGGCCACTATTTCCTGGCCGAGCCGATCGGGCGCGGCTATGACTGCGGGCTGCGGGTGGCGGTGGAGATCTGCAAGCTGATGGACCGCAACCCGGACAAATCCATGTCCGACCTGCGCAAGGCGCTGCCACAGACCTTTGCCACACCCACCATGTCGCCCTGGTGCGCCGATACCGAGAAATACGATGTGCTGGACCGGCTGGTCGCCAAGCTGGTCAAACGCGCCGAAGACGGCGGCACAATCGCCGGCCGCGCGATCAAACAGGTGGTGACGGTGAACGGCGCGCGGGTGATCCTGGACAACGGGGCCTGGGGTCTTGTGCGTGCCTCGTCCAATACGCCGAACCTGGTGGTGGTCTGCGAAAGCCCGCAAAGCGACGCGGAAATGCGCGCGATCTTTGCCGATATCGACGCGGTGATCCGCACCGAACCGTCGGTGGGCGACTACGACCAGACGATCTGATCCTTGGTGGCGGCGGGGCCGCTGCCCCGCCCCCGACGGCGCGCTCAGTCGCGCCCCAGAAGTTTCAACAACCCTTTCTTGGCCTCATCCTCCAGCCGATCTTTCAGCACCTCTTCGGGGTCCTGACCATCTTGCACCTTCACATCCAGTTCCTGTTCCAGCTTCTGTTGCAACTGGGCCTTGGCCCTGTCTTCCAATGCCCGCAGTTCGACATCGGCCCGCGCCTTGGCCGCCGCCTCGAAATCCGGAATGATCCGCGGCGCGCCCCACGGTCCCTTGATCCGGATCGGCAGAGCCAGCCCCTGACCCGAATTGGCCCTCAACGCCACCGGCGTGAACAGATAGTCGATGTCGCGCCCGCCCAGCCCGATGCGCCCGTCCCCATCGGCCCGGAAATTTTTCAGGCTGACCAGCAAGTCCCGGTTGATAAGGTCTCCGTTCTGCAAGGTGTAGCTGGCGGACAGGCTGTCAAACACCGTGGTTCCGCCGCCGCCCTGCCCGTTTTGCATCAGCCGGTCCAGATCGAACCCCAGGATCACGCCGCGCCCCATCCGCAACCCGCCCTTGCCCGACAGCGAGCGCATGATGGCATCCACCGAATTTCCGACGCCCAGAAACTCCAGATCCGCCACCGCCCTGCCCTGAATCCGCTCCAGCCCCATCAGGTCTCGCTGCATCTGCTGGATGTCGATCCCGTCGGCCGCCAGCTTGCCTCCCACCGACAGCCCATTGCGATTGTTGGCCACCAATTGCCCGCTCACAGTCCCGTCAAACACCGCAACCCGCGCCAGGTCCAACACCGCGCGCGACCGATCCAGCCGCAGCCGTGCCTGTGTTGCGCCCAGCGTCAGATCCGGCAGTTGCATCCCCTGCACCGTCAGGCTGATATCCGCATCCAGCACCCCCAGCGCACTGGCGTCGATCGCCTCGCGCGACCACCCCTCGTTCGCCGTGCCCGGAGCCGCAGCTCCGCCCCCACCGCCGGTCGTGGATGCCGCCGGGCCGCGCAGGTCCAGCACCCCGGCCTGCAGCTGCGCGGTCACCTGCGGCACCTCGCGCAACACGACATCGACCGCACCCGTCAGCCGGTTGGCATCCAGCTGCACCGCCAGATCGCGCAGCGACACCCGACCGTCGTTGGTATAGGTCAGATCCGCCGAAAGTGCCGCAACCCGTCCCATGCCCTGCGGCACCGACGCGCCGGTCTGCCCCAAGACGGCCAGCATCGCCGCACTGTCCGTGGTTTCGACCACCAGCCGTCCCGCCGCCGCGCCACTGATCGCGGCCTGGCCGTCAAACGCCACCGTGCCGCCCGCCATCTCGGCCCGCAGCGTCAGCGGCGCCACCGCCCCCTCCATCAACGCCCCCGGTTGCGGCAAGCGCGCGGTCAGCGTCACCGGTGCCCCCGCCGGGCGCAGAACCGCGTCGATCTCGGCGGGTCCGTCGCGATCCGGCCAGCGCAGCGTCAGGTCGGCCTTGTCCAGCCGCGCCAGCTCGGTACCGTCATCGGCATAGCTGACCGTGGCATCGCTCAGCTCCAGCCGCTCCAAAGTGACCGGGGCCGACGCCGCTGCCGCGCTTTGCCCCGCGGCGCTGCTCGCCCCGGTGTCCGGTGCCCCGGCCCCGAACTCCCAGTTGCCCCGCCCGTCGGCGCGGCTCTGCAACCGCAGCACCGGCTGGTCCGCGGTGATCCCGATCACCCGGATCTCGCCGCGCAGCAACTCGGGCGCGCCCACCGCAATCGACAGGCCCTGTGCGACCAGCATCGGCTGATCCCCGGCCCATTCCGCATTCGCCAGCCGTACCGGCCCGGTGGTCACGCCCAGCACCGGCCACAGGGTCACCGATACCTCGCCGCCGATGTCCAGCGCCCGCCCGGTGCGCGCCTGCACCTGATCCGCCGCGATCCGCGCGATTCGCTCGCCCGGCAGCATCAGCAGCCCGACAACGGCGACAATCACCGCCACAATAACCACGCCCAGAATTCGAACCAACCACCGCATACCGTGCTCCCTGCAAATGCGCCCCGACCCTAGCGCCCTCCGCACGGGCTGCCAACAGCGGGGCTAGGCAGCGCCGCCGCGCAGGTCTATACGCCCGGGGATGAGCACAAACCCACCAGACCTGCGCCCCGACCTCGCCCCCCGCGCCCGCCTGTCCGACACCCCCCGTGCCGGTCAGCCGACCATCGGCATGGTATCGCTGGGCTGTCCCAAGGCGCTGGTCGACAGCGAACGCATTCTGACCCGCCTGCGCGCCGAAGGTTACGGCATCTCGCCCGACTATGCCGGGGCCGATGCGGTCATCGTCAACACCTGTGGGTTTCTCGACAGCGCCAAGGCCGAAAGCCTGGATGCCATCGGCGAGGCGCTGACCGAGAACGGCAAAGTCATCGTCACCGGCTGTCTGGGGGCCGAGCCGGATTACATCCGCGAGCACCATCCCCGCATTCTGGCGGTGACCGGACCGCAGCAATACGAACAGGTGCTGGACGCGGTCCATGCCAGCGTGCCGCCCGATCCCGACCCGTTCATCGACCTGCTGCCCGCCACCAGCGTGTCGCTGACCCCGCGCCACTACAGCTATCTCAAGATCTCCGAGGGCTGTAACCACAAGTGCAAGTTCTGCATCATCCCCGACATGCGCGGCAAACTGGCCAGCCGCCCGGCCCGCGCCGTGCTGCGCGAGGCGGAAAAGCTGGTGGAAAACGGCGTGCGCGAACTGCTGGTGATTTCTCAGGACACGAGCGCCTATGGCACCGACACGCGCGACCGCGACCACAAGCACCCGATCATCCCGCTGGCCCGCGATCTGGGCAGCCTCGGGGCCTGGGTGCGGCTGCATTACGTCTATCCCTATCCGTTCGTGCGCGATCTGGTGCCGCTGATGGCGGACCCGGCCAATGGCGTTCTGCCCTATCTGGACATCCCGTTTCAGCACGCCCACCCGGACACGCTGAAACGTATGGCGCGCCCCGCCGCCGCCGCCCGCACGCTGGATGAAATCGCTGCATGGCGCGCCACCTGCCCAGGCATCACCCTGCGCAGCACCTTTATCGTCGGCTATCCCGGCGAAACCGAGGCCGAATTCCAGACCCTGCTGGACTGGATGGACGAGGCGCAGCTGGATCGCGTCGGCTGTTTTCAATACGAAAACGTCGCCGGTGCACGCTCAAACGCCCTGCCAGACCATGTGCCCGACGCGGTAAAACAGGACCGCTGGAACCGCTTCATGGCCAAGGCCCAGGCGATTTCCGAGGCCAAACTGGCCGCCAAGGTCGGCCAGACCCTGCAAGTCATCGTGGACGAGGTCGACTCCGACGCCGCCACCTGCCGCACCATGGCCGACGCCCCCGAGATCGACGGCAACCTGTTCATCGACCGGAATTTCGAGACCCTGAACCCCGGCGATGTCGTATCCGTGACCGTGGACGAGGCGGGAGAATACGATTTGTGGGGGAACATTTCGACTTCGGCCTGAAATAATACGGATGCTTGATTGCTAGCAACTGTATTGTTCATTCTGGATGAGGCGTCCATTTTTGCCCTGATTTGACGAGGGCATTTGCGATGGTCACAAGCTTTCGGGCGACGGCGACAATGACGACCTTGTGTGGTTTACCTGCGGCACGCAGACGATCCGCGAAGGTTTTCAGGACCTGATTGTGGTGGCTGGCAACGAGGGCCGCCTGGAATATTACGTGCCTGAGCAGTCGTCGCCCTCCGCCGATAGCGCGCTTACCACGCATCGCTCTGCTGTCGTGTGCAATCGGTGCGAGGCCCGCGAGCGCGGCGGCCTGCTCGCCTGTGATCTGACCAAGTTCTGGCATCTCGGCGATCAACATCGAGCTGGCAACCGGGCCGACCCCGGGGACGGACCGCAGGATACCGGCAGTTGCGGCCAGTTCATCGTCTGCAGCGATGGTCTGTTCAATCCGCGCCTCCAGATCCGCGATTTGGCGGTCGAGAAGCGTGCGCCGCTGGTCGTCCATACTCGCGAACATCTCG
>NZ_KI421509.1:1805746-1834582 GCF_000473225.1 Sedimentitalea nanhaiensis DSM 24252
CTGTATCTGCGCTTTGCTAATCTCCTCCCACCACCGACCTTGGCCGAGGCCGGTGGTGGGACGGTGTATGGCGTCTGAGCCTTGTGGCCTGACCACGTTTGCTAGCGAGCCAGCACCGTCTCTCTTCATCGTCTCGAACAGTTGAATGTGGCCGATCAGGACCACGAAGCAGAAGGAAGAGAGCATGGAAACGGTAGCACACGACCGGATCATCGGCATAGATGTCTCGCGGGATTGGCTGGACATTCATTGCCTGCCGGATGGCAAGTGGTTGAGATTGCCGAACGCGGATGAGGGGCACGAACAGCTGGTGCGGTTGGCTCGGGACGTCAACGGCCTGGTCTGCTTCGAGGCAACCGGAGGCCAGGAATGGCGTTTATGGGCGGCGCTGGAGGCCGCCAGCGTGGCGACGCGACAATTGCCGCCAGCGCAAATCAAGGCCTTCGCCGCAAGCCGGGGCACACGGGCCAAAACGGATCGGATAGATGCGGAACTCATCGCCCGGTTCATGATGTTCCGGCCCGGTGCCGGGCGCAGTCTGCCACATGAAAAGCTGCGGGTTCTCAGAGCCTTGACGTCAAAGCGCGGGCAGCTCGTTGAGAGCAGAAAACGCCTTCTGGCACAGATAAAGGCGCATGGGAAACTGGGATCTGCCGAGATGTTCGCGAGTATGGACGACCAGCGGCGCACGCTTCTCGACCGCCAAATCGCGGATCTGGAGGCGCGGATTGAACAGACCATCGCTGCAGACGATGAACTGGCCGCAACTGCCGGTATCCTGCGGTCCGTCCCCGGGGTCGGCCCGGTTGCCAGCTCGATGTTGATCGCCGAGATGCCAGAACTTGGTCAGATCACAGGCGAGCAGGCCGCCGCGCTCGCGGGCCTCGCACCGATTGCACACGACAGCAGAGCGATGCGTGGTAAGCGCGCTATCGGCGGAGGGCGACGACTGCTCAGGCACGTAATATTCCAGGCGGCCCTCGTTGCCAGCCACCACAATCAGGTCCTGAAAACCTTCGCGGATCGTCTGCGTGCCGCAGGTAAACCACACAAGGTCGTCATTGTCGCCGTCGCCCGAAAGCTTGTGACCATCGCAAATGCCCTCGTCAAATCAGGGCAAAAATGGACGCCTCATCCAGAATGAACAATACAGTTGCTAGCGAGTGCATCATTTGATTTTGCGCGCGGCAAATCAAATAGAGTAGATCCGAATATCCATGTTGACAATCTGTTGAGAGCGGTGCGTCTCGCCGGAGCCAACCCAAATCAATTTGAAGATTTTGAAGGTTTCTTTAGGCGAGCGGCCCAACGAGAGTTGGGGAAACCAATTTCCGACCTTGAATAGACTATTTGCTCGCCTTGCTCAAATTTTGACACCTCACCCGTGGGGAGGGGGGGCTGCTCGCCGTGCTTCGCACAGTTCGATGCTGCAAACGCCACTCTGGTCATTCCCGCAAAGCCCGCTATCGTGCATCAAAACCAGCCAGGGAGACCCAGCCATGTCCGACACGCCAGAAATTGCCCAGAAAGCCCCATACCCGGTCGAGGTGACGGCGGGGAAAACCTATTTCTGGTGCGCCTGCGGGCGGTCCGCGAAACAGCCGTTCTGCGATGGCAGCCACAAGGACACAGAGTTTACCCCGGTCAAATTCACCGCCGAGGCCGACAAGAAAGTGTTCTTTTGCGGCTGCAAACACAGCGACAAAGCCCCGCTCTGTGACGGCACCCACGCCAAGCTTTGATCCGCATCCGCGCATGTACCCCGTATGTACGGGGTATGTACGGGGGGAGTGCCGGGTTTTCAGCCCTGTGGGTCGCGATGATCCAGATAGTATCTCACCGCGTCCTGCACCCGCCGAAACCGGTCGCCGCCCAGTTTTTTGCCACCGTACCAGCGGGTCACGACGACGATGTGATCGCGCAGTTCCTCGCGCTCCAGCATGCGCAGGATGACCATGCCCGCACCACTTTCGCCGTCGTCGTTCTTGATTGGTCCCTCATCCAGAACCGCGCCCCATGTGTTGTGGGTCGCCTTGGCGAATTTCCTGTCTTTACATAGGGTTTTGACAAACTCAACGGCCTCGGCCCGGTTGCCGACAGGACCGCCCGACACTGCATATTTGCTGCCCCGGTCGGACAGGATCGCCTCAAACACCTGCATCTCAACAGCCTCGCCGCGCGCACGGGTGCCGCGCATTCTTTGCCGTCATGGGGATCTCCTGTCAGGGCTTTGCCCAACATTCCAGCACCGTTGGACAATGTCACGCGGTTTCAGGACCCGCGCAAACGATCCAACACATCCCGGTGCAGGCAATGGTCCGGCGCTTTGGCCGCAACCCCGGTCTGACGCGCCAGCCACAGCTGGCAGATCTCGTGGCATTTTCCGGCCTGACACCGGGCCACCATTTCGCCGTAATCCTCGGGACTTAGCAGGCCCTGCTCCATGGCGCGCATCAGGTTCACCCCCATGACGCGCGCCATGGAGCGGGTCAGCCAAAAGTGGCGTTCGGTGCGGTCGATCCTGCCGCCTCCGCCATCCATATCAGACCTGTTCCGTCCGAGTTCGGCGTGCCTTCAGGCCAGCCATCCGGGTACGGTTCGTACAGTTTATCGGCGCACAGGCGGCTTGGGGGTGCCGGTCCAGCCAGTCCGTGCACTGATCCGCCCAATCGCAACCGCGACAGCGATGAACCATGCCGGCCCACTCAGGTTGGGTCAGCGCCCCGGACCGCATCAGCGCCGCCAGGTCGAGCCCCACCGCCTGCGCCATCCGCATGACCAAGCGAACGTGATGCATCGTTTTTCCCAGAACTCGCATTGATACCTCCGTTCTGTCCGATCTTACCGCTTGGTCAACACGGTAAGTGACCGCAGATCCCGACTTTGGGATCAGCCTATGCCGATTGCTTTGCTTTGCCTTGATTCAGGTCAAGCACCCTATCCGCGCAAACCTTGCAGGGTGCGATTGACCGTCTCGACCCGCGCGGCATTGGGGGGGTGACTGCCCAGAAAGCGGTCTCCGGGGTCTGGGATCCGGGCAAAATACTCAGCTCCGACCAAAGGATCGTACCCCGCGCGCCAGGTAATGACGGTGCCCAACCGGTCCGCCTCCAGTTCGAACTCTTTCGAATAGGCCCGCGCACCGACTGCGGCGCCAAGCTCCTGCGCGCTGGCCACGTCGCTGGCCCCGCCGCCGGTCATGGACGCAAGCCCGGCAAAGATCTCGGCAGCCGCCGCCGCGTTAAGGCTCTGGCGCTCCAGATGGTTGGCAATGTGATGCGCCGCCTCGTGCCCCATGACAAAGGCCAGCTCATCCGCGTTGCGCACGCTGCCGATCAACGACGCGGTAAAGGTCAAGACCGGTCGCCCCTGTTCATCCTCGCTTTGAAAGGCATTGGGCTGTGCGCGCGGGTTCGGGTCGACTGCGATCAGAAAGTCGCAGTTCACCCCGCGGGCCTGGCGCTGACACTCCCGTTCGGCCACAGGTTCGACCCGTTGAACGACCTGGGTAAAGGTGCGCGCCGCCAATTCCGGCGACATCTGCCATTCAATCGGCGAAGGGGCGGCCACAACAGGCGCAGGCACGCCCAGGCCAGGTGCATCACAGGCCGCAAGACCCCAGCCCAAAAGGGGCAGCAAGACAGTCCAGCGCATTGTGCTTTCTCTTTCTTTCGCAGTTCCATTCCCACCTGTCGTGACACTAGCACGGTGGCATCTGCCCGCCAGTGCCGTTTGCCGCCAAAGCCCCTTGCCAAGCCGGGATCGCGGCGGCAGGGTAGCGCCATGTTTACGATCGAGCACGAATTTGATGCCACAGTGATCACCCTTGTGGACGAGGGAGAGATCCCTTTGCAGGAGGATGTGATCATCAACAGCTTTGCCGAATGCGTGACCCTGGAACAGCTGGATGCGCGCACCGATACCATGCAGAAAATCACCCTGTCACCTGAACAGTTGCGCGATCTGGCGGCAGCGCTTGATCTGCCTGAAGGTGTCTATCAGCTGCGCGACGTTTCGGGACCGGAATAGACGAACACCTTGGTACGGCCAGTCTGTCCCCGCAATAGGGTCAGATGCGAGGGCGCGGCCCCCATGGCTTTGGCCAGAACCGCCTGGACCGCCGCGTTTGCCTTGCCATTCTCGGGCGCGGCGGTGACGGCGATACGCAGGTCCTCGCCGGTTCGGCTCAGCCGGGTGGCGGCGGCCTTGGGAGTCACACGCACGGTAATCCGGGCACCGGGTTGGGCCAGATCACAAAGGTCGGGTAAGTCCTTGCTGCGCGGTTTCGCCATATGCTCATTCTGTACCCGATTGCGCCCCGAGCGCCATAGACTTTTGCGTCTCCGTCCGGATAGTTGAGGTCAAAGACATGAGGAGAGCAGGCGGATGACAACGGGATTTTTCTGGGACGAGCGGTGTTTCTGGCACGCGGGAGGGAACTATGTCTTTACCCTTCCGGTCGGTGGGCTGGTGCAGCCACAGGTCGCGGGTGGATTGCCGGAAAACCCCGAAACCAAGAGACGGCTCAAGAACCTGATGGACGTGACCGGGCTGACCTCCGAGCTGGCTGCGCAAAGTGCTGCGCCGGCCAGCGAGGCGGATCTGTTGCGAGTGCATCCGCAGAGCTATCTGTCCGAGTTCAAACGCCTGTCGGACGCGGGTGGCGGCGAGCTGGGGCGGCGTACGCCTTTTGCCGCCGGTGGCTACGAGATCGCAGCGCTCTCTGCGGGATTGTCGATTGCGGCGGTCGATTCGGTTGTCGCCGGCCGGATGGAAAACGCCTATGCGCTGTCGCGCCCCCCCGGGCACCACTGTTTGCCGGATTTTCCCAACGGGTTCTGCCTGTTGGCTAATATCGCCGTTGCGATTGAAGCCGCCAAGGCTCGGCACGGTCTGGCAAAGGTGGCGGTGCTGGACTGGGACGTGCACCACGGCAACGGCACCGAGGCGATCTTTTATGACCGCGACGACGTCCTGACGATTTCAATCCACCAAGAGGGCAATTACCCGCTCGATACCGGCGCTATAGGCGATCGCGGACGCGGTGCCGGAGAAGGGTTCAACATGAACATTCCTCTGCCCGCCGGGGCGGGGGACACCGCCTATCTCGCGGTCCTGGACGAGATCGTACGCCCGGCGCTGGATGCGTACAAACCCGACATGATCATTGTCGCCTGCGGGTTTGACGCTTCGGCCTGCGACCCTTTGGCCCGGATGCTGGTGACCGCCGCAGGCTTCGCGCAAATGACGCAGCGCATCAAATCGGCGGCGCAGGATCTGTGCGGCGGGCGGCTGGTCTTGGTACACGAAGGCGGCTATTCCGAGATGTACGTGCCGTTCTGCGGTCACGCGGCGATCGAGGCGCTGTCTGGCAGCTCCATCTCGGCACCCGATCCGATGGCGGAAACCTTTGCGGTCCGCCAGCCTTCGGCACGGTTTGACGCCTTTCTGCGCGAAATCGTGCGCGACGCGGCACAGGAGCTTTTGCCGCTCAAAGCCTGAGCACCAGGGCGGTCGGCGGTTTTGCGGGTTGAAAATCGTCGCCGTACCGCCGACATGTGGGCCTGTATCCAAACAAGGCCGAATGCATGCCCGATCCGAACCCCGCCACGCTTGACTTTCTGATGACCCGCCGATCACGCCCGGCCAAGACGCTGGCACTGCCGGTGCCCGATCGTGCGCAATTGATGCCGATCCTGACGGCTGCGGCCCGCACTCCGGATCATGGCAAGCTGGAACCCTGGCGGTTCATCGTGATCGGGCGTGCGGCATTGGCACGGCTGGCGGATCTGGCCGAAACCCGCGGCAAGGCGCTGGGAAAATCGCCCGAGGATATCGCCAAGGGACGCATCCAGTTCGACCAGGGCAATCTGGCGGTGGCGGTGATCGAAGTGCAAAAGCCGTCGGAAAAAATTCCGCCAATCGAGCAGACCTATTCCGCCGGGGCGGTCTGCCTGGGGCTGTTGAACGCAGCGCTCGCCAGTGGCTGGGGGGCCAATTGGCTAAGCGGATGGCCCAGTCACGACGCCACCTTCCGCGCGCAGGGATTGGGCCTGAACGACCATGAGCGCATCGCCGGGTTCATCCATATCGGCACTGAAAGCAGCGCGCCGCCGGAACGGCCCCGCCCCGATCTGACTGCCATTACCCGGTGGTTGGACACATGATCTTGTCCTCTTTCTCGTTGGCCCTGGGCCAGATAGGCGATCCGCGTTTTCGCCGGGTCCTGTTTCTGGGGGTGTTTCTGACAATCGCCCTGTTGATTGCTGCCAGCGCAGGTTTTGTGGCGCTGATCGGCTGGATGATAGGCGATGATGCGACCCTGCCGCTGCTGGGTCAGGTGACCTGGCTCAACGATCTTGTCAGCTGGACCTCTGTCGGCGTCATGATGCTGTTGTCGATATTCCTGATGGTGCCGGTCGCCTCGGCCATCACGTCAATGTTTCTGGACGAAGTGGCGCAGGCGGTCGAGGATAAGCATTATCCCAATCTGCCCTCGGTGCCCGGTGTGCCCTTTGGCGATGCGCTGCGAGATACGGTGAATTTTCTGGGCGTGCTGATCGGGGCCAACCTGTTGGCGCTGATCCTGTATGTCATCTTTAGCCCGCTGGCTCCGTTCATCTTCTGGGCGCTGAACGGCTTTCTGTTAGGGCGGGAGTATTTCACGCTGGCAGCCATGCGCCGGATCGGGCGCGACGGGGCCAAACGGCTGCGGGCGCGCAACATGGGCACGATCTGGTTGGCCGGTACACTGATGGCGATCCCGCTGTCGGTACCGCTGGTCAACCTGCTGATCCCGATCCTGGGGGCCGCCACCTTTACCCATATCTTCCACACGGTGCAGGATCGTGGCTGACGCCGCGCCTTAAAGCGTCAGCAGCCAGCGGCCATCGGCGGATTTGCACATCTTCTTGCGCAGCTCGACCTGCTTGGGCTGCCCCTTGGGGTGGATCAGGTGCAGCAGCTCGGCGCAATTGCCCTGCACCGCAATCGCCTGAACCGTACCGCGCGACTCGCTTTTGGGATTTGACCAGGACTTCTCCTGCCCCTTGCCGGGTCCATTCTGCCCCAACAGGGCAGCTTCTGCCGCCGCCATCAAATCGAAATCCACCGGACTAAGGCCGGATTGAGCCAGGATTTTGCTGAGGTTTTGCGCCTCGGGTGCAGGGGGCAGGCTTGCAGCGGCACCCAGCGCAAGCAGAAGGGTCAAAACATATTTCATCATTTCCTCGTCATGTCCTCGTTTGGCGCGGCGTGTTGGCGGTCATCCCTATGGGTACAGACTCTGCCCCAGCTTGTCCAAACCTGACCGCCTACAAATGCAGAAATCCAACCGCGCTTAACGCCATCTTCAAAAAACCACGAACAATGCTATCTGGTTCCTGCGCCTTGGTTGGTACTCGGCTTTGCCTGCATACTGCAACCGACGCCGTCTATGGGAAACAAAG
This sequence comes from Sedimentitalea nanhaiensis DSM 24252, assembly GCF_000473225.1. GTDB lineage: Bacteria > Pseudomonadota > Alphaproteobacteria > Rhodobacterales > Rhodobacteraceae > Sedimentitalea > Sedimentitalea nanhaiensis. The sequence goes on from NZ_KI421509.1 coordinate 1,813,195, forward strand.
ATGTCCAAGCAAACCTATTACGCGCCCACCGGGGGCCACCCGCCACAGGATCAGCTGCTGACCGACCGGGCGATGTTCACCGATGCCTATGCGGTAATTCCGAAGGGCACGATGCGCGATATTACCACCAGCTTTCTGCCCCACTGGGTCGGAACCCGCCTGTGGGTTATCGCGCGCCCGCTCAGCGGATTTGCCGAGACGTTCTCGCATTACATCATGGAAGTCTCAGCCGGGGGCGGCAGCGACCAGCCCGAGAGCGATCCCGAAGCCGAGGGCGTTCTGTTTGTTGTCGAGGGGGCCGTCACCCTGACCATCGCAGGCAAACGGCATGTGCTGGAACCCGGCGGTTTCGCCTATTTGACCGCCGGCTGCACGTGGACATTGCACAATCACGCCGGGACCGAGGCCCGGTTCCACTGGATCCGCAAGGCCTATGAGCCCGCGCCGGGACTGGATGCGCCAGAGCCATTTATCTCCAGCGACGCCGAGGTCACTCCCACGCCGATGCCCGGCACCGAGGGACGTTGGGCCACCAGCAGGTTCGTGGACCCCGCAGATCTGCGCCACGACATGCATGTGACCATCGTCACCTTTCAACCCGGCGGCGTTATTCCCTTTGCCGAAACCCATGTGATGGAGCACGGGTTGTATGTGCTGGAGGGCAAAGCGGTCTATCGGTTGAACCAGGATTGGGTCGAGGTCGAAGCCGGCGATTACATGTGGCTGCGCGCCTTTTGTCCCCAGGCCTGTTATGCAGGCGGACCGGGGCCGTTCCGCTATCTGCTTTACAAGGACGTGAACCGGCATATGCCGTTGCGCCTTTCAAGACGCTGAACCCATCCCGAGTCCTTGCAGCCGCGAGAAGATCGGGTAGAATTATATGCGATGCACAACAGCCGCCGCACTTGGCCGGGCATCCCATTTGCAACCCGATCCAACGGAGCGTGGCCCGATGAAGATGCCAATTCGAACACTCGCAATTGCCCTGACGGGCTCCCTGATTGCTGTCGGTTTCGCAGCGCCGGGGATGGCCGCCAAGGCCGAAGTCGCACAGGTACAAGTACTGGGACGCACCTGGACCGTGTCGCAGAACCGGAAGAAACCAAATGCCTATGTGGCAAGCCGGGACAACAACAACCTGAACCCGTTCGGCAAGCCAGTGGCCCGGCGCACGCCGCAAGCGGTTCGGGCACTGGAGCTGGCCACCGGTTGCAAAGTTGTCCCAGGCACCCTGTGGCAGACAGTTGGGGCCGAGTTTCACGCCGACATGGTCTGCAATCGCTGAGCTTTCTCTGTTTTTCCGGTCGCTCGATCCACGCTCTCCCGATCTCAGGCGGCACAACCTCTTGACTCGAAACGAAGGACGCGATCGGTGTCCGCCCCATTGAGCTTGGTCTGCAAGGCTGCCATATCTCGTCCATGCGCATTGCCATCAACGGATTCGGCCGGATTGGCCGCACGATCTTACGCCAGATCCTGACCCTGCCCCGTCACAGCGACGTGCAGGTTGCGCTGGTGAACGACATCGCCTCTGCGGACATGCTGGCCTATCTGTTTCAGTATGACAGCACCTTTGGCCCGCTGCCCTTTGAGGTCACGACCGCCGATGGGAAACTGTCCGTCGCGGGACACGATATTGCACTGTTCCATCGAACCGATCTGACCCGGCTGGATTTGTCAGGCGTCGACGTGGTGCTCGAATGCACCGGTATCGCGCGCAGCTCGGATGTCGCGGAACGCGGGCTGACGGCGGGCGCAAGGGCGGTGCTGATCTCGGGGCCATCACCGGCGGCGGAACAGACGGTCGTGCTTGGGGCCAACGATGGTGTTCTGGGTGCCGCCCGGGTTGTGTCCAACGCCTCGTGCACCACCAACGCACTGGCCCCGCTGCTACGGGTTCTGGATACGGTGGGCGGTATCGAGACCGCACATATGACTACGATCCACTGCTATACGAACAGCCAACCCATGGTGGATGCACCGCGCGGCGACATGGCCCGCAGCCGCGCCGGAGCGCTATCGATGGTGCCCACGACCACCAGCGCCATGCAACTGGTCGACCAGATCCTGCCCGATCTTGCCGGACGCATCAGCGGTGCCGCGCTGCGGGTTCCCACCGCTAGCGTGTCGGCGGTGGACCTGGTTGCGCGATTGCAAAGCGATACCGACGCATCGGCCTTTCCCGACGCACTGAAGGCGGCGGTCGATGCCAGCCCGGTTCTGGGCTGGACCGACCGCCCGCTTGTTTCGACCGATTTGCGCACGCGCGCCGAATCGCTCGTCATCGCGGGGCCGGAAATCCGGGTGACGGGCCCGCGCCAGGTGCGGGTGTTTGGCTGGTATGACAATGAATGGGGCTTCTCGGCTCGCATGCTGGATATCGCAGCCCTGATGGTAAAGCGCGAGGCGCCGTAGCGCCCCGCACAGGGATGGTCAGGCGTGGTCGTCCTGCGCCAGCGACCCGCGCCCGTGCCCGGTCATGCCGCCCGACACTTCTTCAGTCGCCTCATCCGCCAGATCTTCGGGCAGGATCAGGTTCAGAACAATGGCGATCAGCGCAGCCGGCAACAGGCCCGAAGTCAGCAGGATACGTGCTGTCTCCGGCATGTGCTGCAAGGCACCGGGTTCCAGTTGCAGGCCCAGACCGATGGACAGGGAAATCGCAAAGATCACCATGTTGCGCCGGTTCCAGTTGACATCGGACAGCATCGAGATGCCCGCAGCAACCACCATGCCGAACATCACAATAACGCCACCACCCAGAACCTCGATCGGGACAGTGCGGATCACACCGCCAACCTTGGGCACCAGACCGCAAATGATCAGAAAGATGGCACCGCAGGTTACGACATGGCGGCTCATCACGCCGGTCATGGCAATCAATCCGACATTCTGGCTGAACGAGGTGTTGGGAAATGCACCGAAACACCCGGCGACCGCCGTTCCCAGACCATCGGCATAGGTTGCGCCCTGGATCTCCCGGTCCGTCGCTTCGCGCCCCGCGCCGCCCTTGGTGATCCCGGACACATCGCCAACGGTCTCGATGGCCGAGATGAACGCCATGAGACAGAACCCAAGCACGGCGGCGGCGGAAAACTCGAATCCGTATTTGAAGGGCTGCGGCAGGGCAAAGGCGGCCGAACGCGCCCACGAGGTCGTAATGGCATCGACGCTTAGGATCCCGACGAAGATGGCATAAACATACCCGACAAGCAGGCCGATCAGAACCGCCGAGATCGAGATCATTCCTCTGGTGAAGAACTTGAGCCCCAGTGTAACGACGATCACCACCAGCGCCGCCGACCAGTTCAGCAACGAGCCATATTCCGGGGTGCCGATGGCCGGAACGCCTCCTGCGGCATATTGGATGCCGACCTGCACCAACGCCAGACCGATCATCGTGACCACCAGACCGGTGACCAGAGGCGGCAGGGCAAAGCGGATCTTGCCGATGAATGTACCCAGGAAGGCATGAAAAAGACCGCCGATGATAACCCCGCCGAACAAGGCAGCCAAGGCATCGACGCCCTTACCCGCGACCAGCGGGATCATGATTGGCAGAAACGCAAAAGACGTGCCCTGCACGATGGGCAGCGCCGCCCCCACGGGGCCGATGGTGACGGTCTGCAACAAGGTCGCAATCCCGGCAAACAGCATCGACATCTGGATCAGGTAAAGCAATTCGGGAAAGTCGGGCGAGTTCGATCCAAAACCGAACCCGGCCGCCCCGGCCACGATGATGGCAGGCGTCACGTTGGATACGAACATGGCCAGCACATGCTGAATGCCAAGAGGTATCGCCTTGTACAAGGCGGGGGTGTAGTTGGGATCGCGCAGTTGCTCCGCGGTCCCGATGGAAGTGTCAGCCATGTCTAATCTCTCTGTTGTGTCATGGGGATCGCACCGCTTCTGCCGGCGGCTTCGGATTGGCGGATTTCCGGTTTCGTCCGAAAATCCGCGCGCATTTGGTTGTGTTCTACGGTTTCAGTTCCGGACCGTCATAGTCCACGGACACCTCGATGGTGCCGTCAATGATTTGTTCCCGCAGATCGTCCAGTTTCGCGCGCACGTCATCCGGAACATCCGGCGACAGCACCAGCGATACGGCATCGGGGTTGTCCAGGCCGATCCGGGTGATGGTGCCCGATTGCCATGTGCCGTTCTTGACATCCCGCGCGGCCTGCAGGCCGGCTATGCTGACATTGGCAATCGCCGATGCCACAAACACATCCGGATGATCCGGATACCAGTCCCGCACATTGCCGATCTGCTTGACGCCATGTTCGCGCATCGCCTCAATCGCACCGTTGCGCCCGGCGTTCAGCATGGTGAACACGATGTCGGCCTTCTGGTCGATTTGCTGTGAGGCCACGCGATAGGAGAGTTCGTTGTCATCCTGGTTGCCCGCAAAGATTGTCAGAAACTTTGCGTCCGGGTTGGTATGCATCAACCCGTTGTAGAACCCGCCGCGCCCTTTCAGACCCGGCTTGACCCGGATGCCGGAAATATGGCCGACCACGCCGGTCTGCGTCAGCAGGCCGCTCATCGCGCCGGCCAGCCAGGCGCTTTCCTCCTGCAGAACTTCGTAGCTGGACAGGTTCGGTCCAGTCACCGCCCCCTGAACCACCACGAACTTTATGTCCGGAAACTCGGCGGCGACGATTTCGGCGGCCTGGTTGTTCTGACCACCATGGGCGATCACCAGGTCGGGGTTATCGGCCGCCAGTGTGCGCAATGCCTCGGCCAGCAATTCGGGCTCGGGCGCGACGCCATCAATATAGCTGGTTTTTGCGCCCAGCTCATCACCGATGGCGACCAGGCCGTTATAGCCGGCTTGCATGAACCCCTTGTCGTCGATCTGGCCGGCCAGCAACATTGACACCGAAAACTGTTCGGTGTCGGCCAAAGCGGTCAACGGCAGAAACGCCATCGACAGGGCCATTCCCAAAACATGCCGTTTTGTCGTTCGTATCATCGCGTGTCCTCCTCATGGATGATTGCCGCAAGCCTATCCGAAGCGCCTGCTCAGCCTAGCGAGATTCCCGGCGAAGGACCTTCAAAAATTTCAGAAGCACCCGCGAGAAAAGCAACCAACTGATTGTATTTAAAATATTTATTTAAGCTAGATAAGCCACACCCCAGCCGCGCGCGGATGTGACATCCGAGCTGGACAGACTGTCTTTTTCGTGGTCGGTGCCGGTCTCAGCTTGCCGGTCCGACGATCCGGTAAGGGTGGGTGAACCAGTGTTCCTGCAGGTTGTCGCCCACGCCGATACGATCCAGCACCGCGAACAACCCGGGTGCGTGCAGCGGTGTCAGGACACCGTGCCAGGTGCCGCGATGATAGTTCACCGCCTGTCCCGGTTCGGTGCGAAAGGCCAGCGGCGTTCCCGGCACCCCCCCGTCATCCGGCGCGACGATCACGAGAAAGGGATGCTGGCTCATCGGGACAAATGCCTGGCTGCCCTCGGGGTGGCGCTCGACCATGTCCAGGGTCAGGGGCAACGCGCGCGGATTGGCGTCGAACAGGCTCAGCCCGGCATGCCCGTCGCCGAAATCCAGTCCGGCACGGTCATGATACCGACCGCATTGGCCCTGATTGATGATCTTGTCAGCCGCGCCCGTACAGTCGATCAAGTCTCCAAACGGCGCAAAAGCCAGAGCCGTGATCGGCTGAATGACGATCTCGCGACTCATGAAGGCAACACGTCGCGCAGGCGCAGCTCGGCGATGCGCTCGACTTGGCGACAGGCCTCGGCAAATTCGGTTGCGCGGTCATTGTCGATGCGGCGTTCGAAGGCCTGGCGGATCGAGTCCTTGGTATTGTCGCGCACAGCGATAATGAACGGAAAGCCGTGCTTTTCCACATATGCGCTGTTCAGACGGGTGAAGGTTTCGCGCTCTGCGTCGGTCAGCATATCCAGACCGGCCCCCGTCTGTTCGGATGTGCTTTCGGCGGTCAGTTTCCCGGCCTCCGCCAGCTTGCCCGCCAGATCCGGATGCGCGGTCAGAACGCCTAGGCGGTCCTCTTCGCTGGCCGAACGAAAGATCCGCGCCAGTGCATTGTGCAGCCCGCCCGCCGTGTCATGGGCGGCACCCAGTTCCAGTTCAAATGCCTGTTCCGCAATCCAGGGGGAATGCTCGAAAATACTGCCATAGGCGGCGACAAAATCGGTCTTGTCCATTTGCGAAGGACGAAGGCGCTCCACAGGCGGATGGGTCCGCGCCCAATGCTGTGCAATTTGCAACCGAGTGGCGAACCAGACGTCTTCGAACCCGCGCGCATACTCCAGAAACCGCTTTAGCGCCATTACCCGCCCCGGGCGCCCGATCAGGCGGCAATGCAAGCCGATCGACAGCATCTTGGGCGCGCCCTCTTCGCCTTCGGCATAGAGCGCATCGAAACTGTCCTTGAGATAGGAATAGAACTGATCGCCCGAATTGAACCCTTGCGGTGTTGCAAAGCGCATGTCGTTGCAGTCCAAGGTATAGGGCACCAGCAGCTGGTCGCGCGCACCGAACCGTTCCCAGTAAGGCAGATCGTCAGAGTAGATGTCCGCAATATAGTCGAACCCGCCCTCGTCGGCGGCCAGACGCACGGTGTTGTCCGAACAGCGCCCAGTGTACCACCCGCGCGGGCGTTCCCCGACGACCTCGGTGTGCAGGCGGATCGCTTCGGCCATGTCCGCACGTTCGTCGGCTTCGGATGAGTCTTTGTACTCGACCCATTTCAACCCGTGGCTGGCGATCTCCCAGCCTGCCGATTTCATCGCCGCGACCTGATCGGGCGACCGCGCCAGCGCGGTGGCGACACCATAGACGGTAATCGGCAAATCCTTCATCAGCCGGTGCAGACGCCAGAACCCCGCACGTGCCCCGTATTCATAAATCGATTCCATGTTCCAATGACGTTGCCCCAGCCACGGCGCGGCGCCGACGATCTCGGACAGGAACGCCTCAGACGCCGCATCTCCATGCAGGATGCAGTTCTCGCCACCCTCTTCATAGTTCATCACGATCTGCACGGCGATCTTTGCACCGCCGGGCCATTGGGCGTCAGGTGGAGTCGCCCCGTAGCCAATCATGTTGCGTGGATATCGAGTCATGTCCGCCCTCCAGTTTGGCCCCTTGTAAATCAGAACAATGTCGAAGTTTTTCAAAAAATGCGGAAAACACTATCTGGAACGTGGCGTTTGCACAGGAAGACAGAGTGATGCACACCAAGATAGCGACAGGAGAACCGAAAATGACCGGATATCTGACCACCCATGTTCTGGATACAGCCCGAGGCTGCCCCGCCGAGGGCATGAAGATCGACCTGTTCCGTATCGACGGGACCGACCGCACGCTGCTGCGCAGCCTGCGCAGCAATGACGACGGGCGAACCGATGGACAAATTTTGCCAGCGGACGAGTTCGAAATCGGCGAGTACGAGTTGGTGTTTCATGCCGGTGCCTATCTGGATGCGACGGGCACACCACCGGAACAGCCACGGTTTCTGGACATTATCCCGATCCGCTTCGGCATGTCCGAGCCAGCGCATTACCATGTGCCCCTGCTGGTGTCGCCATTCAGCTATTCAACCTATCGCGGCAGCTGACGAACCGTTTCATCGAAGCCCCCGCACCGCCCATGCGCGGGCAATCAGATCGATCGAACCGTCGGCATTGACTGGCAGCATTCCTTGGATGCGATCCCTTAACCGGTCGCGGTCGGTTTGAGACAAGGCCATGGCATAGTCAGGCGCGGGAAACTGCCCGCCAAGAAACGGCGTCCAGTAGTCGTCGAAATCCACGAAACGTGTGGGGATATCCAGGGCCGTTGTTGCAACCTGGGTCAACCCGGCGCTTTCAAATTTTTCGGTCAGCGCATCCGGGTTGCAGACCGGAAATCGCACAGCCTCGTCCATGTCTCTGTCGGCGGGCTTTAGGGCCACCGCAGCATCCCAGAAATAGCGCATCAATTCCATCTTGCCGGCATAGTCCCAGACATAGGCCGCAATTGTGCCGCCCTTGCGCACCGAACGGCGCATTTCTTGCAGTCCTGCCGCCAAATCGGGCACAAAATTCAGTACCAACCCGGACACGACAACGTCGAAATCGCCATCCTCGAGAGGCAGAGAGCCAGCGTTTCCTTCGGCGAAGTCGACGCGCGGATCCTGAACCTGCTCGCGAGCGACCGACAAGAATCCCGGCGCGGGATCGACACCCAGGATCCGCCCCGGATCGGCCCGCGCGACAACCGTTTCGGTCAACGCCCCGGTACCACAGCCCACATCGAGCCAGGCTGCACCCGGTGCAATCGCAAGCCAGTCGAGAAAATCGCGCGCAACCGGGCGACTCCAGCGCCCGACATAGGGCTCATAGGCCTGGCCGCCCTCCCATACCGATTGATTTTTCGACATTTGGCACCTCCGATGGACAGATTAGCACGAAACGCCCGCCAAATCAGAAAATCTGAGACCCCATCACCCCACCTGAACCTGCGCCTCGGCGTCTTTGACCGCCGCGCCCATACGCTCGGCAGTGAATTCCATGAACAGCCGGGTCTTGGGGTCCTGGTGACGGCGGTGGGTATACAGGCAAGCCATCTGCACCGGAACCGGCGGCGTCGATTGCGCCACCGGAACCAAATTGCCCTGACGGATATGATCGGCGACCTCGAACACCGGCTTCATCGCGATCCCCTGGCCGGACAGGGCCCAATCGGTCAGCACGTCGCCGTCGTCGCACTCATATCGACCGGACACGGCGAATCTCTGCGGTCCGTCGGCGGTGGTCAGCATCCATTGGAACTCGGTCGCGCCGGGAAACCGCAGGTTCAGACATTCATGCGCGCCCTTCACCAGCTCCGCACCCGACTGCGGGCAGCCACGCGCGGCCACATACGACGGCGCGGCAACCAGAACCCGCTGACACTCGGCGATCTTGCGGATCCGAAGGTTGCTGTCGGCAGGCTGGCCCAGAAAGAACGCCAGATCCAAACCTTCGGTGGTCAGGTCGACGGTTCGGTCGGTCAGGCGCAGGCGCAGGTCGATCTGCGGATAGTCGCGCAGAAACTCGGGCACCTGTGGTGCCACCAACCGCCGCCCAACACCCAAAGGGGCTGCGACATACAGGGATCCGCGCGGATTGTCGGTCAGGTTGATCACCTGCGCTTCGGCCTCGTCCACCGCATCCAGTACCGCGCACGCTCCGCCATAGAACGCCTGCCCCTGCTCGGTCGGGGTCAGATTGCGGGTTGTACGCTGAAACAGGCGGACATTCAGATGTTCCTCAAGCTGGGAAATCCGCGCAGAGGTGACTGCCGGTGAAATGCGCAGATCCCGCCCCGCCGCAGACATGCTGCCCAATTCATAGACACGCACGAAGGTTCTGATGTTGTCGAGATAGGACATTGTTCCAGAATTTTTGATACAGCTTGGTAATATATCGGAATACCGAATAACCACGTCTTTGCCTAGTCTGCAAAAACCACAACAGGAGACCCACCATGTATGATTTCGCCGTATTCTGGGACTGGGCGGCCTTTGCCGTACGCTGGCTGCATGTGATCACCGCGATGGCATGGATCGGGTCGTCGTTCTATTTCATCGCCCTGGATCTGGGTTTGCGCAAGGCACCCGACCTGCCCGCAGGCGCACATGGCGAAGAATGGCAGGTGCACGGCGGCGGATTTTATCACATCCGCAAATATCTGGTGGCACCGGCGGAAATGCCCGATCATCTGATCTGGTTCAAATGGGAAAGTTATTCCACCTGGCTGAGCGGCGCAGCCCTATTGATGCTGGTTTATTGGGCCGGGGCCGAGCTGTATCTGATCGACGCGAACAAGGCAGATCTGGCGGTATGGCAGGGCATTCTGATCTCGGCGGCGTCCTTGACGGTCGGCTGGATCATCTATGACTTCCTGTGCAAATCCAGGCTGGCCGAGCAACCGACCCTGTTGATGGTACTGCTGTTTCTGATGCTGGTGGCGATGGGCTGGGGCTATAATCAAATTTTTACGGGCCGGGCCATGATGCTGCATCTTGGGGCCTTTACCGCCACCATCATGACCGCCAACGTGTTCTTCATCATCATGCCAAATCAGCGCATCGTGGTCGCCGATCTGCAGGCAGGACGTACGCCGGACCCGAAATACGGCAAGATTGCCAAACTGCGGTCGACCCACAACAACTATCTGACACTGCCGGTGATCTTCCTGATGCTGTCTAATCACTATCCGCTGGCCTTTGCCACCGAATGGAACTGGCTGATCGCCTCGCTGGTTTTCCTGATGGGCGTTACGATCCGGCACTATTTCAACACCATGCATGCCGGAACCGGTAATCCGACCTGGACCTGGCTGGTCACCGCGATCCTCTTCATCGCCATCATCTGGCTGTCCACCGCGTCGATGTACGGAGACGTGGAAGAGGCCGAAGCACTGCCGCTGACCCCCTATGAGACCCGGCTGGCCGCCGCCGACGGGTTTGAACAGGCGCATGAAGTCGTTCTGGGCCGCTGTTCCATGTGCCATTCACGCGAGCCGGGATGGGAAGGGATCCTGTGGGCCCCCAAGGGCGTGCTGCTGGAAACTGAAGCAGACGTGGCCCGCAATGCGCGGGCAATCTATCTGCAGGCAGGGGTCAGCCATGCGATGCCCCCGGCCAACGTCACCTACATGGAGCCCGAAGATCGCGCCGCCATCGTACGCTGGTACAAAGCCTCGCGCATGTAACCGCGTAATTCGCTTGGCAATGCTGTGCCTGCTGGCCCCTCAGGCACAAATTGATGTTTATTCACTGTCCAGACATGCTAATTAACCTTTAAACTCTGACCGCTCCTCTTGGTGGTCCGGAACAAGGAAACAGGCAATCTGGAGCCGTGCGATGATGAATACCGGTCGATGCCTGTCGCTGACCCGCGGTCTGGTCGCGGGATGCCTTGCATTGGCACCCGGCCTGGCCTTTGCCCTGACAACTTCGCTGAATGCGCCCGGCGCATCCGAGCAACTCCAGGATCGGCTACGCGATTCGTCCTCGGCACTGGCGGCCGAAGAGAGTGGGCTGGATACGGTCCAGGAGATCCTCGCCGCTGCGATGGCGGATTATCGCACGCTGGTGCAAATCCTGTACGACGAGGGGTATTTCAGCCCGGTGGTCAACATCCGCGTCAACGGGCGCGAGGCGGCAACCATTCCGCCCCTGTCGCCTCCGCGCAGCGTCGACAGCATCGCGATCACCGTCACGACCGGAAAACCGTTTCGATTCGGAACCGCGCGCATTGCCCCTCTGGCCGTGGGCACGGAACTGCCCGACGGGTTTCGCAGCGGTGCCCCCGCCAACACGGGCATCTTGCGCGATACCACATCCATCGCCGTGATCGCATGGAACAATGCCGGACACGCCAAGGCCGAAGTCGGCGAACAGCGCATTGTTGCCAACCACCGCCAATCGGTGCTGAACGCGGATATCGAGGTCCTGCCGGGGCCAAAGTTAAAATTCGGGCGTTTGATTGTGCCACGGAATTCGGCGGTGCGACCCGAAGCGCTGGAAAAGATCGCGGCCTTCCCGTCGGGAGCCACCTATGATCCGGCCCAGGTACAAAAGGTCGGAACCCGGCTGCGGCGTACCGGGGCGTTTTCTTCGGTCGGTCTGCAAGAGGCCGAGACCCCGAACCCCGATGGTACGCTGGATTTCGTCGTCACCCTCGCCGATCAAGCGCCTCGGCGAATATCGTTCGGGGCCGAAATCGCTTCGACCAACGGGGTGGATGTGACGGCAAAATGGATTCACCGCAACCTGTTCGGGGCGGCGGAACGGTTCCAGTTCGAAGCGGCCATACGCAATATCGGCGGCGAAGAAGACATCGATGGCGGGATTTCGATGCGCCTGGATCAGCCTGCGGCATTGGGCGGCGACGACAACCTGTTCTATCTTGCCCTGTTGGACCGCGACAACAACACCCATTACAGCCTGACCCGTTTCGCGTTGGGTGTGGGTGTGCGCCGGGTTTTTTCCGATCACTTTTTCAGCGAACTGTCAATTTCAGGAGCGTTCCATCGTTCGGATGACGCCTTTGGAGACAATCGCGATTTCCGCATGATTCCCATCCGGTTGCGCAGCCAGTGGGACAAGCGCGACAACAGCGTCAATGCCACGCGAGGCTATTTCCTGGATACGTTGGTCACACCTTATATCGGCTTTTCCGGCACCAAATCGGGTCTCGCGCTCTATGGCGATGCGCGCGGCTATCTCAGCCTGACCCCCACGGCAGCCATCGTGTTGGCGGGGCGCGCGCAGATCGGTTCGATCCTCGGCCCCAGTTTGTCCGAGATCTCGCCCGAATATCTGTTCTTTTCCGGCGGAACGGATACGGTGCGGGGCCAACCATATCAATCGCTGGGCGTTCCCGTGAACGGTGGCATCGCCGGAGGCAGATCGTTCCTGGGCCTGCAAACCGAGGTGCGTGGGCGCGTGACCGAAAAAATATCGCTGGTGGGGTTCTTTGATATCGCCGCCGTGGACCGCAAGCAATGGATCAGCAGCAGTTCCGAGTACCAATCCGGTGCGGGGTTGGGCATTCGCTACGATCTCGGCGCACTTGGGCCTCTGCGCCTCGATCTGGCCATGCCGGTCGACGGCACGACAGGTGACGGGCTGCAATTCTATATCGGGATCGGACAGGCATTTTGAGACGGATTCTGGCATTTTCCCTGGTCGCGCTTACCTGGCTCTCCTCCCCCCTGCCGGCGCAGGACGACACCGAAGAATCGGGCGGCTTTCTCGTCAACTTGCTGCAAGATAATCTGTCCGGCGAGAACCGTTACATCAAGGTGACCGGGCTGGACGGCGCCCTGAGTTCGCGGGCCACGATCCAGAAAGTGACTGTGTCCGACGACGACGGTGTCTGGCTGACGCTTTCCGATGCAGTTCTGGACTGGAACCGGCTGGCTCTGGTGCGCGGGCGCTTTTCGGTCAACACGCTGAGCGCGGAAGAAATCGTGATCCTGCGCAAGCCCACGCCGACCGAGACCGACGATGACTTGCCAGCCCCCGAAGCCACCCCGTTCCAGGTGCCGGAACTGCCGGTCGCTGTCGAAATCGGCGAACTGCGCGTTGAAAAAGTGGCCCTGGGAGAGGCGCTGTTTGCGGGCGGTGCCGAACTGACGCTGAGCGGCGCGTTGTCGCTGGCCGACGGCACATTGGACACCACTCTGGCGGTGTCCCGGCTGGACCGCCCGAGTGACGAGTTGAACCTGATTGCCGGATTTCAGAACGAGACCAGCCAGATCTCGCTGGACCTCAAGCTTGCCGAGGCCGAAGGCGGAATGGTGACACAGCTGCTGGATGTGCCGGACCGGCCTTCGATCTTGCTGACAGCCAAGGGCCAGGGTCCGGTAACGGATTTCACCGCCGATATCGGGCTGGCATCGGCTGACATCGAACGCATGGCCGGACAGGTCCGCCTGCTCAGCGTGCCAACCCCCGGAGCCGAAGACGCTGCGACGGGCAGCATCGGATTTCAGGCCAATCTGGCAGGCGACATTACCCCGCTGCTGTCGCAGGACTATCGGTCGTTCTTTGGCACCGATCTCAAACTGGAGCTGGACGGGCGTTCGGATCCTGACGGGCGGCTGGCGGTCGATACGTTGAATCTGACCTCCAACGCCCTGTCGCTGAACGGAACGTTGGATATCGCCGGATCGGGACAGATCGAAACCCTGCTGCTGTCCGGACGGATCGCCCCCCCCGAGGGCACCGAGGTGGTCCTGCCGATGTCCGGTCCGCGAACATCCATCGGCGCCGCCAAAATTTCGGCCCGGTTACAGGCCGAAATTGACGACACCTGGGATTTCCAGCTGGGGGTGGACAAACTCAGCCGCCCGGACATGTCGCTGTCGCGGATTGACATCAGGGCGGACGGAACCCTTCATCAGGGCGAGACGCGGCAGTTGGACGGCAAGCTGGATGCCACTTTGGCGGGCCTGGCCTTTGCGGACGACGCGCTGAACCAGGCCATCGGGTCTGATCTCAATCTGAACGGCGCCTTCAAGGCGGTGGACGAAACCGCCTTTCAGCTGAGCGACTTCGTCGCGACGGGAACCGACTATTCCGCAAATATAAGCGCGGAAATCGACGGGCTGAACAGCGGCTTCCGCGTTGAAGGGCGCGCTGATGTGAATGCGAGCGACCTGTCCCGCTTTTCCGCACTGGCCGGACAGGATCTGGGCGGCGAAGTTTCCGCCACACTAGCCGGTATCGGATCGCCTCTGGGCGGGACATTTGATTTTGACCTGAATGCCGAGGCATTGGACCTGGCCACCGGCATTGCGCAGATCGACGGGCTGATCAAGGGGCGCACCTCGCTTGCGCTTTTGGCCGCCCGCAGTGAAACGGGGCTGGAAATCCGCGCCTTTCGCCTGGATGGCACCGCCCTCACCGCCGATGCCACTGGGGCCGTACGCAGCGGCGGCACCGATCTGGAGTTCAACGCCCGACTGGATGACGTGAACCGCGTCGTGCCGCAGATGAACGGCCCACTGACACTGAAAGGCGATGTGTCCCAGACCCTGACACAGATCTCGGGCACGGTGCGGCTGGATGGCCCCGACAACTCGTTCGCCGACGTTCAGGGCATGCTGGCCACGGATGGCGATATCGACCTGACCTATGACGTGACGCTGAACCGCACGGAACAATTCCTGCCGCAGTTTCCCGGCACGCTGATGGCCAAGGGAACGGCCAAGCGCAGCGGTCCGGCGTGGCAGATCGAAACCGATGCGCAAGGCCCCGGCGGCATCATCGCCGAGATTACCGGCGCGCTGGATCCGTCCGAAGACATCGCGCTGGATCTGCGTCTGGCCGAGCCGGCGGGCGGACCGGTGTCCACGCTGCTGAAAATTCCCGAACGCCCCTCTCTGTTGCTGACCGCCAAGGGTCAGGGGCCATTGGTCGATTTTACCGCCGACATTACGCTAGCCTCGGACGAGGTCGAACGGCTTGGCGGGCAAATCCGGCTGAACCGCATCGCCGCACCGACCGCGCCGACACGTGCCGCGCCCTCGATCGGATTTGCCGCCGACCTTGCGGGTGACATCAGCCCGCTTCTGGCCGCCGCCTACCGCGAATTCTTTGGGCGCGATGTACAGCTTGCGCTTGACGGGCGCACGGATCCTGACGGGCGGGTGGCAATCGAAAACTTCGATCTGACTGCGCGGTCTATGATCCTGAACGGAGCCTTGGATTTGGCCGGTAACGGGTTGGTCGAACGGGCGGTGGTTCGGGGCAGGATTGCCCAGCCCACCGGAGATGCGGTGGTTCTGCCCCTGCCCGGCCCGCCCACGACAATCGGGTCCGCGATGATTTCTGCCCAGCTTGGGGCCAATCAGCCGGATAGCTGGGATCTGCGGCTGAATATCGACGATCTGGCCAGCACGCAGGTCAACCTGGCCCGCGCCGAGGTTGATGCATCAGGGACGCTGGACCAGTTGGAGAACATGCACCTGACCGGCACGATTGCAGCTGCGCTGCGCGGCATCGGTCTGTCCGATCCCGCCCTGGATCAGGCAATTGGCAGCCAGGTGCGCCTGAACAGCGACTTTCAACTGATCGAGCAATCCACCCTGAAATTGGCCAAGACCGTTCTGACAGGCATCGACTACTCCGCCAAGCTTGACGCCGAAATTTCCGGACTGGACGGTGACATCCGTTTCGATGGTCAGGCCGAGGCCCGAGCACAGAACCTGGCGCGGTTCTCCGGTCTGGCAGGGCGCCCCATCGGCGGATCGGTGCGGGCCAGCGCAAAAGGCAACGGTGCCGCCACCGGCGAGACCTTTGACCTTGTATTGAACGTACAAACCGACGATCTGAGCAGCGGTATCAAGCAGATGGATGCATTGGTCCCTGGCACAACCACCCTGGAGCTGTCGGCCCTGCGCGACCGTACCGGATTGGAAATCCGCTCGTTTGATCTGAACGGTGTCGCACTGACCGCAGATGCGGCCGGTGCCCTGCGCAAAGACGATGCCAATTTCGATTTCAATGCACGCCTGGACAACGTCGCGCGCGTGATACCCCAGGCCCCCGGTCCGTTGACAATCAAAGGCACCGTCCAGCAGACCGGCGATGGAATAGACGGCCAGTTGCGCGCCGATGGGCCAACGGAATCGTTTGCCGATCTCAAGGGTGTGATGCAGCCAGACGGCAGCTTGGATCTGGATTTTGATGCCACACTGGCCCGGCTCGAACGGTTTCTGCCGGACTTTCCCGGCGCGATCAATGCCAAGGGAAAGGCAAGCCGCGACGGTGAAACCTGGCAGATCGACTCCCGTGCTTCTGGTCCGGGTGGCCTGTCCACCGAAATCGACGGCACCGTGAACCAGACGACGCTGAATTCGGATGTGACTGCCAGAGGGCAGTTGCAACTTGGGATCGTCAACCGGTTCATCACCCCCAATTCGGTCAAGGGCGCCGCGAATTTCGACCTCGCCCTCAAAGGACAGCCCGCTCTCGAGTCGCTGAGCGGCACGATCAGCACCACAAATACCAGCGTCGCCATCCCGGCGGCGGTGCACACGATCAAGAACCTGAACGCAAATATTGCGTTGGCAAATGGACGTGCCGATATATCCGTTTCAGGTGGGCTGGGTGCAGGTGGACAGGTCCGCATCACCGGCCCCGTCACATTGGCACCTCCGTTTGATGCGTCGATCCTGACCGAGATCCAACAGCTCGTGGTGACAGATGGCTCGATCTACAAAACCCTGCTCAACGGTCAATTGAAATACAATGGCACCGCCACAGGGACCGGGGCCATCGCAGGGAATATTCTGATCGGTGAAACCCGTATCAACATCGCCGCCGTCTCCGGCTCTCTGGGGGCTGCGCCGATTCCGCCGATTCAGCATGTGGGCGAAACAGGCCAAGTTGAATTAACACGCGCGCGCGCTGGCCTGATCGAAACCGCAAGCAGCAGCCCGGGACCGGATTTGGCTCTGAATGTGGGCATCTCAGCACCTAACAAGATATTCGTCACCGGGCGCGGGCTGAACGCCGAGTTGGGCGGCAGCATTCAGGTTCGCGGCACTGTGGCAAATGTTCAACCCGCCGGTCAGATCAATCTGATTCGCGGACGGTTCGATATTGCCGGCCGCCGTCTGGCATTGTCCAAAGGCCTGGTGTCCCTGCAGGGCAATCTGAAACCCTACATGGAATTTGGTGTCACCTCCAGCACCAGCGACGGGACCGCGTCGCTGGACATCGAAGGCCCACTGGACGCTCCCAAGATTACGATCACCTCCGATCCGACCCGCCCGAGCGGCGAAGCCCTGGCGATGCTGGTCTTTGGCAATCAGTATTCTGAACTTTCCCCGCTGAAGATCGCTCAGTTGGCAGCTTCGGCGGCACAGCTGAGCGGCGCTGGAGGAGGCACCAATTCCATCCGCGAAGGGCTGGGCGTCGATGACCTTGACCTCAGCACCGATGACGACGGCAATGCGCAGGTTGGTGTGGGAACCTATCTTGCCGACGGCGTCTATACCGACGTGAGCGTCAACACCAAGGGCGATACCGAAGTGAACCTGAACCTGGATGTCACCGACTCGCTGACTTTGAAAGGCACGGTCGATAGCACGGGCGAGACCGGGCTGGGCGTGTTCTTTGAACGCGACTACTAGGGCGGTCCAGCTGGGATTTGAATCGGCGTAGGGCGCTGTCAGCGCCCGGCCGTGCGTAAGAAACGGGCCGCATCGGCCTCAAGCCGCCCGTCATGGAAAACCGGGTGAATTGATCCGTTCCCAGGCCGCACAGAGCGGGCGCATTTCGCGGAATGCGTTGTTCCGGCAGATTATCTGGATCAGAACACCGCTCGTGACCCAAACCCGTCCCGCCATCGCCACGCCCAACGACACCTCGCCGCCGGCGTCGAACCGCGCGTCGGCCTGGGGCAGAGACCCCGACCACACAGGGGTGACGAGCGACAGATCGACAAGGATCAGGGCCGGCACAATCCGCCGCCAACTCTCCGATACGGCCCGATCACGCACTGCCGTCGCCTCAGACGAACCGATCGACGTAATTTCCCAACTGCCCGGCGAATGAGGTGAAAGAGGTGAAAGAGGTGAAAGAGGGACATCCCCTGCCCTCTTTCACCCGGCCGCACTCGTAATCAAAACAACCAACTTGATGCCCCCAACCTGGCCGTGCCTCTGTTTAGCACCGCCTTCGAGAAAGTGTGGATTTTATTTAAAAACAGATTGTTTCCGACACAAATGACATGCAAACAGCGGGCCCTTTTGTCGCTTTGGAAATAGTTCCACCGCCCATCTATTCTTTGGCTCCGGCATGGAAACAATACTGCGATGCGCAGCTTGCCGGCTGGCCCGGCGAGGTACTCTTCAAACGGTGCAGCAACGCGAATCTCAGGTCGAGAGCATTGGCAATCAGGCCGCAGCGGCCATCATCGCGACCGAAGTGTCCAGCATCCGGTTGGAGAACCCCCATTCATTGTCATACCAACTGAGCACGCGAACCATGCCACCATCTCCGACATGGGTTTGCGCAATTGCCAGAACCGACGAATGGGGGTTGTGGTTAAAGTCAGAGGACACCAGCGGCAGATCGCTAACCGCGAGGATACCATGCAAAGGACCAGACGCGGCGGCATCGCGAAGGGCCTGATTCACAGCGTCGGCGGTGGCCGGGCGCGTCGGCATAAAAGTCAGATCCACAGCTGACACGTTCGGCGTCGGCACCCTGATGGCCGAGCCGTCCAGCCGCCCTCGAAGCTGCGGCAGCACCAGACCCACGGCCTTGGCCGCACCCGTAGAGGTCGGAATCATCGAGAGGCCCGCCGCGCGGGCGCGATACAGATCGCTATGCGCGGTATCAAGGGTCGGTTGATCGCCAGTATAGCTGTGGATCGTCGTCATGTATCCGGTCTCGATGCCAAAAGCACTGTCTAATACCTGCGCTATCGGCGACAGGCAGTTGGTGGTGCAGGACGCATTCGACACAATCCGGTCCGCATCCGTCAATGTTTGGTGATTGACACCAAAAACGATCGTCTTGTCCGCATCGTCGCCCGGCGCGGAAATCAGGACCCGGCCCGAGCCGTTTTGCAGGTATTTTTCCGCTTTAGCGCGTGATTTGAACACGCCGGTGCATTCCATGGCCACATCCACATCGCCCCAGAGCAAGGCCGCCGGATCGCGTTCTTGCGTGACCCGAATGTGTTTGCCGTTGACGATCAAATCGCCGCCCCGCGTCGACACGTTTGCATTCAGGTGCCCATGCACGGAATCAAACTGCAAAAGATGTGCGTTCATTTCGATCGAGGCAAGATCGTTGATCGCGACGATTTCGACATCCTTTCGCTCACTTTCGATCCAGGCGCGCAGGAGACACCGGCCGATCCGGCCAAATCCGTTGATAGCAAGTTTGACGGCCATTGATTTGATCCTTTCGAACGAAGCGACATCGGCGCACGACACCATTGATAGCGCTAACAATTCAAGTATCATCTGGCTTGGGCATTTGCCAGCAGAACCTTTGCAGTGAATTCAGACCGGTCTTCAACGCGACCAGCGCACCGACCCCATTGGCCGAATCACCCCCCGGCGGCGGCAAGGGTTCGCGCGCATCCAGTGCATTCAAATCAGCTTCGGCAGCGATCAGGGCCAACAACATGTGGTAAGGCAAGCCGGCATCGCGGCAACCCGCTCCTGCCTGGAGGCTCCCGGCACGGCACAGGTGTCCAGCGACATGCCGATGAACACAACACCCTTGAGCACCGATTGCGGCCTGTGTGGTCATATCCAGACCGGCGCCCTGCTCCGCGACGCCTCGGCAATCGCCTCGCGCAGGCTCTGCGGGAACTGACTGGTCCGGTCGGGAACGTTAGGAGACGCATTCGAGGTCGGTGAATCAAAAGCTGGAAGCACTATCCCGTGCGGTACTGCCCAGGAGTCCGCCCCAACCATCGCTTGAAGGCCCCGCTAAAGCTGCTAAGGCTGGAGTACCCCAAAAGAAAGGCGATATCGCCGAGGGTAAGATCGCTGTTTTTCAGATAGCTGACCGCCAGAGATTTTCGCAGGCCTTCCAGCGTTTGGAAGAACGTGGTCTGCTCCCCGGCAAGTCGACGCGCCAAGGTGCGCGGGCTCATCCCCAATGCACGGGATACGGTGTCCTGATTGGCCGCGCCGATCGCCAAACGATCGGCAATGGCACGTTCAACTTCGACAATCAGATCCGAACCCGCACGCGTCTTGCTGTGCAGAATCTTTTCGGCATAATCGGTCAGTACCTTGTACAGATCGTCGTCAGCAGTGGCCAACGGCAGATGAAGATCGGCAGCCGCAAAAGTGAACATGTTCTCGGGCGCACCAAACTGAACCGGACATCCCAGGACCCCCTCAAGCTCGGCGATATTTGTATTTCGCAGATGACGGAATGTCATCTGCCTAGGAGCAACCGGACGGTTGGTCGCCTGCCGCAGCGACGACAGGATACCCGAAGCCCCGAATTCAACGTACTGACGGCGATTCACCGTGTTGGAAACACTAAAGTGCCACCGCAACCGACCGCCTTGCGCCAACTCGGACACGTCGATCTCGATGGCATCCGAAAAAACGCGCCGATACCGGGCTATGTTGTGCAGGCAGTCCAATACGGTGGGCGCGGTCAGCCCAACGTAACAGACCAGCCCGATCTTGCGCATTTCACGCGACTCGCCACGCCGAAATCCCAGCAGGTCGTCACCTGTTAACTCGGAAGCGTACTCAAAAAAGGCCGCGATATCGGAAAAGGGGGCCTCGGGGTTGTCCTGGCGCATAAGCTCCGGTTTCAGAGTGGACCGCTCGAATATCTGCGCCTCGGAAAACCCCTGTGCCAACAGATCCAATGCCAGCGTTTTGACAAAAACGGCACTGTGCCGCGCGTTTGAATGGGGCATCGACTCAAACGGTCCTCGAAATGTTGCGCTTTGGAGCGGTCATGACGGGCGATCAAGCGATGGACCGGCCCCGCCGCAACGGAACATGCCTGCAAATACCACTCATCTGTCTGTGACTGTTGATTGTCGCTGAGAACTGACCCGGCATTGTCACCGAGACTTGACCCACCCAGCTGTTATGTTCTTTGCGTCATGATGGCGTCAATGCTGCTGTCTCCTTTCGTTTCTTTTTCGCTGTCTCCGAGCTGGCCTTGAACCGATAGCTGTCATTGCCGGTCTCCAGGATGTGGCAGCGGTGGGTAAGGCGGTCGAGTAGCGCGGTGGTCATTTTCGCATCGCCGAACACGCTGGCCCATTCGCTGAAGCTCAAGTTCGTGGTGATGACGACGCTGGTGCGCTCGTAGAGTTTACTGAGAAGGTGGAACAACAACGCGCCTCCCGAAGCGCTGAAC
>NZ_KI421509.1:1834682-1835816 GCF_000473225.1 Sedimentitalea nanhaiensis DSM 24252
GAATCAAGCAGGGGCAAGGTTGCACATGGGTCAATTCTCAATGACAATTTCTGCAGTTGCCGGGTCAGTTCTCAGTGACAATCAACAGTCTGTGACTCCAGATTTTCGTACCGTCTTGCACTCAAACAGATCGCGCGCGATGCGGCAACAGCCGATACCTTCATCGTACCATGGCGCAAATCGGGGTTTGACGCGGGCACCGCTGTGCCGGTTAATACGCCGAACGACACATAAAACTGCGCAGGAAGGGCTTTTGATGCACGTTTCACTTCAGGTTCTCTACCCGATCGGTGACGAAACCCATTTTGATTACGACTATTATTTCAAGACCCACATGGGCCTGGTCCGCCAGCACATGGGGTCTCGGCTTGAAAGCACGCTGGTTACCAAAGGGATCGCAGGTGGCACGGATACACCGCCGTCGATCTATGCAATCGCAACGATGGTCTTTGCGGATCAGGCGGCCATGGACGCCGCAATGAAGGCCTCGGGGCCGGTTCTGGCCGACATTCCCAACTTTACTAACACCCGGCCTCAGATGCTGATCGGTGAAGTGGTCAGCTGACGCTGTAAATGCGCGCTCGACCTGATCTCATCCAGGCAGGGCCGATAGGGCCGACAGAGGTGTCCGGGGCAGCTGAACCGCCCCGGATTTAGATCATTTCCGTTTTTTTGGTTGCATGAGGTCAGTGATGGTGCCTTCGAACATTTCGGCTGCGAAGTTGATTGTTTCGCTTAGGGTTGGGTGCGGATGGATGGTGTGTCCCAGGTCGACCGCGTCGGCGCCCATTTCGATGGCCAGTGCGGCTTCGGCGATCAGGTCGCCGGCGTTGGTGCCGACGATGGCCGCCCCGACAATCCGATCGTCCGCCGGGTCGAACAGCAGTTTGGTCATGCCTTCGCTGCGCCCGTTGGACAGCGACCGCCCTGATGCGGCCCAGGGGAATACGCCCTTTTCGACCTTGATGCCCCTGGCCCTGGCCTGGGTTTCCGTCAGCCCGACCCATGCCACCTCGGGATCGGTATAAGCGACCGACGGGATCACCTGGGCATCAAAGGCGCGCTTGTGTCCGGCGGCGACTTCTGCCGCTACCTTGCCTTCATGCACGGCCTTGTGGGCCAGCATCGGCTGTC
>NZ_KI421509.1:1835916-1913496 GCF_000473225.1 Sedimentitalea nanhaiensis DSM 24252
GATCTTGTGGTTGCCGCGCACCGGACCGTCCAGACGCTGCAGGTTGCAGTTGATGACAAAGATCAGATTGTCCAGCCCCTCGCGCGCGGCAAGGTCAATCGCACCCCGGCTCTCCGGTTCGTCCATCTCGCCATCGCCGAGAAAACACCAGACCTTGCGGTCGCCCATATCGATATGGCCCCGGTTGTGCATGTATTTCATGAACCGCGCCTGATAGATCGCCATCAGCGGCCCCAACCCCATCGAAACCGTCGGGAACTGCCAGTAATCCGGCATCAGCCAGGGGTGCGGATAGCTCGACAGACCCTTGCCGTCGACTTCGCTGCGGAAATTTTCCAGCTCGGCCTCGCTGATGCGTCCTTCCATAAAGCTGCGCGCATAGATGCCGGGAATCACATGTCCCTGAAAAAACACCAGGTCGCCGCCGTGGATAGCGGATTTGGAGCGCCAGAAATGGTTCAGCCCAATATCGTACATCACCGCCGCACTGGCAAAGGACGCGATATGCCCGCCATATTCGCTGGACACTTTATTACGGCGCACAACCGTCGCCATCGCGTTCCAGCGGTTGATGGTGCGGATGCGCCATTCCATTTCGATATCGCCGGGAAACGCCTCCTGATCATCCGCCGGTATGGTGTTCTGATAAGGCGTCGTCGCCGAAAACGGCAGGTTCGCCCCGGCCGCACGCGCCTGTTGAACCGCCTTGTCCAACAGAAAATGTGCGCGATTGGCTCCATCGCGCTCAATCACATCCTCAATCGCTTCCTGCCACTCCTGGGATTCAACAGGATCAATGTCCTGGATCTGGTCTTTCATAGGTTCCTCTTCCCTTTCAACCACGACGGCCGCCGCGTTGGTTTAAAGTTAAATTACAAAACTCAACACAGGTAACTGAACGCATTTTCCGGCTAAATCACCGCACAACACTGTGAAGGGCGTCATAACACGAGCCAGTTACGTCGCGTAGCCCTTCCCGTGCATAACCTCCCTGCACAGAGCGCATGGCTTTTAGTTTAGCCTTAAATCATTATAGCAGACCATCGCCTCTCCCACGGTTATCTCTCGACACCCCCCCACTGAAGTTAGGTCAAACTTTGGCCAACGAGTCCATCGTACCGAAGCCGCCGCCATCGTCGACCGCTCATTACGTACCACCTGGAACCAGGTCGTCATCGAGATAGGCGCGGATGATCTGGGCAAAGTCCGTCTCTGCGACAAACCCCAGCTCGTTCGAACGCCGGGTGTCAAAGTTGCACGGCCACCCAGAAACGATTGCCATGATCGCCGGATCCGGCTCCGGCTCGATCCGGGCCACCGCCACGGCACCGGCCACATCGCGCAGCGCCTCGATCTGTTCGGCCACAGTGCAGGACAGCCCCGGCATGTTCAGGCTGCGTCGTCCCTCCAGCCGATCCAGATCCAGGCTGGCCGCACGAACCAGAAAGCCGACCGCAGACCGTGGCGAGGCGTGCCAGTGCCGCACCGTATCCGGCACGGGCAGAACCGCATCCCGCCCATTCAGCGGCTCGCGGATGATGTCCGAGAAAAACCCCGATGCCGCCTTGTTTGGTCGACCCGGCCGCACGCAGATGGTTGGCAACCGGATCGAGACACCATCGATGATGCCCTTGCGGCTGAAATCGTTGATGATCAGTTCGCAGGTCGCTTTTTGCGCGCCATAAGACGTCAGGGGCGCGGTCATAAAGTCGTCACCGATCCGATCCGGAAAGGGCGCGCCGAACACCGCGATCGACGACGAGAACACCAACCGGGGGCAATAGAGGCCATCGCTTTCTGCGCGCTCCAAACGCAGGGCCTCCAGCAGGTTCCAGGTGGCGAACATATTGACCTGCCAGCCCAGTTCGAACGCCTGCTCGGCCTCGCCGGAGACAATGGCGGCCAGATGAAAGATCACATCGGCCCGCATTTCGGCCAACTGTTGCGCCGTCCCCGTATCGCTCAGACTGCCGGCGATACGGCGCGCGGCCGGCGCCCCCGAGGTGGGAAAGCCGATATCATGCAGGATCACTTCGGCCGGGCCACCCTGCCATCCGTCACGGGCCAGCCGTACAGCGAGCTTTTGTCCCAGCATTCCGCCGCCGCCCAGTATCAGAATCCGTGTAATGCGCCCTCTCCCCGGTCTGCTCGGCGGTCCTGCACCGCCGTTCATATCAGAGGACAGCTCCGCACTGGAAATATCAACAACATTCCACTAGGCCGTTGAATAACAGCGGTGGCAGATCCGCCTGGGCATACTGACAGGGAGAGACCGGCATGGCAGACAAGAAACCCGCGCTTCGATCGCAGAACTGGTTCAACAACCCGGACGATCCGGAAATGACCGCGTTGTATCTCGAGCGTTACCTGAACTATGGCCTGACCCGCGAAGAGTTGCAGTCGGGCAAGCCGATCATCGGCATCGCCCAGACCGGCAGCGATCTGAGCCCCTGTAACCGCCACCATATCGAACTGTCCAAACGGGTACGCGACGGCGTGATTTCGGCGGGGGGGACAGTGATCGAAATTCCGGTACATCCGATTCAGGAAACCGGCAAACGCCCTACCGCCATGCTGGACCGCAATCTGGCCTACCTGTCGCTGGTAGAAACGCTGTATGGCTACCCGATCGACGGCGTGGTGCTGAATATCGGCTGTGACAAGACCACCCCGGCCCTGCTGATGGCGGCGGCGACGGTCAATATCCCCGCCATTGCGCTGTCGGTTGGCCCGATGCTGAACGGCTGGTTCCGGGGCGAACGGACCGGATCCGGCACCATCGTCTGGAAAGCGCGCGAGTTGCTGGCTGCTGGCGATATCGACAACGACGGGTTCCTGGAACTGGTGTCCTCATCGGCCACCTCGGTCGGCTATTGCAACACGATGGGCACTGCCAGCACGATGAATTCGTTGGCCGAAGCGTTGGGGATGCAACTGCCCGGCTCGGCTGCAATCCCCGCCCCATATCGCAAGCGCGGGCAGATCAGCTATGAAACGGGCAAGCGCATCGTGCAGATGGTGCACGACGACCTGAAACCGACCGATATCATGACACGGCAGGCGTTTGAAAATGCCATCGTGGTGAACTCGGCCATCGGCGGGTCGACCAACGCACCGATTCATCTGAACGCGATCGCCCGGCACCTTGGCGTCGAGCTGAGCAATGACGACTGGCAGCGACTGGGCCACAAGGTGCCGCTGCTGGTCAACCTGCAACCGGCGGGCGCCTATCTGGGCGAGGATTTCTTTCATGCGGGCGGCGTCCCGGCCGTGATCGGTGAACTTTTGGCCGCAGACCTGTTGCCCCATCCCAAGGTAGTGACGGCCAATGGCAGGACCATGGGCGAAAACTGTGCCGACAAACGTACCGAAACGCCGGATGTGATCAAACCCATCGACCAGCCGATGACAGCCGAGGCCGGGTTCATCAACCTGTCGGGGAACCTGTTTGACAGCGCAATCATGAAAACCAGCGTGATCTCGCCCGAATTTCGGGATCGCTATCTGTCCAACCCCCAAGACCCGGACGCGTTTGAGGGCCGCGCTGTTGTGTTTGACGGACCCGAGGATTTCCACAGGCGGATCGATGATGAAAGCCTTGCCATCGACGCCCATTGCATCCTGATCATGCGTGGGGCCGGCCCCATTGGATATCCCGGCGGGGCCGAAGTGGTCAACATGCGCCCGCCCGCCTACCTGCTGAAACGCGGCATTCATGCGCTGCCTTGCGTCGGCGACGGACGACAATCGGGCACATCCGGCAGCCCTTCGATCCTGAACGCCAGCCCCGAGGCCGCAGATGGCGGCGGCTTGGCCTTGGTGAAAACCGGCGACCGGCTGCGAATCGATCTGCGGAAATGCACCGCCAACATGCTGGTCGATCAGGCCGAGCTGGACGCCCGCCGTGCCGCCCTACCCATCCGGCCGTTCTCCCCGCCCAGCCAATCGCCCTGGCAGGAAATATTTCGCGAAAGGGTCCGCCCGTTCTCGGACGGCATGGTTCTGGACGGCGCGACCGACTTTCAGGACATCGCGCACAAATCCCTGCCCCGGGATAATCATTGACCTGGCATCGGGCTGAACTGCTCGGATCGCGCGGCCGAGGCCAAAATGGCGATTGCGGACCATCCGATCCTGTTCTTCAAGGCCAATTCCGCTGTTGCCGGCCCCAATGACACGGTTTGCATGCCACGCGGTTCCACCCACACCGATTAGGAAGTCGAACTGGGCGACGCGATATCTACCGAAACGCCTCCGGGCGCAGGCATGGGCATGAAACCCGGACCGGTGTGTATCCAGGGTCAGGGCGAACGATCCCAGATCGTGCGCCGGGACAACTGGGCAGATGAAACCGCACCTTTTGCTGATCGCCTCTGTGACCGACCGGATCATGGCCCGCCTGACCACGGAATTTACCGTCCACCCGCTGCCGGAGAAGAGACACGGGATGTGTTTTGGCCGAACATGGCGATCGGATCGTCACGGTCCTGACAAACGGCGGCACCGGATTGCGACCTGATTTCACGACCGCGACGGGCGATCTGACCTTTGAAAGCTCGACCGGTGGCGGAAAGATGACACCACCCTGACGCCGGTGCCTGAATCCACGCACCTTTAGACCGCTTTACAGGCCAAAACTGCCATAGGGGATGAAACGCACCGGGTCTCCGGGCCGGATGTGACGTTCGCCGTCTTCAAGTTCGACCAGCCCCTCGGCCCAGCTCAGCCCGCTGATCCGGCCCGACCCTTCCGAGGCAAACACTTCGACGAGCCCCCCCCGAACGCGGGCGCGCAAGTATTCCCGCCGTCCCGGCTTCTTGCGTTTCTCAAAACAGGCAGGCAGATCGAACCCCTGCGGTTCTTGCCAGTCCGCCCCGGCCAACAGGCCCATCGCCGGTCGGGCGAAAACCAGGGTGCAGACCATCGCGGCCACCGGATTTCCCGGCAATCCAAACACCGGCGTGCCCGACCACAGCCCCAGCGCCAGGGGGCGGCCCGGCTTGACCGCAATGCGCCACTGCTGCATCGCGCCCGCCTCTTGCAACAAAGCCGAGACGTGATCTTCGTCCCCGGCAGACGCGCCGCCGCTGGTCAGGATCACATCCGCCCGCTCAGATGCCCGATCCAGACGGTCCCGCAGGGCCGCCCGGTCATCCCCGACCCGGCCCATGTCCACAGGCAGGAACCCAAACCGTTGTACCATCGCCAACAACATGGGCCGGTTGGCGTCAAAGATCTGCCCAGGCCCGGCCCCCTGTCCGGGCTCGACCAGCTCGTCCCCGGTCGACATCACAGCAACGCGCAACCTTTGGCGCACGGTCACCTGCGCCACGCCGACCGCAGACAGCAACGCCAGGTCCGCCGCCGTCAAGACCCGCCCCGTGGCCAACGCAAGATCGCCGCCCTGTACATCCTCGCCTGCCCGCCTTGCATTTGCGCCCTGTTTTAGCGGCCCGTGAAACGCAATCTGGTTGCCATCGGTGGTGACATCTTCCTGCAGAATTACCGTATCGACCCCCTCGGGAAGCGCGGCCCCGGTCAGGATGCGGATCGCGTGCCGCGCAGGCACCGCACCGTCAAACGGCACGCCCGCCGCCGCGCGGCCCTGCACCAGCGGCAGCGCCTGCGCGCCCTCAGACACCGGCCCCGCAAACCCGTAACCATCCACCGCCGAATTGGCCTGCGGCGGGTTTGACCGCCGGGCGATCACATCCTGTGCCAGAACCCGGCCCAGGGCCTGCGCCAACGGTTGGGTCTCGGCCTGCGCCACAACGCTCAGCCGGTCACGCAACAGCGCCAGCGCCGCGTCAACCGGGGTCCAGTTCACCCCGGCGGGCAAGGCAAAGCAGTCATTGCGCAGGGGGGGCGGCTTGATCATGGGTGCCCCCGCCGTCGCGATCCGCGCAAAACGCCCTTCACAACCCCACCTCCTGGGCGATGAAATCGGCAATTGCCCCGGTGTCATCCAGATCAAAAACCGGACGATCCAGCGTGAGCGGCACATCGCTGGCCACAGCACGAACCGAGTCATCCTCCGGGGCAATCAACGATTGTCCGGCCTCGGCCCTGTGAGTTTCGATCTTGGCATGGGGTTCGCGCTTGTAGCCTTCGATCAGAACCAGATCGACGGGCGAGAGGCGCCCCAACATCTCGGCCAGCGCCGGTTCCTGCGCACCGCGCAATTCGTGCATCAGGGCCCAACGGTTCCCCGAAGCCAACAGCACTTCCTGCGCACCCGCAACCCGGTGGCGGTGACTGTCCCGTCCGGGCTGGTCGACATCGAAACTGTGATGCGCATGCTTGATCGTCGAAACCGAAAACCCGCGCCCGATGAACTCGGCCACCAACCGTTCCATCAACCCGGTCTTGCCAGTATTCTTCCAACCGGTCACGCCATAGATCTTCATAGTGTCTGCCCCAACATGGTTTCGGCACGCTTCAGATCCTCGGGCGTGTTGACGTTAAAGAAAGGGTCAAACCCATCCGCGTCAAACAGCGCCTCGCGCCCGCCATGCCGATCGGTCCACAGAACAACCTTGCGCAGCCCGTCTTGCAATGCGGCGCGCAAATCCTCACGCAGGGCGACCGGCCACAGACCGAAGGTCGGGTGACGCAGGCGGCCGCGCCGGGCGTCGGGGGTTGCCGCCAGCACCAGCGGGGCCGCCATGCCCTCGCCCGCCAGTTGCAACTGCGGCACCAGATCCGCAGGGAAAAACGGGGTGTCCGCCGCCGCCGTCACGATACTGTCGGCCCCCTGCGCCGCCGCCCAGTCCAGCCCCGCCAGAACACCGGCCAAAGGTCCGGGAAATCCATCGATACTGTCGCGCAACACCGGCAAGCCAAACGCGTCAAACCGAGCCGCATCGCCATTGGCATTCAACGCCAGCTCCGCCACCTGCGGCTGCAACCGGTCGATCACCCGCGCCAACAGGCTTTGCCCGCGCACCTTCAGCAACCCCTTGTCACCACCGCCCATCCGGCTGGCCAACCCGCCGGCCAGCACCACACCCAACGGAGCCTTCATCCCTGCGCACTCTTCCTGCGGTGGCGGGTATCTTCAGCAACCACCGTTGCCGGATCGACGTCGCGCATCAGGCGATCCTCGCCCGACAGGCAGACAAAGCGTTGCCCCCGCATCCGCCCGATCAGCGTCAGCCCGACTTCACGGGCAATCTCGACGCCCCAGGCGGTGAACCCCGACCGCGACGCCAGCACCGGAATGCCCATCATCGCCGTCTTGATCACCATCTCCGACGTCAGCCGCCCGGTGGTATACAGGATCTTGTCCTCAGGGGCGGTTGCCGTCTGCATCATCCACCCGGCGATCTTGTCCACCGCGTTGTGCCGCCCCACGTCTTCCATGTACACAAGCGGGCGATCGCCCTGACACAGCACCGTTCCATGGATCGCCCCGGCCACCAGATACAGCGACGGGGTGCGGTTGATCCGGGCCGCCAGCGTGTACAGCCAACTCGTGCGCACCGACACCTGCGGCAGGCGGACCGCTTCCAGCCCTTCCATCATGTCACCAAACACCGTGCCCACCGCGCAGCCCGAGGTACGGGTTTTCTTGCGCAGTTTTTCCTCGTACGAGGTTTGCCGTTCGGTGCGAACCACAACAGTTTCCAGATCCTCGTCATAATCGACGCCCTTGATCCGGTCATCGGGCAGCAACATCCCCTGATTGCGCAGAAATCCAAGCGCGAGATATTCGGGATAGTCGCCGATGGTCATTGCGGTGACAATCTCTTGCGCGTTCAGAAATATGGTCAGGGGCCGCTCCTCGACTACAGAAATTCGCGAACGTTCGCCATTCTGATCCACCCCTTCCACCGCACGGGTCAGACGCGCCGCGCCAGGGTCCGGCGCGATGATGTAGTCCGCGACATCTTGCTGCGTGGCCAATTGCAACCCCTCCCGATCATCGCTAGTGCAAGCGGATACAGTCTAGGGGCAACGCATGACGTCCACCACAGCAAAATCGTTCTTCTGGAAGGGCATCCGCGACAGTGCTCCGTTCGTTCTGGTGGCCGGTCCGTTTGGCCTTCTGTTCGGGGTTCTCGCTGTCGAGGCGGGGCTGGGTGTCGTTGAAACCATGACCTTCACCATGACGGTGTTTGCCGGGGCCGCGCAATTCACCGCATTACAACTGATGCAGGAGCAAACCCCGACCGTGATGGTGCTGGTCTCGGCCCTGGCGGTGAACCTGCGGGTGGCAATGTACTCGGCCTCGCTGACACCGTATCTGGGCGCGGCGCCGCTGTGGCAGCGCGCACTCGCGGCCTATTTCACGGTCGATCAATCCTATGCGCTGTCCATCGTTCAATATGAAACACACCGCGACATGACGATGCGCGAACGCATGGCCTATTTCTTTGGCACCATCGGGCTGATCGCGCCGCTCTGGTATGGCGCTACGCTGGCTGGGGCCGTTATGGGGTCGCAGATTCCGGAAAGCTGGGCGCTGGATTTTGCCCTGCCCATCGCCTTTCTCGCGATGATCGGGCCAATGCTGCGCACCCCGGCTCATATTGTCGCCGCCCTGGTGTCGATCAGCGTGGCCATCTCCGCGGCCGGTCTGGCCTATAACCTGGGCCTGTTGATCGCAGGGCTTGCCGGAATGATGGCCGGGGCGCAGACCGAAGTGATGCTGGACCGCAGAAAGCAAAGCGTATGAGCGACCCGATCGACCCAACCACACTGTGGATCGTCATCATCGGCATGGCCGTGGGCAGCTTTGCCCTACGGTTCGTGTTCATCGGGCTGGTCGGCAGCCGCGCCATGCCGGGCTGGCTGCTGCGGCACCTGCGCTATACTGCGGTCGCAATTCTTCCGGCGTTGGTCACACCGCTGGTGATCTGGCCCGCTGTCACCCAGGGCCAGCCGGACACCGCGCGACTGGCGGCGGCCGCCGCCACATTGGCGGTCGGGTTCTTAACCAGGAACGTCATCGCGGCCATCTTTGCCGGTGCGGGGACGTTATACGCCCTGCTCTATTTATTGGGTTAGGGCCGCGTTGATCTCGTCCAGTCCTTTTTGCAGGTCCGGACTATCGTCCTCATAGTAGCGGTCGGTTCTCACACCCGGGATCTGCGCGAACTGATCCATCAGCTTCTTCGGGTAAAACGTGCTTCTGATGCTTTCGAAGCCAGGAACCTGCGACAACAGCTTTGCGGTCGAACTGGCGCAAAATGCGTCCGGGACACGGCCATTGCTCACCGCCAACTGATAGGCGCGCTCGGCCTGTTGCGGGCTCACTTCGATCTTCTGGCTGGCCACATGGAATGTGCTGCGCGCGTGGGCGCTGCGATAAGCCTTTTCCATCTGCGGGGTGACGCCAAAGATCACGTCGTCGCGCTCGGGTGTGGCCGATGAATAAAAGGACCCTGCCGGATCAAAGATCACCTGCTGGGACGCATTGATCAGCAACGCCGTATGAGCGCCCTCGCCAGAACGGTTGTTGATCATGGTGTACAGGGTCAGAGACGGCGGCTCGGGGTTGCGAAACGCAGCTGCGGCAATCGTCGCATCGTCGCCATAGTTTCGCGCCGGCTTGGTGCAACCGGCCACAGCCAGCAGCATCAAAACACCAACAATTACTCGCAGCATTTACCGGGCCAGATCAGCGGGCAAAGATGGCGAGGAACACCAGAACGGCAAGAATCACCACAACGCTCCATGCGGTGAATTTCATGAAGCCGTCAAATGTCTTGGTCTGTGCCGTGATGTCCATCTCGCCGTGTTTGTACTCAGCCATGTCACCCGATTCCGTTCGCGTTGGATTTCTGTTGTCTAACGCAATCGCAAATCTCGGCCACCTCGTCAATCGCAAGGCGGTCAAAACCCTGTCACTGTTGTGCGCCCGCGCTCAGGATGGAACAGTTCGGCCAGCCAAAGCCCCAGCGCCAGGCCAGCCCGGTGCAAGGGGCACCGCCGAAGCGAACCGCCAGATGCATGGCATCCGCGATCACCGCATAGGCTGCGGTCACATCATCTTCGTCGACACCATAGTACGTGGCGATTTCGTGCCGACGGTCCTGTCCGGTTTCGATCACACAGCTGCGCAGCGCAGCATCCGCCCGCGTCCGCGCGGCATAGCTTTGGGTGGCGGTCTGGGCCCCGGCCCCATCGTGATAGGCCGCGTCATGGGTGACACAGCAGTCTTCCCAGGGTGGCGTTTCCTGATGCACCTCGGCAAAATCGGGGAACTGCGCCGAAACCAGCCGCCAAATATCGGACAGCCCACCGCTGCACCCGTCGGTTTCAAACGGGGACAGTTCGGCATCGTCGCGGACCCGTCGGTCGATCAGCGCCTGGTGCGCGCGCAGTTCCAGCGTTCGTGTCACACCGCCCGCTTCTGCCTCGCCCGTCTGGGCATCGGCGGCGCGCCCGCCCAGCCCCTCGGCGCACAGGGCAAGCATGCAGGCAAGCATCAGGGCATCAGGGCGAGTCATCGCGATACCTCTTGGTGTTCAGCGACACCCCCAGTTCCTCGCTCATCCACAGCAATAACCGCTCGGGCGTGCTCAGCCCGGCGCGGATCCGCAACACCTGTCTTGCCAGAGCCGGCTCGTCCGTGATCAGACCGCTGACGCCCATCGAAATCATCTTGGACATCTCCAGCGGATCATTCACGGTCCAGACATACAGATCCTTGCCCGCAGCCGCGGTCCTCTGCGCCAGGCGCGGCCCCGCCTGCCCCATGTTCACGGCGATGAAATCTCCGTCCAACCCGGCCAGATCGCCCACCGCCGTGGCGGCCAGGATCCCACTGCGCCAGTCAGGCCGCAACGCCAACATCTTTTGTACCGCTGGATATTTCAGCGACATGGTGGCGATCTGATCCGCCATGTCCAGCTCTTCGACAATCGCAGCGACACGCGGTTCCAGCTCGACATCGTGGCCATAGTATTTCAGTTCGATCAGCACCTTTGCCCTACCCTTGGCCATCTCAAGCACATCGCGCAGCAGGGGCGTGCGCTGATCGGCATAGATGCCATCGTACCAACTGCCGATGTCGATCTCGGCCAGATCGTCCATCGTGGCCTCCCAGATCTTGAGATCGGCACCCGACAATTTCATGAAATCGCTGTCGTGAACCACCGCCACCTCACCGTCAGCGGTTTCCTGCACATCGATCTCGACCCAGTCGGTGCCGTCCTCGATCGCCTTTTGCACCGAGGCCAGCGTGTTCTCGGGGCGGCTTCCGGCGGCACCGCGATGGGCAATGACGGTGACATCGTCCTGCGTGCTGATACCATCCAGTAACCGGCCCCCGGACCAGAATCCAAACATCACCAGCCCCACAATCCCGGCACAGCCCAACGCCAGACGTCCCCGCACACTGCCCGGCGGGCGTGCGGCTGGGGGCTGCAACGGTACACCACCGTGGAAATGCCCGTTCACCACCCGCGCCAAAGCCCCCAGCGCCAACGCCGAAACCACCGTTCGGGCCAGCGTCCACAGCGCCACAACGGCCATAGTGATCGCCAGCACCAGCCGCATGCCCGATTCTGCCTGTAAAGGCATCAGATTCAGAAGAACCCCGGCCAACAGCCCTACCCCCCCCATCAGGGCGGCACGCAGAACGATCCATACCACAAGTTCACGCTGCAATTGCAACCGGCGGCCCACCATAAATTCGGCGCTGCGCGCAAAGGCGGCGTGGGGACCGACGCCATCGAACAGCACCATATGCAGCGCCAATGCCCAGCCAGACAGCCGCATCAGCAATACCACCGCCAGTCCCGCCAGCAACACCGCGATGATCCCCCCGGCAATCATCGCCTGCGGCGGGCGATAGGCCAGGTAATAGTTGATGTCATATTTGGTCAGGAACCGCGCGGCGATCAGCAGGCCAAGCAGTACAAAGGGCAGCGCCAGTGCCAGCACCCTCATTACGAACAGAAGCGCAAAGACCAACAGCGGCCGCCACCGCCGGATGACCGCCCACAAAGCCGCCCGCGCGGCGGCCACACCACCCACACCCCCGGCGCGCCAGATCGCGGTCATGACCGCGAAACCCAGCACTTCAACCACCAGCAAAAGGCTGAGGATACCCACGGCCGCGACAAAACCCACAGGTGTCAAAACGAAACCGGCGATATCCTGATCGGTCAGTGCCGATTGGCTGGACAACGATACCGCACCGTTGATCAGCCCACCCACCAGCGGCGCAAGCACGGCCAGCGAAACCAGGCGCAACACAAAATAGAGCGCAACAATGACCCGGTTGCGCCGCCAACTGTCACCATAGGCTTGCAGAACGGTGGATAGGACCGACATGGTTCACACTCCGTACAGACGATGACCCTTAAAACGGAATGCAGTCGCACTGCGCAAGGGCGCGTCAGCCTTTTTCCAGCTCGGCCGCCAGCCGGAACCCGATCCGGTTGGCGGGGGCATCCTGGCGCGGTTTGGATACCGCACGCAACAACACGCTCAGCTGACTGACATGCTGGATCAGCTGGGTCTGCGCACCGCTTGCATCGCGGCCATAGAAGGTAACAATATCCGGGTCGTAATAACCCAAACCCTCAATCCGCAACACCCCGGCATCGCCTCCGACAAAGCCCATGGCGACCTCGTGTTCACCATCCAGTTGCGCCTCGAAATTCTGAATATAGATGATCAGCCGCTCATAGGCCCATTGCGCCGCGCTCTTGTTTCCGACCGGTCGGTTCAATTGCTCGGGAACGCATTCCAGTCCGACACAGGCATCCGGGTCGGCGTGGGCTTCGCGCATCCGTGGCAAGGCGTCGGCCTCGACCAGTTCGGCGGTTGTGCGAACATCTTCATCCATTGCCCTGCTCCCTGGTCCGATACAGCCATGCACCCTCCGGCCCTCGGGTGCGTTCGACCTGACCGGACAGATACAGGTGATTAACGTGCGCCACCGCCTCGACCAGCGCAAGACCGTATTCGCCCGCCCCGATCCGGCGCTTGAACAGCGGCGCAAAACAGGCGGCGGCGGGCTTCGGCTCGGCCAGGAATTCCAACAACCGGCGCAACCCGCCATGGTGGTTTTCGATCAGCTGATGCAAGCGAAACGGCAATCCGGTAAACGGCAGCTTGTGGCCGCCCAAAACCAGCTGGTCCGCGCGCGCCAACGGCACAAACCGCTCGCAGGCCTCAAGCCACCCCTGCAATGGATCGGCCTCGGGTTCGGTCGCATAGACGCCGATATTGGGGCTGATCGAGCTGAGGATCTGATCGCCAGAGATCACCAGATTGTCGTCTCGGCTCCAGAATGTGGCGTGTTCTGGCGCGTGGCCGTTGCCGATATGCACGTCCCACTGACGACCGCCCATAAAGATGGTATCGCCCTGTGCCACGCGGCTGAACCCAAGCGGCATCGGAGCGACGATATCGGCATAGTTGAACGGTTTTTCGGCAGCCCGCCGGGCCAACAGATCCGCATCCATCCCCGCACTGCGCCAGAACTCCAGTGTTTCCCCGGGCGGGCGGGCCTGATCGTCCAGCCACAACATTCTCGCGAACAGCCAGGCGGTGCGCGTGGTGACCAATCGGGCACCGTGCTCGGTCTGAAACCACCCTGCCAGGCCAACGTGATCGGGGTGATGATGCGTCACCACTACGCGGGTCACCGGTTTGCCCGCCAACGGTCCCGCCAGCAATTCGCCCCAGACCGCACGGCTCAAACCGGTGTCGAACCCGGTGTCGATCACGGTCCATCCATCGCCATCGTCCAGCGCATAGATGTTGACGTGATCCAGCTTCATTGGCAGCGGCAGGCGCATCCACAGCACACCCGGCGCCACCTCGATCGCTTGTCCGCGCTCCGGCGGGGTCTCCCACGGGTATCGCAGGACGGGTGCTATGTCGCCATCCACGCCTAGGCCGCCAGGTCGTCGGCACTCAGCGCAAACAGCCCCTCGGCGCCGCATTGCGCCTGCGCCAACAGGCTCGCATGTTCCGGCAGCATCCGCGTGATGTAGAACCGGGCCAGCCTCTCGCGCGCGCCGCCCTTGTCGGACTGTGCCGCGGCCAGGTGGAAATGCGCGCCCAACACCCGCGCAAAAGCACGCAGATAGGGCACCGCCCCGGCAAACCGGTCGTTCATGTCGCCCTGCGCCAACATCCATTCCGTACTTTCACGCAGCGACTCCGTGGCCTGCCAGACGGCCTCTGCCATCGCCGGGTTAGAGGCACGGGCGCGCTCGGCATCGCCCTCGATCTCGTCCAGCAGTCGCAATGCGGCGTCGCCCCCGTCCATCATCTTGCGCGCCACCAGGTCCATCGCCTGGATGCCGTTGGTGCCCTCGTAGATCGCAGTCACCCGCACGTCGCGGCTGAACTGTGCCGCGCCGGTTTCCTCGATAAAACCCATGCCGCCATGCACCTGCACGCCGGTCTCTGCCACGGCGATCCCCACATCGGTGCCAAACGCCTTGGCAATCGGCGTCAGCAATGCCGCGCGGGCGGCCCAGTCGGCATCGTTGGTCGCGGTCTGCATGTCGATGGCCACCGCACAGGCCAGCATGATCGCACGCGCCGCAAACAGATCGGCCTTCATCGTGGTCAGCATCCGGCGCACATCGGCATGATCGATGATCGTACCGCCGGGCGTGTTGCCCTGTTTGCGCTCCAGCGCATAGGACAAGGCCTGTTGATACGCGCCCTCGGCCTGTCCGACACCCTGCCCGCCAACGCCCAGACGAGCGTTGTTCATCATCGTGAACATCGCCGCCATGCCGCCATGCTCCTTGCCGACCAGCCAGCCCGTCGCCCCGTCGTACTGCATCACGCAGGTCGGGCTGCCATGCAGGCCCATCTTGTGCTCCAGGCTCACCACCTTGAGGCTGTTGGCCACGCCCGCATTGCCATTTTCGTCCGGCAGCCGTTTGGGCACCAGAAACAGACTGATCCCTTTGGTGCCCGGCACGCCGTCCGGCAGTCGCGCCAGAACGAGATGGCAGACATTCTCGGTAAAATCATTGTCGCCCCAGCTGATAAAAATCTTTTGACCCGTGACCGCATAGGTCCCATCGCCATTGGCTTCGGCCTTGGACGACAACGCGCCCACATCCGATCCGGCCTGCGGCTCGGTCAGGTTCATGGTCCCGGCCCATTCGCCGCTGATCAGCTTGGGCAGGTACAAATCCTTCAGCTCGTCACTGGCATGGTGGTCCAGCGCCTCGATCTGACCCTGGCTCATCAGCGGGGCCAGTTGCAGTGACAGGCACGCAGCGGCCATCATCTCGTTGACGCTGGTGGCCAGCGTCATCGGCAGACCCATGCCACCATATTCCGGGTTGCCGCTCATCCCGATCCAGCCCCCCTCGGCGATCGCCTTCCAGCCAGCGGAATATCCGGGCGAGGTCCGCAATACGCCGTTTTCCAGCCAGGCGGGATGCAGATCGCCATCGCGCTGCAACGGGGCCATCACCTCTTCGGACATCTTGCCTGCCTCGGTCAGGATGGCGCTGACCATATCGGCACTGGCCTCAGAGAAGCGATCGGTGGCCGCGACCTGGTCGAAACCGACCACATGGCGCAACAGGAATTCATAGTCGGAAACGGGGGCACGGTACGGCATGTCAGGGACCTCATGGACGGGCGGGGGCGATCAAGTGGGCTTGGCTTCCAAGCGCGCCACCTCTAATGAAGAAAGATTGCCGCCATTGCAAACCAGCCAGCCCCAACACGCAACCGAAACGCCGCGTCACAGACATGTCCCACACCGACACCGCAATATTGACTGCCTCGACCGCGGATCTGACCCGTGCTGCCGCAATGCTGGCGCGGGGCGAAACCGTCGCCTTTCCTACCGAAACCGTGTACGGGCTGGGGGCGGATGCCCGGTCTGGCCCTGCCGTGGCCAGGATCTATGCTGCCAAGGGGCGACCCACGTTCAACCCGCTGATCGCGCATGTGCGCGATGTCGCCTCCGCGAAACGCTACGTCACATGGACCGGCACGGCTGACCGTCTGGCGGCGGCCTTCTGGCCCGGCCCGCTGACCCTCGTGCTGCCATTGCGGGCCGATCACGGCATTGCGTCGCTGGTTACGGCGGGGCTGGACACGCTGGCGGTGCGCGTCCCGGCCCACCCGGCCGCGCAGCGGCTGCTGGCCTTGTTCGACGGTCCGCTGGCCGCCCCCTCGGCCAACCCTTCGGGCCGGATCAGCGCCACCACCGCAGCGCATGTGCTGGACGGTCTGGGCGGGCGCATCGCAGCTGTGGTCGACGACGGCCCCTGCGCTGTCGGTCTGGAATCGACCATCATCGGATTGGAAGGTAAAGACACCACGCTGCTGCGCCCCGGCGGCTTGCCCACCGAAACCATCGAGGCGGTTCTTGGCCATTCGCTGGGCCGTCGCGATCAAACGGAAGCCCTCACCGCACCGGGGCAGATGCTCTCTCATTACGCCCCCGCCGCCGCTGTGCGCTTGAATGCGACCGCTGCCCGAAAGGGCGAGACGCTGCTTGGTTTCGGTGCCATGGGTTGCGATCTGAACCTGTCGCGCGGCGCTGATTTGGCCGAAGCAGCCTCCAACCTGTTTGCCCACCTGCACAAACTGGACCAGACCGGCCGCCCCATCGCCATCGCCCCGGTTCCCAACACCGGGCTGGGCGTTGCGATCAACGACCGGCTGCGCCGCGCCGCTGCCCCCCGTGACCGGTAAACCCACCCGGCTCTTCCTCTTGCGGAAAATATCCCGGGGGTGAATTGGCCTGACGGGCCAAGAGGGGGCAGCGCCCCCTTGCCTCAGGCGTGACCGGCACTTGCCGACAGGGTCAGCGGATCCACCCCAAGCAGATTCAGCGCCGCGCCCCACTTGTGCTCATCGCCCATGGCAAAGACCAGATCGCTGTCTGCATCTGCCGTCAGCCAGCCGTTCATAGCGATTTCCGCTTCCAACTGCCCCGGCCCCCAACCGGCATAGCCCAACATCATCAGCGCTCGCCTGGGGCCATTGCCCACGGCAATGTCTTCCAGAATATCCAGTGTCGCTGTCATGCTGAACTGCTTGGACACCGCCATCGACTGCAGGTTCGATGCATAATCCGGCGTATGAAGCACAAATCCGCGCGCGCTTTCGACAGGACCACCGAAATGAACGGTCATGTCCCGTCCGGGTGGTTCTGGCTGGATATCGAGCTGCTCCAACAAATGTGACAACCGCACATCTTGCGCCGGCTTGTTGACAATGAGCCCCATTGCGCCCTCGTCGCCATGGCTGCACAGAAACACAACGGAATGTCCGAACCTCATGTCGCCCATTCCCGGCATCGCGATCAGCAGCTTTCCGGTCAGATCCATGTTTCCTAAGCACTCCTGCCCGTCGGTGATCCATACTCCCGTCTTCAACATGGCCGCAGCCCTGGCGCGGCGCAAGGGACAGATCGGCACAACATCAACGAATCCTGTGCATTAAACGGAACGTTACTTGGCATTTCAGCGCCGATTGCGCATGTAGTTGAACATGATAAAGCGTCTTGCCACAGCTATCGCCCTTTGTGCCGCCGTTGCCGCCACCGCGACATCGGCCCAGAGCAGTCTGAAAGACATCGTCAGCATCGACGTCCTTGACGGCGGCATGACAGCGCGGGGCACCTATATGGCCGCGCTGCGGCTGACACTGTCAGAAGGTTGGAAAACCTACTGGCGTGCGCCCGGTGACGCAGGCATTCCCCCGACATTCAACTGGCGCAAGTCACGCAATCTCGGCGAGATGGACTATATCTGGCCAACGCCGCAGGTGTTTGATCAGAACGGGATGCAATCCATCGGCTACAAGGATCAGCTGGTGTTGCCGGTCGAAATCTCGCCCGCCGACCCGTCCCGCCCGATGCAACTGCGCGGTACGATCGAAATCGGAGTCTGCCGGGACGTGTGCATTCCCGCAACCCTGTCCATCGACCATCAGATCGACCGGAAGGCCAGGCGTAACCCGGCCATCGCCGCCGCATTGGCGCAACGCCCCTACGACCGCCGCGAGGGCGGCGTCAAGACCGCCACCTGCCGCCTGACCCCCATTGACGGCGGCCTGCGGATCGAGGCCCGTATCGCCCTGCCCTCGACCGGCGGACGCGAAGTCGCGGTGATCGAACCGGGCAATGCCCAGATCTGGGCCTCGCAGACAGAAACCAGCCGCCAGGGCGGGATTCTGACGGCGGCCAGCGATCTGATTCATGTCAAGAACGGCGCCTATGCACTCGACCGCTCGGCTGTACGCATCACTGTGCTGGGCCGCGACCGTGCGGTCGAGATCCAGGGCTGTGCGCCCGGCTGACATGCGATTGCCTCCCCCTCTGCTGGGCGCAATCGCCATCGTCGCCACCAAAAACCACGTTCTGCTGGCCCGGCGCGCCAATCCTCCGGATGCCGGTCTGTGGGGGTTTCCCGGCGGCCATGTCGAACTGGGCGAAACCGCACTGGACGCCGCGGCGCGTGAATTGTTCGAGGAAACCGGGGTATCCGCACGTCCGGTCGAATACCTGACCAACATCGACGTTCTGCTGCGCGATGATCGCGGGACGGTCATCCGCCAGTTTCTTCTGGCAGCAGTGCTATGCGATTTCGAACGCGGCGTGCCGCAGGCCGCGGATGACGTGCAAGAGGCGGCCTGGGTGTCGCATCAACAGGTGCGCGCAGGCACCTTGCCGATGAGCGAACGCGTGGCTTGGGTAATGGATCTGGCGATCCGGCGCAATCACGCCCGCCGCGCATAGGTCAGGGCCGCAGCCAGCCAGGCCAGCACCACGATCGCAACCGCCCCCGGCACAAAAGCAATCAGCCCGGCCCGCAGGGGATCGACATCAGCCAGTTGCGGCAGCATCTGCAACAGCAGACCAGGCAAGGCCCCGGTCACCGCCGCCAAACCCATCGTCGACGCCATCCAGGCCAGCAACACCGCCCCCGCCCCCCAGATCACGCCGCGAAACGGCCCGGTCCGTGATCGGCGCAGCGACATCATCGGACGGGCAATATCGTTTTGCACCGCCATCAACGCGGGCACCACAAGCAGCACGATGACCATGCCGAAACCCAACCCGTACACCAGCGTGATCACCGTCGGTTTCAGGAATTGCGCCTGCTGACTTTGCTCGTACATCAGCGGAGCCAGCCCCAGCACCGTGGTCAGCGTGGTCAGCATCACCGGACGCAACCGGTCGGTGGCCCCCTCGATGATCGACGGAATCAACCCCCGTTCCTGGGCATATTCATCTATGGTGGTCACCAGCACAATGGAATCGTTGATGATAATTCCGGTCAGGCCCAACAGCCCGACCACGGTGAACATGCTGAGCGGCACCTCCCAGATATAGTGGCCCCAGATCGTGCCAACCAGACCAAAGGGGATGATCGCCATCACCACCAAGGGCCGGGTCCAACTGGCAAATACCCAGGCCAGCACCAGGTAGATCCCTGTCAGGCACAGGATCAGCCCGTTGCGCGCATCAGTCAGAAAATCGTCCTCTTGTTCGTTGAGCCCCGACAGCAACCACTCGACCTGTCGCTCGCTGGCAATGGTGGGCAGAATCTCGGTCGTCAGAGCGGTCTGGATCTCGTTCGCCCGCGCCGGATCGTCTTCGGAAATATCGCCGGTGACAGAGATTACCCGCACACCATTTTCGCGCTGAACGGTGGAAAACCCGGCGCTTTGTTGCACGCTGACGATATCGGACAACGGCACATAGGTTCCCTGTGGCGTGCGCATATAGGTGCGATCCATGAAATCGGCAGTCAATTCGTTTTCTGGCAGTTCCACCCGGATCGTCGCGCTGCGCGGCCCGTCGGGATAGGTGGCGGCCTCGATTCCGTTGAGCCGCGCCCGCAGGGCCCGCCCCAGCGCATCGATGGTAAACCCCAGCGCCTGACCTTGCGGTGTCAGGTCCAGGATCAGCTCTTCCTTGTCATAGGCAAGGTTGTCCTCGACCGCAGACACCTCGGGATACCGCAAAAGCGCGGCCTGCAGGTCCATGCTGGCGGCTTTCAGCGTCTGCACATTCGCGCCATAGAACTGTACATCCAGCGCATCGCCCCCCGGCCCGGATCGCCACCCCCGGAACGACACCACTTCGGCCAGCGGATGCTGGCGCACACGGTCCTGCAATTCGCCGACAAAGGCAAAGCTGGAATAGGGCCGCAGATCGGCGTCGATCAGTTCGATCGAGACACCGCCCAGCAGATCCCGATCCTTGGTCTCGACCCCGGACAGCCCCCGCCCCCCATTGCCGCCCACTTCGGCCATGACGTAATCCAGCGGGTTGCGACCATAGCGCTGCTCGTACTCGCGGCCCAGCTCTTCGGTCGCCCGCTGCATCTCGCGCATCATCTCCAGCGTATCGTTACGTGTCGCGCCTTCGACCATGGCGAAATTGCCGGTGACCGAGCTGTGCTCGGGAGCGTTAAAGAACCGCCACTGCACGTCGCCGCGAATGAACAGCGTCAACTGGCTGGCCAGCACCAGAAGCATGACGGCCAGAACCACATAACGCGCCCATACGACCCAGGCCATCAAAGGGCTGAACAAATGGTCACGCACCCAGCGAAAGCCCTGATTCACAACCCGGTTGGGCCAGTCATACCAATGCTGTTTCGCGGAATGGGCGATGGCATGGGACATGTGATTGGGCAGGATCAGGAAACACTCGACCAACGAGGCAACCAGCACGGCGATCACGGTATACGGCAGGTCTGAAATAAGACTCCCGAACCGGCCGCCGATGGCCGTCAGCCCGAAAAAGGCAATGAC
Source organism: Sedimentitalea nanhaiensis DSM 24252 (assembly GCF_000473225.1). Taxonomy (GTDB): domain Bacteria; phylum Pseudomonadota; class Alphaproteobacteria; order Rhodobacterales; family Rhodobacteraceae; genus Sedimentitalea; species Sedimentitalea nanhaiensis. Next base: position 1,856,641 of record NZ_KI421509.1, read on the forward strand.
CGTGGTCAATGTCGCCGCAAGAACCGGCATCGCCATGCGCCGGGCCGCGTTTTCAGCGGCGGCAACGGGATGTTCGCCCAACCTCCGGGCACGAAAATCGGCATGCTCCCCCACCACGATGGCATCGTCCACCACAATGCCCAGCGTGATGATCAGACCGAACAGGCTGATCATGTTGATGGTCAGCCCGCCGATATACATCAGCGCCACGGCGGCAAACATCGCCGCCGGAATTCCCGCCGCAACCCAAAACGCGATGCGGGCATTCAGGAACAGGAACAGCAGGCAGACCACCAGCCCCAACCCCATCAGACCGTTGTCGATCAGGATGTCGAGACGCCCGCTGATCGCCTCGGCACGGGTGCGTATAAGTTCAAGCGTGACACCGGCGGGCAGGCTGGCCTGCATCTGCGCCGCCACCTCCTCGACCTGACGCTGGATGGCGATGGCATCGCCCTGATCGGATCGGTCCACCCGGATCGAAAAGGCCGGGTCCGCGCCGACAAAATAGCTGCGCAGGCGATCCACGCCCTCGACCCGGATCCGGGCCAGATCCGCAATCGCCAGCGTGGAGCCATCCGGGTTCGACCGCAGCACGATATCGGCGAGATCCTCGGGCGAGCGGCGCTCGCTGCCGGTGCGCACCCGTGCATTGGCCCCGGTAACATCGCCCGCGGGGTCGGCATCGACCTCCGCCGCGATGGCGGCGGCAATCTCGGACATGCCGATGTCATATTGGATCAGCTTGGCCGACGGCACCTCGACCACGGTTTGCGGTGCCGCAACGCCGCGGATCGTGGTGCGCGTCACCCCAACCGCGAACAGCCGGGTGACAAATTCATCGGCAAACAAGGCCAGCTGCGACGATGCCACCGGGCCGGTCAGAACCACGTCGGTCACCCGATCTCGCCAGGCTCCCCGTCGCACGGCGGGTTCTTCGGCCTCGTCCGGCAAGGTGGTGATCGCATCGACGGCAACCTGAACGTCATCCGTTGCCCGCCCCATATCCCAGCCGGGTTCGAATTCCAATGTGATGGTGGCCCGGCCCTCGCGTGACACCGCAGCCGTGCTTTCCACCCCGTCCACCGCCATCAGCGCCGGTTCAAGAATCTGCACGATGGCGCCGTCTACATCTTCGGGGCCTGCGCCCTCCCATTCCACGTTGACCGTCACTCTGTCCACGATCACGTCGGGAAAGAACTGCGCCCGCATGTTTGGCATCGCCGCCGCGCCCAGCACCAGCATCATCACCAGAACCAGATTCGCCACGGTGCGGTGCCGGGTGAAATAAGACAGCAGCCCACCTGCGGCGCGGGGAATATCGCGCACCATGGCCGTTTACCCCCCGATCCGGGATTCGATCCGCTGCACCAGCCCCGCAGGGACGCGATTTTCGCCCAACTGCACCAGCACCCGCGCCTTGGCCTCGGCGGGCATGCGATTGTTGCCCTGCACCAGCGCCACCAGACGGGCGCGGCGGTCCTCGCTGAGCTCCAGCATCGCCTGGCCCGGCTCGGCCTGCGCCTGATCGCGCAGCGGGCGCACGCGGATACCCGCGCCCAACAACGGCGTTCGTCCGACAACCACGTCGCGCCCTTCCAGCCCGTCGCCGCGCACCAGAACGTCATCGCCTTGCCGCCTCACCAGACGCACCTGCAACGCTTCAAGCCGGTTATCCGGCCCCAGCACCAATACCTTATTGGTCGCATCCAACGCCGAGGCCGGTAACCGGGTCAGGTTGTCCAGCGGCGGTTCCTGGATCGAAACCGCAACAAAATCGCCTGGCTTGAACCCCCGCGCATTGTCCAGCCGGGCAAACAACAGCCGCCCCGATTGCCCGACCCCTGCGGCGGCGCTGTCGCGGCTGATACGGCCATTGGCCAGCAATTCGGCACCGGACACGTCCAATGACGCCAGGATCTCCGCGGAAATCAGGGCCCCCTGTTGATCCAGCAGACGCGAATATTGCGCCGTTGAAACCCGAAACGCCACTTCCAGCGCATCGGGATCCACCAGCACCGCCAATTTTTCGTTGGCCGAAACCAACCGGCCCTCGACCAGGTCAACCTCGCTCAGCGTGCCGTCAAATGCCGCCGTCACGGTGGCTTCGCCAAGATCGCGCTGTGCGGATTGCAGCTCGATTTCAACGCGGGCCATGCGGGTGGCCGCCTGATCGACGCGGGCTTCGGCCTGCGCGACGGCCTGACGGCGCGACAGCACCGCCTGCCGCGCCGACGCCGCCGCCAGTTCCGCAACTTCGACCGCAGCCGCAGTGCCCACGCCGCGATCCTGCAGATCCTGCTGGCGCTTGAAGGCGCGGTTGCGCAGATCCGCCTGATCTTCGGCCGCCGCCTGATCGTCGCGCGCCAGAACCAGCGCACGTTCGGCATCGCGCCCTTCGGCCTGTGCGTCCAGCAGGTCGTTCTGCAGCCGATCCAGTTCGGATTGCGCATTGGCCGGATCGACCCGCACCAGAATATCGCCCGCCTTGACCGTACCGCCCTCTTCGAAACTGTCGGCCAGCGCCACAATCCGCCCGCCCATCGCGGTGCGCAGCTCCAGCGTCCGGCGGCTTTGCACCTGACCAAAGGCCTGCATCTGCGGGGCGATTGTCTCGGCCCGGGCGGTCACAAGATTGACCGCAAACACCCGTTCCCGCGCCTGCGGCGGCGCGGTGTCGTCGTTCAGCCGCGCCTGTACCGCCGTCATGATCAGGCTGGCCGCATAGATCATCAGGGCCAGCGTCACGGACGCCAGCAACAATCCAACCAGACTTTGACGCAGAAAGCGCATTCAGAAACACCTTTTCGACCGCATGAGCTGGCCATGCCTATACAGTAGCGGGACACGGTAAAATGCCAAGCCACAAGGGTGTTAACGTTCCTCCAGCCTATTTCCGTCGCTGATGTTCGTCCAATCGCGGCATTATTTCAACAAAGTTGCAGGGACGGTGACGATAATCCAGTTGCATCGACAGCAACCCGTCCCAGGCATCCTTGCAGGCACCGGGGCTGCCTGGCAGGGCAAACAGATAGGTGCCCCCGGCCACGCCGCCCGTGGCGCGCGACTGCACCGCGCTGGTGCCGATCTTGTCCATCGAGATCAGGGTGAACACTGTCCCAAACGCCTCGATTTCCTTTTCATAGACGTCGCGATGCGCCTCGACCGTGACATCGCGCCCGGTCAGGCCGGTGCCGCCGGTGCTGATCACCACATCGATCTGCGGATCGGCGATCCAGCGTCGTAACCGGTCCGCGATCTGGTCCCGCTCATCCGGCAGAATGGTCCTCTCAGCCAGCACATGCCCCGCTCGCTGCAACCGGTCCACCAGCACCTGCCCGGATTTGTCCTGATCCAGTGACCGGCTGTCGGACACGGTCAGAACCGCGATCCGAACCGGAACAAAATCCCTGCTGTCGTCAATGCCCGCCATCGTTCACGCCCTTTCCAAGAGCGCCAGCCGCAAAGCCAGCGCCGCAAATATCCCACCAGTCAGATAGCTCAGCCATCGACCTGCTCTGGCCAGCCTCTGCCCGGCCCCGCCCGCAAATACCCCAATCATCCCATTGATCACAAATCCGCCCACGGACAGCACCGCGCCAAACAGCAGGAACTGTCCCAGGATCGGCCCCGCTGCCGGATCGACGAATTGCGGCACAAATGCCAGAACGAACAAGATCACCTTGGGGTTGGTCAGGTTCACGATCAGACCGGTTCGAAAGGCCCGCCTGACCCCCCGCGGCGTATTTTGGAATGATCGCCCCCCCGCGCGAAAGGCGTTCACGGCCAACCACAACAGATAGGCCACGCCGATCCACCGGATTGCGTCAAACAGCCACGGCATTGCCGCGACAGCCGCGCCCAGCCCCAGCCCCGCCAGCGTCACATGCACCATGCCGCCCGCTGCGATACCGGCACTGGCTGCCCAGGCCGCACGCGGGCCTGCGCGCAAACCCTGGCCAAGGCAGAACATCATGTCCGCCCCCGGTGTCAGATTCAGCGCCAGTGCCGCGGGCACAAAGGCGATCAGAACCAGAGGGTCGATCATGCCGCGATCTCGAACCAATTGGGGCGCGGGCCCAGATTGGCCACCCTGGTCATCCCGATCTCGCCACCCTGTCCCCAACTGTCATGGATATGCCCGCAAACCGCCAGCCGGGGCTGGATCCGTTCGATCGCCTCGCGGATCGCCACCGACCCCACCGAAAGCCCGTTCGAGGTCAGATCCGCAACCCCCTTGGGCGGCGAATGCAGGATCAGGATATCCGCCGCCGCGCACCCGTCGAGCATCCGACGCGCCGCGTCCTCGCCCAGGTCACAGGACCATTCGCCAAACGGCGTCTCGGGCACGGCGTATCCCAACCCGAACAAACGTAAACCGCCGATTTCAACGCCCTGCCCATGCAGCACGGTGGCCCCTTCGGGCGCGGCGGCCTGAAGTTCGCCGTGGCTCTCCGCATTTCCCGGCACCAGAACCAAAGGGGCCTCGATACCCGCGAGCAGGCCAAGCGCTCCGGCCAGGTCCTGGCGCTTGTTGCAAAAATCGCCGGCACCGATCACCAGATCCGCCTGCGCACTGGCGGCGACGAGAGCGGTGGCGCGATTGCGGGCATGGTGCACGTCGGAAAATGCCAGGATCTTCATGTGATCCCCTTCAGCCGCGCCTTGACGCTCAGCAGATCGGCCCAGGCCTCGCGCTTGGCCAACGGCTGACGCAAGAGATAGGCCGGGTGGAACATAGGCAGCACCGGTCGGCCAAACGCTTCGGCCCAACGGCCGCGCAACCGGGTGATACCGCGCCGATCCAACACAGCCTGGCAACTGATATTGCCCATCGACACGATCAGATCCGGATCGGCCAGTTCGACATGGCGCGCCAGGAACGGCTGCATCATGGCAATTTCCTCCGGTTTCGGATCGCGGTTCTGCGGCGGGCGCCATGGCAGCACGTTGGTGATATAAACCGACGAGTCGCGCCCCAGATCAATCGCCGCCAGCATCCGGTCCAGCAACTGCCCGGCCCGCCCGACAAACGGGCGGCCTTCGCGGTCCTCGTCCCGTCCCGGCGCTTCGCCGATGATCATCACCCGCGCCCCGGGCACGCCGTCGCAAAACACCAGATTGCGCGCGCCCTTCTTTAGCTCGCACAGATCAAAAGCGCCCAGAGCCGCCCTGAGCGCCGCAAGCGACCCGGCCGCCTGCGCCGCTTTGCGCGCGATAGCCACCGCATCCACGGCCGCCATGGGCACCGCGCCGGGCGTTGCCGGGATGGACCCCGCATCCGCCTTGGCCGCGCTTTTCGCCTTGGATTTTCCTGGCCAGGGGGCGGCCTCGGGCAAGGCATAGCGATCAATCGGGGTGTCCCTGATCGCCTCGGTCGCGCCCAGTTCGATCTGCCAGTCCAGCAGCGCCCGCGCGGTTTGATAATCCAGTGCCGATTCCATGCCCATCACGCTAGTCGCTTCCGCGCGGGGACAAAACCACCCCTGCTTCTTTCTGGCAAAAATACTTGCAATCCGCCCCTCGCACCCGGCGCGGCGACTTGCCCGCATTGCAGCACCTTCCTATAAGGGCGCGACCTTGACGCGGAGCGCCCATGTCCTTTGACCACCGCCACCTGCTGGGGATCGAACAGCTTGCCCCAGATGACATCACGGCCATTCTGGATCTGTCCGAGGATTATGTGACCTTGAACCGCCAGACCGCCAAGCATTCCGATGTTCTGGGCGGCCTGACCCAGATCAACATGTTTTTTGAAAACTCGACCCGCACCCAGGCCAGCTTTGAGATCGCCGGCAAACGTCTGGGCGCGGACGTGATGAACATGGCGATGCAGGCCAGCTCGATCAAAAAGGGCGAAACCCTGATCGACACCGCGCTGACGCTGAACGCGATGCACCCCGACCTGCTGGTGGTGCGCCATCCCCATTCCGGTGCGGTGGATCTGTTGGCGCAAAAGGTCAACTGCGCGGTGCTGAACGCGGGCGACGGGCGGCATGAACACCCGACCCAGGCGCTGCTGGATGCGCTGACCATTCGACGCGCCAAGGGACGGCTGCACCGGCTGAACGTGGCGATCTGCGGCGACATTGCCCATTCGCGGGTGGCCCGTTCCAACATCCTGCTGCTGGGCAAGATGGAAAACCGGATCCGGCTGATCGGCCCGCCGACCCTGATGCCCAGCCAGATCGACCAGTTCGGGGTCGAAGTCTACGACGACATGAAACAGGGGCTGGCCGATGTGGATGTGGTGATGATGCTGCGCCTGCAACGCGAGCGTATGGATGGCGGCTTCATCCCGTCCGAGCGCGAATATTACCATCGCTTCGGGCTGGATGCGGAGAAGCTGGCGCTGGCCAGGCCCGACGCCATCGTCATGCACCCCGGACCGATGAACCGCGGCGTCGAGATCGACGGCACGCTGGCCGATGACATCAACCGCAGCGTCATTCAGGATCAGGTCGAAATGGGTGTCGCCGTGCGCATGGCCGCGATGGAGCTCCTGGCCCGCAATCTGCTGGCCAGCAGACCTGACGCCGCATGAGTGAGGTTCTGACCATCCCGGCGGGCGAAACGGGCAAGGTGCGCGTCTTTGCCCTGGACGTGCCACCCGAACAGGCCAGATTCCTCACCGAACCGGGGGCCGTCGAACAGATGCTGGACAGCGGGCCGCTGGCCGCCCCCCATGTCGAGGTTTTCCCGCTCAGCGATCTGGATGAGCTCGGCCTGACCGGTTATCTGATCGAAGGCTGCGGTATCCCCGCCGGGCAGATCACACCGGACCGCGCCCGGTTGCAGGCGCTGAAAGGCCATGTTCTGCTGATCTTCAGCGGTGCGTTTGGCGGTCGTGCGGCACAGGTGGTTCTTCCGAACACCGTACGTCCGGTCGCCACCTACAGCGCCACGCCGACGGATTGGCGGGCCGGCCCACCGATTTCCACCGACAGTGTCAAACTGCGCGCCGGACAGCTCCAACCGCCCCGCGCCACCCGGGCGCGGGCGCGGCTGATCGGCGGCGGCATCTTTGCCCTATGCCTGGGGCTAATCGCCCTGGCAATCTATCTGGTGATGCGATGAGCGATGTGCCGATCCGTTTTTCTGCTGACCGGCAGACCTATATCCAGAGCCATATCAAAATGTCCGCGCTGGCCATGGCCGGAGCAATGGGCGTGCTGTGGCTGATGGGGGATCCGAACATCTGGGTCGGCGCGGTCGCGGGGCTGGCTGCCATCGCCTTTCGCGGGTGGTTTCTGGCATCCGAACAGCTGGCACAGACCTGGGAAATCCGGGACGGCGCGCTGATCGGCCCGATGCAACAGCGCATTGCGCTGGACCAGATCGTCAAGGTGCGCAGCATGGCCAGTTTCGTACAGGTTATCACCCGGGGCGGCGACAAGCACCTGATCAAATACCAATCCGACCCCGCGGCCACGGTCGCGGCGATCCAAGGGGCCTGCCCATGAGTGTTCAGCTTTTCACCAACGCCCGCCTGATCGACCCCGAGGCAGGCCGCGAAAGTTACGGAAACCTTCTGGCAACGGACGGTCGCATTACCGAAATATTTCCAGAACACACTGAATTTGAACAAATGTTTCGCACGCGAAACATTTCTCTGGAAGCCGTTGAAATCATTGATTGCGAAAATCGCTGTCTGGCCCCCGGCATCGTCGATATCGGCGTCAAGGTCTGCGAGCCGGGCGATCGGCACAAGGAGAGCTATCGTTCCGCCGGATTGGCGGCGGCGGCGGGCGGAGTCACCACCCTGGTCACCCGCCCCGATACATCGCCCGCCATCGACACGCCGGAATCGCTTGAATTTGTCACCCGCCGCGCCAATGCCGCCGGGCCGGTGAACGTGCTCCCCATGGCCGCCCTGACCAAGGGGCGGCAGGGTCGCGAAATGACCGAAATCGGGTTTCTGATGGACGCCGGAGCGGTGGCGTTCACCGATTGCGATCACGTCATCACCAATACCAAGGTATTTTCCCGCGCCCTGACCTATGCCCGCAGCCTGGGCGCGCTGATCATCGCCCATCCGCAGGATCCGGGCCTGTCGGATGGGGCCTGTGTCACCTCGGGCAAGTTCGCCTCGCTGCGCGGCCTGCCCGCCGTTTCGCCGATGGCCGAGCGTATGGGGCTGGATCGCGACATCGCGTTGCTGGAAATGACCGGCGCGCGCTATCACGCCGATCAGATCACCACCGCCCGCGCCCTGCCCGCGCTGGCCCGCGCCAAACGCAACGGGCTGGACATCACTGCCGGAGTCAGCATCCATCACCTGACCCTGAACGAATTGGATGTCGCCGACTACCGCACCTTCTTCAAGGTCAAGCCGCCCCTGCGCGCAGAAGAAGACCGCATCGCGGTGATCGAGGCCCTGCGCGACGGGCTGATCGACATCATCAGCTCGATGCACACGCCGCAGGACGAGGAAAGCAAGCGCCTGCCCTATGAAGAGGCCGCCAGCGGCGCGGTGGCGCTGGAAACCCTGTTGCCTGCCGCCCTGCGGCTGGTGCATGCCGGGCACCTGGACCTGCCGACCCTGTTTGGCGCGCTGGCGCTGAACCCGGCACGGCGGCTGGGTCTGGATTGTGGTCGCCTGTCGCCCGGTGCGCCCGCCGATCTGGTGCTGTTTGACCCGGACGTTCCATTTGTGCTGGACCGCGCGATGCTGCACAGCAAATCGCGCAACACACCGTTTGACGGAGCACGCATGCAGGGTAGGGTTCTGGCAACATTTGTCGCCGGAACCCCGGTCTATCGGAGAGCCTGATGCCCCCATTTGAAGCGTCGATTGCGCAGCTGATCCTTTGGGCCGGTCTCGGCTATGGGCTGGGCTCCGTGCCTTTTGGCCTGATCCTGGCCAGACTGATGGGGCTGGGCAATCTGCGCCAGATCGGTTCGGGCAACATCGGGGCCACCAACGTTCTGCGCACCGGCAACAAGTCGGCGGCGGCGCTGACCTTGTTGCTGGATGGCGGCAAGGGGGCGGTGGCGGTCCTGCTCGCCCGCGCCTTTGCCACCGAAGACGCGGTGCAACTGGCGGCACTGGCCGCCTTTCTGGGACATTGCTATCCGGTCTGGCTGGGCTTTCGCGGCGGCAAGGGCGTGGCGACATTCTTAGGCCTCTGGCTGGCCCTGGCCTGGCCGGTCGGTCTGGCCTGTTGCGCCACATGGCTAGCCGCGGCAGCGCTGAGCCGCATTTCATCGATGGGTGCGCTGGCGGCCGCCGCAGCCTCCACCCTGTGGGCCCTGGCATTGGGATTTGGAACGACGATGCTGTTGGGCATCGCTCTTACCTTGCTGGTGTTCTGGCGCCACCGCGCCAACATCGCCCGCATCCGTACAGGTACAGAACCCAGAATCGGCGCCTCTGGCTGAGATTTAAGAAACAGTTTCAACGCATTATGAAAGCTATCCCCAAATGGGTATAGCCGTGTTTCCACACGCGATTGTAATATGGCGTGATTAATCCTTGATGTTTTCGCATTCTGGCCGATGCCCGGCCGCTTACAGATTTGAAAGGACGGTATTATGGCCACCGCACAATCCCTTGTCGCGCAATGGAACGAAATGTTACTGGAGGGGATCCGCTCGGCCGGTGCCAAACCCACTGAAACCACCTATCAGCTGCACCTGACCAGTTCCGCCGTCTATGACGCCTGGGCCGCATACGATCCGGATGCATACGGCCACTACAGCGATCTGCAGCGCCCGGTGTCGGAACATGACATGGCGCACAAGGCCGAGGCCGTCAGCTATGCCGCCTATGCCATGCTCAGCCACTTCTTTCCGGCCAAACAGGCCGAGTTTGACGCCTTCATGGATCAGCTGGGCTATGACATCTCGGTCAGCGGAACCGATCCGTCCACGGCGGCCGGGCTGGGCAACCTGGCGGCGCAGAATGTGCTGGCGGCGCGGGCCGACGATGGGTCGAATGCGGAAAACGGCTATGCCGACACCACCGGCTATACCCCGGTCAACAGCGCCGATCCCGACGATCCGAACGCGCCGGGCGGCGTCGATTTTGACCCCAACAGCTGGCAACCCCTGCGGGTGCCGACCGGTACGGCGGTCAACGAAAACGGCGTGCCGATCATCGATCCCGATGATCCGACCAGCTATACCGACCAGATTGCCCTGACCCCGCACTGGGGCGGTGTCGATCCCTTTGCCTTGGAGAGCGGCGATCAGTTTCGCCCTGTCGCCCCGCCGGAATTGGGTAATTTCGACACCTATGTGGACAGCGCGGGCAATGTGACCACCTATGATCAGGCCTGGCGCGATCAGTTCACCGAGGTCCTGCACGCCAGTGCCAACCTGACCACCGAGCAGAAGGTCATCGCCGAATACTGGGCTGACGGGCCGCGCACCGAATCGCCTCCGGGGCACTGGAACCAGATCGCTCAGGACATCGCCCTGCGCGAAGGCCATGGCATCGACGAAGATGCCAAGCTGTTCTTTGCCGTGAACGCCGCCGTGTTCGATGCCGGGATCGCCACCTGGGAGGCCAAGTTCCACTATAATCTCATCCGCCCGCAATCGGCGATCCGGGATATGTATTTCGGGCAGCAGGTTCAGGCCTGGGGCGGCCCCGACATGGGCACCCAGACGATCATGGGCGAAGACTGGCAGCCCTATCAGAATGTAACGTTTGTCACCCCGCCTTTCCCGGAATTCGTCTCGGGTCATTCCGCTTTTTCGATGGCGGCGGCGCGCACCATTGCGGCCTTTGTCGGGTCGGACCAGTTCTATGACGGCACCACGCTGGGGACCTACGATCTGGACGATGTCGCGGGCATCGACCTGCTGGGTCAGTATGTCGCCAACGAGCTGGCCTTTGAACAATGGCAGGATGTGGACCCCGTGGTGCTGCAATGGGAAACCCTGACCGAAGCCGCCGAAGAGGCCGGGATCAGCCGGATCTATGGCGGCATCCACATTCAGGACGGCAATCTGCGGTCGCTGGACCTGGGTGAACAGGTGGCGGCGCAGGCGCAGATGTACTGGCAGGCGTTGTTTACCCGTGGCGGCGATGACGTTCTGTACTGTGATCCGGCAGGGGGCTTGATGATCGCCGGGGCGGGCAACGATACGGTTCACGGGCGCGCCGGCATCGACCGGATCCAGGGCGGCAGCGGCAATGACTGGCTGAGCGGCGGGCGGTCCGCGGACAGCCTGGAGGGCGGTGCGGGCGCCGATGAACTGCGCGGAGGGCACGGCGACGACGATCTGACCGGTGGCGATGGCAATGACATGCTTCGGGGCGGCAGCGGCAACGACACGATCAGCGGGGGCAATGGCAAGGATACGCTGTACGGCGGGCACGGCGATGACCTGATCGACGGCGGCGACGGCAACGACATATTGATGGGGGGCGGTGGCCATGACGTGCTGATCGGAGGCGCCGGAGCCGACGAATTGTCGGGAAAACAGGGCAAGAACGTGCTGATCGGGGGCGAAGGCTGGGATATTCTGACGGGCGGTGTCGGCGAGGATTGCTTTGTCTTTCAGACTGATGACGGTTGGGGGGTCGATACGATCCGCCGGTTCGACACTGACCAGGATTGGCTGCTGCTGAAAGGGTTTGACGAGGGCGCTCAGCTCCAGACCATGAAATTCCAGGGGGCCACGGCGATCTTTGTCGATGGCAAGCAGATCGCAAAGATCAAGGGGCTGGATCCCGAAGATCTGATCGTCGGCGACACCGTCTTCTTTGACGACTCACCACTGGGATAGCGCGAGCTGAGATCGGTTGTATTCGCCGGGCGACACGCATAGGCTGTGATCGACAGGATCGGCGCAACCCTTGCCGCCTGAAAAGGGCTGACGAATGGACTTCAAAACCTCTGTAAGAACCTGCTTCAACAAATACGCCACGTTTTCGGGCCGTGCCGTTCGGCCGGAATACTGGTGGTTCGCGCTGTTCCTGTTGCTCTGCAGTCTGGCGGTGAATATCGTCGACTATTCGATCTTTGGCGACAGCACCCTGCAACCTTTGTCGTTGTTGTTTTCCCTGGCGGTTTTTCTGCCCAGCATCGCGGTCGGAGTTCGACGCCTGCACGACATCGACCGCACCGGGTGGTGGATGCTGATCGGGCTGCTGCCGATTATCGGTTTTCTGGTCTTGCTCTACTTTTTCGTGCAACGCGGCACGGCGGGACCAAACCGATACGGCCCCGCCTGATCCGATTCCGCCCCTACGGAAGTCAGTAACTAAAGTCGCCGTAGATCCGGCTGAGATCGCCGTTCCAGTCATCGTTATAGTGATTCATCAGCTCGTCCGCCGGAACCTCGCCGCTGTCGATGCTCTCTTTCAGCGCGTTCAGGAAATGGGTTTCGTCGGGCACCATGCCACCGGCACCGGGACGCGCGCGCGCCCTTAGCCCGGCATCGGCAATCGCAACGACTTCGCGCGCCAGTTCGTGCATGTCGATCTTGCCGACCTTCGCCTGCAACGCCTGTTCGCTGGCCGCAACGCGCAGGGCCTCGCGGGTTTCGGCATCCCAGCCGCGCACCAGATCCCAGGCCGCATCCAGCGAGGCCTGATCATACATCAGTCCGACCCAGAACGCCGGAAGGGCACACAACCGCCGCCACGGGCCGCCATCGGCACCGCGCATTTCGATGAATTTCTTGATCCGCGCTTCGGGGAACAGGGTGGTCAGATGATCGGCCCAATCCGACAGGGTCGGCTTTTCGCCGGGCAACGCAGGAAGCTCTCCCTTGAGGAAATCGCGGAACGACTGCCCCAATGCATCGATATACTGTCCGTCGCGATAGACGAAATACATCGGCACATCCAAGGCATATTCGGCCCAGCGTTCGAAACCAAAGCCCTGCTCGAACACAAAGGGCACCGTGCCGGTACGATCCGCGTCCAGATCGCGCCAGACCCGGCTGCGCCAGCTTTTGTGGCCATTGGGCTTACCATCCAGAAAGGGTGAATTGGCGAACAGCGCCGTCGCCACCGGCTGCAACGCAATCGCCACCCGCAGTTTCTGCACCATATCCGCCTCGCTGGCGAAATCCAGGTTGACCTGAACCGTGCAGGTGCGGCGCATCATGGTCCGGCCCATGGTGCCGACCTTTTGCATATAGGCATCCATCAGCGCATAGCGGCCCTTGGGCATCAAGGGCATCTGATCATGGGTCCAGACCGGCGCGGCACCCAGCCCGATAAAGCCGACACCGACCTTGTCGGCCACGTCCTTGACCTCGCGCAGGTGCTCGTTCACCTCGTCACAGGTTTCATGGATGGTTTCCAGCGGCGCGCCAGACAGCTCCAGTTGTCCGCCCGGTTCCAGACTGACATTCGCGCCGTCTTTTTCCAACCCGATCAGATTGCCGGCCTCGGTCACCGGGGCCCAGCCATGCGCCTCGCGCAGGCCTTGCAATACGGCCCTGACCGACCGTTCCCCGTCATAAGGGATCGGCAGCAGCGTGTCCTTGCAATAGCCGAATTTCTCATGCTCGGTGCCGATGCGCCAGTCTTGTTTGGGCTTGCATCCTTCGGCCAGATACTCGGCCAGCTGTTCGTGCCGTTCAATCGGCCCACCGCCGGACTGGGGAATAGACATACCTGAACTCCGCTGCTTTCAATCGCTGTGGCGTTGACACCTGCTGCGATTTCGGCGGGGTGTCAATGCAGCCTTTGATGTTCCGGCACAGGTGCTGCCCGCCGCCAGATCACCACCGGGTGAGCGGATCGGCCCTGCAACTGCGCCAGCATCCGTTCGGTGCGCAGGCCCGGCAACCCGGCAAAAACGTCGAACAGCGCATCGGCCCCCTCGGCATTGACCGGGATCGACAGGGTCGGTGCGCCGCGCTGCTCCAGCACCCAGTGATCCGGGTGCCCGGTCTGATCCAGCGTCAGGCGCGACAGTTCGGTCACCGCAGCCGATCCCCCGCCCAACGGGCCGAAATAGGTGATCTGTCCTTCGTCCACCTGCACCACGCCAAGCCCGCCGCCCTCGCCGCGAAATCGCGCGCGCTGCACACCGACCACGGCCAGCGCAGCCCCCGCAACCACCAAAGCCGCGCCGACCCAGGCCAACAACCCGCCCGGCCCGGCAATCCACCACAGCCCCAACAGCGCCAGTGCCGTTGCGTACAGCACTTCGCGCCAGCGGCGGAGCGATGCCAGAACCTCGGGACGCACAAAGCTCATCGCCAGTCGCCCATCGCCTGCTGCCACAGCGTCATTGCCGCCACCGCCGCCGTATCGGCGCGCAGGATGCGTGGTCCCAGGCTGACGGTATGGGCAAAGTCCAGCCCCGCAAGACGCACCCGCTCGTCAGGGGAAAACCCGCCTTCGGGTCCGATCAGAATCGCCCAGGGCGCCCCGGCGGGGCCGCTTGTCAGGGCGGACGCCCGTCCGGCCTCGGCCTCGTCGCAGAACATCAGCTGCCGTCCGCCCTGCCAATCGGTCAACATCCGGTCCAGCCGAATCAGATCGCCCACCTCGGGCACATAAGTGCCGCCGCATTGCTCTGCGGCCTCGACGGCATGGGCCTGCAACCGGTCCTGGCGGATGCGTTCGGCGTTGGTGAAATCGGTCTGCACCGGCACGATCCGGGCCGCGCCCATCTCGGCCGCTTTCTCGACGATGAAATCGGTGCGCGCCTTCTTGATCGGGGCGAACAACAGCCACAGGTCGGGGGGCATTTGCAACGGGCGGCTCTGGTGCCGACAGATCAATGCCCCACCACGTTTTCCGGCCTCGGCCACCTCGGCCTGCCATTCGCCATCGCGCCCGTTGAACAACGCCACACCCCCGCCGACACCCAGGCGCATGACGCCGAACAGGTAATGCGCCTGTTCACGGGTCAAGGGAACCGATTGCCCCTGCCCCAACGGGTGTTCTACATACAGTCTGATCTTTGCGCTCATGAAGGCCTACATATGCAAGGCAATGCCCCAACACCAGACGGTCAGGTCGCCGATGCCGCATCCGGCAACTGGGTCGACCGCCGCGCCCCCGCCTTTGCCCGCCCCTATCTGCGCCTGTCGCGCGCCGACCGGCCCATCGGAACGTGGTTGTTGCTGCTGCCGTGCTGGTGGGGGCTGATGCTGGCGATGCTGGCAGATCAGTCGCTTGGCTGGCAGGATGCCTGGATCGCGCTGGGATGCGGAATGGGCGCATGGCTGATGCGCGGGGCCGGGTGCACCTGGAACGACATCACCGACCGCGATATCGACGATAAGGTCGCGCGCACCCGGTCGCGGCCCATTCCTTCCGGGCAGGTCAGTGTCGCAGGTGCGGCGATCTGGATGTGTGTGCAGGCGCTGCTCGCCTTTTGCATCCTGCTGACCTTTAATCGCGCGGCCATTTCGCTGGGCGTTCTGTCGCTGTTGCTGGTCACGATCTATCCCTTTGCCAAGCGGTTTACTTGGTGGCCGCAGGTCTTTCTGGGCCTGGCTTTCAACTGGGGCGCGCTGCTGGCGTGGACCGCACATGCGGGCGAATTGCGCTGGCCCGCGGTGTTTCTGTATGTCGCAGGCATCAGCTGGACGCTGTTTTATGACACCATTTATGCCCATCAGGATACCGAGGACGACGCCCTGATCGGGGTCAAATCCACGGCCAGGTTGTTTGGTGCCAATACCGTGCACTGGCTGAAATATTTCCTGGTCGCAACCGTGACGCTGATGGCGGTGGCGGTGATCACGGCGCTGATGCCCGCCGCCTCGATCCTGGCGCTGGTTCTTGCGCTGGGGGGGCCTTGGGCGATGGGGTGGCATATGGCATGGCAGTTGCGCGGTTTCGATCACACCGACCCGGATCGGATGCTGCATCTGTTCCGCCTGAATCGCGACACCGGCCTGATTCCGCTCATCTTCTTTGGGCTGGCCCTGTTCGCTTGATTGAACCCCGACGGCGACAAGGATAAGACAGCCATAATCCACAGGAGCGGCCCGACCACAGATGCGCACATCTTCGATCCTCTATTCCATTCTCGGATTTGGCATGGGCGCCGTGCTGTGCGCGATTGCCGCGAGTTTCGCGGTTACCACGGTCGAGGAGAATTCAGAGATCGCCGTGCGCCGGGTGCTGGATCAGGCGCAATACGGCTGGTCAGAGGTCGAAGCCGACGGTCTGCAGGTGATTCTGACCGGCACCGCCCCGACCGAAGCCAAACGATTCGACGCGGTCAGCCAGGTCGGATCGGTTGTGGATTCCGCCCGGATTATCAACCAGATGGATGTCGCAGCGACCGCCGATCTGGCACCGCCGCGATTTTCGGCTGAAATCCTGCGCAACGACAGCGGCGTCTCGATCATCGGCCTGATCCCGACCGAAACCGACCGGGACCGGCTGGTCGCGCAACTGGTCCGGATCGCCGACCCTTTGCCCGTTACCGATCTGTTGGAAACCGCGACCTATCCGGCACCGGATGGTTGGCAGGATGCCATGAGCTTTGCAATCACCGCCCTGTCCAAATTGCCGCGCTCGAAACTGTCGATCGGCGCCGGGCTGGTGCGGATCACCGCAATATCCGACAGCGCCGAAGCCAAGGCCCGGCTTGAGGCGGAGCTGAACCGCGCCGCCCCTGCGGCCGTACGGATGTCAGTGGACATCGCCGCGCCACGCCCGGTGATCACGCCCTTCACCCTGCGTTTTCTCATCGATGAAGACGGCGCACGTTTCGACGCCTGTTCCGCAGATACCGAGGCCACGCGCAACCGCATCCTGAATGCCGCTTTCCGCGCCGGGCTGTCGGGCAATGACCAATGCATCCTCGGCATGGGCGTTCCCTCGCCACACTGGGGCAAAGCAGCTGAACTGTCGATTGCGGCCCTGGCCGATCTGGGCGGCGGTTCCGTGACCATATCCGACGCCGACATTACCCTGGCTGCCGCCCAGGGAACCGCCCCGGCAATTTTCGACAACGTCGTCGGCGAGCTGGAAACAGCATTGCCGGATGTGTTCGAATTGCACGCGGTGCTGCCGGATCCGGACAACAGGATCGACGCAGGGCCACCCGAATTTGTTGCCACGCTTAGCCCCGAAGGATTGGTGCAGCTGCGCGGACGGCTGAGCGACGAAACCATGCGCCAGGTCGCTGACAGCTATGCCCGCGCGCGGTTCGGGTCTGACAGCGTCTATACCGCCACACGGCTGGTGGGCGGGCTGCCCAAGGACTGGTCGGTGCGGGTCCTGGCGGGTCTTGAGGCGCTGTCCCTGCTTGGCAACGGTGCGGTCATCGTATCGCCCGATCATATTCTGGTGCGCGGCGTCACCTCCCGCGAAGACGCGAGCGCCGAGGCGGCGGGTCTGTTGTCCGAGCGCCTGGGAGATGCGGAAACCTATGAGCTGGACATTACGTTCCAACCACCGCCGCCGCCGACCGATATTCCGCCCTCCCCCGAAGTTTGCGAGGCCGGGCTGGCCGAAATCCAGCAACGCCAGAAGATCATGTTTGAACCGGGGTCTGCCACGATTGACGAAAGTTCGCGCGCCGTGATGGACGACATTGCCGACCTGCTGGATCGCTGCGGTGAAATCCGGCTGGAGATCCAGGGCCATACCGACAGCCAGGGCCGTGAAACCATGAACATGCAACTCAGCCAGTCGCGTGCGCAATCGGTCCTGAACGAGTTGCGGGCGCGGCGGGTTCTGACCGGAACCTATGCCGCGGTCGGCTATGGCGAAACCCAGCCCATCGCCAGCAACAAAACCGAAGAGGGTCGGGAAGAGAACCGCCGGATCGACTTTCGTTGGATCCGTCCGGTGCCAATTCCCGAAGAGACCAAGACATTGGAATCCCTGTCTGCCGATTCCCCCGAAGACATGATACAGGACGCCGAGTCCGAAGCCTCGGACGCCGCCAATGCGCAAGGATCAGAAAATGAACAGAACTGAGTTCATCATCGCAACCGCTGTTATCCTGTTCGTCGCCTTTGCGACCGGCTGGTTCGCGAACTGGCTGGTGCACCGTTTCACCCGCGTCAAACAGAGCGATGTCGCCGATCTGGACCGCATGAGTCAGGAACTGCACGAAGCCGAGGAAACCCGCGATCAGGCGATCACCTATCTGCAACAGCGCGAAGCAGAGTTGACCAACCAGCTGAGCCAAACCGAGGCGGAACTGCGTGCGACGATGGATGGCCTGCGCGACGCCCGGCAGGAATCGGACGAGCTGCGCGCTTATGTCGATCGCATGAAGGCAGGTCAGACCTAAAGCTCCGGCGACCAGCGATCCAGGGCGGCCTCGTCCTCGTCCCGTGCGGCAACCCATTCGGCCCCATCCGCGGTGATTTCCTTTTTCCAGAACGGAGCGCGGGACTTCAGATAGTCCATGAGGAAATCCGCGGCCTCGAACGCGGCCTTGCGGTGACGCGACGCGGTGGCCACCATCATGATCTGCTCGCCCGGTATCAGCCGTCCGTGTCGATGTATCACCAACACATCGCCTAATTGCCACCGCTCCTGTGCGCGGGTTGCGATCTGGGCCAGCGCCGCTTCGGTCATGCCGGGGTAATGCTCGATCTCCATGGCCGTCAGATTGCCGCTGTCTGAGTTGCGCACAACGCCGGTAAAAGTCACGATGGCTCCCGTGCCCGGGGCTCCGAAACCGCGCATCTCGTCAGCCACGTCAAAGGGCGCCTCCTGCACTTTGACCCGCATCGCCTAGCCTCCGGTCATCGGCGGGAAGAACGCCACCTCGCGCACACCGGCCAAGGGTGCATCGAACGCGCCCAATTCCTGATCCAGCGCGACGCGCAGGGCGGACAGATCGGCAAAGGCGGCGGCATAGCGGTCTTCGCGGCTGCGCAGCTCGTCCACCAGATCCGCCACTGTGGCCGCCTGGGTCTCGATCCGTTCGCGCGGCATACCGATCCGCTCGCGGACCCAGGCAAAATACAGCACATCCATCAGCGCACCTCTTTCAGAAATGGCAGGGCCTTGCGAAAATAGTCCCAGCCGGTGATCATCGTCAACGCCGCCGCCAGCCACAACAGCCACAGCCCGATGCGCCCGGTCCAATCCATGCCGATCATCTTCCAGTGCAGCCCATACAGGTCCTCGACTTCGCCGGACAGGATCTGATTGACCAGCTGCGGATCCATCCCCCAGGCCGACATGCCCAGGTAATGCTCAAATATCCCCTGTGCGAACAACACCGAGATGGCGGTCATCTGGGCGGTGGTCTTCCACTTTGCCAGCGGTGTCACCTTCAGAGTGCCCGCCGTGGCCCCCAGATATTCCCGCAGGCCCGACACGAACACCTCGCGGAACAGGATGAACGTCGCCGGAAGCACCAGCCAGGGCGACATCGACGAATAGCCGACGATCACCATCAGGGCGATGATCACCATCGCCTTGTCCGCAATCGGGTCCAGCATCGCGCCCAGCTTGGTTTCCTGTTTCCAGGCCCGCGCCAGATATCCGTCGATCCAGTCCGTGACCGATGCGGACACAAACAACAGCAACGCGAACCAGTCCGCATAGGGGCGGTGCAGGAACAGGAACGCCAACGCCAAACCCGGAGCGGCCACCAGGCGCAGGACAGTCAGTATATTGGGCAAAGTCCACTTCATGTGCGGACCCTACATCGCAGGTTTGGAACATAAAAGCGTATGTTGATGTGCGCAGGCAGTTGCGCGCCGAGGCTGCACCGGGGCCACACAGGGCTGCGTCTCAGCTGCGGTCGTGGAAATAGTCATAGATCGCTTCGGCCAGCGTACCGGAAATACCGTCCACCGCCTTCAGATCCGCCAGATTGGCACGGCTGACCGCCTTGGCCGAACCGAAATGCGCCAACAGGGCCCGCTTACGGGTCGCTCCGACGCCGGGCACATCATCCAGCGGTGTGGCACCGATCGCCTTGGAGCGTTTGGCGCGGTGCGTGCCGATGGCAAAGCGGTGCGCCTCATCGCGCAGACGCTGCACGAAATAGAGCACGGGATCGTTGTGCCGCAAGGCGAACGGCCGCTGACCGATGCGGTGGAACTCTTCTTTGCCCGCATCGCGGTCCACCCCCTTGGCAACGCCGACCATGGCAATGTCGGAAACACCGTGCGTGCGCATGATTTCGGCAACGGCGCTGACCTGCCCCGCGCCGCCGTCGATCAGCAACAGGTCGGGCCACTGTCCTTTGACGCGGTCCGGGTCCTCTTTGATCAGGCGGGAAAAGCGGCGGTTTAGAACCTCTTTCATCATGCCGAAATCGTCGCCGGGCACCAGATCGTCGCCCCGGATGTTGAATTTGCGATAGCTGTTCCTGATCAGGCCCTCGGGTCCGGCCACGATCATCGCGCCAACCGCGTTGGTGCCCTGAATGTGGCTGTTGTCGTAAACCTCGATCCGCTGCGGTGGCGCATCCAGTTGAAACGCCTCGGCCAGGCCGCGCAACAATTTGCCCTGGGTCGCGGTTTCGGACATCTTGCGCGCCAGGGATTCACGTGCATTGCGCAACGCACCCGAGATCAGCTCGGCCTTTTCGCCCCGCTGCGGCACCAGGATCTCGACCCGGTGCCCCGCCTTTTCGCCCAACGCCTCGCTCATCAGATCGACGTTTTCGATGCCGTCGGACAGGATCAGCTGTCGGGGCGGTTGCTTGTTGTCGTAAAACTGTCCCAAAAACGCCTCCATCGCCTCTGCGGCGGAAACGTCCGGCCCGACGCGTGGATAGAAATCGCGGTTGCCCCAGTTCTGATTGGCGCGGATGAAAAACACCTGAACGCAGGCCTGCCCGCCCTCCATGTACAGCGCGATCACGTCGGCTTCGGCGACGCCACGCGGGTTGATGCCCTGGCTGGTCTGCACCTGCGTCAGGGCACGGATCCGGTCGCGCAAACCGGCGGCGCGTTCGAATTCCATCGCGTCGGAGGCGGCGGCCATCTGCCCGGCCAGCTCCTCTTGCACCCGGGTTGAGCGCCCGGACAGGAAAAGCTCGGCATCCCGTACGCTTTCGGCGTACTCCTCGGGGGTGACAAGGCCCACGCAGGGGGCTGAACACCGCTTGATCTGATACAGCAGGCAAGGCCGCGTGCGACTTTCGAACATCGCGTCCGAACAGTTGCGCAACAGGAACGCCTTTTGCAACTGGTTCAGCGTCCGGTTGACGGCGCTCGCATTGGCGAACGGCCCGAAATACGTGCCCTTCTGTTTCCTGGCGCCGCGATGTTTTCCGATTCGTGCAAAGGCGTGATCCTTGGCCACCAGGATATTGGGAAAACTTTTGTCATCGCGCAGCAGCACGTTGTACTTGGGTTTGAGCTGCTTGATCAGGTTCTGTTCCAGCAACAGCGCCTCGGTCTCGGTGCGCGTCGTCAGAAACATCATCCGGGTGGTTTCGCTGATCATTCGGGCAATCCGCCCGGTGTGACCGGTGGGACGGGCATAACTGGACACCCGCGCACGCAGGTTACGGGCCTTGCCGACATACAGAACCCGGCTCTCGCTATCCAGCATCCGGTAAACACCGGGCGAGCTATCCAATGTCCTGAGATAGCCCTGGATACAGTCATGTCCACTCAGGACCGGTTCGGGCTCTTGGTCTGTCATGCGGTTAACAAATGGTTAACATGTGATTCTCAACCTATGGCTGCACTCTTGAAGGGTTAGTTTCAAGCGTAAACAAATCCACGGATCTTGTGGATAAGTCTGAAGATATCTTCGGGGGTTTCGGAAATTTCCCTTAGTTTTGGCTGATTTCGCCGATTTGCCCATTTTTTAAGCACATTCTCAAGCCGCTGAAAACTAACGATTTATTTGTTTGAATGCCGCAAGTTTATGAAAACTAAGACATTTTCGTAACGCTTTGGTAACAGATCTGTCACCGGTGCAAAACTTGACCCGACGGCACCTCTTATTCGCTTCCCTGAACATCCGGCGTACGCCATCCGAGGTGTTGCCCGCCATCGACGCACAGCAGCTGTCCGGTGACCGCGGGCGCGTCCAGAAAGTAGCCCAGGGCGGCCGTCACATCCGCTGGATTGGCTCCTCTTGCGAGGATTGTCGTGGCCCGCTGCGCGGCAAAATGCTGTTCTGTTTGCCGCGCGCCGCGCAGGGTCGGGCCAGGGCCGATGGCGTTGACACGGATAGCCGGAGCCAGAGCACGGGCCGTGGTCTGGGTCAGCGTCCACAGTCCCATCTTTGCAAGCGTATAGGTCATGAACTCCGGTGTCAGCTTGCGCACCCGCTGATCGATCATGTTGACGATCAGACCGGATGCGACCGGCTCGCCCATACTGTCGACTGTCGGCTCCAGCCCCTGGTCCGCCATCGCCTGGGTCAGCAGGAACGGCGCCCGCAGGTTGCTGTCCATATGCCGATCCCAGTTGCGCCGGGTGGCGCTGTGAATCGTGTCATATTCAAAGATCGAGGCATTGTTGATCAGACATGTGATCGGCCCGTCCAGCGCCGCACGGGCGGCTGGAAACAGCGCTGCCGTCTGGTCTTCGTCCAGCAGATCGGCCTGCAGCACCTCGGCGCGCCGCCCCATCGCGCGGATCTCGTCGGCCACCTGGAGCGCCTCGTTGCGCGAACTCGCGAAATGTAGGGCAACGTCATGTCCACGCGCCGCCAGATACAACGCCATGGCGCGCCCCAAACGTTTGCCCGCACCGGTCACAAGGCTGCGTGTCATGGTCGGATTCTCCGCGGCTAGATCAGGATCACGACGACGTAGGCCGCATACAGCGCGGTCAGGACCACGCCCCAAATACGGGTGATGTCGACCTTGAAGAACACAAACGGGAACAACAGCAACGACGCCGCCAGCATCACCCACAGATCGAAAGTCAGGAACGCCGGATCGACCGGAATGTCGCCAAAAAAGGTTGCGATGCCGACGATGGCCAGCAGGTTGAACATATTCGACCCGATCACGTTGCCAAGGGCCACGTCCGCCTGCCGGCGCAAAGCCGCCATCACCGAGGTGGCCAGTTCCGGCAGCGATGTTCCCACCGCCACCAGGGTCAGCCCGATTACCGTGTCGCTGACCCCATAGGTCTGCGCAATCGCCGATGCGTTCTCGACCAGCAGATGCGCCCCCATGGGCAGCCCGATAAGGCCGACAATCAGATACAGCCCCACCCGCCAATAGGGCATGTCTGGATCGGCCTCTTCAATCTCGTCCAGATCCACGCATTCGCCGGCCTTGTGGTGCGAATGCGCGTCGCGCACCGCATCGATCAGCACAAGTGCAAGCAGCGCCAGCAGGATCAACCCGGTGCCCAGCGTGAACGTGCCGCAAAAAGCAAGAACGATGAACACGACCGACGCCGCCAACATGAACAGATAGGACTTTCGGGTTTGGCATTCGCTGGTATGAATGGTCGCCAGCAGGGCCGGAATACCGAGCACCAGCAGAATGTTGGCGGTATTGCTACCGACCACGTTGCCCAGAGCGATACCCGGCGCGTTGTCCTTGATGGCGCTGATCGCAATCAACAATTCGGGTGCCGAGGTGCCAAAGGCGACGATTGTCAGGCTGACAATGAGCGCCGGAACCCCCAGCCGCAGGCTGAGGTTGACTGCACCGCGCACCAGGGCATCGCCAGCCAGCAGCAGGATCGTCAATCCCAACCCCGACATCAGCCATTCCATCAGGTTCGCCCTCCGTGGCCACAGGCACAGGGCCCCTTGCCGATGCGATAGCGTCCGCAGGATGGGCATTTTACCGATGCCAAGCGCTTGGAGCCCGGCAGGCGCAATTTGCCGAACATCGCCAGCACGGCCATGCCGATGAGGAACAATGAGACTATCTTGATGATCACGTCACAGGCCGAACCGCGCATAGGCCGCGCGTTCCTCGATGCCAGTGACAGCATCATCGGCCAATTGCGCACCGAACCGGCTTAGAAGCGGTCGACGCCGCGCGTATTGGCGGAATTGAACCTTGTCCCCGAACCGCTCCTGCATCTTGGGTTTCATGTGGCCAATTCCGTCGATCAGCCCCCTGTCGGCGGCGCGGCGCGCCAGCCAGAATTCGCCGGTGAACAGATCCTTGGTGGTGTCCAGCTTGTCGCCTCTGCGACTTTTGACATGGGCGATAAAATTGTCATGGATGTCCCCGAGGATCACCTTGAGCCGGGCCACGTCCTCTTCGTTTTCAGGACGGAACGGGTCCAGCATCGATTTCGACTTGCCTGCCGTATAGACCCGCCGCTCGACCCCTTGACGCGCCAGGAACACATGGGCTCCAAAACCGGCCGAAATCACCCCGATCGAGCCGATCACCGAACTTTCGTCGGCCCATATTTCGTCCGCCGCCGCAGCCAGCCAATAACCGCCCGAGGCCGCCACGTCCTCGACGAAGGCCGTTACAGGCACCTTGGTTTCCTGGGACAGGCGCAGGATGCGGGCACCAATCAGCGAGGATTGCACCGGCGATCCGCCGGGCGAGTTGATTTCAAGGGCGACCATGGCGGGCTTGCCGCGTTTGAATGCTTTTTCCAGCAGCGGTGCGATGGCGTGGTCGTTCAGGGCACCGCGCCCGGACATTCCAATGGCGCCGGTCAACCGGACCACGGATACAAGGGGCGGGTTCTTCAGAAAGGGAATGCGCAGGTTCATGACTGCCGATGTAGAACGCCGCCCCCCGACAAACAAGGCATCGCTCCGCACAGATCGGCGGTCAGCGATGAATTCACGCCACGTCTGGACAAAATTGCCACTAACTGCGGATCCGCCAGCCGGTGCGGAAGATCCACCAGATCACACCGAGGCACAGGCAGGTAAAGGCGGCTATCGCCATCAGGCTCAGCCCGATCGGCACATCGGCCATTCCAAAGAACGACCAGCGAAAGCCAGAGATCAGGTAGACGACCGGATTGAACAGCGTGATTGTCTGCCACATCGGCGGCAGCATCGAGATCGAATAGAACGACCCGCCAAGGAAGATCAGCGGCGTGACGATCAGCAGCGGCACCAATTGCAACTGTTCGAAATTCGTCGCCCAGATGCCGATGATGAACCCCAGCAACGCAAAGCTGAGGCAGGTCAACAGCAGGAACAGCACCATTGCCAGCGGATGCGCGATGCTGAGTTCCACAAAGAACGACGCGGTCAACAGGATCACGATGCCGATGAACAGCGCCTTTGTCGCCGCCGCCCCCACATAGCCCAGCACGATTTCCAGGAAATTCACCGGAGCCGAGAGCAATTCATAAATCGTGCCGGTGAACTTGGGGAAGTAGATCCCGAAGGACGCGTTCGAGATTGCCTGGGTGATCACCGACAGCATCACCAGCCCCGGCACGATGAAGGCACCATAGCTGACCCCTTCGACCTCTTGGATGCGGCTGCCGATGGCGGCGCCGAAGACTACGAAATACAGCGAGGTCGACAGCACCGGCGACAGGAAACTCTGCATCAGAGTGCGAAAGAACCGTGCCATTTCAAAGCGATATATCGCACCGATTGCGGCCCAGTTCATGCTGCCTCTTCCTTGAGAAGATCGACAAAGATGTCTTCGAGACTGCTTTGTCGGGTTTGCACATCGCGTAGGGTCAGCCCGGCGGCGGCGATGTCGTTCAATAGGCCGGTGATGCCTGTACGCGCGGCTTTGGTGTCATAGGTATAGATCAGACTGTCCCCCCCCGCGCCCATGGCCAGGTCGAGATTCGCCAACGCTTCGGGGATCCGGGTCAGCGGCTCATTCAGCTGCACCTCGATCTGTTTCTTTCCCATCTGCGCCATCAGCGTGGATTTGTCCTGCACCAGCAGCAATTCGCCCTTGGCAATCACCCCGACCCGGTCAGCGATGGCCTCGGCCTCTTCGATATAATGTGTGGTCAGGATGATGGTGACGCCATCGGCCTTCAATTCGGCGACCGTCTCCCACATGTCCTTGCGCAGATCCACGTCGACCCCGGCAGTGGGTTCATCCAGAAACAGGATGCGCGGCTCATGGCTGAGCGCCTTGGCGATCAGCACCCGGCGTTTCATGCCGCCGGACAGTTGGGTGATCTGGTTGTCTTTCTTGTCCCACAGCGACAGCTTGCGCAAAATCGACCGGATATGATCGTCGTCGCGCGGCCTGCCGAACAATCCGCGCGAGAACCGCACCGTGTTCAGCACGGTTTCAAACGGTTGCAGGGCCAGTTCCTGCGGCACCAACCCGATCATCGAGCGGGCGGCGCGAAAGTCGGTGACAATATCATGCCCACCGACGCTGACCTGCCCGCCGCTGGGGGTGGTGATGCCGCAGACTGTCGAAATCAGCGTCGTCTTGCCCGCGCCGTTTGGACCCAGCAGCGCCAGTATCTCGCCCTGCTGAATGTCCAGCGTCACGCCTTTGAGCGCCTGAAACCCGTCGCCATAGGTTTTGCGCAGATCGCGGATCGACAGAATGGTGGTCATGGGCATCTCCCCGTGCTTTTTGGCGACCCTAGCCCGGCGCGCCCGCCGCTGCCAGAGCCGTCGAACTCGGCGGTTGCGCCCGGGCCGTTCCCGATTGACGGTCCAGTCAAAGCGGCCCCGATGGCGCGCTTTGACCGCCTGTTTCCAGCCCACCGCCCCGGCGCGTTCCTTGAAATGCAGGGCCTCGGGCCGGTTCAGAGCGATCTGTCAGTCTTCTTCCTGGCCCTCAACAGGCAGGATTTCCCCGCCTCCTTCACCTGCATTGCGTCGTCGTGCCAACGTCGCCGGTTTGTAGCGCCATCTCAAGCCATGGCGCTTTCGGAGGATGCAAAAGGTTACGAAAATTTTGATGACAGAATTTTTCGTAACTTTTTTCTTGCTGCGAATCGGGGAGGCACATATACCGACCACACGGTCAGTTATGTTTCAATTCATCCCGTCGCATCGCCAACCCGGCTGTGATAGAGTTGGCGCAGGCTTGCCGATCCGGCAATAGGCGCGGGCGGCCCGTTGGGTCCGAGTGGAGGCCCGAGCGCAGGCCCGAGTGGAGGAATGACAGATGTATGCACAGATGGTGAAATCCACCGGTCAGGGCGTCAAATCCCTGGACGAAATGGAGCCGCAGGAACGCGCTTTTCAGGAGCGCATCAATGCCGGTGAAAAGATCGAACCCAAGGATTGGATGCCCGCAGGCTATCGCAAGAACCTGATCCGCCAGATCGGCCAGCACGCCCATTCCGAAATTGTCGGCCAACTGCCCGAGGGCAACTGGATCACCCGCGCCCCGACCCTGGAACGCAAGGCGATCCTGCTGGCCAAGGTGCAGGACGAGGCCGGGCACGGGCTGTATCTCTACTGCGCCGCCGAAACGCTGGGGGTCAGCCGCGACGAGCTGACCGAGGATCTGCTGTCGGGCAAGATGAAATACTCCAGCATCTTCAATTATCCGACCCTGACCTGGGCCGATATGGGGGCTGTGGGGTGGCTCGTCGATGGCGCCGCGATCATGAACCAGGTGCCGCTACAGCGCACCTCATATGGTCCCTATGCCCGTGCGATGGTGCGGATCTGCAAGGAAGAGTCGTTCCACCAGCGCCAGGGCTATGACATCATGATGAAAATGGCCCAGGGCACCCCGGCACAGAAACGCATGGCGCAGGACGCGCTGAACCGGTTCTGGTATCCTTCGCTGATGATGTTTGGCCCGTCCGATGCGGACAGCGTGCATTCGGCACAGTCGATGGCCTGGAAGATCAAGATGAACACCAATGACGAGCTGCGGCAAAAGTTCGTCGATCAGACCGTGCCGCAGGCGGAATATCTGGGCCTGACGGTGCCGGATGAGACACTCGAATGGAATGACGACAAGGGTGGCTATGACTTTGCCGAACCCGACTGGTCCGAGTTCTTTGACGTGATCAAGGGCAACGGCCCCTGCAATGTGGAACGCCTGGCCGCCCGCAACAAGGCCTGGGACGATGGCAAATGGGTCCGCGAGGGGCTGCTGGCCCATGCCGAAAAACGTGCAAGCAAAAAGGTGGCAGCAGAATGAGCGCTCCAAACTCAGCCTATCCCGATATTCCCGAGGCCCAGCCCGAGAAACCCAAGCGTCACGAATGGCCCCTGTGGGAGATCTTCATCCGCGGTCAGCACGGTATGAGCCACCGCCATGTGGGCTCGCTGCATGCGCCGGACGCGGAGATGGCCATCAAGAACGCGCGCGACGTCTATACCCGCCGCAACGAAGGCGTCAGCATCTGGGCCGTCGAAGCACGCCACATCGCCGCGTCGTCGCCCGGCGACAAGGGTCCGTTCTACGAGCCGTCCGAATCCAAAGTGTACCGCCACCCGACCTTCTTTGACATTCCCGACGAAGTCGGAGCGATGTGATGAGCGACAAGGCCACTTTCGAATTCCTTTGCCGCATGGGAGACAACACGCTGGTTCTCGGGCACCGGGTCAGTGAATGGTGCGGCGTTGCGCCAGTGTTGGAAGAAGACATCGCGCTGGCCAATACCGCGCTGGACCTGATCGGGCAGACCCAGATGTGGTTGGGTCTGGCGGGCGAGATCGAAGGTCGGGGCAGAACCGCCGACGATCTGGCGATGACACGCGACGCCTGGGATTTTCGCAACGTTCTGCTGGCTGAACAGCCCAACGGCGATTTCGGTCAGACCATGATGCGCCAGTTCCTGTTCGATGCGTGGCATTTGGCAATGCTGCAGGCACTGACCCGCTCTTGCGACACCCGCGTGGCCGAAATCGCCGCCAAGGCGGTAAAAGAGGTCCGCTATCACGTAGAACGCTCGGGCGACACGGTGATCGGGCTGGGCGATGGCACCGAGGAAAGCCACCGCCGCATGCAGGCCGCGCTGGACCTGTTGTGGCCCTATGTCGGCGAGATGTTCATCCCCGATGCGGTGGACGACGCGATGGCCGAGGCCGGGATCGCGCCGGATCTGACCGAGTTGCGCGCCGGGTTCGACAGCCATGTGGGCAGCGTGATGGAGGCGGCGACACTGACCATTCCCGACACGGATTTTGCCCATAAGGGCGGCAAAAGCGGTTTCCGGCATTCCGAGCATCTGGGCCATATGTTGACCCAGATGCAGTGGCTGCAACGGGCCTATCCCGGAGCCAGCTGGTAGGATGAAACCGGCGGTTGCGGATATCTGGACCTGGCTGGATCAGGTGCCCGACCCCGAAATCCCGGTGATTTCCGTGGTCGATCTGGGCATCGTTCGCGATGTCCAGTGGCAGGGTGACGAATTGCAGGTGGCGGTAACGCCGACCTATTCCGGTTGCCCGGCCACCAGTGTGATCTCGATGGATATCCAGACCGCCTTGCGCGATCGCGGGATCGACCAGATCCGGGTCAAGACGCAGATTTCACCGCCCTGGACCACCGATTGGCTGTCAGACAAGGGCCGCGCGCGGTTGCTGGAATATGGCATCGCCCCGCCCCGCGCAGCAGGCGGCCCCGAGGCCTGCCCCCGCTGCGCCAGCACAAACGTGGAAAAGATCAGCCAATTCGGATCGACCCCGTGCAAGGCGCATTGGCGCTGCAAGGACTGTCTGGAACCTTTCGACTATTTCAAGTGCATCTGAGGAGACACCCATGGCGCGCTTTCATCAACTTGCCGTCACTGACGTGCGCAAAACCATCCGCGACGCGGTGGTGGTCTCGCTGAAACCGGTGAATGACGGTGATTTCGATTTCACCCAGGGCCAGTACCTGACCTTTCGCCGCGATTTCGACGGCACCGAACTGCGCCGATCCTATTCGATCTGCGCGGGCAAGACCGAAGGTATCCTGCAAGTCGGGATCAAACGGGTCGAAGGCGGTGCCTTCTCGAGCTGGGCCAATGAGACCCTGAAAACCGGTGACACGCTTGAGGCGATGGAGCCGATGGGCAGCTTTTTCACCCCGCTGGAGGCGTCGGCGGCGCGCAATTATCTGGGCTTTGCCGGCGGGTCGGGCATTACGCCTGTGCTGTCGATCCTGAAAACCACACTGGCCGCCGAGCCGCACAGCAGCTTTACGCTGGTCTATGCCAACCGGGGTGTGAACTCGATCATGTTCCGCGAGGAACTGGAGGATCTCAAGAACCTCTACATGGGCCGGTTGACGATCATTCATGTGCTGGAATCCGACGCCCAGGACATCGACCTGTTCACCGGGCGCGTGGATGCGGCGAAATGCAAGGCGCTGTTTGAGCACTGGATCGACATCGCCAGCATCGACACCGCGTTTATCTGCGGGCCGGAACCGATGATGCTGGGCATCGCCGCAAGCCTGCGCGAACATGGGCTGGACGACACCCAGATCAAGTTCGAACTGTTCGCCAGCGCCCAGCCGGGACGTCTGAAACGCAGGGCCCGCGCCGGAGACGATGCGGCGGCCGCCAAAACCACCGAAGCCAGCGTGACACTGGACGGGACGGCGCGCAGTTTCACCATGGACAAGGATCAGACGGTTCTGGACGCGGCGCTGGAAAACGCCATCGACGCGCCCTTTGCCTGCAAGGCGGGGGTCTGCTCGACCTGCCGCTGCAAGGTGCTGGAAGGCGAAGTCGAGATGGTCGCCAACCACGCACTGGAAGATTACGAGGTGCAGC
This sequence comes from Sedimentitalea nanhaiensis DSM 24252, assembly GCF_000473225.1. Taxonomy (GTDB): domain Bacteria; phylum Pseudomonadota; class Alphaproteobacteria; order Rhodobacterales; family Rhodobacteraceae; genus Sedimentitalea; species Sedimentitalea nanhaiensis. The sequence continues at coordinate 1,887,076 of NZ_KI421509.1, forward strand.
AGGGCTATGTGCTGTCCTGCCAGTCCTTCCCGGTGACCGACCGGGTTGTCGTCGATTACGATCAGTGAGGAACGCACCATGACCGAAGACATGAGCATAGAAAGCTATCTGTCCCAGGGCGGCAAGCTGACCAACCCGACCAACGTTCCGCCGCGCTATCGCGCCGAGCTGATGAAGATGATGGCCACCTTTGTGGACAGCGAACTGGCTGGCGCCGCCGGGTTCGCCGATGTGATCAACGCGGGCCCCGGCATCAAGGAACGCATCGCCGCCGCCAAGATCGTGCTGGAAAAGACCGACAATGCCGATCGGGTGCTACGCCTGCTGGGCGAATTCGGGGCCGACACCGCGCGCTATGCCACCAGCCACCCCTGGACCGCCCGCCTGCCGCGTGATGCCGGGCCGGGCACCCACCGCAGCGAACACGACATGCGCCTGTCCGTGCTGAACTATCCGCTGAGCGGATGGACCGACGCGGTAGTGATGAACCTGTGCATGGGTTTGGCGGTCGGGGCACAGCTGGCCGAGATGCAGAAGGTATCGTATCAGCCATTGGCGGAAGCGATCCGCAAGGTGGCCCCCGTAGAAGCCCGCCATGTGGAACTGGCCGAAGAAGGTCTGGCCCGTCTGATGGAACAGGGCCAGAGCGACGCCATTGCCGCCGCGCTGGCCTATTGGCGTCCCCGGGTTGCCGCCATCTTTGGCGATGTGGCCGGGCACCGGTTCGAGCAGCTCAGCGCATGGGGTCTGCGCCACCAGAACAACGCAGCGTTGCTGCAGGGCTGGAACGATGCGCTGAACGCGGCCCTCGCGCGGCTGGGTGTGGCGGCCTGAACCTTTGACCTCTGGCGCGTCGCGCTGAAGCGGCGCACATGACGCACCGCAACGCGCTCTAGTTCGACGATCCGCTGTCGAGCGAGGCCAGTAATGCCACGATGTGCCGTGCCGGAACGCCCAGATTCGAGCCGCCAAACTCGGGCATGATCGCGGTATTCACCGCCACTACGGCTCCGTCCAGCGTCAACACCGGGCCACCGCTGCCGCCATGAGTCGTTTCCGCGTCATAGACCACGGTGGCCTCGGTGGCCTGTCCGACAATGCCGCGGCTGGCCAACGGTGCGATCAACCCGGCGGCGGCCAGACGTTCGGCCACCTTCCAGAACCCGGTTTCGCCCGCCGCCTGAAGATCCTGCACAAAGGCCGTCCCCGACTGCGCCAGAAGCGACATCAGCCCGGTGGGATACCCCATCACAATCACCTCTTCGCCAGGCTCGGGTCCCTCGACCGCCAGTGTCAGACCCGGCACCGCGCCGGGACGCTGCCCCATTGCCAGAACCGCCAGATCGACCTGATCGCTGACTGCCAGCGTGCTCAGGGTAACCGGCGCGGGCTGACCCGGAAAATAGCCGATGAACCGGGTCATCACCGGCTCCATCTCGGCAGTGCCCAGCCGCGCGCCCGGCCCTTTACCCCAGGGTTGGGCCACATGGCGGTTGGTGATCAAAACGCCGCGGTCGGCCAGAACAAATCCCGTGCCGTTGAACTGAACCTCGGCCACCGGCCCGGTTCCGGTCAGGGACAGAAACGGTTGCCCGTTGGGCAGATGCACCGGCACCCCGTCCGGCCCCAGCACATGGCGCAGCATGTTGCCGCTCTCGCGGTCCCGCAAGCTGTAGGCCCCTTGCAGGAACACAACCGAAGCCGCCGCCTGCGCCACCACCCGCCGCCCCGCCCCGGTACGCGCCTCAAGCGCCATCAGACGCTCGGCGTTGGTCTGTAACCGCAATGCCAGATCCTGTTGCAGGGCCGACAGATCGCTGGGGCGGATCGCTTCATCGCGTGCCTGTGACAGGGCCGAGGCCACGGCGTCGATCTGCAGGTTGCCGCTTTCGAGTTCGGCCCTGATCGCATCGTCCATGCGCCCCTGCTGATAAAGCGCCCATGCCAGCACCGCAATCGACAGCAAGACCAATGCCCGGAACACAACGCTGGTTTCACGCGCCAACCGGCGTAACAACTCTACCACCGCATAGCCCAGCTTGCGCGGCCAGGGTCGACGGCTGGTGCGCAGATAACTGGCCGCATCGCCGAACATCTCACCCACCGTGTTGCTTGGCCGATGGCGATCATCATACAGACGGTAACGCGACAACGGCCCGGTCTCACCGAATTCGATAACATCGCCATAGCGCAGGACCTCGGTGGCAACCGCCCGCCCATTCAACCAAATCGGGTGTTGCCCGGTGGCGATGATATCATAGGTGCCGCCGGTGCGGTGAAACCGGGCAATGACGCCGTCGTCAACGGCATCGCTCACGGTCGCGGAAAACGACAGGCGCCGATCGGGCAGCAGGCGCACGTCGACAGTATCAGCCGTCAGCCAAGACACATTACCCCGTGCGGGTCCGGTCAAATGCTCCAGCGCTGCGGCGTTCCAATGCGGGGTGTCGGCGTCCATGGCACCAGACTAACACGACAGCCCATGCAAATCACCGCAGCGGATGTCACGAACCTGCAACCGGACAGGACGCGGTCAATCCCCCCCCGAAATCGCAGGTTGTTGTCAGCAGGTCAGCCCGCCGCAGCGATCAATGTCCGGGTATACTCTGTCTGCGGGCGCTCAAACAAATCGTCTGCGGTGCCATATTCCACCACGTCGCCCTGTTTCATCACGATCACCTTGTGGCTCATGGCACGCACCACTTTCAGGTCGTGTGAAATGAACAGATAGGCCAGCCCGTATTTGCGTTGCAGGTTGCGCAGCAGGTCGACGATCTGCACCTGAACGGTCATATCCAGCGCCGATGTCGGCTCGTCCAGCACCAGCAGGCGGGGTCGCAGCACCATGGCCCGCGCAATGGCGATCCGCTGGCGTTGACCGCCCGAAAATTCGTGCGGATAGCGGTCCATGGTTGCCGGGTCCAACCCGGTTTCCACCATCGCCTCGGCCACCAGTTCGCGTTGGTCTCGGGTCGGGTCCACCTTGTGAATCGTCAACCCCTCGCTGATGATCTGCTGGCAGGTCATGCGCGGCGACAGCGACCCGAACGGGTCTTGAAACACGATCTGCATTTCGCTGCGCAAGCGGCGCAATTCACGCGTGGACCATTTGCGCACGTCCTGACCGCGATAGGTGATGCCCCCCTGCGATGCGATCAGGCGCATGATCGCCAGCGCCAGCGTGGTCTTGCCCGACCCGCTTTCGCCGACAATACCCAAGGTTTCGCCGGCGCGCACCGACAGGGTTGTGTCGTTGACGGCCTTCACGTGGCCCACGGTGCGTTTCAGGAACCCACGCTGAATCGGAAACCAGACCTTGAGGTGATCGGTGCTGGCAATCGGCTCCGCATCCGATGCGACCGGGTCGGGCTGGCCGGAAGGTTCAGCCGCCAACAGCATCTGCGTATAGGGATGTCGCGGATTGTCGAAAATCTCGGCCGTTGGACCGGTCTCGACGATCTCGCCGCCTTTCATCACGCAGACCCGGTCAGCCACCCGCCGCACGATGCCCAGATCGTGGGTGATGAACAGCAGCCCCATGTTTTCCTGCGCCTTCAGATCCGCCAACAGATCCAGGATCTGCGCCTGAATGGTTACATCCAGTGCCGTCGTGGGTTCGTCCGCAATCAGGATGTCGGGCTTGTTGGCCAGCGCCATGGCAATCATCACCCGCTGGCGCTGCCCGCCAGACAATTGATGCGGATAGGCGTCCAGACGGGTTTCGGGATCGCGGATGCCCACCTTGGTCAGCAATTCGAGAATCCGTGCCCGTGCTGCCGCCCCCGCCAAACCCTGATGCAGGGCCAGCGATTCGGTCAGCTGCCGCTCGATCGTATGCAGCGGATTCAGCGAGGTCATCGGTTCTTGAAAGATAAAGCTGATGTCGTTGCCGCGCACCTGCCGCAACAGCGCGTCGGACGCGCCGATCATCTGTTGCCCGTCATAGGTGACAGATCCGGCGACCTGCGCGCTGTCGCCCAGCAGCGACACGGTGGACAGGGCCGTGACCGACTTGCCCGAACCCGACTCGCCCACCAGCGCCACCGTTTCACCGCGATCCACGGAAAAGGACACGCCCTTGACGGCCTGTGTGGTCTGACCGTCCTGGGTAAAGGACACCGTCAGGTTCTTGACCGACAGCAGGCTCATTTAAAGGTCTTTCTGGGATCGAACGCGTCACGGATGCCTTCAAAGATAAAGACCAGCAGCGACAGCATGATGGCAAAGGTAAAGAAGGCGGTGAACGCCAGCCATGGCGCTTGCAGGTTCTGTTTCGCCTGCAATGTCAGCTCGCCCAGACTGGGTGCCGAGGACGGCAGGCCAAAGCCCAGGAAATCGAGACTGGCCAGCGCCGAGATCGTTCCGGTCACGATAAAGGGCAGCATGGTCAGCGTCGCCACCATCGCGTTGGGCAGCATGTGGCGGAACATGATCGTCATGTTGCCCACGCCCAACGCCTTGGCCGCGCGGACATATTCCAGGTTGCGCGCGCGCAGGAACTCTGCCCGCACCACCCCGACCAGCCCGGTCCAGGAAAACAGCACCATCAGGAACACCAGCAACCAGAAACTGCGCCCCAGGATGGCGAACATGATGATGATGACATACAGCGACGGGGTGGCCGACCAGATTTCTATGATGCGCTGAAAGATCAGATCGACCCAGCCACCGAAAAAACCCTGAACCGCGCCCGCCATGATCCCGATCAGGCTGGCGGCCCCGGTGACCATCAGCGTGAACAGAATCGACAGGCGAAAGCCATAGATCACCCGCGCCAGCACATCGCGTTTCGTATCGTCCGTACCCAACAGGTTCTCGCCGTTTGGCGGCAGCGGCGCGGCCCCGGGACGATCCACCGAAGTGTTGAACGAATAGGGGATCGGCGGCCAGATCGCCCAGCCCCTGTGAATGGGCTCGCCGTCGATTTCACCGGTTTCGGCCTGCGCCATGATGCCTTCGGGGTCGTCAAAACACTGCCCTGAGCCACCAGAAACGATCAGGCACTGCACCTCTGGATCGCGATAGATCGCCTCGGTCTGGAAATCGCCGCCAAACGCGGTTTCCGGATAGAACTTGAAAATCGGGGTGAAATACTCGCCGCGATACTGCACCAGAATCGGTTTGTCATTGGCAATGAACTCGGCAAACAGCGACAGCCCGAACACCACGGCAAAGATCCACAACGACCAGAAGGCACGGCGATTGCGACGAAAATTGCGCCATCGTCGCGCGTTCAGCGGAGACAGTGCCATATCAGCCTTCCCGCTTTTCAAAGTCGATGCGCGGATCGACCAGAACATACATGATGTCACTCAGGATACCGACAACCAGGCTCATCAGGCCAAAAATGAACAGGGTGCCAAAAATCACCGGATAATCCCGCGCCACCGCCGCCTCAAACCCCAGCCGTCCAAGACCGTCCAGAGAAAAGATGGTTTCGATGATTAGGCTGCCGGAAAAGAACACCCCGATGAACACCGCCGGAAACCCCGCGATCACGATGAGCATGGCGTTGCGGAATACATGACCATACAACACCTGCCGCTCGCTCAGCCCCTTGGCGCGGGCGGTCATGACATAGTGTTTCTTGATCTCGTCCAGAAAACTGTTTTTGGTCAACAGGGTCAGCGTCGCAAAGGCCGAAATGGTCAGCGCGATGACCGGCAGGGCAATATGCCAGAAATAGTCGCCGATCTTGCCCAGCAGGCTGAGGTCGGACCAGTTGTCGCTGGTCAGCCCCCGCAGCGGAAACACCTGCCAATAGGACCCGCCGGCGAATAACACCAGCAACAGGATGGCAAACAGGAAACCGGGGATCGCATAGGCCACGATGATCGTGCCGCTGGTCCAGGTGTCAAACGTGCTGCCATCCTTGACCGCCTTGCGAATGCCCAGCGGGATCGACACCAGATAGGCGATCAGCGTCGACCACAAGCCCAGAGAAATCGACACCGGCATCTTTTCCAACACCAGATCGATCACACTGATCGAGCGGAAATAGCTTTGCCCGAAGTCCAGCCGCATATAGTTCCACAGCATGTCCACGAACCGTTGCAGGGGCGGCTTGTCAAAGCCGAATTCCTTTTCCAGCTCGGCAATGAACTCGGGCGGCAACCCGCGCGCGCCGACATAGCGGTCGTTGGCCCCGGCGGCCTGGGTCTGCACGTCAGCCCCACCGCCGGAAAACGCCTCGAACACATCGCCACCGCCCTCCATCTGGGCGATGATCTGTTCCACCGGGCCGCCGGGTACAAACTGCACCAGGGTGAAGTTGATAACCATGATGCCCAGCAGCGTCGGGATCACCAACAGCAGGCGTCGTGCGATATAGGCTCCCATATCTGGCGATTACCTTAGCGCGCCGGACGATTTCAGCGCGGCGGCCTTATCGGCGTTGATCCACCACAGATCCTCGACCCCCAACGCATAGGGCGGCAGGTTCTGCGGATATTCATATTTGTCCCAATAGGCGACCCAGTACTTGCCAAGGAACCAAGTCGGCACCATGAACCGTTTGGCGCGCAGCACCCGGTCCAGCGCCCGTACATTGGCGGTCAACTCGTCGCTTTCCCTTGCCTCGACGATATTGTCGATCAAGGCTTCTATGTCGGGGCCGTGGATGCCGGACGGGTTGAACACCGAGAACGCCGCCGCCTCGGTTCCATATTGCTGATACAGCCCGGTCGACGGTTGCAGCGAGGTACGATAGCCTCCCGAAATCATGTCGAAATCCCGCTCGCGCCGGCGCAGGGTGAATTGGGCGTTGTCGATGCGGTTATAGCTGGCGTCGATCCCCATGGTTTTCAGGTTGTCGACAAAAGGCATGGCGATGCGGTCCAGCACGGGATCATCCGACAGGAACTCGATCCTCAGCGTCCGCCCCTGCGCATTGCGGCGCACCCCGTCGTCTCCAACGGTCCAACCGGCCTGGTCCAGCAGCCCCATGGCCTTTCGCAGGTTGCCACGGTCGGTTTGCCGGTCGGGCTTGCTGGAATGGGCACTGACCGGCTCGGCGGTCAGTACCGCCGGGTCCAGATCCTCGCCCAGCGATAGCAGAATTTCCAACTCACGCCCCTCGGGCAGACCTGTGGCCTCCAGATGCGTACCCTCCCAAAACGAATCGCGCTGCTGGAACAGCCCATATTGCAGGCTTTCGTTGGTCCATTCGAAATTGAACGCCAACTGCACGGCCTCGCGCACGCGCGGGTCGGCAAATTGTGGGCGGTTGATATTCATCACGAACCCGGTGGCACTGGGCACATTTCCGTCCAGCAGCTCTTCCTTCACCACATGGCCTGCCGTCAGCGCCGGAAAATCATAGGACGTCGCCCAGTTCTTGCTGTTGTTTTCCTGCCGCAGCGTGATTTCTCCAGCCTTAAACGCCTCCATCGCGGCAATGGAATCGCTGAAATACTCGATCCGGATGGTGTCGTAATTGTTGCGCCCCACATTCACGTTGATGGCGTCGCCCCAATAGTCGGGATTGCGTTTGTAGACGACGCGGCGGTTGATGTCATAGCTGTCCAGCACATAGGGTGCCGACCCGATGCCCGGCTCCATCCGGGGTTTGTCCAGCCGCCGGTTTTCCGGATCCGCATCGAACCAGGCCTTGGAAAAGATCGGCGTCCCGCCAACCTGACTGATCATCGCGCGGCGCGGATAGTCTTCGGCGAAATAGAACTTGACCCGGTGAGGATCAAGAACCTCGGCCTTGGGAATACGTTTGCGCACCGCCTCGGCATAGGATTGCAGCCCCTGATCCAGCAGGATGTTGTGGGAAAACACCACGTCTTCGGCCGTGACCGGCGTGCCATCTGAAAACCGGGCCTCGGGGCGCAGATTGAAGATCACCCATGCCTGGCTTTCCGGGTATTCCAGGCTTTCTGCCACCAACCCGTAATAGGACGCCGGTTCGTCATAGGATGGAAACAGCAGCGTTTCATACTGATCCGCCGCCCGGTCCGCCGCGCGGCCTTGGCGTGTGAACGGGTTGAAACTGTCGAACGTCCCCTGCGCCGCATAGCTGTATTCCCCCCCCTTGGGGGCGTCGGGGTTCACGTAATCGAAATGCGCGAACCCTTCCGGGTATTTCAACTCGCCAAACTCTGAAAATCCGTGGCTCTTGATGATCTTTTCTTCTGCCCGGATCACGGTCGCAAAGCCCAACAGCATGATCAGAGCCAGGGTCAGCGCCCCCCAGCGGATCACGACAGCATCGGCACGGGCCGCACGCGCGGCGGGTCGGTGGATCATCAGCTCTTCCTCCATCTGGCAGGGCGTTGAGACGCCTCGTTGTTATCGATGTAAGCTAAAGGTGCGCGGGGCCAACATTCAAGTTGAGAATATGTAAGGTTTCCTCAATTTCCCTGCAAACGGATCTGGAATTTTTCTCGCTAGAGAAATCCCCGGTGGTGGGGGCGCGGCCCCAAGAAAAAGGGCCGCTGCATCTGGCAGCGGCCCTGGAACACCTCATCCGACCGGCAGATCAGTTGGCGATGCTCTGAAGATAGGCGATGACGTTGGTGCGATCATCTTCCTTGCGCAGACCGGCAAAGCTCATCGAAGTGCCCGGAGCGAAATCGCGCGGTTTGGTCAGGAACTCCGCCAGACGGTCCGGAGTCCACTCGCCGCCCACCTCTTTCATCGCATCGGTATATTTGAACCCTTCGGCTGCGGCCACGGGCCGGCCCACCACACCATACAGGTAGGGGCCAACGACGTTTTTGCCTTCTTCCAGCTTGTGGCAGGCCGCACATTTCTTGAACACCTTGGCCCCGGCTTCGATGTCGCCCGCAACGGCCACCGTTTCGATAGCCTCTGCGGCAGCAGGTGCGGCCTCTTCGGCGGGGGCCTCAGCCGCGGCTTCGGCATCGACATTTGCAACCTCGGCAGCGGCACCCGCCTCTTCTGCACTGGCTGTGTCGCTTGAATCCTCTGCGGTTTCTGCGGCCTCTTCGCTTGCGACCTCCGCGGCGGCGGCTTCTTCCGGTGCAGCCCCATCGGCGGCTTCCACTTCGGCTGCGGCCTCTATCACATAGGGAGCGTCCGAATTCCCGTTCAGAAAGGCAATCAGGTTGACCCGGTCACTGTCCTTTTTCAAGCCAGCAAAGCTCATCGTGGTGCCCGATGCATAGGCACCGGGTTTGGTCAGGAACTCGTTCAGGCGTTCCGGGGTCCAGTCGCCGCCCAGACCCGCGATGGCGTCAGAGTACCCGAACCCGTCCGCAGCGCCGACCGCGCGACCGACAACACCGTACAGATATGGACCCGTGCTGTTGGCACCCTTTTCCAGCTTGTGGCAGGCAGAGCATTTCTTGAATACCTTTTCGCCCTTGTCCGCGTCGGCGCTGGCCATCATCTCGGCAAAGCTGACCTCGGCGACTTCTTCGGTCGATTCGTCAGATTCGGTTTCGATCACATAGGCCGCTTCGCCATGGCTATCCATGTAATACAGCTCTTGTGCCGCCCATTTGCCCAGAAGAAAAACCAGAAAGGCTCCCAGCACGCCGGCTGCCGCTTTGGTAAAGGTCATCGTATCCATGTCGGTTGCGTGTCCATTTGATCTGTTTGGGCCGCTGTCTAAGCCTTTCCCTTGCCTTGGGCAAGGTATAGACACCGCGACGAAACGCCCAGACGTAATCTGTTGCATGGAAAACCGCCCAATGACGAACAAAATTGCCTTTCAGGGCGAACCCGGCGCTTACAGCCATCAGGCCTGCCGCAATGCCCGCCCCGCAATGGAGGCGCTGCCCTGCCGCACTTTTGAGGATGCAATCGAAGCGGTGCGCACCGGGCAAGCCGACCTGGCAATGCTGCCGGTCGAGAATTCGACCTATGGCCGGGTCGCGGACATCCATTCGCTGTTGCCCAACTCCGGCTTGCACATCATCGAAGAGGCCTTTGTACGGGTGCATATCAACCTGCTGGGCGCGCCCGGCGCGCAGTTGTCGAATGTGACCCACGCCATGAGCCACACAGTGCTGTTGGGTCAGTGCAAGACCTTCCTGCAACAGCACGGCATTCATCGCATCGTCGGGGCCGACACCGCCGGATCGGCCCGGCACGTATCCGAAGCCGCCGATCCCGCACTGGCGGCCCTGGCCAGTCCGCTGGCCGGTGAAATCTATGGGCTGGATCTGCTGGCGAGCCATATCGAGGATCAATCCAACAACACCACCCGGTTTCTCATCATGTCCCCCCAGGCGGACACCAGCCGACGCGGCAAGCATGGCATGATCACCAGTTTTGTGTTTCAGGTCCGCAACATTCCGGCGGCGCTGTACAAGGCGATGGGGGGCTTTGCCACCAATGGGGTCAACATGACCAAGCTGGAGAGCTATATGGTCGACGGCTCGTTCACGGCCACCCAGTTCTATGCCGATATCGAAGGCCACCCGGATGATCCGAACGTCAAGCTGGCCATGGACGAACTGGAATATTTCACCACCATCGTCGAGATTTTGGGCGTTTATCCCGCCGATCCCGGTCGGCTCTGATACTCAAAGGCGGCGCGATGATCAGCTCGCGCGCGCCAGCCGCTCTTCCATGTTGCGGGCAAATTCGGCCAAGTTCAGCTTGAACCGTTTGGTCAGGCTGGACCTGGCCAGTTTCAGGGATTGCACCAGCAACCGCGCAGGCAGGGTTTTAGGCTTGAGGTCCAATACCACCGACATGCGGGTCCGGCCTGCGGACAGGGCCACCAGTTCCAGAACCAGCCTCCCCTCCACTCCTTGCGAACTGAACGCGAACTGCATCAGGTTCTGAGGCGTGTAGGTTTCCATCTCGATATGCAACTTGCGTGGCCTGCCTCGCAGCTCGAACCGCGCCTGCCATGCCATTCCGACCTGCGGATGGGGGTGATCGTACAGACGTTTGACATGGATGCCGCGCCGAATCGCCCAGCGTTCATAGCTCGCAAAATCCGCCAAAGCCGCAAAAACCTGTGCGGCCGGGGCCTCTATGTCTTCCTTACCCGAAAACTGCATCAGCGCGCCAATCCTACTACTTATGGTTGTATTTGACCCTAATCCAAACTGTCCGCAAGCCAGTTCTGCAACAGGAAATGCGCGATCGCCCCCCTGCGCGCGGGCTTTAACACCGGGTGTTCACCGGCAAACGCCGTCATCATCTCTTCTCGGCTGACCCAGATCGCGTCTTCAATTTCCACCGGATCAACCGTGATCTCGCGGTTCAGCGCCTGCCCGGCGCACCCGAACATCAGCGAAGCCGGAAACGGCCAAGGCTGGCTGGACAGATAGTCCACCTGTCCGACCCGAATGCCCGCCTCTTCAAAGACCTCACGGCGCACAGCCGCTTCCAGCGTTTCGCCCGGTTCGACAAATCCGGCCAGCAGCGAATACATCCCCTCAGGCCAGCCCGGAGAGCGCCCCATCAAGACCGAATTGCCATGGGTGATCAGCATGATCACCACCGGGTCCGTGCGCGGAAAATGATGGCTGCGGCACGCCGGGCAGGTGCGTTGCCACCCCGCCTGGGCCATCTCGCTTGCGGTGCCGCACCGGGCACAGAACCGATGTGAATCGTGCCATCCGATAAGCGCCTTGGCCGTGGCTGCCAATTCCGCATCGCGCGGGCTCAGCCGCGACATCAGGCGGCGCAGTTCGGCAAAGACATGGCCTTTCGGCAGATCCGGGTGCGCCTGTTCAGAGGGATCCAGAAACAAACCCAACGCTGCCAGATCGGTGTCATCGGGCTGCCAGCCCGAGATGTCGCAAGCGAACCGGGGAGCCCCGTCCTCATGCATCCCCAGAAACACCGGCTCGGCCAGTGACGCGCCCCGGTCCCGGTTCAGAACCGGGTGATTGGGCGCCAACAGGGCCAGGCGGTCGCGGTCCTCGCCCTGCATCAGCGGCTTGCCCTGCCACAACACCACGGCACCCGCGCGCGGATGCCGCAACGCCGCATTCAGCGCCTCGGCATCGCCGCGCAAATGCGCCACGCGGTTCAGCGCCGAACCGCCAAAAGTCACCTGTTCCGCCCGTTTCATATCATACACTTGCCCTGGCGATGCCCTGCCCGTCCTTCTGCTATCCCAAACAGGCCGTCAGGGCCACCATCGTGCGCCGATGTCAGAGCTGGTGTTGCGCCATGACGCCAATTCGCATCGCACCCGACACAAACTTGTAGAAAAAAATTGATTTTCACTGCCGGATTCCCATGCTTTCATACAACTTATGGGCGACTTGCCCGAAATCGCAGACAAAGGTGCAGGCATGGTCCTTCTATCGCCCCCAAGCGGGCGCGAAAATGTGACTGCGACACGCCGCGTTCCGGTAGGCGCAACGGCGCGGGTGCGTCTGTTGTCGACAACAGATCTGCATATGAATTTGACCAGCCACGACTATTTTTCGGACCGTCCCGATCCGACGGTGGGTTTGACCCGGACCGCAACCCTGATCCATCAGGCCCGTGCCGAGGCGGAACGGGACGGTGCGCTGGCGCTTCTGTTTGACAACGGCGACGGGTTGCAGGGCACACCGCTGTCCGATGTGGCCGCCGATCAGCCCGACCGCCCACATCCCCTGATGCGCGCTTTCGCCCATCTGCATTACGACGCGGTTGGGCTGGGCAATCACGATTTCAACTTTGGGCTGAAATCACTGGATACCGCACTGCAGCAGGCCCCCTGCCCGGTGCTCAGTTCAAACCTGCGGCGCCTGGCGCATGGTAAACCAGCCGGGTTCGAACCCTTTGCCATTCTCGACCGATTGCTGCGGTCGGGCGACGAGGACTGGCCGATCAGAATCGGGGTCCTGTCCTTTCTGCCACCACAAACCGTGAAATGGGACGCGCACCTGTTGCAGGGGCATCTTGAGGCCGACGCCATTGTCGACACCGCCCGGCGCCTGCTGCCCGAACTGCGCAATGCGGGCTGCGATCTGATCGTGGCGCTGGCCCATACCGGTCTCAGCGCCACGCCCGATCACCCGGATCTCGAGAACGCCGCCCTGCCTCTGACCGCGCTGGAGGGAATCGACGCGGTGATCTGCGGGCATACCCACCTGCGCCTGCCGGGGCCAGACCATTGCGGGTTGGATTTTGTCGATGCCGCGACCGGATCGGTGCATGGCAAGCCTGTGGTCATGGCCGGCACCTCGGGATCGGATCTTGGCATTATCGACCTGGACCTGCGGGCCGACGGCGCGCGATGCTGGAAGGTCAATGGCTTTTCCTGCGCCTTGCGCCCGATCGCGCGCCGGACCGAATCGGGACAGGCCGAAGCCACGGTCGAGGAAGACCCGGCACTGGTGCAGCTGCTGTCCGAGGACCACGCCCAGACCCGTAGCCTGATGGAGCAGCCGGTCGGACATACCGAACATCCGCTGCATAGCTACTTCACCTTCTTCGCACCGGATCGCGCATTGGCGCTGGTGGCCACCGCACAGGCGGCCGCCCTGCGTCCCCATCTGGCCGGAACCGGAGCCGAAGGGCTGCCTCTGCTGTCGGCCGCCGCCCCCTGCAAATTCGGGGCGCGCTCCGGCCCCCGTTTCTATACCGACGTTCCGGCAGGTCGGTTGTCGCTGCGCCATATCGCCGATCTGCATGTATTTCCCAATCAGCTCAGTTGTGTGGTGGTCAATGGCGCCCAGTTGCTGGACTGGCTGGAAATGTCAGCCGCCTTGTTTCAACAGATCGTACCGGGCGGTGACACCCAGATGCTGCTGGATCCCGCGCTGCCGGGGCATGATTTTGATGTTCTGTACGGGCTGCGCTATCAGATCGACCTGTCGACCGCGGCCCGGTTTCACCCTGATGGCAGCATCCGCACACCAGACAGTCACCGCATCCGCACCGCCACCCATGCGGGTCTTCCGATCCGCCCCGAAGACCGGTTTGCCGTGGCGCTGAACAGTTACCGCGCCGGCGGCGGCGGCCCGTTTGCCGCCCTGTCCGATGCCGAAGTTGTGCCCGTGCCGCCGATACCGCTGCGCGAAGCGATCCGAAATCATGTCGCCAACCAGATGAATGGCGACCCGCTGTGCGACGCCGCGGCCCCATGGCGTTTCGTGCCGATGCCCGGCACAACCGTTACGGCCCTGACCGGGCCGGCTGCCACAGCGCATCTGCACGAATTGCGTGACCGGGGCGTGCGCCAGGCTGGCACGACCCCGGACGGTTTCCTGCGTCTGTCCGTACCGCTCTGACCCCGACAACCCCGGTTGCAAATCCCGCTGCCACCTCCTATATCAATGATCGAGAGGTTGGCGCGGGCGAGCGCCTCGCCAACCTGGTCAGGTCCGGAAGGAAGCAGCCACAACGAGCCCCGCTTGGGTCGATGTCCAACCTCTCACTTCCGTCGAAAACCACTGGTGGTTTTCGACGATAAGCGACAGGCGTATTCGCCGGAATATGCCGAAAGCGCTACTCCCCCAAAAGCGTTGCCCCGGAAATCACCGGCCCAACCCGTCCTCTACAGCCGGTCCGTGCCGAACGTATCGCAAGACGACATCTGCCCGCTGTCAAACCCGCGCTGAAACCAGCCCGCGCGCTGTTCCGACGTGCCATGGGTAAAGGTGTGCGGTTGCGGCACTTGCCCGGCCTGCCGCTGCAACCGGTCATCTCCGATCATACGTGCGGCATTCAATGCTTCGGCCAGATCGCCCTGATCCATCAACCCATGCACCGCACGCGCCCAGACCCCCGACAGGCAATCGGCTTGCAACTCCAGACGCACGGTCAACGCATTCGCCTGGACCTGGCTGGCCTGACGACGCGCCTGATCGACCTGCCCCAGTATGCCCACTTCGTTCTGCACATGATGCGCCACCTCATGGGCGATTACATAGGCGGCGGCAAAATCGCCGTTTGCCCCCAATTGTCGCGACAGGGTGACGAAGAAATCGAGATCCAGATAGGCCTTTTGATCGGCGGGGCAATAGAACGGCCCGGTTGCACCGGACGCCCCGCCACAGGGGCTTTGTGTGACTCCTGAAAACAGCACCAGAACCGGTGGTTGATAGGTCGCGTTCAACTGCCGGCGAAAGACCCCGGACCAGACCTCCTCAGTCGTGGCCAGCACCCGCGTGGCAAATTCGGCGGCCTGTTCCTCCTCCGGGGTGGGCGTGTAGGGACGACCCTGGGCAGCAGGCTGTTGTTGCAACAGGGGCGTCACGTCGATCCCGGCGAAATAACCGATTGCCAGCACCACCAGCAAACCGACTCCGCCCAGCCCTCCGACCGCCGCCCGACCGCCGCGCATTCCGCGCCGGTCCTCGACATTCCCGCTGCGTTTGATCCCACGCAACCGCATGGTATTCTCCTGTCGTGGCGTTGGTCCATAGCCCGGACAGCTTGCCATCCGGAGCGGTTCGTTTCAATACTAAGGCATGGATGACAAGACAAAAATGGCCGAGAACAGGACCGACTGGGCCGAAGACCGGACGGTGCTGGCCAATGAACGCACCTTCGCCGGATGGATGCGGACCGGGATGGCCTCGGTGGCGCTGGCCGTGGGGCTAAAGGCAGTGTTCGGCCCGTTTCAGCCGACCTGGATCGCCAAGTCCATATCGCTGATCTTCATCCTGACCGCGATTCTCATTTTTCAGAGCGCGCGGCGGCGGGCCTGCAAAACCGTGGCGCGGCTGAACGATCATCGCGCCGAGCCGGTGCCGCAACACATGATTACGCTGCTCAGCTTCATTTTCAGCGTGGCGGCGGGCGCGACCGGCATCGTTCTCTGGCTGCTGTAAGGCGGGCCGCGCGTTGCCATCGGGGTTCGCACCGCCACAAACGATTCGCTCCGCCATGGAAATGCCCCGGTGGACGCGCCGCGCCGCGCGCCCTAGGCTGCGCCCTGATCCGATTCCCACAGGAACCCCTCCATGACCGAATCCGACACCCCCGCCTATCAGGTGCTGGCCCGTAAATACCGACCGGAAACCTTTGCCGATCTGGTCGGACAAGAGGCGATGGTGCGCACCCTGAAGAACGCCTTTGCGGCGGACCGGATCGCGCAGGCCTTCATCATGACCGGCATCCGGGGCACCGGCAAAACCACCACCGCCCGGATCATCGCCAAGGGAATGAACTGTATCGGTGCGGACGGCAACGGCGGCCCCACCGTCGAACCCTGCGGGCAATGTGAACATTGCGTCGCGATCATGGAGGGGCGGCACGTGGACGTGCTGGAGATGGACGCCGCCAGCCGCACCGGCGTGAACGATATCCGCGAAATCATCGATTCGGTGCGCTATCGCGCCGCCAGCGCACGCTACAAGATCTATATCATCGACGAAGTCCATATGCTGAGCACCAGCGCCTTTAACGCGTTGCTGAAAACACTCGAAGAACCGCCGGCGCATGTGAAATTCATCTTTGCCACCACCGAGATCCGCAAGGTGCCGGTGACGGTGCTGTCGCGCTGTCAGCGCTTTGATCTGCGCCGCATCGAACCCGAGGACATGATTGCCCTGCTCAAACGCATCGCCAAGGCCGAGAACGCACAGATCGCCGAGGACGCGCTGGCGCTGATCACCCGCACCGCCGAAGGCTCGGCGCGGGATGCGACTTCGCTGCTGGATCAGGCGATCAGCCACGGCGCGGGGGAAACCAGCGCCGAACAGGTCCGCGCCATGCTGGGACTGGCCGACCGGGGGCGGGTTCTCGACCTGATGGACATGATCCTGCGCGGCGACGCCGCCGGGGCGCTGACCGAACTGGGCACGCAATATGCCGAGGGCGCGGATCCCCTCGCGGTGCTGCGTGACCTGGCCGAAATCACCCATTGGGTATCGGTGGTCAGTATCACGCCCGATGCGGCCAACGATCCGACGATCTCGCCCGATGAACGCACCCGAGGCAGCGCCATGGCCGAAAACCTGCCGATGCGGGTGCTGACCCGGATGTGGCAGATGCTGCTCAAGGCGCTGGAAGAGGTCGCCGCCGCGCCCAACGCGATGATGGCGGCGGAAATGGCGATCATTCGGCTGACCCATGTCGCCGACCTGCCCAGCCCCGAAGAGCTGATCCGCAAGCTGCAGGACCTGCCGCCACCCGCGCCCGGCGGCAATGGCAGCAATGACGGCAATGGAAGCCTTGCGCGTAGCGCAAGGTCGCCTGCGGCGGGCGGGGGGGCCTCGGCTGTCGCCTCGGCCCGGGTCGGTGGGCAGGGCAACGCTCAGGCGGCCCCCGCAGCCGCACCGGATAGCGCATTGGCGCGGTTTCCCACCTTCGAACATGTGGTCGAGCTGATCCGTGTCAACCGCGATGTAAAACTTCTGGTCGAAGTGGAAACCGGCCTGCGGCTGATCAGCTATCAGCCCGGACGCATCGAATTCGCCCCTACGGACACTGCACCGGCGGACCTGGCTCAGCGGCTGGGCGCACGGTTGCAGACCTGGACCGGCAATCGGTGGGGCATCAGCGTGGTGTCCGAAGGCGGTGCCGAGACCATCGCCGAACGGCGCGATGCCGAAGCCAACGCGCTAAAGGCAAAGGCTGAGGAACATCCGCTGGTACAGGCGGTCCTAGCCCGCTTCCCCAAAGCACGGATCACCCATATCCGCACGCTCCAAGAGATCGCCGCAGAGGCGGTCGCCGACGCCTTACCCGAGGTCGAAGACGAATGGGACCCGTTTGAAGACGGTTGATTTACCCGGCAAACCGACGGGGGCACAAAGCCAAAATCCAGAAGATTTTGGCGGAGTTCCGCGCCTCGGGAATAGAAAAGCACTGCGTGCACCCGCTCTAATCGCAAACAGTTCCGCACCCGCCCCCTTGTGAGCCATCCCCGGCGCGCGTATCTGTTCAGCAAGCAATTCAGGAGACACCACATGCTCAAAGGACTTGGCGGGCTTGGCGACATGGCCAAGATGATGAAAGCCGCGCAGGAAATGCAGACCAAAATGGCCCAGTTGCAAGAGGACATGCACAACCAGATGGTCACCGGTGAATCCGGCGCCGGTCTGGTCAAAGCGACCTGCAGTTGCAAGGGCGAGCTGAAGTCGCTGGATATCGATCCGTCCATCTTCAACAGCGATGACAAGGAAGTTGTCGAGGACCTGATCCTGGCGGCCATCAAGGACGCCCAGCAGAAAGCCAGCGACAAGGCGCAGGAAGAGATGGGCAAACTGACCGAAGGCATGGGCCTGCCCAAGGACATGAAATTACCTTTTTGAGGGAAGGGTCACTTCATGTCCGCCGCGGGACAGAGCGGAATTGCCTGGGCAATCCGGCTGAGGCCCGCACGCCCGGTATGTTCGCCTCGCCCCCTGCCCCGCAGAAAGCCCCGCGCCCCGTGTCCAGTACCTCCGACATCGAAAACCTGATCGAACTGATGGCCAAGCTGCCTGGGCTTGGGCCACGTTCGGCCCGGCGTGCGGTGCTGCACCTGATCCGCAAACGCGCCCTGCTGCTGACGCCGCTGGCCGACAGCCTGCAGATCGTCGCCGAAACGGCGCGCGAATGCCTGAACTGCGGCAATGTCGGCACCACCGAAATCTGCGACATCTGCCAGTCCGAAAAACGCGCCACCGGAGAACTTTGTGTGGTCGAGGACGTTGCCGACCTCTGGGCGATGGAGCGTGCTTCGGTGTTCAGGGGGCGCTATCATGTGCTGGGTGGCACCCTGTCGGCGCTGGATTCCATCGGGCCGGAGCAACTGCGTATCCCGCGCCTGCTCAATCGCGTTGCGTCCGAACAGATCACCGAAGTCATCCTGGCCCTGAATGCCACCATCGACGGGCAGACCACAGCGCATTACATCGCCGATCAGCTCAATGGCCGGGTGCGGCTGACCTCGCTGGCACAGGGCGTTCCGATCGGCGGCGAGCTGGACTATCTGGACGATGGCACCATCACCGCCGCCCTCAACGCCCGCAAGGAAATCTGAGCCGAAAGCGCGAAACGCCTGCCGCAGGTTCAGATGCGGCAGGCGTCGCAATCGATCAGGCGCGTTTCAGATCAGGCGTGTTTCAGACGCGTGGCTGGTCGTCGTCCTCGTCGTCCTCGTCGTCATCCTCGCTGCCGGCCGGCAGGTTAAAGAAGCTGTCCGCATCGGTGATGTCGCTTTGATCGTCCTGATCCTCGTCGTCGTCATCGACAACGCCCATCGACCCACCCAGCGTAAAGGTTTCCAGCCCCTCGATGGCAGTCGGAATCTTGGGCTCGGCGTCCATGCCCAGCGACTGTTCGGTGCTGACCAGCTTGCGGCGTTCGTCATCGCTCATGACTTCACCTTCGGCAGCCTTCTTGGCGGCGGCCTTCTGCACCACGGCGTCCAGCTCGGACTGTTTGCACAGGCCCAGAGCGACCGGATCGATTGGCTGGATGTTGGAAATGTTCCAATGGGTGCGCTCGCGAATTGCCTGAATCGTCGGCTTGGTGGTCCCCACCAGCTTGCTGATCTGCCCGTCGCTCAGTTCCGGGTGGAATTTGACCAGCCACAGGATCGCGGCCGGCCGGTCCTGACGCTTGGACAGCGGCGTATAGCGCGGCCCACGGCGTTTTTCCTCGCCCAACGCCGCGGTATTGACCTTGAGTTTGAGCCGAGACATCGGATTGGACTGTGCCTTTTCAATCTCGGCCTGGGTCAGCTGGTTGTTGGCGACCGGGTCGAACCCTTTGACGCCTGCGGCCACGTCGCCATCGGCGATGCCCTGGACTTCCAGTTCGTGCATATCGACAAAATCGGCGATCTGCTTGAAACTGATCGTGGTGTTATCGACCAGCCAGACAGCGGTCGCCTTGGGGTGCAGCAATTTTACCATGCGCTCATCTCCTTTTTCCAACCTGGCCGACAAACCTATCCTGGTGCCTGGGGAACCAGGCGGCCTTGGCTTGCAAGGCGGGCTTCCGTTGTCGGGGAACTTGGCGTCTATATAGTCACGAGCGGACAATAAGGAAAGAGGCGAATGTATCGACCGATTCTGGCCCTGCTGTGCTGTTTCTGGGTCCTGCCCGCCGGGGCCGATGACAAACGCACCGGCGAATTCGACTATTACGTGCTCAGCCTCAGCTGGTCGCCGAACTGGTGCGCGCTGACCGGCGATGCGCAAGGATCAGACCAATGCGACACCCGCCATGATCACGGCTGGATCCTGCACGGGCTGTGGCCGCAATATCATCAGGGCTTTCCGTCCTATTGCCGCACCACCGAACCTGCGCCCAGTCGCAGGATGACCGCCGAGATGGCCGATATCATGGGCACATCCGGGCTGGCCTGGCATCAGTGGAAGAAACACGGCACCTGTTCGGGTCTGTCGGCTGCGGCCTATTTCGCGCTTTCGCGGCGCGCCTATGCGCTGATACAGCGGCCACCGGTGTTTCGTCGGCTGGACAAGCGCGTGCGCCTGCCCGCCAGCGTGGTCGAAGACGCGTTCCTGAAAGCGAACCCGGCCCTTGAGCCGGACATGCTGACCATCACCTGCAAGGCCGGCCACATCCAAGAGGCCCGCCTGTGCCTGTCGCGTGACTTGTCGCCGGTGCCCTGCGGTCAGGACGTGGTGCGCGATTGCAATGCCAGAGACGCCCTGTTCGCGCCGGTGCGATAGGGCTCAGCCCTGCTGGTCCTGGCATTTGCGCGCATAATCCAACGCCTTTGCCGATCCCGCCAGATCGATCGCCATGACCTGAGCGCCCTTCTGGCTAAAGATCGTCATGCTCTTTTTCTGGGCGATGGCATGGATGAATTCGCGATCCTTGAAAAACACACCGACTCCGGGCACCCGGTCGAGTTCGAACCCGGTGGCCACCGCATCGAAATTTTCGCCATCCAGCTCGAACCGGATGTCATAGGTCTTGCCCTCTTCGATCTTGCCCCATGCCTTGTTGAAGGCGACAAAATAACCCCGGTTGTTGGTGGCGTCATAGCCGATGCGCACAACGGACAGATCCTGATACACCGTCTGGATCAGACACCCGTTGCCCATTGCCGGATCCACCATCACGTTCCATCCCGCAACAAACCCCTTGTCGATCAGGGCCTGGGCCTGGGCCGCCCCCGTTGAAAGCACCAGGACCGCCACCATCGTCAAAGCTTTCAGGGTCTTCATCGCGCCTCTCCTTTTGGGTTCGCTGCAATCGCTAGCATACCCGCCCGCCCATTCCCACCGGATAAGATCCCACCGGACACAGGCCAGGGCCCGCGCAAAAAACGGCCCCACACCGGGGGCCGCCCTTCAAACAGTTCAACAGCGATCCGTCGCGGTCGATCAGGCTTTCTTGCGACGGCGCAGCGCCGCGATGCCACCTAAACCGCTCAGCAGCAGCAAGCCTGCCGCCGGAACCGGAACCGGAGAGATCGTCACCAGATCCTGACCGTCTTCGGAATCCAGATAGGTATATTTGTACCCGCCGACGGATGCGCCCGCCAGGCCGTCCAGAAAATCGTTGGCCAGATCGCGAACTTCGGTGCTCTGGCTGACCAGCTTGAAATTACCGCCGTTCAGATCAAAGCCACTGTTGGTGTTGTCTGACAGATTATCGGAATCCTCGATGATTTCCCACAACGCAATCTGGAAACCAGCCGCCGAAGCCGCATCCTGAACGCTCGCGTATGCGCTGCTGAACAGCTTGTCGATATTTGCCAGAACCGGGTTGGAGAACATGTCGTTCTTGACTTCGTAGACCCCCGGAAGACCGTCGCTCAGCCGACCGGCCAGATCGACACAGAACGCCGCGAAATTGCCCAGCGTGTCACCGGTCAGTTGGAACTGACCGGCGTTAAAGCTGCCGTTCGCGCCCGGACCGCTGACGTTGACCGTGCTCTTCCAGTCTTGCGAACCAAAGTACCCGGGACCCTGGGTATCCACATATACGGTATCGGCACTCGCCGCGCCCGCGAAAACGGCTGCGGCCACAGCCACGCCAGTCATTGAAATTTTCATGATGATTTCCCTTCCACCACTTCCGATCGGGCATGCCCAACCACTCGTAAAGAACCCGCATACAACAGCGGGCCGCCGGTTCTTATAGATAAAATCCCGGTGTATTTCAATAGATTCTCAATGCGTTCAAAGGCTCTACACCCTGTTTGCCCGATAGAGTGTAGCCCCCGCCAACCGCGCTTCTTTTTATCCGCCCTGCCGGCTTGGCACAGGGCCAACGCGGTCTTCGCCGTCCCGGTCTCGATATTCGAGGCCTGTGCGTTGCCGCTTAACACCTGTGCCGGTTGTCGAAAATGGTGGAGCGGCAGCCGCAAATCTGCCCGATAAAATTGCTGAATTCTCCCAGTTGGTGTAAACTATTCTGATTAAAACAATCTATTGGAGATATCCTTATGCCTCTTGTGACATTGAATTCCCGATGGGCCTTCAGGCGCATCCTAGCGCTGATCCTGCTGCCCCTGGCGCTGGCGGCCTGCGATCCCCTGATTGGCGCCTATTCCGCCGAAGCCTACAAGAACGCGACCTCGCTCAAGGCACGGTCACTGGCAATGATCGATCGTTCCGGTCGCAGTTATTCCAGCCAACAGACCGATGTCACCGCCCTGATGACCGATATCGACGCGGCCTATGAGTTCTCCAAAGGGCTGCCCAAGAACGAGATCAGCGCACGCCAATGGCAGCTGATGCGCGACCCGGACGAAGGGTTGATGGGTGGTTTTGTGGCCGGCTGGAAACGCAACGGCACCGTCGGCGGCTTTTTCCGCAGCGAGAAAAAGACCCAGATCGCAAGGGCGTATGACTACATCATCTGCCTGGAAGTGAACAAACAAAAGGCGACGCCCTGCGCCGGCCTGGCATCGAACTGAGGAGTTGCGATATGAGCTTTGAAACCCAATGGGACGCCTTCCTTGACGAATTCCGCAACGGTCTGACCGTGCTGGCAAAAAACTCGCTACAGGATTGGAAAGACACCGCCAGGGCCGATGGAGAAGCCTATCTGGAAGCGATGAAAGATGATCTGCCGCGCTGGACCAAGGCCCTGAAAGAGGGTCTGCTGACCAAGGACGAATTCGAACAGTTGCTGCAGGGCCAGAAAACCCTGCTCAAGCTGCACATGCTGACTGCAGCCGGGCTGACCAAGACCCGGCTCGAACAGTTCCGCGTCGCCCTGATCAGCCTGGTGACCACCTCGGCCTATTCCGCCTTCGGAATCTAGGCCGCCACCTTCAGGACGATCTTGCCGATGTGGTTGCCCTGTTCCATCCGCGTATGGGCGGCGGCGGCATCGGCAAGGTCAAATTCGCTATCCATCACCGGAGCGAACCGGCCCGCCTCGATCAGAGGCCAGACCGCCTCGTGCAGATCCTGCGCGATCCGCGCCTTGGCCAGATCGCTCTGTGGGCGCAGGGTCGAACCGGTCAGCGTCAACCGCCTGGTCATCATCTGGGCAAAGTTCAGACTGATCTGCGGCCCTTGCAAAAAGGCGATTTGCACCAGCCGCCCGTCCATATCCAATGCCTGCACGTTGCGAGGCAGATAATCGCCGCCCACCATGTCCAGGATCAGGTTGGCGCCGCCTTCCTCGCGCAGAATGTCTACGAAATCCTCGGTCTTGTAGTTGATCGCCCGCTCGGCGCCCAACGACAGACACGCGGCGCATTTCTCATCCGACCCGGCCGTGGCAAAGACCCGTGCCCCAAAGGCATTGGCCAGCTGAATCGCCGTTGTCCCGATGCCGCTGGTGCCGCCATGCACCAGAAACCGCTCGCCCGCCCGCAACCCGCCGCGGGTGAACACATTGGAAAACACGGTGAAACAGGTTTCGGGCAAACAGGCCGCCTGCTTCATGTCCATTCCATCGGGCACTGGCAGACAATGCGCACCCGGGGTCGCCACGTATTCGGCATAGCCGCCCCCGGGCAACAGCGCACAAACCCGATCGCCGATCTCCAGCCCGGCAACACCGGTCCCAAGCGCGACAACCTCGCCCGAGGCCTCAAGTCCCGGCAGATCGCTTGCGCCGGGCGGCGGATCATAGGCCCCCGCACGTTGCAGGGCATCGGGGCGGTTTACCCCGGCCCAGGCCACCTTCAGAACCACCTGCCCATGCGCCGGGTCCGGCACCGGGCGCGGGACGAGCTTCAGCACCTCGGGTCCTCCGGGCATGCTGATTTCCACCGCGCGCATCTGCTCTGTCATCTTATCCTGCCTCTGTTGGGGAATTCTGTTCTGTGCGTCGCCTAGCGCTGCGGGCCGACCGTGCCGGGCAGATCCTCGCCGCCGGTTTTTTTCGGCGCCCGGATATGACCCAACAGCCAGTTCGGGCCCGCCAGAAGCGGTTTCAATACCGGGTTGTTGCGCACATTGGCCTTCAGTTTCTCGATCTGCATCACATCGTCGATCCGGCGATCCAGAAAGGCCCATGTCGCCGCGTTATCTGCGCTGGTATCGCCCAGCCAGTACAGAACCGTCGCCGAATAGACCCCCGACAATGTTGCCCGCTTGCTGTACCAGTTCACATCCTCCGATGTGTCCCCCAGCGATTCCCAGATCAGATCGCAGGTCGTCCATATCGCTTTTGCCCCGTCCGTCGCATATTGCGGCAACGCAAACAGCGTGGCACCACGGCGCACCAACTCCTTGTCCTCGACCGCATCAAGGCGAAACTGTACTGCGGCCGCGATCTTTTCGCGAAACTTCAGATAACCCAGGTCTTCCGAGCGCAGGCGGTCCAGCATCGCCCGATCGCCGCGTGCGTGATAGGCCAGCGCCAATTCCACCGCCCCGCGCGGCACAACCGACCGGACCAGCGCCGCATCCAGACCGATGTCCGCCGCCGCCGCTTTCAGCGTCGCATCCGACCAGCCGTCAAACGCAACATGCATCAACGCAGCATCCAGCAAACGGTCGCGGGTCTCGCTTTCGGGCAGGGTCATGGCACTCTCCTTTGTCTGCCCCGGATACTAGACAAGTTGATCGGGCTTTGCTATACGGCGCCTTCCTGCAAATCCTTGCAACTCAACTTAGAAAGGTGGTGAAAACCACATGCAGGTTAGTGTTCGCGACAACAATGTCGATCAGGCGCTTCGTGCCCTGAAGAAAAAGCTACAGCGCGAAGGCGTGTTCCGCGAAATGAAGCTCAAGCAACATTTCGAGAAACCGTCCGAGAAAAAAGCGCGCGAAAAGGCCGAAGCGATTCGGCGTGCCCGCAAGCTGGCTCGGAAAAAGGCCCAACGCGAAGGAATGATGTAAGTCACCCCTTGCGGCTTTTGACGACACATATGACGACCCCCGCAGCCCAGCTTCGGGGGTTTGTCTTTGTCCCGGCTCATATGTCTGACTTAAGCGCCAATGGGACAGTTTAAGTCGCTTTGATAAGAGAGGGTTTCTGGCTCATCGCACCTCTAGCAACTGTATTGTTCATTCTGGATGAGGCGTCCATTTTTGCCCTGATTTGACGAGGGCATTTGCGATGGTCACAAGCTTTCGGGCGACGGCGACAATGACGACCTTGTGTGGTTTACCTGCGGCACGCAGACGATCCGCGAAGGTTTTCAGGACCTGATTGTGGTGGCTGGCAACGAGGGCCGCCTGGAATATTACGTGCCTGAGCAGTCGTCGCCCTCCGCCGATAGCGCGCTTACCACGCATCGCTCNGCTGTCGTGTGCAATCGGTGCGAGGCCCGCGAGCGCGGCGGCCTGCTCGCCTGTGATCTGACCAAGTTCTGGCATCTCGGCGATCAACATCGAGCTGGCAACCGGGCCGACCCCGGGGACGGACCGCAGGATACCGGCAGTTGCGGCCAGTTCATCGTCTGCAGCGATGGTCTGTTCAATCCGCGCCTCCAGATCCGCGATTTGGCGGTCGAGAAGCGTGCGCCGCTGGTCGTCCATACTCGCGAACATCTCGGCAGATCCCAGTTTCCCATGCGCCTTTATCTGTGCCAGAAGGCGTTTTCTGCTCTCAACGAGCTGCCCGCGCTTTGACGTCAAGGCTCTGAGAACCCGCAGCTTTTCATGTGGCAGACTGCGCCCGGCACCGGGCCGGAACATCATGAACCGGGCGATGAGTTCCGCATCTATCCGATCCGTTTTGGCCCGTGTGCCCCGGCTTGCGGCGAAGGCCTTGATTTGCGCTGGCGGCAATTGTCGCGTCGCCACGCTGGCGGCCTCCAGCGCCGCCCATAAACGCCATTCCTGGCCTCCGGTTGCCTCGAAGCAGACCAGGCCGTTGACGTCCCGAGCCAACCGCACCAGCTGTTCGTGCCCCTCATCCGCGTTCGGCAATCTCAACCACTTGCCATCCGGCAGGCAATGAATGTCCAGCCAATCCCGCGAGACATCTATGCCGATGATCCGGTCGTGTGCTACCGTTTCCATGCTCTCTTCCTTCTGCTTCGTGGTCCTGATCGGCCACATTCAACTGTTCGAGACGATGAAGAGAGACGGTGCTGGCTCGCTAGCAAACGTGGTCAGGCCACAAGGCTCAGACGCCATACACCGTCCCACCACCGGCCTCGGCCAAGGTCGGTGGTGGGAGGAGATTAGCAAAGCGCAGATACAGAAGGGTCAGGAC
>NZ_KI421509.1:1913596-2074433 GCF_000473225.1 Sedimentitalea nanhaiensis DSM 24252
CATGCGTTTGCAGCAGATAGGCCCGCACCAAGAAGGCGCGGCTGTGCGACAGCTTGATATGGGCGACCTGAAGCTTGATCCGCTCGCCGCCAACATAGGCCCAGTCCTCGCTCCAATCGAATTGAAACGCCTCGCCAGGCTGGAACACCAGCGGAACGAAGACCCCGCGGTCAGTCGTGTGATACGCGCGTTGCCGTTCACCCTTCCAGTCCCGCACAAAGGCCGCGACCCGCTCATATGAGCCATCAAAGCCAAGCTGCACCAGATCGGCATGCATCTGCTTGGCAGTCCGCCGCTCCTTGCGTGTTTTGCGCTGCTCAGACAGCAACCAAGCTGTCAGCTTCTCAGCATACGGATCCAGCTTGCTCGGCCGGTCCGGTCTCTGGAATTCGGGTTCGACAATCCCGGCCCGCAGATATTTCTTGATCGTGTTGCGAGACACGCCTGTTCGCCGCGCAATCTCGCGAATGGGCATCTTGTCTCGCAGCGCCCATTTCCGAATGACCCTCAAAAATCCCATGTCTACCACTCCAATAGCCCCCAGCTGAATCAAGCAGGGGCAAGGTTGCACATGGGTCAATTCTCAATGACAATTTCTGCAGTTGCCGGGTCAGTTCTCAGTGACAATCAACAGACAAAGGCACCGACGACGGTTGTTCCCTGTTTCTTCAATTCACTGCTGCTCATAACGGTTCCTCTACTAACGAAATCGGCCACCAGAGTTTCCTCTGGCAGCCGGGGAGTTAGTAAGCCGCCGCAAGACGACCGCGCTGGCCTTTAGGCCGGAGCCCTGGACATACGCCAGTGCCTCCCCGACCATAGAGGTGCGAGGAGGTGTCATCACGGTCGACACCGACCGCTTGCGGTGGGGTTACTACGCCCCGGGATCGGCTCTTTCTGCCAATCCTGAGCACAACCTAGCCCGGATGCCTGAAAATCGAAAGGCCAAACGTCACCTTGCAGCCATGCCGAAGGCGTTGATTCCAGTGCCAAAATCGGGGTGAAGTCTAAGAAGGGTGGTGCCGCTGATAGGACTCGAACCTACGACCCCATCATTACGAATGACGTGCTCTACCAGCTGAGCTACAGCGGCATCCTTCTCTTTCCGCGGCCCTACTATGGCCCTACTAGTTACTGCGTGCCTCCTCTAACTCACTGGTCTTGAACGTCAATCGCGGATGGACCCGCTACTTACGAAACAGTTGCTCTACCAGCTGAGCTATTGGGGCACGCGGCTGATCGTTTAAACGACGAGGCGTGGTCGGGCAAGCCTGATCGTCTTGTCCCGGGCATGATTTGTTCATCTCAATCGTCTATGTGGACGGTGGATTCATCAACGCTCTATAAGTTCTCAAAATGTTCCCGGAGGCATGGGCCTGGAATCGACAAGCATCGACCTGTTTTGCGGGGCGGGCGGATTGAGCCTTGGGCCCGAGCGCGCTGGCTTCCATTCGGTGCTCGGACTCGACACCAATCGGGACGCGATGGAAACCTATCGTCGCAGATTTCCAAATGCCAAAACCGAGGAACAGTCAATCGTCGATTTCGACTTCCGCCAATGGCACGGTGTCGATCTGGTGGCAGGCGGTCCCCCGTGTCAGCCGTTTTCGAACGGCGACAAACGCCTTGCGGCGCAAGATGCGCGCGACATGCTCCCAGAATTTGCCCGCGCGGTGAACGGGGTGATACCACGCGCTTTCATCATGGATGAACGTCGCTGGCCTGCCTGCGCCGCGCAACCGCGAATACATGACCGAGATCATGGGTTTGTTCAGCTAAAAATACACAATCCTTTCCCCTCAGGCGGTCAACGCTGCCGACTACGGTGTGGCGCAGCGACGCATTCTCGTCCAGCTCATCGGCCTGCTCAAAGGTCAGGTCGCTTTCCCTGAACCAACGCACGTTGGGCAACATATCGGCGCCGATACGGTTCTGCGTCGAGGCGAAATCCAAGGCGAAGCGCACCTGTCAAAGGTCGTCCGTGCGCGCAATCCCGATCTTCGAACCAGCCCGTAATATGGCAGGCTCACATTCAGTGTCTTCTGGCGGCACAGGGTGCTGTAGTCGGGCACGGCCCAGTCCGGACCCGGCCAACCGCAAAAGGGCCTCTAGGACGTCGGCCGTTTGCCGCATTGGCATATCGAACACACTTACAAAGCCAGGCACGCCGGGGCCGCAGCGTCACCGAACTGGCTTTGGCGTCCACGCTTGCCACTCGGCGGCGGCACCCAGATCATCTCAGGGTCAAACCAGATTGACAGCGATCCGCGCCTCTTCAACGCTGTGTTATACGAAGATCAGTTCTTGGTCTTGTACTTCGCCGGGGCCCAACTGCTCATGCCTCCCGGCTATCACGCTGGATTCAAACAGTGAACCCCAGACACAATTTGTACAACAAAGCTTTCGTGACGCACACGGGTATGGCTCAGACGCTCCTGGCCGCCGCAACCGCACGCAGCCAGCGGGCGTGGCGCGCATCGCGATCCGCTGCGTCGGTCCGTGGCTCGAACCGACGATCCAGCGCCCAGGTCTGCGCAAACCCGTCGCGATCCGGATAGACCCCGGCCCGCATCCCCGCCAGCCAAGCCGCACCCAGCGCCGTGGTTTCCTGCATCACCGGACGATCCACCGGCGCGCCCAACAGATCGGCCAGGCTCTGCATCGTCCAGTTGCTGGCGCTCATGCCGCCATCCACACGCAACACGGTCTGCGCATCGGCATTCCAATCGTCGCGCATCGCCTGGT
Source organism: Sedimentitalea nanhaiensis DSM 24252 (assembly GCF_000473225.1). GTDB lineage: Bacteria > Pseudomonadota > Alphaproteobacteria > Rhodobacterales > Rhodobacteraceae > Sedimentitalea > Sedimentitalea nanhaiensis. The sequence continues at coordinate 1,916,342 of NZ_KI421509.1, forward strand.
ACAAATCGCGGGTCTGAAATGCCACGCTCTCCAGCGCAGCACGGGCAAAATCCGCCGGACCCGAATTGCGCGTCAGCCCGAACACGGCCCCCCGACAGTCCGGATCCCAATAGGGCGCGCCCAGACCGGTAAAGGCCGGCACGATCACCAGATCCTGCGCCGGATCCGCCGCACGGGCCAATGTTCCGGCCTGATCCGCTCGCTCCAGAATACCCAGCCCGTCGCGCAGCCACTGCACCACCGCACCGGCGATAAAAATCGACCCTTCCAGCGCATAGCTGCGCTGACCGTCCAGTTGATAGGCCACGGTGGTCAACATCCTGTTGTTGGACGCAACCGGGCTGGTTCCGGTGTTCAGCAGCGCAAAACACCCGGTGCCATAGGTCGATTTCATCATCCCCGGCGCAAAACAGGCCTGCCCGATGGTCGCTGCCTGCTGATCGCCCGCCACCCCCAGAATCGGCACCGTCCCGCCCAGCAGATCGGTGCTGCCGAACTCGGCGGCACAGTCGCGCACATCCGGCAACATCGCCAACGGAATGTCCAGCAGAGCGCAGATCTGCGCACTCCATTCCCCCGTGCGAATGTCAAACATCAGCGTGCGCGCCGCATTGGTGGCATCGGTGGCATGCACTTTCCCACCGGTCAGCCGCCAGATCAGGAACGTGTCCACGGTGCCGAACAACAGATCGCCGCGTTCGGCCGCCGCGCGGGCACCATCCACATTGTCCAGAACCCATTTCAACTTGGTTCCGGAAAAATACGGATCCAGCAACAGCCCCGTCACCGAACTGACCAAAGGCTCATGGCCCTCGGCTTTCAGCCGCGCGCAGATCCCGGCGGTGCGCCGGTCCTGCCAGACAATCGCGTTATGCACCGCCTTGCCGGTGGTGCGATCCCAGACCACAGTGGTTTCACGCTGGTTGGTGATGCCGATTCCGGCCAGATCGCGGGCGTCAACGCCTGCCCCGGCCAGAACGTCGCGACACACGTCGACGGTGGTCTGCCACAAATCTTCGGGGTCGTGCTCGACCCATCCGGCTTTGGGGAAATACTGGGCAAACTCCTGTTGCGCAACGCCGACCTTGCCCATCGCCCCATCAAACAGGATCGCCCGTGTCGACGTCGTTCCCTGATCTATTGCCAGAACATGTACCATGTCCCGCCCTCCCCAATTGCCGTTTGACCCTGTTTAGACCGCACTCGGTCCGACGATCCAACCCTCAACCGCCACAGCGCGGCGCAATATCCGCTTGTATAACCCGGCGTCTCGGCCAAAACTGCCGCTCAATCGTGCCGCGAACCGGCACCAACGACCCACAGGGAGATTGCACATGACTCACTTTTCCACACTGGCGCTGGCCAGCGCGATTGCCGTTGCCGCCGGGTTCGGAGCGGCCCAGGCCCAGACCGATATCACCGTTGCGATACAACTGGAACCGCCGCATCTGGACCCGACCAGCGCCGCCGCGCAGGCCATCGACTCGGTGGTCTATTCCAACATATTCGAGGGGCTGACCCGTATCATGGGCGACGGTTCCGTCGTTCCGGGGCTGGCCGAAAGCTGGGAAATCTCGGACGACGGGCTGGTCTATACCTTCAAGCTGCGAGACGGCGTCACCTTTCACGACGGCACCACGATGGACGCCGAAGACGTCAAGTTCAGCCTGGACCGCGCCCGCGCCGAAGACAGCGTGAACGCCCAAAAGGCCCTGTTTGACGCCATTGCCGAGGTCGAGGTCGTGGATCCGACCACCGTCAGGGTTACCCTAAGCGAACCCAACGGTCTGTTGCTGTTCAACCTGGCCTGGGGCGATGCGGTGATCGTCGCGCCCGAAACCATCGAGACCATCAAGACCAGCCCGGTCGGCACCGGCGCGTTCAAATTCACCAATTGGGTGCAGGGCGACAAGATCGAGATCGAAAAGAATCCGGACTACTGGGGCACCCCCGCCGCATTGGACAAGGCCACGTTCAAATTCATCTCCGATCCCACCGCCGCCTTTGCCGCAATGATGGCCGAGGACCTGGATGTCTATGTGAACTTCCCGGCCCCAGAAAACCTGCCGCAGTTTGAGGCCGACCCTCGGTTCCAGGTGCTGAAGGGCACCAGCGAAGGCGAGACGATCCTCGGCATCAACAACAAGCAACCGCCGTTTGACGACATCCGTGTACGCGAGGCCGTGGCCCATGCCATCGACCGTCAGGCCATCATCGACGGCGCGATGTTTGGCTATGGCACCCCCATCGGTACCCATTTTGCGCCGCATCACCCGGCCTATGTCGATCGGACCGGCATCTCTGCCTATGACCCCGAAAAATCCAGGGCGCTGCTGGCCGAAGCCGGGTTTGCCGACGGGTTCGAAACCACCCTGCACCTGCCGCCGCCGTCCTATGCGCGGCGCGGCGGCGAGATCATCGCCTCGCAACTGGCGCAGGTCGGCATCACCGCCGAGATCGTCAACGTGGAATGGGCGCAATGGCTTGAAACCGTGTTTCGCGGCAAGAACTTTGGCCTGACCATCGTCAGCCATACCGAACCGATGGATATCGGCATCTATGCCCGGCCCGACTATTACTTCCAGTACGACAATGCCGCGTTCCAGGATCTGATGGCGACGCTGAACCGCACCACGGACCCGGACGAGCGTACCGAACTGCTGGGACAGGCCCAGACCGTCATCGCCGAGGATTACGTCAATGCCTATCTTTTCCAACTGGCCTGGCCAACCGTCGCCAAGGCCGGGGTCCAGGGGCTGTGGACCAACGCACCAACCGCCGCGATCGATCTGACCGGCGTCAGCTGGGCCAACTGACCCCATCGGCAGGGCCCACCAACCGGGCCCTGCCGCCACAGCCGGACACAAGAGAGAGCACCATGGACATCATGACAGCGGGCAGTCGGCCCACCAAGCAGGCCAGCGCCGACTGGTTCACCGGCACCGTCTGGCAGGACCCGATCATCCAGGCACCCGACCCGGCCCGCATCGCCGCCCTGCGTGTCACGTTTGAACCCGGCGCGCGCACCGCTTGGCACAGCCATCCGCTGGGACAGACCCTGCATGTTGTTTCTGGTCTCGGTCTGGTCGGTCTGCGCGCCGCCGCGCCGCGCGTCATCCGCCCCGGAGACACCGTCTGGATTCCACCCGGCGAAGAACACTGGCACGGTGCCACGGCAGACACCGGCATGGTGCATCTGGCGATGCAGGAAATGCAGGACGGACGGGCGGCGGACTGGCTGGAACACGTCAGCGATCAGGATTATGCGCGCGCACCGACCGATCCCTAGCTCCGCCGCTGTAGCCCCCCGCGTATGTACGCCGTATGTACATGCTCTGTACGCCAGCCATACCCTGCCTTTTGCCTCTGGACCATGGGCCACCACCGCCCTAACGTGACCGCAATGTTGCGCTATTCCCTCAAACGTCTCACCTCTCTGTTGATCAGCCTCGCGGTTGCCTCGCTGGTCATTTTTCTGGTGATCGAGGTCGCCCCCGGCGATCCCGCCAGCTTTATGCTGGGCATCAACGCCCAACCCGACACCGTGGCCGCGCTGCGCACTGAACTGGGGTTGGATGTGCCCAAATGGCAGCGATACCTGGACTGGGTAGGCGGCATGTTGCGCGGCGATTTCGGCACCTCCTATACCTATCGTACCCCGGTGGCGGGGATGATCGGGGATCGGCTTTGGGTCTCTCTGCCTCTGGCGCTTTTTGCGCTAACCCTCTCTACAGCAATCGCTTTTCCAGCTGGCATCTATGCCGCGTCGCGGCGTGGCAAACCCGGCGACGTGGCCGTGATGGGGGCCACGCAGCTGGGGGTGGCCGTTCCGAACTTCTGGTTCGCGATGATGCTGGTGCTGATTTTTGCCATCAACCTGCGCTGGTTCAACGCCGGTGGATTCGTCGGCTGGGACGCCGGCTTCTGGGCCGGGATACGCTCGCTCACCCTGCCTGCAATCTCACTGGCGCTGCCACAGGCGGCAATCCTGGCCCGCGTCATGCGCTCGTCCCTGCTGGACATTCTGGGCGAAGATTTCATGCGCACCGCCCGCGCCAAGGGTCTCAGCCGTCGTCAGGCCCTGTGGCAACACGGAGTCCGTAACGCCTTGATTCCAGTACTGACTATCATCGGATTGCAATTCTCGTTCCTGCTGGCGGGATCCATCATCATCGAACAGGTGTTCTATCTGCCCGGCCTTGGCCGACTGGTGTTCCAGTCGATCAGCTCGCGCGATCTGATCGTGGTGGAAAGCGTCGTGATGCTGCTGGTCTTCTCGGTCATACTGGTGAATTTTCTCGTCGATCTGGCCTATGCGCTGGTTGATCCCCGCCTGAGAACCCGCACATGAACCGCAGTCTGATCATCGGCATCGCGCTGTCCTCGCTGGTGGTGTGCGCCGCCCTGCTGTCCTTTGTCTGGACGCCCTATGACCACACGGTCATGGACATCCCGGCGAAACTTCAATTGCCCGGCCCTGCCCATTGGTTTGGCACCGACCATTTCGGGCGCGACATCTTCAGCATGATCATGGTCGGCGCGCGCACCTCGATCGCCGTGGCGCTGGTGGCTGTCGGCATCGGCATGGTGCTGGGCGTGCCCCTGGGCCTGACCGCAGCGGCGCGCAAAGGGTCGTGGCTGGACGAAGTGATCATGCGCGGCAACGACCTGGTCTTTGCCTTTCCCAGCCTGGTCATCGCCATCCTGATCACCGCCGTGTTTGGGGCCGGCGCGGTGAACGCGATCATCGCCATCGGCATCTTCAACATCCCGGTTTTTGCCCGCATCAGCCGCAGTGCCGCGCTGTCGCTGTGGGAACGCGACTTTATCCTCGCCGCGCGCGTTTGCGGAAAATCCGGCGCGCGGATCTCGCTTGAACACATCCTGCCCAATGTCACCAACCTGCTGATCGTACAGGGCACGATCCAGTTCAGTCTTGGCATTCTGGCCGAAGCGGGCCTGTCCTATGTCGGGCTGGGCGCACAACCTCCGACGCCCAGTTGGGGGCGGATGCTGGCAGATGCACAAACCATGGTCAGCTTTGCGCCGCATCTGGCACTGATCCCCGGAATCGCGATTATCCTGACGGTTCTGGGGCTGAACCTGATGGGCGACGGTCTGCGCGATTATCTGGATCCCCGTTTGCGGATCAGCCGCACATGAGCCTGCTGAGCATAGAAAACCTGTCCCTGTCGATTCACCGGTTCGACATTCTGGCGGATGTTTCCCTGTCGGTTGCCCCCGGCGAAATCGTCGCTGTCACCGGCGAAAGCGGGTCCGGAAAATCCATGACCGCGCTGGCCGTGATGGGTCTGTTGCCCGACAGCGCCAGCACGCGGGGCCGGATCGATCTGGACGGCACCGATATCCTGAAAACGCCGGAACCGGGTATGTGCGCCATCCGCGGTCAGCGTGTCGGCATGGTGTTTCAGGAGCCGATGACTGCGCTCAACCCGGTCAAGACCATCGGCGATCAGGTGGCTGAAACCATTCTCGTCCACAAGGCGATGACGCCCGCAAAGGCACTGGATCGCGCGCGCGAGATGCTGGACCGGGTCGGTCTGCCCGCCGACCGTTTCCCGCTGTCGCGCTATCCGCACGAGTTGTCGGGTGGCCAGCGCCAGCGGGTCGTTATCGCCATGGCCATCGCCCTGCGTCCGAAATTGCTGATCGCGGACGAACCCACCACCGCCCTGGATGTCACCACGCAGGCGCAGATCCTTGACCTGCTCAAGGGGCTGGTAGCGGACTATGGCATGGGTTTGTTGATGATCACCCACGATCTGGCTGTGGTGGCCGACATGGCCGACCGGATCGTGGTGATGCGCAACGGCGAGGTGGTCGAACAGGGACCGACAGCGGACTTGCTGGTCAACATGCAACACCCCTATACCCGGATGCTGTTTGCCGCCTCGGGCCATCAGGTCAGCCTGCCACCACCCCCCGCCCCGGTGCCACTGCTGCAGGTGCAGAATGTCCATCGCGACTATCGGCTGTCGCGCACCCGCCTGTTCGGCGACCCCGGCTATTTCCGTGCGGTGAACGACGTGTCCTTTACCCTGAACCGGGGCGAACGGCTGGGGCTGGTCGGCGAATCCGGGTGCGGAAAATCCACTCTGACGCGCGCCATTCTGGGGCTCGAAAACATCCAGCACGGTCAGATCCTGCTGGATGGCCAACCGGTATTTACCGGCCACAAGCCCAACCTTGCCGTGCGCCGCAAGATGCAGGTGGTGTTTCAGGATCCGTTTGGCAGCTTCAATCCGCGTCACCGGGTCGACCGATTGATCACCGAACCGTTTCATTTGCTCGTCTCCCCGCCCACGGGCACGGCGCGACAGGACGCCATCGCCGAGGCCCTGACCGCTGTCGGCCTGCGGCCGCAAGACGCGCAGAAGTACATACACGAATTCTCGGGCGGCCAGCGTCAGCGCATCGCCATCGCCCGCGCGTTGATCACCCGGCCCGACCTGATCCTGTTTGACGAGGCCGTCAGCGCGCTGGATGTTTCGGTGCGCGCACAGATCCTGGACCTGATGGCCGAACTCTGCACGGCCTACGATCTGACCTATCTGTTCATCAGTCACGACCTGAGCGTCGTGCGCACTGTGACGGATCGTGTACTGGTGATGCAGGCCGGGCAGATCGTCGAGGCCGGCGAGACCGCAGACGTCTTCACCAACCCACAGCACCCATATACGCAAACCCTGATCGCAGCGGCACCGCAACTGCCCGATCTGGAGGCCCTGCAACGGCGCCAATCTCATGTCTGATCCTCTCTGATTCGATCCCACGCTCTGTCTGATCGGTGGCACATGGGTGCCAGAGGAGAATCAGCGAACCCTGCCGTTGATCGACCCGCCCGATGGCAGCGAAATCTGCCATATCGCACGCTGCGGATATCGGGGCCGCCCTGCCGTTTCCGGTCAATGCCGCGATTCAGAAGGCCGGGCAGACCTGTTCGGCCAGTTCCCGTATTCTGGTGCAGGGCCGCGTTTATGACACGGTACACGAGCGGATGGCGGCAGCCTATGCAGAGTGGGGCGCAGATCTGACCATCGCAACATAGGGGCCAATACAACCCCGGTGCTGTTTGCCGATATTCCCCCGGATTACCCGCTGGCGCGTGATGAAATCTTTGGTCCGGTACAGGCGATGATCCCATTTGACACCGAACAGGACGCCATCGCCAATGGCACCGACTACGGTCTGGTTGCCAGCATCTGGACCCGCGACGGTGTCCGGCAGATGCGCCTGGCGCGGGCATTGCGGACGGGCCGCGTGTTCTTCAACAACTACGGCGCGGACGGCGGGGTCGAATTGCCATTTGGCGGGATTGGAAAATCCGGGCATGGCCGGGGAAAAGGGGGCGAGGCGCTGTAGGGGTTCTTACAACTGAAAACCGTCGCGGCCTTGCACGGCTAACGGTTTTGACTGTCCCCTGAAATATCTGGCATCGCGTTGAAATCCCTGATTTTCAGGCAGCGATTGGTGATCGAGTTCTAAGTCGAACTGCTGTCATCCCCCTTGGCCGCCAGATAACGCCGCTTGGCTTCTTCCATCCGGGTCATGTCCCGCACGGCGGTTTCAATCGCGACCTCGTCCGACTTGTCGGCATAACGGAACTCGCTGTCCGCATAGCGGTTGATTTCCTGCAATACCATGTCGGTGGTGATCGGCACCCTCAGATCTTCGATCATCGCTTTCTTGGTGTCATAGTCGCGGAACAGGAAAAGTTCCGGGTCGTCCATCCACTCATCCGGCAGTTCAAAATCCATTGCGCGCACCTTGACCGCGTCGGTGATGTTCTTGATCGCACGCCCGGTAAAGCGCTCATCGGCCTGCTGGATCGCTTTCAGATAGGTACCCAGCTTGGCAATCGTGTCCAGGTCTCCGATCTGTCCTTGAACGCGGTCAAACACCTGTACCAGCCCCGACTCGTGCGGACGATTGTGGCTTGCGAAACTGGCGGAAACGGCCTTTTTGATTTCCTGCGCGGCATAGGCATCGTGCGCTCCCAGCGGAATGTCATGGTTGCGCCCCATCAGCAGATGCAGAATATCGATGTAATCCTCGCGCGACTGTGGCCCATCGACCAGAAACCGCGCCCCGGCGCGTTGCCGCAGCGCGTCATCGACGTTTTCCGGATAGTTCGAGAACATTCCAAAAGTGCAGTTGCCACGCACCATGGTGTTTGCACCGGCAAAGCTTTCCATCAGCACGGCGGTGATTTCCAACTGGCCCGCGCTGGATTGGCGATCGCCGCGCTTGCCCGCCAGCGTGTCGATATCGTCGATGGTGCCGAACCCGATCGCGGCGGGGTCGAGAATGGTGTTCACAAACGCCTTGGCGTTCTGGCCCGACTTGCCTTGATAGCTGTCGATATTGTCCGTGCTGAAGTTCTGATAGCGGAACGGATAGCCGACATTCAGGCAATAGTCGTTGATCAGCCCCGCCATCATCTGGATCAGCGTCGTCTTGCCCGTCCCCGGTTTGCCATCGCCCATAAAGGTAAAGATGAACCCGCCAAGTTCGGCAAACGGGTTCAGGCGGCGCTCGAAATCATAGGCCATCAGCATCTTGGCCAGCTTCATGGCCTGATATTTGGCGATATGATTGCCCACGACTTCGTTCGGTTTCTTGAACGTCATGGTCAGCGTGCTCGACCGGGCCTTGCTGGCCGGGGCAAAGCCGCGAATGGTCAGATCGTCCGCCGCGATGTGCCAAGCGGAGGCAATGAACGATGCCAGATACGGCGCGCTTTGTGCCCGCAGTGCAGCCTTTTCCATCACCTGTTCCGCATGGGCGCCGAGGGCGGCGACCAGCCGGGGATCATCCGTTGCGTGGCTGGCCAGATTCTGGTCCAGCTCCCACAGGGTGCCGTGCAGAGCCAGCTGAGCATTGTCCGTCAGCAGCTCCTGCACCTCGCCGACATCGACGGTGGTTTCGGACTGATGCGTCGAAAGAAGATAAGCCAGCGCATTGGCAAAGACGTGCAGCGAAATCAGCGCCTCGGCCGCCAGCAGTTCGGAAAACTCGGTCTTGCGGGCGGTGGGCAGATCGCCGGTCAGATTGGCGCGTTTAAAGTCGGACAAGGCGGTCGCCTGCGCGAAATTCCCGGCCATGGCCAACGCAATGGCCAATGCGCGGCGCAGGGCCTGCATCGAAACCGCCTGTTGCGGCGAGGTCAGCACATCGCCGCCATCACAGGATCGGATACGCTCGATCAGATGAACACCCTCGGGGCGGGCAGTGCTGCGGGTCGCCAATCCCGGCGTGGTCGAACGGAACCGCCGACGGGTGCCCAGCCCGGCGGACCGATCGGTCGCTGGTGCGGCTGCCAGCGCGGTGGCAATGCGCGGTGTATGATCAAACCCGCCCAGCATGGCTTCGGCGGCGGGATAATGCTTTCGGATATCGTCTTCGCGCAATTCCATCTGGTCGGCGGTAAGCGTCATGGCGGCAACCTTCAATTTCCTGTTGTTGTTGGCGGCTTGCACCAGACGGTCAGTAGCGCAGCACCTGCCCCGAGTCGCTGACGACAAACTTGCGCACGTCCGCAAAGCCCGGCGGATCGCGTTCGGCCAGCACCTGATAAGGGCGTTGCGGCAGAATAATGGCGCGTTGTGTCCGGGTTGCACCGGTATCGACCCCGCGCCCCGAAAACGGATCCAGCGCAAACACCTGACGCTCGACCGTCGAAAACCAGCCAGCGCGGGTTTCGATCTCGCGTTCGCTTTCGAGCACCTCGTCGGTCCAGGCCAGGGCCCAATCCTGCCCCTCGGGCGACGCCGCGTCGGCGAGAACATCGCGCAGGGGGCCGGACTGATGGGTATAGGCGTTGGAATACATCGGACCCAGATGGAAGCGGCGCAACCTTTTGGGGTGCAGGTCGTCAAAATCTTCGTCAAATCCGCGCGCAATGGTCACCAGTTTCAGCGCACCCAGACTTTGTGCCATCAGATGTGCCTGAACCTCGGGCCAGCGGTTCTGGTCCTTGGGCAGCGCGGTGCGCCCGCCATCTTCGAGTTCCATCAGATAGACCACCGGCAGGTTCACCTGGCTGTCATAGACCGCCCAGTGCAACAGGAAACGGCGTCGCCCCGCCTCGGCGTCGCCGATCCATTGACAGTCCGGATCGTTGCGCGCCCAAAACAGCTGACCTCGGGACAGTTCCTGATAATAATACCGCTGAGACAAGGCGAATTGCAGCCTGGTCGGCACCTCGCGCGCGCCGATAATGGTGCGCACCATATCATCTTTCAGGGCCTCTTCGGACGGCATGTTGGCCAGATGAACCGCCGCTTGCTGCGCATCGTTTGCCATTGTCATCAGCTCGGCGGCCACCGGAAAGCCACTGTCCCTGGTATCCATCGCGAGTGAGCCGAAAAACCGCCCGGTGTCGCGCCCGGCCAACAGATATTTCATCGACAGGGCGCGAAAGGTGAAGGTCAGCGCCATCAGATAGCGGGTCAGCACCCTGGCTTCGGCTTTGGACAGCGCGCCGTCCGCCTGCATCACCGCCGCAACCCGCAGCAGATGCGCGGTGATCGTTTCGAACTTGCGGAAATATCGCCGCGACATAAAGGTATCGGCCAGGCCGGCATGGTCGCTTGCAGGGTCGATTTCCTGCATCACGCGCCCCCGCCCCAGAAGGTCATATGCCGCATGGTCAGGCTCCGTAGATGTTCTTGTCGTGCTTTTCGACAATCGCCGCGAACCGGCGGGCAAAGCGTTCATCCGCCTTGGCCTTGGCCTGCAACACATCGCGTGCAAAGACCATGTGGTCTTCGTGGCTTTCCATCATGTCGGCCATCTTCTGGTTGGTCGCGGTGCCGATGGCGGCCATCGCGGTCTGCGCTTCCTGGTCCGTCTTGACCCCGATCTCGTTGATCCGGTGCGCCACATCCTGCTGCTGCGCCGTTTTCAGCGATTTGGACAGCGCGTCATACAGCACCACCCGCTGGCGGGTATCGGTTTCCAGCTTGTTGATCAGCACCATCTGCGTCGCCGCCTGATTCTGCAGGCTGTCGACCCAGGTCTTGCCCTTTTCGATATAGCGTTCCAACGTCTGGCTTTTGGCCAGCTTTACCTGTTCATCCCGCACCAGTTCGTTGTAGCGGGTGTTCATCTCGGCCAGCTCGGTTTCCAGCTTGGTGCGTGCGGCGGCGTCCTGTTCGACGCTGATACGGTTTTCAATCTTGATGATTTCCGGATCCATTTCCAGAATCCCGGCGCGCACGGTTTCGAGTTCGCCAACAGTGACCTCGCGTTCGTCCAGCGTGCCGGTCAGGTTCTCTTCCACCTTTTCCTTTTGCTCGTTCAGCACTGTCAACTGGCCTTGCAACAGCGTGACGATCACGTCGGACTTGGCGATCAGATCTTGCAGCTTGTCGTCGATATTGGCTGTACGCATGCGTTCCTGGCGCAACGAATCCGATTTGCCCTTGCTGAAAAGACCGACAAAGCTTTCCCAGCCGGTCTTGCTGCGCATCTCGTCGAAATCCTTGGAGAATGCGCTGGTCACATCGTCCAGCCCCATGATCAGCTCGGCGATATTGGCATTCATCACCTCGGTATGGGCATGAACGTCTTCAAGCGTCGCGTTTTCGATGTCGATATCCGCGTTTTCGCCGGCGTCTATCTTTGCCCGCGCTGTCTCGATCCGGCTGGTCATGGCCTGAATTTCAGCCTGCGATTTGGCCACCTGGGCCTGCGAGTCGCGCACCAGCGCGTCAAAATCCGCCATCACTCTTTCCTTTTCTCAATACCCGGCCCAAACCCCACCGTTCTGCACCTGTCACATCGCGGGTCGTGCCGAGCCTGGAGAAAGTGTCGCAAAACACCCGGTGAAAGGAAAGAGCGCATTCAACAGGGAAAGCCCCGCGCGACCTGGCCTTTTGGCAGGACCGCGCAGAGTTTTGGCCGGTCGTTCCGATCAGCCGATCACGTTGAAGTCCGGCCCATACGGATAGCCAGTGATATTCTCGTTTCCGTCCTCGGTGATCACAAGGATATCATGTTCGCGATACCCGCCTGCGCCGGGCTGACCCTGAGCAATGGTCAGCATCGGTTCCATGCTGATGACCATGCCAGGTTCCAGCACCGTGTCAATATCTTCGCGCAGCTCAAGCCCCGCTTCGCGGCCATAATAATGCGACAGCACGCCAAAGGAATGCCCATAGCCAAAGGTGCGGTATTGCAGCAAATCCCGTTCGGCAAAGAAGGCATTGATCTGATGGGTGATATCCGCGCAGCTGATGCCCGGTTTCAGCAGCGACATGCCATATTCATGCGCCGCCACATTGGCCTGCCAGATTTTCAGGCTGGCGGCATCGACGGATTCGACAAACAGAGTACGTTCCAGCGCGGTGTAATAGCCCGAGATCATTGGAAAGGTGTTCAGCGACAATATATCGCCGCGCTCCAGAACCCGCCCGGTGACAGGGTTATGTGCGCCGTCCGTGTTCAGGCCCGACTGAAACCACACCCAGGTGTCGCGGTACTCGGCATCGGGGAAACGCTTGGCGATTTCGGCCTCCATCGCATCGCGCCCCGCCATCGCCACGTCGATTTCGCGCACGCCCGGCCTGATGGCATCGCGGATCGCATAGCCGCCCACATCGGCCACCTGTGCGCCGTGTCGGATCAAGGCAATCTCGGCATCGGATTTGTGCATACGCTGGCGCATCGTGGTTTCAAACAGATCCACGAGGGTCAGCGGTTGCAGGAAATCCTCAAGCTTGTCGCGCTGCATCAGGGTCAGGTGGTCGCCCTCATAGCCGATTATGCCGCCGGTGCCCGTGACCGAAGCTACCGCGCGCCAATAGTTGTCGCGTTGCCAGTCGGTATAGGTGATGCTGTCGCAAAAGCTGCGCCGCCAGGGCTGACCGGCGTCGATGCCCGCGCTGATCGTCACGCAATCGGTTTCGGTGACCACCAGCCCATAGGGGCGGCCAAAGGCACAGTACAGAAACCCCGAATAATAGGCGATATTGTGCATCGAAGTGAAGACTGCGGCGCTGACCCCTGCGGTCTCCATCCGTTCGCGCAACTCTTCGAGGCGGTCCTGGTATTCGGAAACGGCAAATGGCAATGCCGCCTTTTCGCCGTTGTGAAAGCGGTACATGTCAGGGCGTGTGGTCATAATCGACCCTCCTTTGCAGAAAGGTCCCGGCGTTCAGGACGGTAGGGAAATACGGACCGTGCGGCGACGCCATCGCCGAGGGTGAGGCCGGTTTGCCCCGACGGCACGCACAGGTCAAGCCGTCAAGCGACACACAAGGTCGCTTTGCGCATCTTCCATCGCGTCGATCACGTCGAAATGGTGCTTGCCCGGGGCAATGACATGATCCGCATGCCATTTTTCGGCCAGCCAGCGAGCCTGATCCAGAAAGGCCGGGCGTTCATCGGCCCCAACCCAAACCGTGACCGGAACCTTCCGGCGGTCGGTCATGAACAGAGGGCTTTCATCAATGGCGGCCTGCTCGGTCAGCTTGAAATCCTCGTTCATCGTGGTTTTCAGCAGCGGACGCAGATCGGAAAGCGGCGACACCGGGACCACGGCAGAAATCCTTTGGCCGACCGCATCCGGAATCAGGCAGCGGTCCAGCATCCGCGCACCGAGGTGTCCGCCAGCCGAATGACCGGTGATCGCAATCGGACCCTCGGTACGGGCCGCCACTGATCGGACGGCAACTGCGATCTGACGGGTGATATCGGCAATCGAAACCTGTGGACACAGGTCATAGGACGGCATTGCCACCGCCCATCCCCGCGCCAACGGCCCCGCCGCCAGATGCGACCACGCGCTGCCGTCGAAAGCCCGCCAGAAGCCGCCATGAATGAACACCACCGTGCCTTTTGCCGCATTCTGCGGGCGAAAAACGTCAAATGCCTGACGCGGACTGTCCCCATAGGGCAGCCCCAGTTCGGCGCGCCCACCCAGCCCGTCGCGAAACGCCTTGGCCTTGGCCTGCCAGCGCGGCGGATAGCCCTCGGCCCCTTTGATATGGGACGCATTGGCATATGCATCGTCAAGTTCCATTGGATCTCCCTTGAAAGTAGCCCATAGCGGTCTGGGTTTCAGCAGCACCGGGATCTGGTACCTTTCGCAATCTTCGAACGTAAACTTCGATAGGCTGTGACCTGGATAAGCGCAAACCGCTGTAGACAAACCCTGCCCCAACTGGTTTGGCTGCGCGAGTAGATTTTTTGCCGGAGGAATTCCCCATGCTGGATGCGACAACTGACCTCAAATCACTGCTTAATGACCCGGACCTGCTGGCCACCAAGGCCTATATCGGTGGCCAATGGGTCGATGGCGACAACGGCACCTTTTCCGTGACCAACCCGGCGCGGGGCGACGTGATCGCCGAGGTGGCCGACCTCAGCCGCGCACAGGTTGCAGATGCCATCGCACAGGCGGAAATGGCGCAAAAGGAATGGGCCGCGATGACCGGCAAGGAACGCGCGGGCATCATGCGCAAGTTCTTTGACCTGATGATGGCGAACGCGCAGGACCTGGGCACCATCCTGACCGCCGAACAGGGCAAGCCGCTGACCGAAGCCGTGGGCGAGATCGCCTATGGCGCGTCGTTCATCGAATTCTTTGGCGAAGAGGCCAAGCGGATCTATGGCGAAACCATCCCCGGCCATCAGCGCGACAAGAGAATTACCGTTTTGAAACAACCGATTGGCGTGGCCGCGTCGATCACGCCATGGAACTTTCCCAATGCGATGATCACCCGCAAGGCGGCCCCGGCGCTGGCTGCGGGCTGTGCCTTTGTGGCGCGTCCGGCCAAGGAAACGCCGCTGTCCGCGCTGGTCATGGGCGTGCTGGCGGATCGCGCCGGTATCCCGGCGGGCGTGTTCAACGTGGTCACATCATCAAGTGCCAGCGCCATCGGTAAGGAATTCTGCGAGAACCCCGCCGTGCGCAAGCTGACCTTTACCGGATCGACCGAAGTCGGGCGGATCCTGCTGAAACAGGCGGCCGACAGCGTCATGAAATGCAGCATGGAGCTGGGCGGCAACGCCCCGTTCATCGTGTTTGACGACGCCGATCTGGATGCCGCCGTCGAAGGCGCGATGCTGTGCAAGTTCCGCAACAACGGCCAGACCTGTGTCTGCGCCAACCGGATCTATGTGCAGGCCGGGGTCTATGACGCATTTGCCGCCAAGCTGAAGGTGGCGGTCGAAAACCTGAAGGTCGGCGACGGGCTGGCCGACGGCGTGACCACCGGGCCGCTGATCAACAGCGAAGCCGTTGAAAAAGTTCTGGAACATCTGGGCGACGTCACGGCCAAGGGCGGCGAGGTTCTGACCGGCGGCAAGGCACACGAACTGGGCGGCACGTTCTTTGAGCCCACTGTCGTGACCGGTGTCACCCAGGACATGGCCGTGGCCAAGGAAGAGACATTCGGCCCGCTGGCACCGCTGTTCAGGTTCGACGATGTGGACGAGGTGATCGCCATGGCCAATGACACGATCTTTGGTCTGGCGGCGTATTTCTATGCCAAGGATCTGAGCCGGGTCTACAAGGTGGCCGAAGCGCTGGAATATGGCATCGTCGGCGTCAACACCGGCATCATCAGCACCGAGGTCGCCCCGTTTGGCGGGGTCAAGCAATCGGGCCTGGGCCGCGAAGGCAGCCACCACGGCATCGAGGATTACCTGGAGATGAAATACATCTGCATGTCGGTCTGACCCGACTGCGATGCGGATTCTGGCGGGGCGGCCCTTGGGTCGCTCCGTTTGCGTTTGCCCCGATGTTGCCGAAAGGTTAACCCAAAATCCTCCGGCGGCGCATGTGGGGCGTGAAACGTCTTGTTAACAAGGGTTACGGGGCAAACCCCCGGTATGGCAGGCGTACATACCCTGTACATACCGCGTACATACGCAGGGACCGGGCCGGTTAAGCCGCCGCACGGTGGAATCAGGGTGGCAAAGTTTTTTGCGCTGCCCGCCAAGGATGGACCGATGGCGCGCGTCACAGGGTATGAGATGCGGATGGATACAGGCGACGAAAGCCTGGCGAGGGCGGCGGCGGCCGGGGATGGCAGGGCCTTTGCGGTGCTGCTGGAGCGGCGCTATGACGGGCTGTTCGGGCTCGCGTTCCGGCTGACCGGCAGCCGTGCCGAGGCCGAGGACCTGACCCAGGATATCTGTGCCGCCTTGCCCTCGAAAATCGCGCGGTTCGACGGACGGGCGCGGTTTACCACATGGCTGTACCGGGTGGCGGTCAATGCGGCCCATGACCGCCGCCGTCGTGCCGCCAGCCACGCCCGCGCCGCGCAGGGCTGGGGCGGATGGGAGATCGCGCGCCGCGCCGCCGATACCGAAACCGCAGAACAGGTCGACTGGCTGATCGCGGCGATGGCGGCGCTGCCCGAGGATCTGCGCGATACGCTGGCGCTGGTGCTGGATGACATGCCGCATCGTGAGGCCGCCGAAGTGCTGGGCATTTCCGAAGGCACGGTCAGCTGGCGCATATTCGAGGCCAAGAAACGCCTGAAAACGATACGGATGCAGGAGGACCAGGCATGAGCGACGATCTGGACGATCTGAAGGCCGCGATGCGGGCGCCGGCGCCAGATGCCGAGACCCGTGCCACGCATCTGGCGCTGGCGCAGAAAAATTTCGACCGGCTCCAAGAAAGCGGCGCGCAGGTGCGTCCCAGTTCCAATCGCCCACGTTCGGGCCTTTGGACAGGAGTACGACAGATGTTGACCACACTCACCTCGCGCGGGGGACTGACCGCGACCACCGCCATTGTTGCCGTCGCTCTGGTGACGCTGACCCCGATCCGCGACATGGTGCTGCCACCGGTCGGACCCGTTTTGACCCCCGCACCCGCGCCGGTCGAGGATCTGGCCGAGGCCGAAATGGCGGTGCAGCAAGACAGGCCCGCGCAGGGCATGGACAACATGGCCCGCCCGCAGCTGGCCAAACGTGCAGCGCAACCGATGTCGGGCGCGGTTGCCACTCCCATGGCGGCGCCGACGATCACGCCGCCCATGCCCCGCCGTGACATTACCCTGCCCGAGGCCGACAGCGAACGGTTTGCCAATGCGCCGGGCAATCCGGTGCATATCACCGCCGAGACCCCGGTATCGACCTTTTCCATAGATGTGGATACCGCGTCTTATGCGGTGGTGCGCAATGCGCTGTTGAACGGTGCCTTGCCTGAGCCGGACATGGTGCGGATCGAAGAGATGGTGAACTATTTCCCCTATGATTACGCCGCGCCCGACGGTGATGCGCCGTTTCGGCCCACGGTGTCGGTCAGCCCGACGCCCTGGAATGCCGGCACGCAGCTGGTGCAGATCGGCATTCAGGGCGCGCTGCCTGCGGTGGCGGATCGCCCGCCGCTGAATCTGGTGTTTCTGATCGACACCTCCGGGTCGATGGATCAGCCGGGCAAATTGCCGCTGTTGAAGCAGTCCTTTGCGCTGATGCTGGGGCAGTTGCGCGACCGGGATCAGGTTGCCATCGTAACCTATGCGGGCAGTGCGGGGCAGGTGCTGGAACCGACCCCGGCCAGCGAGCGTGCCACGATTTTGGCAGCGCTGAACCGGCTGGACGCGGGTGGGTCGACCGCCGGGCAGGCCGGGTTGCAGCAGGCCTATGCCACTGCCGCCGCGATGGCCGAGGAGGGCGAGGTCAGCCGGGTGATTCTGGCCACCGATGGCGATTTCAACGTCGGCCTGTCGGATCCCGCGGCGCTGAAGGCGTTTATCGCCGAACAGCGCGACAGCGGCACCTACCTGAGCGTGCTGGGGTTCGGACGGGGCAATCTGGACGATGCGGCGATGCAGGCGCTGGCCCAGAACGGCAATGGGCAGGCAGCCTATATTGACACCCTGGCCGAGGCGCAGAAAGTGCTGGTGGATCAATTGACCGGGGCGCTGTTTGCGATTGCCGATGACGTCAAGATCCAGGTCGAGTTCAACCCCGCCGTAATCGCCGAATACCGGCTGATCGGCTATGAAACCCGCGCTCTCCGGCGCGAGGATTTCAACAATGACGCGGTGGATGCGGGCGAGATCGGAGCCGGTCACGCGGTGACGGCGCTGTATGAAGTCACGCCGGTGGGCTCGGCCGCGCAGCTGAGCGATTCGCTGCGCTACGGGGCGGCCCCGGTGGGCGGTACGGCCGACGAGCTGGGGTTTCTGCGGCTGCGGTACAAGGTGCCGGGAGGAGATAAAAGCGTGCTGATCGAACAGGCGATCCCGGCGGGTGCGGCGCAGTCCGAGGCGGGGTTTGCCGCCGCCATCGCCGGGTTCGGGCAATTGCTGCGCGGCGGGACATATCTGGGCGACTGGGGTTATGGCGATGCCATCGCGCTGGCCAATGCGCACAAGGGCGCGGATGCCTATGGGTATCGTGGTGAGGCGGTGCAGCTGATGCGGCTGGCGCAAAGTCTGGCGGCGCGTTGACGTAGGGTTGGGGGGTGATTTCATGCGTCAGCACGGTACCGTTGACGCATGGAACCCAGCCGCGAGGGACACAGATGCCGCTGACATTGCGCGATATTCCACGCTTTCCCGACTATGTGACCGGGCAGACCGATCATCAGTTCATGCAGGCGGCACGGGCCCGGGGTCCGCTGGCGATGGATCGCTATGGGTTCGTCACGGCGTTTTCGCAGGCCCATATGGAGATGTTCAACGACGACCGCTGGACCCGGCAGATCGAGCTGGAGGGGATGCGGGCGGCAGGTGTGAGCAGCGGTCCGATGTTCGATTTCGTGCAGAATGCGTTGTTGTTTGCCAATGGCCAGACCCATCGCAACCGCCGCGCACCCCTGGTGCGTACCTTTGCCCACAAGGTGATCGCCGAGCTGCGCCCCGAAGTGGCGGCGCGGGCGGAGGCGATGATCGCGCCGTTGCGCGGGGCCGGGTCAGTGGATTTTGTCCAGGCGATCGCCGGGCCGCTGCCCGCACAGGTGATCGCGGCCATCGTCGGCGCCCCGGAAGAGGACACCGCGATGTTCGCGGCCCATGTCTATTCGGCGGTTCGCGGGCTGTCCATTGTCGGCCCCGAGGAGCGCGCGGCATCGGATACCGACATGCGGCATCTGGATCGTTATGTGGCGGGTCTGATCGCGGACCGCCGCACGGCTCCGAAGGAGGATTTCCTCACCGACTATTTGAGACGGACCCAGGACGGGCCGTTGTCGGAGACCGAGGTGCGCGCCCAGATGATCGGGGTGGTTCTGGCCGGGTCGGACACCACGCGCGGGGCGCTGACCGCCACGGTGTCGCACTTGTTGCAGCACCCGGAACAATGGCGGATGTTGGTCGAGGCGCCGCAAACCTGGGCGGCGGCAGCGGCGTCCGAGGGGCTGCGGTTTGATCCCGTCATCGGGTCGCTGGCGCGGATCACCACCGAGCCGCGCGAGATCGAAGGCGTGATGATCCCGCAGGGCACTCTGGTGGCGGGCTCGATGCTGACGGCGTTGCGCGACCCGGCGGTCTATGCCGCCCCGGACCGGTTTGACATCACCCGGCAGGATCATCCGCGCCTGCATCCGGTGTTCGGGGGCGGACCGCATCGCTGTCTGGGTGAAGCGCTGGCGCGGATCGAGCTGGAAGAGGCGCTCGGGGCGCTGGCGCGCATCCTGCCAGATCTGGAGCTTGACGGCCCGCCTGCCCGTCTGCGCGGCTATGGCGCGGTGCGGGATCTGACGTCGATGCGGGTCCGCGCTTAAAACGGGTGTGAAAAGCCCCGCACCTGTCTGACCAGATGCGGGGCATACCGTCATTCCGAGGGAAGTCTGGTCTGGCGGTATCAGCCTTTCGGGGCCACCCCGAAAGACGTTGGAGCGGTTGCCATGCGAACCGCGGACGCCCTAGTTCACGGCCTTGGCGTCGACCACGTCTGTTTCCACCGACGCGGGGGTGGATCCGGAGATCTCGATCCGGCGCGGTTTCAGCGCTTCGGGGATTTCGCGCTGCAGGTCGATGTGCAGCATGCCGTCAGAATGGCTGGCGCCGATGACGCGGACATGTTCGGCCAGATGAAAGCGACGTTCAAAGGCGCGCGTGGCGATGCCACGGTGCAGGAAGGTACGCTCGGCCGTGTCCTCGTCGGCCTTGCGGCCGGAGACAACCAGTGCGTTTTCCTTGATCTCGACGCTGAGGTCGCTGTCGGAAAAGCCAGCGACGGCAATCGAGATGCGATAGGCATCTGTCGCGGTCTTTTCGATGTTATAGGGGGGATAGGTGGACTGGCCGACGTCGTTGGTCATGACGCGATCCATCAGATCGGCAATCTGGTCGAAACCAACGGTGGCGCGGTGCAGCGGTGCAAAGTCATATGTACGCATAGGTCGTTATCCTCGTGCTTGAGCGATGTACGGTTGCCCTCCGACAGGGACGGGCGGTTCTGGTCCCGGAACCCATTATGGCATTCCGATGCCTCAGAGATGGGCAGCGCAGGTGGTGGTTTCAAGTCCCCCGATTGCGCGCTGGCCGGTGTTGTGTGTTGAATTGTATTCAACATGCAGGGCGAATGGATGAAACCGGTCGAACATAGACGCTCTAGTTTCGGATGAACCTGGCCCCGGTCGAGCTGTTCCTGCCGCCGACTGTCAGACGCTGGATGCGCGCGGTCGTGGGGCGCAAGGCGGCGCGCAGCCGGGTTTTCAGGCGGGCAACCACCTCGGGCAGGGCCATGCCCAGGGCAACCTCCTGCCCGCCAACGGTGCCGCCGCCCGAGATCACCGAAACGATGCGCCCGCGCGTACCGGACTTTACAAACACCGGCGCGCCGGACGAGCCAAAGGTCACATCGCAGTCAAAGGCCATCAGCCCGTCCGCCTGTGCCACGATACTGCACCGGCGCTGGCGCGACAGGGCCTCGTCCCGGCCCCGCCCATAGGAGGTGACGCTGACCTGGGTTCCGACGCTTTGGCCGCGATACAGGATAAACGGGTCGGCGTCCCGGCTGGTGATCGGAGCGACCAGACGCAACAGGGCGACGTCGTGGCGCACGCGCCCGACATTATGGACCGCGCGGGGGTCATATTCAGGCGCGGCGGCGATCTGGGCCACCTTGCGGTCGGCAACGGATACCCCATCGCGCAACCCGGCGCGAAAGGTCAGCGTGTCGGGCAGATGCAGGTTATGCGTCTTGCGGTCATAGACGCAATGCGCCGCCGTCAGCACAAGGTCGGGCGCAATCAGCGTACCGGTACAATAGCCGCTGCCGCCGATGTCCAGACGGCCCACCGCCTCCCATCCCAGCAGGTCGTCGCGGTCGGTCAGCCGCACCAGCCCGGTGGTGTCGGCCATGGCGATGCCGGGCAGGCAGAGCGCCAGCATGGCCACGATCCATGGCGCTGTCCACCGCCGCTGGAAGTTCCCGAATAAATGGTCCGTCAGGTGCATCGTCTGCCCCCCTGTTGTCGCATCGCGGACAAGCCATGGCAGAGGAATACGGCGATATACGGGCACCACCCTGGCACGGATGGGACCGTTCAGGGGCGGATGAATTTCGCCCCGGTGTCGCGGCGTGGCTGGCCTATGGTGATTCGGTTCACACGCGGGGCCGGAGCCAGCGCGAACCCGGCCCCCGCATCGAGCTGCGCGCGCAACAGCGCCAGCGGTTCGTCAAGCGCGGTGCCCAGGGCCACGCGCTGGCCTTCGACCTCGGCCTTGGCCGAAACCACCGAAACGATGCGCGGGCGGCCATCGGCGAAGGAAAAGATCGGCGCGCCAGATGAACCGTGATCGACATCGCAGGACATCACCAGCACGCCCTCCTGGCGCGCCATCACGGCGCAGACCTCTTGCAGCGACGGCGCTTCAGCGCGGGACTTGGCATAGGACACCACCCCGACCCGATCGCCCTTGCGCGGTCGGGCGGCGGTGGCAAACGGTGTCACGGTGGTGTTGCGAATCGGTTGTTGCAGTTCCAGCAGGGCGACATCGGTGCTGACCCGCCGGGCTGAGACCGCATCGCCAAAGTCATAGTCCGGATGCACCACCGCGCGGCGCACCTGACGATAGGCCGAGGCACGCCCGTTGCGCCATCCGGCCAGGAATTCGATGGTTTCCGGGTCGATCCGGGCCTGCGAGCCACGGTCAAACAGGCAATGTGCGGCGGTCAGCACCAGATCGGGCGCAATCAGCGCGCCGGTGCAAAACCCGCTGCCGCCGATGTCCAGCCGGCCCACCGCCTGCCAGTCACGGCCCGCGTCGGCGGTGTCCAGCGGCCTGAGCGCAGCATCCTGTGCGACCGCAAGACCGGGCAACAGGGCCAGAACGAAACAGATCAACCGATACACCACAGGCCTCACCTCGAATCCATGCCACCCCACCCCTAGTGCAGTCTTGCGGCGAAAATGCGGCGTGGCGCAAGATCTATCTGGGCGGCTCTACCTGAGGTTGGGTATCTGGGGAGCGAGGGCCCAATCGCGCGACAGGGCCGGCGGTTTCGGCCCGCCGGTGGCCCAGTCGAGCAGTTCGACCGTATGCACGATGGGCACCCCCGCACCGGCGCCGATCTGCATCATGCAGCCGATATTTCCAGCGGCGATCAGGTCGGGTTCGGTGGCTTTCAGCGTGTCCAGCTTGCGCGCCCTGAGCTGGGACGAGATTTCCGGCTGCATCAGATTGTAGGTCCCGGCCGAGCCACAGCACAGGTGGCTGTCGGCGGGTTCGACCACGGTGAAACCGGCGCGTTTGAGCAGGGCCTTGGGGTGGGTCTTGATCTGCTGGCCATGTTGCAGCGAACAGGCGGCGTGATAGGCGACGGTGGTGCCCTTGTCGGTGCCCTGCGGCAGATCCAGCTTTACCAGCAATTCGCTGATATCCATGGCGATGGCCGACACCCGCGCCGCATCCGCCGCCAGCGAGTCATTACGTAACATGTGGCCGTAATCCTTGACCGTGGTGCCGCAGCCCGAGGTGTTGATGACGATGGCGTCCAGCCCCTGCCCGTCCATTTCAGCCGCCCAGGCACGGATGTTTTTCGCCGCTGCGGCATGGCTTTCATCCGCCTTGCCCATATGATGGGTCAGCGCCCCGCAACAGCCCGCGCCGCGGGCCACAACCACTTCGCAGCCGTGCCGACGCAGGATGCGGATGGTGGCGTCGTTGATATCGGTGTTCAGCGCCTTTTGCGCACAGCCGGTCATCAGCGCCACCCGCATCCGTTTCGGCGCCTGGGGCGCAAAATTTTGCGGATCGTCGTTGCGGCTGACCGGGGGAATGGTTTTGGGCGCCATGTCCAGCATCGCGCGCAGACGGGGATCCGGCATCAGCCGTGCAAAGGGACGGCCCAGTTTCGCGCCCAGCAACGCCAGTCGGAACCGCGCCGGATAGGGCAGGATGCGCGCCAGCAGCCAGCGCAGCACACGGTCGCCAAGCGGGCGTTTGTACCGGTTCTCGATATATTCCCGCGCATGATCCACCAGATGCATGTAATGCACCCCCGACGGACAGGTGGACATGCAGGCCAGACAGGACAGGCACCGGTCGATATGCCTGACGGTTTTTTCATCCGGCACCCGGTTGTTTTCAAGCATGTCCTTGATCAGATAGATCCGGCCGCGCGGGCTGTCCAATTCGTCGCCCAGCACCTGATAGGTCGGGCAGGTCGCGGTGCAGAACCCGCAATGCACGCAGGAGCGCAGGATCTGGTTGCTGCGGGCGATGGCGGGGTCCTGCAACTGTTGCGGCGTAAATGTGGTCTGCATGGCCTAGGCGTCCTGCGTCTGGAGTGAGCTCATCAGCCCGGTGTTGAAGATGCCGCGCGGATCGAACCGGGCCCGCAAACCGGCGCTGATCTTTTCCAGCAGCGGCGATTGCGGGTGAAACATACCCAACCGCGCCCGTGTTGCGGCATCCGCACGCACCAATGTTGCATGGCCGTCAAATTGCCCGGCGCGCGCGCGCAAGTCGGTCCCCTCAGGCACCCGCGCCCAGATCAGCCCGCCTCCCCAGTCCAGCAACAGCGCCTCGGCGTTCAGGCGCTGTGCAATCGCCGGGGCATCGGACGGCCTGACCGACAGGCGCCAGACGTCGCCGGGTTGATGCGCAAACGGGGCGACATCCCGGATCCGTTGCCAGATCGCCGCCGACTCTGCCGCCTGCACAAGTGCTGCGGCCCCACCGAATGCGCCCAACAGCTCACCCAACCGGCCCCCGCGATAAGACACCGAGTCGGCGAACCCCTCAATGCGCACCAACACTTCGCCCACCCCGGGATCGAACGCCGCGGCGGTAACCTCGAACGGCGACCCCAGCGCCGCCGACATTGCCCGAACCGCCTGTTTCATGTCACAGCCCGACAGGCGCAACGTCGCCTGCGTCTCGGGCCGGGGCAGCACTTTCAGCGATACCTGCGTCAACACCCCCAACGTGCCCCAACTGCCCGCCATCAGCTTGACCAGATCATAGCCGGTGACGTTCTTCATCACCCGCCCGCCGTTCTTGATCACGGTGCCGCCCCCGTCGACATAGCGCACTCCCAACAGGAAATCGCGGCAGGCCCCGGCCTGAATCCGCCGCGGCCCCGACAGGTTGGCCGCCACCACCCCGCCGATAGTCGGCTCGCCGGTGGTGCCCAGCAGGGGGCGATGATCCATCGGCTCAAACGCCAGCTGCTGATTCTGCGCCGCCAACAGCGTCTCGATTTCGGCCACCGGCGTTCCCGCCGCGACGACCAGCGTCAGCGCCCCCGGCTCGTACAGCGCGACTCCGCGCAGCCCGCCGGTCGACAACACTTCGCCGGGCAAATCGACACCGCGCGTTGCGCCACCGCATATGGCCAGCGGACCACAGGCCGCAGCCACCGTTTCAGCCAGTTCGTCCTCGTCTCGCGCTGTTTTCATCTTCCTCTTGCCTCAAATACTCCGGGGGTGAATTGGCCGCAGGCCAAGAGGGGGCTGGCCCCCTCCCCTATTGCGCCGCAACTGCCGCCTGTCTGCGCGGTTGCGACGCCTCCAACGGAAACACCTTGGCCGGGTTCAACAACCACGCCGGGTCGAACACATCCTTTACCGCCATCTGCGCCTCCAGATCCGGGCGCGAGAACTGGTGCCACATCAGATCGCGTTTCTCGATCCCGACCCCATGTTCCCCGGTCAGGCACCCGCCCACATCGACACAGAGTTTCAGGATCTCGGCACCCAACGCCTCGCATTTCTCCAGATCGCCGGATTTGTTGGCGTCGAAAAGGATCAGCGGGTGCATATTGCCATCCCCGGCATGAAACACATTGCCCACATCCAGCCCGTATTCGCGCCCCAATTCGCCGATCCGGCGCAGCACCAGAGGCAATTCGGACACCGGGATGGTCCCGTCCAGGCACATGTAATCGTTGATCTGACCGATGGCGCCAAAGGCGCTCTTGCGGCCCAGCCAGATCTTGGCACTTTCCTCGGGCGATTTGCTTTCGCGCAGTTCGACCGGGTTGTGGCGGCGCGCAATCTCGATAATGCGCGCCAGTTGCGCATCGATTTCGGCCTCCGAGCCTTCGACCTCGACGATCAGCAAAGCCTCGCAATCCGGGTAACCGGCATTGGCGAAGGTGTCGCTGGTGCGGATGCACAGCCGGTCCATGAATTCGATCGCCACCGGCAGCACCCCGGCCCGGATGATGTCGCTGACACAGGCCCCGGCGACCTCGGTATCGTCAAACCCCATCAGCACCGGCCGCGCGCCCTCGGGTTTGCGCAGGATACGCAGCGTGGCTTCGGTCACCACGCCCAACTGCCCTTCGGATCCGCAAATCAGCCCCAAAAGATCCAACCCGCCGGCGTCCAGATGCGCGCCGCCGATCTCGACCACGCTGCCGTCCATCATCACCATCGTCACGCCCAACAGGTTGTTGGTGGTCACCCCGTATTTCAGACAATGCGCCCCGCCCGAGTTCATCGCGATATTTCCGGCGATAGCACAGGCCAGCTGGCTCGACGGATCGGGCGCATAAAAGAAATCCTCGGCTTGAACCGCGCCGGTCACCGACAGGTTGGTGCGCCCGGCCTGCACCCGGATGATCCGGTTGTCATAGTCGGTTTGCAGCACCGCATTCATCCGGGCCACGCCCAGGATCACGCAATCCGCCGTCGGCAGCGCTCCGCCAGCCAGGGACGTTCCCGAACCGCGCGGCACCACCGGAACGCCCTCTTGGTGACAGATCCGCAAGACCTCGGAAACCTCCTGTGTGTTCGCGGGCAGCACCGCCACCATCGGCGCGCAGCGATAGGCGGTCAGCGCATCGCATTCATAAGCGCGGGTTTCGGACAATTCGTGGATCACCGCGTTGTGAGGCAATACCTGTTGCAGGCGCTCTACAACCCGCGATTTGCGGGCCAGGATCCTGGCGTCCGGGGCTGGCATTTCCATGGCGTCTCTCCAGTTTTGGTAAATTAATATGACCAATTTACGCCCCTAGCAAGCCCCTTTCATCCCCCCTACTGTCGCGCAATGACGTTGCATCAAACCCTGACCCTGTTCTCACCGCTGGATTTTGCCGCTATCGCCCTGCTGCTGGGCGGCGCATGGCTGATCGGCTGGCGGATCGAAAACCCACCCGCGAACCGCCCCTCGGTTTCGATTCTGATGGCGGCGTTCAGACGCGACTGGATGAAACACATGGTGCTGCGCGAACCGCGCGTGTTCGACGCGCAGCTGATCGGCAGCCTGCGTCAGGGCACGACCTTTTTTGCCTCTGCGACGATGATCGCCATCGGCGGCGGGCTGGCGGCGGCGGGCAACACCGAACAGGTGGCGGGCCTGGTCACCGACCTGACCCAGGGCAATGCACCGACCATCGTCTGGGAGATCAAGATCCTGGTGGTGCTGGTGCTGCTGGCCAACGCCTTTCTGAAATTTGTCTGGGCGCACCGGCTGTTCGGTTATTGTGCAGTCTTGATGGCGGCGGTGCCCAACGACTGCACATCGCCCCTGGCCTATCCCCGCGCGACACAGGCCGCAGACATCAGCATCACCGCCGCGCGCAGCTTCAACCGGGCGATGCGATCAACCTATTTTGCACTGGCCGCAATGGCCTGGCTGCTGGGACCGGCAGCACTGGCGATTGCCGCTGCCCTGACCGTCGCGATGCTGTACCGTCGTGAATTCCACTCGCATTCACGCAAAATCATGCTGCGGGTGCCTCCGGACACCGACTCGTGATCGTATTGCTTGAAAACAGACGATAGGCTGCGCCGATGAAACAGCTTGCCCTGCTCTTCCTGCTCGCCGCCTCGGCCCCGGCCGCTGCCGATCCGCCGGTGATCGAAAACGCGACGGGCCAACGCAACGGCAATCTCTGGCGTTTTGACGTCACCCTGTCCCATCCCGATACCGGTTGGGAGCATTATGCCGACGGATGGCGGGTACTGGACATCGAGGGCAACGAGTTGGGAACACGCGTGCTGGCCCATCCGCATGAGGCCGAACAGCCCTTTACCCGCGCGTTGACGGGCATTGCCCTGCCGGATGGCACCACGAGGGTGCAGATCCAGCCCCGTTGTAATGTCGATGGCTGGAACGATAAGACGCGGATCTTGGCGCTGCCCTGACCTGCGGCGCGCGCGGGCCGCCCCCGGCAAACCAAAAAATCGAATCGCGCGTCAGCGCGGCCTTTGGATCACGCCCGGTGATAGGGTCCGCCGGCCAGAATTGTGGCGGCGCGATACAACTGTTCGCACAGCATCACCCGCACCAGCATATGCGGCCAGACCATGGCCCCGAACGAGATACTGAAATCCGCCCCCGCCCGCAGCGCCGGGTCCAGCCCGTCGGCACCGCCGATCAGGATCGCCAGATCGCCGCGACCGCTGTCGCGCCAATCCGCGATTCGGTTGGCAAAGGCAGGGGACGTCAACATCTTGCCGCGCTCGTCCAGCGTACAAATCAGGGCCCCCTTGGGCAGGGCGCGCCGCAGCAGCTCGGCTTCGGCGGCCATGCCGCCACCCTTGCGGTCCTCGACCTCGACCACGCGCGCGGGGCCCAAGCCAAGCGCGCGGCCGGTCCGGTCGAATCGGGCCAGATAGTCGTCGATCAGTATTTTCTCGGACCCGGCCCGAAGTCGGCCCACGGCGCAGATGGTGACGCGCATCGCTGGCTACCCCTGTTGACGCCGCACCGGCGCGTATCGCTCAGTTGGTCCGGGCGTTTGAGCCTGGTGGCATCCACATCTTTTCGAGCTGATAGAACTCGCGCACTTCGGGGCGGAAGATATGCACCAGCACATCCCCGGCGTCGATCAGCACCCAATCGCCGGTGTCCTTGCCCTCGACCTTGCTGAGGCGCCCGAACTCCTGCTTGAGACGGTCGACCAGCTTTTCAGCCATGGCCGACACCTGACGGGTCGAGCGTCCCGAGGCGATGACCATGTAATCACCGATCTCGGTCTTGCCGCGCAAATCGATCTGCACCACATCTTCCGCCTTGTCGTCATCCAGGGAGGTAAGGATTCTCGCCAGCAGCGTCTCGCTGTCTGGCTGGGTCTGGGCGGTCACAAGACCGGCCCGTTCATCAGCGGGCAAACCCGCTTCTGCTTGCATTGACAGGACATTGTCCTCCTTTTGGCACGCCGCCTGACCCCCGGCGCTGGGAATGCCATCAAGTTAGCAAGACAGAAGTGGTTTTTCAATCGCGGTGCGTCAGAATGGCTAACATGGGGGCTAAAACAGGGGCCAACATGGGGGCTAACGCGGATGGCCACAACCGCATCCGGTCACGCGGGGGGTGTTGGCGCATCGGATTGCCCGGCCTGGTTCAGCAACCGAACCTCGCGCTGGGGGAAGGGAATCGAGATGTCGTTCTCTTTGAACACGTCCCAGAGTGCCAGATAGACATTGCCGCGCACATTGGTCAGACCGGCGGTCGGATCTCCGATCCAGAACCGCAGAATATAGTCCACGCTGCTGTCGCCGAATCCAACGATGTGACAGACCGGCGCATTAGGGTTGACCAGCACCCGGTTGACCGCCGAGGCCGCCTGAACGGCCAGGGCGCGCACCTGATGCGGATCGTCGTCATAAGCGGTGCCAAAGTGGATATCCAGGCGCACCAACTGGTTGGAATGGGTCCAGTTCACCACCTGATTGGCGATCAGCTGTTCGTTCGGGATCAGGAATTCCAGCCCCTCGCGGGTCTTGACCGAAACGTAGCGCGCGCTCAGCGATTCGATCCAGCCAAAGGTTTCGCCCAGCGAAATCACGTCACCGGGCTTGATCGACTTGTCCAGCAGGATGATCACGCCGGACACCAGATTGGACACTACGGTCTGCAGGCCAAAGCCCAGTCCGACGCCGATGATACCGTACAGGAACGCCAGCCCGGTCAGGTCCAGCCCGATCGCCTGAGCCCCGACATACAGCGCCAGACCATAGACCAGGATCTGCACCGCCTTGGTGGTCAGAACCTGCATCGAGGGAGAAATATCCTCGTTGCCGCGCACATTCGCAGTGAACAGGCGCGACAGCAACCTCGCCCCGCCCAGCAGCACCCCCAGCACCACCAGCGCGGTGATCACCGTCAGCGCCGAGACACGGGTTTCGCCGAACTCGATGGCCAGCCGGTCCAGAAAGCCGGTGATTTCGTCCACCGCATTCAGGAAATACAGCGTCGCGTAGATCCACAAGCACCAGCTGACGATCCGGCGCAGCGCGCGGTTGCGCACCAGTTGCGTGGCCAGCGCAATGGTGACCCAGACCGTCGCCAGCGTGGCGGCCACCCCGATCATGTAGCTGCGCGAGGGCCACGTGAGCTGTTGCATCACCACATAAACCAGCCAGGCCAGGATCGCGAACCAGATCAGGATCAGCCGCCGGCGAAATTGAACCAGCAGGCGCAACTGCCATTTCGGCCAGCCTTCGCGGGTGCGGGCCCAGTTCTGGAGCCGCGGCTCGGTGATCCGCTTCAGGCCCCAGGCCAACACGATCAGGGCCAGGACGATCAGCGCCTGATACTGCCGCCAGCCCGGCGCGAACACCCAACCAATTTGATCCATGACCTGCTGCAGCACCAGGTAGACTGTCTGGATCAGCGTTGTGGTGGTGTCTTTGACCGGGTCCATTATGCTCTCGTTTTCTAGAGGCTTGCATTTAGACGGCTTTGGCGCAAGCAGATCACGCTCGCCCCCGATCTCATCGCACTTCCATCCTTGATTGCGGCCCCTGTGCGCTGTATCTGAAGCCCATGGCAGCCTTTGGAACGCCCCGATTTGACCTGCAGGACCGCAACCGCCTGGGCGAACGGTTCTTTGGTGCCACCCGCACGGCGCTGGCGCGCCCCTAAGCCGCCACCGCCCAACCCTGACACATTTCACCAACGGGAGAGGACCGATGTCCCCCAAGACGCTCTATGACAAGATCTGGGATGCACACCTGGCGCACGAGGCCGAGGATGGCACCTGCCTGCTGTATATTGACCGCCACCTGGTACACGAGGTCACCAGCCCGCAGGCCTTTGAGGGGCTGCGGATGGCCGGACGACCGGTGCACGCGCCGGACAAGACCATCGCGGTGCCCGATCACAACGTACCGACCACGCTGGACCGCGCCAACGGCATCGACAACGAGGAAAGCCGCATTCAAGTCGATGCGCTGGACAAGAACGCCAAGGATTTTGGGATCCATTATTACCCGGTGTCCGATGTGCGCCAGGGCATCGTGCATATCGTCGGGCCGGAACAGGGCTGGACCCTGCCCGGCATGACCGTGGTCTGCGGCGACAGCCACACCGCCACCCACGGGGCCTTTGGCTCGCTGGCGCATGGGATCGGCACATCCGAGGTCGAACACGTTCTGGCCACCCAGACGCTGATCCAGCGCAAGGGCAAGAACATGAAGGTCGAGATCACCGGCAAGCTGCGCCCGGGCGTCACCGCCAAGGACATCACCCTGTCGGTGATCGGCGAGACCGGCACCGCCGGCGGCACCGGGTATGTAATCGAATATTGCGGCGAAGCCATTCGCGACCTGTCGATGGAAGGCCGCATGACGGTCTGCAACATGGCCATCGAAGGCGGTGCGCGCGCCGGGCTGATCGCGCCGGACGAAAAGACGTTTGAATATTGCATGGGCCGCCCCCACGCCCCCAAGGGCGCACAATGGGAAGCCGCGCTGGCCTGGTGGAAGACGCTGTATTCCGACGACGACGCCGAATGGGACAAGGTCATCACCATCAAGGGCGAAGATATCGCGCCGGTCGTGACCTGGGGCACCAGCCCCGAGGACGTCCTGCCGATCACCGCCACCGTGCCCAGCCCGTCCGATTTCACCGGCGGCAAAGTCGAGGCGGCACAACGCGCGCTGGACTACATGGGGCTGGTGCCCGGCACGCCGCTGGACGAGGTCGCCATCGACACGGTGTTCATCGGATCCTGCACCAATGGCCGCATCGAGGATCTGC
This sequence comes from Sedimentitalea nanhaiensis DSM 24252, assembly GCF_000473225.1. Lineage (GTDB taxonomy): Bacteria > Pseudomonadota > Alphaproteobacteria > Rhodobacterales > Rhodobacteraceae > Sedimentitalea > Sedimentitalea nanhaiensis. The sequence continues at coordinate 1,947,724 of NZ_KI421509.1, forward strand.
GCGCCGCCGCCGCGATCCTGAAAGGCAAGAAGATCAAGGACGGCATGCGCGCCATGGTTGTTCCCGGCTCGGGTCTGGTACGGGCGCAGGCCGAAGAAGAAGGGCTGGCCGATATTTTCATCGACGCCGGTTTCGAATGGCGGCTTGCGGGCTGTTCCATGTGCCTCGCGATGAACCCCGACCAGTTGCAGCCCGGCGAACGCTGTGCAGCGACCAGCAACCGCAACTTTGAAGGGCGTCAGGGGCGGGGCGGACGCACCCATCTGCTGAGCCCGGCCATGGCGGCGGCGGCGGCCATCACGGGACACCTTACGGATGTGCGCGATATGATGTAGGCTGTCCCCGCAAACCTATGAGAAGGATCAAGAAATGAAAACATGGGTCAAGTGGCTGATACTGGGCATCCTGTCGATTGCCTTTGGGCTTTTCGTTCTGGCAAACCCCGTTGCGGCCTCGATCGCCGTGACAACCCTTGCGGGAATCATGTTTGCCGTCTCCGGCGGCATTCAGCTTGTCGCGGGCTTTGGCGAAGAGAGCACCGGCGCCAAGCTGATGGGCATCGCGCTGGGGGTGCTGATGCTGTTCCTCGGCGTGTCGCTGATGTTCCATCCGTTGCAGGGCGTGATCTCGCTGACCCTGCTGGTGGCGATCCTGTTTCTGGCCAGCGGCATCGCGCGGGTTATCACGTCGTTCCAGATGCGCGACACGCTGTTTTTCTGGCCGATGCTGCTGTCGGGCGCACTGTCGGTTCTGCTGGGCGGCTATATCCTTGCCAATTTCGCCACCGTCGCTCCCAGCCTGCTGGGTATCCTGCTGGGCATCGAGCTGCTGTTCAACGGCGCCGGCCTTATGGCGCTGGCGTTTTTCCTGCGCACGGCCAGGGGCGCAATCAAAGACAAGCTGGAAGGCCGGCTGAAAAGCTGACCCGGTTTGGTTCGGGGCCGATGGCCTCGAGCCTGCCCTCCGGGGCCTGTCAATCTGGCGGGCCCCGGACAACGGGTTTGACGGCGGGTTCCCGCCCAAGGCAAAGACATCAATCTAAAATCAACCCCAGATTGAAATCTAATGCCCTGAACCCATTGTGCTTTTTCTGAAAAATCCCGGAATCCAAACCGGGCGTGAATCGGCAGTTTTCTGCCATGACCCGGCCAATACAGGGTTTACGATTTGTTAACCCATTGGATTTTCATAAAACTAGGATTTTGACGCGGGGCCGTGGACTCTGCTAATATGTCTCCGAAGAGCGAGCACCGTGCGACGGGCTTTGGTCTTGAAGGTGCAGATTGATCGGCGTGGGTTTGGTTCACGACTACAGTTTTGCATAGTAACGAAAACCGCCGTTAGGCATTTGAAAAAGGAATGAATTCGATGACATTCACAACAAGAATTGGTGCTGCGTCCGCAATCGCGCTGCTCGTTGGAGCGGCAGGTGCATCGGCAGCGACCCTCGACATCAGCGGGATCTCTGCAGGATGGAGCGCTGTCGACCCCGTCTCGGTTACGATCAACAACGGTGACCCGCTGTCGACACTTCGCTGGGGTGGCGATACCGGAGAAGGGCAAAGCGGATACGATTTCACGCGCGCCGCGACGCCAATCAACAATATTGCCGAAGATACGGCGTTTCTGGTTGGTAACTTCGTGCACTTGAATAACCCTGTGTTTCCGCCTTCGCTGAATTCCGCGAATCTGGATGTCGACATCACAATTGTGAATGGGCCGGGCGTTATCAGCAGCACTTTCAGCATGTCGCATAACGAAACGACCAATAGCGGCAACTGCGGCGGCGACGGCAGCGTAATACCTTGTGATGACTATATCACAGTGTCCAACGCCCCCGGCGGCACCGCGTTCTCGATCGGAAACGTCGACTACGTTTTCCAGGTTCTGGGGTTCTCGACCGACGGCGGAACGACAATTCTTGACCAGTTCCGTACGCAGGAAGAACAAAACAATCCTGCGGGTCTGTACGCCAAGTTCACCGCGACGACAAATGTCAACGTTGTTCCGCTGCCCGCAGCGGGCTGGTTGCTGCTGGCCGGTGTAGGCGGTCTGGCTGCTGTTCGCCGCAAGAAGAAAGCCGCATAAGTACACAGCTTAGCGAAACGATCAGAGAGCAGTGCCTGGCGCTGCTCTCTTTTTTTGTGTCCATGCCCAAGGTTGCGGTGGAATTCCGGCCCGGTTTGTCAGTATAGAACGAGACAGCAAATTCCTTTGGGTTTCGGAAGGGCGACACAGATGGACAAATTCACCACGCTTACCGGGGTTGCGGCACCGATGCCGCTGATCAATATCGACACCGACATGATCATCCCCAAGAATTTTCTGAAAACGATCAAGCGATCCGGGTTGGGTGTCAACCTGTTCGACGAGATGCGCTATGATGACAACGGCGCTGAAAAGCCCGATTTCGTGCTGAACAAGCCGGCTTATCGCAATGCCGAGATTCTGGTGGCGGGCGACAATTTCGGCTGTGGCAGCTCACGCGAGCACGCCCCCTGGGCGATCAAGGATTTTGGCATCCGCTGCGTGATTTCGACCAGCTTTGCCGACATCTTTTTCAACAACTGCTTCAAGAACGGCATCCTGCCCATCGTGCTGCCGCAGGAAGACGTGGACAAACTGATGGATGACGCCGAGCGCGGTGCCAATGCCATCCTGACCGTCGACCTTGAGGCGCAGACCATCACCGGGCCGGACGGTGGCACCATCGGTTTCGAAGTCGATGCGCACAAAAAGCATTGCCTGCTGGAAGGTCTGGATGACATCGACCTGACGCTGGAAAAGGCCGGTGCGATCAAAAGCTTTGAATCCCGCGCGGCGATGGAGCGGCCCTGGGTCTGAATGACCCTGTGCGACCGGTTACGGCAGGGGGGCCTTGGGTGCCTTGCCGCAATTTCATTAGCTGCGCCGGGGTGGGCGGACAGTCTGAGGATTGCCAGCTTTAACACCGAATTGTCCCGCGATGGCCCCGGCCTGTTGCTGCGCGATCTGACCCGCGACAAGGAGGCCCAGATCGCCGCCGTTGTGGCCGTGATCGCGCGGATCTCGCCCGACATCCTGGCGCTGCAAAGTGTGGATTGGGATTACGACGGGGCGGCGCTGGCGGCTTTGGCCGCGCGTCTGACCCAAGCCGGGGCAGACTATCCCTATCGGATGGCGCTGCGGCCCAACAGCGGCATGGCCACAGATCTGGACATGGATGGCGACGGGCGGCGGGGTGGACCCGGCGACGCGCAGGGGTTTGGCGCCTTCAGTGGACAGGGCGGTTTGGCGATCCTGTCGCGCTATCCGATTCTGGGCGATCGGGTCCGCGATTTCAGCGATCTGTTGTGGCGCGACCTGTCCGGTGCGCTGTTGCCCGAACGCGAGGACGGCAGCCCGTTTCCATCGCCAGAAGCCCAGGCGATTCAGCGTCTGTCCACCACCGGGCATTGGATCGTTCCCGTGGCTCTTCCCGATGGCAGCACGGTGCAGGTGCTGACTTTTCACGCCACACCGCCGGTGTTTGACGGGGACGAGGATCAGAACGGGCGGCGCAATCACGACGAAATCCTGCTGTGGCGCGCGGTGCTGGATGGCGCATTTGGTCCCCCGCCCCAGCGGTTCGTGCTGGCCGGGCAGGCCAATCTGGATCCGCAGGACAGCGAGGGGCGATTGGACGCGATCCGCGGGCTGCTGGCCGATCCGCGCCTGCAGGACCCCCGCCCCGCCAGCGAAGGCGCCGCCGCCGCCCCGGATCAGGGCCATGCCAGCCCCAATGCGCTGGACACGGTGGATTGGCAGAATGTGGGCCGGTTGCGGGTGGATTACGTGTTGCCGTCAGCCGACTGGCGGGTGATCGACAGCGGCGTGTTCTGGCCCGCGACCGACAGTGACGGGCATTCAGATGCCATCGCTGCAAGCCGCCACCGTTTGGTCTGGGTCGATCTGGATCTCGACTGAGGGCTGTCCGATGGCGCTGGCCAGTGCGGTGTGCAGCGACGTTGGCTGAAACCCCGGCAGCAGCCGATCAAAGCGGGAGCCGTCCAGCCAATGCGGCGTGTTCCAGAGATAGCGCATTTCGAGCAGACAGCCCGCCATGCGCCAGAACGGGCGGGTCAGGTGCAGCGGCAGCCAGGCCATTGGCTTGAGGCGCACCTGTTGCGGTGTGATCCGGTCCAGAGCTTTGGCCATGTCTTGCCCAGAAAGCGTATAGCCCGCAAAGGCGATATCGTTGAAGCGCGGCAACCGGGCCCGCATCTCTGCCAGATCGACCGCCGCGCGGGCGACATCCGGCAGATAGGCCCAGGCATGGGGAATATCGGAGCGACCGGGATAGGTGAACACGCCCTTGGCCAGCGATTTGGTCAGGACCTTGTCGAACCAGTTCCCCGAAGCCTGCGTATCCAGATAGTCGCCCGCGCGCAAAATGATGGTGCGCACCCCGGCGCTGCGATAGGCATCTTCCATCGCGATGCGGATCCGCCCCAGCGGGTTCTGCGCCTGATGCGGGGCGTCCGGCCCCCAGGGCACCGGGGTGTCGGCACCGTAGACATAGACATTTCCCGGTACGATCACCGTCGCATCGTGGGCCAGCGCAGCTTTGATCACCATATCATGCAGACCGGGCACCTGCGCCGCCCAATCCGGATAGGCCGGATTCCAGGCGTTGACGATCACGTCAATGCCACGGGCCGCCTGCATCAGCACGTCGCTGGACCGGTCAAAGCATCGGACATCCCAGCCTGCGGCGCGGAATTGCAGGGCTGCGTTGCGACCGAAACGGCCGGTTGCGCCAAGAATAAGAACTCTCTGTGTCATTGCGGGCTCCTGTTGGATGCAAAGGAAGGACGATCATATCCTATCCATTCAAATACCATTGGGATATTGCGGATGAATGCAGATCTGGTATTCATAAATGAATGGATAATTCGCTACGCATCGATGACTGGTCGCTGGTTCAGAGCTTTCTGGCGGTGGCCGAAACCGGATCGCTGTCCGCCGCCGCCCGCCGTCTGGGGCGCAGCCAGCCAACGCTGGGACGTCAGATCCGGGCGCTGGAGGAAAACCTTGGGGCCGAACTGTTTCTGCGCCATCCGCGCGGTCTGCGACCCAGTGAAACCGGGGCCGCGTTGCTGCCGATGGCGCAGCGGATGCAGGCCGAAATGCACACCCTGTCGCTGACGGCGGCGGGACAATCGCAGCGTTTGCAGGGGGCGGTGCGCATCACCGCCAGCGTCTTTGCCAGCCACCATCTGCTGCCGCCGATTCTGGCCGACATCCGGGCAGCAGAGCCGTTGATCCAGCTGGATCTGATTCCGTCTGACACCACCGAAAACCTGTTGTTCCGCGAAGCCGATATCGCAGTGCGCATGTATCGCCCGACACAGCTGGATATCGTCACCCGCCACATCACCGACCTGGAGTTGGGCATCTTTGCCGCGCACAGCTATCTAAGGCGCGCGGGCCACCCGGAAACAGCCGAAGATCTTATGGGCCACGATCTGATCGGATATGACCGCAACGATCTGATTCTGCGCGCCATGCAGGCGATGGGCTGGTCCGTCACCCGCGACGCCTTTGCGGTGCGGTGTGACAACCAGGCGACCTATTGGGATCTGCTGCGCGCGGGATGCGGCATCGGGTTTTCCCAGGCCAACGTCGGGCGCGCCGATCCGTTGGTACAGGAGCTGGAGATGGGCATCGACATGCCGCCCTTGCCGGTCTGGCTGGCCGCCCATCCCATGATGCGCCAGACCCCGCGGCTGCGCCGGGTGTGGAACCTGCTGGCGGACGGATTGGCCCGCAGCTAAGGGCGCGCATTGACCCTTGCAGCCGCGCGCGGTAGGGGCATGGCAAAGACAGATCAGGAGAGTCCGCATGTCCAACCCCTCGCTTCTCATCCTTGCCGGTGACGGCATCGGCCCCGAAGTCATGGAACAGGTAAAACGCATCATCGGCTGGTATGGCGCCAAGCGCGACCTGACCTTTGACGTGTCCGAGGATCTGGTGGGCGGCGCGGCCTATGATGCCCACGGCACCCCCCTGCACGACGACACCATGGCCCGCGCGCAAGAGGTCGATGCGGTGCTGCTGGGAGCAGTTGGCGGGCCGAAATACGACGCGCTGGATTTCAGCGTCAAACCGGAACGTGGCCTGCTGCGCCTGCGTAAGGAAATGGACCTGTTTTCCAACCTGCGCCCGGCCCAGTGTTTCGACGCGCTGGCGGATTTCAGCAGTCTCAAGCGCGACGTGGTCGCCGGGCTGGACATCATGATCGTGCGCGAATTGACCAGCGGCATCTATTTCGGCGAACCGCGCGGCATCTTCAAGGAAGGCAACGAGCGCGTCGGCGTCAACACCCAGCGCTATACCGAATCCGAGATCGACCGCGTGGCCCGCAGCGCCTTTGAACTGGCGCGCAAACGCGGCAACAAGGTCTGTTCGATGGAAAAGGCCAACGTGATGGAAAGCGGCATCCTGTGGCGCGAAGTGGTGCAAAAGGTGCATGACGAGGATTACCCCGATGTCGAGCTGTCGCATATGTATGCCGATGCCGGGGCCATGCAGCTGTGCCGCTGGCCCAAGCAGTTCGACGTGATCGTGACCGACAACCTGTTTGGCGATCTGCTGTCGGATGCCGCCGCGATGCTGACCGGCAGCCTGGGCATGTTGCCCTCGGCCAGCCTGGGCGCGCCGATGGCCAATGGCCGTCCCAAGGCCCTGTACGAGCCGGTTCACGGGTCAGCGCCCGACATTGCCGGTCAGGGCAAGGCCAACCCGATTGCCTGTATCCTCAGCTTTGCCATGGCGCTGCGCTATTCGTTTAGTCAGGGGGCCGAGGCCGACCGGCTGGAAGCGGCAGTCGAGAAAGTGCTCGCCGACGGGCTGCGCACCGCCGATCTGATTGGTGAAGACGGCGTTCAGCCGGTATCGACCACCCAGATGGGCGATGCCATCCTGGCCGCGCTGGACGACAGCCTCTGATCCGGAACCGCGCGGCGGGTCCTGCCGCCGCGCGCACCCTGCCTCGCTGCCGGACCTGAACCGGCGTTGGGCCAAACCTGCGGCAACCGCCATGGCCAATGATCCCGATACAACGTCAAACCTGTCCGGCGCGCTGTTCGGGCTGGCGGCTTTTGCAATCTTTTCGATCCATGACGTGATCATCAAGTATCTGGGCACCAGCTATTCCGCGTTCCAGATCGTGTTTTTCAGCTCGCTGCTCAGCTTTCCGCTGATTACCCTGTTGATGATCCGCGATGCCCAGCCCGGCACCCTGCGTCCGGAGCACCCCTGGTGGATGCTGTTGCGCAGCCTCTCGGGGGTGACTGCCGCCGTGGGGGCCTTTTATGCGTTTTCGGTTCTGCCTCTGGCGCAGGTCTATGCCATCCTGTTCGCCGCGCCGCTGCTGATCACCGTTCTGTCCGTGCCGCTGTTGGGCGAAACCGTCAGGCTGCGGCGGGGTCTGGCCGTGGGGGTTGGCCTGCTTGGCGTGCTGGTGGTGCTGCGCCCCGGCTCTGCAGATCTGGGCACCGGTCACGCCGCCGCGCTGGTCTCGGCCGTGTTCGGGGCGCTGAACGCGATCGTGGTGCGCCGCATCGGCAATGAAGAGCGCCCGGTTCTGATGATCCTTTATCCGATGCTGGCCAGTTGCGGGCTGATGGCCATTGCCCTGCCCTGGGTCTACCGCCCGATGCCCCTGGCGGATCTGGGCGCGCTGGCCATCGTTGCCGTTCTGATCCTGTTCGCCATGTCCTGTCTTGTTGCCGCCTACCGTCGCGGAGCCGCCGTTGTCGTCGCCCCGATGCAATATTCACAGATCCTGTGGGCCGCGCTGTATGGCGCGCTGCTGTTTGGCGAGTACCCGGATACGATGACCTATCTGGGCGCCGCAATCATCATCGCCAGCGGACTCTATATTCTGCGCCGTGAATCCAGTGGGCATTCGTCGCGCAACACCCCGGTCCTGCGGACCCAGACCCGCATCGGACTGCCAGCGGGTCTGCGGGTCGGCATCCTGTCCAAGGTCGCAAAAAGGCGGAAATGATTGGGCTTGCCAAAGCCGCGACATAGCTGTAATCCGCCCCACAATGGTCGGAGTGTAGCTCAGCCTGGTAGAGCACTGTCTTCGGGAGGCAGGGGTCGGAGGTTCGAATCCTCTCACTCCGACCAATGTTTTCAAAGGGTTGGCATTTTCCCTTAATTTCCCCGCCCCTGCTTCGCCCCTAGTTCAGCGCCTCATGCAGTTCACGGTACATGTCAATCAGTTCTTGCTGACCGGGGTCAACGGTGTCCAGTTCGACCACATACTCGTCAATCGCGGGCTGGCTCTCACTGATAACCAGACCGACCATGAAGAAAATTCCAATAGCTAAGATCATCGTTTCGCCCTTTCGAGTGCGTCAAGTGCGCCCTGTTGGAAGTCGGGCGACAGGTGTCGGTAGACACGTTGCAGTGTTGCGGTGCTAGTGGCGAAAAACCCCGGCACATCCTCGATTGACGCCCCGCCCTGGATCGCCCATGTGATCGCGGTGTGCTTCAGCGTGTGCGGTGTCGGACGCCAGCCAAGGTCGGCTTCAGTCACGACCTGTGACCATGCATTCCTGATCGACCCGCAGCGTACCCTACGGTACTCGACCGCCCATGTCCCACCCCATCGCCGAACGTGCGCGGCAAGCTGGCAGGGGATTCGAGCGGGGCTACGCTTTTTCTTCGTCGCGCGCTCGGCGCTCCCAATGTCCGATTTCCAACCACCTCAGGTATTGCGATGCCAAGTTTCGGCGCGCGCGATATTGAATTGCCATGGGACGATCCGCTAGGGGGCAAGACTTGCCAAACTGATGCTCTGAACGCGCTTATCTGGCCCGAAGACAATTACCGCATACAATTTTGCGAAACTATCCCGATCCTCCAAACACCCGAGAACTGAGAATTTTTCCGCTGTGGATGTCGCGCCACCGGGCGCACGCCCAAGGATTTGGGTCACCTCGCCCCGGGTTAGCCCAACCCGCAAGCCGGACGGCATTTCCCATAACGCCGTCGTGGCGCTCATTCCGATGACGACGTTTCGGAAGATATCAATATCCATGCCCGCAAGCGTCATTCGATCCACCTCTTCGCCAGCCAGAAAGACGCCGCTTGCTTCTGGTGATCCAAGTTTGCCGAGTGACATCAGCGGATCCCCCATCGCGACGCCCCGGAGGGCGAACTCTGTCGCCGGCAAACAATCTCCGTCGTCAGGCAAGCGGGTTTCCGACCCGAGCAGCGAAGCCTGGCCGGGTGCAGCAGGAACCCATGTCTTTGACCGGTCATCCCAAACAAGCCCAGCGGCCAGCTTCGCAGCATAGAGCCCGCCGTCGCCAAAGCCATAGGTCACGGTGTCCGGGATACATTCAAGCCTGCTCAGGGTCTTGCCGTTTTGCGCCACCTCGACCCACCCAAAATGCTGGGGGCCAAGTTGCATTTCCTCGTCCGAAAAAGGTCGCTCGAAACCACCGCCGACTTCATAGCTGAACGCGCCGTTATAGAAGGTGACATTCTCGTGTATGGCCTTCCCCAAACCAGACCAGGGCTCGAAATCCACAAGCGTCACAGGCTCTGAAAGAAAGAAATCGGGGGCGCCGCCGACTGGGCCATAGCTATAGGTTGCAACCTGATCGTCGGAGCAAACCATGACCTCTGTATCGCGATCCGCAATCTGGCAGGACATGAAGATTTCTTGCCCGACCGGACAGCCAGCGCTTGCAGTGCTGGAGAAACAGCCCCCGACCCCTATAAGACAGGCACCTAAAAACCGGCCCAAATCCCAAATCCTTTCGTCACAAAAATCCTGCCGTTCATGTCTCGAAGACCTGATTGGAATGCCCCTTACGGAGACACGTCCAAGTCAATCAGATTGAGTTTTGTTGCCACTTGCCGCATCACGTCAACCGCCCTCAATGAGGAACCCGCAGCACATGCAGCGGATATTTCATAATAAAATTTCGTGCGCTGGAGCGTTGTCGAAGGAAAAGAAGGATGCGCGAGATCCACCTTTCTGATGTGGTTGTCTTGCATGAACCGTCTCATGAGAACCATAAATGGCAAGGTCTCTTCCTGCGGCTGACCCAGATCATCATGAAACGCACCTGTTCGCCTATGATAGGCAATTTCGGCATCATGATATGCGAAGATAAAGTCCTCGTGCCTTTCGCTCAGTTCTTCGCAGGTCAATCCTATAAGGTCTTCAGAGGTATAGTGCTTTATCTGGGTCGGCTGGGACCAGGCGAAAAAGACCAGTGCGCCCGCAGCAATGCAAAACAACGAGAAAAATCCGGCGATCTTCTTCATGGCCCCTCCTACAATACAGCGGGCCTGCCTGTCAAAATGGCACTCTGCGCCAGCAAGAAAATTGCAGAATGCCGCAATGAGCCATACCAATAGCGATCATCAAAACATCACGCAGACTCTGCGAATATGAGCTTGGAGCTGTCGTGCGGTAACGCAGCGCAGAAGGCTCGGCGATCTGATCTTGCGGCGCCGGGGACAGCCCTTTGCTTTCAGTCGCGGTACCGAAATCTTGACCGATCGATTTCCCCGCACCGGATCTTCATACCCTGCGGAACATTTCGATTGTTCATATAACTGTAACGCGGACAAAGCGAACCTTCGCGGTTCTTGCGCCAATGTGCGTATTTCCAATGTGCGCCCCTGAATCGTTGAAGACGCCATACTCAAAACAGTTTTTTCGCAACATAAACGACATGTTTCTGGCTGACGCCGCCGCGCGTTGGAGATACACCTTTTTGTAGAGAAAAGGCCCGTTGACGCTTTTATGGCTCATCAAATTCCGGTACGTTTCCCAACCTGACAAGGAAGCATGGCGATCCAACTTCGCCACTGCCTGGATCTTCGCTTATCTCGTAAGCATCAGCACCGGCGCAATCTTCAGATTTGGCTTCCCTTTCGGCTCTGTTTTGGGCCTCGGACGCCGTGGTGTATTCAAATTGTTTGCCAATCTTCAAACCAGCTTGCCCATCACGGCCGGGTTTCTGTTCTACATATGTCTGGCAGATATAGTGAACCTTCGGTGATTTTTCGTCTGAGTTTGTCATTGTTAAATCCTTGGACGGAATTTGGAGCGATACTGATGCCTGTCAACACGGGCGCCAAAAATGGTTTTATCGCTTTGTTACGGCAATAGGTGGACGTGATTTGCGCGCGACCCCGACGGCTTCAGTGGGTGTGTTCGCTTCCCTTTCAAGCCGGGCGATGCGAAGTCGCGCGTTCTTGACTTGTCTTTGTTCTGCTTCTTCGTCGACGATCTCTCTGACGATACGCGTCGTCTTTTCCATGGGCGTTTCAGGTCTGGTGACATGTTCTGTGAACAGTGTTGTTTTTGTTAGTTTTGCCAATGGAAATCTCCTTTACGGCTTAGTTATTCATCTCTGAACTGGGTGCATCAAATCAATGCCAGGCGTTTGGATGCGGTTTTAGCGCCCCTCGTTTGGGGTGAAGTCTGGTCACAAAGCAGTGTTGTGTTGACATCGGGAGCGGCCATGGCATGCATCAACGCGCTGTAGTTCACCTGAAACCTCATTTCGGCACCCACCCCCAGCGTTGGCAGGTTTGTGGCAAGGACGAGATGATCGCTCGTTGCGCCGATAAACACGTTCCCGGCGGGCATCGAAAGGCCCTGAATGTCGGTATCCTGATGTCCGATGGCGAGGATCAAACGCGTGGCGTCTTTACAGGGCGGCGCACTCCGACGTTTTACCAAAGCAGGATCGGCACTGTTGACGGGGTGAGGCGCAGGTTTCGTATCTGTCTCAATGATCTCGGCGACAAGCACAAACGCATCATCATACATCCCGGCAATCGGGTTTCCGGATACCGGATCAACGCCCAGAAGGATTGCCTCTCCCAGCCTTAGATCATTGATGCGACCGGTGGAATGGCCTCCGAAAGCCCAAGGAAGGTTTGCGGAATTGCCGCCGGAAACTGTCTGAAGGGAGGTTCCGCACTTTGCCTCAGTCTCACTCACGAGGTCAGAGAAGGCTGTCATTTCGGCCGCATCCGGGGCGGCACTGTTCAGGCACGCAAAATTTGCCGCAATACCCTCCAACGCGACACCGGGCATTTCCATCACTTGTTGCGACATTGCAGCCAAGTGTTCTGGCATAATCCCTTCGCGCAGATCACCCATTTCGACCATCAGGATAACATCGTGAACCTTGTCGTTCTGGATCGCGGCAGCAGCCAAGGCCGCGATGACCGCCATCTCGGTGTTGTAGCTCGCCTCACAAACTTGGACGACCTGATCGGCTTGGCTCAGCATCGGCGTTCGAATCAGAGTGATCGGGCCGGATATGCCCGCTTTGCGTAATTCCTGCACGTTGATGAGCCGTGCGTCCGCAAGACCGCTCGCGCCGCCATCCAGCATGGCTTGGGCGATGGCTGGATGCCCGCACACGGCCTTGGTCACGCCGGTGGTGCCGATGCCACGCGCCGCCAGCCGCTTCATAACGGTCTGTGTGTTCTGGCGTATCTTGTGCAGATCCACCTCTATCCGAGGGGTGCTCATATCGCGGCCACAGGCGGTCCTTGCTGCAAGCCGGGATAGGCGGCAAAGACCATGGCCAGCAAAGCGGTGACCGGTTGGCTGAGCGCATCGGTCACGGGCAATCCGAGATCTTGTGATTGCGCGGCGATGGTGTCGATAATCTCGGCGTCCGACATCCCTTCGTGATTGAGTGTGACACCGATGACCCTCGTATCCGCGAAGGCCTCAATAAGGGCGATCTCACTTGACGGGTTGGGCATTGGCATGTCCGGGAAATCACAGCGATGGACGCGTTTGGGCGCGTGCTGAAGGATGACGGCATCCGGCTGGCTGCCACGCAGGATAAAGGCGGATGTGCAGAACGCCGGATGGCTCAGCGCGCCTTGACCTTCGATCAGGATGACATCCGGGTGCTCAGCATTATCCGCCGCCACGATCGCTGCTTCAAGTTCACCACAACAGAACTGAGGCGGAACGGCATCCATGGCGACACCGTATTTTGCACCCTGCATCAGGCCCGTTTGGCCGGTGCCGACAAGCACTGTGTTTATGCCCTTCGCATTCAATGCGCGGGCAAGAACGGTGGCTGTTGTCCGCTTGCCAATGGCGCAATCGGTGCCAAGAACCGCGATGCGCAGCGCGTCTACATGTGCGACGCTCCCGTCAAACAGGCGCATGTCCTTGCTGGGTTTTGGCTTGCGAATATCGCGGATGGTGACACCTTTTGCTGTCGCAACATTGGCGATCTCCGGGTCATCACTTAGGTATTCGTGCAGACCACTTACGATATTCATGCCAAGCCCAATCGCATCCAATACCACGCCGCGGTCGTTGGTCGACAGCTTGCCGGTTGACGGCGCCATACCATATATCAAAGTGTCTGGCGTCGTTGGCTGGTGCTGAACCGCCGTTTCAAGGTCGGCAAATATTGGGACAAGATTGGCTTTCCCGTCCAAAATCACCCCGCTGTCCGAACCCGCATGATCACTGTCGATGACCGAAAGAATCCGATAGGCCTGTGAATGGCGCACAAGCCCGTTTGCAGTTTTGCCATCGATTCTGGCGAAGTTACCTTCGCAATATACGATTGCGGTCGGCGCGGCAGCCGCATGCAGATTTACGTGCTGTTTCTGGATTTCGGTTGGGTTGGATGATGGCAATTGCGCGCCTTTGATGGTCCGGCGGATGGTGTCCACCGTCTCGAACTCGGTTTCCATATCTGTTCCTTTCGAATGACAGGGAATGAGGTGTCGCTCCCAGCGAAGTGGAAGGGCTATCTTTTTGGCGTATCGACGAGGGCCTTGAGAAGTCAGTTATTGAAAACGCATTGACCGTTGGTTTTTGAAACCCTCCGTGGCAATCCCAGCGGTTACCTGAACGGTCAAGATGGGTGTTTTCTGGCAAATGGATTGCGTCACAGCCGTCAGCCGTTTCAGCATATCCGCGGTCGCAGCGCCAACCTTTGCCGTAAGATACGTCGTCAAAATGGGCGTTGGCAGGGATCACGACGGCGTCGCATCGACCCTCTTTCTCACAATACCCACGCTCGCAGCCCAAGGCCGCCCAAACTGTGTGGGTTTCAGACAGGCGTTATCCGGCACCACACTTACAATACATGCGTCCCCGGACGCCACGTAACCCCGGTCGCACACCCATTCTGAGCCGGAAGGTCTGCTTGGCAGACAGGCGTGTTTGGGGGACGACAATTTCTCGGCAGGCATCACCCGTTCTGATGAACCCATGCAAGCATTTCCATCGTTTGCCCGATGCGTCCAAATACCCGCCAACAGGCACGATAACCTCGTCGCAATGCTGGTCATTTGTTTGTCTGTAACCGAGAAGACACTCCCACCCGGTGCCGTAAGATCTATTGTTCTCATAGGCATTTTGGGACACATCAACGGGGGCGCAGACCTCACCGTCGATCCGGTATCCCAAGTCGCATTTCCAGCCCTCCCCATAGCTTAAGTGAATGGGCATTCTGAGGAATGGCTTTAACCGTGGCTTGCGCAAATGACGGCCGTTGCAAGACCACTAGCGCGACAAGCACACAGACCGACAATGCCATGAGATAGTTTAGGCTGGCACCAAAATGTCGCTCCGGATGCTCGGTTGCCGCTACTCGAGCGCCCGACGGAGTAGCCCATTTTCTATGATGCATCGAGTTCAAGTCCTGCAATGCATGCATCCGCAAGATCGCGGTTCGGATCTTCGGTTCCGGGGATAGTCACCCATCCAGAGGCCATGATCGCTTTGCGACGATTGAAACCGGACGCTTCTTGGATTAGCGCAAGTTTCGAAATCCGATCGGGGTCAACAGCGGACATTTCCAAACAAACCGGCACCATTGCTTGCGTTATCTCCTCGCCGGCAAATCGTTTCGCCATCTTCTCGGCGTTGCTGCCGGTCATCCATCCGCCCCACGAAAAGCCAACGAGAGAGATGGCAGCCGCGCCCATCAGGGCACCGTAAATTCCGGGTTTCGTCCATTCTGGAAAAGTCATTTTAGATCCTCTGACGGGGAAAGTGCCGCCTCACTGTTTTTAGGCCTGTGTGTGCAGGCCTGATCTTGCGCCGCGGCATTTCCAAGTCGCGGTGATTGATGGCGTGCAGATCGAAGCCTCCGGTCGTCCTCCGGATCAATAAAAGTGCTATCGTCCATCGGTTGTCCGTAAAGCTGTGGCATTGCACCACTTCATCTTGTGCAAAGAGCAACCAATTGACCGGCACAATTCATAGGTGCGTCCGACCACCACAAACGGACGAGCAAATGCCACAAGTGACGTGATCGTGCGCGATAGAATCGGCAACCTTCCCAAACATCAAACCCCGGTCAGGGGCATGACAGCAGAATTTTATTGATGGCAAATTGCAGTCCACTCTGGCAGGCAACACGCCCGAGCCGCAGAAAACCACAACGTTGTATAATTTATGTAGGGTCTAAGTGTCGGAATTACAACGTTGGTAACGTCTGGCAGCGCGTCTTTGGTGGCCAACGCGATCCTATTTAACTGCGACTAGCGGACCATCACCATGTCATCGGCTAGGTCTTCGCCAACGATATCGTGTTTTGGCATGCTGCTTGAAGATAGTCATTCGCCGCATCGCAGGAAGTCGGTAATGAGAGGCTGTCCGTCGTTCGAGGTTTCCGGGCAGGTAGTAGTTTTCCAGCAGCACGCGGTTTTTCATCGTCTGATGCCAGCGCTCAATCTTAACCTGGGTCTGCGGATGGTGCGGCGCACCGCGAACGTGATCCATACCCTTACCGTCGAGGTAATCTGCCTGATCGGCCGCCACATAGGACGAGCCGTTGTCGCTGAGCAGCCTCGGCTTGTGTACGACCGTAGCGCGATCGCAGCCCGAAGCCTCCAGCGCCAGGTCCAGCGTGTCGGTGACGTCGGCTGCCTTCATTGTGGTACAGAGCTTCCAGGCGATGATATCACGGCAGTAGTCGTCGAAGATCGTTGACAGATAGAACCAGCCCCAGCCGATGACCTTCAGATACGTGAAGTCGGTCTGCCAGAGCTCATTGGGGCGGGTCGTCTGGTCCCGGAACTCGTCAGCCGCCCGGATTACCACATGTGCCGGGGCTGTGATCAGCTCCTTATCTCTACGTGACGACCGGAACTCACGCCTTTACGTCATCGACGGTCTCCAGAGTTTTGGTACGATACCGAAGCTTCCTCGACGGCTTCTCGAACGATCCGGAAAATCCCTTTCAGCTCATCTTTTGGTATGCCACCAAATGCGAGGCGCAATGCCTGTGGCACTGCAACAATGGTTGCGAAGGGCTCCGCGCCGCATGCAGAAATTCCGCGATCTTTCAGACGTGTGACAATCGGTTCGGCTCGCACGCCCTTTTCGAATGGCAACCAGGCAAAGCCTGCGTTGCGGTGTGAAAGAATGAACGACCCGCCAAGAACGGACCGGCAGAGTTGCTGACGCTCTGAACCATCCCATCGCCGGGTCTCTTCGGAACTGGCAAGCGTGCCGTCTTCTATCCAGCCTGTGGCCAAGCCTGAGATCAGCGCTGGAGCGTTCCAGGTCGTCGCCCTGATCGCCTCAAGCAACCTGTCGATGTGGGTCACGGGAGCGATCAGATAGCCCAGACGCAACCCTGTCGCGAGGTTTTTGGAAAAGCTGCCCACATGGACCGTGCGCTCCGGCGTGAGGGCGATGAAGCTTGATGGCGGATCGGGCTCCAGAAACGCATAGGCTGCATCCTCTATGATTAGAAGATCGTGCTTTCGCGCGACCTCGATGAGCCGCAGGCGCGTCATCTCGTCCATGACCGCTCCCAAAGGGTTGTGGACGGTGGGCATCAGATAGACCGCGCGCACCTTCCGTTCGCGGCACTGCCGTTCCAGATCGTCGGATCCATCACGCCGCCCCGCCCTTCAACCGGAACAAGTTCGAGACCCTGCAACGCAGCGACGGATTTGAAGCCCGGATAGGTCAGTGTGTCGGTCGCGATTGCGTCCCCGCATCGAAAAAGCCCGAGAGAGGTGACCGCCAGCCCGTGTTGGCCACCAGACGTGACCAACAGGCATTCGGGGTCAATGGGACCAAGGGTCGACGTGAGATTTTCGGCAATGATCCGGCGCTCATGCGTCCGGCCGCCATGCGGCTGGTATCGCAGCATCGCCTCAAGATCGCCTGCCGCTGCCAGTCGCCGTAGTCCCGCGCGCAACATATCCGCATCCGCCGCGTCCCCCGGCATGTTGAACACCAGGTCGATGAGACCCTCGCTGGCGGTCTGCCGAATCCCCAGCGAAGGCGGCAGGCCGAGATCGCGCACAAACGTGCCGCGCCCGGCTTCGCCGACAATCATGCCCCTGCGTTCGAGTTCCCCGTAGGCGCGCGTTGCCGTGGCAAGCGCCACATCGGCTTTTTCCGCAAAGGCGCGATGCGTGGGCAGCTTCGTGCCCGGCGCGAGTTTGCCACTCTGAATCGCGGTCGCGAGCATGTCGGCAAGGCGGATGTATCGGGCTTTTCCCACGCTCTCACCGTATCTAGTACAATCGAAAAATTGTTATATTGAATACTTCATGGCAATCCGGCCTCAAGTCAATCTTCGAGGTCCGGCCCATGCCCAAATTGATCCCGTCTTCATTGCTCGCCCTTGGTCTGTTCACGGTGACGTTTGCGGTGAACCTTCAGGCTCCGCTCTACGATGCCTACGCTGCCGAAAGCGATGTCGGCGCGGCGGCGGTGACGGTTGCGTTCGCAGCTTATGCGGGGGGCCTCATGCCGACGCTGTTGCTGCTCGGCGGGCTCTCGGACCGGATCGGTCGACGGATTCCGATTGCGCTGGCGCTGATCCTCGGAGCCGTGGCGACGGCGCTCCTTGTGCACGCACCGAGCTGGACAAGTCTTGTGGTCGCACGCTTCCTGCTCGGGATTGGAACCGGCCTCGCAACGACCGCCGCAACGGCCTACATGACGGAAATCATAGGCGTGGACCGCACTAAGAGCGCCGTCCTTATCGTTACCTCTGCCACGTCGCTCGGTTTCGGCGGCGGCGCTCTGGCAACCGGCATCAGCCTCGCTGTGCAGGGGCCGACGCTCCTGCCTGCCAGCTACGTCGCCCTGTTCGTGGCGGCTCCGGTCCTCGCGGTGATCGCCCTCGGGTTGCCCCGATTTGACACGCCGCGCCCCGTATCCCTTCTGCGCCTGCCGGTCTTTCCCGCGGGCACATGGATCTTCGGAGCGGCAATGGCGCTGGCCTGGTCCACGACCGGCATGACCATCGCGGTTGTCCCGCTGGAGTTGGCAGCGAACGATCTCGGCGGATGGACGGGGCTCGTCATCTTCTTGGCGATCTTCGTGGGGTTCCTCTGCCAGCCGATTGCCCGACGCATGACCAACGACGATGCGCTCACCCTCGGGTTCGTTTTGATCCCGCTCGGTTTTCTCGTCCTTCTGGCCGGTGTCTGGTTGAAGGTTCTGACCTTGGTCCTCATTGGCACCTGCATCACCAGCGCGGCAAGCTACGGATTCACCTATCTCGCTTCACTTGCAGAAGTTTCCCTACGTGCTCCAGACGACCGGGCACGGGCAACAGCGGGCCTGTTCGTCTATGCGTATTTCGGATTTTCGCTTCCCGTGATCGCCAGCGGAGCATTGGCGGACATGCTCGGCTTGCTTCCTGCAATGGTAGTATTCGCGGTGACCCAGACCGGGATCACGGCAATCATCTTGACGGTGTGGAAACGAAGATCTTTGTCAGCCGCAACGGCCCTTGAAGCGGGGTGAGAGACGCTGAGATGTATTCGATTCTGCTATGGATGCTGAGATTTTCCTGCGCGATTGGGGCGGTGGACAGCGGCTCTCTGATGAAAGCGAGGGCAAAGGAACGTGCTAAGTCGCAAAAGCCTCCGGCCCTTCGTCGTGCGATCCATGACGATCCGGTTCGGGGTTTGAAACTGCTATTGCCCGCAAATCGTATCAATGATTGCTGAGCGAAATCCCGGCCACTCGCGTGTGCGATGAAATTGACATTTTCTGCATCCAGACCGATATAGCCTGCATGGTTGAGAAGGACATCCACATTGTCGCCCGGTTGGCCGGTATCCCCTTGGCGGGATGCCGGGATGCCGATCACGCGAACTGACCACGCCGATTGCCAGCCTCGGCCTCGCCCTTTCGGACGAGGTTGTCAGGCGTGAAAAACGTGCCTCGTCCTCCCTCTTTTCTGGAGATGAACATGGCACAGAATATCTACGATAATCCCGATTTTTTCGCCGGCTACAGCCAGCTTCCCCGTCAGGTCGACGGGTTGGACGGTGCGCCGGAATGGTCGGCAATTCAGGCACTGTTGCCCGGACTGTCGGGCAAGCGCGTGGCGGACCTGGGCTGTGGCTTCGGCTGGGCGTCCCGCTGGTTCCGCAGTCAGAGGGCCGCTTCAGTTCTGGGGTTTGACCTGTCTCAGAACATGATCGAACGTGCGAGGGCCGACACCGAGGATCCCGCAATCGAATACCGGATTGCCGACCTGGAAACGCTTGAATTGCCCGAGGCGGCGTTCGATCTGGTCTACAGCGCTTTGACCTTCCACTACGTGCAGGATTTTGGGCGGCTGATCCGCATGATCCACCGCGCGCTGACGCCCGGCGGCGATCTGGTCTTCACCATCGAACACCCGATCTTCATGGCCGCCGCCCACCCGCATTGGACGCTGGACGAAGATGGCCGCAAGACATGGCCGGTCAACGGCTATTCTATTGAGGGTGAGCGCCGCACCGACTGGTTCGCCAAGGGAGTGCTGAAGCACCACCGGACGCTGGCCACCACGCTCAACGCCCTGATCGGTGCGGACTTCGCCTTGCGCCGGATCGAGGAGTTTGCACCTACGCCGGACCAAATCGCGGCGATGCCGGGGCTGGCCGAAGAGATGGAGCGCCCAATGATGTTGATGGTTTCGGCGTTCAGGAGATAACCGCGTTCGCCGCCCAGCCTTTTGGGTCAGAGCGGCGAACTTCACATGTCTTGAACGGGCTCGATCCAGCCACGTGCTGCACCTCGCACGAGGTTCTGCGGACGTTTTCGGCGCGGAGCGTTGCCCTCCCTCTCCCGTGTCGCCATTCGCGACCCGATGCGATAACGGCTGCTCCGCGGGTAAACCTGCCTTATACGGGCGCGGCTCTTGTGCACGCAGCAATACCTTGCATACACAGCGTCTTTCATTTTCCAATGCAGCAGTTTCCAGAGGAGCGGCCGTTCACTCTGGCCGAACTTGGCCGACGAGACATGTACCCCACTGCTGTAATCCAGACAGCGGAACAGAAGGCGCAAACAGTCAACCGGGCGGCAGTGCACAAGCGGTGCCGCCCTTATCGTTCAGTGCTCCGCGACGAAGTGATCAGGCCCGACCTGGTTCATCACACGCGGTTGCGGTGTCCAGTTCAGCGATCGCACGGGGCTTTTCAATTCATCTGTGATCAAATTTCGACGCCGACCCTTGAACGACGGGTCCGGCACCGGCACCGCTTCGATCAGCTTGCGGGTGTAGGGGTGGCGAGGGTTCGCCAGCACCTCGGCCCGCGGGCCGATCTCGACGATCTCGCCCAAAAGCATGACGGCGATCCGGTGGCTGATCCGTTCCACGACGGCAATGTCATGGCTGATGAACAGGTATCCGACACCCAGCTTCTGCTGCAATTCCAGCATCAGGTTCACCACCTGTGCCTTGATCGTCGCGTCCAGTGCCGAGACCGACTCGTCGGCGACGATCAATCTGGGATTCAAGGCCAGACCACGGGCGATACAGATCCTTTGCCGCTGCCCGCCGGAAAACTCGTGCGGAAAACGCAGCGCATGTTGCGCGGTCAGGCCGACCAGGTCCAGAAGCTCGGCAACCCGCGCATCGATATCGGCCCCCTGCGCCAGCCCATGCACGCGGAGCGGTTCAGCAATGGCCGCCCCGACGGATTTGCGCGGGTTCAGCGAGCCATAGGGATCCTGAAAGATCATCTGCATCCGCTGCCGGACCTGGCGCATCTCTTCGGGGCTGGCCTGCATCAGCGATCGCCCCTCGAAATGGATCTCGCCGGCCGCCGGTTCGACCAGTCGCAGGATCGAGCGCCCGGTGGTCGACTTGCCACATCCCGATTCCCCGACCAATGCCAGCGTTTCCCCGGCGCGCACATTGAACGATACATCCTCGACGGCATGGACGTTGCCATTGATCCGGCCCAGCAATCCACCCCGCATCGGGAACCGGGTCGTCAGTCCCTTAACATCAAGGATGACGTCGCCACGGGCGTCGATCTCGTTCGCCGGTTCCGCCCCTGCCCCGGTCAGATCCATTTTGGGAAACCGTCGTGGTGTAAGGCTGTCGCCCAGACTGCCCAGACGTGGAACTGCGCCGAGGAGCATTTTCGAATAGCCATGTTTGGGGCTTGCAAACAACTCAGCAGCCAGGGCCTCTTCGACCTTGTCGCCCTTGAGCATCACCACAACCCGGTCGGCGATCTCGGCAACCACGCCCATGTCGTGGGTGATGAACATGACCGCCGTCCCCGTTTCGACCTGCAAATCCCGAATCAATTCCAAGATCTGTGCCTGAATGGTAACGTCCAGCGCGGTCGTGGGTTCGTCCGCGATCAGCAGTTTCGGCTGGCACGCGAGCGCCATTGCAATCATCGCCCGTTGGCGCATCCCGCCCGAAAAGCTGTGGGGGTACTCGCTGGCGCGGCGCCTGGCGTCGGGAATGCGCACCAGATCGAACAGCCGCAGGGTCTCTGCATGGGCATGTGCCATACTCATGTCGCGGTGCTGGCGCAACACCTCGGCAACCTGAAAGCCGACCTGCAGCACCGGGTTCAGGCTGGTCATCGGTTCCTGAAAGATCATGCCGATGTCATTGCCGCGCACCTGCCGCATCGCCGCATCGTCCAGTTGCAGCAGGTCCGTGCCATCCAGCCGGATCGCGCCCTCGATGCGGCCCATGTCCTTTTGAATCAACTGCATGATCGACAGGGCTGTCACAGATTTCCCCGAACCGGATTCCCCGACCACCGCGACGGTTTCGCCGCGATCGATGTCAAAACTGACGTCACGGATCACCGGCACCCATGCGCCATCGACGCGAAACGATGTTGTCAGCCCGTCGACCGACAGAAGCGGCGCGCTCATCCTTCACCTCGCAGTCTGGGGTCCAGCGCATCGCGCAACCCATCGCCCAGCAGGTTCAGAGCAAAAACCACGATCAGGATCACAATCGACGGAAACAGCGCCAGCCAGAAACTGTCGAGAATGTTCTCGAACCCCTCTCGGATCATGCCGCCCCATGTGGCGGTGGGCGGGCTGACGCCCAGCCCTACAAATGCCAGCGATGCCTCGACCCGGATCGCGGTGGCCAGCCAAAGCGACCCCATGACCAGGATCTCTGGCGCGATATTGGGCAGGATATGACCGAACATCAGCCGGGTGTCCGAATAGCCCAGCGCCCGCCCCGCCTCGATGAATTCACGGTTCTTGACCGCAATGGTCGGCGCCCGTGCGATCCGTGCAAACGGCGGGATCGACGTCAATGCGATGGCAATGACCAGATTGGCCACCGACGGCCCAAGCATGGCAACCACGATCAAACCCAAGATCAGCGAGGGAAAGGCCAGCAGCACATCCATGATCTGCATGATGATGATGTCAGCCCGCCCGCCAAGATAGCCGGCAATCAGCCCGATCACCGATCCGATCACCAGCGCCGCGCCAATGGCGAGAATACCGATCGTCAGTGAGATCCGCGCACCCCACATGATCCGCGACAGGGTATCGCGGCCATAATAGTCGGTGCCGAACCAATGCTCTGCCGACGGCGGTTTAAGCCGGTTCAGCACGTTCTGATCCAGCGGATCATAGGGCGCGATCCAGGGCGCCAACAGCGCGATCAGCGCCACCAGCAGAAACAGGCCAAGCCCGACCCACGAGGTCTTGTTGGTGTTGAAGGCGCGCAGCATCCCGTCGCCCGCAACGGCGAGAGACCGTCGCAAATACGCGCCGCGCGACAAAGTCGCAGGAGAATTTGGATTTTCCATCAGTATTTGATCCTCGGGTCGATCAGCCCATAGGTGAGATCGGTCAGCAGGTTCACCAGAACCACGATCAGCGTGTAGATTACCATCATCCCCTGCAGCATCGTATAGTCCCGCTGGTTCAGGGCTCCGATGATCAGCTTGCCCAAACCGGGACGGTTGAACACGATCTCGGTCAGCACCGAATTGCCGATCAGGATGCCCAGATACAGCCCCACCACCGTGACCACGGGGATCATCGCGTTGCGCATGCAATGGCGGCGGATGATGGTCGCAAAGGCCAGACCTTTTGCATGGGCGGTGCGGACGTAATCCTGATTGAGCACCTCAAGCATCGCCGAGCGTGTCACGCGGGTGATATAGGCCGCCATGATCAGACCCAGATTGATCGCGGGCAGCGCCAGGTTCTGTAGCCGCTCGCCCAACGTGCTGCCCTGCCCCGAACTGATCACCGGGAACCATCGCAGATGGATCGCAAACACCAACAACAGCAGCACCGCCGAGACAAATGCGGGAAAGGATAACCCGAGCAGCGAGGCCATCCGGGTGATATAGTCGGGCAATTTGTTGCGCTTGACCGCGGACCAGACCCCCAGAGGGATACCCACCACCGCGCCCAGCACCAGTGACGCCAGCGTCAATTCCAGTGTCGCGGGCAGAACCTTGCCAATCTCCTGGATCACAGGCCGACCCGAAACCAGGGAAACGCCCCAGTCGCCGACCATGACGCCGCGCAAAAAGTCGAAATATTGCAGAATCAACGGCTGATCCAGCCCCAGCCGCTGACGCAATGCGATCAGCGCCTCCTGACTGGCCTGATCGCCCAGGATGGCCATTGCCGGGTCTCCCGGCAAAATCCGAACGATAAAAAATACGATGGTCAGCACCGCGAACAACGTGATCACGGCGAAGCCAAGTCGCTTGAGGACAAATGCAGTCATGCCACCCGCCTTTGTGGCATCGGGCCAAACGACCCGATGCCTGTTACGGTTTCCGTTAGTCTTTAAAGAACGCTTTTTCGGTGACTGGCGGGCTGAGATTCAGCGACCCATTGACCTCGGCTCCCAGATCCAGCCTGTCGTTCCACGCCCACAGTTGCAAGCTTTGCACGACAGGCACGGCACAGACTTCCTCCATGATCTTGGCCTGCGCGCTTGCCCACATCTCTGCCTGTTTGACGGGATCGGTCGCAACGCGCGCGCCTGCGATGTCATCGTCGGCAACTGCGCAATGCGAGAAATTCGCAACCGCCGTCGGGGTGTTCACCGTGGCATCCGAGTGGAAAAATTGAGACAGGTACACATCCGCGACCGGGAAGCGGGCGGCGGCATAATGCACGACCTGGCTCATATCCTTGCGGATCTGTTCGTGGAAGGTGGCGTGTTCCACGGTTTCGATTTCCATGTTGATGCCTGCATCACGCAGCATCGACTGCACGGCCTCCATCGTCGACAGCATCCCCGGCAACGTGGTGTGAATCGCCTTGATCGTCACGCCATCCGGATATCCGGCTTCGGCCAAAAGCGCCTTGGCCTTGTCGATCGAATACTCATAGGTCGGCACCTGGTCGGTGTAGCCCATGTTGCCTTCCGGAACCGGCGAAATCGCTGCAAGCGTAACATCCGGGCCTTTGAACTGAACCATGGCGTCACGATTGATCGCATGGGCAAACGCCTTACGGACCCGCACGTCATCCAGCGGCGGCATGGTCATGTTCAGGTGCAATACCGACATTTCGCCGGGCTTCATCACGGTGACCTTCGTGCCGGGCAGCTTGCTGATCCGTTCGGACCAGGTCTGGTCCTGCTTGCCGTAAATCATGTCGATCTCACCGGATTGAAACGCCAGATCCCGCGAAGCATCCGAGGGGATGTAACGATAGAAAATCTCTTTGATTTTCGGCTCGCCACGGTAATATTCCGGGTTGGCCACCAGCTTGACGTATTGCTGCGGCTGGTATTCAGCGAACATGAACGGGCCGGTCCCGATCGGCGTACGCTGATATTCCTCGCCCAACGCTTCGACCGCATCCTGACAGACGATATTGCCGCCATGATAGGGCACAAGCATGCCCAACAGGCTGGGCACAGGGTTCTTCAGCTTGATCGTGACCTCGTACTCGCCCGTGGCCTCGACGCTCTCGAATGCTTCGAAATCCTTGGCGAAAGACGATTGTTCCGGATTGGCAGACCTGTTCAACGAATACACCACATCCGCCGCGTCAATCCCGCCATAATCCCCGTGGCAATCCACGTCCTGACGAAGCGTGAAAACCCAGGTCAGCCCGTCTTCTGACGCCGTCCAGCTTTCGGCGATGTCAGGCTCGATAAACTCCGGGCTGGCCTCTCCCGGTTTGATCCGCACCAACCCGTTGAACATCCAGTGCAGAAGGCCCTTGTCAGGCGTTGATGTCGCGACATGCGGGTCCAGTTTTCCGGCGTCGGCGCTGCCCATGCCCACGTTCAGGGTTGTTCCGGCGGCAAAGGCCCCGCTGGCCGCGAGCATTCCGGCACAGGCCAGTCCTATCAGTCTATTCATAAGTGTTTCCTCTTTGTTGGGGGTCGTTTCTTGTTTTGGTGTTCGTAAAGATTACAGCGTATCCTCCAAGCGGCAGTTTACCAGCATTTCTGCTATCGCGGCGGTATTTGGCAGCGCAATCGCCGTCGCCGCCAATTCGGCCAGATCGAGGGGGTCGATCATTTCGGCCTGACTGACTTTGGTGACATCTGCCGTCAGATCCGTTGCCACAAAGCCGGGGCATAGGGCGGTGGCCCGGACACCGTAATCCCAACCGATACGTCGCGTACCGTGAGTCAGCGCCAGAACCGCGTGTTTGGTCATGCTATAGGCAATGTTGTCATTACGCACGCGTTTACCTGACAGCGATGCCACGTTGATAATGCGGCCCGATCCGGCAGCCTTCAGATGCGGCAGGCAGATCCGGGTCAGAAACAGCGGCCCCTTGACGTTGATCGTCCATAATGCGTCGAGATCCGCTTCTTCGCCAGCCTCAATCGAAAATGTATTGCTGGTCCCTGCGTTGTTGACCAGCGCATCCAGCCGCCCGAATGCATTCAGCGTCTGTTCAAGCCAGGCTTGGTGGCTTGCGCGATCCCCCGCCTCGTATCTTGCGCACACCAATCGGGCACCGGCCCGATCGGTCAACGCCTGTTCCAAAGCCGCGACATTGCGCGCGCCAACGCTGACCGAATAGCCCTTGGCGTGCAGAACCCGCGCGATCGCCAGCCCGATTCCCCGGCTGGCACCGGAAATCATCACTACGCGGCCGGTCGGTTCGATCATGTTGTTTTCCTTCTCACCCATGCAATGTCAGCGGTGCCTGCAAGCCCGGTTTCGTAAATCGTTCAAACCCAAAAGCGTCCAGCGACAAATGTGGCGTCCGGTTCAGCGCCAGATCCGCCGCCAGAGCACCGGTGACGGGTCCGATCCCGAAACCGTGCCCCGAGAACCCGGCCGCAACAACCAGATTGTGCACCCCCGGTACGCAATCGATGACTGGCAACGCATCCGGCGTCAGATCCAATGCCCCGGCCCAGATACTGTCGATCTCGACCTCTGCAAAGACAGGCAACACCGCGCTTACAGTGGCAATCGCTTCCATCACGCGCTGTGCTACCGGTCGAATGACGGGTTTGCCATCTGTTTCGCATAATTTCCCAGAACCGTCCTCTGCGCCACTGGTCACGCGGAAATGTCCCGACTCTTCCTGACGTGCCGCCATGTCCGCATTGGCCACCCCAAGCACCGGGGCCAGCACCGGATTGCAAGGTGCCGAACGCAGGACCGTGACGACGGGGCGGCGCAATGGGAGCGTCTGCCCAAGCGGATCAAGCAACACATTAACCTCGGTTCCGGTCGCCAGGATGACAGCGCCGGGCGAAATACTGCGGCTGTGGGTTACCACGCGCGAAACGCGTCCGCAGTCTACCGTCAACTCCAGAGCAGCTTCGCCCATGCTGATTTGCGCACCCAGTTTCGCCGCCATGCCCAGATAGGCATTCACAGTCGCAACCGGATCCGCCTGCCCATCACTGGCACACCAGGACGCCGCCTTGATCGTTTCGGAAAGTCCGGGGGCAATGGCCCGGATATCGGTGATATCGGACAACAGTTCCAGCGGCAGGCCCGCAGCCGTTTGCTCTGCGACAAGCGTATGAATGGTTGCAATCTCAGCATTATTGCGGGCGAGCCGCAGGTTGCCGGTCTGGCGGTAACCGGTCTTCGCCTCAAGCCGGTTGTCCAGGTCGCGCCACAGGGCGACCGCAGCCCGCGCCAGTGGCAATTCCGCCGGATCGCGCCCTGATTGGCGCACACCTGCCAGGGTCCACCCCGATGCCATCGCAGCCGGGCCATAGCGGTCGATCACCTCGACCGAGACACCCGCTTCGGCCAAGGCAAGCGCCGCGGTTGCGCCGGTAATGCCCGCCCCGACGATCAGAACGTCCGGTGCGCTCATGTTGCTGCCTTGCTGTTAAAACGTGCCGGGGAAAAGACGGCTGGGTCGATGATCGGGGCTTCGCCGGTAACCATCTGCGCCGCCAAAAGCCCGACACCGGGTCCGATGCCAAACCCATGTCCGGACAAACCGGTTACAACCATCAGCCCCTCATGGCCCGCGACTGGACCAATGGCTGGAATTTCATCCGGGACGACGTCAATCATCCCTGCCCAGCTTTCGACAGGTGCCACCCCTGACAACTGCGGAAACAGATCTTGCGCGCACTTCATGACATCGGCCAACAGGACCTTGTCGGGCGTCGGGTCAAGCACCCTAACACGCTCAAACGGGCTGATCTGGTCTGCATCCCAACGGGCCGACCCCAAGGCTCCAAAAAACTGTCGCCCTGCGCGAATTTTCATGATCTGCCACCGTTCGCGCAATATTGGCAGATACTGCGAAAAATAGCGGAAAGCAGCAGGGACCAACTGAAATTCCGCTGCGCCGCTACGCGCGACGGTATAGCCCCCGTCCCTTCGGGGCCGAATCGAGACCCGATCCGATCCAATCGCTCCGGTGCTGGAGAGGGTCGCCGGGCTCGTCCGCAAGACCGACGACTTGATGGCCAATTGGGGAAAGGCAATTCCGATGTTTTCAAGGAACCCGCGCGACCAGACGCCGCCCGCCAGAACCACATTCGCACTGTCAATCCGGCCAAGTTCGGTGACGACACCGCTGACCCGCCCGGCGCTGACGTCAACTGTGCGCACTGCGCAGTTTTCAACGATGCGCACACCCTGCGCCTCGGCATGACGTGCCAACGCGGGCACGGCGAGTCCGGGCTCGGCCACCGCATCCGACGCGGTATGCAATGCGCCCAGGAACCGCTGATCGTTCCGACCCAGAAACCTGTCGGTTTCGTTTTCCGTCAAAAGAGTCGAATCGAGTCCGAAATGCGCGTTCTGCTCCAGCCAGTCGACGTGTCTTTTCAATTCGGCGCTTGAACGGGCAAGATAGGTTGCCCCGCATTTGCGATAGCCGATGTCCTCGCTGATCTCGGCGGCGAGTTGCTCCCACAAACGCGCGCTTTCAATCATCAAAGGCAGTTCGCGATGGTCGCGGCCCATCTTGCGAATCCAGCCCCAGTTTCGCGACGACTGTTCGCCCGCGATCCGCCCCTTTTCGCACAGCACCACCGAAACTCCACGCTGTGCCAGAAACATCGCGGTTGCAACGCCTGCCACACCGCCACCAATCACAACCACATCGGCAGTTTTTGGCAAGCGCCCTGCGCTATCTGGTCTTGATGATGCCACGTTCAAAATTTCACTCCCGCGATGCCGCATTTGCATTGAAGAAACGAAGCGCCTATAAGTCAAATAGATGTTTGTTTAACCACTATAACAAACCATTATGGTGAACATGCTCAGTCAACGTGCCCTGGAAGCCTTTCGAGAAGTGATGCGCTGTGGCACCGTCTCGGGTGCGGCAGAGGAAATGCGGGTATCGCAACCCGCCATCAGCCGGCAAATTCGCGATCTGGAAGAGCGTCTCGATCTGCGCCTTTTCACACGCCATGGCGGTCGCATTACCGCAACGCCCGAAGCCCATGAATTCTGGACGGAAGTCGAACGCAACCTGGTCGGATTGAAACAGATCGAGCGCGCGGCCGAACAGATCAAACGCGGCCAGCGCGCCACGATGACCATAGCGGCGGCACCGGTGTTCGCGCTTACAGTCCTGCCGGAAGCGGTCGCACAGCTTCATCAGCAACAGCCGCGCTTGACGACAAGTTTCATGTCAATGACGACGCTGCCGGTGGTTCGTCAGGTTGCGCTGGGACAGTGCCAGATCGGATTTGGCATGCAAACGCACCACAAATTTGAAATAGACCTGATCAGCGCCGGGGCCTTTCCCTATCGGTTTATTGCCACCGCCGACCATCCCCTGGCGGACAAGGAAACGATCCGGGTCGAGGACCTCGCGGGGCAGGATTTTGTGGGATTTGAAGATTCCACTCAGACCGGGCGGAACCTGGACCGGTTGTTTGCCGGAATGGAAAACCCGCCGTTGGTGCGATTTCGCAGCTATCTTTCTCACATCGTGTCCGTGATGGCGCTGCGCGGGCTTGGCATTGCTCTGGTTGATCCATTTACCGCCGAAACCCATGAACAGATGGGGGGAATCTCGCGCCCTTTCCTGTCGGCAGAACGGTTCGAATATAGCATCATCAAAGCGGTCGGAGCACGGCTGAGCAGCGAGTGCGACGCCCTGCTTCAAACTTTCGAAAAGCTGACCGATCGCCACCGCAGGTGACCTGCCCCAGAGGACCATATTCCTATCCTGTTGAAAACCCGTTCTCGATCGGCCTGCAAATCGCGGAGTCAATTTCCGTGTTGAACAGAAGGATGAGTGATGATGGGGCCATCGCGGCAACCCGGCCATCATCTGTGCGAAATGCCCTTTTGGCACCATCGCTTGCAGCGGTTGTACAGCGTCTTGCGGAGCCCTGCCCCAAGTCCCACGGCAAACCGCGCGTCGACGACCGGAGGATTTCGAGTGGCATTATACTCGGCAACCGCAACGGGTTACGGCGGCGCGACGCACCAGCCACACATGCCATTGCCAAGTTCGCCCCTGTGCCGCGCGGCAGACGTACCGATTGCCATCCGCGTTGCCCGCAACATCACAGCATCCCCTGGGCCAGCCATTCATCCAACTGGCGGCGGCTGATTTCGAAATGCATGCTGTCCTCGCGGCGGAAGCCCGCGCCCCAGACCCAGCCCTCCTCGCGGAAGAAATCGGCCAGGATGGTCAGGCCAAGCTGGGTCTTGCCATCGGTGAAATTGTCCAGATGCCCGTCGATGTTCAGGTCCAGCGCCAGACCATAGCTGTGGGTGGACAGGCTGTTGGCCGTGCCACGGATCCGGCGAACACAGAGTGATCCCGAGGTATTGATACGCGCATAGAGATCCGGGTCGGCACGACGCACGTTTTCGAACACCCGGCGCAGGCTTTCGGCGGCAGGGCGCAGCATGTTCACCCGGATCGGACCGACATCTTCCAGCACCAGCTTGCTGGACAGGGTCTGGTTGGTCATCGGTTCGCAATCGTCGCTGAGCGTCTCGCGTGGGCGGCCCAGTTTTTCTTCCAGGTAGCTTGGCCGCGCAACCTGCAAACCGCGATTGACTTCGGTGCGGTTCGCGATCAGCACAACCTGAGCATAGGCGTCGATGATATCATTTGGTCCGCTATTGCGAAAAATCGCGTCTTCGTCGTCGGGGTTTGTTGGTACCATCGCAGTCCGCCCCCGCCCCGCGGCAACCTGAGCCAGCTCGCTTTCCATCGACTTGAGCCGGTCTTGCAGATCCTCTACCTGCTGGCGCAGCATCTCGATCTCGATCCGGGCACCGGAATCCACCGCCGAGCCCTGAAAATCTTCTTCGGACAGGAAATAAGTCAGCCCAACCCAGATAGCCGGCGCCAACACCACGGCCACCGCGATCAGAATTGCAGGAAGTAAACGCATCGGTCCTCCATTGACACAAGAGCAATTCAGCCCGGTTGGCCCACGTGAGTAAAGGCCTTTCTGCCCCAAACCCCAGAAGAAAGTGAAAAAAATCAAGCGGATTGTGATCTGCAAAAATGTTGTGGCGCGTCAAGCCGTGGTATAGGCTTGGTCAGCAACATCATTCAAAATGACAGCAAAGGACGTAGAATGGTTCGTCTCTCCAAATTTTTCGCCATCTCTGTGGTTGCCGGTCTTGGCCTTGCTGCTCCATCTGTTCTGCTGGCGCAGGACGTATCGACGATGTCCGCAGAAGAAATCGCAGACGCGTTCAAGAAGCAAAAGACACGCGGTCTGGTGATCGTGCCCGCGACCCAGGATGCCACCAGCGGCAACGCCACCAGCGTTATCCCGGCGGCAGCCAAGGAATACACCGCCGTCGACCGCGAGGATCAGGTCAACATCCAGATTTCGTTCGATTTTGACAGCGCCGCGCTGCGGGAGGACCAGAAGGTGAAACTGGCCACCCTTTGCGAAGTGATGAAATCGGTAGATGTCTCGGTGTTCCAGATCGTCGGGCACACCGACAGTTCCGGCAGCGCGGCCTATAACGAACGCTTGTCGCTGTTGCGCGCCCAGGAGGTCAAGCATCACCTGGTCAGCGATTGCGGTATCCCCGACAATCGGCTGGAGGCGATCGGCATGGGCGAAAGCGCGCCCTATGACGAGACCAACCCGCGCGCCGACACCAACCGCCGTGTCGAATTCCAGGCATTGGGATAAGATCGCTGCGCGGCAACGATACAGCTGACGTCAACAAGGGGCGCGTGGCATGATTGTGTCGCGTCCCAGTGATGCGTTTCAGCCCGGCGAATTGCTGAACAACACCTACCGGATCGAGGAACTGCTGGGTCGCGGCGGAACTTCGGATGTGTACAAGGCCCGCAGCGAGATTTCGGGGCGGCTGGTGGCGCTCAAAGTGCTGAAATCCGAATTTTCAGGCAATGACGACTACCTGGTGCTGTTGACCCGCGAAGAGGAAATTCGCGAAGTCCGACACGACGCTGTGGTCCGATATTCGGAAAATCACCGCACGCAGGATGGGCATGTCTATCTGTTGATGGACTATGTCGAAGGTCCCGGCCTCGACCGTAAGCTGAAACAGGGACCAATGTCAGCCGAAGATCTGCTGGTCGTCTGCCGCCGCGTCGCCGAAGGTCTGGAGGCGGCGCATCGCCGCAACATCGTGCACCGCGACCTGAGTCCAGACAACATCATCCTGCGGGGCGGCGACCCGGCACAGGCCGTGATCATCGATTTCGGCATCGCCAAGGATACCAACCCGGGCGCGCAGACTATTGTCGGCAACGAATTCGCCGGAAAATATGCCTATGCCGCGCCGGAACAACTGAATGGGCAAACCGATGCGCGGTCGGACATCTATTCGCTGGGTGCGCTGCTCTTGGCCAACTATCGCGGCGCGGCACCCGAGATCGGGAAAAACCCGATGGAAGTGGTCAGGAAAAAGGGCGAGCCGCTGGATACCGACGGTGTGCCCGAGCCGCTGAAGACCCTGATTGAGCGGATGACCGACCCGGTTCCAGCCAAGCGGTTTCAAAGCGCGGCCGACGTTCTGGAATACCTGCGCGCGCCCGATCAGACCGGCGACACAGTCGAGGACGACCCGGATGCCACCGTCATCGTGCCACCGCCGCGCAAGGTTGAGCCATCAGAACCGCCCGCAGCCGCCCCTGCGCGATCCATCTCTCCTGCTCCGAAGCGCAAGTCGCGCGGCGGCGTGATGGCAATGCTGGCAGCACTGGTTCTGGTTCTGGGCGGGATCGGGGGCTATGTCTTTGGTGCCTTCGACGGCCTGATGGGACCGGCCTATCCCCCGGCGGATCCGTTTTCGCTGATCGTTGAAAAACCCGGCACCAGCCCCGCCAGTGCCGTCGGTTATGTGCCGGATGATGGGATGCAGGCGGCCTTGGATCGGATGATGGCCGGACTGTCCGGCACCGCCGAACTGACTCTGGCATCAGGCGCGATCGAAGACGATTGGAGCACAGACGTGCTGACCGTGCTGGATCATCTCGAGCCGTTGGACAAATGGCGCGTGGTGATGAACGGCGACAAGGCACGGGTGTCTGGGACCACCAGCGATCCGGCCCTGCACGACCGCGTGATGGCGGCATTTTCCGCTGGCCTGCCCGGGGGGCTGGATGGTGAAGTGGATATCGAACTGCAGCCGGTGTTTCTAGCGACCGAAGCAGTAACCTCGGTGCTGGACGAATTGGCCGATTGCGGCGCGCTGGCCCTGCCCGGCGCAACCTCGGTGGGGTTCGGCCCGCAGAACAACGTGGTCGTGACCGGCAAGGTGGCTGAAACCGCGACCCGCATTACCCTATTCGATACCCTGCGCGATCTTGCAGGGGATCGCGATGTCGTGCTGGATGTCGAGGTTCTGAACCCGACACTCTGTCTGATCGAAAGCCATCTGCCGGACGCGCCTCCGGGCGGCATCGGAGTAGACTATATAGTCGGAGACCGGAACGCGCCGAACCCCTCGGGGCGGTTCTTTGTCGGAGAAAACCCCGTCATCGATGTGGTTCTGCCCGCCAACATGACCGACGGTTATCTGACCGTGTCGATTCTGGACGTGTCGGGAAACGTGTTTCACCTGCTGCCCAATCTGAACCGGCAGGACAATTCCATCGCGGCGCTACGTCAGGGGCGCGACGGCGAGGTCAGTGTACGAGTGGCCTATGGCCTGGATGAGGCCGCTCAGAACGGTCGGCTGGCGTTTCGTGTCGACGACAGCACGCTTGGCAAAAGCAAGGTGATCGTGCTGCATTCGGCCCAGCCACTATTTGACGGGCTGCGGCCAACATCGGAATCCGCCGTTGGCTATGCGCGTGCCTTGCAGGACAACTTCGAAGCGGATCACAACAGTATCCTGTCGCTGGACAGCCGCCTGCTGGAAACCGCCCGGCCCTGATTGGGCCGCATTTGGTCAGGCGACATCAAGCACAATGACGGTGATATTGTCGGCACCACCGCCATCCAACGCGATCTGGATCAGCCGCTCCGAGACGGTTTCAATCGGGAGCCGGGACAAAACATCCTGCAACATTGCAAAGGTGGCATATTTGGTCAGCCCGTCCGAACACAGCAGGAATCGATCTCCAGGCTGAACCTCGCCGCGCACCTTGTCCAGATGCAGTTCGTCGCCCACCCCGACCGCACGGGTGATAGCGTTGGATTGGGGGTGTTGCTCGGCCTCATCCCAGCTCATTTGCCCGGCGATCACCAGTTCGGCCACTGCCGAGTGATCGGTGGTCAACATCTCGATCCGCCCGCCACGCAGCCGGTAGATCCGGCTGTCCCCGGCCCAGAGCCCGACAAAATATCCGTTGGACAGCATCAACGCCACCACGGTCGCACCGATAATTCCGCGCCCGCGATCCTCTGCCTCTTGCAGGATGATCTGGTGGGCAGATTGGATCGCATTGCGCAACGCGTGCATCCGCTCTGTCGGGTCCAGGCCGGGCGGTATCATTGCTATACTGTCCGCGATCAGCCGACTGGCGTAATCACCGGCGTCATGCCCGCCCATCCCGTCGGACACCACCCAGATGTCAAGATCGGGCAGGGCCAGCACAGCGTCCTCGTTGATTTTGCGCTTTAGGCCGATATGGGATTTGGCATTGTATCGGATGTCGCGGCCATCGGTCATAGAGGCTGGTCCTTATGCCAGATCGGGGCGTCGAGATCAAACAGCGCCTGCATGTTTGCACTTTCGGGCAAACCATCACAGACCAGCAGACGATGGGTCCCCTCGACCACCGCACTCCAGATGCTGGGCTGACGGCAGCGATCGGCCAACAGACCCGCCGCCAGCGGTGGCAGCAGCCCGCCGGTCGCGCCGGACATGACCAGACCCGATCCCACGGTGGCAAGATGCGCGCAGTTGCGCGAGTGCGGCGGACAGATCGCCGTCAGCCGGTCCGTCAGATGGTCGCGCGTCATACCGTCCTCCAGCGTGTCCAGCGCCAGGTCTTCGAGCTGTTCAAAAAGAGGCTCTTCGCTGAAATGATCCAGTTGCGATGGCCCCGGCGTCGTCACCGCCGCCATCAAAGTCAGCGGAAACCGGCGACCGACCCGATCGACCGACGGCATCGCCACGCCCATCACCTTGTGCGTTCCGGCCAGTCCGGCGGATAAGCTGAACCGCCAAATTGGCGCAGACATGTAATGCGCGTCCCAATCGGCACCTAGGGCCGATTGCCCCATCAGCATGGCGCGCTGGATCCAGCCATCCCAGACAGAAACAAACCCCGGCGGCGGGTTCACCCGAAAGAAATCTCCGACTGACGGCATCTTGCCGAATGCACCGAACCCTGCCGTCATCACATCGACTTGGGGCAGCTGAACTTGGCCAGCGCCGGCAGGGCAAACGGATTCAGAACCGATCCGGATTGCAGTTGGAAAATGGCAATCCGACCGCCAACGTTAAAGATCACCCGCTTGCGATCCGACACGTTGGTGCGGCGCACCTCGGCAGCGTCCAGCAGGCGGAACCAGCCCCAGGGGCCGTCGCGCGACAGGGTACTTTCGATGTTCTTCTTGTCCGGCTGGAAACTGACTCGCGCCAAGCCGACAGAGCCTGGCCACGTGACCGCGACCGGGTTGGGCTGACCGCCGCGATGGGCGAATTCGACCCGCTGTCCATCTATTTCCAGGCTGACCGATTTTGCCTTGGGATCCAACGCTTCGGGCGTGATCTGAAACTGCACTGCCGGTGTCGGCCCGGCGTTGAAGAACGCATCTCGGATTTCGGCAGCGTATTGCATCTGCTCCAGCACTGCCTGCGAGATTCCGAGATCGACGTCGTTGACTCGTTTCCATGTCCATGGGCGGGTGCGCGTGTCGACGAATTTCAGCAGTTGATCGTTGAAAAAGCCGTCGATCAACCCCTGAGGCGCAAACAGCTTGGCGAAATCCTGCATTGCCACATCGGCGCGCGCACGGCGATTGAACGGATAGCGATCGTTCAGCGCCTGTGTGCAGAACGGCAGCACGTTGGCCTGCCAGGCCGCATTGATCGAGGCACGGGTTCCATCCGCCGTAATACCGGAGGAGCCGGTGGTGATCTGCGACGCCCAGCGCTGGATCGGTCCGTCGATGCGGCTGGCCGTCTGCTGGAATTGCAATATGGCCTGACCGCCCTCTGCCGTGCTGCTGACGCCGGAAAAAGACATCTTGTTGAGCTGCTGATATACCTCGGTCAGCACACCCATCAGTTGATCCAGCTGCGAGGGCTGGCCATCCAGACGCTCAACCAGCTGATGCAGCCATTCGAACCGTTCCTCGACATAGGCCCCTGGTGGTTTCGGCGGCTCACCGGTATTGGCCGCGGCCGCACGCGACAGCGCACTCAGCATGATCTGGGCCTGGGCGCTGAGGGTGGAGCGGGATTCAATCGCCGCCACCGCCGCCGCGCCCGAGGACAATTCGCTGGTGTCGACCACCGAGCGTTCTTCGGTCAGACGGGTTTCCCTGGAGATTTCGGTCAGGATGTTAACGATGGGCGAGGTCGGCCCCGACAGCACGTTGGTGACTTCGACCGCGTGCGACAGGCTTTCCATCGGCACGATGTCGATATCGCCAAGAATGGCGTCATAACGTGCAATGAAGTCGTTGTAATAGAGATCGAGAACATCGCGGCTGAGCGCCAGCAGCGCCGCATCGGTTTGTTCCGCCTCGCCGCGCGGACCCAGCACCCAGCTTTCCCGCGCTACCCGGGCGGCGACGCCGACCGCTTCGTTCAAGAACACATCGTTAAAGCCGTTGTAGGTGAAAATGCCTTCGACGCCGTCGTTCAGCGGTTTTCCCGACGAGCGCACCAGCACCCGTTGCACAGCCGGCCCACCGGCATCGGTGATGCGCCACTTTGGCAGCGCCACGGCCTGCGAGCTGTTGATAATGCCGTTATAGACCCGCTGTGCCAGCGGCATTTCAGACAACAGCCCCTGAACCTGATCGACCAGCGGTCCGTTCAGTGCGATTTCTTCCATCGGCTGGGACAGCAGCGCATCCAGATGATCGGCCAGATCGTTGCGCAGCGGTTCGCGGCCAGGTCCGGCAAAGGCCAGAGACCAGTCGATCTGCATCCATTCCTTGACAAGATCGGCGTTCATCGGACCTTGAAGCCCCAGCATGAGATAGATCTTGAGCGCCTCGTACAGCAATTCGGGATTGTTCATATTGGCGCTGATCTGCTCTTCGAGGCGCAGCAGAAGACGCGGCAGCAGACGCCGGTTCAGCGCGGCGCGATAGGTTTGGGCTGCCTGGGTGCCAATCACCTCTCCCTGATACAGACCATAGGTCACACGCCGTTCCGGGTCCGGGTCGGACAAGACCGGATTGCCGGGCATGTCGCGCAACACGTTCAATGCGGCGACCACCGGTGGCAGGTCGGTATCCCCGACCGGACTGGGCGGCAGCGCGGCGGCAGCGGCCTGATAGGCCTGCACATGATCCTCGGCCTGGGCGATGAGTTCGGCATTGCCCAGATAGCTGCGCACCCAAAGCGTGCCGGTGGTCAGCGCGACGATGACGGTCGCAGCGATTGCCGCGCGTCTGGCCCAGCGATAGCGGCGTTCGACCTTGTCGTCCGACGACACCAGCCCGGCTTCGGGGAACACGACCTGTTCGAACAGGCGGGTCAGAAAGAAGGACCGCCCGGTCCCGTGCCCGGAGCCGATGGCCTGACGCCCGATGCCAAAGGTCTGCGCCATGTTCAGCATCAGCCGGTCGATCGGTGTCCCTTCCTGCGTGCCCGAGGTGAAGTACACCCCGCGCAGCATGTGGCGCAGCTGATAGCGGTTGTCCTGAAAGACCTCGTTCAGGAACTCACGCGCCACGCCGCGCATGGACGCGACCTGGCTGGGGAACCCGGCAATCAGCGCCCGGCGCTGATGGTCGGTTTCACCCTGCATCCGTTCCAGAGATTGTGCGTTGATCTGCGAGAGCAACAGCGCGAATTCATCGTCGAACGTCGCCATGGGAGAAGCTTCGCCGCGACTGTTATCCAGCGGCAGGGTGAACCCCCAGACCTGTTCGCGATCCTCTTTTCCCAGATTGTCATGGAATTCCGAGAATCCGGCGATCAGGTCGGCCTTGGTGAACAACACGTAGACCGGGAACCGCACACCCAGGTTTTCGCGCAGCTCGTTCAGGCGCCGCCGCACCGCCTGGGCATGGCTTTTCTGGGTCACCTCGTCCTGCAGTGACAGATCCGACAAGCTGATCGCAATCATCGCGCCATTGATCGGCTGACGCTTGCGATACTTCTTGAGCAAATTGAGGAATCCCAGCCAGGCGGCATTGTCAACCTCGCGGTCGCTTTCCTGCGTGGTGTATCGCCCGGCCGTGTCGATCAGAACCGCCTGATTTGTGAACCACCAGTCGCAGTTGCGGGTGCCGCCGACACCGCCGACCGCGGCCTTGCCGGTCTTGTCCGCCAGCGGAAACTGCAAGCCCGAGTTTACGATGGCGGTGGTCTTGCCTGCCCCCGGCGGACCGATCATCACGTACCAAGGCAGCTCGCTCAGGTGCTTGCGGCCATTCTTGGATTTACGCAGCTCGCTGATCGCGGTCTTGAACTTGTTGCGCAGCTCTCCCAGTTCCTCGCTGCTCGCGTCGTCCGGAGCGGTATCGACCGTTTCGGCAATATCATCCGCCATCGCCTTGGACTTGCGCCGACGACGCCAGAAGATAAATGCGATCAGCAGCAGGAAGAACACCCAGATACTGGAAATGGTGACGATCCGGCTGAACAGGCTACCAAAAGGCCGCCATTCCTCGTTGCCAATGAAAGGTGCAAAGAACCAGGTACAGAGCGACAGGATGATCGCGACGATAACCAGGATGGAATAGATCGATCCAAACAGGAATTTAAGGGTTCTGCGGATCATGTACCATCCTCCCGCACCAACAAGACCTCGATCCGGCGATTTTTCGCACGACCGTCGCGGGTGCCGTTATCGGCAATCGGCTCCTTGTCGGCCCTCCCCTCGGCAGACAGGCGCGTCGGGTCGGTCAGCGCCCCGGACATACGGGACATCACCGATTTCGCGCGCGCCAGGGAAAGCGCCATATTCGACGGAAAGCGTGATGATCGGATCGGCACGTTGTCGGAATGACCCGCAATGATCACCGGCCCCGGTTCATCGTTCAGCGCCTTGGCGACGCGATCCACCGGCGCGCGGAAGCTCTTGGACAACTCGTCCGAACCGGACCCGAACATGCCCGTTCCGGTGATCCGCACAATCAGCGTATTACCCTTTTGAAACACCTCGACGATACCATCGTCTATTTCCGGCTGCAGGAAGCCTTCGACCTTTTTCAGCTGTTCCTCGGCAGTGGGTGCCAACGGTGCCGGCGGCGGTGGCGGCGCGCGACGTTGCAGTTCGGCCACCGACCCGCTGTCGATCACCGAAAGCTGGCCCACCACCCGTTCGGTCGATGTGGACAGGGCCCAGGACAGACCGACAAATTGCAGCATTAGCAGGGTGGCGGTAACGGCCACCGCGATCCAGACCACCCGCCAAACCGAGCGCGGTTTGAACGGCTTCTGTTCGCCCTCCCAATGGGGAGACAGGTCACGTTCCAGAGGGCCGCGTTGCGCCCGGATGATCCGCGCCAGGGCACCGCGGATCTGCAAATGCTTTTCCGAGCCGCCTTGCTCGACCCGCAAACGGCCTTCAAAGCCCAGCGACATGCACATGTACAGGAATTCCAGCATGTCGATGTTCTGGCCCGGCTCTTTCTCCAGCCGCGCCAGCAGGTCATAGAACCGGTCCCCGCCAACGGTTTCGCGGTGGAAGGTGCCGACCATGGATTGCAGGCCCCAGCTGGACTGCCCCCCCCCAGGGCGTGTTCAGCACCACATCGTCCAGCGTCGCGCACAACGCATAGCGTGCCACCTTGACGTTCTGGGCCGAAATCCCGGCCTGAAGGGCACGGTTTTCAAAGGCGCGGACCTCGGCCACGACGCTTTGGCGCAGCTTGTCCGGATCCATGTGCTGGGCCCGGTTGCGGATGCGGCTGATCAGCGAGAACAGCGTGCTGGCGCAGGCGATCAGCTGGTTCATGCCGGTCAGGCTGGGCGCGGCCGCAGTTGACGATTTGCGCGCGGGTGTTGCAGGTGCCGAGGCCGCAGGCACGCCAAAAGCGTCTAGCGCCGGATCCGCCGCGGCCGTTTCCGACGCGGGTGCAGGTGCGGGAGCCGGTTGTGCCGCAGTCCGCCGTCCGCCCGGATTGGGTCGGATCACCGTCTTGTCAGTGTCGTCTGGTTCTGCAAACGGGTCTTCGTCAGACATGGTGTTTCCCAGTTCCTTGGCTCATCCGGTCCTCAGCTGTTGCGGATGGCCCAAAGCTCCATTTTCAATCCCGGATATTGCCCCGAGACATGCACCGCGATGCCACCGGATGTGGTCATCTTGCTCCAGTATGGGCTGGCCGCGTCCATCTCGAAATAGACTACCCCGGCATGGTACGGAATTTGCCGAGGCGCCACTGGCATCGGGCGCAGGGTAATCCCCGGCAGGGCCGAGTTGACCAGCTGGCGGATTTCCTCGACCGGGCCGATCTTGGCCTGTCCGGCAAAGTGCCGGCGCACGTCCTCGGCCGGAATGTCCGCATCCACCGCCAGCACGAACCCGGCATTGCCCAACAGTTTGCGATCTGCGATCACGCCGACGCTGATGCCATATTTGCGCTCTTCCAGCTTGATCGGGATCGCCGTCTGTTCCAGTACCGAGCTGAGATATTGCCGCAGCGTCCGGATCACCGGCGAAAAGCTGCGAGACAGATCGTCATGCTGATAGGGCGGAAATTGCGGCGCAGCCTTTTCGGCGGTCATGAACACCGACAGCTCGCCCGCCAGCCCGGCACAGGTGCGATACAGATCCTCGGGGTGCAGGTTTTCGATATTGGTCATGTGGCGGATCACCGGAATCATCCGGTTGATCACCGTCAGCAACAGAAAATCGGAAACCTCGGCCACACCACGCGCGCCGCCGCCCTCGGAAAGACGCCCGGCCAATGCCTGCATACGGTGCGACAGCAGCCCTTCGAGCTCGCGCACAAATCCGTCCAGCGGTTGGGCCGCGCGCACGTCCAGGCAACTGGGAATGAACGCCTGATCGAGGATGATCTCCTTGTCCGGGCGGACCTCGATGATACGCGCCACCGGAATCGCCAGCCGGTCGGCCAGATCGTCAACGGCCAAGGCGAATTGCAGCCGCATCTTGCCAACGCCCAAAGTCACCGGCTTTTTCTGCTGGCCCATTGTGTCGGTGACTTCGATCTCGCCGGGGCGCAGACGGCTGGCTGACATCTCGGCGCCGGACAGATCGACCTCGACCGCGCCCTGCCGCCGCTGCGGAACCGTCAGATAGACCACGCAATCCTTGATGGTTTCGGGCACTTCCAGCGCCGGCGGGTGATCGTCTGCCATCGGCACCCGAAACACCGTGCCATCCTGGGTCAGACCGGTACAGGACCTCAGCGCGAACTGACCGACCTTGAGCACCTCGTCATCGATGTCCAACGCGGACACACCCCAGCCATAGGGTCGGATGCGGCGCGCCAAGCCGGTGACCAGCGCCTCGGTATACCGATCCGACTGCTGGAAATGATGGGGCTGTAGAAACAGTCCCTCGGTCCAAAGCACCTTGCTGTCCCAGGACAATGATCTCTCCCTTTTATTCGGACCGGTCTTTCAACTTGTCCAGCTGGTCCTTGTAGGCCCGTGCGAATTCGCGGCTGAACAGATCGTGAAAATCGTTTTCGGCCTGGTCGGATATGTCGGCATACATCTTTTCGTAGACTTCCCAATAGCGCGTCTTTCTGCCCTTGAGTAGGCTGCCCAAACCGCCAGTGGTCTCGATCTTGCCGGCCAGTTCCTGAGGATCCAGCCGTGCAAGCACCCCTTTCAACGCCGCCTCCATGCCGGTGACCATCGCGATCTCGTGCGCCTTGATGTCATCCAGCGCCTGCTCGGCGGCGGTTTCGGCGCTGAGATACCCGCGCGCGCCGGGCTTGATCATCGCCTCGACCGCCTGTTCCGGGCTGATCGAGAACTTCAGCGGGTTGTTGCCCCCCGCGCTGATCATCGTCTGTTGTATGCGGAACTCGCTTTTAATCGACGTCCGGGTCATCAGGATTTCACGCAAGCCCGTCACCAGGGTTTTCATCACCCGGCCCATACGCGCCATGGTGGTGACCATATCGGCATCGGCAATGGCCAACTCCTCGGCCCCAGCGGCCCGCAGAAAGGCCCGTGCGGCGTCAGTGTCGACAGGGGCGTCCGGATCGACCGGGCCGTCTGCCACCTTGGGCAGGACGGGCGGGGATTTGCGCGGAACGGATTCCGGTTGCGCCGGTGCCGCCTGCTGCGGCGGCAGAACGGTTTTTGGCATATCGGGTTCGGGCGACGCACCGCCAACGTCCAGCAGGTCATCCCAGTCATCCGGGATCAGGCTGGCACCTGCGTTTTGCGGCGTGAAACTGTCCTGGGCCGAAGGGGTGTGCATTGGCGCGCTTGCGCCTTCCCCTTCGCGCCCGTCACTGGGTTTCTGAAAGAACGGGTCTTCGTCCTCGCCCAGCGGGGGCAGCAATTCGTCGATCGGGTCCACCGGTTTTAACTGAGACGGGCCGGTCGGAGTCGCTTCTGCACCCAGCAGATCGTCGAGAAAATCACCGCCCGGACCGGCGTCGTCCAGCAAAGCCAGGGGATCGGGCGCATTGGCAGCATTGCCGTGCGAGGCGGGCCCCTGCGCCGCCGGGCCGGCAATCAGATCGCCGGGATCTTTCAGATCGGCCGTGATTTCCACCACCAGCTCGTAGGATCCCAGCGCCAGTACGTCCCCGTTGTTGAGCGGCGTGGGGCCACGTCCCAACGGGATCTTGGAGTAGTTCAGGAAAGTGCCGTTGGTCGACAGATCCACGATCACCACGTTTCCGTTGTGGTCCTCGATCACGCAATGGCTCTTGGACAACAGGCGGTCGGGATCGGGCAGAACCAGGTCATTGCCTGGGCCACGCCCCAGGGTCAGGCTGCCGCCGTGCATCTGTACGGGGTGCGCATTACCCGGAACCGTTCCCGAGGACTGGAATTTCAACGTGACAGGCATCTAGGCGCCTATCCTCCGGTCAATACAGTGAATTCACCCTTAAGGATCGCTCCGCCACAGCCGGTGGAATCGCCAATCCGCGATGCCGGCATGTTCGAGATAATCACTGTGGCCGATGCCATCACGTTGGGATGAGGGCCAAGGCCAGAAGGGTGCAGATCGCCAATCCGCGCCGCAGGCATATTGCCGACGAGAACGGTGGGCGCACAAGGCGGAATGATCGCCGAAGTTCCCGGCACCGGTCCGGCGGGCGACGGGGCAAACATGGCGCACAGAACGTTGTCACCAACGCGCGCCTGGGGTTTTGTCATCTGCTTGCCTCCTTTTCCGGCTCTCTCACCGCGACCCGACCGCTGCCGCCGCGGGCAATGTCCAGAGCGCGGTCGATCAACACCTGGATATGTTCATCGAACCTATCAGATAGTTCCCCCAACGCTACCACATTCATTGCAAATACCGACGCTTCGGCCGCGCCCGCCGGTGCAGGATACTGAGCCAGATCGCCGGGGCCCAGCGTACCGTCGGCATACAGCACGGCCGTGGCACAATGTACGGTTTCGTCATCGACATAGGCATGGTCCAGCGTGGCACGGGCGGCCTCGCGGTTATCTTCGTCAGGCGTGAAAACCCACTCCTCGGACCGCGCCAGAGACGGCGGGTCCTTGTCCGATTTCGGACCGATGTAGTCGCGCGCCGCAAGA
This sequence comes from Sedimentitalea nanhaiensis DSM 24252, assembly GCF_000473225.1. Classification (GTDB taxonomy): domain Bacteria; phylum Pseudomonadota; class Alphaproteobacteria; order Rhodobacterales; family Rhodobacteraceae; genus Sedimentitalea; species Sedimentitalea nanhaiensis. The sequence continues at coordinate 1,991,656 of NZ_KI421509.1, forward strand.
CAGGCCCACCAGACCCGTTCGCGGGGCGGCAACAGCACCGCAAGCAACATCAACATATCCAGCCAGGCCTGTTTGGTTTCGAGTTCGTCCAGCACCTGTTCGGGCGAGGCGCTGGCAGAGGATTGCAGCGGCGTGCGCAGAACAACATTGGCCTGCGACAATTGCTTGATCGCAGGATCCTTGGGAATTTTGACGAGATCTTTGAAACGCGGGTTCATGGTGCCACCTAGTTGATCTTTGTCAGAGAGCCTTTGAGGACAAGTATCCCGCTGGCTTTCACATTGGTCATCGCGCCGTTCACATCGACCTTGGCACTGCCTTTGATGTCAATCATCGTGCTCTTGATCGTGATTTTGGCCGGTTCGATCTTGATCGAAGAGCCGCCAACCTTCAGCTCGATGCTCTGGGCGGCCTCGATTTCAACCTTGCCCGAGGCGACAGCGACCGCCATGTTCCCGGACAATACCTCGGTGCCATGATCGCCGTTTTCCACGGTCGTCGTGTAGTTCTCGGTGATCGTCTGGGTCTTGTCGGTGGCGATCTCGATGGTCTGGCTGCCGGTCTCGATCTTGAATTCCTCGTCGCCGGTCGAGATCGTGTGATAGTGATTGCCCTCCTGGATGGTGCGGGTGACGTGGTTGCGGATCACCTCGCTCAGGCTGCCTTCGTCATCATGATCCCCGGCGTCGACCTCATCCTGACCGATGGTGACCACGGACTTGTTCTTGACCAGCATCTGGTGGTCCTTTTGCGCCTGCACGCGCATCAGTTCCTCGCCCCTTTCATCCTCGAACATCAGTTCGTTATACTCATCCGCACCGCCTTCTTTGGTCGATTTGGTACGAATACCCAACTGGGTCTTGTCGTCGGGATAATCATAAGGTGCCTTTTGCCAGGCATTGTAAATCATCCCGGTACAGATCGGCCGGTCGGGATCGCCTTCTTCGAACTGGATCACCGCCTCCTGGCCCATGCGGGGTATGGCCACCATACCGTAATCGGTACCGGACCATGGCGTCATCACCCGCACCCAGCAAGACGAGTTCTCGTCCTTCTGGCCCTCACGATCCCAGTGAAACTGAATCTTGATGCGTCCGAATTCGTCGGTGTCGATTTCTTCGCCCGCCTTGCCGACAACGGTCGCAGTATGCGGCCCCGCGATTTTCGGCCAGGGTGTTTTGATCGGGGCGCGAAACTGCGTCGACTTGGGGATCGCGCGGAAGGTACCACCAAAGGCGTCATTTGCCATTGCTTCCGGAAAGTCGCGCGGCATCATCACCAGATCCCGGCGGGTCTCGCGCCCCCTGTGGATCATCTCTGTCTGAAGAAATTTCTCGACGCCGTGCCGCTTTACCTCGGAAAGCCTGGCGCCGACTTTCTTTTCATGTACGGCCTGCAGAAAGTTCTGATCCTGTACGAAATGTTCGGCTGACACGATCAGATATGGAACATTGGCATCGTCGTCCGGATGTCCAGACATCTCAAAGGTCTGTCCCGCCGCCAGGGCCCGCACATTGGCGGCCCCCCGAAACTGCTGAAAGCGGGCGGTTTCCGCTTCCATTCTGACAGTCGCGTATTTTTCGCCCAGCATCTTGTCATCGTTGTAAACGCCGGGATAGCGGTGATGCCCCAGGTAATCATAAACCTCATAGGTTTTATGATTGTGCGATCCCGATGCAATAGCATGTTCAAATTCCAGATCGGCGTCCTGCAATTTGAAATCGAAATCGTTCAGGGTGAACTTGCCACGGGTCACGCGTTCCTGCTTGACCCATTCGGCGATATGATCCTCGCGCCCGGTCTCGGCGCCACGATCCATTTGACGGGCGTGATAATCTATGGTGGCATGGCCGGGAACCGCATCATGGGCGCTGATTGAATCGCTCAGCACCAGCTTTTCGACGGCTTCTGAATTCAGATCGTTCTTGAAATAGAAATAGATACCTTCCTCTTCCATCAGGCGGCACAGGAAATCGTAGTCGCTTTCACGATATTGCACGCAATAGGTGCGCGGGTCATAGCGTCCCGTGAGGGCATCTTCGTAATCAGAGAACCCGTGATCCTCAAAGATCTGCTTGATGATTTCGACCGCCGTCCTTTCCTGGAACACCCGACAATCCTGGGTCCTGGTCAGCATCCAGAACCAGGGGCGAACCTCGGCCAGATAGTACCAGTTGCCTTCGAAATAACCGATTTCTTCAACCGAGACGCACAGGCCGGAAAAGACCCGTTCGTTTTCATCCTCGGTCATCACATGCACACGCAGGCTGCGACCGACAATCTCGGCTATGTCTGCATTCTCACATTGGCTGCGGATCAGCACGGTCATCTCGGTCAACTTGCTGAGCCCTTCGTCGATGACCGCCCGGTAAAGATTTGGGCCGTATTCACCGGCGGGCTCGGGCCACGAAAAATCACCCGACAACCAGCTTCGCGAGTCCCTGAACGGTTTGTAATCAGGCATGAGCTGTCCCTTCGAAACGATCCGGGCCACAACGGTAAAACGCATTTAAATCGGTAATAACCACTATAAATCCTCCAACAATGCGGCCAGGTCGGCATCGATGTCGTCGCTGCCCGCCTCGCCTTCGACCGCCGGCTGGTCGTCCCCAAACCCTGCCAGCAAATCATCCAGCCCCAGATCGTCCTCCGCATCCTCGGCCTGCTCTACCGGTTCCGGTGCCATCACGGGTGCAGGTTTGGGCGGTGAGGGCGGTGGCGGCGGCACATCGGACCACGGCCCCAGAATATCGCCCCCGGCCAGCGACTGAAACGAGGCCAGCCGGATTTCGTCACGCCCCTTGATAGATACCACCGGCATCACGCCCCGTGCCATCACCTTTTCAACCTTTTCCAGCGTCAGATTGCGTTCCGTACAGGGCAAGGCAACCTGATCGCCATAGCGGTCGGTGACAAAATGATAGGGCATATCGCCAAGAGACATGATCCCGCCCAGCCCCATACCCACGCCGTTTTCGCGATAGGATTTGGCCAGCAGAATTGCAGCCAGAACCACCGGGTTCGCCCACAGCATGCCGGACAACCCGTCCGCCATGGTGAATTCTTCGAACTCAAACTCATAGATCGGTTCGGATTTGGCACCATAGGGTCGCCGCAACAGGAAGCGCGGCGACAGCAAACCGAGATGCCCGGCCTCGGGCATCGCGCGCAGCGTGTCCCATGCAGTGGCCACCAGCGGATGCCGATCCTCTTTCGCGATATCCATAAAGGCGGGCGACAGAGCCGCCAGAAAAGGTGCGTCCACATGGGCCGCGACCCGCGCGATCCGGCCCAACAGCTCGGCATGGGGCGGAGTTTCCTCGACAGTATACAGCCCGATCAACGCCGAATACCCACCTCTTCCGGTTTCCTCGTCCAGTGGAGATTCGGTCAAAAGCCGCGCAAAGCCGCTTTGGGTCAGGTCGTCGACGCTGGCCAGATCGGCGGCGATCTCTTCTGCGGAAATGTCGTACAATACGACCTCGAGCGTATCGTCGACCTCGATGCTGCGCGCGATCAGATCGATCGAGCGCCACTGGGATTCGATCGACTGAAACTCGGGGTGGTGCAATACAAGACGCATGGCAGCGGACAACGCCTGATCCACCGCGGCCTGCATCGCCATCGCGTCCGCGTCGGGAACCGCACGGATATGGGGGCCGACGATACGCGCCAGAAGGTCCTCCACCGGCGAGGGCTGAGTCAGACGAGCGGTGGTGTCCCCGATCAGTTTCTGGAAATCGCTCAACCGCCGGTCGGCGGGCACCGCATTGCCCGACGATGTGCGACGCGCCGGTGCGACAGGTGTGCCATGTTCCTCGCCCCATGCGCGCAAGGTCTTGGCCGCGTGTTCGGCGGTGGCCCCGCTGGACAATTGTGCGCGCAGCCCAACCAGTTCAGAAAAAATCCCGACCTTTTCATACAGCTCGTCCGGGTGCAGGTCGTCCAACTCGCCCAGCACAACCTCGACACCTGCCCCCTCCTTGCCAATCGGCAGCATCAGGGTCGTGCCAAAGCCGGATATTACCTCGTCGACCGTATCCGGATCCAGCTGAATGGCCGGGCGGGCCGCCAGCGCATCGCCGATTTCGATCAGCCCGCGCGCTGCGCGTCCGGAAAAGTCGCCCATCACCGCCATCCGAAACCGCTTGCGGTTCAACCGCTGCGCATCGGGACGCGCGCCCGTCATGACACCAAAGGCGAATTCCGCCTCTGGGCCTGCCTTCGCTGGCGGCGCGGATTCCGGGATGTCGGCAGACGCATCCTGAACGTCCAGATCGGACAACAGGTCATCCAGCCCGTCACGCGCTGCCGTGCTGGTTTCCAAAGCCTCCTCCGCCACGACATCCGATGGCATCCGATCCGCGTCAGCCTGTGATGTCCCATCTTCCGTTTCACCACCCAGATCCGACAACAAATCGTCCAGGTCATCGGTCTCCTCCGGATCGGACACCGGAGTCGTGGGGCGTTCAGTTGGCTCCAGGTCGTGCGATTCATCCGCCGCTGGATGCTCGGCATCCAGATCCGTTGGCTCGGCAAGCAGGCTGTCCAGGTCATCAAGATCATCAGCCGTTCCAGCGGGCTCCGACAGATCGGCAGGTTCCGACGCAGACTCTGCGGCGACGTCGCCCAACAGATCGTCCAGATCATCCCCGGCACTTGCCGTGTCGGCATCACCCACGGAAGGGCCCGCCCGCTCAGCTTGAAGCGCGTCCAGGGCAGGAGAGGTCAGGTCATCCAGCGGATCTGGGCCGGTGTCGGCATCCAGCAAGTCTTCCAGATCGTTCAAACCATCAAGATCATCGGTGCCGATGTCCGGTACGTCATTCGTCAAAGCATCAGAAGGCTGATTGAGCGCGCTGGCGTCCAACAGATCATCCAGATAGCCGCTTGCATCCGAATCGCCGATGTCGGCCACCGACAAATCCCTAATTTCGGCTTCCGCCGCCACCGGATCATTGGACAGAGCACTGAACTCGTCAAGCGGATCCGGGTCGGAACCGGCACCCAGCAGATCGTCCAGATCGTCCAGGCCCGTCGCTGCCGGGTCGCCGCCTGCAACGTCGTCACGCGCCAGATCTTCCAGCGTGCCGTCGGATTCGTCGGGCACTGGCTCTCGGCCCGCCTCGATCCCGGCAGGCTCGTCCAGGGCGGGCGGCGTGGTATTCACTGTATATGCCGGGTCGGACGGGGTATCTGCAAGTTCGGCCAGCGGTGCGCCGTTACTGTCGCCGTCTGTTTCGGCAGGCGCGTCGATCTGGGCGAGGCTGTCCAATGCAGCGCCTGTTGTGTCGGTCTGCGCCACCGGTTCGGGTGCCGTGTCGACCAGATCCGCCAGCACCGCGCCAGTATTGCCCTCTTCCGGTGGGGCCACCTCGGCCAGCGAGGCGAGCGCCGCGTTGACATCGGGTTCCTCAGCGACATGTTCGTCGGGGGCCGTCAACCCTGCCAGCGCGTCCGTCATCGTTGTATCGGGCGCGTCGACCTCTGGCGGATCGACCATCAGATTGGCCAGCGCATCCTGCCGGGTATCTGGTTGCGGTGCCTTATCATCGCTCTCGTCGCGCAGGCTAAACAGCACATCATCTGCGACCGCAACCGGCTCACCATCCGCGATCGGAGCCTCTGCCAGCGCGGCCAGCACATCCTGGCTGGTGTCGTCTTTATCCGCATCTGGGGGTGCGGTCTCTTTCAACCCCTCTAACGTTGCCTGGACCGCCGTCTCGGGCTGGGTTTCGGGCAGCGGTGTGTCGCGCAGATGATCCAGCGCGGCATCTGCGCTATTGTCGGCTTCGGGCTCCGGGGGAGCCGTGGCGCGCAATCCCTCCAACGCCTCATCCGCACTGTCTGCCCCCTCGGGCGCATCGGCGGCAACCGATCGCAACCCTTCCAATGCCGCATCTGCTGTGCTTTCCGGTTCCGGTTCTTCTGCTGCCGAACTGCGCAGTCCGTCCAAGGCGGAGGTCGTGTTGTCCTGGGGTTCTGGGTCCGTCGGTGCGGCGTTTCTCAGTGCCTCCAATGTTGCCCCGGCCTGATCCTCGGCGTCATCCTGCTCTGGGGCAGCCGCGCGCAGTGCGTCCAGAGCCGAAGCCGTTTCATCGTTATCTGGCTTTTCTGTTGGGGCCACAGTGCGCAGCGCATCCAACGCTCCTTCGACTTCGTCCTTGGCCGCAACGTCCTGCGGTGCGGTTGCACGCAGAGCATTCAGCGCGGCTGTGGCCTGGTCCTGCTCGATGTCTTCTTCCGGAGCCGCAGCGCGCAGTGCGTCGAGTGCCGCGTCTGTCTGGTCGTCAGAAAGGGCCATCGACGACAGGGACTGCAGCAATGTCGGATCTTGCAGGATACGTTCGATCAGCGTTTCGGCACCGACTTTGCCATCCATATAGGTTGCCAGATTGGCCAACTCGGTCCGGGCCTGTAACAATTTTCGGAGCGGTTCGATTTTGGCGGCAATCGCCTGGGGTGAAAAGTCGTCCATCGCTTCGAACGTCAGATCGACCTCAAGGTTTCCCTCCCCGGTCAAAGTGTTGGGCACGCTGAACGCCGCACGCGGCTGCATCGCCTGCATCCGCTCATCGAAATTGTCCACGTCGATTTCCAGAAACTTGCGGTTCTCGATCGATGGTTGCGCAACGTTCGATTTGCCCGCCAGATCGGACATCACCCCCATGACAAAGGGCAGCTGGACCTTTTTCTCGGACCCGTACAGCTCGACATCATACTCGATCTGCACCCGGGGCGCGCGGTTGCGCGCAATGAACTTTTGCGCGCTGCCGGTCATTTGGCCCCTCCCTTGAGTTCGGCAATTTCAGCCCGCAACGCACGGATTTCTGACAGCATCTCGGTGACATGCGCATCGACGATATCAGTCTCGCTCTTGACCAATTCGCGCAGGTTTTCAAACTCGGCCTCGTTTTCTTCTTCCACGGCGGCCTGCATGGTGTTCACCAACAGACCGATGAAAAGGTTCAGAACCGAGAACGCGGTGATGATGATGAAGGGCACGAAGAAGGCCCAGGCGTATGGATGCACCTCCATCACCGGGCGCACGATGCCCATGGACCAGCTTTCCAGCGTCATGATCTGGAACAGCGAATACAGGCTGCGTCCCAGCGTGCCGAACCATTCATTAAAATCATGCCCGTACATCAAGGTCGCCATCACCCCGAAGACATAAAATACGATCGAGATCATGATGATCACCGCGCCCATTCCGGGCAGTGCATCCAGCAGGGCCTGCACCACCGCCCGCATCTGCGGGATCACGGACAACAGGCGCATCGCCCGGATCACCCGCAACCCGCGCAGGGCCGACAATCCGCCCTTGTCAGGCAGCAGGCCCAGGCCCACCACGATGAAGTCGAAGATGTTCCACGGGTTGGCGAAAAAGCCCTTTATGCCATAGGCAAAGAATTTGAGCGCCAGCTCCGCGACAAAGATCATCAACACGACCTGATCAATCACCTTCAGCGCCGGGCCGATCACGCCGTTGATGTTTTCCGAGGTCGACATCCCCAGGGTCACCGCGTTGAAGATGATGACGCCCAGAATCGCGTTTTTGATACTGTCTCGTTCAACAAACTCCAGTGCTTTTTCCCGCAGCGTCGTCGATTGATTGATATCTGGGGTCGTCTGCACGTCCGCCTCTCCTTGGTCTGGGTCTATGTTCCGGCTTTACTCGAACGCATATGAGAAATTTGTGCCGTCCGAGTCGATGGCAACCTTGGTCACGACACCCCCTTCCATCATCCGGCGCAGAAATTCGGCCGAAATTTCGGGCAGCATCGTGTTGGTCACGATGGCGTCGATCATGCGCCCGCCACTTTCCAGTTCCTGACAGCGTTCCACGATGGTGTCGACCACCGCGTCGGTAAATTCGAACGGCACCCCATGGCTGGTCTGGACACGTTTCTGGATGCGACCCAGCTGAAGCTTGGTAATCTCTGCGATCATATGCGGCGATAATGGATAATACGGGATGGTCACCAGACGGCCCAGCAGGGCGGCGGGGAAAATTTTCAACAACGGATCGCGCAGCGCCTTGGCGATGCCTTCGGGTTCCGGCAGCAGGTCGGGATCCGAGCACAGGTCCATGATCAGATCGCTGCCCGCGTTGCTGGTCAGCAGGATAAGGGTGTTCTTGAAGTCGATCACCCGGCCTTCGCCATCCTCCATCACGCCCTTGTCAAAGACCTGGAAAAAGATCTCGTGTACGTCAGGATGGGCCTTTTCAACTTCATCCAGCAGCACCACGGAATAGGGTTTTCGCCGCACCGCTTCGGTCAATACCCCGCCCTCGCCATACCCGACATACCCCGGAGGCGCGCCTTTCAGGCTGCTGACGGTATGGGCCTCCTGATATTCGCTCATGTTGATGGTAATGACGTTCTGCTCACCCCCATAGAGCACCTCGGCCAGCGCCAACGCGGTTTCGGTCTTGCCGACACCGCTGGTCCCGGCCAGCAGGAACACCCCGATGGGTTTAGAAGGGTTGTCCAACCCTGCGCGGGACGTCTGGATGCGCTTGGCGATCATTTGCATCGCGTGATCCTGTCCGATGACGCGCTTGGCCAGGTGTTCTTCAAGGTTCAGGATGGTTTCGATTTCGTCCTTGACCATGCGGCCCACGGGGATACCCGTCCAGTCGCCGACGACGCTGGCCACCGCCTGATGATCGACGATTGGAAGGATTAGAGGGCTTTCGCCCTGCACCTCGATCAGCTCGGCATTCTTGGCTTTCAGCTCAACCAGCAGCGCGGCGCGCTCTTCGTCAGACAGCGGGCTGACTTCGGCGGCTTCGCTGCCCGGTTCTGCTTCGACCGGGGCACCGCCCTCGCGCAGCTTGGCACGCAGGTCCAGGATGGACTCGACCACCAGCTTTTCGCGCTCCCACCGCTCGGTCAGATCGACCAATCGGGCCTCTTCGGCCTCTCTGGCCGCGCCCACCGCTTCGCGCCGGTCGCCGACCTCATAGCCGGCGGTTTCGTCGCGCCCGATGATGTCCAGTTCGGTGGTCAATGCCTCGATCCGGCGGCGGCTGTCGTCGACCTCGGCCGGGACCGCATGCTGGCTGACCGCGACCCGCGCGCAGGCTGTATCCAGCAGGCTGACCGATTTGTCCGGCAATTGACGCGCCGGAATATAGCGGGCCGACAGGCTGACGGCGGCTTCTATACCTTCGTCCAGCACTTGCACACGGTGATGTTTTTCCAGCATCGAGGCGATGCCGCGCATCATCAGGATCGCCTTTTCTATTCCGGGCTCATCAACCTGGACGACCTGGAAGCGCCGGGTCAGGGCAGGATCCTTTTCAATATATTTCTTGTATTCCGCCCAGGTCGTCGCCCCGATGGTCCGCAGGGTTCCCCGCGCCAGCGCCGGCTTAAGCAGGTTGGCGGCATCGCCGGTCCCGGCGGCCCCGCCCGCCCCCACCAGGGTGTGGGTTTCATCCACAAACATCACGATCGGAGTCGGGCTGGCCTGCACCTCGTCTATCACCTGACGCAGGCGGTTCTCAAATTCACCTTTCATGCTGGCTCCGGCCTGCAACAGGCCTACGTCCAGCACCAGCAGGCGCACGTTCTGCAACGCCGGTGGGACGTCGCCGCGCGCAATGCGCAGGGCAAACCCTTCGACCACAGCAGTCTTGCCCACACCGGCTTCGCCGGTGAGAATCGGATTGTTCTGGCGCCGTCGCATCAGCACATCGACAATCTGGCGGATTTCCTCGTCGCGCCCGACGATTGGGTCAATCTCACCATTGCGCGCCTGTTCGGTCAGATCGGTACAGAACTGGTCCAGCGCTTCGCTGCCGCCCAACTGCGCCGCGCGCGCGCCGCTGGCTTCGCCGGGTTCCGCCCCGCCGCCGGTGTGGCTGCCGTCCTGCGGCACCAGACGTTCTTCGGGCGAACCGTCCGTTGCCTTGGCAAACTCGTCCGCCAGATCATCGGGCTTGATCCGCGCCAGTTCGGGCGAAATCGATGACAGGATATTTCGCAAAGCCGGGGTCTTGAGCATCCCCAGCAACAGATGTCCGGTGCGCACCTGCGACGATGAATACAGCAGCGAACCCCAGACCCAGCCCCGTTCCATCGCGTCCATCAGGTGATCGGACAGGTCCGAGATCGTGCTGGCCCCGCGCGGCAAAGCGTCCAGCGCGCGCGTCATCTCGGCCGCGATCTTGCCGGGATCCAGATCGTAATGATCGACGATGCGATGCAGGTCGCTGTCCTGCCCCTGTAGGATCTGATGCATCCAATGCACCACCTCAACATAGGGATTGCCCCGCATCTTGCAGAACACCGTGGCGCTTTCGACCGCCTGATACCCCAGCTTATTCAGCTTTCCGAATAGCGCTATACGGCTGATCTCGGTCATTTAATGTCCTTCCATATCGTGTTGCCCATCACAGCGCTGCCTGCGGTGGTCGAGTATCGGGATAAAGAAAAAGGTCTTTTGCATCCGGCGTATCGCGGTCTTCGCCCGTCCGCGCCCGGATCCAGCTGGTATGGCCCAAGCGGGTGCTCCCCCCCAGACTGGCGCTGGGAATTTCGTCACCGGCCAACACCAGGTTGATGTCCCAGTCCAGGGTGACGCCCGCATAGTTGCGCACCACCGATTGCAGCCGTTCGAGCGAGTCCCCCCCCGGCAATAGCCGCTCATAGTCGGCCAGCTTCAGAGGGCCGACACGCAGGCGAAACTTGGCACCCCGGGTCCAGACCCTTTGGCCGATGCTGGTGCTGCGCCCCAGCCCCGCGGGGCTGCCCAACCGCCATTGATCGTCTGGCTCAAGATCCAGCCAGCTGCCGACGAATTGCTGCAATCGTACCGGAACGCCGAAAAAGGCCGTAAGGATCGAAACCAACCCTTCGGGGTTGCGCGCGGATTGTGCCAGGTGCCCGGCGAAATGCAGCTTGGCCAGGTCGGGCATGGCGTCCCGGTCGCGCAGATGCGTACCGTGAAACCCGGCCAGTGCGGCCACTTTGCGTGCCATCGGATCGTCGTCGCGGTCAAAACTGGGGGCCGGCTGGCCGGTGCTCCAGGCGCGATACAGCAGGCTCATCATCCGGTGGGTCAGCATGTCGGCAAAGGCAACGATGGTGGTATCACGATGGTTGCGTGATCGGTCCCGCACATATTCGGTCATATGCAGCGGCATCGGGCCATTGGGACCGAACAGGCCAAAGAACCGGTTGATCAGCCGGGCCGGACGGCCGCCGATGCCCATCTTGAACTGCGCAATGGTCGAGGTTGGAAAGGCCAGTTCGGCCTCTTGGCCCAAACGCACATGATCTTCTCGCGGGCGGCGGCTCTCACCCAGCCTTGGAGCCTCGGGATGGGCTGCTTCGATAACACGCAGGGCCTGAAAAACATGATGTTTTTCGGGGTCTTTCTGCAGCCTTTCGAAATGGCTCAAATCATCCGGCCCAGGCCGGCCTCGGGTCGCCATCTGGAGATTTCTCCACGCTTCTGTGTTCTCAATACGGTTTCGGTGAAACTGTTGATCGTGGCATAGCGGCGCAGGAACCGTTCCAACACGGCCCCCAGCACATAAACGCTGCTGCCCTCAAAAAAGCTTTCGTCAAAGCCCAGGGTGATTTCGACGCCGCGCACCGCCGTGGACAGGACCTCGTCGCTCATCCGGCGCACAATGGGACGGCTGGATACCGAAACGATACCCTCGAGCTGCTTTTCCGTGACGCGGTCGCCCAGAGGCGCATACAAACCAACCAGTTCGCGCAACGCCTCAGCGCTGTCGCCCCGGCCTGAATCCGCGATAGACAGGTAGTTGAGGCTGAGGTGGCTGATCAGCCGCCAAGCGGTGTCGCCCTGTGCCAACGTCGGGTGCGGACGTGTCGGCGACACGGGCAGGCGAATCGATTTGACCGGCCCGCCTTCGGGCATCCGGAACACATCGGCATCGCCCGTGGCCAGCAGCATCGGCAAGTCCCGGTTCGAGCACAGCGCCTTGACAGCAAGCTGGTCCAGGTTGGCATCATAAGGTGCCTGCGCCCGATCAACCAACGTCAGGAACATCTCGGATCCAAGATATGACGTCCGAACGCCGCGCAACCGTTCCTTTTCCGAACGCTGCCGCATCCGGCGGCGCACGGTATAATAGGCCGGATGGGATTCGCCTGCGGCGGTGAAGTCGGTGGTAGAATAGAATGGGCGGAATTCTACATCATCCGCCCCCGCGCCACTGATCCCCACGACGCTGTCCAACGTGTAGATTTCGAAATCCAGCGCGGCGGTCCGGCTGGGCACGATATGCTGTTCGGTGTCACGCGCACTGACATGCACCCGATCACAGCGCTTGGGAAACAGGTTGACCGCAGGCACCGCGTTCAGGGTAAACGCCTCGGGCACGACCATTGGTGCAATGTCGCGATTGCCCTCGCGGAGCAGGATATAAATGTCAACTTCCGGGCCTTGGGTCCGTGCCAGTGCAGGTTGCAGGCCCTGCAACTCTACGAACAGGAACCGCTCGGGCATGGCAAAATATTCCTGCAACAAGCGATAGCCATCAAAGGCGCGCCGCTGCACCGGCAAAAGGGATTCCTCGGGCGCAAACCCGCGATGGACCACGACGCCATCCGTCAGCGGTTGCGCCCAGTCGGCGCGCCGGTCGGTCGAGCGTCCACAAATCCCGCTGGTCTGAGTGCACAGAAGCTCCAGCAAGGCCCAGCTGTTCCCCCCCCGGCCGTCCAGGTAGAAAGTCAGGTTCTCCATCGGCAGATCTGCCATCGGTTCGTTATCAAGGCGGCGCAGGCGCAGGCGGATCCCGGCGCGTGCCTCGGTTTGACCGGCGACGCCTGCAGCCACCAGTTCACCGCGCCCGTCGATATATTCGGCCTCGGCAACCTCGACCGGCCACAAGGTCAGATCCGACGCGGTGCGGAATTCGCAAGGGGTCGTTTCGCGTTCCATCAACCGGCTGCGCAACGACGTATGACGCGGCAACAGATACCCGCTTTTGACGGCAGAATTGGAGATGTCGGGTTCGAACTGCGCAACCATCATCGACGGGGTCGGTGCCAAGTAATGCGGATAGATGATCTCAAGCAGGTTGCTGGTAAAGTTCGGGTATTGCAGTTCCAGCTCCAACTGCACGCGCGCCGACAGAAATGCGACACCTTCGAGCAGACGCTCGACATAGGGGTCCAGCACCTCAACCCCCTCCATTCCCAGACGGGCGGCAATCTTGGGATAGGCCTGCGAGAACTCGGCGCCCATGTCGCGCAGATAGATCAGCTCGCTTTCATAGTGCTTCATCAGCCGCGTATCCATGACGGTCACCGGCTCCTTTCAACGGAGACTTCTCCGGTTGTTACGTCCACATGGCTGCGCAGATACAATTCCAGCGGCAGGGGTTGTGCCCACATGTCGGCGCGGATGATCAGCGCCACGGTCATCTCGCCACCGTCCTCTTCGGGCGACAACGTCACATCGACCGTCCCCTTGATGATGCGCGGTTCATGAATGGCAATGGATTTTTCGATCGAGCGGCGGATTTCCTCGGCGCGCGCCTGGGTCGAGAATTCACCGGCCACCTCGCGCAACCCATAGTTCAGGACCGAGCGCGCCACGTTGGGCATTGCCTTGGCGTCAAAAGTGCCTTCGATATTCTGGGTGTTCAGCAACCAGGACAGATCGCGCTGAATAATATCGCGCAGGCGCGAAATATCGATCACGCGAGACTCGCGTGTTTCCTGCAATACACCGGGCTCATGATCCGTCAGCCTGTCCAGCAGGGACGGTTGCAATCGCTCGGCAAGGGTCTTGTCAGCCATCGCCCGACCCGTCCTGTGCCGTCTCGGCACCCTCCATTTGCAGAGAACGGACATCCATCAACGCGATGTCGGTCTGATCGGTGGTCAGCAGCCGCTGACCGCGACCCACAAAGGTCTCGCCACCGGTATCGGTCCAGGTCGTCGCCCGCGCCAGCCGTTCCGCCGCGTCGCCGCCATCGGTGGTGCCCACATAGCGGGTCGGAATCAGAGCCGCGACCTCGCCGCCGTTCTTCAGGCCCAATGTCGCGGCAGTCCAGACTGCATCCCGCAGATCCGTCGGATCTTCCATGGCCAACGTGCCGATGGAACTGAAAGGCAACCAGAAATAGCGCCCGTTAACAATGATTTCGAGCACCGGACCCAGCCGCATGTCGGCATCGGCGATCCACTGGAACGGCTGGCCGTCGATTACACCCGCACAGGCCGGGGCAGCTTCAAAGGCGCGCGCGCGCAGGTCCGCCGCCTTGTTTGGTTCTCCGGAGGCCAACACTTTTTGCGCTTCGATCAACAGCGCCAGCCATTCCTCGGGCTCGCCAAAGATCAACGGAGCTTTTTCGCCGGCAAATACCTTTTCACGGTAGACTTCGCAGATGATCGCTTCGCGGTAGGTCTGGGCCATCATGGTGGCCGCTTCGTCCATCTCGGCGCTCAATTTGAGCTGGGTGATCGCGCGCTTCCAGTCCCCGAGCACACAAAGCAGCTGAAACAGAAAAATCCGCAGTTTCGGGTCGGCAGGGTTTGCGCGGACCTTGTCCTGCAATGCCACAAGCGCGGCGTCCGGATCGCCTGATTTCAAAAAATCTTCGGGGGTCATACCGTCAAATCCAGATCAATGGAAAAAGGACATGCCCGGACAAATGTCCGGGCATGTAAGCGAGTTGGGATCAGGTGCCCATCTCGTTTTTCATGATGTTCCAGCTGAAGTCCGAGGTCTTGTCGCCCAAAGCGCCGGTTTCCGGATCGGACGCCATGTACTCGACCTCGATGGAACGATAGGCCAGCTCCCAGTTTTCTTCCGGGATCTGCTCTTCACCACCGGACACTTCGTATTTGTCGATCACCGAATGGTGCAGCGTGAACTTGAGATAGGGCTCCATCCCGGTATCCCCCGCACCCGAACGACAGAGGTGAATCTCGGTCTTCGTGCGGACGGTCCCGTTGGCCACCGACAACATCAGTTTGGGCGAGGCCAGGCTGAGTTCGCTGGTCACGGCAATCTTGCCGAAGTTGGCGTTGGCGTATCCGCGCTGGGTGGTGCCCAGATCGGACATGTCCAAAGTCCGTTCCACGTTGAATGACACCGACTTGAGCGGGATCCAATCTGCGTGTGCGCTGTCCATGCTTTCGCCAGGTGCATCGGTAATCTGAATAAATGCGTTTTCCATAGTTTATCCTTTCAGTGTATGGCGCCATGCGCCGTTCTTGGAGATAGTGCCTTCTCCGAGCCGAAATTACGCTCCTTTTTCCGAAGGCAATTTGGATACCAGCCGCAGGGACACAGTAAGCCCCTCCAGTTGATAGTGAGGGCGCAAGAAGAATTTCGACGAATAATAGCCGGGATTGCCCTCTACTTCTTCGACAACGACCTGTGCGGCGGCGAGTGGTTTTCGTGCCTTGACCGATTCCGAAGAAACATCTGCGTTTTGATCGACGTAGTTATTGATCCAGCCCTGAAGCCAGCTTTCCATTGCGTTCCGGCTCTTGAACGAACCAATCTTGTCGCGCACCATGCATTTCATGTAATGTGCGAACCGGCAGGTCGCGAAGAGATAGGGCAGCCGCGCGGCCAAATTGGCGTTGGCGGTTGCATCCGGATCGTCGTATTCGGCGGGCTTGTGCAGAGATTGCGCACCAATAAAGGCCGCCAGATCCGAATTCTTGCGATGAATCAGAGGCATCATGCCATTCTTGGCCAGTTCTGCCTCACGCCGATCCGAAATCGCGATTTCGGTGGGACATTTCTGATCCACGCCTCCATCGTCGGTCGGAAAGGTGTGACTGGGCAGGTTCTCCAGTGCTCCGCCACTTTCAACACCCCGGATACGCGAGCACCAACCATATTGCTTGAACGACCGGTTGATATTTACCGCCATGCCATAGGCGGCATTGACCCAGCCGTATTTGCTGCTGTCGGCGCCCTCGGTGTCCTCTTCGAACGCAAAGGCCTCGACCGGATCGGTTTTCGATCCATAGGGCAGACGGCCCAGAAACCGCGGCATCGCCAGACCGACATATTTGCTGTCTTCGCTTTCGCGCAGAGACCGCCACGACGCATATTCCGGCGTCTGGAAAATCTTGGTCAGATCGCGCGGGTTCGCCAGCTCGGACCAGCTGTCCATCTGAAACAGGGTCGGTTGCGCCCCCGTGATCAGTGGCGCGTGGGCGGCGGCGGCGATTTTGGACATCTCACCCAGCAATTCCACATCGGGCGGGCTGTGGTCGAAATGATAATCCGCCACCAGCGTGCCATAAGGTTCGCCACCAAATTGGCCGAATTCCTCTTCATAGATCTTCTTGAAGATCGGCGACTGGTCCCAGGCGGTGCCCTTGAATTTGCGCAGGGTCTTGTGCATGTCCTTCTTGCTGATGTTCATCACACGGATTTTCAGCATTTCATCCGTTTCGGTGTTGTTCACCAGGTAATGCAACCCGCGCCAGGCGCTTTCCATTTGCTGATATTCTTCGTGATGCAGGATCAGGTTGACCTGTTCGGTCAGCTTTTTGTCCAACGCAGCCACGATGCTTTCGATAGAACGCAGGGCATCGTCCGAAATCAATGCGGTATTGGCCAGAGCCTGTTCAGCCAGTGTCTTGACGGCGCTTTCAACCGCGGTTTTGGCCTGATCGGATTTCGGGCGAAATTCCTTTTGCAGCAGGTCTGCGAATTCGGAAGATCCAAATGCGGTGGCTTCACCGCCGGCTTCTGCCTGGGCTTGTTCTTCGGCCATGTGTGTCTCCTATTCCTCGTCGCTGTCGGCTTTGGGTGCCGGTTGCGCCGCCAGTGTTTTCAGCAGGGTCGGGTCGGTGATGATCTTGCTGATCAGATCCTCGGCCCCCGTCTTGCCGTCCATGTAGGTCATCAGATTACTCAACTGGGTACGCGCCTCGAGCAGTTCCTTGAGCGGCTCAACCTTGGCGGCGATCGCTGCGGGACTGAAATCATCCATGCTTTCAAAGGTGATATCCACCGCCAGATTACCCTCACCGGTGAGGGTATTGGGCACGGTAAAGGCCGCGCGCGGTTTCATCGACTTCATGCGGTCATCGAAATTGTCGACATCAATTTCCAGGAACTTGCGATCGGCCACCGCCGGCTGTGCCACTTCGGACTTGCCCGCCAGGTCGCTCATGACGCCCATCACAAAGGGCAACTGAACTTTCTTTTCGGCGCCATACAGTTCGACGTCATACTCGATCTGCACCCGAGGCGCGCGATTGCGCGCGATGAATTTCTGTGAACTATCCGCCATTGAATGCTCCTTGGTGTCCCTGTTTCATTTTGCCGTGGCCGACGCCTGAGCAGCGCCGCGTTGCGATCATTCCTTGTCGACGCCACCCAGCATGCGCACGTTCTCGACCTCACCGGGGGCGATATCCTGCATGATCGTTAAGAAATCGGCGTTAACGAGTCGTTTAGCCCGTTCCAACAATATCGGAATCGGGCTGGAAGGTTCGTTCTGCCGGTAATATGTGACGATCCGGTCCAGTGATGCGCTGACATCCGAACGCGAATTGACCTCACCGGGGGCTGCGGCCGGCGCGGGCAGAACACCATCGTCAGAGGCAACGCCAGACAGCCCACCATCCGGGTCACCCGCTTCGGGAGCCGTTGCCGGAGCCACTGTATATTTTCCGATTTGCTGTGCCATCCGATCGAGCAACTTGATCAGCGGATCCAACTCGGGCCCCTGCCCCGGTGTCTTGTCGTCAAAAACCGCCGCAATGGCGCGCACGTTCTGAATCGCGGTCTGCACTGCTGCCATCGTGGCCGTCAGCGTCTCGGCATCGGTGTCCTGAAAGGCCGCCGCAATCGTGGCGGTATCCGGACCCGTTTCGCCGTCGGGCAAAACGATCTGTCCCTCAGAAATATCGATGTCGCGCATCGAAAAGCGACCAAAGCCTCGACTGTCGGTCACGGGCGCGCGGTTCAACGAGCGATAGACCGGGGCGGCACCGGCGAGGCCCCCGGGCTGTCCACACAATCCCTGGATCGCGTTGACACGCATGGTCGGGTCGTTATCGTCATCCTCGTCCAACTCGGGATGGCAGGTCTCCCAGAACTGTTCGAGATGACCGCGGATGACGGTGGTAGCATCGGCAAAGCCGGTCAGACCCTCAGTGTGCAGAATGGCATCTGAGAGAAACACCGCAGCCCGCAGATCGTGACTTTTCTCCAACACTTCCAGCGCCTTTGTCACGACTTCGCGGTAATCGGGATCGTGTCCGGCATTTGTGGAATTGCCAACCTGCTGTTCCTCGACCGGCTGGGCAGCAAGCTCCATTTCAGTGAATGTCTGGTCATATTCCAGATTTTCACCGCTGGGAGATTCATCACCCTTAATTTTCAGCAGGACGTCCGGGTCCATTGTGTCTCCCTTCGCGACGGCCACCATACAACCGCAACCACACTTGAACCCATTCCGATCAGGCAGCGCTGTAATGCAGGTCACACAACGCAAAACAATTTCTTGACCCCAAGTCAGCCTTATCGTTTGCTCAAAGTCAATTGAATTTACACGCAAACGGAGACTTCAACGTCATGGCAGATTTGAAAGTCGAAGGCGCCGAGTTAAAAAAACTGGTGAAGCTGGGAAAGAAACGAAGCCTGGGGTTCGGGTTTTGCCCTGGTGCCAAAAACGAACATACCTTGCTGATCGATCGCCGCAAAAGCCCGGCAATGCTGGGCAAACTGGCACGCCAGGAGGGCAGCAGTCCGAAAGTTGCTTTTGGCACCTTCGAGGTCAAGGGCCGGACCATGGAGATGACCTGTGAACGCACAGTTCCGCAGATGGCAAAGGTTCTCAAAAAATACCTGAAAACCCAGAAAACTTTAGTCAACGTTGTGATTTTGGACGCGGACGGCAACACCGTCGACAGTGACGTCGAAGATCTGCCCGCCGACCCCACGATGGAGGATGAAGACAACGATCTCGACGTGGCCGCCGAAGCCGCGCCCGAAACAACCGAAGCTGAAAATGCCCCCGCAGACCCGGCCGCCGAGCCCACTGCCGAGGACGCTCCGGCAGGCGATCCCGCGGCGCTCGCCGCGCGCCTCAAGGCGTTGCAGCCCGCGATTGCCTCCGCCGAAGCGGCAACGGCGGACAAGCTGAAAAGGGTTATGGCCGCCGCTGTCGGACAAATCAAATCGGCGGCGCTGGAGCAGGCAGATCAGACCATAACCGCATTGGAAAATGCCATTGCCAAACTGGGCGCTCCGGCTCCGGCTCCGGCAGTCGAGGAAACGCCGCCCGCCGGAACAGAACCCGATATGCGGGCGCTTGTGGCGCGTGCGGGTGCCCTAAAGACCGCACTGGCCGATGTGGCCGCCCCGGCCAAGGACAAGCTGATGACGGCACTGTCGTCTGCGGCACAACAGATCAAGGATCGTAACCTTGAAGCAGCGGATACGATGCTGGGCAGGATCGAAGCCGCGCTCAACAAGGTGATGGCCGCCGAACCAACCGCCGCGGCCACCGGCCCGACCGCCGATGACGATGCCGCCAAATGGCTGGCCGCAGAGGCCCGTCTGCAACCAGCCGTGGACAAGGCGATACAGGACAAACGCGGCGATCTGGGCGCGATCAACATGAACTTCAACGCCGCCAAGGATTACGCCAAAACCGGCAATTTCGCCGGTGCGTTGCATGCTGCGGGCAAGACCGCCGAACTGCTGAAACAGGCTGCCAGCGCGGAAACAACGGCCGCAGCGCAAGAAGCCGCAGACTCGGTGATGGAGGGGCTGGTTGCCCTGCGCACTGCCTGGATCGAAACCCGGCTGGGCATGCGCAAGGAAATCGAGAACCTGAAATCGGAAATCGACAAGGTCACGGCCAATATCGAAGGCCTTGAGGACGTGCCATCCAAATCAGGCGTGCTGTTCGAGTATCTCAATGACATCGACAAGGATCTCGAAGAGACCCTGGACAGGATGACCCAGGCCGCGGATGCTGATAGCCGCGACAAACTGAAATCCGATGCCCGCCAGATCATCACCACCTACAAAGGCGTTCTGGATACCGACTTTTTCAAGGCCGTGGACGATAACGGCTTCATCAAGACCAACATCCGCAGCTCGGCTCTGGCGTCACTGGACAAGGTCGACGCCGCCTTGGGCTCGTGACGGAACGGGATGAACTGCCATCGCGCCAGATCGCAGCTGGTGTTGGGGGCATTGGTGGATAAGAGGAGCGTTCCGATGGGATCGGCGGTTTGGGGATCGATCCGGGCCAGACCGTTTGCAGCCTTGCGGGGCTGGCTGCGACGGGAGCGGCTGTGTGTCGCAAACGCATTCGGCGATACCTGTTGTCGGGCTGTGCGGAGGAGATGTAGCGATGGAAGCCTGCAGCGGTGCGCCTCGCATTGGATCGTTCTGTGACCGAACGCCGCTCACAACGCAATGGGCTGACAAGACACAGCACGCACGAGGTCCCATTCTGGTCAGGGCCTGCCGAACCGCTCCGTTGAAAGGCCGAATACATGAAAGCAGGGTCAAAGGATCATCGACAAAATGCTTGCAGGGAAAGGCAGTTCAGACATGTCTCCCCTTTTATTGACGCACCAGACCGGAGACCGACATGACCACCAAGACCCATTTGATAGCCGCATTTGCGCTTGTTATCCCACTCACGCTCGCTCCGGTGGCGGCGTCGGCTGACCCGGGGCGATTGACAGTCGAGTTGAACAAGTTTGAGGAAATCGACAGCGGGGGATGCCGGGCCTTCTTTCTGTTTCGCAATCAGACCGATACCAGCTTTGAAGGCTTTGAGATGTCCTTGGCGATACTGGACGGAAATGGGGTCATCGACCGCCTGTTGTCGATCGACGCAGCTCCATTGCCGGTGGCCCGCACGACGCTGAAACTGTTCGAAATTCCCGATACGACTTGTGCCAATATCTCCGAAATCCTGCTGCACGAAGTGTCTTCGTGCAAACCGCAGAACGAGGACGAAATCGACTGTTTCCCAATTCTTGACCTGAACAGCAGGGCCGCTGCTGCGCTGGTCAAATAGATGATGCCGACCACTTTTGCAGGCCTTGGGGCGGGCGGGCCGATCATGGCGCTGCTGGCGGTTTTGTCGCTGCTGTCCTGGGCGCTCATCGTCATCAAGATCCTGCAACTCTGGCACAGCCGGTCCGGAGTTGCGCGCCGCACACAGGCCTTTGAGCAATGGGCTGAAGGCGACAAGCACGCGGCCAAAGCCACGCTGGAGCATGGAAAATCTCCGGCAGACCGGATCACGGTCTATGCCATGCAGGCCCTGACCAAAGGTATTAAAGGGCCGGCGCTTGAGGCGGAGCTGACCCGTCTCGGCAACGACGAACTGGCACGGATGAACGGCATGATCCGGATGCTGGAAGTGATCGCCATGATTTCTCCGCTGCTGGGATTGCTGGGGACCGTCCTGGGAATGATCCAGTCGTTCCAAGAGTTGGAACTGGCCGAGGGTGCGGCAAATGCCTCGGTATTGGCGGGCGGTATCTGGCAGGCCTTGCTGACGACGGCAGCCGGGCTGTTGGTGGCGATTCCGGCGGCGGTGGGTGCGGGCCTGATGTCGGCGCGAATCGAAAGTGCGGCGCAGATGATCGAAAGCGCGGTGGGCCGGTTACTGCTGATCGAGGACCACCCAGAGCTTTGATGTAAGGGGGATTTGGCCCCATGGCCAGCAGCGTGAAACTCGGCAGACCACGGCGATCCGGACCGCTGATTTCGCTGGTGCCGATGATCGATGTGATGCTGATTCTGCTGGTGTTCTTTATGGTCACATCTACCTATCTGAACCTCGACATGATTCCCGCCATGCGTCAGCAGGAACGGGCCGGCGGATCCGGCTTGGCCTCTGGCGGCACAGTGCTGATACGGCTGGCCGCCGACGGCGTGCCAGTAACCCAGGGCCGCGCCCTGAGCCACGACAGCCTTTCGGCCTTGTTGACTGAACGGTTGGCAGACGATCCGCTGACACAGGTGCTGGTCCTGCCCTCGGGCGCGGCGACAACTCAGGCGTTGATCACCGTCATGGATACCGCAACGCGCGCCGGGG
Organism: Sedimentitalea nanhaiensis DSM 24252; assembly: GCF_000473225.1. Lineage (GTDB taxonomy): Bacteria > Pseudomonadota > Alphaproteobacteria > Rhodobacterales > Rhodobacteraceae > Sedimentitalea > Sedimentitalea nanhaiensis. The sequence goes on from NZ_KI421509.1 coordinate 2,013,707, forward strand.
CGGTCCGGCTGCGGGTAATCCGGCTGGAGGCGCAGCCGTGAAATTGGATCGCCCGACCCGCGCGCAACATTCGGAAACCATCATCGCGCTGATCGACGTGGTATTTTTTCTACTGGTGTTCTTCATGCTGATCGGGCGCATGGACGCAACCGCTCCGTTCGACGTTGACCCACCGTTTGCCATCACGGGCCGCGATATGCCGGCGGGCGGAGCAACGCTGGCTGTATCCAGGGACGGGACATTGGCGTTGGACGGAACCACCATCGCGCGCACCGAACTTGACACGGCGCTGGCCCGGGCCTTGGCGCAGGACAGCGATCTGCGCCTGCGCGTCAACGCCCATCGCGACGCCGAACTGCGGCATGTGCTTCCGCTGGTTGCGATCGCCGAAGCCGCAGGCATCAAGGACATGGTTCTGGTTGTCACACCTGCGAGTCAGCCATGACCGGTCGTGCGGCGATCTGGGTTGCGGGGGCCGGTGGGTCTGTGTTCGCCCATGCGATGATGTTGGGCATCTTGTCAGCAACATTGCGCCCCGAACCGGTGCAGCAACAGCAGATGCCCGCCAGCGCCCTGGACGTTCAGGCCTATCGGCTGGACCGCGCAACGGCACCCGAACGGCCGATCGATTCCGAGGTCGCCAGGCGCTCTGCGACCGAGACGACGGCCATGGCTTCGGGGGCCATTGCACAATCGCGCGCGCGCGCCACCCCGGTCGATGCCGCAGCGGCGCATCCGTTGAGCGCGCCTGTCGAGCCTGCGCGCGAGGTCGGGCAGGTGGTCGGCAATTTGGCCGATATAGGCGTGATGGCGACACAATCGGCGCGTCTCTCCACAGTCCGTCCGGCCCCTCTGATGCCCGGTGACAGTGCCGGGACCAAGCTGAGCGAGGCGGAGGCGACCCGCGATTCACTGGCTTCACGTCCGGCCAGGCCCGAACCTATTGGGTTGGCTTCGGCTCCATCGATGACACTGCCACCGCGCAGCCCCGCCGGGGCCGCGACGCTCGCCGCCATGCGGCAGAAAACTGACCCCTTGCCCTCTGCATCACCGAATTCCGCGCCCCTTGCATCGGCGACTGCCGTCGCACCAGCGGTCCCCGCCCAAGGCCTTGATACCGCGCCCGCCGCCCAAGCCATACCTGCAACCCAATCGGCCGCGCCCGCAGCCACCGTATCTCAGGCCGCCGCCGAAATGCAGCATCAGCCCAAGCGGTTGAAAGCGGCGTTGGCCTTTGCGGGTGGCGGGGACGGTGACATCGACCCGGTTTCGCTGGCCGCCTTCCAGAGCTTTGTGCGGCCCGGTGATGTTGGCGGATCGGCTGATGGATTGCGCGACGGCGTCTCCGCCCTGCTGGCGCAGGTCCCCTGTGCACGGCTGCAGGTGGGGTTTGACCCCGACAGTGCGACCTTGCAGGTCAACGGACATGTGCCCGAAGCCGATCTTCGCGCGCCGGTGTTGGCGGCGCTACAGGCCAAGATGGGAGCGGATATAACCATCTCGGACAAGATCCTGATCCTGCCACGCCCACAATGCGGGGCGTTGACGGGGATTGCAAAGGTTGGGTTGCCGCAATCGACGGACCAGATCACCAACCCCCTTTTGATTGGCGCAGACACTCACACGCGAGTGTTGGACTTCGTGGCGGATGATCGGTTGTTCTTTGACCTGACGGCTCCAGATTACGACGCCTATATCTATGTCGATTATTTTGATGCCGGCGGCAACGTTCTGCACCTCGTGCCGAACGACAGGACCCCTCTGCGGCTGGTGGCGGCTGAAACCGCGTTTCGCGTCGGTGCCAGCGCCCCCGAAGACGAAGGGCTGCAAATCTTCATCGGGCCGCCATACGGACAAGAGATCGCAGTGGCCTTTGCGGCATCGGCACCCATGTATTACGGTTTGCGCCCGCTGCAAGAGCCGACGGTCGCATACCTGGAATGGCTGAGGACCCGCGTCGCAAAAGCGCGCGATACCAATCCGGACTTCAAGGGCGAATGGGTCTATTTCTTTGTCACGACGGCAGAGAGATAAAACCGTCGGTCACTTGCATCCACCAGCGGCCCATGCCTTGAGATTGCGCTTGAGAACGCCACCGAACGGATGTTTCTTGTCCAGCGAGCGTTGCATGTTCAGGCTTAGATACGAGTTCGCCTGCGTGCACAGGCGATCCTGGGTCCACTGGTGACAATTGGAACAGGTCTTGTCCTTCCAATAAGCCTCAGGCAGGCCCTCGATCGGCGGATAGAGCGGCGAGCTTGCAATCAACTCGGAAATCGAGCGCCCCGATATGGCAGCAAGGTCCGATTGGAGCGCAGACCCGAAGGTCACGGAACCGGGTTCTGCGGATGGCTCAGGTTCCTGGTTTGCCGTCACAGCCGGTTCGGGCGTCACGCCCTGGCCCACTGGATCATGCCCCTCTTTCTTACGCAAAGCGACGAGTTCCTGATTGGCGAATTCGGCAAAGATACCCTCTGGGAAGGCATCCAGATAGGACTGATAGCCCTGGAGGCTTGCAGCCGCCTGCGCCGCCTCGAACATCTTCTGTTCCGTCTCGGACGGCCCGGCGGCGACCGGGGCCGGTTTGGGCGGTGCTGGATCGGTCAGTTCCCGTTCCATCAGGACAGCCAGAAGCTTGCGCGCGTCCGGGGCATATTTGCCCTCCGAATAGCCGCGCAGAAACAACATGATCTGCACCGGATCGCCCGACGCCTGAACCGAATTCCACAGTTGCAGTTCCTGCAACTCTTCCGAACTCATCGGCTCTTCCTCGGCAAAAACGAAATCGTTGGTCAGCGAAGACGCGTCCCACGGGGTCTGCTTACCGCTGGTCTGCTCGATCACCTCGACGCGGACCTTCTTGAACATCTGTTCGATCCGCAGGCCCGGTGTCGACATCTGCTGGGCCAGCGCGCGGGTGAAGGGGCTGTTGCCGTCCAGCCCGTCCAGCGCCACACCGCCCGGTGCCGTGGCATAGGCCAGAAAAGTGCCGGTCGGCGCCTGCATCTCGGCCAGACCGTTGTCATTGAATTCGGGGATGTCGCTGAACGGATTGTTGCGGCAGGCATCCAGGATCACGATATTTGTCTTGTTGCGCGCCGAAAACATCTGACGCAATACCGACTGGGCCTCGACGGCGACCAGGTCGAGATCGGCGGCATCGTTCAGCGCAACATCGACCGGCAACAGATAGTTGGTGCCATAAGACTGCACCCCGTGCCCGGCATAATAAAACAGACCTGTGGCATCCGAACCCGCGTTGCGCAAATCGCGACCGAACCGGGCGATGCCACGTTTCATTTCGGTCTGATTGCTGTCCAGCAACAACGTGACCTGAAAATCCAGCCTTTCAAGCGTTTCGGCAATCAGACGCGCATCATAGGATGGGTTGTCCAGCGGCGTCACCGTGCCATAGGCCGAGTTTCCGACCACGAGGGCCAAGCGATCCTGTGCCGCAAGCGGCGTCGCAAACACCGTCAGAAGAAGGCAGAAAAGTCTTAGGGCTGTGCGCACTGGCAATTCCTGTGTTCCTGTTCCTGCGCCCAGATGTCCGGGGCTTGACCAAGTTGTAGCCGAGTATCAGGTGTTCCGTGCATGCTGCATGTATTGCGTATTTTCAATACAACTATCGCTTTTCTTCTTCATGGGTGCAAGTTTCCTGTTACTGTGATCAAATGGTGCCAGCCATTTGTGTAGAAATCCTTTTTGTCGCTAAAAAATGCAAGGACTGACATGATGACCATTTTTGCGCGCCGGGCGCTGCTGTCGCTTATTCTTAGCTTCTGGACCCTGCTCGCGGTCAGTCTTGGCGCTCAGGCCCAAAGTGCGGACCCGTTCGAGAACGGCTGGGTTCTGGATTCCCAAGCCTCGGAATTGCGGTTCATGTCGATCAAGAAAGGCAACCTGGCTGAAACCAACAAGTTCGCGACCATCAGCGGGCTGATCACCCAGGACGGCAAGGCCCAGATCCGGGTTCTGATGGACTCGGTCGATACCAAGGTCGACCTGCGCAACGTGCGGATGCGGTTCCTGTTCTTTGAGACCTTCCTGCATCCGGAAACCACCATCACCGTACAGCTGGACCCCGCGCTGCTGACTGATCTGCATGCCACCCGTCGCAAGATGATCGACGTTGAATACACCGTTGCGTTGCATGGCGTGACCGTCACCAAAACCGCAGAGGTGGCGGTGACCCTGATCAGCAACGACCGGGTGGCGGTATCCACGACCACCCCGATCGCCGTGACGCTGGCCGAACACAATCTGGAAGAAGGCCGCACAAAGCTGCAAGAGGCAGCCAATGTCGATATCGCTCCGCTGGGTGTGGTCAGTTTCGACTTCGTATTCGACCGCGCCAGCCCCGGCACCCCGCCGGACACCGCCGTTCTGACGAACGCGGTCGCGCCGGGCTCCGCCGCGCTGGAAACCAGGGGTAATCTGGACCGCGAAGCCTGTGTGGGCCGGTTCGAGATCCTGTCGCGCACCGGCAATATCTATTTCAGAACGGGCAGTGCCCGGCTGGACGGGAAAAGCACACCGCTGCTCGACAACCTTCATGACATCGTCAACCGCTGCCCGGACCTGAACATCGAAATCAGCGGCCATACGGATTCCGACGGAAGCAATGCAGCCAACCAGAGCCTCAGCGAACGGCGTGCCGCTTCGGTCGCGTCATATCTGCAATCCAAGGGCGTTCCCGCGAGCCGCATGGCGGTCGTCGGCTATGGCGAAGCCCGTCCCCTGGTGGACAACACCACCGCGCAGAACAAGGCCAGGAATCGGCGTATCGAGTTTTCCGTCATCAACTGAGCGGACAGTTCACTCATCACCACACCGCCCGGCTGCACATCGCAGCCGGGCGTTCGATGGCTCCCCCATACCTCTCTGAACGGACGACTATCGATGCCTGACGCCGCCGCCAAACCCAGGGTTCTGGTCACAGGAACCGCCGGCTTTATCGGGTTCCATCTGGCCCGCCTGCTACTGAACGAGGGGTTCAGGGTACAGGGTTTCGACGGGATGACGGATTATTATGATGTCACCCTGAAACAGAGACGCCACCAGTTGTTGTCGCAGTCGCCCCACTTCACCGCCACCGAGGCCATGCTGGAGGACGCAGATGCAGTAAAGCGTGTCGCAGGCACCTTTGAGCCGGATGTCATCGTGCATTTGGCCGGTCAGGCCGGTGTCCGCTATTCGCTGGAGAATCCCCGCTCGTATCTGGAAAGCAATGTCATCGGCACGTTCAACGTGATGGAGGCCGCACGCCAATTGCAGGTGCGGCATCTGCTGATGGCGTCGACCTCGTCGATTTATGGGGCGAACGAAGATATGCCCTTTGCAGAAACCGACAAGGCGGATGGGCAGTTGACCATTTACGCAGCGACCAAGAAAGCCAATGAAAGTATGGGGCATGCCTATGCTCATCTATGGAACCTGCCGACGACCATGTTCCGTTTTTTCACCGTCTACGGGCCTTGGGGGCGGCCCGATCTGGCCTATTTCAAGTTCACCAAGGCCATCCTGAACGGCGAGCCCATCGATGTTTACAATCACGGCGACATGTACCGCGACTTTACCTATGTCGGCGATCTGGTGCGCGGAATTCGACTGTTGATCGACGTTGTACCCCAACGCCCCGCTTCCGCCGCTGACATCGCGGAGGGCGACAGCCTGTCGCCGGTGGCCCCGTTCCGCATTGTTAACATCGGCAACTCGGACAAGGTCCGGCTGCTGGATTTCATCGAAGCGATCGAGGACAGCCTTGGGATGAAAGCGAAGCGCAATTATATGGAGATGCAAAAGGGCGACGTTCCGGCGACCTGGGCCAATGCGGATCTGTTGCACCGCCTGACCGGCTATGCGCCCAAAACCGATCTGCGCGATGGCCTGCGCGCCTTTGTCAGCTGGTATCGCGACTATTATCAAGCGTGACGTTCATGCAAGGGGCCAAATCTGGGCTACCCCTGTTCATCAACTATCTTGTACTGCAGCTGGGGCAGCTTTTTGCGATCTCTGCCGAGCTGATAAATCACACGCCCACCGGCAACCGGGTTCCCTCGCGCATCAAACTGCGTCAGCATTCCATTCTCTTCGCGGCTCCACCCCCCCAGTGTGCCATCCGCGAGATAGGCGAAACGGTCGGTCCAGGGAGCTGACCAGTGCAGCACCGGATCGAAATAGGCGCCGCGCTCGATTGCATCGTAATCGACTTCAATCAGACGCATGACACCGTCCGGCCCCGGCTGATACTGGCGGCTCTGGTGGGTTGGAAAGCTGATTGAGATAATAGCAGGGGCGCTGTCGGCGCGTCCGTTCCAGGCAAAGACCCCGATGTCCACCCGAGACGACTGGCGCGCGATATCGTCGGTGCTGCGGGCAGGCAATACAAACATGTCGTGCCAATCCACCGTGATTCGTGCCGACACGCCATCTTGGTCCAGCGGTTCGATCCGGACATGTTCAGGGTCGCCACGCAGCAAGATCCAGTCAAAGCGCAGGTCGTGCCCGTTCGGATCGCCGGTTGGCGCGGCGGTGACGGTCATTTCGCGTTGCCAGTCCAGATTGCGCCAGATCCGCGCAATCGCGGACGGGGTCGTGAACAGATGCTCGTCCTTGCCCGGCAATCCCGCCTTGTTGACAAACCCCTCGTCAAGTACCCGAAGTCGGACCAGCGGCGGAATATCTTCGGGACGCAGGCCCGCCGCCTGCCCAATCATCCGGCCCGGCTGGAGCCATTCCGATGAAAAGACGGTGGGATGCGCCGCCGCAGACAGATAGTTGGCCCGCGTCCGCACCATCGACAGATTGCGGCGCAGGATCATCTGCACGGTCGGAGCAACCAAGCCCGCCGTTTCCAGAGCCGCACGGGTATCGGCGGGAAACGCCGCGAGGGTCATCGCCACCGCAGCCATGAAGGGTCCATCAGATCCGGACGACCCTTGGCTGGTCAGCGTATAGGGCCAATTGGCGGGATACATATCAACCGCATCATGGTCGCGATGCTCGGGGTAGATATACAGGCTGTTGGCGATATAATCGCGGAATCCCCGTGCCGGGCCGCCCGGAGTGGTCATCGCCAGCCGAACTTGGCTGCGCGCATTCAGCCCCGAGGTCAGCGCCGTGGAGGAATTTCCGAAAACCAGCGCGGGAATCAAAATTCCGCCCGCCAACCCATAGTCCAGCCCCTGCTTGGTCAGTTGCGCGTCATAGGTCAGAAAAGTCAGGTTCGGAAACAGCGATCGGCTGAGCAAGGAATGAGCCCGGTCGCGATTGTCGTAAAGGATGCCGCCAAAGCCCTGAGACACGCCCCGCGCAACAAGTCCCTGCAACTGGCGCGCTTCAGGGGACATTGCATTCGGGTCGACAACTGGAAGATCCGGATCAGCCGGCAATCCGGCAACGTCCTGCGCGATCAGCGGCCCGGTCCCGATGCGGCGCAAATCCTTTGCACCCAGCGCCACATCAGCTGCATAGCCGGGAAAGCCACCTGCCGTCAGGAGCGCAACATACACCGCTGTCCAGATGAACCGCATTCTCACTTTCATCTCCTTGCTTTCCCTCTCTGTCGCTATCCGCTGCTTATCCGGCCACTCAGGCATACCCTGCCTTTTGATACCCGCAAAGCATTGCCGAAACATTGGGGTTCGAAGTTGCGACCGCGCCCAATGTTCCGCGGGCCAAACACAGCCGAAGTATCTCTGAGTCATGACCGGGATGGCTCTGGCGCAACGTGGGCCGATTTTGAAGGCCCTTGGCCAACGGAGCGCATTGAACTCTTTGACTTTACCGCGGACCCTCTTGCCGTTTGGCCAGCCACGCGGCAAACAAGGGTCATGCCGGGGCAGGAAGATACCGCGATTCGATCCGAGCGCCAGCCTGTAAGGTCTTGGCGGCCATCTCCAATCGTATTGTTCATTCTGATTCTGACCTGCGGCGTTGAACTGATCCTGCAAGCCGCTGACTACGGCCTGATCGGCAGCGTGCGCTGGCGTGCGCTGGCCTATCAATACGGCGCATTCTGGGTTGGTCTGCTAGACAACTGGCGACCGAACTATCCGGCGCAACCTTGGGTGATGTTCGTGACCCATCAGGGACTGCATGCCAGCCTGGCACATCTTGCGGGTAACATGCTGATCCTGGTTCTGGTGGGCCGCATTCTTGTAGAGCGCGTGGGCCAGGGATGGTTTGCGGCGATCTACCTGATCTCGGGCATCGGGGGCGGATTAGGCTTTGCCTTGCTCACCAACAGCACACAACCGATGGTCGGTGCATCCGGCGCATTATTTGGCCTGGTCGGTGCCTGGAAATGGCAAGATTGGTTCTTTTCGGCACAGCAGGGATTCAACCGGAGATCTCTGGTCCTGGACGTCTTCGGCCTGATCGTCCTAAACGCGCTGTTCTGGTTCATACAGGACGGTCAATTGGCTTGGGAGGCCCATTTGGGTGGTTTCCTGACCGGATGGCTCGCTGCCACCCTGGTCATTCCGCGCAAAGGACCCGAAGCAACCTGACGCGCCCTTTCCGGGATCGCAACTGCGGGCCGGTGGTGCCAGCATCCCGCGAAGATCAACGGCCCCGCGCACCTTGATCGCATGGATAAAAGTTCCGAAGAGAACCGATAAGGACCACCGATCACAATCATTTCGAAAGCGAGCGGTGGTCCTGTTACTAGCGCATCGTGCCTCGGGACGGCCTAATTCGCTGCCGCTTCCAGCCGTGCGATCTCGGCCGCTACTTCATCCGCGAACGCCGGTGGGTTGTCTGGGTCGGTCAACTCGACAACTTTTCGGAATTGATCCAGCGCCTCCTGGTTTCGGGCCAGAGCGGCAAGATTAACCGCCAGATGGTATTGCACCGTGGGATCGTTGGGTAGCCCCGAGGCCGCTGCTCTCAGGTAATCAAGCGAAGTTTCCCGATCGCCGCGCTTGAAAGTGATCCAGCCGAATGTATCCTGGAACGCCGCGACATCACTGTCGCGCAGACGCCGCGACACAGTATAGGCGCGATCAAGGCTGGCTTCGTCGGTGCGGTAATTGGAAAGCAGGCTGGCGAGATTGTTGGCAACAATCATCGAGTTCGAGTTCTGCGCATACATCGTCTCATAGATCCCGATTGCGCCTTCGATATCGCCGTCGCGTTCCAACTGCCCGGCCTTGGCCCACAACAGGTTTCCATCCTCTGGCAATTCGACCAATGCCTTGTCCAGAACCGTCACCGCGCCTTCGGTATCGCCCGATTGAGCCTTCAGCCGATAAAGCGCTATCCAGATGTTGGGCTCTTTGGGGCTCTCAGCCAGAAGCTCCTCAAAAATCGCTTCTGCCTCGTCTACCTTGCCGAAGCCGGCCAGAAATCCAGCCTTCATGAACAATAGAGATGGGTCCTCGGGCGTTTCCGCCAACAGCTCTTCCAGGTATACCTGAGCGACTTCCGGGCCTTCTTCGGCCAACTTGGTCCGCAGCAGCGCAATTTCGGCATTGCGCCCGACCACCGGATCATTGGTCAACCCTTCCAGCATCGCGGTCAGATCTTCACCCTTGTTTTGCTGCGCAAGTTTCTGCGCCTGCAAGGTAGTGGCACGCACCTTTGCCTGCGGATCGTCCAGCCGCCTGAGGTCGTCAATCACGCCATCGACTCGCCCCCAGTCACCCATCTTGATGTAGATTTCGCCAAGACCACCCAGCAAGGTGATGTCGCCGGGGTTCACGCGCAGCGAATCGATCAACACCCCTTCGGCCGCGACCAGCTTGTTATCAGCCACCAGAACGCTGGCGTATCGGGTCGATTCCGTTACCCCCTGACCGGAGGCCGGAACCGCCAGAGCCAGCATTTCAGTCTTTAGCTCGTGATTGCCTTCGCGGTCATAGGCCCGCGCCAAAAGCGACATCAGGACCGGATCTTCCGGCGTTTCGTTGAGCGCCGCCCGCAGCATCACGATCGCGTCACCGGTTTCATCGTCATCGATTAACCAGTTCGCCTTGAGCTTGACAGCATCCGGCTGGGTTGCATCTTCGGCCAGAACCTTTTCGATCAGAGCACGCGCACCGACGGCATTATTCTGACGGAACAGCATACGCGCCAAATCGACTTCAAAACTACGAATCTGAGCGGTACGATCCGCCCCTTCGATCAGAATTTCCATTTCCTCAATGGCAGCATCTCGTTTCCCGAGTTCAAAGTTCAGCTTTGCCCTCAACGCACGGAAAGCCACCAATTCGGGTCCGCCGGCAGCAATCTGCTTTTCAACCTCTGCAAGAGCCTTTTCGTTGCCGTACACCTGTTCCACAAACGAAACGAGCTGTACCTGATCAACGGTCTGGGCACCTTCACGGGCCGCGTCCGCGCGCAGAAACGCCTCGGTTTCTTCGCGTTTCTGCTGGGCCATCAGGAACCGCACGAGAATCTGTTTGTAGTTCGCCCGCTCATCCGGATAGCGTTCCATCAGGCCACGCAGCTGGGTTTCGATTCCGTCCAGGTCTCCGACCCGCTGAAGGACAGCCATACGCATCTGGTAATAGCGGCGGTTGTCCGGATCGACGGCAAGCCCTTCGTCGATCACATCCAGCGCGGCATACCAATCTTCTTTTCGCAGCAGATCGTCCAGCACTATTTCGCGGGCGCTGGACAGTGTATCGTCCTGGTCGACTAGCGCCTGTGCCTTGATGATCGCGGCCTGCTGTGCCTCACCGTTCTTGTCCTGAACGGCGTTATAATACTTCACCGTGTTATCGATGGACTGAACAAGAACATCGTCTGGCGCCAAGGAAAGGGCGGTGGCGACATGACGTTCGGCCTCGTCCCAGTTGCGCGCTTCGACCGCCATCTCGGCGAGCGCTCGGCGACCTTCCAGGTTGTCGGGATATTGCTCCACCAGCCGCAGGTAATGGCCATACGCATCCTGCACCAACCCTCGCTCACGCTGGGTCCGCGCATAGGCCAGCCGAGCACCTTCGTGCTTGGCATTCAACTGGAATACGTTGCGAAATTCGACCAGTGCCCGAGAAACATCGCCCTCTTCCAAGAGCGTAAGGCCGGTCTGGTAGTGATTTTCCGCCCGCTCTTCAGCCGTATCGCAGGCCGAAGTCAGGCCGACACCAAGAACCAGAACCGCAGCCAAGCCGATACGACTTAGCCAGGACTGGAGACGATTTCTCGCAACATGCATACTCTGACGATTCCCTAACGTAATTGTAGCTACGCTGGAATCAGTAGCCTGTCCCGCGGAACACGACAACAAAGGTTTTAGCCAAGATTGAGCAATCGTTGGCAAAAGATAGTTTGTAAAAGTACTTGTCGTCATACTGGGCACGGGCCGTAAAGGCAGTGTCATTGCGGTCGGTGACCTGCCACAGGCCGGAAATCCCTGGCCGCATCCAATAGTAGGCGCGCCCCGGATACATGTTGGTCTGGTCAACCATCATCGGACGCGGGCCAATCAACGACATGTCGCCCAAGAGAACATTCAGGAGCTGCGGCAATTCATCCAGCGAGCATTTGCGCATGATGGAACCCAAGCGCGTCACGCGCGGATCATTGCGCAACTTCTGGCTGTAGGTCCATTCAGCCAAGGCTTCGGGATTGGCCTCCAGGTGCTCGCGCAAGGCGCGTTCCGCATCAGGGACCATCGACCGGAACTTGAACATCTTGAAGATGCGTCCGCCTCTGCCGACGCGACGCTGAACATAGATCGGTGAGCCACCGTCCAGCGAAATCAGTAGCGCCGCCAAGATCATCATCGGAAGCGTGACAGGCAATGTCAGAAGCACAAAAGCAATATCCAAGGCACGTTTGCCGAAACTGGAATAAAAATCCAGCCTATGGACCTGTTGAGTAGTAACAACTTCTGAAATCGACATCGCACTCAGACGCGTCGGGTCATTTATCTGAATAGTCATCTTTCACTCACTTAAACTCACACACCAAAATACGCGCCGCCACAAATTGCAGGCCTGAACTGCCTGCGCTTCGTACATTCGACATGGATGATAATTGCCTAAAATTTGCGGACAAACAACCGCTTTCTTGAATGAAATGTGCGGCGTTTTAGGTCCAGCATCATGAAATAAAACAACTTTTAGCCCGTTTACCAAATGGGCGGAAAGATCTGATAGCCGCTATACCCCTTCGCCCTATCAACCCTCAAAGTTCAATTTCAAATAGGCGCTCAACCTTAACGTGTGAAATGTCGGAAAGTTCTGAAAATCGCCCCCTCACTTGATTCTGACGGCGGCTTCTTTCGGATTGTCCGAACGGAAATATTCACCTGTCGGCTGGTGTCGACCGCATCGCGTCTGGAATACAATTCCAGATACTGGAGGACGATATTGTCCGTGATACTTCCGAAAGCGGTCGAGACAGCGCTACCGCCCTAAACCGCCGGTTCTGGCAACGCTTGCGCAAATCCCATCTCCATATGGCGGGATGAGTGGCCCTTGATCCCTTGCTTTAACGAGCAAAAATGTGGCCTGCGGTCGCACCGACAGGAACACATGAACGCGATCGCGCACGAGCATCTCTGTGACAATGTGTATGTGATGGTTCGCAAAAACGGTGATCGGGATGCTGAGACAATTGCCGCAGCCGCCATGGCCCCCGCCGGACGTCAATACCGCAGAGGGCGACAGTGGATGCCTGCTGTCCATAGGCCATCCAGACACAGGCGGGCCTCTGAACTGATCACAGGCGCCCGCAGATACAGTGCCAACGGCAATGTCAATGCGTCGCCGGGCAAGAAGGTTCTGCCAGGCACGTCACGTCCAAGCGTAGTTGAAACTGACGCTGATCCGCTCGCCTTCTGCCATGTTCATCGGCACCTCATGGCGCAACCAGCTTTCCCAAAGCAGCACATCGCCGACCTGGGGCGCGACATATATAAATGGCTTCAATTCCCGCCGTGCGCCTTTCACCCGTGTCGGTGCCGCCATCATCATCGCCGAACGGGGGTCTTCCAATTTCAACGCGCTGGCACCTTCCGGCATCGCCACATAAGTGGTCCCGCTGATCACAGAATGCGGATGGATGTGGGATGCATGCATCCCGCCCTCGGGCAGGATGTTTATCCATATATCCTCTAACTTGAGCGCCTTCCCATCCAGATCAAATTCGAGATCCTCGGCAAATGCGGCCACGTGCTTGTCAAGCACCGCAACCAAGTCCGCAAAGATCGGGAACCGCCAGGGCAGATCGGACAGCGAGGCATATGACGTATAGCCGGGGTATCCATTTTCCTCGCACCAGTCCTGTCCAGCCTCGTCATCTTCGGCAATGACAAGACAGGATTTTTCCAGTTCGGCAGCGTCAATCTTGCCGAATTCATTCACCGAGGCACGGTACAGGCGGGTCGCAAAGAGAGATTCTATCTGGGCCATAACAGCGGTCTAATCCATTGGCGTGCAAAGAAAAACCCCCGTCGATCTCTCGGCGGGGGCATTGGCTTTTCAGGTCAGCGTCATAGGCATCGACAAGACTTACCAGTCTTCGCGAACCACAACGCGGGTTTTGATCGGCAGCTTCATCGCTGCAAGGCGCAGTGCCTCGCGCGCGATGTCTTCGCCAACTCCGTCGATCTCGAACATCACCCGGCCCGGCTTGACCTTGGCGGCCCAGAAATCGACCGAACCTTTACCCTTACCCATCCGTACTTCGGTGGGTTTGGAGGTCACGGGGGTGTCCGGGAAGATCCGGATCCAGACCCGACCCTGACGCTTCATGTGACGGGTCATAGCACGACGCGCCGCTTCGATCTGGCGCGCGGTGACACGCTCGGGCTGCAGGGCTTTCAGCCCGAATGTCCCGAAATTCAGATCCGACCCGCCTTTTGCTTCGCCTTTGATCCGGCCTTTGTGCATCTTGCGGAATTTAGTACGCTTTGGTTGAAGCATGGTTTCTCTCCCTTACCGGCGGCCGCCGGCGCCACGTGGGGCCGGTCCGTCCTGGAGTTCCTGTGCCTTGCGGTCACGCGCACCCGGATCGTGTTCCATGATCTCGCCTTTGAAGATCCAGGTCTTGATCCCGATGATCCCGTAGGCGGTCTTGGCTTCCACATGGGCGTAGTCGATGTCGGCACGCAGGGTGTGCAGAGGCACGCGGCCTTCGCGATACCATTCGGTCCGCGCGATTTCGGCACCGCCCAGACGTCCGGCCAGGTTGACCCGGATACCCAGGGCACCCATGCGCATGGCGTTCTGAACCGCACGTTTCATCGCACGACGGAAGGACACACGACGTTCCAGCTGCTGCGCGATGGATTCACCCACCAGCGCCGCATCCAGTTCCGGCTTGCGCACTTCGACGATGTTCAGGTGCAGCTCGCTGTCGGTCATGTTGGCGATCTTCTTGCGCAGACCTTCGATGTCCGCGCCTTTCTTGCCAATGATGACCCCGGGGCGGGCCGTGTGGATCGTGACGCGGCACTTCTTGTGCGGGCGCTCGATGATCACTCGGCTGATGCCGGCCTGCTTGCACTCATCCTTGATGAAATCGCGGATTTTCAGGTCTTCCAGCAGAAGGTTCCCGTAATCCTTGGTGTCGGCATACCAGCGGCTGTCCCAGGTGCGGTTCACCTGCAGGCGCATGCCAATCGGATTGACTTTGTTACCCATTAGGCTTGTTCCTCAACTTGGCGCACTTTGATGGTCAGCTCCGAGAACGGCTTCATGATCTTGCCGAACCGGCCACGGGCCCGGGGGCGTCCGCGCTTCAGCGTCATGTTCTTGCCCACATAAGCCTCGGCGACGATCAGTTCATCGACGTCCAGGTTGTGGTTGTTCTCGGCATTGGCAATCGCGGACTGAAGACACTTCTTCACATCCTCGGCGATCCGCTTATTGCTGAAGGTCAGATCGGTCAGAGCACGATCGACTTTCTTACCACGGATCAGTGCGGCAACCAGGTTCAGTTTCTGCGGCGAGGTCCGGAGCATGCGCAGTTTTGCCATTGCTTCGTTATCTGCCACGCGGCGGGGGTTCTTTTCCTTGCCCATGACTTACTTCCGCTTCGCTTTCTTGTCCGCAGCGTGACCATAATAGGTGCGGGTCGGCGAATACTCACCGAACTTCTGACCGATCATGTCTTCCGAGACGTTGACGGGGATATGTTTCTTGCCGTTGTAGACGCCAAACGTCAGGCCCACGAACTGGGGCAGGATCGTCGAGCGGCGCGACCAGATCTTGATAACTTCGCTGCGGCCGCTTTCGCGGGCCGCCTCGGCCTTTTTCAACACATATGCGTCGACAAAAGGACCTTTCCAAACAGAGCGAGACATCTATCAGCGTCCCTTCTTCTTGGCGTGCCGCGAGCGGATGATCAGCTTGCTGGACGCTTTGTTCTTGTTCCGGGTGCGGGCACCCTTTGTCGGCTTGCCCCATGGGGTCACCGGATGACGGCCACCCGAGGTCCGACCCTCACCACCGCCATGCGGGTGATCGATCGGGTTCATGACCACGCCACGCACGGACGGACGAATGCCCTTGTGACGCATGCGGCCAGCTTTACCAAAGTTCTGGTTGCTGTTGTCGGGGTTGGACACGGCACCGACGGTGGCCATGCACTCCTGACGCACCAGACGCAGCTCGCCCGAGGACAGGCGGACCTGAGCGTAGCCACCATCGCGACCGACGAACTGGGCATAGGTGCCTGCAGCGCGCGCGATCTGACCGCCCTTGCCGGGCTTCATCTCGATGTTGTGGACAATGGTACCGATGGGCATGCCTGAGAACGGCATCGCGTTGCCCGGCTTGATATCGGCCTTGGTCGATGCGATCACCTTGTCGCCCACAGCCAGACGCTGCGGTGCCAGGATATAGGCCTGCTCGCCGTCTTCGTACTGGATCAGCGCGATAAATGCGGTCCGGTTCGGGTCATATTCGATACGCGCCACGACAGCGGACATATCCAGCTTGTTCCGTTTGAAATCCACAATACGGTAAAGGCGCTTTGCCCCACCGCCTTTGCGACGCATTGTAATCCGTCCGGTGTTGTTCCGGCCGCCATGCTTGGTCAAACCCTCAGTGAGCGATTTGACCGGACGTCCTTTCCAAAGCTCCGAACGGTCGATCAGCACCAGCCCACGCTGGCCTGGCGTCGTCGGTTTATACGACTTGAGTGCCATGCTTTCTGTCTTCCGTTAAGCTACGGCGGATTTCTCCGCCTCTGTGTTCAGGCCCCCGCAGGTGCCCATGGTATAGGGCCCCGAAGGTCCCCGTTCTAAAAAGGCCATGGCCCCGGAAAAACCGGGGCCGGACCAGATTCGTGGCGTCCTATCAGAGACCGGTGGTCACGTCGATAGTGTTTCCCTCTTCCAGGGTCACATACGCCTTCTTGACGTCTTTGCGCTTGCCCAACTGGCCACGGAACCGTTTCGCCTTGCCTTTGGTGATCGTGGTGTTGACCGCCTTGACCTTGACGCCGAACAGGGATTCAACGGCTTCTTTGATCTGCGGCTTGTTGCTGTCGATCGCCACTTCAAACACCACCGCGCCATTTTCAGACGCCATTGTGGCCTTTTCGGTGATGATCGGCTTGCGGATCACGTCGTAATGTTCTGCCTTCGCGCTCATTTCAACCGAGCCTCCAGTGCTTCGATCCCCGCCTTGGTGATCACCAGGGTGTCACGCTTGAGGATGTCATAGACGTTTGCGCCCATCGTCGGCAGGATATCCAGACCTTCGATGTTGCGGGCGGCCTTGGCAAAGCCTTCGTTGACGGCAACACCGTCAATGATCAGCGCGCGTTTCCAGCCCAGATTCTTGATCTGCTTGGCCAGAGCGGCGGTTTTGCCTTCGGCGGTTGCGTCCTCGATGATGACCAGTTCACCCGCTTTTGCCTTGGCCGACAGCGCATGGCGCAGGCCCAGTTTGCGGAACTTTTTGGTCAACTCGTGGCCATGGCTGCGCGGGGTCGGACCCTTGTACACACCACCGCCTCGGAAGATCGGAGCCGAACGCGCGCCGTGGCGTGCGCCACCGGTGCCCTTCTGACGATAGATCTTCTTGGTCGAGTAGCTCACTTCGGAACGGGTCTTGACCTTGTGGGTTCCGGCCTGCGCATTGTTGCGCTGCCAGCGGACCAAACGGTGCAGGATATCCGCGCGCGGCTCCAGCCCGAACAGTTCGGCGTTCAGCTCGATGTCGCCGGCCTTGCCGCCGTCCAGTTTGATTACATCAAGTTTCATGCTTCACCACCTTCCGCAGGCGCTTCTGCCGCGGGTGCTTCGGTTGCGGCTGCTTTCAAACCTGCCGGAAACGGCACGCCATCAGGCAGCTTTTTCTTGACCGCGTCCTTGACAGTGACCCAGCCACCCTTGGAGCCGGGAACGGCGCCCTTGATGAAAACCAGACCACGGTCAGCGTCGGTCTTGACGACTTCCAGGTTCTGAGTGGTCACGCGGGCTGCGCCCATGTGGCCGGCCATCTTCTTACCTTTGAAGACCTTGCCCGGATCCTGACACTGACCGGTCGAACCGTGGCTACGGTGGCTGATCGACACACCGTGGCTGGCCCGCAGACCGCCAAAGTTGTGGCGCTTCATCGCACCCTGAAAGCCCTTACCGATCGAGGTGCCGGACACGTCGACCTTCTGGCCTTCCAGGAAATGTTCTGCCGAGATTTCCTCGCCGACACCAATCAGGTTGTCTTCGGATACGCGGAACTCGGCGACTTTGCGCTTGGGTTCCACCTTTGCCGCAGCAAAGTGCCCGCGCATGGCCTGGCTGGTGCGTTTGACCTTGGCCGAACCGGCACCCAGCTGAACAGCGGTGTACCCGTCCTTGTCGGCGGTGCGTTGCGCCACGACCTGCAGACCGTCCAATTGCAATACGGTCACAGGGATCTGCTTGCCGTCTTCCATGAACAGCCGGGTCATGCCGACTTTCTTTGCGATAATACCAGAGCGCATATTCATTACCCTCCGATTACGATTGCAGCTTGATCTCGACGTCCACACCAGCGGCCAGGTCGAGCTTCATCAGCGCGTCCACGGTCTGGGGAGTCGGATCAACGATATCCAGCAGGCGCTTATGCGTGCGGATTTCAAACTGGTCACGGGATTTCTTGTCGACGTGGGGACCACGCAGAACGGTGAATTTCTCGATCTTGTTGGGCAGCGGGATCGGGCCACGTACGTTGGCACCCGTCCGCTTGGCTGTGTTCACGATTTCCTGCGTGCTGGCATCCAGGACACGGTAATCGAAAGCTTTCAGCCGAATGCGAATGTTTTGGCTTTGCATTTCGTCAGCCTTTCAAGGCTTTGGAGTTGATAGGACGACCGGTGGCTCATTCCACCAGCCCTCTTCGAACCCGAAGGGCGGGATCGACTCCCGCCCATAGGTCAAATCGTAAGTGTGATCCGGGGCGCATAACGCGCCCGGAACCAATCCTCAAGAGCTTAGTCGAGGATTTTGGAGACGACGCCCGCGCCGACGGTGCGGCCGCCTTCGCGGATGGCAAAGCGCAGGCCCTGTTCCATCGCGATCGGCGCGATCAGTTCGACGCCAAAGCTGACGTTGTCGCCCGGCATCACCATCTCGGTGCCCTCGGCCAGTTCAACCGTGCCGGTCACGTCCGTGGTGCGGAAGTAGAACTGCGGGCGGTAGTTGGCGAAGAACGGCGTGTGACGGCCACCTTCTTCCTTGGTCAGGATATAGGCTTCGGCTTCGAACTTGGTGTGCGGCTTGACCGAACCCGGCTTGCACAGCACCTGGCCGCGCTCGACACCTTCGCGGTCGACACCGCGCAGCAGCGCGCCGATGTTGTCGCCGGCTTCGCCCCGGTCCAGCAGCTTGCGGAACATTTCGACACCGGTGCAGGTGGTGGTCTTGGTGTCGCGGATGCCGACAATCTCGATGCTGTCGCCCACGTTGATCACGCCACGTTCGACACGCCCCGTCACAACCGTACCGCGACCCGAGATCGAGAACACGTCCTCGATCGGCATCAGGAACGGCTGGTCCACGGCCCGCTCGGGGGTCGGGATCCACTCGTCGACGGCGGCCATCAGCTTGCGGATCGACTGCTCGCCGATTTCATCGTCGGTGCCGTTCATCGCCGCCAGAGCCGAGCCGGGGATGACCGGGATGTCGTCGCCGGGATACTCGTAGCTGCTCAGCAGCTCGCGGATCTCCATCTCGACCAGTTCCAGCAGTTCCTCGTCGTCGACCTGATCGACCTTGTTCATGTAGACCACCATGGTCGGGATGCCGACCTGGCGGCCCAGCAGGATGTGCTCGCGGGTCTGGGGCATCGGGCCGTCTGCGGCGTTCACCACCAGGATCGCACCGTCCATCTGCGCCGCACCGGTAATCATGTTCTTCACATAGTCCGCGTGGCCGGGGCAGTCCACATGCGCATAGTGACGGTTCTCGGTCTCGTATTCCACATGCGCGGTCGAGATGGTGATCCCGCGGGCCTTCTCTTCGGGCGCGCCGTCGATCTGGTCATACGCCTTGAAATCGCCGAAATACTTCGTGATCGCAGCCGTCAGCGTCGTCTTGCCGTGGTCAACATGGCCAATCGTGCCAATATTGACGTGCGGCTTGTTACGCTCAAACTTTTCCTTACCCATGACAGGTCTCCTTTTGTCTTTCGGATGGCGGGGAGACCCCGCCCTACAGTTGGTGGGTAGGGCGGGGATATCCCCGCCACCCGGTTATGCGAATTTGGCCTGGATCTCGTCGCTGATATTCTGCGGAACCGGATCATAGTGATCGAACTGCATCGAGAAGTTCGCCCGTCCCGAAGACATCGACCGCAGGGTATTGATGTAGCCGAACATGTTTGCCAGAGGCACCATCGCGTCGATCGCGATGGCATTGCCACGGGTTTCCTGCCCGGTCACCTGACCGCGACGGCTGGTCAGGTCGCCGATGATACCACCGGTATATTCCTCAGGCGTGATCACTTCGACCTTCATGATCGGTTCCAGCATCTTGGCACCGGCCTTGCGCATCCCTTCGCGCATACCCATCCGCGCTGCGATTTCGAACGCAAGCACAGAGGAGTCAACGTCGTGGAACTTGCCGTCGATCAGAGCGACCTTGAAGTCGATCACGGGGAAGCCAGCCAGGGGACCGCTGTCCATGACGGACTTGATGCCCTTTTCAACACCCGGAATGTATTCCTTGGGTACCGCACCACCAACAATCTTGGATTCGAACGAATAGCCTTCGCCCGGCTCTGTCGGCGAGATGATCAGTTTCACCTCGGCAAACTGGCCCGACCCACCCGACTGTTTCTTGTGGGTATAGGTATGTTCGACTTCGTGACCGATGGTTTCGCGATACGCCACCTGCGGTGCACCGATGTTGGCTTCGACCTTGAACTCGCGCTTCAGGCGATCCACCAGAATGTCCAGGTGCAGTTCGCCCATGCCCTTCATGATGGTCTGACCGGACTCGATGTCGGTTTCGACGCGGAACGAAGGATCCTCGGCGGCCAGGCGGGCCAGACCCTGAGACATCTTCTCCTGGTCGGCCTTGGTCTTTGGCTCGACCGCGATCTCGATAACGGGATCCGGAAAGGTCATGGTTTCCAGCACCACAGGATCGTTGACCGCACAGAGCGTGTCCCCGGTTGTGGTATCCTTCAGACCGGCCAGCGCGATGATGTCGCCCGCAAACGCTTCGGTGATTTCCTCGCGGTTGTTGGAGTGCATCATCATCATCCGGCCAACGCGCTCTTTCTTGCCCTTGGTCGAGTTGAGCAGCGTGTCACCCTTGTTCAGCTTGCCGGAATAGATGCGCGTGAACGTCAACGAGCCAACGAACGGGTCGTTCATGATCTTGAACGCAAGGCCCGAGAACGCCATGTCATCATCCGCGCGACGTGGGATGTTGCGGGTTTCGGTTTCGTCGCCGGGCTTAAAGCCCATGTAGTCGACAACGTCCATCGGGCTGGGCAAATAGTCGATCACAGCGTTCAACAGCGGCTGAACGCCCTTGTTTTTGAAGGCCGAACCACACAGCACGGGGATGAACTTGATCCCCAGCGTTCCGGCGCGGATCAGGCGGCGCAACGTTGGCACGTCAGGTTCTTCACCCTCCAGATAGGCCTCCATCGCATCGTCGTCCATTTCGACAGCGACTTCGATCATATTGGCGCGCCATTCTTCAGCCTGATCCTTCAGGCTGTCACGGATCGGGCGTTTTTCCCAGGAGGCACCCAGATCTTCGCCGGCCCAGACCCATTCTTCCATGGTGACCAGATCGACCATGCCTTCCAGTTCGGTTTCTGCGCCGATCGGAATCTGGATCGGGCAGGGAATCGCACCGGTGCGGTCCTTGATCATCTTGACGCAGTTGAAGAAGTCAGCGCCGATCTTGTCCATCTTGTTGACGAACACGATGCGCGGCACCTTGTAACGATCGGCCTGACGCCAGACGGTTTCCGTCTGAGGCTCGACACCGGCATTGGCGTCCAGCACGGCAACCGCGCCATCCAGAACCGCCAGCGAACGTTCGACTTCGATGGTGAAGTCCACGTGACCGGGGGTGTCAATGATGTTCATCCGGTGCTTGGGGGTGTCGGGCGTGACGCCGTCTTCGGTGCGTTCCCAGAACGTGGTTGTCGCAGCCGACGTGATGGTGATGCCGCGTTCCTGCTCCTGCTCCATCCAGTCCATGGTGGCGGCACCGTCGTGCACCTCACCGAGGTTGTGGGATTTGCCGGTGTAAAACAGGATCCGTTCGCTGCAGGTGGTCTTGCCTGCATCGATATGGGCCATGATGCCAAAGTTGCGGTAGCGGTCGAGCGGATAGTCGCGTGCCATGGGTCTGAGCCTCTGTGGGTTTACCAGCGGTAATGGCTGAAGGCTTTGTTCGCCTCGGCCATCTTGTGGGTGTCTTCGCGTTTCTTGACGGCAGAGCCGCGCGATTGAACCGCGTCCAGCAGTTCACCGGCCAGGCGCTCTTCCATCGTGTTCTCGTTGCGGGCGCGGCTGGCTTTGATCAGCCAGCGGATCGCCAGAGCTTCGCGGCGCTCGGGGCGGACTTCGACCGGCACCTGATAGGTGGCACCACCAACGCGGCGCGAACGGACTTCGACGCTGGGCTGGATGTTATCCAGGGCTTCGTGGAACACCTCGATCGGCGAGCGCTTGATCTTGCTCTCGACGCGATCCATCGCGTTATAGACGATCCGTTCGGCGACAGATTTCTTGCCGTCGATCATCAGGTTGTTCATGAACTTGGTCAGAACCGTGTCGCCAAATTTGGCGTCGGGCAGGACTTCGCGTTTTTCAGCGGCGTGACGACGTGACATGTCACTCTCTCCTTATTTGGGACGCTTGGCGCCATATTTCGAACGGCGTTGCTTACGGTCTTTGACGCCTTGCGTATCCAGAACGCCACGCAGGATGTGGTAACGCACACCGGGAAGGTCTTTTACACGACCGCCGCGGATCAGAACCACCGAGTGTTCCTGAAGGTTGTGGCTTTCACCCGGGATGTACGAAATCACTTCGAACCCGTTGGTCAGGCGCACCTTGGCGACCTTACGCATGGCCGAGTTCGGCTTTTTCGGCGTGGTGGTGTAAACCCGTGTACAGACGCCGCGCTTTTGCGGGCATTCTTGCAGGTGCATGGATTTCGAGCGCTTAACTTTGGGCTGCCGCGGCTTGCGGATCAGCTGTTGGATCGTTGGCATTCAGGTTCTTTCCCCGTCTCATCAACACATGTGTCTGCACGCATGTGCGTGCGGTTCAAATTCATCGCAACTTACGCGTCCGCAAGCGCAAAAACCGCAAACGTTCCCATTCCGAGGTGAACGTCGCGGTGGGTATCCAGAGGATCGGAGCGTCAGGTGCCCGGATCGTGACCACTACAGTATGGAATCGACAAACGGGGCGACCCCCACTGTCGAGATAGCGGGCGTATAGGCGGAGTCGCAGGCAGTGTCAACAGCCCGCCACCGATGTCCGGGAATCTCGCGGAACACCGGTGGCGGGCTGGTTCAGCCTATTCAGCCGGTTCGATTTCACCAGGTCGCCAGGACTTGTCAAAGAACGACGGCAGCGGGCTATACAGGCGCAGAATCGTGAACCAGCCCTTCTCGGGATCGGTCTGAATCCAATTGCCACGGTCCACGCCGGTCGGCTGCTGGGGGCTGAACCAGACCGTTGTGGAACCGTCTTCGGCCTCTGTCGCTACCGGAGATGGATAGCTCTGAGAGCCTGCGCGTGGGTATTTCTGCGGTGTTTGCAACATCGATCGTGTCTGGGTGTCATAAAGCGTAAAAGACCAGAACGCCGCCGCCGGGATCCCCTTGGGCAGGGTCACCTTGTAGGTTTTTGCCCCGTCGAACGGTTGCATCTCGGAATCGAGGAACCCCATCAGATACTGCGATCCGACCCCGGGGATACGCATGACCATGGCCGGACTATCCAGCGTGTAGGCATAATAAAACGCAGCACGGCTATCCAGCGTCCGGGCACCGGTTGCGGGTAGCGGCTTGAACATGCCCTTCTCAAACAGCGGAGGAGGTGTTTCAAACAGCGCCCCGCCTTCGAACAACATGTTGCCCCATGCAGAGCCTTCGTAATAGGCCCACTCGGGATGAAGCGTTGCAAAGTCCCATTGCAGCGCGCGACCATAGGCCTGCCCGGCTGCGGCGGCATCGGTCAGGATTTTCTTCATCCGGTCATCAGGTGCGAACGCCTTGCCATGAACGATGCCGATGGCCGCATACTGTCCGGCCAACTCCATATCATAGCTCGTTGCCGGCTCGTTCTGGACGTTTTCGTTCAGAAGTTCATAGAACCCGTAATCGCTGGGCGGGATCGTGTTGAACGAAACGCCGCTGCCCTCGATGAATTTCATTTCGGGAATTTGCGGCTCTGCGCCCAGGCGAACCTTGCCTTTCAGGGCTTCCGCGATGGACGTGCCATAGCTGCCTTCGCCATAGGGATAGATCTTCAGGTTGTCCTTGATATTGGCAACCGCCGGATTGGGATCGTTGCCGTCTTTGATAAAGGCGCGCAAGGCATAGAGGACATGGTTTGTCTTGGCATGCGCGACGAAATATCCACCTTCTGGCAGAGGCCCGTCATAATCCGGCCCGACCACTAGATATTTTCCACCCAAACCGCGATCCGGACCCGGTTTGCCAATGTCTATGACCCATTGGAACCACATGTCATTCAGCGCACCCAACCCGTCCCTTGGCTGGTCGATAACCACCGGTCCTTTCGACAGATCGATCCAGCCCAGATAATAGACGGTATCCGCATTGGCGGTCAGAAACAGCGAGCCTGAATCCATCAACTCGGAAAAAATGACGATATCGCCGCTTTCGGCGCCGACGTCCTGAAGGCCCTTCTTGATCGCCAGTGCCGAAGCACCGCGGAAACTGTTATTGTAGACTTCCAGCGCGCGGGCAAAATCCACGGCGTCGCGTGCCGCGGAAACCGTGGCCTCGGTGGGCGCACCCCTGTTGAACTCCAACGTTCCGATCCGCGTCTCAATGCTGTCCGGGGCGGAAAGCCCGCGAATAACATCGGCGTCCACTTCCGCAGCGGCAGGCATTGCAAGCGCACAGAATGCCACCGTCGAAAGAGTTAGAGTTGAACATCTCATGATAAATAAATCCCAAGTTGAAAACAACTTTCAAGCTAGATTGAAACCCGGAACTGTCAATGCCAGTCACCTGTCGCTTCAAATCCCCCGATGACTATTTGCCCGGTCCACCGGAAAAGGCGATCTTGCATCCGGCCAGCGGCGCTGCGACTGTCGCGCAGGCATCATCGGGTCCCGGCGACTCGTGCAAGGAAACGGAAACAAGCATGCAGGTCATCGGAATTTGCCGGTTTTCCTATCCCGGATTGGGCGGATTTCAGATCCAGCATGACAGCCTGCAGGATCGTATCGATTATCTCTATGCGCCTGAACGGCTGGAAGAGCGGTTCAGGTTCTTTGAATGTATCACCCTGCCCGGCATCCGTGCCCAGTTTGATCCCGATTTCACCTTCCTCGTCGTTATTGGTGAGAGTCTGCCACGCAATCACCGGGAAAGACTGCAGGCGCTGGTTGCGGACATTCCACAGGTGGTGATTCAGTCGCATCCGCCCGGGCGGCACCGGGTTGTAATGCAGGACGCGATCAACTCGGTGCGCCAGAAAGGCTCCGAACCCTGCCTGCAATTCCGGTTGGACGACGATGACGCGGTGGCGTTTTCCTATGTGCACAAGCTGCGCAGGGCCGCGAACGACGTTGCCGGACTACTGCGTGAGAACCGGCATATCGCCATCGACTTCAATCAGGGTTACATCGCGCGCCCCGGCCCGGCAGGCATCGCCGCGAAACCGATTCAGACCCCCTATTGGACCGCAGGACTCGCACTGATGTTCCGGCCCAACGTATCGATGAGCGTGATGAATTTCGGCCACCACTCGGTCTGCAAATCCATGCCCACCGTTACCTTCACCGGCGAAGACATGATGCTGCGTGGACACAACGACTATAACGATTCGCGGCAGGGGCCGGGGATCAAACCAGTGCGCCTGACCCCTTTGGATGCCGATGGGGAGCTGCTGTTTCAAATGACCTATGGCATCGACACGGACCATGTCCGCCGTGTCTTCTCAGCCCCATTGTAAGCACCGCACCGCCCGGTGTCCGCGGCACAGGCGTAAAAGAGCCCCCTGTGCAGGCCACGATAGCCGCTCCCAGCGGGGTCGGTTTATCGGGCCAGTCGCCAAAGACCCGCCACGGCGTTACCCGTCGCGCCCGGTTTCAGTGTATCCTCGCTGCTTTCTTGTCTTTCGATCCAGTTACATAGCAATCTGGCGGGATCGACATACGGGGAGGTTCGTTGCAAGATCTTCTTTTTGTTTCGCTTCAAGCTCTTGAAATAGCAGACGATTTCTTCATAAGATTTACCCTCCAACGCCAACTTCACAGTTGCCTGGTAAGATTTAGCTTCCGATTCAATTGCCCGATCCCAGTGCCTCGGCGTTTTCAATTTAGCTCCGCGAAATCAGCCCAGCGTTGCATCAGTTCACGCCGCCGCTCCAGAAAATCCGTTCGCTTGTAGGATCGTTCCACTGTGCCGCCCGTGCTGTGTGCAAGGCATTCTTCGGCGATCTCCCAAGGGGCTTCAACCGCCTCCGAACACCCGAAAACAAGAAAACCCCGCGCCTTTCGGCGCGGGGCAAAGGCCGCCCGACATAAGCTAACAGGCTCAGTCGCGGCTTTCCGGTGTTTCCGCCATATCGCTGAACACATCACCACCGATGATATCTTCTTCGGTGGGCGCAGCCAGGGCCGCAGCGGCCTCGGCCTCTTCGCGGCGCGCTTCGATCACCACATTATCGCGCTCGGTAGCCACACGGCGGACCTGCTGGGTGGCCCCACCGGTTCCGGCCGGGATCAGACGGCCGACGATGACGTTCTCTTTTAGGCCGACCAGCTTGTCTTTCTTGCCCTGCACCGATGCCTCGGTCAGAACCCGTGTGGTCTCCTGGAACGACGCCGCCGAGATGAAGCTACGGGTTTGCAGCGACGCCTTGGTAATACCCAGCAGGATCGGTTCGCCCTGTGCCGGACGACCGTTCTTGGCCAGCGCCTTTTCGTTGGCGTGGTCAAACTCCTGCTTGTCAACGTGTTCCCCCTTGAGCAGCGTGGTGTCGCCGCTGTCCTGGATCTCCCACTTCTGCAGCATCTGGCGCACGATCACCTCGATGTGCTTGTCGTTGATCTTTACGCCTTGCAGACGATAGACCTCTTGCACCTCGTTAATCATGTAATCGGCCAGCGCCTCGACACCCATGATCGCCAGGATGTCATGCGGCGCCGGGTTGCCGTCCATGATGTAATCGCCCTTCTGGATAAAGTCGCCTTCTTGCACCGGAATATGCTTGCCCTTGGGCACCATGTATTCTGACGGTTCCAGCGCATCGTCCGCAGGTTCGATGCTGATGCGGCGCTTGTTCTTGTAGTCGCGGCCAAAGCGCACATAACCATCGATTTCGGCGATGATCGCATGATCCTTGGGGCGACGGGCTTCGAACAGTTCCGCCACACGCGGCAGACCACCGGTGATATCCTTGGTCTTGGACCCTTCGCGCGGGATACGCGCAACAACGTCGCCGGTCTGAACCTCGGCCCCTTCCTCGACGGACAGGACCGCGTCCACGGACATCGGATAGGTCACCGGGTTGCCCGCATCGTTGCGCACCGGTTCGCCATCGGCACCCACCAGGATGATTTCGGGCTTCAGGTCGTTGCCCTTGGGAGCGGCGCGCCAGTCGACCACGATCTTCTGGGTCATACCGGTGGCATCGTCGGTTTCGTCCTTGACTGCGATGCCGGACACCAGGTCGACGAATTTGGCGGTACCGGACTTTTCCGCGATGATCGGAAGAGTGTAAGGATCCCATTCGAACAGCTTGTCGCCGAACTTGACCATGGCACCCGTCTTGACGAACAGCTTGGAGCCGTACGCCAGCTTGTGGCTGGCGCGCTCGTCGCCGTTGGCATCCTGGATGATCAGCTTCATGTTTCGCCCAACCACCAGCACTTCACCGGCCGAATTTTCCAGGGTCTGCTCGTTGTCGAAGGAAACCTTGCCTTCCTGGCTGGCTTCCATGAACGACTGTTGACCACCCTGCGCAACGCCGCCGATGTGGAAGGTCCGCATCGTCAACTGCGTGCCGGGTTCACCGATCGACTGCGCGGCTATGATGCCCACCGCTTCGCCCTGGTTGACCAACGTACCGCGCGCCAGGTCACGACCATAACACATGGCACAGACGCCTTCTTCAGCCTCGCAGGTCAGCGGGCTGCGGATACGTGCCGAGGTCACGCCGGCCTCTTCGATGGCATCGGCCATGCGCTCGTCGATCAGATCGCCAAGCCCCACCAGCACCTCTTCGGTACCGGGGCGGAGGATATCCTCGGCTGCAACACGGCCCAGCACACGCTCGCCAAGTGTGGCAACCACCTCGCCATCGTTCACCGCAGGTTCCGCCGTGATTGCGGTGTCCGTGCCGCAATCTTTCATGCGCACGATACAGTCCTGCGCCACGTCCACCAGGCGGCGGGTCAAGTAACCCGAGTTCGCGGTCTTAAGAGCGGTGTCGGACAGACCCTTACGGGCACCGTGGGTCGAGTTAAAGTATTCAAGAACGGTCAGGCCTTCCTTGAAGTTCGAGATGATCGGCGTCTCGATGATGTCGCCGTTCGGCTTGGCCATCAGGCCGCGCATCCCGCCCAGCTGTTTCATCTGCGTGACCGAGCCCCGCGCACCGGAGTGCGCCATCATGTAGACACTGTTGGGTTCTCGTTCCGTGCCCGCCTCGTCGCGGCCACTGTCAGAGATATTGCTCATCATCGCTTCGGTGACGCGGTCGTTACACTTGGACCATGCATCGACAACCTTGTTGTACTTTTCGCCCTGGGTAATCAGGCCATCCATGTACTGTTGTTCGAAATCCTTCACCTGCCCACGGGTTTCCTCGACGATGGGCCATTTGCTGTCCGGAATCACCATGTCGTCCTTGCCAAAGGATATCCCGGCCTTGAATGCCTCGCGGAAGCCCATGGTCATGATCTGGTCGCAGAAGATAACCGACTCTTTCTGACCGCAATAGCGATAGACGGTGTCGATCACCTGCTGCACCTCTTTCTTGCGCAGCAGACGGTTGACCAGCTCAAACGGAGCTTTGGCGTTCAGCGGCAGCAATGCCCCCAGACGCACCCGGCCCGGCGTGGTTTCAAAGCGCTTGAGAACCTCGTTGCCTTCGTCGTCGATCTGGGTGATGCGTGCGGTGATCTTGGTGTGCAGATGCACCTCGCCCGCGTCCAGCGCATGCTGGACCTCGTCGATGGAGCCAAAGACCTTGCCTTCGCCCTTCATGCCCTCGCGAGCCAGCGTCACATAGTACAGCCCCAGGATCATATCCTGCGACGGCACGATGATCGGCGCCCCGTTGGCGGGCGATAGAACGTTGTTGGTCGACATCATCAGAACCCGCGCTTCCAGCTGTGCCTCAAGGCTCAGCGGGACGTGCACGGCCATCTGGTCGCCGTCAAAGTCGGCGTTGAAGGCGGAACAGACCAGCGGGTGCAGCTGAATCGCCTTGCCTTCGATCAGAACGGGTTCGAACGCCTGAATGCCCAGACGGTGCAGCGTCGGTGCCCGGTTCAGCATGACGGGGTGTTCGCGGATCACCTCATCCAGGATATCCCAGACCTCGGGACGTTCCTTTTCGACCAGTTTCTTGGCCTGCTTCACGGTGCTGGACAGGCCCTTGGCCTCGAGCCGGCTGTAGATGAACGGCTTGAACAGTTCGAGCGCCATCTTTTTCGGCAGCCCGCATTGATGCAGCTTCAGTTCCGGACCGGTCACGATGACCGAACGACCCGAGAAATCGACGCGCTTGCCCAAAAGGTTCTGACGGAAGCGGCCCTGCTTGCCTTTCAGCATGTCCGACAGCGATTTCAGCGGGCGTTTGTTGGCGCCGGTGATCACGCGGCCGCGGCGGCCGTTGTCAAACAGCGCATCGACGGATTCCTGCAACATCCGCTTTTCGTTGCGCACGATGATGTCAGGCGCGCGCAGCTCGATCAGGCGTTTCAGGCGGTTGTTCCGGTTGATTACGCGGCGATACAGATCGTTCAGATCCGAGGTCGCGAACCGGCCACCGTCCAGCGGCACCAGCGGGCGCAGTTCCGGCGGAATGACCGGAATCACGGTCAGCACCATCCATTCCGGACGGTTGCCGGATTCCAGGAAGGATTCCACCACTTTCAGACGCTTGATGATCTTCTTGGGCTTCAGCTCGCCTGTCGCCTCTTTCAGATCGGCGCGCAGGGTTTCGGCCTCTTGCTCAAGATCGATGGCCGCCAGCATTTCGCGGATCGCTTCAGCACCGATATTGGCTGTGAAAGCGTCCATGCCATAGGCGTCCTGGGCATCCATGAATTCTTCTTCGGTCATCATCTGGCCATAGGTCAGATCGGTCAGACCGGGTTCGATCACCACATAGTTTTCGAAATACAGCACCCGCTCGAGATCGCGCAGGGTCATGTCCAGCATCAGACCGATGCGCGACGGCAGCGATTTCAGGAACCAGATATGTGCAACCGGGCTGGCCAGTTCGATATGGCCCATGCGCTCGCGGCGCACCTTTTGCAGCGTGACTTCGACACCGCATTTCTCGCAGACGACGCCGCGATACTTCATGCGCTTGTATTTGCCGCACAGGCATTCGTAGTCCTTGATCGGACCGAAGATACGCGCGCAGAACAGACCGTCACGCTCGGGCTTGAACGTACGGTAGTTGATGGTTTCCGGTTTCTTGATCTCGCCATACGACCAAGACAGGATGCGCTCGGGGCTGGCCAGCGACACCTTGATCTCGTCAAAGGTCTTGACCGGCGCCACGGGATTAAACGGGTTGTTTGTCAGTTCCTGGTTCATTTTGCGTCCTTACAAATTGGGATGGGATGAGTGTGGGGCGAGACCGCCCCTACTCTTCCTCCGCATCCAGGAGTTCCATGTTCAGGCCGAGGCCCCGGACTTCTTTGACCAGAACGTTGAAGCTTTCCGGCACGCCGGCTTCAAAGTTGTCCTCGCCCTTGACGATGCTTTCATAGACCTTGGTCCGTCCGGCAACGTCGTCCGATTTCACGGTCAGCATTTCCTGCAGGGTATAGGCGGCACCATAGGCTTCCAGCGCCCAGACCTCCATTTCCCCAAACCGCTGTCCACCGAACTGCGCCTTGCCGCCCAGCGGTTGCTGGGTCACCAGGCTGTATGGTCCGGTCGAACGCGCGTGGATCTTGTCGTCCACCAGGTGGTGCAGCTTCAGCAGGTACTTGACACCGACGGTCACTGGGCGCGCAAACTGCTCGCCGGTGCGGCCATCGTACAGCACCGACTGACCCGAGGTGTCAAACCCGGCGCGGGTCAGCGCGTTGTTGACATCCGCCTCTTTGGCACCGTCAAACACCGGCGTTGCGATCGGCACACCGCGGGTGACATTGCCCGCCGCTTCGACCAGCAGATCCTCATCCATGGTGCTGATGCCCTCGTCATAGACATCATCGCCATAGGCCAGTTTCATCGCCTCGCGCACCGGAGTGAGGTCGCCCGAGCGGCGATAGTCCTGCAACGCCTCGTCGATATTGACGCCCAGACCGCGCGCGGCCCAGCCCATATGGGTTTCCAGAATCTGACCAACGTTCATCCGGCTCGGCACACCCAGCGGGTTCAGGCAGAAATCGACTGGCGTACCATCCGCAAGGAAAGGCATGTCCTCCATCGGTACAACCTTGGAAATCACCCCCTTGTTGCCGTGACGTCCGGCCATCTTGTCGCCCGGCTGCAGCTTGCGCTTGACCGCCACGAACACCTTGACCATCTTCATCACGCCCGGCGGCAGGTCGTCGCCGCGGCGAACTTTTTCGACCTTGTCCTCGAAACGGGCATCCAGGGCACGTTTCTGCGCCTCGTACTGTTCGTGCAGGGCCTCGACAATCTGCGCATCGGACTCTTCGCCCAGGGCCAGTTGCCACCACTGCCCACGGGTCAGCGTCGCCAGCAGGTCCTCGGTGATCTCCGATCCCGCCTTGATGCCCTTGGGACCCTTTACCGCGGTCTTTCCCAGGATCATCGTCTTGAGACGGGCATAGATGTTGCGGTCCAGGATCGCCAGTTCGTCGTCGCGGTCACGGGCCAGGCTTTCGACCTCTTCGCGCTCGATCTGCAGCGCACGTTCGTCCTTTTCCACACCATGGCGGTTGAACACACGCACTTCGACCACGGTACCGAAATCGCCCGGTTTGACCCGCAGCGATGTATCGCGCACGTCGCTGGCCTTTTCACCGAAGATGGCGCGCAGCA
This sequence comes from Sedimentitalea nanhaiensis DSM 24252, assembly GCF_000473225.1. Taxonomy (GTDB): domain Bacteria; phylum Pseudomonadota; class Alphaproteobacteria; order Rhodobacterales; family Rhodobacteraceae; genus Sedimentitalea; species Sedimentitalea nanhaiensis. The sequence goes on from NZ_KI421509.1 coordinate 2,045,539, forward strand.
GCTTTTCTTCCGGCGTCATCGGGCTCTCGCCCTTGGGGGTGATCTTGCCCACCAGAATATCGCCCGGTTCGACGTCCGCACCGATATAGACGATGCCAGCTTCGTCGAGATTACGCAGGGCTTCTTCGCCGACGTTCGGGATATCGCGGGTGATTTCCTCCGGACCCAGCTTGGTGTCGCGCGCCGCGACTTCGAATTCCTCGATATGGATCGAGGTAAACACATCGTCCTGCGCGATCCGCTCGGAAATCAGGATCGAGTCTTCATAGTTATAGCCGTTCCACGGCATGAAGGCGACGACCACGTTCTTGCCCAGGGCCAGTTCACCGATGTCAGTGGACGGACCATCGGCGATCACCTCACCCTTCATCACCGTATCGCCCACCTTGATCAGTGGACGTTGGTTGATGCAGGTGTTCTGGTTCGACCGCTGGAACTTGCGCATGCGGTAGATGTCCACACCCGCGTCGCCCAACTCCAGATCCTCGGTGGCGCGGATCACGATCCGCTGAGCGTCGACCTGGTCGATGATGCCCGCGCGTTTCGCCATGATCGCAGCGCCAGAGTCGCGCGCGACCACTTCCTCGATGCCGGTGCCGACCAGCGGTGCCTCGGCCCGCAACAGCGGAACCGCCTGACGTTGCATGTTCGATCCCATCAGGGCGCGGTTGGCGTCGTCGTTTTCCAGGAACGGAATCAGCGAGGCCGCGACCGAGACCAGCTGTTTCGGGCTGACGTCGATCAGATCCACGTTTTCACGCGGTGCGAGCGTATAGTCGCCCGACTGGCGCGTGCTGACCAGATCGTTGATGAAATCGCCGTTCTCGTCCAACGTCGCATTGGCCTGCGCAACGGTGTGGCGCATTTCCTCGGTCGCGGACATGTAGTGCACTTCGTCCGTGACATGGGCGTTTTTGACCACACGATATGGCGTTTCGATAAAGCCATATTTGTTGACGCGCGCAAAGGTGGCCAGCGAGTTGATCAGGCCGATGTTGGGTCCTTCCGGCGTTTCGATCGGGCACATCCGGCCATAGTGGGTCGGGTGCACGTCACGCACCTCAAAACCCGCCCGTTCGCGGGTCAGACCGCCTGGCCCAAGCGCCGAAAGGCGGCGTTTGTGCGTCACTTCGGAGAGCGGGTTGGTCTGGTCCATGAACTGGCTCAGCTGGCTGGACCCAAAGAACTCGCGCACAGCGGCAGCGGCCGGTTTGGCGTTGATCAGATCCTGCGGCATTACGGTGTCGATCTCGACACTGGACATGCGCTCTTTGATGGCGCGCTCCATGCGCAGCAGGCCAACGCGATACTGGTTCTCCATCAGCTCGCCGACAGAACGCACGCGGCGGTTGCCCAAATGGTCGATATCGTCGATGTCGCCCTTGCCGTCGCGCAATCCCACCAGCGCCTTGATACAGGCAACGATGTCTTCGCGGCGCAGCGTGCGCTGGGTGTCCTCGGCATCCAGAGCCAGGCGCATGTTCATCTTGACCCGGCCAACCGCGGACAGATCATAGCGCTCGCTGTCAAAGAACAGCGTGTCAAATAACGCGCTCGCGGCTTCGACCGTGGGTGGCTCGCCCGGACGCATCACGCGATAGATATCCATGAGCGCGGTGTCGCGGTTCATGTTCTTGTCCATCGCCATCGTGTTGCGCATATAGGGACCGACGTTGATGTTGTCGATGTCCAGAACCGGGATATCGGTGATGCCCGCGTCGATCAGCTCTTTCGCGGTGCCGCCGATCAGGTCGCCGTCCTTGTCATATTCCAGCGTCAGCTCGTCGCCGGCCTCGACATAGATCGCGCCGGTTTCCTCGTTGATGATATCCTTGGCGACAAACTTGCCGACGATGTGCTCGAACGGCACCAGCAGTTCGGTGACCGCGCCCTCGTCGATCAGCTTTTTCACCGCCCGCGGTGTTACCTTCTTGCCCGCTTCGGCGATGATCTCGCCGGTCTTGGCATCCACCAGATCATAGGTCGGACGCGTACCGCGCGCACGCTGAGGGAAGAACGGGGTGACCCAGCCCTTGTTCTTTTCCAGCTTGTAGGAAATGGTTTCGTAATAGGCATCCATGATGCCTTCCTGGTCCAGCCCCAGCGCATACAGCAGCGTCGTCACCGGCAGCTTGCGGCGGCGATCGATACGGGCAAAGACGATGTCTTTGGCGTCGAACTCGAAATCCAGCCAGCTGCCGCGATACGGGATGATGCGACAGGCAAACAGCAGCTTACCCGAACTGTGGGTCTTGCCCTTGTCGTGATCGAAGAAAACGCCCGGCGAACGGTGCATCTGGGACACGATCACACGTTCGGTGCCATTGACAACAAAGGTGCCGTTCGGTGTCATCAGGGGCATGTCGCCCATGAAAACGTCCTGTTCCTTGATGTCCTTGACCGATTTGGCACCGGTATCTTCGTCGATATCAAACACAATCAGCCGCAGCGTCACCTTGAGCGGCGCGCTGTAGGTCATGTCGCGCTGCATGCACTCTTCGACGTCATACTTGGGCTTTTCCAAGTCGTAGCTCACGAATTCCAGCACGCTGGTTTCGTTGAAGTCCTTGATCGGAAAGACCGATTGGAACACGCCTTTGATACCCTCACCGTCCAGCGGCTGAGGGGAATCGCCGGAGCGCAGGAACAAATCATACGAGGATTTCTGAACCTCGATCAGATTCGGCATTTCCAGCACTTCGCGGATTTTGCCATAATATTTACGCAGACGTTTCTGGCCAAGGAACGATTGAGCCATGTCAGGTGTCACCTTTCGAATTTCTCACCGGTCAAGGATGCCGTCGGGCCTCGGCTCCCTGCCCATACGAGACAGCGCGTTCGGATCAATTCATGGCCGCCGTCCCGAATGGCAGCCTCCCGATCCCGTGAACCACGCCTTAGAAAACGCTTTGTCTATCAAAGCCCTTTCTAAGACAGGTTCGGCTGGACCCGGATTTCTCCAGGTCCAGCCAAATTTGCATGGTGGGAAAACCCACCGAGCGGCTTAGGCCACTTCGACTTCTGCGCCAGCTGCTTCCAGCTTGGCTTTGACGTCTTCGGCTTCTTCTTTCGAGACGCCTTCTTTGATCTTGCCGCCGGCTTCGACCAGGTCCTTGGCTTCTTTCAGGCCCAGACCGGTGAGACCGCGAACTTCTTTGATCACGTTGATTTTCGAACCGCCGGCGTTCTTCAGAACGACGTCGAATTCGGTTTGCTCTTCCTCGGCTGCGCCACCGGCGTCAGCAGGACCGGCCATCATGACAGCGCCGCCAGCAGCGGGCTCGATGCCGTATTCATCCTTGAGGATGGTTTTCAGTTCTTGTGCTTCAAGCAGGGTCAGACCAACGATCTCTTCTGCCAGTTTCTTCAGATCAGCCATTGTATCAGCTCTTTCCGTTTACAGTTCGTGTGTTCCAACGACGCGTGTCAATCACGTGCCGGACTTTACGTTGCTCAGGCGGCCGCCTTGTCCTCGATGGTGGACAAGATGGACGCGATGTTGCTTGCAGGTGCGCCAATGGCACCGGCGATGTTGCTTGCGGGCGCACCGATCATGCCTGCGATGGTAGCGATAAGCTCCTCGCGCGACGGCATTTTCGACACGGCCTGAACACCGGCCCGGTCCAACGCATTCTCACCCATTGCGCCGCCAAGAATCTCAAACTTCTTGTTTTCCTTGGCGAAATCCTCGGCCACCTTGGCTGCTGCCACTGGGTCCTCGGAATAGGTCAGAACGGTCATGCCCGTCAGGAGCGATGTGATGGATTCACACGGCTTACCCTCAAGGGCGATCTTGGCGAGCCTGTTCTTGGCAACACGCACAGACCCACCCGCTTCGCGTGCACGCGCGCGCAGGTCCTGCATCTCAGCAACTGTCAGTCCGACGTAGTGGCTTACCACGACGACGCCAGAGCTTTCAAAGATCTGGCCGAGTTCCTCGACCACTTTCTCTTTCTGGGCTCTATCCACAGTTTCACTCCAAGTATGGGGGTTTCCCCCCGGCTCTCACTTCACCCCGGCGATACCGGGGCATCGGGTCCAATTTCAGGGTCCCGAGCCAAAACCACCCGAAGGTGCAGAATGTCTCGTTTCCCATCTCGGGAAGGAATTATTCAGGGCGAGCCCCGAACCCTCCGTCTCGGACAGAACAGGGCCGATAAACTGGCCCTGCCATCTGAGGCCAAAGCCCCAAATTCTGTATGCCGGCCTTATTCGCCGGTTGCATTGCCCACGTCGATGCTGACGCCCGGGCCCATGGTCGAGGTGATGAAGATCTTCTTCATATACGTCCCCTTGGCACCGGCCGGCTTGGCCCTGGCGACAGCACCGATAAAGGCGCGGACATTTTCGACCAGCTTGGCTTCGTCAAACGAGGCCTTGCCGACACCCGCATGAACCACACCGGCTTTTTCGGCCTTGAACTGAACTTCCCCGCCTTTGGCGGCCGCGACGGCGGCAGCCACGTCCATGGTCACCGTACCAACCTTGGGGTTCGGCATCAGGTTACGCGGGCCCAGAACCTTGCCCAGACGGCCAACGACCGGCATCATGTCGGGGGTCGCAATACAGCGATCGAACTCGATCTTGCCACCCTGCACGATCTCCATCAGATCTTCAGCACCGACGATGTCGGCACCGGCAGCCTGCGCTTCTTCGGCCTTGGGGCCACGGGCAAACACGGCAACGCGCACGGTCTTTCCGGTGCCATTGGGCAAACCGACTACGCCGCGAACCATCTGGTCAGCGTGACGCGGATCAACACCCAGATTCATGGCCAGCTCGACGGTTTCGTCGAATTTCGCGTTGGCATTGCTTTTGACCAGGGCAACGGCCTCTTCAACCGACAGATTGTCCTTGCCGGCGAAAGCTTCGCGCGCAGCGCGGGTGCGTTTTCCAAGCTTTGCCATCTTACTTCACCTCAATGCCCATGGACCGGGCAGAGCCCAGGATGATCTGCATAGCGCCTTCGATATCGTTGGCGTTCAGATCCTTCATTTTCGCTTCGGCGATTTCCTTGACCTGCGCAGCAGTCACCGAGCCGACGATTTCGCGCGACGGCGTCTTGGCACCGGATTTCAGCTTGGCCGCCTTCTTCAGGTAAAAGGACGCCGGGGGCGTCTTGATGTCCATGGTAAAGGACTTGTCCTGATAGTAGGTGATCACGGTCGGGCAAGGGGCACCCGGCTCCATGTCTGCGGTCTTGGCGTTGAACGCCTTGCAGAATTCCATGATGTTGATGCCGCGCTGACCCAGAGCCGGCCCAACGGGGGGCGACGGGTTCGCTTGCCCGGCGGGCACCTGCAGCTTCATGCTGCCAACGAGTTTCTTGGCCATTGGCCTTCTCCTTTTTCCAACACCGTCAGGGCGCGCCCATCAGGTTTTTGTCGTTGTGGTCCGGTTCGGGCATCGCGACGCCCTCGCCTCCCACAGTAAAGCGGCAGTTGCCTGCCGCCGACGGGCAAGGCCCGCCGTACACTCAGATCTGCTTGGTGACCTGAGTGAATTCCAGTTCGACCGGGGTTTCGCGGCCGAAGATCGACACCGACACCTTCAGGCGCTGGTTGTCGTCGTCCACTTGCTCGATCATGCCGTCGAAATCTTCAAACGGGCCATCGTTGACCTTGACCTTCTCGCCCACTTCATAGTGGACCAGGGTGCGCGGTGCCTCTTCGCCTTCCTGCACACGATTCATAATCGCGTTCAGTTCAGCATCCCGCATCGGCATCGGCCGACCCTGCGGCCCCAGAAAGCCGGTGACCCGATTGATCGAGTTGATCAGGTGATAGCCCTGATCCGACATTTCCATATGCACCAGAACGTACCCCGGCATGAACCGGCGCTCGGTCGTAACCTTCTTGCCCCGACGGACCTCAATCACCTCTTCGGTCGGCACCAGAACTTCGTCTATCTCGTCCTCGAGACCGTGCTCGGCGGCCGAAGTACGGATTTGTTCGGCGATCTTTTTCTCGAAGTTCGAGAGAACACTGACCGAGTACCACCGTTTCGCCATGAAGCTTGCCGTCCTTGTCCTGCCCGGCCCGCCACTACGCGTTCGCCGATATCTCTAAATCTTTCAAACGGTTGTCCCGCCTACCCCGTAATAAAAATCGGCGCGCAACACGAATCGCCGCACGCCATTATCCAAGGTTGGGCGTCACCTAACCGCCAATCGCCAATTGTGCAAGGGGCCTCACGCCGAATTGTGGCGGCCCACTTGCGCTCCGGTTAGCCGAACAGAGTCAGCACGCCCTGCAATCCGCTGCGAATCAGGATGTCCACCAGCGCAAAGAACAGTCCGGTCAAGGCCGCCATGACAAAGACCATCACCGTGGTCAGAAACACCTCGCGACGGGTCGGCCAGACGACTTTCGCGACTTCGCCGCGGACCTGCTGGATGAACTGTATCGGGTTGGTTGTGGCCATGCGCACATTCTTTCTGCTTGCGGATGGCTGGCACATAACGGTCCCTGCGGGTGAATTCAAGCCCGGCAAGCGCCACTTGGCCAGACCGATCACGTCTGTATCGGTCCTGGCAGGGGCAGCAGGGTTCGAACCCGCGACCTACGGTTTTGGAGACCGCCGCTCTACCAGCTGAGCTATACCCCTAGGACCGGGGCTTTCCTAAGCCAGCGCAGGCGGCGGGGCAAGAGGGAATCTGGCTCCTTGCGACGACCAGCCCCGGTGAAGCCGGCAGGAAAATATCCCGGCCCATTCCCGTTCACGGTTCAATTGCGTATGAGTTGCGAAATCGACAGGAGTAATCTGGGTGAGTTTGCGCAAAAAGATCGCCGACAGTGCGTGGTTCAACAATACCATCGAAGGCGTCTTTGCCGCCTATATCCGCTTTGCCCACCGCAGCTCGACTTGGGAGCGCATCGGTTTTGAGGACATGGACGATGCCGTACGGACCGGCGAACCAGTCATCATGGCCCTTTGGCATCAGCGTCTGATGATGTCGCCCTACATGTTTGACAGCACCCTCGGCCCCTTCTGCTCGCTGACGTCCTCGGCACGGGCCGGTAGCATGGTGGGGCGGCTACTGGGCCGCTTTGGGTTCGATACTGTGCCAATGTCCAGTCACAAACGCCACGTTGCCCTATCACGTCAGGTGCTGGGCAAAATCCGTGACGGCTATTCCATCGGCATCGCCACCGATGGACCCCGAGGCCCGGCCCGCATTGCGTCGACTGTCCCGTTGGTCTGGGCGCGCGCCTCTGGAAAGCGCATTTTTGTTGTCAGCTATTCTGCCCGCCGCCAAATCACCTTGCCGACTTGGGACCGCCTCACACTGCCGGCACCTTTCACCAAAGGCGTTTTGATGTGCCGCGAATGGAAACAGCCGGTGCCGCGCAAGGCATCCGAAGACGAAATCGAAGCACTGCGTCTGCACCTTCAGGCAGCGCTGGACGAGATCACCGACGCGGCAGATGTCACGGCGCGGGGTCGGCCTGACCGATGCTGACAGTCACAGACTCGAGCGCCGTCAAATCCGCCCCACACATCGCGGCCTTGTCGCGCAGAATGCTTGCAACCGGTCGATTCCGCCACCCGATCCGCAACAGTCGCGACACCGCCCATTCATCAGACCGCGAACACTTCCCGGTCGGCGGGACGCTGGTCAAGGCGTGGGCTGCCATGAACGGCTCGCAGCCCAGAGACTGCACGGCGGCGCCATTCGATGCCGACGATCCCGGCGCGCCACCACCAGCCGACGAGACCTCTGCAGACACCGATCCTCCCCAAGTATTTTGACCCCCATGCGGCACCCAGCACATCGCACCCCAAGGGGTACAGGTCCTGAAGCCACGCTGGCTTGACGCCTTATGAATATGCTAACCGGTCAAATGGCGCAAACTTGATTGGCTTCAAAGCTGGGTATTCAGCTAACAGGCACTCCGAAAAGTTCGCTTGCGTTGCCATTCCCGATGGCGCTGGCTTCGTCTGCTGACAATGTGCCGAGCAGTGATTGTGTCACATCCAGCCAGTCCGGCAAGCCATTGGCCAGTTCGACAACCGGCCAGTCGCTGCCCCAGACCATGCGTGACGGGCCGAAGGTGTCGAGCACGTGATCGACATAGGGCTGAATTGCCACCTGTGTGGCCTCGCCCGGCGCACAATAGGCCAGTAGCCCTGACAGCTTGCAATAGACGTTTGGGAGTTCGGCCAGTGCCGCGATATCCTCACGCCATGGGTCCAGCCCTCCGCCGGCAATATCGGGCACACCGCAGTGGTTCAGGACAATCGTGGTATTGTCACAGGCGCGCGCCAGATCTGCACCAAGCTGGAGTTGCTTGGGCAGCATACACAGGTCAAATGGCTTACCGTGATCACCCAACTTGCGAATATTGGCGCGGAAGGTGGCTGCCGTTGACAATTCATCGGGCATGACATGCAGGATACGGCGGTAACCCACGACCCCCAGTTCCTCGCATTCATCCAGCCAGTCGGAAAACCCGACATCTTCTTCCGGTCGGCACGAGGCGATCAGGCCGAGGATACCGCTGCCCTCTTGGCTGGCGAGATCGGCAACATGGCGGGTCTCGGCCTGATAGTCAGCATCATCAACACCCGTTTCCATGAACAATGCGCCCGCGACGTCGCGGCCGACCGTCAATTCGGCGTAACGTTCCAGCGAAAATGTCTTGTTCGCCAAGGGGGGAATATCAGCGGTCCAGCCATATCCGGCAATATCGGGATAGATAAGATGCTGATGCGTGTCGATAAGTCTGACCATCAGGTTGGCTCCTATTCCGGGTCGGTAATCGCCTGTTGTTTCTGTCGACCAAGCCCCTCAATGCCCAGTTCAACGACGTCACCAGGACGCAGGTATTGCGGCGGGGTCTGCCCCATGCCAACACCCGGAGGCGTACCGGTCGAGATCACATCGCCTGGCTGCAAGGACATGAACTGGCTGAGGTAACTCACCAGATGCGCGACGCCATAGACCATGGTTGCGGTGGACCCGTCCTGCATTTTTTTGCCGTTCACGGTCAGCCACATCGACAGGTTCTGAGGATCCGCGACCTCGTCTTTGGTGACCAGCCACGGGCCGATCTGACCGTAGTTGTCGCAACTTTTTCCTTTGGTCCACTGGCCCTCACGCTCGATTTGAAAGGCGCGTTCCGACACATCGTTGGTCACGGCATATCCGGCCACATAATCCAGCGCGTCCGCCTCTGAGACATATTTCGCGCGCTTTCCGATGATAACTGCCAGCTCAACCTCCCAGTCGGTTTTCTCGGATCCGCGCGGGATGATGATCGGATCGTCCGGACCGCAGATTGCGCTGGTGGCTTTCATGAACATCACTGGCTCGGGTGGCACATCCATACCGCTTTCAGCGGCGTGATCGGCATAGTTCAGACCGATACAGATGAATTTTCCGGTGCCGGAGACACAGGGCCCCAGACGTGTGTCTGCGGGCACTTGGGGCAACCGGGTCAGATCAGCCGCTGCAATAGCGGCCAGTCCCTGATCCGAGAGTGTATCGCCCGCAATATCATCTACCACAGATGACAGATCCCGGATCACACCTTTGGCATCCAGAATACCGGGTTTTTCGGCGCCTTCAGGGCCAAATCGAAGAAGTTTCATTGTTTTAGTCCTTATGTATTGGCCCAACCGCCATCGATGACATGGGCCTGACCGGTTGTGTATGCACTTTCGTTTGACGCCAGATAGACCGCTAGGGCTGCGATCTCTTCGGCTTTTCCGATACGTCCGATGGGCTGTCGCGCTATAAAGGCCGCGCGGGCTACTTCATAGTCACCGGTATCTTTCAAACGCTGTTCAAGCGACGGGCTTTCCACTGTCCCAGGACAGATCGCATTGCAGCGCACGCCCTGCGTAACGAAGTCCGCGGCAATTGCTTTCGTCATGCCAATCACCGCCGCCTTGGTCGTGCCATAGACGAACCGGTTTGGCGCTGCGATGACAGAGGACGCCACCGAGGACATGTTGATGATCGAGCCTTCGCCGCGCTCTAACATGGCCGGTAAAAACGCCCGGCACATCCGGTACATGGCGGTGACATTTAGATCGTTTGAAAAGGCCCATTGATCCTCGTCGCAGTCCAGAATTGTGCCATTGGCCACAAACCCAGCGCAGTTGAAAAGCACATCAACACCCCCAGTGGCCTTAAGAGCGTCCCCGATCGAGGTCGGATCGGTTACATCAAGCTTCAGTGTCTGACAACCCAGCTCTGCCAGTTCGCCCAGTGCGGTTTCGTTCACATCGCTTGCAAATACCTTTGCGCCCTCGGATTGCATTGCCAGCGCTGAGGCGCGCCCGATCCCCTGACCGGCAGCGGTTACAAGGCAGGTTTTTCCTTCAAGTCGTCCCATTTCGTATCCTTCTTCAGGCCGGCAAACATGCCGGACCAATCGGTTCAAATGTCTTGTAAGTCAGAATGAACTCCTGATGCCCAAGCTGTTCGGATTTTGTAGGCTGGCCTGCAGCGACACTTTCAACCATCGCCACGATCTCATTGCCAACCGCGTCAATATCGGCGTCACCAGAAATGATCCGGCCTGCGTTGATATCCATGTCCTCGTGCAGGCGGTCATACATCTCGGGGTTGGCCGCAACTTTGATGACCGGTGAGATGGCCGAACCGACCACCGACCCACGCCCGGTGACGAAGATCGTCATATGCGCCCCCGAGGCCATCATCTCGACGATCTCGGCATTGTCCGAGATGTTGGGAAAGCCGAATTGCACGGGGCCGTCGGGGACCACATCCATCAGGTAAAGCCCGCCCTTCGTTGGAATATCCCCCGGCTTGATTAGCCCGGATATGGGAGATGCACCGGATTTGGCATATGCACCCATCGACTTTTCCTCGATCGTGGACAGCCCGCCATCGGCATTGCCCGAGGCGAAACTGCCAAAACCTAGCGCGGCGTAGTAACGCGCGGCCTTCTCGACCGAAGCGCGCAACTCTACCGACAGTTCAGGGGTGGCCGCACGGCTGGACATGATGTCCTCACAACCGATCAACTCGCCTGTTTCCTCAAAGATGCATGTGGCCCCGGCGGCGACAAGCCGGTCGAATGCCCGCCCGGTGGCCGGGTTGCCCGAGATGCCGCTGGTCCCGTCAGATCCGCCACACACTGTGCCGACGATCAGATCGGACAGGTCCAACGGAACACGGGGGGTGTCCGCAAGATCGGCTATCGCTTGCATCACAAAAGCCTGCCCGCGTTTGATCGCGCTCAACGTGCCGCCGGTTTTCTGGATCACCAGCGTCTCGACCGGGCGGCCGCTGTCTCGTACGATTTTTTCAAGCTGCATCCGATTGAAGCTTTCACAGCCCAAAGACACCAACAGCACCGCGCCCACATTGGGATGGGTGCATAGCCGTTCCATCATTTTTTGGGCGTATTCATTGGGAAAACAGCCGGGAAAGCCAATGACATGCGCCTGATCGCGATTGGGCCACGCAATTTCCCGCGCGACATGATGGGCGCATTCCACCAGATAGGCGACGACCACCTGATTGCGAATGCCTTTGCGCCCGTCCGAGCGTATAAATCCTTGCATGCTCATGCGATTTCCCCCGTATCCGTCAGCGCATAGGTCGGTGTGTAGTCACTTTTAATATTATGCAGATGAACGTGCTCTCCGACGGCAATCGCTTGTGTCGCAGAGCCAATCGGCACACCGTATTTCAGCACTTTATCACCGGCCTGCATTGGTGCGCGCGCCAGCTTGTGACCCATCGTAACCGCCTGCCCGAGCGTGATCGTTTCGGTCCCGATTTGCAGCACCTCGCCCGCCGCAATCGCGCAGCGCGCAACGGCGACTGTATCTTCGGTGTTCAGAACGATCAGGCGAGGATCAATTGCGGGCATGGATCAGAATTTCCCGTATTTAAGATAGGCCTTCTGCGGGTCCATCCCTTCAAGGATGGCTTTGCGCACAAGGTTTTCGGTTTGCATGGCAATCAGGGACTGGTCGATGACATCCTCAAGGATTTCCGAAGGGATGCACACCATTCCATCACGGTCTCCATGTAGCCAATCTCCAGAGCGGATCAGAACATCGCCGATCATGATGTCGACCTCAGTTGCCGTGGGCAGCCAGACCCCAACGACGTCACGCGGCGTGTGATGGGTGCGCCAACATGGAAACCCAAGATTCAAGATGAAATTCGCATCCCGCAATGCGCCGTCGAGAACACACCCCAAGATGCCCTTGGACTGCAGCGTTTCGGCGGACAGCTCGCCCATCTGGGCCATCAAATGGGTGTGCGGTTGGGCAGTCCAGATATGGTCGGGTTTCGCCTTGGACAACAGCCCGGTCCACGCCAGCAGCGTCTCGTGGGGGTCAGCCATTTCATCGACGCGCCCCTCGATGGTCCATGCGGGGCCGCATAGCGTCATGTCGGGTTGCAGCGGCGTGATGCGTGGCGGCAGGGTAAAATTCTTGCGCCCCATGGCCCGTAAAACGTCGTGTATGACGCCTGTGTAACAGCTTTTAAGTTGTGGCAACCGATTATCCGTCATGGTGAAACACCTCTTCCATCATTGCCCACCATTCACCCTCTTTTCGGGTGCCCAGCGGGGATTGCATAGGCATACAAATAGCCCACCAAGCCTGGGTTTTAGGGTCGGCGGCCATCTTGGCGGCATCCGCTTCGAAATCCTCGCCGTGGTACTCCCAATAGCCGAAAAGCAGGTTTTCTGGCTCGCGCAGATAAATTGAATAGTTGCGGATATTGCTGGCAGTGATCCCGTCAAGTATCTCGGGCCAGGTGTTTGCATGAAGCCGCTTATATTCCGGGATATGCTCGGGTTTGATCCCAATGACCATTGCCATGCGCTCCATGATCTATCCTTCGATTGTTGCGCTTAGGCCTGCGATCGTGCGCGCAGTGATCGCGTCCCAGTCCCAGGCGATGCCCAACCCCGGGACCATCGGCGCATGCGCGCGCCCATTCCGGATATCAAGCCGTGAAGTTGTGATGTCATCCAGTTGCGGGATGTATTCCAGCATCGGCGCATTGGGGACGGCGCAAGTGAGGCTGACATGCAGCTCCATCAAGAAATGCGGGCAGATCGAGACGTTGAATGCCTCGGCCAGATGCGCGATCTTGAGCCATGGGGTGATCCCGCCCACACGCGCCACATCGGCCTGCACAATGGTGCAAGCGCCCATCGCCAGATAGTCTTTGAATTGACCGAGGGAATACATGCTTTCGCCCACCGCGATCGGCACGCGAGAGGTTGCAGTCAACTGACGGTGTGCACCGATATCGTCTGCGGGCATGGGTTCTTCGAACCAGCCGACATCAAACTCGGCCAGCATGTCCGCGCGTCGCCGTGCTTCGGACAGGGTGAAAGACTGGTTGGCATCGACAAGGATCTGATAGTCCGGGCCAACAGCCGCGCGCACAGCCTTTATTCGCGCACGATCTTCAGCCAATGACGGTTTGCCGATCTTGATTTTGGACCCGGCAAAGCCCGTTTCCTGCATCGCAAGCGCGTCTGCCACCAAAGCATCCGTCGTAATATGCAACCACCCCCCCTCGGTGGAATAAAGCGGGACCGACGGCTTTGCGCCCCCGGCCAGCTGCCACAACGGAAGCCCAACCCGCAAGCTGCGCAAATCCCATAGCGCGGTATCAATTGCGGCCAGGGCGAGTGATGTGATTGCCCCGACCGCCGTTGCGTGAGTGGTAAAAAGAAGATCGCGCCAAATACTCTCGATTTCATCGGCGTTGCAGCCAATGATCTGCGGCAGCAGGGTGTCACGCAAAAGGCTGACAACCGCAGGACCACCCGAGCCGATGGTGTAGGAATATCCGGTTCCGGCATGCCCGTCGGCATCCGTCAATCTGACTATGGGCGTTTCTTGCGACACAAAAGACTGAATCGCATCGGAACGCATGACCTTGGGAACAAGGTCGACCATCAACACCTCGGCTTTGACGATCTCGGCCATCACTGTTTCCGCACGGACTTGCCGGTGACGGCGTCAAACAGATGCACTTTTTCAATGGCGACCTCGAACTCCAGCACCTCGCCGGGTTCGACATTGCGGGGGCCAAACATCTTGCCCTGCGCTTCTTGGCCTGAGATGCTTGTGTAAAGAATGGTTTCGGTTCCAAGCAGTTCTGACAGCGCAATTTTAAGGGTCAGTTTTGCGTTCTTGCCACTCTCTGCAATTCCGTGCCCAACGGGTGTCAAGTCATCAGGACGCAGGCCAAAAACGACCTCTTGCCCGTCTCGGACCAGATCGGCAAGACGGGTCGGAACTGGCAGCGCCGTTCCATCAGAAAAGACAACCTGATCGCCCTTAATCGTCGCGTTCAACAAGTTCATCGGCGGAGAGCCGATGAAGCTGGCGACAAAGGTATTCACCGGGTGATTGAACACTTCCATCGGGGTGCCGACCTGTTCGATGTAGCCATCTTTCATAACGACAATCCGGTCGGCCAGTGTCATGGCTTCAACCTGATCGTGGGTCACATAGACGACAGTGGTTTTAACCTTTTGGTGCAGCTTCTTGATCTCGGTGCGCATCTGCACGCGCAGTTTAGCGTCCAGATTTGACAGGGGTTCATCAAACAAGAAGGCCTCGGGGTGGCGGACGATGGCGCGCCCCATCGCAACCCGCTGGCGCTGTCCGCCAGACAGTTCGGCTGGTGCGCGCTCCATCAACTCGCCCAGCCCAAGGATCTCGGCGGCTTCGTTTACCCGTTCGGCAACGATGTCATCTGGATGCTTCGCGATCTTCAGCCCAAAGCCCAAATTTTCACGCACCGACATGTGCGGATAAAGCGCGTAATTCTGAAACACCATCGAGATGTTGCGTTTGCGCGGCGGCAGATCATTGACCACCTCGGGGCCGATCGAAACGGTCCCGTCCGAAATATCCTCAAGCCCCGCAATCATACGAAGGGTGGTCGACTTGCCACAGCCCGAAGGCCCGACCAGCACCACAAATTCGTTATGCTCGATGTCCAGATTGATGCCATGCACCACCTCGACCTTGCCATAGCGCTTTACGACATTTTTTAAGGAAATTTCAGCCATGTCTTATCCTTTGACGCCGCCAAATGTAAGGCCGGCGATGAGGTGTTTCTGAACGAGGAAAGTAAGGATCAACGCGGGGATGATGATGATCACCGCCATGGCTGACATACCTGCCCAGTCGATTGTAAATTGTGCGGTAAAGTCCATCAGACCTACCGGAAGAGTTTTGCTGTCCGTGGACCGCGTGAGGTTCGACGCCAGCGCGTATTCATTCCACGACGTCAGGAAGGCAAAGATACCCGCACTGGCGATCCCGGATTTGGCCAGAGGAAATTCAATCTTCCAAAATGCCTGCCAACGTGTGCAGCCATCGACCTGAGCGGCTTCAGACATCTCTTTGGGGATTTGCCGAAAGAAGCCGTCGATCAACCAGATGGTAAAGGGCACGTTCAGCGCGACATAGACAATGATCAGACCCAGCTTGGTGTCGATCAACCCTATGCGGCTCCAGATCATGAAAATGGGCAGAGACAGGGCGATGCCCGGCACGGTGCGCGACAACATCAGCCCCAGAAACAAGCCATTCTTGAAACTGAAGCGGTAACGGGCAAAAGCGTACCCACCGGACATGCCGATCAAAAGGGCAATCGCCGTACTGGTCAAAGCGATGATCAGCGAGTTTGTGAAATAAGCCGGGACCGGAATGGCGACCTGATCGGCTCCAAACCCAAAGATCTTGGCAAAATTGTTCAAGTTCGGATCCTCGGGGATCCAGACCGGGGGCTTGGCCAGCACCTCGCCATTGGGGCGGAAGGCGGTCAGCACGACCCACAGGCCCGGCACGCAAATGACCACCATCAGAATGAAGGTCAGCCCCCATGTGGCAACCGAGCCGATTTTTTTGCGCAAGGATCCATCCATCAATCGGCCCCTCCCATGTATTTGCGAGCTGCGAGCAGCTTGGTGAAGAAATAATAGGTGAAAGCGATGGACAGCAGGATCGACACATAAGCCATCGCATTGGCCTGTCCCATACGGGCGTTGTCGTAGCCAGTGCGCGCAATCATGGTCCATAGCAGTTCGGTGCGGCCGGCTGGACCGCCCCCGGTCATCACATCCACGATGTCATAGGCTCGCGCCACATCCAGCGAGCGGATTGTCATCGCGATGAACACAAAGGGCATCAGGAACGGCAGCGTTATGTGGCGAAACACTTGCCACGGGTTGCAGCCGTCGACCTTTGCGGCCTCAAGCGGATCGCGAGGCATGGCAAACAGGCCAGCGAGAAGGAGAATGGCGAACACCGATGTGCTCATCCAGACTTCGGCGAAGATGATCGAGAAATTGGCAAGATACTTGTCGACCAGCCAGGGAATGGCACCGTCGCTAAGCCCAAGAGACTGAAGGGCATTGTTCAGAATGCCGATATTGTCATTGAAAACGAATTTGAACTGATAGCCAACGAGGATCGGAGAAAACATCATCGGGAACATCATGATCGTGCGCAGCGTGCGCTGGCCCCATGTGATCCTGTTGATCAGAAGCGCAATGCCCAGACCCAGCAGAAATTCAAGGTTCAGCGCAATGGTCAGAAAGACGATCGTACGACCGAAGGCGATCCAGAAATCACCGTCGGCAAAGATGCGTTTGTAGTTGCGCAACCCGACCCATTGCCAAAGGCTTTCTGGCCGGATTAACCGGTAGCCCGTAAAGCTGGTGTAGAGCGAGAACAGCAATGGCAGCACGACGACAAAGGCTAGCGTCAGCAATGCCGGAAGCAGCAGCAGATATGGCGTGTATTGTTCCCGTTGCCAAAACGGTGGGCGATTGGTGGCCATGATGTGGCAGCCTTTATTATAGCTTCAGAACTGGCGCAGGCCTTGCAGCCCACGCCAGCCCAGGAAGGTTCCTAGAGATAGCCCGCGTCTTCCATGACGATCCGCGCGGCTTCAGCAGCCTCATCAAGAGCTTCTTGTGGTGTCTTCTCACCCAGGATCGCAGCCTGAAGCTGCGGCCAGATCTCGTTAGAGACCTCAATCCACGGCGTGATCAGCGGCGGTGTGAAGGCATCTTCGCTCATCGAAACCGCATAGGTTTCAAATACCTGAACCAGGAAATCATTGCCGCCCGCGGCAAATTTCGCTTTGGCATCATCCCAGACCTTGGTTCGTGTAGGAAGAAGACCGGCTGTGGCCTCGATCATCTGGCTGTCGTGGTTGGTCAGGAAGGTGATGAAAGATGCGGCGGCATCTTTGTTGTCACATGTTTCGGTGATAGAGAACGTGTGGCTTCCGGACCAACCGGTGCGGATGCCTGCCGAGCCTTTTGGCGCACGGATCAGACCGACGTCGCCGGCAACTTTGGAATTCTCGGGGTCGTTGAAAAACGAAGCCCAGCCGGCCCAATCAAGGTCCATTGCCACCGTGCCAGAAGCAAAGCCAAGCCCGGTGTCATCCCAGAGATAGTTCAACGCGCCAGCAGGAACCGCTTTGGCATCATAGAGATCCTTGAAAAAATTCACAGCCTCGACGCCAGCTTCTGAGTTGAAAATGGGGTTCCAGTCGTCATCAAACAGCGCGCCGCCATTGGCGACAAGCAGTTCATAGAAGCGACCGGTGATCGCCTCGTCCTTGCCCACAAACTGCGTGCCATAGAAGGTTGGCGCATTGGCAAAAAAGATCGCCTGATCCTTGACCTGGTCCCAGGTTTCGGGCGGCACCAGATCATAGCCGTACTCTGCCTTGAAGGCTGCCTTTTTGTCTTCATCTTCATAGAGCGACTTGATGTAGTACAGGTTTGAGATGTCGGAGTGGCGCGGCAGTTGCAGCAGACGGCCATTTATGGTTGAATTTTTCAGCGCCAGTTCCTGAAACTCAGCCAGCACATCTTCACTGATAACACCATTGAGGTCTATGTAGATCGACCCATATTGTGGTGCAAAGCTGGTGTGATTGGACCCCACGCACCAATCCAGGGTGCCCGCAGCAATGTCCTGTTTAATCTCGCGATCCAGCTCGAAGTGGTTCTTGCGCGACAGCACGTCCACTTCTGCGCCCGTCATCGCTTCCCACTCTGCAATGCGCGAATAGAGCGGCTCATACTGCGCGCCGCCGATCAACTTCACGCGCAGCGTGTAACCATCGAATTCACCAGCCGTTGCGGGCGCACTGGTCATTGCGAGGTGCAGCCCCGCACCCATTGCCAGATATCTAAGAATTGAGGACTTCATAGGTAACTCCCTTTTTTGATTGTGTTGGATGAAACTCCGGTATCGTATGAATATTTTACCCAAGGATATCCGGCTATAGATCGAGTCCCATCAGATGGTTTGGAATGACTGTGTGGGATGGCAATTGCATTTCTCATCTCACTGAACTCCAAAAATCAGGTTTGGCAGAGCCAGTGATAGAAACGGTAGGTAGGTTAGCAGCAGCAGAACCGCGACGATCATTGCAAGAAACGGGAGGAGTGCTTTCGTGAAGTCACTGATCGAAACGCCGGTAATACCGCATGTGATGAACATCAGCGTACCCAGTGGTGGCGTTAGCCCCGCGATGGTCAGGTTAAGGACCATGACGATCCCGAAATGGACTGGGTCGATGCCAACCGCACTGATCGCCGGAACAAGGATCGGCGTCAGGATGATCAGCGCGGCCCCCCCCCTCAATAAATGCTCCCAGGACCAGAAGCAGCAGATTGATCACCAGCAGCAAAAGAATCGGGTTCTCAGTGATCGCAAGCAAGCCTTTGGAAATCTTGTCCGGGATCTGGTGCCACGCGAAGTAGTAGCCCAGCGAGGCGGCTGCAGCGATCACGAGCATAACCACTGCGGTGGCCATCGCAGCCTCCAGCAGGATTTTTGCGCTCTCCCGCAGCTTGAGTTCACGGTAGGCAATTCCAACAATTGTCGCGTAGATAACAGCAGCGGCTCCGGCTTCGGTTGGGGTAAAAAAGCCAAAACGAATGCCGCCAATGATTCCAATCGGCATGAGGAGCGCCCAGAAGGCGTGTACGAAAGCCGACCCGCGCTCGGGCCAGCTTGCCCGTTGGTCGCGCATGGGGCGGTAGCCCCGCAGAGTAGAAATACGGCCCGCGACAAGCATCAACCCAACGCAGAGTACAAATCCCGGTAGAAAGCCCGCCGCGAACAGCCTGCCGATAGAGACGTTTCCCAGAAAGCCGTACAGGATCAGTCCGATCCCGGGCGGTATGATCACAGATATGATCGAGGAACAGGCGGTCACCGCAGCCGAAAACGGTGCCTCATAGCCTCGTTTTGTCATTTCCGGCACTAAGATTTTGCTTTGCATGGCCGCATCGGCATTGGCCGATCCGCTCATCCCGCCCATGAGGGTGCTGAGCATGATGTTCACTTGCGCGAGCCCTCCGACCATATGGCCGACAAAGGCATCCGCCAGCAGCATCAGGCGATTGGTGATACCGCTCGCATTCATGATAACACCGGCCAGGATGAAAAACGGTACGGCCAAAAGCGGGAAAGAGTGGGTAACAGCCACAAAACGCTGAATGAACAGCTCTTGCGGTACGCCCGACGACATCATGAAGAAGGACAGGCTTGCGATCGCAATGGCAAATGCCACCTGAAGGTTAAGCGCAAGAAGCACCAGAAAAACGATGATCGGGAACCACTCCATCACAGGTTTTCGCTCTCATCCGCCGCGGTGCTCGAACCAATAAAGCCGAAGTCCCGCATGATCTGAGTGATCAAAGTCAGGGACATCGAAAGAAAACAAAGTGCAGGTGCGAGATAAACGTAGGAAAACGGGATGCGCAGAACTGGCGATGGACGATTGAAGGACTTTCCGACCATCGTCAGCGAAAGAAACGTCGCGTAGGCCAGAAAGATCACCAGCACGCATTTCATCAGAACTGACAACCCGCGACGCTGTTTTTCGGGCAATAGATCGGTCAGCACGGGAACGCTGACATGCATACCGCGCCGAAACGCAGCAGATGCGCCAATGAAGGCAACCCATGAAAACGCCAGCCCGGAAAGCTCGGTTGACCAGACTGCCGATTCAATGGGCAACAGGCGTGAAACGATACCCCAGATAACACTGGCAAGCACAACCAAAAGGGCAACGCAAGCGGTTAGGTCTTCTGTGCTCGCCAGGGTTTTTGCAAGTTGTGCTCGGGTCATCTGGGATCTCAATTGTCTGAAGGCTGACGCGACGCTAGAACCACAATCGCTTGCACCGGTTTTCGGGACTACTTGTCTAGGATCGCACGCACTTGGTCATAAAGACCTGGAGTCCAGCCCGGGAATTGCTCGTAAACGCTTGTGGTTGCGGCCTGGAAGCCGGCAATGTCGACATCTTCGTGAAATGCGACCCCTTCGGCCTCGAGCTGGTCCCGATACTCGCCATCGCTTTCCATAACCATCTTGGTCATGAACTCGCCTGCGGCCACTGACTCTTCGATCAGGGCTGCCTGAACGTTTTCCGGATAGGACGCGAAGAGCTCCGCATTCATGATCGGTCCGATAAAGGCGTTGAAATGTCCGGTCAGAGAGATGTGCTTGGCATTTTCATACAGTTTCGCGCCCACGATGGCAGAAAGCGGGGCTTCAGCAGCATCGACAACTCCCGATGAAAGCCCGGTGTAGACTTCAGACCACGCAATCTGGATGCCGTCTGCGCCCATTGCCTTGAAGGTTTCGATCCACATCGTGTTTGGCGGAACCCGGATGGCCAGACCATCTGTCGAGTTCATATCCTTCACCGGCCGGTTTGAAATAATGTGGCGCGCGCCGTAGAGCCAATTCATGGTGAGAACTTCGAAGTTACCGCTTTCGCGAACTTTGTCTTTCATCCCTGCGTACAGATCAGACTCCAGCAGTTTGCTGAAATCATTGGGATCGCTCATCAGATAGGGGCCAGCCAAAACGCCGAAATCCGGCGCATAGTCAGACAAATATCCTGGATCAGCAATTTGGATGATAGGTGCACCCAAATTAACCTGTTCATAGACTTCCGCGTTCGATCCAAGCTGTGCGCCCGCGAACACCGAGATTTCCACCGCGCCGTTTGTGCGCTCGCTAACGCGCCTGGCATATTCCAGCGCGGCGGCCTGGATGGGGCTGGATTCGCTCGTCACATGCGCCAGGCGCAGTTCGATATCCGCGGCTAATGCCGGAAGGACAAGGCCCGCCTGCACAACACCGGCGACCAACCACGCTGATAACTTCGTCATTTCATCATCATCCTCATTGTATATCTTGCGCAACTACGTGCGTGCTTCCTCTGCGCCAGGCGTGCTGATCGGGCTCTCGTTTTCGTGGTCCGGCTTTTGAGATGCGATCAATTCGCTGAAGATCGCATCTCGATTTGCACCAAGCCCCGGTGCAGCGCGCTCGGATTTCAGGGTCGCGCCGTTGTAGCGGATCGGGGCGCGAAGGGTCTCGAGAGGAACAGACCCGTTTCGTAAAATCGTCTGTTCCAGATCAAGGCGTTTGTAAGCCTCGGTCTCGCGCAGGCTGACCCAGTCGAGAACCTCTGAGCACCAGATGTCCGCCGGCTGAAGGACCGACAGCCATTCGGCGGTCGTGCGCGCGACCAACTGCGCGGCAAGGATCGACTTGATCTCATCCCGTTTGGTCATCATCAGTTTTGGGTCGTCGAAATAGGGTTCGAGGTCAGAAATCTCCAGGAGGTCCGCCAACACCTTAAGCGAGGGGGTCATGGCTAGTGCCATGAAGCCGTCCTTCGTTTCGTAAACTCCGTAAGGTGCCCCCAGATAGGCATGAGCGCCATTGATGCCGCTGCGCTGGGGCAGACGCTGACCATCGTTAAGATGCGTGGAGAGGACTTCGAACTGAAAGTCGATCATCGCTTCCAAAAGGCTGGTCTGAATCAAAGCCCCCCGCCCATGAATGCCACGCCCGACAAGGGCCGCCAGAATACCCTGTGTCAGCGCATTTCCGGCCAGCATATCTGCCACCGCCAATCCCATTGGCATCGGGGCATGATCCGCATTTCCTGTCAGCCAAAGCAGCCCCGAGCGCGCCTGCGCCAGAAGATCCTGACCGGGCAGATCCTTCCACGGGCCTTCCTCGCCATAACCGGAGATGCTGCCATAAATGATAAGGGGATTGATCTTTTGCACATCATCATAGCCAAACCCCTGACGCTCGATCACACCGGGGCGGAAGTTTTGAATGAAGACATCCGCGCTCTTGATCAGCTCGACAAGTACCGCCCGGTCATCGGCATCACGCAGATCGGCGGTGACGCTTTCCTTGTTGCGATTGATCGCATGGAACAGCGAATTGGTTCCGTCGATATCCGTATCGGACAGATAAAGGCTGCGACACAGATCGCCCACACCGGGCCGCTCGACCTTGATGACACGTGCGCCCAGATCAGCCAGCTTCAACCCACACAGAGGGCCAGACAGGAATTGGCTGAAATCAACGACAACGAGCCCGTCAAGAGGGCGTTCGGACTGAGGTAGAACATTCATGATCGACTCTCGCGATAGGCTTCATCAAGGGTGTCCAACGTATCTGAAATCGTCGACTCTCCGCGCAGGCAGGTATGCAGGATGTCTCCGCCGCGGTCCTGAAACCCCATATATCCATCATAGCGCGGACGAACCCACGCGGTTTCAAGCGTCTCACGGGTGTTGCGAAAGAAATTGCGGCAGGCCGCATTTGTGCTGTCGGCCTCCCAGGCCACCGCATTACCGGGCTGACCACCGCTTTCAAAGAACAGACCGGTCTGACAGGCGTCGCCCGCAATCCAGAACGCATAGTCGGCAGCGATGTCGATACGATTGCATTGGCTCGATATCGCAATGCCCGTGCCACCGATCACAGTGCCGCGGGGGCCGTTGTCACCCACTCCGGGCGCATCTGCAAAAGTGATCGGAAAGCGACAATACCCATCCCGACTGTAGTTGGTATAGCCATATCCAAAGGGACAATAGGCCGGGGCATCCGCTGTGCGCCCCATCCACTCCAGCACACCGATCGGATCAAGCTCAAGGCATCGGGGATCAACATGTGCGGACAGCTCCATGAACATGTCCAGTACCGCTGTAGCCTCATCACGATCCATCAGCGCATCGGGCCCCTCGGCCACCGGCATGCCCTGATTGCGGGCCAGCCCAAAGAAAGTCATCAACGCGTTGATCGGGATCAGTGCCAGCGCAACCTTGCCGGATAAGGCAAGTTCCATCACCTCGCTCCAACGGCTCGGGGCGGCTTCCAGCAGATCGGGTCGGAACGACGCTACCGGTGTGGCCGCATCAATTGCCAGTGCCCACTGGTGACCATTGAAATTATATGACGGATGCGACGCCCCGACAGATTGCTCAGCCAGGCTTGCCAACTCCTCCGTGCGCCCAAGTTGATCCAGCGCCACCAGTTGGCCAGCCCCGGCGACCTCACCAACATGGGGGTGATCAATGACCATCAGATCGTATTCAGCAGCCATTTCACCAATGGGCCGGTCTGCAAAAGCCTGTAGCGAACGCCTGTCCCAAATGATCTCTACACTTGGGTGATCCCTGACGAATTTCGCAGATGTCGCCAACATCGGATCAACGCCTCGGCTGTGGTTCCATGTCATTCCACGCAAGGTGATTTTCTCGGTCATGTCAGGCTTTCTCTGCATCGCGCAACAGTGCGGTCATCAGATGTTCGCAATAAAGAACCAGCTCACCCTCGCCCTTGTAGACGGAATAGCTGACACGCACTTTTCCCATCTTTTCGTCTTTGGGTTCTTTCGCCAGGTTCTCGCGGATCGTGTAGATCGTATCCCCAATGAACACCGGCTTGATGAAACGCAGCCGGTCATAGCCATAGGAAAACGAATTCAGGCAATTTGTGGCCACGAGGCCGAGCCCATAGGAGAACACCATTGCACCGGCCACCAACCGTTTGCCAAAGACACTTTCTTCGGTCGCAAAGGTCTCGTCACTCACATAAGGATGGTGGTCCATGACGAGGCTGTTGAACAACATCGCCTCCCCTTCGGAAATCGTGCGCCGAACCGAACGGATTTTATCTCCGACCGGGAAGTCTTCGAAGTACCAGTTCTCGGCATTCCAGACAGGAACCTCTGCATGCTCATCAGGCAAGCCAGCAAGTGCGCGTTTATGTGTTCCGATATCTGCCACGTAACTCCCCATCCCCGTGCGGAAATCGTAGCACTATCTCTTTTCATATGTCAAAATATTTTGTATATTTAAAATACAAGCACATCCGAAGGCGCGTAACTTATGGAAAAAGAACAATTTTACGAGGATTACTCACCTGGAGACCGACGCGTGACGGCGGGACGCACGATCACAGAAACCGATTTTGTTGTGCATGCCGGGCATACCGGGGACTTTTTCCCGCACCATATGGATGCGGAATTCTGTGCCACGCAGCCTTTTGGCCAACGCATTGCACATGGCACCATGACCTTTGCTATTGGGGTTGGGCTGACCGCAACCCAGATCAACCCGCGCGCCTTTACCTATGGGTATGAGCGCCTGCGCTTCCCTAAGCCCGTGCATATCGGTGATACGATCCACACCGTTGTTACCATTGGCGAAATGGCCCCCGATCCCAAACGTAAAGGGTATGGGAAAATCGTGGAAATCACCGAGACCAAAAAGCAGGATGGCAGCACGGTCATGTACTGCGAACACATCCTGATGGTCGAAATGAAGGAGTCTTCGACATGGAAGACCTAACCCAAAGCTGGCCCGCGCCAACTGCCCCAAAACCGATCGTAGTTATCGGCGCTGGCGGTATCGTCCGTGACGCCCATATGCCCGCCTATGCCAAGGCGGGTCTCAGCGTATCCGGTGTCACCGATCTGGACAGTGCAAAGGCGCAGAGGCTTGCCGAAGATCATGACATTGCAACCGTTTATGACAGCGTTGCTGATGCAGTAGCCGCCAATGGGACAGATGTGATCTATGACATCGCCGTGCCGCCGCACGCCATTGCCGGTATCCTGCGCGGCATGCCCGACGGGACCGCTACGCTGATTCAAAAGCCTATGGGTACTGATCTGGAACAGGCCCGCGAAATCGGGAAAATTTGCCGCAAGAAAGGACTGAAAGCAGCCGTGAACTTTCAGCTTCGGTTTTCTCCCATGATGATGGCCGCGCGGCAGGCAATTGAAACCGGACAGATCGGCGAACTTCTGGAAATCGAGGTTCACCTGAACATCTTCACCCCGTGGACGCTCTTTCCCTTCCTGATTCCGATGGAGCGGGTCGAAATCGCCGTCCATTCAATCCACTATCTCGACACAATTCGTGCGCTGGCAGGCAACCCTGTAGGCGTGTTTGCCCGCTCGATGCGTGACCCGCGTGCAGCCGATTTTGCCCAGACACGCACCTCGGTCATTCTGGACTATGGCGACACGCTGCGCAGTGTTATGTCGATCAATCATAACCATCAGGCCGGGCGCAAATTTCAATCCGCATGGTTCCGGATCGAGGGCACCGAGGGCGTGATGATGATCAAGCTCGGCGTCTGTTTCGACTATCCCAATGGCGAGGATGACGAGCTTTGGTATTGCAAAAACGGTGGCAAATGGGAGCAGATCCCGCTCGAGGGCAGTTGGTTCATTGAAAGCTTCATGGGCACGATGCGCAATGTGCAGCGATTCGATGCGGGCGAGGATGATCACCTGTTTTCAGGTGTCGAGGATGCCTATCAGACCATGGCGCTTGTCGAAGCGTGCTTTGACAGCATGAAGGCACCCGCCACACCGCTGGACCTCAGTTGATCTCGGGAAGCTGCCCGCCAAGGCTTTTGCTGAGCCGGACAGCCGTCACGATCACTTCCGCTTTGCATTTCTCAAAGGTGATCGTTTCGTCAAACCGTTCAATATGCGGCACCGTCAACGCACCGATTGCTAGACCTGAATGGTCGATAATCGGTGCTGAAATATTGACGACCCCTTTGACAACGAAACTGTCACGCACCTCGATGCCAGCGGCCCTGATTGCGCTCAATTCATCAAGAATTTGGCTGGCCGATGTGCCCGGCGGCACCGGCACATCCTTCATCAACCGCTTGACCTCTTTTTCAGGCTGAAATGCCAGAATGACGCGTCCCGATGAGGCCCGCCACAGATCAATTCGGGCGCCCAGCCGAACGGACAAGACGTTGTTCCCCGGCGAGGTGGTCTGCCCAACAACCAACACCGCCCCCTCGCTTAAAATCGCAAGATGTGCCGATTGATTTATCTTGCCCGACAGTTCTCGCATTGCCGGACCGGCGATGGCGGTCATCCTGCCTACGATCGGAATTCTATGAGCGACTTCAAAGATAAACGTCGTCAGACTGTAACGGTCGGAGAGCGGGTCTTGCGAAACATATCCACGGTCCTGCAACACCATCAGCATTCGAAAGATCTCGCCAACTGAGCGCCCGAGTGCCCTCGCGATCTCGGATTGGGTCAGACCGGTATCGCGCTCTGAAAGTAGCTCGAGAATATCGAGTCCCTTTTCCAAAGCAGGAGCCGTGTAGGCTGAGTTTTGTTTCTGTTTCATAGGTGCATTTTAGACGTCACGAACACGTCAATGTCTAGGATGGATCGAATGGATCGGTTGCCTGTGACAACATCGAACCGCCCTGGACTGTCCCATTGGTGCTGACGCAGACACTCGTTTCCATCCCCTCAATTGGCGTTTCCCGAAGGCCGCCAAGATCGGGATGCGCAGGGGGCTGACGCTTGAAACCGGCCATTGGGGGAGAGGAAAAACGATGGAACGCGATAATACAAATGGCCTGATTGGTGTGCTGATTTAGATCGTGGCTGTGGTTGTTCTGATATGGAACGGTCTTGAACTGGCCCCGTTTTCGACCGCACACTCAGGCATAGCCATGGAGGCCTTGGGATAGCCCTTGACCTGCCACGGGATTTTTTCTCCACCGTCGATGAGAGTCCGCCCCAACTTGAGGACGGACAATGAAGCGAACGAGTTTCACGGACGAACATATCATCGGCATCTTGGCCGAGCACGAGGCAGGCGTGCAGTGCGCGGACCTGTGCCGCAAACACGGCATGTCGGAAGGCACCTTTTACAACTGGAAAGCCAGGTTCGGCGGCATGACTGTGTCGGAGGCGAAGCGGCTGAAGACGCTCGAAGATGAGAATGCCAGGCTGAAGAAGCTCCTGGCCGAACAGATGCCTGATCTGGCTGCCATGAAGGATCTGGTCTCAAAAAATGGTAGGGCCCGCCGTGAAGCGCGAAGCGGTCGCATACCTTCGGGCCGATCACGGTCTGTCGGAGCGGCGGGCCTGCCGGATTGTCGGAGCGGATCGCAAGATGGTCCGCTACCCGTCTCAACGCGCGCCGGAAACGGAACTGCGCGGGCGGTTGCGTGAGTTGGCCAACGAGCGTCGAAGGTTCGGCTACCGGCGGCTCTTCGTGCTGCTGCGCCGCGAGGGCGAGCCGTCCGGCATTAACCGGATCTATCGGCTCTACCGAGAGGAAGGTCTGACGGTCCGCAAACGAAAGGCACGGCGCAAGGCTATCGGGACGCGTGCCCCGATCCCGGTCGAGGCGCGGCCCAATGCGCGTTGGTCGCTGGATTTCGTTCACGACCAGTTCGCCAACGGCCAGCGCTTTCGGGTTCTCAACGTGGTTGATGATGTCACTCGGGAATGTCTCGCGGCGATCCCGGATACCTCGATCTCGGGGCGCCGTGTGGTGCGTGAACTGACGGCCCTGATCGCGTGCCGCGGAAAGCCCGGCATGATTGTCAGCGACAACGGCGCCGAACTGACCTGTAACGCAATCTTAACCTTCGCTGCCGCGCATCGGGTCCAGTGGCACTACATCGCACCGGGCAAGCCGATGCAGAACGGCTTCGTGGAAAGTTTCAACGGGCGGATGCGCGATGAGTTGCTCAACGAAACCATGTTTCGAAACCTGGCCCATGCGCGGATTGTGATCACCGCCTGGGCCAACGACTACAACACCGAGCGCCCGCATTCGGCCTTGAATGACCGGACCCCGGCCTACTACGCGCGGACACTGACCACCGCAATCGCCCGACCCCGCTGCGCGAAATGAAAGCTCCGCGCGCCAGGCGATTGCTCAAACTGCGCCAACCGGCATAAACACCAAACGGGCTCCGGTCGCGGCTGGATCAAAGTTCAGGGGCTGGTCATCCTGAGCACGTGCTCATGTCTGACTATGAAATCATCACCGATGGCGGCCGCAGGCGTCGCCGGTCGTCGTCCGCGACGCTGCGGATCGCAGAGGAGATGCTGGACGAGACTGCCAGCATCTCGGTCGTGGCGCGTCGCAATGGCGTGGCGCCGAACCTGCTGTATCGTTGGCGGCGTGTGATGCTGGAAGGAGGAGCCGTGGCCGTGTCGGGAGACGATGACGTCACAAACAATCGCGCCGTCCGGAAAATGGAGGATAACCGCGCGATTGGTACCGCCTGAGCGTCCGGTCAAATGGGGGCAGGATCAGATCTCAAAATGAGGGCACTTCCCACCCCCCCCCGCAGCAGCAATCGCCGCAAGCCCGTATCCAGGTTTGGTATCCAATGCTCTGATGAGATCTACCGCTATCAGTGCCCCAGACGCGCCAATCGGATGACCCCGCGCTAGTGCACCCCCCATTGGATTTACGATGTTTTTTGGAATTCCGGCGCCTTGCTGGCAAGCAATCGCTTGAACCGCAAAGGCTTCCATGATGATTGCAACAGACAGATCTTCCGGCTGTTGATTGTCGCTGAGAACTGACCCGGCATTGTCACCGAGACTTGACCCACCCAGCTGTTATGTTCTTTGCGTCATGATGGCGTCAATGCTGCTGTCTCCTTTCGTTTCTTTTTCGCTGTCTCCGAGCTGGCCTTGAACCGATAGCTGTCATTGCCGGTCTCCAGGATGTGGCAGCGGTGGGTAAGGCGGTCGAGTAGCGCGG
>NZ_KI421509.1:2074533-2154228 GCF_000473225.1 Sedimentitalea nanhaiensis DSM 24252
TTTTGCGCTGCTCAGACAGCAACCAAGCTGTCAGCTTCTCAGCATACGGATCCAGCTTGCTCGGCCGGTCCGGTCTCTGGAATTCGGGTTCGACAATCCCGGCCCGCAGATATTTCTTGATCGTGTTGCGAGACACGCCTGTTCGCCGCGCAATCTCGCGAATGGGCATCTTGTCTCGCAGCGCCCATTTCCGAATGACCCTCAAAAATCCCATGTCTACCACTCCAATAGCCCCCAGCTGAATCAAGCAGGGGCAAGGTTGCACATGGGTCAATTCTCAATGACAATTTCTGCAGTTGCCGGGTCAGTTCTCAGTGACAATCAACACCCAATGCTCTGGTACGCAGAGTTTTTTGGCCTTCAGCGAAAAGCTCCATGACCTCAAGCCCGGCATCCATCACTTTCTGCACGCCTTCATCGACATCCGTGGCCCAGGTTTCGCCAATTCGTGGAGACAGATCATCACGCACATCGGCGATGATGCGATTTTTCCGATCTTCCGGCAGACCATTCCAGGCTTCCTTGTAGAGCAGAGGCCGAAAGCCCGCACGATAGACGCCAGGGGAAAGGGCCTGAAACACAACACCCTTGAACTGAGACGCCCAATCGGCGGCACCGCGCATGCGTTTACCTTCAAGCCCAGCAATCGACGAGAACGGCGCATGCCGGGGGATGTGAAAGGCAAGATCGGTTGCGCGAACCTCGCCCGGAAAGAACACGTCTTTCTCAGCATGCAGTTCTGTCATCCGCTCGCAATACTTGGTTTCACGGATTTCTGCATAGGTCTGTTCCGATGGGTTCATCGTGGTCGATGTGGCCACCTGCCCCGCATCGTAGCTGGGGCCGGTGAATATGATGTCCATTGCACGGCCACCCACGGCCCCTGCCTGCCCAAACGGAGGCATCACCTCAGGACCACCGCGCCAGTTGGACTCGAATTCACCATCGAACCTGGCATTGATGTCATCGACAAACATCGCAAAGCCCCTGGAAATCCCCGCTTGTTTTGGGATCGGAAAAATGGCGTCTCTCGCGATTTTTCCGGCGCAGGCTGAGGTGGATGCGACCGCCACGATTGCCGCAACAATCGTGGCTTTTAGAACCTGTTTCACGGTTTCTCCCCTGGTGTCCGCTTCAACCCAGTCCTACGGTCCAGGCATTGTATCCATAGACCCAGTCAGCATTGCCACCTTCTTTCAGCCATTCATTGGCGAGCGAGTTTTTCTGAACTTCCGCTGTGCGGCCTTTGCGGGCGTTTTCATAACGCTGCAGTGCCTCTTCAACACCATCGGGTCCGACACCCTCCAGCGAGCGAGCCAGCACAACGGCATCCTCGATTGCCATACACGCACCCTGCGCCATAAACGGCACCATTGGATGCGCCGCGTCGCCCAATATCGTGACCCGGCCTCGTGCCCACTGCGCCATCGGCTCGCGCACATGCAGTGCAGATTTGGTCACTTCGGTGCAATTGGCGAGCAGCGCCTGTGCATTGGGGTGAAAGTTCGAATACTCTGCTCGCAATTCATCGGCATCTCCGGGCAAGGTCCAACCTTCTTCAGTCCAACCGTCCTGCGGTGTAGTTGCGAAAACAAAAATCTCTTCGCCCAGAGTCAGCGGAAAGGTCACGATCTGCTTTTCAGAAATCTCTCCCCACCATTTGGTGAACGCATCCAGATCCTCAAGCCCTTCGGCCTGAGACTTTGGAAAAACCGCCCGGTAGGATACGATGCCCGTGAACTTCGGATCGTCCTTGCCCCAAAGCGAGGTACGGACCGCAGAATGAATCCCGTCCGCGCCGATCACCACATCAAAGGTTTGGCTTGATCCGTCTTCGAATTTGATCGTAGCTCCATTGTCGGCCTGCTCAACCACAGCTGCCGCCATTCCCAGATGAATGCTGCTCTCGGGCAATTGGCTCTGCAGAGACTTCAAGAGATCCGCGCGGTGGATTGTCAATTGCGGCGCGCCATATTTTTTCTCAGCGGCATCGCTCATCGGAAGACGCGAGGTCTCCTCCCCCGTGACCCCATCTCGACTGATCCGATATGTGGGACGCGCTGCGGTTTTGCGCAGGTATTCTCCGACGCCAAGCTTGTCCAGAGCGAAAACAGCATTGGGTGTCAGGTTGATATCCGCCCCGATTCGATTAAATTCGGCAGCCCGCTCAAAGACTTGAACGACATGTCCGGCGTTTCGAAGTGCTATTGCTGCGCTAAAGCCACCAATACCCCCACCACAGATTCCGACATTCAGTTTGTTCACGGCACTCCCCCTAAGTGTTCAAAATTGAACATATCGTTCAACGAATGCTAGCAACATTTACCAAACAAGAAAACAGTTTTTTTGACCCTCGGTTGCCGGTAAGAACCAAATGCTGAAATAGGCGACTTTTTTTGCTTAGGTCTGTTCAAACACGCGCAATCTGTTCTATTTTGTACAAAAATCGCAAGAGGTTGTAATGATCCCCACTCCCGACAAAGTGTCTACTGCCTACTCCGTCCCACCGGTCGAGCGGGCATTGAACCTGCTTCGTTATATTGGAAACGGCAAAAAGTGCCGAAATCTCAGCACCGCTTCCAAGGAATTGGGGATCAACCGCACCACACTGATTCGCCTGATCCACACCCTTGCCGACAACCGTATGATTGAAGAAATTGAGGAAGGTGCGGGATACCGGCTGGGACCGGGCCTTATCAGCCTGGCCGCACAGGCCATTCATGGGCGCGATATTGTTCAAGTCTGTCAACCGATTCTGGCTGAATTGACCAAGGCCACCGGCATGTCGTCACATCTGGGCATTCTGGATGGTCCGGAAATCGTTTACCTCAGCCGGGAAACCCCGAACAGCCATCTCGTCAGCAATGTGCGCGCCGGATCACGCCTGCCCGCGCACGCATCATCGATCGGGCGTGCAATTTTGGCGGAGTTATCCGTGTCGGAACTGACCGAGCATTTTGCCACTACAGAACTTACCCCGCGCACCGACAAGACCCCAGTGACCCTGGAGGCCGTTCTGGAACAGGCCAGAGCAGACAAGGCTGCCGGGTTTGCCTGGAGCGAGGGGAACTATGAAAACGGCATCGGCTCGTGCGCGGCGGTCGTCTTTGATCGCAACGGGCACGTTGCCGGTGCGCTGAATGTTTCTGGTCCCCAGCACTTGTTCGCCGAGGAGACCAAAGCTGGTGATGGGGCGGTCAGAACTGCCGTCTTGAACGCGGCAAAACAGGCGTCTTTGGGGCTGGGCTATGGCGGCGACCAATATTAACGCAAGCGCGCCCAGGGGTGTGGTAAGCCGGACAGGTCCTGATAAATCGACTTTTGCCGCTGGTATGCACGCAAACCATCCCGGCCTTTTTCGCGCCCCATGCCGCTTGCACCATCGCCCCCAAACGGCGTCGTGATCGAAAATTGCTTGTAGGTGTTGATCCAGACCGTGCCGGCCCGTATGGCCCGCCCCAGACGCCAGCATTTCGCATGATCGCGCGACCAGATCCCGCAGGCCAGCCCATAATCATTGTCATTGGACATGGCAATCACGTCTTCTTCGTCGTCAAACGGCATGACAACAAGAACGGGGCCAAAAATCTCTTCTCGACAGGTTTGCGCTTGGTTTGTCAATCCGGCGATAATCGTGGGCTTGTAATAGGCCCCCTGATCATAGTCCGCTCCGGTAGGGCGCGAGCCCCCAGTCAGGACCTCTCCGCCTTCATCGCGGGCGGCCTGCACATACCCTTCGACCGAGGCGCGATGGTCGGCATGCACCATCGACGACACCTGTGTCGCCGCATCAAACGGGTGTCCGACACGCAGGGCATTAGTGGCCTGAACCAGCCGATCCACAAACCGGTCGTAGATACTGCGTTGCACAAACAGGCGCGAACCGGCAATGCAGCTTTGGCCACTGGACGAAAAAATCCCAAACAGGATACCGGCGAGGGCCTGAACCTCATTGCAATCCTCAAACACGATGGTCGGCGATTTACCCCCCAGTTCCAACGAAACCGGCATCAGTTTTTCGGCGGCGACATGGGCAAGCTGGCGCCCGGTTGACGTACCGCCTGTAAAGGACACTTTGGAAATATCGGGGTGCTCTACCAAAAGGTTTCCAACCTCACGGCCCGATCCCGGCAAAACCGAGAACAGCCCTTTGGGCAGGCCGGCCTCTTCGACGATGCGGGCCAGTTCAAGGCTGATCAAAGGCGACCAACTGGCCGGTTTCAAAAGAACCGCATTGCCCGCAGCCAAGGCGGGCGCGGCCTTTTGCGCATCCGATGCGATTGGTGAATTCCACGGCGTGATTGCCCCGACAAGCCCCAGCGGTTCATGGACCGAATAGGTCAGATAATCCCCGCGCGGCGAGGTCAAAAGATCATCTGCGGTTTCCAGAACAGCCCCAAAATACCGGAACGTCGCCGCCGCCGATGTCGCAAGCGCGCGTGTTTCAGTGCGGGTTTTGCTGGTGTCGCGGCTTTGCAACCACGAAATCCGGTCAATATTGGCGGTGATGCCATCCGCGATCCGGTAAAGATAGGTCGCACGCTCATGCGGTTTCAGGTTCTGCCAAGCCGGGTCGGTCTGGGCCGTTATTGCACGATCGATCGCGACCTCGACATCTTCTTTCGAGGCCCCGGCCAAAGTTGTATTTTCAGTGCCATCCGCAGCGAAAACCGAAGTGATATCGGAGCCGCGTCCGGTCTGCCATTCGCCGCCTACAAACAGGCGCCCGTCGGGAAAGGAATGATCCATGTCCGCTCCTAGATTACGATGGCGTCAGACCGGTTCAGGATGGTCCGCGCGAGGCTGAATGCCGTTGAAAGGGATGTTTTTGGGTTCAGAGGCGAGGCTTTTCCGATCAGGCGGACCGAATAGTCCACCGCTGCCGATCTGACCTCATATTCGTGGATATTGGCTGTGACTTGCGGGTCCGCAATCAGTCGAACCCGGGTTGCATCCATCCCGACGCCAGCCAAGGCCAGCGTTGCGGCCACATTGGCGTTTTTCGGAAAGGCTTTGGCGGCTTGCCGGGCGGAGCCTTCAAAAAATACAGCTTCCTGGGTCAGGGCGTCAAGGTCCAGGCGTTGCTCGGCCTCTGTCCCTTTCCAGGCGCTTGGCGGTTTGCGCCCCGTATAAATGACGCCTTGCAGGCCCGACAGGCGGGCCGCAGCCAAGGCATCGACCCCGCCAATGGCCCCTGCAGGCAAGATAATCTGGGCACTGGTCTTTTCCGCCGCATCCCTCAGCAATTGGAATAACACATCATCCCCAAGTGCGCCGATCGAGGCGACCACAAGGCTTGTCCCGGCGTCCAGGACACGAGGACCAAATTCCGCAACAGCCTGATGACCCGCGCATTCAACCACAAGATCCGGCATCGCGACCAGCAAATCCGCAATATCGGTAGTAATGTCGATTTGGCCGATCTGCCCCGCGCCGATGCCCTCCGCCAGCAAACGCGTTCGATCCGCCGCGCCGGGCCGCACAAGCAGCGAAAGCCGCTCTGGCGCGCCGCCGGGATAGTCACAGATTGCTTGCAAAAGGGTCTGGCCAATCGCGCCAAACCCGATCAGGGCCAGATGCTGCATGGGATTTATACCTTGTTGCCTGCGGCACCGGCGGGCGGCCCCGAGAAGGATTCCGCAAACGGGCCGATTTTGACCATGTCCACCTCAAGCAAAACCGGTCCCTTGACGGCCATGGCCTGATCAAAGGTCTCGGCAAAGGCACCGATATTGTCGACCATCATGTGCGGCATGTCTATGGCGTCGCACAGCTTGGCAAAGTTGGGCACCTTGATCTTGGAATAGTGGCGACGGCCATCATACTGCGCGTCCTGAATATTCTCGATCACGCCATAAGCGGCATCGTTCATCAACAGGAAGGTCACATTCAGATCTTCATCGACTGCGGTGATCAGCTCGGCAATGCCCAGCATCGACCCACCATCGCCCAGCAAAGTAATCACCCGC
Source organism: Sedimentitalea nanhaiensis DSM 24252 (assembly GCF_000473225.1). Classification (GTDB taxonomy): domain Bacteria; phylum Pseudomonadota; class Alphaproteobacteria; order Rhodobacterales; family Rhodobacteraceae; genus Sedimentitalea; species Sedimentitalea nanhaiensis. The sequence continues at coordinate 2,080,503 of NZ_KI421509.1, forward strand.
GCATCTGTCGAGGCCACCGCCGCGCCGATTCCCATGGCAATCCCCTGGCCAATACCGCCCCCAAGTGCGTGAACACCGAGGTTCGGGGCCGCGATCTGCACGTACCGGTTGCCAAAGGTGGAATTCGAGATCGTCACATCGCGCACCCAAGGGTGACACCCGGCCGGGACAACTTCCAGCAGGTGATCGGCCACCACTTGATACGGTCCCAGACGCTCACGCAATGCGCCTTCGGATTTGGCCCGTGCGACCGCAATTTCATAACTATGGTTCGGATCAACATCCAGCCGATCGGGTAAACGATCCAGCAATCCACGCAGCGTTTGCGCCGCACCACCATTCAGGAACATATCCACCGGATAGTTCCGCCCGCACTGGCTGGGCTCGGCGTCGATCTGCACCAGGGGCTGCGGAAGTTTCATCTTGTTGTTCAGGGTTTCATTGCCCCGCAGGCGCGACCCGACCACGATCATCAGGTCCGATGCCTGATAGATCCCCTGTGCTTCGGGGGTCATGTTGAAAGCGCCAAGGGTGGATGGGTTATCTTCGGGCACAACAGCGCGTCCCTGGGTCGAGGTCACGACGCCAAAGCCCCGTTGGACCAACTCGCACGCCTCGACCGAGGCCTCGCGTGCGCCACCTCCAAGCCAGATCATCGGGCGTTTGGCCGATTTGACCAGCTCGGCCAAGGCATCCAGTTGGGCGTCGCTGGCCTTGGGGGCGGTGACGGTCGGGGGAGACAGCTCAAAGCTGGTGACCGCATCCAAACGCTGAACGTCCACCGGAATTTCCAGACTGACGGGTCCAGCAGGAGGAGTGCTGGCGGCTCGAATGGCGGCGTCCAGCGTGCCGATTGCGGACTTCTCATCCCAGATCCGGAAATAGGCCTTGGAAACGCCTTTCAGCATCTCAGGCTGCTTGGGTACATCGTGAATAGCAGCCTGGTTACGGTCCATGAATTCACGATCGACCTGTGTGGTGATGTGCAGCAAACGGCTGCCAGCGGTCAGGGCCTCGGCCTGCCCACCGGCGGCGTTACCTGCGGCTGTTCCGGTTGAGGTGAGTACAACGCCAACTTCGCCGGACACGCGCGAAAACGCATCCGCCATGTTCATGGCCCCGGCCTCGCCACGCGCAGTGACAAACCGGATGCGGCCCTGTTCGGCAATCCCGTCAAGGATTGGCATATTGTGAATTGAGATCACACCAAAGACGGTTGTCACACCGGCATCAGCAAGGCTTTGAGCAATTTGATATCCAACGGTCTTGGTCATGGGGGTCTTTCTCGTCGTAATTCAGATAAAGCGGGAAACGCCGCCGGAGAGTTCCAATTTAGCGCCCGTCACATAGCTGGCCGCAGGAGAGGAAAGGAACAAAAGCGCTCGCGCGGCCTCTGCTGCATGTCCCAATCGCTGAAGTGGGATGTTCTTTTTTATCGCCAGATCGCGGAACCACGCTTCGCGCGACTGGCTCTGATCGGGGCGGGCCTCAAAACGGCGTTGCCATTGCTGGCTGTCAACCAGGCCGATCAAAATGGAGTTGACCCGAATGTCGGGGGCCAACTCGGTGGCCAGAGATTTCAGCAGGTTTTGCACGCCGGCCCGCGCGGCTGAGGTGCAGACCATATGAGGTTCGGGTTGATATGCCAGCAGCGAATTGACTGCGGTGACCGACCCGGTCCCGCTGGCGCGCAGCTGATCCTGAAAAGCGCGGATAGGGTGCAGTTGGCTGAAGATTTTCAGCTCAAGCTCATCGCGCCAGTCGGTATCCGAGGTGTCGGCAAAGGTTGAAACCCTGCCCTGCCCCGCATTTGTGATCAACGCATCGCAACCGCCAAACCTTGCGCAGACCTCTTGTGCGAACACGGTGTTCGCCTCGGGTTCAAGCACCGAAAACGCCTTTGCCAGAAGGCGAGCTTCCCCGTAGGCCGCTGCAAGATCGTCGCGCACGCGGTTCAGCCGATCCGCGCCGCGGGCGCAAAAAGCGACGTTTGCGCCTTCTGCCAGCGCAAGCTTGACCGTGGCCAGACCAATGCCGGACGAGCCGCCGGTCACAACCACGGTTTTTCCTGTCAGACCCAGATCCACCGTCAGTCTTTCTTCAGATGTGGAAAGCCGGGGTCAATCCGACCGGCCATAACGGTGCGCTGCGCCGGTGTGGGAGGGCCGGCCGTCATCCAGCGATCCATCGAATCCGGGTCGGTGCGCGACCAGACCTGTGCTTGGTGGGTGGCCTCATCAATCTGCTGCAACTCGGATGTGAATTCGATCACATAGCCCGAGGGCGAAACAAAATAGGCAAACGGGTTGTTGCCCGGCCCATGCCGCCCAGGCCCCCAGCTTGGCACCTGACCTTGCTGTTTCATCCGGCCAATGGCGCGCATATAACTGTCGAGATCGGGCAGCTCAAAAGCCACATGGTTTATCGCCGGGTATTTCGCACGGACAAGCGCGATGGAATGATGGTCGCTGCTGCAACGCAAAAACACCATCTGATCTGCGGAATAGTCGCTGACTTTAAAGCCCAGAACCTCCTGGTACCAGCGCTCCAGCCCTTCCATATCCGGGGTGTTCAGCACCACATGCGAAACTTTGCGCGGATAGGCAAAAACATCTTCAGCATCCTTCATCTGCAGATCGGTGGTAAATCGCAGACGGCGGTTGTCGGGATCCAGCACCTCGAAACCGTATCCGCCGATAAGGTCATCGAACACCGCCGGAGCCCCAAGCGCGCTCGCACCATTGGCAACCACCTGCGCATAAAGCGCATCCATATCCGAACGATTTTTCATCCCGAAATGGATATATTCTATACCGTAGGTGTCGCTGTCCTTCAGACCGTAAATAAAGGGTTCAGATCCGGTTCCACCCAGATAGGTGATACCTTCTTCGGACTGCGCAATGCGCAGCCCCCATAGTTTGGTATAGAAATCGGCTGTATCAGTGATATCCGGCGCACGCATGACGATGCCGCGCAAATGGCCAACTCGTATCGGGTTGTTCATTTCTTTCCTCCCTTGGCGGTTGTGTCGTTGTTCGTTCGATCTTGCCGGTCACATTGATGCAAAGCGAGTAAGGCCTGGACAAATTCCGTAGGCTTCTGCTGATAAATCGCATGCCCGGCATGGTTGATACGATGAATTTCGGGGCTGCGCCCTGTCGACGCGGACCATGCTTGCGCTGCGCTCAGGGTCTGTTGCTCGGGCGTGACACGATCATTGATGCCGATAATAAAACCGACATCAACCCGGGTGTTGCGAAGAGACGCAGGCAGATCCCCCGAGGCCAGCATCCTGACGGCTTGCGCATATCCGGCGCGATCAACCCGTGACATAGCGTTTTGCACCTGTGCAACGACATCTGGATGCAGCAGCGGTTCAAATACCAATCGCGGCGCGCGCCGTGCTGCAAACGTATCCGCACCGAGCAGATCCAGCTCTTCGATCCGGCCAGCAACGGCTTTTGGCAAGCTCGCCCCTTGATCAACCCCATACCCACAAGCACAGGATGCCAGGATCAGCCGCTCAACCCGGTTTGGATATGCCTCGGCAAAAGCACCCGCTATGAGCGTTCCAAGCGAATGGCCGACCAGAGTCGCGCTCCGGATTCCGACAGCATTCAGAAATCCGTACAGCGCATCCGCATAATCAGATGCCAAAGGCCAATGCGCGCTCAAATGACGTGAGCCGCCATAGCCGGGTGCATTCCAGGCAATTGCCCTTACATCCCCAGGCAAATGGCTCAACAAGTGCTGGAACGATGAGGCATTTGATCCGATACCATGCAAAAACACCATGGCGTCACGATGCCCCGGACGCTCTAGGTAAGTGACGCCATCTGCTGTTTTTTCGACGATATCGGACATCTTTGTCTTCCCGGATCAGCGCTTCAGCTTTGAAACAGGATGGTCTTCTGGATATGTCGGCGTTACCGGTTTCGGGTTGCCGATCATCACACACATCAGAGCCTCTTCAATGCCCTCGTTGCGCAGACCGCGATATACGCCCGGGGGCACGGAAATGATGTCGCGTTCAGTCAGGACGGTTTCGACTTCTTCGCCCTGATGTTCGATGAACAAGCGGATCTTATGTCCTTTGAGGACAAAGAACACTTCTTCGGCGTCGCGGTGGATGTGCAACGGACCCTCACAGCCTGCCGGCAGAACCATGGTTGAAAACGTGAAATTCTCGGCAGGAATAACATTGTCATCCGAAGCCACACCGGTTGCACCGGTCCCAATATAGCGCATCTGGGCACGTTTGTATTTCGGGTCATGGTCAGCCTGGAATTTCAGAGCATTCCAGTCCAGCGTCCGCGTTTCATAACGCGCGACGCGGCTCTCGACCCACTCACCCAGCGTTTTGCCTTCGGGGATCTCGACGTCATCTGGTTCGATCGACGGAAATTTCTTGGGCGCTGCCATTGATGGTCTCCTTACTATCTGTTCATATGTGAACTTATTGTTCATTATTATTATTTACAGATTCCCGTTCATGTGTCAACAACCGCGTTCACAGGTTGGTAATGAAATCCGCAGCGTATTGTTAATAAGGGCCCACAGCGCGCTATCCGCCCGCTTGGCGGGCTGGGAATTGCGGTTTGACACAGCTTTGAGACCGGCGGCCGATGACCCAAGATCTGCTGCCACCGCCGCAATACGGCCAAGCAGCGCGGGTCCAGAACCATGCTCTTGGCCTGATCAGTGCTATTGTGAATGGGAGGCACCCTTGGCCAAGATATCGCCGGATTGGCGTTCATCCAAAAAGCCGCCCACGCGCGGCAGCCGGATCGGGGACTATCGGCAATCCCGCCGCAGCAGTCCAGCGTGGGCGGCTCAAAACGTAGCAGGCCCGGCACGAAGAAACAGAACGGGGCCTTCGCCTCGTTCTGTTCACGGTATAAATGCCCGGTCAGTCGACCAGCATCGAGCGAAGTTCCGAAGCTTGCTCTTCACCGGCGGCTTCGGCCACGCCTGCCCATGCGGCATCCAGTGCCAGCTCACGGAGTGACACGGCGTCTTCTGACGACAATTCAAACTTCGAGAAACCCTCGGCAGCCATTCCCTCAGCCGCTTTCACAACCTTTTCCGCCCAGATAGCATCAATCCGAGACGAAAGATTGCCTCTTACGTAAGCCGTGATGCGGTCGCGCAATTCCTGCGGCATCTCGTTCCATGCGTCCTGATTCACCAGGATTGGGAAACCGGCCCGGTATACGCCCGGATAAACGACAGTAGACACAACACCTTTGTATTGTTCGCCACGCACAAGCGGGCCCATTGCGAACCCGTCAATAGTACCACGCTCCATTGCGGTATAGATTTCACCTATCGGCAAAATCAGCGGTTCTGCGCCCAAAGCTTCGACGAGGGGTGCCAGCGTCGGGAAAACGCGGACACGCTTGCCTTTGAGGTCATCAAGCGACGTGATCGGGGCGTTCAAATAGAGCAGAAAGCTCAGGTCTGTCGCCGGCACTTCACCCAGAAAAACAAGGTCTTTTTCCGCGTGGATTTCTGTCATGCGTTCATAGTAACCGGTCTGGTTGATCTCATCGTACCGCTTGAACGACAGATTCATGGACGTCGAACTTGGCACCAAACCGGAATAGTAGCTGGGACTGGTAAAAGCCATGTCAATCGCACCGTTGCGAACGGCTTCGGCCTGCTTGAATGGCGGCATGACTTCTGGACCACCACGCCATTTGATCTGGAATTCACCTTTGAATTCGTTGTTGATCTCTTCAATAAACATGGCGAAGCCTGCGGAAATACTGGCTTGGCGCGGAGTCATAGACACCGCGTTCATCGTGAATTCTTCAGCCCAGGTTGCTCCGGTTGTGATCGCCAGCGATGCGGCCACCAGAGTGCTTTTCAGAAAATGTTTCATGTTGTCTCCACTTTTTTGGTTGTTGGTCATGTCAACGGAGTTCAGGGGGCGTGGCTGTTTCTGCACGCTTTGGTTCGCACCCTACCCAAAAGCCGCGCGCCACCTCCAACGGTGGCGATTTACGGCAGGTTTGTTGTAGGCTTAGCCGTTCGCCGACCCTTCGCTTATCGTTCAATAGTGAACTGTTAGTTCAAGTATTGTGGAGATTCATTTTCTGTCAAGAAAATTATGAGAACCGCGCCCTGAACTGCTGATGTAAGATCACTCACCCGTCGTGCATACAGTGGTGGCTGGGCCGGCCTTCAAGGCAGCCAAGTATTCTAAGCAGCAAAACAATCTTGACGTAAGCGATATTCAGCCCGATAATGTGAACAATTAGTTCTATATTGAACATCAAGGGTGTGCACTATGGCCAATTCTTCTTTGAATATCCTCATTGTAGGCGGCGGGATCGCTGGTTGCGCAGCAGGAATCTCTTTTTCCTCTGCGGGGCACAATGTGCGAATCGTCGAAAAGCAGGAGCTGTGGAAATTCCAGAGCTCCGGAATTTTCGTTTATAGCAACGGCCTGGAAAGCTTGCGCGATCTCGGCGTGCTCGATGAAATTCTGATAGCAGGCTTTACCATTCCTGATGGGATCAACAGTTACTTTGACCACTCTGGTGCTGAAATTGTCGAAACGAAGTACCCGACAGCAGACGACGGGAAAATTCCGGCAATTCTGGGAATCAAACGTGCCGAGTTGCACCGTGTTATGGCCAACAAGCTCGCAGCCATGGGCGTTGAAATTATCCTGGGCACGACCGTAACGTCCATTCAGCAATCCGAACACACCGCCAGCGTAACGCTCACGGATGGGTCTTGCGACAGCTATGATCTGGTAATCGGCGCTGATGGGTTGCGCTCAGAAATTCGCCCGATGATCGGGATTGATGTTAAACCCAAATATACCGGATTTGGCATATGGCGGTCAGTACATGAACGCCCGGAAACCCTCGTGAACAAAATCATGATGATGGGGCCGGGAAAACGCTTCGGCATCATGCCGATAAGTGATGACCGGCTGTACACCTTCGGCACTGTCGCAGAGCCGGAGGGGTCCTTTTTCCCACCGGAAACATGGGCCGAAACCATGCAAAGCCGATTCGCGGAGTTCAGCGGCCCGGCCCGGCAGTTTCTGGACGCACTGGGGCCAGAGAGCGAAATTCTCTATACGGCTGTCGAAGAGGTCGTGCTGCCGCTTCCATGGCATCGCGGTCGCGTTGTCTTGATTGGTGACGCCTGTCACGCTTCGACCCCATTTATGGGGCAAGGTGGCGCGATGGCCATGCAGGATGCGGTTGTTCTAGCACTATTATTGGCGGGCGATTTGTCCGTCGACGCCGCATTGCAAAAGTTCGGCGAACTTAGACTGCCCGTGTGCCAGTTCGTTCAGAACGTGTCCCGCGCGGTCGGAGAAGCTGGCGCCAAAGAGAGCAAATCTGCCTCGTCACCGGATTATTCGGGGTTGCGTGATACGGCTCAGACCGCCGTGGATGATTTTTATGGAACGCTCAGAGCACTCAACGGCACGGCCCCATGAAAACGGGATCGTTTGAAGCTGGAGTTTTCCGCCAGGCTTCCCGGGCCGGGAAAGGCGCTGTATCGCATGAAGGCTGGACCTATCGCGCTTTGTGCCGTCCCAGGTGCTCGTTCTGGCCGCTTTCCGTTCGAGGGCCGACGGGGCTTTTGCGGCCCAGTTCTGAGTGCCGCCGTCGCGGATTGTAGAAGCCGTTTATGTATTCGAAGAGCGCCATCGCAGCCTGCCTGCTGACCGCCCGACCGATCGCCCGTCGTGCATACGGATCCAGGATCACAGCGAGAAACAACCAACATTCACGGGGCCAAACACAGCTGATGTCGCCGGCCCCTTTCTGGTTTGGTTTCTCCGCTGTGAAGCCCCGATCCAGCAGGTTCGGCGCGCTGGGGAATTTACGGTCACTGCCGATCGCGTCACCCATCACTGCGCCATCGTCGAGACCGGCAATGCCTCATACCGCTTCGCGCAGAGCAAAAGCCGCAGCAAAAATAATCGTCGCGCAAGCAATGCCCCAGCCGGACTCGCTATGTGAAGGCGGCCCGCCCGGGCGCATTGCGCCTCAAAGACTGGGTCAGTTTTGAACGCTCACTGACAGGCAGTCTATGATGCGATCACCTGCGCACGTTCATTGCCGTCGATCTGGATCCTGCGGCCATATCAAGCGCCACTTAACCCGCCGCGAGGACCGCCCTATCGACTGGGCGTCCAACAAGGAACGGCATCTCGTCGAGAGTCTCCCAACAATCTCAAACGCTTCCGCAGAATCGTCCTGCGCTGCGAGAAAACCGTCAGCTCGTTCAACCCCGTCATCGACCTGGCATGCGCTATGGCCTGGATGAACCAAATGCAGACGCCGCCCAACGAAAGTCAGTATTAGCTGTCCATCTTCAGGGCGGAAATAAACGCCTCTTGCGGAATATCGACTTTTCCGAACTGGCGCATCCTCTTCTTGCCCTTCTTCTGCTTTTCCAGCAGCTTTTTCTTGCGCGTCGCATCGCCGCCATAGCATTTGGCAGTCACGTCCTTGCGCATGGCCGACAGGGTCTCGCGGGCTATGACCTTGCCGCCGATCGCGGCCTGAATCGGGATCTTGAACATGTGGCGCGGGATCAGGTCCTTGAGCTTTTCGACCATGGCGCGGCCCCGCGCCTCGGCGCGGTCGCGGTGGACCATCATCGACAGGGCATCGACGGGCTCGTCATTGACCAGGATCGACATCTTGACCAGGTTGTCCTGGCGGTAGTCGGTCAGGTGATAATCGAACGACGCATAGCCCTTGGTGACCGATTTCAGCCGGTCGTAGAAGTCGAAGACAACCTCGTTCAGGGGCAGATCATAGACCACCATGGCGCGGCTGCCGGCATAGGTCAGGTCCATCTGGATGCCGCGGCGATCCTGGCACAGTTTCAGCACATCGCCGAGGTATTCGTCGGGCACAAGGATGGTCGCCTTGATGCGCGGCTCTTCCAGGTGATCCACATGGGTCAGGTCCGGCATGTCGGCGGGGTTGTGCAGCTCGGCCATGGTGCCGTCACGCATATAGATATGATAGACCACGCTGGGCGCGGTGGTGATCAGCTCGATATCGTACTCACGCTCGATCCGGTCGCGGATGACCTCGAGGTGCAGCAGCCCCAGAAAGCCGCAGCGAAAGCCAAAGCCGAGGGCGGCGGAGGTTTCCATTTCATAAGAGAAAGAAGCGTCGTTCAGGGCCAGTTTCTCGATCGCGTCGCGCAGGTCTTCGAATTCGGCGGAATCCACCGGGAACAGGCCGCAGAACACCACCGGCTGGGACGGTTTGAAACCGGGCAGCGCCTTGTCGGTGCCGTTCTTTTCATGGGTGATGGTGTCACCGACGCGGGTATCGCGGACCTGCTTTATGCTGGCGGTGAGAAAGCCGATCTCGCCCGGACCCAATTCGTCGATCACCTGCATGGCGGGGCGGAAGACCCCGATGCGGTCGACATGGTGGACGCTGCCGTTCTGCATCATCCGCACCCGGTCGCCCTTTTTCAGCACGCCGTCCATGATGCGCACCAGAACGATCACGCCCAGGTAGGAGTCATACCAGCTGTCCACCAGCATCGCCTTGAGCGGGGCGTCGCGGGCGCCCTTGGGGGCAGGCAGGTGGTTGACGATGGCTTCCAGGGTTTCGTGGATGCCGACGCCGGTTTTTGCGCTGACCCGGATCGCGCCGGAGGCATCGATGCCGATGACGTCCTCGATCTGTTCGGCCACACGGTCGCAGTCGGTGGCAGGCAGGTCGATCTTGTTCAGGACCGGCACGATTTCGTGGTTGGCGTCGATGGCTTGGTACACGTTGGCCAGCGTCTGCGCTTCAACGCCCTGGGTGCTGTCCACGACCAGCAGCGAGCCCTCGACCGCGCGCATCGAGCGGCTGACCTCGTAGGCAAAGTCGACGTGCCCCGGCGTGTCGATCAGGTTGAGCACATATTGCTCGCCGTCGTCGGCCAAATAGTCGATGCGCACGGTGTTGGCCTTGATGGTGATGCCCCGCTCGCGTTCGATGTCCATGGCGTCGAGCAGCTGTTCCTTCATGTCACGGCCGGCAACGGTGCCGGTCTCCTGGATCAGGCGGTCGGCAAGCGTGGATTTCCCGTGGTCGATATGCGCGACGATGGAGAAATTGCGAATATGTGCGAGGTCTGTCATGGATCGGGATATGATTAGGTTTTGTGGGTTGGTCAAGCACACATCAACGGTACTGTATGATCCGTTTTTGGTTTCAGATATTCCGCTCGCAGACGTCAATTCGAATCGGAACGCTCTGAGGCATGCTCAGATAGCTCCCGAGAAGCGCAGATTTCGTCTAGGCCTACGGTGTGGGCAACACCGTCTTAAGTTGTCAAAATCAACGGAGGCCCCCGTGTGGGTTGATTTTTCCCGAAAATTTGATATTATGGAACGTCTGATCAACCGGTTCGGCTGCGCCGAGATTTTGGCTTGATGGTCTGGCAAGGCGTGAGACAGGTTGTTTGCGGCCGGTCAAGCGGCTTCAGGGCTGCCATTTCGGCGTTTTGGCGTATTCTGGGCGGACTCATCCTCATGCCATCAGCCTCCGTCGCACCAGAAACAGGTTCCCGAGTGCGAACAGCGTGAAGAGCTGGGCGCGGTTCTTGGCGAGGCCCCGGTAGCGGGTTTTCACGTGGGCAAACTGGCGCTTCACGATCCGGAACGGATGCTCGACTTTGGCTCTCACCATCGCGATCACCCGGTTGATCCGTTCGTCGAGGGAATGCAGCTTGCCACCCTTGGGCGCCTTGCGCATGACGCCCCAGAACTTGCCCGGTCCCGTGAACGCCGCCTCGCGCTCGGCGCTGACATAGCCCTTGTCGGCCCAGACCGAAGTTTCCTCGCCGTGCAGCAGGTCGTCCCAGACCTGGCTGTCGTGCAGTCTGGCGGTCGAGGTGTCCAGGCTGTGAACAACGCCGCTGTCCGCATCGACGCCGATGTGGGCTTTCATACCGAAATACCAGTCATTTCCCTTCTTCGTGGACGACATCTCGGGGTCGCGTGCACCCGCCTTGTTCTTCGTCGAGGACGGCGCGTCGATGATGGTCGCATCGACCAAAGTCCCCGAGCGCAGGGTGATCCCCTTGTCTGCCAGATGCGCGCTCACCTCCGCGAAAATCGCCTCAGTCAGCCCATGCCGTTCGAGCAGGTGGCGAAAGTTGAGGATCGTAGTCTCATCCGGAATGCGGTCGTCACCCAGCTCGATCCCGGCAAAGCGGCGCATCGCATCGCTGTCATACAGCGTCTCTTCTGCCATCGGGTCGCTCAGGGCATACCAATTCTGGAGGAAATAGACCCGCAGCATCATCTCCAGCGGCATCGGCGGGCGACCGCCCTTGGAGCCGACTTTCGGGTAGTGCGGAGCGATCAGCGCCAGCATGCGGCCCCAGGGCACCACCTCATCCATCTCCGCCAGAAACTGTTCCCGCCGCGTCACCTTCTTCTTCATCACATCGCGAAGACCGGGAAAAACAGGTTGCTTTGGCATCGGAACGGCTCCTTGGCGGGTTGCCTCAAGTCTACCAGATCACGCCAGAAGCGGCAGGTTTTTCAGATGTTCCTTATATAGTATTTCGAGTTAGCTGTTTTAGCGAGTTAGCTGTTTTAGAGGGTAAGTCTATGATCCACACCGTTCAAAACAGACTTAAGCTTCCGAAGGGGCTTCGCCGATCAGAAACCTATGATTGGTATCAGTCACAGACAGCCCGAAAGCCCATACCGATCTTATCGCGGCGTATTGTGATAGCCTCGATGGCAGCAACCCCGCTAGCGATTGTCGATCCGTTTTCGAACTCCCCTGAAAGGGGATTGGGAACTCCACGGGCCGAGGCAATCTCTTTTTCGGCACTTATTCTCGCATTAATCTCAGCGTTGGAACTTTTTCAGAAATCCATTCAGCTTTATCGCGATCTGCGGGTTGATGTAGAACTCAGCAATCCGGATGAAAATCAAGCCCAACAGGGTAAAGTTGTGTCTGCAGTATTCGACGAGAATGAATATACTGAAAACGTTGTTGATCACGGATTAGCTCTACCTGCAATGGAGTTTGAGCGCTCCTCAATAGAATCTGACGGGCCCTCGTTCAAATGGGACGCTAATGTACCGGCAGGCGGAAGATACATCCAGCCATTGGCCATCCAAGCAGAAAAGCCAGGGGAAAAGATGTTTGAAACCATGGCAGGGCTAAATGTGAAGGGCGACTACTTCAAGGTCATGACATCGTGAAACAATATTCTATTCTATCAGCTATTGCGGTCATTGCCGGGCTTTCTGGGTGCGATACATTTGAGGAGGCATATGTAGGTACCTTCACACAGCCGCAGCCTCCCCCTTCCAAAACGCCGACGGACTATCGCTTTGCAAGGCCAGCTGAAATCCTTACATCAAACCCCGAGCTATCAGAGGGGGGCCTCGAAGTCGGAAATTTCGATGTCTCGATCGAAAAAGCGAATGTATTCACAAATTCGCCCTACCCGGGGATTCCGATAACTTTTGACATGACATTCCGAAACAATGAAAAATTCACCGTTGCGGTGGCGCTGCAAAGTTTATTGTTTGATGCAAGCGATTTGAGCAATCCGTCAGTAGAATCAACCTACACTCAAAAGTTGGACCTTTCGAAGAACCAGGTGGTGCGAGACCTTAATGTTGTTGGACCCCGGCCAAAATCAATAGGCCCGAAACTTGTGGTTTTTGATATCCTGGCTAGAGATACGAATGGTGATGTTGTTGTTTTAGACCGTTTTCAATTGGAGGGTATTGAGATCGTTGCCGATCCTGGTGTCTGATTTCTCCGGGACCGGACAATATAATGTTGTTTCGGTTGCATCTCCATTTTCAGTGGATCTGATGAGCGACGTGTGTCCGGTCCAATGAATGACTGCCTTTGGAATGCTGTGTTTTGCTCTGCCGTGCTCATCTCGCGAACTCAATTGATCCGTTAACCGGATTGCGCCATACTGAGCATCGAGACTCAGGGGCGGCAAGACCCCAGGTGATGGAATGAGGCAGCAGCATGACACGTTTTCTATTGGCAATCGCTTGTGCGGGCATGGTGTCCGTATCGATCCCGGTACAGGTTGACGCCGGAGTCATCGACCGGGCCTGCCGGACCTCGGGGCGCACGGCGGCGACGCCGCAGATGTGCCGGTGCATACAGGCGGTGGCCAACAGCAGCCTGAGTCGCTCTGAGCGCAAGAAGGCGGCGAAATTCTTTCAGGACCCGCATATGGCCCAGCAGGTACGCCAGTCGGACCGGCGCAGCGACGAGACGTTCTGGCTGCGCTACAAGGCCTTTGGCGAACGCGCCCGGCAGACCTGCAGCTAAGCCGCGCCGGACCTGCGGGGCTTGACCGTTGATCGCCACCGCTTCACAACGGGTGACATGCGGAACATCGGGCAATGTTGATCAAGGGCGTGACCCTGCGGGGGCTTGAAGTATTCGAGGCCCTGGCCCGGACCGGATCTGTCGCTCAGGCCGCCGAGCTGACCGGATTGAGCCAACCCGCCGTCAGCCAGCAGTTGCGCAATCTGGAAACCGCCCTGGGCACCGATCTGATCGACCGCGCCCGCCGCCCGATGCGGCTGACACCGGCGGGGCGGGGGTTTCTGGCGCGCACCCAGACCGTGCTGGCCGAATTGCGTCAGGCGCAAAGCGAGCTGACGGTGATGGATCTGAGCCATCTCGGCACGCTTTCGATTGGGCTGATTGACGATTTTGACAACGATCTGACGCCACGTTTGGTGACAATTCTGGCCGACAGCCTGACCGGATGCCGGTTCAAGCTGATCACTGCACCAAGTCACGAAATCAGCACCGCGATGCAGGCCGGCCGGTTCCATATCGCGGTGGCGGCCAGCACCAACCGAGTGCAGCAGGGAGTCGTGGAATACCCGCTTGTGCGCGACCCCTTCATGCTGGTGGCACCACGGGGCGCTATCGGTTCGGCGGACGAGATCCTGCAAGGCGCGCATGGTCTGCCTCTGTTGCGCTATGCCCGTGAACAGCTGATCGGGCAACAGATCGAAGCGCATCTGACGCGGCAGCAGCTTGAGTTCGAGGAACGGTTCGAGATCGGCAGCCATCTGGCGCTGATGGCGATGGTGGCACGGCGCATCGGCTGGGCGGTAACGACGCCGCTGGGCTACATGCGAGCGGTGCGGTTCCATGACGAAATTGACGCTTTTGCGCTGCCCTTTGGCAGTTTTGCGCGAACGATCTCACTGTTTGCAGGGGCCGATTGGGCCGACCGGGTGCCGCGCGACGTGGCCGGTACCATGCGCCATCTGGTGCAGGCACAGATGATCGATACGGCGGTGACGCGCCTGCCATGGCTAGCGGGGCAGTTACGGGTGATTGACGGGTGAATACCCAAGCGAACGGTGTGGAAAAAATCGTGATATTGACCGGGGCCGGAATTTCGGCGGAAAGCGGGCTGGGCACGTTCCGGGACGAAGCCGGGCTGTGGTCGCAACACCGGATCCAGGACGTGGCGACGCCCGAAGGGTTTGCAAAGAATCCCGGTCTGGTGCAGGGGTTCTACAACGCACGGCGCGCACAGGCGGCGCAGGCCGTTCCCAACGCCGCCCATCGCGCACTGGCGCAGCTGCAGAGAGAATGGCCCGGCGAGGTGGTGATCGTGACGCAGAATGTCGATGTGCTGCACGAAGCCGGCGGCGCACGTGACGTCCTGCACATGCATGGAACTCTGACGGGCGCGCTCTGTGGCGCATGCGGTCATCGATGGCCCGCGCCGCCTGTGATGCGGGCCCATCAGCCCTGCCCGAACTGTACCGCGCCGATGGCGCGGCCCGACGTGGTCTGGTTCGGCGAAATACCCTATCGCATGGAACAGATCCTTGGCCATGTCGGCACGGCCGATCTCTTTGCCGCCATCGGCACCTCGGGACAGGTCTACCCCGCTGCGGGTCTCGTGGACGCGGCCACGGCAGCAGGAGCCCACACCGTCGAGCTGAACCTCGAACCTTCGGAAATCACCGCCCGCTTTTGCGAAACGCGGTTTGGCCCGGCAACAGTCACGGCACCCGATTGGGTTGCAACGATGCTAAACCGCCGCCGTCCCGCGACGGCCGGACCCTGAAAGGCCCGGCCCGCGTTCGGTCGACGGCCGCAGAGCGGCCCGAGACAGGACGCTTGCGCTCCTAGCTGCCCTGCTTGTGCTGCATCCCGCCGTGTTTGGGCTTGCGTGTCAGGTCCACTGGCACGTCGACAGTCATCTCTCCGGACTTTTCAAAGATGAGGGTCAGCGGGACTACATCACCGTCGTTCAAAGGCATCTTGAGACCCATGAACATGACATGATCGCCGCCGCGCCGCAGCGCATGGCTGCCCCCTGCGGGCACCGGAATACCGCCCTCGATCTGGCGCATCTGCATCACACCCTGATCGTTTTCGATATGAGTGTGCAATTCAACCCGCGCGGCAATATCCGAACTGGCCGCGATCAGGGTATCATCCTGATCGCCATTATTCACGAGGGTCATGAAGGCCGCGCCCGTCACCGAACTACTGGTAGCGCTGCGCGCATAGGGCTCCATCACCGTGATGTCGCCCGCTTGGGCCACACCGGTCAATGTCAGGGCGGCTGCGGCCGCCATAAGGGTGGTTTTGAGGGACATCGCGTCTCTCCTTTGCAAAAGTTGTCTGAAAATCGAAAGAAGGGATCGTCAGACGGGCAAAGGCGGCGCACGGGCCAGACGGACCGGGCACAGACGGGCGCTGCGTGGGGCGGAGACAGGCGGGTACGCCAATTGCGGCGCGCGCAGCACTTGTAGCGGTACGGTATCGGGCGCGGCGACATGGGCCAGCAGGGTCAGCGCGTAATCCGGGCAGATATACGGCGGTCCCACCGGGACACCGTTCTCATCGACATCGACCATGACTGGCCCGGTGCCGGTACACAGCTCGATCCGCCCCGAAGCCCCAGGAGCACCGCGCGCAACGGCCATGCCCAGACTTGTCAGCAAAAGCAGCAAGACCAGACCAAAGCCGGCAAATGTGCGCAGTGTAAGAGCCATATCAGCGGTGGTATATGCCCGCCTGACAAATGCGTGCAAGCGCAATCGGACCGCACCAATGCAAACAGCCCCGCAAAAATCGCGAGGCTGCATCAGCCCTGTCAGCTGACAGGTCGAAAGATCGATCAGGCGGCGGAAGCGGCCTTGGCGATCTCTTTCTTGACCTTCAGCGCGTTGGTCGACAGTTCGTCGTCCTTGGCTTTGGCCAGGAACGCGTCCAGACCGCCCCGGTGATCGACGCTGCGCAGCGCCGAAGCCGAGATCCGCAGCTTGACGCCACGTCCAAGGATTTCGGACTGCAGGGTCACATCATTCAGGTTGGGCAGAAACCGGCGGCGGGTTCTGTTTTTCGCATGGCTGACATTGTTGCCAGTCATCGGGCCTTTTCCGGTCAATTCGCAGCGGCGCGACATGTCACTTACCTCGTCTCATCTGGGGTGCGGATCATCCCGCATCACAATACAAAAAGGCGCCGCACGGGCCGCGCCTGGAATTCTGTCTGGTGCTGATAGGCGCAAAGGCCGGCCCCGTCAAGCCGCGTCAGGTCGTCCATCCGCGGATTATCACAGGTCTGACGCTTTCAGCACGCCGGCGACACGCCGCGCAGTTTCCGCAAGACCCGGGCGCCCGCGTTCGGCGGCATATTTTGCCAGCCGCGACCAATAAACCGCCGAATCACTGCGCAAGTTGCGGTGTTCCTGCACCACCCAGCGCCGATCCAACCGATCTTGGCGCAGGCGAATCTGGATTCGCCCATACGACCCGCCCAGCCGCAGGATCTGAGTGGCAGGATGCCCTCCACCGGGCAGCGCGCACAACTGCAGGCCAGGAAACAGCTTTGAAATGGCACGCGCATTGCGACGATCCCGCACTCGGAACGGGTCATAGGCCAGAATTCCGCGCAAACCCGGCTTGCCCCTGCTGGCCAGATCGCCCAAATCGGGATCGAAGCCGCCGGCACAATCGACATAACGCCCGTCCCATGGCACGACCGACGGGTGGATCGAGACCTGGGGCGAGATCAGCACCACCCGCCCCAGACGCAGCGCGCGCGCAAAACGCAGTGCGCCATAGCCTCCCATTGAAAATCCCATAGCCCGGACCGCCGTATAGCGTGACGAAAGCCCGCGCAGGACCCTTTCCAGGTCTACAGTCTCAGAGTTGATGAACCAGTCGTTCTCGCTCGATTGCAGATGCAGATGGGCATGGCCATGATCGGCAAAAGTCAGCACCGGCGCAGGGTCGGAAAAACCGCCGGACCCGGCCACCCGTTGACGGAAGCTGACGAACAGCCGCGCACCATCGGGGTTAAACAGCGTCGCTCGCAGCCGGTCGCCATCAAAGATGCGATGCGGCGTCAGCGTCATCTATGCAGATGTTGCTCAAGCATTTCGCGCGCCGCCGCCGAGGGGGTCACGACACCATCGGCGACCAACGTGCCCAGCCGCACCATCTGCTGTCGCACTTCGCCTTTTTGCAGCTGCGCCAGCACACCTTGACGCACATCCTCGTGGAACCAGTATTCTGCCTGCGCCGCGCGCCGGGCATCCCAATGGCCGGTCTCCTTGCGCCAATCCACCAGCGCCTGCATCTCGGCCCATGCCTCGGTCAGTCCGTTTTCCTCGATTGCCGAGACCATCATCGCCTTGGGAAAGCCCTTGGGATCCTGCGGACGCTTGCGCAGCAGGCGCAGCGCCCCGGCATAATCCGAACAGGTTCGCATCGCCGCGGGCTTCAGGTCGCCATCCGCCTTGTTGACCAGAATAACGTCGGCCATTTCCATGATACCGCGCTTGACGCCCTGCAGTTCGTCGCCCCCCGCCGGGGCCAGCAGCAACAGGAACAGATCGCTCATTTCCGCCACCACGGTTTCGGATTGCCCGACACCGACGGTTTCAACCAACACCACATCGAATCCGGCGCCTTCACACAGCGCGACGGCTTCGCGGCTGCGCCGGGCGACGCCACCCAGATGCGTCTGGCTGGGCGAAGGGCGGATAAAGGCATTGGGGTCGCGTGACAGCCTGTCCATCCGGGTTTTGTCGCCCAGGATAGAACCGCCCGACCGGGTCGAGCTGGGATCGACCGCCAGCACCGCCACCCGCAGCCCCTGCGCGGTCAACATCATCCCAAAACTTTCGATAAAGGTGGACTTGCCCACGCCCGGCGTCCCTGACAGACCGATGCGCAGCGCCTGACGCCCCTTTGACGCGACATGTTCCAGCAGAGCCGTGGCCTGTTGGCGATGATCGCTGCGTTGGCTTTCCACCAGCGTGATCGCCCGCGCCAACGCCCGGCGCTCGCCTGCCAGTACCCTGTCACCCAGTTCTGTCATGTCCATGCCTGCCCCCGCGATTTGGTGCCCGCTACATGACGCAGTGCGCGCCGGTTTGTCCAGACCATCCGCACCCGTCTGGACGCCGCTGCGACCATTGGCGATAAGGCGGGGATGACACTGACCGCTCCCTTGCCGATCGACGATGCTCTGCCCGAGCTGATCGCAGCCATGCAGGCGCAGGGACGCGCCGTGTTGCAGGCCCCGCCCGGCGCAGGAAAAACGACGCGGGTGCCGCTGGCGCTGCTGGCCGCCGGGCTGGTGCCCAAAGGCTTGCGTATGATCATGCTCGAGCCGCGCCGCCTGGCCGCGCGGGCCGCCGCCGAGCGGATGGCCAGCACGCTGGGCGAGCCGGTGGGACAGACTGTGGGTTACCGGATGCGGGGTGCGGTCAAAATCTCGTCTGCAACGCGAATAGAGGTGGTGACCGAGGGCATCCTGACGCGGATGCTGCAATCGGACCCCGACCTGCCCGATGTCGGCATGGTGGTGTTCGATGAATTCCACGAACGCTCGCTGAACGCGGATCTGGGTCTGGCCCTGTGTCTTGAGGTCGCTGGCGCGCTGCGCGAGGATCTGGGCCTGCTGGTGATGTCCGCAACCCTGGATGCCGAACCCGTCGCGCGGCTGATCAAAGCGCCGATGGTGACATCCGAAGGGCGCAGCTTTGCGGTGCAAACCCGCTGGCTGGAGCGCCCCCTGGGGCCGAAACCCAGGCTGGTCGATGCGCTGGTGGACCTGGTGGTGCAAGCCGAAGCCGAGACACGCGAGATGGGCGGCGGCCTGCTGGTGTTCCTGCCCGGCCAAGGAGAGATCCGCCGCGCAGAGGGCGCTTTGCAGCGTCAGTTGCCCACGTCCTGTACTCTGCGCCCGCTCTTCGGGGCGATGCCCTTTGCCGCCCAACAGACCGCCATCGCGCCGGTACCGCAGGGCCGCAAGGTGGTGCTGGCGACCTCGATCGCGGAAACCTCGTTGACCCTGCCGGACATTCGCGTCGTCGTCGACATGGGGCAAGCCCGCCGGGCCCGGTTCGATCCGGGGTCGGGCATGTCGCGGCTGGTGACAGAACGCGTCACGCGCGCCGAGGCGACCCAGCGACAGGGGCGCGCCGGACGGGTAGCCGAAGGCGTGTGTTACCGGTTGTGGACCCAGGGCGAAGAGGGCGCATTACAAAGCTTCCCACCCGCGGAAATCGAGGCAGCCGATCTGACCGGCCTGGCGCTGGAGCTGGCGTTGTGGGGTGCAACCGAAGACGACCTGGCGTTTCTGACCCCGCCGCCCGAGGGGGCGCTGGCCGAGGCACGCAGCCTGCTGATGCTGTTGGGGGCCCTGGACGAAACGAGCCGGATCACCGCGCATGGCAAGACACTGGCCGCCCTGCCCCTGCATCCGCGACTGGCACATATGCTGGCGGTGGCCGGACCTCAGGCCGCTCCGCTGGCCGCGCTGATCGCCGAGCGCGATCCGCTGCGGGGCGCACCGTGTGATCTGGCGTTGCGGTTGCGGGCCTTGCGAGATCCGCGCGGGTTCGGGCGGGCGCATCCCTATGAGGTCAACACCGCCGCGCTGACCCGGATCACAACCGAGGCCAAACGGCTGGGCCGTGCGATACGACAGAACCGCGCCAATGGCTTGAGCCTCGCCGAGATGGCGGCGCTGGCCTATCCGGACCGCATCGGACAGCGCCGCCCGGGCGAGGCCCCGCGCTATGTGCTGTCGGGCGGCAAGGGAGCCGTTATGCGCGACGGCGACCCGCTGGCCACCGCGCCCTTTATTGTGGCAACCGATACCGATGGCGATCCGCGCGAGGCAAAAATCCGGTTGGCTGCCCAGATCGGCGTGGCCGAAATCCGCAGCCTTTTCGCGGACCGTATACAGTGGCAGGATCTCTGCGAATGGTCACGCCGCGACCGCCGGGTACTGACGCGCCAACAGGAACGATTCGGCGCGCTGGTGCTACAGGATCGGATCTGGAAAGATGCCCCGGACGACGCGGTGGCCCGCGCCATGCTGGACGGAGTGCGCGATCTGGGGCTGACACTCAGCGGCGCGGCGTTGCGATTGGCGGCGCGGGTTGAACTGGTGCGTGCCACGGGTGCCAATCTGCCGGATTTCTCGACCCAGGGGCTGCTCGACAGTCTGGAGGATTGGCTGCTGCCGCTGCTGACCGGGGTCCGCAGCGGCGCGGATTGGAAAAAATTCGATCCGCTGCCTGCCTTGCGCGCGGCGTTGACCTGGGAGCAGACCCAGATGCTGGATCGATTGGCTCCGTCGCATTTCGCCACCCCGCTGGGGCGGCGCGTGCCGATCGACTATGGCGGCGAGGCTCCGGAAATCGCGGTACGATTGCAAGAGATGTTCGGAGTCACCCGCCACCCGACCAGCGCCGGCGTGCCCCTGAAGGTCACCCTGCTGTCCCCCGCACAGCGCCCGATCCAGATCACCCGCGACCTGCCCGGGTTCTGGACCGGCTCTTACGGCGATGTGCGCAAGGACATGCGCGCACAATACCCCAAACACCCCTGGCCCGAGGATCCGACCCAGGCCGACCCGACGGTGCGGGCAAAGCCGAGGCGGTAGATATCCCCCGGCCTTATCACGACAAATTTCCTTTGTTTCGTCATGGGGTATAGCCCTAATGTGACGGACTGCTATCAAAACGCGATTTCATTTCAGAAGATGATTGGACCAATCTCATGGAAAAGCCAGATCCTGAACCGCAGCGACAGGCCAAGATCCGCATCGACATATCCGATATACCTGAGACTCTTGGCGAGAACGAGCACCGGGTGGAATACCGCAAGGAATTCCTGAAGTGTGTGAGAGCGAAATCAGACGAGCCTTTGTCCTTCATCTGGCTGGAAGGCGACACTGTCTGCCTTGGGATAGGGCACTCGGAAATCGAAATGTTCCGCCTGGATTTTGCCGGGAAGACGAATGTCACGATCGGTGAAGTGCTGAAGCTTGCCTATTTGATCAAGCATCATTCCAAACCCACGCAGGAAGATATTGTAGAGCAGTTTGGCGAACCGGAATACAAGCAGCAGCTCAAATACAACGCGGACGATGCGAGAGCCGGGTTTGCCGATTTTCCATTCCCCGACGACATTCCCAAACCCGATCTGCCCGAGGAAGGCGACGGGCAGGAAATCTCGGCAACGCTCGCCAGAGGGCGGGGCAAGGCGAATGGATTGGTGGTGGGAATTACCCACAAGGACAACAAGTCCAGAGAGCCGATGCTGGACATGCTTGACAATTCCCAATGCCCCGAGATCGTCTTTATCGAAGAGATCCAGAGCGGTGCGCAGGAGTTGCTGGACTATTTCCTGTCGCCCGACTGTGACGCGGACGAGATGCCCAGAGAGCTTGAGGACGTTTTGCTGCGATTGGACCAGGAATATGGCAAGGATCAGTATGGCGGCGAGAATCTTGGCGAATTCAGTTTTCTCGCCTTTGTTCTGAAGGCCAAGGCAAAGGGGATCTCCGTCGTCGGGCTGGATGCGCCCGAATGCAAGACCGACCAGAGCGACGAGGCGGTGTATGGCGCAAAGCGGTGCGCGGCCATGCACAATCATTCAATGCAAGTCATACAGGAGCGGCTTGAACGCCACCCGGACGCGACCTTTCTGATCGCCACCGGTGCTGCGCATGTGAACACCCATATCGGCGGTGTTCCCGGATTCTGCCAGTTGCTGAACATACCCGGAATTACCATGGAAAATGGCGGGCCGCCCATCGCGGCCGAAGAGATCGAGGAATTCCGAAAGTTCCGTACGGACCCAGAGATGCGCGCGATTCACGAATTGCACGCAAAGTACCCTTTGTCGAAGGCACACCCATCCTTGAGGGAAGACGACGAACAGCAGCTGCAACGTCTGCGCCAGATTGAGGCCGATGCCGAATTTGCCGAGAAGGTGGCGGAATGGGAACATGCAGAGTTCGAACAGTCCCTGACCGAGTCCGGTCTGTCAAAGAAGCAGCAGAAGATTCTGCTGTTCATTCCCGGGGTCGAAAAGCACTACAAGAAAA
The DNA here is from genome assembly GCF_000473225.1 of Sedimentitalea nanhaiensis DSM 24252. GTDB lineage: Bacteria > Pseudomonadota > Alphaproteobacteria > Rhodobacterales > Rhodobacteraceae > Sedimentitalea > Sedimentitalea nanhaiensis. The sequence goes on from NZ_KI421509.1 coordinate 2,102,900, forward strand.
AAATCCGAAAAAAGAAAAGCGCGGAACGTATGCAGAGACGGGACAACGACAATAATCAGCCTGCGAAAAAGGACGGTTCCAAGAAATAGCGCCTTGGCGGGCCGCGATCTTCGCGGACTCCAACCTTGGGCCATTGCAACCGTAACGCAGCAGCGGAACCGATCACAACGATGCCTAGATGAGCTCGTCCGGGTGTGACAAGCGGGCGAAGTGCCGGTCAGGCCGAAACGCAGCCGCGCGCCATGGCGTCCGGTCAGCGACTGCCTTTATTTCCGCAGACTGGGCAACCCGATTCCGGTGGCCTGAAATCCCCCATCGGCGGCCAGTATCTGTCCGGTGATGAAACTGGCATCGTCACCCAGCAGGAAAGCAATAGCGGCGGCGATCTCGTCCTCGGAGCCATAGCGGTTCAGTGGCAGCGCGTCGTGATAGGCGGCGCGGATGTCGGGCGTGTGCACCGCCAGCGCCAGCTTGGTGTCAACGGGTCCCGGTGCCACCGCGTTCACCCGGATGCCCAACTCGCCCAATTCCACCGCCTGTTGCAGTGTCAGTTGCGCCAATGCGGCCTTGGAGGTGCCATAGGCCACGCGCAGGGTACTGGCGCGCAGGCCCGAAATCGAAGTCACATTGACCACTGCGCCGCCGCCATCCGCCGCCAGCAGATCGGTGAACGCCTGGGTCATCAGGAACGGGCCGTCCAGGTTGGTCGCCAGGACCGTGCGCCAGCGATCATAGGTCGTGTCGCGGATCGGGCCGAAATCCGCGACGCCTGCGTTGTTCACCAGCCCGTCCAGCACGCCGATCCGCTGACTGATCTGATGCAGCGCACCCTCGACCTGTTCGGGAATCGACACATCGGCCAGTACCGCATGCACATCGCTCAGCTCTTGGGCGGCCTTGTTCAGCTCGGGTTCGTCACGGTCCAGGATCGCCACGCGCCAGCCCGCCGCCAACAACCGTTTGGCGGTCGCCAGTCCAATCCCACGGGCCGCGCCCGTCACCAATGCTGTCTTCATCCCGTGTTGTCCTTTGTCGATTGCAATTCCCCGACCCAATCGCCGTGATGGGTACCGGGCCGATCCAGCCGATGGAACCCATGGGCGCCAAACATGTCGCGCTGCGCCTGGATCAAATTCGCCGTACTGCGCCCGCGCCGCAAGCTGTCATACCAGCCCAGGGCAGCAGACAGGGACGGCACTGCCAGCCCCGACAGGGTGGCCGCGGCCACCACCTGCCGCAGTGCGGGGATGCTGGCGGTCAGGCGCGCGCGCAAAACCGGCGAAAGAACCAGATGACCAAAGGGAAGGTCGCCCCGCAACGCCAATGCCAGATCATCCAGCAAGGCCGAGCGGATAATGCATCCCGCACGCCAGATTTCGGCAATCCGGGCCGGATCAAGCGACCAGTCATACGCCTCGGACGCCGCCTGCATCACCCGAAAGCCCTGAGCATGCGCCAGGATACGCCCCGCCAGCAAGGCCTGTTCCAAAACCTCTGGCGGCGGAATTGCACCCGGCTGAACCGCCGGGAGCAGATGTTCGGCGGCCACGCGCATGTCCTTTTCTGCCGACCAGGCCCGCGCCGCCACCGCCGCCTCGATCGCGCTTGCGGATTGGCCCAGCTTCAACGCTTCGATCACGGTCCAGCGCCCGGTGCCCTTTTGCCCGGCGCGATCCGAAATCAGATCGACCAGGGCATGTCCGGTCTGCGGGTCAACCGTGCGCAGGGCCCGAACCGTGGTGTCGATCAGAAAGGACTGCAACGGCCCGTCACGCCAGGCGTCAAACCGCTCTGCGATCTGCGCCAGTGCAAGCCCTGCACCATCGCGCATCAGCCCGTAGATCTCGGCGATCATTTGCATATCGGCATATTCGATACCGTTGTGCACCGTTTTGACGAAATGCCCCGCTCCGTCGGGACCGACGTGGGCGACACAGGGATCTCCCCGGAAGCGCGCGGCGATCGCGTGCAGCATCGGTCGCAGCTGCGCCCAGCTTTGATCGCTGCTGCCGACCATCATCGACGGGCCATGACGCGCGCCCTGCTCACCCCCGGACACGCCCATTCCGACATAGTGCAGCCCGCCCGGTTGCAGATCGGCGGCACGGGCGCGGGTGGCGTTGAAATCGGCGTTGCCGCCGTCGATGATCGTGTCCCCGACATCCAGCAGCAGCCGGATCCGGGCGATCATGTCATCCAGCGGCGCGCCCGAGGGGATCATGAACAGCACCGCACGGGGCTGGCGCAGAATGGCGACGAATTCGGACAGGGATCGCGTCGGATGCAGACGAGCGGCAAGCGGGCCGGCCCCGGCCATTGCAGCGTCTATTTCCGATGCATCGCGGCTGGCGATGGCCACATCATGGCCACGCTCGGCCAGATTCAAAGCCAGGGCTCGACCCATTGTACCCTGCCCAAAGATACCTATCTCTGCTTTTGCCATGGTGCCAATTCCCGCCGCCTCATCGCACTCAGCATGGGCGGACGGTCAGTCGGGCGCAAGGGTGCTTGGATCCGCTCCGAGCGGCCCCTGTTTGGCTTTTCGAAAAATTAGCGGTAAACTGGATGTATAATAAAAAAGTTACGAGTTCGCAGGCATAAATAGATGATGACAAACGCTTTGACCAAAGCATGGACGGAACTGGTGCGCCCAATGTTGCGGCGCCCCAAGAGGGTGCAGATGGCTGCACTGTGCTATCGCGACAGCGACTGTGGCAAGATGGTGTTGCTGATTACCAGCCGTGACACCGGCCGTTGGGTCGTTCCCAAGGGCTGGCCCATAGACGGCATGGACGGACCGCAAGCCGCACTTCAGGAAGCCTGGGAAGAAGCTGGCGTCAGCAAGGCCGAAGCGGATTTGCATGCGATCGGGCAATATGACTACCTCAAGGGTCTGGACAACGGTGCCGAGGCTCCCGTCGAGACGCAGGTCTATCTGGCCCGCGTCATCGATATCGTGGCCGATTTCCCCGAAGCGGATCAACGCCGCCGCAAATGGGTAAGCCCTCAGGACGCAGCCAACATGGTGGACGAACCCGGTCTGAAAACTATCCTGCGCAGCCTATGACGCCGGGCACGCAGCGCTCGAATGTAGTTGACTCTAACAGACGCGGCAGGCACGAACCCGGCGCGCAATAACCGGGCAGACCTATGGCGAATTCACCGATCGGCAACCAGTGGAAAACGCTGGACACGGATCTGAACCGGATCAGCCATATCGAATATGCCACCGCCTATGTCTCGCGCCCGTTGGTTGCGGGGGGGGTGGCGCTGGCCTTTATCGGTGTTGCGGCCCTCGTGGGGGCGGTGATCCTTGGGCAGGGGCCCGGGCACTTGGCGGTCATTTTCGCCGCCGCTTTCGGTGCCTATATGGCGATCAATATCGGCGCCAACGATGTGGCCAACAATATGGGCCCCGCCGTTGGAGCAAAGGCGCTGACCATGGGCGGGGCGATCCTGATCGCCATCGTGTTCGAAAGCGCGGGCGCGTTGCTGGCCGGAGGCGATGTGGTCTCGACGATCTCCAAGGATATCATCGACCCCGTCAGCATGCAGGACGCGCACCTGTTTGTCTGGGCCATGATGGCCGCGTTGATCTCATCCGCACTTTGGGTCAACCTGGCCACCTGGATCGGTGCGCCGGTCTCGACAACACATGCCGTTGTGGGGGGGGTGATGGGCGCGGGTATCGCCGCCGCCGGTTTCGGCGCGGTGAACTGGCCCACGATGAGCGCGATTGCCGCCAGCTGGGTGGTCTCACCGCTTTTGGGCGGCGCGATTGCGGCCCTGTTTCTGGCGCTGATCAAGACGCGCATTATCTATCAGGATGACAAGATCACCGCCGCGCGGCGCTGGGTTCCGGTGCTGATTGGTCTGATGGCCGGAACCTTCACCACCTATCTGGCGCTCAAGGGGCTGCAACGGCTCATTAAAATTGAGCTGGGCCAGGCTGCAACATTCGGCCTGATCATCGGGGTGCTGTGTTGGCTGCTGGCCCGACCGCTGATCCGTCGGCAATCCGAGGGCCTGGAGAACCGCAACAGGTCGCTCAAGACCCTGTTCGGCCCGCCGCTGGTGATTTCCGCCGCCCTGCTCAGCTTTGCCCATGGTGCCAATGACGTTGCCAACGCGGTCGGACCACTTGCAGCCATCGTTCATGCTACCCAGTTCGGGAATTTCGCCGCTCAGGTGTCGATTCCGATCTGGGTCATGATTATCGGGGCGTTCGGGATCTCGTTTGGCCTGTTCCTGTTCGGCCCCAGGCTGATCCGCATGGTCGGTGACCAGATCACCAAGCTGAACCCGATGCGCGCCTTTTGCGTCGCGCTGTCCGCTGCGATTACGGTCATCCTGGCCAGCGGCCTGGGCTTGCCGGTGAGTTCCACTCATATTGCCGTCGGCGGCGTATTCGGAGTCGGGTTCTATCGCGAATGGCACATGGAGCGACGCCTGCGCGCCTTGGCGTTAAGCCCGGACGTAAAACGCATCGCACCCGAGGAACGCCGCCGCCGCAAGCTGGTGCGACGGTCGCATTTTCTGACCATCGTCGCCGCCTGGGTGATTACGGTGCCCGCTGCTGCCGCGATGTCAGCGGTCATCTTCCTGTTGCTGAACGCGATTGTCGACTGAAACCGGTGCGAGCATGTTCAGTCGATACTGGAAATATCCTTGAGATCCGTCTCGAAGCCCTTGAGGTTTTTCTCGTATTTCTTCCATTCAGCGTCGTTCTTGGCAGCCTTTTTCAAGGTCTGCGGGTTTCTTCTTGATGGTCTTGATGGGATCGCCATGGCGGTTTTCCGGCAAGGGGAACGGACGGGGTGCATTTTGGGGCGCGGGCATTCCGGGCGGGAGCGTTTGGGAATCGCTCCCTAATTATGCCGGAGCGCCGTGTTTTTGTGATAGGCGACGATCTTATTCCCGATCTTGATGTATTTCGGATTCGTCGGGCCGAAATCGTTGGCCGTCGCCTTATCCGACATCAGTGCGCCGATCTCGCGAATATGACGTGCCACCTCACCATGAGCGGCTTCCTGCCGCCGTTTCGCGGCGGCGACGCGGGTTTCGTATTCGGCTTTTATCGCTCCGATCGCGGTCAGCGTCTTGCCCAGCCTCGCGCTTTCCGTCTTGATTTCGGCGGCGCTGTGATTTTACCCGACAAACGCCTCGAACCCGCGCCCCAGGTCCCTCATCTGGCGTTCGACTTCGGAAATCGACCGGTCCAGACAGGCCAGCGCAACCGACACCTCGTCGCGAGCCTCGGTAAAGGCCTTAGTAGAGGCCTTGGACTCATTGTATTTCCGGGTCCGTCGGCCCCTTTCATCTCTCCTGCATGACGGCGGAAATGCCGGTTGGGCCGGGCCGGCGCATGGGGTTGCAGCGGACCCGGTGGCACCGACACTAGCGCCGGACCGGTGCCGGTTCTATGAACTGGCTCACGCAGCCGAAGCGAGCGTGAATCAGACCCCCAGGCACCAGCGCATGATCGCCTTTTGCGCATGCAGGCGGTTCTCGGCCTCGTCCCAGATCACCGAATGGGGCCCGTCCATCACCTGCGAAGTGACTTCTTCTTCGCGGTGCGCGGGCAGGCAGTGCATGAACAGCGCGTCGGGTTTGGCCTGCGCCATCAGCGCCGCGTTGACCTGATAGGGGCGCAGCATATTGTGACGCCGCTCGCGTGCGGATTGGGCATCATGCATCGAAACCCAGGTGTCGGCCACCACCAGATCGGCATCCCGCACTGCCTTGTGGGCATCGCGCTCGATGGTAATGCTCGATCCCTTGCTGCGGGCAAAGCCGACAAAATCGGCCTCGGGATCGAGCTGCGCCGGGCCGGTAAAGGTCAGGTCGAACCCAAATTGCCCGGCGGCATGCAAGAACGAGGCACAGACGTTGTTTCCATCCCCGGTCCAGACCACTTTTTTGCCAGAAATCGGGCCACGGTGTTCCTCATAGGTCATCACATCGGCCATGATCTGGCAGGGGTGGGTACGGTCGGTCAGCCCGTTGATCACCGGCACATCAGCATATTCCGCCATCTCGGTCAGCACGGCTTCGTCAAAGGTGCGGATCATGATCAGATCGACATAGCGCGACAGCACGCGGGCGGTGTCGGCGATGGTTTCGCCATGGCCCAGTTGCATGTCACTGCCCGACAATACCATGGTTTCGCCCCCCATCTGGCGCACGCCGACATCAAAGGACACCCGCGTCCTGGTCGAGGGTTTTTCGAAAATCAGCGCCACCATGCGCCCGGCCAGCGGTTGCGTGTCGTCGGCGGCACCTTTCGGGCGGTCCAGCCGCGCCTGTTTCATCCGCCCGGCCTGATCGATCATGGCGCGCAGGTCGGCAGGGTCGGTTTTGTGAATGTCGAGAAAATGTTTCATCGTCTTATCGCTTTGTTGTTGCGGTTGCCGGGGGCGCTGCCCCCGGACCCCCGGAGTATTTTTGGCAAGAGAAAGATCAGGCTGCTTTGATTGCAGACGCCGCACGATCAAGGCGGCTCAACGCCTCGGTGATTTCCTCTTCGGAGATGGTCAGGGGCGGCAGCAGTCGGATTACATTGTCGGCGGCGGGAACGACGATCAGATCCACGTCATAGGCGGCCTGCAGCACGTCGGTGTTGGCCGCCTTGCATTTCAGACCCAGCATCAGGCCCGACCCGCGCACCGCTTCGAACACCTTTGGATGCGCTGCGACCAGCCCTTCGAGGCTTTGGCGCAGCTGGCCTGCCTTGCGGCCGACCCGATCCAGAAACCCGGCATCGGCGACGATATCCATGACGGCACAGCCCACCGCACAGGCCAGCGGGTTGCCGCCATAAGTGGACCCATGCGTCCCCGCGACCATACCCGAGGCAGCGGTTTCCGTGGCCAGCACTGCACCCAGCGGAAAGCCGCCACCAATACCCTTGGCCACCATCATGATATCCGGCGTAATCCCGGACCATTCATGGGCGAACAGCTTGCCGGTGCGGCCCATACCGCATTGCACCTCGTCCAGAATCAGCAGAATGCCATGCTCATCGCAGAGATCGCGCAGCCCCTTGAGGCATTGATCCGGCAAAGGTCGGATCCCGCCTTCGCCCTGGACCGGCTCGATCAGGATCGCGCCAACGGTATCGGTGATCGCCGCCTGCAACGCCTCGTGATCGCCCCAGGGCAGATGCACAAAGCCGGGCAGCAGGGGGCCAAACCCGCCGGTCATCTTTTCCGATCCCGCTGCGGCAATCCCCGCAGACGAGCGGCCATGAAACGCGCCTTCGAACGTCACGATGTCGGTGCGCTGCGGCTGGCCTTTGTCGTGCCAATATTTGCGCGCCATCTTGACCGCCAGTTCGCAGGCTTCGGTGCCGGAATTGGTAAAGAACACCGTGTCCGCGAAGGTGGCGGCGACCAGCCGGTCGGCCAGCGCCTGCTGTTGCGGGATCTGATAGAGGTTGGAGACATGCCACAGCGTCTGCGCCTGTTCGGTCAGCGCCGCCACCAGAGCCGGATGGGCGTGCCCCAGGGCATTGACCGCGATTCCCGCGCCAAGGTCCAGAAAACGTCGCCCGTCGGCCTCGATCAGCCAAGAGCCTTCGCCCTTGACGAATGTCAGGGGCGCGCGGTTATAGGTCGGCAGAACGGACGGGATCATCGGATCATCCTTTTCAGGCAAGAAACCCTGTGAGTGCCTCACAACGGGTCATTGGGTCAACGTTTTTTGAAAGGGGGCGCGCCTGCAAAGGCGCAATGAACACGGCAGCCGTTATGCGGTTTGGCGTCGGCGTCGGGCAAAAAGGATATGCTTGGCGGTGTTCATGCGCCGGTCTTAGGCCAGAGTTTCCGGCAAGGAAAGCGTTTTTTGCGGCGGGGTTTGAAACGGATCGAGGCATGTGACGCGACGGATCGCTTTGCGCTACATAAAATCGCGGCCATGATCCGACCACAAACACCAGCGAGGAGTGAGGCGATGACCGACAGCCAGGACCATTTCGACGTGTTGATCGTGGGGGCCGGAATGTCGGGGATCGACGCCGCCTATCATCTGTCGCGCACCCTGCCTGACATGCGGTTCGCGATGCTGGACAGCAAGGACAGTTTCGGCGGCACATGGCACACGCACAGATTTCCGGGCATCCGCTCGGACAGCGATCTGTATACATTTGGGTTCGAGTGGAAACCCTGGACCGGGGTGCCCATCGCCACGGCCGACGAGATCCTGCGCTATCTGGACGAAGCGCTGGACGAAAACGATCTGCGCCGCCACATCCGGTTCGGCCAGACGGTCAGGGCCGCCAGATGGAACAGCGGGACCAACCTGTGGACCGTGACCGTGGAGCGCGGCGTTGAAACCGTCACCCTGACCTGCCGGTTCCTGTGGATGTGTTCAGGCTATTACCGCCACACGCAAGGCTATCAACCCGACTGGCCGGGGATGGGCGATTTTACAGGACAGATCGTGCATCCGCAGCACTGGCCACAGGATCTGGACCACACAGGCAAGCGCGTTGTGGTCATCGGCTCGGGGGCGACGGCGGCAACGCTGATCCCGGCGATGGCCGAGACGGCGGCGCATGTGACCATGCTGCAACGCTCGCCGACCTATTATTATCCGCGCCCCAAACGGGACGAGCTTGCGACCACGCTACAGGCGCTGGACATACCACAGGACTGGGTGCACGAGATAATGCGCCGCAAGTTCCTGCAGGACGGCAAGACCATGGTCCGCCGGTCCCGCGAAGAACCACAGGCGGTGGCCGCCGAACTGATCGGCGCCGCGCAGGCTTATCTGGGTCCGGATTACGACGTCGCCACCCATTTCACGCCCAGCTACCGCCCCTGGCGGCAACGCGTCGCCATGGTGCCCGATGGCGATCTGTTCGTGGCCATCCGCTCCGGGCAGGCCTCGGTTGTCACCGACACGATCAAACGGATCACCGCAACCGGCATCGAACTGGATTCAGGCCAGGTTTTGGAGGCCGATATTATCGTCACCGCCACCGGGCTGACGCTGAGCGCATTGGGCGATGTGGCGTTTCAGGTCGATGGCGCACCAGTGGATTTGACCCAAAGCTGGACCCATCGCGGCGTGATGCTGACCGGCCTGCCGAATCTGGCGATGGTGTTCGGCTATCTGCGCACCAGCTGGACGATGCGCGCCGATCTGGTATCGGATTACGTCTGCCGCCTGCTGGCCCACATGCAGGACAGGGGGGCTGCGTCGGTCACCCCGGCCCTGCGCGACACCGACCGTGACATGCCGGTCCGGCCCTGGATCGACCCGGAAAACTTCAACGCGGGCTATATCCTGCGTGCGCTGGACGTGATGCCAAGGCAGGGCGACCGCCAGCCGTGGCTGATGACGCAGGACTATTTCGACGACCGCATCACCCTGCCCGCGGCCAATCTCGAGGATGGCACGCTGGTCTATCGATAAACCGGACACAGCTTTCGGCTGTGCGAGAAACCGGCGCGATCACGGCCCGAACAACGCCGCCCACCGCGCCAGACGATCCTGCGGCCAGACCTGTGCAATATCGTAAAACCCCTCAAAGGCCGGAATATCCCCGGCCAGCATCACCCAAGGCTGTTTGCTGGCGGTAAAGATGTGAACATCCGGCGGGCATGCAGAGGGCTGGTCCAGGGTTCCGACCCGCACGTTGCGCAGCTTGCCTTCGCGGATCAGATAAGCGCTGAACAGCGCGACTCCGCAGACCGCACAACGGGTCACCACCTGCCCCTTGCCGCTGCCGGAAGGAAAGGTCGCTTCGGCCACGGGCCCGTGGAAATTGACCCGTTCGGCTTCGATCAGGGCGTTCAGCACAAAGGCAGAACCGGTCTGCCGCTGACAATCCCGGCAATGGCAGCAATGAACGGACATTGGCTCTGACATCAGGCGATAGGTCACCGCCCCGCATCCACATTGTCCTGTCAGCATCTGGATCTCTCCTGTTGCGGGGGCGCGGTTCAGCCCTGGACCAGATCGTAATGCCTGATCGTCCGGCTCTCGACCAACTCGGCCTCGGCCGGGTCGATATGGGGGGTCTGGTAATCCTCGCCCACAAAGGCCTGAAGCGACGCCAGATCGCGCCACACCATGACAAAACTGAATTCACGTGGGCTGTCGGCGCGGGCGCGTCCGGGCAAGATGGTCTCCAGCCCCTCGGTGCGCCGCATCAGCGGGATCGCCGTGTCGTGAAAGAACCGGCTGAACGCCTGTTCTTTGCCAGGTCGGGTCGTGACCTGAAAGATGCGCATGATCATTGACTGCCCTCCTTTCTGCAGGGGCAAATATTTTGCAGATAACGCGCGGAGACATCCTACCCTAACATTTTCTCGCCGGATCGTACAGAACGGTCAGGCAAAACGGTCCGCCTGGCCATGGTCTCGGACCTGGCCCGCCCGCAAAACGCTCGCCGCTCCAGCGGGCAAAAGCGACCCCTGAAAACGTCGTGTTTGCGGGCGACCCGCGCTGTCTACTTTGACAGTCTTGACACAAAGCAAGCAACCCAGAGAGACGCACGATGCACGAGAAACGCATACCGGAATGGGTCCGCCATGCCCCAGCGCCGGGGATTCGCGGCTTTGCCACTTTGGCGGGGCTCGAGGCTGTCGTGCGCGGTATCCTGATCTCGGTATTTCCGCTCATCCTGTACCAGGCGCTGCAGGATGCACAGGTGGTGTCGGCGCTGTATTTTGCGGTTGGTATCGCGTCTCTGGTTGCCGGGCTGATGGTGCCCTGGCTGATCCGGTTCGTACCCCGCCGCCGGGTCTACAGCACCGGCGCGCTGCTGTATGTGGCCGCCGCCGCGCTGGCCATCGAGGGCAGCGCCAACAGCATTGTTCTGGCGCTGGCCCTGAACACAGTCGCCACCGTGATGACCTTTGTCTGTTTCAACGCCTATGTGCTGGACTATGTGGCCCGGGTTGAACTGGGCCGTTGCGAGACGTCGCGTATGTTCTACAGCGCCCTGGGTTGGACCGTGGGTCCAGTCGCTGGGGTCAGCCTGCTGCACGTGTGGTATCCGGCACCGTTCCTGATTTCGGGTGCTGCGGCGCTGGTCATGCTGGCGACCTTCTGGTTCATGCGGCTGGGCAATGGCAAGCTCATCACCAAGGCGCACCGGGTGCCACCCAATCCGCTGGCGTTCCTGCCCCGGTTCTTTGCCCAGCCGCGGCTGGTGGCAGGCTGGCTGTTCGCCGTGATCCGGTCCTGTGGATGGTGGATCTATGTGGTATACCTGCCGATCTTCGCGGTTCAAAGCGGACTGAGCAACCAGTTGGGCGGTCTTGCACTGTCGATCACCAACGCCAGCCTGTTCGCCGCGCCGCTGATCCTGCGATGGATGCAGCGCCAGCCCTTGCGCCGCGCGGTGCGCACCGGTTTTGCCGCCTGCGGCGCGCTGTTCTGCCTGGCCACCCTGGTGTCGGGTCTGCCGGTGGCGGCGGTTGCGGTGCTGATGGCGGCGTCGTTCTTTCTGATCGTGTTGGATGTCTGCGCCGGTCTGCCATTCCTGATGGCGGTGAAACCGTCCGAGCGCACCGAGATGTCGGCGATCTATTCCAGCTATCGCGACGTGTCCGGCATCGCCACCCCGGGTCTGGCCTGGCTGGTGTTGCTGGTAACGCCGTTGGCCGGTGTCTTTGCCGCCGGAGGGGCGGCGATGTTTGTCGCCTATGGCATCGCCCGGCATCTGCATCCGCGTCTGGGTCAGGCGCGGCTGGCGATGGAGCCTGCGGTCAGGACTTGAGCCGATAGCCGGTTTTCAGCATCCACCAGGCCAGCATGGTCACCGCCAGCACGCTGGCGCAGACCACCCCCAGCCCCAGCATTGGCGGGCTGTCCGACACGCCGATCACGGCAAACCGCACCCCGTCGATCAGATAGAAGATCGGGTTCAGATGGGTCACCTGCATCAGCCCCGGAGGCAGCGACTGCACCGAATAGAACGTGCCCGACAAAAAGGCCAGCGGGGTCACGATAAAATTGGTGATCGCCGCCATCTGATCGAACTTCTCGGCATAAATCCCCGCAACGATGCCCAACGCTCCCATCAGGGCCGCCCCCAGTACCACAAACAGCAACGTCAGCAGCGGGTACTGCGGCACGATCCCCAAACCCAGCGCCAGCCCGACGCCAATGGTCAGCGCCACCACCGTGCCGCGCGCGATACCACCGGCCAGATAGCCCAGCACCAGTTCGCTCGCCGACAACGGCGGCATCAGCGTATCGACAATATTACCCTGCACTTTGGAAATCACGATCGAGGACGAGGTATTTGCAAAAGCGTTCTGAATCACCGTCATCATCAGGATACCCGGCGCGATAAAATGCAGGAACGGCACCCCCATCACATCGCCCCGCCGCGGCCCGATGGCGATATTGAAGATCATCAGAAACAGCGCGGCGGTGACCAGCGGCGCCAACAGCGTCTGGGTCCACACAGCCGCAAAACGCTTTACCTCGCGCGACGCCAGCGTGTGCAGCCCCAGCCAATTTACCCAGCCAAAGCGGCGCATACCCGGCTGGCCCGACTCTCCCTGTTGCTGCATCCGTCTGCCTCCTGCTCTGTTCGTAGGGTCTCGGCGACAGCGGCCGCCAAGGTGCCTTGTAACTCGGCCCGCAGTGATTAAAATAGGGGGCTCAGACAGATTTCGGAAGCGGTCGCATTCGGTGGCCGCTTTTTAGCTGGAAAGGTAGCCCATGTCCTGGACCGACGAGCGCGTCGAGACGCTCAAGAAAATGTGGGGCGAAGGCCAATCGGCCAGCCAGATCGCCAAGGAACTCGGCGGGGTAACCCGCAATGCCGTAATCGGCAAAGTGCATCGGCTGGGATTGTCCAACCGCAGCGCGGGTGCCCCTGCGGCCAAACCCGAAGCCAAGGCAAAACCGGCGACCCCGGCAGCGCCGCCCAAGCCCGAGGCCAAGCCGCGCCCCAGCCCCAAGACCGAGGCCGCGCGCCCGGTCTCGACCGAACCCGAAACCCGACCCGCAGTGCCGCTGCGCAAGCAGATCATTCCCGCCGGACAACCGCTGCCGCCGCAGCCTTCGGCCAACGAGATCAGCCCCGAGGCCCTGGCCAAGGTCAACGAGGTCGAAAAGAAGTCCAAGAAAATCAGCTTGATGGAGCTGACCGAACGGACCTGCAAATGGCCGGTGGGCGATCCCGCGACCGAGGATTTCTGGTTCTGCGGCCTGCCGGTTCAGGCCGGGAAACCCTATTGCGAGGCCCATGTGGGCGTTGCGTTCCAGCCGATGAGCTCGCGCCGCGACCGCAAGCGTTAAAACATAACGCCGGGTACAGTCCAAAACAGGGCCACTGTCTGACGGTGGCCCTGTCGGTTTGGCCATGTCGCACTCCGATTTTTTCCGGCGGTCCGCAAAGCCCCCCTGGGGCACAGGCACGCAAAAGTTCAGGGCGGCGCATCGGCGTGAACGACCCTGCGTCCGTCACCCGTCAGCGGATTGGTGCGGGAATGTCATAGGCCCGACACGTCCGGCACGGGCTGACACTTGGCCGAGGCTGACGTGCCGGGCCGCATCTTGAAGGATCAGCGCCCCTTCCAGACCGGATCGCGTTTCTCGGCAAAGGCGCGCGCGCCTTCAAGCTGATCCTCGGATGAATACAACCTGTCGACCGTTTCCAACTGCCTTTGGGTGATTCTGCTCATCGCATCCTGAAACCTGGAATCCTCGGCATCGCGCACGATCTCCTTGATCGCCGCGTAGACCAGCGGCGGGCCGCTGGCCATCAGCCGCGCCAGCTCCCACGCGCGGTCCATCAGTTGATCCGCGGGCAGAACCTCGTTCACCAGCCCCCAACGATGTGCCTCGGGGGCATCGAACCATCGACCTGTCAGCAACAGCTCCATCGCGATATGATACGGAATGCGCTTGGGCAGCTTGACGCTCGCCGCATCCGCAACCGTCCCCGACCGGATTTCGGGCAGCGCAAATGTGGCGTGATCGGCGGCCAGAATCATGTCAGCACTCAGCGCCAGTTCCAGCCCGCCACCGCAGGCAATGCCGTTCACGGCGGCAATCACCGGCTTGTTCATGCCGCGCAGTTCCTGCAAGCCACCAAACCCGCCAACGCCGTAATCGCCATCCACCGCATCGCCACCTGCGGCCGCCTTAAGATCCCAGCCGGGGCAAAAGAACCGCTCTCCACCGCCGGTCAGGATCGCCACCCGCAGGTCCGGGTCGTCGCGAAAGTCGCGAAACACCTCGCCCATGATACGACTGGTTGCCAGGTCGATCGCATTGGCCTTGGGTCGATCCAGCGTAACCAAGAGGATCGGACCATCGCGCTCGGTCTTGATCGGGGATGTATCGGTACTCATTTTCGGGCCTTTCGAATCAGTGCATCCACTGCAATCGCCCGGTCAGGCGTGCAGATCAGCGGGTTTATTTCAACTTCGGTGACAGTATCGGCATTGGCAATCACATAGGACTGCACCGCCATCACCGCGCGCAGGATCGCCGCCATCTGTGCAGCGGGCTTGCCGCGATAGCCAGCCAGCAAAGGGGCACAGCCAAGCTGGCGCAATGCCTGTTCAACCTGCTCGGGCGGGCTGGGGACCAACAGCGAAACGGTATCGCGCAATAGTTCGGTCAGTACCCCCCCCGCCCCAAGGGTCAGCACAAAGCCATGCGCCGCATCGCGGGTGACGCCGACCAACAATTCGGCCACGCCGCCGGTTTCCATCTCTTCGATCAACACCTCGTCAGTGCCGATCTCTTGGGCCGCCCGCGCCAGATCATCCGCCTGCAAACCCAATCGTACGGCGCCATGTTCGGATTTATGTGTCAGGCCGAGGCCCTTGACAACAAAAGGCGGTCTCAGATGTTCTGCCGCTTTCGCCATTTCCGCGCCTGCCAGAACCAGACCCCATGCCGGAACGTGCAGGCCATGTGCCGCCAGCGCCGCCTTGGCCTCGGCTTCGTTCAAGATCAGATCGGGAACTCCCGAACCCGGCAACAGAACCGGCTCAGGGCACGGCGCGCGCCCAACGGCGGCGGCCTCGGCAGCGGCCAGCGCCTCGTTCAGCCCCGCCAGCGGTACCACGCCATGCGCCATCAGGTCCCGCGCCACCGGCTCGGGCATCAATTCGGGCAGGGTCGCGACAACAGCAAAGGGGCGGCCAGTGTCCCGGCGCACCTGGATTGCGGCCTGCGTGGCACAGTCCCAATCCGTCGCGTCCGTGTGCGGATAGTCGACAATACTGAGGGTCAGGTCGATATCTCCGCCCGTCATCCCGGCCCAAGCCTGCGCCATGGCGTCCGCATCCCGCCAAACGTACGTGTGGTAATCCAACGGGTTGGCCAAGGCCACCATCGGCCCGAGGGTGTGCCGCAGAGTCTCCTTTTGCCCCGCATCCAGTGGCGGCAAGGACAGCGCTCTTGTGGTTGCCATGTCCGCCACAAGACTCGCTTCGCCCCCTGAACAGCTGATCGATGCAATTCGGTTGCCGCCCAGCCGCCCGGTACAATGCAACAGTTTCAGCGTTTCCAGAAACTCGGGTAACCCGTGCAACCGGGCAATGCCCAACCGATCCAGAAACGCCTGCGCCCCGGCATCGCTTCCCGCCAAAGACGCCGTATGCGACACGGTCGCCTGGCGGGCCTGTTCGCTGCGCCCAACCTTGAGCGCCACCAGTGGAACTCCGCGCGTATTTGCTTTCTGCGCCAATGCCTCCCAGGCCCGCAGGTCGCCGAACCCTTCGACATGCAGCCCGATGGCGGTCACGCGGGTGTCATCCAGTAGTGCCGCCGCCAGTTCAGCCTGTCCGACCTGCGCCATGTTCCCGCAGGTCACCATATAGGCAATCGGCAGGCCGCGTTTCTGCATCGTCAGGTTGATGGCAATGTTCGAAGACTGGGACAGAATCGCTACCCCGCGATCCACCGGCTGCATGCCATGCTGATCCGGCCAGATCGCGACCCGGTCCAGCGCGTTGATGAAGCCATAGCAATTGGGTCCCAGAATCGGCATCCGGCCTGCTGCCCACACCAGCTGGGCTTGCAGATCCGCTCCACCGGCATCTTCTGCCGTCGCCTCGGTGAACCCCGAGGCAAAGCACACCGCACCGCCCGCATTCAACCCGGACAGGGTCTCAATCGCCGCGATAGTCCCATGCCGGTTGATACCGACAAACGCCGCATCAATCGGTTCCGGCCAATCTTCAAGCCGTCGCAGGGCCTTCCTGCCTGAAATGTTTTTGCCTTCGGGATGTACCGGAAAAATCTCGCCAGAAAACCCGATGCGGTCCGCAGCCTGCATGATCGACGCGCACCAGGCACCTCCACCGATCACGGCAATGCTGTGTGGATTAAGTAAACGGGCCAGATCACGCATTACGCAATCCCTCGCGAAGGACGTAGATGTCGGGAGCCTCCGGCGGGGATATTTAAAGCAAGAGGAAGACACGATTTCTTAATCTTGGAACGCAACAAAAGCACTACGGTACAGGCGGGGACGCCGATGACCGTGCAAGGGGAAGAGATTTTTTCTTTTCCGCTGGGGGCGGGTGACATCCTGCCCCCTTTTCCTCTTGCCCCAAATATCCCGGGGAGCGCGAGGGGCTGGCCCCTCGCCTCGGTCGGATGGGCGCAGCCCATTCGAAACCGGATCACGCGCCCCGGCCCCGCAAAAGGTCACGGCTGATAATGTGGCGCTGGATTTCGCTGGTTCCGTCCCATATCCGCTCCACCCTTGCGTCGCGCCAGAATCGCTCTAACGGATAGTCATCCATCAACCCCATGCCGCCATGAACCTGAATCGCCGCATCGGTCACCCGTGCCAGCATCTCGCTGGCATAGAGCTTGGCACTGGCGATTTCGCGATTGGCGGGCAACCCCTTGTCCAACCGGTCGGCTGCGGCTAGCGTCAACAGATCGGCGGCATCGATTTCAGTGATCATATCGGCAATCTGAAAGCTGACTCCCTGAAATTTACCGATCTTCTGCCCAAACTGTTCACGGGTCGCCGCATAGTCCAGCGCATAATCGAAAGCCCGCCGCGCCCGGCCCACCGACATGGCGGCCACGGTGATCCGGGTGGCATAAAGCCAGGTATTCATCACCGCAAACCCGCCATCGACTTCGCCCAGCACCTGCGCATCGGACAGGCGGCAATCGTCGAATTCCAGGATCGTGTTCTTGTAACCGCGATGGCTGACCGATTTATAGCCGTCCCGGACGGTAAACCCCGGCGTGCCGCGATCCACCAGAAAAGCAGTGATACGCTTTTTCGGCCCCTTTGGGGTTTGATCTTCACCCGTGGCGATGAAAACGATGATGAAATCCGCGTGCTCGGCTCCGGAAATGAAATGCTTGGTGCCATTGACGACCCAGTCGCCACCCTCACGCCGTGCGGCGCATTTCATTCCGCGTACGTCCGATCCCGCCCCCGGTTCGGTCATCGCCAGCGCATCCATCCGCTCGCCCCGCACCGCCGGCATCAGATATCGATCGACCTGTTCGCCCTGGCACGCCATCAGGATGTTTTGCGGACGGCCAAAGAAATGGTTCAACGCCATCGATCCGCGCCCCAATTCGCGCTCGACCAGGGCGAATTCCATATGGTTCAACCCGGCGCAGCCCACGCTTTCAGGGAAATTGCAGGCATAGAACCCCAACGCGATCGTCTTGCGCTTGATCTCATCCGCGATTTCGGCAGGCACCTCTCCGGTGCGTTCGACCAGATCCTCGTGCGGATAGATTTCCTTTTCCACAAAGCTGCGGACGGTGGAGACGATCATCTCCTGTTCTTCGGTCAGGCCGTATTGCATAGCGACGGGTCTTTCTGTCAAAGGGTAAGGTAAGTGCGCAGACTTGGCTTACTGGGCGTAACTGTTGCCTTCGTCATCCAGAATTGCCTTGAGTTCTGCCAGGTGCCGCTCTGCCTGTTCGGGGTAATCTTCCAGTTCACGCGCGGTCGTTTCGGCAACGTCATCGGGTAGCATGCGCAACGGCTGACCGGTTTGCAGCGCGCGGATATAGGTCTCGGCGGCACGCTCAAAAAAGTACATCCGATTGAACGTGTCCGCGACATTTTCGCCGATCACCAGGATGCCATGATTACCCATGATCATCACCTTATGGCGTGGATCCGCGAACAGTCCGGCACAGCGTTCGCCCTCTTGCTCGAACGCCAACCCACCATAGTTATCGTCAATGACGTAGCGGTCAAAAAAGGTGGCACAGTTCTGATCGATTGGTGGCAGGCGGCTGTCGGCCAGGCTGGCCAACACCGTGGCATGGATCGAATGCACATGCATCGCACAGCGCGCATGCGGGCAATGGCGATGAATGGCGCTGTGCAGCCCCCAGGCAGTGGCATCCGGCACGTCCGGTCCGCTCAGCGGGGCGGGATCGGTAGCATCCAGTTCCAACAGTTCGCTGGCTTTGATGCGGCTGAAATGCACCTGATTGCGGTTCATCAGAAACCGCGTGCCTTCGTCATTGACCACCAGCGAAAAATGGTTCGATACGCCTTCGTGCATGTTCAGCCGTGCGGTCCAGCGAAACGCCGCCGCCAGATCCACGCGGTCCTGCCAGTGATCCATGTTGCGGCGCAATTCCGTGCCAGCCATTTCAGCCTCCTGATTTTGTAGCGAACTGTGCCTGTGCAGGCGGTTCTTTGCGAACGAATAATTCCGACCTTTCCCATTAGCCTGACTTATGGCAGATTTATGGCATGCAAGCCCCCCTCCCCCCGCTGGGCTGGTTGCGCACGTTTGAAGCCGCAGCCCGCCACCTGTCGTTCACCGGTGCCGCACGCGATCTGAACATGACGCAAAGCGCGGTCAGCCAGCAGATCAAATCGCTGGAAAGCTATCTGGGCCGCCCGCTGTTTCATCGCCGCCCCCGCGCACTGGAACTGACCGAGGCCGGGATGACCTATCTGCCCGTGGTGCGCGACGCCTTTCGCACCCTGGTGCGCGGCACCCGCGCGGTCACCGGAACCGACCAGGACGTGGTACAGGTGCAATCCAACCTGACCTTTGCGGTACATTGGCTGGCACCGCGTCTGGCCCGGTTCCGCACCGTTCACCCCGAAGTTCAACTGAACATCTCGACCGACCTGTGGGAGCCGCGCGGCATGGCGGACGGTGTCGATGTGGAAATCCGGTTTTCTCTGCGCCCCGCCGATACGGTGCGCGCCGAACTGCTGCGTAGCGACCATTACTACCCGGTCTGTGCCCCTGGCTATCCGGTCACTCTGAACGATCTGGCAATGCAGCCGCTGTACGATTGCTCGAATCTGTTGTGCAACTGGGCTGCCTGGGCCGAGGATCAGTCGCTGACATGGCCCGATCCGCCTGTGACCTATGCCACCACATTCAGCCTGTCCCTGTCCGTCGCCCTGTCCGGCGGCGGGCTGGCGCTGGCGCATGACGCAATTGCCGGGGGCCTGATCGATGCCGGGCAATTGGTGGCTCCGTTCGACCACCGCGCCCCGATGCAGGAAGCCTATTACCTGATCCTGTCTCCGCAGGCCGAACATTCACCCGGCACCGTGGCCTTTGCCTCGTGGCTGCGCGCTGAAATGGCGGCACATCACAAGGGTCGGCTTGGCACCCAGGCATAGCCGTTTTCACACAGGATATAGGTTTCGCGCAGGCCATGCGGTTTGTCGGTCGGTGCCTGCAGTATCGTTCCACCCGCCTTGTCCGCCAGCCCGGCGGCCTTGTCGGGGTCCGTCTCATACAGTCGTATCTCGACGCCCCCGCCACGCGGCGGGCTTTCCGGCACCAGACCCAACAGCGGATTGGAATGATACGTGCCATCGCTGTGCAGCTGAAACACCTGCGTGCCATAGGTGACAATGGCAAAATCCGCTGTGACCCGATGCGATGTCATGCCGAATACGGCATGCAGAAATGCGCATTGCGCAGGCACATCGCGCACCAGCAGGTTCAGCCCGATCCCTGACAGGCTTCGGCCAAAAGCGTCGGCTTTGATCGTTTCATAGTCCATGCGTCGCAGCCTTTCGCAATTCCCTGCCTCTGGCAAGCGGTTCAGGGGGTTGCACCCGCCTTTGCATTCAGGACAATTGCTCCATGACACAAACACCCCTTGCCAGCTGGCCCGACGCTGCCGCCCATTTGATCGCCGTTGCCGCCGGTCGCGCCCCCGCCGACATGGTCGTTCGCGGTGGCATCTGGGTCAATGTCCATTCTCGCGAAACCCTGCCCGGGTATGACATCGCCATTACCAGGGGCCGCATTGCCTGTGTGGTGCCAGATGCACGCGCACAGATCGGCCCCGACACCCAGGTGATCGAGGCACAGGGGCGGTACATGCTACCTGGCCTGTGCGACGCCCATATGCATATCGAAAGCGGCATGCTGACCCCGGCGGAATTCGCCCGCGCGGTGATCCCCCATGGCACCACGTCCATGTTCACCGACCCGCACGAAATCGCCAATGTGCTGGGTCTCGCAGGGGTGCGGATGATGCATGACGAGGCGCTGATTCAGCCGGTCAACATCTTCACCCAAATGCCCTCTTGCGCGCCCAGTGCGCCGGGGCTGGAAACCACCGGTTTTGAAATTTCGCCCGAGGACGTGGCCGAGGCGATGGGGTGGCCCGGCATCATCGGTCTGGGCGAGATGATGAATTTTCCCGGTGTCGCCAATGCGGACCCCAAAATGCTGGCCGAAATCGCCGCCACCCAACGCGCAAACAAGACCGTGGGCGGCCATTATGCCAGCCCCGATCTGGGTCCGGATTTTGCCGCCTATGTCGCCGGTGGACCTGCGGATGACCACGAAGGCACCAGCGTGTCCGACGCGATTGCCCGCGTCCGTCAGGGCATGCGTTCGATGATGCGACTGGGCAGTGCCTGGTATGACGTGGAAAAGCAGATTACCGCCGTGACCGAACAAGGGCTGGACCCGCGCAATTTCATCCTGTGCACCGACGATTGCCACTCCGGCACGCTGGTCAACGAAGGCCATATGAACCGGGTGGTGCGTCACGCCATCGCCTGTGGGTGCGATCCGCTGATCGCGCTGCAAATGGCAACGATCAACACCGCCACCCATTTCGGGCTGGAGCGCGAAATCGGATCGCTCACCCCGGGGCGGCGCGCGGATGTGATCCTGTCCTCGGACCTGCATGACCTGCCGATCGAAACCGTGATCGGACGCGGGCAGATTGTGGCGCAAAACGGTGAATGCCTGATCGAGTGTCCGCACTACGACTGGCCCGACACCGCGCGCAACACCGTGCATCTGGGCCATGCACTCGATGCGACAGACTTCGAGATTGCCGCGCCCGCGGGCGCCAACAGCGTCACCGCCAACGTCATCGGCGTGGTCGAGAACCAGGCCCCGACCAAGGCGCTCAGGGCCGACTTGCCGGTGCGCGACGGGCTGGTGCAAGGCGACGGCGACACCTGCCAGATCGCACTTGTGGAACGCCACCGCGCCACCGGCGGGGTCACCAACGCCTTTGTCTCGGGCTTTGGCTATGACGGCGCGATGGCCATGGCTTCGACCGTGGCCCATGACAGCCACCACATGATCGTGGTCGGCACCGACCGCGATCAGATGGCGCTGGCCGCAAACCGGCTGGCCGAGGTCGGCGGCGGCATCACCCTGTTTCGCGACGGCACCGAACTGGCGCTGGTCGAGTTACCCATCGCCGGGCTGATGTCGGACCGCCCGGCCGCCGAGGTCGCCGCCAGCGCAGAGCGCATGATGCAAGCCATGCGCGATTGCGGCTGCACCCTGAACAACGCATACATGCAACATTCTTTGCTGGCGCTGGTCGTGATCCCAGAGCTGCGGATCTCGGACCTGGGTCTTGTGGACGTACGAACCTTTGAAAGAATTCCGGTACTGGACCCCCAGACATGAAAGACACCCTGACCCCCGACGTGACCGCCCCGGAACAGTTCACCGATCCGGTTCTGGCGGTGGCCCGCTTGCAGGATCTGTACAGCCAGGCGGTTGGCTACCTGTGCGACCGGTTCATCGAGGTCATGCAATCCGGTGCGCCGGACCGGCGGATCCGGGCCTTCTATCCGGAAATCCGCATGACCACCTCCAGCTACGCCCATGTGGACACCCGGCTCAGCTTTGGCCATATCGCCGCCCCCGGCACCTATGCCACCACCGTCACCCGGCCCGATCTGTTCAGTTCTTACCTGACGCAACAGATCGGCTTGCTGATCAAAAATCACGGGTTGCCGGTGACAATCGGGGCATCGGACACCCCGATCCCGGTGCATTTCGCCGTGGCCCAGAACCCCAGCCTGACCGTGCCGCAAGAGGGCGCGACCGATTTCACCCTGCGTGACATCTTTGACGTGCCGGACCTGGCCACCACCAATGACGACATCGTCAACGGCACCTATGTGGCCCCCAACGGCACCGGCCCGCTGTCGCTGTTTACCGCGCAGCGGGTGGATTACTCGCTGGCGCGGCTGGCGCATTACACCGCCACCGATGCCGAGCATTTCCAAAACCACGTGCTGTTCACCAACTACCAGATCTATGTCTCGGAATTCGAAACCTATGCCCGCTCGGTGCTGGCGGACAAGGACAGCGGCTATACCAGCTTTGTCAGCACCGGAAATGTCGAGATCACCGATCCCGACACCTCCATCCGGCAACCGCTTAAGCTGCCGCAGATGCCGACCTATCATCTCAAACGTGCCGACGGATCGGGCATTACCCTGGTCAATATCGGCGTCGGCCCCAGCAATGCCAAGACGGCAACCGATCATATCGCCGTGCTGCGGCCCCATGCCTGGCTGATGGTCGGGCACTGCGCCGGGCTGCGCAATTCACAGGCTCTGGGCGATTTCGTGCTGGCCCATGCCTATCTGCGCGAAGACCACGTCCTGGATGACGACCTGCCGATCTGGACCCCGATCCCGGCACTGGCAGAAATCCAGATTGCGCTGGAACAGGCGGTGGCCGAGGTGTCGCGACTCGAAGGCTATGACCTCAAACGCATCATGCGCACCGGCACCGTCGCCACCATCGACAACCGCAACTGGGAATTGCGCGACCAGTCCGGCCCGGTGCAGCGCCTGTCGCAATCGCGGGCCATCGCGTTGGACATGGAAAGCGCCACCATTGCCGCCAATGGCTATCGGTTCCGCGTGCCCTACGGCACCCTGCTCTGCGTCTCCGACAAGCCCCTGCATGGCGAATTGAAGCTGCCCGGCATGGCGTCCGAGTTCTATAATACCCAGGTTTCGCGCCATCTGAACATCGGAATCCGCGCCATGGAAACCCTGCGCACCATGCCTCTGGAACGGCTGCACAGCCGAAAATTGCGGTCATTTGACGAAACCGCCTTTCTCTGATTCGCCACAATCGACCGAAAACCGCGAAAAAGCACATATTTGGGCTTGTCAGTTACCACTATTCGTTGTGTTCATACACCATATACCGTTAAATATGCGGCATGAGGCCCTAGAAATCGGGCAGACGAAGGAGACTAAAAACAATGTCAAAACCAATGACCAAAACCCAACTCGTCGCCGCACTGGCCGAGGACATGGGCACCGACAAGAAAGCAGCCGGCGCGGCGCTGGATGCGATCACCGGGCTGATCACCCGTGAAGTCGCCGGCGGCGGTGCCGTTACCCTGCCGGGCGTCGGCAAGATCTATTGCCGCGAGCGCCCCGAGCGCATGGTCCGCAACCCGGCCACTGGCGAGCAGTTCAAGAAGGAAGCCGACAAGGTGGTCAAAATGACCATTGCCAAGGCCCTCAAGGACAGCGTCAACGGCTGATTGAGACACGAAATAGAATAAGTCAAAGGGTCGCCTCGCGCGGCCCTTTTTCGTGGCGGAGAAATTTCCTGCACGCCATCAGTTTTTGCGACGACCTTCCATCCTGGGGTTGGACAGGGCGCATATCAGCGGTTGATTACAGCTCCGCAGCGGATGCGCCATCGTGATCGGATTTGGGCTTTGCTGTACCGATAATAGATCCCGCCCGTGAGCGGTTCATCCCCGGACTTTGTCGCGCGCGCCGGTATCGACTGTCATCGCCGGCCCGATAGGCGCCGCACCGACCTTCTTTATCGCAACCGTCGCGAGGACCTCTGTGCGGACTGCGGACACCGCGCTACGGAACCGCCCTTTGCCTGCTGCATGTCATTGCAGATATCGCCCCGTTCACGAACCGGCTGCGCCCAGAACGGCGGTCGCTTCGATTTCAATCAGGGCTTCATCCTCGATCAGCGCACTGACGACAACCATTGTCATGGCCGGGAAGTGCCGCCCGAGAATCCGGCGGTAAACTTCACCGACTTCACGTTGGCGCGCGAGGTATTCCTTCTTGTCGGTCACGTACCAGGTCAGCCGCACAATGTCAGCGGCTTCGCCACCGGCGCTTTTGACGACAGCCAGGATATTGGTAAGGGCCTGTTCCATCTGGCCGATAAAATCGCTGGACTGAAACGTCTGGGTTTCATCCCAGCCGATCTGGCCTCCGACATAAAGCGTGCCATCTTTGGCCAGAACGCCATTCGCGTAGCCCTTGGCGTCGGTCCATCCTTCAGGCTGAATAATGCTGTTTGCCATCATTCGGCTCCTTTCATTTGTTGTATCAGTTTTGCCTTTACGGTGTCAGGCCAGTGTGTTGGCCTGCCTTCGTCATTCACCAACACCAGTGTCGAGTGAGATATGAACCTCACCTCGTCCCCCTGGGATGCAACGATGGACAGATCCAGACTGCTGCGTCCGACCTTCAGGCAATCAAGGACCAATACGATCCGGTCGCCATGACGGCTTGGTGCCTTGAACGTCGTTCGTATTTCGGCGGTCGGAACACCGCCATACCCGTGCAACTGCTCGAAAGGCAGGCCAACGACATCGTCGAAAAACGCCTCGACGCAGTCATTGATAATTTCGAAATATCGCGGGTAAAACACGATACCGGCCGGGTCGCAATGTTTGAAAAGGATTTTCTGCGGAAAGACATAGCTCATTTGGTCAGACGCCCAGATACCGGTCGGTGATGTCGGGCGTAAGCTCGGTGAATGCGCCGTGCCAGACAGAGCGGCCCTTTTCCAGGATCACGGCGGTGTCTGCGACCCGTGCGAGCTCTTTGATGGATTTGTCGATCACCAGGATGGCCATGCCCGTCTGCGTCTTTAGGCGCGCGATCGCGTCCCAGATTTCGTTGCGGACCACAGGGGCAAGCCCTTCGGTGGCCTCGTCCAGGATCAGCAGGCGCGGGTTGGTCATCAACGCGCGGCCAATGGCAAGCATTTGCTGTTCACCGCCGGACAACGAGTGGGACAGTTGATCCTTGCGTTCCTCAAGCCTTGGAAACAACGTTGCAATTGCACTGAAATCCCATTCTCCGGGCTGCGCCGCGACGATCAGATTTTCATGCACGGTCAGATTGGTGAAACAGCGCCGCCCTTCCGGAACCAGGCCGATCCCCAACCGGGCGACCTTGTGAGCTGGCAAGCGCTTGATGTCCCGCCCCCCAAACATAGTCGTGCCGCCGCGATGCTTCAGCAATCGGCAGATCACCTTTATCGTGGTCGATTTCCCCATTCCGTTGCGTCCCATCATGGCAAGAACCTGACCGTCCTCAAGGCTGAGATGGACATCGAACAGGGCCTGGCTGGCGCCGTAAAAGGCCGAAATATTGGAGAGTTTCAACAGGCTCATGCCGCTGTCTCCTCGCCCAGATAGGCGCTTTGGACAATCGGGTTGCCTCTGATGTCCTCCACCGGTCCCGTGGCGATAATTCCGCCATAGACCAGCACACTGATCCGGTCGGCCAGTGTAAAAACGGCATCCATATCGTGTTCCACCAGCAGGATCGGCGCCTTGTGTCTGAGTTGATCAAGGAAACCCATCAACCGGTGCGATCCCTCGGCGCCAAGCCCGGCCATCGGTTCGTCCATCAGGAAAACCTTTGGCGACAAGGTCAGGGCCACCGCAACCTCGAGTTGACGGCGTTGACCATGCGACAGTTCAGACACGCGCGCATCGTGAAACTCCTCAAGGCCAACCTGCTCAAGAGACGCCCTTGCCGTCGCCAAAAGACCGGCGTCTTTCATGACCGGGCGGAAAAAGCGAAAGACATCCCCCCGATGGCCAAGCGCCCCAAGCACAGCATTCTGAAGCACGGTGTATTCCATCGCCAGCGACGAAATCTGAAAGGTCCGCCCCATCCCCAGCCGCGCACGCGCCGCCGTGGAAAGTGCCGTGATATCCTGGCCGTCAAAATGAACGCTGCCGGTATCGGGCCGCAATCCACCGGCGATCTGTTTGATCAGAGTCGATTTTCCCGCGCCGTTCGGCCCGATGAGAGCATGGATCTCGCCAGCGCGAAGATCGATGTTGATATTGTTGCTCGCCCGCAAGGCCCCAAAGCTTTTGCTGATGCCGCGAATATCAAGAATTGGCTCAGTCATGGGCAACCTCGCGCCCTGCGACCATCCCGTACAGCCCACCTCGTGCGAACAGCACGACCCCCAGCAGAATCGCCCCCAGATAGATGTGCCAGAACTCGCTCAGGCCTCCCAGCGTGTGCTCGAGCAGAATAAACAGCACCGCGCCGGCAACGGGCCCGAACACGCGCCCGACACCGCCAAGAATGACGAAAATCATGATTTCTCCCGAGGTTTGCCACGAGAACATCGTTGGGCTGATGAACCGGTTGAGATCGGCAAACAGCGCACCCGCAAGCCCGGTGATGGCCCCGGAAATCGCGAATGCGGTCAGGTACAGGCGAAACGGGACCTGGCCAACCGCCTGAATCCGCTCCTCGTTCTGGCGCGAGGCCCCCAGCGCCAGCCCGAACGGCGAACGCGAAGCGGCAAAGACAAAGGCGAGAACGATCAACAATATGGCGTAGCAGATCGCGAAGAACTGGATCGGGTCCATGGTGTTGAGCCCCGGAAACCCGTTGCGCACATAGATCGACAGGCCGTCCTCGCCGCCATAGGTGGGCCAGGAAATCGTAAAGTAGTAAAGCATCTGCGCAAATGCCAGTGTGATCATGATGAAATAGACACCGGATGTGCGCAGCGACAATGCTCCGATCCCGACAGCCAGAAGAGCCGAGAGGGCGATCGCGATCAGCCAGATGGTCGGCATCGACTTGGTTCCATTGATCACCAAGGGCCAACCCATCACCGGTGTATAGGTCTGCGCATGGAAGGCCAGAACACCCATCACATAACCTCCGAGACCAAAAAATGCCGCGTGTCCCAAGCTGACCAGCCCACCAAACCCCAGGGCAAAATTCAACCCGATGCCCGCGATTGCAAAGACGATAGCCCGCGTTGCCAGCGTGATCAGATATGGCTCATCCACGGACCAGGCCCACAGCGGGAAAGCCAGCAGCACCCCAAGAAGCGCTGCGTTCAAAAAGAATTCCTTGCGCATTTCAGATGCCTCCAAACAGGCCCTTGGGCCGGAACAACAGGACGCCAATCATCAGCAGATATATCGACATCGAGGAAAGGGAGGCGCCAATTGACATCGCCGATGACGGCTCAAGAAACAGTCCGAAGAATGACGGCAAAAAACTGCGTCCCAGCGTATCGGTCAACCCGACCAGAATCGCACCGACAAGAGCGCCCTTGATCGACCCGATGCCACCAATGACAATAACGACAAACGCCAGGATCAGAACCGGCTCTCCCATGCCGACCTGCACCGACTGGATCGCCCCGATCAACGCCCCCGCGAGCCCGGCGAGTGCCGCGCCAAGCGCGAACACAAACGTGTACAGCAATGAAATATTCACACCTAGCGCCGCAATCATTTCACGGTCGTTTTCACCGGCACGGATACGGATACCGATCCGGGTCCGCCCAATCATCCAGAACAAACCCGCAGCCACCAAAAGCCCGACAAGAATGATCCAAAGGCGATACAGCGAATACTCGATGCCAAATGGCAGCATCACCGTTCCCGACAGCCAGTCTGGTTTGTCCAGAAACAACGGGAACGACCCGAAAATCCAGCGGGTGCCTTCGGAGAAAATCAGGATCAAGGCGAATGTCGCCAGCACCTGATCGAGGTGGTCGCGGTCATACAGTCTTCGAATAACGAAAAACTCGACCAGAACACCCGCAAAGGCAGCACAAACAAGACTGGCAACAAGGGCCAGCAGGAATGATCCCGTTGCCCCCGCCACAGCAGCGGCGGCAAAGGCACCGATCATGTAAAGCGATCCGTGGGCAAGATTGATCAGCCCCATGACGCCAAAAACAAGCGTCAGCCCCGCGGCCATCAGAAACAGCATGACGCCGTACTGAAGGCCATTAAGGGCTTGTTCGATGAAAAGAATTAGCGACATGGGGCGTTCCGGTCCGGTTATCCGGCCCCCGCAAAGAGAGCCAGAGGTGCTCAGCTTACATCGCGCATTCGCTCACATAGGCATCCGCGTGGTCGGTAAGTGCAGTGCCGACAATCTTGTTGGTGAACACGTCACCTTCCTGGATCACTTCGCGCACATAGTAATCCTGGACCGGGTGGTGGTTTGTCGAAAAAGCAAAATCGCCGCGCGTGCTGGCAAAATCAGCAGCCTCGAGTGCGGCACGGAACGCATCCTTGTCGTTCACATCGGCCGCTTCGACAGCACTGATCATCAGGTTTGCCGTGTCAAAGCCCTGGCTGGCGTAAAGCGACGGTAGCCGCCCATACTCTGCCTGAAAGCTCTCGACAAAAGCGACATTTGCCTCGTTATCGAGGTCTTTGCTCCACTGGGACGTGTTCTTTACGCCCAGAGCAGCCGCGCCGACGGCCTGAAGAATACCCTGATCAAAGCTGAACGCCGGACCGATAATGGGCAGGTCCACACCTGAATCGGCATATTGCTTGAGAAAGGAAATCCCCATGCCGCCGGGCAGGAAAAAGAACACGCTGTCTGCACCGCTGGCGCGGATCTGGGCGATTTCCGCAGCATAGTCCGTCTGGCCGAGCTTGGTATAGGTCTCGCCGGAAAGCTCACCTTCATACATCCTCTTGAACCCGTTCAGCGCGTCCGTCCCCGCAGGGTAGTTCGGTGCCAGAATGAAGATGTTCGAATAGCCCGCGGTGTTGGCATAGGCACCTGCGGCTTCGTGCAGGTTGTCATTCTGCCAGGCCACATTGAAATAGTTTTCATGGCACCCGGCACCGGCCAAAGGCGAAGGGCCCGCATTGGGCGAAAGATAGAATACGCCCTGAGCAACCGCGCCGGGCACAACGGCCATCGCTAGGTTCGACCAGATGATTCCGGTCAGGACATCCACCTTTTCCGACTGGATCATTTTATCTGCCAGTTGCACCGCGACATCGGGCTTGCGCTGATCGTCTTCGATGACAACTTCGATATCGTCACGCCCTGATTGGGCAACCGCCAGCATAAAGCCGTCGCGAACGTCGACGCCAAGACCGGCCCCACCGCCCGAAAGTGTGGTGATCATACCAACCTTCACGCCTTCTGCCTGGGCACCGGTGGCCATTGCCGCAAGTGAAGCGGCCGCAAGAATTGATCTGAGCTTCATATTTTCCTCCGTTGGTTCTGGTTTATTCAGACGTCCCCTAACGTCAGCGGTGTCTGAGTTTTTTTGCCGTCCCTCAGTATCGAGCAAACTGTCGTTCACATAGTTACCGTCATTATCCCGAACAGGAACGGATCGTTTCAAGAAAAGGTCGAAAGAACCACGTGTCAAAAAGAATTCCGAACGGATCTCTGGGCGACGCTTCACGGTCTGCGTTCGCGATCGTCACTTGTTCAACTCGCGCAGAACGAACCGCTGGATCTTGCCGGTGGCGGTTTTGGGCAATGCGCTGTGAAACCGAACCGACCGGGGGTATTTGTAGGGTGCGATCATCGCCTTGACGTGGTCCTGCAACATCTTGCGCACATTTTCAGAGGCTGCAAATCCCGTTGCCAGCACCACATGGGCCTCGACGATATTGCCCCGCTGCTCATCGGGTGCGCCCACCACGGCGCACTCGTCAACTGCCGCATGGGACAGCAGCGCCGCCTCGACTTCGGGAGCGGCAATGTTGTAGCCGGAAGAAACGATCATATCGTCGTTGCGGGCCGCAAAATGAAAATAGCCCTCCTCGTCGCGCACAAAGCTGTCGCCGGTGATGTTCCAGCCATCGCGCACATATTTCTTCTGCCGATTGTCGTTAAGATACCGGCAACCGGTGGGACCGCGTACCGCCAGCCTGCCGATATCGCCGGCAGGCACATCTTGCATGTTGTCATCGACGGTCCGGGCCTCGTAGCCGGTGACCGGCCGCCCGGTGCAGTTGGGGCGCGCATCTTCAAACCGGTTGGTGACAAAGATATGCAGCATTTCCGTCGCCCCGATACCGTCGAGCATCGGCTTGCCGGTTTTCGCCTGCCATTCGTCATAGATCGGGGCGGGCAAGGTCTCGCCCGCAGAAACAGCCGCCCGCAAACTGGACAGATCGGCACCGTCCTCCATCGCATTCAGCATGACCCGATAGGCGGTGGGGGCGGTGAAACAGACCGTCGCCTTATAGGTTTCGATCAGTTCGATCATATTGGGGGGCGACGCGTTTTCCAGCAAAGTCGCCGTCGCCCCAAATCGCAGCGGGAACACGGCGAGCCCGCCCAGTCCAAAGGTGAATGCCAGCGGCGGCGAGCCGACAAACACGTCTTCGGGCGTGACCTTCAGCACCTCGCGGCCATAGCCATCCGCGATGATCATCAGGTCACGGTGAAAATGCATCGTCGCCTTTGGGTCCCCGGTCGTTCCCGATGTAAAACCCAACAGCGCGACGTCGTCCCGCCCGGTTTTCACGGCCTCGAACCCGACCGGCTTTTGCAGGGCCAAACGGTCCAGCTCGGCATCGTGGTTTGACGTGCCGTCGAAGCCCACAACGGTCTTGAGATATTTGCTTTTCTTCGCGCAGGACGCCATTTCGTCCATCAGCCGCGTGTCGCACAGGGCATGGGTAATTTCTGCCTTATCGACGATCTGTGCCAGTTCCCCGGATCGCAGCATCGGCATTGTATTGACAACAACCGCACCGGCCTTGGTGGCGGCCAGCCAGCAGGCAACCATCGCCGGGTTGTTGGCCGAGCGAATAAGGACACGGTTTCCGGGCATCACGCCCAGGTCCTGAACCAGTGCGTGGGCCAGCCTGTTGGTCCAGTCCGTCAGTTCCTTATAGGTGCGTTGTCGACCATTGCCGATCAGGGCCGTGTGGTCGCCAAATCCCTTTGTTACCATCACATCGGTCAGTTCGACCCCGGCATTGAGGTATTCGGGATAGTCGAACCCGTCCAGCAGGAAGTCGGGCCATTGGTCCTGCGGCGGCAGTCCATCACGCGAAAACGTGTCGATATGTGCGCTTGGTCCCAACATCTATCTGCTTCCCTGAAAATCGGCCATCGCTTGTCGGGCAATAATCACCCGCTGCACATCCGAGGCCCCTTCGTAAATGCGCAAGGCCCGGATTTCACGGTACAGTTTCTCGACGGTTTCGCCGGACCTCACACCGTCGCCACCGTGCAATTGAACCGCCTTGTCGATGATCTGTTGCGCCCGATCCGTGGCAAACAGCTTTGCCATGGCGGCCTCGCGGGTGATCCTCGGCGCCCCGCTGTCCTTGGTCCAGGCCGCCCGGTAGACAAGCAATGCACTTGCATCCACATCAAGCGCCATGTCTGCGATATGACCTTGAACCAGCTGCAAATCGAACAGCGGTGCCCCTTGCACCTGCCGCGCGCCCGTTCGCGCAAGCGCCTCGTCCAGCGCGCGCCGGGCAAAGCCAAGAGCGGCGGCCGCAACGGTGGAGCGGAACACATCCAGCACCGACATCGCGATCTTAAAGCCATCGCCGGGATGGCCCAACAGCGCGGTTGCCGGAATACGGCAGTCGGCGAAGCGCAACGTTGCCAACGGATGCGGCGCGATGGTTTCCAGCCGTTCAGCCACTTCAAATCCGGGCAAGCCCGCCGGGAGGATGAAGGCCGAAAGCCCCCGCGCCCCCGGTGCTTCGCCCGTGCGGGCAAACAGCGTGTAGACATCGGCAATGCCACCGTTGGAAATCCAGGTCTTTTCACCGTTCAGAACATAGTCATCGCCATCGCGCGTCGCCGTCATGGTCGAGTTCGCAACATCCGACCCCGATTGCGGTTCAGTCAGGGCAAAGGCGGAAATCGCTTGCCCCGACCGGGTCAGGGGCAACCATTCGGCCTTTTGCGTCGGGGTGCCAAAAAGCGAAATCGCCCCGGTTCCCAGCCCCTGCATTGCAAAGGCGAAATCCGCCAGCCCGTCGTGCCGCGCCAGCGTTTCACGAGTCAGACACAGGCTGCGAACGTCCAGGGTTTCACCCTCCCCCGCGCCGGTATGGTTCAGCCAGCCGGCATCCCCCATTGCGCGGACCAGAGACCGGCACGCAGCATCGGCGTTGCCATGATCGATCCCCGCAAGATGTTCGCTGGCCCAACTGTCCAGGGCTTCGCCCAGTTGCTTGTGACGCGGTTCCAGAAACGGCCAGTCGAGAAAGCTCTTGTCGGCCATCAGTTGCCCTCGAACACAGGCTTGTCTTTGCCGACAAAGGCGCGATAGGCGCGCTCGAAATCGCCGGTTTGCATGCAGATGGCCTGCGCCTGCGCTTCGGCCTCGATGGCCTGTTCAAGCCCCATGTTCCATTCCTGGTTCAACTGGGTCTTGGTGATCCCGTGGGCAAATGTCGGCCCCGCCGCAAGGCGTCCGGCAAGTTTACGTGCCTCCGCATTCAGCTGATCGCCGCCGTGAAGCGCATTCCAGAACCCCCAGCGTTCGCCCTCATCCGCAGTCATTGCGCGCCCGGTGTACAACAGCTCTGCCGCGCGCCCCTGACCGATGATCCGGGGCAGCATCGCACATGCGCCCATGTCACAGCCCGCCAATCCGACGCGGGTAAACAGAAAGGCACATTTGGCATCCGGGGTTGCCAGCCGCAGGTCCGACGCCATGGCGATAAT
The DNA here is from genome assembly GCF_000473225.1 of Sedimentitalea nanhaiensis DSM 24252. Lineage (GTDB taxonomy): Bacteria > Pseudomonadota > Alphaproteobacteria > Rhodobacterales > Rhodobacteraceae > Sedimentitalea > Sedimentitalea nanhaiensis. The sequence continues at coordinate 2,135,829 of NZ_KI421509.1, forward strand.
CGCACCGGCACCGACACAGACGCCCTCGACAGCCGCGATAATGGGTTTGCCGCAGCCGATCATCGCCTTGACCAGATCGCCGGTCATTCGGGTAAAGTTCAAAAGCTGCTTCATATCCATCGCGACAAGCGGTCCGATGATATCGTGGACATCGCCGCCCGAGCAGAAATTGCCACCGTTCGAGGCAAAGATCACCACGTCCACGTCATCGGCATAGACCAGGGCGCGAAACGTGTCGCGAAGCTCGGCATAGCTGTCAAATGTGAGCGGGTTCTTGCGGTCAGGCCGGTTCAGACGGATCGTGGCAATCCGATCTGCACAGCTCCACTCAAAATGAACGGGATCTAGATCAGACATGTTTGTCATCGGCTTCTCCTTTAAGACGTCGCATCAGGTCCCGGATCGTGCTCAGATCGTCATGGCCCAGATCCGCAAACAGCATATTGACTTCCGCCTCGTGGGCGTCGGCAAGCTCTTTGAACCACGCACGTCCGGTTTGGGTCAGGCTGACATGGACAACACGTTTATCCTCCGCGCTCGGTTCGCGCATAACCAACCCGTCCTTTTCCAGACGGTCCACCACGGTTGTGGCATTGCCATTGGAAACCAAAAGCATCTGGCTGAGCTTGCTCATCTTCACGGGTTTGCCAACACGGTACAATGCGGCGGCAACGTCGAACCGCGGCAGCGTCGTATCATAGTTCACCCGCAGAAATTCGCGCAGATGGTTTTCCGTGCGCCGGGCGATCCGGAGAAGCCGGAGCCATGTTCTCAGACGTCGGCGCGACAAACCGTCGGATGCGCTCATATTTCGCCCCCCGCGATGGCAATCGCCTGGCCGTTGATCCCATCGGATCCGGGGCCGCACAACCAGCGCGCAGCGGCGGTCACCTCGGCCGGTTGAACAAGCCGTTTCTGCGGGTTGTGCGCCGCCAGGGACGCCCTGGCCGCCTCGGGCTTCATGCCGGTTTTTGCAACGATATTGGCAACCGATCGTTCGGTCATCTCGGTGTCGAGAAAGCCGGGGCAAAGGGCGTTCACGGTGATATCCTTGCGCGCCACCTCCAGGGCAAGCGCGCGTGTCAGCCCGACAACGCCATGTTTGGCCGCAACATAAGGCGCGACATAGGGGTAGCCTTTCAGACCCGCCGTCGAGGCAATGCTGATCAACCGTCCCCACCCGGTCATCTGGTTCAATCCCGCACGCAGCGTCAGAAAAACACCGGTCAGGTTGACGGCCAGCATGGCATTCCAGTCGGCCAGCGATGTCCGGCCAAACGGTGCGCTGCTCGAGGCGCCGGCATTTGCAATCACGATGTCCACCGGACCGGCAGCGGCGTACAAATCCGCAACCGCGTCTTCACAGGTCACATCCGCCGGAATGGCCCGGATCCCGTCTGCCTGAGACGCGATCCCGTTCAGCGGCTCGGGGCGGCGGCCCGAAACAATCACCTCGGCCCCCAGTCCGGCAAAGCCTTTTGCCAGATCCGCACCCACACCAGAGCCACCGCCGGTGATCAATATGCGCCGCCCCGACAGTGTCATACGCGGATGGCCTCCTGCGCCTTTTCCCGCAGCCGGAAGGCCTGATCGCGGCCGCTGAGATAGGGGTCGGGCCAGCGTGTGGCCGTGTCGCCCAGGGCCGTCGCCGCATGCAGCGTCCAATACGGGTCCGCAAGATGCGGACGCGCCAGACACACCAGATCGGCCCGCCCCGCGATCAGGATCGAATTCGCGTGGTCGGTTTCATATATATTGCCCACCGCCATCGTCGGCATGTGCAGCGCGTTGCGGATCCGGTTTGCGAACGGCGTCTGGTACATGCGGCCATATTCCGGACGGGCGTCGGTGCTGGTCTGACCGGTGGAAACATCGATAATATCCGCCCCCGCATCGCGGAACATGCGTGCGATCTCGACCGCCTCCTCTGGGGTCACACCGGTCTCTCCGACCCAGTCATTGGCGGAAATCCGCACCGACATCGGCTTGCTCGCAGGCCAGGCAGCGCGCATTGCGGCACAGACTTCCACAGGGTAACGCATCCGGTTTTCCAGACTGCCTCCATAGTCGTCGGTGCGCACATTTGACAGCGGAGAGATGAAAGAGGAAATCAGATAGCCGTGGGCGGCATGCAATTCGACCATGTCAAAGCCCGCCCGCGCCGCCATCTCGGTCGAAGCCACGAACTGGTCACAGACCTCGTCCATTTCCGCGCGGGTGATTTCCCGTGGCGTGGCGTTTCTGGCCGACCACGCAATGGCAGAGGCCGAAATCAGCTCCCAGTTGTCCGCCTTGAGAGGCGCGTCCATTTCTTCCCAGCCCAGCTGGGTCGATCCCTTGCGGCCCGAATGCCCGATCTGCGAGCAGATCTTTGCATCGGTCTCGGCGTGCACGAAATCGACCAGCCGCGCCCATGCCGCCTCATGCTCGGGCGCGTAAAGTCCGGGGCAGCCCGGCGTGATCCGTCCGGTTTCGCTGACACAGGTCATTTCCGTATAGACCAGCCCCGCTCCGCCCTTGGCGCGTTCGGCATAATGCACAAAGTGCCAGTCGGTCGGACAGCCATCCGTGGCTTTGTATTGCGCCATTGGCGACACTACGATGCGGTTCTTCAGTGTCATGTCCCGCAGCGCATACGGCGCGAACATCGGTGCCCGTACCGGCGCATCTTCGGGCACACCGGCCTGCGTCTGGAACCAGCGTTCGGCGGTTTCCACCCACTGAGGGTCGCGCAAACGCAGGTTCTCGTGACTGATGCGTTGCGAACGTGTCAACAGGTTATAGTTGAACTGAACCGGATCCTGATCGAGATAGCTTTCGACTTCCTCGAACCATTCAAGCGAGTTACGCGCCGCCGATTGCAGGCGCAGGACTTCCAGCCGCCGCTCTTCCTGATAGCGCTCGAACGCCTTTTCCATCGTCGGTTCGCTATGAAGAAAGTTGGCCAGGGCAATGGCACTGTCAAACGCCAGCCGCGACCCCGACCCGATCGAGAAATGCCCAGTCGCCGCCGCATCGCCCATCAGAACGACGTTTTCGTGATACCATGTGTCACAAATCACCCGCGGGAAGTTCATCCAGACCGCAGAGCCGCGCAAATGATCGGCGTTGGACATCAGATCGTTGCCGCCCAGGTACTTTTCAAATATCCTTCGGCAGGTCTCGACGGTTTCTTCCTTGGACATATCCCCAAAGCCCCAACCCTCCCAGGTGGGCTGCAGACACTCGACAATGAAGGTCGCGGTGTTGTCGTCGAACTGGTAGACATGGGCCCACATCCAGCCATGCACGGTTTTCTCGAAGATGAAGGTAAAGGCATCGTCGAATTTCTGATGGGTGCCAAGCCAGATGAACTTGCACAGCCGTGTGTCGATATCCGGTCGGAAAACCGTTTCGTATTCCTTGCGCACAAGCGAGTTGATCCCATCCGCCGCAACCACCAGATCATAGTCCTTGCGGTAGTCTTCGGCAGACTTGAATGTCGTTTCGAACTGCAGGTTCACCCCCAGCTCGCGGGCGCGCTGCTGAAGCAGAATCAGGATCTGCTTGCGGCCAATGCCAGCGAACCCATGCCCGCTTGACACGGTGCGCACACCGTCATGTTCGACCGCAATATCGTCCCAGTACGAGAAATGATCGCGGATGGCCTGTGTACTCTGGGGGTCATTTTCCTGCATCTGGCCCAGCGCGTCATCCGACAGCACAACACCCCAGCCGAAAGTGTCATTGGCCTTGTTGCGCTCAAAAACCATTACCTCATGCGACGGATCGCGCAACTTCATGCTGATTGCAAAGTACAGCCCGGCAGGGCCTCCTCCCAAGCACAATATTTTCATAGCGTCGTTCCTTGACCGGTTGGGGGCGCGCATCGTCCTTTGGGCTCAAGGGTAGGTCTTTCCTCTTTTTACTTCAAGTATAAAGTTTTAAATTTGAAACAGTGGGCACAATTCGCTACTCCAAACGACAGATCGCAGGCAAAGCCTTTTACAGCCCGCAACGCCGCAAGATTGAGAGTCCCCCTTCCAAATCAACGCATAACTGTCAAAAGGGCGCACAGGCCGACCCGACCAACCGCAAGCTGTTGGCACAGCAGCTCGCTGTCCACCCAAGCTGGACCTTCGATGTCATGCAAGCCCGGATCGCGGCGCCGCCGAATGCGGTCCGCGACATGTCAGCGAAGGCGACTATCCAAAGCCGGACGCCCCTCCAAGCTGTACATTCCTGGCGCCCAGACTTGATATGCGCCCGCAAGCCCGTCATAATTTCCGCGATAGAATGAGGCTTGTGACATTGTTGAACGCGACGCAACACGAGTTTCTGACGCGCTTTGTCATGGAACTCCCCCCCGGCCCGACCACGACAGGGGCGGAAGCAGACAAAGCGCGTTCCGCAGCCGGTCTGAAAGCCGCCGGAACGGCGTGGGAACAGGCGCGAGAAGCCGGTTCGCGCGCATTAACCAAGCTGATTTCAAAGCTTCTTGTCCAAGGCGACCCGGACCTTGCCGAAGTCGCGGTTCTGGTTGGCCAGCTGGCCAGTCAACTGCCCGGCGGTCTTGCCGCTGAACTCGACAGCATCGCGCGGCAGTACCAGTCAGGTACCGCAGATCCGGTTCCGCCAAAGGGCCTGGCGACGGCGCGCAATTATCTCAAACAAAACGATGCCGCACTGGCGCGCTGCGAGAACAACCCGCTTGGTATCAGCGTGGACGTTCGCCAGCCCCTCACGGTTGCGCTGGACCATGTCGAATACAAGCTGAACACGCTCCAAAGCCCATGAACAGGAGGCCAGAATGAACCCCAAATACGAGGCGTGGACAAACTCTTGGGGTATCGGACGCGGTGCACGCGCGGGTGGAAGAGTCGCGCCGGATATATCCGAACAGGCCGGTTTCAGGGACGATACCCTGCTGGAACGCAGACAGCGCGAAATCGATGCGATGGATGAAGAAACCTGGCTTGAAACGCTCGACCCGGATATCCGCAACATGTTCATCGCGGCCCGTCGCCGGGTCGAATCGCGGATGCCGGGCGATGCAGGCGGCAACCAGGTCGGCGAGATCGACCCGCTGGCGCTTGAAACGCCGCTGCCAGACGACGACGAAATCGTGCAGCCGGATGCACCCGAACGCGCACCTGACGAGGACTTTGGCGCCGCGCTCAATCGCCGGGCCGAAGCCCGTTTTCGCGCCAGTCGCATGGCGGCAACCGATCAGGCGACGCGGATTGCAGTCACCGAGGTGCGGCAGAACAAACTGGCCGAAACCCTGGGTCCGGATCACCCTCTGGTAAAAGGCTATGGCCTGCGCACCATCCAGACCAAACGCGATTCGGAAAAACGCGCCGGGATGCGTATCGAAAACCCGTACAGCTCCGCCTATCACCGGGACGAGCCCGGCGCGATACACAAGGCTACGCTGGACGACATGGTCACGGACAAGATCGGGCACCCGCCCGTCGAGGGTGAAGTCTATTACATCTCGGATCTTTCGGTGATCACCAAAATGACCGAGCTTTACGGCGAGAACTGGGGCAATTCCGGGATCGGAGGACATGAACGGCGCAAACACCTCATCGGCGACGGCATCATGGCAATACAGTTTGTTCCGCCGCTTGTCCCTGCGCCGCCAGAGGGCGAAGAAGAAGACAGCGCGCGCGTTATCCGGCGCAAGAAGCATACCGATATGGAGCATCACCTCTATTCCGTCGGCGGTTTTCCTTCGGCTTACGACATCATCAATGCAGCACATCCAAGCCAACTTGACCCATTGCGCGACGTCGATCCGATGCCCTTGGACCATTCCAACAGCGACAAGATCGCCGCGGTTCTGCACACGCCCGGCGTTCAAACCCTTGAAACGGCGATAGTGTCCGGACATCCGCATGCCAATATCGCCGCTGCGTCAGTCGGAATGCTCGAAGGGCTGCAAAAGATGCTCGTCAAGGTGGATGCGGGCGAGGAAGACTTTGCTCTCCTGGTGCGGCGCAATCCCGTCGTGGCCGAGGCGATCTCCGAAATCGGCGAACTCTGCGACTTGATGCAGGCGCAAATCAACGACGCGCCCCGGCTGGCCCGCCTCTACGATTTGCTTGTGGACGAGGTTCATCTCGTCCTGTCGGTGGTCAAACCCTACACGGCTGAGAACATCAAGGGCGCAGCCACCGACGGTCTGACGCGCAAATCGCCGTCGCTTGTTTCCCTGCTGGACGACACCGAGGTCGAGGCCGAGAGCTTTCTGCTGGCCAGCGGCATGGACGCAATGTCGAGCGCGGTGGTGAATGCCCTGCGGTGCTACCCCGAAAACCGGCACCTGACCCTGGGGGATCGCAAAACCAAGGGTGACGACCGCAAACTGACGGCCGATTATTTCGAAGTCGGAGACGGGTTGCTCAAGAACAAGGAGCTGTTCACCCAGGCCGGAAACATCATGGTCCTGACCCTGAACCCGTCGACACCGGTCACCACATTTGCCGAAAACGGCCCGCCGTCATGGGACGTCAGCAATGTTGTCGGCAAGATCCGCGACCGGTTCACGGACAATCCGGGAACGCAGGACGATCCGGTTATTGCCATTCTGGACATTACAGTCGAAAAACCGCCCGGCTCCGGCGAGGACGAGGAACTGGAGACCCTGTTTCGGGCAATCGGGAAATGGCTGGCGGACGGCAGCCTGATTCTGACGGTCAACAAGAGCTATCAGAAATATCCGTCGATGGGCTCGGGCAAGATCCTCTCCGGAGGCGCAACCGTCATCGGATGCGGCCCCCAATCCAAGGCGATCCGGGCCGGGTTGCGCGCCGACGAAGACGCGGGCGGCTGTCTTGCAAAAGAGGAATCGCAACTGGCATGTCATTTCATGACCCAAGAGGAAGATCTGGAACGTACCCTGCTGGCCAAGGCCGCGGAAAACGCCACGTTCGTAAAGACGTTCTTTGAAGGCAGCGAGGCCCAGCATCAGGGCGATCCCGACCGTCGGCAAAAGAATTATTTTGGCGAGGGCCTGCCCTATCTGGTCATTGGCGGGCAGGGCGAGGCCTTTGACGTCGAAGAACGCGTCTGGGGCGATGCCGGCAAAAAATCAAACAAGCCCGCGCCAATGCATATGATGTGGGAAATGGGCGTCGAACAAAAGATGAGCTTCGGCTTTCACACCACCTCGGCCCTTCCGATGCCGGGCGGCACCCGCATTGCCCTGGGTCAGGAAAGCAAAAGCGATCTTGTCGAGCTGCTGTATGCCGTGGGCAAGCTGACCTATGCGCCGCCCGTCTTCAACGCAAACCGCGCCGCTGCGGACGAAGCCACGAGACTGCGCGGTGACGGGTGCAAGGAACAGTTTGCGAGCTGGCCGGATGATCTCGAACATGCCGTAGAGCACCGCGACCAAGATAAGACCGAAGATCGGGCCCGCCGCGACCAAGCCACAGACAAAGCCGTCGCCCTGGTCAAAGCCTATGCGCTGAAGAACAAGAACATGCACGGCCCGCAATTCGATTGGAACGCAATCGAGCCGACAGTACGCAATGCCGTGGCTGGACATTTCGCAAACAGTTTTCCCAACGCGAAGAAACGCAAGAAGCCAGCCGTCTACCAAAAGGAGATGCAGAAACACACTGCAAATGCAGTGGAAACGGGCATCAAGGCGCTTGGCCCGGCCATGAAGCAGGGTGTCGTGGTCTCTGACATAGAGAAAATTGCAACCGATGCCGCGTCCCAGGCCATGCCCGCCGCTGGCGCCGCCGTGGACAGCAAGCTTGATACGATGGGCAGCGACCCCGAAAGGGCGCGTTTTCTTGCCGACCTGCTGCTCAAAGCCGGCCTGCTGCAACCGAATGATGTAAAGCGGGCCAAGGAGGACCAATCTGTCCTCTCGCCCAAGCTCGCGGCGCTGACCAAAGCCTATGAACAACTGAAAGCCAACACCGATCCGAAAGGCAAAGTCGAACGGGCAGATGTCGATGACATGACAGAGGCGCAGTTGCTGAGACAGCAGATGGCGCTCTACGGCGCGGCGACAACCCCGTTCCTTGCGGCCGGGGACCGCAAGGGCGATGACCCGAGCATCATGCATTCCAAGGTTGAACGCCGCTGGGACGACGGCAAGAAACCAGTGCCGATGGACCAGAATGTCGAAACCGCCTTTTTGCCGAATATCGTGGCCTCCTGCGCGCTGCTGTCCGAGGCAGTGTTTGACGATCGCCGCAATGCCAGACTGTGCATCGCGGCCACCGATGCGCTGATGGACATCGGAATGGATGGGATCAGCAACGAAACCTGCCAGGCCCTGCTCACCCGCCGGATCGGGCTTCTCAGCGAAGAACCCGACGCGGCCACTCTGGTGGCCAAGCTCAAACAGGCCTGCGAATCGATGCCCTATCCCGAAGGCGCGGCAACCGCGTTCATCGACACGCTGCCGGGCGCTCTCTTGATGGATTCGGCCGATGGCGCGGGTTTTGCCGATCGGCTTGCCGATGCGGCTCTCGGACAGTTGCCGCTCGACTACCTGATAGAAGTCCGCCGCGCCATCGCAGGCGGCGATGACACGCATCGAGAACCGCAGCCAGAGAAGCTGGCCGCATTGGACCGGCTGATAAAACGCCGAACCTCGACAGATTGAGGTCGACGGGCGGCCTCGCTCTCCAAACCATCGCAAGACAGGATCTGCCGTCGCCCCGATTGCACTTGGTCCGCGACCCTCCTCCCGGAGAGGTTTGGCGCATTCAGAAAACGGTCGCCAAAACCCGGCAGCCATTGCTGCCGACGGTCTGGCTCAGGCACAGGGACCCGGCGCGGACCGACCCGGCGCACTGTTCCCCGCGCTCTTGTACTGGCGCGGAAATTCCGCGAATGTCGCCAGACTGAAACAGGAGAAAACCGATTTGGACACCCGCGCAATTGTCATGGGGCTGGCCTTTGCGCTGATGTGGTCTTCGGCCTTCACCTCGGCGCGGATTATCGTTGCCGATGCCTCGCCACTGTTTTCGCTGGCGCTTCGGTTTCTCGTCTCCGGCGTGATCGGCGTGCTCATCGCGCGGACGATGGGCCAATCCTGGCGACTGACCCCCAAACAATGGTATGCCACAATCCTGTTCGGGGTCTGCCAGAACGCGCTGTACCTGGGCCTGAACTTTGTCGCCATGCAGACGGTGCAGGCCAGCGTCGCCGCGATCATCGCGTCGACCATGCCGATGCTGGTGGCGATTGCCAGCTGGCTGTTGCTGGGCGAACGGTTGAAACCCCTGGGCATTCTGGGCCTGCTCGCCGGCGCAATCGGAGTCGCGCTCATCATGGGGTCGCGCATCAGTGCCGGGGTCGACCTGTATGGTGTCATGCTGTGCGGAATCGGTGTTCTGGCCCTGACCTTTGCCACGCTGGCGGTGCGCGGGGCCACCTCGGGCGGCAATTTCATGATGATCGTCGGGCTGCAGATGCTGGTCGGCGCGACCCTGCTGTTCATTGCCGCACCTGTGTTTGAAACCATCTATATCAATCCCAGCCTGCCGCTGGCGCTGGCGTTTGCCTATACCACCCTGGTCCCCGGCCTGGTTGCGACGCTGGTCTGGTTCATGCTGCTGGATCGGATCGGCCCGGTGCGGGCGGCGACCTTTCACTTTCTCAATCCGGTGTTCGGCGTCGCCATCGCCGCCCTGCTGCTGGGCGAAACCCTGGGCCTGTGGGACGCGGTCGGTGTCGCGATCGTGACGCTGGGCATTCTGGCGGTACAACTGTCGCGCCAACCCAAACGCCGCCGCCCGCCCGCCGCGTGACCGATTACACGACCGCGCGACGGATCTGAAATATTCCTTTGATTTCCCGCCGCGCGCGCCATCTATTGTCCCTGATCAATCCGGAGGAACCCATGCCGACATACACCAAGAACCCGGACCGCATTGCCGCCCTCTCGCCCGAGGAATTCCACGTCACCCAGCAAAGCGGCACCGAACGTCCCGGCACCGGCAAGCTGCTCGACAACAAACAACCCGGCATCTACGTCGATATCGTGTCCGGCGAACCGCTGTTCGCCTCGGCGGACAAATACGAAAGCGGCTGCGGCTGGCCCAGCTTTACCAAACCGATCGAACCGGCGCATGTGGCCGAAATCGAAGACCGCAGCCTGGGCATGATCCGCACCGAAGTGCGATCCACCCATGGCGACAGCCATCTGGGCCACGTATTCCCGGACGGGCCGCGCGAAACCGGCGGTCTGCGCTATTGCATCAACTCGGCCAGTCTGCGGTTCATCCATCGCGACGACATGCAGGCCGAAGGCTATGGCGAGTACCTCGATCAGGTGGAGGACCTGGCATGAGCATCGAACGCGCAGTCCTGGCTGGCGGCTGTTTCTGGGGCATGCAGGACCTGATTCGCAAGAAACCCGGCGTGCTGAACACCCGTGTCGGATACACCGGCGGCGACGTGCCCAACGCCACCTATCGCAACCACGGCACCCATGCCGAAGGCATCGAGATCACCTTTGATCCTGCGCTCATCAGCTATCGCGACCTGCTGGAATTCTTTTTCCAGATCCACGACCCCACCACAATCAACCAGCAGGGCAACGACCGCGGGCTCAGCTATCGCTCGGCGATCTACTTCGTCGACGAGGCGCAGAAAGAAACCGCGCTCGAAACCATCGCCGATGTCGACGCTTCCGGCATCTGGCCCGGCAAGGTGGTGACCGAGGTCGAACCGGTCAGCGATTTCTGGGAGGCAGAGCCCGAGCATCAGGATTACCTCGAACGCATTCCCCACGGCTATACCTGCCATTTTGCCCGTCCCGACTGGGTGCTGCCCAAACGCGCCAAAGCGTCCTGAACTCAGCCGACCGCGACGCGGGGGCGGCCACTGGCCTGAACCGTGATCTGCGCTTCGACAAAAACCGCGCGGGCTTCGGTGCGCGCGGTCTTGATGTCCCGTTCGACCGTGATCTGGATGCCTTCGGCACCGGCGGCCAGGGCCGCACCGTTGGCCCGCGCGCGCAACACCGCTTCCAACCGCTCCATGGCCGCATCCGACGCGGCAAAATCCTCTGGCCCGCTGTCCAGATGCACCCGAAATCGCCCCTCGCTGGGCGAGGTCACGGTGCCGCTCTGCCGCATCGTCACCCGCCCCACCACCGCACCGATGGCATTGGCCACCCCGGCATGGCGCGGCAGGATCATCCGGCAATGCAACCGGTCGCCCACCGCCGGATAATAGCTGGGGGCCGACGCCCCCAACCCCACCACATCCACATGCAACGCCGCGTCCAGCGCCACCAGACCGCGATGGCCGGACAACCCGCGCTGGGTCAGCACATGGCGCGCCAACAGATCCGGCGGCAGGCCGAAGGTTTCGGCCTCTTCGGCAAACGCCGTTTCCAACAGCGTCAGCGCGGTCTGTTCGGTCAATTGATCCACAATCATCTGCGCCAGCGCTTCGGCTGACGGAGCCAGCATATCGCCCGAACCGATCCGCCGCCGGGCAAACAGGGCCAGCGCCTTGTGCGCGGCAGCGCCATCCCAATCGGTCAGCCGCCCCAGAACATGACTGGCATCCGACGGCGTGACCCCGGCCAGCTGCACCAGCCCGCGATCCACCAGACGCCCCAGCGCGCCCTGCTCCATCCGGGTCCGCAGCACCGCCCCCAACGGATGCACCGCATCGCCGAGCCGCTCCAGCAACGCCTGTTCGCGCGCGCTCAGCCCGCCGGTGGGCATATGGCGCATCGCCCGCACGAACCGCCCGTCATGTTCGCCCGGCGTGACATCGCGCAGCTGCGCCTCCAGCGCCGCATGCACCGCCCCGGGGGCCTCCTGCGCGATCAGGGACACCGGCACCACCCGCCGCGGCCCCAGAAACACACCGCCCTGCAACCCTTCGCTCTGCGCCTGCACCTGACTGTCCCCGCCCAGCCCGCTGGTGTGCATCGCCACGGCCTCGACCATGGTGCGAAACCCGCCGACCCGCGCGCCCTGCGGGTCAATCGCGGGTTTGCCGCCGCGCAACAGCGCCACGTCGGTGGTGGTGCCGCCGATGTCGGACACCAGCGCCTCGTCCGCCCCGGTCAGCCAGCGTGCCCCGACAATCGACGCCGCCGGGCCGCTGAGGATGGTTTCGATCGGGCGCACCCGCGCCTGTTCGGCCGACATCAATGCCCCGTCGCCGCGCACCACCATCATCGGTGCGGTGACCCCGAGGTCGACCAGGGTATCCTGTGCGCGCCCGATCAGCCGGTCGATCAGCCCGATCAGCCGCGCATTCAACACCGCCGTAACCGCGCGTTTCGGCCCGTTCAACTTGGCCGACAGCTGATGCGAACAGGTTACCGGCGCGCCGGTCCGCTCGGCAATGATCTGGGCGGCCAACACCTCGTGCGCCGGGTTGCGGGTGGCGAACTGGGCCGCGACGGCAAAGCCCGATACCCCCTCGCACCGGCTGTCCAGAAACGCCTCCAGCGCCGCGACATCCAGCGCCGCCGCCTCGCTGCCCGCGTGGCTGTGCCCTCCCGCCAGCACCACTGCCGGATCGCCTTTCAACGCCTCGCGCAACCCGTGTTTTTCCAGATCGCCATCGCGAAAACCGATGAACACCAGCGCCACGCGCCCACCCTGCCCCTCGACCAGCGCGTTGGTGGCCAAGGTGGTCGACAGCGACGCCAGCGCGATATCTTCCGCCCGCGCACCGGACTGCTGCAGCACCGCGCGGATCGCCGCCCCGACCCCGATCGCCAGATCGGCCCGCGTGGTCAACGCCTTGGCGCTGGCGATCACATCGACCTCGTCGCGCAACAGAACCGCATCGGTATAGGTTCCGCCAGTATCCACCCCCAACAACAGTGCCATCCCGGCCCTCCTCGTGTTCACATGCCGGGTGTACCCGCTGACAGCGCCCCGTCCAGTCCGTTTGCGTCATGCAGACAGTCGTTTCACCGCCCACCGCGCCGCATCCGCCACCGCCGCATCCGCATCCTCCACCAATCCCCGCGCCACCGCCCGCAGTCCTGCATCGCCGGAATTGCCGATGGCATACAACACATTGCGCACGAACCGGTCGCGTCCGATCCGCTTGATCGGCGAGCCTGAAAACAGCGCCCGAAATCCCGCATCGTCGAGCACAGCCAATTCGGCCAGTCGCGGCGCAATTAACTCATCGCGTGCTGCATAGCGCATGTCGCTGGCCGCCACCGCAAACTTGTTCCACGGGCAGGCGGCCAGACAGTCATCGCAGCCATAGATATGATTGCCCAGCTTGCCGCGCAAATCCTCGTCGACCGGGCCTTTATACTCGATGGTCAGATAGGAAATGCAGCGCCGCGCATCCAGTCGATAGGGCGCGGGGAACGCTTCGGTCGGACACACATCCATACAGGCCCGGCACGACCCGCAATGATCGCGCTCCGGCGCATCCACCGGCAACTCCAGCGTGGTAAAGATCGACCCGATAAAGGCCCAGTTGCCCCAGTCCCGGCTGACCAGATTGGTATGCTTGCCCTGCCACCCCAACCCCGCCGCCTGCCCCAGCGCCTTTTCCGGCACCGGCGCGGTATCCACGAAGACTTTGACTTCAGGAGACCTCAAAGCTCTTGCCGGCGCGACCGTCGCGTTCACGGTTTCGCATTCCGCAATCAACCACCGCGCCAGCCGCTTCAGCCGCTTTTTCACCAGATCGTGGTAATCCCGGTTCTGCGCATAAACCGAAATCGCCCCCCGTTCGCGCTGTGCCAATACCCCGGTGGGATCATGCTCAGGTGCATAGCTTTCCGCCAGCATGATGGCCGACCGCGCCTCGGGCCACAAAACCGAAGGATCGCCGCGCCAATGGCTGCGCTCGGCCATCCAGCCCATCTGCCCGTGATACCCCGCCTGCAAGAACGCCGCCAACCGTTCCGGCACCTGCGGCACATCCCAGGGGCGGCACACACGACAGGCGACAAAACCCTCTTGCAGGGCCCGCGCCACCAGCCGTTGTTTCAAACTCTCACCCATGCTTCCTCTTGCTAAAGATATCTACCGTGTACCTTCCGTCAACATCCGTGAGCAACGGCCGCAAGGACATTGAGCGTCATGACCTCATATATCGGCAGGCTCAATGCCGATACGGCTTTAGGCAAGCAGCACGCGCCCGGGTTAAAGGCGAAGGTCGCGCTGGCAGCCCTGAAGAGCGAGGAGACGGCAGCCGAGTTGGCGAGCCGGTTCGAGGTTCATCCGCCGATAACCCACCAATGGAAGCGGGCATTGCCCGAAGGTGCCTCTGGCATGTTCGAGCGCGGCACCCGGAAAAAGCCTGCGATCGGCGGGGCGCAGGTCAGACCTCTTCTCTAAATTCTCACTAATCTAAAGACCGAGCGTAAATTGCCTGGGATACTTCGTCCGCTGACTTTAGCGTTCGTACTATCAGCGGAACCAAAAGAGCTTTAAAATTTCGATCCATTCCACGCGCTTTCTGAGCGTCACGAACCTCATTCAAGACCGTTCTGACAAGCGGGATGAACCGCAAACAAAGCGAGATTGCCAGTGCAATATTTTCTTTGGGAACCCAAGAAGGAGCGAAATGCAGACCAGCCATAATACCATCAACAAATTCGCTAGGTTTTGTTGTGAGGGTTACAAGTGAAGCTGCCAAAATAAGCAACATGAATCTCAAAATTATGAGAGCCGCAAGGCTAATATCGGCCATAACCATTTGGACAATAAAGATCGCTGCGAGTATCCAGAAAGCTGGGCGTACCGATATAATTGCATGACGAAGCTCAAGCCCCGCAACCAGAAACCCGGCCACAACCATCGCAGAAGCTACCAGTATTGTGATCCAACTGTTATAGATGAAAACAAGAGTGCAAAAGACTGTCAGGGCTCCAATCTTGATTGACGGCTTACATCTGTGCAGTGGACTGGAGCCATAGACATAAAGATCGGTCAGCATTGTGACTGCCGTACATAGCCATCGATGACCGACTGGGGGTCTCCGTCATTAACCACTTCACCCGCGTCTATGTGAATAATTCTATCAAATTTCTCCAAGAGTGGGAGATCATGTGATACAATAACGAGGTTTTCGTCAAGTTCGTCGATTGCCGACATAAAACGGCGTTTATTCCAAAGGTCCAGTAATGTCGTCGGTTCATCGAAAACGATCAACCTTGGTTGCATTACCAGGACACCAATCAGCGCAATCATTTGCTTCTCACCACCGCTAAGCTGGTGAGTGAAGCGTTCCCTGAGGTGCCCTAAATTGAATCGCTCCAAGGCAGATTGAATTTTTCTATCTATCTGATCGTCCGGGAGTTTCTTGTTTTTGAGTCCAAAAGCTAAATCTTCTCCTACAATCGGATAAACGATCTGGTTGTCAGGGTTCTGGAAGACGAACCCAACGCTCTTTCTTAGATCTTGTGACTTTGCTTCACCCTCTAGATAAACAGAGCCAGATGTAGGTTTCTCGATCCCGTTGAATAATCTTGCAAATGTGCTCTTTCCAGAGCCGTTCTTACCAACGATGCCAACTCGTCGTTCGGCTATCCGAAGGGAGATACCCCTTAGGATCGTTGTACCGCCTTTCTCTACTGAAACGTTCTCAAAGTTGATCACAACTAAACGTCCAGTTACACGTTATCATGGATTCCACCAGCACCCCTCGGAACGATGATTGGATATGACTTTTTAACGATGACCATGACCGTCGCAGCTATCAGGCATTTAATGATGTCGCCTGGAATAAAGGGCAATGAACCCGTAAATGCGGTCCACACGCTGATCTCGGCGGCATAGGCGACCCATGGAATTCCAATGGCGTACAGTAACACAATACCCCCTATTACACAGATCCCAAACGCGATCCCAAAATTCAGTTTCAACCAAAAACGTTCAGTAAGAAAGCCTATAGCGGCAGCAGAAAATATCCAACCGATCAAGAAGCCGCCCGACGGTGTCAGAAAGACTCCAAATCCACCGCGCCCCCCTGACAATAACGGCAAACCAATAGCGACCAAAACCAAGAAGAGGATTAGCGATAGGCCACCGCGCATGGCCCCAAGAACCCCACCAGCCAGCATAACGCCCAAAGATTGCGCCGTTATTGGCACGCCCACCAGGGGTAGAGTGATAGGAGGAAAGACTGCTAAAGCAGCGACTATTGCCGCAAACAACGCGATATATGCGACGTCCCGAGTTTCCATTCCCATATCCTTATCCTCAAATTTCAGTTCAGTACCGCCGGATTTTCTGACGTTCCGGTTCATGAAAATATTCACATTTGGGCGATTGATGATTGTATCTTAACCGGTATCGTCCAATAGATGGTTTGTGTTGCCCCTGATACACAACAATTTATGGCAATCTTTGTTCTGGATCTCACTTTCGCTAGCATGAGAACATTATGAACACATCATTCGATGAGCTATTGAACCGCCGCCCTTCAACCCGAGCTTATACGCCGGATCCGGTTGATCGCAAGACCATTGCGTCGGTTTTGAAGGCTGCGCACCCACCAGGGTCAGGACCCATTGGTTTGCGCCGCGCCGCATGTCTCACGGTTCGAACACGAGCGGGGACATGTCTGATATCTTCTGGCTGAGCGATGCGCAGATGACGCGCCTTGAGCCTTATTTCCCGAAGTCCCACGGCAAGCCCTGCGTCGATGATCGGCGCGTGCCGGGCGGCATTATCCTGATCGATTGCAATGGCTTGCGTTGGCGCAACGCACCCAAAGAGTATGGCCCCCAGAAGACCCTGTATAATCGTTGGAAGCGATGGCGCGACAGAGGTGTTTTCACCGGGATGACGGCCGGGCTGGCAGCCGAACGCAGCGAAGAAAAGACCGCGATGGTCGATTCCGCAACGGGTTTGTCAAATATACAATCGCTCTTGTTTAGTACCGCGTAGAGATGATCACATCTGCAAGCTATCGTACTGGCCATCGCGAACAGACAACGAGCCCGAACGGATGGCGCGTCGCCTAGCATCAACGGAAATCAGCACACGAAACGATACCCCAATGATACCCACGGCGGAATAGCACTATGACAAACGACGCGTGGTGTGCGCCAAATCATTGGTTTTATTTGATTTAATGGTGCCCGGGGGCGGAATCGAACCACCGACACGAGGATTTTCAATTTTCCTTAGGTGCTATGCAGGGTGGCGCATGCTGTTGCTTTCTGAACGATTTACCCAACGATACCAAACCGCTGCGTCTTGCATGTCAACTCAAGGCTTGGCGAAGTGTATCGTTTCAACCCACGAATTTTTGCACCCATATGACACCCCGCGGACCACGTCTGCTTGGTTTATTTGTTGAAGAGTGCACGGCCATACGTTTAGTTCGACCGTGGTACACTTTGGAGCATCAGGCATGTTCACTGATTATCGGGCCTATTGGAATTTCTCCAACAGAGTGAGGAATTCCAACCGTTATGTGTTGATTGTCGCTGAGAACTGACCCGGCATTGTCACCGAGACTTGACCCACCCAGCTGTTATGTTCTTTGCGTCATGATGGCGTCAATGCTGCTGTCTCCTTTCGTTTCTTTTTCGCTGTCTCCGAGCTGGCCTTGAACCGATAGCTGTCATTGCCGGTCTCCAGGATGTGGCAGCGGTGGGTAAGGCGGTCGAGTAGCGCGGTGGTCATTTTCGCATCGCCGAACACGCTGGCCCATTCGCTGAAGCTCAAGTTCGTGGTGATGACGACGCTGGTGCGCTCGTAGAGTTTACTGAGAAGGTGGAACAACAACGCGCCTCCCGAAGCGCTGAACGGCAGATATCCCAACTCATCCAGGATCACCAAGTCGGTTTTCACCAGCGCCTCAGCGATCTTCCCCGCCTTGTTTTGGGCCTTTTCCTGCTCCAGCGCATTGACCAACTCAACCGTCGAGAAGAAGCGGACGCGTTTACGGTGATGTTCGATCGCTTGGATGCCAAGAGCGGTGGCGACATGCGATTTCCCAGTTCCTGGGCCTCCGATCAGCACCACGTTTTCGGTCCCATCCATGAACTCGCAGCGATGCAACTGGCGGACCAAGGCTTCACGGATTTCGCTGGCGGCAAAGTCGAAGCCAGAGAGATCCTTGTATGCCGGGAAGCGTGCTGCCTTCATGTGATAGGCGACGGAACGCACCTCACGTTCAGCCATTTCGGCCTTGAGCAGCTGTGACAGCATGGGGATCGCTGCATCGAAGGCGGGCGATCCTTGCTCATGCAGGTCCTGCACGGCTTGCGCCATGCCCCGGCATCTTCAGGCTGCGCATCATGATGACGATGGCAGCACCAGCGGGATCATGACGCATGACGTGTTCCTCCCGTGGTGCGCAGCCCATCATACCGCGCTACATTGGCCTCGGGTTCCTTGCTCAAAGAAAGGGCTGCGGGCGGGGTCACATCGGGCTGGTCTATCGGTGTGCCGTCCACCAGCCTGTGGAGCAGGTTCAGCACATG
>NZ_KI421509.1:2154328-2205640 GCF_000473225.1 Sedimentitalea nanhaiensis DSM 24252
CTGCTGGCAGAACAGATGCTGGATAACGCCATGCTGAAGGATGTGAACTCAAAAAAATGGTGACGCCCGCGGCAAAGCGGAAAGCGGTGGTTCATCTTTGTGATCAGCACGGGGTGAGCCAGCGGCGGGCGTGCGATGTGTTGGACGTGGATCGGTCGAGTGTGCGGTATCGCAGCATCCGACCAGATGATGCTGACCTGCGCAAAGCCATGAAGGATGTGGCTGCTGAACGTCGGCGCTTCGGTTACAGGCGCATACACATCATGCTGGAGCGTCAAGGCATCTACATGAACCAGAAGAAGCTGCGGCGTTTGTATCGCGAAGAAGGGCTCCAGGTGCGTAAGCGTGGTGGCCGGAAACGCGCCCTGGGCACGCGCCGCCCGATGATCGTGCCAGAGACCATCAATGAGCGTTGGAGCCTGGATTTCGTTTCGGACGCGTTCACAGATGGACGCAGGTTCCGCGTTCTGGCGATGGTAGATGATTTTAGCCGTGAATGTTTGGCTCTTGTTCCGGATACATCGCTGTCGGGCGCGCGGCTGACGCGTGAATTGGACGCTATCATTCAGGTGCGCGGAATGCCGAAGACAATTGTCAGCGACAACGGGACCGAAATGACCAGTTCAGCGGTTTTGAAATGGTGCCAGAAAACAAAGATCGACTGGCATTACATCGCTCCAGGAAAGCCAACACAGCGCGCTTTCATCGAGAGTTTCAACGGCAGTTTCCGCGATGAGTGCTTGAACGAGACGCTGTTCTCGTCCCTCGCAGACGCCAGATCAGAGATCAAAAAATGGAAGGAGGATTACAACCGAAACCGGCCGCATTCGTCGCTGGCAAATCTCACGCCGAACGAGTTCGCAGACAAAATGACGTTGCAAAAGCAGGCCGCATGAGGCCAGAAAACAAAACCCGGATTCTCCCAAAGGCTGGAGGAGAGATGGGTCTCAGGTCAATTTAAATGGTGCCCGGGGGCGGAATCGAACCACCGACACGAGGATTTTCAATCCACTGCTCTACCCCTGAGCTACCCGGGCACAGGAAAGGCTCACGCCTTTGGGTGCGGGCGTTCTAGGCGCTGCGTGCAGTGGTGTCCAGTGCCTTTTTCATACCGGGCGCATCAATGCAGGCCATGAGGCGCTTGGTTGATAGCTTCTTGTGCTTTTTCAACATCTTCCGGATCATCGGACGGGGTCGCATAGGTGCCATTTAGCCACTTGCCCAAATCCTGATCGGCACAGCGTTTCGAACAGAATGGACGAAAGGCGTATTGTGTCTGTTTCGAGCAGATCGGGCAAGTCATCGCAAGACCTGGCGCAATGGGAGACGGCCGCGTTTGCGTTGCAACTCGAAGTGACCAAGGGGAGTCCAGCCAAGCAGTGCGGTCTCTTCGCCATCGGCACGGAATGCGGCGCGCAGGGCGCTTTCAAAGGTGCGGCGATCCTTTTTCGGCATCGGCGCGAGATCGACTGTGATCTGGCCGCCCAACCCCCGGACACGCAGTGCACGGGGAAGAGAACGGGCGCAGGCCATGTTGGCTTTGACGCCGGCGGCGAGCGACGCGTCGTTGCCGGTATTCACGTCTACGGCCACCAGCGCGCGGGTCGGCTCGATATACATTCGCGCGCCACTGCCAAGAGAGTCCTCGGTGCCCAAGGCGTCCTGAACCGCGTCCAACACGGCGTGTTCGGCGAAACCACCGGGTTGGGTCACGATCTCGGCCGGCTCGACCCATTCCCGCCATGCCAGACTGTGCGGTGGGTCGCCGTCCAGCAGTTTTTCCAGATCCTGCCCTGAATCCTGCATCACCTGTTCCGCCAAGGCGCGCATCTCGGCGATATCTTCTGCAATGACCTCGGCCTCTGCGGCGGCACAGGACGAGCGCAGGATCAGCCCATGCGGCGACTCCGCCATTTCGCCATGCGCGATTTCCAGCAGGCGGTCCCTTTCGTCATCGCCACGGATCGAGC
Organism: Sedimentitalea nanhaiensis DSM 24252; assembly: GCF_000473225.1. GTDB lineage: Bacteria > Pseudomonadota > Alphaproteobacteria > Rhodobacterales > Rhodobacteraceae > Sedimentitalea > Sedimentitalea nanhaiensis. The sequence continues at coordinate 2,156,299 of NZ_KI421509.1, forward strand.
GCGACAGGTTCAGGCCCGGCGCATTCGGGGTCACGATGGCGTGGCGGCTTTTGAACAGGATCTTTTGCGTCACCGGGATCGCCTTGCCCGGTTCGGCGTATCCGGTGACCTGTACCAAAAGCATGTCGCCAGGAGCCAAGCCTTTGATCTGGCGCAGGAAAGCGGAGCCGTCCGGCGTGGCCATGAACATCCCGCCCTGCCCCTTGACCGGGCGATCGGCGCGGGCACGGTAGATGGTTCCCGGGGCGGGTTCGTCACCCTGGACCAAAAAATCCTCGAGACGGCCATCGACCATCAGGGCGGCGGCTTCGCGGCCCTGTATCTGGTCCAGAATGATGGTGCGCCCCTTCATGAGGCCACCTGATACAGGCAAACACCGGCGGTCTGCAACAGGCCTGCGGTCTCTGCCAGCGGCAGGCCGACGATGCCGGTAAAGCTGCCGCTGATCCATGGAATAAAGGCTCCGGCGGGCCCCTGGATCGCATAGGCGCCGGCCTTGCCGCGCCAGTCGTCTGTCGCGAGGTAGGCGTTGAGTTCGGCGTCCGACAGCCGCTTCATCCGGACGCTGCTGACAACGTTCTTTTCCCAGACGCGACCGCCCCGGCGCACGGCCACGGCGGTGATCACCCGGTGCCGCCGCCCGGACAGGGCCAGCAGGAATTCGGCCGCCTGGCCGACATCCGCAGGCTTGCCCAAAATGCGCCGGCCAAGTGCAACCGTGGTATCGGCGCACAGCACGACATCATCCGTATCCGCCTGAACTGCTTGAACTTTTTCACGCGCCATGCGCGCGCAATAGGGTCTTGGCTGCTCATCGCGTTGCGGGGTCTCGTCAATGTCAGGGGGGCGGATGGCGTCGGGCACGACCCCAAGCTGAGCCAGCAGGTCCAGCCGCCTGGGGCTGCCCGATCCCAAAATGAACGCCATACGAGCTGGCGTTACTTGAATCGATAGTTGATCCGACCTTTGGTCAGATCGTAGGGGGTCATCTCGACCTGAACCTTGTCGCCAGCCAGAACACGGATGCGGTTTTTACGCATCTTTCCTGCGGTATGTGCGATAATTTCATGGCCATTCTCAAGTTCGACCCGAAACGTCGCATTTGGCAGGAGTTCCTTCACGACGCCGGGGAATTCGAGAGTATCTTCCTTGGCCATGTTGTCTCCATTGTTGTGAATCCCGCAAAGCGGGGCGTGCGGTTAGATGATGCTTTTCCAGAGCTTTTTCAAGCGTGCAATCGGCATATGCGCTGATTTGTTACCGATTTGAAACGTGCATACATCGTATTCCTGGCATCCGTGAACAGCCGGAGGGGTCGGATACACGCAACGGTTGTCAGGCGATGGTGGGCGAATCGGGTGGTACTCCCCTTGTTTTGCTGTCGGTGACGGGTATGGCAGCCGTACATACCGCGTACATACACAAGGCGGCCAAAGCCCGGCGCGGGGCGGCAAACGCAGCGTGTGCCGCCAAATCCAAACGCAAGGTTAACCGCCCACCTGCGCCGCAGCCATCGCGGCCCCTGCGCGCAGCGACCGGGCCAGATGATCGAAGGTCAGACGAATGCGGCGGCTGGTGTGCAGTTCGCGGTGGGTAACCAGCCAGATCGGATAATCGAACGGGGCCATGTCGGGCAATACCGGTTCGACCCCCGGCGTGGCATCTGCCAGATCGCAGGGCATCACGGCAATGCCCAGGCCCTGCAGCAGCAGATGCCAGGCCACGATACCATTGCTGGAACAGCTGCGGAAATTGGCCTCGCCGATCGGCAGCCCGGCGGCCGTGAGGTGGTTCAGCAACACGCCGTCGCGGTCAAACCCGATCAACGCCATCCGCGCCAGGTCGGCAGGGCCGGAGGGACGGCCATGGCGGTCCAGATAGGCCGTCGAGGCATAGAGCCGGGCCGATCCCTGGCCCACGTGACGCGCAATCAGATCGGGCTGATCCGGACGCAGGTGGCGAATGGCGATGTCCGCCTCGCGCCGGGTCAGGTCACGGATGGCGTTGGAGGCGGCGATTTCAACCACGATCCCCGGATGGGACTGGCGCAACCGCGCAACGATGGGAGGCAGCAGATAGGCCGACAGGATGTCGCTGGCGGTGATGCTGACATGGCCCTCGATCTGTTGGGACTGCCCCGAGGCGGTCAGCGAGACCCGCCCGGCAGCCTGCCCCATGGCGCGGACGTGATCCAGCAGTTCGAGCCCGGAACCTGTCAGGTGCAGCGACTTGCCGACACGTTCGAACAGGGTCACACCCAAAGCGGATTCCAGCGCCGCCACCTGCCGCCCCAATGTCGGCTGGGTCTGTCCCAGGGCGCGGGCGGCGGCGGTCAGCGACCCCTCTTCGGCGGTGACCAGAAAGGCGCGGGCCTGATTCCAGTCAAATGTGATCGTGGCCCAGTTCATGCAATTATGTATATACTAACACCAAATTCAGGCAATTTCATTTCGATCTGTGCATATGTTATTTGCGCTCTGTCACCCGTTACGGAAAAAGACACGGGCATTTACGGAAAAGACACGGAAGGACGGGACATGGTGCAGACCGATGCATTCTGGGACAAGCATGCCAAAGGCTATGCAAAACGCCAGATCAAGGACATGGCGGCCTATGAGCAGACGCTGGCGCATGTGCGCCGCCATCTGAAGGCAACGGACAGGGCGGTCGAGCTTGGCTGCGGCACCGGGTCGACCGCGCTGTTGCTGGCGGATGCTGTGGAGCGGTACACCGGGACGGATATCTCGGCAAGGATGATCGAGATTGCGGCGGCCAAACCGACCGTAGCCGATAATGTCCGGTTCGAACGATCGGATGCCGCGGCACCGGACCTGCCCGAGGGCGGTTTTGATGCGGTGCTGGCGTTCAATCTGTTGCACCTTTTGCCCGATGTGACGGTTGCGGCACGGGATGCGCGGCGGTTGCTGAAACCGGGCGGGCTGTTCATCACCAAGACGCCTTGTCTGGCTCAGGGCCATCGGGCACTGCGTCTGCTGGTTCTGGCGATGCGCGCGGTCGGCTATGCGCCCTTTGTGAATTTTCTGACCGATCAGGGCCTGCGGCAGGCGATCACGGGGCCCGGGTTCGAGATTGTCGAGACTGAGCTTTACCCGGCCAGATCCAGCAGCCGGTTCATCGTCGCCCGGCGGCGTGAAGATCACTGAACGCGGGTCGGCTGGCCCCAGTGGTCGATCAGATGCCGCGCAATCTGATCGCGGGTCTGTCGATAGCTGGCGAGCTTTGCGTCGCGGGTTTCACCCAGACCGGTGGGATCGAGAATCTGCCAGTATTCGACCGTCAGGTGATAGTAGCGGGTCAGTTCCAGCGCCCGGCGCTGGCTGGCGGGGGACAGGGCCACCACCAGATCGAACGAAGACAGATCGTCGCCCCATTGTTCCATCTCGTCAAAGCTGCGCGAGCGGTGGCGCGACAGTTCGACATCGAGCTCCTGGCAGACCGCGATGGCGAAGCCGTCGATTTCCATGTCATTGGTGACGCCGACAGATTGCACATAGGTGCCGGTGCCGTAGAATTTCTTCATGATCCCCTCGGCCATGGGCGAGCGCACTGCGTTGTGGTCGCAGCAGAACAGGATCGACTGGGGCAGCTGGCGCAAGCCTCAGCCCCCGAAATGCAGGACGCAGATCAGGGTGAACAGGCGCCGCGCGGTGTCGGTGTCGATTTCGGCCTTGCCCTGTAGCCGTTCCTGTAACACCCGGCTGCCTTCGTTGTGGATGCCGCGCCGGGCCATGTCGATGGTTTCGATCTGGCTGGGGGGCATGGTCTTGACCGCGTCGAAATAGCTTTCGCAGATCTGGTAGTAATCCTTGACCACCTGCCGGAAGGGCGACAGCGACAGGTGAAACTCGGCCGCCTTGTGGCCGCCGGTGGTCTGCACGTCAAACACCAGCCGCTTGTCGCGGATCGACAGTTGAACGTTGTAGGGACCGTCTGGCACCACCCGGTCGTCACGCTGGGGCAGCACAAAGCGGTTCTCTTCCAGCAGGTCGAACATCGCGACCTTGCGTTCCTGTTCGATCTCCGGCGTCGGGGGCGGCAGCCCGGCGTCATCCAGTGCGATATCAACGATGTGCGACATGTGCGTCGTTACCTGTTCATTTGGCCGGTGCGCGTCCTGTGACGGATCGCGCGCCAAGGCCCGATAGCATGCCTGCCTGCGGCTGTCACGCTTGGCGGGGGATCGGCGATGCTTCCAATAAAAATGGGACCCGAAGGCCCCATTTTGCAACAGTTCGATAAGGGGCCGCGGCTCAGGCCTTTTTGCGGCGACGCGCGATACCCATGCCGCCCAGAGCGGTCAGCAGCAAAATGCCGCCGGCGGGCAGCGGAACCGGTGTGACGCGCAGCGTCGAGTTGACGTTCGCGGACTGGTAGTTGGCGTCGGTTACGATGGTGAAGACACTTTTCAGGTCAAACATCGGGGACATCGCAACGGTGTCATAGGTGATGTCGGACAGATTGACCGGGCCAGAGGCGGCAGCAAAGTTCAGCACATTTCCAACGGTCTGGTAGCCGCTGCCGGTGTTGATGAAGTGCTCGACGGTCACGGTCAGGCCGATGTCGGACACGGTGCCCGAACCGATCAAGCTGAGATCGGGGCCGGAAAAGCCAGTCAGGTTGGTCTGTTCGGCCGAAATCTGCAGCGATCCGACGCCCAGAACCTGGATTGACGAGGTGTTCAGGGTATAGGCATTGCCACTTGTTGAAATGCCGCCAGACGCGATCTGGATGTCAAAGCCACCCGCTGTTCCGCTGAAATTCGCCATCGTTGCGCCAATCACGGTCTGATCGACACCGACGGTGCTCATGTCGTCGATGGTCAGTGTCAGGGCAGACGAAAGGGTCGGAGCGAGGGCAACGGCGGCTGCCAGGCCCAGCAATTTGATTTTGTTAATCATGTTCCATTTCCACTTATTAAGAGTATGCCACTCAGTATGGTCGGCAAGCTACCGCCTACCACGCCAGTTTTAACCGGTAAAGGGCATATGAATCAAGTTTTCACTGTATTTTCAAAGAAACTGGTTAACACTTACGGACTACAATTTTAGGATGTTTTCCGCTTTTGGATTTCGCTTTCGCTTGAAAGCCTCGGATCCCGGCGGAAAAAACTCTTCGCTTGACACGATTCTGCAGGCGCGTTTCTAGATCGGCGGGCGATTCAGGCTGTCCAGCCGGGCGCGCACGCTCAGCCCATGGGCCTGCAGGCTTTCGGATTGGGCCAGCCGCTCCGCCGATGGGCCGATGGCCCGTAGCGCCTGCGGGGTCATCTGCGCCAGCGTGGTGCGTTTGAGGAAATCCATTACCGACAGGCCGGACGAGAATCGCGCCGAGCGGGCGGTGGGCAGGACGTGATTGGGGCCGCCGACATAGTCGCCGATCGCTTCGGGGGTCCATTGACCCAGAAAGATGGCACCGGCGTGAATGGTTTTCTCGGCCAGGGCGGCGGGGTCGGCGACGCAGAGCTCCAGGTGTTCGGGCGCGATTCGGTTGGACAGCTCGGCAGCCTGATCCAGATCGCGCACGGTGATGATGGCGCCGTAGTCGCGCCAGCTGGCCCCGGCGATGGCGGTCCGCTCAAGGGTCCGCAGGCGTTTGTCCACCGCGTCGGCAACCGCGCGGCCAAACCCGGCGTCATCGGTGATCAGCAGCGATTGCGCGCTTTCGTCATGTTCGGCCTGCGACAGCAGGTCCAGCGCGATCCAGTCCGGGTCGTTGTCGGCGTCGGCAATCACCAGAATTTCGGACGGCCCGGCGATCATGTCGATGCCGACCTTGCCGAACACCCGGCGCTTGGCGGCGGCGACAAAGGCGTTGCCCGGCCCGGTGATCTTGTCCACCGGGGCGATGGTGCCGGTGCCATAGGCCAGCGCGGCAATCGCCTGCGCCCCGCCGATGCGGTATATTTCATCGACCCCGGCGATGTGTGCAGCCAGCAGGACCAGCGGATTGACCTGCCCGTCGGGCGTGGGCACCGTGACGGCCAGCCGACCCACACCGGCCACCTTGGCGGGCACCGCGTTCATCAGAACCGACGAGGGATACGAGGCCAGACCGCCGGGCACATAGAGTCCGGCCGCCGACACCGGGGAAAAGCGCCAGCCCAGCGTCGCGCCGTCGGGGTCGGTCCATTGCGCGTCTTCGGGCATCTGCCGCACGTGATAGGAGCGGATGCGTTCCGCGGCGAGCTCGAGCGCGGCGCGGTCCTGTGGCGATACCGCATCAATCGCCTCGGCGATCTCGTCGGGGGTAAAGGCGAGCTGTGCCGGGGTTAGGTCCAGCCGGTCGAATTTCGCCGTCAGCTCGATCACCGCCGCATCGCCGCGGGCGCGCACATCGGCGATGATTTCAGCCACGGTGGCATCCACATCGGGGCTGTCTTCGCGCTTGGCGTTCAGCAGGGCCACAAACGCGGGCTCGAAATCAGGCGATGTGGTGTCCAGAAACTGCGGCATGACGCTCTCCTTTGGCGGCTGACATAACCGCAACGGCGCAGAGCCTCAAGATTTATACGCTGCGATGCGGCAGGGCCATCAACCGCAGACCGACCAGCAGCAGAGCGACCCCGGATGCCACGGTTCTGATCCGGTTCCGGATTTGCCAGTCCGGGGCGTAACCGGCCCAGATTCGCGTCGCCTCTTCATCCGCAAGCGGCAGCGCGACCTGGGCCAGCGCCTCGTTCATGGGGACGTTGATCTGCAGGGTCAGAAGAGCGCGCATGAAACAGGTCTTTGTCAAATGACTGTACCTGCTGAAACGACAAACCGGGCAGGTTTCGTCGCCGTGACAGGGAAAATCTGAAAATTGACGCGCCGATGTACTGCGCCCGCAGGGTGTGCAGGGTCAGGCCGGGTGGTGCGGCGCCTTTTTGGACGGGGCCCGATAGGGGCGGGTCACATCCTTGAGGGTGATGTCCAGCGCCTCGACCGACAGGCGGATCGCACCGTCCCCGGCCAGCGTCAGCAGCAGATCGCCTGCGCCGTCCTGGCCCGGTTCGAAGGTCAGCGACAGCAGCGACAGGATCATGTCCGGGTCGGTGCGGTCGATGCCCTGCGAGGCGACGCGCAGCACGTTGTCGACCACCAGCAGCGATTGCACCCGTTCGGGTCTGTGGCGGTCGCGGGCGTCGTCCTCCCACCGGAACCGGTTCAGCAGCAGGGCGAACCGCCGCTGCCGGGCCTGCCAGCGCATTTCGGTGATGGGAAACACCGCATCCTGTGTCAGCGCTGCGATGACCTGCAGGTCATCACCATCCTGCGCGCCCAGATTCAGCGGGGCCTCGCGGCCGTCTTCGAATGTTGCGTCCTGTGTCACTGTTCTTTGATCCGTTCGATGTTTGCACCCACGCCGCGCAGCTTGCGCACCACATGCTCATATCCGCGGTCCAGATGATAGACCCGGCTGACCGTGGTGTCGCCCTCGGCGGCCAGCCCGGCCAGAATCAGCGAGACCGAGGCGCGCAGATCTGTGGCCATGACGGGCGCACCCTTGAGTTTGGGCACCCCGGTGACGGTGGCGTGACCGCCGTGTACGTCGATATCAGCCCCCATGCGCAGCAATTCCGGCGCGTGCATGAACCGGTTTTCAAAGATCTTTTCCTCAAGCACCGACACCCCGTCGGCGGTGCACAGCAGCGCCATCATCTGCGCCTGCAGGTCGGTGGGAAAGCCGGGGAAGGGCTCGGTGGTGACATCGACCGCCCTGACATGATCGCTGCGGCGTTTGACGGCCAGACCCTTGTCGGTTTCACGCACGTCAACGCCGGCCTGATCCAGTTTCTCGCAGAAGGCACCGACCAGATCCATGCGCCCGCCCAGCAGTTCGACCTCGCCTCCGCAGATCGCGGGGGCCAGCATGTAAGTGCCCAGTTCGATCCGGTCGGTCACCACCGGATGGGTCGCGCCGTGCAGCCGGTCGACGCCCTGAACCGTGATGGTGTGGCTGCCTTCGCCCTCGATCTGCGCGCCCATCTTGCGCAGGCATTGCGCCAGATCGACGATTTCGGGTTCGCGGGCGGCGTTCTTGATCACCGTGGTGCCCTTGGCCAGCGTGGCCGCCATCAGCGCGTTTTCCGTTGCCCCGACCGAGACGATGGGGAAATCGATCACCCCGCCCTTCAGGCCGCCGGGAGCCCTGGCGTGAACGTATCCGTCCCGCAGATCCAGTTCCGCGCCCAGCGATTCGAGCGCCTTGAGGTGCAGATCGACCGGCCGCGCACCGATGGCACAGCCGCCCGGCAGCGACACGATGGCATGGCCGTCGCGCGCCAGCATCGGCCCCAGCACCAGAATCGAGGCCCGCATCTTGCGCACGATGTCATAATCCGCCGTGTGATTGTTCAGATCGTGGCTGGACATCGCCAGCACCTGACCGTCCTGCAGCTGGCTGACCTCGGCCCCGAGCGAGCCGAGCAATTCGGTCATGGTGTGGATGTCGCTGAGCCGCGGCGCGTTGGTCAGGGTCAGCGGCTCGTCACTGAGAAGGGTCGCGGGCATCAGTGTCAGGCAGGCGTTCTTGGCCCCCGCAATCGGGATTTGCCCGGACAAAGGCCCGTTTCCCGTCACCACAATCGAATCCATCTGCTCTATTCCTTGTCTGTATTCTTGGTGTTGCCCGACGGGGTGTCCGTATCGGTCGTTTGGGCCGCTTTGCGCGAACGGGCCTGTGCCTTGCGCCGGGCCAAATTCGCCTTGAGCGCGGCTTTGAGACGGTCGTCACGGCTGGAGCCTTGCGCCTGTGTCGGCCTGGGGGGAGTCTTGCTGGTCATGGCCCTCTGTATCGCAGCACTGAAAAAGCGTCCAGATTGCGCTTGCACGATATCCAGTTTGAGTCTAATGACCCGCAGCATCGGCGCTGCTGTAGCTCGGGGGAAGAGCATTTCCTTGGTAAGGCGAAGCTCTGCGGGCAAAGGCGGCTGAAACTAAAGGGCTTTTCCAGAGCCCGCTTGTATCGGGGCAACGCCCGAGTTAGCTATTTGGAAAACAGCGGGCTGCTGTAGCTCAGAGGTAGAGCACTCCCTTGGTAAGGGAGAGGTCGAGAGTTCAATTCTCTCCAGCAGCACCATCTGCTTTTTTGCGCCTGAAATGCCCTCCAACACCTTGAAGGGAAAGGAAATTTCGGGAGTTCGATAACCCTGATTCCGGCTATACTGAAGAGGCTCCACGAAGGCCAAACGAAGTACCGTTTGACGGGTGGCATGATCGCCATTTTTATAGATATTCCAAGGACTTGCCAGGAATCTGAGCGATAGTTCGATAAATTCCTCCAGCCGTCCTTTTGGGGGCAGCCCAGAAGCCTCTTTCTCAGTCAATACGAACTTCTCGCGCTCTAGCTTTGCTAGGCGCGTCTCGTATGCACTGATCACGGCTTGGCTATTTGCCTCCACAATGCGATCCAAAAGGCTCTCAATCTGCTTCTCAACGGCTTTGAGTTGACGCTTGATCTCCCCTTGGGATGCCGTGACGGACTGGAGGCGTGCATTCCAAGCATCCTCAAACATCACGCGAGCAAGAGTGAAGAGTTGCTTCGTCGGCTGCATGGCTTTGAGAATATCTGCAAAGCCATCTTCAACTTTGGCACGCGGGATCGACTTCCGCTTCGACGGACAACCGCGCGTGTCGCACAGATAGTATGCGTAGTGCTTGCGGCACCCCTTTGACCAACAAGCGGTCATTGGTTTGCCACAGTCATCGCAGTGCACAAAGCCTCGCAAAGGGAAGTCTTCGTTGAAATCCTTCCGCGCAGCAGGTCGTGCACGGCCAGCAAGCGCCTCTTGCACACGTTCGAAGGTCTCGAAGCTGATCAATCCCTCATGCTCTCCCTTTCGGACTGAGACACCCCATTTGGGCGCTTCAACGTATCCGGCGTAGACGACTTTCTTCAGCAGTCGGGAGACTGTCATCGGACGGAGCCGCCCGTCAGGGAAGTCCTTCGGGAAATGCGGGCACCGCTCGAAGAAGCGCTGCACTTCGGCTTGCGAGGCAAAGCGTCCATTCGCAAAGCCCTCCAGTGCTTCTCGGACAGTCGAGGCGAGCGGTTCATCAGGGACGAGAACCTTGCCGCCACCGCCTTTGGCAGAGACGTATTTGTAGCCGATTGGAGCGCGGAAAACCCAAAATCCGTTTTCAACGCGCGCCTTCATCTTCTGCATGACTTGTCGGCGATTTTGCTCGCGCTCAAGCTCACCTTGAGCTGCGATAATGGTCTCAATGAATTTTCCTTCGGGCGTATCCTCGAATTTGAAATTCAGACATTCCACGAGTGCGCCGCGCGCCTTGAAGGCTTGGCGCAGTTTGATGTGCATTTCGGTCTCGCGCGCAAACCGCTTGAGATCATCAAAGATGACCACGTAGTTTTTGTCAGGCTGGGCATCGAGGTAGCTGAGAAGCGCCACCATACCCGGACGCTTCATGAAGTCGCCGCCCCCCGATGCATCATCGGGGAAGACTGCTTCTACTTCGTAGCCTTGGGTCTCGGCATAGGCACGGCAGCGTTGCTCCTGGCTTTCCAGACCGCCACCATCCAGCTTTTGTTTGGTCGAGGACACTCGGCAGTAAATGACTGCTTTGAGTTGGGTGCCCTCCATTTTTTGTTCATGTTTCATCGGAACTCCTTTTTCTGGCGGGCCGCGATCACGTATCATCGCCGGCACGCTCAAATTTCTTGCTCAAAGTGTCTACGGGCTTGGATTCATTAGAATCCTTGTCGCCTTGCACATCAAGCGATTGCTGGGGTTTTCCACATACTTCTTGCGCCGGGTGGACGCCGAAGCCGAGGTCCACGAAAGCGACGATGATGCTCCAGAGTGCCTGCATGATCTCTTCTTTCTGAGCATCACTCAGAGAAGGATCATCAAGATAGGCTTGATACTTCGCCGTATCGATCTCCAGACTTGGCTTAGCCGCCGCATCTAGCGTGAAGCGAACATCCTGTTCTTCATCGTGTTCATTCATGGCCGCACCCTCCTTTCCCACCGTAGGCGTGCGTTTTCCCGCATCCGTTACTCGCGGATGTACATCATTCCCGTCATGCCCTTGAGGTGCCCCATGCTGAATGGCGGAGGCAGAAGGCAGAGCGCCATTCGAGACGCTTTGTCCTACTTTCATTTTACCACCTTTGGTTGCTTCATTACAAATTTCGGCCGTTGCCAGTTCCTGTTCCATCTTCATTCCCTTTCATGTTCGTGGCCGCGAAAGCTGCGAGCCGTTTCAAAATCTTCACGACCTTTTCGGGCCGTTTGTCGGAAGCGCATGCGCATGTTTCGGACTTGCGTACGCTTTTCTTCAATGGTCGCGTCTTGCACCTCGCGGCGCAGACACTCGTCGTCGATTTCCCTCACGAGCTCAGGCCTGTCGGGCCTCTCCAGCGCCATCCAGTCGAGAGCTTCCTTTGTCTTGATCCCCGATCCCGCCACGAGGGACGGATCGGGAAGACCCTCTCGGCGGACATGCGCCTCATTCGAGGCCATCCGCTCGAACGCGTCTTTGGGTTTAGCGCTCATGTTCGCGGCTCCGGCTTCGAGTGCGGTTTTCCTTTGGCCGTTCACCTTGGCGCAGCTCGTTTTTGCGTTCGCGAATGGAATCGTGAGCACGTCCAGCCAGATGCTGAAGCGGCAGAAGATCACGCTCGCCAAAGCTGGAAGTGCTTTGCCACTTGCCCTCGGAGTCGCGGTAGGCACGGCTGAAGGTGACATTGTGGGAGGCACCGCTTTCATGGCGGTTTTCCCAGACTTCCGCAGTCAGCGCATGCTCGCGAAGCTTGGCGATTGGGCCGTCTTTTCGATTTTGGGTCATGGGTATTACTTTCTTTGCTTGGGTTTCAGGAGGCGGGCTTGAAGCCCTGGACAAAGCGCAGCGAGCGATGCCCGGCTGCGTATTGCGGTAGATTTGAAAGCTCGCGCGGGCAGTCCTGTTCAATGACAGCGCGGCGGCGTTTGCCGAAACGCGTCTGGATCGTGACGCGAGCAAGGTCGCGCTCTTCGTTTGGATTTGGCAGGTAGTGTCCCGCGAAACGCCGCTGTACAAAGTACGGGCGCTTGTCCGCAATGAACGGGCGCAAGTGATATCCACGCGCCTGCACGAGCATCTTGGCGGGATCGAGACCGAGAAGCTGTTCCGGCTCCATTAGAGCCTTGCGCATTTTGGTTCGATGCGCCGCTTCGTAGTCGAGCTGCCCCAGACGCAGTCCCGCTTGAATGGGATCGGCACCTTCCAGATGGACTTTCCGCCAGATGTCCGCCGCCTCGCTCTGCGCGCGGGTCTGGACAAGCTGATCAGCCACCTCAATTGTTTGATAGCCGAGAGCAAGGCTGCGATTGCGAGCGGTCTCATAGTCGCGGATACCGCCGCCAAGATCGATCATGATCGCGGCGTTCGCCTCAATGGTCGCCTTTCCGGTTGGGCCCAAGTTGCGGGCAATCTGTCCATCATCCTGGTAGAAAACATATGGCGTGATGCCTTGCCCGCGCCCGATGGAAAACAACTCTGCCAACTCGCCAAAACGGCCAAGCCGCGCGGCTTCGTCGATTAGAAGGTTGATCGGTGACGCACTTGGTGTTCGTTGTTTCACGGTACGGATCGCGGAAAAAAACTGGCGGACCACTGGAGCCAGTGGCTCAAGCAGTTCTTCCGGCACGATCAGCGATACAATTGCCTTGCCTCCGCGCAGCATCGCCTCCAGCGGGAAGTCAGCAAGTTCATTTGAGACGAATGTCTCTTGCGCGGCAGGGCTGGCCATGAAGGAGAGCGCGTTGCTGATACCCGCCATGACGGAGTCAAACGTCTTGGCCGAGCCCGCATACATATCTTTCATCTCGCCGAAAGTGGCGATGATGTCGGCGGGGCTGTGTTCAAACGCCAGATCGGCCCAGGCACTCCACGCTGGGAAATCGCTGCGCAGCATCGAGACCATCTCAAAGATCGACTGGAAAGACGTGCTGCCATTCAGGTAGATGTCGTGCCGCGTAATGGCATCGCCGAAGCGCCGCCCCGCTTGATCGAAGAAGCGGCTGTCGCCGCCGCTATCCGGTAGCAGTGCATTCCAGAAGCGTTGAGAGTCAGGCACCAGGCTATTGGAATCTGGCTTGAGGTAGGACAGTAGCGAGACGCGCTGGCGCGGCAGGCCACTCACACCGAACGGATCGATGGTGTAGAGCGGCAAGGCTTGAAGCGCACAATGCGCCTCGATCACGCGGGTGATTTCCGCGTTCTTTGTATCGAGCAGCACGAAGCTGGCGTTCGAGCCGAGGATCATCGGCAGGGCAAGCTGCGAGGTTTTTCCGCTTCCTGCACCGCCCGTAATTTTCATGCCCGCGCGGTTCGAGTGATAGAGCGGGCGGTTTTCGATTAGTCCGAATTCAACCCCGCCGCATTGGAAAAGGCCCTTCTGACGGACTTCATCAAGGCGTGCAAAACGGGCTTCGCCATAAGGCGAATTGCTATGGATCGTCATGGTAATGTTCCTTACATTTGGGTTAGAGGTCTGGCGCTTTGCGCTTGGACGGCTGAAGAGCGCCAGACCGTTGGAGGCTTTTGAAGTCTCGGTTGTGGGGTCTGGATCGAGACAGCTCTCGATGCAGACCTCTTACCGCTGGGTGTACTGATCTTTCGGAGGGATCAGAGCGCCGATGACAGCTAGAACTGCACCAACTCCGCCGATTTTCAGCGCGACTCCGAGGACTGCCAGCCCTTCATTCCACAGGCCAAATCCGGCTGTGAAGATGAGGAAGCAACCAAGACCGAATGTCGCTTGTTTTCCAGTTCCCCAGATTTTGTCTTTTTTGAATTGTTTGGTTCGCATGTGTTTCTCCTTAGTTTATGTGATGCCCGATAAGGGCCTTTAGAACTTCCGTGCTGGATTGCTCAGAAGCCGAGGACGCCGAACGGCGAGCCGCCATTACGCGCCGCGCTGACAACTGATCCAAGCAGGATCGCCGTCAGTACGATTTTGAAGAAGTAGAAGGCGATGCCTGCGAAGAGGCCGTAGCTTCCGAGCGTGGACAGAGTAGCTAATTCGCTTGGTAGTCGGCGAGAGAAGTACTCATAGACGGTATCGAAATAGCCATCGATGGCATTCGCCATGATCACGAGTGTCAGGCTTGCAGAAAGCAACCCCGCTAGCCGCTCGTAATCCTCGTTTTGGCTTTTGGTTTCTTTTTTACTCATAACTCTTCCTTTCTTTGTTGCGCCCCGGCAAAAAGCCGAGCCTGGGTGATCGCTGAAGCGCATCACTTCAGCGTTGGGTGGTTTCAATATCGTGGGCTGAGAAGGCCCGAGATGTTCCAGAAGGAGTTGGCCGACCCCCTCGTATTTGGATATAGGCAGGAATTGGGGGGTGGACCCAAGGTGGATGAGATAAGTGGCTGAATTTTAATTATTTAAATGACGACACAACATTCAAATTTTTCAAAAATGTGATGTCACAATTTACACAGAGCAATACAAAATAGCCGCTCAGAAGGTCATTTTGGATGTTTCTATCCGCCAAAGAGCCACAGATCGGAGCCAATCTGATTTTGAGCGACCGGATTCAGTTATGATCGACGCCAATTCGGAATAAAACTCACGATCAAAGCGAAGACCGACAACCTCCGTACGTGGCATGCGCGGCGCCACACTTTCTGTCGGCAACTCCTCCGCTGACTTGATAAACATGTCTACGGCTTCTACCAGCCACTGAGACCTGCTTTGGGTCTGCCTTGCACGGTCTATCTGCTTGGCTAGATCTTTGCTAATGCGAACCGTTGTAGACTTATCTGCGCGGTTCACGCTGGCGTGTCGGCTGACATCTGGCTCCGGTAGCTCTGATCTGGCTTCTCTTCGACCTAAGCTATCAAGTCGCCTATCGTAATCATCGAAGCGCTTTTGCGCCGATGAAAACCCGTGATCTAGAAGTGCGCTCTTTATGGCATGCTCTATCCAGGCGGCTTGGCTTTGCCCCATCATGTGCGCTGCGGCCTGAATTCGTGCTTTGATGTGCCACTCTACACGACAGGTTATCTGGAACTTTGATGACTTGTGTCTATTAACAGACGCCCATGCCGGTTGCGCTGGATCAGGCAGCTCACTTCTTTTTCTGTTAGGCTTGTGCCTCGCATCAGGTTTTGTAACGGGGGGGATGTAGAATGGGTCAGAGGTAAGTGTCTGGTGAAGATAGACTACGCACTGCTCTTGAAGAGCAAAAAAGAAGTGCTCTCTCGTTTCAATACTTGGAATGAAAGCTTTCGCGAGGGAATCGATACAATGCGTCTTGGTGATGTAGCCTTCTCGTCTCCACAGTTCGTACAGGGTCTGAAGCAAGGCACGGGCCATCTGCCTTTGCGTATCTCTAGCGCGAATGGGTAAGTCTTCGAGGCTTCCACAAACTACCTCTCCATCAAGCCAGTCCTCCAGTTCCTCGACAAGCCATGGGAAGTCCTGATGCTCTCTGGCTTTGATTATCAGGCGGTGCTTCTTGAGATATCGGCGAACAGCGTTCCCGAACTTTTTCGGATCGAAGACTAATGATGTCTCGCTATGTCGGGGTTCACGGCTAGGCATTGTATACAGTTAGCACGACGGCCACCGAGAATGGCAGTATATACTGTCCAAGATCAAGCTTTTGGTCTGGTACTACCAGTGTGCGCCCCGTGAGGGCGGAAAGAATAACGCCGAACGCAAGCTGTGCGTGGTACTACCACGCGCTTGGCAAGGGGTCCCGCTGCGCGCCCCCGTTGCATCCCCCCGGCCTGTGGCTCAGATCAGGGCATGAAGCCCATCCTCAGAGCCAGTAGAACGTGTGGCCGTTCAATCACCACCATGTCATGGAGACCAACCCTTCGCGGTTTGGATGCGCGCCACTTCATGGAGACGATTTCATCGAGACCAGGAAGGGAGCATTTCATAGCTGCCCTTACCTTGGAGCCATCCCATCGAGCCAAGGGGCTATCGCGCCCCCTGACATCCCACTCGTTGGACTTGGAGACGTGCCTCTCCACCAACACCGAACCATGCACAAACGGCTGCCCGTTTGACCACCAATCAGGAGAGCGTTCCCGCTACCCCCGATACCCCCATGAGGATGTCATCCAGATCGTTTATAGAGTTTGCCACCACGCCTTTCCTAAACGTCTAAGCCAGCTGCCGTTCGAGCTTAGTTTTTCGGCGCTCCCAATCCGGCATCACTCGACCTAAGTGTTCGTAAAAGGCGGTGCCGTGGTGTTGATACTCAATATGACAAAGCTCGTGCGTGATCACGTAGTCGATTGAATCCGTTGACGCTCCTATCAACGACCTATTGAGCACCAGATTTCTGCGAGCTGTCATTGAGCCCCATCTTTGGGAAAGATCGCGGATCAAAAGTCCAGCGGGTACGACCGCTTCGGGATCGGCAAACCGCCCACGGCAGATTTCCAAACGTTCGGAAAACTTGACCTGTGCTCTTTTCAGCATCCAGTCGCGAACCAAATCTCGCGTGTGTTCTTGGTTTCGGGGCTTGGTACTATTGACCATGATCTGCCCACGAAGCATCTTCACGCCGTTTTGGATATGAGGCACAACTTTTAACTTGTATTGCCGTCCAAGGTACAAATGTGTTTCACCCGCCACATAACTCCGCTTAGGTGTGCGAGGCTGGAACTGAGCGAAGTATTTGAGCTGGTTCTGAATCCAAGGTGCACGCTTTAGAACCTTCTCCGCGATCTTCTCGAAGCTGGCATCAGTAGGTGCCAAGACCTCGACTGCTAGATCAGGGTGAACACTGATTGAGAGGGTCTTTCGTTCACGCCTAACGAGATCGAAGGTGATCGTGTTCTGACCAAATGCAACTTCGCAAACCTCGGCACTCATCCAGGGAACCTCGCCCGTGCGATATCCATGATCCGAAGTTCAATGTCATCGAGAAGATCGAGAGGAATGCTGATACCTTTTTCATCGCGCACAACATCAAAGAAGTAATCGTCGATTGCGTTGCGCATGTTGTTTTGCGCCATCTCATTTGACCAGACATCTACGATATGATGATCCTTGACAATCTCGATGATCGACTGCGCAAGTTCAGCAGTCACATTATCCTCAATGCCCCCGTTTATCTCCTTCAAAATTGGTTCAAGAACGCCAAAGACTGCTTGTGCGTCAGTGTCACTCTTTATGCTTTCGGGCATTTCACGCCCATGATCCCGGCGCGCCACACGTCCCGCAAGCTCTACAACCGACTTTAGGTAGTCCTTTTCAGAAATGCGCTTCTCGCGGTAATCGCGGATCGTTTCAGCAAGCAACTCGGAGAACTGTCTGTAGAACGAAGGGTCTTCGCTCATCTTCTCTGTAATCGTGCGCTTGGTAGCACTTGCAATTCGATCCGCCTTTGATGCGGCAGTCGTACCTTCTTCCTCAATTACAGCATTCAAAGCATCTGGGTCATTAATGTTCACCAAATCAATTATCACTTCGGCAGGCTTGGCCGTAACGTGATCGTCGAGCAGTTTTTGAATTTTTGGCTCGAACTCTTTGACATCAACGGTTTCTTGATAGCGCAGCTGGACTGAGCGCTTTAGCTCGGAAAATGCTTTCCAATCCTTCGTGAAGGTTGAGACCGCTGCCTCATCGAACACATCATAGAGTTTCTCTGAGGAAAGCGAAATGTGCAGGCAGCGACCATAGTCCTTCAGCCGTGAGTAGAAATCTACCCGTTTGGCATCGTCCGCGAGCAGTTGCTCGAACTGCTCCATATCCTTTTTGTTGCGAACCTCTTTAAAGACATCCCATAGTTGGTCGTGAAGCTGCGGAAGCCTGCGGATTTCCTCTCGAATGTCGTGCAGTGACCCGGCGACATCCTCGCCGTCGAAACCTTCAAAAGCGCTGTAGGTCGTCAGGGCGGCGTCGAGTTCGCCAAGAAGCCCCTCATAATCGACGATGAAGCCGAACTGCTTTTCCTTGTCGTCGTCCTCATAGAGACGATTCACGCGGGCAATGGCTTGAAGGAGGTTGTGCTCGCGTAACGGCTTGCAGACGTAGAGCACAGTGTTTCGTGGGGCATCAAAGCCAGTCAGAAGTTTGGAGACCACAATCAGAATTTCTGGATCGCCCGAGCCCTTGAAAGAGTCTGTGATCTGACGGTTATACTCGTCCTCGGTTTTGTACCTGGCCATCATTTTGACCCAGAACTTGCGGACCAAGTCCTTGGACTCCTGATCAACCTCCTCATTCCCTTCCTTGTCGTCAGGGGCGGAGATGATGATCTCGCTGGTCACATGACCTATCTCGTCGAGAACCTCCTTAAAACGCACGGCAGCGGCCTTTGATGGTGCCACCAGCTGCCCCTTAAATCCTGTTCCTTGCCAATATTGGCGAAAGTGCTCGGAGATATCGAACGCCTTTGCGCGGATGGCTTGGCTCGTTTTTGACAAAGCATCCATGCGCGAGAACTTTCGCTTCAAATCGGCTTTTTGTTTATCTGTCAGTCCCTCACTGATTTTGTTGAACCAAGTATCAACAACATCGCCACTCACCTGCTGCTCAACCAAACGCCCTTCGTATAGCAGCGGGACAACGGCCTCGTCCTTCACCGCCTGATCAATCGTATATTTGTGAATAAGCCCCCCGAATGTATCGAGTGTGTTCTTGTCTCTCTTCAATAGTGGTGTGCCTGTGAAACCGAGATAGCAGGCGTTCGGCAAGATGCGCCGCATCTTCAGGGCGAATTTGCCATGCCCGCCATAGCGCCCTGTCTGGCTGCGGTGACTTTCATCGACGAGAACAAAGATGTCGGCGCTGTCATCCTGAAATTCACCCGCCTTCATGGCGGTATCGAATTTGTTGATGATCGTCGTGACCAAGGGAGTCCGGTTCCTGATCAGCTCAATCAGATTTGCCCCTGTGGCTGCCCGCACGGGTTCAAGGTCGCAGGATTTGAACGTGCCCTTGATCTGTTTGTCGAGGTCATCGCGATCCGTGACAATCAGGATGCGGGGGTTCTTTACATCTTTGTCCAAGGCTAGCGCTCGCCCGAGCATCACCATTGTTAAGCTCTTTCCAGAGCCCTGCGTGTGCCAGATCACACCTCCCTTGCGGCGACCTTCCAGATCGACACCCTTAAGGCGGGCGAGAGCGGTTTTAATACTGAAATATTGCTGATGGCGGGCGATCTTACGCACACCTCCATCGAAGACCGTAAAACGGCGCACAAGATCGAGGAGGCGTTCCGGTCGGCACATCGCATAGATTGCGCGGTCTTGTTCGCTGATCGACCTTTCTCCACCCGCCGCTAGCTCTTCGAAGAAGCTGCGTGCATCAGCCAAATCGCCGGAGAAAACAGCGTTCTTTGCATCTGCCGTCAGCGTGTGATTGATCGCAGCAGAGATATCCGCGTCTTGATCCTCTTCATCGCGCCAGATTTGCCAGAACTTGCGCGGCGTTCCTACGGTGGCATAGCGGGCTTCCTGCCGCTTCATGCTCATGAGCAACTGCGCGTAGTGGAAGAGCTGCGGGATATTGTCTTCGTTCTGATACCCGATCAGCTGGCTGTCGGCCTTCTTGAGCGACTCCGTAGGGCGCTTGTTCTCGATCACGATAAACGGGATGCCGTTGACGAAACAGACGATATCGCAGCGCCGCGTAGCGGTGCTGGCCGTGCGCTCAACACTCATCTCCGCAGTCACATGGAAGACGTTGTTTTCAGGCGTCTCCCAATCGATGTACTTGAAGGAATAGCTCTTGCTATCGCCTTCAATCGCCTTGGAGATCGTCGTACCCAGCACCAAGAGATCATAGATATCCTGGTTCGTGCCCTTCAGCCCCTTGAGCTTGTCAGGGGTTGGCTTGAGGCGGCGCAGCGCTTCGTGAGCATCCTCAAGATCGAAGGCGTAGCTCTTGCCGCGATAGCTGAAGCTGTTCAGCTTCAGCATCTGCTCGACAACGATGTCGTCGAGGATCACGCTGCGGGTCTTGCCCCGCAGTCGATCAACCTTCGTTTGCGACAACGGCTGGAAGCCAAGCGCCACCAGTGTTTGGAGCGCAGGAATCTGTGATTGGTACTTTTCGGCAGGGTTGAAGCCTTGAGATGCAGCGTGCTGGTTCATGCTGCTTCCTCAATCACATCGTCGTTGCCTTCGTCGCCATCATCTCCATCGCCAGCATCAGCATCAGCATCAGCATCAGCATCAGAGGCAGGCTTCTCAATAAGCTCGATAGCCACAGGAATACCGAACTGTGCGAGGCGCTCGACAGCGGTTTGGAAACTCACCTTGCTAAAAAACGGCAAGCCGAGGGTGCCGTCTGCATACGGCGGCCTCATGATGCCATAGACCACTTTGTAGTCCTCTCGAACCACTTTGTCGGTGCTCTTGGGCAGGTGAACCTCGAAGCCCGCCTTTATGGATTTTACCTTGGCGCGTAGCTTCTTTCTGAACTCCTTGTCAGAGATAAACGCATCAGCACTGACAACACCTTGCGACCAAAGATGGCTAATCGGTCCTGAAGAGCTTCCGTCCTTCAGATGGATGAAATCTTTCTGATCTGAGAAGAAGTCGCATGGTTCGATATTGGCATACCGCACGTTCTGTGGGTTGATTTTTTCGCAGTCCAGCTTGACCAGATCGTCACGGCTGGCCTCAAGGTGTTCAATGAGCTTTTCCTCGTTGCGGCAGGTCGTTTTGCCAACAATGGTAACCCGCTCAATTGCGTTGAAAGCGGTTTCGATGCGGTCCTTGAACGATTTTTCGACCTTGTACCAATCTCCAGCGAAAAGAACATAGTGCTCTTGGCTACCATCCGCGCCGAGGGTTGTTTCGAAGACAAAGCAATCATATACACGCCACTTCTCTGAAAACTCGCCTTCGTCTTCTGCCTTCGCTTTGACGCGATGTTTCTCCTTGATTTCGGAGATTCCGCCCTTGAAGGCGCAGCGCTTTAACTCTGAAATGTAGTCTTTGATAGAAAGGCTGTGGAAATTTGTTCCGTGGCTTCCAAAACCGTTGTAGTGCAGCAGAGACCCCTCGGTATAATTTACGATCTCCGGCGGTGTCATGTGTAGATCGCTGGCCTTGCCCGCCTTCAAATCTTTGATCGCCTTTTCGATACTCGCGTCGAGCTTCTCGATTGTATCCTTCTCCTCGACCCTGCGCATGTTATCGACCCATGCGAACTCCTTTTGATAGGTCGTTTTGGTGAACTCCGAGATGATCTCCGCGCACTTCTCATGGAACTTGTCTGGTTCCACTCGGCACGTGATCGACAAGCTGTCTTTGCCTGCAACGAAGCTGGCAAAAGCAGGGTTTCGGGGCGTTCCACCCGCCACGCGCGCAAGGTCGCGGAGCATATCGACTCCGAATGCCTGAACATCGCTATCCTTGCTCGCCTGCACACGTTTTTGAAACGTGACGGCGTCTGGTGTCGCCAGATCAAGGGACCGAAGCTTGTCTCTCGGAACGCTGTTTAGCGTGACCCGCAAGCCAAATTGACGTTCGAAAGCGTGATCGTTAAGTGCGATATGGACATGACCGAAACAGATGGCGGCGAAGCGATCTCCAACAGGAATGAAGACTACCGCACCAGCTCCGCCAGTGAAAATGCCCTCCGGCAAATCTGGGCTTACTTGCTGTAACAGATCACGCCAACCAGGAGGGTTGGAGTAAATCTGTCCAACGAACAGACGCGCACCATCACCCGCATCCCAAGGCCGTTCTTCAAGCGCTCGGTCAGCGTCAGGTGCAAATGTCTCGGTGAAGGCGTCTTCGGGCGTACGTCCTTTCCGTAGAAGCCGGACGTTAAGCGTGCGCATTTTTGTTTTCTCAGTCATGCAGCAGCCTCCTCATCGTCCGAGACTTCGACATGCCATTCGCCGGTCAGAAGCTTCTGCATTAGACCGCGCTTCTGGTCGGTCAGGGCTTTGATCTCAGCATCCAGACAAGCCAGCTCGGCGTGTGAGGTGTTTACAACATCGGCGATTGCCGCTTGCTCGTCTGGGCTCATCGGCAGGTGGAGCTTCCCTTCGAGAAACTGTTTGTTGGTCACGGCAATCGTGTTCTTGGCACCCTTCTGCACCAACGGGTGCAAGTAATTGCGCGCTGCCAAGGGTGACTCGAAGAGCGCATCAAGGATGACACCAAGCGCATAGCTCTGCGGCGTGAAGACGCCGTAGAGCGGTGAGACAATGACCTCGCGGTCGATCTTGCTCTGCTTGATAATGCCAAGCGGGAAGTCGCCCGTGGGGCTCTTGGTGTAAACGATATCGCCAGGGAGAACACGGTTGTAGTGATCCGTGCTCGCCGCCGAGAAAGACCGCCCAAGATGCTCGACCTGATTGACAAGCCCCTTGTGAACCGAAACGGAGTAGACCTCTTCAGCCCCCGTGGACTTGGAGCTATGTTCATGGAGCACGTCGCTGAGGGGCACCGTGCGCCATTCATCTGTGAACCCCGGCAAGCGCACCTTGCCCGTGAAAAGTTGGGTGCGCAGCCAGATACGGCGACGGATATTCAGCGCTCGCAGCGCGTTAAGCTTTTCGAGCGCCTCATCCCAGGTCCGCAGGATCGCAGCGATCTTCTGCTGTTCGGGAAACGGGGGAACATGTACTTTGAAAGGTTCAATCTTTTCGATGCTAAGGTTGGCTTGAGCGTTCTGGGTGGAGAGTGCCGCCAAGCCATTCTTCGAATACTTTAGAGTCTGGAACATCCATTCTGGATCAATCTTGCTCAGTGGTTTTACTGCGACCACGCTGTCGGGGCAGGCCGCGTCAAAACCCGAAATGGCTACATCGCCAATATTCGCGGCAATCGACATGAAAATCGTACCACGCGGGAACATCTTGCTTACACCAAGGCCGAGTTCGTTCAGCGTTTGCGTCCAACTATGGATGGTTCGACCAGCACGGGCGACGTCACCAGTTTGAATGAATGGTATATCGCCACCATAGTATTTAGGGTCGTTTCGGGGGCGAGCAGAAAACTTTCCTCGTTCGATTTTGGCAACTTTCGCTAATGGCAACTTCTTATAGAGCTCATGCATTAATCCCGAGCTCCTTCAGATAGCCCGACATCTTCGCGCGCACGTCTGCGAGCTCGCCCTCGATCCGCGCGATGTCCGCCTGCACGGCGGCAACGTCGATCTCTTCCTCCGGCTCGAAGGTGTCCACGTAGCGCGGGATATTGAGGTTATAGTTGTTCTCTGCGATCTCTTCGGTGCTGGCGAGGTGAGAATACTTCTCGACCTGGGCGCGAGCCGCGTATGTGTCGAGCACCTTCTTGATGTGGGTGTCTTCCTCCATCACGTTCTGGGCTTTGCCAGGCGTGAACTCCTTACTGGCGTCGATGAAGAGCACATCCTTACGATCCGCGTTCGCGCCGCCTTCCTCGCGGGAACGGTCGAATATCAGAATAGCGACAGGGATGCCCGTAGTGGTGAAGAGGTTCGCAGGCAGGCCGACAACGGCGTCGAGAAGGTTTTCCTCTATCAACTGTTGGCGAATTTTGCCCTCAGCGCCGCCACGGAATAAAACGCCATGGGGAACGATCACGGCCACACGGCCTGACTGGCGCTTGGCGATCTCGATCATATGCGTGATGAAGGCGTAGTCGCCCTTGGATTTGGGCGGGATGCCGCGCCAGTAGCGATTGTACTGGTCTGTATCCGCGCTATCCGCACCCCATTTGTCGAGCGAAAAGGGCGGATTGGCGACCACGATATCGAATTTCTGAAGGTGATCGCCCTCGATCAGCGCGGGGCTGTTCAGGGTGTCACACCATTCGATGCGCGCGGCGTCCTTGGCGTGCAGGAACATGTTCATCCGCGCCAATGCCCAGGTTGCACCGTTCACCTCTTGCCCGTAGAGCGCGAAGTTATCGGAGCCTATAGACTCAGCAGCCTTAATCAAAAGCGAGCCGGAGCCACAGGCGGGATCACAAATGGTATTGCCTTCCTGTGCCCCTGCCAGCTTTGCCAGCAAGCCCGAGACAGCTGCGGGGGTATAGAATTCACCAGCCTTCTTGCCCGCGTCTGACGCAAAGCGCGAAATCAGGTAGATGTATGTCTCGCCTATGATGTCTTCCTTCACCCGCGACGGACGCAAGTCGAGGGCGGGCTTATTGAAGTCTTCGAGGAGGTTTTTCAGGCGGCGATTGCGATCCTTGGTGCGCCCAAGGTTCGATTCCGAGTTGAAGTCGATGTTGCGGAACACGCCTTCGAGCTTGCTGCGGTTTTTGTCCTCGATGTCTTCGAGCGCAATATTGATCAGTTCGCCGATGTTCGGCTCGTTGCGCTGTTCGTAGAGGTCGTAGAAGCTTGCACCTTCGGGCAGATAGAAGCGCTCACGCTCCATGCGGCGTCGGATGCGAACATCATCATCACCATACTGCTTGCGGTATGTCTCGAAGTGGTCATTCCAGTTGTCCGTGATGTATTTCAGGAACAACATCACGAGGATATAGTCCTTGTATTGTGCGGGATCGACCGCGCCACGGAACGTGTCGCAGGCAGCCCAAGCCGCATTGTTCACTTCCGCCTGTGTAAGTTTATCGTTCATTTTCAAATCCTTTTTTTCTCATTCTGGGGCGGACGCATGCCCGCCCCAAGTTTTTTCTCAAATCAATCCACAGGGCGGGTTGAACTGCTCGCGGAGCTGACGCTCAATCAGCGAGCGATTGTGCGCGTCTGCATAGATCGCCGCGACTGAAAGCTCCGCGTGACCTTGCCCGCGCCAACAGGGTGCACGGTTATGGTTCGAGACCCTTTCCCGAATGTTCTGCGACTCGCCCACATCCACTACGCTCCAAGTGGACGCCGCACTGCGCCGCCCAAGGATCACGTAGACGCCCGAGCGTGCCTCTAAGTTGTTTTCATTGCCGAAAGGACCTTCGGCGTGGTAACTTCCAATATTAATGGACATTATTCACCTCATGAGTTTGTCCGTTGCACTTTGCCCGCTTCCGACCAAGGTCAGCGGGCGACCTTATGCCCAGCTTCATTGCCGTGAAGCTGGGCGTTTTGCACCTGCCGGAGCAGAACGCATCTCGTAAATTCTCTCTTCTTATCAGCCAGTTCGCGAAGCAGACCCTCTTCGCGCGCCGATAGCCTGTCGATCTCCACGACTAAGCGCTGAATATTCAAGGGGGGTATGTTGACAGGAACCTTCTCAAGCCCGTCACGCGGGATCATGCGGAGCTTTGTCCCTCGCGCGCGACTGTCCAGATGCCTTTGAGCTTCGGGCTGATTGATTGTCCAAGCGATGTATTCAGGAAGGACCTCATCGCCTTTCGGGCGGATCACTATGACAGGCAGAAGAGCCACGACCATTTCCTGCGGCTCCCCCACGGCGATGCTGGCCGTGTTTTTCTCACCCCGAGAGCGGAAAAGAATGTCTCCAGGCCGAACGCCGTAACGCTCCAGCTTGCCCTCAAGTCGATACTTCTCAACGGACTCTAAGGACACCTCGTCATCGCGCAGGTCGCGCAACTGAATAGCGGGAACGCCAAACACCTCATCCTCAATAAGGCTTGAGCGCGCCGTATAGCCGCTCTGAATGTCGCAGACATCCGCCAAAGTGGTATTTTTTTGTCTGTAGATCATGCCACAGATATACAACCCAACCCAAGCGCTGTCAAGTAGAATTTTTGCAGTAGGCCATTCTACTGTAATTTTGGTGTTAAGCGCACCCTTCGGGTCGGGCTGTCGTGAACCGAGCCTGAAGTCTCGGCCATGCGGCTTCCATCCCTTGCGCATCTATGGCCAGCCGTTAGCGGCTGACACTTCTTCCTTTCGTTTGGGGCCTTGCAGGCCCGTCCTCCGTCAAGACCAAGCCCTTCGCTTGAGGCTACGGGCGAAAGTCATGGCCGTGGCTCGCCTTCGGCTGCGCCCGCACCCCTCCATGCCTTTCGGTCTGGACGGCCGTCCCCCCGCTCATTGGCGCGGGCCTAGTCCGGTTGCATGCGCAACCGAGCTTTGAAGGAAGGAAAAAGCCAATGAGACAAGATATTTATCAGAAAGTAACAGACAAGATCATTGCCGATCTGGAGCAAGGCGAGTTGTCATGGCTCAAGCCTTGGAACAGCGGAAACCTTGAGGGAAAGATCACCAAGCCCTTGCGGCACAATGGCGTGCCCTACAATGGAATCAACATCCTGATGCTATGGGGAGCCGCCGTTGAGGCGGGTTATCTCTCGCCTTTCTGGATGACGTTCAAACAGGCGAAGGAGCTTGGCGCACACGTCAAAAAGGGCGAGCGCGGCAATCTGGTTGTCTATGCGAACACGATCACCAAAACCGAAGAGCAGGACGATGGATCAGAGGAAGAGCGGAAAATCCCCTTCATGAAGGGCTACAGCGTGTTCAATGTCGAGCAGATCGAAGGGTTGCCCGAGCACTACTATGCTAAGCCCGAGCCGATCATTGACCCCGCCTTGCGGATCACCCACGCCGAAGAATTCTTCGTCAACACAGACGCTGATATCCGCCATGGCGGAAACCGGGCATACTACAGCGGCGGCAGCGATCATGTGCAGATGCCGCACTTCGAGACGTTCAAGAGCCCCGAAAGCTACTATGCAACGCTCGCACACGAGCTAACCCATTGGACGAAGCACAAGAGCCGCCTTGATCGCGAATTCGGGCGGAAGACATGGGGCGATGAAGGTTACGCACGCGAAGAGTTGGTCGCCGAGCTTGGCGCGGCGTTCCTTTGCGCCGATCTGGAATTGACGCCCGAGCCAGGCACCGATCATGCTGCCTACATTCAAAGCTGGCTCAAGGTCTTGAAGGAAGACAAGCGGGCGATTTTCAGCGCCGCCGCCCATGCGCAACGCGCAGCGGACTTCTTGCATGGATTGCAGCCCCTGATCGAGGAAGTGAAGACGAACGGAGTCGCCGCATAGGCGGCTCCACATCCGGAAAATTTCGCGGCTGGCCTGATGGCCAGCCGCAGCAGAAGAGTAATTTGAGAGTTTAGCGAAATACCAAATATTCTAGAATATTTGATATGACGCGAATGGGAGGGGACTTCCGCCTCCTTTCGCAGCCAGAAATTACTTTTTCACGGATTTGGGGGTGTAACTCACTGAACTTCTTTACGTCGAAATCTTTTCTCTGTTCATTAGGTAAGCTTGGAGATGCTGAAATAGCATCAAGCGTGTCGCAAGAAACTTTTAAGTTTAGCGCTGGATTGATTAGGTGAGACGCAAAATCATAAAGCTTTTCAAAGCTTTGCTTATAACACATTCCCGGACGATCATTACCGTACTCATATAGCTCGATAGACTGCTTCGCAATCACACAGTCAATGCCGCAATAATTTCTTGGGCGCTGGATATACGAAGGCGCAAGAAAGTAGGACATATTTATCCTTCTCCCAACTCCCGGCATAAGAAAGTGAATGCCAATATACGTTCGTACTGCAAATATTCTTAAACTCATTCAATACTATATCATATTAGCAGAGTGATCTCTACTAATCTAGAAATAGCGGCCAGCCTCATGACCGACCGCGTGAGTTAGAGCTTCGGCGTGCGAGCCGCCAGCTCACCTTCGATGTTGCGCATACTCTGAAGAGCATCGCGGCGCTCTTGGCTTCCGCGCGGAGCAGCGGCGAAGGCATTGAAGGCTTCTGCCAGAAGTCCGTGCAATTCTGCCGTGCTGCGGGATGCCGCTTCAAATCGTGAGACGAGTTTCATCGTATCCTCCTTTGTTTCAAGGAGGCCCCGAACCGCTCAGGGCCTTTCGGCCCGCGCACACACAATCATCGGCCAGTGAAGGCGCTGATGGGTCGGGAGACGGTCTTGGAACTATGGAGAGATGCGCATGAAGCGTGGCGTCATCGGTTTGAAGAGGATCACCGCGAAGGCGGTATTGATACGGCTTGATGGCAGCAGGCTTCAGAGGCGTTTGCCCGCCCGCGTACGATGCCAGCGGCGCATTGCTCCAGATGCGGATTATCGAAAATGAGTGTCGAGCGACGTACTTTGACGAGCGCGGCTAGGTCAGGTCTGGCCGCTTACTTCACCTCTGTCTGTCTCCATTGCGTCGAAGTGGCTTGCACTGATTGCCCTTAAATCCCTGGCCGAATGCGGCTCAGCCTTCAATGTCCTGCCCGCACCACCTGGCCTCGCCAGCCGTGTTGAACATGAACCCTGATCCTTTGCCTTCGCCCGCACGGGAGGGCGTTAGCAAGCCAACTTACAAAGCAAAGGAGAAGACCATGGCACGCGAAAAAACGAACCAAAACCTGCCCTTGAACGCGCCCGATTATCTGGCGTGGCACGTCACCCAGAAGGGCAAGAAATCCTACTGGAACAAAGTCGGAGCCGCTTGGCAGCACAAAGACGGACGAGGCCTTACGCTCCAACTCGAAACCTGCCCGATCAATGGCCGCATCGTCCTACGCCTCCCGCTGGAGGATGCTCCCGAAAACACAAACGACGCGGGGCGCTCATGAACGCCCCCATCGAACCCCAAGAGCACCGCGTCGATCCTTCGCGCCTGGCTTCTGGAACATGGTGCCATACGCGAAACCGACAAATCGGAGAAGGCGATATCGCGGCGTCCTACAGCGCCGATAAGATCGCGCAAGGAAAGATCAGAAAACCCTTCTTTTGGAAAAACTGCCTATGGGTTTGCACGGGCACAAACAGCAAATCCGCCGAAGCATATCGCCTCGTGCCTGAGCGCTTCTTTGATGGCGAGCTCACGACCTACAATGAGGTCGCGATGCTTCCCTTCGAACAGCGTATCAAACCCGAAGGTTTCTACCACGGCATGCGTGTTCGTCATGGCAAGCAGGACTGCGTACTTGTCGGACCGAAAGCGCTCTTATTGCCGAAAGAAGAGAGCGAAACGCTCAAACAGGCCGATTTATTCGACGCGCTCTAGAAAAAAGCGCCGCTGAAACATGTGGCGCTTTCTACGAGCTAACCTGGTCTGTTGTCCTCATCATCATACCAATCATCGCGGTGCGCCGATGGCTTGAACTTCGGCACAAGTACATCAGGCTTTTTCAAGCGTGCATGAGCCAGCCTGATTGTGAGGCGGAGGGTATCTTCCGCCTTCAACCTGAAATGCTCGCGCAGATCATTGAGAAGATGAGCGTGTTTCTCATCCAAGTTCAGCATGAAGGTTTGTCGTAGTTCTTGTCGCATGGGCGACCTCCTTTCTACTGGTTAAAGTTTATCGGCCCCGATCAGGCCCCCGGTCTCGCGGGCGCTGACGTTGGCGTTCGCGCTGACGATCCTCAGCGCGGCGGCGTTCCGTTCGTTTGGTCTCTTGGGATCGCGCATCCGCACGGGTCGTCGGGTACTGGGGCTCGATCTTCGGGACTTTGCCCTGTTTCATGAGCATGTAGTTCGCGATCTCCTGGCGTAGCGCCATGAGTTCCTTAATCCGCTCTTCGCGCATGGCACGAATGGCCTGCTGCAAGCGCTGGCGTTCATCGAGTTGCCGCGCAATCATCTTGTCGCGCTCGACCTGATCACGCTTAAGCGCCTGCCAGGCATCATGCTCGTTCTGGGCTTTCAGCTTCGAATATCGGCCAGTGAGCTGACTCCACCACTTGCCAACGCCTTTATTTGGGAGACGCGAGGCGCGCGCAGCGGCTTCACGGGTTTCGCGCTGGTTTTGAAGTTCAGCCATCCCCGTACGTTCGATGCGATGGCGTTCCACCATTTGCGTACGGCGAAACTCAATAGATGGACGGGCACGCTTGTACCCTTCTTCGATCTCGGCGCGTTGACGGCGCAAGCCGTCCGCCATCAGCGCGGCAACATGCTGCCGTTGCTCATCAACCTTTGGAAGTTCTGTGGCGTTCGCGAAGCGGGCATTGACGTCTTTGGCCTTCACGCCCGCCCAGCGAGACAAGGAGAACGCTTCACCGCGATAGTCCACGGCAACCACGCCGCGACGATCCCCTTGCGCCAGATAGTAGCCGCGCTGCTCCAGGGCGGACTTGAGGCTTTCCGCAGAATCCGAACGCTCCCAAGTATCCTTGAACATTGCCTTGACCATACGGGGGTCTAGCTTGGCACGCGCCGCTTGTTGCCACTCGGCGCGGGAGAAGGTGAGCGGATTGCGATTCTCACGATTCACCATCCCCTTGGGCATCTCCCAGCCATGGCGAAGATACAGCTCACGCGAAACTTCCATGAGCTTCACCTTCGTGAAAGACATCTGCTTTGCCGTCATGGAATCGGTATCGATGCGGCTCCAAACGGCATGGGCGTGACGACGCCCTTCTTTTTCGTGGAAAACGACGGCACGCGGCTGACCATCAAGGCCGAGATTCTGTTCGGCCATTTCGATGGCGGTCTCGAAGGTCTGCGTATTGACGTGAACGCCCTCTGGAGGGTTCAGGCTGAGGGAGAATAGATGCTGTTTGCAGCGCGTGCCCTTCGAGATCGCTTCGGCTTCGGCGAGCGCCTCATGCAGATCATCCTCGCTCATGAAACCGCGAAGATCGTGCAACTCAACATGCTCGTTATCACGGACATTCATCAGATGCTTCGAAAGCTCGCGGGCATTGCCACGTTGGGAACCCTTGAGGATCATGGCTGACCTCCATTCCCGAGCGCTCGGAGAAGTTCAACACGCATCTTGGCGACTTCATCGCAAGCCTTGCGCAGTTCTTCTTCAAGTTCAGGCGAAACAGGCATCGCGCCCGTATTGGCGGCGCGTGCAAGCTGGTTCAGGTTCTGGGACAGGCGCGATCCTCCCAGCGTGCCGAGGACACGCCCCAACGCCTCGTGATCCTTCACGGGATTTGTGTTTCGACGGCGCACCTTCTCCAACGGCTCGTCAAAAAGCTTGGCCTTGATGTAGGCACCAAGCGGCACGCCGTTCGCGGCTTCCAGCAGCGCGGCTTTCTCGTCAAAGCTCAATCGAAGCGAGAATGGCGCTTCTCGCTTCTTGACTGGCTTCCCAGCTACTTTGTTGAAATCACGTTCCGAAATGCTCATCACCGCACCCCGGATCGTTGTCCTGAGTTACGGTGTTGGAAGGCAGATCACAGGTCTGGAGAATAGTTTCCCATTCTTGCAGGATGGCAAAGAGAGAGTTCGAACTTTCTCCCTCTAGCTGCACCACTCACCCCACAAAAACAAGCACTTACGGGACCGGCGGCGGGTTAATCCCTCGTTACCCCAACGTTACCCGGAGGTGATTCACGGCACCTCGCCCCAGTCAGGGTCGATGTGACAGCCGCTGCCGCCGTCCGCCTCTACCATGATGCCGCTGTGGCCGCCCCCAGCCTCCATCACGGCGTCAGCGATTGCCCAGCGGAGGTCGGGCACGAATAGGCCGGGCCGGACGGTCACCGTGTAGCAGGCCCCGGCATTTGAATCGCACCAGATGGTTTCGAGGCGGCGCGCCATCAGCTCGGGCATCGCGTCGATGATCCGGCGCATGGTGTCCAGCTCCGCCATGACCGCCCACCGGCTCTCAATCTGGACGCCCCGGTAGCGGAAGCCCGAGACCGGGGCCTTGGGTCCGGCGTCGGCACGGTCAATGTCATACTGGCGCTGGGTCAGCTCAGCCGCCTCCGGCGGAAGGTTCGGTGTATTCTACCATGTTGCCCCCCTGTGAAATGTCGTGCCCCGCGAGCACCGCCGCAGGGCACGACGATGGCCGTCACTTCTTCTTGATGGTCTCCACCACATGGGTGGACTTGCGTTGCGTGGCCTTCTTGACCGTGGTGAAGCGGCCAGTTTTGGCGCTGCGGCCAACTTTGAACGATTTCGATTTCATCTGTTCTGCTTTCATTAGTGCATTGAGGGTGGGAGGCGCGCTCATCGCGCCTCCCGTTGATCTGGGTGGGGTGTCTATTCCGGGATCAGAATAGGCCACGCCCGCAGGCCGAACGCTTTCGCGTAAAGCCGGGTGCCGGTCTTCGGGCACGTCCGCCAAGGGCGGAAGACATACCGGTATCCCGGCGGAGGGGGTGTGTGACGCTTGGTCATTACACTCTCCACTTCGGGGCGTATCTTGCCTTTTGACCCAGATTGCGCTATGTGCAGTCCTGCTTAGGAGACTGATTTGCGCTTCCGGGAGGCTCTGCATCGTCAAGCCCCTGATGCACGATGAAGAAATCTGCGAGGAGGCTCGGGCGCCAACCTGAGCCTTCTTTCGTTAGAGCCTCCCGTGCTTGTGGAGGTAGCGCAACCGGTTGCGCGCCGCCTCCCACGAGACGCCGAAGCGCTGGATCAGGTCATCCTCATCGTCCAGAGCGTCAATGAAGCACTCCGGCATCAGGAACTCTGCAGCGAACTGGTTCGCCTGCGGCTCGGCCAAGCGGAAGGACGGGGTGCCGTCCCCTCTCCGCGCCCGGGCAAGCGGGATATTGGTGTGCATCGCCCAGTGGCCCAGTTCGTGGGCGGCGGTAAACCGGGGGCGGCCCTCGCCCGCACACACGCCGGTATAAACGTCCTCCCGAAGCATTATGAAATCCCCGTTGGGACAGGTGTAGCCCTCGGCCCGGCCCATTTCCTGCTTGCTTCCGACCTCGAAACGCACGAGGCCAAGGCGTTGGTCCAGCACCCGCTCGATGATCTCAATGACGGGAACTCTGGGCTCCTCCGCCAGCCCGAGCTTGTGGCGGAGGTTGTCCGCGATGCCGCCGATCTCCGCCCAGCGGCGCGGCGGAACAATGAAGTCATTCGTCTCAGTCATTTCGCGTCCTTCTTGCTGAGGATTTGGAAGATGCTGTTGAGCTCATCCTCGGACAGCGAGTTCATCCGGCGGGCCATCAGCCCTGCGGTGTCCCTCGCCAAGAGGCTGTCGGCCTCCAGAGTGAAGTTTTTGCGTGATCTGTCGGCAGCCCGGCGGAGAGATGCTGCGGCATCCTCCGCCAGCCTGTAGGCCCGGATCACAAGCTCAACGAAGCCTTCGGGCGGGGTCTTGGTGCCCCGCTCTACGGCGGAGATGAACGCGGAAGACTTCTCAAGCCTTGCGGCCATATCCAACAGTCGTTCATCCTCATCAATTCGCAGTTTCCGCAGCTCCTTCCCAATTTCTGTGGTCATGGTTGGTCTCCTAGTGGTTCGACACCCAATATGTGGTGTCCGCGCGGGCCTGTCAACCTTGCTGGTTAATTTTTCCTCCCTGAGAGGTTAACAGGCCAGCCGTCGCATTAATCCCCGCTGATTCAGTGCCCGATTGGCGCGACCGACACAGGGCGCGCGACATGAGACTTCTCCAACCATTGGCCGATGGGGCCGGATGGAAAAGGATAAGATCAATGAATATCGAACAAGCAATCGGCATCACCGTTCAGGAGAGGCTCGAACGGCACTACGAGACGGAAGGCGAGCAGGCCAACCCCGAGTTCTACCGCATCGCCCTCGAACTGGATCATCTTGAGGCCCTGTCCGACGAGGGATGGTGGGCAGACTGGGGCGGGTGCATGTATGCGGAGACCATCATCCGCGACTTCGGGCCGCTCGTCGCTGAGGCTGCGAAGGTCTGTGAGATCGGAGGGGAGTGGATCGACGGAACAAAGTCGGTTCTGTCCACTGTCAGCAGCTAACTCGATTGGCAGGCGCATTGCGCATCCAGCGACGATGAAATCGCGGTGCGTCTCATCACAGATATAGCGACTGCCGTAAAAGCTCTTTCAGCGCACCTCGCAACTGACCCCGAATGACAGCGACAGCGAAACCGGCGGGCCGACAGGCTTGTCCTTCGTCCCCTCCTCTGTCTCGACCACCTTCACGAAGTTGGCCACCCGGGTCATCAGGTCCCGCAGGCTGTGGGGCTGCACGTCGCGGACGACAAGCGCACCCTCCTGCCGCACAACGTCGCCATCAAGCTCGGACACGTCGAGCCTGACGGCCCGGACCAGCCGCCCCATCTGCTGGTAGACTGGCAGCCCGGCGGCCATCATCGCGGCCTCCGCCGCGTCCTGTGTCTCGTGCAGCCGGTTCTCCGACATTTCCACGCGGGTCCGCCCGTCCTCGCACCCGGACATGCCGAGCCAGAGCCGGAAACGCTTGCCGACAGCCTCGGGCAGGCCCAGCATCTCGACCACGCGCGGGATGCCCGTTGCGGCCTCGCCTGTCTCGACCTTGGCGGCGGTCTGGCCCGCCTTGCGGCGCTTGCCCGCCTCCTCGTCGCCTGCGGCCTCGGCCACCGCTACAATGCACCTGTCCGCCTCGTTCGGCCCGAGGCCCGCCGCCAGCAGCGCGCCCGCCAGCGCCATGCAGAAGTCATCGCGCGAGCCCTGCGCAGGGTAGAAGCGCGCCACCACTGACAGGAACGCCAAAAGGCCCGCCCGCTGGTGGATAGCCTCGCACGAAAACCAGTTCTGGATCCGGCTCGCTGATCCCACCGCTCGGCGCCGGGTCACTGCAACCGGCGAGCATGCCGACACTGAGCAACAAGCCGCAAGCGCTCAGAGAGCTTGCACGGGTGCCTGTGGAAGTAAGCGGCACGGATCGAGACGCGGAGGACCCGATTTGCGTAAGCTGGGTCTTCATTTGGGGATCCTCCAATTCTCGATGATTCTGGCAACGAGCGCGCCCATCAATGCACCCCTCCGCAACCCCTCCGGCCAGGACGAAAAACCAGCCAAGGGCCAGCAAGTGGAAAGGTTCCTGCAGGATGTCGTTCTCGTCGACATAGGAGCTCTGGGCCGCGTAGCCCGCCCAGGGCACAAGACCCCAAGCACAGCACCGCGAGGGAGATGAACGTCAGCTTGCTCACGTCCGTTTGCTCCGTTCGCCGCCGCGCGGGGCGGTGCAAAACGCTTGGGGGCGGCGGGCCGGGTTTTTCACGCAGGCTACTCCCATTCCGCGTCCGTCGTGCGCCATTGCTTCTCCTCCGAATCCCATGTGCTGGCGGTCACACAAGGCGTCGGGTTGATATCGCCGCATTGCGAGCCGTGAACATCCGCCAGAAGGACCCTATTCGGCCCGAGATCGGCAAGACCCCATCCCTGGTTCAACAGGGAATGGAGGACATCTTCCACGAGGAAATGCGACATGCATCCACCCGTACCGCAATAAAGCGATGCGGCCGCCGAACAGGAGAACCCGCGCTCGTTCAGCACCCAGTCGTGGTACAGATCGCCATCCAGATCGACCCGGTCAACGGCCCCCCATTCGAGGTGGAAGGCGCCATTGTCCAACTCGGTGCAAGCCTGGCGGGCGGCCTCGATCTTTTCCTGTAGCTGTATGGGGAGTTCGGAAATATCGGCGGACCATGCCGGCGTGATCAGAGCGAGCCAGGATGCGGCCAAGGCCGCGAGAAATCTCAAGGCTTTGGCTGCCCTCCATTGTGGTTTCTCGTCACGCCGAAGCATCAGTTGCACTTCTCATATTGGTAGTCCCCGTATTCTAGCCAATCCCTGCCTCCATCGCTGAACACGAGCGTTTCCGATCGATCCTCGCCAAGGAGTGCGACGACGAACCCCTTCGGTGCTTCCGCATTGCCAAAGAAACTGTAGGCCGTCATGGCCCGCGTCACCTCGCCATTCACTGTGAGCAAGGCATCCCACTCGCCATCTGGAGTGTCGAGTATAACATATTCAATCTGGCGCTTGACGGCTCCGCCACCGCAATAGACCGCTCCCTCCGGAGGCTCGTAGTTCGCAGTCTCCTGTTCCGCTCCGCTACAGGCAGATCTCAGCGACTTGATGGCCGCGCTCGACCCTGTCAGGTCGAAGATGCCGTATGTGACATCCTGATCGATCCTGGAAAGATTAACCGAGGCATTTGCCGCCAACTGATCCAGCACGAAGTCGTAGTCCTGCGCGCTGTTGAACGAGATCTCGACCGGGAAATTGTCGACAATCCGCACGATGGCGTTGTCCTGTCCGACCTGGAAGGCACCTGTTTCGGTTGTTCCGTCCTTCATGAAACGAATTGACAAACCCTGTTTGGCTGCGATGTCTTCGCTGTCTTCATATCCAGCCGGCGCGAAGCGGATCCGGTTGCATTGAAGCTCCAGCGTCGAATCGTTGGACTGAATGAACGCATTTGCCGTCGGGCCGTCTACGAAGCTCCACTCGGCGAGGGCTGGCGTGGCGATGATGCTAACCAGCGCAAATCCCGATAATATCTTGTACTTCATTTGAATTCCCTCTCCTTCATCGACAGATCAATCTGGCACGTCACTCACGCCACCGGCGGGCCATAGGCGTTGTCCCCCTCCTGCGACGGCCGGGTCAGCCACCAGATCATCATGACCGACAGGACCAGTTGCAGCCCCCAGACCACGATCATTCCGGTCAGGCCCAAGAAGGCCGCTGGTCCACGGAGGGCGTCCGGGTCGTCTACGCCGCCTTCCAGAACCGAGAAGACCGCGACACCGCTCAAGAGCGCAACCATTGTCGCGACCCCTAACGCCATTGGCAGGAGCAGGTACCATCCCGGGCGCCCGGTATCGTGCAAACGGCGCCACCCGGCGGCGAGCATTGGCAAGAGTACTGCGAGTTGGAATCCGGCGTTCAGGATATTGGTGCTCTCGCCGGTTTCCGGGTCGGTCCCGAAGATCGCCTGGTCGAGAATCGAAAACACGATGCTGCACAATATGACGAAGAGCACGAACCACCAGTATTCCGAACGTGTCGCTCGTCCGGAAAAGACGACGTATTTCGAAAAGCAGACCCTGATCGATTGCACGAACCCCATGGCGAAAACTCCCCCATCCGTGGATGTTTTGCATGACATACTGTCATCACATAGAAGGATCCGACGCAGGTCAAGCCGCCAGACCGGGTATCCGCGGCCAGCTGACGACGCTTAATTCGGGGAGGACTTCCGATGCCTATGAAACGAAATGCATGGGCCGCCCTTGTTATCATTGTGGCAGGAGCCGCGTTCTGGGCCGGCTCTGAGATCCAAAGAGCGGCCTATCATGACCGGTGCCTTGATCTGGGCGGAGGCCGGAACCCCGGCAACCACCCGATATGCGTGATCGATGGCGCAAGGGCACCTCTTCAGCTCGGCCCGATCGTGATATCGGCGCAGGAGGTTGGCCGCATGAAACACGCACTCAAACTCTCTCACCCAAAATGCGGCGAACCGGACATGAGCCATGTCTATCGTGATGCCGATGGCGCGCCGGTTCTGGTGGCCATGGGGCTAACCATCACCTTCGACCGCCAAGGCCGCGCCGGAGAACGTATCATCAGGATAGAAACACAATAATTGATCGTCAGCATCGTCAGTACTGTCAGCAAACCAAGCCCATAAAGCCCTGCCCGCTGACGATGCTGACGATCAAATTTGGAGTTTCATACTGCGAGTATGATATGCGTTTTCCCCAAGCGAGAAAGCCACTTATGACCAGCACTCTAGATAGCTGGCCTTAATCCTTCGGGCCGGGATTAAAGCGATTTTGCAAAAATACTTTGGGCAATCTTTGTCCTATTCGAACGATCTTTGACCAATAAATATCGCGTTTGCACTATACTTTAATCACAGCTACAATTTAAACGTGTAGTAGCAGCGCCCTACTTAACGAGGCGTGCTTAGTTGTCGGTGGCGTATGCTCAAGTATATTTTTCGCATGTTGTTTCGCGGTCGAAAGCCGACGGAACCGGTACAAGAACCAGAATTTAAACCCATTCGGACGCCTGCGGTGCGCCGTAGACGCGTTGTTGAACCTAAACGGCCATCAATTCAGCCGACAAGCAAGTCCCTCAAGGGGAAGTGCTATGTGATAGACGGCGATACGATTGTTATAAGTGGTACAAAGATACGAATTGCCGGAATTGATGCACCGGAACTGGATCACCCATGGGGGAAAAAGTCAAAATTTGCGGTAATAAAGATGTGCAAAGGCGAAGTTGTGACCGCTGAAATCAGCGAAGACATTTCTTACGACCGCGTCGTTGCAAAATGCTTTCTGCCTGATGGTACAGACATTGCCGCCGAATTGGTCAAGCAGGGGTTGGCTTTGGATTGGCCCAAATATTCGGGTGGGGTATATCGACAGTTTGAACCTGACGGAATTAGAAAAAAGTTGTGGCGTGCTGCCGCGCGACAACGCGGAAAGATGAACCCTTAGCCAAGCATCGTTCTCTCATGGACCCGAGCGCTCCCGCCGCAGGCTATGATGTCTCATAAGGAATAAGAAACTTGTCATAATAGCAAGTTTTCATACCGAACATCAAAGCCCTTCCATTCGGACCTGCCGCTTGCCGCTCTTGGCGGGAAGGTCTGTTGTCAGCCCGAAGTGGACTCGACCCACGTTCAGCTCAGCCTTCTCTGCTCCAACAGGTCGAGCGGAATCCGGACATTCGCTGCAGCTGCGGAGTGATCATGGCTACGCTGCGAAACCGGACGCTCGCATATGCGCAGTGCTGCCGTTGGACTGGGATGCAACGAATGTTGGATCCCCGCCCTAGCTACTTCGATCTGTTCCGCCCTGGACGCGACCGCGTTGCGGTTCGCCGACCCCGCTTGTCTTGTCGCTTACATAGACCTCTGCATGATGAGAGGATTCCCATGGTTTGTTTCGTTTGGTATGGTTTTGGAGAAGTTTCCGGGGGATTTTGATGGATCTGTTCTTGCGAGAAGCGACGGATCGGATCGGGGCAGAAGATGCTCTGGCCAAGATTGATGCGTTGATGGATTGGCGGTCGTTTTCACCCATCCTCAAGCGTGGTCTTGGGCGATCCGGGTTCGGCCCACGAGGGTATGATGCACTGGTCCTGTTCAAGTGCCTGTTGATTGGTCAATGGCACGGTCTTAGCGACCCGAAGCTGGAACGCGCACTGAAGGTTCGTCTGGATTTCATGATCTTTTGCGGGCCTGATCTGCATGCTGCNGTACCGGATGAGACGACCCATTGCCGCTTTCGCAACGCTTTGGTGAAGGGCGGTGTTTATGACGACCTTCTGGCCGAAGTCTGCCGCCAGATCGAAGATCACGGGCTGAAACTCAAGGAGGCTGAGGCCGCGATTATCGACGCGACTTTGGTAGAAAGCGCAGCGCGGCCCCGTACGCATATAGACGCCCCTGAAGATCGTGCCGAGGGCGAGGCATCGGATGATCCGCAGATGCATTTCAGCGCCGATCCCGATGCACGTTGGGTGAAGAAGGGCTCGAAAAGCACGCTTGGTTACAAAGCCTTCGCCCGCACCGACGAGGAAGGCTTTGTCGATCGTATTCACACCAAGCCCGCCAACTGCGCCGAAAGCCCGGAGTTTGGGCACATGATTGAAGGCGCAAAGGCCCAGCGTGTGCTTGCGGACAAGGCCTACGCATCCAGGGCCAACCGTGCCATCCTACGCGGCCAACACCGCGACGGGATCATGAGGAAGGCTGCTCGTAATCGCCCGCTGCGGGCCTCCGAAAAGCGCTTCAACAAAATGATCTCCAAACGCCGGTTTCGGGTGGAGCAATGTTTCGGAACCATGAAGCGCCTCTTTGGGCTGCACCGCGCCCGCTACTTTGGCGTCGACAAAACCCATGCCCAACTGGCGATGGCGGCGATCGGGCAAAACCTGCTCAAGGCTGCAAACAAGATCACCCTCAACCGGCAAACCCTCGCAATCGCATAACCGAACCCCTCAAACGCTCTGTGTCCGCTGAAAAATCAGCGGACCAAAACGAGTGAGCACAGTCCTGAAACCACAAAAAAATGACCCGTTACGCAGACGTCTTTTACATGAGCTTCCGTTTGGTATCTCTCCCGTAGCACCAGCGTAGCACTGTGCTGTGAAGCGGAAACGCGCAAAGCGCCCTGTTGGGCGCTAGCGTGTTGATATACTGTAATATTTTGGTTGCGGGAGTAGGATTTGAACCTACGACCTTCAGGTTATGAGATAGCATCCGGTGAGTTGCACGGGGTACGCCGTTTTGCGCCCACCTACCCTATCTTATTGTTTTTGCTTATCTATTATTGACGGCGACTACGCTCAATTCCTACATCATGCTCTGTGGATTGCTTCCAGTTGCTTCCACAGTGCTTCCACGAGAGATTTCAAAGGTAGGAAAAATCATGGCGAAACTGACTAAACGTACCGTCGATGCATTGCGCCCAAAGTCGCGGGATTACTTTGTCTGGGACAGTCAGATTGCCGGGTTCGGGCTGCGCGTAATGCCGTCGGGGGCCAAGACCTATCAGGCGCAGTATCGCAAGGGTGGACGCACCCGGCGGGTGTCGCTGGGACGGCATGGCAAGATCACTGTGGACGAAGCCCGCAAGCTAGCCAAGGATGTCATGGGCCAAGTCGCCATGGGCGAGAACCCCGCCGAGGACATCTCGCAGCACCGCAAGGCCCCGACCGTTGCCGCCCTGTGCGAGCGGTTCTTTGAAAGCCATGTCATGGAACGCTGCAAACCAACGACACAGCGCGAATACCGCCGCGCGATTGATCTGTTCATCAACCCGGCCATGGGCAGCTTCAAGGTGGTGGATGTGGAACGCAAGGACATCGCCGAACTGCATCACAGGTTCCGCGACAAGCCCTATCAGGCCAACCGCACACTTGGCGTCCTGTCCAAGATGTTCAACTTGGCTGAAATCTGGGGCTTGCGGCCTGACGGGTCCAACCCTTGCCGCCATGTCCCGAAGTATCGTGAAATGAAACGGGAACGCTATCTGTCGCGCACGGAATTGCAGAGACTTGGGCAGGTGTTGTCGGATGTGGAACGCGATGGCAGCGAAACGCCCTATATTGTCGCGGCGTTTCGGTTGCTGATCCTGACCGGGTGTCGCCTTGGCGAGATCCAGACATTGAAATGGGACTACATCACACCGGATGGCATGGAACTTCCCGACACCAAGACTGGAGCGCGCCGCATCCCGTTGCCACAGGCGGCGCGGGCGGTCCTGTCTGCCCTGCCCCACAGTCCCGGCAATCCTTATGTGATCGCGGGGAAACTGGAGGGTCGCCATGCCACGGACTTTCAGCACCCTTGGCGGCGCATACGGGACCGCGCCGGGTTGCCCAATGTACGCATTCACGACCTCCGCCATACCTATGCCTCCAATGCGGTGTCATCCGGTATGCCCATTCAGATGGTCGGGCGATTGCTAGGGCATACTCAAATCCAGACAACCATGCGGTATGCCCACTTGGCCGATGATCCGGTGCGCCGCGCCGCAGAGGAAAACGCAAGTGCATTGAATTCCATCATAGGTAACGAAATGCCCGACCATCCGAAGTTACGAATAGTAACGAACCTCGTTTCATAGTGATTCGTTGCTGCGCCTCAGCCCTCTGGAAATCCCGAAAATTCTCCCTCTCGCCCTGAAACGGCCTCCATCTTGGCGTCACCGGGTAATGAAAGGTAATGGAATGTAATGAAAGGTAACACGATTTCACATTTCGTAAGTCATTGAATTTCCAACATACTAGGGAGGTCAGAAATTGAGG
Source organism: Sedimentitalea nanhaiensis DSM 24252 (assembly GCF_000473225.1). Taxonomy (GTDB): domain Bacteria; phylum Pseudomonadota; class Alphaproteobacteria; order Rhodobacterales; family Rhodobacteraceae; genus Sedimentitalea; species Sedimentitalea nanhaiensis. The sequence continues at coordinate 2,197,582 of NZ_KI421509.1, forward strand.
TAACGCAACATGCAATCACAAACCGCCGAACAACCCGCTCCCAACGATTACCTTGACGGGTTCATTGACGAAACCAACGCCGCCGATTTTCTGTGCCAGAGCGTGCGCACGATCCAGAAATGGCGCGTCATCGGATTTGGCCCGAAGTTCTACAAATCTGGCCGGTCGATCCGCTATCGCCGCCGTGACCTTTTGGCATGGGGCGAAACCCGCCGCCGCGCCAACACCAGCTCCGAAGCTGCCTGAGTTTTGCCCGCGCGGGGCTGGCAGCGCCGGGCGGGATTTTGGGGCCGGAAGGCTTCAACCGGGGGTGCAGGCGAAACTGTCCTGCACCCTCTCAACAAACACCACATCAAGAGAATATCGACATGGCAAACCAACCTGCACATAAATTCAAGATCGGCCTCATCACGGCAACCGTCTGGGCGAATGACGGCTTCTATTCGGTCGATCTGTCCCGGTCCTACAAAACCGATACCGGCGATTGGAAGAACACCGGCAGCTTCCATCATTCGGACCTGCTCAATCTCGCAAAATGCGCGGAGCGCGCCGAAATCTGGATCGGTCGTCAGATCAATGCGAAGTAATGACAACGCCGGGCCAAGGCCCGGCCCCAAAACCAATGCTGCCCCGCCGGAGGCGCATGTTTCCTCAGATACCCGCAATGGAAACTTCATTCACATCGGCACGGCGATACAGGCCGTGATGGAGGGGGGTCTTGTAACACCCCCCTCCACGAATACGAAATCGAAGGCCAGCGTAAATGAACGTGGACATCCTGCATTCGGGCTTTGATGGTCTGAAATTCACCCTTCAAACCGATATCCCCAAGCCCTTGCGAGACGAACTGGCCAGCGCCAAGGCGCATGCGTTTGACAGCAACGCGGATTGCACCGTTGATATCGGCGGCCTGCCCCTGACGGTGCGCAAGGCGGGCGGATCGGGCTTCACCGCCCATACCGGAAATCATGGCGCAATCTGGCTGTTCCAAGACCCCGAAAACCGTATTCCGAACAATCCCGGCATCACCGTCGATTTCCGCGCCTTCGGGCTGGCCACAGGCGGATTGCAGGGGGCCGAGGATCACTTTCGCAACTGCATGGCCGCTTGGGACATTCCCTACGTCGAAACCCAGCTGCGCGTGACCCGCGCCGATTTTGCCGTCGATCTGCTGGCCCCATGGTTTGAACCGGATCGGACTGCCTTGGTCGTTCCCCCCGGCACCAAGGTGACAGAATACACCGGCGTCGATGAAACCGCGACCATGGCCAGCGGCGCGCGCGTCACCGGGTTGCGCGCCGGGGCCGTCGCCAACCGTCAAATCGCGATCTATGACAAACGCACCGAGGTGATCCAGCAAGGCAAGGCGGGCTGGCTGACGATCTGGAACGCGGCCCGCGCCGCAGACGGCAAATCGCCGCTCGACCTGACCGACCGCGATCAAAGCCAGGTCTGGCGGTTCGAGATGCGGTTAGGCAGCAAGCAACTGCGCAACCGGTTCGACATGCGCAGTTGGCAAGACCTGAACGACATGATCGGAGACGCCTTCACCGACGCCCTGACCCGCATTCGCTACTGCCAACCCACCGCCGACCGCAACCGCGCCCGCTGGCCAACCCACGAGCTGTGGCGGCTGGTCGAATGCGCAATCGGCAACGACCTGCTGCAAAACTGCTGCGGTGTCCTGCCCAGCGACATCAAGCAAGCCAACCGCACCGAGAAGATGCGCGAAATAGACCGCCAACTGCTCGGCCTGTTCGTCACCCGCGCCGCAATTTCAGACGTGCCAAGCGACGGGTTTCATGACTTCATGGACCAGCATACCGCCGCGTTGCAACAGTATTGCGACGAACACCCTGTCCCGTTGGATGAGCGGATCGGGAAGGCACAAGCAAGGTATCGGTGGGCGTGAGGCGGGCAGAAGGGGCGGAGAGCAGACCTTCGCTGCCTCAGCCAAAACCTTGAATCGGAACGAGAAAACCGGACGTTCGCCGTGAGGTCTCGAACTGTTTTGTCGCACCTCCAACCCACCCCGGCATCGTGCCATTTCCACCCAGCGTCCTTCACATCAAGCGTCGAAATCGGTAGCGCTCGTCGTAATATTTCGCTACGGTTTCACGAAAAACAGGTGGTTGCATGGCACGCGGAGAACTGATGAAGAAGCTGTTGTCGAGCTACGGGCGCGACGACGACTTCCGTGCTGTGGTTGAACAGATCATCGCCGAAGAAGAAAACAAGAATAACCGCGTTTTGGCAAAGTCGCTGCGCAAAACATTGGATGGTCTAACGACGCGCCCGCAGGCCAAGGGCCTTTCCCCTTTGTTGCCGTTCCCGGACGAGGCAGGAGATTTCATCCAGCGGATTGAACCAGTTCATACGCCCAACGACATCATCCTGACACACGAAAACATCGAGTTGTTCACCGGGCTTCTGGACGAATTCCGAAAATCTGAAACGATCAAGCGGCACGGGCTGCCGGTGCGGTCCAAGCTGTTGTTCTGTGGGCCGCCGGGAACGGGAAAAACACTGTGTGCAGAGGTTTTTGCAGGACAGCTCGGATTGCCTTTTTTCTACGTCAAACTTGATAGTCTGATTTCATCCTTTCTTGGCGAGACAGCCACCAATATTCGCAAAACCTTCGAGTTCGCGCGCCGTCAGCCGTGCGTCTTGTTCTTTGATGAATTTGACGCGATCGCCCGGTCGCGGGAAGAAGGCAATGATCACAGCGAGCTTCGCCGCGTGGTCAACAGCCTTCTGATCTTCATAGACCAGATCCAGCCGGGCGGCTTTATGATTGCAGCAACCAACTTGGACGCTCATCTTGATCCCGCTATCTGGCGGCGCTTCGATGAGGTCGTCTGGTTCGATCATCCCGATGAAGCAATGGTGCGCAGATACCTTGCCAATGCGCTGAAAAATACTGAAACGGAATTCGAAGCAGAGGATTTTGTTCAGAGCCTTGCGGATTATTCCTATGCCGAGCTGGAAAAAATCTGCAACCAGGCCAAGAAAATTTCTCTTCTTGATCGCCGAAAAAGCATTTCCAAGAAAGACTTTCGCGATGCCATTCGTTACGCTGAACGCCGCAGGATGCGACTAAGAAAATTATCGAACAACCAGTGAGGCCATAGTTGGCACAATACGATCATCTGCAACTGGTCAGAGCGAAGGAACCTTTTACCCGCAGAAAAGGCGGCAGGCCTCCTCCGGTACCGAAGCCGGGAAAAGGTCATGGCGGGCAGATACGGCGCGAAACCGATGATGCCGTCGCGCGACAACGCGCTATTCGCCCCCCCCAATTTGTCGATCCATCCCTGATCCTGAAGGTCCATATGCACGGACTTGCCATGGAAGGCGACTGGGAACAGCTTGGGCTGACCCTGTTAAATACAGATGATGACAACAATATCGTTCTGTTTTCCTCGACTGATGAATTGACAGACTTTCGCAGTCGGCTCGATGCCTATGAAGGGCCAACGCCTGCCGGTCAAAAAAATCCGAGCTACTCCGGCTTCATCAACCGCATAGGCAGTGTAAGCACATTGGAGCCGCGCGACCGGCTCGGTATCAGGATCAAAGAGTCCGGTTTTACCGAGGTCTCTGATTTTCAAGACGGGCAAGAGTACGTGCTTGATATCGAACTTTGGGAATTCGGATCACAAGCGGCGCGGCGCAGGAAAGCAGAAGAAATCATCGCATTTGTCGAGGAGCAGGGCGGTGAGGTGTATGACCACTATTCCGGGCCCTCGATCACGATGATCCGCGTCAAGGCTCCTGGGCAGGCAATCAGGCCGGTCTTCTCAGTGCCTGAAGTAGCGTTCATTGACCTCACGCCCGAACCGGATATCGAGGCCAATCAGATCGTGCAGTTTGCACTGGATGATGTGCCGCCCGTCGCGCCGCTCGATCCCGATCTTCCACTCATTGCGGTGCTGGATACAGGTGTCAACGATCATCCGTTTTTGGCGGATGCGATTGTCGCGCGGGAGGCATTTCCGAATGAGCTCGGGCAGTCAGATGTTGCCGGGCACGGTACGGCTGTTGCCGGTGTTGCAGCGCTTGGTGATGTAAGGGCTCAGCTCGCCGGAGCATCCCTGCAACGTGTGGCGAGGATAATTTCTGCGAAGGTGGTTACCGACGACAGCAAGTTTTTTGATCGCCGAACGCTCCCGACCCAGATGAGGCAAACGATCCAAAACCTGCATGCAAACTATGGCTGCCGGATTTTTGTTATTTCTCTGGGAGATACGAAGGCGAACTTTGAGCAGGGGCGTGTCGGCCCTTGGGCCGTGACACTCGATGAGCTGGCGCGTGAGCTGAACATCCTGATTTTTGTATCAGCGGGAAATCGGTATCCTCGTGGTGGCACGTCGGTTGAACAGGGCGTGACCCAGTATCCGAACTATCTGCTCGAAGTCGCGAACCGGGTATGTGAACCCGCTGGGGGCGCGAATATCGTGACGGTTGGTGCATTGGCACATTCCAACGGCACTGGTCCACAGCATGAGTTTGATGCGCATATTCAGCCCATTACCGAGCAAGACGAACCTGCGCCCTTCACACGCACCGGGCCAGGTGCCGGAGGTCTGACCAAACCGGATTTCGTCGACTATGGCGGGACAATGGTTTTCGACGCCGTGGCGCGGCGTTTGCAGAAAGCCCCGCATCTGCCAACGGCAGGTCTTATTACGACAAATCATGATTTTTTACGACAGTTGCTTACCAGCAAGAGCGGCACCTCCTTCGCCGCGCCGATGTTAGCGAACAGAGCTGCGCAGTTAGTCAGGCGCTTCCCTGATGCTTCAGCCAATCTGATCAAGGCACTTTTGGCGAACTCGGCGACTGTTCCAGAGGCTTCCACTCAGCGGCTGGCGGGTTTTGATGCGCGTGACCAGTCCAGAGTCCACGGAAATGGCCTTGTCGATACCTTACGCGCGGCCTTCTCAGACGATCACAGGGTCGTCTACTTTGCCGAAGATAATCTGGAGATGGACCATTTCGCAGTCTATCGGGTACCGATACCGGATGAGTTCCAGACGGGTGGGAAACGAACTATTCGAGTTTCTCTGGCATATGATCCACCGGTGAAAAGAACCCGCGCCGAGTATACCGGTACGCGTATGAATTTCCGGCTCATTCGGGGATGCCCGGTCGATCACGTTTTCGAACACTTTCGCTCGCGCGTGGGAGAGGGGACCGTTCCACCGGAGATGGCGGGAAAATACGATTGTGATCTGGTGCCCAAGAAGAACGCTCGCGACAAAAATACAATCCAGAGTGCCTCGATCTCGTTTACCGCCGACACAACCCAATATGGCGAAGAGTATCATCTGGTAGTGCGTTGCGTAGGTGGCTGGGCTATGGATCAGGAGATCCGACAAAACTTCGCGCTGGTTGTCGAGCTGGAGCACCAAGCTCAGGTGCAGCTCTATGCAAGGCTACGGCCAAGATTGCGGATCTGAAAACCCCACTTTTCCTACGGATTGCTGCGCGTCAATCTGTCGCCTGCAGACTGACGAACGTCAGCTTCGTGATAGCTGCGCTGCAGCGAAATTCGCGCTCACCGAACGGCCGGAATGGGCCGTTCGCGGTTGTGGTTGCACTGGTTCTGGATGTGTTGATCTGGCTTGTGTGTTGCGCTTGCGTCACACATCCGAACCGCGTCCGTTTGCTTCCACAGTGCTTCCAGTGGTGTTTTGGGAACGCGCGCGGCCACCCGGAGGTGGCTTCTAGCGTATTGATAATACTGTATTATTTTGGTTGCGGGAGTAGGATTTGAACCTACGACCTTCAGGTTATGAGCCTGACGAGCTACCGGGCTGCTCCATCCCGCGCCAAATGCCTCACGGGTTCGTATTGAGTGAGGCGTCATCGTTAGAGAGATACGACAGAGGGCTTTTTAGGTTTGGCAGTGACCTACTCTCCCACGCCTTCAGACGCAGTACCATCGGCGCTACAGTGCTTAACGATCGGGTTCGGGATGGGACCGGGTGTTTCACTTGCGCTATGACCACCAAACCGAAAAAGCCCTCTGTGTTCCAAGTCTTGTACGCTGTGTTTGTGTATGCTTTTGATTTATCTGGTAAAAGTCTGTCTTTTACTGGATCAAATCAAGCCTATCGAGCAATTAGTACCAGTCAACTGAATGCATTGCTGCACTTACATCTCTGGCCTATCGACGTGGTGGTCTACCACGGCTCTCAGGGATACCTTGTTTTGAGGGGGGCTTCCCGCTTAGATGCCTTCAGCGGTTATCCTGTCCGATCGTAGCTACCCAGCACTGCTATTGGCATAACAACTGGTCCACCAGTGGATCGTTCACCCCGGTCCTCTCGTACTAGGGGCAACTCCTCTCAAGTATCCTACACCCACGGCAGATAGGGACCGAACTGTCTCACGACGTTCTAAACCCAGCTCACGTACCTCTTTAAACGGCGAACAGCCGTACCCTTGGGACCTGCTCCAGCCCCAGGATGAGATGAGCCGACATCGAGGTGCCAAACACTGCCGTCGATATGGACTCTTGGGCAGTATCAGCCTGTTATCCCCGGCGTACCTTTTATCCGTTGAGCGATGGCCCTTCCACTCGGGACCACCGGATCACTATGGCCGTCTTTCGACTCTGCTCGACTTGTCAGTCTTGCAGTCAGGCTGGCTTCTGCCATTGCACTCAACGAGCGATTTCCGACCGCTCTGAGCCAACCTTCGCGCGCCTCCGTTACGCTTTAGGAGGCGACCGCCCCAGTCAAACTACCCGCCACGCAGGGTCCCGGATCCGGATAACGGACCGCGGTTAGACATCAAGAGTGCGAAGGGTGGTATCTCAAGGGTGGCTCCACAAGAACTAGCGTTCCTGCTTCAAAGCCTACCACCTATCCTGCACATCACAATCCTGATGCCAGTGCGAAGCTGTAGTAAAGGTGCACGGGGTCTTTCCGTCTAACCGCGGGAAACCTGCATCTTGACAGGTAATTCAATTTCGCTGAGTCTATGTTGGAGACAGCGGGGAAGTCGTTACGCCATTCGTGCAGGTCGGAACTTACCCGACAAGGAATTTCGCTACCTTAGGACCGTTATAGTTACGGCCGCCGTTTACCTGGGCTTCAATTCAAGGCTCTCACCTCTCCTTTTAACCTTCAGGCACCGGGCAGGCGTCAGACCCTATACGTCGTCTTGCGACTTCGCAGAGCCCTGTGTTTTTAATAAACAGTCGCCACCCCCTGGTTTGTGCCCCCAGCCAATACTTACGTAGAAACTGGGCCTCCTTCTCGCGAACTTACGGAGGTATTTTGCCGAGTTCCTTCAACATAGTTCTCTCAAGCGCCTTGGTATTCTCTACCAGTCCACCTGTGTCGGTTTAGGGTACGATCTCACGGAGGGCTATTTCCAGGAACTGATCAGCGGCCTGCCCAATCCGATAAGGGCAAACAACCTTCACAATCCGTCACATCCTCCTGGCCCAGGAATATTAACCTGGTTCCCATCGACTACGCCTTTCGGCCTCGCCTTAGGGGTGCATAACTTCGTATAGCATACATTATACGAAGTTATGTGACTGGAGTTCGCGAGAGTGTCTCTCACACTCTTTGTCGCTACTCATGTCATCATTCTCGCTAGTGATCTCTCCACCGGATGGCTCACGCCCCGGCTTCATCGAAAGCTCCTTGTGTCCAATCCTTCCGAAGAAGGTAAGGACACATGGAACTATGTCACACTACGCTCTGCTACCATGCCTTACGGCATCCTCAGCTTCGGCTCATGGCTTGAGCCCCGTTACATCTTCGCCGCAGGACAACTTGATTAGACCAGTGAGCTGTTACGCTATCTTTAAAGGATGGCTGCTTCTAAGCCAACCTCCTGGTTGTTTTGGTCGTCCCACCTGCTTTCCCACTTAGCCATGAATTAGGGGCCTTAGCTGGAGGTCAGGGTTGTTTCCCTCTTCACTACGGACGTTAGCATCCGCAGTGTGTCTGCCATCTAGTACTCCTCGGTATTCGGAGTTTGGTTAGGATCAGTAAGCCTGTGGGGCCCCATTACCCATCCAGTGCTCTACCCCCGA
>NZ_KI421509.1:2205740-2808767 GCF_000473225.1 Sedimentitalea nanhaiensis DSM 24252
TCCCGATGATCTGCTCTTCTGAAAATCGTGACTTCTTCATATTCCGTCTCCAATGCTTGGGACAGATCCTACTCAAAAGTGGAGGAGGTTTAAGGTCTCAGGTCAAGCGCCGTGCACCGGTGGTTCCGGCGCGCAATCTGTCGGGCAGATGTCTGGCAAAATGTTTGATCATCTGATCTGCGCCATTGAAGCCCCGGATTATCGCCGCAACCGGGGCCGCAGATGCCACTGAGCCATTTCGGCCCCCAACAATCTGCGCAGCAGTCGAAAAGGTCATGGACACGCGCACCGCACTGCGCTTGTCGCGAAACACGACCTTGCGACGGGGCGCGTTGCTCCGCAGAACTCATATGGAAACAGCAATCGCCAGCCCGCTGCGGGCCTTCATCACCGACGCAATACGCATTTTCGGTTTCCAGAAGATGCCATTCGTGCATCGCGCAGACCGTTTGGCCAGCGAGCGACGGCACTGCCGGACGTTCCGGACTTCCAAATGCATTGGCGAACCGTTTGAAGCCGAACCGTGCAGAATGCCGACTTGCAACAAAAAGATTCATCGAGTGGATCACCGCCATGGTAGGATGACCGCGAGGCGCATCGTCGCGAGGATACGAAATAGCCAAGGGGGACTCATGATGTTTCATCGGTTCTTGCTGATCCTGGCGTTGCTCATTCCCGCGGATCGGGCGCTTGCGCTCGATTGCGGCGGCGCAACTCAGTCCTGCATTGTCGCCGACGGAGAGTACCACATCGCCATTCCGGACGGATGGCAGGGCGGGCCTGCAGTCATGCATCTGCACGGCTATGGAGGCAGCGGCGCCAAAGCCATCGGCAGGAAAGACTTTGTCGAGCGGTTCACCTCGCGCGGCTACGCTCTGATCGCACCCAATGCGTTGCCGTGGGACGAGGGCAAGCCCAGGGACTGGGCGGTGCGCGACGGATGGCTGATATACCCCCGGCGTGACGTGTTATTTCTCCGCGCAGTACTGGCCGATGCCGTCATGCACTTCGATGTCGATCCAAATCGGTTGCTGCTGACCGGCTTCTCGCGCGGCGGGTCGATGGTTTGGGACATGGCTTGCCACGCGCCCGATTTCGCGCGGGCGTATGCACCGGCTGCAGGCGGGTTTTGGTTGCCTATGCCCGAGAATTGCACCGGACCCGCGAGCATCTTGCATGTTCATGGGTTCGCCGATGCAACGGTTCCACTCGAAGGTCGCTCGATACACAGTGAAGAGTATGAAATCACGATCAGGCAGGCCGATATCTGGGAAGGCTTGCAGCTTTGGCGGCGGGAAAACAGCTGCCCGAGCAATCCGGCGGAACATGAGATTTCAGATGGCATATGGCGCAAGCGATGGAAATGCGAGGACGGCAGCCTTGCGCTTGCCTTGCACAAGGGAAAACACGGACTGCCGCCGGGTTGGACATCCATGGTGCTTGACTGGTTTGAAAGTCTGGACAACTGAAATTTTTGTGGTCCGGAAAGGCGAGCGCGGCTGGGATCTCTTGCGGAGGAACGGATGCGTTGCCCATGGTCATGTCATTGATGACCTCCGAGTCAACTTGCGGCATTGCCGCGAAGGCGTTCTTTTCAGGCACGTCTGCATGTCGGTTTCCTCTGTCTTGGCGCGACTTGACCCGCATCTGCGATGAATGACCACAGACCGCCCGGACGACGGTTTCAGGGTTCCCGGAACGCAGCGCGTGGGTTCCCGGCTATCTTCGTGCCCGTCGCCGCCGGACGTCAAACGGGGCTTGCTGAATTCCTGAACATGGCCTGGGGCGATGCGATCTTGTCCTTTGCTGGAATGAGATACGCGTTCCGTCGATGCCAGGGCCCGTCCAGCAACCGATCTATTGCGACCGCCCATCGCGCGGTCCGGGTTCGGGTTTCCGCGCGCTGGTTGTGCGCTCCAGCACCATGATCCGTGCCGTCAGGGCGCGGCGGGCCTGGGCGACCTTGGTGCGCAGGCCCTTGGGCAAAAGTCGGGCGATGTCGAGGATGGCCTGGTCGGCGCGCTTGATGTCCGCAAGTTCGGTGACGATCCTTGCCGCGGCGGTCCGTTCCGCGTCCTGGCGGGCGCGTTTTCGCAGGCGTTCGAAAATCACGGAAAACGCCTTGCGCGCCCAGGCGAATCCTCGCCCGGCCTTGCGTTGCGGTGGGAACGAAACGGGTTGGGATTCGCCCGCTTTGTCCGGCAGCGGCTGTCCGGTTTCATCCATCGTTTCCGCCGCCACGCCGTCTGCAAAGGCGAGGACATCTTCGGCTTCATTCTCGCGCTCGGCCACCGCCCGCTTGCGTGTCTCGACCGCGGCGGCCGCTTTCGCCAGGCGCAGTTCTTCCTGCGCACGCCAGTTCGCCGGGCGCACATGGCGGCGGTTCGCCGGCGGCGTCCGTCCATCCTGCAGCGCCTCGCGGATCGCCTGTTTGCGCCGTTCGCCGCGCACCAGGCCGATCTCGGAGAACCATTCACCGACGCTGTCCTGCGCCGCCTCGTAGTCGCGAATCAGCGGGTGGATCGAAGGCTGCAGCATCCGCTGCAGTTTTGAGAAATTTCGCACTGATTTGATTACTAGCCACGAATTTTCCATTCCTTATAATGGCAGTAAGATCTGCATTTTGGATGTCTGGAAGTTGTTAAGCCGCAGCTTTGATCATATCGAGCAAAGAGACCCTACTGCGCGAATAATGAATTTGAAGCTCTTCGTAAACGATGGCACTAAGTCGATTGTAGCTTATCGCGTAGGAGCGCTGGTGAGACATTAACGGTCGCTTGAGAATGCGGCCTATCTATGTGTCTTTGGAATAGCCCTCTGAAAGTGATCCACCAACTGGGATAGATTTTCCCCTATTGGATGTCCCCTTTGGAAAAGCTGCACCGCAGCGTAGTAGTAGCGACGCTCGGATAACCTGTTTGGGCCGTTCGCGTTTGCGTTGGCACTGGTTCTTGTTGTGCTGATCTAGCTTGCGTGTTGCGTGTCCGCAACAGTCACAAGCCGCGTCCGTTTGCTTCCACAGTGCTTCCAGTGGTGTTTCGGGAACGCGCGCGGCCACCCGGAGGTGGCTTCTAGCGTGTTGTAATTGGTGTATTATTTTGGTTGCGGGAGTAGGATTTGAACCTACGACCTTCAGGTTATGAGCCTGACGAGCTACCGGGCTGCTCCATCCCGCGCCAAATGCCTCACGGGTTCGTATTGAGTGAGGCGTCATCGTTAGAGAGATACGACAGAGGGCTTTTTAGGTTTGGCAGTGACCTACTCTCCCACGCCTTCAGACGCAGTACCATCGGCGCTACAGTGCTTAACGATCGGGTTCGGGATGGGACCGGGTGTTTCACTTGCGCTATGACCACCAAACCGAAAAAGCCCTCTGTGTTCCAAGTCTTGTACGCTGTGTTTGTGTATGCTTTTGATTTATCTGGTAAAAGTCTGTCTTTTACTGGATCAAATCAAGCCTATCGAGCAATTAGTACCAGTCAACTGAATGCATTGCTGCACTTACATCTCTGGCCTATCGACGTGGTGGTCTACCACGGCTCTCAGGGATACCTTGTTTTGAGGGGGGCTTCCCGCTTAGATGCCTTCAGCGGTTATCCTGTCCGATCGTAGCTACCCAGCACTGCTATTGGCATAACAACTGGTCCACCAGTGGATCGTTCACCCCGGTCCTCTCGTACTAGGGGCAACTCCTCTCAAGTATCCTACACCCACGGCAGATAGGGACCGAACTGTCTCACGACGTTCTAAACCCAGCTCACGTACCTCTTTAAACGGCGAACAGCCGTACCCTTGGGACCTGCTCCAGCCCCAGGATGAGATGAGCCGACATCGAGGTGCCAAACACTGCCGTCGATATGGACTCTTGGGCAGTATCAGCCTGTTATCCCCGGCGTACCTTTTATCCGTTGAGCGATGGCCCTTCCACTCGGGACCACCGGATCACTATGGCCGTCTTTCGACTCTGCTCGACTTGTCAGTCTTGCAGTCAGGCTGGCTTCTGCCATTGCACTCAACGAGCGATTTCCGACCGCTCTGAGCCAACCTTCGCGCGCCTCCGTTACGCTTTAGGAGGCGACCGCCCCAGTCAAACTACCCGCCACGCAGGGTCCCGGATCCGGATAACGGACCGCGGTTAGACATCAAGAGTGCGAAGGGTGGTATCTCAAGGGTGGCTCCACAAGAACTAGCGTTCCTGCTTCAAAGCCTACCACCTATCCTGCACATCACAATCCTGATGCCAGTGCGAAGCTGTAGTAAAGGTGCACGGGGTCTTTCCGTCTAACCGCGGGAAACCTGCATCTTGACAGGTAATTCAATTTCGCTGAGTCTATGTTGGAGACAGCGGGGAAGTCGTTACGCCATTCGTGCAGGTCGGAACTTACCCGACAAGGAATTTCGCTACCTTAGGACCGTTATAGTTACGGCCGCCGTTTACCTGGGCTTCAATTCAAGGCTCTCACCTCTCCTTTTAACCTTCAGGCACCGGGCAGGCGTCAGACCCTATACGTCGTCTTGCGACTTCGCAGAGCCCTGTGTTTTTAATAAACAGTCGCCACCCCCTGGTTTGTGCCCCCAGCCAATACTTACGTAGAAACTGGGCCTCCTTCTCGCGAACTTACGGAGGTATTTTGCCGAGTTCCTTCAACATAGTTCTCTCAAGCGCCTTGGTATTCTCTACCAGTCCACCTGTGTCGGTTTAGGGTACGATCTCACGGAGGGCTATTTCCAGGAACTGATCAGCGGCCTGCCCAATCCGATAAGGGCAAACAACCTTCACAATCCGTCACATCCTCCTGGCCCAGGAATATTAACCTGGTTCCCATCGACTACGCCTTTCGGCCTCGCCTTAGGGGTCGGCTTACCCTGCTCAGATTAGCTTTAAGCAGGAACCCTTGGACTTTCGGCGAGAGTGTCTCTCACACTCTTTGTCGCTACTCATGTCATCATTCTCGCTAGTGATCTCTCCACCGGATGGCTCACGCCCCGGCTTCATCGAAAGCTCCTTGTGTCCAATCCTTCCGAAGAAGGTAAGGACACATGGAACTATGTCACACTACGCTCTGCTACCATGCCTTACGGCATCCTCAGCTTCGGCTCATGGCTTGAGCCCCGTTACATCTTCGCCGCAGGACAACTTGATTAGACCAGTGAGCTGTTACGCTATCTTTAAAGGATGGCTGCTTCTAAGCCAACCTCCTGGTTGTTTTGGTCGTCCCACCTGCTTTCCCACTTAGCCATGAATTAGGGGCCTTAGCTGGAGGTCAGGGTTGTTTCCCTCTTCACTACGGACGTTAGCATCCGCAGTGTGTCTGCCATCTAGTACTCCTCGGTATTCGGAGTTTGGTTAGGATCAGTAAGCCTGTGGGGCCCCATTACCCATCCAGTGCTCTACCCCCGAGGGTATTCGGATGACGCTCTACCTAAATAGATTTCGCAGAGAACCAGCTATCTCCGAGTTTGATTGGCCTTTCACCCCTAGGCACAACTCATCCCGACCTTTTTCAACAGGTGTGGGTTCGGACCTCCAGTAAGTGTTACCTTACCTTCATCCTGGTCATGCCTAGATCACTCGGTTTCGGGTCTGATCCCACGAACTCGACGCCCTATTAAGACTCGCTTTCGCTGCGCCTACACCTAACGGCTTAAGCTTGCTCGTGAGACCAAGTCGATGACCCATTATACAAAAGGTACGCTGTCAGGGCGCAAGGCCCCTCCAACTGATTGTAGGCGTTCGGTTTCAGGTACTGTTTCACTCCCCTCGTCGGGGTGCTTTTCACCTTTCCCTCACGGTACTGGTTCACTATCGGTCAGTAAGGAGTACTTAGCCTTCGAAGGTGGTCCTCCGATCTTCAGACAGAATTTCACGTGTTCCGCCCTACTTAATACGTCCAATCGTGCTTCATATACGGGGCTATCACCCACTATGGCTGTGCTTCCCAACACATTCTATTCACATTCATGGCTCGGCTGGTCCCCGTTCGCTCGCCGCTACTAGGGGAGTATCAATTGATGTCCTTTCCTCCGGGTACTTAGATGTTTCAGTTCCCCGGGTTTGCCTTTATAACCCTATGTATTCAGGTCATAAATACCTGGTTAACCTCATTATTGATAACCTTGCGGCTAACAATAACAAAGTATCAGGTGGGTTGCCCCATTCAGAAATCCATGGATCAAAGCTTATTCTCAGCTCCCCATGGCTTATCGCAGAGTATCACGTCTTTCATCGCCTCTTACTGCCAAGGCATTCACCAAACGCCCTTTTCGCGCTTGATTTGATCCAGAAAAAGAAAGACTTGCGCCCTTCGCGACCACAGAAGCTGGTAAGAAACTGTGGCCCTTATTCTGAACCAAAAGCATACTTTTTCCCGCCTGGCTTGCGCCAGACTTTGGTTCAAATCCCGTGCGGAACTTGAACCGGGTTAGTGTACTTGACTTGGACAACGCTGTCTTTTTCAGCTGGCAGACGCATGATCGGTCGAGGAAACAACCGCCACATACGCTCGCCCCGAAGGGCACCAAACTGAGATCCTCCACCTACTCGTGGCGATCAAACAGTGTTGTATTTGTATCTCTCTATACGATGTCAATTCGTCTGCAGAACAGACGTTCAAACATTCCGCGAATGCTTGAAGATGTGTTCTGCGATCTGCCCTGATGGCATCTCGGTGCCGCCCGGCAAATGCACCTCGGTCAATTCCCGCACAATTGCACGATGGTGGAGCCTAGGAGGATCGAACTCCTGACCTCCTGAATGCAAATCAGGCGCTCTCCCAGCTGAGCTAAGGCCCCACGTTGAGCTGCAAGGCAACTCGACGAGCGCGGAAAGCGAATTGCGCAGCAATTTGCGGCGCGCCCGGTGAAAGTTATGGCTCTCGTCGAACCCCTTCGGAATTCCACTGCCGCCGCGTTCAACCCCAAAGGATTGAACGATGGTGGGTCGAGGAGGACTTGAACCTCCGACCTCACGCTTATCAGGCGTGCGCTCTAACCACCTGAGCTACCGACCCAAGACAGACCGGTAGGTCTGTGATTAACTACTGAAGAGATATGAGGACGGTCCGGTTCGATGTGACCGGCTTTGTTTGCCGATCTTCTGCTAAGTGTTCCACGATCAAGAGCAAGCTCTGTGATGCTAGGAACATCCTTAGAAAGGAGGTGATCCAGCCGCAGGTTCCCCTACGGCTACCTTGTTACGACTTCACCCCAGTCGCTGAGCTCACCGTGGTCCGCTGCCCCCTCCGAAGAGGTTGGCGCACGGCCTTCGGGTGAACCCAACTCCCATGGTGTGACGGGCGGTGTGTACAAGGCCCGGGAACGTATTCACCGCGTCATGCTGTTACGCGATTACTAGCGATTCCGACTTCATGGGGTCGAGTTGCAGACCCCAATCCGAACTGAGATAGCTTTTGGGGATTAACCCATTGTCACTACCATTGTAGCACGTGTGTAGCCCAACCCGTAAGGGCCATGAGGACTTGACGTCATCCACACCTTCCTCCCGCTTATCACGGGCAGTTTCTTTAGAGTGCCCAGCCGAACTGCTGGCAACTAAAGATGTGGGTTGCGCTCGTTGCCGGACTTAACCGAACATCTCACGACACGAGCTGACGACAGCCATGCAGCACCTGTCACCGAGTCACCGAAGTGAAAACCAGATCTCTCTGGCGGTCCCGGGATGTCAAGGGTTGGTAAGGTTCTGCGCGTTGCTTCGAATTAAACCACATGCTCCACCGCTTGTGCGGGCCCCCGTCAATTCCTTTGAGTTTTAATCTTGCGACCGTACTCCCCAGGCGGAATGCTTAATCCGTTAGGTGTGACACCGAATAGCATGCTACCCGACGTCTGGCATTCATCGTTTACGGTGTGGACTACCAGGGTATCTAATCCTGTTTGCTCCCCACACTTTCGTACCTCAGCGTCAGTATCGAGCCAGTGAGCCGCCTTCGCCACTGGTGTTCCTCCGAATATCTACGAATTTCACCTCTACACTCGGAATTCCACTCACCTCTCTCGAACTCAAGACCAGGAGTTTAAGAGGCAGTTCCAGGGTTGAGCCCTGGGATTTCACCCCTTACTTTCTGATCCGCCTACGTACGCTTTACGCCCAGTAATTCCGAACAACGCTAGTCCCCTCCGTATTACCGCGGCTGCTGGCACGGAGTTAGCCGGGACTTCTTTACCAGATACTGTCATTATCATCTCTGGCGAAAGAGCTTTACGACCCTAAGGCCTTCATCACTCACGCGGCATGGCTAGATCAGGCTTGCGCCCATTGTCTAAGATTCCCCACTGCTGCCTCCCGTAGGAGTCTGGGCCGTGTCTCAGTCCCAGTGTTGCTGATCATCCTCTAAAACCAGCTAAAGATCGTAGACTTGGTAGGCCATTACCCCACCAACTATCTAATCTTACGCGGGCCAATCCTTCTCCGATAAATCTTTCCCCCGAAGGGCGTATAAGGTATTACTCACCGTTTCCAGTGGCTATTCCTTAGAGAAGGGTATGTTCCCACGCGTTACTAACCCGTCCGCCGCTCCACCCGAAGGTAGCGCTCGACTTGCATGTGTTAGGCCTGCCGCCAGCGTTCGTTCTGAGCCAGGATCAAACTCTCAAGTTGAAAAGCTGTTGCCAGCTTATCCTTGACGTTCGAACCTCTGCACATCGCCCCGGTGTTCAGCCGGGGCAGTTTCTGTTTGTTGTGCTTCAGGTTTTCATAAGAAAACAAGAAACCGTCCAAACAGTGAAGCTGACACTAGATCATCGGGTTGCCCCTACTAGCGCGATATACAGAAGGTTGATCCATCGAATGAACCAAACCGCCCACATATCTCTTCAGATACTATCAATTTCAAAGAGCGTAGAGACAAAAGAAACTGAGATGCGCCCTTTCTTTAATGGCGCGCCCCGCCTCACTTACCTCTGATTTTATCGTTCCGCCTCGTCTCGGTCCGTTCCGTTTCCAGTTCGTCCCGCCCGTCTGGCGCCCCGTTGGTGCATCTCTGCGCCGCCGGTGAAGGGGGTTCTACGGTTAGTCCGCCAAACCCGCAACCCCTTTTTTCCAGAAACGCCATCTTTTTTGCAGAAAAGTATTTAATCTCATGAAATCAACGCCTTCCATCCAACCCTCCCCCAGAAAAACACCCCGGACCGCCGCCAGAACCACAGAAATCTCCCGGCACATCACGACTCACATACAGCGCTAACACCAAATCTTGCGGTCGCGACCCGGAAACACACATCAAACACCCGGCAACACCGCCAAAAACGAGTCGCACATCAACCCGATTCACCCACACCACCCGGCCGCCGCACCCCCAAACCGAAAAAAAACCCAAAAATCCGCAACCGCATCATCAACAACAACAACACAAACAAAACATACACAAATGGCTCAAACTGCAGGCCCTTTACCAGCATCGCAAAATGCAATGCCCCGAGCACCGCAATGACATAAACCAGCCGATGCAGACGCCGCCACATCGCCCCAAGGCGCCGCACGGACCGGTTGTTAGAGGTGACCGCCAACGGGATCATCAGGACAAAACCGGCCATCCCGATTGAAATATAGGGCCGTTTCAGGATGTCCGCCCAGATCTGTTGCGGCACCTGCACGTCCAGAACCAGCCAGACCAGCAGATGCAGGCAGACATAATAGAACGCCAACAGCCCGAGCGACCGTCGAAACCGCAGCAGGTTCAATCCCGCATACCGGCGCAGCGGCGTGACCAGCAAACCAAGGACCAGAAATTGCAGGGCAAGCCGCCCCAGCTCATGCTCCAGCGCCTTGATCGGCTCGACACCCAGCCCACCGGTGACCCCGAGGTAAAACCACACCGGAGCAGGAAGCGCCCCTACGATATATACTGCCCACACAGGGATGTGTCGCAGCAGCGTATTGAGGCGGGCAATCATCGGATCAGAAGTTCCGGACCAGATCCATGCCATCATACAGGGCCGAAACCTCCCGTTCGTACCCGTTGAACATCAGCGTCGGAACCTTGGACGCAAAAAGCCCACCACCGATCTTGCGTTCGCTGGCCTGACTCCAGCGCGGATGATCCACCGTCGGATTCACATTGCTGTAAAACCCGTATTCGCGCGGCAGGCTCTTGTTCCAACTGGTTGGCGGCTGAGTGTCGGACAGGGTGATCCGCACCACCGACTTGATCGACTTGAAACCATATTTCCAGGGTACCACCAACCGCAGCGGTGCGCCGTTCTGATTTGGCAGCGGCTTGCCATAAAGCCCGGTCGCCATGATGGTCAGCGGATGCAGGGCCTCGTCCAGCCGCAGACCCTCGACATAGGGCCAGTCGAGCACCGGATAGCGCACGCCCGGCATCTCTTCGGGGCGATACAGGGTTTCGAAGGCCACAAATCTCGCTTCGGGACGCACCCCGGCCAGCGCCAGCAGATCGGCCAGCTCAAAGCCGTTCCAGGGCACCACCATGGACCAGGCCTCGACACAGCGCAGACGATAGATCCGCTCTTCGATGGTCATCTTCGACAGGATATCCTGCATGTCATACGCACCCGGTCGCTCGACCATACCGTCGATGGTCACGCTCCAGGGGGCGGTGGTCAATGCCCCCGCATTGTTGGCCGGATCCTCTTTGCCGGTGCCGAATTCATAAAAGTTGTTATAGTTGGTGATGTCGTCCCAACTGTTGGGCGTCAGATCCTCGACGGCCACAGCCGGCCCGGCCAGGGATGCCACCCCCGCACCGGCAAGTCCGGCCATGATCTGGCGACGATTCAGATAGACGCCGGGTGGTGTAATATCTGCGGCAGTAAGAGTGTTCTTCCAACGATAGGCCATCGGGCGCTCCTGTTCTTTTCCATTCCGAATTAGACTGCCATGGCAGCGCGTCCAAAACATTTCGTCTCACATTTCAGAGATGGCGTTGAAATCTTGCCCGGCGCTGCGGTGAAACCAATCGCCAATCCCATTCGGACTTTGCTATATGTCGCCAGCGGGCATCGCCGCATAACCCACACGTCACCACATCACAGGAGCACACATATGAAAGCTTTGGCATTGGGGGCCGTTCTGATCGGCGCGGTTCAGGCGCTGTCGGCGCAGGACATCGTGACATACGAGACCGATCAATCGTTCGACGATGTGACCTTTGGACTGGAAAGCGCCATTCTGGACCGGGGACTGGTCATTGACCATGTCAGCCACGTGGGCGAGATGCTGGAACGCACCCGCGCCGATGTGGGGTCTCGGGTCGTGCTGTTCGATCGGGCGGATGTCTATAGTTTCTGCTCGGCCACCCTGTCGCGCAAGGTGATGGAAACCGATCCCATGAACATTGCATTCTGCCCCTATGGCATTTTCGTGGCCAAAGTGGCGGACCGGCCAGGGCGGGTCATCGTCGGGCACCAGAGCTTTCCCAAAGGCGCGATGCAAGAGGTTCAGGACCTGCTCAGCACCATCGCCCTCGAAACCATCGGACAGTAGGTGCGTGCCCGTTGCCCCACCGCCCGACAGGACATGTTCCGTTCTGCACAGGCATCCGGGCAAAGCGGCGAAACGTCTCTCGCGATCGGCAAGGCATATTTGAAAGACCATCTTACCGCGTTCGGTCGGGCGGTAAAATGGGCGCACGGATGCCCGATCACTGCCCGGTACCGCGTTCAGAGACCCCGATATGCCTGCAAGCGATGCCTGTTTTCACGCAGGGATCATAGTCGGGGGCGCGCTTCAGCCCCCTACGTCACGACTCCGTATCGGGCCAGAAAGGTCTCGACGGCGTTGTCGACCACGCTCTCGATCTCGTCTGACGTGAAACGGGTCTGTATCCCCAGCATCGCCCGCATCCACAGCTTGGCCTTGCACAGTTCCAGAAACTGTTCCGCCGCCATGTCCAGATCATCGATCCTCAGCGTGCCATGCGCCACCGCACCTTGCATATACCCGACCAGGCGGGCATGCCCCGTTTGCGGGCCGCAGGCATAAAACGCCGCGCCCAGCTGCGGGAACCGGTCCTGTTCGGCCACGCAGATGCGAAACACCTGCTGCGCGAAATCCGACAGGATAAAGGGCACGATCTGCCCGGCGGCGACGGTCAGAACCTCGCGCGGCGGGGCACGATCGTCGATAAGCTCCAGCGTCTGATCCGCCATGCGCTTGCATTCGGTGGTCGCCACCTCGATGAACAACAGGCGCTTGTCCGGGAAATAATTATACAATGTTGCCTTGGACACCCCGGCAGTGCGGGCGATGTCATCCACGCTGGCGCCCTCAAAGCCATCGGCCATGAACACCTGACGCGCGCCCTGCAGGACCTGCTCGAATTTGCGCCCGGTGCGCAGGATGGTGTCCGGCTGATCCATTGCTGCTCCGCAGTTTACATCTTGGCTTCATGATATAAACCGTTTGGTTCAGTTGCAACAACACTTGCGGGTACTGCGCTTGCGTTTTGCGCTGACGCGGCTATTTTGGAATCATTCTAAAAAGAGGGTAATCATGCGCTTCACGACGCAACGAAAACGGTTCCGTGATTTGTCCGAACAAGAAATCATCGCACTGGCGATATCTTCAGAAGAGGACGACGCCCAGATCTATCGCGGCTACGCCGAATCCCTGCGCGCCGACTATCCGGCCAGCGCGCGGATATTTGATGGCATGGCCAGCGAAGAAGACGATCACCGCGCCCGCCTGATCGCCCTGCACCAGCAGCGGTTCGGGTCCACCATCCCCTTGATCCGCCGCGAACATGTGGCCGGGTATTACACCCGCCGCCCGGTCTGGCTGGTCGAGAATCTGGGGCTGGACCGGATTCGCGAGGAAGCCGAGGCGATGGAGCGCGACGCCGAGCGGTTTTATGTCGCTGCCGCTGCCCGCACCACCGATGCGGATACCCGCAGGCTGCTGGGCGATCTGGCCGCCGCCGAAGCCGGACACCAGGAATCCGCCTCGGATCTGGCGAACCGGCATCTGGACGCCGACACCCGCAGCAACGAAGACGCCACTGCGCGCCGCCAGTTCATTCTGACCTGGGTGCAGCCGGGGCTGGCCGGGCTGATGGATGGCTCGGTGTCGACCCTGGCGCCGATCTTTGCGACCGCCTTTGCCACCCAGGACACCTGGACCACCTTTCTGGTCGGGGTCGCGGCCTCGGTCGGCGCGGGCATTTCCATGGGCTTTACCGAGGCCGCCTCGGACGATGGCGAACTCTCGGGGCGCGGCTCGCCGCTCAAACGCGGGCTGGCCTCAGGCATCATGACCACGGTGGGTGGCCTGGGCCACGCCCTGCCCTATCTGATCACCGATTTCTGGACCGCCACGATCCTGGCCTTTGTCATCGTGTTTTTCGAACTCTGGGCCATTGCCTGGATTCAGAACCGCTATATGGAAACGCCGTTCTTTCGCGCCGCCTTTCAGGTCGTGCTGGGCGGGGCGCTGGTGCTGGCGGCGGGTATCCTGATCGGCTCGGGCTAGGGGGCCTTGCAGCTCTGCGGGCTTGCCGCTAGGCCTGTCTCATGGTCGAGATCTTCCTGCGCACGCTGCCCTTCTTTGCAATCATCGCACTCGGCTACTGGGCCGGGCGCACACGGTTTTTCAGCGAAGAGGCCACCGCCTACCTGACCAAATTCGTGTTCTATTTCGCACTGTCGGCAATGCTGTTCCGCTTTGCCGCCAACCTGCGCCTGGCCGAGGTGTTCGATGGCCGCCTGATCATCGCCTACCTGTTGGGCAGCGCCGTTGTCTACGGCATCGCCACCGCCGTTGCCCTGCTGCGCGGACTGGACATGCAGACATCCGCAGTCGAGGCGCAATGCGCGGTGATCGGCAATGTCGGCTTTCTGGGCCTGCCCATGTTCGTCATGCTGTTCGGCGAGGCTTCGATCGGACCGATGATGTTGGTGCTGGCCACCGATCTGATCGTGTTCTCCAGCCTGATCGTTATCCTGATCAACGGCGCGCGCGACGGGCGGATGAGCCTGGCCATCCTGCGCACCATCGCGCTGGGGCTGTTGCGCAACCCGATGATCGTGTCCATCTCCCTGGGGCTGGCCTGGTCGGCGCTGGCCCTGCCGATCCCGGATCCGATGAACGACTTTTTGGCCATCCTGGGCGGTGCCGCGACGCCGGGGGCGCTGTTTGCCATCGGCGCTTCGCTGGCGGGCAAATCTGCCGAACGGGTGCAGGTTGCCGGCTGGCTGACCTTTTGCAAGCTGATCCTGCATCCCCTGGCCGTCGCGATTGCCGTTCTGGTCCTGATCCCGCTCGATGCGTTTTCCGCCGTGATCGTGGTGTCTGCCGCCGCCATGCCGGTGGCGGGCAATGTCTATATGCTGGCGCAGCATTACGGCATCGCACCGCACCGGGTCTCGGCCGCGATCCTGTTTTCCACCGCCTTCAGCATCCTGACCTTCCCCGTCATCATGGCCTGGGTGCAATCGGGCCAGCCCCCCGGCGGGTAAATATTCCGACCAAAACCGCCTGCGCACTGGACGTCGCCATCACCGCCCGATAGCTCGGAACACAGATCGCAACCCAAGGGGACAAAAATGCAAACCGTTTCTGAAAACACCTGTTTCGGCGGCGTTCAGGGCGTCTATTCCCATGCCTCGACCGCCTGCCAATGCGACATGACCTTTGGCCTGTTCCTGCCCGCCGAGGCACGCGACGGCCCGGTGCCGCTGCTGTGGTATCTGTCGGGGCTGACCTGCACCCACGAGAACGCCATGACCAAGGCGGGCGCTCAGGCCTGGGCCGCCGACCATGGCATCGCGCTGGTCTTTCCCGACACCTCGCCGCGTGGCCCCGGCGTCGCCGATGACGACGATTACGACCTGGGTCAGGGCGCCGGATTCTACGTCAACGCCACCCAGACCCCCTGGGCGCCGCATTTCAACATGTGGGACTATGTGACCGAAGAGCTGCCCGCGCTGCTGACCGACAAATTCGCCATCGACGGCGACCGTCAGGCGATCACCGGCCACTCGATGGGCGGGCATGGCGCACTGACCATGGCGATGAACCTGCCGGGGCGGTTCCGCTCGGTTTCGGCCTTTTCGCCGATCTGCAACCCCACCGCGTCCGACTGGGGCCGCAAACAGCTGACCGCCTATATGGGCGATGATGAAACCACGTGGCAACGCCATGACGCGACGGTGATGATGGGACGAACCGGCTTTGACGGTCCGGTGCTGATCGACACCGGCAGCAAGGACCAGTTCATCGACCTGCTGCGCCCGGAATCCATGGCCGCCGCTATCGCCCTGCGCCGCCAGCCCGCCACGTTCCGGCTGCAACCGGGCTACGATCACAGCTATTTCTTCGTCTCCTCCTTCATCGAGGAACACGTCGCCTTTCACGCCCAGGCCCTGTGGGACTAGGCCGTTGGGCGCGCTTTATCTCGACGCCGACGCCTGCCCGGTGCGGGCCGAAGCGGAACGGGTGGCAACCCGCCATGGCTGGACCATGTATGTGGTCTCCAACGGCGGGCTGCGCCCTTCGGCCAATCCGCTGGTGCAGACCGTGATCGTGGCCGACGGTGCCGACCTGGCCGATATGTGGATCGCCGAGCGCAGCGGCCCCGGCGACGTGGTGGTGACCGGGGACATCCCGCTGGCGGCCAAATGCGTCGCCACCGGGGCGCGGGTGCTGCGCCACAATGGTACGGCGTTCACCGAGGCCAACATCGGCCAGCAACTGGCGATGCGCGATCTGATGGCCGACCTGCGGGCGGCCAACCCGCTGGGCACGGGCGGCGGTGGCAAGGGCTTTACAAAGGCCGACCGCTCGCGTTTTCTGGACGCGCTCGAACGCGAGATACGCACCGCCAAACGCAACGGCTGAGCGCCCGCAGGCCACCGGCGGCAGAAGGAACAGACCATGCACCCCCAGGCCGTCGTGTTCGACATCGGCAACGTGCTGATCGAATGGCAACCGGAACGCTTCTACGATGCCCGCATCGGCCCCGACCGCCGCCGCGCCCTGTTCGCCGCCGTCGATCTGGCGGGCATGAACGACCGTGTCGACATGGGCGAAGATTTCACCGATACCGTCTATGGTACCGCAGACGCGCACCCGGACTGGCAACGGGAAATCCGCCTCTGGCACCACAGCTGGATCGAAATGGCGCAGCCGGAAATCCCCCGCTCGGTGCGTCTGTTGCGCGCCCTGCGTGCCAAGGCGATCCCGGTGTTCTCGCTGTCCAATTTCGGCATCCAGAGCTTCGATCTGGCCGCCACCCACTATCCGTTTTTGCGCGAATTCGACCGTCAGTATATCTCGGGCCATTTGCAACAGGCCAAACCCGACCCCGCGATCTATCAGACGCTGGAAACCGACAGCGGCATCGCCCCCGACCGGCTGCTGTTCACCGATGATCGCCCCGAAAACATTGCCGTGGCCGGCGCGCGCGGCTGGCAAACCCATCTGTTCCAGGGCCCCGATGGCTGGGCCGACCGGCTGATCCAGGCCGGGCTTTTAACCCCACAGGAGGCCGCATGACCATTCCCTACATTTCCTTTGACGAGGGCGAGGCCAACATAGGATGGCTGGAACTGACCGAGGCCCTGGCGCGCGGTCACGATCTGCCCAGGGCCGAGATCGGCGATACCTTCCTGTATCGCGATCCCGACACGTTGTTGTCCCGCTCGGCCTGGATCGACGGTATGGGGCTGGCCGTGAAAACCGCCACGATCTTTCCCGACAACCCAAAGCGCGACATGCCGATGGTCAACGGCGCGGTCTGCCTCTATTCGGATCGCGACGGCACCCTGTCGGCCCTGATCGACTTTCACCTAGTGACCAAATGGAAAACCGTCGGCGACAGCCTGCTGGCCGCGCGCCGGCTGGCCCATGCCGACAGCCGCAACATCCTGATTGTCGGCACCGGCACCGTCGGCAGCGGGCTGTGCGACGCCTTTGCCGCCGGGTTTCCCGACGCGACCCTCACCCTGTGGAACCGCACCCGCGCCAAGGCCGACGCGCTGGCCGCCAGCAAACCCGGCGTGACCGTGGCCGACGATCTGGAAACAGCAGTGTGCGCCGCCGATATCGTCGTGACCGCCACCATGTCCTCGACCCCGGTGATCCGGGGCGCGTGGCTGCAACCGGGTCAGCACCTGAACCTGATCGGGGCCTATCGCCCCGACATGCGCGAGGCGGACGACACCGCCCTGACCCGCGCGCGCATCTTTGTGGACAGTTTCGACACCACCGTCGGTCACATCGGCGAAATCCAGATTCCTCTGGACGCGGGCGTAATCACCCGCGACGACCTGATCGCGGACTACTACGATCTGGCCGCGTTTCAACGCACGGAAGATGACATAACCCTGTTCAAGAACGGCGGCGGTGCACATCTGGACCTGATGACCGGCCGCTATATTCTCGACAAATGGCAAGCGGCGCGCTGATTCTGAAGTTTCGGCCTCGCCCCGAGACGCCCGGCGTCCCCCATCGCGTCGAAATCTTCGAGTTCACGCAGCGATGGGGGACGCACATTCAGGAGGAATGCAGGTTCAGGCCGAAACGCTCCCTGCAGGCACGACCGCCATCGGGCGTTCGCGGATCGGCAGGTGCACGATGGCGCTGAACGCGCCGATGCCGACACCGATCCACCAGACCAGCGTGTAATCGCCATAGAGATCGTACATCCGCCCGCCCAGCCAGACACCCATAAAGCTGCCGATCTGATGGCTCAGAAACACGATGCCATACAGCGTGCCCATGTAACGTAGCCCATAGATCTGCGCCACCAGCCCCGAGGTCAACGGCACGGTCGCCAGCCACAGCGCCCCCATCGCCACGGAAAACAGGATCACCGATAGCGGCGTGATCGGCAGCAGGATGAACGCTCCCGCCACCACCGTGCGCGCGGCATAGATCCCCGCCAGCAGGTATTTCTTGGGAAACCGGTTGCCCGCCCAGCCCGCCGCAAGGGTGCCGGCAATATTGGCCACCCCGATCAGCGAAATCGCCACCGCCCCCAGCGCCGAGGTGGTCGTGATGCCGATGGCATGCAGCATCCCCCCGGGCAGGATCGGCCCGCACAGCTCGGTGACAAAGGCGGGGAAATGCGCGGTGATGAACCCCAGCTGATAACCACAGCTGAAAAACCCCAGGAAAATCAGCGTATAGGACGGATCCCGCAGCGCCCGGATCAGGACCACACCCATGTTCTCGGGCATCTCTGCCGTTTCGCGGCGCGCCGGCGCCCGCATCAACGGCAGGGTCAAAATCATCGCCAGAATCGCGGCGGCAAAAACCAGAAACACCTGCTGCCACCCCAGAAAGCCCAGCATCCATTCCGCGACCGGCGCCCCCACGATCTGACCGCCACTGCCTGCCGCCGTGATGATCGCCAGCGACATCGACCGGTTCTCGTCCGTCGATGCCCGCGCCACCACCGCCAGGATCACGCCAAATCCGGTGCCCGCGATGCCGAACCCGACCAGCCAGCTATAGGTTTGATGCGCCAGCGGGGTCACCGCCTGCGACGACAGCACCAGCCCCAGCGCATAGACCAGCGCCCCGATCACGATAGCCCGGCGATCCCCGATCTTTTCCGCCAGCGCGCCAAATATCGGCTGCCCGATCCCCCAGGCCAGGTTCTGGATCGCAATCGCCAGCGAAAATTCGCTGCGCAGCCAACCGAACTCCTCGGCGATGGGAATCTGGAACACCCCGTACGAGGCGCGGATCGCAAAGCTGACCAGGATGATGGCGCAGCCCACAATCAGGACCGGGTTGAACAAGGTCGCCTTCTCAGTCATCCGCGTATCTCCGACGAGTCAGGCAAATCAGTTAACGGAATCCCACGGTATTACAAATCGGGAATCGTGCGGCCGCCCATCAGCATTGCTGATACATCCCGCGCACTTGCGCTTTTCAATGCCCCCGCCCCGCGCTATGGCTGCGACATGACCGCTGTTTTTGACCTTCATGCCGCCCGCATCGCCGATGGCAGTCTCAGGCCGGACCCGGTGCAACAGGCCGTCCTGCCTGAATTCCAACGCATTGCCACGGCGCTGGCAACGCCGGTAAAACGCGGCCTGTTCCGCAAGGCACCCGACCCGATCCAGGGTCTGTACCTCTGGGGCGGGGTCGGACGCGGCAAATCCATGCTGATGGATCTGTTTGTCGACTCGCTGGACGGGATTGCCAGCCGCCGGGTGCATTTCCACGCCTTCATGCAGGAAATCCACGCCGCCATGCACGTGGCCCGCAAGGCCGGTGCCCGCGATGCGCTGGACCCCGTCGCCGCCGATGTCATCGCCAATCTGCGCCTGCTGGCCTTTGACGAAATGCAGATCACGGACATCACCGACGCCATGATTGTCGGACGGCTGTTTCAAAAACTGTTCGATGCCGGGGTGGTGGTGGTGACCACCAGCAACCGCGTGCCGGACGATCTGTACAAGGACGGGCTGAACCGCCAGCTGTTCCTGCCCTTCATCGAGCTGATCAAGACCCGCATGGTGGTCCACGAACTGACCAGCCCGACCGATTACCGCCAGAACCGCCTGCAAGGCGCGCAGGTCTATTTCACCCCCACCGGCCCGGCGGCCCGCGCCGAAATCGCCGCTGTGTGGGACGATCTCACCGGCGGCCCGGCCGCCCCCCTGACCCTGCATGTCAACAAGCGCGAAGTGGTGATCCCGGCGTTTCGCAACGGCGTTGCCCGCGCCACCTTCTATGATCTCTGCGGCACCGCGCTTGGTCCCGCCGACTATCTGGCAATCGCCGACACGGTGCGGGTGCTGGTGCTCGAAGACATCCCGCGCCTGTCACGACAGAATTTCAACGAGGCCAAGCGCTTTGTCACCCTGATCGATGCGCTCTACGAGGCCCGCGTGCGTCTGATCGCCTCCGCCGCCGCCCAGCCCGAAATGCTCTATGTCGAAGGCGAAGGCACGTTCGAATTCGAACGCACCGCGTCGCGCCTGCGCGAAATGCAGGACCAGGACTGGGGACGCTAAAGCACTTTGCGTTTGTTCCGATCCCTGACCAAAGTCTTGAATCCGGCGATGCGCACCACGCTGCAAACCCCGGTTTTCCTCTTGCCGGAAATACTCCGGGGGAGTCCCGCAGGGACGGGGGCAGAGCCCCCACCCGATCAGCCGTTCTCGCGCAGCACCGATCCCGCCAGATACAACGATCCGCAGATCAGCACCCGGCTGCGCGGCTCCTCGGCCACGATGGCGCGCAGCGCATCGATGACGCTGTCGGCCACATCGGCCTGCAGACCCACGGCCCGCGCCGCGCTCTGCGTCGCCGCGGCAGGCAGGGTATTGGCCTCGCCGGGGATCGACACCGCAGTCAGCCCCTTTACCTGCGGCGCCAGCGGACGCAGATAGCCGGTGACATCCTTGGTGTTCAGCATCCCGCAGATCAGCCGCGTCGGGCGCGGCGGCAGGCTGGCCAACAGCACGCCCAGCGCCGCGCCTGCGGCGGCGTTATGGCCGCCGTCCAGCCACAGATCGGCATCCGGGGCCAGATCGGCCAGCGGTCCGCGAGTCAGCTTCTGCATCCGCGCCGGCCAGTCCGCCCGCGTCACCGCCGCCTCATAGGCCGCATCGCCCAGGCCCAGGTGCCGCAGCGCCGCCAGTGCCGTGCCCGCATTGACGATCTGATGCGCCCCCAGCAGGTTCGGCAATGGCAGATCGCGCAGCCCGGTTTCGTCCTGATAGACCAGCCGCCCGCGTTCCTCATAAACATGCCAATGCTGACCGTGCACCAACAGCGGCGCGCCAACGCGGCTGGCGACATTCTCGATCACCACCATCGCGTCTTCCGCCTGCGGCGCCACGACACAGGGCACCCCACGCTTCAGGATCCCGGCCTTCTCGAACGCGATCTTGCCCAGCGTGTCGCCCAGATACTGCTCGTGATCGATCGAGATCGGCGTAATCACGGTCAACTCCGGCGCGGTCACGACATTGGTCGCATCCAGACGCCCGCCCAGCCCGACCTCAAGCAGGGTGTAATCCGCCCGCGCCCGCGCAAAAGCCAGCAATGCCGCGCAGGTGGTAATCTCGAAATAGGTGATCGCCTCGTCGCCATTGGCAACATAGCACTCGTCCAGCACCGCGCTCAGCGCGGCCTCGTCGATCAGCGTGCCACCCACCCGGATCCGCTCGTGAAACCGCGCCAGATGCGGGCTGGTATAGGCATGTGCGGTCTTGCCCGCCGCCGCGATCCCGGCGCGAATCATTGCCAGGGTCGAGCCCTTGCCATTGGTCCCAGCAATATGAATCACACCCGGCAGATCGTCCTGCGGATTGTCCAGCGCCGCCAACAGCCGCCAGACCCGGTCCAGCGTCAGGTCGATGATCTTGGGGTGCAGCGACATCATCCGCTCCAGGATGACATCGGATGTGGGCGCGCTCATGGCTTGGCAGCGGTTTTTTTGGCTGCCGGGTCGTCCGCCGGCTGCGCTGTCCCGGCCTTGGCTTCATCCTTGGGTTTGTCCAGCCCCTCGGGCTGCGGATCGGGCGCGGGCAGATCGCCGCGCACCGCCGGAGGCAGCCCCATCAGCATCCGCGTGATGGCGATCAGCTCGTCGCGCATCTCGGTGCGTCGGGTGACCCGGTCCAGCATGCCGTGATCAAGCAGGTATTCAGCACGCTGAAACCCGTCCGGCAGCCGCTCGCCCAGGGTCTGTTCGATCACCCGAGGCCCGGCAAAGCAGATCAGCGCGTTGGGTTCGGCGATATGCACATCCCCCAGCATCGCATAGGACGCGGTGACACCGCCGGTGGTCGGATGAGTCAGAACCACGATATAGGGCAACCCGGCCTCTTTCAGCATCTGCACCGCAACGGTGCTGCGCGGCATCTGCATCAGGCTCAGAATGCCTTCCTGCATCCGCGCGCCCCCGGCCGCGGAAAACAGAACCAGAGGGCACTTCATCTTTACCGCCTTTTGCGCGGCGGCAATGATCGCATTGCCCACATACATGCCCATGGACCCGCCCATAAAGCTGAAATCCTGCGCCACCGCCACGATCGGGGCGCGGCCCATGTCCCCGGTCGCGACCAGCATGGCCTCTTTTTCGCCGGTGGCCTTCTGCGCCGCCTTCATGCGTTCGGGATATTTCTTCTGGTCGCGGAAATGCAACGGATCGGCGATCGGTTCCGGCACCGCGATTTCGGCAAAGACCCCGCCGTCAAACAGCGCCGTGAACCGCTCACGCGGCGAGATCACCATGTGGTGGCCGCAACTGGTGCAGACGTTCAGATTGTCGCTGAGTTCGCGGTGAAACAGCATGGTGCCGCATTCATCGCATTTTTGCCACAGGTTCTCGGGAGTTTCGCGACGCGAAAAGATCGAGTTGATCCGCGGGCGGACGTAATTGGTAATCCAGTTCATTGCGATGCCTCTGCTGGCCGGACGTGGCGCCCAGATAAGCGTCCCGGCGCGGAATTGCAATCAACGAGCGATGACAACCCGCGCCGCCAGCCAGCTCACGGCCATCATCGCAAAATCCACCACCAGCCACTGGCGCAGCGCGCCGGTGTCCGACATCGAATAGGGCAGCGTATACAGAGCCAGCCCGCTCAGGCTGTCCGGCAGCGCCACCACCAGCAACGCGATGGTATTGTTGAACAGATGCACGGCGATGGCCGGGCCCAGCGTCCCCGCCCGCGCCGTCAGATCCGCCGTAACCAGCCCGAATACCCCCGACCAGGCGGCGATCAACAGCGCATTGTCACCGGCCTCGGCGGGCAGGTAATGGCCCAGGGCAAAGATCGCCGCCGGCCCTGCCATCCAGATCAGCGGGCTGCGAAACCGCGCCGCCAGCGATTGCTGCAAATAGCCGCGAAACAGGATTTCCTCGGCGGCGGTCTGAATCAGCACCGCCATCAGCGACAGCGGCAAAAGCATCGCCCACAGACCCATCGGCAGGTTTTGGACCAACACCACCCCCATGTCATAGGGCGGCAACACCAGCAGCAACAGACCCAGCCCCGCCAGCATCCGCGCCACCTGCCAGAACTGGCGCAGCGCCAGCGGCAGCGGCCCGGTCACCGTGACCAGGGCGCGGTGCTGCATCAGCTGCGCCGCCACCATGACGCCTACGATGACAAACCCGAAACTGCCCAACAGCACCAGCAACGACCCCGGGCTGTTGCCCAGCACAAACGCCGCCTCGCCGTCGGCGAACAGCCCCGGCGCCACGACCCCCAGCACCCCGAACGCCACGCGGTTCAGGGCCAGCACAACCGCCGCCGTCAAACCCAGCCCCGCCAGCAACCGCCACAGCTGTGGATGGCGTCGCGCGGGGGCAACCAGACCCTCGTGCGCGCCGTAGGCCGGCTCAGCCATCGAGCTCATCCATGATACGATCCAGCGCCTCGGGTTTTTCCTTGTCCGGCCCCAGATCCTTGTAGTTGATGTTCGAACGTATCAGCACCGCGGCCACCCCGGCCAGATGTCCGGCCACCGCTGCCAGCAGCTGCGTCGCCACGGTCGCATCGCTTTCGATCACCGCCTGCAGCTCTTCGGCCCCGATGCGCAGGAAACGCGCGCGGTCGACCGCGATCAGATCCAGCTGCCGCGGCTCCTTGGTGATGATCGACAGATCCCCGATCAGCCGTCCCGGCCCGATGATCGACACCGGCGGCTGGTCGCTGGACTTGTCGGGCCAGCGCATCTCGGCCGTGCCCTCAAGGCACAGATAGGCCGCATCCGGCGGCTCGCCCTTGCCAAACACCACCTGCCCCGGCTCGGCGTCAAACCATTGCGCGCCAAAGGCCAGCAGACGCTGGTTGCGGGCATCCAGACCTGCAAAAAGATCGGCCGAGGCAATCGCCTTCTGCTTGCGGCGCAGATCATCGCCGCCGGCGCCGTCCATCTCTTCGTCGGCCCGCGCCACACCGTTCAGTTGCCCGTTCTTGACCTCGACGAACAGATCGTAGGCGTCCGGATTGTCGAACCGGTCCTCCATGAAGATCAGCGTGGCGTCGGGCAACATATCGCGCAGCGCTTCGCGGGACCGCTTGCGGCTTTCGCTGTCATGGCTGGCCAGCGCCTTGTCCATGATCAATATGTCCGGACGCTTGATCGCGGCGCGGCTGAATGCGGCACGCTCCTGAAACACCGTCGGCAGGTTGGTGCCGCCCAATCCGGTGGGCAGATCGTACAGGATCGCGGCGATACGATGGCGCAGGTTGTGTTCGGCCATGACATCGGCCACCACGTCCTCGATGTCCCCGGCCCGTGCCCCCGCCGCCATCGAAACCCGGCCATACAACGCGTTTTCCGCCACCGTCAGACGCGGCAAATAGGCCTCCGGGGAGATGGCGACAAACTGATCGCCCACCAGTCGGCGCAGATCCTTGGATCTGGCTTTGCGCACCTTCAGGATTTCGTCCTTGAACCGGTCGGGAAAGCTCGACCCGATCTGCTCGGCGGTCAACAGGAAGGGCACCGTCAACAGCAGAGACATTTCCTCCTCGCCCAGTGCCTGTCTGCCTCCGTCCCGGCTTTTTTTCACGATATCCGACAGGCGGTGGTACATCTCGTCTTCCATGCCCAGACGGCGAAACAGCGGGTGATCGGTGCCATCGCGGCCAAAGGTCTTGCCCAGGATGTTCATCACCTCCTGGGCAATTTCCAACCCTTCCTCAGCCAACCCCAACTCGTGCAGAACCCGGATGAAGGCACCGTTTTCAACCAGCATGTCCTGGGTAATCCTGCATGTCGGTGCGGCGAACAGCAGGTTGCCACCCAGCGGAATCGCCGGATTGAACCGGTCCGGTTCAAACCGGTGAACGCAGCCGTCAAAACCCCGCTCCTTCAGCCGCCGGTGAATCTCGGGCCGCAAGGCAACGATATCTTCGGCCAGTTTGCGGTGCCTGGACGGTTCGAACCGCGACCGCAGGGTGCGCCGGAACATCGCCTCGTCAATCCCCATCGCACCGACCAGCTGAAACCACCAGTCGCGAATGTCCTTGCCGTCCTTCAACCCGGCCAGACCGGGATCGACCCAATCCGCCTCCAGCACATCGGTGCTGTTGCCCGACCGGCGGGCCTCGGATGCGCGGTGGTTGCGCTCGTGCGGATCGTACAGCACCGACTGCGGCTTGATCTTCAGCGGCATCAACAGGTTGTCCCCCAGCGTGCCGTCAAACAGATAGGGCCGCGAATGGGCATACCCCACCCGCGCGGCGATCACCGCCTGATGCAATGCGTCCAGCTTGTGACCGGCCAGGGTGACGCTGCCGCGCACCGGCAGCACCTCGCGCGTCAGCAAATGCGCGAGGGCCGTGCGCTCGACCGCGCTGCTGCACTGAATCGCCACCCGCGCGCCCTCGGGGATGGTCAGCGAAATGTCGTCCAGAATCGTGTTGTCGTCACTGTCGCGCACCGTCACGCCCTTGATCTCGATCTCGCCGTTCAGGCGCGGAATATCGTCCGGCTCGCCCTCGAACAGCTCTTGCGGGATCATATCGCGGGGCGCGAACCGCTCGGTCACGACCTCCCAGCGCAGGCTCATGTCCTGAACCTGGTTGTAATAGGCCAACAGCTCTTTCCAGGGGCTCGAAAGATCCTTGTAGGCCGCAATCGCCGCCACCAGCGCGCCCACCGTGATCTCGCCGTTTATCGCCAGATAGCCGCCCACCAGATAGAACGCAAAAGGCGTCATCTGGGTGATGGTGTTGTTCAGAAATTTCATGAAGAATTTCTTCTGATAGATCTGAAACCGGATCTCGAACAGCCGCCCCAGCCGGTCCGTCAGCATCGCCAGCCGATAGCGCCAGCCGCCATTGGCGCGCAGATCGCTGATGCCCGCAGCACTTTCTCCGATCTCGCTGGACAGGTGGCGGATCTCCTGGATCCGGTCCTTGTTCAGCAGGTTGATCTGCCGTTGCAGACGCGGAATCAGCCAGGCCTGCAACGGAATCAGCGCGATAGACGCCAGCCCGAACCACACGCTCTGCATGAACAGAAAGAACACGATGGTCATCATCTGGCCGAACTGGAACGCCGGCTGCGCCACCGCATCGCCCATCAGCCCGCCCATCGGCTCGGCTTCCGAGGTGATCATCGACACCAGTTCGCCCTGGCTGGTGTTGCGGAAATAGGGGCGCGGAAACCGCATCATGCGGCTGATCAGCTGATAGCGCAGCCGTCGCAACATCCGTTCCGACAGCACCCCCTTCATGGTGTTGACCCGCATTTTCATCAGGCCCGCAACAATCACCGTGCCCAGAAACAGCAGGCACAGCAGCAGCAGGTACTGGACCTGCGTCAACTCGACCCCCCACAGGTCAATCTGCGCCGAATTCGCCCCGATGGCATCGTTGATGATTTTCTTTGGCAGCTCCAGCGACGCATACAGGAACGGGAAAGTGATCACCGTCACCAGCAGCAGCATCATCTGCTGGCGCTTGGAATGTTTCCAGATAAACGAAAATAAGGTGGGTTCCATCACCCGGCCCTCGGCGTTGTCAATGTTGCTAGCCTCACACGGAACGCCCGGTCCCAGCGATCAAAGGACGGTAATCACTGCACCGCGCGATTACAAGGTGCGTACCGCCTTGAGACTTGTACCCGGACCAGTGCGCCGCTATTGCGAAAGCAGCCAAAAATTCGGAGACCAGCCATGCTCAAGCGCCCGTTCGACAAGACCAGATTGCCCAGCCGCCACGTCACCGAGGGTCCCGAGCGCGCGCCGCACCGGTCCTACATGTATGCCATGGGCCTCGGCGACGAGGAAATCCACCAGCCGCTGGTCGGCGTCGCCACCTGCTGGAACGAGGCCGCGCCCTGCAACATCTCGCTCAGCCGTCAGGCCCAGGCCGTCAAGCTGGGGGTCAAGGCCGCATCGGGCACCCCGCGCGAATTCACCACCATCACCGTCACCGACGGCATCGCCATGGGCCACGAGGGCATGCGCAGTTCGCTGGCCAGCCGCGAAGCCATCGCCGACACCGTCGAACTGACCATGCGCGGCCATTGCTATGACGCCATCGTCGGCCTGGCGGGCTGCGACAAATCCCTGCCGGGCATGATGATGGCCATGGTGCGGCTGAACACGCCATCGGTGTTCATCTACGGTGGGTCGATCCTGCCGGGCAAGGCCCCCCAGGTCGACGAGATCCCCGAAGATTTCCGCTCCCGCGACCTGACCGTGCAGGACATGTTCGAAGCTGTCGGGCGGCATCAGAACGGCACAATGTCGGACGCCGCACTCGATATGCTGGAACGCGTCGCCTGCCCCTCTGCCGGGGCCTGTGGCGGTCAGTTCACCGCCAACACCATGGCCTGCGTCTCCGAAGCCATCGGTCTGGCGCTGATGAACAGCTCCGGCATGCCCGCACCTTACGAATCCCGCGACCAATATGCCGAGGCCTCCGGGCAGGCGGTGATGAACCTGCTGGAAAAGAACATCCGCGCCCGCGATGTCGTCACCCGCCAGTCGCTGGAAAACGCCGCCCGCGTGGTGGCCTGCACCGGTGGGTCGACCAACGCCGGGCTGCACCTGCCCGCCATCGCACACGAGGCCGGGATCGACTTCTTCCTGCAGGACGTCTGCGACATCTTCCGCGACACGCCCTATTTCGTCGACCTGAAACCGGGCGGCGCCTATGTCGCCAAGGACCTGTATGACGCCGGCGGCATCCCCGTGGTGATGAAAGAGCTGCGCAAGGCCGGGCTGATCCATCAGGATTGCATGACCGCCACCGGGCGCAGCATCGGCGAAGAGCTGGACCTGATCGACCGCGAAGCCGATGGCAAGGTGATCTATCCCATCGAGAACCCGCTGACCAAGACCGGCGGTGTGGTCGGCCTGAAAGGCAACCTGGCCCCCGAAGGGGCCATCGTCAAGGTCGCCGGCATCCCCACCAACCACCAGCGGTTCGTCGGCCCCGCGCGGGTGTTTGACTGCGAAGAAGACGCGTTCGAAGCCGTCAAGGCACGCGGCTATGAAGAAGGCGAAGTCATCGTGATCCGCAACGAAGGCCCCGCCGGCGGCCCCGGCATGCGCGAGATGCTGTCCACCACCGCCGCCCTGTCGGGTCAGGGCATGGGCAAAAAGGTCGCGCTGATCACCGACGGGCGGTTCTCGGGCGCCACCCGCGGCTTCTGCGTCGGCCATGTCGGCCCCGAAGCGGCCCAGGGCGGCCCCATCGCGCTGCTGAAAACCGGTGACATCATCACTATCGATGCGCCAAACGGCGAAATCAGCGTCGATCTGACCGACGAGGAACTGGCCACCCGCAAGGCCGCCTGGTCCGGCCCGCGCGACACCATCTATGCCTCCGGCGCGCTGTGGAAATACGCCCAGCTGGTCGGTGCCACCTACAAGGGGGCCGTGACCCATCCGGGCGGCGACGCCGAAAAACACATCTACATGGACCTCTGAAACCGACGCGCCGGGGCCACCGCCCCGGCGCCGATCAATGCGTTTCAATTTTCGCAAGAGCCATCGGATCGGTGCCTCGGGTTCAAGTCGCAAGGCAGTAGGGAAACGGCCCTGATCGTGCTACCCTTTTCCTTTTCAGGGAAAAGGAGAGGGATATTATGGCCTATGCAACAATTTCGACATGGAAGCTGAACGAGACGCCCAAGGACGAAGACGCCATGTGGCAGGCCATGCAGGACCAATATGTTCCAATGAATCTGGCGCTTGGCTCGACCAGAATGATGATCGTCCAGACCGGCGAAGGCGAAAGCGCCATCATCCAACATCTATCCCGATCAGGCGACCCGAGACGCCGCTGACGCCAAGATCGCCGAGTTGCGCAAACAGGGCGGCTCGCAATTCAAGGCGACCATGACCGGAGAGATGCGCGGCGAAGTCCGCGTCTCAAGCGACTGACCCATCCGCTGCGCTGCAATTGCCGCAGCGCGGCCCCAATTCGCTCCACAACGACGATTGCCGGTTTATTCAAATGTAATCCTTTCGTTAGATACCCCCAGAACCAACGGCCCTGGCGGCGGAACGGAACATGGGAAAACTGGCGAACCGGCTGATACATGCGGCAACCCTGCGTCACTGGCGGCAGGTCGCGCAATCGGCCGACCGCTCCGACCTGTCCAGCCTGCAACAACAGCGCAGTCAGGCCCGCGCCCTGCGTGCCCATCTGGACCGGCTGATCCACGTGGCAGACGGGCGGCTGGCGCTGCCCAAGAACGGCACTGCGTATTTCGAACGCCCGCATGGCACCGATTGGTCCTGGCGTCCCGACCTGTGGCGTGGCCCGCTGCACACACCCGGCATCGCCCCGGCGCGGAACAAATCCGGGCTGGGCGATCAGGTGACGGTATTTCACGACTGTCCCCGCTCTGAACTGGCCCTGCATCAGATGCGCAACCAGGAGGCAAACGCTCTGGCCCCGTTCGGGCTGCGCGTGGATGTGCTGGGCTTTTCAGGATCGTTCCTGTCGGTGGTGATCGACCTTCCCTCCGCCGCGGCCCAGGGGCTGACCCGCTCGCATCTGATCCGGCTGGACATGATCGCCGAAACCGAAAAACCGACTGCGCTTGTCGCCCGGCTCAACATCCGGCACGGTCCGAATACCGAACGGATCAGCCGGCAAGTGCCGCTCGATACCCCGGATCTGCGGGCAGAATTCGACCTCGCCTATTGCAACCTGAATGAAAACCGCGTGCACAAACTGTGGCTTGACCTGTTCATTCAGGACCCCGAGATGAACCAGGTCACCCTGCGCGATCTGACCTTTGCCCGCCACCGCCGCGCCGCGCTCTGACAAAAGGCCGACCATGAGCAATCTGATCCTGACCAAGATCCACCTGCGCAACGGCATCTGGCGGGGCCGCCTCACCGGCCCCGCCGCCGCACAGCCGCAAATCGAGGTGCGGCACCTGGACCAACCGGTGCCCGACGTCGCCCTGACCGCCACCGGCACCGCAGGGCAATGGGATCTGGCGGTGCCGCTGCCCCCACGGGCGCTGGCCGATGGGGTGCAGGTGTTTGTCATCCTTGACGCCAGCGATCAGACCCGGCTGGGCGACTTCACTCTGATCGCGGGCGAGGCCGCAGCCCACGATCTGCGCGCCGAAGTCGAATTGCTGCGCGCCGAGATGGACATGCTCAAACGCGCCTTTCGCCGTCATTGCCTGCACACGCCCCCCCCTTGACGCAACCGCGCCACGCCCCTATCTGCCGTTCAGGGTCATGGGCACCCGCCGCTCGCAGGCATCGCCACGGTGAAGCTCATACAGACTGGATCGACTGACTTCAGTTCTGCGGTCCGTTGGCAACGCGAGCACCAGCACAATTCCGCATCAGAACATGAAAGAGGTTTTTGATGTCCACGCCACTCCCCACCCTCGCCGAACTCAAGGTGCAGGCAAAGTCGCTGCGCGCCGCCCTGGCCGGGTCCGGCCACGCGGTGTCCCACAGCCAGTCGCTGGAACTGCTGGCCCGCCAGTTGGGTCACCGCGACTGGAACACGCTGCACGCCAGTGTCGGCAACGCGCCGCCGGTCCCCTTCCATCTGGGCCAGCAGGTTGCCGGCAGCTATCTGGGCCAACGGTTCCGGGGCGAAATCATCGGTCTGCGCGAAATGGCCGGCGGGGCGCACTTTCAGCTGACCCTGCGGTTTGACTCTCCGGTCGATGTGATCCGGTTCGACAGCATGTCGAATTTCCGCTCACAGGTCTCGGTTGTGATCGACCGCACCGGCCGAACCCTGGCCAAGACCTCGGACGGAGAGCCACACCTGGTTCTGGACAGGAATGCGCTGCGACAGTGACGTCAGGCGGCGGCCCGGCGAGTCCCTCCGCCGCCTTTACACTCTGGCAAGCAATGGCACCGTTGCGCACCGATTGTCGCCAGCATGAAAAAGGGCCGCGCAGATCGCCCTGCGCGGCCCTTGACCGTCTCGTCGCGTAGCGGTCAGCGGTTCTCGGTCGCCAGCGCGGACAGCCCCTTGAGAATGTCGATCGCATAGGCCAGCTGATAATCCTGCTCGCGCAGTTCCGCCGCCTTCTCGGCCTTGGCGCGGTCTTCCTCGATCTGGCGCACCTCGTCCTCGGACAGGCTGTCGTTGTTCAGCCGCCCGCGCAGGTCGGCCTCGGACCGGCTCCGCGCGGATGTTGCCGCCTCGTCCTCTTCCTCGGTTGCGGGCTTGCGGCGCGGCTGGGCCACAACGATGTCCGGGCTGACGCCCAGCGCCTGGATCGAGCGTCCCGACGGGGTGTAATAGCGCGCCGTGGTCAGCCGCATCGCCCCATCTCCGCGCAGCGGCATCACCGTCTGCACCGACCCCTTGCCAAAGCTCTTGGTGCCGACAACGATGGCGCGGCGATGGTCCTGCAACGCACCGGCAACGATCTCGGACGCCGAGGCAGAGCCGCCGTTGATCAGCACCACCATCGGCTTGCCACCGGTCAGATCGCCCGGCGTGGCATTGAACCGTTCGCCATCCGCAACGTTGCGGCCGCGGGTGCTGACGATCTCGCCCTCATCCAGAAACGCATCCGACACCTTGATCGCCTGGGTCAGCAAACCGCCAGGATTGTTGCGCAAATCCAATACGATACCGTTGACATTCTCGGCCCCGCCCGCGGCCTCGATCTGCTCTTTCAACCCCGCTTCGAGGTTGGGCATGGTCTGATCGTTAAAGGTCGTGATCCGCAGCACCACGGTGTCGCCCTCGATGCGGGTGCGCACCGCCGTCAGCTTGATGGTGTCGCGAATGATCGACACGTCGAACGGTTCGCTCTCGCCTTCGCGCACCACGGTGATCACGATTTCCGACCCCACCGGCCCGCGCATCAGGTCCACCGCCTTGTCCAGCGTCAGCCCCAACAGGCTCTCGCCATCCACATGGGTGATGAAGTCGCCCGACTCCATTCCGGCCTCGTCCGCCGGGGTGCCATCGATCGGCGAAACCACCTTGACGAACCCGTCCTCCTGGGTGACCTCGATACCCAGACCGCCAAACTCGCCACGGGTCTGCACCCGCATGTTGTCGGCGTCATCCGGCGACAGATAGCTGGAGTGTGGATCCAGCGAGGTCAGCATCCCGTCGATTGCGGCCTCGATCAGTTCGGCCTCGTCCACATCTTCGACATATTGCGCGCGGATGCGCTCGAAGATGTCGCCAAACAGGTCCAGCTGCTCGTAGACACTGGCGCTGCGCCCGTTTTCCTGTGCCAGCAACGGCCCTGCAATCTGGGTCGTTGCGACAATCCCCGCAACCGTGCCGCCCAGGGCGGCCATCACGAATTTCCTCATGCTCGTTTATCCATCCTTATCGGTTCGGAACCACGTTTCCGGGTCCACCGGGCGTCCGTCCTCTCGCACTTCTATATAGAGCGTTTCTGAACGCTCAGCACCAGCGCCATCACCGCTAAGTGACAGAATTGCGCCGATTTCCGGTATTTCCCCGCCCATCAAACCCACCGGCGCACCGGCAGGCACCACCTGCCCGGTGTCGCCGAACACCTCGGCCAGGCCCGACAGCACAAACAACGTGTCCCGCTGCGGTTCTAGAATCACCACATTACCCAGGTCCAGAAGCGGCCCGCGATACCGGATCGTGGCCGCCGTGGGCGCGGTCACCAGCGCGCGCGGCCGGGTCGCCACCAGGATTCCGCTGCGCACAACGCCCGCTGCGTCCGCCTCGCCCGCGCGGTGCAACAGCAATCCCTGCACCGGCAGGGCCACCTCCCCTTTTTGCTCGTCGATTTCGGCATCGCTGGGCGGAATTGGGCTGCCCGAAATCTGCGACAACCCACTGGCAAACCCATCCAGCGTTTCCACCGACGAGATCAGGATCGCGGTCCGCACCGGATCTTCGGTGAAACGGCGCGGCAAATCGGTGCGGTTGGCCACCGCTTTGCTCAGGTCCGCCCGCGCCTGCTGCACCCCCGCCAAGCCCTCTTGCAAAGTCGAGGCGGCGTTTTTCTGCAGCATTCGCAACGTCTGCACCTCTTGCAGGTCGCTGCGCAACTGGTCGGCACGGCCCTGCAGCGCCGGTGTCACCTCGGCTAGGATCATGCCTGACCGTGCGCTGCCCAAAGCCCCGGCGGGATGCAGCAACAGCACCGGCGGCGAGGCGGTTCCAATGGTCTGCAAGACCCCCAACAGGCGCGAAATCTCGCCCTCGCGGGCCTGCAACTGACGGCTCAACTGCGCCTCGCGCGTCGCGGCCTTTCGCAATCCGTCGCGCATCGCCACCAGCCCTGCCTCGTACGCCTGGATTGTCCCGGTCAAGGCCCGTACCCGGTCACGCGCGCTTTCGGCCTGTTGCAGCGAAACAGTCGCCTGTTCCAACTGGGCGACAGCCGCGCGCGCCGCACTGGCCGGATCGCTTTGTGCAATCGCGGATTCCGCCCACATCACTGCGGCAATCAGGGCAGAGCGTGTTATCATCCGATCAGGCTCTCTCCGGTCATTTCCGGCGGTTTCGGAAGGGCCATCAGGTCAAGGATCGTGGGGGCCAGATCGCTCAGCCGCCCATCTCGCATCCGCGCTCCCTCGGGTCCGCCGACCAACGCCACCGGCACCGGGTTCAGCGTATGCGCCGTATGCGGCCCGCCGGTTTCGGGATCGACCATCACCTCGCAATTGCCGTGATCGGCGGTCACGATCATCGCGCCCCCAACCTGGCGCAGCGCGGCCACCACCTGTCCCAAACCCCGATCCACAGCCTCGCAGGCCTTGATCGCGGCATCCAGATCACCGGTGTGTCCCACCATGTCGGGGTTGGCGTAGTTGGTCACGATCAGATCGTAACCGCCGTGGATTGCCTGCACGAACTGCTCGGTAACCTCGTCCGCCGACATCTCCGGCTGCAGATCATAGGTGGCCACCTTGGGCGATGGCGCCATGTAACGATCCTCGCCCGTCTCCGGCACCTCTTTGCCGCCGTTCAGGAAAAACGTGACATGGGGGTATTTCTCGGTCTCGGCCAGGCGGAACTGGCGCTTGCCCTGCGCCGCAACCCATGCCCCCAGCGTATTGACGATCTCGGCCTTGGGATAGACCGTGGTCATATAGGTCGAATGACAGTCGGAATAGTCCACCATACCCAGAAACGCCGCCAGTCCGGGCCGTTGCCCAGTGTCGAACCCGTCAAAATCGGGCTGCCCGATCGCCGCCAGGATCTCACGCGCCCGGTCGGCCCGAAAGTTGAGACAGAACACCCCATCCCCATCGCGCACTCCGTCAAAATCACCAATCACGGTGGGGCTGATGAATTCGTCGGTTTCGCCGCGCCCATAGGCGGCGCTGATCGCGTCATCGGCCGTGGCGGCATGCCTCCCCTGCCCCCGGACCATCGCCTTGTACGCCGCGCCAACCCGCTCCCAGCGATTGTCGCGATCCATGGCAAAATACCGCCCCGAAACGGTGACGATGCGCGCCCCTTCTGGCAGGCGCCCGGCCAATTCCTCAAGGTAGCCCATGACCGATTTCGGCGCCACATCGCGCCCGTCGGTGATCGCGTGCAGCGCCACCGGCACCCCGGCCTGCGTGATGGCGGTAGCGGCAGCGACGATATGGTTCAGATGCCCATGCACCCCGCCATCCGACACCAGCCCCAGAAGATGCGCCGTGCCGCCGCCGACCTTGAGGCGCTCGGTGAACTCCAGCAGAGCCGGGTTCTGAAAGAAACTTCCGTCCTCGACCGCCAGGTCGATCTGCCCCAGATCCATCGCAACGACGCGACCCGCGCCGATATTGGTGTGACCGACCTCGGAATTGCCCATCTGCCCGCGCGGCAGTCCCACATCCGGACCATGGGTGATCAGCCGTGCGTGGGGTCCGATCTGCATGATGGCATCGAAATTCGGCGTCTGCGCCAGCGCGGGCGCGTTGGCGGCGCGGTCCTCGGACAGCCCCCAGCCGTCCAGAATGCACAATACAACAGGCTTTGGGACGGGCATGATCTACTCCAAAGGGTTTTTGCTCGCCGCCTTCTACCCCTTGCGCCCGTCGGGGTGAACCGGTTTTCCAGCAGCTGTGCCGACGGCGTTCACCCGGTTTGATACTGATTGGAAATGTCAAATGGTTTCAATGGCTGGGTTTGCAGGATGCGGATAATTTTGGCCCACACCCACAGCATTCGTCAAACACGGGCTTAGAGGGGGTCAAAACTGTCTACTCCTCTTGTTTCGGCCTGTGAACCTCGCCGAGCGCATCGGTCACCCCCCTGCGAGGACCGGCACGAGCTGCGGGCTTTCGCGCTTGCGAGAAGCGACCGAATGCCCCCTGTCGGTTGTCGAAAAGACCGCGAGTCAGATCCCACCAGAACG
This sequence comes from Sedimentitalea nanhaiensis DSM 24252, assembly GCF_000473225.1. GTDB lineage: Bacteria > Pseudomonadota > Alphaproteobacteria > Rhodobacterales > Rhodobacteraceae > Sedimentitalea > Sedimentitalea nanhaiensis. The sequence goes on from NZ_KI421509.1 coordinate 2,240,950, forward strand.
CCGCGTCGCAACCGCGCGCGGCACCAGCGGCTCCATAAGACCCGTCCCCATCCGCGATCCCCGAGGTCTGCGAGGCACTTCCGGTATCAAGCCGGCTAAAAAGGGCTATCAAACTGGGTGATATCCAACCTGTCCGGGCAGAACGCACATGTCCCGTGGTGCGCCACGGGCGCATTGCGGCCCCCTTTCACCGATACAGACCTGTGTTGCTTAAGTGTTTACAAGCAGGCCAATCCGTTCATGGGTTTTGGCCCGGCTTTGTCACGAAAGCCGTTCCGGGTCAGGTGCGGGCCTTTTCAAACGCAGACCAAGCGGCTTCGAAAGCCGCAAAATCGAACCCCTCCCGGCGGGCCGGTTCCAGCACCAGTTTTTCGGTCTCCAGCAACCGAAGAATAGCCCCCTCCAGCACCGGCAACAGATCGTTCGGAACCACCAGCGCACCATGACGGTCGGCATGCACCAGGTCTCCATCGGCCACTGTCAGACCGAAGATGTTCACCGGTGTGCCCAGGTCCCGAACGTGAACGAAACCGTGGCTGGGTCCGATCGAGCCTGCAATCACCGCAAACCCGTCCGGCAGGTCGCCCAAATCACGCATCACCCCGTTGGTGAGCGCGCCCGACATGCCGAACCCCTTGTGAATCGTAGTGTTGATCTCGCCCCAATAGGCACCGATACAATTCGGAAAATCTACATCCTCAATCACCGCAACGGACGGCTTCGGAGCCTCTGCCATCCGGCGATAGTATTCCATTCTTCGGACGCGGATCACGTCGGGCGCCTCTTGCGGCGGCGCGAGGGCAGCGATCGTGGCCGTGACCGCAAAACCCACCACGGCCCCCGCGTCTTGATCGCTGCACAGCATCGTTCCGCGGGTGAAACGATTGAAACCACGCTTGCCCTGGGCCACCTCGATGGCGTTGCAGACGGTCGGTGTATCGACCCTGCGCAATAGCGCGAGCAATGAATCGGTCATGTCAGGCCTCCAGCCAACGGCGCAGCGCCGCATTGGTTGTTTCGGGTTGTTCAAGCGTCGGCAGATGGCCGGCGTTCTCGACGATTTCCAGCACCGCGTTGGGCAACAGCGACGCCATCAATTCGTGCCTCTGCACCGGACAGAGTGCGTCGTCACGCCCACACAGCACCAGCGACGGCCCGCCAAATGTGTGCAGCGTGCCCTGCTGATCCGGACGGGTTTGCAGCGCCCGCGACTGGCGGATAAACACCGCACCGCCGATCGTTTCAGCCATCGCCATGCACAGATCCAGGATCGCGTCGCGCCGGGGGCCACCGGTCAGATAATTCGGCGTCATCTCGTCACGCATGACGCCGCACAATCCACCGGCACGCACCTTGGCGATCTGCGGTTCGCGCCGCGCCTTGACCTCGTCGGTCTCGGCCAACGGGTTGGTATCCAACAGCGCCAGCCGCTCAACCCGTTCCGGTGCCTGACGCAATACCTCCATCGCCACGATGCCCCCCATGCTGAGCCCGGCCAGTGCAAACCTGTCCGGCGTCCAGGACAGGATATCGGCGGCAAGCGCGGCCACCGTATCGTGATCGTTGATCGGCGCGAGTATGATGGGCATATCGGCCGAAAAACTGTCGATCTGCGGGCCGAACAGGCGCGCGTCACACATCATGCCGGGGATCAGAACAAGCGGGATCATGACGTCATCGCGCTGAGTTTGGCCAAGGCGACTGCGCAGGGTTTCGCGTCAGGCACGATGCCGATTTGGGGGGTGCTGGCGAACATGAGTCACTCTCTATCCTTGCGCGCCATCATGACGCTGTGTCTGTCGCAATCCGGGTCTTCGGCCAGAAAGCCGGTCAACCGCAATCCTTGATCCTCAAGCAGCGCCACGTATTCGGCGGGTGACAGGCTGGCGTGATAGACAGGCTGACCAGCAAAGGTGCCCGATCTTTCGCCATCCTCTGGGCCAACTGTGAAGATCAGCGATCCGCCAACCCTGAGATGCCGCGCCATGCGACGGATGGTGGTGCGCTGTTCCTGCGCCCTAAGGTGAAAAAAGCTGTCCCAGGCGATGATCCCGTCGAAGGCTTCGCCCAGATCAAGTTCGCGCATATCCCCCTGCCGCCAGTCCCCATCGGGCCAGCGTCCACGCGCGATATCAAGCATCGCCCCGGCGATATCGACACCGGTCACGCGAAACCCTTCGGCGATGAACCAGCGCGCGATGGGCTCTCCCGCGCCACAGCCCAAATCCAGAACACGGCCACCAGCGGGCAAACAGGCGGTGAACCGCGCCAACCAGCGCGCTTCGAACAAGGCGCGCGACCTCTGGGCATCGTAGGCTGCGGCTTTCTGTTCATATACATCGCGGGTATTCTGCGCGAGCGTTCCGATTTCGGACTGTGGCATGGGCATCCTTTTGCCAAGCGGCGGTTTCGATGAAGAATCGGCCGGGCCGAACCTTGTGATCAAAGGTGCGATGGGTCCGATTGCACCTGAAATCTCGTCGCCTGAGGTCAGCCGAGCCAGGTTGGCCCGGCGCGATCCCCGGTTGCGACGACATGATACAGCGCGGCTTCGCCTGTCATCGACGGAACCGCGCTGTGGGCCAGGCCTTCCGGCACGCTCATCGTATCGCCGGGGGCCAGCGTCGCGCTGCCGCCATCCCAGTCGACACGCCAATGTCCTTTCACCGGCATCAGCACCGAAGGTTTGTCGTGGCTGTGTTTCTTGTCCGTGGCGCTGGCGCGGGTGATGAAATCGACCTCGAATCCGGGCTTGTCGCGGATCAGGCCCTGTTCACCGATCACATTGACCGGAGTCCGGTCGGCGATGGCCACCATGTCCCAATACCGCCGCACATAACCGCCGATCACTTCTTTGGCTGACGGTTCGGGGATCGTGGCCAGTTCCTCTTCGGTCAAAAGCGGCATCGGTTTCACCCCCTCGGGCAGAGACTGGCCTTTTTTGCTGTCGTAAAGCTTGCCATTATCACCCAGAATCAGGCCGTGATCCTTGGCATCTTCGATCACTTGCGGAGCCCAGAGAACACCACCGCCGGCATCGTCCCCACCCAGAACGGCCATGATCATCCCGTAGTCGGTACCGACGTTTTCAAAACCGCGGAACAGGTTGGTCGGGATATTGAAGATATCCCCTTCTTCCAGAACCGTTTCTCCAGCGTCGCCCCACCGCCCCCAAAAGAACCGCCACCGGCCCTTGAGGACAAAGAATACCTCGGCGGTACGGTGGTTGTGCAGGCTGTTGCGGCATTTCGGCGGCTGCCCGGCAGCACCGATGTTGAAGCCGTGCGGGATATCGATGTGCACATGCTGATCCGGGCTTTCCGAGACGCCGCCGCCGATGATGGTGAAATTCTCTTTCTGATCACTTCCCGGCGTATGGGCGTCGATAAAGGCCGTCCTGCACGGTTGCAGATCGCCATAGCGAACGATGCGGTTTTCCATGTCGTCTGGTGTCATGTCTCTTCTCCGAGTGGTCTGAGCGGGCGGCGGCAATTTTCCAAACGCCCCAGGTTATCTGGTTCTGTCCCGTGCCGGTTGGACGCGATCATCCGGTTTGCAGGATGATCTGCTTCCAAAGCGCTGTTTCATCGTAAAGCGTATATTCCCGCCGCAGCCCCCAAGGGCCGAATTCAGCGTGGCTCATGCCCATGATGTGCACGCGCTTGCCGGTCGGACGACCGAAGCTGCCCCAGCCGTCATGCGTGCCATCCAACGACCAGCGCAGCGCGGCGCGGGGCGACATCATCGGATCGTCGCGCCCAATCACATGATGTATTCTGAATTCCGCATTGGGAAACGAAGCGCGCAGCCCCAACCAGTGCTGATCGACCCCATCATGGGACACAGCAGTGACGCCGCCGGGATATTCACCGGTCACCGCACGGTCGTATTCCTGCGGGATCACTGTGAAATCGGCCTTCATCATCCGGGTCAGGATATCGGCATACTTTTGACCCCACTCATTGTCGTTGCCGCGCCCCGTGTAGGGGCCCGCCACATCGTTTTCGGGCAGATATGGCTTGACGCAATGCTCTGCCCCGCCTTCCCGCTCGATCAAATCGCGGGCATAGTCGGCAGGTTCCCAGCCCAGTTGGCGCACAATCGCACCCTGGTCGCGCACCAACCATTCGTCAGTGATCCGGTTCTCACTGGCATAGCAGTCGGCGATAATCCGGTACCGCAGCTTCTTGCCGGTGGGCGCACCATACACGCCGGGGTTGGAATGGGTGGCCATCGACAGCAACCGGTGCGAGCTGAGAAACCCGTCATCATTGCCCTCGCACCAGATCACATCCTCGCCCAAGAGCGTGCGATCGGGAAATTCCGCCAGCGTCGCCATGGTGGCCGCAACGACGTTCTTGTTACCGATGACGATCGAGGACGGAGAGCGCACTGGCATCGTGTCGCCATAGTAGTGATCGAGCGTGGCAATGCCGCGATCCTCCCAGATCTCCTTGGTGATGCCGATGATGTAATCGGGGAAATCTTTCCACCTGGCGTCAAAGCCCTTCATGTCTTCAGTCCTTTTGGTTTGCGCGCGGAACCGCGCGGAATCAGTGGCCCATCGATAGCGACGCGGCGTGGTTGCGAGTCTGGATCCGCGATCCGGGCCATGAGGATATCGACAGTTTCGGCAACCATGCGGTTGGCGGGCTGGCGCACCGTCGTCAGGTCATAGGCTGGCCAAGCGGCAAGCTGGACATCATCGTAGCCGACGACCGAAACATCCTCGGGCACCCGAAGTCCAAGTTCGAACCGCAGCACATCCATCACCGCAAAGGCCATGTGATCATTGGCAACAAAAACCGCATCCGGCCGGTCTTGCTGGGTGAACATGTCGCGTGCGGCGGCAGCGGCGGCCTCATAGGAGAACTTGCCTTCACCGCGCGCAAACAGCGTTTGGCCGCCTTCTGCCAGCCCCAAGAGAAATCCGGCTTCGCGGTCGCGCTGGGTCGACGCACCTTCCCATCCGGCGATATGGGCTATTTTCTTGTGCCCGGCCCGCAGCAAGAATTCGGCCAGCTTGCGCCCGCCCGCCAGGTTATCTGACCGCACACATGACAATCTTTCATCATCCTGTTCGCGGTTGAACAAGACAATGGGAATACCAGCCGCCTCGCAACGCGCGGTCAACGTGGACGACATGCCGACTGATGCCGTGATAATACCGTCCACCTGATAATCGAGCAATTCGTCAATAACCGTGTCCGTCGCCGAATCGTCATTATTCGCCATGAAAACAAGGATATGATAGCCCTTTTCCTGCAGCGCGTGCGACAGCTTTTCGATCGCTTCGGGATAGAACTGGTTTTCCAGATAGGCGACGACCAGCCCGATGATACGGCTTTTCCCGGTGATCAGTGACCGCGCCAGCACATTCGGCCGATACCCCAGCGCCGTTGCCGCCTTGCGTACCTTCGCAGCCGTTTTTGCACTGACCGACGCGCCCGGGGTGAACACACGGCTGACGGCCGACTGGCTGACACCGGCCAACTGCGCCACCTGCATGGATGTTACTTTTTCCACCATCAGTCCGCCGTCCAACCGCCATCGACCAGCAACGAGGTGCCGGTGACCAGTGCCGCCGCATCCGAAGCCAGATAGATCACCGCGCCCATGATATCTTCGACTTCGCCGACCCGGCCGAGCTTGATCTTGTCGGCGATCCAGGCGGCGCGCTCGGGGTTGTCGAACGTCGACGCGGTCAGCGGCGTGCGAACAAAGGTCGGGCAGATCGTATTGATCCGGATGCCAAGCGGACCCCACTCGATCGCCATCGACTTTATCATGCCCTCCAGCCCGTGTTTGCTTGCCGCATAGACCGCGCGGTCGATGCCCCCGACATGACCCATCTGACTGGAAATGTGGATGATCGACCCGCGCTTGCCTGCCGATTTCATACCCCTCGCAGCGGCAACCGACAGGAAAAAGGCGGCGCGCAGGTTTACCCCCATCACCGCGTCGTAATCTTCCCATGTGGTGTCGACCGCCGGCGCGTGCCGCGCCAACCCGGCCGAATTCACCACCACGTCGAAAGGGTCATGCCCGTCCAACGCCGCGTTCATCGCGTCCAGATCGCCGATATCCAGCGCCTGTGCTTCGGCCGACCAGCCCTGCGCCACAATCGCATCGACGCTGGCATGCAATTTCTCAACGCCGCGGGCGGCACAGACCACATGCGCGCCCGCCTCCGCCAAAGCCACCGCACAGCCCAGTCCGATCCCCGAAGAGGCCCCCGTGACAAGCGCGCGCCTACCGTCCAGGCGCAGTGAAGGTGTACGGGGCAGAGTTATCATAGCGCTGTCTCCAGGGTGGCGACGCGTCCCAGATTGCGCGCCTTGTTGAATTCACGCAGCCGAGCGAAAACATCGACGCCAAGCTGGGCATAGGCGTCCAGAAGATCGACCAGTACCCAGTTTTCCCGGATCAGCCCATCTTCAAGCCGCCAGAAATCGAGGCTGCGCATAGAGATTTTCTTGCCTGCGGGTGCAATCCCCATCCATCCGCCACTGGTCAGGGTCTGGATCATGTTGGGCCATCCGGTAACCGCAGCATACGCCCCGTCACCAAAGAAATGATAGTCGATCTCGTCCAGATGCTGGCCCCGGTCCGGCATGGCCTGCAAGAACGGGATCTGGTGCCAGTTGCGAAAACCCGCCACCCCGCGCCCGGTGCCGATGCCCGCCGGTCCATACCAGTTCATCCTGGGGTGCCAGTAGCGGTCCATCTGCATCACCTCGGGGCCGCCTTTTGACGGATGCAGCTTGAGATGGTCCAGCATGTCGATGACATGCTGCATGCTGGTTCGGCTGCGCTCGGGATCACGCGGACCAGGCACCAGGCCATCCTGGCTGGCCGGCGCGGGCACGCAGAATTCACGACCCAACGACGGGGCCATGGGCCAGGCATTCGCCTGCATCATCACTTCGGGTATGTCCCAAAGCGCCTGGAATTCAACCGCCCTGCCGTTTTCAAAGCGATAGAATTCGTGAAACCGCATATGCGCCAGATGGCCAGTCGGCGGAATATCCAGCCAGGGCGCGTCAAAAGTGCCGAGATAATGCCCGCCACAGCCGACCCAATCTGCTCCTTCCGGTGTCTGGCCTGCCTTCACGATCCAATCGCGGCGCTCCAGATCCGGCCAGGCCGCTTGCAGGGGCGCGAGAGCGGCGTCGAAAAACGCCTCTGGTCCTGACATATCTCCGAACGGATGGCAGTGATGGAATACCGCATCGGGCGCAAAAAGATCGTGCAGAGCCGCGCGCACCGCACCAGTCTCGAAATCCCGCATCGCAGTACGAAGTGGAGTGATTTTTTCCTTGTGAGCCGTTGACCGGTCCATTCTTTCCTCAATCATGCCTGCCGTCATTGCAGAGCGACCAACCAGGCCGCCCTGTAAGATGTATCCGGGCGTTATTCCGCCGCCGTCCGCACGGGCGCACCGCTGCCATAAGGCACGTTGAGACCGCCATAGCGGCGCACCCGAACGTTGCATTGCTCGGCATGGCCGACAAAACCTTCGAGCATACACAGCCGCGATCCGTATTCCCCGATCATGGTCGCGGCCTCGTCGGTCAGTATCCTCTGATAGCTATGCGTTTTCAGATATTTGCCGACCCAAAGCCCACCCGTATAGCGCCCGGCCTTCTTGGTCGGCAGCGTGTGGTTGGTTCCAATAACCTTGTCGCCATTGGCCACATTGGTGCGCGGGCCCAGAAACAGCGCGCCATAGCAGGTCATGTTGTCGAGGAACCAATCGTCGCGGTCGGTCATCACCTGCACATGCTCGGAGGCTATATCATCGGCAACGTCCAGCATTTCCTCATAGCTATCGCAGACGATCACCTCGCCATAATCTTCCCAGCTGACCCTGGCCGTGTTTGCGGTGGGCAGGATACCGAGCAGGCGGTCGATCTCTGCCAGGGTGCCCTGCGCCAGTTTGTGCGAATTGGTCACCAGCACGCAGGGACTGTTATAGCCATGCTCGGCCTGCCCCAGCAGATCTGTCGCGCAAAGCTCCGGGTCGGCGGCGGTTTCATCGGCGATGACCATGGTTTCCGTAGGGCCGGCAAACAGATCGATACCGACACGCCCAAAAAGCTGACGCTTTGCCTCGGCGACAAAGGCGTTGCCGGGGCCGACCAGAAGATGCACCGGGTCGATGGTTTCGGTGCCGATAGCCATGGCACCGATGGCCTGGATGCCGCCCATCACATAAATCTCATGCGCGCCACCCAGATGCATGGCGGCAATCACTGCGGGGTTCGGTTCACCGTTAAACGGAGGTGTCGCGGCGATGATGCGCGGCACACCGGCGACCGAAGCGGTCGCGACCGACATATGCGCACTGGCCACCATCGGGAACTTGCCGCCGGGCACATAACAGCCGACCGACTGCACCGGTATGTTCTTGTGTCCAAGGATCACGCCGGGCAGGGTTTCGACCTCGATATCGAGCATCGAATCCCGCTGCGCCTGAGCAAACTTGCGCACCTGTTCCTGAGCGAACTTGATGTCATGCATTTCCTGGTCGGACACCTTGGCCATCAGCGCATAGATCTCATCCTGGCCAAGGCGAAAACTCGCGGGCGAATAGCTATCGAACTTCTCGCTCAGCTCGCGCACAGCGGCATCGCCGCGCGTTTCGATGTCCTTGAGCGTCGTCTCAACCACCGCGCGGGTCTTGGCATCGTCCTCGGCGCGGGCCTCTGCCGCTTTGCCTCGTTTCAGATATTCGATCGTCATGTCACTTCCTCTTGTTTCGGATCAGGCGGAACACGCCCGCCCTCGTCAAAGTTCTCCCACCCTTCGCCCGCGAACACATCGTGACCAAGCTGGGCCAGAACATGCGGAAAATCGACCATCACCCAGTTGTCGGTGATCCGGTCGTCCACAACTTTCCAGAAATCCATGTAGCGAATGGTCAGGCGCTTGCCGGTAGGAGCGATGCCCATGAATTCGCCGCTATGCGTTGCTTCTTGACGGCCAAATGCGGCGGCCCATTCGCCCATGAACAGGCGGGCCTCATCCACACAGACCTTGTCCGAGAAAGCCGCCTGGAACGGACGCTGCCAGTTCTGCTGAAATTCGCGCAGGCCGTGTTTTGTGCCGCACCCCTGGTTTCCCATCCAACGGAACGTCTCGGAAAAGAAGTCCCCGATATCGGCGATGCGGTGGTCGTTCAACCCATCGACCATACCCTCGATTACGGCGCGGGTCTTGTCGGTCCTGGTCATGTCCGTGTCGCGGGTCAGCAAGGCCTGTTCCGGTCGAGAGCCTTTCATGCCTGTCTTCCTTTCCGTCTGATGGTCCGGTTCATCGAAACATCGCGAACCAAAATCACGATGAAATCACGTGGCAGGCGGCATCGTAAAAGGTCTATCATGTCAGCCTCCGTATCCCAGAAAGAAGCGCGGCAGCGCCAGAGACAGCTCCGGAATGAACGCAATGATCAAAAGTGCCACCACCATTGCGATCACCCAGGGAAAGATGCGTCGCGCGATCTGGTCGAAAGGGATTTGCCCAACCTGCGCCGCCATGAACAGGTTGGCGCCGAGCGGCGGTGTCACAAAGCCGATCGCCAGCGCAACAATGATCACGATGCCGAAATGCACCGGATCGACACCAAGCTGTGTCATGATCGGCAACAGAACAGGTGTCAGGATCACGATGGCAGCCAGCGTTTCCAGAAATGTCCCGACGATCAGCAACAATGCAATCGCTGCCAGCAGCACGATGTATTTGCTTTGGGTCAGCGACAGCACGAACTGCGCCAGCTCTGTCGGGATTTTCTCCAGCGCGATGATCCGGCCAAAGGCCACGGAGGCACCAATGATCACCAGCACCGCGGACACCAGCAATGCGGAATCCAGCATCATCCTGGGAATGTCGCGCAACGGCAGTTCCCTGTAGACAAAACAGCTGACGATCAGCGCATAGACCACTGCAACGGCCGAACTTTCGGTCGGAGTCACGATGCCAGAATAGATGCCGCCCAGCACAACGATGGGCATCGCAAGTGCCAGCTTGGCCTGATTCAGCGCGGACCAGACACTGCCCTCGATCACCGCCCGTTCTCCGGCCGCAACCGCCTTGCGACGGTGAAGGATATTGTAGACGATCAGCGTCAGCGCAATGACGATGCCCGGCACAATACCGGCCATGAATAACGCGGTGACAGAGACACCGGCCGCAACCGCATAGACGATCATGACCACCGAAGGCGGAATCATGACGCCGAGCCCGCCGGCACTGGCGACCATCGCGCCAGCATAGGCCCGCTCATAGCCGCGTTCCACCAGCGCCGGGATCATTGCAAGACCGATGGCCGCGACCGTCGCACTGCCGGTGCCCGAGATCGCGGCGAAAAACAGGCAGGCCATGATCGTGACTGTCCCCAAGTCCCCCGGACTGCGGCCAAACGCGCGGTCGGCGACGGCGATCAGGCGACGGGAAATGCCCCCATGCGCCATCAAGCTGCCAGCGAGCGTGAACAGGACTACCGCAATCAGGGTAAAGCTGTTGACCCCCGAAACCAGGCCAAGCGCATAAAGATCCAAGCTCAGGAATGGGATATAGGCGATGGCCAGCAAGCTCGCGGCCCCTAGCGCGATCCCGATCGGCACGCCAATCGCAAGCAGCAGGAAGAAGCTGCCAAAGAGAATAGCTGTCGTCATTGTTCAGACATCCAATTGGGGACCAAGATGCGTGTCGCCATGCGCAATCACCCGCCACAGCGAATGGACCAGCCGCGCGGAGCTCAGAGCACCCGAGAAAATGATCGCAGCATAGAGCACACCCAGCGGCCATTCCGTCGAGCTCAGGATCTTGCCGCGCTCGAACGCCTGTTGCGTGACCACCACGCCCAGCCAGCAGACGGTCACCGAATAGATCAGAAAGATGAACTCGGCCAATGCAAAGACCCAGCGGCGCGCGGCCTCGGGCAACTGGTCCAGAACCACTGTCACCCGCATGTGACGGCGTTCGCGGATCGCGTAGCTGACCCCGAAATAGATCATGTAGACGAAACAGAACCGGGCCAGTTCGTTGGCCACCGCGATTGATGTAGAGAAGGCAAAGCGCGCGATCACATCGGCAAAGACGAGAAGGATGATCGCACCCAGCATGCCGACGATCACCACCGGTTCAAACCATTTTTCCAAATTGCGCATCTGCCTTCTCTCCCTGCCAGACCGTTATTTGCCGATGGCATTCATGAACGTGTCGTAAAAATCGTCACCGACCTTAGCGCGGATGTCGGCTTCGATCGCGGTGTTCATGGTGTCGCCCAGGCGCTGCTTGTCCTCGACCGGCAGTTCGTTGACCTGCAGTCCGGCTTCTTTCAACTCGTCCAGCGTCGCGGCATTGGCCATTGCGGTCAGATCGCGCTGTTTCAGCACGGTTTCACGCGCCACCTCTGCGATCAGCGCCCGTTCCTCGTCGCTCAGCCCCTGGTACCAGTCGAGGTTGGCCATCCATAGCTCCGGCCAATAGATGTGACCGGTCAGCGACACATAATCCTGAACCTCGAAAAACCGTTCGATAACCATCGAGTTCAGCGCGCTTTCCTGACCGTCGATCAGACCCTGCTGAAGCGACGAATATATTTCGCCCCAGGCCAGCGGCACCGGAACAGCGCCAACCGAACGCCAGGCCTTGATGGCTATTGGATTGTCGGCAGATCGCATCCGCAGCCCTTCGAAGGCCTCGTAACTGTCCAACGGCGCGCGGCTGTTGGTGAAGCTGCGGAACCCAAGCTCCATAAAGCCCATGTTCTTAAGCCCGCGTTCTTCCATCGCAGCGGAAATCGCCTGCCCGGCTTCGCCATCCAGAAGGTCTCGCGCCTGCTCTTCGTTATCAAACAGGAGAAACTGGTCAAGGATCGCGAGCTGGTCGACAGCGGCGCTCAGATGGACCGAGGCGCCGGTGGTCATGGTGATGTTACCCGACTGCACGAGTTCGGTCATTTCCTTGACACTCCCCAGCTGCCCGCCGGGATACAATTCGACCTCAATCGCGCCGCCAGAACGCTCGGCGATCTGTTCCTGAAAATACAGCAGGGCCTGGTGGATCGGAGAGGATTCGGGCGTCGCATGGCCGATGCGAATGGTAGTCGCGGCCTGGGCGGAGACCGCCATTGCGACGCTCAGGCCGGCAGCAAGAAGAAAATTACGTTTCATCGTCGGTTTCCTTTAGTTAAATTGGCAGAGCACAGATCATCCCTTGACCGCGCCCGCCGTCAGGCCGCTGACAATCTGGCGCTGAAACACCATCACCAGCAGGAACAGCGGCGCAGTAATGGACACCGCAGCGGCGATCGCTTCGACCTGATCTGTGGTCGTGGTTTCGCGGTTGAAATAGCCTGCAATGGCCGGAACCATGGTTTGATTTTGCGCATCCAGTAACAGCGAGGTCACAAGAAAGTCGTTATAGCCCAGAAGGAAACTGAACAGACCTGTGGTGATGACTCCTGGCCACATCACCGGCATGATGACCCGCCTAAAGGCCTGAAAATGCGAACAGCCGTCGACGCGGGCGGCCTCGTCCAACTCCATCGGGATATTCTGGAAAAAGCTGCGCAGCATCCAGATTGTAAAGGGCTGGTTGATCGCGACCAAAACCGCGATCACCGCATAGGGCTTACCATAGAGCGTCGGGGCCGCATCGCCAAGGATTGGGCGCAGGATCTCGGCCGAATTGATGAATACCGGCAGATAGCCCGCAACCAGCACCGAATGTGGCAATGCGCGGAAGATCAGTGCCAGGATCAGCAACCAGAACGCCAGGTTCGACCCAGACCGCGCCAACCCATAGCCCGCCAGCGTGCCGACCGTCAGCGACACCGTCACCACGCCACCGGTCACGATCAGAGAGTTTATGAAATTGCGGTAGAATTCGTTGTCGACCCAGACCGAGACATAGTTCTTGGGCGTCAGCCCGATGATCGGATCGCCAAGCGGCCCGGACATCGCGTTCAAACCCGTCAACACCCACGGAAGGATACCAAAGAAAACCACGATAAAGACCAGCGCAAAACCGAGAACCGCGATGACCCAACCCATGATCACGGTGCCGGGCTTGGTAAATTTCTCGACCATTTCGGGCAGATGCCGAAAGGCAAAGCGGAAACTCAGCCACAGAACCCCCAGTCCCAAAACAACATCCATGATGCTGAGGCCATCACCCTCGGCAAGAGTCGCGGGACCAAAGATCACGTCAAGCGGGTTAGAGGCAAAGGCGTCGACCGGGTTCTTGAAGCTCATCACCAGGATCCAGAAAATCGGGAACGCGGCGATGAGGCACCAGAAGATCAGGAAGCCTGCGGAACCGAACCGCAGAGCGGCGGATTGACGAAGGGCCTTGGGCGTGGACATGTCAATGGCTCCCTTTATGGTCGCGCCAGGTGCGCTTGAGCGGATAGATCAGCAAGAGCACGATCCCCACCATGGTCAGCATGGCCGTCGCCGAGGCGCGGCTGATCGCGCGGTTGCCGGCATCGTCCGGGGTGAGAAAATCATAGGTCAGCCATTGCAGCGAGATGACGTGGCTCTGGCTGGAAAAGGCGACGATTTCATCAAACACCCGGTAACTGTCCATCAGATGAATGAGCGCGATAAAGACGATCAACGGCATCAGGTGGGGCACGATCACAAAGCGCAGGCGCTCCCAGCGACTGGCTCCATCGATGATAGCGCTTTCCAGCGTGTCCTGATTGACCGTCTGCAAACCGGCATAAAAGATCACGAAGGCAAAGGGCGCGACATGCCAGACACGATAGAACATCATCATCAATTCGATGGTCCAGGCCTGTGCAAACATCGAGATATTCGCTCCGCTCATCCATTCCATCGCCGCAGTCAGGATGCCGTCGCCGATGAACAGCCATCGGATCGAAAGCCCCCCGATCACCGGTGTGATGATGAACGGCAGCAGCGAAATGAAGATCACCGGGCCGCGCAGCGACCGGACCGCGTTGTTGACCGCAAGCGCGATGGAAAGTCCGACGATCAGCACCAACGGCAGCGTCAACAGGGTAAAGGACAAGGTAAACCGCAATGCCTTCCAGAAATCGACATTCATCAATTGCGTCCAACTGCCATTGGAAATCGCCGCCTTGACCCGGCCCAACTCCAACACGTTTCGATAGCTTTCCAGCCCGGAGAACCGCGTTTCGGTGGTGATTTTGCCATCCGCGCCCAGCACCGGCTGGCTCTTGATCTCGGTCACACAGATCGGGTTCGGAAATCCGGGCGTGCAACTCTCGACTTCCACCTGCTCGAATATCGGCTGCGTTACATAAAAGCTCTGCATGAAGACACTGACCAGAGGAAACGCGATGAACAGCAACATCATCACAAGAGATGGGCCGACAAACGCTGCAAATGTCTTGAATTTCATGGTCTTACCCTCGTTTCAGAGTCGTCGCGCACGGGTTCCGCAGAAAACAGGGTCAGGACTGTTCATTGCGAAAGCCGGGGCCGGATCGGGGCGGCACCAGTCGCACCGCCCGTTGTATTACCAGGCTCAGTTCGGGATCAGCCCAGCCTCTTTCGCGGAAATCAGGTAATCGGACTCGATCGCCTTGAGCGTGGTTTCGGCGTCCGCAGATCCGGTGAGAAAGCGGCTGACATTGTTGCCGGTGGCTGTATGCATCAGCCCCATGGCCGAGGTCGACGGATAGGAAACCGCCGGTGGCTGCGCCTGAAGGGTCTCGATCGCGCCTTGGGCGAGCCGGTTTGGCACATAGCCTGGAATCAGCCAGATGGCCGCGTCGTTATTCGCTTCGACCATGCCGGTATCCATCCCTTCGACGATCAACCGAAACGCCGCTTCGGCCTGCTCGTCGGTGATGTTTCTGGCGATAACTGCACCATCCCACCAAATCGTTGTCGCCGGCGCCCCACCGTCGAGTACGCGCGGAGCCGCTGTGCTGTTGACCAGTCCGACGACCTGGCTTTCGGCCTCGTCATCCGATGCCCCGGCGCGGCTCGCCCAGAGGTTCGCCATGGCGATCTTACCCTGTTGGAACTGCTGCTGGACATAGGTTGAATCCGATACCAGATATTCCGGATCCAGGAATTCGGTCGTCGCCTTCATGGTCTCCAACGCCTTGATTCCGGCATCGGTGTTGACTGTCGGCATGTTGTTGTCGTCGACAAAAACGCCACCATAGCCGTAGAACAGGTTGATGAATTCCAACGCCAGGTTCCAACCCGACTTCATCGTCGCGCCCAGCGGGTAATCCACCACCCCCGCTTCGCGGATCTTCGCGGCAGCCGCCAGCACTTCTTCCCAGGTTTGCGGCACCGGAATGTCCAGATCTTCAAGGACGTCGCGCCGGTATTGCAGATTCTGTGTGTTCACCATCATAGCGATGGCCATGATCTTGCCGTCGATGCGGATCAGCTGGTTGGGCGACAGGTGTTGGCCGTATTTTTCGACCAGATCGTCCAGCGGGCGGATCGTGCCTTCGTTCAGCAACGGTGTAATGGTGCCATTAGATACGCCGCCGATCTGATACAGCGACGGTGTGGCCGCAAAAGCCGCAGGTTGCTTTTTGCGAAATTCCTGGTCCAGTTCGGCGGTAAAATTACCGCATTCTGCCATTGCATTGGCAACAGCCTTCCAAGCCTCGAAACCCGCCGCAAGCATGCTCACCGGGGTGTCGTTTTTATAGGCGCAATTGGCGTAGCTGACAGTTCCAGAGACTGACAACGCTCCAGCCAAAATAAGTGTCCTGAGATTCATCCGAATTCTCCTCCTGTTGGTCGGAACGGGTGGGGTCTCTGCCCCAGCCCGCTTTTCACGTGGCTCAGCGGTCCTGCCTGCCACCCGTTTGCGTATCGAATAGATGGCAGATCGTGGCCGGAACCGAGAACGACACGGGGTCGCCGATTTCGGCGCGAAAGTCCTTGGGGGCCTTGACAGAAACCAGCTGCCCGCCCGCACGTACCGTTAACATGACGGCGTCGCCCAAAAGTTCGATCGTGTAGAGCGGCCCGTTGATCTGTCCTGCGACACCCTCGGCAACCGCGGAATCCTCGGCGCGAAATCCAAGAATCGTCGGGCCGTCCGGCGCATTCAGCCCCGATATCGTCGCGTTGCGCGCGGTGAAGGTGCCGTTTTTGATGTCACCTTCCATCAGATTCATCGCCGGAGAGCCGATAAAGCTGGCAACGAAGGTATTGGCCGGATTGTCGTAGATATCTGTCGGGGTGCCGACCTGTTGCACCACACCGGACTTCATCACGACAACGCGATCTGCAAGGGTCATCGCCTCGATCTGGTCATGGGTCACGTAAACGGTGGTAACCTTCAGTTCGTGGCTGAGGTTCTTGATCTGCGCCCGTGTCGAGACCCGCAGCTTGGCGTCCAGATTGGACAGCGGTTCATCCATCAGAAACACTGACGGCCTGCGTACAATGGCGCGCGCCAATGCCACGCGCTGGCGTTGCCCACCAGACAATTCAGCCGGCTTGCGATGCAAAAAATCCGTCAGCTCGACCATTTCAGCGGCTCTCAGAACCCGCTCGTCATGGGTTGCCGGGTCGACCTTGCGGACCTTCAGCGGAAAGCGGATATTTTCATAGACGTTCAGATGCGGATACAACCCGTAGGATTGAAAAACCATTGCCACGTCGCGGTCCTTGGGATCGAGATCATTGACCATCCGGTCGCCAATCCAGATCTCTCCGCCGCTGGCCTCTTCCAGCCCGGCAATCATCCGCATCGTTGTGGTCTTGCCGCAGCCGGACGGCCCGAGCAAAACCAGAAACTCCCGATCGGCAATGGTCAGATCGAAATCATTGACGCCGACGAACGAGCCCCAGCGCTTGGAAATGTTCTTGAGTTGAATTTCAGCCATGCGTCGCCCCGGTCTGCCAAGATGCACAATTCCTGCATACGATTGCAATATTGGTAGACGTTACGTAAGCCATTTGGCAAGATATTTTTGCAATCGTATGCAAATTTCATGAGAACCCGCCATGAAATTATCCGTAACAGCTTGGAAGAAAGGAATATAATGGACGAAGTTCAATCCGCGAAACAGACGGTCGAAAGCCTATATCAGACGCTTGACGGTACCGATCTTCTGGGAATCACCGACACAATCACAGCAGCGACCACAACTGATTATCGCTGGCGCGGATTTCATCCTTTCGACGAAATGCACGGAGCGGATACAGTCGCTGACCGTTTCTGGAGGCCTCTGCGCGTGGCCTTGACCCGGCTGCAACGCCGCGAGGACATCTTCTTTGCGGGCCGCAACAGCTTAACCGGCGATGGCGCTGTCTGGGTGGTCTCCATGGGCCATCTCATGGGGCTTTTCGACAAGCCCTGGCTGGGCATTCGGCCCACTGGCAAGATGGCATTCCTGCGCTATTGCGAATTCAACCGGGTGGAAAATGGGCGGATCGCCGAAACAGCGATGTATTTCGATATACCGCACCTGATGATGCAGGCGGGCCTGTCGCCCTTCCCGCCACAAACCGCAGCACATTTCGTCCAGCCCGGCCCCCAAACCCATGACGGATTGCTGGCGGGCACACAACCGGCCGAGGAAGGTGAAAAGACGCTGGCCTGCATCAACGCGATGATCTCCGACCTGGGCCGCTGGGATTCAGGCCTGCCGTTGCAACAGGAACTGGCACAAAGCTGGGCCGATGACATGATCTGGTGGGGTCCGGCGGGCATCGGCTCGACATACACAATCGACCGCTATGCCCTTCAACATTCCGGTCCCTTTCGCGCCGGGTTCACGGACCGCTCCAAAACGCAACATGTCTGTCGCCTGGCCGAAGGGCACTATGGCGGATTCTTCGGCTGGCCAAACTTCACCGCCCGACCGACCGGCGGCTTCATGGGCATGCCTGCCACGGATCGGGAAGCAGAGTTCCGGGTCATCGATATTTACCGGCGTGCAGGCGAAAAGTTGGCGGAAAACTGGGTCTTCATCGACCTGCTCCATTTCTGGAAGCAACAAGGCGTAGATATCCTTGGTCGAACAACACGCATCGAGAGCCCCATGTAATTGTCCAGTGTCACATACCTCATATGCGGCAAACCCCTGCACGAGGATGCTGTCTTTGCGGGTCGGTCCGATGTTTTTCGTGAATCGTTTGACGAGAGAGACGATCCGAATTGACGAAGCGAAACCCGGTCTGAATCAGGCCAGCTGATTGCAAAAGGCCCGCCAAATTGCCGGCGGGCCTTTCGTTTGGGTCATCGATCAGTGAACAACCGCATCGTTCGGCCGGGGGCGGCCAGAGTTGCCCAGCCTGTCGCCAATGATCAGCCCCTCGGCACCGGCAGTAACCGGCACGGTGACGCCATCGACGATATCGCCGGCCAGCAACAACTCGGCCAGCGGGTTTTGCAGCGCGCGTTGGATCACCCGTTTCAGAGGCCGGGCACCGAACACCGGATCATAGCCTTCGTCGGCCAGCCACTTGCGCGCGTCTTCGTCCAGCACCAGGTCGATCTTGCGCCCGAGCAAACGCTTTTTCAGGCGTGCCAACTGAATATCGACGATTCCATCCATATCGGCCCGCGCCAGGCGGTCGAAAATGATCGTTTCGTCCAGCCGGTTCAGGAATTCGGGGCGGAAATGAGCCCGCACAGCATCCATGACGTCGCGCTTGGCATCGGATGCATCGGCACCTTCAGGCAACTGGCTCAGTGCCTGCGCCCCCAAGTTGGACGTTAGGATGATCAGCGTTTGCTTAAAGTCCACGGTGCGGCCCTGACCATCGGTCAGCACGCCGTCATCGAGAACCTGCAGCAGAACGTTGAACACGTCCGGATGCGCCTTTTCGACCTCGTCAAACAGCACCACCTGATAGGGGCGACGCCGCACCGCTTCAGTCAGCACACCGCCTTCGTCATAACCGACATAGCCCGGAGGCGCACCGATCAGACGCGCAACGCTGTGTTTTTCCATGAACTCAGACATATCCACACGCACCATCGCGCTGTCGTCGTCAAACAGGAATTCGGCCAGCGCCTTGGTCAGCTCGGTCTTGCCCACGCCTGTCGGCCCCAGGAACAGAAAACTGCCCAGCGGTCGGTTTTCATCCTGCAACCCGGCGCGCGCGCGGCGCACAGCGTTGGACACGGCGCGCACGGCGGTATCCTGGCCGATCACCCGCTTGTGCAGGCCATCTTCCATACGCAGCAGCTTTTCGCGCTCGCCTTCCAGCATCCGGTTGACCGGGATACCAGTCCAGCGTTCGACCACCGAGGCGATCTGTTCTGGACGCACCTTTTCCTCGACCATGACGCCGTTCGCTTCACTCTCTTCAGCCTGTTGCAGCTTTTTTTCAAGCTCGGGAATCACGCCGTAAGAAAGCTCGCCAGCCTTGGCCAGATTGCCTTCACGCTTGGCGATTTCCAGTTCGGCGCGGGCGTGGTCCAGCTGTTCCTTGACGTCGCGCGCCCCGGCCAGCTTGTCCCGTTCGGCCTGCCACTGTGCGGTCATCTCGGCGGACTTCTCCTGCAGCTCGGCCAGATCCTTTTGAAGTGTTTCCAACCGATCCTTGCTGGCAGCGTCATCTTCGAGCTTCAGCGCCTGCTCCTCGATCTGCAATTGCAAGATCTGGCGATCCAGCTGGTCCAGCTCTTCCGGTTTAGAGTCCACCTCCATACGCAAACGGCTGGCCGCTTCATCCACGAGGTCGATCGCCTTGTCGGGCAGGAAGCGGTCGGTGATATAGCGATGACTCAGCGTCGCGGCGGCCACAAGGGCAGCGTCGGATATATCGACACCGTGGTGCACCTCGTATTTTTCCTTGATACCGCGCAAGATCGAAACCGTGTCCTCGACCGTGGGTTCCTGCACCAGGACGGGCTGGAAACGACGGGCCAGCGCTGCATCCTTTTCGACATATTTGCGGTACTCATCCAGCGTGGTTGCACCGATACAGTGCAACTCGCCCCGCGCCAGCGCCGGTTTGATCAGGTTTGCCGCGTCCATCGCGCCTTCGGATTTACCGGCACCCACCAGCGTGTGCATCTCGTCGATGAACAGGATGATCTCGCCCGCAGCATCGGTCACCTCATTCAGAACCGCCTTGAGACGTTCCTCGAATTCACCGCGATATTTGGCCCCCGCGATCAGCGCCCCCATGTCCAGCGCCAACAGCTTCTTGTCGCGCAGAGATTCCGGCACGTCGCCATTGACGATACGCAGTGCCATGCCTTCGGCAATCGCGGTCTTGCCCACGCCGGGCTCACCGATCAGCACCGGGTTATTCTTGGTCCGACGCGATAGCACCTGCATGGCGCGGCGGATTTCTTCGTCGCGACCGATGATCGGGTCGATCTTGCCTTCGCTGGCCGCCTCGGTCAGGTCGCGGGCATATTTCTTGAGCGCGTCATAGCCCTCTTCCGCGGTGGCGCTGTCCGCTGTCCGACCCTTGCGGATGTCGTTGATTGCCTCGTTCAGTTTCTGCGCCGTGACGTCACCGGCGTCCAACGCATCCTTGGCCTTGGATTTGATCATGCAAAGCGCCATCAGCATCCGTTCGACGGGAACAAAGCTGTCTCCGGCCTTTTCGGCCAGGGTCTGCGCCTCGGCCAGAATCTTGCCGGTCGTGTTGTCCATATAGATCTGCCCGGCATCGCCGCTGACCTTGGCGATCTTGCTCATTGCCAGGTTTACGGCTTCGATCACCCGGGCAGAATTGCCACCGGCGCGATTGATCAGGTTGCTTGCAAGCCCCTGATCGTCATCCATCAATGCCTTGAGAATATGCTCGGGGGTCAGCCGCTGGTGGCCTTCCCGCATTGCAATCGTCTGTGCTGCCTGCACGAAACCACGCGCACGCTCGGTGAACTTGTTCAAGTCCATCTGTCTCTCCTTGTCTAAGCGCCCCGAAAAATCGACGCCTGCAGAGCAGCACGCCGCTATATGGGCCTCGCATTCAATTTGGGGAATTCATGGTCACGTTCAAGACCTGATGCAGGATTATTGCGGTGAATTCGATAGACATGGACAAAACGACCCCAGACCAGTTAGTCAGACGAAACCCCACAACCAGAGGTAAGCCCATGTCCGATGACCGCTTGATCGTAGCCCTTGATGTCCCCGATGCTGTGCAAGGCTTGGCATTGGCAGATACGCTGGGCGACTCGGTCGGGTTCTACAAGATCGGGCTGGGCATGCTGACCGGTGGCGGGCTGGCGCTGGCCAACGAGCTTAAGCAACGCCATGGCAAGCGCGTTTTCCTCGACATGAAGCTGTTCGACATCGGCGCCACGATTGAGAACGCAGTACGCGGGCTGGCCAAATTCGATCTGGATTTCCTGACCGTGCACGGCGATCCGCATGTAGTGCGTGCCGCCAAACAAGGCGCAGCGGACAGCGACCTGAAGATCCTGGGCGTTACCATCCTGACCTCTCTGGACCGGGGCGACCTGAACGAGGCGATGCTTGTGGCTGGCGACGTGCCGGACCTGGTGGTCGAACGTGCGGTACGGGCGCTGGAGGCCGGTGCCGACGGGGTGATCGCCAGCCCACGCGAAGCAGAAATGATCCGCGCCTTGCCCCAGGCCAAGGACCGGTTGATCGTTACTCCGGGCGTGCGCCCCCCAGGTGCCGACCTGGGCGATCAGAAACGAGTCGCCACCCCAGCCAGTGCCATTACAGCGGGGGCGGATCACATCGTGGTCGGGCGTCCGGTATGGAAATCAGCCGACCCGCGCGCCGCCGCCCAGGCAATACTGGACGAGCTTTCGACAATTTGAACACCGGCTGTGCCCTTAAAAGCACATGCTATACGTGTCTTTTATGAGACGGGCATTCCAGACTTTATAATTCTGCCGTTTTGGGTGACGCTACGTAATGAGATACTCCCCAACGAACCTTTTCTTCCTGTGGTTCGTTACCTCCCCCCGCCTCAGCAGCGGGGGGCCTTTCGCTCAGCCCCCGGAAAACGCACCGTTCCGCGCCAGATAGCTGCGCAGTTGCTGCGCGAAATGCGGTACCGCGAGCGGATGATCGCAATAGGTCTGCGGCGGCATCAGCCGCCAGCCCGTACCTTCGGAGCCAAAGCGGATCAAACCGGCAGTGCGCGCCGGCAAATGCGCCGCAAAAAACCAGACTATGCCGTGTGGGCGCGGATAGCTGGTAGACCAGACCAGATCCTTTGCCGCGACACTGAGGCCAACCTCTTCATGGGTTTCGCGCAATACACAGGCCTGTGGCGTTTCATCCCCCTCGCGCCCGCCGCCGGGCAGATCCCAATGATCGGGCCATGGAATATCGGGCCGATTGTCACGCCGGATGACCAGAAGATCGCTCCCCAGAAACAACGCCAGCTTGGCACCAGAAAATGTCATGACCGCAGCCCTGCCTTTTGAATTGACGCTGACGCACCGCCAGAATTGGCCTAGTATGACCGACATATATGCAACGGCACGTTAATCGGATACCCCACCCCAATGCCCAGCCTGTGCCGAGACTGTCTGGCCGTGACCGAGAGCGACATTTCGCGCTGCGCGGTCTGCCGCAGCCCACGTGTTCTGTCACATCCCGAACTGTTTGACCTGTCGATTGCGCATATGGATTGCGATGCGTTTTACGCTTCGGTCGAAAAACGCGACAACCCTTCGTTGGCGAACAAGCCCGTGATCATCGGTGGCGGGCGGCGCGGCGTGGTATCGACCGCCTGCTATATCGCACGGATTCGCGGCGTGCGCTCGGCCATGCCAATGTTCCAGGCGTTGAAACTGTGCCCAGATGCGGTGGTGATCAGGCCGCGGATGCAGGCCTATGTCGAGGCATCTCGGAAAATCCGCGTGATGATGGAAGAACTGACCCCCGCCATCGAGCCGCTGTCGTTGGACGAGGCGTTTCTGGATCTGAACGGCACCCAGCGACTGCACGGCGCACCACCGGCGGTGATGCTGGCGCGACTTATCAAACGGATGAAGGATGAGTTGGGCCTGACGGGATCGATCGGATTGAGCCATAACAAGTTCCTGGCCAAGGTGGCGTCGGATCTCGACAAGCCGCGCGGGTTTTCGGTGATTGGCAAAGCCGAGACTTCCGATTTCCTGCGCGACCGGCCGGTGCGGTTGATCTGGGGAATCGGTCCTGCGGCGCAGGTGTCGCTGGACAGGGCCGGGATCCGTACCTTTGCCGATTTGCTGCGGTGGGACCGCACCGATCTGAGCGCGCGGTTTGGCGCGATGGGCGAGCGGTTGTGGCATCTGGCGCGCGGGCAGGACCGGCGGCGGGTTTCGGCTCACGAGCCGATGAAGTCGATCAGCAACGAGACGACGTTTTCTGAAGATACCGGCGATCCCGACCTGCTGGACGGGCATCTGTGGCGGATGGCCGAAAAGGTCGCGGACCGGGCCAAGGCCAAACGCCTGGCCGGGCGGGTGGTGACCCTAAAGCTAAAGCGCGCCGATCACAGCAGCCTGTCACGACGGGTGGCGCTGCGCGACGCGACGCAGCTGGCCGACACCATCTATCGCACCGCCCGCGGGTTGTTCGACCAGGTCGGAAATCAGGGACCCTATCGGCTGTTGGGCTGTGGTTTGTCCGACCTGTGTCCCGAAAGCCAGGCCGGCAAGTCCGGCGATCTGCTCGACCCGGATGCAACGCGGCGGAGCCAGGCGGAACGTGCGACCGATGCGATTCGCCAACGATTCGGCACTGACGCTATTCTCAAGGGACGGTCCCTGAGGTGACGCGCTATTCAGCTGCCAGCGGCATCTGTTCGTTGCCAATCTCGGCGATTTCGGCAATCACCTGCCGCAACGCGCGGCGCAAGCTGTCGAAATTTGCATTTGGACGGACCTGCCGTTCGTCCAGATAGAGCGAACGATCGATCTCGACCTGAACCGCGTGTTGGCGCCGCGAGGGACGACCGTAGGCCTGCGTGATATACGCCCCGGCGAAGGGTGCGTTGCGCACCACCGCCAGCCCGGCAGCCGAAAACGCCGCCTCGATCCGGTCCACGATCTCGCCCCCGGCGGCGGCACCGAAACGATCCCCCAGAACGATTTCGGGACAGCGGCGGCTGTTGCGGGCGACCCCGTCCATCGCCTCGTGCGGCATCGAGTGACAATCGATCAGAATCGCCTGCCCGAAATCGCGATGCGCCTGATCCAACAGGTCCTGCAACGTCTGATGGTAGGGGCGCCAATAGCGGTCGATCCGATGCTGCGCTTCGGCCATCGGCAATTTGCCGGTATAGATTGCACGCCCATTTGCCACGACGCGCGGGATCACCCCCAATCCCGATGCGACGCGCGGGTTTTGTCCGCGCCGAACAGCGCCCTCGATCAGCGCCGGATCCAGTTCATCGGGGCTGCGATTGAGATCGACATAGGCGCGTGGCATGGCGGCACACAGCAGCGGCACACCATATTCCGGCGCACTGCCGAACAGTTGATCAACATAGGCATCCTCGGAAGAGCGGATGGCCAAATGATCCAGCGGAGTCTGGCGCAGGAAAGCCGGAGTATAACAATTGCCGCTGTGCGGCGAGGCAAACACCACACCGGACAGGCGACGCTTGGGCAGAATCAGGTCAAAAGCGGACTGGGGCATTGCGTCTCCTCGTTACGCTCAGCATAGACTGGATTCGCAAGTTGCCAAAAGCCCTTGATCCCGGTTGCGACTCCTTTTATAGACCCGCTACCGGCGCGGGATTCCGCGCCCCATTTTGTTGGGGCAGATCTTTCGCAACGGTATTCATGGGCGCTTAGCTCAGCGGTAGAGCACTTCGTTGACATCGAAGGGGTCACAAGTTCGAACCTTGTAGTGCCCACCATGAATTCACTGTTTCGGGCTCGCCCGAGGCACCCGCAACAAAAAGGCGCTGGCCCGCGCCGCTGGAACAGGAGAAGGACCATGAAGGTCAGAAACTCGCTCCGCTCGCTCAAGAATCGGCACCGTGATTGCCGTGTTGTGCGTCGCAAAGGCCGCGTTTACGTCATCAACAAGACGCAACGCCGGTTCAAAGCCCGCCAGGGCTGATCGGTCCGCGACCGAATTCACCATTTAAAACCGCGCCTTCGGGCGCGGTTTTTTTGTGCCTTGCTGTAGTTGACCGCTTGCGCGCACCAGGGCCTGCTCTTCAGCCATAGCGGGCAGCAGTCAGCCCATCGAAGGAAATCTCGGGTTCCTTGTCCAAAACCAGATCCGCGACCGCGCGTCCCGACCCGCAGGCCATGGTCCAGCCCAACGTTCCGTGCCCGGTGTTCAGATACAGGTTGTCATAGACCGTACCGCCCAACACCGGAGTTCCATCAGGAGTCATCGGGCGCAGCCCGGTCCAGCCTTCGGCCTGGCTGAGGTCGCCGCCCTTTGGGAACAGATCGTTGATGACGTAACGCACCGTATCGGTCGCATGCGGCCCCAGACGGTTGCTGTACCCGGCGATCTCGGCGGTGCCCGCCACACGGATACGGTCGCCCAGCCGGGTGATCGCGACCTTGTGTGTTTCGTCCATGATCGTGGACTGCGGCGCCATAGCGTCGTCGGTCACCGGAAGGGTCACCGAATAGCCCTTGACCGGATAGACCGGCAAGCGGATGCCGATGGGCTTCAGCAGCCCTGCGGCAAAGCTGCCCAAGGCACAGACATAGCGATCACCGGTTATTCGCCCCGCCAGTTCGGTATCGACGCCCGCAATGCGCCCGTTTTCGACCGCGATACCGCGAATCGACTGACCATACTGGAACTGCACGCCCAGTTCAGCGGCCTTCTCGGCCAGTGCCATGGTGAACAGCCGGCAATCGCCGGTGCGGTCGGCAGTCAGGCGCAGGCCGCCGACAAATTTGTTGCGCACCTCGGCCAGCGCCGGCTCAACGGCAATACAGGCGTCCCGGCCAAGCTCTTCGAACGGGCTGTCGAATTCCGCCAAAATCTCTTGATCGGCACGCGATCCTTTCATCTGTTTGGCGGTTCGGAACAGTTGCAGGGTGCCCTGCGCCCGCCCGTCATACTCGATCCCGGTCTCGTCGATCAGCTCGGGCATCACGTCGCGGCTGTAGTTCGAAATCCGCACCATGCGGGTCTTGTTGATGCGATAACTTTCGTCATTGCAGTTGCCAAGCATCTGCAAGCTCCATTTCCACATGGTCGGGCTGATCAACGGCCAGATGAACAGCGGGCGGCGCTTCATGAACAGCCATTTGATCGCCTTGGTCGGAATCCCCGGAGCCGCCCAGGGCGAGGTCATGCCATATGAAAGCTCGCCCGCATTGGCATAGCTGGTTTCCAGGCCCGGACCGGTCTGACGGTCCAAAACAACGACTTCGGCCCCCGCGCGCGCGAGATAATAGGCGGTGGTGACGCCGATCACCCCCGCACCCATGACTACTACCTTCATCGCACTCTTCCTTGTGTGAGCCCTCGATCCTAACACAATCCGCAGGATGGCCCGATGTCAATTGTCCGACCCGCCGAATTCTTTCTTATTGTTTTAGTCGGAAATGCTTTGCATCTCTTTCAAATTCCTATAATCGACGAAATCAGTCGGGTAATAACCCGGACGACAGGAACAACTAGTCAGGATATCACCTCATGCTGAAACCATCGACCTGCATCGTCGCAGCCCTCGTGGCCACGCTCGCCACCACCGCCAGCGCCGACGGCGAGCTGAACCTCTATTCCTCGCGCCACTATGACACCGACGAACGGCTTTACACCGACTTCGAGGACGCCACCGGCATCACGATCAACCGCATCGAAGGAAAGGCCGACGAATTAATCGCCCGCATGCAGGCCGAGGGAGCGAATTCGCCCCGCCGACGTTCTTCTGACAGTGGACACCTCCCGCCTGCAACGCGCAAAAGAGGCCGGTGTATTGCAATCGGTCGACAGTGCAGTTCTGGAAACGCGTGTCCCCGCCTATCTGCAAGATGCAGACAACCAGTGGTTCGGCTTTTCGCAGCGCTCGCGGATCATCTTTTACGACAAGAACGATGTGACCGATCCGCCGCAAACCTATGCCGAACTTGCCGACCCCAAATACAAGGGTATGGTCTGTATCCGGTCGTCGTCAAACACCTATAACCAGACCCTGCTGGCCTCGATCATCACCCATACCAATGAGGCCGCCGCCAAGGAATGGGCGCAGGGCATCGTCGACAATATGGCCCGCAAGCCACAGGGCGGTGACACCGACCAGATGCGCGGCATCATTTCCGGCGAGTGCGAAATCGCGGTCGCCAACACCTATTACTTTGCCCGCGCCATCCGCACCGATGTCAAAGGTCTGTCCGAGCAACGCGAAACCATCGGCTGGGTGTTCCCCGATCAGGACGGCAACGGCGCACATATGAATTTGTCCGGCGGTGGCATGGCCGCTCATGCGCCGAATCGCGAAAATGCAATCAAGTTCCTGGAATACCTGTCCAGCGACTCGGCACAGGTCTATTTCTCGGCCGGAAACGACGAATATCCGTCCGTACCCGGTGTGGCCCTGTCCCCCTCGATCGCCGAACTTGGGTTCTTCAAACCCGACGACGTGAACCTGTCGGAGGTGGCCAACAACCTGCCAGCAGCACAGCGGATCTTTAATGAGGTAAACTGGGAATAACCCAGGTCACAATCGATGCAGAACTGGGCGCAGGGTTTCTCCTGCGCCTTTTTTTGTGCAAAGCGCGCCTAGGTGGGGTGGAATGGTATTTTCCACGGCAAGCTGTCACAATCAAGGTAAGGAAGACCGGTATACCACTGGGCGCCCATTTATGGCATCTCTGCCGCAGATCGCGGATATGATACACTACGGTGGCCGATTTTTGACCGGCATCTACAATCAGACTGCTTATTTGAACCTGGACCAATTTTGTCATGCCCCACGCCAGCGTCTTGATTTCGGACATTACCGGCAGCACCCAGCTGTACGAGACCGAAAGCAATCAGGCCGCCCTGGAACAGGTCAGCAAGGTATTGGCCCGGATGCGGCAAATCATCGAGAACACGGGCGGCAAATGCGTGAAATCCCAGGGCGACGACGTCCTGAGCTTTTTCAGGACCTCAGATGAGTCCTTTCAGGCCGCCTGGGCAATGATCAATGAATCCTGGCCTGCTGGGCTGTCGGTACATGTGGGCATCTATTTCGGCGAGATCCTGAACCACGAAAACGACATCTATGGCAGTGCGGTGAACACCGCAGCACGGCTCACCTCGCTGGCCAAGCCGGGTGAGGTTCTGGTTGGCGATCAGAGCTTCGACGACCTGAAGCCGGACTCAAAGGCGCGCTTGCAGATGATCGGCGAGATCCAGTTGCGTGGCAAGGCCCGCTCCACGCGGGTCTATTCCTGTTCGGTGACCGAGATGAGCGAACAAACCGTCATCTTCGCCAAACCTGCGCAGGAACGTTCCGGTGGCACCGAATATGCCGAGTTCAGTCTGGGGGACAAGACCTGGCAGATTGGCGAGGGGAATACCCTGACCATCGGACGCTCCGCAGAGTGCGACATCGTCCTTAGCCAGCCCTGGGTGTCACGCAAACACGCCGCCCTGTCCGTGAGACGCTGGCAAGTGGAGTTTACCGATCACAGCAGCTCGGGCAGCGTGATCCGAATAGCCAATGGAACCGAGGTGCTCTTGCACCGGCGCACCACACTGCTGAACGGAGCAGGTGTAATTTACCCGGGTCCACGCACACATCTGGACGAATCCGCTTGCATCCGGTTCGCCATCCACGAGCTGGCTTTGATGGAAGCCGCCAAATAGGCGAGAATTTCGGGTTTGCCCGGGTATGATCCCGGGCTACTGCTGTGGCCGACAGGAGCCCAACATGCCAGACACCGCCATGACTCAGCCCGCACTCATAGAGGCGGCAGCACTATGACCAACCTGCCCGTAACGATACTCAGCGGCTATCTCGGCGCTGGCAAGACCACGCTGATCAACCGGCTGCTCGCCGAGGATCACGGGCTGCACCTGATGGTCATCGTCAACGATTTCGGCGCGATCAATATCGATACCGCGCTGATCGACGCACGGGGCGAGGACAGCGTCGCACTGACCAATGGCTGCGTCTGCTGCACTATGGGGCCGGATCTGTCGATGGCCCTGACCCAGGTTCTGGAGCGCAATCCCCGCCCCGATCACCTGATCATCGAGGCCAGCGGTATCGCCGACCCTGCCGCCGTCGCCAATGCCGTCCTTGCCGAACCCGACCTCGGCTATGCCGGGATCGTGACGCTGGTGGATGCACAGAACATCGCTGGGCTTCTGGCCGACGATCTGGTTGCACCGCAGGTCACGCAACAGATAACCGCCGCCGATTTGGTGATGCTGACCAAAACCGACGTGCCGGATCCAGAAATGATCGAACGCCTGACCCGGATCGGCGCGCGCGCACCTACCGCGGTCGGCGACGCCGCGCTGAGTAATCTGCTGTTTGACATTGTTCCGTTGCCCCGTGGCCGCAGCATCGCACCGCATCCGGCCTATGCCAGCTGGCAACATGACAGCGATCTGGTGCTGGATCGGGCGGCAATGGGCGACAAGCTGGCCAGCCGGCCCGACGGCCTCTATCGGCTCAAGGGATTCATCCGCACCGGGGATGGCAGCTATGAGGTGCATGTGGTCGGACGTCATGTCCATGCCCGGCGCGCACAGGCCGATCGCACCTCGCTGGTCGCTCTCGGCCCTGCCGATCGCATCACCCGCGCCGACATCCAGACCTGGTGGGAGTCCTGATGACCCGCAGGAAGCCCGCTCAGCGGGTCCGCCCGACCTGACGACAGATCAGGATCACAGGCAGCAAACCGACCGCAACGATCACAAGACTCGGCACCGCCGCGCCTTCAAGCCGCTCGTCGCTGGCCAGCCGATAAGCCTGCACCGCCAAGGTGTCATAGTTGAAAGGCCGCATGATCAGCGTCGCAGGCAGTTCCTTCATCACGTCGACGAACACGATCAGCAGCGCAGTCAGCAAGCTGGGCGTCAGGATCGGCAGATGCACCCGTCGCAGCGTACCCAGAGGGGTCTCGCCCAGCGAGCGTGCAGCGGCGTCCATGTTGGCATGTACAGTGCTTTGCCCTCCCTCATACGCCCCCAGGGCGGCGGCAAGAAAACGCACCATATAGGCCGCGATCAGCAGCCAGATGGAACCGGTCACCAATAACCCGGTCGAGATGCCAAAGTTGCTGCGCATCCAGCCATCCAGCGCATTGTCAAAGGCAGCAAAGGGCACCATCAGCCCGACCGCGATCACCCCGCCGGGCACAGCATATCCCATCCGCGCGATATAGGCCGCAACCGAGGATTTTCGGCCCGGCCGCAGCCGTTGATAGAAACCGACGCAGACGGCCGCCGCCAATGTCACCGCCGCCGCGATACCGGCCAGGGTGATCGAATTGCGGATGAAACCGATATAACGCGGGCTGAGCAAATCCTGTTCTCCGCCCAGGCCCATGTTGAACAGCACCAGCACTGGCAGCACGCAGCCCAACACCACCGGGGTCACGCACAGCAGCAACGCCAGCCCGGCACGCCAACCGGTCAGGTGCGCGGGTGGCATCGCCTTATGTCCCTTCCCCGCCTGATGATATTTTGCGCGCCCACGCTGAACCCGTTCTAGGATCGCAAGAAACAGCGCAAAGCTGAGCAGGCACAACGCCAACTGCGCGGCCCCGGCACGGTCGGCCAGCGAAAACCAGCTGGTATAGATGCCGGTGGCAAAAGTCTGCACGCTGAAATAGGCCACGGTCCCGAAATCGGCAATGGTTTCCATCACTGTCAACAGCACACCGCCCGCAATCGCCGGGCGCGCCATTGGCAGGCTGACCTTCCAGAAAGCGGACCAGGCGCTGTTGCCCAATGTTCGCGCAGCCAGAAATGCCGCCGAACTTTGTTGCAGGAACGCCGCCCGTGCCAGCAGATAGACATAGGGATAAAGCACTAGAATCAACATGAATGCCGCACCCCAGATCGAGCGGATCTCGGGGAACCAGTAGTCTCTTGGACCCCAGCCGGTCGCCGCGCGCAGGGCGGACTGAACGATGCCGGGATGATCCAGCAGATAGGTATAGGCATAGGCCAGCACATAGGCCGGGAACGCCAGCGGCAGAACCAGCGCGATCTCCAGCACCCGCACACCGGGAAAGCGCGTCATCGTCACCAGCCATGCCGCGCCGACACCCACCGCGAAAGTCCCCGCCGCCACCATCAGCACCAGCGCCACTGTGGTCAGGGCATATCGTGGCAGCACCGTGTCCCAGAGATGGCTGATCGTGTCGGTGCCCCCGGTCACTGCGGCCAACGCCACCGCCAGCATCGGCAACAGGCAGACCGCTGCCACGCCATAAGCCAGAACCGACAACAGTCCCGCGCCACCCTGCGTGCGGCGGTGCCTACCGTAAGCGGCATATTGAACGGTTTCGGTCACGTTGGTTTTGCTCTGGTCCGACTTCATGCCAATCCGGTGCGGGTATTGGTTCAAACGTTATTCGACCATTTTCGTCGGAAAGACCAGATTGAATGCCGCGACGGGTTGCCCCGGATCGCATCACAGCCTGTAGCCGCCGGAGACCGCAAGTACTTCGCCGGTGATAAACCCAGCCTGGTCGCTGGCCAGGAACCGCACCGCGCGCGCCACATCGTCAGGCGTGCCGATGCGTCCCAGCGCCGTCTGCTGGACAAACTGTTGGGTCAGATCGGGTGGGCGCGGATCTTCCGGGATGTTGATCGCGCCTGGCGCGACGGCGTTGATACGGATGCCCCGGTCGCCCAGTTCCTTGGCCATGGCCCGGGTCCACAGATTCAGCGCCGCCTTGCTGGCGCCATAGATCGAGGCGTCCTTGGGTGGCAACACCGCGTTGATCGAAGAGATGTTCACAATCGCAGCACCCGGCTTCAAATACTCAAGCGCCGCCGCCAGCAGTTCCCCCGGCGCAATCAGGTTCACATCCAGGATTGCACGCGCGGCATCTGCGGCGAATTTGTCAACAGGGGTCGAGGCGACCAATCCGGCATTATTCACGATCACGTCCAGACCTCCGAACCGGCGGATCACCTCGGCGATGATCGTCCGACAGGCGCACGCGTCGGTAAGATCGGCCCGAATGGCGGCAATAGACGCGGGCAAACCGTCTGGACGTGTGTCGCGCCAGGTGATCGCGACCTGATGGTCATGCGCCAGATCCAGCGCAATGGCGCGACCGATGCCGCGGGCACCGCCCGTGACCAGCGCCACACGGGTCATGCGTCAGGATCCGTCATCGCAGGTGCGGCGCTCAGTCATAGCTGCGCTGATCCTCGATCACCAGCCCGTCCTTGGGCAGGCTGC
Source organism: Sedimentitalea nanhaiensis DSM 24252 (assembly GCF_000473225.1). Lineage (GTDB taxonomy): Bacteria > Pseudomonadota > Alphaproteobacteria > Rhodobacterales > Rhodobacteraceae > Sedimentitalea > Sedimentitalea nanhaiensis. Next base: position 2,273,217 of record NZ_KI421509.1, read on the forward strand.
CCGGCGCGACCACTTCCACCGCACCCTTGAGTTTCAGGACATCGGCAATGGTCTTGGCATAGGCCGCACCGTCACCGCCACGGGCCTCGATCTGCACCGTCATCGTGTCCATTTCGCCTTGGCGGGTGGCAATGACCCGCGCCTTGACGATCTCGTCATGCTTGGCGACCAGCGTGGCCACCTGTTCGGGGCGGATGAACATGCCCTTGATCTTGGTGGTCTGGTCTGCGCGCCCCATCCAGCCCTTGATGCGCATATTGGTGCGCCCGCAAGGCGATTGCCCCGCCATCATCGCGCTGAGATCGCCGGTGGCGAAACGGATCAACGGGTAATCCGGGTTCAGCGTCGTTACGACCACCTCGCCCACTTCGCCCGGCGCTACTGGCGTGCCGGTGCCCGGAGTCACAATCTCGACGATGACATGCTCGTCTGCGATCATGCCCTCCATCGCCGCACTTTCATAGGCGATGTTGCCAAGATCGGCAGTACCATAGGATTGCAGACAGACGATCCCGCGATCAGCATATTCGGCGCGCAGACTGGGGAACAAAGCCCCGCCGCCGACGGTCGCCTTGGTGAAATGCAACCGCACGCCCATGCTGTCGGCTTTGTCCAGGATCACCTTGAGATAATCCGGCGTGCCCGCATAAGCGTTGGTGCCCACGTCGCGCGCTGCCGTGACCTGCAATTCGGTCTGGCCCGTGCCAGCAGGCAGCACCGCCGCCCCGACCGCACGGGCTCCGCTTTCGAACAGCATCCCCGCCGGAGTCAGATGATATCCGAAACAGTTCTGCACAATGTCACCGGGGCCGATGCCCACCGCATGCAATACGCGGCCGAACCGCCACCAGTCGTGGCCGATGCCGCCTGGCTCATAGATCGGGCCGGGAGATTGGAAAATATGCGCATAGCCACAGGCGGGCTTCGCTGTGAAGCCGCCAAAGGGCGGGTTTTCCGCCTGTGCCCTGCCCAGTTCGGACTTGCGCAGCACCGGCAGCGCCGCCAGCGCCGCCGCGTCGGTAATCGTTTCGGCATCGACATCGCCCAATGTGGCGGCATAACCGGCCAGCGTCTTGGCCCGGGCGATCTGCACCGGCAATTCGCGGGCAAGGTCCGCGGCGCGTTGGTCGGCTGAACGGGTTTCCAGATCGTCATAATAACCGGTCATTTTGACAGTACTCCACAGGGGTCCGCCTTGCAGGTCGGCGGTTTGGGTCTTGAGCAGAGCAGCGGCATTTAGCTGAGCCACCGCTTGCGGCGGCGATAGCTGCGCACGTCACGGAACGATTTGCGTCCCTCATCCGACATGCCCAGGTAGAATTCCTTGACGTCGGGATTTTCCCGCAGCTCGGCGGCAGGTCCGTCCATCACCACGCGGCCCGATTCCAGGATGTAACCGTAATGGGCAAAACGCAGCGCCACGTTGGTGTTCTGTTCGGCCAGCAGAAAAGACACGCCCTCTTTCTCGTTCAGGTCCTTGACGATACCAAAGATTTCTTCGACCAGCTGCGGTGCCAGACCCATGCTGGGTTCGTCCAGCAGGATGGTTTCCGGTTTGGACATCAGCGCGCGCCCGATCGCGACCATCTGCTGTTCGCCGCCCGAGGTATAGCCCGCCTGGCTTTTTCGCCGTTCACGCAGGCGGGGAAAATACTCATAGACCTTCTCCAGATCGGCCATCATCGCGGCCTTGCCTTCGGCACGGGTGTAATATCCGGTCAGCAGGTTTTCCTCGACCGTGAGGTGTTCAAAACAGTGGCGTCCCTCCATCACCTGGATCACGCCGCGCCGGACCAGTTCGGCGGGGTCCAGTTCATGCACAATCTCGCCACGGTGCTTGATCGAGCCCTTGGTGACCTCTCCGCGTTCGGAGTGCAGCAGGTTGCTGATCGCTTTCAGCGTGGTGGTCTTGCCCGCCCCGTTGCCGCCCAGAAGAGCAGTGATACCACCCCGGGGCACGTTCAGGCTGACGCCTTTAAGCACCAGGATCACGTGATTGTAGATCACTTCGATGTTGTTGACTTCCAGCAGGGTCTCGGCCTGCACGTCGGTGGTCTTGGCGGCATCCAGCATGGGGTATCTTCCCGGCATAACGTGTGAGCTCTCCGGCGGCGACGGCAGCCGCCGCCGGACTATCGCGCCTTATTTGCAGCGCGACTCGATATTGTTTTCCGCCGCAAAGGCTGCGGAGTCTTCGGCGATCAGCGCGCCGATCACTTCGGAATCGGTCGGTTTGAAGTCCGAAATCAACGACCAGGTCTGGGTTTCGGCATCCCATTGGTTAACGCCGACCATACCGTCGCCGCCGTGGTTGCCACAGGTCACCTTGAAGCTGGGTCCAAAGTTTGGCATGCCGAGGGCGGCCATCTTCTCTTCGGTGATTTCCAGAGCTTCCATCCCATCCCGCATCATTTCAGGCGTGATATCCTGGGTGCCGTGGATCTCTTGCGCAGTTTTGGCTGCCTCGGCGGCCAGCATCGCAGCATACATACCCCGGTTATAGAGCACGTTGCCAACCTGATCGCCAGCACCCGCGGCCTTACCCGCGTCGATGACATAGGTCTGGATGTCATCGAACACCGGGAAGTCACGGCCCACGTTGTGGAACGTCACAGCCTTGTAGCCATCCGCCGCAGCGCCGGCGGGCAAAACGTCATGTTCCGCGCCGGACCACCAGATACCGATGAAGTTCTCCATCGGATAGCGGATATTGGCGGCTTCCTGAATGGCAACCTGGTTCATTACGCCCCAGCCCCACATGGTCACGTAGTCCGGCTTTTCCCGGCGGATCTGCAGCCATTGGGATTTCTGTTCCTGGCCTGGGTGATCAACCGGCAGAAGTACCAGTTCGAAACCGTGTTTCTTGGACAGCTCTTCCAATGTACGGATCGGTTCCTTGCCGTAAGCCGAGTTGTGGTAGAGCAACGCCAGCTTCTTGCCATTGATGTTACCATCGTTGATTTCCAACAGATAGTTCACCACCCCCGAGGCCCCGTCCCAGTAGTTAGCGGGATAGTTGAACACGTTGCTGAACACGTCGCCGTTTTTGGCCGAGGTGCGGCCATAACCCATAGTGTGCATGGGGATGCCATCTGCAGTGGCCTTGGGGATCAGCTGATATGTAATACCGGTGGACAGGGGCTGATAGACCATCGGGCTGTCGCCTTTGGTCGCCTCATAGCACTCGACGCCTTTTTCGGTGTTATAACCGGTTTCGCACTCGGTAACCTTCACCTTGACGCCGCCGATGCCTCCGTCGCGTTCATTCAACAGGGTGAAATAGTCGTTATAGCCATCCGAGAATGGGATGCCCCCGGCGGCATAAGGCCCGGTGCGGTAGCTCAGGTCCGGGAACGTCAGGTCCGCCAGCGCCGGACCGGCGGCCAGAGCGGCGCCAAGCGCCAGAGATGTCAGTTTCAGTTTCATCGGGTTTAATCCTCCCATTTATATTGGTCCGATGTGATCGCCCGTCCTCGCGGCAGGGCCTTTCGTGGGGCGGGTTTGCCCCGCCTCTTGCCCCTAGTGCGGAAAGGGCCACAGTCTCAGCTTTTCCTTGGCCAGGCGCCACAGTTGGGCCAGCCCGTGCGGTTCGACGATCAGGAAAAAGATGATCAGCGCGCCAACGATGACCAGTTGGAAATGCGCTACGATGTCGGTGGGCCATCCCAGCATGTCCACCCCCAACACCTTGAGCGCGACAGGCAGCAAAACCAGGAACGCCGCCCCGGCAAAGGACCCGAAGATCGACCCCAGGCCGCCGACAATGACCATGAACAGCACTAGGAACGATTTCTGGATGCTGAATGCTTCGCCAACCTCGACCGCGCCCAGATAGATCGAAAAGAAAAGCGCGCCTGAGATACCGACAAAAAACGAACTGACGGCAAAGGCTGAAAGCTTGGCACGCAGGGGGTTCACGCCGATGATCTCGGCGGCGATGTCCATGTCCCGGATCGCCATCCATTTCCGCCCGACCGTGCCACGGGTCAGGTTGCGCGCCACAATGGCGCTGGCGAAACAGAAGATCAGACAGAACAGATAGGTGGCCCAGGCCGGTGCGCTGGCTCCGGTGATGAGAATGCCAAAGACCTCGCGCTCGGGCGCGTTGATCTGGCCCGACGCCGAGTAATTGTAGAACCACGGCACCTTGTTGAACAACCACAGCAGAAAGAACTGCGCCGCCAGCGTCGCCACCGCCAGATAGAACCCCTTGATCCGCAAGCTGGGCAAGCCAAACAGCACACCGACCACGGCGGTGATCGCCCCGGCCAGGATCACATGGATGAACATGCTGACATCGGGAAAGGCGGTCATCAACTTGTAGCAGGCATAGGCCCCCACAGCCATGAACCCGCCAGTGCCCAGGCTGACTTGCCCGCAATAGCCCGTCAGGATGTTCAGACCGATTGCCGCGATGGCATAGATCAGGAACGGCAACAGGATCGCATTGGCCCAATAGTCGTTGATGATGAAGGGCACGACCAGAAAGGCAATGACCAGAATGACATAGTACCGATACCGGTCGAACTTGATCGGAAAGGTCTGGCTGTCAGAGGTGTAGGTGGTGTGGAAATCACCGGCTTCACGGTAGAACATGGTCAGATTGTCCCCTTGGCCTGCGCGCGGTTGCGCGTTTCTGCATCCAGTTGGCTGGAGTTGCGTGCATATCCGCTGGCCTTGGCCGAGCGCGCGAGTTTCATGTAGGCAATAATCCCGGTCAACGTCACACCCGCTCGATTATCTTTTCGCCAAACAGGCCTTGCGGTCGGAACACCAGGAAGACCAGCGCCAGCACATAGGCGAACCAGTTCTCGGTAGCACCGCCCAGGAAAGGCGCGCCTATGGCGAATTCGAACAGCTTTTCACCGACCCCGATGATCAGTCCGCCGACGATGGCACCGGGGATCGACGTGAACCCGCCCAGCATCAGCACCGGCAGCGCCTTGAGTGCAATCAGCGACAGGCTGAACTGAACGCCCGACTTCGCGCCCCACATGATGCCAGCCACCAGCGCGACAAACCCCGCAAGCGACCAGACCAGGATCCAGATGAAGTTCAGAGAAATCCCAACCGACAGCGCGGCCTGGTGGTCGTCGGCCACCGCACGCAGCGCCCGCCCCTGCTTGGTATACTGGCTGAAAGCAATCAGTGCGGCGACCAGAACAGCGGCAACGATGGTGGCGGTAATGTCCAGATTATCGATGAAGAACCCGTATCCGAACCATTCATATGTGACGGCATCTATGGTTTCATTGATGCCCTGGGGCAGACAGCCGGACTCGCCGAAAAGACAGACGTTCAGCGTCTTGATCTCGGACCCCCACATCAGATCCGCCAGCCCCTCAAGGAAATAGGCCAGACCGATGGTGGCCATGAACAGGATGATCGGCTCCTGTCCGACCAGATGGCTGAATACGAACCGCTGCACCCCCCAGGCCAGCAACACCATGACACCGACCGTCAGCAGGATTGCCAGCAATGCAGGCAAATGCCAGCCGAAATCGTGCAGATCGGTGCCGAAGGTTGCATTGATCAGATGGCTGAACGGCACCTGGCCATTCATGATTCCGACCAGCGTCATAGCCGCAAACAGGGCCATCACACCCTGTGCAAAGTTGAAAATTCCGCTGGCCTTGTAGATCAGCACGAAGCCAAGCGCGACAAGCGCATAGAGTACGCCCGCCATCAGGCCGTTCAGCGTGACCTCCATTGCGAAAACAAATTGGTCAGACATGCCTGCGTTCCCTTGTCTCTGCTAGTCGTTCAGTCATGTTCCACCCCCAGATAGGCGTCGATGACTTCCTGGTTGTTGCGCACCTCGTCCGGGGTGCCGTCGCCGATCTTCTTGCCGTAATCCATCACGACAACGCGGTCGGACAGGTCCATCACCACGCCCATGTCATGCTCGATCAGCGCTATTGTGGTGCCGAATTCGTCATTCACATCCAGAATAAAGCGACTCATGTCCTCTTTTTCCTCGACATTCATGCCCGCCATCGGCTCGTCCAGCAGCAAGAGCTTTGGTTCCGCCGCCAGCGCCCGCGCCAGTTCGACCCGTTTTTTCAACCCATAAGGCAACCGCGAGACCGGAGTTTTTCGGATCGCCTGGATTTCCAGAAAATCGATGACTTTCTCCGCGATCTCGCGGTTTTCGGTCTCTTCCTTTTCGGCCCTGCCCTTCCAGATCGACTGGGCCAGAAGTCCGGTTTTCATTTGCGTCAACCGCCCGGTCATCACGTTGTCCAGAACGCTCATGCCCTCGAACAGGGCGATGTTCTGAAAGGTGCGCGCGATCCCCTGACGGGCAACTTCATACGGTTTCAACGGTGGGCGTGGCTTGCCGTGGAACCAGACCTCGCCCTCTTGCGGGACATAAAACCCGGACATCACATTCAGCATCGACGACTTGCCGGCACCGTTGGGGCCGATGATCGCGCGGATCTCGCCCTCGCGAATGTCAAAACTGATGTCGGTGATCGCCTTCACCCCACCAAATCGCAGGGTGATGTTTTTCATCTCCATCACCACGCCGCCAATCTTGCGACCATCCGCGGTGGTGTATCCTTCGGATGTATCAAGCATCGGACAATCCTTTCGTATTCCGGCGCATCGCGTCTCTGTGGGACGGCGGGCGGGGCGAAGACCGCAGGTCGAGCGGCGCCTGTCCGGCCCTCATTGTGCCGCCACCTTCTGTGGCACCACCGGCACGACCTTGGCGTCGCGTATTTCCAGCGTCGCCTTGATGTTGCCCTTACGACCGTCCTCATAGGTCACTTCGGTCACTGTGCTGACCTTGGGCGAACCGTCGTAAAGGGCATCGATGATATCGGCGAACTTCTCTTCGATGATCCGGCGCCGCACCTTGCGGGTACGCGTCAACTCGCCATCATCCGCATCCAGCTCCTTGTGCAGCACGACAAAGCGGTGCACCTGACAACCGGATAGCATATCGTCTTCGGCCACCGATGCGTTGACCTCTTCCACATGGCTCTGGATCGTATCCAAAACATGCGGATGGCCAGCCAGTTCCTGATAGGACGCATAGGCGATATTATTGCGTTCGGCCCAATTGCCCACCGCCGACAGGTCAATATTGATAAAGGCGGTGCATTGTTCGCGGCCATTGCCGAACACCACCGCCTCAAGGATGTTGGGATAGAACTTCAGCTTGTTCTCGACGTATTTCGGCGCGAACAGGCTGCCATCCGCCATCTTGCCCACATCCTTGGCACGGTCGATGATGCGCAGATGGCCGGTGCTTTCCTCGATGAAACCCGCATCCCCCGTGGCGACCCAACCTTCGGCATCCTTGGTATCCGCGGTGCTTTCCGGGTTCTTGTAATATTCGACGAACACGCCGGGGCTGCGATAGAACACCTCGCCATTGTCGGCGATCTTCAACTCGACACCGGGACTCGGCACGCCCACCGTGTCGCTGCGGACCTCGCCATCGGGCTGAGCGGTGATGAACACCGTCGCCTCGGTCTGGCCGTAAAGCTGTTTCAGATTGATGCCCAGGCTGCGATAGAAATCAAAAATCTCCGGCCCGATCGCTTCACCCGCCGTATAACCGACGCGCACCCGCGAAAAGCCCAATGTATTCTTGAGCGGGCCATAGACCAGAAGCTCGCCGATACGGTACTTCAACTTGTCCGCCGCGCTGACCGGCTTGCCATCCAGAATGTCCGGACCGACCTTGCGGGCATGGGCCATATAGTGATCGAACATCCGTTTTTTCAGCGGGCTGGCGTCCTCCATCCGGATCATCACATTGGTCAGCTGAGTCTCGAACACCCGCGGTGGCGCAAAGTAATAAGTCGGGCCGATCTCGCGCAGATCCGTCATCATCGTGTCGGCGCTCTCGGGACAATTCACGCAAAAGCCGCACCAAAAGGCCTGGCCCAGAGAAAAGATGAAATCGCCGACCCAGGCCATCGGCAGATAGGCCAGAATCTCGTCTTCGCGCCGCAGCTGATCAAAGTCCGATGACGATCGCGCGCTTTCGATCACGTTGCGGTTGGACAGCACCACGCCCTTGGGTTTGCCGGTGGTGCCCGATGTGTACAGCATCACGCATGTATCGTCATATCCGGGTTTTTCGCTGCGTCTCTTAAGTTCGTTAATGAACTCGTCACGTGCGGCGCGGCCTTGGTTCTGGACATGGGAATACTGGTGAAGGTGCGAGTGGTCGTATTTGCGCAGCCCACGCGGATCCAGATAGATCATGTGCTCGAACTGGTGCAACTGGTCCTGCACCTCGATCACCTTGTCGACCTGCTCCTGATCGCTGACGATCACAAAACGTGCGCCGCAATGGCCAAGAACATAAGCCATCTCTTCAGCGTTGGCGTCCTGATACAGCGGCACCGGGATCGCGCCGACCATCTGCGCAGCCACCATCGACCAATACAGATAGGGACGGTTGCGCCCGATGATGGCAACGAAATCGCCCTCGTTCACACCCAGGTTGATCAGGCCCAGGGCCAGCGCCTCGATTTCCTTGGCGGTTTCGGTCCAGGTCCAGGTCTGCCAGATCCCGAATTCCTTTTCGCGATACGCCGGCGACGATCCAAATTCCGTTACATTGCGATGAAGCAACGCCGGAATGGACGTCAGCCCCTCGGCGCCAGTCAGCGTCTGAGCCAAATTTTTCTCCTCCCACAACCGATCCCACGGGACCGGTTTCTGATCGCTATTGTGCGATTCTCTGCATCCACAGAAGCTGGTCATACCTTCGTCGTCAACTTTTTCCTGATGTTTTCCAGATCCTTTCGAATTCTTACCGGAACCCATTATGACCCGGGTGCGTGACTGCGGGTTTGCCACAGCCTCTGTAGAATGCTAGCCAATGTTGAACCGGAGACCACCGCCCTTGCCTCAGACGGACGCGCAAACCAAGGCTCTGACAACCGCAGGTCTGAACCTGATCGCGCAGGCCCTGTCGATCTATGACCACAACCTGCGGCTGGCGGTCAGCAACCAACGGTTCAGAGAGATGTTCGATTTGCCCGACCGGCTGGTGCAGCCCGGCGCGCGATTCGACGACACCATCCGGCACATGGCCGAACGGGGCGAATACGGCAGCAGCTACAGTGTCGATGAACTGGTGCGCCAGCGGGTCGGTCAGGCAAGAACCTTTGAGCCGCATTATGTCGAGCGTCGGCGCCCAAATGGCCAGACGATCTCGATCGAAGGCTATCCCCTGCCTCAGGGGGGATGGGTTACTGTTTATACGGACATCACCCACACCAAGCAATCCGAGGAACTGCTGCGCGCGCGGTCCGAAGAACTGTCCGATCAGGTTCTGACCCATGCCGAAGACCTGGCCGCCAGCAACCGCGAACTGGCCGCCACCATCAAGGCGCTGGAAGAGACCAAACGGCAATTGACCGAGATCGAGGCCCGCACCCGTCTGACCACCGAGATGATGCCGGCGCATATCGCCCATGTCGACAGCACCGGCCACTACACCTATTCCAATCGCAGATTGAGCAGCGTCATGCCGGGGCGGCCGTCCGATATCGTCGGTCAGCATATAAGCGCGGCACTTGGACCATCGTCCTTTGCCCGGATCAAGCCACATCTGACCGCAGCCTATCAGGGCAGCAGCCCGGTTTTCGAGTTCAACGAAGACCATGGTGCCCGACGTATCCGGGTCGCGTTCACGCCCGACCAAAGCGGCGGCGTCTATATCCTGTCGATGGACATAACCGAAGAAACCCAGACCCGCGTCGCGTTACAACAGTCCCGCCGCCGCGCATTGGCGGCTCAGATGACAAGCGGGTTGGCGCATGATTTCTCGAACCTCTTGACAATCATCCTGGGGATGCAGTCCAAGCTGGCCCGGATGGAACTGGCGGACGAGGCCGCCGAACTGGTCGCAGGGACCCGGACTGCGGCGCGGCGCGGCGGGCAGTTGCTGAACCGGATCGCTGACATGACCAGCCACCGCACCCTGCGCCCGCAAGCCACCGACATGCACGCCCTGCTGGCCGACCTCAAGCTGCTGGCGACGCCCAGCCTGCCGCCGGCCGTCGGTCTCAGCGTGCTGGACCTGATGCCGGATGAACGGCTGCTGCTGGACCCGGGCCTGCTGCAGGACGCACTGTTGAATCTGATCCTGAACGCACGCGACGCCTGCGGTGCGAGCGGGCAGATCACAGTCAGCGCCCATCGCATCAAACGCACCTGGGTCGAAATCACCGTCACCGACACCGGTCCCGGCTTTACACCCGACGCTCTGGACAAGGCGCTGAACCCCTTCTTCACCACCAAGGGTGGCGAGGGCAGCGGGTTGGGCCTGCCAATGGTATATGACATGGTCAAGCTGGCGGGCGGCGATCTGCAACTGGGCAACACCCTGGTCGGGGCCAGTGTTACCCTGCGTTTGCCCTATCGTACCGCGCCTGCATCCGGCGGCGGCCTGGCGCTGCTGGTCGAGGATAGCGAAGGGTTGCGCGCCACGTTTCGCGACATGCTGATCGGGTTGGGTCATGCGGTAATCGAGGCGACCTCAGTCGACGAGGCCGCCGCCCTGGCTGCCGAGGTCCCCGATATTTCGCTGATCCTGTCGGATATAAATCTGCAAGGGGCCGCAACCGGGCTGGACCTGCTGGACCGTATGGACGGGACCGGGTTACCCTGTGTTCTGATGACATCGCTGCCTACAGACGATCCGCTGCACCGCACCGCCTTGATGCGGGCCCCCGTGTTGCGCAAACCCTTTACCGCGACAGATCTGGCCGCGCTGATCGCCGCGAAAGACACCGCATGACTGCACCGCTTGTGACCATCCTGGACGATGAACCGGAAATCCGGCAACTGCTGACCGAAGTATTGACCGATGCCGGGTTTCGCACCCAGAGCTTCGGCCGCGCCCGCGAGTTCGAAGCCTCGCTGAAACATGTCACGCCGGATGTCTGTCTGGTGGATCTGTCGCTGCCCGATACCGACGGTCTGGCGCTGGTGCATCGGCTGGCGCTGGAACAGGGGGCCTCGGTGATCATCATCTCGGGCCGCGCACAGGTGCAGGACCGGGTGACCGGACTGGAGCTGGGGGCGGACGACTATATCACCAAACCCTTTGATCCGGCCGAGGTCGTGGCGCGGATCCGCGCCAGGCTACGCGACAATCGCCCGATCCCACAGTCCGGCAACACCGCACATTTTAATGGCTGGACCGCGCATTTCGACCGCTACACGCTGGAAGACGACAGCGGAGCGGAAACGCCGTTTTCCCATGCCGAAGCCGAAGTTCTGCGGTTGTTTCTGGACAGCCCGAAACGGTTGATCAGCCGCTCGCAAATGCAGGAAACCCTGGGTGGGGCAGCAGGCGAAAGCTTTGACAGGGCAATGGATGTGCGCATCTCGCGCCTGCGCACCAAGCTGCGCGAAGACCCCAAGAACCCGCGCCTGATCAAGACCATATACGGAGCCGGATATATCTTTCTGGGGGACGTCGGCTGGAGCTGATGTGAGCCAAAAACCCTTGCCCGGAGAATCGGAGTGATCTAGAATCGTTTCATGGCTATCTGTCTGCTCTACCGCCACAATTCCCGCCGCGCGAAATGGTATTATCGCGTAGAAATCGCCATGAACCTGTTTTCCGAGGTCTCGGTGCTGCGCGAATGGGGCATGGCCGGGGGGCGCGGGCAGACGGTCATCAACATCTACGGCAATCTGCGCGAGGCGTCGACCGCAGCGGATCGGCACCGCAACCGCGCGCTCAGCCGGGGTTACGCGCGATCCTGATCCAAATCGGTCACCGCGCGGGCTAGAACCGACAATCCCGCGACCAGATCGTCCTCGTCCGTGTCCTCGTCGAACGCGTGGCTGATCCCCTTGATCGACGGCACAAACAACATCGCCACCGGCAACAGTCGCGCAACATTGGTGGCGTCGTGCAATGCACCCGACGGCATGGCCCGCCAACGTCCCGGCGCAACCCGCTCGGCGGCCGCCTCAAGTGCGGTCCGCAATGCCGCATCCATCGCCACCGGCTCCAGCCCCAGCAGTGGGCCAAAACTCAGTCCCAGCCCTCCGGTGTCGGCCACCTCTTGCGCGGTGGTCCGAATGATCGCCTCCATACGCGCAAGCCGGTCGGCATCGCCATCGCGCCACTGCATGGAAAAGGTCGCCCGGCCCGGCACAATCGACGATGCATTGGGATGCAGCGCGACGTGGCCGATGGTCCACACGGTGCGCGGTGAAACCACGTGCTGGAACCGCCCGTTGATCGCCGTGTTAAAGGCCGACACGGCCTGAAACGCATCCCGTCGCAGTTGCATCGGCGTTGTCCCGGCGTGATTCTGCCGGCCATCAAAGGTCAGGCGCATGTCGCGGATGCCGACGATATCCGTGACCACACCGATTTGTTCATCCGCGACATCCAGCGCCGGACCTTGCTCGATATGCATTTCGACAAAGCCGGTGAACTGCGCGGGATCCACAAAATCACCAGCCCCGGCCGCCAGTGGCGCCCGCGCCTCGGCAAAGGTTACACCGTCGTGATCTGTCAGGGTATCTGCAAGTGACAGATCAATCTGCCCGGACCAGACGGCGCTGCCGGTAGTAACGCCAAAGCGGCCTTCCTCGTCCTGAAAGCTTACCACAGACACTGCCGGACGACCGTTTTCACGGCAAGTGCGCGCTATCTCAAGCGCCGCAATCACACCCAGCGCCCCATCCAGCCAACCACCCTCGGGCTGGCTGTCGGAATGCGATCCCAACAACAGCGACCGCCCCTCAGCCAAACCGAACAGATTGCCGACAGGATCCTGTTGCACCGTCAATCCCGCCGCGCGCATCCGGTCGGCCAGCCAGGCCCGTGCCGCAATATCCGCATCGCTGTATGCAGGCCGGATCACGCCCTTGCCCACACCGGCCGCACCAAATGTGCGCAACTGGTGCAGGTCTGACAGAAATCGTTCAGAATTGGGTGTCATGTCGGATGTCCTTTCGCCGGTGCGATGCCGTTTCGGGGGCCTGCCGATCCTATGGATCGACGATCCCAAAGCCACGTTCACCGTATTGTCAATCGACAGGGAAAAAAACCGGCACCCCACTGGCCTCGCTTGCCGGTCTCGCCTAAGACAAGGATAATCAGGAGATATCCCATGTCACATATCACCCTGGTCCGCCACGGCCAGGCAAATACCCAGGCCCGTGACGAGGCCAGTTATGACCGTCTCAGCGACCTGGGCCACCGTCAGGCCGCGTGGCTGGGTGACCATCTGCGTGCCTCGGCCAATCACCACCCGCGCGTTTACAGCGGCACATTGCAGCGTCATGTGGAAACCGCCCGGGGCATGGCGGTGGGTGATGCTGTGCAGGACGAACGCCTGAACGAATTGGAATATTTCACCCTTGCAAAACTGATGGAAGAGCAGCACGGACTGCCGATGCCAGTCGAACGCGAAGGCTTTGTGAGCCATCTACCGCAGGTCTTCAGTGCGTGGCATGACGGAAAACTGGAAGGCGCGCCGGAAACATTTGCCCAATTTGAAACCCGCATAACCGATGTTCTGAGCGAAATCTCGCAAGGGCCGGGGGCAGGCCTGGTGGTGACTTCGGGCGGGTTGATCGCCATCGTCATGCGCCAGATGATGGGGCTGGACATGCAGGCGACGGCGCGCATCGCGCTGGCGATCATGAACACGTCGATGCACCGCATGTACATGATCGGGGACCGCATGAGCCCGGTTCTGTTCAACGCGGTACCACATCTGGAAACGCCCGACCGGCACTTTGCCCAGACCCATTTCTAGGCGGCACGCCCGAACCGCATGTACAAAACCCCAGCCAGAGGAAGGCGAAACATGACACATCTCTGGATCCGCGCGGAACAACGCGCAAACGAAGAGCGCGTTGGATTGACCCCAGATGGCGCACGCCGGTTGATCGCCGCCGGGGTGCACGTCACGATCGAGGAAAGCTCGGTCCGCGCCATCGGGCTGGAAGGCTACACGCAGGCGGGCTGCGAAATCGCTCCTGAAAACAGCTGGCCCTCCGCCCCCGCCGACGCCATCATCTTCGGCCTCAAGGAATTGCCCGAGGACGGAACCCCGCTGAGCCATCGCCACATCCTGTTCGGCCATGCCTACAAAGGCCAACCGGCAGGGCGGATCCTGTTGACCCGGTTCAGGGCCGGAGGCGGCACGCTGTACGATCTGGAATATCTGGTTGACGAGTCCGGTCGCCGGGTTGCCGCGTTCGGATACTGGGCCGGCTACGCCGGGGCCGCCGTGGCGTTGAAATGCTGGGCTGCGCAACAACGCAACGCCATCGCCGGGCCGGTGTCGACCTATCCGAATTCGACTGCGCTGCGGGCGGATCTGAAGGCTGACATGAGCACGACTGACACCAAGCGCCCGACCGCGCTGGTCATCGGCGCCTTGGGACGCGTGGGGACCGGCGCCGCCGATCTGTGCGCGGCGATGGACGTGCCGGTCACCCGCTGGGATATGGACCAGACGGCCCATGGCGGCCCCTTCCCCGAAGTGTTGGAGCACGAGATTTTTCTCAACTGCATCCTGGCGCGCCCCGGCACGCCGGTCTTTGTGCCCCAAGCCGCCAGGACCGCGCCCCGCACTCTGTCGGTGATCGGCGATATCGCCTGCGATCCGGACAGCGATTTTTCCCCGATCAAGGTGTATGACCGCACCACCACCTGGGACGAACCCGCCCTGCGGGTTCAGGATCATCCGGTGCTCGATGTCACCGCGATCGACAACCTGCCGTCGATGCTGCCCGTGGAAAGTTCACAGGATTATGCCGAACAGCTGCTGCCCTCTCTGCTGACGCTGGGCAATCTCGACGGCGGTGTCTGGGGCCGGGCAAAGGCGACATTTGACGAACATATGAAAGGGATCTGAGACATGACCATTCACTGGTGCGGCACCGGCCTTTCGGCAATCCCCGGCCTGCGACGCCTGATCACGGCGGGCCACGATGTGACCGTCTGGAACCGGACGGTCGACAAGGCCCGCGCGGCGGTTGGCGATCTGACCGACGATATTCATGCCTTTGATACAGAGGCGCTGTCCGAACAACTGGTCAAGGGCGACGTGGTGGTGTCGATGCTGCCCGGCGACTGGCATGTCCCGCTGGCTGAACTCGCCATTTCCAAGGGCACGCATTTTGTCAGTTCGTCCTATATTGCGCCCGAAATGCGCGCCTTGAACGATGCCGCCCGCGATGCAGGCGTTGCACTGGTCAACGAGGTCGGTCTGGATCCGGGCATCGACCATCTCATGGCCCATGCGCTGATCGATGACTACCGCTCCTCTGAGGCGTTCGATGCCGCCAATCACCTCAGTTTCATCTCGTATTGCGGCGGTGTGCCGAAAATCGCCAACCCGTTTCGTTACAAGTTCAGCTGGTCCCCATTGGGGGTGCTCAAGGCGCTGCGCTCGCCCAGCCGGTCGATCCGCGACTATTCGGAACTGCGGGTGGACCGGCCCTGGGACGCAATCAGCAGCTATGACGCGCCCCTCCCGACACCGGAAACCTTCGAAGTCTATCCAAACCGGGATTCGATTCCGTTCATGGCCCAGTACCAGTTCGAAGGCGGCTGGCCGGTCAAGGAATTCGTGCGCGGCACCCTGCGTCTGAACGGTTGGGCCGCGGCCTGGGCCGATGTGTTTGCCGAGGTCGAAACCCTGAGCGGCCCCGAAGGCGACGCGCGGCTGAAAGAGATGTCCGACCAGTTCTGGGCCGAAAACGCCTATGACCCGGGCGAGCCAGACCGGGTGGTGCTGTGTGTCGGACTAAAAGCCGAAAAGGATGGCGTGTCGGTCTGTCACAAGACCTATGTGATGGATGCCTGGGGCGACGAGAACGGAACGGCCATGGCACGGCTGGTATCGATCCCGGTCTCGCTGGCGGTAGAATCCGTGCTGAGCGGAGATATTCCCGCCGGGGTACACGCCGCACCCAGCGATCCAAAGCTGGTACATGGCTGGCTGGCCGAAATCGACAAGCTGGCGCAGCATTTGACTGTCCAAGACCACCTGGCCTAAGAGGGCGCGCCGCGTTCGGGGTTATCCGCATGCGGGCGGGTCAACGCCAGGAAGACGTCTTCCAGATCGGCCTCTTCGGTCTTGACGTCACGGATGGTGATGGCCGCCGCCTGCACCGCCGACAGCACCTGATCCGCGCTGGTCTGGCGGCTATGATAGCGCAGCACCACGGCCCCATCCTCGCGCTGGCTGGCGGTGATCCCTTGGGCCTGCGGCAATGCGGCCACGGGACCCTCCGGATGAATGACCATTGTTCGGGCATCCAGCCGTCCCAACAGGTTTGCGGTGCTGTCGCGCGCCACCACGGCACCCTGATCGATGATCGCGATCTCGTCGCACATCTCCTGCGCCTCTTCCAGGTAATGGGTGGTCAGGATAATCGTCATACCCTGCTGGTTCAGCCGGCGCACGTTGTTCCACAGCATCTGACGTAGCTCGATATCGACCCCGGCCGTGGGTTCATCCAACACCAGGATATGCGGATGATGCACCAGCGCCTTGCCCAGAAGCAGCCGTCGCCGCATACCGCCCGACAGCGAGCGGGCATAGGATTGCGCCTTGTCGGTCAGCCCGATCATCGCCAGGATCTCGTCGCTGCGCCGCTGCGATGCGGGCACACCATACAGCCCCGCTTGCACCTCGAGCGCAGCGCGTGGGGTAAAGAACGGATCCAGGTTCAGTTCTTGCGGCATCACCCCGATGGCCGCGCGCGACTGGCGTGGATTGAGGTCCTGATCGAATCCCCAGATCGTCACCTGCCCCGTCGTCTTGGTAACCAGCCCGGCCAGGATGTTGATCAGGGTCGACTTCCCCGCGCCATTCGGGCCCAACAGGCCAAAAACCGACCCGCACGGCACCGACAGGTCGATCCCTTTCAGCGCCTGCTTGGCAGGTTGGCCGCGTGTCCCGCGATAGGTCTTGGTCAACCCTTTGAGTCGGATTGCGTCCTGTGTCATTGCACCACTTGCCCCCGGATTTGCCTTGGCTCATAAAAGCACCTAAGCCATGGCCAGCAGGCCGACAACCAGAAGGACCGCTGAGGAATGACCATCGAAGCGCCGGAAACCAAGATTGTGGACAGCTATCGCATCGCTTGTGACGGCAGTGAAGGCGCGTTGGGCCATCCCAGGGTCTGGTTGCAAATTCCCAATGAACACGGTTGGGTCGAATGTCCCTATTGCGATTGCAAATTCGTGCATCGCGATCACGCCGACAGCAAGTAACCGACCGTTCGGAGCAGGCCGCGACAGGCGTCGACCGTTGCGATGATAAACCCGTGGCAATGGCCCGTCTTTCGGTGCGGCGCGATTGCCTGTCCGTTGGAATTGCGGAATACAGGCCGGGGCTGGGTGACGCGAAACACAGGGGACTGGTACAATGGTTGAGACGACATTCGGCAAGGGCTGCCATCTGCACCTGATCGACGGCTCGGCCTTTATCTTTCGCGCCTATCATGCCCTGCCGCCCCTGACGCGCAAATCCGACGGCCTGCCGATCGGCGCGGTGGCCGGGTTCTGCAACATGCTGCACCGCTATGTCGAGGGCAACACCGGTCCCGACGCGCCGACCCATGTCGCGGTGATCTTTGACAAGGGCAGTCATACATTTCGCAACGACATGTACGACCTGTACAAGGCCAACCGCGAAGCGATGCCCGAGGATCTGCGCCCGCAGATGCCGCTGACACGCCGGGCGACCGAAGCCTTTAACATCGCCTGCAAGGAGCTCGAGGGCTTTGAGGCAGACGACATCATCGCCACCCTGTCCTGTCAGGCGCGCGAAGCGGGCGGCCGGGTCACGATCATCAGTTCCGACAAGGACCTGATGCAGCTGGTGGGCGACGGGGTCGAGATGCTGGACGCGATGAAGAACCGCCGCATCGATCGCGACGGCGTAATCGAAAAATTCGGCGTCGGCCCGGACCGGGTGGTCGATGTTCAGGCTCTGGCTGGCGACAGCGTGGACAATGTGCCCGGCGCGCCGGGGATCGGCATCAAGACCGCCGCCCTGCTGATCAACGAATTTGGCGATCTGGAAACGCTGCTGGACCGGGCCGGAGAGATCAAGCAACCCAAACGCCGCCAGACGCTGATCGACATGCGCGACCAGATCGAGCTGAGCAAACGGCTGGTGCAGCTGGATTGCGACACGCCGCTGGATTTCGGGCTGGACGATCTCGAAGTCCGCGATCCGGACCCGGATACGCTGTTGTCCTTTCTGGCCGAAATGGAGTTCCGCACCCTGTCGCGCCGCATTGCCGATCAACTGGGCGCCGAGGCCCCTGTGATTGAAGACAAGGTGGCCCCGCCGACCGACACCGATGCCCCCGAAGCACCGTCATTTTCCGATGCCACCTATACCTGCGTGCACGATGCCGAAACACTGCAAGACTGGATCGATCAGATCCGTGAACGCGGTTGGGTGGCGGTGGATACCGAAACCACCGGGCTGAACGAGATGATCGCAGATCTGGTCGGGATATCCCTGTGCGTCGAGGCCGGGCGGGCCTGCTATATCCCGCTGATCCACAAGGCGGCAGCCACCGACGACCTGTTTGGCTCGGACGATCTGGCCGAGGGGCAAATGGCACCGCAGACAGTGCTGAACCTGCTGAAACCCGTGCTTGAGGACCCTGCGATCCTGAAGATCGGGCAGAACATGAAATACGACGCCAAGATCTTTGCCCGCCAGGGTATCGAAGTGGCCCCCATCGACGACACCATGCTGCTGTCCTATGCGATGCACGCCGGACTGCACAATCACGGCATGGACACACTGAGCGAACGGTATCTGGGCCACACGCCGATCCCGATCAAGCCGCTGTTGGGCAGCGGCAAATCCGCGATCACCTTTGACAAGGTCCCGGTCGACAAGGCCACCGAGTATGCCGCCGAAGATGCCGACATCACCCTGCGCTTGTGGCAAACGTTCAAGCCCCAGCTACATCGCAACCAGGTCACGACCGTTTACGAGACACTCGAGCGGCCTTTGGTCCCCGTGCTGGCGCAAATGGAAATGCACGGCGTCAAGATCGACCGCGATACGCTGTCACGCATGTCCAACGCTTTTGCCCAGAAAATGGCCGGGCTCGAGGCCGAAATCCACGATCTGGCTGGTGAAACCTTTAACGTCGGCAGCCCCAAGCAACTGGGCGAAATCCTGTTCGACAAGATGGGAATCGAGGGCGGCAAGCGTGGCAAGACGGGGGCTTATGCCACCGGCGTCGATGTGCTCGAGGATCTGGCCACCGAACACGACCTGCCCGCCCGAGTGCTGGACTGGCGTCAGCTGAGCAAGCTGAAATCGACCTATACCGACGCGCTGCAGACCCATATCAACCCCGACACCGGACGGGTGCATACGTCGTATTCCATTGCCGGGGCCAGCACCGGGCGTCTGGCTTCGACCGATCCGAACCTGCAGAACATCCCGGTGCGCACCGAGGAAGGCCGCCGCATCCGCGAAGCCTTTGTGGCAGAGCCGGGCAATGTATTGGTGTCGCTGGACTATTCCCAGATCGAACTGCGCATCCTCGCCCATATCGCCAACATCCCGGCGCTGAAACAGGCCTTTGCCGATGGGCTGGACATTCACGCGATGACCGCCAGCGAAATGTTCGACGTACCGCTGGACGAAATGACACCGGACATCCGCCGGCAGGCCAAGGCGATCAATTTCGGCGTGATCTATGGTATTTCCGGTTTTGGGCTGGCCCGCAACCTGCGCATCCCGCGATCACAGGCGCAGGGTTTCATCGACCGCTATTTCGAACGCTTTCCCGGCATTCGCACCTACATGGACGACACCAAGGCTTTTGCCAAGGAACATGGCTTTGTGCAGACGCTGTTTGGCCGCAAGATCCACACGCCCGAGATCAACGCCAAAGGGCCGCGTGCCAGCTTTGCCTATCGCGCCGCGATCAACGCGCCGATTCAGGGCACTGCCGCCGATGTGATCCGCCGTGCGATGATTCGCATGCCGGCAGCCATTGATGGGCTACCCGCCAGGATGCTGTTGCAGGTCCATGACGAATTGCTGTTCGAAGTGGCGGAAACCGCGGTGGATGACATCATCGCGCGCGCCCGCGATATCATGGAAAATGCCGCGGACCCGGCGGTTCGCCTGGACGTGAAACTGACCGTAGATGCCGGACAGGGGGCAAACTGGGCTCAGGCGCACTGACCCGGAGGCCGCGCACCGAACAAAACCCTTTGCCATCCCGCACGATTCCGCCTATACGCGCCCATCCGCAACCGACTCGGTCAATTTCGCCGACCGGGTTGCGGAGCGCTCCAAGGGCCTGTGCTGGACGACATCCCGGCCTGCGCCATTCATCTTAACCCTGTAAAGGAGACCCCGATGTCGATCACTGCCGCTGAAAAAGCCCGCGTCATGAAGGAATTTGGCACCAAGGAAGGCGACACCGGTTCGCCCGAGGTTCAGGTAGCCATCCTGTCCTCGCGCATCGCGACCCTGACCGAGCATTTCAAGACCCACAAAAAGGACAACCACGGTCGCCGTGGCCTGTTGAAAATGGTCGCGCTGCGCCGCAAACTGCTGGACTATGTCAAAGGCAAGGACGAAGCCCGCTATCAGGACCTGATCGGCCGCCTGGGCCTGCGCCGCTAACAGCGGATCAGCCAGCCCCCTATCTAAACGCCCGCCATCTGGTGGGCGTTTTTCGTTTCAGATCCATTTGGCCAGCGGCGGCAGGCTCATCAGCACGGCATTTGCATCATGCCCGGTCTCCAGCCCGAACCGGGTGCCCCGGTCGTAGACCAGGTTGTATTCCGCATAGAGACCGCGGTGGACCAGTTGGACGTCCTTGTCAGCCGCGCTCCAGCCTTGTACCCGGCGCCGCTCGACCAGTGGCAGATAGGCCGGCAGAAAAGCTCGGCCAATGTCCTGCGTCAGCGCAAAATCGGCCTGCCAGTCGCCAGTACAGTAATCGTCCATGAAGATGCCGCCGACCCCCCTGGCCCGGTTGCGGTGCGGGATATAGAAATATGTGTCGGCCCACTCCTTGAGCCGCGGATAATGCGCCGCCCCATGCGGGTCTAGATGCGCCTTTTGCGTGGCATGGAAATGCGCCGTATCCTGATCGTATTCGATACAGGGATTCAAATCGGACCCGCCGCCGAACCACCAGCCATGCGGTGTCCAGAACATCCGGGTGTTCATGTGAACCGCCGGCACCTGAGGGTTCTGCATATGCGCGACCAGTGAAATCCCCGAAGCCCAGAAACGCGGATCGTCCGCCATGCCCGGCAACCCCTTGCGCGCCGCCATTGCCGCCTGCGCGCGCTCCCCCAGGGTGCCGTAAACCGTCGAGATATTCACCCCGACCTTCTCAAAGACCCGCCCGCCGCGCATCACACTCATCAGCCCTCCGCCCGCGTCGCCACCCTCTTCGCTGGCGCGGCGCGTTTCAGTGACGTCAAAGGTGCCTGGGGCCGCCTCACTCAGCGGACCGACGGTGTGGGTTTCTTCCAACGCTACAAATGCCGCCACAATCTCGTCACGCAGGGTCCGGAACCAGGCTGCGGCCTCGGCTTTTTCAGTTGCCATGTCGTTGCGCATATGCGCTCCTTTTCTTGTCTCTTCCTCTTGCCGGAAATATCCCGGGGAGCGCGAGGGGCCGGCCCCTCGCTCCCGGCGGTCCTTCAGCGCGGTCAGTGCGCCGGAGCGGCCACCGGGTCCAGCAAGGTGCGCCCGCCATCCACCGTGATAATCTGACCGGTCATGAACCCCGAAGCCTCTGAGGCAAGAAACTGTACCGCTTCAGCCAGCTCTCCAGGGGCCGCCACGCGGGCCAGCGGGGTATGCGCCTCGATGTCCTGACGGTACTCGCGGTGGTCTTTCAACGTCGATTTCAGCGAATTGCTCATCACCGAGCCAAACGCGACAGCGTTGACCCGGATGCGTTCTGGCGCCAGGGCCACCGCCATCGAGCGGGTCATCTGGTCCAACGCCGCCGAACTGACCGAATAACCCAGCAGATCAGGATGCGTGCGCCGCGCGGCAATCGAGCTGAGGTTGACGATCGATCCCGCCTGTCCCTCGGTCTTGCCCTCGGCCTGCTTCATCATGCGCTTGGCCACCAGTTGCGTCAGGCGCAGCGCTGGCATCAGGTTCTGATTGAGCAGGCCAATCACCGAATCGTCATCCGGATCCAGCGGGTTGGATGGCATGACCTGCCGCGCTCCATTGACCAGGATATCGATTTCATCAAACGCATCCAATGTCGCCGAGAGCAGATTTGCAATCGCCAGCTTTTCCCGCAGATCGCCAGAAAAATGGCGTATGTTTCCGTCTTCGGGATGTCGGCCCAACTCCTCCTGCAGACGTTTTTCATCCATATCCGCAAACATCACGTTTGCGCCCTTTTCGACGAACAGGCGTCCGATCGACAGACCGATACCGTTGGCCCCCCCCGTGACGATGGCGGTTTTGCCAGCAATGGAAAAGGACATGGTAGCGCTCCTCAGAACAGGTCGGACCCGGACGCGCTCAGCGGCGGGTACGATTGGGCGTATGCCGCGGGCGTGCCGGGCGGGATGCATGCAATACCTTGAACCGGGCATTTCCGGCGATTTCTTCAACCCGGCCGAATTTCTCGGTCAGGGCCGTTTCGTAAGGCAAGTGGCGGTTTGCCACCAACCACAGCCCACCGGCCGGCGTCAGCATCCGAGCCGCAGCCTGGATGAACGCCCGCCCCAAGGACGGATCCGCCGCACGCCCGGTGTGAAACGGCGGGTTCATGACCACCGCATCGGCGCGCGACTTTGCCTCCCAGACAAGTGCATCGGCCCAGTGAAACCGCGCCCGAGGGTCAGTCACATTCAATCGCGCACAGTCCAGCGCAGCGTGATCCGCTTCGACCAGATCCAGCCGTTCGATACCCGGATCCCGCAGCATGCGCGCCGCAAGATATCCCCACCCGGCCCCCAGGTCGATGACATGCCGACCCAGCTTGGGCGCAAGCGCCTCTGCCAACAGCCGCGAAGCCGGGTCGATCCCGTCAGCGGAAAACACCCCCGGCGCGGTGGTAAAACCCTCGACCTGTTGCTGTGCCGGTGCCTGCCAATCTGCAAAGGCGGTCGGATCTGCGGTGAACCAGAAAATCTTGCCATGTGCCTTGGCCAACGGGCCATGCACATCGACCCGCGCACGGCAGGCCTTGAGCAGGCTGTCGATGCCATCGGTCTTGGTGCCGTCAACGATGACCATACCTCCGGTGCGCGCGCAGGTCCGGGCCACCAGATCCCGTGCCAGGGCCTTGGCACGCGGCAGGCATATCAAAGCCGCCGCGCAGAGCGTCGCGTCGGCGGGCGCGCAATCATACCCCAATCGCTGGAAATGGTCATGATCGGGTTTGAAAGGCTGAACGACCCGAACCCGGTCCTGCGGCAAGGCGGACAGATCCATATCGGCGCGCGGGTGCAGCACCGCAACGGTGCCGGTGTCGGGCAGAACCAGACCACCTGCATCAAGCGCCAGGGACAGACGGGCGGACATCAGTGCCCTAGTCTTCCTTTTCCATCGTGCACTGCAATGGGTGCTGATGGCGGCGTGCAAAATCCATGACCTGGCCTACCTTGGTCTCGGCGATCTCGTGGCTGAACACGCCAACGACGGCAACACCCTTCTTGTGTACGGTCAACATGATTTCAAAGGCTTGTGCATGATTCAGCCCAAAGAATCGCTCGAGAACATGCACGACAAATTCCATCGGCGTATAATCGTCGTTCAACAGCAGCACCTTGTACAGCGGCGGGCGCTTGGTCCTGGGACGTGTCTCTACCAGGATCGATGTATCGTCATCGTCCCGGCTATCGTCCGACATGATCAAGGGCAGGTGCAGCATGGCGCGGTTGAATCCGGTTTCCGTTTATGTCCTGTGCGTTCATGGCTTATATAACCTTACAGCAGGATTCGAAAAGAGCCAGTAAACAGCCAAATGGCCAAGACGCAGATGAAACAGGAAAAACTGACCACCATTGGATTTGATGCCGATGACACTCTGTGGCACAACGAGCGGTTCTTTCATGACACCCAGGCACAGTTTGCCGCCCTGCTGGCCGATTACGCCGATCCGGATCATCTGGCACAGCGGCTTTTGGCCGCCGAAAAACGCAACATCGGCCAGTACGGATATGGGATCAAGGGTTTCGTGCTGTCGATGATCGAAACCGCGATCGAAATCACCGACCAAAAAGTACCCGCCCGCGTGATTGCCCGGTTGATGGAGACCGGGCGCGAAATGCTTGCCCACCCGATCGAATTGCTGCCCCATGCCGCCGAGACGGTACAGGCCCTGGCTGAAACCCATCGCGTGCTGCTGATCACCAAAGGCGATCTGATGGACCAGGAACGCAAACTTGCGCAATCCGGTCTGGGCGATCTGTTCGATGGGGTCGAAATCGTTTCGGAAAAGACCCCCGACGGCTATGCCCGGATTTTTGAGCGCCACGGTGACGGGGCGGATCGGGGGCTGATGGTGGGCAACTCGATGCGCTCGGACGTGGTGCCCATGATACAGGCCGGCGGTTGGGGGGTGTATGTTCCCCATGGCTTGATGTGGGAAATCGAACATGCCGAGCCACCGCTGGACGCGCCGCGATATCGCGCGCTGGACGATCTGGGCGGGCTTGCCTGGCTGGTGGCACAAATCGGTTAACCCGCGAGCTGGCAACAACCCGCCGGTAACCGATCTTTAACCAATCGCCAATCTAGCGGTTGTGTTCCCACCGCCCCCCACATGTTGATAAAATTTCTTGCGCTCAACTGGTAACAGCTTGCACCACAAGGGTTTATTTGCAGCTTTCTCTGTGCTAGGGTGTCTGCAATAAATCAAAAGTGTCAGCCGGATAACCGGCGGCCCGAGGCAGACAGAGGCAATTATCGTGCAGGTTCGGCGCATTCGCCAGGCCCGTTGGGGTCTGTTTATTTTCACGGCGATCTGGTTGTGCGGTCTGATTCCGCTCAGCGCAGCGGCCGCGCCTTATGCAGCCCATGTCATCGACGCGCGCTCTGGCGAAGTTTTGCATTCACGCAATGCGGATACGCGATTACATCCCGCATCCCTGACCAAGATGATGACATTGTACATCGCCTTCGAGGCGATCCAGAACGGCGAGATCACGTTGGACACCAAGGTACGCATCTCAAGACAAGCCGCGTCCGAACCCCCATCCAAATTGGGGCTGAAATCGGGCCAGCGTATCGCGTTGCGATATCTGATCCGGGCCGCTGCCGTGAAGTCGGCCAATGATGCCGCCACGGCCATCGGTGAGG
This sequence comes from Sedimentitalea nanhaiensis DSM 24252, assembly GCF_000473225.1. Classification (GTDB taxonomy): domain Bacteria; phylum Pseudomonadota; class Alphaproteobacteria; order Rhodobacterales; family Rhodobacteraceae; genus Sedimentitalea; species Sedimentitalea nanhaiensis. The sequence continues at coordinate 2,298,533 of NZ_KI421509.1, forward strand.
CGATCAGCGGCAGCGAAGCCGCCTTTGCCCGGCGCATGAACCGCACCGCAAAATCGATGGGTATGAACCGCACCACGTTCAAGAACGCCCATGGTCTGACCGAAAGCGGGCATTTGTCCACCGCGCGCGACATGACAACCCTTGGGCGTCACGTGATTTATGACTACCCCCAGTATTACAACCTGTTCTCGCGCAAGACCGCTGATGCAGGCGTGCGTAAGGTCAGCCACACCAACCGGCGCCTGCTGTCCTCTTACAAGGGCGCGGACGGTATCAAGACCGGTTATACCCGCGCCGCGGGCTTCAATCTGGTGGCATCCGCACAGCGCGGGCGCGAACGCATCATCGCCACGGTGTTCGGGGGCAAATCCACCGCATCGCGCAATGCAAGGGTCGCCGAATTGCTGGATATGGGCTTTCGGCGGGCACCGTCCCGTGCGCCTCTGCGCAAACCGGACCGCCCCGTCTATGCCGGCAATGCGACCACGGTGCCCGGCGCTGCGGGCAAGACCATCCGCCTTGCGGGCCTGGTCCAGAAAAGCCTGCGGCCCAAGGCCCGCACCGCACGTGCACCGGTTCAGGTCGCCGCCGCGATCCCTGCGGCAGCAGTTACACCCCCGGCACCGGATCCCGAAAAGCTGCAGGAGAGCATTGCGGTCGCGATGGCCCAGGCCGCCGAAAGCATTGCCCCGACCGCCCCGGCCACGCGACCGGAACCGCGCCCAACCGAACTGGCCCTCGTCGATGTCGTGGCAACCCATTCTGAACCCGCCGCGGCACAGCCCGATCCGGAACCGGTTGAACCGGAAATCGTCACCCGACTATCCACATCGGGCGGACAGCACTGGGGCATAAACGTTGGCCGCTACGGCAGCCGCTATCAGGCGGAAAAGGTGCTCTTGCGCACAGCCCTGGCCGAGATGTCGACGCTTGACGGCTCGTTGCGTAAAGTCACCCAAAGCAGCAGCGGTTTTGACGCAAATTTCGTTGGCATGAGCCGCGAAACGGCCGACCTGGCCTGCCGTCGGCTGAAGGCGCGCAATGTCACGTGTTTCATGATCGGGCCGTCCTGACGCCGCGGCCCGATCGGTCCGATCATCCGGGCAGGATCTTGCCCGGATTGAGGATGTTGTCAGGGTCCAGCGCTGCCTTGATCGCCGCCATATAGCGTGTCGCACCGCCCAGTTCCTTAGTCAGATAAGGCCGCTTTCCCTGCCCGATGCCATGCTCGCCGGTGCAAGTTCCATCCATCGAAATCGCCAGTTCCGCCAACCAGCCGACATAGTCTTCGGTCCGCGCGACCTCGTCCGCATCCGCCATGTCCACCAGCGGTGACATATGCATGTTGCCATCGCCCACATGCCCCACGAGCGGCGCTTGCAAGCCAAGCTCTTCGGCCTTCGCTGTCGCCGCCGCGACACATTCTGCCAACCGCGATATCGGGACACAAACATCGGTCGCCAGCGCTTTTGCTCCCGGTCGCAATTGCAAGGCGGCCCAATAAAAATCATGGCGGGCCTGCCACAGGCGGTTGCGCTCTTCGGTCGAAGCGGTCCATTCGAACCCGGTCGAACCGAAATCCCCGGCAATCTGACCAAACAGTTCAGCCTGCTCTGCGACGCTGGCTTGCGAGCCGTGAAACTCCAGCAGCAGCAGGGTGGTTTCCGGCAGATCCAGCTTGGAATAGGCATTGACCGCCTTGACCGACAGCGCGTTCAGCAACTCGATCCGCGCCACCGGGATGCCGTATTGGATCGTCGCCATGACCGCCTGACAGGCACCTTCGACCGACTGAAACGAACACCGCGCCGCCGACATCGCCTCGGGGATGCCATGCAGGCGCAGGGTGATGCAGGTGATCAGGCCCAAAGTTCCTTCTGAGCCAACCAGCAATCGTGTCAGGTCATAACCGGCACTGGATTTTTTGGCGCGTTGGGCAGTCTTGATGATCTCGCCATCGGCCATCACCGCCTGCAGCGCGATCACGTTGTCCTTCATCGTACCATAGCGCACCGCATTTGTGCCGCTGGCCCGTGTCGCCGTCATGCCCCCGATGCTGGCATTCGCGCCCGGATCAATGGGAAAGAACAGCCCCTGGTCACGCAGATGCGTGTTGAGCTGTTCGCGGGTCACGCCAGGTTGCACGGTACAGGTCAGGTCCTCGGCATGAACTGCGAGGATCTGATTCATTTGACCCATATCCACCGAAATCCCGCCCGCAGGAGCGTTCACATGCCCTTCAAGCGACGTACCGACACCAAAGGGAATCACCGGCACCTTATGCGCGGCACAAATTTTGACGATGTCCGCAACCTCTTCGGTGGTCTGCGGAAACACCACCGCGTCAGGCGGCTGATTTTCAATCCACGTCGTGGTATGTCCGTGTTGTTCCCGGATCGCCTGACCGGTCTGCAGCCGGTCGCCGAACTGCTGTTTCAGGCTGCCGATTGCGGTGGCAATGCCGGTTTCGTTGCGCGGCAATGGGGATGCCTGTGCCATGATCTTTCCTTTCCCAGCCCCGGCTCATTCGCCCAAGGCTATTCCTTCGCGCCGCGGATCTGCGGCACCCAACAGCCCGATAACGATGGCGTGCAGGCCCGATGTCAAATCGCGCGCATTCACCTCGTACCCTATCGCCTCAAGATCGGCCTGTATGTCAACTGCCGCCGTGCCCAGTTCGACATCATAAGTGCCAAACCGGTTAACCACATGAGGTAGCGCCAGAGCCTGCTGGATGTTCACCCCCCAGTCCAGCCAGCCGACAATCGAGGTTGCGACATAGCCGATGATGCGGCTGCCTCCTGGCGAGCCGATGGCCAGAACAGGTGCGCCGTCTTTCATCACACTGGTCGGTGCCATGGACGAACGTGGACGCTTTCCCGGTTCGATCCTGTTGGCGATGGGTACACCATCGCTGTGACTGCGGAACGAAAAATCGGTGCGTTCGTTGTTCAACAGAAAACCACGCACCATAAGCCGCGAGCCGAACCCGTTTTCGATGGTTGTCGTCATCGACAGGACATTGCCGTATCGATCGACAATCGAAATATGCGAGGTCGACGGGAACCGCGCCAAACGGTCGGCGTCCCCCTCGACCAGCCCGGCAAGGCGCGGCGAAACCGCAAAGCCCTGGTCCGCGTGATCGATAGCGGCACTGAACAACGATGGCCAGGGCGCACGGCCCCAGCGGCGATGCGCCTCGGCCAAAAGCGCGGGCGTGCCCGGCGTGCCAACCGACCGGCCTCCGACCACCGCGTCAAAAAACTTCAGCGGCTCGCCCGCCTCATCCTGAAACAGGCGAGGGGTCGCGGCCAAAGGTGCCGTTTCACGCGCATCCCGTGTGGTCAGTGCACCCGAAGTCGCATCGTACCAAACCAGAAAGGCACCGCCGCCCAGCCCCGATGACTGCGGCTCGACCAGACCCAAGACAGTCTGCACCGTCAGCGGATTCGCCGCTGCGACCATCCAGTTTTCGGCCTGTACCGGCTGGCCGGCGGACTTGGCTTCGAGCGCTGTAGCCACTTGCGGGGAAAGGGTTTCGAACCCGCTGGTCGTCGCTCCCTCGGGGGCAACGCTATCGGCTGCATCCCGCGCAAAAAGTGGCCCTGCCAGCCCAGCCGCCAATGGCAATCCAAGTACGATCCGTTTCATTGTATGCTCCCCCTGAAAGGCCCTTGGCAGGTGGATCTTAACCGCGCTATCGCGGCATGCAATTAGCCCTGCGCCAATTCGTACCGTGCGAGCACATCATGGACCGCGCCGCCCGGTCGTAGGTCGGACCGGAACAACGCAAACGAGCGCGCCTCAAATCTGGGCAGGACAACCCCGGCTTCAGCGGCAAAGAACGCCTGCAACCGCCCAGCGCTGTCTGCGCCCGGACGCAGGCGGGCCAATGTGACATGGGGGTGATAGCGACGGCGCTGCAGCACGATTCCCGCGCGTCTGGCCGCCGCAACCGTGCGGTTGTGCAAACCGGTCAGTGCCGGGTTTTCCGCAACATCCAAAAAGACCTGTCGCGGCCTGTCGCCGCCGAATGCTCCCAATCCGGTCAGGACAACACCGAATTGTGGCCAGCGCAGTCCGGACAGTTCGTCGTGGAAATCCTCCAGCGTGTTGTCCCGCTGGTCATCCAGAAAGGCCAGCGTCAGATGCAGGTTGTCACGCACCACCGGACGGCCCACCGGCAGTCTCGATTGCACCCGCAACAGCGCGTCGATGACCTCATCGGGCAACTCAAGGGCGACGAAGGCCCGCACCGCGCCTACAGCATCGACGGTACGACCTGATCCGGCGGTCGATGCCCATCCTCGAACGTCTTGATATTGATGATGATCTTTTCGCCCATCTCGATGCGTCCCTCAAGCGTCGCCGACCCCATATGAGGCAGCAGCACCACGTTGGACAGCTCACGCAGGCGCGGGTTGATATCGGTGCCGTGCTCATAAACGTCCAGTCCGGCACCGGCCAGTTCTCCGCCGCGCAGCATCCGGGTCAGCGCGTTTTCGTCGATCACCTCGCCTCGGCTGGTGTTGACGATCACCGCGCTGGGTTTCATCAACTTCAGACGCCGTGCGTTCATCAGATGGAATGTACTGGGCGTCGACGGACAGTTGATCGAAATCACATCCATGCGTGCCACCATCTGGTCCAGGCTGTCCCAATAGGTGGCCTCGAACTCATCCTCGATCTCGGGGCGCAAACGTTTGCGATTATGGTAGTGCACCTGCATGCCAAAGGCCCGCGCGCGACGTGCAACCGCCTGCCCGATCCGGCCCATGCCCAGGATGCCCAAACGACGGCCTCCAACACGACCGCCCAACAACGCGGTCGGTGCCCAGCCCTGCCAATCGCCCTTTTGCATCACCGCCAGCCCCTCGGGGATGCGGCGGGTCACGGCCAGCAACAGGGCCATGGCCATATCGGCGGTGTCATCGGTCAGAACCCCCGGCGTATTGCTGACCAGGATGCCACGCTGGCGGGCCGTGGCGACATCGATGTGATCGACTCCGGCCCCGTAATTCGCAATCAGCTTCAGCCGATCACCCGCCTGCCCGATCAAGCGCGCGTCGATTTCATCGGTCACCGTCGGCACCAGCACATCGGCCCCGCGCATCGCCGTTGCCAGATCGCTGCGGCTCATCGGGGTGTCGTCTTCGCGAAGGGTGACGTTGAACAATTCACTCAGCCGCGTTTCGACCTCATCCGGCAACCGTCGCGTAACGACAACACTCAGACGTTCTCTTGGCACTCTGGATCCCCCACCGCTTTTCAAATCAGATCGCACCATGTCATGGTGGCGCAGGAACAGGCGAGGCACAAGAACCTCCGGCGGAAAAACCCGCCATGTTTTCGAGGACGAGCAGGCATTGACAGTCAAGGGTCTTATCGGGCGTCAATTGGTGGCAGGATGTGTGGCATTCTGTCTCGCCACAGCTGCGACCGCAGCACAGGACGCAATCAAACGCGGTCCCGTCACCAATCTACCGATGCCACGATACGTCTCGATGAAAGCGAACGAGGGCAACGTGCGCCGGGGTCCGTCGTTGACCCATCGCATCGACTGGGTGTTCAAACGCCGCGATATGCCGTTGCAGATCACCGCCGAAAACGGCCACTGGCGTCGGGTTCGGGACCGAGACGGTGCCGGAGGCTGGGTGCATTATGCGCTGTTGTCCGGGGTGCGGACGGTGCTGGTGGAAAAGGACATGCTGCCGGTTCGCGCCCGCCCGGATCCGCAATCGCCCCTGAATGCCGCATTCGAACTGGGTGTAATTGCCCGGTTGGGCGAATGCATTCCCGACTGGTGCCGCATCAGCGCGGGCGGGTACCGCGGCTGGGCAGAGAAACGATCCCTCTGGGGCGTCGCACCGGACGAGCTGCGCGACTGATCCGGGTCGCCCTGTTGCGATCACCCCGCGTCAGCGGTGCCGTGCCTGCCCGCGAGCGCCCCAAAGGTCAGGGACACCCGCAGTCCCGGATGGTTGTCTTGCAACACCAGATCCGCCCCGTGCAATCGTGCCACCACCGACACCAGACTCAGTCCCAACCCGCTGCCCGGCGTCATCCGGCTGCGGTCCAGCCGATAAAGCCGCTGCAACACATTTTCAGTTTCATCTGCCGGAATACCCGGCCCCCGGTCCGCAACGCTCAGAACCGCCTTGCCCTCCCGCGCTGTCAGGCTGAACGCGATGGCGGTCCCGTCCGGTGTATGACGCATCGCATTTTCGACCAGATTCGCCATCAGTTGCAGCAGCAGGTTCCGATCGCCCGCGACACGCGGCACGTCGGGCGCAATACGGGCAGTCAGCGCATGCCCGGTCTCGGCGGCGGCGGGTTCATACAATTCAACGCAGGTGGCGACCAGTTCACCCAGATCCACCGGCTGAAACCGCGAACCGGGCGTGCCGGATTCAATCTGCGCGATCTGCAACAGAGAGCCAAAGACCGATACGACCCCGTCCAGCTCCTGCTTGGCCAGGTCCACCAGATCCCGCGACGGGTCATCCAGGCCGGTGCGCTGGGACAGGTCCTCGAGATGCACGGCAACGCGCTGGATCGGGGTCTTCAGATCGTGGGCAATGTCGGATGATACCTGGCGGATAGCCTCGACCGAACCTTCCTGCGCATGGGCCATCTGGTCGATCTTGGCGCCGATCTCGGCCAGATCGTCCGACCATTCCGGCACCGGCCCCACCCGCGCCCTAAGATCGCCGCGGGTCAGACGGTCCAGGGTCTGACCGATCCGGGCCACATGCCGCGCACTGCGCCGCGCCAGGTACAGCCCGCCCGACAGCGCGATCAGGATCGTCGGTACCAGACTAAGGCCGAGGATATTCACGAACACCCGGCGCAGCGCATCGATTTCGGCACGGCTGCGGGCGACGGTCAGCTGCCCGCCATACAGCGAGGTGGTCAACGCCAGGTACTGGCCCTTGAGGTCCGGACTGTCCTGAGACAGGGATACGATGTGATACCCCTCGTCGTCGCGGGCAATGGCCGCGTTGCCATACTGTCGGCGGTTGGGCGCAAGATAACTCAGAACCATTCGCTCGGGATCGGTCTCGCGGGCGACAGCCTCGACCAGGGCGGCCACCGCGCCGGCGTTGGGCGCGGCGCGAAACCCGGCAATGTCCTGGGTCAGGTTGTCGCGTATTCCCTGCTCGAGCGAGCGTTGGGTGACGACATAGCTGGCCGCCAGGCTGATCAGGCTGACCATCGAAAACAGGATCACCAGCCCCAACGCCAATTTGAGCGGCATCGAACGCAGCAGCGAAGACAGCCGCGTGCTCACGCGTCGATCCGATAACCGGAGCCGCGCACCGTCTTGATCAGGTCGCAGTCAAAGGGTTTGTCGACCTTGGCCCGCAGGCGGCTGATATGGGTTTCCACCACGTTGGTCATCGGATCGAAACTGATGTCCCAGATCGATTCCAACAGCATGGTCCGGGTCTGCACCCGCCCCTTGCGCCGCAACAGATGCTCGAGAATCGCGAACTCACGCGGCAGCAGGTCGATTTCCGCCCCGTTGCGGGTCACCTTGCGCGCGATCAGGTCCATCTCCAGATCCCCCGCGCGCAGCACGGTTTCCTGTTCCATCGCCTTGGGGCGACGGGCGAGCGCCGCGACGCGCGCGGACAGTTCGCCAAAGGCAAAGGGTTTGACCAGGTAATCGTCGCCCCCCGCATTCAACCCGCTGATCCGGTCATCGACGCTGCCCAGCGAGGTCAGGAACAGAACCGGCGTCTGGTTCCCCGCACCGCGCAGTGTCTTGACCAGGGTCAGCCCGTCGATCTGTGGCAGCATCCGGTCGACGATCAGCACGTCATAATCGGACCCGGTCGCCTGGATCAGCGCCTCGCGCCCGTCCGTCACCGGATCGACGCTGTGGCCCTCTTCGCGCAATCCGCGCGCGATGAAACGTGCCGTGGTTTCATCATCTTCGACTACCAGTATCTTCATTGCACTGTGGCCTCGGACTGTGCCGGTTGCGCGGGCATTATGGCCCGCACCGGAACTCTATGCGGCGCAAGCCCGGATTTCCACGGCCTGCAATATTACAAATCTGTATAGCCATCAGGATGCCCTTGTAAGCTGTGGCTCCCATTCTTTGTGTCACATCATTCATGAACGGAGCATTCCCATGACAACCACTCTCCCGACACCCCACCGGTTCACCGGGCTTGCCCTGTCGGCGGCTCTGGCCACGACCACGGTTCTGACCCTGTCCCCCTCGGCAGTTCTGGCCGTTCCGGCCGGTGGCTATGGCGATCTGGTCGAAACCGTTTCCCCCAGCGTCGTCTTCATCGAAGTCAGGGGCAAAGCCCGAAACCCCGATATCGCACAGGCAATGCCCAAGGGCCTGCCCGAAGAGTTGCAGCGTCGGTTCAGGGAAATGATGCCGCAGGGTGGCGAAAGCATGCCAAGCCGCGCGGTCGGGTCCGGTTTCATCATCTCGACGGACGGCCAGATCGTCACCAATCACCATGTGGTCCAGGACGCCGAAAGCGTTCTGGTCAAACTCGCTGACGGACGCAGCTTTGAGGCCACCGTCATCGGTGGCGACCCGATGACCGACATCGCCCTGCTCAAGGTGAGCACCGACGAGGACCTGCCAACGGTCAAGTTCGGCGAGTCAGACAGCATGCGCGCCGGCGACGAAGTGGTCGCGGTGGGCAATCCTTTCGGTCTGGGCGGCACGGTCACCTCGGGCATCATCTCGGCCACCTCGCGCAATATCAATTCCGGCCCGTTCGACGATTTCATCCAGACCGACGCGGCCATCAACCGGGGCAATTCGGGTGGTCCGCTGTTCAATAACGACGGCGAAGTGATCGGAGTGAACACCGCGATCTTTTCACCCGACGGCGGTTCGGTCGGTATCGGATTTTCGGTGCCGTCTGATCTGGTGCAGATCATCATCGCCGACCTGCAGGACGATGGCGCGGTCACCCGTGGCTGGCTGGGCGTCCAGATCAAGCCGATGCCCGAAGAGATCGCTTCGGTGCTGGGATATGACACCCCCAAAGGCGCGATGATCGAGGCCGTTTCCAAGGACAGCCCGGCCGAACGCGCCGAGTTGGAAAAAGGCGACATCATCCTGTCGTTCGATGGCACCGAGATTTCCGAGCTGCGCGATCTGACCCGTGCCGTCGCCCTGACCGATCCGGACCACAAGGCCGAGGTCGTGGTGCTGCACAAGGGCAAGGAGGTTACCCGCCAGGTGACCATCGGCACTTTGGGCGAACAGGACGCCTGAGACAGAATCCCATCGGCCGGATGCGCTGGCCGGTGGATATCCCCACGTGAGGGAGGGCCATGTCCAACATTGCGGAGGCGTCGGGGCATGGCCTGTCGCGCTGTGCATGGCCCCTATCGAGCACCAGAGCCCACGTCCCGTCACACCCAGCCGCAATGGGCCCCGACACGGCAGGGAGGTGGCGAAACCTCGCCTTGATCGCCCGATCCTAGGCGTATTTCGGCCCAGCTCCTGCCCCCCGTTCCGATCGGCTTTACCGCCCGTCCGCGATCCGCGATGAACCCTGTAAAACGGGCATGTAGGAGCATGGAAATGTCACGGGCGAACGAACTTGAATGGCTGATGCTGGATCTGATCAACGACGAACGCACGGCCATCGGATTGCAGCCGCTGAAACTGGATCTACGGCTGAATGACTCCAGCGAGGATCATAGCAGCTGGATGCTGCAATCCGACACATTTTCCCACACCGGCATCAACGGCTCGAACGCAGGCGATCGGATGCGGGACGCCGATTTCACCTTTTCCGGCAGCTGGGGCTGGGGCGAGAACATCGCCTGGCAATCCGAGCGCGGCACCCAGGGCCTGGAGGATGACGTCGCCAATCTGCACGCATCGTTGATGAACAGTTCCGGTCATCGCGCCAATATCCTGCGACCGGAATTCGAAACCATCGGGATCGGCATCGAATACGGCGACTACAAAGGCTGGGACGCGGTCATGGTCACCCAGAACTTTGCCCGCACCAGCGCGCCCTTGCAGCTTGATCGACCCGGCGCGCCAGACGACCAGCCCGATCCTCCGCAAGACAACAGCGCCCCACAGCTGATCGTCGATGACATCACGGTCGGCAAGATTGCCGGTGCCCGCAGCACCCGGCTGAAAAAGCATCTGGAATTTTCGGATGCCGACGGCGATGCTCCAATCTGGTACGAGCTTCTGGACATGACGGGACGAGACAATTTTCGCTTTGCCGGCCAGGGCAAATTTGACGCCAGCACGCCGGTTCGCATCGATGCCGACGATCTGGGCAAAATCAGAGTTTATAACGACAAGACTCCCGGCACTTCGACTCTGCAGGTGCGTGCCTCTGACGGCACCGATGTCAGCGCCTGGGAAGAGATCACGCTGACCACACTGTCCGCCGATGACTGGCTGGCGATGGGCTAACCCGGTCAGCGGCGCGTGGCGGACAGGATCATGTCCGCGGCCTTCTCCGCGATCATGATGGTTGGAGCGTTGGTATTGCCGCTGGTGATCGTGGGCATTGCGCTGGCATCGGCGACGCGCAATGCATCAATACCGCGCACACGCAAATTGCAATCCACCGGCGCGGACGCGTCCGCGCCCATATGCACCGTGCAGGTCGGGTGAAAGATCGTGGTGCCGATGTCGCCCGCCGCCCGCACCAGATCGGCCACATTATCCGACGTGCCGCCCGGTTTCAGCTCGTTGGGCGCATAGCGCCGCATCGGGGTCTGGGACATGATCGCACGGGCCTGTCGGATCGCATCGACCGCCACCCGCCGATCCCCCTCGGTGCTCAGATAGTTCGGCGCGATCCGGGGCGCATCGTACGGGTCGGGCGAGGTGATCCGCACATGGCCCCGGCTTTCCGGCCGCAGGTTGCAAACACTGGCCGTGATGGCCGGGAAATCATCCAAAGGCTGCCCGAACGCGGGCAGCGACAGCGGCTGAACATGATATTCCAGATCCGGCGTTTCCAAGCCGGGGCGCGAGCGGGAAAACGCACCCAGCTGGCTCGGGGCCATCGACATCGGACCGCTGCGTTTCAGCACATATTCCAATCCGATACGGGCCTTGCCCACCCACGAGTTGGCCAGCGTATTCAAGGTGGTCGCCCCGCTCAGCCGCCAGGCGCAGCGCAGCTGCAGATGGTCCTGCAGATTCGCCCCGATGCCGGGCATATCGCGGCGTACCTGTATTCCATGCTCCTGCAACAAGGCCCCCGGACCCAGGCCGGACAGTTGCAGGATCTGCGGGCTGCCGATGGCCCCTGCCGACAGGATCACCTCTGCCTGTGCCCGTACAATGTGCGTTTCGCCGCCTCTGTCATATTCAACACCGACGGCTCGGCCCTGTTCGATCAGGATCCGGCGGGTATGCGCACCGGTCTCGACCTTCAACCCCGACCCGGTGGCCGTGCGCAAAAATGCCTTGGCCGTGTTGATCCGCCATCCGGCGCGCTGATTCACGCGGAAATAGCCGACACCCTCGTTGGTGCCGGTGTTGAAATCCGTGACCGCCGGCAGCCCCCAAGCCTGTGCCGCCTCGGCCCAGTGGTCAAGCACCTCCCAGTGCAGACGCTGATTTTCGACCCGCCATTCACCGCCTGCGCCATGCAGGTCCGAAGCGCCCTCGACATAATCCTCGCTGCGTTTGAAATAGGGCAGCACGTCGTCCCAGCCCCAGCCGGTCAGCCCGCGTTGCCGCCAACCGTCGTAATCCGCCGCCTGCCCCCGCAGATAGAGCATGCCGTTGATCGAACTGCACCCCCCCAGAATCTTACCACGCGGATACAGCAACTCGCGCCCGTTCAGCCCCGGTTCCGGAGCAGTGCGGAACATCCAGTCCGTGCGCGGATTGCCGATGCAATAGAGATAGCCCATCGGGATATGCACCCAATGGTAATTGTCGCGCCCGCCCGCTTCGAGCAGCAGCACCCGATGCCCGGCATCCGCGAGCCGCTTGGCCAGAACGCAACCGGCACTGCCTGCGCCTACGATGATGTAATCCCAGGTCACTGCCACGCCTCCCTTGACAATCCTGGCAAGCGGCGTAGCAAAGGCAACGCGATTGCCTGACCCTGCGCTGCCCGAACGTTCTCCGCGCTCAGACCGGCAACGCCGTGGTCTTGAACACGGTCCGCAGGGCAAAGCTGCTTTGCATCTGCGCCACGCCCGGAAGCCGCGCCAGATGCTGACGATGGATACGGGCAAAATCATCGGTGTTTTCGGCAACCACCTTCAGGATGTAATCCGCCGTGCCCGCCATCAGGTGGCATTCCAACACATCCGGAATCCGCGATACCGCCTTTTCGAACGCATCCAGAACTTCGTCGGCCTGGGCCTGCAGGGTGATTTCGACAAATACCGTTGTCGGAACACCCATTTTGCGCGCATCCAGCAACGCGACATAATCCCGGATATACCCGTCGGCTTCGAGACGGTGCACCCGCCGGTGGCAGGCAGAGGGCGACAGATTTACCCTGTCCGACAGGTCGGAATTGGACATCCGCCCGCTGCGCTGAAGTGCGATCAATATTCGGCGGTCGATTGCATCAAGGGTCAAGGGCGCAAGACTTTCGCGTTTTTGTTCCAATTCCTCGAAACTTATTCGAGAAACGCCCCGGAATGCGAGTGGAAGTTTGTCATTCTTTGCGCCACTCCTGCTGTATATTCCGCCCATCAACAAAAAGGGAGGAAACACTATGAGGATCGGTTGCCCGAAAGAGGTCAAACCGCAGGAATTTCGCGTCGGGATCACTCCCAATGCCGCACGCGAGGCTATCGCCCACGGCCACGAGGTGCTGATCGAGACCGGCGCAGGGGTCGGTTCAGGCTTTGACGATGACGTCTATGTCGAGACGGGTGCACGTATCATCGCCGCCGCAGACGAGATTTTCGCCAGCGCCGACATGATTGTCAAGGTCAAGGAACCCCAGCCCACCGAGCGCAAGATGTTGCGGCGGGACCAGCTTCTGTTCACCTATCTTCACCTGGCTCCGGACCCGGACCAGACCCACGATCTGTTGGCCAGTGGATGTACGGCCGTCGCTTATGAAACCGTGACCGACCGCGAGGGCGGGTTGCCACTGTTGGCGCCGATGTCCGAGGTCGCCGGCAGGCTGGCACCACAGGTCGGTGCCTGGGCCCTGCAAAAGGCCAATGGCGGTCGCGGCGTGCTGATGGGCGGTGTGCCGGGTGTCGGCCCGGCCCGTGTCATCGTCATCGGTGGCGGCGTGGTCGGCACCCATGCCGCGCGTATCGCTGCCGGGATGGGCGCGGAGGTCACCGTTCTGGACCGTTCGCTGAACCGGTTACGGTATCTGGATGACGTATTCGGCCATGATTTCAATACCGGCTATTCCACCGCCGGGCTGATGGCGGAATTGCTGCCGCAGGCGGATATGGTGATTGGCGCTGTGCTGATCCCCGGTGCTGCCGCGCCCAAGCTGGTGACCCGTGCACAGTTGTCGACGATGAAACCCGGCGCCGTTCTGGTGGATGTGGCCATCGATCAGGGGGGCTGTTTCGAAACCTCGCGCGCAACCACCCATGGCGATCCGATCTACGAGGTGGATGGGATCATGCACTATTGCGTCGCGAACATGCCTGGCGCTGTGGCCCGGACCTCGACCATCGCCCTGGGCAATGCCACCCTGCCCTTTATGTTGGCGCTGGCCGACAAAGGCTGGAAAAAGGCATGTGCGGACGATCCGCATCTGTTGGCCGGCCTGAACGTGCATGACGGGCAACTGACCTATGCCGCCGTCGGCGAGGCGCTGGGTCTGGGCGTCGTGTCCGCCGCAGACCTGGTTCGCGGCTAAAGGTCAGGGCCGGGCACATGATGCGCCCGGCCCTGTTTTCCGTCTCTCCGGTCAACCGGCCCTTTGAATCTCGACCGAATGGGGATAGGGAATCGAGATATCGGCCGCATCGAACGCCTCTTTGATCGCCTTTGTCAGCGCGAACTTCAGATCCCAGTAATCCCCCGCCTGACACCACAAGCGGGCGGTCAGATCGACCGAGCTGTCACCCAGATTGGTGACCCGCACCCAGGGTTCCGGGTCTTTCAGAACCCGGCCATCGGCCTCCGCCCGATCCAGAATGATCTGCATCGCCTTGTCGGCGTCATCGCCATAGTCGATCCCGAACACCAGATCGACCCGGCGGGTATCGTGATGCGAGAAGTTCCGGATGATCGATCCCCAGGCCTGACCGTTAGGCACGATGATCTGCACATTGTCCGGGGTCGACAATTCGGTAAAGAACAGGTTCAGATCGACCACCGTACCCGAGGTGCCGCCGATGTCGACGTATTGGCCCAACTTGTAGGGCCGGAACAGAATCAGCATGAAACCCGCCGCCAGATCGCTCAGCGTACCCTGCAGCGCCAGACCGATGGCCAGCGTCGCGGCGCCCAGCATGGCAACAAGGCTGGTGGCCTCGATCCCGAACAGCCCCAGCACCGCAACCAGGACGATCAACAGGATCACCCAGCGAACGACGCTTGCCGCGAAATTGCCCAGGGTCTTGTCGATCTTCGGATTCGAGTTGACCCGCCGACGCACGAAGCCGGACAGCGTGCCCGCCACTATCCAGCCGACGATCAGCACCGCCAGAGCTTTGATGCCGTTGATAATCAGCGGCGCGTATTCGCCCGCCTCTTCCAGGAGTTGTTCCACGTCTTCACACCTCAGATCGAAATTAACATTACCTGAGTTTGTTAACAGAAAAGGACCTGCCAGTGGCAAGCCCTTTCTAATCGCGTGAGTGATCTTGTTACTTCGTCAGCGCATCGCGAATCTCGACCAGCACATCCAGTTCGCCCGGCCCGACTGGTTCTTCCGGGGCGTTTTCCGCTTCGACGATCGAGCCGTATTCGCCATCGCCCGGCACGATATATTCACCTGAGAAATCGATCCCGCCCAGAAACAGCCCGATGATCGGATTGACCAGATCCGCCACCGACGAGCCGACGATCGCGGAACATGCCGCGCCGATGACGAGACCTGAACGGTCTTTCGGCATATTCGGACGTCAGGAGGAAACAGGAAACACCCCCACCTGGCCGGGGCGCGCTAGCCGGGCAGCGCGCCGCTCAGAACATATTGCAGAATCTCGACCACCTGCCGCGGCTCTTCGGCAACCGCAAGGGCGGCGGCATGCACCTCTTTGAGTGCATGCTGATGCTCGGGCGGGTTCAGAACGATGATCGATTTTCCCAATGCAGCCGCATATCCGGCATCGAAAGCTGCATTCCACTGCTTGTACTTGTCGCCAAACCGCACCACCACGATATCCGCATCCGCAATCCCCTTGCGGGTGCGGATTGCGTTCACCATCGCGCCCTTGTGGTCATGCCAGTATTTGTTCGGCTCGGCCCCCAAAATCGCCACTCCGCAATCGTCGCTTGCGCCGTGATCGGTCACCGGGCCGCAAAAGGTGACATCCAGTTCTTCGGCCCCGGCAACGATCTGCTCACGCCAATCGGTGTGGATTTCGCCGGAAAGATAAACTCTAAGTGTCATGGCTCGCCTCGCTGTCAACATGCCGCAGACCTATCCCAGGTCAGATACTCCGGCAATCAACTATCGCCGCACGCCGGTTCAGAAGATCGCAGACGGAAGCCATGTGGCCAGCGTCGGCAGCATCCAGACCAGCATCACACCGACCGCTTGCAAGCCGATAAACGGCACGACCCCGGCATAGATCTGCCCGGTGGTGATCTCGGGCGGGGCCGCGCCCCGCAGATAGAACAGCGAAAACCCGAACGGCGGGGTCAGAAAGCTGGTTTGCAGGTTGATCGCAATCAGAATACCCAGCCAGATCGGGTCATGCCCCATCAGGATCAGCGGCGGCGTCACCAGCGGCAGCACGATGACCGAAATTTCCACAAAATCCAGAAAACAGCCCAGCACGAAGATAAAGATCATCACAAAGATCAACGCGCCGGTTGCGCCGCCGGGCATCGCTCCCAAAATTTCGGCCACCCGTTCTTCGCCGCCCAAGCCGACGAACACCAACGAAAACATGCCGGCCGCCAGGATGGTGGCAAAGATCATCGCGGTCATGGTCAGGGTCGAGGTCAGCGCCTCTTGCACCACGCGCCCTCGCAGGCCGGCACGCAACGCACCGATCACAGCCACACCACCCAGCACGGTCAGCACCACATAAAACGCCCCAAGCGCCCGATCCGCCCCATCCAGATCGCTGCGCTGCAGCCGCACGGGAAACACCCCCGCCAAAACGCCCAGCAGCACCAGCGCAGCGGTTCCCGCCAGCACCAGCCCCTTGTTGCTGCCCATCCGGTAGCCGGTCAGCAACAACGCCCCGACAGCCCCGACCGAGGCCGCCTCGACCGGAGTGGCGACCCCGCCCAGAATCGCGCCCAGCACCGCAACGATCAACAGGATCGGTGGCACCACGGCGGCAAACACCTCTGCACTTTTCGGTCGCGCCAGCCCCGGTGGCGACGGCGGCAGATCGTCGGGTCGCAGCCAGCCCCGGATCAGGATATAGATCAGATACAACGCGACCAGAACCAGCCCGGGACCCAGCGCGGCGGCAAAGAACTGGCCGACTGACAGTGCCTGAACGGCGAACTTGCCCTGTTCATATTGCGCCTGTTGATAGGCATTGGACATCACGTCGGCCAGAATGATCAACAGCGTCGAAGGCGGAATGATCTGCCCCAATGTCCCGGCGGTGCAAACAATCCCGCAGGCCACGCGCGGATCGTACCCGGCACGCAACATCCCCGGCAGCGCGATCAGCCCCATTGCGACAACGGTGGCCCCGACAATCCCGGTCGAGGCCGCCAGCAGGGCCCCCACCAGCACCACCGAGACGCCCAGCCCGCCGCGCACCCGCCCGAACAGGCGGCCCATCATGTCCAGCAGTTCCTCGGCGATGTTGCTTTTCTCCAGCACCGCGCCCATCAGAACGAACAGCGGGATCGCGATCAGAACCTGATTTGACAACAGCCCGAACACCCGCTGTCCCAGCGCGCCCATCAGAGTGATGTCCATCGCGCCCGTAGCCTGGCCCAGAAAGGCAAAGATGACGGCGGTCCCGGCAATCGAAAACGCCACCGGAAAACCCAGCAGGATCACCGCGAACAATGCGCCAAACATGATCAGGTCCAGCCATGCGCTCATGTCCGGCGCGCCTCGACGAACGAGCGGGCAAGACAGGACAGCGATTGCAGGATCAGCAGGACGCAAAAGGCGGGGATCAGTGATTTCATCAGGAATACCGCCTCGATTCCGCCCACCGAAATCGGCCCCTCAAGGATTGCCCAGGAATTGCGCACCGATGGCCAGGACCAGTACAGCAGCACCAGCATCGATGGGATCAGCAGGAACAGATGCCCGAAAATATCGATCCGCCGCCGCGTTGCCGCATCGGCACGGGCATAAAAAATGTCCACGCGCACGTGTTTGTCCATCAACAACGTGTATCCGGCCCCCAGCATGAACAGCGCGGCATGCAGATACAGAACACCTTCCTGCACCGCGATCGAGTTCACCCCGAAGACATAGCGCCCGACCACGATACCGAACTGTATCAGCACCATAGCCAGAGCAAACCAGCGAATGACGCTGGCGATACCGCGGCTGACCGCATCCAGACTCTCAGCCAGCCGCAGCACCCGGTCAGTACCCCAGAACCGAAGCGCGGGCGTTCATCTGGCCATTGTCTGCATAGGTCATGTAACCGCCAACCAGATCGCGATAGGCGATGAAGCTTTCGGTGATGCGGCGCACCAGCTCGTCCTCGTCGGCGCGCAGATCCTCGATGACTTCGCCTGCGGCCACGCCCATCGCCGCAATCACATCGTCGGGCAGCTTGCGCACCTGAACGTCGTGCTCGGACACCAGCGACTGCAACGCCTGGGCGTGCCTGGTGGTGTATTCGGTCCAGACCGGGTTATACAGGCTTTCGCAGGCAAAGCTGACCACCTGTTTCAGATCGTCCGGCAGTTCGGCATAGACCGCCGCGTTGACCCCGCATTCCTCGGCCGAGGACGGTTCTCCCACGCCGGGCCAATAATAATATTTCGCCACCTGGTAATACCCCAGCGCGCTGTCCGTCCACGGTCCGATGAACTCGCCCGCGTCCAATGCACCGGTCTGCAAAGCCTGAAACATCGGCGGCCCGCCCATGGCCTGTGCCGCCATGCCCAGTTTCGTCGCCATTTCCGACGCCAGCCCGGTGGTACGGAATTTCAGCCCCTTGAGATCCTCGACCGAGGTGATTTCGTTACGGAACCAACCGGCCCATTGCGGACCCGAGTTACCGCACAGGAACGGCTTGATCCCGAACCGGCCATACATCTCGTCATACAGCGCACCGCCGCCGCCATGGGTCAGCCAGCCCACCTGTTCATCCGCGCGCAGTCCAAAAGGTTGCGAGCCGAACAGCAGGATGCCCTTGGATTTCGATCCCCAATAGGCCGGGACCGCATGGTACAATTCAGCCGTGCCTTCGGACACCGCGTCGAACACACCCGGACCCGGTACAATTTCGCCCGCCGCGTACAGCTTTACCTCGATCCGGCCGCCCGACAGCGTGGTGATCCGGTCGGCCAGCATCTGCGCCGCCACGCCCGGTCCGGGAAGGTTCTTGGGCCAGGCGGTCACCATTTTCCATTGCCGCACGTCCTGCGCAATGGCCGGTGCCGCCATGGCGCTGGCCGTCACACCCACAGCACCCGTTGTCAAGAAATCGCGTCGTTTCATCCCTGTGTCCTTCCGTATTATGTTGGAAACCGCCGGTTCGCGCCTTTGACGCCGACACAAACGGTCTGGTGCCGTCGATTTGCGCGCGGATCCGCCGCGATGGCAATGTTTTCCTGCGCCGCCGCAAACGGTTTCTCGTTTGTCGCCCGGCCCTCCGGCGTACATCTGCCCCGGATACAACCCAGGTCAGGTAAAACCCTGCAAGACCGTGGCCCCGATGCGACCCAGCACCCGCCGTTTGGGCGCATGCGGTACAAAGGTGATCTGCAACCCATCGGCGGCAAAGCGGCAATCGGCAAAACCTGTTCCTTCCTCAATCGCCATGTCGCACGGGTCCAGCACATCCACCGTAGCATGCAGACCCGTGTTCACAATCACGGGTATACCGTTCCACAACCGCACACGGTTCATGTGAACATGCCCCGACAGGATCGCGACCACATTCTGTCCCTGCACCGTCGCCGCCAACCGGGCGCTATCCGCAGAATTCAACCCTTCCCACGGCAGCGTCCCATCCGTATGGGGCGGATGGTGGCACACCAGCACGCGCGGCAGGCCGGCCTGCAGGTCCAGCGCGGTTTTCAGCGCGGCAAACTGCTCTGGGTCGATGGCGCCACTGACCCGTCCGGGGATCAAGCTGTCCAGAACGATCACGTGCAACCCGGCCAGAACCCGATGATAAAACAATGGCCGATCGGGGTCGGCGCCGAACCCGTCGAACACCGCCCGAAACCCGGCGCGGGTGTCATGATTGCCAAGCGCCGGAACCACCGGCATTGGCAGATCTGCCAGCATGTCGTGCAGCATGCCATAGCTGGCTGTATCTCCCTGATTGGTCAGATCGCCCGACAGCACGACAAAATCCGGGGCCGGATCCAGCGCGCGGATCCGGTCCAGAACTTCGGCCATCGTGGCACCGGTATCCGAATACAGATGCGCATCCCGCAGATCGGGATGCGACAGGTGCAGGTCGGTCAGATGAATGAAACGGGTCATGGCGACGCAACCCCGCCAACGCGGGCCGCAGCCAGCAGCGCGCGGGTATAGTCATGCTTTGGCGCGCCCAAAACATCGTTCACAGTACCGGCTTCCAGAACCTGTCCCGCCTGCATCACCAGCAGGGTGTCGCAGATGCTCGAGACCACCGCCAGATCGTGGCTGATAAACAGCATGGCCAGGCCCAGGTCATCCTGCAGATCCATCAGCAGGTTCAGGATCTGCGCCTGAACCGACACATCCAGCGCCGACACCGCTTCGTCCGCGACCAACAGCGACGGCCGCGTGATGATCGCCCGCGCGATGGCGATGCGCTGACGCTGGCCTCCGGAAAATTCATGCGGGAACCGCCCGGCCTGGGACGCCTGCAGTCCGACCTGCTCCAGCGCCCGACCGACACGGTTGTCATTGTCGGTCTCGCCCATTGCCCGCAGCGGTTCGGCAATCGACCATCCCACCCGGCGGCGCGGGTCGAGCGAGCCGAACGGATCCTGAAACACCATCTGGAAATTGCGCCGCGCCCGGCGCAGATCACCGGTCGAAAGACCGTGGATATCCCGGCCCTTAAACAGGATCTTCCCGGTATCGGGGCGCTCAAATCCCATCACCATCCGCGCCAGGGTCGATTTGCCCGACCCGCTTTCCCCGACAATACCCAGGGTCTGCCCCGCTGACAGTTCGAAACCGACATTCTCAACGGCGGCCAGCACCGGCGGCGTGGACAACAGCGTGCGACGCGGCAGAACATAGCGTCGCGTGACGCCCTGAACGCTCAGCAGGTCATCGCTCATGTCTGCCCTGCCCCCGGCAAGTGGCACGCCGCCTGCCCGGTTGGCGTTGCCACGACGGGCGGGCGCGTGCCGACACACTGGGGTAACTCCCGCGCACAGCGCCCCGCAAAGCGGCAACCGGGTGGCAACGCGAATAGTTGCGGCACGGTGCCGGGAATGGTTGGCAACCGGCGTTCGCGGTGCATCAGCGAGGGACGGGCCGCCAACAACCCCTGGGTATAGGGGTGCGCCGGATCGGACAGCACCCGCACCGTCTGCCCACGTTCCACGATATCGCCGCCATACATCACCACGATGTCATGGGTGGTGCGGCTGACCGCCGCCAGATCGTGACTGATGAACATCAGCGCCATCTGCCGGTCCTGTGACAGCCGCACCAGCAGATCGGTAATCCGCAACGCCACCTGGGCATCCAGCGCCGTGGTCGGTTCATCCGCAATCAGCAGATCCGGATCGCAGGCCAGCGCCAGCGCAATCAGCACCCTTTGGCGCTGACCGCCGGACAGTTCGTGCGGATACTGGCCCAGTCGGCGGCGAGCTTGCGGGATGCCGGTTTCCTCAAACAGGTCCAGCGCCCGCTTGCGGGCCGCCGCACGGTCAAGCCCCAGATGCAGACGCAGCGGTTCGGCCACGGTATCGCCAACCCGGACCAGCGGGTTAAGCGCCGCCATCGGCTCCTGAAAGATCATCGCCATGGTCCGCGCGCGGTGGCGTCGCCAGGCGCGTTCATCATCTGCGGCAATGGTTTCGCCCTTCACCAGAACCTGCCCATCCACTTGCAGACCCTCGGGCACCATCCCGATCATCGACAGGGCCAGCAGCGTCTTGCCCGACCCGCTTTCCCCGACGACCCCCAGCCGCTGACCCGGCTGAATCGCCAGATCGGCTCCGCGCACCGCGACGTGGCCCCCGGTCGTGCGCACCGTCAGATTGTGAAGCGCGATCATGCCGGTCTCCGCCGCGCGAGCCGCGGATCGCTGATGTCACGCAGCCCGTCGCCCAGCAGGCCAAAGCCCAGCACTGCCGTGACGATACATAACCCTGGCCACACGGCCAGCTGCGGTGCCAGATACATCAGGGTTTGCGCCTCGGCCAGCATCCGGCCCCAACTGGGTTCAGGCGGTTGCGCGCCAAGACCAAGATAGGACAGCGCCGCCTCGACCAGGATCGCGACGGCAAATTCAATGGTTGCTTGCACGATGACAGGGGCTGCGATGTTGGGCAGGATGTGATCGCGTGAAATAGCGAATGTACTCATCCCGGCGGCGCGGGCGGCAAAGACATATTCCCGTCGCCAGATCTGGTTGGCGGCGGCGCGTGTGACGCGGGCAAAGGTAGGAATATTGATAAAGGCGATGGCAATGACGACCATCGATAGAGACGGCCCAAAGGCTGCCGCCAGCATGATCGCGAACAGCAGTGCCGGAAAGGCAAAGCCAAGGTCCGACAGACGCATGATCAGCTCTTCTATCCAACCGCCCTTGGCCGCCGCCAGCAGACCAAGGGCGGTCCCGATACTGCAGCCGATGCCCACGGCCACAACCGCAACCCCCATCGAATTGCCCGCCGCTGCCATCAGTTGTGATACAAGATCCCGGCCCAGTTGATCGGTGCCCAGCCAATGCGCCCCGCTGGGTGCAGCAAACTTGTTGGCCACGTCGATCCCCGCATAGGGATAGGGGGTCCAGATCGCCGACAGCAATGCTGCGAACATGACCACCGCCACCAGCGCCGCGCCGATCAGGATATTGACAGGCAACCGGGCGTTCATGCGCGTCCTGCCCTGAGCCGGGGATCGATCAGCACATAGGCGATATCGACCAGAAAATTCGCCGTCACCACGATGGCGGCAAACAACATCACCAGCGCCTGCACCGTGACCAGATCACGGTTGGCGATGGATTGAAACAGCAACCGGCCAAGCCCCGGCAGATAGAACACGTTCTCGATCACAATGGTGCCGGTGACCAGCCCGGCAAATTGCAACCCGACAATGGTGACGATCGGCACCAGCGCATTGGGCAGCACATGCCGCCACATGATATGACCGGGCGCAAACCCGCTGGCCCGCGCGGTGCGCACGAAATCCAGCCGCATGACCTCCAAGGCGGCAGAGCGAGTAACCCGCGCCAATACGGCGGATTGTACCAATGCCAGCGCCACGGTGGGCAGCACCAGCGCGCGCGCCGCCGCCACCGGATCGCTCCATCCGGGAAAGCCGCCCGGTGGCAGCCAGCGCAATTTCACCGCAAACAGCAGGACCAGCAACATCGACAACCAAAAGACCGGCACCGCGATGCCCAACTGCGAAAACAGCATGATCGCCCAATCCCCGGCCCGCCCATGCCGTGCCGCCGCCGTCAGCCCCATCACCAGCGCCAGACAGACGGTCAGGGTCATCCCCGAAATCGCCAGCGATACGGTCAGGGGCAGACGCTCGGCGATCAAGCCGGACACCGCCACCCCAAAGGAATAGCTTTGCCCCAAATCGCCCCGCAGCGCCCCGCCGACCCAGGCCAGGTATCGCTGCACCACCGGCGCGTCCAGCCCCAGACGTTCGCGCAGCGCGGCACGCGCCTCGTCGGTGCTGTCCAGCCCCAGAATGGTCAGCGCCGGATCGCCCGGCAGTACGTTCATCACCGCAAAGACCACAATGGACACGGCCCACAGGGTCAGAACGAATCCGGCGATGCGGCGGGCCAGAAAATAGCTCATTCATTTACCCGCCACGGAACAGTTTAACCCTATTGGGTCCAGGACAGGTTCGACAGCGGCTCGAACAGCACCGGTGACGAGCTCCAATAGCCTTGCAGCCGGGCATCGTAGACGCCCAGTTGCGGCAGTTGGAACAGAAACCCGTGGATCGCGTTCTCGGCCAGATATTTCTGTCCATCCTGCAACAACGACGTACGCTTGGCATCATCCGCCTCGGTGCTGATGCTGTCCCAAAGCGCGGTGAATTCCGGGTCCTCGAAACCATAGAAATACGACTTTCCCCGCGCGAAATTTCGCATGTCGTTGGGGCTGGTGTGGGCGATGATCGTCATGTCGTAGTTCTGCTTTTTATAGATCTCGTCCAGCCAGAATCCCCATTCGACATTTTCCACTTTGGCGTCGATCCCGGCCTCGGCCAGTTGCGCCTGAATGATCTCCGCCGAGCGCATTGCATAGGGAAACGGCGGCACCCGCAGGGTCATGGTTGATCCGGAAACCCCTTCGGCCTCAAACATTTCGCGCGCCTTGGCCACATCATGCGGATATTGTCCGGTCAGGTCCACATAGGCCGGTCCATGCGGCGGATAGAAACTGCCAATCGGGGTGGCGCGGCCGTACATCGCGCCGTCTATGATTGCCCCACGGTCGATGGCATGGCTGATGGCACGACGCACCTGCAGATTGTCAAATGGCGGCTTGGCATTGTTCATCGCCAGGATCACTTCGCCTTCGGTGCTGCCGACGACCACGACAAAGCGCGGATCGGCCTCGAACTGCGGCAGCATCTCGGGTGCCGGAAAGCCCGGAAATGCATCCAGCTCGCCCGCCAGAAGGGCCGCGCTGGCCGCTGCCGGGTCCGAGATAAACCGGAACGTGACCTTGTCCATCGCGACCTTGTCCGCATCGCGATGATCCGGGTTCTTGACCAGCGTCAGGCGGTCGCCGCGGGTCCATCCATCGAACCTGTAGGGGCCGGTCCCGATGGGCGCGGTCTTGTTGGCATCGACGCTTTCGGGGGCCACGATGGATGCATCCCCGCGTGCGATATTGAACAGAAAGAACGCGTCCTTGTTGTTCAGCTTCATGGTGATTTCGTGCGGGCCAGTGATCTCGACCGCGGCAATTGGCTTGAAAATGTCCTTGGTCGGGTTTTCACTGTCCTCGGCCATCGCCCGGTCATATGAAAATTTCACATCCTCGGCGTCAAAATCGGTGCCGTCATGATATTTCACCCCCTGGCGCAACGTGAAAACATAGGTCAGCCCATCGTCGGAAATGGTCCAGCTTTCCGCCAGATCCGGGAACACCTCGCCCGCCTCGTTCACGGTGGTCAGCGATTCCAGAACGTTATGGGTGACGATCCCGTCGATGGCCGCTGTGGCGTCGCTGGTCGGATCCAGCGTGGTCGGTTCCTGTTGGAACCCGATCGAGACCGCGTTTTCGGCCCAGGCGGTTTGCGCAGCCAGCGTACCGGACAGCGCCACTGCTGCCAAAGCGGCCGCGCCGGTGTTGAATCGTGTAAACATGAAGGTTCTCCCGAAATTTCCGCCAGCTATGGGCCTTGAATGAAAAGAACAGATGACACCCGCAGCCCCCACGGGCCAGTGTTCCCGGTGGCACCCAGCCTGTCAACGTCATTACGCCCCTGCCGGGATCAGGCCTTGCGCTGAAAGGCGATCATTACCAGCGCCAACAGCGACGAGCCCAGCATCAGCAGCAGCGAAACCGCGTTCAACAGCGGCGTCGAGCCCTCTTTCAGCCGATCAAACATGGCAATGGTCAACGGTGCATCCGAACCGACCAGCATCAGGGTGGTGTTGAAATTCTCGAAACTCATCAGGAACGCCACCACCACCGCGCCAATCATCGCCGGCATCAGATACGGCAACGTGACGGTGCGCACCGCCGTCAGCCGATCGGCTCCCAGATTCAGCGCCGCCTCTTCCAGGGTCCTGTCGAATTTCTGCAACCGGGCGGAAATCACCAGGGTGGTGATCGTGGTGATAAAGGAAAACTGCCCCAACACCACCAGCACCAGACCGGGACGCAGGATTTCGGCGTCGTATTTCACCGAATCCCACAGCCCGTTGGCCACGGACGAGGAAAACACCAGGATGGAAATGCCCAGCACGATACCCGGTATGACCAGCGGCAACAGCATCAGCACATACAACACCCCGCGGCCCCGAAACTGATAGCGGTTGAACAGAAACGCGTTGGATGTGCCCACAGCCACCGACAATGCCGCCACGCTGGCCCCGACAAAGGCCGACGTCCCAATGGCACGCAGGATGCCACGTTCGTGAAACACCCCGATCATCGGGCGTTCTTCGCCAAAGAACCAGTTCCAGGTAAACCCCTCCCAGGGCAGCGACGGGAACTGGCTGTCGTTAAAGGCAAAGGCCGCCACCACCGCCAGGGGCAAAGCGAGGTACAGAAAGAACAGCACGATATAGGCGGTATAGGCCGTGCGGATCATGCGGGATTGGGGGATCGAAGGTATCATCGCCTAGCCCATCGTCTTTTCAAGCGTTTGCCCGGTCAGGCGCAGGGTGCCCCAGACGATGACAGACGAGAGGATCAACAGCATGAAACCAAACGCCGCCCCCAGTTCCCAGTTAAAGCGCACGATGAACTGCGAATAGATCAGTTCGGTGAACCACAGGCTGTCCTTGCCGCCCAGCATGGTCGGGGTCAGATAGTTGCCAAGGCTCAGCATGAACACCACGATACTGCCCGACACGATGCCCGGCATGGCGTGGGGAATGACGATTTCACGCAACACGCTGAAACCCGAGCCCCCCAGATCGTACCCCGCCTCGATTACCGCGTCGTCCAGGCTTTCAAGTGTGGTCACCAACGGCACCACCATGAACAACATCGAAGTATAGACCAGCCCGACCATCATCGCCGCGTCGTTATACAGCATCTCGACCGGCCCATCGACCAGCCCGGCCCATTGCAGCAGGGTCGAGAACAGACCGGTTTCGCGCAACAGGATCATCCAGCCAAAGGTGCGCACCAGTTCGGACACCCAGAACGGCACCAGACACAGCAGGAACAGCGCCGATTGGGTGCGCCCCCTGGCCATCTTGGCGATGTAATAGGACACCGGAAAGGCGATGATCAGGGTGATCAGGGTGGCCAGAACCGACATCATCGCCGTGCGCAGAAAGGTCCACATATACAGAGGTTCGCCAAAAAACGTACCATAATTGGCCATGCTGGTGGCATATTTCCCAACGCCCACCCGTTCGCGCAGCGACAACAGCGCCATGTCGATATGGGGGATGACGATCAGCAGGATCAGCCACAGCAACAGCGGCGTCAGCAACAGATAGAACCCCAGTCTTGCCTGATTGCGCATCGTCTAGCCCCGGTCCGCGAAACAGGTGGTCTGATCGCCCGCCCAACCGATATGCACCGGCGCGCCTTTGGTCAGGTTGGCAAATTCGCCCGACTGCGGCAGCGTGACCTCGATTTCCTCGCCCACCTCGTCGCGCACAAGGATGCGGCTGGCGGCCCCGTTGAACAGCAGGCTGCTGACAACGCCGCTGACCCGATTGTCAAATTGCGCCAGATCGGCGGCGTCATGCGCAACCCGGATGGCTTCGGGGCGCAGGAAAATCTCGGCGCCCTGCCCCAGAACCAGCCCACGGCCCTGCGTCGCACTGGTGATCAGCAACCCTTCGGCGGTGCGCAGCGCGATGCGCTCGCCTTCGGCCTGTTCGACGGTTCCACGCCAGCGGTTGCTGTCGCCGACAAACCCGGCAACAAACGCGGTGTCTGGGCGGTAATACAGATCCCGTGCCGCACCGACCTGTTCGAAAACGCCGCCATTCATCACCGCGATCTGGTCCGACATCACCAGCGCCTCGGACTGGTCGTGGGTGATATAGACAAAGGTGGTGTCGAACGCAGCCTGCAACGCCTTGAGCTCGATCTTCATATGCTCGCGCAATTTCAGGTCCAGCGCGCCCAGCGGCTCGTCCAGCAACAACACATCCGGTTCCAGAACCATGCAGCGGGCGATGGCAACACGCTGTTTCTGACCGCCGGACAGTTCATCAATCTTGCGATGTTCGATGCCCGGCAGACCGATCCGCTCCAGCACCTCGCCGACCTTGCGCGCGATGTCGGGTTTGGCCATGCCGGCGCGGCGCAGACCATAGCCGATGTTGTCGGCAATGTTCATCATCGGGAACAACGCCAGATGCTGAAACACCATGTTCACCGGGCGCTTGTTGGGCGGCACGTTCAGCATCGACTTGCCCTTGATCCGGATATCGCCGCTGGTGGGCTCCAGAAACCCGGCGACCATCCGCATGATCGTGGTCTTGCCACAGCCCGACGGGCCAAGGATGGAAAAGAACGAGCCCTGCTGGACCGAAAACGACACGTCCCGCACCGCCGTGGTGTCGCCAAAACGCTTGGTAAGATTGTTACAGTCCAGATCGGTGGTCATGGTATTTCGCTTGCCCCAAAGAAAGCGGCACCCGCAGGGCTGCAGGTGCCGCATTGCATTTTCAACGCTCAGTTGGCCGCTTTGACCCGGTCCAGAACGCCGCCTTCGATGGCTTCCAGCCCGGCGGGAACCGGCGGATACCACTTGATGTTGTCGATCGCTTCGGGCGGAAAGCTGGCCTGGAAACGGGCTTTCAGCTCGTCCGAGGCAAATTCATCCGCGCCCTGCGACGCTGTGAACTGGCCGGAGGATTCAGTGATCAGCGCCGACACTTCGGGACGCATCACGAAATTGATCCAGTCATAGGCGGCATCGTCCGCCTTGCCCTTCGCGGGCAGCGCAAACGTATCGATCCAACCCAATGCGCCGGCCGCCGGAGCGACAAAGGTGATATCGGCATTATCCGCGTTCAGCTTCCATCCGCCAGTGTCCCACGCCATCGACGCGACCACTTCGCCCGAGCGCAACAGGCCCATCAGCTCGTCGCCACCGCCCCAATAGGTTTTGACGTTCGGCTTGCATTCGATCAGCTTGGCTTCGACCTGCTCCATGATCTCGGTATAGGCCGCCGGATCGCCATAGGCGGCAAACGGGTCCATGCCCATCGAAAAGGCAAAGCCGATCAAAGTCGGGCGCTTCAGACGATACGATACCTTGCCCGCCGTGTCGGCACCGCACAGATCGGTGTAATCCTTGACCATGCCCGCCTTGGCCGTATCCAGAACCAGCCCGCTGGTGCCCCAGACATGCGGCACGCCGTAAACCTCGCCGTCCACGGTGGTGTTGGCCTTGGTCGCCGCCAGCATCGAACCGATGAACTGCGCGCTGTCGATGCGGTCCAGGTCGATGGGTTTGTAGATGCCGAATTCGGCCTGCGGTCCGGCAATCCGATCCTGGCTGGGCTGGGCCAGATCGAACCCGCCGCCGCCGGTGGCGCGCAGCTTGGCAATCATTTCTTCATTGTTGGATTTGGTCACCTCGACCGTGTGGCCGGTCTCCGCCTCGAACATCTCGATGACGTTCTCGGGCGCGTAGCCGCCCCAGGTCAGCAACCGCAGGTTTTCCGCCGCCGCCCCGTGTGCCAGCAAACCCAGCGACAACGCCACGCCGGTTCCGACGGTCCCGTTCATAAGAGAGTTTTTCATGTCATACCCCTGTTTTATCTTTGAAATAACGGCTCGACACCTGCCAGTGTCGTGCAACGGTTTTGCGACGGGTTGCCCCCGCTCTACCCTTGTTTTTGATCCTTTGGTCAAACAAGGCGCAATTGTCGCGCCCTGTCAATATTTTGCTGCACCCCTTTCGCTACGTGAACTTGCGGAAGAACCGGGTGCGGTCGAACATCTCTTCCAGCGCCTCCATGCGGTCGCGGGTCACATCCCAGGTGCGTTCCTGCACATCCGCGATCACGGTTTCCAACAGCAGCATCAACGTCACCGAGGAATCCCACGCCGATGGCACCACGATCCGCCCGCTAAAGGTACAATCGGCCAGCTCATGCACCGGCGAGCGCCATTGGTCGGTGAACAGCACGATCTGCGCGCCGCGTTCACGGGCCATTTCCGCCAGCTTCAGCGTCGAATTCTCGTACCGGCGAACATCGAATATCACAACCACATCGCCGGCCTTGACGTCCAGCAGATAATGCGGCCAAGCGTTCGAGATCGACTGAATATGGGTCACATCCGCGCGCAGCACCTGCATGTGCAGAAAGAAATGTTCGGCCAGCGACCGGGTGATCCGCCCCCCAACCACATAAACCCGGCGGGCCGGGTCGGCCAACAGGGCGCAGCACCGTTCGAACGTCTCAAGATCGATCTGCGTCAGCGTCTGGCGGATATTGCCGATCACCGCATCGGTGAACCGGTTCAGGATATGGGCCTCCGGGGCATTGTCTGCCCAGGTGTTGCGTTTGCTGATCGGATCCGAAATCTTGGCTTCCAACTCGTCGCGCAACGCGGCCTGAAAGGCGGGGAAACCCGAAAACCCCAGTTTTTGCACCATGCGCACCACGGTTGGTGTGGACACCTCGGCATTCTGCGCCACCCGGGTGATCGAAGACAGACCCGACACCGGATAATTCTGCAGCAGTGAATCCGTCAATTGCCGCTCGGCGCGGGTCAGCGAATCAAAGGCATGCTGCAACCGTTCGGCAATGGTTTCCGATGTTTCCGTCACGCCCGACTCCCGTTTTGTTTACATTACCTCCAGGTGCCCTGGACGTGAAGAAATATTTTCAGAGTTTGATTGACACGGCGCCGCCGGTGAAGAACTCTGTTCAGGACAGGGTTGGGTGACTCGAAAAGAACATGTCTGAAACGGACGGCAACACAGACCCGGCGGTAAGGGTTCACAATCGCGGCGGACGTGGCGGCGCGCTGATCGTGTGCGAACACGCCAGCCGTTCCATCCCCGGCACCTATGGCAACCTGGGCCTGACCCCCGAATTGCTGCGCAGCCATATCGCCTGGGATCCCGGCGCGCTGCCCGTGGCCCAGCATCTGAGCGCCGCTTTTGATGCGCCGCTGGTGGCTGGCGGGCTGTCACGCTTGCTGTTTGACTGCAACCGCCCGCCCGAGGCCCCCGACGCCATCCCCCAAAGCAGCGAAAACCACCCGGTTCCGGGCAATCGGGAGCTCAGCGAAACGGACCGCGCCGCACGGGTGCAAGGCATCCATGACGCATTTCGCGACGGGCTGAGCGAAGCCAGGGCGCGCTTTTCCGCTCTGCCCGTCCTGATCACCGTGCACAGTTTCACGCCGGTCTATCTGGGCGTTTCGCGCCCGGTTCAGATCGGGCTGCTGCATGACACCGATGACAGGCTGGCCCGCGCGATGCTGGAGCGCGCCAAAGCCCATACCGATCTGACGGTCGCCCTGAACGACCCCTACGGCCCCCGGCATGGCGTCACCCACACCCTGCGCCGCTATGCTTTGCCGATCGGCGCGCTGAACATCATGCTGGAAATCCGCAACGATCTGATTGCCGACGCCGCATCGCAGGCCGATATTGCAGCCCTGCTGGCACGATGGATCGCCGACGCGACCAAGAGCCTGAACACGCCGCTGACGTTGCAGGCCAACGCATGATCCGGATTCTCAAAGGTTATACCCGCACCATCGACGCCGTGAACTACCGGCTGGGTCGGATCGTGATGTATGGCATTTTCGTGATGATGGGCATCCTGATCTGGTCCTCGGTATCCAAGACGTTTTTCCTACCCTCGCTGTGGACGCTGGAAATGGCCCAGTTCGCCATGGTGGCCTATTACGTCCTGGGCGGTCCCTATTCGATTCAGCTGGGCGCGAATGTGCGCATGGATTTGCTGTATGGCGAATGGAGCCCGCGTCGAAAGGCCTGGACCGACGCCTTCACCGTGCTGTTCCTGATCTTCTACCTTGTGGTCCTGCTGTGGGGTGGGATCGACAGTACGATCTATTCCTTCAAATACGGCGGCGAGCGCAGCCCGACAGCCTGGCGGCCGTATCTGTGGCCGATCAAGGTGATCATGTGCATCGGCATCTTCCTGATGCTGCTGCAATCCCTGTCCGAACTGTTCAAGGACATCCTGCGCCTCAAAGGTGAAGACATCTGATGTCCTATGAATTGATCGCCATCCTGATGTTTTCGTCCATGATGCTGATGCTGCTGACCGGCCAGCGGGTGTTCGGGGCCATCGGGTTTGTCGCCGTGGTCGCCGCACTGCTGCTGTGGGGCGACCGGGGTGGATATGATCTGGGCTTCGCCGCGGCGATGAAGCTGATGAAGTGGTATCCGCTGCTGACGCTGCCGATGTTCATCTTCATGGGCTACGTGCTGAGCGAATCCAAGATCGCCGACGATCTGTACAAGATGTTCCACGTCTGGATGGGCGGGCTGAACGGCGGATTGGCAATCGGCACCATCGGCCTGATGGTGCTGATCTCGGCCATGAACGGCCTGTCGGTGGCGGGCATGGCCATCGGGGCCACCATCGCGCTGCCGGAACTGCTGAAACGCGGGTATGACAAACGCATGGTCACCGGCGTGGTACAGGCCGGGTCCAGTCTGGGCATTCTGGTGCCGCCCTCTGTGGTGCTGGTGCTCTATGCAATGATCGCGCGCCAACCGGTGGGCCAGCTGTGGCTGGCCGGGGTGGTGCCGGGGTTGATGATGGCCGGCATGTTCATCCTGTACATCGCCATCCGCTGCCGGCTTAACCCGGCGCTGGGGCCCGCGCTGGATGCATCCGAACGCGACATTCCAATGGCCGAAAAACTGGCCCTTCTGCGCGCCGGTCTGCTGCCGCTGGGCATCTTCGCCATGATGATGGTGCCTTTTGTCAACGGCTGGACCTCGCTGGTGGAAAGCTCGGCCATCGGGGCGCTGACGGCCTTTGCGGCCGCGGTGCTCAAGGGACGGATGACGCGGAAGGTGTTTGAGAACTCGGTGCGCAATACGCTGGGCATCTCCTGCATGTTCATGTGGATCATCCTGGCGGCGCTGGCTTTTGGCGCGGTGTTTGACGGGCTGGGCGCGGTCAAGGCTATCGAAGATCTGTTCACCGAACGGATGGGGCTGTCGCCGTGGGTCATCCTGATCCTGATGCAACTCAGCTTTTTGCTGATGGGCACGTTTCTGGACGACACCGCCATGCTGGTGATCGTGGCGCCGCTGTATGTACCGCTGGTGGGGGCGCTGGGATTCGACCTGATCTGGTACGGGGTGCTATATACCATCACCTGCCAGATCGCCTATATGACGCCGCCGTTCGGATACAACCTGTTCCTGATGCGGGCCATGGCCCCACCCGAGATCACGATACAAGACATCTACCGGTCTATCGGCCCCTTTGTCTTTGTCATGGCCCTGGCGCTGATAACGGTGATGGTTTTTCCGCAGATCGCGCTCTGGCTGCCGGATCTGATATATGGAAACTAAACCCGAGAACTCCGTCAACGGAGCGAAACATGAAAATCCCAGCACGAGGAGAAAACCATGACAACCAGACGTACATTCCTGAGATCAGCCGGTCTGGCCGGGGCCGCGACCCTGGCCACCCCCGCCATCGTCAAGGCCCAGGCCCCGATCAAATGGCGTTTTCAAACCTATGCGGGTGCCGCCCTGGGCGAGCATGTGACCAAACCGGTGATCGACTACATCAATGCTGCGGCCAATGGCGAAATGGAGGTCGAACTGTTCTATGCCGATCAGATCGTGCCGACGGGCGAACTGTTTCAGGCCCTGCAGCGCGGCACCATCGACGGCGTTCATTCCGACGACGACTCGATGGCCTCGCCCACACCGCTGCGCCAGTTCGGCGGCTATTTCCCGTTCGCGACCAAGCATATTCTCGACGTTCCGGTGCTGTTCAACCAGTACGGGCTGGCGGATATATGGCGCTCAGAATACGAGAAAGTCGGCGTTTCCTGGATCTCGGCGGCGGGTCAGGATCCCTGCAACTTCAACACCAAAAAGGAAATCACCTCGGTCGCCGATCTGGACGGGTTGCGGCTGTATACCTTCCCGACGGCGGGTCGGTTCCTGTCAAAATTCGGCGTCGTGTCGGTTTCCATTCCGTATGAAGACGCTGAAGTTGCCGTGCAGACCGGCGAGCTGGACGGCATGTCCTGGTCGGGCATCACCGAAGATTACACTGTTGGCTGGGCCGGTGTGACGGATTATTTCCTGACCAACAACATCTCGGGGGCCTGGATCGGGTCCTGGTTTGTCAACCAGCGGCAATGGGCCGATCTGCCCGACCACCTCAAGCAGCTGGTCATGGCCGCAACCGAGGCGGGCCACACCTATCGCAACCAGTGGTACTGGGGCGGCGAGGCGCGCCTGCGCGCCACGGGCGACCAGCTGGCGTTGCGCACCGTGCCTGCCGGCGAATGGGCCGAGGTCGAGGACGCCGCCAAGGAATTCTGGACCGAAGTCGCCCAAGAGGGCGAGATTCAGCAGAAGGTTGTCGGTATCTTCCGCGAATACAACAGCGTCATCAACCAGGCCGGACCGCCCTATACCAACGGCTGATCCAGCAATCAGATGATACCCCGCTGCCCCGAACCGGTTTTGGGGCAGCGGCACAACACCCTACGCCAGCAAGGACAGAACATGCCCGGATTGATGACATTTGACACCCTCAAGGCGGCCGTGAACGACGGATCGGTGGACACGGTTCTGGCCTGTCTCGTGGACATGCAGGGCCGCCTGATGGGCAAACGCTTTGTCGCGCAGCATTTTGTCGACAGCGCCTGGGAAGAAAGCCATTGCTGCAACTACCTGCTGGCCACGGATCTCGAAATGGCCACGCCAGATGGCTATGCCAGCACCAGTTGGCAAGCGGGCTATGGCGACTATGTGATGAAACCCGACCTGACCACGATCCGCCCGGCACCCTGGCTGGACGGGACCGTCATGGTTCTGTGCGACGTACTGGATCACCACACCCACGCACCGGTGCCCCATTCCCCCCGCGCGGTGCTCAAGCGTCAGATCGCCCGCTGCGAGGCCATGGGCCTGACCCCGGTCATGGCAACGGAGCTGGAGTTCTTTCTGTTCGAAAAGTCGTTCAGCGAGATTGCAAGGGGCGGATACCGCGATCTGGCCCCGATCAGCATCTATAACGAGGATTACAACATCCTGCAGACCAGCCGCGAAGAGCATGTGATGCGCCCCTTGCGCAATCATCTCTATGCCGCCGGAATTCCGGTCGAGAACACCAAAGGCGAGGCCGAAGCCGGTCAGGAAGAGCTGAACATCAAATACGCAGCCGCGCTGGACACAGCGGATCACCATACCATCGCCAAACATGCCACCAAGGAGATCGCCGACCAGCAGGGCCATGCCGCCAGTTTCCTGCCCAAGTGGCATGCGGACCGGGTCGGCAGTTCATCGCATGTGCATCAATCCATGTGGAAGGGCGGCGAAAACGTCTTTTACGATCCCAAGGGGGATCACGGCATGTCAGATCTGATGCGTCAATACATGGCCGGGATGATCCGCTATGCGCCCGACATGACCGTGTTCATGGCCCCCTATATCAACAGCTACAAACGGTTTTCAAAGGCGACATTTGCCCCGACCAAAACGGTCTGGTCGGTGGACAACCGCACCGCCGGGTTCCGCCTGTGCGGTGCTGGATCAAAGGCGGTGCGGGTGGAATGCCGGATACCGGGGTCGGATATGAACCCCTATCTGGCCATGGCCGCGCAACTGGCCGCCGGGCTGGCCGGTGTGCAGGAAAAGCTGACGCTGCAGCCACCCACTACGGGCGATGTTTATGATGCTGCGGGCGCCGGGGAAATCCCGCGCACCCTGCGCGATGCGCTGGAAACGTTGCGCGGCTCGGCCATGTTGCGTACGGCAATGGGCGATGATGTCATCGACCATTACTGCCGGGCCGCAGAATGGGAGATCGAAGAGTTCGACAAGGTGGTCACCGACTATGAAATCGCTCGTGGGTTCGAACGGGCGTAATCGGCGGATACGGGGGGCCAGCCCCCCGCGCCCCCCGGAGTATTTACGGCAAGAGGAACGGGCAAGATCCCTGATTGATGGAGATTTGGCATGGGTCAAACAATAAAATGCATCTCACCGATCGACGGATCGGTCTATGCAGAGCGTCCGGTGCTGGGCCGGGAGGCCGCAAAACAGGCCGTTTCGCGGGCGCGCGAGGCGCAAAAGGCATGGGCGGCACAGCCGCTGGCCGAGCGGATCGCGCGGGTGATGCAGGGCGTCGCCAATGTCGGTGCGATGAACGACGAGATCGTACCCGAGCTGGCGCATCAGATGGGTCGTCCGGTCCGCTATGGCGGTGAATTCGGCGGTTTCAACGAACGCGCCAGCTATATGGCGAAGATCGCGCAAACCGCACTGGCCGATATCGTGATCGAGGACAGCGACGCCTTCAAACGCTATATCGCCCGCGAAGCCCATGGTGTCGTGCTGGTGATCGCGCCGTGGAATTACCCCTATATGACCGCGATCAACACCGTTGCACCGGCGCTGATCGCGGGCAACGCGGTGATCCTCAAACATGCCAGCCAGACGCCGCTGGTGGGGGAACGCTTGGCACAGGCCTTTCACGACGCGGGCATCCCGGCGGAGGTATTTCAGAATGTGTTTCTGGATCATGACACCACATCGGCGCTGATCGCCGCGCGCGCCTTTGATTTTGTCAATTTCACCGGCTCGGTCGGCGGCGGTCAGGCGATCGAAACCGCCGCAGCGGGTACGTTTACCGGCCTCGGCCTGGAACTGGGCGGCAAGGATCCGGGCTATGTCTGTGACGACGCCGATCTGGACGCGGCCGTGGACACGCTGATTGACGGGGCAATGTTCAATTCCGGACAGTGCTGTTGCGGAATTGAACGCATCTATGTGCACGAGTCGCTGTTTGACGCCTTTGTGCAAAAGGCCGTCGCCATCGTCAGCGCCTACAAGCTGGGCAACCCGCTGGACCCGGAAACGACGCTGGGCCCGATGGCGCAGGCCCGGTTTGCCGATCTGGTGCGCGCCCAGACGCAAGAGGCGGTCGCGGCAGGGGCGAGGGCGCTGATCGACCCGGCACTGTTTGCAAACGATGGCGGGGCCTATCTGATGCCGCAGATCCTGATCGGCGTGGACCATTCCATGCGCGTGATGCGCGAGGAAAGTTTCGGTCCGGTGGTTGGCATCATGCCGGTCAGCGGTGACGCCCAGGCAACGCGGCTGATGAACGACAGCGATTTTGGCCTGACCGCCAGCGTCTGGACCAGCGACACCGCGCGCGCCGAGACCATCGGCGCGCAGATCGAAACCGGCACCGTGTTCATGAACCGCGCCGATTATCTGGATCCCGGCCTGTGCTGGACCGGCTGCAAGGATACCGGTCGCGGCGGGGGCTTGTCGGTGATCGGCTATCACAACCTGACCCGCCCCAAATCCTATCACCTGAGGAAACTGTCATGACACCGACCGCAAACTGGTCCTATCCCACCGCAATCCGCTTTGGTGCCGGACGTATTGCCGAACTCGCCGACGCCTGCACCGCCGCGCACATCACCCGCCCGCTTCTGGTCACCGACAAGGGGCTGGCGAACCTGCCGATCACCCGCACCGCGCTGGACGTAATGGATTCCGCCGGGCTGGGCCGGGCGATGTTCTATGAGGTCGATCCCAACCCGACCGAAGTGAATCTGGCCGCCGGGGTCGAGATGTTTCGCAATGGCGGTCATGACGGGGTGATCGCATTCGGCGGCGGCTCGGGGCTGGATCTGGGCAAGATGGTCGCCTTTATGGCCGGGCAGGACCGTCCGGTCTGGGATTTCGAGGATGTCGGCGACTGGTGGAGACGCGCCGACGCCGACGCCATCGCGCCGATCATTGCCGTCCCCACTACGGCTGGCACCGGCTCTGAAGTCGGGCGGGCCTCGGTTCTGACCAATTCGGAAACCCACGAGAAAAAGATCATATTTCACCCAAGGATCCTGCCCGCGGTGGTCATTGCCGACCCCGAACTGACCGTGGGCATGCCGCGTGCGATCACCGCCGGCACCGGCATGGACGCCTTTGCCCATTGTCTCGAAGCCTATTGCTCGCCGCATTATCATCCGATGAGCCAGGGCATCGCGCTGGAAGGGCTGCGGCTGGTCAAGGAAAACCTGCCTGCGGCCTTCAGCGATGGCACCGATCTGACGGCACGGGCCGAAATGATGAGCGCGGCAATGATGGGCGCGACCGCGTTTCAAAAAGGACTGGGCGCGATCCATGCCCTGTCGCACCCGATCGGCGCAGTCTACAATACCCACCACGGCACCACCAATGCGGTGGTGATGCAGCCGGTCCTGCGCTTCAACCGCCCGGCGGTCGAGGACCGGTTGGCCAAAGCGGCCGCCTATCTGGGCATCAAGGGCGGATACGACGGGTTCTATGACTATGTCGGTCAGCTGACCGACCGGCTGGGCATTCCCGAGAACCTCACCGAACTGGGCGTGACCGATCCGGACATCGACGCGCTGGTGGCCTCGGCCCTTTCCGATCCCAGCACCGGGGGCAACCCGGTCGAGATGACGGCGCAAAACACCCGCGCACTGCTGCTGGAGTGCTTTTAGGCAGGCACCCCAAAAACCGGAAAATCTTCCTGTGCACGGAACAAAAGGGGCCGAACACACGTTGAGCAGCTACACCAACCTTGAAAGGAAACGCCATGAACATGGACCAAGTCAAAGGCAAATGGAAACAGCTCAAGGGTTCGGCGCAAACCAAGTGGGGCGAGCTGACAGACGATGAACTGGACCAGATCGAAGGCAATCGCGAAAAGCTGGAAGGCCTGATTCAGGAACGCTATGGCAAGTCCAAGGAAGCGGCCCGCGAAGAAGTCGAACAATGGGCCAATTCGCTCGACTAAGGACCCGGCGCGCAGGGATGCGGTGAACACCGTCCCACCGCTGAACCAGACAGGCAGGCAGACCGCCCGTGTTTCACGCGGCGGTCTGATTATTTTCAATACGCCCGCGCACCATCAGGCCGTCAATGATCAAACTCAGCAACTCGGCGCGGTTATGGGTGCCGGATTTGCGATAAATCGCATTCAGATGCGATTTGATCGTGCCTTCGGCGTTCCCGCGCAAGGCTGCGATTTCCGCGATGCCAAAGCCCTTGACCAGAAACGTGGCGACATCCCGCTCGGACAGGGTCAGCCGCCAGCGGTCGAAATGGGATTCGATCACATCGTGCATGGCCGAGGTCGCAACGGAAACGCTGGCCTCCAGATGGGCCTTGCGCCGCAGCAAGTCCATCAGAACCCGGGTTTCGAACATGATCGAGCCCACCAGCGACAAGGTGGCAATGGACTCGATATACAGGTGCCAGTGCGTCGTCGTCATGTCTGCCGTTTCCTTGAAATCGGCAATCAGGTCGGCGGCAAAGAATGCAGCGCATACCGCCTGAATAATGACCAGAAAAATCAGGGCATGTGGCGTTGCGAATCGCATGGTCGGTTTCAAGGGTCACTCGTCTGTTCAGAATGCACCTCCTTGTACCCCGTTACCATCGCGCGAGGAAGGTTCGTTCCCAGCCTGCGACTTTCGAACACAACCGCAGCGATGTGCAGCACCACCGAAATTTCGGCCCAGGCAACCGCAAATTCATGCAGCTCTTCCGGCCATTCCTTGCCCCAGAACATATCCGTAGTCATCAGGTATCCCGAAACACAAATCACCAGCAGAGCGATCAGCAGGTTATAGATCATCCAGGCCCCAAGCGGCGTATGCCCCGCATGTTCACGCCGACGACCGGTGGCAATATCCATCAACTGCCCCTTTGCGGCCTCCAGGCTGGGCGGGAAACTGGAAAAGCGCGCATACCGGGTGCCGACAACCCCCCAGGCCATGCGCAACAGTACCAGCCCCAGAACCGCGTAGCCGATCCAGATATGCAGTTTTCCATCGTCGTCCACAATCAGCGCGTTAGCACCAAACAGGATGACAAGCGACCAGTGAAAGATCCGCACAAAGGGATCCCAAACCTTGATTTTGCGCACGGTTTCGCTCCTTTTTCAGGCCGGAGCCGACGGCAGAACCGCGACTCCGGCAGGATGGGTGATCAGTCGTCGTTCTCGGTACGGACGACTTCCATCTTGTCGTTCAGGAACACCTCGTACCGCTTGCCATCCTTGCGGGCATAGGCTTCGTACAGCCCGTCTTCGGTCTTGATCTTGCTGACCTCATACCCTTGTTCGGTCAGGGTGGCGGTGATCTGCGCCTTGATCTCATCGGTCAGTTGGATGGAATCGCCGGAGGCAAATGCAGTACCGCCAGCAAGGGCCATCGCGCCGCACAGCGCGAGTGTCTTCAGATAGCCTGTCGTCATGGTATGTCCTTTCAGGGTCATCGTATTGGCGCCGCGCATTCTGTGCAGCGGCATGCCAACGACATCGGACCCAAGGAACAGTTCCGCCATCCACCACAGGGTGCAGATGGCGCTTGCACATCTCCGGTTCAGCACTGTGCAACTGCGGTTCAGATGGTTTCGGCCCTCTCAGCGGCGTTCTCAACGCCCGCGGCACACGACGGTCGGTTCCCGATCAGCCCTTGCCCTTCCACGGTACCAGAATGCGTTCGGCCCACCGCATCAGCATGTCGATACCGAATCCGATGATGCCGATCAGGATGATTCCCATGATCACGATATCGGTGTTCTGGAACTTGGACGCGACCATGATCATCATGCCCGCTCCCTTTTCCGCCGCCACCAGTTCGGCGGCCACAACCGTGCCCCAACAGACGCCCATCGCCACCCGCGCGCCGGTGAAGATTTCCGGCAAGGAATTGGGCACGATGACATGGCGCATGATCTGCCGCTTGCTGGCCCCCAGCGAATAGGCCGCATGCACCTTTGAAATGCTGACCCCGGACACCCCCGACCGTGCCGCGATGGCCATGATCCACAGCGCCGCCAGGAACAGCAGGACGATCTTGCCGATTTCTCCGATTCCCGCCCAGATGATCACCAGCGGGATCAACGCCAGCGGTGGCACCGGGCGCATGAATTCGACAATCGGATCGAACCAGCCGCGAAACCAGTCCGACAGACCCATGGCATAGCCCAGCGGAATGCCCACCAGCGCGCCCAAAACGAAACCGACGACGACGCGAAACAACGAGAACCCCAGATGCTCCCACAGGGTCGAGCCGCGAAACCCTTCGCGGGCGATCTCGACCACACGCCTGGCCACCGCTTCGGGGGGCGGCAACCAGATCGGCTCCATCTGCCAGCCCTTGGCCGGCTCAAAATTGAGCGTGCCTTTGGGGCTCATGCCGACGCGCCCGAACTCGGTCTGAACCTCGCCGCCGGGTTGGATCGGTTCGCCATTGACCATGATCACCTTGGCACCCTCGGCGCGTCCGACTTCATCGTTGCGATCCACCCTGATCAGCCCGCTGCGCCAGACGCCGATGGTGGCGCTGTCATTCTTGGCCCAGCCCTCGCCCGGCTCGACCTCGGGTGGCTCCACGTCCTGATCGACCGGATGAACCAGCACATTGACCGTCGCCGTATCGCGCTGGCCATCCGGCGTTTCGGCAGTGTATTCAAACGTCGCCAGCCCCTGATAGGGGCCGGGCATGTGCAGGACCCTGGGCAACAGCGCCGACCCGGTGAACATGCCCCACAACAGAAACAACGACAGGATCGAAACCACCGAGGCCACCCGGTTCGGCCTGACCGCGCTTTCGTCGCCGAACGTCACCGTCTTGAGCGAGGTGTAATCGTTGCGCGCCGCGTGATGAACGACCTTGGTGACGACATAATACGACGCCACGAAGATCGCGATATATATCAGCAGCGGGATCATGCGCCCGCCACCTCTGTGCGCCCCATGATCTCTTCTTCCATGTCCCAGATCATCGCCAGGATTTCTTCGCGGGTCGGCGCATAGTCGGGGTGTTTCTTGACTTCGCGCAGATCCTGCCCCACGCCCATGTCGGCAAAGGGCAGGCGGTATTCCTTGTGAATGCGCCCCGGGCGCGGTGCCATCACCAACAGCCGCTCTCCCAGCAACAACGCCTCTTCGACCGAATGGGTGATCAGAATGATGGTCTTGCCGGTCTCTTTCCACAGCTTCAGAACCAGCGACTGCATCTTTTCGCGGGTCAGCGCATCCAGCGCGCCCAACGGCTCGTCCATCAGGATCACATCCGGATCATTGGCCAGACACCGCGCCAGCGCGACACGCTGCTGCATGCCGCCAGACAGTTCATACACCGCCTTGTCCTTGAAATCCTGCAGACCCACGACATTCAGTAAATGATCGACGGTCTCGGCCATATCGTGTTTGGGCATGCCTTTCATGCGCGGGCCAAACCCGACGTTTTGGCGCACGCTCATCCATTCGAACAGCGCGCCCTGCTGAAACACCATGCCGCGCTCGGCATCGGGGCCCTGAACCGTATGCCCGTTCATCACGATCTGCCCTTCGGTCGGGGCCAGGAACCCGGCGACGATGTTCAGCAATGTCGTCTTGCCACAGCCCGAAGGCCCCAGCACCGACATCAATTCCCCCTCTTTCAGATGCAGCGACACATCCTTGAGCGCCTGAACCGAGTTTCCATCCGGCAGATCAAACCGCATCGAGATATTTTCTATGGCCAATCCGGACATGAAATTCCTTTGCCAACTGGGGCAGCCGCCTGGCCGCAAGGAAAGCCCGAAAGGGCCCGGTACGCACGTCGGCACCATGGCCGCACCCCAACAGGGATCCGGCCATGGGCGACAGGTTTACATGCCGTTTGCAGCCTCGAGCGGGCCGGTGTTCACGGCATTGACATAACTGTCTTTGGCCGCGTCGATGCTGCCGGATTCCACGAATACATCGGCAACGCCTTTCATGAACCCCTGGGCGCCACCGCCCAGCCATTTTGCCGTCAACTGTTCCTCGATCGACGGAAAGATGAAGGCCGCCAGCGCCGCGGCCGTGGCCTCTTCGTCCATGCCGGCATCCTTGGCAATCACCGGCAGCATCTCGGCGGTATGTTCACCCGAGTTCCACATCGCGTTGGCGTCCGCCGTCACCTTGAGGAACCTGGCGACCAGATCCGCATTTTCGGCCACAAACGATGCCGGCGCGCTGGTCACGTCGAACACCAGGATGCCCAGCTCTTCCTTTTCCGCGCCGGTCAGCAGCACATTGCCGTGCTCTTTCATACGGTTCAGACCGCCGCCCCAGCCACAGGCCATGTCCACCGCGCCCTGCGCCAGCGCGGCCGCGCCCTCGGCAGGGGCCATGTCGACGACATCAAGACTGCCCAGATCGATGCCGAAATGGTCCATCTGCTTGAGAAACCCGTAATGCGCCGCAGTTCCCAGCGGCACGGCAACCTTCTTGCCCGCCAGTTCCTCCGCCGACTGCTTGTCGATCTCCAGATCGGCATGCACCACACAGTTGTCGTTGTCCGAATAGCTGCCCGCGACATCGATCACCTGCAAATCCTGCCCGGCGCTGACGGCCACGACAAACGGCGGCACCCCCTGGCTGACGCTCATCTGAACATCGCCCGACGCCATCGCCGCGCTCATCGCGGTGCCGGTGTCAAAGCTGACCCAGTTGACCGTGACGCCCATTTCCTCGTCATAGGTGCCGTTGACCTTGGCGTATTGGAACGGCATCGGCCATTCGAGAAAATAGCCCACGGTCACGTCGTCTGCCGCCAACGCGCCTTGCGTTCCCGCCACAACGGCCAATGCGGCCACTGCCCCCATCAATCCGGATTTGATCTGCATTCATATTCTCCCTGTTGCTCTGCCCTGTATCGGCAGATTTGATAACGTCGGGCGGTGATCCGCCTCTGGCTCCGGCCAGGTCTTGACCGAATTGCCCTTGATCCGACCGCGAATCCCCGGTTCGATCAATGATTTTATGTGATCCGTCGTTTGATTGCTTGCCCACCGCACCCGGCTGACGGATCGCAAATTCAACTTTTATTTTTCATTTTCAACGCAGTATGTCACATCCCCGCAAATGGCCGCTGGCCAACCATAATTTTGGACTTATTTCACAAATCCATCTGGACCTAAGACTTGCAGCCTTTTCACGCTCAACATGGGGCAGACGACTCTGGCGGCACCTGCCTCCACCGTCATGTCCGACCCTCAATTCCGGAAAGGAGCTGTCATGGACGGCACGTTCAACGAAAACGATATTTCCCGCGTGGTCGAGGCCGACAAGGCCCATGTCTGGCACCACCTGATCCAGCACAAGCAGTTCGAAACCAACGACCCGCGCATCATCCTGGAAGGCAAGGGGATGCGGGTGTGGGACCAGAACGGCAAAGAGTATCTGGATGCGGTGTCCGGCGGCGTCTGGACCGTCAACGTCGGCTATGGCCGCGAAACCATCGCCAAGGCGGTGTACGACCAGCTGATGAAACTGTGCTATTTCGCCCAAAGCGCCGGCTCGATCCCCGGTTCGCTCTACGCCGAAAAGCTGATCGACAAGATGCCCGGCATGAGCCGCGTCTACTACACCAACTCGGGCTCCGAGGCGAACGAGAAGGCGTTCAAGATGGTCCGCCAGATCGCCCACAAGAAATACGGCGGCAAGAAACACAAGATCCTGTATCGCGACCGCGACTATCACGGCGGCACGCTGGCCACCATGTCGGCGGGCGGCCAGGACGAACGCGTGATGCAGTACGGCCCGCTGGCCCCCGGTTTCGTACGCGTACCCCATTGCATGCAATACCGCGCCCATGAACAGGGCCTGGACCATCTCAGCAGCGAAGAATACGGCGTCGCTTCGGCAAACCTGATCGAAGAGGTGATCCTGCGCGAAGGCGCCGACACCGTTGGCGCGTTGTGCCTGGAACCTGTGACCGCCGGCGGCGGCGTCATCACCCCGCCGCCCGGCTATTGGGAGCGGGTGCAGGAGATCTGCCAGAAATACGACATCCTGCTGCATATAGACGAGGTGGTCTGCGGCGTCGGGCGCACCGGCACCTGGTTCGGCTATCAGCAATACGGCATCCAGCCGGATATGGTGACCATGGCCAAGGGCGTCGCCTCGGGCTATGCGGCCATCGCCTGCTGCGTCACCACCGAGGCGGTGTTTGACATGTTCAAGGACGACGCCAGCGATCCGATGAACTACTTCCGCGACATCTCGACCTTTGGCGGTTGCACCGCCGGTCCCGCCGCGGCGCTGGAAAACATGCGCATCATCGAAGACGAGAACCTGCTGGACAACTGCACCAACATGGGCGCACGCATGCTCGACAATCTTCAGGCGCTGATGGACAAGCACAAAGTCGTTGGCGACGTGCGCGGCAAGGGC
This sequence comes from Sedimentitalea nanhaiensis DSM 24252, assembly GCF_000473225.1. Lineage (GTDB taxonomy): Bacteria > Pseudomonadota > Alphaproteobacteria > Rhodobacterales > Rhodobacteraceae > Sedimentitalea > Sedimentitalea nanhaiensis. The sequence goes on from NZ_KI421509.1 coordinate 2,343,035, forward strand.
CTGTTCCTGGGGGCCGAACTGGTCGCCGACCGCAGCACCAAGGATCCTGTCAGCGAAAAACAGATGGCCCAGGTCGCCGCCGAATGCGGCGCGCAGGGCGTCATCATCGGCATGTCCAACCGCTCGGTGCCCGGAAAGAACAACGTGCTGTGCTTCTCGCCCGCGCTGATCGCCACCACCGACGACATCGACCAGATCACCGACGCGGTCGATACCGCGCTGGGCAAGGTGTTCGGCTAACACGAAAAGCGACCGCAACACGCGCAAGCGGCCCCGTCAAACACCGGGGCCGCTTTTGTTTTGGACCCAGGTCAGATCGACTGGTAAACGAGTCCGGACAGGATCGCGCCGGTCACGCCCAACCCCAGATACACGGCAAAGACACGCGGTTTAACCAGCGACCAGACCGCCGCCATGGCCGGAATCGAGCTGACCGACCCCGCGATCATGAACGCCATCGCAGCGCCCACGCTCATGCCCTGATCGATCAGCCCCGCCAACAGCGGCGGCGCGACATAGCCGTTCAGATAGGCCGGCATCCCGATCAGCGCGGCGGTGGCAATCGGAACAATCCCATCGCCACCCACGATACCGGCGATCAGGGCGGCGGGAACATAACGCACCAACACCGCTTCGAGCGTGTAGGCCAGCGCCAGCCATTTGAACAGGAACAGCGCGTTATGGCCGAATTCGGCCTTGAACTGTGTCCGGCGCGGCGCTTCGGTCCAGAACCGCCATTGCGGCTTGCCGTCCAGCCTGGGACCGCTGCCGCAACATCCGCTGCGCCGATAGGCCCGCAACGGGCTGGCAAATGCGCCCTTTGCCATCAACGCTTTGATGGCAAAACCGCCAAACAGTCCCAATGCCACCGCCGCGACCGCCTTGGCGATGGCAAACGGCCAGCCCAGCGCCCCGGCCGTGATCAGCAAGGTCGGCGGGTCGATCAACGGCGACGACAGCCAGAACGCCATCACCGCCGACAAAGGTGCGCCCAGCGCCAGCAGACCGGCAATGAACGGGATCACCTCGCAGGAACAGAACGGTGCCAATCCGCCAAACAGCGCAGCCAGAAAAATCATCCGGGTTTCACGCCCGTGAAAGGCCCGCGCCACCATCGTCTCGGCTCCGGTCGCCTTGAGATAGGACAGCAGCAGCACCGCAAACAGGATATAGGGCGCGGTATGCGCCAACGCCCGCACCGCAAATTGCGCCGTCGCCAGCACATTGCCCGGATCCAGGATCGCAACCCCGACAAACACCCCGGCGATCACCGCCCAGGGCGTTTTCAGAAATTTCAAACCGCGCGACACCGGGCTTGCCGGCCTCTGTGAAAGCTCAGCCATCGTTTGCCGCCTTTGCAGGCGCATCCGCACAACATTGGTCCAGAATGAAATCCGCCAGAACCCGCAGCCGATCGAAATCGGCGCGGTTGATGACGCTGCGCCCGGCCTTGTGCTGCACGATCAGCCCCCCGGCGGCCAGAAATTTCAGATGATGCGCCAGGGTCGAAGGCGCGATCCCGGTGCGCTCCTGTATCTCACCTACGGTCAGACCGGCCTCACCGGCACGCACCAGTGTTTTCAGAACCAGCAAACGAGCCTCTGACCCCATGGCGGCAAATCCCTGTGCGGTTGTTTCCCACATCGCCAATCTCCATAAAAACTACTAAACTAGTTATATCGAATAAAAGGCGCCGTCAAGCCCGACCGCCAAAATGTCTTTGCCCACGGGGCAACCTGTGCAGAATGAACCAATGCCGCACTGCCGATCAAAGGAGGCTGTCTTGGACAACCAACCGACCCGCATGGAACGCGCCACGGATGAGTTTCACATCGCGCTTGCCACGCTGGACGAGGCCATGATCGAAGTCGACGATCTGCAACGCAAGTTCGATCAGGTCTCTGGCCGGATCGAAACCCTGCTGATGAACACGGCCAAATCCCCGACCGCAAATCTGGGGGCCAACCTGCGGTCACTGAATGCCCGCAGCGAAGTTCTGCGCAAAGCGCTGGAGCGCGCGCGCAAAGGCTATGCCGGCGCGCGCAAGGCCTATCACCGGGCCGCCCAGCGCCACAGCGCCTTTCACGCCCGGCACGATCATTCGCTGGAATCGGCCCAATCCGCCCTTGCCGATGCCGAACGCTGCAAGGCGGCACTGGCCAGAACCCTTGGCGCGTTGATGGATAGGGGATTCGGCGACCATGCTGCCCTGCCCAGCGCCGAAGAACGCCAAAGCCTGCCGGGCCATGACGGGTCCTATGGCTATATCCAGATCGACCCGGCCCGGTTCCTTGACAGCCTGATCGCGCTGGAGCGCCTGCTGGCGCTGGACCAGGACTATGATCACCCTGACCGGCGGCACCGCCCGGTGTCCTTTCTCGACGTTGGCTGCGGCACCGGGCGCACCCTGATGCTGTTGCGCGACTGCGGTGTGCTGGACATCGACACCATGGCCGGTTTCGACATCAACGCGGCACAGGTCGAAACCGGGCGCACCCTGTTCGGCCTGCAGGACAATCTGAGCGTCGCCGACGCCATGACCTATGACTTTGGCGGGCACGATGTGGTCTATTCCTTCCGCCCCTTTCACGACCCGGACAAGATGGCGGCCTATGAAACGCACCTTGTCGCCACGCTGCGCCCCTCTGCCTATCTGATCGCGGTGCTGCCCGAGGACCTGGCGCGGTTCGCCAACATGGACTGTCTGGATCCGGCCCGCAACATCTGGAAAAAGACCGGCGGCTGATCCCCTAGCCGGTGTCGGCTTTTGCAGAACCATGCCGGATCGTCAATCGCGTTCAGGCCAAGGGCGTGAAGCGGCAAATCGCGATCCAACATGAGGCAGAAATCCTTTAAGTCCAGATTGCACCCACCTTAAGTCCAGTATATTCTGCGTCATGGCCATTTCCGTCGATACCTTCTTTCTGAAACCCGACAGTCTGGGCTCGCTTCAGGCGCAAATCCAGCAAATGGTCGCCGAGGGCATCCTGTCGGGCCGGTTTCACCACGGCGAAAAACTGCCCTCTTCACGCAAGCTGGCCAGCCATCTCGGCGTCAGCCGCATCACCGTGACGCTGGCCTATACCGAACTGTTGTCCAACGACTATCTGACCTCGCGCGGGCGTTCCGGGTATTATGTCTCCGACAATGCCCCGGTGCCGCCGGTCTACACACCGCCGCCGCGACCACACGACCGGGTCGACTGGGACCGCGCCATCCGCCATCGCCACACCGGGGGCGACACGCCGCAAAAGCCACGGGACTGGCAGCGCTATCGCTATCCGTTCATCTACGGTCAGACCGACCCGACGCTGTTCGATCACGCCAACTGGCGGCTCTGCGCCCTGCGTGCGCTGGGACAAAAGGACATCGCCTCGCTGACCAGCGACTATTTCGATCAGGACGATCCGCTGCTGGTCGAATTCATCGCCCGTCACACCCTGCCCCGGCGCGGCATCACGGCCCGGCCCGAGGAAATCCTGATCACCATGGGGGCGCAGAACGCCCTGTGGATGGCGGCGCAACTGCTGTTGGACACTGGCCGCACCGCGGTTGTCGAAGACCCCTGTTACTATGCCCTGCGCGATCTGCTGGTCCCCGCCCGCTGCCGACTAAAGGCCCTGCGCGTGGATGCGGACGGGCTGCCGCCCGACGCCTTGCCGCCGGAAACCGACGTGATCTTTACCACCCCCAGCCACCAGTCTCCGACCACCGCCACCATGCCGCTGACACGCCGCCACGCATTGCTGGACCGGGCCCGCGTGCTGGATGCGCTGATCGTCGAGGACGATTACGAATTCGAACTGGCCTTTCTGGCCGCGCCGTCGCCGGCGCTGAAATCGCTGGATCGCGATGGCCGGGTAATCTATGTCGGCAGCTTTTCCAAGTCGCTGTTTCCGGGCTTGCGGCTGGGCTACATGGTCGGGTCCGAACCCTTTATCCGGCAGGCCCGCGCCCTGCGTGCCAGCGTACTGCGCCATCCACCGGGACATCTGCAACGCACCGCAGCCTATTTCCTGTCCCTTGGCCATTATGACACCCAGATCCGCCGCATGTCCGACGCCCTGCACACCCGGCGCGAGGCCCTGGAGCAGGCGGTGGCCGACACCGGGCTGACCATCGCCGGGCGCGGTGTCTATGGCGGCTCGTCGCTGTGGATGCGCGCGCCGGACGGAACCGATACCACCCGGCTGGCAAAGGCACTGCGCGACGATGACGTTCTGATCGAACCCGGCGCGCCATTCTTTGCCGGTCCCGACCGCCCGGCGCATTTCTACCGGCTTGGCTATTCCTCGATCCCCACCGCCCGCATTGCCCCCGGAATCCGGCAAATCGCCAAAAGGCTTGCGCCGCAACACCCAAACTGGCCCTAGCCGGGCACCACATCTGGACCTAACCGCCACTCGCGCGCAGGCCTAGAACCACGTCAGATCAAAACGACATTTGTGCCGCTTTTCGCGTCTCAGGAGAGATCAACAGATGCAAATGACCGCCGAACAAGCCGTTGTGAAACCTCGGCAAATGCACGGGATCGAACGGGCCTTTGGCATCACCGGATCGGCCTTCATGCCGATTTCCGACATTTCCCCCAAGACAGGCATCACCTTCTGGGATTGCGCCCACGAAGGATCGGGCGGGACGATGGCCGATGGATATACCCGCGTCAGCGCCCCGGCGCAGATCGACATCCCGCGCTTCTGCCGGACCCAGGCAATCGACATCGACCTGCCCGAAATCGTCGAATTCGAACCTTCCGCAGCCGGACAAGAGACGCTGGACCGCGCCGGCCGCAAGACCCCGATCGAAGCGATGGTCAATCAGGAACTGGGCCAACCCTTCCGCCGGGATGCGATGAAAAGGCCGGTCGAAGTCGCCGCAATCACCCCCGCCCGCATGAACCCGCGGCAGGCCGGCTGACATGCCCCCCGGCCCGGAAAATACATGGCTTTCCGGGCATCCGCCCTATGCCAGGGCCACCGTAACCGCCGTGGCGGCAACGATATCGTCCACCGTCGCCCCACGGCTCAGGTCGCAGACCGGTCGGCGAAACCCCTGCAGGATCGGCCCCAGCGCCTGCGCACCGGCCAGCTCCTGGCACAGCTTGTACGCGATGTTACCGGAATCCAGATCGGGAAAAATCAGCACATTGGCATCGCCCCGCCCCAGCCCTTTTTTCGCCGCAACCGCCGGGTTCAACGCCGCATCCCCCTGCAACGGGCCGTCAAACCCGGTTGCCCGGGCTGCGGCACGCACCTTGTCCACGCGGCCGCCGCTGCCGGAACTGCCGGTTGAAAACGACAGAAACGCAACCCGCGCCGCGCCCAAAAGCATCCGGCCCGACCGCTCCGAGGCCCGCGCGATCGACGCCAATGCATCGGCATCCGGCGATACGTTCAGCCCGCAATCCGCAAATATCAGCTCGCGCCCGTCCGGGAACCGCATCAGAAAGAACGACGACGGCAACGCCACCCCATCGTCCAGACCGATGGCGATACTGGCGGCCTCGATCACCTTTTTGGTCGGGGCAACGACGCCCGCAACCATCGCATCGGCCTGCCCCGCCGCCACCATGGCCGCAGCGCGGTACAAGGGCCGCGACAGCATCCGCCGGGCCAGCGCCTCTTTCATCCCGCGCGCCTCGACCAGCGCGGCAACCATATCCGCATCCGCATCCGCCACCGGCACCGGTCTGCCCAGACCCATGTCGCGCAACCGGACCGCCGCCCGGGCGATGCGCGCATCTTCCATCTCGGGAAACACCACGCGCGCATTCCGCTCTCTTGCCAGGTCCAGGGCCCGGTCCAGTGCAGACATCTCATTTTCCTCTTTTCTCCGAAGGAGACAGCGATGACCGATAACGTCAAGATCAACCGGGGCCTCAAGGGCGTGTATTTCGAACGCTCCGCCGTCAGCGACATCGACGGCGGCGCCGGCGCGCTGACCTATCGCGGCTATTCGATCCACGATCTCGCCACCCAATCCACCTTTGAAGAGGTGTGTTACCTGCTGATTTTCGGCGAGCTGCCCAGCGCCGACGCCCTGGCCGGTTTCGATGCCCGGCTCAGGGCCGCCCGCACCCTGCCGCCGGAAATTCTCGATATCGTCGCCGCCTGCAAAAATGGCCACCCGATGGATGTATTGCGCACCGCCACCTCGGCGCTGGCGGCGCTGGAACCCGCAAGCCAGCAGCTCGGAGAGGACGCGTTCATCGCCAATGGCATTCGCCTGATCAGCCAGGTGCCGATGATTGTCACCGCCCATGACGCGCTCCGGGGCGGCCGCACCCCGGTCGCGCCGGATCCGGATCTGGGCCATGCCGCCAACTGGCTGTGGATGCTCAAGGGCGAGAAACCCAGCGCCGATGCCGCCCGCCTGGCCGATGTCGATTTCATCCTGCACGCGGAACATGGCGCCAACGCCAGCAGCTTTGCCGCCCGCGTCACCATCGGCACCCAAGCCAACCTGCACGGTGCCATCGTCACCGCCCTGTCCACGCTGGCCGGTCCCGCCCACGGCGGGGCCGCCGAGGACGTGATGAAAATGGTGCAAGAGATCGGCACCGCCGACAAGGCCGCCGCCTATGTCAAAGCCAAACGCGCGGCCCGCGAACCCGTCACCGGTTTTGGCCACCGGGTCTATCGCCGCGAAGATCCCCGCGCGCGGCACATGCGCGACGGCGTGCGCCAGCTGGGTCAGGAAATGGGCGCACCCGAATGGTATGAAATCCTGCAGGCCGTGGTCGAGGCGATGAAACCCTATGCCCGCCACGGGCTGAACGTGAATGTCGATTTCTATTCCGGCGTGATCTATCAGCTGCATGGCATCCCGATGGATCTCTATGTGCCGATCTTTGCCATCGGGCGCATGCCCGGCTGGATCATCCAGTGCATCGAGCAGCAGCGCGGCAATATCCTGATCCGCCCCCTGACGCTGTATGACGGACCCGCACCGCGCGCCTATGTGCCAATGTCGAACCGTCCGGCCTGACCGACAAATGTTTACCCGAGCCGGACGTTTTCAAACCCGCGCCCCAATGCACCCGCAGGTATGGAAAGACTTTACCGCACCGCCCCACGCGCCTAGCCTGCCCCGGACAGGAAAGAGGCCCGGATGACAAAACACCAGCCAGCGCTCGACACATCGCCCAAGGTGTCCGACGAAATTCGCCGCACCACCTGCTATATGTGCGCCTGCCGGTGCGGCATCAACGTCCACATGAAGACGGGCCCGGACGAAGAACCCAAAGTCGCCTATATCGAAGGCAACCGCGATCACCCGGTCAACAAGGGCGTGCTCTGTGCCAAGGGCAGCGCCGGCATCATGCAACACAACGCCCCCTCGCGCCTGCGCAAACCGCTGAAACGGGTCGGGCCGCGCGGCTCGGGCGAATACCGCGAAATCTCCTGGGACGAAGCGATTTCCACCGCCGTCGGCTGGCTGGCCCCGCTGCATGAAACCGCGCCGCACAAGCTGGCGTTTTTCACCGGGCGCGACCAGAGCCAGTCCTTCACCAGCTACTGGGCGCAGCATTTCGGCACCCCGAATTACGCCGCGCATGGCGGATTCTGCTCGGTCAACATGGCCACGGCGGGCATCTATACCATGGGCGGGGCGTTCTGGGAATTCGGCCAGCCTGATTGGGAGCGTACCAAACTGTTCCTGCTGTTCGGCGTCGCCGAAGACCATGACAGCAACCCGATCAAGATGGGGCTGGGCCGGCTCAAGGAACGCGGCGCGCGGGTGGTTGGCGTCAACCCGATCCGCACCGGCTATAACGCCGTGGCCGACGACTGGATCGGCATCACGCCGGGCACCGACGGGCTGCTGGTGCTGGCGCTGATCCACTGCCTGCTCAAGGCCGGGCGCGTCGATCTGGACTATCTGTCGCGCTGGACCAATGCGCCGGGCATCGTGCGCCCGGACGGGCTGCTGCACCGCGACACCGACGACAAGCTGCTGGTGGTCGACCGCGGCGACGGCCTCCTGAAGCCGTTCGACACCAAGGGCATCCGCCCCGATCTGGCCGCCACACTGGACATCGACGGCACCCCCTGCCGCACCGTGTTCCAACACCTGTCCGAACGCTATCTGTCCACCGACCACGCCCCCGAGGCGGTGGCCGAACGCACCGGCATATCCGCCAGGCGCATCCGTGCGCTGGCCGCCGAACTGGCCCATGCGGCGTTCGAAGAGTCGTTTGAGATCGACCAGCCCTGGACCGATTTTCGCGGCGACACCCATGCCACCATGACCGGCCGCCCCGTCGCCATGCATGCCATGCGCGGCGTGTCGGCCCATGCCAACGGATTCCAGACCTGCCGCGCCATCCACCTGTTGCAGATCCTGCTGGGCACCGTCGAAGCGCCCGGCGGCTTCCGCTTCAAACCGCCCTATCCCAAACCGGTCGAAGCCCATCCGACGCCACATGGCCAGGGCCGCCCCGGTCGCCCGCTGGACGGCCCGCACCTGGGCTTTCCGCGCGGCCCCGAAGACCTGCTGCTGCACGACAACGGCACCCCCAAACGCATCGACAAGGCGTTCACCTGGGAAAATCCGCTCTCGGCCCATGGCCTCATGCATATGGTGATCTCCAACGCCCATGCCGGCGACCCCTACCGCATCGACACGCTGATGATGTACATGGCGAATATGGCTTGGAATTCGTCGATGAACACCCCGGGCGTCATCGACATGCTGACCGCGCGCAACGACGATGGCGGCTATGTCATCCCGCGCATCATCTATTCCGACGCCTATGCCAGCGAAATGGTCGGCTATGCCGACCTGATCCTGCCCGACACCACCTATCTGGAACGCCACGACTGCATCTCGCTGCTCGACCGCCCGATCTGCGAGGCCGATGCCGCCGCCGACGCCATCCGCTGGCCGGTTGTCGAACCCGACCGCGACGTGCGCGGATTTCAGTCGGTGCTGGTGCAGCTGGCCAACCGCATCGGATTGCCCGGCTTTGTCGAATCCGACGGCACCGCGAAATGGCGCGATTACGCCGACTATATGGTCAACCATGAACGCCGCCCGGGCATCGGCCCCCTGATGGGCTGGCGCGGCGATGGCACAGCCACGGGGCGCGGCGCGCCCAATCCCGATCAGCTGGACCGCTACATCGAAAACGGCGGCTTCTGCATCCACCACATCCCCGACGCAGCGCAATATTTCAAACCCTGGAACGCCGCCTATCAGGACTGGGCGGTGAACCTCGGCCTGTTCGACAGCCCGCAACCCTATCTGTTTTCGCTCTGGTCCGAACCGCTGCGCCGGTTCCAGATGGCCGCCGAAGGCCACGGGCCGCACCAGCCGCCCGAACATTTGCGCGACAGCCTGAAATCCACCATGGATCCGCTGCCGATCTGGTATGAAACCGACCAGACCGGCAATGACGGCTTTACCATCAACGCCCTGACCCAGCGCCCGATGGCGATGTACCACAGCTGGGGCAGCCAGAACGCCTGGCTGCGGCAGCTGCACGGGCGCAATCCGCTTTATGTGCCGACCGAACTGATGCGCCAGCATGGGCTGGCCGACGGCGACTGGGCGCGGGTGACTTCTCCGCATGGCGAAATCACCGTGCCGGTGATGGAAATGGCGGCGCTCAACGACAACACGGTCTGGACCTGGAATGCCATCGGCAAACGCAAAGGCACCTGGGCGCTGGACGACACCGCCCCCGAAGCCACCCGGGGCTTCCTGCTCAACCATCTGATCCACGAACTCCTGCCGCCCAGGGGCGATGGGCTGCGTTGGGCCAATTCCGACCCCATCACCGGCCAGGCCGCCTGGTTCGACCTCAAGGTCAAACTGCAAAAGACCGCCGCCCCGAGCGAAAGCCAACCCGCCTTCCCGCCCATCGGCTCGCCGGTCGGCGACGGCCCCCGCGAACTGCGCTGGAAAGTCGGAAAATGATCTTCCCCCTTTCTCTTGCCAAAAATATCCCGGGGAGCGCGAGGGGCTGGCCCCTCGCTCCCGCCCGCGCCACCCGAACCGAGGTATCCCACCCATGACCGACCTGCCCCCTTCGAGCGGCCGCAAACTCGGCCTGGTGATCGATCTGGACACCTGCGTCGGCTGCCACGCCTGCGTGATCAGCTGCAAGGGCTGGAACACCGAAAACTACGGCGCGCCGCTGTCCGATCAGGATCCCTATGGCGCCGACCCTTCCGGAACCTTCCTCAATCGCGTCCACAGCTACGAGGTTCAGCCCGAAACCGGCGCGGCACAGCTGATCCACTTCCCAAAATCCTGCCTGCATTGCGACAACGCGCCCTGCGTCACCGTCTGCCCCACCGGCGCCAGCTACAAGCGGGTCGAGGATGGGATCGTGCTGGTCAACGAAAGCGACTGTATCGGCTGCGGCCTCTGCGCCTGGGCCTGCCCCTATGGCGCGCGCGAGCTCGATCAGGCCGCCGGTGTGATGAAAAAATGCACCCTCTGCGTGGATCGCATATATAACGACAGCCTGCCCGAAGAAGACCGCGTGCCCGCCTGTGTGCGCACCTGCCCCGCAGGCGCACGCCATTTCGGCGATTTCGCCGATCCCGACAGCACCGTTTCCCGCCTGACCGCCGAACGCGGCGGCATCGACCTGATGCCCGAACAGGGCACCCGCCCGGTCAACAAATACCTGCCGCCGCGGCCCAAGGACAACATCGAGGACCGCATCGACATACTCGCCCCGCTGCTGGCCCCGGTCGATGAAAACCCCGGCGGCTTTCTCGGCTGGCTCGACAAGGCGCTGGAGAAACTCTGATGCATCCAGCCCCCTCCGTCATCGTCTTCACCACCTGCTCGGGCCTTGGTTTTGGCCTGCTGATCTGGCTCGGCCTCGGCTTTCCCGCCGTCACCGGCCGGGTCGCCTTCGCTTTCTTCGCCATCGCCTATCTGCTGGCGGTGGGCGGGCTGCTGGCCTCGACCTTCCACCTTGGCCGCCCCGAACGCGCGCCCAGGGCGTTCAGCCAATGGCGCAGCAGCTGGCTCAGCCGCGAGGCCTGGTGCGCCGTCGCCGCCCTGTTGCTGATGGCGCTCTACGGTGCCGGTCTGGTGTTCCTCGATACCCGCTGGAGCCTGCCCGGCATTCTTGGCGCCGCGGCCAGCCTGGCCACCGTTTTCACCACCTCGATGATCTACACCCAGCTTGCGACCATCCCGCGCTGGCACACGCCCCTGACCCCGGCGCTGTTCCTGTCGCTGTCGATTGCAGGCGGTGCGCTGCTGGCCGGACAGACCACAGCCGCCACCTGGCTGCTGGCCCTGGCGGGTGCCCTCCAGATCGCCCACTGGATGCGCGGCGACACCGCACTGGCGCAATCGGGCACCACCCTGGCCACCGCCACCGGACTGGGCGCAATCGGCAGCGTGCGCGCCTTCGAGCCGCCGCACACCGGCACCAACTACCTGCTGCGCGAATTCGTCCACGTGGTCGGACGCAAACATGCGGCGAAACTGCGGACGATCGCGCTGGTCCTGATGATCGCCCTGCCGGTCGTCCTGCTTGTTCTGCCCTTCAGCCACATCTTCGCGGCGCTGGCGGTGCTGTCCCACCTGACCGGCGTTGCCATCTCGCGCTGGCTGTTCTTCGCCCAGGCCGAACATGTCGTCGGCCTCTACTACGGCAAACGCTGACCCGCTTTTCCTCTTGCCGGAAATACCCCGGAGGAGTCGCCCCCGGGCGACGGTGACGGCGATCATCCGCTTTGATACCGCTCAGAAATGTCGCGTCCACAAAATCAATGGGTCAGATGGGTGGATTATCCCCCGGTTTGATACCGTTGCGGGAGCTTGAGTCGCTTTATCTGGATAGTCGAAAAATTATCAAATGATTTCAATGGGTGAATTTGCAAGGTGTGCGGTGATTTGCGCAAACCGCACCAGCCTTTATCAATCGTTGTGCCGGGTGCTTCATGAAGTATCGCCCTGTCTCTCTGGGCACCATTCTCATTGTTCTCAACCTCGTCCAGCATGACTAGCGCGAGGGCGTTTTCAAGGCTTCCCTTATGTCCCTCTTTGCGGCCTGAACAAGCAGGCCGGAAGCGCAACGCCGAATGGAACACGTCCCGGACCCGGCGAAACGCTCCATCAATGGCTACCTTTCCCTGCGCCCGTGCGAGCCTGAACAATGCGAGCAAAAAGGTTCTGTGGTCCAGTTCGGTAAATTGAGAGGCGGCTATGAAAGTTTCAGGTGGATCTTCCCCTTTCAACAGCTTGAGAAAACGTTGAGGCACACTCCCCCATAGATCGCCAAGCAGACACCGTTCGTTTGTCTATGGAAAGAAGCCGCGCAAGATCCGGGTCAGTATCGGCACCGACCGACTCCTTTAGACTCTGGATATAGTTCGTCACGGGTTTGTCGCGGTCGCCCATCAGATCCCCCGTGACCGAATCATGCAGCCTGTGTAAAGTCTGCATGTCGACCAAAGCCGACTGCATGAACATCTCTGTGGACAATACGCCGTCGGAACAACTTCTCACGGCTGTGCGCGCGGTACTTGTCCTGAGGGGTTTGTCCTTTATCCCCTATTGCGGCGATCCGGGGACGGTCCGTCAGAATGCGGCATCAGATCTTACTGGTCATTGGCATGGACCCAAGGCGCCAAGACTTGTCGAGCGCATTCTCCGCGATCTCGGGTTGGAAAAATGACTGTTATAGCGGCACGGCGAATTCTTGGGGTCGGGGGTATTCCAAATCGTCGAACGTCAGCCAATCAATGGCTTGCCCGGCACGGTCTCAAAATCGTCGAGTCTTTGGGAAATGGCGGCTTGTTCCACGCTGTCCAGCTTTCCGATCGGCCGACGGCGGAACGCCGCAGTCATGGCGCAAACGGGCGGTCCTATCAACAGATGTTCGAGGCCAGCATGGCCCAACGGATCAAGCGCCATCCCACGGCACGGCAGCTTTACCTGGCTAGTCCATTCTACTGGCCGGTGTCGGTCAATCGGCACGGGCGGATCACGGTGGATACGTGGGTCTATGGTGGCCCGGATACGCGGGCCGCGTCGTTGCCCCATCATGGCAAAGGCAAATAGATCCTATTGGGTCGCGATGATCTGTCAGCAGATGCACTGGCCTATGACGAAGACGGGGATTTGATATGTGACGGCATCCAGCATGTCGCGCGCGGGGACTGTGTCGGCAAAAAGGGAATTAGGATCGCCGCGTACAACCGAAAGGCCGTGCGGGATGCGACGACAGCTGCGGACCAGGCAAACACTTGTTTGTCTGACGTGGAATTGGCAGCGGCTTTGGCCGCGCTGAATGACGCGACCGAGGCGACGGATTGCCCTGAACCGACACCAGAAACGGTAGTTGGGTCGCCCTGCCGGGCGTCCCTCGTGTCGCCACGGTTGTCCGCCCGCCGCCGGGCACGCTCATGCGGATGGCCGATATCGCGCGCCGGTTGCGGATCACGGATGTGACCGTGCTCAAACACCTGAACCGGTACGGGATGCGAGGGACTGCGCCACCCACTTTCCGCCGGAACGCCACGTCAGGAAACCCGCCATTCACGCCCGGTGGCACCGCTCCAAACGCAGCCGCAGATGATCCGGCAGTGCATCCAGAATTCCGGGCGGTCCCGGATAGGCCGCGGACCGAAGGTCGCTTCCGGTATCAAACTGGGGAATAACGAACAGACGGGGGCAGCGCCCCCGCCCCCGGCAACCGCGCTAGTTCAGCAACCCGGCATGACGCAGACCGGCATCGACCAGCGCCCTGGTCTCGTCCAGCAACCCGGTCAGCGGCGAGCGCACCTCTTCGCTGCACAGACCCAGCCGCGACATGGCGTATTTGACCCCGACCAGCCCCGGCTCGGTAAAGATCGCCTTGTGCAACGGCATCAGCCGATCCTGCAACTCCAGCGCCGTGGCGTAATCCCCCGCCAGGGTCGCTGCCTGTACCTGCGCGCAGAGACCGGGTGCGACATTGGCGGTGACCGAAATACAGCCCACGCCGCCCTGTGCGTTGAACCCGTGCGCGGTGGCGTCCTCGCCCGATATCTGCACAAAATCCGGCCCGCAGGCGATCCGCTGATCGCAGACCCGCGCCAGATCGCCAGTGGCATCCTTGACCCCGATGATGCGCGGCAGCTTCGCCAGCTCGCCCATGGTTTCCGGAGTCATGTCGACCACCGAGCGGCCCGGAATGTTGTAGATGATGATCGGCAACGCGCTGGCATCGTGGATCGCGGTGAAATGCGCGATCAGCCCGCGCTGGGTCGGCTTGTTGTAATAGGGCGTCACCACCAGAACCGCATCCGCGCCCACGCTCTGGGCGTGCTGCGCGAACCGCAGGCTTTCCAGCGTGTTGTTGGACCCGGCCCCGGCAATCACCGGAATCCGCCCCGCCGCCGCCTTGACCACCTCGGCCACCACGGTCTCGTGTTCCTCGTGGGTCAGCGTCGGGCTTTCCCCGGTGGTGCCCACCGGCACCAGCGCGCTGGACCCTTCGCCGATATGCCATTCGACCAGTTGTTTGAGCGTTTCCAGATCCAACTCACCGTTTCGAAACGGGGTGACGAGGGCTGGCATTGAGCCTTTGAACATGGGCACGCTCCTTTTCTGTCCAATTGTCGCAGTTTTCCGATGCTGACCTTGCGACAGTGCCGCGATTGTGTGTTGATCCCGGCAGGCCACGGATTATCGTCTCAGGCTCTAGCCTTGGTTGCTCGGGAAATGCAAGTGATGTCGCGCATTCTGGCGTTTGTGCTCTGCCTCTGCACAGTGCTGTCGGGCCCCGCCAAGGCGGAGGATCCCGCCCGCCTGTCCGCGGCCTTTGACACCATGCGCAAAGGCGGATGGGGCGATGCGCTGTCCACCGCCGGCACGCCCGGCACCCTCTCGCGCGACGTGATCGAATGGCACCGCCTGCGGGCCGGGCTGGGCGACGCGGCCGAGGTCACCGCCTTTCTGGACCGCCGCCCCGACTGGCCAGGGCTAGACTGGCTGCGCCGCAAAAGCGAATCGGCGATGGACGTGCTGTCCAACGACGAGCTGCTCGCCTTTTACGCCGATCAGCCGCCGCAATCGCCCGAAGGCGTCCTGGGCCATGCCCGCGCCCTGATCGCCACCGGCAACCCCGGCGACGGCGAGGCCGAACTGGTGCTGGCCTGGCGCACCATGCCGATGGGGCGGCTGATACAGTCTGCCTATCTCGACCAGTACGGCAAACTGCTGGCGCCGCATCACAACGCCCGGCTGGACCGGATGCTGTGGGACAACCACATGGTCAGCGCCAAGCGGATGCTGGCAATGGTCGACGATGGCCACCGCGCGCTGGCCGAGGCGCGGATATCGCTGCGCGACATGGAACCGGGCGTGGACTCGCGCATCGCCGCCGTACCCGAGGCGTTGCAGAACACCCCGGGGCTGGCCCATGACCGCTTTGTCTGGCGTCACCGCAAGGGGCGCAATACAGACGCCATCGCCCTGCTTCTGGAACGCAGCGACAGCGCCGCGGGTCTGGGCGAACCCGGCAAATGGGCCTATCGCCGCGCAAGCCTGGCGCGTGAAACCATGCGCGCGGGCGACGGTGAACTGGCCTATCGCATCGCGTCGCGCCATTTCACCACCGGCGGTTCAATCTATGCCGATCTGGAATGGCTGTCTGGCTTCATCGCCCTGCGCCAGCTGAACGATCCGCAAACCGCCCTGCGGCATTTTCGCAACTTCGAAGCCTCGGTCGCCTCGCCGATTTCGCGCGGACGCGCCGGATACTGGCTGGGCCGCGCCTATGAGGCGCTTGGCGACAGCGACGGCGCCCATGCCGCCTATGCGATGGGGGCCGAACACCAGACTTCGTTCTACGGCCTGCTCGCCGCCGAACGAATCGGCCGCCCGTTCGATCCGGTGCTGGCCACCCCGCCCGACCTGCCGCCCTGGGATCAGGCCGAATTCATGTCCTCCAGCGTGCTCGAGGCGGGCCTGCTGCTGCTGGAGGCCGACCAACCCGCGCTGGGCGAGCGCTTCCTGACCCATCTGGTCGAATCGCTCGACCCGGTCCAGGCCGCGCAGCTGGGCCAGATGGCCATAGACCTGGACCGGCCGCATCTGGCAGTGATGATCGCCAAACGCGCGGCGCGGCAGGCCATGGTCCTGCCCGCCGCCTATTATCCGCTGCACCCGGTCGCCAAACAGGATCTGCCGATGGCCCCGGAAATGACCCTCGCCATCGCCCGGCGCGAAAGCGAATTCGACCCCACCGTGATCAGCGGCGCGGGCGCGCGCGGCCTGATGCAGGTGATGCCCGCCACCGCACAGGCGGTGGCCACCGAAATGGGCATCCTGTCGGCCCATGCCACCGGTCGTCTGACCCAGGAATGGGACTATAACGCCAAGCTGGGCGCACGCTATCTGGCCGGGCTGGCCGGTGGGTTTGACGGCAATGTGGTGCTGATGGCCGCAGGTTATAACGCCGGGCCGGGTCGCCCGCTGCAATGGATACTGGACTACGGCGATCCGCGCGGCGATGCGGTGGACGTGATCGACTGGATCGAATTCATCCCGTTCAACGAGACCCGCAACTATGTCATGCGTGTGACCGAAAGCCTGCCGGTCTATCGCGCCCGGCTGGGCATGACACCGCTGCCGATCCCGTTCTCGCGCGAACTGGCCGGTTCAACCCTTGACGCGTTCGCGCCATAGGGTGAACAGCCCGGCGCAGACGATGATCGCCGCACCGATGGCGACATTGCTGCGCAGGGTCTCGCCGAACACGACAATGCCCATGGCCGAGGCAAAAACCAGCTGAAAATAGGCAAACGGTTGCACCGCGCTGGCCTCGGCCACCTCGTAGCAGCGGATCAACAGCCAATGGCCGGTCACCCCGGTGATGCATAGCGCGATCATCCAGCCCCAGTCGCGCGCCGCCATCGGCTCCCAGTACCAGACCCCTGCCACGGTCATCGCCACCGCGCCCACCGTGCCGGTCCAGAAAAAGCTGGTCGCCGTGGTATCGCGCCGCGCCGCATAGCGGTTGAGCAGCCCATAGATCGCAAACATCACCGCCGAGATCAGCGGGATGATCGCAGCCGGATCGAACACCCCCAGGCCGGGCTGCAGGATGATCAGCATGCCGACAAACCCCACGCCGATGGCGCTCCACCGCCGCCAACCGACCTGCTCGCCCAGAATCGGTCCCGACAGCGCCGCGATCAGCAGCGGATAACAGGCAAACACCGCATGGCTGTCCACCAGTCCCAGCACCGTAAAGCCATAGACCGCAACACAGATCTCGCCCGCCAGCAACAGCGCGCGGGTGATCTGAATGCCCGGCTGCGCGGTGCGCGCCGCCGCCCGGACGCCCCCCGCCGTGCGTGACGCGATGGCGATGACAAAGGCGGCAAAGAACCAATAGCGGATCATCACCACCATGATGGTGTTATACTCGCCCGCCAGATGGCGCGAGATGCCATCCTGCACCGCAAACACCACCGTGGTGGCGATCATCAGCCCGATGCCCAGCGGCACATTGTTGCTCTGCGGATCGGTTGCCTGTGCGCTCATGCCAGTATCCCTTGCGTCATATGCCGTTTGCGCCCGTATCCCGGCACACGGTTGACCGTGAATCCGGCCTCCTGCAATCCCCGGCGCACGAAACCCGCTGCCGTATAGGTCGCCACCGTACCGTCCGGCGCGGTATGGCGCGCCACCTGCGCCATCAGGTCCCCCTGCCACAGCTCCGGGTTCTTGGCCGGTGAAAACCCGTCCAGAAACCACGCATCCGCCCGCCCGTCCCAATCCGCAAGGGTTTCGCGCGCATCGCCCTGCACCACCTGCAACCGCAGGCTGCCCAGATCGCAAATGCCCGACCCGTCCCAGGCGCTCAGGAACCGGTCGCGCCACGGGGCCAGCTCGGCAAACGCCGCCAGCGCCTTTGCCATGTCCGCAGGGGCCATCGCAAAGGCCTCGAAGCTGGTGAACCTCAGCGGCGTCACGCGTCCCGCCCGTTCCCACGCCGCCCAGACCGTCAGCATGTTCAGCCCGGTGCCAAACCCCAGCTCGGCAATGTGGAACCCGTCGCAGAACCGTCCCGGCAAATCGTTGCCGTCCAGAAACACGTGCCGGGTTTCCGCCAATCCGTTCTCCAGACTGAAATACGGATCGTCAAACCGCGTCGAGACCGGCACACGCCCGTCGCGCCACTGCAGTTCTGCCTGCTGGTACCGCATGATAAGAATCCGTAAAACGCATGAAGAGTCGCTCCGATCAATGGCGCAGGCAAAAGGGATTGGCAATGACGGATGTAACGGTGCGCGGCGCGGGGATCTTTGGCCTCTCCATCGCCTGGGCCTGTGCCCGGCGCGGCGCAAAGGTGCGCCTGATCGACCCCTTTGGTCCCGGTGCCGGAGCCTCGGGCGGAGTGGTCGGCGCGCTGGCCCCGCATGTGCCCGAGAACTGGAATGCCAAAAAGGCGTTTCAGCTCGACAGCCTGCTGATGGCCGAACCCTTCTGGCACGATGTGCAGGCCACCGGCGGCCTGTCGCCCGGCTATGGCCGCACCGGACGCCTCCAGCCGATCAACGACGACCGCGCGCTTGAACTGGCCCGCCAGCGCGCCGGGACCGCACGGGACCTGTGGCGCGGCCTAGCCACATGGCAGGTCCGCAAGATATCGGACGTCGGCCCCTGGACCCCGCCCAGCGCCACCGGCCTTGTCATCCACGATACGCTCAGCGCCCGGATGCACCCGCGTCAGGCCTGCGCCGCGCTGGTGGCCGCGCTGGGCACCATGGGCATCCCGATCGAGACCGACGCCCCCGACCGCGGTCCCGTCATCCACGCCACCGGGGCCGCCGGTCTGACCAGTCTGGGCGCGGAGCTGGGCAAACCCATCGGCAACGCGGTCAAGGGCCAGGCCGCGCTGCTGCGCTTTGACGCCGCCGATGCGCCGCAACTGTTCGTCGACGGGCTGCACCTGATCCCCCATGCCGACGGCACCCTGGCCATCGGGTCCACCAGCGAGCGTGACTTCACCGACCCCACCGGCACCGACGCAGCGCTCGGCGTGCTGATCGAGCGTGCCCTGACCGCCCTGCCCATCCTGCACGGCGCACCGGTGATCGAACGCTGGGCCGGCCTGCGCCCCCGCGCCAGAAGCCGCGCGCCGATGCTGGGGCCCTGGCCCGACCGTCGCGGCCATTTCATCGCCAATGGCGGTTTCAAGATCGGTTTTGGCATGGCCCCCAAAGTGGCACAGGTGATGGCCGACCTGGTCCTGGACAACCGCGACGGGATTCCAACGGATTTCCGCGTCGAGGCGTCAATGTGATCCGCCATATCCTATCGTCGGTCTGCACGATCACCGCACTTTCGGCCAGCGCGCAAGCCGACCCGGCCGCAAGCGCCAGCAACAATCAACCGCGGATCTGGTCCGCACTGAGCGGCGAGCGGATACAGGTCGATGGCGATGTGCTGCGCCTGCGCGACGTGACCTGCGCCAAACCGACAACCGATGCGGGCCGCAACGCCAAGGCGCTGCTCAACACCTTTCTGCGCGCCGGTCATGTGCGATGCCTTGTCTCGGAAACCGGGTTGGCGGAATGCACCGTCAACGGGCAGAACATCAACGCAAGACTGCGCCAGCAGCCCGGCTGCGGCCCCTCCGATCCGTCTGCAAAATCGCTCCGCCCTGACGTCAATCCGCCATTTCGCAGCGCCGCGACACCAAGACAGATCGAACGCCGCATTCGGCCAGCGGACCCATTGCAGCTGTGGCGAAGAGCGACCGGTCTCGGCCCCATTCCGGACCATTTGCAACTGGTTCTCTACAGCCTGCAACTGTACCTGAACACACAGACCGGGGGCATGCCAGACCCCGCTGGCCGGCAGCAGGATCAATAGCAAATTGCGTTAAATCTGAATGCCCTAACGCCCGATTTCTGCCCGCAGCTTTTCCATCAGATCGCGCAGGGTCGTCTGATACAGTTCGCCGCTCAGTCGCCCCGCATCATCGAACTGATTGCGGGAATTGGCCAGATGCATCTCTGGCCCTTGCAGGATCCGCGGCTGAAACGGCACCATACAGGCCCGCAACACCATTTGCGACCGCTCGCCCCCGGCCCGGCCCGCCGCCGCCGACATCACTGCGACCGGCTTGTCCTGCCACGGATTGCCGCTGGTCCGGCTGATCCAGTCCAGCGCGTTTTTCAGCACACCGGGCGGGGCCTTGTTGTACTCGGGCGTCGAAATCACCACCGCATCCGCCTGCGCCACCTGATCCGACAGATGTTGCACCGCCTCGGGAATACCCTCGGCCTCTTCAAGATCGGCGTCATACAACGGCAGGCGCAGATCGGCCTCGACCAGTTGGCATCGCCCGAACAGCCGCGCCGCCTCGCGGATCAGTTTGCGATTGGTCGAGTCCTTGCGCAACGCGCCTGCTATACCCAGCAATATCGGTTCGCTCATGATGTCCTGTGCCCCTTTGCGTTTCAAAACACATAGGGGCACAGATCCGTCCCGGCCAGTCGCATCAGCCGTTTTGCGGAATCACCACGATTTCGACCCGGCGGTTCTGTGCCCGGCCCTCGGGTGTCAGGTTCGACGCCAGCGGTTGTTCTTCACCACGCCCCGACGTGCTGATGCGGTCAAACCGCACCCCGTCGGCCTGCAGGATGTCGGCCACCGCATTGGCGCGGCGCAGCGACAGACCCAGGTTATAGGTCGCATCGCCGGTATTGTCGGTATGCCCGACCACCTGCACCCGGCTGGCGGGATAATTGTTCAGGTTGTTCGCAACTTTCACCAGCTCCGAGCGCAGCGAACTGCGCACCGCGGCGCTGTCGGTGTCAAAGGTGATGTCCTGCGGCAGGGATACGATCAGCCGGTCGCCCGCATTGGTGACGGTGATGCCGTCATTGGCCAGCTGGCTGCGCAGCTCGGTCGCCTGCTTGTCCAGCCGGTTGCCGATCAACCCGCCCGCAGCCGCGCCCGCTGCGGCGCCCAGCACCAGATTGGCACCCTCGCCCCCGGTCAGCGCCGACAGGGCCGCACCGCCGGCCGCCCCGATCAGCGCGCCCTGCTTGGCCTTGGCATTCGGATCCGGCGGACCGCCCAGCCGGGACGGGTCGTTACATGCGCCCAACAGGGCAATGGCGGCAACCGCCGCGATCAGGGGATGGTTCAGGGTCATGGGTTCTGTGCCTTCTGCTCGGATCCCGTTGGTCGGGACTGTTGACGGCACTATAACACACCCCGCACCCCCTCGCTCAAGTCACAAAATCGAACATCGGCTGAAACCTGTCCCGCCCCGGTCTCAGACCCCGGCACGGGCGGCCTCATAGGCCAGCATGGCGCGCTTGACCGGCAGCCCCCAATGATACCCGCCCAGCCCGCCGGATTTGCGCAACGCCCGGTGACACGGGATCAGCCAGCTGATCGGGTTGCGCCCCACCGCCGTGCCCACGGCGCGCACCGCGCGGGGCTTGCCGATGGCCTGCGCGATCTCGGAATAGGTGGTGACCTGCCCCGACGGGATGCTCAGCAGCGCCTCCCACACTTTGATCTGAAACGGCGCGCCAATCAGAAACAGCGGTGCCTTGCCCGGATCCGCGCTTTCGGCACCAAAGGCCGTCAGCACCCAGGGTCGCAACATCATCGGATCCTCGACAAATTCGGCATCCGGCCAACGCGACAGCAGATCCTGCATCGCGTGTTCCTCGCCGGTTTCCGCCGCGAACCCGACGCCGCACAGCCCCTTTTGCGTGCCCATGACCAATGCCGGGCCAAACGGGCTTTCGAACCAGCCCCAATAAATCGTCAGCCCCGCACCCCGGCGGGCAAACTCGCCCGGGCTCATCGCCTCCCAGCGCAGAAACAGATCGTGCAGCCGCCCGGTGCCCGACAGGCCCAGATTGTTGCTCGCCTCCAGCGTGGTGAACCGCTCGCGCAGCAGCACCTTGGCATGGCCCAGCGTCAGATATTGCTGATAGCGTTTCGGCGACACCCCGACCCAACGCGAAAACAGACGCTGGAAATGCGCCGGACTCATGTCCATCTGCGCCGCCAGCGCCTCAAGGGTCAGCCCGTCGCCGTCCCGGTCGATCAGCTCGATCGCCCGGCGCATCACGCCGTAATGATAGCCGTCTTCCTGTGTCTGAACATTCATCGCCACACCCTCTGCCTGATGCCCAAACTACCGTCCTCCGCCGCGCAATACGACCCGAATCCTGCGCAACCGCCCTGCCCGCCGCGTCAGAATTACACATTTAAAAATTCGCATATAATTATAGCTACCCCTCGAACGCGCACCCTTTCCCCACTGGAGCTTTCCCGATGAAAAAGATCTTCGCCAGCCTCGCCCTCGCCCTCGGCCTGACCGGACCCGCCAGCGCCGGCGGCCCGGATGCCCTTGTCACCATCGTCACCTCGGATCAGCCGCAGGTGCAACTGATGTCCATGGTGCTGACCCATCAGGCCATTGCCAAAGGCCACCCGGCGCGCATCCTGCTGTGCGGGGCCGCCGCCGACATGGCGCTGATCGAGGCCCCCGCCAGCGCCACCGCACCGCAGCCTCCCAAAGGCGCCACGCCGCAGGGCCTGTTGCAGGCCGCGATCGAAAAGGGCGCCACCGTCGAGGTCTGCGCCATCTACCTGCCCGGCAAAGGGGCCGACGCATCGGCCCTGATCGATGGCGTCGGTGTTGCCCAACCCCCGGCCATGGCGGCGGCCATGTTGGCCGAAGATACCATCGTCTGGTCGTTCTGAGCGGAAAACCGGGGGGCCGGGCAACACCGGTCCCTTGCCCTGCGGCCAAAGGACGGGCATATCCTGCTGCCATGGCCAAACAGCTCGATTATCATACAATCCGCGAGATCTTTACCCGCTTTCACACCGCCGAACCCGAACCCCGGGGCGAGCTTGAGCATGTGAACGCCTATACGCTGGTCGTCGCCGTGGCGCTGTCGGCCCAGGCCACCGACGCCGGCGTCAACAAGGCCACCCGCGCCCTGTTTCAGATCGCCGATACGCCGCAGAAAATGCTCGATCTGGGCGAGGCCGGGCTGACCGAACACATAAAGACCATCGGCCTGTTCCGCCAAAAGGCCAAAAACGTGATCAAGCTGTCGCGCATCCTGGCCGACGACTATGACGGCGTGGTGCCCAACTCGCGCGCCGCCCTGCAATCGCTGCCCGGCGTCGGGCGCAAGACCGCCAATGTGGTGCTGAACATGTGGTGGGGGGTGCCGACCCAGGCGGTGGACACCCATATCTTTCGCTTCGGCAACCGCAGCGGCGTCGCGCCGGGCAAGGATGTCGTCGCCGTCGAACGCGCCATCGAAGACAACGTCCCCGCCGATTTCCAGCAGCACGCGCACCACTGGATGATCCTGCACGGCCGCTATACCTGTGTGGCGCGCAAACCCAAATGCCCCGCCTGCCTGATCCGCGATCTGTGCCAATACGAGGACAAGACCCCATGAAACCCTATCAACTGGTCGGCATCGGCAACGCCGTGGTCGATGTGATCGCTCAGGCCGATGACAGCTTTCTGGCCCATATGAGCATCGAAAAAGGCATCATGCAGCTGATCGAACAGGACCGTGCCGAACGGCTCTATGGGGCGATGGACAGCCGGGTGCAGACGCCGGGCGGCTCGGTTGCCAATACCATCGCCGGGGCCGGGGCGCTGGGGCTGGACACCGCATTCATCGGACGGGTGCGCGACGACGCCCTGGGCCGGTTCTATGCCGATGCGATGAACGAGGTCGGCATCGATTTCGTCAACCCGCCGGTGGCCAATGGCGACCTGCCCACCTCGCGCAGCATGATCTTTGTCTCGCCCGACGGCGAACGCTCGATGAACACCTATCTCGGCATCTCCACCGGGCTGACATCGCGGGACGTGCCGCCCGAAGTCTCGGGAAGCGCCCGGCTGATGTTCCTCGAAGGCTACCTGTTCGATCACGACGCCGGCAAGACCGCCTTTCGCGAGGCCGCCCGCGCCACCCGCGCCAGCGGCGGCAAGGCAGGCATCGCCATCTCCGACCCGTTCTGCGTCGACCGCCACCGGGGCGATTTCCTGTCGCTGATCGAACACGATCTGGATTTTGTCATCGGCAACGAAGCCGAGATCCAGTCGCTGTTTCAAACCGACCACCTGAACGACGCGCTGATGCTGACCGCCGCCCTGTGTCCGCTGGTGGTTTGCACCCGCTCGGGCGACGGGGTCACGGTGATGGAGGGCACCTCGCGCATCGACATCCCCGTCGATCGGGTCACCCCGGTCGATGCCACCGGCGCGGGCGACCAGTTCGCCGCCGGGTTCCTCTATGGGCTGGCCACCGGGCGCGATCTGCAAACCAGTGCGCGCATCGGCTGTGTCTGCGCCGCCGAGGTGATTTCCCATATCGGTCCGCGCCCCCAGACCGACCTGCGCGCCCTGTTGCACGACAAGGGGTTGATCTGATGCTTGGCGACGGCTTTCACGACATCCCGCCCGGCAAGGTCGCCGCCGTGGTCACCCATCTGGAAATGCGCGCCCCCGCCGCCAGCCGCCCGGTGCCCGACCCCAAGGGCGTCACCCTCAAACGCATCCCGACCCCCGACCCGGACTGGTATCGCGACCTGTTCGGGCGCGTCGGCGCGCGCGACTGGCTGTGGTTCTCGCGTCTCAACCTGACCGATGCGGACCTCACCGCCATCCTGCACGATCCGCTGGTCGAGACCTGGGCGCTGATGGCCGGCGATCACGCGGTCGGGCTGCTGGAGCTCGACTTTCGCCAGCCCGACGCCTGCGAACTGGCGTTTTTCGGCGTCACTCCCGACCTGATCGGGGCCGGGGCCGGGCGCTTCATGATGAACCACGCGATTACCCGCGCATGGGAACGCCCGATCCACCGCTTTCACGTCCACACCTGCACCCTTGACAGCTCTGCCGCCCTGCCGTTCTACCGCCGCAGCGGATTTATGCCCGTGCGCCAGCAGATCGAAATCGCCGACGACCCGCGCCTGACCGGCAAACTGCCCCAGGACGCCGCGCGGCAGGTGCCGATTTTCCGCTGAGCCGCGGCGCGGCGTGCTCCGGTCTTTACCGCGCGGGACAGCCCGCTCAGACCGTGATCGCACCCAAGGCCCGCAATGCGTTCGTTGACATGGTTTCTGGCCGGCGAACAGAAAAATACCGGCCAATGTGACGCGCTTCACAGAAAATGCGCCTGAAATCGGCTATCTTGATATCTGCAAAGTCTCATCTTCGATGCCAGTAGAACCGGATCGTGCATCTTCGAGACTTACAGGATCCGTGCTGCGGCATTCACCCAGAGACATTGTAGATTTAGCGGCACCAGGCCGCATCGAAACCTATTTTGAAGGAGTCAGAAAATGAAAACGACTTCAATTGCCCTGGCAGCCATTTTGCTTGCCGCCGCCCCCACGGTCGATGCCTCCGAGCGCAGAAGCGAATGGAATAATCCCAAATCGCAGGCGGTCCACTTTACCAACAACTGCCGTCGCCCGGTCAAACTCGCGATGCGATACAAGGACACGCAAGACCGCTGGGTTACGGGCGGATGGTGGTACTTCGCCGGGAATGAAAGGTCCCACCTGAAGCGCAGCTCGACCGGTCGGCGGGTGGCCACATATAACCGCGTCGTCTACTATTATGCCGAGACAACGGGCGGAAAGCGGTCCAGATGGTCCGGAGACAATCAGAAGCGACTGGGCAACACCGTCCTGAACATGAAGCGCAAAGAGCTTCGTCAGAGCAGGGACGGGACCTTTACCCTGAGCATCAAATGCGATTGATCGCAAAAGCGTCCCCCGCCTCGATGCCTCTTTTGCAAGATTATCAAAGCGTTTCGACTTAAACGCGGGCTCTCGGGTATCAGGTTCGGGTCGAAACGCGCTATTTCTCCGCTTCGGGACTCGCACCGATCAACCGGCCGGAACCACCGGATGTCCGCAGCTCGACACGGAATGGCGGATGTGCGACTTGACGCCTCTGGCAGGTCTGGCTCAAGGCGGCGACCGAAAGCCGCGCCATCGCTTCGCCGCACGTTTCAACCTTCGCTTAACACTCTCTCCCGCACGCCGCGTATGTCGCGGTATGTACAGGGTATGCACGCGATACAGATGCCGGTTTTGCCGTCCCGGCAACGGTGAACCGAGGTTTCGCGCCCCGAAGGCAAATTCAGCCCCGCGGGCGTTGCGTCAGATGCGGCGCAAATGCCGTCAGCACTCGTTCATAAACCGCGCGTTTGAACGGCACGATCTGCTCGGCCAGCCGGTCGACACTCTGCCATTTCCAGCTGGTGAATTCAGGGTGCTCGGTCTGAATGTTGACCTGATCGTCGGTGCCCTTGAACCGCATCAGGAACCATTTCTGTTCCTGCCCGCGATAGCGCCCTTTCCAGATCTGCGGCACGATATCATGCGGCAGATCATAGGGCAGCCAGTCCTTGGTTTCGTCAACGATCTCAACCAGGTCCGCCGTCACACCGGTCTCTTCCCACAGCTCGCGCAGGGCCGCGTCGCGGGCCGCCTCGCCCTTGTCCACCCCGCCCTGCGGCATCTGCCAGGCCTCGGCATGGCGGTCATTGCGCTGACCGACAAACACCGCGCCCGCCGGGTTCATCAGCATCACTCCAACGCATTTTCGATAGGGCAGGTTGGCAATCTCTTGCGGGGTCATCGCAGCACTCCTGTTGGGACGCGCCCTGTCTAGCAAGGCCGCAGCGACACACAAGGGCGTGACGCGGCGTTTGGCGTGACAAGTGGCGCGACTGCGCTATTGCTGCGTCAACAGAGGAGATTTCCATGGCTGATTACCCGCATTTGCTGGCCCCGCTCGACCTGGGCTTTACCACCTTGAAAAACCGCGTTCTCATGGGCTCGATGCACACCGGCCTGGAAGAAACCCGCGACTGGAACCGGGTGGCGGAATTCTACGCAGAACGCGCGCGCGGCGATGTGGCGCTGATCGTCACCGGCGGCATCGCCCCCAACGAAGAAGGCGGAGTGCTGCCCGGAGCCGCCGGGATGCAGACCCAGGAGGACATTGACCATCACGCCGTCGTCACCCGCCGCGTGCATGACGAGGGCGGCAAGATATGCATGCAGATCCTGCACGCCGGGCGCTATGCCTATTCGCCCAAATGCGTCGCGCCCAGCCCGGTGAAATCGCCAATCTCGCCCTTCCCACCCGCCGAGCTGGACGAAGACGGGATCGAGAAGCAGATCGCCGACATCGCCGAATGCGCCCGCAAGGCCCGCGAGGCCGGATATGACGGGGTCGAGATCATGGGCTCTGAGGGCTATTTCCTGAACCAGTTCCTGGTCACCCACACCAACAAGCGCAGCGACCGCTGGGGCGGCTCCTACGAGAACCGCATGCGCCTGCCGATCGAGGTGGTGCGCCGCACGCGACAGGTCTGCGGCGACGATTTCATCATCATCTACCGCCTGTCGATGATCGATCTTGTGCCCAATGGCTCGACCCACGCCGAAGTAGTGCAGCTGGCGAAAGAGATCGAAAAGGCGGGCGCCACGATCATCAACACCGGCATCGGCTGGCACGAGGCGCGCATTCCCACCATCGCCACATCCGTGCCCCGCGCGGCCTTTGCCTGGGTCACAAAGAAACTGATGGGCAAGGTTGGTATCCCGATCATTACCAGCAACCGCATCAATACCCCCGAAGTGGCAGAAGACGTCCTGTCCACAGGCTGTGCCGACATGATATCCATGGCCCGCCCGATGCTGGCCGATGCGCATTTTGTCGCCAAGGCTGCGGCGGGCAAGGGCAAGCAGATCGCACCCTGCATCGCCTGCAACCAGGCCTGCCTCGACCACACTTTCAGTGGCAAGCTGACCAGCTGTCTGGTCAACCCGATGGCCTGCCACGAAACCGAACTGGTGATAGCCCCGACCGACGCACCAAAATCGGTGGCCGTGATCGGGGCCGGCCCGGCGGGTCTGTCCACCGCAATCACCGCGGCGCAGCGCGGCCATGACGTGACCTTGTTTGACCGCGCGGCAGAGGTCGGCGGACAGTTGAACATGGCCAAGCAGATCCCGGGCAAGGAAGAATTCTGGGGGCTGGTCGATTGGTATCGCACCATGGTCGCCGAAACGGGCGTAAAGACCGAATTGAACCGCGACATAACGGCGGCTGATCTGGACGGGTTTGACGAGGTGGTCATCGCAACCGGGGTTATCCCGCGTGACCCGCAAATCCCCGGCCAGGACGCGCCCAACGTCGTCGATTACATCGACGTGCTGCGCCATAAGGCCAAGGTCGGCAAGCGCGTCGCGGTGATCGGCGCGGGTGGCATCGGGTTCGATGTCTCGGAGTATCTGGCCCATGAAGGCACCAGCCCGACCGAAAGCCTGCCCCTGTGGATGCAGGAATGGGGTGTCAGCGACCCCGAAACGCACCGCAGCGGTCTGGCTCCGGAAGGCCCGCAACCGCACCCTTCGCCGCGTGATATCACCCTGCTGCAACGCAAGGCGAGCAAGCATGGCAAGGGGCTGGGCAAGACCACCGGCTGGATTCACCGCGCTGCATTGAAAATGAAAGACGTGAATTTTGTTGGCGGTGTGAACTATGAAAGCATCGAGGATGGTGGCCTGAGGGTCTCTTTTGGAGAGGCGCGGGAAAACCCGCAGCTGATCCAAGTGGATACCGTCGTACTGTGCGCCGGTCAGTTGCCCGAGCGATCACTGGCGGATGCGCTGATCGCCCAGGGCAAGACCCCGCATGTGATCGGTGGCGCGGATGTGGCCGCCGAACTGGACGCCAAGCGCGCCATCGATCAGGGCACCCGGCTGGCGGCGTCGCTTTAACCCTGATGACTGGCCTTGCTGTCGGCCGGGGCCTCGTCCCGGTTGGTCATGGTATAGTCACGCAAGACCTGCGCCACGCGGATGCGATAGTCGCTAAAAATCCCGTCGCGCCCCTTGGTCTGGGCGCGGCGATGGTCTGTCAGGTTGCGCCAACTCTGCACCGCCGCCTCGTCGCGAAAGAACGATATTGACAACAGCTTGTCCGGATTGGTCAGGCTTTGAAATCGCTCGACCGAAATGAACCCGTCGACCTGCTCGACCAATGGGCGCATCTCGGCGGCGACATCAAGATAGTCATCCTTGCGACCCTCGGCGGGTTCGACCTCAAAAATGATGGCAATCATGGTCTCTCTCCCTGCGGCAATGCGGCAAGGGTCGGACGATTCCGCCGTATGCGCAAGCTTACTCGACGGTGATGGCGATCACATCGGACACTACCGGCGTGGCGTGCGGCACGTGGCCGGCATCCCCCAGAACCAATTGCAGCGTATGGGGACCAGCAGGCAGATCCAGTGTCACCTCGGTTTGACCACCGCCGAAATGCCGGTGATGCTCATCCGACGGCAGCCCATTGGCCAGCTCCTCGGCCCCGTCTTCGCCCTGGCCCAACGGCGGCCGGTCGATCAGCAGGTGGTGATGCCCGGTCATTTCCTTTTCGGTCCCCGCAGGAGCGACCCCCATACCGGACAGGCCAAAAACCACCGTGACCGGAGAGCTGACCGTGTCGCCATCCTGAAGATTGACAAAATAGACCTGCGCCTCGGGGTTGGCCGGGGTCGCCCCCCCGGCCAGCACAGGCAGACCCAGCAGGGCGACGACGGCAGCGATCAACGCAATTTTCATAAGGACTCCTTGGATTCGGCCATGTTCAACCTCAGATAGTGCGACCTTGCCTCATCCGACCCCAGTCGCATAGGAAAATCATCGCCTCGCCCGGTGTTTCCCCGCCATCAACGATCCGCGATAAAACCGCGATATTATCCCATGGTCGCCGCGTTCTTGCCCAGATTGACGCCGATACAGAACCGAACCGGAACATGCCCGAGGAACCGCAGATGGATCGACTGACCGAAATGGAAGCCTTTGCCAATGTCGTGGATCAGGGCGGTTTCACCGATGCCGCCAAAAAGATGGGCATTTCCAAATCCGCTGTCTCCAAACACGTCTCAAGCCTGGAGGCGCGGCTGGGCGCGCGGCTTCTGAACCGGACCACGCGGCGCGTCAGCCCGACCGAGATCGGTCTGGCCTATTACGATCGCGCCCGCCGGGTTCTGAATGACGCTGGCGAGGCGGACGCGCTGGTGACGTCGATGCAATCCGAACCTTCGGGCCTGTTGCGGATCAGTGTGGCGACCGATTTCGGCGTCAATCATCTGTCGCCGGTACTGTCCGATTTCCTGTCGGATTTCCCGGAAATCACGGTGAACATGGTGCTGAACAACCGGTATGTCGAATTGATTTCCGAAGGGTTCGATCTGGCAGTGCGCATCGGCGATCTGGAAGACAGCACCCTGCGCGCGCGCAAGCTGACCGAGACCAACAAGCGGATGATCGCCGCACCCAGCTACTTTGAAAAATACGGTCGTCCGCAAAAGATCGACGATCTGAACGAACACAAGCTGCTGCATTATTCCAACCAGCCCAGCGGCAATGTCTGGAAGCTGACCGCACCCTCGGGCGAGAAACGTCAGGTCCGCACTGCCGGATGGCTCAGCGTGAATGATGGGCAATCTCTGCTAAACGCCGCGATTTCCGGCCTCGGCATCGCCTATCTGCCCAGCTATCTCTATTCCGGCGCGCTTCACAAAGGACTGGTCGAGGATGCGATCCCCACACTGCCGGTTGAGACCCAGGGCATCTACGCGGTGTACCCGCCGGGCCGGTTCACCCAGCCCAAGGTGCGTGCCTTTATCGATTTTCTGGTGCATGCCTTTGCCGACAAAGGGCCAACCAACTGGTAACACCCGCCCTCGGGCGGTCAGCCGTCCGACAGCACAATGGCTTCGACCCTGCGATTCGTTTCGCGCCCCTCCGGGGTCAGGTTCGACGCCACCGGCGCAAGATATCCCATGCCCTCGGCCTCGATACGCGCGGGCGTTATGCCGTAGTCCCTGATCAACCGCACTCGTACCGCCTCGGCGCGGCGTTTGGACAGGGTGATATTGGTATCCAGCGCACCGGCGCTGTCGGTATGTCCCACAAGGGCGATGCGCAAACCGGGATTGTCGCGCAGATGCTCGGCCAAGCGGTCAAGCGACGCATAGGGTCCGGCCCCCAGCGCATCCGCCCCGGTGGCAAAATCGAGATCCCGCAGAATCACGTGCCCCTGTGCCATCAATCCCGCGATCGGGTCCGTCGGATCGGTGCCCGTCGGGGCAGATACCACGCCCTCTCCTGGCACCACCGCAAGCGGAGTGTCCCCTATCGGGACAACCCGGATGATTTGAATATACGCCGCCGTCCGGCTGCGGCTGACCAGCAAGCTGATCGCCTGATCAGGATCCCGGACCGCCGAAAGAAAGCGAAAATTGCGAATGTCCACCTGCATGTCCGGTGCCGGCACGACCTCGGTTTCGAACCGGAAATCGAACCCGCCACAGTCGCGATCGCGACATTCGAACATCAGATCAAAACCGGCTGCCGTGACCTGGTCGCGCAACGGCTGCAAAAGCTGCAGCGTGGTCTGGGCGGCTCCGTCAATGCGCCAAGTCTGTCGCTCGATCCTGCCTTCGAACTGGCGCGACGGCACCGATTTCCCGTCATAGGGGCCAACCGGCAACGCATAGCTGTCCAGCGGGCTGACCCGATTGGCAAGCTGCCGGGCCGTCGCTGGCAACGACAGGTCCTGCGCTGCGGCGCAGAGCGGCAACAGCAGGGCGACACAGCCTGGGACAAAGCGTCGGATCATCGGAACTGAGCGTGATACTCGTCGTTGGGCCGCATCGCGGTGGCGCTGGCCACCCGGTTGGTCATGTTGAAAAAACCCGCGACATTGGCAATGTCCCAGATATCGCGATCCGTGAACCCGACATCGCGCAAAGCCTGGCGGTCAGCGTCTTGAATCGTGGCGCTGGCGGTCGTCATCTTGGCGGCAAAATCCAGCATCCCGCGTTGCCGTGCATCCAGCGGCGCCACCCGGTAATTCATCACCAGCATTTCGCCCAGTATCGGGTCGCCTGACAGTTGCCGCACCGCCGCGCCATGTGCCACCAGACAATAGAAACAGCGGTTGATTGCACTGACCACCACAGCGATCATCTCGCGTTCAAGCTTGCTCAGACCGCTGTCGGCCAGCATCAGATCGTTGTACATGCCGGTAAACGCGTTCAGCTTGTCGACATCGAAGGCGTTGGCCTTCAGCACGTTCGGGATCATGCCCAGTTTCTCGGTGCAGATGTCGAAATATTTCTGCGTCGCTTCGGGCAGCGGATCGACCATGGGCAGGTCAAGCGCGGTGGGCAGTGTGTTATCCGTCACTGGGCTTCAATCTCCGTCTGGAAGGTGGCGATAGTGGTACTGTCCCACAGGCAGCATACCGAGGGAAGCGTAGAGCGCATTGGCCGCGACATTCTGCTGCGTGCACATCACCGAGAGCGTCTGCGCGCCATTATCGACAGCCCAAAAGGCCGCAGCGCGCATGAACCAGCTCCCCATCCCGGCGCGGCGCTGATGGGCCAGCACCTCGACCGCGTGAACCATGGCGACACCCCGATGGATGGCGACAAAGGCGGCCCCGGCGGGTTTGTCGTTCTTGCGCCCCAAAAGTCCGATCTTGGCCCCCTGCGCCCGGTGCATGACCTCCAACCGGGCCGGGCCGATTCCGCCTGCGGCCCAGATCTCGCGCATTATGGCCAGCGGTTCCCAGACGTTCAGAACCGTGACACGCGGCAGAGGTACGTCCGTCAGCCGAGCGGACGCGCAGGCATAGACAGTCACCGGGTCCTTGATCGCATAACCGCGATCCCGCAGTTTTGCATCAAGCGCATCGTCACCTTGACGGATCATGAAGATCAATGGCTGCCCCATGGCACGCATGCCCGTTTCTGCTCTGCCGATTTCAGTGTCCGTTATGGTCGCGCCTTCGACGCCAAGCGTCGTGGCGGACACCCGGCTTCCGCCATCCTGTCCCTGACGCAGCGTCCAGATGCCATCGTTGAACCGGCGCGCCGCAGGCCATGTGCCATCGATCACATCATACCAACTTGGCGACGTCACAGCTTTAGGTCCCGCGACAGCTGGGTGATCGCGGCATCTACACGCGTACCCTCGGAACCGCGCACCACGATATTGGCCCCAAAGGCCCCGTCCTTCTGAAACGGATAGCACCCGACGGACAGATCGGAATATTGTTCGGCCAGCTGCGCCAGGGTTTCGGCGATGTCGCCCTCGCCGCGAAACACCCGCAGCGTCTGCGACAACAGCGGCGCACCGCCCGTCAGCGTTGGCAGAACGCTGGCGACCATGGCCTGAAAAACCTGAGGCACACCCGCCATCACATGAACGTTGCCAATGGTGAAACCCGGTGCCATCGACACCGGATTGTCGATCAGGGCCGCACCGTCGGGGATCCGCGCCATGCGCAACCGCGCGGCGTTCAGATCGAACCCGGTCTTGGCATAATGCGCTTTCAGGATCTCGCGGGCATCGTCACGCACATCTATTCGCGCGCCAAAGGCCTCGGCTATACAGTCGGCTGTAATATCGTCATGGGTCGGACCGATACCACCGCTGGTGAACACCGTGTCATATGCTTTGGACAGCGCCTGAACCGCCGTGACGATGGCCGGGTGATCGTCACTGACGATGCGCACCTCTTTCAGGTCGATCCCGTGCTTGGTCAACTCGCCCGCCAGATAGTGCATGTTCGCGTCCCGGGTGCGACCGGACAGGATCTCGTCCCCGATCACAAGCATCGCGGCGGTTGGGTTGGCCATGATCTCGCTCCCTTGAATGGCAGTCTGCGCAGGTATAGGCCCATGGCCATGCGCTTTGAAACCCCTCTTGTACCCGCCCGCCTGATCCGTCGCTACAAACGGTTTCTGGCCGATTGCACGCTGGCGGACGGGCGTGAGGTCACTGCCCATTGCGCAAACCCCGGCTCGATGTTGGGGTTGGCAGAGCCGGGAATGAAAATCTGGCTGGAACCCAATGATGACCCCAAACGCAAACTGAAATTCGGCTGGCGGCTGGTCGATCATGAAAACGGGCATTTCACCGGCGTCGATACCTCGGTTCCCAACCGCGCCCTGCGCGCAGCGCTGCAAGACAGGCAAATCACCGAACTGGCCGCCTATGACACGGTGCGCGCCGAGGTGAAATACGGCCAATCCAGCCGCATCGACTTCTTGCTCAGCGGGTCCGGCCTGCCCGACGCCTATGTCGAGGTCAAAAGCGTGACGCTGTGCCGTCGCCCGACCCTGGCCGAATTTCCCGACTCGGTCACCAAACGCGGCACCAAACATCTGAACGAACTGGCGGATATGGCGCGGTCCGGGCGTCGCGCAATCATGCTGTATCTGGTGCAACGCACCGATTGTACGGCCTTCGACCTTGCGCGCGACATCGATCCCGGCTATGCGACCGCCTTTGAAATCGCACGCGCGCAGGGGGTACAAACCCTGTGCTACGGCACCCGCATCTCGCCCCGGGGAATCGAACTGGGGCCGGCCATCCGGACCCTGGCATGACCCCCTCTGGTTCTTTTGGAGCAAGAGTATTAGATAGCGGGAAAAGAGATGAAGACGGAGCCAAATTGGTGAAAAACGAACTTCGCGGTCGCCTGACCAAGGACGGCATTCGTATTTACGAACCTTCGGACTTTGCCGGAATGCGCGTTGCGGGCGCTTTGGCAGCCCAAATTCTCGATGACGTCGCGCCGATGGTCGAGATTGGCCAAACCACCGAGGCCATCGATACCGCTATCAACCAGATGGTCGAAGCGGCAGGCGCAAAATCCGCCACGATCGGTTACAAAGGCTATCAGCACGCCAGCTGCATTTCGGTCAACCACGTGGTGTGCCACGGCATTCCCGGCTCCAAAACACTCAAGGACGGCGACATCCTGAATGTCGACGTGACCGTGATCGTCGATGGCTGGTTCGGCGATACCAGCCGGATGTATGTGGCCGGGAAATTGCCACGCAAGGCCGAACGTCTGATTCAGGTCACCTACGAGTCCCTGATGAAGGGCATCGAAGCGGTCAAGCCCGGCAACACGTTCGGCGATATCGGCCACGCAATTCAGAGTTATGTCGAAGCGCACCGCATGAGCGTTGTGCGCGATTTTTGCGGCCATGGTCTGGGTCGGGTGTTTCACGCCCCTCCCAACGTGCTGCATTATGGCCGGCCCGGCACCGGCGCGGTTCTGGAAGAGGGCATGTTTTTTACCATTGAACCGATGGTCAATCTGGGACGCCCCGAGACCAAGACCCTGGCCGATGACTGGACTGCCGTCACCCGAGACAAGTCGCTGTCCGCGCAGTTCGAACATTCGGTCGGCGTAACAGCCGATGGTTGCGAGATTTTCACGCTGTCTCCGTCAGATCGGTTTCATCCCACCTACGACTGATCGCATGCGTTGCAGATCTATTTGCCGACCAGATCGGACACCGACAGCTTGGGTTGCGGTTTGGTCTTTCCGGTCGATGCTGCTGCGTCATTGCGGACCAAGCGCACTTGGAGTTGTTGAGCGCGGCACATTGCCAGACCGCCGCAGAGGCCATGGCCAATACCGCGCCAGCAGATCATCGCCATTGCATCGGGTCAGACCGGCTCTGTCCACTCAAGGATGGTGACATGGGTATCGCCATATTTTCGCCGATCCCGCAGCAGAAATCCGGCAGGTGCCGGCATGGGGGCGTTCTCTTCCCAGACAATCAGGGCGCGCGGCGCGATCCAGTCGCCCTGCGCGGCAAGGGCCAATGCCTTTTCGCCCATCCCCTTGCCATAGGGAGGATCAAGGAAGACCAGATCGTAGGGCGCTTCCGGATTTGGTCCCAACCGGACCGCATCACGTCGGCTTAGCCCGGTTTGCCCGGCACTGCCCGTCAAAGCGAT
Organism: Sedimentitalea nanhaiensis DSM 24252; assembly: GCF_000473225.1. Taxonomy (GTDB): domain Bacteria; phylum Pseudomonadota; class Alphaproteobacteria; order Rhodobacterales; family Rhodobacteraceae; genus Sedimentitalea; species Sedimentitalea nanhaiensis. Next base: position 2,378,882 of record NZ_KI421509.1, read on the forward strand.
ATTCTTGCGGATCAGATCCATGGCGACCCGACCGGTCTCGACAAACGTGACATGCGACGCGCCACGCGACAGTGCCTCCAGCCCCAGCGCCCCGGTGCCCGCAAACAGGTCCAGCACCCGCGCCTGAGGGATCGCACCGGTCTGCGTCAGCACGTTGAACAGGCTTTCGCGCACCCGGTCGGTTGTGGGCCGCAAATGCGCACCCATATCTCCTTTGCCCACCGACGCCAGCGTACGGCCACGGAAAGTTCCGGCGACGATCCTCACCCGCGCAACAAGGCCTTGAGGTCGGCGTCAGGGTCCGCGACCAACTCGGGCGGCGCGGTTTTACCGGCATCAATCAACCGCTTGCCGATCATATAAGCACGCGGATCATTCATCGCGTCCACCGCCAACAGTCGATCATCCTGAAAATACCAAAAGGACACCGCCCCTTTGTCGCCCCGGCGACGGACTACCCTGTCAAAGCCGGTGTTCAGCCCCGCGATCTGCAATTTCACATCGTATTGATCAGACCAGAACCACGGCTTTGGAACATAATCCTGTTGCGCGCCCATCATGTTGGACGCGACGCATTCGGCCTGATCAATGGCGTTGGGCACGCTTTCCAGACGGATACGGGTGCCCCGATGCGGAAAGCTTGCGCAATCCCCGGCCGCCCAAATCGCAGGGTCCGATGTTTGACCCAATTCATTCACCGCGATGCCGTTGTCCAGCGTCAGACCCGCCTGTTCCGCCAAAGCGGTATCCGGCATGATGCCGACCCCAGCCACAACCAGATCCAGCTCCAGTTGACTGCCATCGCTGAGAACGGCGCCGGTCACGCGCCCTCCCTCGCCCGTCAGTCGCTCAAGTCCGACGCCTTCGCGGATGTCGACTCCGTGCCCCGTGTGCAACGCGCGAAAAAAGTCGCTGGTTTGCGAGCAGGCCACACGCTGCAGGATACGATCCGCCATCTCCACCAGCGTCACCTTGACCCCGCGCTTGGCCGCCACCGCCGCCGCCTCGAGTCCGATATAGCCGCCGCCAACGATCAGTGCACGTGCCCCTTCGCGGACCAGATGCGCCATCGCATCGACATCCGCGAGGGTGCGCACGACAAACACGCCGTCCATATCACCGCCAATCGCAGACGGCAGACGGCGCGGCGCGGACCCGGTGGTCAGCGCCAACTGGTCATAACCGATCACCTCATCCGTCAGCGTCACGGTCTTGGCTACGGGGTCGATCCCGGTCACCGCCTGGCCAAGCCGCAGGGCGATATTCTGGTCCGCATAGAAACTCTCGGGGCGCAGAAACAGGCGTTCCAGCGCCATATCGCCCAGCAGGTATGCCTTGCTCAGGGGCGGTCGTTGATAAGGGGGAACGGATTCTGCGCCGATCAGGGTTATCTCACCTTCAAACCCCTCGTTGCGCAGTTTTGCGACCAAAGACGCTCCCGCCTGGCCGGCCCCGATCACGATAATGTGGCTCATCCTGCGCCCACCTGCTTTGAAATCATTTCTCGCCCCAGCAATAATCCTATATGCCCCGTAAGAGCAAACTAAACTCAATGAAAGGGCCGAACCATGACGATTTCGATAGGGGACAAGTTGCCGGATGTAACCCTGGCCGAAATGGGCGCAGACGGCCCCGGACCGGTGTCGCTGGCAGATAAGACCAAAGATCGCAAGGTCGTGATCTTTGCTGTTCCGGGCGCGTTCACCCCCACCTGCCATTCCGCGCATGTGCCCAGTTTCATACGCACCAAGGAACAGTTTGACGGCAAGGGTGTGGACGAAGTCATTTGTGTTTCGGTCAACGATCCCTTCGTGATGAAGGCCTGGGGCGAAGCTACCGGTGCCGAAGCCGCCGGGATCACCATGCTGTCAGACGCTCAAAGCGCATTCACAACGGCAATCGGGATGAATTTCGATGCTCCGCCTGCCGGTCTGATGGCGCGTTCCAAACGCTATGCGATGTTGGTCGAGGATGGCACCGTCACGATCCTGAACGAAGAAGAAGCGCCTGGCGTTTGCGAAGTTTCCGCCGGCGAGAGCCTGCTGCAAGCGATGTAAAACACGGCGCGCCAGGATCGGTCGATCCTGGCGCGCCGTGCCGTATATTTGGCCCGCACCAGCACCCCGGCTGTGACCGAGATCCAACCGAAGGGCGGCAGGAACTGTTACGAAAACCGTTGCCTGTGGTGCAATTCGACCGACGGGACCCTGCCGGGTTCCGGTCCCATGCCGTGCGCATTGCCGCCATCACCGGCCCCAGCGACGGCCATGTCGCCGGTATCGCATTCGCGACAATGTTACGCGATGCAAACATGGCATTTGCCAGCGGGTCGGAGCACCGCTAGGTTAGGCTGTCCATCTTGCGCGCAAGCTTGGCATCCAGCGCGCTGAGCCCGCCGACATCATGGGTCACCAGAACCACCGTCACGGTTTTGTAGACGTTGCTCCACTCGGGATGGTGGTTCCATTTCTCGGCCCAGATCGCGACACGAGTCATCCACCCGAATGCGTCGATGAAATTCTTGAACTCAAAGGTTTTGGTCAGCGCGTCACGTCCCTCGACCATCGCCCAGCCGGATTTCAGCAATGGACCCAGTAACGGGCCGCGGGCTTCGTCAGACAGTTTCTCGGTCATTCCTGTTCCTCCACATGCGTCTTCTTGAACGGACCGTATTCGGTCAGAATCTCGATCTCTTCCGCAACGGCTTCGCGTTCGGCCTGCAGATAGCTGCCGACCGCATTCGCAAAGCCCTGATCCGCGATCCAGTGCACACTGTGCGTCGGGGACGGCAGATAGCCCCGAGCCAGCTTGTGCTCGCCTTGCGCGCCGGCCTCGACTCGTTGCATGCCACGCGCGATCGCCATGTCGATGGCCTGATAATAGCACAATTCGAAATGCAGGCAGGGATGATGTTCAATACAGCCCCAATAGCGGCCAAACAGGGTTGACCGCCCAATCACGTTCAGCGCCCCGGCCACCCAGCGCCCGTCACGTTCCGCCATGACCAAGGCCAGATCCTCACGCAGGGTCTGCTGCGCCAGATCAAAGAATTGCCGGGTCAGATAGGGCGATCCCCACTTCCGGGCGCCGGTGTCCTGATAGAATATCCAGAATGCCTCCCAGTGCTCCGGCAGGATTTCATCGCCGGTCAACACCCGGATCGTGCCACCGAAACCCTGCGCCTGCGCCCGCTCCTTGCGAATGTTCTTGCGCTTGCGCGAAGAGAGCGTCGCCAGGAACGCATCGAAATCGGCATACCCTTGGTTGACCCAATGAAACTGTTGCGTCCTGCGCGCCATCAGGCCCATCCGTGCGCCCGCCTCGGCCTCGGGCGCGGTACAAAAGGTCATATGCAGAGACGAGATATCGTTGTTCGCAGCCAGTTGCACCGCCCCCTGCACCAGCGCCGACATCCCGATTTCGTCATAGCCGGGCCGCACCAGCAACCGGCGCCCGGTTGCCGGGGTAAAGGGCACGGCAATCTGCAGTTTCGGATAATACTGCCCACCTGCACGTTCATAGGCATGCGCCCAGTTATGGTCGAATATATACTCGCCCTGCGAATGTGACTTGGCATACATCGGCGCGCAGGCGATCAGTTTCCCGTCCAGAAAGGCCGTCAGATATTGCGGTTGCCAACCAGTGCCGGGGCCGACAGATCCGGATTGCTCAAGCGCCATCAGGAAACGATGGGTGGTGAATGGATCGGCGGGGCGACCACCCGTCGCCGCCTCGGGGCAGGCGCAGCCGTCCCAATCCTGCTCGGCAATCTGCGACAGGGATCTGATGACCTGAATTTCGATCTGCGCCTGATCCATTTCGTCCCCGTGCCTAAACACTATCTGGGCGCGCCGCGCGACGGTTCAACCCGGAATGTCGGCCAGATACCCCTCAAAGGTGACATTGTCCGCGTATCGGCGGGCCTCTGCCTCTTCTTTGGGCGAACGGATCGTCCAGCACAGGACCGGCACTCCCGCGTCGCGCAACTGGCGCACCCGCGGGCGGGCCAGGTCGGCCTTGTCATGGCTGATGAAACTGGCGGAAACCGTCTCGAAATCCGGAATGTCGCGCAGTTGCTCGCAGGTTTTTACGGTCAACGGCCAGTCCTGCGGATCATAGCCGCAAGTCACCAGCCCACAGGGCACGTGGGGAGCAAGCTGTGCCAGCCTGGCAGTGCTGTGCGGATTGAAAGACATCAGGGCAACCGGCCCGTCATAGCCCTGTAATGCCCGTACCGCTGCAGTTTCCAGAGGGCCGATATCGGAGCCCATATTGCCGTCCTGGTCCTTGATCTCGATTAACAGGGGCACCTGTCCATCGACCAGATTGAGAACCTGCGCCAGCGTCGGAATGGTCTCGCCATCGCCATGCCGCAACGCGATCTGCTGAGCCTCTGCCGCAGTACGTCGCCGGATCGGCCCGGTTTCATGAGTCAAGCGAGTCAGATCATAATCGTGAAACACCAAGGCCTGTCCGTCGGACGACAGCTGCAGATCGATTTCGACGCCATAGCCCCGCGCCATTGCCGCAAGAATGCCCGCGCGGCTGTTTTCCGGTCGGCCCTGCGTGATGTCGTGCAGGCCGCGGTGAGTCAGCGGCGTGGTCGTGAACCCCAAGGGCAGAGGCGGGGTCATCGGATCTGAAAAATACCTTCGATCTCAACTGCGACGCCCAACGGCAATGCCGCCGCCGATACAGCCGAGCGCGAATGCCGACCGGCGTCACCAAGGGCCTCGACCATAAAATCAGACGCTCCATTGATGACTTTGGGCTGGTCGGCGAACTCGGCCGTGGAATTGACAAAGCCGGTCAGCTTGATCACCCGCACCAATCGGTCCAGATCGCCTCCACAGGCGGCACGGACCTGTGCCAACAGATTGATGGCACAGCGGCGTGCGGCACCCACACCAGCCTCGACCTCCATCGTGTCACCCAACCTTCCCAGGATCAGGCCCGACTCATCCGTGGAAATCTGGCCGGAGACATAGACGATATCGCCGACTTGCACGAATGGCACATAGTTTGCGGCAGGCGCCGGAGCGTCTGGCAAAGTTACGCCCAGTTCGGCCAATTTGCTTTCAATGCTCATCTCTGCGTCCCTTCCAAAAGCTGGTTTGGGCCGGACGCTAAACCGGTTCGCACCCCGCGAAAAGCCCCGATGTCAGGATTCGCGGAATGCTTTGGTGAAATAGTCCGCCAGCGGTTTGATCAGATAGGCCAGCGGCGAGCGGTCGTCGGTGCGAATGTAGGTTTCCACCGGCATACCCGGAATCAGCACGGTCCCATCGGGAAGTTTTTCCTGCTCGCCTTCGTTCAGGACAATCTCGGCCCGGTAGAACGACACCTGGCTGTTGGCATCTTCAAAGGCATCGGCCGAGATCTGCACCACCTTCCCGAACAGTTCCGGGGTCTGCCGTTGATCCAGCGCCGAGAAACGCAACGTGACCGACTGGCCAACAAAAATCTTGTCGATATGAATCGGCTCGACTCGCGCGGCGATGACCAGAGGACGATCCTGTGGCACCAGATACAGCACCGCATCTGCCGGGCGGATAACCGAGCGGGGCGTATGGATCTGCATGCCATAAACGATGCCGGATACCGGGGCGGTGATGTCCAGCCGGTTCAGCCGCTCGACCAGTGAGCGGCGCTGTTCCGCCAGTTCCAACTCGCGATATTGCAGATCGCGCAGCCGTGTAATCGCCTCTTCGCGTCGCTGGGTGCCCAGTTTCAGGATCTCGATATCAATTTCGGTGATCCGCCCCTCTGCCTGGGCCTCGCTGGCAATCAATTCACCCAGAGAGCCATCCAGATCGGCAGCGGCACGTTCCAGATTCAGCACCGTACCGGCTTGTGCCAAGCCCCGATCCAACAGCGATTGCTGGTTGGCCAATTCCTTGCCAATCAGCTGAATCTGCCGCTGCAACGAGTCCTGTTGCGCGTCGATACCGTCGATCTGGTTGCCGATCTGACCACGGCGCTTTTGCAGTTGTTCGCTTTCGCGCGCGACCGAGTCGCGCCGGGCAAGGAACAGGCGTCTCTGCCCCTCGATCAGGTCTGCAACCTCTGGGCGGCCTTTGGCCGCATCTCGCAGGATCGGATCGAAATCAATCGTTTCCGTGCCATCGCGCTCTGCTTCCAACCGACCGCGCCGCGCCATCAGCTCGAACAGCTGGCCTTCGATGATCACCAATTCGGACTTCAGAAGGTTGGCATCCAGCCGGATCAGAACCTGACCCAGCGCCACGGTGTCGCCCTCGTCCACCAGAATCTCGGACACGACGCCGCCATCCGGGTGCTGTACCACTTGGCGGTTGCGGTCAACTTCGATCCGCCCCGAGGCGATGATCGCACCGGCGATATTCGTCACGACGGCCCAAGTGCCGAAACCACCCAGCAAAATGAGCAAACCAAAAAGACCAAAGACTATGGGCTTGCGTGCCGACCAGCGTTGATCGCTCATTGCACGCCTCCCATAGCGGCGGACTTTTGCAATTGCTCGTGGTTTGCCACCATCTCGCGCAGCACCTTTTCCTTGGGTCCAAAGGCGGCACGGGTGCCATGATCCAGCACCAGAAGCGTATCGCATTCTTGAATCGCCGCAGGACGATGCGCCATGATCAGGACCGATTTCCCCTCGGCCTTCTGGTCGCGGATCGCCGCATTCAATGCCATTGACCCGTCGTTGTCGAGGTTCGAGTTCGGCTCGTCCAGGATCACGATCACCGGATCGTCATACAAGGCCCGTGCCAGCGCGATTCGCTGCATCTGCCCCCCCGACAGACGCCCCCCCCCGGCGGCAACACGCGTGTCATAGCCATCCGGCAGCTGCACGATCATATCGTGCGCAGCGGCCTTCTTGGCGGCGGCCACCACTTTGGCGCTGTCGGGATGACTGCTGAGACGGGCGATATTCTGCGCGATGGTGCCGTCAAACAATTGCACTCTCTGTGGCAGATAGCCGATATGCCGGCCCAGCACCGAAGGTGCGTACTGATCCAGCGATGCGCCATCCAGCCGGATGGTGCCACCGGCGGGACGCCAGACCCCGGTCAAGGCCCGCGCCAAGGTCGATTTTCCCGATCCCGACGGCCCGATGATCCCGACCGCCTGGCCTGGCTCGACCCGAAAACTGATGGTTTTCAGTGCCGCCCGCGTGTCGCCTGGCGGCACAATGGTCAGCGACTGGACGTCCAGTTTGGCGGCGGGATCGGGCAGCGCGGTCCGCTGGATTTCCGGCGGCACCTTTTCCAGCAGGTTGGCCAGGCTGTTCCAACCCTTGACCGCACGCTGCACCAGCGGCCATTGACCAATTGCCATTTCGATCGGAGCCAGCGCACGCCCCAACAGAATCGAGGCGGCGATCATTGCTCCGGCCGTCACCTCATTCTGCAACACCAGATAGGCGCCCAACCCCAGCATCGCCGATTGCAAGAACAGGCGCAGCGTCTTGGTCATCGACGTGAACGTGCCGCCGACATCGTTTGCACCCATGGCCTTTTCCAAAGACGAATCCCGGGACTGCTTCCAGCGATCAAAGGCCGCATCGCGCATCCCCATGCTCTGCACCATTTCTGCTTCAGAGCGGATTTCCTCGGACAGCAACGACGCGCGGTGCGACGTGGCATTGGCCTGCATTTGCGGACCTCGGGAAAACGCCTGGTTCAGCAACGTGATGACGATCAGCACCGCCCCCCCTGCCAGCGCCAGCAGGCCAAGCCAGGGATGAAACAGTGCTATCCCCGCCAAAAAGATCGGTGTCCATGGAAGATCAAATGCCGCCATCAGCACGGGCGAGGAGATCAGGCGCTGCACCGATTCGAGATCGGCCAATCCCGTCTGGGCCGACGCATCGGGGGCCACCGCAGAACGCCGCACCATGGCATCGAACACGCGATGGTCCAGCGCCGACTGAAACCGCGCTCCGGCCCGCGCCATGATTCGACCGCGCGAATAATCCAGAATGCCCATGACGCCGTACAGGAACGCCACCAGCAGGGACAGCGCAACAAGCGTTTCCTCGGACCGGCTGCCTAGCACGCGGTCGTAAACCTGCAGCATGTATAGTGGTCCGGTCAGCATCAACAGGTTAGCAAAAAAGCTGAAAATACCCACAGTCCAGTACAGCGCACGGCTTTGCCGCCTGGCAATGCGCAGTTCCTCACGACCCGGTTCTCGCGTCATCATCGCTTCCACCTTGCTGTTCGCCGACCGTTTGATGAGGTTACTAGGTGCATCCGGGCCACGGCGCAATCACGCGCAGCCAAAAGTCGCCTGTTTCATAACTGCCACAAATTCATTAAGTGAACCTGCACCAAGTGTGTACAATCATTGTTTGATCTAGATAGCAGAACGACACCGCCCGTCTTTCTTTGCATTGGACTGGAATTGAATGAGACCGACGCATCCATCCCGGAATACCGTTTTCGGCCTGCTTTCAACGCTGGTGCTGGCCGCCTGTGCTGTCAGCGAACCCGGTCAAAGGCAGAACGACGCGCCGTTTGATCCCTACGAGTCCTCCAACCGGAACGTTCACAGCTTCAACCTTGCCGTTGACCGCGTGTTTTTCCGCCCGGCATCCAAGGGCTATACCAACCTCATTCCCGATCCCATCGAAGACAGTTTCAACAGTTTTTCGGCAAACCTCTCTGAACCCGGGGATGCGGCGAATTTCCTGTTGCAAGGCGATTTCAAACAGGCCGGGATCTCCCTGGGACGGTTTTTGATGAACTCGACCATCGGCTTTGCCGGTCTGGCCAATCCGGCCAGCGATTTCGGCATTCCGGAAACCGACACCGATTTCGGCGAAACCCTGGCGGTTTGGGGATTCAGCGAAGGGGCATATATCGAACTGCCGTTCTTCGGGCCTTCGACACAGCGTGATTCGGTCGGAGTTTTCGTCGACTTCTTTACTAATCCGCTGACCTTCGCCCCGGCGAGGCCAATTGAGAACGTAGGTTTCTATGCAAATGTCCTCGAACGTCTCAGCGACCGTGGCCGGTATTCGGATACGGTTGATTCAATCCTTTACCAGAGCGCGGACAGCTATGCCGTTGCGCGCCTGATCTACCTGCAAAATCGCCGCTTTGAACTGGAAGGCGACAGTTCGGACTCCTATGTAGACCCTTACGCCGACCCATTCTCTGACCCGTACGAGGATCCCTATGCCCAGTAATTTCCTGTTCCGCCGCAATTTTCTGATGTCCGCCGCCGTATTCGCCGGTGTTGCCGCGCTTCCGATGCCGGTATTGGCGCTGTCCGAAGCCCAGGCCCGGTCCCTGATCGACCAGCTTGTGGCCGACATCAACCGGGTGATCGCTTCGGGCAAGTCGGAAAACGCGATGATCCGCGATTTCGAAAAGATTTTCATAAAATACGCCGATGTTCCGATCATGGCGCGCTATGCTTTAGGCAGTGACGCACGAGGTGCCACATCCGAACAGATGCGAGCCTTTACCGCCGCGTTCACCGGTTACATCTCGCGTAAATATGGCAAGCGATTCCGCGAGTTTATCGGCGCTTCGATCGAGGTCAAATCGGCCCGCAAGATCAAGAGCGGCTATGAAATCCGCAGCACTGCAAACCTGCGCGGCGAAGCGCCGTTTGAAGTGACGTTCCTGGTATCGGACAAATCGGGCAAGCTGAAATTTTTCAACATGTTCATTGAAGGCGTGAATATGTTGTTGACCGAACGCACGGAAATCGGCGCGATGCTGGACCGGCGCAAAGGCAATATCAACGAGTTGACCGCAGATCTGAAACGCGCAGGCTGATACCAGCCCCGCACGCTTTCTATCGGTTGTTGACCTGCGGTGGCCGGTTGTTTCCGCCACCGCCGCCTCCAAAGATGTCGCGCAACACATTGTCGACGACGTCGCCGAGCGATTTTCCTCTGCCGCTTGGTGCAGGTTGCGGCTGAGTCGGGGCAATCGGGGCACGCATCGGCAGCGGCACAGGGTCCAATCCCTTGTGCACCCGCACCATGGTTTCGTGCCAGATTTCAGCTGGCAATCCGCTTCCGGTCACACCGGTCAGGGGTGTGTTGTCGTCATAGCCCATCCAAACACCGGTCACGTATTCTGCGGTAAAGCCAATGAACCAGGCATCCCGCGCCGCTTGGGTCGTGCCCGTCTTTCCGGCAGCCTGCCAACCGGGCAACGCGGCGCGCTTGCCCGATCCTTCGGAAACCACCTTTTCCATCATCCAGATCAACTGCTCTGCTGCCTGTTTCTGTATCACCCGCTCGCCGATGCCCCCATCCGCTCCCATCAGCGGATCGCGATCACCCAACAGTTTCAATTCGGTCAAACCATAGGGGGTCACCGCCGATCCGCCATTCAGGATGCCCGCATAGGCCCCGGTCATCTCGATCAGCGTGCTCTCCGACGCCCCCAATGCCAAGGCAGGCCCAAGCGCCAGATCGCTCTCGATGCCGAACTGGCTTGCAACCTGACGCACCAGATCACGCCCAGCCTTTTCCGACACCTTGACCGCCGGAATATTCAGCGAATCCTTCAAGGCATCGGTCAATGTGACCGAACCATAGTGCCGGTTGGTATAGTTGTTGGGGCACCATTGGCCCGAACCGGGAATGGTCATGCAGAACGGTTCGTCCACCACGACATCCAGCGGCGACGCCCCCAAATCCAGCGCAGTGGCATAGACGAAGGGCTTGAATGCCGACCCGGTCTGGCGCTTGGCCTGAATGGCACGGTTGAAGGCTCCGGCCACTTTGGTTTCGCGCCCGCCGACCATGGCCCGGACCGCGCCATCGGCAGACATGACCACAATTGCCGCCTGCGCCTTTGACCCCGGGCGGACCTTTTCCTGAAAGATGAACTGCATCGCCTCTTCGGCTGCCGCCTGCAACCGCCGGTCCAGGGTGGTGCGGATGATCACGTCTTCGGTGGTATTGCGGGTAAAATACTCGGGTCCGCTGGACATCACCCAGTCGGCAAAATAGCCCCCGGCCCGTTCCGCCGCCGCCTGGGACAACTGGGCTGGGTTGTCACGCGCCTGTTGCGCCTGGGCCGCTGTCAGATAACCCTGCTGCTCCATCAGCCCGACGATAACATCGGCCCGATTCTGCGACCGGGTCAAGTTGTTGGTCGGTGCAAACCGCGAAGGCGCAACCAGCAGTCCCGCCAGCATCGCCGCCTCGGCGGGCGTGACATCAGATGACGCCTTGCCAAAGTAACGCTGGCTGGCGGCTTCGAACCCGCGCGCACCGGCCCCCAGGAAGGCGCGGTTCATATAGATCGTCAGGATCTCGTCCTTGGTATATTTGAGTTCCATCGCCATGGCATAGATGGCTTCTTCGATCTTGCGCTGCAGGGTGCCGCGTCGACATTTCGCTTCGTATTGGCTTTCGGTCATTCCGGATTTGGGATCGAATGGCTCACCCAGACATAACAGCTTGGCCGTCTGCTGGGTAATCGTGGAACCACCATGTCCGGATAACGGACCACGACCCTCGCTCAGGTTGATGCGAACCGCACTGGCCACGCCGCGTGGGCTGACGCCGAAATGGCGATAGAACCGCTTGTCCTCGGTGGCAACGATAGCGTTCTTGATATTGGGGGAAACCGTTTCGGTTGTGACCACACCGCCGAACTGATCGCCGCGCCAGGCAAAAACGTCGCCATTGCGGTCCAGCATCGTCACCGACCCTTGGGCGCGGCCATCCAGTTGGGCACTGACCTCAGGTAGGCTGGTATAGACATATCCAACCCACAGCCCGACGATCAGGCAGACCACCGCACCGACGCGCCAGGTGATACGCCAGATCAGCCGCAGGATTCCACCGATCAGCCGACGGAAGAAACCGCCGATACCACCGCCTCCCTTGCGACGGGCGGTTGTACGGCGTTTGCGAGCCCTGGAGCTGGCCGGTGCCTTTTTCGTCGGCTTGGGTTTGGCGTTGGAACGGGCCGATTTAGCGGTGCCGCCTGCGGTCCGCGAATAGCGCTTGTCTGCCACCAGCGGTGGTTTGCGTGGTGTTTTTCTGGTCATGCTCAGCCCTGCCCGGCCCTTGAGTTTTCGCGACATTACCCTGCCCGGCAGCGATTGTAGAGGGGAAGAGTGCTGTTGTTTCGGCTTTGCATTTTGCCCGTTTTTTACTCAAAACCGCAGGTTTGTGCAAAAATTGTGCAATCCGACCTGAAATCTGCCCCCCAGACGCCGCCAGATTGCTTTCAAACCAAGCCTCAGAGGTTTTTTCTGCACCTGCAAAATGCGGGGAAACCTGCCAAGGGAAAGGAATAGTGGTGAAACTCATCATTGCGACAATCAAGCCGTTCAAGCTGGAGGAGGTTCGCGAAGCGCTCACCGAAGCCGGCGTGCGCGGCATGATGGTGACGGAAATCAAGGGGTTCGGATCACAGTCCGGCCACACCGAAATCTACCGCGGCGCGGAATACGCTGTAAATTTCGTACCCAAAGTCAAATTGGAACTGGTGGTGAACGCTGCCATGGCCGACGAAATCATCGAAACCATCGCCCGTACCGCCAAGACCGGCAAGATCGGCGACGGCAAGATCTTTGCCCTGGATGTGAACCAGGCCATGCGCGTGCGTACCGGCGAAACCAACGAGGACGCATTGTGATGACGCGGCCAGCAAGGGGAAATGACAATATGCAACGATTTAAACCACTGCCCGCCGCCGCCGCGCTGATCGCGTTGCCGTCGCTGGGACTGGCGCAAGAAATAGACACGACACCGGTCAATGCCGAAATCGGGTTCATCCTGAACACATTCATGTTCATCGTCATGGGCGTGCTAGTGTTCTGGATGGCCGCCGGTTTCGCAATGCTCGAATCAGGGCTGGTACGGTCCAAGAACGTGACCATGCAGTTAACCAAGAACATGGCGCTGTTTTCGCTGGCCTCGCTGTTCTATTTCATCCTGGGTTACAACCTGATGTACCCGGGAGACGGCTGGACCATTCCCGGCATTCTGGGCGCGTTCTCGCTCACGACGCTGGAACCGGTCGGGCTGGCCGGTGCCGAACCTGACCTGACCTACGCCTCGGTCGGATCGGATTTTTTCTTTCAACTGATGTTCTGTGCGGCGACTGCTTCGATCGTGTCGGGTGCCGTGGCCGAGCGGATCAAACTGGGGCCATTCCTGATCTTTGTTGTCGTGCTGACAGCCGTTATTTACCCGATCCAGGCCAGCTGGAAATGGGGCGGTGGATTTCTGGACCAGGCCGGGTTCCTGGATTTCGCAGGCTCGACCGTGGTACATTCGGTCGGCGGCTGGGCCGCTCTGACCGGCGCAATCATTCTGGGTCCGCGCATTGGAAAATACAGCAAGGACGGCCGGGTAATCCCGATTCCAGGTTCAAATCTGGCACTGGCGACAATTGGCACCTTCATTCTGTGGATGGGCTGGTTCGGGTTCAACGGCGGCTCGCAACTCTATATGGATACGGCCGCCAACGTCGCTGACATCAGCCGCATCCTGGTCAACACCAATACCGCAGCCGCTGCGGGTGCCGCCGCCGCGCTGATCCTGACGCAGTTGCTCTACAAGAAACCTGACTTGACGATGATCCTGAACGGCGCATTGGCCGGGCTGGTCTCGATTACTGCCGAACCGCTGACGCCTTCGCTGATCTCGGCCACCCTGATCGGTGCCGTGGGTGGTGCGATCGTGGTTTTCGCGGTGCCGTTTCTGGATCGGCTTAAGGTGGACGACGTGGTCGGTGCCATTCCGGTTCACCTGTTCGCGGGGATCTGGGGCACCATCGCGGTAGTCTTTACCAACAGCGACGCGAATCTGATGACCCAACTCTATTCGATCCTGGTTGTTGGTGTCTTCGTCGTGGCGACCTCGGGCATCGTTTGGCTCATTCTCAAAACCACGATGGGCATCCGGGTTGGTGAAGAAGATGAGATCAACGGCTTGGACATGGCCGAATTGGGCATGGAGGCCTATCCCGAGTTCTCAAAAGGCTAGCTCGTCAACGCAGATCAAGAGAAAGCCCCGGTACACCGGCACCGGGGCTCTTTCATGTTTGCATCCCGCTTTCACCTTGCAGCGTTTCGCCGATGCCCTGCTTGCAATCAACCCTAGCGGGTGCATAGTGCCAGCGTCGGAGAACAACCCGGCAAAACTGTGTTGCAAGGCGCGCGATTCGATGTGGCGAACCCGCCTTCCCAGAACCTTAAAAGGATATACGATGTCTGTTCTAAAATCTGTTGCACTGAGTGCCGTCGGCGCCATCTTTCTGGCGTCTTCAGCGGGTGCCGATACCTTTGAAAAATATGGCGAAGTCGAAGGTTGGAAAGTTTTTGCTGACAATGAAAAACAGTCCTGCCTGATTGAAGCCGTGGATGCCGCGGAAAACGTCGTTCAAATGGGCCTGACCAGTGACAAAAGCGCGGCCTATGTCGGGGTGTTCACCAAGGCCAAAACCGATATCAAATCCGGCGACAAGGAAGCTGTTGTCATTGATATAGACGGCGATCTCTATGTCGGCGAAGCCACGGGCATGCGCGGCAATATCACCAAGGGTTATTCCGGTGGATATGTGCTGTCGGATGATCCCAAATTCGTCGAAGACGTTGCAAAAAAATACATCATGACCGTTTTCCCCGAAAAGGAGTACGCGTTCTCGGTAAACTTGGCCGGCACTTATAAAGCCATCGAAATGGTAAAAAAATGCAATGCCGAGCTGAACGGCTAAGACATCCCTGAAAATACACCAAGACCGACCGCCTCGGAACGAAGCGGTCGGTCCGGTGTACTATCGGGGCGGTATCAAATGCCGGCGTCGATGATCGCCTTGGCAAGGATCGGCACTGTGGTGGCGTTCAGACCCGCAATATTCATGCGGCTGTCGCCCACCATGTAGATGCCATAATTGGCGCGCAGTTTTTCAACCATCTCGGGGCTGGTTCCCAAACGTGAAAACATACCGCGATGCTGGGCGATAAAGGCAAAGCGATCCGAGCCCGAGAGGCGCTGCAATTCATCGGCCAACGCCTGACGCAGCCCCAGCATCGACAGGCGTACCTGCTCCAGTTCCGTGGCCCAGTCCGCGCGCAGGGCGTCGTCGTTCAGGATCATCGTGACCAATCGCGCTCCGTGATCGGGCGGGAAGGAATAGTTCTGCCGGTTCAGAAAGGCCAGCGTGTCCTGATTCAATCCGCGTTGGCTGGCATCCTGACTTACCGCCATCAACAGCCCGGTGCGTTCACGATAGATGCCGAAGTTCTTTGAACAGCTGGCCGCGATCAGACACTCCGGCACATTGCTGGCAACCATTCGGGTCGCGATGGCGTCCGCATCCAACCCATCGCCAAAGCCCTGATAGGCAATGTCGATCATCGGAATCAACGCGCGCTCATTCATCAGATCGATGACCGCCTGCCATTCGACATTGTTCAAATTCGCACCGGTGGGATTGTGGCAGCAGCCGTGCAACAGCACCACGTCGCCAGCCTTTGCCTTGCCCAGATCCTCGATCATCCCAGCGAAATCAACACCCCGCGTTTCGCTGTCGAAATAGCGATAGGCGACGGTTTCGATGCCAAGGTATTTCAGGATCGACAGGTGGTTGGGCCACGTCGGGTCGGATACGAACACCCGCGCTTGTGGGTTCGCCATGCGGATCAGCTCAAACGCCTGACGGACAGCACCGGTGCCACCGGGGGTAGCCGCCGCGCCGACATTGGCGCGCGGCACAGCATCCCCAAGGATCAGCGCGATCATTGCATCCGAGAAAGCCGGGTCACCGACCAAGCCGACATAGGCCTTGCTGTCCTGCTCTTGCCACAACCGATACTCAGCGGCCTTGACCGCGCGCATGACAGGCGTGACGCCCTCGGCATTCTTGTAAACGCCCACGCCCAGATCAATCTTGTCAGTGCGCGGATCTTCGCGAAAGGCTTTCATCAGGGCCAAAATCTTGTCGGCGGGCTGCGCCTGTAATTTGTCAAACATCATGCGTCTCCGGTTGCAACGGGAAGGGTCGGGAATGCACCCCATTCGGCCCACGAGCCGTCGTAAAGCGCGTGATCGATCTTGCCCATACGTTCCAAAGCCAAGGACAGGATTGCCGCCGTCACGCCAGAACCACAGGTGGTGATCGCCGGTTTGGACAGGTCTACGCCTGCCGCCTGAAACACGGCGCGCGTCTCGTCCACCAGCTTCATCGTGCCATCGTCGTTCAGCAGTTGAGTAAAGGGTACATTGCGCGACCCCGGAATATGCCCCGCACGCAGCCCTTCGCGCGGCTCGGGTTCGTCACCGCGGAATCGGGCTGCGGACCGCGCATCGATGATTTCGTGGTCGCCCAGCTTGGCGGCCTGGCTGACCTGCGTCACGTCGCGCACCAGGCTGTTCTGCACCCGCACGGTCATATGACGGTCACGCACCATCGGCGGCAGATCCTCGGTCACACGACCCTCGGCTTGCCATTTCGGAAATCCACCATCCAAAACCGCAACATTGGTCTGCCCCATCAACCGGAACAGCCACCAGACCCGTGCAGCCGACACCAGGCCCGCGCCGTCATAAACCACCACCTGATGCCCGTCACCAACGCCCATGGCCCTCAGGCGCGACATGAATTTCTCGACCGGCGGCACCATGTGCGGCAGGTCGGAGCGGTGATCGGAAATCTCGTCGATGTCAAAAAACCGCGCACCCGGAATATGGGCCTCGTGATACTCGGCTTTGGCGTCACGCCCCGCTGCCGGCAGATACCACGACCCGTCCAGAATCCGCAGATCCGGATCCTTTAGATGCGTCGCCAGCCAATCGGTGGAAACCAGAGTTTTTGGATCATCCTGCATGTCGGGCAGCCCCCTGTTGAATCGCGTTCCTTGCTACGCGGCCCCTGCATACGTTGCAAGCCTGCGCACCGCTGTTTGCAGGGATCCATCAGGATATCCAAGGTTCGGACCCGCCGTCAGCGGTTGTCCTTGAGCAGCCGTTGCTTCTGGCGGCTCCAGTCCCGCTTGGCCTCGGTCTCGCGCTTGTCGTGGTTCTTTTTGCCCTTTGCGATGCCGATCTTGAGCTTGGCCAGACCCTTGTGATTGAAATACATCACGATTGGCACCAGGGTCATACCCTTGCGCTGGGTCGCATTCCACAGGTTGGACAACTCTTTGCGCGATACCAGCAGCTTGCGGCGGCGGCGTTCTTCGTGCCGAAACGTCTTTGCCTGATCGTAGGGCGCGACATAACTGTTGATCAGCCACAACTCGCCATCGTCGACCGTCGCATAGCTTTCGGCGATATTGGCACCGCCCTGGCGCAACGATTTCACTTCGGAACCTTCCAGCAGGATACCGCATTCCAGGTCATCCTCGATGGCATAGTCAAACCGCGCCCGCCGGTTTTCCGCGATAACCTTGTAATTGGGGTCGGATTTTGTCTGTGCCATGACGGCCAGATGTAGGCGCTTGGATGCGCAGGTGCAAGCATGGCCGGACAGGTCTTTTTACGCCGCTGCCGATGGATCCGGTTTGCCTGTGCCACACGGTGCGCTATGAATTGGAAAAACCAGAGGCAAAGGGCAGAAGACATGCGGATTTCACGACGGATGGCGACGCTGGGTATTGCGGCAACGGCATTAACCGCCTGTTCGGGTGGTGCGGTGACCCAATCGGCCAGATCTCGGATGCAGACAGTGCCAAACAGAGGCTATGATGCCTGGGTGGCCGGGTTCAAGACCCGCGCGGCGGCAAATGGGATTTCCCAAACCACCATCGGCCGCGCCTTTCAGGGTGCCGGGTACCTGCCCGGCGTGATCGAGCGCGACCGCAATCAGACAGAATTCAAACGATCCCTCGAAGACTATCTGGCGATTGCCGCCTCGGACGACCGGATCGAAACTGGCCGCGCCAAATTGCGCCAACACAACGCCACCCTGTCCCAGATCGAAGCCAAATACGGCGTCGACAAACATGTCGTGGTCGCGATCTGGGGGCTGGAAAGCCGCTATGGCGCGCGACGCGGCGACATTCAGGTGGTCTCGGCCCTCAGCACTTTGGCCTATGAGGGGCGCCGCGGCTCGTTCTTTGAAAGTCAGTTGATGGCGGCGCTGAAAATCCTGCAGGCGGGCGATACCACGCCGGACCGGATGGTCGGCAGCTGGGCCGGGGCGATGGGCCATACCCAGTTCATTCCGACCTCGTATCTGGCCTATGCGGTGGATTTCACCGGTGACGGGCGACGTGACATCTGGTCGGACAATCCAACCGATGCACTGGCCTCGACCGCCGCCTATCTGAAACGCTCGGGCTGGGTCACAGGGCAGCCGTGGGGCGGCGAACAGGGTTCGACCGCCGCCCGGTCCGGTACGCCGGTCGCGGTTATCCAGCCACAGGTGCCGGGACCGAAATTCGTCGTGTTCAAGAATTTTTCCGTCATCAAGCGATACAACAATTCCGACAGCTACGCGATCGGCGTCGGCCATCTGGCAGACCGGATCGCCGGGGGTGGACCACTGCGAACACCCTTTGGGCCGGATGCGAACGGTCTGACACTGGCGGATCGAAAGGAATTGCAGAAGCGCCTGACGGCTGCCGGGTTCGATACCGACGGCGCGGACGGGGTCATTGGGTCCAAATCACAGGCCGCGATCAGCGCCTATCAGCGCAGCTTGGGCCTGCCCGCCACGGGCGAGCCTTCTGCGGCTCTGTTGAACAGGCTTCGCTAGGGCGGTCAATCGCCCAGCTTGGCGTGCACCTCGTCCAGATCTATCTGACCGGTTGGCAACTTGTCGGCGGGATTCTCGAAGTCGTATTTGAACAAATCGAAATCGCGCTTGTAGATTTCATAGATCAGATGCATCGATAGATCGTCGAAGTAGTCCTCGACCGGGTGAGCCCGTTTGGGGCCGTGCCCCTCGCTCTCGTTGAAGCGCGGCATTGCGGCCAGATCGATTGCATTCGGCACCTCGACCGACTTCAGAACCTGCCCCATGCCGTCTTCGAACTTTTCCATCCAGAAAATATTGTCATAGGTGCCACCGTTGACGATAAAAGTCGATACATGACCCGAAACGGCAGACCAGTGGATATCCGGGTCCATGGGTTTGCGCCACTTGATCGTGTCGCGCACAAACAGCAGAAACCGGCGGAACGAACGAATCTGGTCAAACGTTTCCTTACCATCGTCGCCGCCAACCTCGATGCCATAATTGGCAATCAGCATAGGTACCAGATTGCCCCGGTAGCGTTTTCCGTTGCGCTGGATTCCGCAAATCTTGTCAAAAAACGAACTGAGAATGCGGCCGTAGGGATTTCGCACACAGGTGAAGTTGTACGAATTGTGGCCCTGCACATTGCGCGTGATCGGATCCTGGCTGGCCTCTATGGCCCATTTGTGCAACCCGGTCTCGGCATCGTGTATGTCACCGTCATAAAAGCTGCCGTGATCGGAATAATACATGATTTGCCCGATGGTCGAACAGGCGCATTTGGGGACCACCCGGTACACCATGCTTTCGGATTCGGTCATCCAGATTCCGGGATACCCCATTCATTTTGCCTCCTTGGCTCGATCCATCCCCAAAAAGGGCGGGCATCTTCCCGGCAAAAAAACAAACTGAGCCGGTTTATTCAATCACTCTTCATCTTTATCAAGATAATCAATGTGCGAATAATAGGTGTATCCTTCCCGATATGGCGAAAATTGCTTACATCCTGCTGTGTCACAAGAATCCCCAAGCGATCATCCAGCAAGCCGAGCGGCTGACCGCCGCGGGCGACTACATGGCGATCCACTTCGACCGCCGTGCGGATCCACAAGATTTTCACACGATCCGCACGGCGCTTGCGGGCAATCCCAACGTTACCTTTGCGCACAAGCGGGTAAAGTGCGGCTGGGGCGAGTGGTCCTTGGTTCAGGGCACGCTGAACGCCGTTCAGGCCGCAATCGATGCCTTTCCCGACGCGACCCATTTCTACATGCTGTCGGGCGACTGTATGGCGATCAAGACGGCTGAGTTTGCCCATCGCTTTCTCGATGGAAACGACGCCGACTTCATAGAGAGCTTTGATTTCTTCGAAAGCGACTGGATCAAGACCGGGATCAAGGAAGACCGGCTGATCTATCGCCATCTGGTGAACGAACGCAGACACAAATGGCTGTTCTATGCCGCATTGGGGCTACAGCGCCGCCTGGGCCTGCGGCGCGCGATCCCGACAGATATCCAGGTGCAGATTGGCAGCCAGTGGTGGTGTCTGCGCCGTCGCACCATCGAATGGATCCTGGAATTCACCCGGCGGCGTCCGGATGTAATGCAGTTTTTTCGTACCTCGTGGATCCCCGATGAAACCTTTTTTCAAACCCTGGTCCGGCATCTGGTGCCTGAAACGGAAATCCAGGCCCGGACGCTGACGTTTCTGATGTTCTCTGACTACGGTCTGCCGGTAACCTTCTACAATGATCATTATGACCTGCTGCTTGCGCAGGATTTCTTGTTTGCCCGCAAGATCAGCCCCGAGGCAGAGGAATTGAAAGCCCGCCTGGGTCGGCTGTATGCGGAACGGCAGGTCGGGTTTCAGATCTCGAACGAGGGGCAGAACCTGTTCCGGTTCCTGACAGGACGTGGCCGCGTGGGACGCCGGTTCACGATGCGGGTCTGGGAAGCCGAAAGCACGCTGGGCCGTGATCGCGAACTGATGATCGTGGTTTGCAAGAAGTGGCATGTGGCCAAGCGTCTGGCGGCGCACCTCGGGCTTCTGACCAGCGTGCCGGCCATCGAGTACCTGTTCGATGAAGAGAACGCGGCCCTGCCGGATTTGGGTGGACTTCAGAATAGCCTGGCAAAGCGCACGCGCCATCGGCGTGCGCTGATGCGGATGCTGTATGACTATTTCGACACCGACCGGTTGATCGTCTGCATGGATTCGCGGAATCTGGAGCTGTTACAGGATTTTTTTTCGGACCGTTCGATCACCCGAATTCTTGAAGTCGAGTGTCTGTTCTCGGACGCCGATCTGATCGGTCATGCCCGGCGCCTGGGCTTGGCCGGTGAGCAGACCGGCAAAGAGACCCTGCAGCAACTGCTGCCAACGCTGCGTAATGATATCATACACGAAAGCGATCTGATCAACGATGCAGGGTTTTCCGACCTTTGCCGGATATCGGAACGTGACCCCCCGGAAACCAATGCCTTGAAATTGGCCGAGTTCCTGACAATTCCGCACGATGTAGCGCTGGAGCTTGCCACCACCGAACAGCTATTTGCGGATTAAGCCATTGGTCTGGGCGACCGGTCAGTTCTTGGTCGCGGCATTCCGGTTGAGCCACGCCCAGAACACGCTGGCGGCATAGGCCAGATCAAGCACAACCAGCGTTGCCCAAGTTTGGGTCAATAGCGCTGCTGCAAGAAATGCAAAGCCAAGCAACAGAAATTTAACATTGGTTCGCGATACCCTCGCCCGCTTGAAGGAATATGTCGGTATGCGACTGATCATCAGCAAACCGACACCAATCATATAGAACCCAATCACGCCCGCCGGAATCAAGTCGGGATCGTCGAACAGAAACGACAGGAACATGGGAAACAGAACCAGAAACGCACCTGCCGGAGCCGGAACGCCGACGAAACGGCTGCTCTGCTTGCCGCTCAATTCCGATTTGCTGTCGATGTTAAACCGCGCCAAACGCATCACACAGCTGATACCAAAGACCAACACCGCAATCCAGCCGCCGCTATTGGTGCCTTGCAACGCCCACGCATATATCACCAAAGCAGGAGCCACCCCGAAGTTGACGCAATCCGCAAGAGAATCCAGCTCGGCGCCGATCTGGGATTCCGATTTCAGCAGGCGCGCCAGCTTGCCATCCAGACCGTCCAGTACACAGGCCACCAAAATCAGAATAACCGCCGCGTGATACTGATCCTGAAATCCGAACCGGATGGCCGACATGCCAGCGCAGATGGCGGCAATCGTAACGATATTGGGCAGCAACATGACAACGGGCATGTCAGAGCGTTGCGGCGGTCGGTCTTGTTTCATCTCCTAGCCCGTTCGCCCCGCTCGGACGCCTTCGGACGAGATCAGATCGGCCAGAACAGTTTCACCTGCAACCATGGTTTGCCCGACACTGACCAGCGGCGCCACCCCATCGGGCAGATACACATCCAGCCGTGACCCGAACCGGATCAGGCCAAAACGCTCTCCGGTCATCACAGGCTGCCCCTTGGAAACAAAACAGACGATTCGCCGCGCCACCAACCCCGCGATCTGTACCACGGCGATTTGGCGTCCGTCCGGCATTGTGATGCACAGGCTGTTACGCTCGTTATCCGCGCTCGCCTTGTCCAGCGACGCATTGAAAAACTTGCCGGGACGATACGCCACAGCAGTCACTTCGCCAGCCACCGGCGCGCGGTTCACGTGGCAATTGAATACGTTCATGAACACGCTGACCCGGGTCAGGGGCACATCCGCCATGCCCAGTTCCGCAGGCGGTACGGCCGGTTCGATCAAGGACACGACCCCATCCGCCGGGCTTACAATCAAGCCCTCGCGGATTGGTGTAGTGCGTACCGGGTCGCGGAAGAAATAGTAGCACCAAACGGTCAATCCGACGCCGATCCAGCCTAGAACATCCGTGACAAGAAACAGCAGCGCGGAAACGACGGCAAAAATGGCGACAAACCGGATGCCCTCGCGGTGCATCGGCTTCAGAAAGGTTCCCAGCATTGTCATGTTAAATCCAGTCGCTTGAGGTGCCCCGACTTCCTATCCCAGCCGACCGGCCCTGTACAATGCACTTGTAGCGTCACTTTTGCCGCCAACTCTCCAGCCACCGTCGAAATCGACCGCGTCGTTCGCTCATCGCTTCGCCAGCCGCATCCATGCTGTCGCCCCAATCCTGCAAGACCGGATCGACCCGGGCCTGCCGAAAACGCCGCCAACGCACCCAGATCGCCCAGAAAATTGCGGCCAGTATAGTCAGGAAAACAATGTTGAACCACGGAACCAACCGCATGTCCGGATCTTCAATCTGGCGGATGCTGACCGCATTCGGAAAGATCGAAATGAATTCATTGCGCCAGCCATAGTGACGAATCACAACCCACTTCGGATTGTCCGATGTCGATTTCAGATCGACCGCCTCGGCTTGCAGATTAGAGCTGTTGACTTTGAAATACGGCGGCCAGCTCCAGCCAGTGTCTTCGTTGCGATAGACCATGACCTTCCCGTTGTTCAGCCGCGTCTGGATGAAGAACACATCGCGGTTTTCTGCCATCGCGTTACTACCCACATCATGGGTGGCCCAAAACCAGCTGTTTTCGCCCGGATCGATGCGCTTTTCATAGGTGTCAGTAATCCGCCCGACATCCTGCTGCGGCAAAGTATAGTTCAGGACCGCTGCAAGCAGTCCCCAAAACAGGAATATGAACACCCATTTGACATAGACCATCGGTCTGCCCCTCAATTGAAGTTCGTTACATAGACCAAGATCGCGATCAGCGACAGAGGCACGATGTAAACCCCCAGGATCAATTTTCGACGAAACGAGCGGTCGTATTTTTTAAGGCCACGCTGGACAAAAGCCTCGCGATCGCCGGTCATGCCCTTGCGCTCCCAGTGGGCCAGAAGCTTGCCGCGCCGCACCCTGCGGGAATAGATCGATATCCCGACATAGATGATCGACAGAACGATGGACAGAATAAACATCAGGCGCAAAAATGGTAACATCTAGCCTCTCCTGACCGCGCCCCAGGGGCCAACCCGCCGGACCATCTCGGCGGCAGGATCCGGCGGCGTCTCACCACTCATGTCGGGTTCATGCCCAAACAGAGACGCCCGCGCGCCAGCTTTATCGACCTGATACTCGCGCACCAGGAACTCGACAACAAAGGCCTTTTTGGCATCTGGCCAGGCCGCATATTGGCGATAGAATAGATCCTTGTGGCAAATGAAAAGCTGTCGCAGATCCAGCGGGCTCAGTTCGGCCAAAAGCATATTGACCAGATCCCGATCTTCGGTGTCGGCCGCGCGCAATGTATAGAAATAGGCCGGATGTTCCGAGGTGATGCGCGGCCATCCCCCCCCGTTCGCAGCCCAGTTCAACAGGGCTGCGAGTCCGTGATATTCGAGCGGCAAGCGATCTGCGGATTGACGTGCAAGGCGGCGCATATCGGACCGGTTCAAACCGCTCAGATCCAATCCCGATCCGGCGGCGGTGTCGATCACGATAAAATCCAGTTTTTGGCGCAGGACCGCCACAGCGTCCAATCCGGGCGCCTTGACGATCGCCTCGACCAGACCGTTGCGTTCCAAGAACCTGGCGATGCTGTTGCGATCACCCAAGTCAAATGCGTTGTCTATCGGGATCGGACCTAGCGCCGAGGCATCCCGAATCGAGATGGCTGCCGGATAGGTCACGGTTTTGAACAAATACAAACCGTCAAACAGGGCCGTCCAGAAATTGCCCAACTCGAACTCTGTGCTTTTCAGTTGCACCGGGTTGCGGGTGATATCGCCGGACCGGCCCGCAACAGCAATCATGCGCGTGATCAGATCGTCGTCGAACCAGCCATCCTCTTTGGTGCGGAACCTGTGGACCAAACCGGCCAATTCGTCGCTGTGACGCAATCTGCCGCCGGGAGTGTCCGCTTCGATTTCTACCTTGTGAAGATCGAACAACCGCGCCGGTTCCGCAATCTGAAGCACCGAGTTCACCAACTCGCCTGCGACGGCGTCTGTCGCAGTCAAAGCGAACAACTGGGAATCGTTGGCATCGATAAAGCCGCGCAGGATCTTCCGGCTGGAGGAAAAAGTGGCATTCAACAGCGGTGCCCGTTTCTGTTCTGTCGAAAGCAGGATGAATTGCCGGTTCACACCATTATGGTTGAGATAATAGTGATCGCCCAGTTCATCCCCGATCTCGGGCGAATAGCCCGAGATATCAACATGGAAATCCGCCAGCGCGGTCTGCTTTCCCGTTAGATGCCGCAAGGCACGGTTATAACGTTCGACCAAGGCTGGCGCGCTTACATGCAAAAGGTTGCCATACATCAGCCCACGTTCGATCAGGCGTTTCATGCAACTGTTTTCCGACGGCGCAGACGATTGAAAAGTACGACATATGCCGGTGCCCAAAAGAACACGGAAAAACCCGTAATCGGCAGGGTCCGAAGCAGCAGGGGAACCTGAGCATCCAGATCACGCGTTGGGTCAGGATTCAGCAGCAGGAATAAGACAAAGGCTATTGCAAAACCACCTGCGAGACCTAGCAGCCCGGTCGAAAACGCACCGATCGTGTTGAGAAACGGCGCGCGCGCGGATAAGTGCGCCATCACGACGCTTACGAAAATAGAAACCAGAAGCAGCTGTGCGAAGAAGAAAAGTACCGTCACATGCCGCGCTCCGCTTGCCACCTGGCCCAAACCGCAACGAAAGGCCGTCCGGCTGTACCTGAAAAATTTCCTGTCCGCTCTCAAGAATAGTCATATCTGACAGATTACGACTTGCACCAGACGAAATTTTCTTACCGGACGACCGAGCACGCCGCACAGCCGAATTTGTGCCTTCTGTCTTCCCCCGCAATCACACCAGTCCAAGCCGACCGCGGGTCTTGGTCGTTCTAAAGTGTCGTTGCCGAGATTGTTCGTGGTCCGCCTTGCCGCCCGCACCGCTTGAGGATAGAGCGATGGGCTCGGCTACAGGGCGCAGCGAGACCCGGTTATCGCACCACAAATTCGGCGTGCAAAGCGCCCGCAGCCTTCAGGCTTTTGAGAATATCGATCATATCGCGCGGCGAGACACCAAGTGCATTCAATCCCGCGACAACCTCGGCCAGCGAGGTGCTCTCGGGGACTTCTGCAAGCGACACGCCCTCTTCGTCGTCAATCGAAGCACCGGTACGCGGAACGACAACAGTTCTACCGCTGGCAAACGGATTGGGTTGCGACACAGCCGGAGTTTCCTCGATCCGCAATGTCAGGTTGCCTTGCGAAACCGCCACACGTGAGAGGCGCACATCGTCTCCCATCACGATCGTACCAGAGCGCTGATCCACGACTACACGCGCTTTCAGTTGGGGTTCAACCAGGATGTTTTCAATGCGCCCAATCGCATGTGCGGTCGACGCCGCCCGCGTGGCGGTGATGTCCAGATCGATGGTTCCGGAATCGCGCATCGCCGCAACAGAGCGGCCGAATTCGCTGTTTATAGCCCGCTCGATCCGACCTGCCGTGGTAAAATCGGGCTCGCGCAGCGCCAAGCGCATCGTGGTCAGCGAGGAAAGGTCAAACTCGATTTCGCGCTCTACCCGCGCACCCGATGGAATAACGCCCGATGTCGGCACGCCCTGCGTCACCGATGCTGCCTCACCTTCCGCCACGACGCCGCCGGCAAGAACCGTGCCTTGTGCAACCGCATAGATTTGTCCGTCCGCTGCGTTAAGCGGGGTCATGATCAGCGTGCCACCCAACAGGCTGTCCGCATCTCCGATTGCCGAAACCGTTGTATCAATCTGACCTCCAACGCGCGAAAACGGCGGCAGACTGGCGGTCACGATCACCGAGGCAACATTCTTTGGTCTCAGCTGTTCGCCGTTCACGTTGACACCCAACCGTTCAAGTATGTTCTGCATGAGCTCTTCGGTGAAAGGCGAGTTCCGAAGCCCGTCCCCGGTGCCGTTCAAGCCAACAACCAGACCATAGCCGACCAGATCGTTCCCGCGCACACCGTCAAATTCGACCAGATCCTTAAGACGGATCGCACCGGCCTGGACCGTCACCGGCAATAGCAGACATAAAATCAGCGCTCTCAGCATAACTACCTCATGAAGTTCAGGAGCGACAGTTGCGACGAGCGCACGGTCACGGTGTACAGGCTTTCCAACTGGAATTGTGCCTCTTCCAGACGCGTGGCCGTTTCAAACGGATCGGCCGCAAGCAGCGCCCCCCGGGTATACTCCAGACCGGTGCGTGCCGAGGCATTCCGGATCTGGGCCTCCTCGATCCGGGCTTGGGCAAATCCGACATCAGCGCGAACACCTGCCAACTGATCCTGGCTGGACAACAATCCAGCCCCGGCTGCCATGAACAGATCCGACTGAGTCGCCCGGTCAAATCCCATGGTCGGATCGCCAGCAAGCGCCACAAACGCCATGTTCTTCAACGTATCTCGGAAGGTAGCATCATCCGCCTTGAGCGTCAGCGACACCTCTTGTCCAGGTCCGATCTGGATGGGCGCAAGTGTCTGATCGGCGCCGTTGTACATCACAGATGTGAACCCCGCCGGATCATCGAACCAAATGTCCACCGCCGCCTGTACTGCCGCCGCTGAGCCTAGGCCAGAAACCAGTGATTGCAACTCGGTCATCAGCACATCGGCCGAAGCCAGCGGCACACGATCCGTAGCTGTTCCTCCGAACAGACTGCGCCCCCCTATCGTTGTATTCAACGCCGAGATTGCGGTCTCGATATCGTTTACCGCCTGCTGGCCGAGGTTATTTCGAACCGGCTCCAGACTGTAGGGGTTAAGCGAAATCAGCGAACTGCTAAGTGACGAGGATAGGTCATGCAGTCGCCCAAGGCTATTCTGGGATGCGTCAGCGAAAAACGCGGCCTCGCTGGCGGACACAGAAAATCCACCCAGGCGCGCCAGGTTCCGATCAATATCGGTCAGGTAGGAATAGTCGCCACCAAGACGGTCGGACACGTCGTTGACTTGCCCGCTACTCAGTTCCTGGGTCAGGGTCGAAATCGACTGCCTGATTTCTTGGCTGCGGTTGCGCAACATCAGGGACTGCGCCAGGTCGCCTATGGATGTTATGTTCATGCTTCAAAGCCCCAGAATTGTTTCCATCATTTCGTCGACCGCCTGAATCATTCGCGCGTTGGCCGCATAAGCCTGCTCAACCAGCATCAGTGTTTGTAACTCAGCGTCGGTATCCACGCCCTGTGTCAGTTCAATTCGGCTGAGTTCGGTCTGGGTGGCAGAGGCGAACCCCAGCCTCTGCTCGGCATTGGCCCCGTTCTGAGCCACACGTGATAGCAAGCTGGATCCCATATCCGCTGCCGTTGCTGATCCGGTTCCGAATGTGGTTGAACCCGGCGTCCGGGCCTCGGCCAGAACATCCGAAAAGGCGCGCAACAAGCGCGAATCTCCCGGCATTCCCGGGTCCAAGGCGCCCAATCCGGCCCGCAAGCGCCAGCTCTCGCCCCCCTGGTCCGAATCGACCAATCCGTTCACACGGAGTCGCCCTGCCAGACCAAGTTCAAGCAGTGGATCGAATGCGGCCCCATCATCAGTGAACAATCCGGGAACGCCCGCCGCAGTAGTCGAATCGAGTGATGCTGTTTCAAAACGCTCGATAAGATCACGTGCCACGGCGTCCAGATCGGATTGAGCGGAAACCGACAATTCATCGCGAATTTCAAAATTCGCAGCGAGTGTCCCGCCGGTAATCTTGTCGGCACTGACAGGGATTCCATTAATTGTCAGGCCCGAAAGCCCACCGTTCCCAATGGTCATTTCCGGAACGGTATCCATGACCGGAGTAAAGTCCAGCGTCGCTGCGGAACCGTCAAGCAGAATTGCACCACCGTCAGTATAAAGTGCGATCTGACCATAGTCGCGATCGACCTGGTTCACCGGCACGATCTGGTTGATCCCGTCAATCAGAAGTTGACGCTGATCCAACAGCCCTGACACGTCGCCACCCGTAGCTTGCGCTGATGTGATCCGCGTGTTCAGCTTTTTTACCTCTTCCAAGGCAACATTCAATCTATCGACCTGAAAGCCAATAGCCGTGTCCGCTTCGGTGCGCATCTGGCGCAGCCCTTCTGAAGTGTCGTTGATCGAAGCGACGAGACCCTTGGCCGCATATACTACCGCGTCCAGCCGTTGTGCCGAGTCGGAATAGCTTGCCGCTGCAATTAGGCTGTTCTCAAACTCAGCGAGACGCATACTGTATGATGTCGGATCTGTAGCCGTTCCTACCAGAGCTTCGAAGCGGGAGTGAAAATTTGCGATCGTCTGGGCATTGGAATGTTCCGCATCGGCGCCTCTCCGGTCCGAGACGAGCACCGGATCCGAATGGCGTTGGACCCCGACGATCCGAACGCCGGACCCGGTCGAAGTGGCCGACGTCACTTCGAGGGATCGCCTCGCGTAGCCTGGCGTCAATGCATTGGCGATGTTCTGTGACACGACGTCGGTGGCCCGGCTCGCCGCCGTCAGGCCCGACATTGCGCTGTTGAGTGCCGTGGTTAGGCTCATGGCTGTGGTTCCTGTACCTGCGGCCAAGACGACCGGTGTGGAGTGGATCACCGTTTGATATTGGTGGTTTCCTGCAACATCTCATCGACGGTCTGAATAACCTTCGCGTTCGAGGAATAGGCGCGCTGGGTTCGGATCATGTCAGTCAATTCGCCGGCAACGTCCGTGGCCGACTCTTCGCGCGCAAACCCGACAATTTCACCTGTGGGGCCTGATCCGGCATCCCACATGAAGTAGGCGCCACTATCCGTCGAGGGCTTGTAGGTCTGGCTATCGAGCGAAATCATTCCGTTCGGGTTCGGCAGATCGACCAGTGGGACCTGAAAGATCGTCCGGATTGCACCATTGTCAAAAAAGGCCTGAACCATGCCATTGGCGTCGACTTCCACTCCGAGCATGTTACCCACCGGAAAACCGTCCTTCTGAATCGAGATCGGAGCAAAAGTATCGGAAAGCTGAGACAGCCCACTCTCCTGACCGGGACCACCGATATTGATCTCGATCGGTCCCCCGGCGACGTTCACGATCAGGCTGCCCGTGGCGGGGTCATACGCTCCGCCTGAAACCGTCGAAACGGAGGCAAGCATGCCGCCATCGGCTCGGCTGTTGTCAAAAGTAAGGACATATTCACCTACCACTCCGCCACCCGAGGCGGAATCGGTCAGAACCATGGTCCATTCGTTGGACGCCCCCGAAGCCGGAACCGTCGGTGTCAACTCGATCGAAATGCCTTCGGAAAGCCCGAGATTATCAAAATATTCTATCGACAGCGATTGAACATCGCCAGTTGACGTCGACTTTGTGTCAGATGCTGGCAGGTTCAGGCTGACTTCAATCTCGGTTGTCGGTTCGCCGACAACATCGTTCACCAGCAGCTGCACTGGTTCCAGACCGCCGGCCGTATCGCGCGGATAGTTAGGAATTGTGCCGTCCGCCAACGCGGGCCAGCCCAGCAAAACCAAGCCGGATTCGGTGGTCAGATAGCCATCCGCGTCGGCGCGAAAGGATCCGGTAGTGGTCAGCAGCATCTGCTGATTGCCATCACCGCTGTTCACATCGGAATACTTCGCAACCGGCAACATGCCGCCACCGCGTACAGCCAGATCGGTGGCATTCGAAGTCGGCACCAGCGGGCCACTTTCGTCAATCAACCGCTGTGTCGTTGACCTGACCCCGCCCGCTGAATAGGACCCTCCCGACCCGGAAATCACCATCGAATGGAAATCAGTCTCGACGCGCTTGTACCCATAGGTAGATGAGTTCGCAATGTTGTCGGAAATCGACGCCAATCGTGAGGAATTCGCGGAAAGCCCGGCGATTCCCGCGTTAAGCGAGGAGGAAATGGACATGGATACGCCTTTCTGCTGCATCTGTAATTCTCGAGGCAACAGCTAGCGGACGCGCTCTTAATATCGCGCTAACAGGTAAAATCCTTTCTATGTTGTCAGTTTGGATTGCGCAGCAGGATCACTTCGATGCGATTGTTGCGGTTGGCCATCGGGTTGCGTACTGCCGGTTGACGGTCGGCAAGCCCGGTCACGCGGCGCAGCCGGTCTGGAGCGGTTCCTGCAGCCTCGAGCAAAAGGCGGGCCCGATCGGCGCGGGCGGTGGAAAGTTCCCACACCGGACTGTCGGCCAAAACCACCGGATGGGCACGAATATGACCCGTGACGGCAATGCCGTTGGACACCAACCCGCTGACGCGCGAAACTATCTGCGTCAGATCGCGCAACAGCGGCGTCGGTGTGTTACCGCCCTCTTCGAACAGCGGCGCGCCATCCACGGCGAACAGTTCGATGATCAATCCCTCGTCGGTGACCCGCGTCACGATATGCTTAAGCAAATCGTCCGAAACCATGCTTTCGCCACTGCGGCCCGACAGTGCCTCTTCGACGATCCGGAGTTCTTCTTGTTCGGCGGCCTCGCGCCCATCATCCTGAACACCGGTCGCACCGCGCGAACGGTCGGCATTGTCGGGGTATTTGTTGACCGCTCCGGTGCCATCCTGCGGCTTTTCATCCTCGGAAAACATGCTGGTGCCCCCAAAAGCACCATCTCCGCCACCCGAAACCCGGTTGATCGGTACGGTCGGCGCAAAATAGTCCGCCAATCCCTTGCGTTGCTTTTCAGTCGTCGCATTCAACAGCCACATCAACATGAAAAATGCCATCATCGCCGTCACGAAGTCCGCATAAGCGACCTTCCAGGCCCCACCATGGTGCCCGTCTGCGACAATAACCTTTTTCCGTTTGATGATGACCGGCGCGACATTTGTCGACGCACTCATCTCCACCACCTTTTATTCACCCATAACCGGGATATCAGGCAGGGCGTTAAGACCGGCCTAACAGGTAAATTTGTCCGGGAATTCGTCGCGTTCCATACGAATATAGCCAAGCTAGGATCTGGTTTCAGCAGGCTTTCGGCCAAAAGACTTTACCGTTTCGCGCAGAGTTTGCATCACGACATACAGGACCGGAATCAGGACCACCCCGATCACCGTCGCCGCCAACATGCCGCCAAAAACCGCAACGCCAATGGCTTTCTGACTGGCCGCTCCCGCACCCGATGCGATAATCAAAGGCACAACACCCAACAGGAAAGACAGCGCCGTCATCATCACGGCCCGGAAGCGCTGTTGCGCCGCCATCAGGGCCGCCTCCCGAGTGGACAGACCGGCCGCGCGCTGTTCCATGGCGAATTCGACGATCAAAATCGCGTTTTTCGATGCCATCCCAATCAGCATGATCATCCCGATCTGCGTGTAAAGGTTGATATCGCTGCCAACTGCGGCCACCGCTGCCAGCGCTCCAAACAGCGCCACCGTGACCGATAGCAGAATTCCCACCGGCATGGTCCAGCTTTCATACTGCGCCACCAGGAACAGATACCCAAAAACAACTGCCATCCCCAGGATCACGATCACAAGCCCCGACGACGCCAACTGCTGTTGCGCGGTGCCGGTCCACTCATATGCATAGCCGGGCGGCAGGGCCGTGCTTGCCTCTTCCTGCAACACCCGGATGGCATCCCCGGTCGACAGGCCCGCGGCGGGCACCGCAGTGACAGTCGCCGCACGGAACATGTTGTAGCGGTTCAACAACACCGGCCCCAGAACGTTTTCGACATCCAGCAAAGTGCCCAGTGGCACCATCTCGCCGCTTTGGGCGCGCACATATAGCGCCTCGATATCCTCGACCTTGTCGCGATAGGATCCATCGGCCTGGATCATCACTCGATAGACGCGGCCGAACAGATTGAAGTCATTGACGTAATACGACCCCATATAAGCCTGCAGCGTCTGGAACACCTCGCTGACCGGCACATTCAGAGACTTGGCCTTTTCGCGGTCCAGATCGACAAAGACTTTGGGCACATTGGCCCGGAAGGTTGAATAGGCCTGCGCGATCTCGGGACGCTGGTTGACCGCATAAACCAACGAGCCGATGGCGGCGGACAGGTCCTGTGCGCTGCCTCCTCCGGTCTGCTGCACCTTCATTTCGACACCCGCGCTCATCCCCAATCCGGAAATCGGCGGCGGATTAAAGGCGATGACGGTCGCGCTGGCCTCCTGATAGGCGATCCCCAGGATCTGTTTCAGAATGCCTTGGGCGCTCAATTCCGGTGCCGTACGGTCATCCCAAGGCGCGAGATTGACGATGATCATCGCGCCATTGGAGCCGGCCCCACCCAACAGGCTGTACCCGTTGACCAGAACCGAGCTTTGTACCCCCGGAATTTGCAGGATCTTACCATTGACCCGCTCGGTCACGGTCTCGGTGCGCCCGAGAGCCGCTGCATCGGGCAGTTGCACATCGACAAAGAGATAGCCGTTGTCTTCGCCGGGCAGAAATCCGGCTGGCAGGGATTTCAGCAATCCGCCAGCGCCCAGAATCAACGCCGCCAGAACGGCCAGGCCGATCAGCGGCAAGCGCACCAAACGACGCACGACGCCGACATAGGCCCCGCGTGCACCGTCGATGCCACGCTCAAACACGGCCAACAACCCGGTTGGCGGGCCTGACCGGGCCTTGAGGATCAGCGCGCACAAAGCCGGGGAAAGGGTCAGGGCGTTGATCGACGAAATGACCACGGCAACCGAGATTGTGACCGCAAATTGCGAGTACAGCCGTCCGGTTATGCCAGGCATGAAGGTGACGGGAACAAAAACGGCCAACAGTACCAGAGTGGTGGCAATGACCGGTCCCGTGATTTGACCCATCGCCTTGCGGGCCGCTTCGGGCGGGTTCAGCCCATCTTCGGCGATGATGCGCTCGACATTCTCAACCACCACGATAGCGTCGTCCACGACGATACCAATGGCCAGCACCAGCGCAAACAAGGAAATCGTGTTCAGCGACATGCCAAAAGCCAGCAAGAAAGCAAAAGTGCCAATCAATGAAACCGGGATCGCCACAGCCGGGATCACTGTTGCCCGCAAGTTGCCCAAAAAGATGAACACAACCGAGATAACCAACACAAAGGTCAGGATCAGGGTCGAAATCACGTCATTGAGCGATTGCTCGACGAAATCCGTGGTGTTGAAGGGCACCTCGTATTCCACATCATCCGGAAAGCTATTCGAGAGGCGCTCAAGCTCGTCCAGCACGTTTTCGGACACCGTCAGGGCATTTGCGCCCGGTGCCTGATAGACGGCCAAAACCGTGGCCGGTAGCCCCCGATAGCGCCCCGAAGCATTGTAATAATTCGCCCCCAATTCGACCCGCGCAATGTCGCGAATGCGCAAGATGCTGCCCGCCGCGCCGGTCCGAACGACGATATCCCCGAATTCCGTGGCCGATGTCAGTCGACCCTTTGATGTAATCGTGTACTGGAATTGCTGGTCGCCCGGAACTGGCGGCGCACCAATCTGACCCGCGGACACTTCCAGGTTCTGCTCTCGGATGGCCTGAATCACATCGCCCGGCGTGATACCCAATCCGGCCATCCGGTCCGGATCCATCCACATGCGCATTGCGTATTCGAAATTGGTCAGAACCTCGGCCTTGCCGACGCCTTTGATACGGGCCAACGCGTCCTTGATGTTGATCGAGGCATAGTTGGACAAAAACACCTCGTCATAAGTGCCCTCCGGCGAGGTCAGCACCGTCACCAGCAGCATGCTGTTGCTGGCCTTCTGGGTCACGACGCCGGAGGAGGTGACTTCGCTGGGCAGGCTGGCAGTGGCCTGCGCCACCCGATTCTGCACGTTAACCGAAGCGATGTCGGCATCGGTTCCGACCTCGAAGGTCACGTTCAGCGAATAAGACCCGGTGTCGGTACTGTCCGATGACATATATATCATGTCATCGACACCGTTCACCTGCGCCTCGATCGGGGCCGCGACCGTGTTTTCCACGGTCTCCGAATTTGCACCGGTATAGGTCGCGCTTACATTGACCACAGGCGGGGTGATATCTGGAAACTGTTCGACCGGCAGAACGCTGTAACCGATGGCGCCCATGATGGTCAGAACCACCGAAATGACGATCGCCATCTTGGGGCGGGTGATGAAGATCGAGGAAAACACCGCCTATTGCCCCTCTTGCTGACCGGTGAGGATCGCATCGACCTGAACGCCGGGCCGCACCCGTTGCAATCCTTCTACGATCACGCCTTCGCCTTCTTGCAATCCCTCGGTGATGACGATCGCGGTGCCGACGGGTTTTCCGGTCTGTACATAGCGCTGTTCGACCATCTGCCGGGCATTCACCACCAACACAAAATCGCCCCTTTGATCCCGTTGCAATGCCGCCTGCGGCACCAACAGGGTAAGCGTCGGTTCCAGCGCCTTTATCCGAACCTGCAGGAACGCCCCGTCCAGGATCAACTTGCGACTGTTCGCGAACTCGGCCAACACCGCGATGGTACCGGTCGTCGGAGAAATCCGATTGTCCAGGAATACAATCCGTCCCGGCTCTTCCAGCTGGGTTCCATTGGGCAAGGTGACGTACACTTGGGGTGAATTTTCGCGGGCCTCCAGTTCGGCAACAGTCGTATCGAGGGTTTCGAGCACATCTGAAAGCTGTTTTTCACTCAGCGAAAAGCGTACATTGATCGGAGTCTGGCGTACCAGCGAAACCAGGGCCGGCGTGTTGGGGCCGACCAGCTCACCAACGCTTACCGGTGTTTGGCCGATCCGCCCTGAAAACGGGGCGTGGACTTCGGTATAGCTCAGCTCCAGTTCGGCCTGCCGAATCGCTGCCTTGGCGGATTTCACCGACGCCTCGGCACTCAGCTCGTTGGCCCGCGCGATATCGCGCTCGGATTCCGGTGCCGCGCCGCGCGTCAGAAGTTCGGATTTGCGGGACAATTCGATCTTGGCCAGTTCCAGGCTCGCCTCGGCCTGTCCCAGGTCCGCCTGACGCGCCTCCAGCGTGGCCTGATAATTATCGCTTTCAATCCGAAACAGCAAATCGCCCTTGGCAACCTCGGCGCCGTCGGCAACCAGTATTTCCTCGACAAATCCGCTGACCCGCGCGACAATATCGACTTGGTCGATGGCCTCGCCCTTGCCGATCATCAAAGCTTCATCGGTAATTTCCTCGCTGTAGGCTGCCGCGATCGAAACTTTTGGCGGTGGCGCATCCTGTTGCGCCGCGACCGGTCCGCAGATCAAGCCCGCAGCCAGGCCGATACCAGCGCAGCACGAACGGGCCTTGTGGAAAAAACTCATGGTCCTGGAACCTCTCGTTGCGCAAACCGGGTTGCAAATGATTCGTTATGGTTTTCAATACTGTAACGGCAGTTTCTCCGGGCGCAAACAGCGCAAAACTTTGTCGCGCCCGCCAGACGGAAAACGTTGCAATCCAGCACGTTTTCTAGGTGTCAACCAAGAGACGGCCAAACAGCAGGGTCAAGGTGACATTTGACGCACCCTCACCACCGTGAGTAGAATTAACCATTGGTTAATACATTCCGGCACCTGGTCCGTGGTCCGGCGAGGAGAGAACATATGGCAAAGATTTTTCTGCCGGGTCATCCCGTTGTGCAAATCGAAGATGAGGTATTCTGGCCGCCACAACTGTCCGGGGTGATGACCGGCAAGGTCATTGGTGCCGGACAGGTGCCGCGCGGACGCGGTGCGGATGATCAGCCCGGCGTGTTTGCCGTCGAAAATGCCCGGCCGACTGACATCGTCGAGATCGAATTGGAAGACGGGCTGAAAATCTGGCAATCGGTCGAAAGCACCGAGACCGATTTTCAGCATGGGATCAGCAGATCCGGTGCGGATCAGGCCCTGTTGCTGCCCCGGCAACTGACCTTTGGCGGCGCCGGTTCGCAAAGCCGCGGATTGGGCAGCCATCTGGTGCACGCGATACGCATCATGCGCGGCGACCCGGTTGGCAAGCTGGGAAAAAACGCCGCGCTCAGTCTTGCCCGCAAGATCGAAGACACGATCAATCCCGGCTTTTACCGGTGTACACGCAAGGTCAAGGATGGCGTCGGAACCTTTGATCTGACCGCAGCCAAACCCCAGGACATCCCGGCGGACGACCGCATTCTGGTGCTTGTGCACGGCACGTTTTCCAGCACCGACGGCAGCTTTGGAGAGCTTGCCATTGCCCCGTCGCGCGACGTCTGGGGGCCGCTTGAGGCGGCCTATCCCGGTGGGATATATGCGCTCGAACATCGTTCGGTCACGGAAAGCCCGGTGAAGAACGCCGCCGACCTGGTCAATGCCCTGCCAAAGGGGGCCCATGTCAGCCTGATGTCCCATTCGCGTGGCGGCATGATTGCCGAACTGGTATGCCGGGCCGCACGTCGGGATGTCACCAAACAGGGTGCCATCGACGACATCGATTTGCAGATTTTCAACAAGGTCAAGGGGCGTACGGCGCAGATCAACGAGTTGAAGACATTGCGCGATGCCCTGGCCGAAAAGACCCCCCGGGTCGACCGGGTGGTGCGTGTCGCCGGACCGCTGGCCGGCACGACGCTGGCGTCTGAACGACTGGATCGCTACCTGTCGGTCGCGCTGAACGTATTCGAACTGATCCCGATCCTGCGGCGTACCGGCGCGGCGGATCTGCTAAAATCCTTCCTGATGGCCTGTATCCGCACCAAGGCCGATCCCCAGACCCTGC
This sequence comes from Sedimentitalea nanhaiensis DSM 24252, assembly GCF_000473225.1. GTDB lineage: Bacteria > Pseudomonadota > Alphaproteobacteria > Rhodobacterales > Rhodobacteraceae > Sedimentitalea > Sedimentitalea nanhaiensis. The sequence continues at coordinate 2,416,186 of NZ_KI421509.1, forward strand.
CCGGCCTCGAGGCGATGATGCCAGCCAGCCCGCTGACACGAATGTTGAACCGGCCGGACGTAATCTATGAAAACGGGTTGCGGGTGATCGGCGGCGATACCGAAGGCGGCGGCATTCTGCACCGTTTGGGGGTTCTGGCGGCCGATCTGTTTTATCGCGCGGATCACGATTTTGTCGTCGATACAGCCTCGATGATCCGCGGTGGGCTGCGCAGCAGGCCCACCAAGCCCTTTCTGGCCAAGGGATCCGAGGTTTCGCATTTCAGTTATTTCTACAATCCGGCCACCCAACGCGAAATCGTCGCCGCGGCCATTGAGGAACATGCCAACCTGTTGACCCTGCCGACCTCGCGCGGGATGCCGGCGCTCGACGCAACCGAGCCCGACGATTTCCCCGATCTGGTGTCGCGCGGCGGTTCCAACGATCCGGTGTGCTTCATTCTGCCAGGTATCTTGGGCAGCCACCTGCATCAGGACAACACCTGGATTTGGACCAACCCGCTACAGATCATGTTCGGCGGCATGGACCGCATCCGGATCGAGCGGGACGATGTAAATTCGACCAAGCCCATCGGCAGCTACTATTGGGATCTGTGCCGGTTTATGACCCGCACCCATCGGGTCATTCCATTTGACTATGACTGGCGCCTGTCGATCCTGGACCAAGGACACGCCTCGCCGGGGGCCAAGCTGAGCGCGCTGGTCGAGGCGGAATTGGAGCGCAGCGACCGGCCAATCCGGTTCCTTGCCCACTCCATGGGCGGACTGGTGGTGCGGGCGATGTTTCATGCCCGGCCCGACCTGTGGAACCGGGTCAAGCTGCGCAACGGAAGCCGCTTTGTCATGCTTGGAACGCCGAACTGCGGTGCGTTTTCGATGATGCACACATTGCTGGGCCGGGCCGAGGCGGTGCGCAAGCTGGAAATCGCGGATACCAGACATGACCTGAAGGAACTGATGGGCATCGTATCGGGCCTGTATGGCGGTCTGCAATTGCTTCCCAACGACGAGAACGGGCGGTTCGTCAGCGATCAATTCTGGGATGAACTCCACGCGCTGCATGGCGAGAACTGGGTCAAACCCCCGCGCTCCGCCTTGCAAATCGCACGCGACGGACAGCGGGTACTGGCCGCACACCGGTTGGACCCGGACCTGACCTGCTATGTTGCCGGCGTCGGAACCGACAACACGATTTCATCCGTGCGGCTGGACCCGACCGCCAACGGTGCCAACCGGATTCAGTTCTTTGCCACCCCACAAGGCGATGGTACCGTGACTTGGAAAAGCGGTATCCCCAAGGACGTTCCGACGTGGTACGTGAATGCGATCCACGGCGATATGCCCCGCGCAAAAGACGCCTTTCCGGCCTATCTGGATCTGTTGGAAACCGGCACCACAACGCAGCTCAGCCAGCAGCCTCCCCGCCTGTCGCGCGCGGCGGTCGCCGCCGAAACCCCCGTTGTGGACAGGCCGATCGAATTATACCCCGACCAGCAGGACATCCTGGAGTCCTTAATGGGCGCCAGCAAGACCGACGCGCCCGCCACGCCGGTTTCCACCCCGCGCACCAGGGTATCGGTACTGCACGGAAACCTGCGGTTCGCCTCCTATCCGGTCGCGGTTGGCCATTACGCCGACGATCCGATGATGGGGGCCGAAGCGGCGCTGGATCAATGTCTGGATCACGACCTGTCCCGCGTGCGCGATCTGGGTCTGTATCCCGGCAAACTGGAAACCTGCGAGGTGATCCTGCGCAACGACCGCTCGCCGCAAGGCGCGATTATCATCGGGCTGGGGCAATTCGGGTCGCTGACGCCGGGCGATTTGAAAGACACCTTTCATAAGGCGGTCCTGCGGTACGGTCTGGCCTGGCAGGAACGGCACAAGACGGGTGCCGGTTCGGGCGACGCTGAGACATCCCTTGGTCTGTCGACGCTGTTGATCGGGCATCAGGGCACCAACATGACCGTGCAGCAAAGCGTCGAGGCGATCCTGCAGGCGGTGGCCGAGGCCAACCAGATCCTCGACACCACCCCTATCGCGCACCTGCAATTTGTCGAACTGTACGACGACACCGCGTACCAGGCCGCCAGCGCGCTGGACAACGTGCGCGCGTTGGGGCGCATGAGCAAGGCGTTCCAGTTCGACGGCGAAATCCGCCGCATGCAGGACGCCCGCGTGCGCACCCGATACGGCAAGCAGACAGACTGGTGGCAACGGATCAGTGTAACCCAGAACGCAGCCAACGCAGAGCAGCTGGACTACGTCGCGGTGACCGAAAGCGCACGGTCCGAATTCCAGGTGTCGGTGGTACAGCCAAAGGCGCTGCAACACCTGCTGACACAGCGCAAGGACGGCACCGCCACCAGCCGCGACGTGGGCAGGTTGTTGTTCGAACTGTTGGTGCCGCAGGGGCTCAAGACCTTTGCGCGGGACAACCAGAACATCCTGCTGGAGCTGGACGAACACACGGCCTCCTATCCCTGGGAGCTGATGGAGGATGATGTCCGGGCCTATGACTTTGCAGGTGCAAAGCGCAGCGGAGCCGATCAAGGAGACACCGATCTGGAACCCCTGGTGGCCCGCGCGCCGGTGATCCGCAAGCTGATCCAGCCGGGTCCGAAAATACCGCGCGCGACGACAAAGGTGGCCCTGGTGGTTGGTGATCCGGTCAGCAACCTGGCCGCCCTGCCCGGGGCGCAGGCCGAAGCCGCCGAAGTTGCCGAGTTGCTTGCCAAGGCCGGGTGGAATACCCATCACCAGAATCGCCCGGAAAACGGCTTTGACGTAATCAAAGAGATGATGCTGCGCCCCGCACAGCTGATCCACCTGGCCGGGCATGGCGTCTATGCCTCAGACGATCACAAGCGCACCGGCATGGTTCTGGGCGAAGACCTGTATCTGAGCGTTCCCGAGATCGAACAGATGCGCTATGTGCCCGAAATGGTGTTTCTGAACTGCTGTCACCTCGGCCATGTGGGCACCGCGGTGAACGAGATCGCGGCGAGCCTGTCGGTCGCCTTCATCAAGCGCGGGGCCCGGGCCGTGGTCGCTGCCGGATGGGAGGTGGACGACACCGCAGCCAACCTGTTTGCCCGCAATTTCTATAGTTCCATGTTGGCCGGAGACAGCTTTGGCCGGGCGGTCCACATCGCGCGGCGGCAGGTGTTCCAGACCCATTTCAAGACCAATACATGGGGGGCCTATCAATGCTATGGCGACCCGGACTATCGCTTCCGCGAAACATCGGGTCGCGCCAGCGGGCGGCCCCGCGCGCTGCGCTATTACTCGGTACGCCACGCCTCCAAGGCGGCGCAGAACATCGCCGAAAGCGCGGCCTCCGGACGTGCCAGCGGCGACGCGCTGCTGGCCAAGCTGATCGGTATCGAATCCAGCGCCAAGGACGGCTGGAAAACCGACAGCGAATGGTGTGCCTCGATGGGATTGGCCTATGCGCGCATCGACGCGTTCGATCTGGCGATTCCACATCTGGAACGGTCTCTGGCACAGCCGGACTCGGCAGGATCGCTGTACATCATCCAGAAACTGCAGGACCTGAGAGTCCGGCAGGCCGTTGGCATCTGGCAGTCCAGCAAGGATGGCGGCGCGCGCAAGGCCGCCGCCGGGCGCCTGCGCGATGCCGTCGAGGCGGCACTGAGCTGCTATACCAAGCTGGACGATCTTGCCAATGGAACCCTCACCCCCAAACGTGAATGCCTCAAGGGATCGGCGCTGAAGCGGCTCGCCTTGGTGCAAACCGGGGCCGGGCGCAAATCGGCCCTCACGGATATGGCCAGATGTTATGGCTCGGCCATGAAGATCGCCTTTGAAACGCATCCGGACCGTATCGAGCTGTATGCGGCGCTGAACTGGCTGACCGGTAGCATCGTCAGCGGCGCAGGCGACATCGATGCCGCGACTGTGGCTGTCTGGCTGGACCGGCTGGCGACCGAAGGCAACAACCAAAACCGGGCCGCACCCGGTTTCTGGACCGCAGTCGTCCCCCCCCAGATCGACATTCTTCGCGCCTTGCATGACCCGCTCTACGCGACCGAAGAGCAGCTGGATGGGATCCGCCAACAGATAGACGGGGCCTGGCGGCGCGGCGGCGCATTCCGCCAGGCCCAGGCGCTGCGCGACCAAATTGCTTTTGTCAAACTGATGACCGGGGGAGCCGACCGCAGACGGTCCGAATGGTTGGACAAGGTCGAGCGTCATGTATGCGATCTGACCCAGCAGTAGGGCGAAGTCCGATCCCCCAGCCTATGGCGTGTTGCGTCAATTATATTGGCGAAACGCACCAGGCGTCGAAAGGACCGAAGGCGCGCTTAAACTCGGCCTTCTGGATCGACGGCTGCATCACGCCAGTCGCCTATCGGACGATGGCCTCCTGCAAATTGCACATGTCGCTTTTGACGCCATCATGTTTCTCGGCCCGCAGATGCGCGCCATCGGCGAGTTAGACCCGAGACATCGCATCAACCCGACCACCGCATGTTCTTGCGCCGTAGCACTGAGTGTAACCTTGCAACGCCGCATAGCTGACGACATCCAGGTACAGAACCGCCGACAGCCGTCGAACCGCCTGAAGATCGGACTTCATGGCAGATCGTATCGTGTCTTCACCAATCGCCGGCGAAATTCGATATGGTCGGTTCAGCCCATCCGATAGCCGGGGGTGGAGTGTGAAATCGATTGCTCTTCGTCATCCATGTCTTCGGCAATGCCATCAAACAGCGGCGTGGACAGGTACCGCTCGCCGGTATCGGGCAACATGCACAGCACAACCGAACCCGGATCGGCCTGTTGGGCAATCTTGATCGCCACGGCAAAGGTGGCACCGCCCGAAATGCCGGTGAAGATCCCTTCTTTGCGGGCCAGTTGCCGTGACCAGTCGATACCGTCCTGCCCAGCAATCGGGATCAGCTGGTCATAATACGCCTCGTCGATGGCCTCTTGCAGCACCGCCGGAATGAAATCCGGGGTCCAGCCCTGTATCGGGTGCGGCTCAAACGCCGGGTGGCTGGCCGCAGGGGCATTGCCCGCGCCGCGCTCCTGGGCCTGACCGCTGCCCAGCAGCTGGGCATTGGCAGGTTCCGTCAGGATGATCCTGGTTTCGGGACGTTCCTTGCGGAGCACCCGCCCAATTCCGGTCACTGTGCCGCCGGTTCCATAGCCCGAGACCAGGTAATCCAACCGCTGCCCGTCAAAATCGGCCAGAATCTCGCGCGCAGTGGTCGAGGCGTGGATATCTGCATTGGCCTGGGTTTCAAACTGGCTGGCCAAGAACCAGCCATGCGCCTCGGCCAATTCTACTGCCTTGCGGTACATGCCAAACCCCTTTTCGGCGCGCGGGGTCAGGATCACCTTGGCCCCCAGCATCCGCATCAGGCGACGACGCTCGACCGAAAAGCTGTCGGCCATGGTGACAACCAACGGATAGCCCTTTTGCGCGCAGACCATTGCCAGCCCGATTCCGGTGTTGCCGCTGGTCGCCTCGACCACGGTCTGGCCCGGCTTCAGAATACCCGCCCGCTCGGCGGCCTCGATGATATTAACCGCAAGCCGATCCTTGACCGAACTGGCAGGGTTCAAGAATTCGGCTTTGACATAGATCGTTACGTCTTTGGGACCCAGATTGTTGACCCGGATCACCGGCGTGTCGCCGATCGTGTCCAATACGCTGTCAAACAGGCGGCCACGCCCCTGTGTGGTTCTGATGCCGTCCTGACCCATACCCGTGTCCTTTCGAAATATATGAAAATCAATATGTCGCCGGTGGTGCAAGGGTCATAACAGATTCCGCACCGCCGCCCCAGAAAATTGGGCGGCGGTGCGGCACGGCCTCGAAATCTATCCGATTATTTAGCGGCCAGAGCCTTAACGTCAGCGGTGGTCATTCCCTGCCCGCCAATACCCCAATTGCCCGAGGCGAATTCCTGCACCCGAACCCATGTAACCGGGCGCATCGCCTCGCCTTCGATGTCCACCATTGTGTCGGTGATCTTCTGAATCATTTGTTGTTTCTGTTCGGCGGTGAATACGCCCTCGATCAATTGAACGTCTACCAATGGCATGAAATATCCTTTCCTGATTATCGCAAGATCCCAATCAACACGGAGACCTGCCGAAACGATATCGCACGCCGGGCACCCAAGCTTGGGGACGGCATGGGTTTTTCTTGGGGATTGCCGGTGGATTGCCTAAGGTCAGGCCATGGATTACCAGTTTGACGATTTCATACTAAGGCTGGACCACGCGGCGCTGTATCGCGGCGACACCGAGATCGCACTGGAACCCCGCGCCTATGATCTGTTGTCGCTGCTCGTCCGCAATCAGGACCGGGTGCTGTCGCGCGACGAGATCGTCGAAAAGGTCTGGGACGGGCGCATCATCTCGGACGCTGCCATTTCAACGGTGGTCAAAACCACCCGCCGGGCACTGAAGGACGACGGTGCGGTACAAAAGTACATTCGCACTGTGCGCGGCCGCGGATTCCGCTTTGCCGGGGCGGCCCGCCCCATTATTGGTGCCACCGCCAATCCGCTGCACGATGGCCCGGACGACAGGGTTGCTCATTCGCCACGTCCTTCGATTGCAATCCTGCCCTTTGGGTTGTTGGGTCAAGCCACGTCCCACGGGGCAATTGCGGACGCGATCCCCGCCGAACTGATCTCGGGCCTGTCGCGGTTGCGCTGGCTCAAGGTGGTGGCGCGCGGCTCGACCTTTCGGTTTCGCGGCCCGGACCCGGACATGCAGGTGATCCGAACCTCGCTGGGGGCCGGCTATTGCCTGTCCGGCCTCGTCGAGGTCATGGAAACCCGCCTTGCCGTCACCGTCGAGCTTGCTGACACCCGCAGCCACGCCGTGATCTGGAGCGATCGCTTTTCGGGCGGTATCGGCGACATTCACCAGATCCGCACCGGCATCAGCGATCAGGTGATCTCTGCGCTGGAACTGCACATCCCGCTGAACGAGGCCCGGCGCGCCCGGCTGCAACCGCCCGAGACCCTGGATGCGTGGGACATCTATCATCTGGGACTGCAGCATATGTACCGGTTTAACCGGGCCGACAATCTTCAGGCCGCCCTTCACTTTGAACACGCTTCCCGGCTGGATCCGAATTTTGCGCGGGCCTATGCGGCGCGCTCGTTCACCAGCTTTCAAAGTGCGTTTCTGAAATACGCGCCGGACCGCGCTCGGGAGGTTGAGAATGCACGCCGCTTTGCCGAATCCTGTCTGGAACTGGACCCGCTGGACCCATTTGGAAACTTTACGTTAGGCCGGGCGCATTGGCTGCAGGGCGATCCCGAAGCCGGGTTGCCCTGGATCGACCGCGCCATAAGCCTCAGTCCGAATTTTGCCCAGGGCTTTTATGCACATGGGTGGGCGGATGTTATGGCCGGGCGCGGAGCATCCGCGCTGGACCAGGTCGACCGCGCCATTTCGCTCAGCCCGCTGGATCCGTTTCTTTATGCCATGCTCGCGACGCGGGCGTTGGCGCATATGCTGCAGGGGGATCTGGATGCCGCTGCAATCTGGGCTGACAGGGGCGCACACGCACCGGGGGCGCATTTCCTGATCGGCGCTATTGCTGCGGCGATGCACCAGATGCGCGGCAACGGCAGCCGGGCACAACACTGGGCGCAAACGGTGCAAGACCGCCGCCCCGACGCCTCGATCCGTACTTTCTTTACCGCCTTTCCGTTCGAGAGCATCGTCGTGCGCACGCCGTTGCACCACGCCCTCGCCGAACTTGGGTTTCCCGAAAGCTGACGGATTGAATTCGATCGTTCGAACAAAATGCGGTTTCGCAATACATCGCGACGGGCTAGAACTTTCGCATGCGCAGATATGGTGCCATCATTTTCGATCTGGACGGCACGTTGGTGCACAGCGCACCCGACCTGCACGCCGCCGCCAACGTCGCGCTGACCGCGCTTGGGCGTGCGTCGCTTGATCTGGAAACGGTCACGTCATTTGTCGGCAATGGCGTGGGAAAACTGATTGAGCGCTGCCTGCAGGCCACCGGCCCCTGCTCGCCTGACATTCAGGTCACGGCTCTGGCCATTTTCATGGACAGTTATAACGCCAACATAACCACGCTGACGCGACCCTATCCGGGTGTTGTCGCATGCCTGACCCGGCTGCACGAGTCCGATATCGCGATGGGGATCTGCACCAACAAGCCAAGCGGTGCGGCCGACGCAGTTTGTGATGGGCTGGATTTGACACGGTATTTCGACGCCATCGTCGGGGCCGAAGACGGGCAGCCAAAAAAACCCGATCCGACTCCCCTGATGAATACTATCGCACAGCTTGAAATGCAGGGCAAAAAAATCCTGTACGTCGGTGACAGCACTGTGGACCATGCCACAGCGCTTAACGCCGGGGTCGATTTCCGACTGTTCTCTGGCGGTTATCTGAATGCTGCGGTCCCCGATCTTAGAACCGCGCAGGTATTTGACCATTGGTCGGAATTCTGTTCATCTTGATCGTCGCGCCGCCGACGTAAATTCATGCACTCTGACCTTTACCGCGCCCAGGTCAAATTCCGGCTTCGAAGCACCGCCGACGGTCTTGAAAACAGACGACAGCATGGTTCCGGAAACCGATTTCGAACCGGGTTTCTCTGGCAAGCATGACAAGTCGGTATTGGGGACCTGAAGGCTGGATCATGGCCCGGACAGGCCGTCGGGCACAGGCACATCAATACTGATCCGTTGCATCAACCGCCTGGCCGGACCGACATCGGGCAAGATCTATCCGGGTGGCACCAAACTGACCGCCGGATACGGGCTCTCTGCGAGGCAGGACATCGGCAGACCAATTCAAATGTCGGGCAGTGCGTCCGATTTCATTCTGGACCGGCCAAAATCTTAGAAATCGACCTCGATCGCGACGCCATTGGCCACCGCCAGATCGACGACGCTGGCCGCAACCGCCAAATCCTGCAATCCGACTCCGGTTCCGTCGAACAAGGTGATCTGGTCATCCGATGTGCGCCCTGGATGGGTACCGTTGATCACCGCCCCGATCTGGGTAATGTCATGCTCGGTGATCAACTCCATCGCAATGGCATGCTGCGCCTCGCCGATGCTGATCGACTGGGCCACCTCGTCGCTGAACACCGTGGCGCGGGTCAGCAAGGCGGGATCAACCTCTTGCTTACCCTTGGTATCGGTGCCCATACAGGCAATATGGGTGCCGGGGCTGACCTGATCCGCCTGGAGGATTGCCTCAAAGGAGGATGTGATCGAGATCAGCACGTCTGCGTCGCGCAGCCCGTTGAGGTCGACCGCCTGAAACGGCAACCCCGCCTCATCAGCCACCTTTTCCAGATTCGGCAGCATTTCGGGGTGGAAATTCCAGCCGATAACCTTTTCGAACTGACGCTGTTCAAGAGCAGCGCGCAACTGAAAGGTCGCCTGATGCCCTGCACCAATCATGCCGATTACCCTGGCATCCTTGCGTGCCAGATGTTTGATCGACACAGATGAGGCCGCCGCCGTGCGCAAAGCCGTCAACAGATTGCCACCGACCATCGCTTTGGCCTTGCCGGTATCCGGATCAAACAGAAATACCGTCGATTGGTGATTGATGATCTGGTGTTTGTCCAGGTTGTTGGGCCAATAGCCACCCGCCTTCAGGCCCAGGGTCTTTCCCGCCCGGTCAAACCCTCCCTTGAATCCATACAGTGCATCCTCGTGGCCAATAGCTTCGCGGATCACCGGAAAGTTATAGGCGTCTTGTGCTGCCATGGCGGCAAACACCTGTTCGACGGCAACGAAAGCCGCCTCTCGGGTCATCAGATTGGCAATTTCGCGCTCGGGTACAATGATCATCGACTATCTCTTTCGCATTAAAAAAGGCGGAGCGGGCAACCCCTCTCCGCCAGTTCAGGGAGGTGACCTAGTAAGCCTTGCCGCGCGCCGATACCGGCCACAGGGTTTCAACTTTGCCCCCCCGCACGCCAACGTACCAGTCATGCACGTTGCAAGTTGGGTCGCAGTGGCCTGGCACCAGTCGCAGCTTGTCATTGACCTTCAGCACCCCTCCGGGGTCGGCAACCACACCATGCTCGTCCGAGCATTTAAGGTACTCGACATCATTGCGGCCAAACACGGTCGGCAATCCGCTGTCGACTGACTGTGCCTTGAGACCCGCATCGACGATGGCCTTGTCGGGCTTGGCGTGACTCATCACCGTGGTCAGTATGAACAGCGCATTCTCCCATTCCCCTTTGTCGATACGGTTGCCGTCCTTATCCAGAATGCGACCATAGTCGGCGTCCATAAAGGCATAAGACCCGCACTGAAGCTCGTTATAGACGTTCGAGTCGCTTTCGAAATAGTACGACCCGGTGCCGCCGCCGCCAACGATATCGCAAGCCAATCCGACGGCTTTCAGCCCCTGGACCGCATCCGCAACCTGATCAATGGCCAAATCCAACTTGGCCTTGCGATCCGCATAGCTCTCCATGTGCTGCATCGCGCCCTGATAGGCCTGAATCCCGGCAAATTTCAGCCCCTCGGCCACGTCGATCAGCTTGGCGATATTGACCACATCCTGCGTGGTGGTGACACCGCAACGACCCGCGCCACAGTCGATTTCCACCAGCGCCTCGATTTGGGTCCCATGTCTGACCGCCGCCGCTGACAGGTCGGCTACGTTCGCAGGGTCATCGACGCAGACCAGAACCCGCGCGCCCAGCTTGGGCATCCGCGCCAGCCGGTCGATCTTGGCCAGATCGGTGACCTGATTGGACACCATTACATCCTTGATGCCGCCACGGGCAAAGACCTCGGCCTCGGACACTTTCTGGCAGCAAACGCCGCAGGCACCGCCCAACCGCTCTTGCAGCTTGGCCACATCCACAGACTTGTGCATCTTGCCATGCACCCGGTGGCGCATGCCGTGCGCCGCCGCAAAATCGCCCATTTTCTTGATGTTGCGCTCCAGCGCATCCAGGTCCAGAACCAGGCAGGGCGTCTGGATGTCGGCCTCGTCCATCCCCGGCAACGCGGGCACGTCAAAGCCGACCTCAAGGTCGTCGAAGTTTGTCGGTGCGTTCATTTTTGTCTCTCCCAGATCAGCTGTTCATCCACGGCAATTTGTCGAGATCGACATTGCCACCGGTTACGATCACGCCCACGCGTTTGCCCGCGAAAACGTCCCGGTTCTTGAGTATCGTCGCCAGCGGTACGGCGCTGGACGGTTCCATCACGATTTTCATGCGCGCCCAGATCAGCCGCATCGCGTCGATAATTTCCTGCTCGCTGGCCGTCAGGATGTCGGTCACGTGGTTTGACACGAAATGCCATGTCAATTCCTTCAGCGGCACCTTCAGCCCGTCCGCCACCGTCACCGGCGCGTCATCGGCGATGATGTGCCCGGCCCTGAAGCTGCGCGCAGCATCGTCGGCCTGTTCCGGCTCGGCGGCATAGATTTTTACACCGGGTGCCAGATTGGACAGGGTCAGGCAGGTACCGGAAATCATGCCGCCCCCGCCGATAGGCGCAATCACGGCATCCAGGTCCCTCACCTGTTCCAGCAACTCGCGCGAACAGGTGCCTTGCCCGGCAATCACGCGCGGATCGTTATAGGGATGCACAAAGTCGGCACCGGTCCTTTCCTGGACTTCGGCGAACACGGTCTCGCGGCTGCTGGTCGAGGGTTCGCATTCGGTGATCATGCCACCGTATCCGATCACGGCATCCTTTTTGGCTTGCGGCGCGGTGTGCGGCATCACCACATGGCACGGGATTCCCCGCTGGCCAGCCGCATAGGACAGCGACAGCGCGTGATTGCCAGACGAATGCGTCGCAACGCCGTGCTTGGCTTGTTCTTCCGTCAGGCCAAATACTGCATTGGAGGCTCCGCGGACCTTGAACGCCGCCGCTTTCTGGAAGTTCTCGCACTTGAAAAACAGGTCGGCCCCGGTCAGTTCGTTCAGAAAACTCGAAGTCAGAACCGGTGTGCGATGGACATACGGTTTGATCCGCTCGTGCGCGGCCAGCATGTCATCAAGGGTCGGGATATACATATCGCTCGCATCCTTCATTACGCGGCCGCTTTGTTCGTCTTGCCGGAACCGTGGCGATAATAATCCTGCGCCGCAGCAACGCCCGACCCCAGCCTGACCTCCAGTCCGAGGTCGACCATGACCATTTCGGCAACGCCAAGCCCGGACAACATCATGGCATCTGTCAGGCTGCCCAAATGACCGATTCTGAACACTTTGCCCGCGACCTCGCCCAACCCGACGCCAAAAGCCATGCCATATTCATTCGCTGCGCGGGTGACGATATCGGTCGCGTTGAACCCCTCGGGGGTGCGGATTGCGCTGACCGAGTCGGAATACAGGTCCGGCGAGGCGGCGCACAGATCGAGCCCCCAGGCGCCAACAGCCCGGCGCACACCTTCGGCAATGCGGTGGTGGCGGGCAAAGACATTTTCCAGCCCCTCGGACAACAGCATGTCCAGCGACAGTTTAAGCCCGTTCATCAACCCGACGGGGGGGGTATAGGGGAATGCGTTGGCGGCATAGCCCTTGGCCATGTCACGGATGTCAAAGAAGGTACGTGGCAGGGTGGTAGTCTCGACCGCCGCCATGGCCTTGTCGCTGAACCCGACGATGGCAAGACCGGCTGGCAGCATGAACCCTTTCTGACTGCCGGTCACGGCCACGTCCACGCCCCATTCATCGAACCGGAAATCCATCGACCCGATGGAACTGACGCCATCGACGAACAGCATGGCCGGGTGCCCGGCCGCATCCAGCGCCCGGCGCACCGCGGCGATGTCGGAGCGGACCCCGGTCGCGGTCTCGTTATGGGTGGCCAGCACCGCCTTGATCCGGTGCCCGGTATCGGCGCGCAGGATCTCTTCGTAGCGGTCGGCGGGCAGGCCGTGCCCCCAGGGGGTCTCGACGATGGTAACGTCCAGCCCGTGGCGTTGGCACATGTCGATCCAGCGGTGGCTGAACATGCCGTTGCGGGCCGCCAGAACGCCATCGCCTGCCGAGAGCGCATTGGTCAACGCCGTTTCCCAACCGCCGGTGCCGGTAGACGGAAAGATGAAGATGCGGGCCGAGTCCGATTTCAAAACCTTCTGAACCCCCTCAAGGCAGGGATGCAGGATCTTGCCAAACACCGGCGAACGATGGTCGATCGTTGGCATGTAGCACGCCTGGCGCACAGCCTCGGGCATGTTGGTCGGACCGGGAATAAAGACGGGATTCTGAAAGCTCATACGATTGCCCTCCTATGGCGGTTGCACCCACAGTAGCCCAACCAAGGGCGGTTGAAAATTTTTTTGAAATCTTTTTTCATTTACGGATTGGCTGAAATAATCAAATAGTTTCAAGATGTTGATTTTTTCACTGGCCAGAATCCATTTTCAATACTATCCAGAAAGTCCTTACTGCACCGACCGGAGATGGCGCGATGAAACCCACTGCCCGGCGCAAGGGCCGCCCCAAGGCATTTGACAGCAAGCCCACACAAACCACGATCCAATCGCTGGATCGCGCGCTCGAGGTGCTGGACACGCTGGCACTGGAAAACGGCATGACGCTGACCGAAGTCTCTGATCGGCTCAAGCAATCTCCGGCGACAATGTACCGTGTTCTGTCCACATTGCAGGCCCGGGGGTTTGTCGAAATCGACGCTGCAGCACAGACATGGCACATCGGCGCCATGGCATTTCGGTTGGGGTCGGCGTTCTTGCGCCGCAGCGGCGTGGTCGACCGCAGCCGTCCGGTGATGCGGGATCTGATGGAGGCGACCGGCGAAACATCGAACCTGGGAATTGAACGCGACGGCGAAGTGATGTTCATCGGTCAGGTCGAAACCACCGAGACCATCAGGGCATTCTTTCCGCCAGGCACCCTGTCACCGATGCACGCCTCCGGCATCGGCAAAGCCCTGCTCAGCCAACGTGACGCGGACAGCCTTGGGCGTTTCCTGCGCACATACCCGCTGAATCGGTTCACCGACAAGACAATCGGCACGGCACCGGCATTGCAGGCCGAATTGACGGCCATCCGCCAGCAGGGCTATGCCTTTGACGACGAGGAACGCACCGCTGGCATGCGCTGTGTCGCTGCCCCGATCCTGAATCTTTATGGCGAGGCCATTGCCGGTATATCGGTTTCCGGACCGACTCACCGTATGCCAGCCGACCGGATCCGGGAAATCGGGCGCTTGGTACAGCAGGCAGCCAACACCGTTTCGCGCGGGCTGGGCGCCCCCGAGGACACCTGACCCTCGCCGGCAAACACAGTTGGAAATTCGGGTGTTCCCAACGCCAGAACCCAAGTCGGGATAGAAGTCTGGACTTTGCACAATGGAACAATGCAGGTTTGACGTTAGGCGAGCAGGATGGCAGGTCCGCTTTCGGCACCAACTCTGAGGGCAAACAATGCGCAGAACACTCCTGATACTGACTTTTCTGCTTCTGCCGTTCTCGTTGGCGAACGCACAGGAAAGCGCGCCGATCGATCAGCCCGCCGCCGTGATCGCCCGTGCAGAAAACGCCATCGAGGCCGGACGCGCCTCGGTGGATGCGCTGAATGCACTGCGCTCCGATCTGGATGCAATCCGAGAATCCGCCTCTGACATTGTGTCCGCGGGCAGTGTCGAAGCGCGAACGATCGAAGCTCAGATCGAGGCTCTGGGGCCGGCACCAGCCGAAGGTGAATCCGAACCGGATGCCATCGCCATACGTCGGACGGAACTGACAAACCAACTGGCTGAAGCCAATCAGCCGATTCGCGAGGCGCAGGAACAGCTGAATCAGGTCGAACTGTTGATTCACGAATTGGATAGTTTGATCCGGCGCAAAACCACCACCCAGATGCTACAACGGTTTCCCAGCATCCTGATGCCCGGCACGCTTACAAAAGCCGCAGTCGAACTGGCCGAGGCGGGCGACGAGCTGGCCGATGACATCGCCTCTGGCTTTCAGACTGACGACTTTCGCGCCCGCAAACGCGAAATCCTGTTCGGAGCGACAATTCTGGCCGTGATCGGGCTGGCCCTCGTGTTCGGAGTCCGCTGGGTACAGTCCCGGTTCCTGGACCGCAGCTTTGAGCGCACGGCCCGGGGCAAGCGGCTGTTCTGGGCGGTCCTGTCTTCTCTAGCCGGTCTGGTATTGCCGCTATTGGGTATGGCTGCGCTGGCTTCGATTGTGCCATTATTGGGGATTGTGTCGCGCATCGTCGAGTATTCAGGACAGTTCGTTCTGCACATTCTGGTGGTGATCGTGATTGCAAACTGGCTGGGGCAGACTGTGTTCGCCCCCACCGCACCCAGCCGCCGACTGGTGCAGTTGGACGATCAGATGTCCCAACGCGGCCTGCACCTGTGCCGCGCGCTCGGTCTGGTCGAGGCGGCCGAATTGTTTGCCGAAGCGCTTGCCATCGGACTCCTCGTGAACCAGGAAACAATCTCTGTCATTGCCGTTCCGATCATCCTGCTTGTCTCGATTCTGTTGTGGCAACTCGCAGCTTTGTTGCGGCGCGGAATAAAACAGCGCCAGGCCGCGGAGATGGCCCAGACCAGCGAGAGCGAGAGCGAGAGCGAGAGCGATGGAGTCGGGGCGACAAGCAAGGGACTGGTGAATCTCCTGATCTTCCTGCTTCGCGCCACTGCGATTGTGATCGTGCCAATGATACTGGCGGGATATGTCAATCTTGCACGGCATATATCGGATGCGATGGTCATGACCACCGCCCTCCTCGGCTTTGTCCTGTTTGTCTATGCCATCATCGTCGTGGGTATCCGCAGTATACCCAGACGCGGTGCAGCAGAAGCCGATGCCGAAGATCCCTTGCCACTTCTGCCCTTTGTTGTCGGATTTCTGCTGTCGCTGGGCATATTGCCGGTTTTGGCGATCATCTGGGGCGCGCGTACCGCCGACGTGGCCGAGACTTGGCGGTTGGTTACCGAAGGAGTCGAGGTGGGCGGCGTCACGCTGTCTTTGGGCATTGTCGTATCGCTGGTGGTCGTATTTTTTCTGGGCGCCATCGCAACCCGCTGGATCCAACGCGGGCTACGCGAAACCGTTCTGCCGCGCACACGTCTGGATCCCGGGGCGCGCAATGCATTGGTCACGGGTATCGGCTACGCCGGGCTGACACTGTCGGCGCTGATCGCGGCCTCTGCAGCCGGGTTGAGCATGTCCAGCCTGGCCGTGGTGGCCGGTGCCCTGTCGCTGGGCATCGGGTTCGGACTGCAGACAATCGTTTCCAATTTTGTGTCGGGTATCATCCTTTTGATCGAACGGCCCATCGCCGAGGGCGATTGGATCGAGGTGTCTGGCTATTCCGGCATCGTCAAAAAAATCGCAGTGCGTTCGACCCAGATTTCGACCTTCGACAAACACGACGTGATCTTGCCAAACCAGGACCTGATCGCTGGTGCAGTCAAGAACATGACCTTGTCCTCACGGCATGGGCGTCTGATCGTTCCGGTGGGGGTGGCCTATGGCAGCGATCTCGAAAAAACCAAAGAGATCCTGGAGCAGGCAGCGGCAGACCAGCCGACCCTGCTCAAGTACCCCGCGCCGACGGTACTGTTTCGCGGGCTGGGCGACAGTTCGCTGGACTTTGAGCTGCGCTGTTACCTTGATGACGTCGACAACCTGCTGGGCACGCAATCCGACCTCTTGTTCCGAATCTATACCGATCTGAACAAGGCGGGGATCGAAATTCCGTTCCCCCAACGCGACGTGAACCTGCGCGGCGCCTCGCTCTCGGAACTCAAGCCCCTGCTCCAACCCGAGGCATCGGGCGAAGACGGCGACGACACCCGAATCGCCTAGAGCGTTTCGACTTTAACTTGAGACATCGGGTATCGCCTATCGCGTTGAAATCTTTGATTTCAGGTGGGGGTAGGTGATCCAGTTCAAGTCGAAACGCTTTAGGCGGGCGCACTGCCGTCAACCTCCGATTGTCAGCGCGGCACCGGCCCGGTGCCGATATCCCAGAACAGCCCCGCCATCAGCCGCAATGCATCCCGGCAGATCGGTTTCAGCACGTGCTCGTCCGGCGCGTGTTGCGAGCAGCCGCGATAGGAATGTGGCACCCAGACGGTGGGCAGACCCAGAATGTCGGAAAAACTGTCATTGGGCAGCGATCCAGCAAGGTTGGGCAAGACATGCGGGGCGACGCCCGACGTTTGGGTCAGGCTGTCGCGCACAAAACCCACCCAGGGATGGTTCGGATCCAGGCGGGTGGCGCGAAAAAACCCCCGATCATGCGGAGCGATGCGCACCATCCGAAACCCGTTCGCATCCAGATGGCGGCGCAGCGCGGGCAGGATATCGTCGGGATCCGTGCCAACCACATAGCGCAGCTGGCAGGTCGCGCGGGCGCTGGCCGAAATCGCATTGACCGGCGCATCCGGCACACCCGAGGTCATCGCCAGCACCGCAAAACTGTTCCACCCATAGGCGCGTTCGGCGGGCGTCAGGCTTGCCTCGCCCCAATCCGCGTCGACTTTGGGGCCGTCACCGCCCGCGACAGGCAGGTCGCGCAATGCGTCGCGCACCGTGTCAGTCAGGCTGTCGGGCCGCCATTCGGGGATCGCGATCTGGCCGCGCACGTCTGTAATACTGGCCAGCGCATGCGCCAGGATCATGGCCGGATCCGCCAGCAGGCCGCCCCAATTGCCGGAATGGTGCGCACCTTCGCGCAGATCGAGGTGCAGATCGAAACTGACACCGCCCCGGCTGCCCATGAACATCGTCGGCGTCTCTGGCTGCAGGCGCGGCCCGTCTGACGCGATCAGCACATCGGCTGCCAGACGATCCTTTTGCGCGGCAAAAAACTCGGGCAGCCCGGCCGAACCGGTCTCTTCGCTCATTTCGATCACGATCTTGACGTTAAAGCCCAGATTGCCGCGTTCGGCCAGAACGGCTTCGAGCGCCGCGATGTTGATCAGGTGCTGCCCTTTGTTGTCGGCGGTGCCACGGCCATACAGCCGCTCGCCCTCTTCAACCAGTTGAAACGGATGCAGCCCGTCGCGCCATTGGTCGGTCTGGGCACGGATCACATCGCCATGACCATAGGTCAGAACCGTCGGCAGGTCGTCGCCTTCGATCCGTTCGCCGACCAGCAGCGGGCCACCTTTGGGGGTCGGGTTGTCAAAGATCTCGCACGTAAAACCGGCAGCCTGCAGGCGCGGTTGCATCGTTTCACGCAAATAGCGGTACAGGTGCGGCGCGCTGTCGGAATTCTGGCTTTCGGTGGGATGGGCCACCAGATCGGCCAGTTCAGCCTGAAAGGTTCCGGCGTCGAAATAGTCGGAAATGCGGGAAATGGCGGCGTCGCGGCTCATGTCTGGTCCTCGGAAATGGCGTCGCCCCACGGCGACATGATTTCGGTGCATCCGGCGTTGCGCCCATCCCGCCGCATCACCCCCGCCGGGCAGGCAAAGGCATAGGGAAAGACCGTGCGCCGCGTGGTGGTGACTTTGTGATCCGCGCGCAGGGCGGCAATCACATCGTCGGGCAGGCTGTCATCGGCCACAACGACCGGCCCGCCGGACATGTCGATGCGGGGCTGGTGGAACGCGGCCCCCACATCCATGCCGAAATCGGTCACAAAGGACGACAACTGGGCCACCGCCGAGACAATCTTGCGCCCGCCGGATGCGCCAAAAGCAAACCGTGTGCCGTCGCCGGCCTCGCCAATCACCGGGCAGACATTCATCAGGCAGGTCTTGTCCGGAGCCAGCGAATTGGGGCGTCCCTGCACCGGGTCAAACCACATGACGCCGTTGTTCATCAGGAAACCTGTGCGGGGCGATACCACCCGGCTGCCAAAAATCGACAACAGGGTCTGGGTAAGGGCCACCATGTTGCCATGGCGATCCACAACCGAGAAATGCGTGGTACAGCCCGGCGCGTCAGGGGTTTCGCCATCGTCACCCATGCCCGACAGACGCCTGGCATAGGCGGTTTTCAACGCGGCGGCATAGGTTGCATAGGCCTGCGCGCCAGGGGTCTTACCACCCAGATCTTTCAGCCCGGCGAATACATCGCGAAAGGTCGGACCCGCTGTCAGACCTGGCATGACGTGAAAGCCGCCCGCGCCATGCGCAAAGCTCAGCGGATCGACAAACCGGGCATGATAGGCGCGCAGATCGTCATGGGTCAGGCACCCGCCTTTGGCCTGGACATCCGCCGCCAGCGCCGCGCCGATGTCACCGTCATAGAATTCGCGCGCGCCCTTGTCCGCCAGTTCCGCCAACGAAGCCGCCATCGCGCCCATATCCAGCCGCTTATCCGAAAGGCTGGTCCAACCGGCAATGGTGGGCCATCGCCCGTCTTCCAGAAACAGCGCTGCGGCATCGGCATCCTTGGCCAGTTCGCGCGTGGTCGACGCGATGATCAGCGCCGCATACCAATCCACATGCAGTCCTTCGCGCGCCAGATCGACCGCTGGTTGCAACAGATCGCGCCATGGCACCTTGCCGAACCGCGCATGGGCCTGTCCGACCCCGTCAACCAGTCCAGGCACCGCGATGGCGCTTGCGCCTTGCACATTGCGATCCTCGACCACCCGCTCCCACGGGAAAAGATCGCCAGCAATACCCTCACCCGATAGCGGATAGTTGTCAGGATTCAATCCCCTGGGCGACCGCATGCCGTAATTCAACGCATAGGCCCGCTCTTCATTCGCACGCCACAGCATCATGGCACCACCCCCCGCAGGGCCGGACATCCAAGGCTCAACCACCCCAATCGCAAAGGACACGGCCACCGCTGCGTCGACTGCATCGCCACCGGCAGCCAACACTTGCGCACCGATACGCGCGGCGCGCGAATGCTGGGCGGCCACAACGCCGCCCTCGGTTTCGATCACCGTCTTGGTGATCGTCTGGCTGTCGGAAAGGTTCGAAATCACGATATGCTCCGCACGGGTTCTGGACCGTCACCGTCAAAAAGATGACATTCCACATGGCCATCAGGCGTCGGGATGGGAAGCGGAGCGATAATCTTGCACCGGTCCATCGCCGCTGGGCAGCGGGGGTGAAAATGGCACCCCGGTGGTGGCGCGATCGGGTTGGGATATTCCATTCCCAATTCCGTATCCGGCACACCCATGCCCGGATCGGGCGTCAGCACCGATTTCAGCAGCGCCTGAGTATAGGGATGGCGTGATTGATCAAACAGACCCGCCACATCGGCTTCTTCTACGATGCGTCCGAGATACATCACCGCGACACGGGTGGCGAGATGCTCGATCACCGCCAGATCGTGACTGATGAACAGATAGGTCAGCCCGAATTCGGACCGCAAATCGCCCAACAGGTTCAGGATCTGGCTTTGGACCGACACGTCAAGCGCACTGGTCGGCTCGTCGCAGATCACGATCTCGGGCTTCATGATCAGTGCCCGTGCAATGGCAACGCGCTGGCGTTGGCCGCCGGACATCTGACTGGGATAGGTCTGCATCACCCGCGCCGGCAGGCCGACAATGTCCAGAATCTCGCGTACCGCCTTGGTCCGGCTGGCGGCGTCACCGACATTATGCACCAACAACGGCAGGGACACGATATCCTCGATGCTCTTGCGTGGATTGAGCGAAGAATACGGATCCTGAAAGATCGGTTGGATGCGCCGCGCCAGACGGCGACGGTCGGTCGCATCGATACGCTCGCCATCGACCAGAACCTCGCCCTGTGTCGGGGCCTCAAGCCCCAGCAGGATCTTGGCCAGCGTGGACTTGCCGCAACCGGATTCCCCGACCAGCCCCAGCACCTCGCCCCGGCCCAGCGTCAGGGTCACGTCATTGACGGCAGTCAGCGGTTTGGGTGCGCCGAACAACCCCTGCTTGACGCTATAGGTCTTGGTCACGCCCCGCAATTCCAGTACCGGCGCATCCTTGTTCACGTCGCTCATGCCGGGGACTCCTCGGCCATGCGATGACCGGTTTCATGCACGCAACGGAATTCATGGTTGCCGCTGCCGGGGTTGCGACGGGGTATGGCCTGACGGCACGCGTCCACTACCTGATCACAGCGGGTGCGGAACGGACAGCCCGTCACCCCGCCCACAAGGCTGGGCACGATACCGGGGATGGTGCCCAGACGTGCGCCGCGTTCGGTCTTGCCCGGCTGCGGAATGCAGCGCAGCAAGCCGCGCGTATAGGGATGCATTGGCGCGTTGAACACTTCGGATGCGCTGCCGGTTTCCACCAGCTCGCCAGCATACATGACCGCCACCTTGTCGGCGACGCGAGCGACAACGCCCAGATCATGGGTGATCAGGATCATCGCCATGTTCATCTCTCGGCCCAGATCGACCAGCAGCCGCAGAATTTGGGCCTGGATGGTGACGTCCAACGCGGTGGTGGGTTCATCCGCAATGATCAGTTCCGGTTCGCACATCAGGGCCATCGCGATCATCACCCGCTGGCGCAACCCGCCGGACAGTTGGTGCGGATACTGGCCCAACCGGCTGGCGGCGGCTGTGATCCCGACCTTTTCCAACAGCTCGACGGCACGGGCGCGGGCGGCTTCGCGTCCGACATCGCGGTGCAGCAACAGCGCCTCGGTCAGCTGATCGCCGATGGTATAGGCCGGGTTCAGCGACGTCATCGGCTCCTGAAAGATCATCGACATGCGATCTCCGCGCAGGGCGCGCATGGTACGTGCATTGGCGCGGGTCAGGTCGATGCCATCAAACTGCATCTCGGTCGCGCGCCGGTCGATGCGCCCGCCCAGCAAACCCATCAGCGCCAAAGAGGTCAGTGACTTGCCCGACCCGCTTTCGCCGACAATGCACAGGGTCTCACCCCGATCCACGTCGAAATCGATGCCACGTACCGCATGCAGGGTTCCGCCGCCAACCGGGATGTTGATGGTCAGGCCCCGCACGGTCAAAAGAGTATCACCCATCAGATCAGCTCCTGTTTTCGGGTGCGGTGACGTCCCGCAAACCGTCACCCATCAGGTTGATCGCCAACACCAGCACAAAAAGCACCACCCCAGGGATCATCACCATCCAGGGCTCGAACAGCATCATGTTCTTGCCTTCGGACACCATCAGCCCCCAGCTTGGCGTTGGCGGTTGCACCCCCAGTCCCAGAAACGACAACGCCGCTTCCAACAGAATGGCGTGGGCCATTTCCAGCGTCACCACCACGATCAGGTTATTGACGATGTTGGGCATGATTTCCGACATCAGGATGCGCGGTGTGGAACACCCCACGGCACGGGCGGCGGCCACATATTCGCGGCCCCGGACCTGCAAGGTGCTGGAGCGCATCACCACGGCAAACCGGTCCCATAGCAGCAGGCCCAGAACCACGATCACCACCTGCAGCGACCCGCCCATGATGGCAACCACAGCCAGCGCCACCAGAACCACGGGCATCGCAAGGCGCACGTTGATCAGAAAGGTCACGACCGCATCGACCCGGCCGCCAAAATACCCGGCCGCAACGCCCATGGCCGTGCCGATCACCCCTGAAATCAGCGCCGCGACAGTGCCGATCAACAGCGACACCCGCGCGCCATAAATCAGCCGCGACAGGTAGTCCCGGCCCAGGTGATCCGTACCCAAGGGGTGCTCCCAGCTTCCGCCCAGAAACACCGGCGGCTGCATCCGCGCCATCAGGCTTTGGGCATAGGGGTCATGCGGTGCAAGCCAAGGGGCAAAGATCGCCACCAATACCAGCACTCCCAACACCACCGCGCCGATCAACAGCCCCTGATGGCCAAAGATCCGTTTCCGCAGCATCTGCCCCGGTGTCGGCCCTGTGATATCCGCCAAAAGCGGATCGGTTGCCATGTCTGCCATGTCAGCCCGCCCTCATACGCGGATCCAGCCAGGCGTTCAGCACGTCCGACAGGAAGGTGAAGATGATATAAAACAGCGAGAACACCAGGATCAGCGCCTGCACCGTCGGCAGATCGTTGCGGGCAATGCTTTCCCACGCCAGATAGCCCGCGCCATGCAGCGCAAAAATGCTTTCGACCACGATCGAGCCGCCCAGCATAAAGCCCATTTGAACTGCGGCCAGACTGACCACGGGGATGATTGCATTGCGCAGCGCATGCTTGAACAGCACCCGACCTTCGGACGCGCCTTTGGCGCGTGCTGTGCGGATATAGTCGGACGACAACACATCCAGCATCCCGGCGCGGGTCAGGCGCATGATCGCGGGCATGGCATAATATCCCAGAACGATGGTTGGCATTATGAAATGCACCGGGCTGGACGCACCTGATGGTGGCAGCCATCCCAACTGGATCGCAAAGACCACGATCAGGATCAATCCGAACCAGAACGACGGCATCGCTTGCCCGGCCACCGACAGAAACAGCGCCAGCCGGTCGATGAACGAATTCGGGCGTATCGCGGCTGCAACGCCCAGCGGAACTGCCGTCAGCAGCGCGAAGGAGATCCCACAAACACCGAGGATCATGGTAATCTGAAGGCGGTCCGCGATCAGGCTGGCGACCGGAAGCTTGAAGTAATAACTCTCGCCCAGATCGCCGGTCAGCGCGCTGGACAGCCAGTCCCAGTATTGCACGACCAGCGGCCGGTCAAAGCCGTACAGAACCCGGATCGCTTCGATGTCCTGGTCGGTCGCTGTCTCGCCACCGATGGCGGATGCCGGGTCGCCCGACAGAAACAGCAGTGAAAAGCTGATGATCGACACGGTCAGAGCTACCAGCAGAGCCAGGCCCAGTCGTTTCAGAATGAATTGAAGCACGGGTATTGCCCCTGTAGGCGTGGACGGGGGGCCGGTTCAGCCCCCCGGAATATTCAGTTCCAGCGCATCGTGGTAAAGCGCAGAACTTCGTCCGGTGTGGGCGTATAATCAACGTCCTTGGTGAAGACGTAGTTGGTATTGTAGCTGAACATCGGCACCCAATACACTTGGTCCGCAATCTTTTTCAGTGCCTTGGAATAGTGTTCCTTGCGCACTTCGGGGTCGGTCGAGCTGTCGGCGATGTCCAGC
The DNA here is from genome assembly GCF_000473225.1 of Sedimentitalea nanhaiensis DSM 24252. Taxonomy (GTDB): domain Bacteria; phylum Pseudomonadota; class Alphaproteobacteria; order Rhodobacterales; family Rhodobacteraceae; genus Sedimentitalea; species Sedimentitalea nanhaiensis. The sequence goes on from NZ_KI421509.1 coordinate 2,440,168, forward strand.
CAGTCCTTGACCTCTTGGTCGCGAGAGTCATCCAGCGACCCGAACTTGAAGAATTGGCTGGTGATCGCGGATGTGTCGTTGATCGAATACGATCCCCAGGTCTGGAACGACACCGGCGAACCCTCTTTCATCCGTAATTCACGCAGGGCCGAGTATTGCAGCATGTTGAAGTTGGTTTCGATCCCGACCGCGTTCAGGAAGGACGAAATCGCCTCGGCATAGTCCCGGTCGCGATAAGCATAGTAGTCAGTTGAAAACCCGTCCGGGTACCCGGCCTCGGCCAGCAGTGCCCTGGCCTTTTCCGGATCGTATTCATAGCTGGTTACATTCTGGTCACACCCGAACTGGCTGGGATAACAAGCGGTGGAAATCACCTGGCTCTTGCCTTTGAGCAGCGCATTGACCAGCGCTTCGCGGTCGATGGCATGGGCCACGGCCTGCCGCACCTTGAGTTTGGTAAACGGGTTGTCCTCTCCGGTGCGTCCGGCGGCATCGAGCGTCAGATATCCGATCCGCATGGTGCTTTCATTGGCGACCGTGAACTGGTCCATCGTCGCCAGCTTCTCGGCCTGGTCCGCCGGGGTCTGCCAGATCAGGTCCAGGCTGCCGGAAAACAGCTCGGCGATCTGGGTGTTCACATCCGGAATGGTGCGGATGTCGACCTTGCCGATCTCCGGCTGACCCTTGGGGCTGTCATGATATGTCTCGTTCTTCTCCAGCACGAAATGTGCGCCGGGTACAACGTCGATCACCTTATATGGACCGGTTCCAACCGGTTTCAGCCCCATGCCGGATGGTCCCGCCTCGGCATAATACTCGTTGGGGTACATCGACACCGGCCCCGACAGGAATTCGATTGCCGCAGGAAAAGGTTCTTTCAGCAGAATGCGAACGGTGTATTCGTCAATTTTTTCAGCCGATTTCATCCAGTTCACGTTGCGCTGGGTTTTTACTCCATTGGCCTCGTCTGCGACGAAATTGACAGTATAGACCACATCGTCCGCGTTGAATGGCTCGCCGTTGTGAAAGGTGACGCCCTCGCGCAGTTTGAATTCCAGCGTGGTATCGTCGATCCATTCCCAGGACGTGGCCAGATTGCCCTTGTATTCATTGGTCGCCGGATCGCGATAAATCAGCCCGTCCCAGATCGCCCGCTGCAACACCACGCCCTCGCGGGACGAGTTGAAATAGCTGTCGACGTTCTCCAACTCCTTGGTAAAGGCCGCATTCAGCGTGTCGTCCGCCTTGCCTGCCCATGCGGATCCGGCACAGGCCACGCAAATTGCCGTGGCCGCCGCAGTCCAATTTGATCGTGCGTATTTCATGTCTTCTCCCTGAGTATCGACGCCGGTTTGGTCGGCATTCTTTCGGCTTGTATTACATTGTAATATCAAACATTGGTATATAACAAAGTAAGCAAGTTCAAAGCGACTCGGCAAGCCCTTTCTTAACGCTCGCGGCCAACAACCCGGCAACAGGAGCCGTACGGAATGCAGCAAAAGCAAAACACTCTCTATGTGTCTTCCCTGGCCAAGGGTTTGCAATTGTTACGTGCCTTTGATGACAGACACTCCGAACTGACTCTCACCGAGATGACCGTGCGTACCGGGCTGGAGCGCAGTGCGGTGCAGCGGTTGGCCAACACACTGCATCTCGAAGGTATGCTGAACAAAAACCCGGTCACCCGCCGCTTCAGCCCATCGCATGCCTGGCTGCAACTGGCCTATGCCTATTACTGGTCTGACCGGTTGGTACCCATTGCCCTGCCCAAGATGATCGATCTATCCCAGCGCCTGGGAGAGACCGTCAACCTGGCCGAAGCCTCGGGCGACCACATCATATATGTCAGTCGCCTGCCCTGCCAGCACACTTATTTCGCGGCCAGCGTGGTAGGCCGCCGGATTCCGGCGCTCAGCACCTCGTCGGGCCTTGCGATGCTGTCGACCTGTGACGTCGACACCAGCGCCGAGGCAGTCGTGACCTGGCCGCTCACGCGGTTCACTCCTCGCACCATAATGGAGCGAAGCCTGATCTCCGAGCAGGTCGAACAGGCCCGGCAAGAGGGATTTTCCATCGCTCGCGAACAGGTGATCCTGAACGAGATTGGAATTGCCGCCCCCATCCGCAGCCCGGGCGGAGAGCCGTCAAGAGCCGCGATACAGTGCTCGGTATCGGCATCGCGCTGGACCGAAGAAGGCCTGCGCGAGCGGATCGTACCAGCCCTTCTGGACACGGCGAATGCCATTTCGCCTGACCCTCGTTCCTGAGGCCGGTCGCGGGCGGGAAGAGCATGCCAATTGCCAGATTTCAGGAAACCAAGGCGTCGCCCGCGTGGCGAATGACAAAATCGACGAAATGGCGGATCTTGGGATCCTGCAACTTTCTATGTGGGTAAAGGCAGCCAAAGATTGCTGAAGCAGGCGGCGTTTGGGGCAAGACCTCGACCAGCGCCCCGTCGCTCAGATGCTCCGCCACATCGAACCGGGGCTTGTTTGCGATGCCGTGTCCCCCCAGCGCCCAATCCGTCAACACATCGCCATCATCGGCGTCATACTTGCCAGCCACATCTAATTTACGCCGCCCGGCTTCCGTCTCAAGAACCCAAAAATACTCTGGCGAGCGCGGATAGCGCAGCAGCAAACAGTTGTGATCGCCGGACACAAGATCGTCAGGGGTCTGCGGCATGCCGTATCGTTCCAGATAGGCTGGCGACGCGCAGAGAATGCGTTGGCAGTCCATGATTTTGCGCAGCTTCAGGTTTGAATCCCGTGGTGCGCCGATAAAGAATGCCAGGTCCAGCTTGTCCGCCAATATGTCCACCACCCGATCCGACAGACGCATCTGCACCCGCGTTTCCGGATAGGACTCGACAAAACGAGGAACCAGAGGCGCGATGATACGCCGGCCCGCCCCCAGGGGCGCAGTCAACCGGATCACGCCGCGCGGCGAGCCGGAAAAGTTTGCAACCACCGATTCTGCATCGTCTATTGTCTCCAGAACCTTGCGGGCATGGTCGTAAAAGGTCTTGCCCACTTCGGTCGGTGTCAGTGATCGCGTGGTCCGGTTGAACAGCCGCACCCCCAGGTGTTTCTCGAGTTCCTTGATCCGCTTGCTGGCCACCGCCGGTGTCAGCCGCAAATCCCGCCCGCCTGACGTGATGCTGCCCAAATCGACCACACGGGTAAAGACGCGCAGGCTTTCGACATATGGCATGGCGTGTTCCCTTTGCTGCCTTCTACCGCATGGACCGCATGCTATCACTTTCAACAGATCGTTGAAAGTATTTCCCGACTGGCGACGTATCCAGGTAAAATAAAATCCGGTATTCTGCCTGACACTCCCTGACTGAACCGAAACCACCGCCGCAACCGATCTGGAGGTCCAATGACACACCGTGACGAAATCCGCTTTCTGCTGAATGGCCGCGACATTGTCTTGCCCGATGTCGGGGCCAGCCAGACCTTGCTGGACTTTCTGCGGCTGGACCGGCGCCTGACCGGAACCAAAGAAGGCTGTGCCGAGGGCGATTGCGGGGCCTGTACGGTTTTGGTCGGGCGTCTGCATAACAATCGGCTGCGCTATGAAACGGTGAACGCCTGTATTCGCTTCCTGGCCACGGTGGATGGATGCCACGTGGTAACGGTGGAACACCTGTCCGGCCCCGATGGGCGGCTGCATCCGGTGCAACAGGCGATGGTCGAACACCACGGCAGCCAATGCGGGTTCTGCACGCCGGGGTTTGTCATGTCGCTCTACGCACTGTGGATGCAAACGCCCGAACCGAGCGAAGCCCAGGTCGAAACCGCGTTGCAAGGCAACCTGTGTCGCTGCACCGGGTATGAACCGATCGTGCGCGCCGCTGTTGCGGTCAGCCGGTATGGTACCCCGGCCTCGGATCATCTGATTGCGGAACGCGATGCCGTCACCACGCGCCTGACCGCACTGCGGGACGGCAGGCGCATCGTCACCGGCCCCGCGCAGGATCGCGCCATCCTGCCCGCCAGCGTGGATGATCTGGCCACGGTACTGACAGAAAACCCCGAAGCGACCATTGTCGCCGGATCGACCGATGTGGGTCTGTGGGTCACCAAGTTCCTGCGCCCGATCAGCCCCGCCGTGTTCATCGGCCACTTGGACGGGTTGAAAAATATCGAGATCACCGACGCCGGACTGACCATTGGCGCGGGCGTGACCTATTCCGAGTGTCAGGACGCGATTACCGGCATGTTTCCGCACCTGGCGGCCTATTGGGATCGCATTGCGGGCTGGCAGGTGCGCAACATGGGCACTGTGGGCGGCAATATCGCCAATGGTTCTCCCATCGGGGATACGCCTCCGGTGCTGATCGCGCTTGGCGCGCAGATCGCCCTGCGGCGCGGCAATGACCGGCGCTCTCTTCCGCTACAGGATTTTTTCATCGACTACGGCAAACAGGACCGCGCGCCGGGTGAGTTCGTGGAAACTATCCATATTCCACAGGCAACGGCGGGGCAGCTGGACGCGGCCTACAAGATTTCGAAACGGCGGGACGAAGATATTTCCTCGGTGGCGGCAGGGATCAGCGTCAGTGTCGAAGGCGGCACCATTCGGGACTGCCGCATTGTCTATGGCGGAATGGCGGCCACTCCCAAGCGCGCGGACGCTGCCGAGGCCGCCCTGCGCAATCAACCCTGGGGCGAGGCCGTGTTTCGGGCGGCCGCCCAGGCCCTGAGCGATGATTTCTCTCCGCTCACGGACATGCGGGCCTCTGCCGATTACCGAATGCTGTCGGCCCGGAACCTGCTGCTGCGCTTCTATCTGGAACATGACGCGGCGACCGATACGCCGGTGCAACTTGCCACAGCCTGAGAAAGGGGAACCGAGATGAAAGACAACGTTACCATCAAGGGCGGCACTCATACGGACCGCATCCATGACAGCGCAATCAAGCATGTCACCGGGCGAGCCGACTATACCGATGACATCCCGGAACCGGCGGGCACCCTGCATGCCTATCTGGGGTGTTCGTCCGTGACCCATGCCCGTATCACCGCCATGGACCTGTCCGCTGTCCGCGCGGCACCCGGCGTGATCGGCGTTCTGACCGCCGACGACATACCGGGCACCAACGACATCAGCCCGACCGGGCGCAATGACGAACCGGTGTTTCCAACCGAGACCGTCGAATTCCACGGCCAGCCGCTGTTTGCCGTCGTGGCCGAAACCCGCGATGCGGCGCGGCGGGCCGCCGACCTGGCGCAGGTTCGCTATGAAACCCTGCCTCATGCACTGGATCCCGTCGCCGCGCAGAAGGCGGGCTATCCCAATGTCACCGACCCGCTGAAGCTCGAACGCGGTGACCTGGCCACGGGCTTTGAAAACGCCGTTCATCGGATCAAGGGCCAGATCACCGTGGGCGGGCAGGACCACATGTATCTCGAAGGCCATATTGCCTTTGCCATCCCGGGCGAAGATGACGACGTGGTCGTGCATTGCTCGACACAGCATCCCAGCGAGGCACAGCACATGGTGGCGCATGTTCTGGGCGTGCCATCCAACGCAGTCACGGTAAACGTGCGGCGCATGGGCGGCGGGTTTGGCGGCAAGGAAAGCCAGATGAACCTGTTTTGCGCTGTCGCCGCGATTGCCGCCAAGAAATGGAACCGCGCGGTCAAGATTCGCCCCGACCGCGATCAGGACATGACCGCCACCGGCAAGCGGCATGATTTTGTCATCGACTATGACGTCGCATTTGATGATGCAGGCCGGATTCAGGCGGTGGATGGCAGCTTTGTCGCCCGTTGCGGATTTTCTTCGGACCTGTCCGGGCCGGTCACCGATCGGGCCCTGTTTCACGCCGACAATGCCTATTATTATCCCGCCGTGCGGCTGGTCAGCCACCCAATGAAAACCAACACCGTCAGCAACACTGCCTTTCGCGGCTTTGGTGGACCGCAGGGCGTCGTGGCCGCCGAACGGATGATCGAGGAAATCGCCTTTGCCCTTGGCAAGGACCCGCTTGAGATCCGCAAGGCGAATTTTTACGGTCAGGACGGGCGCAACCTGACACCCTATCATCAGGAGGTCGATGACAATATTCTCGACCGGCTGATCGGCGATCTCGAAACATCGGCGGATTACCGGGCACGGCGCGAGGCGGTTCTTGCCTTCAACGCGACATCGCCCGTGATCAAAAAGGGCATCGCGCTGACCCCGGTCAAGTTCGGTATCTCCTTTACCGCCACATGGTACAATCAGGCCGGTGCGCTGATCCACGTCTATAATGACGGCTCGATCCATCTCAACCACGGCGGCACGGAAATGGGGCAGGGGTTGAACACCAAGGTTGCACAGGTGGTGGCCGAGGCATTCCAGGTCGATTTCGACCGCATCAAGATCACCAAGACCACAACCGAAAAGGTGCCCAATACATCCGCGACCGCAGCCTCTTCCGGCACCGATCTGAACGGCATGGCGGCGCTGGACGGGTGTGAACAGATCAAGGCCCGGCTGGTCGAATTTGCCGCCGCAAAATGGGATGTTGCACCCGACCAGGTGAAATTTCTGCCCAATACGGTTCAGATCGGCGAAACCCGCCTCAGCTTTGATGACTTCATAAAACAGGCTTACATGGCGCGGGTGCAGCTGTCGGCGGCTGGTTTTTACAAGACGCCCAAGATCCATTGGGATCGCAGTTCGGGCAAGGGGCGGCCGTTCTATTATTATGCCTATGGCGCATCCTGTTCAGAAGTCTCGGTGGATACGCTGACCGGTGAATACCGGGTTGAGCGCACCGACATCCTGCATGACGTGGGCAAGTCGCTGAACCCGGTGCTGGACAAGGGCCAGGTCGAAGGCGCGTTTATCCAGGGCATGGGCTGGCTGACCACCGAAGAACTGTGGTGGGACGAGGCCGGGCGTTTGCGCACCCACGCCCCCAGCACTTACAAGATCCCGCTTGCATCGGACCGTCCGCGCATTTTTAACGTCGATCTGGCAGATTGGTCCGAGAACCGCGAACTGACCATCAAGCGATCGAAAGCCGTGGGCGAGCCGCCGTTTATGCTGGGTATTTCGGTACTCGAAGCCCTGTCGATGGCTGTGTCCAGCGTCGATGGGTACCGAACCTGCCCGCGCCTGGACACGCCGGCCACGCCCGAACGGGTACTGATGGCGGTTGAGCGCCTGCAGAGCGCATTGTGATGCTTTCGGAATTCTTTGCCCGGCACGACAGGGTTGTGCGGATGGTGCTGACGCGGGTGCGCGGCTCGTCCCCGCGCAACGTCGGCACCGAAATGTTCGTCGCCCCGACGGGTCAGTGGGGAACGCTCGGCGGCGGACAACTGGAATACCGCGCCATTCAGCGCGCCCGTGAAATGTTCGACAATTGCGAAGTCAGCGCCGCACTGGACATCCCGCTGGGACCGGAAATCGGCCAATGCTGTGGCGGACGGGTGGAACTGGCGCTGAACCGCATGGGTCACGGTGACAAGCGGGAAGCCATCTCACGTGCAACCGCCCGGCGGGACGCTCAGCCGCATGTTTACATCATGGGGGCGGGACATGTCGGCCGTGCCCTTGCCGAGTTGCTGCAACATCTACCGGTGCGCACCATCATAGTGGATCCGCGCAAAGAGGAACTGGCCCTTTGCAGATCCGCCGTCGAGACCCGTCTGACCCCGATCCCTGAATTCGAGGTCGACCGCGCGCCGCCAGGCAGCGCCTTTGTCGTGCTGACTCACGATCATGCGCTGGACTTTCTGGTGACCAGCGCAGCGTTGGCGCGTAAGGACGCAGCCTATGTCGGGATGATCGGCTCGGTCACGAAACGCGCCAAGTTCCGCAACTGGTGCAGAACCCAATGCGATGGCCTGTCCATCGACACCCTGATTTGCCCCATCGGGGCAAGCGGCAGCCGCGATAAGCGGCCCGGCGTCATCGCCGCCTTCGTGGCGGCCGAGGTGATCGCCAAACTGACCTCTGAAACTGCCGCAACCACCCCGCAAGGGAACAAGGACCGGTCCGGGAGGGGCCGACAACAGAACGCAGAAATCAGGCAGACAAGGATCTGATTTCGCGACCATTTTGGAGGAGGAGGCCGGGATGACCGCGCCAAGCTATACGTATAAACTATTCGTACGCCATGATTTCAGCGCGTTCTGGGCATTGTTCACCGACAACCTGATCAACCTGATCGTGCTGTCCGGTGTCTGTCAGTTCGTCTTTCAGATGCCTGCCGAAATCGTGTTCGGACGTATCGTCCCGGGTGCCGCGGTGGCCATCCTGGCGGGAATCGCGGTCTATGTGCTGCTGGCCAAGCGCGCGGCCGAAAAATCGGGCCGCGACGTGACCGCCCTGCCTTATGGTATCAGCACCCCGGTGATGTTCGTCTATCTCTTTGGTGTGATCGGACCGATCTACTGGGCCACCGAAGACCCGGTGCTGGCCTGGCAAGTCGGGATCGGCGCGGGCTTCATGGGCGGCATCGTCGCCGGGCTGGGTGCCATCGTCGGTCCCTGGTTGAAGAGGGTTACGCCGCGTGCCGGCATGCTGGGTACGCTGTGCGGCATTGCGCTGGTGTTCATCGGCACAGTGCCGCTGGCCACCGTGTTCGAGAACCCGCTTGTGGGCTTCGCATCGATGATCATCATCCTCTGGGGGCTGGTCGGCCGGTTCCGCCTGCCGTTCAACATTCCCGCCGGTCTGCTGGCGCTGGGTGTCGGGACGGTCGTGGCCCTGATGATCGGTGAGGCGCGTATTTCGACCGAAGGCGTCGGTTTCTATCCGCCAATGCCATATGTCGGCGACCTGATCGCCGGGATCCAGCATCTGTTTGCCAACCCCGAGTTGTTCCTCGTTCTGGTGCCGGTGCAGATCTACAATTTCATCGAAACCATGAACAACGTCGAAAGCGCCGAGGCTGCGGGCGATCACTATCCGGTGGCCACCTGTCAGATTACCGATGGGCTGGGCACGATGCTGGGCGCGGTGTTTGGCTCGCCATTTCCGACCACCGCCTATATCGGCCATCCCGCCTATAAGCGTATGGGCGCGCATGCCGGGTACATCATGGGAGTCGGGATCGTGATCCCGCTTGCTGCCTTCTTCGGTCTGCTGGCGTTTCTGAACAACCTGATCCCGGTGGCCGCCGCCGCGCCGGTTCTGGTTTTTGTCGCTCTCAGCCTGATCACAAACACCGCCCACGCGGTCAAGACCGACCACATGGCTGCGGTTACCATCGCGATGATGCCGCATGTCTCGTCCTTCCTGATCATCAAATGGGGATCGATGCTGGGCGCGTTAGGAGCCATCGGGGTCGCCGGTCTGCCACAGCTGGGAGACCCGGACCTGACTGCGGCGCTGTTGCAGCAAGGTGCGCATTTCGAAGGACATCTGGCGCTGAGCCAAGGCGCTATCCTGACCGGTTTGATCTGGGGCGCAATCGTCGCCAGCGTCATCGACGGGCGGTTCCGCAACGCAGGCGGCTTTGCATTGGCGGCCTTTGCCATGTCCGCCGTCGGGATCATCCATTCCGGCAGCCTGCATTGGCCCGTGATAAGTGCGGTCAGCCTGGGCTATCTGATCGCAGCGGCATTCCTGTACATCTACCCGATATTTCACAGGGACGAGGCCCGGGTCAACGAAACCTTGCCCATCGACGATCTGAGCTCGGTTCCCGGCAAATAGCCCACCGGGCAGCACCACCGACCGGGGCGGCACATAGCCGCCCCATTTTCTGTGTGCTTCAACTGCCGCACAACAGACCCTTTCCCGTCACAGAGCATCGCGCGACCGCAATGCAACCGGTCGTTCGTTTGTCGCCTGGTTGCCGGCGCACCGGATGCACCGGATGCACCTCTGATAGACCTCTGCATGATGAGAGGATTCCCATGGTTTGTTTCGTTTGGTATGGTTTTGGAGAAGTTTCCGGGGGATTTTGATGGATCTGTTCTTGCGAGAAGCGACGGATCGGATCGGGGCAGAAGATGCTCTGGCCAAGATTGATGCGTTGATGGATTGGCGGTCGTTTTCACCCATCCTCAAGCGTGGTCTTGGGCGATCCGGGTTCGGCCCACGAGGGTATGATGCACTGGTCCTGTTCAAGTGCCTGTTGATTGGTCAATGGCACGGTCTTAGCGACCCGAAGCTGGAACGCGCACTGAAGGTTCGTCTGGATTTCATGATCTTTTGCGGGCCTGATCTGCATGCTGCAGTACCGGATGAGACGACCCATTGCCGCTTTCGCAACGCTTTGGTGAAGGGCGGTGTTTATGACGACCTTCTGGCCGAAGTCTGCCGCCAGATCGAAGATCACGGGCTGAAACTCAAGGAGGCTGAGGCCGCGATTATCGACGCGACTTTGGTAGAAAGCGCAGCGCGGCCCCGTACGCATATAGACGCCCCTGAAGATCGTGCCGAGGGCGAGGCATCGGATGATCCGCAGATGCATTTCAGCGCCGATCCCGATGCACGTTGGGTGAAGAAGGGCTCGAAAAGCACGCTTGGTTACAAAGCCTTCGCCCGCACCGACGAGGAAGGCTTTGTCGATCGTATTCACACCAAGCCCGCCAACTGCGCCGAAAGCCCGGAGTTTGGGCACATGATTGAAGGCGCAAAGGCCCAGCGTGTGCTTGCGGACAAGGCCTACGCATCCAGGGCCAACCGTGCCATCCTACGCGGCCAACACCGCGACGGGATCATGAGGAAGGCTGCTCGTAATCGCCCGCTGCGGGCCTCCGAAAAGCGCTTCAACAAAATGATCTCCAAACGCCGGTTTCGGGTGGAGCAATGTTTCGGAACCATGAAGCGCCTCTTTGGGCTGCACCGCGCCCGCTACTTTGGCGTCGACAAAACCCATGCCCAACTGGCGATGGCGGCGATCGGGCAAAACCTGCTCAAGGCTGCAAACAAGATCACCCTCAACCGGCAAACCCTCGCAATCGCATAACCGAACCCCTCAAACGCTCTGTGTCCGCTGAAAAATCAGCGGACCAAAACGAGTGAGCACAGTCCTGAAACCACAAAAAAATGACCCGTTACGCAGACGTCTTTCTGAAGGTTGCTGCAAATTATGGCCACGCCCGTGCATCGTCTCATCACAGATTCTGTCGATGAGCCAGGATACGCTACCGTATCCCTCGCACCGCTTGCCTGTTCCAGTTGATGCAATGCCTGCGCAGGCTCGGCGCGGTGATCGACGCGTTCAGCCGTTGGGCGGCCCTCTTGTATGGACCGCTCCACCGTTCAGATCGCCTGCTGCCATCTGCGCCGGCATTTTCGGGCGTTTCGAGTGGACCGAATGGCGGAATTGGCGGTCACACAGGACGGTTTCAGCTCAAACCGGATGTCTTCGTTGCGCACGGAAAATGTCCGGATCAAATGTCAGGCGATCACCCGAAAGTCAGCGGAAGACCGCACTTCCACCGATTGAACGCTTTTGAGAATCTCGGTTTTGAACTAAACTGACGGAGAGCAGATAATCGGGGTAACAACGATGCGCGTTTGGAAAGGTGCCGGGGTATTGTACCTGGCGATGGCAGGCGACTTGGCGGCAGGCACCGTCGATCATTCGATCCACCCGGAAAACAGACCAAAAGTACATGCCACCGAAATCCGCATGGCGTCCGCCGAGGTCGACATTTCGCTGCGGCCCGTACTGCGCCCGAAATCGATCAAGGCAAGCGAGGCACCGGTGCCGGAAGGCGAGTCAAACCAGCGGTTCCAAAACTGGGTTCAGGCCTTCAAAACGCGCGCCCGGGAACAGGGGATCAGCTCAGCGGTTTTGCAACAGGCGTTTGACGGTGTCACCTATGACGCTGATATCATTCGGCGCGACCGAAATCAGAGCGAATTCACAAAGACAATTTGGGACTATCTGGACAGCGCAGCCAGCGATACCCGCATCCGAAACGGTCAGGCGGCTCTGGGCGAGCACCGCGCGACACTTGAGGCGATCGAATCGCGTTACGGCGTGAACAAAGAGGTTGTGATCGCGGTCTGGGGGCTGGAAAGCGCCTATGGCACCTATCGCGGCAAGACCGATATCATCCGCGCCCTGTCCACGCTGGCATTTGACGCGCGCCGCAGCGCGTTCTTTGAAACCCAATTGGTTGCGGCACTGAAAATCCTGCAGAATGGCGATACCACGGCGCGCAACATGACCGGCAGCTGGGCCGGAGCGATGGGCCACACACAGTTCATCCCGACATCCTACCTGGATTATGCCGTCGATTTTAACGGCGACGGTCGCCGTGACATCTGGTCGGACGATCCCACAGATGCACTGGCCTCGACTGCAGCCTACCTGGCCCGGTTTGGCTGGGTCAAGGATCAACCCTGGGGCGTCGAGGTGACGGTACCGGGTGATTTCGATTTTCGTCTGGCGGATCGCAAGATCCAGAGGTCCGCCGCCGATTGGGCGCGGATGGGCGTGGTTTCGATGAACGGCAACCCGGTTCCCGATCACGGCCCCGCATCGATCCTGATGCCTGCGGGCAGCGGCGGCGCGGTTTTCATGATCTTCAAGAACTTCAGCGTGATCGAACGCTACAATACCGCCGATGCCTATGTCATCGGGGTCGGTCACCTGTCCGATCGCATTGGCGGCCGCCCTGCTTTGCAGGCCCAGTGGCCGCGCAGCGACAGGGCATTGACCCTGAAGGAACGCAAGGAAATGCAGAAGCGCCTGACCGCCAAAGGCTTTGATACCCAGGGTATCGACGGACGCATCGGACCGCTGACCATCGACGCGGTGCGGGCCTATCAGGTGGCTTCGGGCATGACGCCCGACGGGTACGCGTCACTGAACCTGCTGAACCGTCTGCGTTAGCGGGACACGGCATATTCCGATATCCCGGCGTTTCAGATCCGCTTGAAACGCCGTATGGAATTCCGGACTGTGATCCACCCTATGGGCCATGCGATGCTGACCATGTTTCACATAGGTTTTCAGAGGAGCATGTAATGGCGGAGAAGGGCCTGACCGAAAAAGACAAGAAGAAGATCAAGGTTCAATTGAAGGACATCAACAAGTTCATCGGCGATATCGAAAAGATGGGCGGCGAAGTGCCAAAAACGCTCAAGAAGTCGCTGAAACATCTCGAGACGGCGATCAACACTGGCAAGGATATTGCCAAGGCCGCAGAAGAGGCCAGCAAGGATCTGAAGGCCTATGAAAATGACCTGATGGCCGCCTGCAAGACGGTGGACAAGGAAATGGAGATGGTCTGTGAGGCCAAGATCGCCCGCAAATGGCAGGCACGCAGCGTAAAATGGACACTTGACCCCAAGAACGAGAAAAGTGTTGTCTCAAAGGCGATCAAAAAGACCGTTCAACGTTACACCCCAAAGGTGATCTGCAAGCACTGGGACTACTGCGCCAAGCAAGAGAAAGCCGCAGCCAATTAGCCAGGGCCGGTTCTCGGGTGGCGCATGCCATGTGTCAGCCGGGGCTCATCCCGCGCAGACGTTCCGAGCGTCGGCGCAGCATTTCCACCACGGTCAGCAGAACGATTGAGACGGCAACAAGGATGGTCGCCACCGCCAGGATCGTCGGGCTGATCTGCTCGCGCAGACCGGTGAACATCTGCCACGGCAGTGTCTTCTGCCCGGCGGAACCGACGAAAAGTACCACCACAACCTCGTCAAACGACGTAATGAAGGCAAACAGCGCACCCGAGATGACGCCTGGAAGGATCAGCGGCATCTGCACCCGAAAGAACGTGGTCACCGGATTCGCCCCCATGTTTGCCGCCGCCCGGGTCAGCGAACGGTCAAACCCGACCAGCGTGGCCGTCACGGTGATGATGACAAACGGAATGCCCAATGCGGCGTGCGCCAGAACCACACCGAAGTAGGTGCCTTGTAGCCCGATGCGGGAGTAAAAAAAGTACATCCCTGCAGCCGAAATGATCAGCGGTACGATCATCGGCGAAATCAGGATGGCCATTATTGCCCGGCGGAATGGCACGTGCGGCTGGCTCAGGCCTATGGCGGCGAGTGTGCCAAAGCCGACCGACAGAACGGTCGCGGCCGGCGCGATCAAAATGGAGTTACGCAGCGCATTCTGCCAGTCGGAATTGGTCAGGAAATCCCTGTAGTGTTTCAAAGAATACCCCGCAGGATCGAACCGCAGCATCTCGGGCGTGAAGGTAAAGAAGTTCTCGGCGTTGAACGACAACGGCATGACCACCAAAATCGGCGTGATCAGGAAAACGAATATGGCACCACAGATCACCCTGAAAGCGAAATGCCACAGCACCTGCCCAGGAGTCAGATAGGGTGCCAGCTTGGCGCGGTAGCGGCCTTCGAACAGCCAGAATGTAAACCAGCCAAAGAACCAGCCGAACAAGGCACCGACGATGGCGCCGGGAATCCCGGCCATGAAAATGCCTGCGATCAGCAACAGGCCGAAAAGCCCCCAACGCCCGATCTTTTCGTTGCCCAATACCTGTGTCAGCAATAGGGCCACGACCCCCATCAGCGCGGCTCCAACCACAACTCCCAGGACCGAACTGCCCTGCGAGGTACCGACCAACAGTCCGGCAAACGCGCCGGCCGCGGCAACAACGGGCACGTAAAATGAGGTCGGGGTACGGGAAATCGGTGTCAGTGCGGTCATGATCTCAACCCCCCAGCTTGACGTTATCGATGCCGACGATCTTGTCGTAGGCGTAATAGAGCAGCAAAACCACCGCGAGCAGGATTGCCCCGAGCGCCGCCGCCAGCCCCCAGTTCAGCGAACTGGAGATGTGATAGGCGATCCGGTTCGAAATAAAGGTGCCGGTGTTGCCGCCGACGATTTCGGGCGTGATATAATAGCCGATTGACAGGATGAAGACCAGGATGCTGCCCGCGCCGATGCCCGGCACGGATTGCGGAAAATAGACCCGCCAGAACGCTGTCCAGTTCGTCGCACCCAGAGATTTGGCGGCTCGCAGATAGGTCGGCTGGATGGTCTGCATCACCGAATACATCGGCAGGATCATGAATGGTAACAGGATGTGGGTCATTGCAACGATGGTGCCAAACTGGTTGTTGATCATCACCAGCCGGGCGTCATCTCCGACCAGTCCGAGCCAGACCAGCACGTCGTTGATTACCCCCTGTTGCTGCAACATCACCTTCCAGGCTGAGGTTCGAACCAAAAGCGAGGTCCAGAATGGCAGCAACACGAGGATCATCAACATGTTGGCAGATCGGGCTGGCAGATTGGCGAGGATCCACGCCACCGGATACCCCAACAGGATGCATGACCCGGTGATCATCAAGCTCATGAATAAGGTACGCCCGAACAGCATCAGATAGATCTGCTGGTTTTCCGGGCGCGCTTCGGGACCGTCAGGCCCTTTCTGCATATCCACCGCATTGAGGAAATAGCCGTTTGTATAGCGCGGCGAATAGGTCTGAATGGTGCGCCAGATATCCGGCTTACCCCAGTCCTTGTCGATCTTGATGAATGCGTCCTTGATCGACGCATCGCCTTCGAGGTCCATTTTCTTGACCTGGCGTCCGGATTTGCGGAACAAGGACGAGGCACCGGTCAACTCATAATTCAGGCGCGTTCCCAGACGGGTATGTGTCTTGGCCTTGGCTGCAATCTTAAGATCGGCCGCCAGCGCGCGGTAAACGTCTTCGCCAGGAGTGTCACCCGACTCCGGATCCCAGTCCGCCAGCGCCGATACGGTCTGTGGCAATGTTTCGACCACGATCTGGTTTTCCACCGAGCGGAACAGCATGTCCGCAATCGGGGCAATGAATGTTATCAGGACAAACAGAAGCAAGGGGGCGATCAGGGCGAGGGCCCGCAGTTTCTGCCTCCGCAAAGCCCGCGCGAGGCTGGTCTTGAGCGGCGTGCCGTCTGCGGCGAGTACACGGCCGGAAGTGGTTTGATCGCTCATGGTCCGTCATTCCTTGCTGGGCAGCGGGCCGGGTCGGTCTGCGCCGGCCTTTTCGCGATCCAGAGGCGGCACACCGCCTCTGGACAGTTTTCGGATCGATGACTTACTTGGCCAGCCAGGATTGGAACTTCGCGTCGATGTCGTCGCGATAGTCGGCCCAGAACTCGTAGTTGTACAGGAACGTGTTCTTGGCATTGTTCGGATCGGTCGGCATGTGCGGCGCCATGTCGATACCCAGTTCAGCATGCTGGCCGACCAGCGGAGCCGATGAGGCGCGTGCCGGACCGTACGAGATATATGCCGCCTGGTCCGCCAGACGCTGGGTGTCGGTTGCGAACATGATGAAATCAAGCGCGCGCGCTTTGCGCTCGTCACTCAAGCCGGCGGGAATGATCCAGCCGTCGAGATCGAACACCTGCGCGTCCCACAGCATCTTGAACGGCTGGCCCTGCTCTTCGATCGCCGAGAACCAGCGCCCGTTATAAGAGGTTCCCATCACGATCTCGCCATCGGCCAGCAACTGCGGCGGCTCGGCTGCGGCGGACCACCAGACCACCTGGTCCTTGATGGTGTCCAGCTTGGCCAGTCCGCGCTGCTGCCCCTCTTCGGTCGCCAGAACATCATAGACTTCGTCCTTTGCGACGCCGTCACAAAGCAGGGCCCATTCCATGTTGTTGATCGGGCGCTTTTCCAGGGTTCGCTTGCCCGGATAGGTTTCCATATCGAACATCGCACAGATCGAGTCGGGCGCAGGCGCGTCAGCCGGCAGCAGATCGGGCCGGTAGGCTGCAGTAGTGGAGTAGACGATCTGCGGGATGAAGCAGTCCGACACCAGAAGGTCGCCGAAATCATCCGCGGCCGAGGTGCCATCGGGGGCCGCAGCCAGTTGGGTGTCCGGATCGATTTCCATCGCCAGACCTTCGTCGCACAGCCGGATCGCATCCGATGCGACCACGTCGACCACATCCCAGGTCACGTTCCCGGCTTCGTTCATCGCCCGCAGCTTGGCAACGGCCTCGTTCGAGCTGGAATCCCAAGTCGCACTGACCTCGGGATGCATTTCCAGATAAGGCTGTACATAAGCCAGGTCCTGGCTTTTCTGATAGGCTCCTCCCCATGACACAAGCGTCATGTCCTTGGCCATGTCCTGAGCGTTGGCAAACCCTGCCGCAAATGTCAGCGCTGTGGTCGTCAAAATTGTTTTCATCGGTGTCATACAAGCATTCTCCCTGTGCTTTTCCCGTTGTCGGTTTGCGTGTGAGGCCAGCACAACGGGCAACTGTCCGGCCTCGATTTCCATCGCCCCGATCCGGCGGGGCAATTGAAGGTCGCGCTACGCATCCAGGGCGCGGCAATCCTCGGGCAGCCAACCGATTTCGATCTGGGT
The DNA here is from genome assembly GCF_000473225.1 of Sedimentitalea nanhaiensis DSM 24252. GTDB lineage: Bacteria > Pseudomonadota > Alphaproteobacteria > Rhodobacterales > Rhodobacteraceae > Sedimentitalea > Sedimentitalea nanhaiensis. The sequence goes on from NZ_KI421509.1 coordinate 2,457,433, forward strand.
GCCCGGCTGCAGGCGCACCTGGTCGGGCGCGTTGCGGGTCTTGATGATAAAATCTTCATTTCCAGCCACCCGCAGTCTGGTGCGGAAGATATCGCCCATGTAGATGAACTCCAGAACTTCGGCCTTCAGCGTATGGGCGTCCGCATGCAGGCGGCTCTTGTTGTATTCAACGCGTTCAGGGCGAATCGATACGCGGGTGCGTTCTCCGGGCTGGGTCACGTTGACCGGCTTGCAATCAATCAGTTCGCCATCGTCCAGACGCACGAGCGCTGTGTCACCCTTAATTTCCTTGACCACGCCTTCCAGTGTATTGTTTTCGCCGATGAACTGCGCCACAAAACTGTTTTCCGGTGCCTCATACAGCTTATCCGGCGGCGCCAGTTGCTGGATGCGACCGTCGTCAAACACGGCAACACGGTCGGACATCGTCAGCGCCTCTGTCTGGTCGTGGGTCACATACACCACGGTGATACCCAGATTGTCGGCGATTCGCTTGATTTCGAATTGCATATGTTCTCGCAGCTGCTTGTCCAGAGCGCCGAGCGGTTCGTCCATCAGCACCAGTTCGGCTTCGAACACCAAAGCGCGCGCCAATGCGATCCGCTGCTGCTGTCCACCGGACAATTGGGCGGGGCGTCGACCGCCAAATTCTCCCATCTGTACCATGTCCAGCACGCGCTTGACCTTTTGCTCGCGTTCGGACTTTCCTATCTTGCGAACTTCCAGCGGAAAGGACAGGTTCTCGGCCACTGTCATGTGCGGGAACAGGGCATAGTTCTGGAATACCATGCCGATACCGCGTTTGTGCGGCGGTATATTATTAATTGACACCCCGTCCAGGCGAATGTCGCCATGGGTGGCCGTCTCAAATCCCGCTAACATCATCAGACAGGTTGTCTTGCCCGAACCCGAAGGCCCGAGCATTGTCAGAAACTCGCCCTTGGGCATGATCAGGTTGAGATCCTTGACGACGAGATTCTCGCCATCATAGCTCTTCTGGACACGTTCGAATTCAACGAACGCTCCCGGCGATTGCGTGTCAGCCAAATTCGGCTCCCCTTGGACTTTTCGCAGTTTGCTCTGCGTTTTGATGTATGATTGTAAGCACATCGAGTGGTGAACATGCAACCAAATCGAAAAATTTCGTTCTTTCTTTTGGATTTATTGATCTTTTTCTCGCGAAAAACTGACGAAATTCACAGATTTGCAATACGTTCGATCCCTCAATTCGGGTAAACCGGCACCCGAGTTGGTTTTCTGCCCCTAGTAAAGATAGAGATTTTGAGATGCCATTTTTGTTTCTGCCCTTTGACACCGCACGTCGCGACGGTCGTGCGCTGCTGACTTGCGCCGCGATGGAACCCCGAGAAATCTTCGTGAGCGAACCGCGTGCCTTGCGGCACCGGCAAAGGTCTTTTTGCCCTGCGAAATACAAGATTGCCAAGCCATGAATACGCACCTGCCAGATACCATCGATCTGTTGGAGAAACTTATCGCCCACCCCACCGTTTCCGCGGATAGCAATCTGACGATGATCGCCGAGCTGGCCACGCGGCTGGAAAATTGCGGCGCGCGCGTGGATCTGTTTCAGAACGAGGGCGGAGCCAAGGCCAACCTGTTTGCCACTTTGGGTCCGGACCAACCGGGCGGCGTGGTTCTGTCCGGGCACACGGACGTGGTGCCCGTGACCGATCAGGACTGGAACAGCGACCCCTTCACGCTGCATCGGAACGGTAACCGGCTGCACGGGCGCGGCAGCTGCGATATGAAAGGCTTTATCGCCGCCGCAACGGTCATGGCACGGGAATTTGCCACGCTGGATCTGCGCAAGCCGGTGCACTTCAGCTATACTTATGACGAAGAAGTAGGGTGTTTGGGTGCGCGAGCGCTGGTGCCCGAGCTGCAGCGCTGCGGTGTGCAGCCTGCCATGGCGATTATCGGCGAACCGACAGGTATGCGGGTGATCGAAGGTCACAAGGGGTGTTGTGAATATACCGCGCGATTCACGGGACTGGAAGGGCACGGGTCATCCCCGCAACGGGGGGTGAACGCTGCGGAATACGCGGCACGCTACGTCAATGCGCTGTTGCAATTGCGCGGCGAACTTATGCTGCGCGCGCCCGCCGACAGTCGCTTTGAGCCACCCTGGACCACCCTGAACGTCGGACGAATCTCTGGCGGCGTCGCGCATAACGTGATCGCCGGCAAAGCCGAGGTCGATTGGGAGATGCGCCCCGTTCAGGACGATGACGCCGCCTTTGTCAAATCCTCGATGGCGCGGGTGGTGGAACAGGATCTGTTGCCGATGATGCGGGCGGTTCACCCCTCTGCGAACATCGTAACCAAAGTAATCGGAGAGGTGATCGGGTTAGAAGTGATGCCCCAAAACGCTGCCCGCGACCTGGTGGCCAGTCTGGTCGGGGCAAGTGGCGCAGACGTAGTGCCATTCGGCACCGAAGCCGGTCTGTTTCAGCAGATGGGCATGTCGGTTGCGGTTTGCGGCCCGGGTTTGATCGATCAGGCGCACAAACCGGATGAATTCGTCAGCCTGGATCAATTGAGCCTATGTCTGGATATGCTCCAACGCCTGGGTCGCTCGACCGCCCTGACATCCATAGGCAGCTAAGGGGTTTCCAGCCGCGCACGCAGCTCGCGCAGCACCGGCAGGACAGTCCGGACCTTGTCGGCTCCAAGCTCGCCCACAACCTGATTGATCATCGGGGTCAACGCCGCAATCGCCTGGTCGCGCGCCTGACGGCCCGCCGGGCTGATCGCCACCATCTTGCGCCGCGCATCGTCCCAATCGGGGCGAATATGAACATATCCGGCCCATTCCAGCTTGTTCAGCGTGTTGGTCATGGCCCCCCGGGTGACATGAAATGTGCTGGCCAGTTGGGCGGGCGAGCGTTCGTCGCCAACAAAGGCCAAATGGTTCAGTACCGAAAAATGCGAGATTTCCATGCCCTTGGGCAGGACCTTGGACAGGCGGTATCGTAACAACTGATCTGCGGTCAGGATCTCACTGAACAGCGTGACCGCGAGGGCGTTGGTGTCTTCGCTCATGCGCGCCCCTGCGCCTCTGGATCCTTGAACGGGCGGGTGTGCCCGAGCGACGGAATCTTGCGCCGGGCCTCGGTGACCGCCGTATCGTCCATGTCGAAAACATACACGCCAGGCTCAGTCCCGCCGTCCAATAACACCTCGCCCCAAGGCGACACCGCAAGACTGTGGCCAAATGTGCGCCGCTGCTGGCCTCGGGTCGCGGCATGCTGTCCGCATTGCGCCGGAGCCAGAACGTAACACCCGGTTTCGATCGCTCTGGCCCGTAGCAACGTATTCCAATGCGCCCCACCGGTCACATGGGAAAACGCCGCCGGAACCGTCAGGATGCGCGCGCCCGCTTGCGCCAGAGCGCGGTAAAGATGGGCAAAGCGCACATCATAACAGATCGTCATGCCAACTGCCCCAAACGGCGTGTCGGCCAGAATCGCCGCATCGCCGGGCCGGTAACCGTCGGATTCGCGATAAGTTTCTTCGGGTGTGACCTGAACGTCGAACATGTGGATCTTGTCATACCGTGCCCGAATCGAGCCATCCGGCGCAATCAGAAAGGATCGGTTGGCAAACCGTCCGTCCGAATCCTCTGTCTTGAGCCCCAAAGATCCGATCAGCAACCAGAGGCCCAGATCCTGCGCCTGTTGGCGCAGGGCGGCCAGTGTCGGGTCGTCGGCTTCATGGTGCAGCACCTGATTCTGCCGCGTACGGCTGGTCGAGACGCAGTTGCTGACCTCGGGCGTCAACACAAATGCCGCCCCCCTGGCCGCCGCCTCAGCCACCATGGCCTGAATCATCGGCAGGTTTTTGGCCGGATCGTCTCCGGACGTCAGCTGGACAAGCGCCGTTCTGGTCATGCCTCCAGCAGGGCATCCAGCTTGCCCGCCCTTTCCAGCGCAAAAAGATCGTCACAGCCCCCGACGTGAAGATCGCCAACAAAAATCTGCGGCACCGTGCGCCCCGCCATTGGCACGCTGGATCATTTCGGGCTTGCGATCCGGTTGCGCCAACACGTCGATTTCGGAAAAGTCGACGCCTTTCTGGTTCAGCAGCCGCTTGGCGGCGTGGCAAAAGCCACATAAAGGAGAGGTGTAGATTTCGACCGGTTGCATGTCTGGGCCCCTTGCGTGTGAATGCGTTTGTCGGAGATTTAAGAAGCCTTTGCAACACGCGCCAGCGTCAGTACGCAAACGTCATCGGCTCCGGCATCAAGACAGGCCCGCGCACAGGCTCCAAGGGTTGCGCCTGTGGTCATGACATCATCCACCAGCAACACCCGCCGCGCCATCAGGCGATGCCGACGTTTCGGATGTACCTTTATGGCTCCGGAAAGCTCGTCAAAGCGCTGTGTCGCGGTTTTGCCGTCCAGCATGGCCGTTTTCCGATTGCGCACCAGCAAATCGGGGCATTGCGCCAACCCGGTTTCCCGCGCCAGCGCCTGCCCCAACAGGCTGGACTGATTGTAGCGACGCTTAAGCAGGCGCGTCCAATGCAGCGGCACGGGCGCGATCAACATACCGTCACGCAGCATCGGACGCGCCGCGCGCGCCATCCATAGCGCCGCCGGGCGCGCGATTTCAGGTCGATCTCCGTGCTTCAGTGCAAGCACCATACGGCGAGCCCGGTCCTTGTACAGCAAAGCCGAGCGGCCCTCGGACCAGGGGTGGTCGGCTTTCATGCAGTCGTCACACTCGATTCGAAAGCCGTCGGCTCCGCCCTGCACCGGGGTACCGCAGCTTTCGCAAATCGTGCCGCCAATAAACGGCGTATCGCGCCAGCAGGTGCCGCACAGGCCGAAGTCGCTGTCCACCATCGCCCCGCACCCCAGACAGCGCGGCGGGTACAACAACGAAACTGCGGTTTGAATCCTTGCCAGCATTTGCCTAGTTAGCACTCATGAGCGACACACCCGGTATATTTGACCGCCCTGCCCTGTTGCGTCACCGTCGACGCGCGCGCAAGGACGACCTGTTCCTGCAGCAGATGGCAGTGGAAGAGGTGCAGGATCGCCTCTCCATGGTTAACAGGGCGTTTACAGCACCCGCTGTCGTGACTGGTTTTGCCGATCGTTGGTCGGCGGCGATGCCCGATGCCCGGTTGGTTCCGGACGCCGAAACCTTGGATCTTCAGGCAGAATCGCATGACCTGGTCATCCACGCGATGAGCCTTCACTGGGCCAACGACCCGGTTGGGCAGATCATTCAGTGCCGACGGGCGCTGCAACCGGACGGATTGTTCCTGGCATTGTTCCTGGGCGGGCAGACCCTGCATCAACTGCGCACGGTTCTGTCCCAGGCCGAAAGCCGCATGACCGGCGGCTTGTCCCCCCGCGTCGCCCCGATGGCGGAAATCCGCGAATGCGGTGCCCTGCTGCAGCGCGCAGGTCTGGCATTGCCGGTGGCCGACAACGTGATCAGCGTGGCGCAGTACCGCGATCTGGGCCACCTGATGCACGATCTGCGCGGCATGGGCGAGACCAACGCCCTGTCCGGCAGGCTGCGCCGCCCCACCCGCCGCACCGTGTTTCAGGCGGCAGACACGCTCTATGCTGAATTGTTCGGCACGGAAGCGGGTCTGCTGCCCGCCAGTTTCGAACTGATCTGCCTGACTGGCTGGGCACCGGACGAAAGCCAGCCGAAACCGCTGCGGCCCGGTTCGGCCCAGGCGCGGCTGGCCGATGCCCTGCGAACCACTGAGGGCAAACTGTCAGATTGAACACACGACCAAAACGCCTATCTGCTTCCCAACCCAGACTTATCAGGACCCCGCACATGCCCGACGCACCCAAGCGACCCACGCACGCCCCCGCCGACCATCCGGCGCTGCCCGGCGAAAAAGTCGGCATTCTGCTGGCCAATCTCGGGACGCCGGACAATTATGATTACTGGTCCATGCGCCGCTATCTCAGTGAGTTTCTGTCAGACCAGCGGGTGATCGACTATCCCAAGTGGAAATGGCAACCCCTCCTGCAAATGGTCATTCTGAGCAAACGGCCCTTTACCAGCGGCGCGGCCTATAAATCGATCTGGAATCACGAGGCGGGGGAAAGCCCGCTTATGACAATCACCAAGCAGCAGAGCGCCAAGATCGCCGAAACCATGCGACAACACTATGGCGACCGGGTCATGGTTGACCATGCCATGCGCTATGGCAACCCGTCGACCAAATCCAGGCTCCGCGCCATGATCGATGCGGGGTGCCGCAAGATCCTGTTTTTTCCGCTGTATCCACAATATGCCGGGGCCACGACAGCCACTGCAAATGATGCTTTCTTTCGGGCCCTGATGGATGAAAAGTGGCAACCAGCGACGCGTACCGTGCCGCCCTATTTCGACCAACCGGCCTATATCGATGCCTTGGCGCAATCCGTCGAGCGCACCTATGATGGCTTGCAGACACGCCCTGATATTCTGGTCTGCTCCTACCACGGGCTGCCGATCCGCTATCTGACCGAAGGCGATCCGTATCATTGCCAGTGTCAGAAAACCACGCGTCTGCTGAAGGAACGGTTGGGCTGGGAGGATGCCGCGATCACCACAACCTTTCAGTCCCAGTTCGGACCCGAGGAGTGGCTGCAGCCCTATACAGTGCAAGAAGTCGCACGGCTGGCCAAGCAGGGTAAAACCAACATAGCGGTCTGCGCTCCGGCCTTTTCCGCCGACTGCATCGAGACCCTGGAAGAGATCAACGAAGAAATCAAAGACAGCTTTGTTGCGGCAGGCGGCCAGACCTTTACCTATATTCCGTGCCTGAACGACGACGATGCGCATATCTCGGCGCTGACACAGATCATTGACGAAAACCTGCAAGGCTGGCTGAGCTGATCCACAGACCCCCACACAACAAAAAAGGCGGTGGAAGATCCACCGCCTTTTTCAATTTCATGACGCTCAGCTTAGCTGGATGCGACTGCGGCACCAACCAGAACCAGCAGGATCAGCGGCAGCCAGATGCCGCTCGACGAGCTGCGTGTTTCTTCAACAATGACCGGTGCTTCAACAATCGGCTCGGCCAAGTTGCCGGCGGTGGCGGACGAAGCAGCAGCAGCCAGTGCAGCGGCGAGAACGAGTTTCTTCATATTAACCTCCAGAGTTCGCGCGGCCCACATCGGGAACCGCGCACCAAGACTTACCTCGTGCATTTTTCTAACCAGCAATACGCAGACATTGCAATTGCTTGTTGTGATGTCCCAACTCAGGAACCCGGCGATGTCGTCAAATTAGCAACACTTGTGTTCCGACATTTGCCATCCCGAAAAGCTCGGCAATATGCTCGTTATACAGGCCGATACAGCCGTTCGAGGACTGCCGTCCGATCTTGCGTGTGTCGTGAGTACCGTGGATACGATAGTATTTCCAGCTCAGGTATAAGGCATGGGTGCCAAGCGGATTGTCCGGCCCCGGCGGGATATAGGCAGGCCATTCCGGATTTCGTTTGAGCATTGACGGCGTCGGACTCCAACCGGGGCCTTCGACCTTGCGAATCACACTGGTGCGACCACGGCGGGTCATTTCCTCGTTCAGAGGTACGCTAGAGGGGTAAAGCTTGTAAGTGCCGCCACCCTCGGACCAGTAATGCAACGCCCGTGATGTGGTATCGACCAGGATCGCCCCATTGTTCAGCGAACTGAAATGAGAGCGCCAATCCTGGGCGCGAAAGCTTGAAATATTATGCCGGACCGGTGCTTCTGGTTCCGGTGCCGGGCGCAGCGGATCCTCTGCAACAACGTCCTGCGCCAGCGCCGGTGCGCCGACAAAGGCCGCCCCGGCCGCAAGGAACGCACGGCGCGACGGGTTCGGAAAGTGCTTGGGTGCCATTTCGAATGCCTCTGTCTGTTCAGTTGTCGACTCGCCGTCCATATTATTGCCAGAATGTCGCAGTCGCAAATCAAACCGCTGTCATGGCAGATGTTGCCGGTTTTGTGAGTTTGCGCGCACCCATAAAGCAGGGTATCTGCAACAATGATTTAATTTGCAAGGTGATGCATGGCACGCGTTCTGTCGATATTGTTGGCCAGTTTTCTGGTTTTGGCCGGGTGCGCCGAACAAGGCCCGTCTGGGCGCGTCGGTGCCGATGGGATGCCACTGCCCAAACCCTACAAGATTCGGACCAGCGACACCTCCAAGATCCAGTATCGGGTGCTGGATTCGGTAAATGCCCTGCGCACCGCCGCCGGAGCGGCCCCAGTGCAACTGAATTCGCAGCTGACCGCTGCGGCCGCGACCCATTCACGCGATATGTCGGTGCAACAGCGCCCCTGGCACTTTGGCTCGGATGGCTCATCGCCGATCGACCGGGTACAGCGCGCAGGTTACGGCGGCACCATGCTGGGTGAAAATATCTCGGAAACCTTCGAAACCGAAATGCAGACCCTCGCCGCTTGGATGGATAAGCCGGGCACCCGGCAGGTCATCATGGACCCAAAGGCCACAAACATGGGCTTCTCCTGGTATCAGGAACGAACCGGTAAGATCTGGTGGACGCTGTTGATGGGCGGCTGACGCATCAGGCGCGCAGGGTGATCAACGTGCCCGTTGGAACCATGGCATAGATATCTTCAATCTCGTGATTCTGCACCGCGATACAGCCTGCGGTCCAGTCCCGGCCTTTGGCCTTGGACCGGTTGGGCTGCCCGTGGATAAATATGTCTCCGCCCGGTTCCTTGCCCATCGCTTTGGCAAAGGCGATGTCGCGCGAATTCGGATAGGAAATGCCCACTGACAAATGAAAGGCGCTGCGTGGATTGCGCCGGTCGACCAGATAGCTTCCCTCGGGAGTCTTCCCATCGCCTCTGAACTGCTTGTGACCCTCGGGGGCAAATCCCAGTTCGAATTTATAGTCCTTCAGAATCTGCTCATTGTGCAACAGATACAACCGCCGAGCGCCCTTGTTTACTACGATCGATGTGACCTCGGGGCCATTATACGCCTTGAATTTTGAACTTGTGCTGCATCCGGAAGCCGCCAGTGCTGCAACCGCTCCAAGCCCGAATACCCGCCGCTTCATTTACCGCTCTCGTTTTTTTGTTTGCCTCATCTTTGGAATACCCAAGTATGGCCAAAAAACAAAATCACTTTTTGCGGCAGAGCGCCGCTTCAGGCCCGGTCCAGCAGTGAAAAGGCCGCGATCAACTCGATATGGGTCGACCACCGGAACTGGTCGACCACCCGCAGCTGGCCGAGGCGATAACCCGCAGCGGCCAGACGGGCCGCGTCGCGGGCAAATGTAACCGGATTGCAGGACACATAGGCAATGCAGGCAACCTGTGACCGAGTCAGCTCGGCCACCTGGGCCTCGGCCCCCGCGCGCGGAGGGTCCAGAACGACCGCGTCAAATCGGGCCAGTTCGTCGCGCATCAGCGGACGGCGAAACAGATCGCGAGTCTCGGTTGTGACCTGTTTCAAACCCTGCGCCCGACGCCAGCCCCGATCCAGGGCCGCGACCATTTCAGCATCACCTTCGACAGCATGAACACGGGCATTTTGTGCCAGCGGCAGGGCAAAAGTGCCACATCCGGCAAACAGATCTGCAATGCTTGCCGCGTCTTTGGTGATGTCCTGAACCATCTCCAACAAAACCGCTTCGCCTTGTGGCGTGGCCTGCAGAAAGGCGCCTGGAGGAGGCACGACCCGGGCGTTGCCAAAGGTTTGTGCTGGCGGCGCGCGCAGCACGATGGTTTCGCTGTCCCAAGCCAGGCGCGCCAGTTTATGCGCGTCGCCCGCCTGCGCCAATGCGGCGCGCAACGGCCCATCCAGCGACTTGCCGCCGGTAACGGCTACATCCAGACCCGAATCGGTTACGGTCACGGTCACCGAAAGTTCGCCCTTGCGGCTTCCGCCCAGTATGGCCAACGCCTCGGCAACCGGAAGACCGTCCAGCAACGCGGGATCCAGCAATTGGCAGTCGGGAATCTGGGTGATGACGTCAGAGGCGCGGGCATGAAACCCGGCCAGCGCCCCCTTTTTGGTGCGCCGCACCGACAGGGTCGCCCGGCGACGCGAGCGCGGAGCAGAGATTGCGATTGGCAGCATCTGTGCCGACAACCCCTGCGCAGATAGCGCCGAAACCACCATCTGCTGCTTCCACTCTGCCACAAATTGGTCACTGGCGTGCTGCAACTGACAGCCTCCACAAGACCGGTAATGGCGGCATGGCGGCGCGACCCGATCCGGCGATGGGATATCAATGCGAATATCGGTCAGCTGATTGCCCTGGACAGCGCCGCTGACGACCTCGTCCGGCAGGGTACGCGGCGCAAAGAGCGGGCCATCGGCCACACCGTCACCTTGATGGCCAAGCCGCAGGATTTTGTGCTGAGTGTTCATCAGCGCGTCATAGCCAAAGCCGGGTCAGGGCGACAGCCCCTATTCCGCAGCCTCGGTCTGGATGAAACCGCCCGATTGGCGATTCCAGAACTGCGCATACAGCCCGCCCTTGGCCAGCAGCGTGGCGTGATTGCCACTTTCCACGATGCGCCCGGCGTCCATGACGATGATCCGATCCATCTCGGACAGGGTGGACAGGCGGTGCGCGATCGCCAGCACCGTCTTGCCCTGCATCACCCGGTGCAACGCCGATTGGATCGACGCCTCGACTTCGGAATCCAGTGCGCTGGTCGCTTCGTCCAGAACCAGAATTGGCGCGTCCTTGAGAATGGCGCGCGCCAGTGCAATGCGCTGCCTCTGACCGCCAGACAGCTTGACGCCGCGCTCGCCCAAATGGGCGTCATAGCCCGTGCGCCCCATGAAATCCTGCAAATCGCCAATGAACTCATGCGCTTCGGCCCGTTTCGCAGCTTCGATTACGTCGTCGTGGTCGGCATCGGTCCGGCCATACTGAATGTTGTCGCGAGCCGAACGGTTGAACATCGCGGTTTCCTGCGTGACCATGCCAATATGTCTGCGCAGGCTGTCCTGCGTGACCTTTGTGACGTCCTGCCCGTCGATGGAAATGCGTCCGCTTTCGGGGTCATACAACCGCAGCAACAGGGCGACCAGGGTCGATTTTCCCGCGCCCGATGCCCCGACGATGCCCAACTTTTCGCCCGGCCCGACCGTCAGAGAAAGGCGTTGGACACCGCCCACATCGCGACCATAGGCAAATTCGACCGCGTCAAACACAATCTCGCCACGGGGTACCTGCAAATCGGGGGCACCTGTTGCATCCTCGATCCGGTTGCGCGCTGTCAGGGTTCGCATGCCGTTCTCGACCTCGCCGACATGAGCATAAATCCCCATCAGTGTGAAGCTGACCCAACCGGTCATCTGTGCGATGCGGATCGAGATCGCCCCGGCGGCCACGATATCACCGGTCGTAGCGACGCCATCGCGCCACAGCAACAGGGTTGCGCCAATCAGGACCACCGGTAACACCCCCGCCAGCGTCATCAGCGCAAACCTGAACGCGGCCGACAGGCTTCCGAACTTCAGCGCCCTGTGTCGCAGTTCGGCCATCGCATCGTGGGCAGCGCTGTCTTCGTGTTCCGCATGCGCGAACAGTTTGACGGTTTTGATGTTGGTGATCGTGTCCACGATCTGGCCGGTGACCATCGCCCGCGCCCCGGCCCGTGCGGCCGACAGCACGCGAATGCGCGGCAGGAACCAGTAAATCAACGCGAAATAGACCAGCAGCCAGACCACGAATGGCAACATGACCGCCGGGTGGATCGAACTGAGCAACAACAGCGATCCCACCAGCGAAGCCAACGAGAACACGATGGCGCTGATCACTTCGGACACAATCGACGTCATCGCATTTGCGGTCTGCATCTGTTTTTGTGCAATGCGACCAGCAAAATCGTCATCAAAGAAACTGACCGATTGCCCAAGAGTCCAGCGGTTGAGCTTGGACAGAACCAGTGGAGTCACGTTGGGCATGACAACATAATTGTTGGCCAGGGAGGACAGCCCGAACAACATCGGACGCACCAGCATAAAGAACGCCACCGCCACCCCGATCCGCACCAGATTCGGCCCGGAAAACAGCCCGTCGGGACCTCCGGTCATCGCCGTGTCGACCACCAGCCCCAGCATCCAGGCCGTGCCGGCCTCCATCCCGCCGGCCAACCCTGAAAACAGCGCTGCAATGAACAGCATCGGCCAGGCCCCGGCCAGACACCAGCCGATGAACGCGCCCAGCCGTTGGGGTGGGGCCGTGTCCGTGAAGACAAACGGATCTATCAGGTTACCAAGTTTCACTCTGCCGCCTCGACGTTTAAGAACCCGCCGGATTGGCGCGCCCAGAATTGCGCATATAGGCCGGATCGAGCCAAAAGCTCTGAATGGCTGCCCTGTTCCACGATACGGCCCCGGTCCATAACCAGAATGCGGTCCATCTGGGCAATAGTGGACAGCCGGTGCGCAATCGCGATAACGGTCTTGCCCTGCATCATGCCGTACAGCGTATCCTGAATCACCGCCTCGACCTCAGAATCCAGCGCGCTGGTGGCTTCGTCCAGCAGCAGAATCGGCGCATCCTTCAGAATGACCCGCGCCAAGGTTATTCGCTGGCGCTGGCCGCCGGACAGCTTGACGCCCCGCTCGCCCACATGGGCGTCATATCCTGTTCGCCCCTCGGGGTCTGCCAGATCAAGGATGAACTCATGCGCCTCGGCCTGTTTGGCGGCGGCGATCACCATCTCTTGGCTGGCATCCGGACGCCCATACAGAATGTTGTCGCGCACCGAACGGTGCAACAGCGCGCTGTCTTGCTGAACCATGCCAATATGGCTGCGCAGGCTGTCCTGTGTAACGCGGCCAATATCCTGACCGTCGATCAAGATCCGCCCGCCTTCGGCATCATAGAACCGCAACAACAGCTTGACCAACGTGGATTTACCCGCACCAGACCGCCCGATCAGACCGATCTTTTCGCCCGGCTGAATGGTCAGATTAATCCCGTCCAACCCACCGACCTCACGACCATAGTGATGTGACAGATCCCTCACTTCGATCCGTCCCTCGCGCAGCTGCAAGGCACTGGCCTTGCGGTCATCGACCAGATCGATCGGCTGAGCGATGGTCTCCATGCCCTCGGAAACCACACCAAGCTCGCGGAAGAACGTGGTCAGCGCCCACATGATCCAGCCAGTCATCGCATTTAACCGCAGGGTCAGCGCCGTTGCCGCAGCCACGGCACCTACGCTGGTCTGGCCATGAAACCACAGCCAGATCGCCCAACCCACGACACCGACGATCAACAAACCGTTCAGACCCACCAGAGTAATGTCCATGACGGTAAAAATTCGCATTTCGGTCTGAAAGGTGCGGCGTGTATTTTCGATCGCCTCGCGGGCATAGTCCAGTTCGTGGTCGTGATGGGCGAACATCTTGACCGAATGAATGTTGGAATAACTGTCCACGACCCGCCCCGTCACGGTCGAGCGTGCATCGGATGCCGCCTGCGATGCAGGACCCACCCGCAACACGGTCCAGCGGATCAGCGCCGCATAAAATACCAGCCAGATCAGCAGAGGAACAAAAAGGCGGACATCCGCCACAACCAACAGGATCGCCGCGCCAACAAAATAAGCCAGTGAAAAGGAAATCGCGTCAAAAACCTGAAATACCACCTCGCCCGCCGCCGGAGGGGTTTGCATGATCCGGTTGGCAATACGCCCGGCAAAGTCATTCTCGAACCAGCCGACAGACTGTCGCAATACATGCTTGTGCGCACGCCAGCGGATCAAGGTGCCGAAATTCGGCAAAATCGCGTTGTTTAAAAGCGCCACATCCAGCATGTGCAACGCCGGACGCACCAGCACGATGAACATGGCGACCGCAACCAGTTCCCAGCCGTACTGGGCGATCACCTGACCGGGCTCTCCACCCAACAGATCGACCACCCGGCCCATGTAATAAATCAGACCGACTTCAATCGCAGCCACAACGACCGACAACACCCCGGCCCAGAAAAACACCCGGCGAAAGGGTTCGGCATAGGCACGCATGAAGGGCCACAGCCGGGTCGGCGGGCGGTCCTGTTCGGGATAGTCGCAATAAGGGTCAACGAGATTTTCAAAGAAACGAAACATAGCGGATGCTCCTGGTGAGCGGGCGTCAAAATGCAATGAGGGTGTCGGCAGACCATCCCCCAAACGGGTCAGGGATTTCAGCCGCGGCTGTTCCAGATCCCGTAATACATTTTGCATCCTCCGTATTTCGCGCTTACGGGTTAGCCGATGATCGTTGTTTTGTCACGGCAAAATGTCATAAACTTAACAAAGCGGCCCGATCCAGGGTGAAATCCGATGCGATCCACGCCGCCTCCAGCCGCCTCAGCTCATCGCCCAGCGCCGCACCTGTGAGGCGGGGCATCAGATCCTTTGCGCAAATCGGGAACCTGGCAGACGCGCCTGTCTGCAATTGATGTGCCGCAGTTTCCGGCCAGGGTTGTTCGAACAACGCACAACGCAGCAACAGCGCGTCATACGCCTGATCGACGGGCATTCGATATCCCAGTTCGGCAATTCCAGCCTGAGATATCGCACCGTCGCGCAGCGCGGCCAGACGGTTGTTCTGAACCCGGCTCAAACGCAAATCGGCGGCTATCTCCGTGCCGCCCAAGGCTGCCAGCCGGCGCAGTGGATCCGGTGCGGCGCCTGCCGCCTCCTCAAGGTGTACCAGCGGCGCGAGCGCCCGATCATCTGCCCCGGTCAGCAACTGCGCCAGTACCCCGCTAGACCGCATGGCCGCCAGCGACGGAGCCGGGTTGGGTGCCGCCAAAAGTTTCAGCATCTCGGCACCGACCCGTTCGCGGGACAATTGCGCCAACCCGTCCAGATTGGCGGCAATCGCCGCCAACGAGTCGGGATCAAAGCCGGCGGTCTGATCGCCGTACCAGGCGTGAAACCTGAAATACCGCAGGCTGCGCAGGTAATCCTCGCGGATACGGTCAGCACCCTGCCCGATAAAGCGCACACGTCGCGCGCGCAGATCCGGCAACCCGTCAAGAGGATCAATAATTGTGCCATCGGGACGGGCGTACAGCGCATTCATGGTGAAATCGCGCCGCATCGCATCTTTGGCGATATCGCCGGAAAACGCCACAACGGCGCGCCGTCCGTCGGTGGTGACATCGCGGCGAAAGGTTGTGACCTCATATGCCAAACCGTCTTTTACCAACGTAACGGTGCCGTGTTCAATTCCGGTGGGAACGACTTTGATTCCTGCCGCCCGGGCCAATTGGCTGACCACCTGCGGTATGGCATCCGTTGCGATGTCGATATCGCTGACCGGCACACCCAATAGCGCGTTGCGCACGCACCCGCCGACAAACAAGACCTGCGCGCCTTTCGCCGACAAGGCGGTGCAAACCGCCTGAGTCGCGGGGTGCGAGATCCAGCTCTCGGTGATCCGCATCATGCCTGCATTCGCATTGCCAGAGCCCGCAGCATCCGTGCAGTTGCACCCCAGATGTAGTAGGGTCCGAAGGGAACGGTATAGTAATACCGCCTCTGCCGTCTCCAACGCCGCGATTCGATCAGATAGTTGGCGGGATCAATCAGGTGGTCCAGCGGCACCGTAAACACCTCGGCAACCTCGCCCGGCTCGGGTATGACATCAAAGCCTTGGCGCACCACCGCCAGAACCGGCGTAACGCGAAATCCGGTGACCGTCTCATGCTCTGGCAAGGTGCCCAAAACTGCAGGCAGATCGCGCGGCAGACCGATTTCCTCATGGGCTTCGCGTAGGGCGGCGTCAATCACATCGCGGTCGCCATCGTCCTGCTTGCCACCTGGCAAGGCGATCTGCCCCGGATGATGTTTCAGCGCCGACGACCGTTTGGTCAGGATCACCCGAGGCTCGAGGCCATCGAGCGTCACCGCGATCAGCACCCCGGCTGGACGCAACATGCGCCCTGCCGGCAACACAGTATCCGGATTAAGATCAAAATCCGATGATCCGTGGCCCCGCCGCGCCAGAGCGGCCGTCAGATTGTCGACGATATCACTCACAGTCTGGCTCTTTTGCCTCGAAACCCACCGTCGCTGGATCCAGGTCGTAATGTGCACTGCAGAACTGGCAATCGGCAGTCACCCGGCCCGTGTCGGTGGTCATCTTTTCGATATCTGCCGCGGAATAAATCGACAGGCTCTGGCGCACCCGATCCTCCGAGCAGGTACAGCCGAACCGCACTGCCTGAGCGTCAAAAACCCGCGGCCCTTCCTCGTGGAACAATCGCACCAACAGGTCGGTCGGCGGCACGACCGGGCCGATCAACTCAAGATCGTCCACCGTGTCCAGCAGAATGTTCGCCCTTCTCCAGTTTTCGCCCTCATCACCATCCACCAGGTCATCTGCCGTCAACACATTCTCGCTTCCGGCCTCGCTGGCGACAAAAGGTGACGCCTTGGGCATATGCTGCAACATCACGCCGCCCGCCCGCCAGTGCTCGGGCACGCCGGGCTCGGATGATCTCCCGTAGCTTAGCGAAAATCGGGTAGGTAACTGTTCGGACTGAGCGAAGTAGGCTTCGGCGCAATAAGTCAACGATTCTGCCGTAAGCGGCGTGATGCCCTGATAGGGCGTGCTGCCCTTGCCCTGATCGATCAGGACGGCGAAATATCCTTCTCCCACCTGCGCGAATGGCGCTTCGTCTGTCAGCCGGTCGGCATCAAAGCTGGCATAGGCGCGAATTTGCGCTGGCTCGCCTTCAGTTTTTGGCGCGTAGTAGTCGGTCGCGATCATCCGCACGGCCCCCTTGGACTGAACCTGCAAGGACAGCTTCCAACGCAGCTTTACAGTCTGCCCAATCAGCGCGGTCAGCAGGGCCATTTCAGCCACCAGCGCCTCGACCTGAGGCGGGTAGTCGTGTTGTTTCAGGATGCCGTCCAGAACGCCGTCCAACCGGGCCACGCGACCACGAATGTCCGAAGCGTCCAGCTGAAATGGCAGAACGGTATCGTCCCACGCGAGTTTCGATCCAAGGGTCATGGGGTTTCCTTCAGCATCGGAGGTTGGAATACTGCGGCTATATAGGTGCAGCAACCGATGATGTAAGGGTAAAACCGATGATCCGACGCTTTGGAGAGCCCCCCGTGCCCAGGCGCAGCTATGGACGTAGGCCCGGCGCTTACGCGCTATTGCCACGTGGTCGACAGTTGTTGCTGACCTGTCAAAGCGATCCCGAGCCGGATCTGCAACTGCCCGGAGGCGGTGTCGATCCCGGCGAATCACCGGTGGCGGCTCTGCATCGCGAGGTCCTCGAGGAAACCGGCTGGCGCATTTCGGCACCCCGCCGCGTCGGGGTCTTTCGCCGGTTCGTCTATATGCCGGAATATGATCTGTGGGCGGAAAAAATATGTCTGATCTATTTGGCGCAACCGGTTCTGCGCCTGGGCCCGCCTGCCGAATCCGGTCACACGGCCCGCTGGATGGACGCACGCACCGCAGCCAAGGCGTTGGGCAATGCAGGAGACCGATACTATGCCAGACGTTACGCCAAGACCCAAAGCTAGCCGTTGTATTCGAACAAGGTTGCGGAAACGTCGTCTTCCAAACCGTATTGCGGCGACATGATCTGGGTCAACGCCCAGTAAAGATCCTCCAGAAACTCGTGCCCCGACTGCCTGGAACCCGTCTTGTCGATCAGGTCCACCAGGCCCTGCTCTTCGAGCATTTCGCCATCTATCAAGCGGGCCTCGGTGAATCCGTCCGAGTATAGAAGCAGCCGATCACCCGGATCCATCTGCAACTCGAACTGTTCATATGGGACGTCGGGCAATAACCCGATGGGAACGCCGCCTTCGCCAACGAACTCGGCTTCGCCGTTTGGACGCAATAGCATCGGGTGCGGATGTCCCGCCTGCACCATTTTGAGCAATCCGGTTTTCAGATCGACCACGGCATAGGCCATCGTGAAATACTCCTCGATCCCGGTGTCCGCCAGGAACCTTTCATTCAGCATCGCGGCCACCTCGGCCGGTTCACGCAGCGTATAGGTGCCGTTCAACTGCCGCTGCATGCCCAGGTTCTGGTCGAAATAGAAACTGCTGAGATATCCGCCCAGCCGTGCGGTCATCATTGCTGACGTGATTCCGTGCCCCGACACGTCAATGGAGTAGAATGCGATTTGATCCTGGTCAGACGAAAACATACCCACAAGATCCCCCCCGATATGGCCACAGGGCTTCAGCAACAGGCTGACACACGACTTGCCAAAGTTGCGGGATCGCTCTGGCACCAGCGATTCCTGGATCTTCTTGGCCTGAATCAGATCCTTGTCGATGGTATCATAGGCCGCCTGTAGTTGATCCAGCGTTTCGAGGATCATACGGTTCTTGTCTGACAACTGACGCTGCATGTCCAGAATGCGCGCACCCGCCGAGATCCGCGCGCGCAATTCATCGGCATTGACGGGTTTGGTCAGAAAATCGTCTGCTCCTGCGCCCAATCCTTCGGCCACTTCGTTCTTTTCGCTCTTGGATGTCAGCAAGATGAAATAGCCGTAACAATCGACCGGCATTTTGCGGAACGCCTGACAGAACTCGAGCCCATTCATCCCTGGCATCATCCAGTCACTGAGCACCAGATCCGGCGACGACGCCTCGCAAATGGCCATCGCGGCCTCGCCACTGTCCGCCTCTATGACCTCAAATCCCCATTTTTTCAATGATGCAACCAGAATACGCCTTTGCAGTCGGCTGTCGTCCACCACCAACACGCGGCGGATCGCACCCAAATCCGACGTTGGTGTGGATTCAGCCTGTATATCAGGCTCAGGCGCAATATTGGACATATTTGAATACTCTACACATTTTGAACCGCCCTAACTTCGACCACCCATATTAACTTGGAGTGAAAGATCGAATTTTTCCCAATCCCGATCTAGAGATTAACCGAGTGTTTACGTCGCAAATGTAGACGCTGTTACAGGCGTTGCGTTTGGTTCAATGGGAATGTACATGATTGATTGGTCACGGGTAATCGAATTGCGCGCAGAAGTCGGTGCCGAGGATTTCGACGAAGTCATAGAGCTTTTTCTGGAAGAAGTCGGAGAGGTGATTGACCGCCTTCAACAGGGTCCAGACCCCGAAAATTTAGAGCAAGACCTGCATTTTCTCAAAGGCAGCGCCTTGAGCCTGGGCTTCAAGACCTTTTCCGTTCTGTGCCAGGATGGCGAGCGCAAATCGGCGCAGGGCCTGGCCGAAACCGTGAACGTTGAACAGATTGTTACAGAGTTCGACGCCTCAAAGACAGTATTCCTGTCTGAAGTGAAGCAGCGCATCGCCGCCTGAAACGCGCCCTTCAGATCAGGAACTGGGCCAGAGTTTCATCGTTGGTGATATCACGATAGCTGAACCCTGCATCGTCCAGATGCGCAAACAACCTTTCAAAATTTTCCGCCTTCACGGTTTCAATGCCGATCAGGACAGATCCAAAGTTGCGTGCTGACTTCTTGAGATACTCGAACCGTGCGATATCGTCATCTGGTCCGAGAATTGTCAGGAATTCCCTTAACGCGCCAGGTCGCTGCGGCAGGCGCAGGATCAGGTATTTCTTGACCCCCGAATAACGCTGTGCGCGCTCCTTGACCTCGGGCAGGCGTTCGAAATCGAAATTGCCGCCTGAGGTAACGCATACCACCGACTTACCTCGGATTTGCGATTGCACTTCTCCCAGCGCCTCAACCGACAGGGCACCAGCAGGTTCCAGAACAACCCCCTCGACATTGAGCATTTCGATCATCGTCGTGCAGATTCGGTCTTCACTCAGGACAATCACGTCTGACAGTGCCGTTGCCTGCAAAAGATTGAAAGGCTTCTCGCCGATCCGTCCCACCGCGGCACCATCGACAAACGTATCCACATGCGACAGCGTCACCGGTCGTCCCGCCGCCAGCGCTGCCTTGAAACACGCGCCACCCTTGGGTTCGACGAAAAGACAGCGCGCGTCGGCCCCGAAATAGGTTGAAACCCCCGACGACATACCGCCCCCGCCGACCGGCAGGATCACCACGTCCGGTGCCCGCCCCAGTTGATCATGTATTTCAACCGCAACCGAGGCCTGCCCCTCGATCACATCGGAATCATCGAACGGTGAGAGGAAATAGCCACCAGATTGGGTACACCAGTCCTGCGCCGCCGTGAGCGTGTGATCGAAATAATCCCCGACCAGATGAATTTCGATCTGCTCGCCGCCGAACATCCGGGTTTTCTGGATCTTTTGCTGCGGCGTCGTCACCGGCATGAAAATTACCCCCCGAACCCCCATATGCTTGCACATGAAGGCCACACCTTGCGCGTGATTGCCCGCGCTGGCGCAGACGAAAAGCTCCTGCTCTGGCAGTTTACGCATCGCATTGTACGCCCCGCGCAGCTTGTAGGACCGCACTGGACTCAGATCCTCGCGCTTCAGCCAAATGTCGGCACCAAAACGATCGGACAGATGGACGTTGCGCAGCAATGGGGTCTGCGGGAACACTGCGCGCATGGCGGCTTCTGCAGCGCGCGCCTTATCTTGAAAATCGGTCATTTTCCCTGTGTGAACCAGCGCGTCCGCCTGCGCAAGCTTGGCTTGCCCCCTGCGGCAAAACCCGATAATCCGCAGCCGACCCCAGATTAAGAGGAATTCCAATGTCTGCGCCAAAGAAAGTCGTTCTCGCCTATTCAGGTGGCCTGGACACGTCGATCATCTTGAAATGGCTGCAAACCGAGTACGGTTGCGAAGTGGTAACCTTTACCGCCGATCTGGGCCAGGGAGAGGAACTGGAACCGGCTCGCAAGAAAGCCGAAATGATGGGTGCGAGCGCCATATATATCGAGGATCTGCGCGAAGAATTCGTGCGCGACTTCGTGTTCCCGATGTTCCGTGCCAACGCTGTTTACGAAGGGCTGTACCTGCTGGGCACTTCGATTGCGCGCCCGCTGATTTCCAAGCGGCTGGTTGAGATCGCAGAAGAAACCGGCGCGGACGCGGTTGCCCATGGCGCCACAGGCAAGGGTAACGATCAGGTTCGGTTCGAATTGGCTGCCTATGCGCTGAATCCAGACATCAAGGTTATCGCCCCCTGGCGTGAATGGGATCTGACAAGCCGCACCAGACTAATTGATTTCGCAGAGAAAAATCAGATTCCAATTGCCAAGGACAAACGCGGCGAAGCTCCGTTCTCGGTGGATGCCAATCTGCTGCACACCAGTTCGGAAGGCAAGGTTCTGGAGGACCCTGCCGAGAATGCGCCGGACTATGTTTATCAGCGCACGGTGAACCCCGAAGACGCGCCGAGCGAGCCGGAATTTGTCGAGATCGGGTTCGAAGCGGGCGACGCCGTCAGTATCAATGGCGAAATGATGAGCCCCGCGACCATTCTGACCAAACTGAACGAACTGGGTGGCAAACACGGTATCGGGCGTCTGGATCTGGTTGAAGGCCGGTTCGTAGGTATGAAATCGCGCGGTATCTATGAAACGCCGGGCGGCACGATTTTGCTCGAGGCACATCGGGGCATCGAGCAAATCACCATGGATCGCGGCGCGATGCACTTGAAGGATCAGCTGATGCCGCAATATGCCGAGCTGATTTATAACGGCTTCTGGTTCAGCCCCGAACGCGAAATGATGCAGGCGGCAATAGACAAAAGCCAGGAACATGTGATGGGCACAGTTCGCCTGAAACTGTACAAGGGACTGGCCCGCACCGTCGGGCGCTGGTCGGATCGCTCGCTTTATTCGGAAGAGCATGTCACGTTTGAGGACGATGCCGGGGCCTATGATCAGAAGGACGCCGCCGGGTTCATCAAGCTGAACGCGTTGCGCCTGCGACTGATCGCGATGCGGAACCGTCGTCTGAAATGAATTCAGACTGGCCCGACGAAACCGATGCCGACCTTTTTTTGGAGGCACAGGATTCCGTCTGGCAGTCCGTGGTTGCCGAACTGAAGGCGGGTCGCAAGACCGGCTATTGGATATGGTTCGTGTTTCCACAGCTGGCGGAGCTGGGTCGCTCGGACATGTCCCAACTGTATGGCATCCATGATCTTGCCGAGGCACGCGCCTATCTGGCCCATTCCGATCTGCGTGCACGGCTGGTTCATGTCAGCACATTGATGCTGACCCACCAAGGCACTGCGGTTGACGTCATTCTGGGCACTCTCGACGCGCAAAAACTACAGTCCAGCATGACCTTGTTTGCCGCCGTGCCGGACGCGCCGCCTGAATTCGAACAGGTTCTGGATGCCTTTTTCGATGGTCGGCGGTGCCAGACAACACTGCGGGCCATTAGCTAGAGGGCGACCGCCTTTAACTTGTTAAAGTGGGGCATTGCCTGAGAAAGGACTTCTTTCAGATGTCCGGGCACGGTCGGCAATGGACCTTCGGCAGCGTCAAACCCGGTGCTTTTCCAAACCGATCCGTACCAGTGTGGCGCCCAGGCACCGTCTTCGGGATGTCCGCCCCGTGGCCAGCTCAGCATCTCGGGCATGAATGGCAATCCGATGGACTTACACAATCGCCTCAGCATCTTTTCAGGGTCTATTCGGATGTCGGTGCTGTCAATCACCACCGGACTGCCCTGCCAGCTATTAACTGCATCAAACAGTTCGGCCTGCTGAACAAAACCGATATCAGGCAACGTCGGGTTCTCTCGCTTGGCCGCGTAGCTGGCAATGACCCGCGCAGGATGGCGGATCAGAAAGACGTTGACCATATCGCGCATCCAGTCTCGCGGCATGTCGGGCAGCATGTGTTGCGTCATGTGCTTCTGGTAGAAATGCCTCTTGCCCTGGGGGATCGGCCCAGAGATCTGTGCGACCACTTGCGCGGGATCGGTGGGTTGAGCCTTTAAGATCGCGTCCTTCATTGGGTGAGCCAGGCCCGTTTTGGCCAAGTATGCCGCGTAAAAGGGCTCGTCTATCACAGCACAATCCCCACGTGCGCCAAAGGCGTACATCATTGCCGTGGACAGATTTCGCGGCCCCGACCACATTGCAATCCGCATCAGGCGCATTCCTTGTCAATCAGATCCTTGTACAAACTGCGGATCCGTTCTGTCATCGGGCCCATCTCACCAGTGCCGATCTGGCGTCCGTCAATTTCACCAACGGGCGTCTGGGCGCCGAACGTACCGGTAAGAAACGCTTCGTCTGCTCCATAAGTGTCCACCAGGCTATAGTTGCGTTCGAACACCGGAATCCCGTTATCGCGACACAGGTCGATCACCTTTTGCCGGGTGATGCCGTTCATGCAATAATCGCCTGTACTGGTCCAGACCGCCCCCCTGCGCACGATAAAGAAATTGCAGGCGTTAGTCGTGTTCACGAAACCATTCACATCCAGCATCAGGGCCTCGTCCGCACCTGCCTTTTCGGCCGCAATGCAGGCGATGATACAATTCAGTTTCGAATGGCTGTTCAGCTTGGGGTCCTGGGTCATCGGCAATCCGCGCATATGCGCAACTGTGGCCAACCGGATCGGTCGCGGCAGGCTGGGCCGGGAATGTTCCATGATAATCACCAAAGTCGGCCCCGATTGGCTGAGCGCGGGATGCTGAAAGGGGCGGACCTTGGGTCCGCGTGTGACCATCAGGCGGGCATGGGCATCAGTCTGCATGTCATTCGCGACCTGGGTGTCGCGTATGGCCTGGATCACGCCGGCGCGATCCAACCCGATATCCAGATCGATGGCCTTTGCCGCCTCAAACAACCGATCGATATGTTCACCCAGAAACGCCCAGGTGCCGTTATACAGCCGGATCCCCTCCCAGACTCCATCGCCCAGCATGAAACCGCTGTCATAAACACTGACCACCGCCTGATCCTTGGGCACGACCCGGCCGTTCAGATAAATCAGGATCTTCTCGTTCCGCGCATCCTCGGCAGCCTGATGCGTGGTCATTTTTTCGCTCATGACATCCTCCGTTTGGGCGCACGCTAGGGCCGGAATCCGCCAAGGCCAAGCGGTAAAATCCAGTCACCTCGCCGTGACATTTCATGTCCACAGCTTGCGGTGCGCCTAGCGACAAGCCAGCATCCCCGCAAATGGAGAGTGCGATGACCGTATTGGACAATATCAAACCTATGGCCCTGGTGGCCCTGATCGCTGTGGCGACCCTGATTCAGGGCCAATCGGCCAAAGCAGCCGAGATCGAGACCCTGACCGTAGCCGGAGGCTGTTTCTGGTGTGTCGAGGCCGATTTCGAAAAGGTGCAAGGTGTCAGCGGCGCTGTTTCGGGTTATACTGGCGGTACAAGCGAAAACCCAACCTATAAACAGGTCACACGTGGCGGCACCGGGCATTACGAGGCCGTGCAAATCAGCTTTGATCCCGACGTTATCAGCCGTGCGACGCTGCTGAACATGTTCCTGCGCTCGGTCGATCCAACCGACGCTGGCGGACAGTTCTGCGACAGGGGCAACAGTTACCGCACCGCGATCTTTGTCTCGGACGCGCAAGAAAAAGCTCTGGCGCAAACCGCCAAGGATCAGGCCGAGAGCGCCCTGGGGCAGAAAATCGTTACCCCCATCCTGTCTGCGGCACGGTTTTATCCGGCAGAAAGCTATCATCAGGATTACTACAAGGGCACCGATCTGGTCCTGACGCGGGGCGGCCCGAAATCGCAGGCCAGCGCCTATAAGTTCTACCGCAAGGCGTGCGGGCGCGACGCGCGGGTCAAACAACTGTGGGGCGACGCAGCACCCTTTGTCGGCAGCTGACCCGGCCCCTTAGCGTTATCCGATCTTGCAGGACGCCAGAACCGCCATGTTCAGGATGTCATTGGCTGTGGATACGGATGAACAGATCTGAATCGGTTTGTCCAATCCGGACAGGATCGGTCCAATCACGGTTGCTCCGCCCATTTCCTGCATCAGCTTGACCGAAATGCTGGCCGAATGCCGCGCGGGCACCACCAGAATATTGGCTGGTCCGCTCAGACGGGAAAACGGATAGGCCGCCTGCGACTTGGCGTTCAACGCCACGTCGACGGTCATTTCGCCTTCGAACTCGAAATCCACGCCGCGGCGTTCGAGTACACTGGGTGCGCGGTGCATCTTTTCGGCCCGTTCGGACACCGGATATCCAAAGGTCGAAAAGCTGACAAAGGCCACGCGCGGCTCAAGCCCCATGTGACGGGCCACGTCGGCGGCACGCTCAGCGATGGTCGCAAGATCCTCGGCATCCGGCCATTCATGCACCAACGTATCCGCGATCAGAACGATCCGACCCTTGTGCAACAGCGCCGTGACCCCGGCCACCCCATGTGCAGCATCTGCATCGAACACATGGCTGATCCGTTCCAGCACATGGGCGGATTTGCGCGTTGCCCCCGTGACCAGCCCGTCGCCGTGCCCATGCGCCAGCATCAATGCTGAAAACACGTGCCGGTCCCGTGCCGCCAGACGGTGGATGTCCTGTGCATCAAAACCTTTGCGCTGCAGCCGGTTGTACAGGAACTGCTTATAGGTTTCCAAATGGTGCGTATTGGCCGCGTTCACGACTTCGAGTTCGCGCACAGCATCACCCATACCGGCCGCTTCCAGCTTTTCCCGGACGTCCTCGGAACGCCCGACGACCAGCGCCTTTCCCAACCCCGCCCGCTGGTAATTTACCGCCGCACGCAAGACACGGGGGTCATCGCCCTCGGCAAACACCATGCGGGCCTGCGCAATACGCGCCCGTGCATTCAAACCACGCAGAATGCTTGCGGTTGGATCCATCCGGGCCTTTAGTGTCAGTTCGTAGGCGTCCATATCGATGATCGGGCGCCGCGCCGCGCCGGTGTCCATCCCGGCCCGAGCCACGGCAGGCGGAATACGGTGGATCAGTCGCGGATCAAACGGAGTCGGGATGATATAGTCGCGCCCGAACGTCAGGTTTTCACCATAAGCCAGCGCCACCTCATCCGGCACATCTTCGCGTGCCAACTGGGCCAGCGCATGGGCACAGGCGATCTTCATCTCATCGTTGATCGCACGGGCATGGATGTCGAGCGCCCCGCGGAACAGATAGGGGAACCCAAGCACGTTATTGACCTGGTTGGGATAATCACTGCGCCCGGTGGCAACGATGGCATCCATCCGCACCTCGTGGGCCTCTTCCGGCGTGATTTCCGGATCGGGGTTCGCCATGGCGAATATCACCGGATTGTCGGCCATGGATTTTACCATATCCTGGGTCACAGCACCTTTGACGCTGACTCCCAGGAACACGTCCGCACCCTTGATCGCTTCGGCCAGGTCGCGCGCTTCGGTCTTGACCGCGTGGGCGGACTTCCATTGGTTCATGCCTTCGGTGCGGCCTTGATAGATGACGCCCTTGGTGTCGCACATGATGCAATTCTCGGGCCGCGCGCCCATCGACTTGAGCAGTTCCAGACAGGCGATCCCGGCGGCCCCTGCGCCATTCAAAACGATCTTGACGTCTTCGATCCGTTTGTTCGACAGATGCAGCGCGTTGATCAAACCTGCGGCACAGATCACCGCAGTACCGTGCTGATCGTCGTGGAATACCGGGATGTCCAGCTCTTCCTTGAGTTGCTGTTCAATGATGAAACAGTCGGGCGCCTTTATGTCTTCCAGGTTGATGCCGCCAAATGTCGGTGCCATCAGCTTGACCGCCTTGCAGAATTCGCTGACCTCTTCTGTGTCAAGTTCGATATCGATGCTGTTTACATCCGCGAACCGTTTGAACAGGACGGCCTTACCCTCCATCACCGGTTTGCTGCCCAATGCGCCAAGGTTGCCCAGACCCAGCACGGCAGTGCCGTTGGAAATCACCGCCACAAGGTTGCCCTTGTTGGTGTAGTCATAGGCGGTTTCCGGATTCCTGGCGATCTCTTCGCAAGGCACCGCAACACCGGGCGAATAGGCCAGGCTCAGGTCGCGCTGGGTGTTCATCGGCACCGTCGCCTGAATTTCGAATTTGCCCGGCGTTGGTTCGAGGTGAAAGGCCAGCGCCTCTTCTGCGGTATATTTGGTCTTGGCCATTGAGGGTGCCTTTTGCTTATGCGGTTCCGGTGTCATACCGCGTGGCCCGCGTGGCCTCAACAGCAATGCGTTTTTGCCTTTCGCCGCACGTGCAGCATTTGTAAGGTCGCCCTTGATCCGAAATCCGGGGGGGTTATCCGTGTCGAATGTCACGCCGATGATGGCGCAGTATCTCGAGATCAAGGCAGACCATACCGACGCCCTGCTGTTCTATCGCATGGGCGATTTCTACGAGATGTTCTTTGATGATGCGGTGGCGGCAGCCCAGGCGCTGGACATCGCCTTGACCAAGCGCGGCAAGCATGACGGTGCCGATATCCCCATGTGTGGCGTCCCCTTTCACGCCGCCGAGGGCTATTTTCTGACCTTAATCCGCAAAGGGTTTCGGGTGGCCGTCTGTGAACAGATGGAAAGCCCCGCCGAGGCCAAGAAACGCGGGTCCAAATCTGTGGTTCGGCGCGAGGTCGTGCGCCTTGTCACCCCCGGTACCCTGACCGAAGATGCATTGTTAGAAGCGCGGCGGCACAACTTTCTGGCCGTTTTCGCCGAGGTTCGCGATCAGGCCGCGCTTGCCTGGGCCGATATTTCCACCGGCGCGTTCCACGTCATGCCCCTGAGCGTGGCGCGACTGGGTCCGGAACTGGCGCGTCTTGCGCCCTCGGAGTTGATCGTATCGGATAGTTCGGATGCGCGCCTGTATGCGGTCGCCGAAGAACTTGGAATTGCACTGACGCCGCTAAGCCGCGCCAGTTTTGACAGCACCGCCGCCGCCAAGCGTCTGTGCACGTTGTTTGCCGTGGGGACACTGGATGCCTTTGGCATGTTCGAGCGGGCTGAGATTTCAGCCATGGGTGCGCTGATCGACTATCTTGAGATCACTCAAAAGGGCAAGCTGCCACTGCTGCAAAAACCCCAGCGCGACGCCGAAGACCGTGTGGTTCAGATCGACGCTGCGACCCGTCGGAACCTTGAATTGACCCGCTCTCTGTCCGGTAGCCGCAGCGGGTCGTTGTTATCGGTGATCGACCGCACGGTAACCCCTGGCGGCGCACGCCTGTTAGAACAAAGGCTGTCCAGCCCCTCGCGCGTCGTGGAGCTGGTGCAATCGCGGCTCGATGCAGTCACATTTGCGTTGGATCACGACCAATGGGCGAGCGATCTGCGTTCGGCTCTGCGCAAGACGCCGGATCTGGACCGCGCCTTGTCGCGCCTGTCGCTGGATCGGGGCGGTCCACGCGATCTTGCGGCTGTGCGCAACGGGTTAGCGCAGGCGCAGGTGATTGCCGATCTGTGTGATGCCTTCGAACTGCCCCTGTTGTTGAGCACAGCCGCCCGCGACCTGTCCGGTTTCGATGACCTGACGGCTTTACTAAATACCGCACTGGTTGCCGAACCACCGCTGTTGGCCCGAGACGGCGGGTTTATCGCCGTCGGTTTTGACACCGAACTGGACGAGGCCCGCACCCTGCGCGACGAGGGCCGATCCGTCATCGCCCAGATGCAAAAACGGTATGCCGAGCACACCGGGATCACCAGCCTGAAGATCAAGCATAACAACGTGCTGGGTTATTTCATCGAAACGACGTCCACCCACGCTGCGAAAATGCAAACCCCGCCGATGTCGGACAGTTATATTCATCGCCAGACCACCGCCAATCAGGTCCGGTTCACCACCGTCGAGCTGAACGAGATGGAAACCCGCATCCTGAACGCCGGCAACCGCGCACTGGAGTTCGAAAAACAGCTGTTCGAAAGGCTGCGCGCCGCCATTCTGGATGTTGCAGCCAGGATCGGACTGGCGTCGCGCGCGCTGGCGGAACTGGATCTGGCAAGCAGTCTCGCCGATCTCGCGAGTGGCGAGAACTGGTGCCGCCCCAAGGTTGACACCAGCCGCGCCTTTGCCGTCTCTGGCGGACGCCACCCCGTGGTGGAACACGCCTTGCGCCAACAGGGTGGAGAGAGCTTCATCGCCAATGACTGTGACCTTTCAGCCAATGGGGATGCGGCGATCTGGTTGCTGACCGGGCCGAACATGGCGGGTAAATCCACCTTTCTGCGCCAGAACGCCTTGATCGCCCTGCTCGCCCAGATCGGCAGCTATGTACCTGCCGCCTCGGCCCATGTCGGGCTGGTGAGCCAGCTGTTCAGCCGGGTCGGCGCGTCGGACGATCTGGCACGGGGTCGCTCGACCTTCATGGTCGAAATGGTCGAAACCGCCGCAATCCTCAATCAGGCCGATGACCGGGCACTTGTGATTCTGGATGAAATCGGGCGCGGAACGTCAACTTACGATGGCCTGTCCATTGCCTGGGCCACGCTGGAACACCTGCACGCATCAAACAGGTGCCGCGCCTTGTTTGCGACCCACTACCATGAGCTGACCGCTTTGGCTGGCAAGTTGACTGGGGTCGAAAACGCCACCGTCACGGTCAAAGAATGGCAGGGCGAGGTGATCTTTCTGCACGAGGTCAAAATGGGAGCCGCCGATCGTTCTTATGGGGTGCAGGTGGCGCAGCTGGCCGGGTTACCGCAATCCGTCCTGGATCGCGCACGTGTGGTGCTTAAGGCGCTGGAGCAGGGCGAACGCGAGGGCGGTGCGACGCAGAAAGCGCTGATCGAAGATCTGCCGTTGTTCTCGACCGCACCGCCGCCGCCAGTGGCGGTCAAACCTTCGCCCGCGCTGGATCTGTTACACGACATTCACCCGGATGAATTGTCGCCAAAACAGGCGTTGGACCTGATCTACAAACTGAAAGAGGCGGCTCGATCCTGATTTTTTGCAGGACATGGGTTTGCGAGCTGTCTGCGCGCTTTGCTCAGGACGCAGGCGTTGAGGACACCCCGACCTGCGCCGGACGCAACAGACGGTCATGCAACATGAACCCTTCGGCGGACACCTGAATGATATCCCCGGATTTTGTACCTGGCACCGGAGCTTCGAACATCGCCTCATGCATCTGCGGATCGAACCGATCGCCGACCGCGGGCGCAATCACCTGGATACCGTGTTTGCCGAAAACATTGACCAGTTCGCGCATGGTCAACTCGATACCTTCGATAAAAGCAGCGGAGGCCTGCTTCTGTTCGTCGGTGATCGTTTCCAGCGCGCGCTTCATGTTATCGTAGACCGGCAGCACATCGCGCGCCAGCTTGCTGCCGCCATATTGCTCGGCCTCGCGCCGCGAACGATCCGAGCGCTTGCGCGCATTTTCAGCCTCGGCCAGCGCGCGCATATAGCGATCACGGTATTCGTCACGCTCGGCGCGCAGCGAATCTACCTCGATTGCCTCAGGTTCCAGTTCGGCCTGTTCTTCGGCCTGTTCTTCGGCTTCCATAGCCGCCAGATCATCCAGAAAATCGTCGTTCTTGGGGTCTGCCATTCTTCACCTCTAACTGCGGTCGGATAAGAGCCGTCCCACCAGCTGCGCCGTGTAGTCCACAATCGGCACAATCCGCCCGTAATTCAGGCGCGTCGGGCCAATCACACCCACCGCGCCAATGATCTTTCGATCAGAGTTCATATAGGGAGACACCACCAAAGAGGAACCCGAAAGTGAGAAAAGTTTGTTCTCCGAGCCAATAAAAATGCGCACACCTTCGCCCTCTTCGGTCAACTGAAGAAAATCGGCGATATCGCGTTTGCGTTCGAGGTCGTCAAACAGCGTGCGAATGCGCTCGAGCTCGCGGTCGTCATCTTCGCCGCCCAACAGATTCGCCCGGCCGCGCACAATCAGACGGTCCGCTTCTTCGCCATCGCCCTCCCAGACTGCCAGCCCGCTTTCGACCATCTGGCTGGCCAGATCATCGATTTCACGCCGTCGTTGCCGAATTTCATTCTGGATCGTGCGGCGCACTTCGGTCAGGGTTTTGCCCTCGATCAGCGCATTCAGAAAATTCGCCGCTTCACGCATCGAACTCGGAGTTTGCCCCATCGGCGGCGTGAACAGGCGGTTTTCGACATGACCATCCGAAAACACGATGACCACCAGCGCGCGGTCATGTGCCAGAGAAACGAATTCAATATGGCGAATGGCGGCTTCGTGTTTGGGGGTCAGAACCAGTGACGCGCCGTGGGTCACACCCGAAAGAGCCGATCCCAACCGGTCGAGCATCCCACCGACATCCGGACTATTGCGCTGCAGGGTATCGTCCAGTTTCTGGCGGTCCGACGCATCCAGATCGCCAACCTCGAGCAATCCGTCGACAAACATCCGCAACCCCATCTGCGTCGGGATTCGTCCGGCGCTGACATGCGGGCTGTTCAGCAGGCCCAGATATTCCAGATCCTGCATGACATTGCGGATCGTGGCGGCGCTGACCTTTTCGCTCAGCGTTCGGGTCAGCGTCCGGCTGCCAACCGGATCGCCCGTGTTCAGATACGACTCGACAACAAGACGGAACACCTCGCGCGAGCGGTCGTTCATTTCGTCAAGAATTTTTGTGGCACCGTTCATGTACATCATCCTTGGCCGGATCGGCATTAAAGTCCACAGGCGACAAAGGTCAATCGGGGTTGCATCATTGGTCGGTGGGACGATATTGCGGCCCGGACACACAAAGGAATTTCTATGCGACCTTCTGGACGAGATCTAAGCGAAATGCGCGCCGTTTCAATCGAAACGGGATTCACGAAACACGCCGAAGGCTCTTGCCTGATCAAGGTCGGGGCCACCCATGTTCTGTGCACCGCCACAATCGAAGACCGTGTACCGCCCTTTATCAAGGGCTCCGGGTTGGGCTGGGTCACTGCGGAATACGGTATGCTGCCGCGCGCAACCAACACCCGAATGCGGCGCGAGGCGGCCGCCGGAAAGCAAGGCGGTCGCACCGTGGAGATCCAGCGCCTGATCGGCCGTGCGCTGCGGGCCGGCGTGGACCGTGTTGCCCTTGGCGAACGCCAGATCACGGTAGACTGCGATGTGCTGCAAGCCGATGGCGGAACCCGCTGTGCGTCGATCACTGGCGGTTGGGTCGCATTGCGCCTGGCCGTCAACAAGCTGATGAAAGCGGGCGACGTGATCAGCGATCCTCTGGTCGATCCGGTCGCGGCGGTATCCTGTGGCATCTATGCCGGTCAGCCGGTGTTGGATCTGGACTATCCCGAGGACAGCGAAGCCGGAGTCGACGGCAATTTCATCATGACAGGATCGGGCAAGCTGATCGAAGTGCAGATGTCTGCCGAAGGCTCTGTATTTTCGCGCGACCAGATGAACAAATTGATGGATCTGGCGGAAAAGGGTGTCGGGGAACTGGTATCGGCGCAACAGGCGGCGACATGACGCGCAAATTCACCGGCGACCGGCTTCTGATAGCCACGCATAACGCGGGCAAACTGGAAGAGATGGCCCATTTACTGAAACCCCATGGCGTTTCAGTAATCGGCGCCGGTGAAATGAATCTGCCCGAACCGGAAGAGACGGAAGCCACCTTTGTCGGCAATGCCAGGATCAAGGCCCACGCCGCCGCCAGAGCCACCGGTCTGCCTGCCCTGTCCGATGATTCCGGTATCGAGATTGACGCCCTTGGCGGGGCGCCTGGTGTCTATACGGCAGATTGGGCCGCGACTGCCGGCGGGCGCGATTTTGTGATGGCAATGCAGCGCACCCATGACGAGTTGGAAGCCGTATACGCCCCCCACCCTCGTATCGCCCGGTTCTGCTGTACGCTAGTTCTGGCCTGGCCCGACGGCCATGACGAGGTATTTCCCGGCGTGATGCCCGGCCATGTCATCTGGCCGATGCGCGGCGATCGGGGACATGGCTATGACCCGATTTTTGTACCTGAAGGGTATGACGTGACGTTCGGCGAGATGGATCGTTGGGAAAAGAACCGGATCAGCCACCGAGCCAAGGCTGTCGAACAATTCGTCGCCGGCTGTTTTGGTTGAGGATTGGCAACAAGGGGGCTTTGGCCTCTATGTCCATTGG
Organism: Sedimentitalea nanhaiensis DSM 24252; assembly: GCF_000473225.1. Classification (GTDB taxonomy): domain Bacteria; phylum Pseudomonadota; class Alphaproteobacteria; order Rhodobacterales; family Rhodobacteraceae; genus Sedimentitalea; species Sedimentitalea nanhaiensis. Next base: position 2,490,333 of record NZ_KI421509.1, read on the forward strand.
CCGTTCTGTCAGGCCAAATGCCCCTATTGCGACTTTAACAGCCACGTGTCGCGGCAAATCGATCACTCCGAATGGATGGCCGCTTACCTGTCCGAGCTGAACCGTGTCGCCGCCCAGACACCAAACCGGGTCTTGCGGTCGATCTTTTTCGGCGGGGGCACACCCAGCCTGATGGAGCCCGACACAGTTGCCGCGATTATTCAGGCCGCTGGCAAACACTGGACATTTGGCAATGACATCGAGATCACACTGGAGGCCAATCCAGGGTCGGTCGAAGCCGGTCGATTTTCCGGGTTTCGCGATGCGGGCATCAATCGCATCTCGATGGGTGTACAGGCCCTGAACGATACCGATTTGCGCCGTCTTGGCCGGATCCACAGTGTAGCCGAAGCGCGCACGGCCTTTGATATCGCCCGTGCCTGTTTCAACCGGGTCAGTTTCGATCTGATCTATGCACGCCAAGACCAAACGCTGGATCAATGGCGCTCCGAATTGACCGAAGCGCTGTCAATGACCCTGGATCATCTTTCACTATACCAGTTGACCATCGAATCCGGGACCGCCTTTGGCGACCGTTTCGCTGCGGGAACGCTGCGTGGCTTGCCTGGCGACGATCTATCCGCCGATATGTACGAAGTGACTCAGGAATTGTGCGATTTACACGGATTGCCGATGTACGAAGTGTCCAATCATGCCCGCCCCGGCGCGGAATCCCGGCATAATCTGATCTACTGGCAGGGCGGCGACTATGCCGGGATCGGACCCGGGGCTCATGGACGTTTAACCTTGGACGGTTCTCGCTATGCCACCGAATGCTACCGCGGGCCTCAAGATTGGTTGAAGGCCGTCGCGACGGGAAACGGAGATTGCCTGCGCCAGCCATTGTCTGGGCTTGAGCGGGCCGAAGAGTACCTGATGATGGGTTTACGTTTGACTTCAGGCATAGACGTCAAGCGCTATGAGGATTTGTCTGGGCGGAAACTGAACATGGCGACTCGGAAGTCGCTGGTCGATCTGGGCATGATTTCAGATTTTGGAGACCGTATAATTGTTAAAAAACAAGGGTTTATGATCTTAAACGCAATAACGTCAGAATTTCTGACTGATTAGGCGTTACTAAGCAAACGGCACAGCGTATCCAGATCGTCCAGAGACGCGTATTTGATCGTCAATTCACCCGCTTCTTGCCCCGGCTTGTGCGCAAGCGACACTTTCATCCCCAAGTTAGCTGACAGATCGCCTTCAAGCGCCTTAGTGTCAGCATCTTTTTCGACCGGTTTCGTTTTGATCTTTGGAAAGCGGGAAGTCGGATTCATCTGTTTCTTGACCAACGCCTCGGTGGCCCGCACAGACAATCCGCCCTGCAAAATCGCCCGAGCCAGGTCCGAAGGGTTTGGCGCCGTGATTAGCGTCCGCGCATGACCTGCGGACAGTTTCCCATCCCGTACCAAAGTCTGAACATCTGCGGGCAAGTTCAGCAACCGCATCAGATTCGCAATATGACTGCGGCTCTTACCCAGTGCTTCTGCCAATTTTTCCTGCGTATGTCCGAAATTCTCCATCAACTGACGATAGCCCGCCGCCTCTTCCATGGCATTCAAATCGGCACGCTGGATGTTTTCGATGATCGCTACTTCAAGCACCTCGACATCGTCAAACTCCCGCACGAGAACCGGGATTTCATGCAACTGGGCCTGCTGCGAAGCACGCCAGCGGCGTTCTCCAGCCACAATTTCGTACATTCCGTTCGCGCTTGGCCGCACGATGAGCGGTTGTAGAACACCCTTTTCTTTGATCGAAGCCGTCAGATCATCCAGATCGTCCTGCACGAATGTGCGGCGCGGCTGATTTGGATTGGCCACCAATTTTTCGATTGGTACCAGAATGTCCGGGCTACGACGGCTGTCGTGTTGTGCTTCCGGCTCCAGCGTTACATCTGCCATCAACGCCGACAATCCGCGCCCCAGACCGCGAGGCTTTGTTCTCTTGTCCATTCTGTGCCCTCCTCATGCAGCCATCTGTTTGTGGTTGCTCAATATTTCTTGTGCCAGTTCTCTGTATGCCCTGGCTCCCTGGGACGCACCGTCATAGCTGAGCACCGGCATCGCAAAGGATGGTGCCTCGCTCAATCGCACGTTCCGCGGGATCAGTGTCCGAAAAACCAATTCACCCAGGTTTTCACGAGCATCCTGCTCCACCTGATGCGAAAGATTATTGCGCCTATCGTACATTGTCAGCACGATTCCCTCGATGCGCAACTCTGCATTGGCGGTTTGGCGCACTTCGCGCATCGTCAGCATCAATTGCGATAGACCCTCAAGCGCAAAGAATTCACTTTGCAAAGGCACCAACACGGAATGCGCGGCGACCATTGCATTCACCGTCAGCAAGCTCAGCGACGGCGGACAATCAATCAGGATGTAATCCCACTCAAAATCATCCATTGCAGCCTGGCGCAAAGCGCGCTTAAGAAGAGAGCTTCGATTCTTGTTTGAAATCAATTCGATATCCGCCGAACTCAGATCGACCGTGGCCGGAATAATTGATAAGTTCTGAACATCGGTTTTTAGAATTACATCCTTTAGCGCAATATCGCCCACTAACAATTCGTATGCCGTAAGCTTTCGATCCGCCACTTCAATACCCAAACCAGTCGATGCGTTACCTTGCGGATCAAGGTCGACGACCAGCACTCGTTTCCCAATCTCCGCAAGCGCGGCAGCCAAGTTTATCGACGTGGTAGTTTTACCTACGCCCCCTTTTTGGTTGGCCACCGCAATGATTTGCACACCATGTGAGTGCGGACGATCAGACACGCGATGCTCCTGTGATATTCAAAATTACAGACCCAGCTTCTGTCATGCTGTTAATCGTTTCAACCTCGAAACGCCATGACCTACGGGCGTCGTCAACCTCTTTTTTCCAGGTGACCCCCTTCGGGAACAATGCAATGCCTCCCGCGCACAAATGGCGATCTGCATAGCCGAGAAGTCCATTCAAATCCGTCAGTGCCCTTGCGGATAGAATTCGAGCTTGCTGCGGCGTTGCTTGTTCAATCCTTTCAGCCAATACCCGACAGGTTATCCCCATTTCTCGAACCGCTGTCCGTAAAAAGGCACACTTGCGCTGATCGCTTTCAATCAGGGTCACATGGGTCTCAGGGCGCTCACACGCGGCCATTATCGCCACGACCAGGCCTGGAAACCCTCCGCCACTGCCCAGATCTACCCACTTTCCATCTGCCTCGGCTATGCGGAAAACCTGGATCGAATCTACAATATGCCGCATCCAAAACTCTTCTAAACTGTTGCGGGATACCAAATTTATCTTTGGGTTCCACTTCTGGACAAGAGATTCCAATATATGCAACCGCTCGAGTGTTTCACGTGAAACATTCAATACCCCATCCGGAAGATCGATTAGACCGGTCACGCTCGGATCGCCCTATTCCCGCGCTTCAATCTCGCAAGAATCAAAGCCAACGCGGCGGGTGTCATTCCGTCGATACGAGCTGCCTGGGCGAGGCTCGTCGGTCGGGCACCAACCAATTTCTGCTTCAATTCGTTGGACAACCCGATAATGGAAGCGAAATCAAAATCACTGGGGATCGCGTGCCTTTCGTCCCGTTTCAATGCATCCACGTCATTGGCCTGTCGGCTGATATAAGTCGCATAGAGCGCATCATATTCAACTTGAACCCGGATCGCGGGCGCCATATCGCAGAGTTCGGGTATCAAACTTTGAAGATCTTCAACATGAACGTTCGGAAATGCCAGGACGTCCAGGCCCGTGCGCCGCTTCCCATCTTGACTGACACCAATACCCGCCGCATTCAACTGAGTTGGCGTATATGTAGTGGTAGACAGAATGGACTTTGCACGATCTAGTTGTTCCATCTTTTCTAGAAAAATAGCTTTTCTGTCTTCCCCAATGCACCCAAGGTCCAATCCAAGCTTCGTCAACCGTTGATCCGCATTGTCCGCACGCAGCGACAGTCGGAATTCGGCGCGTGATGTGAACATCCGATAAGGCTCGCTAACCCCTCGCGATGTGAGATCGTCAATCATAACCCCAATGTAGCTGTTAGATCGTCCAAACACGATAGCCTCTTTTCCACGAACTATATGAGCGGCATTCAATCCTGCGACCAACCCTTGTGCAGCCGCCTCTTCATAGCCCGTCGTTCCGTTTATTTGCCCAGCCAAAAACAGCCCTTGTACATCCTTTAGCTCTAAGCTTGGTCTCAGAGATCTGGGGTCGATAAAATCGTACTCAATGGCATATCCGGGCTGTAGAATTTCAGCCCGTTCCAAGCCCTTGATCGAATGTACATAAGCCTCCTGTACTTCCACGGGCAATGACGTGGAAATTCCGTTGGGATATATGGTGTGGTCACTCAAGCTTTCGGGTTCAAGAAAGATCTGGTGCGACTCTTTCTCGGAGAAACGGACAATCTTATCTTCTATGGACGGACAGTATCTGGGGCCGATGCCGTCAATATGCCCCCCATACATTGCCGAACGATTTAGGTTTTTCTCTATTATATCATGTGTTTGACTGTTTGTATGCGTAATCCCACACTCAATCTGACGTGCACTAACCGATTTGGAAAGAAACGAAAATAACACGGGATTTTCGTCTCCCGGCTGCATTTCCAAACCGGACCAATCGATGCTACGGCCATCCAATCTCGGTGGAGTTCCGGTCTTCAATCGGCCCATCGGCAAGCCGAAAGTCTCCAACCTCTGAGCCAAAAGCACCGAAGGTCTGTCCCCCAATCGACCGCCGGCGCGAGCGATATTGCCAATATGAATGACCCCCCGCAAAAATGTTCCGGTTGTTAGAATTACAGCGTCCGCAGAAATTTCACACCCGTCTGCCAGGACAACTCCACAGACCCGATCTCCCTGCATGAGCAGGTCGATCACCTCCCCTTCAAGAATTTCCAATCCAATCCGACATTCGGTTTCGCTCAGCATTTCCTCGCGATAGATCTTCCGGTCGGCTTGTGCACGCGGTCCCTGGACTGCCGGGCCTTTTCTCCGATTCAAGAGACGAAACTGAATACCTGCCTTGTCAGCAACCCGCCCCATTACCCCGTCCAGGGCATCAATCTCCCGAACCAGATGCCCTTTTCCCAGCCCTCCAATGGCGGGATTGCAAGACATGACACCTATCCCCTCACGTTTCAACGTGATCAACGCGGTTTTGACACCCATCCGCGCTGCGGCATGTGCAGCTTCGCACCCTGCATGCCCGCCTCCGATAACGATCACGTCACAATGTTTCACGTGAAACACTCCTTACTTACCCAAACAGAAGCTGGAAAAGATCTCGTCCAGCAAGTTCTCTACATCGACTCGCCCAACCAACGATTCAAGGGATCTAATCGCTACTCTCATTTCTTCCGCAGCGATCTCGTATTGATTGGTCCCAGCATCGAGAAATAGAGACGCCGCTTCAAGCGATTCCTTGGCCCGCTCCATGGCAATCCTATGGCGTTCACGTGTCGCCAGCCCTGCACTAATTGATCGGTCCTTGAGTACGGCCGCTATACGATCCACAAGCTCGCTCAGTCCTTCACCTGTGATCCCCGAGACGGAATCGATCTTATCCAGACGCATATCTGCTTTGGGGTGCACTAAAATATCACCACCCTTAAAACAAACACCCAGCTCTTCTTTTGAATCCGCCAGGAAAACCCGAAGATCCGCACGTTCCGCTCGGTCTAGAGCTAAAGAAATTCCCATATCTTCAATGATATCAGTGGTTTCCCTCAAACCAGCTGTATCCAGAAAGGTAACGGCAAGCCCCGATAGTTCCATCCGAACTTCGATTACATCACGCGTAGTGCCAGCATATTCGGACGTGATCGCCGCCTGACGCCCTGCCAAAGCGTTGAGCAATGTTGATTTTCCAACGTTTGGGGGGCCAATAATCGCAACTTCAAATCCGGAGCGGATGCGCTCGGCGATCACAACGCCAGCAGTCTCACGGATCAAGTCATGTTGCACCCTATCGATCAAAATTCTGACCTCCGGCGTAACGTCTTCGGGGATATCCTCATCCGCAAAATCAATTGTGGCTTCAATCAATGACGCCGCGCGTATCAGATCTTGACGCCAGGATTCTGCCAAGTCGCCTAATTGTCCAGCCAGAACCCTCTGTGCCTGCCGCCGCTGAGCATCTGTTTCGGCATCAATCAGATCGGCAAGACCTTCAACCTGAGAGAGATCTAACCTCCCGTTTTCCATTGCCCGACGGGTGAACTCCCCGGGTTCCGCCAATCTGAGTCCTTTGAAATCGGATAACACCCGTAAAACCGACGACACCACCGCAACACTGCCATGGAGATGCAATTCGACCACATCCTCGCCAGTGAAGCTAGCCGGTGCTGAGAAAGTCAGAACCAGTGCGTCATCCAACTGGTTTCCTGTGCTATCGCGAAGGGTACGCAGCGACATGCCACGGGCCGGAAGACCTCCGGAACACAAGGATTGCGCCGTGGCCAAAGCCATGGGGCCAGACACACGAATGACTGCCACTCCTGCCTTGCCCTGGGCGCTGGCCAAAGCAAAAATGGTATCCATGGAAAAACCCCGTCAGACAGGACCTGTGTCAGGTATTCATAGAATCGAAGAAATCGCTGTTTGATTTGGTTTGCTTCAACTTCGAAATCAAGAACTCGACGGCGTCCGTGGTTCCCATCGGGTTCAGGATCCGGCGTAGCACGAAAGTCTTCTGAAGATCCACCTTGTCGACCAGGAGATCCTCTTTTCGTGTACCCGACTTCAGGATGTCAATCGCCGGGAACACCCGCTTGTCCGCGATCTTGCGATCGAGAACAATTTCAGAGTTGCCGGTCCCTTTGAATTCTTCGAAAATCACTTCGTCCATCCGGCTCCCGGTGTCGATCAAAGCCGTAGCAATGATGGTCAGCGAGCCACCTTCTTCGATGTTTCGCGCCGCGCCAAAGAACCGCTTGGGGCGCTGCAACGCATTGGCGTCAACGCCGCCCGTAAGAACTTTCCCTGACGAAGGGACAACCGTGTTGAATGCCCTACCAAGTCTGGTGATTGAATCCAGAAGAATTACTACATCTCGTTTGTGTTCGACCAAACGTTTGGCTTTTTCAATTACCATTTCGCTAACCGCCACATGCCGTGTCGCAGGTTCGTCAAAGGTCGAGGATACCACCTCACCCTTAACCGACCTCTGCATGTCGGTAACTTCCTCAGGTCGTTCATCGATCAGCAAAACAATCAGGTAGCATTCCGGATGGTTCTTTTCGATCGAATTGGCGATGTTCTGCAATATTACCGTCTTACCGGTTCTCGGCGGGGCTACGATCAGCGACCGCTGACCTTTACCAATCGGTGCAACCAGATCGATGATACGGGCTGTGCGATCCTTGATCGTGGGATCCTGGACTTCCATATTCAGACGTTCATCCGGATACAGGGGCGTCAGGTTATCGAAGGCAATCTTGTGCTTGGCCTTCTCCGGCTCCTCAAAATTGATCTGCGTGACATTGATCAGCGCAAAATACCGCTCATTATCGTCAGGCGCTTTCATGACACCATCGATCGTATCGCCGGTCCGCAAGCTGTGCTGACGGATCATTTCGGGTGAAACATAGATATCGTCCGGACCGGGCAAATAGTTCGCTTCGGGCGACCGTAGGAAACCGAAACCGTCCTGCAATACTTCGAGCACACCGTCGCCCGAAACCTCCCATCCTTCATCTGCGCGCTCGCGTAGAATCTGGAACATCATGTCGCCCTTGCGCATGGTGGAGGCATTCTCGATCTCGAGTTCCTCGGCCATCGAGAGCAAGTCTTTTGGACTTTTTGCCTTGAGATCAGAGAGATTTAACTTTTCAACGGTCATAATTGTAACTGCCTGTCTGCAGCCGATTGGCGCCGGGTGCGTGCAATATAGAGTGGGAAACAGTCATGCCCGGACGGGCAGATATCGTGTTTATTAGACAAAGTAAGGCCTGATGTCAAACGCTGTTCAAAAGCGGATAACCACCGACAGAACAATGACTACCATCAGAACCGTTGGCAGTTCGTTCATCATGCGAAACTGACGCCCTGACCACGTGTTGGTGCCGTTCATCAGATCCCTGCGACGCCACCCCAGCCAATGATGAAACCAGGACATAACCAAAACCGCTATGGCTTTGGTCCATGGCCAGATCTGGGACCAGTCGACAATACCGGGGGTAAAAACCAGGCACAACCCGAACAGCCAGGTGGCAACAAAGGCAGGATTCATGATCAGCCGAAGCAGCTTGACTTCCATCATCTCAAACACGGCTGCCATCTCACTGGACGTTCCGGTCTGTTCCACGTGATGAACAAACAGCCGTGGAAGGTAAAACAGCCCTGCCATCCACGTGATCACCGACATGATATGAAGGGCTTTGGTCCAGGGATAGAGGGTAATCAGGAAATCAGTCATAGGGTTCTCAGTTCTGTACCGGGTCTTACTAATAAAAAAATATATAAGAAGATAGATAGATGGTTTTGTAGGCATCACACCAAACAGTGGATTATTCACTTGTGCCGCTGGTTCTCCACAAGAGGTCGGACTGTTAGGAAAAATTCCTTTTTTCCGGTGTCTAAATATAAAAAATACTATAATTCAATATGTTAGGTATAAAATATTCCTGACAAGACTGAGGATAAGTCGGGAATAACATGATTTTCAATTCATTATGTCGGGGTTTGGAGTTGTCCTTATCCCGGCTGTATGAAACCCATGGCGGCAGGTGAAAATGCCCGGATATCCCGGGACTTGCGTGGACGGGCAAAACCCCTACAAGTCGTCCCGTATTGATCCATCACTTGCACACGCGGTTTTCCACATGTCTGTCCCCGTCATCCTTGCATCTGGCTCCACCATTCGTGCGCAGTTGCTGCAGAATGCGGGGGTTGCGTTTGAAGTGCAGGTACCGCGTGTTGATGAAGAGATGGTAAAATCTGCGCTGATAGCGGAACAGGCAAAGCCACGTGATATTGCTGACGCCCTGGCCGAGATGAAGGGGCGCAAGATCAGCAATAAACACCCCGGCGCCATGGTGATCGGCTGCGATCAGGTGTTGGAGTTTTCTGGGAGAATGCTGTCCAAACCGGCTACGCCCCAAGAAGCGCTGCGCCAGTTGACCGATATGTGCGGACAAAAACACATGTTGCTATCAGCGGCTGTGATCTGTCAGGACGGTCAGCCGATCTGGCGTCACATGGGACAGGTCAGACTGCGGATGCGTGCAGCGACCAATACATATCTCGAGAATTATGTTAAACGGAACTGGGATAGTATCCGTCACACCGTCGGGGCTTACAAGCTGGAAGAAGAGGGTGTGCGTCTGTTCAGTTCTATTGACGGCGACTATTTTAATGTTTTGGGTATGCCCCTATTGGAACTGCTGAATTTTCTGACGCTGCGGGGGGTAATTGAACAATGACCGAAACGCGAATTCCTTTGGCTGGAGTGATTGGATCGCCCATCGCGCATTCGCGGTCACCCCAGCTCCATCGCCACTGGCTGGGCACCTACGGGATACGGGGGTTCTATATCCCCATGGACGTCACCCGTGACAATTTGGAACGGGTGGTCCGCAGCTTGCCCCTGATGGGGTTCGTGGGCGTCAACGTGACGGTGCCCCACAAGGAAGACGCGATGGATATCGCGGACAAGATCACCGACCGGGCAACCCTGATTGGCGCCACAAATACACTTGTTTTCCGTGAAGACGGTACAATTCATGCCGATAATACAGACGGTTACGGATTCCTCGAAAACTTGCGCAATGGCGCACCGACCTGGGATCCACAGGCCGGACCCGCTGTGGTGCTGGGTGCCGGGGGCGCGGCCCGGGCGGTGATTGCCGCGCTGTCGGATGCAGGCGTGCGCGAAATCATTCTGACCAACCGGACACGGGCGCGCGCCGAGCGTCTGCGGGACGATTTTGGACAGAGGGTGCGGGTGGTCGACTGGGTTCAGGCAGGCAATGTGTTGGAGGATGCCGCGTTGGTGGTCAATACCACCTCGTTGGGCATGTCGGGTCAGCCGGACCTGCGCGTGCCTCTGGACGGGTTGCAAAAAGGAACCGTGGTGACCGATCTGGTGTATTCGCCGCTCAGAACCCGGCTTCTGACGGTTGCGGAACAGGCAGGCTGCATTACGGTGGATGGGTTGGGCATGCTTCTGCATCAGGCTGTTCCGGCCTTTGAACGTTGGTTTGGCCATCGCCCCACTGTCGATGAAGCTACCCGCGAGGCCGCCCTGCGATGAGGTTTAGCCTGGGGCTGACCGGTTCCATCGGCATGGGCAAAAGCACCACGGGACGCATGTTTGTCGATCTTGGGTGTGAATTGTGGGATGCGGATGCGGCGGTGCATAGGCTGTATGGCCCTGGCGGCGCGGCGGCTGAACCATTGAAGCGAGCTTTTCCCACAGCGGTTCGGGACGGGATGGTGGATCGTACTGAATTGAAACGGATCATTGCAGAAACATGCGGTGCCCTTGCCCAGATCGAGGCGATTGTACATCCTTTGGTCGCGCAGGACCGTGCGGCGTTCAAGGCACGCGCCACCGCAGACATCCTGGTCTTTGATATACCCCTGTTGTTTGAAACCGGAGGCGACGCTGCAATGGATGCGGTCGCCTGTGTGACCGCCCCCCCCGAAATACAGCGACGCCGTGTGCTGGAACGCGGCACAATGAGCCGTGAGCAGTTTGAATTGATCAAAAGCAAACAGATGCCCGATGCCGAAAAGCGCGCCCGTTCTGATTTTGTGATCGTGACAGACAGCATAGACCATGCGCGCGAGCAGGTGCAGGATATCGTAAACCAGATCAGAGCGAGGCAGGCAGATGCGTGAGATTGTGCTGGATACGGAAACTACCGGGTTCGATCCGGAATCCGGGGATCGCATTGTCGAGATCGGGGCCGTAGAGCTGATGAACCATGTCGCCACCGGGCGGACCTATCACCAATACATCAACCCGGAACGTTCAATGCCGCAAGAGGCATTTGAAGTGCATGGTTTGGGCGATGATTTCCTGCGCGACAAGCCTAAATTCGCAGAGATTGGGCAGGCGTTTCTGGATTTCGTCAAGGATTCCAAACTGGTGATCCACAACGCGGCCTTTGACATGAAATTCTTGAATGCCGAGCTGGGTTGGATAAAGCTGCCTCAATTGCCCTGGGAACAGGCAATCGACACACTTGCCATTGCGCGCAAACGGTTTCCCGGTTCGCCCGCCTCGTTGGATGCGCTGTGCCGTCGGTTCAATATCGACAACGCGTCCCGGACCTTGCATGGGGCGTTGTTGGACTCGGAAATTCTGGCCGAGGTCTATTTGGAATTGATCGGCGGGCGGCAACCGGATTTTGCGCTGTCGGCGGGCTCGTCCGGCTCGGAGGAGGTGAGCGATGACAACTGGCGCCCTGCACTACGATCAATCCCCTTGCCCCCCCGTCTGACACAGGCCGAACGTACGGCACATGAGATTTTTGTGGAAAAGCTGGGCGAAAAAGCCCTGTGGCGCGCCTGAGCGGGTCAGGCGCACACAGATATCAGGCGTTGGCGGTTTGACCGCCTTGTTCGCCTTGGCGACGTGCCAGCTCGGCACGATAGATCTGGACGAAATCGATATTTTCCAGGTTTAACGGCGGATAGCCGCCATCGCGCGTTACATCGCTGACAATGCGGCGCAGGAACGGAAACAGCATGCGCGGGCATTCGATCATCAGGAACGGATGCAGTTGTTCTTCCGGCACGCCCTCGACGTGGAAAACGCCGCAATACTCGATTTCCAGCAGAAACAGCTGATCGTTGTCGGCTTTGGATTTGGAATCGATATTCAGCTTGATAGAGACTTCGAACTGGTGCTCGGCCGCGCGCTTTTTGGCGTCCAGGTTGACCTGGACATTGATATTGGGCTGAATTTCGCCCGTGGCACCTTTTTGTGCCATCACGTTTTCAAACGACAGGTCGCGCACGAACTGCCCCAGGATATTCATCTTGATTTGCGGGGGCTGCTCGTTGCCATTTGCCCCTGCTGCGCCGTTTTCCGACATGCGATCTCTCCTCGTTCAGATTTGGCCGCTGCTTAGCAGCTTGGTGGGCTCATCTCAATGGCGCTTGGGCGGATCGACCCAACCCGATGGCCCTGCTCGCGGGTCGGTCTCGGGCGACACCTCTTCGAACTCCCCATCGATCACGTCTGCCGTGCGGCTGCGTGCCGGGCGTGGACCCATCTGAAAGTCGCGGACCACCACGCGGGCTCGCAAATAGTGGAACATTGCGTTGCGTACCGGCGGGGCCAGCAACGCAAAGCCCACAGCATCGGTAAAAAACCCCGGCGTCAGAAGTAAAGCCCCGGACAGCAAGATCATCGCCCCGTGCGCCAAAGGTTCGGTCGGATCGTTCAACTCCGAGAAGGAAGACCGCAATTGACCCATCGCGATCCTGCCCTGAGTGCGCACCAGCCAGGTACCCAGCACGGCGGTCAAAATTACAATCGCAAGGGTCGGCCACAGCCCGATCAGATCGCCGACCTGAATAAACAGCGCGATTTCGATCAGCGGAACCATGAGGAACGCCAGGAACAGGTACATTGCGTCTTTCCTTTCTCTTGCGCCGGACGGTAGACTTGACCCCGCCCGGCACCTACATAAGGGCCATAGACACAGCTTACAAAGCCCATCTCATCCACGAGGTCCAAATGAATTCGCCCATTATCCAGCTTTTGGTGCTGGCAGGCATCGCCATCTTCCTGATCCTGCGCCTGAAAAGCGTTCTGGGTACGCGTGATGGATTCGAAAAGCCCCCGATTCCCAAGCCGTCGCAAAAAAGTGAGCGCCCGGGTTTCGAGGTGATCGAAGGCGGACCTGACCATGACATTACCGATCACGTACCCGAGGACAGCCCGCAGGCGCAGGAACTGGCTGCGATGAAACGGATCGAACCGTCATTTTCCGTCGGTCAGTTCGTGCAGGGTGCGCGCGGAGCCTATGAGATGATCGTGATGGGCTTTGAGCGTGGCAACCTGGACGATATTCAGCCCTTCTTGGCCGAAGACGTTTTTGAGACTTTTGTCGATGTGGTGTCAGCGCGCGAGGATCAGGGCCTGAAGATCGAGGCCGAATTTGTCGGTGTGCGCGAAACCTCGCTGCAGGATGTCAGGTTTGACAAAGATACCAACCGCGCCGAGATCACTATGCGGTTCGTCGGCGAACTGACCTCGGTTGTACGCGACAAAGGCGGCGATATCATCGAAGGCAGTCCGTCGCAGATCAAGCGGCAAAAGGACACCTGGACCTTTGCCCGTGTCATGGGTGCGGATGACCCCAACTGGCTTCTTGTCGCCACGGACGCATGATTGCAGCGCTGCGCGCGGCGGTTCTGGCGGGGGCGGTCACGATGCTCAGTTCGGCGGCGGCAGATACCACCCATCAGATCCTGGGATTTGACGATCTGGACGGCTGGGATCGGGATGACCATGCTGCCGCGCTGTCTGTGTTCCTAAACACATGTGCGGATTTAAAGGATCCGGACTGGGTGGCCCTGTGCGCCCTAGCCCGGTCTCAGGACCCATCCGGTGCCCGGCGATTCTTTGAACTGTTCTTTCGCCCGGTTCTGATAGAGGACGGCAAGCCTGCCCTGTTCACCGGGTATTTCGAGCCCGAGTTGCGGGGTGCGCGCCATCCCGGCGGCGCATTCCGCTTTCCGTTGTACAAGAGACCGCCCGAGGCTGCCGAGGCTAGCCCCTGGCTGTCGCGCGAGGATATTCTCAACAGTGGGGTGATGGAGAACCGGGGTCTTGAAATTGTTTGGGTCGATGACCCTGTAGAACTGTTCTTTCTGCAAATACAGGGCTCTGGCCGTATCCGCCTGCCCGGTGGCGGGGTGCTACGGGTCGGATATGGCGGCGCCAACGGGCATCCCTATCGCTCGGTTGGAGTTGAGCTGGTCCGGCGTGGGTTATTCCAGGCACATCAGGTCAGCGCGCAAGTTATCAAGAACTGGGTGCGCCAGAACCCCGAGCAAGGCCGTTCGTTGCTGTTTCACAACCCGTCCTATGTGTTCTTTCGAGAATTGGACAATGTCAGCGCCGATCAGGGCCCTCTTGGCGCGATGAACAGATCAGTCACCGCGATGCGCAGCGTCGCGGTGGATCCGGCCTTTGTTCCGTTAGGCGTGCCCGTTTGGCTGGAAAAAGACGGGGCCGACCCGATGCGGCGGTTGATGATCGCTCAGGACACCGGTTCGGCCATCAAGGGCGCTCAGCGTGCTGATGTGTTTTTCGGAACAGGCGATGACGCCGGCTTGGCGGCTGGCCGCTTGCGCGATCCGGGCCGGATGGCGGTCTTGTTGCCCATACAGCGGGCCTATGCCCTTAATCCGGATGGCGTGTGATGACCCGGCGACGGCTGACCCCCGAGGAAATCGACCTTTGGTACAAGGTGGTTGAAAAGGCGGACCGACTGCATCCAAACGCCGTCCCTGCGAGCCCATTGCCCAAGCCCAAACCAACGGCCCGCCGCGCAGCGATTCCCCGTGCCGCCTCGTCACCGGCCAAACCGATAACAATCAGACTGCCCGACGCTGCGGTTCAGATGGACAAAAAGGCGTTTGGCCGGATGAAACGCGGCAAACTGGTTCCCGAGGCGCGGATCGATCTGCATGGCATGACGCTGGATCGCGCCCACCCGGCGTTGACGCGGTTTGTGCTGTCTTCGCATGCCAAAGGGCGGCGGTTGGTTCTGGTGATCACAGGCAAGGGTAAGCGGGATGTTCAAACCTGGCCAGCCCCGGCACAGCGGGGTATCCTGCGGCGCAATGTACCGTTGTGGCTGGCAATGGCACCGCTGGCGCAGGCAGTGTTGCAGGTGCAGGAGGCGCATGCCAGCCACGGCGGCGAAGGCGCATTCTATGTCTATCTGCGACGCGCACGTTAAATCACCAGATCGATGCGGGCCCGGCGGCTTCCGATCCGCATCAACAGCGGTGCGATTGGAAAATATAGCGATATCCCAATGAACTGCCGTTCCAGGCCCAGCCCTTTGCCAAGACGTCTGCGTAACGGGTCATTTTTTTGTGGTTTCAGGACTGTGCTCACTCGTTTTGGTCCGCTGATTTTTCAGCGGACACAGAGCGTTTGAGGGGTTCGGTTATGCGATTGCGAGGGTTTGCCGGTTGAGGGTGATCTTGTTTGCAGCCTTGAGCAGGTTTTGCCCGATCGCCGCCATCGCCAGTTGGGCATGGGTTTTGTCGACGCCAAAGTAGCGGGCGCGGTGCAGCCCAAAGAGGCGCTTCATGGTTCCGAAACATTGCTCCACCCGAAACCGGCGTTTGGAGATCATTTTGTTGAAGCGCTTTTCGGAGGCCCGCAGCGGGCGATTACGAGCAGCCTTCCTCATGATCCCGTCGCGGTGTTGGCCGCGTAGGATGGCACGGTTGGCCCTGGATGCGTAGGCCTTGTCCGCAAGCACACGCTGGGCCTTTGCGCCTTCAATCATGTGCCCAAACTCCGGGCTTTCGGCGCAGTTGGCGGGCTTGGTGTGAATACGATCGACAAAGCCTTCCTCGTCGGTGCGGGCGAAGGCTTTGTAACCAAGCGTGCTTTTCGAGCCCTTCTTCACCCAACGTGCATCGGGATCGGCGCTGAAATGCATCTGCGGATCATCCGATGCCTCGCCCTCGGCACGATCTTCAGGGGCGTCTATATGCGTACGGGGCCGCGCTGCGCTTTCTACCAAAGTCGCGTCGATAATCGCGGCCTCAGCCTCCTTGAGTTTCAGCCCGTGATCTTCGATCTGGCGGCAGACTTCGGCCAGAAGGTCGTCATAAACACCGCCCTTCACCAAAGCGTTGCGAAAGCGGCAATGGGTCGTCTCATCCGGTACTGCAGCATGCAGATCAGGCCCGCAAAAGATCATGAAATCCAGACGAACCTTCAGTGCGCGTTCCAGCTTCGGGTCGCTAAGACCGTGCCATTGACCAATCAACAGGCACTTGAACAGGACCAGTGCATCATACCCTCGTGGGCCGAACCCGGATCGCCCAAGACCACGCTTGAGGATGGGTGAAAACGACCGCCAATCCATCAACGCATCAATCTTGGCCAGAGCATCTTCTGCCCCGATCCGATCCGTCGCTTCTCGCAAGAACAGATCCATCAAAATCCCCCGGAAACTTCTCCAAAACCATACCAAACGAAACAAACCATGGGAATCCTCTCATCATGCAGAGGTCTATTGCCGATCATCACACCGGCGATACCCGGCCCGATGGCCGAGCCCGGAACCTTCACTGTCGCAGCCATGGCCTCGATCGCGCCGATGTGGGCGTTGCCGTAAATTCAGCCCAGAAATGCATTGTGCAAAGCCGAGTTCGCGCCACCGGTCATCCCAAGGCTGGAGAATTCCTGTGCCATGCTTTGCGGCGTACGTCCGCGGCGCAGCAAAAGCGTCAATATTGATGGAGTGGATGCCCCCACCCGACGGCATCGCAATGTGCCAAGATGGTGATGTTGAAGTCACCATAGAAAGAGGAGGCATCCATGGATGAGGTTAGCATCGTTGGCGTTGATCTGGCAAAACAGGTCTTCCAGGTTCACGGAGCTGCGGCGGATGGGAGGGTCCTGTTTCGCAAGAAGTTATCACGGCCGCAGTTTCTGAAGTTTATGGCGGGTTTGCCGCAGTGCGTCGTGGCAATGGAGGCCTGCGGGACCGCACATTACTGGGGCCGGGAACTGACACGGCACGGCCATGAGGTTCGGCTTATTCCGCCAATCTATGTGAAGCCCTTCGTAAAACGCCAAAAGAACGATGCGGCTGATGCCGAGGCTATCGCCGAGGCCGCGCAGCGCCCGACGATGCGCGGTGTCACGGTGAAAACTGCCGAACAGCAAGCGCAGGCAATGCTCTTCCGCACCCGCGATCTGCTTGTCGGACAGCGCACCCAGTTGGTGAATGCACTCCGGGGGCACCTTGCCGAACATGGTATCGTTCTGGGAAAAGGTATCGGCAATGTCCATCACCTCGCCGTGCGCATCGAAGAAGATAAAAGCCTTCCAGGCCTTGTCAGAGACATGGCGCGGCTCTACCTCGACCGGATCGCCGGACTAAGCGCCGAAATCGACAATCTGAACACCCGCATTGCGGCTGCGGCGAAGGAAAGCGATGTCGCGCGCAAGCTTCAGACGATGCCGGGGGTTGGACCGATTTGCGCCATGGCGATCACAACCTTCGCGCCCGACTTGCGCGAGTTCCGCCGGGCTCGCGATTTCTCGGCCTGGCTCGGTCTTGTTCCCCGGCAGCACTCAAGCGGCGGAAAGCAGAAACTTGGCCGCACGTCGAAGATGGGCCAGCGCGACATCAGGCGCTTGCTGATCGTGGGCGCCATGTCCGTCGTGCATTGGCGGGGCCGAGATGGAGGTCGGCCAGGTTCGTGGCTTTCTCGAATGCTGGCTCGTAAACCACGAATGCTGGTCGCCATCGCCCTGGCCAACAAGATGGCTCGAATGGTCTGGGCCATGCTTGTTCGAAATGAAGAATACCGAGATCCGGCTGGCGCGGTTTGCTGACCAAGACTGCCGGAGTGTCGGCGATGTGAGGAGGACGACGATCTGTATGGGCAAATGATCGACTAGATCCGGAACGGGGAAGCCTGTGGCGTGCAACGAGCTCGAGCTCGGAATTTTGATGAGGCCTCCGATCCGCGCATCACCATACCGGCCCGCGGCATGTCATGGCCGCACCAGAGAGGCCTGAAACATGACCGCACCCGATCACACGCTCAGAAAGTCAGAGAATCCTTGCATTGAAGGGGGCATCCAAACATGGCACGCCTGACATGCAGATCATGGCGGCGACCAGCCACAACAGGTGCCAATCCATCACCGCCATCGCCGCCATCGCCGCAACGAAGGCAACTGGCAGACGGGCCTCGCCGACAGTAAATCCGAGCGTCACAATCGGCAACGCACTTCCCCGCGTAACCACGAACCAGCGTGCCATGGCCACAACTGCAATGTGACTGCCATCCCTCGTCCGAACAGGCGCAGGGCAAATATGACCACTGGCAAGGCCCGGGCAACCGGACTGAGCGCCATCGCAATACAGGCCAGCGCCAAACCGATCAGCACCACGGGACCCAGGGCGTGCGCCCGGGATGGTTGCCGATGGGGCAGACCCCGAAGCTTGGATATCACTGCCGGTTCAGGACCGTCAGCGCGTTGTTACAGGACATATTGGCTCAGATCGGTGGAACGGGTCAGTTCGCCCAGATTTGCCTCTACAAACGCGGCATCCACGACGATTTTGTCGCCCGCGCGGTCCGGCGCAGTAAAAGACAGTTCCTCAAACACCCGTTCAATGACTGTATAAAGCCGTCGCGCACCGATATTCTCGATCGAGTGGTTCACATCAGCGGCAATTTTGGCCAGCGCGGCGATCCCGTTTTCGGTAAAGCCGACCTCGACCTGTTCTGTGCCCATCAGGGCGGTGTATTGCAGGGTCAGCGCGTTGTCGGTTTCGGTCAGGATGCGGACAAAATCGTCTTCGGTCAGCGCCCGCAGCTCGACGCGGATCGGCAGGCGGCCCTGCAATTCCGGCAGCAGATCGCTGGGTTTGGCGATATGAAACGCGCCCGAGGCGATGAACAGGATATGGTCGGTCTTGACGGGGCCATGCTTGGTGCTGACGGTGGTGCCTTCGATCAGCGGCAGCAGATCGCGCTGCACGCCTTCGCGACTGACGTCGCCGCCGCGTGCATCGCTGCGGGCGCAGACCTTGTCGATTTCGTCCAGAAAAACGATACCGTTCTGTTCCACGGATTCAAGCGCAGAGCGGATTACGGTCTCGTCGTCCAGCAGCTTGTCTGCCTCTTCGCCGATCAGAATTTCATAGCTCTCGGACACGGTCATCTTTCGGCGTACCGTGCGGCCCCCAAACGCCTTTCCGAAAATGTCGCCCAGGTTCATCATTCCCATGCTGCCGCCAGGCTGACCGGGAATTTCAAAGCTCGGCATCGGGTTCGACGTGTCGGCCAGATCCAGTTCGATCTCTGTGCCGTCCAGCTCGCCGGATTTCAGCTTTTTGCGGAACATGTCGCGCGTGCCTTCACGGGCATCTTCCCCGGCGATGGCGCTGATCACCCGTTCCTCTGCGGCCTTGTGGGCCTTGGCCTTGACCTCGTCGCGCATGTGATCGCGGGTCTGGGCAATGGCGCTGTCCACCAGATCGCGCACGATCTGTTCCACGTCGCGGCCGACATATCCGACTTCGGTGAACTTGGTGGCTTCGACTTTGATAAAGGGCGCGCGGGCCAGTTTCGCCAACCGGCGGCTGATCTCTGTCTTGCCGACGCCAGTTGGCCCGATCATCAGGATATTCTTGGGATAGACCTCGTCGCGCAGATCGTCAGGCAGTTGTTTGCGTCGCCAGCGGTTACGCAGAGCGACGGCAACAGCACGTTTGGCGTCCTTCTGCCCGATGATGAACCGGTCCAGTTCGCTGACGATTTCGCGGGGGGTCAGGTCGGTCATTTTGAAATCTTCTCCACGGTCAGGTTGCCGTTGGTGTAAACGCAGATATCGGCGGCGATGGCCATGGCGTCACGTGCGATCTGTTCCGCTGTGCGATCACTGTCCATCATGCCGCGCGCGGCGGCGAGCGCATAGTTTCCACCCGATCCGATCGCCGCTACGTCATGTTCAGGCTCCAGTACGTCGCCGGCTCCGGTGATGACAAAGATGTCCTTGCCATCCGATACGATCAGCATCGCCTCGAGCTTTTGCAGGTATTTGTCCGTGCGCCAGTCCTTGGCAAGCTCGACACTGGCCCGCGCCAGCTGTCCGGGGGTCGCTTCCAGTTTCGCTTCTAGCCGCTCGAGCAGGGTGAACGCATCGGCGGTCGATCCGGCAAATCCAGCCACGATGCCGAACCCGCCCGGCGACAGGCGCCGCACCTTGCGCGCGGTGCCCTTGATCACGGTCTGTCCCAGCGACACCTGCCCGTCGCCTGCAATCACGACCTCGTCGTTCTTTTTGACACCGATGATTGTGGTGCCGTGCCAGCCCGGAAATGACTCGTTGCTCATGCTGCCTCCTGTCGTTGGCTGCCTATATGGAGCCGGACTGCCAAAGGCACAAGAGGACCGCCCCAGTCACGCAAAAAGGGCGCCCGTGACGGGGCGCCCCTGTTTTGTCTGTAACGAGTTGGCTCAGATCGAGTCGTCAATCCAGCTTTGCAATGCCGCCTTGGGTTTGGCGCCTGCCATGTTGGACACGACCTGGCCGTCCTTGAAGATGAACAGCGCAGGGATCCCGCGAACGCCCATTGCAGCAGCGGAGTTCGGGTTGCTGTCGACATCGACCTTGGCGATCTTGATCTTGTCGCCATATTCAGCGGCCAGCTCTTCCAGAGCCGGGCCGATCTGTTTGCAGGGCCCGCACCATTCGGCCCAGAAATCCACCACGACGGGGACTTTGGAATTCTTGACTTCGGCGTCAAAGGTGGCGTCCGTGACGGCAACGGTGGACATATTCTGGCTCCTGAATGAATATCTGTGTCGGAAGAGGAAACTATGAACCCATATCGGTCCCGTCAAGACGCGGCGCGCGAAACAGGGCATTGGTCACCAGATCGTGTGGCAGCACCATCAGGGTGGCGGTCCGGGTCCAAAGGATCTCCGTTTCAATGTGTTGACCAGGATAAATCCGGTCCAGCATCGCGGCATAGGCCCCCATCTGCCGCAATAGCCCGTCGGGACAGGTTCGCACATTTTCAGGAACCGTCATGTTGGATTTGAAGTCGATCGCCCGGATCCGGCCCGGAGCCACAATCAGGCGGTCGATGACCCCGTGCATCCGGAGTCCGTGAATTTCAGCAGTCAAGGGAACCTCGACCAAGGCTTCGGTTGTAAACAAATCCTTCAGATCCGGAGCGGTCAAGACCGCAGCGGCTTCGTCCAGAAGCAAGGTGCGGTCTGATGCAGGCAGGTCAGGCAACAGCCGGACAACAGCATCCGGCCAATCCGCAGGCGTCAACAGGGGCAGATGCTCCAGCAGCAGATGGATCCGGGTGCCGCGCAGCTTGGCGGCCTGTTCCTCCAGCCCGGCGTCTCCCGGCAACGCCTTGGCGCCTCCCAGATCGACCGAGGGGCTAAGCGTTTCCACTGCACGAACCGGAGGTGGGGCAGGGCGGTGAATGAACCCCGGAGCCGGAACCCTCTGTTGCGCCAGTGTCGATGCGAGTCGCAAGGGAGGTGCTGTCCAGTCGCCGTGATCCAGCCGCAATCCGGGGCCGCCGTGAAACGCGTGCGGCGCGGCATCGGCCAGAACCAGACCGGCCTGAACCATCTGATACCAGCTGTCGCCATTGCGGTCCAAATCGCCGGCAGTGGCCACGATCAGCCACTTTTCCGCCCGCGTCAGCGCCACATACAACAGGCGCAGACGCTCGTTCATCTGTGCTTGCCGGGCACCATCGCGCGCCGCGGCCATCGATTCAGGCATCTGATCGGTGTTCACCCGCCACATGGGCAGATCACCCACCATCATGATTTCACCAGGCTGAGGCGGTTTGCGCGGTCCGGTGTCAGGCAGAATGACGATGGGCGACTCCAGCCCTTTGGCACCGTGAACGGTCATCACCCGCACCATGTCTCCGGCGCTGCCCATCTGACGTTTGATTTCCAGATCATCGGTTTCGATCCAGACCAGAAAGCCCGTGAGGCTGGGAATATCGGTGCGCTCATAGGCCAATGCCTGCGATAGCAGTGCGTTGATGCCGTCTTCGGCTTCGGGACCCAGGCGGCTGAGCAGTTTGCGACGCCCGCCGTGGCGGGTCAGGATGCGTTCGATCAGATCATAGGGGCGCAGAAAGTCGGTTTGACCGCGCAGATCGTCCAGGATTCGCATGGTTTCAGGGAATTCGCTGGCCCGGTCCCGCAGGGCAGGCCACAGGAACCGGCCGGTTCGCCGATGAGCCAGATCGAACAGCTCCTGCTCATTCCACCCGAACAGTGGCGATTTCAGGATCGTAGCCAGCGCAAGACTGTCTTCGGGCGTGGCCAGAAACCCAAGCAGCGCGGCCAGATCCTTGACCGCCAGTTCCGCGCCCACCTTAAGACGGTCAGCCCCGGCCACAGCCAATCCGGCAGACTTGCAGGCCCGGATGATTTCGGCAAACAGGTCAGAGCGCCGCTGAACCAGGATCAGGAAATCGCCCGGACACACCGGACGCCGAAAAATCTGACCGGGGGTGTCGCCATCGATAGGGATAGTTTCGCCGTCGTCGATCATGCATTTGATCGTTGTTGCGATCCGATTGGCAAGAACCACGTTGTGATGCTCGGGGCTGGGCCGGTCCACGGGATCTGTCCATTCGCGGTCTTCCTCGTCGGCGACCCTGTCCACTGCCGGCCACAAATCGACCCGTCCGGGCAGATCGGTCTTGAATGCCCGGTGGCGGCCGGTTGCCGGAAATCCGGCATCGGACCGTCCAACAAAGACCAGATCGACCAGGCGCAGGATCGCATCTGAGGATCGGAATGAAAATTCAAGCGAAAGATCCTGTAGCCCGTTGGCGGTATCCGCCAGCCTGCGCCCGAATTCGGCCTGCATCCTATCAAACGCGGCCGGGTCAGCGCCCTGAAACGAATAGATCGATTGTTTCTTGTCGCCGACGACAAACAGGGTGCGCCGCGTGTTGTCGCGCGCACCCAGCCCGCTGGTGAATTCCTGTGCCAGCTTTTCCACCACGTCCCACTGCACCGGGCTGGTGTCCTGAGCTTCGTCGACAAGGATATGGTCGATGCTGCCGTCCAGCCGATACAGCACCCACCCGGCCACAGCCGGATCATTCAGCAACTGCCGGGCCTTCAGAATCAGGTCGTCGAAATCCAGCCAGCCGCGCAACTGTTTGCGGCGGGCATATTCCGGCAGGAAAGTGGCGGCAAAATTATGCAGGGCACGGGTTTTGTGCAACGCATTCACGCCCAACCGCAGGGCGCGTGCGGCTTCGACCCGCCGCATCAGGTCTTCGACCTCGGGCATTAGATCGGCATGGGCGTTTTGTACCGCCTTGGTGGGAAAGCTGCCCAGCTTGGCGGTAAACGGGGCCTTGGCACCGGCCCCGGTCAGAAAGACGCCTTCCAGAATGGGTAGATCGGACACGGTCGGGGCGGCGATTGCCGCCAGCTTGGCGGCGTTTTTCAGATCCATGGTTGATCCGGTCTTCAGTGCCGCCACAAGGCGCGCCAGCAGATCGGTTTCGCTGCCCAGAAATACCTGCTGTGCCAATGCCGAGTCGTCAAAATCATCAGGCAGGCCCAATGCCTGATGCAAGTCGGGATGAGAGTGCGCCTGAAACGCATCGCGCCGATGCACCAATGCGCTGGTCAGCGCGCCGAACCCGGTGTCAGAGATATATTTTGCAACTGCATCAACCAGATAGGCATGTGGTCCTTCGGCCATATCCTCGACGATTTCGGCTTGCAACAATTCAGCGGCGCGGTCTTCCATCTCGGCGAACTGCGGGCTGACGCCGGCTTCGAGGGGAAAGCGCCTTAGCAGGGCCGCGCAAAAGGAATGGATGGTTTGGATCTTCAATCCGCCGGGCGTTTCGATGGCGCGGGCAAACAGGGTGCGGGCGTGGCTCAGCCGGTCGACATCGGGAGCGGTATCCGAGCCCAGTTCGTTCAGCGCCTCGCTCAGGCGGGTGTCGTCCAACATCGCCCAGTCGCCCAGTCGCCGGAACAGCCGGTTCTGCATCTCGCTGGCGGCGGCCTTGGTGTAGGTCAGGCACAGGATATGCTCGGGGTGGATCCCATCCAGCAGCAACCGGGCAACCCGATCTGTCAGAACGCGGGTCTTGCCCGAGCCGGCATTGGCCGCCAGCCAGGTCGAGGCATCCGGACGCGCGGCGCGCACCTGTTGCCGGGTGGCCTCGTCACGGGGACTCATGTCAGGTCCTCGGGAATCGGGATTGTGGTGCGGTCCCATTCGCCAAACCGGGCCAATTGATCGTAGTCGCTGACGTCCGTGTCTTTTTGCAGCATCCGGCGCGCGGTGAACCCCTGTTCGGGGTCAAAATAGGCCGCAATCAGGCGTCGCAGTTCCGCCAGCACCTTCGCGGTTGGCTCGCTGTCCAGCGGGGCGGGAACGTCGTTGCCAGGTGCGCCGACACGAATGAACTCGGCGGCGGCGACCGGGGTGGGCCCCAGTTTGGCAAACCCACCTTCTTCGGCCACGGCGGCCTCGATCAGCAGTTGTTTGTCAAACAGGGCCTGTTCCGCTTTCGACGGCGGCGCGCCTGTCTTATAGTCATAGATCCGCAGCGCGCCAGCGGTGTCCCGGTCGATCCGGTCCGCCCGCCCGACCAGCTTGAAATCCAGTGGTGCCAGCTGAAAATCCAGTCCCGCCTCGTATTCGACCGGCATCGCGACCGATTGCCTGTCACGTTCATTCTCCAGAAAGCTACTGGCCACCCGGTCCAGTCGCGCCAGCCATAACCGCCGGGTCGCGGGCCAGGGAACGGACCGGGCCAACACCTGATCGGCCATTTCAAGAAATGCACTGCGGGTCAGGATTTCTGGCTGCGCTACGCTGGCTTTGATGAATTCTTCGAGAAAATCATGCACCACGATGCCACGCAGCAACGGGTCGGGTGCCTTGACCAGCGGGTCCAACGGCTTCAGCCGCAGCACGTGGCGGGCATAAATCGCGTAAGGATCGCGGATCAGTTTCTTGATCTCGGTCACTGACAGACGGCGGGGTCGCGCCGCCACCGGCGGGCGGGGGGAGGGCCGTATTGCGGGCCGACTCTCGTCGACGGCATCCAGTTCGGCGGCCCAATCCAGCCAGATCTGGCCACGCGTCTGCATGCCGCGCAACAGGTCAGGACCGTTCTGATCGGGCAGGCCGTTCAGCAGGTTCATCAGCCGGTTCAGCCAGCGCGAAGGGACCGTTTCGGCATCATCAGAGCGTTGTGCGCGGGTCAGCCAGACTTCGGGCGCATTCGCCGCCTGTTGAAAATCATGCGCGGCGAGCCCGATCCGGCGTTCAGGCAACAGCAGTCCGGCCCGGTCGCGCAATGCCCGGTTCAGCCACGGGTCGGGGTCGGGCGCTTCTGGCCAACTGCCTTCGTTCAACCCACCCAAGATCAAAAGGTCGGCACCCTGCACCCGTGCTTCTAATGTGCCCCAGATCATGATCCGCTCATGCGGGGCGTCGCGGTCCCGGACCTCTTCGCTGCTCAGCAACGCCCCCAGCAGATCTGCAAAGTCGCGGGCGTTCATGGTGCCGCCGTTCCTGGCTTCTGAGTCCAGATCATCCAGAACGGCCAGCGCCTTTTGCCCGGCGTTCTTTTCCCAAAGCGTGCCACTGCCTGCGGCGCAACTGCCCGCAGACAGTGTTTCCGCTGTTTGACGCAGCATCGCGGCCCAGTCCGTCAGGGGCAGGGCGGCGGTGGTGTCACGCGCGCAGAATTGCATGGTCAGCCAGTCGATCCAGGTCTGTGGCGGCAAGCTGCTCAGGCTGGAGCAGGCGTCGCCGAGCGATTGTGCCGCCGGGAACGGCGGGCCGTGCCGACGCAGGCGCAATTCCAGATCGCGGCTGTGCAGCATATGAGTGTTGCGACCGTCACCGGCGTGGCACAGCGGGTGCTTGAGCAGGGTCAGCAACATCTCGCCCGTCAGCCGATGCGCGAACAGGCCTGCGACATGGCGCAGGAACCGCCCCGGCGGTGACAGTTGCAGTGGCAAACCGGCGCTGTCGTCGGGCAGGATATCCCACCGATCCAATGCCGCCGCGACCTGGCGGGTCAACATCCTGTCCGGCGTGATCAAGGCAGCCGTTTGTCCGGTTTCTGCCGCCTGGCGCAGCCGCAGAGCAATGGCCAATGCTTCGCTGCGCGGATCCGGGGCCTGCACCAGGGTCACATCTTGGGTGGCCCGGTCTAGATCTCTCAGGCCGGGGCCTTCGGTCAACCAGGCATTGGTCACCGGAGCGGGGCGCAAAGACAGGGAAATCAGTCGGTTACGCGCAGGCGAATGTGGGCGTGCATCGGTCCAGGGGTGAATATCCGACGGCCCGACCCCCATCATCTGCATCAAACGTTTAAAGCGGTATTGCGGATGATCCTCAGAATGGAGGGCGCTGTCGAGCCCGGCCCAGACCGATTCCGGTTGGTCGAAATCATACCCCGGCAGAATTATTGCCCCCTGCGGCAGTCGCGCGATCTGGGCCATCAGCATCGCGGTTGTGCCGCGCGATCCGGTCGAGCCCGCAAGAATGATCGGATTTGCAGGTGGCGCTTTCTGCCAGCTTGCGATTAATCCAATAACGGCCTGGCGCATTCGGGCCTGAGAATCCATCGTCTGGCCGTCAAGATCGTGTAAATAGGTTTCGGCAATTTTGAAAAACCGCTGCGCGCGCGCCCAGTGACCAGACATATCGCTGACGTCCAGCCCGCAGATGACGTCCGCCGGCACCCCTTCTCCCTGCATTTCGTCCATCAGCCCAGCCAGGCTGTCGGCCAGCGAATAGATCGACGAACGCGCGGCGAGGTCGGGTTCGCGATCCAACAGGTGGCTGATGAGCTGTGCCAGTTGCAGCCGCCGCCGCAGCGGAGGCATGCGTGGCGGCAAGTCGGTTGCGGCGATGTGGCGGTCGACTTCAGTCAATAACGACACGCGTGGCAGCAGGCGGGCAGGTCCGGCGTCGAACAGTTCGCGAATGCGGCGCGCCATGCGGCTCGTGTTGACGATCAGATGCACCTGCGCCAGCGCTTCGGGCGGCTTCTCGGCGAACCGCTCGACCAGACCGTGTACCAGCGCCTTTGGAAAATCGACGCCGGGAGGCAAGGCAAAGACGCGCGCAACAGGCCAGGGATCAAACATTGGTGGCGTTCAGCAAGCTCTGCGCCAGGCCGATGCCTTGCGGGTTGCCCACATCGCACCATTTTCCCGGATAGGGCAGACCGAAAAGACGCTTGTCTTCCAACATGAGATCCCACAGACGATTCAAAGAAAAGACCCGGTCCGGAATTTCGGCCAACCGATCTGTCTTGATAATCTGCACGCCGCCATAGATCCAGCCAGGCCCCCGCGTCAGACGTCCATCCTCGTTCGGGATAAAATCGCCGTGCCCTCCATGTCCCATGGCCTCGGCGATGGGCACACACACCAGCAACGCGTCCATCCTGTCGGGCTGCCAGACCTGTTGCACCAGACGAAACGGATTCGGACCGCGCCAGATCGCATCGGTATTGCCAGTGAAAACAGGACCCGGACCCAGCAGCGGCAGCGCGGCCTTTAAGCCTCCGCCGGTTTCCAGAATCGTTGGCAGTTCGGTTGATATCGTGACCCCTTGCGGTTGCAAGTGTGCCTCGATCTGGTCCGGCAGATAGTGGGTATTGGCCACGATCCGTGTGGGTTTCAGCGCATGCACCAGGTCCAGCGTATAATCGATCAAAGGCCGCCCTGAGACATGGATCAGAGGCTTGGGCCGATCCTGCGTCAATGCACCCATCCGGGTGCCAAACCCTGCCGCAAACAGCATGACCGCTTGTGGACTATGGATCATGACGCTTTGAGCATTTGCAGGTTGGCCGGGGTCGGCGGCGGCAGGGCATCATGCAACAATTCAGCCACAGGAGCCAGCGCGGCGTGTTCAAGATCTCGCATCAGATGGGCCCAGACGCGTGGAATCAGATCGACATAGTGCGGCTTGGCACGGTCCTGCCCCAAGCGCGCAAACACACCCAGAATCCGCAGGTTCCGCTGGGCACCCAGCACAGCATAGGCGGTTTCAAACGCATTGCGCGCCAGCCCGGACCCTTGCAGGTAGCGGGTGATCATGGCTGTTTCGATTTCAGCGGGCACATCACGGCGGGCGTCCTGCAAAAGCGACACAAGATCATAGGCAGGATGTCCGGCCATCGCATCCTGAAAATCCAGCAATCCGACCCGCGCCACACCCTGTCGGTCTGGCAGCCACAACAGATTCTCGGCGTGATAATCGCGCTGAATCAGGACGGGCCGTGCGGGGGTGACCGAGTCAAGGAGGGCAGAAAACGCATCGCGGAATTGGGATTCTCCATTTGCGTCGCCCATGATTCCAAAACGGTATTTGGCAAAGGCCAGGGCGGCCATTTCTGTCATAAGCCCGGTGTCATAGCTGTCCAGCTGAGGCAGTCCGGCGCCGTGCAATGTCAAAAGAACATCGGTTGCGGCGGCATATAGCGTCGGCTCAAGCTGCGGCTGCACCGGGATTACCCGTGCAAACAATGCATCTCCCAGATCTTCGATCAGAAGAAAGCCGTTGTGACAATCCTCGGCCAATATCTCGGGTGCGCTCAGGCCGATGGCGCAAAGGTGACGCGCGATATACAAAAAGGGGCGGACATCTTCACCTTTGTCCGGCGGGGCATCCATCAACACCGCCGTTTTCCCTGTTGTTGGCTGTGTCAGCCGTTCGTACCGCCGATTCGATGCGTCTCCGGCCAGTGGCGAACGGCGGGCATTGGCCCACTCTGTGCCGTCCAGAAAGGAACGGGCCAGGCCGTCGCGTTCAGACATTTTGCAGCATCTCCAGTTTACGGCCCCACTTTGCATCGCTCCACTGCAGCTCGACCTGGCGCGACTCTTCGGCGGTATCGTCCAGGCGGAACCGTATCGTCAATGCGGATTCGGGTGCCAGAGGACCGAGTTTCGCAGGCCATTCGACCAAACAGATTGCAGAGTCAAATGCGTCACTCAGGCCCAGTTCCTCGATCTCGTCCAGCGCGCTTAGACGGTATAGGTCGGCATGCCAGAGATCGCCAGCGCGGGTGTCATAGGTTTGAACCAGAGTAAAGGTTGGCGAAGGCACGTCCTCGTTTTCCAACAGCAGTGATTTGATCAGATGGCGGGCAAAATGGGTTTTACCGGTGCCGATTGGGCCGTCCAGCAGCAGGCATTCGCCGGGGGCAAGGCACGCGCCTATGGCGACGGCCAGATCGGCGGTGGCGTCTGGGGAGCGCAGGGTCATGGAGATGGACGCAGGGTTCATTGCGCCACAATGCCGGGCGGCGATTCTGGCCGCAAGCGGGATTGTCAATCGGCGGTCAGGGCCGGTGCCTTTTGAAGCGCAACGGGAGCATCGACCGTCGGACGGGTAAAGTTGATCATTGTCGCACCGCTCTGGATCGGATGGATACTGCAGACCAGCGCCTCGCCAGAGTTCATCGTGACCTTGGCCCACCATTCGGCCCGGTTTTCCTGTGATCCGACAAAGTCACGAATGTCGCCCCAGACCGGGGTGGCCATGCAGCCGGCCTGCCAGACACGTACCGAATCCAGGATCGAAGTCTGGGCAAAGCACATTTCCGGATCCACGTCCCACAAGGCGTGATAAGCTGCGTTCGAAAAGGTCAGGGTGCCTTCCATCGAAAATACCGCGATGGCATCGTCCAGCCGGTCGAAGATCGCCTGCCCCAGTTCCAGATCCGACCGAAACCTGCGGGTCAGGGTGATTTCAGCAGTGATATCCTCGAACAGGAAGGCGATGGCTCCGTCGGGATGCGGACGGCCACTGACGGAATAGACCGACCCCGAGGCCAGAGACCAGGTTTCCTGATACCGCCCATCGGTCGCCGCGGCGACCAGATCGGCCAGCTGGTCACGCCAGCTGCCATAGTTCTTGGGTTCCGGCATCATCCTCTGATCGCGCAGACGATCGAAAAATGAGAAAAGAGTCGGTCGCGCGCTGAGGAACTCGGCGGGTAGGGCGGTGAGGTCGATCAAGGCAGGGTTGAACAGCACGAGCTGGCGATCACGGTCAAAGATCGCAAGGCCGGTCGACAGCTGGGCAAAGGTCTTGGCAAGGGTTTGAACGAAATCGCGCTGCGCCTGTTCGGCATCCACCACAGCGTTTATGTCGACGCCATAAATCAGGGTACCGTTGTTATGTTGCACGATGGTGACATCGAACCACAATTTCTTGCCGGTGGCTGGAATCGTCACGCTGCGCCGACCCTTCTTGGTCGGAATCGGGATGTCGTATGAGGCACTGAAAAGTGCGGTATCGGGACCGGGTTTCTTGCCCAGAACCGACATGCACAGATCTTCATAGGCCTTGTTGAACCAGATTACCTCGCCCTTGTCGCTGACGCGCCAGACCGGGTAGTGGGCATTGTTCAGCGCGAAGCGCAGTGTTTCGAGTTCGTGAGAGGCCGCGGACAGAACCCGTGCGGCATCTGGCGGCGGGACGGTGTGGTCCTGACGTTGTCGCAGATGAACCCGGGTGATGCCCCCGATCCATTCGCAGACCACCTCTTTGGGTTCGGCGCTTTCAAGTGAGGGCGCAACGACCGACCCCACTTTTTCCACGTCCCGCGGGGATTTCGGAAATGTCGGATAGCCGGTGCAGAGCTCTCGATGCAGATCTCGCCATTCGCAGGGGGCGTCAGAGTCGCCAATCAGCTTGCGTGCCAGGACTGTCGCGTCCACCAGGTCGGTACCGTCGAAGATCCAGATCACCTCGCTGGTCGACTTTGGCCCGGTCCGCCGCTGTTGCAGTCGCGGCGACATCAGCGCAACGGCCGCCAGAGCTGCGGTCAGGCAAATCGTTGCCATCGCAAGCCATTCGATGATTGAGAATTCCTGCATTCTGCAGCTTTTTCCCTGAATTGGTCCCGCAGCATTGTGTCGCCCAAATGGTTAACGGCGGCTTAATTCGGGTCGTCGAGAGTCAGATCTCGATCGGCTGATTCAGGCCGATCGGCACCGCGTTTTCCCCAAACTGCGCGTCGATTTTGCCGCGTGGCCAGACGACTTCGACGATGGCGCCGCGCCGGTTCGTGTTTTGCTTGTCCGCTCGATAGGGGTCGGAGCCATTGGCAAAGCTCAATTCGGCACCCGAGCGTTCCAGCAGTGTCTTGGCGATGAACAGACCCAACCCCATGCCTTCGTATTCGGGGCGTTTCTTGCGGTCCGAGTCGCTGCGGCGGTGCCGCATGAACGGATCGCCGATGCGCCCGATCATTTGGGGGGGATACCCGCGGCCATCATCCAGAATTCGGACCGATATCACATCATCGGTCCAAGTCGCTTCGATCCACACATTGGCGTGCGCAAAGTCGACCGCATTTTGAATGAGATTGCGCAGACCGTGGATTATTTCCGGTTTACGCAGCACCGAAGGTTGCTGAGGGCTTCCGCCCGCGCCGGGGCCTTCTTCGAAGTGCAGATGTTTGCCACGGTGCGCATGAGGCTCGGCGGCTTCGTTTATGATCGTACTCAGAGGGGCCTGGTGCAAATGCAGGTCATCCTTGCCGGCACGGCCCATGTCGCGCAGGATGTCCCGGCAGCGATCCGCCTGCTGGCGGATCAGTTCGGCATCCTCGCGCAGTTCCGGTCGGCTTTCCAGCTCTTCGATCAGTTCG
This sequence comes from Sedimentitalea nanhaiensis DSM 24252, assembly GCF_000473225.1. Classification (GTDB taxonomy): domain Bacteria; phylum Pseudomonadota; class Alphaproteobacteria; order Rhodobacterales; family Rhodobacteraceae; genus Sedimentitalea; species Sedimentitalea nanhaiensis. Next base: position 2,521,786 of record NZ_KI421509.1, read on the forward strand.
GCACTGGCCAGCTTGATGGTCGCCAACGGCGTGCCTAACTCGTGTGCGGCAGCGGCCACGACGCCGCCCAGATCGGTCAGCTTCTGTTCGCGTGAAAGGGCCATCTGGGTGGCGATCAGGGCGTGGTTCATCGAGCGCATTTCGGAACTGATACGTCGCGAATAGGCACCCATGAAGATGATGGCGATGACGATGGCCGCCCAGTTTCCGAATATGAACACATCCGCCACGCGCAGCACGAAACCTTGTTCAGTCCGCAGCGGCAGGTAGAACTGTGCCAGAAAAGTCACGAGAACGATCGCCGTACTGCCAATCAATGCGGTCGAGCGCAGCCCCATGACGCTTGCGGAAACCGTAACTGGACCCAGAAGCAGGAGCGCAAACGGATTGTTCAGCCCGCCTGAAAGATACAGCAAAAATGAAAGCTGCATCAGGTCGAACATCACCATCAGGAAGTTTTCGGTCTCCGACAAGCGCTTGTTTTCGGGAAATACAAAAATGGCGACCAGATTGGCGATGACCGAAATTCCAACCGCCATATAGCACAGACCCAGATTCAGCTGCAGGTGATACAGGTGCTGGGCTACGGTGATTGCCGTCAGCTGACCTGCTATGGCGAACCAGCGCAACAGGATAAGCGTGCGCAGCCGAATCCAGTTGTTGCGGGATTGCCCGCGCAAAAGGCCCATGTCAAAATCGGTCATTGGCGTCTCAACCCGGTTGCAACGGCTGACCAAGTTGATAGGAGTCCGTGCCGAAACGTCAACCGTTCCCGGTGCCGGAGTATTTCTGACATGACACGCATTTATGCGATTGTTGCCGCCGCATTTATCGCCATTCTGATCGCGGCCCTGTGGTTGCTTACGGTGGGGCGAACCCCGGACGATCGATTTGCAGAGTGCCGCAGCAGCCAGATTGCAGGTGGTTCCGACCAGATCGGCGGACCGTTCGAGCTCGTAAACTCACAGGGTCAGACAGTCACCGACAAGGACGTTTTAACTGAACCGTCGCTGATCTATTTCGGATATACGTTCTGTCCGGATGTTTGCCCGCTGGACGTTGCGCGCAATGCGGTTGCTATCGATATTCTGGAAGAACGCGATCAGATGGTGACGCCGGTGTTCATCTCGATAGATCCGGCGCGGGATACGCCCGAGGCCGTCGGCGATTTTGCTGTCAACCTGCATGAGCGGATGATTGGGCTGACCGGATCGCCCGAGCAGGTCAAGGCGGCAAGCCAAGCCTACAAGACCTATTACAAGGCGCACGAGGCGGAAGACGAGTTCTATCTGGTGGACCATTCGACCTTCAGTTATTTGGTCCTGCCCGACTACGGGTTCGTCGAGTTTTTTCGCCGCGACGTCTCGCCTGACGAAATGGCCGATCAGATTGGGTGTTTTCTGGAAAATTCCTGACGCGACACGGCGTTTGACCTTTGTGGTGACGACGTTAATACTCGATCAATCGCTTTTGCAGCTACCACATCCTTGGAGGACCCGAATGGCCGAACCAGCAGCGCATGAGATCGGACCTGACAAATCCCTGTTGCTGGTGGATGACGACGAACCCTTTCTGCGGCGGCTGGCCAAGGCAATGGAAAAGCGTGGTTTCGAAATCGAAACGGCCTCGTCGGTCGCGGCTGGCAGAGCCATCGCTACAGCGCGCCCACCGGCCTTTGCGGTTGTGGACCTTCGGTTGGAGGATGGAAATGGGCTGGATGTGGTCGAAGTGCTGCGTGAAAAGCGGCCCGACAGTCGGGTGGTGGTTCTGACCGGCTATGGCGCAATTGCCACGGCTGTGGCGGCAGTCAAGATCGGAGCGACCGATTACCTGTCAAAGCCCGCAGATGCGACCGATATCACCAATGCGCTGTTGGCCAATGGCGATGAACTTCCGCCGCCACCGGAAAACCCGATGAGCGCGGATCGCGTGCGCTGGGAGCATATTCAGCGGGTCTACGAGCTGTGCGATCGCAACGTCAGCGAAACCGCACGCCGATTGAACATGCATCGGCGCACTCTGCAGCGGATCCTGGCGAAGCGCAGCCCTCGCTGAGAGTCAGGTCAGTTGCCGCAACAGGGTATTGTGACGATTGGTGTAGTCCGAACGCACCTGAACCGGAGGGCGCAGCCGAATATCGAGATCGGTAATCAGGGTGGGATCGGGTTTGCCAAAGAACTTGTTGGCCTCGGTGACGGAAAACCCCGCGATCCGCGTCGCTTCCATCCACGCGCTGATGCGGTCGGCCTTTTTGATTTGCCGCTTGATGGTCGTGGGGATCGTTGCGGGCAGGCCGAACCGGATGTGAATTGCCGCCACCAGCCGGTCGTCCAGTTCCCCATATCCTGACCCGACAGCGGCCTTGACCGGTGAAATCAAGTCGCCGATCACATATTCGGGCGCGTCATGCAACAGCGCCGCCAGTCGCCATTTGGCCGGGGCGTTTGGGGAAATTCGGCCAAATAGGGCCTCAACCAGCAACGAATGTTCAGCGACGGAATAGGCGAAATCGCCGATGGTCTGCCCGTTCCAGCGCGCGACAAAGGCCAGCCCGTGGGCAATGTCCTCGATTTCGATATCCAGAGGAGTGGGATCCAGCAGATCCAGACGGCGACCTGACAGCATGCGCTGCCATGCGCGGGGTTGTTTGGCCATGCAGCACTTCCTTTTTCGATCGGCGTGTCGTGGACGCGCCGTACATCCCACGAAGCGGCATTGCTGAAAACCGGTTTTTTGCCGGGCGTTGAGAATGCACCCTGAACCTGCTACGGGGGCGCCAACAGGAAGCAAAGGGTGGCCCAATGGCTCAGGATTACATTGTCAAAGACATCGGCCTTGCGGAATATGGCCGTAAGGAGCTGGATATTGCCGAAACCGAAATGCCGGGCCTGATGGCGCTGCGCGAGGAATACGGCGAAAGCAAACCGCTGAAAGGCGCACGGATTGCGGGCAGTTTGCACATGACGATCCAGACCGCGGTGCTGATCGAAACGCTTGTGCATCTTGGGGCCGATGTGCGGTGGGCGTCCTGCAATATTTTTTCCACCCAGGATCACGCAGCAGCGGCAATTGCGGCCACCGGTACGCCGGTTTTCGCGGTCAAGGGCGAAACCTTGCCGGAATACTGGGACTATGCCGACCGGATCTTTGATTTCGCCGAGGGCGGAGCCAACATGATCCTGGACGACGGCGGCGACGCGACGTTGTACATCCTGATGGGCGCGCGGGTCGAAGAGGGTGAGGAAGATCTGATTGCCGTGCCGACCAGCGAGGAAGAAGAGGCCCTTTTTGCGCAGATCAGAAAACGTATCGCAGCCAGCCCGGGCTGGTTCGTAAAGCAGCGCCACATGATCCAGGGTGTGACCGAAGAAACCACCACCGGTGTGCATCGCCTGTATCAGATGATGGAGAAAGGTCACCTGCCGTTCCCGGCGATTAACGTTAACGACAGTGTGACCAAGTCGAAATTCGACAACAAGTACGGCTGTAAGGAATCGCTGGTCGACGGCATCCGTCGCGCCACCGACACGATGATGGCGGGCAAGGTTGCCGTGGTCTGCGGCTACGGCGATGTCGGCAAGGGCTCGGCGGCCAGCCTCAGCGGTGCAGGCGCACGCGTCAAGGTGACCGAGGTCGATCCGATTTGTGCCTTGCAGGCGGCAATGGACGGTTTCGAGGTGGTAACGCTGGAGGATGCGGTTTCGACCGCCGACATCTTCATCACCACTACCGGCAACAAGGATGTTATCCGCATCGAGCATCTACGCGAGATGAAGGATATGGCCATCGTCGGCAATATCGGACATTTCGACAACGAAATTCAGGTCGCGTCGCTGAAGAACCACAAGTGGACCAACATCAAGGAACAGGTGGATATGATCGAGATGCCCACGGGCAACCGGATCATTTTGCTGTCTGAGGGCCGCCTGTTGAACCTAGGCAATGCCACCGGCCATCCGTCCTTTGTGATGTCAGCCAGCTTTACCAATCAGACTCTGGCGCAGATCGAGCTATGGACGCGGGGGGATCAGTACAAGAACGAGGTCTATGTGCTGCCCAAGCATCTGGATGAAAAGGTCGCTCGCCTGCACCTGGCGCGGATCGGCGTGAAACTGTCGTCGCTCAGTCCTGAACAGGCGGCCTATATCGGGGTTGCGCCCGACGGGCCGTTCAAGCCCGAACACTACCGGTACTGACCATTACGTATTCCCCGATTTTCACAAGCCGCGCCCTGACAGTTTCAGGGCGCGGCTTTTTATTGTCCGCGCAGTCTTCTGAACAGCGTTCCATTCCAGTTCAACTATGATGACAGTTATGGTGCCACGGGCGATGGAAAACGGTCGTTCGGGACCATTCGGGCCGTCGTTCCGATTTCGCTGGGCGACAACTGGAGCCTGATATCGCGCACAATTCTGCCGGTGATCCGCCAGAGCGAATTCATCCCGGCAAACAGCGAGTCCGGCATTGGCGACATTACCCAGAGCTTTTTCTTTTCGCCCAAAATGCCTACGGTCGGCGGGCTCATCTGGGGCGTTGGCCAATCGCCTCTGGTCCGATGGCGCTTCGGATGCGGGGATCAAGATAAACGCGGCCTATTTGCAGCCGTTCGTATCCTGCACGACTTCGAGGGCGCGGAGCTTTACCTTGAATACCGCACCCTCCTATGGCCGGGAAACCGAAGAGGCTTCCGTTCCGTTGAATTTCATGGTCACAACGGCTACGCGGATCGGATCGGACCACGTCAGCATCGGCGGCGGTCTGCGGTACTGGGACAACGCGGCACCTGGTGGGCCTGACAGCTGGGGCGCGCGTTTGATGGTGACCTTTCTTTACCCCAAGTCGCAACTCGCCGATGGGGAATGCGAATTGCATTTTCCCTTTTTATCGGTTGAGCAGACGGCTAACCTTTGATGGGGCCGGGACGCTCCGGATTGCAAATTTTAGGAGGTAATATGGGAAAGCGGGATGACTTGATCGCGCAGTATGCGGATGATTTAAAAGGCAAATGTGGCGTCACGCCCGATATGGATTTGCTGACCAAAGTGACGATTGGCTGCGGGCCTGCAATCTATGATGCGGATGCATCCACTGTCGCCGGATCGCAAAAATCGGAACTGGAAACGGTCAAGAACAACTTCTTGATCAAAAAGCTGGGTCTTGCCGATGGTCCTGAATTGATGGCGGCGATAGACAGTGTTCTTGAAACTTACGGCAAGTCCGAGCGCAACAAGTACCGCGCGGTGGTCTACTATATGCTGACCAAGCATTTCGGCAAAGAGTCAGTCTACGGCTGAGGCCGGACCGCCGATTCAGTCGCAAAGCGCCCGGTTCCGCGACTGGGCGTTTAGCATTTGAAACGTATCTTTTGGGCTTTGGGTTTGCGGAATCACCTGGAAATGGGATAGCTATTCCCTATGGCCAGGACGGTCGTGACCTGAGATTTCGAGACGCGTGTGGTGAGTAGGGAGCACGCGGGGTGAGAGGGAGGGTCCAGATACGTCCGGACCCTCCCGCTGTTTTTTTTGCCGACACGCTTCAGAACAGCGTCAGCGCAGTCATCAACAGCTGCAAGACAAAAGATGCTGCCACCGCCGCAGCCACATTCATTAGCCTCCATACAACCCCCCTTGCTGCCGCCGCCTGCCGATATTGGCGATCAGTCGGGGTTTGTCTGTCCCATCTCACAGACGATCCGCCATTCGCAATCGCTGACCGGCTGCACGGACAGGCGTGAATTCTTGACCAGAACCATATCGGTCAGCCGCTCATCCGCCTTGATTTGGTCCAGCGTCACCGGGGTCACAAACGATCGTACTGCCTTGATGTCGACGCAGTCCCAGCGGTCATCATCGGTTGTGCTGTCAGAATGCGCCTCGGCGCAAACTTCTACAATGCCGACAATTTTGCGATCTTTCTGCGACAGATAGAAAAACCCGCGATCACCCAGTTTCATTTCGCGCATGAAATTGCGTGCCTGATAGTTGCGCACGCCATCCCATTCTTCCCCCGCGTCGCCCCTGGCAACCTGCTGGTCCCAGCTCCAGGTCGAGGTTTCGGACTTGAACAGCCAATATGCCATCAGCCAATCACCTTCTTCCATGCCACCAGATCGACCGACTGGAACAGTCCCGCCTTGGCATAGGGGTCGTTTTCCGCCCATGCTTGCGCCGCCTGCATGTTTGGCACATCCAGGATCACCAGCGATCCGATCATCTGCTCCGCTTCATCCAGCAGAGGGCCCGCCTGCGACACGACACCTGTGTCTTCGATATAGGCCAGATGGGCGGCGCGGTTGTCCTTGCGGGTCTGCAGGGCACCGGGCTTGTCCCGGGCAGTCAGGGCGATCAGCATGTCATTCCTCCTTGAGTGGGCGCGCCAACAGTTGTGCCATTGCGTCGTGAATTGTCAGGTCATTGTCCAGCATCGCCACGACCGCGTTGGTGATGGGCATGTCCAGATTCCAATCCACGCACCGGGCGGCAACGGCGCGGGCGGTTGCCGCACCTTCGACTGTGACCGTGGGATCAAACGATTCACCACGGCCCAGCGAAAGGCCCAGACGATAGTTGCGGGATTGATCGGACGTGCAGGTCAGCACCAGATCGCCGAGACCGGACAGCCCGGCCAGTGTTTCGGCGCGCGCCCCCAACGCAATTGCCATGCGCTGCATCTCGGCATTGCCGCGTGTCATCAGCGCGGCGCGGGCGCTGTCGCCCAGCCCTGCGCCGATAACTGCGCCACAGGCGATAGCCATGACGTTCTTGAGTGCCCCGCCCAGCTGTGCTCCGGTCACGTCCGTGGTGCGGTAAAGCCGCAGATTGGCAGTGGTCAGGCCCTGCTGCAATATCCGGCCCAGATCGTCATCCGCGCTGGCCAGCGTCAGCGCGGTTGGCAGTCCCCTAGCGATGTCATGGGCGAAACTTGGGCCGGTCAACAGGGTGTTGCGCCGATGCGCAAGGGCAGAGTCCATCACATCGATCGGGCCATGCCCGCTGTCCAGTTCGATCCCCTTGCAGCAGGCCACCAGCACCCTATCTGCAAGGGTCTGGGCGTGGTCGTTCAGAAAACCACGCAACTGCTGCATCGGCACTGCCAGCAACAGCGTGTCGCAATCGGCCAGATGCGTGACATCTGAGGTGGCGGACAGGGCGTCCGGCAGTCTCACACCAGGCAAATGCTGTGCGTTTTCGCGGTTCAGCCGCATGGCTGCCGCCTGAGTGTGCGAGCGTGCCCACAGGGTCACTGGGCCATTTCCTGCCAGCGAAATCGCCAGCGCCGTACCAAATGCGCCCGCGCCCAAGATGCCTATATTCATGCCTTGGCACCTTTTCGTCCGCTACCCAACAAGGTGGGGCTGATGCGATCCAGCGGCCAGCGCGGGCGGGCGGTCATGTCCATGCCGTCGCGGGCGCCAGACCGAAACCTCTCGATCCCGGCATAGGCAATCATTGCCGCGTTGTCGGTGCACAGGTCCAGCGGCGGCGCGATAAATTCGGCACCAGCCTCGGCGCAGACCAGCCGCAATGCCATGCGGATCTCGGTGTTTGCGGCGACGCCCCCCGCAACCGCGACTGTCGGACGCGTCGGCGCCTCTTGCAGATACAGGCGAAGGGCCCGCCGGGTCTTTTCCGCCAGAACATCGACCACGGCCTGTTGAAAGCCGGCGCACAGGTCGGCGCGATCCTGACGTGTCAGCCCGCCCTTTTGTGTAACAATCTGGTCGCGTTGGCGCATCAGCGCGGTTTTCAACCCGGAAAATGACAGGTTGCAATCCTGCCGGTCCAGCAACGGGCGGGGAAAGCGATAACGGTTCGGATCGCCGTTGCGGGCCTCTGCCTGAACCGAGGGGCCGCCGGGCTGTGCCAGCCCCAATAGGCGCGCGGTCTTGTCGAATGCTTCGCCGGGGGCATCGTCGATGGTGCCCCCCAGACGGACAAATTCATCCGACCCGCGCGCGATCAGGTATTGGCAGTGGCCACCCGACACCAGCAACATCAGATAGGGAAAATCGATGCCATCGGTCAGACGTGGGGTCAGAGCGTGACCTGCCAGATGGTTGATACCGATCAGCGGCAGGCCACATGCGGCAGACAGACCCTTGGCGCACATCACACCCGATAGCACCCCGCCTATCAGACCGGGGCCGGCTGTCACGGCAATGGCGTCCAGATCTGTCAGCGACAGGGCGGCGTTCTGCAGCGCCAGGCGCACGCATTGGTCCAGCTTTTCGGCATGGGCGCGTGCCGCCAGCTCTGGAACAACGCCGCCAAATTGACTGTGCAGTTCAGTTTGCCCAAACACCACCGAAGACAGGATCTCTGCCCTTGCGGATACAGTCTGACGCACGACGGCAGCGGCGGTATCGTCGCAACTGCTTTCCAAGCCCAAAATAGTGACTGTCTGCGACATCAAGCCGACCGTTTCATCCTGTTCTGCGGTGGCGTATCATCCTATTGTTTTGCAAACAATCCCGGTGCGATGAACCCTGATGGCAAACGTAACCCTGTTAATGACCCGCCCCCGGGTTGCCGCAGAACGGTTTATACAGGCCTTGCCGGCAACCCTAAAACACCGGGTCAGCGTCTGTTACTCGCCGTTGTTGGAAATTTTGCCGGTCAATGCAGAGATTGACCTGACGAGGGTGAAGGGGGTCATTTTCACTTCGGTCAATGGGGTATCGTCAACCCTGGGTTTGACACAGCCCTGTGGTCTTGTGGCGTATTGCGTCGGGAAGGCGACCGCAGATGCCGCATCCCAGGCCGGGTGGTCTGCGAAAATGATGGGAGAAACCGCTCGCGAGTTGATCGATACGATGTTGGCGTCACGAGCGGTGGGGCCTTTGCTGCATCTTTCCGGGCAACATGTGCGCGGTGATATTGCGGGTGAACTGACAAATGCGGGCTGTCTTGTGCGGCGCTTGGTGGTCTATGATCAGAAATTGCTGGAGTTGACCGAATCCGCCCAAGTCCTGATTCACGAAGGGGGGCGGATCATCGCTCCGATGTTCTCGGCCAGAACTGCGCGGCATTTTTTCGAGCAGTGCCCCCAGGATGCACGTTTACATGTGATTGCACTCAGCCCAGCGGTAGCGAAACCTCTGCCCAACATGCCCAATTTGACTGTAACCTTGTGCAATCGCCCGGATACGGACAACATGAAGCGTGAGGTCGAAAACGTGTTGAACCTGCTATGCCGGGTTGAGAGTGCCGGGGGCGCGCAGTAACATCTGCCCTGTCCGGGCGTTGACTGAACTGGGAATCGAAGGGGTATTGCAAGGTGGCTGCGAAGAAAACGTCCGGCAAGGACATGGATGCCGACCACGAAAACAAGCTGCAAATGCCCGAGGAGTCGTCAGAGGTGACGGAGCCCGCCCAAGAGCCTGACAGCGCCGATACAGTGACCTCCGACCGGAAATCGCAGCAAGAACCGCTTGTCTTGACCGACGCCGAGGTCGATTCAATTCCTGAGCCTGAGCCTGAGCCTGAGCCTGAGCCTGAGCCTGAGCCTGAGCCTGAGCCTGAGCCTGAGCCTGAGCCTCGTGTCGTGGAGCGGGTGGAAAAGGTCGTGGAAAAACGGAGCGGGTTCGGATCGGCCTTGTTGGGCGGCGTCATCGCGGCCTGTCTCGGGTTTCTGGCGGCGCGATCCGATTTACTGGATCCGGTGCTGCCGCAGTTTCTGAAATCTGACGATTACGCGCAATCTATTGCCGAACTGGAAAGTCAATTTTCGGAACAGTCAAAATCCCTTACCACGCTGACCGATAGGGTTGCGTCGACAAAGGTGCCTGACATCGTGCCGTTGCAAGCGGAACTGGCACAGGTGTCAGCCGATATTGCCCCGCTCAAGACCGATTTGAGCGCGGTCCAATCCGCCCTGTCTGAGTTGGAGCCGCGTTTGGCTGATCTGGACACGCGGCTGACCGACGTTGAAAAGCGCCCGATTTCCGAGGGCGTTTCAGAAGCCGCAATCGCGGCCTATGAAAACGAACTGGCCAAACTACAGGCAGCCATGGCCCAGCAGCGCAGCGAGGTCGAGGGTTTGATCGCGGATGCACGCAAGATCAAGGCCGAAGCTCGGGACCTCGAGGCAAACGCCGCAGCCGCAGCTCAACATGCGGCGAACCAGGCGACGATGGCACATCTGCGCTCCGCTTTGGACGCCGGTGCGCCCTATGCCGATTGGACGGCCGAGTTGGCTGAGGGCGGGGTTGAGATACCCGCTGAGCTGGCTGGTTCGGCACAGGACGGTGTCGCCACTTTGACCGCGCTCAGCGTGGCCTTTCCACCAGCCGCCCGGGCGGGCCTGTCGGCGGCCCGGGCACAGAATGATACGGATCGCAGCATCACCTCGTTCCTGGAACGACAACTGGGCGCGCGTTCTGTCGCGCCGCGCGATGGCGATGACCCGGACGCTGTCCTATCGCGGGCCGAGGCGGCAGTGGCCCAAGGCGATTTGCAGACTGCACTGGCGGAAATCGCCAAACTGCCTGAACCGGCCCGCGCCGCCATGTCCGATTGGGTCGCGACCGCCCAGACCCGTGTTGACACCGTCAAGGCCGCCGATGCTCTGGCCGCAAGCCTGAATACCAATTGAAGGACGTGCCATGCTGTGGTCACTGATCAAGATCCTCATTTTTGTTACGATCGTTGCGCTGCTCGCCATTGGGGCCGGGTATCTTATGGAATCCGAAGGCGGGGTTCAGATCACCTTGGCCGGTACGGAATACACGTTCGGCCCGCTGCAATCCGTGATTGCTGCTGCGATCCTTGTCTTTCTGGTCTGGCTGGGGCTGAAACTACTGAGCCTGCTGGTGGCCACACTGAAATTTCTGAACGGTGATGAAACGGCCCTGTCGCGGTATTTCGACCGCAATCGGGAACGCAAAGGCTATCAGGCCCTGTCGGATGGGTTGCTGGCACTGGCGTCGGGCGAGGGCAAGGTGGCCATGTCCAAGGCGGCCAAGGCCGAAAAATACCTGCACAAACCCGACTTGACGAACCTGCTGACTGCACAGGCCGCTGAATTGACCGGGGATACCCGCAAGGCGACAGAGACTTACAAGCAGCTGATCAAGAACGATACCACGCGGTTCGTCGGTGTGCGCGGGATCATGAAACAAAAGCTGGCCGAGGGCGATACCAAAACCGCGCGAAAACTGGCTGAAAAGGCGTTCGAGCTGAAGCCGCGGCACGAAGAAACGCAGGATGTGTTGCTCAAGCTGCAGGCTCAGGCGCGGGATTGGGCGGGGGCACGCAACACCCTGAACGCCAAGCTGAAGTCCGGCAGCCTGCCGCGCGATGTCTATACCCGGCGCGAGGCGGTCCTGGCCCTGTCCGAGGCACAGGATGTGATTGCGGATGACGCCACCATCGAAAGCCGCGAACGGGCAATCGAAGCCAATCGGCTGTCGCCGGATCTGGTTCCAGCCGCTGCCATGGCGGCGCGCTCTTATATCGCCAAAGGCAAACCGCGCAATGCGGTTCGGGTTCTGAAGAAAGCATGGAGCGTTCAGCCTCACCCGGATCTGGCAGCAGCCTTCGCCGAGATCGAACCCAATGAGACCCCGGACGAGCGGCTCAAGCGCTTCACGGTCCTGACCAAGATTCAGCCGCAAGACCCGGAAACCCGTTTGGTTCTGGCGGAACTGAATATCGTTGCCGAAGATTTCCCCGAAGCGCGACGCGCGTTGGGTGATCTTGTCGAAACGGTCGGTGACGCGCGGGCCTTTACGCTAATGGCGGCCATCGAACGTGGCGAAGGTGCGTCGGACGCCGTGGTTCAGGGTTGGTTGGCCAAGGCATTGAATGCGCCGCGCGGCCCGCAATGGGTCTGCGAGTCTTGCCATCACCTCCATACGGCGTGGGCACCGGTCTGTGAACACTGCGAGAGCTTCGATACGCTGAGTTGGCAAACCCCGCAGACCAGCGACATCAACAGCGCGACCGGAGTTCACATGCTGCCGTTGATCGTAGGAAAACCTGAGAGTGAGTCGGACATTGACGTGTTCGATGCGCAAGTGGGCGATGGCGATGTCCAAGACGGTGACATGCCGCCAGATCACCAAGACGACCGCAAGGACGCCAGCTGATCCGGGTCAGACAACCACTTTCAGCCGTTCCTGTTCGCCTACGCCAAAGACCCGCTTATAGCGTGCAATCTCGTCCGCCGGTCCCATGGCCTTTTCCGGATTGTCCGAAAGCTTGACCGTCGGGTGGCCATTTGCGGTGACGGCCTTGCAAACCAGCGAAAAGGGTGCCAGCGCGTCGTCTGGCACCAACCCGCGAAAATCGTTGGTCAGCAGTGTCCCCCAGCCAAAAGACACGTTGGTGCGCCCGGAAAACTGTTGTTGCAGTTGGATGATCTTGTCCACGTCCAGCCCGTCGGAAAAGATCACGCGCTTGGCCATCGGATCCTCGCCGCGCGACCGCCACCAGTCAATTGCGATCTCGGCGCCTTTGGCGGGATCGCCGCTGTCGATGCGCATTCCGGTCCAGCCGGCCAGCCAGTCGGGGGCGTTGTCCAGAAAGCCCTGGGTGCCATATGTATCCGGCAGGATGATCCGCAAGTTGCCTTCGTGTTCTTCGTGCCAATCCGACAAAACGTCATACGGCGCTTTGGCCAGGGCATCATCGTCTTTGGCCAGCGCGGCATAGACCATCGGCAGTTCATGCGCGTTGGTGCCAATTGCTTCCACTTCGCGGCGCATGGCGATCAAGCAGTTCGACGTGCCGGTAAATTTTTTCCCCAGCCCCTCGCGCATTGCCTGAACGCACCAGTCCTGCCACATGAAGGAATGGCGACGGCGGGTCCCGAAATCGGCGATGCCGAGCGCTTCCAGCGGTCGCAGACGTTCGATCTTTTCCCAGACCCGGGTCATCGCGCGGGCATACAGCACTTGCAGTTCGAACCGGCCCATCACGTTCAACACCGCCCGTCCCCGCAATTCCATCAGTACGGCCAGCGCCGGAATTTCCCACAGCATGACTTCGGGCCATCTGCCTTCGAATGTCAGCTCGTATTGATCGCCGCGCCGTTCAAGATGATAGGCAGGCAGACGCAAGCCTTCGAACCACTCCATGAAATCTGACCGGAACATCTGGCGTTTGCCATAGAATGTGTTGCCGCGCAGCCATGTGCTTTCACCTCGGGACAGGGACAGAGACCGGATGTGATCGAGTTGCTCGCGCAGCTCGCCTTCGTCGATCAGATCCGCCAGAGGGACAGCCTTGGATCGGTTTATCAGCGAGAACGTGACTTCGGTATCGGGTTTGTTGCGAAATACCGATTGGCACATCAGCAGCTTGTAAAAATCCGTATCGATAAGCGACCGCACAATAGGGTCGATCTTCCACTTGTGATTATAGACGCGGGTTGCGATGTCCACGGCGCGCTCCTTGCGGTTTTCCCCGTTAGATCAAGGGGGCGTGCGTATGTCCAGAACAGGCGTGCCCGGCTTACAGGCGGACGTCAGCCGAACGCATCGCTTTCAGGGCCCGGTCCAGCGATCCATCCAAGTCGATTGCCCGGCAGGCCGACAGATCCACGGCTACCGAATATCCCAACCGCGCAGCATCGACGGCAGAAAAATGAACGCAAAAATCCGTTGCCAAACCGACCAGTGTCAGATCCGTGATTCCACGGCAGCGCAGATATCCGTCTAACCCGGTGGGTGTGGTTCGGTCATTCTCGAAGAAAGCCGAATAGCTGTCGATTTCGCTGCGAAAGCCCTTGCGCAGTATCAGGTTTCCGTCGGTGCGTAGATCCGGATGGAAACCGGCACCAACGCTGCCTTGCACACAGTGATCTGGCCACAGAACCTGCGGCCCATATGGCATTTCTGCAACCTCGTAAGCGGATTTCTCCGGATGGGATGATGCGAACGAGCGGTGCGCGAATGGATGCCAGTCCTGCGTCAGCACGACTGCGTCGAAATTTTCGATCATCGCGTTGATGATAGGCACGACTTCGTTTCCGCCAGGCACCGCCAGCGCACCACCGGGACAGAAATCATTCTGCACATCAATCACGATCAGGGCCTGGCTCATGGGGGTCTTCCTTGCTTTGCTCTACATGGGTAAGGTTGCGCTTGCGCTGCGTCAATGCGGGCCTTGATCGGGACAACTTGCGGGGCTAGATCGTCGTCCATGTACACAATCGCCGCGCTCTACCATTTCACCCGGTTTGCTTCTCCTGCCGACCTGAAACCGGCTTTGCTGGATCTGTGCCAGAGCCAATCCGTCAAAGGAACCCTGTTGCTGGCGCAAGAGGGAATAAATGGAACCGTCGCCGGGCCACGCGCGGGCATTGATGCCGTTCTCGCCCATATCCGCGGTTTGCCGGGGTGCGACACCCTGGAGTGGAAAGAATCCACCAGCGCCAAGCCCCCGTTTGGCAGGATCAAGGTGCGTCTGAAGAAAGAGATCGTGACCATGGGGCAACCGGATGTCGACCCGCGCGCGCGGGTTGGGCACTATGTCGAAGCACAGGATTGGAATGCCCTGATCCAAAGCCCGGACGTGGCAGTGATCGACACACGCAACGATTATGAGGTGGCGATTGGCACGTTTGATGGGGCCATTGATCCGCAAACACGCTCATTTGGCGAATTCCCGGCCTGGTGGGAAGCCAACCGTGAGCGGTTTCACAACAAGCGGATCGCGATGTTCTGTACTGGCGGGATCCGGTGCGAGAAATCCACAAACTACCTGCTGGGGCAAGGCGTGACGGACGTTTTCCATCTTAGAGGTGGAATTCTGAAATACCTTGAAGAGATCCCAGCCGAAGACAGTGTTTGGCAGGGCGAGTGTTTTGTTTTCGACAATCGGGTCAGCGTAGGGCACGGGCTGCGTGAAGGTCCCCATGCGTTGTGCCACGGGTGTCGTCGCCCGCTGCTGCCCAGCGATACCTCACGGCCTGAATATGAACTCGGCGTCTCCTGCCATCACTGTATCCACGAGACTTCGGCATCGGACAAAGACCGGTTTCGGGAGCGGCAGAAACAGATCCGCCTGACCCGCGCACGCGGTGCGGAGCATCTGGGCCGCCCGGACTGACACCACCTATCCCAAAGGACCTTTTGTGGAATTGAAAGTCCACGCTTTGATCTCCCTGTCTCCCAGACGGGATCGCTTTAACGCGAAGAGTCGTCTTATGATCCGAACCTTTCCAAATGAACCGCAGCCGGTGCGGGGGCTTATTGGGGGCGGATAAGCTCCTGCAATATTCGATCGGCAACACTGCGTCTTCTATCTCGGCTACCCACTGTCCGGCCGTGCATGTTTGCATGCACGAGAGGGGACCTCGCCGAAGTTCAGAGGGCTGAAGGTAAGCTACATCTACTCGTCGGTATCGACCGCACCAGCAAGTTCGCTGTGACCCAGCTCGTTGAAAAGGCCGACCGGCGCACTGCTTGAGAGTTCCTCCAGCACATGCTCGAAGCCGTGCCTTACCAGGTTCACACTCTTCTGACAGATATCGGCGTCCAGTTCGCCGAGCCCTCCCGGAACCGGAACACTGCCTACTCCAGACCAATGCGCTTCGATAGGATCTGCGAAGCCAATGGAGTTGGGCATCGGCTGACGACGCCGAGCCACCCCTGGACCAACGGCCAGGTCGAGCGCCCTCTTCTCGGCAGATTGCGGCGCAATCGCCTGCCGGGCAACGGAACCGAACAATTCAGGGCGCGACAGTTAAACGCTTCCTTTACGAGAGCCATGATCGGCGGCGCGCGCATCTCGCCGACGTCGTGGACGCCTACAGCTTCGCGCGCCGCCTGAAGACCCTCGGCGGCCTCACGCGCTGTGAATACATCTGCAAAACTGGACATCGGATCCAGACAGATTCATCTGGGACCCGATCCACCAGATGCCGGGACTGAACACCTAAAACGCGGGAAATTTCGGGGAGAAAGTCAGCTAGATTGTAGCAACGTCAGGGCATTGGCGCTCGATGAGTTAGCGACATTCATTTCAGCAATCTGCGATCTCGCCAAGTACAATGTCGTAAACTTTTCGACCATTGCAGGGTCCGAGAATTGTGAAACCGTGTCGTCGCCAGTAATAGCGCGAGTTTTCTCGCGAAATACTTTCAATTGTTGATCAATATCGATTTGGCCAAAAGCACTTGGAAGCCCCAGAGCGGTTTCAAACATGGAACGCAATGGGGGAAGACCCATCAATGAAAACCACTTGGTATCCTCGCTGATATCCTTGTCCGCCAACTCGCCCAGTTCACGTTGCGCATACAGCGCTATTCGCATCGTGTCGTCTTGTTCGCCGACGGAGACTTCGAACGAATGCGTTTGGTACTGCGCTACGATATCGTTCATATTTTCGGAAAAGCCAGTTGTGACGGCTGCGCCGGGGCCGAATCCGAAAGCTTCACTCAGTTTTCGGTACCGTTCATCGGTCAACTTATTGGCAAGCGCATCGTCGCTGCTAGTTCCATCCGAGAGTATTCTTTGAATGAAATAGCGGTTGTCTATGTCGTCCTGCAACCCAAAGGCACCAAGAGCGACACCTAGCAATCGGCGATTTTTTACGAGGTCTTCTGCAGAACGCATATCGCCGATGTTCTCATTAAAGTAATCGATCTCTCGTTGAATCTGTGACGATGCGTTGAACGCCTCGAATTGGGCTTCATGGGTGCGTTGCAGAAACCGCCAGCCAACCAGTCCGGTACTTGGTATTACCGGCTGGTAGCTCATGACGGGCGTGCCGCGAACAGCCTGTCTTCGCGCGGTAGCAGCGTGCGCAGCGCTTTAAGGCATTTGTAGTGATGTTCCTGGATCAAGGATTCTGTCGCCTGGGCGAGACATGCCCGGCTATCGGGATCGGTGAATATCTGACTCAGTTCTTCAATCCGGCGTAGCAATGCGAAACGGGCGGTTTCCGGATCGCTGTCACCTGTCAGAATGAGTTGGGCCGCATAGCAGACCCGACGAACCGGTGTGTTCGCTTCTTCTGGGTGAATCGCGTCTCGCAACCTGAGAATCTTGGCATCGGGCGTCACGATCGAGAGCCGACTACGGCGGTCGCCATTTTCAATGACGGCACCATTGACCAGGACGCGTTCCTTAGGAGCCAACTTAAGAACCAACCCGCTCATCTCTGGCTGCCCCGGCTGCGTAGGCCGCGCATGATGGCTGTGTTGACTTCGAGCAAGGGCTCGACCGACGCTTGGCGCGCCAGGACCTTGCTGGTGTGATGATTCGTGAACTCGGCGAGATAGAACAATCTTGCTTTCAGGTCTTTGGGCAGCGAGTTGCCGGGATCGGCAACATCGATTGCAAAGATATTCCATAGTTTTCTGTTGTCATGCAAAGCTTCAGCCAAGGACGTGAAGCCTGCCGGACCCATTTCATGGGATGATTTCATGCGAGTTGTGATGCGGGCAACCGCTTCGTATTCTGTGCCACGAGTCGTACGCGTTGGAGTAGAAGCGGCGGAGTAGGCACGATGCGCTTGGGAAAGAGCGTTCAAGTCATGTCCTCACGATTAGGGGTAATTGAGGTGAGAAGCCGGGGCGCAATACGCCCCGGCAAGCGCTGTTAGCGGAACAACGACAGAATGGTCTGCGGTGCCTGGTTGGCGATCGACAGGGCTTGTACACCCAACTGCTGCTGAGTTTGCAGGGCTTGCAATCGTGCTGAAGCTTCTTCCATATCAGCGTCCACCAGAGACCCGATACCGGCCTTCATGGCATCGGTTAGCTTGCCAACAAACGAGTTTTGGTCGCTGATTCGTTTGCCGGAAGCGCCCAGCGCAGCAGCGCCTTCAATGGCGACTTGCAGAAACCCTTCGATCTCAGTCAGCGCTGTTTGTGCATCGGCCGCATCGGCAACTGCAGTCCGTCCCGCGACAGCCAGACCCGCTTCGAAGTCTGCAGTCGCTACATCGATCGTCGAAATGGTCGGCGCATTGCCGTTGGCAGATGTATTGGCCCCGGCGCGATCAAGCGAGGAGATCACCGTCAACTGAGTTCCGCCATTACCATCCGCATCCGTTTTCAACAGGTTCACCCCGTTGAATTGGGAAGCTCCGATGATCGCCGTGATCTGGGCTTCCTTTTCCGCCATATCAGCTTCTATTTTGGCAAAATCGGCAGTTTCACTTGCTCCGGAAATTGCAAGCTCTTTCATTTCTTTCAGAACGTTGACGATTTCTTCTGCCCCGGCGGACGCAACAGCAACCGTCGACTCACCAATCGCAAGGCTGTCGGAAACGGCGTTGAAACCGCTCACGTCCGATTCCATCACCTTGGAGATTGCCCAGATGGCGGAGTTGTCCTTGGCGCCTACGATATCTTTACCCGTGGCAATCTGATCCTGGGTTTTCGCCAGGTTCGAGTTGATGGATTTCAGGGTTTGCAGCGCAACCATTGCACTGTTGTTCGTCAGAATGCTTGACATAGCACTTTCCTTTAGTCACTTGGGCAAGTTCCGCCCGGTTGATTTCCGCCCTGTTTGGGCGGGCTAAACGTCTTTCTGACTACTGCGACCACCGATCATCCGGTTTCGCGCCACTTCGTCTTGAAGTGCATCGTTACCATGCAGCGGCAGGTCCTAATGGAGTCCTAAAGGCGGCAATGTGCTTGTTTCGCATTTTCCTAAATCTGGAATTCAGGCGCGTTTCTCGACATTTGGTCGGGTTTGCATACCGAAACTTTGCTTCTGGCCCTGATGGTCATAGGTTTCCAGCCCGCTGCGCACCCGACGCAGATCGGCCATGCGGTTTGCGACCGCCCGAATGCCGTCTAGTGCGCTGGCCAAAAGGGCCTGGTTACGCGTTACCTTTTTCTGGACCGCTGCCAATTGCTGTTGTTCGATGGATTGCAATGCATTGATGTTCTCGATCAACCTCTCCTTGGCCAGCATCAGCTCGCCAATCTGCTCCAGATCTCCCTGCAGCAACGCATTCCGCTCGCGATCCAGTGCGTTGTCCAATTCGTCAATCAGGTCCCGTGGGTCTTCAGTTGTCATGTTCTGCCTCCTTCAGGGCGTTAAAAAGCGATTCGGCCAGGCCGATGCCCCCGCTGCGCGCGATTTGATCCGCCTGTGCACGTACAAGGAGCGACCCGAACTGATCTTCGCCGGCCCCTCCCCCCATGATGTCACGGCTCTTGCCCAAACCGGCAGATTTCAGCATTTCAGTCAGAAAGGCCGCCTCTAGGTCGGTTGCGGCTTGGCGCAGCGGATCTTTAGCGGGTGCCACCCCAGACAGCGTAGTCGGTGGCGTTGGTGAGATTGGAGTCATGATTTGCCTCGAATTGCTCGGATCTTCTGAGCATGGGGCGGATCCGGTTAAAAAAAACGTAACCGGTATGAATAACAATGTGGGCAACGCGATAGAATTCCGGGGCAACATGCATATCAGTGTCATGCCATCGCCAGCGACGGGCGATTCAATAAACGAAAAAATGGCCTCGGCCAGTTCAAAGAGCGAATTGCGAAGGCAAACTCCCACATTCGGTGCTTTGTTTGACAGTACGTCTGACGATGAGTTGCCAATTGAGGCGAGCGCAGACGCCGCCCCGGATGAAGCATGTGGTGAAGCACCAGACGACGCCGAGGTGTTGCCCACTGAAATCCACGCAACGCCGATGGTGAGGGATCAGAAGATACACACCGAACCCGAAGACGACGCAGATCTCGTGTTTGATGCGGACCTTAACGATTCGGGTGAGGCCGACACGGATTGGCTTGTCGGAGAAAATCAGCAAGCCATATCGCCTGACCCCGTGGCGGGGGCCATAGGGGAAAAGATTGCTGGTGAAGTTTGCGCGACACCGGTTTCTAATGGCAAGTCGGATAGCGCCGATGGTGTGAAATCACTCGATTCGGATCCGGCGGGTGTGGCCAGAGGGACGAGACAACAGGGTGTGTGGGTTAGGACCGAATGGTCCAGTGCAGATATGGAAAGGTCGGGTGAGGGCAATGAGAACCGGGCACGCATACCAGAGCAGGTCGGGTCGGCATTAGTTGGTGAATTTGCCTCACAGGATAAGAACGTAAAGGTCAGATCTGCGCGCGGGACTTCCGAACTATTTGAGGGTCAGAAAAACCATGTAGCGGCAGAAGCTGCCGAGCGCATGACCCACAGGCTTGCACCTAAAATGACAGACGCCGGTACGCTTGGGATGTCCCATTTTTCGCTATTGGATTCAGAACCGCAATTTGGGCCCGGATCTTTGGGACGCGAAACGTTCCAAGGCTTGCCCGGGCGCGCGGATACGGGTCCGGTGGCAACGGGTTCGGTCGCATCTGAACTGGGTTTGCAGCGTGCAGAGACGGTTCGCAGCGCGGCAGCACAGGCCGTCGAGGTCTTTGTGCGCCAACCGGGGAAGCCGGTTGAAATCACTTTGAACCCACAAGAACTCGGAAAAGTTCGAATGGCACTGTCGACCACAGAGGTTGGCGTGACTGTCGTCATCCTTTCCGATCGCCCTGAAACCCTGGATCTGATGCGCCGCAACATAGACCAGTTGGCTCAGGAATTCCGCAACCTAGGTTACGAGAGCACCAATTTCCAGTTCGGCGAGGAAGCCACGGGCGACGCGCCTCACAGGCGTGAAGGCGAGGCCTATGTCGTAGCCGAAGAAACGTCCGCTGGCGCCTTGGCACCAGCATCCAATCCCCGCCCGGTTTCAACCGGGCTCGATCTGAGGCTGTGATCCATGATTGACTCCACAAATTCGACAGCGTCCACTCCCTCTGCGGGGGCAACGCCCTCTAAGACGGCTACTCCAAAAGCAAGCGGTTTGACTTCGGATTTTGAAACGTTCCTCAAGATGCTGACAGCGCAGGCCAAGTATCAAGACCCGTTAGAGCCGATTGATTCGACGGAATACTCGGCTCAGCTGGCGCAATTCTCGATGGTCGAACAGCAAGTTCAGACCAACGACAATCTGTCTGCTCTGCTTATGCAGCTAGGGTCGGGAAGTATGGCGTCGGTGGCAGGTTGGGTCGGAATGGAGGCCAGAGCGCAGACACCCATGGAATTCAGCGGGCAACCGATTACGATCGCACCCAATCCCGCTCGGACAGCCGATCAAGCCTTTTTGGTTGTGTCCGACGTCCAGGGCAAGGAGGTACAGCGTTTGAGTATCCCCACTACTACGGCTCCTGTCCAATGGGCTGGCGTGGATGATGGGGGCTCGCCTTTTAAGAACGGAACTTACAGCTTTTCGGTCGAAAGCTACGCTAATGGCAAGATGATCCAATCTGAGCCAGCAGAAATCTATGGTCGCATCACCGAGGCGCAGATCCAGGATGGAGAAATTGTATTGGTTCTCGACGGCGGCCAAGCCATTCCTTCCACTTCGGTAACGGCATTGCGCGAACCAAGTTGATCCTGTCAGATCGGGATGTGTCGAGGTCTGAAATCTAGCTTTGTGTCGCCTGCGAATGTCTTCTCGGCCATTGACTATAAATTTCGGCTGATGGTGGGTCCTGTGCATAAATCCCGGGAGGGATTCTTGTCGTCAATCCAGTGCGGTAGCTGGGAAACATGAGCAGACCAACACCCCCTACCTACAAGACCAAGATCTGGCTGGTCTATATTGAAGCGCTCGAGTGCTGCGGCTCGTTGACAGTCTGGGGCTTGAAGACGAGTGGACCGCAGGCAAGCATGGCGGTCCCAAACGACGCGTTTGGCGCAAAATCCATCTCGGGACCGACGAGCGCACACTGGAGGTTCGGGCCTTTGAGATCAGGGGGGGACCACACTGGCGACGCGCCGGTTCTCGCCGATCTGCCCCGCCAGACCCCAGCCGGCAAAGAGATCGCACCGTCACCGCTGACGGTGCCTGTGACACACGCAAGTGCCACGATGCAATTGCCGACAGGGGTGCGAATGCCGTTATCCCGCCCGCAAAATGCCAACCCGTTCAAAGCCATTACTGCAGGTGAGATGGCCAGAAACGAGGCTCTGCGATCTACGAAATGCCTTGGTCGCGCGCACTGGCGAAACTGGAGCGGGTACCACCGACAAAGCAGGGTCGAGACGAAGATGCGCTGCATGAAACTGCTGGGGCAGCGCCTCATGGCGGGGGCTTCGAACGCCAGATTTTCGAGGTCCAGGTCCGTATCGCCGTTAAGAACGGCTGCACCGCACCCGGAATACCCGTCACAGACGGTCGTGGGACAAGTCCGCCAGGGAAAGGGGCAGCTGGGCGTTTGATCCCATGGTTTGATGGTGCGATCCTTTTTCAGGACTGGAAGGAAGCGACATGGGGCAAGTTCGTCACGGGAGCGCCACGTACCGTTACCCGGCAGGCGATTTGCTAGGTGTTCAGTCAAAACTTTTGGTGGTCAAATTCCCGACCGTTTCGGAAGGATGAACCAAACCTTGAGACAGCGCAAAATCGGTTGTAGCGAGAGGCGCGTAGCCAACAAAAGCTCTCTGACGTCGGTCGCTCAGGTATCGGCGGTATAATCTGCCCGCCCGACGGACACATAGCGGGAAAATCCGGCGCGTCGCGCGTCACGGGCCGAATAGATGTTTCGCAAATCGGCCAGGGCCGGATATGCCATTCGTTTTGCCAATCGTTTTAGATCCAGCGCACGGAATTCATTCCACTCGGTCAGAATCACCAGAGCATCAGCATTTTTCGCGGCTTTGTAGGCATCGGCAAACCAGTGCACGCCGGGCAGCAGGTCGACACCTTCCCGCTGGCCTTGGGGATCAACCACGCGCACCTTGGCCCCGGCGCCGATCAACGCGGGAATGACCGTCAGGGAGGGCGACTCTCTCATATCGTCGGTGTTGGGTTTGAACGTCACCCCCAGCACCGCGATTGTCTTGCCAGCAACATGACCGTCCAACATGTCCATCACCTTGCCGACCATACGGCGGCGCAGTTCTTCATTTACCTTGATCACCGTTTCCGTAATCTGCATTGGCAGGCCGAATTCCTGACCAATCCGAGCCAATGCCCTCGTATCCTTAGGAAAGCAAGAGCCGCCAAATCCTGGTCCGGCGTGCAGGAACTTGCTGCCAATACGCCCGTCCAACCCCATGCCTTGGCTGACGAATTTGATGTCTGCCCCGGTGCGTTCGCACAACGCAGCGATTTCATTGATAAAGGTTATTTTGGTCGCCAGAAACGCATTAGCGGCGTATTTGATCATTTCGGCGCTTTCCAGATCGGTGTTCAGGATCGGAAAATCGCGCAGGTAGAGCGGACGGTAGATGTCATTCATCACCTCAGCGGCGCGTTGATTCTGAACCCCGACCACGATGCGATCGGGGCGCATGAAATCGTCAATTGCGGCCCCTTCACGCAAAAACTCGGGGTTCGAAGCGACGTCGAATTCAGCGCCCGGATTGGATTCCGTGATGACCTGCTTGACCATGCGGTTTGTGCCGACAGGTACTGTCGACTTGGTAACCACAACCGCATAATCGGTCAGGGCGGCGGCGATCTCTTTTGCTGCCGCGGTCACATAGGTCAGGTCCGCGTGGCCATCGCCGCGTCGGGTTGGGGTGCCGACCGCAATAAAGACAGCGGCGGCGCCGTTCACGGCGGCGTTCAGGTCGTCGGAAAAGGACAAGCGGCCCGCTTCGACATTCCGGACCATCAAATCGTCCAATCCGGGTTCATAGATTGGGACTTTGCCCGTCCGCAGCAGCGCGATTTTTCTGGCGTCGCTGTCCACGCAGACTACATTATGACCGAAATCCGATAAGCACACGCCGGAAACCAGCCCGACATATCCGGTTCCAATCATCGCAATTTTCATGCCTCAAACCTCTTGCCCAGCCCTTTGAACCCTTGGTGCAGGATAACCGGCCTGTCAACATGCCGAACCCCCGGATTCAGATATCGTGCAAGCCGTAAAAAAGGTATGCCGCAGGCATCAATACCCGGCGTAAACTGCCAAATGGAAAGCGTTTCATTGGCGATGCGATTACTGACAGGCAGGGCGTTGCAGGTTCGCGTGACAGGGCGAGATCAGCCAGCACGCGTCCCGCATAGCTGCCCATGGCGATGCCGTTGCCATGATAGGCCAGTCCTGCAAACATACCCGGGTGGTCCGGAACCGGACCGACGTACGGAACACGGTGGCGGGACAGGCAGACCATACCGGACCATTGCCAGGGTGAGGGGACATCGCGCCAGGCCGGGAACATCTGTTCGAAATTGCGCCGCGTGCCGTATTGGGCGCGCCGTTCTGCCCGGGGCGAAGACATCAATCCACCGCGCATGCCGAACAGAAAGCGCCGATCGGGCATCAGGCGAAAATAGTGCAGCAGATTGCGCGTATCATATGCCATCTGATCGCTGTTCCAGCCTTGTGCGGCGATCTCTTCATCTGTCAGCGGACGGGTTACAAGGACATTGGATTGGCTTGGCATGTAGCGTCCGGCCAACCATGTGGGCAGGTCTTCGCTGGAATACCCATTGGTGGCAATGAGCACAGTTGGCGCCAAAACGTGCCCTTGACGGGTGGCGATCCGATAGGATGCCCCATGCCGCTCGATCCGCTGCGCGGGGCTGTCCCGGTGCAGGATCGCGCCATGTGCCTGGGCGGCTCTGGACAGTCCGAACAGATATTTGCGCGGATTCAATGCAAAGCCAACTTTCGTCGTTAAAGCGCCATGAAACGGTCCGGCCATACCAGCGGCGGGCAGATCTGCGGCTTCGATCAATTCGGCCGAACCCCCGTTGCGCCAAAGTGTTTCGGCCGCAGCGCGCAACCCATTCATGTCGCGGGCGCGATGGGCCATCTGGGTTTCGCCATTGGAATGAAGGTCTGCTTGTATATTATGGCGCTTCAACAGCTGGCCGACCAGATCGACGGCATCCTTTTCGGCCTGGAAATAACTCCGCGCAGCGTCATGGCCATACTTACGCGTCAGGGCGGTTGCGCCAATCCGCGCGCCGCCAAGACAACAAAAGCCGCCGTTGCGACCTGATGCACCCCAACCAGGAGGGCCGGCTTCGAGAACGGCGACCGTGGCACCCGCTTCGGCGAGATGCAGTGCGGCCGATAGCCCGGTAAAACCGGCGCCGATGATCGCGACATCCGCGTGCACTGCCCCTTGCAGAACCGGCCAGGCTGGTGCGGCAATGGTTTCATCCCACCAGCAACCGGCGCGGGGGCCCGGGCCATAGGCAAACTCTGCAAAGATCCGTTTCACTGCGTACGTATGGCCTGTTGCTCATCTTTCTTCTGACGTACAAGGCTGCGCTTTGAAATCAGAGAGGCGGTGATCACGCCGACGGTGACAATGGCAATCATGATTGTCGACAGTGCATTGATTTCCGGGCTGACGCCAAGGCGAACGGCCGAGAATATCTTGATCGGCAATGTGGTTGCGGAAGGACCGGTGGTAAAGGACGCGATCACAAGATCGTCCAGAGACAGGGTAAACGCCAGCAGCCAACCTGAAATCACCGCAGGAGCGATGATTGGCAGAGTTACAAGGCGAAACGCTTCCATGGGGGAGCAACCGAGATCCAACGCGGCTTCTTCGAGCGATCTGTCAAACGTGGCGAGCCGCGACGACACGACCACCGAAACGTAGCACATCGAAAATGTGGTATGCGCCAGCACGACTGTCAGCACGCCACGGTCCAGCCCCAGACCAATGAACAGCAAGAGGAGTGACAGGCCGGTAATCACTTCGGGCATCACCAACGGCGCATAGATCATGCCGGAAAACAGCGTACGGCCCAAAAAGCGCCCTCCGCGGATCAGCACATAGGCGGCCATGGTGCCCAGAACGGTGGCAAGCGTCGAAGAGAAAACAGCGACTTTTACGGTCACCCAGGCAGCGTTCAGAAATGCCTCGTTTTGCACCAACTCACCGTACCATTTGGTCGAGAAGCCGGCCCAGACGGTCACCAGTTTGCTTTCATTGAAGCTGAATATCACCAGGATGACCATTGGAATGTACAGAAAGGCAAACCCAAGGGTCAGCGAAACTACATTGAACCAACTCAGGCGCATGGTTTGCCTCTTGTCGCCGGAATCAGGGAAGGCTCAGCGGGGATATCGTTGCGTGTTCGGTGGAGGTGTATCATTGTTCGGCCTCCGCCTGCTTTTGCTGGTTGCGCTGGAAGAGGACGATTGGGATCACCAGGATCAGCAGCAATACGACTGCCACTGCCGAGGCGACCGGCCAGTCGCGGTTGGAAAAGAACTCTTCCCACAGAACCTTGCCGATCATCAGAGTGCCCGATCCGCCCAGAAGCGAGGGAATCACGAATTCCCCCAGGGCCGGAATAAAGACAAGAAAGCAGCCGGCGACGATCCCATTGCGGCTGAGCGGGATGGTCACCAGCCAGAAGGCCAGCAGACGCGAGCATCCCAGATCCTCGGCGGCCTCGATCAGCGATCCGTCCAGCCGGTCCAGCGCAGCGTAGATCGGCAGGATCATGAAAGGCAGATAGGTGTAGACGATGCCGATATAGACGGCTGTGTTGGTGTTCAGGATCGTAAGGGGTGTGTCGACGATGCCCAGCCACAACAGCAACTGGTTCAGAAACCCTTCGTTGCTGAGGATCCCCATCCAGGCGTAGACCCGGATCAGAAAGCTGGTCCAGAAGGGCAGGATCACCAGCATCATCAGCGTCGGACGCCATTCTTCGGGCGCGCGCGCCATACCATATGCAATCGGATAGCCGAACAACAGGGTAAACGCGGTCGAAACCAGCGCGATCCAGAGACTGCTGAGATAGGCTTTCCAATAGAGGTCGTCTTCGGTCAGCCAGACAAAGTTCTCAAAATCCAGTTGACCTAGAAACGCGCCGATCCCCTCGGCCCAATCCAGCGCCGGTGCATAGGGCGGGATCGACAAAGCCGTGTCAGACAACGAGATTTTCAGGACGATGATGAACGGGATCAGAAACAGCAGCAGCAGCCACAGGTAGGGAACCGAGATCAGGACAAATCGGCGCATTATTCTGCCAACAGGACGCCGGCGGTTGCTGTCCACGACAGCCAGACCGGATCCTCCCATGTGATGTGACGCCGCGAGATCCGGCGCGTATTGGCGGTTTGCGCCTTGATAATGGTGCCGCCGGGCAGCGCGACATGATAGGTCGACAGGTTGCCCAGATAGGCGATGTCATGCACTGTTCCCTGCACCACATTGTCGGCCGCTTCGGGCCGTTCGGTCGAGATTGCCACCTTTTCAGGCCGGATCGCCAGGTGACAGTCCTGCCCGTCCGAGAACGGTTTTGCCGAGGTTGCAGTCAGAGGGGGCAGGGTGTCGGACCAGTCGATGCGATACTGTTCCTTGCCGCTTGCCGTCGCCTTGCCGTGGACGATGTTCACGTCGCCGATAAAGTCGGCGACATAGACGCTCTCGGGAGTTTCATAGATTCGCGCCGGGGTGGCGACCTGCATCAACCGCCCTTCGTCCATCACCGCAACCCGGCTGGCAACGGTCATCGCCTCTTCCTGATCGTGGGTGACGATGACGAACGTGGTGCCGGTGGTTTCCTGGATGTCCATCAATTCGAACTGGGTATCCTGGCGCAGCTTCTTGTCCAGCGCGCCCAGCGGTTCATCCAGTAACAGCAGTTTCGGGGCCTTTGCCAGCGACCGTGCGAGCGCGACGCGTTGGCGCTGACCGCCGGAAATCTGGTGCGGCTTGCGGCGGGAAAATTTCTCGAGCCGGGTCAGTTTCAACATCTCTTCGACGCGGGCGGCCACCTGCTCCTTGGATTTCTTGTCCCGGCGCAGCCCAAAGGCAATGTTGTCCCAGACCGACAGATGCGGAAACAGCGCATAGGACTGGAACATCATATTCGTTGCCCGCTTGTTGGGCGGGACCGGGCCGATGTCCTGCCCGGCCAGTTCGATCCGCCCTTCGGTCGGGGTTTCGAACCCTCCCAGCATTCGCATCATCGTGGTCTTGCCACATCCCGATGGTCCCAGCAGGGCAAAAAACTCCCGCTCAAAAATATCCAGGGACAGGTCGTGGATGGCGGTGAATTCGCCAAATCGTTTGGTCACGTTCTGAAAGCGGATCAGGGGCTTTTGCTGTGGATCCTCCCACGGTGCGAATTCGGCTGTTTGCACGTTCGGTCTCCCAGTCTGTGCGCGTCAAAAAGGCGGACCCTTCGGCCCGCCTTGTGCAGTGTTGTTCAGGTCCCGGACTTGATCTTGGTCCACAGCCGGGTCACGACGCGCTGAACCTTGGCCGGATAGGGCCGGGTGGTGAACAGATTATTCAACGTATCTTCGTCCGGATAGATTGCCGGATCGCCGATGACGTCTTCGACCAGGAACTCCTGACTCGCCTTGTTGCCATTGGCATAATAGACATAGTTCGAAGCCGTCGCCATGTTCTGCGCGTCCATGATGAAGTTCAGGAACACATGCGCGGCGTCCGGGTTGGGCGCATCCACCGGGATCGCCATCTGGTCAAACCACATCTGCGCGCCTTCCGTGGCGGCGTGATAGGCGATCTCGACGCCGTTGTCGGCCTCGATCGCGCGGTCACGTGCCTGCAGGATATCGCCGGACCAGCCCACGGCAACGCAGATATCGCCATTTGCCAGCGCGTTGACGTATTCGCTGCTGTGGAATTTCTGGATATAGGGGCGGATCGGCATGAACGCTTCTTCGGCGCGCGCGATCACGTCCTTGTCGTGGCTGTCGGGATCTTCGCCCAGGTATTTCAGCGCCATCGGAATCATCTCGGCCGGTGCATCCAGGAAATGCACGCCGCACGCGGCCAGTTTTTCCATATTCTCGGGTTTGAAAATCAGGTCCAGAGAATTGATCGGGGCGTCTTCGCCCAGCAGTTCGGTCACTTTGCCGACATTCACCCCTATGCCCGTCGTGCCCCACATATAGTTTATGGAATAGGCATTTTCGGGATCGTATTGTTCCGTGCGCTCGGACACCACGTTCCACATATTGGTCAGATTGGGCAACTTGGCTGGATCCAGTTTCTGGAAAGCGCCGGCCGTAATCTGGCGCTGCAGAAATGTCCCTGACGGTACGACCACATCGTAACCCGACCCACCAGCCAGCATTTTGGTTTCCAGAACCTCATTGCTGTCGAACACGTCATAGATCAGGTCAATGCCGGTCTCTTCTTCGAACTTGGTCAGCAGGTCTTCGTCGATATAGTCCGACCAATTGTAGACCCTGACTTCGTTGGCAAAGACAGCTGCGCCGCCCAGTGCAAAAACGGCTGTGAGTGTCAGCGCGCAAAATTTCATGAGTAACTCCCGTTGATGTGCCGATTTTGGTATCGGCTAAATTTATTTGATCAAGTTTTGTCTTCATTTGCAATCGTGGATGTGGTCTCATGCAGGAGTTGATGACTCAAGCAAGCTTGCCGCCAAGTAACGCAAGGCCACGGACCGTGCCAAGAACCGACCTTATTGCCGCCGATCAGACCACCGCCCAGATGCCGGCCCACGAAAGGGTCTATCAGCAGCTGCGCGGGCGGATTCTGTTTGGTGAAATCGCCCCTGGCCAGGCCGTCACGATCCAGGGGCTGACGGTGGCGCTGGATGCAGGTATGACCCCGGTCCGCGAAGCGATACGCAAGCTGATTTCGGAAGGGGCGCTGGTGTTTCAAGGCAACCGCCGCGTCAGCGTTCCGCAGTTGGATGCTTCGAGTATTGAACAGATAACTTTCCTAAGAAAAACAGTTGAATACGAACTTGCCCGCCGCGCTACACAGCAAATGAACCGCACGACGATCAAACGGCTGCAACAGATCGATGCTGCACTGGATGCGGCCATAGCCACGGGCGATGTCGGCGATTATCTGAGGCAGAATTATCAGTTTCATCATGTGTTTTACAGCCAGGCCCAGGCACCGGTACTGGCTGGGATCGCGGATCGGTTGTGGTTGCAGTTTGGACCGTCGCTGCGGGTGGTCTGCGGCCGCTTTGGCACCCAAAGCCTGCCGGACCGCCACAAGGATCTGCTGAACGCTCTGCGCAGCGGCGACGCAGAGGCGGCGGGCCAGGCGATCGTGCTGGATCTGGAACAGGGAATGGAGCAAATCGCCGCCGCCCTGACGCGGATCGACTGATTCGATTGACATAGAAAGATTTGATCATATTTTGAGGCGAACCTTAAACCGGAGCCGCTGCCATGTCCGCCATTACAAATCACATGCCCACCGCCGAATTGCAGGCGCTTGACTCTGCGCATCACATGCATCCGTTTACTGCGGGCAACGAGCTGGCTGAAAAAGGTGCGCGCGTCATTACCCGTGCCCAGGGCGTGACCCTGACCGACAGTGAGGGGAACAGCTTTCTGGATGCGATGGCCGGGCTGTGGTGCGTCAACATCGGCTATGGTCGCGACGAGTTGGCCCAGGTGGCGGCACGGCAGATGCGCGAACTTCCTTTCTACAACACATTTTTCCAGACCACTCACGTTCCGGCCATCGCGCTGTCCGCCAAATTGGCCGAGCTGGCACCGGGCGATCTGAACCACGTGTTTTTTGCCGGATCGGGGTCCGAGGCGAACGATACCAATATCCGCATGGTACGCACTTATTGGGCGATGAAAGGCAAGCCGGGAAAATCGATCATCATCAGCCGCAAGAATGCTTATCACGGCTCTTCCGTGGGCAGCGGCAGCTTGGGCGGCATGACATACATGCATGAACAGGGTGGCCTGCCGATCCCCGATATACACCATATCAATCAACCGCATTGGTGGGCCGAGGGTGGCGATCTGAGCCCCGAAGAGTTCGGCCTGGCCCGCGCACGCGAGCTCGAAGAAGCCATTGAGCGGCTGGGCGAAGACCGTGTTGCCGCATTTATTGCCGAGCCCGTGCAGGGCGCCGGCGGTGTGGTCATTGCGCCGCAAACCTATTGGCCCGAAATTCAGCGCATCTGTGACAAATACGAGATCCTGTTGATTGCCGACGAGGTGATCTGCGGATTCGGGCGCACCGGAAACTGGTTTGGCAGTCAGACCATGAATATCCGCCCCGATATCATGACCATCGCCAAGGGCCTCAGCTCGGGCTATGCGCCGATTGGCGGCTCGATTGTCAGCGATGAGATCGCGGATGTCATCGGGTCCGGCGAATTCAACCACGGCTATACCTATTCCGGCCACCCGGTTGCCGCAGCCGTGGCGCTGGAGAACCTGCGTATTCTGGAAGAGGAAGACATCATAGGCCATGTGCGCAACATCGCCGCGCCCTATCTTGAGAAAGCGTGGAAAGGCCTGGCCGATCATCCGCTGGTGGGCGAAGCACGCAGCATCGGGTTGATGGGGACCATCGCCCTGACCCCTGACAAGGACAGCCGCGCCGCCTTTGCCGGTGACGCAGGTGCGGTCGGATATATCTGCCGCGAGCGGTGTTTCGCCAACAACCTGATCATGCGCCACGTTGGGGACCGGATGATTATTTCGCCGCCGCTGGTGATCCGGCCCGAGGAAATCGACACTTTGGTTGCGCGCGCAACCAGGGCGCTGGACGAAACCTATGCCGAGATCCAGAAACAGGGCTTGTTCAAGGCCGCCTGAATGGCAGCGGGGCGGCTCTGCCGTCCCAACCCGTGCGGGGCATACGCGGGTCAGGCCGCCTTGGTGCTGGCGGTAACATAGTTCACGCTCAGGTCGCGCACCGACAGGCTCCAGCTCCAGGTCGCCGGGTTAAAGACGAAACCCTTCCGATCGACCGGCGTCAGTCGGGCGCGGGACAGCAGCTCGTACAACTCGTCCGGAGTGATGAACTTGGACCACTCATGTGTGCCGCGCGGCAGCCATCGCATCACCACCTCGGCTCCGACAATGGCAACCATATAGGATTTCGGATTGCGGTTGATGGTCGAACAAATGTGCAACCCGCCCGGCCTTAACAGGGTCTGGCAGGCGGTAAGATAGGCCAGGGGATCGGCAACGTGTTCGACGACCTCCATGTTCAGAATCACATCGAATTGTTCACCCGCCTCGGCCAGTGCTTCGGCGGTGGTGTGGCGATAGTCGATGGCCAGTCCGGATTGCGCGGCATGCACCTGTGCCACCGGGATGTTGCCTGCCGCTGCGTCGGCTCCGACCACCTCTGCGCCCAGACGCGCCATCGGTTCGGACAGCAACCCGCCGCCACAGCCGATATCCAGCAGGCGCAGACCGGAAAATGGCTGTTGCGCCGTTAGGTCACGGTCGAACTCGCCTGCTATTTGTGCCGTAATATAGTCCAGACGACAGGGGTTGAGCATGTGCAACGGTTTGAATTTTCCTGCCGGATCCCACCATTCGGCGGCCATCGCCTCGAATTTGGCGATTTCGGCGGGATCCACCGTGTCTCGTGGCGCTTGCATTCCTGTCTCCATGTGATTTTCATACTGACAGCTTCTATATAGGACATTCATGGACAAACACTCGGACCAAAAGCGCGCAGTTCAATATCTGCACCCGCCAATCGATCCTTTCGATCAGCGGATGATAAGTGTTGGCCAGGGTCACAAGATCTATGTCGAGCAATGCGGCAATCCCGATGGTATCCCCGTCGTAGTGCTGCATGGGGGTCCGGGCGGTGGGTGCAGCCCCGCCATGAGGCGCTATTTCGATCCCGAGGTTTATCGCGTCGTCCTGTTCGATCAGCGCGGATGTGGGCGGTCTCGGCCGCATGCCTCGGTCAAGGATAATACCACCTGGCATCTGGTTGACGATATCGAACTGATTCGCACCGAACTGGATATCGACAGATGGCTTGTGTTCGGCGGCAGTTGGGGCGCTACGCTGGCGTTAATCTATGCGCAAAGTCATCCGGATCGGGTGCGCCACCTGATCTTGCGCGGCGTCTTTTTGATGACCCGGGCCGAGCTGGACTGGTTCTATGGCGGAGGGGCCGGCAAGTTCTGGCCCGAGACCTGGGAGCGGTTCGTGTCGCTGGTGCCCGTGGACGAGCGTGACGATTTGATTGGGGCCTATCATCGGCGGCTGTTTTCAGGTGACCTGTCGCTGGAGATCCGTTTTGGCCGCGCCTGGTCGGCATGGGAAAATGCGCTGGCCTCGATTCATTCAAGTGGCGTATCGGGAGAAGGGCCGGGCGAATATGCGCGCGCCTTTGCCCGGCTCGAGAATCACTATTTCATCAACCACGGCTTTTTGGACAATGATGATCAGATCATCGAAAACATGCACCGGATCTCTCATATCCCGGGCATCATCGTACAGGGGCGCTATGACATGATCTGCCCGCCGACCTCGGCCTGGCGTCTGGCCACCCGGTGGCCTGCCGCCGAACTGAAGATGATCCGTAACGCGGGTCACGCCCTGTCGGAACCGGGCATCAGCCTTGAACTGGTGCGGGTGATGGACCAGATTGCCGAAGCGGAGGGATAAGGTGAAACGCCTGGATCGTCGTGCACTGTTCTCGTCAGGTGCCGCCGCGGCATTGCTGGCGGCCTCCGGCGTGTCACTGGATGCGGCACCGCGTCCCGGTGGACGACTGCGGCTGGCCTTGCCGCGCGAGGATGACAGCCTGAATCGGTTGGTTCGCGGGGCCGTTTTCGACACTCTGACCGAAGTGGCTGCCAATGGATCGCTGCAGGGCGAATTGGCGACAAAATGGGGGGCTGACACCCATGCGCGGACTTGGCGTATCGAATTGCGCCCCGATGTGACATTTCATGATGGGCGGCCCCTGACCGTGCGGGATGTGATCGCGTCGCTGAATACGCACAAAGAGCTTGGGCGGCTATCCTTTGATACCGTCTGGGTCGATGGGGCGCATCGGATCGTGTTGGAATTGAAACAGGGCAATCCGGGCCTGCCGTTCCTGTTTGCAGGCCCG
Source organism: Sedimentitalea nanhaiensis DSM 24252 (assembly GCF_000473225.1). Taxonomy (GTDB): domain Bacteria; phylum Pseudomonadota; class Alphaproteobacteria; order Rhodobacterales; family Rhodobacteraceae; genus Sedimentitalea; species Sedimentitalea nanhaiensis. The sequence goes on from NZ_KI421509.1 coordinate 2,555,529, forward strand.
GATCTGATCATTTGTCCCGACGGGCAGGTGGATCTGCCACTGGATCAGGCCGTCGGTACCGGATGCTATCGTACAGAGCGGCTGCAGTCGGGCCGTCACTATCTGGGTCGAAAGGTGGCGCACCACTACAAAGCCGGGCGCGCCGGTTGGCTGGACAGCATCGAAGCGCTGGTGATACCTGATGCCGCCGTTCGGGCCGAGGCGTTGCGTGATGGGTTTGTTGACGTTGCGGTGGTGCCCAGACCGGATGATTTGCGGGATCGGGACGATCTGATCTTTCATCCATCGGTCAGCGACATGGTGTTTGCAGCGCAGAAAACCATCGGCATGCCGCGGGCGATCGGCACACATGGTCCCCTGGATGACGCGCGGCTGGCGGAACGCTGGTGGCTGGCCGTGTAATTCAGGCGGAAATCGCCCCTTGCAGATTTTGGCCGGCGAGCGTATATGGCCTTTAACAGCGGCGCATCGGGCTCTGGGCCCGAAGCTCCACCGGAATACGATGACGGGCCGCGAGCCCGTTTTTTTGTGCTCGCGCTCCGGCAAGAAAGACAAGATGAACGACCTGATAGCAAAAGCAGCGATAGACCGCCGACTGGCCGAAATCATTACCCCCGTCCTTCAGGATATGGGGTTCGAACTGGTGCGGGTACGTCTGATGTCGGGCAAATCGACGACCCTGCAAATCATGGCTGACAAGGCTCAGGGCGGTATCGAAGTGGACGATTGCGCCGCCATTTCCAACGCTGTCAGTGCAACGCTGGATGTCGAGGATCCGATCCTGGACACCTACACGCTGGAAGTGTCCAGTCCGGGAATTGATCGGCCCCTGACCCGGCTCAAGGACTTTGACGTATTCGAAGGCTATGAAGCCAAGCTGGAAACGAACGAGTTGATCGACGGGCGTCGTCGCTTCAAGGGCGAACTTGCCGGGATTGAAGGTGACGAGGTTTTGATCAACATCGACCAGGACGGCGAAGTTGTGACGATCGGGCTCAAGTTTGACTGGCTGAGCGACGCCAAGCTGGTGCTGACCGACGACCTGATCAAGGAAATGCTGCGCCAGCGCAAAGCTGCGGGCGCGCTGAACGAAGACGAATTCGACGAGATCCAGACCGACACGTCTGAAGAGGAGAACACCTGATGGCAATCACATCCGCAAACCAGCTGGAGCTGTTGCAGACAGCCGAGGCTGTGGCCCGCGAAAAGATGATCGACCCCGGTCTGGTGGTCGAGGCGATGGAGGAAAGCCTCGCTCGTGCCGCCAAGAGCCGCTATGGCGCGGAAATGGATATCCGGGTGTCCATCGACCGCAAGACCGGAAAAGCGACCTTTACTCGCGTGCGCACCGTGGTCGACGACGAAGATCTGGAAAACTATCAGGCCGAGTTCACCGTTGAGCAAGCCAAACAATATATGGCAGATCCTGCCATTGGCGACATGTTTGTCGAGGAAGTGCCCCCGGTCGAGATGGGCCGCATTGCGGCGCAATCCGCCAAGCAGGTGATCCTGCAGCGCGTGCGCGAAGCCGAGCGGGATCGTCAGTACGAAGAATTCAAGGATCGCGCCGGAACCATTATCAATGGCATGGTCAAGCGTGAGGAATACGGCAACGTCATCGTCGACGTCGGTGCCGGAGAGGCGATCCTGCGCCGCAACGAAAAGATCGGCCGTGAAAGCTATCGTCCCAACGACCGTATCCGCTGCTACATCAAGGATGTACGCCGCGAACCGCGCGGTCCCCAGATTTTCCTGAGCCGCACGGCACCGGAATTCATGGCCGAACTGTTCAAGATGGAGGTGCCGGAAATCTATGACGGCATCATTGAAATCAAGGCCGTTGCCCGTGATCCGGGCAGCCGCGCCAAGATCGCCGTGATTTCCTATGACAACAGCATCGATCCGGTCGGTGCCTGCGTCGGTATGCGCGGTAGCCGTGTGCAGGCCGTCGTGAACGAGCTGCAGGGGGAAAAGATCGACATCATCCCGTGGAACGACGATCAGCCGACCTTCCTGGTGAATGCATTGCAACCCGCCGAGGTCAGCAAGGTGGTTCTGGATGAAGAAGCCGAGCGGATCGAAGTCGTGGTACCCGAGGAACAGCTGAGCCTGGCGATCGGGCGTCGCGGCCAGAACGTTCGGTTGGCCAGCCAGCTGACCGGTCTGGATATCGACATCATGACCGAGGAAGAGGAAAGCAAGCGTCGCCAAAAGGAATTCGAGCAGCGCACGCAACTGTTCATGGACACGCTGGATCTGGACGAGTTCTTTGCCCAGTTGCTGGTTTCCGAAGGGTTCACCAGCCTGGAAGAAGTCGCCTATGTCGAGATGGACGAACTGCTGGTCATTGATGGCGTCGACGACAGCACTGCGCAGGAACTGCAGGCACGTGCCCGTGACGTGTTGGAGGCGCAAGCCAAGGCCGCGCTGGAAAATGCCCGCGCACTGGGTGTCGAGGACAGTCTGGTTGGATTCGAGGGCTTGACACCCCAGATGATCGAGGCGTTGGCCAAGGACGGGGTCAAGACCCTGGAAGACTTTGCGACTTGCGCCGATTGGGAGCTGGCTGGCGGTTGGACCACGGTAGAAGGCCAGCGGGTCAAGGACGACGGGCTGCTCGAGCCGTTTGAAGTGACGCTGGAAGAGGCCCAAAATCTGGTCATGACGGCGCGCATTCTGCTGGGTTGGGTTGATCCCGCCGATCTCGAGACTGACGATGGCGAAGAAGAGCTCGCCGAAGACGATGGCGAAGAAACCATGGAGGCTGAGGCCTGATCTCAGGCCTCAGGGGTTCCGCATGAGTCGTGGTGGCGTCTCCAAAGACCGATCCGACGGTCCAGACCGTAAGTGCATTGCCACGGGCGAGGTGCAGCCAAAGTTTGGCCTGGTCCGGTTCGTAACCGATCCTGACGGGCGGGTTGTGCCGGATATTCTGGAGAAGCTGCCGGGTCGCGGGGTCTATGTGGCCGCTGACCGGGCCGCACTGGAGCGGGCGGTGGCGAAAAAGCTGTTTGCGCGCGGCTTCAAGCAGCCGGTACAGCTGCCCGAAGATCTGGTGGGCGAGGTCGAAAGGCAATTGGTGCGGCGCACCGTCGATCTGATCAGCCTGGCGCGCAAGTCGGGCGATGCGGTTGCCGGATATGAAAAGGTCAAGGATTGGCTGTCCAAGGAAGAAGCTCTGGTTCTGATCCAGGCCGTGGACGGTTCGGGGCGGGGAAAATCGAAACTGAGTACGCCTCACTTTGGGCATTATATCGGCTGGCTTACCTCTGATGAACTGGGAATGGCCTTTGGCCGCCAAACTGTGATACATGCGGCGCTCGCCTCTGGTGGACTCAGCAAACGTGTTGTAAATGAGGCCCAGCGATTGCAGGGCGTACGTGGAACGGAAAGCGGCAAGGGCCGCTTGGAAGGATAAAAAGCTTTATGAGCGATACTGACGGCAAAAAGACCTTGGGTCTGCGTGGGGGTTCCCGTCCGGGGAACGTGAAACAAAGTTTCAGCCACGGGCGGACGAAGAATGTCGTGGTTGAAACCAAACGCAAGCGCGTTGTGGTTCCCAAGCCGGGTGCCGGCAAAGCGGGAGGCGCCAAGTCCGCCGCGGGGGGCGATCCTTCAAGGCGGCCTGCAGGAATTTCTGACGCGGAAATGGATCGCCGTCTTCGGGCTGTGCAGGCCGCGAAGGCGCGTGAGGTCGAAGAGGCCGCTCAGCGTGCGGCCGAAGAGCAGGAGCGCGCCGCCGATCGCGAGCGCCGCCGGGCCGAGATTGAAGCCAAGGAGCGTGAGGAAAAAGAACGCGAAGAGGCTCTCAAGGCCAAGGCCGAAGAAGAGAAGCGCCAGCGCGAAGAAGCCGAGGCCGCAGCCAAGCGTGCCGCGTCCGCTCCCGAGCCGGGAGCCGCCAGCCCTGTGAACCGGGCCCCTGCGAAACCTGCAGCCGCGACACCGCGCAAGACCGATCAAGACCGCGATCAGCGCCCTGCGCGCAACAAGGGTCGCGATGACGACGGTCGCCGCTCGGGCAAACTGACGTTGAACCAGGCTCTGCGCGGCGGAGAAGGTGGTCGACATCGGTCGATGGCCGCCATGAAACGCAAGCAGGAACGCGCCCGCCAAAAGGCAATGGGTGGCAACGTCGAGCGTGAAAAAATTGTGCGCAACGTCAATCTGCCCGAGGCGATTGTGGTGTCGGAACTGGCAAACCGCATGGCCGAACGCGTCGGAGCGGTGGTCAAGTCGTTGATGCAGATGGGCATGATGGTCACCCAGAATCAGACCATCGATGCAGATACCGCAGAACTGATCATCGAGGAGTTTGGCCACAATGTGGTCCGGGTTTCCGATGCCGACGTCGAGGACGTGATCACCAAGGTCGAGGAAGACAGCAAGGATCTTCAACCCCGCCCGCCGGTCATTACCGTCATGGGCCATGTCGATCACGGCAAGACCTCTCTGTTGGATGCAATCCGCAACGCCAAAGTGGTTTCTGGCGAGGCCGGCGGCATCACCCAGCACATCGGCGCCTATCAGGTGAAAACCGAAGACGGTCAGTTGCTGACCTTCCTGGATACGCCGGGCCACGCGGCCTTTACCTCGATGCGCTCTCGCGGTGCACAGGTGACGGATATCGTGGTGCTGGTGGTGGCTGCCGATGACGCGGTGATGCCGCAGACCATCGAGGCGATCAACCACGCCAAGGCAGCCGGAGTGCCGATGATTGTGGCGATCAACAAGATCGACCGTCCGGATGCCAATCCTGACAAGGTGCGCACCGATCTGTTGCAGCACGAAGTCATCGTAGAGAAAATGTCTGGCGAAGTGCAGGATGTCGAGGTTTCGGCGATCAATGGCACCGGTCTGGACGAACTGTTGGAAGCCATCTCGCTGCAATCCGAATTGCTTGAACTGAAAGCGAACCCGGATCGCGCGGCGCAGGGTGCGGTGATCGAGGCAAAGCTGGATATTGGCCGCGGCCCGGTCGCCACCGTTCTTGTAGAGACCGGCACATTGCGTCAGGGCGACATCTTTGTCGTCGGCGAACAGTGGGGCAAGGTTCGCGCGATGGAGAACGACAAGGGCGAGCGCGTCAAAGAGGCGGGTCCGTCGGTTCCCGTCGAGGTTCTTGGCCTGAATGGCACACCCGAAGCGGGCGATGTTCTGAACGTTACCGAGACCGAAGCGCAGGCGCGTGAAATCGCCGAGTACCGGGCCAATGCGGCCAAGGACAAACGCGCCGCTGCCGGGGCAGCGACGACGCTGGAGCAGTTGATGGCAAACGCCAAAGCCGACGAGACCGTCAGCGAACTGCCAATTCTGCTCAAGGCGGATGTCCAGGGTTCGGCTGAAGCAATCGTTCAGGCGATGGAGAAGATCGGCAACGACGAGGTTCGTGTACGTGTGCTGCACTCGGGTGTCGGTGCTATTACCGAAACCGATGTCGGCCTGGCCGAGGCCAGCAACGCCCCGATCATGGGCTTTAACGTCCGGGCCAATGCCAGCGCGCGAAACACCGCGAACCAGAAAGGTGTCGAGATCCGGTACTATTCGGTGATCTACGATCTTGTGGATGATGTGAAGGCGGCCGCAAGCGGTTTGCTCAGCGCCGAAATCCGCGAGAAGTTCATCGGATATGCCGAGATCAAAGAAGTGTTCAAGGTCACTGGCGTCGGCAAAGTCGCCGGGTGTCTGGTTACCGAAGGGATTGCACGCCGGTCCGCAGGTGTTCGTCTGCTGCGCGACAACGTCGTAATTCACGAGGGCACGTTGAAAACGCTGAAACGCTTCAAGGATGAAGTCGCCGAAGTACAATCCGGTCAGGAATGCGGCATGGCATTCGAGAACTACGACGACGTCCGACCCAAGGATGTCATCGAAATCTTCGAACGCGAAGAAGTGACCCGCACGCTGACCTGATCAGTGCCGTCGCAAGAGCATCGGGGCACGTCCATAACGGGCGTGCCCTTTGTGTTTGCGCGAAGTGAATGGCTAGAGCCAGTCGCGCAGGATCGGGATCAGCGGGATGTCTGCCGGAGGCATTGGATATGATCTGAGATCCTGAGGTCGGACCCAGGCCAATTCCTGGCCTTCGTTGGCGCGCACGATTCCCTGCCACTTGCGACAGGCAAACAGCGGCATCAATAGATGAAAATCGTCATAGCCGTGGCTGGCAAAGGTCAATGGCGCCAGGCAAGACGCCCATGTGTCGATGGCCAGCTCTTCGTTCAACTCGCGGATCAACGCCACTTCGGGCGTTTCTCCCGGCTCGACCTTGCCGCCGGGAAATTCCCATAGACCCGCCATCGACTTGCCTTTGGGGCGTTGCGCCAGCAAAACCCGTCCGTCTACATCGATCAGCGCAACCGCAGACACCAACACGGTTTTCATCGGCACATCCCGCCATTCACGGTCAAGACCGGTAGTCCGCGTTGATGTCGATGTACCCGTGTGTCAAATCGCAGGTCCAGACTGTTGCCTGCCCATCGCTCAGGCCCAGATCGACTGAAATGGACAGGTCCTGGCCTTTCATATGGGCGGCTGCCGCTTCTTCCCGGTAGTCCGGGCTGACCCAACCGTTTTCGGCCACAAGGACGTCACCGAAGCGAATGCTCAGCCGGTCGCGATCGGCGGCTGCGCCGGACTTGCCGATTGCCATGACGACACGGCCCCAGTTCGGATCTTCGCCGGCAATAGCGGTTTTAACGAGCGGTGAGTTGGCGATGGCCATGCCGTGAATTTTGGCGTCCGCATCGCTGGCTGCGCCGGTGATTCGGATTTCCACGAACTTGCTGGCTCCTTCGCCGTCCCGCACCACCTGATGCGCCAGATCCAACATCACATTACCAAGGGCTTGGCGAAATTCGGAGTGGTCGGTGGCGTCGACGCCGGACGCTCCGGTGGCGCACAACATCAGGCTGTCGCTGGTCGAGGTGTCGCTGTCTACCGTGATGCAGTTGAACGTCTTGTCGGTCAATTCCGACAGCAGCAGCTGCAGCCGGTCCTGCGCCACATGGGCATCTGTAAAGATATATACCAGCATGGTTGCCATATCCGGCGCGATCATGCCCGAACCCTTGGCGATTCCGGCAATGGTCACGGGCTGGCCGTCGATGTCCAACGTCGCTCCGGACCCTTTGGCAAAGGTATCCGTGGTCATGATGGCGCGCGCAGCGTCTTCGATCCCGCCCAGGTCCAGCGCATCGTTCAATTCGGTCAACTTCCGTATGATCTTGTCGTGCGGCAGCGGTTCGCCGATGACGCCAGTCGATGCGGTAAACACCCTGCCCACCGGAACGTTGGTGATCCGGGCAACCGCATTGGTGATTTCCTGGACGGATGTTTGGCCAAAATGCCCGGTGAACGCGTTGGAGTTACCGGAATTCACCAGAATCGCGGCGCTGTCGCTACACACGCCACCCAGTTTCGATTGGCAGTCGAGAACCGGAGCCGACCGGGTGGCAGAGCGGGTGAAAACGCCGGCCACCGATGTGCCCGCGTCCAGAACCGCCAACATGACATCGGTACGCCCGCTGTATCGTACACCGGCGGCGGCAGACGCGAAGCGCACGCCCCTGACCAAGGGCAGATCGGGAAAGCCAGCCGGAGCCAGCGGTGACCGCACGGTGATTTTTGCCATGGATCAGTTTCCCAGCAGCTCGAAGTTTTGCAGGATGTCAGGCTGCAGGCCGTCGATGGTCGGGCGTTCGACGGTCGCCTTGCGGGTCAGATCCTCGATTTGGGATTCGACCGCGTCCTGGCGCAGCTTTGCCAGAAGTTCGTCGCGCACGTCGGCGAACTCTGGCGCGGCCTTGTTGCGCGAATCGTTCAGCTTGATGATATGCCAGCCGAATTTGGTCTGGACCGGATCCGAGATCTGTCCGGGCTGCAGTGCAACAACGGCCTCTTGGAATTCGGGCACCATCGCGCCCTCGCCGAACCATCCCAAAGCGCCGCCGTTGGGTCCAGAGGGTCCGGTGGATTTGATCTTGGCCGTTTCGGCAAAATCCGCGCCGCCATCCAGATCGGCCTTGATCGCGGCTGCTTCCTCCTGGGTTTCGACCAGGATATGCGACGCGTCGTATTCGGTTTCGCCAAAGCCATCGGCGTATTTTGCTTCATAGGCTGCGCGGATCTCTTCCTCGCTGCCAACACCCTGCATGAAGGTTTCAATCGCATCTGCTGCCAACAGCGAGCGACGCTCGTTTTCCAGGGCAATTGTCACCTGTTGCGGTACATCCCCGGTGCGCGACTGCACCAGCGCGCTCTGCTGGATCAACTGCTCGAGAATGGCATTATACAGCATATCGGCCGGCATCTGCTGATACTGCTGAGGCAGCGTCGCCCGGGCGACAATCATGTGGCCTATCGTGATCTCCTGGTCATTGATCCGCGCGACAACGGTATCCGCAGTGGGGGCGTCTGCGGCAAAAACAGGTAGACCTAATGCGGCGGACAGCGCCACTACAGATAGAAAAGTGAGGTGTTTGGGCATGGAATCTTCCTATTCGGGGGTCGCGACGGGGCGCGGCGTTGACACTGTTTCACGCGGCCCTTACATCGCCTTGTGGCCTATGCAGCACCGTCGTCTTCCCCGTATCTATGGGTTGCAGGCAGGGCGGGCAAGCCTGCACCAAACAGGAAAAGTCAGATCGGCTGGAGAGATCATGCTGGGATTCGGAACTATCGCCAAAAAGGTGTTCGGCACACCGAACGACCGCAAGATCAAGGCGACGCGTCCGCTGATTGATCAGATCAACGCGCTTGAGCCGGAATTCGAGAAGCTCAGCGATGACGGGCTTAAGGAAAAAACCGAGGATCTGCGCAAACGCGCGCTGGACGGAACCAGTCTGGATGATCTGTTGCCCGAGGCCTTTGCCAATTGCCGCGAAGCCGCAAGGCGCGCCTTGGGCCTGCGCGCCTTTGACGTGCAGCTGATGGGCGGGGTTTTCCTGCATCAGGGGAATATCGCTGAAATGAAGACTGGCGAAGGCAAGACGCTGGTCGCCACCTTTCCGGCCTATTTGAATGCGCTGACCGGCAAGGGTGTGCACGTGGTCACAGTGAACGACTATCTGGCGCGGCGTGACAGCGAATGGATGGGCAAGGTCTTTGCCGCGCTGGGGATGACCACCGGCGTGATTTATCCGGGGATGAACCAGGCGGAAAAACCCGCAGCCTATGGCAGCGATGTCACCTATGGCACCAACAACGAATTCGGGTTCGACTATCTGCGCGATAACCTGAAGTCGGATCTGGCCGAAGTTTGCCAGAAGTATCACAACTTTGCCATCGTGGACGAGGTTGACAGCATCCTGATCGACGAGGCGCGCACGCCGCTGATCATTTCGGGGCCTGCCGAGGATCGCTCGGAGTTGTATCAAAAGATCGACGCGGTGATCCCTGCGCTGACCGAAGACCACTTTACCATTGATGAAAAGACCCGGAACGTCACGTTTACCGACGATGGCAACGAGTACCTGGAACAGCAGTTGCAAGCCCGTGGTCTGCTGGATCCCGAGCAATCGCTGTACGATCCGGAAAGCACAACCATCGTGCACCATGTGAACCAGGGCCTGCGCGCGCATAAATTGTTCCAAAAGGACAAGGACTATATCGTGCGTGACGGCGAAGTGGTTCTGATCGATGAATTCACCGGTCGGATGATGGCCGGGCGCCGCTTGTCCGAAGGGTTGCATCAGGCTATCGAAGCTAAGGAAGGCGAGAAGATTCAGCCTGAAAACGTCACCTTGGCCAGCGTGACGTTCCAGAATTACTTTCGCCTGTATGACGGATTGTGCGGCATGACCGGTACCGCTGTGACCGAGGCCGAGGAGTTCCACGAGATCTATGGCCTGGGTGTCGTCGAAATCCCCACCAACCGCGAGATCGCCCGCATCGACGAGGACGATCAGGTCTATCGCACCGCGCGCGAGAAATACGAGGCGATGATCGAACAGATCAAGGAGGCCAATGCCAAGGGCCAGCCGGTGCTGGTCGGTACGACCTCGATCGAAAAGTCGGAAATGCTGAGCCAGCTGCTGACCCAGGCCGGGGTGATACATAACGTTCTGAATGCGCGTCAGCACGAGAAAGAGGCCGAGATCGTCGCGGATGCCGGCCGTCTGGGGGCGGTTACGATTGCCACAAACATGGCCGGACGCGGCACCGACATTCAGTTGGGTGGCAACGTCGAAATGAAGGTCCTGGCGGCCATGGCCGAGAACCCCGATGCCGATCCGGTCGAACTGCGCACAGCCGAAGAGGCAAAGCACGCCGAAGAAAAGCAAAAGGTGATCGACGCTGGCGGTCTGTATGTCATGGCTTCGGAGCGTCACGAAAGCCGCCGCATCGACAATCAGCTGCGGGGGCGTTCGGGGCGTCAGGGTGACCCGGGACGCACGGCGTTCTATCTCAGCCTCGAAGACGACCTGATGCGCATTTTCGGTTCTGATCGGCTGGACAAGGTGCTCAAGACCCTGGGGCTGAAGGAAGGCGAGGCGATCGTTCATCCCTGGGTGAACAAGTCGCTTGAACGTGCCCAGGCCAAGGTTGAGGGCCGCAATTTCGACATGCGCAAGAACGTGTTGAAATTCGATGACGTGATGAACGAACAGCGCAAGGTGATCTTTAGCCAACGCCGCGAGATCATGGGGGCCGAAGACCTGTCGGAAATTGCCGGCGATATGCGCGCGCAGGTGATAGACGATTTGATCGATACCTACATGCCGCCAAAATCCTATGCCGATCAGTGGGATACCGAAGGTCTGTATGCGCAGGTCATCGAAAAGCTGGGTGTCGACGTGCCAGTTATGGAATGGGCCGCGGAAGAAGGTGTCGATGACGAGGCGATCCGCGAGCGTCTGGTCAAGGCCACCGACGAGATGATGGCCAAGAAGGCGGTGGCGTTCGGACCGGAAAACATGCGCAATATCGAAAAACAGGTGCTGTTGCAGGCCATCGACTCCAAGTGGCGCGAGCATCTGTTGACGCTGGAACATCTGCGCTCGGTCGTCGGATTCCGGGGCTATGCACAGCGCGATCCGTTGAACGAATACAAAACCGAGGCATTCCAATTGTTCGAGGGCCTGCTGGATGGATTGCGCGAAACAGTCACCCAGCAACTGGCGCAGCTTCGCCCGCTGACGCAGGAAGAACAGCAACAGATGATGGCACAGATTGCAGCCCAGCATCAGCAAGCCCAGGCGTCCGTACCGAAGCCTGCCTCTGGAGAGCCGGTCAAAACGGAAGGCCAGGCGCGCGCGGGCTTTGTCGAGGACGACCCTGAAACCTGGGGAAATCCGGGGCGCAACGAGAAATGCCCCTGCGGCAGCGGCAACAAATTCAAGCATTGCCACGGGCGATTGCAATAGCAGCGGTGTCTGTGCCGTTCTAAGTCCCTGAGCTCATTCAACCGACGGGCCTTTCCGCTGTTGAACATTCTGCTGTCTGACCCAATGATCGCGCCTGGATCAGACGGGTTGAGCAGGACAAGAGATGGCTAGGTTTCGCGCGGCGTTTTTTGCTGGCTTCTTTCTTTGGAACGCGCAACAGCCGGTTCTGGCGCAGGATGTGACCCTGACGTCGCCCGATGGCGCGGTCGAAGTGAGCGGAAATCTGCTGGGTTTCGATGGTGAATTCTATCGCATCGACACCCGGTTCGGTGAATTGACCTTGGATGGATCCGGCGTTCTATGCGATGGCCCCGGTTGCCCAAACCTGTCCGACTACGTGGCCGAAGTGGGGTTTTCGGGCGAGTCCACAATGGCAGACGTGTTGTTGCCCGCCCTGATCGAAGGTTTTGCTCTGCACGGCGGGTTTCGGGCTGAGCGCCATGTGGAAAGCAGCGCGCGGTTTCGCTATGATCTGTTTGACCTCCACCAGAAGCGGATGGTGGCGCAATTTACCTTTCATGCCACCAGCACCGACGAAGGTTTTGCCGATCTTTTGGCCAATGAGGCCGATATCGTGATGGCGCTGCGCGAAATACGCCCCCGGGAACGCCGACTTGCAAGAATTGCCAGCATGGGAGACCTTAGCGAGCGGGGCCGGGTCCTGGCGCTGGATGCGATCGTCCCGGTTGTGGCGCCGGAAAATCCGCTACGCCAGATTTCGCCCCTGGAACTGGCCAAAGTGTTGGCGGGTCAAATCGACAACTGGTCCGAATTGGGCGGGCCGGATGCGCCGATATCCGTACATTTGCCGCAGGATGGATCGGGGCTGACCCAGGCTGCCGAGGATCGAATTTTGCGACCGCAGGGGCTGGATTTGATGTCAGATCCCGTACGCCATACGCGCAACGACGCATTGGTCAAGGCGGTCGGTCGGGATCCGTTGGCTTTGGGTCTTACGAGCTATTCAGGACTGGGTGTCACACGGGCGCTGAAATTGGACGGGTCTTGTGGATCGGCTTTGACGGCCAGTCGCCGCAGCATCAAAACCGAGGATTATCCCTTGACCGCACCGATGTTTCTCTACCTTCCCGCCCGGCGCTTGCCGCATGTAGCGCGCGAGTTTCTGGCTTATTCCCGCAGCCCGGCGGCGCAGATCGTGATCCGGCGGGCGGGGTTGGTGGATCAGTTGCCGGAACAGATTTCGGTTGCGATGCAGGGCCATCGGTTCGCCAATGCGATCAGGTCGGCGGGCGGCGAAGTGACGTTGTTGGAATTGCAGCGGATGGTGGCCTTGTTAGAGCCTATGGCGCGGCTGACGACATCGTTTCGGTTCGAGGCAGGCTCGTCGCGGCCGGATGCGCAATCGCGCGATAATGTACTGCAGTTGGCGCGTGCGCTTGAGGCCGGAGATTATGACGCCAAGCAGCTTGTCCTGGTCGGGTTCAGCGATGGTGAGGGGCCTGCGGATGGCAATAAAAGAATAGCAGAATCAAGGGCCAAGGCGGTGCGGGAAGCAGTGTTGCGGGCGGCGGAAACCGTGGATCCGGACACGCTGCAGATCGAGATTGCGGCCTTTGGAGAGGCGTTGCCGATGGCTTGCGATGACAGCGCCTGGGGACGGAAGATCAACCGGCGGGTCGAGGTCTGGGTGCGCTAGAGATACCTCTCGGCGCGAAAGCTGAGTTCGCGCGATTTGCCGATAATCAGGTGGTCATGCAGCACCAGCCCAAGGGCGGTACAGGCGGCCTGTACCTGGGCGGTCATATCGATATCGGCCTGTGACGGCGTTGGATCGCCAGAGGGGTGATTGTGCACCAAAATCAACGCGCTGGCGTTCAGTTCCAGCGCCCGTTTTGCGACTTCGCGCGGGTAAACCGGGACATGATCGACGGTGCCCTTGGCCTGTTCCTCGTCGGCGATCAGGGTGTTCTTGCGGTCCAGATACAGGACCCGAAATTGTTCGGTTTCGCGATGGGCCATGGTGGTGTGGCAATAGTCCAGGATCGCATCCCAACTGGAGATAACGTGCTTTTGCAACACTCTGGAGCGGGCCATGCGATGGGCCGCGGCCTCGACAACCTTGAGATCGGTGATCACCGCATCGCCCACGCCTTTGATCTGGGCCAGCCGTTCGCGCGGGGCAGTCAGCACCCGGTTGAAATCGCCAAAAGCTTCAAGCAGGTGGCGGGCCAGAGGTTTGACGTCGCGGCGGGGGATGGCGCGGAACAGGACCAGTTCCAGCAGTTCGTAATCCGGCATCGCCGCAGCCCCGCCCGCCATAAACCGTTCGCGCAGACGTTGCCGGTGATCGGCGATGTAGGAAGGCGGCTTGCCGCCGCCGGGCTGGGGCATGATCGGCGCTTCGTCGCTGTCAAACAGCGATTGGGGCGCCTCGCGAAAGGAGTGTCCGTTGCTCATGCAAAAACGATGCGGCAAACGCGGTGAATATTCGGTTAACGGGGGCTGCCCCGAGCGCCAAATTGTCGGTATGGCACGCGTACATACTGCGTGCATACGCCAAGCAGGACAGCAAAAAAGCACCAGCCCGGGCGGGCGGTGCCTTTTGGAGCGTCAGGCAGCGGCGATTGCCGCTCTGGTTTTGTGGGGCTACGCCCGTTCGCCGGCGAAAGTCGTCCACTGGACGACTTTCGGGAGACCCGCTCACCCCTTCATGCTGTCCCAGAAGGATTTGACCGACGAGAAGAAGGTCTTGGATTCGGGGTTGTTGTCTTCGCTCAGGTCTGCGAATTCGCGCAGCAGTTCCTTTTGGCGGCTGGTCAGGTTGACCGGGGTTTCCACGGCCAGTTCGATGAACATGTCGCCGATGCCACCGCCGCGCAGGGCGGGCATGCCCTTGCCGCGCAGGCGCATCTGGCGACCCGACTGGCTGCCGGAGGGGATCTTGACCCGGCCCCGGCCACCGTCAATCGTGGGCACTTCGATGTCGCCGCCCAGCGCGGCCTTGGCCATGCTGACCGGAACCCGGCAATAGAGGTTGGTGCCGTCGCGTTCGAACAGCTCGTGGGCCTGGACCTCGACAAAGATGTAGAGGTCGCCCGGAGGTCCGCCGCGCATGCCTGCTTCGCCTTCGCCGGCCAAACGGATGCGGGTGCCGGTTTCGACCCCCGGAGGGATGTTGACGTTCAGCGCGCGGTCTTTTTCGACCCGGCCCTGACCGTGACAGGAATTGCACGGGTTCTTGATGATCTGGCCCAGACCCGAACAGGTCGGGCAGGTGCGTTCGACGGTAAAGAACCCCTGTTGCGCACGCACCTTGCCCATGCCGGAACAGGTCGGGCAGGTGGTCGGCTCGGCACCGCCTTCGGCCCCGGTGCCGTCGCAGGACGAACAGGCCACTGCGGTGGGCACATTGATGGTTTTTTGCAGACCGGCAAACGCCTCTTCCATCGAGATGCGCAGGTTGTAGCGCAGATCCGATCCGCGCGCCGCGCGCCGACCGCCGCCGCGTTGCTGTCCGCCCATGAAATCGCCGAACAGGTCGTCGAACACATCGGAAAAGGCGGATGAGAAATCGCCGCCGCCATGGCCGTGACCGGGGCGCGCTCCGCCGCCGCCGCCCATGCCGCCTTCGAATGCGGCATGGCCAAAGCGGTCATACGCAGCTTTCTTGTCCGCGTCCTTGAGTACCTCATAGGCCTCGTTGGCCTCTTTGAACTGGGATTCGGCCGCTGGATTGTCGGCGTTGCGATCCGGATGCAGTTCCTTGGCCTTGGTGCGGTATGCTTTTTTGATTTCGTCGGGGGATGCGCCTTTGGACAGGCCAAGCACGTCATAGAAATCACGTTTTGACATCTTAATGTCCTCCTGCCTGAACGTCAGAGGGCCGACCCGGTGATCGGGCCGGCCCGTCCGCGTTCAGATTCGCGCGTTACGCACGCTTGTCATCGTCCAGGTCTTCGAACTCGGCGTCGACGATGTCATCGTCCCCGCCGGCCGAAGCAGAATCAGCGGCGGCGGGCTCGTCCTCGGACTCCTGGCTCGCCTTGTAGATCGCTTCGCCCAGCTTCATCGCCGCTTCGGTGACGTTCTGGATGCCGGACTTGATCTTGTCGACCTTGTCGGTTTCCAGCTCGTCCTTGAGCGCGGCAATGGCCAGTTCGATCGCCTCGACGGTGGTCGGGTCGACCTTGTCGGAATGCTCTTCCACCGATTTCTCGGTCGAGTGGATGAGGCTTTCTGCCTGGTTTCTGGCCTCGATCAGCTCGCGGCGTTCCTTGTCCGCTTCGGCGTTCTCTTCGGCGTCCTTGACCATTTTTTCGATATCTTCATCCGACAGACCACCCGAAGCCTGGATGGTGATCTTTTGTTCCTTGCCGGTGCCCTTGTCGAGCGCGCCGACCGACACGATGCCGTTGGCGTCGATGTCGAACGTCACCTCGATCTGCGGCATGCCGCGCGGGGCCGGGGGGATGTTTTCCAGGTTGAACTGGCCCAGGATCTTGTTGTCGGCTGCCATTTCACGCTCGCCCTGGAACACCCGGATGGTCACGGCGTTCTGGTTGTCTTCGGCGGTCGAAAAAATCTGCGACTTTTTGGTCGGGATCGTGGTGTTGCGGTCGATCAGACGGGTGAACACACCGCCCAGGGTTTCGATACCCAAGGACAGCGGCGTCACGTCCAGCAGAACCACGTCTTTGACGTCGCCCTGAAGAACACCGGCCTGAATGGCGGCGCCCATGGCGACGACTTCGTCGGGGTTCACGCCCTTGTGCGGCTCTTTGCCAAAGAACTTGGTCACTTCTTCGACCACTTTGGGCATCCGGGTCATACCGCCGACCAGAACGATCTCGTCGATCTCGTTGGCGGACATGCCGGCGTCCTTGAGCGCGGCCTGACAGGGTTTCAGCGAGGCCTTGATCAGATCGCCGACCAGCTGCTCGAGTTTGGAGCGGGTCAGTTTCATGACCATGTGCAGCGGCTGGCCACCCTTGGGGTCCATCGAGATGAACGGCTGGTTGATTTCGGTCTGGTTGGCGCTGGACAGTTCGATCTTGGCTTTTTCGGCAGCCTCTTTCAGCCGCTGCAGAGCCATCTTGTCCTTGGTCAGGTCGACGCCGTTTTCCTTTTTGAACTCGCCCGCCAGATAGTTGACGATGCGCATGTCAAAGTCTTCGCCACCCAGGAAGGTGTCGCCATTGGTCGATTTGACCTCGAACAATCCGTCGTCGATTTCAAGGATGGTCACGTCGAACGTGCCGCCGCCCAGGTCATAAACCGCGATGGTGTGGGTGTTTTCCTTGTCCAGACCATAGGCCAGAGCGGCTGCGGTCGGTTCGTTGATGATGCGCAGCACTTCGAGACCGGCGATCTTGCCGGCGTCTTTGGTGGCCTGACGCTGGGCGTCGTTGAAATAGGCCGGGACGGTGATGACCGCCTGCGTGACCTCTTCACCGAGATAGCTTTCGGCGGTTTCTTTCATCTTGCCCAGGATGAAGGCGGAGATTTGGCTGGGGCTGTATTTCTCGCCCTTGGCCTGAACCCACGCGTCGCCATTGCCGCCATCGATCACGGCGAAGGGCAGGTTTTTCTTGTCCTTGGCCAGATCCTTGTCGTCGTTGCGGCGACCGATCAGGCGCTTGACGCCGAAAATGGTGTTGTCCGGGTTGGTGACGGCCTGACGCTTGGCAGGTTGGCCGACCAGACGCTCGTCATCGGTAAACGCGACGATGGACGGTGTGGTGCGGGCCCCTTCGGCGTTTTCGATCACGCGCGGCTGGCTGCCGTCCATGATGGCGACGCAGCTGTTGGTGGTACCCAGGTCGATTCCGATTACTTTGCTCATTTTTGATCCCTTTTGTCGTTCAAGGCGATGACCCGAGGCCTGAACCCGTTATGGCATCCCGACCCCGATTGCGGTGCCGGATGCTGCTTTGATGCAACCGGCGTCTGGGCGTATATAGGGAGCGCGAAACCGGCCTGCAACCATCGTTGAGGTCAGGATTTCAGGAATTTGCGCGGATAATCGACGGGTTTTTTCTCAAAGGTGGGTGGCGGCGGATGACACGGCTGGATTTGCGCGGCGTCGCGATCTTTAAAGGGTGGCTGGATCCCGGGCGTCAAGCCGATGTGGTTGCGGCGGTGCGCGGGGTGGTTGCGGCGGCACCGCTGTTCAGCCCGGACACGCCGTATGGGCGGCCGATGACGGTGCGGATGACCTCAGCCGGTGCGTTTGGCTGGATCTCGGACCGGACCGGGTATCGCTATGCGCTGCAGCATCCGAGCGGGGTGCGCTGGCCGCCGATACCAGATGCCATCCTTCGGATCTGGGACGAGGTCACCGGGCTTGCGCGCAGACCGGAATGTTGCCTGATCAACTGGTATGGCGAAGGCGCGCGGATGGGGTTGCATCAGGATCGCGACGAGGCCGATTTCACCTGGCCGGTGGTATCGGTGTCGCTGGGGGATGACGGGCTGTTTCGCATTGGCAGCACGACACGCGGGGGGCGGACCGAATCGATCTGGCTGACGTCGGGGGATGTGGTGGCGATGGGGGGAGACGCGCGGCTGATCTATCACGGGGTCGACCGGATCCGGTTCGGATCGTCCCGGTTGCTGCCACGTGGCGGACGGATCAATCTGACGCTGCGGGTGGTGACGTGACCCGGGGCCACAACGCCGCGGGCGTGCGGCCGGATCCGGTCAGCGTCGTGCGCCCCAGCTGAGGGAGGCGTGGCGGCGGGTATAGAACTCGCCCATCAGGCCCAGCATGAGCAACACCACCCCGACCCACAGGGCGTAGTGCCAGTTGCTGTAATGCGGGTTGTAGTTGATGAAGACAAAGCCGCGCGCCTGGTCGATGGCGTGAAACAGCGGGTTCCAGTCGAACATCGCCAGCATGAAAGCGGGCAGGGTGTTGGCGAGAAACATCTTACCCGACGCAATCATGTTGGCGCGTTGATAGATCGTGGTCATGACGCCCACGGCGGTTGGAAACCAGGGTTTGAGCACCAGAAAGATCAGCCCGACCCCGCAGCCGGTGAACCAGGCCAGCAGCAGCATGCCGAATGCGGCGGCGGGATCTTCGATATGAACCGGGGTGAAGGCGACATGGTAGATGTAGAGGATCACGAACATCGACAGCACCTGTACATAAAGCGAAGACAGGGCGGCAGCCGAAATGGCGATAAACGTGTTCATCGGGGCATGTTGCATCATTGCCGAATTCGGCCCTTCGGCCCCGGCGACGGCGCCTACTGCCTTGGTGTGGCACATGAACAGGAAAATGCCGGACATCACGTAAAGCAGGAAATCGCCGCGCACTGCCGAACTGCGCAGGCCCAGAATGATGAACATGAAATAGAACGCCAGCACGAACACCACCACCTGCAGCATGTTCAGCCCGATGGCGACGAGGGCGTTATTGTGTTTCTTGCGCACGCTGCGCACGCTCGAATGAAAGATCAGTTCGAGAATCTGCGCGGCACTTGCCAGCCTGGTGCGTCGTTGTGCGTATTGAAACATCTTGTCCTGACCCTGTGACACGCAGAGCATGGCAGGGAAATCTTGCTGATCCGTTGCCAACTGAGCATAAGAGGGCAAAAGCCACTAATCAACGAACCAAACCTGCATCGGAGCCTTTGCTTGACCCATGACAGTCTGATACCCGTGATCCGCCGCCTCGCCATTGAGGCCGGAGAGAAGATCATGGAGATTTACCAGTCCGAAGATTTTGACGTCAAGGTCAAGTCCGATGACAGCCCGGTGACGGCGGCGGACGAGGCGGCGGACGCGATCATCTCGGCCGGGCTGCGCGCGGCGTTTCCCGATGTGATGTTGGTGACCGAGGAACAGGCGGACAGCCACAGTACACGGAGCGACACGTTCCTGATTGTCGATCCGCTGGATGGCACCAAGGAATTCATTCATCGGCGCGGCGAGTTTACCGTGAACATCGCACTGGTGGAAAAGGGCGTACCGACGCGCGGTGTGGTCTATGCCCCGGCCAAGCAGCGGATGTTTTATACGCTGGCCGACGGGCAGTCGGTCGAGGAGACCGGGGATCTGAACCTGGATCAGGCCGGGCCGACCCGTGCCATACATGTCTCGGACGCGGACAATGGCGCATTGATGGTGGTGGCCAGCAAGTCGCATCGCGATCAGGCGACGGACGACTATATCAGCAAGTATAACGTCAAGGACATGAAAAGCGCCGGATCGTCGCTGAAATTCTGTCTGGTGGCCACCGGCGAGGCCGATCTGTACCCCCGCGTCGGGCGCACGATGGAGTGGGACACGGCGGCCGGCCATGCGGTTCTGGCCGGTGCGGGCGGGCAGGTGGTGCGGTTCGACGATCACAGCCCGCTGGTCTATGGCAAGGCGGGATATGCCAACCCGTTCTTTATCGCCCATGCGCCGGGCGTCGATCTGAAGGAGGCGTGATGTCGGTTCTGGTTGCGATCCCCGCCCGCTATGCCTCGACCCGCTATCCCGGCAAGCCGTTGGTGCCGCTGACCGGCGCGACGGGGCACAAACGCAGCCTGGTCGAACGCTCTTGGCGAGCGGCGCAGGCCGTGTCGGGGGTGGACCGCGTGGTTGTGGCCACCGATGACGACCGGATCCGCGTGGCCTGCGAAGCGTTTGGCGCCGAGGTGGTGATGACCTCGCCCGACTGCGCCAATGGCACCGAGCGCTGCGCCGAGGCGCATGCGGCGCTGGGCGGAAGGTATGAGATCGTGGTGAACCTGCAGGGGGATGCGCCGCTGACTCCGCACTGGTTCGTCGAGGATCTGGTGGCCGGGCTGCGGGCGGCACCGGAGGCCGGGGTGGCCACTCCGGTGCTGCGGTGTGATGGGGCGGCGTTGAACGGGTTTCTGGCCGACCGGCGCGCCGGGCGGGTCGGGGGCACTACGGCGGTTTTTGCCGCCGATCACGGCGCGATGTATTTCTCGAAAGAAGTGATCCCCTATACCGCGCAGACTTATGCCGATGCTGCGGAGACGCCGGTGTTTCACCATGTCGGCGTCTATGCCTATCGTCCGGATGCGCTGGCGGCCTATTCCGGCTGGCCGACAGGCCCGCTGGAGCGGTTGGAAGGGCTTGAGCAGCTGCGATTCATGGAAAACGGACGCAAGGTGCTGTGTGTCGAGGTGGACGCGAAGGGGCGGCAATTCTGGGAGTTGAACAATCCCGAAGACGTGCCGAAACTGGAGACCATGATGCGCCAGATGGGGTTGGAATAGCCACCCGGCAGGATGGCAGCAAACTGCCTGTCGTTTCTGTCGCGGTTGTTCGCAAACCCCGGTGGATCTATGATGGTGGGCGGGATGGCGCGGCTTTGCATGGCCACCAATGCGAACAAAGGGACCGCCAATGCGGCAATCAACCGAAACGTGCATTTTGCAGGCTTTCGTGCTAGGCGATTCGGGCGCGGTGCGAGACTTTTGTCAAATCCGACTATCAATTGCCGGTAACCGGTGCGGGTATCAATGAAGCGCAAACCAAATGCGTGTAGCAGTACAGGACGGTATTCCGGCCCCGTTCGAAAACAGTCAAGGAAGACCCATGGGTAAAAAAGTAACGAAGGCGATTTTTCCGGTTGCGGGAATGGGAACGCGGTTCCTGCCGGCGACCAAATCCGTTCCCAAGGAAATCATGACCCTGGTCGACCGGCCGCTTGTGCAATACGCCATCGACGAGGCGCGCGCGGCGGGGATCAAGGAATTCATCTTTGTCACCTCCAAGGGCAAGGGTGCGCTGGAGGATTATTTTGACCACTCGCTGATGCTGGAGCAGGAACTGCGCCGCAAGGGCAAGACCGAGCTGCTGGAGGTGCTGAAAGCCACCAACATGGAAAGCGGCGCGATTGCATATATCCGCCAGCACAAGGCGTTGGGGCTGGGCCACGCGGTCTGGTGCGCGCGCCGCCTGATCGCCAACGAACCCTTTGCGGTCATTCTGCCCGATGACGTGATTGCCGCCGAGAAACCCTGTTTGCAGCAGATGGTCGAGGCCTATGAGGAAACCGGTGGCAATATGGTTGCCGCGATGGAGGTTCCGCCGGAAAAGGCCGGTGCCTATGGCGTGCTGGACGTGCGGGAAGACATGGGGTCGATCGTGTCGGTCAAGGGCATGGTCGAAAAGCCCGAAGCGGATAAGGCGCCGTCGAATCTGGCGGTGATCGGGCGGTATATCCTGAGCCCATCGGTTCTGAGGAACCTGAATCAGATGAAGCAGGGCGCGGGTGGAGAAATTCAGCTGACCGATGCCATCGCGCAGGATATCGGCACCGAGAACACGGTGTTTGGATTCCGGTTTCGCGGTCAGCGATTTGACTGTGGCTCCAAGGCGGGCTTTCTGCAGGCGACCGTCGCCTTTGCCCTGGCGCGCGACGATCTGCGCGACGACCTGTCGCGCTATCTGCGCGAAGTGATTCAGCTTGACAAGGCTGCCGAGTAACGGCCCACGGAGACCAAGTGTGAAGTATGTACTGGTGACCGGCGGCGCGGGCTATATCGGCTCGCACGCCTGCAAAGCGTTGAAATCCGCCGGCTATGTGCCGGTGACCTACGACAATCTGGTGACGGGCTGGCAGGATGCGGTCAAATTTGGTCCGTTCGAGCGCGGCGACCTGCTGGATCGGGCCCGGCAGGATCAGGTATTCGCGCAATACCGGCCGGTCGCGGTGGTGCATTTTGCCGCCCTCAGCCAGGTCGGCGAGGCGATGGCGGAGCCGGGCCGCTATTGGCGCAACAACGTCGAAGGATCCCTGACCCTGATCGAGGCGGCGGTGGCGGCGGGCTGCCTGGACTTTGTGTTTTCATCGACCTGCGCCACCTATGGCGAGCATGACAACGTGGTGCTGGACGAAGACACGCCGCAGATGCCGCTGAATGCCTATGGTGCCAGCAAACGGGCGATCGAGGATATTCTGCGCGATTTCGAGGCGGCATATGGGTTGCGCAGCGTGATCTTTCGCTATTTCAACGTGGCCGGCGCCGACCCCGAGGGCGAAGTGGGCGAATTCCACCGCCCGGAAACCCATCTGGTGCCGCTGATGCTGGATGCAATCGACGGCAAGCGCGATGCGCTGACGGTGTTCGGCACCGATTACGACACGCCCGACGGCACCTGCATCCGCGATTATGTGCATGTCTGCGATCTGGTGGACGCGCATGTTCTGGGGTTGAAATGGCTGCGGGATGGCAAGGGCAGTCGGGTGTTCAACCTGGGCACCGGCAGCGGGTTTTCGGTGCGCGAGGTGATCGACCAGTCCCGCAGCGTAACCAATCGCGAGGTGCCCTTTGTGATCGGGCCGCGCCGGGGCGGGGATTGTACAAAGCTGGTATCGGGTTCGGTCCGGGCAGAACGCGAACTGGGCTGGTCGCCGTCGCGTTCGACGCTGGGCCGGATGATCGCTGATGCCTGGCGCTGGCATCAGTCGGGGCATTACGAAAGCTGACGGGATGATGCCACAGCCCGCCGCCGCGATGCCGTCGCTGACCGCCTGGGAGGCCTACCGGATGCGGTGGAAACGGCGGCGGCTGTTGTGGCGGTCCTGGCGCGGCCGCCATCAGCTGCGTGCGGTGACGGACCGGACCGATCGGATTGGGCCGGGCGATATTCTGGCGGTGTCGGTGATGCGCAACGAGATCGGCCGCTTGCTATTTTTCCTGTCGCACTACCGCCGTATTGGCGTCGGGCACTTCCTGATCGTGGACAATGACAGCGACGATGGCAGCGCTGAGTTGCTGGCCGCGCAGCCGGATGTTTCGGTGTGGCACACGCCGCACAGTTATCGCGATGCGCGGTTCGGGCTGGACTGGCTGACATGGTTGCAGATGCGATACGCCCACGATCATTGGTGCCTGATGACCGATGCGGACGAGCTGTTGATCTATGCGCATCATGACAGTCGCGGGTTGGGAGCGCTGACAGATTGGCTGCAGGCGCAGGGGCAGGATAGTTTTGGCGCGATAATGCTGGACCTGTTTCCCAAGGGGCGGCTGGGGGCTGCGACCCATGTGCCGGGGCAAAACCCGGTCGAGAGCCTGAACTGGTTCGATCCGGGTCCGTACCGCGCCCAGCGGCAACGCCCGATGGGCAATCTGTGGCTGCAGGGCGGCACGCGGGAGCGGGTATTCTTTGCCGATCAGCCGCAGCGCGCACCGACCCTGAACAAGTTGCCTCTGGTGCGGTGGAACCGGCGGTACGCCTATGTCAATTCCAGCCATGCGCTGCTGCCGCCGCAGCTGAACCAGACCTATGACGGGCCTGGGGGGACGCAGCCTTCGGGTGTGCTGTTGCACAGCAAGTTTCTGCCCGAGGCCGTCGACAGGGCCGTGATTGAAAAGCAGCGCCAACAGCACTTCCACAACCCGCCCCGGTTTGACGACTATTACGACAAGCTGGCGAATGACCCCGACCTTTGGCATCCGGGCGCGCAGCGGTTGCGGGATTGGCGACAACTGGTGGCGTTGGGGCTGATGAAAACCGGCGCGTGGTAAAGGCAACAGGCCAGAACCCGGTAACAATTCCCCCTTGCCTTGTAACGCTTTCTAAATTTTATGCTTTGTACAAGGGGCGGGTGCCATTTTGTGCATCACGGTTGCGGGTGCTTTGACAGCCGCACCAAAATACAGCGGCGTACAATTTTCTATGTGGCCTTATCTGGCGGGGTTAGTGCGAGTTGAGCCTTTGGGAGTCTTATCAGATGCGGGTGCGGCGGCGGCGCCGTCTGTTGCGTGCCGCGTGGAAATCCAGAGAGCTGCAGGCAGTGCAAGACCGCACCGGACGGATCCGACCCGGTGATGTTCTGTTGTTCAGCACGGTGCGGAACGAGCATATCCGACTACCCTATTTCCTGAATTACTATCGCGATCTGGGCGTCGATCACTTTCTGTTCGTGGACAATGGCAGCGACGATGGCACCGGCGATTTTCTGGCCCAGCAGACGGATGTGTCGTTGTGGCAAACCGATGGCAGCTATGCGGGCGCGACCTTTGGCGTGGATTGGCAGAACGGATTGCTGCGCAGATATGGCAACGGCCACTGGACGCTGATGGTCGATCCGGATGAATTTCTGGTCTATCCGTTCTGTGATACCCGACCGATCCGGGCCTTGACCGACTGGCTGGACGATTCCGCGCTTCGCAGTTTCAGTGCCATGCTGCTGGATATGTATCCCAGGGGGCGCCTCGACGAACATCCCTATGCAACCGGGCAGGATCCGTTCGAAATCGCCGCGTGGTTCGACAGCGGCAACTATACGCTGAAGAAGAACCCGGTTTATGGCAATTTGTGGATTCAGGGTGGTCCGCGCGGTCGGATGTTCTTTGCCGACAGCCCGGAAAAAGCCCCGGCTTTGAACAAGATTCCGCTGGTGAAATGGCACTGGCGGTATGCCTATGTCAGCTCGACCCATGCGCTGCTGCCGCGCGGGCTGAACCATGTCTTTGAAGACTGGGGCGGGGAGAAGGCCAGCGGTGTGCTGCTGCATGCCAAGTTTCTGGATACATTTGCGCAAAAGGCGACCGAAGAGCTGGAGCGCAACGCGCATTATGCCGAATCTTCAGAGTATCAGGCCTATGCCAGCCGACTGAAAGCGCATCCCGATCTGTGGTGCAAATGGAGCGAAAAATACCGCAACTGGCATCAGCTTGAGGATCTGGGGCTGATCTCTAAAGGGAACTGGGCATGAGCGTCGGAATTGCCATGCTGGTGCATCGCGATCTGGAACGCGCCGAGCAGGTGGCGCGGCACTGGACCGCGGGCGGTTGCCCGGTGGTGCTGCATGTGGACAGCAATGTGCCGCGCGCACAATTTCAGGCTTTTCACGATACGCTTGCCGACGATCCGCTGGTGCGGTTCTGCGAACGGCATCGCTGTGAGTGGGGCACCTGGGGAATTGTTGCGGCCTCGCAGTCGGCTTCGGCGATGATGTTGGACAGCTTTGCCGGCGTGCATCACGTCTATCTGGCCTCGGGGTCCTGTCTGCCGCTGCGTCCGGTACGGGAGCTGGTCGCGTATCTGGCTGCACGTCCGCGCACCGATTTTATTGAGAGCGCAACGACATCGGATGTTTCGTGGACGGTGGGCGGGCTGGACATCGAACGGTTCACCTTGCGGTTTCCTTTTTCGTGGAAGAAGAACCGCCGCCTGTTTGACCGTTATGTTCAGCTGCAACGCCGCCTTCGGGTGCGGCGGCGGATTCCCGAAGAGTTGGTGCCGCATATGGGCAGCCAGTGGTGGTGTCTGACCCGCCAGACCCTGTCGGCGATCCTGCAGGACCCGGAACGCAGCCGGTATGAGCGTTACTTTCGACGCGTTTGGATTCCGGATGAAAGCTATTACCAGACTCTGGCGCGGCGCTATTCCAGCAATATTGAAAGCCGGTCTCTGACCCTGTCCAAGTTCGATCATCAGGGCAAGCCGCATGTGTTCTATGACGATCACCTGCAATTGCTGCGGCGGTCGGACTGTTTCGTGGCGCGCAAGATCTGGCCCGGCGCAGGCCGGTTGTACGAGGCGTTCCTGACCGGCAGGGCGGGCGCGATGACACCGGCCGAACCGATGCCGGGCAAGATCGACCGCGTTTTTGCTAGAGCTGCCGAGCGGCGCACGCGCGGGCGACCGGGCCTGTACATGCACAGCCGGATGCCGCGTCCGGGGCGCGAGCATGGCGTGACCGCAGGCCCATATTCGGTGTTTCAGGGTTTTGTGGATCTGTTTGCCGATTTCGAACGCTGGCTGGCCAAGGGAACCAAGGCCCGGGTGCATGGGCATCTGTTTGCGCCGGAAGGTGCGGCATTTTCAGGGCGCGAGGCGGTGTTTACCGGCGGGCTGTGTGCAGGGGCGATGCAGCGCGATTACGCGCCGCAATCCTTTCTGACCAATCTGATCTGGAATACCCGCGGCGAGCGGCAATGTTTCCAGTTCGGCCCTGCTGACAATCAGGGGATCGCCGGCCTGATGGCGCGGGATCCGAATGCACAGATTTCGGTCATTTCAGGTGCCTGGGCGGTGCCGTTGTTTCGGTCCAACCGAAATTTTGCCGATCTTCGCAAAGAGGCCGCGCGCCTGCAGAAGATCGAGCGCAGACATCTTGCGCTCTTGCGGGCCGCTGAAACCAAAGCCAGGGTTCGCATCTGGACGCTGGCCGAATTCATCGAGGCGCCGATGGAGCATCTGCAGCAGATCACCGATGAGATCTGTCCCGAACGTCGGAAAGGGCTGGCGGAGGCGCCGACAATGAATGATCTGGCGGGATTCGGCCAATTTCTGCAAAACCTCAAGAACCAGGGAATGCATCCGCATCTGATGGGCGATTTCCCGACCAAGACGGTGCCGGTCAATCCTCCGACAGCGGTTCGCAAACCCTATCTGGTGCGGTAGGCGGGGATGTCCGGGCCTTTCGATTATTTCGTACTGTTCGCCGAGATGCGCACCGGGTCGAATTTTCTTGAATCCAACCTGAATGCGCTGGGCGATGTGGCCTGTTTTGGAGAAGCGTTCAATCCGCATTTCATCGGCTATCCCAACCGGGCCGAAATCCTGGGCATCACCCGCGAAGAACGCGACGCAGCGCCTGAAAAACTGATCGCGGCGATTCGGGATGTGCCCGGCACGCTTGGCGGATTTCGGTACTTTCACGATCATGACCCGCGGGTGCTGGACCGGGTGCTGAACGATCCGCGCTGCGGCAAGATCGTCCTGACCAGAAACCCGCTCGACAGCTATGTGTCGTGGAACATCGCCAGGGCCACGGGGCAATGGAAGCTGACCAATGTCAAGCGCCGCAAGGATGCAAGGGTCGCGTTCGACCCGATTGAATTTTCCCGGCATGTGCAGGACTTGCAGGCGTTTCAGGTCACGCTTCTGAACCGTTTGCAGCGTAGCGGGCAGACGGGCTTTTATGTCGCATACGAAGACCTGCAGGATGTCGCCGTGATGAACGGGCTGGCCCGTTGGCTGGGCGCGGTCGATCGGCTTGAGCGATTGGACACGTCGCTGAAGCGGCAGAATCCGGGTGCCATCGGGGATAAGGTGTCGAACCCGGAAGAGATGGCCGCGGCGCTGGGCGGGTTGGACCGGTTCAACCTGACACGCACGCCCAGCTTTGAACCCCGGCGCGGGGCGGCGATACCTTTTCAAGTGGCAGCGGCGCAGACGCCGCTGTTGTACATGCCGGTGCGCGGCGGACCAGAAGCCGCGATTGCGCGTTGGCTGGCCGCGCTGGATGGCGGGTCGGTGGCGGATCTGACGACGGGCATGAACCAGAAACGGCTGCGCCAATGGAAGCGCAAACACCCCAACCACCGCAGCTTTACCGTATTGCGCCACCCTTTGGCGCGGGCGCATGCGGTGTTCTGTTCCTGTATCCTGAGCACTGAAAAGGTCGAATTTTCCCAGATCCGTGAAACCCTGCGGAGCCGGTTCAGGCTGAAGATTCCGAAAGGCGATGTGGGCACCGGATACACTGTGCAGCAGCACCGCGCCGCGTTCGAGGCCTTTCTGGAGTTCGCGCGAGCCAGCATATCCGGGCAGACCGCGATTCGGTTGAATGCGGCCTGGGCGACGCAATCGTCCGCATTGGCCGGATTCTCCGGTTTTGCGCAGCCTGACTTTGTTCTGCGCGAGGAGGAACTACCCGAGATGGTACAGGTTTTGGCGCGCCTGGTGGG
Source organism: Sedimentitalea nanhaiensis DSM 24252 (assembly GCF_000473225.1). Lineage (GTDB taxonomy): Bacteria > Pseudomonadota > Alphaproteobacteria > Rhodobacterales > Rhodobacteraceae > Sedimentitalea > Sedimentitalea nanhaiensis. Next base: position 2,583,553 of record NZ_KI421509.1, read on the forward strand.
GCGGGACGTGGCGCCACCCGTTCCCGAAACGCCGCAGGATACGCCATTTGCCCTGAGCGATATCCATGATCAGGCGCTCGAAGCGCTGGTGGCGGATGTCTATCAGCGCGATTACATGATGTTCGGATTCGGCCCGTGGCGGGCAGCCTGACGCGTTTTGACCTGAAGCTGACGCACTTGTCGCTTCCACACGCCGTTGGCTCGAACGTGAATTGCGATGTTTGACGCTCCGGGCCAAAGCCGAAACGCTTTAGGGCCGCAAGTGGCTCAGGCGGCCTGAGTCGATTGTGCTTCGGTTAGGAGCGCATACAGGGTTGTCGGTTCGGGATTGGCGCGCAGTTTCGAACACAGTGCGGGCTCGCGCAGGGTGCGCGAGACCAGGGCCAGAGCCTTGAGATGCTCGACTCCGGCGTCCTCGGGGGCAAACAGCGCAAAGGCGATATCCACCGGCTGACGGTCCACCGAGCCAAAGTCGATGGGTTTCTCAAGCATGATGAACACACCGACCACGCGCTCGAGCCCGTCGAGACGGGCATGGGGCAGGGCGACACCATGCCCGACGCCCGTCGGTCCCAGGCTTTCGCGTTCAAGCAGGGCCTCGACAGTGGCGGAAGCGTCCAGCCCATAGGTGCTGTGTGCGACATCGCCCAGCTCCTGAAACAGGCGCTTTTTGCTGGACGCGGCCGCGAACACCTTTACCGCTGCGGGCTTGAGGATTCTGGATAGCTCCATCTTCGCTCTCTCCTCTGGGGCACCTGACGATGCACAGGATCAATCTGCGGCGATCAGGGGTCGATCCATCCGATGTTGCCATCGTCGCGGCGGTACACCACGTTCACCCCATTCTTGCCTTCGTTGCGAAAAACCAGGACAGGTGCGCCCGCCAGCTCCATTTGCATCACCGCTTCGCCCACAGACAACGAAGGTATCTGTGTTTCCATCTCGGCGACGATGATGGGTTGCAGCGAGGCAGGCTCGGCATCCTCGGCCTGTTCTTCCGAGGCGAGGATATACGAGGACGCTCCGAAGAGTTCAACCGGTTCCGCGCGGTCTTTGTGATGATCTTTCAACCTGCGCTTGTAGCGGCGCAGTTGCTTTTCCATCTTTTCGGCACAGTTCTCGAACGCGGCATAGATTTCATGCGCATGCGCCCTGGCGGTTGCGTTCAGGCCTGTGGACAGATGAATGGTTGCCTCGCAGACATATTCGCTGGCCGAGCGGGAAAAGATCACGTTGGCGTCAGTCGGACGCTCCGCGTATTTTTGAACAACAGCGTTCAGTTCGGTTTGGACATGTGTTTGCAGGGCCTCGCCGATGTCGATCTGTTTTCCGCTGATTTGGTAACGCATATGTTCTCCTTCACTTGTGTCACCCGGCGCCTTGGCGGGTCTAGTCCGCGTGGGGTCAACGTCGGATGAGGAAAATTGGCAATGCCCGATGTTGCGTATGGTCCTGGCCTACGCCGAAGGGTCGATCCGAGACTGCATCAGACGGTGCATGTGCCATGACCCCATTTGAGGCGACAGTCAGGGCAACTGTCAATGCAAAGCAACGTCATTTTTTTGATTCCGGATGTGTGGGCGGCATGTCGGCTCAGGAAATGCGGAAGTTCTCGCCCAGATAGACGCGGCGCACGTTTTCGTTTTCCACCACTTCGGCCGGAGTTCCGGACATCAGCACCTGGCCATCGTGCAGGATATAGGCGCGGTCGACGATTTCCAGTGTTTCGCGCACGTTGTGATCGGTGATCAGCACCCCGATGCCGCGCTTTTTCAGGTCGGCCACCAGATGGCGGATATCGCCAACCGAAATCGGATCGACCCCGGCAAAGGGTTCGTCCAACAGCAGATATTTCGGGTCCGCGGCCAGGCAGCGGGCGATTTCCACCCGGCGGCGTTCGCCGCCCGACAGGGCAAGGGCCGGAGCGCGGCGCAGATGTTCGATCGAGAAATCCGACAGCAGCTCTTCGAGCCGTTCGCGGCGTTTGTGGTGATCGCGGTGGGTGATGTCGAGAACCGCAGAGATATTGTCTTCGACGCTCAGGCCCCGGAATATCGACATTTCCTGCGGCAGATAGCCGATTCCAAGCCGCGCGCGGCGATACATCGGCAGCGTGGTTACCGGCTGCCCGTCGATGGTGACGCTGCCGGCTTCGGGAAAAACCAGCCCGGCGATGGCATAGAATGTCGTGGTCTTGCCCGACCCGTTCGGCCCCAGCAGGGCGGCGACCTGGCCGCGCTCGACCGACATGGTGACATCGCGAATCACCACTTTCTTGCGAAAGGACTTGCGCAGATGTTCCATGCGCAGGCCGGATGATCCGGTGGTGACGGTCAGGTCGGGCGTATTCATTCGTTGTCGTCCGCCTGCAGGATGGTCTTGACCCGGCCAGCCATATTGGCGGTGCCGGTAGTCAGGTTCACCGTCATCTTGTCAGAGGTCAGCGCGTTTGGACCCTGGGTCAGCAGCACATCGCCCGTCATCACGATCACACCGCTGCCGATGCTGTAATCGGCGCGTTCGGCCTGGGCTGCGTCGGGCCCGTTGACCAGGACCACGTCGCCGACAGCCTCGAGCCGTTCGACACCGCTGTTGTCCTGATTGTAGATCACCAGCACCCGTTTTGCAGACAGGCGCATTTCGCCCTGCCCCACCAGAACATTGCCTTTGAATTCAGCCGAGCCGTCGGATTGGTTGACATCCAGCGTGTCTGCCGTGACTTCGACCGGAAGAGTCGGGTCGGCCTTGATCGCGCCAAAGGCCACCTTGGTGCCTGTCGCCTGCGCCGCTGCCACGCCGGGGGCAAGCAGAAGGCACAGGGCAAGGGCGCTAATACGGTTCACTTATTATCTTTCGGACTGTTTCGGATCGTATATCAGCTTAACGCCATTCTTGAAAAGCATGTGCAGGTCACCATCCCCGCTTTTTGCAGTGATTTGCATCTTTCCTGCGGTCAGATCGCCAATCGGCCCGGTGGCGGTGACCGTTCCGGGGCTCTCGACCTCGATCCCGCTGAGCGCGGCATTCAGGGTATCGGTCAGCACCACCAGCCCCGTGGTGGTGTTGAGGCGCACATTGCCGTCGAAGGTTGCGGTGTCCATGAGCGGATTGAGCGTGCCGCTGTCGGATTTCAAATGGATCTGGCGCCCATCGGCGAGTTTGATCCGGGCCGTCAGGTTGCTGGCGCTGCCGGGCCTGCCCGCTCCGCCGGGCTGAGCGGCATCCGCAGTGACGATGATTTCTTCGCCCTTGGCGGTGGTGCCGGAAAAGAACGGTTTGGTGACCTGTTGGTCCCGCATCCGGTTGGTCAGGTCGGTCTCGGCAAACGGAATGGTGGTGCTGATGTCCTGGCTGCGCGACAGTAGAAACAGCGTCGCCAGAATCGCCAGCGCGGCCAATGGCAGCAGCACCTTGAAAAAGGCCACTGCGCGGGAATATGGGTCCATCGCCGCGCTCCGGTTCAGCCCAGACCGACGCGCAGGCAGTCATGGATATGCAAGAGTCCCAAAGGCTGCCCCGCGCCGTCCGGGTCCAGCACGAACAGGCAGGTGATCTTGCGCTGGTTCATGATCGCGACCGCCTCTTCGGCCAGCGCGTCTGGGCCGATGGTGGTCGGCCCGGCGGTCATTACCTCGTCAGCGGTATGTGACAGCAACCCGTCCATCTTGCGCCGCAAATCGCCGTCGGTGATGATTCCGGCCAGCGACCCGTCGGGCTTGCAGACTCCGGCCACGCCAAATCCCTTCTGGCTGATTTCAATCAGCGTGTCGCTCATGGGTGCGGATTGCGGCACCAGCGGCAACGCCGAACCGGTATGCATCAGGTCACGTACCTTGGACAGTCGCGCGCCCAGCTTGCCGCCGGGGTGGAAATCGCGGAAATGTTCGGGGGTAAAGGCGCGGTGCTCCATCAGCGCGACCGCCAGCGCATCGCCCAGCGCCAGGGTCATGGTGGTCGAACTGGTCGGCACGATGCCGGTGCCGCAGGCCTCGGCTGCCTGGGGCAGAACCAGCGCGACATCGGACTGTTTGAGCAGGGTCGAGTCGGGGCGGCTGGCGACACCGATCAACGGAATGCCGAAGCGGCGGGTATAGGCGACGACATCCGCCAGTTCCGGGGTTTCGCCGGAATTGGACAGCACCAATGCCACGTCGCCCTGAGCCATCATGCCCAGATCGCCGTGGCTGGCCTCGGCCGGATGGACGAAATGCGCCGGGGTGCCGGTGCTGGCAAAGGTCGCGGCGATCTTGCGTGCGATATGGCCCGACTTGCCCATTCCACTGATGATGACCCGGCCCTTGGCGGCCAGCAACAGTTCGATTGCGCGGTCGAATTCGCTGTTCAGGCTGTTTTCAAGCTGGGTCAGCGCCTCGGCTTCGGTGCGGATGACCCGGCGGCCGGTGGTTTGGAATGTACTGGTCATGAGTGCGCAAATATGTCGATTTCGGGCCAGCCGGCCAGATCCAGCCGGGCGCGCGTGGGCAGAAAGTCGAAACAGGCACGGGCCATGTCGCTGCGGCCCTCGCGGGTCAGCCGTTTGTCCAGTTCCTCGCGCAGGCGGTGCAGGTACAGAACATCGGACGCGGCATAGTCGAGCTGTGCCGCCGTCAGTTCGGATGCGCCCCAGTCGCTCATCTGTTGCTGCTTGCTGATGTCGACGCCGATCAGCTCCTGGGTCAGGTTTTTCAGCCCGTGCCGGTCGGTATAGGTGCGGATCAGCCGGGACGCGATCTTGGTGCAATAGACCGGCGCCGCGAGGGCACCAAAGGCGTTGTACATCGCAGCGATGTCGAACCGGCCAAAGTGGAACAGTTTCAGCACATCGGGATCTTCCAGCATCGCGCAGAGGTTCGGGGCCTCGGTCTGACCGATGGCGACCTGCACGATATGCGCATTGCCGTCGCCGCCGGACATCTGAATCACGCACAGCCGGTCACGGTGCGGGTTCAGCCCCATGGTTTCACAGTCGATGGCGACGACCGGTCCCAGATCCAGCCCGTCAGGCAGGTCGTTTTGGTAAAGGTGATTGGCCAAGGGGGCATCCTCTGTCTGCATGGGGCGAGTGGGTTCAGGTCGAGATAGGCGCTTTGGCGTGCAAACTCAACTGCCGCAGGGTCACGGGCGGCAACAACTGGCGTCCGTTCAAAGATGGCGGTTAAAGTGGCGTTGACAAACCGGGGAGGGATGCCATGCGCGCCTATGATCGTGAGGATTTGCAGTTTCAGCTGTGGGACGTCGCCGGGCTGGGCGATCTGATTGCCGGCAGCGATCTGGACCGGGACGCGGTCAACGGCATTCTCGATACGGCGGATCAGATTGGCAGCGACTTCTTCCTGCCTATCGGACGCGAGATAGATGAAAACGAACCGCAGTTTGTCGACGGTCGGGCGGTGCTGCCCGATGTGGTGAAACCTGCGGTGGACGCCTTTGTGCGGGCCGGGTTCATTGGTGCCGGATTTCAGCCGGAACATGGCGGCATGGGCCTGCCGGAAACCGTGCATCAGGCGGCGGCGTTTGTATTGGCGGCCTCGAACGTGTCGCTTTCGGGATATGGCATGCTGACGGTGGGCGCGGGGCGGCTGATTCAGAGTTTCGGCACCGATAGGCAGAAGCGGACCTATCTGGAGCCCATGGTCGAGGGGCGGTTTTTTGGCACCATGTGCCTGAGCGAGCCGCAGGCAGGATCGTCGCTGTCTGACATCGCCACCCGTGCCGAGCCGATGGAGGATGGGCGATATCAGATCATCGGTCGCAAGATGTGGATCTCGGCCGGTGCGCACGAGCTGAGCGAAAACATCGTGCATCTGGTGTTGGCCAAGATCCCGGGCGGGCCGCCCGGCGTCAAGGGGATTTCGTTGTTCATTGTGCCCAGGCTGCGCGACGATGGTGCAACCAATGATGTGACGCTGGCCGGGCTGAACCATAAGATGGGTTATCGCGCCACCACCAATTGCGCGTTGAATTTCGGCGAGGCGGGCGGATGTATCGGAGAACTGCTGGGCGAGCCGCACAACGGGCTGTCCTATATGTTCCAGATGATGAACGAAGCCCGGATCGGGGTCGGCATGGGGGCCACGGCGCTGGGGCAGGCCGGGTATCAGGCATCGCTGGCCTATGCGCGGGACCGCCCGCAGGGGCGCGCGCCGACGGCCAAGGATCCGACGGCCAAACAGGTGGCGATCATCGATCATGCCGATGTGCGCCGGTTGCTTCTGGCGCAGAAAGCTGCGGTTGAACCGGCGCTGGCGCTGGCGATTATGTGTGCGACGCTGGTGGATCGCGAGCGGGCCGGGGATGTGAAAGCGAAAGCGTTGCTGGGCCTGCTGACGCCGGTGGCCAAATCCTGGCCTTCGGAATTCTGTCTGGAAGCCAATAAACACGCGATTCAGGTGTTGGGAGGGGCCGGGTACACGCGGGATTATCCGGTGGAACGGTATTACCGCGACAACCGGCTGAATCCGATCCACGAGGGGACACATGGGATTCAAGGGATGGATCTGCTGGGCCGCAAAGTGCTGATCGACGGCGGCGCCGGGTTTGGCGCGCTGGCGGATCGGATCCGAATGGATATTGCGGAAGGTGGCGAATTTGACGCTCCGCTGGAACAGGCGCTGACTCGGCTGGAGCAGGTCACCAGGCATTTGGCTGCACAGGTTGGGGCGGCGCCGGATCGCGGGCTGGCCAATGCGACATTGTACCTGGATTGTTTTGGCCATGTGATCATGGGATGGATGTGGCTGCGCATCACGCAAGCGGCGCAAAAATGCACCGCGCGGGATGGCGACAGCGATTTTCTGCGCGGCAAACATCAGGCGGCACGGTATTACTTTGCCCGGGAGTTGCCGCGCACGGAGGGATGGTCCGCGACGTTGCTGGGCAACGATCAGACCGCATTCGACATGCAGGCCGACTGGTTTTAAGCCGCGCCTAACGCCTGCGTCGGTCTGACGTTCCAGCAGATCGGCGCAGAATCAGGCCCAGATTGTCAAAGCTGTTGCGGATGCTGTCCGGTTCCGGTCTGGCAAAAAAGGCGTCGAGGTCGGGCCAAGCGCGGATGGCCTGATCGACAACCGGGTCGGCACCTTCGGTATAGAGGCCGGCCTTGATCATCACCTCGGATTGTTCATAGGCGCCCAGCAACCTGCGTACCTCCGAGATCATCGCGTTCTCGGCATCGCTGGCGGCGTCGGGCAGGCTGCGCGAGACCGATTTGCTGACATCCACGGCAGGGAATCGTCCCCGTTCCGCGATGTCGCGGCTGAGCACGATATGTCCGTCCAGTACTCCGCGCAGAATATCGGCGATGGGTTCGTCCATGTCCGACCCGGCCACCAGAACGCTGAAGACGGCTGTGATATGCCCGTGCCCCGCGCATCCGGGGCCTGCGCGCTCGCAAAGTGCGGTGATCAGGGGCGTGACCGAGGGGGGAAAGCCGCGCAGGGCGGGTGCCTCGCCGCCAGCCACGGCGATTTCACGATGCGCTTCGGCAAAGCGGGTCACCGAATCGGCGAGAAACAGAACGTTTAGCCCCTGGTCGCGGAAAAATTCGGCCACGGTCATCGCCGCCCAGGCACATCGCCGCCGGGTTAGCGCCGATTGATCCGAGGTTGCGGCCACAACCACCGCGCGTTGCATGCCCTGCGGGCCAAGGACCCGGTCGACAAAATCGTTCACCTCGCGACCCCGCTCGCCGATCAATGCGATCACCACGACATCGGCCATCATGTTGCGGGCAAGCTGCGCCAACAGGCTGGATTTTCCGACACCCGAGCCTGCAAACAGCCCAATGCGCTGACCCTGCACGATGGGCAGCATGGTGTTCAGCACCGACAGCCCGGTACCTACCCTTTCGCCGAGCGGCTGGCGTTCGACGGCCGGCGGTGGCGATGCCATCAGATCCTTGGCGTCGGGACCGCGCAACAACGGTTTACCATCCAGCGCCGCACCGAACGGGTCCACCACCCGCCCGATCCAGTGATCGCCCGGTGCAAATCGGCGAGTTCGGTGTAGAATTGCCCGGTCGCCGATCGCAACCCCGTCGGGGGCGGAATCCGGCAACATATGTATAGTGCCTTGTTCGATCTGCAGAACCTCACCCGCCAACGGAGTGCCGGATTTGCGTTTGAGCACGAGATGATCGCCGATATGGGCGTCATCGGCGAGGCCGGAAATCTGCACCGATCCGCCCCGCACACTTGCGACACGTCCCATCGGCCGCACCAACCGGGCATCGGCAATTTCGCTGCCCAGAATTTTCAGATCGACGTTCACGGCCCTGATCTCCTTTGGTTCCCTGACAACCCTTTCTAAAGGAATCGGGGTTAAGCCTTGGTTGAAATTGATCGAGGGAGAAGCCCCGATGTTCCAAGGATTGAACGTCTTTAAGACTGCGCACGCGATGGCAACACATGCCGGACAACGCCAGGCGATTGTCGCGCAGAACGTCGCGAACGCCGACACGCCGGATTACAAGGCGCGCGATATCAAACCCTTTGCCGAGGTGTTCCAAGGCGACGCTTCTGCCGGAATGCGGGCCAGCCGCGCCGGGCACCTTGGCGGTGCGGCCGTGTCGGGCGGCGCTTGGCAGACTTTTACGTCGGAGGAACAGACCGACCCTAACGGAAATTCCGTCTCGGTCGAGCTCGAGTTGCTGAAAGGAGTCGAAATCAAACGCCAGCATGACCGCGCGCTGGCGATCTATAAATCTTCGCTGTCGATTCTGCGTACCAGCCTGGGCCGAGGTTAGGGATAGGGAGATGAGCGAATTTTCAAAGGCCCTTTCGGTTTCCGCCAGCGCCCTCAAGGCTCAGGCCACGCGTTTGCGCCATGTGTCGGAGAATATCTCGAACGCGGACACACCGGGGTATCGGCGCAAGACCGTGTCATTCGAAGCCACGCGCGGACTGTCCGATACCGATGCGGTCACCGTGGGCCGGGTTCAGCTGGATCAGACGGATTTGGACAGGGTGTACGATCCATCCCATCCGCTGGCCGATGATACGGGTCATTTTGACGGCTCCAACGTCGATCTGATGATCGAAATCGCTGACGCCCGAGAAGCTCAGCGCAGCTATGAGGCCAATCTGAAAATGTTCGACCAGTCCCGGCAGATGTCTGCCGGCCTGATGGATTTGTTGCGAAAATAAAGGAGATCCAGAATGGATGTTCGCTCACTCTCTGCCGTTCAAAACTATGGTGCGGCCAAACCCGCGACCCAGCCAGACCCCGAATCCGGGGGCGCTGGGGCGCAGATCAAGACCGCCTTTCAGGATTTTGCCGCCACGTTGCAGCGCGGCGAGGAAACCGCGATGGCGGCGATGACCGGCGATGCCGACCCCCATGCGCTGGTGCAGGCGCTGGCACAGACCGAACTGGCCGTGGAAACCGCGATCACGGTCCGAAACAAGGTCGTCGAAGCCTATCAGGAAATCCTGCGGATGCCGGTCTGACTATGCTGAACGAGGGTGTCTTTTTCGATACTATGCGCCAGGGTCTGTGGGTTGCGGTGAGCATATCGATCCCGATCCTGACTGTGGCGCTGGTGACCGGCCTGGTGATCGGCCTGTTTCAGGCCTTGACGTCGATCCAGGAAATGACACTGACATTTGTGCCGAAATTGGCAGCCATCGTCATCGTGTTCTGGTTGTCCATGGGCTTTATGACCCAATCGCTGGTGTCGTTCTTTGATGGCCATATCATCCCCTTGATTGTTGGAGGTTCGTAATGGACGCAGCCAGCTATGTTACCCTGTCCCGCCAATCCGGTTTGATGCGCGAAATGCGTATCGTTGCCAATAATATCGCCAATGCGGCCACGACCGGCTATCGGCAGGAAGGGTTGATTTTTTCGGAGTTTGTCGAATCCGCCCCGGACCAGTCCTCGCTGTCGATGAGTCAGGCACGGGTGCGTAACACGTCGATGGCGCAAGGGGCGCTGACCCAGACCAACGGCACATTCGATTTCGCCATTGAAGGCGACGGATTCTTTATGGTCGAAACGGAGGCAGGCGAGCGCCTGACCCGCGCCGGGAGTTTTTCCTCGAATGCGGATGGCGATCTGGTCACCATGAACGGACAGCGAGTGCTGGATGCCGGCGGCGCGCCTGTTTTTGTACCGCCTGGCGTTGCGGGTATCAGTGTCGCGGCAGATGGCACTCTCAGCGCCGACGGGCAGTTGTTGGGCCAGATCGGTCTTTTCCAACCCATAGACCCGCTAGGCATGGTGCGCGAGGACGGGGTGATGTTCCGTGCCGACGCAGGCGTCGATCCGGCCGAGAACGCCACGGTCCTTCAGGGATTTGTCGAGGGATCGAACGTGAATCCAATTCTGCAGGTGTCGCGCATGATCGAAATTCAGCGGGCCTATGAAATGGGCCAGAGTTTTCTGGAAACCGAAGACCAGCGCATCCGCAACGCAGTCAAAACCCTGATCAAGTGACCTGAGCAAAGGAGAATCCTATGCGTGCCCTGAAGATAGCAGCCACCGGGATGAGTGCGCAGCAAATGCGCGTCGAGACGATTTCCAACAACCTGGCGAACATGAACACGACCGGGTATAACGCCCGGCGGGCCGAGTTTTCGGATCTGCATTATCAGCAGGTTAGTCGCGCAGGCACGGTCAGCGCTTCGGACGGTACGGTATTGCCGACCGGTGTTCAGCTGGGCCTGGGTGTTCGCCCGAGTTCGGTCACGGTCAATCTCGCGCAGGGTGCACTGGGCGAAACCGGCAACGATCTGGATGTCGCCATCGAGGGCAAGGGCTATCTGGAACTGACGTTGCCATCGGGCCAGTCGGCCTACACTCGCGACGGTAGCCTAAAGCGCTCTGCCGAAGGGTTGATTGTGACCTCGGACGGCCATGCGGTTGAACCCGAAATTGTCATCCCCACAGATGCACGCAGCATTTCAATCAATTCGGCGGGTGAAGTCTGGGCCTATTTCGACGATACCGCAGAAGGTCAGTTGCTGGGGGAGTTCACGCTGGCGGATTTCACCAATGCAAAGGGTCTGGAGGCGATCGGCAGCAACCTGTTCGTGGAAACCGAAGCGTCTGGTCCGGCTCTGGTCGCCACACCGGGTGAGGATGGGCTGGGAACCTTGCGACAGGGATATCTGGAGGCCAGTTCGGTTGATGCTGTACGTGAGGTCACCGAACTGATCGAAGCGCAGCGTGGCTATGAAATGAACGCCAAGGTGATTTCGGCCGTCGATCAAATGATGAGCGCCACGACGCAGGTGCGCTGATGAAACGTTTGCTGACCATTGCCTTGATCCTGGCCGCCACGACCGAGTTGTATGCTGATATCCTGGTACCGATCCGAACCATACGTGCCAAGGAAATCATTGCGGCAGAGGACCTGGCTACGAAGGAGTCCGACGACACCGGGGCTCTTTCGGACGCGCGCGATCTGATTGGATTTGAGGCCCGGGTGGCGCTGTATCCTGGCCGCCCGGTTCGACCCGGAGATGTCGGCCCGCCCGCCATTGTCAGTCGCAATGACTTGATTTCTCTGGTGTTTATCCAGGGCGGATTGCGCATTGTGACCGAAGGTCGTTCCCTTGGCCGCGGTGCGGTTGGCGAAACCATTCGCGCCATGAACATGTCCTCGCGTACAACAATCAGCGGCCGCATTCTAAGTGACGGCTCCATCGAGGTAAGATGATGAAATACATCCGTTCCACAATCACCCTGTCATTGGCCGGGACGCTCGCCCTTTCGGCGTGTGGTCGGTTGGACCACTTGGGCAAACCGCCGACGTTCAGCTCGAACACCGAGACGTCGGAACATGTGGCAATGTTGATGCCGGGTCTGCCGATGCAGACCCAACCGCAGCGTACTGTCGACCAATCCTCGTTGTGGAGCGGTACGCGCCAGTCACTGCTGGGCGATCGCCGTGCGATGACCAAGGGCGATATCCTGACGGTTGTTATCGAAATCGATGAAGAGGCTGAAATATCCAACGACACCGCCAGATCACGCAGCGGTTCGGAAAGCATGGAGCTGCCTGAATTCTTCGGATTGCCACAACGGATCGACGACAAGCTTCCTGCCGGAGCATCGATGGCGGATGCGGTCGATCTGGGGTCGAAAAGTTCCAGTTCTGGGAAAGGATCGGTCAAGCGCAATGAAAAGCTTACCCTGCGCGTGGCGGTCACCATTGTTGATGTCCTGCCAAACGGGGTGCTCGCAATCTCGGGCTCGCAGGAGTTGCGGGTCAATTTCGAACTGCGCGAATTGTTGGTTACGGGTTACGTGCGTCCTGAGGACATCTCGCGCCAGAACGAGGTCACCTATGACAAAATCGCATCGGCGCGTGTTTCCTATGGCGGGCGTGGACAGATCACGGATGTGCAGCAGCCACGCTATGGGCAGCAAATACTCGACACCGTATTGCCGTTCTGAGGATATTTGATGTTGTCAAAACTCATTCCGCTCGTCTTTCTGCTTTTGGGTATCGGCGCGGGTGTCGGGGCCGGGATGTTCATGGCGCCGTCCGACGACTCCAAGACCCAAGATGCGCCACAGGTGGAAAAGATCGCGGAGGATCGAGCCGAGCCTGTGGATGTCGCGAGCAGCGAGTTCGTCAAGCTGAACAATCAGTTCGTCGTTCCGATCATTCGAAACGAACGGGTCGCGTCGCTGGTCGTTGTCTCCCTGAGCATTGAAGTCGAGGCGGGAATGAATGACCGGGTCCGTGAGCGCGAACCAAAGCTGCGCGATTCCTTTCTGCGGGTGCTGTTTGACCATTCCAATATTGGGGGGTTTGACGGAGCGTTTATCAAGCCGGACACGCTTGACGTTTTGCGTCGCTCTCTTAGGGAGGTCGCCCAAAAGAATCTAGGTGAATATGCTATCGATGTGCTGATCACGGACATCGCCCGTCAAGACAATTGATGTCCGCACAGGCATCTCGGCCGTTTGTGAAATCGCCGCTGAGGGGCTGGAATCTCTAAGCCCGTAACCGTCCACGAAACCGGGGGAACTCCACATGGTAAACGGCTTTTGGGATTGTGAAACACCATAGTTACCATCAAATGATTGCCAGCGACCCCGCTATCCCATACCCACCGGTTTGACCTTGCGCATAGGTTTGACTTGGCATTTTTCGTGCTTTGGGCCGCAACCGGCGCTGGCATCGGCAGATCCGCCAAACGGCTTGGATTTTCTTGAGATTATTGCTTTGGAAGACAGGGAAAGATACGAAATAATTTAAATGCGTTCCCGGCCAATTTGCATCGATTCCCGGTCGGTCATAAATCTTTCGGCCTATGGCAACCTGCTCAGGAGAACTGCCGGACCCGTGTCACCACCGATCCGGTCGCCATTGTACTGGCACCATCGGCGCTCTCAGCAGAGCGCAGGCCATTATACAGTAGAAATCAAACGGCGTCCAAGCTTAGGGCAATTCCATCCAATCCGGCGTTTCACAGTGCTGGGGTCAGATCGCGGATGCGGTCCATTTTGTTTCACGGCATAAGAGAACCGGTGAGCAACGCCTCCAGTGCCCGTTCCCGTTCCCGGGTTTTCAAACCTGCCTGAGACCGATCATACATGCACTGCACAGCGTTTTGGCGGCCAAAGGCTTTACGCACTGTTCCGATCGCTACGAGCTTCTTTGCCATTACCTGCGATAATTCGATGTTGAGTTGCCGCTGGGTTCGGTTCAACCAGCCCTGCCACAGCAGATCGGCACCAAGCGAGCGCATCGGAAGATCATCGGATAACTGACGTTGCGCTTCTTGTGACTGGTCCTGCAATCGGGCCAGTTCTCCGCGCAGCCGCGCCTCTTCGGCCAGGATTTCCTGCACCTTTCCGAGTTCGTTCAGATAGAGGACTTCGGTGACCTTGGTCATTTGGTCCAGCTTGTCCAGTTTCATCAGACTTGTCCTTTGGCGCGTTTGCGCATGCGTTCCGCAAACCGTATTGCGGCCGCCACCGCGAGATATTGTTCTTCCAGAATTTCCTGACCCAGCTCGACCGTGGCGTGCAGGGCTCGTGCTGTTGGGGGGTCGTGGTGGATCGGGACGCCGGCCAGGTTGGCGGCATTTCGGATCGAGGCGGCGATTTCGTCGACGCCCTTGGCGACGCAGATCGGCGCCGCGCCGGGCGTGCGGCTCCATTTCAACGCGACTGCGTAGTGTGTCGGGTTGACAACAATGACATCGGCATTTGGAACTTCGGCCATCATCTGGTTCATCGCAATCTCTTGCCCCCGCTGGCGGCGCTTCTGTTTGAAATGGGGATCGCCCTCGGCCTCCTTGGACTCGTCGGTGACCTCCTTGCGGGACATCATGTTTTTGCGCAGATGTTCCTTGTGCTGCCAAACGGCGTCAATTCCGCCAATCACAGTGGCGATCAGCAATACAAGAAAGAGAAACTCGATGCACATCCGGGCCAGTTGCGACGCTACCAGCATCGGGCTGGATCCGATCAGGGCAACAACATCGGGGAGGCGAATTTTCAGGAACAGCCCCAGGCAGATCGAATAGAGCAGCAGTTTGACAAAGCTCTTGGCAAATTCGAACAAGCCAGAGCGCCCGAACTTGTTCTTGGCGTTGGAAATCAGAGAGATCCGCGACAGCTTTGGCTGGATCTTTGACGGGGCCACGACAAAGGCGCGCTGCGCCAGAATGGAGAGCAACACCGCCAGCGCTGGAATAACGAACCATGGAGCAAGCGATCTGGCCACGGCATTCAACAACGCTCCGACCGGCGCGCTGGCGGGACCGGTCAAGATTAGATCCGACAGGGATTCGGGTTGGTCCAGTAACACCGTGAGGGTCGTTCCCAGCTGGCGCACGGATTCGGCTCCGGCTGCCAGGGCCGCCAGCAGCAATCCGCCATAGGATGCCGCAACTGAAAGGTCTGTGGATTTGGCAACTTCACCCTTTTCTCGGGCTTTCAGAAGCTTTTGAGGTGTCGCCTCATGGGACTTTTCAGATTCGTCCTGTGCGCCCTCACTCATCTTGGCGGTGCCATGGGATCTTGCAGAAAGGACATCATCGCGTCGGTCCAGACCGTTAGAATGTAGGGCGCGCAGAGGAACAACAGAACCATGCCGCCCAAGGTTATGACCGGCGCACCGACAAAGGCGACCATCAGTTGGGGCATTGCCCGATTGATGACGCCCAGAGTGAGGTTGTAGAGAACGGATGTTACGACAAAAGGTGCCGCGAGCAGAAAGGCCAAAGAAAAGGCACTGGCAACGCGTCCAACGCCCCAGCTTGATAGCTCTCGCCCGGACGGAAAGCCACCGGCTGGAAATACCTGATAGGAATAGATCATCAATTCGGCCGCGCGGACATGCAAGCCGGCCATGACTGCCAACGCCAGACCGCCCACGACCAGAACATATCCCATCGCCGGAATCGGTTCGACCGCCGCTCCGCCAAGGATCTGGGACAGAGAAGTCGATTGTGCAGCCATCGATCCGGCTGTCTGAAGGGCCAGAACAAACAGCCGGATACCAATCCCCAAGGCCAGTCCGACGATCACTTCGGTGATGGCAAATGTCGAAAATGCCAGCGGAGACGTGGGAGGCGCGAGGGTGGGAACCGCAGGCAGGATGATAAGACTGAAGGCAATGGCCACGCCCAGCTTTACCCGCATCGGAACAGCCCGCTCACCAAATGCGGGCATGACCGAAACCAGCGCGGAAACGCGCAAGAATACAGTGATGCCATGCCACAGACCGGCCGACAGCAGCGACAGGACATCCTGTGGCAGGGCAATCATGCCGCGACCATCCCTACCAGCGCCGGTCGCGCCTCGAGGCCGATTTCTTCGAAGGATAATACTGGATTCGGAATGCCCCGCGCCCGCAGGATGGTGCGTAGAAAGCGGCGGCGTCGGGTCGAGGTGACGACAGCGGGGTACAGTCCTTGTTGAGCCGTTTGGTTCAGTCTTTCCGAGACGCCATCCGCGAGCCGGTTGAACAGATCTGGCGGCAAAGCGATGTCAAAGCCGCCTTGTTTGGTTTCGATCTGATAGGTCGCGAATGTGTCTTCCCATTCCGGTGCCAGCTGGACCAGCGGGATGCTGCCGTCCTGGCGTTTCAACTCTGAAATAAGTTGGAACCCCATGCGCTGGCGCACATGTTCGCATATGCTTTCGGGTTGTGTCGTCGTCAAACGGGCTTCGGCGATCGATTCAAGTATCAGCGGCATGTTGCGGATCGAGACCCGTTCTTCCAGAAGCAGACGCAGAACGCTGTGCAGCGTGTCGATCGGCACCTTGTCGGGAATCAGCTCATCCAGAAGTTTGCGGTTGGCTTCGGCTCTGCCGGGGTCCGACAGCTGGGTCATTTCCGACAGCAGCCTGCGCAGCGATTTTAACGTCAGAAGGCGCGCGAAATTCTGCTTGATCATCTCCAGAAGATGCGTCGCCAGGATTTCCGGAGGTGTGACGATCGTCGCACCGACAAGGGCAGCGGATTCCTGATCTCGGGGGGTGATCCAACGGGCAGGCGCGCCATAGACCGGTTCCGTAACATCGGTTCCGGATGGCAGCGACTCTTGGTTTTCGGGCATCAGTGCCAGCACGAGGTCCGGGTGCAGCGTACCGCGGACCTGCTCGACTCCCTGAACGCGGATAATATAGGTTCCTGTCTGCAATTCCGGTTGGTCCGTCAGACGGATATCGGGCAGGATCAATCCGAACACCGTTGCCACATGGGTCCGCATGTTGGCGATTCTGGCATCTAGGCCCGTGCCGGGGTCCAGGATCATGCTGACCAGATCGGGTGCAAATTCCAGGTGCACATCATCGAGATCCAGAACGTCTCCCAACGCCTTGCGAACGGGAATGTTGGTCTGTTCCGCGTCCGGGATATCGGCAGTAGCAACGCTGCGCTTCTTCATCATATATGCGGCGGATCCCAACACTGCGCCACCCAGCATGAAAGGCAGCAGCGGTAATCCGGGCACCAGGCCGAACATCGCCATCAGCACCGCCACCGTGGCCAGGGCGGCCGGATACTTGCCCAGTTGATCCAACAGGGCCAGATCGGTTGCGCCGCGGGTTCCGCCACGCGCCAGCAGCAGGGCCGACGCGATCGAGATGATGACGGCGGGAATCTGTGTCACCAGACCGTCGCCTACGGTGAGGATGGCATAGGTTTCAAAGGCTGCACTGAGAGGCATCTCGTGGACGACAACCCCCATCACCAGCCCCACGATGAGGTTGAGAAGGGTGATCAGCAATCCAGCGACTGCGTCACCTTTTACGAATTTTGACGCTCCGTCCAGCGAGCCAAAGAACGTGGTTTCCTGTTGTTCCGTCTCGCGGCGTTCCTTGGCCTGAGTGTGATCTATGGCACCTGCCGACATGTCGCTGTCGATCGCCATCTGTTTGCCGGGCATCCCGTCCAAAGCGAACCGGGCCCCGACTTCCGCCATGCGTGCAGCGCCCTTCGTGATTACCATGAAATTCACGATCAGAAGAACGCCAAAAACTACCAAGCCTAGAAAAACACTACCGCCCATAACGAATTGGGCGAAGCCCTCGATGACATCGCCAGCCGCGTTTGGGCCTGTGTGGCCCTGCCCGATGATTAGTTTTGTCGAGGAAACGTTCAGTGACAGGCGCAACATCAAGGACGCTAGAAGGATTGTTGGAAAGGCGGAGAAATCCAGTGGGCGCTCGATGAACAGGGTGACTGTGAAAATCAGGATCGCGAGGCCAAATGATGCAGCCAACCCCATGTCCAGCACCCACGAAGGCATCGGTAAGATCATCATGACAATGACCGCCATGAGTGCGAGCGCCAGCAGGACGGTTGGACTGAAGATCTCTCGAATGGTGAGTCTCGGCATTTCGCTTCCTCAGTTCAGCAGGACAAAGGCTGTTGACGTGCCGCTGTCCCTCGGCTGAACCGGAACCAGCGAACCCAGCCGCTTTGAACCCTGCCTCAGCAACGGTGAAGGTGTACGGAATGCAAGGATTCCGCCGCCCGGGCGATCATTTGCTTGGCCGGCCGCTTTGGAGGGCAAAACAGCAATGTCACTGTCGCCACTCATCAAGCCGCGGATTTTGTCAAATCGGGCGGAGTAGGATCGGGCGTAAGTTGGGGTGCGTGAATGGTATGCACCCGCCGCCGCTGACCAGTCACCGAATTCATCGTAGAGGCCGCGCAGGAAGCGCGCGGCGTAATCCGCATTCAACATCGGATCGAACATTTCGTCTATCGATCGAAAAGCGGTCCCGTGCCACTTGTAGTTGACTTGGAAACAACCGACATCAAAGCTTCGTGCGCCGCGTTTGAAGTGTTTGAACACATAGGCCCGCGCCTCATCTTCGGAATTGAACCACTTACCGGTACCTTCCATGTTCACGGTCCAGGGCCACGGGCGCAATCCACCCTTGCCCCCACGTCCGGTTTCAGCCCGCGAAATCGCGCGTAAAACATCGTAAGGAACGTCGCGGGCCTGTGCCGCCGCCCGGGCTGCACGATCGCACAGGTGCGACATGGTGCCCCCGTCCATCGAGGCGGACGCCGGAATGCCGCCGAAGGCAAAATGGGATGCAATGAAAAGAATCGTCAACAGGGTGCTGAACGTGGCACTCTTGGAGCGCCGGTTGGCCCGAGGATAGGTGTTCGATCTGTAAGGCATTCTGCCGGTTCCAAACCCTGTTTCTAGGTTTCAGCGACGTTAGGCGTGGCCGGTTGAGATTCGGTTATCAGGCTGGCGGGTATCGAGAAATTTTGGATCCCTGATGTTCAGGCAAACGGTAGGCCCCCGATCCACTATTCTATTTCTTTGCCAGTGTAATTGAGCAGTTCATCAATCCGCGCTCGGGTGATTTGACTGTCATCCAGGAGAGCACGCGCCTCGGCCAAGGGAGTCTCGGGTAGAGTCCCTGGGGATTCGTCTCTTAGCTGCAGAGATACGTTGGCCATTTTTCCATAGAGCGAATCCTGGTTTTCACTGATGGTGCCCCAGTCTTCGCCCAACCAGAATCCGCGCGTTGCATCGCCAGCCATGTCCGCCTCCATAAGAACTTGTCCGGCAAGTTGATGATCGCCATTCCGTGCCATCGCCTCGGCCCGGAGGCGCGCCGCCTCGGGTCCCGCCACGCTGAGCAGTTCCACGAGGGCTCGATGGGGCAGGCTCATCGCGAGTGCGGCTTCAGCTCGCATCAATTTTCTCTCGGGGCGTGCAGGTTGGGCACCTGACGCGGACAGCAGCGACATGGCCGGTTCGGCAAAACCAAGGTCCAGCATTCGACGTGCCATTTTATCCTCAAGGTCGGTGGGAATATCGGTTGCGGGGTCGCTGGCCAGAGACAACCCATGTTTTAGAAAGGTTACATCGTCAGCGTTTTCGACGAGAAGGTACAGCAATGGTGGCAATGCCTGCCTTGCGCTTGTTGGACCGTCGCGCCTCGTCAAATCGGCGTAGGCCTCAAATGCGGGGTCAAAGGCGTTCGACAGGCCGAGCGCAATGGAATGGGACCGCCGCAAATCCGGTCCTAGGTCAGTTTTGCGGTATTCGGCCGCATAGGCTGCAGCCAAAAGAGGCAGATCCGCAGGAATCGGCATGCGTTTGCGCCAATGAGT
This sequence comes from Sedimentitalea nanhaiensis DSM 24252, assembly GCF_000473225.1. Taxonomy (GTDB): domain Bacteria; phylum Pseudomonadota; class Alphaproteobacteria; order Rhodobacterales; family Rhodobacteraceae; genus Sedimentitalea; species Sedimentitalea nanhaiensis. Next base: position 2,603,111 of record NZ_KI421509.1, read on the forward strand.
ATCCACAAGTTCCACCAGGGCTTGGGGAGAAAATTCTGAATCGGTTTCGAGAACCTCGGTCATTTTTTCTGCAGCGATTTCTGCCTCGCCCCGTGATTTTTGAATTGCCGCAGTCGCAAATTCCTGATCAGGTCCGGGCTCGTCTTCGGCAAGATTGATTTTACGCAGCAGTGTTGCGGCCAATTCCAATTCGTCCACAGCAGCAAAAATACGACTTAGCCGAGGGCCCAGATGAGTCCTCAAGTGCAGGGGTAAACGCGCAAAGGTCTGCGCAACTGCCTCTGTATTAGCGTCCCAGGCCAGATCTGGACGCGACAGGACGGCCCACATGGCGGCATCATTGTCACAATTCTGTTGCCCGGAAAAAGGCAGGTTCGTCAGTCTTTTGTGGTTGTCCAGAACATCGGCCAGAGCCAACATCACTTCGGCGTTCTCTATTTTGTCCGGTGCCAGAAGAACTGCCTCACGCGCCTCGGCGCCAAAGCCATAGTGCAGATAGGTCTTTGCAAGATTTGCCGCAGTTACCGGGTCGAGGCGATCAAATTCCTTGTAAAGATCGGTTCGCAGCTTGCCGATCCGGATCGAGAACTCTTCGTCCCCGCCCCAGTCCTGGAGTGCGAACAGACCTGAAGGCAGGCATTCTCGGTTTTGTTCCATTCGTGTCAACGCATCCGAGACGCGGGACATGTCTCGGTCAATTACCGTTACGGCAGCGATATTGACGGATGGGCGATCCGGAACGGGTTGGGTTTGTAACGGCGTAGGATCAGTTTCTGATTTCTTTCTTTCAGGCACCGGGGGCACGGGTTGTAGTGGGGCAAGCAAGCCTTGATCGGCGGCGCGCCCGATCTGTTCCAGAAGTCGCTGCTCTGAAATGTTCACTCCGGGTTTGATGGTCCGGCGCTTTTCGGGCCTGGCTACTTGCATGTCTGTTTTGGCTGACGGGTCTACTAAGTTGGGTTTCCCAATGGTGACGGGCAGTTTCAGGCCCTGGAAACCCTGAAAACTTGGCGAAGTGCCGAATTGATATATATACTCGCCCAGCTGAAACGACCGTGCTTTTGGCTCTGCATTGGCCTTGGTTTCGTCTTTAATGTCCACAACCAGCATTGTGCTAGAGTGGTTAAAGCCAACCACACTGCAATCGCACGCCAGCTCAAGATTTAAAACACCGCCTTCATTTTCTGGTTGGCTCAGGTCGGCGAGCCGCGTTCTGCGGATGCGCTGGAAAACCTGACGTGTGTTGAATTTGGCGTCTGGCATGGAAAGACGTACCGACGCTTCTCGACCAATCTGCTCAATCGACCATTTCACAGAGGACGGGACACGCATCACCAGGCGGGTAAAGGTATCGTGTTCTCCTGAACGCACAGAGATTGATTGAGAGGTCGCCATCGTTGCTTGCACGGCCAGAAGCATGAAAATGGAAAATGCAATCTTCATGCGGCGTCCTGTTTGACAGCCTTCAGAGCCTCTTCAAGCTCAGAAAATTTGGGACGATAATGTAGCGGAGTATTCTGGCGCCCGACCTCAATGCAGATGGCCGCTGCGTGATTGTGAAGGTTTGCGATCAATACTTCGCGTATCAGCAGATAGAAATGGCTGTCCTCTTCAACAACTGCTTTGACTTTGGCGGCAAAGGGTCCCACCAAACCGTAGGCGAGGAAAACCCCGAGAAAAGTCCCCACCAAGGCGCCACCAATGAGTTTTCCGAGAACTTCGGGGGGTTGGTCGATCGATCCCATCGTCTTGATTACGCCCAGAACGGCTGCAACGATACCCAGCGCCGGAAGTCCGTCCGCCACGGTTTGCAATGCATGGCTGGAGTGCAGGGCATGATGGAGCGTGACATCCATTCGCTTGTCCAGAACTTCTTCGACCTGGTGCGGATCGTCATAGTTCATTGCAGCTGAGCGCATGGTATCGCAGATCAGATTGACTGCTTCCTGGTCGCTTTGAATTTTTGGATATTTGGAAAACAGTGACGATGTGTCGGGGTCTTCAATGTGCTGCTCGGCCTCGACGGGATTTTGGCGCGCGATTCGTATCAGGGCAAACAATAAACACAGAAGGTCGCGATAGTCTTCGGGTTTCCATTTAGGTCCCTTGAAAACCTTTCCGATATCCTTGGCAGTGTGTTTGATCGCCGCCATGTCGTTGCTGATCAGGAACGCGCCAGTTGCGGCGCCGCCAATCATGATCATTTCAAACGGCAAGGTTTTCAGGATAATGGCCATCTTGCCGCCGGCCAGCAAATAGCCCCCGAACACCATCCCGAATATTGTGACAATGCCGATTATACCGATCATTCTCCGACTCCGTGTAATTTGAGTTTGTGGCAGTCTGGCGCGTTCGCCTTAACAAACATTGAGTCTGTTGGCGGATTCAGTCGGTAGGGACAGTTGCATTTCGTCCGGCCAGCACGACGCTGATCGAATAGGCGGCCATCGGGCTGAGGCCCGCCATGATTCCGGCCGCTGCATCGGGTCGCATGCGTGCCAAAAAGCCGGCCGCAAACTGTGGATCCATTTCCTCAAACAGGGCCGCCGATTGTTTGGGTTTCATTTTCTCGTACACGTCGGTCAGTGTCGAAAGGTCGTCTTCGGACGCGCTGTCGGCAAGCGAAAGCGTGGCCGACAATCGCTGTTCTGCACCCTGAAGAGCGGCGAGCCGCTCGTTGATCGCTTGCTCAGCGATTTCAAGGGCTTTCATCCTGTCCTCGATTTGTTGTTCGCGGGACTTCAGGATGGCCTCTCTTTGCTGGAAAGCAGTAAGCAGAGCCTGAAGTTCGGCTGGAGCGGGCGCGATCGAGGCATCGGGCTGTGTCTGCGATGCATCATTAGCGCCTTCTGGAGCGGACTCCCGTGCGAAGGCAGGTCCCGCCTGCAATCCAATTCGCAGTGCGGCCGAACTGATCATCAGTATAGAAATCACCAAGAGCGCACTGCCGCGCACCTTCGCCTTCTTCACTATAGCTGGTTGTGGGATCATTGCGCGATTCCTTGGTTCGTGCGCTCATGGCGCATGAACATGGGACCAGCGGTTGTGGGTGCGGTCTGCTGCTTCGGCTTTGCTTCAACCGGTTTCGCCGTTTCGGCTTCTGGTTTGGGGTCTTCGGCTTCTGGAATATCGTGCATCGATGCCATCAACAGTTCCAGCCTGGCAGCCACCGATTCGGCACGAACCGTCAGATTTGTCAAAGACGCGTTTGAATTGTCTGCTGCATCGCGTGCAGCAATCAAGGTGCTGTTCAGGTCATCAACCTGTGCGGACAAGACCGCTACCGCGCCACCGACACCTTTCTCAAGGTTATTAAACCGGTTCAGGCGCCGCGCCAGAATAAAACAATAGAACCCTGCGCCAAGGGCGCCGGCAACCATGAGTATATCCGCAATCAGTTCCATAATTGCCTCCTAATTCAGTACAAATTCCATGATCAGCAAATCACGCACACGCCCGGCACCTGCCACAACCTGTACGCGGCGCAGCATCTGAGCACGCAAGCGGGTCAGGGCCAGAGGGTCCTCGAGATCTTCTAAGTCCAGCGCCCTGAGATAGCTGTTGAGAACATCGACGATTCGAGGAAGAATATGTTCAACATCAGCTTGATATGCTTCGGCGACTTCGAGCTGGGCACGGAAGCGCAGGTGTTGAACATGCTGGCCACCGCTTAGTGAGATCAGAATCGGTTCGATCTCGACAAATGCGATAGCTGGCAACATTTCGACATGCTGGGCCGGCCCGGATTTATCGTCCGTATTGCCATGAGACGAAAACATGCCTGAAGACACCGCGTAGAACCCCCCACCAGCCCCAATCGAAGCCAGGACCAGGGCCAAAATCATGTTTAGTTTTTTGGACTTGGACGGTTCTATCGGAGCGTCGGCTACAGCATCGGACATGGCGGATCCCATCGTTTCGTTCGAGATCTTCATAACCCTGCAGGAACTAACCGATTGTTAAGGCCAATCGACCAAACATGGCGGAACGTTGGCAGAACGTCGGCAATTCGGAGAACATCGTGCAGCAGATCAAAACCGTGTGGGTCGGACTGGACAGGCGCAAACAGCTGGTGATCGTTTTGGCGGCACTGGCGATGCTTGCGACCCTTGTCGTCATGTCGCGAATGGCAGCGACCCCTACCATGAAGCTTTTATACGCCGGGCTGGAAAACGGGTCGGCGGGCGAAGTCATACGTGCGCTGGAACAGCGCGGAACGGTTTTTGATGTGCGCGGCGGATCGATCTATGTCCCGGCGAATCAGCGTGACGAGCTGCGCATGACCTTGGCGAGCGAGGGATTGCCCGCCAACGGAGGTCGTGGATACGAGCTGCTGGATTCTCTGACCGGGTTTGGAACGACCTCGCAGATGTTTGATGCGGCCTATTGGCGTGCAAAAGAAGGCGAGTTGGCGCGCACGATTGTCGCCAGTGCGCATGTCGCGCAGGCACGGGTTCATATCGCCAACAATGGATCCAGCCCGTTCCAACGCAGTGTCGAACCCACGGCATCGGTTTCCATCGTGCCAGCGGGTGCCCCTATCACGCCGACACAGGCAAATGCGTTACGGTTTCTGATTTCTTCGGCCGTGGCCGGGCTAACGGTCGAGAACGTTGCCGTTATCGATGCAAACGGCAGCTTGGTTGGTCCGTCCGATCCCGCTGCTGGACCCAGCACGGCCGATGACCGGGCGCAAATGCTGAAAGAGCGTATTTTGCGGTTGGTCGAAGCGCGGGTGGGCGCGGGCAATGCCGTGGTCGAAGTCAGTGTCGACATCGTGACCCAGACAGAATCCATTCGCGAACGCCGGTTCGACCCAGAAGGCCGGGTCGCAATCAGCACCGACACCGAAGAGCGTACCGATTCGTCCAAGAATGCTGCCGGAGGCGACGTTACAGTTGCCTCGAATTTGCCGGATGGCGACGCCGCAGAAGGCGAGGGCTCGCAAGCAAAGGCCAGCGAGGTTCGAGAGCGGATCAACTATGAAGTCTCTCAGACAGAGCTCGAGATTACCCGCGTGCCCGGAGCAATCAAACGGCTGACTGTCGCGGTCCTCGTGAACGGGCTGAGCACACCCACAGAGGGTGGTGTCCCGACATTTCTGGAGCGCCCTGAAGAGGAACTTTCGGCGTTGCACGACCTTGTCGCGTCGGCCGTCGGGTTCGATGCCGAACGTGGGTGACGTGATCACCATGAAATCCATGGAGCTGCCTTCCATCGCCCCGCTCGGAACAGCGGCAGGTCCGACCTTTTTCCAGAGCCTGAACCTGGATGTGATGTCGCTGATCCAGATGGCGGCGCTGGCTGTCGTGGCGATGATTCTAGGTCTGTTCGTTGTCCGTCCGATCCTGTCCAAGCCAGTTGCCCTGCCGGCACCGGATACGGGGGCGCTGTCCGGAAACGGCGCGGAGTTGTCAGCGCAGTCGGGGCCGGTGCTGACCGGTGAAATCGCTGACGAATCAGGCGAATACACATCCACTGCCAGATTGGATTCACGGGGGGGGGCCGCGGGCACGGGCGTTGCGGCGCTCTCGGATGACGGGCCTTCACCGGTTGAACGCCTTCGTTCCATGATCGGTGAACGTCAAGAGGAAACTGTGGAAATTTTGCGAAGCTGGCTCGAAGAAAATGAGGAGAATGCATGATGACGATATCGCATTTGCTCGAAGATTTCAGTGTCCCGGACAATGCTATTGAGCCCTTGCAGCTCATGAGCGAGGACGGCCTGGAAGATCTTCGGCTGGCATCTTTCGAGCAAGGGTATACTGCGGGGTGGGACGATGCGATCCGGGCTCAGGCCAGCGATCAGGCGCGGATCACGGGTGCCTTGGGTAATAACCTCGAGGATCTGTCCTTTACCTATCAAGAGGCCTTGGTGCAGATGATGACCGCTGTCGAGCCCGTCTTTCGTGGCCTTGTCGAGACAGTGCTGCCCGAGGCGCTCATGCAAAGCGTCGGAGAACAGATCGTCGAGCAATGCTGTGAAATGGCCATGGGGCAGGTCGCCCAGCCGGTCTCGCTGCTGGTGCCGCCAGGGGCGGCAAATGCAATTCAGCCGGCCCTACAGCGCAATCTTTCGATGCAGGTGGAGATTGTCGAGAGTGAAGACATGGGACCGGGTCAGGTCTGGTTGAAAGTCGGCGACCGAGAACGCGAGATCGATTGCGGTCAGCTTCTTACAAACCTGCGCAGTTCAATCGACGCATTCTTCTTCGACACAACAAAGGCGACTGTCCATGGATAAGCAATCCGAAACTGGTGCGGCTGCACACGAGCAACCCAATCCGTTCGTTTCCGTCCCGATCGAAATTACGGTGTCCGTCGGCAAGGCTCGCCCACTGATCCGGGATCTTGTCAATCTTGGTGAAAACGCGGTCCTGACGCTGGACAAGCGGGTCGAGGATCCGGTTGAACTGTTTGTCGGTGATCGCCTCGTCGCGCGCGGTCAACTGGAGGAACTGAGCGGTGACCAAGCCGGGCAACTCGCGGTCAGGCTGACTGAAATCGCAGATTTTCAGAACGGCCTCGGATGAGATCAGGACATCGGATCGCAGTAACGCTGGCGATTGCCGTTGGTGCCGCAGCCTTGCCACACGCGGGCATTGCGCAGGAAATGACGCTGTCTCTGGGGGATGATGGTTCGATCTCTGCGCGGTCGATTCAGCTGATTATTCTGATCACGGTGCTCAGCATTGCCCCGGGGCTTGCGATCATGATCACCTGTTTCCCCTTTCTTGTGACGGTTCTGGCTATTCTGCGCCAGGCCATCGGCCTGCAGCAATCGCCACCAAACATGCTGATTGTCAGCCTGGCCCTGTTCCTGACGTATTTTGTGATGGAGCCCGTGTTCACGCAGGCCTGGGAAACAGGAATACGGCCCCTAATGAACGAGGAAATCGATATTGAAACCGCTATAGGGCTCAGCCTCGAGCCGTTCCGCGTTTTCATGGCCGCTCGGCTGGATCCGGACACATTCGGGGCGATGGCCGAGCTGCGGCCTGACGCTGAATCGATCCGGTCCGGCCCCGACGCCCCCCTGTCGGTTCTGGTGCCCAGTTTCCTGCTGTCCGAAATCGCCCGTGCATTTCAGATCGGGTTTCTGGTTTTTCTGCCATTTCTGATCATCGATCTCGTTGTGGCCGCAGTTCTGATGTCGATGGGCATGATGATGGTCCCTCCCGCAATCGTTTCGCTACCGTTCAAGCTGGCCTTCTTCGTCGTCGCCGATGGTTGGAGCCTGATTGCCAGCGCACTTGTGCGGAGTTACTTTCCCTGATCTTGTTTTTCGGTCTTGCGCGCGCGTCGTGCCATGTTGCGCGCCTTGGGCGAATGTGCGATTTCTCTGGAACTGTCTGACTGCGGAACTTAGCCTGCGGGCCAAATGGGCTCGCTTGAGGCCTTTTGACGTGGGACCATTCAGGAGAGGCAATGTCCGAGATCCGCGACCTGAAGCTTCTGGTTTCCCTGGCGCATCACAAACATTTTTCGCGGGCTGCGGACGATTGCGGTATTTCTCAACCCGCGTTCTCGGCCCGTATTCGCAAGATGGAACATGAATTTTCCATACCGCTGGTCCGGCGTGGGAACAAGTTTCTTGGCTTCACCCGCGAGGGTGAAGTGGTCCTGAAATGGGCGCGTCGGCTGCTCAACGATGCAGAAGGAATGCGGCAGGAGATCGATGCGCTGCGAAACAACATGAGCGGCAAACTCGTGGTCGGAACTATTCCGACAGCCTTGCCTTTCGCCGCGTTGGTCTCGTCGCATCTGCGCGCTGCCCATCCGGATTTGTCGCTTGAACTGCAATCGCTGTCTTCCCGGCAGATCGAGATCCGTCTGAATGACTATTCGCTGGACGCGGGCATCACCTATGTTCAGGGTGCGGGCCCGAACAATATCGAACGCCTTTATGATGAAAGCTATGTGCTGATTGCGCCAGACCATTTGGCGCCACGGCAATCGGGTCAGGCGACCTGGGCGGAAGCGGCGCAACTGCCGCTTTGTCTGCTGACGCCGGATATGCGAAACCGTCAATTTGTCGATGATGTGTTTCGCCGCATCGGCGCCAGTCCGACCGTAGTGATGGAAGCCAATGGATTCACCGCCGTTCTGGTCCAGGTGGCGAGAGGGAATGCCGCCACCATTGCGCCGAGAATCGTTGCCGAAACGTATTTTTCAGCGCAGGCTTCGGTCAAACTGGAGTTGATCGAACCGGCCCTTACCCAAGCCATAGGCTTGCTTATCAAGGAGCAGAACCCGGTCCCACCGGTTATTGCGGCGTTTCGCAAGGCAGTCCGACGGTCTCTGTAAGAGGGTCTTGGGTATTCATTATAAGCAAATCATATGATGCGTTCAAAAATCGCGATTTGATGCGATGAAGAAATTCTGAAACATGTGCTTAGACAAACGGAGTGTGGCAGATGAACGTATCGAACGCGAAACCCGGCATATGGAAGAGTGGTCGCGGGCGTGGTCGTGTTTTTCCGAAGGGTCGTCAGTACGAGGACGATGCGCTTGAGGCGGTTCGGGATTTGTTGGGGGATTTGCCCCGGCGGCGGGATTTGCTGATTGAGCATCTGCATCTGATTCAGGACCGGTATGGCCATCTGAGCGCGGGGCATCTTCGGGCGCTGGCCGAGGAGATGCGGCTGAGCCAGGCCGAGATCTATGAGGTGGCGACGTTTTACGCGCATTTCGATGTGGTCAAGGAAGGCGAGGCGCCGCCTCCGGCGCTGACGATCCGGGTTTGCGACAGCCTGTCGTGCGAGCTGGCCGGGGCGCAGCAGCTGCGCGCGGCGTTGCAGGACGGGCTGGATCCGGCGCAGGTGCGGGTGTTGCGCGCGCCCTGCATGGGGCGTTGCGACACGGCGCCGGTGCTGGAGATCGGCCACAACCACATCGATTGTGCCACGCCGGACAAGGTCGCGGCGGCGATCGCGGCAGACGATACCCATGCCCATGTGCCTGATTACGAGGACCTGGCGGCTTATCGCGCGGGCGGCGGCTATGAGCAGTTGCAAACCCTGCGCGCGGGCAGCGAGACGCCGGATGCGGTGCAGGAGCGGGTGCTGTCCTCGGGGTTGCGGGGCCTGGGCGGAGCCGGGTTTCCGTCGGGCAAGAAATGGTCCTTTGTGCGCGCCGAGGCCGGGCCGCGTTACCTGGCGGTCAACGGGGACGAGGGCGAGCCGGGCACCTTCAAGGACCGCTATTACCTGGAACGCACTCCGCATCTGTTCCTTGAGGGCATGCTGATCGCGGCCTGGGCGGTGCAGGCGGAAACATGCTTTATCTACATGCGCGACGAATATCCCGCCGTGCTGGCGATCCTGGCCCAGGAGATCGCCGCGCTGGAAGCCGCCGGGCTGGTGCCGGCAGGGTATATCGACCTGCGCCGCGGTGCCGGGGCTTATATCTGCGGCGAAGAAAGCGCGATGATCGAAAGCATCGAGGGCAAGCGCGGCATGCCGCGCCATCGCCCGCCGTTTGTGGCGCAGGTGGGGATCTTCGGTCGGCCGACGCTGGTGCATAACGTGGAAACGCTGCATTGGGTGGCGCGGATCTGCCGCGAGGGCCCCGATGTTCTGGGCGGCACCGAGAAGAACGGGCGCAAGGGTCTGCGGTCGTTTTCGGTTTCTGGCCGGGTGCGCAATCCGGGGGTGCACCTGCTGCCGGCGGGGTCGACCATCATCGACATCATCGCGGCGGCGGGTGGTATGGCCGAGGGTCATGTGTTCAAGGCCTATCAGCCGGGCGGGCCGTCGGCGGGGCTGCTGCCGGCCAGCATGGATGACATCCCGATGGATTTCGACACGCTGCAACCGCATGGCAGCTTTATCGGCTCGGCCGCGATCGTGATCCTGTCCGACCGGGATCGGGCGCGGGACGCGGCGCTGAACATGTTGCGGTTCTTTGAGGACGAGAGCTGTGGCCAATGCACCCCCTGCCGGGCGGGCTGCGAAAAGGCGGTCAAGCTGATGCAGGCCGACACCTGGGACAAACCGTTGCTGGACGAGCTTTGCGCGGTGATGGTCGATGCCAGCATCTGCGGGCTGGGGCAGGCGGCGCCCAATCCGATCCTGCTGACGATGAAACATTTTGCCGACGAGGTCTGAGCCATGAGCGAGACAGTCACCTTTACCCTGGATGGCGCAGAGGTCACCGCCGAGGCGGGCCTGACGATCTGGGAAGTCGCCAACGGGCGCGGTCTCACGATCCCGCACCTGTGCCACAAACCGGCCCCCGGCTATCGCCCGGACGGCAATTGCCGCGCCTGCATGGTCGAGATCGAAGGCGAGCGGGTGCTGGCCGCCAGCTGTATCCGCGAACCGGCCCCCGGCATGGTGGTCAAGACCGCCACGGCGCGGGCCAAAAACGCCCGCAAGATGGTGATGGAACTGCTGGTGGCGGATCAGCCGGAACCGGCGGTGGCGCATGACAAATCCAGCCATCTGTGGGACATGGCGGCGCTGAACGGGGTGCAGACCAGCCGCTTTCCCAAGCTGGAAGAGGGGCGGATTCCGCTGTTGGATGACAGCCACGTGGCGATGTCGGTCAACCTGGATGCCTGCATCCAGTGCGGGCTGTGCGTGCGCGCCTGCCGCGAAGTTCAGGTCAATGACGTGATCGGCATGTCGGGCCGGGGTCACGATGCCTGGCCGACGTTTGATTTTGCCGACCCGATGGGGCAAAGCACCTGTGTGGCCTGCGGCGAATGCGTTCAGGCCTGCCCGACCGGCGCGTTGATGCCCGCCAGCGTGGTCGATGCGGACCAGGTCGGCGACAGCGCCGATTACGACGAGGCGGTCAACAGCGTCTGCCCGTTCTGCGGCGTCGGCTGTCAGGTCAGCCTCAAGGTCAAGGACGGCCGGATCAAATATGTCGAAGGCATCAACGGCCCCGCCAACGAAGGCCGGCTCTGCGTCAAGGGCCGGTTCGGCTATGATTACATCCACCACCCGCACCGGCTGACCAGGCCGATGATCCGGCGTGCGGATGCGCCGCCCAAGGGTCTGAACGTGGATCCGGGCGACCTGTCGACCCATTTCCGCGAGGCGAGCTGGGAAGAGGCGCTGGATTTTGCCGCCGGTGGCATGACCCGGCTGGCCCAGGCCCATGGCGGGCGGGCGGTGGCCGGGTTCGGCAGCGCCAAATGCACCAACGAAGAGGCCTATCTGTTCCAGCGCCTGATCCGCGAGGGGTTCGGGCATAACAATGTCGATCACTGCACCCGGCTGTGCCACGCCAGCTCGGTGTTTGCGCTGATCGAGAATGTCGGTTCGGGCGGGGTGACGGCGACTTTCAACGAGATCGAAAATGCCGATGTGGCGATCGTGATCGGGGCCAACCCGGTCGAGAACCATCCGGTTGCGGCGACCTATTTCAAACAGTTCACCAAGCGCGGCGGCAAGCTGATCGTGATGGATCCGCGCGGGGTGGGCCTGCGCCGGTTTGCATCGCACATGCTGCAATTCCGCCCCGGCGCGGATGTGGCGATGCTGAACGCGATCATGAACGTGATCGTCACCGAAGGGCTGTATGACCAGCAATATATCGACGCCTATACCGAGAACTGGGAAGCGGAAAAGGCGCATCTGGCCGATTTTACCCCCGAGGCGATGGCACCGGTCTGTGGCATCGACGCGCAGGTGCTGCGCGACGTGGCCCGTACCTTTGCCGGGGCAAAATCGGCGATGATCTTCTGGGGCATGGGGGTGTCGCAGCATATCCATGGCACCGACAATTCCCGCTGTCTGATCAGCCTGGCGCTGATGTGTGGCCATATCGGCCGCCCCGGCACCGGATTGCATCCGCTGCGCGGCCAGAACAACGTGCAGGGGGCGAGCGATGCCGGCCTGATCCCGATGTTTCTGCCCGACTACCAGAGTGTCACCGACGACGGGGTCCGCCGCGCGTTTACCGATGTCTGGGGCAGCGGCGACTTCAGCAATGAAAAGGGGCTGACCGTCACCGAGATCGTCGACGACATCCATGCCGGGCACACTAAAGCGATGTATATCCTGGGCGAGAACCCGGCGATGTCGGACCCGGATGTGGACCACGCCCGCGAGGCGTTCGCCAAGCTCGAGCATCTGGTGGTGCAGGATATCTTTCTGACCGAGACGGCGAATTACGCCGACGTGCTGCTGCCGGCCTCGACGCTGTATGAAAAGACCGGCACCGTGTCCAACACCAACCGGCAGGTGCAGATGGTACGCCCCGCCGTCAGTCCACCGGGACAGGCGCGCGAGGATTGGTGGATCGAGGTCGAACTGGCCAGGCGCCTGGGGCTGAACTGGACCTTCACCCACCCCGGCGAGATCTATACCGAAATGGCGCAAAACATGCGCAGCCTGGACAACATCACCTGGCAGCGGCTGGAAACCCAGGCCGTGACCTATCCCAGCCTCAGCCCCGAAGACCCGGGTCAGGCGGTGGTGTTCGGCGACGGTTTCCCGCGCCCCGAGGGCCGCGCCCGGTTCACCCCGGCCAAGGTGATCGCACCTGACGAGGCCCCGGACGACGACTATCCGATGATCATGACCACGGGGCGGCAGCTGGAACATTGGCACACCGGCTCGATGACCCGGCGCGCCAGCGTGCTGGACGCGGTCGAACCCGAAGCCAACGCCTCGCTGCACCCGGCCACCCTGCGCAGGCTCGGCGTCGCGCCCGGCGACATGATCACCCTGCAAACCCGCCGCGGCAGCATCGACATCATGGCCCGCGCAGACCGCGCGATCGCCACCGACATGGTCTTCGTCCCCTTCGCCTATGTCGAAGCCGCCGCCAACACCCTCACAAACCCCGCAATCGACCCGTACGGCAAAATCCCAGAATTCAAATTCGCCGCGTGCAACGTCAGAAAATCGGAAGCGCCGGAAGTGACTGCGGCCGAGTGAACTTGACCCGGCCGTTCCAACCAAGGGGCAGGCTGGGGCGGACAACCGTTGCATGGCAATCTGCGCTCCTGCATGACTGGCAGACGCAAATGAGGACGGCGACAAATGACTGCAAGCCTGTTTGATATTCCAGTCGTGCCCGGAATCCGGGTCAACGGCGAGACTGCAACCTATCCCATCGGTCGGATATTCTGTGTTGGGCGCAACTATGCCGCCCACGCTGCCGAGATGGGGGTCGAGGTCGATCGGGAGAAGCCGTTCTATTTCACCAAATCTCCGGCGGCGGCCGTGTCGAGCGGCGCGCATGTGCCTTATCCGCCGGGTACGGAAAATTACCATTATGAGATGGAGTTGGCCCTGGCGATCGGTCGCCCGGTGTTTCGGGCCGACACGGATCAGGCGCGATCTGCAATCTATGGGTATTGCTGTGCACTGGACATGACGCGCCGCGATCTGCAACTCAGCGAACGGGCGAAGCAACGCCCTTGGTCGCTGGGCAAGGATGTCGAGAATTCCGCCGTTTTTGCGCCAATGACCAAGGCTGACGACATGACGCCCATCACCAATCAGCGTATTCACCTTTCGGTCAATGGCGAGATCCGGCAGGATGGGACCTTGGCCGAGCTGATCTGGAAGCTGGATGAGATCATTGTGCATCTGTCCGGTTTCTATCATTTGCGACCGGGAGATCTGATTTTGACGGGGACACCTGCAGGGGTTGGGCCAGTTGTGGCGGGTGACGCGATCACCGGCGGCATCGACGGATTGGATCCGATATCTCTGACCCTGACGCGACCGGAATAGCCGAAACGCAAACGCCCGGCTGCCTTTCGCCACATTGGCCGGCACACTGTCTCTCCCGCCACACCGGTTCGAACCGTCGCGCATTGTGCCGCGGATGTGAGCGGGCAGGCGTTCCTGTGCGTATGGAAACGGCTGCCGCCATGACCGAGAGCGAGCTGGGCGTTGCTGTTTTTGGCAAAACCATTCTATTAATAGAATAAGTGGTCAGACAGGGAGGAACGACATGACCTATCGGAGAAAGCTCTTGGGCCTGGCGGGGGCGGCAGCGGTTGCCGCGCTGGCCACCGGGTTCATGACAACATCGGCGCTAGCGCAGGAAGTGACGCTGAAGCTGCATCAGTTTCTGCCAGCCCAGGCCAATGTGCCGAAATTGATCCTGGACGTCTGGGCGGACAATGTCGAAAAGGATTCGCAAGGACGGATCAAGGTGGATCGCTATCCGTCGATGCAATTGGGAGGACGTCCACCGGAACTGATGGATCAAGTGGTCGATGGTGTCGCTGACATTGTCTGGACGGTTGTCGGTTATACACCGGGGCGCTTCCCCAGCACCGAAGTGTTCGAGCTTCCGTTCATGATGACCAATGCGCGCGCAGTCAGTCATGCCTATTGGGATATGTTCGAGAAACACTGGAAGGATACAGATTTCAAGGATGTGCATATCCTTGGAACCTGGGTGCATGGCCCGGGCATGATTCACAGCAACAAGCCGGTGGAAAAACCCGAAGACCTGCAGGGCATGAAAATCCGTGGTGGATCGCGGTCGATCAACTCGCTGTTGACCGAGTTGGGGGCAACGCCTGTGGGCATGCCCGTGCCAGCGGTTTCCGAAGGCTTGTCCAAGGGTGTGATCGACGGCACGACCATCCCGTGGGAGGTAACACCGGCGCTGAAGGTTCCGGAGCTTGTGCGCAACCATACCGAATTCACCGGCAATGCGCTGTATGTGCTGACATTCGTTCTGGCGATGAATAAGGAAAAATACGAAAGTTTGCCTGACGATCTTAAAAAGGTGATCGATGACAATTCGGGGCTGGAGTTTTCGGTTTTTGCCGGCGGAACCCAGGCCGACTCGGATGGTCCGGCACGTCAGATCGCAGTCGATCTGGGTAACAATATCATCACCCTGGACGCAGAGCAGACAGCGGTCTGGAAAGAAGCCAGCCAGCCGATCTACGATGCCTGGATCGCCGATATGGACAGCAAGGGTATCGACGGTCAGGCATTGATCGACGAAGCGCGGATGCTGATCGACAAGTATACCGAATAGGTGTCATTCGACAGTGGGGGGCCGTGACGATCCAGTCGTTGCGGCCCTGACGTGCCGGGAAACAGCCAGGATAGGCCTATGAAGAATTTCATGATGGGGTTGGCGCGATTCATGGCGTTGCTGGGCGGATTTGTCCTGACGCTGCTGATCGTGCTGACCTGCATTTCCATTCTGGGCCGCTTGCTGAATGGCTTTTTTCACGGGCCGTTGATGGAAACCATGGCGCCCGGATTTGCACGATGGATGATCGATCTGGGTGTCGGCCCGGTGAACGGCGATTTCGAACTGGTCGAATCCGGCGTCGCCTTTGCCATCTTTGCCTTCATCCCGCTGTGCCAGATCACGGCCGGACATGCTTCGGTCGATATTCTGACCAACAGGTTTTCCGCAGCTGTGAACAGGTTTCTGCGCATGATCACCGAGATCGTCTTTGCCGCAGTGTTGATCCTGATCGCATGGAAACTCTATGACGGGATGCTATCCAAGATGCGCTATAATGAAACCAGCTTTTTGCTGCAATTTCCGATTTGGTGGGCTTATGCCGCCAGCCTGTTCGGGGCCGTGGTTGCGGCGGTTGTCGGTACCTATGTGGCGGCGGTTCGGATCTATGAATTCGGTACAGGCCGCATTGTCATCTGGGACGGCGTGGAAACTGGATCATGAGCGCGCTGGAGATTGGAATCGCATCCTTTCCGGCGTTGATGGTGCTGATTTTTCTGCGGGTGCCAATTGGTCTGTCGATGTTTTTGACCGGGCTGGTTGGGTTGATCATCGTCACCGATGGCACCAACATGGCTTTTTCCCGTCTCAAGAACGAAACTTTCACCACCTTTTCCAGCTATTCGCTGACCATCGTGCCGATGTTCCTGCTGATGGGCCATTTTGCGACCCTGGGCGGGATGAGCTCGGCCCTGTTCAAAGCGGCCGAGGGGTTTTTGGGACATCGCAAGGGCGGTGTGGCCATGGCGGCCATCGGCGCCTGCGCGGGGTTTGGTGCAATCTGCGGCAGCTCGCTTGCAACTGCGGCCACCATGGGGCGGGTCGCGCTGCCCGAGCTTAAGCAATATGGATATGCTGGCGGATTTTCGACCGCGACTCTGGCCGCCGGGGGGACGCTGGGCATCCTGATCCCACCCTCCGTCGTGTTGGTGATCTATGCCATCCTGACCGAGCAGAACATTGCGAAACTGTTCCTCGCGGCTTTCATTCCCGGTCTCTTGGCCGCGCTTGGCTATGTCATTGCGATTTCGATCTATGTGCGGTTGCATCCCGAAGCCGCAGGAACCCGCCCGCCGGTGCCCATGGCCGAACGGTTCGCGGCCCTCTTTCATGTCTGGCCGGTCCTTCTGGTCTTTCTTCTGGTCGTCGGTGGCATTTATGCGGGGTGGTTCACCCCAACCGAGGGCGCTGCGGTCGGCGCCGCAGGGACCGGGATCATCGCCCTGCTGAATGGCGGGCTGACGTGGTCGACCCTGATGGACAGCTTTTACGTTACAGCGCGATCCACCGCGATGATCTTCTTCATTGTTCTGGGTGCGGGTTTCTACAACGGCTTTCTGGCGTTGACCCAAGTGCCGCAGGAGCTGTCAAATTATGTTGTCAGCCAAGGGTTCAGCCCCTGGACCGTACTGACGCTGATTCTGGTTTTCTACCTGCTGTTCGGATGTTTGATGGACAGTCTCAGCATGATCCTGCTGACCATCCCAATCTTCTTTCCGGTGATCAGCGTGCTTGATTTCGGGCTCAGCCCCGAGCATCTGGCGATCTGGTTCGGGATTCTCGTTCTGATCGTGGTCGAGGTCGGCCTGATCACGCCGCCGGTGGGGATGAACCTGTTTATCATCAATGCGATGGATCGTCAGACCTCGATGATCGAAACCTACAAGGCGGTCATGTTCTTTGTCGGATCCGATCTGGTCCGGGTGGTCATCCTGGTGCTGTTCCCGGCGATCACATTGTTTCTGTTACCGGGCTGAGGGCGCTCTGGCCTGCCGGACCGGGTCACGCATCCAGCCATCGGCAAATGTAACCCGCGCCAGGCCGGTGAACCGGGCAACGCGTTGCAATTCGGCCTCCAACCGGCGGGTGCGTGCCGGTGACCAGCGGACGCCCGGCTCCGGCCAAAGGGCGGTGACCGCCAACCGGTCGGTGTCGCGCTGCGCTTTCATGTCGATACGCGCGATAAGCCGGTCGCCTTCCAGCAGCGGAAAGACGTAATAGCCATAGGTGCGTTTGGCAGCGGGGACAAAAACTTCGATCCGATAGTGAAACCCGAACAATCGCTGCGCCCGGTTGCGGTCACGCAGGGCGGGGTCGAACGGGCTGAGCACCCGGATCCGGCCCGGAGGCGGTGCAAGTAACCGCGCCTGGTCCCGCACGTCCGGGCGCGCGAAACAGCGCCGCGTCTTGCCATCGGTACAGGCTATATCGACCGGTATGATCCGCCCCGCCGCCAATTCCGCCGCGCACCAGTCGCGCGCCTCGGTCGGGGTGACCGTAGCCCAGAACGCGGCCAACTCGCCCGATGTGGCAAATCCCAGCCGATCCAGCGCGGCATTGCAGCACCAGTCGATAGTTTCCGAAGAATCCCGTTGGTCAGTTGACGGTTGCAAGCCGGTTTCGATCACCCGTTCTGTCAGATCATAACGTTTCTGAAAGCCGTTTCGCCCAATCACGGTCAGGGCGCCGCTGCGCCACAGGTACTCCAGCGCGGTCTTTGAAGGGTGCCAGTCCCACCAGCCGCCGCTGCCCTTCTTCTCGTCCGTGCCCACGTCCGAAGAACACACGGGTCCGTGATCGCGCACATGGGCCAATACCGTGTCAAACCGGGCCTCGAACCCGTCGCGCCGCCAGTTGGACCAGCGCGCTTTCAGCCGCTCGGCGTCACGTTGAAACCGCAGATGCCAATGGCGGTAGAACTCCATCGGAATCACCGCCGCATCGTGGGTCCAATGCTCGAACAAGGCGCGATCGGACTCATAGAGGCGTTTCAGATTGTCGCTGCGATAGGCGGGCCGCCTTGAGTACAGGATCATGTCATGGGCGCGGGCAACGGTGTTGATGCTGTCCAGCTGAACAAAACCCAACCGGTGAATCAGCGCCAACAAATCCTCGCCCCATGCCTGACCAGCCGTAGATTCTGCCAGCGCATGCCGATCCATGAACAGCAACCGGGCCTCGCGGTTGGCGAGTTGGGTAACCGCCACCCTGTTCAGCGCCGCCTCAGGGTGTCGCCAAAGGCAATGGTCGGGGTCAGTGTGATTGCTGTTTCTGTGTCTACAGGCGGTTCAGACAGGCGCGCGGCAATGATCTCCGCTGCCTTGCGCCCGATCTCGAGCCGGCAGGCGTCCATCGTGGCCAGTTTACACGGCAGGCCCTGCAAAAGCTCGACCCCGTTGAACCCGGCGAGCCCGATCTGCCCCGGCACGTCTATGCCCTGGTCCAACAGGAAAAGCAGCCCGCCGGCACCGATCATGTCATTGGAATAATAAAGGAAATCCAGATCGGGCGAACGTTCCATCATGGCCTGGGTCATTTCACGCCCCTTGGCCAGCGCCGAGCCACCCGAGTAGAATGCGCGATCCTGGATTTCGACACCGTTCTTGGCCAACACCTCGGTGAACCCTTCAAACCGTTTGCGGGCCCGATGGTCCAGCGGCATCTTGGTGCCCATGAATCCGATCTGGCGGTACCCGGCCTTCAGGATCGCCTGAGCCATTTCGCGCCCGGCGCGGCGATGAGAAATTCCCACCATCGAATCCACCGGTGTGCCGTCGGTGTCCATGATCTCGACCACCGGAATACCGGCGGCCTTGAGCATGGCCCGGCAGGCGTCGGAGTGTTCAAGCCCGGCAATGATCACGCCAGAGGGCCGCCAGGACAGCATCTCGTACAGAACTTTTTCCTCTTTCTCGGGCATATAGTCGGTGACGGCGACAATGGGTTGCAGTTCAGTGTCCTCGAGCACCTGGTTGATCCCGGTCAGAACTTCGGGGAACACCATGTTGGACAGCGACGGGATGACCACCGCAACCAGGTTCACCCGGTTGCTTGCCAGGGCCCCTGCAATCTTGTTGGGCACGTATCCCAGCGCCTTGGCAGCGGCCAGAACCCGCGCCCGAGTTGCATCCGATACATCGCCCCGGTTGCGCAGTACGCGGCTGACGGTCATTTCTGAAACCCCCGACGCTTCAGAGACATCGCGCAGGGTCAACGGGCGTTTGGTTTCAAGCTTCACAGGCTGGGCTTTCCATATAGTGTTGCAGAGATGTTATCGCGAACAATGGATTGGGATCAACCTTACTGCAATGCTCATGACAATCCGGATTTTCCGGGTTAAGAGAGATCGAGATGGCCCCGTGGCTCAACTGGATAGAGCAATCCCCTCCTAAGGGATAGGTTGCAGGTTCAAGTCCTGCCGGGGTCACCATAAAAACATGGGTGTTTTGGGGCATTCAGAATTTCCTCGCCGCCGGTTTTCTGCTTGTGGAAGGTTTGCCAGCCCTCCGGTCAGCATTCCCCGGTCCAAGCACCCGGCATCAGACGCCCGCGCAATAGAACCGAAAGGCCAGAACGCGCGGACGCCTCGATTTCGTCCGCCGACCGGGCCGGATGCCCCTCGCACTTGAGCGGTGGCCGATTTTTTAATCCATTGCTTGGATCATGCGCAAGGTGGGCGTGCTCGGCCAGCCCCAGCACCTCAGCCGCGATCCATTGCCCGGGCGTCTTGCGATCAAATCGCGCTCGGTCAAAGTTCGAATTAGCCACATATGCCCAGTGACATATGCCCAGTGTACGCAGCGTTGGGGGGCTCAGAGAATGATCCGATGTTCGCGTTGTCCGACGATACCGGACGCATATTCAAAGGTCTGGCCGGCGGGTGGCTGATCCACTCCGACTGCAGCGGTGGTGATGTATAGTGTTGTCAGGTCGGCACCGCCAAAGGCAGGGCAGGAGGTTTGTGGTGTGGGTACGGTTACGGCAGACAAAAATCGACCATCTGGATCATAGCGCGCGACGCGCCCGGCACCCCATTGGGCGCTCCAAAGGCAACCGTCGGCGTCCACAACCGCGCCATCGGGACAAAATCGGTCGTTGCGAAAATCCAGGAACACCTGGGCTTCGCCGTCAGGCCAGCCGTCCGCGGCTTGCAATGGCTGGCGCAGGATCCGGCCATCTGCCGTGTCGGTGAAATAGGCACAACTTTTATCAGGGGCAAAGCAGATCGCATTGCTGATCGTGACCGCATCAACCAATTTGCGCAATTCGCCCCGATACCAGCGGTAGATGGCCCCGGCCTTCGGTTCAGAGTCATACCCCATGGTCCCGATCCAGAACCCGCCCCAGGGGTCCACGCGCCCATCGTTGCTGCGGGTGACAGGATTTTCTGCCTCCAGCGCGATAACAAGGTCGCGATGCCCGGTCTCGATTTCGAAGCGATACAGCCCGGTTTCGCTGGCGATCAGCAAGATGTCTCGATCCGCCCAGCCTGCGGCCGAAACGCATTCATCGAATTGCCAATGATGTTCGCCCGCTTGGGTCCGCGTCAGCAGCCGCTTGCCCAGAATGTCGAACCAGAACAGTTGCTCGCGTTCGGGATGCCAGAGCGGGCCTTCGCCCAGGGCACAGGCCGTATCGCTGAAGGTCTGCGCCTCGGTCATCCAAAGGCCGCGTCATAGGCAGACGCGATATCGGCAGCGCGGGCGGCAACGTCGCCGGCTGTAAATCCGGGTTTGTAGATACCGGTTCCGATGCCGAACCCGGTGATTCCGGCCTTGCGCCAGTCGGCAAACCCGTCCGGCCCAACCCCGCCAACCGCATAGGTCTTGGTGTCCGGCGGCAGCACAGCCTTGAGGGCGGACAGCCCGTCCAGCCCCACCTTGAAAGCGGGAAAGAGCTTGAGCCCGTCGGCCCCCGCCCGCAGTGCGACAAAGGCCTCGGTCGGGGTCAGCACACCGGGGTACGACAGCAAGCCCGCAGATTTACTGGCGGCAATGACCTCGGGATTGCAATCTGGCGATACCACCATTTGCGCGCCAATCGCCGCCAGACGCGCGACGTCCTGGGCGTCGAGAACGGTGCCCGCACCGATCACAGCCCGCCCTTTGGCCTGATCAAGCATCTGCGCGATGCTGTTCAGCGGGTCGGGCGAATTCAACGGCACCTCGATACGGGTGATCCCGGCGGAGATCAGCGTATCAGCGATGGCGCGGGCCTCGTGCGGCTCGATGCCTCGCAGGATGGCGATGATTTCACGCTTCATGGCTTGAATTCTCCAATGTGCGCCCGTGCGGCCCGTAAACCATTCAGGGTCATGTGCTGGCCGGGAACGCTGCGAACCTGGGCTGCCTGAGCGGCAAGCGCGTTGCAATAGGCCGCTGCGATTCCGCTTTCGCCCAGAACGGCAATATCACGGCCCAGCCAATAGGGCCGCGCCCCGCCCAGTTCCAGGCCCAGCAGCAGTCCCGACAGGCGCGCGCGTGCCGTATCGGCGGGCATTCCGTTCAACAGCGACTCGGCCCGGATCGAAAACAGGCTGGCCGATACAGCGGCCGGTCGCGCCATCGCTTCGCCTACGGCGGTCCTGAATGCATCGTCGTCCCAACCGCCGGTCGAAACCGAATGGCGCAATACGGATTGGCCGCTGAGCAAGGCAAACAGTTCGCCGGTCATGAAAGTGCGGAAGCTGACCACTTCGCCAGCGCTGATATGCGCCCATTTGCAATGGGTGCCGGGCAGGCAGAGAACGCCGTCAAAATCCGGCTCGGTCGACAGAAATCCGGCGATCTGGGTCTCTTCGCCACGCATCACATCGGCGGGCGATTGCTGTTCCAGACCGGGCAATAGGAAAACCTGCAACCGCGGATCTCCGGTCGCGACCTGGGTTGCATTGCCGATGGACGGGGGCGCACACGGGGTCCGCACATAGGGCGCTTCTGCCCAACCCTGACGCGACCCGGCCATGCCGCAGCAGATCACCGGCACGTGGCCGTTTTCTGGCAGGGCATCGCCCAACAAAGCCAACAGCGCGGGCTCGAACCCATCCGGCGACAGGGATGCCATGCCCTGATCCGAGGTCCGATGATCGAGGATCTTTCCGGCGGCATCCATCAGCCACAGGCGCAGACGCGATGTGCCCCAATCGACCGCGATCCAGTTCAAATTTTTGGTCACATCCGCGATCATCCTGTTACCACCACGCCGCCATCAATCACCAGCGCCTGTCCGGTCATCATCCGGCTGGTGTTTGAGGCCAAAAACAGGACACCATCGACGATATCCTTTGGTTTCAAATGCGCTTTCAGACATTGACGGTCCAGATGCGCGGCCAGTGCCTCGGGGGTAGCCCATTTGTCCAACTGCTTGTCGGTCAGCACCCAGCCGGGGGCGAGCGCGTTGACGCGAATGCCGTCTGGACCGAATTCACGCGCCAATGCGCGTGTCATGCCGTTCAGCGCGGAATTTGCGGCGACATAGGCCGGATACCCGGCGTTTCCCATCATGTAGCTGATCGAGGTGAAATTGATGATTGACCCGCCGCCCGCCTTCGTCATAGCCGGGACCACCGACTGGCAGGCAAAAAAATGGGCCTTCAGATTGATATCCTGCGCCCGGTCCCAAAACTCTTCTGTCACTTGCTCGGTGCTGTGGCGCTGGTCGTTGGCCGCATTATTGACCAGAACCCTGATCGGTCCATGCGCCTGAGATGCCTGTGCGATGGCGACCTTCAGCGCGTCAATATCGGTGATGTCGCATTGGATGAACAGCGGGCGCTGGCCGCTCTCCCGCTGCATCCGTTCAACAAATTCAGTGGCGTCCGAGCGTCCGGCAAAGGCCACGCGCGCGCCCTGACGCAAAAAACCCTCGGTCAAGGATGCGCCAATGCCCGAGCCTCCGCCAGTGATAAAGACGGAGGCGTCCTGAAGGTCGTGAAACGTGGCTGTTGCACACATCGGTGTCTATCCTCTTTAGATATGGCGGCTGTTTCTACCGATCAAAAGTTCGCGACTCAGGGTCAGGTTCCTTCTATCACCCACGCTCGCTCGGGAAAGCCCCGGCGGGCTTGTCACGTATTCGGATGCGGTCCCCATCGGGCTCAATAGATCGGGCCACAATAGGCGAAAGCGGGGAGGCAATGACGATTTGATCGCGCAGGGGAGCCAGATTGCCGTCGAAGCGTGCGGTGATCGGGCGTTGCGCGAACGCAGCCCTGTGCCGCTGAGACCTAATGCCCGTGACGCACGGATTTTTTGGCGGTAAAATCAATCAGCGCTGCGCGAGTAGCCGCATAAACAGGCACATTTGACGCTTTGCATTTTTGTGTGCGGGGCCTAACGTCGTTCCGTTTCCTCGTGTTTGGAAGCGGATCCGGCACCGGGGGCATCGATTAGCCATGTTAGAACCATCCAAGTTCAAAACGGGGCGTCGTGCCTTTTTGTCGGGCCTGTGCGCTGCCGGGTTTGTGCCTGCGACCGGCTGGGCCAGTGTGGGGTCGCCTCGGTATCTCAGCGCCGCACGGGAGGCTTCGGGGACCTATGTGATTGTTGGTCTGGGCGCGGATCTGAGCGAACTGTTTCGGGTTGTGCTGCCCGCGCGCGGGCATGCCGCTGCTGCCCACCCCGACCGGGCCGAAGCGGTGGCCTTTGCCCGTCGTCCAGGTGTTTATGCACTGGTCATCGACTGCGGTTCGGGTGCGGTTCTGCACCGGTTGAACGCGCCTCAGGGGCGGCATTTTTACGGTCATGGCGCGTTTTCGCGGGATGGCAGCCGACTTTACACCACCGAAAACGACTTTGACATGGCGCGAGGATGTATCGGGGTCTGGGATGTGAGCGCGGAGTATCGCCGACTGGGCGAGATCGACTCGGGCGGGGTCGGTCCGCATGAAATCCGGCGCATGCCCGGTTCGGATGATCTGGTGGTGGCAAATGGCGGAATTGAAACCCATCCGGACAGCGGTCGGGCCAAGCTGAACCTGCCGACCATGCGCCCGAACCTGACCTATCTTTCGTCCGCGGGGGCGGTGCTGGAGCAGGTGGAATTGCCCGAACTGCGCCGGAATTCGATCCGGCATCTCGCAGCACGGCATGACGGGTTGGTGGGATTTGCGATGCAATGGCAGGGCGACGCGACTGTTCATCCGCCGCTGTTGGGGTTGCATCGCCGGGGGCAAAACGCCCGCCTGCTCAAGGCGATCCCCCAGGTGCAGCGCAGGTTGCGCGGTTATGGCGGAAGCATCGCCTTTGGCGCCGACAAACAGGTCGCTCTCACCGCGCCGCGCGGTGGGCTTATGGCGGTGTTTGACACCGATACCGGAAAAATGGTCTCGCTGCTGGACGAGCCGGATATCTGCGGTGTCGCCGGGGCCGAACAGGGGCTGATCTTTACCACCGGAGCCGGACGTCTCGGCGTGTCCGGCCTGCGTCGGAAGGCAGTGGATCTGCAATTCGACAACCATCTCATCGCATTGTCGGCTGACCTTTAGCCGGAGATCGCCCACGGACGTCCGTCGTGGGTCAAAACGCCGAAATCCGTTTCATACAGCGATGCCACCGGACGACCCGGCAACACCGTATCTGCACGAGCGGTCACAATCAAACCGGGTTCCCTCTTTGATTGTGACCGCTCGTGCAGCGTGCCGGGCCGCAGGAATCAGATCGTGCATACCACGATTACGGGCTTTCCCAGACCCCAGGCCGGTGTCTCGTCCACCGCCCAGCTCAAGAGCGTCCAGCGTGTCGCGGCAAGGGGGCGCCGTTCCTGGGCGCAACCGGCTTGCGCTGAAGGACCGCCAGACAATGCCGCTGATCTGTTCGTCCGCAGATCCCGTTCGCTTCATTCTCCGTCCTCACGTTGGGGTTGGGGTGGACTCAAATCAACGGCGGAGGAAATATCCTGTGGCAGGTCAACGGGCAGATTCAGTCCTGTGGTGCAATCAACATCGAACTTGATCCCGCAGGTGTGGTCGGGCATGGGATATTGCATACACGACATAGGCAAGAATGATGCAATTTGATTTGGAAGGCCAACCGGGAATCGTGCAGCAGGTGGCGAGCCATGCACTGCAAGGTTGGAGCCTTGCCAAAGGCTGGCTGCTGAGGCCGGTGGCCTGGATGCAATTCGGGTTGCTGGTCGCCGCCTGTCTTCCGGCTCTGATCGACACCGCGCGCAGGTTCGTGCTGTCCTTTGCGCCGCCGGTCTTGCCGTTGCTCGCCCGTATATTCAGCCCCAAGGCGCTGGTCGCGGTCCGGAACGCGCTCAAGGACAACGACATCGGGATTCCGTACCCGAATCTTGTGGTCGCACTGAAGGGTGGACTGCCGGGCATCAGCTCATGAGCCGGCCAACCGCGCTGGTGATCGGGGGTGGACCCGCCGGGCTGATGGCCGCCGAGGAATTGGTGCGAGCGGGCTGTGCTGTGACCCTGACCGAGGCCAAACCATCCGTCGGGCGCAAGTTTCTGATGGCAGGAAAGTCCGGGCTGAACCTGACAATGGACGCGCCACGCGATCAGCTGTTGGCGGCCTATGACGAGGCGGCGGATTGGCTGGCACCGATCATCGCGGAGTTTGACGCCGAGGCGGTACAGGGCTGGGCGCGTGATCTGGGACAGACTCTGTTTACCGGCAGCACCGGGCGGGTGTTCCCGGAAGAGATGAAGGCCAGCCCGCTGTTGCGGGCCTGGCTCGAACGGCTGGACGGGCAGGGCCTCACCCGGCATACGCGCTGGCGCTGGACGGGCTGGACGGCCGGCAATGCACCGACGTTCGAAACGCTGCACGGCCCGGTTGCGATGCCCGCCGATGTCACCGTGCTGGCCCTGGGCGGGGCCAGTTGGTCGCGGCTGGGATCGGACGGCGCCTGGGCCAGACTGTTGGCGGAACAGGGCGTAGAGATGACACCGTTCGCGCCCGCCAACGCCGGGCTGCAGGTGAACTGGTCTGATCATATGCAATCGGTTCTGGGCCAGCCGCTCAAGGGGGTTGCATTGTCAGCAGGCCATCTGCGCACGCGCGGCGAAGCGGTGATATCGCGTCGTGGTCTTGAGGGCGGCGGCGTTTATGCCGTGTCCAAAGCGGTGCGGCAAGGTGCTGCGGTGACCTTGGACTTGATGCCCGACCTTAGCGTGCCCGACCTGATCGAGCGCCTGTCCAGACCGCGCGGCAAGACCAGCTGGTCGAACCATTTGCGCCGTGTACTGAAATTGGGTCCGGCACGCACCGCCATATTGCAGGAATTCGGTCGCCCGTTGCCCGCCGATGCGGTCGGGCTGGCCGATGCGATCAAGGCGCTTCCGGTTCGCCACGCCGGGTTGCGCCCACTGGACGAGGCGATTTCTACAGCAGGTGGGGTTTCGCGCGCGGCGCTGGACGACGGGTTGATGCTGCGCGCCCTTCCCGGAGTATTCTGTGCCGGCGAGATGCTGGATTGGGAGGCGCCAACGGGTGGGTACCTGTTGACCGCCTGCCTGGCCACCGGACGTTGGGCGGGGCGCGCAGCCGCCGCCCATTCGCGGGTTATGCAGCCTGGAACTCCCTCACGCGCTTGAACGCCGGGCGGTCTCGCATCGTGGCGGCATAATCCGAGATCGCTGCGTTTTCGACCGGAAATTTCGCACCGATGGCCCAATTCACACAATGGGTGGCGATGATATCGGCGATCGTCATGGTTTCGCCCATCAGGAACGGCCCCTCTATCCGGTCGGCAAGACGGTCCAGATTGCGGGCAAATTCCCATTTCAGGCTATCTTTGACATCCGGTACCCGACGTTCCTCGGGCAGCACAAAACTGTGCCGGGCCGCAGTCCACAGAACAGCATCCAGTTCGTCCAGCACCGCGTGGGTCAAACTGTCCTGACGAGCGCGTTCGATGGTGCCTGCGGAATAGGTGAACCCGCCATGCTTGTCCGCGAGATAGGTCAGGATCGCGGTCGAATCCGTAAGCGCCGCTGTGCCGTCCTGCAGAACCGGAATCTTGCCCGACGGGTTCAGCGCGATGACAGCGCTGTCGTGCGGTTTGCTGGGGATCAGTTCATAGGTCTGCCCCAGTTCTTCGAGCAACCAGAGGACCCGGAACGCCCGGCTGGCGATACCGCCGTATACTTTGTACATTCATATGCTCCTTTTGCCGTTTTGGCGGGGTGATCGTAATCCTTGTCGTTCCCGTTCAGACGCTGTCAGCGAGCCTTTCCCAGCATCGCCAAGCGGATCAGCGCGCGTTCCATCACGGCCATTGCCGGGGCGGTCTGTCCGGCCGAGCGCAGTTGCAGGTCAGTGTCGGTCAACAGCGTCAGCGCCTTTTGCAAGCGGTCCGGTCCCCAGGACTGGGCCTGGCGCACGATCTGACCCCGGCGCGCGCCATAGACCGGTGGGCGCAGGCGCCCCACCCCCGCCGCCGCGCCGCCGGGATCTGACGCAGCGCTGTAAAGCCTGCGAAAATGCCGGGTCGCACCGATGCAAAGGCCGACCGCATTGCTGCCCTGCGCCTGCAGGCGGCGGATCAGCGGGCCTATCTCGCCCGCGCGCATGTCCGCCACCACATTCAGCACCTCATCCAGCCCCGCCTCGGTCGATTGCGGCGCGCAAGCGGCAATATCCTCAAGGGTCATGGGGTTGTTGTCTCCCAGATTGAAAAGAAACAGCTTTTCAACGGTTTGCGTGAAATCGCCCGGTCCTGTTGCGGCAGCCAGATCCGTCAGCGCGGCCATGCAGTCGTCAGGAATCGCGCGCAACCCGGCCTGTGTCAGGATGCGCTCGACTTCGGCCCGTCCAGGTGGGTCGTCATACAGCCCCGCGGCATAGGTGTTGCGGTTGGTTTCAAAGATCTTGCGCAGTTTCGAGCTGGCCTTGAGCGCACCTGCGGTGGCGATGATCTGGGCGTCGCCCGGTTGCCAGTCCTGCAACGCCGCCTGGACTGCCGGGGCGGCCGTATCGGTTGCGCTCTCGACAAAAACCGCGCGCGGTCCGGGAAAGAACCCCACTGCCTTGACCGCATCCAAAAGCTGCGCGGGATCACTGCGCAAATCGGATCCGGGCATACGGGTCAGGCGCATTTCTTCTTCGGCGGCAGGACCGAGAAGGGCGGCGATGACCTGTTGGCGCTTCAGGGCCACCCGCATCGCATCGCCACCATAGATCAGCAGACCCGCGCGCTCCGGATCGGGCTTGGCAAAGTAGCGGTCGGCGTCGCGGGTGGCCAGTTTCATTCCGATACATCCGCTGTCATGTACAGGTCGCGGGCGAGCTGGTCGGCCAGGATCACCATCAGACGCTCGCGGGCGTCACGCTGAGCGGCCAGTGTTTCGGCGGTGTTGCCAGTGGCGGAGTAGCCGGTGAAATTGTCCACCGATCCCGTGGCAACCAACTCTTCGGTGTCGATCCGCAGCAGCCGGTACCGGGCGGACCCGAGAACACTGTAAAAGGTGATGTCGCCCGAGGCCGTGATCGCCTGGCCCTGGATCCCGGTTTCCAGCACGATCGACAGGCGATAATCCGGCACCTGCGCGCGCCCCAGTTGCTCTTCCAGGCGTCGGACCAGCAGATAGGTATTCACGCCTTCGGGGGCATCCACCCGAATCTTGCCGTATAACGCATTGGCCGCGCCACCCGGAGCATAGACCGGTTCAAACCCGCAGGCGGCCAGCGCCAGCGGCAGGAACAGGACAGAGCGGCGGTCAAACAACGACATTTACGATCCGGCCGGGCACCACGATCACCTTTTTCGGTGCCGACCCGTTCAGCGCCCTTTGTACCGCATCCATGCCCAGGACGGATTTTTCGACCTCGTCCTTGGTCATGTCGCGCGGCACGTTGATTTCGGCCCGGCGCTTGCCATTGATCTGGATCGGCAAGGTCACCGAATCCTCGACCAGAAACGCTTCGTCTGCCACTGGCCAGGGGGCGGTGGCCACCAGACCCGCATCGCCTTGACGGGCCCAGATGTCCTCGGCCAGGTGGGGGGTCATCGGTGACATCAGCTGTGCCAGAGTCTTGACAGCCTGTTGTTGCGCTGCCTTTCCGGCCCTGGATTTGGCCAGCGTATTGGCAAAGGCGTAGAGTTTGGCGATGGCGGCATTAAACCCAAAGCTCTCTATGCCCTGTGTCACGTCAAAGGTCGCCTTGTGCATGGCGCGCAACAGATCGTCGTCTCCGTCGCCCTTTGCATCGTCGTCCATTTCGGCGATGCGTTCGGACAGCGACCAGACACGGTTCAGATGCTTGAACGCGGCCTCGGCACCTGATGCCGTCCATTCCACATCCCGCTCGGGGGGGCTGTCGGACAGCACGAACCAGCGCGCGGTGTCCGCGCCATAGGCGCTGATGATATTGATCGGGTCCACCACGTTTTTCTTGGATTTCGACATCTTGGCCGATGGAATCACGGTCACCGGCTTACCGGTCGCGCCCAGTCGCGCGCCGCTTTCGTGCCATTCGATGTCTTCGGGCAGGTGATAGACCGGACGATCGCGGTCGTCGCGCGTGACATAGATTTCATGCGTGACCATACCCTGAGTGAACAGGGCATCGAACGGCTCGATCGCCTTTTTCGGCAAATGGCCGGTGATCTGCATGGCGCGGGCGAAGAACCGCGAATACAGCAGGTGCAGGATCGCGTGTTCGATACCGCCGATATACTGATCCACATTCATCCAGTATTCGGCGTCCTCCATCCGGGTCGGCGTATCCGCATCCGGGGCGGTAAAGCGGGCGAAATACCACGAACTGTCCACAAAGGTGTCCATGGTGTCGGTTTCGCGTTTTGCCGCGTTGCCGCAGGACGGGCAGGCGCAGTCGCGCCAGGTGGGGTGCCGGTCCAGCGGATTGCCGGGCACGTCGAACGTCACGTCGTCGGGCAGTCGGATCGGCAGGTTCTCTTTCTTTTCCGGCACGACACCGCAGCTGTCGCAATGCACCACCGGAATCGGGCAGCCCCAATAGCGCTGACGGGAAAGCCCCCAGTCGCGCAGCCGATACTGGGTTTTGCTTTTGCCCCAGCCCTGTTGTTCGGCAAGGTCGATGGTGGTGTCGACAGCCTCTTGACCGGTTGTGGTTCCCAATCCAAAGGGATTGCTCAGGTAAGCAACTTTTTCTGTCTTTGGGGGCACATACGCAGTGACTGTCACCTTCTGAAATTTCTGTATCTTCTTGTCTTCGTCACCAAACCGGTTCTCGTAGTCTGTGAAGACGGGACTATTTTCAAAGAATTCCTCCGAAGGAAAAGAGCTTAGCTCATGGTCCGATTGTTGCCGTGCCCCCAAATCGCGAAAGGTTTCGATCACCGGTAGGTCGTATTTGCGGCAGAAATCGAGGTCGCGCTGGTCATGGGCGGGGCATGCAAAGATCGCGCCGCTTCCATAATCCATGAGGATGAAATTGGCGATCCAGACCGGCAGTTCCCAGTTTGGATCAAGCGGGTGCTTCACCGTCAGACCGGTGTCAAAGCCCAGTTTCTCGGCCTTTTCCAACGCCTCCTCAGTGGTGGCGCCCTTGCGGCATTTGGCAACGAAATCTGCGACTTCTGGGTTTTGAGCCTCAAGTTGGTGAGCGATAGGGTGGTCGGGCGATATACCGACGAAAGACGCCCCCATCAATGTATCGGGGCGGGTCGTGTAGACCGTGATTGGATCACCGCCATCGGTACGCTCGAACGAAAACTCCAACCCGCGCGACTTGCCGATCCAGTTTTCCTGCATCAGCCGCACCTTTGCAGGCCAGTTGTCCAGCCCGTCCAGCGCCTCGAGCAGTTCTTCGGCCATGTCTGAAATCTTGAAGAACCACTGCGTCAACTCGCGCCGTTCCACATCGGCGCCCGAGCGCCAGCCTTTGCCGTCTATCACCTGTTCATTGGCCAGCACCGTCATGTCGACCGGATCCCAGTTGACCACCGCGTTCTTGCGATAGACCAGCCCGGCCTGCAGCATGTCCAGGAACAGCGCCTGTTGTTGGCCGTAATATTCCGGGTCACAGGTGGCGAATTCACGGGACCAGTCGATGGACAGGCCCAGCGGTTTCATCTGCGCGCGCATGTCGGCGATATTATCATAGGTCCAGGTCTTGGGATGACCGCCGATGGCCATTGCGGCGTTTTCGGCCGGCATCCCAAAGGCATCCCACCCCATCGGATGCAACACGTTGTGCCCGGTCGCGATCTTGTAGCGTGCGATCACGTCGCCCATGGTATAGTTACGCACATGGCCCATGTGAATGCGGCCCGAGGGGTATGGAAACATTTCAAGCACATAGTACTTGGGGCGATCTGCGGTTCGGGTCGCTTTGAAAATCCCCGCCCGATCCCAGGCGTTCTGCCATTTCGCTTCGATTTCGGCGGCGCTGTATCGCGACATGAAAACGGTCCTTTGACTGAAAACGCCGGGCAAGGACCCGGCGCGTATTTGTTATGGTGGCGTCCGGCGTTTCAGAGACGGCTGTCGTTGACCCGCATCTGCCGGGCGCGCGACAGAATTGCATCCTCGACTGCGCGGGTGGTTCCGGCACTGACCGGGCCGCCCTTGGTTTGCAGCGCGACCGTCAGCGACCGCGCGTCCAGCGCCGGGTCCTTGATATGCACCGTGGCGCGATAACTGCGGCCACCGCCCGGCGGGGTTCCGTATCCTGTGATAATGACGCCGGTGAAAGGATCGACATCCGTTATCGGCAGAAAGTTGAGCACATCCAGCGAGGCGGCCCAGAGATACCGGTTCACATTGACTGTCTGTTCCGTCTTGTTCGGTCCGAATGCGTCCCAGATCGTCGAGCCGCCTGCCCCGGTAAAGCCCGCCGATTCGCGGTTGTTGCTTTCGAAATCCGAGAGTGGCGGGCTCACCGGTGCTCCGCCGTCAGCGGAACGCCGATTGCCGCAGGCCGTCAGCCCCAGACAGATCGATACGACCAGTATAACCTTCAGTCCGTTATGCAGCGCCATCACCAAATCCCGATAAACAGTTGCACAGGTTCCTACCCAAGCAAGCAATGTGGGGCAAGAGCTTAGTCAGACAGGCCTGAGCGGATGCCGGTGCTGCGAGGCGAACCAGGGTCGGGTCGCGGGAAGTTTGGAAAACGGGACTGTGGCAAAGCTGCACCAATTTATACGACTTTGCGGCCACCCAACTGCGAGCACTTGCCAAAATGGGCCGGAAAGAGCGAAACCCCTCTCCATACCCACGCCGGATTCCCCGGTTTGGGCGTATGATTTGAAAACCGAGGGAAAAACGATGAAAAAAGTTCTCTTCGCGACGACTGCGCTGATCGCTCTGGGCAGCATGGCAGCAGCAGACGTTCGCCTGAGCGGTTACGGCCGTTTTGGTTTGGACTTTAACCAAGCCAATGATTCTGACTACAACAATGGCAACAACCCCAACTACAACGGGGTCTCTGAAACCAACATCACATCGCGTCTGCGTCTGCAGGTGGATATGTCGACTGAAACCGACGGCGGTGTTGGTTTTAACGCGCGCTTCCGGGCCCAGGCTGAAAGCCGTGACGGTAGCGCAGGCGGCGCAGTGTTCAACGGCGCACGCTTTGGCGTGACCTATGGCGGCCTGATCGTCAACGTCGGCAACATCATCGGCGCGGTTGAAAACGCACCCGGCCTGTACACCACCGGCACCCGTTCGGCCGGCACTGGTATTGACGGCATGGACTTCATGTCGCTGCCGATCAAGGGTATCAACGTCGACCCGACTTCGAGCAACTTCCTGACACCTGGCACAACGTTCGGCTGGGATGCGTACAGCTCGACTAGCGCTGGTGCAAATGGTGTTGAAGCACTGTACACTGTCGGTGGGTTCACTGGCCATGTCTCGTTCAGCCAAGACAATGACTACGGCCCCGGCGTTACCGGTGAAGACCGTCTGGCCATCATGCTGACTTACAGCTTCGGTGACTACTATGTCACCGGTGCGTACCAGTCTGTTGATAACAATCCGCTCGTTTACACCGACGTCAACGGCCGGGCCTATGATCAAGAAGACGGAATGTACTTCTTGGCTGCTGGTGCTGATTGGGGCCAGTTCGGTGCCAAGCTGGCCTACGGTTCCAACGATGTGGCCGACTCCTGGACGCTGGAAGGCAACATGGACATTGGTGCCGCCAGCAACCTCCTGGCCTGGGTCAACAGCACTGACGTAGATGGTGCTCTGCTTGATGCAAATAATGAAAGCATTGTCGGCTTTGCTAATGCCGTGGGACAGGTGGACGGTACCGCGTTCGGCATCAACTATCAGTACGACCTGGGTGGCGGCAGCACATTCGTTGCGGGTTACGCTCAATCGGCTGCTGACAGCAACAACAGCCAGTTCCAGGCCGGTGTGTACTTCAGCTTCTAAGCTGAAACACGTTTGACCTGAAATTCGGGCGGGCCTTTGTGGCCCGCCCTTTTCTTTTGCGCCGGTCTGGTGTTTCTGGTGCACAAGCTGCCAAAGAGGATCCGATGCCGTTGCAAGACATCCAAACCCGCATTTCTGCCGCAGAAGCCGCCGCCGGATGTGCCCCCGGCTCGACGGTATTGATCGCGGTATCCAAGGTGCAGCCCAACGACCGGGTTCAGGCGGTCCTGGAACAAGGGCATCGTTGTTTTGGTGAAAACCGGGTGCAAGAGGCGGCCAGCAAATGGCCGACCTTTCGTCAGCGGTTCGACGGGGTCGCATTGCATCTGATTGGGCCGCTGCAAACCAACAAGGCCCGCCAGGCGGTTGAACTGTGCGATGCAATCCATACGCTGGACCGTCCAAAACTGGCGAATACGCTGGCCCGGCTGGCGCAAGAACGCGGCAGCAGCCCCGACCTGTTCATCCAGGTCAACACCGGCGAAGAGGCGCAGAAGGCGGGGGTGTTACCATCCCAGGCCGATGAATTCGTCGCCGATTGTCTGGCCCTGGATCTTCCGGTGCGTGGTCTGATGTGTATTCCTCCTGTCGATGAGGAACCGGCGCTGCATTTTGCCCTGCTGGCCAAGATCGCCGAACGCAATGGGCTGTCCGGCCTTTCGATGGGCATGAGTTCGGATTTCGAAACCGCGATTGCTTTGGGTGCGACCCATATTCGGGTCGGTTCTGCGATATTTGGCGAACGAGCCGCGGCTCCGGTGGGCTGAAACGCCGGGGGTCAGGACCGGAAAGATATCAGCGGGACGGTGAGACGGGTGCCCGGCGGGGCCAGACGGGCAATCCGGCGCAAAATCGGGCGGGCCAAGGCGATACAACCCTCGGTCGGATATCCGGGACGGCGCCACTGATGCACGAAGATGGCCGAACCGCGGCCCGGTTGCGCATCCGGCCAGTTCCAGTCGGTCAGCAGCACCAGATCGTACAGCGGATCGGCGCGCCGCAGGTGCTCGTGGCTGTACCTGTGTGGTGCGTGCACCAGTTGGTTATAGTACGGATCATCCACATCGTCCGACCACAGGTCCGTAGGCCGAATGGCGCGCGCCCAAGGGGCTGGCTGCGCCAAACGGTCCGGGCGATACAGCAAGCCGGTGATGCGATGTGTCCCCGTCGGGGTTGCTCCGTCGCCTTCGGATTTGGTCGCCGATACGCCGCCGCGCCCGATGCTGCAGGGGTACAGCTGGCCGCGAAATCGCAGGCCGCGCGGCGTCAGAACCATGTCTGCTGGGGTCAAAGCATATGCCCGGACTTGGCGGCCTTGGTCGCCAGATACCCACGGTTATGCGCAGTTTCGCCCACTTTCAGCGGCACACGTTCGGTTACCTGAACGCCGGACTTTTCCATCATTGCGATCTTGGCCGGGTTGTTGGTCAGCAATTTGACGGCCGAGAACCCCATCGATTTCAGGATGTCCGCACCCAGCCTGAAATCCCGCTCGTCATCCTCAAAACCCAGACGGTGATTGGCCTGAACCGTGTCAAACCCCTGATCCTGCAGGGAATAGGCGCGCATCTTGTTGGCCAGCCCAATTCCGCGCCCTTCCTGGTTCAGATACAGCAACACGCCCGCTCCCTGCTGGCCCATCTGCGCCAGAGCGGCGCGCAGCTGCGGGCCGCAATCGCATTTCAGGCTGCCGAGAAGATCGCCGGTGAAACAGGCGGAATGCAGTCGCGCCAATACTGGCTTTTGCCGGTCGGGGCGGCCGATCTCGACCGCATAATGCTCTTCGCCGCCGTCCTCGGGGCGGAACACATGCACCCGGCCTGCTTCTGAGACCTGCATTGGCAGACGGGCGCTGACAACTGAAAACAGAGGGCTTCGGTCGGCCAGATGCGGAGCCGCCAGCATCGCATCGATCCGGGTCAGGCCGTGGTCATTGGTGAAACCCGTACCGTCACGCAGCGCGACGGTAACCACGGCAGGAAGCAGGCGGGCGGCCTTGGTCAGGGCAAGCGCGGTTCTGTGCAACAAGGTTGGGCCACCCCGCCGGGTTGCCAGCGGGCCTTTCATCGGCGCAATCAAATCGTTTGCCGGATCGGCAATGGCACGCACCCAGGCCGGGTCGGCATCGCGGGGGATTTCCACCCGTGCCAGGTCGCCGTCATAGGCTCGCGCCTTGAGCGTTTCAGCCCGGCGCACGGTGATGGCGATCAACGGTGCCGGATCTACCGCTCGAAGATCGGACAGACGTTCCGCGTTCAGGGTTTCGGCGGCCATGGCCAAGATAGCCCCGTCGGAGTCGGTCAGCACGACAGGAACACCCATCCGCAGATCGGCCCGCGCCCGGGCCAACAATTCGGTTATGTTCGGCACTAGGCTCATTTTCGTCTTCCTGCTCAGATTTGGCTTCTACCTAAGTGCTCTTTACCGGAATGTGAAACATTTCCCCTGCCGTGGACACGACCGTGTGAACCAATGCAGCATTCCTTGTGCGGACACGATTGCACACACATCTGTGAATGACACGACAGGAGAGTATGCCCATGGCGCAGTTGAAAAAGATATTGCTGGTTGACGATGACGAGGATCTGCGCGAGGCGCTGAGCGAACAGTTGATCATGACCGAAGATTTTGACGTGTTCGAGGCCGGTGACGGACAGGGCGCGATGGAGCGTGCGAAAGAGGCACTGTACGATCTGATCATCATGGATGTGGGGCTGCCGGACACAGATGGACGCGAATTGTGCCGTCTGATGCGCAAGCAAGGCGTGAAGGCTCCTATCCTTATGCTGACGGGGCAGGACAGCGATGCGGATACCATTCTGGGGCTGGATTCCGGGGCCAATGATTACGTCACCAAACCGTTCAAGTTCCCGGTTCTTCTGGCCCGGATTCGCGCCCAGCTGCGCCAGCACGAGCAATCCGAAGACGCGGTTTTCGCCCTTGGACCCTATACATTCAAACCCGCGATGAAGATGTTGATCACCGAGGACGAGCGCAAGATCCGCTTGACCGAAAAGGAAACCAACATTCTCAAGTTCCTGTACCGTTCGACCGACGGTGTGGTGCCGCGTGACGTTCTGTTGCACGAAGTTTGGGGATACAACGCCGGTGTGACGACCCACACCCTGGAAACCCATATCTATCGGTTGCGGCAGAAGATCGAGCCAGATCCGTCCAACGCCCGTCTTTTGGTCACGGAATCCGGAGGCTATCGACTGGTGGCGTGAAGGTTAAGATTTACAAGTTAAGCTGCACACGTTATGGTTGATAAAAGTGATCTGAATCGAAGACGTACTCGCGGATTGCCTGAATAATAAACCTACCCCGCGTATGTCCGGGTTATGACATACACCTCCCTGTTGGACTTGGCCGGGCAAATGCCCGGCCTTTTTTTGTCCAAGGTGATTTGACGGTTAATGTTCCGGCGCGCGCCTAGAGATTTCAGTGCTGTTTGGCCATTGTTGCACTTGTACACGGGCCGGATCCGAACCGTAGGAGCAGGCACCGATGGCGGGGGTTTGGCGCATAAGCGCGTGCAGTGGGCATTTCTGGGGCCCGTCTCCGAAGTTTTTGTCCGCAGCGTGTGGATTTCGCTTCCTGGCGTTCCGATAGGGCAACACTGACGAAACCTCGGGCGGGACAGCGGCCCTGGACCGGCGTCTGTGGCAAGTATGGACAGCCAGCGGATTTCCGAGCCAGAGAAGCGGGAATCGGCTCTGGCAAAGACGCGCGCGCATGAATAGGGTCGGCGCATCGTCCCAAACCTTTGAGAATGCCATGACCTTTTCCCTTGCGACCTGGAACATCAATTCGGTTCGCTTGCGCGAACCCATCGTTCTGAAGCTGCTGCAGGAACAGACACCCGACGTGCTGTGTTTGCAGGAGTGCAAGTCCCCGGTCGACAAGATTCCGACCGAAGGTTTTGCCGCGCTTGGCTATACCCACATGATTGCGCGTGGGCAAAA
The DNA here is from genome assembly GCF_000473225.1 of Sedimentitalea nanhaiensis DSM 24252. Classification (GTDB taxonomy): domain Bacteria; phylum Pseudomonadota; class Alphaproteobacteria; order Rhodobacterales; family Rhodobacteraceae; genus Sedimentitalea; species Sedimentitalea nanhaiensis. The sequence continues at coordinate 2,640,368 of NZ_KI421509.1, forward strand.
GGGATACAACGGCGTCGCGATCCTGTCGCGCATGCCTATAGAGGAGGTTGGGTCCGAGGATTTTGCCGCGCTGGGACATGCCCGCCACATCGCTGGGCGGTTGGACAACGGGGTTACCATCCACAATTTTTACGTACCCGCAGGCGGCGATGTGCCGGACCGGCAAGTCAACGAAAAATTTGGCCAGAAACTGGATTACCTGACCGAAATGCGCGACTGGTTTCGCGCTGAGCGTCCGCGGAAATCCATCCTTGTGGGCGACTTGAACATTGCCCCGCGCGAAGACGATGTGTGGAACCACAAGCAACTTCTCAAGATCGTCAGCCATACCCCCACCGAAGTCGCGCATCTGGCCGAAACTCAGGATGCGGGCGGATGGGTTGACGTCACCCGGCAGGATATTCCCGACGGACCCCTGTTCAGCTGGTGGTCCTATCGTGCGCGGGACTGGTCTGCGGCGGATAAGGGACGGCGGTTGGACCATGTCTGGGCCACACCTGACATCAGTAACGCGGCGCATTCCAGCCGGGTCTTGCGCGATGCGCGCGGTTGGGAAAAGCCCAGCGATCACGCTCCGGTCTTTGCCTGCTTTGATCTCTAGATCGGGTTTTCTAAACTCTGCTCTTGGTTTCCGTCGCGTCTGCTTCCATATAGAGCGCCAAGCCGTAAGGAGATGACTCGATGATTGAACTGTCCACCGCAACCGCAGTTCCCGCAGACCTGATCAAGGACGCGACAGAGGCCACTTTCATGGCCGACGTTGTCGAGGCTTCCAACGAGATCCCGGTCATCGTGGATTTCTGGGCGCCGTGGTGCGGCCCGTGCAAGACGCTTGGCCCGATGCTTGAAAAAGCCGTCACGGCGGCCAAGGGCGCGGTCAGGATGGTCAAGGTCAACATCGACGAGGCACAGATGATCGCGGGTCAGTTGCAGATCCAGTCGATCCCCACGGTCTATGCCTTTTTAAAGGGCCAGCCGGTGGATGGGTTTCAGGGGGCGCTGCCTGAGTCCGAGATCAAGGCATTTGTAGATCGGGTCATTTCGGCGGCAGGCGGCGATGCACCCGGTGATACGTTGAACGATGCCGTTGCGGCCGCCGAAGAGATGCTGAACGAAGGTGCCGCTGTGGACGCGGCTCAGACCTTTGCCGCCATTCTTGCCGAAGATCCGAATCATGCCGGGGCCTATGGTGGCCTTGTGCGCTCTCATATTGCGATGGACGATCTGGACCAGGCGGAGGCGATCCTGAATGGTGCCCCCGCTGAAATCTTAAAAAGCGCAGAACTGGAAGCCGCGCATGCCCAGTTGGAGTTGGCCCGCCAGGCCGCCGATGCCGGTCCGGTGGCCGATCTGATTGCGGCGGTGGACGCTGAGCCGGACAATCATCAGACCCGGTTCGATCTGGCGCTGGCGCTGCATGCCAACGGACAGGTTCAAGAGGCCGTAGACCAGTTGCTGGATATATTCCGCCGCGACCGAGAGTGGAACGAGGGCGCGGCAAAGACGCAACTGTTTACCATTTTCGACGCGCTCAAGCCCAATGACCCGGTGGTTCTGAATGGTCGGCGCAAGCTGAGTTCGATGATATTTGCCTAGCCGACAATCAAGGCTAGGTTTGTTTGCATGATGCATACTCCAGACCTGCCGGATACGATCTCGGTATTTCCGCTTCCGTCGGCATTGTTGCTGCCCCGATCACGGTTGCCCCTCCATATTTTTGAGCCACGTTATCTGCAGATGTTCGAAGATGCGCTGAAAACCTCGCAGCGGCTGATCGGCATGGTGCAGCCAGATCCGATGCTGGGCCGCGAGGACCGGCTGCACAGCATTGGCTGCGCGGGCCGGATCACCCAGTTCTCCGAGACCGAAGACGGTCGCTATATGATTACCCTGTGCGGTATCTCGCGATTTCGCATCCTGAACGAGAGCGAGGGATTCCAGCCCTATCGCCGCTGCGATGTCAGCTGGGACGGCTTTGGCCGCGACCTTGGGCGAACGGAAACCGACCCCCGCTTTGACCGTCGGGCTTTCATGAATCTGCTGGACCGCTATTTTTCGGCGCAACACTTGTCTACCGACTGGGACTCGATCAAGGATGCAGAGGACGAATTATTGATCAATTCGCTGTCCATGCTTCTGGACTTTGGCCTCGAAGACAAACAGGCTCTGCTGGAAGCGCCCTGCCTTACAACGCGACGCGAGACACTTGTGACGCTGATCGAATACGGCCTGCGCGGCGGCAAAAACGAGGATACCCTGCAATGATGGATGCCCGACCGGATTTCGACCGACGCATGCTCGAAGCGTTGATCTGTCCCCAGACTCAAACCACGCTCAGCTATGATGCCGAGCGCAAGGAGCTGGTATCCAAGGCCGCCGGGCTGGCTTTTCCGATCCGCAACGGTATTCCGGTGATGCTGATCGACGAAGCGCGCGCGCTCGACTGATCCTGCCTCAGATCGCTTTGCCCTGCAGCAGTCGCGGCAGATCGCCCGTCAATCCTGCGGCCTCGCGAATAAAGCTGCGGCGCAGTCCCGGCATCGCATTCACGAGCCCCAAGCCCAGGTCCCGGCCCAGGCGCAACAAAGGGTTATCATTGGAAAACAGCCGGTTGAACGTATCCGTCGCCAACGCCAGCGTGGCCGTGTCAAAACGCCGCCATTGTTGATACTGCCGCAAGGCTGTCTGTGCGCCGATGTCTTCGCCACGGCGCGCGGCCAGCGTCACGGTTTCGGCCAGAGCGGCAACATCGCGCAATCCGGCATTCAGCCCTTGCCCGGCAATCGGGTGAACGCCATGTGCCGCATCCCCGACCAGCGCAAGGCGCTCGGCTATGAAACTGTTGGCGATGGTCAGATTCAACGGATAGGTGAATCGTCGGCCCGCCAGTTCCAGCTCGCCAAGGAAATCGCCGAATCGCGGGCGCAGCTCCGCCATGTATCCGGCATCGTCCAATGTGTTGATCCACAACGCAGTTTCGGTACGTTCGCTCCAGACAATTGAACTGCGATTGCCGGTCAGCGGCAAGATCGCCAGCGGACCGGGTGGCATAAAGAACTGATGCGCGATGCCATGATGCGGCTTTTCATGCGCGATGGCACAAACCAGAGCGGTCTGGCCATAATCCCATCCGGTGCGTTTGATCCCGGCGCGGCGGGCGGTGCCACTGTTGCGCCCGTCCGATCCCACCAGCAAACGACCGCTTATCGTCTTGCCGTCATCCAAGGTCACCATTGCGCCCGTTGGGCCGACCGATTGATCGACCACGGTCTTGCCGTTGATCTGGGTGATCAGAGGCGCGGCCTGCATCGCGTCCAGAAAGGCGGGGCGCAAATGGCGGTCTTCGACCATGTATCCCATCGGGCCTTCTTCGATCTCGGCATGATCGAAATGCAGAAACAGCGGTGAGGACCCGCTGCCCGCATGTCCGTCGGTCACGGTGATTTCCAGCATTGGCTGGGCCTTGTCGGCAACCAGCGGCCAAACGTCGATCGCCGACAACAGGCGTTGCGACGTCAGGGCCAGCGCATAGCCGCGTCCGTCAAAATCTGCATCCTTGCGCGTCGCAGCGGGCAGCGTGTCGATGACGGTGACGCGCTGGCCGGTTTGTGCCAGCGCCAGCGCCAGGGCCGGGCCATTCAGCCCGCCGCCCACGATGATAATATCGGAATCCGGTGTCATGACACGCAATATGGTCGGCTTGGCGGGATTGTCCATGCGCGGTGCTGTCGCTAGGGTCTGGCCATTCCAGAAACGGAGAGCAGGATGCAGGACTGGTTGAAAACGAGCGCGGCGGATCTGGGGCGCGGGATTGCCGCGGGCGAAATCGACCCGGTCGAACTGACCCGGACCTATCTGGCGGCGATTGAGTCCCACCCTCTGCGCGACCGAATCTATGCCCGGGTCACCCAGGACCGCGCCTTGGCCGAGGCCGAAGCCGCCCGCCACCGCGCACAGGTCGGGCGGCGGTTGTCCCCACTGGACGGCGTGCCAATCAGTTGGAAGGATCTGGTCGATTCCGCCGACGTGCAAACCGAAGCCGGTTCCGCCCTGTTGAAAGACCGGGTGCCTGCGGACGATGCGCTGGTGCTGCGCAATGCCACCGGCATGGGCACCGTCTGTCTGGGCAAGACCCACATGAGCGAGCTGGCCTTTTCCGGTTTGGGTTTGAACCCGATCACCGCGACCCCGCCCTGTGTCAACGATACTCATGCGGTGCCGGGCGGATCGTCTTCGGGGGCTGCGACTTCGGTCGCATTTGACCTCGCGGCGTGCGGCATCGGGTCGGATACCGGCGGATCGGTCCGGATCCCGGCGGCCTGGAATGACCTGGTGGGGCTAAAAACCACCTCGGGGCGGATCAGCCTGGAAGGTGTGGTGCCGCTGTGTCTGGAATTTGACACCATTGGCCCGCTGACCCGCACGGTAGAGGATGCGGCGCTGATGCTGGCGGCGCTTGAGGGCGGACAGCCTGTCGATCTGCGCGGCGCATCGCTGCAAGGCCGCCGGCTTGCGGTGCTGCAGACCGCCGCGTTGCAGGATGTCCGGCCGGAACCGCGCGCGGCATTTGACCGGGCGGTGGACAGGCTGGCCGATGCCGGGGCCATCATCGCGCCCATCGAGGTGCCCGAGTTGGACGAGGCAATGCCCCTGAGCGGGGTGCTCTACACCGCCGAAGCCTATGGGCTGTGGCGCGATGTGATCGAGGCCAACCCGCAGCTGATGTACGAACCCATTCTGGAACGGTTTCGCGCCGGGGCGCAGTTCTCGGGGCCGGATTATGTTGCCGCGTGGGCGAAACTGCGGTCGGTGCGCATGGCGTGGGATCAGGCGACTGCACGATATGACGCGGTGCTGTGCCCGACAGCGCCGAACCTGCCGCCCAATGTTCAGCGGCTGCACGAGGATCGCGAGTATTACGTGACCGAGAACCTGCTGACCCTGCGCAACACCCGCATCGGCAACCTGATGGGGCTTTGTTCCCTGACGCTTCCGACCGGGACGCCCAGTTGCGGCATTTCCCTGATGGGCGCACCGGACGGCGAAGAGGCGTTGTTGCGCCTTGGGGCCGCAGCGGAACGAGCGTTGGCCTGAAAGACACAACTTGCTCCGCTTGGTCCTGTTTCTCTGGACGGGACAGGGGCTCCTCTGTAACCTGTTGCCTAACGGGGCAAAAATGATCCCGACTTGAGGCTGCAGTATGATTTTACCCGATCGGTTCTTGAACCTGCCGGAATATGCTTTTCCGCGTCTGCGTGGGTTGCTGGATGTGCACGCGCCCGGCGGCGACGTGGTTCACATGACCATTGGCGAGCCGAAACATGCGTTTCCGGCCTGGGTCACGGACGTGATCGTAAAGAACGCGGCAGGGTTCAATTCCTATCCGCAGAATGATGGCACCGACGAATTGCGCAGTGCGATAGCCGATTGGGTCCAGCGTCGGTACGACGTTTCGCTGGATGCAGGCACACAGGTCATGGCGCTGAACGGAACGCGTGAAGGGCTGTACAATGCTGCAATGGCCCTGTGCCCCGAAGAGAAGGACGGCCAGAAACCCGCCATCCTGACGCCAAATCCGTTCTATCAGGTCTATATGGTCGCGGCGCTTTCGGTTGGAGCCGAACCGGTGTTTGTTTCCGCCACAGCCGCCACAGGACATTTGCCGGATTTTGCGTCGGTCGGGGCAGAGGTGCTGAACCGCACCGCTATTGTCTATGTCTGCTCGCCCGCCAATCCGCAGGGCGCGGTGGCCACGCGCGACTATTGGGCCGATCTGATTGCGCTGGCCGAACACTATGATTTCCGCATTTTCGCGGACGAGTGTTATTCGGAAATCTACCGCGATACTCCGCCCGTTGGCGCGTTGCAGGTGGCCCGTGACGTCGGGGCCGATCCGGAGCGGGTGACGATCTTTCATTCGCTGTCCAAACGATCGAACCTGCCGGGGCTGCGGTCGGGTTTTGTGGCGGGTGGACCCGAGACGATCCGACAGATCAAGCAATTGCGCAACTATGCGGGCGCACCTCTGCCGGGACCGTTGCAGGCCGCCGCCGCCGCAGTCTGGGCGGACGAGGCGCATGTCGTCGAGAACCGGACGCTGTATCGTGAGAAATATGCGGTTGCGGACCAGGTGATGGGGGCAGTGCAGGGCTATCAGCCGCCCGAAGCGGGTTTCTTTTTGTGGCTGCCTGTCGAGGATGGCACGGCTGCGGCGTTGAAATTGTGGCAAGAGACCGGGGTGCGGGTATTGCCGGGTGCCTATCTGGCGCAGGGCGGACCGGGTCAAAACCCCGGAGAAGGATATATCAGGGTCGCGATGGTGGCCCCAAAAACAGAAATGCAGGACGGGCTGACAAGGCTGCGCGACTGCTTGTACAGGTAGACCGAGGGTAGGCATGGCATATCATTCACGCAGCCGCGATCCGTTGCTCGACAGCAACATGCAGGCGGCCATCGAGAAACGCGGCAAGGAATTGATCGGCATCGTACTGATCTGTCTGGGTCTGGCGGCTGCAGCGATGATTGCGTCCTATACACCGGACGATCCCAACTGGATGGTATCGACGGACGCCCCGGTGCAGAACTGGATGGGGCGCATCGGTGCCTCGGTCGCGGCGCCGCTGTTCATGATCGTCGGCTGGGGCAGCTGGGGCATCGCTCTGGTTTGCCTGGTCTGGGGCGTGCGTTTTGCTTTTCATCGCGGCGAAGAGCGCGCCGTCGGGCGGCTGATCTTTGCCCCGATCGCCATTGCCGTCGCGTCGATCTATGCCGCGACGCTGGTTCCGGATGCCACATGGCGCGCGACCCACAGCTTTGGGCTGGGCGGGTTGTTTGGCGACACCGTGATGGGCGCGCTGCTGACGTTGCTGCCCATTGGCTCGCATCTGGCGCTAAAGCTGCTGTCGCTGTTAACGGCGGTGGGCATGGTGGTTTTGGCAGCGTTTGTTCTTGGGTTTACCCGGGCCGACATCGGGCGCGGCATCCGCGCAACGCTGATCGGGTTGGTCATGGCTTACGGCGCGCTGGCGACGCTGCTGGGCCGAGGCGCTAGTACAGTGATGGAACGGGCGCGCGACAAGCATGCGCAATTGCAGGAACGCCGCGATGAGGCCCGTCAGGTCCGCGCCGAGGCGGCAATGGCGTATCAGGCGACAAACGATGCGCTGGCCGTATCGGCACCTGCTGATTTCGCGCAGTCTGAAATCGGTGAGCAGATTGAAGACACCGGGGAACGCAGTGGGTTCCTGTCCCGGATGCCATCGTTGATCCGCCGCCCCGAAGCGATGCCGCAGGCGGAGCTGGTCGATCCTGAAGAGATCGAAGGGTATGACGACATGCCCGGAGACGACCGCATTCGCGCCCGGATCGCCGACGCAGTGCGGGCCCGTATTCGCCCGGACGAGCCCAAGGAAGACCCCAGCCGACCGTTGACGCGGGGCAGGGGGCGTGGCCCGGATCCGCTGGTGCTGGATACCGCCGGGTTGCGGCCAGAACCGCCGTTGACCTCTGCCCATGTCGCACCCGAGGGCCCGCCGGTCATGATGGAATTTCAGAGTGAGGTTCTGGAAGAGCATGAAGCTGACGATACACTGCCCCTGGTCGAACCAAAGCCCGCCGCGCCGATTATCCCGGCGCTGGAACCACGCAAGGTTGTAAAAAACCTGCCCCGCAAGGCCGTGGCCCCGTCTCGGCGTGCCGAGGCCGAGGCACAGCCGGCGCTGGCTTTCGAAGAGGAAGATTCGGCATTCGAGCTGCCGCCGCTGAATCTGCTGACGAACCCGTCTTCGATTCAAAGGCTTGTGCTGAGTGATGAGGCTCTGGAAGAGAATGCAAGGATGCTGGAAAGCGTGCTGGACGACTATGGCGTCAAGGGCGAAATCGTCAGCGTGCGTCCGGGTCCGGTTGTTACCATGTATGAACTGGAGCCTGCGCCGGGTTTGAAGGCGTCGCGCGTGATCGGCCTGGCGGACGATATCGCCCGCTCAATGATGGCGCTGTCGGCACGGGTTTCGACAGTGCCGGGCCGGTCGGTCATCGGCATCGAACTGCCCAACGAGAGTCGCGAAAAGGTGGTTCTGCGCGAGATCCTGGCCAGCCGGGATTTCGGAGACAGCACCATGAGTCTGCCGCTGGCCCTGGGCAAGGATATCGGTGGCGACAGCATGGTCGCCAACCTGGCCAAGATGCCCCACTTGTTGATTGCCGGGACCACGGGGTCGGGTAAATCGGTCGCGATCAATACAATGATCCTGAGCTTGCTGTACAAGCTGACCCCCGAGGAATGCCGCCTGATCATGATCGACCCGAAGATGCTGGAACTGTCTGTCTATGATGGCATCCCGCATCTGCTGTCGCCGGTTGTGACCGACCCGAAAAAGGCGGTTGTTGCGCTGAAGTGGACCGTGGGCGAAATGGAAGACCGTTATCGCAAGATGTCCAAGATGGGGGTGCGCAACATCGAAGGCTACAATGGCCGTGTTCGCGAGGCGCTCGCCAAGGGCGAGATGTTCAGCCGCACGGTGCAGACCGGGTTCGACGACGAAACCGGAGATCCGGTGTTCGAAACCGAAGAATTCGCGCCCGAAGCTATGCCCTTTATCGTGGTCATTGTCGACGAGATGGCCGACCTGATGATGGTCGCGGGAAAAGAAATCGAAGCCTGCATCCAGCGGCTGGCGCAGATGGCGCGGGCCAGCGGTATCCATCTGATCATGGCCACCCAGCGCCCGTCGGTCGACGTGATCACCGGCACGATCAAGGCCAATTTTCCAACCCGGATTTCGTTCCAGGTGACATCGAAAATCGACAGCCGCACAATTCTGGGAGAAATGGGTGCCGAGCAACTGCTGGGGATGGGCGATATGCTGTATATGGCCGGGGGAGCCAAGATCACCCGCTGTCATGGCCCGTTTGTCTCGGATGAGGAAGTCGAAGAAGTCGTCAATCACCTCAAGGGATTTGGCCCGCCCGCATATATGAGCGGCGTGGTCGAAGGTCCGGATGAGGAGAAGGAAAGCAACATCGATCTGGTTCTGGGTCTGGGCGGAAACACCACTGGCGAGGACGCGTTGTATGACCAGGCGGTTCAGGTGGTGATCCAGGATCGAAAGTGCTCGACCAGCTATATTCAGCGCAAACTGGCCATTGGCTACAACAAGGCCGCCCGTCTGGTCGAGCAGATGGAGGACGAAGGGCTGGTTTCGCCGGCCAATCACGTAGGCAAACGTGAAATTCTTGTGCCGGAACAGTAACGGGCGTGACTTCACATTGCCGCGCAAACGCCTATGTACCCAGTATGAGACCTTTTATCTGTGCCCTAGCGCTAAGTCTGGCCGCCACTGCCTCGTGGGCGGGCGGCAAACTGTCACTGCCTGAAATCTCGTCCTATCTGAACGGACTGAGCACGGTGGTGGCGCCGTTCACCCAATATAACGACGACGGATCGCGTTCGACAGGAACAGTGTATCTGCACCGCCCCGGGCGGATGCGGTTCGAATACGACCCGCCCGATGCGGCAACCGTGGTGGCAGGGGCCGGTGCGGTGGTGATCCACGATCCGAAGTCCAACCAGCCGCCGGAAAGCTATCCGCTCAAGCGCACGCCCCTGTCGCTGATTCTGGATCGCAATGTGAACCTGAGTCGCGCCAACATGGTGGTTGGCCACAGCTTTGACGGAACATCGACCGTTGTAAGCGCCCAGGATCCCGAGAATCCGGAATATGGCCGTATAGATCTGTTGTTCGGCGGTGATCCGATCGAGCTGCGAAAGTGGGTGATCCACGATAACGGCGGCGGGCAGACCACTGTGGTTCTGGGTGCCTTGGACAAGGGCGGGCGGCTGAGCAGCAACCTGTTCAGCCATCAGGGCGGTGGAAGCGGGCGCGGAACCAACCGCTAGGGCATTGCTGCATTAACGGCGGAAGGCGCGGCAGTTGGCCAGTTGCGCTTGATACAGGTTTGCCCGTGCGTCGACCTGCCCGGCAACCCGCAGCAGCCAGCTCTTACTGTTATGGCTCCCACGTGCATATCCGGATTGGCCCTCGTGATAGGCCAGATACTGGTTGCGCGCATCGCTCAGTGAAATCCCGTTCCTTTCCCGGCTCTGGTTCATATACCACCCCATGAAATCGCTTGCGTCCTGCATCCGGTCCCGCTTGGCACTGCGTCGCCCGGTGTCCTTACGATATTCGTCCCAGGTCCCGTCCAGCGCCTGGCTGTAACCGTAGGCGCTGCTTTGGCGGCCCATCGGAATGACGCCCAGCACATAGTTGTTGGGCGTTCGCGCATCACCGCGAAACTTGCTTTCCTGATAGATCGTTGCCATCTGCACGTGCACAGGGACACCCCAGCGACGCTCGGTTGCCTTAAAGGCCTTGACGTATTTCGGGCGCTGCTGAGCGATGCTGCATGCATCGTTCAGGTTGCGTGGCGGTGTGTGCGAGCCGCCGCCACAGGATGCCAGCAACAGCATCAACAACATTGCGCGAAGAGTTCTGCTCATTTGCCTCTCGCATATTTTTTCCGAACTCTAGCGCAACTTGGGCTGGGATGGAATCACATTTGCCTCATCCACGCGACCTGTTCAGAGTTCCCACCGAGTGTGTTGCGACGGTCCTACAGATCCGGTTTCGGCGCCCGGGCAGGGGCGGATAGATGCACTGTTAATCCCTGTTCACAGACTGTTTCCTGGAAATTCCGCGAGACCGTTGGACAACAAGGCCTTGCAGCGGCTAATATTGGAGGGTAGGGGCTGCAAGAAAATGCTGAAAATACGCGCTAAATATCATTTGGGACAGGTCGTCCGGCACAAGAAACACCCGTTTCGCGGTGTGATCTTTGATGTCGATCCCGAGTTCTCCAATACCGAGGAATGGTATCAGGCTATTCCCGAGGACAGTCGTCCTGCGCGTGAGCAACCGTTTTACCACCTGCTGGCGGAAAACGATCAATCCTACTATGTCGCCTATGTGTCCGAGCAGAACCTGGTTGCCGATTACTCCGGCGAGCCGGTGGATCATCCCGACATCCCCGATATGTTCGGCCCGTTTCAGGACGGTGCCTATCCCTTGCATTTTCAACTCAACTGACTTGCGCTGCGGTGCCAGGCCCAGAGAACCGGGTCAGCCGCAATACGCACTAGTACCCCAGCGCACAGCCGTCTTTGCGTGGGTCGCTCGCACCTTCCAGCACGCCATCCTCGCGAATTCGGATCGCCTGGGCTCCGCCGATGGCGGTATCGGGCACCGAAACATTGTGGCCCATGTCTGAAAGTTGCTGTCGCACCGTGTCGGAATAGCCGCGCTCGACCTTCATGTCGCCGTTGTCCGAAAAACAACGCGGCCCATCCAGTGCCGCCTGCGGCTCCATGTCAAAGTCGCACAGGTTGCTGAGCACGCGCGCGTGGCCATAGGGTTGATAGGCCCCGCCCATCACCCCAAATGGCATGGCGACGCGACCATTTTCCCGAAGCATTCCCGGAATGATGGTGTGCATCGGCCGTTTGCCGCCGCCCAGTTCATTGGGATGACCCTTTTCCAAGGTGAATCCCTGCCCGCGGTTTTGCAACAGAATACCGAACCGATCACTTGCGATGCCTGACCCAAAGCCGTGGAAGATCGAATAGATCAGCGATACCGCCATGCGGTCCTTGTCGACCACGGTGATATAGATCGTGTCCTTGTGCACCGCCTCGCTAATGGGCGCTGGTGCGGCCATGGCCCGGTTGGGGTCGATCAACGCGGCCAGTTTTGCGGCAGTTTCCGGGGCCAGCATGTGATCCAGCCGATCAGTATGGTCCGCATCTGCGATGAATCGATTACGCGCGTCATATGCCAATTTGGCGGCCTCGGCCTCGATATGGGCGCGCTGTGCAGCGAAGGGATCCATCCCGGCAATGTCGAAATGGGACAGGATATTCAGCATCAGGATTGCGGTTGCCCCCTGCCCGTTGGGTGGATGCTCGACCAGCTCGATGCCCTTGTAGGCTCCGCTGACCGGAGTCGTTTCCGTGCATCGGGCTGCGGCAAAATCTTCCAAAGTGTGCACACCGCCCAGTCGGTTCAGGGTTGCGACCATGTCTTCGGCAACTTCGCCGGAATAAAACGCCTCGGGCCCATGTTGTGCCATGCGTCGCAGTACTTCGGCTTGCCCGGGCGCGCGAAAGATCTGACCCGGTTGGGGGGGCTTGCCATCCAGCAGATAGATTTCGCGGGCTCGTGGGTTCAGGGCCGGGGCGTCCTTGGACCAGTCAAAAGCCACGCGTGGTGCCACGGGTACACCGGCGTCGGCATAGTGGATCGCGGGCTGCAGGATCGCATCCAGCCCGATGTTACCGACTGTGTCCGCCAAATGGCAGAACGCATCAATAGCGGCGGGAATTGTCACCGCGTCTGGGCTGGTCTGCTGAATCTCCGTCACACCCTGGGAGCGCAGTTTGTCCGCATCCGCCAGCGCGGGTGCGCGCCCCGATCCATTGATTGCCTTGATATCTTCGCTGCCAGGTGGCGAATAGAGAACGAAACAGTCGCCGCCGATCCCGGTCATCTGCGGTTCGCAAATACCCAGAAGTACGGCACCTGCGATGGCGGCATCCATGGCGTTGCCGCCGCGTTTCAGAATGTCGATGGCCGCTTGTGCCGCCAAAGGGTGCGACGTCGCGCACATCCCGTTAGTGGCCAATACGGCCGAACGGCCCGGCGCCTGAAAATCCCGCATTGCATCTTCCCCTAGTCCTTGCCGGATGAATGTAAGAGGCACACGAGGAAATGCCAAGACGGGGACAAGATCAGGGGAAGGTCCTCGGCGCCGCGAACTGGGTGGGGGCAATGACACGCGACGCCGAGGGAAGCTTTGTGCAGCTACAGCCTGTGTATGCGCTGTCAATTCGTCAGCAATTTGGACGGATTGAGGCAGTTTTGCGGCATGGCGCGCCTAGCGGGCTGGGGGGATCAGATCAAAGGTCAGTTGTAGGTGATTGCTGCCGTTTTCGCGCATGTACCGGATGTCACGGGCCAGGGTCCGGATCATGAACCAGCCAAAGCCGCCTTCGGGCAGATCTGAGCGCGGTCCGCCAATGTCGGCTGGATTGCCCTTTGGCAATTCCCCGTCGGGCAAGGGGCGGCCATGATCGGTCACCCGCAACCTGAGGGCGTGCTTGTCCAATTGCCCGCGAATCAGGATGTCGCCAGCCTCCATGTTCGCATATGCGTGTTCGACCACGTTGTTGACGGCTTCGGCGAGGGCGATCTCGACCCCACCGACCTGATCTTCGGCCACGCCCAGCTTGCGGATCCGGGTCATGATCTCGTAGAGGGCATTTCGCGTGCCCAGTTCGCTCGCGGTGAACGAATGTGTGAAACTGCTTGGCGTGTCGGTCACATCAAGTCATCCCCGGGGTTGGTCCCTGTCAGCCGACCTTCGTCGTCACCGCATCATCCAGAGACGGAAACAGTTTAAAAACCGTATCCATTCGGGTCAGACGGAACACTTTGCTGACGGTTGGTGTCAGTCCGGCAAGGTCCAGCCTCCGGCCTTCGCCCAACTGTTTCATTGCTGCCACAATCGCCCCAAGACCGCTGGAATCAATAAAATCCACGGTGGACAGGTCCAGAATCACGCGCTGGGGTCCAGCGCTGGTCTGCGCGCGCATCTCTTCCTTGAACTGGATCGCCATGGCGGCATCGATACGGTCGGTGTTGACTGTCACGATTTGGGCCGAATCAGTTACGGTACTGGTCAAGCTCACGGGATTATTCCTTTCGACGGCACTTTTTTACACGCCGAAGCTAGACGTTAATCCTTACCATTCGGTATGCATGCGTCAAAGCATGGAGGGCTGGCTATGAAAGACGTAATCATCGCAGGTGCGGCAAGGACGCCGATGGGGGGCTTTCAGGGCGTGTTCGACACTGTGACTGCCGCCGCGCTGGGGGGTGTTGCTCTGAGAGCGGCGCTGAACGGTGCCGGTGCCAAAACTGTCGACGAGGTTCTGATGGGCTGCGTTCTGCCAGCTGGCCAAGGGCAGGCTCCGGCGCGTCAGGCCGGGTTTGCGGCCGGGCTGGACGAAAAGGTGCCCGCCACCACCCTGAACAAGATGTGCGGCTCGGGGATGAAAGCCGCGATGATCGGCTTCGATCAGATCGCTCTGGGTCAGACAGATGTGATGGCTGTCGGTGGCATGGAAAGCATGTCGGGCGCACCCTATCTTCTGCCCAAGATGCGTGGCGGCGCGCGGATCGGTCACGCCCAGGTCATCGACCATATGTTTCTGGACGGTCTGGAAGATGCCTATGATAAAGGCCGCCTGATGGGGACCTTTGCCGAAGATTGCGCCGAGGCGTTCCAGTTCACCCGCGAAGCGCAAGATCAGTACGCTTTGGCGTCATTGTCCAACGCGTTGGAGGCCGAGCGCAGCGGTGCCTTTTCCGACGAGATCGCCCCGGTCACCCTGCATTCGCGGTCGGGCGAGGCGGTGATCACCACCGACGAGCAGCCGGGCAAGGCGCGTCCTGAAAAGATTCCGATGCTGAAGCCCGCGTTCCGCAAGGACGGGACGGTCACGGCGGCCAACTCCTCGTCAATCTCGGACGGCGCAGCTGCCCTGGTTCTCGCCTCGGCCGAAGCCGCCGAAGCGCAGAATTTGACCGTGCGGGCCCGCATACTGGGTCACGCCAGCCATGCACAGGCACCGGGGTTGTTTACCACGGCACCGGTGCCGGCGGCGCAGAAGCTGCTGGCCAGGATCGGGTGGAGCAAGGACGATGTCGATCTGTGGGAGATCAACGAGGCATTTGCCGTGGTGCCCATGGCTTTCATGCATGAAATGGGGCTGTCTCGTGACATCGTGAATATTAATGGCGGCGCTTGTGCGCTGGGGCATCCGATTGGCGCATCGGGGGCACGGATTATGGTGACGCTGCTGAATGCGCTGGAAAAGCGTGGGCTGAAACGCGGTGTCGCGGCCATCTGTATCGGCGGCGGCGAAGGGACGGCTATCGCGATCGAGCGGATCTGATCCTGTTTCGAGACAAGCCAAAACCGGTCTGGCTTGCGCCAGCCGGTCGACAAAGGATGCCCTGCCCGATGGCCGACTATCACGCCCTTGCCCAGAGTATTGCTGCGCTGACCGAGGGCGAAAGCGATCGGATTGCGTTGATGGCCACCGTCGTTTGCGAGGTGCATCATGCGGACGAGCGGTTCGACTGGACCGGGTTTTACCGGGTTGTCGGGCCGGAACTGCTCAAGATCGGACCCTATCAGGGCGGGCATGGCTGTTTGACTATTCCGTTTTCGCGCGGGGTTTGTGGTGCCGCTGCGCGCACCGGCCAAGTGCAGCTGGTGCCGGATGTGGATGCGATCCCCGATCATATCGCCTGTGCCAGCTCGACATGCTCGGAGCTGGTTTTGCCAGTGCATGACGCCGGCGGCGATCTGATCGCGGTTTTCGATATCGATAGCGATCAGCCGGATGCGTTCACCCAAACCGACGCGGACCAGCTGGCGACGATCCTGGCATCGGTATTCGCGCGCTGAGGTTAAATCCGGTGAAATTTTTCTTGAAAATTTCACCGACTCGCGGCAACGTGAAAAAACAGGCAATTAATTCACGGGCGCGTCATGCTGTATTCCGACCCCACCCACAGCGCGACACTGGGCGCGGATCTGCGTGCCCTGCGCAAGTCGCGCGGGCTGACGCTGGCGGAAATGGCCGAGGCGCTTGGACGATCGGTGGGCTGGCTCAGCCAGGTCGAGCGCGACCTCTCCGAACCGTCCATTGCGGATCTGCGCCAGATTGCCAAACAACTGGCCGTGCCCTTGTCGATGCTGTTCGGACAGGCCACTGCCCCTGCCGACGAGGCCGGGTACGTGGTGCGCAAAGCGGCGCGACGCAAGATTGGCAGCGGTGCCGCAGGTCTGGTCGAGGAATTGCTGTCGCCGGATCTGACCGATGATTTCGAGATGGTCCATTCGACCTTTGAGCCACACAGCGAAATCGAGGCCGTGACCACGCGTCCGACACAAGAGGTCGGGTATCTGTTGTCGGGCAAGCTGATCCTGGAGATCGGCGCGCGGCGTTTCACTATCCTGCCGGGCGACAGCTTTCGTATTCGCGGCGAGCCGCATCGCTGGATGAATCCCCATGATGCACCCGCCGTCGCAATCTGGGTGATCGCCCCTCCGGTGTATTGACGCGATGAGTTTTCAGGCCTGGACCATATTTGCGCTATTCTGGGTGGTTTTCGTGACCACACCGGGGCCGAACGCAGTGAACTGCATCACCAATGGCATGAGCCTGCCGTTTGGCCGCGCCATGGTCGGGGTGTCGGCGATCCTGACCCAGGCCAGCCTGTTTCTGATCCTGTCGGCGCTGGGGGTGACCGCGCTTATCGCCACTTCGCCGACCGGGTTCTTTTTCGCCAAGCTGATCGGTGCCGGGTTTCTGATCTGGTTGGGGATTCGTGGCTGGATTCGCGCAAAGACACCGGTTCTGGCCGATGCACGCCCTGCGCGGCATGTCTATCTGCACGCGCTGGCGATCGCCACGATAAATCCCAAAAGCGTTGCGGGATACCTGGCCGCATTCTCGCAATTCGTGCAGCCCGACGTGCCAATCTGGAACCAGATGGTGGTGATCATGCCGACTGCGCTGATCATTACCGCGCTCAGCTATACCGGTTTTACGATATTGGGCGCGGTTCTTGGTCGTGCCGCTTTGGGGGCGGTGTTCAATGTCTGGGTGCGCCGGGTGATGGCGGTGTGTTTCATCACTTATGGTGTGCTGCTGGGCACCAGCGCCGCGCCCCAAACCGGGAGATGACCATGCAAAAAGGATCCTGCAACTGCGGCGGCGTCGCTTTTCAGATCGCCGAGCCCCTGCAACCGCCCAGCGTCTGCCACTGCGGCCAGTGCCGCAAGCAATCGGGTCACGTCTGGGCGTCGGCAGTCACACATCAGGCCGACCTGCGCCTGACCGCGCAGGACAGTCTGCGCTGGTACAGCGCCAGTGATACGGCCCGGCGCGGATTTTGTGGCACCTGCGGGGCGTTCCTGTTCTGGCAACATAACGACGAAGATACGATTTCGGTCGCGATGGGAGCGCTTGAGGCCCCCACCGAACTGCGGCTCGCCCGCCATATCTTTGTCGCCGACAAGGGCGATTACTACGACATAACAGACGAGTTGCCGCAAAACGCGCAATAGGGAGATACAGATATGGCGGATTTTCCAACCACGGCCCGTGTGGTCATTATCGGCGGCGGCGCGATTGGTGCGTCATCGCTGTATCATCTGGCCAAGGCGGGCTGGGCGGATTGCGTCTTGCTGGAAAAGAACGAATTGACCGCCGGGTCCACATGGCATGCCGCAGGCAATGTACCGACATTTTCCACCAGCTGGTCGATCATGAACATGCAGCGGTATTCGACCGAGCTGTATCGCGGTCTGGCCGCAGCGGTCGATTACCCGATGAACTATCATGTCACCGGCTCGATCCGTCTGGCGCATAGCAAGGAGCGAGTGCAGGAATTCGAACGCGCCAAGGGTATGGGGCGCTATCAGGGCATGGATATCGAAATGATGTCGCCCAAAGAGGCGCAGGACCTCTATCCTTTCATGGAACTGCATGATTTGCAGGGGGTTCTGTACGACCCCCATGACGGTGACATCGACCCCAGTCAGCTGACCCAGGCCCTGGCCAAGGGAGCCCGCGATTTGGGTGCGCGGATCGAGCGGTTCTGTCCCGCCACCGGTGTCAGCCGTGAAAACGGCGAATGGATCGTGCAGACCGACAAGGGCGATATTCGCTGCGAATACGTGGTCAACGCCGCCGGATATTATGCCCAGCGGGTCGGCGAGTGGTTCAGGCCCTTTGGCGGGCGCACAGTGCCGATGATGGTAATGAGCCACCAGTATATGCTCACCGACGAGATTCCGGAAATCGAAGCCTATACCAGGGAACACGGCAAGCTGCCCCTGCTGCGCGATGTCGATACCTCGTACTACCTGCGGCAGGAAAAGGCCGGTCTGAACCTCGGCCCGTACGAGCGTAACTGCAAGGCGCATTGGATCGCGCCCGACGACCCGATGCCGCAGGATTTCAGCTTTCAGCTGTACCCTGACGATCTGGAACGGTTGGAATGGTATATCGAGGACGCGATGGCGCGGGTGCCGCTTTTGGGGCAGGCGGGGATCAACAAGGTCATCAACGGCCCGATCCCCTATGCGCCCGACGGCTTGCCGCTGATCGGACCAATGCCCGGCGTGCCAAATGCATTCGAAGCCTGTGTGTTCACCTTTGGCATCGCCCAGGCCGGTGGTGCAGGCAAGGTGCTGGCCGAATGGATCACCGAAGGCGCGACCGAATGGGACATGTGGGCAGTCGATCCACGCCGCTATACCGATTACACCGACACCGATTATTGTATCGCCAAGGGCATGGAGACCTATGGTCACGAATATGCCATGCATTTTCCGTGGCACGAATGGCCCGCCGGGCGCGACAAGAAGCTGTCGCCGGTGCATGACAAGGTCAAGAAGTTGGGCGGCGTCATGGGGGCTTACAACGGGTGGGAACGGGCCAACTGGTTCGCGCAGCCTGGCGACGACACCTCGGAAGACAGCACCCGCACTTGGGAACGCTCGGGCCCCTGGGAGGCCCGCATTCGCGCGGAGTGCCTGGCGGTGCGCGATGGCGTCGGTGTGCTGGATCTGCCGGGATTCTCGCGGTTCAACCTGTCGGGCGATGGTGCGGCGGAATGGCTGCGCGAACGTATCGCCGGCGGCTTGCCCAGGATCGGACGGATGAACCTGGCCTATTTCGCCGACAATCGCGGACGCATCCTGACCGAGATGAGCGTGCTGCGGCATCGCGAGGATATGTTCACCCTGATTACCGCCGCGACTGCGCAATGGCATGACCGCGATGTGCTGATGGGCGCGTTGCCCGATCATCTGAGCCTGACCGATCACACCGCCGACTATTCGACGCTGATCGTCACCGGCCCGAAATCGCGTGCGTTGTTTGAAACCCTTTCGCCACAGGCCGACCTGACATTGCCATGGCTGTCGCATCAGGCCGCGCAGGTCGCCGGACATAACGCAGCCCTCGCACGGGTCAGCTTTGCCGGCGAGTTGGGATGGGAAATCCATGCCGCCAATGCCGATATGCCCGCAATTTACGATGCTGTACTGTCGGCAGGGGCCACACCCTTTGGCATGTGGGCGTTGAATTCGCTGCGGATCGAGAAAGGATACCGCGCGTGGAAAGGCGATTTGTCGACCGATTACACCTTGCTCGAAGGCGGGTTGGAGCGGTTTGTCAAATTCGACAAGCCACAGGATTTTCCGGGCAAGGCCGCTTTGCTGCACGAACGCCAACAGGGCAGCCCAAAACGCTTTGTCACCCTCGTGGTGGACGCGGACGAAGCCGATGCACCGTATATGTCGACCCTGTGGCATGATGGTCAGGTTGTGGGCGAAACCACATCGGGTGCCTGGGGATATCGGGTCAACGGTTCCGTTGCGCTTGGGATGTTAAGGACAGATCTGGCGGCTCCGGGCACCGAAATTGAAGTCGAGATTTACGGCACCCGTTGCCGCGCCATCGTTCAGCCCGACCGCCCTCTGTGGGATCCCGAGAACGAAAGGCTCAGGGCATGACCGATGTGACCCTGCTGGATGGCTCGATCGGGCAGGAACTCGTGAGGCGCAGCGGCACCCGGGCGACGCCGCTGTGGTCGACGCGGGTGATGATGGACGATCCCGACCTGGTCGGGGCGCTACATTCGGACTACTTTGCGGTCGGCGCTACAGTGGCAACCACCAACACCTATGCGGTCCATCGCAGCCGTCTGGCGCGTGTCGGGCTGGAAGATCGGGTGCCCGCCCTGACCGACACGGCGCTCACGCAGGCCGAAATGGCGCGCGAGCGCTTTAGCGGCGGGCGGATCGCAGGATCGCTGGGGCCGCTGTTTGCGTCTTATCGGCCCGACCTGAACCCCGACCCCGAAGAGGCCGAGCTGAAATTCGGCGAACTGGTGCGATTGATGCGGCCCCGCGTCGATCTATTCCTGATCGAAACCGTGTCGTCCATACAAGAGGCCGAAGGTGCATTGCGCGCCACCGAGGATTGCGGCAAGCCGGTCTGGTTGGCATTGACGGTTCAGGATGATGATGGCACGCGCTTGCGATCCGGCGAGTTGCTGACCCAGATCGTGCCTATGCTGCACCGATTCAACCCAGACGCCGTGCTCCTGAACTGTTCGCGCCCCGAAGCGGTGAGCCAGGGGTTGGACATCGTCACGGATTTCGGCTGGCCTTTTGGGGCATATGCCAACGGTTTCGCCGGGATTGCCGACGAATTTCTCAAGGATGCCCCGACTGTGGACAGTCTGGAACGCCGTGTTGATCTGGCGCCTGAACCCTATGCAGAACACGCGATGGGTTGGGTGAAACAGGGGGCCACCATTGTCGGGGGGTGCTGCGAGGTTGGCCCGGATCATATCGCTGAACTGGCGCGCCAACTGCGCGCGGCCGGACACAAAATTGTTTGAAACCAATGCGCGTCTTTGCGACGACAGGAGAAAAGTGAAATGACGGAAATTCCCAGCCGGGCTCGCGTGGTAATCATTGGCGGCGGTGTCATTGGATGTTCGGTGGCCTATCACCTGACCAAGCTGGGGTGGCAGGATGTGGTTCTGCTGGAACGCAAGCAACTGACCAGCGGCACGACGTGGCATGCGGCCGGGTTGATCGGGCAACTGCGGGCCTCGTCCAATATGACCAAGCTGGCGCGCTATTCCGCCGAACTGTATGCGGGGCTGGAGGCGGAAACCGGCGTGGCGACGGGGCTGCGCCAGGTCGGGTCGGTTTCCGTTGCGTTGACGGCCGAGCGCAAGGAAGAGTTGTTTCGCAATGCGGCCATGGCACGGGCCTTTGGGGTGCCGGTCGAGGAAATCTCGCCCGCCGAGGTCAAAGAGCGTTACGGGCATATCAACCTCGATGGCGTCAAGGCGGGGGTATGGCTGCCCACGGATGGGCAGGGCGATCCGGCCAATATTGCACTGGCGATGGCCAAGGGCGCGCGCCAGCGGGGCGCGGTGGTCGCTGAACGCACCAAGGTCACCGGGATCACGCGCGAGGGGCGTCGCATCACCGGTGTGTCCTATGACGGACCCGATGGGCCGGGGCACATTGCCTGCGAACAGGTCGTCAACTGTGCAGGCATGTGGGGCCATCAGGTCGGGCGCATGCTGGGCACCAATGTGCCACTGCAGGCGTGCGAGCATTTTTATATCGTGTCCGAACCTATCGCCGGGCTGACCCAGATGCCGGTATTGCGGGTGCCGGACGAATGCGCCTATTACAAGGAAGATGCCGGCAAGATGATGCTGGGTGCGTTCGAGCCGGTGTCAAAACCATGGGGGCCGATTCCTGAAGACTTTGAGTTCGATCAGCTGCCCGAAGATTTCGACCACTTCGAGCCGATCCTTGAACATGCGGTGAACCGGTTGCCGATGCTGGCAGATGCCGGGATCCACACGTTTTTTAACGGGCCGGAAAGCTTTACCCCCGACGATGCCTATCACCTGGGGCTGGCACCCGAGATGGACAATGTCTGGGTCGCCGCCGGGTTCAATTCGATCGGAATTCAGTCCGCCGGCGGCGCGGGTATGGCGTTGGCGCAATGGATGGAGGACGGGCAGAAGCCCTTTGACCTGGGCGATGTGGATATTTCCAGGATGCAGCCGTTTCAGGGTAACAAGACCTATCTGGCAGATCGCTCGACCGAAACGCTGGGCCTGCTCTATGCCGACCATTTCCCTTATCGGCAAAAGGCCACCGCGCGAGGCGTGCGGCGCACGCCGTTCCATCATCAACTGCTGGAAAACGGCGCGGTCATGGGCGAATTGGCCGGATGGGAACGCGCCAATTGGTACGCGAATCCGGGGCAGGAAGCGTCTTATGCCTATTCCTGGAAGCGGCAGAATTTCTTTGACAATGTCGCCGCCGAACATCGTGCGGTGCGCGAGAATGTCGGGATGTACGACATGTCCTCGTTCGGAAAGATCCGCGTCGAGGGGCCGGATGCCTGCGCGTTTCTGAACTATGTCGGCGGCGGTGAATATGACGTACCCGTGGGCAAGATCGTCTATACCCAGTTTCTGAATGACCGGGCCGGAATCGAGGCGGACGTGACCGTGACCCGCCTGTCCGAAACCGCCTATCTGGTGGTGACCCCGGCGGCGACACGACAGGCCGATCAGGTCTGGATGCAGCGCCACAAGGGTGATTTCAATATTGTCCTGACCGACGTTACCGCTGGCGAAGGTGTATTGGCCGTCATGGGGCCCAACGCCCGCAAGCTGATGCAGGCGGTATCGCCCAATGACTTTTGCAATGCAGTCAATCCGTTTGGTACTGCGCAGGACATTGAACTGGGCATGGGGCTGGCCCGCGTGCACCGGGTCACATATGTGGGCGAACTGGGGTGGGAGATCTATGTCTCATCCGACATGGCGCAACATGCCTTTGAGACCTTGTATGCCGCCGGTCGGGACATGGGGCTGAAGCTGTGTGGCATGCACATGATGGATACCTGCCGGATCGAAAAGGGGTTTCGTCACTTTGGCCACGACATCACCTGTCAGGATCACGTGCTCGAGGCCGGTCTGGGGTTCGCGGTCAAGACCGACAAACCGGACTTTATCGGGCGCGAGGCGGTGCTGGCGAAAAAGGAAAGCGGGCTGGATGCACGAATGGTGCAGTTCAAGCTGCGCGATGCCGAGCCTCTGTTGTACCATAACGAACCGATCCTGCGCGATGGCGAGATCGTCGGCTATCTGTCCTCTGGGGCCTATGGGCACCATCTGGGGGCGGCGATCGGGATGGGGTACGTGCCATGTAAGGGCGAAACGACCGCGCAGGTTCTGGCCTCGTCCTATCAGATCGATGTGGCCGGGGTTCGGGTTGCGGCAGAGGCGTCGTTGAAACCGATGTATGACCCCAAAGCCGAACGGGCGCGCAGCTAGGCTCGTCTGATTGCATCCTGGGTGTCATCCGGTCCGGCACCCAGGATGCAATCAGGCGTGGTCATGCCAGCGCTTTGCGGTACTCTTGGAAACGCGGATCGGTGGAAATGCGGGGTCATCATGGCGTCGCGCAGCGCGCCGATGGTCTTGTAGGGGCGCATGACCACTTCGAATTTTTGGATCAACCCGTCGTCGTTCAGCGTGATCAGGTCCACACCGACCGCATCCAGATCACCGATCTTGCACTGGAATTCCAACGCCCAGTCGTGGCCGTCGCCCATTACCCGGCGATATTTGAAATCGCTGAACACCTGTCCGACATGGCCCAGCACCGCCGCCACCGGTGCCCGCCCTATCCAGGTCGCGAAATAGGTCGGCGGCATAAACGTCACATCTTCGGCCAATATCTCTGCGATCTTGGTGTCGTCCCCTTTGGCGACGACCTCTTGCATCCTGGTGATGGTGGGGTGCATGCCCTGGATCCTTTCACGGTTTCGTTGCACCACAGTTGCGTCTGTGACCTGCGGGCGGCAAGCGCGACGTCACGTGAACTTGCCGGCAGGCTGGCTTGGCGATAGGCAGGCGCGATGACGGTATCCTCTGACTATTCCCCGCCCGACGGTCCGCTGGACATTCTGCACGACGATGCCCAGATCATCGCGGTGAACAAACCTGCGGGGCTGCTCAGTGTTCCGGGGCGCGGCGCGCATCTGGCCGACTGTTTGTTGTCGCGGCTGCAGGCCGTGTTTCCCGATGTTCTGCTGGTGCATCGGCTGGACAGGGACACATCCGGGGTGATGGTCTTTGCCCTGACGCCCCATGCACAGCGTCACCTGGGCCAACAGTTCGAAAAGCGGCAGGCGCGCAAGATCTATGTGGCGCGGTTGGCTGGGGAATTGACGCCCAAAACCGGAACCGTGGATCTGCCGCTGATCGTGGACTGGCCCAATCGCCCGCGCCAGAAGGTGTGCCATGACACCGGCAAGCCGTCCGTGACCGATTGGCGGGTGCTGCGGTATCAGGACGGCACAACCCGGATACGGCTTGGGCCAAAAACCGGTCGGACGCATCAATTGCGGGTCCATATGGCGGCGCTGGGCCATCCCATCCTGGGCGATCCGCTGTATGCGCAAGGCATTGATGCCGAACATGACCGGATGATGCTGCATTCCGAGGAATTGCGGATCAAGCACCCGGACAGCGGCGCGTCGGTAAAGCTGCGATTCGCTGCCGACTTCTAGGTCGCGGGCGCGGAGCAGAGACCGGTCAGACGTCGATTCGCAGCCAGTCGGGTGGCAGGATGTCCGGATTCGCCAGTTTCGGATCGCCGAACCATTTTGCCGGACCGGCGACGCGTTTTCCCGGATTGGCATTCAGCCAGGCCCCCCACCATGAAAACGAGGAATTTCCGATGATGTTGTGATCGCACAGCGACATCAGGCGCATGTCCTCGAAATCATGGTCCGGTCCGTTGAAATCCACGACCGTCTTGGCGCAGGGCAGGGGCAGGTTTTCCCTGGCCCACTCCGGATCATCGGAGAAAACAAACACCGTCGGATCGCCGTCCAGGCCGCTCAGGACTTGTGACAGGGCGGCATCGTAATAGGACTGATCGCAAAGCACATGCGCCCCTAGCGTCACATAATCGCCTCGCCGGACATGCAGCGATACGGCAAGGCCGCCGCCGATCCGCGCCGCCATTTCGGCATTCGCGGTCGAGGAAAATTCGGGAAACCGAAAATCCTGCCGGATCTGATCGGCAGCATCGGAGAAATAGCGTTCGCACTGCCAATAGCCGTGCAGATAGCTGCCATCGGGGAAACGTTCGAACCCAGCATTATATCCCAGACCCTGTTCGCGCTGAAACCGCCGACTGGTCAGCCGCCACAGGCCATAGCGCAGGGGCGTGTCCTGTTTCAGCGGCGGCAGCGTCTGCGGTTGCACCAGCGGCAGATCGAATACCCGGGTCAGTACGCCTTCGCCGCGCGATTGCGCCAGTCGCGCATCCAGCGCAACCTGTGTGCCCAGCCGTGTCGCCAGCCCGCGCGCAGCGGCGTATTGAAACATCTGGTTGCCCAGTCGCCCGTGCAGGCGGGTTGTGATCATCGGGTAAGGCTCCGGTCGGGTCTGACCTCAAAGGCATACGCGATCCATGCCGTGCAAGGCAATCGACCGCCGGTCAATGGCTCGACAGTGCGCGGCAAGAACGTGGGGTTGCCCCTTGCAGAGGTGCAAAAGTGACGCTAGAAGGCCGCTGCACGGGTGATTAGCTCAGTGGTAGAGCGCTTCGTTCACATCGAAGATGTCAGGAGTTCAAATCTCTTATCACCCACCATTTTACCGGGCAAGTTATCTCGGATGATGTTTGAACATGGATGCATTTCCCGTTAATGCAGCGGAACAATCGGTTGCCGGATGCGCCCTTTCACAGCCTTGATCCAGAATGCCGTGAGCCCTGCCTTTGTGATATGGGTTCGGTGAACCGCCACCGTTTGCGGCAAGCCGGTCTCGTATCATTGGGGCGATGGCTCGTGGGGCTTGGCGGCAGTAACGTCGCCCTGGCGGGCAGATACGAATGGACACCGCAGCGCGGATTATCAGAGGACAGCGAAACGGCATGTGCCCAGCACCCATAGAAGACGACGGTAAACGCGGGTTCATCATCCCGATTGGCGGCGGTGAAGACCGGGTCAAGGAAATGGCAATCCACCGCAAGTTTGTAGAGCTTTCAGGTGGGCCGGATGCGGATATCGTTGTCATTCCGACCGCCTCGATGCTGGAAGAAACCGGTCCCGACTATCACCGGATCTTTTCCGAACTGGGCGCGGGCAAGGTGGAATTCCTGCCGATTGCGCAACGCTCCGACTGCGACAACCCCGAATTTTCCGAAATGCTGGACAATGCCACCGGTATTTTCATCACCGGTGGGAATCAGCTGCGCCTGTCTGCAATTCTGGGCGGCACGCTTGTGGCGCAGCGGATTCGCCGTCGAAATGCCGCCGGGGTTCCGGTGGCGGGTACGTCCGCGGGGGCGTCGATCATGTCTGAACACATGGTCGCGGGCGGCAGCGGCAGCACGGCGCCAGCTGAGGGTAACGTGACCTTGGCACCGGGAATCGGGCTGACGAATGCCGTCATCATCGACCAGCATTTTACCCAGCGAAATCGGCTGGGTCGCCTGCTAACTGCTTCGTCCTACAACCCTTTCCTGATCGGGCTGGGCATCGATGAAGACACTGCAGCCTTTATCGGACCGGAAAATGTGCTGGAAGTTGTCGGCAGCGGTACTGTGACCGTGGTGGATGCCAGTCAGCTGACGCACTCTTCGATGTGGGATGCGCGCCCGGGCGAAGCGCTCAGCCTGTTGGGTCTTCGCCTTGACGTTCTGAACGAGGGATGCCGTTATGACCTGACGGCCCACATGGCTTATCCGCCGGATGAGCACCTGGCACTGTGTGCCCTGCCAGTGACAGACGGTGATAACACCGCATAGGCAGGGTCCTGAAAACTGAACGGGGAACCTGCATGAAAATCGTCTCTACCAATGTTTTTGTCGGCCCGAATGTCTGGGCGAGTTTCCCGGTTATCCGGCATGTCATCGATTTGGGCGCGCTGGAAGACTGGCCTTCGGCGAAGATTGGTTCAGACTATATCGACGCCCTGGTCGCGGCTCTTCCCGGCCTGGCTGAACATGGGTGTTCCTATCGCGAACCCGGTGGTTTCATCCGCCGGCTGCGAGAAGACGAAGGCACCTGGCTGGGCCATGTGCTTGAGCATTGCGCTATCGAAGTGCAGAATGCCGCCGGTACAGAGGTGACCTTTGGGCGGACCCGCGGCACCGGCGTGCCTGGGCAATACAACATGGTCTACGCGTATCGGCAGCGCGATGTTGGCCTGGAAGCGGGCAAGCTGGCGATGCGGCTGCTCATGCATCTGCTGCCACCGGCGATCAGGCAACAGGTCGAATATGACTTTGATTCTGATTTCGATTGGGAGGATGAACTGCGCAGCTTTGTACTGCGGGCGCAGCGCAAGGAATTCGGCCCTTCGACCGGATCGCTGGTCAAGGCTGCCGTGGATCGCGACATTCCCTGGATCCGGCTGAACGAAGGCTCTCTGGTGCAATTTGGTCACGGCAAATACCAGCAGCGCATCCAGGCCACGATCACTTCGGAAACCAAACACATCGCGGTCGAAATTTCCTGCGACAAGGAAGATACCCACAACCTGTTGAACGATCTCGGCCTGCCGGTGCCCCAGCAACGCATGGTCTATTCCGCCAGCGAAGCGGTTCGGGCCGCGCGACGGATCGGGCACCCGGTTGTGATCAAGCCGCTGGATGCCAACCACGGCCGTGGCGTGTCGATCAATCTGAACACCGACGAAGAGGTCGAAGCCGGTTTCGCCGAAGCCAAAGAGCATTCGCGCAGCCGTGCCATTCTGGTCGAGAGCTTTGTCACCGGGTTCGATCACCGCATGCTGGTGGTGAACAATAAACTGGTCGCCGTGGCCAAGAGGGTGCCCGGCCATGTGGTCGGCGATGGCACGCATACGATTTCCGAGCTGGTCGATATCGTGAACCAGGACCCTAGGCGCGGCATCGGACACGAAAAGGTGCTGACCATGCTGGAGATCGACAATCAGGCCAAGCGGCTGATCGATGAGGCGGGTCTGACGACGGACTCGGTTCTGCCGGATGGCGAAGTCTTCTATCTGCGCTCGACAGCGAACCTGTCCACCGGGGGGACAGCGATCGATCTGACCGATGTGGTGCATCCGGACAACCGCGATATGGCCGAACGGGCGATCATGGCGGTTGGATTGGACGTCGGCGGAGTCGACTTTCTGATCGACGATATCACCGAATCCTACAAGGATATCGGCGGCGCCATCGTCGAGGTGAACGCTGCGCCTGGATTTCGTATGCATGTCGCCCCGTCCGAGGGCCAGCCGCGCGATGTTTCGGGTGCGGTAATCGACATGCTGTTCCCGCCGGGGCGGCAGACCCGCATCCCGATTGCCGCGATCACGGGCACCAACGGCAAGACCACGACGTCGCGCATGTTGGCCCATATCATGAAGGCCGGCGGCAAGATCGTCGGAATGACCTCGACCGACGGGGTCTATGTCGACGGCAAGCTGAGCGTGAAGGGCGACATGACCGGGCCGAAATCGGCCCAGATCGTACTGCGCGATCCGGCGGTGGATTTTGCCGTGATGGAAACCGCGCGCGGGGGGCTGGTGCGCAGCGGGTTGGGGTATCAGCGCTCGAACGTGGCGGCCTGTCTGAACGTGTCTGCCGATCACCTGGGTCTGGGCGGGATCGAAACCGTCGAGGAACTGGCCGTGGTCAAGCGCGTGGTGGTGGAAAGCGCCACGGAGACCGCCGTGTTGAACGCCGATGACATCAACTGTCTGAAAATGGCGGATTACGCGGATGTGGACTCGATCTTTTATGTCACGCTGAACGC
Organism: Sedimentitalea nanhaiensis DSM 24252; assembly: GCF_000473225.1. Classification (GTDB taxonomy): domain Bacteria; phylum Pseudomonadota; class Alphaproteobacteria; order Rhodobacterales; family Rhodobacteraceae; genus Sedimentitalea; species Sedimentitalea nanhaiensis. The sequence continues at coordinate 2,668,866 of NZ_KI421509.1, forward strand.
GGCTCACAGTCTGGTCAAGGAGCACATCAAGACGGGCGGCAAGGCGATCGTGCTTGAACAGGGCATGAACGGCGACATGCTGACGATCTATGACAAGGGACTGCACATGCCGGTGCTGTGGTCGCATCTGATGCCGTCCACTCTGGAAGGCAAGGCGATGCACAATGTGCAAAACGCCATGTTCGCCGCCGCCATGGCCTATAGTTTCGGTGTCGATCTGGACAACATCCGACACGGGTTGCGCACATTCGACACCAGCTATTTCCAGGCTCCGGGCCGGACCAATGTGTTTGATGAGCATCCGTTCAAGGTGATCCTGGACTATGCGCACAACCCAGCTGCCTTTGGTGTAATGGCCGATATGGTCGAGCGGATGGATGTGGCGGGGCGCCGGATGGTTGTGGTTTCCGTGCCCGGCGACCGCCGTGACCAGGATGTGGCCGACGCGGCGCGGATTCTTGCGGGGCATTTCGATCGGTATATTTGCAAGGCTGATGACAACCGTCGCGGGCGCGGCGAGGACGAGATCCCGCAGATGCTGCGGCGGGAACTGATCGCCAACGGGGTTTCCGAGGACGCGATCACAGTCATACCAGACGAAGTGTCAGCGGTCGCAACCGCACTCGAAATGGCTGAACCCGGCGATCTTCTGATGATCTTTGGCGATGACAGCCCACGGTGCTGGAAGCAGATCATCTATTTCAACGCCGCCAATCAGAAGAAAGCCGCAGCAGAGCCCGCAGCGCAAACTGTGCCGGTGCCTTTCGAAGAGATGTTCGAAGCCGATCAGGCTCTGGTGCGTGATGAACGCGGCGTTCGGTTGGCCCGTGACGTCAGCGAAAACGCCGATTGATCGGGTGTGCCGATGGATCGAATCGAACAGCTTGAGAACGCGCTGCAGATCACAAGTGCGCAGACCGATACAATCCGGGTGGAAGATGTCCGCCGCCTGACCGGTCCCGGACTGCTGTGGGATTATCCCGGCGCCGTGATGGATGTGTTTTTTGACGAGATCGATCCAGAAACCGTGGCGGATCTGTGGCACCGACACGCGCGGCGGGTGCTGGATGCGTTGGGCTGGCAGGGCGAGCATGTCATACACCGCCATTTCCAGGGCGGAAGCAACCTGGCGATTTCCGCGCCGATGGATCAGCTTTATTCGGCCATTTTTGCCGTCCAGGGTGCCTGGCATTTCTGTGCCGCCGAGCTGCTGGGGGCCGAGCCGGACCCTTTTGAGACAATGATTGCCGATATCCGCAGGGTGATGGCACAAGAGGCCAATCCTGCGCTGATCCGGCTGATCGGGGCGGCGGATGAGCATGGCATCGACATTCTGTGTGATGATGACGAGATCTCGTTGGGTCACGGCACCGGGTCGCGGGTCTGGTCTGTTGATGGATTGCCCGAGCCGGATCAAGTCGATTGGCCGACCCTTCATGACGTTCCGGTGGCCTTTATCACCGGCACCAATGGCAAGACCACCACGACGCGGCTGTGTACCGCCATTGCAACGGCGGCGGGCAAGGTCGCGGGGCTGACTTCGACCGATATGGTGCGGGTCGGCGATGACATTCTGGATCGCGGTGACTATTCCGGCCCCGGTGGTGCGCGCATGTTGTTGCGCGACCGGCGGGTTCAGATCGCCTGTCTGGAAGTGGCGCGCGGTGGCATCCTGCGGCGTGGGTTGCCAACCCGGCGGGCGCGTGTGGCCGTGGTCACCAATGTCGCCGCCGATCATCTGGGCCAATACGGGGTGAACACCGTTCCGGAATTGGCGCAGGCCAAGTTTGCGGTGCATCGGACGTTGGGCGAAAACGGCGTACTGGTGCTGAATGCGGATGACGCCCATGTGGTCGCCGAGGCCGCCAATGTCGACAGGACAATCTGCTGGTTCGCCTTGTCGCCAGACAATCCACAAATCGCGGGCGCGTGCGCTTCAGGTCGGCCCTGTGCCTATCTGGATGGCACCGACCTGATATTCTTTGATGGTAAGGCGGCGGAAACAATCACGTCGGTGCAGCAGGTGCCGATCACCCTGAACGGTGCGGCGCAGTATAACGTGCAGAACGCGCTGGCCGCTCTCTGTGCGAGCAAGGCGCTGGGGATGGAAGGTGCGGCGATCCGGTCGGGTCTTGCCGGGTTTCAGCCCGACGCCCGCGACAATCCGGGCCGCTGCAACGAATTTGCCCATGGCGGCGCGCGGGTGTTCGTGGATTTTGCGCATAACCCTCATTCGGTCGCTGCGGTCTGCAAAGCGCTATCGCCGCTGGAGTCGGGACGGCGGTTCATCCTGCTCAGCCATGCCGGGGATCGCTCGGATTCCGACATCCGCGATATGACCGCCACCGCTTTGAAATTCCATCCCGATGTCGTGGTGGCGGCGGAACTGGCCGGCTATCTGCGCGGGCGCGAGTTGGGCGAAGTGCCCGATCTGATCGAAACATCCGCGCTGAATGCCGGGATGACGTGCGCGCAGGTTTTGCGGGCTCGCTCGCCCTTGGAGGGGGTGAAACTCATCTTGCAACAGTTGCAACCCGGCGATTTGGCGTTGTTGCTGGTTTTGGCGGAACGGGATGCGGTTTTTCAACTGCTGGAGGGGGGCGCGGCCCAACCATCCTGATCCGTCGTGCTTGCCAAGTGCGGATGCCCGTGCGATTTTGCTGGCCTATTGCTTTCGAGGAACCGCGATGCAGACCCAGACGACCACGCATTTGCCGCAGGTGATCGAACCCCGCAATCCTGGCATCGATCTGGACATGCAATGGGTGCGGGCGGTGCAGGCCAATACCTCTGCCATCGAACGCCGTGCCGCCACCCTGCCGGGGCGGCGGTCGGTCAAAAAGGACTATCAGGCCGCGTGGTTATTGCGTGCTATCAGTTGCGTCGACCTGACGACCCTGTCCGGGGATGACACGGCCGAGCGGGTGCGCCGCCTGTGCGCCAAGGGGCGGCAACCGGTGCGGGCCGATATCCTGTCGGCTCTGGACATGCAGGGACTGACGGTCGGGGCAATCTGTGTCTATCACGACATGATCGAAACCGCCGTAGCCAGTCTGCAGGGGTCGGGTATTCCGGTCGCTGCGGTCAGCACCGGTTTTCCCGCCGGTCTGTCGCCCTTTCACCTTCGGCTGGCCGAGATCGGTGAAAGCGTGGCCGCGGGGGCGGATGAGATCGACATCGTGATTTCGCGCCGCCACGTGCTGTCGGGCAATTGGCAGGCGCTGTATGATGAAATGCGTGCGTTCCGTCACGCCTGTGGCGAGGCGCATGTCAAGGCGATCCTGGCCACGGGTGAGTTGGGCACATTGCGCAATGTGGCGCGGGCCAGTCTGGTCTGCATGATGGCCGGGGCGGATTTCATCAAGACCTCGACCGGCAAGGAAAGCGAGAATGCGACCTTGCCGGTGACCTTGGTGATGATCCGGGCGATCCGCGAGTACTATGATCGCACCGGTTTTCGCATTGGCTATAAACCTGCGGGCGGAATATCCAAATCCAAGGATGCACTGGTCTATCTGACCCTGATCAAGGACGAGTTGGGCGATCGCTGGCTGCAACCGGATCTGTTTCGTTTTGGGGCCTCGTCGCTACTGGGCGACATCGAGCGCCAATTGGAGCATTACGTGACCGGCACCTATTCGGCGAGTTACCGCCATGCAATGGGTTAGCTTGCGCGCGGAATGCTGGATTTTGACAAATTAGGACCCGGATGACGCCATGAGTGTGAAAGACATCTTTGAAACCATGGACTATGGCCCGGCACCCGAAAGCGCATCCGAGGCCATGAGTTGGCTGGCGAAAAAGGGCCAGTTCGGGCATTTCATCGACGGTGCCTTTACCGTGCCTGGCGACGGCTTGGAAAGTCGCAACCCGGCCACCGGCGAGGTATTGGCAACGTTGACCCAGGCCACACAGGCCGATGTGGACGCGGCGGTCGTTGCTGCGCGGCGTGCGCAAGGCAAATGGGCCGCTTTGGGTGGGCACGGTCGGGCGCGGTACCTGTACGCCATCGCGCGCTTGTTGCAGAAACACAGCCGCCTGTTCGCGGTTCTGGAAACGCTGGACAATGGCAAGCCGATCCGGGAAAGCCGCGACATCGACATCCCCCTGGCGCAGCGGCATTTCTATTACCACGCCGGCATGGCGCAGTTGATGGAAGAGGCCCTGCCCGCTGCCCAACCGCTGGGCGTCTGCGGACAGATCATCCCGTGGAACTTTCCCTTGCTGATGCTGTCCTGGAAAATCACCCCGGCGCTGGCGATGGGCAATACGGTGGTGTTGAAACCGGCGGAATACACTTCGTTGACCGCATTGCTGTTTGCCGAGATCTGTCAGCAGGCGGGCCTGCCAAAGGGCGTGGTCAATATCGTCACCGGCGACGGGGCGGTGGGCGAAATGATCGTGGCCTCCGATGTGGACAAGATCGCCTTTACCGGCTCGACCTCGGTCGGGCGCAAGATCCGAGAGGCGACTGCGGGCAGTGGCAAGGCGCTGACGCTCGAACTGGGTGGCAAGAGCCCGTATATCGTGTTTGATGACGCGGATATCGACAGCGCCATCGAGGGGTTGGTCGATGCGATCTGGTTCAATCAGGGTCAGGTCTGCTGTGCCGGATCGCGCCTGTTGGTGCAGGAAAGCATCGCCGAAGAGTTCCACAAACGCCTGCGCACCCGCATGGACAAGCTGCGCATTGGCGATCCTTTGGACAAATGTATCGACGTCGGTGCGGTGGTTGATCCGGTGCAACTGGACACGATCACGCAGATGGTTGCGGAAAATACAGCCGGTCACCGCCATGTCGCGGCGGTACCGTTGCCCGAAAAGGGGTGTTTCTATCCGCCCACGCTGATCTCGGGGCTGGGGCCAGCCGACCCGCTGATGCAGGAAGAGATCTTTGGCCCGGTTCTGGTCAGTTGCACCTTTCGCACGCCCGAAGAAGCCGTGGCGCTGGCCAACAACACGCGCTATGGGCTGGCCGCGACGCTATGGACGGAAAACGTCAATCTGGCGCTGGACATCGCACCGAAACTGGTGGCCGGGGTGGTGTGGGTCAACGCAACGAACCTGTTCGACGCGGCGGCCGGGTTCGGGGGTGTGCGCGAAAGCGGTTTTGGCCGAGAAGGCGGATGGGAAGGGCTGCGCGCCTATACCCGCACCAAGGACAAGACCAGGGCGCTGACCCGGATCGCCCCCCTTAACGGTGCGGGTGCCGCGCAGGATATCATTGACCGCACCGCCAAGATGTATGTTGGCGGCAAGCAGGCCCGCCCCGACAGCGGGTATTCCAGCGCGGTTTTCGGCAAGTCCGGCGCGTTGTTGGGCCATGTCGGGCAAGGTAGCCGCAAGGATGTGCGCAATGCCGTCGAAGCGGCGCAAGGCGCAGCGGGGTGGGGCGGGAACACCGGTCACCTGCGGGCGCAGATCCTGTATTACATCGCCGAGAACCTTGCGGCGCGGGCCGATGAATTCGCCAGTCGTATCGACGCGATGAAAGGCGGACGGCAGGGCGCAAAAGAGGTTGAGGCCAGCATTCAGCGCCTGTTTTCCGCTGCGGCCTGGGCCGACAAATACGATGGTCAGGTGCATTCGGTGCCGATCCGCGGTGTCGCGCTGGCCATGAAAGAGCCGGTGGGTATCATCGGTGCGCTTTGCGCGGACGAGGCCCCGCTGCTGGGTCTGGTTTCGGTGATGGCCCCGGCCATCGCCATGGGTAACCGTGTGGTTCTGGCGGCCAGCGAGCCATACCCATTGGCGGCGACGGATTTCTATCAGGTTCTGGACACTTCTGACGTACCGGGTGGCGTCGTCAACATCCTGACTGGCGCACATGCGGATCTGGCCCCGACGCTGGCCGCGCACCTGAACGTGGATGCAGTCTGGAGCTTTTCCTCGACCGACCTGTCGGCGGACATCGAACGGGCAAGCGCGGGCAATCTGAAACGGACCTGGGTGAACAACGGGCAGGCTGTGGACTGGTTCAAACCCCGAACCGCGCAATTCCTGGCCCAGGCAACCGAGATCAAGACCATCTGGGTGCCTTACGGCGAATGAATGTGAGGGGTAGGCGACCCTGACAATGGACTTTGCGGACCAGACAGCGCCGCCAGCCGCAGTCGGGGCAAGGTGAATGTCACGGTTGCAGTCCTGAAAACCGCCGGCGCACCCGAGGCCATTGGCACGAACTTTGATGTGGCGACGCATCCACCTGACCGCCGGACTGACCTAATTTCACGCCGCCCCGGGCGACTTCGATGTTCTGGTCTCTCCTGTGCTGCGGACAAGTTTCCCGCCTGAACATGGCGGCCTATGTCTGCGGCGCAGTGCTGCCGGTCGATGGCGCGCTCAGCGAACGTGGCGCGGGCTGGCTGGGCAGGCATATGGGCGACATGCCGTGCGCGATGCCGGACACTTGCACCGACTGATCTGGCACCTGTCTCAGTTGGTGGTTTCCTCGATGCCGACAGGCTGACCGACCACGACAAACCGTAGCCCGTCAGGGTCGAGCAACTCGGCAGCCACGCGGTTCACATCTTCGACCGTCACCGCATCAATCTGATCGTTGCGTGTCGCGATATAGTCGATGGGCAGGCCGTCCATCTGCATCCCGGCCAGAATGCTGGCAATCTGTCCGTTGCCGTCAAAACGCAGCGGATAGGCACCGGTCAGATAGGTCTTGGCGGCTTCGACTTCTTCCTCGGTCACGCCTTGGGTTGCGGCCTTGATCCACTCTTGTCGGATCACGCTCATCGCCTCGCCGATCCGGTCATTGGCCGAGGCCACGCTGCCAAGGTAGACCGCTGCAAGATCTTTGGGGGCGAGATAGGAATAGACGCCATAGGTCAGCCCGCGCTTTTCGCGCACCTCGTTCATCAGCCGGCTTTCGAACGAGCCGCCGCCCAGCACCTGATTGAGTACATATGCCGCGAAAAAATCCGGGTTCTTCCGCTCGATACCGCGTTGGCCAAAAATGGCGACGGATTGCGGTGTGTCAAAATCGACAATGGTGACGCCGCCGGTCAGCTGAACATCGGCAGCGCCGGGGATCGCGCGGCCGGTGGCCGGAAGATCGCCCAGAAGTTTGTCGATCAGCGCCCCCAATTCCTCGGGCGTGATGTCACCCACCGCGCCGATATACAGACGGTCACGGGCAAACACGTCACGATGCGCCTGCTGCAGATCCTCGCGCGTCAGGGCCGAAACCGACTCGATCGTACCTTCGCCGTCCGAGCCATAGGGGTGGTCACCGAAGGCGCGTTTGGAGAAAGTCTGGCGCGCAATGCTGTCAGGGTTCTTGGTATCGTTCTGCAGCGACGCGATCACCTGCGCCCGGACCCGTTCGACGGCGTCCGGATCGAACCGGGGCGAATGGATCGCATCACGCAGCAACGCCAACACCTGATCGCGGTTCTCGGTCAGGAAACGGGCCGAAATCGATACGGAATCGTCGCTGGCATCAAAACTGAAAGAGGCGGCCAGCGATTCCAGAGCGCGGGCGAATTCGCGCGAATCCAGTTCCGAGGCGCCTTCCTCCAGCAGAGCGGTCATCAGATAGACCGCGCCACGCTTTCCAGGGGCATCCAGCGTGGTGCCGCCTCGAAAGCGAAGCTCCAGCGCGGTGAACGGAATAGAATGTTCCTCGACCAGCCAGGCGTCGATTCCCGCGGGGGTGGTGATGTCTTGAATTTTGACCTCGGCCAACGCAGGAAGCGACAGGGCCAGCCATGCCAGAGCGGCGCATACCAGTTTCATTGTGTTACCTCGTCGTCGCTCATGAGCCAGCCGGTAACCGAGCTTTCGGGGCGCAGAACCTCGCGTGCTACGGCCATGATCTGCTCGGCGGTCACGGCTTGCAGGATTTCGGGCCAGGCCTGTACGTCCTCGACCGTCAACCCGGTGGTCAGGGCCCGGCCGTATCGATTGGCGACGCCATCCACATTGTCGCGGGCATAGATCTGAGCGGCGCGCATCTGCATCTTGATCCTCTCCAACTGCTCGGCATCCACGCCAGTGCGCAGGAATTTGTTCAGGGCCACGTCAAGCGCCGCTTCGGCATCGCCCATTGACACGCCCTCGCTGGGGACGACCAGAAAATCGAACGTGGTTTCATCCAGCGACGTACCGCTGTAGAACGCCGCTGTGTAAACTGCCACAGGCTGTTCGAACTGCAGTTTTTCGGTCAAAAAGGACGTGGTGCCATGACCCAGAATCGTGGCCAGAAGCTCCAGCGCGGCGGCTTTTTCCTGTGCGCCACTGTTGCGTTCCGGTGCTAGGTACGACCGGCTGATATAAGGCTGGGCGACCCTTGGATCCTTGTAAATCAACCGGCGTTCCGCAGATTGCGGTGGCTCCTGCGTGCGTAAACGGTCCGGAAGATCCGGATTGGCCGGGACCAGGCCATAGGTCGCCTCGGCCATGCGCCGCACCTGGTTGGGATCCACGTCGCCCGATACCACCAGGATGGCGTTGTTGGGTGCGTAATAGGTGCGATAGAACGCCAGTGCATTCTCAAGGCTGAGCGTTTCCATTTCGTGCTTCCAGCCGATGATGGGCACGCCGTAGCGGTGGTTGTAATATTGCACCGCGTTGAGCTGTTCGTTGAACAGCGAGCGGGGATTGTTCTCGACCCGCATATTGCGTTCTTCCAGGATCACGTCCCGCTCGGTTGCGATATTGTCTTCGGTGAGGCGGAGGTTGACCATCCGGTCTGCTTCCATCTGCATCATCAGTTCCAGACGGTCCGCCGCAACCCGTTGGAAATAAGCGGTATAGTCGTAGCTGGTAAAGGCGTTGTCCTGCCCGCCATTGGCCGCGACAGTGGCCGAAAATTCGCCGGAGTCCAGCGTGTCGGTGGCTTTGAACAGCAAGTGTTCCAGGAAATGCGCCACACCCGAGGATCCGATCGGTTCATCGGCAGAGCCGGCCTTGTACCAGACCATCTGCTGCACCACCGGAGCGCGGTGATCTTCCACCACGACGACCTGCATGCCATTGTCCAGCTCAAAACTGGTCACGGCGTCATTGATGCTTTCAGCCGAGAGCGGCAATGCGAGCAGGCAAACCGCCGCCACAAGGGAATGAACGCGAGCCATGAGGCTTCCTCCGTCTATTTTGGCAACAACCTACGCACCCGTTCGCGCGGTTCAAGCAGGCATGGCAAAAACGTGAGCGGATTCACTGATTGGCAGGTGGAGATGTGGGGGTTCCAAAGCCCGAGCGCCGAAAGCGTTCATTGACATAGAAGGGTTCCAGCGACTCGCGTTTGTAAATCTGGCTGTAGCGATCGACCGGGAACAGTTTGAACCCGCTCAACCGGCCTTGTCGTTTGAGGAATTCTTGGTCGGCCTGAGCCAGTGCGGCGCGTGTATTCGAGGGGACCCCATAGCGGCTGGTCGTGGCGACCAGCGCACTGTCCGATGAGGGCACCCCGTTGGCATCCAGCGCAGAAGGTCGCCCGCCCAAGGCCGCGACCGCATCCGCCTTGGGGTTTTGGTCGACAAGGTTCGTTCCACCCGGTGTGGGGGCAGGCAGCACGGCATAGTCCCGCGGTGCGGTCAGCGGTTTGACCGGAAGAACCATGAATTCGTCCGGACCCTGCGAATTTGTGCGCAGGTTGTGCAATGGCTTCTTGCCGCATCCGCCAAGTGCCACGCCAATTCCCAAAATCATCAGACCCAGCGCTAGTCGCACGGTTCGTCTCCTGCCTGTTTGATTGGCTTCTATCCTATTCGGTCGGCGGCGTCACGACACCTTTTTGCGTGTCTTGGCGCTGTCATCACGCGTTCTGGGCGCGGCTGGCAGGCTCAAAGACAACCAGCCCAATGGCCCCGGCAAAAACGAACACATCCGCCATGTTGAACACGAAAGGGTTGTTGATGTTGCAACAGGACATGTTCAGGAAATCCAGAACATAGCCATACAGCAGCCGATCGACCACATTGCCAAGGGCACCGCCGATCAGAAAACCTGCACAAATCTGCATGGGAACCGAAGCCGCATGTGCGCGGCGCACCCAAATCCATACCGCGAAAATCACGATCAGCGAAAAGCCGATCAACAGCCATCGCGTCAGGTCCGAATCGCCATCCAGAAGGCCAAAGTTGATTCCCCGGTTTTCGCCATAGCGAAAATTCAGCAGCGGGGGCAGAATGTCGATCGACAGCAGACGCCAAAGGCTCATGATGTGGATCACCACGTATTTGCTGGCCTGATCTACCAGAAAGGCCGCAAGTGCCGCCCAAACCAGAGCTGTGCGTGTCATTGGACCTCCTAGTGTCGGAAGTGGCGCATGCCGGTGAAGATCATTGCGAGTCCGGCCTCGTCCGCAGCGGCGATCACCTCGTCGTCGCGCATCGACCCACCCGGCTGGATCAGCGCGGTGGCCCCGGCCTCGGCCGCGGTTACCAGCCCATCGGCAAAGGGAAAGAACGCATCCGATGCCACGACAGATCCCTGGGTCAGCGGTGCCGCCAGCCCCAGCGCGTCCGCCATGTCAACCGCCTTGCGCGCGGCGATGCGGGTGCTGTCCACCCGGCTCATCTGGCCCGCCCCGACGCCGACCGTGGCACCGTCCTTGACATAGATGATGGCGTTGGACTTGACGTGTTTGGCGACGGTCCAGGCAAACATCAGGTCGACCAATTCCTGTTCGGTTGGTGCGCGCTTGGTGACAACTTTCAGATCGTCTGACGTGACGAAACCGGTGTCCTTGTCCTGGACCAGAAACCCGCCCGACACCTGCCGCACGGTCAGGGCTGCGGCGCGCGGATCGGCCAGCCCGCCGGTGGTTAGCAGGCGCAGGTTCTTTTTGGCGGCGAACACCGCGCGCGCGTCGGCGTCTGCATCGGGCGCGATGACAACTTCGGTGAAGATACCGGTGATCTCTTCGGCGGTTTCCTTGTCCAGCGGCTGATTCAGGGCGATGATTCCGCCAAATGCGCTGGTCCGGTCGCAATCGAATGCGCGTTGATAGGCCTGTTTCAACGAGGTCCCGCGCGCCACGCCACATGGGTTGGCATGCTTAATGATCGCACAGGCCGGCCCCGTTTCGGGGGCGAACTCGCTGACAAGTTCGAATGCCGCGTCAGTGTCGTTGATATTGTTATAGCTCAGATCCTTGCCCTGATGCTGGGTTGCGGTGGCCACGCCGGGGCGGTCGCTGCCATCGGTGTAGAATGCCGCTTGCTGGTGTGGGTTTTCGCCATAGCGCAGGGTCTGGGCCAGCGTTCCCTTGATCGCACGCCGTCTTGGTGTGGTGGCACCGATGGCATCGGCCATCCAGGTGCTGACTGCAGCATCATACGAGGCAGTGCGGGCATAGGCCGTCTGTGCCAACTGGCGGCGGAATTCGGCGCTGGTGCCACCGTTGTTCTGATCCATGTCGGCAAGCAGCGCATTGTAGTCCTGGGTATCGACGACAACGCTGACAAAGGCGTGGTTCTTGGCCGCGGCGCGGATCATCGCCGGGCCACCGATGTCGATATTCTCGATGCAGGTATCATAGTCGGCCCCGGCCGCCACTGTTGCTTCGAACGGATAGAGGTTGACCACAAGCAGGTCGATTTCGCCGATCCGGTGCTGCTCCATCGCGGCCTGGTGCGCCGGGTTGTCGCGCAATGCCAGCAGACCGCCATGCACCATCGGGTGCAGGGTCTTGACCCGCCCGTCCATCATTTCCGGAAATCCTGTGACCTCGGCCACATCGATCACGTCGAGCCCGGCGTCGCGCAGGGCGGTCGCGGTGCCCCCGGTGCTGAGCAATTCGACGCCGCGCGTCGACAGGGCCTGGCCCAGTTCGACAAGCCCGGTCTTGTCCGAGACAGAAAGCAGGGCGCGGCGGATGGGGCGCGAGTCGGTCATGATGGATCCTTGGTGATACAGCAGATGGGCGCGGCATAGTCCAATTCCGAGCTGGATAGAACCGCCCGTTTTGTCGCGATGGGTGCAAATCGTGGCCGCTGGCCGGTTCAGGTCTCGAATTCCACCTCGTCGCGCACCAGATCGCGCACCGCGACCGCCGTTTCCTGTGCTTTGGACAGGGACCAGCGTATGCGGGTGGAATAATCAACCGCCCGCCCCGACAGCACGATCTGCCTGGCTGCGCGTGGTTTCAGGCGGCCCTTTTCCAGATAGACGCTGGCGTCCAGGGCCAGCCGGGACTGCCCGTCATGGCGGAACACCCAGACCTCGCCGCTTTTCAGCGACATCGAGACCGCCGTGCCGCTCAGGTCCAGCGTCGCGTCGACGTCGGGATGCAGATGCAGCCTGATATCAAAGGCAATTCCGGCCAGGTTGGCCCGGTCCATCGCCATGTCAAACTGTCGTTTGGCGGCGGCGTCCATCGCTAGCAACAGATCCTCGCCCGCCAGGCCGCGCCCGTCAAAGGTCAGATCCAGTGTGCGTGCGTGGGTCAGACCGAAATGCTGCGCATATCCGTCGTGCCCGCCCTGAAAGCTGATGCCATCCGCCTGTTCCGAGATTTCGATGGGCACACAACTCGGACCATCTATCAATGCTTCGTGTCCGGTTCCACGGGTCGGTTCGGCCAGTCGTGCACAGGAATACCCGCTCAGGCACAGGGTGGAATGGGACGGGGTGGCACGCCCGGCGCGGCGCCACTCGCGGCCAAAGGACGCGCCCGAGCCGCAGTTGACCACCAGGGGACGGCGGCCCGAAGTCAACTCGAACGCCAAGGTCGAGGCATGGGCGTTGAATGATGCAGAGCGGATTGGTGGCGCCGCGGCATCGATGATGATGCTGGTACGGCGGGCAGACAGCCGTACGTACCCCATGGCGGGGGCGAGAGAGTGTTGAGGTTTGACGTGGCTGGCCGCCAACGCATGATCCAGCCGCCCCTCGAGCCCGCGCCCGCCGCCGTGAAACCGGGCCAAACCGCCATCCGCATGGCGCAGGGTGCGCAGGGTGGGGGCGATGCGCTCGATCGCGGCCGAATGGGCATGGGGTGCGCCGCGCCCTGCCTCGTGCAGGGCGGCAGCGGCCCAGGTTAGCAGGGTGAAAACCTCGAGCAATTCCTCGGGGTTGCGGGTGGGCAAACCGCCTTGGGCATCGATCTGGGTTTCGCATTCATGGGCCAGCGCCCGCACGGCCGGATCTGCCAGCGCCTCTTTCCCCTCAAGCGACAGACCGGCATAGATCAGTCCGGTCAGCGCCTCGAACCGGGGCAAACCCGGCGCAGCGCTATGCCAGCGCCGCGACAGGAACCAGCTCTGCCGGGCCAACGACCGGTAAAATGCATCGCTGGTGGTCTTGTCCTGACCTCGCAGCAGAAAAATTGCGTGATTGATCCACCGGATTATGCGCCGACCCGTCAGGTCCGGCGTCCAGCCTGGCCCCTGACCGCGATCAAAGTTGTCTATCCAGCTCCTTAGCCAGGTTTGCGCCAGATCGCGCGCCTTTGTGTCGCCAACTGCGGCCAGATCGTCCAGCCAGGCAAAGCCGTGGCGTTCTGCGTCATAGGACAGATCGGGCGCGGGTTCTTCCCACAGGTTCGAGTCCGGGGCCTGAATCAGGTAGCCGGCGAACATCAGGTTGCCGGCGATCAACTGACGGCCTCGTGCCAGAGTGCCGATGGTGCGGGGTTCGGGTTGCGAGACAAAGCCGATCGCGGCGGACTGCCGGGTGGACAGCCGGGCATACAGACGGTTCAGAAACCGGTCACGTCGGTTCGCGAGTGTTTCCGGGGTCGACATGCGCTCTGCCTCTACGCTCTTTAGGCGTTTGCAGAGATGATAAGTCGCGTGATCCGGCAAGTCACCGTCGAAACAATGGGCTCATGCGTCTTTGCGCAGGCATGCGATATAAAAGCCATCCATACCGCCCAGATCTGGCCAGTAGTCCGGACGCAGGCGCAATCCGCCCTCTTCGGTGATCCAGGCCGCGTCAACCCCGGGTCGTGCCAGCGCATCGCGGTCCACCGTCATGTCCGGATGGGCGCCAAGGGCCTCGTCGATCTGCACTTCGCCTTCGTCCGGCAGCAGCGAACAGGTGCAGAACACCATTCGCCCGCCGGGACGCAGCAGCGTCCAGGCATGGGCCAGCATGTGTGCCTGTAGCGCGATCAGGTCGCCAAATTCCGAGCCGTCCTTGGCATGAGGGAGATCGGGATGGCGGCGGATGGTGCCGGTGGCTGAACAGGGGGCGTCCAGCAAAATAGCATCATACGTGCCCTCGGTCTGCAGTGCGTCCTGAACCCGCAAGTCGGCGGTCAGCCCGGTGCGGGCCAGGTTTTCACGCAGCCGTTTCATCCGCTGTTCCGAGCTGTCCACAGCGGTGACGATGGCACCAGCCGCCGCCAGTTGCAGCGTTTTGCCGCCAGGGGCGGCGCACAGGTCCAGCACGGTCATTCCGGGTTCGGGGTTCAGGATGCGGCCCGGCAGCGCGGCGGCGGCGTCCTGGACCCACCAGCGTCCGTCATCATATCCGGGCAAGGCCGTCACCTGCCCCGGATTGGTCAGCCGCACCGAACCGGTGGGCAATTTGGTGCCCCCCAATGTGCCCAGGTCCGCACCCGGTTTGCCAGTGATGTCCAGCGGGGCACCCGCGAGATGGGCAAGCTCCATTGCGCTGACCGCTTCGCTGCCCCAGGCCTGAACCAGCGGCGCGCGCAGCCATTTCGGCAGGCGCGGCGCACGCAGATGGCTCCAGGCCTGTTCGGGTTCATCCGCCGCGATCTTGCGCAGAACCGCATTGACCAGCCCCTTGAGCGGACCGTGACGTTTGTGCGCGCTTACGATCTGGACCATCGCATTGACCACACCATGCGCGGCGGCACCGTGACACAATTCGACGGTGCCCAGCCGCAAGGCGTTGCGGATATGCAGCGCCGGGGGCTTGCGCAGGTGTTTTTGCAGCAGACGGTCGGCCCGCTCCAGTCCGCGCAGGGTTTCCAGTGCCAGCCGCTGCGCACGGGCACGGTCGTCGGCGGGCAGATGATCCAGAGCTCCGGCGGACAGGCATTCGGCCATAAGGCGGTTCTCGCCCAGAACCTGATCCAGCAGGTGAACCGCACTGCGCCGCGCGCTCAGACCTGTATCCGTCATCCGTATTGTCCTTGTTCCGGGGGTCCACATCACTTGCATGAGGTGGCGGGGGGCGTATATCACGCTTGTGGCACAAAGGAACCCGCGATGACCCAGATTGACCGGCACGATCTCCCGCCCGCAGCACAGCGGGCATTGGCCGAGGCCGAAGAACGGCGCAAGGCGGCCGAAAATGCCGGTTCGCTGCCCAAAGAATTGGGTGGGCGCGACGGTCCGGACCCGGTCCGCTACGGCGATTGGGAAAAAAAGGGCCTGGCGATCGACTTCTAATGCATATTGCGCACCGGATCGGCCCAGCCCGTGGGCCTGTTTCGGTCTGGAAGGTGCTGCAAGTCAGGTGACCGCCCCAGGCGGGGCGGCGCGTTCACTCACTCTTCAGAAAGCGTTTATGGACCTTCGCCGGGCGTCGTCGAGGTTGTTGTGACGTTGGTGCCATCATCGTCGTCATTCAGAATGAGAGGCAACAGAACCACGGTTGCAATGATCGCGGCGGTTGCTTCCGGTGTCAGGCCGGCCAGCCCCAACTGGCTGGGCAGCCGGGCTTGCTGTTCGCATGTCACCTTAATGGACCCGTTGGCAAGCGTCTCTGCGCTGACAACCCGTCCGGTGCCGCAGGCCAGCCTGACCCGCGCTTCGGATGCAGCCGTTCCAACGCCCTGAGCGCTTACCTGGGCAGTAGATCCTGCCACCATTGCGCCCGCTACGATCAATCTCAGAATTTTGCCCATGGCCCCACAATCGAATCCTGTTACAATACAAGGCACAATAGCGCGAACTGTCGTCTTGGGCAACGTGACGCGTGACGCTAAGTATTTTGCAACAGGAGACCATTTCATGAAAATCGTATTGCACGGTCTGTGTATCGCTGTCGCCGCTGGTTCGCTTTCGTTGTCGGGGGGGGCGGTTTCAGCCCAGGCGCTGTACACGGTAATTCTGCCTGCGGGCGAATTCGGCTCGAAAAACTATACCGAAGTAGTTACGAGCAATATAGCCGCCGCTCAGGCGTTCTGCGCCGAGATCGACAACGATTCCTACAAGGTCGATTGTCTGGCCGAGCGGTTGGGCGAGATTGCCAAGGAGATCCCCAAGGACAGCGACTATGCAGAGGTTCGGCAGATTCTCGCAGACACGTCTAAACAGCTGTCCGATCTGGCCAAGGCAAACCGCGATCCGAATCAGGTACGTGGGCGGGCGGTCAGCAAGGGCGAGATTCCGGTTTCCACGTCACGACCGCTGAATCCCGTCAAGCCGTCGTCGTTGCCCGATGTCAACAGACAAGCCAGGGCAATTCTGGACAACACCCAGACCCTGCTGCTGCGCAGTGCCGAAAGCTCGGAGAGCAAGGCGTTGCAATACAGCCGCATTGCCGATGCGCTTGGGTCCAGCAAGGTGTTGCTGCGCTCGGCCTGAACGCAGACACGCGGGCCGTTTCGGTCAGAGCAGGGTGGCGTGCAGGTCAGAGACCCAGCACGTCAACCATATTATAGGCGCCCGGCGCCTTTCCCTGACCCCAGAGCGCCGCTGTCAGCGCACCGCGTGCAAAGACCGCCCGATCTGTCGCGATGTGACGCAGAACGATGCGTTCTCCGGGAGCCGCAAACAGAACGTCGTGTTCGCCGACAATGTCGCCGCCACGGATCGCCGCAAACCCGATATCGCCTTTCTTGCGTGCGCCGGTCATTCCGTCGCGGCCGCGATCCGCGACATCGGACAAGGATACGCCCCGGCCCCGCGCAGCGGCTTCGCCCAGCATCAGGGCGGTGCCCGAGGGGGCATCGACCTTGTGATGGTGGTGGGACTCGACGATCTCGATGTCGAAATCCGTGTCCAGCGCCGCCGCGACCTTTTCGGTCAACCGGGTCAGCAGGTTCACGCCCAAGCTCATATTTCCGGCGCGCACGATCACCGCGTGGCGCGCCGCGGGCTGCAACTGTTCGATCTGCTCTTCGCTGAGCCCGGTGGTGCCGATCACATGGACCAGACGGGCTTGCGCGGCGAGTGTTGAAAATTCCAGCGTCGCTGCAGGGGCGGTAAAGTCGATCACCGCCTGTGCGCGGGCAAATGCTTCGAGCGGATCATCGGTCACGACCACATCCAGGTCGGCTCCGCCCATGGCCTTACCGACATCCTGGCCAACCCAGGCATGCCCCTTGCGTTCGACCGCACCGACCAGATGGGCCCTGTCGCTTTCGGTAATGGTACGGATCAGCATCTGGCCCATCCGGCCCGACGCCCCGGTCACCACGATTCCCGGCTTGTGTGTCATTGGCAAGTCTCTCCTGTGTTCCCGTGCTGGTTACCTGTTCGCGACCCGCTTGGCAAAGCCCGCCATTCAGCCTAGATCAGGGATATGGCAAAGAACAAATTCCATGACGGACCCGGTCCCTCGCAACGCCAGCTTCGCGTCGGTGAGTTGATTCGCCGGTCCTTGTCCGAGGTTTTGATGCGCGGCGATGTGCATGACCCCGATCTGAACCGCCTGTCGATCACCGTGGGTGAAGTGCGCACTTCGCCGGACCTGCGGGTCGCGACGGCCTATGTTCTGCCGCTGGGCGGGCAGGGGCAAGAGGATGTGCTGAAACTGCTTGCACGCAACAAGGGCGAACTGCGCCGGATGGTGTCAAAGAAACTGGCTCTTAAATTCGCACCGGATCTGCGGTTCCAGCTCGATGAAACTTTTGATCGGATGGACGATACGCGCCGGATGCTGGATCAGGATGCGGTGCGGCGGGATCTGGACGAGTGATCCGCCGCGCGCTCCTGTTGCTGTGGGCCTTTGCAGCTACGCCACTCATGGCGCAGGAGTGCAGCGATGTTGAATTCAATGGCAACGGGTTCACCATGTGCGAGGTGGACGCCACCACGGCAGATCTGCGGCTGTTTCTGAACGACGCCGACGGGGCGCTGTTGGGACAGTTCGGCGCGATTGACACGATGCTGGCCGAGCAAGGCAAGCGGCTGAGTTTCGCGATGAATGCGGGGATGTATCACGATGATCGGTCTCCGGTCGGATATTACCTCGAAAACGGGACCGAGGTCATGCACGTCGTGCCCAACCCAGGACCCGGAAATTTTGGGCTGGTGCCCAACGGTGTGTTCTGCCTGCGTCAGGGGAGGGCCGACGTGATCGAGACCCACGCATTTCTAGGGGCGGCCCCCGCCTGCGTTTATGCCAGCCAATCGGGTCCGATGCTGGTGATCGACGGAGAATTGCATCCCCGGTTTCTGGCCGACAGCACGTCGCGCTATGTGCGCAATGGCGTTGGCACCAGCGCCGACGGATCGCGCGCGGTGTTCGTCATGTCGCGCGGCCGGGTGACGTTTCACGAATTTGGCAGCTTTTTCCGGGACCTGCTAGGCCTTCCCAATGCGCTGTATTTCGATGGCAACATCTCGCGCTTGTATGCGCCGCAGTTGGGGCGAAACGATGCCGGGTTCCGCATGGGACCGATGGTCGGTGTGGTGGTGGACGCGCAATAGGCGTCAGGGCATTTGACAGGCTCTGCGGCGTGCGATAGGCCGCCGCCTTCACAAGAGACACGAGGCATCATGGGACGTAAACGCAAAGGCCGCGATATTTCCGGCTGGCTGGTGATCGACAAACCCGCGGGTCCGACCTCGACCGCTGTGGTCAACAAGGTCCGCTGGGCGATGAACGCGCAAAAGGCCGGGCATGCGGGTACGCTGGACCCTGACGCCACGGGCGTTCTGGCCATCGCCTTGGGGGAGGCGACCAAAACGGTTCCCTATATCACCGATGCGCTCAAGGCCTATCGCTTTACCATCCGGCTGGGGCAGGCGACCAACACCGACGATGCGGAGGGCAAGATTATCGCGCAGAGCGATCTGCGCCCGGATGACGCCGCGATCAAAGAAGAATTGAGCCGCTTCATCGGCGAGATCCAGCAGGTGCCGCCGCAATTCTCGGCCGTCAAGATCGACGGCGAACGGGCCTATAAACGCGCCCGCAGTGGTGAAGAAATGGAACTGGCGGCGCGTCCGCTTTGGGTCGAGGAGCTGATCCTGGTGGATCGCCCCGATGCCGATCACGTGACGTTGGAAATGACCTGCGGCAAAGGCGGCTATGTGCGCAGCATCGCACGCGATCTGGGGCAGGCGTTGGGGTGTTATGGGCATGTCCAGTCCCTGCGCCGGGTCTGGTCGGGTCCGTTTGACGCCGCCGATGCACTGAGCATCGAACAGATCGAAGCCATGGCGCGAACCGAGAAACTGGATCAGTATCTGCGCCCATTGGAAGAGGGGCTGACAGACCTGCCCGAGCTGCGTTGTACCCCCGAAGGGGCCGCACGTTTGCGCAACGGCAACCCCGGTATGGTTTTTGCGGCCGATGTGGACTATGGCGATGAATGCTGGGCGTCGCAGGACGGTCGCGCGGTGGCCGTGGGGGTCTACAAGGCGGGCGAATTGCACCCCAACCGGGTTTTCAACGCCAGGGGCGGGGATGGCATGTAGAACATGGGCCGGGAGCGAGGCAGAGCATTGAAATGATCACCCGAACCCATACCAAGGGTGACGCCCCGTCGACGGCGATCTATTCCGACTGCGAACGCTACCGGTACAGCCTGACCCGGATCTGGGATGCGGATGGCCGCCGTGCCCTGTTTGTGATGTTGAACCCGTCAACGGCGACCGAAGTGCAAAACGATCCGACGGTCGAACGGTGCGAACGGCGCGCGCGCGCGCTGGGGTTCGGGGCATTTCAGGTGACCAATATATTTGCCTGGCGCGATACCGATCCACGCAAGATGCGCGCTGTTGCCGATCCAGTCGGTCCCGAAAATGACGCTGCAATCTTGACCGGTGCACATTGGGCCGATCAGGTGATCGCCGCCTGGGGGACCCACGGTGCCCATCTGGCGCGTGGCCCCCAGGTCGAAACCCTGCTGCGCGGCAGCGGTAAATCCTTGTACCACCTCGGTCTCAGCAAGGCAGGACACCCGAAACATCCCCTCTATATCGCGTATGCGCAACAGCCCGAGGTCTGGCACGAAGCGCTCTAGGCGCGTTTCTCGCCGATGGTGGCCACGCCCAACACCGCGAGGACCCTGGCTTCGATTTGCGCCGCATTCATACCGGCAACCGCGTACATATCGGCAGGGCTGGCCTGATCAATGAACGTGTCAGGCAGAACCATCGAGCGGAATTTCAACCCGGTATCGAACACGCCCTCCTCGGCCAGCAGCTGGGCCACATGGCTGCCGAATCCGCCGACGGCACCCTCCTCAACGGTAATCAGTGCCTCGTGGTCGGAGGCAAGCGACAGGATAAGGTCGCGATCCAGCGGCTTGGCAAATCGGGCATCGGCTATGGTGGGTGTGATGCCCCGCGCCGCCAGCGCTTCGGCGGCTTTCTGGATCTCGGCCAAACGGGTGCCAAAGCTCAGGAGTGCAACCCGCTTGCCCTGTTGAATCATCCGACCCTTGCCGATTGCGAGGACCTCGCCCTGTTCGGGCAATTCGACGCCAACGCCTTCACCGCGGGGATATCGAAATGCGATGGGGCTGTCGTCATGGGCCGCCGCCGTGGCGACCATGTGCATCAGTTCAGCTTCATCGGCCGCTGCCATCACCACAAACCCCGGCAGGTTCGCCAGATAGGCAATGTCATAGCTGCCGGCGTGGGTTGCGCCATCCGCGCCGACCAACCCGGCCCGGTCGATCGCAAATCTCACAGGCAGACGTTGAATGGCCACATCGTGAACGACCTGATCATAGCCGCGCTGCAGAAAGGTGGAATACATCGTGCAGAATGGCCGCAGCCCGCCAGCCGCCAGCGCGGCAGAAAAGGTCACGCCATGTTGCTCGGCGATGCCGACATCGAAACAGCGGCTGGGAAAGCGTTCGGCGAAAAGGTTCAGGCCGGTGCCATCGGGCATCGCAGCGGTGACGGCGACGATCCGGTCATCCTGGCCTGCCAATTGCGTGAGGGTTTTACCGAATACGCTGGTATAGCTGGGCGCATTGCTGGGAGTCGTTTTCTGTTTGCCGGTGATCACATCGAACTTGGCTGTGGCATGACCCTTGTCGCGGGCCTGTTCGGCGGGCGCGTAGCCCTTGCCTTTTTTTGTCAGAACATGGATCAGGATCGGCCCCTGCGCGCGGGCCTTTACGGTGCGCAAAACCGGCAACAGCTGGTTCATGTCATGCCCGTCGATCGGGCCAACATAGGAAAATCCCAGTTTTTCGAACAGGGTGCCGCCTACGGCCAGCCCTTTGAGCATGTCCTTGGCGCGTTTCGCGCCTTCGCGGAAGGGTTCGGGCAACAACGATACCGCCCCCTTGGCGGCGGCTTTGAAGTCCTGAAACGGTTCCTCGGCATAGAGCCGCGACAGATACGAGGACAAGGCGCCGACCGGGGGGGCGATGCTCATCTCGTTGTCGTTCAGGATCACGATCAGCCGCTTGTTCAGGTGCCCGGCGTTGTTCATTGCCTCAAACGCCATGCCCGCGCTCATGGCGCCGTCGCCGATCACGGCAATCGCGTCGCCCAACCCTTCGGGCGTCATTCCGCCGAGGTCGCGCGCCACGGAAAACCCCAGCGCGGCGCTGATCGATGTGCTGGAATGGGCGGCACCGAAGGGGTCATAAGGAGATTCGCTGCGCTTTGTGAAGCCGCTCAGCCCGTCTTTCATCCGCAGGGTGCGAATGCGGTTGCGGCGTCCGGTCAGGATTTTGTGGGGGTAACACTGGTGGCTGACGTCCCAGATGATCTTGTCGCGCGGGGCGTCAAAAACGGCATGCAGGGCCACGGTCAGCTCGACAACGCCCAACCCGGCACCAAGATGACCACCGGTCACCGACACGGCCGATACAGTTTCAGCGCGCAATTCGCCCGCCAACTGGATCAGTTGCGCATCGCTGAACCGTTTGAGGTCGGCGGGCCGGTCCACCTGGTCAAGCAGGGGTGTCTGAGGTGTATCGGACATTGGTGCCTCCTTGCGGGGCTGCGTCAGTTGTCGCGCGCAATAACGAAACGGGCGGCGTCGCGCAAGGTTTCCGCCTGAGCGCCATATGGTGCCAGCGTATCGCAAGCCTGATCCACCAGATCGGTGGCCCGGCTTCGTGCTCCCTCGAGACCCAGCAGTGACACAAAGGTCGCCTTGCCCGCCCGGGCGTCTTTTTGCAGGCGTTTCCCGGCCTTTTCGGCGTCACCCTCGACATCCAGAATGTCATCGGCGATCTGAAAGGCAAGCCCCATGGCCTGCGCATATCGGCGCAGCAATTCCGGATCGGCCTGTGCCAACAGCGCGCCCGCGCAGGCCGACCATTCAATAAGTGCTCCGGTCTTGCCCGATTGCAGCGCAGTGATCTGGTCTAGCGAAAGAGGGATATCGGCCGTTTCAGCCGCGATATCCAACGCCTGGCCCAGCACCATGCCCTGTGCGCCGCTGGCCCTGGCCAGACTGTGCGTCAGCTCCGCCCGAACCGCTGCGGGGCCACAGTTCGGATGGCTGACCAGTTCAAAGGCCAGGCTATGCAGGGCATCGCCCGTCAGAACCGCTGTGCTTTCGTCCCATTTGACATGCACCGTCGCCTGGCCGCGGCGCAGGTCGTCGTCATCCATGCAGGGCAGGTCGTCATGTACCAGAGAATAGGCGTGCAACGCCTCAATTGCCGTGGCGGGCCAGATCGCCCGATCGGCTTCGATACCATGCAACCGCGCGCTTTCCAGCACCAGAAATCCGCGCAACCCCTTGCCGCCCCGCATCGCATAGCCCATCGCCTGCACCACCGGCACGGGATCGAGTTTGCCAAGAACATGGGCAAATTGTGCCTCGATCCGCCCTGCGGCATCGGCCAGTCTGTGGCGGAACATTTACAACCCTTCGACGGGCGTGGTTCCAACCGGGTTGCCGTCGCCGTCCAGCGTGATCGCCGCAACTTTTTCCTCGGCCCGCTTCAATTCGTCTTCGCAGCGCTTCTTCAGCGCAGCCCCGCGTTCATACAGCGTGATTGATGCGTCCAGCGCCACGTCGCCGCGTTCCAACTGGTCGACCACCGTTTCCAACTCTTTCATCGCTTGTTCAAAGCTCATTTCGGATACGGGGGTGTCGGTCATGTCGCGGCCTTCATCAGTTCTTGTACATGTGCCCGAACGGATGCGGACAGCGCGTTCAAATCATAGCCTCCCTCCAAAGTCGAGACCACCCGGCCCTGACAAACATCTGCTGCAATCTCGCAGATCTCGGCGGTGAGCCAGGCAAAGTCCTCGGTGCTCCAATTCAGCTGCGCCAGAGGATCGTCGGCATGGGCGTCGAACCCGGCAGAAATAATGATCAACTGGGGCGCAAAGTCGCGCAGTCGCGGCAGGGCCTTGTGCTGGTATTCGCGTCGCATATGCGCGCCGCCTGATTCGGGTGGCAGCGGCAGATTGAGGATATTGTCATGGGCCCCGGTTTCACTGGCGCGGCCGGTGCCGGGGAACAGCGGGATCTGTTGGCTGCTGATCAATAGGGCGCGCGGCTCGTCCCATAACAGATCCTGAGTGCCATTGCCGTGATGCACATCGAAATCCACCACCGCCACGCGGTTCAGCCCATGATGATCCAGCGCGTGCTTGACCCCCAGAGCCGCATTGCCGAACAGGCAGAACCCCATCGGCGTGTCCGTTTCCGCGTGGTGGCCCGGCGGGCGAACAGCGGCAAAGGCGTTGGGGGCCTCACCGCCCAGTACCATGTCCACCGCGCGCACCATCGCACCTGCGCCGCGAAACGCCGCATCCAGCGACCCCGGCGACATCCATGTGTCGGCATCCAGTGCCCGGTGTCCTTCGCTTGGAGATGCGCGGCGCAACTCGGCCAGATAGCTTGCAGGGTGAATGCGCAGGATATCGTCGTCTGCGGCCAGTGGCGCAGTGATGCGCGCCACTTCAAGGGGTTGCAGAGCGTACAGCACATGCTCCAGCCGGGCCACCTGTTCGGGATGTCCATCGGGGGTCACGTGGGCCAGACAATCGGCATGGGTGAGCAAAGCGGTTTTCGATGTCACGACTGTTTTCCTCTTGCCAAAAATACTCTCGCCGAAGGCGGCACTGGCCTGTCAGTCCGGCGCCAGCATATAGCCGGCACCGCGCACCGTCTGCAAATAGCGCGGCTGTTTGGGGTCGACTTCGATCTTGCGCCGCAGGCGGGTGATTTGCACGTCCACTGCCCGCTCTTGCGCCTGACCGCGGTCGCGGCCCAGATCCTCGACCAGCTTGTTGCGGGTAACCGGTTCGCCCGGGCAGGCGGAAAAGATCCGCATCAATTGGCTTTCGGTTGCGGTCAGTCGCACCAGCTCGTCGCCCTGCCACATCTCGCCGCGTTCGATATCATAGCGGATCGATCCCAGGTGTAGAATTTTTGGTACGGTGTCCTGGACCGGCGTTTCCGGCATGCGCCGCAGGATCGCATTGATCCGCAGCAGCAGTTCCTTGGGTTCGAACGGCTTGGGCAGATAGTCGTCCGCCCCCGCTTCAAGCCCGGCAATCCGGTTCTCGATCTCGCCGCGCGCCGTCAACAACAGGATCGGGGTCGTGTGGGTTTCACGAAGACTGCGTGTCAGGCTGACACCGTCTTCGCCCGGCATCATCACATCCATCACGATCAGGTCAAAATCCAGCCCGGCCAGAACCCGCCTGGCATGGGCGGCATCGCGTGCGGCCGTCACCAGAAACCCATGTCGCATCAGGAATTTCTTGAGCAGTTCGCGAATGCGTTCGTCATCGTCGACGATCAGAAGATGCGCATCGAGGTCAGCCATCACGAACCATCCCGCAGTTTGACATAGGCGCGCCGCATGTCGGTGTCCATCATCGCTTCGAGCACCTGTTTGAAACCGGCCACGGCTTCGGGACCAGCATCGCGAAAGGCGGCCCGCATGCGGGCGCGCTGCGCATCGCTCAGTTGGCTCTCAAGTGACTGGCCGGCTTCGGTCAGGAACAGATGACGTTCGCGTTTGTCGCTGGTCCCGACGCGGCTTTCCACCAGCCCATCGGCCACGAGTGTGCGCAGCACCCGGTTCAGCGATTGCTTGGTCACCCCCAGAATGGCGAGCAGGTTGTTGACTGTCGTGCCGGGGGCGCGGTTAATGAAGTGTATCGCGCGGTGATGCGCCCGCCCATAGGCCATATCCGCCAAAATACGGTCGGGATCGGCGGTAAAGCCGCGATAGGCAAAGAACATGGCTTCGATGCCCTGCCGCAATTGTTCGTCTGTCAGAAACAGCAGGCTTTCACCGCCATAGATCTGCGCAGCGCGTCCGTCGGACATTGTCGACCTCATCCCTAGTTTGTTTCAGCATACGTCAGCCTTGTTGACATTCCAAGGGCGAAGCGGTATCGAATTGCAGTTTTGGCGTAATATTATGTCCGAAGTGGACATAATACCGCAATAAATGAAAATCTCTAGCTTCGCAGGAGTAAGAATGATGTCGGGATATGACGACCGTGACGGCCAAATCTGGATGGATGGGCAAATGATCAACTGGCGGGATGCGAACGTGCACATCCTGACCCATGCCATGCACTATGCCAGTTCGGTGTTCGAAGGTGAGCGGGCCTACAATGGCAAGATCTTCAAATCGCGCCAACATTCCGAACGTCTGCGCAGATCGGCCAATCTGATCGATTTCGAGATTCCCTATACCGTTGACGAGATCGAAGCCGCCAAGGTCGAGGTTCTGGCTGCCAGCGGGCTGACCGATGCCTATGTTCGCGCCGTTGCGTGGCGCGGCGTTGGCGAAGACATGGGAGTTGCCAGCGCGCGCAATCCGGTACGTATGGCGATCGCAGCCTGGGAATGGGGTGCCTATTACGGCGATGCCAAGATGAAGGGCGCCAAGCTTGATATTTCGAAATGGAAACGTCCCAGTCCGGAAACCATTCCCAGCCATGCCAAAGCAGCCGGTCTGTATATGATCTGCACCATGTCCAAACACGCGGCCGAAGCCAAGGGATGCTCGGATGCGATGATGTTCGACTATCGCGGATATGTCGCCGAGGCGACCGGGGCAAACATATTCTTTGTCAAGGATGGCGAGGTGCACACACCGGATCCCGATTGTTTCCTGAACGGCATTACCCGGCAGACCGTGATTGGCATGTTGAAGGATCGCCAGATCAAAGTGCACGAGCGCCATATCATGCCGGAAGAGCTGGAAGGCTTTGAGCAATGCTGGCTGACGGGTACGGCCGCCGAGGTCACACCGGTGGGTCAGATCGGCGATTACAATTTTGAAGTTGGCGCGCTGACCCGCGACATCGCGCTGGGATACGAAAAGCTGGTGCGCGCCTGATCGTCAGGTGGCTGCGTCGCGTTTCGAATGTTGCAAATCTTTCATGCGGCCGCCGACAAAGTATTACATGGCTGCTGTTCTTGCCGGGCTATACTGTCAAGCAAGGATAGCAGCCATGACAAAACTCATCCGTCCTTCTCGCCGCGCCGTCCTGGCCGGTGGCACCGCGTTTGCCGCCAGCCTGGCCCTGCCCGCGATCAGCCGTGCCGCGGCGCGCCCGGTCTTTACCCACGGCGTTCAGTCCGGCGATGTCGACATGTCCAGCGGCATGATATGGACCCGCACCGATCGTCCCGCCCGTGTGACGATGGAGGTCTCGACCACCGAGAGCTTTGAAAACGTGCGCCGCCTGGCGTCGCTGGATGCGATTCCGACCAGCGACATGACCGTCAAGCGGCTGGTGGACGGGCTGCCTTCGGATCAGGATATCTTCTATCGCTTTACCGCTGCCGATCTGAACGACATCAACGCGGTAAGCGAACCTCTTGTCGGGCGCTTCCGCACCGCGCCGTCCGCGCGCCGTGATGTGCGGTTCGTCTGGTCCGGGGATACTGCCGGTCAGGGCTGGGGTATTGATGAGGATGGCATGGCAACCTATGCGACCATGGCCCGCCACCAGCCGGATTTCTTCATCCACTCGGGCGACACGATCTATGCCGACGGCGCGATGCAGGACCAGGTCGACCTGGCCGATGGCACGACCTGGAACAACACGGTTCTGATCGACGAAAAGCGCAAGGTTGCCGAAACCCTGGATGAATTCCGGGGTCAGTGGAAATACAACATGATGGACGAACACGTGCGTGCGCTGAACGCCATCGTGCCGACCTATTTTCAGTGGGATGATCACGAGGTGGTCAACAACTGGTCGTCCACCAAGGATCTGACGGCGGATGACCGATATACTGAAAAATCGGCCTTCGTGCTGCAATCGCGCGCGGCCCGTGCCTTTCACGAAATGACCCCGATCCGCTTTACTCCGCAAGAGCCGGGCCGGGTCTATCGCAAGATCGCCTATGGTCCGACGCTGGACGTTTTCTTTCTGGACCTGCGCAGCTATCGCGGCGGCAACACCGAAAATCTCCAGACTGAAATGTCCGACGCCACCCGGATACTGGGACAGGAACAGATGGCCTGGCTCAAGCGCGAACTGGCCCAGTCCCGCGCCACCTGGAAGGTGATCGCGTCGGATATGCCTATTGGCCTGGTGGTGCGCGATGGCGACACCAAGTTCGAAGCCGTTGCCAATGCCGACGATGGGGCGGCCAAGGGGCGCGAGATGGAAATCGCTGAATTGCTGCGGTTCATCAAGTCCGCCGGCATCACCAATACGGTCTGGTTTACCGCCGACGTGCACTATACTGCGGCCCATTACTATGACCCCAACAAGGCCCAGTTCCAGGATTTCGAACCGTTTTGGGAGTTCGTATCCGGTCCGCTGCATGCGGGCACGTTCGGCCCTAACGCGCTGGACGCGACCTTTGGTCCGGAGGTGAAATACGTCAAGGCCCCAACCGAGGAGCAGGGCGTGAACCTGCCCCCCAGCGCCGGTCTGCAGTTCTTTGGTATCGTGGACATCGACGGAGCGACGCAACAGATGACAGTGCGGCTGATGGACCGCGCGGATACCGAACTGTGGTCCGTAACCCTGGATCCGGTCTCTGCCGCGTTCTGACCGACCGATCACAGTCGCAGACAGAAAGGCCCCGGAAATGTTCCGGGGTCTTTCTGCACCCATGGGGCCATGGATTCGTGTCAGCTTTTGGGATCCGTAACCGAACGGGCCTTGCCGCGTTCCAGCCCGAGTTGATGCTCGCGCCAGATCACCAGGATATTGCCCCCAATCACCAGCGCGGCACCGATCAGCATGACCGTGGTCGGCAATTCTCCGAACCAGACATAGCCGATGACGATGGCAAAGATCATCGAGGCATAGTCATAGGGGGCGAGCATCGATGCGGGGCCAAAGCGATAGGAGGATGTAACGAGGATTTGGGCCACCCCGCCGATCAACCCTGCCGACACCAGCAACGCAAGGGTGCCCGCATCCGGTATGGCCCAACCAAAGGGAAGGGTCAGCAGCGAGATCGCCGAAGCAATGGCCGAGAAATAAAAAACGATGGCGGCTGTGTGTTCTGTTTGCACCAGTTGTCGGATGTGGATTTGTACCAGCGCGCGCGCCATGGTCGCGCCCAGGATCAACATTGCCCCCAGTGGTGCCCCATCCGCCAGGCCTGCATCGCCGCCCAGGCGGGGCCAGACCATGATCAGTACGCCAACCAGGCCGACGAGAACCGCCGAAATCCGGATCAGCCGGATCGTTTCACCCAGCATCACGGCGGCCAGGATCACGGTGAAAATCGGGGTGGCATAGCCGATGGCGGTAACTTCGGGCAGGGGCAAAAGCCCCAGACCGGCAAATGTCATGGCCATCGCGCAGGTGCCCAGAAGACCGCGCCAGAAATGCCCCATCGGATTTTTGGTCAGCAATCCCTGGCGCAGTTGCCCTTGTGCAATCAACCAGATCAGAATCACCGGAATGGCAAAAAACGAGCGAAAAAACACGGCCTCGCCCGGTGGCACGTCATCCGCAGTGGCCTTGATCAGCGCGGACATGATTGTGAACAGAAAGATCGCGCTGAGTTTCAGCACGACAGCGAGTCCGGGTCGATGCGATGTTAAGGTTTTCACCATGCACAGTGGTTTGCGCCTTTGCCCGGCAAAAGACAAGCCGCCGCAATGGGCGGCGACGGTTCAATCTCGTTTGGACCAATCCGAGCAAGCCGCTCAGAGAGCATGGGTCGGTAGATCAGCCTCGAGTGAGCATCGAGCCTTGTATTTCATACCGTTTGTCACCCGCTCATAATGTGGGATCGCGCCGTCCCATGCTTCCGCCGGACTCGGTGTAACGACTTTTTGGTACTCCTGTTCCGAGCAGGCAACCCATTGGACGACGTTCATCGGCTTTCCATCGGAGGCGTGGGTGCCAGGTGCCTCCAGCTATTTTCCGGTCCACGCCGCTCCGATAGGAGGCTCAGCACTCAGAAACGATGCGCCTGTCTCTGTATTCCCGGGGCCCGGCCAGATTTCAGCCGGACCCGCGCATCCAGTTTTCTCCTCCGGCGTGCCGGAGGAGGATTCATGGTGTCGCGCGATATGTTGAAGAGGCCGGGAACAGATGCGCCGGAAGGATGTGTTTCAGCCGACCCGGCCGCGATTCTTGCCGACCTGACCGCGATGCAACAGCATGTGGTCCAGAAGCACACAGGCCATCATCGCTTCGCCAACCGGCACCGCGCGGATGCCCACGCAGGGATCATGGCGGCCTTTGGTGATGATTTCGGTTTCGGCCCCCGCCTTGGTGATTGTCTTGCGCGGGGTCAGGATGGAACTTGTCGGCTTGACGGCAAAACGCACCACAACGTCCTGCCCGGTGCTGATACCACCCAGAATTCCGCCCGCGTGGTTGCTGGAATAGGCCGGCTTGCCGTCATTGCCCATAAAGATTTCGTCGGCATTCGCTTCGCCGGTCAGCATTGCGGCGGACATGCCTTCGCCGATCTCGACACCTTTGACGGCGTTGATGCTCATCATGGCGGCGGCAAGATCGGTGTCCAGCTTGCCATAAACCGGCGCGCCCAATCCCGGCGGGACGTTGCGGGCGGTGACTTCGACGACGGCACCGACCGAGCTGCCGGATTTGCGCAGGCTGTCGAGGTAATCGGCCCATTTCATCGCCGCATTGGCATCCGGCACCCAGAACGGGTTTTGTTCGATCTGGTTCCAGTCGAACCGGTCGCGGTCGATCTGATGCGGCCCCATCTGAACCATGTAACCGGTAATCCGGAGGTCGGGGGCCAGGGTCTTGATCGCCTCGCGTGCCAAGCCGCCGGCAGCGACGCGCGAAGCCGTTTCACGGGCCGAGGAGCGTCCGCCGCCGCGATAGTCCCGGATGCCGTATTTCTGGTAGTATGTGATATCGGCGTGACCGGGGCGGAACTTATCCTTGATATCGCCGTAATCCTTGCTGCGCTGGTCGGTGTTCTCGATCATTAGCTGCACCGGAGTGCCGGTGGTGATTCCTTCAAACACGCCGGACAGAATGCGGACTTGGTCCGGTTCACGGCGCTGAGTGGTGTATTTGTTCTGGCCCGGTTTGCGCCGGTCCAGCCAATGCTGGATCATCGCTTCGTCAACTGCAACGCCCGGCGGGCAACCGTCAACGGTGGCCCCGATGGCAGGACCATGGCTTTCGCCCCATGTGGTGACGCGAAACAGGTGGCCAAAACTGTTGATCGACATGGGAGAACTCCTTTTGCGCCTGTGCTTAGCGGCGGGATGGATATGCCGCAAGCGATTGTCGCGAAGTGGGGCGCTGCCCCCGCCGCCCTGCGGGCGACTCCCCCGGAGTATTTCGGGCAAGAGGAAGAGGTGGGTACTTGTCAAACCAAGTGGCGCGAACTAGGTGTCGTCCCACCTCGGGGAGCCTTGATTGGCTGAGACGCTGACGCGGACCCGTTGAACCTGACCCGGCTAACACCGGCGTAGGGAAGGTCTGGATCAGCCTCCATCCTTGCCCTGTCGCCGCAATAGGAGGATGCCATGAAGTATCTTGCGATTGCAGCGGGCGTTTTCTGTGCCACGGCGGCCAACGCCGAGACACCGGAACTGACCGTTTATACCTATGACAGCTTTGTTTCCGAATGGGGTCCCGGCCCGGTGATCGAGAAAGCGTTCGAGGAAACCTGTGGCTGCGACGTGAAACTGGTCGGTGCAGGGGACGGTGCGGCTCTGCTGGCGCGGCTCAGGCTGGAGGGCGCGCGCAGCGATGCCGATATCGTGCTGGGGCTGGACACCAACCTGACGCAGGCGGCACAGGACACCGGGCTGTTCGCGCCTAGTGGTGTGACCGCAGATTACGATTTGCCACTGGCGTGGTCGGACGGCACGTTTGTACCTTATGACTGGGGTTATTTTGCTTTTGTCCACAATGCCGACACGGACGTGCCGGGCGATTTCAAGGCGCTTGCGGCCAGCGATACCAAGATCGTCATTCAGGATCCGCGATCCTCGACGCCCGGTCTGGGGCTGTTGTTGTGGGTCAAATCGGCCTATGGCGACGAGGCTCCGGAAATCTGGGCGGATCTGGCCGACAATATCGTTACCGTGACCAAGGGTTGGAGCGAATCCTACGGCCTGTTTCTGGATGGCGAGGCAGACATGGTGTTATCCTATACCACCTCGCCCGCCTATCACCTGATCGCCGAAGGGGACGATGGCAAGGCGGCCGCGGAGTTTGACGAGGGGCATTACCTGCAGATCGAGGTCGCCGCGCGGTTGGCCAACAGCGATCAACCCGAACTGGCCGAAGCGTTTCTGCAATTTGTCGTTTCCGATGCGTTCCAGTCTGTAATTCCGACCACCAACTGGATGTACCCGGCGGTCACGCCGGCGGGGGGGCTGCCGGATGGATTCGAAACGCTGGTGCAGCCCGACAAGGCGCTGCTGGTCCCCGCTGCCGAGGCTGCGGGCCTGCGCGATGAGGCACTGGCGGAATGGCTGAGCGCGCTCAGCCAATAACGTCCGGCTCCGGACTTGGTGCGGCGGCTCTGGTGGCTGCGCTGATCCTGGGCGCTTTGCTTGCCGTTGCCTTGCGCGCCGAGAGCGGGCGCGGGATGGGAGCGTCAGACTGGGCGGCAGTGCGGTTCACGGCGGGGCAGGCGGCGTTGTCGGCCCTGTTCAGTGTGGCGCTGGCGGTTCCGCTGGCCCGCGCCCTGGCGCGGCGGCGTTTCATGGGACGGCGTCTGTTGATCGCGCTGCTGGGCGCGCCGTTTATCTTGCCGGTGATTGTTGCGGTGCTGGGGCTGCTGGCCGTGTTCGGGCGCAATGGCTGGATCAGCATGGCGCTGGGATGGGTCGGGTTGCCGCCGGTGTCGATCTATGGGTTGCACGGGGTTGTGGTGGCGCATGTGTTTTTTAACCTGCCGCTGGCGACCCGGCTGATTTTGCAGGGCTGGCAGGAAATTCCGGCGGAACGGTTTCGATTGGCGGCACAGCTGGGCGCGGGGTCGCGGGCCATATGGCGGTTGCTGGAGTGGCCGATGCTGCTGCGTATCGTGCCCAGCGTGCTGGCGGTGATCTTTGCGATTTGTCTGACCAGCTTTGCGGTGGCTCTGACGCTTGGCGGAGGCCCCAAGGCGACGACCATCGAGTTGGCGATCTATCAGGCTTTCCGGTTCGATTTCGATCTGGCCCGGGCGGCGATGTTGTCCTGTGTTCAGATTGTACTGACCGGATGCGCCGCGCTCATTGCGTTGCGGGCGGCGCAGGGCGAAGGGTTCGGCAGCGGACTGGATCGCCCGGTTCAGCGGTGGGATGCGAACAGCACCGGTGCGCGGTTGATGGATGGTGGCATCATCGGAACGGTGACGCTGTTCCTGTTGATGCCCTTGGCGGCCATTGTGATGGCTGGCGTGCCGGGCCTTGCTCTTTTGCCCGGGTCGGTTTTTGTGGCGACGATGAATTCGCTGTTGGTTGCCGTGCTCAGCACAGGTGCGACCCTGGCGCTTGCGATCCCGATGGCGATTGCCGTCGCATTGGGGCGGGCACGGTTGGTGGAACTGGCCGGGCTGTTGGGCCTGGCTGCGTCGCCGCTGGTCATCGGGACCGGGCTGTTCGTGATCCTGTACCCGTTGGCCGACCCGTTTGCGCTGGCCCTGCCGGTGACGGCATTGGTCAATGCGGTGATGGCCTTGCCCTTTGCGCTGCGTATTCTGGTGCCGCGTGCGCGGCAGGTTGTGACGCGGTATGGGCCGCTGGCGCTGTCTTTGGACATGGCGGGTGGACCGTTCCTGCGCCGCGTCCTGTTGCCCCGGATGCGAGCGCAGATCGGCTTTGCAGCAGGGCTGTCGGCGGCGTTGTCGATGGGCGATCTGGGCGTGATCGCGCTGTTCGCCGACCCCGAGCGGGCGACGCTGCCATTGCAGGTGTATCGATTGATGGGGGCCTATCAGATGCAGGCGGCCGCCGGTGCGGCGTTGTTGCTGCTGATGCTGTCGATGGCGTTGTTCTGGAGTCTGGATCGCGGAGGGCGGTGGCATGCTGAAGCTTGAACAGCTCGAAATCGACAATGGTGGCTTTCTGATGCGTGCGGATTTCGTGGTGCCCGCGGAGCGGAAAATCGCTGTGATCGGACCGTCCGGTGCCGGGAAGTCGACCCTGATCGGTGCGATTGCGGGATTTCACCCGGTGGTGCGCGGACGATTGGTGTGGCGCGGCGACGTGCTGAACGCCGTTGAACCGGGCAAGCGACCGGTCGCGATGCTGTTTCAGGACGGCAATCTGTTCCCGCATCTGAGCGTGGCGCAGAATGTCGGTCTGGGGCTGAACCCGGATCTGCGGCTGACTGCCGCACAGTCTGAACAGGTGTCAAATGCAATTTCGCGGGTCGGGTTGGCCTCGATGGCAGATCGCAAACCGGCCGAGTTGTCGGGGGGGCAACAAAGCCGCGCGGCGCTGGCGCGGGTTCTGGTGCAGGCGCGGCCGCTGTTGTTGCTGGACGAACCCTTTGCCGCGCTGGGGCCGGCGTTGAAGAACGAGATGCTGGATCTGGTGGATGAGCTGGTGCGCGAAAGCGGTGCGACCCTGTTGATGGTCAGCCACGCCCCCGAAGATGCCCGCCGTATTGCCGATCAGGTGGTCCTGGTCGAAGGCGGGATGGCGCATCCGCCGCAGGAAACGGGCGGGCTGTTGGACAACCCGCCCCCGGCGTTGCGCGACTATCTGGGTTAGGCCGCGATTTGCGCGCGCGATTCTGTGATGGCCAGTGCGGCGCGGGCGGCTTCGCGTCCCTTTTCGACAAAATGTGCCCGGTAGATCGCGTTGTGATGGTCGGTGTCCTGATAGTGGTGCGGGGTCAGGGACACGGACAGAACCGGCACCCCGCTGTCCAGCCCCGCGCGCATCAGGCCATCGACAACCGCCTGGGCGACAAAGTCGTGACGATAGATGCCGCCATCGACCACAAACGCGGCACAGGCGACGGCACCATAGCGCCCGGTCATTGCCAGGTCGCGTGCCATCAGCGGCAGCTCAAATGCGCCTGGCACGTCGAAGACATCGACCTGCGCGGCGGGGATGAGGTCGCAAAACCCGGTCAGCGCGCGGTCGACGATATCGGCATGCCATTGGGCCTTGGCAAAGGCATAGCGGGTGAGTGTCATCGGTGATCTCCTTTGGTTGCGACACGTTCACCCAAGGCGATCACGGGCATTCGTACCGCTGGCGCGGCACGCATGCTCGTCCTCTTTCATCCGGACTGTAACCGTCGGCTCTGGCGTCTCACCAGATCTGCTGACCAACGGATTTCCAGTACGAACCCCGTTGCGCTCGCGGGCTCGCAGATCGGATCTGCATACCGCCGGTGGGGAGTTTCGCCCCGCCCTGAGAACGGTGTCAGTCTTGCCAATATCCTCAGGTTTCTGCAAGAGCCTGTAGAAGCGATGGAGAGACGCAATGCATCCTAACCCGGTTTTTCATACGGCAGAGGCAAAAGGCAACCTGGCCTTTGCACGAGAACGGGCATTTGGCGTGCTGTCAGTCCAAGGCGACGGCGCGCCCATGCTGTCGCATGTGCCCTTTCTGCTGGAGGGGACGACTGTGGACCTGCATCTGGTGCGCAGCAATCCGATGGCGCGCGCGCTGGATACCCCGTTGGCGGCAAGGATCGCGGTCAGCGGGCCGGATGCCTATGTCTCGCCGGACTGGTACGGGATCGTGGATCAGGTGCCGACATGGAACTATATCGCCGTGCATCTGACCGGGGTGCTGGAACGGCGTCCGCAAACGGAATTGCGCGATCTGCTGGACCGGCAATCGGCGCTGTTTGAGGATCGGCTTGCACCCAAGCCGCCATGGACCACCGGCAAGATGGACGAAACCGCGCTGGAGCGGATGATGCGGTTGATCGTGCCGTGCCGAATGCAGGTCACGGATGTGGATGGCACCTGGAAGCTGAGTCAGAACAAGCCCGACGCAGTACGTCAGGCGGCGGCGGATCAGGTCGAGGCACATGGCATCGGGGCCGAGCCGCGCCTGTTGGCGGCGCTCATGCGTGGGGCCGGTGGACAGGGCTGACATCCGTGCTAGGGTCACGCGGTCACTGCACGGGAACGCTCCATGAAACTGTACCACTCGCCCGCATCGCCCTTTGTCCGCAAGGTGTGTGTCCTTCTGCATGAATTGCAGAAAACCGACGCGGTTGCGCTCGAACCGGTGGCAACCACGGCATTCGACTCGTCCGAAGTCCTGATCGCGAGCAATCCGCTGGGCAAGATTCCGGCTCTGGAGCGGTCGGACGGCCCGACACTCTATGACAGCCGGGTGATCTGTGCCTATCTCGACGACCGGTTCGCCGGGGCGCTGTACCCGTCGGGCGCGCGCCGCTGGGAGGCTCTGACACTCGAGGCCACCGGCGACGGCATCATGGAGTGCGCGGTGTCGATGACCTATGAAACCCGCCTGCGCCCGCCCGAGCAGCAATCGAGCCAATGGATCGAAGCGCAATGGGCCAAGATCGCGCGGGCGGTTTCGGTCCTGAACGGGCGCTGGATCAGCCACCTGTCCGGTGCCCTGGACATGGGCCATATCTCGGTTGCCTGTGCGCTGGCCTATGTCGATTTTCGCCATCCACAGCGGGATTGGCGCAAGGACAATGCGGGGCTGGCAGAGTGGTTCGCCGGGTTCGAATCACGTCCGAGCATGCAGGCCACCCGCCCGCCGGTGGCATGACAGGGGCGAAAAATACGCCATCGGAGGTATTTGGGGACGGCATGAGTGTATTTAAAGCGACGCAGTTGCGACACAGGCGCACAGTAGCGAGCTCCTGCGCGCCTATGACCGCTGGACGAACCAAATCGACCTCGGTAATACCCGCCATGAGAAGCCGCACCAGTCTGCGGCCCTTATGCACGTTTGCCCGTCTCAGGGCCCAGGAATTGGAGTAAACCTCGTGTCCCACGCAGAAGATCACGAAGGCACCCGGAGAGACTTCCTCTACTATGCCACCGCTGGCGCCGGAGTTGTCGCAACAGGGGCCGCCGTCTGGCCGCTGGTCAACCAGATGAACCCGTCCGCAGATGTACAGGCCTTGTCCTCGATTCTCGTCGACATCTCGGATGTCGATGTCGGAACTCAGCTGACCGTGAAATACCTGGGCAAGCCGGTCTTTATCCGGCACCGCACACAGGAAGAGATTGACGCCGCCAAGGCCGTCCCAATTGACGAGCTGATCGATACCACCTCGGAAAACCCGAACAAGCCGGGCACCGACGCGTCTGACGGTAACCGTGTTATCGGCGACCGCGAAGAGTGGCTGGTGATGATCGGTGTCTGTACCCACCTGGGCTGTGTTCCCATCGGTGAGGGATCGGGCGATTTCGGAGGCTGGTTCTGCCCCTGCCACGGATCGCACTATGATACGGCTGGCCGCATCCGCAAAGGACCGGCACCGCAAAACCTGCACATTCCGGTCGCGTCGTTCTCTGACGACACCATGATCAAACTGGGATAAGGAAACATAAAATGGCCGGAATTCCGCACGATCATTACGAACCCAAGACCGGTGGTGAAAAGTGGCTGCATAGCCGCCTGCCTATCGTGGGTCTGTTGTATGACACGATCATGATCCCCACGCCCAAGAACCTGAACTGGATGTGGATCTGGGGCATCATCCTGACCTTCTGTCTGGTGCTGCAGATCATCACCGGCATCGTTCTGGTGATGCATTATACGCCGCATGTGGACATGGCATTTGCCAGCATCGAACACATCATGCGCAATGTGAACGGCGGCTATATGCTTCGGTATCTGCATGCCAACGGTGCATCGCTGTTCTTTGTGGCCGTCTACATCCACATTTTCCGTGGCCTGTATTACGGGTCCTACAAATCCCCGCGCGAAATCACCTGGATCATCGGTATGCTGATCTATCTGGCGATGATGGCGACCGGCTTCTTGGGCTATGTTCTGCCCTGGGGTCAGATGTCGTTCTGGGGTGCAACCGTGATCACCGGCCTGTTTGGCGCCATCCCCTTTATCGGCGAGCCGTTGCAAACCTGGCTGCTGGGCGGACCGGCTGTCGACAATGCCACGCTGAACCGCTTTTTCAGCCTGCACTACCTGCTGCCCTTTGTGATCGCCGCGCTGGTCGCGGTGCATATCTGGGCCTTCCATACCACCGGCAACAACAACCCCACCGGGGTCGAGGTGCGCCGTGGATCCAAAGCCGAGGCGGAAAAGGACACGGTTCCGTTCTGGCCCTATTTCGTGATCAAGGATCTGTTCGCCCTGGCGGTGATTCTGGCGATCTTCTGGGCTGTGGTCGGGTTCATGCCGAACTATCTTGGCCACCCGGACAACTATATCGAAGCCAACCCGCTGGTGACCCCTGCGCATATTGTTCCGGAATGGTACTACCTGCCGTTCTATGCCATTCTGCGGGCCTTTACTTCGGAAGTCTGGGTCGTTCAGATCGCGTCCTTCGTGACCGGCGGTATCGTTGACGCCAAGTTCTTCGGCGTGCTGGCCATGTTCGGTGCGATTGCGGTGATGGCGCTGGTACCGTGGCTGGATACGTCCAGCGTGCGGTCGGGCCGCTATCGTCCGATGTTCAAGTGGTGGTTCTGGCTGCTGGTGATCGACTTTGTCGCGCTGATGTGGCTGGGGGCAATGCCCGCCGAGGAACCCTATGCCAGCTTTGCATTGATCGCGTCGGCCTATTGGTTCGCCTACTTCCTGGTGATCCTGCCGCTGCTGGGTGTGATCGAAAAGCCGGACACGCCGCCTGCGACCATCGAAGAGGATTTCGAGGCGCATTACGGCAAGAAGGCTGAGGCTGGCAGCGACGCCGCCGCAGCGCCCGCCGAGTAAGAAAAGGATCGGGACAGATGTTCAAGAAACTTGCAATCAGTGCCGCCTTTGCCGTCGCGCTTGCACCTGCCGCCATGGCGGCAGGTGGCGAACAGCATATCGAGGATTTCGCGTTCTCGTTCGAAGGCCCGTTCGGCACCTACGACCAGAACCAGCTGCAGCGCGGTCTACAGATCTATACCGAGGTCTGCGCGGCCTGCCACGGTCTGAAATACGTGCCGCTGCGGACCCTGGGCGACGAAGGCGGGCCACAGCTGCCTGCCGATCAGGTCCGTGCCTATGCGGCTGAGAATTTCTCGGTTTATGACCCGGAACTGGAAGACGACCGCCCGGCTATCCCGGTGGATCATTTCCCGGCCAACACCGCTGCGGGGGCGCCGGATCTGAGCATGATGGCCAAGGCCCGTGCCGGGTTTCACGGCCCCTACGGGCTGGGGATGAACCAGCTGTTCAAGGGCATGGGCGGCGCGGAATACATTGCCTCGCTGCTGAACGGCTACACCGGCGAGGAGAAGGAAGAAGCGGGTTCGATCCTGTATGAAAACACTGCCTTTCCCGGCGGCTGGATCAGCATGGCACCGCCGCTGGCGGGTGAGGATGTCGAATTTGCCGATGGGCACAGCAACGATCTGCGCAACGAGGCGCAGGACGTGGCCGCGTTCCTGATGTGGGCCGCCGAACCCAAGATGATGGCGCGCAAACAGGCGGGCTTTGTCGGGGTGCTGTTTCTGACGGTTCTGTCGGTACTGCTGTACCTGACCAACAAGCGGATCTGGGCGCCGATCAAGGGCAAGAAGACCAGCTGATCGCATCGACCTTTCTGACGTGTTGACCCCCGTGCCCCGGCGCGGGGGTTTTCGTTTGCGCGGAGCGGACGCAACAGAAGATCGCCGGATTCCGGCGTTAACCCCCCTTGTTTTGCTGAGGATGACGAGTATGGCAGGCGTACATACCGGGTACATACGCAGCGGGCGGATTTGGGCGGAATCAGTCGGTTAACCCACCGTGCGGACCAGAATCCTGCCCGAGCGCTAAGAGCCGGAGGCAGGTGTCAAAGGCGGTGACCGGAAGACGCGCCCGCACCCACCGTCGGAAGGGGTTCTGTCCGGACCTCGGGGAAATTTATGGCGGAAGGCGGGAACGAGCCCAGAGCTCCAAATGCTGCGCCCGTTTCGAACGACCGATAAGTGCAATTGGTTGACCTGGCCCTTCTTGCTACTCTACACCGTTGCGCATGATGAAACCGTTTTTTTCAATGCAGGACTATTACCTCCGGCTTGGATAGCTGCGGGCACTTCATCGTGAAATTTCCGCTGCTCTGACAGCGGTCTTCACAAAGCATGACCTTCTGCCGGGTGGCAACTTAAGAGGTCATGGACATGAATAGACAGAATACCAGAAAAACTCGAAAGACCCTCGGAATCATTGGATTCGGGGCATTTGGTCAGCTGATCGGCCTGCATTTGCATGCGTACTTCGAGTTGATTGCGTATGATCCGTCACCAATTCCTGCGGATGTTGCCGCGGAATTTGGAGTTTCCTCGGGACCTCTCAATGTGGTGTCGCAAAGCGATATCGTTGTTATCGCATCACCGGTTGCAACTTTTGAACGCGTCGTGACGTCGATTGCCGCGGTCTGTCGCCCCGGGGCTATCATAGTCGATGTTGGGTCAGTCAAAACGCAACCTTCTGAGATCATGAAACGGTTGTTGCCTGACGATGTTAACATCATAGCAACGCATCCGTTGTTCGGCCCGCAAAGCGCAAAAGACGGTGTACGAGGTCTCAAGATTGCCATTTGTCCCATCCAGGGGAAGCTCCATTCCCGATTTGCAGCATTTCTTCGCAAGGAACTTGGGCTAGAGGTCATCATAACGACGCCCGACGAGCATGATCGGGACGCAGCCATTGTGCAGGGCCTCACACATCTCATTGCAAAAGTCTTGCTGAGCATGGAACCGTTGCCGTCACGCATGACGACAAAGAGCTTCGACTTACTCAGCGAGGGGATTTCTATGGTCCAGAACGATGCTCCGGAAGTCTTCGAAGCTATTGAAAAAGCGAACCCGTACGCCGAAGATGTGAGGCGAAGATTCTTTAACTTAGCTGCTAAATTGAATGCTGAACTGGAAGAATGATCGCTATATTAACGCCCTCCAACAGCGGACTTTGGGAGTTCTGATGCATAGGTTGGTAAAGTCCGCTTTTTTGACTTAGGGTCCCGTCGCCGCGAAGGCCGGTTTCTTGCCATGGCTGTCGTTGCCGCTGCTGTGCTTCAGGGCGCGCGGATCACGCCGTCAGCTGGCGGTCGCTGGTGCCCGTGATCGTCGCGGTGACGATCTGGCCCTCGGGCTGGGGCGCGGCAAAGGTGACTTCGGTGAATTGTTCGGTGCGGCCCATGTGGGGGTTTTCCATCAGGATGCGGTGGGTCAGGCCGATCTGGGCCGTAAGGTGGCGGGTGACCTGGGCGTCGCCGGCGGCGCGCAGGCGGGCGGCGCGGGCCTTGATGGTCTTGCCGTCGACCTGATTGGGAATGCGCGCGGCGGGGGTGCCGTCGCGGCGGGAATAGGGAAAGACATGCAGCCAGGTCAGGTCGCAGTCTGTTACCAGTTTCAGGGAATTTTCGAAATGTGCGTCGGTCTCGGTTGGGAAACCGGCGATGATGTCGGCCCCGAATGTCATGTCCGGGCGCAGGGCGCGGGCGGTTTCGGCAAAGCGGATGGCGTCGTCGCGCAGATGGCGGCGTTTCATCCGTTTCAGGATCAGGTCGTCGCCATGCTGCAGCGACAGGTGCAGGTGCGGCATCAGGCGCGGTTCGGTGGCGATGGCGGCCATCAGATTGTCGTCGACCTCGATGCTGTCGATGCTGCTGATGCGCAGGCGGGGCAGGTCGGGCACCAGCCGCAGGATGCGCAGCACCAGATCGCCCAGGCGCGGCTGTGCGGGCAGGTCGGCCCCCCAGCTGGTCAGGTCGACACCGGTCAGTACCACCTCGTTATAGCCGCGCTCTACCAGGCGTTTGATCTGGTCCACCACCACACCGGCGGGGACGCTGCGTGAATTGCCCCGCCCATAGGGGATGATGCAGAAGGTGCAGCGGTGATCGCAGCCGTTCTGGACCTGCACATAGGCGCGGCTGCGGGTGCCGAAGCCGTCGATCAGATGGCCGGCGGTTTCAGTCACCGACATGATATCGTCGACCTGCACCGGCTCGGTGCCGAAGTCCCCGGCAAGGCCCGCCCAGGTGGCGGGTTGCATTTTCTCGGTGTTGCCGATGACGGCGTTGACTTCGGCCATGGCGGCAAAGGTGTCGGGTTCGGTCTGGGCCGCGCAGCCGGTGACGATGATCTGCGCCTGCGGGTTTTCGCGCCGCAGCTTGCGGATTTCCTGACGCGCCTTGCGCACCGCCTCGGCGGTGACGGCGCAGGTGTTGACGATGACGGCGTTTTCCAGCCCGGCCTGCGCGGTCAGATCCTTCATCGCCTCGGTTTCATAGGCGTTCAGGCGGCAGCCCAGCGTGGTGAATTTGGGTGCGCTCATGCGAGGCTGGCCAGGAATTCGGGCGTCAGGGTGCCCGAGGCGACATGCATCGTGGGGCCGGTCATCCAGACGCCGTCGTCGCGCCAGTCGATGTTCAGCGTGCCGCCGTCCAGGTCGATACGCACCGCGCGCCCGGTCAGCCCGCGTCGGGCGGCGGCCACGGCGGTGGCACAGGACGACGAGCCCGAGGCCAGCGTGATGCCGACGCCGCGCTCCCATACCCGCATGCGGATGTGGTCGGGGCCGATGATCTGGGCCACCTGCACGTTGGTGCGCTGTGGATACAGCGGGTGATGTTCATAGCGCGCGCCGAACTCGGACAGCGGGATCGCCTCGGCGTCGGGTACAAAAAAGGTGCAGTGGGGGTTGCCCATGCCGGTGGCGGTGGGGCCGCCCTCGATCGGCAGTTCCAGCGTGTCCATTTCCTCGGCCAGCGGAATGTCGCGCCAGTCCAGCTGCGGCTGACCCATGTTGACCGAGGTCAGCCCGTCGCCCGCATCGCATGCCAAGAGCGTGCCGCGGTCGGTGGTCAGGGTCAGTTCGGTTTTCCCGGTTTGCACGATCAGCATGCGCGCGATGCAGCGGGTGGCATTGCCACAGGCCGCCGAGGTCGAGCCGTCGGCATTGTAAAAGGTCAGATGGGCATCTCCCGTGCCCGGTGTGATGACGGCAAGCTGATCGAAACCGATGCCGCAATGGCGGTCGGCCACGGCCTGCGCCAGGGCCGGGGTCACCTGATGCGCATGGGCGCGCGCGTCCACAACGACAAAGTCATTTCCCAGCCCGTGCATTTTCATGAAGGGCAAACCGCTGTTCTGAAGGTCCTGCATAGCGCGGATATAGCGCCGCCGGGGCAGCGAATCCAGAGTATCATTGCGAAACTTGTAACAGGGGCTTGACCCCGCCCGATGACTTTTCTAGGAAGGCCGCCATGTTCGGGTCCAAGAAATTGCGATTTGGACGGAATGACGCGATTTTGGTGGTTGATCCCGTTGGACCAATTGGCATAGAGAGCGCCAAGGGATCGGGAAACCGTTACCGCAAAGAGTGGGCCGTTAGCTCAGTTGGTAGAGCAACTGACTTTTAATCAGTGGGTCGCAGGTTCGAATCCTGCACGGCTCACCACTTTTTTCTTTGAGTTCAACTGATTGCGCGATGTCCAAATATGGACCATCGCGTGTTTCGGTTCGCTGGAAGCAATACGGAACCACGGTGCAGAAGAAATGAGTTGCCCCGAACAGATGCATTCTCGCAACGCTCTGGATTCTGTTCCAGTTCAATCGTGGCCGTGGTCCATATTGCTTCATTACAAGCCAGGCTGACATTCTCGCGGAGTGGGCTGCCTAAGAGTGACGGCCTTGCCAATCTTTCCTAAACTCAGAAGGACCGCCCTATGGCCGCAGAGCATATGCCCCACCGCCGCCGACCCGGATTGACCTTTCAGCTATGACGGAGTGGGGTCGCCGCCACGCAAAGGGCGGAAAGTGTGAATTCGCTGCAGGTGCAAGAGCGAGGGGCGCATTATCCGGAAGCGGACTTACTTAATTGTTCCATCCCGGATGATCACATAGAGCCTCGGCGATCCACCGGTCATGCTTGGTCCCCGACCGACCCAAGGGGCGCCGGAGACCGAATTCCGCAACTTAGCGGTCTTGATGTTCAATCACTGGCCTTCTGCAGTGCTGCCTGCAGTTTCACCTTGTCGGCATCGGAAAGCTGGGGCCGGTCTACTCTTACGGTCAGCTTTTCGAGCTTGGCAGTCAGGCTAAAGGGTGGTTTGTAGTCGGCATCGTTCACACCCGTCAGCGTGTCCGAACCGATGTCGAACGACTCGTCCCATTGGAGGATGATCGGAATGGTCTTGTCCATCTTTTTGGTGTCGACCACGTCGCCATCCACCTTGAGGGTTCCGGTTCCCGGTTGACCGACCCCGCTGAGGTTGTTGTAGGCGAGTGTCCCATTGCCGATCCCGTCATAGACGAAATCAAACTCGACGGTGTGCTTGCCCGGGCTTAGCGCCTCCTTGCCCTCCCATTTGATACGGTTGAGGTCGAGCATGTTCCACAGGAACACCGGCTTGCCTTCCAGAAGGTAGAAGCCGTACCCCGCGAACCGCCCGCCGGACGTCAGAATCATGCCTTCGGCGCCACTTTGAGGCACATCAAGTTCAGCGGTAATCGTATAGGACGTATTGAGCAGCAACGGGGAGTCGCCCTGAGGCAGCCCGACCATCGGGCTTGTATAGACAAACTCGTCGCGACCGGCGGTGATGTTCGGACGCGGTGCCGCCATCCGTGCGGCGACCGAAGCGTCCAGAGGGAAGACCTGGTACTTCGTGGCCTCCCGGATAAAAGTCTCCCTCAGTTTTTGCACCATGTCCGGGTGAGCCGCCGCAATATCCGTGCTCTGCGTCGGGTCGTCCTTCAGATTGTAAAGCTCGAACACCTGGTTGTTCAATGGATCGGGATT
This sequence comes from Sedimentitalea nanhaiensis DSM 24252, assembly GCF_000473225.1. Taxonomy (GTDB): domain Bacteria; phylum Pseudomonadota; class Alphaproteobacteria; order Rhodobacterales; family Rhodobacteraceae; genus Sedimentitalea; species Sedimentitalea nanhaiensis. Next base: position 2,713,153 of record NZ_KI421509.1, read on the forward strand.
GGGCGTCGCAAAGCCTTCCCATGGTGCCCGGTTCACTTTGGTTCCGAGGAACCAGCCATCGTGCCACAGTCCCCATTGCCCCATCATTTCAAAATACTGAGTATCTCGCGGTGGTGGCGCATCGGCGTTCTTGGCATCGAAAAGATAGGCAAAGCTTTTGCCGTCTATCGGGGCCTGCGTGATCCCGTCAACGGATTGCGGAGCCGTGATTCCGACTGCTTCCAGGATTGTCGGCATCACATCAATCACGTGCAGGAACTGGTCGCGCTTGCCGCCCTTGTCAGTGATCTTTGCGGGCCAGGTGACCGTCATGTTCTGCCTGACTCCGCCGAGTTTCGACGCAATCTGCTTCATCCAAGGATAAGGAGTGTCGAAGGCCCAGACCCAGCCCACAGCCATATGGTTGTAAGTGTGCTCGGTTCCCCAAACATCATACCACTTCATCTGCTCTTCTGCGGGGATCGCGTTCACGCCATTGAACCATGCGACTTCGTTCGGGGTGCCAAGAAGTCCGCCTTCGGCGCTCGTACCGTTATCGCCATTGATGTAGATGATCAGCGTGTTGTCGTATTCGCCGATATCCTTGAGCGCCTGGACGACCCGTCCGATCTCATCGTCCATATATGCGGAGTACGCGGCAAAAACGTCCACCTGGCGAATGAACAGTTTTTTCTCGACATCCGTGAGCTTGTCCCATTCCTTGATGTAGTCGGTGGGCCAAGGCGTGATCTTGGCATCCTCGGGGAAGAAGCCCATCTCTTTCTGCCTGTCAAAGATGGCCTCTTGCACTTTGTTCCAGCCCTCGTCGAAGAGATGCATTGCGCTGATCTTGTCGACCCATTCCTGTGTCGGATGGTGCGGCGCATGAGTGGCACCGGGCGCAAACTTGACCAGAAACGGTTTGGACGGGTTTGTTTGGTGCATCCGCCTGATCCAGTCGATGGCGTCGTCTGCCATGCCGGTCATGAGGTTCCACCCGGGCTTGCCCTCGAACGGATAGATTTGCGTGGTATTGCGGAAGAGATTTGGCTGCCACTGATTGGCGTCGCCGCCGACAAAGCCATAAAAATACTCGAAACCCATGCCCGTCGGCCATTGGTCAAACGGGCCGCTCTGGCTTGCCTCGAATGCAGGCGTGTTGTGGTTCTTGCCGAACCACGAAGTATTGTAGCCATTGTCGAGCAGGATGCGCCCGACCGTCGTCTTGTCTTCAGCGATGATGCTGTTGTAGCCGGGGTAACCGGTCGACTGCTCCGAGATCACCCCAAACCCAGCGTTGTGATGGTTGCGTCCGGTAAGCAGCGCCGCCCGTGTCGGCGAACAGAGTGCTGTCGAATGGATACTCGTGAAAGAAAGCCCGTCAGCGGCGAGCGCGTCCATCGTCGGATGAGGAATAATGCCGCCAAAGGTGCTTGGGATACCCCAGCCGGAATCGTCGGTAATAATTAGTAACACGTTCGGCGCGTCTTCCGGCGGAACGACGCGCGGGGTCCACCACTGGGTCGAATCCCGTGCCAGAGTTCCAATCTCGCCGCCGAACTGAACAGGCGGAGGCGGCAATTGCAGCCCGTTTATCGTTCTGGTCGCGTTTGGAACTCCAGATGTGCTTTGCGCAAAGACCGGTTCAGCCAGTCCACCAACAGCAAAGCTCACCAGAACGGTCGAAATAACACGATTGAGCAACATATGTGTTCCTTCCCATTTGCCATCGAACGTCTCAGCACCGTGCGGCCTGTGATGTCGTTCAGAACTCATAAGCTTCAATTGGCGTCTCCGCTAATTGGAAAGATGTCAGACCGCAAAGCCGGAACTATCAACAAAGTCTGGGTCGCGCGTGGCCAGATCACCTTGATCCACGTCAAGGGCTGCCGGAAAAGGGGTTGTGCAGTACCGCGTATTGGCGGCGGCGGGCAACAATGGGATCACCGTCAGCGTAGACGTGGTGAACGTCAGGAATTTCCGGAGGCTGTTTGAAAACTCCGCCGGTCGACTGCGAGCGGTCGAGAACTCCTGATAACGTCATTCTCTCGTCCAACTGGACGGGCTTTTCTACACTTCGCCGATACCAGTGCGACGACAGAAATTCCTGCCCCGAGTTTTCACACAGCCTGTCCGCACTGCTGTCATTTGTCTTCGACCGGATGTTGCTGGGATAGCGATTGGATCCGAACATGAACTGAACTGTCATGGCAAATCATGTGCAAAACCGGGCTTTCCCGTACATTCCTGTGCTTTCGCGGTTCCGAGAAGGTCATGAAAAGACATGGAATACCCATGCCTTTTCGTTACTTTTCATGGCATTCCGCTGCATTACCGGGCATCCAGAAACACATAGCGGTTTTTGGCGTTTTCCAACTGTTTTGCCGTCTTTTCCGGGCTTTTTCTGACCATGCCCGACAAATCCTTGGCGGTGACGGAAAAGAACGTTTCCAACCCTTCCTGCCCAATACCGCGCAAAGCCGCCAAGGTGATGGTGCTGCCCAGAATGTTGCGGGTCAGCACGGAAATGTGCTGTTCGCGATGAACCTCTTTCATCGGGTTCGGATCACAGCCTGACCGCATGTCGCACAGATCGTCATTCATGTCGGCACATACCGTTTCCCAAAGCGGATGATTGGGCCATCTGGCCCGGTTCGGATCGGTGGGGCTGGGTGTCGCATAGCGCACAACTTCGCCCGAATGGCGGCACAAATCCCCGAACCGGTCGTAAAATTGCGCCCATGTGCGGATGTTCCATGTATCTTTCAGCAAATCCTTGCCCGCCCGGAATTCGACCCGCCAGATGCTGTTTTCAGGCGCGTTCGGATCGAGCGGAGGCAACCCTTGGCGTTTCAGGCTATGGTTCCAGATCGTCCACCAGTGATCCTTGCCGGATGCGATGATTTCACGGCGTTTGTCATAGATGATGACCTGCCGATTGCGCGGCCCGCCGATGGTCACGGATGTGACGCGACCGGATTTGCCGTTCACGCTCTTGTCGAACCCGGTCACATAGTCCCGCCGGTTGGCACCCGAGTGCATGACGAACTGTTCCGGGGCCAGGTCGAAACCGGGGGCCAGCACATCGACGCAGAAATCGACCCGCGAAATGCTCACATCGTCGTCGGTGAACCGAACGCCCAACCGGGCCAAAGTGTCGTCCAGATGTTGCCGCGCGGCGGCGATGCCGAAGAACGCCAGATAGAACGATCCGAAAGATACGCGAATGCCCCATTTGTCACGGGTGTTGGGTTTCTTGAAGAACCAGGTCGCGCCATAGGGGCCGCCGCTGGCGATGAACCGATAGCCGTTGCCGCCATGTGCTTTCAGGTGCAGTTGAACGCCGTTGTAGTCTACCAGAACGTCTTGGCGGTCCTTGTCGGCGCGTTCCTTTTCGCCTTCCAGATGGTCGAACAGATCGGACGGGATGTTGGCCTGAATGGATACGGCGAAGGTGTCAAACCCCTTGTGCAGAACCTGATATTCTGCGGTTTCAGGGGGCGGTGTATTTCCAGAGGGGGGTGCTACAATCACCCCCCTTTGCCCGCGATCCAGCGCCGACGCAGGTGCGGATTGCCGCCGGTGGATGCCTCCGGCGGGGTAGCTTTTGTTTTGGGGCCGGACGGGTCGTCCGGCGTTGATGCAATCAGGCTGCATTGATCTTCCTCCCGATCCAGATTTCCGCCCGCTCAGCGCATTTTGCGACATTGAGCAGGTCGGAATGCGAATAGCTGGATGTGCTTTGCCATTGGCCTTCGTTGTTCTTGTAGGACCGGGCAATATCGACGGAATAGAAGCCGTCATTGTCCCAGACGGTTGCGGTGATAAGGCCAAGCCTGACCTTGTATGCGGGTTGGGTGCTCATGTGATTTTCCTTTCAGTTTGAGCGGCAGCCATGATGGGGCGCGACACGCATTTGCACCGCGCCCCGTTTGAAGGCCGTCCGGCCCCAAAATCCCCAAGGCTGCTACCAACCGCCTTGGGGCAAAACTGAATGTCAGATGGGTTGCGAGGTGTTCGAAACCGTGCGCTGTGCGATCCATGCGAACAGATCGGCGCGGCGATACCGGATCGACCTGGACGAAACCCGAACAAAGTCCGGCCCGCCACCGCGATGCCGCCAATTCTGCAATGCCCGCACCGAATAGCAAAGGATCGACGCCGCTTCGCGTTCGTCAACCAAGGTATTCAGGTCGGGGGTTTGTGGTGCCTGCTGTGCCATTTCTTTTCCTCACGAGATGTCTTGCCTTGTGAAGAAAAGGTAGATGAGCGAAGGACGCCGAAATAGACGCCGCGATTTCAATAGTTCAGCGCCCCCATGTGCGGGGAACTAGCAACTGTATTGTTCATTCTGGATGAGGCGTCCATTTTTGCCCTGATTTGACGAGGGCATTTGCGATGGTCACAAGCTTTCGGGCGACGGCGACAATGACGACCTTGTGTGGTTTACCTGCGGCACGCAGACGATCCGCGAAGGTTTTCAGGACCTGATTGTGGTGGCTGGCAACGAGGGCCGCCTGGAATATTACGTGCCTGAGCAGTCGTCGCCCTCCGCCGATAGCGCGCTTACCACGCATCGCTCTGCTGTCGTGTGCAATCGGTGCGAGGCCCGCGAGCGCGGCGGCCTGCTCGCCTGTGATCTGACCAAGTTCTGGCATCTCGGCGATCAACATCGAGCTGGCAACCGGGCCGACCCCGGGGACGGACCGCAGGATACCGGCAGTTGCGGCCAGTTCATCGTCTGCAGCGATGGTCTGTTCAATCCGCGCCTCCAGATCCGCGATTTGGCGGTCGAGAAGCGTGCGCCGCTGGTCGTCCATACTCGCGAACATCTCGGCAGATCCCAGTTTCCCATGCGCCTTTATCTGTGCCAGAAGGCGTTTTCTGCTCTCAACGAGCTGCCCGCGCTTTGACGTCAAGGCTCTGAGAACCCGCAGCTTTTCATGTGGCAGACTGCGCCCGGCACCGGGCCGGAACATCATGAACCGGGCGATGAGTTCCGCATCTATCCGATCCGTTTTGGCCCGTGTGCCCCGGCTTGCGGCGAAGGCCTTGATTTGCGCTGGCGGCAATTGTCGCGTCGCCACGCTGGCGGCCTCCAGCGCCGCCCATAAACGCCATTCCTGGCCTCCGGTTGCCTCGAAGCAGACCAGGCCGTTGACGTCCCGAGCCAACCGCACCAGCTGTTCGTGCCCCTCATCCGCGTTCGGCAATCTCAACCACTTGCCATCCGGCAGGCAATGAATGTCCAGCCAATCCCGCGAGACATCTATGCCGATGATCCGGTCGTGTGCTACCGTTTCCATGCTCTCTTCCTTCTGCTTCGTGGTCCTGATCGGCCACATTCAACTGTTCGAGACGATGAAGAGAGACGGTGCTGGCTCGCTAGCAAACGTGGTCAGGCCACAAGGCTCAGACGCCATACACCGTCCCACCACCGGCCTCGGCCAAGGTCGGTGGTGGGAGGAGATTAGCAAAGCGCAGATACAGAAGGGTCAGGACCCATTGATTTCCGCCTGGCTGCGTGATTCACGGTCTGAAAACGAGCGGTGAACATGTCTGATCTTTTCTGGCTGAGCGACGCGCAAATGGCACGTCTCAAACCATACTTCCCGAAGCCTCACGGCAAACCGCGCGTTGGCGACCGGCGCGTGTCGAGTGGGATTATCTTCATCGATCGCAATGGCTTAAGGTGGCGCGATGCGCCCAAGGAATACGGCCCGCACAAGACGCTCTACAATCGCTGGAATCGGTGGCGCGACAAGGGCGTCTTCGCCCGGATGATGGCTGGTTTGGCCGCCGAGCACGGCGAGACGAAGGCCGTCACGATCGACGCAACCTATCTCAAGTGCCACAGAACCGCGAGCAGCACGGGCGTGAAAAAGGGGCGCGTGGACGCCTGATCGGGCGCAAAAAGAGCGGCATGAACACCAAACCGCACGCCCTCTGCGACAGCCAGGGGCGCCCGATCAACCTGTTCGTCACCGCCGGACATGTCAGGGACTACATCGGTGCGCGAGCATTGCTGGGCAGCCTGCCGAACGTGGATCGGTTGCTCGGAGATCGAGGTTACGATGCGGATTGGTTCCGAGAAGTGTTGAAAGACAAAGGCATACGCGCCTGCATCCCCGGTCGGGATCAGCGGAAGAAACCGGTGAAATACGACAAGCGCCGCTACAAGCGCCAAAACCGGATCGAGATCATGTTCGGCAGCCACAAGGATTGGCGGCGTGTGGCAACACGATATGATAGATGCCCGAAGGTCTTCCTCTCCGCCATCGCTCTCGCAGCCATCGTCATGTTCTGGCTATGAAACAAGAACGAGTCCTGACCCTTCTGTATCTGCGCTTTGCTAATCTCCTCCCACCACCGACCTTGGCCGAGGCCGGTGGTGGGACGGTGTATGGCGTCTGAGCCTTGTGGCCTGACCACGTTTGCTAGCGAGCCAGCACCGTCTCTCTTCATCGTCTCGAACAGTTGAATGTGGCCGATCAGGACCACGAAGCAGAAGGAAGAGAGCATGGAAACGGTAGCACACGACCGGATCATCGGCATAGATGTCTCGCGGGATTGGCTGGACATTCATTGCCTGCCGGATGGCAAGTGGTTGAGATTGCCGAACGCGGATGAGGGGCACGAACAGCTGGTGCGGTTGGCTCGGGACGTCAACGGCCTGGTCTGCTTCGAGGCAACCGGAGGCCAGGAATGGCGTTTATGGGCGGCGCTGGAGGCCGCCAGCGTGGCGACGCGACAATTGCCGCCAGCGCAAATCAAGGCCTTCGCCGCAAGCCGGGGCACACGGGCCAAAACGGATCGGATAGATGCGGAACTCATCGCCCGGTTCATGATGTTCCGGCCCGGTGCCGGGCGCAGTCTGCCACATGAAAAGCTGCGGGTTCTCAGAGCCTTGACGTCAAAGCGCGGGCAGCTCGTTGAGAGCAGAAAACGCCTTCTGGCACAGATAAAGGCGCATGGGAAACTGGGATCTGCCGAGATGTTCGCGAGTATGGACGACCAGCGGCGCACGCTTCTCGACCGCCAAATCGCGGATCTGGAGGCGCGGATTGAACAGACCATCGCTGCAGACGATGAACTGGCCGCAACTGCCGGTATCCTGCGGTCCGTCCCCGGGGTCGGCCCGGTTGCCAGCTCGATGTTGATCGCCGAGATGCCAGAACTTGGTCAGATCACAGGCGAGCAGGCCGCCGCGCTCGCGGGCCTCGCACCGATTGCACACGACAGCGGAGCGATGCGTGGTAAGCGCGCTATCGGCGGAGGGCGACGACTGCTCAGGCACGTAATATTCCAGGCGGCCCTCGTTGCCAGCCACCACAATCAGGTCCTGAAAACCTTCGCGGATCGTCTGCGTGCCGCAGGTAAACCACACAAGGTCGTCATTGTCGCCGTCGCCCGAAAGCTTGTGACCATCGCAAATGCCCTCGTCAAATCAGGGCAAAAATGGACGCCTCATCCAGAATGAACAATACAGTTGCTAGAGGTGCCAAACTACGTGTCGTTCTACATCAACCAAGCGATTGTTTTCGCTTAGAGTATTTGTCGTTTTGTCGAATCCTCTTCTTTGGGTTCGTCAAGTTTCGAACCCGTTTCGTTCTGACGCAGCTTGGCAAAACCTTGATCCGCCATAAGGCCACGCCGCCTTGCCCGCGTAAACCTGAACCATCTGCGGCGATGTACGACCCGTCCACGCCATGATTTCACGTTCCGATGCGCCAGCCTCAGCCAAACGTGTGGCGCAAGCTTTTCGCAAACCGTGCGATGCGCAGGCTGTCAGACCGGCGGAATTGCACCATTTGCGCAGACCGGTTTGCCATTAAGTTCCTGACCGCAACCGAGTTCCGTGTAGGCGGGCATACCGTGCTTGCGGGCCTCTCGTTGGATCTCTGAAGAAAGGGTGTGGCTGGGCACGTAGAGGTCAGAGAAGAAGATGCCGTTGTCTTCTGCGTCGTGGCGTGTTTCCACGCCGAGCCAGAGGAGCGCGCTGAAGGTCTTTCCGGTCACCTCGGTCCGGTTCAGCTCTCGCTTTACTCTGTTTGTCAGCTGTATTCGTCCAGTATGTTCAGTCGATGCGGCGTACCAGGATCTGATTGCCTTCGCCGGGTTTGGTTTCAAAGATCCTGAGTGTCGCGATCAGGTCGCTCAGCTTGCGTTTGCCATAGCTGCGGGTGTCGAAATCCGGGTTGGCGGCGCTGATGAACTGACCGATCTGGCCCAGGGTGAACCATTCATCGTCCTGATTGATCGCGTCCATCGCCCGAATCACAAGCTTGGTCGGGTCTTCCAGCTGGGCCGGGGCCTGGCTGACGTCTTCGACCTTTGGTGGTTTCGGCTTGGCCTTGGCGGGTTCCGAAATCAGGTTCTCGACATAGATGAACCGCTTGCAGGCCTTCACAAACGCCGCCGGGGTCTTGCGCATGCCCATGCCGAACACGTCCAGCCCCTGTTCGCGGATACGGCTGGCCAGACGGGTGAAATCGCTGTCCGACGAGATCAGAACAAAGCCGTCGAACCGTCCTGAATGCAGGATGTCCATGGCATCAATCACCAGGGCGATATCGCTGGCGTTCTTGCCCGTGGTATTGGCAAATTGCTGGTGCGGCACGATGGCCATCGCGGCCAGTTTGTCCTTGCTCCAGCCCTGCGGCCCACCGCCGGCAAAATCGCCATAGATGCGACGGATGCTGGCCTCGCCCAAGGATGCGATTTCCTCGAACATGGCCTCGGCATATTTGGCCGAAATGTTGTCGGCGTCGATCAGAACGGCCAGAAGCGGGGGTTTGTTTGGGTTTGCCATGATGTTGCCTATCGCAGGGAGGGTCGGCTCACAACTGGCGATACATTACAAGCGCGTCAACCAGTCCCTGTTGCGGATGACGAAAGGCAGCTGGCAGGCGGCCGACGGTATCGAACCCGGCGCGGGTCCAGATGTCGATGGCGCGGGTGTTGGTCGCGACGACAAAATTGAACTGCATTGCCAGAAATCCGGCGCTGCGGGCCCGGTTCAATGCATGATCCAGCATCTGCCGCGCAATGCCCAGACCGCGGGCCGCCGGGGCGGTGACAAAGCCGCAGTTGCAGACATGCGCGCCGCCGCCGGGGTGGTTGGTTTTCAGGTAATAGCTGCCCAGTGGCTGCCCATCGGCCTGCGCCAGCCATGTGCCGCGATCCGCCCCGGTCCAATAGGCCAGGGCATCCGCGCGGCTGATGCCGGGATCGACCGCATAGGTGTCGCCCGCCCGGAACACCGGGCGGAGCATGGCCCACAGGGCGTTTTCATCGCCGGATGTGACCGGGCGCAGGGTGAGTGCGCCCGCCACGCTCAATACTCGACGACGGCGCGGATGGATTTGCCCTGGTGCATGAGCTCGAAGCCTTCGTTGATCTGATCCAGCGAGAGTTTGTGGGTGATCATCGGGTCGATTTCGATCTTGCCGTCCATGTACCAGTCCACGATCCGGGGGACATCGGTGCGGCCGCGCGCGCCGCCAAACGCGGTGCCGCGCCAGGACCGTCCGGTGACCAGCTGGAACGGACGGGTAGAGATTTCCGCGCCTGCGGGGGCGACGCCGATGATGATGCTTTCACCCCATCCCTTGTGTGCGGCCTCGAGCGCAGTGCGCATCACGCCGACGTTGCCGGTGGCGTCAAAGGTGTAATCCGCGCCGCCCCTGGTCAGCTCGACCAGATGCGCCACCAGATCGCCATCGACCTTGGACGGGTTGACGAAATCGGTCATGCCGAACCGCGTGGCCATATCGACCTTGCCGTCGTTCAGGTCGACGCCGACGATCTGGTCCGCCCCCGCCAGCCGCAGGCCCTGGATCACGTTCAGACCGATGCCGCCAAGGCCGAACACGATGGCGCGCGACCCGATCTCTACCTTGGCGGTGTTGATCACGGCGCCAATGCCGGTGGTCACGCCGCAGCCGATGTAACAGATTTTGTCGAACGGCGCGTCGCGGCGCACCTTGGCCAGCGCGATTTCCGGCACAACCGTGTGGTTGGCAAAGGTCGAGCAGCCCATGTAGTGGTGGATCGGGGTGCCGTCCAGCATCGAGAACCGGGTCGAGCCGTCGGGCAAAAGCCCCGCGCCCTGGGTGCTGCGGATCGCCTGGCACAGGTTGGTTTTCGGGTTCAGGCAATATTCGCATTCGCGGCATTCCGGCGTGTAGAGCGGGATGACGTGGTCGCCGACCTCAAGCGTGGTGACGCCCTCGCCGATCTCGATCACGACGCCGGCGCCCTCGTGGCCCAGGATGGCGGGAAAGATCCCCTCGGGGTCGTCGCCCGAGCGGGTGAATTCGTCGGTGTGGCACAGGCCGGTGGCCTTGATCTCGACCAGAACCTCGCCCGCGCGCGGGCCGTCCAGATTTACTTCCATGATCTCAAGTGGTTTGCCGGCCTCAACCGCCACCGCTGCTCGCGTCCGCATCTTGTTTTCCTTTGCTGTTACGCGGCGGAACCTGATCCAGAGGAGGCCGGATTTCAAGCCCCGTTGCGATGCCGGACCACGATCACATCGGTTTGCGATAGCTGCGGTGGCATTGCAGGCAGGCCGAAATCAGCGAGGGCAGGGTCTGGCGCAGATCGGGCAGCGAATCGATGTCCAGCCTGCGCGCGGCACGTTGGGCAGCCTTGGCGTGATCCTTGAAGTCGCGCCAGTGCAGCCAGACTTCGGGGCGGGCACGGGACAACGGGTCAGTATGCTGCTTGCGAAACACCGAGGGGATGTCGCCGGTGGCCGAGATCAGGGACCGGCGCGCCGCGCGGGCGCGGGCCTTGTCGAAAAACGCCCGCCCGCCCATCATGTCCGTCAGCGTGCCAAGGGCCGTGTTGTTGATATTCATCAGGGCCATGCGTTTCTGCACGCCGCGATTCTCGACCTGGCTGATCTGCCCGGTCTGGGCCAGGGCCGCCGTGGCCACGACCAGAGCGATCAGAACGGCCCCGAAGCTCAGGCGTTGCGGGTGATGCACATGTTTCATTCCGTCTGCCCCGCAATCCACTCGACATGTCCGACGCGCAGATTGTAGGAGGCAAATAGTGAACATTTGGCTGCCAACGGGATTTCAATATATCGAATCCCCACTTTTTGGGGCCGGGACCTTCGGGAGAAGAGGATCAGACCGCGGTCAGTCCGCCACGCACGAAATCGGCAGCCAGATCGGCGTATTCCGCGCGGCTGAGCCCCTTGCCCGGGCGGTTCCACATGTAGAACCAGTTGAGGATTCCAAAGACCGACATGGTGACCGCCCGCAGGCGATCGCCGCCCAGGTTCGGGTTCTCGGCGGCGATGACATCGGACATGATGGTCACCAGCCGCCGTTGCAGGTCGATCAGCGGTCGTTGCATCTCGGGCGGCAGGGTGGAGAGCGCATCCAGTTGCAGTTTGTGTTCGGCATCCGCATCGGCATAGGCCGACAGGATGGCGTGGATCAGACCCGGCAGCCCTTTGGCACCGGCGGCTTCGACATCCTGCACGAGATCGGACAGATGCGCCTGCAGGATGTCCGACAACAGCGCCTCCTTGCTGTCGTAATAATGATAGATCAGCGCCTTGGAGACACCGCATTGCCGCGCCGCGCCGGTCATCGAGGCGCGGTCATAGCCGTTTTGGGCAAAGTACCGCGCCGCGCCGCGCCGCAGAGCGGCGCGTTTCTTGTCGTGATCCCTGGCGATTCCGCGCGGCATCAGGCTTTGGGGCGGTTGTCGATGATGCGCACCGCCTTGCCCTGACTGCGCACGACACCGCCCGGTTCGGCCAGTTCGACCTTGACCGTCACGCCGACGTTGCGTTTGATCTTGGCCCTCAGATCGGCGGCCGCATGCACCCGTGACTCGTCGCTGGTGAAACCTTCGGCGGCTTCGACCAGGATCTGCATTTCGTCGAGCCGGTCGGGGCGCGAGAGCACGATCTGGAAATGCGGCGAGAGGCCATGCACGGTCATCAGCTGTTCTTCGATCTGGGTCGGAAACACGTTGACGCCGCGCAGGATGATCATATCGTCGGAACGCCCGGTGACCTTTTCCATTCGCCGCATGCTGCGGGCGGTGCCGGGCAGCAGCCGGGTCAGGTCACGGGTGCGGTAGCGGATGATCGGAAACGCCTCTTTGGTCAGCGAAGTGAAGACCAGTTCGCCCTGCTCGCCATCCGCCACCAGTTCGCCGGTCTCGGGGTGGATGATCTCGGGATAGAAGTGGTCCTCCCAGATATGCAGCCCGTCCTTGGTTTCGACGCATTCCATCGACACGCCCGGACCCATGACCTCGGACAGCCCGTAGATATCGACCGCATGCATGTCGAACGCGGCTTCGATTTCCTGGCGCATTGCGTTGGTCCAGGGCTCGGCGCCGAATATGCCGACCTGCAGCGAACAGTCGCGGGGATCCAGCCCTTCGCGGGCGAATTCATCCAGAATCGACAGCGCATAGGACGGGGTGACGGTGATGCCCTTGGGGGTGAAATCGCGGATCAGGCGCACCTGCCGTTCGGTCATGCCGCCCGACACCGGCACCGTGGAGAGACCCAGCGAATCCGCGCCCAGATGGATGCCCAGCCCGCCGGTGAACAGCCCATAGCCATAGGCGTTGTGCAGCATGTCGCCGCTGCGCAGACCGGCGGCACGCAGGCTGCGCGCCACGACGCCGCCCCAGACGTCCAGATCGCCCTGGGTATAGCCGACGACGGTGGGTTGCCCGGTGGTGCCGGACGACGCATGCACCCGGCGCAGTTTCTCGCGCGGCACGGCGAACATGTTGAACGGATAGTTGTCGCGCAGATCCTGTTTGACGGTGAACGGGAAGCGGGCCAGATCCTGCATCGTGTTCACATCGTCCGGGTGCACCCCGGCGGCGTCAAAGCTGGCCTTGTAGAAGGGCACGTTGTCATAGGCGTGGTTCAGCGACCACTTCAGGCGCTTGACCTGCAGGGCGGTGATTTCATCGCGGCTGGCGATTTCGATCGGGTCCAGATCGCCGGGACGCGGGGACAGGTCTTTCATCAGGCTTTCTCCAACAAGAGGGCGATGCCCTGCCCGACGCCGATGCACATGGTGCAGATGGCGCGGTTCAGGTCGTTGTTCACCATGTTCAGCGAGGCGGTCAGGGCCAGACGGGTGCCGGACATGCCCAGCGGGTGCCCCAGGGCAATCGCGCCGCCGTTGGGGTTCACATGGTCGGCATCGTCGGGCAGGCCCAGCTGGCGCATCACGGCCAGACCCTGGGCGGCAAAGGCCTCGTTCAGCTCGATGGTGTCGATGTCGCCGATGCTCAGACCGTGCCGCGCCATCAGCCGTTCGGTGGCGGGGGCGGGGCCGATACCCATGATGCGGGGCGGCACGCCGACAGTGGTCATGCCGCCGATCCGCGCGCGGGGCGTGAGGCCGTATTTTTCAACCGCGGCCTGCGAGGCGACGATCACCGCCGCAGCCCCGTCGTTGACGCCGCTGGCATTGCCCGCCGTGACCGATCCGCCCGCGCGGAACGGGGTTGGCAGGCTGGCGAGCTTTTCCAGCGTGGTCTGGCGCGGATGTTCATCCGTGTCCACGATTTTGGGATCGCCCTTGCGTTGGGGAATGCTGACCGGGGTGATTTCCTGCGCCAGCCGGCCGTTGGCGATGGCCGCCGCCGCGCGGTCCTGCGAGCGCAGGGCAAAGGCGTCCTGCGCCGCGCGTTCGATAGTGTAGTCGGATGCCACGTTCTCGGCGGTTTCGGGCATCGAATCGGTGCCGAAATGCTTGTGCATCTCGTGGTTGACAAAGCGCCAGCCGATGGTGGTGTCATAGATCTCGGCCTTGCGGGAAAAGGCCGCGTCGGGCTTGGGCATCACCAGCGGCGCGCGGCTCATGCTTTCGACACCGCAGGCAATGACCACGTCGGCCTCTCCACAGCGCACGGCGCGGGCGGCGGAGCCGATCGCGTCCAGACCCGAGCCGCACAGCCGGTTGATGGTGCCGCCGGGCACGGTGTCGGGCAGACCGGCCAGCAGGGCGGACATGCGCGCCACGTTGCGGTTGTCTTCGCCGGCCTGATTGGCGCAACCGGCCAGAACCTCGTCGATCCGCAGCCCGTCATGGGGGGCGACCAACTGCCGGATCACATGCGCCAGCATATCATCGGGGCGCACCGATGAAAGGGCACCGCCATAGCGGCCGATGGGCGTGCGCAGCCCGTCGCAGAGAAAAGCGTGACTCATGGGGTCTCCTCTTGGAAATTCTGTCCCTTGATGGTCCGGGACAGGCCACGGAACAGGGCGACCTTGCGGCCATCCGCCCCCGTGACGGTGATATCGTAGACGCCTGAACGTCCGGTTCGGGCCGATTCGACCGCTGTGGCGGTCAGCCGCTCGCCCGGTTGGCCCGGCGTCAGGTAGGTGATCGAATTTTCCTGCGCCACGGTGACCTGATTGTAGCTGTTGCAGGCAAAGGCAAAGGCGCTGTCCGCCAGGGTAAAGATATATCCGCCGTGACAGATGCGGTGGCCGTTCAGATGATGGTCCTGTACCGTGAATGACATGGTGGCGGTGCCGGGTCCGACCGCGTCCAGCGACATGCCCAGCCATTGCGAGGCCGAATCGGTGGCCCACATGGCGGCGGCGCTGCGTTCGGCACGTTGTTGCGGCGTCATTTGAACCTCCTCCCAGGGTGTGCTTACACTGCACAAAACCGACCAAGCGGTCAATAGTGTTGATTTGGCGCCCGAGGCAGGGCATGATGGCGGAGAACCGATGGGGAGAACTTCGATGTTGAGACCGGCGAGCTATGGGATGGCCAAATGGATCGAACCGGGTGCCGATGCGCGGGCGGTGCACGGGCCGGTGACCGGCGCGTTGATTGCCCGGGCGGGCGGCGCGCCGCTGGATGTTCAGGGCATGCTGGACTGGGCGCGCACCGTGGGCGGCCCGGCGCTGCGGGCGATGGGGTTTCATGACCGCGCCCGGTTGATCAAGGCGCTGGCGGTCTATCTGGGCGCGCGCAAGGAGGAACTGTATGCGATCAACCCGCTGACCGGAGCCACCCGGCGCGACGGGGGCATCGATATTGACGGCGGCATCGGTACCATGATGGTGATCGCCAGCAAGGGGCGGCGCGAAATGCCCGATGGACAGGTCTATGTGGATGGCCCCGCCGAGGGGTTGTCGCGCGGCGGCACATTCATCGGTCAGCATATCGCGGTGCCGCTTCAGGGGGTTGCGGTGCTGATCAATGCCTTCAACTTTCCGGTCTGGGGCATGTTGGAAAAACTCGCCCCGGCGATTCTGGCGGGGATGCCGGTGATCGTGAAACCGGCCACGCAGACCTGTTATTTGACCGAGGCCTGTTTTCGCATGATCGTCGAATCGGGCATCCTGCCCGAGGGGGCGGTGCAGCTGGTGATCGGTGGCACCGGCGACATGCTGGACCGGCTTGGCGCGCAGGATGTGGTCAGCTTTACCGGCTCGGCAGAGACCGCGCTGCATCTGCGGACCAACCCGGCTTTGATGCGCAATTCCGTCCGATTTCATGCCGAACAGGACAGTCTGAATGCCACCATCCTTGGCCCCGATGTCCGCGCGGGATCGGTGGCCTTTGAGGCCTTTATCAAGGAGGCGGCGAACGAGATCACCACCAAGGCGGGTCAGAAATGCACCGCCATCCGGCGCATTATCGTACCGCAATCGGCGATGGATGCGGTCAGCGAGGCGCTGATGGCGCGGCTGGCGGCCACCACAGTGGGCGACCCGGCGGCCGAAGGCGTGCGCATGGGGGCGCTGGCCAGCGCGGCGCAGAAGGCCGATGTGCTGGACAAGCTGGCGGCATTGGCGGGCGAAACCCGACGGTTGACCGGCAATCCCGAAGCGGTCGATCTGATTGGCGCGGGGCCGGATGGCGCGTTTCTGGCGCCAACCCTGCTGTGCTGCGACGATCCCGACGCGGCCCGCGCAGTGCATGAACTCGAAGCTTTTGGCCCGGTGTCGACCCTGATGCCCTATCGCGACACGGATCATGCAGCGGCGCTGGCCAATCGTGGCGGCGGCTCGTTGGTGGCGTCGCTGGTCACCGACGATCCGCAGGTGGCGCGTCAGGTGACGCTGGCCAGTGCTGCCTGGCACGGGCGGCTGTATATCAACGGGGCCAGCAGCGCCGTCGAGGCCACCGGCCACGGCGCGCCGCTGCCGCATATGGTGCATGGCGGTCCCGGCCGCGCCGGGGGCGGCGAAGAACTGGGCGGCGTGCGCGGGGTGCTGCATTACATGCAACGCACCGCCGTGCAGGGCAGCCCCGATGTGATTGCCGCAATCACCGGGCAATGGCAGCCGGGCGCGACCGAGATCAAAGGACCGCAACACCCGTTTCAGCGCACGTTCAACGAGATTGAAATCGGCGAAACCCTGCATACAAAACCCCGCGAGGTGACGCTGGAGGATATCGCGCATTTCGCCGAATTCACCGGCGATACGTTCTATGCCCACATGGATGAGGATGCTGCCAGGGCGAACCCGTTCTTTCCGGGACGGGTGGCGCATGGTTATCTGTTGCTGTCTTTTGCCGCCGGGCTGTTCGTACAGCCCGATCCGGGGCCGGTGCTGGCCAATACCGGGCTGAACGAGCTGAGTTTTCAGAAACCGGTCAGCCCCGGCGACAGCATCAAGGTGCGCCTGACCTGCAAACGCAAGACCCGGCGCACCGGCAGCTATGGCGAAGTCGCGTGGAACGTGACCCTGACCAATCCGGAGGGCGAACAGGTGGCGCAATACGAGCTTTTGACCATGGTGGCCTATACGCGGTAGCCTTGCGGATGGACCCGCTTGCGCCTCTGATCAACGCCCTGCACGCCGAAGGCCGCCTGCGGGTGTGGTCGCTGGTGATCACGATTTTCGGCGATCTGGTGCAGCATCGCGGCGGGCAGGTGTCCACGGCCCGGTTGCGCGCGCTGTTGGGGCGTGTCGGGGTCGAGCAGGGCGCGCTGCGCACCGCCCTGTCGCGCCTGGGTAGCGATGGCTGGGTCACCAGCGAACGTATGGGCCGCACCAGCCAATATCGGCTGAGCGCGCATGGTCTTGCGCGGTTTGCCCCGGCCACGACCCGCATCTATGCCCCCCCGCGTGAGGGACCGGTCACGCAATGGGCCGCGATCATGACCCTGACGGGTTCCGGCGCGCAGTCGGTCCGCATTTGCCCTGCGGACGAGGTGGACGAGGCGGGGGATTGCCGGGTTGTGGGCGAGCTGACGACCGTGTCGGACCGGTTTCGCAGCGCTATGCTGGATCCGGCGCATCGGGCTTCTCTGGCGGCTTTGGCCCTGGATCTGCGGGCTCTGGACAAACCGGTCATTGCTCCGCTGGATGCGGCGGCGGCACGTCTTCTGCTGATCCATCGCTGGCGGCGCATCGTGCTGCGGTTTCCGGATCTGGCTGTGGAATTGCTGCCTAAAGATGCCCCGCTGAGAGATCCGCGCGCCGCAGTCGCGCGGGCCTATGCCGCGCTGACCCCGCTGGCCGAAGCCTGGCTGGACAGTGAAATCGGGGGGCAGAAACCGATGCCAAAAGCCACAATCGATGCCGATAATCGGTTTCGCGCCTCTCGAAAGGCTTGATTTGACCTCATTTTGAGGCAAACCTGTCGTCATGACGGTCCAACCCCCCAATCCGTTTCCCCCGCGTCCGATTCCGGTCCAGGTGGCCTTTGACCGGCGCGAGCTGGCCGTGATCCTGGCGTTGTATGGCCGTATGGTCGCCGCCGGGGACTGGCGCGATTACGGCATTTCCTGTCTGCGCGAGGTGGCGGTGTTTTCGGTGTTTCGCCGGACTGCGGAAAACCCGCTGTACCGGATTGAAAAACGCCCCAAGCTGCGTCATCGGCAGGGCATGTATGCGGTGGTCGGGATGGACGGGCAGATCCTGAAACGGGGTCCGGATCTGAAAAATGTGTTGCGGGTGCTGGAACGCAAGCTGATCCGTGCGGTCGAATAACGGCTATAACCGCTTGTGCGCCGTCACCGCGCCGTCGCCCTGATCCTGAATGCGGGCGATGGCGGCCCGCATCGGCTCGTAGCTGACGGCCATGTGAAACGCGTTGGCATGCAGGATCGTATCCACATCGACCACCAACGCCACGTGACCTTTCCAGAACAGCAGATCGCCGCGCTGCGGGCTTTCGTTGGCCCGATGCCCCACCTCGGTTTCCTGCATGTCGGTATCGCCGGGGCAAGGGTGAGCGCAGGCCAGCAGCGCCGCCTGCACCAGACCGGAACAGTCGATGCCAGACCGGCTGTTGCCACCCCACAGATACGGGGTGCCGATGAACAGTTCGGCGACGGCAACTGGGTCGTCCAGGCGGCCATTGATCGGATGCAGGTGGGCGCGCGGCACAAACCCGGCATCGGTTTCGATGAATTTTTCGGTTTCCGACAACGCGGTCAGCCGGCTGCCGAAACTGAGCATGTGGCGGTCGGGCGATTTGATGTCCGCCGCCGCATAGGCATGGGTTGCGGGTGCGCTGACCCAATGGGTCGCGGCCCGTTCCGGCCCCAGCGCGTCGCTGGACAGATAGCCGACATAACCATCCCTGCGCGCCTGAACAAAACTGATGCCCTGATGGTCTTCATACCTGTCCACCGCTTCGCCCCACAGCAGCTGACGGTCGCGCGCGCCGCCGGGGGCACGCAGCAGGTCGACAACCGGGCGCGTCACCCGCAGCGGCTCTGGCGTCACGCGGCGCAGGTTCGGTGCCGCGCCCGGCAGATGCGCGGCGGCCACGCGGGCGTTGACCGGGGTTATGCGCGGATCGCTCACAGCCGGAGCAGGTCGGGCAGCGCCTGTAGCAGTGCGCGCGCGCCCATACCGATACCGCCCTTGGGCCGGGCGGGGGCATTGTCGGGTTGCCAGGCGTAGATGTCGAAATGCATATAGGGTGCGTCCGTCACAAAGCGGCGCAGGAACAGCGCGGCGGTGATCGACCCGGCAAAACCGCCGCTGGGCGCATTGTCCAGATCGGCAATCGCCGGTTCGATCCTGGCCTCATAGGCCGCATGAAACGGCATCCGCCAGACCGGATCGTCCACCTGGCCCGCGGCCCTGGACAATGCCGCCGCAGCGGCGTCCTGATCGGTGTAGAACGGCGCGAGGTCCGGGCCCACGGCAACGCGGGCGGCACCGGTCAGGGTCGCCATCGACACGATCAGGTCCGGCGTGCCTTCGTCCGCCAGAGCCAGGGCATCGGCCAGCACCAGCCGACCTTCGGCATCGGTGTTGTTGTTTTCCACCGTCAGCCCCTTGCGCGAGGTCAGCACATCGCCGGGCCGAAAGGCGTTGCCCGCGATTGCGTTCTCGACCGCCGGGACCAGCACCCGCAGCTGCAGGGGCAGGTTCAGTTCCATGATCATCTGGGCCAGCCCCAGTACCGTGGCCGCACCGCCCATGTCTTTTTTCATCAATCCCATGCTGGATCCGGGCTTGATGTTCAGCCCGCCGGTGTCAAAACACACGCCCTTGCCCACCAGCGTCAGTTTCGGACCCGATGTGCCCCAGTGCAGGTCGATCAGCCGTGGTGCGGTGGTCGACGCGCGCCCGACCGTGTGGATCAGTGGAAAGTTCTGTGCCAGCAGATCGTCGCCGACGATGGTCTGGATGGTTGCCCCATGGGCGCGGGCCAGTGTTTCGGCGGCATCCGCCAGATTGTCAGGACCCATGTCCGAGGTTGGCGTGTTGACCAGATCGCGGATCAGACATTCTGCCCGCGCCAGGATTTCGACGCGCGCCCGGTCGACCCCCTCTGGTACGACCAGCTGTCGGTCTTTGCCGGTCTGGGCCTTGTAACGGTCAAAGCGATAGCCCGACAGCAGCCAGCCCAGACATTCGGTTTCCGCCACATCCGCAGGCAGGCCGGATGCGATTCGATAGGTGCCGGCAGGCAGGTTCACCGCGCCATGCGCCAGCGGAAAATGCACCCGCGCGCGTTTGGCTGCGGTGCCATAGCCGGTGACGGCCATCCGCACCTGTCCATTGTCGGCGGGAATCAGCAGCGTCTCGCCGAGATTGGCCGCAAAGCCGTTTCTGGCGACCCAGGTTGCGACGGTCGACTCCTGGTTTTGCAACCACTGCTCCAATGCAGTGGATTCGATGATGTGCAACGCAATCGCGTCTGTATCGGAGTCGGAAAAACTGGCGGGCATCGGTCACTCTCGGGTCAAGGAAACTGGGCCGCAGCCTAGCCACACTGCGGCGACCTGCAAGCCCCCTCAGACCGAAAGATCCTGTAGATCCCAAACCGCGGTCAACGAGCGTTCGCCGATCCGGATCAGGCGGAACAGGGTCGCGGCCACGGCGGCCGAATCACCGGCATCCACGGCACCGGTGACATCCCCTGCGACGCGCGCCAAGGTGTTCATGCCGATCTGTTCGGAAATCGCGATCAGGGATCGCGCGCTTTTGCGCAGGGCCGCGTTGTCCTTTTCGCGCCAGAGCCGTTCGCAATGGGACAGCCGCACGGCCAATTCCTCGATGGCGCGGCAAACCACATCTTCGGCCCCGGTATGGCCCAATTGCTGGTACAGCGCGGCCAACTGATCCTGATTGAGCCGGACCGTTTCCGTCTGAACAAGCGTCGCTACAAGAGTCATAAGTTTTCACCCAAAAGTTATTTCGCCCCCACGGCTGTCTACACTCTGGCCGACACAGGTTTGCAAAAGGTTTCGACTGACGGCGGGAATGGCTCGAATTTTGGTAGAATTCCGGCTAAGCAAGGGGCTAGTAGGGGCGAAGCCCACAGCGACGTACAGGGACACCGAGATGAAATCAGCCAAGCCATTGCCCGCCTATCTCGTGCAACGCTATCACGGTTGGAAGGCCACTTCGTATCAGGAGAATCGCGGCTGGTACCGACGGTTGGCCAACGAGGGCCAGCGCCCGCGCGCCATGGTGATTTCGTGCTGTGACAGCCGCGTGCATGTCACGTCGATCTTTGGTGCCGACCAAGGCGAGTTCTTTATCCATCGCAATATCGCCAACCTGGTGCCGCCGTTCGAGCCGGATGGCGATCACCACGGGACCAGTGCCACGGTGGAATATGCGGTGAATGTGCTGAAGGTCGCGCATCTGATCGTGTTGGGCCATTCGCAATGCGGCGGCGTGGCGGGATGTATCGACATGTGCAAGGGGAACGCGCCCGAAATGGAGGCCAAGGAGAGTTTTGTCGGGCGCTGGATGGATATCCTGCGACCCAAATACGACCTTGTGGCCGATATCGACGATTCAGAGGCTCAGGCGCGGCAGTTGGAAAGGCACTCGGTGGTCATCTCGCTTGAGAACCTGATGAGCTTTCCCTTTGTCGCCAGTGCCGTCGAGAGCGGCGAGCTGAGCCTGCACGGGCTGTGGACCGACATCGGTGAAGGCGGGTTGGAATGTTATGACCCAGCGGCGCAGAAATTCCTGCCGGTCTGACCCATAACCGATAGGGGACGCGCCCGCCACATGGGTCATGCGGCGGGCCGAGGGATCAGCCTTTTTTCAGAACCCGCGTGCCCAGGGTTTCGGCGATCTGAACCGCGTTCAGCGCCGCGCCCTTGCGCAGGTTGTCAGAGACGCACCACAGGTTCAGCCCGTTGTCGATGGTGCTGTCCTGGCGGATGCGGCTGATGAATGTGGCATAATCGCCGACGCATTCCACCGGCGTGACGTAGCCACCGTCTTCGCGCTTGTCGATCACCATGACGCCGGGGGCCTCGCGCAGGATGTCACGGGCTTCGTCCTCGTCGAGGAAATCCTCGAACTCGATGTTGATCGCCTCGGAATGGCCGACAAACACCGGCACCCGCACGCAGGTTGCGGTGACCTTGATGGCCTTGTCGACGATCTTTTTGGTCTCGGCGACCATTTTCCATTCTTCCTTGGTCGACCCGTCGTCCATGAACACGTCGATGTGCGGAATCACGTTAAAGGCGATCTGCTTGGTGAACTTTTTTGCAGGCTTGTCATCGACCGGATTATAGATGCTCTTGGTCTGATCCCACAGCTCGTCGATACCCTCTTTGCCCGCGCCCGACACGGACTGATAGGTGCTGACGACAACCCGCTTGATCCGCGCGCGGTCATGTAGCGGCTTGAGTGCCACAACCATCTGCGCGGTCGAACAGTTCGGGTTGGCGATGATGTTTTTCTTGGAATAGCCGGTGATGGCCTCGGGGTTGACCTCGGGCACAATCAGCGGAACGTCGGGATCGTAGCGATAGAGCGAGCTGTTGTCGATCACGATGCACCCGGCGGCGGCGGCCTTGGGGGCATAGATACTGGTCGCTTCGGACCCCACAGCAAACAGCGCCATGTCCCAGCCAGTGAAATCGAACGTGTCCAGATCCTTGGTTTTCAGGGTCTTGTCGCCAAAGCTCACCTCGGAACCCATCGATTTTCGGCTCGCCAGAACGGCGATCTCATCGACCGGGAACTGACGCTCGGCCAGGATGTTCAGCATTTCGCGGCCCACATTGCCTGTGGCGCCGACGACGGCGACGCGGTAACCCATTTTCTTTCTCCAGATTTGTGCCGGCGCAGGACCGGCTGCGGCGTCATAGCCGTAAAGTGGTCCGGGGAAAAGGGGGGGCAGATCAGTTCGCGCTGTCGCGGCTGAACAGATAGATCAGCGTTCCGGCCAATAGGGCCACGGCGAAAAAGCCGAAGATGGCCGTATAAGGGGCGGTGGGCGATGTGCCGACCATGTCCTGGTGAATGCGCCCCGAGGCAAATTGCATCAGCCCGACACCGCCGATGCCAAACAGATTCATCAGCGTCACGCCGCGCCCGACCAGATGGTCGGGAAAAAAACCGCGCCCGTGGGCGATGATCAGCGGGAACGAGGCTCCCAGAAATCCGATCAGCGCAATCAACGCGATGGACAGCACGACGTTATCGGAAATCAACAGGATCAGCGCCGCAAGGGCGGCAAAACAGCCGATATTGCCAAAGAAAACCACCCATTTGCGGGTGCCAAAGATCCTGTCCATGGGGCCGTAGCACAGCGTGCCGGCGATCATCGCCACGCCCATGATCAGGGTGGCCTGACCGACCTGAACCGCGTTCATTGCGAATACATCGTTCAGATAGGGGCCGGCCCACAGCCCGCGCAGCGCCCCGGCGGGGGCATAGTTGACCGCCATCATCGGCAGGATCGCCCACATCACCGGCAGTTTCAGCAATTCGAACACCGATCCCTTGTGGTCATGGTGAATGGTGACCGGATCGCGCACCGTCAGCAGGATTCCGGCCGCCACGGCGATGGACAGGCCGGACAAGGCCGCCAGCGAGCCGCGCCATCCGATCAGATCGACGGCCAGCGCGGTGGGATAGGACGCCACCAGATTGCCGACCGATCCCACCCCCAGCATCAGCGCCGCCAGAGTGGCAAAGCGCGCAGGGGGGAATTCGCGGGCAAAGATATAGTACGAGGCCATCAGCACCGGCGAACAGCCGATGCCGATCAGCAGCATGGCCAGCTTGATATGCAGGGGCGAGGTTGCCAGCGCAAACAGGGCCGCGCCCCCGCCGCCGCCCAGCAGCAGCAAAGTGGCTGCCGTGCGCCGTGGCCCGATTCGGTCCAATGCCCAGCCCACGGGCAGCTGCATCGCCGCAAAGGCCAGGAACCACAGGCCCGAGGCCGTGGCCAGATCGTCCGGGCCGGTGCCGATATCCCGTGCCAGGGCACCGCTGAGCACGGCCAGGAAGGCGCGGAAAAACTGGCTGAGCACATAGGCCAGGCAAAGCATGATCAATCCGGTCCGCATGAACCCTCTCATCGCAGTTGCGACTGGGTGACACGGGGTGCGGGCCGGTGCAAGCGGGGATTCCGCGGTGACGTGTATCCAACGACGCAACGCCGATGCTAGGGTGCGGGATGAATCAGGGATCCGACAGCGATGCGTTTTACTGTACCTTGCCGCGCATCGCGTCGTTTGGCGCGATGTCGGATCCGGACAGCTATACACCGCTGCCCGATGGCTGGGCGATCGGAACCGCAGACATTGTTGGCTCGACCGGCCATATTGCGGCAGGGCGATACAAGACCGTTAACATGATCGGCGCGGCGGTGATATCGTCGCAGATCAACGCCAGCGACGGGCAGGCCTTTCCCTATGTGTTCGGTGGCGATGGCACGACCTTTGCCTGCGGTCCCGGCCAGGCCGCGCGATCGGCGCGGATTTTGGGGGTGATGAAACGCTGGGCGGCCGAGGAATTCGGCATGGAACTGCGGGTTGCCCAGGTGCCGCTGGCCGATATCCGCGCCGCCGGGCACGATGTGTCCGTGGCGCGCTTTCAGGCTGCGTCCGGGGTGGATTACGCCATGTTCGGCGGGGGCGGGCTGTCGTGGTCCGAAGCGCGGATGAAGCAGGGGGCTTTCGGCATCCCCGCCGCCGCGCCGGGGGCGGTTCCGGATCTGACCGGCCTGTCGTGCCGCTGGAGCAATGCAAAGGCACAGAATGGCACCATCCTGTCGGTGGTGGTGGAGCCTGCGCCCGGTGCGGCGCCGCGGGCCTTTGCCAACGTGGCGCGGCAGGTCGTGGCGGTCGCCGAACAGCTGCGACGGGCGGGGCATCCTGTGCCGCCGGAGGGGCCAAGACTGCGGTGGCCACCGCCGGGCCTGACGCTCGAGGCCCATGCCTCGCGGGGGCGGATGTCGCTGGTGCGGCGCAAGATGCAATTGCTCAGGGACACGTTGATCGCGTGGGTATTTTTCAAGACCGGCCTCAAGGCGGGCGAGTTCGATCCCGTGCATTATGCCGCGACTGTCAGCAGCAATGCGGATTATCGCAAGTTCGACGACGGGTTGAAGATGACTCTGGATTGCGATGCCGTCACCCAGCGCCGGATCGAGCAGATCCTGGAGCGTGCGCGTCGCGATGGTATCCTGCAATTCGGCCTGTTTGCGCAGGACGAGGCGCTGATCACCTGTTTCGTGCCGTCGATCACGCAGGATAACCATATCCACCTGATCGACGGGGCCTCGGGTGGCTATACCCGGGCAGCGGCGCAGATCAAGGGCGCTGCGATTTGATCCAGCGGTCCGCCGTGGCGCGGGCGGCCTGCGCCAGGGTGATGACGTCGATCCCCACGGCGACAAACCGTGCGCCTGCATCCAGATAGGCCTCGATCGACTCGTCAGACAGGGACAGGATGCCCGGCACCTTGCCCGCATCGCGAATGCGCCCCAACGTATCGACGATCGCAGCATGCACTTTTGGATGCGTCATGTCGCCCGGGTGACCCATGTCGGCGGCCAGATCGGCGGGGCCGATGAACACGCAATCGATGCCCTCGACCGCCAGAATGTCATCCAGCGCGGCCAGCCCTGCACGGTTTTCCACCTGTACGATCAGGCTGATCTGGTCGTCGGCCGTCCGGGTATAGTCGGTGAGGGTCGAAAAGCGCGACGACCGCGTGGCGGTGGCACCAACACCGCGAATACCGTGCGGCGGATAGGTGCAGGCCCGCACCATCTGTTGCGCCTGCGCACCGCTTTCCACCATCGGCACCAGAATCGTCTGAGCGCCCACATCCAGCACCTGTTTGACGATCCACGGCTCGCCCACCGGGATGCGTACGATGACCTGTGACGGGCTGGATTGAAGCGCCATCAACTGATCGCGAATCGAGCGGATATCGTTGGCGGCATGCTCGCCGTCGATCACAAGCCAGTCGAAGCCGGCAGTGCCGACGACCTCGGTCGGGGCGGCCTCGGCAAAGCTGAGCCAGCAGCCAAAAGTCGTGTCGCCGGCCTTGAACCGTTGTTTGAGAGTGTTGGTGGGGGCGGGCATGGTGCGTTCCTTTGTCTGGGACTATTAAGTCAGGGGCTTGTCGCGCGCCAGCCGGTCCGCGATTTCCGTGATCACGTCATGGGCCATCATGACATCCTGTTGCGTGGTCTCGAACTGTCCGGCCTGGAACCGGATCGCCAGTTCGCCATCGACCCGAGTCTGGGTCAGGTAGATGCGGCCATCGTCGTTGATTGCGTTGACCAGCCGCAGATTCAGATCGTCCAGATCCGA
Organism: Sedimentitalea nanhaiensis DSM 24252; assembly: GCF_000473225.1. GTDB lineage: Bacteria > Pseudomonadota > Alphaproteobacteria > Rhodobacterales > Rhodobacteraceae > Sedimentitalea > Sedimentitalea nanhaiensis. The sequence goes on from NZ_KI421509.1 coordinate 2,739,160, forward strand.
TGTGTCGGCCGGTGCATATCGGAAGGTGAACAGCGACCACATCGGCGGGGTCACGATTTCGAAACCGGGCGTCGCCGCCAGCCGGTCATGCAGGGCACGCGACCACGCGACATGGTTGCGGATGCGGGTGCGCAGCCCTTCCAGCCCATAGGCGCGGATCAGGAACCAGATTTTCAACGCCCGGAACCGTCGGCCCAACGGCACCGACCATTCGGAATAGTTGATGACACCGTCATGGCCGTGGGTTTTAAGGTATTCCGGGCTGATCGCCAGCGTGCGTACCAGATCGTCAGGGTTGCGCAGGAAATGCGCGGAACAGTCGAATTGAGCCCCCAACCATTTGTGCGGGTTGAACACGATGCTGTCGGCGCCCTCGATGCCGGGCCAATAGTCGCGGAATTCGGGGCAGATCATCGCCGATCCGGCCCAGGCCGCGTCCACATGTGTATACAGGTCATGGCGCGCGGCCACGTCCAGACAGGCAGCGATTGGATCGGTTGCCCCGACGCTGGTGCCGCCAACGCAGAGGATCACGCCGGCAGGTCTCAGCCCGGCGGCGATGTCGGCCTGAATCGCGGCCTCAAGCGCGGCGGGGTCCATCCCGCGCCAATCGCCCTGTACGGGCACGCGCACAAGGTTGTCCTGGCCGATACCAGACACCCAGATCGCCCGGTCGACCGAGGTATGAACCTCGGAGGAGCAATAGATCCGCAAGTGCGCATTCCCGGCCAGCCCGGCGCTGTTTCCGGTCCAGTTCAGCGCCTTTTCGCGCATCGTCAGCACGGCGGCCAGGGTGGCGCTGCTGGCACTGTCCTGGATCACCCCGCAAAACCCGTCGGGCAGGCCCAGAGATTGGCGCAGCCAGTCCATCATCCGGGTTTCCATCTCGGTAGCCGCAGGCGAGGTTTGCCACAGCATGCATTGCGGTGCGATGGCGGAGACCAGGAATTCGGCCAGAACCGACGGCGCGGCGGCATTTGCGTTGAAATAGGCAAAGAATCGTGGATGCTGCCAATGGGTGATGCCGGGCATGACGATCCGCTCAAAATCCTGGAACACCTGCTCCATATCCTCGGGCGTTTCCGGTGGCATGACCGGCAGGGCGTTCAGGATGTCGCCCGGTTTGGTTTTGGCCCGCACCGGCCGGGTGCCGACGGTCAGGTGGTAATTCTGTGCCCAATCGGCAACGCGACGGCCCCAGGTCCCAAATTCGCTCCAGTTCATGTCAATTTCCTTTGGGTGCCGGATGGCTGGCCGGGATCTGGAAAATGCTCGGCCAAACCGGCGTTTCCGGAGCGCGGGTGTCTCGAGTGGTTGCTTTGTTAAAAGGGTTATCAATTTTGCGGCGCTTTGCAACAGGACTGCCACACTGGACAAGGATTGCAGTTGATGCAATTGCGCTTTGGAGAATAGCAGGGCACAAAAGTTATATGAGCAAATCCCGACTGCGAACATCGCGATCCTTGCCAATCGCCCTGCTGCGTGCCCGCGAACGGGTGATGGGGCCAATCCGTGAGATGTTGTCCGGCGTGGGTATCACCGAACAGCAATGGCGTGTGCTGCGGGTTCTGGAAGAAGAAGGCCCGATGGAGCCGACACGGATCTCGGAAAAGGCCTGTCTGCTTCTGCCCAGCCTGACCCGAATCCTGCAAAAGCTGCAAGACAAAGGGTTCATCGACCGCAGGCGGGATGAAGTGGATCGGCGCAAGCAGATTGTCCAGATCACCGTCTTGGGCACCGCGTTGATCGAAGAGCATTTGACCACAAGCCTCGCCTTGCTCGAAAATGTGCGCGAGCAGATCGGTTCGGACCGCTACGAGATGCTGCTGGACCTGTTGAACGAGCTGGACAAGACCGACCCGTCCGAGCGCTGAGCGCCGCGGCACAGGCCGCAAGACGCCAATATGCGCCCGTGCGGGTGGCGATGATCATGCGTTGCCATCGAAAGCGCCGATGTGATGCCGGTCTCGGGCGATCTGGCCGCGGGGTGAATGGGGTGCATATTTTGCGCGTGGCGCGGCGCTGGTTGCGCCGAATCCACGCCCGGTGGCGGCATATGCATATTAGGAGACGCGCATGAATATCGGAGAGGTTGCGAGCAAGACAGGTCTTCCGGCGAAAACCATCCGCTATTACGAGGACATCGGCCTGATCCGCCCCGCACGCGACACCAATGGCTATCGCGCCTTTGACGATACCGATTGCCACAAGCTGGCCTTTGTCGGGCGGGCGCGGGCACTGGGATTCTCGATTCAGGATTGCCGCACCCTGCTGGCCCTGTACGAAGACGACAGCCGGGCCAGCGCCGATGTCAAACGCGTTGCGCTCGCACAGTTGGACCAGATCGACCGCAAGCTGTCGGAATTGCAGGGCATGCGCGATACCCTGTCGCGGCTGGTGTCCGCCTGCGCCGGGGACCGCCGCCCGGACTGCCCGATCCTGAAAGATCTCGCCGCTCCGTAGCAGTGCGGCGTCAGTTGCTCAGGTCGAAGTTGCGTGCGATGCCAAAAAACACGGCGGTGGAATCCGCGCGTCCCTGGGGGTCTTCGTCGAGCATGTTGTATTCGATGCCGGCGTTCATGCTCCAGTCCCGTGTGAGGGTGTGATTATAGACCAGAACGGCGGTCGCACGATGGGTCGCCTCTTGCGATGCGGTGGATTCGTTATAGCTCAGCGACAGGTCGGCGGTCAGGTACGAGACCGCGTTGATGTCATGCTTGTATCCGGCCACCAGGTAGTTGCTGAACCGGTCCTCGTCATTTTCGTCTGTGTACACGTCGCGGTTTAGGCGGAGGTTGAACGAGCTTCTGGGCATTTCGTGCAGCCAGGTGATACCGCCAATGACTTGCGGGTCCGAGCTGTCAAAGCTGGTCAGGCCGACATTGGCGGACAGGCTGCCGGTCGGCAGAGCCATGCTGCGTGAGAAGCGCAAGGTGCCGCGCTGGCCTTCGGAATTCTGGCTCAGGTCGAAGGTGGTGGCAAAGTCACCATTGGGCAATTCGGTGACATAGCTGATATTGCCGCTGGGACCGGACTGTTTTGCCAGCGAGTCGATGCCGGTGAACGGGTTGGTCGTGGTGGTGTCAACATCGGTATAGCCGAAGCGAAAGCCGAGAGATGAACGCGCCGACAGCACGCGGTCGAAGCCGGCCTGTACTGTTTCAGTCACCCGATCGGTGCTCAGAGTGTCCTTGTTTTTATAGGTCTGGTAATACAGGTCTATATATCCGGTCGTGACCGGGTTGAAACGGAATAATGCCGAAAGCCCCAGGTTATTGTAGTCGGAGTCGGTCAGCGATGTGTCGGTCGCATCGATATAGTTGACGCCATTGGTTCCCGCCGTGAACCGAAGGCCAACCGGGGCATTTTTGCCGAGTTCAAGCTGAGTGTCGACATTATAGGCGCGCCGTTCCCCTGATCCCCGGATATTGCCGAAATCCCGCGGCGGACGGATGATGCCGTCCTGATCCAGAAACGTCCACAACGGTGCCGTCAGCGAAATATCGGATTGGCGATAATCCAGATCCACCGAAAAATCGGCGTTGCCGGTGTCGCGCAGATAGCGCAGTCCGATCAGGGGATCGGTGAACCCGGTTTGCAACGTGTTGCCTTCGGCCACGCTGCCAAAGCGCAGCGCGCCACCAACGGTCAGGGCGAGTTCCTGAATGCGGGTCTTGGTTTCCAGACCATAGGTCAGACGCGTGGTCGACAGCGAGGTGCTGCCTTCGCTGGGAACCTCCAGACCGAGGTTTTCGCCGACGCCGAATTCCTGTTCGACCCGCAGCCTCTGGCGCAGGGTGCCGAATTCCTCTTCGTCCTGCGCCAGCGCAGGGCTCAATGCCACGAGGACGCCACCAGCCAAGGCGGCGCTTGCGATCAGTCCCTTGTTCACCACTGCCCCCTTGCCCGGGATGTTATTCGAACAGCCGTCGTTGCGGCACGATGATTACATCGCCTTCTTGCAGCACCGGCGTGCGGATGCTGGATTTTCCGTCAATAATATCCTTGACGTTGTAGGTATAGATCTGTTGCTGGCCATTCGCCCCGGCGCGACGCAATTGCAGACGCTTGGTGGCGCCAAACCGGGTCACTCCCCCGCCCTGGGCCAAGGCCTGCAGAAACGTGGTGCCCCGCTTGACCTCCATCGCGCCAGGTGTCGCGACTTCGCCGAGCATATAGACCGTAACGCCGCTGACGGTACCCGATCCGCCGCCGCTGGGACGTGGCGGTGCCAGCTGCGCCAACGACACGAACACGGTCGGGTCAGAGGCAAAGTTTGGCCGCAGCTGTGCAATGATGTCGGCGCGGACCTCGTCAACGCTGCGCCCGCCGACCCGAACGCTGCCAACCATCGGAACCGAAACCCGGCCGTCCGGCAGAACAAGCGATTCGCGGTTGAGGCTGGAGTCTTCCAGAACCTCGATTCGCAGAACATCGCCCGATTTGATCCGGTAAGTGTCCTGCGCCAACACCTGCGTGGCGGCCAGCGGCACGATCAGCAGGGAAGTCAAAAGTAATAGAAACCGTTTCATGTTGGGCTTTCTCTATGTGGTCAATTCTCAGCGCCCCTGCGGCGTTTTACGCGGTTTTACAACCGTTCGGAAGGCATTTCACGGTTTGGCTTGGTGCGATTGCCAAACGAAAGCCGGTGCGTGCCGATCCTGCAACAGATCGCGTGGCCGGGCGCCGACGGCAGGGATCCGCCTATAGGGTTCAGGGATTCGGTGAAAATTGGCTTACGAGATGCCAAAGGATTTGGCGGCGGTGCAATCTTGAGTAGAGTGCAAGAACTGAAGCATTCGCAACCTAAGGGAGCCTGGTCGGCGTGATCGTTGCATTTGTCATTTTGGGGGCCTTGGGCGGCCTGATTGCGGGGACCACGACGCTGTACACAGGCGGTTCGGTTCTGGAATCGATGCTGGCCTATACCGGCATGGGAACGACCACAGCCCTGCTGAGTTGCATGACATTCGCCATCACCGGCCGGAATCGTCCGCAGCGACAGAGCATCTGACGTCGACGGCGGATCGATCAGGCCGCCGCGCGATCCAGCGCCACCAGCCAATTCTCAAAACAGATTTTTCTGATCAGTTGTTGGCCGAACTGCGCCTTTTGCATGGCATCGATCAGATCGGGCAGCCCTCCGACCCCGCCAATTGCATCGGGCAGCATACACCCATCGAAATCGGACCCCAGTGCGACTCCGTCCTCGCCCAGAATCGACAGCATATGGCTGAGATGCCGGATCATCAGGTCCAGCGGTGTGTTCCGGTCGTGGCGGCAATCGGGGCGCAGAAAGGCGACGTGAAAATTGAGTCCGACCAACCCGCCGGATTCGGCGACGGCGGCCAGTTGCCGGTCGGTCAGGTTGCGCGCGCTGGGCGAAATCGCATGCGCATTGGAATGCGAGGCGACCAGAGGCCGCGAGGTCGATTTCGCAACGTCCCAGAACCCGGCCTCGGTCAGATGCGACAGGTCGACCAGGATACCAAGCCGGTTGCATTCGCGCACCAGTTCGACGCCAGCCGGTGTCAGACCCTTGCCCGGATCCAGATCGGGCTGGCGGGCCATCGGCGCGCCATGGCCAAAGACGTTGTCGCGCGACCACACCGGTCCCAGAGATCGCAAACCGGCGGCATGCAGAATTTCAAGCGCATTGAAATCGGTATCTATGCACTCGGCCCCTTCGATATGGGGCACGATGGCGATCCTGTCCGTGCCCATGGCGGCCCGTGCCTGCCCGCTATCGGTGCAAAGGGCCAGATCTTCGGGCTTGTCTCGGGCCAGGCGGCGCAATCGCGAAAACATCGCCAAAGTGAATTTTAGCGCGGTGGGCTGATCGAGCGGGGCGAAATTCGCCGGGTCGCCGGGGTCGAACTCCTGGCCCAGCCGGTCCGGTTGCGAGGGGGTGAACATCGCGAACAACCCGCCTGAAAACCCCGCCTTGCGTGCGCTGGAAATGTCGATGTGCAGGGCCGGGTCGGGACCGGAAAAGTCCAGCGCTGTGCCGGTCCGCGCCGCGATTTCCAGTTTGAGAATGGAATCATTGTGACCATCGAACACGGTGATTTTCTCGTGCATTCAGGGCTCCTGACTGAATTAATTGCAAGCGCCGGCACTGTCGCCGCACGGGTCTATCGGCGCACTCTGGGCCAAGGCACTCCAAATGAGAAGCCCCTATGGCGAGGATCCGCCGGAGTGGAAACCGGCGCTCTTGGGCAAATGAAAACGAACCCTTTCCTGCGCGACGGCCCGGGCGCGGGCCAGGAACACAAGAGTTGACCGAAGGCGAATTTTCTTCAAGGTTAAAGGCAGGCCGGCTTTCAAGGCCATACAAAGCGCCCGCACCGGACCCGGTCCGTGACAAACAGCGGGATCAAAGGGAGATTCAAACATGAAAATTTCAAGACGGCATCTGCTCGCCTGGCCCCTGGCTATTGCGACCGCCCTTGCCATTGGTACGTCGGCGCAGGCTGCGCCGCCCAAGGATACCTTTGTGATGGCCAAGGATATCAGCGATATCATAACACTGGATCCGGCCGAGGTTTTCGAGTTTTCCGGCGGCGAAATGATCGCCAACATCTATGACAAGCTGATGATGTTCGAGCCGGAAAACCTGACCAAGCTGGTCGGCGGCGTGGCTGAGAGTTGGGACATCAGCGAGGATGGCAAGACCATCGCCTTTGCCATTCGGCCCGACATGACCTTTCATTCCGGCAACCCGGTCACCGCCGAAGACGTGGTGTATTCGCTGCGCCGGGTGGTCAAGCTGGGCAAGACACCGTCGTTCATCATCACCCAGTTCGGCTGGACCCCGGAAAATGTGGACGAGCTGATTGTCGTGGATGGCGACAAGGCCAAGATCACCATCACCGAAGAATTCTCGCCCGCGCTGGTGCTGAACGCGCTGTCGGCGGGCATCGCCTCGATTGTCGACATGAAAGAGGTCATGGCGCATGAGGTCGATGGCGACATGGGCTATGGCTGGCTCAAGAACAACAGCGCCGGATCCGGCCCGTTCATGCTGAAATCGTGGAAGGCCAACGAACTGGTCTCGCTCGAAGCCTTCCCCGACTATCGCCATGGTGCGCCGGGCGTGAAGCGGGTGATCATCCGCCATATCGCCGAACCGTCGGCCCAGCGGCTGATGATTGAAAAAGGCGATGTCGATCTGGCGCGTGACCTGACACCGGACCAGATCGAGGGCATTTCCAGCAATGAAGATCTGAAAATTCAGGCCGACCCCAAGGGCGCGCTGATTTATCTGGCGGCCAATGCCAGCGACCCGATACTGGGCAACCCGAAGGTGGTCGAGGCACTGCGCTATCTGGTCGATTATCAAGGCATGGCCAACAGCTTCCTGCAAGGGCAGTTCAAAGTGCATCAGGCGGCGTGGCCCGGTGGTCTGTGGGGGGCCTATGACGAAACCCCGTTCACCCTTGATGTTGAAAAGGCCAAGGCGTTGCTGGCAGAGGCGGGATATCCCGATGGCTTTGAAATCAAGATCGATACGCTGAACAGTTCGCCCTATCCGCAGATCGCCCAATCGGTTCAGGCGACACTGGCGCAGGCCGGGATCAGGGCCAGCATCACAACCGCCGAGGGCAAGACCCTGTGGCCGATGTACCGCGCGCAAAAGCACCAGTTGATCCTGGCGCAATGGTCGCCGGATTACACCGACCCGCATTCCAATCTGGATGCCTTTGCGCATAACCCGGACAACCGCCCCGAAGCCAAGCTGACCGGTGTTCTGGCCTGGCGCAATGCCTGGGCGGACGAAGCCACCAATGCCAAGGTTGTCGCGGCCCGCAACGAGTTGGATCTGGACAAGCGCGAGGCGCTGTATCAGGAAATTCAGCACGATCTGCAGATGAATTCGCCCTATGCGATCCTGTTCCAGCAGACCGAGCAATCGGCGATCCGCAAAGAGGTCGAAGGCTATGTATCAGGCGCGACCTTCGACATGATCTATTATCGCGGGATCACCAAGTAGGCGCGGGCCTTGGCAAATACCACATCTCGGGCAGCGACGGGGCCTTTCCTGTCGCTGCCAGGACCCGTCAAGTCGATCCTGAACATGCTGCTGACGCTGGTTCTGACCTTTGTCGGGCTGACTGCGGTGACCTTTACCATCGGGCGGGTGATGCCCGCCGATCCGGTGCTGGCCATTGTCGGCGACCGGGCCTCGCAAGAGGCGTATGACAAGGTCTACACCGAGATGGGGCTGGACCGCCCGATCTATGCGCAATACGGGCGCTATCTGGTCGAATTGGCCCAGGGCGATCTGGGCACCTCGGTGATGACATCGCGCCCGGTGATCGAGGACATCAAACGGTTCTTTCCCGCCACGCTGGAACTGGCCACCATCGCAACGTTGATGGGGGTTTTGATCGGTGTGCCGATGGGGGTCTGGGCGGCGGTCAATCAGGGCAGGCTGATCGACCATGTGGTTCGGGTGCTGGGGCTGATCGGCTATTCGGTGCCGGTGTTCTGGCTGGGCATGGTGGCCCTGCTGATCTTTTACGGCAACCTGGGCTGGGTTGCCGGACCGGGGCGGCTGGACGTGTATTTCGACGGGGTGGTCGAGCCGGTGACAGGATTCATCCTGATCGACGCCGCGATGGCCGGCGAATGGGACATATTCGACAACGCGGTGTCGCACCTGATCTTGCCGGCCTCGATCCTGGGGGCCTTTGCGCTGGCCTATATCGCACGAATGACGCGCAGTTTCATGCTCGACCAGCTGAACCAGGAATACATCCTGACGGCCCGCGTCAAAGGTGTCAGCGAACCGGGGGTGGTCTGGCGTCACGCCTTTCGCAATGTTCTGGTGCAGCTGATCACCATCATCGGGCTGACCTATGCCTCGCTGCTGGAAGGGTCGGTTCTGACCGAAACGGTGTTTTCCTGGCCGGGCATCGGGCAATATATCACCACCTCGCTGTTCAACGCCGACATGAGTGCGGTTCTGGGCGGCACGGTCGTGGTCGGAACCTGCTTTGTGGGCATCAACATGCTGTCGGATCTTTTGTACAAACTGGTCGATCCAAGGGCGCGGACATGAGTGAAACGACACCAACTTCCGGCGCCGCCGGATTGCGCGGCTGGCTGCTGTCGCCGTCGCCCGGCTCGACCCTGCAGGCGCGGTGCCAGCGCGCCTATCTGGGCTGGCTGGCGCTGCGGTCCAATCCGATTGCCATGACCGGCCTGTTCATCGTTGGCACGCTGGTGTTCATGGCGATCTTTGCGCCGCTGCTGACCGCAACCAACGGGCTGAAGCCGGATCTGCCGAACCGCCTGCAACCGTTCAGCGCCGAGCACTGGCTGGGCACCGACCAGCTGGGCCGCGACATCTATGACCGCATTGTCTGGGGCTCGCGGATCACGCTGTATATTGTCGGGCTGGTATCGGTCATTGTGGTGCCTATCGGTCTCGCGATCGGGACCATCGCGGGCTATATGGGCGGCTGGGTTGACAATGCCCTGATGCGGTTCACCGATATTTTCCTGGCGTTTCCCCGGCTTATCCTGGCGCTGGCACTGGTTGCGGCGCTGGGGCCGGGGCTGGAGAACGCGGTTCTGGCCATCGCGCTGACCACCTGGTCGCCCTATGCCCGGATCGCGCGGGCCGAGGTGCTGACCATCCGCAATTCCGAATATATCATGGCGGCACAGGCGCAGGGCGCGTCGACCTTTCGCATTCTGCGGCGCCACATCGTACCCATGTGCCTGGCTTCGGTCATCATCCGCCTGACGCTGGACATGGCCGGGATCATCCTGACCGCGGCGGGTCTGGGCTTTTTGGGGCTGGGCGCGCAACCCCCCAGCCCGGAATGGGGGGCGATGATTTCCACGGGGCGGCAATTGCTGCTGGATCAATGGTGGGTGCCCACAGTGCCGGGCATCGCGATCTTTCTGGTCAGCCTGGGTTTTTGCCTGTTGGGTGACGGTCTGCGCGACGTGCTCGACCCCAAGAGTTCCGACACATGAGCCCGCTGTTGTCCGTTCAGGATCTGCGGGTCACGTTCGACACCCATCGCGGGCCGGTCGAGGCGGTGCGTGGGGTATCCTTTGACCTGGGGCGCGAGCGGTTGGGGATCGTCGGTGAATCCGGCTCTGGAAAATCCCAGACCGGGCGCGCCTTGTTGCGCCTGTCCGCCGCCAACGGTCGGGTCACGGCGAAACGGATGGAATTCGACGGGATTGATCTGATGACAGCCTCAGAGCGGACCCTGCGCGCCATCCGGGGCGCACGGATTTCAATGATCATGCAGGACCCGCGCTATTCGCTGAACCCGGTGATGAAGGTCGGGGACCAGATCGCAGAGGCCTTTCGCATCCATTCGACCGCCGACAAACGCCAGGCCCGCGCACGAGCGTTGGAGATGTTGGAAACGGTGCAGATCCGCGAGCCGGAAAAGGTGTATCAGATGTACCCGCATCAGGTGTCCGGCGGCATGGGCCAGCGGGTGATGATTGCGATGATGCTGATACCGAACCCGGATATCATCATCGCGGACGAACCGACCTCGGCGCTGGATGTGACGGTGCAGATGCAGGTTCTGGCGCTGCTGGACGACATGGTGCGCGACCGCGGCATGGGTCTGATCCTGATCAGTCACGATCTGAACCTTGTCGCGTCCTTCTGCGACCGGGTGCTGGTGATGTACGCCGGGCAGGTGATGGAGGTGATCGAGGCGGGCAAACTGCAGAACGCGCAGCATCCCTATACCCGTGGCCTGCTGAGTTGTGTGCCCGAACTTGACCATCCGCAGGATATGCTGCCCGTGTTGCAGCGCGATCCAGCCTGGTTGACCGGATGAGCGCGGCGGGGCCGATGATCGAGGTGCAGAACCTCAACGTGACCTTTGGTCAGGGCCGCACCGAGCTGCACGCCGTGCGGGACGTGTCGTTTGACATTGCCCGTGGCGAATCCTTTGGCTTGGTGGGCGAGTCCGGGTCGGGCAAATCCACCGTCCTGCGGGCGATTTCGCGTTTGAGCGGGAACTGGACCGGGACGGTCCGGATTGATGGCGCGGAATTGGGGCGCCGCCGTGACCGGACGACTGCCCGGCAGATGCAGATGGTGTTTCAAGACCCGTACGGGTCACTGCATCCGCGCCATACGATCAACGACATCCTTATGGAGCCGCTGGAGATTCACCGCATGGACCGGCGCGGGGCGCGGGTTTTGCAGGCGCTGGACGAGGTCGGGCTGGGCATCGAGATGCGATTTCGCTATCCCTATCAGATCTCGGGCGGTCAACGTCAACGCATCGCCATTGCCCGGGCATTGATCCTTGAGCCCGAGATTTTGTTGCTGGACGAGCCGACCTCGGCATTGGATGTCTCGGTGCAGGCGGAAATCCTGAACTTGTTGAAAACGCTGCAACGCGAGCGCGGCCTGACCTATCTGATGGTCAGTCACAACCTGGCCGTCGTCGCGCATATGTGCGAGCGTGTTGCGGTGATGAACCGGGGGCAGTTCATTGAAGAACTGACCACGGCACAGTTGCGGTCCGGGACGCCGACGCAGGACTATACCCGGCAATTGTTGTCGGCCAGTGGCCAGTACAGCCGCGACACCGCCAAATCCTTTGTCACCTTCGAATGAGCCGGGACAAGGCAATCCGGGCCCGGGCAAAGGCGGTGATCCCGGGGGGCATGTGGGGTCACATGGACGTTGCCGCCCTGCCGGCGGGCTATCCGCAGTTCTTTGCCTCTGCCGATGGCGCGCGGGTGCGGGATGTGGACGGCAACGAATATATCGATTTCATGTGCGGCTACGGGCCGATGATCCTGGGGTATAACGATCCCGAGGTCGAAGCAGCGTTCCGGCTTCAGCATGCGGCGCTGGAGATTGCAAACGGACCGGCCGAAGTGACGGTGGATCTGGCCGAAACGCTGGTCGAGCTGATCCCGGCGGCGGATTGGGCGATGTTTTCAAAGAATGGCACCGATGCCACCACCGCCTGTGTGACGATCGCGCGGGCGCAAACCGGGCGATCCAAGATTCTGGTGGCCAACGGGGCCTATCACGGGGCCGCGCCCTGGTGTACGCCACGTCCCGCCGGGACAACCCTTGAGGACCGGGCACATCTGATTCACTACGACTATAACGATATGGAGTCCCTGAACCGGGCGATGGAACGGGCCGGACCGGATCTGGCTGGGATCGTTACATCGGCTTTTCGCCATGATATCCGCCGGGATCAGGAAATGCCGACACCCGAATTTGCGCGTGCCATGCGGCGGTTGGCCGATGCGGCCGGCGCGGCGTTGATATTGGACGATGTGCGCGCGGGGTTTCGTATCGACCTTGGAGGCAGTTGGGAGCCATTGGGCGTCCGGCCCGATCTGTCCGCATGGAGCAAGGCGCTGGGCAATGGCCATCCGATCGCGGCGGTCACCGGTAATGACAGATTTCGCGATGCGGCGCGCCAGGTCTTCGTGACCGGGTCGTTCTGGTGCGGGGCGGGGGCAATGGCGGCGGCCCTGGCGACAGTGCAAAAATTGCGCAGGATCGATGCGATCCGCCATATGGTCCGTCTTGGCGGGATGTTGCGGGCGGGCGTTCAGGCACAGGCCGACGATCTGGGGCTGGGACTGCGGCAAAGCGGGCCGCCACAGATGCCGCTGATGCTGTTTGACGACGATCCCGATTTTGCCAAGGGCAATCTGTTCGCGGTAACCGCCCTGCGCCATGGCGTGTATCTGCACCCATGGCACAACATGTTTCTGTCGGCCGCACATACAGAAGACGACATCGAACGCGCCTTGGTGGCGACACAACAGGGTCTGGATGCCGTTGCGCGGCAGTTTCCGCCGACCTGACGCTTCGCCTATCGTTGTTTCATCGCGTCCAGCAGGGCCGAACCCAGAGATCCGGTCTGACTCGCGGGTTTGGAGGGCGGTTGCGCCTTGCCGGTGCCGCGTGCCGGCGGTTTGCCCCTGGGGGCGTTGCCCCGTTCGGCCCGGTCTTGACGAGCCGTGGCACCGCCGTCTTTGCGCATGCTTAACCCGATGCGATTGCGTGGAATATCGACTTCGGTCACACGCACCTGCACCACGTCACCGGCCTTGACCACCTCGTGCGGGTCCTTGACGAACCGGTCGGCCAGTTGGCTAACATGGACCAGCCCGTCCTGATGTACGCCGACATCGACAAAGGCACCAAAGGCGGCCACGTTGGTCACCGTCCCTTCAAGCCGCATTCCCGGTTTCAGATCCTTGATGTCTTCGACCCCATCGGCAAACACCGCCGTTTTAAAGGCCGGACGGGGATCGCGGCCGGGTTTTTCCAACTCGCCCAGGATGTCGCGGACGGTGGGCAGGCCAAAGCTGTCATCGACAAAATCTTCGGGGCGCAGCCGCCGCAACGCGGCCGGATCTGCCATCACGGCGCGCAGATCGCGCCCACAGGCGGCAACGATACGCCGCGCCAAGCCATAGGCCTCGGGGTGCACGGACGAGGAATCCAGCGGTTCCTGGCCATCGCGGATGCGCAGGAAACCCGCGCATTGCTCAAACGCGCGCGGCCCCAGCCGGGCAACCTTGAGCAAATCCTTGCGCGACCGGAACGCGCCCTTTGCGTCGCGATGTGCGACGACGGCCTCGGCCAGGCCCGGACCCAATCCGGAGACATGCGCCAACAGGGGCGCGGAGGCGGTATTCAGATCCACGCCCACTGCGTTCACCGCATCCTCGACCACAGCGGCAAGGGATTTGTCCAGCCGGTGCTGATCGACATCGTGCTGATACTGCCCGACACCGATGGATTTGGGCTCGATCTTGACCAGTTCCGCCAGCGGGTCCTGCAAGCGACGGGCAATCGACACCGCGCCGCGCAGCGAGACATCCAGATCGGGAAACTCGCGCGCGGCCAGTTCCGAGGCAGAATAGACCGAGGCCCCCGCCTCGCTGACCACGACCTTGCTGGGGGCTTTTTGTTCCTTGGGCAACAGGGCCAGCGTGTCGGCGACCATCCGCTCGGTTTCGCGGCTGGCGGTGCCGTTGCCGATGGCGATCAGTTCGACCCCATGCTGCCGGACCAGCCGCAAGATCGCGGACTGTGCGCCACGCAGGTCATTCCTGGGCTGGAACGGATACAGCGTTTCGGTCGCGACCACCTTGCCGGTGTCATCCACCACCGCAGCCTTGACCCCGGTGCGGATACCCGGATCGAGCCCCAGTGTCGCGCGCGGCCCCGCAGGTGCGGCCAGCAACAGATCCTTGAGGTTGCGGGCAAAGACGGCAATCGCCTCGTCATGGGCGCGGCTGCGCAGGTCGCTGAACAGGTCCATCATCATGGTCGTCGCCAGCTTGACCCGCCATGTCCAGCCCGCCGCCGCCCGCAGCCAGACATCGCCGGCACCCGAACCGGCGGGGTTGAGGCGGCGTGCGACAATGGCTTCGGCCCGTGCGGCACCGGTGTCGGGGGCGATATCCACCGTCACAACCCCTTCTTTGGACGCGCGCAGCATGGCAAGCGCCCGGTGGGACGGCACCTTGGACCAGGGTTCGCGATGATGGAAATAGTCCGAGAATTTGGCGCCCTTGTCTTCCTGTCCGGGAATCACCGTGGCACTGAGCACGGCATCCTGATGCATGAAATTGCGCAGGGCCCCCAACAGTTCGGCGTCTTCGCACAGACGTTCGGCCAGGATGTCACGCGCACCGGTCAATGCCGATTTGGTATCCTGCACCGCCTCGCTCAGATAGGCGGCGGCCAGGGTTTCCGGATCTGCGTTGCGGTCTGCAAGGATCGATTCAAGCAGCGGCTCCAACCCTTTTTCGCGCGCAATCATCGCCTTGGTGCGGCGTTTCGGTTTGTAGGGCAGATAAATATCTTCCAGCGCGGCCTTGGTGTCGGCCCCGGCAATCGCGCGGGCCAGATCATCGGTCAGCTTGTCCTGCGAGCGGATTGAGTCAAGGATCGTGCTGCGCCGCGCTTCGAGTTCGCGCAGATAGCCCATCCGCTCGGCAAGGTTGCGCAGTTGGGTGTCGTCCAACCCGCCGGTGGCTTCCTTGCGATAGCGGGCCACAAAAGGCACTGTCGCACCGTCGTCCAGCAGGGCAATTGCGGCCTGGACCTGTTCGGGGCGGGCTGCAATCTCGGTCGCGATGGTTCGTACGATGCGCTGAGCGGTGTTCAATGACGCCTCCTGTCGATGGCCGGGACATCTGACATAGCCAAGCCAATGGCCCGCGCCAAGAGAAACCTTGGCATGTTGTATCGCAGATTATCGCGGACCTCCCCCTGCGGGTGGCCGACCATGCCCCGATGGATGCCTGTCTGCAGGCGTGCTGAACCGGTGCGGGTATTTTCCGAGAAGCTCAACGGAAAAAGCGATCCCAAAAAACGGAAAATGATGCGCTTTGCCGATGTGCGATTGAACGATCCCGGCTTGAGCAAATAATCCGTCCACATGCCTTCGAGCAGTGCCATTATGCCGTGGGTCGCGTCCCTTGCAGCGATCTGGGGCTTCGGGAGATCGATCTGCTGCGCAATGCTTTCGAAGGCGGCCAGTATCGGGCCCCTCACCCTGTCGTTGCGCGTGTCCGAATAGCGGCCAATCCCGGTGCGATTGCGCGCTTCGCGGCAGAATACGGCTTGCCTGAATGGCGCTGGCCTATCCGATCGCCCATTTCATCGCGTTTCGAACCGGGAAAAAGCCGTTCTGGCTGCTGCCGATCGCCATCCCTTTCTGGAGCAGATATCTGCTGCGGTTTTTTCGTGGAAGCAATCCTTGGCTTTAACGGGGTTCTGAAACCGGCCCCGATGGGTCTTGGGTCGATCCACGAGCCCGTTTCGTTCCTGCTTTCCACTCAGTTTGCCGTAGTGCCGATGCTGGCCCATGCCTGGGCAGAGATCGCTATTTTGCCGCTGTATGTCTCGCCGCAGACAGTCGACCGCTGTTGCTGGAGGCCGCAACCGGCCTGCGCAGTTTCCTGCGGGTCACCCTGCCGTTGTCGATTCCGTGCATCATCGTTGCGTCGTCGATGCAGGTGACGTTTCTCAGCGCAGGTTTGAAATCCTTGCTGAGCACCGCGATCCCGGGGCATGTGTTCCTGGCGATCCCATTCGCGGTGTTGACCATGAAATCTGCTTTTGAGGTATTCGATCAATTGCTCGAGAAAGCCGCCTGCGCTGCCGGTCCATATCCGGAGCCAGATCCGCTTTCCCGCCAAGTTTCCCAATACCCTGGCGTTGGGCTCCATATTGCCACTGTTCTCGGCCGGGCCGCTTTTGCGGGCCGTGTCCTTCTGCCGCCGCACAGACCGGGGAACACCATGACAGATAAGCCGATCATTACGCTCGGCGGCGTTGAAAAACGTTTTGGCGGTTTTGTCGCGATCAAGGATCTGGGCCTGACCCCGACGGGGCGAAATCACGATTGACGGTCCGCCGATGCGTGGGGTGCCTGCCAATCAGGTTGCCTAAGAAATACAGTTGCTGGCTTCTGCTCGTGTCGGAAATTTCCCTGAGAAGGTTGGAATGCCCATGTTGAGCTGCTGATCGGCCACATCATAGTCGGTATGGCCAAGCTTTCCGACATTGGTTGACCCGACCAGATTAGGGTCGGCGGAAGACAGGTGGAATTCCTTGTGGATGATGGCCTCGGTCGCGCCGGTATAGGCCGCGATGTTACAAAAGGTGACCTCGGAATAGCCGCGATCATATTTCTGCATCAGGCCCTCGCTGCACTGGGCATATCCGGTGACGATGGGCAGTTCTGTTTCCAGATCCACTCCGTCCAGCCCGCGAGAAATGCGTTGAGGCAGGGTGCATTCGCGTGCGCCGCGCCAGCCGCTGAGATCGACGAACCGGGCGTTGACCCCTGCGCGCTGCAGCAGCGTTGTGACAAAGGCCGAGTGTGCCTCGCCCAGACCAGACAGAAGCTCGCGGGTTACGGCCATATGGTCGGACAGCCGAAAATGACCGTAGGAACACAAGCGCTGCAGATCGAAAAGACAGGATCGGGTGCCCTCGATCCGCTCGCGGACGAATTCATCGGCCATGCCCGTTGCGACATTGGTCAGCGCATTCAGCCAGCCATGATCGTTGTGGTCATTTGAAAACAGGGCATAGACACCCGGTTGCCCGGATTTCTTGTGTTCAAGCAGCAGGTTGGTGATCCCGCCAAATGCGGAAACACAAAGATCCGATGATAGAGCCCGGATCCAGAACGGTCCCCAATCAGCAGGGTGTCGCATAGGTCGCGGATGCGGCTCGTCGAGGTGCCGCCAATTTTCTCGACGGTATGTTTTGGAAATGTCACAAGTATCTGCCCGACATCAGCGCCGAAGCCTTTTTCAACTGTCTTCCAGAGCGTAGGATCCGTCGGCCTGATGGACTTCGCTGCCGGTCACTGGCGGGTTAAAGACACAGGCCATGACCAGATCTTCCTCGGCGCGCAGCGTGTGACGGTCATGGTCGTTCAGCGCGTACATGACGCCGGGTTGAATGTGATGTGTCCTGCCTGTCGCAAGGTCGGTGATCGATCCGGTGCCCTGAATGCAATACACGCTCTCGAAATGGTTCTTGTATTCGAACGTGTGTTCGGATCCGGCATCCAGGAACGTGATGTGGAACGAAAATCCCATCCCGTCTTCGGCCAGAAGCATCCGGACCGAGGACCATTTGGCATCCGACACAACCCTGTTGCGCTCGGTCTTGATGATCTTGTTGAAATCTCTGACGATCATGGTCTTACTCCGCCGCAAATCTGGTAGATTGGGTCACGTCGCGTGCTGCGTCGAGCAGGATGTTCAGCCCCTTGCGGAACTGCTGTTCCGGCGTGGTCAATGGCGCCAGAACCTTGACGACCTGACCTTCAGAGCCAGAGGTCTCAATGATCAATCCCTTGCGGAACGCCCGTGCGCAGATCTCGCCGGCCAAGTGGCCGCATCCCACGTCGACCCCCAGCATCAGACCGCGCCCCTTCAACCGCGCGCCGGGAACCAGGTCGACCAGGTTGCGCAGGGCCTCTGTCAGGATCTCGGCCTTCTTGCCTAATCCCTCTTGAAAGGTGTCATCGCTCCAGAATTTCTCGATCGTGACCTTCGCCGTGACAAAGGCATGGGTGTTGCCACGGAAGGTGCCATTGTGTTCTGCCGGGCCGAATACATCGTGCTGCGGGCGGACCAGCATCAACGCCATCGGCAGGCCGAAACCCGAGATCGATTTGGCCAGAGTGACAATGTCGGGCACGATGCCCATATCCTCGAACGAAAAGAACGTGCCGCATCGACCGCAACCGGCCTGGATGTCATCGACGATCAGCAGGGCACCGTGTCGTTTGGCGACATCGGCCACCTGCCGGAGCCATTCGGGGCTGGCGGCATTCAGCCCGCCTTCGCCCTGAACGGTTTCAAGGATGATCGCGGCGGGGGCGTCGACACCGCTGGAGCGGTCTGTCAGCATCGCATCGAGATAGTCCGCCGTATCGATCTCGCTGCCGATGAAATTGTCATATGGCATGCGCGTCACACCGTTCAGCGTTACCCCGGCCGCGCCGCGATGATAGTTGTTTCCTGTGGCCGCCAGCGCCCCGGCAGTGACGCCGTGAAACCCGTTTGTGAAGGCGATGATGTTGGTGCGCCCTGTGACCTTGCGGGCGATTTTCATCGCGGCTTCAACCGCATTCGCGCCCGTCGGCCCGGTGAACATCACGCGATGATCCATGTCGCGCGGTTCAAGGATATGCGTCTCGAAAGCGTCCAAAAACGCGGCTTTGGTATCCGTGTGCAAATCGAGCGCATGTGCCATGCCATCGGCGCTGATATGTTCGATCAGGGCTGCCTTCATGTCGGCATCGTTGTGGCCATAGTTCAAGGATGAACAACCTGCGAGGAAATCGATATAATCCCGCCCGTTGATATCGGTCATTTCCGACCCCGAGGCCCGGGTGAAAACCGTATCGAAGCCACGGCAATAACTACGGGCCTCGGATTCACGGCGTTTGAATACGGAAATTTCGGCTGACTTGGCGGTCGGCATTTGGTGTCCTTCGGGTATGAGACGGGAAAGCGGCGGCGCTACAGGCGTCTAGGCGGCCTTTTCCATGCTTTCTTTGAGGTTGATCGTAACCATGTGTTCGGTTTCGTGCCGGTCACGGAAATGCAGCGCCTGGGTGTAATAGGCTTTGGCGTCCAGCCTGACACCGCGTCGGTTTGCAAATCGCCGGAACAGCGACCACGAGGCATCGTTGTCGGCCGTGATCGTCGTCTGAATCCGGGCGATATCTGCGCAGGCATCGCGTTGCAGCAGGCCGTTCAGCATAAGCGAACCCAACCCGCGGCCGCGCGCATTCGGTGATACGGCGACCTGCCAGACAAACAGTGTGGCCGGGTCGTCCGGCAGCACGTAGGCAGAAACCCAGCCGGCGATGGTGCGGCCAAGTTCGGCCACGACACAGGTTTCGCGAAAGTGGTCGCATTGGATGAGGTTGCAATACATTGAGTTCTCGTCCAGCGGTTTGCACGCGCGCACGAGTTCCCAGATCGCCGCCCCGTCTTCGGCCCGAGGGGTGCGAACAACAGGCAAGGGCTTTCCGTGCAGATCGAGTGCGTGTTTCATTCGACAACAATCTCCTTTTGCTTCGTTTGGCTAAGTAAAGCATCAGTCAAGAAACTTCAACTGGTGATTGGGATTTGCTATATATGGGTGCATATGCTTAAAAAATATAGATTATATTGAAGCGTCGCAGTGCAAATAATATTTAGATAAGCTTAGTTTGGGTCGGCAGGCTGTGTTTGCGCGTTCCACAGGTTCCGGCGTAGAGTGCATCGCACAACCAGAGCAAGGAACCGTATGGACCGGATTGATGGCAGCCTGATCGCTCTCCGCAGAATTATTCGCGCTACCGAACTGTTCGGACGAAAGCTTGCGCAAGCCGCCGGATTGACGGCCGTTCAGTTCCGCGTCCTGCAGGTCGTGGCGGAGTCCGGGCACTGTACGTCTACGGCCATTTCACAGCGCATGCGGGTGTCGCAGGCCACCGTAACGTCGCTTGTCGATAAGTTGGTGAAATCCGGCATGGTCGTGCGGGAAAAGTCCGAGGCGGATCGCCGTCAAACGAACATCGTTATCACCGACCAGGGGCGCAAGACGATCGAAGACGCGCCCGACCCCCTGCAGCAAAGGTATGTCCGCAAATTTGCAGCACTCGAGGATTGGGAGCAGGCCATGATCCTGGCTTCTCTGGAACGTGTGGCCACGATGATGGATGCCGAAGACATCGACGCATCGCCGGTTCTGGATGCGGGCGACATACGCAAGTCCACCTGATCGGGCACAGTGACCTGGCCCCGTATCGTATGGGTCGTCCCAACGCGTGGGCCTTGTATGACAGAACAGTTCGCAGTGCCCTGTCGGCAAGGGGCGCTAAGTCTGCCTTGTAAACGGGTGACTTAATAGATCCGCGTTTCCGGATCCGCGCCTTTTTGCACCCAACCGCGATACATGCCCTCGCAATTGAACGGCATCGCGATATGGCCGTGACGATCCACCGCGATGACGCCGCCCGATCCATCGTTTTGCGCCAGATCCTGCATCACCACATGATCCGCGGCGTGCTGCAGGGTCTCGCCCGCATGGCGTATCCGGGCGGCGATCTCGGAGGCGGCGGTCCAGCGGATGAACACCTCGCCGTGGCCCGTTGCCGAGACCGCACAGGTGGCGTTGTCGGCAAAGGTTCCGGCACCGATCATCGGGGTGTCGCCAACACGGCCCGGTGCCTTGGCGGTCATTCCCCCGGTCGAGGTGGCCGCCGCCACATTTCCCTGGCTGTCCCGCGCTACCGCCCCTACGGTGCCGTGCCGCCGGGCGGGGTCGTCCGGGACTTCTCCACGCTCGCGCAATTGCAGGGTTTCCTGCAGGGCATCCCATCGGGTCTGGGTAAAGAAATACTCGTTGTCGCCAAAAGGCAATCCGGCCGCTTGCGCCAATTTCAGCGCGTTTGTGCCGATCAGCGTCACATGCTCGGTACGTTCCATCACTGCTCGGGCCAGGCGGACCGGATTCTTCGGCCCAAAGACGCCCGCGACCGACCCCGCGCGGCGATCGCGGCCGTCCATCACTGCCGCGTCCATCTCTTGCTTGCCTTCCGCGGTAAAAACCGCACCGCGCCCGGCATTGAACAGCGGTTCGTTCTCCAGCACGCAAACGGCGGCCACAACCGCATCCATCGCGCTGCCATCCTCGCGCAGAACAGCTTCACCGGCCTCCAGGGCGGTGGCCAGGGCGACGTGAAAGGCGGCTTCTTTTTGCGGCGTCATGGCGGATCTCAGGATGGTTCCGGCACCGCCATGAATGGCAAGCGAATAGGTCATTGGTATCCTTTCTGCCCGTCCTGCGTGGCACAGTCGCGGGTGGTCGATGGCATTTGGCCTTTAACCTGAGACATCAGCTCTCATCTATCGTGTTGTAGTCCCTGATTTCAGGCAGTGATAGACGATTCAGATGTAAGCCGGAATGCTCTGGACATGGGTAGCAAGCAGTCACCCGTAGCGATGATTTGGTCAAGCCGTTCTTCAGGGATGACGATGCGCGCACTATTTCCGAAACATCCATCTGGATCTGCCGCGGCTTGCTGCCGCTCTTTTGAAAACAGTTATTGCAGCAGATGCGCGAACTATGGGGCTGAAACCGACGGATGAATTCCGCCAGGATGCGGGGCGGGTCGGACTGGTCAGCGGGCTTGCACGCAGGCAAGTTGCGGATGATTTGGGCGTTGGCATGTCGACGCCGAACAAATGCATCGCGGCGCTTGTTTGCGTTCGGGTTCCCGGGCGGCATTTCCAAACAACAGGGCGGCTCGCCGGTCCGGCTTAAGTTGCGAGTGAAACGTATCTCAAGGGGATACACCCCTTTCAGTATGGCTCCTGCCTGGCGAGCGGTTCAATAGACCCCGGCATATGCGGCGCACCGTTCTTTATCGGTCATAGTTCCGAGATAGGCCAGTTCACCGCGCTTATGTGCCAGGTAAATTTCTGCAAACCCGTCCGGAAACCAGCCGCGTACAGTTGGATTGTTCTCGAACCGCGCCAGGGCCTCGGGCAGGGTTTGCGGCAGCCGGACAAACCCTTTGGCGCTCAGATCCTTTGCAGACAGAAGCGACAGGTCTTCCTGCGTTACAGGCGGCGGAGCCAGCCCTTCCTCTATCCCCTGCACACCGGCGTTGACGATGGCTGCCAGCGCCAGATATGGCGAAGCAGCGGCATCCGCAGCGCGGAATTCGAAGTTGTATTGCCGTGCAATGCCGGCTTCGTCCTGCGCGGACGTCGGGCATATGCGCAGCGATGCCTCGCGGTCACGCAAGCCGAGATTGTTGTAGGCCGCGCTCCACCGGTGCGGCGTCAACCTGAGATAGGACACATCGCTCGGGGCCGTCAGCGCAATCATGCTGTCTAGATATTTCAGGATGCCGGCGACAAAGGCACCTGTCAGTTTTGACATGCCCGCCGGTCCATTTGCGTCATAGGTGAGTGGAACGCCCTGGGTGTCGGTAAAGCTCATATGAATGTGGACACCGTTTCCGACGTTTTCAGGGTCGCGGATCGGGGTGAAGCTGGCGCGTTCCCCCAGCCTTTGGGCAACCGAGCGTGTGATCTCCCGCAGGGCTACGGCGCTGTCTGCGGCGCGCAAGGCCTCGTCGGGGTCAATCGTCACTTCAAATTGGTCCGGTCCGTATTCGTTCATGAAGGTGTCAGGTGACATTCCTGCGGCATTCAGCGCCGCCATCAGGGTTTCCCCCAACCTGCGCTGAGCGTGAAATCCGGCGTGGGTATACGCTTCGCCAAAGGTTGGCGTTTCGGTTTGCAACTGAAACTCGTGCTCGAATGACGCCACCAGGCTGACACCGCCCACGTGTTCCAGCCGAGCCAGCGCCTGTTTCAGGATCGACCGGGTGCAGCAGCTCCAGGGGGTCCTATCCAGTTCGAGTATGTCTCCCAACACAAACCGATCCGACAGATGACCATCGGCATAGTCTATATCCACCAGCGTTTCCGGATCCGGCACAAGCAGCAGATCTCCCAGTGAGCCGAACGGAGTTTCCGCGATCCTGTCAAAACAGGTGATCTGCACATTGGTCGGTGTCCACCCGACACCGTTTTGCGACCGTTTTGCAAGGTCCGGCAGCGGAAAGCTTTTTCCACGCAGCTTTCCGGCAAAATCCGACGTTGCGACGAATACCAGCGGGTTATTGATCATCGGTCATTTCTCCAAGATCCAGACGCAGGGCGTCCCAGCGCTCAATTCTCTTTCTGGCCTTGTCCCAGTTGCCCTCTGCGATCCGTGTCACGACCGCCTCTAACAACACAAGCGCCCCGGCATAGCTGTCCCAGACCGTGCCGCTTTCAATTGGGGTGGCGATCACCTCGCTTGCAGTCCGGGCCACCGGCGACAGCCATTTGTCGGTCAGCACAACCACCTGCGCGCCCTGCCGGGTCGTCGCCCGCTCGGCCAGCTTTTCAAGACTCGGCTGATATCGGCGAAAATCTACAATGAACAATACGTCGCGCGGTTTCATCCGCAACAGATACTCGGGCCAGATTTCCGGGTCCGCGGGCAAATGGAAAACGTTGCCGCGTATCTGGCGCAGATGCCGCGACAGATAAAGGGCGATGGCGTCACTTATGCGCCCGCCGATCACATAGATGTTGCGTTTTTCATCGGCGAACAGGGCGCAAACCCGTTCGAACTGAACCTGGGTGATCGCCGATGTCGAGTCAGCCAGCAAGGTTGTGGCGCGGGTCACGAAATCTTCCAGGAACGCACCTTTCAAGGCGCGGTTGTTTTGATGCAGGTCCAGCGGCGAACGATTTCCGTCTTTCAGCTCGTCAATCAGTTGACGCTGAAAATCGTGATACCCCGAGAAACCCAGCTTGCTGACAAACCGGGAAATCGAAGGCGGCGAGGTCTTGGTTTTTTTCGCCAGGATCTGGATGGGGTCCAGGCCGGCAAATGGATAGTCCAACAACAGCGCCGTGCACAGCTTGCGCTCGGTTGCGGTGAGCGTATCCGACATCGCCTCGAGACGTGCCTTGACTGGCAGATTTTGATCCATGGCATCAGAAACGACGATGAAAGAAAAAAGTCAATATTTAAAAAAACATTGACTTTGAAAAAATACTATCAGATTTGTAAGAGGCTTCATCCGAGGGTTGCCCATGATCACGTCGCCACGTCTGCAGATCTTTGCCGCGATTTCGGCCATCGTCGTTGGCGTCGTTGGCGCTGCCTTGATCGCATCGATGTTCGGAGCCGCGGCCGAGCGTATTCTGACCGTTTTCTTCATTACGCTCGTCGGAGTGGTTGGCATCGGGATCTACAGCGGCAACAGTGGTATTCTCAGCTTTGGCCATGTCGCGTTCATGGGCATCGGGGCCTATGTCTCGGCCTTGCTGACCTTGCCTGCCCAACTAAAGGTCGCAACTTTGCCCAAGCTGCCTGACTGGCTGGCGACGACCGAGATGGGATTGCTGCCTGCCACCGTCATTGCGATGGGGGTCACGGCGCTGGTTGCGCTGTTGGTCGGGGCGGCAATCGGGCGGCTCGAAGGGTCGGCGGCCACAATTTCAACACTTGGCCTGCTGATCATCGTGCATGGGGTCATCATCGGGTGGCGAGATGTGACGCGCGGTGCGCAGTCGTTCTTTGGCGTTCCGCGCGAAACCGGCATCTGGGCGGCCGTGATCGGTGTGATCCTGGCGCTTGTGCTGGCCCGTTTGTATCGGGACTCGCGGTCTGGGCTGCGCCTGAGGGCGGGGCGCGAAAACGCAATTGCGGCGACGGCGGTGGGGGTGAACATCCCGCGAGAGCGATTGATTTCGTTTGTTCTGGCGGGCGCGGTCATGGCGCTGGCCGGGGCGCTTCTGGGCCATTTCCTGGGGGCTTTCAGCCCCAAGAAGTTTTTTTTCAACGACACGTTCCTGTTGCTGGCGATGCTGATCGTCGGTGGCATGACCACGATCACCGGTGCGGTGACAGGAGCGGTGGTCATCACGCTGGTGACAGAGTTTCTGCGCCGGTTGGAGGGCGGGTTTTCGATCGCCGGTTTTGATGTTCCTTCGGTATTTGGCACCACGCAGATCGGGATTGGCCTGATCATCCTGTATGCTATGTTTCGAAAGGCCGACGGTCTGGCGGGGCTTAAGGAATGGGAGGAACGTGTGTTCCCCAAGCGCCCGCCCTCCGGGTCCGCACCTGCGCTGCAAGAGGTGCACGTTAGCGACAGTCTGACAGCCAGCAACATGACTATGCAGTTTGGTGGATTGGTGGCCGTGAACGACGTTTCCCTGACCTTGACGCCGGGTGAGATCCTGGGCCTGATCGGACCGAACGGGTCGGGAAAAACGACGTTGCTGAACATGCTTTCGGGCGTGTTGCGGCCCAGCAAGGGCGCCGCGATCCGGGGGCAAAACAAACTTAACGGGGTGCCCGCCCATAAGATCGTCGAACACGGGATCGCGCGTACATTTCAGAACATTCGCCTGTTCCCGGATTTGTCAGTGCATCAGAACGTGCTTGTCGCCGCCCTCTCGACACATGGCGGCGAGGATGCGGATTCCCGGGCGCGGGCGGCGCTGGCCCGGTTGAATGTCGCGCAACTGGCCGGAGAGAGTGCTGGCACGCTGTCCTATGGCGATCAGCGCCGTGTCGAAATCGCGCGCGCGCTGGCCTGCCGGCCCAGCCTGCTGTTTCTGGATGAACCTGCGGCGGGCATGAACCGCCTGGAAACCGATGCCTTGATGGACACCCTGCGTGGTCTGACACGTGATCTGGGCATCGGGATCTTGCTGGTTGACCACGATCTGACCCTGATCAACCAGTTGTGCGATCGCATCATCGTACTGAACGAAGGCCGTCTGATCGCCGAAGGTACGCCGGACGATATACGTCAGGACCCTGCGGTGATCGAGGCCTATCTCGGTCGCGGCAAGCCGGGCAAGAAAACCAAACCAAAGAACCGGGATGAACCCGGACCTGCAACCGAACTGGCCGGCTGACACCAGCCGACAGTTCAGACAACAGACGGAGGACGACCCATGAGAAAACTTCTTCTTTCAACCACCATTGCAGCGACGCTTGCGGCGCTGCCGGCGGTTGCGGATACACTGCGCGTCGGCGTGGCTACGGCCCAGACCGGGGCGCTGGCCTATGCGGATGTGCCGGTTTCGGTGGGCATGCATTTGGCGGTCGATGAGATCAATGCCGCTGGCGGGATCGGCGGCAAGGTGACGATCGAACTGATCGAAAAGGACGTGCGTTCGGACGCGGCGCAGACGTCGATCGCGACACAGGAGCTTGTGGATCAGGGCGTTTCGGTGATTGTGTTACCCTGCGATTCCGATCCGGCGTTGGCTGCCATCGGCGTAATTTCGTCAGCCCAAATCCCGGCCATCTCAACCTGTGCGTCTTCGCCCACCTTGCCGATGATCGGCGGCGAGTACATGTTCTCGAACTTCCCCGGCGACAATGTACAGGCCACCGTGTCGGCGCAATGGGCCTGGGATCAGGGGCACCGCAGCGCCTATATCATCTATTCGCCGGACACCCAGTACACCACCATGCCACTGTATTTTGCCGAGGTTTTCGAAAAGCTGGGCGGCGCGATGGCGGGGCAGGCAACAAATACGATTGGGCAACAGGACTTTTCCGCGATTGCGACGACCGTTGCGGCGCTGGATCCGCAGCCTGATGTGATCATGACCTCGGCATATGAGCCGGATTTCCCATCGATGATCAAGGCCCTGCGCGCGGCGGGCGTGACCGGCCAGATCATCGGTTCGGACGGTATCGACAGCCCGACCACGTTTTCGCTCGGAGATGTGGCCGAAGGACTTGTCTTCACCACGGCAGGCCATCCCACGCCAGGCAGCTCTTTGGAAACCTTTAACACGGCCTATGAGGCGGCCAGGGGCGAGTCGCCTGAAACGGTTTTCAGCGCCGTGGGATATGATCTGATCAAAGTGCTTGAAGCTGCAGTTCTGGCGGTTGACGGTTCGACCGAACCGACGGCTTTGCGCGACGCCATCGCCAATCTCGAGAATGTCCAGGGGGCCACCAGCCTGATCACCTACAAGGGCACCGATGGCATGCCTGTGCGTCAGGTGTCGCTGATCCGGGTCAAGGACGGCGACCGCGAATTGCTGGGTCAACCTTCTCCGGACGCCGCGCTGATCCCAGCGCCGCGCATGCAGTAAGGATTGACGCCGTGGCACCGCTTTTGTCTGTACAGTCGTTTCATGTCCATTACGGTCCGGTCCAGGCGGTGCGCGGCATCGACTTCGAGATCCGGGAGGGCGAGATCATCGCCCTTCTGGGGGCCAATGGGGCGGGCAAGTCCTCGACCATGAACGCATTGGTGGGGCTTGTCCCGGTGGCCAGCGGCAAGGTCGTGTTCGATGGCCGGGACATCACGCACAACGCTCCGGAAACGCTGGCACCTGCGGGCCTGACCCTTTCACCCGAAGGGCGCAGGGTGTTTGGGACGCTGAGTGTGGCGGAAAACCTCATGATGGGCGCCTATGGCATCCGAGATAAGACGGCAATTGCGGCGGCATGGGACCGGGTGTATTCCCTGTTCCCGATCCTGCACGAGCGCCGCGACCAGTTTGCCGGAACCCTGTCGGGGGGACAGCAGCAGATGCTTGCGGTCGCGCGCGCGCTGATGAGCGGTCCCCGGTTGTTGTTGCTGGACGAACCGTCACTGGGGCTGGCGCCGAAGATCGTCGAGCAGGTGTTCGAATTGATCCTGCTGCTGCGCGATCAGGGGGTGACGCTGGCAGTGGTCGAGCAGAATGTCGCCATGGCGTTGGAGGTTGCTGACCGTGGCTATCTGATGGCTGGCGGTCAGTTCGTCGTCTCGGGCACGACAGGCGAGTTAGCGCACTCCGATGCGCTTCATTCCGCATACCTGGGAGCCGATTGATATGGACCTGTTTCTGCAGCAAACCGTGAATGCCTTTGCGCTGGGGGGAACCTATGCGTTGTTGGCACTTGGCCTGGCGGTGGTGTTTTCGATCATGGGGCTGATCAATTTCGCCCATGGCGAATTGATGACGATTTCCGGCTATGTACTGATGTATTGCGGGCTGGCTGGGTTGCCTTTTGCGATTTCGGTTGCACTGGCGATCAGCGCCGCAGTCGTTGCCGCCGTATTGATGGAGCGCATCGCCTTTCGTCCGGTGCGCAACGCCTCGGGCGCAACCATGTTGGTGACCAGCTTCGCCGTGGCAATGATCCTTCAGGTGCTGTTTCAGAACCTGATTTCGGCGCGGTCGCAGGCGGTTCTGCTGCCGCAGTTCCTATCCGACAGCATCCGGTTCGGCGGGCTGATCATTGGAATCAACAAGATCGGGGCGATTGTCACCACGGTTGTGATGCTGATTTTTCTTGATTGGTTCATGAAACACCAGAAGGCCGGCATCGCGATGCGGGCCTCGGCTGAGGATTTTTCGGTTGCGCGGCTGATGGGCATTCGCGCAAATACTGTAATCGCAGGGGCGTTTGCGCTGTCTGGCCTGTTGGCAGGGGTGGCGGCGGTTCTTTGGGTGAGCCAACGGGCATCGGTCGATCCGTTGATGGGCTTCACCCCGGTTCTGAAAGCCTTTATTGCCGCCATCCTGGGCGGGTTGGGGTCGCTGCGCGGGGCGGTTGCAGGAGGCTTTCTTCTGGGGGCTATCGAAATCTATCTGGCGGCGTTTCTGCCACAGGAATTGCAGGAATTCCGAGATCCGATCGGGCTGTGTCTGGTTGTGATCGTATTGTTGTTCAGACCCAACGGGCTCATCCCCTCGGCGGCATTGAAGGCGGAAAAAGTGTGACCCGGCAGGCCGTCAGCTCCACACACAGCATGATGCTGTCAGCCGATGACCCGGCACCCGTCACGGTCGTGAATGCAGCCAGCGAACATCCGGTTCTGTTGGTTTGTGAACATGCGGGACAGGCGGTTCCGCGTGCGCTTGCCGGTCTTGGATTGGCACCGGGCGATCTGGACCGGCATATCGGCTGGGATATCGGCGCCGCAGCGGTGACCTGCCTGATGGCGCGGGCGATGGGCGCGCCAGCGGTCTTGCAGAATTACAGCCGTCTGGTGATCGATTGCAACCGTCCCCCTGACGCGCCGGACGCAATGCCTGGCGTCAGTGACGAAATCCCCGTTCCAGGCAACGGGCACCTGTCGGCGCAAGATCGCGACCGCCGCATTGCCGAGATATTCGCGCCCTATCAGGCGGCCGTCACCCACGCGTTGGCGCATCCTGCGCGCCGTGCCGTTATTTCGATCCACAGTTTCACACCCACGCTCGCCGGTGTGGTGCGGCCATGGGATGTGGCGTTTCTGTTTCGCGGCGATGCGCAAACCCCCGCGCATCTGCGCAGGGCGCTGCTGGCGCTGGATCCCGGGCTGACCATCGGGATGAACCAGCCCTATCAAATCGAGGATGCCTCGGACTGGTTCGTGCCCCGCCACGGCGAACCCAGCGGGCTGCCCCACAGCCTGATCGAAATTCGCAATGATCTGATCGCCGACCGCCAGGGTCAGGCCCGCTGGGCCAACCTGTTGCGCGCTGCGATCGACGACCTTTTGAAAGGATGACGACCATGGCCCTCAGCCGGGAAATTCCGCTTGATCCGAAACACACGGCGCTGCTGTTCATCGATGTGCAGAACTTTAGCGCCGACCGAAAGGGCGCCGAGTTTGCAAACCTGTCCGACGCCGAGATGACCGAAAAATACGGCTGGTATTTCGACGAACTGGACAACCGGGTGATCCCGAATATGCAGCGGCTTCAGACCGCTTGTCGCGCCGCCGGCCTTGAAGTGATGTACACCACCATCGAAAGCCTGACGCTGGACGGGCGCGACCGCAGCCTGGATTACAAGATCACGGGCTTCAATGTGCCGAAAGGATCCTGGGACGGCAAGGTGATCGACGCGCTGAAGCCCGATGAGGATGAAATCGTTCTGCCGAAATCCTCGTCCTCGGTCTTTGTCTCGACCCATATCGACTATGTGCTGCGCAACCTGGGGGTCAAGCAACTGGTGATCAGCGGGCTGATCACAGACCAATGTGTCGAAAGCGCCATTCGGGATGCTTGTGATCTGGGATATCTGGTGACGCAGGTGACGGATGCCTGCCTGACCTATAGCCCGGCACGACAGGAGAATTCGATTTCCACGATCAACGGTTATTGCCGCCAGAGGACAACCGATGCCCTGGTCGCTGAACTGGCCAAGGCCTGAGGGTTGTCAGATGCATACCAATCCGCGTTGATCGTCACGCCCCATGGATGACAGGACGGGCGTTGTGTTCTGCAGGGTCTGGAATGACGACTTGTCGGTCAAACCTTGCCAATTCGCCAGGATCAGGGACTGAGCCACCGCGCTGCCCAAGGTGGTGCCAGGGCCGGTAATGAGGAACAGATCGGGCGCAAATTCGCGCGCGGCGATGGTGATGGCACGGCTGAAATCATAGGGCTGAACCACCTGCGCGCCCAATGTATAGTCCCATAGTGCCTCGGTGTCGCTGGCTCCGGGCCACCAGATCGTGCCGCGCCCGTCGATCAGGGGCAAGGTCGGTTGACGGAAAAACCCTGACGGAAGGTGCGCGCGTCCCTGCTGCGCAACCGGGGCCTGCAACGGCGTATGAAATGCTGCGTGATGGGCCAGCCGCATTGGAAAGCGGTCCTGTTCCGGCTCTACCGCGGCTTCGAAAGCGGTGAGACCCGGCTCGTTTCCGGCCAGCACCAGCATGCCGCCCAGATCGATGGACAGGAACAGATCGTGCCCGTCCCGGCGGTTGATCGTGCCGACCAGCGCCATCAACTCGGCCTTGCGGGCCGGGTGGGGGTGCCAGTCTGCATCGACCCATGGGTGTATCAGCTGTCCGCCGATCATGGCACGATGCATCAGCGTGCCCATGGTGTTGGCAACCTGGAACCCGTCCTGTGCTGACAGCGCTCCGCCGCAGGCCAGCGCCGAATACCAGCCCATGGAATTGCCGGTCACCGCGACGATCTCGATTTCGTCCCTTTTGATCGACAGGAAATCGCCCAGGGTCGCGGCATAGATTAACCCGGCCGCGTTGTCACCGCGCGTATGGGTTGCAGCCGAAAACCTGTCACGGCCGTCCAGCGCGCGCAGGCCATCCTGTCCGGTAGCGGCGCGGTGTGCATCAAAGGCATCCAGCAGCGACGGATCGGGAAAATGACGCGCAAGATAGCCCAGTTCGCCCCGGTTGTAGGTGCCCCGTCCCGGGCAAATGACGACGGCTGTTGTCATTTCTGTGCCTCCACCAGATCGCGGGCGGCCTGAACGATACCAGATGCCGACGGCATGGTGGCGGCATAGGCCGGTCCGGTTGCAATGAAACTGTCCTCGGCACTCAAACGGGCATGGGGCAGGGCGGTACGTTCCGCGATCAGAGCCACCAGCGCATCGGCCAGCCCACCGGTCTTGCGGGTTTCATCCACTACCAGCACAGCGCCGCAATCGCATATGGCGTCCAGGATCGCCTGTTCCGGCAAAGGCGACAGCCAGCGCAGATCGACGATGCGCGCCGCGACTCCTTGTTCCGCCAGTGTCTTTTGTGCCTGACAGGACAGATAGGTGCCGTTGCCAAAGGTGACGATTGCGACATCGCGGCCCGTACCGACCTGTCCGACCTCGCCGAACGCAATGCGCTCTGTCGGATCGGGGTAGCGCTGCATCCAGCCATTGTCGCCGGTCTCGTGCAGGTCGCGCATCGGGTACAGAGCGATGGGTTCCAGGAACACCACCAGCCGCTGTTCCTCGCGCGCCAGGCGCACACATTCGCGCAGCATCTGCGCGGCGTCGCTGCCGTTGCTGGGACAGGCCAGTATCAGGCCGGGAATGTCGCGCAGCACCGCCACCGAGTTGTCATTGTGAAAATGCCCGCCGAACCCTTTCTGATACCCCAGCCCGGCAATGCGCAGCACCATCGGGTTGGTGTATTGCCCGCATGAGAAAAACGGCAGGGTGGCCGCCTCGCCGCGCAGTTGATCCTCGGCGTTGTGCAGATAGGCCAGGAACTGGATTTCCGGGATCGGAACAAATCCGTTGTGGGCCATGCCGATGGCCAGCCCCAGAATCGACTGCTCATCCAGCAGCGTGTCGATCATCCGGTCCGGACCGAATCGGGACTGAAGCTTTTGGGTCACCCCATAGACTCCGCCCTTGCGACCGACATCCTCGCCCATCATGACGATTTCACCATGTTCAAGCATCAGGTCGGTCAGCGCCCAGTTGATCAGGCGCGACATGATCTGCGGTTCGTCCATCGCGCGAAGGTCGCCACCAAACGCCTGCGCGCGGGCTGTGGGGCTGGGACCGTTTGTCGGCTTACACGCGCGGGGGGGAGGTATCAGGCTGGCCATGACGTCGGTCGCGGTCGTCAGGCGCGGGCGTTGCGTGACCTTTTCGGCGATACGCGCCACGCGCTCGCTGGTCTCGTTGTAAATGGACAGCGCCTGTTTCGGGTCCAACGCACCGGCTTCACCGAGCAAGCGCACGGAGTGCAGCAGCGGGTCGTTTGCCTCGTCCGCCTCGACCTCTGTGCGGGGCAGATAGGTGGTGGGCATATCCGCCCCTGCATGACCATACAGCCGCACGGTCCGCACATGCAAAAACGCCGGTTTGCGCTGATGGCGCACAAAATCGGCGGCCTTGGTCGCGGCGCGGTATGTATCGTAGATGTCCAGCCCATCGCAGCTGAAATAGCGCAAACCGGCGCGATTTGCGAAGGTGGCACCGATCCACCCTTTTGGTGTGCGGGTCGAGATGCCGATGCCGTTGTCCTCGCAAACGAACAGCAACGGCAGAGGCACGGACTGAAAGGCGGTCCATTGGGCGGTGTTGAACGCGCCCTGCGCGGTCGAGTGATTGGCCGAGGCATCGCCAAAGGAACACATCACGATCGAGTCGTCGGGCAGACGCCGAAACTCGGGCGGATGCCGTCGTGCCAGGCCCACAGAATAGGCAATCCCGACCGCTTTGGGCAGGTGGCTGGCGATGGTCGACGTTTGCGGCGGAATATTCAACGCGGCGGATCCCAGCACCTTGTGCCGGCCGCCAGAAATCGGATCCTCGCTTGAGCAGGCAAACGACAGCAGCATATCCCATGCGACGGATTGGCCGGGGACTTGTTCGGCACGCTGAATCTGGAACGCGGCATCGCGGTAGTGCAACAGCGCCATGTCAGTGGGGCGCAGCGCTGCCGCGATGGCCGCCATGCCTTCGTGCCCCGATGATCCGATGGTATAGAATCCCTGACCCGCCGCCTGCATGGCGCGGCTGCGGCGGTCCAGTGCCCGGCTCAGGCACTGGCTGCGAAACAGGCCAACCGCAGCAGGATCGGACAGCCCCTGCGCCGCAGGTTTGCCTTGTGGCAAGTCCGCCTGAGCGACCCGGCGAAGGAAATTTTCGTGAACGATCTGGGCGCGGTCCATGTTTCGGGTCTTTTCTGTCAGGGCAAGGGTGGTCGAAGCCGGATCACGCTGCAGGTGGTATCAGTTTTTCGGTTGCCCGGCGCAAACGCGCCATGCCATCGGTCAGGTCTGCGTCGGAACAGGCATAGGACAGGCGAAAGTGATCTTGAAGCGAAAAGGCACTGCCGGGCACCAGCGCCAGACCCTGATCGGCCAGAACAAAGCGGCAGAAATCGACATCGGTTTCGATGCGATCCCCGGTGGGTGTTACCCGACCCAGCGTGGCCTGACATGAGGCGAAGACATAAAATGCCCCGTCGGGTACCGTACAACTCAGGAGGGGGGTCGCATTGATCGCAGAAACAACCCGGTCCCGGCGGTTGCGAAAGATCGCGGCGCGCTCGGCGAGCAGGGCCTGGTTGCCCAGCAAGGCTGCGCAGGCAGCGGCCTGGGCAATCGAACAGGCCCCGGAGGTGCTTTGACCCTGCACATCCCGCATCGCCAGGATCGCCGCTTGGGGGCCGACTGCCCAGCCGATACGCCATCCGGTCATCGAATAGGCCTTGGACACGCCGTTGATCACCACCGTGCGCCCGACCAGATCGGGCAGGGCGTCGCGTACCGAAGTAAAGGTTGCATAGGCAATGTGCTGATAGATCTCGTCCGAAGCGATCCAGACATGTGGATGGCGTCGCAGCACGGCACCCAGGGCCTGGATTTCGGATTGCGAATACATCGCTCCGGTGGGGTTTGAGGGCGAGTTCAGCAGCACCCAACGGGTGCGGGGCGTAATGGCCGCTTCGAGCTGTGCCGCCGTGATCTTGTAGCCCTGATCGGCGCCGCAGCAAATCTCGCGCACGACGCCCCCGGCAAATCGAATGATATCGGGATAGCTGGTCCAGCACGGTGTCGGGCAGATGACTTCGTCACCGGGATCGAGACTGGCAAGAAACAGGTTTGACAACACCTGCTTTGCGCCCGTGGATATCAGGACATTGTCGCGATCGACCCCGGCCCGTTCGGCAACGGCGTCCCGCAGGGCCGGTGTGCCCGCCGTGGGAGTATAGCGGGTCTGCCCCGCAGCCATGGCGGCAGTAGCGGCGTCGCAGACATGGGCCGGTGTGGCAAAATCGGGCTCGCCCGTTGCCAGGGCAAGCACATCCTGACCTTGGGCACGCATCTGGGCTGCCGCCTCGGAAATCTGTGCAATTTGGGAAAAGGTAATGTTCGCGATGCGATCAGCGCGTTTGAAATCCATATTGGGTGCTGCGTCTTTCATGCCCCGTATCCTTCTGCCGATCTGCAATAGAAAAGCCATACAGGCGTCACGCAGTCAAAAAAATCAGTTTTTTGGTATAGCTTGATGAGTTGAATGCATGGGTTGCGAGTTGCAACCGGACTGTGGCGGGCGCTAAGTAGCAGGCAGGATCTCGATCTGTTTACGTGCCTGTTTTGGATACAGTCTGGATGACAATGCCAAATCCAAATCCCGCCTTGCAGCGGCGGTTCTTGCCGTCTCATGCGGTGTTGCGCAGCTTTGAATGCGCGGCGCGGCATGAAAGTTTCACCCTTGCAGCAGAAGAACTGCACCTGACCCAAAGCGCGGTGAGCCGACAGATCAAAGAGTTGGAAGACATCATCGGGACAGCCCTGTTTCGCCGGGTCGGACGGCGGGTCGCTCTGACGCCGGCAGGGAAGAATTTTGTCAGCGAGTTGTCCATAGATCTGGAAAACATCCGGCAAACCGTAATGCGGGCGATATCTGCGGGTGCAACCGGGGCTGCGATCCGCGTGGCAACCTTGCCCGCCTTTGCCAGCCGATGGCTGATTCCACGGCTGTCCGGGTTCATGGCGCAACACGCGGATATCGAAATCAGCTTTGCCACCCGGCTGGAGCCGTTCGACATGAATCGCGAACATTTCGATCTGGCGATCCACTTCGGCAAGCAGGACTGGCCCGGCACGGATATGGATCTGTTGTGCTCGGAAACGATGATTGCGGTCGCTTCGCCCGCGTTCATCGCCCACCACGGCATTGGCACCGTAGCTGATCTGGTGCAGGTGCCTTTGTTGCATCTTGAGACCCGTCCGGGGGTCTGGCAGGCGTATTTTGCACAGGCAGGCGTCGGCACTCGGACGGCCGGTCGCGGCAAGTATTTCGATCAATTCACGCTGGTCATCGCCGGTGCCGTCGCATCGTTGGGCGCGGCCCTGTTGCCGACCTACCTGATCGAACGGGAGTTGGCCGACGGCAGTCTGGTTGCCCTTGACCAGGCGACGGTCACGACTGGCAACAATTACTATCTTGTTACCCCCGCAAATACCGAGAACGCCCATGTCGCGCGGTTTTGTGCGTGGATGCAACATTGTGTGGGCCGCGAGTGATTCATTCCATCAGGGAATTCGTTCATTCGGTTTGAATGATTTTTTCCCGGTTCAACATGGGGCATCTTGGTCCCCGATGACGCCCGTTCCGGCGGTGGCTAAGCATCTGTAATCGATATGAGGTTTGCAATGAACGTGTTGACACTGACCGAAACTACCCTGAACCGACTGGGCGTCGACAAGGCGGCGTGGTCTGCGGGAGATCTTGCAATCGACAGCCCTGTGACGGGCGAGCGGATCGCGCAGGTTAAAGCAAACTCTGCCGATGATGTTGCCAGAGCGGTGGCCGCGGCCAAGGCTGCCTTTGACACATGGCGCCAGGTTCCGGCTCCGCGCCGGGGTGAATTGATCCGCCTTCTGGGAGAGGAATTGCGCGCGTCCAAGGAAGATCTGGGTCGGCTTGTGTCGATCGAAGCAGGCAAATCCGTGTCCGAAGGGCAGGGCGAAGTGCAAGAGATGATCGATATCTGCGACTTCGCGGTCGGTCTGTCGCGGCAGCTTTATGGCTTGACCATAGCGACCGAGCGTCCGGGGCATCGGATGATGGAGCAATGGCACCCGCTGGGGGTGGTCGGGGTGATCTCGGCCTTTAACTTCCCCGTCGCCGTCTGGTCCTGGAACGCGGCGCTGGCGCTCGTTTGCGGCAATCCGGTGATCTGGAAACCATCCGAGAAATCTCCGCTGACCGCGATGGGGTCGATGGCAATTCTGAAACGGGCTTTGGACCGGTTTGGCGATGCGCCCGAGGGGCTGGTCTCGCTGATCAACGGGTGCGGCGATGTCGGAGCGGCGCTGGTGGAAAACCGCGATGTGGCGCTGATTTCGGCCACCGGATCGACCCGGATGGGCCGGATCGTCGGACCCAAAGTCGCCGAACGTTTCGGGCGCTCGATCCTTGAACTGGGGGGCAACAATGCCGGGATCGTCACGCCCAGTGCCGATCTGGACATGACGCTGCGCGCGGTTGCCTTTGGCGCGATGGGCACGGCTGGTCAGCGCTGCACCACCCTGCGGCGCCTGTTCGTCCATGAAACCGTATACGCCCAGTTGGTTCCGGCGCTCAGGGCTGCCTATGAAAGCGTTTCGGTCGGCAACCCGCTGGACAGCGACGCGCTGGTCGGGCCCCTGATCGATGCCGGGGCGTTTGAGGCGATGCAGGCCGCGTTGGTGGCGGCGCGTGAATTGGGCGGTGTAGTGACCGGCGGCGAACGCGTCAGTGTGGCCGGGGCAGAGGACGGATATTACGCCCGTCCGGCGCTGGTCGAGATGCCGCAGCAGTCCGGGGTGGTCTGCGAGGAAACCTTTGCCCCGATCCTGTATGTGATGAAGTACACCGAATTGAACGACGCAATCGCACGGCACAACGCCGTCGGGGCGGGGCTGTCTTCCTGTATCTTTACCATGGACATGCGCGAGGCCGAGACCTTTATCAGCGCCGCTGGATCAGATTGCGGAATTGCCAACGTCAATATCGCAACATCCGGCGCGGAAATCGGCGGAGCCTTTGGTGGTGAAAAGGAAACCGGAGGCGGACGTGAAAGCGGTTCGGACGCCTGGAAGGGCTATATGCGGCGCGCGACCAACACCATCAACTATTCCGCGGAACTGCCGTTGGCGCAGGGAGTTTCCTTCGATATCTGATCTGTCAAAACTCTTGGGGCCGATGACCGACCGCCGACTGACGGCAGCGGCGGATCGTACCTGAAAACCATCGGAGAAACGCGCATGGTAACGCATTGGCAGAAGGTCTTGCAGGATCTTTGGGGTATCGCGGCAGAGCTGTCGCCGCTTGACGGCGAGTATGACCTGAACTTTCTGGCGTCCGGTGTGCCGGGCCACGTGCTCAAGGTCATGCGCCCGGGGTGCGAGACCGCGTTCATCGACCTGCAATGCCGTGCCTTTGAGCATGTCGCCACCCATGCGCCCGAGGTTACGGTGCCGGGGATCGTGAAAACCAGCAGCGGGGATTTATATGCCCTGGTTCCCGACGAAACCGGCGCGGAGCGGTTGGTTTGGGTGCTGGAAAAGGTCAAAGGTCGGACCTTCGCGAATTTCAAACCCCATACGCCGGACTTGTTGGCCGGTGTTGGTCATGCTGTCGGGGCGATGGACAGGGCTTTGGCGGATTTTACCCATCCCGCGCTGGCACGCGACTTCAAATGGAACCTGCCGCAAGGGGACTGGATCGCCGGGCGGCTTGAGGTGATTGCCGAACCGGACCGCCGTGCATTGATCCAGGATATCGTTACCGATTTTATCGCGATCAAGCCGGTCCTTGCAGATCTTCCCGATGTCGCGATCCACAACGATGTGAACGATTACAATATCATAGTCGACGGATGTTTGACGACGCCGCCGCATGTGACCGGGCTGATCGACCTTGGCGACATGTGCGCCAGCCCGCGCATCTGCGATCTGGCGATTTCCTGCGCCTACATGGTTCTGGATCAGAAGGATCCTGAAGCGGTTCTGGCGGCCGTTGTTGCCGGGTACCATTCGGCGCATCCGCTGACCACGACCGAAGTCGATCTGATCTGGCCGCTGCTGCGGATGCGGCTGGCGGTCAGCGTGGTCAATTCGACCGAGATGGCCGTGGAAAACCCCGACGATCCCTATGTGGTGATCTCGCAGAAACCGGCCTGGGCCTTTCTCGAAGAAGAGCGCGTCAATGCCGGGCTGATCAATGCCCGGCTGCGTGCCGCCTGCGGTCTGCCGGTGACCGAGGCCGCTCCCCGCATTCTGGGCTGGCTGGATGGCCAGCGGGGCCGTTTTGCCCCGATCATGGGGACCGATCTGGGCGATGCACGGATGGGGTCTCTGTCGGTCGAAAACGCGACCTGCCCCCAGAACCCGTTCGATCTGCCACCCAAAGAGGCGGCCCGTATCGGAGAGGAGTTCGACGACAACGGTCGCATCTGGCTGGGATATTACAATGAACCGCGCCTGATCTACACCGCTCCAGCATTTCGGCGCGGGCCTTGGAAGGCCTCAAACCGGCGGACCGTCCATCTGGCGGTTGATGCCTTTGCGCCGTCGCAGACGATGCTGCACGCGCCGCTTGAAGCGACAGTCCACACAGTCGAGAACCGCACCAGCCATCTGGATTATGGTGGCCTTGTCATCCTGCAGCACGAAACTCCTGACGGCGATGTGTTTTTTACCCTCTATGGTCATTTGAACCCAGAGGTTTGTGACCGCTTGAGCGTTGGCCAGACCCTTGCCCGCGGCGAAGCCTTTGCGCGGTTGGGCGATGTCGCCCAGTCGGGAGGTTGGGCGCCGCATGTCCATTTTCAGCTGGCTCTCACCACCGATGGAATGGGCGAGGATTGGCCCGGTGCCGCCGACCCTGACGAGATGTACCTTTGGGGTGCCATCTGTCCAAATCCGGCGGCACTGATGAATTTGCCCGACACCAAGGTCGCTTATGCTCCGGCCTCCAAAAGTGCTGTGCGGTCTGACCGCGAACGCCTGTTCGGACACAATCTCAAGCTCAGTTATGCCGATCCGGTCCTGCTGGTGCGCGGATGGCGGCATCATCTGTTTGACCAATGGGGACGCCCGTATCTGGACGCCTACAACAACGTCCCACATGTCGGTCACGCCCATCCGCGCATCCAGGCGGTCGCGAGCGATCAGTTGAAGCGGATGAATTCCAATACCCGCTATCTGCATCCGGCGCAAAACGCATTCGCGCAGAAAATCGTATCAAAGCTGCCCGAGAGGCTGTCGGTGTGTTTCTTTGTCAATTCGGGATCCGAAGCCAACGAACTGGCGCTGCGGCTGGCCCGCGCGGCCACGGGTGGCAAGGACATGATCACACCGGATCACGGGTATCATGGCAACACCACCGGAGCGATCGACATCTCGGCCTATAAATTCAACGCCGAGGGCGGCACCGGGCAGCCCGATTGGGTCCATCTGATCGAAGTGGCGGACGACTACCGGGGGCGGCACAGGCGCGATGATCCCGACCGGGCCGAGAAATATGCCGCGCAGGTTGATGCGGCGCTGGACGCCATCGCGGCACGCGGGGGCAAACTGGCCGGGTTCATCGCCGAAACCTTTCCCAGTGTTGGCGGGCAGATCATTCCGCCAAAAGGGTATCTGGACGCTGTGTATCGCCGCATCCGGGGTGCCGGGGGGATCTGTATCGCGGACGAGGTGCAAACCGGACTGGGGCGGTTGGGCGAATATTATTTCGGCTTTGAACAGCAGGATGCGGTCCCCGATATCGTCGTTCTGGGAAAACCCATCGGCAACGGTCACCCGCTGGGCGTGGTGGTCACCACCCGAGAGATTGCGGATCGCTTTGCCGAGGGCCCCGAGTATTTTTCGACCTTTGGCGGTTCGACCCTTTCCTGCCGTATGGGCAAAGAAGTACTGGATATCGTTGACGACGAAGGGCTGATGGAAAACGCCCGTGTCATGGGGGATCGGTTGCAGGCAGGTCTGACGGATCTGCAAAAGAAATACGAAATCATCGGAGATGTGCGCGGCTATGGTCTTTTTCTCGGGGTCGATCTGGTGTCCGACCCCGTCGCGCGCACACCGGGAACCGAGATCGCGGAATACGTCAAGAACCGTATGCGCGATACCCGTATCCTGATTGGGTGCGAAGGCCCCTTTGACAACATCCTCAAGGTTCGTCCCCCTCTGACCATCGAGTCAGAAGACGTCGATATGTTCCTGACGGTGCTGGACCGGGTGCTTGAGGAAGTCGCCTGTCTGAGAGATTGCCGCACCGGGACCTGACGAGGCCTGTCGCTGGCTTTCATTCTGAGACCAGGCTGGCTCTCTCCTGTTTTGACGCCAGATATTTTGCGAATTGCTTTAGGTGGGGATAAACCCCAGCCCGGCGTGAAACCGGGCGAGCTCGCTTTCCGTCGGGGTTTCGCCGCAAAAGGTTTTCACATAGGCGGGCACACGTTTCATGCGGGTCGCCTGGTCTTCGCGAACCTGCATCGAGATATAGCCGATTTGCACAAGATAGACTGTGCGCGCCCGCACGTCGGCATCTCCAACGGCAAAGCCGAAGCGTTCGAACATCGCCTGTATGGCCGCAAGCCGTTGCGCGTCTGCCGCATTGACACGTGCCATGACGTGATCGGACTGATGGGCCCATCCTCGAACGGCAAAATCGAGTTGTGGTTCAAACCGACTCTCGTCGTGAAAGACCGTAATCAGATTCAGGAGTGCCTCCGCGATCGTCTCGGCATAACCATGGCAGGCTGTGACAAAGGCCCCCGTGTTCTTTGCATCCCAATCCTCGAGCAGCGCATCAAGCAGAGCATCCCGGTCTTTGAAAAACCAGTAGAAACTGGTGCGCGAGATGTCCAGGCGTGTCGCCAGAGGCTGGATTTTCACCGCATTGAGCCCGGTATCGAGGAAGGCCTGCTTTGCCGCTCCAAGCCACAGTTCGCGCGAGCCTCGCCAGCCCGAAGTCTTTTGCGGTTGGGTGTCCTGTGCGGTGCTCATGCGCTGAATCATAAGGTTACTCACCATAAGCGGCAATAAGAATATGCAGCTATGCTCTTTGACTTGACATAAGTGAACATTATCGCAAATGTTCGTGGGACCGTAACGGAGGTGTGCCATGTCGAACGATCCTCTTCTTCAGCCGTACAAGCTGAAACACCTGACGCTGAAGAACCGGTTGATGATTACCAGCCACGAACCGGCCTATCCCGAAGATGGCATGCCAAAGGACCGTTATCGTGCCTATCACGTCGAACGGGCCCGGGCCGGTGTTGCAATGACGATGACGGCAGGTTCGGCCTCGGTTGCCCGCGACAGCCCGCCGGTCTTCAACAACATCCTGGTCTGGAAGGATGAGGTGGTCGGCTGGATGAAAAAGCTCGCCGATGAATGCCACGATCATGACTGCGCGGTCATGATCCAACTCACCCATCTTGGCCGCCGCACCCGCTGGGATAAGGCCGATTGGCTGCCGGTGGTCTCGGCCGGTCATGAACGCGAACCGGCGCACCGCGCCTTTCCCAAACGGGCCGAGTTTTGGGACATCGAGCGGATTACTGCGGACTATGCCGATGCTGCCGAACGCATGCAGGCGGCGGGGCTCGACGGGATCGAGCTGCAATCCTATGGCCATCTGCTGGACCAATTCTGGTCGCCCGCGACCAATTCTATGCAGGATGCATATGGTGGCAGTCTGGAAAACCGGATGCGGTTCTCGATGGAGGTGTTGCAGGCCATCCGCGATCGGGTTGGCCCAGAGTTCATCGTCGGCATCCGCTATGTCGCGGATGAGGACATGGCCGGTGGCATCACAAAAGAGGAAGGCCTGGAGATATCGCACCGTCTCAAGGCCAGCGGGCTCGTCGACTTCCTGAATGTGATCCGCGGACATATCGACAGCGATGCCGCGATGACGAATGTGATCCCGGTGCAGGGAATGCGGTCCAGTCCGCATCTGGACTTTGCCGGTGAAATCCGCGCCGCGACGAAATTCCCGACCTTTCATGCCGCAAAGATCCAGGATGTGGCGACCGCACGCCACGCCATCGCCAGCGGCAAGCTCGACATGGTGGGCATGACCCGCGCGCATATCGCCGATCCGCATATCGTCGCCAAAATCCTGCGTGGCGAGGAAGATCGCATCAGACCCTGTGTCGGTGCAAATTACTGTCTTGATCGCATCTATCAGGGGGGCATGGCCCTCTGCCTGCACAACCCCGCAACAGGGCGCGAGCTGACCGAACCGCATGTGGCCGCAAGAGCGGACACCCGTCGTCGGCTGGTAATCGTCGGTGCCGGACCTGCGGGCCTGGAAGCGGCGCGCGTCGCTGCCGAGCGCGGCCATCAGGTTATCGTCCACGAGGCCGCCAACGATCCGGGCGGACAGGTCCGCCTGACCGCTCAGACCCCGCGACGGGCGGAAATGATCCAGCTCATCCAGTGGCGGTTCGAGGAATGCACCAGAATGGGCGTGGCTTTTCACTTTAACAGCTTGGCGGACGCGGAGATGATTCTGGCGGACACGCCGGACGTCGTGATCGTGGCCACCGGAGGCCTGCCACACACCGAAGTGTGCGAAGTGGGCAATGCGCTTGCGGTGTCGACCTGGGACATCCTTTCGGGAGATGTGCGCCCCGGTTCCAACGTGTTGATCTATGACGACGCGGGCGATTATGCAGGATTGCAGGCCGCCGAGAAGATTGCCGAAACCGGTGCGTCGGTCGAGATCATGACCCGCGACCGCAGCTTTGCACCAGAGGTCATGGCGATGTCGCTCACCCCCGCCATGCGTGAATTGCAACAGCGCGACGTTACTTTCACCGTGACCTGGAAGCTCGACGCGGTGCGTCGCGATGGCAATGAGCTTGTCGCCACAATCGGCAGCGACTATGGCGGGGTCACACGTGAAAGGCGGGTCGATCAGGTTGTGATCAATCACGGAACGCGACCGCTGGACCACCTCTACTTCGAGCTGCTGGATGGCGCGACGAACCGGGGCGAGGTCGATTACGAAGCGTTGATCGAAGGCCGGGCACAGGATGTCGTCCGCAATCCAGAAGGGGCCTATCAACTCTTTCGCATCGGTGATGCCATCGCCGCCCGCAATACCCACGCTGCGGTTTACGATGCCCTGCGGCTGGTAAAGGCGCTCTGAATGCGGTCCACGAAGACGGTCCGCGTGATTTCCGCCCCTGCCGCAGGCGACGTGATTATTGGCGGCGTTCCGCCACCTCCCGGCGATACGATCTGGGAGCGGAAACGCTGGATCGCCATGATCAGGCGCTCCGGCATTTTGTCCTGAACGAGCCGCGCGGCGGGGTTTTCGACACGTGAACCTGCTGGTGCCGCCAAAACACCCCGAGGCAGAGGGCCGCCGTCACCATCGGCACGGCAAAGTGGACCGGTCTCCGACCGGAACGGCGCTTTCGGGCCGGGGATGGATCGCGGGCATCTACCAACATATGCTCGACCCATCCGACCCCTGGCCTGAAGGCTATCGGTTTTCAGCAACCTGGGGGGCCGCTGACGACAATCCTGGTTTTGGCCGACTGCCGTTGTCAGTCGGTTCGCGGGCGCTGCTGCGCAGCACAGGTGCGTCTTTGGGTCAGTAATGCGGTGGCCGCTCGTCGCCCAGCACGACGCCACCGCCGCTCTGCGCTTCGCGTTCGCCTTCGCGCCGCATCAGCATTTCCACCCGTCTCGTCAAGCGGTCGATCTCGGCCTGCTGCGCGGTGACAATATCGCTCAGCTCGTCCACCGCGCGGATCAGATGGGCGACTTTTTCTTCCAGCTGCTGCATGGTGTGTTTCTCTCCAACGTTGCAGCCCGTCATACAGTCGCCCAGGGTCAGGTCAATCACCTTGAAGGGTGCGGGTGTCCGCGGTATCGGCCGTTTCGGCGACATCGATGCCGGATCGGCTTGCCTTGCCCCTGTGCAGCCCTTGGGCTAGACCGCGCGGCAACCGGATTGCCCAAGGACGCCCCAAATGGCCAAGACCCGCAAACAGCCCCGCCCCAAGGCCCAGACGCCCAAGGGATTCCGCGACTATTTCGGTGCCGAAGTCACCCAGCGCACCGAGATGTTGCAGCAGATTGCCGGTGTCTATCATCGCTATGGGTTCGACGCGCTGGAATCATCGGCGGTGGAAACGGTCGAAGCCCTGGGCAAATTCCTGCCCGATGTGGACCGCCCGAACGAAGGCGTGTTTGCCTGGCAAGAGGACGCCGAGGCCGACAAGCCGGGCGACTGGCTGGCGCTGCGCTACGATTTGACCGCGCCGCTGGCGCGGGTCTATGCCCAGAACCGCAACGATCTGCCGACCCCCTATCGCCGCTATGCGATGGGGCCGGTGTGGCGTAACGAAAAGCCGGGAC
Source organism: Sedimentitalea nanhaiensis DSM 24252 (assembly GCF_000473225.1). Classification (GTDB taxonomy): domain Bacteria; phylum Pseudomonadota; class Alphaproteobacteria; order Rhodobacterales; family Rhodobacteraceae; genus Sedimentitalea; species Sedimentitalea nanhaiensis. The sequence continues at coordinate 2,783,854 of NZ_KI421509.1, forward strand.
CGGGACGGTTCCGACAGTTCTATCAATGCGATGCCGATACGGTGGGCAGCGCCAGCATGGCCGCCGATGCCGAGATCTGCGCCATGCTGAGCGACACACTTGAGGCGGTTGGCATTGCGCGCGGCGATTACGTGATCCGCATCAACAACCGCAAAGTTTTAAATGGTGTGCTGGAAATGATGGAACTCGCCAAAATGGAGGAACCAAGGGTTCGTGAGGCGAATTCACCCAGCAGAAGGGACGCGGTCGTTCATGCGGTTGAAGTAGTTTACCGAGATGCTGTCCTGCGCACGATCGACAAGTTCGATAAGGTTGGAGAAGTAGGCGTCCGAGAGCTTCTGACTACGGGTCGAAAAGACGAGTCGGGTGCATTCATCGACGGTGTTGGACTAGAAATGGAAGATGTCGCGCCCGTTCTGGCTTTCTTAACATCAAAGGGGGGCAACAACGAGCAAACGCTCGAGAACCTGACGGCTGCAGTCGGTCAATCCGCAATTGGAGCCGAAGGTATCGAAGAACTTCGCCAGATCGCAAAGCTCCTTGCCGCACAAGGCTACGGCCCCGACCGCATCGTCATCGACCCCTCTGTTGTCAGAGGCCTCGGCTATTACACCGGCCCGGTCTATGAAGCGGAACTGACCTTTGACATCTTCGATGAAAAGGGTCGCAAGCGTCAGTTCGGCAGCGTCGCGGGCGGTGGGCGCTATGACGATCTGGTGAAACGCTTTACCGGTCAGGAAGTCCCCGCCACCGGCATCTCGATCGGTGTCGACCGCCTGCTGGCCGCTCTGCGTGAAAAAGGGCGTATCACGGCCACGGAGCACGGCCCTGTGGTGATCACGGTGATGGATCGCGACCGCATGGCCGACTATCAGTCGATGGTGGCCGAACTGCGCGGCGCGGGTCTCAGGGCCGAGGTTTATCTCGGTAACCCGAAGAACTTTGGCAACCAACTGAAATACGCCGACCGCCGCAACAGCCCTGTCGCCATCATCGAAGGCGGCGACGAAAAGGACCGTGGTGTCGTGCAGGTCAAGGATCTGATCCTGGGGGCGCAGATCGCGCAAAACGCCACGCTCGAAGAATGGAAAGACCGCCCCAGCCAGGTGGAAATTCCGCGTGGCGACCTGGTTGCCAAGGTGCGCGAGATCCTGGCCGGCCACGGCATCGGACAGGACTGATGCCCACCCGCGCCGAAACCCTGGCGCAGGCCGCGCGCCTGCGTGCCCAGTTCGAAGCCGCCGGTGCGCAGCCGATCGAAACTCCGATCCTGCAACCGGCGGAAACCTTGCTGGATCTGTACGGCGAAGACATCCGCGCGCGGGCCTATGTCACCAGCGACGCGCTGCGGGGCGAACAGATGCTGCGCCCGGATTTCACCGTTCCGGTGGTTCAGATGCACATGGCACACGGGGCCGAACCGGCACGCTATACCTATGCGGGCGAAGTGTTTCGCCGTCAGGAGCATGACCCTGACCGGTCCAGCGAATTCATCCAGGTCGGATACGAGGTGTTCGACCGGTACAACGCGGCCTCTGCGGATGCCGAAGTCTTTGCCCTGATCGCGCAGGCTCTGTCCGGGCTGCAATTGCGCGCCGCCACCGGCGATATCGGCATTCTGATGGCTGCTGTTCTGGGCCTGCGCACGACCGAGCGGCGCAAGGCGGCGCTGATGCGCCATATCTGGCGACCGCGCCGGTTTCGCGCGCTTCTGGATCGCTTTTCCGGTCGGCTTCCTGTGCCCCCCAGCCGCGCCGCGCTGCTGGCGTCAGACGACCCGATGAACTGCACCGCGCCCCAGATCGGACGCCGTCGCCCCGCCGAAATCGCCGCCCGCGTTGCCGCCCTGGAGGAAGACGCCGCGGTGCCGCCACTGTCCGCCACCGAGATGTCGGCGCTCGATGGATTGCTGTCGGTGCGTGAAACCGCGCCCTATGCGCTGGCGCATCTGCGCGACATCGCCGTGGATCTCCCGGCGATCACCCCCGCGCTTTATTTGCTTGAGGCACGTATGGTGGCGTTGGAGGCGCGCGGTATCGACGTCGAGAACTTGGATTTTGAAGCCAGTTATGGCCGGACCTCGATGGAATATTACGACGGGTTTGTTTTTGGTTTTTATGCCGAGCGTCGCCCGGACCTGCCGCCCATCGCAACCGGAGGGCGCTATGACGCGTTGACCCGGCAATTGGGGCGTGGGGCCGAGATCCCCGCTGTTGGTGGCGTATTGCGCCCGGGCTTGATGCTGGAACTGTCGGAGGCCGGGGCATGAGCGTGAAACTGGGCGTGCCGTCCAAGGGGCGGCTGATGGACAAGACGTTCCAATGGTTTGAAAAGCGCGGCATCTCGCTTGCCAGAACCGGGTCGGACCGGGAGTATGCCGGTGCGGTGACCGGTATCGACGGGGTCGATCTGGTGCTGTTGTCCGCCGGGGAAATCCCCCGCGAACTGGCCGCAGGGCGTATCCATCTGGGTGTTACCGGCACCGATCTGGTGCTTGAGAAATTGCCGCTGTGGGAACAGCAGCTGCAAGAAATCGCCCCGCTTGGTTTCGGTCATGCGGACCTGATCCTGGCGGTGCCCAAATGCTGGGTCGACGTGGACACGCTGGACGATCTGGATGCCGTCGCGACCGCCTTTCGTGCCGTTCACGGTCACCGCCTGCGCATTGCTACAAAATACCACCGTCTGGTGCGCGATTTTCTGCGTGATGCCGGGGTGGCGGATTATCAACTGGTCGACAGCCAGGGTGCCACCGAAGGTACGGTGATGAACGAAACCGCCGAGGCCATCGCGGATATCACCTCGAGCGGTGAAACCCTGCGCGCCAACCATCTGAAACCGCTGAGCGACAGCCCGATCCTGCGCAGCCAGGCGACCCTGTGGCGCAGCCGGTCGGCACCGGTGACGGCGGCGGAAAAACGGACCGTCGAAGCGTTGATCGAACGTGTCGAGTGATGGCGCGCTCACCTTGCCCAGCGTTGCCAGATCTCGGGTGAGGCGCGGAACACGTTCAGGTCCACCGGGCCAGTGACCCCGGGCACAATGCCGGTGCCGGTATATTGCCAGAAGGTCCAGAACGCGCCGGGATAGACCTGCCGCGGGTGTCCGGCGACCGAGCGCAGCCAGAATTCGGTATTCCTGAGCCGGTCTATACCGCTGTGGGCAAAGAAGTCGACAGTCGTATAGACCACCGGACGGCGGCCGTAATGTGCCTCGAGCATGTCCAGAAACATCTCGGCCTCGGCGCGGATGGTGTCGCCGTCCGGACGCAGGCGGCAGGTGCGCGATTGATGGTTCCACTCCATGTCCAGCACATGGGGCAGATCGGACGTGCCGCGCGGCACGTTCTGAATGAACCATCGCGCCTGTTCATGGGCGGGACGGCAGAAATAGTAGAAATGATAGGCCCCGTAGCGCACGCCGGCCCGTCTTGCCCCGGCCCAGTGATCCTTGAACATCGGATCGATGAAATCCCCGCCCTCGGTGGCTTTGATAAATGCAAAGTTGATCCCGGCGGATTTCACTTGCCGCCAATCGATGTCGCCCTGATATCGCGACACATCGATACCGTGGATCGGATAGGAATAGGGCGCACGCCCCGCCCATGGGTGCGGTTTGGAATCGCCGTAGCGGGGATAAACCAGCAGATTGGTTTCCGGGTCCACCGTTGCCGGGACCACCGGGGGGCGACGTTCGACACCGCCGCCGCAACTGGCCAGAAAAGCAATCGCCAGCATGGCCTGAAGCACTTTGCGCATATTCCTCTCCTGCTCGATGCGGGTCTTTGCCCGGCGTGCCCTTTGGCACTTGGACTGATGTTAGCCGAGAAAACCCGGTCGCGACAGGTGCATTTCACCCTTTTGCGTTTACAGCACCCCGATCTCGGCCAGCGCCCTGTTCAGGTCGGCAGGCAGGGCATCCTCGTCATCGCGCCCATGGGGCAGATCGGGCGGCGCATCTTCGGCGGCCAGATAGCGCCAGCCCTGGAAGGGCCTTCGCAACACCGACTGGGTTCGGTGCACGTCGTGTTGCAGGACGATGGCGCAGCGCCGGATACCATCGCCGCCGATCACTTCATCCAGGCGCAGGATCTTCTGGCGGCATTGAACCAGCCCCTTGATCACCCAATAGATCGAACCGCCATTCAGAAGCTTGGCCTCGCGTTTGGGCCACATGCGGGTGATATGGCGCGGCAGACCGTCCTTGCCCCGCGCACGTGCATCCTGTTGCCACGCGGCCAGCCCCTCTACCGTTTCGGTGCCGACCGACAGCTTGATCAGATTGATGGTCTTATCCACAGAGTCGTCCCCAGAGTTTGGCCCATATTGTAGGCCGTTCCTTCACGAAGGCCAACTGTTGTAGGTTCTGCAGGATTTGGTTAGTCTGGAGAGCCTTCAGAAAAATCAGGAATCACCCGATGAGCCGTTTTGCCGCCCCTATCGCAGACCAGATCTGGGATATGAAATACCGCTTTAAGAATGCGGATGGGACGCCCATCGACCAGAGTGTCGAGGACACCTGGCGACGGATTGCCCGCGACCTGGCCAAGGGCGAGCAGGACCCCAAGATTTGGGAGGACCGGTTCTATGGCGCGCTGGAGGATTTCAAATATCTGCCCGCCGGGCGTATCACCGCAGGGGCAGGCACCGCGCGGCAGGTGACCCTGTTCAACTGTTTCGTAATGGGCACGGTTCCAGATAGCATGGGTGGCATTTTTGAGATGCTCAAAGAGGCGGCGCTGACCATGCAGCAGGGCGGCGGTATCGGCTATGATTTCAGCACCATCCGACCCAAGGGTGCGGATGTCAAAGGCGTTGCGGCGGATGCCAGCGGCCCGCTGTCCTTTATGGACGTGTGGGATGCCATGTGCCGGACGATCATGTCCGCCGGCAGTCGTAGGGGCGCGATGATGGCGACCATGCGGTGCGATCACCCTGATGTTGAGCAGTTCATCACGGCGAAATCCGATTCCGCCCGGCTGCGCATGTTCAACCTGTCGGTGCTGGTGACGGATGATTTCATGCAGGCAGTCAAGGATGACGCGCCCTGGGATCTGCAATTCGACGGCAAGATCTATCACACGGTGCAGGCGCGCGACCTGTGGAACAAGATGATGCGCGCAACCTATGACTATGCCGAACCGGGTGTAATTTTTATCGACCGCATAAACGCCGCCAACAACCTGGCCTATTGCGAGACGATTGCCGCGACCAACCCGTGTGGCGAACAGCCGCTGCCGCCCTATGGTGCCTGTTTGCTCGGGTCGATTAACCTGGCACAGCTGGTGGCGGCCCCGTTCGAGGCCGATGCGCATCTGGATCAGGACGCGCTGAGCGAATTGGTCGCGACTGCGGTGCGGATGATGGACAATGTCGTGGACGTCTCCAAATTCCCGCTGCCCCAACAGGCCGAGGAGGCCCGCAACAAGCGCCGGATCGGGCTGGGCGTCACCGGGCTGGCCGATGCGCTCTTGATGCTGGGGCTGCGCTATGGATCCGAGGAAGCGGCGCGTCAGACCGAACGCTGGTTGCACGCGATCGCCCGCGCCGCGTATCTGGCGTCGGTGCAATTGGCCAAGGAAAAAGGGGCGTTCCCCCTGTTCGATGCTGAGAAATATCTGGCTAGCGGTACGATGCAGCAGATGGACGAGGACGTACGCGAGGCGATCCGGGAGCATGGCATTCGCAACGCATTGCTGACCAGCATCGCGCCGACCGGTACCATAAGTCTCTATGCCGGCAACGTGTCGTCTGGGATCGAACCGGTTTTTGCCTATGCCTACAGCCGCAAGGTATTGCAGAAAGATGGCAGCCGCACCGAGGAGGAAGTGGTCGACTATGCGGTGCAGATGTGGCGCGATAAATTCGGCGAAGTGGATTTGCCCGACTATTTTGTGAACGCCCAGACCCTGACACCGGTCGAGCATGTGCGGATGCAGGCGGCGGCGCAGAAATGGGTGGATTCGTCGATCTCCAAGACCATCAACTGTCCCGAGGACATCGATTTTGACGCGTTCAAGGATGTGTATGTCCAGGCCTGGGATATGGGCTGCAAGGGCTGCACCACCTATCGGCCGAACGATGTGACGGGGTCTGTGTTGAGTGTTTCGGAGGAGAAGAAGGAACTTCCACAACTTCCGTCTGTTGCTGCTCGTTTGGATTGGGCCAGAGAATACGCGGGACTTCCGACAAAGCGCGCTTTGGCCGAAGCCGTAGGCGCGTCAGAACAAGTGCTCAACCTAATCCTCAACAATAAACGTGATCTCTCAAAGGAGATTGCCGTCAAAGCAGCCAAGGCTCTCAATGTTCCGGCCGGATGGCTTCTATTTGGAAAGGCTGAATCCGCCCCCGAAATCGTCGCCCAATCCGATGCCGAACCCCAAACCCCCCATGGCGACGTGATCTATATGTCCGATCCGCTGGACCGTCCCGGCGAATTGGGGGGCAGCACCTACAAGCTGAAATGGCCCGATAGCGAGCATGCGCTGTACATTACGGTGAACGACATCGTTATCAATGGTCGCCGTCGCCCGTTCGAGGTTTTCATCAACTCGAAAAACATGGAGCATTTCGCCTGGACCGTGGCGCTGACCCGGATGATCAGCGCGGTGTTCCGGCGCGGCGGCGATGTCAGTTTTGTGGTCGAAGAGTTGAAGGCGGTGTTTGACCCGCGAGGCGGGGCCTGGGTGCAGGGCAAGTATATCCCCTCGATCCTGGCGGCGATCGGCGGTGTGATCGAACGGCACATGATCTCGATCGGCTTTCTCGAAGGCGAGGGCATGGGGCTGAAATCGGACCCGCAAGCGCAGGTGGTGAACATGGACGGCCCGCGCGGTCGCGCCTGTCCCAGTTGCGGCCAATTCGAGATGCGAATGATCGAAGGCTGCATGACCTGCGGTAGCTGCGGACATTCCAAGTGTGGTTGACGACGTATTTTTCGAGTTTGTTATGTCGACAAGCTAATTTTGGCCATTTTCGGAAAAAAATGGCCATTCTACAAGTTAAGGACGGCCATTGAGGGAAATCGCGTTCGCAGCGTGATTTTCACTGCTCTTCGCGATTTCGGCCCAAAGTTGGCTTCCTGATTGGAACATGGGTCCCGGTGCCAGTCAACGGAAATGGAAACTGAAGTTTTCTCAAAGATTTTCGCCATAGGATGAGCGCAGATTTTTGTGAGGGTTGGAGGAGTTTCTGACGTCTGTCGATACCTGGCGAAGATGCCGCAAAGGACAAAGGCCGCGGGCAATTCCGCGGCCTTCTGCTTTTTGTGACTGGTGGTTCGGTGGTCGGTGCCAACCGGGTTGCGAGGCGTCAGGCGGCTTTCAGGCGGGCGATCTGAAGCTCGGCATCGACGCGGGCGGCGAGGAGGTCGCGCATCGCGAGAACCTTTTTGAAACGCTGCAGGAGCAGATCGAGGCCGCGCCCGTTTTCCGACAGGATGGGTGCCGATCTTATCCGGCCGATCGCGCCGAGTTCGGGATCATTTTTGCCGTCGAACACGTTCTGATGGCCGAGGGTTTCGCGGGCGATGGCCGCGTCGAGAAACGCTTGGATCCAGCCGATGCTATCGATGGCGGAGCTTGAAAGCGGCCCCTCTTGGCGCAGGGCGGCGAGCGCCCGCGACAGGGTGATTGTGTCGGTTGCGGACAAGCCGACATCCGTGCGCTGGGCCTCTTCGTGCAGGGTGTCGAGTTCGTGAAGCGCGCATGTCCAGAGCTCTGTGAGCGTAAGCTGATCGTAATATTTCATCGCAATTTCCTCTCGTTTCGTGACGCGGAATGGCCTGGCGGCATGACGGCAGCGCAGGGTGGGCATGTCATCTCAGGCTGCGGTCTGCGACCATGGCTCGAGCGCAAGCGCGTCCTGCTGTTCATCCCGTTCTCCGATCTCCACCAGCAGAGCGTGGAGCTGATCGGTGAGAAGGCAGATCTGCTCGACTTCCGCGCTGGCAGGGTCGAGCAGGACCCAGGATGTCAGGTCCGGCTCAAAACCATCCATGACAGGATCGAGCGAGAGAAGCCGGTGCAGATCGACCAGCCTGTGCCGCGTTGTCCGATCGAGCCTTGAGGCCTCGCGAAGCGCCGACATCAGGCGCAGGGCGCGTGCTATACCGGCACCTCCGCCGATCAGGGCAGCAGCGTTGCAAAGCGCTGTGCCGTGCTCGTCGAAGTGAGCGCGGACAGTCGCGAGTTGTGGGTCTGCAGACAGGGTTTGGGTTGGAATCTTTCGCAGCATATTGGTCCTCCTTTTTGTTGCGCGTCTGCCATTCGTGGCAGCATCAAGATTGCCTGCAGATGGTTGTTTCGATGATCTCCTTCAGTTCTTTCCGGGCTGCACGGCCCGTGTTTCTGGCGTGTCGATTCTGATATTGGCCGATCTACTCCAACACGAAGAAATTTTTTTGGGTAAAATGACCCCCGAAGATCCTTGTCCTTCCTCGGTTCCATCACACCGGGGAAGGACGAGGATTGGGGAGCCGACGGGATGCATTCGGTGGGGGGCGCGCCGATTGTGCTGGCTTTGACCCATCCGCGAGCCCGACCTTCATGACAGGGCTGGTGGCGGCGAAAAGAAAAAAGCCCCCGCAGTCGCGACTGACTGCGGGGGCTGTGCGTGTTCAGGACCCTTGGTGCTACTTTTCGCCGAAGGACCAGGTGACATCCGTATCGCCAGGAGTTTCCGGCGACGTTGCAGTCTGAGCCGGGCGGGACGACGCGGTCTGAAGTTCCAGACCGAGGCCGTCCGTAGCGGGAGGCATCCGAGCCTCATGCGGTGTTTCGTCCACCTCGAATCCGATCAGCATCTGGTCCTCGAGTTTCGCGATGCGCTCCTGCGAATAGTCGTCGACCAGCAGCCCCTGCCGCGCCAGGGCGTTGGCATTGATCTCCCGAATACGGGTCATCGCCTGGAAGATGACCATCTCGTCGACCTTTTTCTGGGCGGCGACCGACGCGCGGATATCTTGCGCGGCCAGGATCCAGGTTTGGGCGCGTTCACCGCGGTAGCATTCGAACACCGACGGCACCTCGATCCATTGGTTGTTCAGTTCCACGGCAATGGCGCCGATATCCTCGGAATAAAAGCGGACCCGCACTTCCTTTGACGTGGCATGCATGAACCAGCGGGCAAGCACCTCCGAATGGTAACGAATACCCATCACGGTGATCCCCTTTTTCGAGACGGTGCGTTTCAGGCGCGTCCCGAGCGCCTTGCGCCGCAGTTCCACGAGCGGCATGGGCGCGACACCATATTTCGCAACCAACCTGTTCCAGCAATTGCGCGGGGTCTCGCCATCAAGCCCGGCATGGGGACGGCGGTGGTAGACATCGACAACCCAGCGGACCAGCGCTTCGCTCAGATCCTCGGTGGTCAGGGCGGCGCGCGCTTCGGCATCGTAGTCGCCTTTGACGACAGTGTTGCTGAAGGTGTACCCGGTAAAGCGTCCGATGAGGTTTTTCGACATCGTGCCGAATATGCGCTCGATCCTTGCCCGAAATTCGGGCATCCCGGCAGGCCCATGATCAATGTCGATGCCGAGGTCGGTCGCGCCGATTCGGGTGTCGAAATCGATGAATGCGGACCCGCAATCGGTGACGATGAGTTCTGGGGTGCCCGACATGTTCCAAGGGGTCAGTGCGCCTACGGCATCGGCCCAGACTCCTTTGTCACGCACGATCATGTCGATGGTCTGCATCGCGCTGCGCCTGCTTGGTGACCTCGAGAGTTTCATCGCGAGAATACAGCGGGTGGTTGTGCAGATCGCTGCGGTCAGATACCAGCGCGTTTTCTTGCTGTCTTCGAGGCCCAGGCTGGCTTTTTCCTCGTCGCTGAGGATTGACCAGATTCCGGATGTCGCAAGAAGCGACATGAGATCGACCTTCCACTCATCCATCTCGACCCGCTCGAGCGGGCGGGTCAGTTCGAGACCCTTGCCGGCAGGCGCATTGCGCTTGCGCGCCTCGTCGAGCCCGAAGCGGGCAATGTCGGTGATGAACGGATCGAGTTTCTTCACCTCGAGGCGGATGGTTTCACGCGATGGCATGACCAGCGGTGATTTGGCTTTCTCACCTTTCTCGCGGAGTTCCTCTCGTCGAAGGTTCTCGGCGATGAAGGCGTCGCGTACATCTTCGACCACCTGGGCTATTGAGGGTTGTTCCATGACCAGGTAATTCCGGACAGTCTTGGACACGAGCGCTAACTCGTCGGGTCCGATGCGGCGGGGGCGGCTACTACCTGACCCGCGACCATAGAGGGCCGCCATCCCATCGCGGCTGAACGCGGCGACGCGTTTCAGAAGCCGGCTGGCGCTGATCTTGGTCGGCACGATCATCTTGTTGCCGCCAGCCTCGATCACATCGCCTTCACTCGGAACCGACAGGTACTTCCCGGCCTTGAACATAATCTCGGGCAAGGCGGACTTTACCGATGTTTCCGTGCGCTTGACCTTCCCCTCGGCCTCCATTTCGAAAAACGCGCGCACAAGGGATTCATGGTACTTGGCTTTTTGCTGTTGCTTCGGCGCCAGGGTGGAAAGCTCTTGTGCCGGAGCCCGCAGCCGCCGCTTCGCGCTCTCCGGAAGAAAGGCATCGCGGCGGTGTTCGAGCCCGCCAAGCGTGACGCGTTGCGACAGAACCGCATGGGGAAAGGATTCCGAGACGCCGGTGCCATCTGTGCGGGCGAACACGTATCCATCCTCGGTGCTATCGATGGCGCGGTAGGAGATACCCTCCATGATCACCTCGTCATACTGTCCGAAGGCGAAGCGGGGCAGGGTCGGGCTGGGTTGAATATCGAGCATCAGGCGGCCCTCCGTATGATGTGGGTGTCGTAATCAATTCGCATCGGGCGCTGGAGTTCGAGTTCACGGGCCCCGATGAGGCGGGCGATTGACCGAAATCCGCGGCCGCCAAGGCCAGTATGCGCGACCAGATCGCCGATCTTCGCCGCGCCGACCAGGTCCGAGACCGCATCCAGCATGGCCATGTCCACTTCGGGGTCGCGCCGACGAACGGCCTTGAAGAGCTTCGCATTGTGAAGATCGACGGGGTCGAGATGTTTTTCGGTCATGATCGTCACGCGATCCGCGAACTCGGCGGTCACATGGGACGCGATATCCACGATCTCGGCCTGGAACTCTTTGAACGAGAGCTTCTCGTCGTATTTGACCATGATCGCGACCCGGCTGCCGTCCGTTTTCGTAATGAAAAGGTCGAAGTGATGCCACTTCTTGGAGCCGTCCTCCGCATCCCAAGTGAACAATACCTGGTTCTTCAGTTCCACGACATCGGGACGGGCGAGCAGTGCAAATGCCACATGCTTTTCTGTCAGGCTTTCGGTGTGCATCACGCGCCCGGCATCCGACCCATATACAAAGGCGCAGGAGAAGTGCTTCTTAGCGCCGACGGCTGGCTTGCGCCCGGTTACAGGGCGGGCGGGCAGCAGGGCGTCCGGGTCCGCGTTGGCGGCAGCGGCAATCAGCTCCGCCAGCGAACTGCCATCGCCTGCTTGGCTCCAGTCGAAGCCGGCTTCGTTCAGGGGGTCTTCCAATTCTTCGCTCCTCTTCTGTTCCGGGCCCCATCACAAGGGCGCCCGGTTCAAGGAGGAAATTGGTCGAACTGGGATTTGCAGAAGCAAGAAGGGGCTAAAAAGGCAACAAAAATGGAACTATATCTGCAAGGCGTTGACGAATAAGGAAATTTTAGATCAATAAATCGAAGTCTGATCGCGGTGGGGGAAGCACGGTTGCTCGCATCTAAGAATTCCCCTTGATTGCGTCGCGACCGCCGTCACTGCGGCGCACATGAGATCATCGAGTAAACCCGCAGCCCCCCAACGATGCCTGACCGCAGTCACCCATGGTTTTTAGCTCCAGATGAAACGCATAGAAGATTATAGGGTATCAATCACCAGCGCAGGGGCGCGAGGAAGGACCGGACCGCAAATCACACCGACGAGCTATACATACGGTCTATCGCTCATGTTGTATTGAGTTTCGAAAAATTGAAACAACACGTCTGTTTTAGTATCTAACGCGTCATCGTCGTATTTTGTTGCCGGTAAGCCGGTATTTTCATCATAGAGCAGGTCATAAATTTCCTGTCTAAGACCGTCTCTCGTACTCTGCTTTTGAAATATGTCCTGAACCTCCTCAATCTTTTTCCGGATCGCCATCAGGAGACTTGTTGACGCCGATTTTATCTGACGAATCTCGGCCTTCGTCAGGTCCGCGCGAACCAGTAAATCGAAAACCGGTTTTTGCTCCGCTGTCAGGCCAAGTGCCACATGCGCCTGGGCCGCTGCTTCCATCTCGGCCGTAAGGCGCATCAATGCTTCGAAGGTTGCCTCGATGGTATTCTTGTCCTTCTCCTTGTTATACTCAGAGACTATTTTGTCGAACCGTTCGCGGAAATCATTCAGCGTCGGATTATCAGCAAGCATTTTTGCGAGCCGTTTTTGTAAGACACTTCGCAGATCCTGCAGATCACTGGCTTTGCGCTCACTTTTGGCAAATTCTCTGCGCAACAACTCGAAATTGACCTTGGATATGTCGAATATCCGGTTTTCTTCACCGTCAGGTTGGATGTCTATAGCTCCGGCAACGATCGCGTTCAGCTTCTGGATTATGGCCGATGTGTCAGCGGCGGCCTTGTCCTCTTGCAACGAGCTGTAGATGTAATTGATCGCTTGGTGGTCTGGCTTGTAGATCTCCACCTTCGCGAAGGTCAGACACGCCTTGTATTTGCGGAACACGGCGCGCGCGCCTATTTCGAAACCTTTTCGGGTCTCGTCGTTGGTGTTAATAAGCTCTTTCGCGTCCTTGAGCGCTTTCAGCTTGTCGAACCCAGCGGCGGTCTTCATTCGATCGAGATCGTAGCCGTCATCTCGAAGGCGTTCCCGAACCAGTCCGATGGCCTCAGCAAGCTCACCGAGCAGTTTTTCCTCAGGATTGAGAGGATCGACCTCGGGGCTTTCACCATCATCGCCGCCCATCGCCCCCCCGCCGGTATGCCCTGCGAACGTCGCGAGCGCCTTCCGCAGGTTCTTCAAAATACCGCAGTAGTCAACGATCAGGCCATTGTTCTTGCCTTCCTTAACGCGGTTGGCGCGGGCAATGGCCTGCATTAGCGTATGTGCCTGCAATGGCTTGTCGAGATAGAGCGTGGAGAGAGAAGGAACATCAAACCCGGTCAGCCACATGGCGCAGACGATCACGATGCGGAATGGGTGATCTTCACGTTTGAAGGCGCTGTCCACATCCAGACGCTTTTCAACCTCGCGCCCTCCAACTATTTCCTTGACCGTGAACCCGTCTTTCATCCTTTTTCGATGTGGGATGATGTCCAAGCCCCAGTCTTTGAACTTCTTGATTTCACCTTGTTCGTCGCTGACGACGACAGCCATTTGGGTCTCGCGCATCCACTCTATCTGCTGCAATCGAATGACCCGTTCCTGATCATCGGCAATCGCCTTCAGCTCGCCTTCAAGCGCCTCAATTCTGGCCTGCCAAGCCTCCTGAATGTAGTTGTGCATGCGCACGGCTGTGACCTTGTCGATGGCCACGAACATGGCCTTGCCGCTTTCCCAATTGGTCGAGAAATGCCATGCAAAATCCTGCGCCACATGGCGAAGCCGGGGTTCGGCAGTCACCACATGGTATTCACGCTTCAGCTCGTCTGAGAGTTTGGCCGCCACATCAGGGTCGTCGATTTCTGCCTCAGCGATTGCCTCGGCGAGTTTTTCGTTCAGGCCATTACCGGAAACCTGGAGTTTGTCCCCCCGCGCATCATAGAACAGCGGCAGAGTTGCACCATCGGCAATGGCATCCTGAAAATCGTAGGTCGACAGATACGCCCCAAACACCTGTTTGGTGATCTCGTCATTGGCGAACAGGGGCGTGCCGGTGAAGCCTATAAAGCTGGCATTGGGCAACCCCTTGCGCATGTTGAGCGCCAGGGTGCCGTATTGGGTGCGGTGCGCCTCGTCTGTCACGACGATCACGTTGTCCCGCTCCGAGTAGACCCCGCCCTCGGCCTCTGTGTCGGTGAACTTCTGGATCATCGCAAAGACGACCTTCTTCTGCTGGCCAAGCAACCCCCGCAGACCTTTGGCCGATCCAGCCCGGCAGGGGTCCTTGTCGTTGTTCGCCAGCCCGACAGAGGCGAAGGTCTTGTAGATCTGGTTGTCCAGGTCGGTGCGGTCCGTCAGCACGAGGAAGGTATAATCGCCGCCCAGCTTGCGATGCACCTTTTGGGTGAACAGCGCCATCGAGAACGATTTGCCCGACCCCTGGGTATGCCAAAACACTCCCAGCTTGCGGTCCAGAATCTCACGCCGCTCCACGGCATCAACAGCCCGGTTCACGCCCAGATATTGGTGGTTCTTGGCCAGGATCTTTGCCGGGCCATCCGCCGTATCCGCGAACAGGATGAAATTCTCGAACAGGTCCAGCAACCGCCGCTTGTCGCAGACGATTTTCAGCAACGCCTCCATCGGCAGCATGGCGTCGCGCCTGTCGCTCTCATCCACCTTCAGCCAATCGGCGAAATGCTCATAATCCGCGGTGATTGACCCCATTTTCGCCTGCTCGCCATTGCCCAGAATGACAAAGGCGTTGAAGTGGAACAGATGCGGGACGGTGTCTTTGTAATCCGACAGGTTCTCGTTATAGGCGCGGCGCAGGTCGCGGTCGGGGCGCTTCAGCTCGCAGAACATCAGCGGCAGGCCATTGACGAAACCGACGATATCGGCCCGCCGCCGGTGGGCATAGCCGCGTATCCACATTTCCCGCACGCAGAGAAAATCGTTGTTTTCGGGGGTGTCATAATCAAACACCCGCAGCCGTTCGATCAGTTGCTCGCCGTCCTGGCGGAACTTCACCTTCACCCCATCGCGGATCAGGGCGTATTTGTCCTGATTGATGCGGATCAGCGATTGCGAGCCGAAGATGTCGGTGATCTCGCGCAGCGCGTGCTGATAGGCCACATCGGGCAGGCCGGGGTTGAGCCGCACCAGCGCCTCGCCCAGATAGCGCGTCAGCACCACCTCCTTGTCCGAGCGGCGGCCCAGCGTGCCCTCGGGGCCGAAACTCTCGCGGTTCCAGGCCATGACCGAGCGCCAGCCGTGGGTCTCGGCGAGGTAATCGGCCATGGTTTTCTGGACAAGATTGTCTTCGGTATAATCATTCATCGGTCTGCACTCATGGGGGCAAGGCTACATGGAAACAGGAATACGTCCATCCATGAGACGCGGGAGGAGAAGATCGCGGGCAGCGGTGAGTTGGGCGTTCTGATCGCGAAGGTTTTGCATTTGAATAAACCAGGTTTGCACTATTTCGGTAAAGTGAGAACCCGTTCCCTCATCGGGAAGAATAATCTCTTGATCCTTCAGAAACTTAAAGTGGCGAGCATAAGCATAGTTTGAAAGATCAACGTTGATCAATGCGAAGTAAAACTGAATCTGTGATAGCCTATCGTCGTTTGATTTAATGATCTGCGTGCCATCAGCACCTCTTGCAAAGGGAAAATCGACATACTTCAGCGCTCGGGTGTGATCTCCGAAAACTATAAGTGGCAGTTCATCCCTATAAATCGCTTCACTATTGTTGGTGAAACCACCGACGAATGACTGCCCTTGGTCGACGCAAGGATATGAACCAACTTGTTCGTATTCATCTTTTCGGACTTTGGGTTTGGCTTTAACCTTCAACAATAGATCTTTGACCTGCTTGACTTCCCACCTCTCCGGCAGCCCATCCTTGAAGGACGCTGTCTCATGGCCGGAGAAGCGGAAGTGGACGAACCATTCGCGGTAGAGCAGCCTTGCGGCCTGCTCCAACAGCGCAATCCGCCGCCGGTTGTTCTCGATCAGGTCGTCATAGGCCGAGAGGATCGCCGCAATCCGCTCTTGGGTGTTCTTGGATGGAAGGGGCACTGGTAGTCGCCGCACAATACCAAGGTTCAATAGTGGAACCGCACCTCCGTTATTCTGGGATTCGATATACGAGACCATTCGTTTGGAAGAAAGCCAGTAGTATACAAAAAGTGGGTCGGCTTTTTCGGTATCTAACCGTGCTCTTATCTGTTTGTTTGAGATTATGTAGTTTTTGTATCTTCGCTCTTTAGGAATGAGGCCAACTTGGCCGATCGAACCAGCGGCGGTGAAGATGATGTCGTCTTCTGTAGCCACACAGTTTGGAAACTCTGAGGCTTTTTCTTCGGTGAGGTATACAAATCCCTCCTCAATAAACTTCTGCGCCCCTTTTGTAATATTGTTTCCGCGAATTACTGGCACGCCTTCCGCTACGAAAAAACGTGACCCAATATTTGAGCCGAACGGCCCTGAAACAAGCGATCCCTTCTTGGGCGCGATAAGCTCTCCAAGAGGTACTGTTTCCCAACTCATACAATCAACTCTTCAAAATTCGCCGCGATCAACTCGGCCAGCTCCGCCGCCTCTGCGTTCAGAGTCTCCAGTTCCAGATGGATTTCCTTGATCGTCGCGTCGAAATCAAAATCCTCATCCTCCACTTCCGGCGCCACGCCCACATAGCGCCCCGGCGTCAGGGAGTAGTCATTGGCGGCCAATTCCTCCCTGTCCACCAGTTTGACCAGCCCCTCCACATCGCGCAGCCGCCCTTCGGGAAAGCGCGACAGCAGCCACTCGGCCTGCGCCTCGAAATACCGCGCGCGCTTCAACGCCCCAGTTACCGTCAGATGCACCTCCGGATCGCCGGTCAGCGCCACGCGGGCCTCGGCGATGGTGGTGAGCAGTTTTTTACCCTCTGCCGCCTTCGCACCACCCGCAACCGTCGCGTCCTGCGCCTTTTGCGCCAGCTTGCCCAGATGGTCGATTTCCCTGATCAGTGCCTTGGCCTGATCCGCCATGGGCTGCATCGCCGCCTGCGCCGCCGTTAGCGCAGTGATCTCCGCCGCCACCTCGGGCAGCGCAGCGGCGGTCGCGATGAAGCCCTCGGCATCGGACCGAAACTTGGCGATACCGGCCTTGAGGTCCGCGGTGTCGCTGTGCTTGGCAAAGTGGCTGTTCGCGACGTCAAAGCTTGCCAGAAGATCGGCAAAATCCGCCGCCTGCGCCTCGGCCCGTGCGGTGTTCAGATACTCCTGCACCAGCCCCGCGAACCGCCCTTCCTGCCCGCGATAGAGCCAGACGATGGACGTGAGGTTCTTCATCTGCTCGGGCGAGAAATCAAAGATCTTGCGCGTCACCTTGCGGAACACATGCCGCGCATCCAGCATCAGCACCTTGTCGCGCAGATGCTCGGGCTTGCCCTTGTCCATGAACCAGATCTCACAAGGCACCGTGCGGGTGTAGAAGAAGTTGCCCCGGATCGCGCACATGATGTCGATGTCGCCGGTCTTGACCATGGCCTCGCGCACCTTGGCCTCCTGCCCACCAGCCGAAGACGCCTGCGACGACATGACGATGCCAGCCCTACCCCGATCCGACAGGTAGGAATGGAAGAAGGACATCCAGATATAGTTGCCGTTGGAGACCTTGCCGGCCTTGTTCACACCCGGCAGGCCAAAGGACAGACGCTTGTCGTCCTTCATCTTTTCGGCGTCGATCTCATCCACGTTGAAGGGCGGATTGGCCATTACATAGTCGAACGGCCCCTGATCCTTGTGCGGGTCTTCGTAATAGCTGATCGCCTTCTGGATATCCCCCTCCAGCCCGTGAACAGCGAGGTTCATCTTGGCGAGGCGGATCGTGGTCGGGTTCTTTTCCATCCCGTAAAAGGTCAGTTGTTCGTTTGGATTGGCCTGCATCGCTTCGACGAAATGCGCCGATTGCACAAACATGCCGCCCGAGCCACAGGCTGGGTCGATGACCTTGCCGCGTGTGGGTTCGATCACGTTCACGATGGTTTCGACGATGCTGACTGGCGTGAAGAATTCGCCGTTGTCGTGCGCCTTTTGGTCGGCAAACTGGGTGAGGAAGTATTCATAGATGCGCCCAAAGACATCGCCATCGGCCTTTTGCAGCGCCGGGTCATTGAAGATGCGAAGAACCTGGCGCAGGGCGTCGTCGTCCAGTTCCTCGTATTCCTGCTTGGGCAGCAGACCTGTCAGGCTCTCATAATCTTCCTCGATGGTCTCCATCGCGTGAATGACGGCCGTCGAGGGGCTTTGATCTTCAGGCAAGCTGATCAGATAGTCGAACTGCGCCTCGGGCCGCAGGAAGATGGAGCTTCTGCTGGAAAAATCGGCCTTCGTCAGATCACGCGTTTTACCGCCCCGGGTTGGTAGGGTCGGCGCGATCTCATCGCGGACTCGCAGAAAGCGCGAATATGCATGGCGCAGGAAGATCAGGCCCATGACGGGCATGAAATACTCGTTGCTCGCAAAATTCGACGTGGACCGCAGCACATCTGCTGAGCTCCACAACCGTCGTTCCAGATTTCCGATACGTTCCAAAGGACTACCTCGCCACCGTTTGTCGTAATCATCTCTACAAGAAGAGGGCATGACAACGCCAGATTGCGTTTCACATTGGCAGTTCGGCCATCCTGGAGGTAGTTTTAATGATTAAACACATCCTAATAGTGTCAATTCGCCAAGGTTGGTTTGCGAGGGCCGGTAGCGTCGTCATGGCGCAATCCGTCTCAGTCTCACTCACATCTACCATATGTAGCCCGGAAACGTGATGCTGCCTATCGTTTGGGCGCCACTGAAGTCATTCCCAAGCTCCAGTTCCAAACGGCCCGGACTGGTCATTCCAGTCACGTCCGAAAGAAGGTCCGGTCTGGCGCCCATGCTTGCACGGTTCGGGAACCTCCCCATATTTCCTTCACTACCTCAATTCGAAGTTCGGAAGACCAATATGGGCTATGTAAAGACAGCAATGCTGATGGCCGCGATGACTGCGCTTTTCATGGGTGTGGGCTACCTCATCGGCGGATCGGGTGGTGCGCTGATCGCGCTTGTCGTCGCAGCGGCGATGAACGCCTTCACCTGGTGGAACTCGGACCGCATGGTCCTGCGTATGCACAACGCCCAGCCGGTGCCCCCAGGCGATCGGATGGGCCTATATGCCCTGACCGCCGAGCTTTCGCGGAACGCGGGCCTGCCCGAGCCAAAGGTCTACCTGATCGACACGCCGCAGCCCAACGCGTTTGCCACCGGTCGCAACCCCGCGAACGCGGCGGTTGCGGTGACCTCGGGCCTGCTGCGCAGCCTGTCGCGGGAGGAGCTGGCCGGCGTGATCGCCCACGAGCTGGCACATATCCGCAACTACGACACCGCGATCATGACCGTCACCGCGACCTTCGCCGGGGCGATTTCGATGCTGGCCAACTTCGCGCTCTTCTTCGGTGGCTCGCGCGAACGGATGGGGCTGATCGGCACGCTGCTGATGATGTTCCTTGCGCCGATGGCGGCGGCGCTGGTGCAGATGGCGATCAGCCGGACGCGGGAATATGCTGCCGACAAGGCCGGAGCCGAGATCTGCGGCGAGCCGCTCTGGCTGGCCTCGGCATTGGAAAAGATCGCCATGGGCGCGGCGCGGATCGACAACCACGCCGCCGAGCGCAACCCCGCGACCGCGCATATGTTCATCATCAACCCGCTGCACGCGCATAAACACGACAGTCTCTTTGCGACACATCCCGCGACCGAGAATCGGGTGGCTGCGCTGCGTGCTATGGCACCGCAACGCGGGCGATCTTCGGGCACCGCCGGTCGGCAGATGTCTGGCAGTCGTATTCCCAATACCAAAAATCGCGGACGAGCCGGGCCTTGGTCTTGATCAAGCTCATCTCATGCGAGGCCGATCATGCCATCAAGTTGGAACTACCTCAGGGTTCATCTCTTTACCAACCGCCTCGGTCTGCAACCGGCCCTGAGCCGACAATGCCAAGCAACCAGCCGAACGTCGGTTTTGTGCGTTGCTTGGTATGGTCAGGAAAGGAGGTTTTCGAGAAGGTGGTGAGACGCCCAAGAAAATTTGACGAAGGGTAGCTTCGTTCGGATCTATCCGCCAGCCACGTAGGACCGGAGGTCTGTCCCAGTCCCATGTCACTCGTTAGCTTTTCAGTGAAGGTGGTGATGTTCAAGGCTTGCACCCTTCACGCCTTTCTTGTTGACTGACCCGCGCAGGGAAAAATACAAATGTAGGGTACCATAGCATTGCCAGTCTCAATGAAAGAATTCATTGGTCAAGTTGACCCTGAGAAGACCGTTCTTCTTTTTGGAGCGGGCGCATCCATCCCATCAGGAGCACCAGGCGTTGATGCTTTGGTCAAGCACTTCGCCGATAAGTATGATTTAGACCATGAACTGGACTTAGCTGAAATAACATTTTTGGCTGAAAAGAAAACCAGCAGACGAAAAGTTATAACTGACCTAAGACGGTTTTTCCCACACGTGAAGCCAAAAGGTGGGCTCCTGAAAATCCCGCGGTGGAGATGGAAGGGTATTTATACAACAAATTACGATACCTTAGTAGAGCAAGCGTTCGAGCGCGCGAACAAAAAATGCAGAGTGTACTCTTCCAATTTTGACTTCCACATTGATGAGGAAGAGTTCCATTGCGAGTTTTTCAAGATTCACGGCACAATAGATAAGGATGTGTCAGACGGCAATCAAAGTAGGATTATCCTAACGGTTGATGACTACGATCAGACCGAAGATTTTCGTGAGCAACTCTACGATCGGATGCGAGGAGACCTTGCTGGTGCCGATCTCGTGATAATCGGGCAATCACTATCCGATCCAGACATGGATGCCTTGGTAAAGCGTGCAGCGAAAATCAATGCCAACTGTCTCTCGCCTGGACAGATTACACTGCTGATTTACACCGAGAATCAGAGCCGGGCTCAGCTTCAAGAGAGAAAAGGTTTGCGTGTTGTATTTGGCGGCGTAGATGACTTCTTCTCGGAGCTCGCCAAGAGACCGCCGAAAGTTGTTTCGTCACTTGCTTTGCAAAGTGACGACGTCCTGACCGGCACCCATATCCTTAATTCTGTAGTTGAGGTTTCGGAAGTTTCGAATGGCGCCGAAGCGGATGTGAGCTCCATGTTCAATGGCTGGCCCGCGTCTCACATGGAGATCGAAGCGGGACTGACCTTCGAAAGAGACATTTCACGTGAGATTGCGAAGCACTTTGAAGAGCCGGGTATCCTTTCCGGGGTAGTTCTTGGCGCTGCCGGTGTCGGGAAGTCGACAGCAGCGCGGCAAGCACTCCAGCTTCTTCGTAGAGCCGGCTTCAGGGCTTGGGAGCACATAAATGAACACACATTAAGTGTGTCCAACTGGAGAAAGATCGCTGCCAATCTCAAGGAGCATGAACTCGTCGGCGTCCTATTAGTCGACGAAGCCCACTCGCACTTGCACCAGCTAAATGAGCTGATGGATCTACTTGTAGCAGATGATAATCCTCATCTCAAAATTTTGGCGGTTTCGACGAAGAATAATTGGATCCCTCGGAGCAGAACGCCGAATTTTAACCGTTGCGGGAAAGACTTTTGGCTCTCAAAGCTTTCGAGTGAGGAAATTGATCGGCTCCTTAACTTAATCGATCGACAACCTCGCATCCGTGAACTCGTCGAAGATTCCTTTAGCGGCTTCAACAAGGCGGAACGTAGACGCCGTTTAGTACATAGGTGTGAGGCAGACATGTTTGTTTGCTTGAAAAATATTTTTGCCTCGGAATCTTTCGACGATATTATTCTTCGGGAGTTCGCCGGCCTTGATGGCGGCCCCCAAGATATTTATAAGCACGTCGCCGCAATGGAAACACTGGGTGTCCGCGTTCATCGGCAACTTGCCATACGAATGCTAAAGATTGAACCAAGCAGAATCGCAAGCATTTTGGAATCTCTCGATGACATCGTAGAGGAGTATCCCATCGAAAAGCGCCATGGCATTTTCGGCTGGAAATGCAGACATGGCGTGATTTCGGAGATCGTTACGCGGTATAAGTTTGGCGATCTTGAGCAGATCATCGCTCTCCTCGACCGAGTAATCGACAATATATCTCCATCATATGACATCGAGGTCAGGACACTACGTGAGCTTTGCAATCTCGATGGCGGACTATCAAGGATTCCTGAAAAGAAAGAGCAAAACCGATTGTTGAGACGCATGATATCCATGGCGCCGGGCGAACGGGTTCCACGTCATCGACTGATACGAAATCTCATCGATCAAGGAGAGTTCGAAAAGGCTGAAACTGAAATCCGTGTTTTCAATTACGACTTCGGCTCTGATGGGCCTGTTCATCGCTACAAGATAAAACTTATGGTTGCACGGGCGGCGCGCGCTCCCGGTCTACTTGATGAGGATAGAATTGCGATTCTTGAGCAGGCTCAGGAGCTTGCTTCCACAGGTGTTGCCAGGTTCCCAAACAACAAAAGTATCCTTTCCGCTTATGCAGAATTGGGTTTGGAATATCTTCGTCGCACGGGGTCATACAGCTTTTTCGACGCTGCGATGGATGAGCTGAAGGCCGCAGAGGCCCGCCTTGGCGATGCCGACATTACCACCATGATAAGTCGCTTCGAGCGTCGCGCCGCCGGTTCCGAGGTCGATTGTTGAACTTGCTGCGGAAGCGGCCATTCGCATGCATCGCAGCGAAGGACCGTTTTCCGGGGAGTGTCATGAAGCCTGTGTATCTGGCCCAGCCCATGCCGGTTTCTGATACGGTCACGCATTGAAGCGCTCCTCGAACATGATAGCAAATTGGTTGCGGGCGGCATACCACTCTCGGAGATTCCGTCCATCCTTTTCAAAATTACGGATTGCGAGGTAGATCAGCTTTGCGGCCGCGTCGTCCGTCGGGAACGAGCCCCGTGTCTTGATCGGTTTGCGGATCACGCGGTTGAGGCTTTCAATGGTGTTTGTCGTATATGGGCATGGGGGGAATATCCGCGGCGGTATGGGTGCTTCCAGGATCGTCCCATTGGTGACTGGGACGTCTGGCTGAATGTCTTGAATGTCGAAGTTGAAAATCGGGCCAGCGAGCGCGGCCTTTTTGATGCATTTTACGGCCGGAGTTCCGGTTGGGACAATGATGGCTGGCGGGAGATGGCCGCAGTCTCTCAATGCGTGCTGAAGCCACTCGAATGGGCTGGATTGTTGTCCATCCATGAGGCAACCGAAAAGGGGCGGGCAGCACACAGGTGCTTCAAGACTCCGCTATGGCAATCGGCGCTGTCGCTCGACACCGATAGCATGCTTAGCCCTGCGCCAAGGCATTGACTTGAGTCGCCGTTCGCTTCGCGGACGAGGTTATATTTGGATTTCGGAAGTTTCCGGGTCCGCTTTGCTCTTTTATCTGTCGAAGGCCACCACTGTGTGTAAATCTGGCTGCTTCGTGGATGATTGAAGGGGCGGAGTCTGCCATGGTCAGCCTCCTGGGATGGATTTGAGCGGGTTCGGTTCCACTTGGAATTTCGACTTCCAGCCCACTGGGCATGGAGATCATCGCATCGAGGGAATGATCAGTCCCCACAGCGCGCTGTTTGTCAGCGATGATCATCGAATGTCTTTGCGCCGGGTTAATCAATCATGACCGACCGGCTTAGCTTGCCTCCTTTCCGTATGCAAAATTGAATTCCAAGAAGGCCGACACGTGCTGTGCGTCCGTCCTGTCGGATATATGGGAGTGATGATGCGGAGCCGGAAGAGATTTTTTTACAGCCCGCAAACGGCATGTTTCTGATGGTGGCCTTCAGAGCGTGGCGAGTAGCCATACAGTATTGAGTGCCGGGGCGCGGCTCGTGTCGGACATTTCACCAGAAATCTTCTTCGTCCTGCAGCCGGATGGCCAATGTCATCGTCAATGCTGGTCACCGAAGGCAGTTCGATCCACTTGCCATCCAGTTCCACGGCAAGGGCGCCAATATCCTCGGAATAAAAGCGGATCCGCACTTTCTTTGACCTCGCATGCATGAACCAGCGGGCGAGTACCTCCGAATGGTAACGAATGCCCAGCACGGTGATCCCCTTCTTCGTGACCGTTTTCTCCCACCGCGTGCCGAGCGCCTTGCGCTGCGGTTCCACGGACGGCATGGGCGCAACACCATATTTCGCAACCAACCTGTGTCAGCAATTGCGCGGAGTTTTGCCATCAAGCCCGACGTGGGGGCGGCGGTGGTAAACATCCACAACCCAGCAGACCAGGGCCTCGCTCAGGTCCTCAATGGTTAAGCGGTGCACCACGCCGCCACTTACGGCATGACGCCTGATCTGCGATTCAGAGGCTTCTTTGGTTTGAAGGGGGATTATGTATGGGAGCTACAAGCGAATTTCTGGCAAGATTGGCGCGTCGGGCGGATGGTATATCCGCCGTGCAAGGCCTATCAAGCGGCGCGCGCTATGCGCCGAGTCTTTTTATCTGACGACTGGCAGATCGGACAGCCGCGTGGTGTATCGCGGGCTTCTATGATCCGATCGTAAGCTCCAGGGGCGCTTCATACCCTCACTCGCCAGCACCATCGTTTTTTTCCCGAAGCGGCGGTTCACCTGATCGAGCGCGGTCATAAGAGCTTGAGATTTTGGGTTCTGCACATCGAACAGCGTCAACGGCCGGTCTTCAAGCCGCAGGAGATCGTCCAGCAAAACCCCCGCCTGTTGATTGTCACTGAGAACTGACCCGGCAACTGCAGAAATTGTCATTGAGAATTGACCCATGTGCAACCTTGCCCCTGCTTGATTCAGCTGGGGGCTATTGGAGTGGTAGACATGGGATTTTTGAGGGTCATTCGGAAATGGGCGCTGCGAGACAAGATGCCCATTCGCGAGATTGCGCGGCGAACAGGCGTGTCTCGCAACACGATCAAGAAATATCTGCGGGCCGGGATTGTCGAACCCGAATTCCAGAGACCGGACCGGCCGAGCAAGCTGGATCCGTATGCTGAGAAGCTGACAGCTTGGTTGCTGTCTGAGCAGCGCAAAACAC
>NZ_KI421509.1:2808867-3593320 GCF_000473225.1 Sedimentitalea nanhaiensis DSM 24252
ACCTTCTCAGTAAACTCTACGAGCGCACCAGCGTCGTCATCACCACGAACTTGAGCTTCAGCGAATGGGCCAGCGTGTTCGGCGATGCGAAAATGACCACCGCGCTACTCGACCGCCTTACCCACCGCTGCCACATCCTGGAGACCGGCAATGACAGCTATCGGTTCAAGGCCAGCTCGGAGACAGCGAAAAAGAAACGAAAGGAGACAGCAGCATTGACGCCATCATGACGCAAAGAACATAACAGCTGGGTGGGTCAAGTCTCGGTGACAATGCCGGGTCAGTTCTCAGCGACAATCAACAGACTGGGGTAAAGAGCCGCAAATTTGTGGCGTCGATACACTAAATAACTCCATCGGCTGGCTTCTCACCTGATTTCCAGATCTTGCGCGGGCCCTCTTTTGAGGCCGCGAAGATCCGGAAACTCTGGTGAGGCCGAACCAAAACAAACATCAACAAATGCCAGACCGATAGACAATGCTGCTGCTACAGCGCGTCTGGCCCTACTGCCTTTGGAAAGGAGGAAAACAGACTTCTTGAGCTGCCGCTTGGCGCAGCATTTTTCGGGATGAAACCGATGACTTTCTACAGAACCTTTTCCACAAAGCAGCCTTGCCCCAAGCTCGGACTCGTCCGCCGATTTCTCCGGGATCATGGGACCGCTTTGGCTCTGGCTGCGCACAGGCTTGGTGGCCCAGCGGCCAGTGGTCGCGTTTTCCTGCTCTGTGAAGCTGTACGCCATACAAGGCGCCTGACGCGCGCACAAAGCAGCCAACTTGTAGACTTTCACAAGTTGCTGACGCTGGAGCACGTCAGCGATCCGGACCGTATTGAATGCGGCCTCTTTGCCCAGATTAATCCTACTTCTAAATTCGTCGATGAGTGCTGTGTGTTGTCCGAAAAGCTCGGGTCCTTGCTGCGGCAGATCGCTGAGAATGAACCCACAAGTGACATTCTTTGCCAAGCCTCCCAGGAATTGTCGCAAGTCGCGTGAACCCCCAGAGCCGACCCATACGGGGGTCGGCTGTCTTGAAGGGGCGGCCATTCTGGGCGCTCCAATGAACGACAATTAACTCAAGGGCTAACACGACGATGCACGTGCTTTACAACAAACAGAACATGGATGATCTGGCAGCCGAGGCCGTAGGCTTGGGAAGGCAGGTCGCCGAGCGGGCCAAAGCGCTTCACCTTGGCGACACCGCAAAGGATGTGGCGTTCGTGTCGCGCTGCTTTGCGCGCCTGAAGGAACGCCAGCCTTTCGATGAAGCTGATGAAGGGGGCTTTGATGCCGTCATGGACATTCTGGAGCGCTGTATTGCTTCGGAATTCCTCGGCAGTGAAGAGCGGTACGAGGAAACAGGCTACGATGATTTTGGCCCACGCGGCGAAACTCGTGACACTCCAGTCTATTCCGACCGCGGAAATGAGCTCATCGAGCTGCAATATCTGTTCCAGGATTTTCTCAACAGTCGCGACGGTGTACTCGACCACGTCGCCGCGCACCGCTGTTTGCTGGACATTATGAGTACCTAAAGAAAAGAGGAACACCCCGAGCGGCAATGCCGCTCGGGGTGTTTGTTGTTTCAAAGGGAATGGTGAAGAACGAAACGGCCGCGATAAATTATGTTGGCAAGCTTGCATAGCGCGACCTGTCAGTGCGGTCATTCGCTGTTCTCGCAGCTACTACACTTCGAGCTTTGTGACTCGCTTCAATCCATCAAAACCTCGACCAACCCATCCAAATGACGCTTGGCTTTCCGCCAATCCCCAGCGTGTGCGTCGATCAGGTTCCAGAAGGCAGGGCCGTGATCGTGGTGCTTCAGGTGCGCCAGTTCATAAATGAGCACATAGTCGACACACTGCCGCGGCGCTTTGACCAGGTGACGGTTGATGATGATCTCGCCGGACGGGGAGCAGCTTCCCCCATTGGCGTGACATCTCCAGAAGTCGAAAGGATGGCGGGGCATCCACCCAGGGGAGGTTTTTTGCCAACGCATCAATGCGACGACTCAGGTAGTCGCGACCTCTGACGAGGTACCATGCACGAAGACGGCCTTTGATGTCATCTTCCATCCCGTTGGCGGTTTCGACTTCCAGCCGATTGCCACGCAGCCTTGCAGGTGCCGGTTTGCGGTCAACGGGTATCACCTTCAGCATATAACGGCGGCCCAGATAAAGTACCTGTTCCCCGGAGACATACTCACGAGGGCGCACTTGGGCATAGCGTTCCCTTGCTTCGCTGAAATGGGGGCGCACGCCGAAACCCGCCGTGTTCATCGCTGGCGACGGGGCCGGTATTGGCGGTGCAAAGGCCGCCGCTCTGGCCGGTAAAATTGCGGCGTTGGACATTGCCTGTGATCTCGACCGCCTGACAGCCGGAGACCGTAATGCCGCCGCACGTCCTTTGCGCAGGCGCTTAGTCAAAGAGCGCGCCGCGCGCCCCTTCATCGACAGCGCCTATCCGCCCTATGCGGCGGCACTCGCCCCGCAAGATGCCACCATCGTCTGCCGATGCGAAGAAGTCACGGCGGGCGACATTAGGCACATGGCTGGGTTGGGCTGTTTGGGTCCGAACCAGACTAAAGCTTTTGGCCGCGCCGGAATGGGGCCGTGTCAGGGGCGATATTGTGGGCTTACGGTTACCCACCTGTTGTCCGAGGCCAACGGATTGTCACCAGACCAAACCGGCCATTACCGCATTCGCCCACCGATTAAACCCGTCACACTCGCGGAGATCGCGGCGATGGCAGCACCAGAAGCAATTGAGAAAAGCAAACGATCGAACGTATCGACACAGGTCAACGGATGAGCAAGATCGTCAAACACAACGGTGTCGTCTACCCCGATCCGAGTGTTGAACCGTTCCAGAAGAGACAAAGGGTTGGGGAAAGGCGTGAAGCAAGGCCGTATCTGGTCCTACGTGCGTGACCCGCGGACTTGGGCGGGAGCCGCACCGCGTGGCGCTGTTTGTCGGTTCGCATCCAATTGGAAGAAAGAGCACGTCCTGAGCCACTTGGCCAATGCCTGCGGCATTCTGCAAGCGGACGGCCGCAAGGGCTATGCCATGCTCTACGAGCCTCAATCCGATGGCGCGCCACGTTTGCGCGAGGCGGTCTGTTGGGCTCACTTAAGGCGGGACTTCCACGATTTTTGGGCCTCAACTAAGCCTGAGATCGCGCGCGAGGCGCTCGACCAGATCGGTAAGTTCTACGATATTGAGCGCGACATCAGCGGCCAGACCGCAGAGGCCCGCCTTGCGGCCCGTCAAAGACTGAGCCGACCAAGGGTGGAGGCCTTCTTTGACCGGTCCGAACAACAGCTCCTGCGCATTCCTGGCAAGAGCGACTTAGCCAAAGCCTTCCGCTATGGCGTGAGCCGCCGTGAAGCGTTCAGCCTGTTCCTAACCGATGGACGTGTGGCAATCGACAGCAATCCAGCTGAGCGCGCTTTGCGTCCTATCGGAATCGGCCGTAAGAATTGGTTGTTCGCGGGCGCTGACACCGGTGCAGAAACCTTGGCTCGCGCAATGACCATCATCGAGACCGCTAGGTTGAATGGCCTCGACCCGCAGGCGTATCTCGCTGACATTCTCGGCCGCATCCACGACCACAAGATCAACAAGCTGGATGAATTGCTGCCGTGGAACTGAAAAGCGCTGCATCCAGAAGCCGGCAGTCAAGCCGCGTAAGCTATGGTATCAATGGCGCGGTTACACCTCATCTGCCTCGCTCCGCAAAGAACTGGGTGGCTTTTTTTGGCCCCTCCCCTCTCCTCCCGAAGCATACGGGTCTCTTTCCGCAGCGCGGCAATCTCATGTCGAGATCGGATTGATAGGTGGGTTTTTCAGAGTTGCGCCGACCTCGCTGTATCCAGCGGTGCTGCGTCGAAAAACCGATGCCGAAATCGGCTGCCACCTTTTTCGCCGCAGTTCGCTGGTCAGCGCTACGCGCACAGCTTCCGCGCGGAATTCCCCGGTCGGCCGTGATGCCATCTGTGTGCTCCTTTGCGGCACGATACGCGAGCATTCCCCGCACCCCGAACCCGGAATCTGGCTGTCCCGGACAAAGTAATCGCGTGCCTCTGGCTGTAATGCGTCGATGATGCGTTTGGACAGTTTCGCCATGATCTTACCCCTTGGTCGCCGCGTTCGTGGAAGAAAATGGACGCAATCCACAGAGCAAGGCGTAATAGTTGAGCGTAGTCGCCAATTTAAAATAAGCGATTTCAAAGGGATATGGTGGGCGGGCGCAAAGCGGCGTACCCCGTGCATCTGGCCAGACGCGATCTCATAACCTGAAACTGTCCGAAGACCAGAAGCGCGATGTGCAGCGCGGTATCAAGAAAAATACTGAAACCGCGAACCGCATCCCCGAGCAGGTTCGGGAGAAGATCGCGAACCTGGCCCTGAAGGAAAGAGGTCTGTCGCCGACGAGTTCAGGGACAAGACCAAGAGGGCAATCGGCTCTGGCAAACCGGCTTTATTTACCTGAAGGTCATTGGCTGGGGTTGGTTCTGTTTGTCGACCATCTTGGACGATTACAGCTGCTACATCACCGCCTGGAAGCTCTACAGGACGATGAAGACCGGGGATGTGGCCGACACGCTGGACCTGACTCTACAGGCCTTGGGCTGCGACCGGGCGATGGTTCTGAACGCCCCGCGGCTGTTATCGGGCAATGGCGCCAGTTACATCGCGCGAGCTGGCCGAGTGGCTCGAAGATCAGCAGATGGACCACGACCGCGATGCCTCGTATCACCCGCAGGCCCAGGACAAGATCGAGCGCTGGCCTCAGACGCTGAAGAACCGCATCCTGCTGGAAAATTACTACCTGCCGGGAGACCACCAGCAGCAGATCGATGCCTTCGTCGATCACTACACCCACCAGCGCTACCACGAGAGCTTGCAGAATTTTATACCCGCCGACGTCTACTTCGGGCGCGGCCAAGCCATTCTGAAACAACGGGAACGGATCAACGACAGGCCATCGCATTCCGGCGTTTGCTGACCGCAAAGCCGCCGCGCAATCAAACCAATCAGATGTGCCAGCCCCTCTCTTGGATCACGCTGACAATGGGTCCACAATCCCTGACGGCGGACAATCGGTCTGAAACTTTATATTTGGTCATTTGAATGCGTCTCTATTTGATCCAGGTCACATTCACGACCAGTCAAGTTTAATAACCAACATCATAGAATCAAGTTATATGGCCTGCTCGTGACCAAACGACAATCGAACAACGCAATTGCAGAACATGCGGGCGCATCGCCACGATCCGCTCCGATGACGCCTGGCGCGCAGCTGCAACGTCGTGCCAGTATTCTGTCGGTTCTGGCCGCGCTGCTCTGGCCGTTACAGGCGGCCGTGGTGGCGTACGCTTTGGGAGGCTTGCTGACAGAGGATGAAATTCCGGTGCTTGGGGTTGTGTCGGCTTATGTGGGCTTTGGTGCTCTGCGGGCGTGGCTGAGCATGGTAAGCGAAGCGCAGTTACAGGCTGCGGCAGAGGCTGTGATCCATTCCGCTCGGGCGCACATCGTTTCAGTCGAGGCGACGCGTGCCGAAGACAGCCGATTTGGCGGCGCGGGGGGGATCACGGCGCTGGCGAGTGAAAAGCTTGATCTGCTTGCGCCATTTATCACGCGCTATTCACCCGCACGGGCGCGGGTGATGGTGGTGCCTCTGGCCATTCTCGCCCTGGCGGTCTGGCAGTCTTGGGCTGTGGCGCTTGTCCTGGCGATTTCCGGCCCCTTGATCCCGGTCTTCATGGCGCTTGTCGGTATGGCGGCAAAAGAAGCGAGCCAACGACAGCTGGTGGAAATCGGCACTTTGAATGACCTGTTGGTCGAGCGGTTTTCGGCATTGGTCGATATTCGGCTGCTGGGGGCGAAGGAGGCGGTGCTCGAGGGGTTTTCCGCGCACGCAGGGGAGCTGCGGCATCGCACAATGGCTGTACTGCGCGTTGCATTCTTGTCATCCACAGTGCTTGAGCTTTTTGCTGCGATCGGTGTGGCAATGGTTGCGGTATATGTCGGATTTTCACTGCTGGGGGCGCTTGAGTTCGGTGCCTGGGGTGGGGGGCTCACGCCGCAGGCCGGTATTTTCCTGTTGTTATTGGCTCCAGAGTTTTATCAGCCGTTACGCGATCTTTCGGCCGCATGGCATGATAAAGCCGCAGCCGATGCCGTCCTGGAAGAGTTCGGCGTGTGGGACGCCCAAGAAACCGCCTTGCTAATGGGACGTGGTGCGGCAAGCGCACGGATGCCGGGCGCTGCCGCCATTTCACTCCGGGGCTGTCAGCTGCCGAATGGCGATATGTTGACTGACATCGACATTGCAGCAGGTGAAAGCGTCGCGCTTATGGGGCAAAGCGGGGCTGGCAAGACTTCCGCCTTGCGGTTGATGGCGGGGCTGGCGGCACCGGTTGCAGGGCTGGTGCAGGTGGCGGGGCAGACGCTTTCGAAGGACACGGCCGATGCGTGGCGCGCGCGGGTGGGGTGGATGCCCCAGGCACCGCATTTCCTGAACGCCAGTCTGCGGCAGAATTTACAACTTGGCCGTAAAGGAGATCTATGGCCAGCGCTGAAACAAGCGGCGGTCGATGACGTGGTGGCACGGCTTCCGCAGGGTCTCAACACGCGATTGGGTGAGGCCGGTGGCGGCCTGTCGGGCGGAGAAGCACGCCGCCTGACGCTGGCGCGGGCAATCTATGGCGCACCTGATGTGATCCTTGCGGACGAGCCGACGGCCGATCTGGATACGATAACAGCCGCCGCCGTCACCGATGGTCTTTTGGCACAGGTGACGCGGGGCGCGACGCTGATTGTAGCGACCCACGACCCTGAGCTGGCCGCCCGAATGGACAGAGTTGTCCACATCGGAGCGGCCCGATGAAAGCGCTGTGGCAGATATTCAGTCTCATTCTGCGAGAACAGCGCGTTTCGTTGATCCGTGGCGCTTTGCTCAGCTTCCTTGTGTTGGCTATGGGAGCGGCCCTTTTGGGCCTTTCGGGATGGTTCATCACGGCTGCCTCAGCTGCGGGATTGGCCGGGCTGGGGGCTGTGTTCGATGTTTTCAGACCGTCGGCGATGGTGCGATTCCTGGCTCTGGGGCGTGCGGCGGCGCGATACGGGGAACGGGTGCTGACTCATGACGCGACACTGCGCGCCCTTCAGTCGCTGCGCTTGAACTTGCTGAGCGGTCTCATGGCTGCCCCCTATCGCCGGGCTGTCCGGCTGAGAGGAGCGCGGGCTTTGAACCGGTTGACCTCGGATGTTGATGCGCTCGATGGCGTGTCCCTGAGGCTGTTTTTACCGGTGTTGGCAGGTCTGGCAACGCAATTAGCCGCCCTTGCTGTCCTCTGGTGGTTGGTTGGTCTGCCAATAGCAGTGTGGATTTTCATCGGTTTCACCGGCGGGGCAACAGTGATTTTTTGGCAGACAACCCGCAAAACAGCGCATTTGTCCCGCAGGGCAGAAGCGGCGGTGCAAGCTTTCCGCGCTCGGCTGATCGACCTGATCAGAGCGCGGCGCAATCTGGCTGCTTACGGGCGCGTGACGGCTCAGGTGGAATTGACCATGACGGCGGAAGGTCGGCGGCTTGACTTGCGCCGACAACAGGACAAGGCAGAGCGTTTTGCCGGTGCGGCGATACAGCTGCTGGGCATGGGGGTGTCGGCGGGTGCGTTGTGGTTGGGGGTTTCGATGGCGCAGGACGGTGCCATTGCGCCGCCATTTGCAGCACTTGGTTTCTTTGCCACGCTGGCCTTGGCGGAAACGATCGCCCCTTTGCGCAGGGCGGCAAGTGACCTTGGGCGGATGGCAGAGGCGGCGCGGCGGGTGTCGCGCGATATTGCGACCCGATCGCCAATACATGGGGGCGCTGCTGTGCCAGACGGCGCGTTGAGCATCCAATCGGTTACCTTGCATCGCGATCTTTCATCGGTCCCAATTATCGAGGATATGACCCTTACCGTGGCATCAGGTGAAACCGTTGCACTGACCGGTCCCAGCGGTGTGGGCAAATCAACGCTGTTGCTGGCCGTTGCAGCGCTGCATCCTGTTTCCAAGGGGCAAATCTTGTTGGGTGCCGCGTCCGTTTCCGATTGCAACGAGGCGGTGTTGCGCGACGAGGTAACGCTTTTGCCGCAACGAAGCGCGTTGATGTCGGGATCCGTTGCCGACGCGTTGCGCCTTGCCGCGCCTGAAAGCGACGACAGTGCGTTGTGGCAAGTTCTTGAGGTGGTGCAGCTGGCTTCGACGATGCGGGCGCGACAGGGTCTTGAAACGGCTATCGGGGTGCGTGGCGACGGTCTTTCTGGTGGTGAGGCGCGCCGCCTGGCGCTGGCGCGCGCCTTGCTGCGAAATTCCGCCGTGTTGTTGCTGGATGAACCGACCGAGGGGCTCGACAGCGCAACCGCCATGACCGTGCTGCGGAATGTCCGGGATTACCTTCCGAACTCGGCCATTCTCATCGCGGCACATCGCAAAGCAGAGATAGAATTTGCCGACCGGGTCGTGCCGTTGATATAAGTTGTATTTCCAATGTCGGTTATTGATCTGGATCAATGTACCGAGGCTGCCAAAGGCGCACACATTCCTAAAATCGAATGGTTGATGGTCCCGAATCGCCATCTTCAGATTGGAGTGGATTTAATGGAGTTCGGTATCGTTGAATTGTCCCGCCTACAGTTTGCGGTGACGGTGATGTATCATTTCCTGTTCGTACCGCTGACGCTGGGTCTGTCGATCCTCGTTGCGATTATGGAAACGGTCTATGTGATGACCAACCGCCCGATTTGGCGGCAGATGACCAAGTTCTGGGGAATGCTGTTCGGCATCAACTTTGTGCTTGGGGTCGCCACGGGCATCACAATGGAATTTCAGTTCGGTATGAACTGGAGCTATTACAGCCACTACGTCGGAGATATTTTTGGTGCGCCACTGGCGATGGAGGGGCTGATGGCCTTCTTCCTTGAGGCAACCTTTGTGGGGCTGTTCTTCTTTGGCTGGGACAAGCTCAGCAAAGTCGGGCACCTGACCGTCGCCTGGCTGGTTGCCATCGGGTCGAACTTTTCGGCGTTGTGGATTCTGATCGCCAACGGCTGGATGCAGAACCCGGTTGGTGCCGAATTCAACCCGATGACCATGCGCATGGAAATGACGGATTTCTTTGAGGTTCTTTTCAATGAGGTGGCGCAGGCCAAGTTTGTCCATACGGTTTCGGCAGGCTATGTCACCGCCTCGGTCTTCGTCATTGGCGTTTCTGCGTGGTACTTGCTGCGCAACCGCCATGTAGAATTGGCCCGTCGCTCGATCACTGTCGGTGCTGCGTTCGGGCTGGCGTCGGCGTTCTCCGTCGTCTTGCTGGGCGATGAATCCGGCTATTCGGCGACCCATAGCCAAAAAATGAAGCTCGCCGCGATTGAGGCAATGTGGGAAACACATAAAGCGCCAGCACCCTTCAATCTGGTCGGTTTTCCGGATCAAGAGGCGCGCGAAACCCATTACGCGATTGAGATTCCCTGGGCGATGGGCCTGATCGGCACGCGGTCTCTGACAACCGAAATTCCGGGGATCAACGATCTGGTGGCAACCGCCGAGGACCGCATCCGTTCTGGCCTGATCGCCTACGAGGCACTGCTGGACGTGCGCGCCAATCGCGACGCTACTGAAGCGGCGGTTATGGCGACGTTCGAGGCACATTCAGCCGATCTTGGCTTTGCCTTCCTGCTCAAGAAATACGTCGACAATCCTCTGGACGCTACCGAAGAGCAGATCAAGGCTGCCGCCGATGACACGGTGCCGACTGTCTGGCCGCTGTTTTGGGCCTTCCGGCTGATGGTGGGGCTTGGCTTCGGGTTCATCGCCACCATGGCCTATTTCTTTTACCGCGCCTCGTTCAAGGGGATGAACTTCCCGCGTCCGGCGCTCCATTTGGCAGTGTGGATGATCCCTGCACCGTGGATCGCGGCCGAGTTGGGATGGTTTGTGGCCGAGTACGGACGCCAGCCATGGACCGTGGATGGCGTGTTGCCCACAGCGATGTCTGTCAGCGCGCTATCGATGACCGAAGTGGCCCTGACGCTGGCTGGTTTCGTGATCTTCTACACGATCCTGTTCATCATCGAGATGGGTCTGATGCTGAAGTACATTCGCAAAGGCCCTTTTCAGGATGTTGAGGAGACCGATGCCTGGAACCAGCGTCACAACGATCGCCTGGCTGGTCGCCGAAATGCCGATGCTATCGCCACACCTGCGGAGTAAGACAGATGATTTTACATGAACTTATCACATATGACGTGCTGCGCGTTATCTGGTGGGGTCTGCTCGGTGTCTTGCTGATCGGCTTTGCTCTCACCGACGGGTTTGACATGGGGGTTGGCGCGCTGCTGCCCTTCGTCGCCAAGACAGACATTGAGCGCCGCATCGCGATCAATACCATCGGCCCGGTTTGGGAGGGGAACCAAGTTTGGTTTATCCTTGGCGGCGGCGCCATCTTTGCCGCTTGGCCCCCGCTTTATGCTGTGAGTTTTTCTGGCTTCTATCTGGCGATGTTCCTTATCCTGGCAGCCTTTATCGTGCGCCCCGTCGCGTTCAAATACCGCTCCAAGCGGGACGACCCGCGTTGGCGAACCACGTGGGATTGGGCGATTTTTGCCAGCGGTGCCGTGCCTGCGCTGTTGTTCGGAGTTGCCGTAGGGAATGTGATCCAGGGTGTTCCGTTCCAGTTCACCGACGATCTGCATACGATCTACGAAGGGGCCTGGTACATGAAGTTCATCGGCCTGCTCGACCCGTTCTCGATCCTTGCAGGTGTGGTTTCGTTGTCGATGCTGATCATGCACGGCAGTGCGTGGCTGACGCTGAAAGCGGAAGGCCCGGTTCAAATCCGCGCCCGCGCCATTGGCTCCAAGGCGGCGTTGGTCGCGGTTGGTACCTATGTGCTGGCGGGCCTGTGGTTGACCTTCGGTATCGAAGGATTTCGCATCGTCGGGGACTATGTCACGAACGGCCCGTCCAACCCGCTGCATTTCGAGGTAGAGCGCACCCCAAGCTGGCTGTCTGCCTATGCGGACCGTCCCTGGATCGCCGTTGCCCCGCTCATGGGGATTATTGGCGGATTGTTGACATACCTCGGGCTGCGGGCCGGTCGCGAAGTTTCGACGCTGCTGGTTTCCAAGATGGCAATTCTAGGCGTGATCTCCTCTGTGGGGCTGACCATGTTCCCCTTCATCATGCCCAGTTCCAGCGATCCGCAGTCGTCGCTGACGGTCTGGAACAGTTCGTCTTCACATCTGACGCTGTTCATCATGCTGGTGGCCACCGCGATCTTTATGCCGTTGATCCTGATGTACA
Organism: Sedimentitalea nanhaiensis DSM 24252; assembly: GCF_000473225.1. Classification (GTDB taxonomy): domain Bacteria; phylum Pseudomonadota; class Alphaproteobacteria; order Rhodobacterales; family Rhodobacteraceae; genus Sedimentitalea; species Sedimentitalea nanhaiensis. Next base: position 2,820,221 of record NZ_KI421509.1, read on the forward strand.
CCGCCTGGGTCTACAAAGTTCTGTGGGGCAAGGTCACTGAGGCTGATGTCTCTGAAAACTCCCACTCTCTCTATTAGGAAAAGGAACTTTCGATGTGGTATTTTGCCTGGATTCTGGGCCTTCCGCTGGCCGCCATTTTCGCCGTGATGAACGCGATGTGGCTCGAACTGAAAGAAGACGAACGCAAAATGGCTGGAGACTCTTCGGATAACACATCGGACGAGCAACAAGATCGGTTGCGGCACGTGTCATGACCCGCCGCAACCGGACAGTTGATGACAGATTGAGAAAGGCCTGACCATGTCAGCTTTCGCAGCTGATTTTGCGGACGATCGCGGCGTGCCTATTTCCCGGCTACATTCTTTGTCATCGGCATGGGACTGAGGGGCCTAACCCGTGCCATTGAACCGGATATTCATGCCGGACAGTGCGATTGTATCGCTCGGCATAGGTGCAGAACCGGGTCTCGCCATCGAAGGCTTGAACTTATAGAGAGGATAGGAACCAGCGCTCCGGTGTTTTGCAAAACCACTTGGCGGCGGCGAGGAGCATTCATTGTTCAAGATCGACACAGTCCAATCTGCTTCATTCCTCGTTGCCTGCGAAGAGGGGTCGATCAGATCCGCGTCGGAACGTTTGGGGGTCGAACCATCAACAATCAGCCGCCAAATCAAAGCGCTTGAAACGTCTCTGGGGACGGCTCTGATTGAACGTGGACGCAAAGGCGTACGCCCGACTGAGGCGGGAACCATCCTGCGGACCTATTTGAAACATCAGCAAAGCGAACAGGAAACGTTGCTTTCGGAATTCGACGCGCTCAAGGGGATGCGGCGTGGCGAATTGATGATTGCTGTGGGCGATGGATTCATCAGTGATTTTGTTGGCAATGCCATGACGTCGTATAAAGCGGCGTTTCCCGGATTTACCTATGACCTGCTGAGCGGATCGACCGAACAGGTCTTGCATGCCGTGAGAACCGATCGCGCGCATCTTGGCCTGGCCTATAATGCCGGAAAGGAACGGGCGATCCGAACCGCTGCGCAAGTCAAGCAACCGCTTGATCTTTTGGTAAGCCCGACGTCGGAATGGGCGGACCTGTCAGAACCTGTCACAATGGCGCAACTTGAAACTTTGCCCTCGGCGCTTTTGAAATCGGGCTTTGGCGTGGGCGATATGATTGCGGTCGCCGAAGGCGCACATGGGGTCAGATTGCGGGCGCTTGTGCATTCCAACTCTCTGGCGGTGCTGCGCAGTTTTGTGCGCGAAGGGCTGGGTGTTACGGTGCTTCCGGCCTTTGTGGTGACACGTGAAATCGCAGATGGGACCATTGCCACCAAACGCCTGGCGGTCCCGGAGCTTAGAAAAGGCGAGGCTTCGGTTTTTACTCGGTATGGTCGGCGGTTGCCCGAAGGGGTGACACGTCTGGTCGATCACATCACACGGTCGATGGTCGCGTTTCGGAATGCTGGTTAGCGTTGCCTCTGGGGCAACAATAATTCACATTTACTGCAATTCCCGCAGGCCGGTTCTGAACATACACTGCCGAGAATCAAAAAATCTCAACAGGGTAATAAGATGTCAAAAACCTATCTCGCGTCTCTGGCTGCGGCCTTGGCGTTTTCAACGGCAACGATCATCCCGGTTCAGGCGGAAACGCTGCGTATGGCGTCCCAAGGGGATGCGACCAGCCTTGATCCGCACAGCCACAATGAAAGCTTTACTAACTATTTTCTGGCCAACATCTACGAGGGCTTGGTCGCACGCGACAAAGATTTCGAGATCGCAGGCCAGTTGGCGCAAAGCTGGGAGCAGGTCGACGCAACGACATGGCGGTTCACGCTTCGCGACGGCGTGACCTTTCATGACGGGTCTGCTTTTGCCGCCGATGATGTGATCTTCAGCATGGATCGCGCCCTTTCCGAAACCTCGAATTTCAAACACGTGCTGGCCTCGGTCGAAAGTTACAGCGCCGTCGATGACATGACCGTCGAAATCGTGACCAAAGCGCCCAATCCGATTTTGCTGAACGATCTCCTCGATCTGATGATCCTCGACAAACAATGGGCGGAAGCGAATGGCGCGGTCGAGCCCATCAACCTTCAGGCCGAAGAGAAAGCATTCAGCGCGACCAACGCCAACGGCACCGGACCATTCAGTGTGGTCTCGCGCGCGCAGGGCGAAAAAACGACGCTGGCCGCCTTTGACGGTTATTGGGGCGAAACGGGCAACGTGACCGAGGTCGTGTTCACCCCGATCAACAACGCCGCGACGCTGGTTTCGGCGCTTTTGTCAGGCGAGGTCGATCTGGTGATGCCCTTGCCCTTGCAGGATATTGCGCGCGTTGAAAACGGTGCGGGGGTCAAGGTCGTTTCCAGCGCCGAGGCGCGCACCATGTACCTGGGCATGGACCAATGGCGCGATCAGATCATCGAAAGCCCGGTCGAGGGCAACCCGTTCCTGGACCTGCGAGTCCGTCAGGCATTCGCACACGCAGTGGACGCACAGGCAATCATCGACCGCGTGATGCAGGGGCAGGCGACTTTGGCCACGCAATACGTGATGGACAAGGTGAGCGGCTATAATCCAGATCTGACCAGGTTGGAATACAATGTCGAGACTGCCAAATCGCTGCTGGCCGAGGCAGGTTATCCTGAGGGCTTCGAACTGACGATGGATTGTTCGACAGACCGCTATGTCAACGATGGTCAGATCTGTCAGGCGACCGTCAGCCTGCTGGCCCGGGTCGGGGTCAAGGTAAACCTGATCGCCCAGCCCAAAGCGCAGTTCTTCCCCAAGGTTGTCGCGCCCGATTTCGGCACCTCGTTCTTCTTGCTCAGCTGGACGCCGTCGACGATGGACAGCCTGAACGTTTTCCAAAACGTGCTGGGCACCCGCGATCTGGAAAACGGCAAAGGGGCCTGGAACATCTCGGGCTGTTCGGTTCCCGAGGCCGATGCACTGGCCGCTGAGGCCGCTGTGACGATGGATGCCGCCGCACGCGAAAAGATGCTGCAAGACGCGATGGCCTTGATGGTCGAAGACGTTTGCCTTGTGCCGCTGCATGTGCAGCAATTGGTCTGGGGCGCGGCGGAGAAAGTCGAGGTGGTGCAACACCCGACGTTTGAATTCCCGCTGGAATACTTCAACGTCAACTAAGCCTCGGTTTTACGGCCCGGCGACATCGGGCCGTATTCCCCCAACGTTTCCTCCACATGGACACCTGATATGTATTTTCTGCTGGCCCGATTGCTTCAGGCCACGGTTGTGATGCTCTGCGTTGCCCTTGTTGGCTTCCTCGTATTTCAATTCGTGGGCGACCCGGTCTTGTCCCTGGTCGGACAGGAAACATCGGTGGAAGACCGCGAGGCGCTGCGTGAAAGCCTTGGCCTGAACGACCCGATCCTCGTTCAGTATGCCCGCTATGTCGTGAACGCGCTGCAGGGCGATTTCGGAATATCGTACAGTTTCAACCGCGATGTCAGCGAGATGATCGCAGACCGTCTTCCCGCAACAATTGAACTGGTGATGCTTTCGGGGGTGCTGTCGCTGATCCTTGCAATTCCGGCAGGTATTTACACCGGTATCCGGCGCAAGGGCGGCGTTGCCCAGACGATCATGGCGCTTTCGGTGATCGGCGTGTCGATCCCGTCCTTCCTGCTGGGCATTTTGCTGATTCTCGTTTTCTCGGTCTGGCTGAATTGGCTGCCCTCTTTCGGGCGCGGTGATGTGGTTACGGTCCTTGGGGTCCGCTCCAGCCTCTTTACATGGGACGGGCTGAGCCACGCATTGATGCCCGCCGCAGTCCTTTGTCTGTTTCAACTTGGCGTCATCCTGCGCCTGATCCGGGCCGAGATGCTGGAAGTGCTGCGCACCGATTACATCCGCTTTGCCTGGGCGCGCGGGTTACCGGGGCAACGGATCTATTTCCGCCACGCGCTGAAAAACACGCTTGTTCCCGTGGTCACGGCGATTGGCCTGCAACTCAGCTCACTTTTTGCTTTCTCGATCATCACCGAGAGGGTCTTTCAATGGCCGGGCATGGGTTCGCTATTGCTGCACGCTATCGGGCAAAGCGACATTCCGTTGCTGGCCGCATATCTGATCTTTGTCGGGCTGGTGTTCACGATCTCGAACCTTGTCGTGGATGCGGTCTATGTGCTGATCGACCCCCGTATTCGTCACGGAGCGCATTGATATGCTTGAACGAATTCGCTCTGACTTCTGGTATGAGCTGCTGAACTCTCCGGTCACGATCATATCGGCCGTCATTATCGTACTGATGATAATCGGCTGCACCTTTGCCCCGGTCTTTGCGCCCCATACGCCGTTTGATCCGGCCACGATTTCCATCATGGATAACAATATGCCACCCGCCTGGCAGGACGGCGCTGATCCGCGTTTCCTTTTGGGGACAGACCTTCAGGGCCGCGATGTGCTGTCAGCGATGCTTTATGGCGGTCGGATTTCTCTGCTCGTGGGGATTGGCGCTGTGGCGCTGTCCGTCGTCATCGGGATGACCGTGGGCTTGCTTGCCGGGTATTTCGGCGGGATGACCGATGCGGTGCTGATGCGGGTTGCCGAGATCCAGTTCGCCTTTCCGCCGATCCTGATTGCGCTGCTGTTCAACGGCATCCTCAAGGCTTCGCTTCCCGCAGATGTCTTTGCCCAAGCTGCCGTTCCGATCATGATCCTCGCCATCGGCCTTGCCGGATGGGTCCAGTTCGCCCGCATCGTGCGTGCCTCGGCCATGGTGCAACGGGGACAGGATTATGTCACCGCCTGTCACGCCATTGGCCTGCCGACGGCAACGATCATCCTGCGCCATATCACGCCGAACATCCTTGGGCCGGTGCTTGTCCTTGCCATGCTGCAAATCGCGGTGGCCATCGTGACCGAGGCAACCCTGTCCTTCCTTGGCCTCGGCACGCCGCTTACAGAGCCATCGTTGGGCGCATTGATCCAGATCGGCAGTCAATACCTGTTTTCCGGCATTTGGTGGGTCGTGATCTTTCCGGGCATCATGCTGCTGGTGATGGTGGTCGCCTTTAATCTCGTGGCCGACTGGGTCCGCGACTATTTGAATCCGAGGCTGCGATGACCGAGATTTTGTGCAGAACTAAAGACCTCAAGATCACCTTCCCGCACCGGCTCGGCGATTTCACCGCTGTGCATGGCTTTGACATGGAGGTCCGGCGCGGCGAGATCGTCGGGCTGATCGGGGAAAGCGGTGCCGGTAAATCGACCATCGGCAATGCCATCATGGGCCTTCTGTCGCATCCCGGAAAAGTGTCGGGCGGCAGGATCGATCTGGAAGGTGAGAACCTGATCGATCTGTCCGACGCGGCAATGGCGCGGCTGCGCGGGCGGCGGATCGGCATGATCTTTCAGGATCCAATGACGTCTCTGAACCCTTTGATGACAGTTGGCGACCAACTGGCGGAATCCATTGCCTTGCTACGGGATTTGCCGATGTCTGAGGCGCGCAAGATGGCCGCTGACCGGTTGGACGGGGTCGGCATACCAGATGCGGCTAGCCGCATGGGGCAATACCCGCACGAATTCTCTGGCGGGATGCGTCAACGGGTGGTCATTGCTCTTGCGATGGCGGGTGACCCGGACCTTCTGATTGCGGATGAACCGACAACGGCGCTGGATGTCTCGGTGCAAAAACAGGTGCTTGATCTGATCCGCAGCATCTGTGTCGAGCGGTCTCTTGGGGTGATCCTGGTAACGCATGACATGGGTGTGATCGCCGAAACCGCTGACCGGGTCTATGTGATGCGCCACGGCAAGCTGGTGGAAACCGGCCCCACAGCCCAGGTGATCCACACCCCGACAGAGCAATACACCCAGGATCTGATCGCCGCGATCCCCAGCATCGAACGGCGCGAAGACAGATTCCGCAATCCGGCTCAAAAGACCGGCGAAATCGACCAATGGCTTTTGCAGGGCCACAAGGACGAAAGTTCCGGCGATTACGTCACCGCCAGCGCATTGACCAAGGATTTTGCCACCCGAAAGAAATCGTTCTGGGGAAAGGCGGGCACATTCCGCGCCGTGGACATTCCGGGCCTCAGCATCAAGCGGGGCGAGGTTCTGGGCCTTGTCGGCGAAAGCGGGTCTGGAAAATCGACGCTTGGCCGCATGATGACCGGCCTTGTCCTGCCCACGTCCGGCAATGTGCGCTATGATGATCATGGGCCGCTGGCCGATGTGCGGTCGCGCGCCAGGCGCAAGGCGCTGCGCCGCGATGTTCAGGTGGTCTTTCAGGATCCTTATTCTTCGCTCAACGGCCGGATGCGCGTCGATCATATTCTGGCCGAACCGATCCGGTTTCACGGTCTGGCCGCACGCAGCGATATCCCGCGGCTTGTTGGCGCCTTGCTGGAACGTGTCGGCCTTCCGGCAGCGGCCGGGCGCAAATTTCCACACCAGTTCTCCGGCGGGCAACGTCAGCGCATTTGCATCGCGCGCGCCCTGTCGGTGCGGCCCCGGTTCCTTTTGTGTGATGAGCCGACCTCGGCGCTGGATGTCTCCATTCAGGCGGACATGTTGGCGCTGCTGATGGAATTGCGCCGATCGCTTGGGCTGACCATGCTGTTTGTCAGCCACGATCTGGCAGTCGTGCGGCAGGTCTCTGACCGGGTGGCGGTGATGAAGCAAGGCAAGATCGTCGAATGCCGAGAGGCCGAGGCTTTGTATGATTCCCCCGAAAACGACTACACCCGGATGCTGTTGGCCACCGCGCCGCGCGCAACGGGCCATTAGAAACATGAGTGTGAGGAGCAGACCATGATCGGATTGGTAGGATGTGGCGCCATGGGCGGCGCGATGATCGCGCGGCTTGTCGAAAAGGGCCACGATGTTCAATGCCATGACGCGATGCCAGAAGCGCGCGCGCGGGCCGAGATCAATGGCGGCAAGGTCTGTGAGAGCCTGGGCGAGTTGGCGCAAGAATGCGACCAGATCATCCTGTCGCTGCCAAATGCCGGGACAGTGACCAGCGTCATGGCCGATCTTGTGCCTCATGTGCAGGTCGGTACGATCATCCTGGATACATCGACCTCGGAACCGGACACGACCAAGACACTCGCGGCGGCGGCGGCGGGCTATACCTTCCTTGACGGTCCGGTCAGTGGCGGTCCGGGTGGCGCACGCGCGGGTACGATGACGATGGTTCTGGGGGGCCCGGCAGAGGCGATCGCGGCGCTGCGCCCGGTACTCGACGATCTGACGGCCAAGACCGTGCATGTCGGGCCGGCAGGCGCGGGACACGCCGCCAAAATCGCCAACAATCTGCTCTGCGCGGCAAACCTGGTGCTGGTCAGTGAAATGGCGCGTTTGGCGCAAAACTGCGGGGTGCCGCTGGAGAGCCTGTTGCAAGGCGTCAATGCCGGATCGGGGCGCAGCGGGGTCAGCGAAGTGAACTTCCCCAAATGGATCCTGAATGGGGCCTTCGATTCCGGGTTCACCATGGGGCTGATGCGCAAGGATGTGGGGTTGGCCACCAAATTGGCCGCCCAGGGCGGGCTCGATCTGCCTGCCACGCAGGCCATCGCCGCAATCTGGGAAAACAGCCGCGAAATTCTGGCCGATAGCGCCGATTTCAACGAGATCTTCAAATACGGAGCGTCCGAAAATGTCTGAACGCAAAGACCTTCTGCTCTCGCTCATGGGGGAACTTGGGCTTGGCACAACCGTGCAAAGCCTTGTCGCTGGCCAATTGCGCGATGGCGCGGGCGATGCCGTGGTGCTCGAAGACCCATATGCCCAGGTGGAATTGGCGCGCTATAGTGATTGCGGCGCGGCACTGGCGGCTGAGGCTTGCTGCGCGTCGGCGGCGGTGCAAAAGGACTGGGCGACAGGGTTTTCTGCGGCCAGACGCGGCGATGTGATGCAGGATGTCGCGCGCGCCGTCATCGCCAATCAGAAACCACTGGCCAAACTCGAAGCGCTGGTTGCTGGCAAACCGATCCGCGATTGCCGGATCGAGGTGGCCAAGGTCGCTGAGATGTTCCGCTATTACGCAGGGTGGGCCGACAAGCTGCATGGCGAGGTGATCCCCGTTCCCAGCGGGCACCTCAACTACACCCTGCGCGAACCTTTGGGCGTGGTCTTTCAGATCACGCCGTGGAACGCGCCGATTTTTACCGCCGGGTGGCAAATTGCACCGGCCATCGCCACCGGCAATGGCGTCGTGATCAAACCCAGCGAATTGACGCCTCTGACAACCGTGGCTTTGGTGCATATCGCCGAAGACGCTGGCCTGCCCAAAGGGTTGGTGAACGTGCTGTGCGGATTGGGACCCACGACCGGTCAGGCGGCCATCGAACATGACGCGGTGCGCAAGGTGATTTTTGTCGGCTCTCCGGAAGCCGGCCGTCGCGTTGCCATGGCAGCTGGGCAATCGCTGAAACCTGCGGTGCTGGAGCTTGGCGGAAAATCGGCCAATATCGTGTTTGACGATGCCAACCTGAAACACGCCGCACTGGGCGCTCAGGCCGCGATCTTCTCGGGCGCTGGACAAAGCTGTGTGGCCGGGTCCCGGCTGCTGGTACATCAGTCGGCCCATGCCGAGCTTACGGACATGATAGCGGCAGGCATGAACAGTATCGCGCTGGGCGATCCGCTCGATGAGGCAACCGAGGTCGGCCCGATCAGCAATGGCCGCCAATTCGCCCATGTCAGTGGAATGATCGCCGCTGCGCGCGACGAAGGCGCCAGTGTTCGCACCCGGACAAGTACGCCCGAAACCGGATTTTTCGTGCCGCCAACGCTGTTGTCCGGTCTGGGCAACAAGGCAGCCGCCGCCCAGACCGAGATTTTTGGCCCCGTCGTCACCGCAATCCCCTTTGCGGACGAGGAAGAGGCCATTGCCATCGCCAACGACACCCTATTCGGGCTGGCCGGCGCTGTCTGGACGTCTGATGTTGGTTGTGCGCACCGCATGGCGGCGGCTGTGCGCGCCGGCACGTTCTGGATCAACAGCTACAAGGCGATCCATGTGTCCTCGCCGTTTGGTGGCTCATTGAATTCGGGCTTTGGCCGGTCCAGTGGCAGCGACGCCTTGATGGAGTATACAAGTCCCAAGTCAGTGTGGCTGGACAGTGGAAAAACGCCCAAGATCGCCTTTGGATATGTGTCCTGATGAAGGAAACGGGGTGGTGGTCCAAGCGCCCGCCGCCCTGCAAATGAAAGCAACACGATGCCCGAAAACGATTTTTTTCACATCGACTCACTCGATCTGGGCAGGGTGGCGTCGCGATTTGCACAAGCACCTGGAACTGGCCTGCCAAGAGCGCAAGACATCCGAATTTGCAGCCGAACGTCAGGCGCAAATGGAAAACACGATGCATCGTGGGTATGCTGACACCGGGTGTGCTTTGCGTTCGGCGAGGCGCGCGGATGGTGGGGTTTGATACCATTGATATCGCCGCCACCGGATACGGTGGCTACGCGGCCATGCTGCATGACTGCACGGACAATATCGTGGCCTCCGGGCAATTGATCGGGGCGCTGCAATCTGTCGTTTCGCGCGCACCTGTTCCGCAGTCGCCTGCGGTGCTGAGCGTGAGGCCGGTTCATGCGGGCGATGTTTATAACCTCATCCCCGAAACCGTCCGCCTTGCGGGCGGCACGCGCTATTTCCACGAGGCCGTGAAAGCACGGTTGCAAAAGCGGACGACCGAGATTTGCGAAGGTATTGCGACGCAGCAGAAAGTTGCGGGCGCGGACGCCGTAAATGACGACCAAAACCCGTCGATGGCGTCCGAGGATTTCGCCGTTATGTTGGAACAGGCGCCAGGGGCATATATCTGGCTTGGGAACGGCCCCGTGTCGGGTTTTGGTGCGCGGCACACGCCAAGAGACGATTTCAACGATGTGGTCCTTCGCGGCATTGATCGAGGGGCCAAGGGAATGAAGGCTTGCAGGGGTGGTGCACGATGAATTTGGCGACAGAAGCCGAAGCGCTGTTGACCGACAGCCCCGACGCCGCCGCTTTGCTTGGCGTAACGCCGCGGCGGTTTGAGGGGTTTGCCGATCTTGCGGGGGCGCTTCTTGCGGCTTTTGCGGGTGTGCCGGGTGACGTCATCCGCCGTGTCTATGCCGGGCATCCGGCTCTGGTCGAGGTCAGCACCCATGACATCACCGAAACCGCGCGGCGCAATTTCGAACCGGGTGGCGCGGTCGCCTCCCTGCTGTTTGCGCGCGGTGTTCATGCCGTCATGGCCCACCGCGTCGCCCACCAGCTTTGGCAGGACGGCGATCATACCCTTGCGCTTGCCGTAAGCTCGACCTTCGGCCGGGCCTTTTCGACCGATATCCACCCCAACGCGCAGATCGGGCCGGGCTTTTGGCTGGACCACGGGCTGGGTTTCGTCGCTGGTGAGACTTGCGTGATCGGGGAGGATGTCTCGATCTGGCACAATGTCACGTTGGGCAGCAATTTTTCCAATAGCGGCCCGCAAAGGCATCCGACAATCCGTGATGGCGCAGTAATCGGTGCCGGGGCTATCATCCTTGGCAATGTCACTGTCGGCGCCGGGGCCAATGTTGCGGCAGGCGCAATCGTGGTTGAGGACGTCGGCGCGGGAACGGTGGTCGTCGGCGCCAAGGCCAGACAGGTCGGTGCGGCAAAGGTGTCCTTTCTAAAGCCCGAGGATTGATGACATGAATACCACTTTCGGAATCGATCATCCTTTGATTGCCGTGCACGACATCAGTGCCTTGCGTGACCGGTTGATCGCGGTCGGGTTCAACATGACGCCCATGGGTAAACATCCATGGGGGACAAGCACCAGCCTTGCCATGTTCCAGGGCTGCCTGCTGGAAATCATGGGCATCTACGACGATACGCTGATTGATGAGGTGCCTGCAGGCGATTTTCGTTTTGGGCGTCATGTCTACGAAAATTTGCAAAAACGCGAAGGCATTGCGTTGACGGCGCTGCACAGTACCAATTCTGTCGCAGACGCAGAGCTCGCGGAAAAGGCCGGGTTTCCTATCAGCGGGCATCTGGAATTCGGACGCGAGGTGACGCTGCCAGACGGCAGCACGGGCCGCACAAAGACAACGCTTGCCTTGCTGCCAGACACGACGTGTCCGCGCCTGTCGTTTTTCCTGTGCCAGCAACACCGCCCCGAATTGATTTATGTGCCGTCTTGGTTGGAGCATCCGAATTCGGTTCATGGCTACGCAGGGGTCTCAATATTGGCGCGCGATAAGGATATGGGCACGCTAACGGCAAAATACTCCGGCCTTTATGGTGCACCTCATCCATGTGTTGGCGGCGTCGTCTTTGACACGGGGAATGGCAAAATGCGGATACTGACACCGGCGGCGATCGAAGCGCGTAACGGGCCCCTTCCGACTGCTGTTCTGACCGAGGATGAACCGAGTATCGTGGCTCTGGATCTTGCCTATTCCGATGCGCAAAAGCTGGAGGCATGTTTGCAAAACTCCGATGTGAAGTATGTCAGGCACGGGCGCGAGTTTCGGCTTTCCAATCCACGTCTATTCGGCAACACATTCCTGAATTTTGTGCCTAACTGAAATAGTTATGACCCAAGGAGCGGTAGCTCTGCATCGACACGCGGTTTCTCTATAAGGTGGAGGAGAGTTTTGTCTCAGGTCACCCCTTCTGAGATCGATCTGCGCATCGCGGCATCCAACGGGTGCGATCCCGCTCATCCTGACAATGGGTCCAACAATCTCGCCTGGCTGCTCCGGCTGTTGGCCGCATGAAGGGAGGAACCGGAAAAAAGCGCACGCACCCATCGCGGCAACAGCCCGAAGGCGCAAGTCCGACGGCACGTCCGACGGAAAACCGGTCCGTCTCGTGGACTATTTCTGCGGCCTGCAAGAGGCGAAGCCGCAGACAGACAGCCTGCGGCAACCACTGTATCTAGGAGATTGCGGGGGCCGGTAACAGTTTGCCGGCACATTCTCCGAACCCGATCCGGTAACCGTCTCCTTTGGCCGCGCCACGCAGGGTCAGGGTGTCGCCGTCTTCCAGAAAGGTGCGGGTTTCGCCGGTGTCCAGTGTCAGCGGCTCTTTCCCGCCCCAGCTGAGTTCTATCAGGCTGCCGCGGTTTTCTTTTTCCGGGCCGGAAATCGTGCCCGACCCCAGCAGATCGCCAACCCTCATCGGGCAGCCACTGGTGGTGTGATGCGTCAGTTGCTGCGCCGCCGAATAATACATCACATCATAGTTCGTGCGCGACAGGATCGTTTCGGCCTTGCCGTCTGGCGCGAGGCCCACTTCCAAATCGATGTCATATAGCATCGGACCCGGCTCTGCGAGATAGGGCAACAGTTCCTTTTCTCGCGGGGGCGTCGAGGCGCGGAAGGGTTCCAATGCCGCCTTGGTGACAATCCAGGGGCTGATCGTGGTGGCCGTCGCCTTGGCCTGGAACGGGCCAAGCGGGACATATTCCCACGCCTGAATATCGCGGGCCGACCAGTCGTTCAGCAGCACATAGCCAAAGATCATGTCGTCGGCTTCCTGCACGCTGACGCGGCCATTGGAAGGGGTGCCGACGATGGCGCCCATCTCAAGCTCAAGATCGAACCGCTTGCAAGCCGCAAAGATCGGCATTTCCATATCCGGGCCTTTGAGCTGGCCGTTTGGACGGATCACATCCGTGCCGCTGACCACAACGGAAGACGCACGTCCGTTGTATCCGATGGGAATATGCAGCCAATTCGGCGGCAAGGCATTGGCCGGGTCGCGGAACAGGCAGCCAATGTTGAATGAATGGTTTCTACTGGCATAGAAGTCGGTAAATTCGGTGACCGCAAAGGGCATTTCCAGCGTCGCACCCGCCATCGCCACCAGATGCGGTTCCAGATCGGCCTGGCGTGCCGAGCCTTCGGCCAGCGCCCCGGTCAGAAAGGCGCGCAGGCTGGCCCAGGTATCCGGCCCCAGCGCCATGAAATCGTTCCATGTGCCGCCAGCGAAAACGTTGGGTTGCGGCAAGTCCAGCAGCCCGGCCTGTTCTAGTGCCGTAACGTTCAAGATCTGATCGCCAATGGCAACCCCGGCATGCAGGTCGCCGCCAGTTGAGCGGAACGCGCCGTAGGGCAAGTTGTTGAGTGGAAAGTCGGTGGTCGCCGTATTGGCGCTGTCGACCCAAGAGCGGAGAAGCTGTGTCATAGTCGTTCCTTCAGGCAGCATCGGGCTGGTTTTCGGGGCGCGCGGCGTCAAAGGCCGGCAGTTTCAACGCCCGTTTCTCGATATCGAGGAGCCGGGCAAAGGAGGTCATGTCGACCCCCCATCGGTGCGCATTGTAAAGCTGGGCGACCAGGCAGATGTCGCACAGCAGAGGGGTGTCGGCAAAGCTGAACGCCGGGCCGTCGGGCAGCAGGGCCTGATAGGCGCGGAACCCCTCGCTCATCCAGTGGCGCATCCAGTCGATTGCATCATCGCCGGTCAGCCCGTATTCGGATTTCAGGCGGCTGACGACTTTCAGGTTGTTCACGGGGTGGATGTCCAGCGCGATCGTCTGTGCGGCGGCCTGAACCCGCGCCCGCAGCAGCGCATCGGTTGGTAACAGCGCCGGGTCTGGGGCGATCTGGTCGAGATAGTCAAGGATCGCCAGCGATTGGGTCAGGACGGATCCGTCCTCCAGCACCAAAGTCGGCACCCCCCGTCCGGGGTTCAGTGTGACATAGTCCGAAGCGCGCTGCGCCCCTGCCACGAGATCCACCGGAACGGTTTCATAGGGCAGCCCCTTGAGGTTCAGCGCCACCCGCACCCGGTAGGACGTGGTCGAACGCCAATAGGAATAGAGCGTCAACATCGCGCCTATTTTTCCCCCGGTGTGCCGTCGAATTTCTTTTCGATATTGGCCCAACAGTCAATGTAATCGTCCTGCAACGGTGCCTCTTTTCCGGCGAATTCGGTCAAATGCTGCGGAAAGCGAGTTTCGAACATGAAGGACATGGTATTGTCCAGCTTTTCAGGTTTGAGATCGGCGTTGCTGGCGGCTTCGAACGCCGTGCGGTCGGGTCCGTGCGGCAGCATCATGTTGTGGAGGCTCAGGCCACCGGCCACAAAGCCTTGAGGCTTGGCGTCGTACTGCCCATAGATGTTGCCCATCATCTCGCTCATGACATTCTTGTGGTACCAGGGCGGGCGGAAGGTATTTTCCATTGTCATCCAGCGTTCGCGGAACAGCACAAAGTCGATATTGGCGGTGCCCGGCGACGAGGAGGGCGCGGTCAGAACGGTAAAGATCGAGGGGTCGGGGTGGTCAAACAGGATCGCGCCGATCGGGCAGTAATTGCGCATGTCGTATTTCACCGGTGCATAGTTGCCGTGCCAGGCGACCACATCCAGCGGGCTGTGGCCGATCCGGGTTTCATGGAACTGGCCGCACCATTTGATCGTCACCGTGCTGGGCTCCTCGCGGTCCTCGAAGGCGGCGACGGGGGCCTTGAAATCGCGCCGGTTGGCCATGCAGTTGGCCCCGATCGGGCCCCGGCCCGGCAGTTCGAATTTCTGGCCGTAGTTTTCGCAGACAAAGCCGCGTGCCGGGCCGTCTAGCAGCTCGACGCGATAGACCAGCCCGCGCGGCAGGATGGCAATTTCCTTGGGTTCCAGATCGATGATCCCCAATTCGGTGCAGAACCGCAGGCGGCCCTCTTGCGGCACCACCAAAAGTTCACTGTCGGCGGAATAGAAATAGCTGTCCACCATGCTTTGGGTGACCAGATAGATATGGCTGGCCATGCCAACCTGGGTGTTCACGTCGCCCGCCGTCGTCATCGTGCGCATGCCGGTCAGCCAGGTCAGTGGCGCGTCCGTATGCGGCACCGGATCCCAGCGGTACTGGCCCAGACTGGTCACATCCGGGGCGATATGCGGCGCGGATTTCCAATAGGGCAGGTCGATTTTTTGGTAACGGTGCGAGTGTTTCACCGACGGGCGGATGCGGTAACACCAGGTGCGTTCGTTCTGATGGCTGGGCGCGGTAAAGGCGGTGCCCGAGAGCTGTTCGCCATAAAGGCCATAGTTGCATTTCTGCGGGCTGTTCATGCCCTGGGGCAGGGCGCCGGGCAGCGCCTCGGTTTCATAGTCGTTGCCAAATCCGGGCATATAGCCGGGCGTCGTCGTGCCGCCGTCCGCCTGCACCATCGGGCTGATATCCAAATCGTTCATCGCGCGTCTCCGTATGATCGGGGGGCTGTGCGCCAAGGCGATCCCTGGCGCGCGGCAGTCCGTTTCAGATCTTTTTGTCCAGTTCCTTGGCGTGCAGCCAGTCGGCGTGTTTAGGTGCCTTCTTGGTCCGCGACCATTCTTCGAGCATATCCCATTTTACATCGTCCATGCGCGCCAGCATCGCCTCTTCCTCGGGGTCCGGGCAGGCCAGTTCGAGGCGGTGGCCGCTGGGATCAAAGAAATAGATCGAATGGAACAGCGAATGATCGGTGATGCCCAGGACCTCGACGCCATTGGCCTCAAGATGGTCCTTGAATTCGATCAGCGTATCGCGGTCCTTGACCTTGAAAGCGATGTGTTGGCACCAGATCGGTGTGTTCGGGTCGCGGCCCATCTCGGGTTTGGTCGGCAGCTCGAAGAACGCCAGCACATTGCCGTTCCCGGCATCCAGAAACAGGTGCATATAGGGATCCGGTTCGTGGGTCGATGGCACCTCGTCCTCGGCAATTGCCAGGATAAAGTCCATATTCAGGTTCTTACCGTACCATTCAACGGTTTCCTTGGCATCCTTGCAGCGATAGGCCACATGATGGATCTGTTCGATTTTCATTGGGTCCTCCTTTCCGAGGGTTCAGACAGGTTCAGTTTGACGGCGCGGCCCGATACCGCGCCGGTCTACATTGCCCCGACCAGCCAAAGCGACAGTGACGGGACCAGGATCAACAGGGCCAGCCGCAGGATATCGGCGACCCAGAACGGGAAAACGCCCCTGAAGATCGTGCCCAGCGAGACATCTTTCAGAACACCCTTGAGCACGAAGACATTCATCCCCACGGGCGGGGTGATCAGGCTGATCTCGGTGGCGACGACGACGACGATAGCAAACCAGATCAGCGCGTTTTCAGGGTCCATCAACAGTTCGTTGGTGAATTGCAACTCGAACATCAGCGGATAGAACACCGGAACCGTCAGCAGGATCATGGACAGACTTTCCAGCACGCAGCCCAACACCATGTAGACCAGGATGATAAACACGATGACCGCCCAGACCGGCAGTTCATTGTCGATTACAAACCCGGCCAACGCATCCGGCAGCCCGGCAAAATTCACAAAGTTGGTGAAGAGTTCCGCTCCGATGATGATTGCGAATATCATCGCCGTCGCCCGGACGCTGTCCAAGGTGGCGGCAAAGAACTCTTTCCACGACATGGTGCGCAGCACCGCCGCGATCACGAGAGAGGCGCCGGCGCCCATACCGGCAGCCTCGGTCGGGGTGAAAAACCCGCCATAGATGCCCACCATGATGAACAGGAACAGACCCAGCACGCTGCACAGGCCGATCATATCGGTGCGGCTCAGGGGATCGGGTTCGGATTGATCGGGCGCAAGTGCCGGGTTCAGGCGAACCGCGACCATCACCGCACCCAGATAAAGCGCAACGCCGATCAGGCCGGGGATGATCCCGGCGATGAACAGTTTGGCGATGTTGGTTTCGGTCAGCAGCCCATAGATGATCAGAATCACGCTGGGCGGGATCAGGATGCCCAATGTGCCGCCCGCCGCGATCGAACCGGTGGCGATCTTGTCGTCATAGCCGAACCGCCGCATCGATGGCATCGCGACCTTGGACATCGTTGCGGCCGTTGCCAGCGACGACCCGCAGACCGCCGAAAATCCGCCACAAGAAAACACCGACGCCATTGCCAGCCCGCCGCGCATCCGGCCGAACAGGCGGTTCGCCCCGGCAAACAGACCCTGCGCCACGCCCGATCCGGCCAGAATATTGCCCATGAAGATGAACAGCGGGATCACCGACAGGCTGTAAGACAGCGAGGTGTCGAATGCGACCTGGCCCGTCATTGCCCAGGCCGGTTCCCAACCGCGCATAAGGGCAAATCCGATGCCGCCCACGGCGGCCATCGCAAAGGCAATCGGCACCCGCAGCAGGATCAATGTGAGCAGGATCGCGAAACCGATCAGGGATTCCATCATGGCGCGCTCTCCAGTGTATCGGGATTGTCGCCGGGTTCGATTGGCGGCTGCAAACCGCGCAGGAAAGCGATGAAGGCGGACAAAAGACAGGATGCACCCGCCAAATAGCCAAACGGGGCCAATGGAATTTCCAATGCGTTTGTTACCGCCCCGTCCAAAGCCGATTTGTAGGCATGGCTGAACAAACGCCAGGCGAGGGTCGCCAGCAAGGCTGCGGAAAACAGCCCGGCAAAGGCCGCCAGCCACCGCTGGGCGGGTCCGGACAGTGCCATGTTCAGCAGATCGACCTCGACATGTTCGTTTTTCTCTGTGGTCAGGGGAAGGGCCATGAAAACCAGCGCGGCCAGCAGCAGTTCGGTCATTTCAAAAGCGCCTGCGAGTGGGGCATCCAGAACATAGCGTCCGGCCACGTCGATACAGGTGACAAAGGCCAGAACAAGCAGAACGACAGCGGCGCCGATCCCGAGGGTCCGGTCGAGCAGCAACCCGATGTCCAGCCCCCCGTTCTTGGGGGGCTGGACCGGAAATCGATGGCGAAGCCGTTCCATCGCTCAGTGCTCCACACCGGCCTGCGCACGCAGGTCCGCAAGGGCCGCGGCCCCGTCATAGCCGTCGCCGCTTATCTGTTCGGCCCAGGCCGCTTCGTGTTTGGCGGCGCTGGTCTTGATGTTTTCAAGAACCGGGGCAGGAGCGTCGTAGATTTCGATTCCAGCCTTGTCGATTGCAACCAGGGCCTTTTCGTCGGCATCGTTCCAGGCGGCACCCACGAGTTCGGCAAAGGCTTCGCCCGAGATCGCGTCGATCGCCGCACGGTCCTCTGCGGAAATCTCATTCCATTTGCCTTCGTTCATCACCAGGAACCAGGTGGTGTTATAAATCCCGCCGGGCACCCGCATGGAATATTTGATGTCGTCGGTCAGCTTGAACGCAGTCAGTGCCTCGTAGGTAAACGTCACCCCGTCGATTACGCCGCGCGACAGCTTTTCATACACCTCGGGGGAAGACATAAACAGCGTCGTCACCCCCAGATCTGTCATCAGGTCCGACACATAACCGCCCGGCACGCGGATTTTCAGCCCTTCGAAATCCCCGGTCTGTTCGATCTTGCGGACGTTGTTGTGAAACACCCCCGGCCCATGCACGAACAGCCCCAGCAGTTTGACGCCCTCGTGTTCGTCCTGCGCATCAAGCGAGCCGGAATAGACGTTCCAAAAGGCCTTGGACCCGGACACCGCATCATCGCCGACGAACGAAAACTGCCCGATCCGCGAGCGTGAGAACCGGTCGTCCGTGGTAAAGGAATGCAGACCGTAGGTGATGTCGGCAATGCCATCGGCGGCCATGTCGAAATGCGACGGCGGCGAGCCCATCGGCTTGGCCAGAACCCGCACGGTGACGCGTCCGTCGGTCACTTCCTTGACCTGTTTGGCCCAGGGCTTTATGGCCCCGACCACGATCGGGTGGCGCGGCGGCAGCCAGCTCGACAGCGCCAGTTCTGTTTGGGCAAGGGCGCTGGTCGTCAGACCGGCGGTTGTCATGGCCGCGCCGACAAGCAGCGCGAGCGCTTTCAGTTTCATCGTCATAGTGTCCTCCCTGGACTGTCTATTTTGCGGCGGCTGCGAGCGCTGCTTTCAGCACGTCGCGGTCGCCAATGTGGTTTGCCAAAATCAGGATGAGCCGCGCATTCAGCGCATCGCTCTGGGTTTTGTTCAGCCCGTCGTGCGTCGACAAAAGCGCTTCGTAAAAGTCATCCGGTCGGTCGATATTGGCCGTAAGGTTCAGATCGCCCATGTCAGCAGTCCTTTCCGGTGGCCCGGCGAACGGCTTGCCGGATCAGGTTTTCGTCAAAGCTCGTCCGCCGTGCCGCCACATGCTGATCCGGACGGATCAGGTAGACTGCGGAACTGGCGTCGCCCAGATAGCGTTCCGCCAGTTGGCCGGTCGGATCATCCGCTGCCGAAACCGCAACGCGGCGCAGGGTGATGCCGTCTTCGTCCAAGCTGTCGGGCGCATCGGCGTCAATCGTCAGCAGGACAAAATCGTCGCCGAACCGGGACAGCAGGAACCCATCCCCCAACGGCGCATCCGGACAGGCAGAGCCAGGCCGCGTGCGGGCCGGACCGGCCATCCCATCGGCAGAGTTCAGCGGAGATCCGTCATAGGTGCAGGGCACGCTGAGACGGCCGGAGTTGACCAGCGGGCGGGCGAAGGCGTGATGTTCGCTCAGGTCCAGCACCGCGTCGCGGAATATCTGGCTGATCTCGGATTTCGGGGTGATGAAATCGGTGGACCGGGTCGAGTTCAGGATATTTTCGTCGGCTCCGTAAACCCGTTCCGTGTCATAGGTATCCAGCAGCGTGTGCGGTGCCTTGCCCTCGATCACCAGACCCAGTTTCCAGCCCAGGTTGTCGACATCCTGCATGCCCGAATTGGCGCCACGTGCGCCAAAGGGCGACACCTGATGCGCCGCGTCCCCGGCGAACAACACCCGACCGGATCGGAAATGTTCCATCCGCTTGCACTGGAAAGTATAGATCGACGACCAGACCAATTCATATTCGACGTCCGCGCCCAGCATCGCATCCAGACGGGTGCGGATGTTTTCCTCTTTCAGTTCTTCGGCGCGGTCAACATCCCAGCCGATCTGAAAATCGATGCGCCAGACATCGTCCGGTTGCTTGTGCAACAGCGTCGACGCCCCGGATTTGAACGGCGGATCAAACCAGAACCAGCGTTCGGTCGGGAATGTCGTGTTGCCCTTCATCTTGATGTCGGCAATCAGGAAACTGTCCTGAAATACCCGCCCGGTGAAATCCAGACCCATCATCCGACGCAGCGGCGAACTGGCCCCATCGCAACCGATCAGCCAATCCGCTTCGAGCGTATAGGGGCCATCCGGCGTCATCACCGTCAGCACCACGTGATCGTCCTTGACCTGAACCGTATCGACCCGGTTCTTTCCCCGGATTTCGATCGGTGCGCCTTGCGCCTGCAATTCGCGCGCGCGATCAATCATGAACTGTTCGAAATACGGCTGCTGCATATTGATGAAAGCCGGGTATTTGTGGCCTTCTTCGGGCAGCAGGTTGAATTCGAACACCTGGCGGTCCTGATGGAACACCTTGCCGACGTTCCAGACAACGCCCTTGTCCAGCATCGGTTCACCACAACCATAGCGGTCGGCGATTTCAAGACAGCGCTTGGCAAAGCAGATTGCGCGACTGCCCATGCCGACGCCTTCGTGGTCGTCCAACACCAGCACCGGAATGCCCTGCCGCCCCAGATCGAGCGCGGTGGCCATGCCAATTGGGCCGCCGCCCATGACCACGACCGGGTGGCGCACCGGCACCTCCTGGTCCTGATCGGTTGAACGTTCGTAAGGGTAGGCCCTGAAGGCCAGCGTATACCTGTCGTCAAACATCGTGTTTCCTCCTCCCTTTGGTCCTCAGCCCTGCAACGCGTCCCACATTTCCAGATCGCGCTGCGCGGTCCAGATGCGCGGCGTGTCGATACCGCGCGCTTCGTCATAGGCACGGGCGACGTTGAAAGGCAGGCAATGCTCGTAAATTGCAAAGTCCTTGAACTTCGGATCACAGGCTTCGCGCGCCGCGTCCCAGGCCTCTTTCAGGCTCCCGCCCCTTGACGCCACGCGGGCGGCAGGAAGGTAAGTGCTTTGCACGAAATCACGGGTGCTTTCCAACGCAGCACTCACCATGTCCTTGCCGACCAACGCATCGCCCCGTCCCGGTGCGATGGCGTCGACGTCAAAGGCGGCGATGTTGTCGAGCGTGTTACCCCAATCGGCGAAATGCCCGTCGCCGCAATAGCAGGCGGAATGGTATTCCACGATGTCACCGGTGAACATCACGTTCTGATCCGGCACGTGAATGACGATGTCCCCGGCGGTGTGGGCGCGTCCCAGATGCATCAGATCGACTCGGCGATTGCCGAGATAGACCGTCATGTCGTCACTGAACGTGGTTGTCGGCCAGGTCAGTCCGGGGATGCTCTCGTGGCCTTCAAACAGGCGCGGGAAGCGTTGGAATTCGCTGTCCCAGTCTTCCTGTCCGCGTTCCACGACCATGGCGCGGGCCTGTTCACCCATGATGATCTGATCGGCGCCAAAGGCCGATGCCCCCAACACGCGCACCGCGTGGTAATGGGTCAGAACCACATGGCTGATTGGCTTGTCGGTGATTTCGCGGACCTTTTCGATCACCTTTTTTGCCAGACGCGGTGTGGCCTGGGCTTCGACGATCATCACGCTGTCGTCGCCGATGATGACACCGCTGTTTGGGTCGCCCTCGGCGGTAAAGGCCCAAAGCCCATCACCCACTTCGGTGAAAGTAATGTTTTTCTCGCCCAGGTCTCCCTGGGACGCAAATGCCTTGGCCATCCGTGATCCTCCTTTGCGCGCCCGACCGGAACGTGTTGACAGGCCGGGTGCAGTGCTCAATTTCTTGCCGTAGCGGCATCTAGATTCGTTTCACTGGAAACGTTTTTCCTTGCAGTGGCCGTAGATGTCAATATCATTTCGATTGCAACGATAATTTTCGGAAGCGTTCAGCCATGAAACCTAATGATTTCAATCTCTCAGGCTTTCTGCCCTACAAGCTCGCTGTTCTGGCGTCGCGGATCAGCAAGGTGCTGTCCACGATATATGAAGAGCGTTTCGGCCTTTCGATGCCAGAATGGCGGGTGCTGGTGCACGTGGCGCGCTGCGAAAAGGTGTCGGTTCGCGACATACACAATTGCGTCAACCTGGAAAAACCCCGCGTCAGCCGCGCCGTCGCAAAAATGGTCGAGGCCGGACTGCTTGCCAAGACGGCGAGCACCAGAGATCAGCGGCTTGTCGAAATCGAACTGACCGAGGCCGGGCAGCGGGTGCTGAACGATATCATTCCTGAAGCGATGTCGTTCCAGGCCCGGCTTATGGGGGCGTTTTCCGAAGACGAAGCGAGTCACTTTGATGACTTGATCGAACAGCTTCATGACGAATTGGACAAGCATGCCAACGCCCCAAGACGGTCCAGCATGGACACCAACATTTCGGATTGACCCGATGAGACGCCTGTCGACGGGCTACAAACAGAACACAAAACCGAATTGTCGAGGAGACACCAGCATGGCTGTCAATCTGCAATATCCCTTGCCTCCGGTCTCGCGGCCCCATTCCCAAGAACTGGATCCGGTGGTGGGCCAATTCAGGTGGGACAAAATGATTCTGGTTCTGTGATGCAGCCAATTTGCGGGTAAAGCTGTGCGAGTTCGGTTCTGATTCCGTGGGGTATTAACTGACAGTTGGCCTTCGTACGGGCGGAGTTGCGGGATTGTGTCCATATCCGAACTTCCGTCTTCAGGATGGCATCATCCGGAATGCGTCTGTCGATGCATTGGCGTGCGAGGATGCTCAGTTCGCATTCGGCGATGTTGAGCCAGAAGCCGTGTTTTGGCGTGGAATGCTACTGGGATCCGTCGACGATACGGCGGGCATCGGCTGGCGAGAATGGCCAAAGACTGACCGTAGACTGGATTGAAGATTAACTCAGGTTTAGCAGGGAAGTGGCGATTTTGGCGCGACCCCCTAAGTCCGCCATCCTGGTGAAAATTTCGCAAGCCATTGAATAAGTAATATTATAATCTCAGACGCCTTGCGGGCGGCGTGCACCTAAATGCGCGCCGCTCAATTTTATGTGCTTCCCTACAAAACTTCAGAAGTCCAGATTCTCCACACTCAGCGCGTTTTTCTGAATGAATTCGCGTCGGGGTTCGACGACATCGCCCATCAGTTTCGTGAAGAGATCGTCGGCTTCGGCCATATCCTCGACCCGGACTTGCAACAATGTCCGGGCATCCGGGTCCAGCGTTGTTTCCCACAGCTGGCTCGGGTTCATTTCACCAAGTCCCTTGTAGCGCTGAAGGCTCAGGCCCTTGGCGCCCTCATCAAGGATCGCGTCCAGCAAACCCAGCGGACCATAGATGGCTTGCGCGCGGTCCTTGCGCACCAGCGTTGCCGCAATCGAATAGATGTCCTGCAGGCTTTGAGTGAAGCTACCGGTCTTGCGGGCTTCGCCCGAGCGCAGCATTGGGCCGTCCAGGGTGCGCACCTCTTCGACGCCGCGCAGGATGCGTGCTAGGCGGATGCCGTGATCCTGGGTGATCCGACCTTGCCAGCCGCGTTCGTATTCGACCGCGATCAGATCCAGACGCGTTGCCACCTTGTCGGCGACACCTTGCAGATCGGAATCCACCGCGCCGGGTACAAAGGCACCGGCAACGGCAGCCTGTTCCAATATGTGGCGTGGATAGTGGGTGGGGAATGCGTCCAGTACCCGGCGCAATTGGCGGGCTTCATCCACAACACGCGTCAGATCCGCGCCAGCGATCTCTTCGCCCGACCCCAGCCGCAGGGCGGCACCTTCGACGCCCTGTTGGATCAGGTAGTCATCCAACGCCATCTGGTCCTTCAGATAGACTTCGGACTTGCCGCGCGCGACCTTGTAGAGTGGCGGTTGCGCAATGTATAGAAATCCGCCCTCGATCAACTCGGGCATCTGCCGATAGAAGAATGTCAGCAGCAATGTGCGGATATGCGCGCCATCGACATCGGCATCGGTCATGATGACGATCTTGTGGTAACGCAACTTGCCGATGTTGAATTCGTCCCGCCCGATGCCGGTGCCGAGCGCCACCACCAGATTGCCGATCTCCTGGCTGGACAGCATCCGGTCGAAACGCGCGCGTTCAACGTTCAGGATCTTGCCGCGCAGGGGCAGCACCGCCTGGGTGCGGCGATCGCGCCCGGTCTGAGCCGACCCACCGGCGCTGTCCCCCTCGACCAGAAAGAGTTCCGTCTTGGACGGGTCCTTTTCGGAACAATCCTTGAGCTTTCCGGCCAGGTAATTCACGTCCATCGCGGTCTTGCGACGGGTCAGTTCACGCGCCTTGCGGGCGGCTTCGCGGGCCATTGCGGCTTCGACGATCTTGCCAACGATGATCTTGGCCTGGTTCGGGTTTTCCTCAAACCATTCGGACAGCTTTTCGTTGATCAACCCCTCGACCGCCGGGCGGACCTCGGAACTGACCAGCTTGTCCTTGGTTTGGCTGGAAAACTTCGGGTCCGGAACTTTGACCGACAGTACACAGGTCAGCCCCTCGCGGGCATCGTCGCCGGTAAAGTTGATCTTTTCCTTTTTGGCGATGCCACTGGACTGGGCATAGCTGTTGATCGTCCGGGTCAATGCGCCGCGAAAGCCCGCTATATGGGTGCCGCCATCGCGTTGTGGAATGTTGTTGGTAAACGGCAGTACCGATTCATGGTAGCTGTCGTTCCACCACATCGCCACCTCGATGCCGATATCGTCACGCTCGCCAGTGATGAAGATCGGCTCGTCCATGACCGACGACTTGTGCCGGTCCAGGTATTTGACGAATTCCTTGACGCCGCCTTCATAAAACAGCTCGCTGCGCAGGGCTTCGGCGGGGCGCTCGTCGATTAGGATGATCCGCACACCGGAATTGAGAAAAGCCAGTTCGCGCAGGCGGCGTTCCAGGATTTCGAACGAATATTCCAGATTGGAGAACGTATCGGTCGAGGCCAGAAAGCGTACCTCGGTTCCGGTATGGCCCCCGGACTCTCCGACGATCTTCAGCGACTCTGCCGTGTCGCCATGGTGGAACCGGGCAAAATGCTCTTTGCCGTCGCGCCAGACGCGCAGTTCCAACCAGTCCGAAAGCGCGTTGACCACAGAGACGCCGACACCGTGCAACCCGCCGGAGACCTTGTAGGAGTTGCTGTCGAACTTTCCGCCCGCGTGCAGCTGGGTCATGATGACCTCGGCGGCCGAAACGCCTTCTTCCTCGTGGATGCCAACCGGAATTCCACGGCCATTGTCACTGACAGAAACGCTGTTGTCGGCGTGAATCTTGACCGTTACCGCGTCTGCGTGGCCTGCCAGCGCCTCGTCGATGCCATTGTCCACCACCTCGTAGACCATGTGGTGCAAACCCGAACCATCATCAGTATCTCCGATATACATGCCCGGACGCTTGCGAACAGCATCCAAGCCCTTGAGAACCTTGATAGAATCTGCGCCATACTCTTGTGGCGCATTTACGTCGTCCGACATCCGGGTCTTCCTTGTTTTTCTGACCTTCATATACGGCTTATTGCGGGGGATGTCACGTGATCGCCCCATATTTTGTGTCATGTAAAGGGGATTGCGACCCCAACCAGGATCAGCAGAATCCCGGCCACCAGATTGGTGCGCCGCAGCGCCGCAGGAGACCCCAGAACCGCACGCAGTCTGCTGACCATACCGGCCAGCATCAGGTTGCCAGAAAGCGGTACCAGCTGCGACACCAGAACGATCGCCGCGATGTCCCAGCCGGTCAGCGAGCGCAGGTCGAAAAAGCCCGGCAGCAGGCCCATATAAAACAGCACCGCCTTGGGGTTGCCCAGAATGATGACGACCCCGGCCGTAAAGCCGGCCCACGCACCGGGGCGGGTCAGACGGCTGTCGGCACCGATGACGCGACCGGCGTTGCGGATGGTCAGAACGCCCATGGTCAGGAACATGAGCGCGGCGATCGGTTTCAGGATCATCGCGGCGGCGGTAAATTCGCTTACCACCCAGCTGACGCCCAGGATCGCCAGCAGCGGCCACAGCATGTCGCCGACCACCACCCCCAGCGTCAGCGGCCAGGCGGCCGCGAACCCGCCCGACATGGCACGGGCGATCACCGCCATCCAGACCGGCCCCGGCGTGATGAACAGGATGAAGACCGCGCTTGCGTACAGCAGCAGATCGACGGCGGACAGGGTCATAAGGCTGTGACTTTCGACACGCCATCGACCTCGGTGACGTGCAGTTCCTGCGCGCGGTCGCCAAGCTCGGCAAACAGCTCCGGGCCGGTGCCTGACATCCAGGCCTGCGCACCCAGGGCGCAGATTTCATCATACA
Organism: Sedimentitalea nanhaiensis DSM 24252; assembly: GCF_000473225.1. GTDB lineage: Bacteria > Pseudomonadota > Alphaproteobacteria > Rhodobacterales > Rhodobacteraceae > Sedimentitalea > Sedimentitalea nanhaiensis. The sequence continues at coordinate 2,846,339 of NZ_KI421509.1, forward strand.
AGGCGGCGCGGCGTTGCGCATCCAGATGGGCGGCGACCTCGTCCAAAAGCAGGATCGGCGGTGCGCCGATCTGTTCGAACAGCGCGCGCGCATTGGCCAGGATCAAAGAGACCAGCAATGCCTTTTGCTCGCCGGTCGAGCTATCCCGCGCGGGAACGCCCTTGGCGGCGTAGACACCGTAAAGATCGGCGCGGTGCGGGCCGACTAGCGTGCGCCCCGCCGCCAAGTCGCGAAAGCGGCTTTCGGCCAATGCTTCGCGCAAGTCATCGGCGCTGGCAGGCATCTCGCCTTCGGTCTGGGTGAGGTCCAGCTCGGCCACCGGAAACGCGGTTTCCGTCCTCGCCTGTGCCGCGCTCAACAGATCTAGCGTCTGACACCGGTTTTGGTGAATCATGTGGCCTGCCCGGGCCATCTGCGCTTCGAGCGCACCGTACCAGCCAGCGTCGCGCACCTGCTCCTTGAGCAGGCGGTTACGCTCGCGCATGGCCTTTTCGTAGGTCAGCGAGACATCCGCATGATCGGGTACAAAACTCAGGGTCATGCGGTCCAGAAACCTTCGCCGCCCCTCGGCCCCTTCAGTCCACAGCCGGTCCATGGCCGGAATCAGCCACAAGACCCGTGCGATCCGCCCAAGCGCAACCTGGCTGGCCGCCTTGTTGTCGATCCGAACCTGCCGCGCCGCGCCGTTTTCCGACCAGGTTTCGATCTCACTCGCCCGGCCCTCGGCGTCAATCACCGCCGAGACTTTCCAGCCAAGCCCCTCGGGGCGGCGGGTCATATCCGATGCGCTTGACCGACGCAGGCCGCGTCCCGGCGACAGCAGCGATACGGCTTCCAGGATGTTGGTCTTGCCGGCACCGTTCATCCCGTGAATGGCGATGGGGCGACCGTCGAGCTCAATTCGCGCCGTCATATGCGAGCGGAAATGGGACAGTCTGAGTTGGGTCAGAGCCAGAGGCATGCCTGCCGCGTCTTTCCGGGCCGACGATGTCCGGTGCGGGTCAGACACGCATCGGCATGACCACATAAACCGCGCTTTGGTCGTTGCCTTCGCGCATCAGCGTGGGATCGCCGGATGAATTGAACATGAACACTGCGTTTTCGCGGTCCACCTGACTGGCAATCTCCAGCAGGTACTTGGCGTTAAAGCCGATTTCCAGGCGCTCGTCGGCATAGGCCACGGCCAGTTCCTCTTCTGCGGCACCGCTGTCCGGTGCGTTGACCGACAGAATCAACCGGTCTTCTTCCAACTGCAGCTTGACCGCGCGCGAGCGTTCCGACGAGACGGTCGCCACACGATCCACCGCCTGGGCGAACTCGGCCGCATCGACTTCAAGCCGACGGGTGTTGCCCTGCGGAATGACGCGGGTGTAGTCGGGAAAGGTGCCGTCGATTACCTTGGAGGTCAGGGTGATGTCGGGCGTGGCAAAGCGGACCTTGGTTTCGCTGACCGAAACGGCGATCGCCATCTCATCGTCATCCAGCAGCTTGCGCATTTCACCCACGGTCTTGCGGGGGACGATCACGCCGGGCATATCTCCGGCCCCATTCGGCAAATCGGCGTCGATCCGGGCCAGCCGGTGACCGTCGGTCGCCACGCAGCGCAGTACCTTGCCGCCCTCGGACTCGGCCACATGCATGTAGACGCCATTGAGATAATAGCGTGTCTCTTCAGTGGAAATTGCGAATTTCGATTTGTCGAACAATCGCCGCAGCATCGCCGCAGGGGCGGAAAAGTTCGAGTCGTATTCCGAGGTCGCCATGACCGGAAAATCTTCCTTGGGCAGGGTGGCCAGCGAAAAGTTCGACCGCCCGGCTTCGACTGTCAGGCGCCCCGCTGCGCTGTCCGCCGTCAGTGTCACAAGCGCGCCGTCCGGCAGCTTGCGCACGATTTCATGCAGGGTGGTGGCCGCCACGGTTGTCGCCCCTGCGCGTTCCACCTGTGCCGGGGCCTTGTCGACCACTTCGATATCCAGATCGGTGGCGCGGAAATGCACCTCATCGCCCTCGGCTTCAATCAGGACATTGGCAAGGATCGGGATCGTGTTGCGGCGTTCCACAACCGATTGCGCCTGCGACACGGCCTTCAATAGCGCGCCGCGTTCGATGCTGAGCTTCATATCCTTCGATCCTCTGTTAAGGCGGGGAAGGGCAAACTAGCCGTTTACCCCGACAGCACAAGTTTTTTGTGAATTTGTCCGCCGGAATGAGTCAGCCGTCAAGGGGCGGAGACAAGGCAGTTTCCGGGTATTGCATCCTCGCAATCCGTGAACCGTTGGAACCGGGTGCCGTATGGGCACCCGGTTCATAGCGCAAGACAGGTCTGGATCAGGCTTCGAGCGTCCGCCGCAGCATCTCCACGTCTTCTGCGATCTGCCCGTCGGTCAGTTTCAGTTCCTCGATCCGTTTGACCCCGTGCATCACCGTGGTGTGGTCGCGTCCGCCAAATCGGCGGCCGATCTCGGGCAGAGACCGGCTGGTCAACTGCTTGGCAAGATACATCGCCACCTGACGCGGGCGTGCGTAAGAGCGCAACCGCTTGGGTCCGATGATGTCGGACAGCCGGATGTTGTAGTAATCCGATACTTTGCGCTGGATTTCTTCGACGGTGATCTTGCGTTCGCTGGCGCGCAACACATCGGCCAGACAGTCCTGCGTCAGTTCCATGTCGATTTCGCGCCCGACCAGCGAGGCGAAAGCGAACAGCCGGGTCAGCGCGCCTTCAAGCACACGCACGTTGGTCGAGATCCGCTGCGCAAGGAACTCCAGCACGCCATTTGCGATTTCCAGCCCCGGATAGCTGTCGCGATACTGCTGCACCTTGGTTTGCAGGATGCCCAGCCGCAGTTCGTAGTCGGTTGGATGCAGATCCACCACCAGACCGCATTGCAGGCGCGACTTGACGCGATCCTCGAGATCCTTGATCTCGCCCGGCGCACGGTCGGCGGAAATGATGATCTGCTTGTTCTGGTCCACCAGCGCGTTGAAGGTGTGAAAGAACTCTTCCTGCGTGCTGTCCTTACCGGCGATAAACTGGACGTCATCGACCATCAGCACGTCGACCGAGCGGAACAGTTCCTTGAAATCCATCATCTTGCGTTCGCGCAGGGCCTGGACAAAGCGGTACATGAACTGTTCGGCTGACAGATACAGGACGTTCAGTTCCGGTTTGCGGGCGCGCAGATCCCAGGCGATGGCGTGCATCAGATGGGTCTTGCCCAGTCCGACGCCACCATACAGCACCAGGGGATTAAAGGTGACAGGGCCGCCTTCGCTGACGCGCCGCGCCGCGGCATGGGCGAGTTCGTTCGGCTTGCCGACAACAAACGAGTCAAAGGTAAAGCGCGCGTCCAGCGGTGCGGCCTGTAACGCATCGTGGCGTGCGGTGGACTCGGCCGCAGGTGTCGGGGTCTCTGGGGCGACAACCCGTGGAGCGGGGCGTACCGGTACATTGGCAGCGACACGGAAAGCGACCCGCTGCACCTTGGTGCCCGACGTGTTCAGTTCATACAGGATCAGGTCGGCGAAATTCTGGCTGACGTAATTGCCCATGAAGTTGGTCGGTACGTTGAAGATGGCCACCCCATCCTGCAGGTGGGCGAACTCCAGCGGTTCGATCCAGGTGGTATAGTTGTTCTGCCCCACTGTTTTGAGCAGTCGTTGTCTGAGTTGACCCCATTTTTCTTGTGTCATGCAGCGCCTCACGCATCCCAATTATGGCCTTGTGGCCTTTCCCCTTGTTTGACCGGAGTTCAATCCGGCAGGATTCACAGCACAGGATATGAGTGCACCAGCCGCATGGCTGGCACCGTCGGCGCCGCAAATCAATGGCGCCGCAGTGACGATGAGGCATCGGCTATCCTGCATCCCGACAGGATGTTTAGATCGACACAACTTCGTTACACACTCATGTTATGACAGGGCCGCAAACCGGTGAGTAGCCGGTTAGTGCAGCAGGCTGAAGCAGTCGGTTTGGCAGCCGGACCGTTCAACAATCGTCATCGCTCATGAACCCAATGCCCGTAGAGTCTGAATGATGACTGCCTGTCCCCCCAAGCAAGTGAATCGCTGAGTACAGTGGTAGCAATTTCGGGTGTGAAGCGGCAATGAAACTATGGTGTTGACTCGGCGATTGGGTGCAAAGAATCTATCCGAGGGCGAAAAGGCCACACTATCTATGCGGTAAATAACGCACCAGATATGCAACTATAGGGAGAATCAAAAAGGGCGCTGCCGGAGCAACGCCTTTTGGTATCATGTCTTTCAACTTGGCCGGTATCGCGACTCAGCCCAGAGATTTGACTCTGGATGTCAGGCGCGACATCTTGCGCGCTGCGGTGTTCTTGTGGAACACGCCTTTGGTGACGCCACGCATCAATTCGGGCTGCGCTGCACGCAGAGCAGCAGTTGCCACATCCTTGTCTCCCGTCTCGATTGCTTCTTCGACTTTGCGCAGGTAGGTGCGGATGCGCGACCGGCGGGCTTTGTTAACGGCAAAGCGGCGCTCGTTCTGGCGGGCGCGTTTCTTGGATTGCGGCGAATTGGCCATGGTATCAACCTTTGTTCGAGTTCAGTTCACTTCTGCAACGCAGCGACAACCCGACCCAAGGAACGATCCATCGGTATGATTCTAGCCTGAGCGGGCCGCACGCGCATGTATGACCGCGCCCAATATCCAAGTTTTTTCGGTTTGCCAACCAGAATCGTGATTTCCTGCGCTACTTGTCGCGGAACTGCGCCGTGCGTTTTTCAAGGAACGCCGCCATGCCTTCCTTCTGGTCCTCGGTTGCGAACATCGAATGAAACACCCGGCGTTCGAACAACAGGCCTTCGGAAAGCGTGGTCTCATAGCTGCGATTGACCGATTCCTTGGCCGCCATCGTCGCCATCATCGACTTTTCCGCGATCTTGGTGGCTGCGCTCATCGCTTCTTCCATCAGCTTCTTGGCCGGAACCACCCGGCTGACCAGCCCGCTGCGCTCGGCCTCTTCGGCGGTCATGAAGCGGCCGGTCAGGTTCATGTCCATGGATTTGGACTTGCCCACGAACCGGGTCAGGCGCTGCGTTCCACCCAGGCCCGCAATCACACCAAGGTTGATTTCCGGCTGGCCGAACTTGGCGGTATCCGCCGCGATGATGAAATCGCAAGCCATCGCCAGCTCACATCCCCCCCCCAGAGCATAGCCCGCAACGGCGGCGATGATCGGTTTGCGGATCCGCACGATCCGGTTACTGACATCGGCAAACAGGTTGATGGTGAACACGTCGCCGAAACTCATCTCGGACATTTCCTTGATGTCCGCACCGGCGGCAAAGGCCTTGTCCGAGCCGGTGATGACAATGCAGCGTGCCTTGTCATTTGCGTCTGCCTCTTCCAGGGCCTGACACAACTCGCTGAGAAGCTGGGTGTTCAGGGCGTTCAGGGCATCGGGGCGGTTCAGTTTGATCAGGGCAACGTGGTCATCGACTTCGACGTTGATCGTCTCAAAGGCCATGGAATATGCTTTCGTTTGTTCCGTTCAGGGCCGACTCCTTAACACGCGACGACAACGGATCAAGTTATCTTTGGCATTGCGCACAGTAGAAGGAGGAGCGCCCGGATTGAGCGATTCGTTGAATCAGCCCTTCGCATTCGGGTGTTTTACATGGGTGGCCCTCGCGTCCGTAGACATCAAAGGAATGCTGAAAATATCCAAGTTCGCCATCGGCTTGGCGGAAATCGCGCAGCGAAGAGCCCCCTGCCGCAATGGCATCCTGCAACACCTGCCGAATGATCGGCACCAGGGCCGCAATCCGCTTGGACGCTATGCGTCCTGCCAGCCGACGTGGCGACATCCGGCCACGATAAAGCGCCTCGCAGACATAGATATTGCCCAGCCCGGCAACAATCTTCTGATCCAGCAAGGCTGATTTGACCGGCATGCGCCGCCCCCGGAAGGCATCGATCAGATGCTGTTCGTGAAAATCGTTACCCAGCGGCTCGGGCCCCAGCCCGGCCAACAGCTTGTGCCGATCCGCAGTGGCCGTCTGCAACAGATCCATCGCCCCAAAGCGCCGCGGATCGTTAAAAGTGACGCGCGCGCCGTTGTCCATGTGCAACACCACGTGGTCGTGTTTCTGTGCGACTGGGTGGTCATGCGCGAACCGACCCAGCGGGTCGCCCGACACCATCATTCGCCCGGACATGCCCAGATGCACCAACAGGGTTTCCGCGCTCTCCAGATCCATCAGGATGTATTTCGACCGCCGCCGCAGCCGCAAGACGCGCTGTCCATGCAGGCGATCCGCCATGTCGGGCGGAAACGGCCAGCGCAGATCGGGTCGGTTGACGTCGGCCCGGTCTATCCGCTGGCCTTCCATCACCGGCGCCAACCCGCGGCGCACGGTCTCTACCTCCGGTAATTCCGGCATTTCGCTCTCTCTGGTCCAAGGGGCCGCATTGTGCCTGCCCCACAGCACCCTATAACAGGGGCGAAATTGCGAGGCGGCAAGAGCCAATGGTACAGAGCGACGACAAAACCACCCATTTCGGGTCACAGACCATTCCCGAGAGCGAAAAGGCCGGGCGGGTACAGGGCGTATTCAATTCGGTCGCGTCCAGATATGACGTGATGAACGACGTGATGAGCATGGGCATCCATCGTGTCTGGAAGGACGCGATGATGGACTGGCTGGCTCCGCGCCCCGGTCAGCGGTTGCTGGACGTGGCTGGCGGTACCGGCGATATCTCTTTCCGGTTTCTCAAACGCGCGGGGTGGGGACATGCCACGGTGCTGGACCTGACCGAACCGATGCTGATCGAGGGGCGCAAACGTGCCGAGGCCGAAAAGATGGCCGACAGTCTGGACTGGATTGTCGGGGATGCCATGGCGCTGCCCTTTGCCGACAACACATTCGATGTCTACACGATTTCCTTTGGTATCCGGAATGTCACCCGCCCGCAGCAGGCCCTGAACGAGGCGTTTCGTGTGCTGCGCCCCGGCGGTCGCCTGATGGTGCTGGAATTCAGCCAGCTGCCAAACGACGGGCTGCAGAAGCTTTACGATCTCTACAGTTTCAATGTCATTCCACGCATGGGCCAGCTGATTGCCGGGGATCGGGACAGCTATCAATATCTGGTCGAATCGATCCGCAATTTCCCGGACCAAGAGACGTTTCTGGGCATGGTCCGCCGCGCCGGGTTCGAACAGACCAGGTATCGAAATCTCAGCATGGGAATCGCGGCGCTGCATTCCGGCTGGAAACTCTGACATGCGCGGTCCGCACAATATCATCCGCCTGATCCGCACCGGCGCCACGTTGGAACGGACCGGTGCCATGAACGTGGTGCTGGACGCGTTCGAGGCCCCCGCGCTGCTGCGCTTTGTCGCCCATGCCTTGGGCAAACCGTTCCAGTGGCTGGGTTACAAGGGCGACCCCGCCATGCCACCGGCCACGCGGGCGCTGACCGCGCTGGGACCGGCCTATATCAAGTTCGGTCAGGTGCTCTCGACCCGCCCGGATGTGGTCGGTGATGATCTGGCGCAACAGCTGCGCGTCTTGCAGGATAAGTTGCCGCCGTTTTCCATTGAACAGGCCAAGGCCGAGGTGGCGCGCGAACTGGGCCGCCCCGTGGTCGAGATGTTTTCGGAATTCGACGACTCCATCGCTGCCGCCTCGATTGCTCAGGTGCACCGCGCGCGCCTGGCGGAAACCGGGCAACTGGTGGCGGTCAAGGTTCTGCGCCCGGGCATCGAACGGGCCTTTCGCAAGGATGTCGACGCCTTCTATTTCGCGGCGCGCATCGTCGATCTGTTTGCTCCGGGGGCACGCCGGCTGCGTCCGATGGAGGTGATCGAACATTTCGATGGCGTGGTGCGCGGCGAACTGGACTTGCGGCTGGAAAGCTCGGCGGCATCGGAATTCGCCGCCAATACCAAGGACGATGAAGGGTTTCAGCTGCCGCCGATCATCTGGAACCTGTCGGCACGCCGGGTGATGACGCTGGGCTGGGCGGATGGGGCAAACCTTGGCGACAACGCGGCGCTGGATGCCGCTGGGCACGATCGCCGCGCCCTCGCCGAGCGCGTGTTGAAGCTGTTTCTGTTGCATGCCCTGCGCGACGGGTATTTTCACGCCGACATGCATCAGGGCAACCTCAAGGTTGCCGCAAATGGCGATATCATTGCCTATGACTTTGGCATCATGGGCCATATCGATGAATACACCCGCCGGGTCTATGCCGAGATCCTGTTCGGCTTTATCCGGCGCGACTACAGACGTGTGGCAGAGGTGCACTTCGAAGCGGGCTATGTGCCCGCCGACAAGGATGTAGACGAATTCGCCCGTGCTCTGCGGGCCGTGGGCGAACCGATTTTCGGCATGGATGCCACCCAAATCTCGATGGGACGGCTGCTGAGCTACCTGTTCGAAGTCACCGAGCGTTTTGGCATGGAAACCCGCACCGAACTGATCCTGCTGCAGCGCACCATGGTTGTGGTCGAAGGTGTGGCAAGGTCCCTGAATCCGCATACCAACATCTGGGAGGTCGCGCGCCCGGTGGTCGAGGATTATATCAAACAGTCCATTGGCCCGCGTGCGGTCATCGGCGATCTGACCAAGACCGCGCGCGTTCTCGCCCGGTTCGGGCCACGCCTTCCCGGCCTGGTCGAGGCCGCTCTGGTTCGACAGGCCTCGGAACCCGAACGGCCGCGTCGATCGTCGTGGGCGACCCTGATTGCCACGGGCGCTGGGGGTATCGCAATTGGGGCCGGGTTGATGTTGATGATCGACGCGCTCACCTGAAATTTACCGGGCCTTCCTCACGCTAAAGATATCTACCGTGTGCCCAAGAACCAACGGCGCGAGCTTCAGGTTGATAATCTTCTCGTGAATGCCTGTCATTGATCGACACGCCTTGCTTGCGCTCCATGGGAGCCGAGATTTCAGATCAAGCTTTGTATTTTGATCATAAATTTTCGGACAGTTTTCAGCTTTGCGAGGCGTGTCGTATTTAAGTTTAGTACAGTTTTTTATTCTTTAAGGCATTGTCGTAGCTAGCAACGATTTTCTCCGCTCGCATTGCCGTTTCCGAAGAGCTAAATCCCGGTTGAAAAACTGCCGAGCCGATACCGAAGCCCGTTACACCAGCGTTGAGCCAAGCTTGGAAATTCTCTGGTCCTACTCCTCCGACGGCATAGGTTTTCACATTGGTTGGCAAAACAGCGGATAGCGCTTTCAGGCCGTCGATACCTATGAGCGAGGATGGGAAAAGCTTCAGGGCATCCGAACCATGCCGCAGCGCACGAAAGCATTCTGTCGGAGTCAACGCCCCGGGGTAGGACAAGAGCCCGGCTTTTTTTGTTGCTTCGATGACATCAGGCACCACGTCTGGGGAGACGATCAATTTGCCCCCGGCATCCGCCACGCGATGCACATCGTCAACTGACAGCACGGTACCTGCGCCGATGCGGGCAACACTGCCAAAGCTTTGTGCCAGTCGTTTGATGCTTTCAATGGGGGATGGCGAGTTAAGTGGAACTTCGATGATCGTTATGCCGCTACGGATCAGAACCTCACCGATGGCCTCGACTTCCGTTGTGCGGACGCCACGGAGTATAGCGACGATTTCTCTATGCATTGGACCGTTCTCTTTGCAGTTTATGGGCCGCGTGCAGGCCCCTCAGTGTAATATCGGTACCTTCCATCACGCAGCTGTCGGCGCCCAAGAGGGTTAAAGCTTGCTGATAGAGATTGCAGAGAAAGGTATCGCCGATCAGCACAATCGGGTTCTCTTGCCAGTATGCCCCGACCGCCATCAACTCTTAGCCAATGAGCAACCCAGACAATGTAGCGCGTGCTTCAGCGCTGGTCTGGTCAGCAATCAACATATTTGCTCGAATCGAGAAGAATCTGCGGGAGACGCTAGCAGGGTCTTCTGCAGCTGTTTTGACGGCCTCGTCGAACGATGGGGTACTCCAGCCATCCAGAATCATTGAGTGAGAAAGAACGGATCGCTCTGAGAACATGGCAAACTGTTCCCCGGTCATGCAGGTCTCAAAGTCTTGGATAGTCGCATCCGATACATGAACCCATTTCGTGTGCGTCCCTGGAAGACAAACGGTGCCTTCAAACTCGGGTTGTTGGCACAGAAACCCTGCAATCTGGGTTTCCTCGCCGCGCATCACGTTGGCTGGCGATCGTTGTTTGACCCCCGGCAGGATTCGAACATCCCGCAGCGAACCGCGCACCTTGACGGCCCCATTCCCCAATTCGTCCAATTGTGTTGGCACAGACAGATATGGTGCTTCGCACCAACCTTGTGCAGCACCCGCCATACCACAGATGACAGCAGGAACATCTGGGCCAATTCGTAGTTTGGTTAGAGTTTCTTCGAGGACGTTGGCAAAATCGCTTCTCTTCAAGCGCGACATGCCGAAGGGGGCATCGGCTGAAGCGAGGACCTCACCACGCGCGCCCACTACCCACAGTCGAAAACTGCTAGTACCCCAATCGACAGCGATGAATGATGGCACAAGTATAAATCAACCCTCGACTTGTGACGGTTGAGCTGCACGGTAATCCGTCAGAATTTCAACAAGTTTTGGAACAACGATTTCTGAAATTTTCTGGCCCTTTTCGGGGGACGCGAACGAAGGGTCGCCGACCACACCAGAGCCACCGGAGATCGATTTCATTGACCGATAGAGACTTACCGAGGGTCCGCGCAATAGGTCTCCATCCGCCCACGGCCTAAGGCTCGCGTAAGCTTTCGATCCGATCTCGGCCTGTCTTACGCTGCTAATGTCGATGTGCTGCATCAGGGAGGTTTCGAATTCGCAGGCGTGGCCGACCCCTTGTGGGCCGGAGTCGTTTATTTTCGTCAATTCTGTCGAGGCAACATCCCACCAGCTTGCTATGCCCAGCAAGCCACCCGCGGCTTCAAAGGTGGGACCAAGGGACTCAATGACAACACGCCCGATGGCCTGGTTGCCCCCATGACTGTTGAGAATGAAAACGTTCCTGAAACCGTGCGCTAAGACGGAATTCAGGATATCCGTGAGGTATGCAAGAAGCGTGGTATGCGACACCGACAATGTACCCGAAAAATTCATGTGGTGTTTTGAACAGCAGACTTTGATCTGCGGCAGCACCAGAACGTTTTCACGCAGTGCCAATTCGATTTGCTCGCAGAAATGGCTTCCGATGCGGCAATCCACATCCAGGGGCAAGTGCGGGCCATGCTGCTCAATGGCCGCGATATTGACGACGACCGGCGTGGCGCGATCGATACTTGCGAAATCAGTATGGACCAGTTGTTCCCAGATCATGGTTTGGCGGCCCACATATCCACTTCGACAAGGAAGTTGTGCAAGAGTCCCGCCTGTACAGCCGTGCGTACAGGTAGCGGTTTGGGCATGAAACCTAAGTAGATGCGATTGAATTCGGGCCAATTGGCAAGATCGGTCAAATACACGTTTACCTTAAAAACATCGTTGAAATCGCAACCTGCGTTCTTCAGTTGCACAAGACAGGATTCGAGCGTGGCCTTGGTCTGAATGGCCATGTCAGCCTCATAGAGCGAGCCGTCTTCCTTGATTGGGGCCTGTCCGGAGATGATGACGAAAGAACCGGCCTTTACTTCCAGAACAGGAGAGTAGGGACCCGCCGTGAGGTGTTGCGTTGCAGGCGGTACGATTTTTGTTGGGTGGGGGTGTGTCAAAGTGAATTCTCTCCAAAAAAGCGCGGCCCACAGCTTGCAGGCCGCGCAGACGATCAGTCCATGTAATGTGACGTTACTTCGTTGGCCTGCTCGACCTCTGTGCGGAACAGGTTGAGCAGTTCGACGGCTTTGGGGTCGCCGCTGTTTTCAATCAACTCGATGACGGCGGGTTGCGCTGCATCGCGGAAACCGGCCCGGTCTTCGTCCGATAGTGCAGACACCTCGATCTGGTCCACCAGACCCGCCAGTCCCCGGTCAGAGGCCTCGATGACCCGGGCGATGCCTCGGCTGGCCACGACACACGATTCTGCGGCTTTGCGCACAATCGCCTGCTCTTGTTCGGTCAGGCTATCGTAGAACGCGGACGAGACCATGAATGTGTAAGGCGAGAACAGGTGGTTCGTCAGGGTCATGTAGTCCTGCACCTCGTACATCTTGTAGGTCGAGATGATCGGGATTGGGTTCATCTGACCATCGATCACACCGGTCTGAAGGCCGGTGTAGACTTCGCCCCAAGCCAGCGGATAGGCCTGCCCGCCGAGAGACTGAATGGCTGTCTGGTGTGCCGGAACGGTCATTGTCCGGATGCGGATACCCTCGAAATCTGCCAGTGTCCTGATCGGCTTCTTGGAGTTGGTGATTGCAAAGAAACCACCGGTATCCGGGAAACCAAGAACTTCGACGTCTCCCAGAACTTGCTCGATATCAGCCGCCAGCGCCTCACCGAAGGCACCATCGAAGACCTCGTAGGTCGACGCGTTGCTGTCAAAGGCGAAAGGCAGGTTCAGAACATCAATCCGGGGGTAATAAGAAGCGATGGCCCCGGTCGAGGTCAGCGTCGCCTGGATGACGTTGTCACGCAGAAGCTGAACATGCTCGCGCGCATTGCCAAGCTGGTTTGATGGAAATACCTCGGTCGTGATCGATCCGTTGGATTCCGTTTCAATGATATTGTTGAAAACGGCGGCACAGGCATGTGCGGGGTTCTCCAGTGGATCGGTGATGTTGTCATGCGCGAACTTCAGCAGTTTCGTATCGGCGGACGACGACGCGGCCGCGACGACCAGTCCTGCGGAAATTGCAATCATAGCAGTTCTGTTGAGTTTGGACATGAGAGTCTCCTTGTTGAAATTATTGAATATTTGGCGGGTTAACCGTTCTTGTTTTGGGTTTCCGGATCAGCGAAAACCAAGAGCATTGGGAAGGAACATGACCAGTTTCGGCCAGAAGGCGAGAACGAACAGAAGCGAGACTTCGGCCAGTAGAAAGGGCCACAGCTTGGCCGCAATCCTTTCGATCCGCTCGCCTGTCACAGACGACAGTACGAACAGGCAGGCCCCGACCGGTGGCGTCATGAGTGAGATGTTGAGCGCGGTGACAAAGATGATGCCGGCGTGTATCGGTTGAATCCCGATCTCCGAAGTCAACGGGACCAGGATCGGCGCCAGAATAATCAGGATTGCGGTAATATCCATGATCATCCCTATGGCCAGCAGGATGATAATGATAAGGGTCAGAACCATCCAGGGTTCTGTGGCAACACTGACCACCAGTTCCGCCAGAGCTTGCGGGAAGCGGTTGAAACTGATCCACCACCCCAGCACGGCTGCAAAGGCGATGATGACAAAGATCACCCCGGTGATGCGGCCGGTTCGGATCAGCATCGTGATCAAATCATGAACCGACAGATTGCGGTAGATGAAGAAGCCAAGGAAGAGCGCATATCCAACTGCGATGGAGGCCGCTTCAGTCGGTGTGAACAGGCCACCAAGAATGCCGCCAAGGATAATCGCGGGCATCAGAAGCGCCGTCAGGGAATGGCGTGCCGCTGCGACCACCTCGATGAACGAGGCCCTTTTACCGGCGACGGGCAGGTTGTTGCGTTTTGCGCCGAACCAGATCACCGCCATGCAGGTCGCGCAGATCAGGATGCCCGGAATGATTCCGGCCGCGAACAAGCCGCCGACCGAAACCCCCATCAGCGAGCCGTAAACGACCATCAACCCCGACGGCGGAATGGTTGGCCCGATGATCGAGCCCGCGGCAGTCACCGCACAGGCATAGTCGCGCCTGTATCCTTCGCGGACCATTTCGGGCACAAGTGTTCGCCCGAAAGCCGCAGCGTCTGCTGTAGCCGCCCCGCTGAGACCCGCGAAGAAGACCGATGCCAGCATGTTGGTATGGGCAAGACCGCCGCGCAGATGCCCGACGATGGACTGGGCCAGTTTGACCAGTCGAGAAGTGATCCCGATATGGTTCATGATCTCGCCAGCCAGAATAAAGAACGGCATAGCCAGGAACGGAAAGATGTTCAGCCCGTTGAACATCTTTCCCGGGGCTTGGGCTGCAAAGCTCGCACCGCCCGTCTGGTACAGTCCGACAAACGCGACAATCCCGATGGCAAAGCCGATTGGCATTCCGAACAAAAGAAGCACGACGAAAAGCAGCCCGACAATCATGGTGTGTTCTCCTCTTCAAGGATGTCGTCGGGAGAGCCGCCGACCGCGTAATGTCCCATGTCGCGCAATCCGACCAATATGGTCTGGACGATGCACAGCAGTGCGCAGGCCGGAATGGAGGCGAAGGGGATCAAGAGAGTGGCGCCGAGAATTTGCGCCTGCCTTGATGCACCTTTTTCCGCGAACTCCAGCCCGAAGAAAAACAGCGCGATAAAGAGGAAAAGCACCAGCGCATCGACGCTGATCAGAATCACCGCCTTCAGCCGCACGGGCAGGCGCTGAACCATCAGGCCAAGACCGATATGCTCGCGTCGGGCGACACCCGAGGAGACACCCAGCAGGGCCGCCCAGATCATCAGAAAGCGGGCCAGAACCTCGGGCCATGGCAATTGCCAGTGAAACGCATAGCGATCCAGAACCGCCAGCCAGACGTCCAGAACAAGCAGCACGAGAAGGATCGCGATGACGATTTCAACGACGGAATTGATCCGTTGGCTCAAGAGACCCGCGCGTTGTGACAGTGTTGCAAGCGCTGACATCCGTCTAGCCCCTGTCCGTCACGGTTTTTTCGGCAGTCTTGAATTTTTCCATCGCGTCGCGGTCGAGCTCGACACCCAGCCCCGGTCCTGTGGGCACGGCAACAAACGGAGGCGTCACGTTTAGCGGTTTCTTCAGCAAATCGTGCTGACGGATCATGCGGCTGAAAATATCGCTGGGCAATGTACAGGACGGAGCCGCCGCAGCTTGATGAACATACATCGCTTCCAGAATGCCCAGATCAATCTCGGACCCGTGCCAGCATGGCAGATTGGCCGTATGAGCAACGTTGTCGAGCTGCTGGAACTTCGCCAGGCCCGCGTTGAAATTGAACCCGTCAACCGCGCCATGCTGCAACGCGTTGACAGCGTCATAGGGGCGCTGACCCTGCAGAATGTAGGGAAGGGAGACATGCAGAAAGATTGGGATGCTGGTCATCGCCCTGAGGCGGGCAAAATCCTGTAGCATCCAGCGTGGCATCGGATCTTCAAGCAGCAGGACATTGCCGATGCCTTCGATCTGACGCGCAATCCTTTTGGCCTCGCCCAGGTTTTCGAAGCGCTGGTTCGGGTCAAGAATGATTTTCATTCCGGGAGCGTGCTGAGCAATTTCGCTGCAGAGACCCGTCAGATCGTCTTCGAGATCGGCCTTGAATTTGATGCAGTCGAAACCCTGATCCTGATAGCCCCGCGCCCAAACGCCTACTTCTGACGTGTGCCTGTGGCTGGACCAGGCGCCGACACAGACCTTGTCACGCACTGCCCCGCCCAAAAGCCGGTGAAGCGGAACTCCGAGGCATTTGGCGGCGGCATCCCAGATGGCACATTCGAAACCATCATACTCCCGGCACAAGGCGATCGGGAGGGATTGCAGGCAGATTTCGGAGACGTCTAAACCGATCAGAGAATGTGCAACCGTTTCGAGCACGCTCCACGAATGGTCCCGATAAAACTCGCCAAGCCCTATGACACCGTTTTCAAGTTCCAGCCGGAGGATAACCTTGGGCAACGTATCGAACTGAACGGACCAGCCCGGTTTCCCCCTGGACGGCAGCATGTGCAACGGCTTGTCGAGGCCGTCAGAGTTGATGACCCCTTCATGCGCTGGAACGACAACTTCTTCAAAATACAAAGCCTTGATTCTTGTCGCTGTCATTTTGAACCCTCCCAGTTCGCCATTGCATAACACGATTTTGTAGCATTACAAACGTTTTTGTTATTTAGTATGTATTACTACATTCTGTTTTGTCTGTGTTTTTGGTGCTAGGCTCCGACAAATGTAAGCATAACGCGGGAACCGGAAATTTGGGCGACATCAAAACTTCATATGATGAGCGATTGCTTGGATCGATTGAACGCATCTCTGCGACATTGCGGCATGCCGAGCGAAAGGTGGCAGACGTGATCATGACCGATCCGGAGCAGGTCATGTCCCTGAGCATCAAGGCTTTTGCCGCGCGGGCCGAGGTCAGCGAGCCCACGGTTTTGAGGTTTGTCCGCAAACTGGGATGCAGCGGATACTCCGACTTTAAATTGCGGCTGGCCCGGGAAACGGCTGTCGCAAAAATGTATATCGACGCACCCAGCGTGGCCGCCAACACCAATGTCAGCGACATCGTCACGCGAATGAGCGAGGCTGCCAAGGCGGCTCTCGATCAGGCCACCAATGAACTGGACACTCAAGTTCTCGAAGCCATCGCAACGGCACTCAACGAGAGCAGGCGCGTTTTTTGTTTTGGAACCGGCGGCACATCAGCCATCCTCGCAGAAGAGGCCGAAAATCGGTTTTTCCGCTTGGGATTGTCCGTTCAGGCCACCTCGGACGGGTATCGACAGCAGATGACCGCTGCTGTGTCCGGACCCGGAGATGTCCTTCTCGTGTTTTCCGTAACAGGCCGTCCCACTCACCTGGTTTCTTGCGCGGCAGATGCAAGCGCCAACGGCGCAAAGGTCATTGCGATCACACGTCCGGAAAGCCCGTTGGCAGAACAGGCACACCTCGTTCTGACGATGGATACCGTCGATCAGGAAGCATTCTACAACTTGCCGAACCAAGCCCGCTATGCACAGCTTTTTGCCCTTGATTGCATCGCGGGTCATCTTGCAATCTTGCGAAGCGAGAGCGCCGAAAATCTCAGCAGGATACGCTTGACGCTCAGCCGACTGCACGGCCATGTGGAGCGCCAACCGATCGGCGATTGATCCAAAAGAAATGCGCGGATGTTGGTTGAACTTTTACAGCCCCCAACATCAGAGAACTGTTATTTAGCCCGATAATGTGATGACGATTTTCCGAAAGCGGACATTTGTGCAACCTCAGTGAAATGGCGCTTCGCCCCGCGACCTGATTGTAACGGCAAGGCGCGGCGAAAGGCCGGTTACAGAACCGGTACTTTCGACGCTGGTTAACGACCGCTCTGGGGAAAGTGGCAGCGGAGGTCTGCAATCGTCATGCAGGCAATGGCCGTCACGCCGGGGCTCCCGTCTTCGGGGCGGCGTTCATTATGACGCTCAGCCTGCGCACGATGGCTATGATTGCGACCTTGGCGGGCTTTCCACGCTCACGCAATCGATGTGCAAACGATTGTATCATCGGATCGTATTACAGCGTTGAAAGTGCGGCCATATAGAGGCTCGCCCTGACCTCTCGCCTTCCGCCTGATATACGACGGTGCCCTTTCATCGCTCCTGAATCCTGGGTGTGCGGCGCAAGGCCAGCAATGGCCGCTGCTTCGCCTGTTGTCGGTGAGCCGGGTTCCGGCACACAGGCAAGGCAGGCCGCAGCAGTCTTGGGGTCGGCGCCAATCACCGATGTCAGACGATCCGACTTCCGCCGAAACTCTGGTGTTGCGGCGACCAGCGTGGCGATTTGGGTGTCCAGCTCACTCGTTTCCTTGGACATAGTCCGAACATGGCGCTTCAATGATTGCTCTACCGCTTTGATTTGTGGATGTTCCAGTCTGTTTTGTTCAGTACGGATCACCTGGGCAAGATCATCGCGCCGCCGCCGCAAGCCGCGAAGCTCGACCGTTTCTTAGCTCGGTGGCTGCCATAAACGCAGCTCATGCGGCTTTGCTGCAAAGAGTGCCAGCATCCTTGCGTCCACTGAATCTGTTTTGGCAGAGAGGTCTAGATACGTTGCAATGTTCCGGGTGCGCGCGATGCCCAGGCAAACGTTCGATCGCCGCCGCGCAATTCGGGATCGTCATCTGGCGATCATCTGGCACGCTGTGAACCGTCAGGCTGGCTTTGAAAGCTACGAATGCAATGATGTTGGCGATCTACCTCGCCCGAAATACGGCTCATATCGTTGTCGTTGTCCCTGATCATGCCTTCTACCGTTCGGATGGCCGGACAGACGTGACGGGTGGCAAGAAATTTTGCCACCGCAGACCGGATCATTCCTCGGGGTGGCCCGCCCGCCACCAGCTCTCGGATGGCTATCCGGAACCCGGCCGACTTCATTCTCTCAGAGAAGAAACGGGAAGCAATGTCTTACGCATAATCCTCGGGGGTGCCGGGGGGGGGGCAGACAGCCCCCCGGCTTTGGTTTCAAAGCCGCTCGATGGCCAGAGCGATGCCTTGTCCGCCACCGATGCACATGGTGATCAGGCCTTTGGTTCCGCCCGTCCGCTCCAGTTCATACAGTGTTTTCACCGTGATGATGGCACCGGTCGCGCCAACCGGGTGGCCCAACGCAATCGCGCCCCCGTTCGGGTTCACGCGGGCCGGGTCCAGGCCCAGTTCGTTGTTGACTGCCAGCGCTTGCGCCGCAAACGCCTCGTTGCTTTCGATCACGTCGAAATCGCCAATCGAAAGCCCGGTGCGTCTAAGCAGGTTTTGAACCGCGGGAATGGGTCCGACGCCCATCACTTCGGGGCGTACACCGGCATGGGCATAGCCCAGAATCCGCGCCCTGGGCGTCAGACCTGCCTTCTCGGCGGCATTTGCAGTGGCCAGCACGATGGCGGCGGCGCCGTCATTGATGCCACTGGAATTGCCCGCAGTGACGGTGCCGTCCTTCTTGAACACGGTTCGCAGCCCGGCCAGGGCTTCGGCCGTTGTGGCCTTGGGGTGTTCGTCGACCTTGAAATCCACCATGTCGCGGCGAACCTTGACCTGGACCGGGACAATCTGGCTGTCAAATACCCCGGCTTCGATGGCGGCGGCGGCGCGCTGCTGGCTGGTCATCGCAAAAGCGTCCTGCGCCTCGCGGGTAATCTGGTGCTCGGCGGCGACGTTTTCCGCCGTCACACCCATATGCCCGGTGCCGAACGGACAGTTCAGAGCGCCCAGCATCATGTCCAGCGCGCTGGCGTCGCCCATCTTTTGCCCCCAACGGGCGGCCGGCACGATGAACGGGCTGCGGGACATGCTTTCCGCCCCGCCTGCCAGCGCAAATTCCGCATCGCCCTGCATCAACGACTGAACGGCGGACACGATGGCCTGCGCCCCGGACCCGCAAAGGCGGTTGACGTTCATCGCAGGCGTGCCCGCAGGCACCCCTGCCTGCATCGCGGCGACGCGCGACAGGTACATGTCCCGCGGTTCGGTGTTGATCACATGGCCAAAGACCACATTGCCGATCTGGCCCGGCTCTACGCCCGAACGTTCCATTGCGGCCTTACTGGCCACCGTCGCCAAATCTATTGGCGCGGTGCTGGCCAAGGCCCCGCCAAAGGTTCCGATGGCAGTGCGGGCACCGTCCAGAATCACGATATCGGTCATGTTCATTCTCCTGTTGCGTTTTCGATCCGGCCATTTGCCGGGCATTTGGCTGTCGCAACGGTACCGGATCTTTGCGGCGTCACAAGACCCGGTACCGTGCAACTTGCGTTCTCGACCCCGCGTCAGATCTCGGCTGGCTCGCCGATCTTGTCCTGGGTCCGGGTGTCGAAATCGCTGGCATCGTGACGTTCATGCAGTTGCGTTTCAGGTTCGCCAAAGGTTCGATTGACCATACGACCACGCTGAACCGCCGGACGCGCGTCGATGGCATTGGCCCAACGCAGCACGTTGGTATAGCTTTCCGCATCGAGGAACTGGGCCGCGCCATATTGACGCCCCAGCACCAGCTGACCATACCAGGCCCAGACCGCAATGTCGGCGATCGTATAGTCTTCGCCGACCAGATAGGTGTTGTCGGCAAGCTGGCGGTCCAGCACGTCCAACTGGCGCTTTACCTCCATCGCAAACCGGTTGATCGGGTATTCCATCTTGGTCGGCGCATAGGCATAGAAATGACCGAACCCGCCGCCCAGATAGGGCGCGCTGCCCATCTGCCAGAACAGCCAGGACAGCATCTCGGCTCGCTTTGCGGGGTCCGAGGGCAGGAAGGCACCGAACTTCTCGGCCAGATGTAACAGGATAGCGCCGCTTTCAAACACCCGGGTCGGTGGGGTGGTGGTGTGATCCATCAACGCCGGAATCTTGCTGTTCGGGTTCACCGCCACAAAGCCGCTGCCGAATTGATCGCCATCTCCGATGTTGATCAGCCACGCGTCATATTCCGCATCTGCGTGCCCGGCTGCCAGCAGTTCCTCGAACAGGACGGTGACCTTGACGCCATTGGGTGTGGCCAGCGAATACAACTGATAGGGATGTTTGCCGACCTCCAACACCTTGTCGTGGGTCGGGCCGGCAATCGGGCGGTTGATGCTGGCGAATCTGCCGCCGCTTTCGGTGTCCCAGGTCCACACTTCGGGCGGGATGTATTCGGCTTGATCGGTCATGTCGCACGTCTCCTGAAAAGTGATGCGCGCACATTTACGGTTGGAGGCGAGATTGTCCATTGCCGCAGTTGTGCAGCCATTCGCGATGCGACCTTCGCAAATGCAAATGCAGGTTCAATGGCCTGCGGCGAATCGCGCTGTCGACGCGATCAAGGTGCCTGTTTCTGGTCGCCATCCTTTGGCGGCACGGGGTCATAACCGGACCCGCCAAAGGGGTGGCAGCGACCAATGCGGCGGGCAGCCAGCCAGCCGCCCTTCAGCGCGCCGTGTCGTTCCAGCGCCTCAAGCGCATAGGCTGAACAGGTCGGTTGATAGCGGCAGTTAAAGCCGACCCAGGGCGAAAAAACCAGACGGTAGGCGCGCACCGGAAGGGCGAAGATCTTCGCCAGCGGGGTCATGTCACGCCGTGCACCTTGCGCAGGGCATAGCGCAGATCACCCAACAGCGCCTCGAACGGGCGGCTGGCGGTGGCTTCGGCGCGGCCGATCAGGACATAGTCCCAACCGTCCAGCGCATGGTCCGGCAGCACCAGGCGGGCAGCCGCGCGCAGGCGCCGTTTTGCGCGATTGCGCGCCACGGCATTGCCAACCTTTTTCGAGCAGGTAAACCCCACACGAATGCCCGCGGCCTCACCGGCGGCGCGCTTGCGTCCTTGTAGCATCATGCCACCGGTTCCCTGACGCCGCGCGCGTGCAGCGCGCAGAAAATCTGCGCGCTTTATCAGCGTGGTCAAGGGGGTGGCCGCAGAAACGGACACCGCCGGGGGCATGTTTTCCGGGGTGGCCGTGCCTGTCCCGGAAGCCCTCGGCGGTGTCATGTCCGTCAGAACGTTCGCTGCGCTTACGCGCTCAGTTCCTTGCGGCCACGCGCACGGCGTGCGTTCAGGATCTTGCGACCGGCCTTTGTGGCCATACGCGAACGGAAACCATGGCGGCGTTTGCGAACCAGGTTCGAGGGTTGAAAGGTGCGTTTCATCGCTCCGTCTCCAGTCTTACGGTCGGGTACGGCGCGGAATCGCCCCCCGTGTCATCTGTGAAGCCCGTCCTCTAAAGCGGCTTTGCGGCTAAGTCAAACCCTGTGAGCGGGTTTCAGGGGGGATTGCAACAATTTACGCTGTGCGCGGCGCCGAATTGTTTCAAACGCCGTGTCGTTTGCTGCGAATCTCACGAAACTGGCGTTTGCCATCAAGGCGCCGTGATGCCCCTGTTGCTTTGCGTCATGGCGGCGCATGCTGGTGTGCGCAACCGACCCAACCCCGTGGACCCCCATGATGAGCGACGCCCAGGATTCGTCCAGACACGGCTTTGGCCGCCACATTCCGCTTCTGGCGATTGTCATCGTGGCGCTGATCGGGTGGTACACGCTGAGCGATTGGCTGACATTCGAGACCCTGCGGCATAATCGCGAAACCCTGCTGGCCTTTCGCGATGAAAATTTTGTCGGTCTCGCGGCGATCTTTGTTGTCGCCTATGTTGCCATCGTCGCGTTTTCCCTGCCCGGGGCGGCGATTGCGTCGATGACGGGTGGGTTCCTGTTTGGTCTGACCCTCGGCACGGTCGTGAACGTAGTCTCGGCAACCATCGGTGCCTGTGCGATCTTTCTGGCCGCGCGTTGGGGGCTGGGGGCGTCGTTGACGGCCCGGCTGGACGCCTCCGAGGGCAAGATCAAACGAGTCAAGGACGGGCTGCGCGACAACGAGATAAGCGTGCTGTTGCTTCTTCGACTGGTGCCCGCCGTCCCTTTCTTTGTCGCGAACCTGCTGCCGGCTCTGGTGGGGGTGAAATTCCGCAACTTCCTGTTGACGACCGCCCTTGGCATTATTCCCGGCGCGATCGTCTTTACCTGGATCGGTGTCGGGCTGGGCGAGGTCTTCGATCGCGGAGCCACCCCGGATCTGTCGCTGATCCGCGAGCCGCATATTCTGGGGCCGATCCTGGGGCTGTGCGCTCTTGCGGCACTGCCGATTGTCATAAAGGCCCTGCGTGGCCGGAAAGAGATTTGACATCATGCCACGCATCAAGACGGACATTCTGGTCATCGGGGCCGGGTCGGGTGGATTGTCGGTGGCGGCCGGGGCCAGCCAGATGGGGGCCAGTGTCGTGCTTCTGGAAGGCCACAAGATGGGGGGCGATTGCCTGAACTATGGCTGCGTGCCGTCAAAGGCGCTGATCGCAGCGGCAGACGCCGCCTGGGATCAGTCGCATACGGCGCAATTCGGCGTTGCCGACCAGATCCCACAGGTGGATTATGGTGCCGCGATGCAACATGTGTCCGACGTCATCGCGCGCATCGCTCCGGTTGACAGTCAGGAACGCTTCGAGGGTCTGGGCGTTCAGGTGATCCGCGCATACGGACGCTTTGTCTCGCCGACCGAGGTTCAGGCCGGCGAGACGGTCATCACCGCGCGCCGCATCGTCATCGCCACCGGCTCGTCGCCGCTGGTGCCGCCGATACCGGGCCTGGATCGGGTGCCGTATCTGACGAACGAAACGCTGTTCGATCTGCGGGATCGCCCCGAGCATCTGCTGATTATCGGCGGCGGTCCGATCGGCATGGAGATGGCGCAGGCCCATGTGCGGCTGGGCTGCAAGGTGACCGTGATCGAAGGGGCCAAGGCTCTCGGCAAAGATGACCCGGAAATGGCCGGTGTTGTGTTGGATGCGCTGCGAGCAGAAGGTGTCGAGATCGCCGAAGACGCGCTGGCAGCGGAAATCCGCGGACAGGCCGGGGCCATCGAAGTCGAAGTCAAGGACGGGCGCCTGTTCAAGGGCAGCCACCTGCTGATGGCCGTGGGGCGCAAGGCCGACACCGACAAGCTGGATCTTGAGGTCGCGGGTATCGAGACGACGAAAACGGGTATCAAGGTCGACGATAGCCTGCGGACCACCAACCGCCGGGCCTATGCGATTGGCGACATAGCGGGCGGTCTGCAATTCACCCATGTGGCGGGCTATCACGCCGGTGTGGTGATCCGCTCGATCCTGTTCGGCTTGCCGTCCAAGGCCAGGACCGGCCATATTCCATGGGCAACTTACACGGATCCGGAGCTGGCGCAGGTCGGGCTGACAGAAGCGCAGGCGCGCGACCAGTACAGAGACCGGGTCGAGGTCGTGCGTTTTGATTATGACGAAAATGACCGCGCTATCGCACAACGCAACACCACCGGATCGATCAAGGTCATGGTGATACGGGGCCGCCCGGTCGGGGCCACCATCGTGGGCGCGCAGGCCGGCGAGCTGATCGGCCTGTGGGCGCTGGCCCTGGCCAACAACCTTAAGATGAGCCAGATCGCGGCCATGGTCGCCCCGTATCCCACGATTGGCGAGATCAACAAACGCGCCGCTGGGGTCTATTTCTCGCCGAGACTGTTTGATAACCCTATGATCAAACAGGTGGTCGGGTTTGTTCAGAAATGGCTGCCCTGACCGGAAAAGGGGCGCCATGCTGAGCACGCTTTCGGGCAGGTTCTTGATCCTCACGATCGTTTTCGTGATGTTGGCCGAGGTGTTGATCTTTGTGCCCTCGGTGGCGCGGTTCCGAGAAGATTATCTTTTGGACCGGCTGGAACGGGCCCAGATCGCGTCGTTGGCGTTGGAAGCTGACAATATGCTGTCCACAGAGCTTGAGGCCGAGCTTTTGGACACGGCAGGCGTGTTCAACGTGGTGTTGCTGCGCGAAGAGATGCGGGAACTTGCGCTGAGCTCGCCAATGCCGCAAAAAACCATCGCGGCCAGCTTTGATTTGCGCGACCCCGGCGGGCTGACCTTGATCCACGATGCGATGATGCGCCTGTTCACCCGCGAAAATCAGGTGGTGCGGGTGATCGGTGCCCCCGTGCGCGATGCGGGCCTTCTCATCGAGGTGACGTTGGAAACCGCGCCGCTGCGCATGGCGATGATCGACTATGGCCTGCGGGTTCTGGCCTTGTCGGCGGCGATCTCCATCTTCACGGCGGTGCTGTTGTTTGCGGCGGTGCGGGTGTTGATGGTGCGCCCGATCAAGGGGGTGATCGGGTATATGCAACGCTATGCGGCCGCGCCAGAGGATGCCCGCGGCATTATCCGCCCACATGCCAAGCTGACCGAACTGCGCGAAGCCGAAGAAGCGCTGATGAAATTGCAGACCGAGCTGACGCATGCGTTGAAACAGAAACAGCGCCTGGCGCAGTTGGGCGCCGCAGTGGGCAAGATCAGCCATGATTTGCGCAACATCCTGACCAGTGCGCAGCTGTTCACCGACCGGATCGAAGCATCGGCCGATCCGCTGGTGCGGCGGCTGGCGCCCAAACTGGTGAATTCGATCACCCGCGCGGTCTCACTCTGTGAAAGCACGCTGGCTTTCGGGCGCGCCGAGGAACCGGCACCGACCCTTGGCATGGTCGCGCTCGCGGATGTGGTCGACGACGTGATTGACAGCGAACGGCTGGCAATCGAACCCGAAACCGTGGCCTGGGTCCGGGACGTGCCACCGCTGCTCTCGGTGCGCGCCGATCCCGAGCAACTGTACCGCATCCTCCAGAATCTGGTGCGCAATGCCCGTCAGGCAATCGCGGCGTCAGGCCGCTCCGGTGAAATCACGGTCAGTGCCTATGAAGACGACGACAACTGGTGGATCAAAGTGGCCGACACCGGGCCGGGTCTTCCACCAAAAGCGCGCGAGCATTTGTTCACCCCCTTCCAGGGTGGCACTCGCAAGGGCGGATCGGGTCTGGGATTGGCGATTGCCATGGAATTGTTGCAGGGCCACGGAGGCAGTCTGGCGCTGGGCAGCACCGGACCCAAAGGGACCACCTTTGTGTTGTGCCTGCCAAAAGGAGATGGGACGATCTAATGCGCTTTTTTGGCTTGCAAACCCCGCCGGCTGTCTCTAAATGCCACTCTCAGTGGACCGATAGCTCAGCTGGATAGAGTACTTGACTACGAATCAAGGGGTCGGGGGTTCGAATCCTCCTCGGTCCGCCATTTACCCTTAATAAGCCATTGCTTTTGCTGAATAAGTGAAAAGTACATCCCCCGCCTTGTCCCCCACCTTGCAGCGGATTAGCGCGGAATATGCCGGAACAAGGCAACGCACCAATCTGACGAATTCAATCGTCGGCTAGCTTGTGCGCCGTTTCCCGGCTTTCACGACAAAGGGTGTTCACCAGCGCGCGAAGGCTCAAAGATTCGCGACTGCGTTCGCCATGCTGATAATTCGGATGCGCCTTGCCGGGTTTCGCACCGCCCCGTGCTCCATGCATTCGACAAACTGCCCAACCCCGCACCGCCGGACTCTTGCAGGTCAAGCCCGTGCGTTTTGACTTCGCGGAGCAACGAGGGGCGTCGTGCATAGCCAACCATCTAGCCATCGACTTTAGCCTGCACTGCGTCGCGGATCTTTTTGAGTGCGCGTATTTGCTTTTCTTCCCGCCGCCTGAACACGCTTCTAAACCAGTATTGCGTGAAGACTATGCTGTCGGCAGTCTGTTCAAGCAGGCGACCGAAAATCTCCCCCCGCGCCATGAAGTACGAGGCGGGGACGTGTATCCCCCCGCCCTGCGCCGCCTTTTTTCTGTCACTGTCCCGATATTCCTTTAGAAACTCACAAAGCCGAACGTCCTTATGGAGAACAGTATGTGCCGCCAAGAGATCCGATAGCGCACCCACTAGGCCATCGATTTCTGATTGTTGATTGCGTACCTTTGTTTCCAATTCTGTCAATCTCTCTTCGTTCGAGTGCTCCATTTCGTGGGAACCTCCATTCATCCGAGTTGCTTTGCTCATACAATTAGCAAAGTGCATGGGGTAAGCGTCACTTTTCTTCGCGGTCCCGCCCCCCGGTTTCTACGCTTCCAACAATCGCCTGTCCGCCGTCCTGCACGGTCACTCGCTCAACGCGAATCGTCTGCTGCCCTTTTGAGCGATACTGTCTCAGCGCTACCATTTGCGCCGCGAAGGTTCGTCCCAGCTTGTTCAGCGCCCGTTCCGCCGAATCCTGTTGCGGGATGTTCTCAACATGATTGAGCCGCCGTGCCATCATCATCATCGCTTGATGCGTTGCAGCCATTTGCGTCAGCAACAAAGCATCGGCTGCATTCTTTGGCCGCATAGCGTCCACGAAGCCCAGCGTGAAGTTTGCAGCCCGTTCGTCCACCCGATTGCCATAAGAACCCAGTGCTGCAATCTGCACCACCAAGCCGCTGGAAACATCCGAATTTGAGATTGCTGACTTAATGCGCTCAAAATCGCCGGACAGTTCAGCATTCAAGGTTCCATCATCATTCCATAGCATTTCCATGCTTGGCGGCTTGCGTGTCGTTTCAGTCAGTGCGTTTTCGCCCTCATGAGTGCTGTTCTGATTGGTCATGTTGCTTCCCTTCGTTTCGTTCGCACCGTTGCTTGATGCCATTCCACATCCGCCCATCTGGCCCGTGACGTTCCCACTCGGTCAACTTGCGCCAGTCTGCCAGTGACACGACACGGCCCGTCCATGTGAGCGGGTGCCCTGCGGCAGACACGTCATGCCGGAACACATCGATTTCGCGTTTCTGCGCCGGGGGCGTTGCGACACCTGCGATACCTGCGACATTGCGGGGCGTTCGTTGGGCCTGTGTCACAGATGTCGCGATTGTCGCAGAGGGCTGGGTGTCATTATCACGGCCCGCTCCGAGTTCCGATAAAGCGGCGTTTGCGTCAAACCACATCGCTGCTGCTCCGCACGATATGCCACGCCTCGGCCCTTGCCGCCCCTCGCACCACTGCGCCCGCGTCAAGTCTCACAAGCCAACCGTGCTTCTCGAGGATGCGCAGCGCAGCCCGTGCTTTTGGACTTTCTCGCAACGGGTTCGGCCCGCGCCGTACCACGTCGCGCGCCATCACGTCAGGATGCGGCCAGATTTCCAGCAGCCATTTGCGCAGGGCTTCGGCCTTGTCGATTTCCACCGATACGGTTGCAGCACTAGCAAGCCGTGAAGCTTCGGTCAGATAGAATTGTGCCAGTGTTATCGCGTCAACCATCACATCGGCTTTCACGGCCTGCGCGTCCAGATCCGCCCATAGCGTCAGCACGCCTGCGATGCGTGCAGCCTGTTCCGCCGCCTTTGATGCCGTGCCGGTGATATGGGCAAGGTTGCCGCCGGGGGCTTGTGCGGCTTCGATTGCATCGGCAAAGCTCGCCAGAAGCGCGCGAGCGTCCGGGGTAAGGCCAAGGATGCGCGGCTGCAGTTCGCGGGTTTCTTCGTCCATCGGCAGGGGGGTGTCGAGTATAGCGCGCAGCCGTTCGGCAAAAGCAACTAATGCCACATCATCGCGCCGTGCGTTTGCCTGCATCCTTGTCCCGATTGCGCTGGGCGGTTCGCACATCAGGAAGCGGGGCAGAAAGCCCGTATCCGCTGCAAGCGGGTCGGCCATGAAGGCCCGCGCCACAGTCGGCTGTACCATCAGATGCACCGCCAACCGTCGCCCGTAAAGTGTTGCGTGCCCGTCGCCTGCACGGGTCCGTCGGATCGGGTTGCCTTGCCAAAGGTCATTGAGCGCGGCCAGCGTTTTTTGTCGGTTGTCGCTGTTCATCGCGTGCCCGCCAAGGAATTGCCCCCCTTCATCCGAGAAAAGGCCAAGGCTGGGTTGGCCGGTTGCGAATAGCTTGGTCAGCCCTTCAAAGGTCGGTTCGGACACGGTGCGGTCAGCCGATGGGGGCGCGCCTGGTTCCGGCCCCAAGGCTTCGAGGTCGGCCTGTGCAGCGGTGCGCTTCTCGCCTTTGCTCTTTTTGGCTTCGGCCAGGATGCGGTCGCGCTCCCCTTTCCAAAGCGCCTGCGCATCGGCCCAGATTTGCATTTCGTCGCGCTGAGCCTTTGCCTGTTCGCGTTCATGGTCCCGCAGTGCGGCCATCAGGGGCGCATCGCAGGCTGATTTGCGTTCGCCGCTAAGGGCCATTGTCAGGGCGTACAGCGATACGGGGCGCAGCCCACCCAGCGTGCCCACATCAGCAAAGCCCTGCACCGCTAGCGATGCCACCGACAGCGCCGATTGCGCCGGGATTGCCACTGGGGCTTGCGTGATGCCTTGCACAGCTTCAACAGCGGCGCGCAGCGGCCCGAGCGCGTGAACAGGATAGGCTGTGCCGGGTGCAATATCGCGCACCAGCGGTTGCGGCCCTTCGGGGCAATATTGGACAGCGTGGGGCGCGTTCATGCGGATTCCCCTTTCATGTTGAGAATGTCGTTCCAGTCGCGACCATCGGGGGCAGGCAAAAGCGATACCTGCCAGCGCAGTGCGTGAGCGCGTGCGGCCAGCGCGTTTGCAGCTTCACGGCCTGCCGTGTCGCCATCGGGCGCAATTGTCAGCCGTCCCGGCACGTCCGGCAAGCGCAGGCTTCGGATGCCGGATGTGGACAATGCGGCCCAGACCGTCGAAGCTGTGCGCAGAAGCCCGGAGGCTAACGACAGCGCCGTTTCGATGCCCTCAGCCACCACCAGCGGCCCCGGTCCATAGGTGAGCCGCACTGCGCCACCAGAAGTCGCCCCCAGCATTAACTTCGCCGGGTCAATGTCGCCCTTGCCCGTGCCATCGGGGCGCAGGTAGGTGCGATGCACGGCCATGCCGTCGCCGCCTTCCACCAGCGCCACCAGTGCGGCATACCGCTTTGCGGTCGGTCCGTGCCAGCACGCGGGATGAAAGCGCAGTGTGTCCGGGAGGGGGCAGGCAATGGCCCGCCGCCGAAGATAGGCTTCAGCCACCGTGCCCGCGATGGGCTGGGCGTCCTGCCAGACCTGCACAGCTTGTGCCTCCCGCTTGTTCGCTACGGCCCGCTGTTCGGCTTCGCGCTGGGCATGCATTGCCGCGTCGGGGGGCGTGTAATCCCCCGCGCGCACGCCTGCCGCCGTCAATATGTCGAGAAAGGCGCAAGCCGATTTCTTGCAGTCCAGCACCAGCCGCCCGTTGCGACCATCGGCCAGGGTCAGCGCGTTCTGGCGTTTGCTCTGCTGGGGTTGGCAAACGGGGCAGGGTGCCGCCCCGTAACACCGATACCACCTGCCGCCAAGCGCGCGCGTCAGGTCGCGTGCATCACTCATATGCCTGCCCCCCAGATCAGCACCGCAAGAGCGTGCGCCTGTGCCTCGGTCAGACCGTGAAGGCGACGCAGGTAGAGGATTTGCAATCGGGTCATTCCGCACCCCCTTTCCAGTCCGGGGATACGCCAGAGCGCAGCACATAGCGCGCATGATGCCCCGAGAATTCGCCGCCATGCAGTTCGGTGATGGTTTCAATCCGCACCCCAAGTTCGCGCAAGTTGAACACATACGCGCTCCAACGGGGGGCGGGGTTCTTGAAGGGTGTGCAGCCCTGCGCCCCGGCTTTTCGTAACTGTTCTAGCGCCCAGCGGTCGCGGCCCGTGACCACGATGCGGAAAGGGTCGCCATTGCCGGACGTGATTCGATAGGGCGTGCCCCCGCGCGATTTCCGTGCTATGTTTCGGGTGCCGTCCGCTGTCGCATGGATTGGCGTCCCGGCCCCGGTTGCGCCCGCCAGCGCACCGGGGTTTCGCTTTGCAGCCATTGTTTATACGGCCTTCGTTTCGCGCGCTTCGAGCCACGCAACCACGTCGCTAGCACGCCAAGCCACAATTCGCGCACCCAGCTTAACGGGTTGCGGGAATTCCCCGCGTTTCATCCAGTCGTATATTGTTGAGCGAGACAGCCCCGTGCGAGCTTCCACGTCCGGGCGGCGTAACAGTATTTCAGCCATATCGGTTCCTTTTGGGTCCGGTTGAGTATGGCTAGGAGATTGGACGTATGCTTCCCTGTCGAACAGTGAACCAAAACACGGCGGTTTCCTTCACCGTGTCAGTGACTTGTTCCTGTTGGCTTTCCGGTTTTGTGCCTTCCAAGGCGTCAGGCCAACCAAAACTAAAGGAACCATAGGACGCTGGCGGATCGTCAAGTGCATTTAGTCCCAAGGCTTCACGCACGGACTGTTCACTGATTTCATAAGTGGCTTCCGAAGCCGACTTCGCCAGCCTTTCGAGCGTCGAAAATGTCGCCTGATACTCAGTGCCTCGAAGGCAAATTTCCGCGATTTCGACCGCATCTTGCAAGTTGCTTCCAAGTGGTCGCGGTCCGTGTGCTTCAAAGAATCTCTTCACTTCATTCGGTAAAGCCAGTGCGTGAAACCACTCCGCTTCGGGCGGGAATTTCTGCGCATTCCTGATGCCTCGAATCACCTCTCTTTGTTTTTCATGCTTCAAAGCTTGGCGCGCCCGTGAGAGAGGGTTGTTACTTCGTCCAGGCTTGCCGGGCGCGCCATCCATGATGGTCCCTAGGATGAACTTCTCCATTCCGGACAATATCCAATCTGGCGTAGGTAAGTTGTCTGATCGGCAAATGTGTAGAGCATCTAAAAGAGCTATCACGTTGCCAGCCTCAAATCTGTCGAATGCGTCTTTCAGTTCTTGGACAATATTTGGCGGGTTCGAGTAATCCAAAGGCATATCTTCAGATGTGCCATCCGGCTTGCCCTGTGAAGCACACTGTTCTGACCATAGCCTAAAAAACCATCCATCTTTGGCGTCTGCTTCTACCTGCACCGATAAAAGGTCATCTGGGTGAGGAACATGGTCGTCGCTCATGCCAGCCTCATCGTGTTGACGGCCAGGAACGAGTCATTTCGAAGAAATGCGCCCCAATCGGCCATCATCGCCCGGCGTCGTTCCAGCATATCACTGCGTTGATAGGCGCGCTCCACGTCCGAGCCGATGAAATGCGCCAAAGCGATTTCGGCCATATCGCGCTGGTATCCCCGTTCCGCTGCCCACTGCCGAAAGGTCGAGCGCAGACCGTGCGGTACGGCGGGGCGTTTGCTACGCGGGTCCAGAAAGCCCGCGCGGCCCGCTTTGATTTCGCTTTCCTGCATCCGCCGCATAACGGCTGAAATGGACATATCCGATAGCATCCCGCCGCGCGGTGCGAAAAACACGAAAGGTGATCCGTCCATCCGGGGCAGACTTTTGAGAATAGCCACCACCTCGGGTGTGAGCGCGACGCGGTGTTCTCGGCCCCCTTTCATGCGTGAAGCTGGAATGGTCCATGTCGCAGACGTCGCAAGTGTCGCAACAGGTGCCGTGCCGTTTGTGTCCTTTTCACCAAAGTCGATTTCATCCCATGTCATACCCCGGACTTCTCCCGAGCGCGCAGCGGTCAGGGTCAAAAATTGCAGTGCTTTTGCTGCTATTCCATCGCGGCCTTCTAGCGCTGCCCACCAGCCCGCAACGTCGCCCAGCGCCAACGCGGGGTGATTATCGCCTTTCCCAACCTTGGAAGGTTTCGGCAGGATTTCTGACAGATTGCCTTTCCATCGCGCAGGATTGTCGCCCTTCCGGTGCCCTGCCACTGCCGCCCATGACAATAAGTTTTCGATGCGTCCGCGCAGGCGCTTCGCGGTTTCGGTCTTGGTTTGCCAGATAGGTTCCAGCACGCGAAGCACATCCTGCACTGAGATTTCGGAGACCCGCTTTGGTCCCAGCACCGGGCTTGCGTAGGTGGTCAATGTCGAGCGCCATTGCTTGCGGTGCTTTTCGTTTCTGAATTCGTCCAGCTTTACCGCCAGATAGGTTTCAACGGCTGCGTCAAAAGTCAGCACCGCCGCCGCTTGGCGTCGTTCTGCCAAGGGGTCGCCGCCCAACATCGCCTTGCCCCGGTTTTCGAGTGCCATCTTTCGTGCCATCGCCAGCGACACAGCCGGGGGGCTACCTAGTCCGAGCTCGCTACGCTTGCCACGAATGGTGATGCGCTGCACCCATTGCTTGCCACCGTTCGCACGCACGCGAAGAAACAGCCCGTGTCCGTCAAAGTGCTTTCCCGGTTCCGTCACCGTTTCCACAAAGCGTGCGGTTAGCGAGTTTTGAGGTTTTCTAACTCCAACATCCGGCATAATGTATCCCCCATTATATCCCCCACTTTGTAGCGGAATGCCCCGGAATGTGCCGGATAAATCTGGACAATGGAAGTAAAAATATCCCTTATTTTAAAGGCATATTTTGAGTTTCATGGATAGTGCCGGAATTTCTTATGGCGGTTCCTCGGTCCGCCACTTCACGCCCCTTGTCTTTGATTTCATTATATTTTTCATTCATTTTGTCGAACCATCTTCTTTGGGTTCGTCAACATTTGAACCTATTTCGTTCTGTCGCAGCTTGGCAAAACCCTGATCCGCCATAAGGCCACGCCGTGCCTTTCCCGCGTAAATCTGGACCATCTGCGGCGATGTGTGACCCGTCCACGCCATGATTTCCCGCTCTGATGCCCCTGCCTCCGCCAATCGTGTGGCGCAAGCTTTCCGCAGCCCGTGAGACGTGCAGTCGGGCAGCTTGGCGGCGTTGCACCATTTGCGCATGGCGTTGCCCAAGCCGTTTGCCGAACGTGAGCGCCCGCCTGACGTCTCAAGGAACGTCATTTGTGATTTGGGCAGGGCGTCTAGCACCCTTTGAAGGTCTGGATGGACCGGAATATCCACGACCACCTCAGAAAATCGCTCAGTTTTTTGTCGACGATATTGGAGGCGGGAGCCGCTCACATTCTGCCAACCGAGCCGAACCGCATCAACGCGAGAGCAAGCGGTGTAGAGCATAAGCGTCACGGCTGTATGAGCCGTTGAGCCGATCTCATGGTGGGCGAAAAAGGCACTAAGCTCATCATCCGTCCAAGTGTGAAACCCCTGCGATCCGGTGCGCATTTTCTTGATCGCCGCCGTTGGATTGTCAGCCCGCCAACCGATTTCAACGGCATGGTTGAGCAACATCCGCAGCATTCTCAGGCGATTGTTCCGGGCCGATGGGCGATCCACCAGCGGTTCAAGGAGCTTCACGACATGGGCGCGCTTCATTTGCTCAACCAGCCGGTGCCCGTGCTCATCACGTAGACGCTCGATCTCGCGCCGGTAAGTCGCCTTGGTGCTGTCACTCAGCGACACAAACTCGGGGCTCTTGTAGTAGGAGACAACGAGGGCATTGATCGTGCCCCGCTTTGTGGCCGCTGCGCCAATTTCCTGCGATCTGTAGCCCCTGATAGCGCGCTCGTAGTTGCGGCGGAATTCATCGGAACCGTATTCGCCGTGGATTTCGGTTGAAAAGCCCTTCTGGCGGAACCGGTAGCGGCGTTTCTGGTGGCGATCAAAATACGCGGTCACGCCGGGAAACTCGCGCTTGATCCGGCGGGCCATCAGAGATCGCCCCAAGTATCGTCCTCATCCTGCGAGGGCAGCGCCGCTGCGAGGTGTAGAGCTCATTGACCAACCACAGGCGGCGAGAGCCGACGCAACGGGGCCTTGGCATAGCGCCCGACAGGACCAGCTCAGAGAACTTGCCGGGTGACAGGTTCAGCATCGCGGCGGCGCTGGATTTGCTCACGCAAATCGCGGGCGCATTCGGTGGAAATGGAGAGTTTGACATATTCGTATCCCGGTGAAGTCGCCCGGTGAGGTAAGGTTGGACCTCACCGGGTCTTTGAGGGATGCTCGATCTGCGACACCAAGCATCCCGGTACGTGCAACAGGAGAAGGTTGAAAAACCTGTCACACGATCTCAGCGGCGATAAGCCGAACCCTCAGCCTATGCCGAAGGGCTCATGTACCAGCCGCGATGATCCGTGAAGCCCGCACCGAAATCCATGCGGACCTTGTACTCGATACCGTCAACCTCAAAGCCCTCACGCGTGAAAAGCTGCGGCCCGGTTGCGCCATCAAGATAGGCGTGCTGCAAGCTGTCAGGCGCGCCCGGAGCGGCGCAGAGATACCACGCCGATGCGCTGGTGAAGCGAGGCTCGACAAGCAGTTTCAGCTTGCCTGCAAACGGGTTTGCGCTTGCCGCGATCTCGGTCAGGACTTGCTCGGCGAGGGTTTCCAGCTCGGGCGGGACCACAAGGAAGGCCGGGACCACATTGATCGCCTCGCCCGCAATGCCCGTCTGGCGGCGCATGGCGACCCGTGCCGCGCCCAAACTTGTCACCGACAACGCCGATGCCGAAGGGGCGAGGTTTCCATGCGCGGTGTGGAAAAGCGTTTTTCCATCCGAGAGCTTGGGACCAAGCCCGGCGTTTTCTTCCAGCAATCTGGCAAACAGCTTGGCCTCAGTGCCAGCCGCGCCCTGACCCAGCAAGGGGAACATGTTCGAGAATACGTCGAGATCGTCATTGACGATAGCTTGGCGGGTGATGCCGAAGATTTTGCCATATGTTTTGACCGCGAAGGTTTCCGCGCCTTCCTCAATGGTCCCGGACTTGAATTCGCCTTGTTCATTGACTTCCTCAAGATCGGACCCCGCCGACACCTTGACCGAGTGCAGCCCCCGAAAGTTGGATGCCGCGATTTCCCGGCTGGTCTGCTTGATAGCCGATTGCGCCGCCTCATAGGCATGCGACAGAGACATATTGCCCACATCGCGCAGGATGTTGGGAAAATCGCTAGTGCCGTGCAGCGCCATTTCCACCCGAGAGGCGACGGAGGCCATCGCGGTGCTTTTGCCGCACTGCTGCAGGCAAATGTCAGCGACCTCGGAGAGCGATGCGCCCGCATATTCGCGGCCCATTGTCGGCTTGTGGTTCCGGTTTACACGCGAATAGATGCCATCGACAATCTTGCTGGTGAGCCCGTCGCCACCATCCCAAGAGTGGCCAACCGAATTGCGGCCACCCTCGCTGTCGTAAAGGTATGCCTTGCTCGGGGGCGCGTTCTGCGCAGCAACCTCATTCATGACAAAAGTGCGTGCGGCATCTAACGTAACGCCCTCGCTGATCCAGCCATCAAGCCGGGAAAGAGCGTCTACCCGCTGTCCGAATTCACTCGTAGCCAACTGAGTCAAGCCCTTGACCCGCTCCAATTCCTTGCGTGGATCGCTGCGGTCTGCCGCAGCCATCACCGGCGCGAGGCTATCAGGCAGAGCGACTGGGGCCGCAGCTGTTTTGGTTTGTGCTGTTGATTGCTTTGCCATTTTGGCACCCTTTGTAAAATCGTTAATCCAATGGTTGTGAACCGACATTTGGATCAGGTTTGTGGGAGAGTGGGCATACGCCCGGTAATCAAATTCCGCCGGTGACGCAGGCTCACCATCAGAGACAGCGACGTCCGCGAAACCAGCCGACACGGCCTCATCTGGCGTGAACCAGCTTTCAGCCGACATGATCTGACGGATTTCGCTGATCGGCTTACTTGACCGCTGAGCGTAGATATGGGCAACGGCCTCGGAGATTTTGTCCAGGCTAGCCGCTACCCGGCGGTGTTCCTCGCTTGTGCCGCGATAGCTGGTCATATCCTGCGAGGGATCGTGGATCATCAGGATTGACCCCGCAGACATTTCGATCCGATCACCGGCCATCATGATCACAGAGGCGGCGCTTGCGGCGATGCCCTGAACTACAATAGTGACGTGCCCCTTGTAGTCAGCCAGAACCGAGTGGATCGCCGCCCCGTCAAAGGCGATGCCGCCGCCAGAGTTCAACCGGATACGGACAGGACCGGACCCATAAGCAAGAGCCTCCGACACGGTTTCAGCATCAAAGTCGATGCCGACAACGCCAGAAAGGGTGAATTCACGCGCCATCACAGAAAACGAGACCGCGCGTCGAAAGGCCCCTTGTCGTGGGCCTCAATCATGCCAAGGGCAGCGGCCTTGCCGCGAACCTCGCGGACCGCTTTCGAAAAGTTGTAGAGGTGAAGCGACATGGTTTCGCGCTCATCCTCACTACGGCTGGCATTCGTCAATGCGATGAACTGATCAATATCGGCCCGCGTGCCTGCCCAATACTCAACCTCGAAATATTCGCCTTTCGTGTAACCAACGCGTGGGTCTGAGAAATAATTTCCGGTAAACACCTCACGGGCGATCCACAAATCATCGCCGTCATGATCTAAGAAATTGGGCGTCTTGTAGTCGTCCCTCGAAATGCCGCGAGGAGTAGCCCCAAATCGCCGGACTGCGCGAGCGAATACCTGTGCCTCCTTGCCGACCATGCCGGAGCGCGTCAGGTCCAAATAGACCTTGAACAGCACCGCGTGCAAAAGGGTGTAAGGCCCGTATTGGGCGAAATCACCCACCATACCATCGGCGGCAGACGAGTAGCTACCTATCGGTTTGAACGGCAGCACCTCACGGCGTTTCGCACCGTCAAAGTCACTCTTGCCGCCCCCGGCCAGTTCAATCATTCGTCCAAGTTTCATCTTTTTGCTTTCATCTAGCTGTCAATAACTGCTATATAGGCAAACTCTGTCTGCATATCAAGGAAAAGCAGACAGAGTCTGCAAAGCTCCCGTTCAGGGCTCAAATAGAACACCATAGCAGCCCTCCTATCAGGGAAGATCGCGGCGCATCCCCGACCCGGCATGCGCCACCCACGCCGCAGACTATACAGCATTCATCCTGCGAAGCTGCTTAGCCGCGCTCATCGCGTCACATTCCACGACAACCGCCAGCCGCGCGAGGTCACAGGCGACCCTCACCAGAGCATCCCGGCCTTGGTAGGTTACCTCACCATCAGGGGCGAGAAGGGCGAGCTCCAAGACATGCGCCCAAGATTTCAGTTTGATCAGGTTTTCTTCGTATTCAGCCGTTTCAGCAAATTTCATGTCAGCATTCCATATTTGTTGTTTCACACCTTTTAAGGTGATACTGTACAAATTACCATCACACATAGGGGTGATGTCAACACAAATTTGGACAAATGCACAATGAACGCAGAACAGCTTCGAATGGCACGCGCCGCGCTAAAATGGTCGGTGCGCGACCTAGCGGAAAAATCCGGGATCACCGCAAACACGATTTCCCGCATTGAAAATGGCTCAGATACGCGCACCTCGACAGTTGCGTGCCTCAAGCGGACACTTGAAGATGGTGGCGTAGTTTTTATTCCGGAGAACGGTGGCGGCGCAGGAGTTCGCCTTGCACGTTCCTAACACCGGTACGCTGCCGCCTTGCGGGCGGCACCGGCATTCGACAAGAGTGGAATGATCTGGGTGCACGCGCCTCAGCGGCAAGCCGCGCGCGGGAGTTTGAGCGGCTTTAGTCCCAAGGTTGGGATTAGCTGGCCTGATTTGGGATTGGCTTGGGATTAGTGAAATTCAGGATTTAGGGTGAAAATCACCCTATTTCAATGACTTAACCTCGGGCTTGGGATTGGGGGATTGTTGGGAATAGGTTTTGAGGCCTCTCTATGTGGAGCGCCATTATTCTGTCATATTTTTTATTTTTCCCTTACATATAGGGGAAAACTAATCCCATAGTCCCAAATGAGAAAAAAGTGCAGTAAATGGGAATTAAATCAACGGTTTAGGCTTGGGATTAACGATTTTAGCTAATCCCAAGCTAATCCCAAACGGCATCACTAATCCCAACTCAGCACCGCACGCCCCAGTGATCGACCACGAAAAGCAACCCGGCGGCGTATGGGAGGCCGATGCCATGCGTGCCCGCCGCCCTATTTGCCGCAGCCAGCGGCAATTTGGATCGCGTGTGCATTCTGATCGCCACCCCGCCAACCAGATCAACAACAACAACCCAAATCTGTAGGTATTATAATACCCCATATACAGCAATTACATGGGGCGCGAATTACCCGCATGAGCCAAGGGGCCGGGAAGGACCCAAGGCTGTCAAGCCGCCCCTTCGATGAGGTAAAAAATGACCGCGCGCGCCACCCCGCTCCGTCAGCACGCTACGCAAGCCAAACCCAACACTCGACGCCTATCACCAACCGGTTCGCATACCTCCGATCAAAGCGGGACAAAACGATCCTGTCCCACTCTGTCCCACCCTGTCCCGGTGATAGTGGAGTGGGACAGGGGGGGAGGGTACCCCCCTTTAGGGGGGTCCCCCTTGTCCCGGTCTACACCCTGAGACTTTGTGCTTGTCCCGATTTTCAAATGCGACCACGAGCCAGCCGCACCTTATCGTAGGGACCAGAGCAACAGACAAATCGTGCAAGACATTAGTTGATCTCGGCAGCTTGCCCATGCGAAACTCTTATTGTTTGGAGGGTGAATCCGCCGCATGCCGCGATCTATGGGGGCCTGTGCAATAGAATTAGCTCTGAGAGCCGCAGAGAGGACTTACAGAGCGCCTCTAGGCCCCTCCGGCCCCCTTTCCCGCCAAGCCGCATAACCCGCGCTCAGTGACTCGCTTAGCGGCGGACCGCTCTCATGGTCTGTATTGGAAATTTGCGGCTTGCTTGATAGGCCAGCGTCCCACGCTCCAGGAACAGCCCCAAGAGTCACGGAGAGGACTCGCAGAGCCCCCAATGGTGCGGTTGGCACTCTCTTCCCCACCAAAACTCGCATATCACGCTCAGTTGGACGCGTCCTGTCGGGTGGCGGTGGACGCAAACAGCGAACACCGATTGCGCAGACCTTTCACCCTTCGACCTAGCTGTCGCAGACGCTAGTAGCCCAGCGATAAGCGGTATTCTGGGTGGTCTCTGATCGATATCCGATGGGTCTATTTTGATGGGGAAGCTCGACGATGTAGCCTCGACAATCCCGGTTACCGCTCTAACCTGCCATCGCAGATACAAATATCATTTGAATAGTCGGTGGAAAAATCGACCCCATGAGCGAAGAAATCGAAGACACCCCCCCAATTTGGGACGCATTCTGCACAGCGTTGGGCACGGAGCACCGCGGTGCAAAGGAAATCATAGGGGCGAGCGGGCTGGTTCATCCCGTCGAAGCTATCGGAGTTGATGATAAGGGCAAACGTATCGTCCTCGTATCGAGCGAATTCAATCCACGCATTTCAGCGCTTATGAGGGGTGATGTGCAGGCCACGATGCCTAGTATGAGGGTCTTAGTGGCAAGACCTCTTGCGATAGATTTGGCGCACGCAGCACGAAGCATGTTCTTTACCGAAAGTGGAGCTCTGGAATTAGGCAAGCTTCTTCAAGCAGTAGAGCTTTTCCAAGCCGGTGAAGATGGTAAAGATCAACTCACTGAGATGTTAGGCCCAGAAGCGAAAGGACTGCTTACGGGGGTAAAGATGAGTTCCCTGAGAATTAGCACCATTGTCCTAAGTGTGGTCGACCAATTCATTGCATTTGATTGGGGAAAGGTTTCTTCGCCCGTCGACGGCAACTACCTGCAATCTGCGGCTGACGTACTTACGCAATTTTCTCAGGTGGACAATTTGGCTGGCGATAGAGCGCAGGGCATTTGTCCAATTCCGACTTACGAATTAACGGAAGCAGATTGGGAGCTCTTTCACAAAAACAAACAAATCGATGAAATCCAGTCGCGACTAAAGGATCTTGACATCTTTCAGTACTTTTTTCCTCCAACCGACCGTCTCGCGCTTGGTTTAATCGACCGAAACGTATCGTCGGAAGAAGATATCGCAGCCAGCTTCAATTTGGCACAGGTTCAGGGGCATGAGTTGTCGAAGAACACTATCGTTCCTGATGCTGAAAATTTGCGTGAAACCATGGCTCAGCTAAAAATCGAGGGATATGTCATGGAAGGGGAGTTTACAACCGAACTGTCCGAAGGGGGAGAAGCCTTTCGCAAAACGATAAAGGTTCGGCCTAGTGAAGGGCTTATTACCAAGCTGTCCCAAATCGTTTCGGTTAAGATTGATCTAAATCTAAAAGACCTACTGGGCGGAAAGTAGTGTCGACAGCATCGTCTACTTGGCAGCCCCTAGCTTCTAGCACCACGAGGCCCCCTGCACTCACCGCGTTTAGCAGCAACGCCCGATAGTCGGAATGCTTGGGACATGCAGCATTTGGTAAGGAGAGCTTCAGGTAAACAACCAAACTATTGTGTCGACCTGCTGCCCTCCCTTACTGACTGGACCCGGGGGCCAAGATCAGAGCCTATTAGAATTATCGAGCCGCCAAACTAGATCGTCACGAACGCAGATCAATCCGCATTTTTTTCAGGTTTTTAACTTCCCGATTAAAAACCCGCCGGTGGGTTTCGCGCTTTTGCGAGGTGGATAGTTGACCACTGTTAACACAATCTTCCAATCAGTCTTTGTGAGCAATGCATGGCGTGCCGGGATATCTGGGGTCGCGCAAGCATTCACCACGCTCTTGAAGAATTACTTCTAGGACATTGAGAGCGGCAAGAGCCGGGCCGCTGACTCCCAATCGATCACTCTTTGCATCTTTGCTCGGTTCTACAAGGCATGTCGTGACAGGATCACCATCCTGATCGCGGCCAAGCTCAATCTGGCGCAGGGAATAGTTGAACTTATAGCCGGTAGGTCCGTCCCGCTGCTTGGTCACCTCTGCGGTGATCACCCCCAGCTCATCACGGGTCAGCTCGATTTCGGTATCAACCGCAGCCCTCAGGGACGAGTGACCACGGGCACCACGCGCAACATCCTTGCCGGAGTGGTGGATCAGCATGATATTCGATCCGGTTCCCCGACGCAGCACATCGAGATTTCTGACCAGATCAGCAATATCCGGCGCGGTGTTTTCATCGCCATCACCCATCACGCGAGACAAGGTATCAACCACGATGAGATCAAACCGGCCCGTTTGTGATGCCAAGTGCTGCACCATTTCGACCATTGAGGGCGCATCGGATGCTTTGCCCGCGAAGGTCACCGGCGCGGCAATGACCCAAAATTCGGGATCATCCAAAGCGGAAACCCGGTTCGGGAAGGACGACCCGCCCTCCGCCGCGATGTAGAGAACATTGCCCTTGTTGACCCGGCGATTGCCCCATGCTTCGCCCTTGGAAATGTGGTGCGCCAAGTCGAGCGCAAAGAACGATTTACCCACGTTGGACGGGCCAAAGACAACAGTGAGCGTTCCCTTATCCAACCAACCCTTGACGAGATAATCCCGGTCCAAGGACGGCTCAAAATTTCCCGCCCATGTTGCCGCCGCCAGCAATGCCTTGGCTTTCGGCTTCAATAGCGCCGGATCGCTTCGCATCGGTGTCACGTTGTCAAAGTCGCTCATGCCGCCACCTGCCGGAACACGCCGTTCGGGTCCACACGCGACATGAAGGCCCGCTTGTCCTCATTCTCAAATCCATTCCACAACCGGACAAAAAGCTGCTTTCTATCGGCCAGAGGCGCGTTGTCGGTGTGCAGCTTGGTCAGAAAATCGGGATCGTCAAAATCAGGAAGATCGCACTCGATTTCAGGATGCGGATCATCCGCCCGGTTGCGGCGGTATTCCTCGGCGACCTCGGCAAACAGGGACTTGGACCCATAGACTTCGCGGTTGATACTGCTTTCCTCGCGCAGTTTGTCCGCAAGCTCTTGGTCGGCTTCATTCCAGATTTCATTAGCCAATTCCTCAATATCGTATTCGTCGAGCGCGGCGATACACTTCACGACGAACTTGACCGCTTGCGATGTATGCGGAACGTAGTTCGACAGAGGCGCGCTTTGTTGTGATGTTTCAAAGGGGGTTTCGGGGGCGGTTCGACGGGTCAAGCCGTTGGAAACAGGGAGAACACCGCTTCCTCCTCGGTCCGCCACTTCCCTTTTGTCAGGCGACACATAGTTCTTCCATTTGCGACAGAACCTTTCCTTTTTTGTGTCCCTGAACGCCACATCGCACTGCCTTTGGTTTCGATTTTTCTGACTTCCCTTTCGGAAAATCAGGGTTGATTTGCAGATCAGGCGGCGAAGCCGCCTGTTCCTGCTGATCTGCCACGTGGCGAACGCGGATGACCGTCGATGGGCACTTGGCCGCGCTGCAATCGTCCGACACGACCCGCACGGCGCGTCTGGTGCGCTCTGCGGTCACAGCGGGGCAAGGTGTCGGCCAAGTGATAGGCGGCTTGCGGCAAACCGTTTTCCCCCGCACGGCAAAATATGTACTGGGCACCGCGCGGACTATCTACGCCCACGCTCAGGCAACTGTTCTGGACAATGTGGCAAGCGCTGATCTTGATGACCTGCGCGGCTTGCGGTGGACATCGGTTCTGGATGGCAAGACATCCGCGATCTGTCGCGCCCGGTCTGGCGAGGTCTATCAACCCTTCGAAGGGCCACGACCCCCGGCACATTTCAACTGCCGTTCGGTCATGGTGCCCGTATTCGTAAGCGGGGACGATGTGGTCGAACCATCCTATGAGCAATGGTTGCGCCGTCAGCCGCGTGGTTTTGTCGAAGAGGTCATGGGCAAGCGCAAGGCTGACATCTTTCTATCGGGGGACATCAGCCTTGATCGGTTTGTTGATACGAATGGGCGGGAACTGAGGATAGATGAGCTGTTATCGCTTTAAAATCGCTCCAAACTGTAACATTCGATCACGATTCACGAAAAATCTCAAAATTCGACCTTAGGGTCCGAAACTGTAAAACCAAGTCATTTGGTTTTCGCGATAACTATCTGATTTATCTGGATAAAAATGGTGCCCCCACACGGACTCGAACCGCGGACCTACTGATTACAAATCAGTTGCTCTACCAGCTGAGCTATAGGGGCAATCGCTAGGCTGCATTTGCAGCAACCGCAAATTAACTGCCGCGTGGTTACTGGGAAATTCGGTCGAATGCAACACCCCTGTCTATCTGTCTGATCGTTCCCGGTCACCATACCCTTATTGCCTGTGCCTGCCCCACATAGCGCCCTATTGCTTGCACCTTGGGTCAATCTTTGCCATTGCCAGTCCGACGCATTTTCCAGCGCAGGGGCCTGTCGCATGAAATTCACGCTTTCCTGGTTGAAAGACCATCTGGATACCCAAGCTAGCTTAGACGAGATCGTCTACGCGCTCACGGATCTGGGGCTCGAAGTCGAAGAGGTGACCAATCCGGCAGCGCGGCTGGCCGATTTCACTATTGGCAAGGTCATGTATGCGGAAAAGCACCCTGAGGCCGATCGCCTGAAGATCTGCAAGGTGGCCACCGACGAAGGTGAACTGCAGATCGTCTGCGGTGCTCCCAATGCGCGCGAGGGTATCACTGTCGTGGTCGCCAAACCCGGCGTCTATGTGCCGGGTATCGACATCACCATCGGCGTCGGCAAGATTCGCGGCATCGAGAGCTTTGGTATGATGGCCAGCGAACGTGAGATGGAACTGTCAGACGAACATAACGGCATCATCGAACTGCCCAGCGGCGAGGTTGGTGAACGGTTCGTCGATTGGCTGATGGAAAACGATCCGGCCAAGGTCGATCCTGTGATCGAGATCGCGATAACGCCGAACCGGCCCGACGCGCTGGGGGTGCAGGGTATTGCCCGTGATCTGGCGGCACGCGGCGTTGGCGCGTTGAAGTCGCGCGACTATGCACCCGTTCCGGGAGATTTCCCTTGCCCGGTTCCGGTGACCATCGAGGCGGATACGCTGGATGGTTGCCCGCTGTTCAGCGGTCGGGTGATCCGGGGCGTCAAAAACGGGCCCTCGCCGCAATGGCTGCAAGATCTGTTGCGGGCCATCGGGCTGCGACCGATCTCGGCGCTGGTCGACATTACCAACTATTTCACCTTCGACCGAAACCGCCCTCTGCACGTGTTCGACGCGGGAAAGGTGGCTGGCGGGCTACGGGTGCATCGGGCCATGGGCGGAGAGACCCTCACGGCGCTGGACGAAAAAGCCTATACAATCGCTAAGGGCATGATGGTCATTTCCGATGACAACGGCCCCGAAAGCATTGCTGGAATCATGGGCGGGCAGGAAACGGGTGTCACCGAGGACACGGTGGATGTCTTTTTGGAAAGTGCGTTCTGGGATCATGTTCAGATCGCGCTCACGGGCCGGGCGCTGAAAATCAACTCGGACGCGCGGTACCGGTTTGAACGTGGTATTGACCCGCAATTCACCCTGGAGGGGCTGGAGCTGGCAACGCAGATGATCCTGGACCTGTGCGGCGGCGAGGCATCCGATGTGGTAATCGCCGGCGCTGTGCCCGATCATTCCCGCGCCTACAAGCTGGATGCCGAGCGGGTTCAGAGCCTGGTCGGGATGCGGATTCCCGAGAGCGAGCAGCGCCAGACGCTGACCCGCCTGGGATTTAGGCTTGAGGGTAATATGGCCCATGTCCCCAGTTGGCGCCCCGATGTGCAGGGCGAAGCGGACTTGGTCGAAGAAGTTGCGCGCGTTGCGTCCCTGACCCAGTTGCAGGGCCGTCCCCTGCCGCGCCTGACGCCAGGTGTGCCACGCCCGGTGATGACACCGACGCAACGGCGTCACCAA
Source organism: Sedimentitalea nanhaiensis DSM 24252 (assembly GCF_000473225.1). Classification (GTDB taxonomy): domain Bacteria; phylum Pseudomonadota; class Alphaproteobacteria; order Rhodobacterales; family Rhodobacteraceae; genus Sedimentitalea; species Sedimentitalea nanhaiensis. The sequence goes on from NZ_KI421509.1 coordinate 2,890,880, forward strand.
GCCGCCCGGCGCAGCTGTGCGGCGCTGGGTTACAACGAATGCGTCACCTATTCCTTTATTGATCAGGCCAGCGCGGCGCTTTTCGGCGGCGGCGATGACGCCAGCATGCTGGAAAATCCTATCAGTTCGGAAATGAGCCATATGCGCCCGGACCTGTTGCCCGGCCTTCTGCTGGCGGCGGCACGCAACCAAGCGCGCGGATTCATGGATCTTGCCTTGTTCGAGGTCGGCCCGGCGTTTCATGGCGGAGAGCCGGGCCAACAGCGCAGCATGGTGTCCGGGCTACTGATTGGGCGTAACGGTCCCAAAGATGTCCAGGGCGCCGCGCGCGCGGTCGACGTTTTCGACATCAAGGCGGATGCCGAGGCGGTTCTGGCCGCGATCGGTGCCCCCGCCAAAGTGCAGATCCTGCGCAATGGGCGTGAATGGTGGCATCCGGGCCGACATGGTCAGATCTGTCTCGGTCCAAAAAAGGTATTGGGCATATTCGGCGAGCTGCACCCCAAGGTTCTGGCTGCGATGGATATCAAAGGGCCTGCGATGGCCTTTTCCATCTGGCCCGATGAGGTGCCTTTGCCACGCAAGAGCGGTGCCACCCGCCCCGCGCTCGTGCTGCGGGACTTGCAGGCGGTCGAGCGTGATTTCGCCTTTGTGGTGGATGCGCGCGTCGAGGCGCTGACATTGGTCAATGCCGCCTCGGGGGCCGACAAGGCGCTGATTGAAAGCGTTCGGGTGTTTGACGAATACATCGGAGGCAACCTTGGCGAAGGCAAGAAATCTCTCGCCGTAACGGTCCGGATGCAGCCGACCCGGGAAACCCTGAAAGAGTCGGATATCGAAGCGGTCAGCGCCAAGATCGTTGACAAAGTGGCCAAGGCCACAGGCGGTGAATTGCGCGGCTAGGCCTTTGATCGCAAGGAACACGGCACCCGCGCGCACTTGACCCGGTTCGCGGCGTTATTTCATGGGCCTCGCGCCTTTGGTTTAAGATGGCCGGTTCATCACTAACCCAGCGCTTTCAGGGCCTTGCGAGAGTGCGAGTGACCCAGCGGGTTGGACGGTCGAGGGTTAAGCCGCCCAAACGGCTAATGGGGATACATGTCACGTATCCAGCACGATACCTGGATGTCATGTGCCGCTTTGCTCCTACGAAGGGCAAGACCACAAACGGGTCATCCCACATCGCGTAGTCGCGGTGTGGACCGCTTTCAATCCGGTTCGATCCCGGGATGGCTTGGCCGCCACTGCCGAGCGGCAAACGTCGACGGCTGTACCGCTTCCCTGGCGGATTGCCGGGGACTCGCCGGAAACACCTGGGGCCGTCGCTCATGGTGCGGGACGTCGACCGCCAGATTACAGAAATCCAAATCCGTATCGCACGGCGCATACACGGCGCATAATCGTTGCGCGGCTCTTGGTATATAGGTCACGGAAGCCGCAGGATAAATCCATTTGCGATAAGGCGAAATCCGGACCTCACCAGATTTGTCCGTCAATGCCCAACCGGGGGGCGGAGCAAGCGGCGTTGCGAGGGTCCGCGTCAAAACACCCATCGCGCGGCTCTTGTATTTGGCGTTGGTCCGGACAATCTAGGGGCATGACTGAAACCCTGCTTTCGATTGGACACGGATATTCGGCGCAAGCATTGGCGCGCCGTCTTCTGCCACGCGGCTGGCGTATCATCGGCACCACCCGGTCGGAAGACAAGGCACCTGCGTTGCGTGCCTCCGGCGTTGAGACGCTGGTGTTTCCGGCTGGGAACAGCCACTCCGCGCTCAGTGAGGCGCTGGATGAGGCCACCCATCTTCTGGTGTCGGTTGCGCCCGGCGCCGATGGCGACCCGGTGTTGCAGGCGCTGCGCGAGCGGCTCGCCGCTGCCGATCTGCGTTGGGTCGGGTATTTGTCGACAACGGGGGTATATGGCGACCATGGCGGGGACTGGGTCGATGAAACCACGCCGCTGACCCCTGGCACGCGCCGGGGCCGCTGGCGGGTGCAGGCGGAGAAAGACTGGTCCGCGATTGAAGGCCTGCCGCTGCATATCTTTCGATTGGCGGGCATTTACGGTCCCGGTCGCGGACCATTTGCCAAGGTGAGAAATGGCACCGCACGACGGATCATCAAGCCAGGGCAGGTGTTTTCGCGTATCCATGTCGATGATATTGCGCAGACCCTGGCGGTCTCGATTGCCCGGCCCGATCCCGGCGCGGTCTATAACCTGTGCGACGATGACCCGGCCCCGCCGCAGGAGGTCATCGCACATGCCGCAGCGCTGCTGGGTTTGCCGCTGCCCCCAGCGCAGGATTTTGATCAGGTCGAGATGACCCCGTTGGCGCGCAGTTTCTATTCCGAAAACAAGCGGGTCCGAAACGACCGGATCAAGCGCGATCTGGGGGTCGACCTATTGTACCCGACCTATCGCGAAGGGCTGGCGGCAATGGTGGAGGATCACAGCTAGGCCGCAGTTGGTGCCTTATTGATATATGTGGTGCATTTGCCGCCACGATTGTTTCCCGGCGCAGCGGTTGCTAGGGTGGTGCGGCTAATTGATGGCCGGAGGATGTATGTCGCTGCTTATTCGGGGGACAGATCGGTCAGGGTTGCACTGGGTGTCGGGATCGCGCCATGTATGAATCTTTTTTTGGCCTGAACGCGCTGCCCTTCAAGATCACCCCTGATCCAGCTTTCATCTATTGGAACAAGCAGCATCGCCGTGCCGCCAGCATTCTGGCATTCGGGATCGAACAACTGGTGCCGATCACCGTTGTGACCGGAGATGTCGGTGCGGGCAAGACCACCTTGCTGCAACAGTTTCTCGAAGAGGCTCCGACGGATATGACCGTGGGGCTGATCTCGAATTACTGGAGCGGCATGGGCGGGCTGTACCAGTGGATCCTGAACGCCTTTGACCTAAAGGCCAGCGGCAGCGAGGTCGCGCTGTTCCGGGTGTTTCAGGATTTTGTGGTATCGGAATATGCCGCCGGGCGGCGCTGTGTGCTGATCGTGGACGAGGCGCAGAACGTCTCGGACCCCGATCTGGAACAGTTGCGCATGTTGACCAACATCAACGCTGGCAAGGATTCGTTGTTCATGCTGTTTCTGGTCGGCCAGCCGCAGTTACGCGACCGGTTGCGACAACCCAACAACAACCAGATCGCCCAGCGGGTCGGCGCGGCGTTTCATCTGGGGGCGATGTCCGCCGAGGACACTGTCAATTATGTGCGTCACCGGTTGAAGGTAGCAGGGGCCACCCGCGACATTTTCGATGACGGCGCGCTGATGCGCGTTCACCAGGTGTCGGGCGGTGTGCCGCGGCTGATCAATGTGGTCTGCGAACTGTCACTGGTTGCGGCATTTGGCGACGAGGTAGACACGATCGATTCCGCCTATCTGGACACATTTCTTGCCGAGGCCGCAGAGAACGGGATGATGGCGCATCTGCCGGTGACCCTGACCGCAGAGGGGACCGAGGTGACACCGCCCCGCGATGCGCCGCTGCCATCGAGCCCCGTGACCATTGGCCGGTCAGGCCAGCGGGCACAGCGGATCCGGTTGGTGACCCATCCACCGCTGCAAAATGACCCAGAAGATCAGCCCCTGATCGCCAGGGATCGCTCTGTCACCGAGCTTGCGGAACAGGCCGATCCCGAGACAGCCCAGCCGGAAGAAGCCGAGATCATGGAATCGGTCATGGCATCCAGGCTGGCCCGTCCAAGTGGTGCGCAACAGGACACGGCCCAGACCGGAACCGGCAATGCCGGTGAGGATGCCGCAGTCGAAATCGAAGAGGATCCGCCAAGGGCCGAGAAGTCGGATGAGGGCGATAGGCCCTATCGGCTGGATGACTCCGAACTGGTGGATCTTCCGGAACTCTTTGACCGGGTGGCCTCGGTTAAGCAGCCCGAAGGTTCGGCGGTTGCCGACGTGGTGTCGCAACACGATACGGGCGACCAAGACCCGGACCAGCCCATCCCAGTAGAGACAAGGGCCTCCGAGACCGGGGTCGCTTTGGGCTCGTCCTCGGCGCGCCCGGCGGCACGGAACCTGACACTGGCAGCGATAGACCATGGGTTGGATGCCGCGCTGGCGCTGTTGCTGGCGGGGGCTGTGATCTATAGCGCGATTCTGCCGCAAGACCGTAATCAGGCGCCACAGATGCCGGCAACTCCGGACCTGGTGACGGCGCCGGAAATCTCCCCGGCTACGGCCCCGATCCAGACGCCCGGCGAGCCCGCCCCGGCCCTGGACGAGACCCGGAACCTGCCACTGACCCCGCTGGAAGACCCCGGTGGGGCGGCGTTGCTGGAGCGGGCCCTGGACGGTGGGGCAGGCGCGCCGCTGGATTATGCCCGTGCGGCCCTGCGGGGCGAGGCGCGGGCGGCGTATTATCTTGGGCAGCTGTATGAGACCGGCGACGGAGTGCCCCGCGACCTGGCCCTGGCACGGGCGTGGTACGAGCTTTCCGGACCCAATCTGCGCAGCGGCAAGCGGCGTCTGGCGGAACTGGGGCCGCCGGAAACCGGCGATCTGGCCGCACCCCGTCCGGTGCTGGGCGGGCCGTTGGCCGATGGTGGCGGCGAACTGATCTGGACCGGAGGTGACGGTGCCGATGCGCCGCTGTATCTGGTCGAACTGGCCGAGACGCCCGATGGCCCGGCACGACGTCTGGCACCACAAAAACTGTCGGCACAGCGGGTCGATGATCTGGGCAAAGCGCGCATCTGGCGGGTATTGGCCGTTGATCCGGTCGGCGGGCGCTATGCCGCTTCGGCGTGGCAGCCGTTGGGGGCTGATCCGCAAACCGGTTCTGACGATCCTGCACCGGTTGCGCCGCAGGTTACTGTCCTGTTGCCCGCAGACATTTCGCCCGCGCAGAAAACGCTGGCGACCGAGAGGCTGGTGTCGGCTGGTTTTCAGTTCAGCACCCGCAGCGGGGAAGGCGGAAACGCGGTCGCGCCGACGATCACCCATGCCTATGAAACCGACCGTGAGATCGCAAAGTTAGTTGCCGACCTGTTCGGCACCCAAGCGGCGGTCAAACTGGGGCCGGTCGCGGGGCAGGACGGCGTACCACCGTTGCCCGGCGCAATCACGGTGACCTTGCCCGCGCCCTGAAAAACGCCCGGACCATCGGGGCCGGGCGCGGGTGTCTCAGCGCAGTCTAGACAGGTCGGCTTGAACCCTGGACGCCTGTCGCGGCCTTGGAAGCAGACATTTCAGCGCGATATGCAGTGGCTCATTCTAAAGTCGAAACGCGTCAACAGCCGATCGACGCGCAGATCCGTTTCCGATAGGCCGAATTTGCGGCACTTTCAGGTGTCGCCTGTGGCAGGGCGGGCGGGGCGTCGCCTTCACATGTGAGAGTATAGTTGGGATCAAGGCCGGCGTTCACACAGGCACCGATGTTCCAGCCCGGCGGCAGATCGTTCAGGTCAACCTGCTGCCATTTCGGGTGGCCGGTTTCGCGCAGTTCGTTGAACCGGGTGGCGATCACATTGGTGATGTCGGAAACCGCCTTGCAGCTGGCGCGATGATAGGGGTTGCGGCCGGGGTCGTATTCATAGGTCATGAGAACCGCCTTGACCGCGATCACGTCCACCGCCTGTTGCTGGAACGGATAGGATCCGGCCGGGATCACGCCGGGTTGATAGACCGCTTGCAGGGTGGGGTCGTTGATTGGCAGAAGATGAAAGCGTTCGGCATCGATTTCTGGCGACTGGAAGATCTTGGTCGGTGCGCCAGCCACGTAGAAGAACGCGTCGATCTGACCGGCCAGCAGGGCGGCCAGCGAATCCTCGGCATTGATGGACAGCCGTTCCTCCGGGTTGACCTGAGCCAGGTCCAGAACCAGCGAGGCTGTCAGAAAGGTGCCGCTGTCTTCGACGCCGATGGCGACGGTCTTGCCGTTCAGATCTGCCAGCGAGTTCAGGTCGCGGCGGGCCAGGATATGGACTTCTTCGTTGTAAAGCGGAAAGGCGATTCGAACGCCCAGAATCGCGCGTGCCACGCCAGGATCGTCGGCAGCAAAGGTCTTGAGGTACTCCAGAACGTCGGACTGGACGATTCCCAGCTGGGTAAAGCGGCGTTTGCGCACGCCCAGAAAGTTCTCCAGCGAGCCGGCGCTTTCGTGCACGTTCAGGGTGATGCCGCATTTGGCGGCGGCGTCGCTGATGTTGCGACCGAACTGGATATAGGTGCCGCTGGGTCCGCCCGTCAGGATGTTCTTTTCGAACCCCTGCGCCTGAGCGGGCGTCAATAGGCAGGTCAGCGTGGCGACAAGCGCCAGGGTCTGTAACAGGAATATGCGTGCGGGTTTCATTTTCTACTCCAATTCAATCAGTTCAATGCGTCAGCAGGGACCCAGAGATCGGACCAGCGAGACAAGGGTCTGCCGGTTGATCGAGCCAAAAGACTCCCGCAGGGCGTCGATCGGGCACGCCCCCTGGACAAGAAGAGTCTGCAGCCGTCCGACCTGGACACTGCCCGAGGACGGCAAGCCCGGAGCAGCCTGAAGCGCTGCGGCAACCACGGCGGGCGGGCGGGCGTCGCCGACCGCCGGGGGCGGAGACGGCGGGACGGAGGGCGGTGTCGGTGTGCCGGTCTGGGCCGCCGGCAAGCGGGCCTGTGCCGCTGCGATCTGCTGTTGCAGGGCGGCCAGCCGGGCTTCGCTGTCGGCGCGTGCACTCGCCAGATCGTCCAGTCCGGCCTGCATCTGGTCACGCTGGGCTTGCAGGTCTGCGATTGCGGCCCGCCCGTCTTCAAGCTGTTGTTTCAATGCGTCGGATTGGGCCTGGGTTTCGGCCAGAGACGCGCGGCTGGTCTGTTCCTTTTGTCCCAGATCGGCCAGTCGGGACCGCAGTTGTTGCACCTCTTCGGACTGGCTTTCCTGACTGACCTGCACGTCGCTTTTCAGGCTGGCCTGTTGCTCTTGCAAACTGGCGACCTGGGCGGACAGATCCGTCTGTTGCTGTGCGGTTTGTGCAAGCGCCGCCTGCGCGGCGTCCAATGCGGCCTGGCGTTGGTCCAGGCTCGTCTGCAGTTCGGCAAGTTCGGTTTTGGCCGATTCAACCTGTTCGGCGGCCTGCGCCAACGCCGCGTTCTGTTCTTCCAGCGCAGCCTGACGCTCGGATGAGGCGATGTCCGCCTGGGCCATCTCGGCAGTCTTTTTTTCCAGTTCCTGCTGCACCTGCGCCTGATCACGTTGCAATGCAGCGACCTGTTCGGTCAGGTCGGCTTGTTGTTGCTCGGTATCTGCCAATGTCGCCTGCGCGGACTGTAACCGGGTCTGGGTCTCGGTCAGCCTGGCTTCGGCCGCAGTTGCCAGATCGGCCTTTTCGGCCAGCGCCTGATCCGCGTTGGCGAGTTGAGTTTTCCGGTCCGCCAGTGCCTGTTCAAGATCGGCCAGAACGGCATCTCGTTCCGCCTCGGCGGATTGCCGGTCAGCAGTTGCGGCGGAAATTGCGGTCTCAATCCGGGCCAGTTCATCGGCCTTGGCTGTCGCCGCCTCCTGCGACTGTGCCTCTTGCGCCGCGAGGGTGGCAATGCGCTCTTCGGCGTTGCGCGCCTCGGTCTGAAGGGTTTGGATGCGGTCGGTTAGTTCGGTTTCGCGCACTTCCATCGCTGCGATCTCTGCTTTGCGCTGTGCGATCCGGTCTTGCAGATCGGCAAGGGCGGTCGATTGCGTCCCGGTTTGGTCGAACTCGGCCAGGACCTGGGCGCGGCGGGTTTCCAGCGCGGTCAGTTCGGCCTGACCGGCGTCGAGGGCCGTGCGCTGTTGATCCAGATCTGCTGTCAGCGCTGCAAGTTCTTGTTGGCCGGTTTCGATCTGATTGCGCAGGGCTTCGGATTGTTCCGTCATGCCCGCCAGGGTCTGCTGATCCGTCTCGATCTGGGCGCGCAGGTTGTCGGACTGTGCTGTCAGGGTCGCCAGGGCGGTTTCGGCCTCCGACTTTGCGGCAGCGGTGGCTTGCATCGCCGTTTCGACCTCAGCACCGGCTGTGGCGAGTCGTATGTTGTCGTTTTCGATCTGCTCAAGCTCGTCCCTGGCCTTGGACAATTGGTCGTTCAACTGGTTGACCTCGTCCTGGATCTGCATGCGTTGTGCGCGGGCTTCTTCCCGGTCAGATTCAGCGCGCGCCATTTCGGCCTGGGCGGCGTTGAGGGTTTCGGCGACCTCGGCCAACTGCGCCTCTTTTGCTTTGATTTCGGCTGTCAGGTCAGCGTGCTGCACGCTGGCGTCCCGGGTGCTGTCGGCTTCGCTGCGCAGGCTTTGCAGCTGTTGGCGGGCGCTGTCGATATCGGCGGTCAGCGCGTCCCTTTGCGCCGTCAGATCGGCCAGGTCGGCCGCTGCCGCGTTGCGGGCCTCGACTGCGGCGGCACGAGCCGCATCTGCCTGATCCAGGGCATCCTGGGCCTGTTTCAGTTGCTCGGCCTGCGCTTCGCGCTCGGTTGTGGCGTTGGCGATATCTTCCTCAAGCGCGGCGATGTCTTCTTCAAGCAGGGCAATGATGCGCCGGAACGAGGCCGCCTGTTCGGACAGGGCGGCGGTGTCATCCTGTGTAGCCGGTTCGGTGACTTGGGCGCTGACCGCTAAAGGTTGCAGGGCCGCCAGCCCCAAAACAAGTGTAGTACCCAGCAGCCGCATCAAATCACCCATTGCATATCTCCCCCGCATTGTTCCCAACAATTGCACAAATGATTTTTTACACAACTTTTCATTGCGGTCTAAATATTTGTGGAAAAAAGGTGCGGGTCGGTGCCCTTGGTGCCTGAATTCGCTGAATTTCGACATCGGCGCGGTCGCAGATTCGCATGCTCTGCTTGGACGGGGCCGAGTCGGGCAGGGCCTTATCGTGTCGTGGCGGTATCGGGTCGTATCGGGCTGTCAAAGGACGATCGTGACAGAATGCGCCCCTGGGGATCGACCGTCAGCCGCAGGCTGCGACCGGCATAAAAAAAGGTCAGCCGAAAACGCCCGGCGTCTGCATCGACGCCGGTTTCGCTGCGGCTGGTGATTTGACCTGTCCGCATCAGTCCCGGCACCTGCTCCGGGTCGAGGCCAAAGCCGTTGCCGATGATCTCGGCGTCGACCGTGAACCCGTCGGGAGTTGGCGTGACTCGGATCATTTCGACGGTTTCCAATACCCGTTTGCTGCGGCGACGGTGGCGAAATGGGTTGCGACGACCTGGCTGACGGCGATCAGCGCCTCGGCATCCTGGGCATATTCCGGTCGTAGCCGGTCGCGTATCTCGGCATCGGGCTGGGTCAGCTTGACCGCGACGCGGGACAGTTTCACGGCCAGATCATAGCCGTCCTGCGGTGTTTCGGTGATCAGAGAGGGAAGCCAGGTGTCCATGTCAGTTGCCTTTCACAAGAGGGCGGGGCCAGAATTCAGGTCGGTTGGGGTGCGAGCTGGGGCAGGGCGATGTCGGCCAGCGTCGAGCGGTCGAGATCGGCCAGAAAGGCCGCGTCGGCCGAGCGCAGCCGCGCCCTGAGCTTGCAGCACCCGGTGATGGTGCATGCCCCCCCGTCGCGTTCGAAACAGTTCACCAGCGCCTGATCCTGTTCCAATAGCCGCACGACTTCGCCCAATCTGATTTGCTGGGGGGGCCGTGCCAGCCGGGCACCGCCGCCGCCGCCGCGCCGCGTGGTCACGATGCCGCCTTGGGCAAGACGCTGCACGATCTTGCTGAGGTGATGGCGTGACAGGTTGAATTCCTCGGCCAGCTCAGCGGTGGAAAAACCCTGCTCGGGTGCGCTTGCGATGCGCATCAGGGCGCGCAGGCCGTAGTCGGTGAATGAGGTGAGGCGCAAAGGGGAATCCACTAAATTGGTATTTACAATACTTATTGACTGGATTACGTCTGAAGACAACCCCTGATCGCAGGGCTACCAGGCAGGGAGGGCCCGCGCCCATGTCCGACAATCCGCAAATCCTGTCGGCCCGGCCCGCTATGACGGCGGCGCTGATGGCCGAGACCGGTCTGGATGACGAACGCCTCACGACGTTGGTTCATCGGTTTTATGAAAAGGTGCGCGCCGATCCGGTTTTGGGCCCGATCTTTGCCGGTCGGATCGACGATTGGGGGCCGCATCTGGAGCGCATGGTGGCGTTCTGGTCTTCGGTTGCCCTGATGACCGGGCGATATCACGGGGCACCGGTGCCGGCCCATCAGACGCTGCCGGTGACCTGGGAGCACTTCGAGCGCTGGCTGGAGCTGTTTCGCGAAACAGCTGGTGAAACCTGTTCGCCCACCGGTGCGCGCCATGTGATCGAGCGCGCCGAGCGCATCGCGCGATCGCTGCATTTTGCGGTGCAGGATCATGCCGGTGCAGCCCGCGGTGCGGTTCCTGTTTTGTGATCTGCTGCAAGAGGATGCCAACATGACCGATCTGCAGTTTGCCAAGGCGGTTCGAGCCAAGCGCGCACAGGCAGCGACGTGGGCGTATGTGCTTTTGTGGGATTCTCCATTGCACAGACGGCACATCCGAGAGGATCTCAGATGAAAACATCGGTTTTGCATACCCCGCTATGCGATCAATTGGGATGTGACGTCCCCGTTTTGCTGGCCGGGATGGGCGGTGTTTCAAGATGGGAGCTGGCAGCGGCAGTGGCCAATGCGGGCGGGTTCGCCATGTTGGGCATGGTGCGCGAAGACCCGGAATTGATCGCAGCCGAGGTGGCGGCGCTGCGGGCGGCCACGGATCGCCGCTTTGCAGTCAATCTGATCCCGGCGGCGACGGAACCGGGGCTGCTGGACCGCCAGATCGATCGATGCCTTGCGCTGGAGGTGCCCGCATTCACGTTTTTCTGGGATGTCGTGCCTGATGCCGTGGTACGGGTCAAACAGGCGGGCTGTCTGGTGCTGCATCAGGTCGGCACGCTGGATGCGGCGCAGGCGGCATTGGATGCGGGGGCGGATGTGCTGATCGCGCAGGGAGTCGAGGCGGGCGGGCATGTGCATGGCCGCACCGGAACGCTGGCCTTTGTCGAAGCGGTGGCGGCGCTGTCGCCGGTCCCGGTTGTCGCCACGGGGGGCATCGCCACCGGCACCGGAATGGTGGCGGCACTGTCGCTGGGCGCGCAGGGCATTCAATGCGGTACGGCCTTTCTGGCCACGGACGAATCCTTTGCCCATGATACGCACAAGCGCAACGTGGTTACGGCGCAGGCAGACGACACGGTGTTGACCGATGTGTTCGTGCTGAACTGGCCCGCTCAAGCGGCGGTCCGGGTGATCGGCAACAGCGTCACGCATGCACTGGGGTACCGTCAGCTGGGTCATGACCCGGCGCAACTGGGGCATGAGGTGATCGCACACGAGGGCGAAAGACCGATCCTGCGCTACAGCACCGATTCACCGTTGCGCAACACCACCGGAGATCTTGAAGCGATGCCGCATTTTGCCGGGCAAAGTGTTCAGGCCATCACCGATATCGTGCCCGCCGCCCAACGGTTGCGGCGGATCGTGGCCGAGGCCGAATCCCGGCTGAGCGTTTTGAAATACCCCGAGGGAGAGATCGTCCATGTCTGATACCGACCGTCCAGGCGGCTACGCGTCGTCACCCTGTATGGCTGCCGAGATTGCACCCGATTATTTCGATCCGCTGGCGACCGACAGGCAACAGGCACAGGATGTGGCCCTCTGGCGCAAGGCGCAGCGGGGTGCCTTGTTGGAGGCACGCCCCGGTGCGGCGCAACGGTTGCCGATTGCACAGGCCTTGGCCAAACATCTGGACGCGCTTTTGGCGGAACGCTTTGGCGATCTGAAGGGGCAGGTGGTGTCTGGCTATTGGCCGATCAAGTCAGAGGCCGACCTGCGCCCGTGGATGCTGCGCCTGATGCGGGGGGGCGCGACCATGGCACTGCCGGTGGTGGCGGCTCGCGCCGCGCCATTGGTGTTCCGGCCCTGGACCATCGACATGCCGATGCGGCGCGGACACTGGAACATTCTGGAACCTGACACCGATGACACTGTAATCCCGACGATTGCCCTTGCTCCGCTGGTGGGCTGGGATGGCAAAGGCTATCGGCTGGGCTATGGCGGCGGATACTTTGACCGCACGCTGGCGGTGCTACAGCCGCCGGCGTTTGCCATCGGGGTCGGGTTTCAGGGTGCGCGGCTGCGGACGATCTATCCGCAGCCGCACGATATCCGGCTTGACGCCATCGTGACCGAAGCCGGGATGCAGTGGTCGGCGATGTCCTGAGATCGGGCCATTTTTTGCGGTTTGACCGCAAAACGGGCTTGCGGCACGGCGTCTTGCTGGGCCAGCAAGGGGCATGGTGAATCCCGATGACACATTGGAACGCGCGGCGCAAAAGCGCGGTTATTTACGCATTGCCGGTCTCGACGAGGTCGGGCGTGGGCCATTGGCCGGGCCGGTGACAGCGGCGGCGGTTGTGCTGGACTTGCGGGCGGTTCCAGAGGGGCTGAACGATTCCAAGAAACTGTCGGCGCGTAAACGCGAGATGCTGGAGGCGGAACTGCTGATCGGGGCCGAGGTCAGCGTCGCCCATGCCAGCGTCACCGAAATCGACCAGATGAACATCTTGCGCGCCAGTCACCTGGCGATGGAGCGCGCGGTTGCGGCGCTGAACCCGCAGCCGGATTTCTTGCTGATCGACGGCAATCTGATCCCGCGCGGTCTGACCCTGCCGTCGCAGGCGGTGGTGCGCGGTGATGCTCGGTCTGTGTCGATCGCGGCAGCGTCGATTGTGGCCAAAACGGCACGTGATCGCATCATGGTGGATTTGGCGCAACAGCACCCCGGGTACGGCTGGGAGACCAACGCCGGCTATCCAACAAAAAGTCACAGGTTGGCGCTTCAAAATCTGGGGGTGACCCCACACCATAGACGTTCGTTTAAGCCTGTCCACAATATCTTGTAGCAAGATAAATCTGTAAGTCACTGATTCAAAAAAGGATTTGACGGCGAATCGCCTTTGACTCATCCTGTTGTCAACCACAGAGCGCAATAAGCGCCACGGATTCAGAGGCAGAAAATGACAAAGACCAAGACACAGGGCGCGGCTGCGCTCCCGTTGAACACGATTCTTGATGGCGACTGCATCGAGGTGATGAACAATCTGCCGGAAAACTCGGTCGATCTGATTTTTGCCGATCCGCCCTATAACCTGCAGCTCAAGGGGGAATTGCACCGCCCCGACAACAGCCAGGTCGATGCGGTCGATGACCATTGGGATCAGTTTTCGTCCTTTGCCGCCTATGACGCCTTTACCCGCGCTTGGCTCAAGGCTGCGCGCCGGATCCTGAAACCCAACGGGGCGATCTGGGTGATTGGCAGCTATCACAACATCTTCCGTGTCGGGGCGGCGTTGCAGGATGCCGGCTACTGGATCCTGAACGATGTGGTCTGGCGCAAATCCAACCCGATGCCGAATTTCCGCGGCAAGCGGTTCACCAATGCCCATGAAACGATGATCTGGGCGTCCAAGGAAGAGGGCGGCAAATATACCTTCAACTATGAGGCGCTGAAAGCGCTGAACGAAGGTATCCAGATGCGCAGCGACTGGGTTCTGCCGATCTGCACCGGGCACGAGCGGCTCAAGGATGAAAACGGCGACAAGGCGCATCCGACGCAGAAACCCGAAAGCCTGCTGCACCGGGTGCTGGTCGGGTCGACAAATCCGGGCGACGTGGTGCTGGACCCGTTCTTTGGCACCGGCACCACCGGGGCCGTGGCCAAGATGCTGGGGCGCGAATTCATTGGCATCGAGCGCGAAGCGGCCTATCGCAAAGTGGCCGAGAAACGCATCGCTAATGTGCGCAAATTCGACCGCGAAGCATTGCAGGTCAGCGCCAGCAAGCGCGCCGAGCCGCGTGTGCCCTTCGGTCAGCTGGTGGAACGCGGCATGTTGCGTCCGGGCGAAGACCTGTATTCGCTGAACGGTCGCTTCAAGGCGAAGGTGCGTGCTGACGGAACACTGGTCGGCACCGACGTCAAAGGATCGATCCATCAGGTGGGCGCGGCCTACGAAAAAGCACCCAGCTGCAATGGCTGGACCTACTGGTGCTTCAAGAAGGAAGGCAAACACGTACCCATTGACGTCTTGCGCCAGCAGATACGTTCGGAAATGAACAACTGATCCAACGGAATTTTCGTTTACCGCCGGTGCCTGTGGCCTGTCATGGGGCACCTGACTATGCCCCGCCGTCATGGCGGGGCCTTTTTATGTCCGCACTATAGCGTAGAAATCTTTGTTTCCAGGCAGCGATAGCTGATGCATGTATTTTGCGATTTCTTTAGCGCGGCAAGGGCAGGGTCATCTCATTATAGGGTTTCCAGTCGGTGATTTCGGGGTAATACATCGCCCGCCAGCGCCGCACGCGCGGATTCATCACGCGTCGCCACAGGGGCGGGGCCATCGCCGCCACCGTCATCAGCGGATAGCCATAGGGCAGTTGCGGTGCCACGTCGCTTGCGTGGGTCTGTAACAGCGGAAAGCGTCGGTCCGGTTTGTAGTGATGATCGGAATGGCGCTGCAGGTTGATCAGCAGCCAGTTCGACACTTTTTGCGCGGCATTCCACGAATGACGCGGCTGGACGTGTTCATATGTGCCTTCGCCCAGATGTTTGCGAGTCAGACCGTAGTGTTCGACATAGTTGACCAGTTCCAACTGCCAGATCGCGACGCCGGCCTGCAGCAGCAACAGCCCCACGCCGGTCCAGCCGCCGAGGGCATAGGCCAATATCAGCATCGCGGCCTGCAACACCCAGTATTTCCAGAACGGATTGGCGGTGTTGGTCCAGGGAAGATCCCTGCGTGCCAGCCTGGCCGCCTCCGCGCGAAAAGCCGAGACCAGGCTTTGGTGCAGAACACGCGGATAAAACCGGTAAAACCCCTCGTTATAGCGTGCGGTGACCGGATCGCGGGGTGTTCCGACATAGCGGTGATGCACCAGAAGATGTTCGCTGCGGAAATGTGAATACAGCACCATGGCCAACAGGATGTCCGCCAGGCTACGTTCCAAACGGCTTTTCTGATGCATCAGTTCGTGGCTGTAGTTGATGCCGATGGTGCCGGTGATCACCCCGACGCCAAAGAACATCAGTAGCTTTTCAAGGGCAGACAGGTGGTCGGTCCCGCTGACATACCAGATCAGCGTGAAGACAGTGGCGAATTGCACCGGCACCCAGATGATTGTCAGGGCCTTGTACCATTCCAGGTCTTCCTCGGGGGTGGACGGATCGGCGTTTTCAAGATTCAGCCCGGCCAGCCCGTCCAGCGCGGAAAACAGATACCAGGTCACCAGCGGCAGCAACAGCACCGCCCAGCCACCGTGAATCGCGCTGAACCACGCCAGCGGTATCAGAAGATACGAGACCCAGAAGGGCGCGGCGCTTTGCCAGCGGGCGACGGTATCGGATGCAATCATCGGGCTCTCCGGCAGGTGAGGGGACGTGGACGTGCCATATCGGATTCGCACGGCTCGCCCAAGGGGGGCGTCATTTGCTGCGTGCCAGGTCATAGGCTTTGCGCATCACGGTGGGCAGGTCCGATGGGCGGAACTGATCCGGGGCCAGGAAAAATCCGCTGTCCGGTGCGCTGTCAGCAGGCAGCGTTGCGGTCATCACCGTCAGGATCAGGTGGAAGTGGGTGAAGGTGTGGCGCACCTCGCCCGGCAAAAGGGTCCAGTCGGCCTGTAGCGGCGGAGCATCTTGCGCGGTTTCGGCCCAATCCGAGCCGGGCCAGCCCAGCATCCCGCCCAGGAGTCCGTGATCGGGGCGGCGTTCCATCAACCAGGCACCATCGCTGCGCTGAGCCAGATAAATCGTACCGCGCCGCGTGGGTTTGGGCTTTTTGGGCGTCTTTTTGGGCAGTTGCGCCGCGTTTCCGGCCAGTCGTGCAGCGCAACGGTCACGCAAAGGACAGATACCGCAGGCCGGAGATTTTGGCGTGCAGATCGTCGCGCCCAGATCCATCACAGCTTGGGCATAATCGCCGGGGCGGTTGCGCGGCGTCAATGCTGTCGCATACGCGTGCAGGACCGGTTTTGCCGCAGGCAAGGGCGTGTGCAGCTCATAAAGCCGCGCCATGACCCGTTCGACATTGCCGTCCAGCACGGTTTCGGGGCGGCCAAAGGCGATGGCGGACATCGCTGCCGCCGTATACGGGCCGATACCGGGCAGGGCCAGCAATCTGTCGTAGGTGTCGGGAAAGGTTCCGCCGTGCCGATCCGCAACCACACGTGCGCATTTCAACAGATTGCGCGCGCGGGCGTAATAACCCAGCCCTGCCCATTCCCCCATCACGTCCGCATCCGGTGCAGCAGCCAGATCGGAAACGGTGGGCCAGCGCGTGGTGAAACGGAGAAAATACTCACGTACTGCGGCCACCGTGGTTTGTTGCAGCATCACCTCGGACAGCCAGACGCGATAGGGATCGGGCGGCGTATCGTCGCCGGGGGGGATGCGCCAGGGCAGGTCGCGGGCATTGCGATCGTACCATGCCAGCATCGCCTCGGCCACGTTGCACACTGTGATTTCTGCGTCACGCATTCTTTATGTATCCAGTTGCCGGTTTCGCTGGCGTCCACTCGTTCGTTCACTACATTAGGCGCAACTGCAACGGAAACCAGTCATGGCACGTCGGCAATCGTCTACACGCGGCTTCACGCGCACCGCCAGCGTTCTGAGCGAACGCATTCGTCGCGCAGGCGAAAGCCGCGGATTTGCGGTTTCGCGCATTCTGACCCATTGGGCCGAGATCGCCGGCCCCGAGATCGCTGCCATCGCACGGCCGGTCAACATCGGCTATGGGCGGGGTGGGCTTGGGGCGACGCTGACGGTGCTGACAACGGGGGCTCAGGCCCCGATGCTGGAGATGCAAAAGGAAAAGCTGCGTGAAAAGGTCAACGCGGTTTATGGCTATAATGCCATCAGCCGGGTGCGTATCACCCAGACCGCGCCGACCGGATTTGCCGAAGGACAGGCGGTGTTTCTGGCCCAGCAGGCGCCACCGCCGCCGGAACCCGACCCCGAAACGACCGCGCAGGCGGCCAGCGCTGCCCGCCCGATCGAAAATGATGAACTGCGTGCGGCCCTTGAACGGCTGGGCCGCAACGTTCTAAGCAAGCCGAAACACTGAGAAAGGCAAGACATGAACCGAAGATTTGCTCTGATGGGTGCCGCGACCGCGATTGCGGTGGGTGGATTTGCTTTCAAGTCCGGCACCGGATCGCCCATCGGCAATCTGCTGGTCGGGGAGGCCAATGCGCAGGACGCTGCCAATGTCGATACCTCGACCATCGTCGAGATGGTGCAAGGCGCCGAGGACGCGCCGGTGACGATCATCGAATATTCTTCGTTTACCTGCCCGCATTGCGCCGCGTTCCACGAGGGCGCGTATCAGGACATCAAGAAGAACTATATCGACACCGGCAAGGTCAAGCTTATCTACCGCGAGGTATATTTTGACCGTTACGGGTTGTGGGCATCGATGGTGGCGCGCTGTGGTGGTGCAGAAAAATTCTTTGGCATCAGCGAGCTGATGTTCAAGAGCCAGAGCGATTGGGCCCGCGCCGGGGACGGCAACGCCATCGTTGCCGAGTTGCGCAAGATCGGCAAGATGGCCGGGCTGGAAGACGCTACGCTGGACGCCTGCATGCAGGACGGCGAAAAAGCGCAGACCCTGGTCGCGTGGTTCCAGAAAAACGCCGAAGCGGATGAGGTGAATTCCACGCCCAGTTTTATCGTCAATGGCAAGAAGGTCGCGAACCAGCCCTATGCCGATTTCGCGGCCCTGATCGACGCAGAACTGGGCGGCTGATGATGGCTCCACTGACCGGGCTGAAAGTCATAGAGCTTGCCCGCGTTCTGGCTGGCCCCTGGGCCGGTCAGACCCTGGCGGATCTGGGGGCCGAAGTGATCAAGGTCGAAGCCCCGCGCGGAGATGATACCCGCGCATGGGGGCCACCGTTTGTGAAGCGCGGCGAAGACGAGTCGTCAGCCTATTACCATTCAGCCAACCGGGGCAAGGCGTCGATCATTGTCGATCTCGCGTCGGCCGAGGGTCAGGCGCGCCTGCGCGAGCTGGTCAGGGATGCCGATATCCTGATCGAGAATTTCAAGGTCGGCGGGCTGGCCAAATACGGCATGGATTTTGAGAGCCTGTCCAAGGTCAATCCGCGCCTGATCTATTGTTCGATTACCGGGTTCGGTCAGACCGGACCCTATGCCCATCGGGCCGGGTATGATTTTATCATCCAGGGCATGTCCGGGCTGATGTCCATCACCGGCGAGCCGGATGGACAGCCGCAGAAATCCGGCGTGGCGATCACCGATCTCTTCACCGGCGTCTACAGCGTTGCGGGCATTCTGGCGGCGCTGCATCAGCGCGACCGCACCGGCCGGGGGCAGCATATCGACATGGCGCTGCTGGATGTGGCGGTGGCGGTTACCGCCAATCAGGCGCTGAACTATCTGACAACCGGGATGCCGCCGCAGCGAATGGGCAATGGGCATGTGAACCTGACGCCCTATCAGGCGTTCGATTGCGCCGATGGCCATATCATCATCGCCACCGGCAATGATGCGCAGTATCAGCGCCTGTGCCGCCTGCTGGGGCTGGACGACATGGCCCAAGCGCCCGAGTTCGCCACTAACAAGGACCGGCTGGCCAATCGTCGGGTGATGATCGCGCGGCTGAATGGTGCGACTGTGGGCTGGACCAAGGCCGAACTGCTGTCCGGTTGTGAGGCCCAGGGTATTCCGGCCGGGCCGATCAACGATCTGGCCGAGGTGATGGCCGACCCGCAAGTGGTCGCGCGCGGCTTGCAGATCGAGTTGGACGGAGTGCCCGGCGTGCGGGCTCCGTTCACCTTTTCCGATGCCGAATTATCGCTGCACCGCCCGGCGCCGAAACTGGGCGAGGATGACGCGGCGGCGCTTTGAGGCGGTATTTCGGTGACGGTGCGCCTGTGGCGGATACGATGTCTCGCGTTCAGGCCACTGTTCGTTATCTCCCAGTCCGATACCGGAAGAGACCGACAGCGCGCGGCCTGTCCAGGATCGCCCGGCGGGTAGGGGGGAATACCGGATGACCCGCGGCGGCGTTTGGAGCGGTGCCGCCAATCGTCGATCGCGGATTTTCTGACCTGGCGTTCGGTTGGGAAATGGCTGGCGATGTCATCGGCGCGCTGAACGAAGGGGCCTCGCGGCCTCGGTCGTCATCAACATCCTGGCCCGACATCGTGAGACGCCGCCGCCGCTGGCCATCGATACGCGGGACGCGTTGCGACCGGCCTGCGGGGCCGTGGCCGATTGCAAACGCTACGACGGCCCAACCATGGAAAGATCACGGGTGCTAGGCGCAATGAGCCCGCTGAAGCCTTGCCGCATGAAGGCCGCCTGCGATGAGATCATCGCGACAGCGGTGAGGCGGGACATAGGGAGCGTGTCAAAGGTGCGCGCGCGTAACCTTGAAACTGCCCTCGCGCTCGTCATGATGGACGATGTGGAGGGCAAGGAAAACGGTATCCAAAGAGATATAGCATTGCTCGACAAGGCGCCTGGCGCTTCGACCAAGGATGGCTTGTGCAGTGTGCGGAAATGCCCGCGCAGTTCGCAAATCAATCCATCCGATGGGCATTGCCGAAAATCCCGCAGGCCGTGAGGCGCGCCGCCCAGAAACACTGGGATTGCGTGGCGTCAGGGAGGCGGTGCCACGGCCAGGACGCGGTCGCGCAGCAGGTCGGATTGCGGGATCTGCAAGCGTACCGGAAGCGTGATCACCTTGTTGCGGAACGCAGGCGGCAAGCGGACGGCATCTTTTTCGGTGGTCACCAGCTGCGCGCCCAGCGTGCGCGCCTCGGAGTCCAGGCGTCCCATCAGAGCCGGTGTCAGCGGCTGATGGTCGTCAAGCGGTTCGCAGCGGCGCAGATCGGCCCCCAGGCTGCGCAAGGTGTCAAAGAATTTCTGCGGATGGCCGATGCCCGCAAAGGCGAGGAACGGGGAGCCGTGCCAGTCCATACCGGTTTGCAGCGGTTCGAGCACACCGGTGAGGTGGGGCACCAGTATGCTGTCGGCCCAGATGGCGGCGAATTGGCGCTGTGCCGCCTCCGGGCCAAGCGATAGGAGCAGATCCGCTCGCGCAAGCCCGGCGGCGACCGGTTCGCGCAGGGGGCCGGCTGGCAGGCAGCGGCCATTCCCGAAACCCTGAGCCGCATCGACCACGATCAGGGACAGATCTTTGGCTATTGCAGGATTTTGGAAACCATCGTCCAATACAATTATGCTGGCCCCGGCTTGTGTTGCCGCCTGTGCGCTTGCAGCGCGGTCAGCGGCCACCCAGACTTGGGCAAAGGCGGCCAGCAGCAGGGGTTCGTCGCCGACCTGAGAGGCGGTATGAATCGAGGGATCTACACAGACCGGGCCGGCGAGGCTGCCGCCATAGCCTCGGGTGAGGACATGGGGTTCGTGTCCCGCGTTGCGCAGGGTTTCGAGCAGCCAGATCACCGTTGGCGTCTTGCCGGTCCCGCCCGCATTCAGATTGCCGATGCAGATCACCGGTACCGTCGGGCGCACCGCAGCGGGTTGCGCCACACGTCGTGCCGTTGCCGCGCCATAGGCCCAGCCCAGCGGTGCCAGAACCCGCGCCCGCCAATCGGGGCGGTGCGGTGCGGTGGCCCAGAACTCAGGCGCGCGCATTGTCATGTCCTCTGTTTTCGAGAACCTCGAGGATCAGCTCGACAAGGCTGTCGGTCAGATGTGCACCTTCGGTGACGACCTCCCAACCGGCCAGCGCCATTGCCGCGGCGTGATCCGGCGCGGACAGCTGAACCACCGCCCCTGCCAGCCCGTCGCCATCCCGGACCGCCCGCGCGGCCCCCGCGGCGGCCAGGCGGGCATAGGCTTCGAGGTGATCGCCCACATGCGAGCCGTACAGCACCGCCGATCCCAGCGCCGCCGCCGCCAACGGGCTGTGGCCTCCGCTGCCCGGTACAAGCGAGCCGGCCATGAAGGTCAGTGGGGCCAGCCGGTACCACAGTCCCAGGTTGTCTTCGTCCCGTGACACCACGACCTGGGTATTGTCGTCGATTGCGTCTCCTGTATCCCAGTCGATGCTGCGCAGGTTCATCGTGGCCAACCGCTGTTTGAGGGCATCCGTGTCGGCGTCGCGATCCGTGACCACCACCAGCAGCAGGCGATGCAGAAGCCGCAGTGCCGCGCGATGAGCGGTCAGGACCTGTTCGAACTCGTCGGTGCGAAGATGCGCGGCCAGCCAGACCGGGCGGCCGGCAATATCCTTGGTCACATCGTTCAGTTCCTCGTCCGAGCAATGTGGTGGCGTGGCGCTGTTGTGCAATCGGTCGGTGGTGCGGATATCCGGTGCGCTGACCCCCATGCGGTGAAGCAGTGCCGCGCTGGCGGGGCTGCTTGCTAGGATCGCGTCAAACCGGTTCAGGCAGCTGCGCGTCGAATCAAAAAACCATTTGTGCCGACGGGTCGACAGATCTGTTTCTCCGATATCCAGCAGGATCATCGGCAGTTTCCGGGCGGCGGCCACGCCGATCAGGGTTGGCATCAGGTCGCTGCCGGTCCAGAGCATCAGGTTCGGTTGCCATTTGTCCAGAAACGCCCGTGCCGCGCCCGCCTGGTCCGGACCTAGCATAACCAGCCGGTCACACCCCTCAAGGGGCGCGGGGGCCGATCCGAAGCGGGCAGCGTCATAGGTGATCAGGAAATGCAGATCCGGCTGCAGCGACCGCAGCCGCATGCCCAGATCGCACAGGGCGGAATACCGGGCCCGATTGGTGGCATGAGCCCAGACCAGATCGCCGCTGGGTCGGGTTTGCCGGGTCTCGGGGCCGGTACGGTCCGACAGATCGGCGGATGCCTGGAACACCGCAGGACCGATCAGTGGAGCCATCAGTTCAACCCAGTTCCTCGGTCGAGGAGGCTTCGGATTCCTCTTCGCGCAGGCGGTGGATATGGGCTATGAAATAGCGCATATGCGCGTTGTCCACGGTGCGCTGTGCGTTGTCCTTCCAGGCATCAAAGGCGGATTGGTAGTCGGGGAACATGCCGACAATATGGATGTCGTTCACATCCTTAAAGGCATTCTTGCTGGGGTCGATCAATTCGCCGCCAAAGACAAGGTGAAGGCGTTGGGCCATGTCGGACTTCCTTTGCATCGAGGCACTGTCAGGGGTCGCCGCAACCTACGCCATGAGGCCTGTGCGTCAAGCCGGGACCGGGTGCAAGGCGGTGCGGATCTGAGCGTGAACCAGCGGGCCGCCCGCGACAACCCCATTCTGGGTGGGGCGCGGGTTGTTGAATCGCAATGGGCTACCGGCGCGGTCTGTGCACATTGCACCGGCTTCGCGCAGGATCAGATCGCCCGCCGCGATGTCCCATTCCCAACAGTGGCGCAGGGTCAGCATTCCGTCAAACCGCCCTTCGGCCACCAACGCCATGCGATAGGCCAACGACGGACGATGTGCGCGGGTAAAGGCGGGGACCCGCCCGCCGCGCCAGTGGCGTTCGTCCATATTGGGTCGGGTGGCCAGAATATCGGCCTTGTCCAAAATGGCCGTCTTGCTGGGTGCGATGGGCGTTGCATTGACAAACGCGCCCTGTCCGGCGGCGGCCGAATACATCAGATCGCGCATCGGCAGGTACACCACCCCGGCGGTCACCTTGCCGTGCTCGACCACGGCCAGCGCATGGGCCCAGGTGTGTCCATCTTCGGCAAAGTTGCGGGTGCCATCGATGGGATCGACGACAAAGACCCGGTCATGTGCCAGCCGGTCAGGGGTGTCCTCGGTTTCTTCGGATAGCCAGCCATAGTCCGGCCGTGCCGCCCGGAGCCGGTCGTACAGCATGTCGTTCACCGCGATATCGGCTTCGGTCACAGGACCGGCACCGTCTGGTTTGTCCCAGCGCCGTGCGGTCGATCCGGTAAAAGCAGTCGCGATCTCGCCTGCCTCGCGGGCGGCATCGATCAGCAGCGCAAGATCAGTTGCCGGCAAGGGTCATCCCTTCGATCAGCAGTGAAGGGACCACCCGTGACAGGTGCGTGCGGGCGTCGTTAGCCGGAATAATTCGGCGCAACATGTCACGCAGGTTGCCGGCAATGGTGCATTCGTTCACCGGCCAGACGATTTCGCCGTTCTCGATCCAGAAGCCAGCCGCGCCGCGCGAGTAATCTCCGGTGTTGGGGTTGATCGTGCTGCCGATCATCGAGGTCACCAACAGCCCCGTACCCATGTCCGCGAGCAACTCGGCGCGGGTTTTTTCCCCCTGGGTCAGCGCCAGGTTCCAACTGGCCGGGGAGGGTGAAGACGACACGCCGCGGGCGGCGTTTCCGGTGGGGATCATGCCCAGTTTGCGGGCGCTGGCCAAATCCAGTGTCCAGCCGGTCAGTACGCCGCTGTCCACGATGGCGCGCCGCTGGGTCGGCAGGCCCTCGGCATCGAACGGGCGCGAGCCGGAAACGCGTGGGCGGTGTGGATTCTCGATCAGCGACAGGTGATCGGGCAGGACCGGCTGGCCCAGGGCATCCTGCAACCACGAGGACCCACGGGCAATCGCGGCCCCGTTGGCTGCGGCTACAAGATGGCCGATCAGCGACGAGGAAATGCGTTCGTCAAACAGGACCGGATAGCTGCCGGTTTGAGGCTTGCGGGCGTTCAGGCGCTGTGCGGCGCGCGCACCTGCGGATCGTCCGATGTCGTCGGGGCTGCGCAGATCGGACTGGTGGCTGCGCGCGTCACCGTCATAGTCGCGCTCCATACCCGCTCCGGAGCCCGCGATGGCCACGCAGCTGACCGAGCGGCTGGTACGCGCGTAGCCCTGGCTGAATCCGTTGCTGGCCGACAGATGAACCTGGTGTTCGCCATAGGATGCATTGGCCGACTGCACCTGTGACACGTTCGCGACCGCCAGCCCAGCAGCCTCGGCACGCAGTGCGTCCCGTTCCAGCGTGGCGGGTGATGGTTCGGGCGCCGGATCGACCAGATCGAGCGCGGCGCAGTCCGGGTCCTGTGCCAACTGATCCGGGTCGGCGAGCCCAGCAAACGGATCCTCAGGCGCTTCGCGCGCCATCGCCACGGCGCGTTCCGCCATGGCCGCGAGGGTGGCAGTGCTGGTGTCGGACGCCGAAACAATGGCCTGGCGTCGTCCCAAAAACACTCGCAGACCCAGATCCACTGCTTCGGAGCGCTCGGCCTGTTCCAGCCCGCCGGCGCGCACGTCAATCGACACCGAGGTGCCACGCACCGCCAGCGCATCCGCTGCATCTGCCCCGGCCTTGCGCGCGGCCTGCAACATCGCAGCCCCGAGGACTTCTAGTGAATCTGTCATGCAGGCCTTTCCCGGACGTTGCGATCCAAAACCATGTCAGCAGCTAATCATCAGCGGGCACTGTCGCAAGACCTGACCGGCCCCGGAAGGGGATGTTGGGCGATCTGTGGTCGCAGTAAGTCCCCGCCCCGACGATTTGCAATTCTCCGGTGGCGGGGACGTGCGGGATCACGCCTATTGGATGCGTTGTCCGTTCGCCAGGACGTGACCCTGGTCGTTGATTTCGAGTTTCGAGTTCAGCGTGTCCGGCTCGGACCCTGGAACCGCCAGCATGCCCATCATCATGCGTGCGCCCATGGCTTCTTCGTTGCCGACGAAGCCCATTGCAATCAACTTGTCCAGCAAGCCGTTGCCCCCGACCAGTTGCAAGTCGACGTGGCCGGTGGGCCGGGGCATGCCGTCAAAGGTTTCGGTGTCACTGTTGTCAAAGATGAAATCGCCGGTTCCGGACAGCTTGGCTCCGACCATCGATATCAGCAGCTTGTTGATCGTCAAAGCGCTCAGCTCAACCGGGGTTTCGCCCGATGTTTCCAGCGACGCGGCCACGTTCGGGTCGAGGAAGTTGAACAGCACCTTGGCCTTGCCGGTCAGATCCAGCGCAACGGAGGCCGGGTCGCGTGGCAATTGCGCGGCGGGGTCGAACATGGCCCACAGCATGTCAGACATGGTGAAATCAGAGAGGGTCAGACCGGCGGAAAAATCCTGGTCGGCATCTGACTTGGCCACCGGAATGGCGATGTTGAAGGCTGTGACAGCCGCATTCAGCGCGATCGGGAACGGCAGTTCGGCTCCGGTCATGGTCAGCGCGGTCTGCTGCTGCTGTGCGTCATAGGCGATTTGGTTTTCGTCCATCTTGACCGCAACGCTACCCCCTTGCGAGGCGCTGGACATGGCAAACGGTGCGCCGTCGCCAATCCCCTCGGCATCCGAGCTGCCCGAACCATAATGGAACGTGCCGTCGAGCTTGAAGCCATCCGCCAACATCTGGTTCAAATCCGCCGGATCCATCTGCAAGGGGATCGCGCCGCTGCCGTCAAACCCAACATTTTGCATCTGTCCCTTGATGCTGCCCCGGTCTTCGGACTCCGGATCGTCAAAGGCAAAATCAAATGTCAGCGAATCCGCCCGCAGGCTTTGAACATAGCTGCGCACCTCGGCCAGCTGCATCTGGGTGTTGCTGGCGACCTTGGCCATCGCGACTGAGACCCGTGCCACTTCGGGTGGCACCGCTTCGTCGTCGACGACCAGCGACGTCAGGTCCAGCCCGATCCGGTCCGCGTCATAGGCATAGGTGATATCCTCGATGCTTCCGGTTGCAGTCAGGCTGCCGCCGGACTGGCTGTAGGTGATGACGCCCGATACCGGGTCTTCGCCCCCGTCCGAGCCTTCAAACGACATCGGTACGCTGTCGGGCATGGTTATGGCGACGGACCCATCGCCGTTTTCGGTGAACGCCAGACTGTCCATTTTGACCGCGAACAGTCCGTCCTCTTCGGGCATCGCCATCGTCAGGGTCATGTTCTGCACGGTCAGGGTGGTCCCGGATGACTGTTCGTCGCCGCTGACCGTATAGCCGGCCGAAGACAGATAGGTCTTCCAATCCGACCAGACATCCAGGGCCGTCAGATCCGCATAGGCGGCCTGGGTCGCAACAGCATAGGCGAGCGCGGCCCCGGCACTGCGCGCAATAAACGTGGTCATGAGTGAACCTTTCCTGACAAACTTGCGGCGCATGGTCTGCGCTTGGCGGGCGGTCGTCAAGGGGTGGACCCGTTCAATTCGCAGCATTACCACAGGGGGCAACGACAATGTGAAAGGTCAGCCAGATGGACATGAAAGACAAAACCGTACTGATCACCGGTGCCAGCCGTGGTATCGGTGCCGAAGCCGCCCGGATCTTTGCGCTTGCAGGGGCAAATGTGGGGCTGTTGGCGCGCAGTGGCAACAAGGTCGAGGCGCTGGCCGACGATCTGGGCGCGCGCGCCTTTGGCATGGCCTGCGATGTCGGCGACTATCGTCAGGTCGAGGCGGCGGTAAAGGCGAGGCGGCGGTAAAGGCCTGCGTTGACCGGTTTGGCGGGCTGGACGTACTGATCGGAAATGCCGGAGTGATCGAGCCGATCTCGCATTTGGCCAGCGCCGACCCCGAAGGCTGGGGCCATGCGGTGGATATTAACCTCAAGGGGGTATTTCACGGCATGCGCGCAGCGCTGCCGGTGATGATAGAGCGTGGCGGAGGAACCATCCTGACTGTCAGTTCCGGCGCGGCACATGGCCCGGTAGAAGCCTGGAGCCACTATTGCGCATCCAAGGCCGGCGCGGCGATGCTGACCTCTTGTGTCGACAAGGAAAACCGCGATCAAGGCATCCGGGCCATGGGTTTGTCACCGGGCACGGTGGCGACCCAGATGCAGCGCGAGATCAAATCCAGCGGCATCAATCCGATCAGCAAGCTGGAATGGGAAGACCACATTCCAGCCGACTGGCCCGCGCGTGCACTGTTGTGGATGTGCTCACCCGAGGCGGATGATTTCATCGGCACCGAGATTTCCCTGCGCGACGACGCCGTGCGTAAGCGGGTCGGGCTGGTATGATCGAACTGCACAAGGACGGTGGTCTGTGGACCGTTACACTGAACCGCCCGGACAAGGCCAATTCCCTGACCGGCGCAATGTTGACGGAACTGGCCCAGATCGCCGAATCCGCCACCGAGGCCCGCGCCCTTATCCTGACGGGAAAGGGCAAGGTGTTCAGCGCCGGGGCCGATCTGGATGAGGCCCGTGCCGGCCTGGCGACCTCCGATCTGTGGGAGCGGCTGTCCGGAGCGATCGCGCGGTTGCCCTGTCTTACGATCGCCGCGCTGAACGGCACCCTGGCCGGGGGTGCCATGGGCATGGTGCTGGCCTGCGACCTGCGCCTTGCGGTGCCGGGGGCCAGGTTTTTCTATCCGGTCATGAAGCTGGGGTTTCTGCCCCAGCCGTCGGATCCGGCGCGCATGACCGCCTTGATCGGACCGGCACGGACCCGGCTGATCCTGATGGCTGGACAAAAGATCACTGCGGACGAGGCGCTGACCTTTGGTTTGGTCGACAGCCTCGTGCCGCAGGAAAAGCTATTGGCGACCGCACGGGATTGGGCGGCCGACACGTGCGCCGCCAATCCTGCGGCAGCGACCGGAATTGCGGCTTTGTGCGGCAAGACTGTCGGTTGATTGTGAATGAATCGCCCGGTTTCCGGCCGGGCGATCCCGTCTGTTTCACCGCCAAGCCCTGATCGACCCAAGCGGCACTTTCACCAGAGTGTGCGGTCGGTTGGGCGAAAATATGATTCCGACTAAAAAACTAGGATTGACTAATCTGACAATAAAAGTCAGGTTTACCGGCGAGCCAGGATAGGGAGCGCCGCAGATGCAAGAGCAATGGAATGTCACGTTCAGCCACCCGCAGTCTTGCGGTGAACGCGAGAGCCGCGACCGTTTGCGGCCCGGACTGGCGCTCGCAGGGGCACAGCATTCCTGGCCCGCAGATTGGAACCTTGAGGTCCTTTTGGACCGCATATCCGCAGAGGAAAGGACAGACTGATGCAGGTGGAAAACAAACCTCGGATCGAAACCTCGTCGCAGACCGTCCCCAGTTGGTCCGCCGAGGATCTGACCCAGGGCGGCGCGACCGCCCGGATCAAACTGGGCGAGGCTGAATATGTGTTGCGGATCACCCGCGCCAGCAAACTGATCCTGACAAAATGAACGCGATGACGAACCCCAGGGGCGGCGCGCCGGTCGGGCATCTGGGACATTTGGGTCCGGTCGAGCAAGCCGCCGTCCGCCTGATGCGCGCCTGGAGCAACGGACCCAAAGCGCTGAGGCAAGAAATCGATGTTATCCGGGCCAACCTGGGACATGACCGTGCCGAGACGATCCGCGAAACTGTTTGCCAATTGTGCGAACTGTGCTGTCGGCATGGTCGCCGTCCGTTGATGTGCCACCAGGCAAGTTGCGCCTGCCTGGGCGCAGATGAATCCTGTTTCGCGCAGTTCGTCGCCAATGCAACCGAAGGGCGGCGCGAGGATGCGCTGCTGATGGCGACATTGTTGGTGCGGGCGGATTGCGTACTGTACCTGTTGGCCCATGCCGAAACGCTGGGTCGAATCCTGTCGCTGTATGCCTTGCGCCTGTCGGCCCGGCCTGCCGTGAAACCGAGCACATTCCACTAAAGGGACCGCCCATGAAATCTGTTCTGCTTGCAACCACGCTTTTGACATTTGGTCTTGGATCGGCAGCCATGGCGACCACTAAGGCAGAGGTGCTGACCTTCTATGCCGATATCGCTCAGGCGACCTATTCAGACAGCCTTGCCGCCGCCAGAACGCTGCAAACCGCTGTACAAACGCTGGTCTCTGACCCGACCGGGGCCAATCTCCAGGCCGCCCGCGCGGCCTGGATCGCTGCGCGTGAACCCTATCAGCAGTCCGAGGTGTTTCGGTTCGGCAATCCCATTGTCGATGACTGGGAAGGCAAGGTGAATTCCTGGCCGCTGGACGAGGGGTTGATCGACTATGTCGACGCAGCCTATGGCGGTCCGACGGATGAAAATGACTTTGCCGTGCTCAACGTCATCGCCAACCCCAGCTTTGCGTTGTCGGGCAAGACCATCGATGCGGAGCTTATCACGCCCGAACTGTTGGCGGACACCCTGCACGAGGCAGACGGGATCGAGGCCAATGTCGCCACCGGATATCATGCCATCGAATTTTTGCTGTGGGGGCAGGATCTGAATGGCCATGGTACCGGGGCAGGTGAACGTCCAGCCACGGATTTTGCCCGGAACGAGACCTGTACCGGGGGCAATTGTGACCGCCGCGCGCAATATCTGATGGCTGCGACCGAACTGTTGGTCCGCGACCTTGAATGGATGGCAGCGCAATGGCGCGACGGGGGGCAGGGCCGCAATGCGGTGACCGCAGACGAGGATGCGGGCATCGTCGCCATGCTAACGGGCATGGGCAGTCTGTCCTATGGGGAACTGGCGGGCGAACGGATGCGGCTGGGCCTGATGTTGAACGACCCCGAAGAAGAACAGGATTGTTTCTCGGATAACACTCACAACAGCCATTATTTCGACGGGCTTGGCATCCGGAACGTGTACCTGGGCAGTTATACCCGCCCGGACGGTTCGGTGCTGAGCGGGGCGTCCCTGGCGGATCTGGTGACTGAAACGGATCCTGCGCTGGATGCCGAAATGCAAGCCAGGCTGAGCCAGACCATGCAGGCCTTGGGCGCAATCAAGTCCGAAGCCGAGGCCGGTTTCGCTTACGATCAAATGCTGGAACGGGGCAACGAAAAGGGCGAAAAGCTGATCATGGGCGGTGTGAATGCCTTGGTCGATCAGGCCAAGACCATCGAGCGGGTGGTCACCGTGCTGGGGCTGGACAACATCGCGTTCGAGGGGTCGGAAAGCCTGGATAACCCTGATGCGGTCTTTCAGTGACGCCTGTGGCGCTGAACCCGGTTACCGGTGGTAAGCGCCACACATAGCTGCATTTCCGATTAAAACACTAAGGATTTGACTGGTGTGTGCGCCTATTTCCGACTATTAGAGTCGGAAATGAGGAATCGCCAGCTCACTCACAGGACTGAAAGGCATTGCGATGATCGTCTGTCATTGCGCCAAGATTGCGGATCACGAGATCCACGCCGCCATCGATTGGATGCGGGCCGCTGATCCGGATACGGTCATCAGCCCCGGCAAGATCTATCATGCCCTTGGCAAATCTGCCGATTGTGGCGGTTGTATGCCGCTTTTCCTAGACACCATGCGGGCGAATGATAATTTGTGTGTTCCAATGGAATTACGCAGCCTGCGTGCCAGAAAACAAAGGGAGATTTCACATGAAGGGCGATCCGAAAGTCATCGAATACCTCAACAAGGCGTTACGCCATGAACTGACCGCAGTCAGCCAATACTGGCTGCACTATCGGTTGCAGGCCGATTGGGGCCTTGGCCATATGGCCAAGAAGAGCCGCGAAGAATCGATTGAGGAAATGGAACACGCCGACAAGCTGATCGACCGGATCATCTTTCTGGAAGGCCACCCAAATCTGCAGAAACTCGACCCGCTGCGCATCGGTCAAAACGCACGCGAGACGCTGGAATGCGATCTGGCCGCCGAAGTGTCCGCTCGCGCCCTGTACAAAGAGGCGCGCGAGGTCTGCAGCGACGCCGGCGATTACGTGACGATGAAGCTGTTCGAAGACTTGATGGCCGACGAAGAAGGCCACATCGACTTTCTGGAAACCCAGCTGGAACTGTACGACAGTGTCGGCGCAGAGAAATATGCACAACTCAATGCCTCGAAAATGGACGAATCCGAGTAGGGTTTTCATAGCGGTTGCCGCTATGGCGGCGACCGCCCTTGCTGCCGCTGACCTTGGCGACCCACATCTTGCCTCTGTTCCCAGAACACCCCAAGAGGCCGCGCGCGTCGCCGCCGTGACTGCGCCGACCACGGATTTCACCGCTCCGGAACGGTTTGAAGACCTGCCCGCAGGGGCCGCCACTGTGCGTGCCCGTGCCAATCGCGATGCGTTTTCGCAGCCTTCAGCCAACATGGGCTTTGAAGGCGAGCTGGATTTCAAGGTCGGCAACGGGCTGTTCCGTAAACTCTGGGTGTCTTCGCCGTCCTCGACGCTGGCGTCTGACGGGCTGGGGCCGCTGTTCAATGCCCGCTCGTGCCAGAGGTGTCATATCAAGGATGGGCGTGGCCACCCGCCCGAGGGGGCCGAAGATGCCGCCACCTCGATGTTCCTGCGGGTGTCGGTGCCTGGCGGGGACACCTACGGCATACCGGGCTATCACGCGACCCAGGCGCACCCGGTCTATGGCGGTCAACTTCAGGATTTTGGTGTGGCCGGGATGGCCGCCGAATACCGGCTGGATATCGCCTATCAGGATATAACTGTGGCGATGTCCGATGGCGAAACCGCGATCCTGCGCAAACCGGTCTATACCGCCGCAGATCCCGGCTATGGCCCCTTTGGCCCGCAGGCCATGTTCAGTCCCCGTGTCGCGCCGCAGATGATCGGGCTGGGTCTGCTCGAAGCGGTGGCTGCCGCTGATATCTTGGCGGGGGCAGATCCCGAGGATAGCGATGGCGACGGAATCTCCGGACGTCCCAATATCGTCTGGTCGCGGGCGTTTGGCGAACCGATGCTGGGACGTTTCGGGCTCAAGGCCGGGGCACCGTCGATTATCGAACAGTCGGCAGCGGCCTTTGCCGGGGATATCGGCATTTCGAACCCGTTGTACCCCGAATTGTGGGGCGATTGTTCGGCAGAGCAGAGCGCGTGCCGCGCAGCCCCCCACGGCGATGACGACGCACGCGATGGATTTGAAATCGATGCCGAAGGTTTGGATCTGGTGACGTTCTACAGCCGCAATCTGGCGGTTCCCGCCCGGCGCGATCTAGGAGATGCCCAGGTGTTGCGCGGCAAACAGCTTTTCTATGAAACCGGTTGTACCGCCTGTCACCGGCCAAAATTTGTGACCCAGCGGCTGAAAGACCGCCCCGAACAAAGCTTTCAATTGATCTGGCCCTATACCGATATGCTGCTGCACGACATGGGCGACGGGTTGGCCGACAACCGCCCCGAGGCGGTCGCCGACGGTCGCGAATGGCGCACGCCGCCGCTGTGGGGCATCGGCTTGACCGAACAGGTCAGCGGCCACAGCTATTTCCTGCACGACGGGCGCGCGCGCTCGCTGCTCGAGGCGATCCTGTGGCACGGGGGCGAGGCACAACCGGCCCGCGATGCGGTCGTCACGATGGCGAAAGAGGATCGGGAGGCGCTGTTGCGCTTCCTGGGCAGCCTGTGACGCGCGCGTTGCTGTCGCTGCTGCTGGTGCTGCTGCCCTTGCGGGCGGTCGCCGGGCTGCCGGAGATCGTACGGGCGACCGTGCAGCAGCATGTGCTGGTACGGGTCGATGGGTTTGCCGCCGCCGCTGCCGATCTGGCGGCAGTTTCCGCCTCGACCTGCGATCCGGAAGATTCCGGCCTGCGCGAGGCCTATCACACGGCCTTTGACGCCTGGATCGCGATGAGCCACCTGCGCTTTGGCCCGACCGAGGTTGCCGACCGCGCCTTTGCCATCGCGTTCTGGCCCGATAGTCGCGGCGCAACCCCAAAGGCACTGGCGGCGCTGATTGCTGGTGACGATGCGGCCCTGACCGACCCGCGCGCATTTCGCGACGTATCGGTGGCGGCGCGCGGGCTGTATGCGCTGGAATACCTGCTTTTTGACGATGCGTTGCGTCAACAGGGCAAGGACACAACGCGCTGTGCCCTGATGCGGGCGATCACCTATGACGTGGCGGCCAACGGGGCGGCGATCGCAGCCGATTGGCATGACGATTATGCCGCCAAGCTGATCGATCCCGGTGCGGACGGGCCCTACCAAAGCGACGAAGAAGCCGCGCAGGAACTGTTCAAGGCGCTGGGAAGCGGGCTGCAATTCACTGCCGACGCCCGGCTTGGCCGCCCGATGGGGACGTTCGAGAAACCCCGCCCCAACCGCGCCGAGTCCCGACGTTCGGGACGGTCATTGCGCAATGTGACCCTGTCGCTGACGGCGGCGCGGGATCTGGCAGAGGATCTGGCGGCGGAGAACCGGGAACTGGTGGCCCGGTTGGTGTCCGCATTCGATGCCGCGCTGATGGCGGCGCGCCGATTGGACGATCCGACCCTTGCCAATGTGATGACTCCGCAAGGCCGCATCCGGGTCGAAGCCCTGCAAACCCAGGTGAACAAAATCCGCGCCATTGTCGCAGAAGACCTGGGTCCGCAACTGGGCGTTGCCGCAGGCTTTAACGCGCTGGACGGAGACTAACGCGTTTCGGCCTAGAACTGTTTCACGCATCGCGGCCTCTTGCCATTGGCATACCCGTGATGTGTGGGGTCCGATGTCTCGGCTGAAACCCGAAACGCCATAGGCGGCATCGATCCGCCGTCCAGCCTCCAGCCGCACCAGCCGCGCGTTCGGGGCATGGAATTGCCTGTCTTCGAAGCCGCATGGGCATACATCGCTACGTTATTCAGAGCGTTCCGATGTGGGCTCAGCCCTGAGCAGCAGATCAAGGCTGTAGACTTCCTTGCCGCGCTGAAACTGCTCCCAACTTTCCAGATCACGCAGGTTTCCAGCATCCGCTCACCCATGCCAAGACGGTCGCCGCAATAGCAGGCACCGTGAAAACAGGCTTGAACCATCTGACGGATCGGTTTGTCGGTCACCTTGTTGGCGGACGCGGGATTGCCCGGGGCTGGAGGATCGTCCGTCACCAACGGTCACATCGCTGTCGGGATCCCTTGGCGGGAAAGGCAGTGAGGCCTGCGCCGGCCGAAAAGGGGGGGCATCGGCAGGCCTGTTCCGAGCAGGAGGAAACGCTGGCTATCTGCTGTAAGGATCGTCCAATGCGGGCAGAACCGTGCCTGTGCAGGCTCCGAACCCAATGGTATACCCGTCACCCTGTGCCGCGCCATGCAAGGACAGCGTGTCACCGTCTTCAAGGAACGTCCGGGTTTCACCGCTGTCCAGCGTCAGGGGCTCCTTGCCGCCCCAACTGAGTTCCAGCAGGCTGCCGCGTTGAGATTTTCCGGGGCCGGAAATGGTGCCGGACCCCAGCAGGTCGCCCACATTCATCGGGCAGCCCGAGGTGGTGTGATGCGCCAGTTGTTGGGCCGAGGAATAGTACATTTCCTTATAGTTGGTCCGCGCGATGGTGGTTTCGGCCTTGCCCTCGGGGGCGAGGGTCACGGAGAGATCGACGTCATAGAGCATCGGGCCGCAATCCTTGAGGTGATCCAGCAATTCGAATTCCCGCGCGGGCGTGTCGGTGCGAAACGGTTCCAGCGCGGCTCGGGTCACGATCCAGGGGCTGATGCTGGTGGCGGTGGCCTTGGCCTGAAACGGCCCCAGCGGCTGGTATTCCCATGCCTGGATGTCGCGAGCGGACCAGTCGTTCAGCAGCACATAGCCAAAAATATTATTGTCGGCCTCTTGCACCGTGATTGGCCCGTCGCTGGCAACGCCGACAATCGCGCCTATCTCCAGTTCCAAGTCAAATCGGCGGCAGGGCAGGAACGCGGGTTTGTCTTGATCGGGCGATTTTAACTGTCCCCACGGGCGGCGGATATCCGTGCCTGATACAACGACCGACGAGGCACGCCCGTTATAACCGATGGGGATATGCAACCAGTTCGGTGGCAGCGCGTTTTCCGCCCCGCGGAACATGGTGCCGACATTGGTGGCATGGTGGCGACCGGCATAGAAATCGGTGTATTCGCTGACCATCAGGGGCATGTGCATCTCGGCCCGATCCATCGGCACGAGCAATGGCGCGACCTTGTCCCGCTCGGGTGCGCCTTCGGCCAGCAGCGCCGTCAACCGTTTGCGCAGCGCGGCCCAGACGGCGGGGCCTTCTTCCATCAGGTCGTTCCAGAACGGCAGTTCGAACAGCGCGGCATCGGTCAGATCTATCAGCCGGTTTTCCTCGGCGGATTGCATGTCAAGGATCATGTCGCCGATTGCCACACCACAGCGCGGGGCGGTACCTTGAGTGGCAAAAACGCCATAGGGCAGGTTATTCAGGGGAAACGGATTAGCCGGGTCATTGGCCGAGCTCACCCAGGATTTTAGCAGTGGCATTTTTTCTCCAATGGTCGTGTTTCGGGGCTCCAGGGACGCTCAATGCCCCGGCAGGAAAGCTGCGGCCTTCTTGCACCCCATTTCTTGTCGGGCGTCCCGTCGAATTTCTTTTCGATATTGGCCCAACAGTCAATGTAATCGTCCTGCAACGGTGCCTCTTTTCCGGCGAATTCGGTCAAATGCTGCGGAAAGCGAGTTTCGAACATGAAGGACATGGTATTGTCCAGCTTTTCAGGTTTGAGATCGGCGTTGCTGGCGGCTTCGAACGCCGTGCGGTCGGGTCCGTGCGGCAGCATCATGTTGTGGAGGCTCAGGCCACCGGCCACAAAGCCTTGAGGCTTGGCGTCGTACTGCCCATAGATGTTGCCCCTCATCTCGCTCATGACATTCTTGTGGTACCAGGGCGGGCGGAAGGTATTTTCCATTGTCATCCAGCGTTCGCGGAACAGCACAAAGTCGATATTGGCGGTGCCCGGCGACGAGGAGGGCGCGGTCAGAACGGTAAAGATCGAGGGGTCGGGGTGGTCAGCGACCCTTCCTGGAGATCTGGTTCGGTCGCCGGCGAAACAGGGTATGATCTGGTGTCGTTGGGCCGTGTGATGCTGCGTGGGGTGTCGGGGCCGCAGAACGTGTTCACGATCTACGACCCGAAGCCGGGATCAGATCGTCACTTCGACGCCCTTTAGGTTCAGGGCCTTCATCAGGTCGCGCAGCTCCTGGCGGGCCGCGATGTTGGACATGTTCAACTGTTTGACGCCAATGTCCTTGAGATCCAGCAGCGTCAAGCCGCGCGGGAACAGTTCGCGAAAGATCACCCTTTCGCTGAACCCCGGTGCCACGCGAAAGCCAATCCGCTGAGACAGCAGATCCACGGCGCGTTCCATCTTTTCCTTGTTGACCATGCGCTGCGAGCCGACGCGATTGCGCACCACCACCCAGTCGATTGGCTTCAGCCCGGCCTGGGCGCGCAACTGGCGTGCGTTCCAGACCATCTCGGAATAGACCGACGGGCCAAGGATTTTTTCGCCTTGCGAGTCTATGCGGGCCAGCAGGTCGAAATCGACGAAACTGTCGTTCAGCGGGGTGATCAGGGTATCGGCCAGCGAGTGCGCCACCTGGCTGAGCCGTGTATGCGATCCGGGACAGTCGATCAGGATGAAATCGCTATCCGCCTCCATGGTCTCAATCGCCGCGGAAAGGCGCCGGTCATAAATATTTTCGCCTGGCGGTACGGTGGCCGGGTCCATTTCGGGCAGGTCGTGATAGGCTGGGGTCGGTAGCTGCATACCGGATTTGCGGATGAACTCGGCCCGGTTTTCTGTGTAGCGCCCCAGAGAGCGCTGACGCAGGTCCAGATCCAGCGTGCCGACCCGGTGCCCCATCCGCGCCAGAGCCGTGGCCAGGTGCATCGAGACCGTGGATTTGCCCGCTCCGCCCTTTTCGTTTCCGACGACGATGATATGCGCCATGCTCGCTTCCTCTGCCGCAGCTTCTGCGCGGTCTGCCGTTTTTTGACATCTATATGTGGCGTCTTCGTCGTTGGAAAGCGCTGTCCTGTCTTGCTTGCCCATTGTCATGTCCATCCGGTTTTGGGCGCAGCGCGGTACGCCTCTTGCAGGGGCACAGTCTTGCAGCAAACCCTTTCCATTTGGTCACCGGTCGCCGACAACGGAAAACGCCGCCCTGGATAGGGCGGCGTTTGAAATGTCTCGCTGACCGTTGGTCTCAGAAACCAAGACCTTCGTATTTCTTCTTGAACTTGGAGACCCGTCCGCCGGTATCCATCAGGCGGGTACCGCCACCGGTCCATGCGGGATGGACGCTGGGATCGATGTCCAGCGACAGCGTGTCGCCTTCCTTGCCCCATGTCGATTTCATCTGAACCACGGTACCATCGGTCATTTTGACGTCGATGAGGTGGTATTCGGGATGGATGTCGTTTTTCATCTGTCCGGTCCTTACGCCTGCGCGCCCGCTTTGGGCTTGTAGTGGGAATCTTCGGCGATACGGGCCGACTTGCCGCGGCGCGACCGCAGATAATAGAGCTTGGCCCGGCGGACACGGCCGCGGCGGACAACGGTGATGCTCTCGATATTGGTCGAATGCAGGGGGAACACGCGTTCCACGCCTTCGCCAAAGGAAATCTTGCGCACGGTAAACGCGCCGGCGATGCCATCGCCGCCTTTGCGGGCGATGCAGACGCCTTCATAGTTCTGCACACGGGTGCGCGACCCTTCGGTCACTTTATAGCCGACACGAATGGTGTCACCGGCTTTGAAATCGGGGAGTTCTTTCCCCAAGGCGGCGATCTGTTCCGCCTCCAGCTGTGCGATCAGGTCCATCTGATCATCTCCTAAACTGCTCGTGGTTGACCCACGAAGGTTTGTGCGCCTCAGAGCTCTTGGTCTTCACCGTGTTCGCCTACCGATAGGGTCAAGGCGCCCGCCAGAGTTCAGGTCGTCTGTTCCTTTCCGCGCAATCCGGATTTCCATGGTAGATGGCAGAAGAATGCCAAATCCTAAAGTTGGGATACGGATTACAGGTCCGCAGCCGCCGAAGCGATTCCAGACACAGCGTGCTTTAGGCGAAACCCGGGTTCGGATCAAGCCCGATCGTCATCGTCATCGTCATCGTCATCGTCGCTGCCCTGGCGCAAGGCCCATAGATCGGGGCGTCGGATGCGGGTCAGGTCTTTGGACTGCGCAGCGCGCCATTGTGCGATGCGCCCGTGATGGCCGGACATCAGAATATCGGGAATCGGGCGGTCGTTCCACTGTGCCGGGCGGGTATATTGTGGATGCTCCAGCAGCCCGGCCGAAAAACTCTCTTCTTCGGTCGATTCCGCATTGCCCAGCACGCCGGGTATCAGCCGCACCGTGGCGTCGATCAAGGCCTGCGCCGCGATCTCGCCGCCCGTCAGGACGAAATCGCCCAGGCTGACCTCTTGCACGCCGAAATGATCCAGAACGCGCTCATCGACGCCTTCGAACCGGCCGCACAACAGGGTGACGCCATCGGCCTTTGCCAGATCTTGCATCATCTGCTGACTCATCGGTTTTCCGCGGGGGGACAGGTAGATCAGCGGCCAGTTGCCGGACGTTCCCGCCTGCGCGGTCTGAATCGCGGGCCCGACAACATCGGCGCGCAGCACCATGCCCGCCCCCCCGCCGGCCGGGGTGTCATCGACGTTGCGGTGTTTGCCGATGCCGAACGCGCGCAGGTCGATGGTTTCGAGTTGCCACAACCCGTCCTGCAACGCCTTACCGGTCAGGCTTTCGCCCAGAACACCGGGAAACGCGGCGGGCAGCAAGGTGATGACCTTGGCTTTCCAGACGTCTTTGAGATCCGGAACAGGTGTCATCAGTTCGCGCGGCTGCAGGGACGCGCGGATGGTCTTGCGGCCTTGTGCACGAGGGGGCTTGGCGGATGGGGGTGACGGATCGGACATGACCGCGTCTTAGGCCAAGGACGCGGCCATGGAAACGGAAAATGCGACCGTCACGCGATGGCAAACACGCCGAGCAACATGAGAACGAACAGCACAAGCGCGACGACGATGAGAATCTTGGCACCGGACAGTGCGGCTCCGGACAGTCGACCAAAGCCCAGCAGAGCGGCGATTGCGGCGACGGCCAGCAGTATGAGAATCCACTGTAGCATGTTCACACCTTTCCTTTGCCGGGCATCTGCGCCGGCTTCAGGGGATTAACGCACAGTCGGCCCGAAAGTTCCGTCGCAGCCTAGAGGGCGCCCTCTGGAGGATCGACAACGATGCGGCCCGCAGTCAGATCGACCGTTGGAACGTTTTCCAAAGTAAAGGGCAGCAACACCG
This sequence comes from Sedimentitalea nanhaiensis DSM 24252, assembly GCF_000473225.1. GTDB lineage: Bacteria > Pseudomonadota > Alphaproteobacteria > Rhodobacterales > Rhodobacteraceae > Sedimentitalea > Sedimentitalea nanhaiensis. The sequence continues at coordinate 2,929,738 of NZ_KI421509.1, forward strand.
TATCCTTGAGGTCGGGACCGTGGATTTCCAGCAGATCGCCGGCGCCGTGGTTCTGCACCGAACGCACCCGGCCCAATTCGGTGCCGCCGGGGTCCAGCACGATCAGCCCGATCAGGTCGGTATGATAGAATTCGTCATCCGGCAACGACGGCAACTGATCGCGCCGGGCATACAGGCGCAAGCCCTTCAGCGCATCGGCCTGTTCCTTGGTGGAAACGCCGCTCAACCGCGCCGTGAACCCGTTCTGGATTGATCCGATCAGGGCCACGGAATAGCTCTGGCTGCCGTCCTGGGTCAGCAGCGGGGAATAGGTTTCGATGTCTTCGGGCCGAGCGCAAAAGCTTTTCAACCGCACTTCGCCGCGCACGCCAAAAGCGCCGCCGACGGTGCCGACACAGATCAGGTCCGCAGTCAATTTTTGGTCTCCATGCATAGTCCCCGTTCCGGTTGGCCGCCCGCCGCCACGCAGCGTTCGGAGTTCTGGAAACGCTCGTAGAGCAAACCGGCGACAAATGCGATTGTCGTGAACATCAATAGTCGGATGAGCCGGAACATGACGTGGTTCTACCCCTGATCAACGGATAACGCATTCGGGCGCACCAGCCCGGGTTTCCCAGCCCGCGCGCGCCAGTTCGGGGATGTCCGACACCTCCTGGGAATGCCCGACGCAGAGATAGGCGATCAAAGTCCAGTCCTGTGGCACGTCAAGATCCGTGGCCAACTGAACGGGGTCGATGATCGAGACCCAGCCGACCCCGATGTCATTTGCCCGTGCCGCCAGCCAAAATTGCTGAATCGCGCAAACCACTGAATAACGGCGCATTTCCGGCATTGTGTTGGTGCCAAGATTGCGGCCCTTCCGGGTGCCGTCATCGCAGAAGATCGCCAGTTGCACCGGAGCGTCCACCATGCCCGAAAGCTTGAGCTCGGAATAGATTCGCGCATCCTTGCCAGAATAGCCTTTGAGCGCGTCGGCGTTTGCCGCCTGAAAGTTCTTCAGAGCGCGATCACGGGCGTGTTGCGAGGACAGGCGCACGATGCGCCATGGTTCGCTGAGCCCGACCGAAGGGGCCAGCGCCATGGTGGCCAGGCAGGCGTCCAGCACGGTTTGATCCACCGGATCGCGATGGAACCGGCGAATGTCCCGGCGCCAGGCCATCAGCCTGACCAAGTCGTCGCGAAACGCCCGGGAAAACCCGGGCGTTTCAACAGGTTCCGCCATTTACTCTGCGGGTTCCCCGGCAGGAGCGGACGCGGCAGCTGCCTTTTCCGCTTTCTCTTCGGCGCGGGCTTTGGCCTTGTCGCCGGGGGTGCCTTTTTTCGGGTTGTTGCGCTCGGTTTTTTCTTTGGCTCCAGCGGCTTCCAGCATACGGGCGATGCGGTCGGTGGGCTGGGCGCCCTGGCCCAGCCAGTACTGAATGCGCTCGATATCCATTTTCACGCGGTCTTCGCTGTCTTTGGGCAGCAGCGGGTTGTAGGTGCCCAGCTTTTCGATGAAGCGGCCATCGCGCGGCATGCGCGAGTCGGCGGCGACGATGCGATAAAACGGGCGTTTCTTGCTGCCGCCACGGGCGAGACGGATTTTCATGGCCATTGGTGTTTCTCCTTTGAATGGCGTTTTCGGCGCGGGGTATGTTCCGGCCAGGTCTTTGTTACGATTGGTGTTTTTCGTGGTGGTGTATGACTTCCTGAATGATGAAATTCAGGAAAGCCTTGGCGAATTCGGGGTCCAGATCGGCCTGTTTCGCCAGGTCTTCGAGACGTGCGATCTGGGCCGCTTCGCGGGTCGGATCGGACGGGGGAAGGTCGTGTTCGGCTTTGAGCTTGCCAACCGCCTGAGTGTGCTTGAACCGCTCGCCCAGAGTATAGACGAGGATCGCATCCAGACGATCGATGCTTTGGCGGTGCTCTTTGAGCAGCGCCGCGGCGCGGGCGACGGGGTCAGACATCGGCGGCTCCTTTGGGCGGAAAAACCGGGGCGAACGCCCGTATGGCAGGCGTACATACCCTGTACATGTCGCGTACATACGCGAGGTATGGCGACCGGGCGCGAAACAGATCAGTCAATGGCCCAGCCTTTCGGTTTGAACAGCGGATCCTGGTAATGGCCGATTTCCATCTCGATGCCATGCGCCAGCTGCGTGCCGTCCAGCCGCGCGGGGGCGGGGTGGCGATAGGCCGTGTCGCTGCCGTCGATGGTGGCGGCCTCGCGGTCCCTGACCGCGCCCAGACGTTCGGCCAGCCGGATGCTGTCGAGGTTCTTGGGGTCGAGATAGCTGACGGCGGTGTCCCAGCCCAGCACGTGGTACAGATAGCGCCGCGCGGCATGGGTGGCCTCGAGCGCGATGCCGCGCCCGGCGGCGTCGGGCCAGATCACCCAGGCGAGTTCGGCCTCGGGCCATTTCGCCGGTTTCCAGCCCCCGGCCATGCCATAGGTATGGTCGCTGTGGCGGTCGTGGATCATCCACATGCCAAAGCCGCGGATCGCCCAATGGCCGATTTCGGCGGCATAGAGCATCCAGCTTTCATAGGCATTCAGCGGCCCGCCCATGAAGCGGGCGCGATAGCTGGTGAAGGTGGCCTTGAAATCCGGATAATCGTCGGGTTCGGGGCCGCGCAGGATCAGACGCTTGGTTTCAAGTGTGGGGATGGTGACGGTGCTCATGCGTATGCGTCCATGCTGCCGTCGTCATCGAGCGGGTAGGTGAACACCAATGCTCCGTCGAGCGTGCCGGTTGGCTTGCCGCCCAGTCTGGTCACCAGCGCCTGGCTGGCAGCGTTGGCGGGTGCGACATAGCTGACGATCTGTTCCGGTCCGAGGCTGCGCAGATGGGTCAAAGCGGCTTGCGCGGCTTCAAAGGCAAACCCCTGGCGCTGGGCCTCGGGGGCAATGAAAAAACCCAGTTCGATGGCCTGATCGCCGGGTTCGACCCCGGCAAAGACAAAACCCACTGACCTGTCGTTGCGAAGAACGGTGAACATTCCATCGCCCCGGAGCACCCATCCGGCGGCATAGTTGGTGAACTGCGCCCAGATCGCATCCTCGTCGGGGGCGTCGCCGAGAAATTTCGCCGAGGGCGCGGAAAACAGCCGCGCGAACAGGTCGAAATCCCCCAGCAGCGGTGCGCGCAGGACCAGCCGTTCGGTTTCAAGAACCGGCAGCGCCATGTGCGCGGCGGCGGCGATCGATGCGCCGGGGCAGGGGAGGGTGACGGGCGAGACCATAACGGTTTATTTCTTTTTCCCGAAACCCGACAGGCCGGGGGGCAGGCCCATGCCGCCGCCAAGGCCGGGCAGGCCGCCGGGCATCTTGCCGCCCATCTGCTTGGCCGCCGCCTCGAGTGCGGCCGGGTCCATGTCGGCGGGCATGCCGCCCTTGCCGAACATGCCCTTCATCGCCTGTTTGAGCATGCCGCCTTTGCCCATCTTGCCCATCTTCTTCATCATGTCGCCCATCTGGCGGTGCATCTTGAGCAGCTTGTTGAGGTCAGACACCTGCATGCCGGCACCGGCGGCGATGCGTTTCTTGCGGCTGGCCTGCAGGATCTGCGGGTTGGCGCGTTCCTTTTTGGTCATCGACTGAACCAGGGCGATCTGCTGTTTCAGGATCTTGTCGTCAAACCCGGCGTCTTCGACCTGTTTGGCCATCTTTTTCATGCCGGGCATCATGCCCATCATGCCCTGCATGCCGCCCATCTGGATCATCTGTTCCAGCTGCATTTTCAGGTCGTTCATGTTGAACTGACCCTTCATCATGCGCTTCATCATCTTTTCGGCCTGTTCGGCCTCGATGGTTTCCTGGGCCTTTTCGACCAGCGACACGATATCGCCCATGCCCAGGATGCGCCCGGCGATGCGGTCCGGCTCAAACGTCTCGATGGCATCCATCTTTTCGCCAAGGCCGACAAAGCGGATCGGCTTGCCGGTCACCGCGCGCATCGACAGGGCGGCACCGCCGCGCCCGTCGCCATCCATCCGGGTCAGCACCACGCCGGTGACGCCGATCTTGTCGTCGAACTCGGTGGCGACATTGACCGCGTCCTGCCCGGTCAGCCCGTCGACGACCAGCAGGGTTTCGCGCGGGTTCGCCACGTCGCGCACCTCGGCGGCCTGCTGGATCAGTTCGGCGTCGATATGCAATCGCCCCGCAGTGTCCAGCATGTAGACGTCATAACCGCCAAGCGAGGCCTGGGTCTTGGCGCGTTTGGCGATCTGTACCGGGGTTTCGCCCTTGACGATGGGCAGGGTGTCGACGCCGATCTGGTTGCCCAGAATCGCCAGCTGTTCCATCGCGGCGGGGCGGTTGGTGTCGAGGCTCGCCATCAGCACGCGCTTGCCTTCGCGGTCTTTCATCCGCTTGGCCAGCTTGGCGGTGGTGGTGGTTTTACCCGAGCCTTGCAGGCCGACCATCAGGATCGGGGCGGGCGGATTGTCGATTTTCAGCTTGCCGGGGTCGCCTTCGCCGGTCAGCACGTCGATCAGCGCATCGTGCACGATCTTGACGACCTGCTGGCCCGGGGTGACCGATTTGGTCACCGCCTGTCCGGTGGCCTGATCCTGTACTTTCTTGATGAAGTCGCGGGCAACCGGCAGCGACACGTCGGCCTCGAGCAGGGCCACGCGGACCTCGCGCAGGGCGGTTTTGACATCCTCGTCAGACAGCGCCCCCTGCTTGGTCAGCCGGTCAAAAACACCTGAAAGGCGTTCGGATAGGTTTTCAAACATGGCCGCGTGGCCTCCGTGCCGGTTTCCGATGCCCCCAACATGGGATGGGGCGACTAAATGCGCAATCGCCCCCACGGGCGTAACACGCTGGTGGAGGGCGATCCCCATGAAGGGGACCGGAAGATCTGACACTTCCGGACGATTGCAACAGCGGTTAGCCGCTCCTGCCGGGGCGAGTCAAGGGGTCAGTTCATGGGGGTCAGAGCCGCGCGCGCTGGAAATGCATCGCGTCCTTGCCCCACAGGCGGATCGCCGGAAGCCATTCGTTGGCCTCCATGATGTCGAGGAAATCCTTGTATTCGGCACCGCAGAACAGCGCGCCCGGGCATCGGGTGCGCAATCCGTTCGGTGCCGCGAAAAAGTCTATGGCGCATCCGTAGGCATGCATCGACCAATTGTTCGATCCGCGCATCTTGCGGTGGTTGTAGGCCCCGGCGTAGCGGTCGAGGCCAAGGCCGCGCCACCTGGCTTCGCCATAGTGATTTCGGATTTCCGTCAGCGCCTTTTCAAGCTGTGGCGCGCAGTCCTTGTGGACGCGGATCTTGTTGGTTTTCTGGCGCAGGTTCCAGTCGATCCGGAAGTCGAACGGAAATTCGAGCCGGACCAGCTGCGCTTCGATGGCCGGGCCGGGGGTGCCGTAGACCGTGCCGACGGTGTTCTGTTTGGGAATCGTTCCGCCCCCCGCGGGGCTGGGCAGGGGCGTGCGGTCGATCGTTTCCTCGTGCCCGTTGATCTGTTTGAACAGATAGGCATTCAGCGCCTCTTCGGTGTTCACACCGTGCCAGCCATCGACATCGCCGGCGTCAAAGCCGAGTTCGTTGAGACAGGCCTGCACAGCGGCGGTTTCGCGACGCTTCTCGAAGGTGGTGGTGGGATCGAAGGTGTATGCGTCTTTGTGCTTGGCCTCTACCGCGCGTATCGCCGCCTGGGTGATCGGGCCAAGCACGCCGTCGATGCCGCCTTGATAGAATCCGCACGAGGCCAGCAACATCTGCAAATGCCGGTTTTCCATGAACCGCTCCTTCCAAAAATTTTGAATTAAATAAGAGCGATTATGCACTTGATGGGTGATTCTTGCTAAGCTTTTTCTCGCATGTCGCGCAGAGCGGGCCGTTTGGTCCCGGGGTCCGGTGCCGGGGTGGCGGTTTTGACAGAGGTCTGAGGGGGACAGAAACAGGACAGAGAGCAAGCCGGTCGGTGACGTGGATCAGCCGGCGTGGCCCGGTCGAGCGAGCCACGCCGGACCCGGCCTCAGGCGGCCAGGGCGGTGATCTGTGCGGCGGCGGAGTCAAGCGCGGCGTCCTGGTCCGCGTTCAGCCGGTCGGCGGCAACGATCTGCACATCTGTGACACCCATGAAGCCCAGGACAAAGCGCAGATAGCCCGAGGCGAAATCCGCGTCCGAGCCGATTTCGGCACCGCCGGTGGCGATGGCGATGATCGCGCGCTTGCCGGTCAGCAACCCGCGCGGGCCGGTTTCGGTGTATTCAAAGGTGCGCCCGACGCGGGCGATCAGGTCGACCCAGGCCTTGAGGCTGGCAGGAATACCGAAATTGTACATCGGGGTGCCAATCACGATGGTATCGGCGGCGGCTAGTTCGTCGACCAGCCGATCGGACAGGGCGAGGGTCTCGCGCTGGGCATCGGTGCGGACGTCGTCGGGGGTGAAGGTGGCCCCGACCCAGGCCTCGGTGATCTGCGGCAGGGCCTGGGACAGGTCGCGGTGGATCAGGTGGTCGGGCGACAGGCGATCCACGATACGGGCGCTGAGATCGCGCGAGACAGAGCCGTGGTGGCGGGCTGAGGTGTCGATATGCAAGAGGGTCTGTGTCATCGGTTTGGTCCTTGTGGAGGGTGGCTGTGATGTGATGCAGAGTTAGCCCTTGCAAATTTGAACGCAACGGGCGAAAAAAAACGGGTGATGTTGAAATTTGCACATGGGGTGGCGAATGGAAAACTGGGATGAAGTGCGGACGGCCTTTCATGTTGCCCGGATGGGCACCGTGAGCGGTGCGGCCGGGGTACTGGGCGTGCACCATGCCACCGTGATCCGCCATATCGACGCCATCGAGGCGCGGCTGGGGGTCAAGCTGTTTCAGCGCCATGCGCGGGGATATACGCCGACCGAGGCAGGCGCCGACCTGTTGCGGGTGGCGCAGGCGACGGACGATCAGTTCAACCAGCTGGTCGGGCGGCTGAAGGGGCAGGGCGACGCGGTCAGTGGCGAACTGGTGGTGACGTCGCTGGTCGGCCTGTCGCCGCTGCTGGCACCGGTCCTGACCGGTTTTCAGCGCGCGCATCCCGATCTGATGGTGCGGTACCTGACCGGAGACCGGCTGTTCCGGCTGGAATATGGCGAGGCCCACGTGGCGATCCGCGCCGGGTCGGTGCCCGAGCAGCCGGACAATGTGGTGCAGCCATTCACGACGTTGCGCGCGGGGCTTTATGCCAGCAGGGACTATGCCGAGGCCCATGGCATCCCCAATGGTATCGAGGAGTTTGCCGGACATCGCTTTGTCGGCCATGACGATGAAAACAATCGCGCGCCGTTCTTTCGCTGGCTGCGCGCCACGGTTGCCCCCGAGGCGATCACCTTTCGCGCCAGCAGCGGCATGGCGAACGAACATGCGGTGATGGCGGGGGCCGGAATCGGGTTTCTGCCGGAATGGATGGCGGCGCAGCGCGACGATCTGGTGCAGGTGATGGCACCGCAGCCGGACTGGTCCTCCAGCCTGTGGCTGGTGACCCATGTGGACCTGCACCGCAGCACCAAGGTGCAGAGCTTTACCAAATATCTCAAGACCCGCGCCGGGGACTGGGCGCTGTGAGATTGGGCGTTGTGAGGCCGCAGACGGTCGGCCACCTGTCGATGCTGCTGTTTTCGGCGCTGGTCGCGGGGTCGTTTTCGCTGGGATCGCTGGTCGCCAACGAAATCGCGCCGACCGCGCTGACGGCGGTGCGGTTCGGGCTTGCATCGCTGATCATGGCTGCGGTGGCCTGGGGGGCCGACGGGCTGCCCCGGTCGACCTTTGCCGCGCCGTGGCGGTATCTGGTGCTGGGCGGGCTGTATGTGGTCTATTTCGTCACCATGTTCGAAGGGCTGAAGACCGCGCCGCCGGTCAGCGCCGCCGCCGTGTTCACATTGACCCCGGTGATCGCGGGCCTGTTCGGCTGGTTTCTGCTGCGCCAGGTCATGACCCCGCGCATGGTGCTGGCGCTGGGCATCGGGGCCATCGGGGCGCTGTGGGTGATCTTTCGCGCCGATTGGGGCGCGTTGCGGGCCTTTGAAATCGGGCGGGGCGAGGCGATTTTCTTTTTCGGCTGCATTGCCCATGCGATTTATCCGGCGTTGATGCGCCGCCTCAGCCGGGGCGAGTCGGCCCCGGCCTTTACCTTTGGCGTGGTGGTGGCGGGTTTTTTGATTCTGACCGTTGTGGGCTGGTCCGAGATCCGCGCCACCGACTGGGCCAAGCTGCCTGCCATTGTCTGGATCACCTTGGTGTATGTGTCGGTCTTTGCCACCGCCGGCACCTTTCTGCTGGTGCGGATCGCGGCGCTGCGGCTGCCCTCGGCCAAGGTGATGGCCTATACCTATCTCACGCCCAGCTGGGTGATCCTGTGGGAGATCGCACTGGGCAAGGGCGCGCCCACCGGGCTGATCCTGATCGGGATCGCGCTGACGGTGGTGGCGCTGTTGCTGTTGCTGCGGGATGAGGGCTGAGCGCGCCACGCAGGCGATCGTCGACAACTCGGAGCAGTGGAAGGCGGCGTTCCCGCAGCCGAATGAGGTGTGGCGGCAGCGGGTGATAAAGCGGTGACCGCTGCCTTTGGCCACCGTGCGTTGTTCAGGTTTCGCGGTGGTCCAGTTCGGCTGCCAGAAACCGCTCGAAGGCGTCGAGGTTCACCGGCTCGAACTGACCGAACCCCTGCATCCAGACCGAGGCGCCGCGCAGGGCGTCGGGTTCGAGCTTGCACCATTTCACCCGACCGCGTTTTTCCTGGCTGATCAGCCCGGCGCGGGTGAGGATGGTCAGGTGTTTGCTGATCGCCGCCAGCGACATGTCGAACGGTTCGGCCACGTCGGTCACGGCCATGTCGTCTTCGAGCAACATCGACAGGATCGCCCGACGGGTCGGGTCAGCAAGCGCGGCAAAAACGGATTCCAGCGTATCGGACATGTGTTGCCCTAGCCGCAGGCGGGCGGGATCGTCAACCATATGGTTGAATATGGGATTTGCGCCCCGGCGCGGGGAATCCGACCGCGACAGATTTTCCCGAGGTGTGGTTCTGGTTGGAAAACTTATTTAAAACAGTTGGTTGAGTGCGGTTCGGCGAAGCCGATCGGGCAATTGACTCTGTGGCCCGCAGGCACTAGCACCATGCCAGACAAAGCGTGAGGGATATCGCGGTGACCGACGAGGACCAAAAGCAGCGTTTGGCGCGGCTGGAGGCCCGGATCGACGCGGCCAAGGGGGAAGCCCCGAGCAAATCCCACGCCGACGAACATTATTCGCAGGCGCATCTGGCCTGGCGCATGGTGATTGAACTTGTGGTCGGTCTGGGGATCGGCTTTGGGATTGGATATGGGCTGGATCGTCTGTTCGGGACGCTGCCGATCTTTCTGATCCCGTTTACATTGCTGGGTCTGGCGGCGGGCATTAAGACGATGCTGCGCAGCGCACGCGAGATCCAGACGACACAACTGGCCGACGAGGCCGAAAAGAACGAGAGGGACTGAACCTTGGCAAGCGAATCGATGGGTGTAGAGCACGTTTCGGAGGAAAGCGGTCTGGTTTTTCACCCGATGGATCAGTTCATCGTCAAGCCGCTGTTTGGCGACGGGCCGATTGCCTGGTACACGCCGACCAACGTCACCCTGTGGATGGCGCTGGCGGTTCTGGCCATCATCGCGCTGATGGTTCTGAGCACCAGAAAACGCGCCATCGTGCCTGGCCGCGGTCAGTCCATTGCCGAACTTGCCTATGGCTTCGTCTACAAGATGGTCGAGGATGTCACCGGCAAGGATGGCATCAAGTATTTCCCCTATATCATGACGCTGTTCCTGTTCATCGTCTGTGCGAACTTTCTGGGGCTGATCCCCGGTTCGTTCACCACGACCAGCCATCTGGCCGTCACGGTGGTGATGGCGCTGGCGGTGTTCCTGACCGTCACCGTTCTGGGGTTCTACCTGCACGGGGTCAGTTTCCTCAAGCTGTTCTGGATCGAGCAGGCACCCTTGGTGCTGCGTCCGATTCTGGCGCTGATCGAGGTGATCTCGTATTTCGTGCGCCCGGTCAGCCACTCGATTCGTCTGATGGGCAACATGATGGCCGGACACGCGGTGATGAAAGTGTTCGCCGCCTTTGCCGGGCTTGCCGTCATCGCGCCGGTCTCGGTGCTGGCGATCAGTGCGATCTATGCGCTGGAAATCCTGGTGTCGTTCATCCAGGCCTATGTTTTTGCAATCCTGACTTGTGTCTATCTCAAGGACGCATTGCACCCGCAACACTAAAGAACACGGGGTCGCATTTCGCGGGCCCAACGAAACCAACTCATTCCATCGTAAGGAGAAATATCATGGAAGGTGACATCGTTCAAATGGGCGCATATATCGGCGCAGGTCTGGCTTGTACCGGTATGGGCGGAGCTGCTGTCGGTGTGGGTCACGTTGTCGGCAACTACCTGTCCGGCGCGCTGCGCAACCCGTCGGCGGCTGGCGGCCAGATGGCGACCATGTTCATCGGTATCGCATTCTCGGAAGCGCTGGGGATCTTTTCGTTCCTCGTCGCGCTTCTGCTGATGTTCGCCGTCTAAACCTTAGGAAGCTTCATCCTTACGGTCGGGCGGTGCGCAGAGGCGTGCCGCCCGGTGTAGGCTAAGTTCCCAAGGAGAACGACATGGCAACCGAAACCACAGCAGCCCAACACGTCGAACCTCTTGCGCTTGAAGAGGCCGGCATGTGTGTCGACGCGAACGGCGGCGCCATCGGCATGCCGCAGCTCTGCTTTGACTGGTTCCCCAACCAGATGTTCTGGCTGGCGGTCACTCTGGTCGTGATCTTTCTGGTGCTGTCGCGTGTGGCGCTGCCGCGTATTGCGGCCATTCTGGCCGAGCGCCAGGGCACCATCACCAACGATATCGCCGCCGCCGAAGACCTGAAGGCCAAGGCGGTCGAGGCCGAAGCGGCCTATAATCAGGCGCTGGCCGATGCCCGGACCGAGGCGCAGGTAATCGTCGCCAAGGCCAAGGCGGATATTCAGGCCGAACTGGATGTCGCCATCCAGAAGGCAGATGCCGAGATCGCCGCCAAATCGGCGGAATCCGAAAAGGCCATTGCGGAAATCCGCGCCGGGGCGCTGGACAGCGTCAAGGCCGTGGCCACAGACACCGCAGCCGAACTGGTTTCGGTTCTGGGTGGTTCGGTGGATGCCAAGGCGGTGGATGCCGCCGTCGCTAGCCGGTTGAAAGGATAAGAGACATGCGCAAGATACTCGCCCTTGTCCTGGCCACCGGGGTCGCAAGCCCCGCTTTTGCCGCCGGCGGTCCGTTCATATCGCTGCACAACACCAACTTTGTGGTGTTGCTGGCCTTTCTTCTGTTCCTGGGGGTGCTGGTCTATTTCAAGGTGCCCGGCCTGCTGAACGGTATGTTGGATAAGCGCGCCGAGGGCATCAGATCCGAACTGGACGAGGCCCGTGCGCTGCGGGAGGAAGCCCAGACCATTCTGGCGTCTTACGAGCGCAAGCAGAAAGAAGTGCAGGAACAGGCCGACCGCATCGTCAAGGCCGCTGGCGAAGACGCCAAGGCGGCAGCGCAAAAGGCGCAGGACGATCTGAAAGTCTCGATCGCGCGCCGTCTGGCCGCTGCCGAGGATCAGATCGCGTCGGCCCAGGCCTCGGCCATCAAGGACGTGCGTGATCAGGCGATCGTTATCGCCGTGGCCGCCGCCAAGGATGTCATCGCCAAGCAGATGACCGCCGCCGACGGCAACAAGCTGATCGACGACGCCATCGTGCAGGTCGACGCCAAGCTGCACTGACCCGCCCGCGCTGCGGTTGTGTACCAATCGTGAAAGCCCCGGACGCCATCCGCGCCGGGGCTTTTGCTTGGCGTGAAGGGGAAATTCTGGCAAAACCGGCTTCGACAATACGCTATCCGGCGCGGTACGGGTGGCTTGGCCGCTTGCCGATACGGTCTCGGATGCGGAGGCTTGGATAAATGTGCGCGGAAAGATTGAGCAAATGAGCAAGCGGCCCTGTCGAATCGTGATCCCGGTTTATCGCCGCTTCTCGGAGGCCGAGATTGCTGTCATGCGTCATAATCTGGCGCTTCTAAAACGTTATCCGGCGGTTCTTGTCGGAGGGCATGGTCAACGCGCGCTCTTGTCCGGTGTGCGGGAAATGCTGTGCGGCGAAGGCTCCAGCGAGATGTCGATTGAGACCTTTGAGGATTGCTATTTCGCCAGCATTCCGGGGTACAACCATCTTTTGACGAGCCGTGCGTTTTTCGAACGTTTCTCGGACAGCTCTTATATTCTGATCTGCCAGCACGATGCATTGATCCTGGATTCGAATCTGGAACCCTGGCTGGATGGCCGATATGCCTTTGTCGGAGCGCCGATGCTCGAAGGGTTTCATGAACCAAAACACCCGCTCAAATTTCTCGGAACGCTGAACGGTGGGTTATCGCTGCGCAATGTCCGGGCGGCCCTCGACGCTCTTGACGGGATAGTGATCGTCCGCGGCGCGCGGTGGGTGCGTGCCGCCGAAAAAGCCGGTCTGATCGGCGGGTTCAATTTTCTGTCGTCGCTCTTCGGGTTCAGGCGGCTGCTGGTTCAGCGCGGAGGGCTGAACGAGGACATGTTCTGGACCGGCCAGGTGGCGCGCTTGGTCCCGGAGTTTCGCCTGCCTGCGCCGCGGACCGCGTTGCGGTTCGCATTCGAAACCTGCCCGTCCGAAATGCTTGACCTGTCAGAGGGGCGTCTGCCCCTGGGGTGCCACGCCTTTGCGCGATATGAGCCGGATTTTTGGCGGCTTCATGCGCCTTCGTCCCTGGTGCCAGCTCTGGATGCGCAAGCCCGGCAAGCTGCGCCGGAGCCTTCGGCCTAAGCGGCGCGGTGACGCGTTGCGCCGTTATGTGCAAACGGTGCCGCGCGGCGAATATGGGGCCGTTTCAGCCGCCTCAGACCGCGGATCACTTCGACGTTTCATGCTCCAGCCGCTGGCGGGCGACCTCTTCGTTGCGCCGGGCGCGGCGCTGATCGGTCAGGGCCTGTTCGACGAAATCCAGATGCGCGATGACGGCGGCGCGGGCGGCGGCGGGATCGCGGGCTTGCAGCGCGTCGTTGATGGCGCGGTGCTGGTCCAGCAGGGCGGCACGGGTGGTGCGTTGCCGGAACATGACCTGCCGGTTATAGAACACGCCCTCGCGCAGCAGATCGAACATCGCGCGCATCATGTGCAGCATCACCACATTGTGGCTGGCCTCGATGATGGCGCTGTGGAACTGGGCGTCCAGGCGGGCTTCGTCCTCGGGGCTGCGGCGCGGAGAGTCGGCCTGCATCCGGTCGAAAGCGGTCTGGATCACCGCCAGATCGCTGTCCGATCCCAGATGCGCCGCGCGCTGTGCGGCCAATGCCTCGATGTCGCGGCGAAACGAGATATAGTCGTCCACCGCTTCGTCATGGCTGGCAAACAGGCGGGTCAGAGCCGGGGAGAAAGCCGAGCCGAGCACGTCGGCGACATAGATGCCCGACCCGGCGCGGCTGCTCAGAAGGCCTTTGCCCTGCAATTCGCCCACCGCGTCGCGCAGGCTGGGGCGGGACACGCCCAGACGCTCGGACAGTTCACGTTCGGAGGGCAGGCGTTCGCCGGGGCGCAGGATGCCGCGCAGGATCAGCAGTTCGATCTGGCGCACGACGGAGGTCGACAGTTTCTCGGCCTGGATCTTGTGAAAGGGCATGGGGCGTTCCGGTTGATTGGTAAATTAATATGACCGGTTGACGGTTGCGGCAAGCCGTTTCTGCCTGGTTGCCGTCCCGGTTCAGGCGTTGTTAACCATGGTGCGGGCAGTGTGGCCGCATGTTTCGATGGTTGTTCATTGCGCTGACCCTGCTGGCCGCCTGTGGCGGGCCAAGCCCGTATTTCCGGGCCGCCCCCGCCACCCGGATCACGGTGGCTGACAGCGTGTTCGATGTGCGGGTGCGGGGCGCGTTGGCCGAAGCCGTGCGGATAAACCCGCAATATGCCCCCCGGTTCGGCCCGATCCGGGGGCGCGCCGCCTTTGCCATGGCCAAGGTCAGCGGCTGCAAAGTGGTCGAGATACGCGGCGATCAGGCGGTGGCCACCGGGGTTCTGTCCTGTGATGGGCGGCCGCCGCCGGTGGCGTTTCCGCGCGAAACAGGATCGTTCAGCTGTCTTGAGATCAGCCTGCGCGGGTATCACATTCCCGGCGGGCCATACCCGGAATACGATTGCGACCCGTACTAGGGCCTGCGCCGTGGCCTGTGCGTTGCCTCAAGAGGGTAGGCATCAATATATTGTGGATAAATCAGCGGATTTCCCTAGATGCTGCGCAAAGATATTGACTCGTTGCGCACGAGGCGCAACATTGCGAGGTCAGGCAGGACTCATACGGCATAGGCAGGCAATTGCGTTTTTCCAAGCTTCGACTCACTGGTTTCAAGAGCTTTGTGGACCCGACGGATCTGTTGATCGCGGACGGGCTGACCGGGGTGGTCGGGCCGAATGGCTGCGGCAAGTCGAACCTGCTGGAGGCGCTGCGTTGGGTCATGGGCGAGAACCGGCCCACGACGATGCGCGGCTCGGGCATGGAGGACGTGATCTTTGCCGGTGCGTCATCCCGTCCGGCGCGCAATTTTGCCGAGGTCAGCCTGCAGATCGACAACACCGAACGGCTGGCCCCGGCGGGGTTCAACGACAGCGATTCACTGGATATCGTGCGCCGCATCACCCGCGATGTCGGCAGCGCCTATAAGGTCAACGCCAAGGATGTGCGTGCCCGCGACGTGCAAATGCTGTTTGCCGACGCCTCGACCGGGGCGCATTCGCCGGCGCTGGTCAGTCAGGGCCAGATCGGCGAGCTGATCCGGGCCAAGCCCAAGGCGCGGCGGCGGATTCTGGAAGAAGCGGCGGGGATTTCCGGCCTGTATCAGCGTCGGCACGAGGCCGAGCTGAAGCTGAAAGGGGCCGAAGTCAATCTGTTGCGGGTCGATGATGTGCTGGAGCAGCTGGCCGCTCAGCTGGCGCAACTGGCGCGTCAGGCCCGGCAGGCGGCGCGCTACCGCGAGATCGGCGAACAGCTGCGCCAGGCCGAGGGCATGTTGCTGTATCGCCGCTGGGCTGAGGCCGACGCGGCCCGGGCCGCCGCCGAAGAGGTCCTGGGCAATCGTACCGCCCAGGCGGCACAGGCCGAGGCGGCCGCACGGCAGGCCAGCACACGGCGCGGCGCATGTGAAGCCGCGCTGCCGCCGCTGCGCGAGGAAGAGGCGATTGCCGCCGCCGTGTTGCAGCGCTTGCAGGTGCAGCGCGATACGCTGGCCGATCAGGAAAGCCGCGCGCGTCAGACCATCGACACCCTGACCGGGCGCATCGAACAGTTGGGTCGGGACATCGAGCGCGAGGCCGGGCTGAACCACGATGCCGAAGAGACCATCGAGCGGCTGGAATGGGAACAGCGCGAACTGGCCAAGGCGGGCGAGGGCCACGCGGACCGGCTGGAGGAAGCGTCCGAGATGGCGCATGACGCTGCCGCCGTGTTGCAGATGCGCGAAACCGATCTGAGCCAGTTGACCGAGGATGTGGCCCGTCTGGCGGCGCGGCATCAGTCGGCGCAGCGCTTGCTGGATGACAGCCGCAAGACCCAGGGAAAATCCGAAGCCGAGGCGGATAAGGCCCGCGCGGCCATGGCGGCCTCGGAAGAGACGCTGGCCAGGGCGGCACAGGATCTTGCGGTTGCCACCGAGGCCGAGGCCGAAGCGGTGGCGGCGGCGGCGCGGGCCGAAGAGGCGCTGAGCCGGACCGAGGCCGAGCGCGCCGAGGCGCATGAGCGCGAGGCCGATGCACGGGCCGAACGATCCGAGGCGACCGGCGAGTTGAACGCGTTGCAGGCCGAGGTGACGGCGCTGAGCAAGCTGTTGCAGCGCGATACCGCCGAGGGCGGCCAGATTCTGGACCGTCTGCAGGTGCAGCAGGGGTTTGAAAAGGCACTGGGAGCGGCGTTGGCCGATGATTTGCGCGCGCCCGAGGTTGAGGGCGACGGGCCGTCGGGCTGGACCGTGTTGCCGCAATACGATGCGGCGCAGCCGTTGCCCGGCGGGATCACGCCGCTGTCCAACCACGTATCGGTGCCGGATGTGCTGATGCGGCGGATGGGGCAGATTGGGCTGGTGGCCGCCGATGATGGCCCGCGCCTGCAAGGCGATCTGTTGCCGGGGCAGCGGCTGGTCTCGCTTGAGGGCGATCTGTGGCGGTGGGACGGCTATCGCGCCTGGGCCGAGGATGCGCCCAGTGCGGCGGCGTTGCGGTTGCAACAGCTGAACCGGCTGGAAGAGTTGAAGCAGGCTCTGGTTCAGGCCACGGCCCAAGCCGAAGGGGCGGTGCAGGCGCATGAGAGTCTGACCCGGCAACTTGCGGAACTGGCCGAGGCCGATCAGCGCGCCCGTACCGCGCGCCGCGACGCCGATCGGGCGGTGACAGATGCGGGCCGCGCGCTGAGCCGGGCCGAGGCCGAGCGCAACCTGTCACAGGGGCGGTTGGAATCGCTGGGACTGGCGGTCAAGCGCCACGAGGAAGAGGCGATGGCGGCGCGCGCGCAGCTGTTGGAAGCGGAGCGCGCACGGGCCGATCTGGGCGATCTGGACGCCGCCCGTGCCGCCGCCGAAGACATCAAGATGACGGTTGAGGCCAGTCGCATCACCATGATGTCGCGGCGGTCCGCCCATGACGAGCTGCGCCGTGAGGGCGAGGCGCGCACCAGGCGCAGCCAGGAAGTGACCAAGGAGTTGAGCGGTTGGCGGCACCGTTTGGACACGGCGGAAAAGCGTATCGCCGAGCTGGCCGAGCGCAAGGCGAGCTCCGAAGCCGAGTTGATCCAGGCGGGTGCCGTGCCTGCCGAGATTGCCGCAAGGCGCGATGAACTGTCGGTTGCGATTGCCGAGGCCGAGGCCCGGCGCACCGAGGCGACCGACAAGCTGACCGGGGCCGAGGCAGAGCAACGCGAGGCGGTGCAGGCCGAGCGCGACGCCGAACGGGCCGCATCCGAAGCGCGCGAAGCCCGCGCGGCGGCCGAGGCGCGCACCGAAGCCGCGCGCGAAACCGTGACCCACGCGGCCGAGCGCATTGCCGAGGATCAGCAGCTGACGCCGAACCAGTTATTGAACCAGCTGGATGTGAGCCCGGACCGGATGCCCACCGCCGAGGCGCTGGAGGCCGAGGTCAGCCGCCACAAGCGCCAGCGCGATGCGCTGGGGGCGGTCAACCTGCGGGCCGAGGAAGATGCCCGTGAGGTGCAGGAAGAGCATGACACGCTGGCCAATGAAAAGACCGATCTGGAAGAAGCGATCCGCACCCTGCGCAGCGGCATTGCCAGTCTGAACCGCGAGGGGCGCGAACGGTTGCTGACAGCGTTCGAGCAGGTGAACAGCAACTTTGCGCTGCTGTTCAAGCACCTGTTCGGCGGCGGCGAGGCCAATCTGGTGATGGTCGAAAGCGACGATCCGCTGGACGCCGGGCTGGAAATCATGTGTCAGCCGCCGGGCAAGAAGCTGAGCACCCTGTCGTTGCTGTCGGGCGGCGAGCAGACGTTGACCGCGACGGCGCTGATCTTTGGGGTGTTCCTGGCCAATCCGGCCCCGATCTGCGTGCTGGACGAGGTCGACGCGCCGCTGGACGATGCCAATGTGACGCGGCTGTGCGATCTGCTGGACGAGATGTGCCGCCAGACCGACACCCGGTTCCTGATCATCACCCACCATGCCGTCACCATGAGCCGCATGGACCGGCTGTTTGGGGTGACGATGGGCGAGCAGGGCGTCAGCCAGCTGGTGTCGGTTGATTTGAAACGGGCCGAATCGCTGGTGGCCTGAGCCGACAAAAAAGGGGGACCGGTGAGGCCCCCCTGAGAGTTGGCTTTGCGTGCGTGTCAGCTTTCGTATTCCGGCATGTTTTCCAGCTCTTCCTGAGTGGTGGAAACATGGGCCTTCAGGTCTTTTCCGTCGTCGGCACGGAACAGCCGGAAGCTGTCGAAATTCAACGCGACGGGCTTTTCGCCAATGCCCAGAAAGCCCCCCACATCGACAACCAGCGTGGTGATCTGGCCGCTGGGTTCGGCGATGATCTTCGAGATTTCACCGATCCATTCATTGTTGGCGTCATAGACGCGTGCGCCTTCCAGCTCTTCTACTGTGACCGTGGCCGGTTCAACGACGGCATAGCCTTCGGCGGGCATGATGGCGGGCGGCTGGACCATCGACTGGTCGGTGTCCGGCGTCATCTTGTCGGCGGTTTCGGCCACGGTCTCGCCGACCTTGTCGGCGGTCTCGGCCACCGTTTCGCCAACCTTGTCGGCGGTGTTTTCAACGGCGGTTGCAGCTTCGCTGGCGGTGTCCTTGATCTGCTCCTTGACTTCGTCCTGAGCGGCATAAGCGGGCAGTGCAAGTGCCAGGGCAACTGCTGTGGTCGTCAGAAAATTTTTCATCTCGACTTCTCCTGTGTTTTGCGCCGGGCGTTTGTTGCGCCCGTCACCGTCTTGGTGTGCTGGGATAACGGGCGAGGGCGGGATCGGTTCCGCTGGGGTGCAGAATTTTTCCCAAGACACGGCTGACCCTGGGGTCAGCAATGATGCCGCAGACGTGAGAGGGCGCGGGTGCCAGGGTGCGCTAGGATAGGTCACCAGGACGAAGAGGATGCGACATGCGCGGACATTTTATGGCCCTGGCCCTGTGCCTTGCCGGGCCTTTGGCGGCTCAGGACTGGGCGGTGCGCGGCGGTGACATACGCCTGTCGGCGCAGGATCTGAGGGATTTGGCCGATGGCGCGACGCTGACCTATCATGACGGCGGTGTGTCGAAGTTTTCGGCTGGCGGTGCGTATTCCTATACCTATGCCAATGGCGGCGGATCGGCCTTTGGGGTGTTTCATATCGCCGAGGACGGGCGCGTGTGCATCAATTATCGCAACGGGTTCAGCCGTTGCGATATCTATGTGCGCAAAAACGGGGTTCTGCTCATGCTGAGCGAGGCGGGTGAACGCTTTCCCGTGCGCCTGACGCTGGGGCTGGAACCGTGAGCGAGCGGTGAATGAGTGTCAGCCTGTCAGCAAGTGGGCGGTGGCAAGGACAGCGATCCCGGTCAGCGTCAGCCGCCAGATGCGCCACAGCATGGCCACGGCGGCGTCGATCTCGGGGGCGCCGATCTGGCGCCGCGCGGTGCCGTTGACCCAGGCCAGATCCTGCATCTGCCCGTCGTAGCTGCGCGGCCCGGCCAGTGCCAGATTCAGGGCCCGGGCCATGGCGGCCTCGGGCCAGCCGGCATTGGGCGAGCGGTGGCGGCGGGCATCGCGGGCAATGTCCGCCCAGTGCGGCAGTTGCCCCGCCAGAAGCGCGATCATCGCGGCGGTCAGCCGCGCGGGGATCAGGTTCAGCACATCGTCAAGGCGCGCCGCCGCCCAGCCGAACCGGGCGTAGCGTTCATTGCGATAACCGATCATGCTGTCGGCGGTGTTGATCGCTTTGTACAGCAGCAGACCGGGCAGTCCGGCGAGCAGAAACCAGAAGGCGGGGGCAATGACCCCGTCGCTGAGGTTTTCCGACGCGCTTTCGATGGCCGAGCGGGCGATCTGGGCGTCGGTCATGCCGCTACAGTCGCGGCTGACGATCATCGCGACCGCCTGACGGGCGTCCCCGACCGACAGGCGCAGGGCATCGGCCACCGCCTGCACATGCTGCACCAACGACCGTTGGGCCAGCAGGATGGCGGCGCACAGGATCTGAACCAGCGGGCCGAGATGCGACAGGGCCTGACCCATGGCGATGGCCCCCGACCCCAGCACAAGCACCGCCGCCACGCCGGTGAGCCGCTGCATCGGACCTCGGTTCAGGGCGTGATCCAGCCTGCCCACCGCGCGCCCCATCACCACCGCGGGGTGCGGCAGGCGCGACCACAGCCAGCGCGGTTCGCCGATGGCGGCGTCCAGCAGCAGCGCCAATGCCAAGGGCAGGGCGGTGCTCACAAGGCGTCCAACAGCCGGTCCCAGCCCTGTGCGGGCGGCAGGCCCAGGCGCAGGTAGCGGTCGGAATAGGGAAAGATGCGGGTCCAGATGTGCCGCCCGGCCAATCGGTCCTGCCACGCGGCGGCATCGGGGGTATCGTAAAGGCGGAACAGATCGGTGCCGCCAACCACCTGCGCGCCGCGTGCGATCATCGCCTGATCCAGCCGGCCGGCATCGCGCGCCAGCCGCGCGCGGGTGGTGTGTGCCCAGATGTCATCGGACAATGCCGCCGCGCCCAGGCGCAGGGCCGGGCCCGAAACCGGCCATGGCCCCAGCATCGCCGCCAGTTCGCGAATCACATCGGGCGTGGCGATGGCAAAGCCCAGCCGCAGTCCGGCCAGCCCCCAGAACTTGCCAAAGCTTTTCAGCACCACGCAGCCCGGGCGGCTGGCAAGGTGGATCAGGCTGGCATCGGGGCGGGTGTCGCAAAAGCTTTCGTCGATCACGGTCAGGGCGGCATCGGCGTCATCGGCCTGCCAGAGGTGTCCGTCGGGGTTGTTGGGATGCACCAGAACGCGGGCCTGTGCCGGGCCGGTTTCGGTGACGGTCCAGCCCTGGGCGCGAAAGGCGGCGGCATGTTCGTTATAGGTGGGCATAGTGATCTGCACCCGACCGGGCGCGGCCAGATGCGGCAAGCGGGCAATCAGCGCCGATGCACCGGGCGCGGGCAGGATTGCCGCGTCGTCAGGCACCGCCCAAAACCGCCGTGCCGCCGCGCAGATGGCGTGTTGAGCGGCCTGATCGGGGAGGGCGGTCCAGTCCTGTGACGGGAACGGGACCAGCGGATACGGATCCGGGTTGATGCCGGTAGACAAATCGAGCCAGGTCTCGCGCGTTCCACCGTGCCTGCGAATTGTGGCATCCAGGCCACCTCCGTGGTCGCGATGAGGCAGGATCATGGCAAGCTCTGGTTTGGGCATAGGCGGATTCCTGAACATTTTTGGTGTCGATTCGACAGGGTTAAGCGGATTTTTGCCCGTTGCACAAGGAAGTTACCTAGCGTCAACCTGACTTAGTTTTTCGTTAAGGTTTTGTTAATAGAATGGGCAGATCAGAGCGATTAGGGAGAGGCACACTCACTATACGGCAATTCGTGCTGGGATATCATTATGAACGTGCTCATTGTTGAAAGTCGGCCCGAGCTCGGGCTTTTGTGGCGGCGGCATCTTGAACGCCAGGGTGCGGTTGTGACCCTGGTTCACACGCAGGAAGCGGCCATCCTGTCGCTTTATGCCGGGAATTTCGAGATTATTGTATTGGATCTGGTGCTGGAAGAAGGCAGCGCGTTGGCCGTGGCGGATTTTGCCAGCTATCGCCGCCCAGAGGCGCGGGTGATCTTTGTCACCAACACCAGTTTTTTCTCGGACGGGTCGATTTTTGCCCATTCGCCGAACGCCTGCGCCTATGTGCAAAGCGAAACCCCGCCGGAGGATCTGGCGGCGATGGTCGAACATTATGCGGCGGGACGCTGATCGCGGTTGTGCGGGGCCAGAAAATCGAGCTGCGGGTTGATCGGTATGATCCGGTTCGGATTGATGCTGTCGTGGCTGTAATGATAGTGGCGCACAATATGCGCCATGTTCACCGTGTCCGCGACGTCGGGCACCTGATACAACTCGCGCACATAGGCCCAGAGATTGGGATAGTCGATCAGCCGGGACCGGTTGCATTTGAAATGCAGATGATAGACCGAATCAAATCGCACCAGTGTCGTGAACAGGCGCCAGTCCGCCTCGGTCAGTTGCGTGCCCATCAGGTAGCGTTTGGCTGACAGCCGGGTCTCGAGCCAGTCCAGACTGTCAAACAGCGCCTGTACCGCCTGATCATAGGCCGATTGGCTGGTGGCGAAACCGGCCCGGTAGACGCCGTTGTTGACGGTGTCATAGACCCGCGTGTTGACCTGTTCGATCGCGTCGCGCATCGGTTCGGGCCAGTAGTCCCGGGTATTGCCGGTCAGCCGGTCAAAGGCGGCGTTGAACATGCGGATGATTTCCGAGCTTTCATTGGACACGATGGTGTTGTGGTGCGTGTCCCACAGAACCGGTACGGTGACGCGGCCGCTATAGGCCGGATCGGCACGGGTATAGAGTTGATGCAGATAGTCCAGCCCGAACAGGCCATCGCCCTGCGCACCATGCGAGTCGGTCTGGAAGGTCCAGCCGTCGCCCAGCATGTCGGGATGCACCACCGAGACGCCGATATGGTTTGCCAACCCCTTGATCCGGCGAAAGATCAGGGTGCGGTGAGCCCAGGGGCAGGCCATACTGACATAGAGATGATAGCGCCCGGAGTCGGCGGCGAACCCACCGCGACCGGATGGTCCGGGCGCGCCGTCTTCGGTGACCCAGTTGCGGAACTGTGCGGCGGAACGCTCGAATTTGCCGCCGGTGGATTTGGTATCGTACCATTGGTCGCTCCAGGTGCCGTCAATCAACAATCCCATTTCGGTTCTCCGGTTGTTTCCCCACACAAGGTAGGGCGGCACGGCGGTGCTGCACAGGTCGACAATCGCGCAACCCGCCTGCATTGCTGCACATTTGCCGGTCCTGGTGGCCTGTTTGGGGATCGGGCCGTCTGGTGACGTGGCGTGTTACAGAAGTGTGGCTTGATTTTTTTGGTCCCGCTGTCAGCATTGGCCCGTTGCCGGGGAGAAATACGCCATGTCCACCTATGTCTCCAAAGAGATTCGCGATGAATTGAACGCGGCCCGTCTGGCCGGTCTGAAAAAGGCCAGCCGTTTGCGGGTTCTGGTCGGCGAGGAGTATTATACCGTCCTGCGCCTTTGGCGTGACGGGTTCGCGGTGGAAGACGACTCGGTTCCGGCGCTGCGCGGGTTGGTTGATCTGTACGATGGCGGGCGGCATATGTACCAATGCCTGATCATCGCGTCCGAGCCCGAAGCCGGCGAGCGGCATTATGAATTCAAACGCAATACCGCCGCCGTGGACAAGGCTCCGCTGGACCACTATCGCGCGCCGGAGGCCCCGATGGGTCTGTTGCCGCGCGACTGATTACTGCAGGTCGGCAAAGGCGGTGCGCAGGCGCTCACACGCCTCTTGGACGCGGGCGCGCTGGGTTGCCAGGTTGAAGCGCATATGCATCTCGCCGCCGGTGCCGAATCCAGGCCCCGGCGAGGCGGCGATACGGGCATCGTTGCGGACCCGGGCGGTGATGTCGTCATAGCTCATCCCGGTGCCGGAAAAGTCGACCCAGGCCAGATAGGTGGCTTGCAGTGGCATCGACCACAGGCCCGGAATGTCGGCGATGGTGGCGTCAAACAGCTGCCGGTTGCCGTCGAGATATTCCATTTGCGCATCGACCCATTCCGCCCCTTCGGGGGAATAGGCCGCCGTGATCATCTGCACACCCAGTGAGCCGGGGGCATAGTCCAGCGTGTTCAGGCGGTTGGCCATGGCCGCGCGCAGGCCATCGTCGGGGATGATGATGTTGCCGGTCCGCTGCCCGGCGATGTTAAAGGTCTTGGATGGAGCGGTCAGCATGACCAGCCGATCCCGGATTTCCGGCGCGGCGACGTCCATCGGCACAAAGGTGTGGCCCCTGTAGATCAGATCGTGGTGGATTTCGTCCGAGACCAGCATCAGGTCGTTGCGCCGTGCAAACTCGGCCACCGCGCGCAGTTCATCCGCTGTCCAGATCCGGCCCGAGGGGTTCTGGGGCGAGCACCAGAACAGCATTTTTTCGCTGCCGGTCAGGCGGTTCTGCGCATCGTCCAGATCGAGCGCATAGGTGTCGCCGTCGCGCACCAGCGGGCATTCCAGCACCTTGCGACCGGACTTGTTAATCTTGTGGGCGAATTCGTGATAGACCGGCGGAAAGATCACCACGCCATCGCCGGGGGCGGTCCAGACGTCCAGGCACAGGGCAATGGCATTGCCCAGCCCCTGCGAGGTCAGGATCCAGTTGGTGTCGATGTCCCAGCCGTGCCGGTTTTTCATCCACCACTGGATAGCGTCGCGATAGGCCAGATGCTCCCAGGAATACCCAAACACCCCAAGATCCGCCGCCTGGCGCACCGCTTCGATCACGCAGGGCGCGCTGGCATAATCGGAATCGGCGGTCCACATTGCCAGACCGTCCTCGGCAGAGACGCCGAACAGCTGCTCCATCTTGTCCCACTTGCTGCTGTGGGTGCCACGGCGGTCGATGGGGTCGTCAAAACGGCTGGCAATCGTATGGGTCAGGTTCATGGCTTTCTCCTGTTGGTTGCGCGCAAGTTATTCGGAATGGCGCTGGGTGCAAGGGGCGTTGCGATACGGCGGGCAATCCCCTAAATAATCCGGCATGAAACGTTCTATTCTGATCCATCCCGATCCGCGCCTGAAAAAGGTCTGTGATCCGGTGGCCGATGTCACCGGCGAGCTGAGCATGCTGGCCAAGGATATGCTGGAAACCATGTATGACGCGCCGGGCATCGGTCTGGCGGCGCCGCAGGTCGGCGTGCTGAGCCGGTTGATCGTGCTGGATTGCATCAAGGAAGACGGTGCCGCGCCGCGCCCTCTGGTGATGTTCAACCCCGAGATTGTGGCGGCGAGCGAACAGACCAGCGTCTATGACGAAGGCTGCCTGTCGATCCCCGAGCAATATGCCGAAATTACCCGCCCCGCCGAGGTCGAGGTCGCCTGGATCGACGAGCACGGCAAGGCGCGGCAAGAGGGCTTTGACGGGCTGTGGGCCACCTGCGTGCAGCACGAGATCGACCATCTGAACGGCAAGCTGTTCATCGACTATCTGAAACCGCTGAAACGGCAGATGATCACCCGCAAGATGCAGAAACTGAAACGCGAACTAGCCCGCGCCTGAGCGCCGTTTGTCGGCCAATATATTGCGCGCGCCTCTCGGAATGGCGGCTGAAACGCTTTGCGGCACTGGACGGCGCGGGCCAGCGGGGACGCGTCGCCGCGATAACAATCCAGGTCGGCGCCGCCGGACGATGTGAACGCTAGGTCAGCGTAAGCCTCTCGGCCAATCCCTTTGCAAAGGCGGATTTGCGATGCGAAATGCCGATCCTGCGGGTCCCGGCATCCGCGTCGAGCAGAGGCAACACCGCGATATCGTCGCGCCCGTCCGCGTGCGATCGCGGGACAAACGCGATCCCCAGCCCCGCGGCGACCAGTTCCAGCAGTTGCGTATCGTTCATGGCCCGCGCCGCGGCGGACACCTGCACAGACCCGAGCTTCATGTGATCGGCGTTGGGGCAATAGGGCCGTTGAATCAGCGGGTGATCCACAAGATCGGCCAGACGCACGCCGGTTTGGGCGGCAAGCGGATGGAACCGGGCGGCGGCGACGCGAAACGGCTCGTCCGCCAGGGGAATGAACGCATGGTTGTCCGGCACGCAAATATCCGACACATAGGCGATATCACTGTCCTGCGGTTCTGCGGTAAAGCTGAAGACGAGGGCATCGGATTGCCGGCGCAGACTGTTCAGCCCCGGCGCGATTCCCCGGATCAGAATGTCGAGAGCGCAGTGAACCCGGACGATTTTCTGCGGCTCGTCGCGCAGGCGGTTCTCGAGCGTCGAGAGATGCGTGACGCTTTGTTCCGCATCGTGATACAGCCTGCGCGCAAGCGTTGTCGGCGTCAGCCCTGATTTCGACCGCTGAAACAGCGGGGCGCGCAGCTTGTCCTCCAGTTTCTGGATTGCCGCCGACACGGTCGGCTGGCTGACGCCGTTTGCGCGCGCGGCCTGGCTAAACGTCCCGGTCTCAAATGCGCTGGTGAAATAGCGCAGCGTATTCAGATCAATCATAGGCAATGACTATACAATGGATAGTTAAAATAGCAATTCACTAAGTTTCGGCGCGACCGTATCTAGGCTCCATCACAGCAAAAAGGACGACTGATCATGCAAATGCGCCCCGTCAAATCCGAGGAAACAGCCATCGGGCAAGTCCTCGCCAAATTCATCGCCGGCGACCCGTCGCTCTTTGAACTGATCTCGGAAGACGTCGATTTCCGCATCGACCATTACCGCGACGAGGCGGATACAAGCTGGCAGCAGGCCACGTCCCGTGAAGGCTTGGCGGAGGTAATCGGGCGGCTGGGCCAGGACGTGTTTCCCAAAGGGACCGAGGCGTTGGGCATCGACAGTTTCGCCCTGGGAGACGGCTGGCATCTGATCCGGTTTAACCAGAAGTTTTTCTATGGCGAGAGACAGCGGGATGTCACGAGCTTGACATATATCGTCTCGCACGAGACGGACGGCTTGCTGGATTTTTTCCGCGAGACCGTCACCACGATCGTAGAGGTCTGATCAGGCGCGTTGCGCTTCTCTATCCACGGCAGGACCGGCGAACAGATCGCGGATATCAGTGAACCAATCGCAGTTGTCCGCTGGCTCTCGCGATCCGGCCTTTAGAACGCGCTCCGCCCCCGCAGGTGTCTGCGGGGGCGGGGTTTTGTGTTCCCCGGGCGCGGGGTCAGTTCGGGATGTCGCCCTCGATGCCTTCGACATAAAAGTTCATCCCCGCCAGCGTGCCGTCATCCGCAACCTCGCCCTCGGCCAACCAGGCGCTGCCGTCCTGCTTGCGGATCGGGCCGGTGAACGGGTGATAGTCGCCCGCGGCGATCGAGTCCTTGAGCGCCAGGGCTTCGGCCTTGATCTCGGCCGGGACCGCGTCGCTGATTTCACCGATGCCGACCATGCCAGCCCCGATGCCGTCCCAGGTGTTGACGGACTCCCAGGTGCCATCCATCACCGCCTGGGTGCGCGCGATGTAATAGGGGGCCCAGTTGTCGATGATCGAGGACACGCGCGGCGAGGGCGCATATTCGCTCATGTCCGAGGCCTGCCCGAAGGTGATCACATTGCCCGCAGCCTTGGCCGCGGCCTGCGGTGCGGTGGAATCGGTGTGCTGCAGGATCACGTCCGCCCCTTGTTCGATCAGAACCTTGGCCGCGTCGGCCTCTTTGGCCGGATCGAACCAAGTGTAGGCCCAGACGATCTTGAACTGAACGTCCGGATTGACCTTTTTGGCGTGGATATAGGCGCTGTTGATGCCCCGGATCACTTCGGGGATCGGGTAAGAGCCGATATAGCCCACGATGTTTGACTTGGTCATCCTGCCGGCGATATGTCCCTGCACGGCGCGGCCTTCGTAGAAGCGGGCGGAATAGACCGAGACATTCGGGGCGGTTTTGTAACCGGTGGCATGTTCGAATTTCACGTTGGGAAATTTCTTGGCGACGTTGATCGTGGAGTCCATGTAGCCAAACGAGGTGGTAAAGATCAGGTCGGCGCCATTCAGCGCCATCTGGGTCATGACACGTTCGGAATCAGGACCTTCGGGAACGGATTCGACAAAGACGGTTTCCACCTTGTCGCCGAATTCGGCCACGACGGCCTGGCGGGCCTGGTCGTGTTCATAGGTCCAGCCGCCGTCGCCGACCGGCCCCACATAGACAAATCCGATCTTGGTCTTGTCCTGCGCCACGGCGCCGGTCGCAAGTCCCAGCACCATCGCGGCGCTGGCAAAAAGAGCAGTGAGTTTCATTCTGATTCCCCTATTTTGGTTTTTTTGGCCCCTCAGTGAGAAGCGTGGAATATTTTACCCAGCGAGGCCGGGGCGCGGCTTTTGTCCTTGGACAGGATCACCAGAACGAGGATGGTGATCAGATAGGGCGACATTGCCAGATACTCGACCGGAATGGCAACGCCTGCCGCTTGCAGATTAAGTTGCAAAACCGTAATGCCGCCAAAAAGATAGGCCCCCAACAGCACCCGCCAGGGCTTCCAGCTGGCGAACACCACCAGTGCCAGCGCGATCCAGCCGACCCCGGCGGTCATGCCCTCGGTCCACTGGGGCACCCGCACCAGGCTGATATAAGCCCCGCCCAGCCCGGCGCAGGCCCCGCCGAACAGGATCGCCAGGATGCGGATACGCACCACCTTGTACCCCAGCGCATGGGCGGCATCGTGGCTTTCGCCGACCGCTCGCAGGATCAATCCGGCGCGGCTGTATTTCAGCGCCGCCCAGACCGCCGCGATCAGCGCGATGCCCAGGTACAGGATCAGGTCGTGACCGAACAGGATCGGCCCCACCACCGGCAAATCGCCCAGTAGCGGGATATCCAGACGCGGTGTCGGGGGAGGTTTGATCCCGACATAGCGTTGGCCCAGCAGCGCGCTGAGACCCAGCCCGAACAAGGTCAGCGCCAGCCCCGAGGCGACCTGATTGGCCAGCGCCACCTGTGTCAGCAGCACGAACAGCAGCGACAGGGCCGCCCCGCCGATGGCCGCCCCGCCAAAGCCCAGCCAGGGCGATCCGGTTTCCACCGCGATGGCAAAACCGCAGATCGCGCCGGTGATCATCATGCCTTCGACGCCCAGGTTCAGAACGCCGGCCTTTTCCACCACCAACTCGCCAATGGCCGCCAACAGGATCGGAGTCGCCGCCACCATCAGCGAGGCAATCAGCAGGACCGGATTGATTGAACTCAGATCCATTTTACGCGACCTCTCTCTTGCGCAGCCGAATGCGGAAATGGGTCAGCAGGTCCAGCGCCAGCAGGAAAAACAGCAGCATGCCCTGAAACACCTGAATCGCCGCAGCGGGCAGGCCCAGTTGCGATTGCGCGATTTCTCCGCCGATATAGGTCAGGGCCATCAGCCCGCCGGCCAGCAGAATGCCCAGTGGATGCAGACGGCCCAGAAAAGCGACTATGATTGCGGTAAAGCCGTATCCGATGTTGAAATCGATGCTGACCTGACCGGCCGGACCGGCCACCTCGAACAACCCTGCCAACCCGGCCAGCGCCCCCGAAATACCCAGGCAGAACAGGATCAGCCGCGCCGGGTTGACCCCTGCGAATCGCGCCGCGCGCGGGGCTTCGCCGGTCAGGCGGATATGAAAGCCCAGCATGTGCCGGTTCAGCAGGACATAGGCAAAGATCACCGCAATCAACGCCGCCGCAACGCCCCAGTGCAGCCCGGCATTCTGGTTGATCCAGCTTGTCGCTGCCGCGTAATCATTCAGGTTGCGGCTGCCGGGAAAGCCGTGGCCTTCCGGGTTGCGCATCAGCCCCAGCGACATCGAGGCCAGCAATTGCTCGGCCACATAGACCAGCATCAGCGACACAAGGATCTCGTTGGTGCCGAACCGCACTTTCAGAATGGCGGGGATCATCGCCCAGGCCCAACCGCCCAGGGCACCGCCGATCACCATCAATGGAAACACGTACCAGGCATCCAGCGGATAGAACGCAAGCCCCACGCCCGCCCCCGCCAGCGCGCCCATGATATACTGCCCTTCGGCACCGATATTCCAGACCCCGGCCTTGAACCCCAGGCTCAGCCCGATGGCAATCAGCACCAATGGCGCGCCTTTCACCAACAGCTGCGGGCGATAATAGAACGCGAACTCGCCGAACAGCGGATCCCAGAATATCGTTCGGATCGCTTCGACCGGGTTCTTGCCCAGCACGGCAAACAACAGGCCGCCAAACACCATCGTCGCCAGAACCGCCACCAGCGGCGTCGCCAGCGCCCAGTTGCGCGACGGCTGCGGCCGTCTCTCCAGAACGATCATTGCCACACCCCCAGGCTTCCTCTTGCCGAAAATATCCTCGCCGAAGGCACGAAAACTCTTGGGTGCTCCGATTCAGACATGCGCCACCTCCATACCGTGTGCGCCACCCATCATCAGTCCGATCTCGTCGATGGTCAGATCCCTGGTGTCGCGCGGGGTGCTCAGACGGCCCTCGTTCAGCGCCGCAAAGCGGTCGCTGATCTCCATCAACTCATCCAGATCCTGACTGATACAGACCACCGCCGCGCCATTTGCAGCCAGATCCAGGATCGCCTGTCGGATCGCGGCGGCGGCGCTGGCATCCACACCCCAGGTGGGCTGGTTCACCACCAGCACCTCGGGGCGTTGCAGCACCTCGCGTCCGATCACGAACTTTTGCAGATTGCCGCCCGACAGCGACCGCGCCGCATTGTCGGGACCCGGCGTGCGCACGTCGAAATCGTGGATGATCCTTTCGGCAAAACCCTGCGCCTCGCGCCATTTCAGGAACCCGTGGCGTTCCAGGCTCTCGCGCACCGAACCGGTCAGCATCGCGTTCTCGGTCAGGCTCATATCCGGGGCGGCCGCATGGCCCAGCCGCTCCTCGGGCGCGGTCAACAGGCCCAGCCGCCGCCGCGCCGTCGGCCCCAGATTGCCCACAGGCTGCCCGTTCAGGCGCACCGCATCCGCCGCAGTCTGGATCTCGCCGGACAGCACCGCCAGCAGTTCGTCCTGGCCGTTGCCAGCCACGCCGCCGATGCCCAGAACCTCGCCCTGGCGCACCGTAATGTGCAGGTTCTTCAGGGCGGTTCCGAACTCGCCGGGTGACGCCACCGACAACCCGCTGATGTCCAGCGCCACGTCGCCCAGGTCGCGCCCGGAGCGTTCCGGGGTCTGCAACGTGGTGCCGACCATCAGTTCCGCCATATCGCGTGCGCTGGTGTCGGCGGGCACGCATTCGCCCACGTTCTCGCCCAGACGCAGCACCGTGGCGTGGTCGCACAGGGCGCGGATCTCTTCCAGCTTGTGGCTGATATACAGGATCGCGGTGCCTTCGGATTTCAGCTTGCGCAGGGTTTCAAACAGGATGTCCACCTCTTGCGGGGTCAGAACGCTGGTGGGTTCATCCATGATCAAGAGCTTGGGATCCTGCAACAGGCAACGGATAATCTCGACCCGCTGACGTTCGCCCGCCGACAGATCCCCAACCGTGCGGAACGGGTCCAGCGGCAGGCCATAGGTTTCGCTGACCTCGCGGATGCGCTTGGCCAGATCACGCATGGCGGGCGGGGTTTCCATACCCAAGGCGATATTTTCGGCCACATTGAGCGCGTCAAACAGCGAGAAATGCTGAAACACCATGGCGATCCCGTCAGCGCGCGCCGCGCGCGGCTCGCTCGGGGCATAGGGCGAGCCGTTGAGCAGCATCACGCCGCTGTCCGGTTTCACCAATCCATAGATCATTTTGACCAGAGTGGATTTTCCCGCGCCGTTCTCGCCCAGCAGGGCATGGACCTGCCCGGTGCCGATATCAAAGGACACGTTGTTGTTGGCCACGACGCCGGGATAGGCCTTGGTCAGGCCCTGCAGGCTCAGAAGAGGAACGGTCACGCGCTCAGATCCTTTGTTGTGCAGCTACTGTCCGCGGGGTGCAGCAGCATGGCCGCCACGCCCACCGCGATGCTCTGCGGATGTTTGCCCAGGGCCGGATCTCCGATCGGACAGGTGATCGCGGCGATGCGGTCGGGCGTATGTCCCAGCGCCGTCAGGCGCGACCGGAACCGCGCCCATTTGGTTTTCGACCCGATCAGCCCGGCAAAGGCGAACCCGTGCGCCAGCAACCGATGACATAGGTCCAGATCCAGCGCATGGGAATAGGTCACGATCAGGTGCGCGGCGTCGGCCGGCGCATGACGCACCAGATCGGCCGGGTTCGCGACCGGCACCACGGTCACGCCGTCGGGCACGATTTCGGGGAACCGGTCGGGTGCGGTGTCGACCCAGGTCAGCGCGATCTCGGGCAAGGGGCTCAAAACCTGCACCAGGGACCGGCCCACATGGCCCGCACCCCAGATCCACACCCCCCGGTCGGGCCGATGCACCGGTTCGATCATCCAGCCCTCGGTCAGTTGGGGCTGTACGGGCACGCCCTGGCCGCGCGCTTGCGCGAGGATCCGTTTGACCGCCATGGGCATCGCCGTATCGACCCTGACCGGACGCGCGATCACGTCGCCGTCCAGGGTTGTCACCGATTCGGCATCGAAAACCTCGCTCAGCAGGGTCACCGCCCCGCCGCAGCACTGGCCCAGGTCCGGCCCCAGCGCATGCTGGCTCAGCACCGGTCCCGTCAGGCCGCGTGCCGCCCGCGCCGCCTGGTGTTCCAGTGTGCCGCCGCCGATGGTGCCCGATTGCCCGTCCCGCCAGACCAGCATCGCCGCCCCCACCTCGCGCGGCGAGGAGCCGCGGATCGCGGCAATCACAACACGCACCACGCGGCCATGTTCGGCGACCGCGGCACGCAGCTTTGCCAGATCAAACCCCATGACGGACCCTCTGGATCGCGGTCCAGACCTGTTCGGCGGTCGCCGGGGCATCCAGCGCCGGATAGCTGTCTCCACAGCTGGCGACCGCATCGCTGAGCGCCAGAAAGGCCGAGATGCCCAACATGAACGGCGGCTCGCCCACCGCCTTGGACCGATAAATCGTTTCTTCGCGATTGTCGCAGTCCCACAACGTCACGTTGAACACGTCGGGGCGGTCCGAACAGGCAGGGATCTTATAGGTGCTGGGGGCGTGGGTCGTCAGCCGACCCGCCTCGTCCCAGACCAGTTCCTCGGTTGACAGCCAGCCCGCGCCCTGCACATACCCGCCCTCGATCTGCCCGATGTCGATGGCCGGGTTCAGTGATGCACCGGCGTCATGCAGGATATCCGCACGCAGGATGCGGTTCTCGCCGGTCAGTGTGTCCACTGCCACCTCGGTCACCGCACAGCCCTGCGCAAAATAGAAAAATGGTCGCCCCTGTCCCAGAATTCGATCCCATTCGACCTTGGGAGTCTTGTAGAATCCCGTGGCGCTGAGGCTGACGCGCCCGGCATAGGCCAGCCCGACGGCTTCGGCAAAGGAATAGGACGCGTCCTCTACATGCACCTGCCCATCGACGAACCGCACCGCGCCTGCGTCTGCCTGATGCCGTTGGGCCAGGAACTCGGCCAGTCGCGCGCGGATCGTGTCGCAGGCGGCCTTGACCGCCATCCCGTTCAGATCGCTGCCCGACGATGCGGCGGTGGCCGAGGTATTGGGGACCTTGGCGGTATCGGTGGCGGTGATCTTGATGCTCTGCAACGGTATGGCGAACCGGCTGGCGGCCACCTGCGCCACCTTTTGAAACAGCCCCTGACCCATTTCGGTGCCGCCATGGTTCAGATGCACCGATCCGTCCTGATAGACATGCACCAGCGCCCCGGCCTGATTGAGGTGGGTCAGGGTAAATGAAATCCCGAATTTCACCGGCGAAAAGGCGAGCCCCTTCTTGATCACCGCGTGGCTGGCGTTCCACTGCGCCACTGCCGCGCGGCGGGCCGCATAATCGCAACTGGCCAGCAGGGCCTCGGTCATGCCGAGCAGTTCGAAATCCTTGACCACCATGCCATAGGGCGTGGTGTTTGTTGTCATGTTGCCGGTCCGGTTGGCGGGGGCAGATCGCCCATCCGCCCCGGTGTAATAATTGCGCTGCCGCACCAGAACCGGATCCAGCCCCAGGTCGTGGGCGATATGGTCCATCACCCGCTCGATCCCGAGCACCCCCTGCGGGCCGCCAAAGCCGCGAAAGGCGGTGGCGCTTTGGGTGTTGGTCTTCAACCGATGGCTTTCGATCCGCGCATTGGGCAACCGATAGGCATTGTCCGCATGCAGCATGGCGCGGTCGGCAACCGGCAGCGTCAGATCCTGTGCCCAGCCGCCACGGGTAAATTGCACGAAGTCGACGCCCGAAATTCGCCCTTCGCCGTCGAACCCGGCGCGATAGGCGATGCGGAAATCGTGCCGCTTGCCGGTGATGATCATGTCGTCATCGCGGTCATAGCGCATCTTGCAGGGCCGTCCCGTCAACCGGGCGGCCACCGCGCAGGCCACCGCCAGCGCATTGCCCTGGCTCTCTTTGCCGCCAAAGCCACCGCCCATGCGCCGGGTTTCGACCCGCACGCCGTGCATTGGAACGCCGATGGCCTCGGCCACCTTGTGCTGGATCTCGGTCGGGTGCTGGGTGCTGGAATGCACCAGCATGTCGCCGCCTTCCTGCGGCAGGGCCAGGGCCGCCTGACCTTCGAGATAGAAATGTTCCTGCCCGCCGATTTCCAGCGTGCCTTTGATCACATGGTCCGCCGCCGCTATGGCCGCCGCCGCGTCGCCTTTCTGATAGATGCGCGGGCCGTCCTCGAACCGGCTCCCGGCGGCCAGCGCCGCCTCGATGGTCAGGATCGGTGTGTCTTCTGAATAGTCCAGCCGACCCAATCGCGCCGCCTTGCGTGCCGCCAGATGGCTGGTTGCCACCACGGCAAAGATCGCCTGGCCCACATGATGGACGGTGCCGTCCGGCAGCAGGGGTTCATCATGGGCCGAGGGCGATACGTCATTGGCAAAGGGCAAATCGTCCGCCGTCAACACCGCCACGACACCGGGGGCGGCCCGCACCGCCGCGAGATCCATCGCGATAATGCGACCCCGTGCAATCGTGCTCTGGCCAAAGGCCAGATGCAGCGTGCCTGCGGGCGTCGGGATATCGTCGACATAGCGCGCGGCACCGGTGACATGCAGCTGCGCGGCGTCGTGGGGCAGGGGGGTGGCGACACTCATGGTGCGATCTCCAGCACCGACACCGGTTCGCCCCGATCCTCGGCCAGATAGCGCGCCAGCATCGCCCGTGCGGTTTCCAGCCGATAGCGCGCCGAGGCGCGCATATCGCTCATCGGGGCGAAATCGGCGTCAAAGCGGGTCTGGGCGGTTGCGACGGTCTCGGCGGTCCAGGCCTGGCCGGTCAACGCGTCCTCGACCGCGTGGGCGCGTTTGGGCACCCCGGCCATGCCGCCAAAGGCGATGCGCGCGGCGCGCACCATGCCATCCTGCACGGTGATGTTGAAACAGCCGCAAACCGCCGAGATATCCTGATCGAAGCGTTTGGACAGCTTGTAGCATTTCAGCCGGTCGGGCTGGCGTGGAAAGCTGACTGCCACGACAAATTCACCCGGCGCGCGGTCCTGTTTGCCATAATCGACAAAGAAAGCTTCGAGCGGCAGGGACCGCCGGTCATCGCCCCGCCGCAGATGCAGGGTTGCCCCCAGTGCGATCAGCGCCGGGGGGTTATCCCCGATAGGCGAGCCATTGGCGATATTGCCGCCGACGGTTGCCGCATTGCGCACCTGCACACTGGCATAGCGACGGATCATTTCGCCATAGCTGGGGTGCAGATCGGCCAGCGCAGCCCCCATCGCGTTCATGTCGACCATCGCGCCGAACCGGATCTCGTCCGTGCCGATGTCGATGATTTTCAGGTCCGCGCAGCGGTCCAGAAAGATCACCGGGGTCAGTTCGCGCAGCTGCTTGGTCACCCAAAGGCCGACATCGGTCGCCCCGGCCACCAGAACCGCGTCCGGCTGTGCCGCAAAGGCCAGCGCCAGATCGTCCGCGCTTTGCGGGCTGTGGGCGGCACCTGGCACCTGTGGCAAATCCAGGCGGTCGCGTGCCACCCACTCCGGCACCGGCGCATCCGTCACCGCCTGGGCGGCGCGGATGATCGGCGCATAGCCGGTACAGCGGCACAGGTTTCCGGCCAGTTGGGTGTCGTGATCGGTGGCGCCATTGGCATGGGCAGTCACCATCGACATCACGAAACCCGGTGTGCAGAACCCGCATTGGCTGCCGTGATGGGCGATCATCGCCTGTTGCACCGGGTGCAGCGCCCCGCCTGGCCCGGCAACGCCCTCGACGGTGCGCACGGCCTTACCCTGCAACTGGGGCAGAAACAGGATGCAGGCGTTCAGCGCCCTGGCCCCGTCCCGATCCGTCACCATCACCGTGCAGGCCCCGCAATCGCCTTCGTTGCAGCCTTCTTTGGTTCCGGTAAGGCGCCGTTCTTCGCGCAGCCAGTCCAGCAGCGTTTGCGTCGGCGAAACGCCTGACAAGGCCACGGTCTCTCCGTTCAGAAGAAACGTGATATCCATTGCGAAACCCGTCGCTGTACCCTGTTGTGGTCCATGCTGCGCTCTCTCGATGCGACGTAGAAAAAGCGGCAGGCCGATTGTTGTATCCACGTTAGAAAGCCGGGGTGCATTCTGGCAAGGGAAACCTGTGTACCAAGCCGGGATTCCGGTGCTTCGGGTCCGCCTGCAGCGCCGGGTGCGGGGAAATTAGTCAGGTTGAATCATCGGCTTGGAATGCCCACCGGCTGCAGCCCACAGGAAAGAGCTTCAAAACGATCCGAACAATCCAGGTCCGTCAGTATCTGGGCTACAAAGCCAAAAGGCGCTTTTCCTTGGTGTGGCCGCTGGGATAGCGTGGCGGCATGAGCAGCAATCCCCGATTCATTCACCTGCGTGTCCACACCGAATATTCCTTGCTGGAAGGGGCGGTGCGGCTCAAGAAGCTGGCCGCGCTTTGTGCTGGTAACGATATGCCGGCGGTGGCGGTGACCGACACCAACAACATGTTCGCGGCGTTGGAGTTTTCGGTCGCGGCCAGCGGGGCCGGCATTCAGCCGATCCTGGGGTGTCAGGTCGATCTGACCTATGTCGAGCCCCGGCCCGGCGAAAAACCCAGGCCTCCCGCGCCGCTGGTTCTGCTGGCGCAATCCGAGGCCGGTTATGAAAACCTGATGAAGCTGAATTCATGCCTGTATATTGGCAAGGATGGTCAGTTGCCGCAGGTCTCGCTGGACGAACTGACGGCCCATGCCGAGGGGTTGATCTGTCTGAGCGGGGGGCCGGACGGTCCGGTGGGGATGCTGCTGCAGGCCGGGCAGCGCCCGGCGGCCGAGGCGCTGATGAACAGTCTGGCCGCCGCCTTTCCCGACCGGCTGTATGTCGAACTGCAGCGCCATCCCGGCGAGAGCGGCGCGCCCGAGCCCGAGCGGCGCACCGAACGCGGCCATGTGGAAATGGCCTATGCAATGGATCTGCCGCTGGTGGCGACCAATGACGTCTATTTCCCCGCCACCGAGATGTACGAGGCCCACGATGCGCTGATCTGCATCGCCGATGGTGCCTATGTCGATCAGCAGGAACCGCGGCGGCGATTGACCCCGCAGCATTATTTCAAGAGCCAGCAGGAAATGGCGACGCTGTTCGCCGATCTGCCCGAAGCCATCGAGAATACGGTCGAGATTGCGCGCCGCTGTGCATTCATGGCCTATCGCCGCGCACCGATCCTGCCGAAATTTGCCGATGACGAGGTGGTGGAACTGCGCCGCCAGGCCGAGCAGGGGCTGAAGGACCGCCTGGCGGTCATTCCCCACGCCACCTCGGTCGAAGACTACGAAAAGCGGCTGGAATTCGAGCTGGGCATTATCGAAGGCATGGGCTTTCCCGGCTATTTCCTGATCGTGGCCGATTTCATCAAATGGGCCAAGGACCATGACATTCCGGTGGGTCCCGGGCGGGGGTCGGGGGCCGGGTCACTGGTGGCCTATGCGCTGACCATCACCGATCTGGACCCGATGCGATACAGCCTGCTGTTCGAGCGGTTCCTGAACCCGGAACGGGTGTCGATGCCCGATTTCGATATCGATTTCTGCATGGATCGCCGCGAAGAGGTGATCCGCTATGTCCAGAAAAAATACGGCCGCGACAAGGTCGGTCAGATCATCACCTTTGGTGCGTTGCTGTCCAAGGCAGCGGTGCGTGACATCGGGCGCGTGTTGCAGATGCCCTATGGCCAGGTCGACCGCCTGTCCAAGATGATCCCGGTAGAAGGCGTGAAACCGGTCAGCATCGAAAAGGCGCTGGCGGATGAGCCGCGCCTGCGCGAAGAGGCCAAGGCCGAAGAGGTGGTTGCGCGGTTGCTGGACTATGGCCAACAGGTCGAAGGGTTGCTGAGAAATGCCTCGACCCATGCCGCCGGCGTAGTGATCGGCGACCGGCCGCTGGACGCGCTGGTGCCGCTGTATCAGGATCCGCGTTCGGATATGCCGGCGACCCAGTTCAATATGAAATGGGTGGAACAGGCCGGACTGGTCAAATTCGACTTTCTGGGCCTGAAGACCCTGACCGTGATCCAGAACGCGGTCGATCAGATCAAGGCCAGCGGCCGGCATTTGCACATTACGGCGGATGGCACCGAACTGTTCGAGCCACCCGAAGGGCTGATCGACGATATCGGCACCATCCCGCTGGATGACGAAGCGTCCTACAAACTGTATGCGGCGGCAAAAACCGTTGCGGTGTTTCAGGTGGAATCCAGCGGCATGATGGATGCGCTCAAGCGCATGAAGCCGACCTGTATCGAAGATATCGTGGCGCTGGTGGCGCTGTATCGTCCCGGCCCGATGGAGAATATCCCGACCTATTGCGAGGTCAAGAACGGGGTCAAAGAGCGCGAATCGGTGCATCCGCTGATCGATCACATCCTTGAGGAAACCCAGGGCATCATCGTCTATCAGGAACAGGTGATGCAGATCGCGCAGGTCATGGCCGGCTATTCGCTGGGCGGGGCCGACCTGTTGCGCCGCGCCATGGGCAAGAAGATTGCCGAGGAAATGGCCAAGGAACGCCCCAAGTTCGAAAAAGGGGCGATGGAAAACGGGGTCGACAAGAAGAAGGCCTCCGAGGTTTTCGACCTGCTGGAGAAATTCGCCAATTACGGGTTCAACAAATCCCACGCGGCGGCCTATGCGGTGGTCAGCTATCAGACCGCCTGGCTCAAGGCCAATCACCCGGTTGAATTCATGGCCGGGGTGATGAACTGCGACATCCACCTGACCGACAAGCTGGCGATCTATTTCGAAGAGGTGCGCAAGGGGCTGAACCTGCCCTGGGTGCCGCCCTGCGTGAACCGCAGCGATGCGACGTTCAAGGTGGCGGATGGCGCGCTGGTCTATGCACTGGGGGCGCTCAAGAATGTCGGGGTCGAGGCCATGCGGCTGGTGACCGAGGGGCGCAAGATCGACGGCGTCGACAAACCTTTTGCCACCCTGTTCGATCTGGCCCGCCGGGTCGATCTGAAGCGGGTCGGCAAGCGTCCGATCGAGATGTTGGCACGCTCGGGTGCGTTCGATCAGCTGGATCCGAACCGGCGGCGGGTGTTTGACAGCCTGGATGCGCTGGTGGCCTATTCCGCCGCGGTGCACGATCAGAAAAATTCAAACCAGGTGTCGCTGTTTGGCGAGGCGGGCGACGATCTGCCCGAACCGCGCCTGTCACCCGCCAATGACTGGCTGCCCGCGGAACGGTTGGCCGAAGAGTTCAAGGCGGTCGGTTTCTATCTGTCCGGCCATCCGCTGGATGATTATTCCGCGTTTTTGAAACGCAAAGGCGTGATGACCCTGGACGAGGTGCAGGAAAAGGCCCGGAGCGGCCCGCATGTGGCGAAGCTGGCGGGTGTTGTCGCCGGCCGGCAGGAACGCAAATCGGCGCGCGGCAACCGTTTTGCCTTTGCCCAGATGTCGGATTCGACCGGGGCCTACGAGGTCACGCTGTTTTCGGAAACGCTGGAGAAATCGCGCGAGCATCTTGAAGCCGGATCCAAGGTGGTGGTGACGGTCGAGGCGACGCTGGAAAGCGACCAGCTCAAGCTGCTGGGCCGTTCGGTGGCTGCAATCGACGTTGCCATTGCCGATGTCGGGGCCACCGGGTTGCGGGTGTTTATCGAAGAGGCGAGCACGGTCGACACGGTGGCGTCGGTGCTGGAAGATGCCGAAACTGCGGCGCGCAATGCCGCGCGCGGACCGGTTCAGTTCTGCCTGATGGACCCGGCCCTGCCCGGTGAGGTCGAAATGGATCTGGGGCGCGACTATGCGATTAACCCACAGATCAAGGGCGCGATCAAAAGCCTGGTGGGCGTTCTGACAGTCGAAGACCTGTAGCGCACCCGCAACTGAAGGACCTCGGAAATCCGCGCCTGCTGCGGGGATCGCCGGGCGCGGGGGCAATGGTGCTTGCGGTCTGTCACGTCATCGTATCTCGTTGGTGGCACAATCGAAGGCGCAAATGTCTGAGCGCGCCAGAGTGATCTTGAGGAAAAAACCATGCCGAAATTGCGACACCAGAACCCCACAGCTGAACTCTATGGGGCGAAGGGGCTGTCGTCTTCCTTGCCGCGGTCCGAATTTCCCGGCGAGGGCCGCGACCCGCGTCATGCTTATGCGGCGATCCGGGACGAATTGATGCTGGACGGCAACGCCCGCCAGAACCTCGCGACATTCTGTCAGACCTGGGAAGAGCCGGAACTGCACCGTCTGATGGATGACTGCATCGACAAGAATATGGTCGACAAGGACGAATATCCCCAGACCGCCGAGATCGAGGCCCGCTGCGTGCGGATGCTCGCCGATCTGTGGAACGCGCCCGGCGGCGGGTCTGGCGTGGGGACATCGACCACCGGCTCGTCCGAAGCCGCGATGCTGGGCGGGCTGGCGATGAAACGGCGCTGGGAGGCACGGCAGAAAGCGGCGGGCAGACCCATTGCAAAGCCCAATATCGTCACCGGCCCGGTACAGATCTGCTGGCACAAATTCACCCGCTACTGGGATATCGAGCATCGTGAAATCCCGATGGAAGACGGGCGGCTGCTGATGACGCCCGAAGAGGTTACCGCGCGCTGTGACGAGAATACCATCGGAGTGGTGCCGACGCTGGGCGTGACGTTCACCGGACAATATGAACCGGTCAAGGCGGTTTCAGATGCGCTTGATGCGCTGCAGGCCGACAGCGGGCTGGACATCCCGATCCATGTGGACGGGGCCAGCGGCGCGTTTCTCGCACCGTTCTGCGCACCGGATCTGGAATGGGATTTCCGCCTGCCGCGCGTTCGTTCGATCAATGCGTCGGGCCACAAATTTGGCCTTGCTCCGCTGGGTGTCGGCTGGGTCATGTGGCGCAGCGAAGCCGACCTTCCCGAAGAAATGGTGTTTTATGTCAATTATCTTGGCGGCAACATGCGCGACATCGCGCTGAATTTTTCCCGGCCGGGCGGGCAGATCGTCTGCCAATACTACAACTTTTTGCGGCTTGGGCGCAGCGGGTATGCCCAGGTGCACGGCGCATGTTACGACACGGCGCAGTATCTGGCCGATGAAATCGCCAGGATGGGCCCTTTTGATATCGTCTATGACGGCGCGCCGGATGCGGGCATTCCGTGTCTGTGCTGGACCATGAAACCCGGAGCCGATCACGGGTTTTCGCTGTTTGATCTGGCCGACCGCCTCAGGGTGCGGGGCTGGCAGGTGCCGGCCTATACCTTGCCCGCCAACCGGCAGGACACGGCGATTCAACGCATCCTGGTGCGCAATGGTGTCAGTCGCGATCTCGCGGGTTTGCTGCTGGAGGACATGCGCGATGCGCTGGCACATCTGGACAAACATCCGGCACAGACACCGCTGGCCAGCGATGACGCATCCGGGTTTCACCATTGAAGCAACAGAGGATGCATTCAGTTACGTGAGCGGCGCGGCATAGAACATGCTGTTGAATGGCGGTCGCGGGGCGGGGCCATTTGCGACACCGCGCCGTCTGACTCTGGCCGAGGGTCCAGTGTTCTGGCGCGCGCGCATCGAAAGGGGCTTGGTGCGCATCCCGGCGCTGAGCGGTCTTTCAGGCCGGATGTCGCGACCGGGTCTCTTTTCCTATTGCTGTTTTTCCCGGCGTTGAGTATCCCGCCAGGTGGGACACCCTTCCCCAACGAAGGGCGCTTATCTGAAAGGGTAGCATTAATGGCTATTTCACAACCGGCAACGCGGCCGGCCAACCCGCGTTTTTCCTCTGGCCCCTGTGCCAAACCCCCCGTTTTCGATCTGGCGAAACTGTCTGACGCGCCTTTGGGCCGCAGTCACCGCGCTGCTGTTGGCAAGGCCAAGCTGCTCGCCGCGATCGAAGAAACCCGCGATATTCTGGGCGTGCCCGCCGACTACAAGATAGGCATTGTGCCCGCCTCTGACACCGGCGCGTTTGAGATGGCGATGTGGAATCTGCTGGGTGCCCGCCCGGTCGAGATGCTGGCCTGGGAAAGCTTTGGCGCAGGCTGGGTCACAGATGTGGTCAAGCAGTTGAAACTGGATGCCATCGTCAAGACCGCCGACTATGGCCATATCGTCGATCTGGCGACCGTCGATTTTGACAAGGACGTGTGTTTCACCTGGAACGGCACCACTTCGGGTGTACGGATTCCCGATGGCGAGACGATCCCGGCGGACCGTGCGGGGCTGACCCTGTGCGATGCCACCAGCGCCGCCTTTGCGATGGATCTGCCCTGGGACAAGCTGGATGTGACCACCTTCAGCTGGCAAAAGGTTCTGGGCGGCGAAGCGGCCCACGGCATGCTGATCCTGTCGCCGCGTGCGGTGGAGCGGCTGCAAAGCTATACCCCCGCTTGGCCTCTGCCCAAGATTTTCCGCCTGACCAAGGGGGGCAAGCTGATCGACGGTGTGTTCAAGGGCGAAACCATCAACACCCCGTCGATGTTGTGTGTCGAGGATTATCTGGTGGCGCTGGACTGGGCGCGCTCGGTCGGCGGGTTGCGCGGCATGATTGCGCGGGCCGATGCCAATACCGCCGCGATCACCGATTTTGTCGCCACGCATGACTGGATCGACTTTCTGGCCGTTGAACCGGCGACGCGCTCCAACACCTCGGTCTGCCTGAAATTCACCGACGCGCGCATCGAGGACGGTGCGGCTTTTGCCAAGGCGGTGGCCAAGCGGA
Source organism: Sedimentitalea nanhaiensis DSM 24252 (assembly GCF_000473225.1). Taxonomy (GTDB): domain Bacteria; phylum Pseudomonadota; class Alphaproteobacteria; order Rhodobacterales; family Rhodobacteraceae; genus Sedimentitalea; species Sedimentitalea nanhaiensis. The sequence goes on from NZ_KI421509.1 coordinate 2,972,181, forward strand.
TGGAGACCGAAGGCGCGGCGCTGGACGTCGGGGCCTATCGCGATGCCCCAGCCGGTCTGCGGATCTGGTGCGGCAGCACGGTGGAAACCGCGGATGTCGCGGCGATGCTGCCCTGGCTGGAGTGGGCCTTTGAGGCCGAGATCGCAGCGCAGGCCGTTGCAGCCTGATCAACCGCTTGCGGTTTTCTGACAGTTAGCAGGTGCGCATTTCTGCGCACCTCTCCCCGATCTTTTTCATAAGGACCAGAAACATGGCTCCCAAAGTACTCGTATCCGATAAACTTTCGCCCACCGCCGTGCAGATCTTTCGCGATCGCGGCATCGAGGTCGATTTCGAACCCGACCTGGGCAAGGACAAGGACAAGCTGGCCGAGGTGATCGGCAAATATGACGGCCTGGCGATTCGCAGCGCCACCAAGGTCACCGAAACCATTTTGCGCAACGCCGACAATCTCAAGGTGGTGGGCCGCGCCGGGATCGGCACCGACAATGTCGACAAGGAAGCCGCCAGCAAAAAGGGTGTGATCGTGATGAACACGCCGTTTGGCAACATGATCACCACCGCCGAACACGCCATCGCGATGATGTTCGCCGTGGCGCGTCAGATCCCCGAGGCCAGCGTCAGCACCCACGCCGGAAAATGGGAAAAGTCCAAATTCATGGGCGTCGAACTGACCGGCAAGACCCTGGGCGTCATCGGCGCGGGCAATATCGGCGGTATCGTCTGCGACCGTGCCCGTGGTCTGAAAATGAAGGTCATCGCCTATGATCCGTTCCTGGGCGAGGAAAAGGCCGAAAAGATGGGCGTGGAAAAGGTCGATCTGGACGATCTGCTGGCCCGCGCCGACTTCATCACCCTGCATGTGCCCTTGACGGATCAGACCCGCAACATCCTGTCGCGGGAAAATCTGGCCAAGACCAAGAAGGGCGTGCGGGTCATCAACTGTGCCCGTGGCGGTCTGGTGGACGAAGAGGCTCTGGCCGAGTTGTTGAAATCCGGTCACGTCGCGGGCGCGGCCTTTGATGTGTTCGCCAAGGAGCCGGCGACCGAGAATGCGCTTTTTGGTCTGCCCAACGTGGTCTGCACGCCGCATCTGGGGGCCGCAACCACCGAGGCCCAGGAAAATGTCGCCCTGCAGGTGGCCGAGCAGATGTCGGATTACCTGTTGACCGGTGCCGTGACCAATGCGCTGAACATGCCCAGCGTCACTGCCGAAGAGGCCAAGATCATGGGGCCATGGGTCAAGCTGTCCGGGCATCTGGGGGCGTTCATCGGTCAGATGACGGACGAGCCGATCAAGGCGATCAACATCCTGTATGACGGCACCGTCGCCGCGATGAACCTTGAGGCGCTGAACTGCGCGGCCGTTGCCGGGATCATGAAAAAGGCCAACCCTGACGTGAATATGGTCAGCGCGCCGGTCATTGCCAAGGAACGCGGCATCAAGATCAGCACCACCAATCAGGACAAGTCGGGTGCCTTTGACGGCTATATCAAGGTGACCGTGGTGACCGAGAAACGCGAACGCTCGATCGCGGGGACGGTGTTTTCCGATGGCAAGCCGCGCTTTATCCAGATCAAGGGCATCAACATCGATGCCGAGGTCGGCGCACATATGCTGTACACCACCAACGAGGACGTGCCCGGCATAATCGGGACACTGGGCCAGACCATGGGAGAAAACGGCGTCAACATCGCCAACTTTACCCTCGGGCGGGCGGACAAGGGCGGTGAGGCGATCGCGCTGTTGTACGTGGACAACGAGGTGCCCGCTCCGGTGCGCGAGAAACTGGCGGCGACCGGCATGTTCCGCCAGATCAAGCCGCTGGAGTTCGACGTCGCCTGAGCCAAAATGCGGCGGCCCCGGTTGCGGGGCCGTCGAACGGACCTTTGCGCCGGAGAGACCACATGAGCGACACGCCGATCTATGCCGTTGGCGACATTCACGGCCAGTTGGAACAGCTGGAACAGGCGCTTGCGCTGATTGATGCCGATGGCGGCCCCGAGGCCGAGATTGTATTTCTGGGTGATCTGGTGGACCGGGGGGCCAGCAGCCGCGCGGTGATTCAGCGTTTGCTGGATGGGCAGCTTGAAGGGCGCAACTGGCATGTGATCAAGGGCAACCACGACCGTATGTTCACGCGGTTCGTGACTCAGGGCGTGGCCGGGGACGCGCGGATCCTGTCCAGGCTGGATTGGCTGCATCCGCGTCTGGGCGGGCCGAGCACGCTTGCTTCCTATGGGGTTGAAACGGATGGGCTGACCCCCGCCCAGATCCACGCGGCGGCGCAGGCGGCGGTTCCGGCCCGGCATATGGAATACCTGCAGGGACTGGATCTGTACCTGCAGCGGGGCGAGCTGCTGTTTGTCCATGCCGGTATTGCGCCCGGCGTGCCGCTGCTCCAACAGACCGAAGATGACCTGATCTGGATCCGCGATCCGTTTCTGAAATATTCCGGGCCGCATCCATGGTTGGTGGTGCATGGTCATACCGCGCTGGAAATGCCCTATCATTTTGGCAACCGGATCGATCTTGACGGCGGCGCGGGCTATGGGCGGCCGCTTCTGCCGGCAGTTTTTGAGGGCCGCGACTGCTGGCTTCTGACTGAAAGCGGGCGGCTTCAGCTGGTGCCCTGATCCCAAAGGTCGGTCGACAGGTATTTCAACCCGCTGTCACACAGGATCACCGCAACGCGCCCGCCGCGTTCTGGACCCGCCAGCAAATTCAGCGCCGCCGCGACGTTGGCCCCGGCGGAAAACCCGGCAAAGGCCCCTTCTTCGCGCGCCAGCGCCCGCGCAGTGTCGCGCGCCTCGGACCCGGAGATGGTCAGATACCCATCTACCGGCACATCGGTCAGCAGCGCCAGATCGGCCATCGCATAGCCGCCTCCCTGAATCGGATGCCCCGGCTGTCGCGCTCCTTGCCCCGCCAGGACCGCAGCCCCCGCAGGTTCGACCACATAACCGCGCAGTGCCGGGTTGCGTCGCCTGAGCGCCCGGATCGTGCCGCCATAGGTGCCGCCGGACCCGGCAAAATCGACGAAAGCGGTCAGGCTGCAATCGCTGTCCGCCCACAGTTCCGGACCGGTGGTGTCAAAATGCGCCTGCGCATTGCCCGCATGTGCAAACTGGTCGGCCCGGAACGCGCCGCGTTCGCGGGCGATGCGCTGTGCCTCGGCCTCGACCCGGGCCAGATCCGCGCCCGAAACCTGGCCCGGCAAGCTGCCCGGCTCCTGGTCGACCAGAACCACCTCGGCCCCCAGCGCTGTCATCATCCGCGCCCGCTCGGGCGAGTTGCCCCGGCTCATCACCGCCACAAACGGATGGCCAAGCTGGCCGCAGACAATCGCCAGCCCGGTGCCCATGTTGCCGCTGGTCAACTCGACAACGACCTGCCCCGGCGTGAGCGATCCATCGGCCCGCGCGGCCTCGATGATCCCGCGCGCCGCGCGATCCTTCTTTGAGAAACCGGGGTTCAGGTAATCCAGCTTGGCCAGAATGCGCCCCTCAAGCCCGCGCGCCTCAACCATACGGTCCAGCCAGATTGCCGGGGTCCGCCCGATCACATCGACGATCGACGCTCCTGCCATACCGCCTGCCTTCCTCTTGCAAAAAATACTCCGGGGGAGTCGCCCGGCGGGCGACGGGGGCCGCGCCCCCTGTTCAGGTCCAGTCCAGAACGACCTTGCCGCTTTGTCCGGATTTCATCGCCGCAAAGCCCTGTTCGAAATCGTCCACGCCGAAACGATGGGTGATCACCGCGCTGACATCCAGACCGTTCTGCAGCATCGCGATCATCTTGTACCAGGTTTCGAATATCTCGCGGCCATAGACACCCTTGATGGTGATCGCCTTGAACACGATCCGCGACCAGTCCACCGGAGATTTGCCAGGCGGGATGCCCAGCATGGCGATACGCCCGCCCATGGTCATGGCTTCGACCATCTGATCCAGCGCGCGCTGGTTGCCGGACATTTCCAGCCCGACATCAAAGCCCTGCTTCATCTTCAGACGCGAAATCACCGGGGCCAGATCCTCGTTGGCGACATTCACCGGCACCACATCGGCCACCTGCGCCGCCAGATCCAGCCGCGCCTGATTGACATCCGTCACCACCACATGGCGCGCGCCCACGTGCCGCGCGACGGCGGCGGCCATGATGCCGATGGGCCCCGCGCCGGTGATCAGCACATCCTCGCCCACCATGTCGAAACTCAACGCCGTGTGAACGGCATTGCCCAAAGGGTCCAGGATTGCCCCGATGTCGTCGCTGATCTCGTCGGGCAACGGCACCACATTGAACGCGGGCAGGCGCAGGTATTGCGCAAAGGCCCCCTGTTCGTTCACCCCGATGCCGCGGGTCGCCGGATCGAGGTGAAACTTTCCGGCCCGGCTCTGACGCGAGGTCTTGCCGATCAGGTGCCCTTCTCCGGAACAGCGCTGGCCGATTTGCAGCCCTTCGACATTGCCGCCTATTTCGACGATCTGGCCAGCAAATTCATGACCGGTGATCAGGGGCACCGGTACGGTTTTTTGCGCCCAGTCGTCCCAGTTCCAGATGTGAATGTCGGTGCCGCAGATGCCGGTCTTGTTGATTCGGATCAGCACGTCGTCGGGTCCGATCTCGGGCACCGGCGCGTCGATCATCCACAGCCCTTCGGCCGCCTTTGATTTTTCCAGCGCTTTCATCGTGTTTTTCATGTCAGAACTCCTGTTGCCCTGCCCGCGGTCTCAAAGGCGGCCAGCGCCCGGTCCAGATCGTCCCGCGTCAGCGCGGCATTCATTTGCGTGCGGATCCTGGCCTGCCCGCGCGGCACCACCGGAAAGAAGAAGCCCGAGACATAGACGCCTTCGTCAAACAGCCGCGCCGCCATGTCCTGTGCCAGTTGCGCCTCGCCCAGCATGACGGGGATGATCGGATGTTCGCCCGCCAACAGATCGAACCCCAGCTTTTCCAGCCCGGCGCGCCAATAGGCGGCGTTCTCGAAAAGGGCCTCTCGCAGGTCATCGCCCTGTTCCACCAGATCAATCGCGGTCAGCCCGGCGGCGACGATGGCGGGCGGCAGCGAATTGGAAAACAGATAGGGCCGCGCCCGCTGCCGCAGCAGATCGACCACCGGTTGCGGTCCGGCAATATAGCCGCCGATGGCCCCTCCCAGAGCCTTGCCCAGGGTCCCGGTCAGAATATCGGCCTGAATGCCGAAATGGGCCGGTGTCCCCGCGCCCTTTGGCCCCATAAAGCCGGTTGCGTGGCAATCGTCGACCATCAGTATGGCGTCGTATTTGTCCGCCAGCGCCCGGATCTCGGGCAGCTTTGCCAGATAGCCATCCATGCTGAACACGCCGTCGGTGGCGATCATGATGTGCCGCGCGCCATCGGCGCGGGCCTGTTTCAGCCGGGTTTCGAGATCGTTCATGTCGCTGTTGGCATAGCGATAGCGTTTTGCCTTGCACAACCGGATGCCGTCGATGATCGACGCATGGTTCAGGCTGTCGGAAATCACCGCGTCTTCGGGACCCAGCAGCGGCTCGAACAGCCCGCCATTGGCGTCAAAACAGGCGGCAAACAGGATAGCGTCGTCCATGCCCAGGAACCGGGCAAGACGCTGTTCCAGCTCGCGATGCAGATCCTGCGTGCCGCAGATGAATCGCACGCTGGCCATGCCGAATCCTTTGGGCGCCATCGCGCCTTTGGCTGCGGCGATCAGATCGGGATGATTGGCCAGGCCCAGATAGTTGTTGGCGCACAGGTTGATCACCTGGCGTCCGCCGACCGTGATCTCGCCGCCCTGTGGTGAGGTGATCAGACGTTCGGTCTTGGTCATCCCTTCGGCTTCGATCTGTGCAAGGGTCCCGGTGATATGGCTCAGAAATGCAGTGGACATGATGCGGCTCCTTCGACTCGATGTCTATCATAGCGGATGCAATTCCGAAATAGGGGATTTCCGGCTTGACGAACGAGAATCCGTAATGATGGAATTTTGCTGCCCGCTCAGGCGTGGCGCACCACCAGAAAGGCCCGTGCCGCGGCGTTGCTGGCCGTGATGCTGTGGGTAACATCCGCCGCATAGCGCGCCGTATCGCCGGTATTCACGGTCTGGGTGGCCTGACCCGAGTTGACAACAAGCGTTCCCTCGATGACCGACAGCTGTTCGCGCGCGCCTCTGGTGTGGGGTTTGCTGACCAACGTACCGCCGGGCTCGAACAACAGCTCATAGACCTCGTGCTGCCCGGCCTCTTCGGGGGCTGACAGGATGCGGATACGCAGGCCCTGACCCATCTTGTCGATTCGCGGCACGTCGCCGGTGCGGATCACCTCGATCCGGTCGCTGGCGGGTTCGCCATCCAGCAACCCGGCAAAATCCACCTGCAACGCGCGGGTCAGGTTCCACAGGGTGGCAATGGTCGGGCTGCTTTCGCCGCGTTCAATCTGGCTGACCATCGAGCGCGACACGCCCGACAGGTTGGCGACCGCTTCCAGTGACAGGCCTTGCGTGCGCCGCGCCTCTTTCAGGCGGGCGGGCAGCAATGTCAGGATATCGTCGGGGCTGTCCATCATGACGGAATCCTGACGCCGGAAATACCGGATTGTCAATGCCGCCGATCCGCCGGGTTTCGTGCCGCCTGCGGGCGCGAATTGCAGAACCGCATTGATTTCCGCCATGGCATTTGGCATGGCATCCTGAGCCAGAAGGAACATCGACCATGACCCGTATCGACGCCAAGTTCGCAGATCTGAAAGCGCAGGGAAAAAAGGCCTTTGTTGCCTATGTGATGGCGGGCGATCCGGACTATGAGACCTCGCTGCAAGTGGTGAAGGGGCTGCCGGCCGCCGGGGTCGATGTCATCGAGCTGGGTTTGCCATTTACCGATCCGATGGCGGATGGGCCGACGATCCAGCTGGCCGGACAACGGGCGCTTGCGGCGGGCATGACCCTGCGCAAGACACTGGATCTGGCCACCGAATTCCGCAAGACCGACGATACCACACCGATCGTGCTGATGGGCTATTACAACCCGATCTACAGCTGCGGCGTCGATGCGTTTCTGACGCAGGCCAAGGCCGCAGGCATCGACGGGCTGATCGTGGTCGACCTGCCCCCCGAAGAAGACAGCGAACTGTGCATCCCGGCCCAGGCGGCGGGGCTGAACTTTATCCGGCTGGCCACGCCCACCACGGACGACAAGCGCCTGCCGCGCGTGCTGCAGAACACGTCGGGATTCGTTTACTATGTTTCGATCACCGGCATCACCGGTGCCGCCGAGGCCAGTGCAACGGATGTCGGTCCCGAAGTCGCGCGGATCAAGGCCGGGACCGACCTGCCGATCATCGTCGGCTTCGGCATCAACACACCCGAAAAGTCGCGTGCCATCGCCAGCGTCGCGGACGGTGCTGTTGTTGGTTCTGCCATTGTCAGCCAGATCGGCGCGGGCAAACCGGTGGGCGAGATCCTGTCCTTTGTTAAGTCTCTGGCGGACGGGGCGCACAGCGCCTGATCCGCCCGCCCACGCATTGAGTTTCCGCCCCGCCACCGCTACCCATGGGCGGACAAAAGCGAAAAGGAGGGGTCCGCAATGCCCGTGATCACCAATATCGAGGACCTCAGACGCATCTATGAACGGCGCGTGCCGCGGATGTTCTATGACTATGCCGAAACCGGCAGCTGGACCGAGCAGACCTTTCGCGACAACAGCAGCGATTTCGCCGATATCCGGCTGCGCCAGCGCGTTGCCGTGGACATGACGGGGCGCAGCACTGCCAGCCAGATGATCGGACAGGACGTGGCGATGCCCGTAGCGCTTGCCCCTGTGGGCTTGACCGGGATGCAATGTGCCGATGGCGAGATCAAGGCCGCCCGCGCCGCTGCCGCATTTGGCGTACCTTTCACCCTGTCGACGCTGTCGATCTGTTCCATCGAGGATGTCGCCGAACATTCGCCCGCACCATTCTGGTTTCAGGTCTATACGCTCAAGGATGACGACTTCATGCGGCGTCTGTTCGAGCGGGCGCGGGCCGCCAACTGCTCTGCGATCGTCATCACGCTGGATCTGCAGATCGGCGGGCAACGGCACAAGGACATCAAGAACGGCCTGTCCGCCCCCCCCAAGCTGACGGCCAAATCGGTTGCCAACATGATGACCAAATGGCGCTGGGGCATGGGCATGCTGGGCACCAAGCGGCGCTTTTTCGGCAACGTGATCGGCCATGCCAAGGGCGTTTCGGATCCCGGTTCGCTGACCAGCTGGACTCAGGAGGCCTTTGATCATGCGCTGGACTGGGACCGGGTGCGTCAGTTGATCGAGATGTGGGGCGGCAAGGTGATCCTCAAGGGTATTCTGGATGCCGAGGACGCCAAAATGGCGGCCAGAGTCGGTGCCGATGCCATCGTCGTCTCCAATCACGGCGGCCGCCAGCTTGACGGTGCGCTCAGTTCGATCCGGGTGTTGCCCGAAATCATGGATGCGGTCGGAGATGACATCGAAGTGCATCTGGACAGCGGTATCCGTTCGGGTCAGGACGTGCTCAAGGCGCTGGCGCTGGGGGCCAAGGGCACCATGATCGGGCGGGCGTTTGTCTATGGTCTGGGCGCGATGGGGCAACAGGGCGTGACCACGGCGCTTGAGGTGATCCACAAGGAACTGGACACCACCATGGCGCTCTGTGGCGAAAAGAATGTTGCCAATCTGGGGCGGCACAACCTTCTGGTGCCGCGCAACTTTGGCGGCGACTGGGTCTAGGCGGGCGTGGGCGGTGCCGCATCATCTGTCATGACACCCGGTGTCTGCGCACGCTTTCGGCCCGCAATTGTATCGAGTTTGTGTAAAAAGACGTTTCCAGAATGACTCGGTTTACAGGTTTCATTCATCCTCTCGGATATTATATAAGTGTCAATGTGTTTAAGAGTATCTGACGTACCATGTCACAGTCGTCATTCTATCTGGACTATTATGGCCTGAACGAACGGCCGTTCACCTTGGTGCCAGACCCGGAGTTCCTGTTCTGGTCGCCCCAGCACAAGCGCGCGTATTCGGTGCTTGAGTTCGGGGTCTTGTCCAGGGCGCCGATCACCCTGCTGACAGGCGAAATCGGATCGGGAAAAACCACGTTGCTGCAAAACCTGCTGGGACAGATCGAAGAGGATGTCACCGTTGGTCTGGTGTCAAATGCCCAGGGGAACCGGGGCGAGTTGTTGCAGTGGGTGTTGAACGCGCTCGATCTGCCCATCGATTCAGACGCGACCTATGTGCAGAATTTTCAGAAGTTGCAGGATTTCCTGATTGCGGAATATGCCCTGGGTCGGCGGGTGGTTCTGGTTTTTGACGAGGCCCAGAATATCTCGCAGGAGGGGCTGGAGGAATTGCGCATGCTGACCAATATCAACGCCAACAAGGACGAGCTGGTCCAGTTGATCCTGGTCGGCCAGCCGGAATTGCGCGACATGGTCCGGCACCCCGCGATGAACCAGCTTGCGCAGCGTGTTTCGGCCAGCTTTCACCTTAATCGTATGAGTGCGGAAATGACGCAGGGCTATATCAGCCACCGGTTGAAAACTGCGGGCGGCGAGGGCGACGAATTCACTCCGGCGGCCGGCCTGCTGGTGCATGACGTGACCGGCGGTGTGCCGCGTCTGGTCAATCAACTGTGCGATTTCGCGCTGTTGTATGGCTGGTCCGAGGAAACCGGAAAAACCGTGTCGTGCAAGATGGTCCAGTCGGTGATTGACGATGGTGTTTTCTTTTGCCAACAGAACATGGAAAGGGAGGCGCAGGCATGATGTCCGACTTGCGGTTCTATTTTTGGTTCTTCCTGCGCAAGCTGCCCGCCTTTCTCCTGGTGGCTGCCAGCGTGGCGACGGTCTCGATTGTCGTCGCCTTCACGCTGCCGCCGGCCTATGAATCGCGGATGGTGCTGATCGTAGAAGCGCCGCAGATTCCGGATGCGCTGGCCCCCAGCACGGTCAAGACACCGGGGCCGCAGCGGTTGCAGATCATCGAACAGCGGTTGCTGACCCGCGCCAACCTTCTGGATATTGCCCGCCGGCTGAAGGTTCTTCAGGACCAGCAGGACATGAACCCGGACGAGATCCTGCAGGCGATGCGGGCCAGAACCCGCGTGACCAAGACCCGCAGCAATCAAGAGGCCAGCATCATGACGGTCACGTTCGAGGCCCGTTCGCCGCGGCTCGCGGCGGGGGTTCTGAACGAGTACCTGACACTGGTTCAGGCCAACGATGCCTCGTTCCGCAAGGACCGGGCCGGCCAGACCATGGATTTCTTCGAGCAGGAAGTCGCGCGCCTCGGTGCGGCGCTCGAGCAGAAGGCCGAAGAGATTCTTGCGTTCAAGAATGAAAACGCCGGCGATCTGCCCGATGGTCTGCCGTTCCGGCAGGACCAGCTGGCCACCCGGCAACAGCGTCTCGAAGAGGTCGGGCGTGAGATTTTTACACTTAAAACCCAGCGCCAGCAGCTGATCGACCTGTTCAGCCAAACCGGTCAGGTCGGATCCACGACACTGGTGCAGGTCAGCCCGACGGAACAGCGCCTGTCTCAAACCCAGGACGAGTTGGACAATGCCCTGTTGGTCTATTCCGAGACCAACCCCCGCATCAAGCTGCTCAAGGCGCGGGTCGAACAGCTGCGCGAACAGGTTGCCACGGAACGGGGCGCATCGCCGGAAGAACCGGAACAGACGTCCGGCAACACCACGCTGGACTTCCAGTTGGCCAGCCTGGATACCCGGGTGGAGATCCTGGAACGTCAGGAAAAGTCACTGCAGGATCAGATCACCCGGCTGGAAGAGTCGATCAGCAAGACACCCAACAATGCGGTCGTGCTCGAAGATCTGGAGCGGGATTATGAGAACATTCTCAGCCAGTACAATCCGGCGGTGCAGCGGCTGGCGGATGCAGATACCGGCGAACGCATCGAATTGATGTCGCGTGGCGAACGGATCTCGGTCATCGAACAGCCCGCAGTTCCCAGTGAGCCGACCAAGCCCAACAGGATGAAGATTGCAGGCGGCGGTACGATGCTGGGTATCGGGTTGGGTGCCGGGCTGGTTGCGATGATGCTGTTTTTCAACGGTGCCCCGCGACGTCCCGAGGACCTGATCCGCAAGCTGGAAGTCTGGCCTATCGCGACATTGCCCTATGTCCGCACGCGGCGCGAACTGTTCATCCAGCGCGGGATCAAACTGTTCGTGATCCTGATGATCCTGGTGGGTGTCCCGCTGGTGGTCTGGGCGATCCATATCTATTATCAGCCGCTGGATCTGCTTGCCGACCGGGTGATGAACAAATTGGGTGTAAGATGGTAAGAGGTTTCAAGAATATGGCAGCAGCGGCGAGGACATCGTGACCGATCGGCTTCAGCAGGCAATCAAAAAGGCGCGGAGCGAACGCGAAAGCCGCGTCGGCGCGTCCCGGCCACAGATGCCGCAATCCGTGTCGTCACGTGCACCACAAAAGCGCACGCCTGTGCAGGACGCCTGGCAAAGGCTGACCCCCCTGATCGTCGATCCGAAAGCTGTCGTCAACAATCGACTTGTGGCGCATACCAGCGGAGAACTGGCGATCCCGTTCGACATGCTGCGCACCAAGGTGCTGCAACAGGCCAAGAAGAACAACTGGCGGCGTGTTGCGTTGGTGTCACCGCACAGCGCCTGCGGGAAATCGACGATTGCCGCGAATCTGGGCTACAGTTTCAGTCGGATGACCGAACTGCGCACCATCGTGATGGATTTCGATCTTCGGCGTATGGGGCTGGGCAGGGTGCTGGGGCAGACCCCGACGCAAGGCATGCCCGACGTTCTGGTGCGCGAGGCCGATTTCGCGGATGTGGCGTGCTGCCTGAACGGCAATGTCGCCTTTGGTCTAAACGCCCGCTCGGGGCGGCACCCATCTGAAATTCTTCAGAGTCGGCAGACGTCGGATGTCCTGGACGAGATCGAGCGCACCTATCAGCCCGATGTCATGCTGTTTGACATGCCCCCCCTGATGGCCAATGACGACAGCCACGGATTTCTGCGGTCGGTGGACTGCGCCCTGTTGATCGTCGTTGCCGAGAAAACTCCGATGGAGCAGATAGACGTTGCCGAACGACAACTCGGCGAGCTGACAAATGTCATGGGAATCGTATTGAATCGTTGCCGCTATACCACCGGCGCGCATGGCTACGAAAACGAATATTACTGAAGCGGCCCGGACCGCTGTTTTGCCTGAGACAGCAGCCGGTGTTCGGTACCAAGGCGACCAGCCCGTGTTCGTTCCACTGCCTGTGAGCCAGGCACCTGTTGTCTGCCCCGGAATGGAACCGACAGCTGGCGCCGCGACCGCAACGGGGATTGCGCCCAGACGCCAACCGACAGCGCGGGGGCGCCGCAGTTCATGGCCAGACTCGGGGATGCGCCATCGTTACAGCTTCAGAATACCGCAGCGTGCCTGGTGTGGCACGCTGCTTCACATTTCTCGCAAGTAAGCCCACGAGGCATAGCCCTTGAGCTTGCGCGACTGCTTCAACGAGACCTTACACCAGCGGGTGCCGCCAGTCTGCTCACAGCCGTGGATTCGCAGGATCGTGCCATTCGGCAGGCCGAGAATGATCTTGAACCCGATTCCTGGCCCGGCGCGCAGTTTGAGCATATCCTCGCCCTCGACCCCGACGACCTCGTAATATTGACCCGACCCAGCATCTGCGGACCCGGCCTCCGGGACCGCTCCCAGCAGCGCCGCGGCAAGCGCCGCGAGGATGGCTCTGCGCATCGTTTTCTCCTGTTTCTGCCTCGATGGCAAAGTAGATCTCAGCCTGCCGTACAGGCAATAGGCTTTTTGAAGCTGCTTCACCGATCCTGGACCGACTTCCCGGCAATCCGTTCTGCCTCCAACTCTATGACATGGAACAGGGCCGTCCACGCTGGTTTTGGAATGAACTTTGGCGATGGGCGCGATAGGGGCCAGCCCCGAATACGAAAAAAGGGACCCGAGGCCCTTGTTGTCGATTGTAGTAAAACTTCCCTCACGGTTGACGGCAAAACAATAGCTTTGAGGCGGGGTCCGGCGGATACACGGGAACGATCAGGGCTGAAAACGTCCGCGGGTTCATCTCTCGCGAGCTCGATCTCCGGACCTATGCCAACGGTGTCACGATTGACGGCTCGTGGTCCGGAAAGCCCACGGAGAACGGGTGATGAACCTTGCGGATGCCCGAGAAAAGCCGGAGGGGTGGCGTAGACACTGCAACGAGGACAGGCCCCACAGCGCGATCCCAATGGCGTCACCAGCCCGTCATCGTGAAAAAGCCGGGAAAATCCAGCTTCCGGCGCTCCAAGCTTGGGGAACCCCAAGGACCCCGCGCAAAGCATGAGGGAACTTGGCGCGCGGGTCATGGGAATGTAGCGGCACTTAGGAAGCGCGGCCCATACAAAACGCGTCAGAATGACATTTCAAAATGTCCCGCTACCTGAGCGGCTCTTTGATGGATACGCCGCGCTCCCTGTTTTGATGATGATCCGGATCTCATGCGCGCAGGCGGGTTCCTTTTGGATCGAAAGGAGGCTCTGCCAGAACAGTCGCTTTATGCGGCTGGCCTAATATCATCACGTCGACACGGTCTCCGGCTTGGACGTCTTTGACGAATCCAAGCGCGAGACTCTTGCCGACTGAATATCCGTAGGCCCCTGACGTGACCCGCCCGATGCCTTTTCCGTTCATGAAAATCGGCTCGCCGCCGCTCGCATCCGCGTTGGACGCAGAGACATCGGCCTCGTCGACATGAAGCAACACCAGCGCATCGCGGGCAGCGCGTCCGATCGTTTCGACAGCCGCATCCTTGTTGAGAAACGCCTTGTTCAATTTGCACAGCCGGCTCAGACCAACTTCTTGCGGCCAATACTCGGGCGAATACTCGCGCGACCAACTGCCGTAGCCCTTTTCGATCCGCAGCGACATCAAGGCGCGGCTGCCCACCGGGCCTGCGCCAAATTCTTTTCCGGTCTCAAGCAGAGCCGTGTAAAGCCGCTTTTGATCTTCGGCCTTACAGTGCAATTCCCACCCAAGATCGCCTGTAAACGAGACCCGCAGGGCAAGCAGCTCCACGCCTGCAAGCTCTATCGTCTTTGAGTGCATGAACGGGAAGTCGTCAGTGCTCAGCGAGGCATTGGTGAGACGTTGCAGAATATCGCGCGACTTTGGCCCCGCGACATTAAAGCCGCACAGGGCCTCGGTCCGGCTTTCGAACGTCGTGCCGTCCGGCAGATCCACCTGCCTGAAAAAGCGCTTGTGATAGCGCTCGGCCATGCCTGATCCGATGATCCAGAATTCGTCATGGCCCACACGGGTCACGGTGAAATCGCCGGCAATGCCACCGCGTTTGCCGATCAGAGGTGTCAGGCAAGACCGCCCCACAGCCGTGGGCATGGTATTTGCAAAGACCTTGTTCAGCCAATCCTCCGCTCCGGCACCTTTGCAAACATACTTGGCAAAGTTCGAGATATCTATAATGCCCGCGCGATCCCGCAGCATGTTGCATTCTTCACCGACCGGCCCCCACCAGTTCTGGCGGGTAAAGCCATTGGTGTCCTGGGTGCCCGTGGTGTTTGCGAACCAAAGCGGGTGTTCCCAGCCCACATTCAGCCCAAACACCGCACCCATCTGTTTCTGTATTTCATAGACGGGGCGCACCCGAGCAGGGCGGCCGGCAGTGCGTTCTTCGTTCGGGAAATGAATGGCGAACCGGTGCCCATAGCTGTCCTGGACGCGGGCCATGGTAAACGCTTTTGTGGTCCAATCGCCGAAACGTGCAATGTCCCACGCGAACATGTCGTAATGGGTTTCGCCTTCAACGATCCACTGCGCTGCCATCAGGCCCATGCCGCCAGATTGGCTGAAACCGGGGATGATACCGTTGCAACAGAAATAGTTGTCCAGTTCAGGCACAGGTCCGAACAGCACATTTGCATCTGGCGACCAGATCATTGGCCCGTTGATTACCCGCTTGATGCCCGCCTCGGCCACCGCTGGCACCCGTTCAATGGCGTTCATCATATTCTCTTCGATCCGCTCCAGATCGTCAGGGAACAAATCGTGGGCGAAATCAAGCGGCGTCCCGTTCTCGGCCCAGAACTTCATGTCCTTTTCATAGGCTCCGACCAGCAGGCCCTGGCCCTCCTGGCGCAGATAATACTCGCCGTCGCGATCAGAGACCGAGGGCAAACGGCGGTCAGATGCAGCGATCTCTTGTATGCTTTCGGTCACGAAGTACTGATGTTCGGTCGGTTGTAAAGGCAGCTCAAGTCCGGCCATCGCGGCAACTTCGCGTCCCCAAAGGCCGGCTGCATTCACCACCCATTGGGTGTGAATATCACCTTTGGGCGTTTTCACGATCCACGACCCGTCAGGTTGCGCTTGGGTTGCGGTAACGGGTGTGAACCGATTGATTTCCGCACCGCGCTGGCGCGCGCCGATTGCATAGGCATTGGTGACGCCCGACGGGTCAACGTTGCCACCATCCGGCTCGTACATCACGCATTTGATCCCCTCGAAATTCACCATCGGGTTCAGTTCACGGGCCTCTTCGATAGAAATTTCATAGAAATTCATGCCATAAAGCCTGGCTTTGGCCGCCTGTAGGCGCAGCTGATGCACGCGTTCGTCGGTTTGCGCCAGATAAAGAGAGCCAGGTTGAAACACTCCGCAGGACTGGCCGGTCTCAGCCTCCAGATCGTTGTACAACGTCATCGTATAATGCTGGATACGGCTGATGTTCGTGCTGTCATGCAATCCATGAATATTCGCGGCCGCGTGCCAGGTGGAACCGGAGGTCAATTCGTCCCGTTCCAGTAAAACGACATCCTTCCAGCCGAGTTTGGTTAAATGATACAGGATAGAGCATCCAATAACGCCGCCCCCGATGACGACCGCTTGAGCTGTTTTACGCATGAGTTCTCTTCTCGGTTAAGTGTGTTCGCGTCTGTGCCCTGGCTTCAAGTCGGCCGAACGCAGCTTACTCCAAATCCGCGTTCCAGTGGGCTCATGTGTGGCGTCGTGAGGTGTGGCACTGGCTGCTAGAGTTTCAGGATCGGTTTTCCGGATTTGACACGCGATACGCAGACACACATGAATTCATTTGTCTCGCGTGCTTCCGGGGATAGAACGTCATCTCTGTGGTCCACCTCTCCGCTGGTGACATCAACAATATACGATCCACAAAGCCCTTCCGGGCGTCCGAAATCAACACCGATGTCATTTTTCCGAAGCCCGACGGGAATTGTTTTGTCCGCCGGAGTTTCGGGGACGACTCCGGTCTGTTTTAATTTCGACTTCGAAGGTTCGGCTGGGCGCTGTTTCAATATCCGCTGCCGCAGCGCAGCGTGCAAAGTGAACGACTCCGCCGCGCAATCTCTGCCCCGCGTCAAGGACCGTGCACATGGTCCTCAGACCGCGCAGCACTTGGCTGTTCCCGGCAAGAGACGGCGGTGTTTGGTGTTTCTGAACACCCTGGATGTTTCCGAATGTCAGGCCGGATCGCTCGCCGCGCCGTCTGGAATTCATCTGACCGCGCGGGAACCGGCAGGGGTTTCAGGCGGTCCTGGATTCTGAGACGCCTGAAGAGCCGTCGACTTCAAACGGGCCAACCGTCAGATCCGGAAGATCGGCTGCAGAAGGCGGGGCACCAGGGCGCGAAAGCGCAGCCGCGCATCGGTGGCGGCCAGGCAAATACAGGCCTCACCTTCGTCGGCAATCGGCGTGTGTTCAAGCGCTTCGTCGGCAATCTCCAGATCCCCGACCCCAAAGCGCCCGGTTTCGTCGCTGAAGCTGCCCTGCAGCACCAGGGTCAGTTCCAAGCCACCGTGGCTATGGTCTGGCACCGCCTGTCCCGGCGGGATGTACAGCAGGCGGACAGAGCCGTTGACGTCTCGCGACAGGATATCCTGCCGGACACCCATGCCCAGCGTTTTCCACCGCGGCGCGCGCCCCTTGAAGGCTTCCATCACCGGGCCGGGATAGACCCCGGAACGCTCATAGACCGGTTCCGGAGCAAATGGTGCATCAAGCTGGGCAAAGAGGTTTTCCCTCAGTGACGGTGAAACCGGCACGGCATGGGACTCTTCCAACACCACGCCGCCAACGGCCTGATGGGCCTCAAACGTTGCACGGCACTGTCCACACAACGACACATGGCTGGCCACAACCACGGCAAACGGATGTGGCAAATTTCCGGCCGCATAGGCTGCCAACATGGCATCGGAGGGGTGGTGAGTAATAGCACTCATTGGTCGAGGTCCTTTAACTCGTGTCTCAGCCGTTGCAGTCCAAGCCGGATACGTGATTTGATTGTGCCCAGAGGGAGGCCGGTCTGGGCGCTGATCTCCATATGGGTCAGCTCGCCCAGATAGGCCTTTTCGATCATCTCGCGCTGCTCAGGCTTGAGCCTGGAAAGCGCTTGTTTCAACTGTCCTGCCTCTTGTTCAAGCCCCAGAATCTGGCTGGCATCTGGTTCCGATCCGGGCTCTTGTCTGAGCTCTTCCGGCATCGGGCGGTTTTCCTTGCGCGCAATGTCAATCTGGCGATTGCGGGCAATCTGGTAGATCCATGCCGAGACCTGCGCCCGATGCGGATCGAACATTGCCGCCTTGCGCCAGATCGTCAGCATCACGTCCTGAACAATTTCTTCCGCTTGATGGGCGGGCGCGCCTGACCGGATAATAAAGCCTTTCAGACGCGGGGCGAAATGGTCAAAGAGCGCGGCAAATGCGTTGCGATCCCGATCATCGCGGATGGCGATCATCCAGATGGTTTGTTGCGAGAGAACAGTTTCGCTATGTGACAAGTTTTTGCTTTCATCACCGCCTATGGTCGGACGTCGAAGGCGAGGTGTATCTTGGGTCTGTGTCAACATAACCCAAATACGACGCGGCATTCCATATGGATCACTAATTTCGAATAGTGGGGTCTGCCATGCAGGTCATCGGCGAATATCGACAACTCTGTCGTGCCCCTAACTGCTCGATAGTGCGATCCTGTGGTTGGAATGCAAGAAAGCACTATGGGACAAGTGCGTCATGGGCGCAGCGCACGGATCCCTGGGGCAGATGGCTTTGACATCGTCTGTGGGGCAAACGGGATCGAGCACCGTCTGACAAGGTCCCCCTCTCGACGCCTGCAAGATCCGGACATCGGAGCCAGATCATTTCATCCTGGATCCGATCCACCAGATGCCGGGATTGAACGACTACTCTTTCAACCCATAGGCCAGCCGGATCGCCTTTTTTGTGCCGGGACCGAATTCGCCGTCCAGCGCACCAGCGTAGAAGTCGTAATCCTTCAACTGGCCCTGTAATGCGCGGCGGGTTTGCCGGCTGAACATCTGCGGGCGCGAGGTCAGCAGGTCCAGCACGTCCGAACTGCCCGAGCGCAGCGCCTCGTAAAGGTAATGCGCCGCGTCCGCCGGGCCCTTGCTTTCGATCAGCCCGTCGTCGATCAGCGCGGCAAAGTTGAACTGGGCCTGCGGGTGGCGCAGATCGGCGGCGCGCTCAAACAGCTCCAGCGCTTTTTGCGGATCAGGTGCCAGTCCCAGCCCGCCCTGATAATGCAGAAAGCCAAGATCGTTGATCGCATCGGCATAGTTCTGCGCGGCCGCCGTCTGGTACAGGTCCAGTGCGCGGGCCGGGTCGGGCGGTACTCCGGTACCGCGTTCATAGACCTTGGCCAGTTCGAACTGCGCTTCGGCCGAGCCGGCCCCCGCGGCCTTTTCCAGAAAGGCCACCGCCTCGGTCGGATCAAACCGTCCCTCGCTGGGATTCAGGCGCATATAGGCCAGCCCCAACATCGACCGCGTGTCGCCCAGGTTGGCCAGCGCGATCATCTGCTCTTCCTGATCGGGGCGGATCGCCGCCCAGGCCGCCTGGCCGATATTGCCGGAAATATCCACCTGCCCGTCGGCCGCGCCAGCCAGGTAGAACGGAATGCCGGTCAACGACCCGTAGGTATGTGGTTCTTGCAGGTTGTTGGTTTCTTGCAGCACCATGTCGCGCACCTGACGGAACATCAGGCTGATTTCCAGCCCTGGCTTGACCATCTTGTCAATCAGCGCGCGGGCATAGGGGCTGTTGCCGCCGGTACCGTCAAGCGCCACCTGGCCATCCTTGGCAGCAAAGGCAACCAATGTTCCACGATCCGGTTTTGCCGCCGCCAGACCGCCGCCACCGCGCGTGGTCTGGTTGGTGGTCAGGGTGGCCTCCGGTGAGATCTTTGCCAGATCGATCACGTCGCCCAGTGGGTTGTTACGGCAGCTGTCCAGAATCACGATCCGCATCTTGCGGGCGCGCTCGACCGTGGTCAGAAGCTGTTTCAGTGAAATGGACTGGCGCTGTACGTCCAGATTGGAATTGATGTCGGCATCTACCGGGATCAGGAAATTCTCGCCCTGCACTTCGACCCCATGCCCGGCGAAATAGATCAGCGCCAGGTCGGCGGTTTCTGACCGAAAAGCAAAATCGTCCATCAGTTGGCGCAGCTGGCTACTGGTGGCGTCCAGCGACAGGGTGACGTCAAAGCCGATACCTTTGAGCGCGCCGGCGATGGCGCGGGCGTCGTTGCGGGTGTTGTCCAGCGGCTCGATGGTCTGATACGCGCCCAGGCCCAGCACAAGCGCCACCCGATCGGTTGCAGCGCTTGCAACCCCGGCCAGCATGCACAATGCCCAGATTGCGACCAAGCGTATCGCCATTCCCATAATCTATCCCGTTGAATCAATTGTTCCCGCCGGCAGCAGTCTATCCTACAAACGGCAAAAGAACAGGTCAGTTATTCGTGACCTTGCGGGGCATCAGGGGACTATGGGCGGCACATCCATCGGCGCGTTGCAGGGCCGTTGTGCCGGGGCGGGGGCGACCAGGGCCGCCCCCATTGCCAATCAGTGCCAGAACACGTCGTTAAAGACGTAGCGGGCGATTTCATCGCGTTTCAGGCCGCGCTTTGCCAGGTCTTCGTCGCTCAGCGCTTGCAGGGCGTCGACCTGACGCATGCGGTCATTGGATGTGCTCATCAGCACCAGAGCATTCCCGATGGCCGCAAAGATGCGGCTGATCGGGTTCGGGATCGGGCGGAATGCCTGATGATCTGTCGAATAGTGTGCCATTGGAAACCAGTCCAGGTTGTTTCTGTTCGCTTACGAGTTGGGCACATAGGCTTGGCAAGGCGGCACAGCCAGAGACAAGAGCGAATAGCCGTTGTGCGTCCCGGTCATGGCTGCGGTAGGCAGCCTCAGACCGGATCGTTCGCGAACACACAGAACGCGGCCCCGGCGACCGCAAACCGTTCGGTCGAGGTGACAAGACTGATGAGGTGACGGATCGCGGTGCCGGTTTCGTGATATCCCGTCGGTGCAATTCGCGCTCAAAGCCTTCGGGAGCCGCGCGACCGCTCATTCCGGGTTCGCTTGAAACCTGTCATCCACCGGCGTTTGCAGCCCGGTCACCAGCGCGTTAGTCTGCGCGGCCATGCCAATCACCGCCAACAGCTCGCCGTGCATCTCGGGGGTCATGCCTTTGGCCGTGGCCGCCGCCGTGTGCGAATGCACGCAATAGGAACACCCGTTTGCGGTGGACACGGCAACATAGATCATTTCCTTGATCAGAGGGTCCAGCGCACCGGGGGCCATCACCACCTTCAACCGCTCCCACGTGGCGCGCAACAGGGCCGGATCATGCGCCAGAGACCGCCAGAAATTGTTGACATAGTCGGTCTGGCGCAGGGTACGGATTTCGTCGAAGACGGCCAGCGCATCGGCGCTGGCCTCTTCGTCGCCCAACAACGGAACCGTCGCCATCAGATCATCGCAAAGATGCGCGCCGGTCCACCCGAGCCGCCACGATGCGACGGAGCCCCGACCACGAGGGTCGCGCCGCTGGCGGGCATCTGGTCGAGCCCGGCCAGGCATTCGATGCCGTACCGGTTGGTCGGCAGCCACGCGTAGTGTGTGACAAAATCCGGCGAGGGGCCAAAGTCCAGTGACAGCGTATCTACCGCAATCGACGCGGCCGCGGTTTCTTCGATCAGCATTTTGGCAGCCTCGACATGAAAACCGGGGAAATGCATCACGCCGTCGTCATCGGCATTGCGGAACCCGTCGCCAGTGGCCTTGCCCGCCCAGCCCGAATGCATCGCCACACAGGCGCCTTGGGGGATCGGGCCGTTGGCGTCGATCCAGGCCTTGATGTCATCGGGCGTTACCTGTGTATCCGCATCCTCGGCGGCGCGTGCGGCGATGTCGATCACTGCCAAGGGGCAAACCAGATTGGTGACCGGGATTTCGTCCACCGACTGCCCGTCGGCGGAAAAATGCAGCGGCGCGTCCACATGGGTGCCGGTATGTTCATTGATCATCAGCTGGAACAGGTTGAACCCGTCCTTGTCGAATTTGAACAGCTGTTCGGCGGAAAACCCGGGTGCGCCGAAATAGGTCGGAAAATCGCCATCATAGACATGTGTCATGTCCACCACGCCGCCATGCCCCGCTGCCATTGCCGGTGTGGTTGTCCCGCTCGCGAGCATGCCTGTCGCGGCGACGGCAGCGCCGGTTGCAAAAAAGGACCGGCGCGACAGCATCCTGTCCTTCACCGTGTTCATCACACAGATATCGCACATGAGTATTTCTCCCTGGTTGGATCACATTGGATGTGACGGGCCGAAACGCCCCCCGCCAGCCTCCAGCTAACACTTGCAAAGCCGAGTCTGTCCAGCGTTCGCGCGCGCACCGGCAATTGGACGCCGGAGTGAATGCACCATCTGGCGTCTAACGATTTTGTGGAATAGGGTTTCGCAAGGTGAAACCGGGGATTCGCCCTTGCCAAAGCCTTGGGCTGGCCCGAGCATGGCGCCGAGCGCGCGATGTGACGCAAGGTTCATGCCGGATGCGGCAGTTGCAGGTTTGCGCAGGACGTTGCCGGGTGGTTAGAAATCCATAGCAGGCACTTGGTGCCGAACACACAGAGAAGGGGGCAGCATGACCGACGCCATCGGATATGAACGCACTGGGGATATTGCCATTCTAAAGGCGCAGAACCCACCGGTGAACGCACTGGGGTACGACGTCCGTGTCGGGTTGATGCAGGGGATCGCCCGCGCCGAGGACGAAGGCGCCAGGGCGGTGCTGATCTATGGCGATGGGGCAACCTATTTCGCCGGGGCCGACATCCGCGAATTTGGCCAGAAGCCGCGCGAACCGGGGCTGCCCGAAGTCTGCGACCGCATTGAAGCCAGCCCGCTTCTGGTGGTGTCGGCCATGCACGGCACGGCTCTGGGCGGCGGGCTCGAAGTGGCGCTGTCGACGCACTATCGCATTGCTGTTCCCTCGGCCAGGGTCGGTCTGCCCGAGGTGCTGTTGGGCATCCTGCCGGGGGCGGGGGGCACCCAGCGACTGCCGCGCGTGGCCGGGGTCGAGGCGGCACTGGATCTGATCACAACCGGTCGCCATGTGCCCGCCGCCGAAGCGCTCAGGCTGGGCATTCTGGACAAGGTCGAGGCGGGCGAGCCGCGCGAGATCGGTCTGGCCTATGTGCAGCAGTTGCTGGACGCAGATGCCCCCCGCCGCCCGGTCAGCGAAATGCCATCCCCCGCGCCAGTGGATTTCGACGCGGTTTACGATACGGTTCTGAAAAAGGGACGCGGCCAGCTCTCTCCGGCCACTGCGGTACGCGCGGTGCAGGCCGCGACGGAGCTGCCGTTCAGGCAGGGCATTGCACGCGAGCGCGAGCTGTTCATGGAGTTGATGAACACCGACCAGCGTCTGGGGCTGATCCATGCGTTCTTTTCCGAACGTGCGGTGAGCAAACTGCCCGAACTCAAGGGGGTCGCACCACGGGATCTGAATGCCATCGGCGTCATCGGCGGCGGCACCATGGGCGCGGGAATCGCAACAGCCGCCCTGCTGGCAGGGCTTTCCGTCACCATGTTGGAAATGTCCCCCCAGGCCGCCGAGGCCGCCAAGAGCCGTATTGCCGGCAACCTTCAGGGGGCGCTGAAACGCGGAAAGATCAGCCAGGAGCAGTTCGAAACCCTGACTGAACAGGCGCTGACGCTGGCCACCGACTATGAGGCGCTGAAAGACGCCGATCTGGTGATCGAAGCGGTGTTCGAGGAAATGGACGTCAAGAAAAAGGTCTTTACCCAGCTTGATGCGGTCTGCAAGCCGGGTGCGGTCCTGGCCACCAACACCTCGTATCTGGATGTCAACGACATCGCCGCGATAACCAAACGCCCGCAGGACGTGATCGGGCTGCACTTCTTCTCGCCCGCTCATGTGATGAAACTGCTCGAAGTTGTGGTCGCCGATCAGACCGCGGCCGATGTGGTTGCCACCGGCTTTGCCTTGGGGAAACGGCTGGGCAAGATCAGCGTGCGCGCCGGAGTCTGTGATGGCTTTATCGGTAACCGCATCCTGAGCACTTATCGCACCTGTGCCGATCACATGATTCTGGACGGGGCATCGCCTTACCAGATCGACAAGGCGCTGGAGGCGTTCGGCTTTGCCATGGGCCCCTTTGCGGTGGCGGATCTGGCCGGGCTGGACATCGGCTGGGCCGTGCGCAAACGCAAGCGCGCCGAGGGCATCGACCCGCGCGCGCGCGACAGTTCCTATGCCGACAAGCTGTGCGAAGACGGGCATTTCGGACAGAAAACCGGCAAGGGCTATTATGACTATGCCGCCGGGCCGAAATCGCGGGTTCCCAACCCCGATGTCATGCCGCTGATCGAGGCCGAGCGGGCGGCGCAGGGCATCGCCCCGCGTGAGTTCACCGACGAAGAAATCGTGCGCCGGTACATGGCTGCAATGGTCAACGAAGCCGCCAAGGTTGTCGGCGAAGGCATCGCGCGGCGGCCGCTGGACGTGGATATGACGCTGCTGTTTGGCTACGGCTTCCCGCGTTACAACGGCGGGCCGCTGAAATGGGCCGATATCCAGGGCCTTGAGGGCCTGCTGGAGGATATCAAATCCTACGCCAAGGAAGATGCATATTTCTGGCAACCCGCCCCCCTGCTGGAAAAACTCGTCGCCGAAGGGCGCAACTTTGACGATCTGAACAAGGAAGCCTCGTGATGAAACAAGCCGTTATCGTATCCGCCGCCCGCACCGGTCTGGCCAAGTCCTTTCGGGGATCGTTCAACATCACCCACGGCGCCACCATGGGGGGGCACGCCGTCGCCTCTGCAGTGCAGCGCGCGGGTCTGGACGGGGGCGAGATCGAGGATTGCATCATGGGCTGCGGCGCGCCCGAGGCGGAAACCGGCTCAAACATTGCCCGCCAGATCGCCATCCGCGCCGGATTGCCGGTAACCGCATCGGGGATGACGGTGAACCGGTTCTGTTCCTCGGGGCTGCAAACCATCGCCCTGGCCGCCAATGCCATCACCGCCGAAGGCGCGGGTCCGATGGTTGCCGGGGGCGTGGAAAGCATCTCGATGGTGCAGCCCAAGGCCCGTCATGCGCCAGAAAGCTGGATCATGGAGCACAAGCCCGCGATCTATATGACGATGATCGAAACCGCCGATATCGTCGCGGATCGCTATGGCATCAGCCGTGCGGATCAGGACGCCTATGGGCTGCGCAGCCAGCAGCGCATCGCCGCCGCCCAGCAATCCGGCAAGTTCGACGATGAAATCGTGCCAATGCAGGCGATCATGGCCGTCAAAGACAAGGAAACCGGCGAAATCAGCCAGCGCGAAGTCACGGTGGACCGCGACGAATGCAACCGTCCGGGCACTACCCTGGAGGGGTTGGCGAGCCTGCAACCGGTGCGTGGCGAGGGCAGGTTCATCACCGCGGGCAATGCCAGCCAATTGTCGGACGGTGCCGCCGCCGTTGTGGTGATGGACAGCAAGCAGGCCGAGCAGAAGGGTCTGGAACCGATGGGCGCCTTCAGGGGCTTTGCCGTCGCGGGCTGCGAGCCGGATGAAATGGGTATCGGCCCGGTATTCGCGGTGCCGCGCCTGCTGGAACGCCACGGGCTGAAGATCGACGACATCGACATCTGGGAGCTGAACGAAGCCTTTGCTAGCCAGGCGCTGTATTGCCGCAACCGGCTGGGCATCGATGACGAGATCTGCAACGTCAACGGCGGCTCGATCGCCATCGGCCACCCCTTTGGCATGACCGGTGCGCGGATGGTCGGGCACATCATGCGCGAAGGCAAGCGCCGGGGCGCCAAGCTGGGCGTGGTGACCATGTGCATTGGCGGCGGCATGGGTGCCGCCGGCCTGTTCGAGATTTACTGAGGCAAGGGCGCGGACCGGCCCATCGAGGGCCGGGCCCGCGCCGTCCGTCGCGTTGCGCCGGACGTTCCCGCCGCTGACCCCGTGCAAAAGAGGAGAGCACGCATGGATCTGAGCTATTCCCCCGAAGATATCGCCTTTCGCGACGAGGTTCGCGCCTTTCTGGCGGAAAAACTGCCCAAGGACACCGCTGAAAAGATCCGCAATGGCGAGGAACTGGGCAAGGAAGGCCAGGAACGCTGGCATGCGCTTCTGAATGAAAAGGGCTGGCTGGCGCCGAATTGGCCCAAAGAGTTTGGCGGGGCCGAATGGAATGCGGTGCAACGGCATATCTTTGAGGAGGAATGCGCCTTTGCCAACGCGCCGCGCATCGTTCCGTTCGGTCTGTCGATGCTGGCCCCGGTGCTGCAGAAATTCGGCAGTAAAGCGCAATGCGATCATTATCTGCCGCGTATTCTGGATGGCACCGACTGGTGGTGTCAGGGCTATTCCGAACCGGGCGCGGGCTCGGATCTGGCCAGTCTGAAAACCCGGGCGGTGCGCGAGGGCGATCACTACATCGTCAACGGGCAGAAAACCTGGACCACGCTGGGGCAATATGCGGACTGGATTTTTTGTCTGGTGCGCACCGATCCCGATGCCAAACAGCAAGAGGGCATCTCTTTTCTGCTGATCGACATGGCCACGCCGGGTGTCGAAGTGCGCCCGATCATCCTGTTGGACGGCACACACGAGGTGAACGAGGTCTGGTTCACCGACGTCAAGGTGCCGGTGGAAAATCTGGTGGGCGAAGAAAACAAGGGCTGGACCTATGCCAAGTACCTGCTGACGCATGAGCGCACCAATATCGCCGGTGTGGGTGCCTCGGCGGCGGGGCTGGATGCGGTCAAGCGCATGGCGCGGGCCGAGATGTCAGGCGGCAAGCCGCTGATGCAGAACCCGCAATTCGCCGCCCGTATCGCGCAGGTTGAAATCGACCTGATGGCGATGAGCACCACCAACCTGCGCATTATTTCCAAGGCGGCGGTGGGGCAGGCCCCCGGCGTCGAGGCCAGCATGCTCAAGGTCAAGGGCACCATCATCCGCCAGGAGATCAACGATCTGGCGCGCCGTGCAGCGGGCCCCTACGCGATGCCCTTTGCCAGCGAAATGGTCGAAGGCGACAACGACCCCATTGGCCCGGACTATGCCGGTCCGGTGGCGGCGCAGTATTTCAACTATCGCAAGCTGTCGATCTTTGGCGGATCCAACGAAATCCAGCGCGGTATCATTGCCAAAGTGAAAATGGGGGGCTGAGACCATGAATTTCGATCTGACCGAAGAACGCCAGATGCTGCAGGACACGCTGCGCCGGTTTCTCAAGGACCGCTATACCACCGAAAACCGCAACAAGATCATCGAGTCCGAGGCAGGTTTCAGCGCCGACATCTGGACCGGACTGGCGGAACTGGGGGTGATCGGCGCGCTGTTTGGCGAGGATCACGGTGGTTTCGGGGGGGCCGGGTTCGACATCGCGGTGGTGTTCGAAGAACTGGGCCGCGCCGGTGTGGTCGAACCGTTTCTGGACACCGCCATCCTGGGCGGCGGGCTGATCGCGGCCCTTGGCACCGACGATCAGCAAGCCATGGTCGAACAGGTCATCGGCGGCGGGCTGCACCTGGCCTTTGCCCATGGCGAGCCGACCAGCCGCTATGACCTGTCGCGGGTGCAGACCACGGCCAAGGCAGAGGATGACGGTATCGTGCTGAACGGGCGCAAGGCGGTTGTCGCCAATGCCGAGGCCGCCGGGCATCTGATCGTCTCGGCCCGCGAAAGCGGCGCGGCGGATGACGAAGCGGGGATTTCCCTGTTTCTGGTTCCTGCGGAGGCCAAGGGTCTGACCCTGCGCGGCTATCCGATGCTGTCGGGCGGGCGCGCCGCCGAGGTCACGCTGGATGATGTGCGCTTGCCCACATCCGCGCGTTTGGGCGCGGCGGGCGATGCCTTTGGCGCGATCGCAACACAGGTTGCCGCAGCTAATGTGGCGTTGGCCGCCGAGACCCTGGGCGCGATGGAAACCGCAACCGAGCTGACCCGCGACTATCTGATGACGCGCAAGCAGTTTGGCCGTCCGATCGGCACCTTTCAGGCTTTGGCGCACCGGTTCTCGGACCTGCTGATCGAGCTGGAACAGGCCCGGTCTGCCGTCATCAACGCCGCCGGACATCTGGACACGGCGGATCGCGACCGTCAGATCGCCAGTGCGCGCAACCTGATCGGTCGCGCCGGACGGCTGGTGGCCGAGGAATCGATCCAGATGCATGGCGGCATAGCGATGACCCAGGAGTACGAATTGGCCCATATCGCCAAGCGCATCGTGATGAATGACCACCGGTTCGGCGATACCGACTATCATCTGGAACGGTTTATTGCCCTCAGTGCCGCGTGAAACTCCGGTTCCGCCCGCCAGCGGCGCGCATGAACTGATCGGCTATGACATTGATCTGTCGGGGGACGATGGGCGCGCGCGGGTGGTGCTGGACATCGCACCCCAGCACCTGAACCGCAATGGCAGCCTGCATGGGGGCATCATTGCGATGATGCTGGACGCCAGCGCGGGGTTTGCCGCCTCCATGGCGCGCGGGGCCGACCTGACCCCGGTGGTGACCGTGGCGCTGAACACGCAATATCTGGCGGCGGCCATGGACGGTCGGGTAACGGCGACCGGTTATGTGAAACGCGCTGGCGGAGCGATCTGTTATGCCGATGCCGAATTACATGACGCCACAGGTACCCTGCTGGCGACTGGCAACGGGGTTTTCAAATACTGGCGGGGAAAGGACGGGACATGACACTGGCACGTATGGACGATCGCGGCGACCGGCTGGTTGTCGTCAACATGAACGCGACACGGCGCGGGGCGCTGTCGCCAGATCTATACAACGCCATCGCGCAGGCAATGCAGGCCGCCGATACCCCCCGCATCCGGGCGGTGATCCTGACATCCGAGGGCGGGTTCTTTTGTGCCGGGGGCGATCTGAACGTGCTGATCGCACGCCGCGACCTGCCCGAGGACAGCCGTCGCGCCAAGATTGAGGACCTGCACGATCTGGTCCGCATGATCCGCGCCTGCCCGGTGCCGGTGATCGCCGCGGTCGAGGGCGGAGCTGCCGGGGCAGGGGCGTCGCTGGCGCTGGCCTGCGATCTGATCGTCGCTGCCGAGGGGGCCAAATTCACCGCTGCCTATGTCAAGGCCGGGCTGGTGCCCGATGGCGGCCTGACCTCGGCGCTGGCACGTATGTTGCCGCGCCCGCTGGCAATGGAGATGTGCCTGCTGGCCCGCCCGGTCAGCGCCGAACGCATGGCGATGCTGGGCGCGGTGAACGAGGTGGTCGCCCCCGGCCAATGCGATGCCGCCGCCAATGCGCTGGCCGATGCCCTGGCCGCCGGCCCCCGCACCGCACAGGGCGTTATTCGCGGACTGGTTTGCGCCGCCTATGAGTGCCGCGAGACCGACCAGCTGGATGCCGAACGCGATGCCATGGCCCGTGCCTCCGGCGGTCCCGAGGCCGCCGAGGGCATCGCGGCCTTCCTGGGCAAACGCGCCCCCGAGTTCGGGAAATGACCGCGCGCTGGCACGACTATCTCGATACGCAGGTTGCACAGCGGTCCGGTGCCCCCGCGCTCAGCGACTCGCTTGGTACACACTGGAGCTATGGCGACCTTAACGCCGCTTGCGACGCGGTTAAGAACGCGCTGACGGTGGCGGGCGTACAGCCGGGCGACCGGGTGATGGTGCTGTCTGAAAACTGTGCCGCCGCCGTGTCCGCCTTGTTTGCCATCTCGCGCCTCGGTGCCTGCGCCGTGCCGGTCAACGCACGCCAGACCGACCGCGAAATCCAGCGCATCCTGGACCACGCCCGCCCCGCCGCAGTTCTGTTCACCAGCGCGGTCTCGCCGGATGCTGCGGCCCACGCGGCCCGGATGCGCGCCCGCGCGATCAACGGCCCCTTTGGCACGCTGCACCTGGCCACGCCCCATCCCAGCAGTCCGGACACCGACCGCGATCTGGCGGTCCTCCTCTATACCACCGGAACCACGGGCGACCCCAAGGGCGTGATGCTGACCCATGCCAACATGTTGTTTGGCGGTCAGGCTTCGGCGACGGTTCGCGGCCTGACCTCTGATGACGTCATCTATGGCGTGCTGCCGATCACCCATGTCTTCGGTCTTGCCTCGATCGTCACCGCCGTCATCTTCGCGGGCGGGTTCATTCGCTTTGAGCCCCGGTTCTCGGCGGCCCGTCTGTATCACGCCCTGAGCCAGGGCATCACCCTGCTCTCTGCGGTGCCGCAGATGCACGCGCATCTGATGCAATACGCCAAGGAACAGGGCCACACCCGCCTTGCCAGTAACAGCTTGCGGGTCGTGACGTCGGGCGCAGCGCCATTGGATCCCGCCTGGAAGCGCAAAGCCGAGGCTTTCTATGGCGTCGCCCTCCAGAATGGGTATGGCATGACCGAAACCACCGCCGGGGTTTGCGTCACCCGCAACGCCATCGGCGATCCAGACGTTTCGACCGGCCCGGCGATGCCCGGCTGCGAGATCGCCATTGACGAAACCGTGCCCGGCGGCGGCGATGGCGCGGGCGAAGTTCTGGTGCGCGGCCCCAACGTGATGCGGGGCTACTATCGCAATCCACAGGCCACTGCCGCCGTGCTGGACGGTGACGGCTGGATGCACACCGGCGACCTGGGCCGCATCGACGCACGTGGCCATCTGCACATTCTGGGGCGCTCCAAAGAGCTGATCATCCACGGCGGTTTCAACGTCTATCCTCCCGAGGTCGAGGCGGCGCTGAACGAGCATCCGCAGGTGATCCAATGCGCCGTGGTCGGACGCACCCACGACGGCGACGAACAGGTCCTCGCCTTCGTGCAGGCCGCGCCGGATGACATGCCCGACATCGACGATCTGCGCGCCTTTGCGGCACGGCGGCTGGCCGGGTACAAACGCCCGTCGCGTATCGTCTTGGCCACCGATCTGCCCGCCGCGCCCACCGGCAAGATCCTGAAACACAAACTGGTTCAGACCTTTGCCGCCGAACTGGCCGACCCGCCAGCACACTAGGACAGGCGCTGCGCCGGGTTTTGCCCATGTGCCGCGCCGGATCGCGCAGCGCTTGCGCTGCGCCTCCACATCCCCCATGTTGTGCTGAAACCCAATACCTGACAGTCGAAAGGACTCCCCTTGGCTCGCCTCATGACCCTATCCATTCTCCCGCTGGTTTCCCTGATCGCGGCCTGCGAGAACAGTGGCGCCAAATATACGCCCGTGATCGACGGGCCGGTCAGCGCCAATTACAACAACGATCTGGCGCAGTGCCAATCCCTGGCTGCCTCGCAGGGCACCATTGACAGCAGCACCGCCGGTGCTGCCGCAGCTGGCGCAGGTTTGGGCGCGGCGTCTTCGGTGATCTGGAACGACAACAGCGACAACCTGGGCCGTGCTGCTGCCGTGGGGGCCGTCGCTGGCCTGACGTCGAATGCGATCCAAAAGAGCCAAAACAAGGAAAGCATCGTCAAGAACTGCATGCGCAACCGCGGCTACAACGTCGTCGGCTGACTCAAAGATCCGGCCTTCACGACGTGAGGGCCGGCTTCTCAGGGCTGATCCAGTGCGCCATGCGCCCCCCGGAACCACCGCCGGGGTCAGTTGGGATGTCCGGAACATACCTGTAGAAGATGGGTGAAACGGCTCAGGTCCAGACCCCTTCGGCGGCCTCGCGGATGGCACGTATGTTGCTGCCATAGGCGTCGGGGTGACTGACAGATCCCCCCTTGAACACCGCCGAACCGGCCACCAGGACATCCGCTCCGGCCTGTACCACCAGCGGCGCGGTGCTCGGGTCGACCCCGCCGTCGATCTCGATATGGATCGGGCGGTCACCGATCATGCCGCGCAGGGCGCGGATCTTGGCGGTCATGTCGATGAATTTTTGCCCGCCGAATCCGGGATTTACGGTCATCACGCAGATCAGGTCGACCATGTCCATCAACTCGGCCACCGCGCCGGCGGGCGTGCCCGGATTCAGCGCCACTCCCGCCTTGGCCCCAGCCCCACGGATCGCCTGCAAGGTGCGGTGGATATGCGGTCCGGCTTCTACATGCGCGGTAATCACATCCGCGCCCGCGTTGGCAAAGGCCTCGACATAGGGATCGACCGGCGCGATCATAAGGTGAACATCCATAACGCCCTGAACGTGTGGACGGATCGCGGCGCAGGTGGCTGGACCAAAGGTGATGTTGGGGACAAAATGCCCGTCCATCACATCTACATGCACCCAATCCGCCCCCTGGGCTTCGATGGCCTGGCATTCGGCCCCGAAATTGGCGAAATCGGCGGCCAGAATGGACGGGGCGATCTTGATCTTGCGGTCAAAGGACATGGGGTACCTCAGGCTGAGTTTGTCGACATATACTGCGCCGGTGTGCGCGGCGGTAGGGGGCAGGCCGTCGCGTCACGCGCGGTAGAACAGATAGCGCTCCGGTGCAATGGTGTCAGGACCGCAGATCTGTTGAAATCCGACCAGCGGCTGCCCCGAAACGATCAAACCGCCGGGCTGCATGACCCGGGCAATCACCGGACTCAGCCGCGCCGCTTCGGCCACGTCTTCGGCCTTGATTCCACTGCCGAAATCGTAATGGGCCAAGGCGATCCGCGCGCGTAGACAATGCAGTTTTTCCAGCATCGGCCGCGCTTCGCCGGCCAGGAAATCCTGCTTTGGGGGAACACAGGACGGGTGACATTGCAGCACCCGGTCGATCACCCAGATGCGCCGGTCGGGCAGGATTTCGCGCAGATGATCATAGGTGCGCCCGTTGCCGAGCCCCAGGTCCAGCACATCGCCGGGCAGCCCGGCGATGTGCTGGGCGGCCCAGTTCAGCCCGTCGCGCTGCGCGGTAAAGCGGCGCAGCATGGAATCAAGTCGGCTCATTCGTCTCTCCTGTGTCGACGGCGGTCCAGGGTTGACCCGGCCCGGCCAGCAGACGGGTCAGCAACGCCTCGGTAAAGGTCCAGATCGCTTGGTCATGAACCAGATGATGGGTCAGGATGCCATAGGGTTCGGTGGCATCCGCGCGCCCTTCGCGCCGGTCCGCCAGTTGCCGGGCGACCTGTGCGATCAGGACCCGCGGGTTGGCCAGACCCCGTCCCCCACGCCAGGCGATCGGGTCCAGATGGGTATTGATCTGCGCCAACCCCGGTGCCGCCAGCGGGGCCGCGCGCGGGGTAAAGGTGGAAACCGCCCGAAACCCCAGCTCCGGGAGCTGGGGCAACAGATTGTCGCTCACCCGGTTCCATGGCGGCACAAACATGGGCACCAGGCGAGGGCCGAACAAGGCGCGCAAACGCCGTAGCCCCTGTTGTGCGTCCATCCCAAGCGCCTGCATGGTGCGATCCGCGCCGAACTCGGCGTTCTTTTCGCCCTCGGGCGTGTGGCTGATATGGGCCCAGCCATGTACCACCGGGATCATCCCGATTGGCAAAGCATCGGCCAGCGCATCCTGCGCATGGGCCGGAATGACCGCCAGATGGACCGCAATACCCAACCGGGCGGCCAGATCCGCCAGCCGGATCAGCGCCGGTGTCGGTGCAATTGCGTCATCGTCACGCCACCACAGCGGCAAGCTCAGCCCGGCCTGCGCCCATCGGTCCAGTTCACGATCCAGTTCGCTCCAGTCCGGTGTCATATACGTGCGCCCGCCATTTGGGTTGCGATCGTCACGGTCTGTGCCGCGCCATCCAGTTGCAGGGCCGCCCTGCCGCGGCGCGGGGCGCTCAGGACCTGCCGGACCGCATCACACAAGCGCTGCGGCGTCAATTCGCAAGTGCGCAGAGTCGCCATGCCCGGCAACCGGGCCAGCGACTGTGCCCGCAGGGTCTGTTCGACCTCGTTGCCGTCGTCAAACGGCACAAACACGGCTGGCGTGCCGGTCTGCAACAGATCCAGCGCGGTGTTATAGCCGCACATACTGACCGAGGCGGCGGCATGGTGCAGCATCTGCCGAAAGTCCGCGCGCGCGGGTTCGATCACCGCCGGGCTGCCGCTGGCCAGATCCGTGAGGCGCGCGCCGGGATTCTGGCCGCCGACCAACAACCGCCACCGCCGTTCGGGCATCAGGCGGGCCGCGTCGCCGGCACAGCGGAACAACTGGTCGCCAACCGGCCCGCCGCCCGCGCTGACCAGAACCTCGTCCGTCCCGGCGCGGTCCGGATGCGGCCCGGCGGCAGCGGGCGCGACATAGCCGGTATATATCAGCCGTGGCGCCAGCGTCGGGCTGACCGGCCAGCTGACCTCCAGTTTCGTGCCTTGCGGGTCGGCATGGACCAGCACCGCATCGTACCATTTGCGGACGAGATCGTCGGTTCGGGCGGCCTTGGCGGGGGTGGACGGCGGCGCAAGGATGTCGCGGACCGATGACAGGATCACCGGCGGCTGCGGCAGGCGTTTTGCCGTCTCCAGCAGGGCCAGGAATTCGTCGCGCAGCACACGGCGGCCAAAGGGGAAAAGCTCGGTGATCACCACGTCTGGTTTGAAATCGACAACGGCGCGACACAGCCCGTCGCGACGTGCGGTCAGCACCGCCGTGCCCGCGGGCTGCCCGGTTTGATCCATCAGCCGGGTAAAATCCACGCCGTCCGAGCTTAGCGACGGCAATTGCAAGAGCCTGACAGAGCCGAAATCCAGACCCGCAACAGGCATCCCGCCGCTGGTCAGAAGAACATCGTGACCGGCCAGGGCGAACGCGCGCGCCAGCATCAGGGCGCGGCGCAGATGGCCCGTGCCCAGCAGATGGGTGACAGCGATCATCACCCGCATGCGCGGCGCTCCAACCGGATTTGATCGGGTGCGGCCGTGACCTGTTCGCCCTCCAGATACAGAACAAACAGCCGATTGCGTTTGATCCGAAACGGCGCCGGGCCGCGGAAATCCCAGCCATGCGCCCGCGCCAAAAGCACGCGCATCACGCCGATATGGCACACCGCTACCGCATCCTGCCGCAATCCGGCCAGCCAGGGTCGCAGCCGCGCATCCAGCTGCGCGGGACTTTCCCCGCCCGGCGCGCGATAGCCCCAGCCCCAATCCTCGATATGACGAAAGCCGGAGTCCGGTTGCGCCAACAGGTCAACGCCGCGCAAACCCTCCCAATCGCCCCAGCTCATCTCGGTCAGCTCGGGGGCCAGGCGAGGCGCGCGCCCGGCTACCAGATGCGCGGTTTCAGCCGCCCGCTTCAATGGGCTGGACCATAAATCGGCAGCCTCCCAATCGGGCGGCAGGCGCAATTCGCACAGCTCCGCGCGCGCAGCCCCATCCAGGGGGATGTCGCTGCTGCCCTGAATGCGGCCCGCGCGGTTCCATTCGGTATGACCGTGACGCAAGAGGGCGAGGCGGATCATGCGCGCCTCTCCAGCAGCGGGGCGACCCCTGCCCAAAAGGTGGTGCGCGCGGTGCCGATCAGGTGCTTTCTGGCCATCGTGCCGCGGGCCGTCGCGCCTTGGGCCTGGCGCAGATCCGGATCGGCGAGCAATTGATCGATCCGCTGCGCCAGGGCGGCTGGCCCGGCCTCGGGCGAAGGGTACAGGCCCGGTGCCAGTATGTCGCGCACGCCGGGACGGTCCTGGGCCACCACCGGCAACCCGGCCGCCTGCGCTTCCAGATACACCATGCCGAATCCCTCGTTGACGCCGGGCCAGAAAAACAGCGCCGCGTTGCGATAGGCGCGGGCCATGTCCGATGCATCCAGTTGCCCCAGAAACCTCACCTGCGGGCCGAAGGGGGCCATCAGCGTCTCGATTTCCGCCCACATGGGGCCGTCCCCGGCGATGTTCAATTGCCAGCTGGATGCACCCAGTTGCGCCAGCGTGTCCGCGATCACACGATAGCTGGCCATTTTGTCGCCGGCACGCATCATGCCCGCCGCCAGCATCCCGCGGCCCTCCGCGCCGCATTCGGCCGGTTCCGGCAGGTCGGCCCGGGGTAGAAACGGTGGCAGGTGGATCAGCCGCTGGCCCGGTGGGCGATGGCGGTCCAGCGTGATCAGGTCATGTGCGGTGAGATAGAAGACCAGATCGGCGGCATCGGTTGCCGCCTCGGCGGCGGCGGCGAACCCGGCCCAGGGGCCGGTCAGACGCTTTTTGGCGCGGCTGGCCTCGATCTGCACATAGGGCAAGCCAAGGGCGGCGCAGATCGCCGGACCCAGCAAGTCGGGTGCTTTGTAATAGTTGTGATAGGTCACCCAGAGGGCAGGGCGGTCACGGGTCAATAGCGGGATCAGCCGGGCGATTTCGGCCTCGGCCGCCGCATGCAGAACGGCCTGCCGGGCGGGATCGCCCCGGTTATCGTGAACCTGAAGCTGCGAAACCGCATCGATGCGCACGTCGTCGGTGGCCATGGCCGTCAACAGCGCGCGGGCAAAGGCGCGGTCACCAGAGGGTACCGGGTGATCGGGCGGTTTCATCGGGGCATAAAAAGCCACCCGCATCAGCCGCTCCGCGCGCCATTCAGCATGGCGCTCAGGCGTGCGGACAGATGGTCGATGCCCGGCTGCATCACGAATTCGGCCCGCAGCCGGTGCAATGCGGCCTCGGCCATGGCGGCAGTTCCGGCCGGATCCCGAGCCATCTCGGTCATCGCGCTTGCCAATGCGGCGGGGGTGTCGTCGGACAGCCGACCGTGCACGCCGGTTTCGATAAATTCAGGGATCGCGGAAACGGCTGTGGACAGGATCGGCAGGCGCTGGCTGGCGGCCTCCATCAGCACATTGGGCAATCCGTCGCGATCGCCATCCGACGCAACCCGGCTGGGCAGCACAAACAGATCGGTGGCACGCATGGCGGCGATCACCTCGGGCTGATCGCAGGCCCCGCGCCAAACGATGCGGTCGGCGATTGCGGCCTGTTGCGCCTGCTTCGCCAGGGCTTCTCCCAAAGGGCCGCCGCCAATATGGGTCCAGTTCCAGTCCAGCCCGTCCGGCAACAGGGCGAGCGCCGCAATCAGCCGGTCAAAGCCCTTTTTCTCGACCAGCCGCCCGACGGATAGCAGCCGCAGCGGATCGCTCGCATGACGCAGGGCGCGCTCCGGCGGATCGGGAAACCGCGACAGATCCAGCCCGTGATAAACCAGATCGATGCGTGCCGGGTCCGCCGCCAATCTGCGCAGCTGGCGCGCACCATAGGCGGTGCAGGTGGCCCCAAAGGCCGCACCGGTGCCATCGTCCGCCAGCTTTTCCGCGATTTCCCAATCCGGCGAGGTCCAGATGTCCTTGGCGTGGGCGGAAAACCCCCAGGGCAGGCCGCGCATGATCGCTGCATAGCGCGCGACCGAGGCGGGCGTGTGCAGAAAATGCGCATACAACCCCTGTGTTCCGGGGGGCAGTTCGGTGGCCAGAACACACGCCTGACCAAAACGGCGAATGCGGTTCTTATCCTGATCGCGGGTCAGATCCTGCCGCCAGATCTCATAGGCGGCGGCATAGCCCGGAAGGCTGCGGGCTGCGGCGCGGGCACGCCAGACGCGGACGGGGTCCTGGTACAGGTATTCGGGCAGATAGCGCACCCGCGCCCGCAGGCAGTCATGCAAGGGATGGGTCTTGGTGTCGGTCGGATGGCGCAGCGACCAGATGTCAAACCGGTGCCCGGCGTCTTCCAGCGCCACCAGTTCCTGCGCGATAAAGGTCTCGGACAGCCGCGGCCAGCCCTTGACGACAACGGCCAGTGGTACGCTCATTCGGCTGCCTGCTCGGCTTGTTTCGCCAACAAGGCCGCGACCCTTCGGGTGACATAGTCCAGCCCGTCCAGCAGCCCTTCACCAAAGGCCTGGCTGGGCAGCGGTTGACCCGGCAGCGCGCGGATGGCGCGGATCATCGCCTGCACCGTCATGCCGTCGCGGGTTTCGTCCAGCATCCGCACCAGGCCCAGACCCTCGGCACGGCTGGCGCGGATATATTGTTCCAGCCGGGGCACGGTGCGCGGTACGATCACCGCGCGCTTGTCAAAGGACAGCACCTCGCAAAACGTGTTGTAGCCGCCCATGCTGACCACCCCATGGGCTCCGGCGAACAGGGTCTCGATCTGCGATTCAAACCCCACCGCCGTCACCCGCCCGTTCAGCTTGGCCACCCTGGTTTCGAAATCCACACGGGTGTCGCCCGACAGGAACGGGCCATAGACCAGGATCGCGCGCGGGTTCAGATCCGGGTCCTGTTCGTAGGCCGACAGCACCAGATCGACCATCGCCTGCCCATCGCCGCCACCGCCGGGGGTGACCAGGATATAGGGCTGTTTTGGCGGGGCGGCCGTGCTGCCGACACTGCGGCGCAGATAGCCGGTCCAGTGCATGCGCGCCCTGACTGCGGCGCTCAGATTCAGCCCGGCGGTCGGATCGTAGATCGAATGGAGGCCATAGATCCATAATTCGTCATAAAATGTCTCGGTGGCGGCAATGCCCCCCTTGCGGTCCCATTCGACGGCCAGCACCTCGGGCTCGTCCAGCACATCACGCAGCCCCAGCACCATCTTGGCGCGCCCCTGATCGGCCAACAGATCCAGCGTCGGCAAGAGTTCGCCGCGAAAGCCGGTCGGCTCTTTGTCCACGATCAGAATATCGGGATCGTATTGTTCGGCCGTGGCCTTGATCAGCCCGGCCCGCAGGTCGGTGGTCTGGTCGATGTCCAGACCCATGGTCTGGGATTCATAGCTGCCGTCGCGCAGCTTGGTCACGCCGGGCAGCCGCACATGGTCTACCCGTGGCGGAAAGGTAAACCGACCGGCCACCGGCGATCCGGTGAGGATCAGCGCCGAGGCTTCGGGATTGGCGCGTGTGATGGCCTCTGCCAGCGCCCGCGATCGGCGCAGGTGCCCCAGGCCAAAGGTGTCGTGGCTGTACAGCATGATCCGTGGCGCACGTCCGGGCGGTGTCGGGGGCCTTGGCATCATCCTGGCGCTCCACTTTGGAGACGCGCGCGCGACCGGGGCCGTACCGCCCTCACGGGGCAGGATTGCGGGGCGCGCACCGGTACATCCGCCCGATCCGGTGTCCACCCCAGTGTCATCTGCTGACCCATCCTCGTTCCCGCGATCGTGCTGCTGGACCCGGACCCGCCGCGGTCAGAGGGCCGTGGCGACATCCCGGGTCGGGTTGTCCGGTCCCTACTATTAAAACCGCGCTCGAATGCAAACCATAATGTGCGTTTGGTCGGGGGCCGTAATCCAAAGCCATTTGCACAGGTTACCCTGCTGCTGTAGCGTTTCCGTCAGCAGGAAATCTGGGACTTCTTTACCGCATGTGGCAATTTCTGGTTCGCGCCGCGCTGACGGCTCTGCTGACGGCTCTGTTTGCACTTTCGGCCAACGCACAGCTGCTGCCGGGGATCGGAGGCACTGCCAAGTCCGAGACCCCGGCCGGGGACAGTGCGCTGGCCGATGCCATCCGGCAAGCAGCGGACAGCGGTGTCAACGTGATCGTGCTGGACGGCACCGGCAAGCTGGTCGCTGCGGCCACCCCGGCAGCGAAGGAGGCTGTGGATGCACCCAAAGGCGCGATGGAGCACGCTTCGCCCCTGATGCGCGCCCAGACCCAGGTCAAGAAATTCCGAGAGACTCTGTCCGAGCGTCTGGATGCCTTGCCCAATTCACTGTCCGAGGTTGCGTTTATTCTGCGCGCCACCAGTCCGGACGGGCGGATCGCGACCTATGCCGAGGTTCTGTTCTGGACGCTTGCGTTGTTCTTTGTGGCCAGAATCGTGGTCCGGATGACGTATGGCATGCATTTCGCCAAGGGACAGATGATCGCGCGATCACTGGAAAACCCGCAAGGCTATCGCCAGAAGATGCCGCTCCTGGTATTCCGGTTCTTTCTGGGGGTCGGGGGCTCGGTATTGACAATGTCCCTGGCCTATGTGGCCGGATACCTGATCTTTGATCCGGTCGATGATTCATCGATCGAATTGACCATCGCGGCGATCTATCTGGCGATTTTCCTGTCCTGGACGGTGTCGGACCTGTGGCGGATGATTCTGTCTCCCTTTCTGACCCAATACCGCATTCCGGTCCTGTCGGATCGCGATGCCAAGCGGTTGTATCACTGGGCGTGGATTCTGGGCACGTTCAGTATCACTTCGACCATTCTCGCCACGTGGATCGCCGATTTTGGCCTGAACTATAACGTTTATGCCATTCTTTACGGGCTGTTGTCGCTGGTCGAGGCGGTGGGGAACATCTTGATGGTCCTGTTCAACACGGGCGTGATTTCCAATGCGATCCGGGGCGGCAAATCCGCCCAGGACGTTGTCTGGCTGACACGGTTCGTGTCATTTTCCTGGGCACCGCTGATGATCGGGTACATCATCTTTGGCTGGCTGGAACTGGCCTTTGATCTGGTGCTGGAACTCGAAACATCGGTGCCGATGATTGCCGGTGCCTACGTGGTGTTTCTGTCGATCGTGATTGTCTATGGCGCGATCAACTACGTGATCGAACGCTTCTTTGACCGAAGCCGTTCGGTTGAGCGGTTGAACCAGGAACTGGCCGCCGCAGAAGCTGCGGAAAGCGACGACGACATGCCGCCGGCTCCACGCCATGCGCTTATGACCTACGAGGCCCTGGCCCGCCGCGTTGCCGGCATACTGGCCTTTGTCGCGGGGGCCTATGCCATGTTGCGGGTGTGGGACCCGGAAAACCAGGTGCTGCCGAATTCCGTGTTCGGCCGGACCCTCGATGTCATCACCATTCTGTTCATCGGCTATGTCGTCTATCACTTCTTCCGCATCTGGATCGACAGCAAGATCGCCGAAGAAACCGTCGAGCAAGAAGAAGGTGAACTTGGCGACGAGGGGGGCGCCAACAGTGCCAGCCGCCTGGCTACGCTGCTGCCGCTGTTTCGCGGTGCCATTCTGGCCGTGGTCGTGGTGTCGATCGGGCTGATCGCTCTGCTGGAACTGGGTATCAACGTCAGTCCGCTGTTCGCCGGTGCCGGTGTGGTCGGTCTGGCCGTGGGGTTCGGGGCTCAGACCCTGGTGCGCGATATTTTCTCGGGTGCGTTTTTTCTGGTCGACGATGCCTTTCGCAAGGGCGAATATATCGACATTGGCGACGTAAAGGGCACCGTCGAGAAAATCTCGGTGCGCTCGTTCCAGCTGCGGCACCACCTGGGCGCGCTGAACACGATCCCGTTTGGCGAAATCAAGGTTCTGACCAACTATTCCCGCGACTGGGTGATCATGAAACTTCCCCTGCGGGTGACCTATGACACCGATGTGGAAAAGGTGCGCAAGCTGATCAAGAAGCTTGGCCAGGAGCTGTTGACCGACCCGGTGATCGGCGACAATTTCATCCAGCCGCTGAAGAGCCAGGGCGTGATCGAAATGCAGGACAGCGCCATGATCATTCGGGTCAAGTTCATGACAAAGCCGGGCGATCAGTGGTTGGTACGCAAAAAGGTCTATGAAGATATCCGCGCGCTGTTCGCCCGCGAGGGGATCCATTTCGCCCATCGCGAGGTCACGGTGCGGCTGGCGGATGCGGCTGCGGACGACCTGACCGAGGAACAGAAAAAGGCCGTGACCGGTGCGGTCCAGGGCGTGATCGACGATGAGTTCGACGGGCCGGACAACAACGGGCCGGATCGCTAGAAATCCGCAGAAAATCGGCACGGCAATGAGACCACATCGCACAGCGCTGGCCGGTCTGGCCTCGCGCCTTGCTTCAACAGCGGCGGCACATAAAGACGGGCTGAAGGTCATCGCCGGTGTGGACGCGGTGTCCGGCCATGTCGCGGACGGCGCGTCGCAGACAGATGGCAAGCCCGCGATCCAACCTTATATCGAGCCCACCCTGCGTGGGTTTTAGGCCGGACTCCGGGCATCGAACGTCGATTTTGGCGATGGCGGCGACGGGGAAATTGGCGTCTATCTGGGATGCCGCCACCTGTTTGCCAGTGAACTCTATATGGATATCGGCTATGCCCGCCATTATTATGACGACAGCGGCGATTGCTGTGGCGAGGCAAAACTGACACTGGCCTATCCGCTGGGAGATCGTTTCGGGGTCGCCGGCTATGTCGCCTACAATCCGGTTTCGGAGAACTTCAATCGCCGGGCGACACCGGCCTACGAAGCCCGGACCTATGGGTACTCCGATGGGTATGGCACGATTGCTGGAACCCCGGCGGCTCTTACAGCATCAATGATGCCTGGTCCGTCGGGGTGACCTATCGGGGATAGGGGTCAGGCAACGAAGGGTTGGCCCTGCGGTTATCGCTGGGCAATCTGGAAACGCCGCTGTTTCGGTTGCTGGCAGCCTCCTTTCAACGCGAAAGCGTTTCGAGTTAGACCTGAAACACCTGTCGCCGCCTGAAATCGGGGATCTCAATGCGACAGATGAGAGTTGCCGTCTCAAGTCGACATCGACGTCGAAACGCAACCGAAGCCGCGTAGATCAGCCGTTTTCGGGTTTCGCAACCAGACGACCTGTGCCTGCCTGCACGCAGGGTTTGCCCAGCCGATCTGACAGGGTGGCCAGGCTGTGACCCAGAAACGCACAGGTACACAAACCGATTTCGGTCATTTCATTGACCAGTACCAACCGGCTGTCCTGGAACTCCAGCCGAAAACCGTTGTCGGCCAGGGTGGCGATCAAACGTGCCCAATCCGGGGCCGCAGCAAAGGCGGGTCCCAGAAGACAGGCCAGCGTCACCGCGGTTTCGCAATCCAGTGCGGTTTCTTCGGGGCCGCGTGGGCGGTCACTCCAGACAGTATGAAGGGGCTGATCGGGGCGGAAAAAGGACATACTCATTACCAAACTCAACTTATTAATGGATACTAACGCGAAAATACTTACTATTCTGTATCCATGGGACTTGACAATCAAGGGGAAATGTTCCGTGGATTTCCCGCCACGGATGTGCCCGGCTGTTCTCAGTCCCGATCCGGGCAGCCGAACGGGACAAAGGTACTGGCCATCCCTTCGTTCATCGACAGGATGGTCATCAGGTTCGCCAACGTGACATCGCCGTCGGTTCTGGCGCAGATGCGGGTGGCTGCGGGACAGCCGTTATCGACAAAATCCTGATGCCGGGCCATGAAACCGTCGCTTGTGCCCTCCGGGGGCTGGGTGTCCAATACCTGTTGCCACGCATCGCGGTACAACGCGCATTTACGTACGCTCCAGCTGTCCGCGGCGACAGAGGACGCGCCCAGCCCGCAGCTCAGTACCAACACCAACAGGCGCGGATCAGTCCGCATAGGGGTCCAGCGAATCCCGCAGCCCGTCGCCCAGAAAGTTGAAGGCCAGCACGATCACGATGATCGGCAGCATCGGAATGGCCGTCCAGGGATAGATCTCGATGCTGGCCAGGTTCTGCGCATCGTTCAGCATAACCCCCCAGCTGACCGCCGGGGCCCGCAGGCCCAGCCCCAGAAACGAAAGCGCGGTTTCCCCCAGAATCATCGCCGGAATCGACAGGGTGGCGCTGGCGATCAGGTGGCTCATGAAATTCGGCAACAGATGCCGTCGGATCACCCGCCCGGAACTGGCCCCCATCATCTCGGCGGCGCGTACGTATTCCTCTTCGCGCAGGGACAGGAACTTGGCTCGCACCGCCCGCGCCAGCCCCGGCCAGTCCAATACACCCAGTATGATCGAGATGATGAAGAACACCGCCACCGGCCCCCAGTTGGACGGCACCGCTGCGGACAGGGCCAGCCACAGGGGCAATTCCGGCAAAGAGCGCAGAATTTCTATCACACGGTTGATCACCCAATCGATCTTGCCCCCGAAATAGCCTGCGATGCTGCCAAATCCGATGCCCAGCACAAAGGACACGGAAATGCCGATCAGCCCAACGGTCAGCGACAGTTGGGCGCCATACAGGATACGCGAGAACACATCGCGACCCAGCCGATCCGACCCCCACAGAAAGATCGTCGCCCCTTCGGGGGCGCAGAACAGATGAACATCGGTCTCGATCAGTCCGGCCAGCGGATAGCTTTCGCCCTGGCAGAAGAACTTAAGCGGCAGCGGCGTGGTGGTGTCGGTCACGAATTTCCACTGAAAGGTCTCCAGATCCGCCTCGGCCACGGTGGGATAGACAAAAGGCCCGATAAAGTCGCCCTCGTGATACCACTGCACCGATTGCGGCGGCGCAAAGAGGTAATCGGAGTCGCGTTCATTGGCGGTATAGGGCGCGATGAACCCGACGAAGGGCAGTATCATATAACACAGCAACAGGAAGATGCCCGACACCAGCCCCAGCCTGTGCCTGCGGAACTTGCGCCAGACCAGCAGCCAGGCGGGGGCGTCCAGATCCTGCCGCTCCAGTGTCTGGATATTGGCGGTTGCGTCGAACGGGGTATCGTCGACATAGCGGCCATCGGGCAGGTTCGTCATGCCTCACGCCCCTCATAGCGGATGCGCGGATCCAGCAGCACCAGCAATACGTCCGAGATCATCGTGCCCATCAGCGTCAGCAGCGCCACAAACATCAGAACGAACCCGGCCAGAAACTGATCCTGCGTCTTCAGCGCGGTCAGCAGGGTCGGGCCGATGGTCTGTAGCCCCAGCACCACCGACACCAGGACCGAGCCCGAGATCATCGAGGGCAGCAGGTTGCCGATATCGGCCACAAACGGGTTGAACGCCATGCGCAGCGGATATTTGATCAGCATGCGCGGCGGGCTCATGCCCTTGGCGATGGCCGTTTCCACATAGGGTTTGCCCAGCTCGTCCAGCAGGTTGGCGCGCAACCGCTGCATCATCGCCGCCGCCCCCGAGGTGCCGATCACGAAGGTTGGTACGATCAGGTGGATCAGGATCGATTTCACCTTGTCCCAACTCATCGGCAGGCCTTCGTATTGCGGATCCATCAGCCCGCCGATCGGCAGATCGAAATATTTGTGCCCGTAATAGAACAGGATCAGCGCCAACAGAAAATTCGGTGTCGCCAGCCCCAGATAGCCGACAAACGCCGATGTGTAATCGACCCAGGTTTTGGACTTTGCCGCCGCCAGCACCCCCAGGGGCAGGGCGATCAGATAGACGAACAGCACGGCGGCCAGATTGACCAGCACAGTCAGCCAAAGCGATTCACCGACGATTTCCGCCACCGGGCGGTCGAACTCAAAGGACCAGCCGAAATCGCCCTGGATCAGCCCGGAAAACCCCTGCGGTCCCGGAATGAAGCCGATCCAGATCAGGTATTGCTGATACAGCGGCCGGTCCAGCGCATATTCCGCCCGCAGGAACTCGGCCTTGGCCACCCCGGCGGACT
The DNA here is from genome assembly GCF_000473225.1 of Sedimentitalea nanhaiensis DSM 24252. Taxonomy (GTDB): domain Bacteria; phylum Pseudomonadota; class Alphaproteobacteria; order Rhodobacterales; family Rhodobacteraceae; genus Sedimentitalea; species Sedimentitalea nanhaiensis. The sequence continues at coordinate 3,016,752 of NZ_KI421509.1, forward strand.
GACCGCTGGCCCGCAACTCGCTGATCTGGTTGGACAGGTAATCGCCGGGCGGCAGGTTGATGATCAGAAACACCAGTGCCGACACCACCAGCAGTGTCAGCAACATGGTTCCGAACCGGTAAACCGCATAGCGCAGTATCGCCATCAGTCGCTACCGTTGGGATCGAAATAGAATTCGTCGATCCGGTGAATGCCGAAATGCGCGCCCGGATCCCAGGCCCACAACGCCTGTTCCGGCACGTTGCGCAGGGCCTTGTTCACCACCACCGGTTGCGGGGCTTCGGCCAGGGTGCCGATGGCAAAGACCTGATCTGCATGGATCGCCAGCATCTCGGTCCAGATCGCGCTGCGCTGTTCGGTGGTGGTTGCCATCTCCCAGTCATGCGCAAGTTCCATCAGTCTGATCGCCTCGGGCATGTCGGGCGGTTCGCCTGCGGCACCGTTGGTCTGGTAATACTGGCCCCACTTCGGCCAGGCAAAGAATTCCTGTTGGCGCGGGGCGACATAATCGGGCGAGGTATAGGCCTGCGGGATGCCGTTGTCCCAGCCGTACCAGACCGCCGCCATGCTGGAACCGGCATAGACCCGGTTGCGCAGGATGTCGCGATCCAGCGGGCGCATCACCAGTTTGACGCCGATATTGCGCCAGTCGTCGGTGATAATCTGCAGGGCGTTCTCGACTTCTTGCCGCTCGCCCGCGGTTTCGATCACGATCTCCATCGGGCGGCCATCGGGCAACAGGCGGATGCCATCCGGGCCGCGCCGGTCCAGACCGGCCTCGTCCAGCAGGCTGTTGGCGGTGTCCGGGTCCAGCGTTGCCCAGGCGTTGCGGTTGGCCTCTGTGAAGAACGGGCTTTGGGGTAAAACCGCCATCGCGCCGGGCTTTGCCAGTTTGAAATACAGCGCCTTGTTGATTGTATCGCGGTCGATGGCCAGGCTGAGTGCACGGCGCACCCTTACATCGCGCAGAACCGCGCGCCAGGCGTCGTCCTCATAGTTCAGGTTGGGATAGATCGCGATCTGGCTCGCCACCGCGTTGCCCCAAAGATAGGTCTTGTAATTGCCACCGTCCGCCTCGCCCTTGCGCAGGATCGAGATATCGCGGAAATCCAGCCCACGCGCCTGCAGATCGGCCTCTCCGGCATTGGACTTGGCGGCAATCAGCCCGGCACTGACGATCTCCATCTCGACAATGTCGATATAAGGCAGCTGCACCCCGTTGGGGTCGACGCGGTGGAAATACGGGTTGCGCACAAAGTTATAGCGGATTTTCTTGCCCGAGCTGGCATTGATCCAAGGTTGCAGTGTCGGCAGCCGGTGATTGTCGAACTTGTACATGTTGTCGAGCTTGTTGTGCAGCGCGGCCCAGCTCTTGACGCGGGCGTCCTCGACTTCGGCGGCCAGCTCGGCGGAGTCGGCGGAATCCGCATGGAATTTCTTCAGGAAATGCGCGGGGCGATAGATAAACGGGGGGCGGGCCAGGGCAAGGCTGGCCAGAAAGTTCGGATTGGGATTGTCCCAGGCAAAGACCACCGTGGTTTCGTCGGGGAAGGTCACGGTGGGCATCTGCCCTTCGACGCGCAGGAAATCGGGCGGGCCTGCCGGGCTGAGCAGTTTGTTGTTGGCGATGTTTTTCCACCAGTATTCGAAATCCGCCGAGGTGAACGGCGCGCCGTCTGACCACCGATGTCCGGGGCGCAGGCGCAGGGTGAACACCTTGTCCTGATCGGATTCGAAATCCAACAGCAGGTCCGGTACCAACTGGTAATTATGGTCGTATCCGACCAGCCGGGCATAGCCATAAACCACCATCTGGCGGATGTCCTTGCTGCGGCTGACCATGGTGTGCAGCGTGCCGCCCTGCACACCCGGCGTGCGGCCCCGGCCTTCCAGATCGACGACAAGCGGTGAGGTGGGGATGCGTTCGGCCACCGGGGGCAGATCGCCCCGCTCGACCTCCTGCAGCCAGAAGGAGCTTTCCTGCAAGGGCGGCAGCGGCGGCGCGGCCAGGGCCGGTGACAAGGCCGGTGACAAGGCTGGTGAAAGGGCGGCCAGGGCGGCCAGCGGCGTGGCCAGCAGAAAACGGCGGAAACGATCAAACATGGCAGCGCACCTTGTGCCCGGGTTCCAGTTGCATAAGCGAAGGTATCACGGTGTTGGAAAAACGAAAGGCCTCGGGCCAGCTGTCCGGTGATCCCGCCCCCTGCGCCACCAGTTTCAGATCGATCGGGCGGTTGATGTCCGGGGTCGGCTGCGCCGCGATCAGCGCCTTGGTATAGGGATGTTTGGGATTATAGAACAACGTGTCCGGCGGGGCCTGTTCCACGACCAGCCCCTGGCGCATCACCGCAACCTCGTCGGCAATGCGCGCCACCACCGCCAGATCGTGACTGATGAAAAGATAGGACAGGTTCATCCGGTCGCGGATCTCTTCGAGCAGGGTCAGGATCTGTTCCTGCACGCTGACGTCCAGCGCACTGGTGGGTTCATCACATACCAGCAGCGCGGGTTCAAGCATCAGCGCGCGCGCAATCGACAGCCGCTGGCGCTGGCCACCGGAAAACGCATGCGGATAGCGTTGCAGCATGTCGGGATTCATCCCCACCGCCTTGAGCCGCCGGGCCGCCAGATCGCGGCGCTCGGACCGGGTGCCGATGTTGTGAATGTCCAGCGGTTCGGTCAGCGCGCCCAGAATGCGCATGCGTGGGCTGAGCGAGGAATAGGGATCCTGAAACACCATCTGCGCCTGTTTCTGAAACGCGGTGCGTGCGGCGCGGTCCATTTTATGCACCGCGATCGGGTCGCTGTCAGGCGTGGCGCGAAACAGCACTTCGCCACCTGCATCCGGCGGTTCCGCCCCCAGCGCGATTCGCGCCGCCGTGGTCTTGCCGGACCCGCTCTCGCCCACGATGGCCAGCGTCTTGCCGCGCGGCAGGTTCAGATCGACGCCGCGACAGGCATGGATCAGAACATCCGGTTTCCATGCCGACTTGCCCCGCATCCGGTAAGTTTTGGAGACATTCCGCAGCTGCAGGATGAGATCGTCTTCGGGCAGCGCCGGAGCCAGATGGGGCTGTGCGGGGATCGACGGCGCGGCCTCAAACAGCTGTTGCGTATAGGGATGTGCCGGCGCGTTCAGCAGCGGCTCGGCCGGGCCGGCCTCCATCACCCGGCCCTTGTTCATCACCACCACCTGTTCGGCCATGTTCGCAACCACGCCCAGATCGTGGGTCACCAGCACCATCGCCATGCCGGTGTCTTTCTGCAGCTCCTTCATCAAACCCAGCACCTGCGCCTGCGTGGTGACATCCAGCGCCGTGGTCGGCTCGTCCGCAATCAGCAGGTCGGGTTGAGACACCATCGCCATCGCGATCATCGCCCGCTGGCGCATGCCGCCGGACAGCTCGAACGGATAGGACCCATAGGCGCGTTCCGGATCGGGAAAGCCGACGCGCTCGAATTTCTCAAGCACGAGACGCTTGGCTTCGCGCTCGCTGGCCCCCTTGTGCAGCCACAGCACTTCGCTGACCTGGTTGCCGATCTTGTGCAGCGGCGACAGCGAGCGCATCGGCTCTTGAAAGATCATCGACACCGCGTCCCCGCGCACATCGCGCATCCGCCGCTCGCTGATCGCGGTCAGATCGACCTCGCCGCTGCGCCCGTACAGCATGATCCGGCCCGACCGGATCTGTGCCACCTTGGGCAGGATACGCAGGATTCCGCGGCAGGTCACCGTCTTGCCAGAGCCGGATTCGCCGACCAGTGCCAGTGTCTGGCCCGGCATCACGTCAAAGCTGACGTTCCTGACCACGTCCGGCCCCTTGCCGAACCCGATGGTCAGATCCCGGACAGAAAGTAGCGGAGTCATCGGCGCAGTTCCGTATGGCCGTAAGTCAGCAGCATGTTGTACGTGAGGTCCCCCATGTCTTGCCGGCAGTTTCACTTGGCCTTTGCCCCATAGTCAAACCAATTTCCCATTTGTTCGCGATGTTGCGCCAAATTCTCCTGTTGCGGGCGGGTCTTGGCCCTACACATCCCGGCGGATATTTGGCATGACGGGCGGGCGGGCACGGGGCCCGGTCAAACCGGAGGTTTTTTATGTCCAGCCGTCTCGATCTGTTCATTGATCGCATGGTGTCCCAGCGCGCCTGCCTGGACTATGCCATTTCCGAAACCGCCGGCATGGGCGGGCCGATCTACGAGTTGGGGCTGGGCAACGGGCGCACCTATCACCACATCCGCAATCGGGTGACCGGGCGCGATATCCTGGTGTTCGAGCGCGCCGTGGCCAGCCACCCCGACAGCACCCCGCCTCCGGAGCTGACGGTGCTGGGCGAGGTCACTGACACCCTGCCAGCGACATTGGCGCAAAGGGGCGCGGTGGCCAGCCTGATTCATGCAGATCTGGGGGGGCACAACCGGGCCAAGAACGATGCTTTTGCGCGCCTGATTTCGCCACTGGTCGAACCGCTGCTTGCGCCCGGCGGGCTGATGGTCTCCAGCGACCGGATGTATTTCGACGCGCTTGAGGAACTGCCCCTGCCAACGGGGGCGGTGCCGGAACGCTGTTTTGTCTATCGCAGACCGGCCGGTTGACCCGGACGGACCATATCGCAGCAAGTCATGGACGGGCCAATGCAGAACATTCCATATGATGACCTTCGCATCGGGATGGAGGCCACCCTCAGCCGCCCATGCCGTGCCGACGACCTTTATGTCTTTGCCAATTCATCCGGCAACCTGAACCCGATGCATCTGCCCAAAGCCGATGGCGACGGCGACGGCATACCCGAATCGATTGCGCCGTCGATGTGGGTGGCCTCGCTGATTTCGGGTTTGCTGGGCGGCCAGTTGCCCGGACCCGGCACCTTGTACGAGTCCCAGACCCTGCGCTTTCTGGCGCAGGCCCATGCCGGCGACATGCTGGTCGTCAGCGTGCGGCTGACCGCCAAAGACGCGGACCGCCGCGTGCGTTTTGACACCTGGGTCGAAACCGCCGCCGGGGTGCGCATTGTCGAGGGCGAGGCGGTGGTGATTGCGCCCGCCACCTCGGTGCGTTTCGATGCCAGCGACGTACCCGGTCTGACGGTGCGCAGGTATCAGCATTTCGACCGGCTGCTGGCCCTGGCCGAACCCCTGCCTGCCATATCCACGGCCGTGGTCGCGCCGGAAAAGCCGGATGCGCTGGCGGGGGCGATCCTGGCCGCCGAGCACACGCTGATCGACCCGATCCTGATTGGCCATCCCGACCGCATTGCCGAGGCCGCCGAAGCCGAAGGCATCGACCTGTCGCCCTATCGCATCGTCGAGGCCCGCGATCATCGCCTGGCAGCGCAGATGGCTGTGCGGATGGTGCTGGACAAACAGGCGGCGGCAGTGATGAAAGGGCATCTGCACACCGACATTCTGCTCAGCGAAGTGCTGAAACGCGATGGCGGGCTGCGCCGGGGCGGGCGGCGGCTGAGTCATGTGTTTGTGATGGATGTGCCGGGGCTGGACCATCTGTTGCTGGTGACCGATGCGGCCATCAACATCACGCCAGACCTGAAAACCAAGGCCGACATCACCCAGAACGCCATCGACCTGGCGCTGTCGCTGGGAATAGAGCAGCCCAAGGCGGGGATTCTGTCCGCCGTGGAAACCGTGAATCCGGCGATTCCCTCGACGCTGGATGCGGCGATCCTGTCCAAGATGGCAGATCGTGGCCAGATCACCGGCGGATTGGTGGATGGGCCGTTGGCAATGGACAATGCGGTGGATCTGGGCGCGGCGGCGACCAAGGGCATCACCTCGCTGGTGGCGGGGCGGGCCGATATCCTGGTCGCGCCGAACATGGAGGCAGGCAATATGGTGGCCAAAGAACTGACTTTTCTGGCCCAGGCCCGCGCCGGGGGCATTGTGATGGGGGCAAAATGTCCGATCATCCTGACCAGTCGCTCGGATGACGAGCAATCCCGGCTGGCGTCCTGCGCCATTGCCGCGCTGCACGCGATGCGAGATCAATGAAGGAGGACCCGACATGAGCGTGATCCTGACGCTGAACGCGGGCAGTTCGTCGCTGAAATTCGCCGTTTACAGCGCGGTGGCAGAGCCAGACCTGTTGCAGACGGGGCAGGTCGAAAACCTGGGGCCGGTCGCGCGGCTGGAGATCAAGGGTGGCGAAACGCGCGAGATCGGCCCGGCCGATCACGCCGTCGCCCTGACCGCGATCCTGCAGGCGGTAGAGCCGGTGTTGGATGGGCGCGTGGTGGCCGGCGTCGGGCATCGCATCGTGCATGGCGGCAAAAGCTTTGGCGACCCCGTGGCGCTGACCAACGCCACACTGGCGCAGCTGGACGCGCTGGTGCCGCTTGCCCCGTTGCACCAGCCGAACAATCTGGCGGTTGTCAGAGCGGCGCGCACGATCTTTCCCGACGCGGTGCAGATCGGGTGCTTTGACACCGCGTTCCATCGTGGCCACCCGTTCGTCAATGACGCCTTTGCCCTGCCGCGTCACCTGTATGATCAGGGGGTGCGCCGGTATGGGTTTCACGGGCTGTCCTATGACTATGTAAGCGGTGTTCTGGCGCGGGACTGGCCCAAGTTGGCGCAGGGCCGGGTGGCGATCTGCCATCTTGGCAACGGCGCGTCGATGTGCGCTGTCGCAAATGGCCACAGCATCGGCTCGACCATGGGGTTTTCGGCGCTGGACGGGCTGCCCATGGGCACGCGCTGCGGTCAGTTGGATCCCGGCGTGCTGCTGTACCTGATGGATCAGGGCATGGCGCGCGCCCAGATCGAACAGATGCTGTATCGCGACAGCGGGTTGCGGGGCCTGTCCGGCATCAGCCATGACATGCGCACCCTGCTGGCCAGCGACGACCCTCGCGCCGCGCAGGCGATCGACTATTATGTCTTTCGCATCCGCCGCGAGTTGGGGGCGATGGCCGCCATTCTGGGCGGGCTGGACGGTGTGGTGTTCACCGGCGGCATCGGCGAGAACGCCGCGCCGATCCGAACCCGGGTGATCGAGGGCATGGCGTTTCTGGGGCTTGCACTGAATCCCGCCGCCAACGAAACCGGCGCGATTGAAATCGGGAGTGGCCCGGCGCAGGTGCTGGTGATCCGTACCGACGAGGAACGGGTGATCGCCCGCGCGGTGGCCGCCGCATTGCCCTCGGCCACCGCAACCTGAAAGGACCGTTATGATTTTTTATGATTGCTCTACCGCTCCCAGCCCCCGACGCGCGCGGATGTTCATTGCCGAAAAGGGGCTAAAGATCGAGACCCGGCAGGTCAGCATCGCGGATGGCGAACAGTTGCAGCCGGAATTCCTGGCCGTGAACCCGCGCGCGACCGTGCCTGTGTTGGTTACGGATTCGGGAACGGTGCTGACCGAGAACCTCGGCATTGCCGCCTATCTCGAAGCGATGCAGCCAGAGCCGCCGCTTTTGGGCCGCACGCCGGATGAAAAGGGGCTGGTGGCGATGTGGACCGCCATTGCCGAACAGCAGGGTGCACAGCCGGTGGCCGAAGTGCTGCGCAATGCCAATCCCCGGATGAAGGGCCGCGCCATTCCGGGGCCGCACAACTATGAACAGATCCCGGCACTGGCTGAACGCGGGCAGGCACGGGTTGCCGCGTTTTTCGATCTGATCGATCAGCGGTTGCGCGAGAGCCCGTTTCTGGCCACCGACCATTTTACGCTGGCCGATCTGACGGCATTTGTATTCATCGACTTCGCCCGCGTCATCAAAGCGCGCATCCCCGAAAGCCATCGGGCCACCCGCACGTGGTTTGACAATATCGCCGCACGTCCTAGCGCGCGGATGTGACGGGGTTGTCCCTGCCGGATACCGGACTCGGGAGAACCAACAATCGACAGACAGGAATCCGCCATGCCCCAGGCCTATATCACCGCCGCCACCCGCACTGCCGGAGGCAAACGCGAGGGTCGTGTTGCCGGCTGGCACCCGGTCGATCTGGCCGCCGCGGCGCTGGACGAGGTCGTCGCCCGTGCCGGTATCGCGCCGGACGCGGTGGACGATGTGATCATGGGTTGCGTCAGCCAGGTGGGCGAACAGGGTCTGCATTTCGGGCGGAACGCGGTGCTGGCCTCGGGCCTGCCGCAATCGGTACCTGCGGTGACAATCGACCGGCAATGCGGCTCCAGCCAACAGTCGATCCACTTTGCCGCCCAGGCGGTGATGTCGGGCACCCAGGACATCGTCATCGCCGCCGGTGCCGAAAGCATGAGTCGCGTCGCGATGGGATCGACCGGGCGCTGGGCGCGGCGGGCGGTGCCAGGCAGTCCGACCAGCCCCAAGCTGGCGCGTGCCTATCCCGAGGTGATGTTCAGCCAGTTCACCGGAGCGGAAATGATTGCCCGCAAATGGAACTTCAGTCGCGCCGATCTGGATGCCTATGCGCTGGGCAGCCACCAGCGTGCGATTGCCGCCACAGACAGCGGTGCCTTTGCCGAAGAAATACTGCCGCTGAAGATCCAGACCGAGGGTGGCCCGGATGTGCATGACATCGACGAAGGCATTCGCTGCGACGCCACGCTGGACAGCATCGGTGCGGTGCGCCCCTTGGTCGAGGGCGGCGTGATCACGGCCGCCAACGCGAGCCAGATCTGCGATGGTGCGGCGGCGGTGATGGTGGTGTCCGAGGCGGCGTTGAAGGCGCACAATCTGACACCGCTGGCTCGGATTCATCATCTGACCGTGACGGCGGGTGACCCGGTGGTGATGCTGGAAGAGCCGCTGTTCGCCACCGACCGTGCCCTGCAACGCGCAGGCCTGCGGATTGACGATATCGACCTGTTCGAGGTGAACGAAGCCTTCGCACCCGTGCCCCTGGCCTGGCTGAAACGCACCGGTGCGGATCCGGAGCGCCTGAACGTCAACGGCGGTGCCATCGCTCTGGGCCATCCGCTGGGCGGATCGGGGGCCAAGCTGATGACAACGCTGGTGCATGCGTTGCGGGCGCGTGGCAAACGGTTTGGTCTGCAAACCATGTGCGAAGGCGGTGGCATTGCCAACGTGACAATCATCGAGGCGCTGTGACCCGCGTTCATGTCTTCCTCTTGCTGGAAATATCCCGGGGAGCGCGAGGGGCAGAGCCCCTCGCCCGTCGCGACGCCGAAGGCGGCGCAACAGCTCCACCCGCCGTTACCGGATCGCGGAACCGCGGCACTCCGACCCAGGCTGGGCGATTCCAAAGGGTTGCAGCGAAATGTTTCGCGCGCGAAACAATCGGTTTTCAGAATTTGTTTACCGTGGGTAAACCATTGTATTCGCGCGGTAAATTTACCGCGCGGTGAGGTTTTTCAACGCTGTGTGTACTGCGGATTTGGCCTTTGCCGCAGCTTCGGCGCGCACCGGTCCATAGCCGCGTATGCCGCGTGGGGCGTCAACGATCGCAAGACAGTCGTTGTGGCTTTTGGTGTCATAGGCGGCGGCGACGCGGGGCAGAAGATCCTGATACCACCTCAGCAGGTCGCGGTGCATCCGGGCCTCGGAATGATGCCCGAAAGGGTTGTACCAGCGCCCGCGCAGCCCCTTCATTCGTGCCAGTTGGCGCAGGAGCGGCGTCAGCCAGGGACCAAAGGCGCGTTTCTGCGGGCGCCCGCGCGCGTCTTTTCGCCGGCCTAGCAGCGGCGGGGCCAGGTGGTAGTTGACCTTGAACTCGCCTTCGAACTGGGTCTTCAGCTCCTCCGCGAACCCGGCATGGGTGTGCAGGCGGGCGACTTCGAATTCGTCCTTGTAGGCCATCAGCTTGAACAACCCGCGTGCCGCCGCCCGGCGCAGATCCTCGGGCGCATCGGCGGGCAGGGCGGCGGAAAATGCCGCCAGCGTGTCGCGATAGCGGGTGGCATAGGCGGCATCCTGATAGTCGGTCAGAAAGGCCGCACGCCGCGCGACGAGCTGATCCAGCGTTTCCGCCGCAGGCTCGTCGCGGCCCAGATGGGCGGACAGCCGGTCCGGGGCGGCGACCAGCACCCGGCCCAGGGCAAAGGCGGTGTGGTTCGTCTCGATCTGCACGCCGTTCAGCAGGATCGCCTGCTGCAACGCGGCGTCGCTGACCGGGACCAGACCTTTCTGCCAGGCCGCGCCCAGCATCATCACATTGGCATAGACCGCATCGCCCAGCAGGGTTTCTGCCGCCGCGTTGGCGTCAAAGGCCGACAGGTTGTCCGCGCCGATGGTGTGCGCGATCAGCGCCTCGCGCTCGTCCACGCGCAGGCTGGCATCGCGGTGCAACACCAGATCGCCGGTCGGCATCTCGGCGCGGTTCAGCACCATCGCCGTGCCGGGGCGGTAATGCACCGACGCCTTGGGCGCCGAGCTGACCACCACGTCACAGCCGATCACCGCATCGGCCCCGCGCGTGTCGATGCGCACCTGGTTCACCGCCTCGGGGCCGTCGGCCAGGCGGATATAGCTGAGGACGGTGCCGAACTTCTGCGCGAAGCCGGTGAAGTCCAGCACGGATGAGCCGCGCCCTTCCAGATGCGCGGCCATGGTGATCAGCGCGCCGACGGTGACCACGCCGGTGCCGCCCACCCCCGTGACCAGCAGATTGAACGGCTCCGCCAGCGATGGGATGGACACGGGGGGCAAATCGCGCGTCAGTGCGGCGATGTCGAGTTTGGCCGCCTGCGGTTTGCGCCGTTTTGCCCCCGAAACGGTGACAAAGCTGGGGCAGAATCCGTTCAGGCAGGAGAAATCCTTGTTGCAGGAGTTCAGGTTGATCTTGCGTTTGCGCCCCAACGGGGTGTCGCGCGGTTCGACCGACAGGCAGTTGCTTTCGACCGAGCAATCGCCACAGCCTTCGCAGACCAGATCGTTGATCCAGGCGAATGTCGGCGGATCCTCTAGCGCGCCGCGCTTGCGGCGGCGGCGTTTCTCGGTGGCGCAGGTCTGTTCATAGATCAGGACAGTGACGCCGGGGATGTCGCGCAATTCGCGCTGGACGGTGTCCAGTGTGCTGCGGTCGTGGAACGTGGTGTCGCGGGGAAAGTCGCCGGTGTTGAACTTGTCGATGTTGTCGCTGACCAGCGCGATGCGCTGAACGCCCTCGGCGCGGCAGGTCTGGGCAATGCCCGCGACCGAAACCGGACCATCCACCGGTTGCCCGCCGGTCATCGCCACGGCGTCGTTATACAGGATCTTGTAGGTGATGTTGGTGTTCGCCGCGACCGCCTGACGGATCGCAAGGCTGCCGGAATGATACCAGGTGCCTTCGCCCAGGTTCTGAAAGATATGCGCGCCGCCGTTGAACTTGCTGGCGGCGACCCAGGGCACGCCTTCGCCGCCCATCTGGGCATAGCCGACAGTGTTGCGGTCCATCCAGCTGGCCATGACGTGACAGCCGATGCCGCTGGCGGCCTTTGAGCCTTCGGGCACTTTGGTGCTGGTGTTGTGCGGGCAGCCCGAGCAGAAATATGGGGTGCGGCTGGCCCCGGAAACGCTTAGCGGAACAGGGGGCGTCTCGGTCAACGCCCTGGCCTTGGCGGGCAGGTTTTCGTCGGGAAAGAACCGATCCAGCCGGTTGGCGACAATGGGGGCCAGCAGCAAGGGCGACAGTTCGCCGGTCCAGGGGATCAGCGGGTTCATCTGGCTGTCGTACTTGCCCACCATGCGGTCCGGTTTGGCGCCGGGCCAGTCATAGAAATGTTCCTTGAACTGGCTTTCGATGATGCCGCGCTTTTCTTCGACCACCAGCACCTCTTGCTTGCCGGTGACAAATTTCAGCGCGTCGCGATGGGCCAGTGGCCAGACCATGCCGATCTTGTAGATGTCGATGCCCAGACGGCGGCAGGCGGGTTCGTCCAGACCCAGCAGGCGCAGCGCCTCCAGCAGGTCCAGATGCCCTTTGCCGGTGCTGACGAAGCCGAGGGTGGCGTTGTCGATGCCATAGATCGCGCGGTCGATCGGATTGGCCTCGACAAAGGCGGTGACGGCGTCCAGCTTGTGGCCAATGCGGGTTTCGATTTCGGGGCTGGGCAGATCGGCGCTGCGCACATGCAGCCCGCCCGCAGGTCCGGTAAAGTCCGGTTGTGTGAATTGGCGGGCCGGGCGCAGGTCGACCGAGCGGGCGGATTCGACGGTTTCGGACACTGCCTTGAACCCGACCCATGTGCCGGTGAACCGCGACAGGGCAATGCCGTATTCGCCGTATTCCAGATATTCCTCGACCGAGGCGGGGTTCAGCGTGGGCATGAACCAGGCCATGAAGGCGACGTCGGATTGATGCGGCATCGAGGATGAGACACAACCGTGATCGTCGCCTGCAACCACCAGCACGCCGCCTTTGGGCGCGCTGCCGTAGGCGTTGCCGTGTTTCAGCGCATCGCCCGAGCGGTCCACGCCGGGGCCTTTGCCGTACCACATGGAAAACACGCCTTCGACCTGGCACCGGGGGTCCAGACTGGCCTGTTGCGCGCCCAGAACCGCCGTGGCGCCAAGGTCTTCGTTGACGGCGGGCATAAAGGTAATCCGCGCCTCGGATAGCCGTTTGCGCGCCCGCCACAGTTCGAGATCCAGCGCCCCAAGCGGCGAGCCGCGATACCCCGAGATGAACCCGGCGGTGTTCATCCCCGCATCCCGGTCGCGGCGGGATTGGTCCAGCATGATCCGGGCCAGCGCCTGGGTTCCGGTCAGAAAGACGCGACCTTCGGTGCGGGCATAGCGATCTTCAAGTTGATAGGTGGCGAATGTCGGGTTTGGCACGGTCACGGCTGGCCTCCTGCTGGCACGGGTGGGGCAGAATAGCGCGAAACCGGCGAAAAATCCTGTCAGAATTGGTTGCGATCGGTTGAAGACATGAAATTATGTGTCACAATGGGGGTACTTATCGAAAGGATGGACCACATCGATGCAGCTGGACGATCGCGACATTCAGATCCTGACCCATCTGCAGAAAGATTGCCGCGTGTCCAATGCCGATCTGGCCCAGGCCGTGGGCATGTCGGCCTCGGCGCTGTGGCGGCGGGTGCGCGGTCTGGAAGAGGCTGGTGTGATCGAACGCTATGGCGCGGTGGTCGATCCGGCGCGGCTGGATCTGGGGTTTCATGCCATCGTGCATGTGCAACTGACGCGGCACGAACAGCACCGGTTGGACGAATTCATCCGCGCGGTGGGCCGGCGACCGGAGGTACAGGAATGTTACGCCACCACCGGGCAGAGCGATTACCACCTTCGGGTGCTGTGCCGGGATCTGGACGCCTATAATCGGTTTCTCGAAGATTTCTTGTTTCGTCTGCCGGCGGTGGACAGCGCCCAGACCAATGTCGTTCTGCGCACAATCAAGCGCAACGGGCCGGTGCGGGTGTAGTGCGGGCCTGAATTCCCGCTTCCTGCCCGCGTATACCCGGGCTGACGTGTACGATCGTATTTGCAATGAAGGGAAAGGCGATGACCTATGACCGGGAACTGATTTCAAACGGCAATCCGATGGAACGGGTGGTCGGTTTTTCGAGAGCTGTGCGCGTAGGGCCGTTCATTTCGATTGGCGGAACCGCGCCCGTGGGCCCGGATGGCAAGACAGTCGGGATCGGCGATGTTGGCGCGCAGACCCGTCAGTGTATCGAGATCATCAAGGCGGCGCTGGAACAGTCGGGGGCGGGATTGCAGGATGTGGTCCGCACGCGGGTCATTCTGACAAATATAGATGACTGGAAAGCCGCCATTGATGTGCGCAAAGAGTACTTTCGCGATATCCGCCCAGTGGACACGATCATGGCGGTGGATCGTTTCGTCAACCCTGAATGGCTGGTCGAACTGGAAGCCGATGCGATCATTACCGGTTGGAATGGGTCAACCGCAGCCGGGTAGGTGCGGTTCGGAGTCGTTTGCGCCCTAGGCGAGATGTGTGCTGAACCGGACCCAGGCCCAGACCAGGGCGATATAGGTGAACTGGTGCAGGGCCTGATCGATCCCGGCGGCGCGCCAAAACCCGGCGTCGTTCGGGCAATACCCACAGGTTTCGGAGTGGTGCGCCTTGGCCCAGTCGATGTGGAAATGAACCACCCATTCCGCGGCGCAGATTGTGAGGATGAACCCGATTGGGGCGCCAATCAGTAACAGGGCGGCGGCCGACCCGATGGCGTGAATCAGCGCATGCTGGGCGCGGCCCAGATGCCAATAGGTCGCTCGTCCCGCCAGCATGCGCGGGGTCTGAAGAAAATAATCTGCGAACATATGTTTGATCTGCAACAGGCAGAACAGGATAAAAACCGTACTTACTAACTCGGACAATTAAGCCTCCCGTCCGTACTATGACTGTCAGCTTAGGGGTTTCCCGCCAAAGCTGCAATCCTTGCGGGATCCGGTGGCCAGAGATCGCCGGGCGGAATGATGCCGGTCATTAATCGTTTGCCTGACGATAGGAACGGTTGCTAGGTTTGGACTGGATTTGGTGATGGGGGGATCGGGCCGCGTTTCGCGGCATCGGACGTGGTTTTGGAATGATCTGATAGAACGTAGCCTATTTGAGTTCATATGGAAGTATTCGAAACGCGATCAGCTGATTCTGCTGGTCGTCACCACCTTGCTGTTTCCACTGCTTTACCTGACGCTGGAACTGCCCAAGCGCATCATCAACGACGCCATTGGCGCGCAGGGCGCGACCGTGCAGGTGGTGGGCATGACCATCAGCCAGGTGAATTTCCTGTGGCTGCTCTGTGGTGCGTTTCTGGTGGCGGTTCTGGCGCATGGGCTGCTCAAGATGCGGATCAACACGATGAAGGGCGTGTTGTCCGAACGCATGCTGCGGCGGTTCCGGTATCAGTTGATCGCGCGCATCCTGCGGTTTCCGCAACCCTATTTCGAACGGGTCAGCCAGGGCGAACTGGTGTCCATGGTCACGGCGGAATCCGAACCGATGGGCGGGTTGATGGGAGATGCGATCAGCCAGCCGGTGTTGCAGGGCGGGCAGATGCTGACGATTCTGGGATTCCTGTTTCTGCAAAGCGTCTGGTTCGGGCTGGCTGCGGTGGCCCTGATTCCCTTGCAGGCCTGGCTGATCCCGCGTTTGCAGCGTCAGATCAACCTGTTGAACAAGGAGCGCATCAAAGAGGTCCGCGTGCTGGCCAGTGCCATCGGCGAAAGCGCCGCCGGGGCCGCGACCCTGCGCAGCAATGGCGGCTGGCGCTATCGGCTGGCCGTGATCACGGATCAGTTGGGCCGGTTGTTCGACATCCGGTTTCGCATCTACCAGAAGAAATTCTTCATGAAGTTTCTCAACAACTTCATTTCGCAGCTGACGCCGTTCTTTTTCTTTTCGGTGGGCGGGTATCTGGTGCTTCAGGGGGCGGTGACTTTGGGGGCGCTGGTGGCGGCGCTGGCGGCCTATAAGGATCTGTCCAGCCCGTGGAAAGAGCTGTTGGCGTATTACAATCAAACCCAGGACATGGCGCTGCGCTGGGATGTGATCAACGAGCGTTTCGCGCCGGACGGGATGGTGGACGCGGCGCTGTTTGACGATCCGCCGGCAGAGATCGTTCGGTTGCGCGGGGATATCGTGCTGGATCATGTTACCGTGCGCGATCGCGACGGCAACGCGGTACTTGAGGATCTGACCGGAACCGTGCCTGCCGGGTCGGTGGTCGGAATCGCCGCACCCGGGTCCGAGGACCGGCGTGCCATTGCCGAGCTGCTGATGCGCGAGGTCAAACCCTCGGCAGGGAAGATCACCGTGGCCGGGCATGATCTGGCGGGGTTGCACCAGTCGGTGATCGCAGCCCGCATCGGCCATGCCACGTCCCGTCCGGTGCTGTTTCAGGGCACATTCGGCGACAATGTGATGATGCCGGTCCGAACCCACCCACAGGGAGGCGATCCGCAGGACGCTGCGGTGCAAGAGGCGATCCGCGCTGGCAACAGCCCGGATTCGCTGGCGGGGGATTGGCTGCAACCGGGACTGGCGGGGCTTGAGGATGCCAAGGCCCTGCGGGCCTGGTGGCTGCAGCTGATCGAAGGCATGGGCAGCGGCACCGCCCTGTTCCGGCGCGGACTGGATCAGGTGTTCGACCCCGGCAAGCATCCCGAACTGGCCCAGAAGCTGGTTGATCTGCGTCCTCTGGTACAGCAGGCGGTGCGCGATGCCGGGTTGCGCCGCCATGTGTTCCTGTTCAAGCGCGACCTGTACAATCCGGGGTTGCCCGTGGCCGAAAACCTGTTGCATGCCACCCCGCGCAGGCCGATCACCCAGGAACTGCTGTCGCAGCAGACCGGGTTCATGGAGCAGCTCAGGGCGCTGAAACTTGATCGTGATCTGATTTCACTGAGTCGGGATGTGATCGATGTGTTGCGCCGCATCTTTGGTCTGGACGGCACGGACCATCCGCTGTTTCAACGGCTGGGGCTGGACCCGCAGGTGTTTGAAGCGGCTGTCACGCTGGTGGACCGCACCCGAAAGAGCGGGGTCGAGGGGCTGCGCGACGACGAGATCTGGATCTTGCTGCGGGTGCCGTTCCAGATCACCGCCGAACAGATCGGGCCGGCCTTTCCCGAAGAGATGAAGGCGCGGGTGGTCGAATTGCGCCGCACTCACTTGTCGGACATGCAGCGGCTGATGTCCGGGTTGTTCGCGCCGCTGGACATGGGCGCGTTTGCCCCGGGGCTGTCGGTGATCGAAAACGCGCTGTTTGGCAAGATCTCGGAATCAGCCGGGGGCAGGGCGGACGAATTGCGCAAGCTGATCGCGGACGTTCTGGTTGCAAACGATGCACAGAAACTGGTTGTGGACCTGTTCTTCGATCTGCCGATCGCCCTGAACGGGGCAAATCTGCCGAATCTGTTCGCCGAACCGCTGGCGTTCAGCCGGGCCACAATCAAGCGGCCCGATATCCTGATCCTGGAGCAGACGCTGGCCAGCTATGATCTGGACACGCAGGTGGCCGTGCACCGCAACCTGCGGGCGCTGTTGCCGGAAACCACGCTGATCTACGTGAATGACGCGTTCAAGAAAGCCGATGTCTTTGACGTGTATTTCGAGCTTCAGAGAGGTCGGATGGTCCGAGAGGACATGCAGCTGATCGGCGAGCCGGACAGCGCCGCCGGGGCCGATCTGGCCAAGAAACTGCGGGCGCTCGAGCAGACCGATCTGTTTGCCGATCTGAACCGCAAGCAGTTGCGGTTGCTGGCGTTCGGCGCTCGGTGGTTTCAGGCGTCAAAGGGCGAGGGGGTGTTTCTGCGCGGCGATGCACCGACCGATGGGGCCTATGTGCTGCTTCAGGGAGAGGCCGATCTGATTCTGTCCAGAGAGGGAGAAGAGGCCAGGGTGATTGCCACGGTCGGCCCCGGCGCGCTGGTTGGCGAATTGGGGCTGATCCGCAATGAGCCCAGGGCGCTGAGCATGTTCGCGGCCAGCGATCTGACCTGTCTGCGGGTCGGTGCCGAGGAATTCCTGTCGGTGGTCGAGAATGACGCGGCTACCGCCTTCAAGCTGTTGCAGGTGGTGGCAGGGTACGTACGCAACTGATCCTGCCGGTCGGTGCGCCAGGCTGGCCCGCCGTGTCAGGTGTCGCGGCAGAAAAGTGTGTGCAGCAGCCCGATCATCTGTTCGGTGTTGCTGTCGGCCAGCGAATAGAAAATCGTCTTGCCATCGCGCCGGGTTTGCACCAGCCCCTCGTCGCGCAGACGGGCGAGCATCTGGCTGACCGCCGCCTGCCGGATATTGAGCAGGTTTTCCAATTCGCCGACCGACTTTTCCCCTGCGCCCAGGTGGCACAGGATCATCAGCCGGCCTTCGTGGGCGAGCGTCTTGAGAAAGGCCGCCGCGTCACAGGCCCGTTCCGCCATGTCCTTTGGCGCCTCGGCCGAGATTTTCTGCGCTGTTTGGATTGTCACGTCGCTGATACCCCGAAAAAATATATCCGGAATATATCATGCCCTATCCTTTGCCCACCTGTCACCCCTCTGTTGCGGGGGCACCACCCTGAAAAGCGTTGCCTTTGGCGTAATCGCAGGGTGTTTCCTGCATTTCCAGGTGCAGACCGGTGCCGGTCCAGGGGTGGGCGCGGGCCAGATCCTCGTCCACCTCGATGCCCAGACCCGGGGCAAGGGGCGGAATGACAAAGCCGTTTTCGACCCGGATCGACGATTTGATCAGGGCCGAATGGAACGGGGTTTCGATGGTTTCGGCCATCAGGATGTTGGGGATGCTGGCCGCCAACTGGATGTTGGCGGCCCATTCGACGGGACCGGCATAGAGATGCGGTGCCATCTGGGCATTATGCGCCTCGGCGATGGCCGCGACCTTCTTCATCTCCCAGATGCCGCCTGCGCGTCCCAGCGCCGGTTGCAGGATGCTGGCGGCACCCGCGTCGAGCACGGCGGCGAATTCGGCCTTGGTGGTCAGCCGCTCGCCGGTGGCGACGGGGATGCGGACGGCCTGCGCAACGCGGGCCATCTCGGCCACATTGTCGGGTGGGATCGGTTCTTCAAACCACAGCGGCGCATAGGGTTCCAGCGCCTGACCCAGCCGGATCGCCCCGGCAGTGCTGAATTGTCCGTGGGTGCCAAACAGCAGGTCCGCCTTGTCGCCCACCGCCGCGCGGATGGCACGGCAAAAGGCAACCGATCGGCTGATGTCGCTCATCGCGGGCATATGGCCGCCGCGCAATGTATAGGGGCCGGCGGGATCGAACTTGATCGCGGTATAGCCCCGGGCCACCATTTCGGCAGCAGTTTCGGCGGCCATATCGGGGCTGTTCCAGAATGCTGCGATGTCGTGATGGGGCAGGGGATAGAGATAGGTATAGGCGCGGATGCGGTCATTCATCCGCCCACCGATCAGCGCATGTACCGGCCGGTCACGGTGTTTGCCCAGTATATCCCAGCAGGCGATTTCCAGCCCTGAAAACGCGCCCATAACGGTCAGGTCCGGGCGCTGGGTGAACCCCGACGAATAGGCGCGGCGGAACATCAGTTCGATGTTTTCCGGGTTTTCCCCGGCCATGTGGCGCTCAAACACATCGGAAATGACCGCCCGCATCGCTTCGGGGCCGACAGAGGCGGCATAACACTCGCCCCAGCCGGTAAGACCGGTGTCGGTTGTCAGTTTCACCAGGATCCAATAGCGCCCGCCCCAACCCGGAGCCGGTGGCGCGGTGACGATGATGTCGAGGTCCTGCAGCTTCATGCCGTGTGCCCTTTGTGGGAAACCACGCCCCGCCGCAACAGGGGGGCGTCATGTTCAAACGGCGGGGGTGTCGGCCCGGAGATTTTGTCCTGACCGTCCCGGATCTGCGCATCCTGGGGCAGGTCGCCGCTGTGTTCACGGTCCAATGCGTTGTCGCGCAGCCGGATGGCATGGACCCGCAGATCGGGCATGCCGGGCCAGCACAGGCGCAGCACGTCGCCGTCCTGTTCCAGTGTCGCTGTCGGGGTCGTCATGCCGGCACTCCTCGGGTTTGGATCAGAACACGATCACATTGCGTTTGGCGCTGCCGGTCTTGGTATCGGCAATCGCCTCGTTGATCTGGTCGAACCGCCAGCGTCCCGAGATCAGTTCGTCCAGTTTGAGACGACCCTGTTCATACAGATCCACCATCCAGGGAATGTCGCGCTGAATCACAGTGTCGCCCATTTTCGATCCGATCAGCCCCTGGCCCTGATAGGACATGCCCATCGGATTGTAGGTCGCCATGCCCTCGGCATGGGGCATGCCGATCATCACCACCTTGCCGCCCCAGCCCAGATATTTTGGCGCGTCGTCATAGGCCGGTATCGCCCCGACGGTGACCAGAACCGCATCCGCGCCCCGGCCGCCAAGCGCCTTTTGCGCCGCCCGCCAGGGTTTTGGGGCGCTCGCCAGAACGCCGTGGGTGGCGCCAAAGCTTTTGGCGATGTCGAGTTTCTCCTGGGTCATGTCCACGGCCACGATGCGCCGGGCCCCGGCGATGCGAGCACCCTGGATGGCATTCAGCCCGACGCCCCCAGCGCCGATGACAACGGCATCCTGTCCCGGACGGAGCCCTGCGGCATTGATGGCCGCGCCGACCCCGGTAATGACGCCGCAGGACAGCAGACAGGCGACCTCGCGCGACAGAGTGTCGGGGATACGCACGATCTGGCTGTGATGGACCACGACTTTTTCGGCAAAGGCTCCACAGGCCATCGCCTGCATCAGAGGGGTGCCGTCCTTGGTTCGGATCGGCCCCTGAACGTTGTCGGCCGGGGATTCGCAGATCGTCGGCTTGCCACCCGCGCAGTTGGGGCAGGATCCACAGGCCCGGATCAGGGTGACAACGACGGTATCGCCAATCTGAAAACCGCCGGCGGCGGTACCGGTCGCGGTGATGACGCCGGCGGCCTCGTGGCCATAGACCGCGGGCAGGTGCCCGCCCCACGCGCCTTCGGCAAAGGAGATGTCGGAATGGCAGATCGCCACCGCATCCAAGGTCACTTCAACCTGACCGATGCCAGGTGCGTCCAGCTGGATCTCTTCGATCGTCAGTGGCGCGCCGAATTCACGGCATACGGCGGCTTTGACGGTTTGCATGGCATTCTCTCCCCTGAGTGTTGTCGGCAGGGTGGACCGGGTTGGAACGCGCTGCAAGACCGAAACCGGCGCAGGCCCGTCGCCTCAGGCTGCGGGGGGTCGGCTGCGCAAAAAGAGCGCCAGGCTGAGCAACATCAGCAGCAGCGATACGATAAAGGGTGCGCCGGGGAAATAAACCGCTGCGCCGGGCCGGGTGAATGCAGCAAAGACCGAGGTCATCATCAGCGGCGAAACGATCATCGCCAGGGCCAGGGTGCTGCTGGTGACAATGGCGATCAGGCCAAAGGCAACGGTGTCAAAGAGATGGCCATAGACCACGGTGCGCCATTCACCCAGCCAGCGCAGCACCAGCCGGATCAGCCCACCCTGAACCAGCGCCATCATGATGCCGAACAGGGCCAGCGACAGGCCGACGGTCTGCGGGCTCCAGCCGAACCGCTCCATTGTGAAAAAGGACCAGACGGCGGGATAGACGTGAAACGCCACCGAATAGATGAAATAGACCCAGAGCAGATTGCCGATGGCGGGCAGGCGGGCGACGCTGCGAAAGGCTCCCAGCGGGTTGGCGCGGGACCACAGGAACGGGCGGCGGATCTGGTCGGTGACGGTTTCGCGCAGGATGAAATACCCAAAGGCGGTGTTCAGCGCCGCCAGGGCGGCGGCGGCATAAAACGGGGCACGGGTGCCGAATTCGCCCAATGTGCCACCGATAAGCGGCCCAAGAACGAATCCGATGCCGAATCCCGCGCCGATCAGACCGAAATTCGCGGCCTTGTCCCTGGCGGCGGAAATGTCGGCCATATAGGCGCTGGCAGTGCCATGGGTCGCCGCCGTAATGCCGCCGACAAGCCGTCCGGCCAGCAACAACCAGATCGAGCCGGCAACCGCCATCACCAGATAGTCCAGGGTCATCACCGCCAGAGAGATCAACAGGACCGGGCGGCGTCCGAAGCGGTCTGACAGATTGCCCAGAAGCGGGCTGAACAGGAACTGCATGACGGCAAAGACGGTGGACAGCACTCCGCCCCACAGGGCGGCGCCGGCCAATGTTCCGCCCTGAATCTCGCGGATCAGATCCGGCATCACCGGCACGATCAGCCCGATGCCCATGGCGTCCAGCATCACGGTGATCAGGATGAACAGGACAGGCAGGCGCACAGCGGGTCCCATCGGGTCAGGTGCGCAGGGGCGCGGCAAAGCTCACGCAGTGTCTGCCAAGGCTGCGGCCACATCGGCGGCAAAGCGGCGCGCATCGGCCGGAGCCTGCCCCATCTGCCGCACCGGGTCGAACAGCGCCGCCGTGTCCAGATCTGGATGGGCGCGTGCGGCGAGTACAGACAGGGGCGTTTGGCTGTTCTGAGCCTCGCGGCACAGGGCCTTGACCGCGGCCTGCGCCTGCGGGCGGGGCATCGCTGCGGCCAGCGCAAAGCCGAGCGTCTCGGCATGGATCAGCCCCAGCCCCTGCGACAGCCCGTCTGCCATTCGATCGCCATTGGGGGTTATCGCGGTACAGAGTGGCGCGGCGGTTTGCGCGGCGGCGGCGGCCCCCAGCACGATCTGCGGCAAACACAGCCATTCGGTGAACCACGCGGCGCCGTCGCGTTGGTTGCGCGGCATCGCCGCCCCCTGCAGAACGGCCAGCTGACCGGAAGTGTGACGCGCCAGCGCCACCATCACCGACGGGGCGACCGGGTTCTGTTTCTGCGGCATGGTCGACGAGGCTCCGCCGCCGCCGAGGTCGATTTCACCGATGCCCGATTGCACCATCTGGATGGTATCCTCGCCCAGCTTTCCCAGCGCCAGCGCGACGCGCGTCAGCCAGTCGGCGAGGCGCAGCACCGGCGTGCGGTCGCTGTGCCAGCTGCGTCCCGGATCCTTCAGGTTCAGCGCCAGCGCCAGTTCGCTGCGCAGTTGGGCCGGATCGGGGCCCAGTTGCGATGCGGAGCCCGCAGCGCCGGACAGCGACACCAGCAGACAGGTATCGCGCAGGGCGGGTAATTCGCCCAACAGGTTCAGCAGAGGGCTGCCCCAACCGGCGGCAACCGCGCCAAAACTGGTGGGGGTGGCATGCTGGCCATAGGTGCGTGCGGCCATCGGCAGATCGGCCCAGGTTTCGGCCAGCGTGGCGAGGGCGCGCAGAGCCGTGCGCATGTCGGCTTCGATCAGCGCCAGGGCCTGACGCAACCGCAAGATCAGCGCGGTGTCGACGATGTCCTGTGACGTAGGCCCCCAATGGACGTATTGGGCGTGCTCGGGGGCCTGCATCTCGTCACGCAGGGTTGCGATCAGCGCCGGGACGCTGACCCCGTTGCCGCCGGTGGCCTTGGCGAGGGTCGCGGCGTCGATATGCACCTCAAGCGTCGCGCGGGCAATCGCGGCGGCGCTGTCGGCGGGAATATGGCCTGCCGCACCCTGAACGCGGGCCAGTGCGCCTTCGACCAGCAGCATGGCGCGGATCTCGGCGCTGTCGGTGAACAGCCGGCCCACCTCGCCGGTGGGAAAAAGATGTGCGTAAAGTGCGCTGTCAAAGACCGAAGCGGCCATCAGAAATACCCCGCCAGGTGGTCAGACATGGCCGGTACTGGCCAGAAAATCGCCGAGAACCCGCGCGTATTCAATCGGGTTCTCGACGCAGGGCAGATGCCCGGCCCCGCGCATCAGGTGGAACTGTGCACCGGGAATCAGGTTGACGGTTTCGCGCACCAGATCGGGCGGCGTTGCGCCGTCCTGATCGCCGGCAATGCCCAGCGTCGGCAGCCGCAACCCACTGGTCGGGGTAAAGAAATCGGTGCCGGCAATGGCAGCGCAGCAGCCCGCGTAGCCCTGGACCGGCTGGCGCACCAGCATGTTGCGCCACAGGGCCAGTTCGGGCGTGGCGCGGAACGCCTTGCTGAACCAGCGTTCCATCACCGCGTCGGCCAGGCTCTCGATGCCGCCTGCGTTCACGGCGTCGATCCGGTCTTGCCACATCGGGGCGGTGCCGATCTTGGCGGCGGTGTTGGACAGCACCATGGCGCGCACCAGATCCAGCCGTTTCACCGCCAGCCCCTGGGCGATCATGCCGCCGATCGACAGGCCGACAAAGACACAGTTGCGCACTTGCAGGCGATCCAGCAGCCGTTCCGCATCGCGCACCAGCGCACCCATGCCGTAGGGGGCGGGCGGGGCTGACGACAGTCCATGGCCGCGTTTATCGTAGCGGATGATCTTGAGCCCCTTGGGTAACAGCGGCAGCACCGGATCCCACAGGCGCAGGTCGGTGCCCAGCGAGTTGGCAAACACAAGCGGCGCGCCGTCCGGGTCGCCATCGACACGGTAATGCAGCTGGACATCGCCCAGATCGGCTATGTGCATGGGGGCTCCTTTCCGGTTTTGCGCGACCCTAAACTAGGCGGGGAACCTTGCCAACGCGTCGCGGAACACCTCGGCATCGATATTGCCGCCGCTGGCCACGGCGATCACGGCGTCGCCCTCAATCTGCTCCGGGTGAAACAGGGCTGCGGCCAGCGCCACGGCGCCGCCCGGTTCCACCACGATCTTGAGCCGTGCAAAGGCCAGCGCCACGGCGTGCATGGCCTGATCTTCGGTGACCACCAGACCGGGGCCGCAGAGGCGGGCCATGATCGGAAAGGTGATCCGACCGGGTTCCGGCGTGATGATGGCATCGCAGAGCGACCCCGAGGTGCGGGTGTTGCGCTCGATCCTTCCCGAGCGCAGCGAACGGGCGACATCGTCAAAGTTCTCCGGTTCGACCGGGCGGGCGCGCAAACCGGGTGCGTGGCCTTCGAGCGCCAGTGCAATGCCCGAGGTCAACCCGCCGCCGCCGCAGCAGATCAGCACGTCAGCCGTATCGATGCCCGCCTTGGTCGCCTGTTGCGCGATTTCCAGACCGGCGGTGCCCTGACCGGCGATGACCTGCGGTTCGTCAAACGGTTTGATCAGGGTCAGTCCGCGTTCTGCGGCCAACCGGTCGCCAATGGCGTCGCGATCTTCGCTGCCGCGGTCATACAGCACCACCTCGGCCCCCAGCGCGCGGGTGTTGTCGATTTTCACCCGGGGCGCGTCAGAGGGCATGACGATCACCGCCGGAGCGCCGTGGCGCCGTGCCGCCAGCGCCACGCCCTGCGCGTGGTTGCCGCTGGAAAAGGCGATCACACCGCGCTTGCGTGTCGCTTCGTCTAGCGCCGAGACGGCCGACCAGCCGCCGCGGAACTTGAAGCTGCCGGTATGTTGCAGGCATTCCGGTTTGACCAGAACCCGCCGCCCGGCGATCTCGTCCAGAAACGGCGACGACAACAGCGGTGTGCGCCGCGCATGCCCGTCCAGCCGCGCGGCGGCGGCTTGGATCATCTGCAAATTACTCATGCGGTGTCCTTTAGAATGCGATGAATAAGGTCGAGGCTGGCCGGTTCGTCCAGCAACGGAACGTGACCGCGATCCGGGACCGTGGTGGCGATCAGGCCGGGGTGGCGGGCCTGCATCCGGGCCAGGGTTTCGGATGACAGGATGTCGGAATTCGCGCCGCGCAGCACGCCGACACGCAGTGGGCGCAGCGCGTCAAACAGTGGCCAAAGATCGGCTGTGGGTCCGGCTTGTATCTGTGCCAGCAAGGCGTCGCGCAGATGCGGATCGTAGCGCAGGGTCAGCCCGGTGTCGGACTGTTCATACTGCGCCGCCGCCATCTGGGTCCAGACCGCGTCCGCGACACCGGGGAACTGTGGCCCCAGGGCGGCGGCCAGGGTTTTTGAGGCTTCGTCCAGCGTGCGCGCCGCCGGTTCGCGACCGACGTGTTCCATGATGCGTGCAATGCCGCCCGGTGCGATTTCGGGGCCCACATCGTTCAGGATTACCCCCGCCAGGCGGTCCGCGTGCCCCGCCGCCAACGCCATGGCGATCAGCCCGCCGCGCGATGTCCCCAGGACGGTGACCTTGTCCAGCCCGAGATGATCGAGCAGGGCAATCGCATCCTGGGCCTCTTGCGGCACGTTGTAGGTGCTGAAATCCGGCGCATGATCGGACTGGCCGCGCCCGCGGTAATCCATCGCGATCATGCGGTATTGCGTCATGTGCGGTGCGACAAAGTCAAAGTCGCGGGTGTTGCGGGTCAGTCCCGGCAGGCACAGCAGCGGCTGGCCGCTGCCGGTGTCCTCAAAATGCAGGCTCAGCCCGTCCTGTGCGATGAACCGCGCCATCAGCTGCGCACCAGGTCGGGGATTGTGGTGAGATCGGTCAGGATTTTCCCCGGCGTCCAGGGCAGCCGGTCGACAGGATCGCCGGTTCGGTTGACCCAGACGGTCTGAAACCCATAGCCGGCGGCACATCCTGCGTCCCAGCCGTTGGACGAGACGAACAGGACCGCGTCGCGGTTGCAGTTGAAACGCTGCCCGACGAGGTCATAGACCGCCGCCGCCGGTTTGAAGATGCCGACGCTTTCCACCGAAAGCACATCGTCCAGCGACGCGCCGATCCGGGCCGATTGCACTGCTGCGTCCAGCATCGCAGGCGAGCCGTTGGACAGGATCGCGGTCTGCAACCCGGCGTCTTTCAGCGCGGCCAGCATGGCGGGCACTTCGGGATAGGCCGAAAGTTCCCAATACAGATCCAGCAGCCGCTGGCGCAGGGCCGCATCGCCGTCCAGCCCGGTGGCTTCGAGCGCCCAGTCCAGCCCGTTTTGCGTCACCTCCCAGAAATCGGTATGGGCACCGGCCACGGCCCGCAGCCAGGTGTATTGCAGCTGTTTCAGACGCCAGTGGTCGGCGACCTGCCGCCAGCGATCCGCCAGTACGGGATGCTGAGCTTCGGTGGCGGCCTGCCGCGCGGCGGCGGAGACGTCGAACAGGGTGCCATAGGCGTCAAAGACACAGGTCGTAACAGGCATCGGGGACTCCGGTTTTGGCGCAGACTGGCACAGGCGCGCGGCTGTTGAAAGCACCCGAGACGTGTTAGCGTCGGAACCGGTCGCAGTTTGCCTGCACGCAAAGCCACGAGAGAGGCCGGGAATGACAGAAATGCAAAGCTCGGCCTGGCAAACGGCCAAGATATGGGTGCAAAGCCATGTGGGCCTGGAGCGCGATACCTTTCATGTTCTGATCGGGCTGGTGTTGCTGGGGATGGCGCTGGTGGCCAGCCATGGGCGGCTGCGGCTGGCCCCGTTTGTCTGGGCGCTGGGTGTTGCGGCGATGCTGGGGTGCGGGATGGAGGTGCTTGATCTGCGCGACGATCTGGCCACGCTCGGTGCGCCGCGATGGCGGGTCAGCGCGCTGGATCTGGCCCGAACCGTGCTGTTTCCGGCGTTGGGTGCGATCGTGGTGGCGGTGCTTCTGCGCCGACGCGGCGCTGAATAGGGTGGCGGGTTTACATCGAGGTCTTATCGTCTAGGGTGCGCGCCGACGATTCCCTTTGACGACAACGCGGGCCAAGAGACCCGCAGATTGGATATACATGACCCAGGTCAAGACCGGCGACACCGTGAGCATCCACTATACCGGTACCCTGCTGGACGGAAGCACCTTTGACAGTTCGGAAGGACGTGAGCCGCTGGAGTTCGAGGTCGGCTCGGGCCAGATTATCGCGGGTCTGGACGAGGCGCTGCCGGGCATGGCGGTGGGCGACAAGAAAACCGTGAACGTGCCCTGCGATCAGGCCTATGGTGCAATTCAGCCTCAGATGCGCCAGTCGGTGCCGCGCAGCAACATCCCCGACGAGATCCCGCTGGAAGTCGGTCTGCAACTGCAGGCCCAGGCCGCCGACGGGCAGGCGGTGCCGGTCACCGTGGTCGAAATTGCCGAAGACGAGGTGACGCTGGACGGCAATCACCCGCTGGCCGGTCAGGATCTGGTGTTCGCCATCGAACTGGTGTCGATTACCTGACGGTGCGTGCGGCGGGGGGCTATCCCTCCGTTGCCGACACCCGCCTGACGCCCGGATCGGGAAAAATCAGGTCGTAGGCCCAGTTAAACGCAAAAGCGTAGACCAGATAGAAGACCGCAAACGACAGATCCATTACAAAGGCCTGCGCCAGCGTGACGCCCAGATTCCAGGCGATGAACGGAATCAATACCAGCAACAATCCGGTTTCAAAAAGGACTGCGTGCAGCACGCGCAGCCGCAGCGATTTGCGGGTGCTGCCGGTCAGGTGCATCAGGCTGCGGTCAAACAGCAGGTTGTAGGCATAGTTCCAGCCGGTTGCGAGTGTGGCGCTGACCACGGCAACGACGCCGATGTCGTAAACCGCCATACCAAAGGCCCAGGCCCCCAGCGGTGTGATCAGGGCCAGCCCGATGAGTTCAAAACTGATGGCGTGTCGGATGCGGTCTGCGGTGGTGCGCATGAGGCCCCCTGTCAGTTCTTCGGGTCGTCCCGAATGAAATGTCCCAATGCGGGGGAGGTCGTCCTCGCTTGGAGCCCCGATATGGGCCGCGCCTGACGAACGCAGGCGCGCCGGGGTTACAGGTGGTCCGGCTGGGGCATGCCCAGAACGTGATAGCCGCCGTCGACCCGGATGATTTCACCCGTGGTACAGGCCCCCGCATCCGAGGCCAGATAGACGGCGGTGCCGCCCACGGCCGCCAGCGTGGCGTTGCTGCGCAGGGGCGCATTCAGATCGGTGTGCTTGTAAGTCTTTCGCGCCCCGCCGATGGCCGCCCCGGCTAGGGTTTTCATCGGGCCGGGCGAAATCGCGTTGACCCGGATGCCTTCGGGGCCAAGATCGTTGGCCAGATAGCGGGTGGCGGATTCCAGTGCCGCCTTGGCCACGCCCATGATGTTATAGTTGGGCACCACGCGATTGCTGCCCTGATAGGTCAGGGTCAACAGGGTGCCGCCGTTGTCGACCATCATCGGATGCGCCCGGCGGGCGATCTCGATAAAGGAATAGGCGCTGATATCCAGTGAATTCTTGAAATTGGCGCGACTGGTGTTCAGGAACCGCCCGGTCAGTTCGGATTTATCCGAAAAGGCAATGGCATGCACCACGAAGTCGATGGTCGCCCAGCGGTCTGCCAGTCGGGCAAAGGCCGTGTCCAGCGAGGCGTCGTCGGTTACGTCCGCATCGACCATGAAATCCGAGTCGACCGAGGCTGCCAACGGTTCCAGGCGTTTGCCAAAGGCGTCGCCCTGATAGGTAAAGGCCAGCTCGGCACCGGCTTCGTGCATGGCCTTGGCGATCCCCCATGCAATCGAGCGATCATTGGCGACGCCCATGATCAGACCGCGCTTTCCTGCAAGTGCTTGCGTCATGTCCGGATCCTATCCTTTGAATTTCGACAGGATCATCGACCCGTTGGTACCGCCAAATCCAAAGCTGTTGGTCATCACGCTGTCCAGCCCGGCGTTGTGCACCGTCTCCAGCGCGATTTCCGACGCATCCAGCGCCGGGTCCAGCGTTTGCACGTTGATCGAGCGGGCGATGAAGTCGTTGTCCAGCATCAGCAGGCTGAAGATTGCCTCGAGCGCCCCGGCCGCCCCCTGTGCGTGGCCGGTCATCGATTTGGTCGAGCTGATTGGCGGGGTGGACCCTTGCCCGAATACCCGGCGTACGGCTTCTACTTCGCCGACATCGCCGACGGGTGTGCTGGTGCCATGGGCGTTGATATAGCTGACCTTGCGGCCCTCGGGCAGGGATTGCAGCGCCAGCCGCATGGCGCGTTCGCCGCCCTCGCCCGACGGGGCGACCATGTCATGGCCATCGCTGGTGGCGGCATAGCCCGTAACCTCGGCATATATTTTTGCACCGCGGGCCTGGGCGTGTTCCAGATCTTCCAGAACCAGGATGCCACCGCCGCCAGAGATCACAAAGCCGTCGCGGTCGGCGTCAAAGGCGCGGCTGGCGGTTTCCGGGGCATCGTTATACTTGCTGCTCATCGCGCCCATGGCGTCGAACAGGCAGGACAGGGTCCAGTCCAACTCCTCGCCGCCGCCGGCGAACATCACGTCCTGTTTGCCCATCATGATCTGTTCCGCGGCATTGCCGATGCAATGCAGGCTGGTCGAGCAGGCCGAGGTGATGGAATAGTTGATGCCCCTGATCTTGTAGGCGGTCGCCAGGTTGGCGGAAATCGTCGAGGACATGCATTTGGGAACGGCAAAGGGGCCGATGCGCTTGGTCGCGCCGGTTTTGAGCACCGTCTGATGCGCGGTCAGTATGGCGCTGGTCGAAGGTCCGCCGGACCCCGCCACCAGGCCGGTGCGCGGGTTGACGATGTCGCTTTCCTCAAGCCCGGCATCGGCGATGGCCTCGGCCATGGCGATATGAGCATAGGCGGCACCGGGACCCATGAAGCGCAGGGTGCGCTTGTCGACATGGTTCGCCACGTTGATCTTGAGCGTTCCGGCGACCTGGCTGCGGAACCCGTGTTCGGCCATTTCCGGGCAGGCCTCTATTCCGGACGTGCCGGATTTCAGCGCGGCAAGAACCTCGGCTGCATTGTTTCCGATGGACGAGACAATGCCCAGCCCAGTGACAACGACGCGACGCATCGGCGGTCTCCTATTTGGCGGCCCGTGCGGGCAATCAGGTCTCGGCCGAAGCCAGACCAACCTTCATGTCCTTCACGGCATAAATCTCTTCACCGTCGGCGACAACCCGTCCATCCGCCACACCCAGTTTCAGCTTGCGGTCGATGATGCGGGTCATGTCGACATAATAGGTCAACATTTTGCGGTCCGGTTTGACCATGCCCTTGAGCTTGACCTCGCCGACGCCCATCGCCATGCCCTGACCCAGCATGCCGCGCCAGCCCAGGTTGAAGCCGGTCAGCTGCCACAGCCCGTCAAGCCCCAGACAGCCGGGCATGATCGGGTTGCCGGGGAAATGGCAGGAAAAGAACCACAGATCCGGGGTGATGTCGAACTCAGCGATCACATGACCCTTGCCATGACTGCCGCCATCGGCGCTGATTTCGGTGACGCGGTCCATCATCAGCATCGGCGGTTCGGGCAACTGCGCGTTTCCGGGGCCAAAAAGTTCGCCACGGGCACATTTAAGCAAGCCCTCTTTGTCAAAGCTGTTGGGGTAGTCGGCCATTCTTGCGCCTCTCCTGCTCGAGATCTGCGGTTGCAATCCCGTCTAACACCCGGGCAAAGGGTCCTGCAAGAGCCGCCTGCCCCCGACCGGAACGTGCGCCCGGCGCGGGGTGCGATCAGGTCGGGTCGGGTCAGCGGTGCGGCTCGACTGCGCGCCGGTAGAGATGCCAGGTGGCGTGACCCAGGATCGGAAGAACAAAAATCAGCCCCACGAACAGGGTCGCCGCGCCGAGCGCGAGCAGCAGTGCCACAACCAGACCCCAGGTCAGAGCCGCAACCGGAGATCGCCGCAGCACCCGGACCGAAGTGACAACCGCGCGAGGCAGGCCCACCTGCCGGTCGATCAACAGGGGAAATGACACCAGCGTAATCGCCAGTGAGGCCAGGGCAAAAACCAGACCCACCGCCAGACCGGCGATCAACATGGTCCAGCCAGCTGCGGTGCCGAAAATATCCTGCACGAACTGGGCCAGGGATTGCGGTGCTTCGGGGCCAAGCGTCAGCCGGTAGATCGTGTCGGCCGCGAACATCCAGCCAACGAAGAGCACCGCCAGATACCCGCCCAGCACAATGATCGGCATGAAAGAAGGCGAGGTCATTATGCCAAAGGCGTCGCCCCAGCCGGTTGGTTGTCCGGCCTCGCGGCGGCGGCTCATTTCATATAGCCCGACGGCGGCGACCGGTCCGATGATGGCAAAGCCCGACATCAGCGGAAACACTAGCGGAAGCATATCGCGATTCAGCGCGAACCAGGTCAGCAGCACGCCGAGAACCGGATAGACGAGAACGATGAACATGACGTCCGTGCGTAGGGCGGTGAAGTCCTGAAACCCTTCGGACAGCGCTGTGCGCAGGTCCGCAAGGGTCAGATCCCGCAGTATGATCGGGTCGGTGTCCTTGCCCGAGAGTTCGCCGGTGCCGGATCCCAGGCTGTGCGAGCCGTGCCCGAACATCTTTGCGGTCCACGAAACCGGGTTGCCAATTGTCTTTGCCATTTTGACCTCGCTTTGCATCGATCAGCGTTGCAGGCCGTTATCCGGGCGGGTGGTGGTATTGAACCGCGGGGCAGGCCCAGGAAAATCCATCCGGATCAAAGCCTAGCACCATTGCGTACGTCTGTCGCGGGGCAGCAGCGTCCCTCACGCAGACGTGCAAGGGCCCCCGCGAGGCCCGTACGCGCGGACGCGAATCGCCGTCCGATCGGGTTGCGAATGAATTTCAATTGAAATTAGGCGTCTTGGACCCATATACATGGCGATATGTATAAACGTGAGTGCCGATAATGATGTCGCCTGCAATACGGACTGCAACCGAGTGGTTGAGCGGGGCCGGGCTGCGCCCGACGCGGCAGCGTTTGGCCCTGGCCGAATTGCTGGTCGGGGACGGGCAGCATCGCCATGTCACCGCCGAAAGCCTGTTCGAAGCGTCTCGGGCGGTCGGTGCGGTGGTTTCGCTGGCCACGGTCTATAACACCCTGCGGGCGTTTTGCGATGCGGGGCTGTTGCAAGAGGTCGCGGTGGACGGCGCCAAAAGCTATTACGATACCAACACCCACGATCACCCGCATTTCTATTGGGAGGACGAGGGGCGTCTGAGCGATGCACCTGCCGACCAGTTGGTGATCAATCGCCTGCCCGGTGCGCCAAAGGGCACCGAGATTGCCTCGGTTGATGTGGTGATCCGCCTGCGCCGCACCTGACACCGGCCAAACCGCGTCGTTAGAGCTGCGTTCTTCTTGCGTCCGGTCGTGCCGATGCGGCAGGGTGTCGGCATCCCAAGCGAGGCCCGCCATGACCCATGCTCTTGTCACCCAGGATCAGATCGACAGCTACCGGCGCGACGGCGTGGTGATGATCGGGGGTCTGTTTGCTGACCATGTGGACGCCCTGCGGGCGGGGGTCGCGGCGAACATGGAGCATCCTGGACCCTATGCGTCGGAGAATCGCAAAGAGGGGCAGTCCGGGCGGTTTTTCGACGATTATTGCAACTGGACGCGTATCCCCGAGTTTGCGCAGGTGATCCACGATTCGCCCGCGGCCGAGGTGGCTGCCGATCTGATGGGATCGCAGACGGTGCAGATGTTCCACGATCATGTGCTGGTCAAGGAGCCTGGCACGTCGATGGCAACGCCCTGGCATCAGGACCGGCCGTATTATTTCGTGGAAGGTGCGCAAACCGTCAGCTTCTGGTCGCCGCTGGATCCGGTGACGGACGCCACGTTGCGCTGCGTGGCCGGGTCGCACCTTTGGGAAAAGGACGTGCTGCCGACCCGCTGGGTATCTGAAGAGGGGTTCTTTGCCGATGATGGACAATACATGCCGGTGCCCGATCCGGAAGCCGAAGGCATGCGCATTCTTGAATTCCCGATGCAGCCCGGAGACGCGGTGGCGTTCAGCTATCGCACCCTGCACGGCGCGCGGGGCAACGTCAGCGACACGCGGCGCCGGGCGTTCTCGCTGCGGCTGCTCGGGGACGATGCGCGGTATGTTCAGCGCGCGGGGCCGACATCGCCCCCCTTTCCCGGCCACGGCATGCAGCCGGGGCAACGGCTGCGCGAGGACTGGTTCCCGGTGATCTGGCGGCGCGACGGCTGATCCGGCGCGGTTGCATCCATTTGCAATCTGGGATCAGGTCGTCGCGATGATGGCTGGCTTGAAACAGGCTCTGACACGGCTCTATCGCGGCGCGTCGCGTCGTGCGGAACTGTTTCGCTATGGGCTGATCGCGTTTGATGCCGCAACGATCCTGTATTTTATCGTCACTACCCCGATGCGCCAGACCCCGGAGATGGAAATCGCCGGAACCGTGATCGGGCTGTTGATTCTGATGGATTTTGCCGCGCGGCTCTGGATCGCGCCGAATCGCAAGGCGATGCTGCGGCAGATCTATACGATCGCAGACGTGATTGTCGTGGCGTCCCTGTTGCTGGCACCGTTCCTGCACGAGGACGTGGCTTTTCTGCGCATCCTGCGTGGGTTGCGGTTGATCCATTCCTATCACCTGTTGCGCGATCTGCGGCGGGTCAGCCCGTTCTTTCGGCGCTATGAAGATGCCGTGATTGCGGCGGTCAACCTGCTGGTGTTCGTCCTTTTGACCACCACCGCTGTCTATACGCTGTTTTTTGACACATACCCGAACGTTCAGCCGGGGCTGGAAGGGTATGTGGACGCGCTGTATTTCACCGTGTCCACACTGACGACCACCGGGTATGGTGATATCACGCCGGTGACGATGGGGGGAAAGCTGTTTTCGGTCTTTGTCATGGTGGTGGGGGTCGCGTTGTTCGTACGGCTGGCACAGGCGGTGATTCAGCCGTCAAAAATACGGCACAAATGCCCGACCTGCGGTCTGCTGAAACACGATCCCGACGCTGTCCATTGCAAACATTGTGGCGAGCCGCTGAAGATCGAGACCGAAGGCGTGACTTAACCGCTCAGAACCATTGTCCCGGCTCCATCAATCCCAGGTCCAGCAACTGTTGCGATTTCCATTCGAACGGCACCGAATTGTGCCACCGAAAGCTGTCGATTGCACAGGTCGATCCAGGATTGCGTTTCAGCGCCTTGGCGGTGCGAAACGAGCAGACCGCTGCTGTGACGTTATGGTGCCAGGGACAGGCATAGGTGTTGTATTCCTGGTCATCGAACGTGTGGTCGGGCAACAGCCGCAGCCCCGGACGCGCCCGAAACAGCGAAATCCGGTCGATCCTGCGGCTGGAGTCGGGGATATGTTCCTCGTATCGCCAGCGCATGCCACCAAAGAAATCCAGCTGTCGTTCGCGCGGGTTATTGTTGTCCGGTGCCAGGCGGGCGAGGGCGTAATAGCCTGATTTGTCCAGAAACGCATGCGCGCGCGAAACTGCATTGGGATGCCGGGTCAAATCCCCGGCGTACAGGTCGATGACATAGGTCAGCATTGCATTGCGCCGCTCGCCCGCGTGAAAGGTCAGCAGTTCGCCAACGCTGCGGGTTTCGCGGAACGGGTAGAACAGGTATTCGGCATTGAAACAATAATAGAGCCAGATGCCCGGTGCCGCCGCGATGATGCGGTTGACCGCCTCGCAAACCGCGCCCGCGGCAGTGCAATCATAGGTGACCCGATGAATGCGCGCGGCCAGATCGGCGGGCAGATCAAACTCTGGTGGCATCAGCGCCACGACCGATTTGAAACCGCAGTCCAGATGGTGGCGCAGGGTACTGTCCAGCTCGACGGCGTCCTCGACAAAGATCAACGCCACCGGACCCCGCGCCAGAGCGCTGCGGCCCCGATTCAGAAAGCCGTGCAGTGTTGGATGTGTCATTTGATCTGCCCGGGCGGTGGTCATTCTGGTGTTTTGCCTCAAATTCGGTTAATTCCGGGTGCATTGCAAGCCATCGCCAATCGGTCTAAGTCAGGCCGCTGATCCACCGGTTAGAGGCCAAGCGCATGACGGCTCCGAAGAAACTGTTCATAAAGACCTACGGCTGCCAGATGAATGTCTATGACAGCGAGCGCATGGCCGAGGCCCTGGGCGGGCAGGGCTATGTGGAAACGGCAACACCCGAAGATGCCGACATGATCCTGTTGAACACCTGTCACATTCGCGAAAAGGCCGCCGAAAAGGTCTATTCCGAACTGGGGCGGTTCAAGGGGCTCAAAGCGGAGAATCCGGATCTGAAAATCGGTGTCGCCGGGTGTGTCGCCCAGGCCGAGGGTCAGGAGATCATGCGCCGCCAGCCGCTGGTCGATCTGGTGGTCGGGCCGCAAAGCTATCATCGCCTGCCCGAGATGGAGGCCAGGACCCGTGCCGGGGAAAAGGCGCTGGACACGGATTTCCCCGAGGAAGACAAGTTTGAGGCGTTGAAATCGCGCCCCAAGGCGGCGCGCGGGCCGACCGCGTTTCTGACCGTCCAGGAGGGTTGTGACAAATTCTGCGCGTTCTGCGTTGTGCCTTATACGCGCGGTGCCGAAGTCAGCCGCCCGGCGGACCGCATCCTGACCGAAGCGCGTGATCTGGTGGATCGCGGGGTGCGCGAAATCACCCTGCTGGGGCAGAACGTCAACGCCTATCACGGGGCGGGTCCGGATGGGGATATGACACTGGCGCAGTTGATCTGGGCGCTGGACAAGGTGGATGGGCTGGAACGCATCCGATTCACCACCAGCCACCCCAACGACATGAGTGAGGATCTGATCGCGGCGCATGGCGACTGTGCCAAGCTGATGCCTTATCTGCATCTGCCGGTGCAATCGGGCAGCGACAAGATCCTCAAGCGCATGAACCGCAGCCATACGGCAGACAGCTATTTTCGGCTGATCGAGCGTATCCGCGCGGCGCGGCCCGATATCCTGTTGTCTGGCGATTTCATCGTCGGTTTTCCCGAAGAGACCGAAGCCGATTTTCAGGCCACGATGGATCTGGTCGAAGAGGTCGGTTACGGCTACGCCTATTCCTTCAAGTATTCGACCCGGCCCGGCACCCCTGCCGCGGAACGCGCCCAGGTGGACGAGGATGTGAAATCCGAGCGTCTGCACCGCCTGCAAGGGCTGATCACCCGCCAGCAGCGTGCGATACAGGATGGCATGGTCGGGCGTGAGGTGAGCGTGCTGTTCGAAAAACAAGGTCGATTTGACGGCCAGATGGTTGGCAAGTCCGAATATCTGCACGCGGTGCATGTGAACGATGCCAAAGTGGATATCGGTGCGCTGTGCAGGGTTCGGATCACGGGGTCGGGGTCGAATTCGCTGGCGGGCGAGATCGTCGCCGCATCCTGATCTGCCTGCCGGAGCCAAAAATCTCTGCCAAAAGGCCGGGCTGACAGTATTTTTGTTTCAGTCCTGTGAAATTCGCATCCAGCGGCTTGCGCTGCGCTGCCGAACTTGGCACGCTTGGGTCAAACGGCCGGAACGGCAATACAGGAGAGTGGATTGGCCACAGGCGCCCTGACCCCACCGCAGACCGAGATGGCACCGCCCGAGGTGTTGATCGAATTTCCAGACAATCGCTTGTTGATCGACCTTTGCGGGGAATATGACCGCAATCTGGCCGATATCGAACAGAAGCTGGGCGTACAGATCGTGCGCCGTGGCAATCGGCTGTCGATCCTGGGCGACGAGGATAGCCAGAAACAGGCCGCCGACGTGCTGCAATCGCTGTATGAACGGCTTGAGGCCGGGCGCGAGGTGGAAACCGGCGATATCGATCGCGAATTGCGCATGGGCGGGTCGGATGCGGGCACCGGGGTGCGCGATGGCGATCAACTCGAGATGTTCAAGGGCGTTGCGGTCGAAATCAAGACCCGCAAGAAGCTGGTCGAACCGCGCACCGAGGCGCAAAAGGCCTATGTCCAGTCGCTGTTTGCAAATGAATTGGCCTTTGGCATTGGCCCGGCGGGCACCGGCAAGACCTATTTGGCGGTGGCCGTGGGCGTGTCGATGTTCCTGGGGGGCCATGTCGACCGGATCATCCTGTCGCGCCCTGCGGTCGAGGCGGGCGAGCGGCTGGGTTTTCTGCCTGGAGACATGAAAGACAAGGTCGATCCCTATATGCAACCGCTGTACGATGCGTTGAACGATTTCTTGCCCGGCAAGCAACTGGCCAAGCTGATCGAGGAAAAGCGCATCGAGATCGCACCGCTGGCGTTTATGCGCGGGCGGACGTTGGCGAATGCGTTTGTAGTGCTGGACGAGGCCCAGAACGCCACCAGCATGCAGATGAAGATGTTCCTGACCCGCCTCGGCGAAGGCAGCCGCATGGTGATCACCGGCGACCGCACCCAGATCGACTTGCCGCGGGGTGTGCCGTCGGGGCTGGCCGATGCCGAGCGGTTGCTCAAGGCCATTCCCAAGATCAGCTTCAACTATTTCACCTCCAAAGACGTGGTGCGCCATCCACTGGTTGCCGCGATCATTGAGGCCTATGAGGCCGACGGCCCGGTCGGCTGAGCCGATGCACGTCTCCGGGCCTTGACCCGGTGCCGGTTTTCAGGTGCAAGCCGTCCATGCCGATTGAGACAGACATAGACGATTCCCGCTGGCTGGCGCTGGACCTGCCGACTTTGGCAGAGGTGGCGGCCAATGCGGTGCTGACAGCGCGGCATTTGGACGCTGAGCAATGCGAGATCGGTTTGCTGGCCTGTGACGACGCACGGATCGCGCAACTCAACCGCGAGTTTCGCGGCAAGGACGGCGCTACCAACGTTCTGAGCTGGCCGTCCGAAGATCTGACGCCAGAGGTCGCCGGCACCGAACCTGCGCTACCGCAACCGGATTTTACCGGCGAGATGGGGCTGGGCGATATTGCCATTGCCTGGGATACCTGTGTCCGTGAAGCTGCCGAGGCCGACAAGCCGCTTGCCGATCACGTCACCCATCTGGTGGTGCACGGGGTCCTGCATCTGTTGGGTTTTGACCATATCCGTGACCCGGATGCCACTTTGATGCAGCAACTTGAGATCGAGATACTTGGCAGATTGGGTATGGATGACCCATATAGGGAAACAGAAGGGGCCTGAGGCCCTGCATTCGGAAGGAAGAGATGGGCGATTCAGACGGCAGTTCTGGCGCGGCGCATAGCGCGCAACCCCAGAACCAGACGGTGGGCGAGTCTTCGGACAGTCCGGCCGAGGTGGAAAGCACGGAGCGATCCGGGTTTTTTGGTCGCATCATCGAAGCGCTGAGCCCTGCGGAAGACCCGCAGCCCAGCGAAGTGAACGGAACGCTGCGCGGCATGGTGAACCTGCGCCGGATGCGGGTCGAAGACGTTGCCATTCCGACCGCCGAAATTGTCGCCGTGTCCGATACCATCTCGCGCGACGAACTTGTGCAGGTGTTTCGTGACAGCGGCATGACCCGGATTCCGGTCTATGAAGGTACGCTGGACACGCCCAGGGGGTTTGTTCACCTCAAGGATTTTGCGCTGACTCACGGGTTCAACGGCGGAAGCGTCGAATTCGATCTGGATTCGATGCTGCGGCCGTTGTTGTTCGTGCCGCCGTCGATGCCGATTGGGGTCTTGTTGACCAAGATGCAGACCGAGCGTCGCCATATGGCGTTGGTGATCGACGAATATGGCGGGGTGGACGGTCTGTTGACCATCGAGGATCTGATCGAGCAGGTGGTGGGCGAGATCGAGGACGAGCACGACACCGACGAGGACCAATCCTGGGTCAAGGAGAAGGCGGGTTGCTACAACGTGCTGGCCAAGACGCCGCTGGATGAGTTCGAGGCCGAAATCGGACAATCTCTGACCGAGCACGATGAGGTGGACGAGGAAGAGATCGACACGCTCGGCGGGTTGGTCTTTAT
The DNA here is from genome assembly GCF_000473225.1 of Sedimentitalea nanhaiensis DSM 24252. GTDB lineage: Bacteria > Pseudomonadota > Alphaproteobacteria > Rhodobacterales > Rhodobacteraceae > Sedimentitalea > Sedimentitalea nanhaiensis. Next base: position 3,055,554 of record NZ_KI421509.1, read on the forward strand.
GCTGTCCGGACGGGTGCCCGCGCGGGGTGAGGTGGTGCTGCATCCCGATGGTCCGGAATTCGAAGTCGTCGATGCCGATCCACGTCGCATCAAGCGTTTGCGCGTACGATTGCCGCAGTCCGGCGAATGAGCCTTTCCTGGGTGTGGCCGCAGCGGCTGCGGCTTGGCCTGCCGCTGGGACTGGGCATGCTGGCGGCCCTGGGGCTGGCTCCGTTCTTCCTGTGGTACCTGACGCTGGCCGCGCTGGCGCTGCTGGTGCCGCTTTTTCTGGCCGCGCCTACGCGGCGGGCCAGCGCGCTGATCGGCTGGATCTTCGGTCTGGGCTATTTCGGTTTTGGGCTGGTCTGGATTGTCGAGCCGTTTTTGGTGGATGTCGCGCGCCATGGGTGGATGGCCCCGTTTGCGTTGGCGTTTCTGGCCGGAGGGCTGGCGTTGTTCTGGGCGGCGGCGTTCTGGATAGCCGCTGTCCCCCGCCAGTCCGCCTTTTGGCGGGTGGGACTGTTGATTTGCACCTGGACGCTGGCTGAATTCGCCCGCGCCTATGTGTTGACGGGATTCCCATGGGCAGGGTTTGCGCAGGTCTGGGCCAACAGTCCCGCCGCGATGCTGTTGGCTTGGATCGGCCCGCAGGGGATGGGTGTAGCGACATTGGCGGTGGGGCTGTCTGCCGGGCTGGCCGTCGCGCGGGTGCGCCTGGCCAGGCCGGTGTTCGCCGCCGTGGCGGGGGTTTTTGTTGCCGCCATCGCTGCAGCCGTCGCCGGGGCGCCGGACGTCAGCAACACTGGCAAGACGGTCCGCGTGGTCCAGCCGAATGCACCGCAGCAGCAGAAATGGGACCCCGACATGATGCCGGTGTTCTTTGATCGCTTGATCGGGTTTACGGGCCAATCGCCGCGGCCGGACCTGATCGTTTGGCCGGAAACCGCAGTGCCAACCCTGTTGGAATGGGCGGGTCCGGCGTTTGAAGCCATCGCGGCGGCTGCAAACGGCACCCCGGTCGCCTTGGGCATTCAGCGCCGCGAAGGGTCGCGCAGCTATAATTCTCTGGTGTATCTGGACGGGGCAGGGCAGGTAGCGGCGATCTATGACAAGCATCATCTGGTGCCGTTTGGCGAGTATTTTCCCGGCGGCGATCTGGCCGCCGGTCTGGGGTTGCGCGGATTTGCGGCCCGTGACGGCGATGGCTATAGCGCGGGGCCGGGGCCGCAGGTGGTCGATTTCGGTGCGATGGGGCGGGCGCTGCCACTGATCTGCTACGAGGCGGTGTTTCCACAGGACGTGACCGGCACACCGCAGCGTCCGGAATTTCTGTTGCAGGTCACTAACGATGCCTGGTTCGGCCGGTATATCGGCCCGTATCAGCATCTTGCACAGGCCCGGATGCGGGCGATCGAACAGGGCCTGCCGCTGGTGCGCGCCGCCAATACCGGGGTGTCCGCGGTGATCGATCCGCTGGGGCGCACAATCGCCAGCCTGCCGTTGGGCGAGGCGGGATTTGTCGATGCTGCGCTTGCCGCGCCGCTGCCGCCCACGGTATATTCCCGCACCGGGGACCTGCCGGTGCTGCTGGCGATTGTGGCTCTGGGGTTTGGGGTGGCCACGCAACGTCGCAAATAAAACCCGTTTAGCCGATTGACCCGGATGCAACGCGGGCATACGTCGGCTCAGACCTGTCACAACGGCTTCCTGACGTGACAGGATAAACCGAATGGAGCGCTTTCATGTCCCGCAAGAATTTTGTTTTCACCTCGGAATCGGTATCCGAAGGGCATCCCGACAAGGTCTGTGACCGCATTTCGGATGCCGTATTGGACGCACTGCTGGCCGAAGAACCCGAAGCGCGGGTGGCGGCAGAAACGTTTGCCACCACAAACCGGGTGGTGATCGGCGGCGAGGTGGGGCTGTCGGATCAGCACAAGCTGCACGACTATATGGAGCGGATGGAAGACATCGCGCGCGCCTGTATCAAGGACATCGGTTACGAGCAGGACAAGTTTCACCATGCCACCTGCGAAGTTACCAACCTGCTGCACGAACAGTCCGCGCATATCGCCCAAGGGGTGAACGCAGCGGATAACAAGGACGAAGGGGCCGGCGATCAGGGCATCATGTTCGGCTATGCCACCAACGAAACTCCGGCGCTGATGCCCGCACCGATCCAGTATGCGCACGCGATTCTGCGGCGGCTTGCCGAAGTGCGCAAGGATGGCAGCGAACCCGCTCTGGGTCCGGATGCCAAGAGCCAGTTGTCGGTGAATTACGAGAACGGCGTCCCGATGGGCGTGCATTCCATCGTGCTTTCGACCCAGCATATCGATCCGGATCTGACCAGTGACGATATTCGCGCCATCGTGGCCCCCTATATCACCGAAGTGCTGCCCGAGGGCTGGCTGACCGACCAGACCGTTTGGCATGTGAACCCGACCGGAAAATTTGTTATCGGCGGCCCCGATGGCGACGCCGGTCTGACCGGGCGCAAGATTATCGTGGACACCTATGGCGGGGCCGCTCCGCATGGCGGGGGCGCATTTTCCGGCAAGGATCCGACCAAGGTGGACCGCTCGGCGGCCTATGCTGCGCGCTATCTGGCCAAGAACATCGTCGCTGCGGGTCTGGCGGACCGCGCGACCCTGCAGCTGAGCTATGCCATCGGCGTGTCGCGCCCGCTGTCGATCTATGTCAACACCCACGGCACCGGCCTGGCACCGGACGAGGCGATAGAAAGCGCGGTCGGCAAGGTGATGGATCTGACGCCACGGGGCATTCGCCAGCATCTGGGTTTGAACCGGCCGATCTATCAGCGCACGGCAGCCTATGGGCATTTCGGACGTGAGCCCGAGGCCGACGGCGGTTTCAGCTGGGAAAAGACCGATCTGACAAACGCGCTGAAAGCGGCGCTCTGATCCGGTCCGGCTGGCCCGTTGCACCGCCCCGGATCAGCGGCTAAACCCCGCGCCATGACACATCCCGAACGCCCGCACCGCAATTTCTATGGCCGCCTCAAGGGCAAAAGCCTCAAGAGCAGCCAGAAGACATATCTGGACGAAGATCTGGCCGCGTTGTCGCCCGGAGCCGTCAGTTGGCAAGAGAACCCGGACCGTGTGCCGTTGGATCTGAACGCGCTGTTCGGTGAGCGGCCGGTCTGGCTTGAGATCGGATTTGGCGGTGGCGAGCATATGGTGCATCAAGCCGCGCGCAATCCGGATGTGGGGATCGTCGGTGCAGAACCCTATATCAATGGGGTGGCGATGCTGCTGGGCAAGATTCGCCGCGCCGGGGTCGAAAATCTGGCGGTGCATCCCGGAGATGCGCGCGACCTGATGGATGTGCTGCCGGGGGGGGCGATTTCCCGCGCTTTTCTGCTCTATCCCGATCCGTGGCCCAAGAAACGCCATCACCGCCGCCGGTTTGTGACGCCTGAACATCTTGTGCCGCTGCATCGCGTTTTAGCTCCGGGTGCGATCTTGCGGGTGGCGACGGATATTCCAGACTATGTGCGCCAGACGCTGGAAGAGGTACCAAGGGCCGGGTTCGAGTGGCTGGCAGAACGTCCGGCGGATTGGCGCGCGCCCTGGGACGACTGGATTTCGACGCGGTATGAACAAAAGGCGCTGCGCGAAGGCCGTGTGCCGCATTATCTGACCTTTCGCCGGTTATGAGGGGCAATGCGGCTGACGCGGATCGCTCCGCAGGGAGTATTTACGGCAAGAGGAAATCCGGGGCGTGGACCCGCCCGCTGCCATGCGTTAAAGCAGGCGCGATTGACTTGAAGAAAGGCGCACAATGTCCGGTCACGGCACACCCAAACCGATGAGGTCCGCCCCCTGCGGGGCGCTGTCCGGCGTGGCCGATGTGCCCGGCGACAAATCGATCAGCCACCGGTCTCTGATCCTGGGCGCGATGGCGGTGGGCGAAACCCGGATTTCCGGGCTTCTGGAAGGCGAAGACGTGCTGGACACGGCGCGTGCGATGCGCGCCTTTGGGGCCGAAGTCACCAATCGCGGTGGCGGTGAATGGACGGTGCATGGCGTCGGGGTGGGCGGTTTCGCCGAACCCGATCAGGTGATCGATTGCGGCAATTCCGGTACCGGTGTGCGGCTGATCATGGGGGCGATGGCCACCAGCCCGATCAGCGCCACCTTTACTGGTGATTTCAGCCTGAACAAGCGGCCGATGGCGCGGGTGACCGACCCGTTGGCATTGTTTGGCGCACAGGCGGTGGGGCGATCGGGGGGGCGTTTGCCGATGACCATTGTCGGGGCGGCCGATCCGGTGCCGGTGCGCTATACGGTGCCGGTGCCTTCGGCCCAGGTGAAATCGGCGGTTTTGCTGGCCGGGCTGAACGCGCCCGGGCAGACCGTGGTGATCGAGCAGGAGGCGACCCGCGACCATACCGAGCGGATGCTGGCCGGGTTCGGCGCCGAGATCACCACCGAAGACAGCGATGAAGGGCGTGTCATCACCCTGACCGGACAGCCCGAGTTGGCACCGCAGGTTATCTCCGTGCCGCGCGATCCGTCCAGTGCGGCGTTTCCGGTCTGTGCCGCGCTGATCGTGCCGGGATCCGACGTTCTGGTGCCGGGCATCGGGCTGAACCCGACGCGGGCGGGGCTGTTTGCCACCCTGCGCGACATGGGGGCGGATCTGACCTATGAAAACCAGCGCACCGAAGGCGGCGAACCGGTTGCCGACCTGCGTGCGCGGTTCTCGCCCGACATGCGCGGCATCGACGTGCCGCCCGAGCGCGCCGCCAGCATGATCGACGAATACCCGGTGCTGTCGGTGGTTGCCGCCTTTGCCAGTGGCGTGACGATGATGCGCGGCGTGCGCGAATTGCGGGTCAAGGAAAGCGATAGGATCGACGCCATGGCGACCGGCCTGCGCGCCAATGGCGTCGCGGTCGAAGAGGGCGAGGATTGGTGGTCGGTCACCGGTCACGGGCCCGGTTCGGTCACAGGCGGTGCCACCTGCGCCAGCCACCTGGATCACCGTATCGCCATGTCGTTCATGGTGATGGGCATGGCCACACAACACCCGGTGACTGTGGACGATGGCGGCCCGATTGCCACCTCGTTTCCCATATTCGAGCCGCTGATGACCCGTCTTGGGGCCCAGTTGTCGCACCCGGAGCAGCCGGACATCTGATGCGCCGCGCGTGGTTTGCTCTGGTTGGTTTTGCGGTTTTGGCAACGGCCAGCTCTGGGCTGATGCAGGTCTGGACCATTCCGATCATCACCGCGAACACCGGCGATTTTCAGATGTTCGATCTGCGTCGGCAGGGCTATGATCTGGGGCAGGCCGTGACGTGTCTCGCTCGGATGGGGCCGGATGGCGTTTCGACCTATCTCGGAGCGCAGAGAGTTCTGGATACGCTGTTTCCAGTCGGTTTGACCGGTGTTCTGACGTTGGGAATATACCTGGGCCTGCGGCGCAAGGCTGGGCGTGCCGCCATCGTCGGTGCCCTGTTGCCGCTGGGCTACTTCTATGTCGACCTGCTGGAAAACGCGGCTGTCGCCCGGCTGCTGAAGGCGCCCGAGGTGACCGCGCAGTCGGTCGAAGCCGCCAGCGCATACACCGTGCTCAAGTTTCAGCTGTTCGACGCGTCGGTGCTGTTGCTGTTGCTGTGCATCATTGGCCATGTGGTTGCCCGCAGTCTGGCTTGGTTCAGGAGAAGGTCATGACGATCACGATTGCTATCGACGGGCCTGCTGCGGCGGGCAAAGGCACGATCAGCAAGGCCGTCGCAGAGCATCTTGGGCTGGCCCATCTGGACACCGGATTGCTGTACCGCGCAGTCGCAGCGCGTACCCTGACGGGGGAGGATGCGATAGCTGTTGCGCAGGACCTGTCGGCCGGCGATCTTGAGGTCGAAAACCTGCGCACCGCCGAGGTGGCGCAGATGGCCAGCAAGGTGGCGGCAATCCCGGAAGTCCGCCTGGCGCTGGTCGCGTTTCAACGCGATTTTGCCCGGCATTCCGATGGGGCGGTGCTGGACGGGCGCGACATTGGGACGGTGATCTGTCCCGATGCAGCGGTGAAACTGTTCGTCACCGCCAGCCCCGAAGTGCGCGCCCGCCGGCGGTATCAAGAGCAGGCCGCACAGGGATCGACGGACAGTTATGAGACCGTGTTGACCGAGGTTCTGGCGCGCGACGAGCGGGATATGAACCGCGCCGACGCGCCGCTGAAGCCTGCGGACGATGCGGTGCTGATCGATACGTCGGACCTCGGCATCAAGGCGGCGGTCGATGCCGCGATCCGGGTGATCGAACAGCGTATGACGGACGGAGCCTGAGCCGTGTCAAGGTCAGGAAATCCTCGGTCAGGAAAACCGGACTGACGTTACCAAAAGCGGATTGCTAGCCTTAAACCACACGGCACGGACCCGAGTGGGGCGCGCCGCACGGATTGAAAGTCAGGAGTGTTTTCAGATGGACAGCTTTGTATTCAGACCCGTCAGCGGCGAAACCGGACGCGTTGTCAAGATACCGGATATTGCCGGAGAATCTCAGCGCGGCATGCATGTGGATCCGGTCATCCCCGGCACTGGCGATTTCGAAGACCCCCTGCTGGGATTTGAAGATCCCCTGCTGGGGACCGTTACGTCGACATATATTGACGACTTTGTGTTCGGCTAGGGTGCTGTCCGGACGGCGGGCCATTGAAGGCTTGCCATCAGACGACCAAGGGCTTATACGCCGCGATGTCCAAGCGGCAGTCCAGATCGCAGACACCACGAGCAGGGCCGGGGAATTCCACGGCCCTAAGTCTGTTTGAGCGACCGCGTAGACCAATTGGAACCCCAAAGACCGGTGGAGACAACCGCACGGCCCGTAAAAATGTGAAAAGGAAACGACCTATATATGTCCGCTAACGCATCCATGGAGGAATTCGAAGCCCTCCTGAACGAAAGCTTCGAAATGGACACACCCGAAGAAGGGTCTGTTGTCAAAGGCAAAGTCATCGCAATTGAGGCGGGACAAGCCATCATCGACGTCGGCTATAAGATGGAAGGCCGCGTTGATCTGAAAGAATTTGCAAATCCCGGTGAATCTCCCGATATCGCCCCCGGCGATGAGGTCGAAGTATTCCTGCGTCAGGTCGAGAATTCGCGCGGTGAAGCCGTCATTTCGCGCGAAATGGCTCGTCGCGAGGAAGCCTGGGATCGTCTGGAAAAGGCCTATGCCGACGAAGAGCGTGTCGAAGGTGCAATCTTTGGTCGCGTCAAGGGCGGTTTCACTGTCGATCTGGGCGGTGCCGTTGCATTCTTGCCCGGCTCGCAGGTCGATGTGCGCCCCGTGCGCGATGCCGGCCCGTTGATGGGTCTGAAGCAGCCGTTCCAGATTCTGAAAATGGACCGCCGCCGCGGCAACATCGTTGTTTCGCGTCGTGCCATTCTGGAAGAATCCCGCGCCGAGCAGCGCGCCGAGGTCATCGGCAACCTGCACGAAGGTCAGGCCGTGGACGGTGTGGTCAAGAACATCACCGAATACGGTGCCTTTGTTGATCTGGGCGGTGTTGACGGGCTGCTGCACGTTACCGACATGGCATGGCGCCGTGTGAACCACCCGTCTGAAATCCTGGCGATCGGCGAAACCGTCAAGGTTCAGGTCATCAAGATCAACAAAGAAACCCACCGTATCAGCCTGGGCATGAAGCAGCTGCAGGAAGATCCGTGGGATCTGGTCGGTGCCAAGTACCCGCTGAACTCGGTTCACAAGGGCCGCGTCACCAACATCACCGATTACGGCGCGTTTGTCGAGCTGGAGCCGGGTGTCGAGGGGCTGGTGCACGTTTCCGAAATGTCCTGGACCAAAAAGAACGTCCATCCGGGCAAGATCGTATCCACCAGCCAGGAAGTCGAAGTCATGGTTCTGGAGATCGACGGTGCCAAGCGCCGTGTGTCGCTGGGCCTGAAACAGACCATGCGCAACCCGTGGGAAGTGTTTGCGGAAACGCATCCCGAGGGCACCGAAGTCGAAGGCGAAGTCAAGAACATCACCGAATTCGGTCTGTTCATTGGCCTGGACGGCGACATCGACGGCATGGTTCACCTGTCCGACCTGTCCTGGGACGAGCGCGGCGAAGATGCGATTCAGAACTATCGCAAGGGCGACATGGTTTCGGCCGTTGTCTCCGAAGTCGATGTTGAAAAAGAACGCATCAGCCTGTCGATCAAGGCTCTGGGTGGCGACAAGTTTGCCGAGGCCGTTGGCGGCGTCAAGCGCGGCTCGATCATCACCGTCGAAGTGACAGCGATCGAGGATGGCGGTATCGAAGTGGTGTTTGAAGGCATGAAGTCCTTTATCCGCCGCTCTGACCTGTCCCGTGACCGTGCCGAGCAGCGCCCCGAGCGCTTTAGCGTCGGCAACAAGGTCGACGTGCGTGTGACCAATGTCGACAGCAAGACCCGCCGTCTGGGTCTGTCGATCAAAGCGCGCGAAATCGCCGAAGAGAAAGAGGCCGTTGCACAGTACGGGTCTTCGGACTCGGGTGCATCGCTGGGCGACATCCTGGGTGCCGCTCTCAAGGGCGACGAATAATCCGTTATCGGATCGCGAAAATCAGCGGCCCCGCCCCCCAAGGGCGGGGCCGTTTTCGTGCGAATCAAGATTTGCCCGCGCCTGCTCGCGTCGCGTAATGAAGGCGCGCAGAGCGTGCGCCGCCTGCGAACGGAGGCCGATTTGGCGGTGGTTTGCCGACCTGACGCCAATTTTTCCTTTGCTTGCTAAAGAGTTCTGGTTCCAGAACCGGAAAATTGCGCCTATAGTTCCTGCAACCGGTAGTGTTCGCACAGTGATACCTTGGGAGGAAACGGCTTAATGATCAGGTCGGAATTGATACAGAAGATCGCTGATGAAAATCCGCATCTCTATCAGCGCGATGTCGAGCGTATCGTGAACACCGTCTTCGAAGAGGTCACCGGCGCGATGGCCCGCGGCGACCGGGTCGAGCTGCGCGGGTTCGGGGCGTTTTCGGTGAAAAAGCGCGATGCGCGAATCGGTCGTAATCCCCGAACGGGTGAAACTGTACATGTCGAGGAAAAGCACGTGCCTTTCTTCAAGACCGGAAAACTTTTGCGGGATCGTTTGAACGGAAAATGAACTGATGCGGTATATTCGCTACGCCTTTCTGGCGATATTGGGAATCGTTTTGATTTCAGTGTCGCTGGCCAATCGTGGTTTGGTCACGCTCAAGCTGATGCCCGATGCACTGGCGCAGCTCGTCGGATTCAACATGACTATCTCGCTGCCGCTGTTCGTGGTGGTGCTGGGTGGAATCGTTGCGGGCCTGGTGATTGGTTTCCTGTGGGAATGGATGCGCGAGCACAAGCATCGCCGGGAAGCCGCCGAGAAATCCCGCGAAGTGCGCAAGCTCGAACGCAGGGTGGATCGGTTGAAGACCGAGAAACACCAGGGCAAGGACGAGGTTCTTGCGATTCTCGACGAAGCCAGCTGAGTCTGACATGCCAGGGGGCATCAACGTAAAGATTTGCGGTCTTACCGACCGCCAGTCGGTGCGCGTCGCGGTAGACTCTGGCGCGCGCTATGTCGGTTTCGTTTTCTTCGCCAAATCGCCCCGCCATCTGGAACCCGCTGCCGCCGCCGAACTGGCCGCTGTGGTGCCCGAAGGGCTCTGCAAAGTGGCCTTGACCGTCAATGCGGATGACGCAGCGCTGGACCGGTTGATCGAGGCGGTGCCGCTGGACATGTTGCAGTTGCATGGCAGCGAAACCCCCGACCGAGTGGCTGAGGTCCGGCAGCGTTATGGCCTGCCGGTGATGAAAGCGGTCGGCCTGGCGGAAGAATCCGATCTGCCCCGTCTGGACGATTATCTGCGCGTCGCGGATCAGGTGCTGGTCGATGCCAAGCCGCCCAGAACCGCCGTTCTGCCCGGAGGCAACGGGCTGGCGTTTGATTGGCGCCTGATCGCCGGGCGGCGCTGGTCGGTGCCCTGGATGCTGGCGGGGGGGCTGACGCCTGACACTGTGGCCGAAGCCATTGCCATGACCGGCGCCCAGCAGGTTGATGTATCGTCAGGCGTCGAAAGCGCGCCGGGAGTCAAAGACGCGGCCCTGATCCGCGCATTCATCGCCGCGACATCTGCACACGCAATCTGACAACAGAACACGGGCCTGTGACTTCGGTGAAACAGGGATCCCGCATGTGATCCGCCCCGCGTTTCACTGCGTAACCCCTGTGTCTGAACCAGAGGAGAACAGCAGATGTTTCGTCGCAACTTTCTAACCGTTATCGGTGCCGCAATGATCGCAGGCACGGCAATGTCCCCGGTCAAGGCCGCCGAGATGGATATCGTCGATACCGCCGTGTCAAACGGGTCCTTCACGACACTTGTTGCAGCGGTGCAGGCTGCGGGGCTCGTCGACACGCTCAAGGGCAAAGGGCCCTTCACCGTCTTCGCTCCGACGGACGCAGCCTTTGCCGCGCTTCCCGAAGGCACTGTCGAAATGCTCCTGAAGCCTGAGAATAAGGACCAGCTGGTGCAAATTCTCACCTATCACGTGGTCCCGGCCAAGGTGATGTCGGGTGAACTTGCCGGCAAACGCACCAAGGTTCTCACTGTGGAAGGCGACCGGCTCAGCGTCAATGGCATGGGCGGCGGCGTCAAAGTCGGATCAAGCAAGGTTGTCGCCGCAGATGTTGGCGCATCGAACGGCGTGATACACGTCATCGACAAAGTGTTGATCCCCGAAGACTAATTCAGCTTCGTCAACCGACTATCAGGTACCGGAACGCTACGCTACATGCGTGGCGTTGCTGTGCCGGGCAAACGCGACAGGGGTGAAACCACTTTTTGCATGGCAATTCCTGAAACTGCCCCATATGAACAAGGCAAGCGACGCAAGGGGGACCATCATGGCCAACGATCTGTTCAATTCCTTCATGACCGGCCCGGATGAAAACGGTCGCTTTGGCGATTTTGGCGGGCGGTTCGTCAGCGAGACCCTGATGCCGCTGATCCTGAGTCTGGAAGAACAGTACGAAAAGGCCAAGACCGACGACGCGTTCTGGGCCGAGATGCACGATCTGTGGACCCATTACGTTGGCCGTCCAAGCCCGCTGTATTTTGCCGAACGCCTGACCGATCATCTGGGCGGGGCCAAGATCTATCTGAAACGCGACGAGCTAAACCATACCGGCGCGCACAAGATCAACAACGTGCTGGGCCAGATCATCTTGGCCCGACGTATGGGAAAGACGCGGATCATCGCGGAAACCGGTGCGGGCCAGCACGGCGTCGCCACCGCCACGGTCTGCGCCAAATTCGGGCTCAAATGCGTGGTCTATATGGGCGCGCACGATGTCGAGCGCCAGAAACCCAACGTGTTTCGGATGCGCCTGCTGGGTGCCGAGGTTATCCCCGTTACCTCGGGGCGCGGTACGCTGAAAGATGCGATGAACGATGCCTTGCGCGACTGGGTGACCAATGTGCGCGATACGTTCTATTGCATCGGAACCGTGGCCGGGCCGCATCCGTACCCGGCGATGGTGCGCGATTTTCAAGCGATCATCGGCAAGGAAGCCAAGGAGCAGATGCTGACTGCCGAGGGCCGTCTGCCAGATACCCTGGTTGCAGCGATCGGGGGCGGATCAAACGCCATGGGGCTGTTCTTTCCATTCCTGGATGACGCGTCGGTCAATATCATCGGCGTTGAGGCTGGCGGTAAGGGCGTAAATGAAAAGATGGAGCATTGTGCGTCTCTGACCGGTGGCCGCCCCGGCGTGCTGCACGGCAATCGCACCTATCTGCTGCAGGACGACGACGGGCAAATTCTGGAAGGATTCAGCATTTCGGCGGGGCTGGATTATCCCGGCATCGGACCCGAACATTCCTGGCTGCACGATATCGGTCGCGCGCAATATGTCAGCATCACCGACGTCGAGGCGCTGGAAGCGTTCCAGCTGTGCTGCCTGCAAGAGGGTATCATCCCGGCGCTCGAACCCAGCCATGCGCTGGCCCATGTGATGAAGATCGCGCCAACCCTGCCCGAAGATCACCTGATCTGCATGAATATGTGTGGGCGCGGCGACAAGGATATCTTTACCGTCGCCAAAGCGCTCGGGTTCACGATGGATGAAGCGGACTGATCCAGCGGAGCTGGGGTCCGGGGCATCTGTCCTGTTTCAGTCACAGACCGGGGTGCGTTTCTGGCCTTTTCCAGGCGAAGCGGCTACCGTGCCTGCCGGTTCCGCTCGGCGCCCTGCAAGCCGCAGTTGTTTTCAGGCCTCATCGGCGGTTAGACTTGCCCCGGATTGACAGGGGGCTGACGATGGTTTGGTCGAAACGGTTTCTGGGGCTGTTTATGCTGTGCCTGATGGCCGGACAGGCTGCGTACGCGCAATCGCCCGAGGAAACAGTGCGCTGGATATATCAGTCGATGGCGCAACCTGGCAGTGGTCAGATGCGGGGGCTGGGCTATCTCAGTTCGCCGGAACAGCGCGCGCATTTTTTCAGCCGCCGTTTTGTGCAGTTCCTTGCGGCAAACGACAGCCATGGCGGCGACCCAGCCACAGCCTGCATCACTTACGGGCTGGAAATCCCCGGCAATGATTTTGACGGGGCCGAAATCCTGCGTACACTGTCTCTGAGCAGTGAAACCCTTGAAGCAGGCACCAGCGTGACCGCCACGTTCAGCACCTTCGGGACCCCGGCGCGGGTAATTTACGATTTCATCGTCGAAGACGGGTTCTGGAAGATCGACGATATTGCCGGACCGGGGTACCGCGTGTCGCTGATCCCCTGCACGCCAAAGGCGGCGGTGACGGCGGGCGCGGGCGCAAGCAGCTACTGTTACAAGGCGCGCGACGACTCGCTGTGGCTGGATCTTGCGCCGGATGGCAGTGCCGCCTTTATGTTCGACAGTTGGCAAGCCAACGGGCATCATTGTGGCGCACAAGGCCGCGCTGTGCCTATCGCCGGTGGCTGGGCCTATGACGAAAACGTCGCCGGAACGGCCTGTCATCTGGAAATTCTGTTAACCCGCGATCAGGGGTTGGAACTGACGGATCGGGACGGGTTGTGCCGCCAGTCGATGTGTGGCGCAAGGGCGGGTATCAACGGGCTGACGTTCCCGCGCAGCGGCCAAGTCGATTGCGCCTCTTTGCCAAGACCGCAATACTAAAGCGCGCGTGTTCAGTTCGTGTGCAACGCATGCACCCGCAACACGTCAAGCGGTACGATCTCCAGTGCCCGCTGATGCGTGGCGGCCAGGTTGACCCGGGGCGCGCAGCCCTCGTCGTGGGCCTGTAGGAACCGCCCGGCGCATAAACACCAGTGGTCGCCTGCCTTCAGCCCGGCAAAGTTGAACTGTGGCCGCGGAGTGGACAGGTCGTTGCCGACGTATTTCGAGTATGCGAGGAACTCGTCGGTCATCACCGCACAGACGGTATGGCTGCCATGGTCGGCGGCGCAGGTGTTGCAATGCCCATCGCGAAAGAAGCCGGTTACCGGGTCGCTCGAACAGGCGCTCAGCGCGCCGCCCAGAACGTTGATGCTCTTGTCCGGCTCCATCTTGGACTCTCCTTAAAGACTGTCGGCGATCCGGCGAAACATCTGAACATTGCCGTCATCCACTCCGGGATCGCGAAATTTGCGGTCGGCGGCCGTGACAACGATGATCACGCCCGTTGATTGATCAATATAGAGATACTGTCCGTAAATGCCACGACCCATGAATTCACCGGGGCGGGCCTTGAGCGGTATCCACCATTGATAGCCAAAGCCAGCCTGCCCCGGTTGGGTCGGGGCGCTGGCCGCGGTTGAAGTCTCGACCCAGTCTGCCGGCACCACCTGCCGCTCGCCAAACTGGCCGTTCTGCAGGATCATCTGCGCAAACCGCGCATAGTCCCGCGTGGTCAGGTTCAACCCACCCAAAACAAAGGCCACACCAGCCCCGTCGGTCAGGTAATAGCCATCGTGCTCCTGTCCCAGCGGCGCAATGATCTTTTCCGCCATCAATTCGGTTACGCTGCGCCCGGTGGCCCCCCGGATGACCATGCCGATCACATGGGTGTCGATGGACACATATTCCCAGGTCTCGCCGGGGGGCGCAAAGGTCCGGGTGAAACTGGCGGTGAATTCGTCCAGCGTGGTGCCCAGGGCAATCACCCGGCCCATCCGGTTGATATCGGAATTGCCGTCCAGGTAATCCTCGTTGAAGACCACGCCGCTGGCCATGTTCAGCACGTTGCGGATAGAGGCACCGTCATAGGCTCCAGCTTTCAACGTCGGTGCATATTTTGTGACCGGGTCATCCAGCGACGCGATCTGTCCTTCTGCCATCAGAATGCCAAGCAGGGCCGACAGATAGCTTTTTGCCAGCGACCAGGAAATCCGCCGGTCTTCGGGCGCGGTGCCAAGGAAATACTCCTCGTAACGGATTTGTCCGTCCTTCATCGCCAGCAGCGAGGTTATGGAGCGATCCTTGATCCATTGCCCAGCCCCGCCGGGCAATTGGCTCGCAGGGCCATATGGCAATGCGCTGGTGGCCAGAGGGCCGCGCGGCAAGGCTGCTGTCAGAAAGGCGCGGTCCATATGCGAGAAATTGGTCACGATCCGGTCGGCATCAAACAGCGAATTCACCGCCATCAGACGCATGATATCGTGGCGTTTCCAGACGCCGATTGCCGCTGCGGCCAGAGCCAATGACAACAGTATCCGGCCCAGCCATTTTCCGATTGTACGCATGTGTCTCTTTCATTTCCCCAAGACGAGTGGCCCGCGCATGGTCAGGCGAATCCGACGTTGCGCCCCCCATCAGGGAGCTTGCCACGATACCCAACGGCCATGGAAATCGGCGCGCCCCAAGGTCCGGCGCAAATCGCCGGGCCATTGGCTGCATAGCCGACCCAGCTCGGTTTCGGCTGGCCAATGGTCTGCGAGCAGTGTCAGCCGCCGGTCCATAAAAGGCGACCCAAGCGCCTTGCAGGCGCGTGCCTGGGTCAGAAAGGCGGCGCACAGGCTCACCGGAACCGGTCGGCCAGTTTTTGCAGGGCGGATCGAGTGTCTTCGGGTTCGGGTGCTGGGGCCGTTGGGTCGCTTGCGGATCTGGCCGTTTTTGCCGTGCTGTTCGAGGCTCGGGGAGGGGTCACACGCAAGGCGACCGTGTTCATGAACCGGCCGGCGTCGCCTCTGGCCAGGTCTGCCGCACCGTCCGAAATGCCGCGCAGCAGGTCGTCGAGCCAATTCGCATCGGCCTTGGGAAAATCGCGCAGAACATAGCTTGCGACCAGTTCCTTGCGTCCGGGGTGGCCGATGCCCAGGCGCACCCGACCATAGCCTTCGCCGATATGGGCGTGGATCGACCGCAGCCCGTTGTGCCCGGCATGCCCACCCCCCTGTTTGACCCGCGCCTTGCCCGGAGCGAGATCCAGTTCGTCATGCAATACGGTGACATCCGCCGGTGTCAGCTTGTAGAACCGCATGGTTTCGCCCACCGACTGGCCGGAGTTGTTCATGAAGGTTTCCGGCTTGAGCAGCAGAACCTTTTCGCTTCCCAAAATCCCTTCTGTCAATTGTCCCTGAAACTTGCTCTTCCATGGTCCAAAACCGTGGTCATCCGCTATCCGGTCGACCGCCATAAAGCCGATATTGTGCCGGTTTGCGGCATATTTCGCGCCGGGGTTTCCCAGTCCGACAAACAGCTTCATGGCCTACCTCACTGCGCAAACAATTGCAGCCGTGATGCCCCAGGCAGCACGAAATTTCCAGCCCCTGCGGTTGGCCTGTGCGGCAAAAAAAACGAGGCCCGATGGGCCCCGTTCGTGTCCCGCCAAAAGCGAGAATCAGTCTTCGACGTTGATCGCTTCGACCTCGTCGGCGGCGACCTCTTCGGCATCGTCGTCTTCGTCGTCGGCCGCGCGCAGACCCGACGGGGCGGACACGTTGGCGATGACGAAATCGCGGTCGATGGTCGGTTTCGCGCCCGCGGGCAGCTTGACCGAGGAAATGGTCACGTTGTCACCGATTTCCAGTTCCGACACGTCGATGGTGATGTGATCGGGAATGTCACCCGCGGTCACGACCAGTTCGACTTCGGGGCGGATCAGGGTCAGAACGCCACCTTTTTTCAGGCCCGGCGATACATCTTCGCCGACAACGTCGACGTGAATGAACAGGCTGATCTTGGTGGTGCGGCGCAGGCGCATCAGGTCCAGATGCGTCGGCAGATCCTTGACCACGTCGCGCTGTACGTCGCGGCAGATCACCCTCACGTCGTCGTGACCGTCAACCTTGAGGTTGAACAGGGTGGACTTGAACCGGCCCTGACGCAATTGGGTCAGCAGGCTGTTGAATGGAATATTGATGGGCAGCGGGTCAACGTCGCCACCAAATACGATTCCGGGAACCTTGCCGTCGCGGCGTGCCTGACGAGCGGCGCCCTTGCCTGTCCCCGTCCGTTCCTCGGCGTGAAGATCTGGGATCTCTCCGGCCATTGTATCTCTCCAAGTGTTAGGGCAGGGATCCTCCAAGGCTGTATCCCCGCGTGAAGTCGCGCGTATAGACCCGAATCCCGGTTTTGGAAAGCAAAAATACCGGGCGGGTGAGCTGCCGCCGATTCTGGTACGGACCGTACCGTCCGTGGTGGGTTCCACCGGGCGCGGTTCGCCGTTATAGCGCGGCAAGAGCTTGCCCTGAACCTATCGGATACCGGCCCATGCATATCGTGACCCTTCTGACCAATCCGGACACGCCCTGTCTGCAGCCGGCTCTGGTCGAATCGCTGCGAAATGCCTGGGGCGGGGGGGCGGTACAGTGGCTGTCGCCCGACGTGGCTGCGGAATTTCCGGTTCGGGACCGTCCCGCCAACCAGTGGCAGGTCTGGGAGGATCTGCAAAAGCTGAAGGTCGATCTGGTGGTTCAACCCGCCGAGGGGCGGCGCAAGGCCATGCTGCTGGCCGATATGGACAGCACCATGATTCAGCAGGAATGCATCGATGAACTGGCCGAGGTCGCAGGCGTCGGCGAGCGCGTCAAGGAAATCACCGCGCGGGCGATGAACGGTGAGCTCGACTTCGAGGGCGCGCTGACCGAGCGGGTCGGGTTGCTGGCCGGACTGGACGCGGCAGTGATTGACCGTGTCCTGGCCGAGCGGATCACCCTGATGCCCGGCGGCCGTGAATTGCTGGCAACGATGAAGGCCAATGGCGGTCACGCGGCGCTGGTGTCGGGCGGTTTCACCGCCTTTACCGCTTCGGTTGCGGCGCAGTTGGGGTTTGATGAAAACCGGGCCAATACGCTGTTGATTGAAGACGGGCAACTGACCGGCCATGTGGCGCGGCCGATTCTGGGTCGCGCGGCCAAGATCGAGGCGCTGGAGCAGATTACCGAGCGGCTTGGTCTCGACGAAAGCCAGGTGATCGCCGTGGGCGACGGCGCCAATGACCTGGGCATGCTGGTGCGTGCGGGGACAGGTGTGGCGCTGCATGCCAAGCCTTCGGTGGCGGCGCAATGCGATGTGCGGATCAACCATGGGGATCTGACGGCGTTGCTGTATGTGCAGGGCTATGCCCGCGATGAGTTCGCCGCGGGCTGACGCCGGAAACTTAAAATTAACAATTGCGTTAAATAGAGATTTGGTTAAGTATCGGAGCATGACCGATCTGACCCGTACCTTTGCGGCCCTTTCCGATACCACGCGCCTGTCGATGGTTGAAAAACTGATGGCACAGGGCGAATTGTCCGCCGGCGATCTGGTGGCTGACTCCTCTGTTTCCGCTCCGGCGGTCTCGCGTCATCTCAGGGTGTTGCGCGAGGCCGGGCTGGTCCGGCAACGGGTGTCCGGCACCCATAGGTACTATGCCGTGCGACCGCAGGCGATGCAGGCCATCGTTCGCTGGACGATAGATCACCGCAGGTTCTGGCAGGGCAGTCTGGCGCGATTGGACAGCCTTTTGGCCCTGGACCCCGAAGGAGAGGATACCCCATGAAAGACCTGCATGATGTGGAGTTCATCCGCGAATACGCTGTCAGCGTTTCCCGGTTGTGGAACGCCGTCACCCGACCCGATCAGGTAGTGCAATGGTTTGGCACCGAAGGGGTGCGGCTGGAAACCTGTCAGTTGGACCTGACACAGACCGGCCCGTGGCTGTGTGTCATGATCGGCACGGACAGCGGCAACCGCTTCAAGGTTTCGGGTCATGTTACCCATGTCACCCCACCACAGAACGGCGGTGCAGGGTCGGTCGGGTTCACCTGGGGATGGCATGACGACACCGATGCGCGCGGACCTGACAGCCATGTTACCTTTACGGTCGCTCCGATCGAAACCGGCGCACGGTTCACCTTGACCCATAGGGATCTGGCAACCGTGGACTCCGCACAGAGCCACAGCCGTGGCTGGCTGTCGACCCTGAACCGGCTGGATCAATTCGTCACGACACTATCCACACCAACCTAGTAAAGGAGACCAGAAATGCCCAATTTCCTGTTTGTTTATCACGGTGGCGGACGCCCCGAATCACAAGAAGACATCGACCGGGTCATGGCGGCCTGGGGGAAATGGATGGAAGACAACGGGGCCAGCCTGGTCGAGCCCGGCAACCCGGTTGGCATGTCCAAGACCGTCAGCAGCGGCGGCGTTGCCGACGATGGCGGGGCCAATCCGGCCTCGGGCTATACCATTGTCTCTGCCGCCGACATCGACGCGGCCTGTGCCATCGCCAAATCGAACCCGATGGTTCTGGATGGCTCTGGTTCGGTCGAGGTGGCGGAAATCATGCAGATGTAAACGCCTGCATCAGTTCGGTCGTCGGTTTAATTTCCCCTGCAAGCAGACCCCGGCGGCTGAGAACGGGTGCGTTCATGAACTTGCGGGTGGCCGGGTGGTCGGCCTCAAGCACTCCCAACCCGGTCAGGATCGCGGCGATGGCGCATTCGGCCGCCCGGGTGGTGCCATCGGCGATTTTCAGCGCCACGCCCAGACGTTTTTCCGGAATGATGGCGACATAGACGCCTTCGGCCCCGGTCTTGATCGCCGCATGCCCCCCCATGGCGCGCATCAGTTCGGTACAGGCCCGGCCTTCACCTGCAACTAGATCGGGATGTTGCATCATCGCCTGCGTCAGCCGTGCGGCTGCGGCGCTTTGCCGGTCCGAGCGGTCCGCAGCCGAAGCAAAATATGCCATGGCGCGCGCCAGACCGTGCACGGTGGTGGCAAAATTGGGGGCCGAACAGCCATCGATGCCGAACCCGGGGCTGGATTGTCCGGTGGTGTCCTCGAAAGCCGCCAATCCGGCCTGTTGGACCGGGTGGTTCACCTCGACATACTCCGGCCCTGCGCCCATATGGCTGCACAGGGTCAGAAAACCCGTATGCTTGCCCGAACAATTGTTGTGAATCTGACAGGGCGAGACCCCGGCCCGGATCAGACCGTCGCGCGCCGGAATGTTGGCGGGCTCTTGTGGGCCGCAGCGAAACGCATCCTCGTCCAGATCGAGTTGCGACAGCCATGCCCGAACCCGGTCAGTGTGAATTGCGGCGCCATCGTGCGAGGCACAGGCCAGCGCCAGATGTTCGCTGTTCAGCCCATATTTGTCCGCCGCGCCCGAGGTCAGCAGCGGCAGCGCCTGCACCATCTTGCAGGACGAGCGCGGATATATGGTGACATCCGGATCGCCCCACGCGTGCACGATCAGACCGCTGTCATCACAGATCACGGCGTGGCCCAGATGCAGGCTTTCCAGAATCGTGCCGCGCCAGAGTTCGGTCATTGGAACGGGTTGGGTCAAATCGGGCCTCACAACTTGGCGAAATCCCGCCAATCGGTCTTTCGCAGGTGGCGCAAGTTACGATAGAGTGTATGCGTCGGCAAGCAGCGGGGCGCGGTCAGACGGTTTGCCCAAAACCGCAGGGTGCCCCCATGGTTATTGAGGTCAAGGACAGTCTGGAGGCTGGACAATGGGAATGAATTTCGCCCGCGCGGTTGCGGGCCTTTGCATGGTCGGGCTGGCCAGCACTGCACAAGCACAGGATCAAAGCACCAACCGGGTCGCGGCCAAGACCGACTGGAGCGTGTTCGTCGAGGACGATCCCAAAGAATGCTGGAGTGTCTCTGCACCCAAGGAAACCGTGAACACCCGCGACGGCCGGGTGGTGGCGGTGCGGCGCAGCGACATCCTGCTGTTTGTGTTCCATCGCCCCGCGGCAGGGGTCAAGGGGCAGGTCACCTTTACCGGCGGCTATCCGTTTGCGCCGGGCTCGACCGTGAACCTGGATATCTCGGGCAACGAGTTTGAGCTGTTCGCCGAGGGCGAATGGGCCTGGCCTGCCACCGCTGCGGATGATGCCAAGATCATTACAGCGATGAAACGCGGTGCGGCGGCCACAATCACGGCACGCTCGGCGCGCGGAACACAGACCAAGGATACGTTCTCGCTGCTGGGCTTTACCGCTGCGGTCGAGGATGCGGAAAAGCGCTGCGGCGGTTGAATTCAACCGCCCAGGCGACCCTGATTCGGCCTTGTTGCGCAAGCGGCAGGGCCGAAGTGTTTTGAAAATGCGCAGAGTTCCTATATAGGAGCGGTCTGCTGCTCGTAACCCGAAGGTAACCCCATGTCCGCCACCGCGCCAATCACCCAGGACGTGATGACCATTCCGCGTAAACTGCCCGACGGGCCGATCAATCTGGTCGGACTGACCCGTGACGCGATGCGCGATGCCCTGATCGCCCACGGTACGCCGGAAAAGCAGGCCAAGATGCGGGTCGGGCAGATCTGGCAATGGATCTATCAATGGGGTGTGCGCGACTTTGCCGAAATGACCAATCTCGCCAAGGCGTACCGCGCGCAGTTGGCCGAGACTTTTGTGATCGAAATTCCCGAAGTGGTCAGCAGGCAGCTCAGCGGCGACGGCACCCGCAAGTATCTGGTGCGTATTGCCGGCGGCCATGAGGTCGAGGTGGTCTATATTCCCGAAGACGGGCGCGGGACCCTGTGTATCAGCTCGCAGGTCGGCTGTACGCTGACCTGTTCGTTCTGTCATACCGGCACGCAGAAGCTTGTGCGCAACCTGACTGCCGGCGAGATCGTCGGGCAGGTGATGGTGGCACGCGACGATCTGGGCGAATGGCCTGAAATCGGTGCGCCCAAGGATGAAACCCGTCTGTTATCCAACATCGTCCTGATGGGCATGGGCGAGCCGCTGTACAACTTTGAAAACGTGCGCGACGCGATGAAGATCGCGATGGATCCCGAGGGCATTCAACTGTCGCGCCGCCGCATCACCCTGTCCACCTCGGGCGTGGTGCCCGAAATCGCCCGCACCGCACAGGAAATCGGCTGTCAGCTGGCGGTGTCCTTTCACGCCACCACGGATGAAATCCGCGACAAGCTGGTGCCGATCAACAAACGCTGGAACATCGCTGAACTGCTCGAGGCGCTGCGCAGCTATCCCAAGGTGTCGAACTCGGAACGCATCACCTTTGAATACGTGATGCTCAAGGGTGTGAACGACAGCGATGAGGACGCCCGTCGCCTGATTGAACTGATCAAGGGCATCCCGGCCAAGATCAACCTGATCCCCTTCAACGAATGGCCCGGTGCGCCCTATACGCGGTCCTCGGGCAATCGTATCCACGCCTTTGCGGACATCGTCTACAAGGCCGGGTATGCCAGCCCGATTCGCACGCCGCGGGGCGAGGACATCATGGCCGCCTGCGGTCAGTTGAAATCGGCCACAGAGCGCGCGCGCAAGTCGCGCCGTCAGATCGAGGCCGAGGCGGGGCTGTAAACGGGTGGCAATGCGACGGCGTGACCTGTTGATCCTGTTGGCAGCCATTGGCGCGGCAGTGGCCTTGCCGCCGGTGCTGCGGCGGCGGGGACGATCTTTTGACTTTGAACCGCTACCCGGCCTACCGGGATTCCGCCGCCTGCAGTCAGGTGCCATCTCTGGTGGATCCGGTGGCGATTTCATCCTGACCGGCCTGCATCCTGCCAGCGCCCGCCAGACCGAGTTGCGCCAACAGGTCGTACAAGACCCCTGTCAGGCGGTATTTGACCGCATCGACGGGTCCGAGGACCGTTTGCCGGTTGCGGTTTTCACCGACTACAATTGCCCATATTGCCCGGACCTTAGCGGGATCGTTGTGGACCTGATCGAGACTGGTGCGCCGATTGCCGTCACCTGGCATGATCTGCCGGTGCTGGGGCCACGTTCAGAGGCCGCCGCCCGCGCGGCCATCGCGGCCGGGGCACAAGGGCAATACTTGCCCGTGCACCAGCGCCTGATGCGGGGCGTGTTGCGTCCGGGGGACGCGTCTCTGGTTCGGCTGGCGACGGATTTCGGCATGGATCCGGACCGGTTCCTGCGCGACGTGACCGGCCCTGCGACCGAGAACCGGCTTGAACGCTCCGCCGCGGTTGCCGCCGTCTTTGGCATCATCGGTACGCCGTCGCTGCTGGTCGGCCGCACGCTGGTCGTCGGTGAAATCACCCGCGATGAATTGCTGCGCCTGATTGAACTGGAACAGGCTGTGCCCTTTGCCGGCTGCCCTGCAGGATGACCGCGCGCCGGGACGGGCTGCCGGAGGGGTTCAGCGCCCTGGTATCGTGGCCCGCGCGGGGGCCGGTTCCCAATTCTCGATCAACTGCACCGCGTCCTCGGCCGTATCGACAAAACGGAACAGATCCAGATCGTCGTCGGAAATCGTCCCGGCCTCGGCCAGCGCCTGCCAGTTGATCACCCGCTCCCAGAAGGGGCGGCCAAACAGCAGAAACGGCACCCGCTCCATTCGTCCGGTCTGAATCAGGGTCAGGGATTCGAACATCTCGTCCAGGGTGCCAAAGCCGCCCGGAAAGACGCAGATCGCCCGCGCGCGCATCAGGAAATGCATCTTGCGGATGGCAAAATAATGAAAATTGAAACTGAGTTCCGGGGTCACATAGAGATTGGGTGCCTGTTCATGCGGCAGCACGATGTTCAGACCGATGGAAACCCCGCCGGCCTCTTGCGCGCCACGATTTCCCGCCTCCATGACGCCGGGGCCGCCGCCGGTGACGATGACGTTTTCACGCCCGTTGCTGTCCAGTGACTTTGCGGTCATCAGTCGCGCAAAATCGCGCGCGACATCATAGAACCGCGACAACTCGGCCAGGGTCTCGGTGCGGGCCTCGGCCTTGTGCACGGGGTCCGGAATGCGGGCACCGCCAAACATCACGATGGTGCTTTCGATGCCTTGCTCGTCCAGCATCATCTGCGGCTTGAGCAATTCCAACTGCAACCGCACGGGACGCAATTCGTCTCGGCACAGGAAATCGTCATCCGCAAAGGCCAGCCGATAGGCCGGCGACCGGGTTTGTGGCGTCGAAGGCACATGTTCAGCGGTGTCGCGGTCCAGGTGCGCATCGCGGAACGGGCTTGGGCGGTCTTCTTTCATCTAGGGCGGTTCCCTGCTTGCGTGTCTTTCTCAGCCCTATAGGGTTCGCCGCGGCAAGACCAGTGAGGGGAGTATGGCAATGGGTTGGAAATCCGAGATTATTGCCGCCGCAGGGCGGATCAGAAATCACGTGGTACAAACCCCGGTGCTGATCGCGAATGGGTTTGGCCTGAACCATCCGGTAGAGTTGAAGCTCGAACAGATGCAGCATACGGGGAGCTTCAAGGCACGCGGCGCGTTCAACACCCTGCTTGGCGCTTCGGTGCCCGAGGCCGGGCTGGTGGCCGCCAGCGGCGGCAATCATGGCGCGGCTGTTGCCTTTGCCGCGCGCGCGCTGGGTCATCGGTCGCAGATCTTCGTGCCCGAGATGGCCGGACCGTCCAAGATCGCGCTGATCCGGGGCATCGGGGCGGAATTGACCGTTGTGCCGGGCGAATACGCCAATGCGATGCAGATGGCACAGGATTACGAAGCCAGGACAGGCGCGATGCAGATCCATGCCTATGACGCTTTGCCAACGGTGGCGGGGCAGGGGACGTGCCTGCGCGAATGGGAGGAACAGGGGCTGCGGGCCGATACCGTTCTGATCGCGGTTGGTGGAGGCGGGCTGATCGCCGGGGCACTGGGCTGGCTGGACGGCGCGCGCAAGGTGGTCGCGGTCGAGCCGGAAACCTCCTGCGCGCTGCACGCGGCGCTGGCCGCCGACCAGCCGGTGGATGTCGAGGTGTCGGGCGTTGCCGCAAACGCGCTGGGTGCGCGCCGCATCGGGCAGATCTGTCTCGATCTCGCGCAGCAGCACCAGATCCCCTCGGTTCTGGTGAGCGACGACGCGATCCTTGCCGCGCAACGTGCCTTGTGGCAGGCACATCGGCAATTGGTCGAACCCGCCGGGGCCACGGCCCTTGCGGCGCTGATGTCCGGGGCCTACCGCCCGGCGCAGGGCGAAACCGTCGCGGTGCTGGTGTGTGGCGGCAATATTGCGCCGGATCCGTTCCTGCAAGCCATCCCCCGCTAGCGTTCTTCGCATTGTTTGTCAGGGCCACTGCCGCTATAGGGCGCTAAACCTTCATCACAGGAGATCACCGCCATGTCCAATGCCCAGCTGGAAACCGCCATCGAAGCCGCCTGGGAAGCGCGCGATACGATCACGCCCGAGACCAGGGGCAAAACCCGCGATGCGATCGAGGCAACTTTGGATGCGCTGGACGGCGGCAAGCTGCGCGTTGCCGAGAAACAGGCCGACAACAGCTGGCATGTGAACCAATGGGCCAAGAAAGCGGTCCTGTTGGGGTTCCGCCTCAAGGACATGGAGCGGCAGGCCGGTGGCCCGCAGGATGGCGGCTGGTGGGACAAGGTCGACAGCAAGTTCGCCGGCTGGAAAAAGAAGGACTGGAAAAAGGCGGGCTTTCGCGCCGTTCCCAACTGCATCGTGCGTAAATCGGCCTATATCGCGCCGGGGGTGGTGTTGATGCCGTCTTTTGTCAATCTGGGTGCCCATGTGGACGAGGGCACGATGGTGGACACCTGGGCCACGGTCGGCAGTTGCGCGCAGATCGGCAAGAACGTCCACCTGTCCGGCGGCGTCGGCATCGGTGGCGTGCTGGAACCGATGCAGGCGGGACCCACCATTATCGAGGACAACTGTTTCATTGGCGCGCGCTCTGAAGTGGTCGAGGGCTGCATCGTGCGCGAAGGTTCGGTTCTGGGCATGGGCGTGTTTATCGGCCAATCAACCAAGATCGTCGACCGCGAAACCGGCGATGTCATGTATGGCGAAGTTCCGCCCTATTCGGTGGTGGTTGCAGGGTCGATGCCCAGCAAGAACAATGTCAATCTGTATTGCGCGGTGATCGTGAAACGGGTTGATGCCAGGACTCGTTCGAAAACCGGCATCAACGATCTGTTGCGCGACTGACATCCAAAGCAGCGCGATCTTTGGCCCGGTGCCCCGAGGGTGCCGGGTTTTTTGCGTGGCGCGTCGGCCTAGTCGGCGAACAGCACCTTAGCCTCATGTGCTTTCAGGGACATCCGGGCCGCTGGGCCATAGGCAGGACCATCCTGGGCGGCCAGATTTGGCATCAAATCGAACAGTTCGGCACGTGTCTCGGCGTCGAACGCGTCCAGGGTTTCGGCACCTGGGTGATAGCTTTCACTGGCCAGCCCATTGCCGCAGATGATCTCGTGACGGTCAAACAACAGATGAACGTAGTGCACGGTGCTGCCATCCGCGCGCGGTCGGATGCGATTGTCATCGACCAGTGATTTGGCCTTGACCAGAACTTCGGGGGTGCCAAACAGCAGTTCGGCCCGCCAAGAGGTGATCAGCACCCGGTGGCAGGGGGACAGTGCGATGCGGTCATGATCCCCCAGCGCACCCTTGGCAAAGACCACCGGAGCGTCCCTGCCTCGGGCGGAGCGCCGCGTGTGCCCGATCC
The DNA here is from genome assembly GCF_000473225.1 of Sedimentitalea nanhaiensis DSM 24252. Taxonomy (GTDB): domain Bacteria; phylum Pseudomonadota; class Alphaproteobacteria; order Rhodobacterales; family Rhodobacteraceae; genus Sedimentitalea; species Sedimentitalea nanhaiensis. The sequence goes on from NZ_KI421509.1 coordinate 3,081,384, forward strand.
AGCGCAGTGGCTGGCTGCCGTTATCGCGGGTCCGCACCAGCACACCTGGCGTTAGGGTCTCGACCGGAACCGGACCTTGGGCCGTATCGATCAGGGTTCCGGCGACGAAACAGGGAACCGTGGTAAGGGTGACAAAACCGGTGTCGGTATTGCCCTCGGAATCCTCGACCGCATAGGAAAACGTGTTGGTTTCGTCATCGCCATCCGAAACGATTTCAAAGGTTCCGTCGGCGTTGAGCGTGATTTTTTCGCCGGTCGGCAGGGTGACCGTATCGCCGGCGCTGACTGGTTGCCCGTTGATGTGGGTGATCGTCAGAGATCCGCTGGCGGTCGAGGAATCATTGGCCAGCGCGTCAATCGTACCGGGTGCGGTTCCATAGACGGTCAGCGCATCATCATCCGCAACCAGCGCGGTCTGAACCGAGTGACCCGCGATTAGCAGGTTGCTGTCATAAGCGCTGTCACCGCCATCCGCGATAGCAATCTTGATCGTGTTATTCTGGCCCGGTATTACCGGTGCCTTCAAGGTCAGGGTCGCGGTGAAACCATCCATTTCGGTATTCGCGATTTCGGCGTTGGCGGGATTGTCGACATACAGATTCGAATTCGTCTGGTCGTTGATATTGTTGATGGTGATGTCGCCATCCCCGATCGTTAGCTCGGCCTTGACGCCGTTGACCCAGACACCGACCGCATCGTTGAAGCCGCTGTTGACATATTCCAGGTATTCCTCGGATGAGAACGTGACCTGCATGGTCAGAACGGACCCCTCGGGGATGAAGGTCGATTCAAACACCGCCGCATCATAAGTCTTGGCTCCGGCGATGTCTTCGAGATCCTGGTCGCCGGCGCGGTTGTGATCGGTCGAGGTGCTGGCAGATCTGTTGGCATCCCCGGAACTTTGGGTAATGTCCGAGGCATTGCCTGTGGACAGGATCACGCCGGTATCCGAGGGGGTGAGCATGCCGGCAACCGAATCACCGTTGGTGTAGATGCCCGAAGCCGTATCGGCCCCAGTGTAGCTGGCCGAAACGATCTTGATGCTGTCTCCGAAAATGGTTTCGGCCATCTGCTGCGCAGTGGCAGAGGTATCGATTGGCAGTTCCGAGGCTGTAGGCATAAGAGACGCTCGTTCCGGTTGTAGTTGGGTCAGTTCCTAGATGAGCCAAAAACCTTTACCGATCGTCATTTTTGGTCCCATGGTTTTTCTAAAAATTGACAAAAATCAGATACTTGAACGAGCGTTGACGCGACCTTGTCGGGTAAAGGAAGCCAGAATTCGACGCAAAAGCAGCTGTTGCGCTTGACCGCCGCCGCCCGGCACCGCTATGGCCCCGGCATGAACATCAAGAAACCTTCTCGCCAGCAGGTCTATACCCTCGTCGTGCAGATTGGTCGCAAGGCGGGCGACGGGCTGCCCAAGGGTGCGACCGGGGCTGCGCTGATGTGTTTTGCCAGCGGCATTGACGAGGCCGAAGCGGTCCGCGAGACCGTGGCGATCCTGAAGCAGGCCGATACCGCGCCGCTGGATGTCACCGGCCATGGCACCCTGGCCGAACGCGAAGCCGAGGGACACGAGATCGATGCCGAGGAGCGCGCGCTTATGCAAAGGGCGCTGGATGAGAATGCCGTGATCGTTGCGCAGGTGACACCGTTCTTTGGCGACGATACCTGAGCCAGCCGACCCGATGAAGAGGAAGCCCCGATGCCCACTGACCCAGTTGATCTGACTGCGCGCCTGATCCAATGCCCATCGGTCACGCCCAATGAAGGCGGGGCATTGGAACTGCTGGAGCGTGAACTGACCGTGGCCGGATTCGACTGTACCCGCGTGGACCGCGGCGGAGTCAGTAATCTGTTGGCGCGTTGGGGGGCCAAGGGGCACGCCCGCACATTCGGCTTTAACGGCCATACCGATGTGGTGCCGTTGGGCGACGAAGCGGCGTGGACCATGCCGCCCTTCGGAGCCAAGGTGAAAGGCGGCGTCCTATATGGGCGCGGTGCGAGCGACATGAAATCCGGGGTTGCCGCCTTTGTCGCCGCAGCAATCGATTTCACCCGTGGCACGCCGCCGGACGGGGCCATCATTCTGGCCATCACCGGGGATGAAGAGGGCGATGCAGTCGACGGCACCGCCGCCCTTCTGGATCACATGCAATCCACCGGCGAAGCAATGTCAGTGTGCCTGGTGGGCGAGCCGACCTGCCCTGAAACCATGGGTGAGATGATCAAGATCGGCCGACGCGGCTCGATGACCGCCTGGTTCACGGTGATCGGCGTGCAGGGGCATTCTGCCTATCCACATCGCGCCAACAACCCGTTGCCCGCGATGGCACGGTTGATGGACCGGCTGGCCAGTCACACACTGGATGGCGGCACCGAACATTTTGATGCCTCGACTCTCGCCGTTGTGTCGATCGATACTGGTAACGCGGCCACAAACGTGATCCCCGCGCAATGTCGCGGCACAGTCAACATCCGCTTCAACGATGCCCATACCGGGGCGGACCTCTCGGCCTGGCTGCGGGCGCAGGCGGACGCGGTCGCAGCCGAATTCGGGGTCGAGGTCGGCATGACGATCAAAATCTCGGGCGAGAGCTTTTTGACCCCGCCGGGCGCGTTGTCTGACCTTGTGGCGGGCGCGGTTCAGGCCGAAACCGGGGTGCAACCGGTGCTGTCGACCACGGGGGGCACCTCGGATGCGCGGTTCGTCAAGGATCATTGCCCGGTTGTGGAATTCGGGCTTGTGGGCCAGACCATGCATCAGGTCGACGAACGGGTCGAGGTGGCGCATATCCATCAGCTCAAGGCGATTTACAGCCGTATTCTGGGGGATTATTTCGCCTGACCGGAAAACGCCGCGCACAGGCGGCCGCTGTCACTTTTGCCGATGACGCAACCGCAGTGGCATGGTAGGTCGGAGCCATGACGCGCATTCCCAGCAAGGCCGAAATTCTCGACTGGATCTCGGCCAACCCGACCCAAACCAACAAACGCGATATTGCCAAGGCTTTTGGCATCAAGGGGTCGGACCGTATCGACCTCAAGCGGATCCTCAAGGAACTTGAAGTCGAGGGCCATCTCGCCCGGCGCAAGCGATCCTATGGCGACCCGGAACGGTTGCCGCCGGTGAGCGTGTTGCAGATCAAAGAGCCCGATGCCGATGGCGATCTGTTCGCGCGTCCGTTGGAATGGCATGGCGAGGGGGTCGAGCCGATCGTGCTGGTGGTGCCGCGTGCCTCTGATCCCGCCCTGGGGCAGGGCGACCGGATTCTGGCCCGTCTTACCGTGGTGACCGCCGAGGATCACAATTACGAAGCCCGGCTGATCCGGCGCATCGGCACCAACCCGAAACGCATTCTGGGTGTGTTCCGCAAAGGTGCGGAAGGTGGGCGTATTGTTCCCATCGACAAGGCGCAGGGCATTGAATGGACAGTGGCCGAGGACAACCGTTTCGGCGCCAGGGATGGCGAGCTGGTCGAGGCCGAACAGGCCGGCCCGAAACAGCGCATGGGCCTGCCGCGTGCGCGCATTGTCAACCGACTGGGTGATCCCAGTGCGCCGCGCGCGGTGTCGCTGATTGCCATCCACCAACACGGCATCCCGGACCAGTTTCCGGATGACGTCATCGCCGAGGCCGACGGCTGCACGCCGCAGGGGCTGAACGGGCGCGAAGACCTGCGGGACATGCCGCTGATCACCATCGATCCGGCGGATGCGCGCGACCATGACGATGCCTGTTTCGCGCAGGCCGATGACGACCCCAAGAACCCCGATGGCCACGTTGTCTGGGTGGCGATTGCCGATGTCGCAGCCTATGTGCGTCCCGGTGGCGCGCTGGACCGCGAGGCCCGCAAACGTGGCAATTCCAGCTATTTTCCCGACCGCGTGGTGCCCATGCTGCCCGACAGACTGTCCGGGGATCTGTGTTCGCTGCACGAGGGCGTGCCGCGCGCCTGCATCACAGTGCGCATGCAACTGGACAAGGATGGCAACAAGATCGGGCATCGCTTTGTGCGCGGGCTTATGCGCTCGGTCGCGTCGCTGCATTACGGCGAGGTGCAAGAGGCCATTGACGGCACCCCGAACGATCGCACCGGCCCCTTGTTGGATGCGGTTCTGAAACCGCTCTACGCCGCCTACGCGGTCTTGGCCCGCGCCCGTGACGCGCGTCAGCCACTGGATCTGGACCTGCCCGAACGTCGGATCGTACTGGACGAGGACGGTACCGTGACCTCGGTCAGTTTCCGCGAACGGCTGGACGCGCACCGGCTGATCGAGGAATTCATGATCCTGGCCAATGTCTCGGCGGCTGAAACGCTGATCGCCAAACGTTCGCCGCTGCTGTTTCGGGTGCACGAAGAGCCATCGCCCGAGAAATTAGACAGTCTGCGCGAGGTGGCCCAGGCCGCCGGGTATAATCTCGCCAAGGGGCAGGTGCTGCAGACTCGGCACCTGAACGCCCTGCTGCGGGCCGCCGAGGGCAGCGACAATGACGAACTGATCAACATGTCGACCCTGCGTTCGATGACGCAGGCCTATTACAGCCCGGAGAATTTCGGCCATTTCGGCCTTGCCTTGCAACATTACGCGCATTTCACCTCGCCGATCCGGCGCTATGCCGACCTGATCGTGCACCGGGGGCTGATTACGGCGCATGGTTGGGGTGCGGAAACTGTCGGCGGGGGGAGACCCAAGGACGGCCTGTCGGTCGAAGATATCGACCGGTTGGAGCGCACCGCCGAGCAGATTTCGGACACTGAGCGCCGCTCGATGATGGCCGAACGCGACACTACGGACCGCTATCTTGCCGCCTATCTGTCCGAACGTGTGGGCAATGAGTTCTCAGGTCGGATCAGCGGTATCGCCCGGTTCGGCGCATTCGTAAAGCTGGACGAGACCGGGGCTGACGGGCTGATCCCGGTCCGCTCGCTGGGGCGCGAATATTTCCATTTCGACCGCGAAGCGGGCACTCTGATGGGGGCCGATACCGGGTTTATCATCGGCATCGGCCAACGTGTCACCGTGCGCCTGGCCCAGGCCACGCCGGTCACCGGCGGGCTGGAACTGGAGCTGCTCACGGTCGAGGACAAGCCCATGCCAAAGGGCCAGTCCCCTGCCGGTCGCAGCCCGCGCCGCAAGGCCGTGCGCGGAAAACGCAAAACCGACAAGATCAAACGCAAGGTCGCCCGCAGGCGCAAATGACGGCGATGTGCGCCTGCCACGCAAAAGCCCGCCACAGGAAATCTGCGCCGGGCTTTTGCGTGGCGAACGATTCCAGCGGTGCGCTTAGAGTATTTCGACTTAAACCTGTATCACCTATCACGGCCTGAAAACAAAGATTTCAACGCGATAGGTGATACCCGATGACACAATTTAAAGTCGAAACGCTTTAGTCGACGGTCCAGCCGCTGACGGCTTTGACCTCAAGGAAATCTTCTATGCCAAACATGCCGCCTTCGCGGCCATTGCCGGATTGCTTCATGCCACCAAATGGAGATCCGGCGCTGCGGGGCTTGCCATTCATTTCCACCATGCCCGACCGCAGCGCGCGCGCCATGCGATTGGCGCGGGTGCCATCCTGGGTCTGGACATAGTTGGTCAGACCATAGGGCGTGTCGTTTGCGATCTCGATCGCTTCTTCCTCGGTGTCAAACGGGATCATGGACAGCACAGGGCCAAAGATCTCTTCACGCGCGATGGTCATTTGGTTGTTCACGTCGGCAAACACCGTCGGCTTGACATAGAACCCCTTGTTCAGCCCGTCTGGCCGACCGGTGCCGCCCGCGACCAGCCGCGCCCCCTCGTCGATGCCCTTCTGGATCAGATCCTGGATCTTGCCCCATTGCACATCGTTGACCACCGGACCGATATGGCGGCCTTCGTCATGGGCGTTGCCGACCGTGACCGCCTTGGCGACTTCGGCAGCGGTTTCGACCGCCTGGTCATAGATATCGCGTTGCACCAGCATCCGGCTGGGCGCGTTACATGATTGGCCGGTGTTGTTCATCATGTGCAGCACGCCGCGCTTGATCGCTTTGTCGTCGGCATCGGCAAAGACGACATTGGCCCCTTTGCCGCCCAGTTCCAGATGCACCTTCTTCAACGTATCGGCGGCGGATTTGGAAATTGCCGTGCCAGCGCGGGTCGAGCCGGTAAAGCTGACCATATCAACATCCGGATGTGCGCTCAGCTGGCTGCCGACGCCTGCTCCATCGCCATTGACCAGGTTGAACACCCCGGCCGGAAAGCCCGCCTCGTGCATCATCTCGGCAAAGACCATCGCGTTCAGCGGGCTTTGCTCGGACGGCTTCAGGACCATCGTGCAGCCTGCAATCGCCGCCGCCCCAACCTTGAGCGTGATCTGATTCATCGGCCAGTTCCAGGGCGTGATCAGGGCCGCGACGCCAACCGCCTCGTGGATGATGCGGTCGTTGGGGGCGTGATCGCCCAGAGGGCGGTCGAATTCGAACGCCTTGGCGGCCTTGATGAAGTTGCTGAGATGCCAGGCACCGGCGCCGACCTGCTGGCTGCGCGCCATGTCGATCGGGGCTCCCATCTCGGCGCTCATCGCCTGGGCCAGATCCTCGGTACGGGTCTGGTAGACCTCGATCAGTTTTTCAACCAGCGCGATGCGTTCGCCAACCGGTGTCGCCATCCAACCGGGCAGCGCAGCCCTGGCGGCGGCAACTGCGGCGTTGGTGTCGGCCTCGCCCCCCAGCGAGATCACGGCACAGGGTTCTTCAGTCGACGGGTCGATCACCTCGAAATCATTCGTCTGCGCCGGGGCCACCCATTGCCCGTTGATGTAAAAATCGCGTTTCTCGATCATGGTTCGATCTCCCGTATCTGCCACTGTCCCGACCGGACGGTCGGGGATTCGCGGCACTCTGTCACTGCTGTGCAAGCAGAGCAAGAGAGGGGATGTAACAGAGCCGCGATAGGACTATTTTGGCTCTGACGCCGAGTCGTCACGGATTTTACTGACTAAAGGAAGAACAATATGGGTTTGCGCATCAACGATACGGTTCCGAATTTCACCGCCGAAACGGATCAGGGCACGATCCAGTTCCACGACTGGATCGGCGACAGCTGGGCGATCTTGTTCAGCCACCCCAAAGATTTCACTCCGGTCTGTACCACGGAATTCTCGGCTGTCGCTCAGCTGGCCGAGGAATGGAAAAGCCGCAACACCAAGGTGATCGGGGTATCGGTCGACGGTGTCGAGGACCACAAGAAGTGGAAGGGCGACATCGAGAAATACGGCAACGCAGCCGCCGGTTTCCCGATCATTGCCGACGAGGGGCTGGCTGTGTCCAAGGCGTTCGACATGCTGCCCGCCGAGGCCTATCTGCCCGATGGCCGCACCCCTGCCGACAGCGCCACGGTGCGGTCGGTTTTCATCATCGGGCCGGACAAGCAACTGAAACTGTCGATGACCTACCCGATGACGGTGGGGCGTAACTTTGCCGAGATCCTGCGTGCGCTGGATGGGCTTCAGATGTCGGACAAGGGCGTTGCCACCCCCGCCAACTGGGTGCCTGGCCAAGATGTCATCATCCCGCCCTCGGTCAGCGACGCGGATGCCAAGGAAAAGTTTGGCGAATTCGAGACGATCTTTCCCTATCTGCGCAAGACCAAAGCCCCGGCCTAGGGCCAGTCAGCCGGGGGCGTTGACGCGTCCCCCTGGGGCATTCACTGTTTCTGTGGGCGCAGGGCAACCTGCGCCCGATACCAGGCTCGGTTCAGTTCACGCAACAGTTTGCCCGCAGCGCGTGTCTTGACCTGAATTGTTGAGCCGCCGATCTGATGCGCGACCTCGGCATTGCCGTTGGGCAGGATCGCGTGGATCGGCTGGCCGGTCACCCAGTGCATCTGCAACAGCGTGTCCACCGGACGGTCGATTGCGGCGGTCACCGCCAGCAGACGGGCGGCAGCGTGGCGCCCCACCACCTGACAGATGCATTGCAGCCCGATCACACGGGGCAGGATGAACTGCATGTCGCCCGCGCTGCCCAGGACCTGCGCCGGGGTTTCGCGTGCCTTGACTGGCAGGCGCACATACATGTCAACCGACCCGTGGCGGGCGACAAGATCCAACGCGGTGGCCAGTTTTTCGGGATCGACCTGCAAGTCATCCTCGGCGATCAGCGCCCAGTCCCAGCCCCGATCCACGATTGTTTGCCAGCAGCGCCGGTGGCTTTGGAACACCCCGATCTCGGCCGGGCGCAGGGGAAAGGGATAATGCGGCCGATGCAGGTTGCCGGGCAGGGTTGCGACATCTGGTATGCTCGTCTGATTGCGCCCGTCGACGGCCTCGATCAACTCGGCCTGGGGAAGCATGTCCCGCAAACGCTCTGCATTGGGTCGCCGGGCGATGCTGGAGGACATGTGAATGATAAGCGACCGCATGACTAGTGACTACAGCGGAAACAATCCCTTTGAAAGAGCATGTTGCATGTCCACCACGATCCTGTGGTTGCGCCGGTCTCGTGTCTATTTGACCGAGAACACCGGGCTTTTGTCGCCCTTGCCTTGCTGTCCGACCGAATAGAAATCACTGCCGTCGAAATAAACGGTCTGACAGTCGGAGGGATATTCCTTTTTTCCGATGCGCAGGGCGCGGCAGTAATATCCCTTCTGCCAGTTCCATTTTCCTACGACTTTTCCACCCGGCGAAGAGCCCGTTATCGCGCCGTTGGGCTGCAGGACGAATGCACTTTTTCCACTCGCCAATGTCTTGCCAACAATTTTGCTATTGAAGTCGTCCGCCGATTTGATCCGTTTGAACCCCGCCGCGTCAGCGGGTGTCACGACTGCGGAAAATGCTGCGAGAACTGCAATCAAGAGAGATGTTTTGTGCAATGTCATTTTTCAGTTTCCCTTGTGAAACTCCAGTTTCACCAATCCCGACAAATGATGACATGTTGCACGAAAAAGCCCCGGACACCAAATCCGGGGCTCTTCCTTTGTCGGTTCAAGGCAACCGTTACTCGGCGGCTTCTTCTTTCTTCATCTCTTCGCCAGTCTCCTGGTCGATCATCTTCATCGACAGGCGCACTTTGCCGCGATCGTCAAATCCCAGCAGCTTGACCTTGACCTCCTGGCCTTCCTTCAGAACGTCCGAAGGATGGTTCAGGCGGCGGTTTTCGATCTGGGACACGTGGACCAGACCGTCGCGCTTGCCAAAGAAATTCACGAAGGCCCCGAAGTCGACGATCTTGACCACTTTGCCAGTATAAACCTTGCCTTCCTCCGGTTCGGCCACGATCGAATGGATCATGTCATAGGCCTTTTGGATGGCTTCGGCATTGGGCGAGGCGATCTTGATGATGCCGTCGTCGTTGATATCGACCTTTGCACCGGACACTTCGACGATCTCACGGATCACCTTGCCGCCCGATCCGATGACTTCACGGATCTTGTCGGTCGGCACCTGCATGGTCTCGATGCGCGGCGCATGGATCGAGAAGTCCGCAGCGCCGGACAGCGCCTTGTTCATCTCGCCCAGGATATGGATGCGACCGGCCTTGGCCTGCTCAAGAGCTTTCTCCATGATCTCGGGTGTGATGCCCGCGATCTTGATGTCCATCTGCAGGGAGGTGATGCCATTCTCGGTTCCCGCAACCTTGAAGTCCATGTCGCCGAGGTGGTCTTCGTCACCCAGGATGTCGGACAGGATCGCATAGGATCCGTCGTCTTCTAGGATCAGCCCCATGGCAACGCCAGCCACCGGTGCTTTCAGCGGCACGCCCGCATCCATCATCGACAGCGAGCCGCCACAGACCGACGCCATCGAGCTGGACCCGTTGGACTCAGTGATCTCGGACACCACGCGGATGGTATAGGGGAAGTCGGTGCTGGCCGGCAGAACCGCCTGCAACGCCCGCCAGGCCAGCTTGCCATGGCCGATTTCGCGACGGCCCGGACCCATCACCCGGCCAACTTCACCAACCGAATAGGGCGGGAAGTTGTAGTGCAGCAGGAAGTTGGATTTGAAGTTGCCATGCAGCGCGTCGATGAACTGTTCGTCATCGCCGGTGCCCAGCGTGGTGACGACCAGCCCCTGGGTTTCCCCACGGGTGAACAGCGCCGAGCCGTGCGTGCGGGGCAGCAGACCGGTTTCGGCAACGATATCACGGATTTCATCGGTTTTGCGCCCGTCGATGCGCTTGCCGGTTTTAACCACGTCACCGCGCAGAATGCCGGCTTCCAGCTTTTTCAGGGCGGACCCCAAATTGCTGTCTTCCTGCTGTTCTTCGCTCAGCTTGGACAGGATGCTCTCGCGTGCGGCGGCAACAGCGGCGGTGCGCTCCTGCTTGTCGGCGATGGCAAAGGCGGCCCGCATCTCGGTTTCGCCAGCGGCCTTCACGGCCTCGTACAGGTCAGAGTAATCCACCGGCTGGAAGTCAAACGGCTCTTTCGCCGCATCTTCGGCCAGAGCAATGATCAGGTCGATCACCGGCTGGATCTGCTCGTGGGCAAATTTCACAGCGCCCAGCATTTCGGCTTCGGACAGCTCATAGGCTTCGGACTCGACCATCATGACCGCGTCCTTGGTTCCGGCGACAACCAGATCCAGACGCTGTTCCGGGTTCAGACGAAGGTCCTGCATGTCGTCTACGGTCGGATTCAGGACATAGTCCCCATCCTCAAAGCCCACGCGACAGCCGGCAATCGGCCCCATGAAAGGCGCGCCTGACAGCGTCAGCGCGGCGCTGGCGGCGATCATCGCAACCATGTCCGGGTCATTGACCAGATCGTGGGACAGCACGGTGCACATTACCAGAACTTCGTTCTTGAAGCCGGGCACAAACAGCGGGCGGATCGGACGGTCGATCAGGCGCGCGGTCAGGGTCTCTTTTTCGGTCGGGCGCGCTTCGCGCTTAAAAAAGCCGCCAGGCACCTTGCCGGCAGCATAATATTTTTCCTGGTAATGCACCGTCAGCGGAAAGAAATCCTGTCCCGGTTTCTGCTTGCGGGCATAGGTCACGTTGGCCATGACACTGGTTTCGCCCAAGGTTGCGATGACACTGCCATCGGCCTGACGGGCAACCTTACCCGTTTCCAGTGTCAGCGTCTCTTCGCCCCACTGCATCGACTTTGTCGTTACTTTAAACATCTATCGTTTCCTGTATGCGAGCACTCCCGGCCCTCCGGGTCTCGCGTTTGAATGGCGGCCCCATTGCCGCCGACCCCTTGTATCAATCCTTCACGGCACCGGGGTCCGGGCACCACGTCTCAGATTTCCGCGCATTACAGGAGTTTCGCAAAAATTGAAAGAGCGATATGCCCGAGGGGGTGTGCGATGGCCCTGTAACCGCAGCCATATCGGCCCAGCGGCGGCGGCGCGGCAGTTGCCTGCTGCAAGGGCGGTGTTACACTGGCCATTCCACTCTGGTTGCGGCCGGATAATCATGATTGTGACGATCCGGTATCGCAGTCAGGCATGCCACGCATTTGGGGGAATTAACGATGCTGCGAGCCGTAACCGTATTTTTGGCAACCCTTACCGTTTCCGGCGCTGCCCGTGCCGAAATCGACCTGCCTGAAACGTTCGACTATATGGGCCCCGTGGTCCAGACGATGACTGGGCCGGATGGGCGGAATGTTGCCTTCGTCGATACCGGTCCAGAGAATGGTCAGGCCGTTCTGTTCATTGGCGGTACCGGTACAAGTGCGGCCGTCACCCGTTTGACGGACTTTTTGCGCACCATGCGCGAGTCGCTTGACCTGCGCCTGGTGTCAGTTGGGCGCGCCGGGTTCGGACAATCCGATCCTGCCGAGAATTGGTCATTCGACGACTATGCGGCTGATGCGACCGCGGTTCTCGATCACCTCGGAATTCGGGATGTGGCAATCCTGGCGATTTCCGGTGGTGGACCGTACAGCGCGGCCTTTGCGGCGCAGAACGCCGACCGGGTACGGTCGATCCATCTGGCTGCCGCGACCGCATTGGCAACGCCATCGGGCCTTTGCCAGGCGGGCGAAGCCAAGATGTCGGAAATCTTCGACGACTTTGCGGCGCACCCGCTGAAATGGTGGGGGTTTCCGGCAGAGAGCCCGACCCACAAGATTCCCGGTTTTGGATCAGCTGCCGCCGATGACGGCGCGCGGACCTTTGGCATCGCCGGGCAAAAGGGCAGCGGTCAGGCCGAAGTCGCCGAATTCATGCGCTATTGCACCCTGCCACTGCCCGACGTGTCCAAGGTGTCCGCGCCGGTCTATATCTACCAGGGCGGTCAGGATACGCAGGTGACGCCGGCAAATGCCGACCGCTGGGCCGAGGTCTATTCCAACGTGGCTGTGCGGCGGGACTATCCGGACGGCGGTCACGACGTTCAATATCGCCACTGGGATCAGATCCTGGTCGACATGGCCGGCATGGGGGACAAGCTGGTGATCTGCCGGGATGGCGTCTCGCAACTTGTCCCGGCTGACGAAGCGCCGGGCGATGGCGCGACGTTGGGCATCTGTGCCTGGCAGAATTAACGCGTTTCGGAGACGGCCGAAAATGCCATTGGCGGACTGGTCGGGTGCTGCACGGAAAGCGGGGGCTGGACCGGTATTCCCTTGTTGGCGGCTGTACAAGGCCAACAACAACCCGGTCTTTCGGTCGGTTAACTGATGCGGACACCCGTTTCGATGATCGGCGGTTTTGCATTCAATTCTTCAATCGAGAACCCGGCCAGCGCCTTGTACTTGTCCGAATGATCCTGCAATTCCTGCAGCGGGATCACTTGCGAGATGTCGTCGAATTGCCCGCCGCACAACTCCTCGACCCGCTGCAGGATCGCGTCCGGACCGCTGCCCCGATTGGCCAGACCCACCCGCGTGGTGATGGGGCGCATCTCGGACTCGTAAGCAGTGAGCGCCGCAGGTGTCAGCCCATGCTCCAGCAGTTTCGCGCCGATCACGCGGGCGTCTATGATCGCCTGACTCGCGCCGTTGCTGCCCACCGGATAGGTCGGATGGGCGGCATCCCCCATCAATGTCACGCGCCCTTCGGTCCAGCGCGGCAGCGGATCGCGGTCCACCATCGGGTATTCCAGCACCTGTTGCGCGCCCCGTATCAGCGCCGGCACGTCGATCCATTCAAACCGCCACTGCGAAAAGTCATCGATAAAATCAGAGATATCCGCCGCACGGTTCCAGTCTTCGCGCTGCCAGCCGATGGCCGGGTCGAACCGTTTTTCGGCGATCCAGTTGATCGTTGCCAGCCCGGTCCGGGGGTCCGGATCGGTGATCGGATAGGACACCAGCCGCAGGCTGTCATGGCCGATCATCACCATCGCGCCGCCACCGAAATAGACCGGAGCCTGCGTCGTGGCACGCCATAACACCTGGCCATTCCAGATCGGTGCGCCCTCGTCCGGATACATCTGCGCCCGCAGCGCCGAGTGGATGCCATCCGCTCCGATCAGCAGATCGCCACTTTCCGTCTCGCCCCCCTGTAATTGCAGTTGGGCATCGTCGGTTCCGGTTGAAAACCCGGCGGCACGCGCGCCGGTGCGCAGGCAATCCGCCCCGGCGCGCGCGATCAGTGTCTGATACAACATGACCTGCAACTGCCCGCGATGCACCGAATATTGTGGCCAGGCATACCCCGCCCGTCGCCCGCGCGGCTCTTCCCAGATGAGATGTCCCGATTTGGAGTAAAAGCCGATCTGCCGCGTCTGGACGCCGATCCGTTCCAGGTCCGGCGCGAGTCCTAGATCGAACAATTCCCGGACTGCATTGGGTTGCAGGTTTATCCCAACCCCCAACGGGCGGATCTCTTGCGTCGCTTCCACGATGCGAAAAGGCACACCGATCTGGTGTAGTGTCAGCCCCAGTGTCAGCCCCGCAATGCCAGCGCCGGCGATGAGTACGGTCATCGGATGGTCCTTGTGCTTGATGGCGCAAGCAAAGCAGCAGAACCCGATTGGTGCAAGCCTGCGGTGGCTCAGCCACTCGCCAGATCAGCGCCCAGTATCGTTTCTGCGTGATCGCGCAGATAGATCCGCAGCCAGGGAGTGAACCGTGCGGGATCGTCGGAAACTTCGGTCAGAAGATCGCGATAGGCGATCCAGCGGGTGTCCATCACCTCGTCAGGATTGGGCCGTATGTCCAGTTGCTGCGGGGCATGCGCCAGGTACACATCCACCACCTCGTGTTCGGTCAGACCGCCCCCGACTTCGGCGCGGTATTCCAGTTGCTGGCGGTGCTGCGGGTCAAGGCCGCCGATACCAAGCTCTTGTTGCAAGCGGCGGTGGGCACAGTCCAGCGGCGGCTCTTGCCACAGTGGATGGGTGCAACAGGTGTTCGCCCACAGGCCCGGCGTGTGATATTTGCCCAGGGCACGGCGCTGGATCAGGATCTGATCGCCGCGCACGACAAAAACCGACACGGCCTGATGCTTTAACCCCTGCACATGCGCGGCCAGTTTGTCGATCGGGGTCAGGTCGCCATCGACCCAGGCCGGGATGAGAGTGTCCATGTATGTGTTCCGGTATGCTGCACTGCGCCGCGTAGCTAGTCGTTCAGCCCCTGGCTGGCAAGATGCCGTCTGACCAGCAGGGCAACAGATCGCCAGGCATGGGCCGGGCATGGAAAATCGCGCGCGCCACGGCCCGCGCGATGCAGATCGAGGCCGCATGACCGATTTCGCGCAGATCGGCTTCGGGCGTGCGCATCTGTCGGTCGTCCGTAGAAACCGCGAAAATCAGATCGCCGTCGTTGGGCAGATGCGATGGCAGGATCGCGCGGGCGAGCCCATCATGTGCGACCGTGGCGATGCGCTTGGCCTGCGCCTTGGTCACCCGGGCATCCGTCGCCACAATGCCGACAGCAGTGTTGGCAAATTGCTCAAACGCAGCAAGTTTGCGGCTTTCGATGACACGGCCCAACCCGGCACGCGGGTCCGGACCCAGACCACCGAATTCATCGCCCACTTCGAACGGCGCGGCCCAGAAATGCCGCCCGCCCGGTGTGGTCACGCTGCCCACCGGATTGGCGGCAATCAGCGCACCCACGGTGATGCCGCTGTCCAGCACCAGCGAGGCCGACCCCAGCCCGCCTTTTTCCATCCCTGTCAGCGCGCCAGTACCGGCCCCGGCCGATCCAATCTCAAAGTCGGCGGTGGCGTTGTCAAGCGCGGCCCGGCCCAAGGCCGGATACGGGTTTTCCGCCCAGTCCTTGGTGCCGCCGTTCAGAAGGTCAAAAATGATTGCCGCAGGCACCAGCGGAATCCGCAGGTTGTGCAGGGCAAACCCACGCCCCTGGTCACGCAGGCCCGCAACCACGCCCGAAGCGGCGTCCAGACCATAGGTCGACCCGCCCGACAACACGATGGCATCGACCTGGGCCACGGATTTGTCCGGCTCCAACAGGTCGGTTTCGCGGGTGCCCGGCGCACCGCCCATGACGCAATAGGATGCGGTCAGGGCCTGCTGGCCCAGCAGGACCGTGCTGCCGGATTTCAGCGCTGCGTTCTGTGCGTTGCCAACCAGCAGGCCGGGAACATCGGTGATCAGGTTGCGAGGGCCGGGGATCATATGCATCGGCCGCCATCAACTTCCATGGCGACTCCGGTGATCATGCTGGCTTCGTCCGAGCACAGGAAACAGGCAGCGTTGCCCATGTCTTCGGGCTGGCTGAACCGGCCTAGCGGAATGGTCGACAGAAACTTGGCACGAATTTCCGGTGTGTCTTCGCCCATGAAGGATTTCAGCAAAGGCGTTTCCCCCGCGACCGGGTTCAGGGCATTGACCCGTACGCCCGCTGGGGCCAGTTCAACGGCCATGGTGCGCGTTGCGGTAATCATCCACCCCTTGGAGGCATTGTACCAGTTCAGATTGGGGCGTGGAGAGACCCCCGCAGTCGAGGCGACATTCAGAATCGCGCCGCTGCGGCGCGATTTCATATGCGGTACCAACGCGCGCGCGGTCAGGTAGACCGATTTCATGTTGACCCGGAACACCCGGTCGAAATCGTCCTCGCTGACGTCTTCCATCGGTGTCGGCATATGGGTGACGCCGGCGTTGTTGATCAGGATATCCAGGTGACCGAATACCCCCAGCGCGGCCTGTGCCATCGTCTGTACCGATGCCCCATCGCCCACATCCACGGACTGTGCACAAGCGGCATCGCCGATTTCAGAGGCCATGGCAGCGGCTGCATCGCCATTGATGTCGGCGATCATCACCCGCGCGCCCTCGGCCACGAACTTGCGCACGATCCCGGCACCAAACCCCGATGCCCCGCCGGTGACGATGGCTGTTTTTCCGCTCAGTCGCATGTGCACTCCCCGCATGGTTTGGCCGCAAGTTAGATCAGCCCGATGGAGTTCACAATGTCAGTCGTCGGTGACCGAACCGCGTAGCGCCTTGACCTCGCCGCGCACCTTCTTGGCCTGCAGGCGGCGGCGAATAGAGCCTTTGGTGGGTTTGGTGGCGATGCGCCGTTTCGGGGTGGTCAGGGACCGGCGGATCAACTCGATCAGCCGGTCGCGGGCAATGTCGCGATTGCGGGCCTGGCTGCGGGTTTCGTCGCATTGGATCACCAGCGCACCATCCTTGGTCCAGCGTCGCCCGGACAGGCGTTTCAACCGGGTCTTGACCGGGGCAGGCAGCGAAGGCGAGCGTTCCGCCTCGAACCGCAATTCGACGGCGCTGGACACCTTGTTGACGTTTTGCCCGCCCGGCCCCGAGGCGCGCACGAAGCTTTCGGTCAGCTCCCAGTCATGGATCGCAATATCATCGGTTACATGCAGCATGGGGTGTTGTTACATGGTTCGCAACGCAACAAAAAGGGCCGCTCGATTACTCGGGCAGCCCTTTCGAAAGTCATTCGGAGGCAGGGTCGGATCGACCTGTGCCAGATCGCCTTGGGCGGGATCCCCGCCAAGGGTTGCCTTACCGGGCATCCCCCCAAGCTGTTCCGACTCCTTGCTCCAATACCTTTCTTGACACTGGATCACCTCCTTTACTGCTGTTGAAGTTGCATTCAGGTTGGCATGCCTTTTTCGAATCGCCAAGAAAAATCGTCACAGCCGGATCGACGTAGAGTCCAAACGCTGAACAATCAGGCGGAAAGGGATCAGGGCCAGCAAGGCCAGAGACAGTTTGACCATCCAATCCGCCAGCGCCAGCGAGACCCACAACGGAACGATCGGACCCAGACCGAGCAGGGGCAGGGCTTCGTTGGCCCACCCAATGTCGTTGGCCGGTTCCAGCCATGCAAATTGGGCGGAAAAGGCGACAGAAAAGAACAGGACCGTATCGACTGATGACCCAATCAGGGTCGACGCCAGTGGCGCTTGCCACCAGCGGCGGCGACGCAAGGCGGCAAAAATACTGACGTCCAGCATTTGTGCGGTCAGAAAGGCCAGACCGGATCCCAGAGCGATGCGAAAGGTGACAAGCGGGCCAAATTCGCCGTGGATCTGCGTACCGATCAACGAACAGAACACGCCCACGAGAAACCCGATGAACACCACGGTGCGGGCCGGACCGGCACCGTAGACGCGGTTCATCAGGTCGGTGACTAGAAAAGCCAGCGGATAAGTAAAGGCCCCCCAGGTCAGCCATTGGCCGAACAGGAACTGGACCAGGATGTTCGAGGCCACGACGATGGCGGCCATGGCAAGGATGCCGGGAAGATGTGCGCGTGTCATTTTGATGCCCGTTTTTGCAAGGTTGCGGCGACTTGGCCCACCAAACTGGCAGGCGACCCGCTGCTAACGGCTGGTGGAGAAATAGGCAAGCCCATCCGTCAGGGCATATTCCACCAGTTCGGTGCGCTGCAAGAAAAAGAAATTGTCATCCGCGATCATGGTCAGGCGCAGCTGGCCGCGGCCATCGCGCCACGCGGCGATTCCTTCCAGATTGTCGTGGGTGCCGGTGTCGGTCTGCAACTCGCAGCGTTCATCCTGAACTGCGGTTTCCGTCAGCCGCCAACTGCGCACACGCGAGCGAAAGCCAAACAGGTTGAAGCCGCGTTCCAGCAGATAGAACCGTCCATCGGGTCCGAAATCGGCACCTACCGGCAGGAACCGCCCATCTGTGCCCAGAACATAAGGCTGAGACCACCTGCCGTTCTGCCAGCGGAACAGGGGAATTTCGCCCTGGTCAGTGCGATGTTTCTCGGGGACAGCAAACAATTGCCCGCTGGAATCGATTGCCAAGGCTTCGAAACCGCCGTTGAAGGGCAGATCTCGAAACGCAGTTGGGCGGTGCAGGCCCCGCGACGGTTCGGACGGTGTGCGATACTGCGACACCCGGTGGATGCGCTCGAACGAAATGAACAGGCTGCCATCAGCCGCAATCGCCAGCCCTTCAGAATCGACCGTGCTGCCAATCAGGGGTTTGCCGTTCTGTGCGCGCAACCTAAACCAGCGGCCCGGCGTGACAGAGGTGATCCGGTTATCCTGACGATGGAGTTCTGCAGTCACCACGCGCGCGCGGTCGGTAATGGCCACCATCTGGCGCCCGTCGTCGGACAGTTCCAAACCCGATACTCCGCCAAACCAGTCTTGCGGCAGATCCCATGCATAATCCCCCAGAAACACCGCCCGCTGACAATTGGCAGAGGCGGAGCACCCGGCAAGCATCAGGGCGGCGATCAGTCCGCGCGCAGGACTGCTGCGCATTGCTGGGGCAGATCGGCCAGAACATAGTCGCGGCGGGATTTTGGTTTTGGCTTGGGGGCGTTCGGATCGGCCTTTTTCGGCGGCGGCGGTTTCAGGATATTGTTGACCCATTGTTGCGCCTGGGCACAGCCGTCGCCACGCGGAGGCGGATCCTGATCGATACAGCCGCGCATGCCGCGCGGGCAGGCCAGCCGCACATGGAAATGGTAGTTGTGGCTGGGCCATGGGCGGATCTTGCGCAGCCACTTGCGATTGCCGCGCGCCTCGCTGCACAGCTGAACCTTGATGCTGGGGCTGACAAAGATGCGCGCCACCTTGCGGTCCGACGCGGCGGCCCTGAGGATCTCGTAATGCGCGCTGCTCCAGTTCTGTGTCATATAGGCCCCGTTCTTGGTGGCTACGGCGATCGAAGAGATCTTTTCACGATGTTGTCGGGACAGGCGCAGGTTGTTGGCTGGTCGCATCCATATATCGATATCCAGCCCGATCTGGTGGCTGCGGTGTCCGGACAGCATGGGGCCGCCGCGCGGCTGGCTGATGTCACCGATATACAATCCGCTCCAACCCGGTTGTTTTGCTGCAACCCGGCTGAGATCCCGGATGAACTCGATGGTTTGCGGCTGCCCCCAGTTGCGGTTGCGCGACAGTCGCATGGCTTGCCAGGTGGGGCCGGTCTCGGGCAATTGCACGGCTCCGGCCTGGCAGCCTTTGGAGTAGCTGCCGTAGGGGGCAGGGGATTGTCTGCTGGCAGACTTTTCGGCACCGAAAAGCTGTTTGGCCAGTGGCGCCGCCGACAGCGGCATGGCCAGCACGACCCCTAACAGGGCGGTGATGAGGCGCACAAAGGTCATTGGGTCTGATCTCCTTCTGCTTTTACCCAGATCAACAGGATAAGGCCGGTGACAAACAATGCGATCACCGGCGAGATGCCCAGGCGGGCACTGCCTGTCCAGGCGGTGAACAGCCCGATCAAGGCCGGAGCCATAAAGGCCGTGGCCCGCCCGGACAGGCCGTAGAGGCCAAAACTCTCGGTTGGGGCGTCGGGATGGGAATGGCGGACCATCAGGCTGCGGCTGGAGGCCTGCAGAATGCCGCCGAACCCGCCTATCAACACGCCGCAGACAAAAAACACCGCATCCGGCAATGTCGAACCCTGTGCCAGAGCAATGCCAAAGATCTGGTCGCGCGACATGCTGACGATGGTCAGGCAGACCAGAATCAGAACCCAGATCGAAAAGATGATGACCGGCTTTGGCCCCCATTTTTTGTCAAGCCCTCCGC
This sequence comes from Sedimentitalea nanhaiensis DSM 24252, assembly GCF_000473225.1. Lineage (GTDB taxonomy): Bacteria > Pseudomonadota > Alphaproteobacteria > Rhodobacterales > Rhodobacteraceae > Sedimentitalea > Sedimentitalea nanhaiensis. The sequence continues at coordinate 3,101,296 of NZ_KI421509.1, forward strand.
CGATCCAGCAGAATACCGCCGAGGACAGCACCGCCAGGATGCCAAAGATCCCGATCAGGGTGATTTCCCAGCCCAACACCAGTTTCGCATAGACCCCGCCAAAACCGTACAGGCCATTAAGGGCGTCGCGATAAAACATCGACGACCCAAGATAGGCTGACAGACTGATCCGGTGACGCAGGCTGCGCAGCAGTTTGCCCAACATCGCAAAGGCTTCGCGGGCGGTGCCGGTGGGCCGGTTGCGCGGCCTGTCCCGCATCCACATGAAATAAGGGATCATGAAAACTGCGTACCAGATGGCGCAGAAGGGGCCGACAAATCGGGTTCCTTCTTTCTGGCTGGCATCCAGGCCAAAGGCCGGGTCCAGCCCGATCAGGGTCTTGCCGTTGGTCTGTTCAACGAACAACAACAGCATGATGGCCAGCGCCATCAGTCCACCGGTATAGCCAAAAGCAAAACCCGAGCCGGATATCTTGCCGACCTCCTCGGGAGGTCCAAGATCGGGCAATTGCGAATTGATGAAAATCAGTGCGTATTCCGCGCCGATAAAGCCGAACCCGAACGCAATCAATCCGAACCACATGCCCGTGCCGTCGGGCAGGGTCCACCATAACGCACCGGCCCCCACCACATACATCATCGAAAACAAAGCGATCCAGGGGATGCGCTTGCCGGTCGTATCCGCCAGCGCACCCAGGACAGGCGCGCCGAACCCGATCAACAGCCCGGTGACGGTCAGACACAGCGACCAAAGGCCTTGTGCCCTGGCTCCTGCGGCCTGTCCGTCCAACCCGTGTGTGGCATAGTATTCGGCCGCCATCCCGGCGAAATAGGGTCCAAATACAAAGGTCACCAGCAAGGTGTGATAGGGCTGGCTGGCCCAGTCGAAAAAGAACCAGCCCCAGATACGCTTGCGCGCCGAAATCGCTGCCATGCCTGCTCCGCCTTTTGATCGGCATAAGACAGGGCTTTGGGCGATCAATCAAGCGCGTCCTGCATCGGCGGCCAGGGACGGTGTGCATCCGCCGCACACCAGGCTCGGATCCATACCGGCATTTCGGGCGAGGATGTGTCTGCCTGTCCCATCGCGGCCAGCACCCGGGCGGGTGGCACGATGCCATTCCGGTCCGTCACTGCGGCGCGGAACAGGACATGGCTGGCGCAGTCGCCGTCCCTCTTCCACATCGATTGTTCCAGATACAGGAATCGATCGTCCCAACAGACTGTCCGGCTGCGCATCTCGAACCGTTCGAACCCCCGGATGCGACGCCGAAACCGCACGGTGCTGCCTGCCATTGTCATGCCCCAACGGTGCCTGACAATCACCCGGACCAACCCGACGCGCTGAGCGTTTACGCTGCGCCCCAGATCGTACAGTGTCATCGCCCTGCCGTTGTTCAGTTCAAGCCAAAGATCCAGATCCCAGGGCCAACAGATGTGGCGGGACACATGGGTGCCATCCAGCGGCAATGGCGGAAGACGGCGCGCGAACAGCATATCCTTGAACAGGCGGACAACTGGAAACATGGTATTCTCCTTGTGATGCCTTTTCTTTGGCTCGGCACGACGGGCCGTCAACTGCAACCCTGCGGCACACTTGCTCTTTTGCCGTGGTGCCCTTAGGTGATCCTCAAACAAATTGAGGATGCTTCATGCAGTCGCTGTTTCAAATCCTGATGCTGATCCTGGACGTGGTATGGTTTTTCATTATCGCGCATGTGATCATGAGCTGGCTGATCAATTTCCAGGTGCTGAACCTGCACCAACCCCTTGTGGCCCAGATCTGGAGCATGTTGCAGCGTATTCTTGAGCCGTTGTATGGCCCGGTTCGCCGTCTTTTGCCGCCGATGCAAGGGCTGGATCTGGCGCCCTTGGTGGTGTTGCTGGGTATTTTCGCTTTGCGGATCATTCTGGTGAACAATGCCGCGGCATTCTATTGACGGGCCTTGTTCAACGAATCCGGGTGTGAAACTGTACGCGCAACGAGCAGACAGACAATAAACACGAGGCCACAGGCATGCTGGACGCTGTCCCGCTCTTGCGCGACGTATTCGGGTTCGACGCTTTTAGGCCCGGCCAATCCGAGATCGTTCAAGCGGTAGCCGACGGCGAGAACGTCCTTGCCATCATGCCGACCGGCGGTGGAAAATCTCTGTGCTTTCAGCTGCCGGCGCTTATGCGTGACGGGGTGACGGTTGTCATTTCTCCACTGATTGCGCTGATGCGCGATCAGGTCCGCGCCTTGCAAGAGGCCGGTGTTTGCGCCGGTGCCCTGACGTCCGGCAATACGCCCGAAGAAACCGATGCTGTATTCGAGGCATTGGAACGCGGCGAGCTGAAATTGCTTTACATGGCACCCGAACGTCTTGCGGCGGGGTCGGCCGAAGGTCTGTTGCGCCGTGCGGGGGTCAGTCTGATCGCGGTGGACGAGGCCCATTGCGTCAGCCAGTGGGGTCATGATTTCCGCCCCGACTATCTGCGTATAGGAGCATTGCGCAAGACATTGGGCGTGCCATTGGCCGCATTCACCGCCACAGCAGACGCCGAAACCCAGGACGAAATCGTGCAAAAGCTGTTTGACGGTGCCGCGCCGCGCCGCTTTCTGCACGGGTTCGATCGGCCCAACATCCATCTCGCCTTTGGCGCCAAGGACGGCCCGCGCCGGCAGATCCTGGACTTTGCCGCAGCCCGGCGGGGCCAATCGGGCATCGTCTATTGCGGCACGCGTGCAAAAACCGAATCGCTGGCACGGGCGCTGAACGACGCGGACCACAGCGCCTGTTATTATCATGGCGGCATGCAGGCCGAAGATCGACGCCTGGTCGAAACCCGCTTTGCCCGCGAGGACGGGCTTATCGTTGTGGCGACAGTGGCCTTTGGCATGGGGATCGACAAGCCGGACATCCGCTGGGTCGCTCATGCGGACCTGCCCAAAAGCATCGAATCCTACTATCAGGAAATTGGTCGCGCCGGTCGCGATGGCGCTCCGGCGGAAACCCTGACCTTGTTCGGCCCCGAGGACATCCGATTGCGCCGCAGCCAGATCGACGAAGGGCTGGCTCCACCCGCCCGCCGCACCGCGGATCACGCCCGGCTGAATGCGCTGCTGGGTCTGGCCGAGGCGCTGGCCTGCCGCCGTCAGGTGCTGCTGCGCTATTTTGGCGAAGACTCCGGGCCATGCGGCAATTGCGATCTTTGCGATACCCCCCCCGAGGTGTTTGACGCCACAACGGCGGTGCGCAAGGCACTGTCGGCGATTTTGCGCACCGAGGAATGGTTCGGCTCCGGGCATCTGATCGACATCTTGACAGGGGCGGACACTGACAAGATCCGCGCCCGCCAGCACGATCAATTGCCCACTTACGGCTGCGGCAAGGAATACGATAAACGTCAGTGGCAGGCGGTGTTCCGGCAGATGATGGGGCATGATCTGGTGCGCCCGGACCCAGAGCGGCACGGAGCTCTGCGCATGACTGAAGCCGCGCGTCCTATCCTGCGTGGCGAGGCCGAAATCAGCCTGCGCCGCGACACGATACGCAAGGCCAATCGCCATCCTGCGGTCAAATCTCTGGTCTCGGACGAAGACGCACCTTTGTTGTCTGCGCTCAAGGCCAAGCGCCGCGCACTTGCCGAATCCGCCCGCGTACCAGCCTATGTCATCTTTACCGACCGCACGCTCATCGAAATGGCGGAGACCCGGCCCGCCACGCTGGACGCGATGGCCCGGATCAGCGGCGTTGGCGCCAAGAAACTGGACCGCTACGGCGATATGTTCCTGGCGGTGATCACTGGTGCCACCGAGGCGGTGCACCCGGCGCGGCGCAAACTTGCAGGGCGGTCAGCGGGGTCGCTGTATGACCGGTTACTGGCGGTCCAGGCCGATCTTACACGCGGCACCCAAGGGATAGACAAACCGCTCAGCTGTTCGGCTGCGCAACTGGCCAAGGTTGCTGCGATGCAGCCGGGAGACGCAGATGGGATCCTGCGGCTTTTGGGGGACCGCCGCGCCGAACGGTTTGGCGCGGCCTTTCTGGACGTTCTGCGCAGCTCAGATTAGATCAGTCGATAGAAAACAAAACTGGGAGCGGCCATGTTGGTTGTAATTTCTCCGGCCAAGCGGTTGGACTGGGCGGAACGAGATATCGTGACAACCGAACCGGCGTTCCTGCCGGATGCCAACCGGCTTGCCAAAACCGCGCGAAACCTGACCCTGGGAGATCTGCAGAAACTGATGGACATCAGCCCGGATCTGGCTCGGTTAAATCGTGCTAGATTTCAGGCGTTTGCCACCTCGCCAGAGACGGATGTGACCCGCCCGGCGGCGCTGGCATTTGCCGGGGACACGTATCAGGGGCTTGAAGCCGCTTCGCTGGATGCCGCTGAACTGGCGTGGGCGCAAGAGCATCTGCGCATCCTGTCCGGCCTCTATGGTCTGTTGCGGCCACTGGATGCGATTCAGGCCTATCGGCTGGAAATGGGAAGTCGGCTGAAAACCCGACGTGGAAAGTCGCTGTACGACTATTGGCGCGACAGCCTGTCCAAGGCGCTGAACACACAGGCCCAACGGGTCGGGACCGATGTTCTGGTCAACTGCGCCAGCCAGGAGTATTTCGGTGCCGTGGTGCCCAAAGCGCTGAAGATGCGAGTGATCACGCCGTCCTTCATGGAGGACAAGGGGGATGCGCCAAAGATTATCAGTTTCTTTGCCAAGAAAGCCCGCGGGGCGATGGCGCGATTCATCATTCAGAACCGTTTGTGCGACCCGGCAGCCCTGTCCGATTTTGACAGCGGAGGGTATGAGTTCAGGCCAGATCTTTCCGCGCCGGACAATCCGGTTTTTGTCCGACCCTACCAAGGCTAAAGCGGTAGCGCGTCGGCATATCTAGGGTTCGGTGTCCGGCAGAACGGGCTGCGTTTCACACGGACGATGAGATGCAATCCTTTGCTGTATTGCGGCCTTGCGCAGTGGTTTGGTCATATAGTGATCCAAACCGTTTGACAGGATTTCGTCAGAGTCCCCGTCGATGGCATGGGCGGTCAGGGCCACGATCGGCACATGCCCGCCGCAGGCTCGCTCGAGCTTTCGAATTTCCCGCGTGGCCTCTTTGCCGTCCATCCTTGGCATTGAGATATCCATAAAGATCATGTCAGGCCGAAACTCGGAAAACGCCGCCACGGCCTCTATGCCGTTTTTGACGAATTTTAATTCGATGTTCATTTCCTTGACCATCTTTCGCAACACCAATTGGTTGGTCATATTGTCTTCGGCGGCGAGCACCCTCATCAGCCTTTGCTTGGTGTCCGCATCCGGCTTGCGGTCAGTGTCGGCCTTCGGTTCGGGGCTAGCGGGATCTGAATCGTTGACGGCCCTTGGTTTGCTGCAGTGTTCCGCGGGCGCGTCGCGTGTCGGAGCCACAGGGTTTGTCTCGCGACCAATATGCAGACGCCGGGCATGCCGGAACGTCACCGGGCCGGGCCCGGGCGGACTGGGCGCATCCGCATCGGAAGCAATTTCCGCTTTGGGGACGCTGGTGGCCTCGGCCAGCGATATGGCGGCGGGTCGAGCATTTGCCGAGATGGCGGGCGGCTCGGCCTCGGTGCGATTGTCGGGTGCATCGTCGAGCCGGGCCAGACGAGCCAACAGTTCATGGCGGGGATAGGGTTTTTGCAAGACCCCCTGAACATGCTGGAACGCGGGATCGTTCTGGGCAAAGCTGGCGCTGTTGCTCAATAGAAGAAAGGGCACCTCGGGCCAGGCACCTTGGCGCAATGCCTCGGCCAGTTCCAGCCCATCCATGTCGGGCATGTTGTGATCGCCGAGTACCAGATCAATCTCAGCATTCATGCAGTCCAGCGCGCTTGACCCGGAAGCACAGCTTGTGACGGTGATCCCCAGTTGGGTCAATTGTTTTTCAAGGATGGCCCGATTGGTCGCCTGATCATCGACCACCATTACGTGCCGCAGATTGTTCGACAACAAGGGTGGTGCAGGCTGTTCGCCGCTGGCGAGGTCCAGGGTCATCTTGAAGCCAAAGCATGAACCCTTGCCTTCTTCGCTTTCGACCCAGACGCCCCCGCCCATCATTTCAATGAGCCGTCTGGTGATCGCCAAGCCCAGGCCAGTGCCTTCGAATTGACGATTCTGCTCGTCCTCGACCTGGTTGAATTCACCAAAGATGTGATCGACCTTGTCCTTGGGAATGCCGATGCCGGTGTCCTCGACCGTGACATGAATTTCACTGGCTGTGTCGTTGCTGGTCGGTATGCCGGTGATCCTGATAATCACGTGTCCTTCTAGCGTGAACTTTAGGGCATTCCCGACGATATTCGTCAGCACCTGACGAATGCGACCCGGATCGCCAACGAAACGGGTTGGCAGGAACAGATCATAGTCCAGCAGCAGGGCCAGTTCTTTGTCGCGCGCGATCGGTTGCAACAACATCACCACCTCGTGCACACAGCGTTCGAGGTCGAATTCCTCAGGGTGCAGGACCAGCTTGTCCGCTTCGATCTTGGAGTAATCCAGAACGTCGTTGATGATCACCAACAATGCTTCGCCAGAGCTTTTGATGGTGTTCACATAGAGCCTTTGTTCCTCGTCCAGCGGGGTATCGGCCAACAGATCGGCCATGCCGACGACGCCATTCATCGGCGTGCGGATTTCGTGACTCATATTTGCCAGGAACGAGGATTTCGCCCGGTTGGCGGTTTCGGCTTTCATGCGCGCGTTTTTGAGTTTGGCTTCGTATTCGACGGTTGAAGTTATGTTCTGACCCAGGCTGACCATATCGCCATCATGCCCGCGTTGATCTATCAGCTTGATATACTGGTCGTTCCACAGACGCATCACGATCGGTTGCGGGCTGACTTGCAGCCAGCGCTCTGCCATCATGGCACGCCATTCATCCGGCGCCATGGCTTCGGTGTTGATGATGCCTTCGTCCGTCAGGATCTGTAGGATCCGCACATAACTGATACCCGGCGCAACCTCTTCCAGCTGATCGAAAATGCTGAAATAGGCGGCATTGGCCCCCAGCAGAATGCTGTCTGAATCAAAAACCGCAAACCCGTCGCTGATGGTCTGAATCGAGTGCCACAGGCGGCGTTCGGCGATTTCGATTTTCTCATGGGCGACGCCAAGTTCGGATTTGACCTTCTTGTTCTCGTCCCGAACGGTTGCAACTTCGGCCTGCGTTTCGCCGATCTGTCTGGTCAGGGCCAGGGCATGGCGCCCGAGTTTGCGATTTGCGGCCGTCAGTTCGGCCTGTTTAAGTTCCAGCAAACGTTCAGCCGCGAGACGCGACCGCCTTTCCTCGGCAAGTTTGTTGGCAAGGCTCATACTTGCAGGCTCCGCAGTTGTGGTGACTGCAGCATCGGGTGACTCGGTGAACAAGTGCTTAAGTTGTGAACAGGACCGGGAATCCTTGCCTGTGACGTGCGCTCCATGTCAACCTGCCTGAAAATACGGAGGCAGACATGCTACGATTTGGTCGAATGGTGGGGGGGGCGCTGTGTCTCTGGCTGGGCTGCGTCGCTGCGGTTGGGGCGCAGCAAGCGGTGCCGGATTATCGGTACGTTGTGACCCGCGATATGGATTTCCTCGGCTCCGATCTCGATGCTTTGTTTGACACCGATCTGGACAGCTGCGTGCGGGCCTGTAACGCAACTGCGGCGTGTACGGCGTTTACCTTCAACTCCCGGTCCAACGCCTGTTTCCCCAAACGCCAGATCACCGAACGGGCGCCCTATGAGGGCGCAATTTCCGCCATCAAGGTGGCCAACGATCCCGCTATTGTGGAGCAGGCGCAAAGCCGCCGTGCCGAGCTGGGCTTTCTGGGTGCCGGTGCGCTGGACAAGGCGATGGCGCTGGGGCGCGATCTGGGCTTGCGCCATCAGGCTGGCAGTTTCGATCTGGCTCAGGTGCTGGATACAATAGCCGCGCGCCGTGAAGCCGGGAAAATTGCGCAAGCGGCGGGGTGGGCCGGTGCGGCGGTGTCGCTCAGCGATCGGTCGGATCTCTGGGTGGAATACGCCAGGCTACTGATGACAATCCAGACCGACAACAGCGACGAAGCCCGCAACAATGCGGAACGTGCCACCGGCGCTGCGATCAACGCCTATCTTCGCGGGCGATCCCCGGCAGAACAGACCAGCGCATTGCTGGTTCTGTCGCGGGCTCTCGAACGGATGGGGCAGGGGCGCGACATGATCCCGACCCTGCGGCTGGCGCAGCAAATCCAGCCGCGCGAAGACATTGGCGGCGCTCTGGGCGGTGCGATCGCAAAATACGGGTTTCGTGTGCAGGACAGCACTGTCGAAAGCGACAGCGCAGCCCCGCGCATCTGTGCTGTTTTTTCCGAGCCGTTGGTGCAGGCCGGAATCGATTATGACCCCTATGTCCGGCTGCCGCAGGCGGGACTGGTGGTGCAGGTGGACGGCAGCCAGCTGTGCATCGATGGGGTGGAACATGGCAAGCGCTATCGTGTGACCCTGCGCGCCGGGCTGCCGGCGGCCAGTGGCGAAGGCCTGGCCAAGGACGTTGAACTGACCCACTATGTGCGTGATCGGACCCCCAGCGTCCGTTTTCCCGGTCGTGCATATGTGTTGCCGAAAACCGACGATGCGGCGCTTCCGATCGATACCGTCAATCTGACGGACGTTGATTTGCGCCTGCGACGGGTCAGCGACCGAAACCTGTTGCGGGCGGTGCAGGATGGCTATTTCGGGCGACCGCTGTCGCAATGGCAGGACCAGACCTTTGCCAGCGAAATCGCAGAGGAGATCTGGACAGGCAGCGCTGTGGTCGGCAACCAGTTGAACCGCGAGATGACCACCCGCCTGCCGTTGGGAGACGCGATTGCGGGGCAACCCGCCGGGATCTATGCGCTGACAGCGCGGGTGCCGGGGGCAGATCCCTATGACGATCCGGGAACCACCCAGTGGTTCGTTCTGTCCGATCTGGGGTTGAGTACCATGTCGGGGACAGACGGGCTGCATCTGGCGGTGCGGGGTCTGGGAGATGCGGCGCCCCGTGCGGGTGTCGAAGTCACGCTGGTGTCGCGCGCCAATGCCGTGTTGGCCAGCACGACGACCGATGCCGATGGCTTTGCGCGCTTTGAGCCCGGATTGACGCGGGGAACAGGCGGCGCGGCCCCGGCGCTGGTTCTGGCCCAAGAGGGCACGGATGATATCGGGTTCCTGTCGCTGACCGACCCGGCCTTTGACCTGTCGGACCGTGGCGTCGAAGGCCGTGCACCCGCCGGACCGGTGGACGTATTCCTGACCACGGACCGCGGAGCGTACCGCGCGGGCGAAACTATCCACGCTACGATCCTGGTGCGTGACGGATCGGCGGATGCCATCGCAGGGCTCCCCGTGATTGCGACCCTCAGCCGCCCGGACGGGGTAGAGTATCGGCGCATGGTGTCGGGTGCCGGAGTCGCGGGCGGGCATGTCTTTGCGTTGCCGGTCGGCCTGGACGCTCCGCGTGGCACATGGCGGCTGCAGATTTTCGGCGACCCGGACGCTCCGGCTCTGGCCAGCCAGACAGTGCTGGTCGAAGATTTTCTGCCCGAACGGATTGATTTCGACCTTGCATTGCCGGATGGGCCGCTGCGGGCCAGTGACAGTCCGGTTCTGGACATATCGGCCCGCTATCTATTTGGCGCGCCGGGGGCGGACCTGTCCGTAGAAGGACAGGCGACCTTGAGAGCCGCCCGTGAACTGGCGGACTGGCCGGGGTACGGGTTCGGTCGGCACGACGTTGCAATAGCCCCCGTCAGCAGCCATTTTTCCGGCCAACGGACCGATGTACAAGGGCAGGCGAGCGTGGCGCTGGATCTGCCAGAAACCGAGGTATCGGGACTGCCGTATGAACTGACCGTCGCGGCGCGGCTGGCGGATGGATCCGGGCGACCCGTCGAGCGGCAAATCACTGCCCAGGTGCTGCCGTCGATGCCGGTGATCGGGATCAAGCCAATGTTTGAGGGCGTTCTGCCCGAAGGCGGCGAAGCCCGGTTCGAGGTCATCGGTCTGGCTGCGGATCTGACACCACAGCCAATGCGCGTGCGCTGGACGCTGAACCGGGTCGAAACGCGGTACCAGTGGTATCAGCTGTACGGCAACTGGAACTGGGAGCCGACGACCCGGCGCAGCCGCATCGCCACTGGCGAGGCCATAGTGGATGGATCTCTGGCGCTGGCGCAACCGGTGGATTGGGGCGCGTACGAACTGGTGGTCGAGCGGCTGGATGGCGAGTATGTCGCCGCTTCGGCGGGTTTTCAGGCTGGATGGTATGCCCCGGCGGATGCATCGGCGACGCCCGACCGGCTGGACCTGTCGCTGGACCGCCAAAACTATCGCCCCGGCGATACCGCGCTGCTGCGCATCGTGCCGCGCGCTGCGGGTTCGGCCCTGATTTCGGTAATGTCCAACCGGCTGATCCACCGCCAGGCCGTCGAGGTGCCAGCGGGCGAAACGGTAATTCCTCTGAAGGTGACAGAGGATTGGGGCACCGGCGCCTATGTCAGCGCCGCGGTGATTCGTCCGATGGATGTGGCTGCGGGACAGAACCCCGCGCGGTCGCTCGGCGTGGCCCATGCCAGTGTCGAACCGGTGGGCAAGCTGCTCGATGTGGCCATCGATGTGCCAGAGGTGGCTGAACCGCGTCAGACGCAGAAGGTGCAGGTGACTGTTGCCGGTGCCGCGCAGGGTGACGAGGTCTGGTTGACGTTGGCCGCCGTGGATCTGGGCATCCTCAACCTGACCGGCTTTAGCGGCCCGGATCCGGTGCAGCACTATTTCGGCCAGCGGCGGCTGGGGATGGAATTGCGCGATGTCTACGGCAGACTGATCGACGGGATGAACGGCGCGCTGGGAACGGTGCGGTCGGGCGGGGATAATGGGGCGGGGATGCGTCTGCAGTCGCCGCCGCCAACGCAGGACCCGATGGCGGCTTTCAGCGGACCGGTGCGGGTCGGACCGGATGGTGTCGCGCTGGTGGATGTCGACCTTCCCGCATTCAATGGTACGGTGCGGCTGATGGCTGTCGTCTGGTCGAATGGAGCGGTTGGGCAGGCCCAGACCGATATGCTGGTGCGTGACCCGGTGGTGGTGACGGCCACTCTGCCGAATTTCCTGGCTCCTGGAGACACCAGCCGCATCCTGCTGGAGGTGGTGCATGCGGACGGACCGGCAGGGACGATGCAGGTGGCGTTAGCCACTGATGGTGCAGGCCTGGATCTGGGGGCGTCACCGGAACCGTTCGACCTTGCCGCTGGTGGCAAGGCCAGCTTTCAGGTTCCGGTCACGGCTCAAGCCGTTGGCGACCAGATGATCGACGTTGTACTGACAACTCCGGAGGGGCGCGAAATGCGTCAAAGTCTGCGAATGGCGGTGCGGGCCAATGACCCGATGGTCGCACGGACGCGGCGGTTCACATTGGGCGCGGGCGAAACATTCGCCTTCAGTGATGATGTCTTTGCCGATCTGCGTTCCGGAACCGGCAAGGCGATCCTGTCGGCTGGCGCATTGGCAAAGTTCGATGCGCCGGGGTTGCTGGCGATGCTGGACCGCTATCCCTATGGCTGTACCGAACAGGTCACATCGCAGGCGCTGCCACTGCTGTACCTGTCGTCGGTGGCCCGTGCGACCGGGTTGGGCGATGGGCCTGTGGTTCAGGCCCGGCTGGATGAGGCCATTGGGCGGATCCTGACGCGGCAATCCGCGAATGGTGCCTTTGGACTGTGGCAGGCCGGGTCGGGGGATTTCTGGCTGGATGCCTATGTCTCGGACTTTCTCAGCCGGGCACGGGCGCAGGGTTTTGCGGTGCCGGATCGTGCCTTTCGGCTGGCGATGGATAACCTGCGCAACCGGATCAACTATGCGCCCGACTTTGACAGCGGTGGCGAGGATATCGCCTATGCGCTGATGGTGCTGGCCCGCGAAGGCGCTGCGGCGATGGGCGATCTGCGCTATTATGCCGATGTCAAAGGGTCGGCCTTTGCGACCCCGTTGGCGGCGGCGCAGTTGGGGGCCGCGCTGGCATCCTATGGCGATCAGACCCGTGCCGACGCGATGTTCGCCCGCGCCGCACAGCGCGTTGCGACCGCGACAGAGGACCCGCTGCTGTGGCGCGCCGACTATGGCACCGAGTTGCGCGATGCGGCAGGTGTGCTGGCGCTGGCGACCGAGGCAGGCAGCGCAGCGGTCGATGTGAGCGCGCTGAGCGACCGCATCACCGGTGTCGCTGGCCCCCGGTCCACGCAAGAGGCTGCCTGGTCTCTCCTGGCCGCGCAGGCACTGATCGACACGCCCGAGCAATCCGGTTTGCTGCTGGATGGCGTGCCGGGTGACGGTGCCTTTGTGCAGGTTCTGCGGGGCGGCGGTCAGGACATGACGATTTCCGTCCGCGACGGGCAGGCTGCCGACATTACCCTGACCACAATCGGCATCCCGGTGGTTGCGCCAGAGGCGGGTGGCACCGGATACGCGATCACCCGCGACTATTACACCATCGACGGAGCCCCCGTTGAAGGGCACAGCCTCGCGGTTGGCGACCGCGTCGTGACCGTGTTGCGGGTCATCCCGTTTGAGAAATCCGCAGCCCGCCTGATCATCGACGATCCTTTGCCTGCCGGTCTGGAGATCGACAACCCCAACCTGTTGCGGTCGGGCGATGTGCGGGCTTTGGACTGGCTGAAACCATCGCCCGCAGAACATGCCGAGTTCCGCAGCGACCGGTTTATCGCGGCGGTGGACATGCGCACGGCGGAACCGATCACGCTGGCCTATATCGCCCGTGCGGTGACACCGGGTGATTTTCATCACCCGGCGGCCTCGGTCGAGGATATGTACCGTCCCCGTTTCGGTGCCCGGACAGATACCGCACGTATGGTTGTGACGGAATGAAACGTCCCGGCCTGATCGCGCTGACGGTGCTGTTGTTCACGACGGCGGCGTTGCGCGATGCGGTGGATGATTGGATCGATGCGACACAGTTGCCCTTGACCCTGGCCGAGACCTCGACCGAGATTCGGGATCGTTCGGGGACCTTGCTGCGCGCCTATACTGTGGGCAACGGTATCTGGCGTCTGGCACCGCAACTGGACAAGGTGGATGCGGGGTATCTGCGGATGCTGGTGCGGTTCGAGGACAAGCGATTCTGGAATCATTCCGGTGTCGACCTGCTGGCGATGTTGCGGGCCGGTGCACAGGCGGTGTGGCATGGGCGCGCGGTTTCCGGCGGCTCGACCCTGACCATGCAGGTGGCACGGCTGGTCGAGGACGGCAGTACCGGAAAGTGGGCAGGCAAGCTGCGCCAAATCCGCCTGGCGCTTGCGCTCGAGCGGCAGCTGAGCAAGCGTCAGATCCTGACCCTGTACCTGACGCATGCGCCCTATGGTGGCAATCTGGAAGGTATTCGCGCAGCCAGCCTGGCCTGGTTCGGCAAGGAACCGCAGCGTCTGACACAGGGACAGGCCGCATTGCTGGTGGCTCTGCCACAGTCACCCGAGAGCCGCCGCCCGGATCGCCACCCAACAGCGGCGCGCGCCGCCCGAAACCGTGTTCTGGCACGGACGGCACAGCGGGAAATCCTGCCTCAAAATGCGGACGAGACGGCAGCCCGCTCGCCCTTGCCCGACAGGATGCGGCCGTTTCCCCGGCTCGCACCGCACCTTGCGGACCGGGTCCGAACCGCAGCCCTGGACCAGCTGAAAATCGATCTGACACTACAGGCGCCGGTGCAAACGGTTCTGCAAGAGTTGGTCGGCGACGCCGCTCGACAGGCCGGATCGCGGGTTTCCGCGGCGCTGGTCGCGGCGAACCATCGCACCGGAGAAATCATCGCCTCGGTTGGCTCGCCGGCTTATGACGCGGATCAGGGGCGGCAAGGGTATGTTGACATGACCCAGGCCATCCGTTCGCCTGGCTCGACCCTAAAACCGTTGATCTACGGATTGGCCATGGACCAGGGGCTGGTGCATCCCGATACGTTGATTCACGATGGGCCGGTCCGGTTCGGCCGATATGCTCCGCGCAATTTCGATGGCCAGTTTCGCGGCGATATCCGGATACGCGATGCGTTGCAGCAATCGTTGAACATCCCGGTGGTCAAGCTCACGCACGAGTTGGGTCCGGCGCGGGTGATGGCGGCGCTGGACCGCTCGGGTGCACAGGCCGCGCTGCCCGGAGGCGCACCCGGGTTGGCCATCGCGCTTGGCGGTGTCGGGATCAGCCTGCAGGATCTGGTTCAGCTTTACGCGGGGTTGGCGCAAGGCGGACAGGGGCCGTTGCTGCACGTGCGGAAAGATGCACCGCCCCAGTCGGGGCAGCGTATGATGTCGGATGTTGCCGCATGGCAGGTCAGCAATATCCTGTCCGGGTTGACCCCGCCGCCTGGTGCGCCAGCAGGGGTGCTGGCCTATAAGACCGGCACATCGTACGGGCACCGGGATGCCTGGGCAATTGGATATGACGGACAACATGTGATCGGCGTCTGGATGGGGCGGGCCGATGGAACGCCTGTGCCCGGAGCCTTTGGTGCAGACCTGGCCGCACCACTGTTGTTTGAGGCGTTTGGGCGTCTGAAACACGGGTTTGATCCGCTCTCGCCGCCACCACCTGCGACGTTGATACCGGGCAGTGCCGCATTGCCGCAGCCGTTGCAGCGCTTTCGCTCGCGCAATGCCCATTTCACTCAGTCCGAGGATGCGCCCGCGCTCCTGTACCCACCCGATGGCGCGCAGTTCGATCTCGCGGGCGGACCCGTTACCATGAAGTTGCGCGGCGGTGTGGGTCCATATCTGGTGCTGGCAAATGGACGTCCTTTGGTTTCTGAACAGTATAACACCGAATTTGACATTCCGAACCCGGGTGCGGGGTTTTCAACGCTGGTGGTGGTCGATCGCAAGGGGCGGTCCGACCGGGTGACGATCCGGCTGAACTGATCGGGCATCCGAAACCGGTGTTATCGGCGGCCCTCGCGCAGCCAACCGCCAACAATCAGAGCCGACGCCAGAACGAGAACCAGCCACGCCGGCAACAGGGGCGATTGGGTCACATCACGGGTTTCATAGGCACCGCGCGGCGTCAGCCCGATCCAGCCGCGCCCCGCAGCGGGACGGCCCTCGCGTATATCGCGCAGGCCGGGCAATCCGTGCTCCAGCCGGAACACGCCTCCGCGCATCGACTCGATCACCGGTTTCAGCAGGTCGCCCGAGGCGATGGTGTCCTCGAATTCACGCGGGGCTGGGGGGCCTAGGCCGATCACCGTCTCATGCTCTCCTTCGGCCAGACGATACAGGCCGATCTCGGGGCCATCGTACAGCGCTTCGAAACGCCCCGGAGACACTTCCTGCAGCGTGATTTCGTCGGTCGATCCGTCCGGATTGGTAATCGTCACCGGCCCGATTTCATCCTCTAGCGTGCGCCGAATAATGCGCATGGTCTGACCGGTGGCATCGCCCCACAGCGCTTCTTCTTCAAGTTCGGGTTCTTTCATCATCCAGTGGGCCAGCCGCCGCAGCAACTCCAGTTGCGGCCCGCCGCCTTCGTAGCCCCGGTTCCACAACCACGCGTGATCCGACGCCAGCAAGGCAACGCGGCCCTCACCGACCCGATCCAGAATCAACAGGGGGCGGTCGTCGACGCCCGACATCAAAACGGACCCGGATTGCGGTGTCACGTCGATCTGGCGCAACCACGATCCCCAGGTTTCGTCCCCTTGCAGATCGGCGGTGACGGGATGACGCTTGCCCTGATCCGTCACCTTGGGGCGAAATTTTTCCTCGATCACACGGGCGCTGGGTTGGGCTGGCAACACCGGGGCAAGGGGCGAGCGATAGATGCTGTCAGCCCCGGCAAAATCCGGCCCCGCCGCGACCAGAACCGCGCCGCCGTTGGTCACGTAATTCGCCACGTTGTCCAGATAGATCGCGGGTAGGATGCCCCTGCGTTTGTAGCGATCAAAGATGATGAGGTCGAAATCCTCGATCTTTTCCAGAAACAATTCGCGTGTCGGAAAGGCGATCAGAGACAGTTCGCCGACCGGTACGCCATCCTGTTTTTCAGGCGGCCGCAGGATGGTAAAATGCACCAGATCCACCGAACTGTCCGATTTCAGCAGGTTGCGCCAGGTACGCCCACCTGGATGCGGCTCGCCTGAAACCAGCAACACCCGCAGCCGGTCACGCACGCCGTTCATCTGAATCAGCGCGCTGTTGTTGCGATCCGTGATCTCGCCCTCGGCTTTGGGCACTGTGAACTGAATGACGTTGCGCCCGCCGTGGGGCAAGGTGACCGGCAGTTCAATATCCTGGCCGACCGGCACATCGAAGGTCTGTGCCGCGCCACCGTCGACCGAAATTTGCAGCGGAGCGGTCGCGGCGGCCTGGGGCACCGCGCCGCTGTCCTCGATTCGCAGGGTCAGGACCACGGACTCGCCAATGATGGCAAAGGCCGGGGCGTTGCGCACGATCAGCCGTCTGTCCCAGTCGGAGTCAAGCCCGGTCAATAACAGATGCAATGGGGCCGGCAGGTCTGGCGCGCGGTCGATGTCGTGTACCTGCCCATCGCTCAGCGCGATGATTCCGGCGATGCGGGCGCGAGGTTCTTCGGCCAGCACTGCGGACAGAGCGCTCATCAACTCTGTTCCGGCATCGCCGTCACCATCGGGTATGGTGACACGGCGCAGTTCGGTATTGGCTCGCGTTGCGATCTCTGCGGCAAGGGTTTGAGCGGCCGCGGTCCTCTGATCGGAGCGGTCCGACAGAGTCTGGCTGGCGCTTTCGTCTTCCAGCAGGATCACAATGTCGGTCAGCGGGGCACGGTCCTCGACCTGATAGACAGGCCCGGCCAAGGCCCCCAGCAGAACCAGTGCCGCCAGTGCGCGCAGCGCCCACCCTGACAACCCGCGCCACAGGGCCAGCGCCGCACCCGCAAACGCCAGCACCGCCAGCGCGGTAATCAGGGGCCAGGGGATCAGCGGATCAAAGATCACGGTTCCGGTCATTGGCCCAACCTGTCGAGCAACGCAGGCACGTGTACCTGATCGGATTTGTAATTCCCGGTCAGCACATGCATCACCAGGTTGACCCCGAAACGATAGGCCAGTTCGCGCTGCCGCTCACCTGCAAAGCCGCGTCCGACCGGCACCATCGGGCGGCCATTGTCATCCACGGCCCAGGCCGCAGCCCAGTCATTGCCGCCGATCACCACCGGCGTCACCCCGTCGTTGAGATTGCGAAACGGCATCCCCTCGATGTGTTCGGCATCCGGTGGTGCGGCCTCGACCCAAACCTCGCGTCTGCCATGGCGGCCGGGAAAGTCCTGCAACAGGTAAAAGGTGCGGGTCAGAACGTGATCGGCGGGCAGGGGTTCCAGCGGCGGTATATCAAGCGGCGCGGCCAGCTGCTGCAGCCTGCGTCCGTTCGGGCTGGCGGTGCCAAAACCGGCAATGTCGGCGTCGCGGGTGTCGAACAGGATCACCCCCCCCGAACGCAGGTATTCGTTCAGCCGCCCATAGGCCTCGGCGGAGGGGATTGGCTGATCCGGGGTGATTGGCCAGTAGAGCAGCGGAAAGAACGACAGCTCGTCGCGCTCGAGATCGATACCCATCGGAACGGCGGGCTCTACCGAGGTGCGAAAGAACAGGGTGTCCGACAGGCCGCGCAGCCCGGCCTGTGCAACGCGGTCGATGCCATTGTCCCCCGTCAGCACATGGGCCAGCACCAGTTCTTTTGTGGCGTCAATGGCAAAAGTGTCGGCGCTGTTCTGCGAATGTGCCGGTCCGGGGTGGGCAGACAGCAAAGCCAGCGCCAGCACGGCGGACAGCCGACCCGGTATCAGCCGCCCCGACAGTGCCAGAGAGGCAATTACGTCCAACACCAGCAGCATGATCGCCAAGCTTAGCAGGATACCACCCAACGGTCGTTCCCGCTCGACCGAAAGGCCTTGAACCGGGATCCGGTCGGGCCATAGCGCGGGGATCAGGTCGGCCTCATCCGTCAGGACATTGCGTGCCAGCCGCCGGTCTTCACTGGCGTACAGACCGGGGCGCAGGCCGGGTCCGACCGCTGCATCGACCAGGTCGGCACCGTCGACACCAGGCAATGCGCTTGCGTCCGACAGCGACCCGAAACCGTCCATCACCTGCATCGGAGTCCAGATCGTGCCTGCCAGATCGCCGGCTTGCGGTGCCTTTGCGGTCGAGGACACCGCAAGCCGTTCCAGCATTTCGACAAACAGGCCCGACAGCGGCAGGCTGGACCATTCGGCATTGGCCGTGACGTGAAACAGCACCACCTGTCCCCGACCGAGCGGTTTGCGCGTGACCAGGGGCGTGCCATCTGACAGTTCGGCGATCACGCGGTCGGCCAGCGTTGGATCGGGCTGCGCCATCACCTGGGCGCTGACGGTCACATCGGCGGGCAAGGACAGTCCAAAAAACGGCGAACCCTCGGCAAAAGGGGCCAGCGCCTTGGGTTCGCCCCAGCTCATCGCGCCGCCGACGCTGCGCCCCCCCGCGCGCAGGCGCACCGGCATCAGCGGATCCTCTGTATCGCGGCCGATGTCGCTGGCGGCCAGACGTGGCCCGGCAAAACGTAAGAGCATTCCGCCTAACTCGATCCATTCGACCAGCGCATTCTCTTCGGCGGTCGACAAGGTTGCCACATCGGCCAGTACGATCACGTCCGGATTGGCGGGAAGCAGGTCCAGCAATGCACCGTCCAGCAGTTCGGCAGTGGGCAGCAACGCCTGTTCAAGGTAATGCAGTGGCGACAGCAGCTCCAGCCCCTCGCGATCTTCGCGTCCGGCGATCAAAGCGATTTCGCGGCGGCGCAGGCTGTCATCGGTCAAGCTGAGCGCGCCAGCGGAATGCTGACCCTGAATCTCGAACCGTGTAATGCGGGCGCGCAGTTCGGATGGCAGCGAGAGTGTGGCTTGTGCAGTGCGCTGGCCGGCTGTGAAGCGGGCGGGAACCGATGCCAAAATCCGCATCGTGCCACCGGGGTCTCGTCCTTGCGCAAGAATGACGATTTCGCGCTCCGATCCCGGGGTCGACCGATACGCGGTCAATTGTACTGCGCCATCTTCAAACCGGGCGGGAGAGAGGCCCAGAACCGCGTTGCCGGTTTGAAACACCCGAACAGCACCGCGCGTTTCCAGCGTGGATAGCAACGTGTCGCGCGCATCATACGCAAGTCCATCGCTGATCCAAAGGGTGTCAAAGCCGTGGTCGATGGTTTTCAAAGCCTCCAGCGTCACGTCGATCTGCGCCCGTCCGGGTTGCCATGGTGCGGGCGTCAGCCCGGCCAATCGGCTGCGCCAGACATCCGAGGCCTGAAACACCGGCGTTTCGGGGTCGCTCAACCGCAGAACCGATACGGGACGTCCGGCCCGGCCCGCTTCGGAGAGATGTTTCGCTACAAACTCTCTGGTGTCGGGCCAGCGTGTCGCCCCGGCCCAACTGGCATCCAGCAGGACCAACAGCGGCCCGGCGCCATCCTGCGCCTTTTGCGGGTTCAGAACCGGCCCTGCAAGCCCGACGATCACCGCTGCCGCCGCCAGCATCCGCAGCAAGAGCAGCCACCATGGCGTGCGGTCGGATACGCTTTCGTCATCCTTTAGCCCCAGCAACAGGGCAACGCCGGGAAAACGCCTGCGAATTGGGGCAGGGGGAATGGCGCGCAGGATGAGCCACAGAATCGGCAGGGCCAGCAGGCCCAGCAACAGCCACGGCGACGCGAAACCGATACCGGCAAGAACGGTCACGACCGCCCCCGATCCAGCGCGCGATACAGCCACAACAGGGCCGGCTGGGCGCTTTGCGACGTATGATGCAGTCCCAGTTGCCAGCCGGTCAGACGGCAAAGATGGTCTAGCCGGTCCTTGCGTTCGGCCAGCCGGGTCAGATACCTGTCGCGCAGATCGCCCGCCTTGAGCGTCTCGTGCGACAGCGTGCCCCCGACGCTTTCGAATATGGTGCGACCGCGAAAGGGAAACTGTTCTTCGCTTGGATCGAGGATTTGCAGTAGGATTCCGCGTACGCCACGATCAGCGGCCTTGGTCAGGGCCAGTTCGACCTCTGCGATGTCACCCAGAAAATCGGACACGAACACCGCTCGTGCATGGGGGATCATCGCCCTGTGTTCGGGTGCGGCGTAATCCTGATCCATGTCGACGGTCAGGGCCTCCGCCAGCCGCAGGATCTGGGCATTGCCGCGACGGGGCGGCAGGGCGGTACCGGTCAGCCCGACCCGTTCCCCGCCACGCACCAGCAGGATCGCGATGGCCAGGCTCAGCAACCGGGCGCGATCGGCCTTGGTCGGCAAGCCATCCTGCGAGGCAAACCGCATCGAAGCGCCCTGATCTGTCCACAGCATCACCGACTGGGCGATCTGCCATTCGCGTTCGCGCACGAACTGCTGATCCCCCCGGGCCGAGCGGCGATGGTCGATCAACCGCTTGCTGTCGCCCGCCTGCGCCGGCCGGTACTGCCAGAAATCGTCCCCCAACCCGGCGCGTCTGCGCCCATGTTCCCCCAAAAGCACGGTACCGGCCAACTGTTCCGCCCGCGCCAGAAGCGGCGGCAGGCGGCTGGCTTCGGCCTCGGAGCGTTCGCGCAGGGTCGGGGTTGGTGTCACGCGGCCGCCTCGGTGCGACTCAGGCCGGTGGCGGTGGTTTCGATCAGATCGGCCAGATTGTCACCACGTGCACGGGCAGCGAAGTTCAACGCCATGCGGTGGCTCAGCACCGGCCGGGCCATGTCGATCACGTCTTCGGCATTGGGAACCAGTCGGCCCTGCAACAAGGCGCGGGCACGCACCGTCAACATCAGCGCCTGTGCCGCGCGCGGTCCAGGACCCCATGCGACTGTTTCGCGAACCCGGTCCGACGCTTCGGATTCTTCGGGGCGGAAGGCGCGCACCAGATCCAGAATCATCTCGACCACCGACTCGCCCACCGGCATGCGCCGCAGCAGGGTCTGGGCGGCCAGCAATTCATCGCGGCTGAACACCCGGGGGGACTGGTCCTCGTGGACGCCGGTGGTGGCGATCAGGATGTCACGCTCGGTGTCGCGGTCCGGATAGTCGACGTCGATCTGTACCAGGAACCGGTCCAGCTGGGCCTCGGGCAGGGGATAGGTTCCTTCCTGTTCGATCGGGTTCTGGGTGGCCAGCACATGAAACAGATCGCCCAATGGCCGGTCTTCGCCCGCGACCGTAACGGTGCGTTCCTGCATCGCTTGCAACAGGGCCGACTGGGTGCGCGGGCTGGCGCGGTTGATTTCATCCGCCATCAACAGCTGGCAAAAGATCGGTCCGGGTACAAATCGAAAGGCGCGGGTGCCGTCGGCCGCGGTGTCCAGCACTTCGGAGCCCAGAATGTCGGCGGGCATCAGGTCGGGGGTGAACTGGATGCGATTGCCATCCAGTCCCATCACCGTCGAAAGGGTTTCGATCAGCCGGGTCTTGCCTAATCCAGGCAGGCCGATCAGCAACCCGTGCCCGCCGCACAGCAGGGCCGTCAAAGTCAGGTCGACGACGCGGGTCTGGCCGATGAACCGGCGGGTGATCGACGCGCGGGCCAGCGCCAACTTGTCTGCGAGCGCCTCAATCTCGGCGACCAGATCGGCAGGATCGGACATGACATTCCTTTCAAGGGGCTTATACTTCCAATGTAAGTGTATCGTGCGCAGAGGAAATGGCAAAAGCAATGAGCGGACAAAAAGCTGTTACCCCATCGGCCGAGGGGATCGCCGCATCGGTACGGGCAAGCAAGGGGCGTGGGCTACCACCGGTGCATCTGTGGAACCCGCCGTTCTGCGGCGATCTGGACATGCGCATTGCGCGGGATGGCACCTGGTTCTATCTGGGAACACCTATTGGCCGGTTCGAACTGGTGCGGCTGTTCTCGTCGATCCTGAAGAAAGAGGATGGCAAGTATTTCCTGGTCACTCCGGTGGAAAAGGTCGGCATTACCGTGGATGATGCGCCGTTTGTGGCGGTCGATTTCGAATCTGAGGGCGAGGGACAGCGGCAGGTGCTGACTTTTACCACCCATGTCGGTGACACGGCTGCGGCCGGGCCAGACCGCCCGATCCGCGTTGAAAGGGACCCCGAGACCGGCGAGCCGTCGCCCTATGTCCTGATCCGCGCCGAACTCGAGGCTCTGATCGACCGCAAAAGTTTTTATCGGCTGGTCGAATTGGGCGTGCATAAGGACGGCTGGTTTGGGGTGTGGTCGGGGGGGCAGTTCTTTGCGATAATCCCCTCGCATGATTTGGAAGAGACCTGAGCCGGGCCCCGATCGGATTCTCAGCCAGGGTCGGATATCGCGGCAAACCGCGTCAATTTTCGGTATTGTCCGGATTTCCTGACCTTGGCACCACTAGGTCCGGCGGGATAGAGTCGCCGACATATTTAAAGAGTGAGATATTATGCCCAGATTTGCAGCCAACCTGTCTCTGCTGTTTACGGAATTGCCTTATCTGGATCGGTTCGACGCTGCGGCTCAGGCGGGGTTCGCGGCGGTCGAGATCTTGTTTCCCTATGATATCCCGGCCAAGGAGACGCAGCGCGCGTTGTTGCGCAACGGGTTGGACCTGGTGCTGATCAATGCGCCGCCGCCAAACTATACCGGCGGGACACCCGGGTATGGTGCGGTTCCGGGCGGTGAAGGACGGTTTCAGCACGATATCCGCCGGGTGCTGCGCTACGCCGAGCAGCTAAAGCCGATGCTGATCCACGTGATGGCCGGCTATACCAAGAACGCCGAAGCCGAAGAGACCTTTGTGCGCAATCTAAAATGGGCGGCGGACTTGGAGCCGACCCAGGGGTTCACCATTGAGCCGCTCAATCCGGGCGATCAGCCTGGCTATTTCCTGGACGATTACGATTTGGCCGCAAAGATTCTGGATGCGGTGGACCGCCCCAATGTCGGCCTGCAATATGACAGTTATCATGCCCATGTCATCCACGGTGACGCGGTCGAGGTTTGGCGCACATACGGTGCGCGATCGACGCATGTGCAAATCGGAAACCCGCCAAGCCGCAGCGAACCGGGGGCCGGGCCGGTTGATTTTGCGGCACTGTTTAGCGCTATCGACACCAGCGGGTATTCCGGCTGGGTCGGTGCGGAATACACGCCGACAACCAAACGCACCCAAGACAGCCTGCATTGGATGGGGTAAGCAACTACTGGGGCAGGAAATCGGCCCGATGTTGCATCCGCGATCAGGACTGACAGAGCTTGTCGGCACCTGCATGGGGTCCTGGAACAGTTGAGCCGTTGCATTTCCCGTTGTGCCGGTCGTGGCCGCGATACCATTGCGGTCGCGTGCGCGGCGAAGACTGACCTTTACAGGACCTTGGGCACCGGGACCTTGCGCCGCGTGCGGCGGCTTTGCTGGACCATTGATGCCGTGTAGATGATCAGCGAGAGCCAGATCATCGGAAAGGCAATCATCCGCGCGGGTCCGAACTCTTCGCCGAACACGAAGACAGCCGTAAGGAAGATCATGGTCGGGGCGATGTATTGCAGGAGCCCGATGGTCGACAGGCGCAGCAATTTTGCACCGTTAGCATAGATCATCAGCGGTGCAGCGGTGACAAGGCCACACCCGAACAACAACCAACTGTCGGTGGCATTGCCGACCAACATGTGGTTCTGCCCGGTTGCAACCAGCCAGGCCACATAGGCCAGCGCCGGTGGCAACAGCAACAGCACCTCAAGCGTGAAACCCTGATTGGGGCCGATCGGAAGCCATTTTTTGAGAAATGCATAGCCTCCCCAGGTCAGCGTCAGGGCCACGGCGGCAACAGGTAGCTTGCCAGCCTGCCACGTCAGTACCGCCACCGCAGCGGCGGCCACAACAATCGCGGCAATCTGTGCCGGGCTCAGCCGTTCGCGCAGCAGGACGGCACCAAGGAAAATGCTGAACAAGGGGTTGATGTAATAGCCCAGTGCCGCGTCCAGCGTATGCCCCGCAGCAATCGACCAGACATAGATTCCCCAGTTCAGTGAGATCAGCGTCGCGGTTACAATCGCCATGCCCAGCATCCGGGGCGACGTCAGGGCGATCCTCAGATCCTGGGTGCGTCCGGTCAGCCACAGCACTGCCCCGGCGACGGGTACCGACCAGATCACCCGATGTGCGATGACCTCGCTTGGTGGAATATGCGCCAGTGCCTTCATATAAATCGGAAGAAAACCCCAAAGCACATAGGCTGTGACGGCAAAGGCAAAACCGCGTAGGCTGTCCTGGTTGGCGGCTGACATGATGACCCTCGGAAAACTGCAAGGCGGGGATGGTCGCCTTCCGCATATTTGCCCTGTTAACCATCAAGCCGCTCCGGGTGCAATGCACGCTGTCGCGATGCAAGTTGCATCGCCTGGTCGCGGGCTGCGGTCGCAAGAGGGCTACATCAGTTCGTCTTCTACATCGGTTGCCGAGATGCCCAAGGCGTCCAGCCCGTTTTCCAGGTGGTCGGTCATGTGAGGCGTTCCCAGAATGTAGTCCGCGCAGGGGACCGAAGCTTCGGCCTTGGCTGTGGCGATGGCCTCGGCCAGATCGTCCACATCAAAGCTTTCGCGACCGACCCACATGATCGCGACCAGCTCGGCTTGTTCGTCCTCGCTGAGCCGGTCGATGAAGGCGCGCAATTCGCCCTCGGCCCGGTGTAATTCGCGCCCCATCAGAATGACCTGAGCCACCTTGCGCGGGGAAATTTCCAGCATCCTTTGCCCTCCTGTTCGCATGCCTTGCACGGTAACAGATAACGGGTGCAGGGTCAGTGTCTTTGATCTTGCGCAATTCGGCACCTGCGGCATTGCGGATCGACGCCGAATGGCTCAGGCGTCGCGTTTGCCCAGGGCAACCACATTCCGGGCGTCGTCTTCCTGCAAGTCTTCGAAATCGAAATTGTCCAGCCGCAGTGCGCGCCGTCCGGCCTTGTCGGCGCTGACCTTGATTTCGGCGATGTCCTTGGCCGCCTGGCCGAAATGCCGGTCCAGGTTGACAACCCGATCACCGAGCCGGTCGACATCCTTGTGCAACAGGCCAAGTTCCTTACGGATCGCACCGGCCTGTTCGCGCATCCGGGCATCTTTCAGGATCGCGCGCATGGTGTTCAGCGTCGCCATGCAGGTGGTCGGGGATACGATCCAGACCCTTGCCTCGAACCCGTCGCGGACAACCTCGGGGAAATTGGCGTGCAACTCGGCATAGACCGCTTCGGAGGGCAGGAACATCAGCGCCCCGTCGGCGGTTTCACCCTCGATGATATAGCGTTCGGAAATCGCCTTGATATGGGCGCGCACGGCCACGCGCATCATCCGCGATGCCTCGGTCACTTGCGATTGCGTCTCGGCCCGGCGCAGCGCCTCATAGGCCTCAAGCGGGAATTTGCTGTCGATGACGATGGGACCGGGCGGATTGGGCAGGCGGATCAGGCAATCGGCGCGTTTGCCGTTGGAAAGCGTCGCCTGCAGCTGATAGCTGTCCTTGGGCAGCGCCTTGGACACGATATCGTTCAGCTGGATTTCGCCAAAGGCCCCGCGCGTCTGCTTGTTGCTCAGGATATCTTGCAAACTCAGCACGTCGCCCGAAAGCTTGGTGATATTGTCCTGCGCCTTGTCGATGGTCGCCAGCCGCTCCTGCAACTGGGTCAGCGAGGTCGCGGTTTGCTTGCTGCTGCCGTGAAGGGTTTCCTTCATCCGCTCCTGCATTTCGGTCAGGGCACGGTTCTGGCGCATCATGTTGTCGGCCAGCCGGTCGTTCATCTGCTGCTGCACGTCGGCCAGGCGGGTTTCGACGGTCTGGACCAAATGGACCTGCGCATTGGCCTGGGCATCGGACACATGCTGCAACCCGCCTCGCAGTTGCTCTTGCCCCATGCTCAGCTGCTGCAGGTTCTGGCCCAACAGCGACATCTGCCGCGCCAGGGGTTCCAGATTGCGGGCGGACCGCGCCGAAGCGCGCAACGACAGAACCAGCAGGGCCAGAACCAGCAGGATCAGCCCCGCCCCCAGCAGCACCATCGGATCGTCCAGCACAAAAGCGGTGTCGCCGATCTGTATCATGTGCGTCCGAACAGCCGTTCGATATCGGCCAGCTTCAATTCGACATAGGTTGGCCGCCCATGGTTGCACTGGCCGGAATGCGGCGTGGCCTCCATGTCGCGCAGCAGGGCGTTCATCTCTTCGGCGCGCATCCTGCGACCCGAACGGATCGAGCCGTGACAGGCAACGCGGGACAGGATCGCCTCGATCCGGGCCTGCACGGTCTGGCTGCTGCCCAGATCCGCGAGTTCGTCCAGGATGTCGCGGATCATCGCCTGGGCATCGACCTCGCCCAGAATCGCCGGGGTTTCGCGCACCGCGATGGCCCCACCGCCAAAGGGTTCAATGGTCAGGCCCAGTCGGGTCAGGTCGCTGGCGATCTCCATCAACTGTGCCGCTTCACCGGCAGACAGCTCCACGATTTCGGGGATCAGCAATGCCTGTGCGGCCACCCCGTTTTCGGCCATCTGGCGTTTCAGCTTTTCATAAACCAGCCGTTCATGCGCCGCGTGCTGATCGACGATCACCATGCCGGTTGCGGTCTGTGCGATGATGTAATTCTCGTGGACCTGACCACGCGCGGCACCCAGAGGCAGGGTTTCGGGGGCAGGTTCATCCGATTGCGGATCTTGCGCCACCTCGACCACCCGCGCGCCAAAGCCCCCGTTGAATTCGGCAAAGCCGGGCGATTGCGCCACGTAGGACGTTGCGCGTGCGCCTGATGACGGGCGGTCCATCTGATAGACCCGCGCGCCGGTGGGTTCGGGCGTCATTGCGCCCAATGTCGCATTGGCCACGGTGCTGGAGGCGCGATGCCCGGCCTCGGCCAGGGCATGACGCAGGGCCGAAACGATCAGTCCCCGCGCAATGCCCGGATCGCGAAACCTAACCTCGGATTTGGCCGGATGCACGTTCACGTCCACCAGCGTGGGGTCACAATCCAGAAACAGCGCTGCCGCCGGGTGCCGGTCGCGGGACAGGAAATCGAAATAGGCTGCCCGCAGGGCCCCGCCCAACATCTTGTCACGCACGGGACGTCCGTTGACGAACAGATATTGCGCCACCGCCGCGCCCCGCGAATAGGTTGGAAGGGCGGCATAGCCAAACAGGCGAATACCGTCACGGGTGGCGTCGATGCGCAGTGCGTTATCGGCAAAGTCGCGACCCAGGATGCGCCCCAACCGCTTGTGCAGCGCATCGAACAGATCGCCGTTCTCCGGGTCCGAGCGAAACACAACGCGGCCTTCGCCACCGCCGCTGACATCGCGCAGAGTGAACCCGATGGCCGGCTCTGCCATGGCCAGCCGCTTGACCACATCGGTGATCGCCTGTGCTTCGGCGCGGTCGGTGCGCATGAATTTCAACCGTGCGGGCGTGGCATAGAACAAATCGCGCAGATCGACGACCGTTCCCGCGCTCAGCGCCGCCGGCTTGACAGGGCCGGTCTGTCCTGCGGCGACCCGGATGCTGGCAGCGTCAGCCCCGGCAACCCGGCTGGTGATGGTCAGCCGCCCGACAGCCCCCAGCGAGGGCAGGGCCTCGCCACGAAATCCAAAGGTGTGAATATTCAGCAGGTCCGAACCGTCGATTTTCGATGTCGCATGGCGTGACAAAGCCAGGGGGAGCTCATCGGCCGTGATTCCACAGCCGTCATCCGTGACCCGGATCAGTATCTTGCCGCCATCGGCGATGTCCACGCCGATGCGCGTTGCCCCGGCATCGATGGCGTTTTCCACCAGTTCCTTGACCGCCGAGGCGGGGCGTTCCACAACTTCGCCCGCCGCGATACGATTGATCGCGGCCTCGTCCAACTGGCGGATGATTGGGTGGTGTTCGCCGATATTGGGGTTTGCCTGTACCATACCGCAATACTTAGCATGTCCCGCACCGATTCTGCCACCCGATTGATGCGCAACCAGACGCTGCCGATTGACATCCACGCCCTGCACCGCAAAGGCTTGCGTCGGACGCGGACGGAGGGTGCCATGAGCGGACAGTGGGAATTCTGGATCGACCGGGGGGGCACATTTACCGATGTGGTCGCGCGCAAACCCGATGGCGCTCTGGTCACGCACAAGCTGTTGTCCGAGAACCCCGAGCGGTATGCCGACGCCGCTGTGCAGGGCATCCGCGAAGTCATGGGGGCAGGCAAAGGGTTTCCCGAGGGCGCTATCAACGCCGTCAAGATGGGCACGACGGTGGCGACCAATGCGCTGCTGGAACGCAAGGGCGAACCGGTCCTGCTGCTGATTACCAAGGGTTTCCGGGACCTTTTGCAAATCGGCTATCAGACCCGCCCGCGGTTGTTCGACCTGCATATCGTCCGACCTGAACTGCTGTATCAGAGCGTGGTCGAAATGGACGAACGGCTGGATGCCGATGGCGGGGTCGTGCGCCCGCTGGACGAAAGTCTGGTTCGCGTGGCGTTGCAATCGGCTTTTGACAGCGGGTTGCGGGCGGTCGCCATTGTCGGGCTGCATGCCTATCTGAACCCGGTGCACGAACAGCGCGTCGCCCAAGTGGCGCGCGAGATCGGGTTCACCCAGATTTCTGCCAGTCACGAGGTCAGCAAACTGGCCAAACTGGTCGGGCGGGGCGACACCACCGTGGTCGACGCCTATTTGTCGCCGATTTTGCGGCGCTATGTCGACCAGGTTGCTGGTGCGCTCGATATGGGCCGGGCCTGCGATCGCCTGCTGTTCATGCAATCCAGCGGCGGGCTGACCGATGCGCGGCTGTTTCAGGGCAAGGATGCAATCCTGTCCGGTCCCGCGGGCGGTATCGTCGGCATGGTCAAGACCGCCGAGGTTGCCGGACACAACCGGCTGATCGGCTTTGACATGGGCGGCACCTCGACCGATGTCAGTCACTATGCCGGCACGTACGAGCGCAGTTTTGAAACCGAGGTCGCGGGCGTGCGGATGCGCGCGCCGATGATGGATATCCACACCGTGGCCGCCGGGGGCGGATCGATCTGCCGGTTTGCCGAGGGACGGTTTCAGGTTGGCCCGCAAAGTGCGGGGGCCGATCCCGGCCCGGCCTGTTATCGCCGGGGCGGGCCGCTGACGGTGACGGATTGCAATGTCATGCTGGGCAAACTGAACCCCGATCATTTCCCACATGTATTTGGCCCGAACGGAGATCAGCCGCTGGATGCCGAAACTGTGCGCGTCCGGTTTGCGGCACTTGCCCAAGAGGTTGCGCAGGACACAGGGGAAGACCCTCGGGCACCCGAAGACATCGCCACCGGATTTCTGCAGATCGCCGTGGATAACATGGCCAATGCGATCAAGAAGATCAGTGTGCAGCGCGGGCATGACGTGACCGGCTACGCTTTGCAGTGCTTTGGCGGGGCGGGCGGACAACACGCCTGTCTCGTGGCGGATGCATTGGGCATGTCGCGGGTGTTCATCCACCCCTATGCCGGGGTGCTGTCGGCCTATGGCATGGGGCTGGCCGAGATCCGCGCGTTGCGCGAGGTCCAGGTGGATGCGCCGCTGCAAGACACCGAGACCGCTGCCGCCGCATTGTCCGAGATTCAGCACGAGGCTGAGGACGAAGTGCGCGAACAGGGGGCCGCCCGGATCCAGTGCGTCCGCCGTGCGCATCTGCGATATGACGGTTCGCATCAGGCGCTTGAAGTTCCGTTCGGGACCGGCGAACAGATGCAATCGGCGTTTGAGGCCGCACACAAAAACCGGTTTGGTTTTGTCTCGCCCGAGCGGGCGATCTTGTTTGAAATGGTTGCAGTCGAAGCGATTGGGGACACCGGCCAGACCCCCGGCGCGACTCCTTTCGGCGACGATCCCGCCCCGCGCGCCCAGATCGAGATGTACTGCGACGGCGAATGGCAGACGGTGCCGCTGTTTCGCCGCGAGGGTTTGCCACAGGACGCAGCCCTTGTCGGCCCGGCCATCATCGCCGAAGCCACCGGCACCAATGTGGTCGAACCCGGCTGGGCCGCGCGGCTGGACGATTTGGGCAACCTGATTCTGGAACGGACCCAGGTGAAAACCCGCAGGCTTGCCGCCGGGACCGAGGCCGACCCCGTACTGCTCGAGGTGATGGGAAATCTGTTCATGTCCGTTGCCGATCAGATGGGCGCGACGCTGGCCAATACTTCGTGGTCTGTGAACATCAAGGAGCGGCTGGATTTTTCCTGTGCGATTTTTGATGTCAACGGCGACCTGGTGGCCAACGCCCCGCATGTGCCGGTGCATCTGGGCAGCATGAGCGACAGCGTGAAAACCGTGATGCGCGAGAACGCGGGCGATATTCACGAGGGTGACGCCTTTATGCTGAATTCGCCCTATAACGGCGGCACCCATCTGCCTGATGTGACCGTGATCACGCCGGTGTTTGCCGATGGCAAGCCTGTGTTCTGGTTGGGCAGCCGGGGTCATCATGCGGATATCGGCGGGCGTACCCCCGGTAGCGCCCCACCCGATAGCACCCATATCGACCAAGAAGGCGTTCTGATCGACAACGTGCGTCTTGTCGCGCGCGGTGAGTTTCAGCAAGAAACGGCGGAACAGGTGCTGGGATCGGGCAAATATCCCTGTCGCAACATCCCGCAAAACATGGCCGATCTCAAGGCGCAGGTGGCGGCAAACGAAACCGGGCGACAGGCGTTGCTGCAGATCGCCGCGCATTATGGGCTTGATGTGGTCACGGCCTATATGGGCCATGTTCAGGACAATGCCGAAGAAAGTGTGCGCCGGGTCCTGGGGCAACTGCCCGGAGGCGAGTTCACCTATCCCATGGACCATGGTGCCGAGATCCGCGTCAGGGTCACCGTTGATCAAGAGGCGCGAGAGGCGGTGATCGATTTCACCGGCACCTCAGCCCAGCACCGCGGCAACTATAACGCGCCCTATGCGATTTGCCGGGCGGTTGTGCTGTACGTGTTCCGGACGCTGGTGGGCACCATCATTCCGCTGAACGAGGGCTGCCTGCATCCGCTGCGCATCATTGCGCCGCAGGGCACCATGCTGAACCCGGCCTATCCGGCGGCGGTGATTGCCGGCAATACCGAGGTCAGTCAGGCCATGTGCAACGCGCTGTACGGTGCACTGCATGTCATCGCGGGCAGTCAGGCGACGATGAATAATTTTGTCTGGGGCAATGACGATTTCCAAAATTACGAAACCATCGCGGGGGGTACCGGGGCCGGGCCGGGGTTTGACGGGTGCGACGCAATCCAGACCCACATGACCAACACACGCATGACTGACCCCGAAATTCTGGAAAAACGCTTTCCGGTGCGGCTTGATGAGTTCGGAATTCGTGCGGGCTCGGGAGGGGCCGGGCGTTGGCATGGGGGCAATGGGGCCACACGGATGATGCGGTTTCTTGCGCCTGTTACCGTTACCACCCTGTGTTCGCATCGCAAAATCCCTCCCTTTGGAGTCGATGGCGGTGCGCCGGGGGCGGTCGGAGTGAACTGGGCCGAGCTGCCTGATGGCACGCGCGTCGATCTGAAAGGCAACGACGAAATCGATCTGCCCGCCGGGGCAGTGTTCGGCATGTTCACCCCCGGTGGCGGTGGCTGGGGCGCCTGACCGCCGGCGATTGTGCTATACATTGGCAAGCCAACCGGATAGGAGCCGGCGCTTGAGCCATGCGCGCGGCCGAACGCGCCAACAAAACAAGGGCGCCGAACTTGAAACAGACACTTGCAGATGCGCTGAGCCAGCAGGGCTATGATACCCTGACACAGGTCCAGCAGGCCGTGACCGACCCCGAACTGGGACATTCGGACCTGCTGGTCTCGGCCCAGACCGGATCGGGCAAGACTGTCGGTTTCGGACTGGCCATCGCGCCAACCATCCTGGGCGAGGGCGATCATTTCGCCGCTGCCGCCGCTCCGCTTGCGCTGGTCATCGCCCCGACCCGTGAATTGGCGCTGCAGGTCAAGCGCGAACTTTCCTGGTTATTTGGCAAGGCGGGCGCGCATCTGGCCTCGTGCGTTGGCGGCATGGACATGCGCGACGAACGCCGGGCATTGGCGCGCGGCGCGCATATCGTGGTGGCGACGCCGGGGCGGCTGCGCGATCACATCATGCGCGGTTCTATCGATATGTCGGTTCTGCGGGCCATCGTGCTGGACGAGGCCGACGAGATGCTGGACCTAGGCTTTCAGGAGGATCTGGAATTCATCCTGGCCGAGGCACCAGAAACCCGCCGCACCCTGATGTTTTCAGCTACGGTGCCGCGTGGCATCGCCAATCTGGCTGGTAAATACCAGACCGATGCCAAACGCATCACCACCGCCGCCGAGAACCGCCAGCACAGCGATATCGAATATCGCGCCCTTTCGGTTGCCGCGCGCGATACGGAAAACGCCATTATCAACGTATTGCGGTTTTACGAAGCGCCCAACGCATTGGTTTTCGCCAACACCCGCGCCATGGTGAACCGGCTGACCACGCGGCTGTCAAATCGCGGCTTTTCGGTTGTGGCCCTGTCCGGCGAGTTGTCGCAGGCTGAGCGCACGCACGCCCTGCAGGCGATGCGGGATGGCCGTGCGCGGGTCTGTGTTGCCACCGATGTTGCCGCGCGGGGCATCGACCTGCCCAGTCTTGATCTGGTGGTGCATGCGGAACTGCCCACCAGTCATGAAACCCTGCTGCATCGGTCGGGTCGCACCGGGCGGGCCGGACGCAAGGGGGTGAGCGCACTGATCGTGCCGCCCGCCGCACGCAAGAAATGCGAGCGCCTGTTGCGGTTTGCCAAACTGACGGCGGGTTGGGCCGAGGCCCCTTCGGCGGAGGAGGTGCGCGCACGCGATGGCGAAAGAATGCTGGCCGATCCGGTTTGGGCGCAGCCGGTCGAATTGTCGGATGCTGCACAGGCGCTGGTTGCGCAATTCAGTGCCGAACAGATCGCGGCAGCCTATGTGGCGCTGTATGAAACCCGCCATTCCGCACCCGAAGAACTGTTGGCCCCCGGTCCGGTAGGCAAGCCCGAACCCCGCGCGGCCTTTGGCCCCAGCGTGTGGTTTTCAGTGTCTGGCGGCAAGAAGGCCGGGATTGAAACCCGCCGATTGCTGCCAATTCTGTGCAAGGCAGGTAATATCACCAAGGACGACATCGGCGCGATCCGGATCCAGTTCAACGAAAGCTATGTCGAAATTCGTCAGGCCAGTGCCGATGGATTTGCTGCGGCTCTTGGTCCGGACATGACGGTCGAGGACAATGCCAAGGTCACCCGGCTGGACAAGGCCCCCGATCTGGGTGGCTCGTCGCGCCCAGGCAGCAAACCCTTTGCCGGTCAACCCAAACCGCATCGGGGACCCCGCCGGGTCGAACCTGATACCGTGCCGGAACAGCCGGTACCCGAACCAGCGCCGGTCAAGGCAGCTGCCGCCGCACCGATCGACTGGAACGACGCCCCCGCAGCGCGGGTGAAAAAGCCGAAGCCGGGGGTGAAACCCAAGGGCACTGCCGCGAAATCCAAGCGGCCCAGGCAGGCTATTGCCGGTCGGCCCGAAGACACCAGCCAACCGTATCAGCCGCGCGGCAGCGCCGTGGGCAAGCGCAAGCCAAAGACCACCGCACCAGGGCAGGCCCCCGCGGCGGGCAAACCCAACAGCAAGAAAAACAAGGCCCGCGCCGCTGCCGCGGCGTCAAAACCCCGAGGCGGAGAAAAGCCACCCAAACGGCACACGCCGAAATCGTGATGGATCAGCCCTGTTGCGGTGCCCCTGCGCGGGTGCGGCAAGGGCCGAACCGGGCTGCGACCGCCAGGATCAGCCCTGACATGGTTGCAATCATGCCCGCAGCGCTGACCGCGTCCTGACCGCCCAGCCACAGCGGTCCATACCCGGCCAGAACATACCCGCTGACCGCTGCGGTGACCGCAAAGATCACGCTCCATAGGACCTGATGTTCCAGCCGGTTGGTCATCAGCCGTGCCGCTGCGGGCGGGCAGATGAACATGGCTATCACGATGATCGATCCGACTGCGTCAAACGACGCCACCGCCGCAATCGCTGCCGTGACCACCAGCGCCAGTCCGAGAAGGTTGGTTCGAATGCCGAGGGTGCGCGCAAAGCCTTCGTCAAAGGTTGACAGCTTCAAGGGCCGCCAGAACACCACGGTAAACAGAACCACGGCTATCAGCGTCACGGCGATGCGAGGCAATTCCGGTGGCAAGCCGCGCAGTGCCTCGAGATCCAGCAGAGAGGCCCAGCCGGTGGCATCCAGCCAGATGAGGCTTTCCAGATTGCCGTACAGCGCGTGCTCTACGTCCAGATGTACGGTCGAGGTATCCGATTGCTCTAGCAACAGCACGCCCGCAGCGAACATTGAGGTGAACACCACACCCATCGCCGCGCCGGGTTCGATCCGGCCCAGACGCCGGATGGCCTCGATCAGCATAACCGCCAGGACGGCGGCTCCGGCGGCGCCAGCCATCATCGGCCAGGTGGATATGACCCCGGTGACCAGAAAGGCGACCACGATGCCGGGCAGCACCACATGGCTGATCGCATCCCCGATCAGCGCCTGTCGCCGCAATACAAGAAAATTCCCGGGCAGCGCGCAGGCAACGGCCGCAAGCGTGCCAATCAGCAACGGGGACAACG
Organism: Sedimentitalea nanhaiensis DSM 24252; assembly: GCF_000473225.1. Lineage (GTDB taxonomy): Bacteria > Pseudomonadota > Alphaproteobacteria > Rhodobacterales > Rhodobacteraceae > Sedimentitalea > Sedimentitalea nanhaiensis. The sequence continues at coordinate 3,135,947 of NZ_KI421509.1, forward strand.
ACAGCGGAACGAACTCGGCACCAGTCATGCGACCACTCCTTTCGGGCCACCGATGGCGCGGTCAAGCTCGGTGATCTGGTCGGGGGTTAGCACGGTTTCTATATCGCGAAGCCCGTCATACAGCGCCGCTGCGGCTTCATAGTCCTGATCCGACCGGATCATCTGCCAGCGTCGTTCGTCCCGCAATGCCTTGGCGGCGCGGGCGCGTCCCTGATCGGTGGCCACACCGTCGGGACGCGCCAGCCCGGCGCGTTTCAACAGACGCAGGGTCAGCGGTTCATAGATCAGGTGGCCTTGGGCCAGTGCCAGCAATCCCTGACGCAGGTGCACCCGTTTCTGAAACCGCAAATGTCGCAACACGGCGGCCAGAACCCCACGCCCGGGCGCCAAAAGCAGCGACGCGGCAAACAACACAAAACTGACCAGCACGATGATTGGCCCCGTTGGCAGGTTCGGGGCCGACGCAGAAATTGCCGCGCCGGCATAGCCGGACATTCCGCCCAACAGGCCTGCCAACAGCACGACCCGGTCGCTGCGTTCGGTCCAGAACCGGGCAGTAACGGCGGGGATGATCAGCAGGGCCACGATCAGGATCAGCCCGACGATCTTCAGCCCGACAACGGTGACCGCCATCACAAGCCCCATCATCGCCAGATCGATCCGATGCACCGGCAACCCGCGTGCCGCTGCATATTCGGGATCGAACGCCACCAGTGTCATCGGCCGACGCAGCACCAACAGCAGCGCCAAGGTCAACGCGCCGCCAAGTGTGATTACAATGGCGTCCGACCACAGCATTCCGGCGGTTGATCCCAGAAGGAAACTCTCGAGCCCCGCCTGCCGACCCGATCCCATGGTCTGAATCACCGTCAATAGCACGATGCCAAACCCGAAAAAGACGGACAGCACGGCCCCGATGGCGGCATCCTCGGCCAATCGGGTGTGGCGTACCAGCCAGCCGAGACACAACAAGCCGATCCAGGCAGAAATGGCCGATCCCGTCAGCAATCCCAACAGGTTGCGCCCATCCCCGCCCAGGGCGACCATCAGGATGAACGCCAGACATACGCCGGGCAAGGTTGCGTGGCTGATGGCATCGCTGACCAGAGCGCGTTTGCGTAGAAACAGAAAGGTGCCCGTGGCCCCGGCGGCAATGCCCAACAAGGTCGCACCAACGGCGACCAGGCTGGCGTTATAGCCTAGTTGCAACAGCAGCGCGTCGCGTATCATTGCATCACACCAGCGCGGCGGCCAATTGGTCCACCTGTGCCGTTGCCAACCGCCCGCCATAGGTGGCTTGCAGCGTTTCGGCGGTAAAGCAGGTGTCAACCGGACCTTCGGCGACCTTGCTGGTGTTGATCAGGAACACGTTGTCGAAATAGTCTCGCACGGTGGCCAGATCGTGATGCACGACGACAACGGTCTTGCCCTCGGCGCGCAGCGACTTCAGCACATTGATGATCGCCTTTTCCGTCGCGGCATCGACTCCGGCAAAGGGTTCGTCCAGCAGATACAGATCCGCATCCTGTGCCAGCGCCCGGGCAAGAAATACCCGTTGCTGCTGGCCGCCAGACAGTTGCCCGATCTGGCGTTCGGCGAAATCGGCCATGCCGACGCGTTCCAGGCAGTGTTTCGCGCGCAGCCGATGTGTGTTGCGGACGCGGCCCAGCAGGCCCAATTGGCGATAGAGGCCCATCAAAACCACGTCGATGACGCGGGTGGGAAAATCCCAGTCGATGCTGGCGCGCTGCGGCACATAGGCGATGCGAGCGCGTTGCCGCTCCAGCGGCGCACCAAATACCTGTATCTGCCCGGACAGCGGTTTGACGATTCCCAGCGCGGCCTTAAGCAGGGTGGACTTGCCCGCGCCGTTGGGGCCGATGATTGCGGTCATCTTGCCAGCCTCAACCGCCATATCCACCGAAAAGACAGCGGGTTTCTGACCGTATGACACAGTCAGACCACGGATCGACAAGGGGCTTTCCATGGCCCTGGAAGGCTGCGGTGCCTTGCCGTCCAGAGTTGCAAGTTCAATCGTCATTTCAGGATCCCGCCAATAATTTTCCGGCCATGCCGCGCGCGGGAACATCTGCTCCCAGCGCTGCGGCAATCACGGTCACGTTGTGGTCGATCATTCCGAGATATGTGCCTTCATATGTGCCATCCGGACCCATTGCGTCGCTGTACAACTCGCCACCGATGCTGACGGTATGGCCCCTGGCCGCCGCGCCTTCTATCACCGCACGGATATTACGGTCCGACACCGAGCTTTCGACAAATACGGCGGTGATGCCACGCTCTACCAGCGTGTCGACCAGCGCCTTGATCCGGTTCAGCCCGGCCTCGCTTTCGGTCGAGATACCCTGAATGCCCAGAACTTCGATGCCGTAGGACACACCAAAATAGCCGAACGCGTCATGGGCGGTCAGCAATACCCGGTTCTCGGGCGGAATCAGCGCCATGCTGGCTTTGGCATAGTCAGACAGCCGGTCCAGGTCGGCCAGATGCACAGCGGCGTTGGCGGCAAACGTATCGGCGTTTTCGGGTTGGGTTTCGCTCAGGGCAATCTGCACCTGTTCGACGACTTTTTTCCAAAGCACCGGCGTCATCCAGACATGGGGGTCGAACTTGTCGGCATAGCTGTCGTGGCCGCGAAGCAGTTCATGTGGCAGACCGTCTGCCACCGCCACAACGTTGCGCTTGCGTCCAAGATCCTGAAAAAAATTTTCCATTTGCGCTTCGAGATACAGGCCGTGCCAGAGTACCAGATCGGCGCGAGTCATTGCGACGATATCGGTGCGTGTCTGCCGGTAGGAATGCGGATCGACTCCAGGACCCATTAAGGCCTTGACCTCGACCAGATCGCCGCCAACCTGCCGCGCCGCATCCGCGATCATGCCCGTCGTCGCCACCACTTTCAGTGGCTGTCCGGCAAGTGCTGGACCGGCAAAGGGCAGAACCAGTGCTGCGGCGAGGGCAAAAAGGGTTGTTCGGCGTGGAATCATTGGATCCGTCCAGTTTATGTCTGTCCGAGAGTATATGAGAGTGGCTCGCAACCAAGTCAATGCTATTGAGAATTATTCGCAAGAGAAAAGCGAAACCCATCACTGGATCGGGTCAGTTACGTAACATCATGTTGAAAAAGTCGGACAGCGTTCAGTCTGCGATCGGCGCGTCGTGCTGTGGAAGGATCTGTTGGGCAATGCCTGCAAACAGCAGATAGACACTGGTGATGACCAGTCCCCAATGGGCCCAGCTTTGTGGATGGAAATCCACCCACGCGGCCCAGCCGGCAAAGAAGGTCCAGGCCAGCGCCATCGGCAGAGTCACCTTGCGCCAACGTTCGGTGCGGACCGGATGCACGAATTTCAGTGGCAGGAACATGGTGATCGACAAAGCTGTAACCAAGGTCAGGGTGACCCAGAAATTCGGCTGCAGGGCAAAGACCACCAGTACGACCATGTTCCAACACCCGGGAAAGCCCGAGAACGAATTGTCCTTGGTCTTCATCCGCGTATCGCAAAAATACATCGCGCTGGCAAAAGTGATGACGATGATCGCGACCCATCCGGTCCAGCCGTCCATCAGGCCGGACTGGAAAAGCGCAAAGGCCGGGATGAACACATAGGTCAGATAGTCGATAATCAGGTCCAACAGCACGCCGTCGAATTGCGGCGCATAGTGTTTGACATGGTATTTTCGGGCCAGCGGACCGTCGATGCCATCGACAAAGAATGCGACAACCAGCCAAAGAAACATCAGGCTCCACTTGGTTTCAGCCGCCGCCAACATGGCCAGCATGGCGAAAACGGCACCAGTGGCGGTGAACAGATGGACAAGCAGGGCGCTGAGACTTTTGGACATGCCCCCTATTGCCGGATCAGTGCGTCCGATGCAAAGCAAAAGGCGGAAAATTGCGCAGGGCGGTGGATGGATTTTGCGACACGACCCTAGGCCTTGGGATGGGTGCGGTTGTAGACCTCCATCAGACGGGCCGTGTCCACGGCGGTATAGGCCTGAGTGGTGGACAGGGACGCATGGCCCAACAGTTCCTGTATCGAGCGCAGATCCCCCCCGGCAGCCAACAGATGGGTGGCAAAACTGTGCCGCATGGCGTGTGGTGTGGCGGTGGCGGGCAGGCCCAGTTGCATGCGTGCCCGCGCCATCACGCCCTGAATGATGCGCGGGTTCAGGGGGCCTCCGCGCACGCCGCGAAACAGGGGGGCGGCGGGTTCCTGGGGGTGTGGGCACAGCTGTAGATACGTGTTGACCGCGTCACGGGCGGCATCCAGCACCGGAACCACGCGTTCCTTGCCGCCCTTGCCGATAATGCGCAGCGTGGCAGGCAGGGGAGCATCGGCCCCTGTCAGCCCCAGTGCCTCGGATATTCTCAGGCCACATCCATACAGCAAGGTGACAACGGCCACATCCCGCGTCGCGACCCAGCTGTCGGAAGATTGCAATTCGACGGTGTCGATCATCGCGCGGGCGGCGTCCTCGGCCAGCGGGCGGGGCAGCTTCTTGGTGAACTTGGGTGACCGGGTGGACAAAACGGCGGTGGCCTCGAACCCTTCGCGTTCGGCAAGCCAGCGATAGAAGCTTTTGACTGCCGACAGTTTGCGCGCCAGCGAGCGCGCACCGACGCCGCCGTTACGTGATTGGGCCATCCAGGCCCGCATGTCCGATATCGAGATCCGTTCCAGCGCGCCCAGGCCCTGCGGGCTGCCGTGGTGCAGAGTCATGAAGGCAAGAAATTCGCCGACATCGCCACGATAGGCCGTAATCGTGTTCTGCGATGCCCCCGACAAGGCGCTTTGGCCCTCAAGCCAATACTGCAGGGCGTCTCGGCATGCGGGGGAAATCAGTGTCACGACAGCCAGTGGCGCATCGACCGTTCGAACACACCGCCGAAAAAGGCCAGCAGGTCGGTGCCGTGCTGCGGGTTGAACTGAGCCGGGTCTTTGGACCCCATGACCAGCAGGCCCGGCAGTCGCCCCGCCCCCAAGTCCAGTTTCAGACAGGCCTCGGACTGGATGTTCTCGGCCATGTCACCATACAACCGGTCGGGTACCATCTGCACCGGGCGCAGCGTAACCTGCCGTGGCGCGCCGCCGCGCAATTGGGTGATATAACTGTCGATAAAACCGGGTTCGACGACAGTCAGGATCTCGCCCATCCGGTCGATTGCCGGAGCCGTGTCATTCTGCGCGGATTCCAGCACCAGCGTCACAGCGTCCACGCGCAGGATGTCAGCCACCTCGCCGCTGAGGTCGCGCAGCACTTCCTCGAACGTCATCGCTTCCAGCAGCCGCAGAATGGCGCGATGTACCTGATTGGTCCCGGCCAGGTTTTCATAGGCCGCCGCGATTACATTCCGGTGGGTGTCTTCCAATCGGTCCAGCCGCGATTCCAGCCGTTCCATTGCGACGCCGCGCAGATCGACGATATTGCCGCCCATCAGACGCTCGTTCGCGGACACCAGCGCGCGCATCACGTCCTTGTCGTCCAGGATCGCGTCGGGTTCGGCGATGATCGCTTTGCGCAGGGTGTCTTCCAGTTTCGGGTCGCTGCTCATCGGGGCCTCATGCTGTCGTGGCATGTCTATAACATGCCTGTTCTTGGTTTTGGGCTGAAACGTCAGCGGCAATGGTGAATTTTGTCTTAATTACAACAGCCCGGCAGCAGGTCTGCCGGGCTCGGCGGCTCATTCGGCCACAGCGCAGTGCGCCCTTTACAGGATTTTCTGGCCGGTCTTGGCCCAATCGGCCATGAATGCATCCAGCCCTTTGTCGGTCAGCGGATGGTTGGCCAGCGCCTTGATCACACCCGGAGGGGCCGTGATCACGTCCGCCCCGATGCGCGCGCTCTCGGTAACATGGTTCACGGTGCGAATCGAGGCGGCCAGGATCTGGGTGTCAAAACCGTAGTTGTCGTAAATCGTGCGGATGTCCGCGATCAGATCCATGCCGTCCAGGTTGATATCGTCCAGTCGCCCGATGAACGGGCTGATAAAGGTTGCGCCGGCCTTGGCCGCCAGCAACGCCTGATTGGCCGAGAAACACAGGGTGACGTTGACCATGTGGCCTTCGCCGGACAGCACCTTACAGGTTTTCAGCCCGTCCCAGGTCAGCGGAACCTTGACCGCGATGTTGTCGGCGATCTGGGCCAGTTTGCGGCCCTCGGCGATCATGTCATCAGCGTTCAGCGCCACGACTTCGGCCGAAACCGGTCCGTCGACCAGATCGCAGATTTCCCTGGTAACCTCTAGAATGTCGCGACCGGATTTCAGAATCAGCGACGGGTTGGTGGTGACGCCATCCACCATGCCCAGATCGTTCAGCTCGGCAATGGCGTCGATTTCGGCAGTGTCGACGAAGAATTTCATGGGGCTTGCTTCCTTTGATGGGTTGGCCTTGGTTCGCGATGGCTTTACCCCAAGAGCCGTAATGCTGAAACCCCCCGGGAGGCAAGCGACAGTGAGCGAGCCGGAATTCTTTGACCAGGGCGCATTGGTCGCGGTTCTGACCACGCAGCCGCTGGATCGGACGCTGGATTATAAGGCGCCCGAAGGCGGCTGCTTGCGCGGGGCCTTTGTCGAGGTGCCGCTGGGGCCGCGCAAGGTGATCGGTGTGATCTGGGGAGCGGGCCAGGGCGATTTTGATCGCAGCAGGATCCGCTCGGTGATCCGGGTGCTGGATGTGGCTCCGATGCGTGACGAGATGAAGAATTTTCTGACCCGTGCCGCCGAATACACCCTGACGCCGATGCCGGCGATGCTGCGTCTGGCGACGCGGGCGCCGGGGTTGGGCGATCCGCCTTCGATGCGCAAGGTCTACAGGTTGGGGCAGCGCGAACCGGACCGGATGACCGATGCGCGCCGCCGGGTCCTGGATACATTGATCGAATATGGCGGGCTGGCCTTTACGCTCAAGGAACTGGCCGAGATGTCCGGGGTGACATCGTCTGTGATCAAGGGCCTGACCAAGCAGGGCGCGGTGGATGAGATTGACAGCCCGCGCGACATGCCGCTGCCGCATCTGGATCCGGAACGACCCGGCAAGGAGCTGACCGGGGATCAGGCCGCGGCGGCGGACAGTCTGCGCACGGCGTTGCGCAGCGACCGCTATGGGACGACATTGCTGCGCGGTGTCACCGGATCGGGCAAGACCGAAGTCTATCTCGAAGCGGTGGCGGAATGTCTGCGCATGGGGCGGCAGGCGCTGGTGCTGTTGCCAGAGATCGCCCTGACTGCCGAATTCCTGACCCGCGTCGATGCCCGGTTCGGGGCCCGCCCGGCCGAATGGCATTCGGGCGTCCCCATGACCGAGCGCCGCCGGATCTGGAAGATGGTCGGGCAGGGCAACGCGCAACTGGTGGTTGGCGCGCGTTCGGCACTGTTTTTGCCGTTTCAGAACCTGGGCCTGATCATCGTCGATGAGGAACACGATACCAGCTACAAGCAGGAAGACGGCGTGCTGTACAACGCGCGGGACATGGCCGTTCTGCGCGCGGCGATCTGTGGCGCGCGGGTGGTCCTGGCCAGCGCCACACCCAGCCTGGAAAGCTGGGCCAATGCGCAGTCGGGCAAGTACGACATGGTGGAATTGAAGGCACGGTTTGGGGCAGCGGAGTTGCCGGATATGCGTGCCATCGACATGCGCGCCGAAAAGCTGAAGGCCGGGACATGGATTTCACCGACCCTGCGCGGGGCGGTGCAGGACCGGCTGGCCAAGGGCGAACAGGCAATGTTGTTCATCAACCGGCGCGGCTATGCCCCGGTGACTCTGTGCCGGGCCTGCGGGCAGCAGATCGGCTGCGATCACTGCGATGCGCGGATGGTCGAACACCGGTTTCTCAAGCGGTTGATGTGCCACCAATGCGGTGAAACCCGCCCTCTGCCCACCGTCTGCCCCTCGTGTGGGGCCGAGGATCGGCTGGCCCCGGTTGGCCCCGGTGTCGAGCGTTTGGCCGAAGAGGCGGCGGCGTTGTTTCCCGAGGCGCGGGTCGTGACGCTGAGTTCGGACCTGTTTGGAAGTGCACGGGCGCTGAAAGCGGAAATCGAACGAATCGCGGCGGGTGAGGCGGATATCATCATCGGCACCCAGCTGGTGGCCAAGGGGCACAATTTCCCATATTTGACGCTTGTTGGGGTGATTGATGCAGATCTGGGCCTGCAAGGCTCGGACCTGCGTGCCGCAGAGCGCACCTTCCAGCTGATGCGGCAGGTGGCGGGGCGTGCCGGACGGGCCGAACGCCCCGGAACCGCCCTGTTGCAGACGTTTCAGCCCGAACATCCGGTGATCCGGGCGATTCTGGCGGGGGATGAGACCGGGTTCTGGCGCGCCGAGGCCGCAGAACGCGAGGTGGCCGGAGTGCCACCTTACGGGCGCATGGCCGGGATCATCCTGTCGGGAACGGATGTAGCGCAGGTGTTCGATCTGGGCAACGCGCTGGCCCGAAATGATGCCCCGCTGCGGCAGATCGGGGCACAGGTCTTTGGGCCTGCGCCCGCCCCGATCGCGCGGGTGCGGGGGCGCCACCGGGTGCGGTTGTTGGTTAAGGCGGCCAAGGGGGCCGCGCTGCAAGAGGCGCTTGCGCGCTGGATCGCACCTTTCCGTCTGAAGGGCGATCTGCGGCTCAGTGTAGATATCGACCCCCAGAGCTTTCTCTGAACAGGTCTGAGCGGATTCAGATCGCCGAACTATGGCCCGCATTGCTCAGGTCATAGGCATCAAACGCCCGTGCAATGATCCGGGTCAGCGGGCGCGCGGCGGGCGGGATCATCAGGCCATCGCGGGTGATCGACAGAACGCCCGGAACTGCGCGGTCTACCGTGTCGAATATTTCACCCAGCTCGTGCTGCGTTATCGCGAACCGCGAGGTGATTTCGTCCCGATCGATATGAAAGTCGCACATCAACGCTTCGATCAACCGGGCACGCAGCTTGTCCTGCCCTTGAAATCTGTGGCCGCGCGAGGTCGAGAACCGGCCCTCGCGGATTTTGCCGGTATGGGCCGAGGTGGCCGCAGCGTTCTGGGCAAAGCCTTGTGGAAATCGTGAGATTGACGAGGCACCGACGCCGATCAGAACATCCGAGGTATCATCGGTATAGCCCTGAAAGTTACGTCGCAACCGCCCTGCCTTCTGCGCAAGGGTCAACCCATCCCGCTGGGTGGAGAAATGATCGATGCCGATCTCCGCGTACCCGTCCCACAGGAACAGTTTGCGTGCGGTTTCAAACAAGGCCAGCCGTTCCTGGGGCGTCGGCAGCGCGTCAGACGGAATCAATTGCTGCCGCTTGGCCATCCATGGCACATGTGCATACCCGTACAGGGCGACACGGTCGGGGCTGAGCGACAGCAGTTTTTGCACGCTTTCCGTCATCCGCGCCTGGGTCTGATGCGGCAGCCCAAACAGGATATCGGCGTTCAGGCTGACAATGCCGCGGTCACGGATCATCTCGACCGCATCGCGGGTGATGTCATAGCCCTGGATCCGCCCAATGGTCTGCTGGATTTCGTCATCGAAATCCTGCACTCCGATCGAGGCCCGGTTCAGCCCTGCCGCCGCCAGCGCGTCCAGCCTTGCGGCATCGATTTCGTTCGGGTCGATCTCGACCGAGAATTCGGCCTCCGGTCCCAGAGGTGCCACATCGAAAATCGCGCTGGACAGGTCCCGGATCATGTCCGGGTTCAACAGCGTCGGTGTACCGCCGCCCCAATGCAGACGAGACAGGGTAACGCCGCGTGGCAGGTGCTGCTTCAGCAGGGCGAGCTCCGCCTTGAGCGTCTCGAGATAGGCCACCACCGGTGCGTCACTTTGTGTACCCTGGGTACGACAGGCACAGAACCAGCAGAGGCGCCGACAGAACGGCACATGCACATAGAGCGACACGGTGCCGTCTTCGGGGATCTGTTGGATCCAGCCCGCATAGAGATCGGGCCCCACATCGTTGCTGAACTGAGGTGCGGTCGGGTAGCTCGTATAGCGGGGAACCTTGGCGTCAAAGAGTCCCAGCTTGGCCAATTGAGATTGTGTTACCATGTGCATAATATAGGCGGGGTCGAAATCGTACATCCTTGACCCAGATCAAGCGGGACTCACATGAACGTGCCAGGACAAGCCATATCACCCAGTTGCATGGACTGCCCAATTCGGCACCGTGCCGTCTGCGCACGCTGCGAAGCGGACGAGTTGGCTGCGCTGGAAAGCATCAAGTATTACCGCAGCTTCGAGGCGGGTCAGACCATCATCTGGTCGGGCGACAAGATGGATTTTGTCGGCTCTGTGGTTTCGGGAATCGCAACCCTGACCCAGACCATGGAGGATGGCCGCACCCAGATGGTCGGTCTGTTGCTGCCGTCGGACTTCGTTGGGCGACCCGGTCGGTCCGGGGCGGCCTATGACGTGGTGGCCACGACAGACATCGTGATGTGCTGCTTTCGAAAGAATCCGTTTGAAAAAATGATGGCCGACACCCCGCACATCGCCCATCGTTTGCTGGAAATGACTCTGGACGAACTGGATGCCGCGCGCGAGTGGATGCTGGTGCTGGGGCGCAAGACGGCGCGCGAAAAGATCGCCAGCCTGCTCAGCATCGTGGCGCGTCGAGACGCGTCGCTGCGCCCGACCGCAACCCACGGACCGATGGTATTCGACCTGCCACTGACCCGCGAGGCGATGGCGGACTATCTGGGGCTGACGCTGGAAACCGTCAGCCGAAAGATGTCGGCGTTAAAGCGGGATGGCGTGATCCAGCTGGAAGGGAAACGCCACGTGACGGTGCCCGATATGTCCCGACTGATGGAAGAGGCTGGCGACGATGCGGATGGTGGCGTTTTCGCCTGATTGCATGCGTTGGCCATCAGCCAGTTTCCCGCCTTTTTTGGCGCTCCATCCGTACGGCAAGCTGAGGAGCGGATTGACCGCCCGATCGTACAGAACCGGCAAATTCATGACCACGAGCGTTTCAGGCCGAACCCTGCGACCAACAGAGTAAACCCGCGCGCCGAGGCCTTCCTGGCCGCCGGTCCGGGCGGGCGCCCTTCGCGGACCGTGTTCTGGCGACAAGTACGGGGACGGGGCCGGAGGCCACCGCAGTGCGCCTATTGCCCGCGAGGTTGGCGTCAAGGTGGTGTTTGACGCAGCGCGCCAATGCGCGGGGGCGTTTGGGCCAATCGCTTGCGAAGCGCGTGAATGATGTCCATGAGCAGCTGCAAGAGCCTCGGCGGCCCGGCGAAGGGATCGACCATTCCCAATGACGCGGAGATCGCGTAACGGCTCGACGCGATTGCGTTTCCCGGCATGACCGCGAATTTCGGCGCGGCAAAATCGGCCTCGATTATCCCCCGCAGCCGAGATCTGCGGTCCCGGTTCATGGGCCTGCATCATTGCCGCAGCGAGCCTGCGGCTTGCATCCCTGCCCACGTGGTGTCAGCATTGAACTGGCAAAGCACAAGGGAGACTGCAATGGAATTCAACAGCGTGATCGCCATGCTGCTGGTGGGTGCGATCGCCGGGTGGATCGCGGGCAAGTTAATGAAAGGCCGGGGATTTGGCCTGTTTGGCAACATCATCGTCGGCATCGTCGGCGCGTTCCTGGCCGGGGTGATTTTTCCGACGCTTGGGTTCGCAGTTGGAGGTGGCGTGATCGCATCGATTTTTCACGCCACCATCGGATCGGTGATTCTGCTGTTCGTGATCGGGTTGGTCAGACGGGCCTGACAGCCGCTGGAATTTTGTAGAGACGCCCATCCGGCTGGCTGGGCGTCTGAATTTACCGCGCCATGAACACCGGTACCGTGGCCTTTTCAAGCATATTGCGTGTGGCACCGCCCAGGATGGCTTCGCGGAATCGCGAATGGCCATAGGCTCCCATCACCAGCATGTCGGCGCTGGTGTCTGTCGCATGACGGTTCAGCACATCCGAGACCCGGGTCATTGTCTTGCTCAGCACGTCGATCTCGCATGTCACCCCATGTCGTGACAGCATTTGCGACAACAGCCCGCCGGGGTCAGAGCGCTCTGGGCCGTGTGTGGGTGGGTCAATCACCACGATCCGCACCAGATCGGCGGCTTGCAGGAAAGGCAACGCCCGTCGAATGGCACTGAGCGCCTCCACGCTTTCGTTCCAGGCTGCCAGGATCAGCTTTGGCTGTGTCACCGGCTTCTGATCGTCCGGCACCACCAGAACCGGCGCATGACCTTCAAAAAGCGCGGCCTCGACAATCGGTTCGACTTCGGCACCGTGGTTCTCGCCATACGGGCGGGGTAGCACCACCAGGTCTGAAAACCGCGCCCGGTGGGCCACGTGGCGTCCGAGGTCGGCAATCTGCGCGACACCGCTTTCGGCGGACCACCGCACGCCGGACTTGCTCAGCATGGCATTGGCATAGGTCAGGACATCTTCGGCTTCGGCGGTGGCGCGCGACAGTGTCTCTTGCAGGACCATCGCACTGGCCCCGGCATAATAGTACCCGGTCTGGGTTCGATCCACGCCTAGGCACAGGGCGTCGGCATGGGCATCTTGCGCTTCGGCCAAGGCGACAAGCTGGTTCAGCGGCGCATCGGCCAGTTTCGCATCAGTCAGAACGGTCAGCAAAGATTTGTAAGCCATTTGTGTCTCGCGTTTTTTGTGTTCCCGGACTGTTCAAGCACCCGGATTGATGTACCATGATACCTGTCACGGAATTGGAGCAGGTGTTTTGATGCAGATCAATGCGGATCGATACCGGGTTTTGCATGAAGCACGCAGACTTGGACGCCGGTGCAGCTGAAACGCCCCGCCGGGAATGACCTAAGGGACGCAAAGAGGGACGTAAAATGTCAAACTACATCAAGCTTGTCGCGCTTGGTCTGGTCACGCTGGTTGCGATGATCGGAATCAACTATGCGCGCGATACGGCTTACATGGTCCACGCCATCATTGTGATGTTCGTGGCCGGTGGGTTGTTTCTGTATACGGTGCGTCGCACCGAAGAACCCGCGCCGGCCGCGGCGCCACAAAACGAATACTTTGATTCCGTGGTGCGCGCCGGGGTGATCGCGACCGCCATGTGGGGTGTGGTCGGGTTCTTGGTCGGCACCTTTATCGCCTTCCAGTTGGCCTTTCCGCAGCTCAATTTCGATTGGCTGAACGGATACGGCAATTTTGGTCGGCTGCGTCCCCTGCACACGTCGGCTGTGATCTTTGCATTTGGCGGCAATGCACTGATTGCAACGTCCTTTTTCGTGGTTCAGCGTACCAGCGCCGCGCGCCTCTGGGGCGGCAACCTGGCCTGGTTCGTGTTCTGGGGCTATCAGCTGTTCATCGTCCTGGCTGCGACCGGTTATCTGTTCGGCGCCACCCAATCGCGTGAATATGCCGAACCCGAGTGGCATGTGGATCTGTGGCTGACCATTGTCTGGCTGGCCTATCTGGCGATTTTCCTTGGTACGATCATCAAACGCAAAGAGCCGCATATCTATGTGGCCAACTGGTTCTATCTGGCCTTTATCGTCACTGTCGCGATGTTGCATGTGATCAACAACCTGGCCGTGCCGGTCTCGTTCTGGGGCAGTCGATCGATTTCTGCCTTTTCCGGGGTGCAGGACGCCATGACCCAGTGGTGGTACGGACACAACGCGGTCGGGTTCTTTCTGACGGCGGGCTTTTTGGGCATGATGTACTATTTCGTGCCCAAACAGGCCGAGCGTCCGGTGTATTCGTATAAGCTGTCGATCATCCACTTCTGGGCGCTGATCTTCCTTTATATCTGGGCCGGTCCGCACCACTTGCATTATACAGCGCTTCCCGACTGGGCCGCGACTCTGGGTATGGTGATGTCCATCGTGCTGTGGATGCCCAGCTGGGGCGGCATGATCAACGGGCTAATGACCCTGTCGGGTGCCTGGGACAAGCTGCGCACCGATCCGGTCATCCGCATGATGGTGATTTCCATCGGCTTTTACGGCATGTCCACTTTCGAAGGGCCGATGATGTCGATCCGCGCGGTCAACAGCCTCAGCCACTATACCGACTGGACCATCGGCCACGTCCATTCCGGAGCATTGGGCTGGAACGGGATGATCACCTTTGGCGCACTGTACTACCTTGTGCCGGTGTTGTGGAAGCGCGAGCGTCTGTATTCGCTGTCTCTGGTCAGCTGGCACTTCTGGCTCGCCACCATCGGCATTGTTCTCTACGCTGCCTCGATGTGGGTGACGGGTATCATGGAGGGCCTGATGTGGCGCGAAGTGGATGCCAATGGTTTCCTGGTGAATTCCTTCGCCGACACCGTGGCCGCCAAGTTCCCGATGTATGTGGTGCGCGGTCTGGGCGGGGTTCTGTTCCTCTCGGGTGCTGTCATCATGTGCTATAACCTGTGGATGACCGTAAAGCGTGCGCCGGCCAAGGAAGCCAGCCTCGCCCATGCAGTCCCGGCTGAATAAGGAGGGCGGAAACATGTCAATTCTGGACAAACACAAGGTCATCGAGACCAACGCCACCCTTCTTCTGGTGCTCAGCTTTCTGGTCGTAACGATCGGGGGGCTGGTACAGATCACTCCGTTGTTCTGGCTGGAGAATACGATCGAAAAGGTCGACGGCATGCGTCCCTATTCGCCGTTGGAGTTGACCGGGCGCGAGATCTACGTGCGCGAGGGGTGCTATGTCTGCCACAGTCAGATGATCCGCCCGATGCGCGACGAGGTCGAACGCTACGGTCACTACAGCCTCGCGGCCGAGTCGATGTACGACCACCCGTTCCAGTGGGGATCAAAACGCACCGGGCCCGATCTGGCCCGGGTCGGTGGACGCTATTCCGACGACTGGCATCGCGACCACCTGCGCAACCCGCAGGCGGTGGTTCCTGAATCGGTGATGCCGAAATACGGGTTTCTCGAACGCACGCTGATCGAACCGACCTATATCGAGGATCTGCTGGCCGCCCAGCGGATGGTTGGCGTGCCCTACACCGACGAAATGGTCGAGACCGCGGCGGCGGATTTCCGCGCTCAGGCAGACCCGGACAGCGACTATGACGCGATGCTGGAGCGCTATCCCGGCGCGCAGGTGCGCAATTTCGACGGGCAGGCGGGGATCTCCGAGATGGACGCGATGATCGCCTATCTGCAGATGCTGGGTACGCTGGTCGATTTCTCGACCTTCACGCCCGATGCGAGCCGATAGGAGGAACGGATGGAAGAATATACTTTCCTGCGGCAGTTCGCGGACAGTTGGATGCTGGTCCTTTTGTTCCTCTTTTTTATCGGGGTGGTGATCTGGGTGTTTCGTCCCAGCAGCAGAAAAACCTATCAGGACACGGCTAATATTCCGTTCCGTCACGAGGACAAACCTGCCCCGCAAGTCGGCGATATCACCGGAAAATCCAAGGAGGCGCGGTCATGAGCGGCAAGAAAAGCAACAAGACCAGCGAGCAGGGTCACGGCACGACCGGCCACCAATGGGATGGAATCGAAGAATGGGACAACCCGATGCCACGCTGGTGGCTCTGGACCTTCTATGCAACCATCGTGTGGGCCATCGGCTATGCCATCGCCTATCCGGCCTGGCCACTGATTAATAGTGCCACGGCGGGTATCCTGGGGTGGTCCTCGCGGGGCGAGCTGGCACAAGAGATTGTCGCCTTTGACGAGGTCAATGCGGCCATCAACGCCAGGCTGGAAACAACCGATCTGAACGCCATCAACGACGATCCTGAACTTTACGGGTATGCTGTGTCGGCAGGGGCTGCGGTCTATCGGACCTGGTGTGCGCAATGTCACGGAGCCGGTGCCTCGGGTGTTCAGGGGGCCGGGTATCCGAACCTGCTGGATGACGACTGGCTGTGGGGCGGGGATGTAGACGCGATTTACACCACCGTCAGCCACGGCATTCGGAACGAAGATGACGACGATGCCCGATATTCAGAAATGCCGGCCTTCGGTGAGATTCTTGAACCCGAGGAAATCTCGCAGGTCGTCAACTTTGTGATGACGCTGTCGGGGTCGGAGCCCAAGGATCCGGATCAGGTCGAAGCTGGTGCGGTGGTGTTCGCGGATAATTGCGCGTCCTGCCACATGGAGGCAGGGACCGGTGATCGCGAACAGGGCGCACCCAATCTGACCGATGCGATTTGGCTATATGGCGGTGACTACGACACCGTGGCTGAAACCGTCACCTACAGCCGCTTCGGCGTCATGCCGGCCTGGAGCGGCCGCTTGACTGACGCCCAGGTGCGCGCGGCGGCGATCTATGTGCATCAGCTTGGCGGCGGCGAGTAGTCGCATGCCAGACAGTTCCGGTCAGCCTTTGGCTGACCGGACACCAGGCACCGGCTTTCCGATCTGTTCGCGCGTTTCCTGGAAAGTCGGTGCCTTTTTAAACGAATTACCGTTTCGTTGCTCGCCGCCCCACTGGCGAACATTTTGAGCGGTACAGGCGGTTTCAGTCTGTGCGCTAGCCTTTCGGTAACTCAGATCGCAACAAACTGATCGCAAACGAGGCAGATTTCACTTGCCTCACAGCGGTGCTCGTATATCGGGGTGGGCAGGTACAATCCAACATAGCAGGCGCATGAGCATTCCCCAACCGAGCGATCCGCAAGAGCCTGGGACCACTTCGCCGCGCGAATGGGTTCAGGTCCTGTCAAAATACCGCGAGCCACAGCTGTGGCGCAGCCTGTTCGAACTGACGGTCAGTTTGGCGCCCTTTGTCCTGTTGTGGGCGTTGGCATGCTGGGCCCTGACGGTCAGCTATTGGCTGGCACTGGGGATCTCGGTGTTAAATGCCGGATTCCTCGTCCGCCTGTTTGCGATTCAGCACGATTGCGGTCACGGTGCGTTCTTCAACAACCGGCAGGTCAGCGATTGGGTCGGCCGGGTGCTGGGGGTTTTGACGCTCACGCCCTATGATGTGTGGCGGCGCACCCATTCGATGCACCATTCCGCGGCTGGGAACCTGTCTCGTCGCGGCATTGGCGATGTGCACACGCTGACAGTGGATGAATACCGTGCGCTGTCGCCCCTGTGGCGGCTGCACTACCGGGTCTATCGTCACCCGCTGACCCTGTTCGGGTTGGGACCGGGCTATATCTTTATTCTGCAGAATCGTCTGCCGATCGGCCTGATGACTGCTGGCTGGCGTTATTGGACCAGCGCCATGGGCACAAATCTCGCGATTGCCGGTGCCTTGGCGCTGATCCTGTATTTTGGCGGAGTCGCGCCGCTGTTGCTGGTGTTTCTGCCGACAACCGTGATTGCGGCGTCCATCGGAGTCTGGCTGTTCTTCATCCAGCACCAGTTTGAAGAAACCAGTTGGAACGACGAAGAGGACTGGCAATTGCATGACGCGGCGCTGCACGGCAGTTCCTTTTACGATCTGCCCGCAGTGCTGCGCTGGTTCACGGCCAATATTGGCGTGCATCATGTCCACCATCTGTACAGTCGCATCCCGTTTTATCGCTTGCCCGAGGTGTTGCGGGACCACAAGGTTTTGACCGGGATGAACCGGATGACGCTGGTGGAGAGCCTGGCGTGCAGTCGTCTTCACCTATGGGATGAGCGTCACAAGCGGCTGTTGTCCTTCCGTCAGGCCAACGCCCTTTACGGCGCGCCCTGACGGGGTAAGTGACGGGCCAGTGACAGCCTAGCGACTGGCCGGGCGATCGGCATTGTCTTTCGGATCCTGTTTCCGATCCCGGCGCAGCCACCAATGGCCCTCGGGCAGCCAACGCCGTTCGCGGATCTGGGCTCCCGTTCCGGGCTGTGCTGGCATAGCGGTGTCGGTGCGGGTCGCGGTCATGAAGCTGCGAGCATAAATTCCCAGCATGGTCATCTCCTGTACTGGCTTGATGCGATGCGTTCATTGTTGACCAAACTGCTGATTCCTGCGACTCACTATGGCATGTAAAATGTAAGCTGGAGTTACATATGGATTGGCTGACGCTGCCACCGCTGGCCAGCTTGCGGGCCTTTGCCGCCTTTGCCGAGACCGGGTCGGTGGTCGCCGCCGGACAGGCGCTGAATATCAGCCATGCGGCGATCAGCCAGCATTTGCGCGGGCTCGAGACCCGTCTGGGCACAACTCTTCTGGATCGCTCGGGCCGTGCGCTGGCCCTGACGGAGCAGGGCCAGCGATTGGCGGATGCGCTGGTCCTTGGGTTCAGCGCTATCGGCAATGCGGTTCAGGAGCTGTCGGCTGCCGACGAACAACGACCCCTGCACATCTCCACCACCCCCACATTCGCGGCCCTCTGGCTGATGCCGCGCCTGCCGGATTTCCGCGCGAAACACCCGGAAATTGACCTGATGCTGGACCCCAGCGCCCAACTGGCCGATCTGTTGCCGGGCGGTATTGACGTCGCGCTGCGCTATGGGGACGGGAATTGGTCCGGTCTTGTCGCAGAACGGTTGCTGGCCGCTCCGATGGTGATCGTGGCCGCGCCTTCGCTGCTGCATGGTCGCCGGGTCGACAGCCCCGACGATCTGGCCGAATTGCCCTGGCTTGAAGAATTGGGCACCACCGAATCGGGCCGCTGGCTGCGCGCCAACGGCGTTCATCGCGGCGTTGTCGGCGGACGCATTCAGGTGCCGGGCAACCTGCTGCTGGACGGCGCCCGCGACGGGCAGGGGGTTGCGGTGATGGTGCGCCAGTTCGTCGAACCCGATCTGCGTGCCGGACGGTTGGTGGCTCTGTTCACAGAAGACAGCCCGGCGGGCTATCACATCGTTACACGCCCAGGGGTGATGCGGACTCCGGCGCGTGTCTTCTTGCGTTGGCTGCGGCATCAAAGAGGCTGATCATGTCGCCGGGGCGCAACGATTTGTCGCCCCGACACACCCGTGGCGATGGGTGCGCTTCGGCTCTGGTTGGGATAAGCTGAAAACATTAGTGTCCGATACGCTTTTTGACCCATATCAAAGTTCGCATCTGATGCTTCTGTGACAACGTCATCTAAACAGAGACATTATTCGGAGTGATTCCGTGAGCAGCACCGAACCAGCATCCAGCCTTTACGCCGCGCGGGAGCCGATTTTTCCAAAGCGCGTCTCTGGTCCCTTTCGCAATCTGAAATGGATCATCCTGGCGGTTACGCTTGGTATCTACTATCTCACTCCGTGGATCCGCTGGGATCGCGGTCCCAGTCTGCCGGACCAGGCGGTGCTGCTGGACCTCGCAAATCGGCGTTTCTATTTCTTCTGGATCGAAATCTGGCCACACGAATTCTATTTCGTCGCCGGATTGCTGATCATGGCTGGCCTGGGATTGTTCCTGTTCACCTCCGCCCTTGGGCGGGTCTGGTGCGGCTATGCCTGCCCCCAGACGGTCTGGACCGACCTATTCATCCTGGTAGAGCGCTGGATCGAAGGCGACCGCAACGCGCGCCTGCGCCTGCACCGGCAAAAGAAGATGGACTTTCGCAAGCTTCGCCTGCGCCTGACCAAATGGGTCGTCTGGTTGCTGATCGGATTGGCCACCGGCGGGGCTTGGGTGTTCTATTTCGCGGATGCACCGACCCTGTTGCGCGATCTCGTAATGCTGAATGCGCACCCGGTGGCCTATACCACCATCGCGGTCCTCACGATGACCACCTTTGTTTTTGGTGGGTTCATGCGCGAACAGATCTGCATCTATGCCTGCCCCTGGCCCCGTATCCAGGCCGCAATGATGGACGAGGACACGCTGGTGGTGGGCTACCGAGAATGGCGGGGCGAACCGCGCAAGCACTCCGAAGCGATCAAGGCGGGCGAACCGCAGGGCGACTGCATCGACTGCATGGCCTGCGTCAACGTTTGCCCGGTCGGAATCGATATCCGCGATGGCCAGCAACTGGAATGCATCACCTGTGCGTTGTGTATCGACGCTTGCGACGACATCATGGCCAAGATCGGCAAGCCGCGCGGTTTGATCGACTATATGGCCCTGTCGGATGAAGGCCGCGAACGGTCGGGGAAGCCGCCCCGGAGTATCTGGAAACACATCCTGCGCCCGCGCACGATCATGTACACGGCGTTGTGGTCTCTGGTCGGATTTGGTTTGGTGTTTGCGCTGTTTATGCGTCAGGATATCGAGATGACGGTGGCACCGATCCGCAACCCGACCTTTGTCACGATGTCCGATGGCTCAATCCGTAACACCTATGACGTTCGGCTGCTGAACAAGCTGGGCGAGCCGCGCCAGTTCCGGCTTTCGGTGCGTGGCGATCCGACCCTGCGCGTTCAGCTCGAGGGCACGCCGTATGACTCGATCAAAGTGCCCGCCGACACCGCCACGTTGCAGCGCTTATACATCGTGTCGCCGGGCCGTTCGGCCCCGTCCATGGCCGCCAACACCGATGTTCGCATATGGGTCGAGGATCTGGGCAATGGCGACCGGGCCTACAAGGACACCACGTTCAACGGCAAAGGAAACTGAACCATGGCACAGCGCGAGTTTACCGGTCGACACGCTGCCGCCTTGTTTATTGGGGCCTTCGGGGTGATCATCTCGGTCAATCTCGTGCTGGCCTACAGTGCTGTTCAGACGTTTCCCGGCCTCGAGGTCGAAAACTCGTATGTCGCCAGCCAGGAATTCAACACGCGCCTGCAGCAGCAACAGGCTCTGGGCTGGACGGTCTGGGCCGAAGCGCGCGACGGGCAGGTGATCCTGTCGATCACCGATCCAGACGGTGCCCCGGTCGAGGTGGCCAAGCTGTCGGCGGTTCTGGGGCGTGCAACCCAGGTGAAGGACGACATTTCGCCCGAGTTCGTCTTTGACGGCTCCGCCTATGTCGCTCCGGTTGATCTGGCGGCGGGGAACTGGAACATCCGCCTGGTGGCGCAGGCCGACGACGGCACCGAATTCACCCAGCGCGTCGTTCTGCATGTCCGGGGCTAGGCGGACATGACCGCCGCGTTGCGCCCCCCGTCGGCTGCGGCCTGTCCGGGCTGTCTGGCCACACCTGCCGAGGCGATCATCCCACCGCCCGAAACGGCCCGTATTGCGTTGTCCCTGCCAACGATCCACTGCCAGAACTGTATCTCGGCTGTGGAACGCGGGTTGAATGCGCATCCCGGCGTGGCCGACGCGCGGGTCAATCTGACGTTGAAACGGGCGCTGATCCAGGCCGACGATGGGGTGACGGCACGCGACCTGATCGCCGTGTTGGACGGGCTGGGCTATGAGGCGCACGAACTGGACCCGGGTGCGTTGCAGGCGACCCAGACCGACCGGGCCGGGCGGGACCTGCTGATCCGGCTGGCGGTGGCGGGGTTCGCTTCGATGAACGTGATGTTGCTGTCGGTCTCGGTCTGGTCCGGGGCGACGGATGCCACGCGTGACATGTTCCACTGGATCTCGGCGGCGATCACCCTGCCGGCCATCGCCTATTGTGCCCAACCGTTTTTCCGCAATGCCCGCAGCGCGCTGTCAGCGGGGCGGCTGAACATGGATGTGCCGATTGTGCTGGCCATCGTTCTGGCGCTGGCGACGTCGGTATGGGAAACGTCGCTGTCGGGTGAGCACGCCTATTTCGACGCGGCTCTGACCCTGACGTTTTTTCTGCTGGCCGGGCGCTATCTGGATTTTCGCACCCGCGCCATTGCCCGTTCCGCAGCCGAGGAATTGGCGGCGCTTGAAGTGCCGCGCGCCATTCGCTGCACTGGCGATGACCAGCACGAGGTCGCTGTGTCCGAACTGACGGTTGGCGATCTGGTGCTGGTGCGCCCCGGTGGCCGGATGCCGGTGGACGGAGAGATCGTGACCGGTCGGTCCGAACTGGACCGCTCCTTGCTGACGGGCGAAACCGTGCCGGTTTTTGCCGGACCGGGGCAGGCGGTCAGCGCGGGCGAGGTCAACCTGACCGGCCCCCTGACCATTCGCGCCAGTGCCGTGGGACAGGACACCTCGCTGAATCGCATGGCCGATCTGGTTGCCATCGCGGAATCCGGGCGCTCGCGCTATACGTCGCTGGCGGATGCGGCGGCAAAACTCTATGCTCCGGGCGTGCATATCCTGTCGGCGCTCAGCTTTGTCGGCTGGTATCTGTGGTCGGGTGATATGCGGGTGGCATTGAATATCGCGGCGGCGGTGCTGATCATCACCTGCCCCTGTGCGCTTGGGCTGGCGGTGCCTGCGGTGACCACTGCGGCCTCCGGCAGGCTGTTTCGGCGCGGTATGCTGATCAAACACGCCACCGCGCTGGAGCGGCTGGCGCAGGTGGACACGGTGATCTTCGACAAGACCGGCACGCTGACCACAGGTACGCCAGAGTTGACCAATCTTGACGGTTTCACCCAATCCGAACTGGCGATCGCATTGGCGTTGGCTCAAGGCTCGGCGCATCCGCTGTCGGTGTCGTTGACCCGCGCTGTAAAGGCCGCCGGGGTAAAGGCCGCCGAAGTCAACGGTATCGTCGAGCGCCCGGGCTATGGAACCGAAGGGCGGTATTTGGGCCAGCTGGTGCGCTTGGGCCGCGCCGCCTGGGTCGGGGCGGAGCAGGGCAACCAGACTGCTGCCTGGCTCGCCGTGGGGGAGACGCGCGCGCGCGCCTTTCATTTTGCCGACAATCTGCGTCCGGGTGCGGCCGACTCTGTGGCTGCCCTGCGCGGCGCAGGCAAGGATGTGATGTTGATGTCAGGCGATAGCCCCGGTGCGGTTCAGGTGCTGGCGCAGCGGTTGGGGATTGACGACTGGCAGGCCGAAGCGCTGCCGCAGGACAAGGCCGCGCGCATCGCGGAGCTGAGCGCCCAGGGGTGCAAGGTGCTGATGGTTGGCGATGGGTTGAATGACACGGCAGCGTTGGCGGCGGCGCATGTTTCAATCTCGCCCGCGTCCGCGCTGGATGCGGCGCGGGTGGCGTCGGACATCGTTTTGCTGGGGATGGACCTGACCCCGATTGCCGAGGCCTGCGATACCGCCAAACGCGCCACCCGACGGATCCGTGAGAATTTCCGCATTGCCACGGTTTACAATGTAATCGCGGTGCCGCTGGCGGTGGCCGGGCTGGCAACGCCGCTGATTGCGGCGCTGGCAATGTCGGCCAGTTCTATCACCGTTTCCCTGAACGCCCTGCGCCTGAGGTAAATGCATGTCGGTGCTCGCCTATCTGATCCCGATTTCCCTGAGTCTGGGGGCCGTTGGCCTGTTGGCATTCGTCTATACGGTTCGCAGCAATCAGTATGATGACCCCGAAGGCGACAGCCGCCGCATTCTGTCCGATGAGTGGGACGATCACCCAAAGCCGTAAGGGTGGAACGTTCGCCCGGGGCATCGAGCCCCGGTCGAACGTGCTGCCGCGGACGGTGGACGGGGTATCGTTCGATCCCGCGAGGTCGGTTTTGTGCGGATTTGGGTCGGATCGATTTGGCGGATTTCGCAATGTGCGGGCATAAACCCAGTCAAACAGACTCAAGCCGGAGAATGGCCCCATGAAAACCCACGTCAAAGCACTGGTTGTCGGCGGCGGTGCCGTCGGAACGTCGATTGCGTATCATCTGGCCAAGGCGGGCTGGGACGATGTCATGCTGTTGGAACGCGACGAGCTGACCAGCGGCAGCACATGGCATGCGGCTGGGCTGTTGCCGCTGTTCAACATGTCTTTTGCCACGACCCATATCCACAAATACTCGGTTGATTTCTACAAGTCACTGGAAGCGGAAACCGGTTTGAACGCCGGGTTCGCCGTGGTCGGCAACCTGCGTATGGCCCAGACCGATGCGCGCATGGACGAATACATGCTGTACGCATCCACCGCCGAGACTTGCGATGTGTCTTATGTATTCCTGACCCCGGATCAGATCAAAGAGCGTTGGCCGCTGATCCGCACCGAGGACCTGAAGGGCGCGCTGTATCATCACACCGACGGTTATATTAACCCCGCCGATGTGACCATGGCGATGGCCAAGGGCGCGCGCCAGCGCGGCGTGATGATCGAACGCAAATGGCAGGCGGATGCGTTCAACTGGACTGGCGAGGCCTGGGAGGTAACCGCCACCAAGATGGTCGAAAAGGGCGGCAATCTGGTGCCCAGCGACGAGCAGATCGTGATCACGGCGGAACATGTGGTCACGGCATCCGGCAACCATGCGCAGCGCACCGCAAAGATGCTGGGCATCAAGATGCCCGCGATCCCGGTTGAGCACCAGTTTATCGTCATGGATCAGGACCCCGAGCTGGTGGAGTTCCGCAAGGATCATCCCGAGCACCCGGTGATCCGCGATGCCGATGCGCAATCTTATGTGCGCGAAGAGCGCGGTGGCTGGATCCTGGGCGTCTATGAAAAGAATGCCCCGGCGCGGTTCGAATATGGCGTGCCCGACAGTTTCCGTGCCGATCTGTTCCAGCTCGATCTGGAACGGATCGAGGAACAGTACATGGCGATGAACCATCGCATGCCAAGTGCCGAGAACTGTGGGTTGAAGGACGATTTCAACGGACCGATCTGCTATACGCCCGATGGCAACCCGCTGGTCGGCCCGGCGCCGGGATTGCGCAACATGTGGCTGGCCGAAGGGTTTAGTTTCGGCATCACCGCCGCTGGCGGCACCGGATATTATCTGGCGCAGATGATGGTTCAGGGCGAGGCCGAGATCGATATGGCCAGCCTGGATCCCAAGCGGTACGGCGACTGGATGACGACCGAGTTCGCGGCGCGCAAGAACGAAGAGTGCTATGACCACGTCTATATCCTGCACCATCCGGACGAAGAGCGCCCGGCCTGTCGGCCCCTGCGCACCGCGCCCGCCTACGATCGGCAAAAGGCGCTGGGGGCACAGTTCGGCTTTGTCAACGGTTGGGAGCGGCCCAACTACTACGCTCCAGCAGATTTCAACGACCATGACAGCCGCAGTTTCCGGCGCGGCGGGTGGTGGCAATATGCCCATGACGAAGCCAGGGCAGTCCGCGAGGGTGTTGGCCTGATCGACGCGACGGCCTTTACCAAACATGTCGTCAAAGGGCCGGGCGCGGTGCAGTTTCTGGATTGGTTCACCTGCAACAAGCTGCCCGCCGTGGGGCGGATAAACCTGACCTATGCCCTGACGGATCATGGCACCACACGCACCGAATACACCATCGTGCGGCTGGGGCAGGACGAGTTTTACCTGGTCTCCGCCGGGGCGTGGACGGCTTACGATGCCGATTTCCTGCGCAAGGCGGCGGCGGACAAGGCGGGTGAGTTTGGCTATATCGAGATCCAGGATGTCACGACCCAATGGGGCGTCTTTGCCATTGCCGGACCGAAATCGCGCGATGTGCTGAATGAGATCGTCAAGGATGCGGACCCGGCGACCGTTCTGGGCAACAAGCGCTTTCCCTGGCTGACCATACGCAACATCGAACTGGGCATGTGCCCGGTGCGCGCGATCCGGGTGGCGTATACCGGCGAGCTGGGCTGGGAGTTGCACCACCCGATCGAGATGCAGAACTATCTGTGGGATCAGCTGACGGCGGCGGGCGCCAAACACGGCATGAAGCTGGTCGGCGCGCGGGCGCAGAACTGGCTGCGGCAGGAGAAATCCTATCGCGCCTTTGGCACCGAACTGGGCCGCGACGCCACACCGCTGGAGGCGGATCTGCCGCGATTTGTCGACCTGACCAAGGAGTTTAACGGCAAGGACGCGATGCAGGCTACGGGTATTCGCAGCACCTGTGTCACCTTGCTGATCGATGGGCCCGAAGACGCCGACCCCTGGGGCCGAGAGGCACTGTATCATGGCGATCGGCGCGTCGGGCGGTTGACGTCTGGCGGCTATTCCGTGCATTTCGGCAAGAGCATCGGCATGGGGTATGTGCCCCCGGATCTGGCCGTGCCGGGCACCAGGCTGCAAGTGCGGATGCTGAACCAGCTGTGGGATGCCGAGATCGTGCAGGACAGCCCTTATGATCCGAAAAACGAGGTGATCCGCAAGGATGGCTGACCGTATGGCCGGGGATGTCTGAGCGCAGTACCAGGCGGTGATTGCTGAAATCACCGCTGACGTCGCGGCCAATCCATTCGGAACTGCGCCCTTGCGCGGTGACGAAGAGACCATTGACGACACCGTCGATGGTCTCTTCGGTGCAACTGTCGATGCTTCTTTCGACATTTGCGCGAACGCGGCTGTGGCTGAACCAATAAACAGAATCGGGACCGAGATGAGCGTTTTCACGACGCGTCCCTTCATGCATAGGTTTGGTTGGCTGCCGACGGGTATGATGCTGGATGCGAGACGCCTTGGGCCAGCGTCGCACGATGCAGCGCCCCGACCAAGCAGAGGCCAAGCCGCGTTTGGCCGAACCTGGAAACTTTCGCTTGCCCCCCGGCCAACGACCCCCTATAGAGCGGCATCTTGCATGTCTCCTGCCGATGGCGGGGGATTCGCTTGTCTATCATTCATCCACCAGGTCAAAGGTGACCCGCCCTCGGGGCCTTCTGGTGTTTTGAGAAAGGAACCGGGCGATGAACGCCAAGGAATTGCACGACAAGACACCGGACCAGCTTCGTGAGGAACTGGTCAACCTGAAGAAAGCCAGCTTCAACCTGCGCTTTCAGCAGGCCTCGGGTCAGCTGGAAAACACTGCCGGCATCAAGGCCGCCCGCCGCGACGCGGCGCGGGTCAAGACCATTCTGAACCAAAAGGCCGCCGCCGCGGCCGCTGACGCTGAATAAGGGAGCCTGACAGATGCCCAAGCGAATTCTTTCCGGCACCGTGACCAGCGACGCCAACGCACAGACAGTGACCGTTTCCGTGGAACGCCGTTTCACGCACCCGGTTCTGAAAAAGACCATTCGTAAGTCCAAGAAGTACCGGGCGCACGATGAGAAGAACGCCTACAAGGTCGGCGACGCCGTCCGCATCATCGAATGCGCGCCGCGCTCGAAAACGAAACGCTGGGAGGTTCTGGAGGCGTAAGCCGACAGACCTGACAGTTTAACGAAACCCTGGGGCAGACCATCAGTCCCCAAAGGTCGGGAGAAACCACATGATCCAGATGCAGACCAATCTGGATGTAGCTGACAACAGCGGCGCCCGCCGTGTTCAGTGCATCAAGGTCCTGGGTGGTTCCAAGCGTAAATACGCATCCGTCGGCGACATCATTGTCGTCTCGGTCAAGGAAGCCATCCCACGCGGTCGCGTGAAAAAAGGCGACGTCCGCAAGGCAGTCGTCGTGCGCACCGCTAAGGAAGTCCGTCGCGAAGACGGCACCGCGATCCGTTTCGATCGCAACGCCGCTGTCATCCTGAACAACAACAACGAGCCCATTGGTACACGTATCTTTGGCCCGGTTGTTCGCGAGCTGCGCGCCAAGAACTTTATGAAAATCATCTCGCTCGCTCCGGAGGTGCTGTAACCATGGCTGCAAAACTCCGCAAAGGCGACAAGGTCGTCGTGCTGGCCGGCAAGGACAAGGGCAAGGAAGGCACCATCGCCTCTGTTGATCCCAAAGCCGGAAAAGCCGTCGTCGATGGTGTGAACATCGCCATCCGCGCCACCCGTCAGAGCCAGAACAATCAGGGCGGTCGCATCCCCAAGGCGATGCCGATCCAGCTGAGCAATCTGGCGCTGCTGGATGCCAACGGCAAACCCACCCGCGTGGGTTTCAAGGTCGAAGGCGAGAAGAAAGTGCGCTTTGCCAAAACCACGGGGGACGTGATCGATGCTTGATACTGCGAACTACACCCCGCGTCTGAAGACCGACTATGCAGAGCGCATCAAGGCGATTCTGAAAGAAGAGTTCGGGTACAAGAACGACATGCAGATCCCGCGTCTGGACAAGATTGTCCTGAACATCGGATGTGGTGCCGAAGCTGTTCGTGACAGCAAGAAAGCCAAGTCGGCGCAGCAGGACCTGACGACCATCGCCGGGCAACATGCCGTGACCACGATCGCCAAGAAATCGATCGCCGGCTTTCGGGTCCGCGAAGAGATGCCTCTGGGGGCCAAGGTCACATTGCGCGGCGACCGGATGTATGAATTCCTTGATCGTCTGATCACCATTGCCATGCCCCGTATCCGCGACTTTCGCGGTGTGTCGGGCAAATCGTTCGATGGCCGCGGCAACTATGCCATGGGCCTGAAGGAGCACATCGTGTTCCCCGAGATCGATTTCGACAAGGTCGACGAAAACTGGGGGATGGACATCATCATCGCCACCACAGCGAGAACCGACGCTGAAGCCAAGGCGCTGTTGAAAGCATTCAACATGCCCTTCAATTCATAAGCGCGGGAAGGATTAGACATGGCTAAGAAAGCAATGATCGAACGCGAAAAGAAGCGGGAAGCGCTGGTGAAGAAATACGCCGCCAAGCGTGCCGAGCTGAAAGAGATCGCGAATGACGACACGAAGCCGATGGAAGAGCGTTTCAAAGCGCGTCTGAAACTGGCGAAACTGCCGCGCAACAGCTCGGCAACGCGTCTGCACAACCGGTGCCAACTGACCGGTCGTCCGCATGCGTATTATCGTAAACTGAAAATTTCGCGGATCGCGCTGCGGGATCTTGGCTCTGCTGGCCAAATCCCCGGCATGGTGAAATCGAGCTGGTAAGGGAGAGACTGATATGAACGATCCTATCGCAGACATGCTCACCCGGATCCGCAACTCGTCCCTGCGCGGCAAGTCCACTGTATTCACCCCGGCGTCCAAGCTGCGGGCCTGGGTTCTGGACGTGCTGGCGGACGAAGGCTATATCCGCGGCTACGAGAAAACCACCGGTGCCGACGGCCATCCGGCCATCGAGATCAGCCTCAAGTATTACGATGGCGAACCTGTCATTCGTGAACTGAAACGGGTCAGCAAACCCGGTCGCCGCGTCTATATGGGCGTCAATGACATCCCCGTTGTCCGTCAGGGCCTGGGTGTGTCGATTGTCTCTACCCCCAAGGGTGTGATGTCGGATGCAGCCGCACGCAATGCCAATGTTGGCGGCGAAGTGCTTTGCACCGTATTCTAAGGAGAGCCTGATGTCTCGTATTGGTAAGAAACCGGTCGAGCTGCCCAGCGGCGTTACCGCCTCTGTGTCGGGTCAGACCATCGAAGTCAAAGGGCCGAAAGGCTCGCGCAGCTTTCATGCCACCGACGATGTGACCTTTTCCATTGAGGATAACGTCATCACCATCTCGCCGCGCGGCAGCTCAAAGCGCGCGCGTCAGCAGTGGGGCATGTCGCGCACCATGGTTGCCAATCTGGTGACCGGTGTGACCACCGGCTTTAAGAAAGAGCTGGAGATCCAGGGTGTGGGTTATCGTGCGTCCATGCAGGGCAACACGCTGAAGCTGAACCTGGGCCTGTCCCATGACGTGGATTACACCGCACCGGAAGGTGTGACCGTAACCGCGCCCAAGCAGACCGAAATCATTGTGGAAGGCACTGACGAACAACTGGTCGGTCAGGTTGCCGCGAACATTCGCGCATGGCGCAAGCCCGAGCCCTATAAGGGCAAAGGCATCCGCTATAAGGGCGAGTTCATCTTCCGCAAAGAAGGCAAGAAGAAGTAAGGACCCAGGATATGGCAAACAGCAAAAGAACCCTGTTTCTGAAGCGCCGCCTGCGCGTTCGGAACAAGCTGCGCAAAGTCAACGCCGGACGTCCGCGTCTGTCGGTGCACCGCAGCAACAAGAACATCAGCGTCCAGCTGATCGACGATGTGAATGGCGTCACTCTGGCGGCCGCATCGACGTTGGAAAAAGATCTGGGCGTTGTCGGCAAGAACAACATCGAAGCTGCCACCAAGGTGGGCGCGGCGATTGCCGAGCGTGCCAAGAAGGCCGGTGTTGAAGAAGCCTATTTCGACCGTGGCGGTTTTCTGTTCCACGGCAAGGTCAAGGCATTGGCCGACGCCGCCCGCGAGGGTGGTCTGAAGATCTGAGACTTGCAGGCGGCTCTTAACGGGGCCGCCTCGATGATCCGGGAGCCTTTGCGCTCACCTGGGTTGAGACAAAGGTGCCGGGCACCGCAAAACAGGAGGCCTGCATGGCCAGAGAACCAAATCAACGTGGCGGTCGCCGCAATCAGCGCGACGAGACTCCGGAATTCGCAGATCGTCTGGTTGCGATCAACCGCGTTTCCAAAACCGTCAAGGGCGGTAAGCGTTTCGGCTTTGCCGCGCTGGTCGTCGTAGGCGACCAGAAAGGCCGTGTCGGCTTTGGCAAGGGCAAGGCGAAAGAGGTCCCCGAGGCCATTCGCAAGGCCACCGAGCAGGCCAAGCGCCAGATGATCCGCGTTCAACTGCGCGAAGGCCGCACCCTGCACCACGACATGGAAGGTCGTCACGGCGCCGGTCGGGTGGTGATGCGCACCGCGCCTGAAGGCACCGGGATCATCGCCGGTGGTCCGATGCGGGCCGTGTTCGAAATGCTGGGCATCAAGGACGTCGTGTCCAAGTCGATCGGCAGCCAGAACCCCTATAACATGATCCGTGCCACCATGGACGGGCTGCGCAAGGAATCCAGCCCCCGTTCGGTTGCACAGCGTCGTGGCAAAAAAGTGGCTGACATTCTGCCCAAGCGCGACGACGCGCCCGTGGCCGAAGCCGCCGAAGCGTAAGGAGCCGGGAACATGGCAAAAACCATCGTCGTCAAGCAGATCGGTAGCCCGATCCGCCGCCCCGCCAAACAGCGTGCAACGCTGATCGGCCTGGGCCTGAACAAGATGCACAAGACCCGCGAGCTGGAAGACACCCCCAGCGTGCGCGGTATGGTCAACAGCATCTCGCATATGGTCGAGATCGTTGAAGAGCGCGACTGAGCGCGCGATGCCCTGACCTGACAGAAAGAACGCCCCGGAGAGATCCGGGGCGTTTTATTTTGTCCAACGTCCTGAACCATCGGATCTGCCAGGGTCCGCTTGGGGCCTCTTTTGACCTTGATTCAACAGGCGGATACAACGGGTCACTAAAAATGCGTTCGACCGGCAGCAGGGGGGCTTGCCTGTCGAGAGGAGTGTGAATGGACGACAATCCGGCCACCGGACAATGCCTTTGTGGCGCTGTGAAATTCCGCATATCGGGAGAGTTCGAGAGCTTTTTCCTGTGCCACTGCGCCCGCTGCCGCAAGGACAGCGGTTCGGCCCATTCGGCAAACCTGTTTTCGTCCACTGCCAGAATCACCTGGGTGTCAGGCGAGGAAAACATCAAGACGTTCCGGCTCTCCGGGTCACGCCACGTGAAGAGCTTTTGCTCCGACTGCGGGTCCGCGCTGCCAGTTTCCCAGCCGGAGGTTGGTTTGCTTGTGGTGCCAGCAGGATCGCTTGACAGCCGGATCGACATACGGGCCAACGCGCATATCTGCTGTTCCAGTCGCGCGAACTGGGACAACGGCCTGGCCTTCATCGAAAGGATCGACGGGCTTCCCGGCTGAACGGTCGAGCCGATGATGCATCTCGAACAATCGCCCGACGACAAGAACGCGATCGTCGGCTTCGTCCGCATGCGCGGCCAGCAAAGATTCCAGGCATGCCCTTTTCGTTCAGCGGGTGTCTTGGCAGATCAGGCCTCGGCCAGCAGCGCCTTTATGTCCAGCGGGGCGTTGCTCATGGCCAGATTGCCCTGCGCATCGCGGGGCCAGTCCGCATGGGGGCGGTCGCGGTAGAGTTCGACACCGTTCTGGTCGGGGTCGCGCAGATAGATCGCCTCGCTGACGCCATGATCGGCGGCACCGTCCAGTTGGATGCCCGCGTCCAGAACCCGCTTTAGCACCGCAGCCAGCGCCGCGCGGTCGGGAAACAGGAAGGCGGTGTGATAGAGGCCGGTGTGTCCCGGCGGCGGCGGCGTGCGGCCAGCGCTTTCCCAGGTGTTCAGCCCGATGTGATGGTGATAGCCGCCGGCGCCCAGAAAGGCGGCCTGGGGACCGTATCTCTGGATGACCTCAAAGCCCAGAACACCGCCGTAAAAGGCAATGGCGCGGTCCAGGTCCGCGACCTTGAGGTGAACGTGGCCGATACGGGTTTCGGCAGGCAGAACAGGGGGCATGGCAACATCCTTTCCCCGTCGATATGGGAGGAAACCGGCCCTCATGACAGCCCCGGCATCGCGCAACAGGCCTGCGCTGATGCACAGGGCGCGCGTCAATCAGACCGTGGGGCCGACCATGCCGACAATGTCATAGGTCTTGCGCAGGATCGGCGCGGTGATCTCGCGGGCGCGCTGTGCGCCGGTGGTCAGGATACGGTCGATTTCGGCGGGATCGTTCATCAACCGGGCCATTTCCTGCGAGATCGGCGACATGCGCGCCACCGCCAGATCGGCCAGCGCCGGTTTGAAGGTGCCGAACTGTTTGCCGCCATAGGTTGCCAGCACCTCGGCTTCGGTACAATCGGCCAGCGCCGCGTAGATATTGACCAGATTGCGGGCCTCGGGGCGGTCCTTGAGCTCTTCGAAAGTGTCGGGCAGGGGCTCGGGGTCGGTCTTGGCCTTGCGGATTTTTTTGGCGATGGTGTCGGCGTCATCGGTCAGGTTGATGCGGCTCATGTCCGAGGGGTCGGATTTGCTCATCTTTTTCAGCCCGTCGCGCAGGCTCATGACCCGGGTGGCGGTGCCTTCGATCACCGGTTCGGTCAGCGGAAAGAAGTCGACGCCGTAATCGTGGTTGAACTTGGTGGCGATGTCGCGGGTCAGTTCCAGGTGCTGTTTCTGATCCTCGCCCACCGGGACATGGGTGGCGTGATAGACCAGAATATCGGCGGCCATCAGCGACGGATAGGCATACAGGCCCAGGCTGGCCTTTTCGGCGTTTTTGCCGGCCTTGTCCTTGAACTGGGTCATGCGGTTCATCCACCCCATACGCGCGACACAGTTGAACACCCAGGCCAATTGCGCGTGCTCGGGCACCTGGCTTTGGTTGATCAGGACGGATTTCTGCGGGTCGATGCCGCTGGCGATGAACCCGGCGCAGAGCTCGCGGGTGCTGTGGCGCAGCGCCTGGGGGTCTTGCCAGACCGTGATCGCATGCAGGTCGACCATGCAATAGATCGATTCGACGCCCTGGTTCTGGGCATCGGCAAAGCGTTTGAGCGCCCCCAGGTAATTGCCCAGGTGCAGGTCGCCCGATGGCTGGATGCCCGAAAACACGCGGGGCGTGAAGGGGGTGGTGGACATGGTGGCAACTCCCGGCTGGAAATATCGGTCCGCCTCGCTTACCCATGGGGCCAAGGGGCGTCAACAGGCACCGACACCAGGCCGCAAGGAGACCGGGCAGATGAGCAATGAAGACAGCATTCCGGCGGTGAATCCGCTGCCGCCGGTGGTGGCGGCGCTATTTCTGATCATCATGGCCATCGAGGTGGTGTTTCAACTGGGCGCGCGCGGGATGATCGGCGGGCCGGTGGCGGTGGGCTGGCGGCTGGAGGCGATTCAGTCCTATGCGTTTTCATCGCAGATCTTTGACTGGATGATCGAGACCAACCGCTGGCCGCTGGAGCATGTATTCCGGTTTGTCAGCTATCCGTTTGTGCATGCAACCTTTACCCATGCGCTGTTTGTCGGGGTGTTCCTGCTGGCGATGGGAAAGATGGTGGCCGAGGTATTTGGCAATCTGGCGTTTCTGTTGATCTTTGTGCTGTCGGGCATTGGCGGTGCCCTGGCCTATGCGCTGGTTCTGAACGATCCGGTCCCGCTGATCGGGGGCTTTCCGCCCGTCTATGGGCTGATCGGGGCGTTTACCTATATGCTGTGGCGGTCGTTGTCGCGGGTGGGGGCGAACCAGTCGCGTGCCTTTACGCTGATCAGTTTCCTGATGGGGATCCAGCTGATCTTCGGGCTGCTGTTCGGGGCGGATAACGACTGGGTGGCGGACCTTGCGGGGTTTGTCACCGGGTTCGGTCTCTCATTCTTTGTCTCGCCCGGGGGCTGGGCGCGGATACGCGGGCGTATCCGGCACGATTGAACCGGGATCAGCGGCGGCGGCGCGCGGCCCCCCGAAACTCGGTCAGGCGGAACGCGCCGATGATCTGTCCCGCGCCGAAATAGACCATGATGCCGACAGCGACTAGGGCGGCCAGCGCCAGATACCGCCAGCCCGGCGTGATCAGTGCGGGGGCCAGCGCCCATGCGACGAGCCACAGGGTCGCGCCCATGATCGCGGACGCCGCACAGATGCGCCACAAGCGGGTGCGGAACCGGTCATCGAACCGCGCGACGATGCCCATGCCCGAGGTGCCGCGCGCCAGTTGCACCACCATGGTCCAGGCCGCGACGGTGGTGCCGATGGCGGCGCCTAAATAGCCAACCAGATAGGCCATAGTGACCGCAACGACGATATTGACGACCATTGAAACAACCGCAAAGCGGAACGGGGTTCGGGTATCTTCGCGGGCAAAATACAGCGGTTGCAGCACTTTTTGCAGCACAAAGGCAGGCAGACCCAGCCCGTAGATGGCCACCGCAAGCGCCGTTGCGGCGCTGTCTGTGGCGTCAAACGCGCCGCGTTGAAACAGCACCGAGATCAACGGCAGCGGGATGACCACCAGCGCCACGGCCGACGGGACGGTCAGCGCCAGCGAGACCTCGCCCGCGCGGCTGAGCGCATGACGCGCGCCGTCGTCGTCTCGCGCGGCCAGGCGGCGCGACAGATCCGGCAGCAGGACCACTCCCACCGCGATGCCGACCACGCCCAGGGGCAGTTGATAAAGCCGGTCGGCATAGGACAGCCAGGCGATGGCACCGTCATAGAAGCTGGCGACCTGACGCCCCACCAGCAGGTTGATCTGTACCACGCCGCCCGCCAGCATCGCGGGCAGCGCGATCATCGCGAGACGTTTCAGATCCGGGGTCAGGCGCGGCGATTGCAGGCGGATGCGATACCCCGAACGGGCGGCGGCGGCCCACAACAGGGCCAGTTGGGCCACCCCTGCGATCAGCACGCCCCAGACCAGAACGGTGCCATGATGCAGCCCGGTGCGGGCCGCGCCGCTGCCGGTCTCGACCTGCATCATCCCGCCCAGGACACCGGATTCCGCCAGCAGCATCGCGCCGATCAGAATGATATTGAGCAACACCGGTGCGGCGGCGGCGGCGGCAAAGCGCCCGGTGGCGTTCAGCACGCCGGACAGCAGTGCGGCCAGTGAAATGAACAGGATATAGGGAAAGGCGATACGGCCGAAGAAGACCGCCAGATCGAACCGCGCGTCGCCGACAAATCCGCTGGCCATCGCCAGCACCAGCCACGGCATGAACACCTGCGCCACCAGGGTGAACCCGATCAGCAGGGTTCCCAGCGCGGCAAAGGCGTCGTTGGCAAATTTCTCCGGCGCGTCGGCGGTTTCCAGTTTCTTGGAAAACAACGGGATGAAGGCGGTGTTGAACGCGCCCTCGGCAAAGAAGCGGCGAAACATGTTGGGCAGGCTGAAGGCGATCAGAAACGCTTCGGCCACCGGCCCGGTGCCCAGCCAGCCGGCAATCAGGATGTCGCGCACAAAGCCCAGCACCCGGCTGAGCAGGGTCCAGACCCCGACGGTGAGAAAGCCGGACATCAACCGGATCGGTTTCATGCGCCTGCCGCGAAATTTGGGACGGTCACGATTGGCCGGGCCTTATGCTGGGAATGCTGCGGCACGCTTAGCGGGTTCGCGCATCCGTGGAAAGGGACATGAGGCCCTGCACCGCACAGTGTGTCCGCCGCGCGATAGGTCCGGAGAGGGGTGCAGAGCCATCGCGCGGGGGCTCAGGGTTTTGGCCCCTCGGCGCGCTGAGCGCCTTCGTCGATGGCCGTGCGCAGCTTGGTTTCGAGAGAACGTTGTTTGGATTCGGCGTGGTATTTCAACCCGAACATGTCCTTGACGTAAAAGGTATCGACCACCTGTTCGCCATAGGTCGCGATCACGGCATTGGCGATATAGACATTTGCCGCCGCAAGGGTGCGCGCCAGATCGTACAGCAGGCCGGGGCGGTCGCGGGTGTCGACCTCGATGATCGTGTAGATTTCCGATCCTTCATTGTCAAAGCTGATATGGGTCGGGACGTTGAACGCCTTTTCGCGTTTCTTGATCTTGTCCCGGCTGATCAGGGCGTCGCGGGCGATCACCTCGCCATTGAGCGTCTTGTGGATCATCTTGGTCAGGCGGGGCAGGCGGTCGGCCTCGTAGGGGTGGCCTTCGCTGTCCTGGATCCAGAAGGCATCGGTCACATAACCATCCTTGGTCGTATAGCTGCGCGCATCGACCACATTGGCCCCGACCAGCGCCAGCGCCCCGGCAAGGCGGGCAAAGATGCCCGGATGGTCGGCCATCACGAAACAGGCGCGGGTGGCGTCGCGGTCTTCGTCCGGGTGCATGCGGACGATGATATCGCCGGCCCGTTCGGGGTCTTCGATTTCGCGCAGCATATGGGCAAAATCGATATGGGCGGTGACGTGCAGGCCCTGCCAATAGGGCGGATAGTGGCGTGCGGTTTCGGTTTTGAGCGCGGATTTGGGCCAGTCGGGCAAGGCGTCGCGCAGGGTCTTTTTGGCTTCGGCACCGCGATTTTCGCGGTTGAGAACCTCCATCCCGTCATCCAGCGCCCGTCGCGTCTGGCGATAGAGC
This sequence comes from Sedimentitalea nanhaiensis DSM 24252, assembly GCF_000473225.1. GTDB lineage: Bacteria > Pseudomonadota > Alphaproteobacteria > Rhodobacterales > Rhodobacteraceae > Sedimentitalea > Sedimentitalea nanhaiensis. The sequence continues at coordinate 3,172,401 of NZ_KI421509.1, forward strand.
GCGCGCAGCAGGGCGGCCTTCCAGTTGTTCCAGACATTGGGGCCGACGCCGCGAATATCGCAGACCGTCATCACCGTCAGCAGATCCAGGCGCTTGACCGTTTTCACCGCCTTGGCGAAATCGCGCACCGTGCGCGGGTCGGCAATGTCGCGTTTCTGCGCCATATCCGACATCAGCAGGTGATAGCGCACCAGCCATTCGGCGGTTTCGGAATCGGCTTTGGACAAGCCCAGCCGGGGGGCGACTTTGCGGGTGATCTGGGCCCCCAGGATCGAGTGATCTTCGGGGCGGCCCTTGCCGATGTCGTGCAGCAGCAGGGCGACATACAGAATCCGGCGGTTGATGCCCCGCTCAAGGATGGCCGATGCAACGGGCAGCTCCTCGATCAGCTCGCCCTTTTCGATCTGCGCCAGGGTGGCGATGCACTGGATCGTATGCTCGTCCACCGTATAGCTGTGGTACATGTTGAACTGCATCATCGCCACGATGGGTTCGAATTCGGGAACAAAGGCGGCCAGCACCCCCAGCTCGTTCATCCGGCGCAGGGCGCGTTCCGGGTTGCCGTGTTTCAGCAGCAACCCCAGAAACAGCTTCTGTGCCTCGCGGCTGTTGCGCAGGGCATCGTCGATCAGGTGCAGATTGGCGGTCACCAGCCGCATTGCGTCGGGATGGATCAGCATTCCCGTGCGCAGGCCTTCGTCGAACAGCTGTAACAGATTCAGACCGTCCTGCAGAAAATCGGCCGGATCCTTGATGCCAACACGATTGTTGATCACCACATAGCCGGGGCGCACCTTGCGGCGGCGGCGAAAGATACGTTCCAGCAGCGGTTCGGATTTCAGGTGATCCGCTTCCAGCTTGGTCAGGAAAATGCGGGTCAGGTCGCCAACGGCGGTGGCCTGGCGGAAATAGTCCTGCATGAAGATCTCGACGCCGCGCCGCCCGGCCAGATCGCGATAGCCCATGCGGTCGGCAACCTCGACCTGCATGTCAAAGGTCAGCTGTTCGGTTGCCCGCTTGGTGATCAGGTGCAGATGCGAGCGGACGGCCCACAGGAAATCCTCGGCGGTGACAAATTTGGCGAATTCTTCCGGGCGAAACACCCCCAGCGGGACGAGTTCCGCGGCGGTCTGGACGCCATGGATGTATTTCGCGATCCAGAACAGGGATTGCAGATCGCGCAGCCCGCCTTTGCCTTCCTTGACGTTGGGCTCGACCATATAGCGTTGGCCCTGTTTCAGGTGCCGGGCGTCGCGCTCGTCAAGCTTGGCCTCGATGAAATCGCGCCCGGTGCCCGAGAACAGATCGGATTTCAGCCGCGCGTCCAGCTTTTCGGCCAGCGGGGCATGGCCGGTCAGAAAACGGTGTTCCAGCATCGCCGTGCGGATGGTGAAATCTTCTCTGCCCAGGCGGATGCAGTCCTTGATCGTCCGGCTGGAGTGCCCGACCTTCAGTTTGAGATCCCACAGCATATACAGCATCGATTCGATGACGCTTTCGGCCCAAGGGGTGATCTTGTAGGGCGTCAGAAACAGCAGATCGACATCCGAAAACGGGGCCATTTCGCCCCGGCCATAGCCGCCCACGGCGATGACGGCGATATGTTCGCCGGCGGTCGGGTTGGGGCGCGGGTGCAGCCGGGTGCTGGCGACCTGCAGGGCCGTCATGACCAGCCCGTCGGTCAGATAGGTATAGGAGCGCGTCAAAGGGCGCGCGGCAAACGGATCTTCGGCAAAGGCGGCGGCGATGGCGCTGCGCCCGGCCTTCTGCACGTCCAGCAGGATGTCCACCACCGCAGCGCGCAGGTGCTGGTTGTCCGGCGCGACCGTGGCGGCCTCGGAGATACGCGCCTGGACGGCATCGGCGTCAAAGATCGCTGTCTGCTCGCAGATCAACGGACCCGGCGCGATGGGCCGGAACCGATCCGTGCCATCCGGATCAGAAACCGGCGCCGCTGAAGCTTGTTGGGGCAGGGTCAATCACAACCACCTGTTTGTTCTGGATCGTGGCCACGGCCAACCCCCGTTGATTGGTGCCGTCCGGGCGCAGCCGGAAGATGCCGTTAACGCCCTGAAATCCCGCACCCTGTGTCAGGGCCGCGCCGGTCAGCGCATCGGATTTGCCGGCCCCGACCAGCGCACCGATGGCGGCAATCCCGTCATAGGCCAGCCCCCCGATCGGATGCGGAGCGGCGCCGTAGGCGGCGGAGTAGCGGGACACGAACTGTTGCGACCTGGAGGGATCAGGCAGAGCGAACCAGCCGCCTTGCGCGCCGGGCAAAGCCAGAGTCTGGGATGGAATATCCCAGCGGGTCAGGCCGATATACTGGGTCGTGGCTGGCGAGACGCCCGATTCGGGCAGCAATTGGGTGAAAAGCGGCAGCGCACCGGCGGTGGTCGAGGTCAGGAAAATCGAATCGGCGCCGGAACTTTCGACTGCGCTCTTGATGCGCGGAACGGCACCGATGACCGCCTGTTGCGACAGATCGTAGGCGACGGTGCCTGCCAATCGTGCCGAACTTCCGCTGATCGCACGCTGAATGGCGGCGGCCCCCAACTGTCCGGACAGGTCCGTGCCATGCACCAGAACGATGCTCCGCTTGCCCTGGCGGGCGGCGAACTGGGTCAGCCGCTCGGCAGAGTTGTCAAAGGTCGGCCCGAGCACAAAGACGTTGCCGCCGGCAATCGAGGCGTTGTTGGAAAACGACAGCACATTGACGTTCTGGCCGCGCACCGCCAGCCCGACCGCATTGGCGGATTCGGCATAGACCGGTCCCAGAATGATCCGGGCCCCATCGTTCACCGCCTGTGTCGCCTGCGCGGCTGCGGTGGAGGCGTTGCCGCCGGTATCATAGACCCGCAGGTCGATCTGTACGGTGCCGCCCAGATCGGCGATGGCGAGGCGCGCCGCGTTCTCGAGGCTTTGCGCCAGCACCGAATCGCCGGACTGGGCCGAACTGCGCGGCACCAACAGCGCCACGGGCACCGGGGCGTTGGTGTTGATCGTCGGCCCCCCCCCGCCGGGCAGGGTATCGCAGGCGGACAGGACCAACAGCGACACAAGCGCCATGAAATACAGGGCCACCTTGCGGGGCGTGGAAAAAACGGCAAACATGAGATGGCAGCTCCCTTTTCCGGCGGCTTGGTGCCGCTGCTTTGTCGATCCGGGATAATAAACGTCAGCAAGGGCGGGTCCAGCGTTGAATCATCAAAAGGTCAGATTGGCCCCCGGGCTATATTTTGTCGCGACTCCGATCGGCACGGCGCGCGACATCACTTTGCGGGCGCTGGATGTGTTGGCCTCGGCGGATGTGATCGCCGCCGAAGACACCCGCAGCCTGCGTCACCTGATGGACATACACGGCGTCCCGCTGGAGGGACGGCCGTTGCTGTCCTATCACGATCACAGTGGCCAGGGCGCGCGTACACGGCTTTTGGCAGCGCTGGAGCAGGGCCAATCGGTGGCTTACGCGTCCGAGGCGGGAATGCCGCTGATCGCCGATCCGGGGTACGACCTGAGCCGGGATGCCAGTGCGGCGGGCCATCTCGTGACCGCCGCGCCCGGCGCTTCGGCGGTGTTGACGGCGCTGACGCTGGCCGGGTTGCCGACGGATGCGTTTTTCTTTGCCGGGTTCCTGCCCAATGCCACCGCGGCCCGCAAGGCGCGGCTGGAGGTGCTGAGAGAGGTCCCCGGTACGCTGGTATTCTACGAATCACCGAAACGGGTTGCGGCCAGCCTGTCGGACATGGTGCAGGTTCTGGGCGGCGACCGTCCTGCCGCGCTGTGCCGGGAGCTGACGAAGAAATTCGAGGAGATCCGGCGCGGCACTCTGGCCAGCCTGACCGAGGAGCTGACCGACGGCAAGGTGCGGGGCGAGATCGTTCTGGTGGTGGATCGTGCCGGTTCGGTGGTTGTTAAGGATTCGGACATAGAACAGGATCTGAGGGCCGCGCTGGTGGATCATTCGGTACGCGATGCCGCCGATATGGTGTCGGGTATTCACGGCATTCCCAGGCGCAAGGCCTATCAGATGGCGCTGAACCTGACCAGGGAGTGACATGGCCGATTCGACAAGCCGGGGACAGATGGCCCATTACGGGGGCGCGGCGGCGGAATTGCAGATCGCGCAGGATTATGAACGGCGCGGTCATGTTGTGGCCTGCCGCCGCTGGCGGGGTGCGGGCGGTGAGATCGACCTGATCGTGCGGGATGGCGGCGAGGTCGTCTTTGTCGAAGTCAAGAAAAGCCACACCCGTGACGCCGCGGCGGAGCGGCTCGGCCGCCGGCAGATGGCGCGGATCTATGCCTCGGCGCTAGATTTCCTGGAGAGCGAGCCGATGGGGCAGTTGACCCCGATGCGGTTCGACGTGGCGCTGGTGGATGCCAGCGGTGCGTTTGAAATCATCGAAAACGCATTTGGCCACGGCTGATCGGGATTGAACCCTGTGACCGGCTGCGCCATGTACGAGGGGCAGAACAGGAGCCTGTGCCATGAAGATCGCCTTTCAGATGGACCCGATCGGGGACGTGGATATCGACGCCGACAGCAGTTTCCGGCTGGCTGAAGAAGCACAGGCGCGCGGGCACGAGCTGTTTTTCTACGGCCCGGACCGGCTGGCCTATCAGGAGGGCCGGATCACCGCGCGCGGACAGGATATGACGGTGCAGCGGATCGCGGGCAACCCGGCGATTCTGGGCGCGCCGCGCGAGGTCGATCTGGCCGAGTTCGATGTGGTCTGGCTGCGCCAGGACCCGCCGTTCGACATGCATTACATCACCTCGACCCATCTGCTGGATCGGCTGAAGGCCACGACCATGGTGGTGAACGACCCGTTCTGGGTGCGCAATTACCCCGAAAAGCTGCTGGTGCTGGATTTTCCGGACCTGACACCGCCGACCACGGTGGCGCGCGATCTGGACACGATCAAGGCGTTCAAGGCCAAACATGGCGACATCATCCTGAAGCCGTTGTATGGCAATGGCGGTGCCGGGGTGTTCCGGCTGGACGCCAACGACCGCAATCTGACGTCTCTGCACGAGCTGTTCACCGGCTTTTCGCGCGAGCCGCTGATCGTGCAGAAATTCCTGCCCGATGTCAGCAATGGCGACAAGCGGGTGATCCTGGTGGATGGCGACGCGACCGGTGCGATCAACCGGGTGCCGGCGGCGGGGGAAACCCGTTCGAACATGCATGTGGGCGGACGGCCGGAAAAGATTGCGCTGTCGGAGCGCGACCGCGAGATCTGCGCCCGGATCGGGCCGCTGTTGCGCGAAAAGGGCCAGATTTTTGTCGGCATCGACGTGATTGGCGACTATCTGACGGAAATCAATGTCACCTCGCCCACCGGCATACAGGAACTGGAACGGTTTGACGGGATCAATGTGGCCGAAAAGATCTGGCAGGCGATCGAGGCGAAACGGGGCTGACGGTCACGCGGCGTTGGTCAACCGAAAGCTCAGCGCTTCGGCCACATGCGGGCGGCGCACGTCGCCCGAGTGATCCAGATCGGCAATGGTGCGCGCGACGCGCAGAACCCGGTGATAGCCGCGCGCCGACAGGCCGAACCGTTCGGCGGCGCGGATCAGCAGATCGCGCCCGTCCGCATCGGGGGTGGCGATGTCTTCGAGCTTTGCACCTTCGGCATCGGCATTCTGGCGCAGCCCGGCGGCACCATCGAACCGGTCCGCCTGTACCTGCCGCGCGGCGGCGACACGCGCGGCGACCGTTGCCGAACTGTCTCCGGCGGGGGGGAGATCGAGATCGGTGAAGGCCACGGGCGGGACTTCGAGGCGCAGGTCGAACCGGTCCATCAGCGGGCCGGATATGCGTCCCATGTAATCCTGGCCACAGGCCGGAACCCGGGCACAGGCACGCGCCGGGTCGGTGAGATCGCCGCATTTACACGGGTTAGCCGCCGCCACCAGCATGAATTTGCAGGGGTATTTCACATGGGCATTGGCGCGGGCGACCATGATTTCGCCGGTCTCGATCGGTTGGCGCAGGGTTTCCAGGACGGCGCGGCTGAATTCGGGGAATTCGTCCATGAACAGCACGCCGTTGTGCGCCAGGCTGATTTCGCCAGGCTTGGCGTTGCGCCCGCCGCCGACGATTGCGGCCATTGAAGCGGTGTGGTGTGGTTCGCGGAACGGGCGGGCGCGGTTGATGCCGCCTTCGTCGAGCAGGCCGCACAGGGACTGTATCATCGAGGTTTCCAGCGCCTCGGGTGCCGTCAAAGGCGGCAGAATACCGGGGATGCGGGCGGCCAGCATGGATTTGCCGGATCCCGGCGCGCCGACCAGCATCAGGTGATGACGCCCGGCGGCGGCGATTTCAAGGGCGCGCTTGGCGCGTTCCTGACCCTTGACGTCCCGCAGGTCGCGGTCCAGCGGCGGTGATTTGACCTCGCCCGGTTCAGCCGGGACAATCGGACACTGGCCGGTGAAATGGCGCACCACGTCGGCCAGGCTGGGCGCGCCGATGACCTGGGCGGCCCCGACCCAGGCGGCCTCGGCCCCCGAGGCCTGCGGGCAGAGCAGGCCGCATTCGGCTTCGGCGGCGGCCATCGCGGCGGGCAAAGCCCCCAGCACCGGTATCAGCGAGCCATCCAGCGATAATTCCCCCAGCGCCACAACGCCTTCGGTGGCATCGGCGGGCACGATGTCGAGCGCCGCCAGCAGGGCCAGCGCGATGGGCAGATCGAAATGGCTGCCTTCCTTGGGCAGATCCGCGGGCGACAGGTTGATGGTGATGCGTTTGGATGGCAGGGCGATGGCCATCGAAGCAAGTGCCGCGCGCACCCGGTCGCGGGCTTCGGAAACCGCCTTGTCGGGCAATCCGACCACGGAAAAGGCAGGCAATCCGGGGCTGACCGCGCATTGCACCTCGACCAGGCGGGCATCGACCCCCTGGAATGCAACCGTATAGGCCCGTGCGACCATCTGAACCCCCAACCCGGTAAACGACCGGTTAACCGCTAACGGATGCGGGGTTTAGGAATGGTTAACGATGCCCCGCTAGACAAAATCCGGCCAAGGCGCTTTTGGCAGGTCCAGCGCATAGGGTTCGGGGTCATAGCGAACCTGTTTTGCGGCCCGACGCCAGTCGCGCACGGCGGCATCGCCCAGCAGGGCGGCGCAATAGGCCTGCGCCGCATCGCTGACGGGCAGGCCGTAGCCGACGATGCGGGCGGCGACGGGGGTGTAGAACACATCGGCCAGCGAATAATCCCCCATCAGCCAGCCTGTGTCGCTGCCAGACACAGCACGGGCATGGGCCCAGAGGGTTTCAATACGGCCAAGGTCATCCAGCACTGGCTGACGTGGATCGAACCGGCAATAGCAGTGCTGAAACTGCATCGGGCAGTCAGTGCGCAGGGCGGTGAATCCGGCGGTCATCTCGGCACAGAGCCAGCGGGCGGTGGCGCGGGCGGCGGTATCCTTTGGCCACAGACCGGCGTCGGGGTGACGCTCGGCCAGGGTTTCGGCGATGGCGAGGCTTTCGCCGATCACCGTGCCCTCGGGCGTGCGGATGGCGGGCACCAGCCGGGCCGGCGCGAGGGCGGCCATGTCCTGCGCCATGGTGCCGGTGTAAAGGCCGACCATGTGGGTGCGGCAGGGGATGTTGAATTTCTCGAACATGAGCCAGCCGCGCAGCGACCAGCTGGAATACATCCGGTCGCCAATAAAAAGATCGTATGTCATGCGGGCAGATTAGGCGGGCTGCGGCGCCCCGGTAAATCGACGATTTGTGCGCCGCATCATCACGGCAGATGATTGATGCGCCCGAGCTGCCAGCCGGTTTCCGACCGTGTCAGGCTGGTTACGGACAGATTGTCGATCTTGTGGGCGATGATGTCGCTGGCCGGTTGGCCAAGGGCGCGCTGCACCTGCGTCAGGATCACGCCGATATGCGCGACGGCGATGATCTGCTGACCCGGGTGTGCGGCGCAAAGGGCATCGACGCGGGCATTGACGCGGGCGGCGGCGGCGTTCCAGCTTTCGCCGTTGGGCGGGGCGATGTCGCCGGGGGTTTCCCAATAGGCCCGGCTGAGGTCGGGGTGCGATTGGGCCACGTCGGAGAAATGCCTGCCATCCCAGTCGCCGAAATCGAACTCGCGCAGATGCGGATCGTCGGGCAGGCGGGCACGCCCCATTGCCACCGCATCCGCCGTGGCCGAGGCACGGCACAGGTCGGAGGACACCAGCACCGCGGTGGACGGCAGATGAGCGTGCAGGCGGGCGATCCGGGCGGTGTCGGACAGATCCGCCGGAACATCGCGCCAGCCGACAAAGGTTTTTTCGTGTGTCGGCCCGTGGCGGACCCAATGGAACGTTGTCATTGCAGTTTCCCTTTCAGGGCCAGCGGCAGGCCCGCGGTGACCTGCACCACCCGGTCGGCAAGGGTCGCGAGGGCGATGTTCAGCCGTCCCTGCGCCTCGCGAAACTGGCGCGCCAGCGCATTGTCCGGGACGACGCCCTGTCCGACCTCGTTTGTCACCACGATCACCTGGGCCTGGCAGGCATCGAGCGCGGACAGGAACCCGGCCTGTGCTGTGCCAATATCGGTTTCGGCCATCATCTGGTTACTCAGCCACATGGTGGCGCAATCCAGCAGACAGACCTGTTGGCCGGTCAGCCCCTGCAGCGCCGGGGCCAGATCCAGCGGGGCCTCGACCGTGGTCCAGCCCGCGCCGCGCCGAGCGATATGGCGGTCGATCTTGTGGCGCATTTCGGCGTCATATGCCTGTGCCGTGGCCAGATAGACCCGTGCCTTGCCCGAGTGCACGGCGAGGGATTCGGCAAAATCTGACTTGCCCGAGGCCGCGCCGCCGAGAACCAGGGTGACTGCTGGGTGCACGTATATGTTACCTTTGGTTGATCCAAACTCCGCTACCCTGCGTAATCGTCACATAAAGGCAAGACAAGCCGCAGATACCGTTCACTGACCTTGGAGGTGAAACATGGCGTTGGATGCACCGACCGGAGACTCGATGTCGCGACGGGCGATGAAGGCCGAATTTCTGGATGCGGAGACCGAGCGAAGGCTGGCCTGTGCATGGCGCGATCATCGGGACGAGGCGGCGCTGCACCGGTTGATCAACGCCTATATGCGTCTGGGGATTTCGATGGCCAGCAAATTCCGCCGCTATGGTGCGCCGATGAGCGATCTGATCCAGGAGGCCGGGCTGGGGCTGATGAAGGCTGCGGACAAGTTCGATCCGGACCGGGGGGTGCGGTTTTCGACCTATGCGGTCTGGTGGATCAAGGCGTCGATCCAGGACTACGTGATGCGCAACTGGTCTATGGTGCGCACCGGATCGACCAGCAGCCAGAAATCGTTGTTCTTCAACATGCGGCGGGTGCAGGCACGTCTGGAACGCGAGGCGGCTGCGCAGGGTGAAAAGCTGGACAGGCACCAGTTGCGGCAATTGATCTCGTCGGAGATCGGCGTGCCGTTGCGCGATGTCGAGATGATGGAGGGGCGATTGTCCGGGTCGGATTTTTCGCTGAACGCAACCCAGTCCACCGAAGACGAAGGCCGTGAGTGGATCGACGCATTGGAAGATGATCGTGCGCAGGCCGCAGAAGTGGTCGAGGAGCGGCATGACCGGCGACAGGTGCGTGAATGGCTGTTGGCAGCGATGCAGACCCTGACCGAGCGCGAGCGGCTGATCGTGCGCGAGCGCAAGCTGCGCGAAAAGCCACGGACGCTGGCCAGCCTGGGGGACGATCTGGGCCTGTCCAAGGAGCGGGTGCGCCAGCTTGAGGTCGTGGCGTTCCAGAAGATGCGAAAGAACCTTGAATCCCAATCGTGTGAGGTGCAACAGTTTCTCGCATGAGACTGACATATCTTCTGATTTGCGCATCCGTTGCGCTGTGGGCCGCCCCGATCAGGGCGGCTTCTTTGCAGCCGGATCTGATGCCCCGGGCCGCGGCAGCAGAGGTTGTGATCCTGGGCGAGATGCATGACAATCCCGCCCATCACGAGATCCAGGCCCGGATCGTTGCGGAATTGATGCCCAAGGCCGTTGTCTGGGAAATGCTGACCGCAAAAGAGGCAGGCCTGGTCAACGCGACGCTGATCCGCGACCCGGAAAAGCTGGAACAGGTGCTGCAATGGGCCGACTCCCGTTGGCCTGACTTTTCGATGTACCTGCCGATTTTTCAGGCCGCCCCCGACGCGCGGCTTTACGGTGGCGAGGTGCCCAGGCAGGCGGCGCGGGCGGCGATGCAGGCCGGTCCGGCCGTGGCGTTTGGCGCGGATGCGGCGCGGTACGGGCTGAATATCGGTCTGCCGCCGGAGCAGCAGGCCGCGCGCGAACTGTTGCAGATGCAGGCCCATTGCGGAGCGATGCCGCAGGATCGCCTGGCCGCAATGGTCGGTATTCAGCGGCTGCGCGATGCGGTTCTGGCGCGCGAGGCATTGCGCGCATTGAAGGAAACCGGCGGGCCGGTAGCGGTGATTACCGGCAACGGCCATGCGAGGCGCGATTGGGGTATTCCGGTATATGTAGAAAGGGTCCGGCCGGGAACGAAGATCTTTGTGCTGGGACAATCCGAACAGGGCCAGATCGAAGGGCAATTCGACGTGGTATTGGACAGCCTACCGGTGCCGCGCGAAGATCCCTGCGCGGCGTTCACAGGCAGCGAGTGAAACCGCGCCGATAAGCACTGGCAGATCGGGGCGCGCGGGCCTATGGTCGGGACGGCCCGGACAAAGGAAGCGCCAAATGCCAGCATCCAAACGCATATTGCTGATCATCGGCGGCGGGATTGCCGCCTATAAATCGCTTGAACTGATCCGTCGGTTGCAGGATCGCGGCGCATTGGTGACGCCGGTGCTGACCCGCGCGGGCGAGGAATTTGTCACGCCGCTGTCCGTGTCGGGGCTGGCCGGGCAAAAGGTTTACCGCGACCTGTTCGATCTGGGGGACGAGGCCGAAATGGGCCACATCCAGCTGTCGCGCAGTGCCGATCTGGTGGTGGTGGCCCCGGCCACGGCGGATCTGATGGGCAAGATGGCGAATGGGTTGGCCAACGATCTGGCCTCGACCCTGTTGATGGCAACCGACACTCCGGTTCTGATCGCGCCGGCGATGAACGTGCGGATGTGGCAACACCCGGCGATGCAGCGCAATCTGGTGCAATTGCGTGCAGACGGAATTCGCGTGGTCGGCCCCAACGACGGCTCCATGGCCTGCGGCGAATTCGGTCCCGGCCGCATGGCCGAACCGATGGAAATTATCGCGGCAATTGACGCGGCGCTGGCGGAGGGTCCGTTGCGGGGGCGGCGTGTGCTGGTCACTTCGGGGCCGACGCACGAGCCGATCGACCCGGTGCGCTATATCGCCAACCGCTCGTCCGGATCGCAGGGCACGGCGGTGGCCCGTGCGCTGGCCGGGCTGGGGGCCGAGGTGGTGTTTGTCACCGGTCCTGCAGACGTCCCGCCGCCCGAGGGCGTGCAGGTGGTGCGGGTTCAGACCGCGCAGCAGATGGCCGAGGCCGTTCACGATGCGCTGCCAGTGGACGCAGGTGTATTCGCCGCCGCGGTGGCGGATTGGCGCGTGGCCAGCGCCAGTGACCGCAAGTTGAAAAAGACCCGCGACGGCATGCCAAAGCTGGAATTTGCCGAGAACCCCGACATTCTGGCCTCGGTGTCGCGGATGACCCGGGGGCGCCCCGGTCTGGTGGTCGGTTTTGCCGCTGAAACCGACGATGTGTTGGACAATGCCACCGCCAAGCGGCTGCGCAAGGGCTGTGACTGGATCGTGGCGAACGACGTCAGCCCGGCAACCGGAATCATGGGCGGCAGCGAAAACGCGGTGGTGCTGATCAGCGACAAGGGGGCGGAGACCTGGCCCCGCATGGACAAGGACGCGGTGGCCCGGCGGCTGGCAGACCGCATTGCCCAGGCGCTGGGCGCATCGAATTGACCGGACAGTAACAGGGGTGTGCGGCATGGTTGTCGTCCAGATGAAACATGAGGATGGGGCCGACACCAACGTGGCCTTGCCCAGCTATGAAAGCGACGGCGCGGCGGGGGCGGATCTGCGCGCAAACCTGCCGGACCGGCAAGACATCACGCTGGCGCCGGGGGCGCGGGCGCTGGTTCCGACCGGGCTGCGGATTGCGATTCCCACCGGGTACGAGGTGCAGATCCGGCCGCGGTCCGGGCTGGCGCTGAAACATGGTATTACCGTGCCAAACGCGCCGGGAACCATAGACAGCGACTATCGCGGGCCGTTGGGCGTGATTCTGATGAATGCCGGTGAGGCCCCGTTTGTCGTCGCGCATGGCGACCGTATCGCGCAGATAGTGGTGGCCCCGGTGGTGCAGGCACGGTTTGAGGTGACCGACGATCTGGGCGACACCGCGCGCGGCGCGGGCGGATTTGGCTCGACCGGGCGCGGCTGATGTTGCTGGTTCTGTTTCTTGCGGCCCTGCTATGGGGGCTGGGCGCGCTGATGGGGGTGTCGCGTGGGGCGCGGCTGAGCCTGCTGGCGGTGCTGTTTGGTGTGGTGATGCTGATGCAGCTGGTGTTGCCGGATGGGCATCCGATCCGCGAGGCGACCGGGCAATCCCCCGCCTTGTGGCTGTTGTTGGGTGGGTTCGCGGCGATGGTGGCGCTGTATGGGCGGGGCGTGTCGGTGTTGCGCAAACGCGCCGGAAAAAATACGCCCGCGCCCGAACCAAATCCCGCGGGGACGTTCACCGAGGCCGAACTGAGCCGGTATGCCCGCCACATCGTGCTGCGCGAAATCGGCGGACCCGGGCAAAAACGGATGAAACAGGCTCGCGTCCTGGTGATCGGGGCAGGCGGGCTGGGGGCCGGGGCGCTGCAATATCTGGCGGCCGCGGGGATCGGGACCATCGGTGTGATCGACGACGATGCGGTGGAGAACGCCAATCTGCAACGGCAGGTCATTCACCGAGATGCCGATATCGGCATGCCCAAGGTGTTTTCGGCCCAGGCGGCGATGCAGGCGCAGAACCCGGCGGTGGATGTGCGCCCTTATCACCGGCGATTGACCGAAGAGATCGCGACCGAGCTGTTCGCCGATTACGATGTGATTCTGGACGGCACGGACAATTTCGAAACCCGGTATCTGGCCAATGCGGCGGCTGTCTCGGCGCGCAAACCGTTGGTGTCGGGCGCTCTGTCGCAATGGGAAGGGCAGCTGAGCGTGTTCGATCCGGGCCGGGACGGTCCGTGTTATCAGTGCATTTTCCCCGAAGCTCCGGCCCCCGGACTGGCACCGTCCTGCGCCGAGGCCGGGGTGATCGGCCCGTTGCCCGGCGTGATCGGCACCATGATGGCGGTCGAGGCGATCAAGCTGATCACCGGGGCCGGATCGCCCCTGCGCGGGCAGATGCTGATCTATGACGCGCTTTATGGCGAAACCCGCACCATCCGGCTGAAATCGCGTGCCGATTGCCCGGTGTGCGGTGGCCTCAAACGGCGCGCACCCGGTCCGTGATCGCGTAAGCTCCATTTCCGCCATTGCAGGCGCTGGGGCGGGTGCCTAGCTTGGGGCCAAAGGAGACCCAGCATGAGCAACCCGATCCTGTCCGACTGGACCACGCCGTTTCAGATTGCGCCGTTCGATGCGATTTCCGACGAGGATTTCGCCCCGGCGCTGGACACGGCCCTGGCGGAACACCAGGCCGAGATTGTGGCCATCGCCGACAATCCGGATACGGCCAGCTTTGCCAATACGGTCGAGGCCCTGGAGGCGGCGGGCGCGGCACTGGACAAGGTTTTGTCGGTGTTCTTCACCGTTGCGGGGGCGGACAGCAATCCCAGACGGGAAGAGTTGCAACGGATGTTTTCGCCGAAGCTGGCGGCGCATTATGCCGATATTTCCGCCAACACGGTACTGTTTCGGCGTGTGGAAGATTTGTGGGCGCGCCGGGACGATCTGGGGCTGACGGATGAGCAGGCGCGGGTGCTGATGCTGACACATCGCGGTTTCGTGCGCGCGGGCGCAGCCCTGGAAGGGGCGCAGAAGGGGCGTATGAAAGACATCAAGGGCCGGTTGGCGACGCTGGGCACCCAGTTCACCCAGAACCTGCTGGCGGATGAGCGCGATTGGCACATGGAACTGGATCGGGCCGATCTGGAGGGGCTGCCGCAATTTGTCGTCGATGCCGCAGTTGCGGCGGGCAGGGACAAGGGGCTGGACGGGCCGATCGTTACCCTGTCGCGGTCGATCATCGTGCCGTTTTTGCAGTTTTCGCCACGGCGGGATCTGCGCCGACGGGCCTATCGGGCCTGGGCGGCGCGTGGCGCGAACGGTGGGGAAACGGACAACCGGGCCATTGCGGCCGAGATCCTGAAGTTGCGGGCGGAACGGGCGGCGCTGCTGGGCTATGACAGCTTTGCCGACTATAAGCTGGAAACCGAGATGGCGCGCAGCCCGGACAAGGTGCGCGACCTGTTGATGGCGGTCTGGGCACCGGCCAGGGCATGCGCGGATGCGGATGCCGAGCTGCTGACGCGGATGATGCAGGCCGACGGGGTGAACGGGGCGCTGGAAGCCTGGGACTGGCGCTATTATGCGCAGAAGCGCCGCAAGGCCGAGCACGATCTGGATGAAGCGGCGGTGAAGCCCTATCTGCAGCTTGAGCGGATGATCGAGGCGGCGTTTTCATGCGCCAACCGTCTGTTCGGACTGCAGTTCGCGCCGCTGGACATCGCGCTGTATCACCCGGACTGCCGCGCCTGGGAGGTGACCCGAAACGGCGCGCATGTGGCGGTGTTCATCGGAGACTATTTCGCCCGCGGCAGCAAACGCTCGGGTGCATGGTGCAGCGCGATGCGCGCCCAGGCCAAATTTCCACAGCCGCAGGCCCCGGTGGTGATCAACGTGTGTAATTTCGCCAAGGGCGATCCGGCGCTGTTGTCCTGGGACGATGCGCGCACCCTGTTTCACGAATTTGGTCATGCGCTGCACCAGATGCTGTCGGATGTGACCTATGAAAGTATTTCCGGCACCTCGGTGGCGCGGGATTTTGTCGAATTGCCCAGCCAGCTGTATGAGCATTGGCTGGAAGTGCCCGAGGTTCTGGGCGAATTCGCCACCCATGCAACAACCGGCGAAGCGATGCCCAAGGCGATGCTGGACAAGGTCTTGGCCGCAGCGAATTTCGACATGGGGTTCCAGACCGTGGAATACATCGCCTCGGCACTGGTCGATCTGGCCTTTCACGAAGGTGAGCCGCCTGCCGATCCGATGGCGCGACAGGCCGAGGTTCTTGCCGATCTGGGGATGCCCGATGCCATCGGCATGCGCCACGCTACGCCGCATTTTGCCCATGTCTTTGCCGGGGATGGATATTCGAGCGGCTATTACAGCTATATGTGGTCCGAGGTGATGGATGCGGATGCCTTTGCCGGCTTTGAAGAGGCGGGCGGCGCGTTTGACCCCGAACGTGCGCAGGCGCTTGAAGATAACATCCTGTCAACCGGCGGATCAAGGGAACCGGATGTTTTGTACAAGGCATTCCGGGGGCGGTTGCCCGGTGTCGAGGCATTGCTGAAGGGGCGTGGATTGGGCGCGGGTTAAGGCGAAATGCTATGGAACCGATTGCGCCTTTGGCGCAAGCCTCCGGCGGGGATATTTCCGGCAAGAGGAAAGGGCGTGGTCAGTAGCCGAGGCTGCGGTCGACGAGGTTGAGAAACGGCTCGCCCGCTTCCCCGCGCCGGATGTTTTCGGCGATGACACGGCTGGCGCTGGTTTCCCGGGTGGCCGAGGCGATATGCGGGGTGACCGTGACCTTTGGATGCGCCCAATAGGGATGATTGGCGGGCAAGGGTTCGGTGCGGAACACGTCCAGCGTGGCGCGGGCAATATGGCCGCTGTCCAGGGCCGCCAGAAGATCGGTGTCGTCGATCAGCGTGCCGCGCCCCGGGTTCAGGATGTGCGCTCCACGGGGCAACATGGCCAGAGTATCCGCGGACAGGATGTTGGCGGTGGCCGGAGTATCGGGCAGCAGCAGCACAAGGATCTGCGCCTGTGAGAGGGCGGCGTCCAGCCCGTTTGCCCCATGACAGGTGGTGACATCCGGCACCGTGCGGGCGGTGCGGCCCCAGCCGGTGACCGGAAAGCCCAAACCCGCAAGGGTCGCGGCACAGGCCCTGCCAAGTTCGCCCATGCCCAGGATGGTGACCGGGCGGTCCTGCGCCAGCGGCGGAACGTGGGTGCGCCAGACGCCATCCTGACCGAATAGGTGCTTGTCCATCTCCAGGTGGTGGCGCAGCACGTGGCCTGTCACCCATTCGATCATCCCCTGGGTCAGTCCATGATCGACCATCCGGGCCAGCGGCACGTGCAGAGTGTCGTTGTCAACCACATCCTCGACTCCGGCCCAGAGGTTGAGCACGGCCCTAAGGCGCGTGTAGGGGGTGAAATCCTGTACCGTGCTGTTGGGGGCATAGACGATATAGTCCACATCGGCGGGTGCAAAATCGGTTCGTAAATCAAAATCAATCCCGGCGGCGCGCAGGGCTGCGGTGAGCGGGGTCCGATAGCTGTCCCAGCGTTCTGCCTTGGCGGCAAACAGGATGTTCACGGTCATTGTAAGGTCAGTATCCTTGTTGGCGGGGGCGGTGGATATGGGCACTGTGGACAATGCCGAACGCGACCATCAGCACCAGCATGGCCGAGCCGCCATAGCTGACCATCGGCAGGGGCACGCCCACCACCGGGGCAAGGCCCATGACCATCGACATGTTGACGGCGAAAAACAGGAAGAAGTTGATCGCGATCCCCAAGGTGACCAGCGCGGAAAACCGGTCGCGCGTGGCCATTGCGGTGGCGATGCAGAACAGAATAATCAGGGTATAGAGCGTCAGCAGGGAGAAGCCGCCGACAAAGCCGAATTCTTCGGCCAATGTGGTAAAGATGAAATCGGTGTGCTTTTCCGGCAGAAAATTCAGCCGCGACTGGGTGCCCTGCATGAAACCGCGCCCGGTCCAGCCCCCCGACCCCAGCGCAATCTTGGACTGGGTGATGTGATAACCCGCGCCAAGGGGGTCGGTGGACGGGTCCAGGAAGGTATCGATGCGCCGGTACTGATAGTCCTTGAGCAATTGCCAATCGGTGCCGCGGCTCTGGAACACGGCGCTGACCAGACCAATCGCTGCGGCAATCACGGCGGCGAAGTACACCCAGTGAACCCCGGCCAGAAACATCAGTCCGCCCCCTGCCGTCACCAGCAGGATCGAGGTGCCAAGATCCGGTTGACGCAGCACCAGGAAGGTCGGGAAAAGGATCATGATCACCGGTATCAACACCCAGAACGGGTGCGACGTGCGTTTGGCGGGAAGCCAGTCGTAATAGGCCGCCAACAGCATCACCAGCGTGATTTTCATCAGTTCGCTGGGTTGCAGGCGCATGAACCCAAGGTCAATCCAGCGCTGGGCACCCATGCCGACCGTCCCCATGACTTCGACCAGGATCAACAGCAGCACTGACAGGCCATAGGCCACCACCGCCATATTGCGCCAGAACCAGATTGGCACCATGGCCACCACCGTCATCACCGCCAGCCCAAGCACAAAGCGCTTGATCTGCGGTTCGGCCCAGGGCGTGAACGATCCGCCGGCGACCGAATACAGCATCAGGAAACCGACGCTGGCGACGCTGCACAGAAGCAGGGTCAGGGGCCAGTTCATATGCAATATCTTGCGGACCCCGGTCGGAGTCGATTTGACGTTATGTTCGAGATAGCTCATGCGCGGTCGCTTGCCGGGGCGGCGATGCCGGGGTAATCGCGATGCAGCTGTTCCTGCTGGGCCCGGATCTTGCCGCGATCGCCTTTTGGATAGGCGGTCAGCGGCGGCGTGCCGTCGTACAACGCTTGCAACAGCAGGTCCCGTGCGATCGGCGCTGCGGCTGTCGAGCCCCCACCGCCGTGTTCCACCACCACCGAGACCGCATATTTCGGTTTGTCAAAGGGCGCAAAGCAAACGAACAGTGCGTGGTCGCGCCGTTCCCAGGGCAGGTCGCGGTTGTTGATGACGCCGGCGGCGCGCTCGGCCTTGGTGATGTTGCGCACCTGGCTGGTGCCGGTCTTGCCGGCCATGCGGAATTCCTCGGCGATGATGCGGCTGCGATAGGCGGTGCCGCGCCGATCGTTGCTGACGTCATACATGCCGCGCCGGACCTGGCGCAGGTTGTTTTCGTTCAGCCCCATGGGATCTCCCGCGCCGCTGGGTTGTTCGACGCCGTTGATCGATTTCACCAACCGCGGCGTGACGGCACGGCCGGTGGCAATGCGCGCAGACATGACCGCCAGCTGCAGTGGCGAAGCCAGCATAAAACCCTGACCGATCGACGAGTTGGCGGTGTCGCCGACGCGCCAGACATCGTCATGCACCCGTTGCTTCCAGGCGCGATCGGGTGCCAGGCCTTCGGCGACGGCGGACATCGGCAGGTCGTGCCGCACGCCCAAGCCAAGGCGTTTTGCCATTTCCGAGATCTTGTCGATTCCGACCTTGAGCGCCACATCGTAATAATAGACATCGCAGCTGCGTTTGAGCGATGCATTCAGGTTGACGTGGCCATGGCCGCCGCGTTTCCAACAGTGAAAGCGGCGTCCCGAAACCTCGAGGTAACCGGGGCACCAGACGGTGTCGCCCGCGCCAATCAACCCCGCCTCGAGCGCGGCAAGACCGGTCACCATCTTGAAGGTCGACCCGGGTGGGTAGGTGCCCTGGACCGACTTGTTTGCCAGCGGGCGGTAGGGATTGGTGGTCAGGCCGCGATAATCCGCGACCGAGATGCCGCGTACGAACAGGTTTGGGTCAAAGCTGGGTGATGAGCAAATCGCCCGCAAATCGCCGGTTTCGCAATCGATGATCACGGCGGCGGCGCTTTCACTGCCCAGGCGGGCCTGCACATAGCCTTGCAGATCGGCATCGACCGACAATTGCAGATCCGCGCCTGACTGACCCTCGCGCCGGTCCAGTTCGCGCATGATGCGCCCGGTCGCGTTGACCTCGACCCGCTTGGCCCCGGCCTTGCCGCGCAAAACGTCCTCGCGCTTGGCTTCAAGGCCGACCTTGCCGATCTGGAATCGCGGAATGCGCAGCACCGGTTCGGGATCGGCGATCTGGCCCAGGTCATAATCGCTGACCGGCCCGACATAGCCGACCACATGCGCCAGATCCGCGCCCTGCGGATAGTCGCGGGTCAGGCCGACCTCGGGAGTAATGCCGGGCAGTGCGGGGGCATTGACGGCAACCTTGCTGATTTCGTTCCAGGTGACCTGATCGGCCAGGGTGATCGGCAGAAACGGCGGGCTGCGACGCATTTCGGTCATCGCCCGGTTCAGATCTTCTTCGTCCAGTTTGACCAGCCGTGACAGGTCGGCGATCACCTTTTCGACGTCACCGGCGTCTTCCCGTACGATGATGATGCGATAGCTGGGCGAGTTTTGCGCGATAACCTTGCCGTTGCGGTCGAACAGCTCGCCCCGCGCGGGTGGGATCAGGCGGATGTTGATGCGGTTTTCTTCGGCCAGCAGACGAAACTGGTCGGCCTGCTCGACCTGCATATAGCGCATCCGCATGCCCAACGTGCCGACCACGCCGAGCTGTGCCGCGCCCAGAATCAGCGTACGGCGGGTCAGCTTGCGGTGGATGCTGTCCAGCTCTTTCGGGTTTCGTTTCATCCGCGCGCTCCAAAGACTTCGGCGTCGCCGGGCGACAATCTGCGCACGCCCATCAGGGTTTGCGTCACAAATACCACCAGCGGGTATACCACCATGGTCAGCACCATCTGGATCAGGTTGAGCGCCAGCGGGGCCTGCTGCACCAATGTGAGGGTTAGGACCAACCGATACAACAGCGTGATTGCGGCGATAACGAAACAGACCGAAATCCATTCCCCCACAAAGCTGGCCTCGCTCAGCCCGGCGGCCTGGTTCTTGAGGTATTCGCTTCCCAGCACCACCAGAAGGGCAAGCAGGCCGGGGGGGCGTTGGAACAGCAGGTCGGCCAACAGCATCACACCGGCCAGCAAGAACGCTGGAACATAGTCCGGCCTGCGCATGATCCATGCGAACCCAAAGGCGATCAACAGGTCCGGCGGTGCCCAGCGACGCGGCTGCGTGTCCAGCGGCAACAGATGAAAGAACATGATCGCCAGCGCCAGACCCAGGAACCAGATGCGCATGGACCAGATATGGGGCACCGACAGCTTACCCATCCGCGCCACCTGTGGGTTGTTTGGGGCCGATCAAACTGGGCGGCGCGCCATCGCTGACAATTCCGCCTGGATCGGCAATGCCCTCGGCACCGTGATGGCGCAGCACCCGCAGGAATTCGAGCCGCTCGTAATCCGCAGCCAGACGTACCCGCAGCCGACCGGAAGGGTCGGCTGCGACCTGGCCAATCAGCAATCCGGGGGGGAAAACGCCGCCATCGCCTGAACTGACCACCCGGTCGCCGGGGCGCACCAGATCGGGGTTCTCGAGAAAGTCGATCACGGGCGCGGCGGAATTGTCACCCGCAATCAGCGCGCTTTGGCCCGAAGGCTGAATCAATGCGGGCACCGAACTGGCCGCGTCGGTCAGCAGAATCACCCGTGCGGTGGATTGACCGGTGCCCGAGATTCGCCCGACCAGCCCGATACCGTCCATTGCGGCCCATCCGTCGACAATGCCGTCGCGCGCGCCCACGTTCAACAGCACCGATTGGCGAAAAGGCGAGCCGCTGTCGGCCATCACCACCCCGGTCACATAGGTCAGACGCGGGTCAAGACGGACATGGTTCAGATCCAGCAGCCGGGCGTTTTCCTGCTCCAGCTGCAACGCCGCCTCTTTCCAGGCCTGCATCTGACGCAGTTCGCTGCGCAGTTCCCGGTTCTGTTCGGTCAGGCGCTGATAGCTCTGGAAATCGCGCACCAGATTGATTGCGCCCGTGACCGGCGCCATGGCCCAGCTCATGCCCGGCACGACCCGGTCGGTCACCTGAGCGCGAAACCGCTCGACGCGGGGGCTGTCGATGCGCCAGACCAGAAAGATTGCCAGCAGACACAGGCAAATCACCCCCAGCAGAAAGCGACGCAGGGGGCCAGCATAATCATCGCGGTGCGAACGGTCCTTGGCCAATGGAACCTCTGCTACGGCGCGGTTTGACGCCGGTTGTTCACATTACTAAAGGGTGCGCGCCCTAGCTGTCGTAGTCAATTGCGTGGCGCAGCTGTTTTTCGTATTCCAAGGCCTTGCCGGTGCCCAGAGCAACACAATTCAGCGATTCATCGGCAATCGACACCGCCAGCCCGGTCTGTTCGCGCAGCGCCAGATCCAGATCGCCCAGCAGCGCGCCACCGCCGGTCAGCATCACGCCCCGGTCGACGATATCCGCGGCCAGGTCGGGCGGTGTGGTTTCCAGCGCGGTCATCACCGCTTCGCAGATCTGCTGCACCGGTTCGGCCAGCGCCTCGGCCACCTGGGCCTGGCTGATCTCGATCTCCTTGGGGACACCGTTCAACAGGTCGCGACCACGGATCTGCATCGAGGCCCCGCGCCCGTCGTCGGGCATCCGGGCGCTGCCGATGCTGGTCTTGATGCGTTCGGCGGTGGATTCGCCGATCAACAGGTTCTGCTGGCGCCGCAGATAGGAAATGATCGCCTCATCCATGCGGTCTCCGCCGACCCGCACCGAGCGGGCATAGACGATGTCGCCCAGGGACAGCACCGCGACCTCGGTGGTGCCGCCGCCGATGTCCACCACCATGTTTCCGGTGGGATCGGTGATGGGCATGCCCGCGCCGATGGCCGCCGCGATGGGTTCTGCGATCAGCCCGGCCTTGCGGGCACCGGCGGACAGGACCGACTGGCGGATCGCGCGTTTTTCCACCGGGGTTGCGCCATGGGGGACGCAGACGATGATCTTGGGCTTGGAGAAGGTCGAGCGTTTATGCACCTTGCGGATGAAATGCTTGATCATCTCTTCGGCGGTGTCGAAATCGGCGATCACACCTTCGCGCATCGGGCGGATTGCCTCAATGCTGCCGGGGGTGCGGCCCAGCATCAGCTTGGCGTCCTCTCCCACGGCCAGCACCTTTTTCACGCCGTCCTTGACGTGATAGGCCACCACCGACGGTTCGCTGAGGATTATGCCGCGCCCCTTGACGTAGACCAATGTATTGGCCGTGCCCAGATCGATCGCCATGTCCGCAGCAAAGAGTCCACCAAAATTTCCAAACCAAGACATGTGCGGGATCCTGTAGTGTACTGCCATTGGGTCCGCGACTCGTGAAAGCAAGCAGGCCGACTGTGTTATAGGCTTCCACAGACATAGGTGAAAGGTCCGAATGCGCACCGGTCAGCGCGAATTCGCCAGCACGCCCGGCGAATCGGACTGCCGCAGGGCGGACAGCGGGTTGAGTGCGCGAAAACTTCCCCATTTGCGGGTGTGATTGTGCGATCTGACAATCGGCCAGGGCATATGAAGGGGAACGCCGCGGCAATCTTGTCGCAGGGACGGTGCTGTTCTAGGGTTCTGTCAAAACAGGGGGAACGTCATGAAGTCTGTTGTATTGGGGATTGTCGCCGCGTTAGGTCTGGCCTGCACCTCGGCACTGTCAGCCGCGCCGCTCAAGCTGAAACCTGCCAACCCGCAACCGAGCGGGCTCAAGAGCGGTCTGAACGTCAAATACGGCTATGCGTCGGACAAGTTCAAATCGCTGCGACTTGCACATAGCATCTACAACTCGACTGCCAAACCGGGCAAGCCGTTGCGGGGGCTGGATTATCGCGATACCGAGTTTGGCGAAAACGCGCTGACGGCAACTGCGCCCTGGTATCTGGCGGCGCAGATCACCGGGTATTTCAAGATTGACGCGCCGGGGGTCTATGACATCGAGTTCTTCGTCAATGACGGGCTTGAGGCCACGATTGGCGGTCAGCAGGTGGGGTACGCGGATGGCATCAATCCCTGCGAAGGCACGGTTGTGACCCAGGTCGAAGCGCCGGTTGCCGGGTGGTACGACCTGAACCTGTTCTATTTCCAGAACGCCGGGACCGCTTGTCTGATGATGAAGATGGGCCCCGCCGGGAAGAAACGCCAGTGGGTGGCGAATTCGGCGTTCGGACGCTGAACGCCCGAACCCCAGGACTGTTTGGAGATCAGCGCGCGGTAGGGGCCAGCAGATACATGGCCTGCAGGGCCGCGCCCGGTTTCGCGCCGGGCATCGCCTCGTCGAAAATCGCTCGCATACGGCCACTGGCATAGAGCTCGGACAGGGCAAAATCGACCAGCAGACGGAAATCGGCGTCGCCGCGTGCCAGCGCCAGGCCTTGTTTCTCGATGGTCATGATTTCACTGGACATTTGCAGGGTTTCGGCCTTGCCACTGTTGGCTATCAGGCTGGCCAGAATCGACTGATCGGCGAAATAGGCGTCGATGTCCTTGGCCTCCAGCGCCGCAATTGCGGCGTCATGGTCGGCAAAGGTCACGACGTCGGCCTGCATCCCGGTTTCTCCTAATGTGGTGTTCAGCGCCTCAAGCGTGGTGGTGGCATCGCGTGCGCCGAGCTTCTTGCCCGCCAGATCCGGAAAGCTACCGGATGCACCCTGAAGTTGCAGGATTGCCGTTCCGTCCACATAGATCGGGTCCGAGAAATCGACCGTCTCGCGCCGGGTCAATGTGATCGTGGACGCGCCACACAGAAGGTCGATCTCGCCGCTGGCGACCTTGTCGAACCGGTTGGAGGCATCGACCGGAACAAAGGACGCTTCGAGATCCGTCATCTGTAGCGAATTGGCGATGGCCTGACCGATGTGGACGCAGATCAACGGCGCATATCCCGCCGGATCGCCGTTGGCATTCTGATACGACAAGGGTGCGGCATCGACGCGATAGCCGAAATGCACCTCGCCGGTTTCCTTGATCCGCTCCAGCGTCTGTGCCGAGGCGGGCAACGCAAACAAGGCCGCTGCCAGCAGCGGGTAAATCGGGTTTCGCATCGAATGTCCTCTCTGTGGGGTTCGGGCCAGCTTAGACTGCGCCGTCCCCGGCGCAATCCGAAATGTCGCGCGATGCCCGGTCCCCGAGAGAACGCGTCAGGAGTCCAGTTTGATCGGAGCCGGGGTCGGGAGAGGGTTGTGCTCGAGCCATTCGTTGGTTCCCGGATAGGCGTGCAGGAAATACGAGTTTTCGGTGTCGAGCCGCGCTGCAAAGATGCGGTCGGTCTCTTCCAGAAGGGCTTTGAGGTGCTCAACCAGAGCTTTGGCGCTGCCGGTTTTCACATTGACCAGACAGGCGTTGTTCATGATGCGATGCGCCCGTATCTTGTTCAGCTCTTCGACAAATTTCGGATAGTGTTCGTATCCATCGTCGTGGTTGATATCGAAAGTTACAAAGAAAAAAGCCATTCGTTAATCCTTTCTTAAGTGCCGTTCACAATTGCACGCCAAAAAGGATAAACATAAATTGTGCATCGGGGCAATCGGAGGGTCCGGAACCCGCCGCGTGACGTAACAATTGCGCGGTTCTGCCAATATAGTTGCCCCGCCCAGTCCAATCGCGCTCTGGCACGGGGGGTCCGGGCGTGTCACATCCCGCCCGGACCTTTGGGTCTGGCCTCAGCTGACGTCTTTCCAGTTGATTTCGCGCGTGTCGCTGCCGGGGGCGGATTTCGCCCGCCGCACGATCAGCCGGTTCAGCGCGTTGACATAGGCCTTGGCGCTGGCGACGACGGTATCGGTATCGGCGGACTGGCCGGTGACGATGCGCCCGTCCTCTTCCATCCGAACGGACACGGTGGCCTGGGCGTCGGTGCCCTCGGTCACGGCGTGCACCTGATAGAGCTGCAATTGCGCGTCATGCGGGAACAGTGCCTTGACCGCGTTGAACGTGGCATCGACCGGACCGTCGCCGGTCTGTGTGGTCGAGTGCTCGACCCCGTCGATCGCCATCACCAGATCGGCTTTTTGCGGGCCATCCGTGCCGCAGACCACGGCCAGCGACTTGATCTTGAGCCTGTCGTTTTCGGGGTCTTCGCCCACCCGCATCAGCGCGACGAGATCGTCGTCATAGACCTCTTTCTTGCGATCCGCGAGTTCCTTGAAGCGCACGAACACGTCTTTGAGCTGGTTGTCGCCCAACTCAAATCCCAGATCCGACAGCTTGGCGCGCAGCGCGGCGCGGCCCGAATGTTTGCCCATCACAAGATTGGTATCCGAAAGCCCCACGTCCGACGGACGCATGATTTCGAAGTTCTCGGGGTTTTTCAGCATCCCGTCCTGATGGATACCGCTTTCGTGGGCAAAGGCATTCTTGCCGACGATGGCCTTGTTGAACTGCACGGGAAAACCGCTGACCGTGGCGACGCGGCGGCTGATGTTCATGATCTTGGTGGTGTCGACCCCGGTGCGCCAGGGCATGATGTCGTGACGGACCTTGAGCGCCATCACCACCTCTTCCAGCGCGGTGTTGCCGGCGCGTTCGCCCAGCCCGTTGATCGTGCATTCGATCTGACGTGCACCCCCGGCCACAGCCGCCAGGCTGTTGGCGGTCGCCATGCCCAGATCGTTGTGGCAATGGGTGGCAAAGATCACGTCTTCGGCCCCCGGCACCTCGGCGATCAGCCGTCGGATCAGTTCGGCGGATTCCACCGGGGCGGTGTAACCCACGGTATCGGGGATGTTGATGGTGCTGGCTCCGGCCTTGATCGCGATTTCGACGACCCGGCAGAGATAGTCCCATTCGGTGCGGGTGGCATCCATAGGCGACCACTGCACATTGTCGCACAGGTTGCGCGCATGGGTCACGGTTTCATGGATGCGGTCGGCCATTTCGTCCATCGTGAGGTTGGGAATGGCGCGATGCAGCGGCGAAGTGCCGATAAATGTGTGGATGCGCGGCCGCCCGGCGTGCTGAATCGCTTCCCAGCAGCGGTCGATATCGGTCAGGTTGGCGCGTGCGAGACCGCAGATCACGCTGTTTCGGGCGTTTTTGGCGATGTCCGATACCGCCTTGAAATCGCCTTCGGAGGCGATGGGAAAGCCGGCCTCGATGATATCCACGCCCATATCGTCCAGCAGGCCGGCGATTTCGAGCTTTTCATCGTGGGTCATGGTCGCGCCCGGGCTTTGCTCGCCGTCACGCAGTGTGGTGTCGAAGATCCATACGCGATCTTTGTCGGTGGTCTGTGTCATGTCGGGTTCTTTCGTATCTGTCCTAAGGCCAATGGCGCGCGGGCTGCATCCTCTGAGCGGGCGCGCCGAATGGCACGCTCAGAGGCGCGTTAGGATCAGTAGGCCGCGCAGCGACGCGCCACAGGTGGCGGTCGGCATAGGGATATGTGCGGCATTGGTCATGGAGTCAGCTTATATCGCGATGATCAGAAATGGGAAGGCCGAATTTTGCCGATTGGTCCGCCCCAGGATAGCGCGCGGTTCAGCCGCCGTCATTCAGCGCGCCGTTTTTCCAGTTTCCGGTCGCTTCCTGCCCACTGGAATAGCGCATCGTGCCGTTGCCCTGGCGTTTTCCGTCCTTAAAGCTGCCTTCGTAAACGTCGCCATTGGCATAGGTGGCAACACCTTCGCCGTTGATCTCGCCATTCTGCCATTGACCGGCGTATTTAAATCCGTTTGCCATCACGATCTCGCCGGTGCCGTGGCGCAGGTTGGCCTGAAACTGGCCGGTATAAACGGTGCCATCGGCATAGGTTGCCTCGCCGGTGCCGTCGCGCTGACCCTGTGCCCATTCGCCTTCATAGCGGTAGCCATCGGAATAGGTCATCACGCCCTGTCCGTGGTTCAAGGCGTTCTTGAATTCGCCCTTGTAGACCACGCCGTTGGGATAGGTTGCCGTGCCGGTGCCATCGATCACGCCCGCGGCCCAGCTGCCCTCGTATGTTGCTCCGTCGGGATAGGTGATCTTGCCGGTGCCGTCCGCGAGATCGGCAATGAAGTCCCCGACATAGACCGAGCCGTCCGGATAGGTGACCTTGCCCGTGCCTTCGATCTGGCCGGCCTTCCAGTCGCCGATATAGACATAGCCATCGGTGCCGGTGAACGTTCCGACCCCGTCGCGGCGGTCTTCGGTGAAATCGCCATCATAGATATCGCCATTGGCATATTCCACCCGGCCTTTGCCCTGCCGCCGACCGCCGACGAACTGGCCTGTATAGACGTCGCCATTGGGTTGGGTCAGCTTGCCGCTGCCATCGAACTGGTCGTTGCTCCAGCTGCCGACATAAATCAGCCCGTCCGGCAGGGTCAGCTTGCCCTGACCGCTGCGCTTGCCGGACTTGATCTCGCCGTCATAGACCGCGCCGTCGGAATAGGTGATGACCCCTTTGCCTTGCTTGGCGCCCTGAACCCAGTCGCCGGTGTATTCATAGCCCGTCGGGGTGCGCATGGTGCCGGTGCCGTGGTGTTGCGCGTTCTGAAAGCCGCCTTCATAGTGCACGCCGTTGGCGTAGGTCGCGATGCCCTGACCCTGGATCACGCCGTCAGCCCATTCGCCCTCGTAGGTTCCGCCGTCGGCAAAAGTGATCTTGCCCACGCCTTCCGGTTTGCCCTTTGCGAACTCGCCTTCGTAGATCGCGCCGTTGGGAAACCGGGCCACGCCCTTGCCCTTGATTTCTCCATCGACCCATTCGCCGGTGTATTCATAGCCGTTGGGCAGGGTGTAGGTGCCGGTGCCGTGCTGCAAGCCACCTCGAAAGGTGCCATTATAGACCCCGCCGATGTCGTCCTGCGTGGTCAGCACGTCGCCGTCCTGCGCCTGCGCGAGGCTGGCCGCGCCCAGGGTCAGCGACAGCACGAGGGCCGCAGACAGGAGTAATCCTGGCCCGGTGAGGCGAAAGGTTCCGAGATGAGTCATGAAATGGTCCGTTGCCCCGCAATTGTCCGGCGTCGTGTCATCTGCGGGGAAATTAGGCCAGCACAGGCGCAGGGGCAATGTCTTTTGGTCATGTTGTCTTTCCCTCACGGTCTGATCTGGTAAATGGCATGCAACAGGGAATGGCATGAGGGCAGGATGGCTGACCGATTTCGCGTGACATTGGCGCAGTTGAACCCGGTGGTCGGGGATCTGGCGGGCAACGCCGCCAAGGCTCGCGCCGCTTGGCGGCGGGGGGCCGATGCGGGGGCCGATCTCGTGGCGCTGCCGGAAATGTTCATCACCGGCTATAACGCACAAGACCTTGTGATGAAGCCCGCCTTTCACACTGCTGCCATCGAGGCGATGCGGGCGCTGGCCGCCGACTGCGCCGATGGCCCGGCGCTGGCCATCGGCGGTCCGTGGCTGGAAGGGGCGCAGCTGTACAACGCCTATCTGATCCTGAAGGGCGGCCAGATCGTCAGTACGGTACGCAAGCATCACCTGCCCAATGAAACCGTATTCGACGAGGTGCGGATATTTGACGCCGGACCGCTGGGCGGACCCTATGCGGTGGGCAACGTGCGCATCGGCAGCCCGATCTGCGAGGATGCCTGGCATGAGGACGTTGCCGAGACCCTGGCCGAAACGGGGGCCGAGTTCCTGCTGGTCCCGAACGGTTCTCCCTATTACCGCGGCAAGTTCGAAACCCGGTTGAACCATATGGTTGCGCGGGTCGTCGAAACGGGTCTGCCGCTGATCTATCTGAACATGGTGGGCGGACAGGACGATCAGGTGTTCGATGGCGGGACATTCGCCTTGAACCCGGGCGGTGAACTGGCGTTGCAGATGCCCTTTTTTGAGGAAGATGTCACCCATCTGGATCTGGAACGCGGCGAGACAGGCTGGCGCATCGTGCCGGGTGTGGAACATGCCCATCCCGATGCGTATGAGCAGGATTACCATGCCATGGTTCTCGCCCTGCGCGATTATATGGCCAAGACCGGGTTCAAAAAGGTGCTGCTGGGCCTTTCAGGCGGGGTGGACAGCGCAATTGTGGCCGCAATCGCGGTGGACGCATTGGGGGCGGATAATGTGCGCTGCGTCATGCTGCCGTCGGAATACACCAGCGCCGAAAGTCTTGAGGACGCCGAGGCGGTTGCCGGTGCGCTGGGGTGCCGATACGATTATGTGCCGATCAGCGAAGGGCGGGCCGCGATCACCAGCACGCTGGCACCGTTGTTCGAAGGGTTGGAACCCGGCCTGACCGAGGAGAACATCCAGTCCCGCCTGCGCGGGTTGCTGTTGATGGCGATGAGCAACAAATTCGGCGAGATGTTGCTGACCACCGGCAATAAATCCGAAGTTGCGGTGGGTTATGCCACGATCTATGGCGACATGGCGGGCGGTTACAACCCGATCAAGGATCTGTACAAGACCCGCGTGTTTCAGACCTGCCGCTGGCGCAATGCCAATCACCGCGACTGGATGATGGGCCCTGCGGGCGAGGTGATCCGCGCGGGCGTGATCGACAAGCCGCCATCGGCCGAGCTGCGCGAGGATCAGAAGGACAGCGACAGCTTGCCGGATTATCCGGATCTGGACGCAATGCTTGAGATTTTGGTGGATCGCGACGGCTCGATCGCCGATTGCGTGGCTGCGGGGTTCGACCGGACCACGGCCAAGAAGGTTGAGCATCTGATCTATATCAGCGAATACAAGCGGTTTCAGTCCGCCCCCGGTGTGCGGCTGACCAAGGGGGCGTTCTGGCTGGATCGGCGGTATCCCATCGTTAACCGATGGCGCGACCCCGGCTGAGCGCAAGGCCCGGTCCGGCGCTCATTCCCACCACCGGTCGATTTGTGCAATGTCGTCGTCGGACCAGCCAAAGTGATGGGCAAATTCGTGGATCGTGACATGGGCAATCAGGTCGTCCAGCGCGACATCGCCCCGCTCGCGCCATTCGGCAAGAATCGGCTGGCGAAACAGCCAGACCAGATCTGGCCCCATGGGCTGATCCCAGACGGATTTCTGGGTCAGAGGCACGCCCTCGTACAGTCCGGTCAACTGCAACCGGTCGGCCATTCCCAAGTCACGCAGCATCGGCGTATCCGGCCAATCCACAACCCGCACCGCGACCGCGTCAGCTGCAGGGTGAAAGGCAGGTGGCAGGTCCGACACCGTGGCACGGGCAATGATTTCGAAATGGGCAAGTGACGTATCCTGGGTCATTGGGTGCATATGCCCATTGCCAGCGGTCTAGGGAAGGGGGGGCCACTTGTCCGGCCGTGGCGCGGCGATGGCAGCGGGATCAGGCCCGGCATCCGGTCCGGACCCGGCCCCGGCGCGTCGCTACAGCATCAGCTGATAGCTGTGCGGCACATAGCGATAGCCATCTCCGTCGGTCTGCACATACCCAACTGCGGGCCAGGGCATGTGATAGCCGATCATCGGCACGGTGTCGGCGGCCAGCATATCCAGCAGCCTGCGCCGGGTTTTGGCGGCCATCTCCTTGTCGCGGTCGAACTTGACCTCCCAGTCCGGGTGCGCCAGGGACCACACGTAATGGTTGGCAAAATCCGCGCCCAGCAACAGCTGTTTGCCACCGCTTTCAAGCATATAGGCCATGTGACCCGGCGTATGGCCGAACGCCTCGATTGCCGTGATGCCGCGGGCAACATCGGCGCCGCCCGCGATCATGGCGGTCTGTTCTGCCAACGGGCGCATCTGGGTCTCGAATGTGTCGTTCCCGGCCATGTCCCAGGCGTCGAATTCCACCGACCCGGTGACGTAGCGTGCGTTGGGATAGGTCGGGGCGTCGCCGTTCATCAGCCCGCCGATATGATCGCCGTGCATATGGGTGATCACCACGATATCAACCATGTCCGGCGTATATCCCGCGGCGGTCAGTGCCGCCGTGGTTCCCACAGCCGACAGCCCGGTGTCAAAAAGGATCAGCTCGGACCCTGTGTTGACCAGGGTCGGGGTAAAGAAGAACCGGGCCCGGTCGATGGGCAGATTTGCGTCGGCGGAGACCTTGGCGAATTCTTCGGGTGACGCGTTCATGCCGAAGATCTGCTGCGGATCCGGGACCGTTCGGCTGCCGGCCAGAATGGTGGTGACCTCGAAATCGCCCAGCTTAAGGCGGTTGAAGGGCGCGCTTGCGGCCCCCATCATCGGGGCGGCGGCACGCGACGCCGTTGCTGCAACGGTCAGCGGCAGCGCGGCGGCGCCGACCATCGCGGCGCGGCGGGTGATCTGGGCATTCGTTCTGGACATGTCTGGATCCTCTGGGTGTGATCGGTATTCGAGACATAGCGTGTATCGCGCCGTGGGCGACTGACAAATTTGCGAGGTTCCTGTCCGTGCGCGCACTCTGTGATAGGCTGAAAGGCATGACCCGGAACAAGACCCAACAGAACAATGCCGATGTAGAGGCGTTTCTGAGCACTGTTCTGCCCGCGCACAAGGCAGAGGATGCGCGCCGGTTGGATCGGCTTTTTCAGGAGGTTTCCGGCTTTGCCCCACGCATGTGGGGCGCGTCGATCATCGGCTATGGGCGGTACTGCTATGTCTATGACAGCGTGCGGCAGGGGGACTTGCTGGCCACCGGGTTCGCACCGCGCAAGGCGGCATTTTCGATTTATATCCTGCCTGGGTACACGGATTTCAGTTCAATTCTGGACCGGCTGGGCAAACACCGCATCGGCAAGTCCTGCCTGTATGTGGCCAAGCTGGCCGATATCGACTTGGGGGTTCTGGCCAGACTGATCCGTGCCGGGCTGGACGATCTGGACCAAAGGTGGCCTGTTCATCCGGTCTGAACTGCGGGTCGCTGGACAAAGGCGCGGCCCTGTGACAACAGATCGCGCAACAGGAGACAGCCATGACCACCACCCGCTTTGCCCCTTCGCCCACCGGTTACATCCATATCGGAAACCTGCGCACGGCGCTGATGAACTATCTGATCGCCCGCAAGGCCGGCGGAACCTTTATCCTGCGCATCGACGATACCGATCCCGAGCGGTCGAAAGAAGAATACGTCGACGCGATCAAGCGGGATCTGGAATGGTTGGGTCTGCATTGGGACCGGGTCGAGCGACAGTCGCAAAGGCTGGACCGGTATGCCGAGGCCGCCGACCGTCTGCGTGAAATGGGGCGGTTCTACGAGGCTTTCGAGACCCCCACGGAACTGGATCTGAAGCGCAAGAAGAAGCAACTGAACATGGGCAAGCCGCCGGTCTATGACCGCGCCGCGCTGGCGCTCAGCGAGGCCGAAAAGGATGCGCTGCGGGCCGAACGCGGGCAGGGTGTATGGCGGTTCAAGCTGGATCACGAGCGGATCGAATGGCCCGACGGGATCCTGGGCGACATTTCGATAGACGCCGCCAGCGTCAGCGACCCGGTGCTGATCAAGGCCGACGGGCAGGTGCTGTATACGCTGGCCTCGGTGGTGGATGACACGGAAATGGGGGTGACCAACGTTGTGCGTGGGTCGGATCATGTCACCAACACGGCGACGCAGATTCAGATCATCAGGGCGCTGGGCGGAACGGTGCCGCAATTTGCCCATCATTCGCTGCTGACCGGGCCGCAGGGCGAAGCCCTGAGCAAGCGACTGGGGGTGCTGGCCCTGCGCGACCTGCGCGAACGCGGCGTGCAGCCGATGGCGCTGCTCAGCCTGATGGCGCGGTTGGGGTCTTCGGATCCGGTCGAGCTGCGCACAGAGATGAGCGAGTTGATCGACGGGTTCGACATCACCCGGTTTGGCAGTGCGCCCACCAAGTTCGATGTCGAAGATCTGTTCCCTCTGACCGCGCATTATCTGCAGGGGCTGCCGCTGTCGGCTGTGCGCGATCACGTGGCGGCACTGGGTGTGCCTGACGATCTGGCCGAACCCTTCTGGCTGATGGCGCGCGACAACATTACAACGCTGGCCGATCTGCGAGGCTGGTGGGAGTTGTGCCGCGACGGGGCCGATCCGCTGATCGCGGATGAGGACCGAGCGTTTATCGCCGAGGCGATGGGTCTGCTGCCCGATGGCCCGTTTGACGTCGACACATGGAGCACCTGGACGGCCGCGGTCAAAGACGCAACCGGGCGCAAGGGCAAAGGCCTGTTCATGCCGCTGCGCAAGGCTGTCACAGGGCGCGAACGTGGGCCAGAGATGGCCGCCCTGATGCCGCTGTTACAGGTGGTGCGCGCCCGCGCCTGAGGCGGGCGCATCCGGTGCGGGTCCCGGCGGGGTGGCCGGTCAGGACGTGGGCATCACGGTCCGCACGCCAACCCCGGACAGCCGGTCGTCGACAAATGCGGTTTCGCTCGGTGACAGTTGCCGATGGCGCGGATAGCGCGGTTCCGCGCGGTCGTTGAGCACAGGCGTCTCCCATCCCTGTGTGGTTTCAAAGAAGCGTTCCGCACCATCCGGGCCGAATTCGTGCAGATACCCCTGAACCACGACGTCGATATAGCTGAGCAGGATCGGATAGCGGTCGGTCGGCTGCGTGTGCCGATCCTCGGGGACCGCATAGACCGCCACGTCGATCCCGTCGCCCAGTGCATGGTCGACTGAGCCGTTGGCGGGCACCCGATCATAGGCCCATTCACGTTTGTCCAGCGCCAGCCAGTCTCCGTCAGGGACATGGGCAATCATGCCATCGATGACGCATCCGGGCGCGGGAATGGCCGTCAGAAACGCGACCGAGCGCAGATCGGTGTGCCGCCATGCCCGACACCAGCCGGACAACTGCGCCGGTTGCGGATTGGCAAAATCATGCGTGGTACGGTTCACCAGGCTGCCATATCCAAAGAAATAGGGATCTGTTGTCATCCGGGTGCACCATTGTCTTATTGATGTAAGTCAAACCAACTTTTGCAGCGATATGCGACAAACTTCAATCAGGGCTATGCGAGGAGCGATCCCATGCGAATCACCAAGCGGACAAATATCGCGGTTCGGTTGCTGATGTATTGCGCCACCAATGGTGGCCGGTTGGTGACCAAGGCCGAGATTGCGCAATGTTGCAACATTTCCGAGAATCACCTTGCGCAGGTCATCAATCAATTGAGCCAGCTGAACTATCTCAGCACCCAGAGAGGGCGGAACGGCGGCATGAGTCTGGGCCGCCCGGCCGCCGATATCCGCATCGGGGATGTCTTTCGCGATGTCGAGGGCGGGCTGCCGATCGCAGAATGCTTCGCGGATGCGGATAACACCTGTCCGCTGGTGTCGGCCTGTCGTCTGCGCGTGGCGCTGACCGACGCGGCACAGGCGTTCTATGCGTCGCTGGATGCGATTTCGCTGGACTCGCTGGTCTGTGACAATTTTGACCTGATCAAGATCCTCCAGCCGGCATCCTGTCCGCGCTGATCATTCGCGACCGCGCAAAACCTGTGCGGGGCGGGCGGCCAGCGGGCGCCAGGCAAACCCCAGCCCGGCCAGCAGAGTTGCCACGACCCCGCCGGTCACGATGCCCAGAGCCGAGGGCCAGATCACGGTAAAACCGGTCTCCATGACAAACCGGCTGACCGCCCAGCCGCCTGCAATACCCGCGGCCAGGGCGACGATCCCGGCAGCGGCACCCAGGATGGCGGCGCGCAGGGCAAAGCTGCTCAGGATGCGGCGGCGCGATGCCCCGAGCGTTTTCAGGACCGCTGCTTCGTAGGTGCGGGCCTGCTCGCCCGCCGCCGCAGCACCGATCAGCACCAGAAATCCGGTCAACAGGGTCGCGGCGGCGCCATAAGATGTGGCGGCGGCGATTCCGGCCAGAACCCCGGACACCCGGTCGATTGCATCGCGGACCCGGATCGCTGTGATGTTGGGATAGGCGGTGGCCAGATCGCGCAAAATTTCTGCTTCGGCCGTCTCTTCGGCATAGACCGTCGAGATAAAGCTGTGCGGCGCAGCCGACAGCGCCGAGGGGTTCATTGTCAGCACAAACCCCAGCCCGGCGGTCGAGAAATCGACCTCGCGAAAGCTGGTGATGGTGGCGGTGATGTCCCGGCCCAGGATGTTGACGGTCAGAGTATCTCCAAGGGACAGGCCCATCTCGGCGGCCTCTGCGGCGGCAAAGCTGATCTGGGGCGGACCGTCATAATCCGGCCCCCACCAGGTTCCGGCGACCAGACGGGTGGTTTCGGGCAATTCGGTGGCATAGGTCAGGCCCCGGTCGCCGCGCACGACCCAGTGGTCACCCGCGACCTCGCGTGCCGGTTTGCCATTGATCCGCGTGACAACGCCACGCAGCATCGGCGCAGTTTCCACCCGGCTAACGGTCGGGTCATGGGTCAGGCGTTTGGTGAAACCGTCGATCTGGTCCTTTTGAATATCGACAAAGAAATAGGACGGCGCAATGTCGGGCAGATTGCCGGATATCGCGTTGCGCATGTTGCCGTCGATCTGCCCGACTGCGGCCAGCACCGACAGGCCCAATCCGAGCGACAGCACCACCGAAGCCGCGCCTTCACGCGGGCCCGAGATCGCGGAAAGCGCCCATCGCAGCGCCGGGTGGCCCCGCGCGGCAATGCCGCTGCGGCGGGCCAGCGTGCGAATGGCCATGGCCGAGACCGTCAGCAGCACCAGGGCAAACGCCAGACCGCCCGTGGTCCACAGGGTCAGCCGCGCCGTGCCGCTGAACCATGCGGCCAGACCGACCAGCGCGGCGAGGCCAATCAGGATGGCCAGCAGATACCGCCAGGGTGGCAGCAGGCGGGCGCTGTCCAGCGCATCGCGAAACAGGGTTGCGGCGCGCACCTCTTCGGTGCGGGCCAGCGGCCAAAGTGTAAAGATCAGCGCCGTCAGCAGCCCATAGATCGCGGCTTCGGCAAGCGGGGCGGGATAGACTGCAAACGCCGCCGGAATTGGCAGGCGGGACTCGATCAGCGGTGCCAGCAGCACCGGCACCAGCGCGCCCAGAACCACACCCATGGCAATGCCGACGAGCGACAGGATGCCGATTTGCAGGAAATAGGTCTGGAAGATCGTGGCGCGATCCGCCCCCAGGGTGCGAAGGGTGGCGATGACGCCGGTCTTGGCTGCCAGATACGCCCGCACGGCAGCGGACACGCCCACCCCGCCGACCGCCAGCCCGGACAGGCCGACCAGAACCAGGAATGACCCGAGCCGTTGCACGAAACTGGCCACGCCCGGCGCGCCGTTGCGGGCATCGGTCCACCGCATTCCGGTGCCATCGAACCGCGCGCGCGCCTCGATGGCCAGACGGTCCAGGTCGCTGCCGGGGGGCAGGATCATACGGTACTTGGTGTCGAACAAGGTCCCCGGTGCCAACAGACCCGACTTTTGCAGGCCATCGGTGGCCACCAGAGTGCGGGGGCCCAGACCATAGCCATCCGCCGCGCCGTCCGGTTCGTGCACCAGCGCCGCCATCAATACGAAATCCTGCGTGCCCAGCCGAAAGCTGTCACCGGGGACGAGGCCGAGGCGGTCGATCAGAACGCGGGCCATCACACCGCCGGGCAGGCCGTTTTCGCCCGCCAGCGCCTGTTCCAGCGGTATTTCTGGATCCAGCCGCGGTGTGCCAACCAGCGGATAGGCCGCATCGACGGCTTTGACCTGGGTCAGCACCCGTTCGGTGGTCCCGTCGCGATCGACGACGGCCATCGAGCGGAAATCGACCACCTCGGAGAGTTCGGTGGCGGTGTCGCGCATCCAGATCCGTTCGGCGTCCGAGGCAAAGCGATAGGTGAACCGCATTTCGGCGTCGCCCCCCAGCAGCGACGCGCCTTCGCGGGCGAGCCCGGCCTCGATGCCGGAGCGGACCGATCCTACCGCAGCGATAGCGGCAACGCCCAGCGTCAGGCAGGCCAGAAAAATGCGAAACCCGTGCAAGCCGCCACGCAGTTCGCGCCGGGCAAATCTGGCCGCTAATCGCAGGCTCATTCGGCGGCTTTCCGGGCCGTTTCGGGGGCTATATGGCCGTCACGCAACCGGATTATCCGGTCGCAGCGCGCCGCAAGCTCATGCGAATGGGTGACCAGCACCAGAGTCGCGCCATGGCGATCACGCAGACCAAACAACAGATCCATGATCGCGGCGCCATTGGCTTCGTCCAGATTGCCGGTGGGTTCATCTGCCAACAGGATATGCGGGCGCGGGGCCGAGGCGCGCGCCAGCGCCACGCGCTGCTGTTCGCCACCCGACATCTGCGCCGGATAGTGATTGGCCCGGTTGGACAGACCCACGGTTTCCAGCTCGGCGGCAGCGCGTTCAAAGGCGTCGCGGGCACCGGACAGTTCCAGCGGCGTTGCGACGTTTTCCAGTGCGGTCATGGTCGGGATCAGATGAAACGACTGAAACACCACCCCCATGTGATCGCGGCGGAACCGCGCCAGCGCGTCTTCGCCCATTGCGGTCAGGTCATGCCCCAGCGCCGTGATCGAACCGCCCGTGGCCTGTTCCAGCCCCCCCATCAGCATCAGCAGCGAGGATTTGCCGGATCCGGATGGGCCGATCAGGCCAAGCGTTTCGCCCCGGGCCACATCCAGTGTGATCGAATGCAGGATATCGACAGGGCCGGCATTGCCATTCAGCGACAAAGAGGCATCTTTGAGGGAAAGGATTGGGTCGGTCATGGGCCCTACATTTCAGAGGTGTATTTGATGGCATATGGAGCGATGAGCGAAATGCGCAAGGTCTTGGCGGCATTTGCCTTTTCTTTGTGCGGATTTGCGGCGGCTGCCGAGCCAGTGACGATCGCCGCGTTGGGGGACAGCCTGACCCAAGGATATGGCCTTGTCCAGCAGGACGGCTTTGTGCCGCAGCTGCAGGGCTGGCTGCGCGCGCAGGGGGCCGAGGTTGTCCTTGTCAACGCGGGCGTGTCGGGTGACACCACGGCAGGCGGGGCGGCGCGCGTGGACTGGACCCTGACGCCGGATGTGGACGGTATGATCGTCGCGCTGGGGGGCAACGATCTGTTGCGCGGCCTGGACCCGAAAGTGAGCCGGGCGAACCTTGAAACGATTCTGGCAGCGGCACAGGTGGCGGATGTACCCGTTCTTCTGGTCGGGATGCAGGCGCCGGGCAACTATGGTCCTGAATACAAGATCGCGTTCGATGCAATCTATCCCGAGCTTTCCGAAACTTACGGAACGCTCTATGCCGACAGTTTTTTTACCGGTATCGCCGGAGAGGATGCAGACCCATCTGAAATGCGCGCCTTTATGCAGGCGGATGGAATCCATCCCAACCCCGAAGGTGTCCGGCGCATTGTCGAGGCACTGGGGCCCAGCGTGTTGCAGCTTGTCGCACTGGCCCGAGCGGGCAATTGACCGATGCCGGGTCGGGTGTTCCTGACTGATCCACCTGCGGCCATCGCCGCGGCATTGGGGGTGTCGTCCGATCCGATGGCCGACGAACCGTCGCGCCACAACATTGCACCGGGGCAACAGGTGATCGCCTTGACAGGCGATGGGCTGACGCGGATGCGCTGGGGTATGATCCCGGTGGGGCGGGTGAATGCGCGCGGTCGTCCGGTGATGGAGACGATTGTGAATGCCCGCTCTGAGACCCTGTTTCAAAAATCCGCATTTGCCGGTGTGGGGCGCGCGGTCATGCCGGTCAGCGGTTGGTACGAATGGACCGGCAAGACCCGCCGCAAGACCGCCTGGCGCATTCGTCCGCGCCAAGGTGGGCTGCTGCTGTTTGCCGCGATCACCGATGTCTGGACCGCCCCGGGCGGTCAGAAGGTGCCGCAGCTGGCGACGGTCACCTGTGCGCCCTCGGCGGATGTGCGTGATGTCCACGACCGCATGGCCGTGATCCTGGCGCCCGGCGACGTGATGCGTTGGTTGCGGGGGGCACCAGACGCTCTGACCGGCGTGATGGTGCCCTGGCCGGAAGGGCGTTTGCAGGTCGAAATGGCAAAGGATGTCGATTGGAGCGGGCCGTGACGGTGAAGCCCGGGCCGCGAATTCAGTGCGACGCCTCTAGTCGCAACAATTGCGCCCGGCTGTACGTCATGCGGATCGGCCCGTCATCGCCGGCGTGAAAGGCCGGGTCCTGCGGCATGCAGCCCAGACCGCATAGCTGAATGGCCACCTGCGCGGTCCCATCGACATACCAGAGCCGCCCGCCTGGGGTCGAGATATATCCGTTGACACCTTCTCGGGCGTCGCTGGCAATGTCCAACGCGGTCGGGAACTCGGCAGGAACGTCCGGATCATAGGCCCCATGTGTGTGCATCGACGCAATCAGTTTAAGCCCGGTGTCGGGCAGAAGCGGGGTACAGCCATCGTGACCGCCGCGTTGCATCTGGGTGAAACCGATCTCGCCCTCCGCGGTGCGGCCCAAATAGCCACAATATTCGCGGTCGGTCGCAAAGGACAGCCGCTGTGCGCGGGCCAGCCATTGTAGCGCGGCGGCATGTTCCGACTGAGGCGGCAAGGTGGCCGTGGGACCGTGCAGCAACAGCGACAGCGCGATCAGGGTCAGGGCGGCAAGCATCGCGTCCGCTCAGCCGGTCGTGGACACGGTGCGGGATGTCTTCGCGCAATTGCGTAGAGGCGTCAAAGAACCGTGACCACGGTACCGATCGGGACACGTTCGTACAAATCCGTGACATGCGCGTTCAGCATGCGGATACAGCCGTTCGAGGCCGATTGTCCGATGGTTTGCGGCTGGGTCGTTCCATGGATGCGGAAATAGGTGTCGACGCCATTCTGAAACAGGTACAGCGCCCTTGCGCCCAGCGGGTTGTCCGGCCCACCCGGTTGCACATAGTCGTTGTCCTTGAAACGGGCATAGGATCGGGGGTCCCGTTCGATCATCTCGTCGGTCGGGCGCCAGGTTGGCCATTCCTTCTTGACCTGGATTACCGCTGTGCCGGTGAACTCCAGCCCGGCCTTGCCGACGCCGACACCATAGCGAATCGCCTTGCGCGGTTCGGTCACGAAATACAGATAGTAAGACCGAGGCAGGATCAGCATCTGCCCGGGCAGAAAGTCCTTTTTGATCCGGACGTATTGCGGGGTGGGATCGAAATCGGGGGCCTGGGCCTGTGTGCCGCGCGGTACAAAGGCCGCAGCGGCGGTCGAGGCAAGGAATGTACGGCGTGTGATCATGACCGGTCTCGCTAGGATAGGAACAGCGCCATTTTTCTTTGATGTGGACGGTGGGTCAATGCCGTGGCGGCGCAGTTCAGCGTGATGTGATCGCGGTTGCGGCGGTAAAGGCACAGGAAAACGCCGAAAAATCGACCTATCAGAGGTCAAATCCGAAATGTCCGGCCATCCAGACCACGCAGAGATACAGTACAACGGTCAGCAGACATCCCAGTCCGAGCGCGGCCCAGAATGTGCACCCCCGACTCAACAGCGCCGGGATCAGCAGAAACATGGGCAGCGATGGCAGCACGTACCAGAAGGTCGCGGCGGAATGGTGCGCCATGTTCACGGCGTCTGGTTTGTCGCGCCAAAGCCAGATCATGCCCAGCACTGAAATCAACGGTAACGAGGCAATCAGGGCGCCGAATACCGGCTGGCGCCTGGCGACCTCGGAAACGAGAGCAATGATCGCGCCGGATAACAGCGCCTTGAACAGAAAATAACCCATGGGCGCAGTTTGCTGCGTAGAACTGGGTCATGCAATTGCGAACACGGGACCCAAACGCAAAGAAGGCGGGCAAATTGCCCGCCTTCGCATTCCTGTCAGGCCGAAGCCTGGACCTTAGGCCAGAGCCAGGTTGGTCGCGCTCTCGCGGCCGTCACGGCCTGCTTCGATGTCGAACGTGACTTTCTGGTTGTCGGCCAGACCGGTCAGGCCTGCGCGCTCAACAGCAGAGATGTGGACGAAAACGTCCTTGCTGCCGCCATCGGGTGCAATGAAGCCGAAGCCTTTGGTTGAGTTAAACCATTTCACGGTGCCAGTGGCCATATCCGTGTCTCCTGTAGTAGTCGCTGTCCGCGGAAGTGCGACAGCCCGGCGTGGTTGGTCTGGATCGAAGACTGAGCGCCGTGAAAGGAGACAGTGGGTCGAAAAAGAGTACCGTTAGCGATGTGCCGTATGGCAGGTTGGCTGATTCTAGGCAAGATAAATCTTGTGTGTCGGAGCAACTGGCAGAAAAGTGCCAGTGGCAGCCCTTTTCCCGGCTGCGCGCCATGCCAGACGGGCGTCCAAACGCCTGTTGCAAAGGGTCATTGTGAAAAGCGGACCGCCCTATCTGCGGCCTTCCGCCTCGTCGATCAGGCGGCGTACCCAACGCGTCACCAGCCAGTTGGCGGGGAGCCCCAAGGGGATGCTGAGCAGCAATGCCGCAACCGGGGACAAGGCGGGCAGACCAATGGCCTGAGCCATCAGGCCAAGCATGAACAGATTGATCGCGACGGCCCCGGTGGTAAAGACATACAGCAGCGCATAGAGCCTGCCGAACGAGGGGCTTTCGGTCGTGGTCATGCCGCGTTCACCTGTTTTGCCTCTGAAAGCAACGCCGCCGCGATCAGGCGCGGCACCTGCGGGTGGATGCCGATCGGCGGCAGGCGCACCCCCTCAAAATCGGCGAGATCCAGCGCTTCGGGGATATCTTCCACGACATGGCCGCCGCCGGCGGCAAAGAACGGCATACAGATTGCCCGGGACCCGGTGTCGAACACAACGTCGCCCAGAAAAGGCGGTTCTTCGATATAGCCGGTGCGGATGTCGGCGAAACCGGTCCGCTCGGCCAGAGCCGTTACAAACCGTTCCGTGTCGCGGGCCGAATTGCGGCTTTTGCCCGATCCGTGCGAGGCGACGATCAGGCAGGTATCCCGCATCTGCCAGCCACGGTTTTGCAATTCCGCAGCCAGCCAGTTGCATGCCAGATCCGGCAGCGTCGGGTCGGTCCCCAGCGGCGGCAGAATCCTGACGTTTCGTCCTTTCAGCCGCTTGGGCAGAGTGGTTTGGGTGAACCAGCCGTCGGTCATGAACAGCGGATAGATCAGCGCGCCGGTCCCCGCCGCCTCGGCTGCGGCGTCCAGTGCGCCCGACGCCGCCAGCGTGGCGCTGGACAAGGACCAGCCCGGCATCAAGGCGGCGACGTGGGCGGTCAGCTCGGCCAGGGCCGCCTCGGCCGGGGCTGGATCGGAGGGCTGACCATGGCTGACGATGATGGCGCGGCGATTAATGGCTTGTGCCCTCCGAAAATGTGATCTTGTTCCAGACATTGTACTTTCCCGACGGTTTGCGCATCGGCAGGCGGCGAAGCTCTTCCAGCGTGGCGGCGTCATAGACGATCACCGCGCCGTCGTCCTCCCAGATCGACACCAGTGCATAGCGCCCATCGCGGGTGAATTCCACATGCGCCACGGTTGCGCCGGGCTCCGGCTGCAGCGTCTTGACGATTTCCAGGCTCTGTTTGTCGATCACATGCATCAGGTCCTTATTTGGTCCGAAGAACACGTCCGACCAGAAATACGGCGAATTTTCGTGACTGCGCAGGAAAAAACCCGGCCCCTTGGTGTCGATGGTCTGCAGGATCGACCAGTCCTCGGTATTGATCACCGACAGCTTGCCCTCTTTCAGATGCGGGGTGGCCATGATCCGGCGACCGTCTTTTTCCCAACTGATCCCGCTGCCCAGATGCGGCATGCCGGGGAGCGGCAATTCCGCAATTTCGCGACCGACATTCAGGTTCACCACCACGCCGCGGGCGCCATCGCGCGCCGCCCCGATCAGGTGGCGATAGTCGTCGGTGAAAAAGAAATCGTCCAGCGGCTCGGCGATCTCGATCCGGCGGCGCGCGAAAAGCCCCTGGGATGAGGGGATCGCCTCGATCATGTTCTTTTCGCGGCTGTGTACGAACCCTTCGTAAACCGGTTCCGCGTTTGGATCGGT
The DNA here is from genome assembly GCF_000473225.1 of Sedimentitalea nanhaiensis DSM 24252. Classification (GTDB taxonomy): domain Bacteria; phylum Pseudomonadota; class Alphaproteobacteria; order Rhodobacterales; family Rhodobacteraceae; genus Sedimentitalea; species Sedimentitalea nanhaiensis. The sequence goes on from NZ_KI421509.1 coordinate 3,215,069, forward strand.
GGCAACCTCCCAGATTTCCGGGGCGTCCTTGAGCGCCAGGATAAAGCTGTCCCGTTGGGGGGCCTGATAGACCGCAGACACCCGGCTGTGGACCCCGGATTTCGAGATCACCGGCATTACCTTTTCGACGCTTAGGTCGGCTGTGGACAGCAGGGTCAGGGTCATCGGCAGATAGTTTGCCACCGCCAGATGCAACCCATCGCGGCTGATGGCGATGTTGCGGCTGTTCAGCCCGGCACGGATGCGACCGACCTGATGCAGGGACCAGATGTCGTATTTTTGCACCCAGCCATCGCGGGACATGATAAAGACAAAACGCCCGTCAGGCGAAAACTTGGGTCCGCCATGCACGGCAAAAGGGGTCTCGAACCGGTCCAGAACCTCGAATGTGTCGCCGTCCAGCACGCTGATATGATGATCGCCGGTTTCGACCACCAGCGTGATGTTCATCGGATCGGCGTCGAAAGCCGGGGATGTTGCAGGCACATAGTCAGGGTCCAGCCACAGCGTTTCGGCGATCCGGTCCGCGCCCCACTCCGGTGCGGTGTCCAGCGGCGTTTGCAGATACGCGGCCAGATCGGCGATCGCCTGCGCCGTCAATGTCTCGGCGAATGCCGGCATTTGGGTCGCGGTACGGCCATGGGTGATGACCTTTTCCAGATTTGGCCCCCGCATCCGTTTGAGGGTTTGCGGAATCAGCGCCGGACCGGTCCCGCCAAGACGGGTTTCGCCATGACAGGCAGCACAATTGTCGGCGTAGTCCCGCGCCGGGTCCGCCATCGCGAAAGAGGCCAGAAACAGCAGGCTAGAGGCTGAAATCATGCGCCGGATCATGGCGTTTTCCCCGAAATGGCGTGACGGTCAGGCGGTCATCGGTATCTGCGACACCGATTTCGGCGTTGGACAGGTAACAGGCCGGATCTTCGGCCCAGGGATCACCGGTCAGTTGCAGGGCGCGGATGCGGGTGTTGCCGCCGCAGATCGACTGATGGGCACAGGCCCCGCAGCGCCCCTTGAGCGGCCGCGGACGGCGGCGCAGCTGCGCCAGCATCGGGTCGGTGCCGGTCCAAAGTCGCGAAAACGGGGTGTGCTTGATACTGCCCACGGTGTAGTCGGACCAATAGGTATCGGGATGCACATTGCCTTGCGGGTCGATATTGGCCACGCCCAGCCCCGACGAATTGCCACCCCAGGCCTGCAGATGGTCGCGCAGGTTGCTCAGCCGCGCCTCATCGAACCGGTCCCGCGCCCACCGCATCATGTAAACCGCGTCGGCATCGTTGTTGCCGGTGACGATGTCCAGCGGATGGCCGTCGCTTGCATTGCGCCAGGCGCGCTCGATCAGCAGGTCCAATGCGGCGCGGGTGTGGTCATGCACCGCGTCTTCGCCCCGGTTCTTGTCGCCGCGCCCGGCATAGACCAGGTGTGACAGATAGAACTTGTCCACGCCCTCGTCATCGCACAGCTTGAGCAGATCGGGCAGTTGCTCCGCATTGTCGCGCGTCAGGGTAAAACGCAGACCTACTTTGATGCCGCGCCGCTTGCATTCGCGCACCCCGCGGACCGCATCGTCAAAGGCACCGTCGACGCCCCGGAACCAATCATTTGTCGCGCCGATCCCGTCGATCGAGATCCCGACATAGTCGAAGCCGATCTGTTCCACCTTGTCGGCATTCTCGCCATGGATCTTGGTGCCATTGGTGGACAGGGCCAGCATCCGCGTATGCGGACGCGCGGCACGCGCAATGTCGAAAAAGTCGAACCGGTCCAGGGGCTCGCCCCCCGACAGGATCAGGGCGTGGATGCCAAAATCGGCCATGTCCTGCACATTGGCCATCGCTTGTTCATGTGTCAGCTCGCCGGGAAAATGAACATCGGCCGAGACCGTGTAACAATGCCGGCAGCGCAGATTGCACCGTCGGGTGAGATTCCAGATCACAACCGGCTTTACGCCGCCACTGCCACGTCGGATCTTGACAGGAGTTGGGTGCACCAATTGGTGCATGTATTCGGACATGCGAAACATTCGGTCAGCCTTTCTGGCTGCGCAGACGCAGCCCGGTCTTTTTCAGAATACGGGTGGAATACAGGATATCATGTCCGCGACAGGCTTCTCCCAGCAGCCCGGCCACCTGCGCGCGCAGGTCTTCGACCTCGTCGCGCGAGGTTCCATGCAACATGGCAAACAGGTTATAGGGCCAGTCCGGCAGCGCGCGGGGGCGTTCGTAGCAATGGCTGACAAAGGCCAGGTTGCCGACTTGCTGGCCCAGGTCCGCGAGACGGTCGTCGGCCACGTCCCAGACCGACATGCCATTGGCGGTCATGCCCAGCTTGTAATGGTTCGGAGCCAGAGCGATTCGCCGGATCACGCCGCTGTCCTGCAGGGTGCGCATGCGGGCGCACAGGTCTTCTTCGGTCAGATCCAGCCCCCGCGCCACATGAGCATAGGGATGCGGCACCAGCGGCAGTCCCGCCTGCGTGGCCTCGATGATGCGGCGGTCGATGGCGTCGATGCTCATGCTGCCACCCGAAAACCGATGAAGAATTCCTGTAACTTGGGAAAGCACAACACCTTGATCCCGGTGTCCTGGGTTATCTGATCGGCCACCTGCTGGATCTCGTCAGGGGTTTCCGTCGCCAGGACGAACCACATGTTCAGGCGATGCGTGCGCTGATAGTTATGCGCCACTTCAGGGCGGGCGTTGACCTGCTCGGCCACCGCATCAAATCGAGCCTCGGGCACCGCCATGGCACACAGGCAGAAGGCCCCGCCCATGGCCGCGGCGTCAAAGAACGGTCCGAACCGCGTCATGATGCGGGCGGATTTCATCGCCTCAAGGCGGGAGAGCAAGTCCGGTTCAGCGATGCCCAGTTCTGCGGCCACATCGTGAAAAGGGCGCGGGGTGATCGGAAAACCATCCTGCAGCCGGTTCAAGATGCGGCGATCTGTATCGTCCAGCGTCATGCGATTTCCTTTTCCGGCGCGGCCACCATGGCACCGGTCTGTTTGAAACAGTGTAGCGAGAACAGCGGCAGATGCGGCACCTCGGCAAATTCGGGCAGAGTGCACACCTGTGTCAATGTTGCCATTGCATCAACGCGGCTGCGCGAATGAATCATCGAATACAACCGATAGGGCCAGACCCCAGGCACCGGTGTTCGTTCGTAACACAGGGTGATACCTGGCTGGGCGGCCAGGATTGGACCCGCCCGCGTGATTTGCGCGTGCGTCATGTCCCAGACCACCATCGCATTCGAGCGCCAGCCAAGCGCGCGGTGTCGCACGATGATGCCCAGCCGGGCGATGATCCCCGCCCCGGTGAGCACCCGCACCCGATCCAGAACCGACTGTTCATCAAGGTCAAGGGATTGGGCCACAACCCGATAGGGGCGTGGCACCAGCGGCAGTCCCTTCATCAACATCTGCAGGATCGCGCGGTCGCCCGGTTGAAAGGCTGCGGCGTCCACCGTACGGCCCGGCTTCCAGACCGTCGTTTTGCCGCGCAGTGCAAACCCCAGATCGACATTGAACGCCCGCACCAGTCGCAGATCCAGCACACGCAACCCGGTCTGCGCGGCGATTTGGGCCAGCGTGGCATCCACATGCGCCCGGTCGGGACCGGTTGCGACGAACCACAGGTTCCAGTCGTTTTCTCGCAGATACGAATGGTTGACACCGGGCTGCGCGCCGATGACGGCGGCGACCTCTTCTATGCGGCTTTCGGGTGCGGCCACCGCCGCCAAGGTGCTGGCCGAGATAATATTGGGCGCACAGGTGGCTCCGACGCGGGTGACGCGGGCATTGTCCACTTGCCGTTGCAGGCGCGCGATCACTTCATTTTCACTTAGCCCAAGGCTGCACGCCAGTTCTGCAAAGGGCTGCGGCGTGATCGGAAAATTGCGCTGCCAGTCGTCCAGAAGGGCCTGATCAAGCGGGTCGTTTACGCCTTCCATGGTCTATAACCCCGTCCTGTGCGCCCGGGCGGTGAAAAAGATGCCCGAGGGGCTTTCGGCATCGATCTCGCGCAGTTTTTCAAATGTCTCGGTGTCATAAACCATCACCTTGCCCGCGTCGCGTACCGACAGCCAGACCTCGTGCCCGCGGGGCGTGAATTCCATGTGCAACACGCCGGGGCCGGGTTTGAATTCGTGGACGACCTGTTTGGTCATCGTGTCGATGACCTGAATCGTATCGTTGTCGGGATGCGCAAAATTGACCCAGACATGCCGCCCGTCTGGGCGCGCGATGGCAAACACCGGCTGACCGTGGGTCGCGGTTCGTCCGGTTTCGCGCAGGCTGCGGGCATCGACCCACAGGACCTCGTGCTGTCCGACGGCTGGCAGAACGAATTCGCCGCCCGCCAGGGCCCAGCCTTCCAGATGGGGCATCTTATAGACCGGCAATCCTTCGCGGTCGGCGGCATAGCCCTGCAGGATCGGTTGCGGTGTTGGCGGATCCTGCCACAGGTCCAGCGCGGTCAGACGATCATCACCGAACAGGCCGGCGATATAGGTGCGCCCGTCCGGCGTGACCAGCGCGTCATAGGGGTTGGCGCCCATACCGGCGATCCTGGTGATCTGCGGCGTTGCGCCGGACAGATCCGCGATCCATGTCTCGCCCGTGTCCCACAGGGAAAACACAAACCGGGTTCCGGGAACGTCCACCAGCCCGATGGTCTTGGACCCGGTTGGAATATCGGCAACCAGATCCAGGGTTTCGGCGTCAAACACCCGCACGCCACCGGGCTCATAGTTGGAGACCGCGACATAGAGCCCATCGTCTGAAATCGCACCGCCAATGGAGTTTCCCGCCTGCATCACCCGCTTTACGATGGACTGTTCCAGAATATCGACCTTGGTCAGACCGCCATCGCGACCGAACACATAGGCGAACCGTTCATCCGGAGAATAAACCAGCGAGGCATGGGACAAATCGCCCAGCCCGGTGATCCGCCCGATGCGGGCGCGTTCGGATTGATCGACCACCAACAACGAGCCGCTGGCCCGTTCCACAACCAGACCCAGATCGCCGGTCGACTGTGCGAGCGCGGGCACCCACAGGGTAAGGCTGGCCATTGCCGCCAGAACAAACCGTTTCATCGTGTGTCTCCATTCAAAAGATAGGTCACGATCCAATCGACCTCGGGCTGAGTCAGCAAGGGGCGCCAAGGTGGCATCGGGGTGCCTGGGACACCGTCCAGAATCACCGCCGACAGGGTGTCGGCGTCGTAATGCGCCAATGCGTCCGGGCGGATATCCGGACCCAGCCCGCCTTTCAGCGTCAGACCGTGGCACGATCCGCAATCCTGGCGAACCAGCCGTTCCAATGCCGGCGCATCAACCGCAGCGGTCTCGCCCGCTGCGGCGGCACCGCTCATCGCCAGGTAAAACAGGACCCTATTCACCAGCCGCGACCGCCGCGTGCTCTGCATGATGTCTGATTTCTCCCGGTCGGGCAGCATAGAGCGATACCACATGCCCGATGACGAACAGCACCGGGGCTGGCATCGGCATGGTCCGGATATCGACACCGATCTGGCCAAGCCGGGACACGAACCGTCGTTCCTGCGGCGTCGTCGCAGCACAGATCGCCAGCACGGGCAGGCCGGCGGGCATGCCTTCGCGCATCAAATTCAGGGCGATTTCCGGGATATTGGCCGCCCCCATATAGACCACCAGCGTGGTATCGGGATCGGCTAGGCTGGCCCAATCCAGATCCAGTCGCTGATCGGCAGCGCGGTGACCGGTCACATAGCGCACGCCGGTGGCCAGACCGCGATGGGTCAGAGGCACGCCGGTGGCGGCCGCCATGCCCTGCGCGGCAGTGATGCCAGGGGCGTATTCGACCGCGATACCGCGCTGCACGAGATAGGCAGCCTCTTCCGAACCGCGACCAAAGATCAGCGGATCGCCGCCTTTCAATCGGGCCACGGTCAGACCCTCGGCGGCCAGTTCAGCGAGGATTTCATTGATGCGGTGTTGCGGGACGGTGTGGCATTTCGGGGCCTTGCCGACCGCGATCATCCGCGCGCCAGCAGGCGATAGTTCGAGAATTTCGGTGGACACCAGCCGGTCATAGACCACCGCATCGGCCTCTTGCAGCATGCGCAATGCGCGCAGCGTCAGCAGTTCGGCATCGCCGGGGCCCGCGCCGATCAAATATACCTTGCCCGTCGGGGTCATATGCTGGCTCCTGGATCGTGGCTGCATGAATTCGGGAAAGGCCCGGGGACCGACGTGCGGCCCCCGGACGGCGCTGATCAATAAACGTCGGCGCGGGTGTTGTAGACGTTGAACTTGCCGGTCGGCGTGATCAGGCGCGGGTCCTTGATCACGTGTTTCAGCTCCAGCGTCTTGTCATCGACGATGACGATGGCCGATTCCAGGTCCTTGGCGTTCCAGACCGAGAACCAGATCTCGTCGCCGGCCTGATTGAATTCGCCCTGAACGACGCGTGGTTGCCCTTCGGCGATACCGGCCCATTCGACGATCGGCAGAACCGTGAATTCGGGTTCTTCCTCCACGAGATCGGCGACCTTGAACACGGCGACCGAGCCAGAGGTTTCAGCATCCGGGTTCAGGGTTGCATCGACATAGAGATGCTCTGACTCCGGGTGGGTCTTGACGAACAGCGACCCGCCACCCAGACCATAGAGCTGCTGCACCATTTTCCAGGCATTTTCGGGGTGACCTTCGGGGTCGGTCCCGATCAGCGCCACGGTGTCATCCCCAAGATGCGATGTCGCCCAGACCGGCCCATAGGTCGGGTGGTCGATGTTGGCACCGCGGCCCGGGTGCGGCGTTTGGCCTTCGGTTTCGACCACCGCTACAAGCTTGCTTTCCTTGGTGTCGACTACCGCCACTTTGCCACGTGCGTTGGCTGCCGTCAGGAAGTACCGCTGGGTGCTGTCCAGACCGCCATCGTGCAAGAAGCGCTCGGCATTGATCTCGGTGATCTTCAAGGCCTCGATGTCGGAGTAGTCCACCATCATGATCTTGCCGGTTTCCTTGACGTTGACCAGGAACTCGGGCTTGTAGTGCGATCCGAGGATCGCCGCGACGCGCGGTTCAGGGTGATAGGTCTGTTCGTCATAGGTCATGCCACGGGTCGACTTGATCCGCAACGGTTCCAGCGTATCGCCGTCCATGATCACGAATTGCGGCGGCCAATAGGCCCCGGCGATGGCGTACTTGTCCTCGTAGCCTTCAAACTTGCTGGTCTCGACCGACCGGGCTTCGGCCCCGATCTTGATTTCGGCCACAGTGTCGGGGCTTTCCATCCACAGGTCGATCATGTTGACCTTGGCATCGCGGCCGATCACGAAGAGATAGCGGCCCGAAGCGGAAATCCGGCTGATATGTACCGCATACCCGGTCTTGAGAATTTTCTTGATCTCGTAGGAGGCCCCGTCGATCAGGGCAATTTCACCCGAGTCGCGCAGCGTGACCGAGAACAGGTTGTCGATGTCCCAGTCGTTCATCTTTTCAGTCGGGCGGTCTTCGGGCGCGACATGCACTTTCCAGGTGGCGCGCATGTCGTCCATCCCGAATTCGGGCGGCGCAGGCGGTTCCAGCAACACGTAGCGGGCCATCATGTCGACGTCCGCCTCGGTCATGTCGCCCGAAGTCCCCCAGTTGGGCATGCCGGCAGGCGAGCCATAGGTGATAAAGTCGCGCAGGTATTCAAAACCCTTTTCGCGGGTGATGTCGGGGGTCAGGGCCTTGCCCGTCGCACCCTTGCGCAACACGCCGTGGCAACCGGCGCAACGCTCGAAATAGATCTTGGTGGCACGCTGGAACTCTTCGTCGGTCAGGACCGGATCGTCAGGTTTGCGTCCGGGGATTTCGACCTGGATCTCGCCGAGTGTGGTCATTGAGGGGACATACATGTCAGCGGCGCTGTCGGCATGGTCCTTTGGCTTGTCCTGAGCGGATGCACCGCTGACGGCAAGACCCAAAGCGACCGCCGCGCTTGTCATAAGCGTGGCACGCCGGATGGCTGTTGTGGATTTCATTACGAATACTCCGTTCGCTGGTGAGGCAGCGCGAAGGTGACCGGATTCAAAAAAACCCGCCTTGACCTTAATCAAGGCAATCCGGCGATCCTGACGCGACAAGAGGCCATGAATTGGTTCGGTGCGAAACAGCTGTTTGTCGCGGCGATTGCTTTGCTCGGGGTCGGCTTCGTCGCGCCCGCGCACTCTCAGGCGTTACGGCCTGCGTTCGAGCAAACGATCGCGCCGGTTGCACCGACCGCACAGCTTGCGGCGCAGATGTTCGCCCTGGACGCGTTGCCCGTTGTCCTGCGCGATGACGCCCCTGTGCCGGGTTGGACCGTCACCGGTCCTGACGGGCTTGTGGGTCACATTGCATCGACATGGGAGGTCGCCGGTTCCGTCGGCTATTCCGGGCGGCCTCTGGATGTTCTGGTTGCCGTCGAGCCCGAGGGGCGGATTGCCGCCGCACAGTTGATGCGGCACAGCGAACCGATTCTGACCCTTGGATTGTCGGATGCGGACATCGAGCGCTTTGTCGGCGGGTTCGCGGGGATCGACCTGATGGACCCGGATGGTGTCAAAACCGGTCCGGACATGCCCGATATCATTTCCCGCGCCACGGTTTCGACCGGGGTGATCCGCGATTCGATACTGCGTACGGCGCGAACCCTGGCCATTGGGCGGGGGTTGCTGCCGGGCGGCGGCATCGATCGCGTCGGGTTTGACCCGGCCAGTTGGGCGGTGTTGCAGGCCGAACAGGCGATCAGCCATATAAGAGTGACGCTCAGCGAAGCGCGCGACCGGCTGGCTGGTTCCACGCCGCCGGTTCCCACTGGGGATGCGCCATTTGTCGAGCTGTGGATCGCACTGGCAGATCCGCCAACCATCGGTCGCAACATATTGGGACAACAGCAATATTCCCGTGCGGTTGGGGCGTTGGGTCCGGGTGAGGTGGTGCTGTTTGTTGCTTCTCGCGGGTTGTATTCCCATCGCGGGACGGCATGGCGGCGCAGCGGTGTGTTTGACCGGCTGACCCTTGTACAGGGCCAACTTCGGCTGCCGTTAACCGACGCAGGCTATATCAGGATCGACAAGTTGCCGATAGCGGATGCGCCTGACCTCAAGGAGCGCAGCCTGTTTCGAATTGGCGGCAACGGGTTCGACCCGACAGAACCCTTTGCGTTGGAACTGACGGCGTCGCGCCCTGCGGCAGTAGGCGGCGATGTCTCATTTGTCGTGACGATACCCTATGCCTTGCCTGGCCGCTATGTCCTGGCGCCCCCGCCCGAGGCCGCGCCCCTGTGGCGGCAGACCTGGGAGGACAAGAAAGTGGCGGTCGTCACCGTGGCGGCGATGCAGGTTCTGCTGACCCTGATCCTGCTGTTTCAGGAATCGCTGGTGCGCCGTCCGCGCCTGTGGCGCGCGACCCGGCTGACCTTTCTCAGTGTGACACTGGTGTGGCTGGGGTGGGTGCTGAACGGGCAACTGTCGGTGGTTCAGGTGATCGCCTTTCTGCAATCATTGCTGACCGGGTTTCACTGGGAAACCTTTCTGATCGAGCCGATCATTTTCACCCTGTGGGGTGGCGTCGCACTGGGTCTGCTGTTCTGGGGCCGGGGCGTGTTCTGCGGCTGGCTATGCCCGTTCGGAGCTTTGCAGGAGCTGACAAATCAATTGGCGCAAAAGCTGGGCGTGCGTCAGATCGCGGTGCCGCATGCGCTGCATGAACGGCTGTGGATCATCAAATACACCCTGTTTGTGGCCATCCTGGCCTTGTCGTTCTATTCGATGAAAGACGCGCTGATCCTGGCCGAGGCTGAACCGTTCAAGACCGCGATCTCGATGCGCATGATGCGGGGCTGGCCGTTCGTGCTGTTCGTGCTGGTCCTGCTTGGCGCCGGATTGTTCATCGAGCGGTTCTATTGTCGCTATCTTTGCCCGCTGGGGGCCGCATTGGGCATTCCCGCCAAGCTGAAAGTGTTTGACTGGTTGCATCGGCGGCCCCAATGCGGACGCGAATGCCGGTTGTGCGAAACAAAATGTACCGTCGGCGCTATCGACCCGCTCGGGCGGATCAATCCGAACGAATGCGTGCTGTGCCTGCGCTGTCAGGTCGTGATGAACGACGACAATACCTGCCCGGTGCTGAAGCGACGCAAACGTCAGACAGCACCGGCAAGCGCCAGCACATGATGACCCCCGTCAAACGGGTGTTCAGCGAAGGGTTTCGGGCGTTTTTTCTGGCCGCGGGTGTGTTTGCGGCGCTGGCGGTCCTGATCTGGGAACTCTGGCTGCTCACAGAGGGCGGTTTTCCTGATCTGCCATCTGGCATGTCCCCCAGTCTGTGGCACGCGCACGAAATGGTTTTTGGCTATGGCACTGCGGCGATGGGCGGGTTTCTGTTGACCGCGACACCCGGTTGGACCGGCGCGCGGGGGCGACCGCATCTGTTCATTGCAGTGGCAGTTGCGCTTTGGCTGGCCGGGCGGCTGGGGGTCTGGGGGGCGGGGGTATTTTCGCCTGTCACGGTGGCGGCGGTCGACCTGGCCTTTCTGCCCCTGATGGCGGTCAGGCTGGTGATTCAGGCTCTGCGGCGACCCAAGCCGCAGATTCTGGTGTTCCTGCTGTTCGTGATATTGGTCTGGACCGGGAACCTTATGATGCATTTGCAATGGGTTGGCCTGACCGACGATACGCTGGATCGCGGACTGACCGCTGGATTGTTCGCCTTTTGCGCGATGATCTCGGTTCTGGGTGGCCGCGTTGCGCCAGGATTCACCCGCAACGCGATGAAACGCGAAGGGGTGGCGGAAACGCTTTGGCCGCGCAGCCCGGCAGGGGTGTCGCAGGCGGCGAACGGTCTGGCGCTATTGCTGCCCGTTGCCGTGTTGCTCGACCTTGCGGATCCAGCAATTGCGGCCCTGGCAATCGCTGCCGGGGGGGCGCAACTGATCCGCCTGGCGCTGTGGCGCGGCTATCGCATCTGGCGGCAACCGATCCTTTGGTCACTGCATTTGGCGCTGCTGATGCTGGCGCTTGGTCTGGTGTCGTATGGCGCAGGTCTGCAGGGGATCGGCAGCGAAATCGCGGCGCTGCATGTCTTGGGCATCGGGGCGTTGGGGGGCATGACGCTGGCGATCATGAGCCGCGCAATTCTCAGCCATACGGGGCGCGAGATTCTGGCTCCAAAGAGTGTGGCCATTGCTTATGCTCTGATAGCGTTTTCAGCTGCTTTGCGCTGGCTCGGCTCGGAAGTGTCGGCGGAAATCGACATTTGCCTCGTGCTGGCGGCCGGTGCGACCTGGATTCTGGCCTTTGTCCTGTTTCTGGCTGCACTTGCTCCGGCAATTTTGTCGGCGCGTTTGTCGCGCCACAACCTCTAGCGGAAACAGACGCGACATCCAGCAAAGCCCCCATGCCGGGCCGCGCCGCCTTATTGGCAGGTATAAATCTCGGTTCCATTCCGGTTGACTTGACTTTTGCCAAGGATGATTGTCGCTCTGATCGCCATGGTGCAGCCATAATCAACGCAGCGCAAAGGAGAGCGCAATGCGCGAAGTCATGACAAAGAGCATGGCCCGCAATATCTTTTTTGGCGGGTCACTGTTCTTTATTATCATTTTCGTCGGGCTGACCGCCCATACACACAACTACATGGTGAACACTTCGACCGACAAAGAGGGTCTCACCGAAAGCGTTGTGCTTGGAAAACACGTTTGGGAACGCAATGCGTGCATCAACTGTCATACGATCATGGGCGAGGGTGCGTATTTCGCCCCCGAGCTGATGAACGTGATGACACGCTGGGGGGTGCAGGACGATCCCGAGGCGGCCTTTGAAACGCTGAAAGGCTGGATGCAGGCGATGCCCACGGGTGTCGAGGGCCGCCGCCAGATGCCGTATTTCGATCTGACAGACGAAGAATACCGCGCCCTCAGCGATTTCCTGCTGTGGACCGGCGAAATCGACGCACAGGGCTGGCCGCCCAACGACGCCGGCTGAGAAAGGACACGAGTGATGAAATATCAATCTCAGAAAATCGCATACGCGTATTTCGGGGTCGCGCTTGCCCTGTTCGCGGTGCAGATCCTGGGCGGGCTGTTGGCGGGGGTTGTCTATGTCATGCCAAATACCCTGTCCGAACTGGTGCCGTTCAATATCATCCGGATGTTGCATACCAATTCTCTGATCGTGTGGCTGTTGCTGGGCTTTTTCGGGGCGGCGTATTTCCTGATCCCGGAGGAATCGGAACGCGAAATACATTCGCCCAAGATTGCCTATCTGCAGTTGATCATCCTGGTGGTCGGCACATTGGGTGTGGTGGTGACCTACCTGTTCAACCTCTTCGAGGGCAACTGGTTGCTGGGCAAGGAAGGGCGCGAGTTTCTGGAACAGCCCAAATGGGTCAAGATGGGGATCGTCGTTGCTGCGTTGCTGTTTCTCTACAACGTCACCATGACGGTATTGAAAGGCAAGAAAACCGCGATCACCAACATCCTGCTGCTGGGCCTCTGGGCATTGGCGCTGCTGTTCCTGTTTGCGTTTTACAACCCATCCAACCTGGCGCTGGACAAGATGTATTGGTGGTACGTGATTCACCTTTGGGTTGAGGGTGTTTGGGAGCTGATCATGGCCTCGATCCTGGCGTACCTGATGCTCAAGCTGACGGGGGTGGACCGTGAAATCGTCGAGAAATGGCTGTATGTCATCGTTGCGGCAGCGCTGTTCTCGGGTATCCTGGGCACCGGTCACCACTATTACTGGATTGGCGCGCCGGGCTACTGGCAGTGGATCGGGTCGATCTTCTCGACGCTCGAGATCGTTCCGTTCTTTGCGATGATGTCATTCGCTTTCGTCATGGTCTGGAAAGGCCGCCGCGATCACCCGAACAAGGCGGCGCTGTTGTGGTCGCTGGGCTGTTCGGTTCTGGCGTTTTTCGGCGCCGGCGTTTGGGGCTTTTTGCACACGTTGCATGGGGTTAACTATTACTCCCACGGCACACAGATCACCGCGGCACATGGCCACCTGGCGTTCTACGGGGCCTATGTCTGTCTGAATCTGGCGATGATAACCTATGCCATGCCGATCCTGAAACAGCGCGATCCGTACAACCAGGTGCTGAATATGGCGTCTTTCTGGCTGATGTCTGGAGGGATGGTGTTCATGACCTTCACCCTGACCTTTGCCGGTACTGTGCAGACCCATATGCAGCGTGTCATCGGCGACTACTACATGGACGTGCAGGACAGCATCGCCATCTTCTACTGGATGCGTCTGGGGGCCGGTGTGGTTGTGTTTCTGGGTGTTGCGCTGTTCCTCTATTCGGTCTTCATGCCACGCCGCGAAATGGTGCGGCCCGGCCCGATCGAACGTCATCGCCTTGAAGATGATCCCGACCATATTCCCGCGGAGTGATGGCGATGAACGCACATACCAATCTGAAGGGGGCGGCGGACGCCCCCTTCTATCTGGCGCAGGGCGACGAATGCGCCCTGTTTGAGGCCGCAAGCGCCAACAACCTGCCGATCCTGCTGAAAGGACCGACCGGATGCGGAAAGACACGCTTTGTCTCCCACATGGCCGCTCGGCTGGGTCGCCCTTTGTATACGGTTGCCTGTCACGATGACCTGTCTGCTGCCGACCTGATCGGGCGTTATCTGCTTAAGGGCGGGGAAACCGTATGGGTCGACGGGCCTTTGACCCGTGCGGTGCGCGAAGGAGCGATCTGTTATCTTGATGAGGTTGTCGAGGCGCGTAAGGACGTGACCGTGGTTCTGCACCCGTTGACCGATGACCGGCGTATTCTGCCCATCGACCGCACCGGCGAAGAACTGGAAGCTGCGCCCGGCTTCATGCTGGTGGCGTCCTATAACCCCGGCTATCAGAATATTCTGAAGACCCTCAAACCGTCGACCCGCCAACGGTTCCTGGCCGTCGAGTTCGATTTCCCGACACCCGATGTGGAAATCGAGGTGGTCGCGCGCGAAAGCGGTCTTGCGCCCGAGCGGGTCAAGCCGCTTGTGCGTCTGGCCGGCAAGCTGCGGGCGCTCAAGGGACAGGATCTGGAAGAAGGCGTTTCGACCCGGCTGATCGTCTATGCCGCGTCGCTGATCGCGCAGGGCATGTCCATCGACCGTGCGGTCGAGGCGGCAATGATCGAGCCCCTGACCGACGACGCCGACGTGAAACGCGGGCTCCTAGATCTTGTCGCGGCCATCTTTGGGTGAGGCATGGCCGTGGGCAAGATTGAAATCGAGCCATGGGAACCCGAAGAAACCGTCGGGAAACTGTGGCACGCCTTTGCCAGCCGTCTGGATGCGCCACAGGTGCATCACGGAGCCAGCGTCGACCTTTCCGAGGTCAGCGGGCGGCTGGCTGTTTTTTTCCGCGGGTTGGGTGGCGCGCATTCGGTCGAACTGCGCGCCGTCAGCCCCGAAGTCAGCCGCCACCGGCTGAGTTTTCTGCGGCGCTTGGGGGCGGAGGCCGAAATCCTGCCGCGGGCCAGCTTCGATGGGGAAATCCTGCGCCTGCCAGATCGTCTCGGGGTTTTTCCCAGCCGCGAAGCCAACGGCGCACTGTACCTGTGGCTGACCGCCGCAGCCGCCCATGCACAGGATCCCGCCGCTGAAACCGATGCCTTGCGCGCCGACCTGCGCGCGATCGCGGCGGCGCGGGTGACGGTCGAAGCGGCGCTGGAACAGGCCCCGGGGCTGCATGATCTGTACCGAACCCTGTGTCAGGCCGCCTTGCATCAGCGCCGCGTGGCGCGGCTGCCGCTGTATGAGGCCGCCATCGAGGCTCTGGTGCGTCAGGCTCTCGGGGATCCCGCTCCGCTGTCAGAGCCGGCGCGTCAATTGCAGCAGAAACCGGTCGAGACGGTCTATGCACCGGGCAATTACCAGCCGTTTCAGCCGGTGCCGCTGTGGCCGGACCTGCGCGAGCTGTCTTTCAGCGCGTCCGATACGGTCGAATCCCGCGACAGCGACGGCCCGCCCGAAGACGGGGCCGAAGGCACCCACCGCGCCCGCCGCCGCCAGGCCGATCAGGCCGAGCGCAAGGATAGCCTGATCCTGCACAAGTTCGAGGCGATCCTGTCCTGGGCCGAGTTCCTGAACCTGAACAGGCGGGTCGACGACGATGACCCCGACAATGCCAAGAAGGCGGCCGACGATCAGGACGAGATCGGGTTGGGCCAGATTTCCAAGGCCCCGGCCACGCGGCTGAAACTGCATCTTGACCTCGCGCCCGAGGATGTGGACCGCGAACGCCTGTCCGGCATCCATACCTATCCCGAATGGGACGCGCGGGCGGGGGCCTATCTGCCGGACCATGTGCGTGTCTTGCACAGCATTGCAGAAGCGGGGGATTGCGTCCCCTCGTTTCGCGAGGATCCACGCGCCATGCGCCGCATTCGCCAGGTCAAACGTCAGTTCGAGGCGTTGCGTCCGGGCCGTGTCTTTGTGCCTGGATGCCTTGATGGTGACGAGTTGGACATGGAGGCGGTGGTGCGTGCGCGGGTCGATATTCTGGCCAATGGCGTCGGCAGCAACCGCATCTGGCGGCAATCGCTGCCACAGGCCCGCGATCTGGCGGTGTCGATCCTGCTGGATGTGTCCCGCTCGACCGAAAGCGCCGTCACCGGGCGGGCGGTCATCGACATCGAACGTGAAGCGCTTGCGGCGCTGGCCTGGGGGCTGGACGCTTGCGGCGACGATTTCGCCATCCACGCATTTTCGTCGCTGAAACGGGATCGGGTTTATATCCAGCAATGCAAAGCCTTTGGAGAGGCGATGAACACGGGTATCGAAGATCGCATCGGTGCGTTGCGTCCCGGATTCTATACGCGGCTGGGTGCCGCGGTGCGCCATGCCTCGGCCGATCTGGCGCGCCAGAGCAAGAAGCGTCGCCTGCTTTTGGTCATCACCGATGGCAAGCCCAACGATCTGGACCATTACGAAGGGCGTCACGGCATCGAAGACACCGCTATGGCCGTGCGCGAAGCCCGTCGGGCCGGGCATTCGGTGTTCGGCGTCACCATAGATAAACAGGCCAAAAGCTGGTTCCCACGCCTGTTCGGGCGCGGTGGCTTTCATGTGATCCCGCATCCCGACCGATT
Source organism: Sedimentitalea nanhaiensis DSM 24252 (assembly GCF_000473225.1). Classification (GTDB taxonomy): domain Bacteria; phylum Pseudomonadota; class Alphaproteobacteria; order Rhodobacterales; family Rhodobacteraceae; genus Sedimentitalea; species Sedimentitalea nanhaiensis. Next base: position 3,231,182 of record NZ_KI421509.1, read on the forward strand.
GACCGAAGCCCTGCCGCAGATCTATCGAGAGTTGGTCGGTGCATGAGCGAGGCCGCTTCCGAACTGTCTGTGCTGGATGAGCTTCCCGGCGATCTGATGATGTGGGTTCTGATCATCAGCGAGCTGCTGGTGTTCGGGGCCGGTCTGACGGCGTTTCTTGCGGTGCGCGTGACCGATCCGGTGGGGTTTGCCGAAGCGCAGAACCTGCTGAACCGCACCGCGGCTGGCATCAACACCATCGTTCTGGTGACCAGCGGATTCCTGGCGGCCTTGGCGCTGCCGTTGCGCGAAGCCGGGCAAAATGCGCGCGCGCGACTGGCGTTGATCGCGGCCTCCCTGCTGGGGGTGCTGTTTCTGGTCATCAAAGGGGCCGAGTTCGCGGATAAGGCGGCCCATGGCATCAATTGGGAGAGCCATGCCTTTTTCACTTTCTACTATCTGCTGACCGGGTTTCACGCGGCGCATGTGGTGTTTGGTGTGTTGATTCTATGGCTGGTTGCCTGGCGTGACGCCCCACGTAATATCGAGGTGGGGGCCGCGTTCTGGCACATGGTCGATCTGGTCTGGGTGCTGCTGTTTCCCGTCATCTATCTGCTGCAATGAGTCAGCGCGCCCTGAGAACCGGGTGGCTCACCCTGATGGCGCTCAGCCTGATCTCGACGGTGATTTCGTTGTGGTCGTTTCCGGATGGATGGCAGGCGCTCGCCGGAACTGCCATTCTGATACTGGCCTGGCTCAAGGCGCGGGTGATTCTCGGCCGCTATCTGGGCTTGGACAGCGCCCCGTTCTGGGCGCGTGGTTTTGGCATCGCGCTGGGACTGTTCTGTGTCCTGTTGCTGGGGCTCTATCTGGCCCCGCTCATGTTTTGAATGCGGCGGCCAGTTCCTCGGGCAACTTGAATTCGTCCAGAACCCGGGCGCGGGCCGCATCGGACATCTTGCGAGCGGTCCTGACAACGATGCGACGCAGTTTTTCGGGGTCCTGTGTGGAGGAAAACGGCGCGAAATACCACTTCAGGAACACGAAACAAATCACATCTTCCAGTGTCTGGACCTGTGCGTCTCGCTTGATTCCTTCCTTGCGGATCATCTTGCCGGCGGCCTCGGCCTCGGCATCGGAATATCCGGTGTCGCGCATGATTTGCCCGACGCGTTCAGCGTGGTGTTTGGCCAGATCGCGCCGCCAGTTCAGATACCCCTCGCGCCCATTCGGGTAGTCCGCCCGTTTAAGGACCCAGCGTTCGATATGCTGGCCGCGCGCGGCGATCTGCAGCGGTTCCGAGGCATCGGGAAACAGCCGGGCCAGTTCCGCGCTCATCCGCTGGCCATAGAGCTGCGCGGCGGGCGTGCCTTCGGACAGGTCCGGGTCGGACGCATTGGCGGTGTCGATCGCGGCGAGCGCGGCGGCAAGATCACTCATAAGGCTTTGTTCCAGGCTGTGGCAGGGTCGGTATCTGCGTAATCGCGAAGCGTTTCGATATTGTCTATGGATGCATGGTTCTTGGCAATACGCACCCCTTGCTGACGCAGCTTGGAAAAGGCGCGCGACAGGCTTTCCGGTTTCATGCCCAGTCGTCCGGCAATCAGCACCTTGTCATAGGGCAGGGTAACCACACAGCTGCCGGTGTTGGAATTGCACAGACCCAACAGGAATTCGGCAACGCGCTGTGCCCCGGTCTGGGCCTTGATCTGTTCGATCTGCCCGACCAGTGAATGGAGGTGCTGAAAGGTCGAGGCCAGAACCGACATGCAGATTTCAGGGCTGTCTTTCATCAAGGCTACAAAGGCGTTGGCCTGGATAAGCAACAAAACGCAATCGGTGACTGCTTCGCCCGAGACGGGATAGTCGGCGTGGCGAAAGGCCACTGCCTCGCCAAAGCTGCTGCCGCGGGAAAATACGCTGACCACCGCCTCGTTCCCGTTCGGAGAGATCCGATACAGTTTGACCCAGCCATCCAGCACGATGTGCACCACATGGGCGGTTTCCCCCTGCAGAAACAGGGTCTCGCCGCGCCCGGCATGACGGGTTGTCGCGCCGCGTAGCAGGGTTTCGCTAATTTCCTCTGGCAGACTTTTTAACAACAGTGAATTACGCGCCACATTCAGATCTGTTTCTATGGTCATTGCGGCCTTATCTCTGGCGATTCGTGTCCGCCGTTTGGGGTAGTTCTTAATGAGCTGACTTACGGGGTGCGGTTTTGCCCATGGATCAATGTAACGCAATCGGCCATTTTAGCACAGGCCGATCCGCAACCCATCGTTACTGGTGACCCACGGCGCAAAATCTCGCCAGCCGCGAGAAGGCCGGCAAGGGAACATGGCGCGTATCACCGACGGAATATGGATCATTGCGATGCCGGTGATACATTCGAATGGAAACGTTCGCTGATCGGTACCGTTACGGCCATGCCGAGCATGCCCGCGTCGTTCGCGATCGTGGTCGCAAACACCAGGGGCCGCAGGCAATGCACGCAGCAACGAAGGGCGATTTGTATCGGCTGTGTCCAGCGCTGAATGGCGCTGATTTCAAACGCCCTGAATGTCGGGGCCATCCTTGCAGGCAAGAGATGCGTCAACGCCCGACGGCGGTCAGTCTTCAGTCAAAGGTGCCGGCAACGCGGCCCAGCAACATGAAAGCCCTTGTTGTTCGGGTGTCGCCCAGGGCGGAAATGTCGGCATCCGAGGCCTCGGTCTCGAATTCGGCGAACATTCGATCGAACAGACGCAGGAAATGATGTGCCGCGTCACGAAAGATGGGGTCCTGTTTCATCCGCCCGGCAGTCAGGGCCAGTGACGTGCGGTCGCGCACCCCGCCCAGGGCAGCGATCTCGCGCCCACGCGCGCCACGGGCGAATTGGCGCCAGATCTCGGGGCGGGCCATGTCAGGGCGCAGATCGTCCATATAAACGCCATCCTGGCTGAGCAATGTCAGCACATCCTGGCTGGCCTGGATCAGCTGCGCCGCCTTGCGATCCTTCAATGCCCGGCGTAGGGCGTCGAACCCGGCCTCGTCGTCGGTGGTTTCCGGAAAATTCAACGCGCGTATGAAATCCTGGGTGGCCAGTGGCGGGGCCAGGTCCTCGGCCGAAGTTCCTAATGCCAGAGAGCCCTGACCGGCCGGCGGTTGTACGACCGCCGGTCTGGTCGCGGGGGCGCGGTCGGGATCGCGGCGAGTCGAGAATGTGGCCAGGGCGGTTTCGGTCTTTTTGGCGGCGGCGGCAATTTCGTCCAGTTTCTTGGTGACCGAAGGCTCCGGCCCCATCACGCCGCGCTGCGCCTGCGCGACATAGGCATGGCGAATGCCATCGATAGCGGCCTGAAGCCGCCGACTCTCTTCGCGCATCACCCGGTTGGAGCGCGCTGCCGTGGCCGCGACCCAGATCATCGCGACCGGCATGAACACGGTGAGCATCGTGATGGCGAACCGCAGCCCGTCAAACCCGGTGCTTTCGCCGTCGGGGGCCAGTAAATAGAGCACAAATGACCCGCCCAGCCAGATCACGGTCAGGGCGATCGCGGTGATCTCGATGCCGGTGATCGATTGCAGGCTGGGCCTGTCATAGATCCCCAATGGCGTCGGTCGTGCGCCTTCTGGATCGGACTTGGAACGGGACATGACGCGCTCCGTCAGGAATACTCGATGCTCACGACCTCATACGACCTTTGGCCACCGGGCGTGCGCACCTCTACACTGTCACCTTCTTCCTTGCCGATCAACGCGCGGGCAATCGGTGATTTGATATTGAGCAGGCCGTTTTCGATGCTGGCTTCGTATTCTCCCACGATCTGCCAGGTTTTTTCCTGGTCGGTATCCTCGTCCACCAGCGTCACCTTGGCGCCGAACTTGATCGCACCGGTCAGTTTCTTGGGGTCGATCACGTCGGCCAGTGACAGCACGCCCTCAAGCTCTTTGATGCGGCCTTCGATAAAGGACTGCTTTTCGCGGGCCGAGTGGTATTCGGCGTTTTCCGACAGATCGCCATGTTCGCGCGCTTCGGCAATGGCCTTGATGATCGCGGGCCGCTCAATCGACTTGAGCTGCTTCAACTCGGTTTCAAGCGCGGCGTGGCCGGCCGGGGTCATCGGAACTTTTTCCATGCTGTTGATCCACACAAAATGAGACGCCCCGCCGTAAAAACGCCGGGACGATAGATTAGGTCAAGCGATACCTGACCCAATCGCGCGCAGGATTGCAAGAGGCAGGGTCGTTCGTGCGGCAAAACCCGGCCTAGTCGTATTGCACCACCTCGTATTCAATGCCATCGCCGTCGTGGAAATAGAACCTGCGGCCAGGTTCGTAATCGGCGTGGTTTATCGGAGTGAATCCGGCGGCCGTAACCTTATCTTCGAGCGCCGCAATGTCATCGACCACGACGGCGATGTGATTCAGCCCGCCAATCGTTTGATAATTGTCATCCGTGGGTTTGGCGGGATCGCCGGGGGAGAAGAGCGCCAGATAGGCGGTGTCGGTGCCCACATGCACGGTGCGCCCGGTTTGCATCGCCGCGCCTGACCAGCGCACATGCCAGCCAAACAGCGCGCACATCCAGGCGGCAGTGGCGTCGGGATCGGCGACGGTGAAATTTGCATGTTCCAGTCTTGCAGTCATCAGAAGTCCTTTCTCGGTTGATTTTCTGACGGTAATTCCTTAACCTAACTTGAGGTCAAGGAATTTTTTCGGGCGAAACATGACGACATCCCACGGCCTTTCCATCGGGGCATTGGCGGACCGGACCGGTCTGGCGGTTTCGGCCATCCGGTACTACGAGTCTCAGGGTTTGATCTCGCCCTGGCGTAATGCAGGTGGCCAGCGCAGGTTCTTGCGCGCCGACATCCGTCGGTTGAGCTTTGTAATGATCGCGCAGCAGTTCGGTTTTTCACTGCCCGAGGTCCGCGCGTTGCTGGATCAGTTACCGGGCAGTCGTGCCCCGACACCTGCAGATTGGCGCAGACTCAGTACCGGTTTTCGCAACCGGTTGGATCAGCGGATCGAGGCTTTGCAAAACCTGCGTGACAACCTGGATGGCTGCATCGGATGTGGCTGTTTGTCCCTGCCCAAATGCAAGCTGTACAATCCGGATGACCGGGTGCGCAGCAAGGGGCGCGGGCCACGGTATCTGATGGGGGACAGGCCGGAATAGCGTTTGGCGCATGCGCAAGGCGTATCGATTGCGAGAATTCCGGCTTTGACCTTGCCTGGTTGCGTTAACAGGGTCTGACGCAGTGTTGCGATTGACGCTGTGGCCTGACAAAAGGTATCAGCCGCGAAACATAATTGCGCCTGGGAAGGCGCCATTGAACCGTTAGCCAAGGAGCGCCCCGATGGCCGAGACTGAACGCGAAGCGATGGAGTATGACGTTGTGATCGTCGGTGCCGGCCCTGCCGGGTTATCCGCTGCGATCCGTCTCAAGCAGTTGGACGCGGATATCAACGTAGTTGTGCTGGAAAAAGGCAGTGAAGTCGGGGCGCATATCCTGTCGGGCGCGGTTCTGGATCCTTGCGGTCTGGATGCCTTGATCCCCGATTGGAAGGAAAAAGGCGCGCCGCTGAACGTGCCCGTGCGCGAAGACAATTTTTATATGCTGGGCGAAGCCGGAAAGATCCGGGTGCCGAACTGGCCGATGCCGCCGCTGATGAACAACCACGGCAACTATATTGTCAGCATGGGCAACGTCTGCCGCTGGATGGCGGAGCAGGCCGAAGAACTTGGGGTCGAGATATTTCCTGGCATGGCTTGCTCGGAACTGGTGTTCGACGACAAGGGCGGCATCAAGGGCGTGGTCGCGGGTGAATTCGGCAAAGAGGCCGATGGTCGTCACGGAGCGAACTATGAACCGGGCATGGAGCTACACGGCAAATACGTGTTCCTGTCCGAAGGCGTGCGCGGATCGCTGTCCAAGGAAGTGATTGCCAGATACGATCTGAGCCAGGGCCACGAGCCGCAAAAATTCGGCATCGGAATGAAGGAAATCTGGGAGATCGACCCGGCCAAGCACCGCGAAGGCACGGTCACCCACACAATGGGCTGGCCTCTGGGCGGAAATGCCGGGGGTGGGTCGTTCATCTACCACCTTGAAAACAATCAGGTCTACGTCGGGTTCGTGGTGCATCTGAACTATAAGAACCCGTATTTGTTCCCCTATATGGAATTCCAGCGATTCAAGCACCATCCAATGGTCGCCGACCTGCTGAAGGGTGGCAAGCGCGTGGCGTATGGCGCGCGGGCGATTTCCGAAGGCGGATATCAATCGATGCCAAAGATGGTTGCGCCCGGTGTGGCCTTGCTGGGCTGTTCGGTGGGCATGGTCAACGTGCCGCGCATCAAGGGCAACCATAACGCGATGCTGTCGGGCAAGGCGGCCGCCGAAGCCGCCCATGCCGCCATCGCGGCTGGGCGCGCGGGCGACGAACTGTCGGCCTACGAGGATGAAGTGCGCACCGGTGCGATTGGTCGGGATCTGAAAAAGGTTCGCAACGTCAAGCCGTTTTGGTCCAAATGGGGGCTGATGCCGTCGCTGGTTCTGGGCGGGTTCGACATGTGGACCAACACGCTTGGCTTTTCCCTGTTCGGTACCCAGAAACATGGCAAGACCGACGCCGACGCGACGGAAGAGGCCAGCAAGCATCAGCCGATCGAGTACCCGAAACCGGATGGCACGCTGTCGTTCGACCGCCTGACCAACGTCGCGTTTTCCTTTACCAACCACGAGGAAAGCCAGCCGGCGCATCTGCAACTGAAAGACCCCTCCGTTCCGGTTCAGGTCAACCTGCCGAAATATGCCGGCCCTGCCGCGCGCTATTGTCCGGCCGGCGTATACGAGTTTGTCGAAGAGGCGGGCAAGGACACCAAGTTCGTGATCAACTTCCAGAATTGCGTGCATTGCAAGACCTGCGACATCAAGGACCCCAGCCAGAACATCACCTGGGTCACTCCGCAGGGCGGAGACGGGCCGAATTACCCCAATATGTAGGCAAAATCCGTCATAATGGCACAGCCAGCACCGGCTGTGCCATTGCTTAGCTGCGGACAAGGGCCTATTTTGTCGGGCAGAGCATCCGACGAGGCAGGTCTTTTGAACACATCATTTCTTCGCGCCACGGCACTTGCGGTGGTCGCCGCTGCACTGTTGGCCCCCGCGGTCGCGCAGGCGGACACGGCCGCCGGGGCCTATCTGGCCGGACGGCAGGCGATCATCGACAGCAATTTCGACTCGGCTGCCGAATATTACGCGCGCGCGCTTAGCCGGGATCGCGATAACCCCAGGCTGATGGAAAACCTGGTCCTGTCGCAACTGGCACTCAGCCGGATCGACAAGGCTTTGCCGGTTGCCAGGTTGATGGAAAGCCGAGGCTATCGCAGTCAGGTGGCCCATATGGTTGTGGTTGCCGACCTGATCGCCACTGAAAAATATGACGAGCTGTTGGCACGCGATGTTGAAACCCTGGGCATCGGGCCCTTGGTGGATGGGTTGGTGACGGCCTGGGCGCATGTGGGCGCGGGCTCGGTCGCGCAGGCCCTTGCGCAGTTCGATTCGGTTGCCGAGGAAAACGGCCTGCGCGCCTTTGCGTTGTATCACAAGGCGCTGGCGCTGGCGTCTGTTGGCGATTTCGAAGGGGCCGAAGCGATATTTGCCGACGAGACCTCGGGCGTGTCCCTGCTGTCGCGGGGCGCGGGTGTCGCGCGGGCACAGGTGCTGTCGCAACTTCAGCGCAATCAAGACGCGCTGGATTATCTGCACAATGCCTTTGGCGCGACGCTGGATCCCGGTCTGCAGGCTCTGGCGGACCGGCTGGAAGCGGGCGAACAGCTTGCGTTTGACCATGTCACGTCGGTGCGCGATGGCATGGCCGAAGTCTTCTATTCCATCGGACAGGCGCTGAACGGCGAAGCGGCGGATGACTTTGTGCTGGTCTATATTCGCACCGCAACCTATCTGCGCCCAAATCACATCGATTCATTGTTGCTGAGCGCGCAGTTGCTGGACAAGCTGGGCCAGTACGATCTGGCCGTCGCAACCTACAAGCAGATATCACAATCCAGCCCCGACTATCATGCCGCTGAAATGGGCCGGGCCGAGGCGTTGCGCCGTGCCGCCAAACCCGATGCGGCGATCGAGGTGCTGGAACAACTGGCGCGCGAGCAGCCGACATTGGCTCCGGTGCATTCCGCCCTTGGCGATCTGCTGCGGCAACAGGAGCAATATGCCGCCGCCATTCAGGCCTATGACAGGGCGCTGGAATATTCAGACCCCGAAGCGCGGGCGCGCTGGTTCCTGTTTTATGCGCGCGGCATTAGCCATGAGAGGCTCAAGCATTGGGAGCGGGCCGAAGCAGATTTTCGCAGCGCGCTTGAGATCAATCCGGATCAGCCGCAGGTGCTCAACTATCTGGGCTATTCTCTGGTTGAGCGGCAGATCAAATTGGATGAGGCGCTGGCGATGATCGAACAGGCCGTCGCCGCCCGCCCCGACAGCGGCTATATTGTCGACAGCCTGGGCTGGGTTCTCTATCGCCTGGGACGCTATGACGAAGCGGTCGATCACATGGAGACAGCGGTTGAACTGATGCCGGTGGATCCTGTGGTCAATGATCATCTTGGCGATGTCTATTGGGCTGTCGGACGTCTGCGCGAGGCCGAATTCCAGTGGAGGCGCGCGCTGTCCTTCATTGACCCGGAAGATACTGACAGCGAGGCCGATCCCGAAAGGATCCGTAGCAAGCTCAAGGTCGGGCTTGACGCTGTGCTGGCCGAAGAGGGATCGCCGCCGCTGAAGGTGGTCAATGACGGCGGCTGAACCCTGCGCCGACGCCGTACAGGAGTTTGCACCGGCCAAGATCAATCTGACGCTGCATGTCACCGGCCAGCGGCCCGATGGCTATCATTTGTTGGATTCACTGGTCGTGTTCGCCGATGTGGGCGACCGGATCGCGGTTCGGCGCGCGGACCGGATGCGGTTCAAGGTGACAGGCCCGATGGCCGCCGGTGTGCCGGTGGATGACAGCAATCTGGTCCTGCGCGCCGCACACGCCGCCGGTGTGACCCGAGCCGAAATCACTTTGGACAAACATCTGCCTGCCGCTTCGGGAATTGGCGGGGGATCGTCAGATGCGGCGGCTGTATTGCGGGCGTTGACGCGCAGCCACAAGGTGCGGCCCCTGTCCGGAGGTAGGCTGTTGCGCCTGGGGGCGGATGTTCCCGTGTGCCTGGCTGCGACGACAGCCCGCATGTCGGGCATTGGCGAGCGTCTCGCACCCGTAGCGGGCTTTCCGTCGCTTGCGGCGGTTCTGATCAATCCAGGTGTTCAGGTCCATACACCCGACGCGTTTCGCGCCTTGATGATCAAGAACGGTGCGGCAATGCCCTCGATTCCCGACTTTGCCGATACCGCAGCCTGTTGCGATTGGCTGGCTGCACAGCGCAACGATCTGCAGGCACCGGTGGTGAATATGGTTCCGGTCGTGGGCGTGGTGCTGGACGCCTTGGAAAACCAAGGCGCTGTGCTGGCCCGGATGAGCGGGTCGGGCGCCACCTGTTTTGGGCTATTTGACAGCCTTGCAACCGCGACGGCAGCCGCGCGGGCCCTGACCGAGGCCCGTTTGGGGTGGTGGATCCGGGCAACGACGCTGGCGCCGCGCCTCTCTAGACCAGCCTGACCGCGATCAATTCAGACGTGCCACCACATAGGCCGCGAGATCCCGCAACATGTCCCGGAGCGGATCATCGGGCAAGGTGTCCAGCGCCATGCGCGCCTTGTCAGCCCAGCCGACCGCGTCATCGCGCGTGGCCTTGATCGTGCCGTGTTTCTCCATCAGGGCCATTGCCGTCTGCAAGTCGCCATCGTGTTGCTTGCCCTGCTCGATGGTGCGCTGCCAAAACGCCCGTTCTTGCGGGGTGGCACGGGCCACGGCCTTGATCACGGGCAACGTCAACTTGCGTTCGCGAAAATCATCGCCCACGTTCTTGCCGGTTGCCATGCTGTCGCCCTGATAGTCCAACAAGTCGTCAGCGATCTGAAACGCGACGCCCAGGGAATCGCCATACTTATATAGCGCTTGAATCTGAGCCGCAGGTGCGCCTGCGATCACGCCACCAACCTCGGTTGCGGCGGAAAACAGCGCTGCCGTCTTGCCGCGCACTACCTGCAGATAAACGGATTCGTCGGTGGCCAGGTTTTGCGCGGCAGTCAGCTGCAACACTTCGCCCTCTGCAATCGTGGCGGCGGCATTGGCCAGGATGTCAAGCACCCGCAACGACCCGGTTTCCACCATCAACTGGAAACTGCGCGCAAACAGATAGTCGCCCACCAGAACGCTGGATTTATTGTCCCACAGCAGATTAGCGGTGGGGCGACCGCGTCGTTGGCCGCTTTCGTCGACCACGTCATCATGCAACAGGGTTGCCGTATGGATGAACTCGACCGTCGCCGCGAGGTGGATGTGATGAGGGCCGTCATAGCCGCACAGCCGGGCCGCTGCCAACGTCAACATCGGGCGCAGACGCTTGCCGCCCGCTTCGACCAGATGCGCCGTCACCTCGGGAATCCGCGGCGCATGTTCGGATGCCATCCGCTGCTGGATCAGCCGGTTTACGGCGGCCATTTCCTCTGCCAGTGCTTGCGCCAGCATATCGTGTGGTTTTGTCGCTGCGCTGGTGTTCATCACGCTCCCGCTACAAGGCTCGACAACTGCGATCCTTGCCCTTAAATCCCCGTCATGAAGGAACTTTTGCGTAGCACCGATCCCACTGTGATGGCATTTGCGTCCGCCCTTCTTCAGGGCGAGGATATAGACTGCTTTCAGATGGACGTAAATATGAGCATCCTCGAAGGAGGCATCGGAATTTTCCCGCGCAGGATGCTGGTGCGCAGCGCGGATTATGCGCGTGCGGTTCGGGTGATGCGCGACAACAAGATCGATGTGAGCCTGTGACAGCCTTTTGTGCGGAACATTTGACGCGGGATGCGTTCCTGGGCGGGCGCCTGCATCTGTTTCAGCCACGCGATGGGTATCGTGCGGGCATTGATCCCGTGCTTTTGGCGGCCAGCATTCCGGCGCGACCCGGTCAATCGGTGCTGGAACTGGGCTGTGGCGCGGGGGCTGCGGTGTTATGTCTCGCAACAAGGGTGCCGGATTTGTCGTCGGTAGGAGTCGAATTGCAACCCGCCTATGCCGAACTGGCAAGGCGCAACGCGCATGACAATCGAATCGACCTGGCGGTGGTCACGGCCGATCTGTCAGAACTTCCTCAGCCTGTGCGCCACTCCCGTTTTGACCATGTTCTGGCCAATCCGCCCTATTATCGCGCCGGGGCCCATAGCCCCGCGCGGGACGATGGGCGTGCCCTGGCCCTGGGCGAGCGTGCCACGCAATTGTCCGATTGGATCACGGTTGCAGCGCGACGTCTGGTGCCCAAGGGCTATCTGCACATGATCCAGCGGGTGGATCGGGTGCCCGACATGCTGGCGGCGTGCGAAAAGCGTCTGGGCTCGGTTGAACTGTTGCCTTTTGCGGCGCGGGCGGGGCGAGCGCCGCATCTTGTCATCCTGCGCGCGCGTAAAGAGGGACGAGCGGCGTTCCGGCTGCATGCGCCGGTGATTTTGCATGATGGGCCGCGCCATCAGGAGGATGGGGAAAGCTATGCAGCCGAACTCAACCGGATTCTGCGTGACGGGCGGGCGCTGGAGTGGCCAATATCGTGACCGAAGGTTGAGTGGATTTTTGCGCACTCAACACCAAGCTACAATTCTATTGTGTATGTTGCGTGACAGGAGGTCGGGAATATGCTCAAATCGGGTGCGCAACTTATTCAGAGGAGGATTGCCATGAGCTTGAGCTCGCACCTGACGGAACTGAAAAAGAAGCACCAGCACCTGAGTACGGAAGTCGAAGAGGCGCAGCGCGCACCGGGTGTTGATGGGCTACATGTGGCGGACCTCAAGAAACAGAAACTGAAACTCAAGGAAGAAATCGAGCGACTGTCGGTCTAGACAGGTTTGTTTCGCGATCCGTAAGTTAACTGGGTCGCCTTCCGGAACTCGCTGCGGCGCTTGGCATTTGCCCAGGCGCCGTTTTTGTTTTGCGGATCGCGGGGTAACATGCCCCATGCCCGGCACCCAATGAAAAAGGGCCAGTCGGATCAGGACTGGCCCCTTGTCGTATGATGATTCGGTTGCCCGGGAGTGGCTCAGCTGAAGAACTGGGCTCCGTTTGCGCTGATGGTGGATCCGTTGATGAAATCAGAGTCGTCGGAGGCCAGGAAGACCACACAACGGGCAATCTCTTCGGGTTGGCCCAAACGTCCTGCGGGGATCTGCGCGATGATGCTTTCGCGCACCTTTTCCGGCACGGCCATGACCATATCCGTGCCAATATAACCTGGGCAAATGGCATTGGCGGTGATGCCGGCGCGCGCGCCTTCCTGGGCCAGGGACTTGACGATGCCCAGATCGCCGGCCTTGGTGGCGGCATAGTTGACCTGTGCGAACTGGCCCTTCTGGCCATTGACAGAGCTGATCACGATGACGCGGCCGAACTTGCGTTCGCGCATCCCCGGCCAGATCGGATGTACGGTGTTGAATACGCCGGTCAGGTTGGTGTCGATGACCTCTTTCCACTGCTCCGGAGACATTTTGTGGAAGGGGGCGTCGCGGGTGATGCCGGCGTTGGCAACGACAACGTCGATCGGGCCAAGATCGGCTTCGACCTGTGAGATGCCGGCCTTGCTTTCGTCGTAATCGGCAACGTTCCACTTGTAAGTCTTAATGCCGGTTTCTTCGGTGAACTTGGCAGCGGCTTCGTCATTGCCGGCATAGGTCGCGGCAACCGAGTATCCGGCGGCTTTCAGGGCGGTGGAAATGGCGGCGCCGATACCGCGGCTGCCTCCGGTTACGAGAGCTGTTCGAGCCATTCTTGTCTCCAATAATGCGTAAGCAACTTAGTTGCGGTAAATTGGTCTGGGTGCGCAATTATATTGCGCACCCAGTTCCGTTTAGTCGCGTTCGACGCAGAGGGCAACACCCATCCCGCCGCCGATGCACAGGGTGGCGAGACCTTTCTTGGCGTCGCGTCGCTTCATCTCGAACAGCAGCGTGTTCAGGACCCGCGCACCCGAGGCACCGATAGGATGGCCGATGGCGATGGCGCCGCCGTTCACGTTCACGATTGCGGGATCCCAACCCATGTCCTTGTTCACGGCACAGGCCTGGGCGGCAAAGGCTTCGTTGGCTTCCACCAGGTCCAGATCCTCGGCTTTCCAGCCCGCCTTTTCCAGCGCCTTGCGCGAGGCATAGATCGGGCCGACGCCCATGATCGACGGGTCCAGACCGGCGGTTGCATAGGACGCGATGCGGGCCATTGGCTCGATCCCGCGCTTTTGGGCATTGTCCGCGGACATCAGCAGCACGGCGGCTGCGCCATCATTCAACCCCGATGCATTGGCAGCGGTGACCGATCCGTCCTTGGTGAAGGCAGGGCGCAACTTGGCCATGGCTTCCATGGTGGCGCCATGGCGGATGTATTCGTCCTGATCCATCACGATGTCGCCCTTGCGGGTCTTGATGATGAAGGGCACGATTTCATCGGCGAATTTTCCGGCTTTCTGTGCCGCTTCGGCCTTGTTCTGGCTGGCGACGGCAAACTCGTCCTGTTGCTCGCGGCTGATCTGCCATTTCTCGGCGACGTTTTCAGCGGTCTGGCCCATATGATAGCCATTGAACGCATCCCACAGCCCGTCGCGGATCATGGTGTCGATATATTTCATGTCGCCCATCTTGTGGCCGTTGCGCAGGTTGGCGGCATGGGGCGACATGGACATGTTTTCCTGGCCGCCGGCGGCGACTATGTCCGCGTCACCCAGAGCAATATGCTGCGCACCCAATGCCACGGCCCGCAGGCCGGATCCGCAGACCTGGTTGATGCCCCAGGCGGCGCTTTCGATGGGGAGACCGGCGTTGATATGCGCCTGGCGTGCCGGGTTTTGTCCCTGTGCCGCTGTCAGCACCTGACCCAGGATGGTTTCTGACACGTCGGCCTTGTCGACACCGGCGCGAGCGACCACGGCTTCCAGCACGGCGGCACCCAGGTCGTGGGCGGTTGTATTGGCGAAAGAACCGCCAAAGCTGCCAACCCCGGTTCGGGCGGCCGATGCTATTACTACGTTCGTCATTTCTGTGAATCCTTTGCCACTGAGCGTTAGCGGGGGCCGACGGATCCGTATCGCCCTGCGACGCTACGCATCCGGGAATCCCCCTCCTCCCGAGACGGACATAAAGGATTGCCGTTGGGTCAGCAACGGGCAGTGTGTCTCAGAGAAATTTTCGCGCGTGGCCGGCTGGTGCCCGCGCCCGCTTTGCGCTCCGGTCAGCCGGTTGCTGATTTCCCCTCGGGGATCCAGGGCGGGCGGACCGTGGGTGCGCCAAAAAGGTAGCCCTGCAGGCAATCTACTCCATTGGCGGCCAGGAACTCGGCATCTTCGACGGTTTCCACCTGATTGGCGATGATCAGCATGTCGAACTGCTTGGCCACTGCGATAAGGGCGCGCACTACCGACTGATTGTCCGCATCGGCATGCACGCCGCGTACGAACTGGCTGTCGATCTTGACCGCGTCGAAAAAGAAATCCTTAAGATATCTGAATGCGGTCATACCGCCGCCGAAGTCGTCGAGCGCAAAGCCAATGCTGCGGTCCTGCAACCGGTCCATGAAGTCGATCACCAGTTCTGGAACCGTCATTGCCGAGGCCTCGGAGATTTCAAGCATGAGCCGCTCGCCCAGGGTTTGGTCCTTGTTCAGGTGACGGTCCAGGATGCGCATCCAGCGTTTATAGCCGATCGAGCGGGCCGACATGTTCAGTGACAACCGCACCGACGGATTTTCGGCCAGCGTGCGCAGCCCGGTTTCCAGTGTCACACAGTCGATTTCCCGACCCAGCTCGGTGTTTTCGACCATTGGCAGGAAGTCGCGGGCGGGCACCACCCGTCCGGTGTCGTCCAGAATGCGGATCAGCCCCTCGTAAAATGCGGTCTGGTGAGGCGGATGTGCCTGCATCACCGGCTGATAGGCCAGCATGGTCTGGCGGTGCCGCACAGCCTGTTCCACCATCTCTATGGTGCCGCCATCGCGCGCGCCAACAGCGGCCTCCAGCGGGCTGTATTGGCCGGCAGGCACATCGGCATACATTTTTCGGCGTGTCAGCATGTGGCCCCCGGCTGGTAGCGGTCGAATTTCTGGCGACCCCGATGAATCGCGTTGCAAGACACCTGACTCGCCGGGGTAAAGCCCGTCTTAAAGCTCGCATTTGGCGCGGTTTTGAGTCACTTCTGATGCAATAGGACAGGAGACGGCAATGGAACGTTGCGGCTGGGCCGGGCAAGAACAGATTTACCTGCAATATCATGATACTGAGTGGGGGGTGCCGGAATATGACAGCCGCGCCTTGTGGGAAAAACTGATCCTCGACGGCTTTCAGGCCGGGCTGAGCTGGATCACGATCCTTAGAAAGCGAGACAATTTTCGCAGCGCATTTGCGGGTTTCGACCCGAATGTCGTTGCGGGGTGGGGCGAACCCGAGATCGAGCGGCTGTTGGGTGACCCCGGCATCGTTCGTCATCGTGGCAAGATCGAGGCCACAATCGGCAATGCGCATGCCTGGCAGAAGATTGAGCGGGAACAGGGGTTCGACCGGTTCCTTTGGAGGTATGTCGGTGGAAAACCGGTTCAGAATACATGGGCCAGTTTGGCTGAGGTGCCGACCTTTACGCCGCTCTCCATGCAGATATCGAAGGATCTGAAAAAGGCGGGGTTCCGGTTTTGCGGCCCGACTATCGTTTATGCATTCATGCAGGCGGTCGGAATGGTCAACGACCACCTGATCACTTGCCCGTGCCACGACCTGGTGGCGCGGCAGGCGGGCGCAAGTCGAGCCACTTAGGCGGTTCTCCGAAACAGCCGTACGATTGTTGTTCCCAGGGTTCCGATCACCCCGAGAAACACCATGGCAAATCCGATCGGAATCAGAAAGAACGGTTCGCGCAAGACACCTTGGGCGTCGACACTGGAGCCAATGACCGAATACAGAAGCGTGCAACCCAAGCCTGCAAGCCCGAGGGTCAGAAAGATGAGGAAGGGTCTGGACATATTCAGGCTCCGGAAAGGTTCCGGACGCACTTAGTCTCGATCTTCCGGATTGCAACCTCAGCCCTCAAGTCGCAGGCGGTGTCGGTCGGGCGTGTTCGTCAGTTCAGCAGCGCATCCAGAATTGCGTGGGCGCTGTCCGAATTCCAATCCGCATCGCCGATCAGGCGGGCGATTTCCTGGCCCTCGGGGTTCAGAATCACGGTAATCGGCAGACCCAAGACCGCCATCTCACGCGCAACAGCCTGTTTCGGGTCCTGATGGCGCGGCAGGTTGGTTACCTTGATCTCGTCAAAGAACTTCTGGATGCCAACCGGCGAGTTACGCCCGGTGGCCAGGGTCAGAACCTCGAAATTCTCGCCGCCGTAACGCTCCTGCAGGGCGGATAGCATCGGCATCTCCTTGCGGCAGGGTGCACACCAGGTGGCCCAGAAATTCAGCAGCACGTATTTGCCCTGCCAATCGGCCAGCGTTGCTGTCCCGGCGCCATCCGCCAACTCGAACGTTGCGGCGCCGACCGGTTTCGGCTCGGCGTGGAACGTCAACTTTTTCATGTCGCCCTCGCGCAGCGCATCAAGCGTGGCGATGTCGGCGGCAGCCGCTGTGTTTGCACCCAGAGACAGGGCTAGATAAAGGAGAGCGGAACGGAACAGGCGCATATTTCCTCCAGGGGTGCACGGCATGACAGATCAATCCTCGAACCAGATGTGGGGCGGCCGCTTTGCCGCCGGACCGGACGCGATCATGGAGGCGATCAATGCCTCGATCGGGTTCGACCGTCGGATGGCGGCGCAAGACATTGCCGGCTCGCGGGCCCATGCGGCGATGCTGGCCGCAACAGGCGTGATCAGCGATAGCGATGCCGAAGCGATAGGGAAAGGCCTGCTCACCGTATTGTCAGAAATCGAAGGCGGGACATTCGAGTTCTCCACCGCACTCGAAGACATTCACATGAATGTCGAGGCACGGTTGAAAGAGATTGTCGGCGAGCCGGCGGGGCGTCTGCACACCGGTCGTTCCCGGAACGACCAGGTCGCCACCGACTTCAAACTGTGGGTGCGTGACCAGCTGGACGCTGCTGAACAGGGGCTGTCGGTGCTGATCCGCGCCCTGTTGGGGCAGGCCGAGGCCGGGGCCGATTGGGTGATGCCGGGTTTCACCCATCTGCAGACCGCGCAGCCGGTGACCTGGGGCCATCACATGATGGCCTATGTGGAAATGTTCGGGCGTGACCTGAGCCGGGTTCGGGACGCGCGCGCGCGGATGAACGAATCGCCTTTGGGCGCGGCGGCCCTGGCGGGCACAAGTTTCCCGATTGATCGCGAGATGACCGCCAGGGCGCTGGGGTTTGACCGGCCCGCCGCCAATTCTCTGGATGCGGTCAGCGACCGGGATTTCGCGTTGGAGTTTCTGAGCGTGGCCAGTATCAGCGCCATGCACCTGTCGCGTATGGCCGAAGAGCTGGTGATCTGGTCCTCGGCCCAGTTCCGGTTTGTGATTCTGTCTGACCGGTTCTCGACCGGATCGTCCATCATGCCGCAGAAAAAGAACCCCGACGCCGCCGAGCTGATCCGCGCCAAGGTCGGGCGTATTTTTGGCGCCAATACCGCATTGATGATGGTGATGAAGGGATTGCCGCTGGCCTATTCAAAGGACATGCAGGAAGACAAGGAACAGGTGTTTGACGCCGCCGACAACTGGATGCTGGCTCTGGCGGCGATGGAGGGTATGGTGCGCGACATGACCGCCAACCGCGACAGTCTCGCGGCGGCGGCGGGCAGCGGGTTCTCCACCGCGACCGATCTTGCCGACTGGCTGGTGCGGGTGCCTGGGCTGCCGTTCCGTGACGCACATCATGTCACCGGATCTCTGGTGGCGCTGGCCGAAAGCAAGGGCTGCGACCTGCCCGACCTGAGCCTGGATGAGATGCAATCGGCCCATGCAGGCATCACTGCGGATGTGTTTGGTGTCCTTGGGGTGGAAAATTCGGTAAACTCACGTATGTCCTATGGGGGCACCGCGCCTGAACAGGTCCGCGCCCAGATCAAACGTTGGAAGGCAATTCTGTGATGATCCGTATGTTTTGCGCCTGTATGCTGATGCTGCCGTTGATCGGTTGCGGGGTGGATGGCGAGCCAATTCCGCCCGCGCCCAAGCCCGAGAAAAAGTCCGGCATTCGAGTCTCCGGCGAGGCGCGTGCCGGGATCGCGATCACCCGTGGCGCAGTGACTCCGCTGTGGTCGCTGCCCTCCAGTGACCCAAACGGTTAAGGGGGCAATGCCCGTGCGCGCGCTTGCAACTGGCCTGTTGACGATCGCGTTCCTGCTAAGCGGGTGCGATGCCTCTCAGGAGCCGGTTCAACCCGCGGTCAACCTGGGCGTCGGGGTTGGGTCTGGCGGAGTGAACACCTATGGCGGTGTCGGCTTTTTTCAGGGACCGCTTTCGGTCTATCTGGGTTTCTGAAGCCGTCCGTTCGCTGCGGGCGCGGCGATTCCATTTGATCCGGATTGTGGTTTCGGTCTAATCGCGCAGTATGGATCATTTTCTCTATCGCAATGGTGTCCTGCACGCCGAAGACGTGCCTGTCACCGAGATCGCTGCCGCTGTGGGCACGCCGTTCTATCTGTATTCGACCGCCACGCTGCTGCGTCATTTCGCACTGTTCGACGAGGCGCTCGCGGGCACCGACCATCTGGTCTGCTATGCGATGAAAGCGGCCAGCAACCAGGCGATCCTGCGGACACTGGCACAGGCCGGGGCGGGCATGGACGTGGTGTCGATGGGCGAATACCTGCGTGCGCGTGCCGCCGGGGTGCCGGGCGAAAGGATCGTGTTTTCTGGCGTCGGCAAGACCGGTGACGAAATCCGCACCGCGTTGCAGGGCGGTATCCGTCAGTTCAACGTCGAATCCGAACCCGAGATGGAGGTGCTGAACGCGGTGGCCCTGTCGCTCGGCAAGGTTGCTCCGATTACCATCCGGGTGAATCCGGACGTGGATGCCAAAACCCATACCAAGATCGCCACCGGAAAATCCGAGAACAAATTTGGCATTCCCATAGCCCGGGCCCGCGCGGTCTATGCCATGGCCGGGGCAATGCGGGGGCTCGATGTGATCGGCATCGACGTGCATATCGGCAGTCAGCTGACCGATCTCGCGCCCTTCGAGGCGGCCTATACCAAGGTTGCGGAACTGACCGAACAGCTGCGCGCCGACGGGCATGACATTCGCCGCCTCGATTTGGGGGGCGGTCTGGGCATCCCCTATGAGCGCTCCAACAGCGCGCCACCGCTGCCGCTGGACTATGGCGCGCTGATCAAACGTACGTTGGCGCATCTGGGGTGCGAAATCGAAATCGAACCGGGCCGACTGATTGCGGGCAACGCGGGCATCATGGTCAGCAAGGTGATTTACCTGAAATCCGGTGAAGGGCGGGATTTCCTGATCATCGACGGGGCGATGAACGACCTGATCCGCCCGGCCATGTATGACGCGCATCACGACATCGTGCCGGTGATCGAACCGGCGGCGGGCACCGAACAACAGCCCTATGATATCGTTGGGCCGGTCTGCGAAAGCGGCGATACCTTTGCCAGGCAACGCGATATGCCACCGCTTGCCGCTGGCGATCTGATCGCCTTTCGCGGCGCCGGTGCTTATGGCGCAGTGATGGCAAGCGAATACAACACCCGGCCTCTGATCCCCGAGGTTCTGGTCAATGGCGATCAATTTGCGGTCATTCGCCCGCGTCCGACCTTTGACGAAATGATAAATCGCGATACCATCCCCGAGTGGCTGTGACGCAATCCTGCGGTCTGGCCGTTCGGAGTATGTGATGGCCCTGCCCAAAGGCCCCGGTCTCGTGATGCGCAAGCTGCGTCTGCCGCTGGCCCTGACGTGGGGCGGGCTGATGGCCCAAGCGGTTCTGCGTGCCTTTTGGCCGCTGATCAGCATTGTGTTGTTTGCCCTGGCCCTGACGATGCTGGGACTTCACGATCTGGTGCCGGTCGAAGTGGTCTGGGGCATGGGGGCGCTGTGCGTATTGGCGGCGGTTGTCACCGGCATTCGGGGCATCCGGCGGTTGCAATGGCCAACCCAGGCTCAGGCTTTGGCGCGGCTGGACGAAACCCTGCCCGGGCGTCCGATCCAGGCGCTGCTGGACGATCAGGCGATCGGATCCACGGACGCGGCTTCGGTTGCAGTCTGGCGGGCGCATCAGGCGCGGATGGCCGAACGCGTCGCTACGGCACAAGCCCCGGCACCTGATCTGCGTCTGGCGCGCAGCGATCCGTTTGCGCTGCGGTATGTGGCTTTGCTGACCTTTCTTGTCGCCTTGCTGTTTGGATCGATCTGGCGCGTGGCCACAGTGGCGGATATGGCCCCCAGCAAGCTGGATCTGGCGTCTGGACCCGCTTGGGAAGGCTGGGTCGAGCCGCCCCGCTATACCGCGAAGCCAACCCTGTATCTGGCGGATGTCAGGGGCAACGATCTGCCGGTGCCCGAGGGCAGCCGCATAACCCTGCGCTTTTACGGTGAAGTGGGCGCGCTGAGTCTGGCGGAAACTGTCTCGCAGCGCGGTGAGGCGCCGCCCGCATCCGATCCGGTACAGGATTTCACCGTGGCGCGGAACGGCGAATTGCGTATCGACGGACCGGGTGGGCGCGGCTGGGCTGTGCGGATCGTGCCCGACGCCGCCCCGGAAATCGCCATCGAAGGGACCGCCGAGGCCGAGGCCACGGGCGAGATGAAACTGCCGTTCACGGCCAGCGACGATTATGGTGTGATCGCGGGGCAGGCGGTGATTGCGCTGGATCAGGACGCGATCGTGCGCCGCTATGGTCTGGCCGCCGATCCCGATGCGCGCGAGGCTTTGCTGGTGCCTTTGCCGATGCCGATTGCCGGGGATCGACGGGCGTTCAGCGAAACCCTCATCGAGGATTATTCCAAACACGCCTGGGCCAATCTGCCGGTCACTTTTACCCTGTCGGTCGAAGATGCCGCCGGGCAGGTGACGCAGACGCCCGCCACTGCCATGGTCCTGCCCGCACGCCGGTTCTTTGATCCGCTGGCCGCTGCGGTCATCGAACAGCGTCGTGACTTGTTGTGGGCGCGGGCGAATGCGCCGCGCGTGGCGCAGATTCTGCGGGCGGTGTCACACCGGCCAGAGGATCTGTTCCGCTCGCAGACCGCCTATCTGCGGCTGCGTTTCATTCTGCGTCGACTGGAAACCGCGACGATCCGGGGGCTGAAAGCGGAACAGCAAGAGGAGTTGGCCGAGGCGCTGTGGGACTTGGCGATTCAACTGGAAGAGGGGGACCTGGCCGACGCGCTGGAACGTCTGCGCCGGGCGCAGGAACGGCTGAGCGAGGCGATGAAAGACGGTGCCAGCGATCAGGAGATCGCTGAGTTGATGCAGGAATTGCGCCAGGCCACCGATAACTATCTGCAGCAACTGTCGCGCCAGGCTCAGCAAAACGGCGAGCAAGGCGACCAGCAGCAGGCGCAGAATTCGATGCAGATGACCCAGGACGACCTGCAACGGATGATGGACCGGATCCAGGAGTTGATGGAACAGGGCCGCATGGCCGAGGCAGAACAGGCGCTGCAGGAGTTGCAGCAGATGATGGAAAACATGCGCGTGACGCAAGGCCAGGGACAGGGCAGTCAATCTGCGGGCCAGCAGGCGATGGAGGGGCTGGCCGAGACCCTGCGTGAACAGCAGGGGCTGTCGGATCAGGCCTTTCGCGATTTGCAGGAACAGTTCAACCCCGGTGCGCAGGCGGGCGAAAGCCAGGGCAACCAAGGCCGCAATGGCGGTCAGGGGCGTGGACAAAGCCACCAGGGCGAGGGCCAGGGCCGTGGTCAGGCGGACGGTGACGACGGCGATGGGACACAACAGGGTCAGGAGTCGCTGGCGGATCGCCAGCAGGCGCTGCGCGATGAACTGGGCCGCCAGCAGGGCCGCATGCCCGGTGCCGGAACGCCGGCAGGCGATGCCGCGCGCGAGGCGCTGGACCGGGCCGGGCGGGCCATGGAAGGGGCCGAGCAATCCTTGCGTCAGGACGACTATGCAGGTGCCATCGACCAACAATCCGAGGCGATGGAGGCCCTGCGCGAGGGCATGCGGGCGCTGGGTGAGGCGATGGCCGAGCAACAGCAAAGCCAACCGGGGCAGGGCAGCGCAGAAGGCGATATGCAGACCCAGAACCGCGACCCGTTGGGTCGCAATACGGGGTCAAACGGATCGCTCGGCTCGCCAGAGAATCTGTTGCAGGGAGAGGATGTCTATCGACGGGCGCGCGAGTTGCTGGATGAAATTCGCCGCCGCTCGGGCGAAGGCGAGCGCCCCGAAGTGGAACGCAATTATCTGCAACGGTTGCTGGAACGGTTCTGACCGGTGCGGAGCCCTCCCATTGCGGTTGCCGACCCGTCTGGCGCTATGGCACCTGTTTCGGCACATAGCTGCCGATTGTGCTGTCCAGCCAGACCCGGCCGCGATCGACCTTGGCGACATAGATGTCCATCACTGGCGCGACCTGCGGCAACGAATTTCTGATCCGCGACGCATTGGAATAGACAAGGACCAGCGCCAGCGCCGTGACCGCAACCAAACCGAACCCGGACACGAAACCGCTGGATGACCCGGCGCGGGTCGCCGCGGGAACCGGCTCGGCCTCGAAATCGGGATCGGCCTGGGGGCGCAGCGTCGCGTTCAGGTTGCCGACGTCGGGCAAGGCTCCACTGCCCTCTGCATGTGAGGGCAAGCTTGCAGGACGAGATCCGCCGCCCCTGCGCGGCGCTTGACCGGGAGCCCCGGGACCGGCAAAGTCCAGCCCCAGATCCGGCTGGCTTTCCAGCCCGGCACCGCGTTCCAACGCCCGCAGACGGGATTCGCGCTCGGCTTCATGGCGCAGGATCTCGATGACGGCGGGATCAAGCTCGCGATGTGCCCGCTCCGCGACAAAGGCTTCGTTTGTGTCGGGTGGTTGATGATCGCGTCCCGGCATGTCCCCAGCTGCCGCCGCCCTATCCGGTTGTGACGGGTGATCGGGATGGGCCTGAAACCAGGTGTTTCCGCATCCGGAACACTGGACATCGCGCCCTTCGGTCGGGAGCGCCGCCTGGCCGACCTCGTACCGGGCGTTACATTTCGGGCATGTCAATCGCATGGGCCCCTCCTGATCGCTGCCTGCTTGTGCCTGGACTCATGTGCTAAACCATATGTGTTTACGTTTCCTTGGCATAGCTGGAAATTCCCGGTCTGGCCGCCCAACCCGAGACGGGGAACCGCTTGGCATTGAAACTGTCGCAGACCTGAGGCACAAGGCGGGCGGATATCAGGGGATGAGCCGTGATCGAGCTGGAGCATGTTGGGTATAGCTATGGCGGCGGTGCGTTGCTGAGCGATGTTTCCGTGCGCCTGGCGCCGGGATCGTTCCATTTCCTGACCGGGCCGTCGGGTGCGGGTAAAACGACCTTGCTGAAACTGTGCTATGGTGCGCTGGTGCCGACATCGGGGCGGGTGCAAGCCTTTGATCTGGACGTGTCGACGCTGGACCGCGACCAGGTGGCGATGATGCGCCGTCGTATCGGTGTTGTGCATCAGGATTGCCGGTTTCTCGATCATCTGCCGCTGGCGGACAACATCGCCCTGCCTCTGACCGTATCCGGTCGCGACATGGGGGCCGAAAACAGCAATCTTGGGGAACTGATGAACTGGGTCGGCCTGTCCGAACGCGCCGATGCCTTGCCGCCGGAACTGTCGGGGGGCGAGCGCCAGCGTGCGGCGCTGGCCCGTGCCGTCATCATGTCGCCGGATCTGATTCTTGCGGATGAGCCCACCGGAAACGTGGATTGGGAGATGTCCCAGCGCCTGCTGCGCCTGTTGCTTGAACTGAACAAGATGGGCAAGACGGTGCTGATTGCCAGCCACGATCTGGCGCTGATCCGGGCCGCCAAAAGCCAGGTTCAGGCCCGGGTGCTGCGGATTTCGGACAAGACCCTGCAACTTGCGGGGGCGGACCTGTGAGCCGGGGCGCAATCCGCGCTTTCCTGGTCGGCGATGCCCAGGCCGATCGTGTGGTTCCGCCCAGCGGCTTTACCGCGCATCTGACCCTGTTCGTCTCAGGGGCAATGGCCTTTCTGGCGGTCTTTGCACTGGCCCTGTCCATGGCGTCGGGGCGGTTGGCGGACCGGTGGGCCGAGGAACTGGCCCGCAGCGCGACCCTGCGCATTTCGGCACCTCCGGATCAGCGCGCGGCCCAGACCCAGGCGGCACTGGACATTCTGCATCAGACCCCCGGTGTCGCCATTGCGCGTGCGCTGAGCGCTGCGGAGCAGGCCGACCTTCTGGCACCGTGGTTCGGCCCGGATCTGCCCCTCGAAAGCCTGCCGGTGCCGCAGCTGATCGAGATAATCGCGGGCGATCCGGCCTATGACGCCGCCGGGCTGCGATTGCGGCTGAGCGGAGAAGTGCCCGGAGCGGTGCTGGACGATCACACCCGCTGGCGCGCGCCGCTGGTCGATGCGGCCAATAGCCTGCGGCGGCTGGGGCTGATTTCGATCCTGTTGATCGGCGGGGCGACGGCGGCGATGATCACCCTGGCCGCCAATGCGGCTCTGTCGGCAAATGCGCAGGTGATCCAGGTGCTGCGGCTGGTCGGCGCATTGGATCGCTATATTGCACAGGCCTTTGTGCGCCGCTTTACCCTGCGCGCCCTGATCGGTGCCGGGGCGGGCATGTTCCTGGGGATGCTGGGCGTGGCGCTGATGCCCTCGGCCAGCGAAGGCGGCGGATTTCTCACAGGTTTGGGCTTTCAGGGGGCTGGATGGCTGGTGCCGCTGCTGATCCCCATCCTGGGCGCGGCGGTCGCCTTTGCCGCCACATGGGCAGCTGCGCGGCGCAGCCTGTCGGAGTTGAGCTGATGTCCCATGCGTTTCAGTGGTTGCGTTCCCTGATCTTCATCATCGTGATCTACCTGTGGATGGTGGTGCTGGGCATCCTGTTTCTGCCTTATGCGATCTTTTCCAAACGTGGTGCGTTGCGCGCCTGCAAGACCTATGCGCGCAGTACGATCTGGCTGGCCGGTTGGATGCTGGGCTTGCGCAGCCAGGTGCGTGGGACGGTCCCGACGGGCGAGGTTATGATCGCCGCGAAACATCAATCGTTTTTCGATATTCTGCTGATCTTTGACGCGGTTCCCCATGCCAAGTTCATCATGAAACGTGAATTGCTGTGGACCCCCGTGATCGGTCTTTATGCCAAGCGTCTGGGGTGTATTCCTGTCAATCGCGGCAAACGCGGCGCGGCGATTGCGCAAATGGTGCGGGATGTGGCCACCGAGTTTTCCGAACCGGGGCAGTTGGTGATCTATTCACAGGGCACACGCGTCGCGCCGGGGGCAAAAAAACCCTATAAGGTCGGGACTGGCATTCTGTACGGGGCGCTTGGCCAGCCCTGTGTGCCTGCGGCGACAAACGTCGGTGTGTTCTGGCCGCGCAAGGGAATTCTGCGCAAACCGGGGCTGGCGGTGGTCGAATTTCTGGACCCGATTGCGCCGGGCGTTGAGCGTGACAGGTTCATGCGGCAACTGGAAGACACGGTCGAGGCGCGTTCGGATGCCTTGATGCGCGAAGCGGGGTTTGATCCTGATGGAATTTCTTGACAGCATCGCCGCTCTGGAAGCGCTGTATGGCAAACCCGGCGCGCCTGCGCTGCGCAAGGTGGCGCGCCGCCTGACGCCGCTTTACCGCAAATGGATCATGACATCGCGCCTGTGCGTGTTGACGACCGTGGGACCGGAAGGCACCGATGGCAGCCCTCGGGGAGATGACGGCCCCGTGGTCGCCGAACTGGACCCCGGAACCCTGGCGATGCCAGATTGGCGCGGCAACAACCGGTTGGATTCGCTGCGCAATATCGTCCTCGATGGGCGTGTGTCGCTGATGTTTCTGGTGCCGGGGTCAAATTCGGTTGTGCGGGTCAACGGGCAGGCACGGCTGACCGCAGAGGAAACGCTGCGCGGGCGCTTTGCGCGCCAGGGCCGCCTGCCTGCGACGGTTATCGTGATCGAGATATCCGAGGTTTACACCCAATGTGCCCGGGCGCTGATGCGCGCCGGGATCTGGAGCCGGGATGACAGCGCCGATTTGCCGGGCGCGGGTGAAATCCTGGACGAGATGACCGATGGTGAGGAAGGCGGCGCCGATTATGACCGCGAGTGGCCCGCCCGCGCCGCGCGCAGCCTGTGGTAGCTGCGCGCGTGTCTGTTTCCGCCTGGAGGCGCTGAATCAGGCGTGAATCGCGCCATCCCCGCAGGCCAGTGCGGCCTCGCGGACGGCTTCGGAATAAGTCGGGTGGGCATGGCAGGTCATGGCCAGATCCTCGGTCGACGCGCCGAATTCCATCGCGACGCAGATCTCGTGGATAAGCTCGCCCGCGCTGGGACCGATGATATGCGCGCCCAGGATGCGGTCGGTGTCTTTGTCAGCCAGAATCTTGACGAACCCGTCACCGGCAAAGTTCGCCTTGGCGCGACCGTTGCCCATGAAATTGAACTTGCCAACCTTATAGGCGCGCTTTGCTTCTTTCAGATCCTGTTCCGTGGCCCCGACATTGGCAACTTCCGGCCAGGTGTAGATCACGCCGGGAATGACGCCATAATTCACATGGCCATGCTTGCCCGCGACCTGTTCGGCTGCGGCCATGCCTTCGTCTTCGGCCTTGTGGGCCAGCATCGGACCGTCGATGGCGTCGCCGATGGCATAGATGCCTTTGATGTTGGTCTGCCAGTCCTTGCCGGTCTTGATCTGCCCGCGCGGTGTGATCTCGACGCCAAGCGCCTCAAGGCCGAGCCCGTCGGTAAAGGGCTTGCGCCCGGTTGCCACCAGTACCACATCGGCATCCAGCACATGTTCGCTGTCATCCTTGCGCAGCTTGTAGTGCACCTTGGCCTTGGTTTTGGTGGCTTCGGTTTTTTGAACCGCCGCGCCCATGATGAATTCAAGACCTTGTTTTTTCAGTATTCTCTGAAATGTCTTTTGAACCTCTGCATCCATGCCGGGGGTGACGGCATCGAGATATTCCACCACCGTGACCTCGGAGCCGAGGCGGGAATAGACACTGCCCAGTTCCAGCCCGATCACACCGGCGCCGATCACCACCAGTTTGCGCGGAATCTTGTTGAGAACCAGCGCGCCGGTCGAGGTGACGACCACCTTTTCGTCGACGTCGACACCGGGCAGGGATGACGGCTCCGAGCCGCTGGCGATGACGATGTTCTTGGCCTCGTGGATCTCGTCGCCGACCTTGACCTTGCCGGCCTCCGGGATCGACCCCCAGCCCTTGAGCCAGTCTATCTTGTTCTTCTTGAACAGGAATTCGATGCCTTTGGTGTTGGTTGTCACGACGTCGTCCTTATAGGCCTTCATCTGGGTCCAGTCGACCGAGGGGGATTTGCCCTTGAGGCCCATTTTCGGGAAATTCTCTTGCGCCTCGTGCAGGCTGTGGCTGGCGTGCAGCAGCGCCTTGGAGGGGATGCAGCCGACGTTCAGGCAGGTGCCGCCCAGAGTTTCGCGGCCTTCGACGACGGCGGTTTTCAGGCCCAGCTGCGCGCAGCGGATGGCGCAGACATAGCCGCCGGGGCCAGCGCCGATGATGATGACGTCATAGTTTGCCATGGGGGTCTCCTATCAGAATTCGGGGTTTGCCGGGCGTACATATGCCGTACATACCGCGTATATACGCGTGTACCACCGGGGGCGTGCGAGTTGGGCCGGGGAAAGGGGCGCTGCCCCTCGGCGCGTGCCGCGCCTCACCCCGGGATATTTCGTGCAAGAGGAAGATCATGTCAGCGCCGCCAACAGCATCAGCAGGGTGGCGAGCAGCCCGACCAGCCAGATCAGCGAACGCCACGGGGACAGGCCGAGGGCGTAGGCGGGGACATAGAGGATGCGGGCCGCGAAATAGGTCCAGGCGCAGGCGGCGGTGTAGGGGGTGGACTGGTTGCTGAGGGCGATCACTGTGCAGGCGATGGTGAAGAGGATCAGCCCTTCGAAATGGTTGTTCATTGCGCGTTGCAACCGGCCCGCGTTGCCGGTCAGTTGCGTGGGCGTGTCGCGGGGGCCGAGGGCGGCTTTGCTGCCGACCTGACGATTGGCCGTGACCGAGTAGGCGGTGAACTGGAGCACTTGCAGCAGGGCGGCGAGGGTGAGGGCGGTGAGTTCGGGGGTCATGTCACCGTGACCCCCGAAATCGCAAATCCGACACCGGTAAGAAATGACACAAGGGCCAACAAGGGGCATGTCATTGTAATCACTAAAAACCGCTTGGTGCCTGCCAGTATCTTTGGCGGTGCTTCGTCTACGAGTGCTTGTGCGGTAAGATATGCAATGACAATGGCGACGGAAGTGAAGCCGAGACCTGTCGCGAAGCAGATGAGACTATTTCTAAGCGCAGATATCGAGAGTTGGAACGCACTATCAGCAGACGTATTACCCACAAATGTCAGTAACACAATGAATGCTCCAGCGTTAAGGGTGATAAGACTCCTGAGAGCCAACATCCCCAACTCTTCGATTACCTTCTCCCGGTGATCACTCATAGGCGCTCTGCAAGGCCAAATTTTCTTCCGCGGCGCACAAGATGCGGCTGGACATCAACAAGGCTCTATTCCTCACAAATCCATCAGCAACCGCCGCGGGTCTTCCAGCGCCTCTTTCACCCGCACGAGGAAGGTCACGGCCCCTTTGCCGTCGACGATGCGGTGGTCGTAAGAGAGGGCGAGGTACATCATCGGGCGGATGACGACCTGCCCGTCAATGGCCATCGGGCGGTCCTGGATCTTGTGCATGCCGAGGATGCCGGATTGCGGCGGGTTCAGGATCGGGCTGGACATCAGCGAGCCGTAGACGCCGCCGTTGGACAGGGTGAAGGTGCCGCCCTGCATTTCCGCCATCGACAGCTTGCCGTCGCGGGCGCGCTTGCCTTTCTCGGCGATGGCCTTTTCGATGTCGGCAAAGGACATTGTGTCGACATTGCGGATCACCGGCACCACAAGGCCGGTGGGGGTGCCGGCGGCGACGCCCATGTGCACGAAGTTCTTGTAGACGATGTCGGTGCCGTCGATTTCGGCATTGACCTCGGGCACTTCGCGCAGGGCGTGGCAGCAGGCCTTGGTGAAGAAGGACATAAAGCCGAGCCGCACGCCGTGCTTCTTTTCGAACTGGTCCTTGTAGGTGCTGCGCAGGGCCATCACCTCGGTCATGTCGACCTCGTTATAGGTGGTCAGCATGGCGGCGGTGTTCTGGCTGTCCTTGAGGCGGCGCGCGATGGTCTGGCGCAGGCGGGTCATCTTGACCCGTTCCTCGCGGGCGGCGTCATCGGCTGGCACCGGAGCTCTTGGGGCGGGGGCGGGCGCGGTCGCCGAAGGCGCCGGGGCGACCGCTGCCGAAGACACGGCGCGGGCCACGTCCTCTTTCATGATCCGCCCGTCGCGGCCGGTTCCGGTGACTGCATCGCGTGACAGTCCGGCCTCGGCCATTGCCTTTTTAGCGCTGGGGGCATCCTCGACATCGCCGCTGTGTGTCGTCGCGGCTGGCTCGGCCTTGTCGGGACGCGGGGTGGGTTCCACGGCCCCATCGGCGGCACCGCTGATCACGCCCAGCTTGGCGGAGGCGTCCACTGTCGAGCCTTCGGGCGCTGTGATTTCGGCCAGCACGCCGCCGGCGGGAGCGGGCACCTCGACGCTGACCTTGTCGGTCTCCAACTCGCACAGCATCTCGTCCTGGGCGACGGTATCTCCGACCTTTTTGAACCAGGTGCTGACGGTGGCTTCGGTGACGGATTCGCCCAGGGTGGGCACCATCACGTCGACCGAGGGCGACGCGTCTGCGGATTTGGCCGGTGCGGCTTCTGCGGGGGCGGCATCCGCCTGAGGGGCGGCGGCGGATGCGCCTTCGGCGATGGTGGCCAGCAGGGCGTCGACCCCGACGGTTTCTCCTTCGGCGGCGACGATTTCGCCCAGGCTGCCTGCGGCGGGGCTGGGTACTTCGACAGTCACCTTGTCGGTTTCCAGCTCGCACAGCATTTCATCGACGGCGACGCTGTCGCCCGGTTTCTTGAACCAGGTCGCGACAGTCGCCTCGGTGACGGATTCGCCCAGGGTCGGGACGCGGACTTCGGTTGTCATTTTCGGTTATCCTTCGATGGTCAGCGCGTCGTTCACGAGCGCGTCTTGTTGGGCTTTGTGTTGGCTGGCCAACCCGGTGGCGGGCGAGGCAGAGGTGGCACGACCGACATAGGCCGGGCGATTGTGCTTGGCCTTGATCCGGTTCAGGACCCATTCGATGTTGGGTTCGATAAAGGTCCAGGCCCCCTGATTCTTGGGCTCTTCCTGACACCAGACCATTTCGGCCCCCTTGAAGCGTTCCAGCTCCTTGACCAGCGAGATGGCCGGGAAGGGATAGAACTGTTCGATCCGCATCAGATAGATATTGTCGATGCCGCGGGCGTCGCGCTCTTCCAGAAGATCGTAGTAGACCTTGCCCGAACACATCACCACGCGCTTGATCTTGTCGTCCGCGACCAGTCGGGTTTCCGAGTTGCCCTTTTGCGCGTCATCCCACAATACCCGATGAAAGCTGGAGCCGGTGGTGAAATCGGCGGCATCGGAAATCGCCAGCTTGTGGCGCAGCAGCGATTTCGGCGTCACCAGGATCAGCGGCTTGCGGAAACTGCGGTGGATCTGTCGGCGCAGGATGTGGAAATAGTTGGCCGGGGTGGTACAGTTGGCAACGATCCAGTTGTCCTGACCGCACATCTGCAGGAATCGCTCGAGCCGGGCGCTGGAGTGTTCCGGGCCCTGGCCTTCGTAGCCATGCGGCAGCAGGCAGACCAGACCGGACATGCGCAGCCATTTGCTTTCGCCCGAGCTGATGAACTGATCGAACATGATCTGCGCACCGTTGGCGAAATCTCCGAACTGGGCCTCCCACAGCACCAGCGCATTGGGTTCGGCCAGCGAATAGCCATACTCGAACCCCAGCACCGCGTATTCCGACAACATCGAGTCGATCACGTCGTAATGTGACTGGCCTTGACGCACGTTGTTCAGCGGATAATAGCGTTCTTCGGTGTCCTGATCGATCAGCGCGGAATGGCGCTGGCTAAAGGTGCCGCGGGCCGCGTCCTGCCCGGACAGGCGCACAGGATAGCCCTCGGTCAGCAGCGAGCCAAAGGCCAACGCCTCGCCAGTGGCCCAGTCGAACCCCTTGCCGGTGTCGAACATTTCCTTTTTGGCCGCCAGCAGGCGGGTCACCGTGCGGTGCAGAGGGAACCCTTCCGGCGCGCGGGTCAGGGCGGTCCCGACCTCGGCAAAGGTCTTCTTGCTGATGGCGGTCTTGCCGCGCACATATTCCTCTTTGTTCTTGTCCAGATGCGACCAGCGCCCGTCCAGCCAGTCGGCCTTGTTGGGTTTATAGTCCTTTCCGGCCTCGAACTCTTCGTTCAGATGCGCCTGAAACGCCGCCTTCATGTCCTCGATCTCGCCCTCGGGGATCAGCCCGTCCTTGACCAGCCGTTCGGTGTACAGCGACAGCGTGGTCTTGTGGGTCTTGATCCGCTTGTACATGATCGGGTTGGTGAACATGGGCTCGTCGCCCTCGTTGTGACCGAAGCGACGATAGCAGAAGATGTCGATCACCACGTCCTTGCTGAACTTCTGGCGGAATTCCGTGGCGACCTTGGCGGCATGCACCACCGCCTCGGGGTCGTCGCCGTTGACGTGGAAGATCGGGGCCTCGACCATCAGCGCGATATCCGTGGGATAGGGCGAGCTGCGGCTGAAATGCGGCGCGGTGGTGAACCCGATCTGGTTGTTGACCACGACATGCATGGTGCCGCCGGTCCGGTGGCCGCGAATACCAGACAGCTGGAAACACTCGGCGACCACGCCCTGTCCGGCAAAGGCGGCGTCGCCATGCAGCAGAATCGGCAGAACGCTGGTGCGGTCCTTGTCGTTGTTCTGGTCCTGCTTGGCGCGGGCCTTGCCCAGAACCACGGGGTTCACCGCTTCGAGGTGGCTGGGGTTGGCGGTCAGCGACAGGTGTACCGAATTGTCGTCGAACTCGCGGTCCGAACTGGCGCCAAGATGGTATTTTACGTCGCCCGATCCGTCGACATCCTCGGGCTTGAAGCTGCCGCCCTGGAATTCGTTGAAGATGGCGCGATAGGGTTTCTGCAGCACATTGGCCAGAACCGACAGGCGGCCCCGGTGCGGCATGCCGATGATGATGTCCTTGACCCCCAGCGCACCGCCGCGCTTGATGATCTGCTCCATCGCCGGGATCAGCGACTCGCCGCCGTCCAGACCGAACCGCTTGGTGCCCATGTATTTGACATGCAGGAACTTCTCAAAGCCTTCGGCCTCGACCATCTTGTTCAGGATCGCCTTGCGCCCCTCGCGGGTGAACTGGATTTCCTTGCCAAACCCTTCGATCCGTTCCTTGAGCCAGCCGGCTTCTTCGGGGTTGGAAATATGCATGTATTGCAGCGCGAATGTGCCGCAATAGGTACGTTTCACGATCTCGACGATCTGGCGCATCGACGCGATTTGCAGGCCCAGCACGTTGTCGATGAACACCGGACGATCCATGTCGCCTTCGGAAAACCCATAGGTCTTGGGGTCCAGCTCCGGGTGTACGGACTGATCGCGCATGCCCAGCGGGTCGAGTTCGGCCACCAGATGGCCGCGGATGCGATAGGCCCGGATCAGCATCAGGGCGCGGATCGAATCCAGCACCGCACGCTTGATCTGCTCGTCAGAGACCTTGATCCCGGCGGCACTGGCCTTGTCGGCGATCTTTCGGCCCGCGGCCTTGGCCTCGACAGCGGGTTCCGGCCATTCACCGGTCAGCGCATTGGTCAGATCGTCATGCGGGACCGGCGGCCAGTCGCGGCGCGCCCAGCTGGGGCCGTTGGCGTCGGCTTTTACATCCAGCTCCGCATCGCCCAACTGGTTGAAGAACTCGGCCCAGGCGGCATCGACCGCGTTGGGATCGTTGGCGAACTGGGCATAGAGCTGCTCCAGATATTCCGCATTGTGTCCCTGCATAAAGCTTGAGGCATGGAACTGGTCATTGGGGATTTGTTCGGTCAAGGGATTACCTCATGTGGGTTGGGACCGTATCGGTTTGCGCCGGGCTGGCTGGGGCGGGTCAGCCACCACAGCACGATCAAGGGCGAGACAAGCAGGACGATCAGCGTCGGGATCAGGATCAGCAGGGTTGCGTCGGTCAGCAGGCGGTCCATCGTGCCGCCGTGGAAATGGCTGGCCGCGCCGATGCCCAGGATCAGCACCGCGAACGCGCCCGCCGCCAGCAAGGTCGGCAGCAAAACGTACCAGCCGCTGCGCCCGGTATCGTGCATCCGCCGCCAGGCGACCGCGAGTTGGGGCAAGAACAGGACCAGCGCCGCCAGCCCCTGAACCGGGCCGTCGCTGATGGCGGTGGTCGTGCTGGACGTTTCGGTTTCCAGCGTGGTGATGGAGGTGAAAAACAGCCAGTCGATCAGCCCGGCGGCAATGCTCACGATCAACGTGAACAGAAAGAAATACCAATATTCAGGGCGAGAGGCCCGCCCTGAAAAGGTGACGTATCTGGCGAAACACGCCTTTATGGATTCGCCAAAGCCCATGGCTTAGCCGATCGCTTCCAGCACCGCTTCGCCCAGCCCTGCGGGGCTTTCGGCGACGACGATCCCGGCGGCCTTCATCGCCTCGATCTTGTCTTCGGCACCGCCTTTGCCACCGGCAACAATGGCCCCCGCGTGGCCCATGCGGCGGCCCGGAGGCGCGGTGCGTCCGGCGATGAACCCGGCGGTCGGCTTCCAGCGGCCTTTCTTTTTCTCGTCGGCCAGAAACTGCGCCGCCTCTTCCTCGGCGGAGCCACCGATCTCGCCGATCATGATGATGCTATGGGTCTCGTCATCCGCCAGGAACCATTCCAGCACGTCGATATGCTCGGTGCCCTTGATCGGGTCGCCGCCGATGCCGACGCAGGTGGACTGGCCCAGACCGACATCGGTGGTCTGCTTGACCGCCTCATAGGTCAGGGTGCCCGAGCGGCTGACCACGCCGCAGGAGCCGCGCTTGTGGATGTGGCCGGGCATGATGCCGATCTTGCAGGCGTCGGGGGTGATGACACCGGGGCAGTTGGGCCCGATCAGGCGGCTGCTGGAGCCTTCGAGCGCGCGTTTGACCCGCATCATGTCCAGCACCGGGATGCCCTCGGTGATGGCCACGATGACTTCCATCTCTGCGTCGATCGCCTCGAGGATGCTGTCGGCGGCAAAGGGCGGCGGCACGTAGATCACCGTGGCGTTGGCCTCGGTTTTCGCCTTGGCCTCGTGGACCGAATTGAACACCGGCAGGCCGATATGGGTCATCCCGCCCTTGCCGGGGGTCACGCCGCCAACCATCTTGGTGCCATAGGCGATTGCCTGTTCGGAGTGAAATGTGCCCTGGCTGCCGGTCAGGCCCTGACAGATGACTTTGGTGTTTTCGTCGATGAGGACTGCCATGGTTTTGGCTCCTTATTTGATTACGGTTGCCCGGAATTGGCGCGGTTCGAGTCTTTCAAAGAAAACTCGCGAACCGTCTTTAGCGCCTCCAAGCTTGTAGAATTTTGCAACTGCACTCTGTTCGCGGATGCGAAGAATGTTTTTTTCAGAGGCGATGTCGGTCTCAATGAGGCCGACACCGTCCAAGTCGATCTGAACCGGATTGCCGCTATTCGACTTGCTTGAGCCGCCGAAACAGTCCGCAGGAAATAGTTCTTTCACATAGGTTATCGGAATGTGGTTGTTATCCACATTCCCCCCCGTGATCCGGATAGCTTTTCCTTCGATCGGAGACGCCATGTTCAGCCCTTCACCGCCTTGACGATCTTCTGGGCGCCGTCCTTGAGGTTGTCTGCCGCAATCACGTCCAGACCGCTTTCGTTGATGATTTTCTTGCCCTCTTCGACGTTGGTGCCTTCCAGGCGCACCACCAGCGGCACTTTCAGGCCGACCTCTTTTACCGCGGCAACCACGCCCTCGGCGATCACGTCACAGCGCATGATACCGCCGAAGATGTTGACGAGAATGCCTTTGACCTGCGGGTCCGAGGTGATGATCTTGAACGCCTCGGTGACCTTTTCCTTGGTCGCGCCGCCGCCCACATCCAGAAAGTTGGCCGGTTCCGCACCGTAGAGCTTGATGATGTCCATCGTCGCCATCGCCAGGCCCGCGCCGTTGACCATGCAGCCGATCTCGCCGTCCAGAGCGATATAGTTCAGATCGAACTTGGACGCTTCCAGCTCCTTGGGGTCTTCTTCGGTGGTGTCGCGCAACTCGGCGATGTCGGCATGACGATAGACCGCGTTGCCGTCAAAGCCCATCTTGGCGTCCAGGCATTTCAGATCGCCTGTGTCGCTGACGATCAGCGGGTTGATTTCCAGCATCTCCATGTCCTTTTCGATGAACATGCGATACAGCGTGCCCATCAGCGCGACGCATTGTTTGACCTGCTTGCCGCTCAGCCCCAGGTTAAAGGCGATGCGGCGGCCATGGAAGGGCTGATAGCCGGTGGCCGGATCGACGGAAAACGACAGGATCTTTTCCGGGGTACTGGCGGCAACCTCTTCGATGTCCATGCCGCCCTCGGTCGAGCAGACAAAGCTGACGCGGCTGGTCTGACGATCCACCAGAAGCGCCAGATACATCTCGGTCTGAATGCCGCTGCCGTCCTCGATATAGATGCGGTTGACCTGCTTGCCGACCGGGCCGGTCTGGTGCGTCACCAGGGTGCGGCCCAGCATCTTTTTGGCTTCTTCGGCGGCTTCCTCCACCGATTTGGTCAGGCGTACACCGCCCTTTTCACCGGCATCGGCCTCCTTGAACGACCCCTTGCCGCGTCCACCGGCGTGGATCTGAGCCTTGACCACCCACAGCGGGCCGTCCATTTCGCCGGCCGCTGTCTTAGCTTCCTCGGCGCGAAGTACGACGCGCCCATCGGACACCGGCGCGCCATAACTGCGAAGAAGGGCCTTGGCCTGATATTCGTGGATGTTCATGGAATCTGTCCCGTTTGGCTGCAATTGAAGGCGGTATACGCGCGCTTATGACGTGCAGTTAAACGAAATTTTGACGCAGGGGCAGGAATTGGCGAAAAAAGCGACATATGTGATCACGTGGGAAAAACGCGTGATCACAAATATTGCCGGAGGGGTCAGGCTTGCCCGCCGGGACCTTGTGTTTCGAATCGCCAGGGCACAAAAAAACGCCGCCCGGTCCAGGGCGGCGTTCCTTTAGGGCAACGTTGGAACCGATCAGGCCAGCGAGCTGTCGATGCCCTTGCAGGCTTCGACCAGGCCTTTGACCGCGGCCACCGAACTGTCGAACATCGCCTGTTCGTCCTTGGTCATCTTGATGTCGATGACCCGCTCGATGCCACCGGCCCCGATCACGGTCGGCACACCCACATACATGCCTTTCAGCCCCAGCGCACCGTCGACATAGGCAGCACAGGGCAGAACCCGCTTTTGGTCTTTCAGATAGGCTTCGGCCATTTCGATGGCGCTGGTGGCGGGCGCATAGAACGCCGAACCGGTCTTGAGCAGGCCGACGATTTCAGCACCGCCGTCACGGGTGCGCTGAACGATCCCGTCCAGCTTTTCCTGGGTGGTCCAGCCCATCTTGATCAGGTCGGGCAGCGGGATACCGGCAACGGTCGAATAGCGGACCAGCGGCACCATGGTGTCGCCGTGGCCACCCAGCACAAAGGCAGTGACGTCTTTCATCGACACATTGAATTCGCTGGCCAGGAAATGGCGGAACCGTGCACTGTCCAGTACGCCCGCCATGCCACAGACTTTTTCATGCGGCAGGCCCGAAAATTCGCGCAGGGCCCAGACCATCGCGTCCAGCGGATTGGTGATGCAGATCACAAACGCGTTCGGCGCATGATCACGGATGCCTTCGCCAACCGATTTCATGACCTTCAGGTTGATGCCCAGCAGGTCGTCCCGGCTCATCCCAGGCTTGCGTGGCACGCCGGCGGTGACGATGCAAACGTCCGCGCCGGCGATATCGGCATAGGACTGGGTGCCGCTCATGGTGGCATCGAAGCCTTCGGAGGGGCCCGATTCCGCGATGTCCAGCGCCTTGCCTTCGGGGGTGCCCTCGGCAATGTCGAACAGAACGACGTCGCCCAGTTCCTTCAGGGCTGCGAGGTGGGCGAGCGTGCCGCCGATCTGACCTGCGCCGATCAGCGCAATCTTGGGTCTGGCCATTGGTATTGTCTCCGATCCGATGAAAATTGCGCGTTGCCTAGTGCCTAACGCTGCTCCGCGCAAGCGTTCTGCGCTGCGGCATAGGCGAGCGCGGAACCGGCGCGGGCATACGGATTTCAGAGAAAGTATATATATATTAGAGTTCTAGGTGGTCCAGAATGTCCAGGCGGAAGGATTGGAATTTTGCGGTTTCGTCCCCGATCGGCGTATCCAGCAAGCGGTTGACCAAGCGCTGCGGCACCGGAACGGCTCTGATAGGGGCTCGATTCTGGTGTCGGTACCGCCAAAACAGATCTGGCTTTGGCGGTCGGATTTTGCCGGAAACCTATCCGTGCCGATTCTGGTGGCCCGTCGGCGGGTGGCGACAGGCCAGGTCCGTCGGTGCCCGGCCTATGTCACCGCGCAGGCTCAGGCGTCGTTGCCCTTAGGCGGCAGCGCCTCGGCCAATTGCTCGAACGACTGACCCGACGCCACCAGACAGGTCAAACCGTTCGGAGTGGTGACCGTGATCGTCCAGGACCCGGTATCATCGGAGGCAAACACCTCGACCACCGTGCCCTGAGCGCCCAACCCGATGCTTTGGCGAGTTTCGCCGTATCCCGTGGCCAGGCGTTCGACCACCGTATCGCGCGGGGCGCAGTTGCGAGATTGCTGGGCCGCGACCTGCTGCGCCGCCAGAACCATCACACCCAGCCCGATCGTCATGTTCAAAATTGTCTTCTTCATGGGTTTTACCCTTTCCCCTGAGGCCTGCCTGTCCGGTTAGGCCCGCCGGTTGCCCGGTGCGCCGGGCCGGCACGCCCAGTGTTGGTCCGCTGTCCGCCCCGCTGCCCGATGGATCGGTGGCCTCACCGAAACGGTCTGTCGTGATCGAAGCTGACGCCAAAACACTGCCAAATGAGTGCTGAAAAGTGGTTAATGGCCCGTGCGGTGCGACGGGATCCGCGATCAAAATGCTGCGTCGCGGCGATTTGCGCTTGATCTTTTACATCAAAAATGCCCTCTTCCGCGCAACAAAATGACTTTTGGAGAGACTCATGGTGACCATCGCCAGCCCGTACCGATCCGTCCTTTATATTCCGGCCTCCAAATCGCGGGCGCTGGACAAGGCGCGGTCCCTGCCGGTGGATGCGATCATCTTTGATCTCGAAGACGCCGTCACCGCCGAGGAAAAGCCCAACGCGCGGGCCCTGCTGGCGGAAACCCTGGCTCAGGGCGGCTATGGCAACCGCACGCGGCTGGTGCGGATCAACGGGCTGGACACGCAATGGGGCCAAGCGGACGCCGAGGCCGCGCGTGACATGGATGCCGATGCAATCCTGCTGCCCAAGGTCGGCAGCCCGGCGGATGTGGATGCGCTGGCGGCGATCACCGGAGACAAACCGATCTGGGCGATGCTGGAAACGCCGCAGGGGATGCTGAACGCCCACGCCATCGCGTCGCACCCGTTGATGGCCGGCTTTGTCATGGGCACCAACGATCTGGCCAAGGAGCTGAACGCTCGCTTTCGCACCGACCGCGCCCCGCTGATGACGTCGCTGGGCCTGTGCCTGCTGGCCGCCAAGGCCGAGGGCGTCATCATCATCGACGGGGTCTATAATGCGTTCAAGGACGACGCAGGGCTGGAGCAAGAGTGCATTCAGGGCCGCGATATGGGCTTTGACGGCAAATCGCTGATCCATCCAGCGCAGGTTGAAATCGCCAACAGCGCCTTTGCACCTTCCCCCGAAGAAGTCGAACTGGCCCGTCGTCAGATCGCTGCGTTTGAGGAAACCGAAGCGCAAGGGCAGGGAGTCGCCGTGGTCGATGGGCGCATCGTGGAAAACCTTCACGTTGCAACTGCCCGCGAATTGCTGGCAAAAGCAGAAATGATAGAGGCTTTGCAAGCGGGGTAGTCCGAGATGGGCTGGGTTCTTCTGATACTGGGGGTCGCCCTGTGGTGGGCGGCGCATTTTTTCAAACGCCTGATGCCTGCGCGCCGCGCGGCGATGGGCAATGCGGGCAAGGGCATCGTTGCCCTGGCCATTGTCGCGTCCATCGTCCTGATGGTTATCGGCTTTCGCGCCACGCCCTATGTCGCGGTCTGGACGCCGCCGTCCTTCATGGTTCACGTGAATAACCTGCTGGTGCTGATCGCCATCTGGATGATGAGTCCGGCCGGTCAAAAGGGGCTGATCCTGAACAAGGTCCGCCATCCGATGCTGATGGGGTTCCGGGCCTGGGCGATGGCGCATCTGCTGGTCAACGGCGATCTGGCTTCGATCCTCCTGTTTGGCGGCCTGCTGGTCTGGGGCATGCTTGAGGTCGTGGTCATCAACCGGGCCGAGCCCGAGTGGGCACCGGGCGAGCCGGGAACCTTGGCCAAGGATGCCATGTTCATGGCGGCATCCATCGTGTTGCTGGCGGTGATCGGCTATATTCACGGCTGGCTGGGCTACTGGCCCTTCCCCGGTTAAGGGCAGAACAGGATCCTTACATGAGCACGCTGTATCGCTTCCTGTCGGAACAGGACACATCGGCCTTTTGCCACAAAGTCAGCAAGGCGCTGGCCCAGGGATGGACGCTCTACGGGTCGCCGACCCAGAGTTTTGACGCCACGTATGGCGTGATGCGCTGTGGCCAGGCGGTGATCAAGGAGGTTGCCGCCGACTATACCCCCGACATGAAACTGGGAGAGCAATGAATGCCGGCTGACACCATCGCCAAGACCAATCCGGGCCGCTTTTTCGAGGATTACGCCGTCGGCGACGTGCTGGCTCATGCGGTGCCCCGCACGGTATCGGGTGGCGAGCGGGCGCTGTATCACGCGCTGTATCCGGCCCGGCACGCACTGTATTCGTCAGACGAGTTCGCCCGCGCCTGCGGTCTGCCCGCCAGCCCGCTGGATGATCTGGCCGCTTTTCACGTGGTTTTCGGCAAAACCGTGCCGGATGTGTCGCTGAATGCTGTCGCCAATCTGGGCTATGGCGAGGGGCGCTGGCGGGTGCCGGTCTATCCCGGCGACACGTTGCGGTCGGTCTCCGAGGTGATCGGGGTCAAGCAGAACAGCAACGGCAAGACCGGTGTGGTCTGGGTGCGCACCCGCGGAATGAACCAGCGCGACGAAGTGGTGATGGACTATGTGCGCTGGGTCATGGTGCGCAAACGCGACACGGACGCCGCCGCACCCGACCCGGTGGTGCCCGAACTGGCCAAGGCGGTAGAGCCGGCGTCGCTCGCGATTCCGCAGGGGCTGGATTTCACCGGCTACGATTTTGCGCTGGCGGGCGAGCCGCACCGCTGGGGCGATTATGCCATCGGTGAGCAGATCGACCATGTCGACGGCGTCACCGTCGAGGAAGCCGAACACATGATGGCCACCCGTCTGTGGCAGAACACCGCCAAGGTGCATTTTGACGTCGGGGCGCGTCCCGATGGCACCCGCCTGATCTATGGCGGTCACGTGATTTCCATGGCACGTGCGCTGTCCTTTAACGGGCTGGCCAATGCGCAGATGGTTGCCGGACTGAACGCGGGCGCGCACGCCAACCCCTGCCTGTCTGGCGATACGATCCATGCCTGGTCCGAAGTGCTGGACAAGGCACCAACCGCCGCGCCCGGCGTCGGGGCGATTCGCCTGAGGCTGGTCGCGACCAAAGGCCATGCGCCGTTCGATCTGCGCGGCGAAGATGGCAAATACCGCTCTCATGTGCTGCTCGATCTGGATTATTGGGCACTGATGCCGCTGTAAGCGGTCACAATATCGATCACATCGCAATCAGCCCCGCACAAGCGGGGCCGAATCTGTTATGCTCGCGGAATGGTGAGGGACACGCCATAAAGAGGGTGAAACTGTGACCGAACGCCATAAAGAATTGGACTATCTTCCCGACAACATTGAAATCATTGCCACCACCGATGCGCCGATGGCGCATTGGCTGCTGCGTGCCGCGCTTTCGGCGACATTTCTGTTCCACGGGCTTGGCAAGCTGGGCGATCCTGCGGCCACGGCCCAGAATTTTGGCCTGTCGCCCGAGATTCTGACCGTCGCCGCCATGGTGGAACTGACCGCCCCGGTTGCGCTGTGTCTGGGCGGTCTGATGACCAGCCAGTTGGGCGATCTGATGACGCGCCTTGGCGGCCTGTGCGCCATTGCGGTGCTGATCGGTGCGATTTCCGTGGCACATTGGGGGCAATGGAGCTTTGCGCCAACCGCCACCCATCCGCTGGGTGGGATGGAGTTTCAGGTGACGCTGATTGCCATCGGCATGTACTTTGTTTTCAGAGGTAACAGCGTCTGATCCGGCTTGCCGGTTCAGGGGAACTTTGGTGTGATCGCTGCGACATGGCAGGACAAGGTCAGCAAACCGGGCTACTGTTGGCCCATGCGCCTGACTGTTGCATCTCTTCTCACGGTCCTTGGCGGGCCGGCAGTGTGCTGCGATCTGGCACTGGCGTTGGCGGTGGATGTGTCCGGATCGGTGGATGCACAGGAATATCGCATCCAGATGGACGGTCTGGCCGCGGCTTTGCGCGATGGGGTCATTTCCGAAGCTCTGGTGCGCGGTCGGGCCGAGGTCATGCTGGTGCAATGGACCGGGTCCAGCCGCCAGCAGATCACCGTCCCCTGGATGCGGATCGACAGCTTTGCCGCGCTGGATCAGTTCGCCGACCGGGTCGCCGCCGATAACCGGATCTGGCGCAACTATTCCACCGCCATCGGCGAGGCGCTGGCCTTTGTGATGCCCGCCTTTCAGCAGGTCGGCCATTGCAAACGTCACCTGATCGACATTTCCGGCGATGGGCTGTCCAACGAAGGCATTGCGCCGACTGCGCTGCATCCCGGCCTGAAACGAGCGGGAATCACTGTCAACGCCATCGCCATCGAGGCCAGCGAATCGGATCTCACCGCTTATTTCTACGAGAATGTGATTGTGGGCGAGGGGGCGTTTGTGGTCCCGGCCCGCAGCTTTGCCGAATATCCCGCGCGGATCCGCAAGAAACTGCTGCGCGAAGTCACAC
This sequence comes from Sedimentitalea nanhaiensis DSM 24252, assembly GCF_000473225.1. Taxonomy (GTDB): domain Bacteria; phylum Pseudomonadota; class Alphaproteobacteria; order Rhodobacterales; family Rhodobacteraceae; genus Sedimentitalea; species Sedimentitalea nanhaiensis. The sequence goes on from NZ_KI421509.1 coordinate 3,273,642, forward strand.
GTCAGACCGCCCGGGGCTTTGTACCGGGGCAATGACGCGCCCGAATGCCGGGCAACATGATTCGCGCCCAATCCTGTGATCACAGGTTGCCGCGCTGTGATCACAGACCGTGTGATTTGTGCCGAACCGCGCCAAAAAACCGCGCCTTGATATGTGCGATGCGGGTGACAGCGGCTGAAAAAGGTATAAAAACAAGCCAGCGCTGACCGCAAAAGGAGTTGTCATGGCCGATGTGAACCGGGGCAAACGCCCGCTTTCGCCACATCTCACGATCTATCGCCCCCAGTTGACCTCGCTGACATCGATCCTGACGCGGATCACGGGCAACGCCCTGCTGCTGGCTGCAATGCTGATCGTCTGGTGGTTCCTTGCCGCTGCAACTTCGCCCGAAGCCTTTGCGCTGGCCGATGCGGTCATCACCTCGTTCCTTGGCGATCTGATCATGACCCTGTCGCTGTGGGCGCTGTGGTATCACCTGTTGGCCGGTGTGCGGCACCTGATCTGGGACAATGCCATCGGCCTGGACATCCCCACCGCCTATAAACTGGGCTATGCGGTCATCGGCGGCTCGGTCGTCCTGACTCTGCTGACCCTCGTCGTCATCGCGTAACGGAGACGTATCAATGAATTACCTCACCGACCGCAAACGCGCCGTGGGCATGGGCTCGGCCAAATCCGGGGTCGCCCATTTCTGGGCCATGAAGGTCAGCTCGGTCGCGCTGCTGATCCTGATTCCGCTGTTTGTCTTTACCTTCGGTCCGATGCTGGGCGCGCCGCATGACGCGGTGATCGACCATTTCTCACGGCCGTTCCCCGCGATCGTCGCCGCGCTCACCATGATCGTGGGCTTCAAGCATTTTGCCGATGGCGCGCAGGTGCTGATCGAGGATTACGTGCACGGTCTGGCGCAAAAGGTGCTGATCATTGGCGTGATCTGCCTGTCCTACGCCGCAGCGGCAACCGGCCTGTTTGCCATAGCGCGTATCGCGCTTTGACTGCTATCGCGCGCATCGCGCTCTAACCCGCAACGAAAGACGCTGACACATGGCTGCTTACGAATACGAAACACATGAATATGACGTCGTTGTGGTCGGGGCCGGCGGTGCCGGTCTGCGCGCCACCCTGGGGATGGCGGAACAGGGGCTGCGCACCGCCTGCGTGACCAAGGTGTTCCCGACCCGCAGCCATACCGTGGCCGCCCAGGGTGGCATTGCCGCCTCGCTGTCCAACATGGGTCCGGACAACTGGCAATGGCACATGTTCGACACCGTCAAGGGCAGCGACTGGCTGGGCGATACCGACGCGATGGAATACCTTGCTCGCGAAGCGCCCAAGGCGGTCTACGAGCTGGAGCATTACGGCGTGCCGTTTTCGCGCACCGAAGAGGGCAAGATCTATCAGCGCCCGTTTGGCGGGCACACCACCGAATTCGGCGATGGTCCCCCGGTGCAGCGCACCTGTGCCGCCGCCGACCGCACCGGCCATGCCATCCTGCACACGCTTTATGGCCAAAGCCTGAAGAACAACGCCGAATTCTACGTCGAATATTTCGCCATCGACCTGATCATGTCCGACGACGGGCAATGCCAGGGCGTCGTCTGCTGGAAGCTCGACGACGGCACCATGCATGTCTTCAACGCCAAGATGGTCGTGCTGGCCACCGGCGGCTATGGCCGCGCCTATTTCAGTGCCACATCGGCGCACACCTGCACCGGTGACGGTGGCGGCATGATCGCTCGCGCGGGTTTGCCGATGCAGGATATGGAATTCGTTCAGTTCCACCCCACCGGCATCTACGGCTCGGGCTGCCTGATCACCGAAGGCGCGCGCGGCGAGGGCGGGTATCTGACCAATTCCGAAGGCGAGCGGTTCATGGAGCGCTACGCGCCCAACTACAAGGACCTTGCCCCCCGCGACTATGTCAGCCGCTCGATGACGATGGAAATCCGCGAAGGCCGCGGTGTCGGCGCCGAAGGCGACCATATCCACCTGAACCTGTCGCACCTGCCGCCCGAAGCCTTGCACGAACGTCTGCCGGGCATCTCGGAAAGCGCGCGTATCTTTGCCGGGGTCGACGTGACCAAGGAACCGATCCCGGTGATCCCGACGGTGCATTACAACATGGGCGGCATCCCGACGAACTATTGGGGCGAGGTGGTGAACCCGACGGAACAGGACCAGAACGCCGTTGTTCCCGGCCTGATGGCCGTGGGCGAAGCAGGCTGCGCCTCGGTGCATGGTGCCAACCGTCTGGGCAGCAACTCGTTGATCGACCTTGTGGTGTTTGGCCGCGCCGCCGCGATTCGTGCCGGCAAGGTGGTGGACGCCGATGCGCCCAACCCGACACTCAATCAGGCCTCGGTGGATGCGGCGTTTGATCGCTTTGACAGGCTGCGCAACGCAAATGGGGGTGTGCCGACAGCGGAACTGCGGCTGGAAATGCAGAAATGCATGCAGGCTGACGCCGCCGTGTTCCGCACCTCCAAAACCCTGGCCGAGGGGGTGCAGAAGATGGACACCATCGCCGCCAAGCTGGATGACCTCAAGGTCACCGACCGCAGTCTGGTCTGGAACAGCGACCTGATGGAGACTCTGGAGCTGACCAATCTGATGCCCAATGCGCTGGCCACCATCGTCGGGGCCGAGGCCCGGCATGAAAGCCGGGGTGCGCATGCGCATGAAGACTTTGCCACCCGCGACGACGAGAACTGGCGCGTGCACACCATCAGCCGGGTCAACGGCAAGGATGTGACGCTGGCGCATCGTCCGGTTGTGGTCGACCCGCTGACCACCGAGGCCGAGGGCGGCATTGCGCTGAAGAAAATCGCCCCCAAGGCACGGACGTTCTGAGGCGCGCGAATTGGCACCGCACGCAAGCATATCCACGGGCCGGCGGCTGATCCTCCATCTGGGTGTTCAGAAAACCGGCTCGACTGCGCTGCACCATATGCTGGGGCGCAACGGGGCGGCCCTGGCCGACCGGCTGACTGTGCTGACCCCGACCAAAGGGTCCGTGACCCGCGATCTGGGGCGTGCTGCGACCCGGTTCAGCCTGACCCCCAATGCCAAGACCCGCACAGCGCTGGCCGAAACCGCGCGTCAGTTGCGCGATCAACTGGCGGATGGGACCACGCCGGTGCTGATCAGCCACGAAAACCTGCCCGGCGCGATGCTGGGTAATGGTGGCACCAATACGCTGTATCCGCATCTGGAAACGATTGTCACCGTCCTGACAGACGCTTTTGCGCCGATGGACTGTGACTTTGTGCTCTACACCCGCGACATGGCCGACTGGAAACACAGCGTTTACGGTCAGGCGGTGCGTTCGGACCGGTACGGCAAACCACTGGCGGATTTTCTGGCCGAAACCGCCGGTTGCGGTACATGGGATGATCTGTGCCAGCGTCTGATCGGCCATCTGGGGGCGGAGCGGGTTCGCATCTTCCGGGTCGAGGACGAAACCGACCCCACGCGTCCCGGCAGCCAGTTGTTGCGCCACGCCGGGCTGACCGCGGACGACATCGCCGCACTGAAACCACAACGGGCGCGCAGCAATCCGGCCCTGAACGCCGGGGCGCTGGAATTCCTGCGCCTGCTCAACACTCTGGGTCTGGAAAGGCCGGCGCGCCGCCGTGTCGCCGATCTGGTCACCGCCCAGCATTCCCTGTTTGTCTCGGAGCCCGCATGATGCCCGCCCCGTTCCCCCAATTTGCGTCTTTGACTGCAAAACCCGCCATTCCCCAGGAGGCAACCCAATGGTCCAACTGACTCTGCCGAAAAATTCGCGGATCACCACCGGCAAAACCTGGCCCAAGCCCGAAGGGGCCACCAATCTGCGCAAGGTGCAGATCTATCGCTGGAACCCGGACGACGGTCAGAACCCCCGCGTCGACACCTATTTTCTCGACATGGACAAATGCGGCCCCATGGTTCTGGACGCGCTGATCAAGATCAAGAACGAGATCGACCCGACCCTGACCTTCCGCCGCTCGTGCCGCGAAGGCATCTGCGGATCCTGCGCTATGAACATCGACGGCATCAACACGCTGGCCTGTATCTATGGGCTGGACGAGATCAAGGGCGACGTCAAAATCTATCCGCTGCCCCACATGGAGGTGGTCAAGGATCTGATCCCGGACCTGACGCATTTTTATGCCCAGCACGCCAGCATCATGCCCTGGCTGGAAACCAAGACCAATCGCCCGGCCAAGGAATGGAAACAGTCCATCGAAGACCGCAAGAAACTCGACGGTCTCTATGAATGCGTCATGTGCGCGTCGTGCTCGACATCCTGCCCGTCCTACTGGTGGAACAGCGACCGCTACCTCGGTCCCGCCGCCCTGCTGCATGCCTATCGCTGGATCATCGATTCGCGCGACGAAGCCACCGGCGAGCGTCTGGACGAGCTGGAAGATCCGTTCAAGCTGTACCGCTGCCACACCATCATGAACTGTGCCAAGACTTGCCCCAAGGGGCTGAACCCGGCGCTGGCGATTGCTGAAATCAAAAAGATGATGGTCGAACGCGCCGTCTAGCCCCGGTTCAACGGGCAAATGGCGATGATCAGCGACGAATTCTATATCGCGACGGCCCTGGCCACACTCGCCGGGGCCTCGATCCCTATTGGCGCGGCCCTGTCCACCTATGACCGCTTTCTGCCCGGTTGGCTGCAGGAAGAGTTCCGCCATTCGGTTGTCGCCTTTGGCGGCGGTGCGTTGATGTCGGCGGTGGCGCTTGTGCTGGTGCCCGAAGGGGCGGCCCGCCTGGCGATCGCGCCGACGCTGGTGTGGTTCGCACTGGGCGGGCTGGCGTTCTTTCTCATCGACCGGACGCTTGCAGCCAGAGGTGGCCACGCGGCGCAATTTCTGGCGATGATGCTCGATTATGTACCCGAGGCGATGGCCCTGGGCGCGTTGCTCGCGGACAACCTGGAGCTGGCCATCCTGATGGCGGTGCTGATTGCACTGCAGAACCTGCCCGAAGGGTTCAACGCCTTCCGCGAAATGGCCCAGGACGGCGGAGCCTCGCGCATGAGGCTGCTGGTGCTGTTCGTGTTCATGGTGCCGATCGGTCCACTGGCGGCGCATCTTGGGCGCACCTATCTGGCGGATCATCCGGCGCATCTGGGGGCGGTGATGATGTTTGCCAGTGGCGGCATCCTGTACCTGCTGTTCGAAGATGTCGCTCCGCAGGTGCCGCTGGAACGCCACTGGGCTCCACCCCTTGGCGCGGTGGCGGGATTCGGTCTGGGGCTGGCCGGTCACATGATGGTGGTGTGACCATGGGCGCGCCGGCCCTTCGGATCACGCATGGCTGCATTGTCCAATCATCGGGTGCAAATTGTGTGAGCAAGGACTAAATTGGCGTTGGGGAGGGACAACACCCCTCGGAGAGACCCATGAACACCCTGACAAAGCTGCCCGACGTCAAGGCCCGCGAAGCTGTTGAAGCGCTGGAGCAGGCCTATGCCTATTACACACCCAAAGCCCCCACACCGGATGCCAGAAAGGCTCAGGTGGAATATTACGAATATGCTCCGGCGGCCTGACCCAAGCGGCCTGCGGATCGGGCGGGCGGCGCAATGCTGTTCCTGCTGATCCCGCTGGGCATCGGTCTGCTGTTCTGGGTTTATCTGAGCCGTCGCGGCAGCAGCTTGACCCGCAACTGCCGGTGGCGCGCCGATCGCGCCGCTGGCCCCGGTCGATATAGCTGTGCCAGCTGTGGCGGGCAGACCCGGACCGACAATGGCACCCCACCGCGTCATTGTGTGGCGCGCGTGCCACGCAATTCGGACTGAGGCCCCGGAACGCATAAAAATTGAAACAGGCCAATTTTCCCTCTTGATTGGAATCGCGTTTGGCCCGATATGCGCGAATAAGACGCCAACGCACGCGCCTCTGTCCCCAGGGTTAGCCCCCATGGTTACGTAGCGACGGTAACGTCTCTGAATAGAAGTGAGCGGTCATATATGGCCGGGTCTGTTGGAGATGACCATGAACGCTATCGTAACCGATTTGTCGGCAGCCGCACGTATTGCGCCCGTCGCCCCTCTGAACCGTATCGAGACCTTCCTGCAAACCGCCCGGTTTGAGCGTCCGACGCTGGTTCTGGACATCGCGGCCGTGGCCCGCCAGTTCCGCGCCCTGCAGGCCGGTCTGGGCCGTGCGCAGATCCACTATGCCGTCAAAGCCAACCCGCAGCGCGAAATCATCGAAGAGCTGGTGAATCTGGGCTCGGGCTTTGATGCCGCGAGCCGTGCAGAAATCGAACTGTGCCTGTCGCTGGGTGCGGATGTCGATCACATCTCTTTCGGCAACACGATCAAACGCGCTTCGGATATTGCATTTGCCTATCACGCCGGGGTCACCCTGTTTGCGGCAGATGCCGAGGAAGAGCTGGAAAAGATCGCCGAGCATGCGCCCGGCTCCCGCGTCTATATCCGCTTGATCGTCGATGCGTCTCAGGCCGACTGGCCTCTGTCGCGCAAATTCGGCTGCGCGCGGGATAAGGCGATCAAGCTGCTGGATATGGCGGTCGAACTGGGTCTGGACCCGGTCGGGTTCTCGTTCCACGTCGGCAGCCAGACCCGGCAGGCCGAAATGTGGACCACAACCCTGGATCAGGTGGCGCAGATCTGGTTTGACGCCAAAGCCGCCGGTCACCACCTGACCCTGCTGAACATCGGCGGCGGTTTCCCTGCGTTCTACGGCGAAGAAATCGAATCGCCCACCCCCTATGCCGCCAAGGTCATCGACCTGATTACCCAGCGGTTCGGCGACGTGCCGCAGATCATGGCCGAACCGGGCCGGGGCATGGTGGCCGAAGCTGGCATGATCGCCGCCGAAGTGCTGCTGGTCAGCCGCAAGTCGGACAGTGATCTGCACCGCTGGGTCTATCTGGACATCGGAAAATTTTCGGGGCTGGCCGAAACCATGGACGAAGCGATCCGCTATCAGTTCGTCACCGACCGCGATCACGAGAGCACCGGCCCCTGCATTCTGGCCGGTCCGTCCTGTGACAGCGCCGACGTGCTGTATGAAAAACGCCCCGTGGCTCTGCCGCTGGGTCTGCGGTCGGGTGATCGGGTCCTGATCCGCAACTGCGGTGCCTATACCTCGACCTACGCCTCGATCGGTTTCAATGGCTTCCCGCCGCTGGACATCGTGGTGATCTAAAACGGGTCCGGGTCAGCAGGAATCGCCTGGGGCTCTACAGCGAGAAGATCTGGCAGGGCAGGGGTTTCCTTGCCCGCCCGTCTGGCGCACTCTCGGGATCAGACATCCACGGAGCGTGCCAGATGCCCTTTGATCCCCCCGCAGATGCCGACTCTCGTCGCGCCATTCCGCCCGTCATCTGCTATCCTACCGACGACTTGCCGCACCCTGATCTGGCGCTGTACCGGGCCGCCCGCGCGGACGCGGTCAGGACCGGCGAAGTGCTGGTGCCGCCTCGCACCGCCGCCTGTTTCACCGTACCGGCCGGGCATTTCTTTCGTATCACCAGTGTCCAGGGGCCGCAGGTCGGCGATCTGAACCTGTGGAATGCGAGCGATCTGACCGAGCGGTTCTATTCCGGCAAGACCCGCGCCCTGCACGGCACCCACCTGACCACCGGCCAGCGCATGTGGAGCAGCTTTCCCCATCTGCGGCCCATGGCCACCATCGTCACCGACACGCTGGATTGGTACGGCAAGGACGCATTTGGCGGGTCGGTACATGACGTGATCGGCACCCGTTGCGACCCCTATACCGGCAACCTGCTGTCAGGCGGGCAATATCATCACTGTTGCCATTCCAACCTGACCCGCGCCCTGGCGGATCATCTGGAGATTTCTCTGGAGCAGGCTGAACTGCATGTGCACGACGTTCTGAACGTGTTCATGTGCACCGGCTTTACGCGCGACACCGGCCAGTATTTCATGAAGGCCAGCCCGGTACGTCCGGGCGATTATCTCGAACTCTTTGCCGAGATCGACCTGCTGGGTGGCCTCAGCGCCTGTCCAGGTGGCGATTGCAGTTCCGAGCATTCCAGCGATACGGCATCCTGCCATCCGCTGCTGGTCGAGATTTTTGCACCGTCCGCCGATGCGCTGACCGGATGGTCCCGCCCGCCAGCCAACGGATATGACCGCTCGCACGGGCGATGATGCCGGGGCGGATGGGCGGCACGCTGCGTAGGTACGGCGTATGTACGGGGTATGTAGGCTTGGCACAGGGCGGATTTCCTCCCCGCCCTGTGCCGCTGTTTATGTGTTGAACGCAGCCGTCAACGCAATCTCGACCATATCGCCGAAACTGGTTTCGCGCTGATCCGAAGGCAGTGCTTCACCGGTGATCAGGTGATCGGACACCGTCAGAACCGCCAGCGCACGACGTCCATAGCGCGCGGCCAAAGTGTACAACTCCGCCGCTTCCATCTCGACGCCCAGAATACCGTGACGCACCATTTGTTCATTCAGATCGGGACGTTCGTCGTAGAAAACATCTGACGAATAAATCCCGCCGACATGGGTTTTGGTGCCCCGTTCCTCAGCGGCGGTCACGGCGGCGCGCAACAAAGACCAATCCGCACAAGGCGCGAAATTGAACTCTTTGAAGATCCCCCGCGACGGTGTCGTCACCGTGCTGGCCGTCATCGCCACGATCACGTCCCGAACCGCGACATGATCCTGCATGCCGCCACAAGATCCTATCCGAATCAAGGTCTTGGCATCGTAGTCCCGGATCAGTTCGTTGACATAGATCGACAGTGACGGCATTCCCATACCGCTGCCCTGGATGGTTACACGATGCCCGTTCCACGTACCGGTGAACCCCAGCATCCCACGCACCTGATTGACCAGTTGTACATCGCTCAGAAAGGTTTCCGCAGCCCATTTCGCGCGATAGGGATCGCCGGGGAGCAGCACCGTTTCTGCAATGGCACCCTGCTCGGCGCCGATATGAATTGTCATGGATTGGCTCCGGTGTGATCAGATTTCCAGATCGGAAATCTTGACGCCCTTCGCCAGTGCATCGTGAATCCATTTCGGTTTGCGCCCGCGGCCCGACCAGGTTTGCTCTGGGTTTTCGGGATTGCGGTACTTTGGCATGGCTTTCAAAGCTTTTGCGGTGCCGCGCACCTTTTTGTCACTGGACAGCTCATCAAGCGAGAAACCGTATTCCGCTGCGGCCATTTCGGCGGCTTTAAGAGCCTCCCGGCGTTCGCGAAGCTCAGCATCTTTCAGAGCCTTGTCGATATCTTTTTTAAGCTGGTTCAGATCCTTGCGCGACATTGACTTCAGATCAATTGCCATTCGTCGTTCCTTTTTTTGTTCCGCAACGGGCTAGTTCTACCCCGCTACAGAGCATAGTAACGTTTTTTTCAATTATATCAGTGCCATTTTTCGCCTATTGGCAAAAATCGACCTATTGAGCGGCAATCGCCTTTGGATCGGCCAAAGATACGATATCCATCATGATCGTGTTCAACTCAAAATCCTTGGGCGTGTAAATCTTGGAAATGCCAATTTCCATCAACCTTTGGGCGTCATCATCTGGAATAATTCCACCCACGATCACCGGAATCCGAGATAGTCCCGCTTCGTTCATTCGCATCACCAATTCCTGAACCAAAGGAATATGGCTTCCGGACAGGATCGAGAGACCAACGACATGTGCATTTTCGGATATCGCCCTGGCAACAATTTCTTCGGGCGTCAGGCGAATTCCGTCGTAAGATATGTCCATGCCACAATCGCGTGCCCGAAACGCGATCTGTTCGGCACCGTTGGAATGACCGTCCAGCCCTGGTTTGCCGACCAGAAACTTCAGCCGACGGCCCAACCGATCGCTGACCGCGTTGACCGCTTCCCGAATTTCGTCCAGGCCTTCGGTCTTGTTTGACGGCGATCCGGAAACACCGGTTGGCCCACGATAGGTGCCGAAAACCTGCCGCATCTGTTCGGCCCATTCGCCGGTGGTCGCACCGGCCTTGGCGGCGGCAATCGACGGTTCCATCACATTTGCGCCACTGGCGGCGGCTTCGCGCAGCGTTCGCAAGGCTGCGGTGACCGTTGTATCGTCGCGCTGCGCGCGCCAGGCATTCAGTCGGTCGATCTGCTCTTGTTCGACTGCGGGGTCTACAACCATGATCCCACCGTCCTCGCTCATAAGGGGCGAGGGTTCGGTGGTGGTGAACCTGTTCACACCGACAACCGTGGTTTCCCCTGCCTCGATCCGGTTCAGACGGTCGGCATTGGATTCGACCAGCCGCGACTTCATGTATTCGATGGCAGAGATCGCGCCGCCCATGCTGTCCAGATTGGCCAGTTCGGCCCGCGCACCCGCCTTGAGTTCCTCGACCTTGGCATCTACGGCAGGATTGTTGTCAAACAGGTCGTCGAATTCCAACAGATCGGTTTCATAGGCCAGGATTTGCTGCATCCGCATCGACCATTGTTGATCCCAGGGGCGTGGCAGACCCAATGCCTCGTTCCAGGCGGGCAATTGCACAGCGCGGGCACGGGCATTTTTGGACAGGGTGACTGCCAGCATCTCGATCAGAATGCGATAGACGTTGTTTTCCGGCTGCTGCTCGGTCAGACCCAGAGAGTTGACCTGTACCCCATAGCGGAAGCGGCGCATCTTGGCATCGTCTACATCATAGCGGGTTTCGCAGATTTCATCCCACAGATCGACAAAGGCGCGCATCTTGCACATTTCGGTCACGAAACGGATGCCTGCGTTGACAAAAAATGAAATACGGCCAACCAGCATTGGGAAATCCTGGGCGGGCACGCGGGGACGCAATTCGTCCAATACGGCGATTGCGGTTGCGAGCGCAAAGGCCAATTCCTGTTCCGGCGTCGCGCCGGCCTCTTGCAAATGATAGGAACACACGTTCATCGGGTTCCATTTAGGGACGTTCGTATAACAGTATTCGGCTACGTCCGCGATCATCTTGAGCGACGGCTTGGGTGGGCAGACGTAAGTCCCCCGGCTTAGGTATTCCTTGATCAGATCGTTCTGAACCGTACCTTGCAGTTTGCTGATGTCGGCGCCCTGTTCTTCTGCGACCGCAATATAGAGAGCCAGCAGCCAAGGTGCCGTGGCATTGATCGTCATCGACGTGTTCATCTGTTCAAGCGGGATTTGATCGAACAGCGCGCGCATATCCCCGAGATGCGCCACCGGAACGCCGACCTTGCCGACTTCGCCGCGTGACAGGGTGTGATCGCTGTCATATCCGGTCTGTGTCGGCAGATCGAAGGCGACCGACAGGCCCGTCTGGCCCTTGGCCAGGTTGCCGCGGTACAGGGCGTTGCTGGCCTGCGCAGTGGAATGACCCGCATAGGTCCGGATCAGCCATGGGCGGTCTTTCTGCATCTGCGTCATTTCGAGCCTCGCGAGTCACTTGAGCAATAATATTACGTCACAGACGTCTAAACAGAAATTTTCGGCATATGTCAATTCGCTGCGTCGCGGCATCCGTGGTGGTTGAAAACATTGTGAGCCGTTCCGTTTACTGTCAAGTTGCGTGAATGACGCAATCCGTGGAAATACCCCTTTGGCTGCTGATGCTGATCCTGGGCTTTGCCCTGATAGCGGCATTGGACAAGGTGATGATTCCTTCGGTGCGGTGGTTTTTCCGCCGCAGGCTGGAGCGCGTTGTGGCGCGGGTGAACCAAAGGCTGGAGCGTCCGATCCAGCCGTTCAAGTTGGCGCGCCGGTACGACATGATCCAACGGCTGATTTATGACCCCATGGTCAGTCAGGCGGTCAGCGATCATGCGCGCGCGCAAGGCATTCCCGAAAGCGTCGCGTTTGAGGAGGCCGGCCGCTATGCGCGAGAGATCGTGCCCTCGTTTTCCGCCTCGGCCTATTTCGGCTTTGCCATCCGGGCGGCGCGGTTTCTGTCGAACGCGCTGTATCGCGTGCGTCTGGGCCATCAGGACGAAGCCGGCCTGAAGGCCATTGATCCCGAGGCGACTGTGATCTTTGTCATGAACCACCGCAGCAACATGGACTACGTGCTGGTGACCTATCTGGCTGCGGAACGGTCCGCCTTGTCCTATGCGGTGGGGGAGTGGGCGCAGGTCTGGCCGCTCAGCGGGCTGATCCGGGCAATGGGGGCGTATTTCATTCGTCGCAAATCGCGCAACGAACTGTATCGCAAGGTTCTGGCCCGCTACGTCAGATTGGCCACCGACGCAGGGGTGACCCAAGCGATGTTTCCCGAAGGAGGGCTGAGCCAGTCCGGGGCGCTGATGCCGCCAAAACTGGGTTTGCTGAAATACATCGTCGATGAGTTTGACCCCGAAGGCCGGGATGTCGTCTTTGTGCCGGTTGCGCTGAACTATGACCGCGTGCTGGAAGATCGTATTCTTGTGGCGGCCGCCAGGGACCCCAAGGGGCGGTTCAAGGCAAGTATTGGAGTAGTGACCGGCAAGGCTCTGAAGCAAGTGTGGTTGCGTGCGACCGGGCGCTATCACCGGTTTGGCTATGCCGCCGTCAGCTTTGGCAAGCCGGTGTCTCTGCGGGCGGTTGTCGCGCGTGTGGACGGGGATCCAACTGTGCCGCTGGCGCGGATGTTGATGCGGGATATCGGTGCCATCGTGCCGATTCTGCCTGTACCTCTGGTGGCGTGGCTCGTTATGCAGAACGGGCCTATGACGCGTGAAGAGATTGAATTGGGATTTGCGAAGGTTTTGAACATGAGCCCGGATGCCCACACGCATCTGCCCCGTAACAATCGGGTCTATGCGGTCGAGGTGGGAGTGCGCCAGCTGGTAGAGCGAAAGATCCTGAGATCAGAGCGGGGCCGGTATGTTCCGGATGCGGGGCAGGTGGACATTCTGCGCTTTTATGCCAATTCGATCCGTCATCTCATGCCCACCCCGGCCAAGGTGGATTCTGCGGTTGCGAAGGATTATTCTGCGGTTGCGAAGGATTATTCTGCGGTCGCAGGGTCATAAAATTACCAAATGGGGCGGATTGCTGTTGCAATATTGCGTGGCTGTTCATATCCCAATCTGATAAATGTGATTCTGCATCGCAGCGACCACGAGCATAAAGGAGGCCAGCATGGCTTTGGACACCAACAGCGACATTGCCCCCTACGAGGCACCTGAAAAGGACCTGTATGAAATTGGCGAACTGCCGCCCATGGGCTATGTTCCCAAGCAGATGTATGCATGGGCCATTCGCAAGGAACGCCACGGCGAACCCGACACGGCAATGCTGCAAGAGGTCGTGGAAGTGCCGACGCTGGACAGCCATGATGTGCTGGTTCTGGTGATGGCCGCAGGCGTAAACTATAACGGGGTTTGGGCCGCATTGGGAAAACCAATCAGCCCGTTTGACGGCCATAAACAACCTTACCACATTGCCGGTTCCGATGCCGCAGGCATCGTCTGGGCGGTTGGCGACAAGGTCAAGCGCTGGAAGGTTGGCGACGAGGTCGTGGTGCACTGTAACCAGGACGATGGCGACGATGAAGAATGCAACGGCGGCGATCCGATGTATTCGCCCAGCCAGCGAATCTGGGGATACGAGACGCCTGACGGATCGTTCAGCCAGTTCACGCGGGTGCAGGCGCAGCAGCTGATGCCGCGGCCCAAGCATCTGACCTGGGAAGAGGCCGCCTGCTATACGCTGACGCTTGCCACGGCCTATCGCATGCTGTTTGGCCATGAGCCGCACGATCTGAAGCCCGGGCAGAATGTTCTGGTCTGGGGGGCGTCGGGCGGGCTGGGCTCGTATGCGATCCAGCTGATCAATACCGCAGGGGCCAATGCGATCGGCGTGATTTCGGATGAGAGCAAGCGCGACTTCGTCATGGATCTTGGTGCCAAGGGTGTGATCAACCGGCGCGACTTCAAATGTTGGGGTCAACTGCCCACGGTCAACACGCCGGAATATAACGACTGGCTCAAAGAAGCGCGCAAGTTTGGCAAGGCGATCTGGGACATCACCGGCAAAGGTGTGAACGTGGATATGGTCTTTGAGCATCCGGGCGAAGCAACCTTTCCGGTGTCGACCCTGGTGGTCAAGAAGGGCGGCATGGTTGTAATTTGCGCCGGCACCTCGGGGTTCAACCTGACCTTTGACGTGCGGTACATGTGGATGCATCAAAAGCGGCTTCAGGGCAGCCACTTCGCCCATCTCAAGCAGGCCAGCGCTGCGAACAAATTGATGCTGGAGCGACGGCTCGACCCTTGCATGTCCGAGGTGTTCTCTTGGGCCGACCTGCCACAGGCGCATATGAAGATGCTGCGAAACGAGCACAAGCCCGGAAACATGTCAGTATTGGTGCAATCGCCAGTCACGGGCTTGCGCACCATCGAAGAAGTGCTCGACGCCGGCAACTGAAGCCTTTGTTAAGATAAGCTGACCACACTGCAAACGCCCGCGAATCACTTCACTGTGTCGCGGGCGTTTCGGCATGAGATGCCCGGTTTTGTAATATCAGGGGCTTGCGATTACCTTCCTCGCTGTTTCTGGGGAGTGGAAACCAGCGAATTTCCTAACATATCCGCTCGTGGTAGAGTTGTGTTAATCTTTCGTTAACTACTCCGGGGCGACTCTGATGATGCAAAATGACTGGATACTGGACGTTCTGGCGGACCTCAAATCATTTGCCTCTGCAAATGGCTTGGGTGCCTTGGCCGAACAGCTGGATGACACCACGCTGATCGCCGCCGCTGAAATCGCGTCCCAAAAGGAAGAGGCGCGTGCGCAACTAAATGGCGAACACGGTCAACTTGGATCAAATATTACAGGACTTGGACGCCACCAGCGCGCTTGAGGATCTGCAAGACATCATTGTGGCGCTGCGTGATGCCTTTCGCGTCGATCACATGGTGTATCATTGGGTAGACAGCGCAGGCGACCAATACGGCTGCGGAACATATTCAGATGAATGGAGAGACCGCTATGTCGTACAAAACTACCATCGGATCGATCCGGTTATTATCGGCTGTTTCCAACGGTTCCATCCGGTAGATTGGAAGCGGCTGGACTGGTCCAGCAAGGCGGCGCGGCACTTTCACACCGAAGCATTGGCGTATGGTGTCGGCAACCAGGGTTTTTCCATTCCGATCCGCGGACCAAACGGGCAATTCGCGTTATTTACGGTCAGCCACAATTGTGAAGACGCAATCTGGGCAGACTTTACCGAGGCGCACGGTCGGGATTTGATCCTGATTGCACATTTCTTCAACCGCAAGGCGCTCGAATTCGAAAAGACCCGGCAACCGGAACAATCCCGAGCGCTGTCCCCGCGCGAAGTGGATGCGATGACGTTGCTGGCGATGGGCTACAGCCGGGCACAGGTTGCCGACACGCTTTCGATCTCAGAACACACACTACGTGTCTACATCGAAAGCGCCCGGTTCAAGCTGGGCGCATTGAATACGACCCACGCCGTAGCCCGTGCAATGAGCCGCGGGTTAATCGTGGTTTGACCCGCCGCGCGGGCTGCTGACGCTATGTTAACTATCTTTGTCCTACCTTTGTTCTCAGCCAGGACGACAAGGGGACATGATCATGCTGCGCTATATTTATGCAAACGACCTTCACAATCATCCGAAACTTGCGCGTACTATGTTTGAAGACCGGGCCGACCAGTTCAAGACACGGTTGGGGTGGGATGTTGATATCGATGCCAAGGGGCAGGAAAAAGACAGCTACGACCGGTTGAATCCGTTGTATGTTATCTGGGAGCAGCCCGATGGCAGCCATGGCGGTTCGATGCGCTTTCTGCCGACGACAGGTCCGGTGATGGTAAACGACGTGTTCGGGCATTTGACCGGTGGGACCACCATTTCAAGTCCGTTGATCTGGGAATGCACGCGCTTTTGCCTGTCGCGCAAAGCCGGTTCAAATGTTGCCGCCGCCTTGATGTTGGCAGGGGGGGAAATCATGAACGGGTTTGGCGTTCGCCACTTCGTCGGCGTATTTGATGCACGGATGGTGCGGATATATCGCCTGATAGGATCTTCGCCCGAGGTGTTGGGCAGCGATGGCGAAGGGCGCGACAAGATCAGCGTTGGCCTGTGGGCCTTTTCACCCGAAGCCAAAGCCCAAATCGCCCGCCGTGCTGGCATATCGCCCGAACTGTCCAAGCTGTGGTTTAGCCGAGCGTTTGGGGCGTCGATGAGACAGCAGTTTGCAATGACGGCGTGATCCAGACCAAAAACGTCTGTGACATCTGGTGAACCGATAAGCGCGGTTGTAGGGTCTTGTCATGACCGCGCCAAAGCTGACCTTTTCAGAAGACCAGGCAGCCGCCTACGACAGCGTGGCTGACTTGGTGCGGAACGCGGGAATCGATCTGGACAACAGCCTGCTTGCGCCACCGCGCGACAGTGGCTCGGGCGTCATGGCGCTGGTTGGCAAGGCGGGGTCAGGAAAAACCTTGCTGCTGGCCGAACTGTACCATGCTTTGCAAGCGGCTGGCGTCGAGATCGTGTCCGGCGATTTCGAAAGCCGCCGCCGCAAGGACAAACGCACGCTTGCGATTCTTGCTCCGACCAACAAGGCCGCCAGCGTTTTGCGTTTGCGGGGCGTGCCGGCCACCACGATCCACCGGATCCTCTATACTCCGGTCTATGATCCGGAATACGAGCGAATTGCCGAATGGTTGGCGAACAACGGCGAGCGGCCCGACATCGAAGCCCTAACGGACCAGGCGTTGGATCGTGCCGCTGCGTTTTATGCCAACAACAAGTCGATTCCAGGGGCCTTGGCTGCTGCAGGATTGCGCGGTTCCGATTTCATTACCGGTTGGAAGCGTCGCGAAGACCCGCTCGATATCGGGTTCGTCGACGAATCATCAATGCTGGATGACCGCCAGTTCGAGGATTTGAAAGACATTTTCCCAACGCTGGTTCTGTTCGGCGACCCGGCGCAGCTTGCTCCGGTGAACCAATCGGGAAGCATGGTGTTTGACAGCCTTCCGGGCGAACGCAAACTGGAACTGCACCGGGTGCATCGGCAGGATGCGGATAACCCGATTCTGGATCTGGCACACGCTTTG
Organism: Sedimentitalea nanhaiensis DSM 24252; assembly: GCF_000473225.1. Classification (GTDB taxonomy): domain Bacteria; phylum Pseudomonadota; class Alphaproteobacteria; order Rhodobacterales; family Rhodobacteraceae; genus Sedimentitalea; species Sedimentitalea nanhaiensis. The sequence continues at coordinate 3,290,661 of NZ_KI421509.1, forward strand.
GCCGACCCGCAACTCGAGTTCCACGATTTTGAACGGATGGTCGAAGAAACGGCCGGTCGCGACGACAGGGTAGTCTGGGGCCAACGGGTCGAAGTCGATCTGATGGCGCGCAGCCCGGTTCTTGTCTGGCGCAATGCCACGCGCATCAGGCTGATCAATGCGTTTCGAACCGTTCACGGGGCACCCGAAGATGCGCTTCTGGAAGGTGAGCCGCTGATCTGCGACGGGATCGAACTGCCGCTGAAACACCGTAAGAAACGGCTCGACCTCGAGGCGCGCGGGCTGATCAAAGGCGCTCAGGTTGTCTATCTTGGTTCGGGGAAGCGGTCGGGTTTTTCCCGTCTGCACGTCATAGGAGCCGAGGACCCGCAGGTCAGCGCGGCCTCGATTGTCAAAATAGAGATGCCCGACGAAGAAGAACCTTTTATCCCCTATGCAGCGCGCATGGGCGCAACCTTTCTGCACGGTGCGGCCGTTACGATCCACAAGGCGCAGGGCTCGCAATGGGACACGGTACAGGTGTTTGCGCCAGACCTTTTTGTCGCCGCACGCATGGGGCGGGTCGAGGCGGGCCAACCGCTGTGGAAACGATTGGCCTATGTCGCGATTACCCGCGCGCAGGAGCGGCTCATCTGGGTTGTACGCAATAGGCTGTCAAAGCCCACGCACGGGCTGCGCGTCGATGATCTGCGCAGTGTTGCCGCGCCGTCCTTGACCCTAGATGTGGAAGAACAATGAAGTCCGTTTTGATCACCGGAGCCAGTTCCGGTATTGGCCGCGCGACAGCAGAATTGTTTTTGGACCGGGGCTGGCGGGTCGGCGCTTTGGCGCGCAGCGCTGCGCCGCTGCAGAAATTGGCAGACCGATTTCCCGAGGCGATTCCCCTCGTCGCGGATGTAACCGACCCGGACGCGGTTGCGGCGGCGTTCGACTCGTTTGTGGACAGGGTCGGGCGTCTGGATCTGTTGTTCAACAATGCCGGAATCTTTACGCCGTCAGGGACGATCGACGAAATAGACATCGCGGACTGGTACGCAGCGGTGAACGTAAACCTGAACGGGATGTTCTTGTGCGCACGTGCCGCCTTTGCCGTGATGCGGACCCAGACCCCACAGGGCGGGCGCATCATCAACAACGGATCGATTGCCGCCCATGTGCCGCGTCCCGGCTCCATACCCTATTCGGCCACAAAACATGCGATTACCGGCCTGACCCGCAGTCTGTCGCTGGATGGGCGCCCGTTCGATATTGCGTGTGGCCAGATCGATATCGGCAATGCCGAGACACCGATGGTGGAAGCTTTGAACGCAAGAAAACTGAAGGCCGACCCGCAGGCGGAACCGGATCCCACGATGTCTGTGCGGGACGCGGCAGAATCGGTGCTGCACATGGCTAGCCTACCGCTGAACGCGAATGTACAGTTCATGACGGTGATGGCGACCAAGATGGCCTATATCGGACGAGGGTAGACGCACATTGTCCTGTCGGGCGACAGTACTTAGCTGCGCAACAACCGAAATGCTGTGGATGCCCCCCAACCGGCCGCAATGGCGATGGCCAGAGACAATAGGCCATAGACCAGCGGTTGTTCGCGGGACAGGCTGAACAGCCAGCGTTCCAACCCGACCTTGCGGACGTCTATGCGGGTCGAGTATTCCGACACCACGTTGCCGTTGCGGGTCAGAAAGATGCGGGTATCATAGTCGCCTTCGGTCAGATCCGCCGGCATCTTGAGCGCGGTGCGAAACAGGGTCTGTTGATCCAGAGCGACCTGGCCTTCGAGCTGCTGATAAAGCCCCGCTTTGCTGCGGATCCGGATGACGGCATCCGTAAAGCTGGCTGAATCGGAGATCGTCGCAGGGGCACCAACCGCGCGGATCGCCCGATTGATGGAGATCCCGTGCCGCAGGTCTTCGACATTGCTCAGGACCTCCGAGAACGGTCCGGTCGTGGCAACCGCATAGAAGCTGGGCGCGCGATCGACCTCGACCGCATCGGTGTTGACCCAGATGCCAAATTGTTTCGACTTGCGCCGAACCGTGATCGGATGGGATGGTCCGGCCACTGTTATGACCACTTGCAACGGGGCATCCGTGGGAATGGGTTCTTCGCGTTTGACCGCACCAAAAATCAGGATCTCGGATCCGTCAAAGCTGGTCGTGATGGCGACCTTGTCTTTGCTCAGACCTAGCACCACCTCTTCGGCGGCAAGGGAAACGGGGGTCATCAATACTGCCAGCCACAGAACGAGGCGCATGATCACATGCCTCCGGAAGTTGCCAGCGAGTAAAGCTCGCGAGGTTGCAGCAACAGGTCCAGGGCCAGCTTGCCGCAGACGACCAACACCATGAGGGCCAGCAGGACCCGCAGTTGTTCCGCCTTCATCCGCAAACCGATCTGCGTTCCGACCTGGGCGCCGATCACCCCACCGATCAGCAGCAGCAGAGCCAGAATGACGTCCACGGTAAAATTCGTTGTGGCGTGCAGCAGGGTGGTAAAGGCGGTTACAAAAATAATCTGGTACAGGGATGTGCCGACAACAACTTTGGTCGGCATGCCCAGAATATAGATCATCGCCGGCACCATGATAAAACCACCGCCGACGCCCATGATCGCGGCCAGGACGCCGACCAGCAGACCAACGCCCAACGGCGGAATGACCGAGATATACAGACCCGAGGTGCGGAACCGCATCTTGAACGGCAGCGCGTGAACCCAGGTCCGCTGGCGGCGGACATACGGGGTCTTGCCCCCCGCCTTGCGGCTCTTGCGGATGGCGTTCAGGCTTTCGACGAACATCAGCGCGCCGATGATGCCCAAGAAGACGACATAGCACATCTGCACCAGAAGATCGACCTGACCCACGCTTTTCAGATAGTTGAACACGACGATGCCCAGAGCCGCGCCAATCAGGCCACCGATCAGCAGCACCGTGCCCATTTTCAGGTCGACGGTCTTTCTGCGGAAATGCGCGAGTACACCGGAAATCGACGAGGCGACGATTTGATTTGCGCCGGTTGCGACGGCGACGGCGGGGGGAATCCCGATGAAGAACAGCAACGGCGTCATGATGAATCCGCCGCCGACACCGAACATGCCCGACAATATGCCAACTAGCCCGCCCAGCCCAAGAACCAGGAACAGGTTCACTGAGACTTCTGCGATGGGGAGATAGATCTGCATGATCCTTGTTAGCCCCCTCTAACGTCCAAAATCAACCACGGATGCTGCCATGCAGCAGCAACCCAGCTGGCCTGTGATGGAATACGGGCAATTCAGCTTAGCGTTCTTTCACATAAGGTTCGCCGCCGGCGCGCGGAGGGATCGCCTTGCCGACAAATCCGGCCAGGATAACAACCGTCAGAATGTACGGAAGGGCATCCATCACCTGAACCGGGATCACGAAACTGCCCAGGTGGATGTTCTGATACCGCAGGGCGACGGCCTGCAGAAAACCGAACAGCAAACAGGCGTAAAGCGCGTGCCAGGGCCGCCACTTGGCAAAGATCAGCGCGGCCAAGGCGATGAAACCGCGCCCGGCCGTCATGTCCTTGACGAACCCGGCTTGCAGCGCCGTGGCCAGATAGGCCCCTGCAATGCCGCACAGGACACCGCAGATTGCAACGGCGGCGTAACGCAAACCGACCACGGAAACGCCCGCGGTATCGACTGCCGCGGGGTTTTCCCCGACCGCGCGCAGGCGCAGACCGAAGCGGGTACGAAACAGAATCCACCAAGTCAGCGGAACGGCGAGAAAAGCGGCGTAAACCAGGATCGAATGTCCGGAGATCAGCTCGGAATACACTTGCTGGACCACGTTGGTTTCGGAAATCAATTCCGACAAGGGCCGACCGTATGCCGCGGCGTCCGACGGGCCGATGGCAAAAGGCAACTCGATGCCGCCAAAGCGTCCCTGCGTCAGCAAGGACGGGGTGCGCCCGCCCTGCTTGAACCAGTCCTGCGCAATCAGAACCGTCATGCCGGCGGCCAGGAAATTGATCGCGACGCCGGAAATCAGCTGGTTGCCGCGAAAGGTGATTGAAGCCAACCCGTGCAGTGCCGCCAGCACCAGCGAGGCGACGATTCCGGCCAGCAGGCCCAGCCAGACAGAGCCGCTGATGGCGGCCACGGCGGCGGAAAAGAAGGCTGCGGCAAGCATCTTGCCTTCGAGCCCGATGTCAAAGATCCCGGCACGTTCGGAAAACAGACCGGCCAGACAGGCCAGCAACAGCGGCGTTGCCAGACGTATGGTGCTGTCCAGCACCTGGATGATCGTCAGAAAATCCATCAGCCGCTCCTTTTACGCAGCCACAGGAACAACCGCTCCAGAGGCATCCGTACCATATTGTCCAGCGCGCCGGTGAACAGGATCACCAGCGCCTGAATGACCACGATCAGCTCACGCGGGATGGTCGTCCACAGGGCCAGCTCTGCGCCGCCCTGATACAGAAAACCGAACAGGATGGCGGCCAGGAACACCCCGAACGGGTGGCTGCGCCCCATCAGGGCCACAGCGATGCCAATGAACCCGGCGCCTTCGGTGGCGTTCAGCACCAGACGCTCGGCTTCACCCATCACGTTGTTGATCGCCATCAGCCCAGCCAATCCGCCCGAGATCAGCATCGCGATCATGGTGATGCGAAAAGGCGAGATACCGGCGTACAGCGCTCCGGTTTCGGAATGGCCATAGGCGCGGATTTCATAGCCCAGACGGGTGCGCCAGATCAGCAGCCAGACCGCCACGCAGGCCAGAACCGCCACAAAAAACGTGACATTGACCGGAGCCCCACGAAACAAGGCGGTTTCAGCGGTCGAGAACATGTCCTGAAACGATGGCAGGTGCACCGCGTCGGGAAATCGTTGGGATGCGGGGTCCATCGACCCCTTGGGCCGCATCAGGTTGACCAGGACATAATTCAGAACCGCCGCGGCAATGAAATTGAACATGATCGTGGTGATCACGATGTGGCTGCCCCGACGGGCTTGCAGATAGGCGGGGATGGCAGCCCAGGCCGCCCCAAACAGGGCACCGGCGAGGCTGGCAAAGATCAGGGCCAGCGACCAGTGCGGCCAGGGCAGATAGATACAGACGAGGGCAACGCCCAGCCCGCCAAGCATTGCCTGACCTTCGCCGCCGATATTGAACAGGCGGGCGTGAAAGGCGACCGAAACCGCAAGCCCCGTAAAGATGAAATTGGTGGCATAATACAGCGTATAGCCCCAGCCATAGGTGGACCCCAGCGCGCCCTCGACCATCAGTTTGACGGCGGCAATCGGGTCTTCACCGATGCCGATGATGACCAGCGCGGACAGGATCGCCGCCAGCAGCAGGCTGATCAGCGGGATCAGAACCACGTCGGCCCATTTCGGCATCACTTCCATGTTACGCGGCCTCTCCGTTGACACCGGCCATCAAAAGGCCCAGTTCCTTTTCATCGGTTCGGCCCGGCAGACGCTCGCCCATGATTTGGCCGTCAAACATCACCGCGATCCGGTCGGCCAAGCCAAAGATCTCTTCCAACTCGACGCTGACCAACAGGATCGCTTTGCCCTGATCGCGCAGCGCGACGATTTGTTTGTGAATGAATTCAATGGCCCCGATATCCACGCCGCGTGTGGGCTGGCCCACCAGCAACAGGTCGGGATTGCGCTCGATTTCCCGCGCCACGACGACTTTCTGCTGATTGCCGCCGCTGAAGTTCTTGGCCGCCAGCCACGGATCCGGCGGGCGGACATCGAATTTTTCCATTTTGGCCTCGGTATCCGCGCGCAAGACGGCATTGTTCATCAGCGGGCCAGAGCGATAGGCCGGGTCGCGATGATACCCGAATGCGACGTTTTCCCAGGCGTGGAACTCCATGATCAGCCCTTCGCGCTGACGGTCTTCGGGGACATGTGCGATGTGTTGTGCGCGTCGGGCTTGCCCGTCCGCATCGGGGCCGGACAGGGCCAGGGGGACTCCGTTCAGACGGATGCTTCCGGTGCCGGGACGCATTCCGCCCAGCACTTCCAACAGTTCAGACTGCCCGTTCCCGGCGACCCCGGCAATGCCCAGAATCTCGCCCGCGCGCACCGTCAGATCGATGCCCTTGAGCCGCTCGACACCCTTGTCGTCAACCACATGCAGGTTCTCGATCTGCAGGACCGCCTTGCCCGGTGTGGCCGGTACCTTGTCGACCCGCAACAGCACCTTGCGACCGACCATCAGTTCGGCCAGATGCTCGGGGCCGGTTTCGCTGGTCTTGACCGTCGCTGTCATCTGTCCGCGCCGCATCACGCTGACGGTGTCTGTGGTGTCCATGATCTCGCGCAGCTTGTGGGTGATCAGGATGATGGTTTTACCCTCTTCGCGCAGCCGATGCAGGATACGGAACAACTGATCGGCCTCAGCCGGGGTCAGCACACCGGTGGGCTCGTCCAGGATCAGGATATCGGCCTGCCGATACAGCGCCTTGAGAATTTCGACACGCTGCTGCATGCCAACACCGATCTCTTCGATCCGCGCATCCGGGTCGACGTTCAACCCGTATTCCTGCGCCAGATCAATCAGACTCGCGCGGGCCTTGGCCAGACTGGGCTTCAACAGCCGGCCGTCCTCGGCACCGAGGATAATGTTTTCCAGAACGGTGAAATTCTCGACCAGCTTGAAATGCTGAAACACCATGCCGATACCGGCCGCAATGGCGGCCTGGCTGTCGGGGATTTCCGTCTTCTTGCCCGCGATAAAAATCTCGCCCGCGTCGGCCCTGTAAAACCCATACAGGATGCTCATCAAGGTCGACTTGCCGGCGCCATTTTCACCAATGATGCCATGGATCGTTCCGGGCATCACGCGGATGGAAATATCCTTGTTGGCCTGTACGGGTCCAAACGCCTTGGAGATCCCGCGCAGTTCAATCGCCGGGGCGGCGGTGGTCGGCCGCCCCGTATCGTCTTGCATTCCCACCGTCAGAAGCTCAGGTCCGGGCAGCTGTCGTTCTCATAATAGCTGACGACCTTGGTGTCGCCATCGATAATGCTCTGGCGGGCGGCATCGACGGCGGCTTTCATCTCGTCGGTCAGCAGGGCTTCGTTGTTTTCGTCCACGGCATAGCCGACTCCGTCTTCGGCCAGACCCAGAACGAACACGCCGGTTTCCACGTCCGTACCGGCCTTCATGGCGTCATACACGGCCACGTCGACGCGTTTGAGCATCGAGGTCAGCACCTTGCCCGGGTGCAGGTGGTTCTGGTTGCTGTCGACACCGATGGACAGAATACCTTCGTCAGCAGCGGTTTGCAGAACGCCCACGCCGGTGCCGCCCGCAGCGGCATAGATCACATCCGCGCCCTGGCTGATCTGTGCCTTGGTCAGTTCGGATCCCTTAACCGGGTCGTTCCAGGCTGCGGGGGTGGTGCCGGTCATGTTGGCAATGATCGTCGCATCCGGGTTCGCCGCCTTGACGCCCTGTGCAAAACCGCAGCCAAAGTGGCGGATCAACGGCACGTCCATGCCACCGATGAAGCCGACCGTGCCGGTCTTGCTGGCCATTGCCGCCAACATGCCGACCAGGTACGATCCTTCGTGTTCTGCAAATCCGACCTGACGGATGTTCGCAGCGTCCAGCCATGTCACATCGATCACGACAAATTTGGTATCGGGGTAATCCGGCGCAACCGAACTGAGCGGGTCAGCCATGCCAAAGCCCATGGTGATCACCGGATTTGCTCCGGCCTCGGCAAAGCGGCGCAGGGCCTGTTCGCGCTGCGCTTCGGATTGCATCTCGATTTCGCGAAAGCTGCCACCGGTTTCGTCGGCCCAGCGTTGCGCGCCGTTGAATGCAGCCTCGTTGAAGGATTTGTCGAACTTGCCGCCCAAATCAAAGATCAGCGCCGGTTCAGCCAGGGCCGCGCCCGCTGTCAGCGCGAGGCCGGCGGCTGCACCCATCAGGGATTTCATTAGAGTCATGTAGAGTCTCCCGGTTGGTTTTTGTGTTTGGGGCCATCGGAAAGTCCCGTTGGCCCGGTCCGTGGGCAATTCTGCCGCGATGGGATAAATAAGGACGCAGGCCGTGCTAAGGGTCAACCGATTTTTATCTGCCGGGTCCGGGATTTGCGCGGCCGCCGTCAGGGCAGGGCACGCGCCATCAGGATGGCGTCGACCGGATCGCCGGTTTCTCGGGCATAATACCCGACACGCTGTCCGCAGCGATCATAGCCGCAAGCGGCATAGAGCGACCGCGCCGCCCGGTTGTCGGCCGCCACGTCCAGAAAAGCGCGTGTTGCCCCCAGTTTCACCGCCGCAGACTGCCATCGCTCCATACAAGCGCGGGCCAGGCCCTGGCGCTGGGCGTCGGGAAGGGTGGCGATGGTCAGCAGTTCGGCCTCGTCCGCAATCACCCGGATCAGGGCAAAACAGCGGCTGTCGCCAAAGACGTGGCAAAACCGGTTGTCCAGAAGGGTCGCGAATTCCTCTGCGCTCCAGGGTCTGGCGGTTCTGAACGCCGCCGCATGGGTGGTTGCCAGGTCTTGCGGAGTCATCAGTCCAGCAAGACCGGAGGCAGATCGCGGGACGGGGCCGCATCCGCGGCGCGGGCATAAAGCGGGGCCGGTGGGTGTGTGGTCGTGCGCCAGCGGGTGGCGGCCACGCGGGCGATTGCCTCGGCCAAGCCTTGCGGGCTGGGGTCCGCGACAAGACGGCGCTGTGCCAGGCCTTCGGCCTCGGCCAGCGGCATCAGCCGGGGCATTGCCGTCGGATCGCCGGGCGTACACAGGTACACTTGGTCGCGCGGTGCCGGAATGGCATGATCCGCCGCCGGATCCAGCAGCCTGCGCGCCTCGCATCCGGTAACGCCGACGGCCGGAATCTCCAGGCCCAGCGCCAGCCCCCGGGCCGCCGAAACCGCAATCCGGATGCCGGTGAAATTGCCCGGGCCGACCCCGACTCCGATGGCGTCAAGGTCGCCCCAGACATGCCGGCCCTCGGAAAGGATCTCTTCGAGCAGCGGCATCAGGCTTTCGGCCTGGCCCCGCTGCATCGGCACGCACCGGGCGGCCAGAACCCGGTCACCCAACAGCAAAGCGGCCGCGCAATGCGCGGCCGATGTGTCAAAGCCCAGAATCAGTGCATCAGACGGCAACCGGCCGCACCTCGGTGACTTCGGGAATATAGTGGCGCAACAGGTTTTCGATGCCCATTTTCAGGGTCAGCGTCGAAGACGGGCATCCGGCGCAGGCCCCCTGCATGTGCAGATAGACAACGCCGCGCTCAAAGCCGTGAAACGTGATGTCGCCGCCATCCTGTGCCACGGCGGGACGCACACGACTGTCCAGAAGCTCTTTGATCTGATTGACGATTTCGGCGTCTTCACCGCTGTGTTCCGCATGGCCCGAAGCGGCGGTGCTGCCGTCGTCCATCGCCGGTTGACCGGATTGGTAATGCTCCATGACCGCGCCCAGAATGGCGGGTTTGATGTGGTCCCATTCGATCCCGTCCTGTTTGGTGACGGTGACGAAATCATTGCCGAAGAAGACGCCGCACACCCCATCGACCGCAAAGATGCGCCGGGCCAGCGGCGACTTTTCTGCGGTGTCGGGTGCGGGAAAATCAGCAGTGCCAGCAGCGAGCACAGTCTGTCCGGGCAGAAATTTCAGTGTCGCGGGGTTCGGAGTCGATTCCGTCTGTATGAACATCTGAGATGCGCCTTTCTTGCTTTGCAACACTATATGAGCCCGCGACCCTCTAAGGTCAAGGATTGGAATGATTCTAAGATTTGTCACCTGGGCCGGGCCGGTATGGGCCGGTGTGGACAAGAACAGGTCGTATGCGCGGCAAAATGTGATCGCGCGGCGCGCCGATTCAGGTGATCGCTTCCAGCTTTTCCTTGCTCAGATCGCCGGGCACGATGGTGATCGGAATCGGCAGGGACCCCGAGGTCCGGGTCAGTTGCGACACCAGCGGGCCGGGGCCTTTCTTGTCGACACCCGCACCCAGAACCAGAACGCCGATTTCGGGGTCGTCCTTGATCTGAGCGATGATCTCGGCAACCGCCTCGCCTTCGCGGATCACCAGTTCGGGGTCGATTCCCTGACGGTCGCGCATCCATTTGGCGAAGACCTCGAAATGGACATGAATGCGTTCACGGGCCTCTTCGCGCATCACTTCGCCGACGCCGATCCAGTGGTTGAACTCATCCGGTGGAATGATCGACAGGATCGCCACGCCACCGCCGGTATGGGCGGCGCGCATGGCGGCAAAACGCATTGCGTTCAGACATTCTCGGCTGTCGTCCAGGACGACAAGAAACTTGCGCATGGCGGTTCTTTCCTTTTGCGGCACAATCATGCCGCAGCCGTATCGTACTGGCAATGATTTAGACGCCTCAGGCTGCTGCGGCCGCTTCGGACGCGGCCCAGTCCCAATACATGTCGCGCAGACGCCGGGTGAACGGGCCGATCTGGTATTGCCTGTCGTCAAGGGCGGTGACAGGGGTGATCTTGGACATGTTGCCGGTCATGAACACTTCGTCTGCGGTGGCAAAATCGTCAAAGCCCAGCACCGTTTCATGCACCGTGACCCCGTCGGCGGCCAGGTTGGAGATGTGGCGCGCGCGGGTGATCCCGGCAAGAAAAGTGCCATTGGGAATCGGGGTAAGAACCTCGCCATCGCGGATCATGAAGATGTTGGCGGTCGCGGTTTCCGCCACATTGCCCATCGCATCGGCCACCAGTGCGTTGCTAAACCCCTTGCTGCGCGCTTCGGCTAACATCCTGGCATTGTTGGGATAAAGACAGCCAGCCTTGGCGTTGACCACCGCGTCGTCCATCACCGGACGGCGAAAGCGGGTGCGGGTCAGGGTGGCACTGGCGTCGGGCGGGGCCATCGGGATTTCTTCGAGGCAGATGGCAAAGCCGGTGGTGTCGGGGCTGGGCACGATGGCGGTCAGATCGCCGTCGATGCCCCAGTACATCGGACGGATATAGACGGCGGCATCCTTGGGATAGGCGGCCAGCCCCTCGTGGATGATGGCGGTCATCTCATCGGTCCCGACCGTCGGCGTCAGCATCAGCGCCCTGGCAGACCGGTTGACGCGGGCACAGTGCGGGCGCAGGTCCGGGGCCAGGCCATTGAACATGCGCGCGCCATCGAACACGCCGCTGCCCAGCCACGATCCGTGGTCCGCCGCGCGCATGATCGCGACGTCGCCGTCCTGCCAGGTGCCGTTGAAATAAGTGCGGATATTGCTGCCGGTCGCCATGTGCCAAGTCCTCCTGCGCGCGACCGTAGGCGTGATTAGGTCAGGCGTCCAGACCTTGTGACAACCGGTCGCGCGCAACGTCCGCACCCGGATTTTGCCCGAGGGCCGCGAAACGGCGTTAATCGCCATGGCCGGTGGGAAATCCGCCCGATGGCAACCCGTACATAGCCTGTACATACCGCGTACATAGTACATACGCGCGCATGCCACGATCCCGCTCAACACGGTGTGCGGTGCGAAACCTTAATCAATGGATAACGGCCAACGCCGGGCACGGTTCAGTACATGCCCCAGTACATGCCTATGTCTATCTGTACGGATCGGCCCGCATCGGCATTAATCTGACTCTGACCCGTGCGTCAGAACATCAATGTTTCAACGGGAGGAAACCATGTCTCACAAATATTCCGGCGGTTGCGATCATGTGCATACCCATGCGGATCACGATCCGATCGACAACCATACCTGTCACTGTTCGGTCTGCAAAAGCGTGACTGGTCAGCCGACCACCCATGTCGCCTTTTTCAACCATGACGATGTCGAGGTGGACAATCCCGACGGGCTGAACCGCCAACCGTTCAATGCCAACAACCCGGACGGGCCGCTGGAACTGTGCACCTGCAAGGACTGCGGCACGCCGATCATGCTGGACGACAAGCAGAACCGTATCCGGGTGATCGTGCCCAACCTGATGGGCTATGCGGACTCGTTTCCCGATACCACCTATCACGCCTTTTATGACCCGGCGACCGGGGTTGCGCGCCCAAACGACGGCAAACCGGTGCATGAAGCCCTGCGCCCCGATTTCGTCTGGCCGCAGGGGTCCTGACCACAACGTCCCATTCCGGATGACATAGGGCGCTCCGGCGGCATCGGGGTGCCCGCAGTGTGTCGCGCTGGCGGTATTCGCGCCATGCGGTCCCTGCATGGCGGCATGTCCGTTCTGGCCGTTGTTACCGCTCGCGGTGCGCCTTACCTGAAGCAGATCGAATTATGAGGCTGGCTGGCCGGACTGCGCCACCGCCATCACAGGAATGGATCCACGAAATGACACATGCACTGACACTGCCTTTTGAAGGCCTTGGCCTTGTCCACCGGCTGATCGCCGGTTTCAAAGCCGCACAGGCCCGCCGCGCGGCTTTCAACCGCGCCTATGCCGAGTTGCAGATGCTGAGCGACCGGGAATTGATGGAGTTCGGGTTGCACCGCTCCGATCTGGTCGACCTGGCGCGGGACCAGGCCGAACAGGCCTGACGGCTTCCGTGCACAAGAAGCGCTAGAGCGGTTCGGGGCGGCGATACCGACCGGATTGTTCCCTGTACTCACTTGCGTTCGCGTGGGGGGACGGGCAACAAGGCCGGATATCTTTCGCTTGTTCAGGGGTTCGGAATGCGTTTGTCTTTTTGCTTTGTTTTAGTCTCCGGCGTCGCCTCAATGGTCGTTCCAGCCCCGGCTATTTCCGGCGCAATCGCGGAGGTGACCGTTTCATCCAGTGAAGGCCCCGTTTTTCATGGGGGAGGATGCAGAAAAAGCTCTCCTCCGGGCCAATGCTGTCATATGGATACAAAAAAAGGCAGGGTTCACTGCCACTGAAGCGCGCGCTGGCGAGGTCAGTGCCATGACGGCGCAGACATGGCTTGAACCGCAGGCCATCCGCGTCTATACGCCCCCGGTGGGCTGACGCAGTCCGCACGACTCAGTCTTGAAACGCCGCGTTCGGCCGCTCCCGTCGCTGGGGGTCGCATCCGGCAAAAGGAGAAGCGACATGAAACTGCATGAACTGCGCGATAACGACGGCGCAACCAAGAAACGCAAACGCATTGGCCGTGGTCCGGGTTCGGGAACGGGCAAGACCGGTGGCCGTGGTATCAAAGGTCAGAATTCGCGTTCGGGCGTGGCCATCAACGGCTATGAGGGCGGCCAGATGCCGCTGTACCAGCGTCTGCCCAAGCGTGGCTTTACCAAGCCGAACCGCAAGGCTTTTGCTGTTGTGAACCTGGGCCTGATCCAGAAATTCATCGACGCCAAGAAGATCGACGCCGGCAAGCCGATCACCGAGGATGCGCTGATCGAAAGCGGTCTGGTGCGGCGCAAGCTGGACGGTATCCGGGTGCTGGCCAAGGGCGACATCACCGCCAAGGTCACGCTGGAAGTCACCGGCGCGTCCAAGTCCGCCGTCGAGGCGGTCGAGAAGGCGGGCGGTTCACTGACGGTCACAACTGCGGCTGCCACAGAATAACGGGTTGTGAGCGGTGAGGATGCCGCTTACATAACTCGCAAGTTTTCCCATGACGCCGCCCGAGCCGGAAAACGGTTCCGGGCGGCGTTGTTATAAAAGAGACCCCATTTCATGGTATCAGCAGCAGAACAAATGGCGGCGAATACAAGCTGGGCGTCGCTGGGCAAGGCGACCGACCTGCGTAATCGCATCCTGTTCACCCTCGGCCTTTTGATCGTCTATCGTCTGGGCACCTATATCCCGGTTCCCGGCATCGACGGGCTTGCGCTGCGCGAGTTCATGGAGCAGGCGGGCCAGGGCATCGGCGGCATGGTCAGCATGTTCACCGGCGGCGCGCTGGGCCGGATGGGGATCTTTGCGCTGGGCATCATGCCCTATATTTCGGCCTCGATCATCGTGCAGTTGCTGACCTCGATGGTGCCGGCCCTTGAGCAGCTCAAGAAAGAGGGCGAGCAGGGGCGCAAGAAGATCAACCAATACACCCGGTTCGGCACCGTGGCTCTGGCCACCGTTCAGGCCTATGGCCTGGCGGTGTCGCTGGAAAGCGGCGATCTGGCGACCGATCCGGGCATGTTCTTTCGCATGGCCTGTATGATCACGCTGGTGGGCGGCACCATGTTTTTGATGTGGCTGGGCGAGCAGATCACCGCCCGTGGCATCGGCAACGGTATTTCGCTGATCATCTTTGTCGGCATCATCGCCGAAGTGCCCGCCGCGATCGCTCAGTTCCTGGCCTCGGGCCGGTCGGGCGCGGTCAGCCCGGCGGTGATTGTCGGGGTGATCCTGATGGTGGTCGCGACGATCACCTTTGTGGTGTTTATGGAACGCGCCCTGCGCAAGATCCACATTCAGTACCCGCGCCGCCAGGTCGGCATGAAGGTCTATGACGGCGGCTCCAGCCATCTGCCGGTCAAGGTCAACCCGGCGGGCGTGATTCCGGCGATCTTCGCCAGCTCGCTGCTGCTGTTGCCGGTGACGATCTCGGCGTTCAGCCAGGGAACCGCATCGGGTCCGGTGATGTCGTGGCTGCTGGCCAATTTTGGTCCCGGTCAGCCGCTGTACCTGCTGTTCTTCGTCAGCATGATCGTGTTCTTCGCCTATTTCTATACGTTCAACGTGTCGTTCAAGCCCGATGAGGTGGCCGACAACCTGAAAAACCAGAACGGGTTTGTGCCGGGTATTCGTCCGGGCAAGAAAACGGCGGAATATCTGGAATATGTGGTCAACCGGGTTCTGGTGCTGGGGTCGGCCTATCTGGCGGCTGTCTGTCTGCTGCCGGAAATCCTGCGCGGGCAATTCGCCATTCCGTTCTATTTCGGCGGCACATCGGTGCTGATCGTGGTCAGCGTGACGATGGATACGATCCAGCAGGCGCAGAGCCATCTGTTGGCGCATCAGTATGAAGGTCTGATCGAAAAGTCGCAGCTGCGCGGCAAATCCAAGAAACGCACCAAGCGGGGACCAGCGCGCAGATGAACATCATTCTGTTGGGACCGCCGGGGGCGGGCAAAGGCACCCAGGCCCGTCATCTGGTCGACACCCGCGGCATGGTGCAGCTGAGTACCGGCGACATGCTGCGCGAGGCCAAGGACAGCGGCACCGAGATGGGCCAGCGCGTCGCGGCGGTGATGGCACGCGGCGAATTGGTCACCGACGAGATCGTGATCGGCCTGATCCGCGAAAAGCTGGAGTCCGGTGGCGGGTCGGGGTTCATTTTCGATGGTTTCCCACGCACGCTGGCACAGGCAGATGCCCTGAACGCGCTGTTGCAGTCCACCGGTCACAAGCTCGATGCGGTGATCGAGATGGCGGTGGATGACGCCGCGCTTGTGGCGCGGATCACCGCGCGGTCGACCTGTGGCGCCTGCGGCGAGGTCTATAACGACCTGACCAAACCGCAGCCCGCGGATGGCAAATGCAGCAACTGCGGCGCCAGCGATTTTCGCCGCCGCGCGGATGACAACGAGGACAGCCTGAAAACCCGGCTGATGGAATATTACAAGAAAACCTCGCCGCTGATCGGGTACTATTATGCCAAGGGACAGCTTTTCACCGTTGACGGGCTGGGCGATATCGACGCCGTCCAAAGTGAAATCGCGGGCGTCCTGAAGCAATAGATCCTGTCGGTCGGGCGGTCTCGGGCGGTCGGAGGGACCGCAGGCCAGACCTCAGACGCTTTGTGCACCAGCCGGGCTGGCACGATATCGGCGGATCGCGATAGGCACGGCAAAATAGCCACGCACGACTTCGTTTGTCAAAAGCGGCTCGGGGCAAACAGCCGGTATGAACCCGCCGTGAGCAGGGAAATCTGCGACGTGGGTTTCGTCCCTATGCCGCTGTGGTGCAACGTCTTTGCGGTGTTCGCATCCGGTGGAAAACCAGACACCCCTTGCCGGGATCTGCCATGTCCGATAGCAGAGTCCGCGGCGGATTTTCGGCCCGCGATCACGCTTTTTGCGGGTGCGGCATCCAAGGGGTTGACCTCTGACGTCAATGCCCATATCTCACGCCATCTCGCAAGAGAATCGAATCCGTGCGCCGTCTGTCCTGGCGTGCGGGACCACCTCATGGAATGCTGAGTCCGCTGGCGGCACTGCCAAGGCTAAGCGTTGTGAAAAAAGGGTCTGGCGCTACGGACCCGCAACGAAAAGGAAAGTGACACGTGGCACGTATTGCCGGCGTAAACATCCCGACTGCCAAGCGGGTACCAATCGCCCTGACCTATATCACCGGAATCGGCAACACCACCGCCAAGACCATTTGCGAGGCCGTGGGCATCGACCTGTCCCGTCGCGTCAATGAACTGAGCGACAGCGAAGTTTTGCAGATCCGCGAATACATCGACGCCAATTGCAACGTCGAAGGCGACCTGCGTCGTGAAACGCAGATGAACATCAAGCGTCTGATGGACCTGGGCTGCTATCGCGGTCTGCGTCATCGTCGTAACCTGCCTGTCCGTGGACAGCGGACCCACACCAACGCTCGCACCCGCAAAGGCCCTGCAAAGGCCATTGCCGGCAAGAAGAAATAGGGGGTCTGATCCATGGCACGCGAAAAGACACGCACCAAGAAAAAAGAGCGCAAGAACATCGCCGCCGGTGTGGCGCATGTGAACAGCAGCTTCAACAACACCAAGATCCTGATCTCGGACGTTCAAGGCAACGCGATTGCCTGGTCGTCTGCGGGCACCATGGGCTTTAAGGGATCGCGCAAATCGACCCCCTATGCCGCCCAGATGGCTGCAGAAGATGCGGGCAAAAAGGCCCAGGATCACGGCGTGAAAACGCTGGAAGTCGAAGTGCAGGGTCCCGGTTCGGGCCGCGAGAGTGCGTTGCGCGCGCTGGCGGCTGTCGGGTTCAACATCACTTCGATCCGCGACGTCACGCCGATGGCGCACAACGGTTGCCGCCCACCGAAGCGCCGCCGCGTCTAAGGACTGATTATCGTACTGGGGTCGCGTGTATTCGCACGGCCCCAGTATGGCGTTTGTTGAAACCTCGGGCGCTTGCATCTGATTTGGTCATGGGGTGCACGCAGGAATGGAGGGACACATGATCCACAAAAATTGGGCAGAGCTGATCAAACCGACTCAGCTGGACGTGAAACCGGGTAATGATCCCGCGCGTCAGGCCACCGTCATCGCCGAACCGCTGGAACGCGGCTTTGGCCTGACGCTGGGCAACGCCTTGCGCCGTATCCTGATGAGCAGCCTGCAGGGCGCTGCAATCACCTCGGTACAGATCGACAACGTTCTGCACGAGTTTTCCAGCGTTGCCGGTGTGCGTGAAGACGTGACCGACATCATCCTGAACCTCAAGGGCGTCAGCCTGCGGATGGAAGTCGAAGGCCCCAAGCGCCTGTCGATTCAGGCCAAGGGTCCGGCGGTCGTGACCGCTGGCGACATCTCTGAATCCTCCGGGATCGAGGTTCTGAACCGCGATCACGTCATCTGTCACCTGGACGATGGGGCCGATCTGTTCATCGAACTGACCGTGAACACCGGCAAGGGCTATGTCTCGGCTGAAAAGAACAAGCCCGAGGATGCTCCCATCGGTCTGATCCCGATCGACGCGATCTATTCGCCGGTCAAACGGGTCAGCTATGACGTGCAGCCCACCCGTGAAGGTCAGGTTCTGGACTATGACAAGCTGACAATGAAGATCGTCACCGATGGGTCGCTGACCCCGGACGATGCGGTGGCGTTCGCCGCGCGCATTCTTCAGGATCAGCTGAGCATCTTTGTCAACTTCGACGAGCCGGAAAGCGCGTCGCGTCAGGATGACGATGACGGTCTGGAATTCAACCCGCTGCTGTTGAAGAAGGTCGACGAGCTGGAACTGTCTGTGCGCTCGGCCAACTGTCTGAAGAACGACAACATCGTGTATATCGGCGATCTGATCCAGAAAACCGAAGCCGAAATGCTGCGCACGCCGAACTTTGGCCGCAAGTCCCTGAACGAGATCAAGGAAGTGCTGTCGGGCATGGGGCTGCATCTGGGGATGGATGTCGAAGACTGGCCGCCAGACAACATCGAGGATCTGGCCAAGAAATTCGAAGACGCGTTCTAAGGCGCGTCTTCGCCAATGCCCGCGCAGGCGGGGACATCCGGGCGTTGATGCCCCAACAGAGCCCCTGACACGCATCAGGGGCCGTACAAAGTATAAACCTGTAGAAGGAAGTTGAAAATGCGTCACGCACGTGGTTACCGCCGCCTGAACCGGACACATGAACACCGCAAAGCGTTGTTCTCGAACATGGCCGGTTCGCTGATCGAACATGAGCAGATCAAGACGACCTTGCCCAAGGCCAAGGAATTGCGCCCAATCATCGAAAAGATGATCACCCTGGCAAAACGCGGCGATCTGCATGCCCGCCGTCAGGCGGCCAGCAAGCTGAAAGAAGACAAGGACGTCGCCAAGCTGTTCGACGTTCTGGGTCCGCGCTATAAGGATCGTCAGGGCGGCTATGTCCGGGTTCTGAAGGCGGGTTTCCGCTATGGGGACATGGCGCCGATGGCGATCATCGAATTCGTCGATCGCGATCGCGATGCCAAGGGTGCCGCTGACAAGGCCCGCGAAGCGACCGAAGAGGCCGCAGACGAATAAGGCATCCCGCCGTTAGGCCGATGTTCGAACCCCGCCGGGACCGGCGGGGGTTTTTTTGTTGCGCTGAATCGCGTAATGTACGGACATGAACAGCGCATCCGACGCCGGGTATTCCGGGACGCCCTTGATCCGGAAGCTGGGGTTCAGGTCCGGCTGGCATGTCCGGGTGTCAAACGCGCCAAAGCGGTATGACGATCTGCTGGGAGCCGGGCACGGCGTGGTGCTGGATCATTCAGGCGGGCAAGCCGCTTATGACGCGGCGCACCTGTTTCTGCGCGACACCGACGGGATCGCCACGGTGGCGATGCGGGGTATCGAGAGGCTGAAACCCGGCGGCATGTTGTGGCTCTCCTGGGCCAAGAAATCCTCTGCGCTGCATGTCGGAGTGACCGAAGATGCCTTGCGCGCAGCCGTGCTGCCTCTGGGCTGGGTGGATGTAAAGGTCTGCGCCGTGGATGCGGATTGGTCCGGGCTGAAATTTCTCAGACGCCGCCGCTGATCCGCGGCGCTTGCATTTCCCTGGTCTGGCTCGCATATCAGGGCAAAAAGGTGAGGCCCCGAATGATCCGTTCCCTGCTGTTGTTTCTGACATTGACGGTTTCCCTGCCGGTTCAGGCCGAGACCCGCATTCCGCAATCCCGGACCGAGATTTCGCTGGGGTTTGCGCCTCTGGTCAAACAGGCCGCTCCGGCGGTGGTGAACATCTATGCCCGCCGCGTGGTCGAGGCGCGCCAGACCCCGTTCATGAACGATCCGTTTTTCGAGGATTTCTTTCGCAGTTTTGCCAACCCGCAGCCGCGGGTTCAGAACTCGCTGGGGTCGGGGGTGATCCTGTCGGCGGATGGGATCGTGGTGTCGAATTATCATGTCGTGGGCATGGCGACCGACATTCGTGTGGTGCTGACGGATCGGCGGGAATATTCGGCGCGGGTGCTTCTGGGCGATCGGGAAAGCGATCTGGCGATCCTGCAACTGGAGCAGGCCGAAGACCTGCCCTACCTGACCCTGCGCGATTCCGATCAGGTCGAGGTCGGCGAACTGGCCATGGCCATCGGCAACCCGTTTGGCGTCGGGCAGACCGTCACCAGCGGCATCGTGTCCGGGCTGGCGCGCTCCGGCGCGGCCACCGGGCAGGCGCGGGGTTATTTCATCCAGACCGATGCGGCGATCAACCCGGGCAACTCGGGCGGGGCGCTGATTGACGTGAACGGCGATCTGATTGGCATCAACACCTCGATCCTCAGCCGCTCGGGCGGCTCCAACGGCATCGGGTTCGCCATCCCGGCCAGGCTGGTGGCCGAATTCGTGCATCAGGCGCGGGCGGGCAATGACCGGTTCGAACGCCCCTGGGCGGGCATGTCCGGGCAGCCGGTGAATTCGGATCTGGCCGAATCGCTGGGGTTGGCGGTGCCCGATGGCATCGTGATTTCCGATCTGCACCCGTCCAGCCCGTTTGCGCAGGCGGGCATGACCGTCGGCGACGTGATCACCCATGTGGGCGGGCAGCCGGTGAATTCACCGCAGGAAATGCTGTTTCGCATGACCGTGGCCGGGATCGGCGAGACGGCGCAGGTCCGCTGGATGCGCGATTCCGAGCAACGCGACAGCACGGTGACGATGCTGGCCGCCCCGGACGAGCCTCCGGCGCAGGAAATCACCCTGGGCAAAGGTACGGTGCTGCCGGATCTGACCGTGGCGCGGGCCAACCCGGCGGTGATTGCCCGGTTCGGCCTGTCGCTGACCACGCAGGGGGTGCTGGTGACCGATCCCGGCCCGTTGGGGGCGCGCGTGGGGCTGGAGACGGGTGACGTGATCCGCGCGATCAACGGCGACGAAATGCACACCAGCGGCGACGTCAAGGCGGCGCTGACCCGGCCCGGGCGCACGGTCAGCCTGGACTTGCTGCGCCGGGGCCAGCGGCTGGGCCTTCGGTTCCGGCTGTAGGCGGTGGTGGATCTGTTCGATACCGGGGCGGCCGAACCGTCGCGCAATCGCCCGCTGGCGGATCGGTTGCGGCCCAAATCCCTGGCCGAGGTGATCGGACAGGGTCAGGTGCTTGGCCCGGAGGCGCCGCTGGGGGCGATGCTGGCGTCAGACAGCCTGAGCAGTCTGGTGTTCTGGGGTCCGCCCGGCGTGGGTAAGACCACCATCGCACGGCTTCTGGCGGATGAAAGCGATCTGCATTTTGTGCAGATCAGCGCTATTTTCACCGGCGTGCCAGAGCTGAAAAAGGTGTTCGAGGCGGCAAGGATCCGGCGGCAGAACGGGCAGGGCACGCTGTTGTTCGTCGATGAAATCCACCGTTTCAACAAGGCCCAGCAGGACGGATTCCTGCCGCATATGGAAGATGGCACCATCCTGCTGGTGGGGGCGACAACGGAAAACCCCAGTTTCGAGCTGAATGCCGCCCTGCTGAGCCGTGCACAGGTGTTGGTGCTCGAACGGCTGAACCTGGTCGAGCTGGAGCATCTGACCCAGCGCGCGGAACAGGAACTGGGCCGCACGTTGCCACTGACCGGATCAGCGCGCGACGCGTTGCAGGAAATGGCCGATGGCGATGGGCGCGCCTTGCTGAATCTGGTCGAGCAGGTTGCGGCCTGGAGCTGCGATGCGCCGCTGGATTCCGAAGCCCTGGGCAAGCGGCTGATGCGGCGGGCGACCAAATACGACAAGTCGGGCGATGAGCATTACAACCTGATCTCGGCGCTGCACAAATCGGTGCGCGGCTCGGACCCGGACGCGGCGCTGTATTGGTTTGCCCGGATGCTGACCGGCGGCGAAGATCCGCGATATCTGGCCCGGCGCATCACCCGGATGGCGGTCGAAGACATCGGGCTGGCCGATCCGCAGGCCCAGTCGGTGTGCCTGCATGCCTGGGAAACCTATGAACGGCTGGGCAGCCCCGAGGGCGAACTGGCGCTGGCGCAGGCGGTGACCTATCTGGCGCTGGCACCGAAATCCAACGCCGGATACGCCGGGTTCAAGGCCGCGATGCGATTGGCGAAACAGACTGGCAGCACGCCACCGCCCAAGCATATCCTGAATGCGCCCACCGGGCTGATGAAGGATCAGGGGTATGGTGCCGGCTATGCCTATGATCACGACGCCGAAGACGGGTTTTCAGGCCAGAACTATTTCCCCGACGATGTGAAACGCCCGGTTCTGTATGCTCCGGTCGAGCGCGGGTTCGAACGCGAGTTGAAAAAGCGGCTGGATTACTTTGCCAGGCTGCGGACGCAGCGCCAGGGCTGACGCTCCGCGGTCGCAGGCTTCGCCCGCGTGCTGCGGGTCCTTGACTCAGCGCGCGTACCGCAGGTCCTTGACTTAGCGCGCGTACCGCAGGTCCTTGACTTAGCGCGCGTACCGCGCGACATCCCGCCCATGATAACAACAGTATCCCTTGTGGCGTTTGGCGGCGCGATCGGTGCGGCGTTGCGATACCTGACCGGTATCGGCGTGCTGCGGCTGTTCGGCCATCATGACTTTCCGCTCGCAATCATCACCGTCAACGTGATCGGGTCGTTTCTGATGGGGGTTTTTGTGGTGCTGGCGGCGCATCGCGGGCTGACCCATTACAGCCCCTTCGTGATGACCGGCCTGCTCGGCGGGTTCACCACGTTTTCGGCCTTTTCGCTGGAAACCATGACATTGGTCGAGCGCGGCCAGACCGCGCAGGCAGGGCTGTACATCCTGTTGTCGGTGGGGTTGTCGGTCGGAGCGCTGGCACTGGGTCTGATCGCAACAAGGGAGATACTGGCATGAGCGGTGTGCAAACCATCACGGTCGAGGACGCGGACGCCGATCAGAGGCTGGACCGCTGGTTGCGCCGCCTGTTGCCGCATGTCAGCCAGGGGCGCATTGAAAAGATGTGCCGCAAGGGCGAACTGCGCGTCGATGGCGGGCGGGTCAAACCCGCAACCCGCGTAACGGCCGGGCAAAAGGTGCGCATTCCGCCGCTGCCCGACAGCGAACATCGCCCCGCGCCGCTGCAAACGCGGATTTCGGAGGCGGACAGCAAGATGATGCAGGCCTGCGTGATCTATCGTGACGATCACGTGATCGCGCTGAACAAGCCCGCCGGGCTGGCGGTGCAGGGCGGCAGCGGACAGAGCCGCCATGTGGACGGGCTGTCGGATGCGCTGCGCTTTGGATTAGACGAAAAACCCCGCCTCGTGCACCGGCTGGACAAGGACACCTCGGGGGTTCTGCTGCTGGCGCGCACGCGCGAGGCGGCCAAGGGGCTGACGGCGGCGTTCCGTCACCGCAACACCCGCAAGATCTATTGGGCGCTGGTCGCCGGGGTGCCGACGCCCTATCTGGGCGAGATCAAGACCGGGCTGGTCAAGGCCATGGGCCACGGAGGTCAGGGCGAGGGCGAAAAGATGATCGCCGTCGATCCGTCCGAGATCGACCAGACGCCGGGCGCGAAACGGGCGCATACCTATTACGCCACCCTGTACCGGGTGGCCGGGCGGGCCTCGTGGGTGGCGATGGAGCCGGTGACCGGCCGCACCCATCAGCTGCGCGCGCATATGGCCGGTATCGGGCATCCGATCGTGGGCGATGGCAAATATGGCGGGTCGGGTCAGGACAACCAGGGTGACGGCTGGGGCGCGCAACTGGGCGGGATCATCAGCAAGAAACTGCATCTGCACGCCCGCAGCCTGCAATTCGAACATCCCGTCACGCGCAAGCCGGTGTCGATCACCGCATCGTTGCCGGATCACATGAAAGCCAGCTGGGACACCTTTGGCTGGACCGAGGATCTGGCCGCCGACGATCCGTTCGAAACACTGCAATGAGCGCTCCGCCGTGCCTGATCCTGTTTGACGTCGACGGCACCCTGGTGGACAGCCAGGGCGCAATCGTGGCGGCGATGACGGCGGCGTTTGCAGGTCTCGGGTTGGACGTGCCCGCGCGTGCGGCGATCCTGTCCATTGTCGGGCTGTCGCTGGATCACGCCATGGCGCGGCTGGCCCCCGATCTGCCCCGCACGCGACAGGCGGAGCTGGTCGCGGGATACAAACACGCCTATAACGCACAGGGCCAGGCCGATGGCGCGGCGCGGGGATCGCCGCTGTATCCCGGCGCGCTGCAAATGCTCGAACAGCTGAACGCCGCGCCCGGCACGCTGTTGGGTGTGGCCACCGGCAAATCGCAACGCGGCTTGCGGGCGCTGTTGGCGGCACATGGGCTCGAGCGGATGTTCGTCACCACGCAGGTGGCCGACCATCACCCGTCCAAGCCGCACCCGTCGATGATCCTGACCGCGATGGCCGAGACCGGTGTTGCGCCGGAGCAGACGGTAATGATTGGCGATACCAGCTACGATATGGACATGGCCCGTGCCGCGAATGTCGCCGGGATCGGTGTCAGTTGGGGCTATCACGGGCGCGCGCAGCTCAGCGCGGCGCGGCAGGTGATCGACGGGTTCGACGCGCTGCCGGCCTGCCTGAACGAGATCTGGAAGACGACGGCATGAGCGAGTGGAAACAAAAGCGGTTCTGGACGGCGGTGACCGTGGTTGCGGTTGACGATGGCCATGCGGTCGAGCTGGACGGGCGGTGGGTCAGGACGCCGGGCAAGGCACCGCTGATCCTGCCGTCCCGCCCGATGGCCGACGCGATGGCCGCCGAATGGGACGCGCAGGCCGATGCGATCAACCCGCTGACGATGCCGGTCACCCGTTCCGCCAACAGCGCCATCGACAAGGTGATCCCGCAGCAGGCCGAGGTGGCCGAGATGCTGGCGGCCTATGGCGATGCCGATTTGCTGTGCTACCGCGCCGAGGCCCCCGAAGAATTGGTGGCGCGCCAATCCGAGGCATGGGATCCGGTGCTGGACTGGGCGCATGCGGCCCTGGGCGCGCGGCTGACCCCGCACCGCGGCGTGATTCACCATCCGCAGGATGCCGATGCCCTGGCCGCATTGGCCAAACGGGTCCATGCGATGACGCCATTTCAGCTGGCGGGGTTTCACGATTTGGTGACATTGTCGGGTTCACTGGTGCTGGGCTTTGCCGCAGCGCGCGGCTGGCGCGATGCCGACGGGATCTGGACCCTGTCCCGGCTGGACGAGCTGTGGCAACAGGAACAATGGGGTCCTGACGAAGAAGCGCAGGAAATGGCGGAAATCAAACGACAGGCGTTTTTGCACGCCAAACGGTTTTTTGACTTTTCCTGAGCAAGCCAGCGGCGAAAATCCCATTCGCCCGCAAGGGGCGATCTGCCGGACGGCCAGTGGAATTGTTGGATCAATGCCTTGACGTTTGGGGATGAATCCGCCCAAACTTGGCCCCACTGAAGGGGATGCCCCCTTTTTCGGTGTACGATCCGGCGCGATCAGTGCCGGGTAAACCGCCCCAGAGCGTGGCGGAAAATCAGGAAGAGGTTAAAATGAAGAAATCCGTACTTTTTGGCGCACTTACGGTCGCCAGCTTGGCAGCGGGCGCTGCTGCTGCGGGAACGCTGGATGATGTCAAGGCACGCGGCAAGCTGAACTGTGGTGTGGTCACCGGTTTGGCGGGCTTTGGCGCGCCGGATGCGAATGGCGAATGGAAGGGTTTTGATGTCGCGATCTGCCGTGCGGTTGCCGCTGCGGTTCTGGGCGATGCATCTGCCGTGGAATTTGTGCCGACCACCGGCAAGACCCGCTTTACGGCGCTGGCCTCGGGCGAAATCGACCTTCTGGCCCGCAACACCACCTGGACATTTTCGCGCGATGTCGACCTGAAGTTCGATTTCATCGGTGTGAACTATTATGACGGCCAGGGCTTTCTTGTGCCCAAGGAACTGGGCGTGAGCTCGGCCAAGGAACTGGACGGCGCAACCGTCTGTATCCAGACCGGCACCACGACCGAGCTGAACCTGGCGGACTTCTTCCGGGTCAACAACATCAGCTACGAGCCGGTTCCGATCGAAACCAATGCCGAAGGCCAGCAGCAGTACCTTGCCGGTGCTTGCGACGCCTATACCACGGACGCGTCGGGTCTGGCGGCGACACGGGCCGCGTTCGAAGATCCGTCGGCGCATGTGATCCTGCCGGAAATCATCTCGAAAGAACCGCTGGGCCCGCTGGTACGCCATGGTGACAACAATTGGGGCGATGTGGTGCGCTGGACCCTGAACGCGCTGATCACCGCCGAAGAGCTGGGTGTTACCTCGACCAATGTCAGCGAGATCGCCAGCAACACCGAGAACCCGGAAATCCGGCGTCTTCTGGGCACCGAAGGCACGCTGGGCGAGATGCTGGGTCTGGACAACGAATGGGCCAAGCGGGCAATTCTGGCCGGTGGCAACTATGGCGAGGTCTTTGCCCAGAACATCGGCGAAACCACTCCGATCGGGCTGGCACGCGGTCTGAACGCACAGTGGACCGACGGTGGCCTGCTGTACGCACCGCCCTTCCGCTAAGGGCTGAAACGATAAGGGCGCAGGGTTTCCTGCGCCCTTATTATTAAGACTGACAATAACATCCGGTTTTTGCGGAGCGAGGAACAAACCTTGCCTGGAAATCGAACCGGAAAACAACAGGGACGACTGTCATGACGACACTCAGCGACCCGCCGAAACAACAGTTCCGCCTGTCGATGCTGCTTTACGATACACGGTATCGTTCAGCCACCATTCAAGTTCTCGCAATGTTCGGATTCATGCTGCTGGCCGCCTGGCTGATCAGCAATGCGGCGCAAAACCTGGCCGCACTGGGAAAACCGATCTCTTTCAGCTTTTTCACCGAATCCGCCAGCTATGACATCAACCAGCGGCTGCTTGAATACGACTCGCGCGATACCCATCTGCGGGCGGCGCTGATCGGTCTGCTCAACACCCTTGTGGTGGCGGTTTTGGGCTGTATCACCGCGACGATCATCGGGGTTTTTGTCGGCATCTTGCGCCTGTCCAGCAACTGGCTGGTGGCCCGGATCATGACCGTCTATGTCGAGATCTTTCGCAATGTGCCGGTTCTGCTGTGGATCGTCTTTGCCATGGCAATCCTGATCGAGAGCCTGCCCAGCCCGCGCGATTTTCGCGGCGAAGACCCGGCGGCCACGATGGATATGTTCGGGACGGTCGCCATCACCAACCGCGGGGTCTATATTCCCGAACCGCTGTTCACAAACAGCCTTGGCAACCTGCACATATTTGGCGACAGCAGCCTGCGTTTCGATATATCGCTGGATCTGGTCGCTGTCCTGGCGGTGCTGGCGGCCAGCATCTTTGCCATGCGCAAGGTTGCGGCCCGCGCCGCGCGGATCCAGGAAGAGACCGGCGTGCGGCCCAAGACCTGGTACATCCAGCTTGGCATCCTGTTCGTTCCGTTGCTGACCCTGCTGGTCGCACTGGGATTTTACCTCGGGTATCCCGAGCTCAAGGGATTCAACTTTACCGGCGGCACCCATCTGCGCAATTCGCTGATCGCCCTGTGGCTCGCCCTGTCACTCTATACCGCCGCCTTCATCGCCGAGATCGTACGCGGTGGCATCCTGGCGATTTCCCATGGCCAGACCGAGGCCGCCGCCGCACTGGGTTTGCGCTCGGGCAGAATCATGCGGCTGGTGGTTCTGCCCCAGGCGATGCGTGTCATCATTCCGCCGATGATCTCGAACTATCTCAACCTGACCAAAAACAGTTCGCTGGCAATCGCCGTGGGCTATATGGACATCACCGGCACGCTGGGCGGTATCACCATGAACCAGACCGGGCGCGAACTGGAATGCGTTCTGTTGCTGATGCTGGTCTACCTG
The DNA here is from genome assembly GCF_000473225.1 of Sedimentitalea nanhaiensis DSM 24252. Lineage (GTDB taxonomy): Bacteria > Pseudomonadota > Alphaproteobacteria > Rhodobacterales > Rhodobacteraceae > Sedimentitalea > Sedimentitalea nanhaiensis. The sequence continues at coordinate 3,317,984 of NZ_KI421509.1, forward strand.
GCGATCAGCCTGTGCATTTCGTCGGTGATGAACTGGTACAACAAACGCATGAAATTGGTGGAGCGGTAGAATGGGCGACACACATGCAGAGACCGTCACCTTCGTACGCGACACCATGTTGCCGCAACAGGAACCGCCGCTGACCACGGTCGGGCCGATTGGCTGGATGCGCGCCAACCTGTTTTCCGGCGTTCTGAACACCATTCTGACGCTGGTGTCACTGGCGTTCATCTATTACGTGCTGTCCGGCATCCTGCCCTGGGTGTTTCAGTCGGTCTGGAATGCGAATTCGCTGACCGAATGCCGCGAGATCATGACCGCGACCTGGGGCGATACCCATGGCCATGCCTGTTGGGGGGTGATCAAGGATCGCTGGCTGCAACTGCTGTACGGCTTTTACCCGCCGTACCCGGCCTATCCGGACGCGAATTTCAGCGCCCCGCCGGACGGTCACTGGTGGCCGGCCTATTTCCGGCCCAACCTGACCCTGATCCTGCTGATCCTGGCGCTGTTGCCGGTGCTGTTCTCGGGCGCGCCGCGCAAGCTGTTGTATCTGTCGGCGGCCTATCCGTTCATCCTGCCCTGGTTGCTGTGGGGCGGGGCGATCTGGGTTCCGCTGCTGGTCGCAGCCGGGTTTGGCATCGGGTATCTTGCCTTTGTCCTGATCTCGCCGCGATTGGGGGCGCTGAGTGCGCTGATTGCCGCGGTCGTGTTGCCGCTGCTGTGGTGGCTGTTTGCGGTCGGTCCGGTTTCCGGAGCGCTGTCATCGGTTCTTGATATCGGCATCGCGCCGGTGCAAAGCCGCGATTTCGGCGGCTACATGCTGGCGATCGTGCTGGGCGTGGTTGCCATCGGGTGCTCGTTGCCGCTGGGAGTTCTCATGGCGCTGGGGCGGCAATCGGATCTGATGATCGTCAAGTACCTGTGCATCGGTTTCATCGAGTTCATTCGCGGCGTGCCGCTGATCACCCTGTTGTTCGTGGCCTCGCTGCTGCTGAACTATTTCCTGCCGCCGGGTACGAACTTCGACCTGATCCTGCGGGTCATGATCATGATGACGCTGTTTGCCGCCGCCTATATGGCCGAAGTGGTGCGCGGTGGCCTGGCTGCCCTTCCCAAGGGGCAATACGAGGGGGCCGACAGTCTGGGTTTGAACTATTGGCAGGCGCAGCGGCTGATCATCATGCCGCAGGCGCTGAAAATCTCGATCCCCGGCATCGTCAGCACGTTCATCGGCATCTTCAAGGATACCACGCTGGTGTCGATCATCGGCCTGTTCGACGTGATCGGCCTGGCCAGTGCAATCCGCGCCGATACCGCATGGAATGGCATCTACTGGGAACTGTTCGCCTTTATCGGTGCCCTGTTCTTTGTCGTCTGTTTCACCATGTCCCGTTATTCCATGTATCTGGAGCGCAAGCTTCAGACTGGCCACAGATAAGGAAACATGAACATGTCTGATATGGCTACCGATCGGAAAGTCGACCGCAGCAAAATGCAGGTCAGCGACGAAATTGCGATTGAAATCAGCAATATGAACAAGTGGTACGGCGCTTTTCATGTGCTGCGCGACATCAACCTTACGGTGAATGAGGGCGAGCGGATCGTCATTGCCGGCCCTTCGGGGTCAGGTAAATCGACGCTGATCCGTTGTCTGAACGCGCTCGAGGAACACCAGCAGGGACGGATCGTGGTGGATGGCACCGAACTGTCAAACGATCTCAAGAACATCGACAAGATCCGGCGCGAGGTCGGGATGGTGTTCCAGCACTTCAATCTGTTCCCGCATCTGACAATTCTGGAAAACCTGACCCTGGCACCGATCTGGGTGCGCAAGACGCCGCGCCGCGAGGCCGAGGAACGCGCGATGCACTATCTGGAAAAGGTCAAGATCCCCGAGCAGGCCGACAAATACCCCGGTCAGTTGTCGGGCGGCCAGCAGCAGCGCGTGGCGATTGCGCGCAGCCTGTGCATGATGCCGCGCATCATGCTGTTTGACGAACCGACCTCGGCATTGGACCCGGAGATGATCAAGGAGGTGCTCGACACCATGATCGAACTGGCCGAAGAGGGCATGACCATGCTGTGCGTGACCCACGAAATGGGCTTTGCACGCCAGGTTGCCAACCGGGTGATCTTTATGGACGAGGGCCAGATCGTTGAACAGAACGAGCCCGAAGAGTTCTTTAACAACCCGCAGAACCCGCGCACCAAACTGTTCCTGAGCCAGATCCTGGGGCACTGATGGCGGACACGGTGTAACGACCGGCCCCCCGGTCTGCACCGGGGGGCCTTTTTGTCACGAGGACGGATAGTGCATCCGGATTTCCGGGTGGCCGAAAAACGCGGCGATCCGTTCCTCGCCCTCGGCAAAGCCGTACCGGGTATAAAACCGCCGCCCGATGGCGTTGGCGCTGAAAACGCTCAGTTCGACGCTGCCCCGCAGGGCCACAGCCCTGTCCATTAGGGCCGTGCCCAGCCCCTGACCATGAAAGGCGGGGCGCACAAACAAGCCGCCGACCTCATTGCCGATCAGGGCGATAAAGCCGACCGGCTGGCCGTCAACTACGGCAACATGGGTTTCGGCCATGTCCAGAAACCTGTCCCGGATCATGGCGTGGGCCTGTTCGGTGGCTTGCGCACTGAGAAACGGGTGGGCCAGGGCGCTGGCGTCGCGCCAGATTGAAAGAACGACCTCTTTGTCGGTCGCGGCGTAGGATCTGATCATGGTCAGGATGTCCTTGCTGGATGCTGCCGGTGGCAGCGCATTGATGTGTATGGAACGTGGCAATCAGACAACACCACAGCGCCGGTGGCGCCGGTGTTTTCGTTTCAGATTGCCGGGTGGCACCGTGGTGCCGCGTTCAGCGGGACATCAAATCTCCATTTTCACGATGCCAGTTTGGCCTGCCGCGCCGATGTTGGCAAGCCTGCCCGCGATTCACTCGGGCAATTCGCGCGGCACCACAAAGTCGAGAACCTGACCGGTGCCCGGTTCGACCTGATCCCATGTGGCGATGTCAAATCGCATCACCACCGTCCCGCCGGTGGGAAAGTCGGGGAATCGTTCGTGCGAATGCGCCCGGGCCGCCATGTCATTGGCGAATTCGCTGATACCGGGGTTGTGGCCGATCATCAGCACGGTTTCGCCGCTGGCCATTTCCAATACCATCTGCATTTCGGCAGAGTTGGCGTGATAAAGTTCGGGCGAAAATTCCGCGCCCAGCGCCAATCCCAGGCCGCCAAAGGTGTCACGGGTGCGGATTGCGGTCGATACGATCGCCTGATCGGGCTGCCAGAGCTGTCCGCGCAGCCATCTTCCCAGCGATTTGGCGGCGCGTTTGCCGCGTTTGTTCAGGGGGCGGTCGTGGTCGTCCAGAACCGGGTTGTCCCAGCTGGACTTGGCGTGGCGCATCAGGATCAAGGTGCGGGTCATTTGGGATGGAACGCTTTCATATGCAGGGCGGATTGGGCGGGGCTGCGCGCAGCGCCCGCGCTGACGGGGCAGGCACGGCGGGCGGCGCAGCCATTGTCCAAACAGTCCCGGCCTGCCGCCGTGTCCAGATAAGCATGACAGGCGGCGACATCATAGGGGGCAGTGGCCGAGAGCGCCCCGACCGGACAGGCCGTGGTGCAGGGCAGGCGGTCGCAGGTCTTGCAGGGGGCGGGCTGGTCGGCGTCGGGAATGTCGAAACAGTCGGAAAAATGCAGCGCACCGCGATACGAGATCATCAGCCCGACGCGGTTATGCACCAGCATTCCGGTGGGGCTGGGATGCGCGCGCCCGGATTTTTCGGCCCAGTCGATAAAGGGCAGATAGGGAGGACCGCCAAAAGGATACAGCGCGGTGGCACCGAAGCGCTCTGCCAGCGTATCCACGATTCGGCGCGACCAGCGATCCACCGGATCGGGCGCGCCATCGCGAAACTCCGGCGAGGTCTGAAAGGCGGTCCAGAACCCGGAACCGGTGCCCAGCAGGACAAGGGTGCCGTGATCCAACCCCCGGGCCGCGACGCGGTGGGGATGCAATGCGCCCATTGGCAACAGCCCGGCGGCAGAGGCGGCCAGGCAGATCCTGGTATGGAAATCTTGCGACATAGGCCCCGAAAGCTGACTCATTGCCCTCTGGGTGGCAGGTTGTGCCGCGCCTGTCAAACCCGATTGGTAAACGGTCTCTGACCGTACGCACCGTTTCGCGCGCGAAACAAATCCGTGTAACCGGTTGAAATCAAAAGAGACCGGGCCGCAGACCACGGCAGCTTGCGCAGACCGGGCGCAACAGGGGGTTCAGTCCGGGCGGATCAGCGAACCCGCGCCATGTTCGGTGAACAGCTCCAGCAGGCAGGCATTGGGCGCGCGCCCGTCCAGGATCACCACCGCCCGCACCCCGCCGGCAATCGCATCCAGCGCGGTCTCGGTCTTGGGGATCATGCCGCCAGCAATCACGCCGTCCTCGGTCATTTGACGGATTCGCCCGGCCTTGAGTTCGGTCACAACATCGCCATCGGCATTTTTCACGCCGGACACGTCGGTCAGCAGCAACAGGCGGTCGGCCTTGAGCGCGGCGGCAATGGCCCCGGCGGCGGTGTCGCCGTTGACGTTATAGGTTTCGCCTTCGGTTCCGGCCCCGAGCGGCGCAATCACCGGGATCATGTCACGTTCAAACAGGGTGTGCAGCAGCTTGGGGTCCATCTGGCTGGGCGTGCCGACAAATCCCAGAGACGGGTCGGTCTGCTCGCAGATCATCAGGTTGGCGTCTTTGCCCGACAGGCCCACGGCGCGACCGCCCTGACGGTTGATCGCCTGTACGATGCGCTTGTTCACCAGGCCCGACAGCACCATTTCGACCACTTCGACCGTCGCCTTGTCGGTCACCCGCTTGCCGTTCACGAATTCGGATTTGATGTCCAGCTTGTCCAGCATGGCATTGATCATCGGCCCGCCGCCATGCACGATCACCGGGTTCACCCCGACCTGCTGCATCAGCACGATGTCACGCGCAAACGTATCCATGGCCTCGTCGCTGCCCATGGCGTGCCCGCCCAGCTTGATGACGACGATGGCGTCGGTATAGCGTTGCAGATAGGGCAGGGCGCTTGACAGCGTTGCTGCCGTGGCAATCCAGTCGCGGTTCATATCTCGTGTCTTCATCTGGGCCATCCGTTTGTGCAGGGATGTCATGGTTCGCCGGGAGACCGCAAGGGCCGTTACGTCAACCCGGCAATGATCGCGCGCAGCGTGGCGATCCCGTCACCCTTTTCCGAACTGGTCAGCACCAGTTCCGGATAGGCTGCGGGATGTTTGGCAAGCGCCTTGCGCACCTGATCGAGCACGCGGGTACGGTCGGCGGCCTTGATCTTGTCGGTCTTGGTCAGCACGCATTGAAAGGTCACGGCGGCGCTGTCGAGCAGGCTCATGATTTCGTCGTCCACGGGTTTGACCCCGTGTCGTGCGTCGATCAGCACAAACGCCCGGCGCAGGGTCTGACGCCCGGAGAGGTATTGTTTCAACAGCTTCTGCCATTTTTCGACCACCGGCAGGGGGGCGTTGGCATAGCCATAGCCGGGCAAATCGACCAGGTATAGATCGTCACCCTGGGTGAAATAGTTGATTTCCTGCGTGCGGCCGGGGGTGTTTGACGCCCGCGCCAATGCCTTGGTGCCGGTCAACGCGTTGATCAGGGTCGATTTACCGACATTGGAGCGTCCGGCGAAGCAGACTTCGAGCCGATCTGCCGGCGGCAGGCCGGACATGGCGACCACACCCTTGACGAATATGGATTCACGGGCAAACAGCAGCCGCCCCCTTTCCGTGGTGATTTCGTCAGGCGCGTCGGCCTCGGGAAATGTCATCTGCATTACAGCACCTGTAGCTTGTCACCAATATGGACCGGACCGTCCCGCACAACCTGGGCATAGACGCTGAAGTCGCGGTGCCCCCAGCGATCCAATGTCTCCAGAATCGCCGCGTCCCGTTCGCCGGTTTCGGGATTGGCCGTGGTTGCGGCACAGCGGGTGGCCCGCTGACGCACCTGCAAGACGGCGCCGCCGATCTGTACCTCGCGGCCGATCCAGTCGAATTCGGCCCAGTCCGGCAGCCCGTCGAACCAGATGTTGCCGCGCCAGCGATGGATCGACAGATCCTGGCCGATCTGTTGCTCGACCGCCCTGTGGCTGGCCATGTTGCACAGGCTGACCGAGGGAAAGTCGCTGTCTGTCAGGCCGCGTCCCGGCACCCGGATCAGCCGGGCAGACGCCGCGCGGCTTGTGGGCATTAGCGGTCTGACCCAGTCCAGAAAAACCTCGGGGGGCCCGTCCGGCGCAAAACTCAGGTCCGGCCGGGACGGGTGGCTGAGCGTGATCCGCGCGCCGTCCTCGTGCAGCCGGGAGGTGATCGCCATCAGGTCCGGCGCCTTGGCGGCGCGGCTGAAATTGGCGCAGGGCACCCATGCGCTGCCGTCGGCCTTGCTTGCCTCATGCGCTACCGCCCAAATGCGATCGCCGGGCATGGTCTGCCCGGCGATCAGCGTGACGGTTTGCAAGGGTTCACGCCCGTGCGCCTTGATCGGGTGGCGCCAGAGGCTGGTGACGGAACCGGTCATTTCTTTTCCGTTTTCGCCTTTTTGCCAAAGCCGGATTTGATGTTGCCGAACACATCCGGCTTATAGCCCTGGCTGCGCATGATCAGATACTGCTGGGTAAAGGTGATGGTATTGTTGGCGATCCAGTACACCACCAGCCCGCTGGCAAAGCTGCCCAGCATGAACATGAATACCCATGGCATCCAGGCAAAGATCATCTGCTGCGTCGGATCCGAAGGCGCCGGGTTCAGCTTTTGCTGCAACCACATCGAAATCCCCAACAGCAAGGGCAGGATGCCGATAAAGATCGTCGCCATGATCGTGCCGGGCTCGGGACCCGAGAGGGGCAGCAGGCCAAACAGGTTCATGATCGAGGTCGGATCCGGCATCGACAGATCCTGAAACGGGCCGAACCAGGGCGCCTGACGCAGTTCGATGGTGACAAAGATCACCTTGTACAGCGAAAAGAAGATCGGGATCTGCAGCAGGATCGGAAGGCAGCCCGCCGCCGGGTTCACCTTTTCCCGTTTGTACAGTTCCATCATGCCCTGCTGCATCTTCTGGCGGTCGTCGCCTGCCTTTTCCTTCAGGGCCTCCATCTGCGGCTGCAATTCCTTCATTTTCGCCATGGAAACATAGGACTTGAACGCGAGCGGGAACAGCAGCGCCTTGAGGATCAGGGTCAGGCCGATAATCGACCAGCCCATGTTGCCGATCAGATTGTGGATGTTGTGCAACAGCCAGAAAATCGGCTTGGTCAGGAAAAAGAACCAGCCCCAGTCGATGCTGTCGACAAAATTCTGGATGCCGCTCGTTTCATAGGTGCGCAGTGCTTCCCATTCCTTGGCCCCGGCGAAAAGTTGGGTGGTGACAGTGACGGTTTGCCCATCGGCCACCGTTTCGGTCGGCAGGACTGCCTCGGTCTGATAGATGTCCCGGCGGTCGTCGTATTTGGCGACCGATTTGAAGGCGCTGCCGGGAGCCGGGATCAGGGTGGACATCCAATAGTGGTCGGTAAATCCGATCCAGCCGTTTTCGGTGACCTGTACCACCTCGGCGCGCGCGCCTTCACGGGTGTCGCTCGGGAAGTCGGTCATGTCGTCATAGTCGGTCTCGGTCAGGGTGCCGTCGGCCATCCCCACCACGCCTTCATGCAGGATGAAGAAATTCTTCAGATCCTGCGGTTCGCCGTGCCGCGCAAGTATGCCGTAGGGCGCCATGCTGGCCGGGCCGCCGGATGCGTTTTCGACCGACTGGGTGACGGTGAACATATAGTTGTCGTCAATCGCCAGTTCGCGACGGAAGGTCAGCCCCTTGCCGTTATCCCAGGTCAGGGTGACGGGGGTATCGACACCAAGCGTCTCGCCACTTTCCAGGGCCCATTCGGTATTTGCCCCTGGCACGTCCCCGGGCAGCAGACCGGCACCGGGGGCCCAGCCATACAGCGCGTAATACGCCGACGGCGTGCCGACCGGAGACAGCAGCGTGACAATGGGCGAATCCGGGTCGATGGTTTTGCGATAGTCCTTGAGAGACAGATCGTCGATCCGTCCGCCAAGCAGCGAAATGCTGCCGGTCAGGCGGGGGGTATCAATCTGCACGCGGGGGGCTTCGGCAAGCGCGTCCTGGCGGGTTTCGACCTGCGCAGTCGCCGTGGCCTGGGCTTCGGCAGTGGTCGGGGCCGTGGCCAAAGCGTCGCCTTCGCCGATCTGGACCGCCGTTTCGGTTTCCGGCACAGGGTCGGCTTCCGGGGGCGGAAAAAGAACGAACCATATCAGAATCACCGCAAAACTGAGCGCGGTTGCGAGGATGAGGTTCTTGTTCTGATCGTCCATCGGGGACTGCCACCTTGTGCTTGCAAAGACACGGTGGTTCAACAGAGGTGCGCCCAAAAGGTCAAGCGGATTCGCCCGGATCGCGTGCTGCCGGTGCACAATCACACAGTCCGGGGCGGCACGGAAGGCCCCCGGCGGGTCTGACCGCCGTGCAAAACTGGCTGGGACATTTCGATCCGATGCCCGGGATCAGGGCTGGCGTGCCGTTGCGCGTCAGGCCGCGGCGGGCCACGCGGATGCGAGACGTTGCTCAGCTGACGTCGCGACCGATCCGTGGGGCATCCTGCAGTTTTGCCTGATGGGAGGTGATCCAGTCCAGGGTCTGGTCGAACGGCATCGGGCGGGCAATGCCAAACCCCTGCACGTGATCGCACCCCAGCTGCGCCAGCAGCGCGTGTTCGCCGACGGTTTCCACCCCCTCTGCCAGAGTTTCCAATTCGAGCCGTTCCGCCATTGTCAGTATGGCACCGATCAGGCGTTGCTGTTCGGGATCGCGATCCGCCTTCATCACGAAGGAGCGGTCGATCTTGATGCGTGAGATGGCAAAACGGCGGATTGACGCGATCGACGCATGGCCGGTGCCAAAGTCGTCCAGATCGATCCGGCACCCCATGGCGGCCAGCCCGGCGATATTGCGCGTCACGACATCGTCCGGACAATCGGTGACGACGGTTTCAAGGATTTCAACCGACAGCCGTTCGGGGGCCAGCTCAAAACGGTCCAGCTCCCAACGCACCTTGTCCACCAGCCCGGGATTGCGCAGCTCGTCCGTGGCAAAATTGACTCCGACCCGCGGCACGTCGACGCCGGCGCTGTCCCACGCCTTGAGCGCGGTGAGAGCATGATACAACATGACTTGCCCCAGACGTTCCATCAGACCGGATTCTTCCATCGTCGGCAGGAAGGTGTCCGGCGCAATAAGGCCATGCACCGGGTGCGCCCAGCGTGCCAGGGCCTCGAATCCCGTGACCTTGCCGGTGTCGGTCGAGATCTGCGGTTGATACCAGGGCTGGATCTGACCGTTTTCCAACGCGGCGACCGCATCGTCGCGCAGGTCGCTGCGGGCCTTGGTCTTGCGGTGAATCTCGACCGAATAGGCGCGGATTGCGGAGGGAGAGGTCTGTTTTGCATCGCTCAAAGCCGCCGAAGCCGCATCCATCCAGTCCTGGCCGGTGTTGCCCGGCGACCTGCTGCGCAGGCAGAACCCGATGGAACAGGACACATAGACCGAGAGACCGTCCAGCGAGACAGGTTCCTCGATCGCGGACTGCAGGCGTCCGGAAATCTGGATGCAAAGCTCAAGGTCGAGCTGGCGCACCGCGAGCAGGCATATGGCAAACCGGCTGTCGCCCATTCTGGCCACGGTGTCCCCGTCGCGCAGGGTCGAGATGATCCGCTCGCCGCAGCGCTGCGCGACGATGTCGGCGGCGGCCTGCCCGTGACGGTCGACCACCTCTTGATAGTCATCCAATTCGAGAACAAAACAGGCCGAGCGCAGGCCCGATGTCTCGGTATCCTCGTAAACCTGTGCGATGACGGCGTCAAAACCGTCCCGCAAGATCAGCCCGGTGACGCTGTCCCGGGGCACCCCGGTCCGATTGGGCCAGCCTCCGAACGCGCCCAGCAAAGCAAAACCCAGCGGCAGGAGCAATGATGCCACGACCAACGCCTGTTCGCCGCCCAACCAGAACGCCCCCAGTGTCACGGCAGGCAGAAAGGCCAGGATTGGCGGTCCGGTCAGAACCGGAATGATCCGATTTTGAAGTCGGGTCAACGGGCCGGACGGCTGCTTGGACATGATCGAACCTTTCACTTTCTGGCACAGTGGCACGGATCAACCTAGGCAGTGCGTTCTGACCCCGAGGTTAACGCAGGAGATGTATTTCGTGCGAATTGCTCCTATTTTGTCCCGTTGGTTGACGGTGGGTAAAAATTGGCGTGCAGAGGCAGTACCGCCTGGAAACGGGTGTGGGTCCGAGTGTGTTCTGATTCGGGGGAACAGGTTGCGCCGACAGGCGGCGGAACCGCGCGCTGGCGTGTCAGGGTTAACCGTCGGCGCGGTCGCCCTTGTCGGTATCGCGAGACAGGGCCGCGAAATCGAACAGGTCGGGATCCAGCAGATGCGAGGGGCGTGCATTCATCAGGGCGCGGAACATCTTTTGCCGCCGCCCGGGATGATTTGCCTCCCAGCCGTCGAGCATCTGCTTGACCTGCTGGCGTTGCAGCCCGTCCTGCGATCCACACAGATCGCAGGGGATGATCGGATAGTTCATTGCCCTGGCGAAGCGGTCGCAATCTTCTTCGGCCACATGGGCCAGCGGCCGATACAGGAACAGATCGCCCGCTTCGTTTACCAGCTTGGGCGGCATGGTCGCCAGCCGCCCGCCGTGAAACAGGTTCATCATGAAGGTTTCCAGGATGTCATCGCGGTGATGGCCCAGCACAACGGCGCTGCAGCCTTCCTCGCGGGCGATGCGATACAGGTTGCCGCGCCGCAGCCGCGAACACAACGCGCAAAACGTCCGACCGGCGGGCACCTTGTCCATCACGATGGAATAGGTGTCCTGATATTCGATGCGATGGGAGACGCCCATCTGCTCCAGGAACGCGGGCAGGACGGTGGCGGGAAAGCCGGGCTGGCCCTGATCGAGGTTGCAGGCCAGCAGATCCACCGGCAACAACCCGCGCCATTGCAATTCATGCAGCACCGCCAGCAGGGTATAGCTGTCCTTGCCGCCCGACAGACAGACCAGCCAGCGCGCACGCGGTGCTGCGGGATCATGGGCATCGGGGGCAACCATTCCGTACTGTTCGATTGCCTCGCGCGTCTGGCGCACGATGCGTTTGCGCAGCTTCCTGAACGCGGTGGTGCGCGGCGCGCCGGCAAACAGCGCATGGATGTCATCGTCCTGATCCAACATGGCGTTGCTTTAGTCGAGTTGCCATGACCCGGCAAGCCCCGCAGGCAGTTGCGCTTGCGCCGCCCCTTGCGGGTCACTAGAAGCGGCCCGACACCAGATCGGAGACCACCATGGGTTTTAAGATGGGAATCGTGGGCCTGCCCAATGTGGGCAAATCCACCCTGTTCAACGCGTTGACGCGCACCGCTGCCGCACAGGCCGCCAATTTCCCGTTCTGCACCATCGAGCCCAATGTCGGCGAGGTTGCGGTGCCCGACGCGCGGCTGGACAAGCTGGCCGAGATTGCGGGGTCCAAACAGATCATCCCGACGCGGATGACCTTTGTGGACATCGCCGGGCTGGTCAAGGGCGCGTCCAAGGGCGAGGGGCTGGGCAACCAGTTTCTGGCCAATATCCGCGAAGTCGATGCCATTGCCCACGTGTTGCGGTGTTTCGAGGATGGCGACGTGACCCATGTCGAGGGCCGGGTCGATCCGGTGGCGGATGCCGAGACCATCGAGACCGAACTGATGCTGGCCGATATCGAAAGCATCGAGAAACGCCTGCAAGGGCTGGTGCGCAAGGTGCGCGGCGGCGACAAGGACGCGGTGCAGCAGGAGCGGCTGCTGAAACAGGCGCTGGAAGTGCTGGAGCAGGGCAAGCCGGCGCGGGTCGTCCCGGTCGACGAAGACGATGTGCGGGCCTGGAAACTGTTGCAGCTTCTGACCACCAAGCCGGTTCTGTACGTCTGCAACGTCAGCGAATCCGATGCCGCCACCGGCAATGCCCATTCCGCCAGAGTGGCCGAGATGGCCGCGGCCGAAGGCAATGCCCATGTGGTCATCAGTGCACAGATCGAAGAGGAAATCAGCCAGCTCGATCTGGACGAGGCACAGATGTTCCTCGAAGAGATGGGCCTGACCGAAGCCGGGCTCGACCGGTTGATCCGCGCCGGGTACGAGCTGCTGCATCTGGAAACCTACTTCACTGTCGGCCCGAAAGAGGCCCGCGCCTGGACCATCCGCACCGGCACCCGTGCGCCGCAGGCCGCCGGGGTGATCCACGGCGATTTCGAAAAGGGGTTCATCCGGGCGGAAACCATCGCCTATGACGCCTTTGTGTCGCTGGGCGGCGAACAGGCCGCCAAGGAAGCGGGCAAGATGCGCGCCGAGGGCAAGACCTATGTGGTTCAGGATGGCGACGTGTTGCATTTCCTGTTCAATACATAAGCCGTCTCTCTTCGGGCAAACGGGTGCCGCATGAAGGATGCCGCACCCGTCGCCGTGAGTGGTGACCGCATATTCGGCGAGTGAACTTCGGCCACGACTCATATGTGGTGCCAACAGGGCAGGGTGCAAAACACCGCCAATCACTTGCCCGTGTCATCGGTCGCAACATTGCGCGCAAACCGGGATCGTACCGGCGGCGGCTGATGGCCATGGCGCCAACGCGCTCATGCGGTGTGCGAGCCCTTCCAAGCCCACCGTCTTGTTCTGGCTGTAAATCAATGAGTCTGGAACCTAGCAACTGTATTGTTCATTCTGGATGAGGCGTCCATTTTTGCCCTGATTTGACGAGGGCATTTGCGATGGTCACAAGCTTTCGGGCGACGGCGACAATGACGACCTTGTGTGGTTTACCTGCGGCACGCAGACGATCCGCGAAGGTTTTCAGGACCTGATTGTGGTGGCTGGCAACGAGGGCCGCCTGGAATATTACGTGCCTGAGCAGTCGTCGCCCTCCGCCGATAGCGCGCTTACCACGCATCGCTCTGCTGTCGTGTGCAATCGGTGCGAGGCCCGCGAGCGCGGCGGCCTGCTCGCCTGTGATCTGACCAAGTTCTGGCATCTCGGCGATCAACATCGAGCTGGCAACCGGGCCGACCCCGGGGACGGACCGCAGGATACCGGCAGTTGCGGCCAGTTCATCGTCTGCAGCGATGGTCTGTTCAATCCGCGCCTCCAGATCCGCGATTTGGCGGTCGAGAAGCGTGCGCCGCTGGTCGTCCATACTCGCGAACATCTCGGCAGATCCCAGTTTCCCATGCGCCTTTATCTGTGCCAGAAGGCGTTTTCTGCTCTCAACGAGCTGCCCGCGCTTTGACGTCAAGGCTCTGAGAACCCGCAGCTTTTCATGTGGCAGACTGCGCCCGGCACCGGGCCGGAACATCATGAACCGGGCGATGAGTTCCGCATCTATCCGATCCGTTTTGGCCCGTGTGCCCCGGCTTGCGGCGAAGGCCTTGATTTGCGCTGGCGGCAATTGTCGCGTCGCCACGCTGGCGGCCTCCAGCGCCGCCCATAAACGCCATTCCTGGCCTCCGGTTGCCTCGAAGCAGACCAGGCCGTTGACGTCCCGAGCCAACCGCACCAGCTGTTCGTGCCCCTCATCCGCGTTCGGCAATCTCAACCACTTGCCATCCGGCAGGCAATGAATGTCCAGCCAATCCCGCGAGACATCTATGCCGATGATCCGGTCGTGTGCTACCGTTTCCATGCTCTCTTCCTTCTGCTTCGTGGTCCTGATCGGCCACATTCAACTGTTCGAGACGATGAAGAGAGACGGTGCTGGCTCGCTAGCAAACGTGGTCAGGCCACAAGGCTCAGACGCCATACACCGTCCCACCACCGGCCTCGGCCAAGGTCGGTGGTGGGAGGAGATTAGCAAAGCGCAGATACAGAAGGGTCAGGACCCATTGATTTCCGCCTGGCTGCGTGATTCACGGTCTGAAAACGAGCGGTGAACATGTCTGATCTTTTCTGGCTGAGCGACGCGCAAATGGCACGTCTCAAACCATACTTCCCGAAGCCTCACGGCAAACCGCGCGTTGGCGACCGGCGCGTGTCGAGTGGGATTATCTTCATCGATCGCAATGGCTTAAGGTGGCGCGATGCGCCCAAGGAATACGGCCCGCACAAGACGCTCTACAATCGCTGGAATCGGTGGCGCGACAAGGGCGTCTTCGCCCGGATGATGGCTGGTTTGGCCGCCGAGCACGGCGAGACGAAGGCCGTCACGATCGACGCAACCTATCTCAAGTGCCACAGAACCGCGAGCAGCACGGGCGTGAAAAAGGGGCGCGTGGACGCCTGATCGGGCGCAAAAAGAGCGGCATGAACACCAAACCGCACGCCCTCTGCGACAGCCAGGGGCGCCCGATCAACCTGTTCGTCACCGCCGGACATGTCAGGGACTACATCGGTGCGCGAGCATTGCTGGGCAGCCTGCCGAACGTGGATCGGTTGCTCGGAGATCGAGGTTACGATGCGGATTGGTTCCGAGAAGTGTTGAAAGACAAAGGCATACGCGCCTGCATCCCCGGCAAAGCAACGCAAGCAGGCTGTGAAGTACGACCAGCGCCGCTACAAACGGCGCAACCGCATCGAGATCGTGTTCGGCAGGCTCAAGGATTGGCGGCGCGTGGCAACCCGATATGATCGATGTCCCAAGGTCTTCCTTTCGGCAATCGCGCCCGCCGTAACCGTCATCTCTTGGCTATGAGTCCTGATCCTAGATCGTCCTGTAATCGATAGGAATTAGATGCTACCGTCCCTCCTTGAAATCTTCGTGCTCTGGCACCCGGACGACCAGTAAGGCGCAGAGTTCGCCGAGACGATCTTCGATCACTTCATGGAAGGGCCAACCTTCTCCGGTGTGATCGGCGGCGGTGTGCAGGTCTCTTTGCGAAGCACGGGATGGGACGGTCCGGGCAGCGTGCCCAGACCTGTCTGTGCCGAAGGCCAAGCCGCGCCGGACGGTATCCGGCCCGCAAGCTTCGTGGTTGTGGTGCCCTTGCTCGGTACTGAAATGGCGGCGTGTGTCGAAAACGAGAACACACAGTGGCATGGCTATGTAAATGCGATCCGGGACTTGCATCAGGCATCGCCCGAACGTGTCGGCGTGTTCCCCTACGCATTGGATGCAGGGGCCACGAACGGCACAAAGCTTCAGGATATTCTGGGGACTTTCCAATTCGTGGCGGCGGGCAATCCCGACCGGAGCGGCGAAGATGTCAAAAGCATGCTTTGCCGTGACCTGACGCAGGGGCTTGCGCAGTTGGTATCCCCTGATGAGATGGACCGATTGACGGTGTTTATCAGCCACACCAAGCGGCACAGCCAGGGGGAAGGTGAAGATGTCGATGCCTTGGTCGATCTGGTGCGGGAGGTCATCCGCAACACGCGCCTAAACGAGTTCTTCGATGCCAACGACCTGCAACCGGGCACCGCCTGGGATCAGGAACTGCGCGACAAATCCGGTACAAGCGCGATGCTCGCGCCGCGCACGGACCTGTATTCCAGCCGGGAATGGTGTCAGCGCGAGGTGGCTATCGCCAAGACGCATGGCATGCCGGTGATCATGATGGATGCCATCGGCACCGGCGAAGAGCGCGGATCGTTCCTGATGGACCATATGCGGCGGATCGCAGTCAGGAAAGCGGACGGATGCTGGCAACGACAGGACGTCTATCGCGCCCTCAATCTCCTGGTCGATGAATGCAGAAGCGCGCGCTCTGGATGCACCAGAAAGAACTCGCTCACGATCACCCTGAACTCGATGTTGCGTGATGGGCACCGCATGCACCCGAACCGCTGACTTTGTCGCGCTGGATCGATATCTACCTGGAACATAACGGCGACGTCGGTAGAGATGAGACTGTCCGGATTCTGCATCCCGATCCGCCGCTGGGTCCCGAAGAGCGGGACGTACTCATGAACCATGCGCGGACAACCCGCCTTGGACGGGAGATCGATACCATGACCCCGCGCCAGCTTGCGACGAGAGGGGAAAACAGTGGCCGCTGAACAGCACAGGACCGATCTGCTTTCGGCGGATGCCCTACACGGTAAACAGCTTGGCTTATCGGTATCCGACAGTCCCGATCTTGACCGGCTGGGGCTGCTGGATACGCATTTTCGGATGACGCTCGGGGAGTTGGCCCGCACAGTGATCCGCCAGCCGACGAGTGCTCCCGCTCTCTGACAGGTTTGCGGACCTACGTGACGACCAATACCAGCGCGCGCATAGTCATCGGCGGCAAACGCGCCGGATTCCAGGGTATCATGCCAGGCATTCTTGAAGAGGTCCTGCTTGCGCTGGAGCGTAAGCAACCGCTGTACTTGGCCGGTGGGTTTGGCGGTGCGACACTGGATGTCATCCGAAATCTTCGGCCCGGCTACGCAGAATGGTTCCCGCCTGCGTCTGATGCGCCCCCGCCCGATGAGCGGCTTCTCAAAGGCCTTGGGCAGATTGACGAAACTATCGCGGCTGCTAAGTGGGACGGTTTCGAAAATGGATTGAGCGAGGATGAGAACTGTCTTCAGGCGGCATCCTACCGTCCGAGCGAAATTGCCGCGCTCGGCGGTAAAGGCATGGGGCGATTACTGGACCCGAAAGGCATGACTTGAGAGGTATCCAGTTATAGCGAGCTGACGCAGCCAAGGGAGAGTTTTTTGCTAGCAGCAACCTGAGTTAAATAGTGAGATTGTAGTCTTTCCGACGCATTGGCAGGGTCAGATCGTAGTCATTCCCACGCTCTACCTTTGCCATCGTGTCGACTGGGAATTTTAGATTCACAGGGCGCGTGCAGGGGGGAGGTCGGCTTTGTCCGCTATCCGATCGGCTCTCGCCGCGCCGCCACAAGGCTGCTCCGAGCCCAATGTCACGCTGCGCTGTGATGCGGCTAATGGCCGCTTCTGTCATCGTGTCCTTGTAATTTCGCCCCACAAATCGGCCAGTTTTCTCTTATCAAGGTCGGAAGAGGTGCTACAGGCCGATGTTGCCGTTTTGGTATGGAGAATGACTATGGAAACCAATCAATTGCATCGTGGTCGGCTCATCGACCACGTCCAACTTGTCGTACGCGACTTTAAAGCCAGTCAGGACTTCTACACGGCGGTTCTGGCCGTGTTGGAGATCCCTATCGTGGGAACGCGTGAGGACTTCTTCTGGGCTGACGAACTCGTGGTATCCTCTGCTGAAAGCCCAGCGGCGCTTGGCGCTCTGACGGGCCGACACCACCTCGCCTTTCAAGCAAAGGACCGCGCGAGGGTGGATGCCTTTTATCGCGCGGCGCTGGCCCATGGAGGGCGTGATAACGGCGCGCCCGGTGAGCGGGCCTATCATCCGGGGTATTACGCTGCTTTCGTGCTTGACCCTGACGGAAACAACATTGAGGCCGTATACCATGGTGAGGCACAGCGCAGCGTGCCATCGGTAGTGATCGAATTCTAATACTAAGATCAACACGCGGCTGGTTTGCAGCTTCGCTCCCGTTCTGAAGAGTCGACACTGAGTTTTGCATGGTGAACGGCGGCAAAGTCCCGCACTGCGGACCCTCCCGTCAACGGCAGCGAAGGGCTGTTTCACCATAGAACCCCGAACCTGTCCGTCGTCAGAGGTTTTGGGCCAGTTGGCGGCCTGAGCAAGCGCAAGTCTGTCCGCCGCGCGGATATCGAGGAGCCATTCGAGGATGTGCTTAAGAGCCTCCGCCCGAAGGAATCACTGTTCCGCATATGCCGCGCGATGTTCCGCGATGCATGGGAACTGCGTCGTGAGGATAGCGCCAAAACAGCCCTGTTCATGAAGCAAGACGCTCAGCAGCTCCAGCTGAAGATCGACAGGCTGGTTGATCGTCTTGTGGACGCTGACTCTGACAGCGTCGTGAAAGCCTATGAACAGCGGATAGAACGCATGCAGCATGACAAGAGATTGCTGGAGGATCGAATGCAAAACGCGGGTAAGCCAGCCGCCTCCTTCGAGGAGATGTTCGAACTCGCAATGAGGTTTCTCTCAAACCCTTGGAAAATATGGGAAACGGGACACCTTGGACTGCGCCGAACGGTGATCAGGATGGCGTTCTCCGAGCCTGTTTCCTACTGCCGAAAAACAGGGCTTCGAACCGCAAAAACGACCTTACCATTCAATATGTTAGGGATTTTTCTGCAATTAAGTGCGGAGTGGTGGAGCCTAGGGGGATCGAACCCCTGACCTCTTGCATGCCATGCAAGCGCTCTCCCAGCTGAGCTAAGGCCCCGTTACCGTGCGCCGGTGTCTAGGCGCAAGATCGGGCGGGATCAAGTGAAAAAATCCCGCCCGTCGCAGATTTGCTGCGTCAGTCGTCATCCTCGACAGCGACGTCCGCGATCTCTTCCAGCGAGACATCGTCATCGTCGTCGTCGTCTTCCAGGATATCATCGTCCAGATCGACATCGACAGTGTCATCGTCATCCAGAACAGCATCGTCGTCCGGGGCCGCCTTTTGCTTGGCTTTCACGGTCGCGGCGTCTTCGGAATCGGCGGCGATCATGCGGCCTTTGCCCGCGACGACAACAACCGTTTCGCCCGTATAGGGGCTGACGATGGGGTCTTTGTTCAGGTCATAAAACCGTTTACCGGTTGTCGGGCACAAACGCTTTGTGCCCCATTCTTCGTTGGGCATGTGAATCCCCTTGATTATCTGATGAGTCGGATCGACGATTCAGGTCGCATGCCATATGAGGTGGGCACTGTCAAAGCCTTAAGCGGTTGAAAGGGACGTGGACATGGCGGAACATCTGTTGCCCGGTGCGCCACCAGTGGCGGTGACGTTGCGCCGGTCCGGGCGCGCGCGCCGGATCACCCTGAGAATTTCGCGGCTGGACGGGCAGGTCACGCTTACCCTGCCACCGGGGGTGCCGGATTCCGAGGCGCTGGCCTTTGCGCGTTCAAAACAGGACTGGATCCGCGATCATCTCGAGGCGCGGGTGGAGCCGACCGATGTCGGCGTCGGAACCGAAATCCCGATCGAGGGGGCGTTGCACCGCGTGGTGGCCGCGCAGGGACGGCGGGTGACTGTGCGCGAGGGCGAAATTGCGGTGCCCCCCGATGCCGCCGGACGCCGGTTGGCGGGCTGGCTGCGCGAATTGGCCCGCGACCGGCTGACCGCGGCGTCAGATCACTATGCCGCCGCTCTGGGGCGGCCCTATGCGCGTATGACCCTGCGCGATACACGGTCGCGCTGGGGCTCGTGCACGTCACGGGGCGCGCTGATGTACTCGTGGCGGCTGATCCTCGCGCCGCCCGAAATCCTGCGCTATGTCGTCGCCCACGAGGTGTCCCATCTGGCCGAGATGAACCACTCGCCCGCCTTTTGGGCCACGGTGCAGCGCCTGCACGGCCCCTACAGGGATCAGCGGCAGTGGCTGCGTCGGCATGGCAACGATCTGCACGGGTTTCGGTTCTGAGTCCGACGAGACTTGACCTTGGGGGCGGTTGTGATCACAAAAGACCCCATGCTGACCACCCGTCCCAACGAACCGACCCTGGTTGCGGCGCATGACCGCGTTTATCGCGCCCTGCGCGCGCGTATCATGCATGGTGACATCGCGCCCGGTCAGGCACTGACCCTGCGCGGCATCGGCAAGGAATTCGGCGTCTCGATGACCCCGGCCCGCGAAGCCGTGCGGCGTCTGGTGGCCGAAGGCGCGCTGTTCCTGTCGAGTTCGGGCCGGGTCTCGACCCCCGAACTCAGCCAGGAGCGGATCGAGGAACTGGCCGCCCTGCGCGCCCTGCTCGAGGTTGAACTGGCCAGCCGCGCCCTGCCGCGCGCCCACATGGCTTTGATCGACCGGTTGCAGACCATCAACGGCACCATTACCGAAACCGTGTCCAACCGTGACGCTGTCGGTTACATCCGCACCAATCTGGAATTTCACCGTGCGCTGTACCTGCGCGCTCAGGCCCCCGCGATGCTGGCGATGGCCGAAACCGTCTGGCTGCAACTGGGTCCGACCATGCGGGCGCTTTATGGCCGTTTGCGCCGCACCGAGGCCCCGCATTTCCACAAGCTGATCATCGCTGCGCTCAAGGCCGGAGACGAGCCGGGGCTGCGTCTGGCGGTGCGCTCGGACGTGACCCAGGGGCTGCGGATGCTGACCGGCTGACGGGCAAGCAGAAAGGCCGCCCAAACGGACGGCCTTTTGTCTTCACACCGGAAACTGGGCTCTCAGGCGGCCTTGCGGCGGCGCGCGGCAAACAGACCGCCAAGTGCCGTCACCAGCATGATACCGGCTGCGGGCAGCGGCACGGGGGCCAGCTCGGCGGTCACCAGGTTCTGGCTGCGTACCCGGTTCGGGTCGGTATTCAGGCCTTCGAAATAGGTCAGATCCCAAATGCTGGGTCCGGTATAGGATTCGGCATCGGCCAAGTATGCGTTGGCCTGTGCCTGAACGCCATTATTGGCAGCGGTTTCATAGAACACGCCATCGCCATTGGAGACGCTCCAGTCGGTGTCATAGACAGCATTCCACAGCGCGACCTGAAAGCCCGCCGATTCAACGGTGCTGTTCAGCGCGGTGTCAAAGCCCGAGTCAAACAGCTTCTGGATCCGGTTCACACCGCCATTTGCAATCAGATCGGTGCTGTTGCTGAACGGAGTCGCCGTGGGTGCGTAATCATAGGTCTGGCCGGAATAGATCTTGCCAATGATATCCAGGCAAAACACCACAAAGCTGTTCTGGGTGCTGGTGTCCTTCATTTCAAAGGCGCCGGCGGCCCCGTTATAGCCAGGAGCGGTGACATTCACGCTCTGATTGCCGTTGGTCCAGCCATCGAATTCCAGGGAGAGCGCCGAAGCGCCGTTTGCAGCCACAAAGGTTGCCAGTGCCGCCGCAGCGGCCAATCGCATCGTCTTCATCGTCAAAATCCAATTCGTTACACATACATGCCGCGCCGATAGATACAATTTGCGCGACTTGCCGAGGTCCATAGGTGAAAGGTTGCCAATCCGTCAAGAGCCGGGTCGCATGATCCGGTGGCGGCATGATGTCAGAAACGCCGGTTCTGGCCGGAATATGCGGTTTTTTGACGTTTCTTGCCGGGTTTTCCCCGATTCAAGGGCGACGGGCGATACTTCGAAAAGTTCCGGGGCGGGCGCGGCGTGTAGCGGATGGTGCAACAATCGCTGCGCGCGCCCAGGATTGTCCGCTGCCAACAAAAAGACCCGCCGGAAATCCGGCGGGTCCAATTGAGATCGATTCTGTGCCGCCCTCAGGCGGTCAGCGCCGCCTGTGCCTTGGCAACGATGGCACCGAACGCATCGGGTTCGTGCACGGCCAGATCGGCCAGAACCTTGCGGTCCACTTCGATGCCGGCCAGCGACAGGCCGTTGATAAAGCGGCTGTAGGTCAGCGCTTCGTCATGGCTGCGCACGGCGGCGTTGATCCGCTGGATCCACAGCGCGCGGAAGTTGCGCTTGCGGTTCTTGCGGTCGCGTGTGGCATACTGGTTCGCCTTGTCGACCGCCTGGGTCGCGACCTTAAAGGCGCTCTTGCGGCGGCCGTAATAGCCCTTGGCGGCCTTGATGACTTTCTTGTGACGGGCGTGGGTGACCACACCGCTTTTTACGCGTGACATATGTTCAGCCTCCTATCAGCGGTCGTAGGGCATAAAGCCCTTGACGATTTTCGCGTCGGGGGCAGAAAGAGTGGTGGTTCCACGCGCATCGCGGATGAACTTGCGGGTCCGCTTGATCATCCCGTGGCGCTTGCCGGCCTGGCCGGCCATGACCTTGCCAGTGGCCGTCACCTTAAAGCGCTTCTTGGCGCTCGATTTCGTCTTCATCTTGGGCATTTCCGTCTCCTCGTTCTTGGGTCGGTACAAAACGCGACTCGGCATGCCACTTTGGCCGGTCGCGCGGTCAGAAGCGCCTGTTACGCAAATCGGATCGGGCTGGCAAGGGGCGCAGGCGGGAAATCGGCCCGTTTGCCGGAAAATAACAGGGCTTCCGGCAAAACCGGGCATACAGGCGGATTTTGCTGCCCCGCCCCCGGTCAGCGCGGCGGCGGAAACAACGATTGTGACGCGATATCTATGACGCGATGCCCGCGATCACGCCCAACACCGTATCCGGGATCTGGTCGATCCGATAGCCGCCGGGCTTGGTGCTGAGCGCGAACAGAATCAACCCGCCCGCAATCAGGATCGTCAGCGCAGGAGCCCGCGGCGCGCGCCTGCCGCTGATTGCCGACAGGATCGAGGGGATCGAGAATACCCCCACGATCACACCCAGTGTCAGTGCCAGATCCGGTTCCATCGTAACTGTCCCATTTTCGCCTCTGGGGCGCTATTCTGGATCAGTTCGGTAAATCAATCGTTCATCGCAGGGAGCGACGCGCAGAATGTTGGTGGTTCCGGGCACGTTGAACGGCACCCCGGCGGTGATCACGATCTGGTCGGTCTCGGTGGCGAACCCTCCGGCGCGGGCGGCACGGGCGGCGTTGACCACCGCGCCCTTGAACCGCTGCAATTCCACCGTCATCACACAGGTACAGCCCCAGCTCAGCGCCAGACGCCGGGCGGTGCCGCGCTGCGATGTCATCGCGATGATCGGCACGCCGGGGCGTTCACGCGCGGTCAACAGGGCGGTGGTGCCGCTTTGGGTGAAACAGCAGATTGCCTTGATATCGGTGGTTTCGGCAATTTCCCGTGCCGCCGCGACGATGCCGTCCGCCACGCTGGTGCCTTTGACATTGCGCGAGGCGGCGATGATCTGGGCATAGGTCGGGTCGGCCTCGACCTCGATCGCCACCCGGTCCATGGTCTGCACCGCCTGCACCGGAAACCGTCCGGCCGCCGACTCTGCCGACAACATCACTGCATCCGAGCCTTCGTAGATCGCCGTGGCGACGTCGCTGACCTCGGCGCGGGTGGGCATCGGGCTTTCGATCATGCTTTCCAGCATCTGGGTCGCCACGATCACCGGTTTGGCCGCCGCCCGGCACCGGCGCACCAGCCGCTTCTGGATCGGCGGCACCGCCTGCACGGGCAGTTCGACGCCCAGATCGCCGCGCGCCACCATGATGCCGTCGCTGACCGCCAGAATGTCGTCGAAGCGCTCGACCGCCTTGGGTTTCTCGATCTTGCACATGATCGCCGCCCGCCCTTTGACCAGGTCGCGCGCCTCGGCCACGTCCTGTACCCGCTGCACAAAGCTCAGCGCCAGCCAGTCGACCCCCAGCGCGCAGGCGAACTCCAGATCGCTGCGATCCTTGTCCGACAGCGCCGCCAGCGGCAATTCGACATCCGGCACGTTGACGCCCTTGTGGTTGCTGATGGTGCCGCCCGCTATCACCGTGCATTCGGCGAAATCGGGGCCGCATTTCTCGACTTTCAAGCGGATCTTGCCATCGTTCACCAACAGCGACACGCCGGGCCGCAACGCCGCAAAGATCTCGGGATGGGGCAGGCACACCCGCGTCGCGTCGCCATCGGCGGTGTCCAGATCCATCCGGAACGACGCCCCCACGTCCAGATCGTGCGCGCCGCCGGCAAATTTCCCAACCCGCAGCTTGGGTCCCTGCAAATCGGCCAGAATCGCAATCGGGCTGTCGAGATCCTGTTCCACCTGCCGGATAATCTCGTGCTTCTGGCGGATCTCGTCCTGGGTGCCGTGGCTCATGTTCAGCCGGAACACATCGACACCGGCCTCGTGCAGCGCCCGGATCATCTCATATGTATCCGAAGCGGGCCCCAGGGTGGCCACGATCTTGACATTACGCTGGCGTTTCATCGGCAGACTGCCCCCAATTTCATATATGTTGTAGCAAACATGTTATCGCAAACATATCGGTGCCGCTTATGGCGCAATTCCCATTTGCAGGCAACTGGCCTAAAGCTGTACGCAACAAAATGACAGGCCCATGACATATACCCCATTTTACCTCTACGGCGAAACCCGGCCCAACCGCTGGCTCATCACCTGCGATCACGCAACCAACACCGTGCCACCGCTGGTGGCGGGCGGCGATCTTGGCCTGCCCCGCGAAGACATGGAGCGCCACATTGCCTATGATGTCGGTGCTTACGGGCTGGCACAGCATCTGGGCGTGCTGCTGGATGCACCGGTGATCGCATCGAATTTCTCGCGTCTGGTGATCGACCCCAACCGGGGCGAGGACGATCCGACCCTGCTGATGAAACTCTACGACGGCTCGGTCATACCGGCCAACCGCCACGCCGATGCCGCCGAGATCCAGCGCCGTCTGAACCTGTGCTATCGCCCCTATCACAACGAACTTGCACGCATGGCCGCGCTGCCCCATGCGGTGATCCTGTCGGTCCACAGCTATACCCGTCAGCTCCGGGGCCGTGAACCGCGCCCTTGGGAGGTTGGCGTACTGTATGCCGACGACGACAGGCTGGCGCGCCCGCTGATCGAGCTGCTGGCCGCCGACGGGATGTGTGTCGGCGACAACGAACCCTATTCGGGCCACCTGCCGGGGGATTCGATCGACAAGCACGCCATCGCCCAGGGCCGACCCAACGTGCTGATCGAGCTGCGCAACGACCTGATCGCCGATGACGCCGGGCAAAGGCAGTGGGCGGACCGTCTGGCCCCGATCCTGACGGCGGCGCTGACGGCGGCGGCGATCTGATCGACCGCCATGGGCGCGGTGCGGATCCCGATGCCAGATCCCGGCGTCGCTTGTTTCGCGCAACCGCCCACGCCATATTTCGGGCAGGCAGGTCCATTTGCTGCCCGAAACCGGAGGTTTGAAATGACTGTGGAAACCCTGACAACGTTCTTCGGCTGGATGGCGGTTCTGAACATCGCTTATCTGACCCTGGCGGCCCTGGCTCTTCTGGGGGTGCAGAACTGGGTGCTTGGCATCCATCAACGCATGTTCCCCGTGGACGAAACCGACCTCAGACTCGCCTATTTCACCTGGCTCGGAAACTACAAGATCGCGGCGATGGTGTTCAGCATCGTGCCTTATGTCGCGCTCAGACTGATGTAGACAGGCCCGGTTGCCCAACCGGGCAGGGCGTTCACAAACGTCTTGCCCCTCCCGCTGTATTGCAAAAGGATCACCGCCATGGATGAACAAACCGAAATCGAACTTCAGGCCGCCGCGTTTCGTCGCCTGCAAAAACATCTGATGCAGGATCGCACCGATGTTCAGAACATCGACCTGATGAATCTGGCCGGGTTCTGCCGCAATTGCCTGTCGCGCTGGTACCAGGAAGCCGCCGCCGAAAAGGGTATCGACATCGGCAAAGAGGCCGCGCGCGAACATTTCTACGGAATGACCATGGCCGAGTGGAAAGCAACCTATCAGACCGACGCCAGCCCGCAGCAGCAGGCCGACTTCAAGGTGTCCTTTGCCGAGAATGTCACCGGCAAGGACTGACGGCCGGTTCAGCGGGCCCTGGCCGCCATCCGGCGGATGAAATCGGCGCAGTCCGCAGGGGCGGTGATCGGAATCATGTGGCCGCGCGCTTCCAGGGTTTCATAGTCCAGCCCGTGCGCCTGCATCGTGTGACCATGCGCCGCCGGCGACAGGATCGCATCCGCCGCGCCGTACAGGATGCCGCCGGGAACAGTCAGTTCGGCTGCATAGCGCGCCGAGACCCGCGCCGCGTCGCTTTGCATCCCCACCACATCGGCCGAGGCGGCGACAAAGGCCTGCGGGCGCATCCCCAGCACCGCCCCGCCCCGAATCATGAAATCCTCGGGGCAGGGCTCGGGCGCAAAGACGATCGCCAGCACCTTGTCCTTGGTTGCCGCCGCCAATGGCACCGCGATGGTGTTGCCGATCAGGCGGCGCAGCCATGGCGATTTTATCTGCAATCCCCTGAACACTTCGGGCACCTCGGTCTGATCCTGGGTCGCCGGGCACAGCAGGGCCAGCGCCCCGGTCTTTTCGGGGCGCTCCAGCGCCATGGTCAGGGCCACCGCGCCGCCCAGGGAATGGCCAACCAGAACCGGGCGTTCGATTCCCAGCGCATCCAGCGCCTCGCCGATCATCCGCGCCTGTTCGGTCGGGGTGGCCAGATCGTCACTGTCGCGCCGCGAATAGCCGCATCCCGGCCGGTCCACCGCGATCACCCGGAACTCATCCGCCAACAGATCGGCGATGGCATAGGTGAAATGCTGCAACTGCCCGCTCAGCCCGTGAATCAGCACCACCGGCGGCGCGTCCCTGGCCCCGGTCTCGATATAATGCACCGACCCGCCCCGCACGGTCTGGATCTGCCCGACCTGCGGCACCAGCCGTTCCGCCTGACGCGCCATGCTGCGGGTGCGCAGGACAGCCAGGGCCAACAGAGCCAGAACAAGGATGACGATCAGCCAAAGGATCGGGGACATGAAATCAGGCTCCGCAAGGTGGATGAGATCCGAAGCCTAAAGCATCCTGTCTCAAACTTGTATCGTCTATCGCTGTCGGAGATCAGAGATTTCAACGCGCTAGGCGATGTCCCGGGCCAAGGACGAAACGCCATGGAACGCCAGCCGGGGCAGGGAAACCGGTTTTCCGTCACGCACACCGCAGCAGACGCGGCGCGGCCCGGCGGCTGGGGTGACCTTTTGGCAACGCCTGGGGCCGCACGCCGCGTTAACCGTCGGTTTTCGCCCGAATTCCTACGCCGCGTATGTACGCGGTATGTACCGTGAGCCAGCGGCCACCCGGCCTTGAAGACAAGGGCGTAACCCGATGTCCGGGGCTGCCCTTGCCAAGCCGTTGCGCGGCCCGTCTCAGATCGCGGTCTTCAGGCTTTCTTCAAGATAGATTTCGCGCAGACGCGGCGCCACGCGGCCCGGAGCTCCGGTTCCGATCCGGGCACTGTCGATTTCAACCACCGGCATCACGAACGTGCTGGCCGAGGTGACAAAAGCCTCGTCCGCCTCGCGCGCTTCCTCAAGGGTGAAATTGCGCTCTTCCACCTCCATCTGCGCCTCGCGGGCAAACCGCAGAACGGCGGCGCGGGTGATGCCATGCAGGATGTCATGGCTCAGGCCACGGGTGATGATCTTGTTGCCCTTGACGATATAGGCATTGTTGCTGGTGCCTTCGGTCACGAACCCATCCTCGACCATCCAGGCATCGTCGGCCCCGGCCTTTTTGGCCATCATCTTGCCCATGCTGGGATACAGCAACTGTACCGTCTTGATATCGCGCCGGCCCCAGCGAATATCGTCTATGCTGATGATCTTGATGCCCTTTTTCGCTACTGGATTATTGGCGAGACCGGGCTTGTTCTGGGTGAACAGCACCACGGTGGCGGGGGTTCGACCGGGGTCGGGAAAGGCAAAATCCCGATCGCCGGGCGCACCACGGGTGATCTGCAGATAGATCATGCCCTCGTCGATGCCGTTCAGTCTGACCAGTTCGCGGTGAATCTCCAGCAACGCGTCCTTGGTGACCGGGCTGGCCATCTCCAACGCGCGCAGGCTGCGCTCGAGCCGCACCGCGTGACCGTCGAAATCGATCAGCTTGCCTCCCAGCACGCTGGTCACCTCATAGACCCCGTCGGCCATCAGGAATCCGCGATCAAAGATCGAGACCTTGGCCTCGGTTTCCGGCAGGTATTCGCCGTTCACATAGACGGTGCGCATGATGTCTGTTCTCCTATCCCCAAAGTGCCGCGATCGGCGGATGCACGCCCTTGTCATCGAATGTCAAAGGGTTGTCACGGTCTTCGGCCAACAGGAGCGGCCCGTCAAGGTCTGTGACCATCGCCCCCTGCGCCAGCAGGGTGGCCGGGGCCATCGCCAGAGACGACCCAACCATACAGCCCACCATGACGCCGTAACCGGCTGATACCGCAGCAGATTTCAGTGCCAGCGCCTCGGTCAGGCCGCCGGTTTTGTCAAGCTTGATATTGACCACATCATACTTGCCGGTCAGCGCCGGCAGGCTGGCGCGGTCGTGACAGCTTTCATCGGCACAGACCGGCACCGGGCGGTCCATCCCGATCAGCGCCTCGTCCTCGCCGGCGGGCAGGGGCTGTTCCACCAGCGCCACACCCAACCGCACCAGATGCGGCGCAAGATCGGCATAGACCGGCGCGCTCCAGCCTTCGTTGGCATCCACGATGATGCGCGAATTGCGTGCCCCCGCGCGCACCGCTTCCAGCCGGGGCATGTCGTCTGGCGTACCCAGTTTGATCTTCAGCAACGGGCGATGCGCGTTCTTTTCGGCCTGCGCCCGCATCGCTTCCGGAGTGTCCAGCGACAGGGTATAGGCAGTGATTTCCGGACCGGGAACAGGCAGGCCAGCCAGCTCCCAGACCCGTTTTCCCGCGCGCTTGGCCTCAAGGTCCCACAGCGCGCAGTCCAGCGCATTGCGCGCCGCACCCGCTGGCAGCGCTGCCGCCAGCCTGGCGCGTGTCACTTCACCCGACAGCGATTCGATCTGTGCCTGCACACTGTCCAGCGTTTCGCCATAACGGGCGTAGGGCACACATTCACCCCAGCCGCGATGGCCCCCGTCTGTCACCGTTATCGTCAGAACCCGGGCTTCGGTGCGTGACCCGCGTGAAATGGTAAACGCTTGCGCCAGCTTGAAAATATCGCGAGTTACATCAATTCGCACGGTGCTTCCCCTTGCCTTAAATACGCCCGCCGGTGGCACCCGACTGATGCCACCGGCCCAGGCCGTGCCTATACTGCGGCCAGAGCGTCCACCAGACGATCGGCCCCCTGACGATAAGGGTCCACCGCAGGCAGCCCCATGCGCGCCTCGACCTCGGCCAGATAGCTCAGCGCTTCGTCCTCGGTCATGTGCTGGGTGTTCACCGCGATTCCGACCACCTGGCACGCCGGGTTCGAGATCCGGGCCAGCGGCAGCGCCGTGTCACGCAGTGTTTCGAGACTGGGCAATGTATAGCCCGGCAGCCCCCGCATATGCGCCCGGCTGGGCTCGTGGCTCAGGATCAGCGCGTCGGGTTGCCCACCGTGAATCAGCGCCATGGTCACGCCCGAGAACGAGACGTGAAACAGGCTGCCTTGCCCCTCGATGATATCCCAGTGGTCATCGTCATTGTCCGGCGTCAGATACTCGACCGAACCGGCCATGAAATCGGCAATCACCGCATCCAGCGGCACCCCGTGTCCGGTAATCAGGATGCCAGTCTGCCCGGTGGCGCGAAAGGTGCTTTTCAGGCCCCGCTTGCGCATCGCCTCGTCCAGCGCCAGTGCCGTGTACATCTTGCCGACCGAGCAATCGGTGCCCACTGCCAGAACCCGCTTGCCGCTGCGCTTGATGCCGTTGGCAATCGGATAGCCCACCGACGGCACCCGCACATCATGCAGGGTTCCGCCATGGGTCTGGGAGGCCGCCACCAGGTCGCCTTCGTCACGCAACAGGTTGTGCAGCCCCGACGCCAGGTCAAAGCCCATTTCAAGGGCGGCGATCAGCACCTCTTTCCATGCCGGTGAAATCACGCCGCCACGGTTGGCGACGCCGATCACCAGGGTTTTGGCCCCGGCAGATTTCGCCTCGGCCAACGTCATGTCGGACAGCCCGACATCGGCCTTGCACCCCGCCATGCGGAATTGTCCAACCGCATTTTCGGGTCGCCAGTCCTTGATGCCCTGGGCCACCTTGGCGGCCAGTTGGTCAGGCGCATCGCCCAGAAACAAAAGATATGGGGTCTCGATCATCGGGCTGCACTCCTTGTAAATTATCGGCACCCTAAAGCAGGTGCAGAACGAGTGTGTCGCGTTTTCGGTTGTGCAACTGCAGAAAGTCGCACGATTATTCTGATAACGGCGCTTTAGGTCGGGCTTTCTTGCACAACTCTGGCATAAGATTCGCTGTTTCTCCCGCGAGGGCGGTTCGCTTGCTGCAGCTGCATAATCCCGCTTGCGCCGGTCTGCGCAATTTAATATCCCGCCAGGGAAAGATATCGCAACATCCTTACCCGAAAGGCCCCGATCATGAGCTTCCGCCTCCAGCCAGCCGCACCGGCCCGTCCCAACCGCTGTCAGTTGTTCGGCCCCGGCTCGCGCCCGGCTCTGTTCGAAAAGATGGCAGCCAGCGCGGCGGATGTGATCAATCTGGATCTGGAAGATTCGGTTGCCCCCACCGACAAGGACGCGGCCCGCGCGAATATCATCCAGGCCATCGGTGCGCTCGATTGGGGCACCAAGACGCTGTCGGTGCGCATCAACGGGCTGGACACGCCATGGTGGTATCGCGACGTGGTCGACCTGCTGGAGCAGGCGGACGAACGTCTGGACCAGATCATGATCCCCAAGGTCGGCTGCGCAGGCGATCTCTATGCGGTCGATGCCCTGGTCACCGCGATCGAGGCCGCAAAGGGACGCGGCAAGCGGATCGATTTCGAAGTGATCATCGAAAGCGCTGCGGGCATCGCCCATGTCGAAGAGATTGCCGCCGCGTCGCCCCGGCTGGTCGCCATGAGCCTGGGCGCTGCCGATTTTGCCGCGTCGATGGGCATGCAAACCACCGGCATCGGCGGTACGCAGGAAAACTATTACATGCTTCACGAGGGCCAGAAACATTGGTCCGATCCGTGGCACTGGGCGCAGACCGCCATCGTCGCCGCCTGCCGCACCCACGGCGTGTTGCCGGTTGACGGCCCATTCGGCGATTTCTCGGATGACGAAGGGTTCCGGGCCCAGGCCCGGCGTTCGGCGACGCTGGGCATGGTTGGTAAATGGGCGATCCACCCCAAGCAGATCGCCCTGGCCAACGAGGTGTTCACCCCGTCCGATGAGGCGGTCGCCGAGGCGCGCGAGATCCTGGCGGCGATGGAACAGGCCAAGGCAAATGGCGAAGGCGCCACCGTCTACAAGGGGCGGCTGGTCGATATTGCCAGCATCAAACAGGCCGAGGTGATCGTGCGTCAATCCGAGATGATTGCCGGCTAGTACCCTCTGCGGGGCGGGCGCACGAGCGACCGCAAGGCCCGCCGTCCCGCCCCGCGCCATGGGGGGCGGACTGGCGGCAGGGGGACCACCGGGCAATGGGCGCCGCTGGCGTTTTGTCCGGCGGAGTCTCTATCCTGGATTTTTCCGGCCGCAACACCTGCGACGAGGTCGAGGACCCTGTTCGGATGACGTTCGGCAAGCCTGTTTGTGAACCTTTTGGGCGGGCGAGCCGCCGATAAGATCAGGCCGCCGAATAGAGCGACTCGTAGATCGGGGTCAGGGTGTCGTCATCAAACAGGGACGATACGGACGTGCCGTTCCAGATGTTCAGAATCGCTTGGGCAAAGACCGGCGCGGTTGGCACGATCCGGATATTGGGTGCCGCTTGTACGGCGGCGGTGGGCTGAATCGTATCGGTGATGACAAGAGATTTCATCACCGAGTTTGTCACCCGCTCGACAGCGGGGCCGCTCATCACGCCGTGGGTGATATAGGAGTGCACTTCTTTGGCACCGTTCTCCAACAGCACCTCGGCCGCCTTGCACAGGGTACCGGCGGTGTCGCACATGTCATCCACGATCAGGCAGATCTTGTCTTTTACGTCGCCAATCACGGTCATCTCCGCCACTTCGCCGGCCTTTTCGCGGCGTTTGTCCACGATCGCCAGCGGCGAGTTGATCCGCTTGGCCAGCTCGCGTGCGCGTGCCACTCCGCCGACGTCGGGCGACACCACCATCAGATCGTTCATCTGGTCCTTGAAGTGGGTCTTGATATCCAACGCAAAAACCGGGCTGGCATAAAGGTTGTCCACCGGGATGTCGAAGAACCCCTGAATCTGGGCGGCATGCAGATCCATCGTCAACACCCGCTCGATCCCGGCACCCACCAGCATGTTGGCGACCAGCTTGGCGGAAATCGGCGTGCGTGCCTTGGTGCGGCGGTCCTGGCGTGCATAGCCGAAATAGGGCAATACGGCGGTGATGCGCGCGGCCGAGGACCGGCGCAATGCATCGGCCATGATCAGCAGTTCCATCAGGTTGTCATTCGCCGGGTTCGAGGTGGGCTGAACGATGAACATGTCCTCGCCGCGCACGTTCTCGTAGACTTCGACAAATATCTCGCCATCGTTGAACCGCTCGACGCGGGCGTCGACCAGCCCCGTATGCACGCCACGGTGCATGGTCATCCGTCTGGCGATCGCCTGGGCCAATGGTAGATTGGCGTTCCCCGCGATCAGCTTGGGTTCGGTCAGTGTCGGCATGGTTTGGGTTCCCGGGCAGCTAGGGCAATGTGACAGATTCGTGATGTTGACACCGCTTAGCATGGCCTTACCGTCGCGCAAACAAATTGGCGGAAGGAAATCGACATATGGCTGACATCGACTACTTTTTTGCGACGTTATCGCCCTATGCCTATCTGGCGGGCGACCGGTTGGAGCGGATTGCGGAAAAACACGGGGCCAAAATCGCTTACAAGCCGCTTGACCTGATCGCCCTGTTCGGCCGGACAGGCGGGGTGCCGCCCAGGGACCGGCACCCGGCGCGGCAGGAATACCGCGCCATCGAATTGCTGCGCCAGTCCGCCAAGCTGAAGATGCCGTTCAACCTTAAACCGGCGCATTGGCCGACCAATATGGCACCGTCCTCATATGCCATCATCGCGGCGCAATTGGCGGGCGGGGGCGATGTTGGCGCGCTGGTGCAGTCTTTTCTGCGCGCCTGCTGGGCCGAGGAAAAGGACATTGCCCAGGACGATGTAATCCGCGCCTGCCTGCAAGCGGCTGGATTCAATCCGGCACTGGCCGACAGTGGATTGTTGCAAGGGGCTGAAACCTATGCCGCCAACCTGGAGGAAGCCGCCGAACGCGGCGTGTTCGGCGCGCCGTTCTATATCACGTCGGACGGCGGGCGGTTCTGGGGGCAGGACCGGTTGGAGGATCTGGACGCGCATCTGGCCAAACTGAAGGCATGAGGAAGGCCGACAAGGCCCCGCAGGTGTGGTTCCGGCCTGCGATGCGCCTTGTATCACGAGCGCGCCGGGATGCTTGCGCCGAGTGTTGCGAAGCGGGGCGCGATGCCGACTTTGGTGCTGAGAGAGACATGTCACAGGGTGATTTGCGTGCAGGATGACGTGTCGGCGCGGCGTAAAGCGTGCAGGTGCAAATTGCCGGTGCGGGCATATGTTGCCCATCACCCCGCGTCTTCGCCCGCTTTCGATCCGACCTGCGCACCGTCCAGGCCGACCCGCTAGCCGGCGAGAAGCGCCAGGAACCGGTCGATCTGCTGATCCGTGATTGACCAGTCGCAGACCAGCCGCGCCGCAAGCATTTCGTCGGGATCGTCGCCCTTCAGTTCGCCCTCCCAGATATAATACACCGCACCGCCATCGTGCAGGCGTTGATGCGCGGCGCGGGGGAATGCGGCAAAAATCATGTTGGCGTCAGGTTGATGCAGAAATTCGGCTCCGGCGGCTTGCAACCCGGTGGAGAGCCGCGCACAGGCGGCATTTGCCGTGCGCGCCAGTGTCAGCCACAGATCGTCGCGCAGATAGGCGGCCATCTGGGCGGACAGGTAGCGGTGTTTGGAAAACAGGTGTGCGCCCCGCTTGCGACGCAATTCGAACTCCCAGGCTTTTTCAGGGTCAAAAAACACCACCGCCTCGACCCCCATACAGCCGTTCTTGGTGCCCCCAAGGGACACCGCCTCGACCCCCGATTTCCAGGTCATCTCGGCAGGGGTGCAGCCCAGTTGAACCAGCGCATTGGCAAAGCGCGCGCCGTCCAGATGCACCGGCAGGCCATGCGCCTTTGCAACATCGCTCACTGCCCGCAACTCGGCCAGGGAATAAACTGAACCTCGCTCTGTGACCTGGGTGATCGAAACGGCTCCGCGCTGCGGCCCATGGACACCGCGGGTTTCTTCCTTGGCGATGGTTGCGGCCAGCGCCGCGGCGGTCATTTTGTCCGGGCCGGGCACCAGTGTCAGCTTGGCGCCGCCGGTAAAGAATTCGGGCGCATTGCATTCATCTTCGTGGATATGGGCGACGGGTGAGCAGAAAATCGTCTTCCAGGGGGGGGTCAGGGTGGCCAGAGCCAGAGAATTCGCGGCGGTGCCGGTGGCGACCAGATAGACGGCGGCCTGGGGGGCCTCAAACAGGTCGCGAATCTGCGCGCGCACCTCGTCCATCAGCGGATCGACCCCATAGGGCATCGCAAAACCGGCATTGACGTCATTCAGGGCTGCCATCACCTGGGGGTGGGCTGGACCCGCATTGTCTGAGGCAAAAAACATCAGATTGGCTCCACGATTATGTGATCTTCCCACTCTTCTTCGGGGATTTCGAATTCTGGCACGGTCCAGCCCTGCACCGATACGCCCGCATCGTGAACCGATTGCGCGGTGCCGGAAATCAGCGGGTGCCAATCATAGAGCGGCTGGCCCTCGTACAGTAAGCGATAGGCGCAGGTCGAAGGCATCCAATAGGCGTGGCTGTCGATGTTCCGGGGTGTCAGCACGATGCATTCGGGTACAAATTGATGGCGGATATCGTATTGCGAACAGCGGCAGGTGCTGTCGTCCAGCAGCCGACAGGCGACGCGGGTCAGCTCGACTTCACCGGTGTCTTCGTCTTCCAGCTTGTTCAGACAGCATTTGCCGCAACCGTCGCACAGGGCTTCCCATTCCTGTTGGGACAGCTTGGAGAGCGGTTTGCGCTCCCAGAACCGATGGCCGAGCCCGGCGCGATTGATCGGATCGTTCATTCGGCGCTCAGGAGGGCGCGGGCGCGGGCGCAGTCGGCGTCCATCTGGGTGATCAGGGCGTCGAGCGAGTCGAATTTTTCCTCGGGGCGCAAATATGCGACCAAGGCTACGGACAGGGTGGTGCCGTAGAGATCGCCGGAGAAGTCGAAAAGGAAGGTTTCCAGATTGGCGCGATTTTCGCCGAACATGGGGCGCACGCCAATCGATGCCGCGCCCTGATAGCTGCCCTTGTGGGGGCCGTCCAGCACATCGACGAGGACTGCATAGACGCCAAATGCCGGAGGGTGAAGGCCGTCGATAGACATGTTGGCGGTGGGAAAGCCGAGGTCGCGGCCACGTTGTTCGCCGCTGATCACTTTGGTTTCGATTCTGTGCCAGTGCCCCAGCATTGCCGCCGCATCCCGGGGGCGCCCGTCGCTGAGCGCCTGGCGGATGGCGGTCGAGGATACGGTGTGCTCTCCGTTCTCCAGCAGCGGCGCGATGGTGACGCCAAAGCCCATGTCTTTTCCGAATTGAACCAGATCCCGGGCGCGTCCGGCGCGCCCCTTGCCAAAGCAGAAATCGGCACCGACAACCACATGGGACAGGCCAAGCCCGTCGGTGATGACGTTGCGTGCGAATTCGCGGGGGCTGAGGCCTGCCAAACCGGTGTTGAATGCCAGCTCATACAGCCGCTGCACGCCCAGTTTTTCCAGCCGGTGGCAGCGGGCCTGCCGACCCATCAGGCGGAAAGGAGGCGCGTCGGGCGCAAAAAACTCACGCGGATGGGGCTCAAAGGTCAGCACGCCGAACGGGGCGCCGCGAACCGCGTGCCGCGCAAGATCCATGACCGATTGATGGCCCAGATGAACACCGTCGAAATTGCCGATCGCGACGCTGGCGCCGCGATCCTGGGGTT
The DNA here is from genome assembly GCF_000473225.1 of Sedimentitalea nanhaiensis DSM 24252. GTDB lineage: Bacteria > Pseudomonadota > Alphaproteobacteria > Rhodobacterales > Rhodobacteraceae > Sedimentitalea > Sedimentitalea nanhaiensis. The sequence continues at coordinate 3,353,617 of NZ_KI421509.1, forward strand.
CGACAAACTGATAATCCCGCACGATCCGCATGGCCGTTGCGTAGCTTTCATGGCGCGGTTGCGCAAGAGCCCGGATGTGCTTTTGCGGGCCCTGATTTTGCCTGAACGGGGGGGATCGTCAGTCGAACTTGCGGCTGGGGGCGAGAACCACGGCCTCGCCGATCAGAACCTTCTTGCCGTCCACCGCACAGTGGCATTCGAGCTTGACCCGGCGTTTGCCCATATCGATATCGATGACCTTGACCTCGGCATAGACCGTATCGCCCGGGCGCACCGGAGCCAGGAATTTCAGCGACTGACCCATGTAGACCGTTCCATGACCGGGCAATTGTTCGCCGATCACTGCCGAGATCAGCCCCGCCGTCAGCATGCCATGCGCGATGCGCCCTTCGAAGATTGTGTCGCGGGCATAGTCATCGTCCAGATGTACCGGATTCCGATCCGTGGACACTTGTGCGAACATTTCGATATCCTGATCGGTCACGGTTTTGCGCAGATGGCGCGACATGCCCATCTCGATATCTTCGATACAGATCGTTCCGCGGGGCAGATTGTCCAACATGGTTCCTCTTTCGTCATCGTGCAGGTAATAAAAATACAGCAACGCTGCGTCGGTTGGTAACTTTATTACTTTGCAGGTGCAGAAAATCAAGCTTTTTTTAGGTCAGCGCAATTTACCTATGCTGTAGCGCGGGCTGATTTTTTCCTTTTGAAGATAGAGCTCTAGCGCCTTGGTATCCGGGTGATCGGCGGTCCTGGTTTCCGCTGCGGCCAACCCGCCGGTGATGAAGAGAGAATCAATGTCTTCGCCCATGGCCCCCGATATGTCGGTGTGGATGCCGTCGCCGATGGCCAGGATCAACGAATCAGGCACCATCCGGTCCAGTTCTGCCAGCCGACGACGGGCCAGATCGTAGATCGGCGGATATGGCTTGCCGAAATACATGCTCTCGCCACCCATCTCGGTATACAGCCGGGCCAGCGCGCCGGCGCACCATTCGCGGGTCTCGCCGCGATCGACAACGATATCCGGGTTGGCGCACAGCAGTTTCAGGCCCTTCTGCTTGGCATACAGAAATTGCGGCCGGTTCTCGGCCGGGTCCGCCATGGGATCGAACGGGCCGCAACAGACGATGCCCTCGGCCTGATCCAGCGGCACGCGGGTGATTTGTACCGGGTTGTCGATGACCGCGAGCGGTTCGAAAAAGCCGGCATCGCGGACCTCTTCGCCCATGAACCAGACTTTTTCCCCCACCGCGCCGCGAAACATGGCGGCGCGTGCGCTGTCGCCCGATGTGGCAATGGTATCCCATGCGTCGTCCGGCACGCCAAATTGCACAAGTTGGTCCCGCACCCCAGCACGGGGTTTGGGCGAGTTGGTGACCAGCACCACGGTTCCGCCGGTTTGACGATAGGTCTGTAAAGCCGTGACCGCACCGGGCAGCGCACGCACTCCGTCGTGCACACAGCCCCACAGGTCGACAAACAGGGCCTTGTAGCGGTCTGAAATCTCGCTGAGCGCGGAAATGATCTGGGTCATGGCATCCTCATCTGGTTTGGCATGACCGTGATCGTACAGGCGGCAGACCGCAAGCCCGAAACCCGATTGCGATTATACGGCGCGATGGCATCCCACCGCATTTAGGTGCCGCGCGCTTGCATTTGAAACACCAAGGCCGGGGCTGTGAATATCATTGCCGATGTGGCGTGGGTTCGGTCGGGGGCGCCCCGGTCAACCAGAGCAGGACAATTTGGGTTTCCCTCTGTCATTCCGTTCATGATGTTCAGGTTGTCGGACATCACGTCTGGACCACGGCGATCGAGGCAAATTTGCGCCAACGGCCCGTCGTTGTCCGGGGCCTAACCCCGGAAAGCCGGCCCCGGGCTTCGGAATTGCGGGCCGTATGATTGAGTATTGGGAACGGCAAGATCGGAGCAGGCCCGGTGTACGCTCCATTTACACGCCGTCGGTGACGTTCCAATTCATGACGACAGGCATTTCGATTTGCGCCCCATCTGTCCTGGAAGGGGTCTTGGGCCAACGGCGCGCATCAGATTATCTACAGAGTGTGAGTGACCTGACGGGCGCCAATGGAGCGGGCGGCGGGAATCGAACCCGCATCATCAGCTTGGAAGGCTGAGGTCTTACCATTACACAACGCCCGCGTACTGGATTTGCTCACTATTTCATAGGACTTTTCGCGTCAAGTGGTATGTCGCCAATCGCAGTTTATGAGCCTCGGGGTCATCCGGTTTTCCAGCCCGGGCCTGACCTTTGGCCGGTCGGCCGTATCAGATTTCGTTTGTCCAGTGCGCCATTCATCGATTCTGGAATCAGATTTCAGGCCGCGCCCGGGCGAAGCTGCGGGCGCTGAGATTGCGTGCCATAAAATGGTCGGCTTCCGGGGCGATCGGCACCTCCTGAGCGGTGCGGAAATCGAAGGGGCGATTGATTTTCTACGTTATCATTCGGCCTGATGTCGCTATTCAGAACGCATGCGCCTGTTTTTATTGACCGCCCTGACCATGACCGCATTTGCGGCAAATTCGATTCTGAACCGGTTGGCGGTGGACAGCGGAACCATCGATCCGGCCAGCTTTGCAGTGTTGCGGGTGGCGGCGGGTGCCCTGGTGCTGGCCCTGCTGGTCCGGTGGCGGGGCCGATCTCTGCCGCTGTTGGTGCCGCGCCGCATCATCGGGGCGGGATCGCTGGTGCTGTACATGATCGGTTTCTCGGCTGCGTATCTGACGCTGGACGCCGGGTTGGGGGCGCTGATCCTGTTCGGAGTGGTGCAGATCACCATCTTTGTGTTGGCCAGCCTACGCGGTGCTCCGCCGCAGCTTCGCCAGATCGTGGGGGCGGCGATTGCCTTTGGTGGGCTGGCCTGGGTTTTGTCGCCATCGGAGACAGTGGTCGTCGATCCCGCCGGGGTGGCGTTCATGGCCGCCGCCGGCGTGGGCTGGGCTGTCTATACTCTCGCGGGGCGCAGCGAGCCGGACGCGCTTGCGGGCACGGCGGCGAATTTCTGCATGGCCCTGCCGCCGGTGCTGCTGGCGCCACTGATTCTGGGCGGCGAGCCGGTTGTCAGCCTGACCGGTGCGGCATTCGCGGTGCTGTCCGGCGCGGTGACGTCGGGGCTTGGCTATGCGCTTTGGTATTCGGTGGTGGGGCGGTTTTCTCCGGCGATGGCGGCGATCGTGCAATTGGCGGCCCCCGTGATCGCCCTGATTGCAGGCGTATTGCTCTTGGGAGAGGTGGCCAGTCTGCGACTGGTGGCGGGGGCAGTGCTGGTTCTGGGCGGGATCGCCCTGTCGGTGCGCATGACCCCGGAGTCGAATACGACCAAGTGACTTTCCCCGCGTCCGGATCCGGCGTATTCGGCGCATATGAGACTGGCGTTCCTCTTGTTGCTTATGCTGCCCACATCCGGTCGGGCGGATTGCGTTGTGCTGCTGCACGGGCTGGCGCGGACCGAAGCATCCTTTGCGATCATGGAGCAGGTTCTGCTGGCCCGCGGCTATGACGTGGTGCGGCCCGGATACCCGTCGACCGACCTGCCAATCCCTGCTCTGGCCGAACAGACACTGCCTGAGGCGGTTGCACAATGTGGCGATCAGACCGTGCATTTCATCGCCCATTCGATGGGGGGCATCCTGATCCGCTATTGGTTTCGTCGCACGAGGCCCGAAAAACTGGGCCGGGTTGTGATGTTGGGCCCGCCCAATCAGGGCAGTGAGCTGGTCGATGAACTGGGCGATCTAGAGGTTTTCGGGGTATTGAACGGTCCCGCCGGGCTGCAACTGGGCACCGGGCGCGACAGTCTGCCGCGCCGGTTGCCGCCGGTGGACTTTCCATTGGGGGTAATCGCCGGAACCAATTCGCTGAACCCGCTGTTCTCGGCCCTTATCGACGGGCCGGACGATGGCAAGGTCTCGGTACAGTCGACCCGCGTTCAGGGGATGACGGACCATATCCAGCTTCCGGTTACCCATACATTCATGATGAACAATCCGCGTGTTATTGCCGAGGCGTTGCATTTCATAGAATTCGGCCGTTTCGATCCGGATATCTCGTGGATGGATGCCGTATTCGGCACGATCGAGACGCTGTGCGAGACCGGTCTGTGCGACGCGCCGCAGCCGCATAAGGAGCAACCGTGAACAGCCTGGCGCTGGATCTGCACGGGGCCGAGGTTCTGCTGCCCCAGGCTGGGCTGGGGCCCGCGACCTTGTCCCTGGCGGATGGGTTGATCCAGGCCGATCCGGTGGGCCGACGGGTGAATTTGTCGGGCTATCTGGTGCTGCCGGGCATCATCGACATCCATGGGGACGGGTTCGAGCGCCATATGGCCCCCCGACGGGGTGCGATGAAGCAGATGTCCGAAGGGGTGATCGCCGCCGAAGCCGAGCTGGCCGCCAATGGCATGACCACCGCCGTTCTGGCCCAGTTCTACAGCTGGGAGGGTGGGTTGCGCGGTCCCGAGTTTGCCGAACAGGTGTTTATGGCCATCCGGCAGATGCGCGACGGGGTGGTGACGGATGTCATCCCTCAATTGCGGTTTGAAACGCATCTGTTGGCGGACTATGCCGATCTGCCCCAACGGCTTGCAAACTGGGGGGTATCCTATGTGGTGTTCAACGATCATTTGCCCCACGAGCGGCTTGCTGCGGGAAAAATTCCACCGCGCTTGACCGGGCAGGCGTTGAAAGCGGGGCGCAATCCGGATCGGCATTTGCAGTTGTTGCGGGATTTGCATGCGGCTGGCAGTGACGTTCAGGCCGCGCTGGACGATTTGGCGCCCAGATTGGTCAAGGCGGGTGTTCGTTTGGGCAGCCACGACGATAGAACGGCGGCGGATCGCGACAGATGGCGCGCGCGCGGGGTGCGGATTGCCGAGTTCCCAGAAACGCTCGAGGCCGCCGAGGCGGCGCGCGCAGGCGGGGATAGCGTGGTGCTGGGGGCTCCGAATCTGGTGCGGGGCGGGTCGCATAAGGGCAATGTCAGTGCGCTCGAGCTGGTGGCGATGGGATTATGCGATGCGTTGGCCTCGGACTATCATTATCCCAGCCCGCGCCGGGCGGCGTTGATGTTGGCACGCAGCGGGATTTGTGAATTTTCCGATGCATGGGGGTTGGTGTCGCGTGAACCCGCAAGGGTGCTGGGCCTGGCCGATCGCGGCGAGCTCGCGCCCGGACAGCGGGCGGATCTGGTGATTCTGGAGCAGAAATCCCACCGGGTTGCGGCAACGCTTTCGGGGGGCAGGGTAAGCTATATGACCGGCGATGTCGCCGCGCGGTTTTTGAGATAGGCCGCAAAAGGGGCGCGCGACGCCTCGGGCTCGTTGAGCCGTCGTTGCCGCGCACGAAAATCCGCGGGATTTTCGAGGCGCGTGGCTCAGCCGGTGCGCTGGATTCGATTGATGTGACCCATCTTGCGTCCGGGTTTGATCTGGGCCTTGCCATAAAGATGCAATGCGGTGTCGGGATCGCGGGCGAGATCGGGCACGCGGTCCATATCCGCACCGATCAGGTTCTCCATCACCACATCGGCATGGCGTTGCCCGTTGCCCAATGGCCAACCCGCAATGGCGCGGATGTGCTGTTCGAACTGGTCCACCGCACAGCCGTTCTGAGTCCAGTGGCCCGAATTATGCACCCTCGGAGCGATTTCATTGACGACCAGCCCCTGTGGCGTGACAAAGAGTTCGACACCCAAAACACCGACATAATCCAGCGCGTTCAGGATGTTGGCGGCCAGAAGAACCGCGTCGGTGCGCTGTGCGGAGGACAGGCGGGCTGGCACGGTGGTGGTATGCAGGATGCCATCGCGGTGAACGTTCTCGCCCGGATCGAAACATGCGACCTCGCCGGTCAAACCGCGCGCGGCGATCACGGAAACCTCGTGACTGAAATCCACAAACCCTTCGAGCAGGGCCGGGGCACCCGCCATCTCTTCAAGTGCCCGGGAGGCGTCTTGTGGCCCAGACAGCCGTGCCTGGCCCTTGCCGTCATAGCCCAGGCGCCGGGTCTTGAGGATTGCCGGGGTGCCGGTTTCAGCGATGGCCGCCGCAAGGCTGGCAAGATCATAGACATCGGAAAAGGCGGCGGTTTGCAGACCCAGTTGCCGCAGGAAAGTCTTTTCCGTCAACCGATCCTGGCTGATCCGCAGTGCCTCGCGCCCGGGATGAATCGGGCGGTGTGCCTCCAACACGTCTAAAGCGGCGGTGGGGATGTTCTCGAATTCATAGGTGACGACATCGACGCTTTTGGCAAAAGCGGCCAGCGCATCCGTATTGTCATAGGCGGCGGTTGTCACCCGGTCGGCAACCTGACCGGCAGGCGGGTTGGCACCGGGTTCAAAGATATGGGTGGCAAAGCCCAGCCGTGCGGCCGCCATCGACAGCATGCGCCCCAATTGGCCTCCGCCCAGAATTCCGATGACGGCACCGGGCTGCAACGGATCACTCATCGATCGGCTCCTCGGCGATGGATGCGGAGAGCGCTGCGCGCCAGTTGTCCAGTCGCCCGGCCAGAGCGACATCCCCAAGGGCGAGGATACCAGCGGCCATAAGCCCGGCATTGGCAGCCCCGGTCGCGCCGATGGCCATGGTGGCAACGGGAAACCCCTTGGGCATCTGCACGATCGAATACAGCGAATCCACACCGGACAGCGCGCGGGTCTGTACCGGGACGCCGATCACCGGCACGCGGGTCTTTGATGCCATCATGCCCGGCAGATGCGCCGCCCCGCCAGCCCCGGCGATGATCACCCGCAATCCGCGCGCCACGGCGGTTTTGCCGTAGTCCCACAAGCGGTCCGGCGTGCGATGTGCTGACACGATGCGTTTCTCGTAGGATATGCCCAGTTCATCCAGAATGTCGGCGGCCGGTTTCATGGTCGCCCAGTCCGACTGGCTGCCCATGATGATGCCCACGTTAGTCTCGGTCATTGCCCGCCCTCGCAATCAAAAGAGCGCGCACTATATCGGGATAGCGCGCCTAGGCAATGATGTCCGGGGTCAAACGGTCTTCAATCCTTGCGATAATGTCCTTCAGTCGCAATTTTTGCTTTTTCAGGCGCTTCAGGGTCAGTTGGTCCGCCGTACCGCGTTCAACCAGCGCCGCGATTGCCTCGTCCAGGTCGCGATGCTGGCGGCGAAAGACCTCCAGTTCGACACGCAACACTTCATCGGTTTTCATCGACAGATCGGATTGGACGTTCATTGGCGGATCCAGAATCGTTTCGGCATTGTCGCAAGGATACGCGGATAAGATGTTTTAACCTAGACCTTGTTGCGAACAAGGTTTCCCCCCATATTTGTTGCGTGCGGTTGCCGAACCGGGACCGCGCGCACCGTCGCTTTAGATACCAAAGGACGAAAACGTGTCGAAACTTACTCTGGGCTCCTATCCGCATCTGCTGGGATTTGAGCAATTGGAACGCCTGTTGGAACGGTCCTCAAAGACCGGCAATGAAGGTTATCCCCCGTTCAATATCGAACAGACCTCGGATTTTTCCTATCGGATCACACTGGCCGTGGCCGGTTTCGCCGAGGCGGATCTGTCGATCACGGTCGAGGACCGGCAATTGGTTATTCGTGGCCGTCAAAGCGACAACAGCGAGGGGCGGGTGTTTTTGCATCGTGGCATCGCAGCGCGCCAGTTCCAACGCATGTTCGTTCTGGCCGACGGCGTCGAAGTGGGCGAAGCGGTCATGGAAAACGGCCTGCTGCACGTGGATCTGACGCGGGCGGTGCCCGAGGCCGTAGTGCAAACCATCAATATCAGGAAAGGGTAAGTTATGGATACTCCTTACAATTTCGATCACATGGACAATCGGATCGTCTATGTCAAAACCGTAGACGTTGCAGATTTGCCCGACGAGGTGCAGGCCGAGGTGGGTGATTTGACGCAACTCTATTCGGTGCATACCGTGGACGGAGAGCAACTGGCATTGGTCGCCGATCGGCGGATGGCCTTTACGCTTGCGCGCCAGCATGACTATGCGCCGGTGGCGGTACACTGACTTCTCGCAGGCTGTCCGCCTGACAGGAAAGGGCTGCCATGGCGACCTATCTTTTTGACTGGGTGGATGCTTTTACCGCCCGCCCGTTCAGCGGCAATGGCTGTGCAGTCGTGCATCAGGGCGCTGACCTGGATGCAGACGTCTGCATGGCCTTTGTGCGCGAGACATCGCTGGTCGAGTGCACCTTTACTGGGCCTTCGCGTGTGGCGGATATCCGTGTGCGTTACTTTCTGGCCAGCCGTGAGATCCCCTTTGCCGGGCATCCGACCATCGCAACCGTCGCCGCAATGCGATCGCGCGGTCTGATCGAAAGCAACAGCCTGACGCTGGAGACCGGTGCCGGGCTGGTGACGGTGACACTGGATGGCGATCTGATCGAAATGACCCAGGTCGCGCCAAAGTTCGGTGCAAAACCCAATGCTGCGCGGGTGGCGATGGCCATTGGCCTGATGCCCGAGACCATTGTCGCGCCGCCCCAACTGGTGTCTACCGGGCTGCCGTTCTGCATCACCGTGCTGCGGGACCAGGCCGATCTGCGCGCCGCACGGCTGAACGTTGAAGCCCTGCGGAATCTCGCGGTCGAGTTGGGCCATGACGACACCGATGTCATGGAACCGTTTTTGGTCACGCTGGGCGGCGCAACGGTCGAGGGCGACACGTTCTCTCGGCTGCTTCTGGCGCCGCCCAGCCCGCCCGAAGATCCATTTACCGGATCGGCTACGGGGGCGATGGCGGCCTATCTGTGGCACCACGGATTGATCGACAAGGATTGTTTCATCGCCCAGCAGGGCCATTGGATGGGCCGCCCGGGTCAGGCGCGGGTCATTCGCGTTGGTCCCAGAGACGCCATGACCGGGATCAAGGTGGCGGGCGAGGGATATGTGTTGATGCGGGGCGAAATTGACCTGCCCGAGCCGCAACGGTGAGCGCATCTGAGCCAGCCATCGCGGTTCTGCCCTATGGGCTGACGCTGGGGGCTGAGGCGGCGGATCGGCCGCTGGTCGATTTGAGTTGGCCTCTGGGCTGCCCGGACCGGTTGCGGGGCGGGCGCATATCAGATCTGGCTCCGACAGATCACCTGATCGTCTATCCCAAGACGGCATTGCATTTCCGGCTGCGTTGGCACTGCCCGGCGCGGGTGTCGATCATGGTCGTCGAACCCAACATCATGCATGGTCATCATCTGCGGTTGCTGCGGGCAACCCACAGGCGGTTCTTTCGCGTGTTCAGTTATGATGAAGATTTTCTGGCGCGAATTCCGAATGGCCTGTTTTTGCCCTATGGCACGACCTGGGTGCCGGACTGGCGGGATCTGAAGATTGACAAGACCGCAACGATGTCGCTGATCGCCTCGGGGAAACGGGATCATCCGGGTCACAAGCTGCGCCATGACATGGTCGAATTTGTACAGAATCAGGGCCTGGATGTTCAGGTGATGGGGCGCGGATATACGCCGTTCGAGCAGAAATCCGACGGGCTGGCGCCGTTCCGGTTCTCGATCGTGATCGAGAACGTCCAGCAGCGAAACTATTTCTCCGAAAAGCTGATCGATGCAATTTTGTGTGAAACCGTGCCAATCTATTGGGGCTGTCCGAACATCAGCGATTTCATGGACACATCGGCCATGATTCTGTGTCAGGATGCGGCGCAAATGCAGGCGGCGATCCGGTCGGCATCCGCTGCAGACTATGACCGCCGTCTGGCGGCGCTACAGGAGCTAAAGCCCGTCGCAGCGGCGTACGATCACCTGGAAACCCGCGCGGCTACGGCGTTGCGTGACAGCATGTAAGGTGTTGCTCTGGATTTCTTGCAGTAAATACAGCGCGATAAAGGACCGCATGTTGTTGTGCTGCCGGATACTGCCATCGGGCAGGCCGCCTTTCACCTGCAGGGCTGGGTTATGGCCACTCTGAAATCCGATATTGATGGATATTCCGGTTGTGTCTGCCGGTTCCCGCCGGCCGTCCGAATGCGCGGCCTGCGCATTGATCGGGGCAGCGTCACCGGTTCGAAATACGCTCAGCCTGCAAGAAAGCCCGTGCTTGATCTGCGGTCGCTCACCTGCGGTCAAACGACCTGGGTCAGTTGGTACGGTAGCTCCAATTCCGGCTTGGGCTAAAGGCATAGGCCCGCCGCACGAGGCGGCGGACATAGGGTCATGCATCGGGCTGGCAGCCTACCCGGCGATCAGGCCCATGTTTTCCAGCTTCAACAGAACCTGATGGGCGCAGTTATCCACATCGGTGCCTTCGGTTTCGACGCGCAGTTCGGGGTTTTCGGGGACGTCGTAGGGATCGGAGATTCCGGTGAATTCTTTGATCTTGCCTTCGCGCGCCAGCTTGTACAGGCCCTTGCGGTCGCGGCGTTCGCATTCCTCGATGCTGGTGGCGACATGGACTTCGAGAAACGCGCCATAAGCTTCGATGTCCTCGCGTACGGCGCGCCGGGTCGTGGCATATGGTGCGATCGGGGCGCAGATGGCGATGCCGCCGTTCTTGGTGATCTCGCTGGCCACGTAACCGATGCGGCGGATGTTCAGGTCGCGGTGTTCTTTACTGAATCCCAACTCGCTGGACAGGTTCTTGCGCACGATATCGCCGTCCAGCAGCGTCACCGGACGTCCGCCCATTTCCATCAGCTTGACCATAAGTGCGTTGGCAATAGTGGATTTTCCCGACCCCGAGAAGCCGGTGAAAAACACGGTAAAGCCCTGCTTGGACCGGGGGGGACGGGTGCGGCGCAGCTCTTTTACAACCTCGGGAAAGCTGAACCATTCGGGGATTTCCAGACCTTCCTGCAGCCGGCGGCGCAGTTCGGTGCCGGAGATGTTCAGGATCGTGACATTGTCGCGATCTTCGATCTCGTCGTTGGGCTCGTATTGGGCGCGTTCCTGCACATAGACCATGTGTTTGAAATCGACCATTTCGATGCCCATTTCGTCCTGGTGCTGGCGAAACAGATCCTGGGCATCGTAAGGGCCATAAAAATCCTCGCCCGCGCTGTTCTTGCCAGGGCCGGCATGGTCACGTCCGACGATGAAGTGGGTGCAGCCGTGGTTCTTGCGGATCAGCCCGTGCCAGACCGCCTCGCGCGGGCCGGCCATGCGCATTGCCAGATTCAAGAGGCTCATCGAGGTGGTGGCGGCAGGATACTTGTCCAGCACCGCCTCGTAACACCGCACGCGGGTAAAGTGATCGACATCGCCAGGTTTGGTCAGGCCGACAACCGGGTGAATCAACAGGTTGGCCTGTGCTTCGCGCGCGGCACGAAAGGTCAACTCCTGATGCGCACGGTGCAGCGGGTTGCGCGTCTGAAACGCGACAATCCGGCGCCAGCCCAGCTTGCGGAAATAGGCGCGCAACTCGTTCGGCGTGTCGCGGCTGCCCCGGAAGTCGTAATGCACGGGCTGCTGAATACCGGTTACCGGGCCACCCAGATAGATCGCGCCGGCCTGGTTGTGCAGATGATTTACCGCCGGATGCGCGATGTCATCGGCGCCAAACACCATCTTCGCCTCGCGCGCCTTGTTGGGTGTCCAGCGATCGGCAACGGTCATGGTCGCCAGGATCACGCCTTCCTGGTCGCGCAGGGCGATGTCCTCGCCAATTTCCAGGGACTCCGCGAAGGCTTCGGAGACATCCAGATTGATTGGCATCGGCCAAAGAGTGCCGTCCGCCAGGCGCATATTCTCGACAACACTGTCATAATCGGCTTGGTCGAGGAACCCCTTGAGCGGGTTGAAGCCGCCATTCATCAGCAGTTCCAGATCACAGATCTGGCGCGGGGTCAGGTCATGACTTTTGAGGTCACCGGCTTCGACCTTCAGCTTTTGGGCGGAGTCATAGGAAACATATAGCTCGGGGATCGGAGCCAGGTTGGCTAGCATCGTCATCGGTACTCTCTCAGCTGTGCGTGTGTGCATCGGGCCGCGATCAGCCCGGTCGCGCGCGGCATAGACCCGGAGCATCGGAGAAGTCTAGGGAATTGGACGCAAAACCTGTAAATCGGGAGGTTATGGCGCAGCTTGCGGCAGATTCGCGACAATATTCCGCGAATCCGACCGGGGCGAAAGAGGCAGTTCCGCCGCAGTTTCGACGCGCGGCAGCTAGTCCTGTTCGGCCAGGAACCGCTCTGCTTCCAGCGCCGCCATACAGCCCATACCCGCGCTGGTCACCGCCTGGCGGTATTTGTGATCTGTCAGATCGCCGGCCGCAAAAACACCCGGAATGCTGGTTTCGGTACTGTCCGGTTTGGTGACGACATAGCCGCCCATGTGGGTTTCCAGCACGTCCTTGACCAGTTCGTTGGCCGGGGCATGGCCGATGGCGACAAAGACTCCCATGGCCGGGATTTCGGTGATTTCACCGGTTTGCACGTGTTTCACCCGCACGGCTTCGACGCCCAGCGGGCTTTCGGTGCCGACAACCTCGTCCAGTTCGTGGAACCACATCGGTACGATCTTGGGGTTCTTCATCAGACGGTCGATCAGGATCTTTTCGGCACGCAACTCGTCACGGCGATGGATCAATGTCACCTTGCTGGCGAAATTGGTCAGAAACAGTGCCTCTTCGACGGCGGTGTTTCCGCCGCCGATCACCACGATTTCCTGACCGCGATAGAAAAACCCGTCACAGGTGGCACAGGCAGAGACGCCAAAGCCCTTGAACTTCTCCTCGGATGGCAGGCCCAGCCATTTCGCCCGCGCTCCGGTCGCCAGGATGACCGCATCGGCGGTATAGGTGGTGCCGCTGTCCCCCTTGGCGGTGAAAGGGCGTTTGGACAGCTCCAGATCGGTGATGATGTCGCCCACGATCTCGCAGCCCATCGCCTTGGCATGGGCTTCCATCCGCAGCATCAGATCGGGGCCTTGCACCTCGGAATCACCGGGCCAGTTTTCGACCTCGGTGGTGGTGGTCAGCTGTCCTCCGGGTTCAAGCCCCTGCACCAGAAGAGGGTTCAGCATCGCGCGGCTGGCATAGACGCCCGCAGTATAGCCCGCCGGGCCCGAGCCGATAATCAGAACCCTGGTGTGACGCGATTCGCCCATGACAATCCCCATTGCAGTGTGATGTGTAGGCCATTGGCCCTTCGGAAAGTCGATATAGCGATGGACCCGACGAGCTTAAACCCCATATCCACGAGGGGTGCCCTGGGGACGCCGGGGTGGGTCCGCCCCTACAAACGGTCGCGACGTTTGGGGAAACATTATTGCGTGTACCGGTTGCACTGCTATAAGAAACGAAAATCCCTGGGAGCAGAAAATGGTCGCAATACGCCTTGATCCGATTGATCGCAAGATCCTGTCGGAATTGCAGGCTGATGGTCGGATGACCAACGTGGAACTGGCCAAGCGGGTCGGGATTTCGGCGCCGCCTTGCCTGCGCCGCGTGCGGACGTTGGAAGAATCAGGTCTGATCCGCGGTTATCACGCCGAAGTCGATGCCCGCGAACTTGGATTCGAGGTGCAGGTTTTTGCCATGGTCGGGCTGGACAGTCAGGCCGAAGCCGAATTGATCGCCTTTGAAGAACGATGCCGCAACTGGCCGCTGGTGCGCGAATGCCACATGCTGAACGGCGAAGTGGATTTCATCCTGAAATGCGTCGCCCCGGATCTAAGCAGTTTTCAGAGCTTTTTGACGGGTGAATTGCTGAGCACTCCGAACGTGGGCAGCGTCAAGACGTCGCTGGTGATCCGGGGGGCCAAAGACGACCCGGGCGTGCCGTTCGATATTCTGGAACAGCGCCTGAGCCGCAGCGCCTGATTGCGTTGCCGCTCAGGTATCGCGTGCATCCATCGGCCCGTCGCCCGCGCGGGCATGGGCCAGATCTCCAAAATCTGCACATTGATCGATATGGGGAAACAGGTTCAGGTAAACCGCGCGCATTGCGGGGCTGAGCGTGCGCAGCGCGTCGGGGCCGGGGTGGTAGGTTTCGAACTCCAGCCCCGCGACACGGATCACCGCATGACGCGGCAGGCAGATATGGAACAGTTCGACGGCAGTCGGCGGTGCGGTTTCGATCACGTTCATCCCATCCTGAAACTGTTGCACCGGCGTCAGGACACGCATGCCGTCCGCCTGGGCGCGCAGGTGATCGGGCGTGTTCAACAACCGGGCGGATGGGCCGGCCAGGACGTAGGACATCGGACGCTGGATGCCAAAACTGTCCGCCATGATCCGGGTCAGGCGCAGATTGCGGCCCTGCGAGCCCGGGCGTCCCGGCACCAGGGTGGTCCGTCCCTTCCAAAGCAGAGGCTGCGCGGTTCCGTCGCCGGTGATGATCCGGTCGCCCGGCAACAGGTCTTCGACCGCGACAAGCCCGGTCTCGGTTTCGACCATCGAGCCGCGTGAAAAGGCACAGAACGCATCCTCGAACAGCTGCAGGGCAGGGGCGACATGACAAGTCTCGGCAATCCCGCCTCCGGGGCGCAGGGAGAGAACCTCGTATCGGCGCAATTGCGGTTTGTGTTGGGCGCGCAGGGCGGCAGGATCGTTTATTGCAAATGGTGCGGTTTGCAATGCGCGCTGGACAGAGCGCGGCAATGGGGCTGGCGGTGTCATGGTCGGTCGGTCCGTTCCGGCGGGTCGAATCTGCGTCGGCCCCCACCGACAACGCAGATCGACACAGGTGTGTATCAAATCTGCATGGGGACAGTTTTGGCCGAATTTCATTAAAAATGTCAACGAACTGTCGGCGGTTTGGTTAACCCTCTACAGTCGGATGACAGAGATCAGCCGCCCATAGTCCGCATCTTTTTTGTGGGTGCTGCGGCGATAGGAATAGAACCGGTCGGGATCGGAATATGTACAGTGCCGGGTCCATTCGGCCTGACCGACACCGGCGCGGCGCAGCCGGTGCAATCCAAAGCCGGGCAGGTCGAATTGCAGCCGATCACCCTCGCCATTGGCAAAGAACCGGGCGTTTTCGGTGTCATCGGCCATGAACGCGTCCAGAAACTCTGGCCCGACCTCATATGCCCGCTGGCTGATCGAGGGGCCGATCACCGCCGCGATGTTCTGACGCTCCGCGCCGAGCTGTTCCATCGCGTCCACGGTTGCCTCGAGCACTCCGTCCAGTGCTCCGCGCCATCCGGCATGGGCTGCACCGATCACGCCCGCCTGTGCATCCGCAAACAGCACCGGCTGGCAATCGGCGGTCAGCACCGACAGGGCCAGACCCGGCGTTGCAGTCACCAATGCATCGGCGCGTGGCTTGTCGGGCAGCGGGGCCGTTACGCACACCACGTCGGGGGAATGCACCTGATGGACTGCGACGAGCGCCTGGGGATCGACCTGCATCGCATCGGCGACGCGGGCGCGGTTGATCGTCACCATGTCGGTCTGATCGGACGATCCACTACCACAGTTCAGCCCGGTGAACACGCCGGAGGATGCCCCGCCGCGCCGGGTGAAGAACCCGTGGCGCAGAGGTGACAATATGTCAGCTGTCAATATTTCCAGGGTCATCGATCAAATCCGGGTGGCGGAACGCTTTCGGCAGGGAACAGGGCCAGCGTCTTGAACAGGTTTCCCATTTCATCGGGATGCGTCAACCGGCGATGTGCGGCGATCAGCGCTTCCAGCGCCGCGCCCTGCAATGTGCCTGCCAGGGCCCGGGCGCGCGTAGTGATGCCCAGCCGTTCCAGAAAAACCCCCTGCGTTGTCAGGCGGCTATGGGCACAACCTGCGGCGCCGGCAGCGGTGGCTAGCGCCTCGAAATCCACATGTGCGGTCAGATCGGCCTCTCCCGGTGAGGCGAGAACGTCCGTTGTTTCGTGATGTCGGAGCGCTTGCAACGTGTCCCCCAACGAGCGCCAGTCGCCATAATCGACGATCAGAGCGGCCCCGCCATGGCTGGCGATTCGCCGGGCCACCGCATCGATGATCGCGCTGGCGGCGGGGCAGGTCTCGATCAGATCGCCGTCCTGGGTGTCGCCGATCCGATATGCCAGCGCTGGGTTTGGCGTGGGTTCGGTCAGGCCAAAGACCAGATCATCCCCTGAAACGCCGACTCTCCGTTCCTGCCAGCAATCGCCTGCGCGGACGAACTGGCGGATTGGCAGCGCGTCAAAGAACTCATTGGCGATAATGAACAAGGGCCGGTCAGGCAACCGGTCGGCTTCCTGCAGCCATTCGGGGGCATGACCGGCCAGCGCCAGCGCCTGTTTTGCCCGCAGGGTGGGCGAAGCTTCGATCAACGCGATCTGCGCGGCCTGATGAAATCCGGGCACGGCGTGGGTGGCACGCAGCAGATCCGCCATCAGCGTGCCGCGGCCAGGCCCAAGCTCGGCCAGGGTAAACGGAGTGGGGCGGCCCTGATCGATCCAGGATTGCGCCAGTGCCAGCCCGAGCAGCTCGCCGAACATCTGACTGATTTCGGGCGCGGTGGTGAAATCCCCATCCGCGCCCAGCGGGTCGCGGGTTGTGTAGTATCCCAGCGTCGGGTGCAGCAGGCAGTCGTGCATAAAGCTGGCAATGCTGATCGGTCCGTCGTGACGGATGCGTTCGACAAGGCGTTGCTTTGGCGTCATATGGCGCCTCTGCACCGCGCCCGCAGGACGAGCCACAGCCCGAGTGCGATCATCGGCAGCGACAGGATTTGTCCCATGGTCAGCCCATATCCGCTCAGATGCCAGGCCAATCCCAATGGGTTGCCGGGGGTGACGAACTGGGCGTCTGGCTGGCGCACGAACTCCACCAGAAACCGCGCCAGACCATATCCGGCAAAGAACGTTCCGCTGACCAGGCCAGGCCGTTTCAAACCGCTGCGCCGGTAGACGAGCCACAACAACAGGGCACCCAGGAGCGCGCCTTCGAGCACCGCTTCGTACAATTGCGAGGGGTGGCGTGCGCACAGGCCCGCAATACCGGGGCAATCCTGTGCTGCCGCACCGGGAAAGATAACGCCCCAGGGCA
Organism: Sedimentitalea nanhaiensis DSM 24252; assembly: GCF_000473225.1. GTDB lineage: Bacteria > Pseudomonadota > Alphaproteobacteria > Rhodobacterales > Rhodobacteraceae > Sedimentitalea > Sedimentitalea nanhaiensis. The sequence continues at coordinate 3,370,558 of NZ_KI421509.1, forward strand.
GGTCGGTGGGCCGTCCCCACAGTTCGGCGTTGATGAAATTGGCGAGCCGACCCAGTAACAACCCCGCGGGTATCGTGTGGGCGACCAGATCGGCCACGCCCAACGCGGGCAGCCGATGTCGGCGGGTGTAGAGCCAGACGGCGATGACGACCCCTGTCAGCCCGCCGTGAAACGACATGCCCCCCTGCCAGATGCGAAGGATCTCGACCGGGTTCTGCAGGTAATATGCGGGTTGGTAAAACAGCACGAATCCCAGCCGCCCGCCCAGGATCACCCCCAGGATGATCCAGGTCAGCATGTCTTCGATCTGTTCAGGCGTCATGGGGACGGTGTCGTTCGGCCACAGGTTGGACCGGCGCACCGCCGCGACTCCCAATCGCCAGGCGATGAGAATGCCGGCGATATAGGCCAGAGCATACCAGCGCAGAGCGAACTCCATCCCGAACAGCGAGATCGAGAAGAGGTTGGGGGACAGATCGGGAAATTGGAGAACTGCATACATGGGCGCTTCAATGCCCGTGGGATAATGCGGAAGTCAACCTTGTCCCTGCGGTTTGTATTGCCCATAAAGAGGGCATCGCGACACGGAGATGACAGATGCAAACCCGCAACAAGATCCTGGACGACATTTCGCAGTTGATGACCAACGCCATGGGCGTCGCCCAAGGGGCCAAGGACGAAGCGGAAACAGCGATGAAATCGATGTTGGACCGCTGGCTGGCCGATCGCGATTTTGTCACGCGCGAAGAATTCGATGCAGTGCGCGCCATGGCGCAAAAGGCGCGCGAGGAAAACGAGACGCTTGCTGCGCGCATCGCGGCGCTGGAGACCAAGAGCCAGGACTGATCCAAAGGCGGCGCTGCCGCGCCAATCTTATCCACCGTTTTTCAGGCGCGACGCACCACAGCGGTGTCGCGCCTTTCCCTTGCCCGGATGCCTTTTGTACGGGCTGCCCGCGACATCTCGGCCAAAAGTGCAGGCTATCCACAACTTATTGCGGCCTCCCCCCAAATAGGGGGTTGTCACAGCGCCACCCTCGGCGCACCATATCTGGTATGGATACGGGGGATCGCCCCGGTCTGTAGAGCAGGCAGCTAGCGCTTGGGGCGCTGCACAGACCCCTTCGCTAGAGATCAGTGAGGTGGCATCATGGCCCTTTCCGAGCAGTATCTGGAAGACGACATTCACCCGATCGATATCGTCGAGCACATCGCGTCCGATCACGATTGGGATTTCGATCGCATCGGCGACGATCAGATCGCGATGGCGGTCGAAGGACAATGGCGCACCTATTCGATCACGCTTGCCTGGTCCGGATATGACGAAACCCTGCGTATGGTCTGTACCTTCGAGATGGATCCGCCCGAGAACAAGTTGGGCCAGCTTTATGAGTTGATCAACGAGATGAACGATCAATGCTGGGCCGGTGCCTTTACCTATTGGGGCGAACAGAAGCTGATGGTCTATCGTTACGGTCTGGTGTTGAGCGGCGGCCAGATGGCCAGCCCCGAGCAGATCGATACGATGATCAGCGCCGCGGTATTGAGCGCCGAGCGCTATTATCCGGCAGTCCAATTGATGGTCTGGGGCGACCGCACCCCGCGCGAGGCGATGCAGGTCGCCATTGCAGAGGCTTACGGGCGCGCGTAAACCCCGCCCTGAACCGGATGGGGAGGGGTTTCATGGATATGTCGAGGGTTGCCGAACGCGGCTTGGTATTGCTGGGATGTGGCAAGATGGGGTCCGCCATGTTGGCCGGATGGCTGGATGGTGGATTGGCTGCCGGCTCGGTCTGGGTGATTGATCCGAAGCCCTCCGATTGGGTCAAGGCGCAGGGGCTGCATCTGAACGAACGCCTGCCGCCGCAACCGGCGATTGTTCTGGTGGCGGTCAAGCCACAGATGATGGGCGAGGCTTTGCCGGCTTTGGCGGAACTGGGGGGCGGCAAGACGCTGTTCGTCTCGGTCGCGGCGGGCACCCCGATTGCGGCGTTTGAAGCCGCGTTCGGGGCTGACACGCCGATCGTGCGCGCGATGCCGAATACCCCTGCAGCCGTGGGGCGTGGGATCACGGCGCTGATCGGCAATGCCACTGCGGGAGCCGAAGATCTGGACCTTGCCGAGGCGTTGTTATCGGCCGTTGGCCAGACGGTGCGTCTGGACACCGAGGCGCAGATGGACGCTGTGACCGGGGTCAGTGGATCGGGTCCGGCCTATGTGTTTCATCTGATTGAAACTCTGGCAGCGGCCGGCGAGGCGCAGGGGTTGCCAGCCGATCTGGCGATGAAGCTGGCAAAGGCGACCGTTGCCGGGGCAGGTGCGCTGGCAGAGACCGCCCGGGAGGACCCAACCCAATTGCGGGTGAATGTCACCAGTCCGAATGGCACGACACAGGCCGCGCTGGAGGTGCTGATGAATGAGACATCCGGCTTTCCCGCCTTGCTGGAGCGCGCCGTCGCCGCAGCGACCGAAAGATCCAGGGAGTTGTCCCGTGGCTGACATATCGTTTGATGATTTCCTGAAGGTGGACATTCGCGTCGGAACGGTTCTGCGGGCCGAAGAGTATCCCGAGGCGCGCAAGCCTGCGATCAAGCTGTGGGTCGATTTCGGTGGCGAGATCGGCGAGCGGAAAACCTCGGCGCAGATTACGGCGCATTACCAGCCGGAGGCCTTGGTCGGAAAACAGGTGCTGGCGGTGGTCAATTTCCCGCCGCGCCAGATTGGCAAATTCATGTCCGAGGTTTTGGTATTGGGATTGCCGGATGCGGCGGGGCAGATCGTGCTCATCGGTCCCGACGGATCGGTGCCCAATGGTGGGAGGATGCACTGATGCGCCTGCTGATAACGCGACCGATGCCAGCCGAGGTTCAGGACAGGGCCACCGCTGCATTTGACTGTGAGATCCGCGAGCGTAACGCGCCGCTGGATCGTGGCGAGTTGATCAACGCGTTGCAGGGGTTCGATGCGGTGATGCCTACCTTGGGCGACCGGTTCACATCCGAGATCTTTGATGCGGCACAACAGCCGCGGTGCAAGGTGCTGGCCAACTTCGGCGTTGGGTATAACCACATTGACGTTGCTGCGGCGCGGGCGGTGGGGATCGCGGTGAGCAACACGCCCGGTGCAGTGACGGATGCGACGGCGGATATTGCCATGACGCTGATTCTGATGAGTGCGCGTCGGGCTGGCGAAGGCGAGCGTCTGGTCCGGGCGGGCCGTTGGCAGGGATGGCATCCGACGCAATTGTTGGGGATGCATGTCACTGGGCGGACTGTTGGCATTGTCGGGATGGGCCGCATCGGCCAAGCCATCGCCCGCCGGTGTCATTACGGGTTTGGAATGACTGTTCACTATCACTCGCGCTCGGCCAAGACTGTCGAGTTTCCGGCGCAGCGGGCCGGTAGTTTGGCGGAACTGGCCTCCGGGGTGGATGTGCTGGTGGCCGCAGTGCCCGGCAGTCCGCAGACGCATCATCTGATTGACGCCGACGTTCTGGCCGCGATGCGCCCCGGCGCGTATCTGGTCAATATCTCGCGCGGGAATGTGGTGGATGAGACGGCATTGATTGATGCGCTGTGTCAGCGGCGCATCGCCGGGGCGGGGCTGGATGTTTACGAGTTTGAGCCACAGGTTCCGCAAGCGTTGATCGATATGGAAAACGTGGTGCTGCTGCCGCATCTCGGAACCGGAGCGCTGGACGTTCGTACGGCGATGGGGCACATGGCGCTGGACAATGTCGCCGCGTTTTTTGACGGAGCGGAATTGCCAAATCCGGTGTGACAAGCGGTGGCCGACACAATTGCAACACCCCGGATGCCGTCGCCTAATGAAGGACCGCGATCGGAGCGGAAGCCACGGCACGGGATACGGTCAGAGTGGCGACAACCGTCAGTCAAACACCCAAGGGACAGACGGCGCCAATTCGGACGTAACCGCGTTGAGACTGCGGGTTTCCATGCCGATGGCCTCGTATCGGCAGCCCATCGTGGATGGGGCGATCTCAATCAACGAGGCAAAACGCTTGTTGCGTGAAACCTTGATGTTGCAACAGGTGTTGATCGAAATAAAGGGTTCTCTGGAAGAAGAAAGCGTCGGGGCCGTTCCCTGGCGGAGCGCCTGCGGCGCACGCGATTTCTGGTTTGGCACCCCGCTCACCCGTGGCGCTGAACCAGCACCGATCCCACCGAGTATCCGGCCCCGAAGGAACAGATCAGCCCGTGGTCACGATCCTGCAAGTCGCTGGAATATTTTGAGAATGCGATGATCGAACCGGCCGAGGATGTGTTGGCGTAATCCTGCAGGATGTTGGGCTGCTCGCCGGGGGTCGGGGCGCGGCCAAGAACCTTTTTGCCGATGAAATCGTTCATCGCCTTGTTGGCCTGATGCAGCCACAGGCGTTTGAGATCCGACGCGTGAATACCCTCTGCCGCGATGTGATCGGCGATATGGGCGCTGACCATGGGGAGCACTTCCTTGAACACCTTGCGCCCGTTCTGCATGAACTGCATGTCGCGCCTCTCTTTGACGCCATCCGGGCGCGAGCGGCGCAAAAATCCGTTGTTGTTGCGAATGTTGTTGGAAAATGAGGTTGCGCAACGAGTTGATTTTATTTCGAAATATGCCCCTTTTGCGTCTTCGGCGCGTTCGATCAGGGTGGCAGTGGCAACGTCGCCAAAGATGAAGTGGCAATCGCGGTCGCGCCACTCCAGATGGGCCGAGCAGATTTCCGGATTCACCACCAGCGCCTTGCTGACCGAGCCGGTGCGGACCATGTCGGCAGCGGCCTGGATGCCGAAGGTGGCCGAGGAGCAGGCGACGTTCATGTCAAAGGCAAAGCCTTGAATACCCAGAAGATTCTGGATTTCAATGGCCACGGCGGGATAGGCGCGTTCCATGTTCGAGGCGGCGCAGATCACCAGATCCACCTCAGCCGCCGTGCGCCCGGCCGCGGCCAGTGCCTTGTGCGCGGCATCGACACCCATTTCGGCCATCAGGGCGGGTTCGTCGTCGGCGCGTTGGCGCAGCGCCGGGTACATCCGGGTCGGGTCAAGAACGCCTGATTTGTCAATGACATAGCGTTGTTCGATGCCCGATGCCTTGACGATGAAATCCTCGCTGGAATGGTCTTTGGCGTCGAGTTCTCCGGCGGCGATCGCGTCTGCGTTTTCGGCATTGTAGCGGTCGGCATAGGCGTTGAAGGCAACCACCAGTTCGGCGTTGGTGATGGTCAGTTCGGGGGTGAAAACACCGGTGCCGGTGATGGCGGGCGTGTGCATGACGGGCTCCTGAAAAGGGTCGTCAGATGTGGACCCAAACCCGGCGCAAGGTCAAGCCACAGCGGGGTATGGCACGCGTACATACTGCGTACAGACCGGTGGTACAGCCGGTTGTTTCGGATTTGGCAGCAGAATTGATCCCAGATCCGAAACAGGGAGACCACGATGACACCGGACGTGGGTGGCAAGCCGAAACGACGAAACGCGAGGCGAGAATGTGTATTGCGTCAACGAGGCGTTGCAGCGGCTGGAATACGATCTGCACATCCATCTGAACCACATGCGGCGCATCCCGGTCGAATGGGAGCAGATCTATACCGACCGCTGCCATCACAAGAGCAGGATCACCATGCGGGTGAAACAGGACGTGCTGATGGGGGGGCGGCGAGACGATGACGGAATACCGCGAGACCCGCTGGGCCGACCGCGACCGGCCTGAGTTCGGCGATCTGGGCAAGATGATGCGCGAACATCGCGGGGAATAGGGCGGGTTGCGGACAATCAGAAACAGGTATTCAGGCGACGGCCAGAGACAGCGTTTTCTTGCAAATGCGTTCGGGCCATCACCTGAATGCAATCGAGCGCAACACGCTTTGGCGGGGTCAGTGCAGGCGGGCGCGCACCAGATAGGCGGTGATTGTGGTTTCCCCCAGCGCCCGCATCGCTTCGAGCCGGTGCAGCCCTTCGACGAGGATAAAGCCGGTGCCATCGGCGCGGACCTGAATCGGGGTGGTCTGGCCATTGTCGATCAGGTCTTCGGCGAGGGTCTGCACCTTGTCCGCATCCAGCGTTTTGGCCCGCTTGGCGGGGACGCGGATGTCGGTGAGGGCGATCGTTTGTTTTACGAGCATGCGCGAGCATGACCGGGCTGGGAGGATTTGACCAGACACTTGATGTGGATGTTTGCCCCTGGATAACACGTGCAAATATCAAGATGTTTGCAAAAATCCCGTTTTTCTGCTACTTTCAGGTGTTCGCTGAAAATTTTGTTCGCCCACGTTATTTCGTGATGGGGCAGAAAGGTAGTTGAATGCATTCATTTTTGAAGATCAATTCGAAAACCTGTTGTGCCTTGGTTCTGATTGCTGTTGCAACCACGTCTCACAGTTCTGGGGCACTGGCCGAGTTCGCGCAGGCGCCGGGATTGCGGTGCGGAACTGAACTGGGGTGGTGCTGGGCTATCGTTCCGGGCGTGCCGGGCGCACCGTGTTCCTGTCCGGGGCCGGATGGGGACCCAATACCCGGCACCCTGTTCTGATGACCGATTCAGCCGAGGCCGACCAGCGCCAGCCGGACAGCCCAAGAAAACGAGGCTTCAGAGGCAGTTCGACCCAGATCTGGACCGCCGTGATTGGATTGATTCTGATGGCTCTCACGCTGTTCTGGAACAGTTGGGTTATTCAGGCAAAAAACGTTTTTGCAAACTTTCAGCTGGTTAACGCTGTTTTCGATCAAGTGGATTACACGGATCTGGTTTTGACTTATGACATTTGTCATCAAGCCGAAAAGGACCTGTCGTCAGCCGACGTTGCGCGCATAATGCGTTTGGGGCGCTCGTTGCAAAAACATCAGGCCTTGTTTCTGTACGCCCGAGGCGGCGCAACCGAATTGATCAACACGTTTACCCTGGAACAATTGAAATTCAGTGTTGGCAGTCTGTTCAGGAAAAAGCCGGAAATTCCGCAAAAGCAATTGTTGATGCCAATTGCCAAGGAAAACACGTCGGCAAAGGAGTTCTGCGAAAGCATATCTGCCGGGCGGGGAGATTTGGCATCGCGGACGAAAATCTGGCAGGCAAGTTTGACGGATTTTTCCTCATTACTGGAAATTTCGGCCGCGTCGCTGATGCTGAGCGGGGTAGGGCCAGGGTCAAACGAGGTCCTAGTGCAAAAATTGAACTCCAGGCTGTCGGTTGTGACCCGATGGTGGTTGCCCATTTTGAACGGGGCTTTGGGCGCGATCATCTACTGTTTGAATTTGATGATAAACAATGATCCGAAAGAGCCGCGGTTCGGTGAGGTGTTGCTGCGCACGGTATTTGGCGGCTTTGTGGGGTTGCTGGTGGCAACGCTGATCATTCCCAGCGCCATAGTTTCACCGGTTTATGCCAGCGGTGCCGCAGGGGCGTCCCTGCTGGCGTTTATTTTCGGATTTGCGCAGAACAGTTTCATAAGCATGTTGGAGCGGTTGAACAAACTGGTCGTCGAATCCACGCAAAGGAAACCGAAAAGCTGACTGTGTGGGCGTTTGTTGCAGGTCGTGGTGAAATCACCCCTGCAACGGCTTGACCCCCACATCGCCTTCGGCCTGGGCCTTGATGGCAAGTGCTGCGGCGTGCGAACCTGCGGCGGTGGTGAAATAGGGGATCTTGTCATAAAGCGCGATGGTGCGGATGGATTTCGAATCCTCGACCGCCTGCGCGCCTTCGGTCGAGTTCATCACCAGCTGGATGCCGCCGTCCTTCATCATGTCGGTGACGTCCGGGCGGCCTTCGTAGACCTTGTTGACGACGCCGCAGGGGATATCCTGAGCGGCGAGCCAGCTTTGGGTGCCGCGGGTGGCGACGATGGTAAAGCCAAGGCCGGTGAGGATCTGCGCCGCCTGCAACATTTCCGGCGTCTTGTCGGCGTCCTTGATCGACAGAAACGCGCAGCCCGAGGTCGGCAGCACCATGCCCGCGCCCATCTGGGCCTTGAGGAACGCGCGGGGAAAATCGCGGTCCCAGCCCATGACCTCGCCGGTGGAGCGCATTTCCGGACCCAGGATGGTATCGACGCCGGGAAAGCGGGCAAAGGGCAGCACGGCCTCTTTGACCGAGAACCACGGCATGTCGGGATCGGCCAGGGTCATCGGGTCGGCCAGCGGCAGCACGGTGTCGTAATCGGCATCGACGTCATAGGCCGGGCGCATCGGGAAATCGGCCAGTTTTTCACCGGCCATGACGCGCGCGGCGATGCTGGCGATTGCCGAATCGGTGGCCTTGGCGACAAAGGGCACGGTGCGCGACGCGCGGGGGTTGACCTCGATCAGGAAGATCTCGCCGTCTTTCACCGCGAACTGGATGTTCATCAGCCCGACCACGTTCAGCGCATGGGCCAGGGCGCGGGTCTGGGTCTTGACCTCGGCGATGATCTCGGCGGACAGCGAGTAGGGCGGCAGGGAGCAGGCAGAGTCGCCCGAATGCACGCCGGCCTCTTCGATATGCTGCATGATACCGGCGACATGCACATCGGTGCCGTCGCAGATCGCATCGACGTCCAGTTCGACCGCGCCCGACAGGTAGCTGTCGAGCAGCACCGGGCTGTCGCCGGAGACCACCACGGCGTCAGAGATATAGCGTTCGAGCTGGGCCTGATCGCGCACGATCTCCATCGCGCGCCCGCCCAGCACATAGGAGGGGCGGATCACCAGTGGAAAGCCGATGTCCTTGGCGATTTCGAACGCCTGTTGGTCGGTGCTGGCGATGCCGTTGTGGGGTTGTTTCAGGCCGAGTTTCTGCACCAGCTGCTGGAAGCGTTCGCGGTCTTCGGCCAGGTCGATGGCGTCGGGCGTGGTGCCCAGGATCGGGATGCCCTGGTTTTGCAGCGCATTGGCCAGTTTCAGCGGCGTCTGGCCGCCGAATTGCACGATGACGCCGTGCAGGGTGCCGCTTTCCTGTTCGACCCGCAGGATTTCCATCACATGCTCGAAGGTCAGCGGTTCGAAATACAGCCGGTCGGAGGTGTCATAGTCGGTGGATACGGTTTCCGGGTTGCAGTTGACCATGATGGTTTCATAGCCCGCATCGGTCAGCGCATAGCAGGCGTGACAGCAGCAATAGTCGAACTCGATCCCCTGACCGATACGGTTGGGGCCGCCGCCCAGGATCACCACCTTTTTGCGATCGCTCGGGCGGGCCTCGCATTCGACCTCGCCCATCATCGGGGTTTCGTAGGTCGAGTACATATAGGGGGTCTGGGCTTCGAATTCGGCGGCGCAGGTGTCGATGCGTTTGAACACGGCGGTGACGCCCATGTTGTGGCGCGCGCGGCGCACGTTGTCCTCGTCCCGCCCGGTGAGCGCGCCGAGTCGGGCGTCGGTGAAGCCCATCATCTTGAGGTCGCGCAGCCCTTGGGCGGTGGTGGGCAGGCCGGATTTGAGCAGGCTTGCCTCGGTCTCGACGATTTCGCGGATGCGGGCCAGGAACCAGGGGTCGAACATGGTCACGGCGTGGATCTCGTCGTCGGTCATGCCGTGGCGCATGGCCTGGGCGATGGTGCGCATGCGGTCGGGCGTCTGCTGGCTGATCGCCCTGATCACGGCGGTCTTGTCTTCGGCGATGTCCCATTGGCCGACGGTCAGGCCGGGGATGGCGATTTCGTCAAAGCCGGTCAGCCCGGATTCCATGCTGGCCAGCGCCTTTTGCAGCGATTCGTGGATGGTGCGGCCAATCGCCATGGCTTCGCCCACGGATTTCATCGCCGTGGTCAGGTAGGGCTCGGAGCCGGGGAATTTTTCGAACGCGAATTTCGGGATCTTGGTGACGACATAATCGATGGTCGGCTCAAAGCTGGCCGGTGTCACCTTGGTGATGTCGTTGTCCAGCTCGTCCAGCGTATAGCCGACAGCGAGTTTGGCGGCGATTTTGGCGATCGGGAAGCCGGTCGCTTTGGACGCCAGCGCCGAGGACCGCGAGACGCGGGGGTTCATTTCGATCACCACCATGCGGCCATCCGCCGGGTTCACCGCCCATTGCACGTTGGAGCCGCCGGTTTCGACGCCGATCTCGCGCAAGACGGCGATGCTGCCGTTGCGCATGATCTGGTATTCCTTGTCGGTCAGGGTCAGCGCCGGGGCCACGGTAATCGAATCGCCGGTGTGCACCCCCATCGGGTCGATGTTTTCAATGGCACACACGATGATGGCGTTGTCGGCGGTGTCGCGCACCACCTCCATCTCGAATTCCTTCCAGCCCAGCAGGGATTCGTCGATCAGGATCTGGCCCATCGGGCTGGCATCCATGCCCGAGCGGCAGAAATGTTCGTAATCGTCGCGGTTATAGGCCACGCCGCCGCCGGTGCCGCCCATGGTAAAGGCGGGACGGATGATGGCGGGCAGACCGACCTCTTCCAGCGCTTCCAGCGCGATTCGCACGCCTTCGGCCAGATCCTTTTTGCCGTTTGCGTCCTTGGGGGCGGTGACGATGGTGGCCTTGGGGTTTTCGATGCCCAACCGGTCCATGGCTTCGCGGAACAGCTTGCGGTCTTCGGCCATTTCGATGGCCTCGCGCTTGGCACCGATCATTTCGACGCCGTATTTGGCCAGCACGCCCATTTCTTCGAGCGCCAGCGAGGTGTTCAGCCCGGTCTGGCCACCCATGGTCGGCAACAGCGCGTCGGGGCGTTCACTCGCGATGATCTTGGCGACAACTTCGGGGGTGATGGGTTCGATATAGGTGGCGTCGGCCATGCCCGGGTCGGTCATGATCGTGGCCGGGTTGGAGTTGACCAGAATGACCCGGTAGCCTTCTTCGCGCAGCGCCTTGCAGGCCTGGGCCCCGGAATAGTCGAACTCGCAGGCCTGTCCAATGACGATGGGCCCGGCTCCGATGATCATGATCGACTGGATGTCGGTTCTCTTCGGCATGGTGCGGCCCCTCTGGCTGGTGAGTCCCGGGCACCCCCATGTGCCCAAATTGTCCTGCGTTATAGGGATGGGCCGCGCGGGTGCAAGGGCCGAAGCGGCAAGAATCCGTATCGGGGGATCTGCATCGGTTGCCGGGTGCCGGTGTTGCCGCTATGAGGGCGCGATTGGCGGGGGCATGTGACACAGTTGGATATTCGCTTCGATCATGGGCCACAGGGGCCGGGCGACTGGTTTCGCAGGCCGCGGCGTCTGATCCGGGCCGATGAGGCGGGGCAGGTGGCGATGGCCCTGGCCGGGCTGGAAGCGGCGCAGGCCGAAGGGTACTGGCTGGCCGGATATTGCAGTTACGAACTGGGCTATGCGCTGGAACCGCGGCTGACGGGTTTGATTCCGCAGCGGCGACGGTTGCCTTTGATCTGTTTCGGGGTTTACGACGCACCGCAGCAGGGGGCGCTGGCCGGGGGCGAGGCCGGTTTCGGGCGGTTTGTGCCGGGGTGGAGCCGGACCAAGTATCGCCGGGCATTTGAACGGGTGCATGCGCTGATCCGCGCCGGGGATATCTATCAGGCGAATCTGACCTTTCCCTTGCACGCGACGGCGCAGGGCGGGGCGCAGGCGCTGTATGCGGCGTTGACGGCGCGCCAGCCGGTGGGGTTTGGCGCGTTGGTGGAACAGGACGGGTTGCCCGATCTGCTGTGCCGCTCGCCCGAACTGTTTTTTCGCACGGATGGCGCTGGGCGGGTCGAGACGATGCCGATGAAAGGCACTCAGCCGCGGGGGCGCGATGCCGCCGAAGATGCGCGGCGGCGGGCGTTTCTGGAAAGCGACATCAAGAACCGGGCCGAAAACCTGATGATCGTCGATCTGTTGCGCAACGATCTGTCGCGCGTCAGCCTGCCGGGATCGGTGCGGGTGCCGCGACTGTATCATGTCGAGACCTATGAGACCCTGCACCAGATGGTGTCGCAGGTGGTGGCGCAATTGCAGCCCGGCGCCGGGGTGGGGGACATTCTGCGGGCGCTCTATCCCTGTGGGTCGATCACCGGGGCGCCCAAGATCCGCGCCATGGAGGTGATCCGCGCGCTGGAGATGGGGGCGCGGGACATCTATTGCGGCAGTATCGGCTGGGTCGCGCCGGATGGGCGGGCCGGTTTCAACGTGGCGATCCGCACCGTTCTGCTGGAGCGCGGGCAGGCGCGGCTGAATGTCGGCGGCGGTGTGGTCTATGACAGCGACGCCGACAGCGAATATGACGAGGCATTATGGAAAGCCCGGTTTTCAAAGATATCCCACCCGATACCCGTCTGATCGAGACCCTGGCCTGGCGACCGGGGCTGGGGGCGGTGGATGCGGATCCGCATCTTGAGCGGATGGCGGCGTCGGCGCGCACGCTGGGCGTTGGGTTCGATCGGGTCCGGGCCGCGAAGCTGTTGGCGGAGCTGACGGGAGATCGTCCGCTGCGCTGCCGTCTGACGCTGAGGCTGGACGGGGATATTGCGCTGACGACCGCGCCGTTGGGGGCGTCAGCGCCGGTCTGGACGCTGGCGCTGGCCACCGAACGGGTGAGGTCGGACGATCCCTGGTTGCGGCACAAGACCACCAATCGCGGCCTGTATGACCGGTGTCGCGCGGCGCTGCCGGAGGGCGTGGACGAGCTGTTGTTTCTGAATGAACGTGGCGCGCTGTGCGAGGGCACGATCACCAGTCTCTTTGTGCGGCTGGGGGACGGGCGGCAGGTCACGCCACCCCTGTCCTGCGGGCTGTTGCCGGGGGTCTTGCGGGGGCGGTTGCTGGCCAGTGGCGAGTGGGGCGAACAGGTGCTGAGGCCGGACGATTTGCACGACGCGGTGGCGATCTGGGTCGGAAATGCGCTGCGCGGGCTGATACGGGGGCGGTTTCAGGTCAGGGGCGGGGTCAACACGGCTTGACTTTTGCGGCGCAGCCTTGTGTACCGGCGCGACGCCAGAAACCACCCAAAACGAGGCATTTCCCATGCACGCCTATCGCAGCCATACCTGCGCCGATCTGACCGCCGCCAATGTCGGCGATACCGTCCGCCTGTCCGGTTGGGTCCATCGGGTCCGCGATCACGGCGGGGTTCTGTTCATCGACCTGCGCGATCATTACGGCGTCACCCAGGTGCTGTGCGATGGCGACAGCGCCGCTTTTGCCGCGCTGGAAAAGGTGCGCAGCGAATGGTGCGTGCGTATCGATGGCACGGTCAAGGCGCGCGCCGCCGATCTGGTCAACGCCAAGCTGCCGACCGGCGAGATCGAAGTTTATGTCAGCGAGGTCGAAGTGCTGGGCGCGGCTGAGGAATTGCCGCTGATCGTATTCGGCGATCAGGAATATCCCGAGGAAACCCGCCTGCGCTATCGCTATCTGGATCTGCGCCGCGAGGCGATGCAGCGCAACATGACCCTGCGCAGCGACGTGGTGGCCAGCATGCGCCGCCGGATGTGGGACAAGGGATTCCGCGAATACCAGACGCCGATCATCACCGCCAGTTCCCCCGAGGGCGCGCGCGATTTCCTGGTGCCGAGCCGTCTGCATCCGGGCCGGTTCTATGCGCTGCCGCAGGCGCCGCAGCAGTTCAAACAGCTGATCATGGTCAGCGGGTTCGACAAGTATTTCCAGATCGCACCGTGTTTTCGCGACGAGGACCCGCGCGCCGACCGCTCGCCCACGGATTTCTATCAGCTTGACCTTGAGATGTCCTTTGTCACCCAGCAGGATGTGTTCGACACCATCCAGCCGGTGTTACGGGGCGTGTTCGAGGAATTCGGGCAGGGGGCCAAGGTCGATGCCGACTGGCCGCAGATCAGCTATCGCGATGCCGCGCTGTGGTATGGCACCGACAAGCCCGACCTGCGCAACCCGATCAAGATGCAGGACTGCTCCGAGCATTTCCGCGGCTCGGGGTTCGCGATCTTTGCCAAGCTGCTGGAACAGGACGGCACCGAGATCCGCGCCATTCCCGCCCCCACCGGCGGGTCGCGCAAGTTCTGCGACCGGATGAACGCGTTCGCGCAGAAAGAGGGCCTGCCGGGGATGGGCTATATCTTCTGGCGCGATCAGGGCGAGGGCATGGAAGCCGCAGGACCGCTGGCCAAGAACATCGGACCCGAGCGCACCGAGGCGATCCGCCAGCAGCTGGGTCTGGGTGTCGGCGATGCGGCGTTTTTCCTGGGCGGCAAGCCCAAGGTGTTCGAGAAGGTGGCCGGCAAGGCGCGCGACGCGATCGGTGCGGATCTCGGGCTGACCGAAAAGGACCGCTTTGCCTTTGCCTGGATCGTCGATTTCCCGATCTACGAGCAGGACGAGGAAACCGGCAAGATCGACTTTGAACACAACCCGTTCTCGATGCCGCAGGGCGGGATCGACGCGCTGGAGGGCGATCCGCTGAGCGTGCTGGGGTATCAGTACGACCTGTCGTGCAACGGCTATGAGCTGGTGAGCGGCGCGATCCGCAACCACAAGCCCGAGATCATGTTCAAGGCGTTCGAAATCGCCGGTTATGGCAAGGACGAGGTCGAGAAACGCTTTGGCGGCATGGTCAACGCGTTCCAGTACGGCGCGCCGCCGCACGGGGGCTGTGCGGCGGGCATCGACCGGATCGTGATGCTGCTGGCGGATACGGCGAATATCCGCGAGGTCATCATGTTCCCGATGAACCAGCGCGCCGAGGATCTGATGATGGCCGCGCCCTCTGATCCGACCAGCGATCAGCTGATGGAGCTGGGCCTGCGGGTTATCCCGCAGGACGACTGAGCGGGTCGGCGCGCAGGCAAGGGCGACGGCGGGAAGAATTGCACGGGCGGTGGTGAAACCCACCGCCGTCGGTGTTATATCCTGTCGCTAACTGGCCCTATCACAGGTTTCGCCCGTGCCCTTTGCCCCCCAACTGGCCGCCATCCGTTTCGGATGTGGATTGTCGCCGGTCCTGACGCCGCCGTCTGACGCTGTGGGTCTGCTCGACGGGCTGCGCGCGCCGGACAGCGTGGCAGAGCGGTTCCCGATTGCCGGGTTTGCCGATTACGACCGCCAGCTGGCCGAGGTCGCCCGGATCCGCCTTCGGGCGCGCAAGACGGGTGCGAGGGACACGGACCGGCCCAGGATCGTGGAGATCGGCAAGGGTTTGGCCGCGGAGCATCGCGGCTGGTTTGTGAACACCTTGCTGCGCTGGAGCTGGACCGAGGCCCCGCTGCGCGAACGGCTGGCGCTGTTCTGGGCCGACCATTTCACGGCGCGGGGCAAGGTCATGTTGATGGCGTCGGCCGGGTTTCCCTATGTCGAGGATGCGATTCGGCCCAACCTGCCGGGCCGGTTCGCCGATCTGTTGATCGCAGCGGTGACTCATCCGCTGATGCTGCATTTTCTGGATCAGAGCGGCTCGATCGGTCCCAACAGCGCGGCGGCGGGGCGGGTGAAACGGATGCGCGGGCTGAACGAGAACCTGGCCCGCGAGGTTCTGGAACTGCATACGCTGGGGGTTGGGGGGCCGTATGGGCAGGCCGACGTGACGCAGCTGGCCGAGCTGTTCACCGGACTGACCTATCGATACGGTGCCGGGTTCCGGTTTCGCAAGAACCTGGCCGAGCCGGGGGCGGAGACCGTCATGGGAGCACGCTATGGCGGCACGTCGGCCTTGGCACCGATCCACGCGGCGCTGCGCGATCTGGCGGCGCATCCGGCCACGGCGCAGCATATCGCACGCAAGCTGGCGGTGCATTTTGTCGCCGATACCCCCGATCCGGCGCTGGTGGCGCATGTGCAGGCCCGGTATCTGGCAACCGATGGCGATCTGATGGCGGTGTATGGCGCACTGATCGAACATCCCGCCGCATGGGGCAGCGAGGCGGGGAACGTCAAGCCACCGCTCGATTTTATCGCCAGCGCCTGTCGCGCACTGGCGGTGCGGCCCGAAGCCCTGCAGGGGCTTTCGCGCAAACAGGTACAGCATCACCTGCTGCGCCCGCTGGCCCTGATGGGGCAGCCGTTGATGCGCCCTAACGGGCCAGACGGCTGGCCCGAAGACGATGCCGCGTGGGTGACGCCACAGGCGGTGTCGGCGCGGCTGCGATGGGCGTTGTCCGCGCCAGGGGTGCTGTGTACCGATCTGCCGGATCCGCGAGATTTTGTCGATCGGGCGCTGGGAGAGCGGGCCACCCAACCGGTGCGGTTTGCCGCCGGTGCCGCCGAAAGCCGGTCCGATGCCATCGGGCTGGTTCTGGCCGCGCCCGGCTTTCAACGCAGATAGGAGAGACCCGATGCCCGCGCCCCTTAGTCGCCGCGCCTTTCTCGCCCGCAGCACGATTGCGGGCTGTTCGCTGGCGGCCAGCCCGCTGGTGACGCCGGTCAGCTTTGCCGCGGCCCCCTGGGAAACGCGGCTGGTGGTGATCATCCTGCGCGGCGGGATGGACGGGCTGGCGGTGGTGCAGCCGCATGGCGCGCCGGAATACGCCGGGTTGCGGCCCGACCGGCAGGCCGGGCCGGATCTGGACGGGTTTTTTGCCCTGCACCCGGCGCTGGCACCGCTGATGGGGCTGTGGGCGCGGGGCGATCTGGGCTTCGTTCATGCGGTGTCGACCCCGTATCGCGACAAGCGCAGTCATTTTGACGGTCAGGATCTGCTGGAGGCGGGCACTGTGACCCTGGAGGGGGTGCGCGATGGCTGGCTGAACCGGATGCTGGGGCAGATGACGGGGGTGCAGGCCCGTACCGCCTTTGCCGTCGGGCGCGGCGAGATGAAGGTGCTGGCCGGGCCGGCTCCGGTTGCCGACTGGACCCCGGATGCCAAGCTGACGATCAGCCCGCAGGCGATGCGGCTGGCGGAGCTGGTGATGCAGGACGACCCGGCCTTTCACGCCGCGTTGTCCGAAGCGGCGATGTTGTCGCAGACCCGGGGCACGCGGACCAAGGGTAAACCGCATCAGAAGATCGCGGCGTTTGTGGCCGAACAGCTGCGCGGCGACACTCGGGTGGCGTCGTTTTCGATCAACGGGTGGGATACGCACCGCGCCCAGCAGCGGGCGCTGAACGGTGCGCTGGGGCGATTATCCGATGCAATTCTGACGCTGCGTGACGGGGTGGGCGCGGCGATTTGGGAGCGCACGGCGATTGTGGCGATGACCGAATTCGGGCGGACCGCCCGGTTGAATGGCACTGGCGGCACGGACCACGGCACCGGTGGCGCGATGGTGCTGGCGGGCGGTGCGATTCGCGGTGGGCGGGTTCTGGGCGACTGGCCGGGGTTGGACGAGGCGGACCTTTATGGCCGTCGTGACCTGATGCCCACCGGCGATGTGCGCGCGCCGGCCGCCTGGCTGATGCGGGGCCTGGCAGGGCTGGAGCGGTCCGCGCTGGAGCGGGTGGTGTTTCCCGGGCTGGATATGGGGCGCGATCCCGGTCTGCTGTTGTGAAGGTGCAAGGCTGGGCCTAGTGTCGCGCCATGAGTGATGTTTCCGCCCCCCGCCCGATTGGTCCGCTGGTTGCAAACTGGACCCCGCCGCCGGTTCCGACCGGCGCGGTGCTGCAGGGGCGATATGCGCGGCTGGACCCGTTGGATGCGGACACCCATGCCGGGGCACTGCACCGGGCCTATGGCGGGCATGACGCGCTGTGGGACTATATGGGCTATGGCCCGTTTGACACCGAGGCCGCGTTCGCCGACTGGATCCGCGACACGGTGGCCGATCCGGGGCACCTGTTTTATGCGATCACGGATCTGCAAAGCGGTGTTGTCGGGGGGGTGGCCAGCTATCTGAGGATCGATCCGAAGGCTGGGTCGATCGAGGTGGGGAATATCAATTACGGTCCCGCTTTGCAGCGCACCCGTGCCGCCACCGAGGCGATGGCCCTGATGATGGGGTGGGCCTTTGACGCGGGATACCGGCGGTACGAGTGGAAATGCAACGCGCTGAATGCGCCGTCGCGGCGCGCGGCGCAGCGGCTGGGCTTTAGCTATGAGGGCGTGTTCCGGCAGGCGCTGGTGGTCAAGGGGCGCAACCGCGATACCGCCTGGTTTGCCGCGATCGACAGCGATTGGCCTGCGCTGCGCCGGGCGTTCCAGCAATGGCTGGCCCCAGACAATTTCGATGAAGCGGGGCACCAGATCGGTCGTTTGGGCGACCTGACTGCGCCGGTGCGGGTCGCGTCGGACCCAACGCTGTAGCGACGTGCCGTCAGCGGGCGCGCCCGCGATCAGCGCCAGGCGGTTGTGCCGCGTCCGGTGTGGTCTTGGTGGCGGCGCTGTTCGCGCGCGGCCAAGCGGGCCTGTATGGTCAGCACCAGACCCAGCGAACACAGTGCGATGAAAAAACTGGCCAACATCTCAGATTGCCCTTTTCTGGTTCAGGCGCTCCTGTACAAGCCCGGCGATGCGCGCGGTGTCGATGGCAACCGGTCCGCCGCGTTTTCGCGCCTGGGCCAGGGAGTCCGCAGCCTGGGCCAGAATAGTGTCCTGTGCACTGCGTGCCACCCCGCCGACAAACTGCGCCACATAGTCCAGGGTCGTTCCCTCGGCCTGTTCGCTAAGCACATCTGCCACATGGGCCATGTCGTCCTGATAGGCGATCGGGTCGGGGCAGATCACTTCGTCATTGATCACGCGTGGACCCAGCGGGCATTGTTCGGGGGGCAGGCGGGACAGGACCGCGTCCTGAAACACTGCCAGCGAAGTGATCGGTTTGGCCAGAAAGCCGTCGGCCCCGGCGGCGATGGCCGCGTCTTCGACACATTCGTCGCCCGAGGTGGCCAGGATCACCGGCACCCGCGGCGCGGCGCGCGCCAGTTCCTCGATCAGGTCGGTTCCGGAGCCATCGGGAAGGCCGAGGTCGACGATCAGAACCGCCGGGCGATAGACCTGCAGGTGCCGTCGCGCCGATTTCAGGCAATCCGCTCGGCGGATCCGCGCGCCGCTGCGCAGACACAGCAGACGCATCGCCTCGCAGGCAAAGCGGCTGTCTTCGACAACCAGAATGGTCAGACCCAGCAGCGGCCGGTTCGCGGTTGAAATGCGGTGCGGGGCAGAGAACGGATCAAACTCGTCCATGGTAAGCTCCTCTTGCAGACGCGACTCACGCTAGGCACCGTTGGCTAACAGGCCGTTAACGGGCGTGCGAATTGGTCCTCTTGCCGCCGGTACCGCCGCGCTGCATAAGGCGCGCAATCGAATTGAACCCGAGTTGAACAAGGAGCTCTGCCATGATCGGCCGCCTGAACCATGTCGCTATCGCCGTCCCTGATCTGGAGGCCGCATCGGCGCAATATGCCAATGCCCTGGGAGCAAAGGTGGGGGCACCGCAGGACGAACCAGATCATGGGGTCACGGTGGTGTTCATCGAGTTGCCCAACACCAAGATCGAGCTGTTGTACCCGCTGGGCGAGAACAGCCCGATCCAGAGCTTTCTGGACAAGAACCCGTCGGGCGGCATTCACCATGTCTGCTACGAGGTCGAGGATATCATCGCGGCGCGCGATCACCTGCAACAGACCGGCGCGCGGGTGCTGGGCGATGGCGCGCCCAAGATCGGTGCCCATGGCAAGCCGGTGCTGTTCCTGCACCCCAAGGATTTCAATGGCTGCCTGGTGGAACTGGAACAGGTCTGAGCGGACCGGAAAGGGGGCCATATGGCCATCACATCGGCAATCGTGCTGTTCGCCGTCATCTGGTTCATGACGTTTCTGATTGCCCTGCCGATCCGGGTCACCACCCAGGGCGATGCGGGCGACGTGGTGCCGGGTACCCATGCCGGGGCACCCGAGGTGCACAACCTGAAGAAAAAGGCGCTGATCACCACCGCCGTTGCCGTGGTGATCTGGGGCATCACGGTGACCATCATCCTGTCCGGCGTGATCAGTGTGCGGGATCTGGACTGGTTCAACCGGATGGGCGCGCAACAGTAGGGGGGCCGGTTTTCTGAAGGTGCGCCTGCGGCGCATTCGATTTTTTGCGTTCAGGCCACGCAGGCCTTTGGGGGGCCTGGCCCCCCAAACCCCCAACCCATAACCTGCGGCCAAGAATCTGGGGTCCAGAACTTGTGGAACGAGACGGTTTCGCCGACCACGCGGATCGATGTGGTTTCCGTCGGTCGCTGTGACAGCACATGTGTGCCAGTGTTATCCGGTGTTACAGCGTCAGGTAATAGCCCTGTGACGGATCGATCCGTCCCTCAAGCAGCGCGTGATACCGCGCCAGGACCGCCTCTTCGCCCTGATCGTGCACGATGGTGAACCAGCCCTGAGCCCGTTCGGCAAAGGCTGTCCAGGCGGTGTTCAGCCGGGTCTGGAACTGTTTTCGCCCCAGGGCCTGAATCCGGTCACGGGCATAGGTGGGGGCAAAGAAGAATTCGGGCCGCGCGCCGGGCAGATCGCCGCCCAGGCCCGAGGAGTCCTGCCAATGGGTCATGCCCACGGCACGGCTGCTGTAGAGCGCGTCGGTGAAGTGTTCGTGGACCTGACGGCGCAGATCGGCATTGCCGGCCATGTCCACATAGGCCGCGGGCGCGCGGGGCAGGTCGTCGATATCGTGATAGCAGAACACGCGGTCATAACAGCCCAGCCCCTGGACGAAGTCCCGGTTCGCGGCACCGGTCAGCCCGACCACCGATACGCCTTCGGGCGCGCGTTGCGACAGCAGAAAGGCCAGGCCGATCGCGGTCTTGCTGGAGGCGCTGGAGATAATGATCTGTTCGGCGCCAAAGGACTTGTTTTCGCGGTGCAGGTCATCCAGCAGAAAGGAGGTGGTGAACAGCGGGCGGAACAGGCTGATCAGCGGTTCCAGTTCGGGCTGCCATTGCGGGTCGGCGCGGCAGAAGGTGTAGGTGTTGTAGATCTCGGCGCGCGCGGCGCGATGCGGGGCGGCATCCATGAAGCCATAGGCGGTGACCTGTCCCGGTTGCACGATCAGATGGGTGGACATGGGCAGATAGCCATAGACGTGCGTGCCCCGGGCGATGTCGGCATGGGTCGAGGCGACGACGGTGGCGAATCCCCAGACCGGGATGCGGCCGTCCGTGGCAGAGTCTGTCGGGAAGAAATCCCAATATCCCAGCATGTCCGCTGCGACTCCGTAGGTGATATTGTTGGCCGTCAGCGCAAACCCGTCGATGTTCAGCAGGCAGCTGCCCGTGGGCAGGGTGTCCGGCAGGTCGGCGGTTTCAACGCGGGCCTGGGTCAGGTCGGTGCGGCGAACGATGACATTGCGGCTGATCTGGCTATGCAAAGCGGGGCTGGTATCGAGCATGGGCGGTCCTTGGCTGTGGGCAGGCAACGGCGGTTGAACCATCATGCATCAGCGGGGCGGCACGGCAAGCGCGATCTGCCGGGGTATCCGATGGGGCCGCACCGGTTCGGCAGTTTGTTGCAGGTCGGGCCAAGCTGCCTCTTGCCGGGCGTGACGCCGGGCGCTACGGTATACCTGCGCATGCGGGAGAACCGGATTTACCGGTGCCGAAGGAGCAACCGCCCCGGAAACTCTCAGGCCGAAGGGACCGCGGGCGTACACGGACTCTGGAGAGAGGCGCAGGCAGCGTCCGCCGACGGGATAACGATCTCAGGCAAAAAGACAGAGGGGGCATCGCAGAGCGCACTTGTGTGCGGCAATGAGATGCCGGATGATTTAGCAGAATCACCACGGCCTGTAACGACAGGAGCGGATATGACCGATTTGCGGATGACGCCATTGCATGCTTTGCATGATGAGCTGGGCGGCAAGATGGTGGGGTTTGCCGGCTATGACATGCCGGTGCAGTTTCCGGCCGGGATCATGGCGGAGCACATCCACACGCGCACCAAGGCCGGGTTGTTCGATGTCAGCCATATGGGGCAGGTGATCCTGTCCGGCGCGCCGATGGCCGAGATCGCGGCGGCGTTCGAGGCGCTGGTGCCGATGGATGTGATCGGACTGCCCAGGGGGCGGCAACGCTATGGGTTGTTTCTGAACGAGGCGGGGGGCGTTCTGGATGATCTGATGTTCGCCAATCGCGGCGATCATCTGTTTGTGGTGGTCAATGCGGCCTGCAAGCATGAGGATATCGCCCGCATGAAAGCGGCGCTGGAGCCGGGCGTGAAGGTGACCGAGGTGACCGACCGCGCCCTGATTGCGTTGCAGGGTCCCGAGGCGGAAGTCGCATTGATGAAGATCAACGCCGCCGTTGCCGACATGGATTTCATGGATGTCGCGACGGTGATGCTGGACGGGGTTGAATGCTGGGTGTCGCGGTCGGGCTATACCGGTGAGGACGGGTACGAGATTTCGGTCCCCGAGCGCCATGCCGAGGCGCTGGCGCGGCTGTTGCTGGAGCATGAGGACGTGATGCCGATCGGCCTGGGAGCGCGGGATTCGCTGCGGCTTGAGGCGGGGCTGTGCCTGTATGGTCACGACATCGATACACAGACTCTGCCTGCGGAGGCGGGGCTGAGCTGGGCGATCCAGAAGGTGCGCCGCCATGGCGGCGATCGCGCGGGCGGATTTCCGGGCGCCGATGCGGTGCTGGACCAGATCGTGCAGGGCGCGGCACGCAAGCGGGTCGGTCTGCGGCCCGAAGGTCGCGCGCCGATGCGCGAGGGTGTGGCGCTGTTTGCCTCCGACAGCGGCGGTGAACGGATCGGTGCGATCACCTCGGGCGGGTTTGGGCCCACCGTCGGCGGGCCGGTGGCGATGGGGTATGTCCCGACGGATCAGGCCGCGCCCGGGACCACGGTTTACGGCGAGCTGCGCGGCAAGCGTCTGCCGCTGACGGTCACCCGGCTGCCCTTTGTGGCGGCGAATTTCAAACGCTAGTCCAACAAGGAAACAGGACATATGAAATACACGGAAGAACACGAATGGCTGTTGGAAGAAGGCGATCTGATCGTGGTCGGCATCACCGAGCATGCGGCCGAACAGCTGGGCGACGTGGTGTTTGTCGAGCTGCCCGAGGCGGGCACCGAAGTCACCAAGGATGAAGAGATCGTGGTGATCGAGAGCGTGAAGGCGGCCAGCGATATCCTGGCGCCGCTGGATGGCGAGATTGTCGAGGTGAACGGGACGCTGACCGATAAGCCGGGTCTGGTGAACGAGGATGCCGAGGGCGGGGCGTGGTTCTTCAAGATCAAGCCGTCGGACCTCAGCCCGATGGACGATTACATGGATGAAGCCGCCTATAAGGACTTTATCGCCTGAGCCCGTGGCCGGGGGCGGGTGCCTCCGGCGGGGATATTTTCGGCAAGAGAAAGAACAGGGGCGCGCCGCAGCTGGTGGCCTCTGTGTTTACGGGAGACATGGAATGTCGTTCACGCCAACTGACTATCTGCCTTATGATTTCGCCAATCGCCGCCACATCGGCCCGTCGCAAGAAGAGATGGCGGCGATGCTGGAGACCGTGGGGGCCGAGAGCCTGACGGCGCTGATCGACGACACCGTCCCGGCCGCCATCCGGCAGCATGCACCGCTGGATTTCGGCAAAGCCAAGTCCGAGCGCGAACTGCTGCATCATGTGCGTCTGACGGCGGCCAAGAACAAGGTCCTGACCAGCCTTATCGGGCAAGGGTATTACGGCACGGTGACGCCGCCCGCGATCCAGCGCAACATTCTGGAGAATCCGGCCTGGTACACCGCCTATACGCCCTATCAGCCCGAGATCAGCCAGGGCCGGCTGGAGGCGCTGCTGAACTATCAGACCATGGTCAGCGACCTGACCGGGCTGGAGATTGCCAATGCGTCGCTGTTGGATGAATCCACCGCCTGTGCTGAGGCGATGACCATGGCGCAGCGGCTGGCCAAATCCAAGGCCAAGGCGTTCTTTGTCGACCGGGATTGTCATCCGCAGAACATAGCCGTGATTCAGACCCGTGCCGCGCCGTTGGGCATCGAGGTGATTGTGGGCAATCCGGACAAGATGGAGGCCGACAAGGTTTTTGGTGCGCTGTTTCAATACCCCGGAACCTATGGCCATGTGCGCGATTTCACCGATCAGATTTCCGCCCTGCACGCGGCGCAGGCCATCGGCATCGTTGCCGCCGACCCGCTGGCCCTGACGCTGTTGAAAGAGCCGGGCGAGATGGGTGCGGACATTGCCGTGGGCAGCACCCAGCGGTTTGGCGTGCCATTGGGATATGGCGGCCCGCACGCGGCCTATATGGCGACCAAGGCGGGCCATGCGCGCGCCATGCCGGGCCGATTGGTCGGCGTGTCGGTGGACAGTCACGGCAACCGCGCCTATCGCCTGTCGCTGCAGACCCGCGAGCAGCATATTCGCCGCGAGAAGGCCACCAGCAATGTGTGCACCGCGCAGGCGTTGTTGGCGGTTATGGCGTCGATGTATGCGGTGTTCCACGGCCCCAAGGGGTTGAAAGCCATCGCGCAGCGCATTCATCGCAAGACCGTGCGCCTGGCCAACGGGCTGGAGGCGGCGGGGTTCAAGGTAGATCCCAAGGTGTTCTTTGATACGATCACGGTGGATGTCGGCCCGTTGCAGGCGGCGGTGCTGAAATCGGCAGTGGATGAGGGGATCAACCTGCGCCGTGTCGGCGAGCATCGTGTTGGCATCAGCCTGGACGAATGCACCCGCCCGGAGAATGTCGAATCGGTCTGGCGGGCCTTTGGCATTTTCAAAAAGGATGACGTGTTTGATGCGCAATATCGCGTACCCGAAGATTTGCACCGTCAGACCGATTATCTGACCCATCCGATTTTCCACATGAACCGGGCCGAAACCGAGATGATGCGCTATATGCGCCGGTTGGCGGATCGCGATCTGGCGCTGGACCGGGCGATGATCCCGCTGGGCAGTTGCACGATGAAGCTGAATTCGGCCGCCGAAATGATGCCGGTCAGCTGGCGCGAGTTTTCGCGGTTGCATCCGTTCTGCCCTGCCGATCAGGCCCGGGGGTATGGCGAGTTGATCGCGGATCTGTCGGCCAAGCTGTGCCAGATCACCGGCTATGACGCGATTTCGATGCAGCCCAATTCCGGCGCGCAGGGGGAATATGCCGGGTTGCTGACGATCTCGGCCTGGCATCGTGCCAACGGGCAGGGGCATCGCAACATCTGCCTGATTCCGGTCAGCGCCCATGGCACCAACCCGGCCAGCGCCAATATGGTCGGCTGGAAGGTGGTGCCGGTCAAGACGGCGGCCAATGGCGATATCGATCTGGACGATTTCCGCGCCAAGGCGGAAAAGCACAGCGACAATCTGGCCGGCTGCATGATCACCTATCCCAGCACCCATGGTGTGTTCGAGGAAACCGTGACCGATATTACCGCGATCACCCATCAGCATGGTGGGCAGGTCTATATCGACGGGGCCAATATGAACGCCATGGTCGGGTTGTCGAGGCCCGGTGATCTGGGCGGGGACGTGAGCCATCTGAATCTGCACAAGACGTTCTGCATTCCGCATGGTGGCGGCGGTCCCGGCATGGGTCCAATCGGCGTCAAGGCGCATCTGGAGCCGCATTTGCCGGGCCACCCGGAAACCGGGGGCACCGAAGGTCCGGTGTCGGCGGCGCCGTTCGGTTCGCCCTCGATCCTGCCGATCAGCTGGGCCTATTGCCTGTTGATGGGCGGCGAGGGGCTGACCCAGGCGACGCGGGTGGCGATCCTGAACGCCAATTACATCGCCAGGCGGCTGGAGGGCGCGTTTGAGGTGCTGTATCGCGGCAAGACCGGGCGGGTGGCGCATGAGTGTATCATCGATACCCGCCCCTTTGCCGACAGCGCCGGCGTCACGGTGGATGACATCGCCAAGCGGCTGATGGATTGCGGGTTTCACGCCCCCACGATGAGCTTTCCGGTGCCGGGGACGCTGATGATCGAGCCGACCGAAAGCGAGACCAAGGCCGAACTGGACCGGTTCTGTGATGCGATGCTGGCGATCCGGGGCGAGATTGCCGATATCGAAGAGGGCCGGATCGACAAGGACAACAACCCGCTGAAGAACGCGCCGCACACGATGGAGGATCTGGTGCGCGATTGGGACCGTCCCTATTCGCGTGAACAGGGCTGTTTTCCGCCGGGAGCCTTTCGGGTCGATAAATACTGGCCGCCGGTCAACCGGGTCGACAATGTCTATGGTGACCGCAATCTGATCTGTTCCTGCCCGCCGATGGAGGAATACGCCGAGGCGGCAGAATAACGGTCGGCGGATCGGCTGGGGCAAGGCGGGGCATCTGGTCCCGCCTTGCTTGCGATCGGGGTGAACGGGAACCGCAACCGGCAAGGGGCGGGGTGCGTGTCGCCCCGGTCGGCGATGTGTCCGGCAGATATCGGCCATAAGACCAGGCAAAGGTTGCCAGCTTGCAATGCGTCGATTACGCTCAATCGGTACGTGCGACAGAATTTTTTGTACGATAGCAAGAGGATTGAAGCCAATGAAACTCCCGTTTTCCGCCCTGACCGCCGCCGCCCTGACGCTGGCCGCCTGCGCCCAGCCCGAGCCAGTCCCGGTCTATGTGCAACCGACATTTGACAAGGCCGGCAACGCAAGCTGTACGGCAGGCTATCAGCTGGCAACCACCGAGACCGGCGCAACCGTCTGCGCGCCGATCTGAAGCGTTTCGACGTTGACCAGGGGCATCGCCTTTTTGGGCGGTGCCGGACTGGTCCGTCGCGACCTTGAAAACCTCTGCGATGCTGCGGCCCGGCCTCGCTCTCTGCGGGGCGGGGCCTAGGGTGTATGTGGCCAAGCTGGATGCCGAGATGTCCGCCGCCC
Source organism: Sedimentitalea nanhaiensis DSM 24252 (assembly GCF_000473225.1). Taxonomy (GTDB): domain Bacteria; phylum Pseudomonadota; class Alphaproteobacteria; order Rhodobacterales; family Rhodobacteraceae; genus Sedimentitalea; species Sedimentitalea nanhaiensis. Next base: position 3,397,153 of record NZ_KI421509.1, read on the forward strand.
ATGCAAAGGGCACCGCGCCGAAAAACCGGGACGATCGGTACTGATATGCGGGGCGCGACGGCAAGATGGCGCTGATCGCCCGGAGCCGGATTCAGCCGAACGGGGATTGCGGATAGCGCACCGCGGCCAGATAGAGTCCATGCGGCGGGCAGACCGGACCGCAGGCGGCGCGGTCGCGGGCCCGCAGGGCCGCTCCCACGTCATCAGGCGACCAGGCACCGGCACCGACCCGTTCCAGGGTTCCGACAAAGCTGCGCACCTGGTTGTGCAGGAACGACCGGGCGCGCACGTGAAAATGCACTTCGGGTCCGGAAAACCCGTCGACCGCCTGTACGCGCAACTCATCCAGTGTCTTGAGCGGGCTGGCAGCCTGACAGATTGACGAGCGGAAGGTGGTGAAATCGTGCCGCCCGATCAATTGATCGGCCCCGGCCTGCATGGCCGCGACGTTCAGCGTGCGGTTGATCCGCCAGACTTGTCCGGCTTCGTGGGTCGCCGGGGCGCGGCGCATCAGGATGCGAAACAAATATTGCCGCTCGACTGCCGAGAAACGCGCGTGCCAGCTGTCGTCCACCTGCGCACAGGCGACGATGGCAACGGGGGCGGGTTTCAGATGGTGGTTCAGCGCTTCGGACAAGCGAAACGGATCCCAGTCGCGGGCCATGTCACACTGGGCTACCTGACCCAGTGCATGCACCCCGGCATCTGTGCGCCCGGCGGCGGCAATGGTATGGGCGCGCGGCTCCAGCCGGGCCAGAGCGGCCTCGATCGCCCCCTGAACCGACGGCAGCTCTTTCTGCTTTTGCCAGCCGGAAAAAGGGGCACCTTGATATTCGACTTTCAGCGCGTAGCGGGGCATGGCCGCGCTGCTATCCTGTGTGTCGCGCAACGGCAAGGCTGGTATCGCGCGCGGGTGCGAACTATCTTGGGGCAAACAATTTGGGCAGGGCACGGGTTTGGTCATTTCATCCCTGGCGGACGGGCTGGTTCGGGGGTTCGAAACCGTCGGCGACAGTATCAACGAAACACTGTTCGAGCCGGTGATCCGGCTGGGGGTGACCGGGCTGGCGCGCTCGGGCAAGACGGTATTCATCACCTCGCTGGTGGCCAACCTGATGGACCGGGGCCGCATGCCGGGGCTGGTGGCCGCCCAGGAGGAGCGCATCGAGGCGGCGTTTTTGCAGCCGCAGCCCGACGATACGGTGCCGCGATTCGACTATGAAACCCACCTTGGGGCGCTGACCGCGCGCAGCCCGCACTGGCCTGACAGCACGCGCGCGATTTCCGAACTGCGCCTGTCGTTGCGGGTGCGGCCCACGGGGATGTTGGCCGGGTTGCAGGGGCCGCGCACGGTGCATCTGGATATCGTCGATTATCCCGGCGAATGGCTGCTGGATCTGGCATTGCTTGAAAAATCCTATGGGCAGTGGTCCGAAGAAACCCTGACCCGAATTACCGATCGGGACACGGCGGCGGAGTTCGTCGCGCGGGCGCAGGCCGAAGACAGCGCCCAGGCGCTGGAGGAGACCCGCGCGCAGGCGCTGGCCAAGGCGTTCACCGCCTATCTGAACGCCGCGCGGGACGCCGGGTTCTATGACTGCACACCGGGGCGGTTCCTGCTGCCGGGCGATCTGGCGGGATCGCCGGTTCTGACCTTTGCGCCGCTGCCGCCCGAATCGGGCGCGCCGCGCCGGTCGCTGTGGCGCGAGATGGAGCGGCGGTTCGAGGCCTACAAGGCGCAGGTGGTCAAACCCTTTTTCCGCGATCATTTCTCGCGCATCGACCGGCAGGTGGTGTTGGTCGATGCGTTGGGTGCAATCCACAAGGGACCGCAGGCGGTCGAGGATATGCGCGGGGCCATGGCCGACATCCTGTCCGCCTTTCGCCCCGGAACCAATGCGTTTCTGACCCGTCTGCTGTTGGGCCGGCGGGTCGAGAAAATACTGTTCGCCGCCACCAAGGCGGATCATCTGCACCATCTTCAACATGGCCGGTTGACAGCGATCATCGAGGCGCTGATCCGTGAGGCGCGCGACCGGGCCAGCTTTGCCGGGGCCGAGACCGCCGCCATGGCCATCGCGTCGTTGCGGGCCACGACAGAAGAGACCCGAAGCCACGATGGGCGCGACTTGAATTGTGTGCGCGGAACGCTGCTTGAGACCGGCAAGACTGCGGCGTTTTACCCCGGCGCGCTGCCCGACGATCCGGCGCGATTGCTGGGTCCGGCGCGTGCGGGGGCCGATGCATGGCTGGATGCGGAGTACCAGGTGATGAATTTCGCGCCCGCGCAACTGAGCCTGAAACCCGGAGACGGGCCGCCGCATATCCGGCTGGACCGGGCGGCGCAATTTCTGATCGGCGATCGGCTGTGACCGTGGTTCTGCGCGCGGCGCGGCCCCTGGACGCGGGCGCAACGGGCGAGATCCTTTGGCGGTACCTGCGTGAAACCGGGTGGATGCCCAATCTGTATTCAGGGGCGCAAACCATCGCCTTTTGCGGCAAGATGATCGACCGGGGATGGGTGACAGTGGCAGAGGCCGACGGGCGGATCGTTGGCTTTCTGGCGCGCGATGGCCAGGAGATCTGTGCGCTGTATCTGAACCGTGCGGTCTGGGGAAAGGGGATTGCCCGCCTGCTGTTGGACGATGCCAAAAGCCAGGCGCGCGCGCTGCGCCTGCGCAGTTTTGAGGCCAACGCCCGCGCGAATCGCTTTTATCGGCGGGCCGGATTTGTCGAGGTCGCGCGCTGCGACGGCCGCGACAACGCCGAAAACCTGCCCGATATCACCTATGTTTGGCCAAAGGAGGCTGCCCGATGACCCAGGGCCCGGTTCTGATCGATCTGGACGACGATACCCCGCCGGTTCCGGTGGCCGACGCCCCTCCGGTGCCGGACATCGAAGCGCCCACCGGGCAGGCGATGCAGATGGCCGCCCGCGTCGCCGCGCGCCGCCCCTCGCGGCTGGCGCGGTGGTTCTGGGGGCTGGCGGCGTCGCTGGTTGGGGCGATGATTTCGGTTGCGGCATGGGATTTTGCCGCCGGGATGGTGGATCGTGCGCCGGTTCTGGGCTGGATCGTCACCGGTCTGATCGCGGCGCTGCTGTTGGTGCTGGCGGTGATCGCGCTGCGCGAGATGGCGGCGATTTTCCGTCTGGGGCGGATCGACAGCCTGCACCGCGCCGCAGATGCGGCCTTGGCGGATCGGGATCTGGCGCAAGCCCGTGCGCTGACCGACCGGTTGATCGCGTTCTATGCCGGGCGCGATGACACGCGATGGGGGCGGCAACGGCTGGCCGAGCGTATGGGCGAGCAGTTCGATGCCGTCGCCCTGTTGCAATTGGCAGAAGACGAGCTGTTGGCGCCGCTGGATGCTGCCGCCAGCCGCGAGGTCGAGGCCGCGGCCCGTCAGGTTGCAACCGTCACCGCACTGGTGCCGCTGGCGCTGGCCGACGTGGCGACGGCCCTGGCCGCCAATCTGCGGATGATCCGGCGGGTGGCCGAGATCTATGGCGGGCGTTCGGGGCTGATCGGCGGGTGGCGTCTGACCCGTGCGGTGTTCACCCATCTGGTGGCAACGGGGGCTGTGGCCGTCGGGGACGATCTGCTGGAACCGGTGCTGGGGGGGTCGATCCTGTCCAAGCTGTCGCGCCGGTTCGGCGAGGGGCTGGTCAATGGTGCGCTGTCGGCCCGGGTGGGCGTGGCGGCGATGGAGGTCTGCCGACCCCTGCCATTCAGCCGCAACCGCCGCCCTTCGGTGCGTGGCATCATCGGAAGAGCCCTGAGCGGGGTGTTCGGCACAAAATCCGCCTGAATACCGCCGTGGTTGCGCGTCTGGCATTTAGAACATCAAAAAGATGTGATAGGGTGGCCGACGAATGGGGGGCAGGAAGATGCCGGATACATCCCAAGTGGCCGCGCATTACAGCAGCGGCGGACTGCTGGAGCGGATTAAGGACGGGTTGGCACGATCGGGTGTTCATCCCCCCCCTGAATCTGGACACTCTGGCGTTGTTTGATGAGTTTCACATCGGGGGACGCCAGGCCACCAAAGCCTTTGTGAAAAATCTGCGGATTAATGCCAGCAGCCGGGTGCTGGATCTGGGCTGCGGTCTGGGTGGCCCCGCGCGTTACATCGCGGGAGCGACGGGGGCGCGGGTGGCGGGGGTGGATTTGTCCGCCGAATTTATCGAAACCGGACGCGAGTTGACCGGCATGGCCCTGATGGTGGATCTGGTCGATCTGCGGCAGGGGGACATTATGGACCTGCCGTTTCAGGAGGCGCGATTCGACGTCGCCTATATGATTCATGTGGGGATGAATATCGGCGACAAGGAGGCACTGTTCGCCGAGGTCGCGCGGGTGCTCAAGCCCGGCGGACAGTTCGGTGTCTATGATGTGATGGCAATGCACGAGAATCCGGTGGTCTTTCCGGTACCATGGGCGTCCAAACCCGAACACAGCGCGCTGGCATCGCGGCAAACCTATCGCGAAGCCTTGGACTCCGCCGGTTTCAAGATCGTATCCGAAACCGACCGGAGCGAGGCAGCCCAGGCCTTTTTTGTCCGCCTGGCGGCAGCGCAGGCGGCGGCCGGGGGGGCTCCGCCATTGGGGCAGCATCTGGTTATGGGCGAGGATTTCCCGGCCAAACGCGCGAACCTGGTCGCGGCGCTGGACGCGGGGCACATAGCCCCGATTGAGATCATCGCCTGTTTGCCTGAGTAGGGGGCGGTTGATCTGGCGCAAGGCGGCTGCGGCAGCTGTCAATCACTCTGGTTCTGTCAGGAACGAGAGGGCCAGCCATGCCGGAACACGGGCACAGCCAGCAGGAAATTGCCGCGCGCATCAATGCGCCCCAGGGGCGGGGCGTGTTGCGCGACCTGGTTTACGGCGCGATTGACGGATCGGTGACCACATTTGCCATCGTTGCCGGGGTGGCCGGGGCGGGGCTGTCGCCGTTTGTCATCGTTGCGCTGGGGCTGGCCAATGTGCTGGCGGACGGGTTTTCCATGGCGGCGGGCAACTATTCCGGCACCAAGGCCGAACAGGACAACATCCGCCGCATCCGTGCCGTCGAGGAACGCCACATCGCCCGTTATCCCGAGGGCGAGCGCCGCGAGGTGGTCGAGATACTGGCGCAAAAGGGTCTGAGCGGTCAGGTGTTGCAGGACGCGGCCCGCGCGATCACCGCCGACAAGGAAAACTGGATCGGTCTGATGCTGGAAGGCGAGTACGGGCTGGGCGGCATCGATCCGAACCCGATACGCGCGGCGCTGGCGACCTTTGGTGCGTTTCTGGTGGCGGGGATGATCCCGCTGCTGCCGTTCCTGTTGGCGCTGCCAGAGGCGTTCACCCTGTCCGCAGGTATGACGCTGGGGGTGTTTTTCGCCATCGGCGCCGCAAAGAGCCGCTGGTCGCTGGCGCCCTGGTGGCGCTCGGGGCTGGAAACCCTGACGATCGGAGGGATTGCGGCCGCCATCGCCTATGGGGTGGGCACCCTGTTTCAGGCCGTGCCCTAGCGTCGGTTCGGCGCGTTTTCCCCTGCGGGAATGCGCCACTTTACCCCGGCCACACACGCGCCTATAACCGCGCGCATGAGCCGTTTCAGTCTCAGCATTATTCGAATTATCTCCCCGGCGCTCTGACCTTCAGACGCCGGGCAAAGGTGTTTGAGCCATCGCACCGACCGCTTGCTGCAATTTCCGACACGACAGATCCAAAGGACGCCCCACATGTGCGCCGACACGACGACCCAGACGCCCGACTATAAATCCACGCTGAACCTGCCGAAAACCGACTTTCCGATGCGCGCGGGCCTGCCCAAGCGCGAACCCGAGTGGCTGGAACGCTGGGAGCGGATCGGTGTTTACGACCGTCTGCGCGAAAAACAGAACCGCACGCCGTTCACGCTGCATGACGGGCCGCCCTATGCCAACGGGCATCTGCATATCGGCCACGCGCTGAACAAGACCATCAAGGACATGATCGTACGCAGCCACCAGATGATGGGGTTTGATGCGCGCTATGTGCCGGGCTGGGACTGTCACGGCCTGCCGATCGAGTGGAAGATCGAGGAACAGTACCGCGCCAAGGGCAAGGATAAGGACGAGGTGCCGATCAACGATTTCCGCGCCGAATGCCGCAAATTCGCCGAGGGCTGGGTCGAGATCCAGCGCGAGGAGTTCAAGCGTCTGGGCATCACCGGAAACTGGGCCGATCCGTATCTGACGATGGATTTCCACGCCGAGGCGGTGATCGCCGCCGAGTTCCAGAAATTCCTGATGAACGGCACCCTGTATCAGGGCAGCAAGCCGGTGATGTGGAGCCCCGTCGAGCAGACCGCGCTGGCCGAGGCCGAGGTTGAGTATCACGACAAGGAGAGCTTCACCATCTGGGTGAAGTTTGCAGTTTCCGAGGCCGCGGCAGCCGACCTGAACGGCGCATATGTCGTGATCTGGACCACCACGCCCTGGACCATCCCGTCCAACAAGGGCGTCGTTTATGGTCAGGACTATGACTATGGTCTGTATGAGATCACCGGCACGCCGGATGAATCCTGGGCCAATGTCGGCGACCGCTTCATTCTGGCGGACAAGCGGGCCGGGGATGTGATGAGCCGTGCGCGGCTGGAAGATGGCATGTGGAAACGTGTCAGGGATGTCAGTTCGGATGAATTGGCTGACTTGTCCCTGATGCACCCGTTGGCCGGGGTCGAAGGCGGCAACGGCGAATGGGATCAGCCGCGCGATTTCCGTGCCGCGCCCTTTGTCACCGACGAGGACGGCACCGGATTCGTGCATTGCGCGCCCAGCCACGGGATGGACGAATTCGAGCTGTATCGCGACGCCGGAATGCTGGCCGAGGTGATCACCTATAATGTCGATCCCGATGGCCGTTTCCGCGCCGATTTGCCGCTGTTTGGCGGCAAGGCGATCCTGAAACCCAACGGCAAGGAAGGCGATGCCAACAAGGCGGTGATCGACAAGCTGGTCGAGGTTGGCGGGCTGCTGGCGCGCGGCAAGATCAAGCACAGCTATCCGCACAGTTGGCGCTCTAAGGCACCGGTGATCTATCGCAATACGCCGCAGTGGTTCGCGGCCATCGACAAGACGGTGGGCGACGGGCTGGACACCTACGGCACCACGATCCGAGAACGGGCGCTGAATTCGATCGATCAGCTGGTGAAATGGACGCCCAAGACCGGGCGCAACCGGCTGTATTCGATGATCGAGGCGCGGCCAGACTGGGTGCTGAGCCGCCAACGCGCCTGGGGCGTGCCGCTGACCTGTTTCGTCAAGAAGGGTGCGATGCCCACAGACCCCGATTACCTGCTGCGCGACGGGGCGGTGAACGCCCGTATTACCGACGCATTCGAGATCGAGGGTGCGGATGCCTGGTATGCCGAGGGCGCGAAAGAGCGGTTCATCGGCAATGCCGCCGATCCGGAGGCCTATGAGCAGGTGTTCGACGTGCTGGATGTGTGGTTTGATTCCGGATCGACCCATTCGTTTGTGCTGCGCGACCGGGCTGACGGAACGGCGGATGGTATCGCGGATGTCTATATGGAGGGCACCGACCAGCATCGGGGCTGGTTCCATTCCTCGATGTTGCAGGCCTGCGGCACGCTGGGACGCGCCCCTTATCGCAACGTGGTCACGCATGGGTTCACGCTGGATGAAAAAGGCGCGAAAATGTCCAAGTCGCTGGGCAACACCATCGTGCCGGATACCGTGGTCAAGCAATACGGTGCCGATATCCTGCGCCTGTGGGTGGCCCAGACGGATTATACCAGCGACCAGCGTATCGGCCCCGAAATCCTGAAAGGGGTTGCCGACAGCTATCGCCGGCTGCGCAACACCATGCGGTTCATGCTGGGCTCGCTAAACGACTTCAGCGACAGTGACCGGATGGATCCCGCCGAAATGCCCGAACTGGAGCGCTGGGTGTTGCACCGGGTGGCCGAATTGGACGAGGTGGTGCGCAAAGGCTATGGCGCGTTCGATTTCCAGGGCGTGTTTCAGGCCGTGTTCACCTTTGCCACAGTCGATCTGAGCGCGTTCTATTTCGATATCCGCAAGGACGCGCTGTATTGCGATGGCGACACCGAGCGCCGCCGCGCGGCACGCACGGTGCTGGATATTTTGTTTCACCGTCTGACCACGTGGCTGGCACCGATCCTGGTGTTCACCATGGAAGAGGTCTGGCTGGAGCGGTTCCCCGGGGACGACAGTTCGGTTCACCTGACCGATATGCCCGAAACCCCGGCGGAATGGCGGAATGCGGCGTTGGCGGCCAAATGGTCCGAGATCCGCAAGGTGCGCCGGGTGGTGACCGCCGCGCTTGAGGTGCAGCGCACCGACAAGGTGATCGGTGCCAGCCTTGAGGCCGCGCCGGTGGTGCATGTGCGCGAAGCTGACGTTCTGGCGGTGCTGAAATCGGTGCCGTTCGATGACATCTGCATCACCTCGGCCATCACCACGACATCCGACCCCAGCCCGGCCGAAGCCTTTCGTCTGCCGGAAATCGATGGGGTTGGCGTGGTGTTCGAGAAGGCTGAGGGCGAGAAGTGCCAGCGCTGCTGGAAGATCCTGCCGGATGTCGGACGCCACGACCACACCGGGGTGTGCGACCGATGCGACGCGGCATTGAACTGAACCGTCCGGTATCCCGAGACCGGGGTGCAGGGGCCGTGACGTCGGTTGCGGTCCGGTTTCGTAAATGAGCCTGTTTGTCTTTGTTTCGGTCCTGGTCGCGGCGTTTCTGCATGCTCTGTGGAACGCGCTGATCAAGACCGGGACGTCGAAGATGACCGGCATGCTGATCCTGACGCTGGTGCAGGGTATCGTCGGTCTGGCGATTGCGCTGACGCGGCCCTGGCCGGGTGCTGACGTCTGGGTCTGGCTGCTGGCATCCGGGCTGTTTCACTCGGCCTACAAGCTGTTTCTTGCCTATGCCTATGAACAGGGCGACCTGAGCCGGGTCTATCCGATTGCCCGCGGGACCGCGCCGATGATCGTGACGGCGGTCAGCGCCCTGGTCTTGGCGGATGTGATCGCGCCAATGGAATACGCCGGGATCTTTGTGCTTGGCGGCGGGATAGCGGTGATGGCGAGGGGTGCTTTTGCCAACGGCGAATCGCGGCGCCTTGTGCCGCTGGCGCTGGGATCGGCGATGATGACGGCAGGCTATTCGCTGGTCGACGGGTTGGGGGCGCGCGTCGCCGGAGACGCGGTTTTGTTTGTCGGCTGGATGTTTGCGCTGGACGCGGTGATGTTTACGCCGGTCTGTCTTGCGCTACGCGGCACAGCGGTGGTCTTCCGGTCCAGACGCCGGGACTGGCTGCTGGGCAGCCTGGCGGCGGTGGCCTCGTATGGGGCCTATGCGATTGCGGTGTGGGCAATGACGCAGGCACCTATTGCCTTGGTGGCGGCGCTGCGCGAGACATCGATCCTGTTTGCGGTATTGATCGGTTGGCTGGTCCTGGGCGATCGCATGGATCGCGCCAAGGCGCTGGCGGCGGGTTTGATCGTTCTGGGCATGGTAATGACGCGGCTATAAAGCTCGGCGCACCCGGAAACGGCGGGATCAAATAGAAAAAGGGCCGACATGTGATCGGCCCTTTGGAAATCTGTCTCAGATCGGTGGATCAGGCCGCTTTCTTACGACGGCGCAGGGCCGCGACAGCCCCCATGCCGGTGATCAGCAGCAGACCGCCCGCGGGCAGCGGAACCGGAGTCGGTGTTGGCAGATTGTCGCCTGTTACCTTCAGCACCGAGGGGTCGTTGTTGGTCGCGGCGTAGATCAGTCGCCATTGGCCGCCGTCAAACCCGTTTGCAATCGTGTCGATGACCGTGGTCGGCTGGGCCGACGTGGCATAGGCGATGCCATCGTCAAAAGCGGTGATGCCATCGTCATGGCGGATGATGGAATCAAAGCTCGAGGCAAAAGTTGCGGTGATATCAAAGAAGGTGGTTGTTGCCGTACCGTTGCCGATATCGGATTTGCTCAACTGCAATGCGGCGACGGCGTTGGTCAAACCGCTAACCGCACCGTTGACGCCGGATCCGAGCCAATCGCCGATGGTTGTCGCGTTGCCGTTGAACGTTCCAAAATCGATGTCGCCGGAATAGGTGACGTTCTGCAGAAAGGTGCTGGCGGCGATGTTTCCCGTGGTCGCTTCGGACTGTGCGGAATTCGCGTCGGTCCTCTGGTATATGTCGAAAGAGAATGTTCCGTTCAACGTTGCCGCGCCAGCAGACCCTACTATGGAAAAAGCCGCCATGGCCGATGCAATTAATACAGTTTTCATGATAACCCCAATTCCGCTGGTAAAATCCAAGTTTAGTATCGCATTACGTTAACCTATTTTCGAAAAATCGACAATGAATCCGCAGCCGGTTTCGATGTTTTGGCCCAGTATACGTGCAAATCCCGAAATCTGTGGCGGCTGCTCTCTCGTGACAGTTGAGATGGCGCATATGTTAATCCCGCTTAACGTTAACGGCCGGTGGCACCGGTGATTGCCTGGATGATTCGCAAGTGCAGACAGGCCTGCGAGGGCTGGTCCATTGCTGGCCGTCCTGCGATACTGACCCCATGCCCAAGCTGACCGTAGACACCCCGACCGGCCCGGTAACCCTGAACGAAAAAGATGGTGCGATCACGCGGGTGGAATGGGGCGGGCAGGGTGCCGATCATAGCCTGGTTCTGGATCGGGCCGCGGTGCAGATGATCGCGTATTTTGCAGACCCCGAATTCCGGTTCGATCTGCCCCTTCGGATTGAAGGTTCGGAGTTTCAGCGGGCCGTCTGCGATCTCATGCGGGCGATACCGCCGGGCGAGACACGTACTTATGGCGCGATTGCCCGCGATCTTGGAAGTCCTGCCCAAGCGGTCGGGCAGGCCTGTGGCGGCAATCCGATCCCCATCATCATCCCATGCCACCGCGTCCTGGGTGCCAATGGGCTCGGGGGATTTTCCGGTGCCGGTGGTGTGGAAACCAAGGTGGCGCTGTTGCGTCACGAACGGGCGGCGGGTTTGCTGATCTGAGCCGCAGTTTGCGATTGCATCCTGCGGCCCCGCACCCCACTTTGGTCGGAACAAGAGGAGACAACCGGTGAGCAAAACCCAGGATCGCGCCGCCCGCAAACAGGCGGTACATGACAAGCTGATGTCGCTGGAAGCGGCCGAGTTGGCAACGGCCAAAGCGCATTACGAGAGTTTTCTTAAGGAAGCGCAACTGGACCGGCGCGAGGCGCATGACAAGGACGATATCGCCGATGCGCGTGAAAACGCCGATCTGGCTGCGGCCTTCGATCATCCGGTCCAGGCGCATCATGCCAAGATCGACGCCATCGAAAACACTGATTTCTCGTTGACCGACACGGTACGGCCCGGTGCGGTGGTGTCGTTCAACAATCGGCACTTTGTCGTCGTCGTATCGACGGCGAGGTTCGATTGCGATGGCATTACCTATATGGGGATTTCGACGCAAAGCCCGATCTACAAGGCTATCGACGGGTTGCAGGCGGGCGATGCCTTTTCCTTTAACGGGCGTGAAATGACCCTGGACGAGGTGCTCTGAACCACGGTCGGGTCAGGCCATCGCTGCGCGCGCGGGCTGGTCGATCAGGTAGTCGGTGGCCATCGCGCCGATCCACATGAATACCAGCGCGCACCATGCGGTGCCGACAAAGATCGACCCGCCGGTGACCCCCGCACCGATGGCGCAGCCCCCTGCAAGCATGCCGCCAAAGCCCATCAGAACGGCACCGATCATCGCCTTGCGCATGGTAACCGGGCCGTCGAACGCCTGAAGTTTCATTTCACCGGCCAGTCCGGCGGCGATCATTGCCCCCAGGAACACGCCCGGCACCAGGCCGATGTCGAATTCCAGCACCGAATTGCGATCCAGGAAAAACATCAGCGTATGGGCAGAGGGTCCGGTGAAGGTCGCGCTTTCGATCTGTACCGGATCAAAGGCCACCTGGCTGAGCGCATAGGTCAGAACCCACCCCATGGCCACGGCAAAGCCGACGCCCGAGGCAAAGATCAGACGGGCAATGCCAATCCGGTTGCGGTAAGACAGGACAAGCGCCAGCACCGCGATTGCCAGTCCCAGCCCCAGCCCGGCCACCTGGGGCAGACCCAGCGCGGCCAGCAGATCCATGTTACGCCCGCCCGAGGTGATCCATAATGCAGCGAGCCGGTCGCGCAGAGGCGACAGGATCCCGGACAGACTCATCTGCGCGACCACGGCAAAGATAAGCCCGGACACCACCGAACGCAGGTTGCCGGTGGCCGCCAGAACCAGCAGCCGTCCCGAGCAGCCGCGCGCCAGAACCATACCGGCACCGAACATCAACCCGCCAAGAATTGCACCCGACCAACTGCCCGGGACCGCCATCATGCGGGCGTCCGCACCGTCCATCAGACCCAGCAACTGGGCGCTTTGCACCCAGACCAGAGCCGTCGAAAAGGTCAGGAGCCAGACCGCGACCTTGTCGCCCATCTGACCCCGGGAAAACTCGACCGTAGCCGCGCGCAGGCAGAACCGTGAACGTTGCGCTGCGATTCCGAACGCCGTTCCGGTCAGCAGGCCGAACAGGGCTGCGGTGGGGGCTTCGCCGATGCGGTCGATCAGGGTGACAAGATCCATTCAGGGCTCCGATCCGAAAATCAGCGCCAAGGTATTCGGTCCCGTGAATGCGTGCTTTGATGCAGATCAGATGTGCATTCTGTGGTTTTGTCTCGCCAAGTTCGCCCGACAGGCGTATGTGGTTCACATGACAAACATTGTGCCCATATCGGATGCCATGGAAATGCCGGTCTGGCGCAGGCCTGTGACGCTGTTGTTCGTGATGGCAATGTCGATGCCGGTGGCGTTCTACGCCTGGTATGCGCTGCTGAACAACTTTGTCATCGAGGTGGCGGGGTTTGACGGCGCTGACATCGGGCTGTTGCACACGGTGCGCGAAATTCCCGGCTTTCTGGCCGTGGGTGTCATTGCCATCATCATCTTTGTACGCGAACAGGTGCTGGGGCTGGTGTCGCTGGCCATGCTGGGGGTCGCGACCGCGTTCACCGCCTGGTTCCCCAGCCTCGGCGGGCTGTTGTTTCTGACCCTGCTCAGCTCGATCGGATTTCATTATTATGAAACCGTGAACCAGTCGCTGCAATTGCAATGGCTGCCACAGGACCGTGCGCCGCAAATGCTGGGCTGGATCATGGGTGCGAGTTCGGCCATGACGCTGGTGGTTTTTGTATTGATCGTGCTGATGTGGGAACCGCTGGGGCTGACCTATAACCTGGTGTTCATGACGGCGGGCGGCTTTACCCTTGTCATGGCGGTGGTGTGTCTGTTCGCCTATCCGCAATTTGAGGCCCCGCATCCGCAGATCAAGAAGATGATTCTGCGTAAACGCTATTGGCTGTATTATGCGCTGCAATTCATGTCGGGCGCGCGGCGGCAGATTTTCATGGTGTTTGCCGGGTTCATGATGGTCGAGAAATTCGGCTTTGAGGTGCATGAACTGACCGGGCTGTATCTGATCAATCTGGTGGTCAACATGCTGGCAGCCCCGTTTCTGGGCCGGGCGGTGGGCTATTTCGGTGAACGCCGGGCCCTGATCTGCGAATACATCGGGCTTGCGATCGTGTTTGCGGCCTATGGCGGCATCTATTGGTTCGGCTGGGGCGTCTTTCTGGCGGCGACGCTGTATGTGATCGATCATATCCTGTTCGGTTTTGCGCTGGCGCTGAAGACCTATTTCCAAAAGATTGCGGATCCTGGCGACATTGCCCCGACGGCGGCGGTGGCCTTTACCATCAATCACATCGCGGCGGTGTTTCTGCCGGTGCTGCTGGGGCTGTTGTGGGTGGTGTCACCGGCGGCGGTGTTCGCGCTGGCGGCCTGCATGGCGCTGATTTCGTTGTCGCTGGCGATGCTGATCCCGCGCCATCCTGAACCGGGGTATGAAACCGTCTTTGCCCGCGGATTGCCCGCCCCGGCAGAGTAGACCGGCATGAGCCAGCGCGGCCGCTTTTTGACCGGCTCGACCATGGGACACGTGGTGCGCATGACGATGACAGGGGCGATGGGCATTACCTTTGTCTTTGTGGTCGATGCCGCCAACCTGTTCTGGGTTTCGCAACTGGGTGATCCGCAGCTGATGGCGGCGGTCGGGTTTGCCTTTGCGGTTCAGTTCTTCTCGGTTTCGTCCGGAATCGGTCTGATGATTGCCAGTACCGCGCTGGTTTCCCGCGCCATCGGAGCGGGCGACCGGGGTCTGGCGCGGCGACAGGCGGGCAGTGCCGTTGTCATGGCGGCCGTTGTACAAAGCTGTATCGCGTTGCTGCTGGTAACGTTCCGGCACGAGGTGCTGGCAATGGCCGGAGCCACGGGTGAGACTGCGGCGCTGGCCGCGCGCTATCTGTTGATCTCGCTGCCTTCGCTGGGCCTCATGGCGGTGGGGATGATCGCCAATGGCACCTTGCGGGCCGAGGGCGACGGGCGGCGTTCGATGTTCGTCACACTGTTTTCCGGCGCGGTGGCGATGATTGTGGATCCGGTCATGATCTACGGTCTGGGCTGGGGGCTGGATGGTGCCGCGATCGGCCTGGTGCTGTTTCGATGCGTCATGCTGTCCGTCGCGCTGCGGTTTGCCATCGGCACGCATGACTTGATCGCGCGCCCGCGTCTGGTCGATATTCGCGCCAGTTTTGCGCCCTATTTCGCCATTTCCTTGCCTGCGATCCTGACCCAGCTGGCAACGCCGGTCGGAAATTACATGCTGACCGGGGTGATGTCGCAGTTCGGCGATGACGCGATGGCGGGCTGGGCCGTGGTCGGGCGGCTGCTGGTGGTTGCCTTTGGCGGCGTCTTTTCGTTGGCGGGGGCGATCGGCGGAATTTTTGGGCAGAATTTCGGGGCCTGCGAACATCGACGTGTGATGCAGACCTATCGCGATGCGCTGTTGTTCGGATTGCTGTATGTGCTGGCGACCTGGGCGCTGCTGGCGCTGCTTGGCGGGACGGTGGCGCGCGCCTTTGGGCTGACGGCACAGGGCGTGGATGTGGTTTTGTCCTTTACCAATCTCGCTGCTGGCGGGTTTCTGTTTACGGTCGGCCTGTATGTTGCCAATTCGGCGTTCAATGCGCTGGGACGTCCGATCCGGGCGACCCTGCTGAACTGGCTGCGCGAGGCCGGACTGACCTTGCCGTTCGGGATGGTCTTTGCCGGGTGGTTCGGGGCACAGGGTGTGGTTTATGCCCAGGCCGCGACCGGCGTGGTGATCGGGTTGGGCGCGGCGGCCTGGGGCTGGCGTTATGTTGTCGGGCTTGGCCGGGACATGCGTCCGCCGCTTGACCTTGAGCCGCCGCGCCCCTACGCCCATGCGGACCGCTTCAGGAGACGATGATGCCGACTTATACTGCCCTGACCACGCTGACTGGAAAACCGGGTGCCGAAGCCTTGGGCGACGCCATGGAACGCCTTGCCCCGGAACCGACCGGGGTCGGTGTGTTTGAGGTCGAGGATGGCTCTGGCCTGTGGGAGGTTGGCGGTTATTTCGAGGCGGAGCCTGACGGGGCGGCGCTGGCCTTGCTGGCGGCAGCGTTTGACGCCAAGCCCTTTGTTATCTCCGAAGTGCCGGAAACCGATTGGGTGGCACATGTGCGTCGCGAACTGGCACCGGTGCAGGCGGGACGGTTCTTTGTCTATGGTAGCCACGATGCCGACAAGGTGCCTGATGATTGCGAACCGCTGCTGATCGAGGCGGCGATGGCCTTTGGCACCGGGCACCATGGCACCACGCTGGGCTGCCTGAGGGCGCTTGAAACGCTGATCGGGCAGGGGTTTGTTGCCGACCGCGTTGCCGATATCGGCTGTGGAACTGCGGTTCTGGCGATGGCGGCGGCACGGGTCTGGAGCGGCACCATCCTGGCCAGCGACATCGACCGGGTCGCCGTTGATGTGGCAGAGGCCAATTTGCGCGCCAACGGGATGATCGGGCAGGTGCATTGTGTCGAAGCCGCCGGGTTCGACCATCCCGAATTGCAGGCGTCTGCCCCGTATGATCTGATCTTTGCCAATATCCTCAAAGGACCGCTGGTGGCTCTGGCCCCCGATCTTACGGCGCATCTGCGCACGGGCGGATATGCCATCCTGTCGGGGATTCTGAACGAACAGGCCGACGATGTGGTCGCAGTCTATGGCGAATGCGGAAACGATCTGGCGGGGCGCGAACAGATTGGCGACTGGACCACGCTAATCCTGAACAATAAGGCGTAAACCGGGGGGCATGGCCGCTGTCCCGGTTTTGCCACATTTTGCACATAATGATCGGCGTCAACTGGGGGCCAGTTGCTGCGAGGCTGTCATGTGGAACGCCACGAACCCTTGACTCTTCTGGCCGCCAAAACTGCAGGAAAAAGAAAATCACGTCATTCGATTCCGTGGCCCCGGCGGGATTGGCCGCAAAGCTGTTGCGGCGCAAAGGGCGGCGCGGTGATACGAGTGATCCCGACGTTTGCGTGGCGAGCTTTCAGACGAAGCCGAAAACGCCCGTCGTCTGCCATCTGGTCCTAACTGGGACGTCATCGACACCCCTGGAATCCGTTGGGACGGTCCGATCGAAGAGCAAGGTTGACCCTGGGAAGACTATCTGGACCTGCCGGGTGATTTGGGTCGTCGTTCCCCTGACGAACTTGTCCCATAATGCTTCCTTCCAAGCCTGAGAAAGGGTCGCACCATCAAACCGTGGGATCGAGCACATCGCGCGTCAGATCGGGACGCTCCTGCACTCAGTTTCTGGCCAATGAAAAGCCGCATGCCTTTTGGCATACGGCTGTTTCCAAATACCGATTGTCTGCCGTGAGGCAGCTCAGAACCGCGCCCGGCTGGTTGCCACGGCGTCAATGTCGCCCCGGACCAGACCGATGTCTTCCAGTTCGCGGTCGGTCAGACCGGACAGCGCGTTGCGGGTGACCCGTGCGTCGTTCCAAGCGGCGAACATTCCGCCAAGAGTTGCGAAAAGGCCGCCGATACGGCCAGTCAGGCCGTGGGAGCCATAGGTGGTACGGGTGGTGTCAAAAGCAGCCATATCCATCGTCCTTTGTTTAAGAGTGTGACTTTTGTTTCGTGACCAGCTGCAGATAGAGGTGGGAAATGCTTGGTGCAACCGCAGAAAACGCAACCTTATTATGCGTTTTTTGCATGGCTCACCTGCGCCTTAACCATCTTTAAAGAAACACAAAAATGCGGACGTCGATATGTCGTTTTCGAACTTTGGGCAGGTCGGAAACAGCCTGTCTTGTCGCGCATGGGTCAGAGGTGCCGTATTTGTGCGGTGACGCAAAACGCTTGGACCGTGTTCGCGTTTCGTGCTAGTGCATCAAAAAAGCAACAAACCGGCTGCACCATCCGGTGTGGGCGCAACGAAAACAGGCAGAAACGGGCGGTACATGCGGATTTTGGGCATTGATCCGGGGCTGCGAACCCTGGGATGGGGCATCATCGACTCGGAAGGATCGCGGCTGAGTCATGTTGCCAACGGGCAGATTCGGTCCGAAGGGCCAGATCTGGGCGCGCGGTTGCTGTCTCTGTATGACCAATTGCGGCAGGTATTGCTGCAATACGCGCCCGAGGCCGCAGCAGTCGAGCAGACCTTTGTCAACAAGGACGGGGCCGGCACGCTGAAGCTGGGGCAGGCGCGCGGGATCGCGATGCTGGTTCCCGCGCAGGCCGGGCTGACCGTCGGGGAATACGCGCCCAACCGGGTCAAGAAGACGGTGGTCGGCGTGGGACACGCGGACAAGGGGCAGGTGATGCACATGGTGCGGCTGCAGTTGCCGGGATGCGAACCGGCGGGCCCAGACGCGGCGGATGCGCTGGCCATTGCGATCTGCCATGCGTTCTATGGCGGGGCCGCGCGGCCCGAGTTGCGCGAGGTGCGGGCATGATCGGGCGGCTGCGGGGCAGGCTGGAGTATCGGGGGATCGATCACATCCTGATCGACGTGCAGGGGGTCGGCTATATCGTGTTCTGCTCGGACCGGACGCTGGCGACCCTGCCCGGTGTGGGCGAGGCGGTGTCGCTGTATACCGATCTGTTGGTGCGCGAAGATCTGTTGCAGCTGTTTGGGTTCACCAGCCTGGTCGAGAAGGAATGGCATCGCCTGCTGATGAGCGTGCAGGGGATCGGGGCCAAGGCGTCTCTGGCGATCCTGGGGGCGCTGGGGGCGGATGGCGTTGGGCGTGCAATTGCTCTGGGCGATTGGAAAAGCGTGACGGTGGCAAAGGGGGTCGGCCCCAAGACAGCGCAACGTGTGGTTCTGGATCTCAAGGACAAGGCACCGGGCGTGATGGCGATGGGCGCTCATGCCCGCGGCGAAACGCCGTTGCGGGCCCCGACCGACGAGGTGATCGAACCCGCTGCCAGGGCATCGAAACCAGCGGGTGCCAGTCATTCGGCGCAGGCCGATGCGCTGTCGGCCCTGTCGAACCTGGGATATGGGCCCAGTGATGCGGCGGCGGCGGTGGCCGAGGCGGCCGGTGCCCTGCCGGAGGCAAGCGAGGCCGATTTGATCCGCGCCGCGCTGAAGCTGTTGGCGCCAAAAGGATGATCCGGGTGCATACCTTCGGTGTGTCGGGCGGTCTCGCGGGAGAGGTGCGATGATGGAGACCGACCCAACCGTGCGGCCCGAGCCGTTGCCTGAGGACAATGATCGTGCCCTGCGCCCGCAGGGGCTGGACGAGTTTATCGGACAGGCCGAGGCCCGTGCGAATCTAAAGATCTTTATTGAAAGCGCGCGGCGTCGGGGCGAAGCGATGGATCACACGCTGTTTCATGGCCCGCCCGGCCTGGGCAAGACTACGCTGGCGCAGATCATGGCGCGCGAACTGGGGGTGAACTTTCGCATGACCAGCGGTCCGGTTCTGGTAAAGGCGGGCGATCTGGCCGCGATTCTGACCAATCTCGAAGCCCGTGACGTGTTGTTCATCGACGAGATCCATCGCCTGAACCCGGCGGTGGAAGAGGTGCTGTACCCCGCACTTGAGGATTTCGAACTGGATCTGGTGATCGGCGAGGGGCCGGCGGCGCGCACGGTGCGGATTGAATTGCAGCCCTTTACCCTGGTCGGGGCGACGACACGTATGGGATTGCTGACCACGCCCTTGCGCGACCGCTTTGGCATCCCGACCCGGTTGCAGTTTTATACGGTGGATGAGTTGCACGAGATCGTCACTCGCAATGCCCGCCTGTTGGGAACCCCGGCGGATTCGGCGGGCGCGCGGGAAATCGCAAAGCGCGCGCGCGGCACGCCACGGATTGCCGGGCGCTTGCTGCGCCGGGTGGTGGATTTTGCCGTGGTCGAGGGCGATGGCACGATCAACCAACCATTGGCCGATGGGGCGTTGACCCGGTTGGGTGTCGATCATCTGGGCCTGGACGGGGCCGACCGGCGGTATCTGCGGCTGATCGCCGAGAATTACATGGGCGGGCCGGTGGGGATCGAAACCCTGTCCGCCGCCCTGAGCGAGAGCCGCGATTCGCTGGAGGACGTGATCGAACCCTTTCTGTTGCAGCAAGGGCTGATTCAACGCACCCCGCGCGGCCGTATGCTGGCGCACAAGGCGTGGGATCATCTGGGAATGGCCGCGCCCAGGGGGCGGAACGATCTGTTTGATTGAACTGTCGGGCCACAGATTCTATGCCTCCGGCGGGAGTATTTCCGGCAAGAGGAAGCCAAGGCGTGACACCGCAAGAGATCGAAGCCCTGTTCACCCGCAATGACGGGTCCTTTGTCTTTGCCCGTTGGGGGCGGCCTGTCGTGCCTATCGCGTTTGGCGTGCAGGATCAGACCCTGCCGGTGATAAAGGGTGCGTTTGAGGCGGTTTGCGCCTTGGCCGGGCTCCAGATGGCGCAAACCGACCCCGAGTTGGGCAGCAACTGTATGGTGTTTTTTTGCCGCGCCTGGGATGAATTGCCCGAGGTGCCCGATCTGGACCGGTTGGTGCCGGGTCTTGTGTCGATTGTCGAACGGTTGAAAGCGACGGATGCCAACCAGTACCGGGTGTTTCGCTTCGACGAGGCCGGGGCGATCAAGGCGGCTTTTGTGTTCTTGCGTATGGATGCGGAATTGGCCGAGATGCCGGCCGAGACCTTGATGCTGGGGCAGGTGGTGCAGACGGTGCTGTTGTGGTCGGATCGTGCTTTTGCCGACCGTTCGCCCCTGGCGATCGCGCAGGAGACGGTGATTTTGAGGCCCGACATTGCCGGGGTGATCCGCGCCGCCTATGATCCGGTGCTGCCCGCAGCGACGCAGGAGGCGTCCCACGCGTTGCGCTTGTTTGCCCGACTGGAGGTTGCCAGGTGACTCACCGGTTCGCAGTGCGCGTCTATTACGAGGATACCGACATGGGGGGAATCGTCTATCACGCCAATTATCTGCGTTATATCGAACGCGCCCGCAGCGAGTGGGTGCGCCAGTTGGGCAACGACCAGAACGCTATGCGAGACGGTGGGCTGGTCTGGGTGGTGAGGCGGCTTGAGGCGGAATACCTGGCGACGGCCAAATTCGAGGACGAACTGGTTGTGGAAACCAGCATCAATCGGCTGTCCCCGGCGCGGCTGGTGATGGACCAGGTGGTGAAACGCGGCGACGAAGAGATCTTTCGCGCCGTGGTCACGGCGGTCTGCATGACCACGGCCGGCAAGCCGGTGCGATTGCCAGCGGAGATTCGCGCATTGCTGACGTGATGCAGATGTGATCGGTGGTACTGTTGGCAATCCGACCCGATCTGGGATAGAATCGCCGCAATCAATAGACCGCACACAAGCGGAAACAGGCAAAGAGCAGGCAAATGGAAGCAGAAACCCTGGCGCTGGCACAGGAGATTGATTTCTCGTTGTGGGGCCTATTCGCGCGCGCGACCTTTACCGTCAAGCTGGTGATGATCCTGCTGATTGTCGCCTCGTTCTGGTCCTGGTCGATCATTATCCAGAAACTGATCGCCTATCGTGCCGCCCGGGCCGAAGCCGAGGTGTTTGATCGCGCGTTCTGGTCTGGCGAGCCGCTGGACGGGTTGTTCGAAGAAATAGGGGTGCAGCCCGACGGGAGTTCGCAAAAGATATTTGCCGCCGGAATGACCGAATGGCGGCGCAGCCACCGTCAGGACGGCGGGTTGATCGCGGGGGCACAATCGCGCATCGACCGATCCATGGACGTTGCCATCAACAAAGAAGCCGAAGCGCTGCAAAAGGGATTACCGGTGTTGGCCACCGTGGGGTCGACCGCGCCCTTTGTCGGGCTGTTCGGTACCGTCATGGGCATCATGAATGCGTTTATCGAGATTGCAGAGCAGCAGAACACTAATCTGGCCGTGGTTGCGCCGGGCATCGCCGAGGCGCTGCTGGCCACCGGTCTGGGGCTGTTGGCGGCGATCCCAGCGGTCATTTTCTATAATAAGCTGAGTGCCGACAGCGACCGTATCGTTGCGGGTTACGAAGCCTTTGCCGACGAATTCGCGACGATTCTGTCGCGTCAGCTGGACAGCTGAGCGATGGGGGCTGCGGTTCAACAGGCGGATGGCGGCGCACGTCGCCGCAGGCGCGGACGTGGGCGCACGCGGCCGATGGCCGAGATCAACGTCACGCCGTTTGTCGACGTGATGCTGGTGCTGCTCATTATCTTCATGGTCGCCGCGCCGCTGTTGACGGTCGGTGTGCCGGTAGAGCTGCCCAAGACCGCCGCCAATGCCTTGGCCGCAGATTCCGAGGAACCGCTGACTGTGACCATCACCGCCACCGGCGAAGTACAGATCCAGACCACGCCGACCGTGCGCGGCGAACTGGTCGGCAAGCTGCGCGCCATTGCCGCCGAGCGCGAGACCGACCGGGTCTTTCTGCGTGCCGATGGGTCGATCCCCTATGAGGCGGTGATGCAGGTGATGGGCGCGCTGAATGCGGGTGGATTTTCCAACGTGGGTCTGGTGACAGATGTCGGCGGTCCGACTCTGGACAGCGACGGGCAGTGAGGCGGCGGTTTGCAAACCGGCACCAAAATTTCAGCAGGCGCCCATGCGGCGCTGATCGCCGTGGCGGTCTTTGGCGGGGCGTTTCGCAGCGAACCGTTGCCGTTCGAGGTGCATGAGGTGTCAATGATCTCGGCCGAGGACTATGCCGCACTGACAGCGCCGCGCGAACCTGCCGGGACCGCCCCGCAACCGCAAGAACCCGCCGTACCGGAACCGGTTGCAGAAACACCGCCGGACCCCGCGCCGACACCTGAAACCACTCCGGTGCAGCCCGAACCCATTGTCGCGCCGCAAGAGCCCGAGGTTCCGGACGAGCCCGCACCGGCGATCGCTCCCGAGCCGCCGGCAATCCGTCCGGTCGAACGTGTCGCGCCGGATCCGGTCGAAGCCCCGCCCGAAGAGGCAAGGCCCGATGTCGTGGCGCAGCCAGACGTGACGCTGGATCAGGGGGCGGATACGCCGCAGGAGCAGCAGCAGGCGCGCGCGCCGGAAGAAGCCGTCGATCGTATCGTGACCGAGGCGGATGAGACCGCCACGCTTGCACCGTTGCAGTCGCGACGCCCACCCAAGGTACGGCCGGACCGCCCCGAACCGGCGGTGATACCTGCGGCCCAGCCCGACCCGACGCCCGCGCCGGAAACCGCAAACGCGGTCAACGCGGCCCTGGCCGAGGCTCTGGCCGGCGGCGACCCGGTTCCCGACGCTCCCACCGGCCCGCCCCTGTCGGCGGTGGAAAAGGACGCGCTGCGGGTGGCCGTGTCGCAATGCTGGAATGTGGGGTCGTTGTCGTCGGATGCGCTCAAGACCACGGTGGTGGTCGCTGTATCGATGACGCCGGATGGCAAGCCGATCGCCGATTCGATCCGGATGCTGTCCAGTTCCGGTGGCAGTGACGGGTCGGCGCGGGATGCGTTTGGCGCGGCGCGGCGGGCTATTATTCGATGCGGTGCGAAAGGATTTGACCTGCCGGCCGAAAAATATGGTCAATGGCGGGATATCGAGATGACATTCAATCCCGAAAGGATGCGGATCAAATGATCAGAATTCTGACTGGCCTGCTGATTGGCGCAACCCTGTTTGCGGCCCCGCTTGCGGCTCAGACCGGGCCGTTGCGCATTGAAATAACCGAAGGCGTGATCGAACCGCTGCCCTTTGCGGTTCCCGGGTTTGTTCCCGACACACCCGGGGCTGCCGATACGGCCCGGCAACTGTCACAGGTGATTGCGGCGGACCTGACCGGCACCGGGCTGTTTCGCGAGATCCCGTCCAGCGCCTTTATCAGCCAGGTCACGGATTTCGCCGCGCCGGTTCAATATGCCGACTGGAAAGCCATCAACGCCCAGGCGCTGATCACCGGGGCGGTCAACGTGTCGGATGGCAAGCTGACTGTGCGGTTCCGGGTGTATGATGTGTTTTCCGGGGCAGAACTGGGGACCGGGCTGCAGTTTGCGGGCAGTACAGATGGCTGGAGGCGCATGGCGCACAAGGTTGCGGATGAAGTGTACAGTCGGATCACCGGAGAGGGGGGCTACTTCGACAGTCGGGTGGTGTTCGTTTCAGAAACCGGACCCAAGGACGACCGCCACAAGCGGCTTGCGATCATGGATTATGACGGTGCCAACGTGCAGTACCTGACCGACAGTTCGTCGATTGTGTTGGCGCCGCGGTTTTCGCCGACTGGCGACCGAGTTCTGTATACCAGCTATGAAAGCGGCTTTCCCCGCATCTATGTGCTGGACGTGGGCAAGGTGCAGCGCAGGCTGCTGGAACAAACCGAAGGCACCATGAGCTTTGCACCCCGCTTTGCGCCGGATGGGCGCACGGTTTTGTTTTCGCTGGAACAGGGTGGCAATACCGATCTGTATTCGCTTGATATCGGCAGTGGCGCACAAACCCGGCTGACCAACGCGCCGTCGATCGAGACCGCCCCCAGTTTTTCGCCCGACGGTCGCCAGATCGTATTCGAAAGCGATCGGTCCGGATCGCCGCAGTTGTATGTGATGCCAGCCACTGGTGGCGAGGCTCAGCGGATCAGCTTTGGGCAGGGGCGCTATGGTACTCCGGTGTGGTCGCCGCGCGGTGATCTCGTGGCCTTTACCAAGCAGAGCAAGGGGCGGTTTCATATTGGCGTCATGCGACTGGACGGTAGTGAAGAGCGTCTGTTGACGGCATCCTTTCTGGATGAGGGGCCGACCTGGGCACCGAATGGGCGGGTGATCATGTTTGCCCGTGAAACCCAGGGCGCAGGCGGGCGGGCGTCGCTGTATTCAGTGGATATTACCGGGCGCAATCTTAAGCAGGTGCGTACGCCGGACGGGGCATCGGATCCGTCCTGGTCCCCGCTGCAGAAATAAGGGTCCGTTCACAAGGGGAACGGGCTGTGGTAGAAAATCGTTAACAAGTCCGAATGGCGAGGCACGTGGCATGAAATTTCTGAATAAATTCCTGATGGTGGGTGCCGTCCTGGCATTGGCGGCCTGTAACGACCCGTCCCGGTTGGGCGGCGCGGGCAGCGGTGGAACCGGGGCCGGTATCATCGGTACGGGACTGCCGTCGGATCCGACGTCGGTCGCCTATTTCCAACAGGCCGTGGGCGACCGGGTGCTGTTTGCGGTGGATCAGTCGACAATTTCGACCGAGAACCAGACCATTCTGAACGGCCAGGCCCAGTGGTTGACGGCCAATGCCGATTACAATGCGGTCATCGAGGGCCACGCGGATGAACAGGGCACGCGGGAATATAACTTGGCCCTGGGCGCGCGCCGTGCCAATTCGGTGCGCGAATACCTGATTTCGCGCGGTGTGGCCGGCAACCGGCTGAAGACCGTCAGTTTTGGCAAGGAACGCCCGATCGAGATTTGCAGCGAAGAAGCGTGTTACACCCGTAACCGGCGTGCGGTCACGGTGCTGTCCTCGGGATTGACCGGCTGAGATGCGCAGTTTTGCGGGGCGTATCGCAGCAGTGACACTGGCAGGGGTTTTGGCCCTTGGGCCGGTTTCTCTGGCTGCGCAGGATCAGCAGACTCTGGCGGATATCCGTCAGGAGCTGACAGTGTTGTATGTCGAAGTGCAGAAACTCAAGCGCGAACTGTCTACCACCGGCACGGCGGGCGGTACGCTGTCCGGGTCCAGTGTACTGGACCGGGTCAGCGCGTTCGAGGCGGAGCTGCAGCGCCTGACCGCCCAGTCCGAACAGCTTGAGAACCGGATCAACCGCGTGGTGACTGACGGCACCAACCGGATCGGTGATCTGGAATTCCGGCTGGTAGAACTGGAAGGGGGCGATGTCAGCAAGCTGGGCGAGACCACGACACTGGGCGGTCAGACTACGGCCACCGCAGCGCCCGTGCCCGCAGTCCCGACCCCACCGCAACCGGTGTTGGAAACCGGAGAGCTCGCGGTGGGAGAGGAGGCCGATTTCAAGGCGGCCATCGCTGCGATGGAAGAGGGGGACAATGTCCGGGCCGCAGACCTGTTCGCGCAGTTCAATACCGCCTATCCCGGCAGTCCATTATCCGCGCAGGCCGAACTGAACCGGGGCCGGGCGCTGGACGCGATGGGCGACACCCGCGAGGCGGCGCGTGCCTATCTGGCCAGCTTTACCGCCAATACCACCGGGGCCGAGGCCCCCACGGCCCTGTATGAGCTGGGTGCGGCTCTGGGGCGGCTGGGGCAGAAGGATCAGGCCTGTGTCACGCTGGGTGAGGTGTCGGCCCGGTTCCCGACCGCCGATGCGGTGAACTCGGCGCGTCAGGAAATGGACACCCTGGGCTGCTCTTGACGCTTTCGGATGCCGATATCCTGGTTCGTGTCCGGGCCAGGCTTGGCGATACGCCCCCGGCGCGTATAGGGGTTGCGGTCTCCGGCGGGGGTGATTCGGTCGCTCTGATGCACATATTGTCACGCTGTTTCGACGCCGGGACGGTTCAGTTGCATGTGGCAACAGTCGATCACGGGTTGCGCTCCGAAGCCGCAGTCGAGGCCCAGGCCGTGGCGCAACTGGCCGGGCAAATGGGCCTGCCCCACAACACATTGCACTGGACCGGTTGGAACCACAGCGGAAATTTGCAGGATCAGGCGCGAAAAGCACGATACAGGCTGTTGCACGAATGGGCGGAGCCGCTGAACCTGGACATGGTTGCTCTGGGGCACACGGCGGACGATCAGGCCGAGACGGTCCTGATGCGACTGGCGCGCGCGTCGGGCGTGGATGGTCTTGCCGCGATGCCGATGCAGTGCACGCTGTTCGGTCTGAAGGTAATCC
Organism: Sedimentitalea nanhaiensis DSM 24252; assembly: GCF_000473225.1. Taxonomy (GTDB): domain Bacteria; phylum Pseudomonadota; class Alphaproteobacteria; order Rhodobacterales; family Rhodobacteraceae; genus Sedimentitalea; species Sedimentitalea nanhaiensis. The sequence goes on from NZ_KI421509.1 coordinate 3,423,451, forward strand.
GCCCGCTGCTGGACCTGACGCGTCAGGATCTGCGCGACTATCTGACGGGACATGACATCGGGTGGGCCGAAGATCCGTCAAACGACGACACCCGGTTTGACCGGGTCCGGGCGCGTGCCGCCCTGGCGCTATTGGAGCCGCTGGGGTTGACCGCGCAGGCGCTAGTGGATGTGGCCGGCAACATGGCCGACGCCCGCGCCGCGTTGGATCACGCCACCCATCGGGCGGCATGTGAGCTGATGCAGATCGATGGCGGTGATATTGTATTGGACGCACACGGGGTAAGGAAGCTGCCAACTGAAATTGCGCGGCGGCTGCTGGTAGGAGCGATCTGCTGGATTGGTGGCGCACAGCATCCCCCCCGACGGGCACCGGTGCTGGATGCGTTGGCGGCAATCCGGGCCGGGCGCGGGATGACGTTGGCAGGCTGTCGCCTGCTGTGCGGCGGCTCTACGATCCGGCTCTGCCGCGAATATGCCGCAGTGCGTGATCTGCGGGTTCCGGCAAGGCACTGTTGGGACCGGCGCTGGCGGCTGATCGGCGAACCCGAACCCGAATCCTGTCTGGCCGCTTTGGGTCCCAAGGGATTGGCGCAATGCCCCGATTGGCGGGCCGCCGGGCGCCCCCGTGCCGCCTTGATGGCGACTCCGGGCCTGTGGCATGGGGGGCGTCTGATTGCCGCGCCACTGGCCGGTTGGCCGCAAGGTTGGCAGATACAGATGTCCGGCAGCAGGGACACATTCCTTTCATCGCTATTATCGCATTGAACCTGCGCGTTTCCTCTCTATTTTAAGAGGCAAGCGGGCGGCAAAGCTTTGCCGCCCTGTATTTAGGAGAGTTCCCTTGGGAAATGCACGCAATATAGCCTTTTGGGTCGTCCTGTTCCTGTTGATCCTTGCACTGTTCAACCTGTTCAGCGGTCCGGGCGGAACGATGCAAAGCCGTGAAATTCCATATTCGCAATTCGTTACCTCGGTCGAAAGCGGCGAGGTCAGTCAGGTTACCCTGGATGGCGAACAGATTCGTTTCCGCGGCGCTGACGGCGGCGACTATATGGCCGTCAAACCTGCGGATGCCGCGATCACCGACTTGCTGATTGCCAATGAAATACCGGTGCGGGCCGAAAAGCAGGAGCAATCCGGCTTTCAGTCGTTCCTGATGACCCTGCTGCCTTTCCTGCTTTTGATTGGTGTCTGGGTTTATTTCATGAACCGCATGCAGGGCGGAGGCAAAGGCGGCGCGATGGGATTTGGCAAGTCCAAGGCCAAGATGCTGACCGAAAAGCACGGCCGCGTGACCTTTGACGATGTTGCGGGCATTGACGAAGCCAAGGAAGAGTTGGAAGAGATCGTCGAATTCCTGCGTAATCCGCAGAAATTCAGCCGTCTGGGCGGTAAGATACCCAAGGGCGCATTGCTGGTGGGGCCTCCGGGGACCGGTAAGACGTTGTTGGCGCGGGCAATCGCGGGTGAGGCGGGTGTGCCGTTTTTCACCATTTCCGGTTCGGATTTCGTGGAGATGTTTGTCGGTGTCGGTGCGTCCCGCGTGCGCGATATGTTCGAACAGGCCAAAAAGAACGCGCCCTGCATCGTCTTCATCGACGAGATTGACGCCGTGGGCCGCCATCGTGGTGCCGGCTATGGCGGTGGCAATGACGAGCGCGAGCAGACCCTGAACCAGCTGCTGGTTGAAATGGACGGGTTTGAGGCCAACGAAGGTGTCATCATCCTGGCCGCGACCAACCGCAAGGACGTGCTGGACCCCGCATTGCTGCGTCCGGGACGCTTTGACCGTCAGGTCACTGTGGCCAACCCCGATATCAAGGGGCGCGAAAAAATCCTGGGCGTTCACGCCCGCAAGACTCCGCTGGGTCCGGATGTCGATTTGCGGATCATTGCACGCGGCACGCCGGGGTTCTCGGGGGCTGATCTGGCCAACCTTGTGAACGAGGCGGCGCTGATGGCGGCACGTGTCGGACGACGCTTTGTCACGATGGAAGATTTCGAGAACGCCAAGGACAAGGTCATGATGGGGGCCGAGCGCCGCAGCATGGTTTTGACCGCCGAACAAAAGGAAAAGACCGCCTATCACGAAGCGGGCCACGCGGTTGTCGGGATGAACCTGCCGGAATGCGATCCTGTCTATAAGGCCACAATTATCCCGCGTGGCGGTGCGCTGGGTATGGTGGTGTCCTTGCCGGAAATCGATCGGCTGAACTGGCACAAATCCGAATGCGAACAAAAGCTGGCCATGACCATGGCGGGCAAGGCCGCAGAAATCCTGAAATGGGGCGAAGGCAACGTTTCCAACGGCCCGGCCGGTGATATCCAGCAGGCAAGCGCCTTGGCCCGTGCCATGGTATTGCGCTGGGGAATGTCGGAAAAGGTCGGCAACATCGACTATGCCGAGGCGCACGAAGGCTATTCCGGCCAGACCCCCGGGTTCTCTGTCTCGGCTCATACCAAAGAGCTGATCGAAGAAGAGGTCAAACGGTTCATCGAAGAGGCGTATGCGCGTGCTTACGGTATCCTTCAGGACAAATCCGAGGAGTGGGAGCGCTTGGCGCAGGGCTTGCTGGAATATGAGACCCTGACCGGGGACGAAATCAAGCGGGTGATGGCGGGCGATCCGCCGAATGTGGACGACGGCGACGATACATCGGATGAGGGCAGTGCACCCAGCGTGACGGCGATCCCGAAAACCAAGCCCAAGAAATCGCCGCCCGAAGGCGGGATGGAGCCTGAACCTAGCGTTTGAATTCAGGTACATATTGATCTGATATCGCCCGAAGTGTGAACCGCGCTTCGGGCGTTTCCTTTTCATCTGGTTCTCCACGGCCAGGATAGGTATGGTTCGTATCGGCGATGGCGCAAAGCTTGCGCCGCGGATGGGCACGGGAAAGCGTATGGCTGAGCTCAGAAAGACCGGGTTTGTCGGTGAAATCGTCTGGCTTGGGCATATTCCGGTCGATGGTGGGTCGCTGCGATCCAGTTCCCGGGACAGGCTGGATTTGCAGTTTGGCGGCGTCGAAGGCGAACGGCATCATGGCCTTCAGCGCCCCTCCTGCGCGCGGGTGACCAACCTCTATCCGCGCGGTACGCAAATCGTGAACAGCCGCCAACTCAGCATTCTGTCTGCCGAAGAACTCGCGGCAATCGCCACCGCTATGGGATTGTCCGATCTGGACCCCGGACTGCTTGGCGCATCAATGGTGCTGCGCGGGATCGGGGATTTTTCGCATGTTCCACCGGCTTCGCGGCTGCAGGCCCCTTCGGGTGCGGTCGTGACCGTGGATCTGGAAAATGGCCCCTGTGTCTTTCCGGGCCGTGAGATCGAAGCCGAATTTCCAGGTCATGGCAAACTGTTCAAACCTGCGGCGCGGAATCGCCGTGGCGTAACGGCCTGGGTCGAATGCCCCGGTGTCCTGGCCCTCGGAGACCGCTTGTGCCTCTTCGTTCCCGATCAGGCCGCCTGGTCGCCCTGAACCCCGCGCGGGCCGGTTTCCGATCCGCGACCGTGCGCGCCGATATTGATGCTGGGGAATGCGTTGGGTCGCGCGACGACGCATCGCGATGCGGAAATGTCGGATTCCGGCGTTGTCTTTGTCCGGAGGACGGTTACCCAAGAGACAATAGAAAACAGCCAGCCGGGAATCCAGCAATGCCCTTTAAGAGCGACATAGAGATAGCGCGAGGCGCGGTTAAGTTACCGATCGTGGAGATTGGTGGCAAGGTGGGGATCGGGAGTGACGATCTTTTGCCGTACGGGCATGACAAGGCGAAGGTGAGCCAGGGTTTTATCGACAGCGTTCAGGGGAATGCGAGCGGCAAGCTGATCCTGGTGACGGCGATCAACCCGACGCCTGCGGGCGAGGGCAAGACGACGACGACGGTTGGTCTGGGGGACGGTCTGAACCGGATCGGCAAGAAGGCGATGATCTGCATCCGCGAGGCGTCCCTGGGTCCGAACTTCGGCATGAAGGGCGGGGCCGCGGGTGGCGGTCAGGCGCAGGTTGTGCCGATGGAGGACATGAACCTGCATTTCACCGGCGATTTTCACGCCATCACCAGCGCGCACAGCCTGCTGAGCGCGATGATCGACAACCACATCTACTGGGGCAACGAGCTGGGCATCGACACCCGCCGGGTGGTGTGGCGCCGGGTGGTGGACATGAACGACCGGGCGCTGCGCCAGATCACGGCGTCTCTGGGCGGGGTGTCCAACGGCTTTCCGCGCGAGGCGGGGTTCGACATCACCGTGGCGTCCGAGGTGATGGCGATCCTGTGCCTGGCCAACGACCTTGGGGATCTGGAAAAGCGGCTGGGGGACATCATCGTGGCGTATCGGCGCGACAAGACGCCGGTCTATGCGCGTGACATCAAGGCCGACGGGGCGATGACGGTGCTGCTCAAGGACGCGATGCAGCCCAATCTGGTGCAGACGCTGGAGAACAACCCGGCGTTTGTGCATGGCGGCCCCTTCGCCAATATCGCCCATGGCTGCAACTCGGTGATCGCGACCAAGACGGCGCTGAAGATTTCCGATTATGTGGTCACCGAGGCGGGTTTCGGCGCCGATCTGGGAGCCGAGAAGTTCATGAACATCAAGTGCCGCAAGGCCGGGATCGCGCCGTCGGCGGTGGTCGTGGTGGCGACGGTGCGGGCGATGAAGATGAACGGCGGCGTGGCCAAGGCGGATCTGGGGGCGGAAAATGTCGCGGCGGTGCGCGCCGGCTGCGCCAATCTGGGACGGCATATCGAAAATGTTAAGTCCTTTGGCGTACCGGTGGTGGTGGCGATCAACCATTTTGTCACCGACACCGATGCCGAGGTGGCGGCGGTGAAGGATTACGTGACCAGCCACGGCTCGCAGGCGGTGCTGAGCCGGCACTGGGAACTGGGCGGCGAAGGGGCCGAGGATCTGGCCCGCAAGGTGGTCGAGATCGTCGATGCCGGTCAGGCGAATTTCTCGCCGATCTACCCGGACGAGATGGGACTTTTCGACAAGATCGAAACCATCGCCAAGCGGATCTACCGCGCCGATGAGGTGCTGGCGGATGCCAAGATCCGCACCCAGCTGCGCGACTGGGAGGCGGCGGGCTATGGCCACCTGCCGGTGTGCATGGCCAAAACGCAATACAGCTTTACCACCGACCCGAACCGGCGCGGGGCACCCACCGGGCATTCGGTGCCGGTGCGCGAAGTGCGCCTGAGCGCGGGGGCGGGGTTTGTGGTGGTGGTCTGCGGCGAGATCATGACCATGCCCGGCCTGCCCAGAACCCCCAGCGCCGAAAACATCCGCCTCAACTCCGACGGCCAGATCGAAGGCCTGTTTTAGGGAGCGCCGGTCAAAACGGGGTGGGGTATAGGGGGTCTTGCCTGCAAGACCTGCGGACCCCACACCGCGAAAATGGCGCACAAAGGGGTGGGTCCGCGCAACGGTGTCTCCGGGATCTGCTGGCACGCCCCGCGCCATGCGGATACAAGCGGCCCGGACAGACAACCGGACCGCAGGAGCCAGAGATGAACCAGCCGGACGCCCAATCCCCCGCCGACTGTGCCGATATGGGGTCGGTGCGGGCGCAGATCGACCGGCTGGACGCAGACCTGGTGCAACTGCTGGCGCAGCGTGCGGGCTATATCGACCGGGCAGCCGAGCTGAAGGCGGCCAATGGCTGGCCGGCGCGGATCCCGGAGCGGGTCGAGCAGGTGATCGCGAACGCGCGCGCCGCGGCCGGGCAGGCGGGATTGGATCCGGCGCTGGCCGAGGCGCTGTGGCAGGTGCTGGTAGAGTGGTCGATCGTCCGTGAGGCGCGGACCATCCCCGAGAATTGACAGATCCCGGGCGCGGTAACCCGCCCTGCGGCAAAGCGAAAGAGGAACAGGACATGACAGCGACGATCATCGACGGCAAGGCCTTTGCGGCCAAGGTGCGGGGCCAGGTGGCCGAGCAGGTGGCGCGGTTGAAGGCGGATCACGGTCTCATCCCGGGGCTGGCGGTGGTGCTGGTGGGCGCGGACCCGGCCAGCGAGGTCTATGTGCGCTCAAAGGGCAAGATGACAGTCGAGGTCGGGATGAACAGCTTTGAGCACAAGCTTGCGGCCGACACCTCCGAGGCAGATCTTCTGGCGTTGATCGATAAGTTGAACAATGACCCGCAAGTCAATGGTATCCTTGTTCAATTGCCTTTGCCGGATCATCTGAACGAAGACCTGGTGATCAATTCCATCGCGCCCCAAAAGGATGTGGACGGGTTCCACATCAGCAATGTGGGGCTGTTGGGAACGGGGCAGAAATCGATGGTGCCCTGCACGCCGCTGGGCTGCCTGATGATGTTGCGCGCGCACCATGGATCCCTGTCGGGCCTGGACGCGGTGGTGATCGGGCGTTCCAATATCGTGGGCAAACCGATGGCGCAGCTGCTGCTGGGCGACAGCTGTACGGTGACCGTCGCGCACAGCCGCACCAGGGATCTGCCCGCCGTGGTGCGCCGCGCCGACATCGTGGTCGCCGCCGTGGGGCGCGCACAGATGGTTCCCGGCGACTGGATCAAACCTGGCGCCACGGTGATCGACGTGGGCATCAACCGGATCGAAAAGGACGGGGGCGGCACCCGGCTGGTCGGCGACGTCGACTATGACAGCTGCGCCGCCGTGGCCGGCGCCATCACCCCCGTCCCCGGCGGCGTAGGCCCCATGACCATCGCCTGCCTCCTCGCCAACACCCTCACCGCAACCTGCAGAGACAACAATATCCCAGAAACAACTGGCCTGACGGCTTAGGTGGTAGAGATTGCGACCGGCACCATCGTGCCCATCAATACCGCCACCAGGGTTTCGGTATCGCCGTCGACGGCATGAACTTCGGCGGAAACGATCATCAGGCGGCGGCCGGGCTTGATGACCCGCCCGGTGGCGCGCAGGAAGTCACCCTTTCCGGGGGCCAATAAATTAATTTTGATTTCAGCGGTCATGACCTCTTGATCCGCAGGCATCAAAGTCAGGGCTGAATAGCCCGCGGCAGAGTCGCCAAGTGCAAAGGTCAGCCCGGCATGGGCGAATCCGTGCTGCTGGCTGGTCGAGGGCTGCAAGGGGGCGGTAATCACAACCTGGCCTTGAGCGACCGACGCGACCCGGGCGCCAAATGTCGCCATCAGCCCCTGTTGGCTGAAACTTGCGCAGATCCGGCGGCTGACAGCGTGTGCATTGTTTTCAGACATTTATTTCCCTATTCTTGGGTCCATAATTGCGCAAAGGGGTAAGGGATGCGCATTGGTCTCGCGATTGATGGCGTATACACTTTAAAGTAGATTGGACGCGGTGCAGAAATGAAATTTTTGACAGCTTCCGAATGATCAAGCCCATCAAAGAAAGTTATAAAGCGCTGCTCACGTGGCGCAACTTGGGCCTTCTGGGCCTGTGCGTCCTGATTGCGGCAATGATCGGCCCGTTTGGCACGTTCGAATCGCAGAGCTTTTTGAGGCGGCTGATCTATTGGGGGCTGGTGGGTATTTCTTCTGTTCTGATCGGACATGGGTGTCACGAGATCGCCCGCCATCTGGTTCCAAGGCACCGTCCGATTCTGACAGATCTGCTGATGAGTGCGTTGATGACAGTGATTTTCACGCCGCTGCTTTGGGCCCTCACCAACGGGGTGCTGATCCATCCGACCGAGAATGGGCCGGTATTGGCGAGACTTTCCTACCATGTCGCGACAATTACCATAGCGATTTGTGTGGCGCGCCGCATTTTGCCGGGTTTCGAAACCGTCGGATACTTTGGAACGTCGGTTCAGGAGCCGACAGCGCCGCCGCGGCTGACCCGTCGGCTGTCTCCGGAGTTCCAGGGGCCGATCCTGCGGCTCGCCGTGCGAGACCACTTTGTCGATGTGGTCTCCGCCGCAGGGATCGAAACAATTCGTTCGCGGTTTGCGGACGCCATTGACGAGATGGATACCGTTGTTGGGCATTACACACACCGATCGCATTGGGTGGCGCGCGATGCAATCGTTGGCAGCGAGTGGAAGAAAGAAAAGATTTTTTTGCTCTTGACCAATGGCGATCTGGTGCCGGTCAGTCGCAAATATCGACCTGAGTTGGAAGAGGCCGGGTTGTTATGATGACCGCGTGGAAATTGGCAGAGGTCATATCGTGTGCTTTAGCGGTCTGATCGTGGAAACGGGATGGCGTTAACGGTCGCACCCGTCAGCAGGGCCACAGCGTCCGGTTGCATCAGTTGATTCAGAACCGGGCCGTGGCTGTGCAATCCTGCGGTGTAGATGCCAAAGGCCGGAAGGATCGCCCTGTTACTACGATCCATGGGAAAGGCGGGACGCGTGACTGTGCGTGCCGGGCTCGCAATTGCGATTTGGCAGGGTCGTGGCCGGATAGTTCGTCGCAGGCGGCGGGTTTGGCAATATGCCGAAAGCATAGGGGCGGCTGCATCGGCTGATACGTCTGGACTTGCCCAGATGCAGATCGGTGACACACAACAACCGCTGCTCAGGCCACCCGAAGGCAAAACGACCAACTGTGCCATGTACAGGGAGAAGGGTATTCCGTTCATGTCCTGTTGCTTGCGCATCAAAACCGTTCAACCGAACCGTCAGGGTAGCGGGCACCAAGGGTGCCTTTGACGGAGCGTTGTAACGAAGGTTGGCGCGACCGATGCGTTGAACCAGCCGGTTACGTTCTTGAGCACCCTGATTCGGATCACAAGATCCACGTCTCTCCAGTCGATGCCCAAATCCAGGCTTCCGGTGCAGACGATTGCGTACAACTCGCCGCGTACCATTGCCGTTTTGGCACGCTGGCGTTTCTTGCGTGTCGCCAGACCGGCTCTCGATCCGGATCGGCAGTCCAATTTCATTCACTGGGGGTAGGCAGGGTGCGTTCAGTGCCGGCAGCCAGGGCTGCTAGCGGGCTGATATACGGCAGGAACAAGCCATCTTGGGGGCTGTGGCCAGGTTCGCCAATATGGGCAGAAATCCGGTCATTGTCTTGCCCCCGCCCGTAGACGCGATCAGCAGGGTGGCGGACTGATCCGCCGCGGTCAGCATCTTTTGCCGGTGCGAATGAAGGTGCCAGCCGCAGATGGTAAACCAGTCCATGATAGGCGGGGGCAATTGCATGCCCCTGAGATAGCGCGGTCAAGACATGTGGAAAGGCCTTGGCACTCCATGTGGGAATTTTGCGCGGCTCGCTAATTTACGATGGTCTCGTCTTTGACGAACATGTTGGCCCAAGCCCGGTCAATCAAGTCTGGTGACATCTGATAGGGAAGCCCTTCGAACTCGCAGATTGCGATCATCTGGTCGATCAGGAAAACCGGCTGGTAGTTGGCATATATGTTGCCGATGGTCGGATATTTGACCTTGAGCAGGTGCAGCAGAGCGGGTTCATTCAGCGGCATCCCCTTTTTTCGGGCAACCAGAGCAAAGATCTTGAGAAAGTTCTCCTGGCTTGGGCCGTCGATCTTGATTTTGAAAAAGATCCGGCGCAGTGCGGCCTGGTCGAAAATCTCGTTCGGGTGGAAATTGGTCGAGAAAATGACCAACGTGTCAAAGGGTACCTCGAATTTCTCGCCCGATTGCAGCCCCAGAATGTCCTTGTTCTCTTCCAGTGGCACGATCCACCGGTTGATCAGAGCCTGCGGAGGTTCCTCTTGCCGACCGAGGTCGTCGACAATGAAGATCCCGCCGGTGGATTTTAACTGAAGCGGAGCCTGATAGGTGCGCGCCGTTGGATTGTAGACCAGATCCAACATTTTCAACGACAGTTCGCCACCGGTGACAACAGTTGGCCGTTCACAGCAGACATAGCGGGTATCGAACCGTTTTATGCGGCGCAACGCATTGGGATCGTCGCGAATTTCCTCGACGGCGGAATGTACGATCGGGTCATACACAGTGATCACCTGGCCGGAATATTCAATGGCACGAGGCACATAGACCTTGTCGCCAAGCGCATCCCGAATACCGTTGGAAATCGAGGATTTTCCATTTCCCGGTGGGCCGTACATCAGGATCGAGCGGCCCGCGCTGACGGCCGGCCCAAGGTGATCCAGCAGGCTATCGGGCAGGACCAGATGTCCCATCGCACTGGTCAGTTGGTCCCGGCTGACCTGGATATTGCGAATTGACTGGCGTTTCACCTGTTCGCGGTAAACATCCAGCGGAACGGGCATGGCGCCGAAATATTCGGACTGCGCCAAGGCATCCAATGCGCGAGCCTTGCCAACATCGGTCAGCTGATACCCCATCTCGTTGCCGCTGTTGGCGTTCAGCGTGCCGGTTGCTTCGAGTAGGCGCTGATCGCGTGCGATGTCGACCAATTCCTGAGTCACCTGAATCGGCAAACAGATGGCTTGCGCAATTTCGGATACGGTGTCGGCGTTCTTGCGAAACATCGTCTTTAGCAGGATATCCCGCATCATCACCATCGGTAATTGCATCTCGGCCATGCCTCGGGGGGCCGGTGGAGCCATTACGGCGGTGGTGTGCATGTTCATAGAATTTGCCTGTGTCAAAGGTGGGTTCGGCTATCGAGCCTAGCTGGGAAATCGGGCATTCTTGCGGCGGAGGCACACGATTGCGATCATGGTCCCCGCGTTACGCGCGAATCTGCGACATAGGGCTTGAGAATTGATGAATGTGATCCGGTTGCCTAGAGACCGAAGTTGGCCCCCAGAATCAGATAGATCGCCAAAGTGCCGCCCAGCGACAACCCCATCGGAAATTTCAGGCCTGCGTCCCAGCTTTTCCAGCCTGGCGCGATGCGGCGCAGTGGGCTGTGTTTTGCCAGCCGGTGTGAGAAAAAAGCGGCCATCAGGTTGGCGGCAAAGATCGCGATCAACAGGCGCAGATCGCCAACCGCGATGAAGGGGGCGGCGGCGGCGGCGAATTTGGCGTCGCCTGCACCGACAGCGCCAGCGGCATTCAGGATGATGCCGATTACCAGAACCGCACCCATCTGCACCAGACCCATGCCATAGGCGGTCAGTGGCAAAATAATCGGGCCAACCAGAACGAAAACCGCTGCCAACAAGAGGACCGCCTGATTGGTGATGCGCATCTCGCGCAGGTCGGTAAAGGAGACGTAGAAACAGATCGGCAGGACAAATGGCAGGAACCAGAATGCGGCCGATGCAGAAACCGACATCGCGGTCAGGAGCTTTCCAGCGCCCGCAGGGACCGGGCCGCTTCTTCGAAATGCTGTGGATGGGTGTCGATTGCTTCGCGCAGCAGTCCTTCGCCCGTCTTGATATCGCCCTGCTTGATCGCTGTCAGCGCCATGGTGTGCAGCAGTTCTGCGCGCTCTATCTGATCCATCGGGACCACCGGCAGGGAATAATTGCGCTGTGCGCCGCGGGCCAGGACCAGATTGTTCTTGGCGGTAAACAGGGATGGATCCTGGCGGATGGCCTGGCCAAACAGGCGTTCCGCGCCGGAATAGTCGCCGCGGGTCAGTTTTGAATAGCCCCAGTTGTTCATCACGCCGGCCGGTTTGGTGGTCAATCCGACGGCGGTTTCATAGAAACTGTCGGATTTTGTCCATTCCTTGTTTGCATCCGCGACCATTGCCTCGAGCCGGTAACGCTTGAAGGTTTCGTGGGTGGGGGGCACTTTGTCCAGGGTCTTTTCCGCTGCGGCCCAGTCGCCGTTGCGGATCTGGGCATCGGCAAGTTCAACCTTGTCGTCCGGGGTCGATCCGGTCATTCCGACCAGCTTGGTCCAGGCGGCGACGCCCTCGGGATTGCGTTTGGCTCGCACCAGAGACAGGGCCAGCCCACGCTGCAGGTCAAGCCGGTTCGGATTTTGTTGCAAGCTGCGCTTGAAATAGTCGACGGCCTCGTTCGGGTCGGCGACGGTTAGCATCACATCGTTCAGGTCGCTTTCGTCGACGACATTCACGTCCTGAAATGCCCGCTCGACCGTTTCATCGCCCTTGTCAGCACAGGCGACCAGACCCAAGCCAGCCGCCAATACGACCGAAATCCGAAAAAGGTGGCGCATCCTGCGTCCTCTGCTGCTGTTGCCTCGATCATGGTATCTTGCGGATCAGGTATTCGCTGCCACTCCGCCGCACCAATTTATAGTCTTCATTTTGTCCAGCAGTATTAGCAGAATTTTCGGTTTTTGCGAGGGCCAAGCGCAAATTGTCCCGGATTGAGTCACTTTGGCCATTGTCCAGGGCATAGGCCTTGCGAAAGATCTGTTGCGCTTCGCCCAGCTTGCCCTGTTCCATCAATACAACCCCGAGGTTGTTCCAGGCTTCGGGCCAGTCGGGCGCGTCCGCCACCGCGCGGCGCAGCTGTCGTTCGGACTGCCCCAGCCGCCCCAACCCCAGATTGGCAGTCCCCAACCCGGTGAGAACCTCGGGGGTCATGCCCTGGTCCAACGCGGCACGGGTAAAAGCATCCAGCGCCAGTTCATACTCGCCTGCAGACATCAGGCGATTGCCGACGTCGAGGCCGTCGATGGCCGTCTTTTTGTGATCTACACCAGGGGCATAGGGCCCTTGGGTCAGGTCCGCACCGGGGTCTGGCGCACAGCCAGCCATCGCCCCTGCAAGGGCGGTGGCCAGAATAACGTTGCGGGTCGTCGCGTGTGGCGTCGCTCGCGGTGATGCCATGGGGTTATTTGCTCATGTTGCCCAAATTCGAGATGCCTTGTGCCGAAGGTCCGACGAGGATGATCAATAACGGCGGCACCGTCAGCCCCATTGTGGCAAGGGTCATTTTGGTTGGCAACTTGTTTGCGGCCTCTTCCGCCCGCATCACACGCTTGTCGCGCATCTCGCTGGCATAAACCCGCAATGCGTCTGCAATCGGAGTGCCGAAAGTCGAGGATTGGATCAGCACAGTCACAAACGACTGCACGTCCTGCACGCCGCACCGCACCCCCATATCGCGCAGGACCGCGCTCTTGTCCTTGCCCGCCTTCATCTCATAGGCCACAACCTCGAATTCCTCGGCCAGTTCGGGATAAGAGGCGCGCAATTCGGTCGCGACACGGACAATGGCCTGATCCAGAGATTGCCCGGCTTCCACACAGACCAACATCATGTCCAGAGAGTCGGGAAACCCCTGTTCGATCGCCTCCTTGCGGGCGGCGACACGGCGGGTCACCCAGTATTTCGGGATCATATAGCCTGCGCCACCTGGGCCGAGAACGTACAACAGCAGCATCTTGTTGTCCAATTCCTGCCCCTGGGAATTCAGCATGGCAACATAAGCTGCGCCCGCAATCAGGCCCAGGATACCAAGCGCGAACTGGGCAAAATGATAGAACCGTACCGCATCCTTGGATTGATATCCGGCCTGACGCAGTTTCAGCTGAATCGCCGACAGCTCTTCTTCGTCCTTGGGCTCTAGGAAGGTTGCGAATTTCTGCAATTGTTCGTTGCGCCCGGTCTGGCGCAGGCGCTCCTTCTTGGAGTCCGCCCTGCCGTTCGCGGCGTTGGTACGCTGAAGCTTTTTCAGCGGATCTTCGCGTTGGTTCAACATGAACGGGATAGTCGCCAGCACCATGAACAGGCCCACGACGCCAAGTAACAGGATTGGGCCGAACGCGCCCAGCGAATCGGTAATCATGTCGTTGATCGGGGTCAGAAAATCCATCGGCGTCTCCTCAGACTTTGATGTTGGTAAGAAACCGCATCACCACCAAATTCATGCCCAGCAGGATGCCGACGACAAAACAGGCCGGGATAAACCATGGATGATCCAACACTTCGTCATAGTAGTTCGGATCGTTCACGGTGATGATTAACAGGCAGACCAGCGGAAAGGCGGACAGGAACTTGCCCGACCATTTCGCCTCGGCGGTGATTGCGTTGACCTTGCGGAACAGGCGGAAACGGGCACGGATCACCTGGGCCAATCCGGCCAGGATTTCGGCCAGATTTCCGCCCGACTGCTGCTGGATGCTGACGGCAACAGAGAGAAAACGCATATCCTGCATATCCAGCCGTTCGGCCATGTCCTTGAGCGCCTCGCCAACGTCGCGGCCATAGGCGTTCTCATCGGCGATGATGCCGAATTCGGTGGCCAACGGGTCTTCGATCTCTTTGGATACAATCGAAATGGCGGAGGAAAACGGATGTCCGACCCGCAGGCTGCGCACCATCAGTTCGACGGCATCTGGCAGTTGTTCCTCGATCATTGCCATGCGTTTCTTGGCCTTTGAGTTGACCCAGAAATACACCCCGCCGATCCCGATCCCGACCGAGGCCACAATACGCACCGGCAATTCGGTTACGGTTCCGATTGTCAGCCCGACAAAGGCCACCACCGACAAGCCTCCCATGATCAGGATCAACTGCCGGGGGGTAAACGCGATCGCCGCCTTTTGCGCCTTTTCCCCCAGCAACGAATACAGCGGGATGGTGCGCGATTTCATGTGTTGCTGCATTTCCTTGCGCAGCTGTTCCAGAACCTGTTCGCGCCCGGTGCCCTTGTCCAGCATTTCCAGGCGGCGGTTTACTCTGCTGTTCAGGCTGATCGACTTGCCAAAGGCGACAAGATAGATGCCCTCGACCAGAACCAGGACCCCGACAAAGATCAGGCCATAGATTATCGGTTCGGCACTCAGTTCCATCAGTTCTGCTCCATCGCGGTGGGTTCATAGATCGAGGCCGGCAGGTCATAGCCCCACATCCGGAACCGTTCGGCAAAGTGGCTGCGCACACCCGTGGCGGTGAAATGGCCAATGATCTTGTTGTCCGGTGTCAGACCGACGCGTTGGTATTTGAAGATTTCCTGCATCGAGATCACGTCGCCCTCCATGCCGGTGATCTCGGTGATCGAGGTCATGCGGCGGCTGCCGTCCTGCAGACGAGAAGCTTGCACGATCAGGTTGACAGCCGACGAGATCTGACTGCGCACCGCCTTGAGCGGCATCTCGATGCCGGCCATCGCGATCATGTTTTCCAGGCGGCTGACCCCGTCTCGCGCACTGTTGGCGTGAATCGTGGTCATCGACCCGTCGTGGCCGGTGTTCATCGCCTGGAGCATGTCGATGACTTCCTCGCCTCGGGTTTCGCCGACGATGATCCGGTCCGGGCGCATCCGCAGAGCGTTTTTGAGACAGTCGCGCGGGCTGACCTCGCCCTTGCCTTCGACGTTCGGAGGGCGGCTTTCCATCCGGCCCACATGGATCTGCTGCAATTGCAGTTCCGCCGTATCCTCGATGGTCAGGATACGTTCGGCATTGTCGATAAAGCTGGAGAGCGCGTTCAGCGTTGTCGTCTTGCCCGACCCGGTGCCGCCTGACACGATTACATTCAACCGGGTGGCGACAGCGGCCTGCAGGTATGCGGCCATTTCCTCGGAGAAGGCACCAAAGCGGACCAGATCGTCGATGCCCAGCTTGTCCTTTTTGAATTTGCGGATCGACACCAGGCTGCCGTCCACTGCGATTGGCGGCACCATGGCGTTGAAGCGAGACCCGTCTGCCAGGCGGGCGTCGACATAAGGATTGGATTCATCCACCCGCCGGCCGACGGCGCTGACGATCTTGTCGATGATCCGAAGCAGATGGCGTTCATCCTTAAAGGTGATGTCGCTCAGTTCCAGCTTGCCGTCGCGTTCGACAAACACCTGTTGCGGGCCGTTCACCAGAATATCGTTGACGCTATCGTCTTGCAGCAGGCTTTCCAGCGGGCCGAGGCCGGTTACTTCGTCATACAACTCCTTGTTCAGGGTCTGCCGGTCCTCGCGGTTCAGCACGATACCCTTTTCTTCGAGCAGTTCGCTGGCGATGTTGCTGATCTCGGTGCGCAGTTCGGCCTCGCTGGCGCGTTCCAGTGCCGCCAGGTTCAGGTTGTCCAAAAGGGATCGATGCATCTCGACCTTGATTTCGCTCAAACGTTCCTTGCGCTTGCGATCCTTGTCTGCCGAACTGGCTTCGGCTGCCTTGAGCGGCATCGGACGGCGCAGGCTGGCTGCCTGAATGCCGATGTCTTTGGCGGCGGGTTGTATCTCGGCAATCTTGGCGACCTTTGCGGAGGATCTCGTTGCCGGAGAAGCTGGAGCGGATTTCTTGTATCTGGAAAACATCTGGTCGTGCCCCTGAGTTTTACGCTGCTTTGACGTCGCTGCTGCCCAGTTGGTGCAAGGATTGCGCCAACTTGGCGATTTCCTTGCGCAATGGGTTCTTGGCGGCCGATGTTGCCAGCGGCAGCCCGTGATCGGCGCCCTGGCTGACGGGTTTCCCCCCATCGGGCAATTGCAAGTCGATCGAGATGCCCAGGCTTTCCGCCAGGCGCTTGACGCGGCTCTTGCCGGAGAGATCGGTGAATTTGGGGGCCCGGTTCAACGCAAAGCGCATTTTCTGAAACGGCAGGTCTTCGGATTGCAGCGCCTTTTTGAGCCGCAGTGCATTCTGCGCCGATCGCATGTCCAGTTCGACCAGCGCAAAATAGACATGCGCTGCTTGCAGAACGGTTTCGGACCAATGCACCAGCGTCGAGGGCATGTCGATCACGACATAGTCAAAATGGCTGCGTGCCATGGCGATCACCTGTTCGATGTCTGCTGGCCCCAGAACATCGAGCGGGACCAACTCGGCCGGGGCCGTCAGAACCTGCAACCTGTCTTCGAAGCTGAGCAGGGCCTGACCAAAATTCTCTTCGTCCATATTCTCGAGATCCGACAGCATCTCGAACACGGTTTCGCGCCGCGGCAGGTCAAGATAGGTAGCCACCGAGCCAAATTGCAGGTCCAGATCCAGCAGGCAGACGCTGGGAGGCGTTGCGTCATCGATATTGGCCAGTTCCCAGGCCAGATTGACCGCCATGGTTGTCGAACCGACCCCCCCGGCCAACCCGTGCACGACCACCACCGCGCCTTCCTTGGAGGTTCCGGATGTCAGCTGATGCGTATTGTGTTGCATCGCCTCGGGTTCGGGTTCGGGTGCGTTCAGCCGGTCGATGGCGGACTGCAATTCATTTTCGGGCAGCGGATAGGGGACAAATTCATCGGCCCCCTGGCGCAACAGTTGATGCAGTGAAGCCGGTGTCACGTCTTCGGCAATCAGGATCACCCGGATGCCGCGGGCCTTGGCCTGGTTTATGATCTCACCCATCAGGACAAGGTTATCTTCGTCGCTGCTGTCCAGTGCCAGGGCCACGAACTCCAGCGCATCGGCCTCGGGTTGGCTGAAAAAAACCAGGGCCTCTGCAAACCCAAGATCGCCCCAGCTTTCGCCCAGGGCGGCCTCCATGTCCTCGATCAGCAGATCGAAATTCTGAACGTCTCGACTGATCGTGCAGGCCACGATCGGATTCATCTCGGGGTGTGCGTGTCCACTGCTCATTGCCTTTATCCTCAAAACTGCGAGGCTTGGCAGGGTGCTGCGGGCCGGGCCCGTTCTTGCTGTCCTGCTTTCGCCGACGTTTGACCGCAACTGGTCGCACATCACCTATTGAGGACAATGTTGCCGGAAATCTGGGCGAGAATTGGGCCAAAAAACCCCAATTGTAGGGAATTGAGCGACGATCAGGCAATAACTGCGGTTATTGTGTTTCGCCAAACCCGCCGGTGTTGTTGCGCCGGGTCAGCCGGTCGATGGGCTGGGCGCTGATGACATACTCACGATAAATGACTTCGGCGTATTTGCCGTCCAGTACCGTGGGGTGGCGCTCCACAAAACCGGCCACTTCGGTTACGCTGCGGCGGTTTGCGCGTTCCGGTCCGGGGACATCGATGACCGGGCGGGTCTCGCCATATGACACCAAGGCTTTCAGCCGGGAACGGTTGATCCCTCGCGAGGACAGATAACGGACCACCGCGGTCGCGCGTCTGCGCCCCAGGCCATAGTTGTAGGATTGGGTGCCCACCTCGTCGGTATAGCCATAGACGGCAAACCGAACTTCGGGAAACTGGCGTATCCAGTCTGCCTGCCGATCGAGGATCTGCTGCGCCTCGCCATCCAGTCGATCGCTGTTGAAGGCAAAATTGACCGTGGTCGGCGTTTCGCGGGCGAATCGTTGACCCAGGCTGATCGCATAGCTCTTGTCGCCGCGCATCACCAGGCCGTTGTTCATCGTGGCTTCGCCGAAATCTCCGGTTCTGACAAAGTCCCCGGCTTCCTGGGCGCACCCCGCCAGGGTCAGGGTCATGCCCGCCGCAAGGATGAGTTTCTGCATAGTCCCGTTCCTCTGCTCAGTCCATGACATAGCCATAAGAGCCGCTGAAATCCTGTTTCGCGACCTCATTGGCAGCGCGATCCTTGCCCTGTCCAACCTTGCTCATCTGACCGAACATGAACAACTCGCTTTCGCTGGGCGGAGTAATGCGGTCTGTCGGCAGGGCCAAAGCCTCGCCGCGTGTCGGCGTCACAAGGTGGGCCGTTACGATGATTACCAGTTCAGTTTGCTTGCGCTGATAGTCGGCGCTGCGAAACAGCATGCCCAGCACCGGCACGTCGCCCAGCCACGGGATCTGCGAGGCATTGTCCAGGAATTCATCCTGTATCAACCCGGCAATGGCAAAGCTTTCACCGTCACGCATCTCCACCGTTGTCGATGTTTCACGGCGGGAAAAGGCAGGGACCTGCATGTCGTTGATATCGACGCCCAAGGTGGGGTCGATGGCCGAGACGGCCGCCATCATTTCCAGATTGAACACATCCTTGTCCACCACACGCGGGACAAAATTCAGCTCGATGCCAAAGGGTTTGTATTCAATCGAAAACAGCCCGTCTCGTTGCGCGACGGGGATCGGGAATTCGCCACCGGCGAGAAATTTGGCTTCTTGGCCAGACAACGCCGTCAGGTTGGGTTCGGCCAAGGTGCGCACGACGCCTTTCTGTTCCAGCGCCTCCAGCAGCAGGCCGACCTGTACAGAACCGGCATTGAACCCGAACAGCACCGCGCCGGTATTGTCATTCGCCAACGGCAGCCTGCCCGCTTGGCCGTTCGACTGGCCGAGCTGATTGCTGAACCGGCCGGTGCCACCGTTCAGGCCGGTGCTGCCACCGTTGATCGTACCGTTGAACCCCAGCGATGCGCTGAGTGACTTGGAAACCGATCTTTGCATTTCGGCAAACCGGACCTTGAGCATCACCTGTTGCACGCCGCCGACGCTCATCAGGTTGGAGACCCGTTCGGGCGCATACCGTTCGGCCAAGTCCAGCGCCCGTTGCAGACGCGCCGTGCTGCTCACGACACCGGACAGGACAATGCCGTCATTGGCGGTGCGCACCTCGATGCGTTCGCCGGGCAGGATCTGGCGCAGGCGTTCCTTGAATTCGGTCACATCCGCCGCAACCCGCACATTCACATTGGTGATCAGCCGTCCGGTTGCGTCCAGCAGTGTCAGGGTGGTCATGCCCGGAGATTTACCCAGCACATAGATAGTGCGGTCCGAAAGGGATGAAATGTCGGCGATTCCGGGATTGGCGATGCTGAGTTCGGCAAAGGGCACGTCGCTCTCGACAACCACGGCCCGGTTCATCGGAACATCCAGCGTTGCCTCGGTGCCTTTCTTGACCACAGTCAGGCTTTCAGCCTGCGCACTGCCCGCAACCGGGGCAAACGCCAATGAAAGCCCGAACAGGGCGGCCTTAAGGGTACTGTCGAATTTCATGTGACCTGCCTCTCCGATCACGCCTCGTTGGTCGGGTCTTGTTGCCCGATCTAGACAGCACTGTGCGCCACATCGATATTTTTTGCAAGAATCAACGGCTTCCGCAGTCTTTCTTATGTGGACATCTGGCAACAATACAAAAAACCTGACATGCGCAATGCACGTCATGGTTGTGATAAGGCTTTGGTATCGTTTCAGTTTGTGCAGGGTATCGGCAACTCGACCACTTCAGCACCACGGCGGGTTCTGATCGTACAAACCTTCTTTTCAGCTTGCTGAGGTGCTATTTCGACCGCTCCCAGCCCCAGCAGCGAGCGCTGGTTGACCTCGATCGCAGAGGCAATCGTGTCATCTTCGGCCCCGACCAGAGACAGAGACAGTTTACCCGTGGTCTGAGCCTGGGCCAGTGCGGCGACCTGTTCGGGCCGGGCCGCGACAGTGACCGTGCGCGCAATTGTTGTGCTGTCCACATCACCGCCGGCACTTTGGTCCACTGCGATCAGCGAGACATTTGCCTCGATCAGCCGGGTCACATCGCCCCGCGCCCCTTCGACCGCATCTCCAATACCACCGGTCCAATAGATGTCGACCCGGTCTCCGGGCCGCAGAAAGCCCGACACGCCAGACGAAACGTCAACCTTGATGGCAAAGGCGCGCATGCCGCGGTCCAGCTGCGAGGTCAGGCCGGCGTCCTTGCCTGGTTCGGTCACCTTGAGCGCCATGATCGCCTCGTCTTTTTCCATTGCGCGCAGGACCACGCGCCGCTCGGTCAATTCGGGCGGAAACAGAATGCTCTGATTGATAAAGGCCCCTTCGGGAATGGCGTTTTCGGGCCAACGCACCTTGCGTACGTCGTCCGGATTCAGGGACTCGCCATATTTCAGCGACCGCGTGGCGACGAAAACCTCTACCGTCGGCACGACCTGGGCGCGCGCAGCGCGTTCCTTTTGCAATTCGGCCTGATAGGCGGTGATATAATTCTTCGCCATCATGACGGCACCACCCGCAAGGGCGACCCCGACGATCAGGACCAATCCAAATACTGTTCGCATGCTCTACCCTTTCCGTTGTTGTGATTTCGGCCTGGGTCTTGCCCGGGGCCCGACAACGCAGGTTTGCCAGCCTTGCGGCGAAACACGACCGTACGGGGTTTTTGACGTTGTCGTAATGTGGCCGGTTCCGTGCAGCACCGTTATTCGTTTGTCACTCGGCCTGACTTGCGATCTCGGTTCCGACAGCGCCCCCCAGGTCCAAAGTGTTGTCGGCAATCTTGTTCATACCGATGGCCGACAGAGCGACCACAGCAGCACACAACACGACCCAATCGACCGTCACCGCGCCCTCTTGGTCGGACAGGAATGTTTTCATGATATTGATCACGTCACGCCCTCCAGATGAGCCGGGTCTAAAGTGCAGAAGGGCTGCGTCTTGCAATGCAATGACGCAGCCCTTCTGTAGTATGGCCACGTATTGCGATCACTCGAAGGTCGGCAATGTTGTGCCAACTTCGGTTGCAACCGCGTCGGACAACAGCTTGGTGTTGTTGCCGATCGACTCATAGGCGACAACGGCCAGGGCAACGACGGCTGCTGTCAGCACAACCCAGTCGACGGTCACGGCACCGTCTTCGTCCTTGCGGAAATTCTTGAAAAATTTGATCATGTCTTGTCCCTCCTAAGGATCATTGCTTTACCTGCAAACCGCGTCGTTCTGATCGGGACGTTTCTTCGCTTGACCCATGTCCGACGTGGTATGCAGCCATATAGACGGGTGCCGATGGCAGGAGTTGGGCGGAAAAATGGATTCTTCTGCCACATTTAATATTTCGATAAGATATTTTCTAAGAGCATGAAATATAACGCGTATTTGTGATTTTTGGGGGTGGCTCGCTTCGTTCCGGCGATGCAAACAGGACCCAAATCGGGCAAAATCGACAGAATTCGGGCCGCAGTTCTGGCTTTGGAACGGGATTTGGAGAACAGTTGCAAAAAACCGAGCAGTGAGGCCTGCAAATGTTCAAGCGTGCCTGGATCGTGCCTGCAATCGTGTTCTGCCTTTGTAGTGCCGGACCATCCCTTGCCGAACGTCTGGTACTGCGAGAGGTATCGGAGCGGCCTGAACAGATCGATGAAACATCGATACCCGTGGCAAAACCGGTCTCTAGACGCGCGCCCCAGCCGTTCAGCGATTTTCAGGCGCGGCGGGTCAGACCACCCACGTCCGATGCCGCCAAGCGTATCACAATTCAGATCGATCCCGACGCACAACGACCGGCACCGTTGCCGCCTTTGGCGGACGTTCCTGTGTCGGTTCGCGAACCGGTCGGCAAATACACCTGGTTCTGGGACGCGATTTCACCTGAAATGACGAGCACCGGCCCAGGAAGGCTGCCGGAGGCGCTGAAAACGTTGAACGGGTCCGGCAAGATTTCTGCGCCGCGCCTGCAGGCGATGCAGGAAATTGCCCGCATGCAGGGCGTTCCGATCCTGCGCTCGACCGTTGGAACCCGGGTATCTCCCGCACTGGTGCTGGCAGTGATTGCGGTCGAATCCGCCGGGCGGTCGGACGCAGTCAGCGGGGCCGGGGCGCAGGGGTTGATGCAGCTGATGCCCGATACCGCGGCGCGGTTCGGGGTGCATGACAGCCTGAAACCGGATGAGAACATCGCCGGAGGGGTGAAGTACCTGGACTGGTTGATGGGGGAATTCAACAATGACCCCATCCTGGTTCTGGCCGGTTACAATGCGGGGGAGGGTTCGGTCTATAGCCACGCCGGTGTGCCGCCCTATGCCGAAACCCGGGACTATGTGCCCAAGGTCTTGGCGGCGTTTCAGGTTGCCAGCGGATTATGCGCGACGCCGCCGGAGTTGATCAGCGACGGCTGTGTGTTCGTGGCGATGAACTGATCTGGGCTTGATGGGGCCGGTGTGGATGCCGGCCCCGATTTGATCTTCACGAGGGCGGCAAGCCTAGACGATGGTTGCCTCTGTTGCGTTGCGCAGGTCGTCTTCGGTGACGCCGTCGGCGCATTCGACGATCTTCAATCCGCCCGGCACCACGTCCAGCACGCCGAGGTTGGTGATGATACGGTCGACCACCGCCTTGCCGGTCAGCGGCAGAGTGCAGGATTTCAGCACCTTGCTGTCGCCGTGCTTGTTGGTGTGATCCATCACCACCACCACGCGCCCGACGCCCGCGACCAGATCCATCGCGCCGCCCATGCCCTTGACCAGCTTGCCGGGGATCATCCAGTTTGCCAGGTCGCCGTTTTCGGCCACCTCCATGGCGCCCAGGATCGCGGCGGCGATCTTGCCGCCCCGGATCATGCCAAAGCTTGTGGCGCTGTCGAAATAACTGGTGCGCGCCAGTTCGGTGATGGTCTGTTTGCCGGCGTTGATCAGATCGGGGTCGATCTCGTCCTCGGTCGGGAATGGACCCATGCCCAGCATGCCGTTTTCGCTTTGCAGGGTGATGTCCTTGTCGCCGACATAGTTGGCCACAAGCGTCGGAATGCCGATGCCCAGGTTGACATACATGCCGTCTTCAAGTTCCTGCGCGGCCCGTGCGGCCATCTGATTGCGATCCCACATAGCTTAGGCCTCCCGGATGGTGCGCTGTTCGATGCGCTTTTCGTGATCGCCCTGGATCAGGCGGTGAACATAGATGCCGGGCAGATGGATCGTATCGGGATCCAGGCTGCCGCGTGGCACGATTTCCTCGACCTCGGCGACGCAGACCTTGCCGCACATGGCCGCCGGCGGGTTGAAGTTGCGCGCGGTCTTGCGAAACACCAGGTTGCCGGTGTCATCGGCCTTCCAAGCCTTGACGATCGACAGATCCGCGACGATGCCGCGTTCCAGAATATAGTCCTGACCGTCGAATTCCTTGCTCTCCTTGCCGTCGGCGATCACCGTGCCCACACCGGTCTTTGTATAAAAGCCCGGAATGCCGCAGCCGCCCGCGCGCATCCGTTCGGCCAGGGTGCCCTGCGGGTTGAATTCCAGCTCAAGCTCGCCGCTCAGGTACTGGCGCATGAACTCGGCGTTTTCGCCCACATAGGACGACATCATCTTCCTGATTTGCTTGGTGTCGAGCAATTTGCCCAGACCAAACCCGTCGACGCCGCAATTGTTGGACGCGATGGTCAGATCCTTGACGCCGCTGTCCACCAGCGCGTCTATCAGCAGTTCCGGAATGCCGCACAGGCCAAACCCGCCGGCTGCGATCGTCATGCCGTCCGACAGCAGCCCCTCCAAGGCCTCGGTGGCGGTGGAATAGACTTTCTTCATGGAAAACTCCCCGAAAATTGGTGTTCCATGCTTGTGCCGCTGCACCGCAGGAGAGTCAACGAAATGGCAGGCGGCCGGTCGGCTATTCTGCCGCCGGCTTCTTGTCGGTCGCCTTTGCTGCCGCGGGCTTCTTTCCGGGGGCCTTGGCGGACGCGGTTTTTCTTGTCGCCGGTTTCTTGGCCGGAGCCTTCTTTTTTGGAGCGGCCTTGCGCCGAGTGCCCTTTTTGGCGGCCTTTTCGGCGATCAGTTCGACCGCCTGTTCCATGGTCAGGGCCGTCGCCTCGATCTCTTTCGGCAGGGTGGCGTTGACCTTGTCCCATTTCACATAGGGGCCGTATTTGCCTTCCATGATATTGACCGGACCGCCTTCGTCGGGGTGCTCGCCCAGTTCACGCAGGGTCTTGGCGGCAGCACCGCGCCCGCCCCGGCTGGCGACCTTTTCGGCCAGCAATTGCACAGCCCGGTTCATGCCAACGGTAAACACTTCGTCAAGCGACTCGAGGTTGGCATTGGTGCCACCGCGTTCCGAGGTGCTGGCCGCATGTTTCAGATATGGCCCATAACGCCCGATATTAGCCCAGACCATCACACCATCTTCGGGATGCGGGCCGATGGGACGGGGCAGGGACAGTAATTTCAGCGCCTGTGCCAGATCGATCTCCTGGGGGGGCCAGTCCTTGGGCACGGATTGACGCGGCGGTTTCTTGTTCTCTTCGGTGACCGGTCCACGCTGCACATAGGGGCCGAACCGCCCCTTGAACACACGGATCTCGTCGCCCGCGTCTTCGCCCAACAGCTTGCCGTCGGGCGGGATCGCGCCGTCATCTTCGGCCCCCGGAGGGCCGAAGGCGCGGGTATAGCGGCATTCGGGGTAGTTCGAGCAGCCGATGAATGCCCCTCCCGAGCGTGCTGTGCGCATGGACAGCCGTCCGGCGCCGCAATTCGGACACAGCCGCGGGTCGGTGCCGTCCTCGTTGGGCGGAAACAGGTGTGGTTCAAGCACCTCGTTGATCTTTTCCAGCACTTCGGTGATGCGCAAATCGCTGGTTTCGGCGATGGCAGCGGAAAAGTCGCGCCAGAACCGGTTCAGAACGGCCTTATAGTCCGCATCCCCGGCGCTGACCTGATCCAGTTCGTCTTCGAGACCGGCGGTAAAATCATAGCCGACATATTTGCGGAAATAGTTCTGCAGGAACGCGATCACCAAGCGCCCCTTGTCCTCGGGGATCAGCCGGTTCTTGTCCTTTCGGACATATTCGCGGTCCTGAATCGTGGTGACAATGCTGGCATAGGTCGAGGGCCGTCCGATGCCCAGTTCTTCCATCCGCTTGACGAGTGTTGCCTCGGTATAGCGCGGTGGCGGCTGGGTGAAATGCTGTTCGGGGGTGACGCTGCGCTTGGCCGCCGGCTCACCCTGTGAAATCTGCGGCAGTCGCTTGTCGTCGTCGTCCGTGACAGCATCGTCGCGGCCTTCTTCGTAAACTCGCAAGAAACCGTCAAACAGCAGCACCTGACCGGTTGCGCGCATCTCGACCTGTTCATCCTTGCTGGCAACGATGACTGTAGTGCGCTCAAGGCGTGCGCCTTCCATCTGGCATGCAAGGGTGCGCTTCCAGATCAGATCGTACAGCTTGCGCTGATCCGCATCCATCAGTTTCAACGCGGCGGTGTCCTTGGTCATGTCGGTGGGGCGGATACATTCATGCGCCTCCTGCGCGTTCTTGGCCTTGTTCTTGTACATCCGCGGGCTGGAGGGCACGTATTCGGCGCCAAACCGGTCCTTGATTGCATCGCGCGCCGCATGCACCGCCTCGGGCGCCATATCGATGCCGTCGGTCCGCATATAGGTAATGTGCCCGGCCTCATACAGCCGCTGGGCGACGCTCATGGCCTGCCGCGCGCCCATTCCGAATTTGCGGCTGGCTTCCTGTTGCAGGGTCGAGGTCATGAAGGGCGCGCTGGGATTGCGGTTGGCCGGCTTGGCCTCGACCGACTTGACGGTCAGGTCGCGGCTGGTGATCGCCTGTACCGCCAGTTCGGCCTGGGTTTCGTTTTCGATATCGAACTTGTCCAATTTCTTGCCGGCCAGCAGCGTCAGACGCGCCTCGTATTCCTGACCGCGCGGCGTGGCCAGCAGGGCCTTGACCGACCAGTACTCCCGGGCGCGGAAGGCTTCGATCTCCATTTCGCGCTCGACGATCAGACGCAGGCAGACCGATTGCACCCGCCCGGCCGATTTTGCACCCGGCAATTTGCGCCACAGCACCGGCGACAGGTTGAAACCGACGAGGTAATCCAGCGCCCGGCGGGCCAGATAGGCTTCGACCAGCGGCATGTCGACCTGCCGGGGGTGGGCCATGGCCTCTTCAACGGCAGCCTTGGTGATGGCATTGAAAGTGACGCGCGAAACCGGCGTATCCTTCTTGATCGATTTGCGCTTGGTCAGCGCTTCTTGCAGATGCCAGCTGATCGCTTCGCCTTCGCGGTCGGGGTCTGTCGCGAGGATCAAAGCGTTGTCTTTGGCCAGTGCATCGGCGATGGCCTTCACGTGCTTCTTGCTGTCGCTTGCGACCTCCCATTTCATGTCGAAATCCTGGTCGGGATCGACCGATCCATCCTTGGGGGGCAGGTCGCGCACATGGCCATAGGACGCGAGAACCGTGTAGTCGGGACCCAGGTATTTATTGATGGTTTTTGCTTTGGCTGGGGATTCTACAACAACTACAGGCATTTAACGGGTAACCTCATGCGGCGGACGGTTGGGCTTCTATGGCGGGGCAAGATGTGGGGTGCAAGTCCCGATTGTCAATCCGTGCAAAATGGGCGCATGTTCGCAGGACAGGCTGGGCCTTGACGACCGGGATCGACGTCGGTTCAGAATGGGGCGAAAACACCTGCTCTCCCGCCCTCTGGCATTCATCTGTGGAAAACGGGATCTTGAGTGTATCGATAGAGTGTCCAACTGGGTGCTGTATCGCCGATCGGCTCAGAAACGGGGCGTGGCGCACCGCTCACGGATCCAGTGACAGCAACCCGCCCGATTGGCGCTTGATCTTGCCCTCGAGTTCCAGATCGACCAAGGCCGGAGCCACCTCGCCTGCCGAGGCGGATAAATCGCGGATCAATTGGTCTTCGGCCACCGGCGAGGGGCCCAGCCGCGACAGAATTTGCTGATGCAGGGCTGCGGTCTGTCCCAGATTGCGGCGCTCGGGCGGTGGCGGCGGCAGATCGTCCAGCATGTCGGGCTGGACCTGCATGGGGGGTGGCGCGGTGTCGGGCAGGGCGGCAATCACGTCTTCTGCATTGCGCACCAGGGTCGCACCGTCGCGGATCAGCATGTTGTTGCCTGCCGCACGGGCGTCAAACGGATGGCCTGGCACGGCCAGGACCTCGCGGCCCTGGTCCAGGGCGTCGCGTGCGGTGATCAGGCTGCCTGACCTGGCGGCGGCCTCGACCACCACGACCGCCTGGGCCAGTCCCGAAATGATCCGGTTGCGGCAAGGAAAATGGCGGGCCTGTGGCGTGGTGCCCATAGGCTGCTCCGAGACCAGCAGCCCGGTGGCGGCGATGTCGCGGGCCAGCTGGGTGTTTTCGGTCGGATAAACCACGTCGACTCCGCCGGCCATCACCGCGATGGTACCGGTTTTCAGCGCCGCGATATGGGCGGCTGTGTCAATTCCGCGCGCCAGACCCGAGGCGATGACGTTCCCCTGGGTTCCCAGATCCTGCGACAGGGCGCGGGCCATGCGGGTACCTAGAGAGCTGGCGTTGCGGGCTCCCACCACCGCCACGGTGGGGCGGCCGAGCAGCGATATATCGCCGATCACCCACAGCATCGGCGGGGCGTCGGACAGGTCTGTCAGCATGTTCGGATATGCCGCATCGCCAAGGCACAAAAGCCGCGCACGCGCGGCTTTTGCGGCCTTCATTTCTGCGGCTATGACGCCGGCCGGGCATATTTCATACCCGTCTACTCCGGCGGCGCGCGCCACTTCGGGCAACGCGGCCAGCGCGTTCTGCGCTGTACCATGCTCTGCCAGCAGGCGGTAAAACGTGGTGATACCGACCCTGCGCGAGCGCAACAGACGGAGCCACGCAAACCGATCGTCTTCCGTGGTGGGTGGGAGTGGGGGGTGAGTGGAAGAAATCGTTTCCTCGGTCATCCGTCGCTCCGCCTGCTTGCAGGGAAGGTGTAGCGCCCACGAGGTTAACAGGTCGTAAAGCGCGACAGATTTTTTGTGCATTTTTCACAAAAGCGCCGGGAACAGGTTTGAGGCTCGGATTTCGTGGCCAATTTGCGATATGGCAGCCGTACGGATCGCGTACATACACCGTACATACGGCATGTACGCATCGGCGCGCCGGGCCGATGCGTTCCTGCGATCAGTTCAGGCGGCCGAGCCGCCCACGGTCAGCCCGCCCATCAGCACTGTTGGCTGGCCGACGCCCACGGGCACCCATTGGCCGTCCTTGCCGCAATTGCCCATGCCGGGGTCCAGTTCCATGTCATTGCCCAGCCCGCGAATCCGGGTCAGGGCGGTGGCGCCATCGCCGATCAGGGTTGCGCCCTTGACCGGGGCGCCGATCTTGCCGTCCTGGACGCGGTAGGCCTCGGTGCAGGAGAACACGAACTTGCCGTTGGTAATGTCGACCTGCCCGCCGCCGAACCCGACCGCCCAGATCCCGTCCCTGATCTGGGCCACCAGATCGGCCGGATCGGAATCGCCGCCCAGCATATAGGTGTTTGTCATGCGCGGCATCGGCGCATGGGCATAGCTTTGCCGCCGTCCGTTGCCGGTGGGCGAAACCCCCATCAGCCGCGCATTTTGGCGGTCCTGCATATACCCGACCAGGATACCGTCCTCGATCAGCGTATTGCGGCGCGAGGGCGTGCCTTCGTCGTCGATGGTGATGCTGCCGCGCCGATCCGGGAGTGTGCCGTCATCCAGAACCGTCACGCCGGGCGAGGCAACCCGCCGGCCCATCAGCCCGGCAAAGGCGCTGGTCTCCTTGCGGTTGAAGTCGCCTTCGAGCCCGTGGCCGATGGCTTCGTGCAGCAGGATGCCGGGCCAGCCGGGGCCAAGCGCGACCTCCATCACCCCGGCGGGGGCGGGGACCGCATCGAGATTGACCAGAGCGATGCGCAGCGCCTCGCGCGCCTTGGCCTGCCAATCGGCGGGGGCGATCAGCCCGTCCAGCCCGATGCGGCCACCGCCGCCGGCGCTGCCGGTTTCGCGCCGCCCGCCTTGTTCGACGATGACCGAGACATTGACCCGCGTCATCGGACGCACGTCGCGCAGATGCACCCCGTCCGGGCGCAGGATCTCGATCTCTTGCAAAGAGGCCGCGAGGCTGGCCGAGACCTGGACGACGCGGCTGTCCATGTCGCGGGCAAAAGCGTCGATTTCGCGCAGGGTGTCGATCTTGACCGGAAAGGGCTGTCCGGCGATGGGATCGGCATCGGTATAGAGACGCGCATTGGTCGGTTGCGGCGCGTCCGCCAGAGTGCCGCCGCCATTGCCGACCGCGAGCCGGGCGGTTTCAGCGGCCCGTTTCAGCGCCGCGATGCTCATCTCGGTCGCATGGGCATAGCCGGTCACCTCGCCGTTGACAGCGCGCAGCCCGAATCCTTCGGAAGCGTCATAGCTGGCGGTCTTGAGCCGCCCGTCATCGAACACAAGCGCTTCGGATTTGCGACGTTCGGCAAAGATTTCGCCGTCATCCGCCCCGTCGGTGGCCGCGCGCAGCTCTGACAGCGCGGCGTCCAGCGGCAGCGTGGTTTCAAAGGGGCGGAAGGGGGTATTTGTCATCGCCGGAGACCTCTCGATTTGATCTAAATCAAAAAAAAGCGTCCGTTTGACGCAATCAGATGGCTTTATCTGCTTGCCGGAATATGGTTTCTAGCGACACTAAAGACAACGGGGCAGGTGCGTTTTGATGAATCCGCCTGTACCTCACCGAAAAACGCGATCAAACGATCAGGACATAACATGAAGAACGCTTTCACGCTTTCCGGGGTCGTTACAGCCCTTTCGGCCCTTCCTGCACTGGCGCAAGACGGGCTTGAAATCATCGGCAAGCCGGTCGACGGTCTGACCGGGTTTCAGCCTGCGGCGACCGAACTGGCCCGCGACCAACAGTCGCTGGA
This sequence comes from Sedimentitalea nanhaiensis DSM 24252, assembly GCF_000473225.1. GTDB lineage: Bacteria > Pseudomonadota > Alphaproteobacteria > Rhodobacterales > Rhodobacteraceae > Sedimentitalea > Sedimentitalea nanhaiensis. The sequence continues at coordinate 3,453,476 of NZ_KI421509.1, forward strand.
CTGGTTGATTCTCGTGATCATCACCGCGATCTGCGTCTTTGTGACCGGACTGCTGTTGTATGCGATGTTCCGGTACAGCCGCAGCAGAAACCCGAATCCGGCCAGCTTTACCCACAATTCGCCGGTGGAAGTGGCCTGGACGATCATTCCGATCGTGATTCTGGTGTTCATCGGCGCCTTCAGCCTGCCGGTTCTGTTCAAGCAGCAGGAGATCCCCGAGGCGGACATTACCATCAAGGTGACCGGGTATCAGTGGTACTGGGGCTATGAATATGTCGATCACGAATTCGGCTTTGAAAGCTTCCTGATCGGCGATGGCAAGGTTCTGAACGACGAGGTGATCGCCGAGCTGGAAGAGGCGGGCTATAGCAAAGATGAATTCCTGCTGGCGACCGACACTGCCGTGGTGGTGCCGGTGGGCAAGACCGTGGTGATGCAGGTGACCGGCGCGGATGTGATCCACAGCTGGACGATCCCGGCCTTTGGCGTCAAGCAGGATGCGGTTCCGGGCCGTCTGGCCGAGCTGTGGTTCGCCGCCGAAAAGGAAGGCATCTATTTCGGTCAGTGTTCCGAACTGTGCGGCAAGGACCACGCCTATATGCCGATCACCGTCAAAGTTGTCAGCCAGGAAGCCTATGACGCATGGCTGGACGGCGCGATCGAGGAATACGCGGGCAAACCGCGCAGTGTGACCGTCGCGTCGAACTGAAGATTTGAGTTGAAAGCGCATGGCGGGTAAGCCCGCCGTGCCATTTGCGCCACAAGGGTTTGCGATGAGCGACGTCAGTTTCAATACAGGCCTGCGCGAGGGCGAGGCGGAGTTTGGCGATTTCTTCGCCCTGCTCAAGCCGCGGGTGATGTCGCTGGTCGTGTTCACCGCCCTTGTCGGACTGGTGGCTGCCCCGGTATCGGTGCATCCGCTGATCGGATTTAGCGCCGTGCTGTTCATTGCCATCGGCGGCGGTGCGTCGGGCGCGCTGAACATGTGGTGGGATGCCGATATCGACCGCATCATGCGCCGCACCCGCAATCGCCCCATCCCGTCCGGCAAGGTGAGCGGGCAGGATGCGCTGGCGATCGGGCTGGCGCTGTCGGGGCTGTCGGTGATGATGCTGGCGCTGGCCACCAACCTGATGGCCGGTGCGATGCTGGCCTTTACCATCTTTTTCTACGTCGTGATCTATTCGATGTGGCTGAAACGCAGCACGCCGCAGAACATTGTGATCGGCGGCGCGGCGGGGGCGTTCCCGCCGGTGATCGGCTGGCTGGCCGCAACCGGGACGATGGCGGTCGAGCCGTGGCTGATGTTTGCATTGGTGTTCATGTGGACGCCGCCGCACTTCTGGGCCTTGTGCCTGTTCATGCGCAGCGACTACGATGATGCCGGTGTGCCGATGCTGACCGTGACACACGGTCGTCGCGCGACGCGGGTGCATATTCTCGTCTATACCGTGCTGCTTGCGCTGCTTGCGATCGGAGCAAGCTTTACCGGCATCGGCGGGCCGATCTATCTGACCGTGTCGGTGGTGCTGAACGGTTTGTTCCTGCTGGGCGCCGTACGTATCTGGAGGCGCGACGAAACCGATGCCGAGGGCGACAATTTTGCCGTCGAGCGGCGGTTCTTCAAGCTGTCGCTGCTGTATCTTTTCCTGCATTTCGGCGCGATCCTGGCCGAAGCGGTATTGCGGCCCTATGGCCTGGGAGGCTGGACATGAGTATCAAGACCACGCACGAGTTGCATCATCGCCGGTTCGGGCGCAACCTTGGAGTCGGGCTGATTCTGGCGGCGTTTGCCGCACTGGTCTTTGGCCTGACCATGGTCAAGGTGACCAGCGGCGATTTTGAAGTTCCCAGCGCGGAGAGCTTTAACTGATGGCAATGTCGGGACCCAACCGGACCGTGCTGCAATTGGTGACCGTGGTGATCACCATGGGGGCGTTGGCCTGGGCCTCGGTCCCGTTTTATAACTGGTTCTGCCGGGTCACGGGCTTTGGCGGCACCACCCAGGTCGATACGGCCGGGGCGGACGAGGTGCTGGAGCAGACCATCAAGATTCGTTTTGACGGCTCGCTGACGCGTGGCATGCCCTGGACGTTCAAGCCGGTGGTGCGCGAAATGGAGTTGCAGATCGGTGAGACCGGGCTGGCCTTCTACGAGGCCTACAATCCGACCGACCAGCCGATTGCAGGGCAGGCCAGCTATAATGTCTTTCCCTACGAGGCGGGACCGTTCTTTAACAAGATCGAGTGTTTCTGCTTTACAGAGCAAGTGCTGCAGCCCGGTGAACGGGTGCAGATGCCGGTAACTTTCTATATAGATCCGGAAATCGTCACCGACAGGGACGCAAAATATGTGCATACGATCACGCTGTCGTACACTTTCTACGAAATCGATCTGCCCGGGGGCCAGGCGGCTCTTGACACGGGATCGCAAACAAAAACGAACTAACGCCGCAAGGTGAGGGACATTAATGGCACACGCAAAGAACCACGATTATCACATTCTGCATCCTTCGGTCTGGCCGTTTCTGGGCGCTGCCGCCGGCTTTGTCATGCTGGCTGGCGCGGTGCTGTGGATGCATTCGATCACGCCCTATGTCTTTTGGATCGGGCTGGTGGGTGTGCTTTACACCATGTTCGGCTGGTGGTCCGAAGTGGTGCATGAAAGCCATGTCGGCGACCACACAGCGGTGGTACGGATCGGCCTGCGCTATGGTTTCATCCTGTTTATCATGTCCGAAGTCATGTTCTTTGCGGCCTGGTTCTGGTCGGTGTTCAAGCATCTGATCTATTCCATGCAGGAATATGCCGGCACCGAGTATATTCAGCCCTATATCTATCCGGTCGAGCCGTTCGAATTGCCGCTGATCAATACTGTGATCCTGCTGCTGTCGGGTTGTACCTTGACCTGGGCGCACCATGCGCTGGTGCATGAAAACAACCGCAAGGACATGATTGCCGGGCTGGCGCTGACCGTTGTGCTGGGCATCGGGTTTACCGCGCTGCAGGCCTATGAATACTCGCACCTGTTGCATGAAGGCTGGAAGTTCGGCGACGACATCTTCTACTCCAACTTCTTCATGGCCACCGGCTTTCACGGCTTTCACGTTGTGATCGGCACGATCTTTCTGACTGTCTGCCTGATCCGTTCGATCAAGGGCGATTTCACCCCCGAGCAACATGTCGGGTTCGAGGCCGCCGCCTGGTATTGGCACTTTGTCGATGTGGTCTGGCTGTTTCTGTTCGTGGTTGTCTATATCTGGGGCACGGCCAACTTGGGCTGATCTGCGATTGCGGTTGAAAAACCGCGCTCAGACCTTATCAAGCGAAGCGCGCGGGGTTTCCGCGCGCTTTGTCATTTACCAAGAGGCCTATTGCCGATGCGCCGCATCCTGTTCCTGTTGATCTTTGGCGTGGCCGGATGTTCCGTGCTGATCGGGCTGGCCACATGGCAAATGCAGCGTCTGGATTGGAAACAGGGCGTTCTGGCGCAGATGGACAGCCGCATCGGGGCCGATCCGGTGCCGTTGCCCGCCACGCCCGACCCGGCGGAAGACAAGTATCTGCCAGTGACGGTCGACGGTACGGTTCTGCCGGGCGAATTGCATGTGCTGGTATCGATCAAGCGTGTCGGACCCGGCTATCGCATTATCGCGCCGTTCCTGACCGACGATGGCCGCCGCATTCTGCTGGACCGCGGCTTTGTGCGCACCGAAGCCGCTGACGCGGCACGCAGCACCGGGCCGCTGACCGTGACCGGCAACCTGCATTGGCCGCAGGAGACCGACAGCTATACGCCTGTGCCGGATATGGCCGCCAACATCTGGTTCGCACGTGACGTTCCCGCCATGGCGGCGGCGCTGGAGACGCAGCCGGTCCTGGTGGTGGCGCGGTCGCAAACCGGCCCTGCGGTGACGCCGTTGCCGGTGGACACGGCGGGTATTCCGAACGATCACTTGCAATATGCAATCACCTGGTTTTCGCTGGCCCTGATCTGGGCTTTGATGACCGGCTATTTTCTGTGGCGCACCCGCGCCGGCGACAAGGGCTGACTGACATGAAATATATCTCGACCCGGGGCACCGCGCCTGAGCTGAGCTTTGAAGAGGCGATGTTGACCGGGCTGGCGCGCGACGGCGGGCTGTATGTACCCGCCGAGGTGCCCCGGATGACCGCTGCCGAGATCGCCGCGTTGGCCGGTCTGTCCTATGAGGAGACCGCGTTCCGGGTGATGCGCCCGTTTGTCGGCGATACGTTCAACGACGAGGATTTCCGCGCCATCATCGCGCGGGCCTATGACGGGTTCGGCCATGCCGCCCGCGCGCCGCTGGTGCAACTGGCGCCGAACCATTTCCTGCTCGAGCTGTTTCACGGCCCGACGCTGGCGTTCAAGGATTTTGCCATGCAGCTGATCGGTCAGCTGTTTCAGGCGGCGTTGGAACGCAGTGGCGACCGGGTGACAATCGTGGGGGCCACCAGCGGCGACACGGGGTCTGCCGCCATCGAGGCGTTCAAGGGGTTGTCCAATGTGGATGTGTTCATCCTGTTTCCCCATGGCCGGGTCTCCGAGGTGCAGCGCCGTCAGATGACCACACCGACCGAATCGAATGTGCATGCGCTGGCGGTGGATGGCGATTTCGACGATTGTCAGGCCGCGTTGAAGGACATGTTCAACGATTTTCAGTTCCGCGACGGGGTCAGGCTGGCCGGGGTCAACAGCATCAACTGGGCGCGGGTTCTGGCGCAGGTGGTCTATTACTTCAGCGCCGCCGTCAGTCTGGGTGCGCCGGATCGCAAGGTCAGCTTTACCGTGCCCACCGGAAATTTCGGTGACATCTTTGCGGGCTATATCGCCAAGGGGATGGGGTTGCCCATCGACCGGCTGGTGGTGGCGACCAACCAGAACGATATCCTGCATCGCTGTCTGAGCGGGCAGGGATATCACAAGGGACCGACGCACCCGTCGATCAGCCCGTCGATGGATATCCAGATCAGTTCAAACTTTGAGCGCGTCCTGTTTGATGCCTATGGTCGCGACGGGGCTGCGGTGGCGCAGTTGATGGCGGAACTGAACGCAGGTGGCTTTGACGTCAGTCAGGGGGCGATGGAGTTCCTGCAAGAGCAGTTCGACTCGGGCCGGGCCTCGGAGGCGGAAACGCTGGCAGCCATCAGCGAAACGCTGCGCGACAGTACCGAACTGTTGTGCCCGCATTCCGCCGTGGGTGTGAAAGTGGCCAGGGAGCTGCGCAATCCGGAGGTTCCGATGATCACCCTTGCCACCGCGCATCCGGCCAAGTTTCCGGCCGCGGTGCAGAAGGCAAGCGGCATACATCCGCCTCTTCCCCCCCGGATGTCGGATCTGTATGAGAGGCCGGAACGCGTGCACCGGATCGCCAACGATCTGGACGCGATGAAAGATTACATCAGGGGGCATATCGCCAAGTGACGGTTCAGCAACACACATTGGCCAACGGCTTTCGCATTGTCAGCGAGAACATGCCGGGGCTGCAATCGGCCTCGATTGGCATCTGGGTGACTGCCGGGGCGCGGCATGAACGGGTCGAGCAGAACGGCATCGCGCATTTCCTTGAACATATGGCGTTCAAGGGCACGAAACGGCGCAGCTCGGTTCAGATTGCCGAGGCGATCGAGGATGTGGGCGGCTATATCAACGCTTATACCAGCCGCGAGGTCACGGCCTATTATGCACGGGTGTTGCAGAATGACGTGCCGCTGGCGCTGGATGTGATTGCCGATATCGTGTTGAATCCGGTGTTCGATGCGGGCGAGATCGAGGTGGAGCGCGGGGTGATCCTGCAGGAGATCGGACAGGCGCACGATACGCCGGACGACGTGATTTTCGACTGGTTGCAGGCCGATAGCTATCGCGATCAGCCGCTCGGGCGCACCATTCTGGGTCCGACCGAGCGGGTCAGCGCCTTTTCACGCGAGGATCTGTCTGGCTTTGTCGCCGAGCATTATGGCCCGGAGCAGATGATCCTGTCGGCTGCCGGAGCGGTGGACCACGACGCGCTGGTGCGCACGGCAGAGGCCCTGTTCGGACATCTGAAGCCAACGCCGCTGTTCACGCCTGACATCGCGCGGTTCACCGGTGGCGAGACCCGTAATGTCAAGGCGTTGGAGCAGGCGCATTTTGCGCTGGCGTTCGAGAGCCCGGGCTATCGCGAGGATGCGATCTATACCGCGCAGATCTATTCCAGTGCGCTGGGGGGCGGCATGTCGAGCCGCCTGTTCCAGCAGGTGCGCGAGGCGCGCGGGCTGTGTTACACGATCTTTGCCCAGACAGGGGCCTATGCCGATACCGGCACCACTACGATTTATGCCGGCACCAGTGCGGCGCAGATTGAGGAGTTGGCCGCGATCACCTTTGACGAGATGAAGCGCGCGGCCAGCGACATGAACCCCGAAGAGGTTGCCCGTGCCCGCGCACAGATGAAGGCGGGGATGCTGATGGGGCTGGAGAGCCCGTCCAACCGCGCCGAACGGTTGGCGCGGCTGGTGCAGATCTGGGATGTGGTGCCGCCGCTGGAGGACACCATCGCCCATATCGATGCGGTGAACACCGGCGATGTGCGCGAATTTGCCGAACATATCGCCGCGCAGGCACCGATGGCGCTGGCGCTGTATGGCCCGATCGAGGCCGCCCCCAGCCTTGCCGAGTTGCAGGACAGGCGGGCCGCCTGATGCTGGCCTGAACCGCGCCCGATGCTGTTGGTCAAACGCAAACTGAAGATCGAAACCGAGCGGCTGACGCTGCGCCCGCCGACCCATGGCGATTTTCACTCCTGGACGGCGCTGCGGCATCAGAGCCGCGAATTCCTGACCCCGTGGGAACCCAGCTGGGCGCCGGACCATCTGACCCGCAAGGCCTTTACCAATCGGGTCTATTGGGCGCAGCGCTCGGTTTCGGGCGGCTCGGCGGTGCCGCTGTTTCTGTTGCGGCGCGGCGATCAGGAACTGCTGGGTGCGATCACGCTGGACAATATCCGCCGAGGCCCGGCCCAGGCGGGTACGCTGGGCTATTGGACCGGACAGTGCTTTGCGCGGCAGGGATATATGCGTGAAGCCATCGTGGCTGTGGTGCATCACGCGTTTTCGCAGCTGGATCTGAGTCGGATAGAGGCCGCCTGTCTGCCGGAAAACGCGGCGTCGCGCGGGTTGCTGGAAAGCACCGGGTTCAAATACGAGGGCGTGGCGCAATCCTATTTGCAGATCAACGGGCGCTGGCGCACCCATGTGCTGTATGCGGCGCTGCGCAGCGATCGGCGGGGGCGGACCGACGCCGGCTGAGCGCGTGCCTTTGGGCCGGGTTTGATCCAAAGGCGCGCCTTGCGGCGCATTTCATGTTTTGTCTGACGCAGGCGGACCCGTTGTGATCCGCCAAATATGCGGGAATCCCTGCTGACTTTTGCGCCAACCGATCTATCCTGTGTCTCATGAGGAAACCGGGTTCATGTCTGCTGGCAGGGCTGGTGATGCTGGCCACGGCGGCAGCGGCGCAGGATCGCCGCCCCAGCCATTGCATCGCGATTGCCGATGCAGCGCCGGGACTGCAGTATCTGCATCAGGCCGCGTGGCGCGATCCGGTGCCGGAGTATGCGGTGCGCCTATCCTATATCGCCCATGCCAGTTTCCTGTTGCAGACATCCGGCGGGCTGAATGTGGTGACCGATTTTACCGGTTTCATCGGCACGGCGGACATGGTCCCGGATGTGGTCACGATGAACCATGCGCATGAGACGCACTGGACTGCCTTTCCGGATCCGGCGATCCCTTATGCGCTGCCCGGTTGGGGCGCATTTGGCGAGGGGATCGACCATCATCTGGATCTGGGCGAGATTTTGGTGCGCAATGTATCGACCGATATCCGGTCGCGGTTTGGCGGCGTCGAGGACAACGGCAATTCGATCTTTGTCTTTGAAGTCGCCGGGCTGTGCATCGGCCATCTGGGGCATTTGCATCACGTGCCCAACGACGAACAATTCGCCGCCCTGGGGCGGCTGGATGTGGTGATGGCCCCGGTGGATGGCGGGCTGACGCTGCCGTTGCCCGAGATGATCGCGGTGCTGCAACGGCTGAAATCTTCGGTGGTGATTCCGATGCATTGGTTCAGCGGCTTTGCGCTGGATGCCTTTCTGATCGGCATGGCCGAAGATTTCACCATCTCGCGCCCCGGCACCTCGTCGATCGACCTGTCGCTGCGCGATTTGCCGAACCGCCCGACGGTGGTTGTGTTGCGGCCGCAATATCTGACAGATGTGGATTGAACCGAGGCAATCGACAGCAGGACAGACATGACACTCAATTCAGCCGATGAAGGGTTTGCGGCACAGTTGCGCGCCAAGCTGCCGGAGGCGGTGCTGCGCCCGGTTGCGCCGCGTTACCTGCAAGAGCCGCGCGGGTTGTATCGGGGGCAGGCGGGCGTGCTGGCCCTGCCGCGCAGTGCGCAGGAGGTCGCGATTTTGATCGCCACGGCTACCGCGGCGCGGGTGGGTGTGGTGCCATTTGGCGGCGGAACCGGCTTGGTCGGTGGGCAGATTGCCCCGGACGGCCCGGCACCGTTGCTGATTTCGCTGGAGCGGATGACGGCGGTGCGCAGCGTGCATCCGCAGGAAAACGTGCTGATCGCCGAGGCGGGCACCATTCTGGCCGATGTACAGGCGGCAGCGCGCGGGGTGGGGCGGTTTTTTCCGCTGTCGCTGGCCTCGGAAGGGTCGGCGCGGATCGGGGGCAACCTGTCGACCAACGCGGGCGGGGTCAATGTGCTGCGGTATGGCAATGCCCGCGATCTGTGTCTGGGGCTGGAGGCGGTGCTGCCGGACGGGCGGATCTGGAACGGGTTGACGCGGTTGCGCAAGGACAACACCGGCTATGATCTGAGAAACCTGCTGATCGGGGCCGAGGGCACATTGGGCATTATCACGGCGGCGGCGCTGAAGCTGGCGCCGATCCCGGCGGGCGAGGGGACGGCGTTGATTGTGGTGCCGTCGCCCGAGGCGGCGCTGAAGCTGTTGACGTTGGCGCGGGATCGGCTGGGCGAGACGGTCAGCGCGTTTGAGCTGATGCACCGGCAGGGGCTGGAGTTTCTGGCCGAAGAATTGCCCGATCTGCGCCAGCCCTTTGCCAGCCCGCCGGAATGGTGTGTTCTGATCGAGATTGGCGTGGCCGCCGGGTTGGACCCGCAGGCGGCGCTGGCCGGGCTGTTCGAGAGCGCGCAGCAGCTGGATCTGGCCAGTGACGGGGTGATCGCGCAATCTGCGGCGCAGCGCGACGCGTTATGGGCGGTCCGCGAGCAGATCCCCGAGGCGAACCGGCGCGTCGGGTCGGTATCCAGCCATGACATTTCCGTGCCGCTGGGAGTCTTGCCCGAGTTCATCGCGCGCGCCGGAGCGGCGATTGCCGGGATCGGGGCATTTCGCATCAACTGTTTCGGCCATCTGGGCGACGGCAACCTGCACTACAATGTGTTTCCGTTGCGGGGCCATGACAGGGCCGATTACACACAGTACGGCGCGCGGATTCGACAGGTTATCCATGATCTGGTGGCGTCGCTGGGCGGATCGTTCAGCGCCGAGCATGGTATCGGCCGGTTGAAGGTGGCGGATCTGGAGCATTATGGCGACCCGGTCAAGCTGTCGGCGATGCGGGCGATCAAGGCCGCCCTCGACCCGCATGGCATCATGAACCCTGGCGCGGTGCTGCGGGGATAAGGGGCAGCCGAATTGGGTTGTTGGCGGCGCAAAATTCCGAAAAGATCGCGGTCAGGCGGCCAGGTGCTGCACGGTATGTGAACGGGAGACCCCATGGCTTTGACAAAAATCGGGATCATCGGCGGATCGGGGCTGTATGAGATTGATGGCTTGCAGAACCCGCGACGGGTTGATGTGCACAGCCCCTGGGGAGCGCCCTCGGATGCGATCCTGACCGGGCAGCTGGCGGGCGTCGAGATGGCGTTTCTCCCGCGGCATGGGCGGGGACATGTGTACAGTCCCGGCAGCGTTCCGTACCGTGCCAATATCGACGCGCTCAAGCGGCTGGGGGTGACGGATGTGATCAGCGTTTCGGCTTGTGGTTCGTTTCGCGAGCATATGACCCCCGGCGATTTTGTGATCGTGGATCAGTTTGTCGACCGTACGTTTGCGCGCGATACGTCCTTTTTCGGCCCCGGCTGCGTCGGCCATGTCAGCGTGGCGCATCCGACCTGTGCGCGGCTGAGCGAGGCCTGCGAAACGGCGGCGCGGGGGGCCGGGGTTACGGTGCATCGCGGTGGCACCTATCTGGCGATGGAGGGGCCGCAGTTTTCGACCATGGCGGAATCGCGGCTGTACCGCGATGTCTGGGGCTGTGACGTGATCGGCATGACCAACATGCCCGAGGCCAAACTGGCCCGTGAGGCCGAGCTTTGTTACGCCAGCGTGGCGATGATTACCGATTTCGACAGCTGGCATCCGGACCACGGGGCGGTGGATATTACCGATATCATCGCGACACTGGCGGGGAATGCGGACAAGGCGCGCGCGTTGGTTGAGCGGTTGCCCGACCTGTTGGGGACGGATCGCGCGTCGTGCCCGCATGGCTGTGACCGGGCGTTGGAGCATGCGATTCTGACCGCCCCAGAGGCCCGGGACGGTCAGTTGGTGGCAAAGCTGGATGCGGTGGCCGGGCGGGTGTTGACCTGACGCGCCACCTGCACCGGCTATTCGATGCGCACGATACCCCATGCCGCCTTGAAGCGGGTGATAGCGTCGGCCTGCACGATTTCTTTCAGGCGTTTCGGTTGTGGGCAACCATCCTGGCACGAGGCCGGGTCCAGCATCAGAGGATTGGCGAACCGTACCCATTTGGATTGACCGACGGCATCGTCGACCTGATAGATCGCATCGACGACAAAGGGGGTCAGGTTGGGGTTGAACGCCGTGGCGACCACGGTTTGCAGGCAGGCCGCTTCCATCGGGGCGCGGACTTCTTTGCGGTGGGTTTTCGAATAGGTCCAGGTTTTCTCGGCATTGTCGACCCTTGCCAGGCCCGAGATCTTATTCGGGACATAGTCAGCCATCGACGCGATTGTATCGTTTACACTGCTGCCCCAAAGGTTGGAGGCGGTCAGATGTTCGGAAATCGGCTGCGGTTCTTCGAAATACTGCAATGAGCAAAACTTGCTTTCGACAAAGGCGTCGTTTTCATGATTGAAAACAAAGATGTCGCCGGGGTGCGGATCGGTAACGCGGTTTGCCGGAACGATCAGTCGGGCATAGCTGATATCGGCCTCGTCGGCATCCAGCACAAGGCGCTCGATAACGTTGAAGCCGAGGCCGGACACGATCAGCACCGCAATGGTCCAGAATTTATAGTCCACCTTTCGGGGCGACGTGGCGGTTTGCGGGGGGCTGGAGGAGGTCATCCGGGGCAACACAGGTTGCTGCCACAGTTGTAATACCCCTGTGGACAGGCGGCGAACGCGGCAGTGGTGGAAGCGAAAAATGCGGCGGCAGCCAAAGCGGAAATGAATTTCATTGTTTTCTCTCCTTTCGTGCGAGCATTCAACTTAAGATTTTCTAATAATGTGACCTTTATACCATAGGTGTGTGCCGCCCGATGTAACCTGGATTACACAGCGGGCAACTTGATCCCGGCGTTTCGATCTGCAAGAACTTCGACGTCATTTCAAAAGTGGAAATTGCCGATGCCCCTCGATCTCTGGTTGACCTTTGTTGCCGCCTCGACGGCATTGCTTTTGATCCCCGGCCCAACGGTCTTGCTGGTGCTGAGCTATGCCCTGTCCAAAGGGCGCGGTGTGGCGGTGGCGTCGGCCACGGGCGTTGCCCTGGGCGATCTGATCGCGATGAGCGCGTCCTTGGCCGGATTGGGGGCGCTGGTTGCAGCTTCGGCGACGCTGTTTGTGGCGCTAAAATGGGTCGGTGCCGCCTATCTGGTGTGGTTGGGGGTCCGGTTGTTGCGCAGCGCCCCGTCAACCGGGCGAAACGCCGTATCGGCGGCCCCCGATGTCGGCGCACGGGCGGTATTTTCCCATGCGGCGGCGGTCACGGCGCTGAATCCCAAATCCATCGCCTTTTTCATTGCCTTTGTGCCGCAGTTCCTGCGCCCGGAACTGGCGCTGTTGCCGCAATTTGCCATTCTGATCGCCACGTTTGTTGCCCTGGCCTGGCTGAATGCGCTGGCCTATGCGCTGTTGGCGGACCGGCTGCGGCGCACCATCGGACGGCCGGGTGTCATCGCCGGGCTGACGCGAACGGGTGGCGCGACTTTGATTGGGATGGGGATCGCGACGGCCTTGCTGCGCCGTCCCACCTGATACCAGCTCTTGCGCAACGCCACCGGATTGGCGACACCGCAGGAATACATTTGCAATTTGCGAGGCACCGATGCCCAAGAAGACCACGGTACGCGACTATATCCGCACCATCGTCGATTTCCCGCACGAGGGTATCATGTTTCGCGATGTCACGACCCTGTTTGCCGATGCGCGGGGGTTTCGCATGGCCATCGACCAGATGCTGCATCCCTATGCGGGCGAGCAGATCGACAAGGTGGTGGGGCTTGAGGCGCGAGGATTTATTCTGGGCGGGGCGATCGCACATCAGTTATCGGTCGGCTTTGTGCCGATCCGCAAGAAGGGCAAGCTGCCCGGCACCACGATCAGCCAGGATTACAAGCTGGAATATGGCGAGGCGATCGTCGAGATCCATGACGACGCGATTCGGCCGGGCGAAAAGATCCTGGTGGTGGACGACCTTTTGGCGACAGGTGGCACTGCGGCGGCGGGGATCAAGCTGATTGAACGGCTGGGCGGCGAAATCGTCTCGTGCGCGTTTGTGATCGACCTGCCGGATCTGGGCGGGCGCAAGGTTCTGGAGAACCTGGGCATGGATGTGCATGCCCTCTGCGCCTTTGAGGGGGACTGATCGGGACTGATCTGGGGGCTGTGTCGTGCGGATCGTTTTCAAAGCGGCGGTTTCATTGGCATCAGGTGGCCTTTACTGTCCGATACGGTCCGATTTACCACGAAAAACCCAGTAAACTCCGATTGTGTAGGCCCCGATCACCGGCAAAACGACCACCCCGCCCCAGAAAAAGAAGCTGAGCGATGCCTGTGGGGCGGCGGCGTCGGCCACGGTGATGGAATAGGGGATCATGAAGGGCCACATCATCAGCCCCAGTGTCAGCAAGGCGGCGACAAAGAACACCGCGGTCAGCGCAAACGGCAGCGCGTCGATGCGCCAGTGCGCGCCTGTTGCGACCCCCGCGAGTGCCGCGGCGCAGAGGGCCGGCAGACCCAACATCCAGCGGTCGAGCCGCGAGGCGCCCAGGGTCAGGCCGACGCTGATATCGACGGTCACCACGATCAGGAATGCCAGGGCCAGCACGGCCGACGTCGCCAGCGCCAAGGTCTTTAGCCGGGCATAGGCCCAGTCGCGCAATGCCCCGTCGTTCTTGAGGATCAGCCATCCCGCGCCGAGCAGCATATAGCCGAGCACCAGCCCGATCCCGGTCAGGATGGGGAACGGATGCAACCAGTCCAGCCCGCCGCCGGCATATTGATTGTCGCGCACCGGAATGCCGCGCATCAGCGCGCCGACCGCTGCCCCCTGCACAAAGGCGACGACGAGCGAACCGAGAAAGAAGCCGCGGTCCCAAACCCCGCGCATGCGATTGCTGCGATAGCGGAACTCAAACGCCACGCCGCGAAAGATCAGTCCGAACAGCATCAGCAGCACCGGCAGGTAAAACGCACCGAGAAACACCGTGTAGACCGCCGGGAACGCCGCAAAGAGGCTTGCGCCTATGACCACCAGCCAGGTCTCGTTACCGTCCCAGAATGGCGCGATGCTTTGCACCATCCGTTCGCGCATCGCTTCGTCCCGGGTGGTTCCGAACAGGATGCCGACCCCGAGATCGAAACCGTCCAGCAGCACATAGATCAGGATTGAAACGGCAATCGCCGCCGCCCAGAACAGCGCGAGATTGCTTGGATCATCCATCGCGGTTTCCTCCAGGCCCGTTTGCGTCATCGGCGTCTCCTGCGAGAGCCATTGGCCGGCTTGGCGTTGCGTATGGCCCCGTCTCGGCCTGCGCCGCAGGGCCTTCGCGCAGCAGCAGATAAATATACCGGATGCCAAAGCTGTAGACGATGGCATAGACAATCATATAGCCGATCAGCGACACCAGCACGTCGCCGGTTTGCAGCGATGGTGTCACCGCATCCTTGGTCCGCAGGATACCGTAAACCACCCAGGGCTGGCGTCCGACCTCGGCGGTGTACCAACCGCTGAGGATGGCGACAAAGCCGGTGGGGAAGGCCAAAAAGGTCGGCCACAAGAACCAGCGCGCGGTCTCAAGCCGCCCGGCCAGACGCAGCAATGCGCCGCCCCACGAGAGCGCCAGCATGATCAACCCCATCGCCACCATGATGCGAAAGCCAAAGAAGGGGATCAGCACCGGCGGCTGATCCTCGGGCGCAAACGCGTCGAGTCCGGTTTCGCGCGATGTCCAGTTGCCCGACGCGATGAAGCTGCCGAGCCCGGGCACCGTGACCGCAAACAAGTTACGGCGTTCGGACTGATCCGGCCAGGCAATCAGAACCTCGGACGCGGGTTGCTCGGTATGCCAGCGCGCCTCGATCGCGGCGAATTTCGCCGGTTGGTGTTTGTACACGTAGAGCCCGGTCAGATGCCCGAAATACAGTTGCACCGGGATCAGAACCGCCGCCAGACCGAGGCCCCAGTGCAGCATCGCCCGGCCTTCGGCAAAGTGGACCCGCCGCAGCAGATACCACGCCCCGGTGGCCGATACGCACATCGCCGTGGTCAGGAATGCCGCGAGCAGCATGTGTGGCCAGCGCACCATCATCACCGGTCCAAGCACGATCTCGCGCCAGTCGGCGGGAACGATCCGGCCATCGACGATCTCGTGACCCACCGGAACCTGCATCCAGGAATTGTTGGCAAGGATCCAGAAGGACGAGAACATCGTGCCAAGCGAAACCATGCAGCAGGCAAACAGGTAAAAGCGCGGCGAAACCCGATCGCGGCCCAGAAGCATCACCCCGAAGAATGTCGCCTCGAGCAGGAAGGCGGTAAAGGCTTCGTAGCCCAGCAGCGGTCCCTGAATCGAGCCGGTCCTTTCGGCAAGGACACCCCAGTTGGTGCCGAACTGGAAGGCCATCACGATCCCCGTCACCACGCCGAGGCCAAAGGATACCGCAAACACCCTCAGCCAGAAATCGAAGACGCGCCGATACAGAAGATTGCCGGTCGCCAGCCCCATCGCCTCGATCGTGGCCAGCCACGCCGCCAGTCCGATGGTGAAGGACGGGAAGATGATGTGGAATGAAATCACGAACCCGAACTGGATCCGCGACAAGGTTACCGGGTCGAGAATGTCCATGTCAGGCCTCGCGATCCGCAGCGGTACCGGGCATCGGCGGTTTCGGGAAAGCCCCTTGGGACAGGTGTGCGCCAACGCTGCTTGCATTGAAGCGTCGTCCGCAGCCCTTGCCGGTGTCTTGGGCGTGGGCGGCGCACATCATCCTGTTATTGGCAACGGTGGTCTTGCGCTGGCGGTCGCCGGTCTTGAGATTGCAAGCCGGCACCCAACCGTCGTGGAGGCCGCGAGACGGCCATTTGGCCGGAGCGTTGGTTTTCACAAGAGGGCGGGGGGCGGTGAACCCGCTTCCGATGCCACCCGAAAACAACCAAGCTGTGCCAAGGATCAGGAGATGTTTGATGGCGGCGCTCCTCAGGTTCTCCCTGCTCATTTGCATCCTATGCTATTGGAAAACATACCTGTTGCCTAGCCACCCATCCAAGGTTCGCCGCAGAGGTTCAGTTGGCTTCGCTGAGGGAACCGCTTGACGGCTGCGGGCGCGCGCTGCGCCACGGGGTGGCGACGCATGGCGCGGTTTTGTGCCGCCCGCCTGTATCGATCAGGGTATGATCGCGGTGTCGGCCTTGTGCCCTCGGCAGGGAGGGTGGCCAGCGCATCCATCATGCCCAGGGCACGGTGACCAGCCGTTCCATTGGTAAGGGCGGTTCTTTGCCAAGCCCCTCGTCAATGCCACGCAAACCGCTTCAACGCGAAACCGCGGGTTCTGTCGCGATGCCATGGCTGTTCTCCTTTGTGACATGACGCGTGCTCCAAGGAGCGGCACAATCCGCGCCAAGCCCAGGTTATAGTGAGAATTATTTTGATGAGTCCGTGCGGTACTGGTCGGTTGGTGCGGGTGGGGCCGTTGCTTAAATCGCCATAAGCGATCTCAAGTGATAGCCTCTGCCTGCTCCGGCAGCCCAAGCCCAAGGCGCTTTGCCTGCAAGGGAAATTGCCCAAATGTCTCCCAAACCCAGTGCCATTCTGTGGCTCTCAAGGCCATTTTGAGAGGATTTCGTCCCGAGCAGAAAAATCTCAAAATCGGGGATTTTCGCCTTGTAACCCATATGTTCACTTGGCTATACGCGTCTGTGGAGACGTGGCCGAGTGGTCGAAGGCGCTCCCCTGCTAAGGGAGTAAACCGCAAGGTTTCGTGGGTTCGAATCCCATCGTCTCCGCCACCCACCATTTTCATTGATCTGCACAGAGCAGCGGTTTAGCGTATAAACTGTTGATAAAACGCACCCATTAGCATTGATTTGCTGTTTTCGGTTTTCTTCGATTGCATTGGGTTCTGTTCATTTCGTGGTATGAAAGGTGGTATCTTCATGGCCTATCTTGCGGGGAAACTGACCAAGAATCTCGTTCGAACGCTCGGATCAGGCCGGCATGGTGATGGTAACGGGCTGTATCTTGTTGTCGACCCGTCCGGTGCAAGACGCTGGATTGTGCGTGTCACGGTTAAAGGGCAGCGGAATCGCCAGGGAAAACCTCTGCGTACCGATTTCGGCCTCGGTGGCGCGGATGTGGTGACACTCAACGTCGCGCGAGAGCGTGCCCTAGAATACCGCCGCTTAGCCAAGCAAGGGTTGAACCCGAAATATCACCGCGGTCAGGACGTGCCTTGCTTTGAGGAAGTCGCAAGGCAAGTTCATATCGAGCGGTTGCCCACTTGGAAGAACCCGAAGCACGGGCAACAGTGGATCAACACGCTTGCCGACTATGCTTTCCCCAAGATCGGTCGGATGCCGGTTTCGGATATCGACCAACCGGAAATCTTGCAGGTACTGTCGCCGATTTGGACCGAGAAGCATGAAACTGCGCGCAGAGTGGCGCAGCGGATGAAGGCAGTCCTCGATGTGGCGCGATCACGGGGCTATCGCGAAGGGGAAAACCCCGTGACGGTGGTGATGGATGCCAGGGTGCTGCCACGTGTGAAGGCTAAAGTGAAGCACCACAACGCGATGCGGTGGCAGGATGTACCAGCATTCTATGCTCAGCTGTCCGAGCAAAAGGGCACAGCCGCAAGTGCGTTGATGTTTACATGTCTGACGGCTTGCCGGACTGGAGAGGTTCTAAACGCTTCGTGGGACGAATTCAGTTTTGATGATCTGCTGTGGATCATCCCACAGGATCGGACGAAGACCGGGGCGGAACATCGCGTGCCGCTTACCGATCAAATGCTTGAGATTCTCGAACCTCTGAAGGCTTTGCGATCAGAAAGCGTTTTTGAGGGGCAGCGTCGACACAAGCCATTGTCGAACATGTCGATGCTGATGTTGCTTCGGCGAATGGGCGTCGAAAACGTCACGGTACATGGGTTCAGATCCGCGTTTCGGGATTGGGCATCCGAGAAAGGCGATACTCCCCGAGAAGTCGCGGAAATGAGCCTTGGGCACAAAGTAGGGACCGAAGTTGAACGGGCCTATGCGCGGTCCGACTTGCTCGACCGAAGACGCGAACTGTTGCGGCGTTGGTCCGAGTTCGTGTGTAGTAAGCTGGAGAATTCCAATGACTGACTTCGTCAGAACTCCAGCAAAGGTATTCGGTTTAAGCTTCGTAACACCGGAAGACGCAGCGTGGATGGCTGTGCGGGCATTGATCCTGTCTTGTAGCAGTGGTTCTGATTTCCAAACCCTTTATCTTGGCCTCCTCTCTCTCAAGTCAAGAGATGCCGACGAAACCGGAGATGCTGAAGAACAATTTGGGAAGTCGCAGTCTTTAACAAGAAGGGAGATGGAATTACTGGTTCGCTTCGCCGTCGGGCAATTTGCAGCAGGCAGCAAGAAGATGCGTTTGGATTTGCTGCAGATGAACAGGGTTCTGAGCGCAATGTTTATCAAGAAGATGCCGAAAACCAAAGCTCTGGAATACCTGCAACAAGAAAGCCAGCAAGCCGCAAAGCTCCTGCGCGACGAGGGGGATGCTGAGCGAGCATCCCTCTTTTACCAGGGGAAAGGTGCTCGGACTCTTGGAGAGCTTTGGAATAAATATGAGGTGGTTCTTCCATATGTATACGCAGAAACGCTCCGACAGCAGGTTGCCGCCAGAGAAATCTCAGGGAACGTCCAATTCGAAGACCTGAAGTATATGCCTGAGATCTTCCTTTACCAGATTGGCAAGATTTCCAAGTCTCGACCGCTCAAAATTGACGCTCTCTATCATCTTGATTTTGAATGATTTGTTTTTGAATTTCTTATTCAGTAGGTCGCTGAATGCAAACGATAAATGCTGAACCGCAATGATGACTTGCAAAACAAGGAGCGGTGAAGCGAATGAAAGTCTTTGAAGATGAACGTGTTTATGATGACGCTGATCCTGAACTGGATCTGATCGCAACAAGGAACAAACGTGCGCAATGGCGCCATCGTCGCGTTGGGCCGGCTTTCGTCAAATTTGGGCGGCGAGTGAAATACCTGGGTACAGATCTGAACGCGTTTGTTGAAGAAAATCGCGTCTCTCCGGCTGGTTGAGTTTGGGTGCGACAATGGCGGTAAAACACTACGCGCAGATCGAGTTTGATCTATTCTCGGACCCAAAGTTTAGAGGCCTTTCCTCAAACGATGTACGGTTCATCTATCTGACGGCGCATTGCTCAAAGCTCAGCAATTACTTAGGGATCTTTCGCTATCCAATCGAGATTTGGAGCTACGATTCCAACGTCAAGCCAGCAGAAATTCAAGCAGCTCTTTCAGAGCTAGAAGCAAAAGGCTTGGTTGAATATGATCAAGACACTCAAACATTGAGACTGATTGGCTGGTTTTACACCTTGAATGGACCCCGCAATGGGAACCAAATGAAGGGGCACATCAAGAGCTTCCTAGGCCTGTCTCGTTGTGATCCAGAAATGCTGTGCCGTTCGGTCGCCGAATTTACCGTTTCGAGTTTCTCGGCTGCCTCTCTTTGGGAAAACGACAGCCCGGAACATCGCAAGGTTAATGACGCCTTCAGAACTTTCTTGAAATATTTGCATTTCAAGTTTGGGACCGGCTTCGGTGAAATCCTTGAGAATGAGATCAACGCGTCGGGGAAGGATACATTCGGCGCTATCCAGGCCGTATTTCACATGCTTTCCAGCGGTGGCCCAAGCACGGTGGAACCCTTTCGAAAGGGTTTCGAAACCGTTTCGAAACAAGAGATGACAGGAGAGGAGAATATAAAAAATCAAAAGAAAACAAACGTCGTCCATGATGGAAAGCACATCGTGAGCGCTTCGCCTCTATCGGAAACAATGAATAGTCGATTGGCTATGGAAGCGAGGGGATCGCAGAAATGAAGCGGTTGCGAATGGCAAAGAGCAAATCGGCCAATGTCCGACATGGTTGTCCGCCGCTTGGTGAGGCGTTGTTGGTAGGGGGGCCGCGATGAAACTCCTTCAAGCCGCGGCTTTGTTGCTGCTGGCAACAACCCACCAAATTGTAGCTGAAGGGTTGGCGAGCCTTTCCAAACCGGAGTTGAAAACCGCCGTGCGAGATGCGGTTGAAGCTGGTGATCATGAAAACCTGATGGCAGCGATGGAGGAGATCCGCCGCCGCAAAATGTGGGTTTTCCAGCCTACAGCATCGACATGCGTCATGAACGTGCCAGAGTTGCCGGTTTTCTCCCAGCATTTTGCGAACCGGATGCACGTCGAACAAGCCTATCAACTAGCCGCGCAAAAGCGCTTTCTTGAGGAAGGCAGCTGTCCTTGCATGTTCGATTGGTCTTTCTCCTCCTTCGTTCTCGGGCATTTGGGAAAATCGCCTAACGAACTTACGCAGGATGATGTCATTCAGCTACGCGATTGGAGATCGCAGGAGCTCTCAGACATTCTCGGCCGCTATACCGAGTTCCGCAACGCAAACTGCCAAGGAGATTGATCGTGGATTACATAGCATCCCTCATGGCGTTTGTTGACACGGTCGTCGCCTCGGTCGGTCAAAGCGCCTACGATCAAGTAGGCGCGGCGCTGATGCCTGCCTTCCAGCTTTCAGCGGTTCTTGTCATCGCGATCCTCGGAATAAATCTGATGATCCAGGCGGTTCCGATGTCGTTGGCAAATGGCGTGAATCTGATCATCCGCCTTTCAGTGGTCATGGTATTTCTGCCTTCTTGGGCGAACTTTTCTTTGGTCTATATGGCTTTGACGCAGGCACCAGAACAAGTCGGCGGTGTGGTGCTGTCAACGCTCGGATATAGTCAGGATATTGCCGGTCTCTATCCGGAGTTGGACCGCCTCCTTCAGGAAAGTCTCGATCTCGGGCAGGCCGTTGTTGATGGCAGCGGTTATATTTCCGGTGCCCTCGCCAGCATCGCTATCGTGGGCGTGACGATGATAACGCTGGTAGTGGCCGTCGGGATACTGATCATCGCCAAGACAGTTCTTGCAGTCATGATCGTGGTCGCGCCGGTCGCAATCGCTGCCACCTTGTTCAAGCAATCTGCACCACTTTTCGAGGGGTGGATTAAGGTCTCGCTGGGGGCTGCGATGGTATCGTTGTTGGTCGCCGCCGCGTTGGGGGTTGTGATCGCTTTCGAAAATCAACTTTCGCCAGGCAATAGCGAAAATGTGGCAGCTATCGGAGATGCGCTCGGGTTTGTGTTCGCCATGGGGCTTGGGCTGCTATTGCTTCGCCAGGTGCCGGGATGGGCCGAAGCACTGGCCCAAACGCGCATTGAGATCGGAGCCGTCGCCCGCAATGCTGAGCGTATGGGCACCGGAGCAGCGAGACTCAGCTCTGGTGCGGTTCGGGATGTCGGGGCTGGTATGAGGGGAGCAGCGGAAGCGGGAATTGGCCGAGAACTACCACAGGCGTCTTCAGCCGCGCGGCAAGTCGGCTACAATACCGTGGATAAGGTGCGGTATCTCGCGTCACGAATGAGGTAGTGATCATGAGTTGGAAAGTTGTGTTGGCGGCGGTGAACGATCAGCTCGAAATACTCGATTTCTCGCGCTCTCCTTGGGCGCTGTTCATAGCCGCCATTATTGCCGTCGCCGTAGGTTTTGCGTATTCGACCATGCACGGGGTCTCGATCTTCGAAGATGGTGACTCATACGTCAAAGCATCGGTAAAGGTCGCCTTTGTCCTCGCCTTCTTGTTCGCGCTTATTTCGTTTTTTCGTGTCGTCTGCAGCTGCGTCGTTCCGTCAGAATCTGAATTAACGAATGCATACGAGGATGAGCAAGCGCATAGATTTGTTCGAAAATATGCAGCCGCCGAGCTGGGTGTACGAGCCACCGCCAGAGGCGCGAGTGGGTGGGCGGAGATTTGGCAAGGACGGGCTGACCATCTTTGATATTTATGACCAATGCTTGCTGACCGCGGCAGCATTCCAGGGCATGGAGTAGCGTTGTTATGACAAAGCGTGAGGGAAGAATGGCCGATGATCAATGCAAAGCAAATATGGGCAGCGTCCAAGCCAAACAGCGAAAGCTCCTGCGAGACCAACAATTGCGCGGAACACCTCTTGTTCAGCGCCGTTCAGATGGCGTTTGGGTGCGGCGCAGCCATGATGGCAGAGAGGTGGAGCTTTCCTACTCGGACCGCGATGACGAGTGAACCAACCTGATAATTAGGGCCGTTTGATGTTTGAATTTCTGGGTCTTCTTGACACCTCAGGATGTCGGTAATTGCTTCAAACCGGAAAACCGGAAAACCGGAAAACCGGAAAACCGGAAAACCGGAAAAGCGGAAATGCGGAAAGAGTGGATTTAAATGTCCAAGTACCCGACCCGATCGGGTCGAACGACAATTGCGAAGCAAATTGTCTAGTGAGTGGACATTTAAAAAAATATCGATTGAGGACCTCACTATGAACAATGAAATCGTACCAGAGCTCGAACCGCTGAAATCCCGCTTCGCTCCAGGTTCATCTGATACGCGTGGGCCAAGAGTCCGTCCGCCGAAGGGTCAAAGGCGGTATGCGATCCTTCGCGTGAAAAAGATCAAGACAGCCGGCGATTTGGCGGCGGCGGCGCGCCACAATTTTCGCGAGCGAGATGCCGACAATGCCGACCCGAACCGTAAGGATAGCAATCAGGTTCTTTTGGGAGCTACTGGATCTGAAGAGATAGCAGAGCTGTGGAATGCTCGGGCACCCGAAAAGGTGCGAAAGAACGCAGTGCGGGCGTTAGAGTATGTGGTAACAGCCTCGCCAGAAGCGATGGAACGGATTGGGGCCGAGAATTCAAATGCCTATCTCGAACAAGCCCTGGATTGGTTGAAAGAGCGTCACGGTGAGGAAAACATCCTCTCGGCTGTGATCCACGATGACGAAACGACACCTCACCTTCAGGCCCTGATTATTCCGATCGATCACCGTGGGCGGTTGAATGCACGTGGATTGATCGGAGGCAAAGGGCAGCTGTCTGCCATGCAGACGGAGTTTGCTACGCGGGTGGGGGCAAACTTCGGATTGGAGCGCGGGTTGGAACGTTCCGGCGCAACCCATCAAAGCATCAAGAAATACTATGCTCAGTTGGCGGCTTTGGATCAAATCTCCGTTGAGCTGCCAGAGCGTTCGGTCAGTGTAGGCTCAGATTTGCCCGAAAAAGATGAGGATTGGCGCGAGCGTGCTTCAGCTGAGGCGAGTGAAGCCCTTCGCCAAACAATCGCGGTCTCGCTGGCCGAACGGGGGGAGTTGTCTCGCGACATCGACTATTTGCAGGCGCAGCTAATGGAAGCGCGCACGGAAGTGCAATTCAATCGCGAAATTGCAGATCGTTCGAGCCTCGGGGTTGCAGCTCTTTGCGCCCTCGATGGCATTCTCCGTAGCCCGAAGGAGGATCAAAAGGGTCTTATCGACAGGTTTGTCAGTGAGACGAAACGATCATGGAGTAAGTTACCGGACGCTGCCAAGGAAACGATTCAGACGTCTCTTGTTCAAGATTTTTCGCTGGAACCAATAGAAATGGGTAAAAAACGGGGCCGAAGTAGAGAAACTGATTTGGACCTTTAGCCATCCTGGCTCAAGCTGGCCGAGCGGAGCCCTGCATAGCTCAGGCGAGGCCAGCTAAAGCCGTCAGACGACAGTCGTCACCAGACGAAATTTCTTGCCTGTCGCGTCAAAATTTGCCGAAATTCGGTGCTTCGGTGCTTCGGTGCTTCGGTGCTTCGGTGCTTCGGTGCTTCGGTGCTTCGGTGCTTCGGTGCTTCGGTGCTTCGGTGCCTCTCAGAGGGCGTTGCCCGCGTTCGGTTTTGTGGGCATGACCAATCGGGGCAGCGATTTTATTGCTCCTCGGTGGTTTTCAGCCTAAATTGTGAATGAACTTCATCGTGAGTGAGTAAATGAGCGAAGAACGGTTTAAACACCTGATGTTGCGCCTCGATCAAATCGAGAGGAACATGCTTAAGAAGTCAGATGTTTGCCAATCGGTTCTGACGGCTCAAGTCTTTATGCTCACGATTGTTGTTGGTGTGGTCGTCTTGAACTCGATGATCGGATTCGGTTGACATGGCTGCGGTCGAGGCAAGCCAAGGCTATGTGCTGGTGGGCGGCAGCTGATGAAGTAAACTGCCTGTCGCACCCAATTTGCCCAAATTCGGTAATTCAATGCGCGAGTGTACCTCTTGAAGTATGTTGGGAGAGTTGTCGCGTTGAAGACGAAGGAAATACGATGACTGGTTCAAACCCTTTGCGTAGCAGGCACCATCCAGATTCTCATGAGCTGAACGACTGGCACCACTTTGGCCCCAAGAATTCAGAAATCGCCGATCTGGTTTACCGCCTGGCTTATGAGGAGGATATGCGCCTGGCTGACATAGAACAATTGATGGTGGACGCGCTGAAGGAACGGTTATCCCCGCGCGAGTAAAGAGGGTGCAAAGTTTTACCAGGGGGCGAGTTCGGTGGGTTGTTTCTGCGTGTAAGCCAATATGCTCAGGGCGACACAACAATCTGGTTCAGTAGTTTTCCATTCTGTTCATTGTTTTTCATTTTCAATCATCTGCTTACACTTTAAGGTTGCGGTGAAAAGTAGGTGAGAACGAATTGAACGAAATCAACCAAAATCCGGAACAGATTGCACGCGACAAGATTGACGAACTGCTTCGAGCATCGGGTTGGGTTGTTCAGAGCAAGTCAGAGCTCAACCCCTCGGCATCACAGGGTGTCGCAGTTCGTGAATACCAGACCGACATTGGCCCGGCTGATTATGTCTTGTTCGTCGACGGTCTTGCTGTGGGGGTATTGGAAGCCAAGCCCGAGGAATGGGGGCAAAAGCTTACAACAGTTGAAGAGCAATCCGGGGGCTATGCGTCAGCGCAGCTGAAATGGATCAGCAATTCCAGCCCGTTGCCGTTTGTATACGAAAGCACCGGCGCAATTACCCGGTTCACAGACGGCCGTGATCCCAAACCAAGATCTCGGGAAGTGTTTTCGTTTCATAGACCAGAGACTCTGGCGGAGTGGAGCAAACAAGCCCAGTCTCTCAGAGCAGCGCTGCAAGACCTGCCTGGGCTGAACGAAGATGGGTTAAGGGAATGCCAAACCAGCGCGATTACTAAGCTGGAGGGATCTCTCAAGGAAAACCGCCCCAGGGCGCTGATCCAGATGGCTACGGGATCGGGCAAGACCTTCACGGCGATCACAGAAATCTACCGGCTGCTCAAGCACGCGGATGCCAAGCGGGTTCTTTTCCTTGTCGACACCAAGAACCTTGGGGAACAGGCCGAGCAAGAGTTCATGTCCTATGTCCCAAACGACGATAACAGGAAATTCACCGAGCTTTACAACGTCCAGCGTCTTAAGTCGCGCCACATCGCCGGGGATAGCCAGGTTTGCATCTCAACCATCCAACGCATGTACGCGATCCTCAAGGATGAGGAGCTGCCAGAAGGCGCAGAAGATGAAAACCCAGCCGAACAATGGAAGCGCAAACGTGAGCCTCTTCCTGTGGTCTATAGCGAGAAGATCCCGCCTGAGTATTTCGATTTTATTGTCATCGATGAGGCGCACCGCTCGATCTATAACCTATGGCGTCAGGTCATTGAGTATTTTGATGCTTTCCTGATTGGTCTCACGGCCACGCCCGACGATCGCACTTTCGGGTTTTTCCAGAAGAATGTTGTGAGCGAATACACGCATGAAGACGCCGTTGCTGATGGCGTGAATGTCGGCAACGAAATTTATGTGATCGAAACCGAAGTTACCCAGAAGGGGGCAAAACTGGTCGCAAAGCAGCAGGTCGAGCGCCGCGAAAAGCTGACCAGAAAGAAACGCTGGGAACAGCAAGACGAGGATGAGGCCTACTCGGCAAAGCAACTCGACCGCTCAGTTGTGAATGTTGACCAGATCCGGACGGTCATCAGGGCTTTCAAGGACAACCTGCCCAACATCTTTCCGGGTCGAAACGAAGTGCCTAAAACGCTGATCTTTGCCAAGACCGACAGCCACGCCGACGACATCATTCAAACCGTGCGGCAGGAATTTGGCGAGGGCAACGAGTTCTGCAAAAAGATCACCAGCAAGACCGACGGCGATCCGAAATCCGTCCTGGCGGCTTTCCGCAATGACTTCTACCCGCGCATCGCGGTCACAGTGGACATGATCGCCACGGGAACTGATGTCAAACCGCTCGAATGCCTGCTGTTCATGCGCGACGTGAAGTCGAAGAACTACTTTGAACAGATGAAAGGGCGCGGCACCCGTGTGGTGAAAGCTGACGATCTGAAAAAGGTCACGCCGTCAGCCCGCGCAAAAAGTCATTATGTGATTGTCGATGCGATCGGCGTGACGAAGTCGGTGAAAACGGCGAGCCAGCCTTTGGACACCAAGCCTTCCGTTCCTCTCAAAGACCTCGCAATGGGTGTTATGATGGGTGCTGCGCGGGATGAGGCATCAGTCACGTCCCTTGCGGGCCGCCTTGCGCGGATCGATAGACAAATTGATGATCAGCAACGCACGCAGGTAGAGACTGCTGCGGGTCGCACCTTGCGCTCGGTGATCAAGGGCTTGTTTGATGCCATCGACGCTGATGATGTCTTGGCCGATGCCAAGGCCGCAACGGGCCAGGATGAGCCTGACGAGGCCGCTCAGGACGCGGCGCGGGCCAAACGAGTGGGTGAAGCGGCCAAGATGCTGAGCGGCACGCTCATCAATACGCTCGAAACCATTCGGCGCGATCTGGAACAAACGGTTGATCACGAAAACCTTGATCATGTGACCAAGGCTGAATGGGCGGGCGATACGGATGAGAACGCAAAAGCGCTCAGCCAGGATTTTGAGGCCTATCTCAATGACAATCGTGACCGGCTTGAGGCGCTAACGATATTCTTTAACCAGCCAGCACGCCGGTCAGAGATCACATTCGCCATGATCCGCGATGTGTTGGAGGCATTGCGCGCTGATGCCCCGCGCTTGGCCCCGCTCAATGTGTGGCGGGCCTACGCGCATCTGGACGAGGTGCAGGGGGCAGCGCCCGAGAAAGAGTTGGAGGCGCTGGTTGCCCTGATCCGCCGCGTGGTTGGGTTGGATAACAAGCTTACGCCCCATGCGGATCGTGTTCGCAAGAATTTCCAGAACTGGGTTCTGAAACGTCATGCGGGCAAAGGTGCCAAGTTTGACGAGGAGCAAATGACCTGGCTGCGCATGATCCGCGATCATCTGGCCAGTAGCTTCCACATCGAAAGGGATGATCTGGACTTTGCCCCCTTTGACGGGCAAGGCGGACTGGGCCGGATGTACCAACTGTTCGGGGATGACATGGAGCCACTGATGGCAGAGATGAATGAGGCTGTGGCAGGATGAGTGAATTACCGAGTGGGTGGGCCGAAACCAAATTCTCCGAGATTCTTGGGCACCACAGCGGGAACTCAAAACTCATCAAGGGCAAGCTGCATAGCTCTCCCAGTGAGGGCAGATACCAAGGCTTCAGTGCATCTGGGGCCGACGTTTGGTTGGACCACTACGAGCAAGAGGGCACTGCGATCATCATCTCTGCCGTTGGTGCACGTTGCGGAAAGTGTTTTCTCGCAAAAGGTAAATGGACGGCTATCGCAAATACACATGTGGTCAAGCCTGCCAGTGGCGAGCTAAATGCCAAGTTCTTCTGGTATCTCCTGAACAACGAAGAGTTTTGGGTCAAGGGTGGAAGCGGTCAGCCCTTTGTAAAAACAAAAGCGTCTTTCGATCGCCCATTTTTGCTTCCTCCGTCATTTGAACAACGCCGCATCGTTGAGAAGATCGAGCAGCTTTTTGACTTGCTTGACAAGGGCGAGGAGAGCTTGCGGGCGGCGCGGGACAAGGCGGGGCTGTACCGGCAATCCCTGCTCAAACACGCCTTCGAGGGCCACCTGACCGCCGACTGGCGCGCCGCCAACCCCGACAAACTCGAAGACCCCGAAACCCTCCTGACCCGCATCCAGGAAGAACGCGACGCCCGCTACAAACAAGCCCTCGACGACTGGCAAACCGCCCTGACCAAATGGCGCGCTGATGGGGAAGAGGGGAAAAAGCCCGCGAAGCCGAAGCGTCCACCGGCGACTGAAAGAGTTGACCCGCCGGACAATTATCACACTTGCGAGTCTTGGATTTGGGTTTCAGTGCTTTCGCTCCTTCGCGCTCCATTGATCAATGGGCGGTCAGTTAAAGACCGAGCAGATGGGTTTCCCGTTCTGCGATTGACAGCGCTAAAAGGTGAAAAACTTGATCTTTCGGAATATAAGAATGGTGCGTGGAACCGATCAGAGGCTTTGCCATACTTAGTTGAAGAGGGCGATTTCTACGTCGCCCGCGGGAACGGAAGCAAGAAGCTAGTTGGACTTGGCTCTCTCGCGAGCAACGTGACGTTTGAGACGGCCTTCCCCGACACCATGATACGATTGCGATTGGACCTTGGCGTGGTGGCGTCTGGGTACTTCGGGAGGGTGTGGAATTCACGCATACTCAGGGACCAAATCGAGGAAGCTGCAAGAACCACAGCAGGAATCTACAAGATTAATCAAGATCATATCTCGGGATTTGTTTTTCCGCTCTGCTCGCCTGCTGAACAAGCCGAAATCGTCAGCCGCCTCGAAGCCAAACTCTCCACCCTCGACGCGCTTGAGGCGGACATCGACCGCCAGCTCGCACGCTCGCGCGCACTGCGACAGTCCATCCTCAAACGCGCTTTTGAGGGCAAACTCGTCCCCCAAGACCCCACCGACGAACCCGCATCAGCTCTCCTCGCCCGCATCAAGGCCGAGCGGGATGCAGCCCCAAAGCCTAAGCGCAAACGAAAGACGCCCGCATGACATCGCAAGGACGCTCAATCGAACTCTTCTTCCATGACGGCGACCCCGATGGAATGACGACGGCAACAATCCCATTTCAGTGGACAGGGCATGTTCTGGTCACAAACCGAACGCAGGTTTTCGACGCACTTAAGGAGCCGGAGGCGTCGCAGCCTGGCATCTACCTTTTGGTCGGCGAAACCGAAAACGGCCTGACGCTTTACGTGGGAGAGACGGACGAAATCCGCACAAGGATCAATCAGCACATCAAGGATGCGTCCAAGGACTGGTGGGAGCGGGCTATCTTTGTGACGGCGCAAGGCGAGCCACTCAACAAGGCGCATGCGCGCTATCTTGAAAGCCGGATTTATGGGCTGGCATCGCGGATCTCAAAGGTTGCACTGGCAAACAATAAGGCTCCTACTGAAAGCCCGCTCAGCAAAGCAGCCCTCGCACATATGGAGGACTTTCTGAAGAATTTGCGGCTGGTTTTGCCTGCATTGAGGTTTGATTTCCTGACGGAACAAACCAAGCCGAAGGTTGCCACCACGTCGAGTGAGCCTGAAAATCAGCCCGTGTTCTTTGTGCTTTCGACTAAGGAAGTAGCCGCTCGAGCGAGGCAAGAGGGTGGAGATTTTGTCGTTGAGGAAGGTTCGGACGCACGTAGCAAGTGGGTCGGATCAACAAGCAAGGATTCAACATATGGCCGGCTCTATGAATCGCTCGTGTCGCAAGGCGTGATCGGGGATCAAGACGGGGCTAGGAAATTTCTGCAAAGCTATGCCTTTAACAGCGTGAGTGCTGCCGCATCGGTTGTGACAGGGCGACCAACGTCAGGCACAGGTGCTTGGCTGCTGGAGAGTGATCAAACGAAGAACTATGGCGACTATGAAGCCGCGAAGGCAGAGCAGACAGAGGAAGAGGCAACAACATGAATACAGCCCCCATTGTTTCAAAGGTCTGGAGCTTCTGCACTACTCTGCGTGACGACGGCGTGGGGTATGGCGACTATCTGGAACAGCTGACTTATCTGATCTTTCTCAAGATGGCTGATGAGTATTCCAAGCCACCACACAATCGGAGCGTCGGTGTGCCTGAGGGTTTTGACTGGGCATCGCTGAAGGCAAAGCGCGGCGCGGAGCTTGAGGTTCACTACGTCGATCTGCTTCGAACGCTTGGTACTAAGCCGGGGATGTTGGGACAGATCTTCACGAAGTCGCAGAACAAGATTCAGGATCCGGCGAAGCTCTACCGGTTAATCGACATGGTGGATGGCGTCGATTGGGTGATGCTTGGCGCTGACGTGAAGGGGGATGTCTACGAAGGTCTTCTGGAGAAGAACGCCGAGGATACAAAATCTGGTGCAGGCCAGTACTTCACGCCTCGTTCCCTGATTTCAGCCATGGTGGAATGCCTGGCGCCAGAACCGGGCAAGACGATTGCGGACCCAGCTTGCGGAACCGGTGGCTTTTTTCTCGCGGCATACGACTATCTAAACGACCCAAGACACGGTGGTCTGGACCGCGATCAGAAAGCGTTCCTTAAACACGATACCTTTTTCGGGAACGAGATCGTCGCCAATACGCGCCGGATGTGCCTGATGAACATGATGCTGCACAACATTGGCGAGATTGACGGCGAGAGCTGCGTGTCGCCCAATGATGCGCTTGTGACGGCCTCACCGCAGACTTTCGATTACGTCCTGGCCAACCCGCCTTTTGGCAAGAAAAGTTCAATGAGCTTTACCAATGACGAGGGTGAGCAAGAAACGGATGACCTGACCTACAACCGGCAGGATTTCTGGGCGACCACATCGAACAAGCAGTTGAACTTTGTCCAACATATACGATCGATGCTGAAGAGTAACGGTCGCGCGGCTGTCGTGGTGCCAGACAACGTGCTGTTCGAGGGAGGCGCAGGTGAGACGGTCCGGCGCAAGTTGCTGCAATCCACCGATCTGCACACCATTTTACGCTTGCCGACAGGTATCTTCTATGCGCAAGGCGTGAAGGCGAATGTCTTGTTCTTCGACAATAAGCCAGCGAGCCCAGATGCCCAGACGAAAGAGGTCTGGTTCTACGACTACCGTACGAACGTGCATCACACGTTGAAGAAAAAGCCGATGACCTATGAGCACCTGGCGGACTTCGTGGCGTGTTTCAAAGCTGGCGAGACGCACCAACGGGCCGAAACCTGGTCTGAAGATGCGCCAGACGGCCGCTGGCGGAAGTATCATCTGAAAGAGCTGCTCGACCGGGACAAGGCCAGCCTTGACGTGTTCTGGCTGAAGGACAAGAGCCTGACGGACATGGAGAATTTGCCTGCACCTGACATACTGGCTGAGGAGATTATTGAAGAGCTTGAGGCAGGTTTGGAGAGCTTTCGCAGCGTACAAGCAGAGTTGACTGGAGCAGAAAGGTAAATGGCCTTCCCCGCGGGCTGGAGATTGATTGAGAATGGAAGTGACTTACCAACACGATTCAAGTCTTGAAACGCTGATCGCTCATACGGCAACGCCCAAGGGCATAGTTGAAGCCCTCGGAAAGCCGAGCGGAAGCCGGTTCTATCGCTGCGCGTTTCAAGTGAATCCGCATCAGTACGGCCAGCGTCACGCCAAAGACGCAGGGTTTTCGTCAGAAGACGATTACAACGATGCGGTGGCTAAGGCCTGCCGGGAAAATGGTATCCAAGTCGTTGCAGTTACTGACCATTTCCGCTTCGACAGTTCCGAGAAACTAGCCGAGCGCCTCCGGGCGGATGGCATTGTCGTCTTTCCAGGGTTCGAGGCCAACTCTTCAGAGGGCGTGCACATACTCTGCCTGTTTCCACCAGAAACCACAGGATCGGAGATGAACACGCACATTGGCGCATGTGAAGTCCGCGATCTAAAGGCAGAGTCCCCAATATCGAACAAAACTTGCGAGCAGTTGATGCGGCTCGTCCAAGAGTTGGGAGGAATCGCAATCTCTGCACATGTCACGTCAGCTGCTGGTATGCTCAAAAACCTGAGCGGTCAAACCCGGATGAATGTATGGAAGTCTGATTATCATCTTGCGGCGGCCATTCCGGGGCCGGTTGAAGATGTGCCGACCGACTACAGCCAAATCTGTAAGAATAAGGACGCACAGCATAAGCGCAGCCGTGCTATCGCGTTCGTTAACGCATCAGATGTTTCGAAGCCTGACGATTTCAAGAAAGATAGCGCAACGTGTCTTGTTAAGATGACGGACGTGTCTATAGAGGGCTTGAAGCAAGCGTTTCTCGACGCAGAGGGGCGTATATTGCTTAACTCGGACGGCGTTCCTTCCGACTATACACGCCTGGTTGCCTTGTCATGGGATCGCGGGTTGCTGTCAGAGCAATCGGTCGCCCTGAACGCCGGTCTGAACGTCCTGATCGGCGGCCGCGGTGCGGGCAAATCTACTGTAGTCGAGAGCATCCGCTATGCCTTTGGACTGGAGCCGAAAGGCAAGGACGCATCGGCTACGCACAAGGCCATGATGAAGGAGTTGATGGGGCAGAAAGCCAGTGTCGCTGTCTTGTTGCACTCGCCACGACCCTCTCCCGGCTACTACCTTGTTGAGCGCGTTTATGGCCAAGACCCGCGCGTAAAGGATCAGAACGGCGACATCATCAATGACCTCAAGCCGATAGATTTGGTTCCTGGACTTGAGGTCTATGGTCAGCACGAAATCTCTGAGCTGACACGGGACAAAGCCAAGCTCGCCGAATTACTCAAGCGGTTTGTCGGCGACGATGATCGAGTGAGCGTCGCGATGGACAACCTACGTTCACGTCTTAGAGAGTCTCGGGGCGGGATTGCCGGCAAACGTCAGAAGATCGAGGAGTTGAATGAAGCGTTGGCCGCACTGCCGGGCCTGCGCGAAAAACTAAAGAGGTTCCAGGCCACAAACCTTAAGGAGCATGCTGAGGAAAAAACAGCGGTTCAGGCTGAAGCTAGATTGATCGAAAAAGTGGCGGGCATGGTAGCGGAGCTTGAGGCCCAGTCGAAGAAGCTGCGACCAACGCAAGATACGGCAGAACCTGTTTTGCCCAATGAAACCGATCAAAAGCTTCCGCATCGTTCGACTTTGGAACCACTTCAGAGGATCGTTCAGGGCATAAACGACGCCCTACGCTCAGCATCAGATACACTTACTACAGCGCACAAAGCCACTGAGGCAGACCTTGCAGCGGTAAAGACGAGCTGGGAGCCATTGCGGGATGCGGCGAACAAGCGCTTCGAAGACCTGAAGGCCCTGCTTGCAGAAGAAGGGCATAATCCCGACGAATATGTCAGTCTCGATGATCAGGTGGCCCGTCTTGAACCAAAACAGGCGGAAAAGCAGGGGCTTGAAGGCGAACTGGCGTCGCTTCGCCAAGCAAGGCAGGGGATTATAGATGAATGGGAAAAGGCGGATACTCAAGCCTACACAGAGTTGGAGAAGGCAGCGAAGCGGGTCTCGAAGAAACTCAAAGGCACCGTCAAGGCTGTAATTCAACCCAGTTCGACAATCGAACCGCTGCGGGAGGTCTTCCGCAGCCACGTTGATGGCAACATAAGTCAAGCATTTGGCAAGCTCGAAGAGGTTGAGGCACTATCTCTGTCAAAGCTTGCAGAGAGAATCCGGGACGGGGCCCAAGCTCTGATGACCGAGTATGGATTCACAGAAACCAGCGCGAGGAAGATCGCTGATGCTGGCGAGGCGCTTGCACTGGAGGTGGAGGAATGCCGGATACCCCCAGAAGCCCTGATCGAACTCAACGTTGGCCGAGATGGTAGCGACAACTGGAAAAGGCTCGAAAACTTGTCGGCTGGGCAAAAAGCAACTGCGGTCCTTCTGTTGCTGCTACTGGACGCCGATGCGCCCTTGATTATCGACCAACCGGAAGATGATTTGGACAACCAGTTCATTGCAGGTCGGGTCGTCCCGATCATGCGTACTGGAAAAAAGCGACGGCAGTTCATCTTTTCCAGCCACAACCCAAACATACCAGTTCTTGGCGATGCCGATCAGATCATCGGGCTGACACCAACAGTTGAGGATGCCAGTGATCGCACTAAAGTTTTCGATGATGACTGTGGCTCGATTGACAAGGTTTCGGTCCAGCAGCTCATCAAGGACTTGCTCGAGGGGGGCGAGCAGGCGTTCACAACCCGTCGAACCAAGTATGGTTTCTGAGCTTGGCTGCACAGAACTCAGTACGTCTAGTGGTATAAGTTGTGGTATGGGCTTATTGGTATGTTGAAGATACCTTTTGAATCAAATATTTAACTAAAAAATGCGTAAGACATCGTCTCCGCCATTTCACATTGATTTCATTAGATTAAATCTAACGTCGGCCAATCTGCCCACGAAGTGCCCACAGCCTGAAAGGGCCTTGGAATGGCCGAAACCTTCGATCTAGACGACTTCGACAACCCGCCACCACCGCCCCGATTTTTGTACAAGTATCTCTCTGCGGAGCGTGTCGGCAACGTTTTGGAAGGTGGAACCGTGCGGTTCACACCCTTGATAAACACGAATGATACCTTTGAAGTTCGTTCGACGTTCGAAAAGCTGGCAGGCCCTAAGTTCATCTTGATGCTATCGGAGCAAATGGACACGACCGTATCCGGCACCGGCCTGCAGGTTCACGGGGTGTCCCGCGATTACCGCGAGCCTGGAGACCGAGACATTGACCGGGACCGACCATTGTTCGGAGTTCCAGTCATAGGTGCTTTCGCTTTGCAGCGAATAGGTCCAGGCGCCCGGCGTCGTATAGGCGAAGAAGGGCTGAACGAAAGTCGCGTTGGTTGGCGTGGCGGGATTGCTTTCGAGATCCCACAGATGGTTGGCCATCGCGCCAAAGGTCCAGGGGCCGGTCTGTTTCAGCACGATGCCCGTCAGCCCCGCCGCCCAGGTATCGGTCGAGACGCGGCTGCCGGTGGGCACACTCAGGATCGGCCCCCCCAGGTCAGCCCGTTCACCGTGGGCGGAACATACCAGGCGTTCAGAAGGATGTCGCCAACCCCGCTTTGCGAGGTGCCGGGCACCACGTCGCGCTGCCGGACATAGGGGATGATGGTGCGGGTCACGATATTGGCGCCGTTTTCCAGCGCGAAGGGCACCACCGGCAGGAAATTCAGCGTGGTGCGTGTGCCTGTTCCCGCCGCGCCCAAGTCGTCGTCGTAATTCAGCTGGAAGGGCAGTGAGATGATGGCCGCGATT
Organism: Sedimentitalea nanhaiensis DSM 24252; assembly: GCF_000473225.1. Lineage (GTDB taxonomy): Bacteria > Pseudomonadota > Alphaproteobacteria > Rhodobacterales > Rhodobacteraceae > Sedimentitalea > Sedimentitalea nanhaiensis. The sequence goes on from NZ_KI421509.1 coordinate 3,488,282, forward strand.
GGGTTGGCCAGGTCCTGGGTCAGTCCGCGGGGACCACCTCGGGGAAGGTCCAGCTGCCGTTCAGGATCTCTTCGCGCGGCTGGTAGAGGCGCACGGTATAGTTCCAGCCGGGCGTCACCGGGATGCAGTTCACGCGCCCGTCCACGCAGCCGCCGAAATGAATGGTGAAAGAGCCGTCCTGGTTCGGCATGGCCGAGGTGTTGTTGTAACTGTTCCGGCCCAGATCGTTCGGCGCCAGATAGCCGTCGGCGTCATAGACCGTGATCGACCAGAACGCGTCGACCGGCACATCCTTGACCGTCACCACATGCGGGGTCTCGCCATCATTGGCGCCCACCGCGTCGAGGATGGCCGAGGCGGTGGTGGCGGGCTGCCCGGCCCAGCCGGCCAGGGCGCCGACCAGGTGGTCGACGGGATCGACCTCGTCCTTGCGACCAAAGGCGCGGGCCACGTCGAACCCCACCGCGCTGGCCAGGTCGCTGACGGCCTTGCGCGCCTCGGCCAGGCTCTCCTGGTCCCAGTCCGGGGTCTCGAACGGCCCGTCGCCGCCGCCGCTGATGGCGATGCCGTCCTGGGTCGCATGGGCCTTGGCCAGGTCATCCGGGTCGCCCGCATCGACGAAGGTGCGGAACAGGATGAAGGCAAAGCGCGTGCCGACCTCGTCCTGGGTCAGCGTGTAGATGTCCGGCTTGACCTCGACGAAGTTGTAATGGTCCTGACTGATGACCAGCATGGACTGAAAGCGGCCGTCGCTCTCGGGCAGGGTGATGGTCACCGGCTCGGACAGGTCCAGAACGATCGCGGAATAGAGCGTGTCCTGGTTGGCGCGGATGATCGGCTGGGGGCCCTCGGCGCTCACGGTATTGCGCTCGTGGACGATCTCGCCCAGGCCCACACCATAGCCGGCCAACGTCGCCCGGAACATGTGGTCGGATTCGGCTCGCACGACATTGTCGAGCGTCACCTCCTCGGCAAGGGCGAAGGGGCTGGCAAATATGAAGAACAGGGTGAGAAGGCGTTTCATTTTTTGTCCTTTCCTGGTAAACACTTGGTTGCGCGTGCGGGTCAATTCACAGGCTGAACGCTTGGGAATCGCCAGCGGCCGTCGAGAATTTCCGGCCCCGGCTGATACATCCGCACGGTGTAGTTCCAGCCCTCCATCAGCGGCAGACAATTCACGCGTCCGTCCTCGCAGCCGCCCAGATGCACGGTCATGGAGCCGTCCGCGTTGCGCGTTCCCATCACCGAGTTGATCACATATCCGTCGAGCGCGTTGGGTTCAAAGAACCCGGCGGCATTGTAGAGGCTGACCGACCAGAAGGCGCCCACCGGGACATCCGCGGGCACCTCGATCCTGTATGCTGCCACGGGAAGCTTTGGGTCGACACCGACATAGAACGCCTCGGTCTCGGGCAATCCGCCCCAGCCGATCGCGGTGCCCATGAAATGGCGCAGCGGGTCCACCTGGTCCTTCGATCCGAACACGCGGGTGCTGTCCGGGATGTACGGCACGAGACCGAGGATGGCGCGCACCAGACCCTCATAGCTTTCCGAGTCATAGGGCGGTGGGATGAAGGGTTGAGCCGAGGCGGCCTCGATCGTCATCCGGTCCTGAAGGGCGTTGACCCCGGCCACGTCCTGCGGGTCGGCGGCATCGACCAGCGTGCGCATGTAGACGATCACATAGGGCGTATGGTGCGTCTCCATGTCGAGCGTGTAGCTGCCGCCGCCGTGGAACACCGCGTTGATGTGGTGATCCTGGTTGACCACCATCGCCGACATGTAACGATCGCCGGCGTCGGGCAGGGTCAGTGTCGCGCCCTTGCGGATATCGACCACAGCGGTGCTGTAGAGCGTGTCGCGGTTCATGCGGATCGTGGGCTGATCCTCGACCGGGGTCGGTTCGCGGAAATGGTAAAAGCGGTTCACCCCGCCCGCCAGCGCCACGTATTTTGCCAGTTCGATATCGGTGGCCGCGCGGTTGAAATTGTCGATGGTCACGGAGATTTCGCGTGCCTCCAGCTGTGCGTCGAGGTTGTCGTCGGCAATCTGGGCCGAGGCCGGGGCGCTGAGGAGGGTCCCAAGGGCCAGGGTCAGGGCCAGCGGTGCGGTGCGGCGGAAGGTGGGTGTCTTCATGGGCTCACTCATTTGCTATCGAATTTGGAAACCCGCCCCTTCGGGACGGGGCTCAGGGCATCAGTCGAAGGCGTCGATCGTATCCCGGACGGCAAGATCCACCGCCCCGGCCAGAAGCCGGCCCGGATCGTCGTCACAGGCGTCTTCCAGCTCTTCGACGAACTCATCCTTGAGGCCTGCGCGGTCGGCCTTGTCCGGGATGACCGCCAGAACGTCGATCTGGCGATTGTAGAGCGCCACCATGGCCATCAGGCGGACGATCTCGGCAACCTGATCCGCGTCGTCCGGGTAGGTGTCGATCACGCTTTCACAGCTGTGGTGCATGTGGGGCATGGCCGCATCCAGGATCTGCTCCATCTGGTCATCGGCCTGCGCCAGCCCGGCCCATGCGAGCAAGCAGAGGGCCGCCGCCGCCGTTGTGGAAATCTTCGACATGGGCAAACCTCCCTTTCCCTGATGCGTGCCCCGGGCCCGCCCGGTCGTCATTTGGTGGCCCCCGCGATCGCACCGACCACGGCTCCGGCGCGCGCGCCCTTGCTGCCGCCGACGAGATAGCCGACGCCTGTGCCGATCACCGCGCCGCCAACCGTGTTCTTGGCCCGCTTGCGGTTGGCCTCGGCGGGCGACGGCGCACTCACAGTGAGCACGAGGCCGAGAAGGACCGTGCCGAGGACTGGAATTCGAAGTGTTTTCATGATGCTGCCTCCAAGGTGGCCTCTGCGAGGCGTCGGGTTGTCTCAAGGCCGTTCCGCGCGGGGCGGGCGAGCTGTTTTGTGTCACGCAGCCGGGTCACCGAAATGCGGACCAGGGTCAGAACCGGAATGTCACCCCCGGGGTCGGGCCGGATTGGGCGACATCGAACATCACCCCGCCCAGCGGTTCGGTGGTGGACAGCTGCACATGGGTGGTGTCCAGATAGATTACCCACGGCCCGTTGCGCGCCGATCCCATGACCATGCTGCCGAATTCCAGGTCGTCGAGGATATCGGAAAAGGACAGGTCCACATCCACCGGCGGCAGGCCGGGAACGGTGCCGACCTGGCCTTGCAGCCCCGCCATCCAGAGATAGGGCGTGAGCCGGAACTCCCAATCGGGAAGCGATTGCGCGCGCAATGGCCCGGCAAGGGTCAGGATCAGGGTCAGGATTGCTGCTCGCATTTCGGTCGTGCCTCTTCGTCGTCCGTGAGTTTAACACTGGTACGAGCGGTCATCTTGCGACCAGTCAAACCGCTCGGTAAGGTTCTATCATTGTCCTACCGGTCATTTTCCGACAATTTGGGTCCATGCATAGGAAACTGGTGAATCTCCTTGAGCTGAGACACGTGATCGAACTGCTGGACCGCCACGCGTCGCGTGCCATCGTCGACAGGGCGCTGCGGTCCGTTGGTCTGGACCGCGCCATGTTTTCCGGCAGCACGGGTTTCCTGCCCTATGACAGCGAAGCCATCCTTTTCGAAACCGTCGCGCGGGCCATTGGCGACCGGCACCTTGGCGCCCGGATCGGGTTGGAATTCGACTATGCAGCCTATGGTGCCTATGCACATTACGTGCTGGGGGCGCCCGATCTCGCCTCGGCACTCGACCGGGGCAGACGCGCCTTGTCCCTGACCCACCCCGGCTCGGAGATCGTCATTCGGGAAACCGAACACCACCTAGTTGTCGGGCGCAATTCCGAGGGTTTTTCCGTGATCGGTCACCGGCACCTGGACGAGGGCGCGCTGTTGGTGATCGGACACGTGGCACGCCATTTCCTTGGAAATGAGTGGCGGCCAGCCTGGGTGGAAATCCCCGCGACCTGCGAAAGCGAAGCCGTAACGCTCGGCAAGCTGGTGGATGCCCCGGTTCGCCTGGGATGCAGGGTGCCCGCAATTTCAATTCCTCTGGCCGACCTTGCCGCGCGGAATCCCGGGCCGCCGAGGTCGGACCGGGCCTTGTCGCTTGAGGAACTTGGGTCGCTGATGGGCGTCAAACCGGTGCAGACGATGCAAGAGGCGGTGGTTCAGGTGATGAACATCATGCAGATTAGGGCAATACCGTCGGAGGACGCCGTAGCCCGTCTACTGGCCATCGGACCCAGAACCTTGCAGCGCGCGCTGAAGGCTGAAGGCACATCCTTTCGCCGTATTCGTGATGATTTCATAGAGCATCGCGCGCAGTCGCTATTACGCGATACCGACATGCCAATTGAGAAGATTGGCGAGAACCTGGGATATTCCGAACCGAAAAGTTTCCGGCGTGCGTTCAAGCGATGGACCGGAGTGTCGCCGATGGGCTACCGGTCCGCAGGGCAGTTTCAGAAAAACACCGCTTGAGGTGGCCAGGGCGGCCTCGCAGCGCCCGCCGATGCCCGGTTGTTCGCAGTACTGGCAGCTACAATGCAGTCCTGAGTTGGAAATGGATTAAATGCCGCTCTCCGCTGACGAAATTGCATGTGCCGAACTCGTGGTGTCGTAGCACAGGCTGAAGGAGAGAGCGTCTATGGGAGAGATTTCAATCATTGGCGTCGGGGCTGTAAAAGACGGCTTCCAGATGCGTGGTGCCGTGACGGGCGGGCCGGTCCTGAACACCTAAGCGATAGTACACACCTTGCTTGAGCGGTGCACGTTTCTGTTATCGACCCAGCACGCATTCAGGCCGTTTACCAGAATCCACGGCTTAGGCGATGCTTAGCAAAAGCCGTACAATCCGAATCTATCCAATATATTCAATGGATAATGGTGGGCGACCCTGGAATCGAACCAGGCGTGCGTCTCCGCGAGGGAGTTACAGTCCCCTGCCACACCTTGCGGCCTGTCGCCCACTGTCATGCGCATTGCGCCTGACGTGGAGGCGTGATTACAAGCGCACCCAAGGGGCGTCAACAGGAAAATCTGCTGATATGGTCTCGATTTTCAGTTGCTTGGCTCAGAGGACGGCGCGATGAAAAAACCAAAGTGGGTGGTCGAAAAGGAACAGGCACGCAAGGCGCAAGGGGACGAAACAGTCTGGCTGTTCGGTCTGCACGCGGTACGCGATGCGCTGGTCAATCCGCGCCGCGAGAAATTGCGGCTGATCGTGACGCTGAATGCCCAGGCCAAGCTGGCCGATGCCATTGCCGAGGCCGGAATTACGCCGGAACTGGACGATGCGCGGAGGTTTTCCGCGCCTATCGATCCCGGTTCGGTGCATCAGGGCGCGGCGCTGGAGGTCAAGCCGTTGTCCTGGGGCAGCCTGAGCGAAGTCTGCATCGGGGCACATGCCCCCAGGGTCATCCTGCTGGACCGGGTGACCGATCCGCACAATGTCGGCGCGATCTTGCGCAGTGCCGAGGTGCTGGGGGCCAGCGCCGTGATCGGCACACGGCATCACTCGGCGCCCGAGACCGGCGCGTTGGCCAAAACCGCAAGCGGTGCTTTGGAGCGTCAGCCCTATCTGCGGATGCGCAACCTCGCGGATACAATTACCGAATTGCAGAACATGGGATATCTGGTTCTGGGTCTGGACGGCGAGGCGGAGGATACGATCGAAACCGCTGTGGCCGGGCGGGCAGATCGGGCCGTGGCTCTGGTTCTGGGGGCCGAGGGGCCGGGGCTGCGTCAGAAGACCAAAGAGACCGTCGATCAACTGGTCCGGATTGATGCCGCCGGGTTATTTGGGTCTTTGAATGTGTCCAACGCCGCAGCGGTCGCACTATACGCGTCGCGTCGAGGATGATTCACGGCCCTTCGTCCTTTAGCAGCGAGATAAAACGCCCCTTGATCAGCCAACTCAGGCCGAAACTTCCCAGGGCAATTGTTTCCAGAACAAAGGTCAGCCGCCGCGCGTCCCACCAGGCATCGAGCCTTTGGGCCTGAGTGGCGGACAACAGCCAGTTCACGCAGCCGGTCTTGGTCGCGATGGCGGCGACGGACAGGGCAATTGCCAGCCCCAAAACGCGATAGCAGCGGTTGCGCAGGGCTTTGCGGCTGCCGGGAGGGACCGGACCCGATGAGGCCGAACTATTGCCTCGGGTAAAGACGAAGAACGCGTAGTAGGCCAGGATGACCAACATCACGCCTGCCATCGAGACATGCAGCATGCGCAGGGCCACCGGCACCGTATCGCCACCGCCCAAACCTTCGAAGCTGGCCCAGAAATCATGACTGATGGTGCCGGTGACTCGCCCGCCGGGAACGGACGCGGTCTCGGAACCCTGGGGCTGGGTCAGGAACACGCGGGCGACATCGGATGGCTGATAGGCGCAGCCGGAATCCGCTGTCGGCACAAAGGCAACCCCCAGAGCGCAGATCCCCGCCAGCCTGACGAGCCACAGATCGTACCAGCGGTGTTGCAGGCAACCCTCGGTCTCCTGCGGCTCGAAATCATAGAACGCAGCCAGCAACAGGCCGACAAACACCAGCGCCCCGACAAACAGATCGCCGCCGAGACGACTGAAATAATAGTGGCTGATGGATGCGCGAAAACAAAGCCCTCCCAGGAGGGTCAGTGCGACCAGGGCCAAAGGCAGTAGCAATGCAACATATCCGACGCATTGGTTAACTCGGCGCAGGCTGATGGAAAAGGGCAGATCAGGCGAGATGTCCGGCATGAATTTCATCCTTTTCAGGGTGCGATTTACTGCGTCAAACAGGACAAGAATTGGTGTGCATGTTGTAAACAGGGCGTACGGCACGATATTGAGAACTGATTAGTTTCGAGGCCCGCGCAGATGCTCCAGACGACCAAGATCGCCACATGTTGTTACTGTGGTACCCGAGCGGCGCTGGTGCTGGGCAAGGCAATGCGACACGAACTGGCCTGTTCTGCCTGTGGCGCCCCCCTGCACGAGCTGAAACGCCTGCGGTGCGATGCCATGGCCAGACCGGACCGGCCTGTGCTTGGCAAATCCCGGGTCGGCGCATCTGCGGCTCTTTCGCCACGTCGCAAGCCGGTCAAGAAGATCGGGAACAAGCCGAGAAAGAAGCGCAAGGGCCTGATGCACAAGTTGATGGAAGAGGCCTGGGACGCGATCGAGGATTTGCTGGACTGAACCCGTTGAAACAATGATCACAGCTGCGCCACGCGCGCTTCACATCTGCGTTTCCCGGGTTTTCAGACCGCGCGACAGTTGCCATTGTCTGCCAATGACAAGATCCGTGCGCTTTCCATTCTTGCCCGCCATCCGGCTTTGCCTCTTGGGTGGGGCCATTGTGTTCTGGGCCATTGCGGCCCGGGCGGACGAGCCCATTTTTAATGCGCGCGATGGGGCGGCCATCGACGGGTATGATGTGGTGGCCTATTTCACGACAGGCGAACCGACGTCGGGCGATCCGGATATTGCGGTGCTGTGGAAAGGCGCGGTCTGGCTTTTTATATCGGATGAGAATCGCGAGAGATTCGAGGCCAACCCGCGTGCCTATGCGCCGCAATTCGGCGGCTATTGCGCCTATGGGGTGTCGTCGGGGCTGGTTCTGCGCACGGATCCGCGTGTCTGGCAGATCCGCGATGGCAAGTTGTATCTGATCCACAATGCCGCGGTCTGGGACAAATGGATCCAGGACGTACCGGGCAACATAGAGCGGGCGGATGCCAATTGGCCCCGGGTTCTGGCTTCTCATTGATTTCTGGCACCGGGGTTTCACGGCTTTGCGAGCGGGGCTTCAACGGACCGGATTCGTTCCTATATCAATTGGGACCACGGACTGGAACTTCCGTGGATCATTTCACTGTCCCTCGTTCCGATACCTGCGCCCTGGACCTTATTCGGTCTTGGGCGCTTTTTTATGACGGCAGAAGCGGTTAGACTGATCCCATGACCAACTATTCCGATGACCATCTCAGACAGATTCTGAAGCGGACCAAGGTGATTGCCGTGGTCGGTGTGTCGATGAATTCCGTACGCCCCAGCTTTTATGTGGCGCGATATCTGGCGCTCAAGGGATACCGGGTGATCCCGGTCAATCCGGGGCATGCCGGTGCCGAACTGTTCGGCGAAACGGTGATGGCGTCGCTGTCGGACATTGAGGGGCCGGTGGATATGGTGGATATTTTTCGCCGATCCGACGCGGTTCCGCCGATTGTGGACGAAGCGTTGCAGGCGTTTCCGGCGTTGCAGACGATCTGGATGCAGATCGGAGTAGAGCATGCCGAGGCGGCGGCCAGGGCCGAAGCGCGCGGGGTGACGGTGATTCAGAACCGGTGCCCCAAAATCGAGTATCAGCGCCTGTTCGGCGAATTGCGCATGGGCGGATTCGCCACCGGGATCATCTCGTCCAAATTGTGATTGGGGCAGGTCCGCAGGCCCGAATTTACGAAAAACGCGCCTGAGCCGGGCGTACAGATGTTGTACATACCCCGTACATACACTGTGAGGCTCGGACCTGCTGTGGACCCGATTCTACTGCGCCTTACGCCCGGATTTTTCTGCGATGCCGCTGACGCCCTGCCGACGGGCCAGTTCGTTCAGAACGTCTGACAGGGGCACGTCGCGCGCGGCCAGCATGACCAGCAGGTGATAGAGCACGTCGGCGGCCTCGGATGTGAGCGCGGCGCGGTCGCCCTTGACCGCTTCGATGATCGCCTCGACCGCTTCTTCGCCGAATTTTTCAGCACATTTCTCGGGGCCCTTGGCCAACAGCCTGGCGGTCCAGCTGCTGTCAGGGTCGGCATCCTTGCGGGCGGCAATGGTTTCGGCAAGCTCGGTCAGAATGCTCATGTCAGCCTCATTGGGATGCCGGCGGCGGCCATATGCTGTTTGGCCTCACCGATGGTGAAGTCGCCGAAATGAAAGATCGACGCGGCCAGCACGGCGCTGGCACCGCCCTCGGTCACGCCCTGCACCAGGTGATCCAGCGTACCGACACCGCCGCTGGCGATCACCGGCACGCTTACCGCGTCCGATATGGCACGGGTCAGGGGCAGATTGAACCCGGCGCGGGTGCCGTCGCGATCCATGCTGGTTAACAGGATTTCGCCCGCGCCTTTTGCGGTCACGGTGCGCGCAAACTCCACTGCGTCGATGCCGGTGGGTTTGCGCCCGCCATGGGTGAAGATTTCCCATTTTCCGGGGCTGACGGTCTTGGCGTCGATGGCGACAACGATGCACTGGCTGCCAAACTGATCGGCGGCTTCGGCCACGACGTCAGGGCGGGCCACGGCGGCCGAGTTGAACGACACTTTGTCAGCCCCGGCCAGCAGCAGGTCGCGCACGTCTTCGCGGCTGCGCACACCCCCGCCGACGGTCAGCGGGATGTAACACTGCTCGGCGGTGCGCTGCACCACGTCGAACATGGTGCCGCGGTTTTCATGGGTGGCGTGGATGTCCAGAAAGCACAGCTCGTCGGCCCCGGCGGCGTCATAGGCACGGGCGGATTCCACCGGGTCGCCGGCATCGACGAGATCGACGAAATTGACACCCTTGACCACGCGGCCATCGGCAACGTCGAGACAGGGGATGATGCGGGTCTTGAGCATGTCCGGTCCTTTTGAGCCATGTCCTAATCGCAAAATCGCGCCGATACCAGAGAAGTGATTGGACCCGTCCCGCCGGGCATGAAGACATGCGGGTCATCGGATAAACGGAAAGGAGTTCGACATGCGTGGACATATCATTCTGGCGGCGGCGGTTGCGCTGGCGGGGGCCGGACAGGCCGGGGCGGATGATCTGGTACGGGTCAAGACCGGCAAATCGGTGGATGCGGCGATGGACGCGTTGCAGGCGGCGGTCGAAGGGGCCGGGGCAACGGTGTTCGCGCGCGTCGATCATGCCGCGGGCGCACGCGGCGCGGGCCTTGAAATGAACGATGCCGAACTGCTCATCTTCGGCAATCCCAAGCTGGGCACGCCGGTGATGCAGGCCGACCCCCTGGCCGGGCTGTTCCTGCCGCTGAAGGTGCTGGCCTATGCCGATGGCGACGGGCAGGTCTGGCTGGCCTATCAGGACCCCGCCGAAATGCTGGACGATCTGGCGGTCGACGACGATTTGCCGGCGATCGGCAAGATGCAGGGTGCGCTGGACAAGCTGACGGCCAAAGCGGCGGGCGGCTGAGTGGTCAGCCCCTCAGCGTTGCCAGGGCCTGTTTCAGGTCCAGCGCGCCGTCATAAAGCGCCCGGCCCGAGATCGCGCCGTTCAGCGCAACGCCACAATCGCGTAGCGCGATGAGGTCATCCAGAGAGGACACCCCGCCCGAGGCGATCACCGGGATCGAAACCGCGCGGGCCAGCGCGGCGGTGGCCGCGACGTTGGGGCCCTGCATCGCGCCGTCGCGGTTGATGTCGGTATAGATGATGGCGGCGACGCCCGCGTCTTCGAACGATCTTGCCAGATCGGTGACGTTCACGTCGGTTTTCTCGGCCCAGCCCTTGGTGGCGACCATGCCGTTGCGCGCGTCGATACCGACCGCGACCTGGCCGGGAAAGGCGCGGGCCGCCTCGCGCACCAGATCGGGGTTTTCCACCGCCACGGTGCCCAGGATGACGCGGGCCAGACCCTTGGAAAGCCAGCTTTCGATGGTGGCCATGTCGCGGATGCCGCCGCCCAGCTGGGCGGGCACGTCACAGGCGGCCAGAATCGCCTCGACCGGGGCGGCGTTGACCGGTGTGCCAGCAAAGGCACCGTTCAGATCGACCAGATGCAGCCACTCGCATCCGGCCTCGACAAAGGCGCGGGCCTGGGCGGCGGGGTCGTCGTTGAATACGGTGGCCTGCTCCATCTCGCCGCGCACCAGGCGCACGGCTTGTCCATCTTTCAGGTCGATTGCGGGATAGAGGATCATTGGGGGGCCTTTCGCGACAGTTTGGCCGCGATATGGCACGGGGCGGGGCGGGATTGCAACGCGCCGCAAGATCAGGCTTGCCACGGCGCCCGGGGCGAGGTCAGATTGCGTCAAGCAGAGGAGGCGGCCGGATGAGGCGGATCGGGAAGAAAATCGTTTTGGGAGCCGTGGTGGCATTGGGTCTGGCCGGGGGGGCGATGGCGGACCCGGTTGAGGGCACCTGGCAGACCGAAGTGGATGACGGTGCCTATGCGCATGTGGCGATGGCCCCCTGCGGCGGCGCATTCTGTGGCACGATGGTGCGCACGTTCAACAGCGGGGGCGAGTACAAATCGCCCAATATCGGCAAGAAGCTGATCCTCGACATGGTGCCACAGGGTGATGGAACCTACAAAGGCAAGGCTTGGAGGCCGTCCAATGGCAAGACCTATATCGGCAAGATGACCCTGAAGGGCGACACGCTGTACCCGGCGGGCTGTGTTCTGGGCGGGTTGCTGTGTTTCGATCAGACCTGGACCCGGATCAAGTAACTGTCGCGACGGGTCAGCCGCCACAGATGCTTTGCAGCAGCACCCAGTCGCGGTCGCTGAGTACGGGGGCGGGGGATTGTCCGGCCATCGGGTCGGCTTCGATCAGGGGCAGAACAGATTCGCCGGTGATGTCGCGGGCATAGGCATAAGGCGTCGACGGGACTGCGGTGGCGGCAAAGGCCTGCAACAGCGGCGCGTCCGGCAATGGTGCGGCGGGCGCGACAAGCACGGTTTCGCCATAGTTATCGAGGCTTTCGCGGCTTAGCTTGCCGGTCGTGAGCAACTGGAAGGTCGCAAACGGCCCGCTGGCCCGCAGCAGGGCCGCCAGCGGGTCCGCCCCCTGGGCGCGGGTGCGTTCGGCAAGGATATAGCCCGCGACGACCGCCGGGTCCTCAAAATCTTCGATCAGGGCCTTGTTGAGCAGTACGATGCCGCCGGGCAGGTGGCGTGCATCAGCAAGCCCGGTGCGCAGAACCACCAGTTTTCGCACCTTGGTGCGGCGCGCGAGCCGGGCCAGAACCGGCGCGGTATCGGTGGATGCGCAGGCCCGCCCGGCCACCCGTTCGATGCGCCCCAAAAGGGAAAGGCCAATGGCCTGGCGCTGGATCTGGGGCACGACATTGACCGCGTGGCGCGTCAGCGCCCCGGGCAGCCACAGCAGCAGGGCGGCGGCGACAACCACGATCACGGTCAGGGTGCTGGCCATCCGCAGACGGCCCGGCCGGGGCCTGGCGCGTTCGATGGCCAGGCGCAGCTTTTCGATGGCGGCCACCATGTCGGTTTCGTTCTCGGCAATCTCAAGCGTCTCGCCGGGATCGCCGTCCGGCGCATAGATCGCGGGCAACGTGCCTGGATTCAGCCGGTCCAGCGCCGCCAGCGACCAATGGGCCAGAGGGCGGTCGCGCATGTCGGAAATGGTCAGCGTCGCCTCGCCGATCGACAGGACGACTTCGCGGCGCTGTTCTTCGGGACCGGGACGCCAAAGGCCCGAAGCCTCGAGCCGTTCGTATTCCTTGAGTGCCGTCATGATTTGACTGTACCGCGCCTGTATTTCTGCGCGGGTCTAGCATGGCGGTCAGGCGTGCGGCAAACCGCTTTGCACCGCTGAGGCCGACGCATCATGCGGTGGCGGCGATCTGGCGCAGCTCGAATTTCTGGATCTTGCCGGTCGAGGTCTTGGGCAGTTCCTGAAACACCACCCGCTTGGGGGTTTTAAAGCCCGCGAGGGTTTCGCGTGTGAATGCGATCAGATCGGCCTCGGTGGCGCTGGCACCGGGTTTGAGTTCGACAAAGGCGCAAGGCACCTCGCCCCATTTTTCATCCGGTTTGGCGACGACGGCGGCCAGCAGCACGTCGGGGTGTCCCATCAGCACGCCTTCGATCTCGACCGAGCTGATGTTTTCGCCGCCCGAGATGATGATGTCCTTGGCCCGGTCGGCGATCTGGATATAGCCATCGGCATGCTGCACCGCGATGTCGCCCGTGTGAAAATAGCCGCCCTTGAACGCTTCGGCGGTGGCCTCGGGGTTTTTCAGATAGCCCTTCATCACGCCATTGCCGCGCATCACGATTTCGCCCTGTGCGACCCCGTCCATCGGGATTTGGCCCATCTGATCGTCCACCACGGTGATATGTTCCATGAACGGCATGGCCACGCCTTGCCGGGCTTTGATCGCGGCGCGTTCCTTGCCCTCTAAATGATCCAGATGCGGCCCCCAGGTGCATTCGGTCGCCGGGCCGTATACCTCGGTCAGCCCATAGACCTGGGTGACGTGAAAGCCCATCGGTTCGATTTTCGCCAGCGTGGCCGGGGCGGGGGGCGCACCGGCGGTAAAGACCTGAACCGTGTGATCAAAGCTGCGGCGTTCGCTGTCGGGCGCGTTGACCAGCATGTTCAGCACGATGGGTGCGCCGCCGAAATGGGTCGCGCCTTCGTCGGCGATGGCGTCAAAGATCGCCGGAGCGGTGATGTCGCGGCAGCAGACAATTGTGCCCCCGACCATGGGCATCATCCACGTATGGCACCAGCCGTTGCAATGAAACAGCGGCACGATGGTCAGATAGCGCGGGCGCAGCACCATGCCCCAGCTGATCACCTGACCCATCGCGTTCAGATAAGCGCCGCGATGGTGATAAACCACGCCCTTGGGGCGTCCGGTGGTGCCGCTGGTATAGTTCAGCGCAATGCTTTCCCATTCGTCCTGCGGTAGAATCCAGTCAAAATCGTGAGGTGCATTGCCCAGCACCTGTTCATAGGTGGCGTGGCGACCGCTGGCCGGGTGACCGGCGGGCATGTCGGGGACTTCGATGATCAGCGGAGCGCGGCCCTCAAGCCGCTTGATTGCGGTCTCGGCCAGTTCGAGGAACTGGCTGTCCACCAGAACGACCCGGGCGCCGCCGTGTTGCAGAATATAGGCCACCGTGCCCACATCCAGCCGGGTGTTGATCGCATTCAGCACCGCGCCGCAGGCAGGCACACCAAAATGCGCCTCGGCATGGGCGGGGATGTTGGGCAGAATCGTGGCCACCACATCGCCAGGCTCAACACCCATGCCCGCCAGAGCCGAGGCCAGCCGGGTGCAGCGGTCGTAATGCTCGGCATAGGTCTTGCGGTGCGCTCCGTAGACCACGGCCATCTCATCGGCAAAGACATGCGCCGCCCGGCGCAGCGCGGACAGCGGCGTCAGCGGCACATGGTTCGCGGCGGTTTTTTCCAGCCCGGTTTCATCTTGCATCCAGCCCATGTCATCCTCCGCAATGGATTTGGTTTCGGCGTGATACTGCGACGCGGGCGCGGCAAAGAAAAGCCCGCGTTGAGATCATTGCGATTGGCGTTGATTCCGCTAGCCTGTACCCATGATCCTGAGCACCGGTCGCCGTTTTGTATTCATTCATATTCCCAAGACCGGTGGAACCTCACTGGCCATGGCGCTAGAGGCGCGGGCGATGAAGGATGACATCCTGCTGGGGGACACGCCCAAGGCGCACAGACGGCGGCGGCGATTGAACACCGTCGCCGCGCGGGGCCGGTTGTGGAAACATGCGACGATGGCGGATATTGACGGTCTGGTGCCCGGTCCGGATCTGGAGGGGCTGTTTGCCTTTACTCTGGTGCGCAATCCCTGGGACCGGGCGGTCAGTTATTACCACTGGTTGCAGGGGCAGAGCTTTGACCATCCGGCGGTGGACCTGGCGCGGCGATTGCCGTTTGACGCCTTTGCGACCCATGCGCAGACGCGGGACGGGTTCCGGGCCTGGCCGGCGGCGCGCTATATGCGCCGGGCGGATGGGGTCGAACAGTGTAGCGCCTATATCCGGATCGAGCGGTTTGAACGCGATGCCGCGTCTCTGATGGCCCATCTGGGGTTCGATCTGACCCTGCCGCGTCTGAACGCATCGCAACGGGACCGGGACTATCGGCGGTATTATACGGACGCTGCCGCGGATGCGGTTGCTGACAGCTGCGCCGAGGATATCGCGCGGTTCGGCTATGGGTTCGGCGCGCTCGACCCGGCGGGCTGATGCCGCTTGGATGGTCCGGGACGCTGTCGGCGGCTCTGGATCCGTGGTATGCTGGCGCAAATTTTCAGGCGCGGGAGGGTGTCATGGTCGCATCCGGATTGACCCTTTTGCTGGGAACCACCAAGGGTGTTTTCCTGGCTTGCGGTGGACAGGACCGGGGCGGGTGGGCCGTTGAGGGCCCGTATTGCGACGGCTGGCCGATCAACCATATCATTGGCGACGCCGAAACCGGAACCCTGTGGGCCGGGGGCGGCGGCGAGTGGACTGGCGCGGGCGTCTGGAAATCGTGCGACGGCGGCGCCAGTTGGCAGAATGTGCGGTTGACCAAGGGCACGACGGATGACTGGGCAGCGAACGATCCCGATTTTGCGGCACTGATCGGTTGGACCGATCAACCTTTGCCCTTTGGCGACGAGTTCACCCAGATCTGGTCGCTGGCGCAGGCGCATGGCACGCTTTATGCCGGAACCAAGCCTGCTGGCCTGCTGGCCAGCAGGGACGGCGGCGAGACATGGCACCGGGTGCAGGGGCTGAGCGACCACCCCACGGCGCAGGGCTGGAACCCCGGCGCGGCGGGGCTGGTGCTGCACACCATCGTCAGCAATCCGGCGGATGCGCAAAAGCTGTGGGTCGGGATTTCGGCGGCGGGGGTGTTTGCGACCGAGGACGGGGGCGCGACATGGGAGCGGCGCAACCGGCTGTCCAACGCCGGGGCTTGCGCGGGGCATGACCATCCGGCGGCACCGCGCGACGGAGAAACCGGACATTGCGTGCACAACATGATGCGCGCCAATGGGACCGGGGATCTGCTGTATCAACAGAACCACCATGGCGTCTGGCGGTCCGGCGACGGCGGGCGCAGCTGGGAGGACATCACGCCGGGGTTGCCGTCGACCTTTGGATTTCCGATTCGGGTGCATCCGCGCGATCCGGATACAATCTGGACCCTGCCGCTGAATGGCGACAGCACCGGGCGCTATCCGCCGGATGCGGCGGCGGCGGTGTGGCGGTCGCGCGACGGCGGGCAAAGCTGGCATGATCTGCGCGCTGGCCTGCCACAGCAAAGCTGTTTCTTTACGGTGCTGCGCCAGGCGATGGCCGGAGACGCGCGTGACCCGGCGGGGGTCTATTTTGGCACCAACAGCGGGTCGGTGTTTGCCAGCCTGGATGAGGGCGACACATGGGACGAAATTGTCCGTCACTTGCCGACCATTCTGGCCGTCGAGGCGATGGACCGCGCCTGAACCCCGCGCCAGAAAGAAAAGGGGCGCATCGCTGCGCCCCCGGGTCGATCCTTGGTGCGACCGGGATCAGGCGGCCTGTGCCCTGGCGGCAAAGCGGCCATAGAACGTCTGGTTCTTTTCGGCCATTTCACGCAGCAGCGCCGGGCATTTAAACCGTTCGCCGAATTTGGCTTCGAGCTGATCGCAGCGTTCGGCCGCATAGGGCGCACCGAGAATATCGAGCCAGCTGAGCGGGCCACCGGACCAGGGTGCAAAGCCCCAGGCCAGGATCGCGCCCACGTCGGCTTCGCGGATGTCCTCGACCACGCCCTCTTCCAGCGCGCGCACGGCTTCCAGAACCTGGGCAAACATCAGCCGTTCCTGCACCTCGATCAGGTCGGGCTGCTCTTCGGCCAGCGGGTATTTGTCGTGGATGCCTTTCCAGTAGCCGAGACGCTTGCCCTTGTCGTCATAGTCGAAGTATCCGGCCTTGGATTTGCGGCCCAGACGGCCCAGATCTTCCATCCAGAACACCAGATCGTCCGCCTCGGATGCGGGATAGTCATTGCCCATCGCCTCTTTGGTGGCGCGGGTGATCTTGGCGGCAAGATCGATGCTGGTTTCATCGCCAAGCTGGATCGGACCCACCGGGAAGCCCAGCTGTTGCGCCGCGTGGTCGATCAGCACCGGCGCGACACCCTCGGTGACCATGCGGGCCGCTTCGTTGCCGTAGGGGATGATGCAGCGGTTGCAGTAGAAGAACCGCGCGTCGTTGACCACGATCGGCGTCTTGCGGATCTGGCGCACATAATCCAGCGCCTTGGCGACGGCGCGCGGGCCGGTTTCGCGGCCCTTGATGATCTCGACCAGCAGCATCCGTTCGACGGGCGAGAAGAAGTGGATGCCGATGAACTGCTCGGGGCGTTTGGAGGCCTTGGCCAGCCCGGTGATCGGCAGGGTCGAGGTGTTGGAGGCAAAGATGCAATCCTCGGGGATGATCGCTTCGACTTTCTGGGTCATCTCGGCCTTGACCTTGGGGTCTTCGAACACCGCCTCGATGATCAGATCGCAGTCTTTCAACTGGTCGAGATCCGGCGTCGCGGTGATGAGACCCAGCATCGTCTCTTTCTTTTCGGGGGTGATCTTTTTACGCGCGATGCCCTTGTCCAGATAGGCTTCGGTATAGGCCTTGCCCTTGTCGGCCGCAGCCTGATCACGGTCGATCAGGATCACCTGCATGCCCGCCTGCGCGCTGACCAGCGCGATGCCCGCGCCCATCATGCCCGCCCCCAGAACGCCGAGTTTCTTGACCCGCTGATCCGGCACGTCCTTGGGACGGACCGCACCTTTCTCAAGCGCTTCCTTGTTCACGAACAGCGAGCGGATCATGGCGCTGGAGCTGGGATTCATCAGCACGTTGGTGAACCAGCGCGCCTCGATCTTGAGCGCGGTGTCAAATGGCACCAGCGCGCCTTCATAGACCGCGCTGAGCAGCGCCTTGGCGGCGGGGAAAGCGCCCTGGGTCTTGCCGTGTACCATAGCGGTGGCGCCGACAAAGGTCATGAAACCGGCCGGATGATAGGGGGCTCCGCCGGGCATTTTATAACCTTTGGCATCCCACGGCTTGACCAGATCGGCATCCTTGGCATTCAGCACCCAGTCGCGGGCTGCGGCGACCGGGTCGGCGGTTACCTCATCGATCAGACCGGCGGCCTTGGCCTTGTCAGGTGCGACCAGTTTGCCTTCGAGCAGGAAGGACGAAGCGCCCATCACGCCCAGCTTGCGCACCAGACGGGTGGTACCGCCGCCGCCGGGAAAGATACCGACCAGGATTTCCGGCAGGCCGATCTTGGCCTTGGAATTGTCGGCGGCAAAGATGCGGTGGGTCGCCAGCGGCAGTTCGAGGCCAATACCGACTGCGGTGCCGGGCAGGGCGGAGGCAATCGGCTTGCCGCCCTTGTTGGTCTTGGGGTCCATGCCGGCGCGCTCGATCTTGCGCAGGACGGTGTGCATCTGCATGACGCCGTCAAACAGCCCCTGTGCCGGGTTGTCGCCGGCCGCATCGCGCATCGCGCCCAGTTCGTTCAGGTCCATGCCGCCGGCGAAATCCGCCTTGCCGCTGGTGATGACGATGCCCTTGACCGCATCATCCGCCAGCGCTTGGTCGATCAGGTCGTCCAGCACGCGGAAGGCTTCGGTCTTCATCACGTTCATGGTCAGGCCGGGGCAATCCCAGGTGATGATGGCGACGCCGTCGGCGTCTGTCTTCATGGTGAAATCAGTCATGTGTTATCTCCTGATCCGCTCGTTTACACGCGCTCGATGATCGTTGCAGCACCCATGCCGGATGCGATGCACAGGGTGGCGAGGCCGGTCTGTTTGCCGGTGCGTTCCAACTCGTCCAGCAGCGTGCCGATGATGATGGCTCCGGTGGCGCCCAGCGGGTGGCCCATGGCGATCGAGCCCCCGTTGACGTTGACCAGTTCGGGATCGACGTCAAACGCCTGCTGAAAACGCAGCACCACGGATGCAAAGGCTTCGTTGACTTCGAACAGGTCGATGTCGCCAATGGTCATGCCGTTTTCGGCCAGAATTTTCTGTGTCACCGGTACCGGCCCAGTCAGCATGATCGTCGGATCGGTGCCGATCTTGGCCGTGGCCTTGATGCGGGCACGGGGTTTCAGGCCATGCTTTTCGCCAAATTCCTTGTTGCCGATCAGAACGGCGGCGGCGCCATCGACGATGCCCGAACTGTTGCCTGCATGGTGGATGTGGTTGATCCGCTCAAGATGCGGGTATTTCATCAGCGCGATCTTGTCGAAACCGGGCATCTGCTCGCCCATCATGGCAAAGCTGGCGTTCAGCGCGCCCAGGGACTGCATGTCGGTCTGCGGGCGCATGTATTCGTCATGGTCCAGGATCGGCAGCCCGTTCTGGTCGCGCACGGTGATGACGGATTTCGCAAACCGCTTGTCGTCCCACGCCGCCTTGGCGCGGCGCTGGCTTTCCACCGCCAGGGCATCGGCCTGATCGCGGGTAAAGCCGTATTCGGTGGCGATGATATCCGCCGAAATGCCCTGGGGCACAAAATAGGTGTCAAAGGCGACGCTGGGATCGACGGCAATGGCGGCACCGTCGCTGCCCATGGGAACCCGGCCCATCATCTCGACCCCGCCAGCGATATAGGCCTCGCCGGCACCGCCGCGCACCTGATTGGCGGCCAGGTTCACGGCCTCCATGCCACTGGCGCAGAAGCGGTTGATGGCCAGGCCGGGAATGGATTCGTCAAGATCCGAGGCCAGAACCGCCGAGCGCGCGAGGCACCCCCCCTGTTCCATAACCTGGGTCACGTTGCCCCAGATCACGTCTTCGACGGCGTGGCCGTCCAGATTGTTGCGCTCCTTGACCGCATTCAGGGTCTGTGCGCTCAGCCGCAGGCTGGTCAACTCGTGCAGGCTGCCGTCTTTGCGGCCCTTGCCGCGCGGGGTGCGCAGCGCGTCATAAATATAGGCTTCGGTCATAGTTGTCTCCTCAAGCTCGATCCGACGGGTTGCCGGGCATCAGGTCATAGGGTGCTTTCCAGCCAGGCTGATCGCTGATGCGGGTCAGCCAGGCGTCGATATGGGGCCAATCCGCGCGGTCAAAACCGAACGGTTCGGGATAGAACAGGTAACCGCAACAGGCGATGTCGGCGATGGTCAGGCGATCCCCGACCAGCCAGTCCTTGTCGGCCAGTTCATCGTTCAGGATGGTATAGGCGGCCTTGAGCCGTCCCTGGTTAAACGCGATTACTTCGGCGGGGCGTTTGTCTTCGGGCAAGAAGTTTATCAGGAATCGGGTCAGGCCCGCCACCGACGACAGTTTGTGATTGTCCCACAGGATCCAGCGCATGATGTCGCGGCGTTCATTGGCGCTGTGACCGCCCATCTTGCTTGAGCGGGTGCTGATGAAATCCTGAATCGCGCCCGATTGCGACAGGGTCAGATCGCCGTCGACCATGACCGGGACTTCGCCCATCGCGTTGATGGCGCGAAATTCGGGGGTGCGGGTCTCGCCGTTGAAAAAGTCGACATAGACCGGTTCCCATTCCAGCCCGCTGAGTTGTAGGGTCAGGGCCGCCTTGTAGGCATTGCCGCTTTCGCCAAAGCAATAAAGCTTGATTGTCATTGTCCGTTTCTCCCCGAAGTCGCCTGTTGCCACGATGCCGTGCTGGCGCAAGTTGTGAAAATTTTATTAAGAAAACAACCTATCCGCGATTTGCCTTTACCTTTTGTTAAGATTAACGCCGCATTTTTTTCATGCCACGTCGGCTGGAGAGCCAATGCGGTAAACGGCAATGCCCCGCCGGACCGAGACATGCCCAAATTCGTGTCGTTCCGGTGGGGCTGCCCATCCGGGGAAGGCCGTCGCCTGGGTATTCATCCGTTTCCTTGATCGCAGCAGCGTTTTGGTCAGTGCATCCGGCACGCACGGGGCAGGCGAAAGCGCTTTGGCATTTCCAACCCAAATCAAGAAGATGCCCACAGCGGCCCGGCGGAAACCGGGCCGCCATTGGGCGATCAGAAGTTGGCGGCGTCCAGCGCCATCACCGTATCCGCTCCGGTTTGGATGCGGGTCAGATGCATGGCTGTCGCAGGAAGCTGACGCGCCATGTAATAGCGCCCGGTGGCCAGCTTTGTCTCGTGGAACGTAGCGTCCCCTGTGCCTGCGGCCAGCGCATCGGCCGAGGTCTTGGCCATCCGTGCCCACATCAGACCCAGGCAGACATGGCCGAACATGTGCATGAAGTCGTTGGACCCGGCCAGCGCGTGGTTGGGGTTCTTCATGCCGTTCTGCATGAAGTACATGCCAGCGGCCTGCAGGTCCTTGGACGCGGCTTTCAGCGGCTCGATGAAATCCCGGTCAAAGGCGTCGTCCTGACCGGCGTTCTCCTTGATATAGGATTTCACCATGTCAAAGAATGCCATCACGTGTTTGCCGCCGTCCTGCGCCAGCTTGCGCCCCACCAGGTCCAGCGCCTGAACGCCATTGGCACCTTCATAGATCATCGCGATACGGGCATCGCGGGTGTACTGCGACATGCCCCATTCTTCGATATAGCCATGCCCGCCGTAAATCTGCTGTGCCTGCACGGTCATGTCATAGCCCTTGTCGGTCAGGAAGCCCTTGATCACCGGTGTCAGCAGCGAGATCAGCCCGTCCGCATCGGCATCGCCGCCGCGGTGGGCCCGGTCGATCATCGTGGCCCCCCAAAGGATGAAAGCCCGCGCGCCCTCGGTGAACGATTTCTGATCCATCAGGCTGCGGCGAATGTCCGGGTGTACGATCAACGGATCGGCGGGGCCATCGGGGTTTTCGGCGCCTGTCACGGCGCGGCCCTGCAGGCGGTCCTTGGCATAGATCACCGCATTCTGATAAGCGGCGTCGGCCTGCGCCAGCCCCTGCATTCCGACGCCCAGACGGGCTTCGTTCATCATGGTGAACATGGCGCGCATGCCCTTGTGTTCCTGACCCAGCAGATAGCCGGTGGCGCCGTCATAGTTCATCACGCAGGTCGAGTTGCCGTGGATGCCCATCTTTTCTTCGAGATTGCCACAGGCGACACCGTTGCGCGCGCCCAGGCTGCCATCTTCGTTGACCATGAATTTGGGAACGATGAACAGCGACACGCCCTTGATGCCTTCGGGGCCGCCGGTGATCTTGGCCAGCACCAGGTGGATGATGTTGTCGGACATGTCATGCTCGCCGGCCGAGATGAAAATCTTTTGGCCGGTGATTTTGAAGCTGCCGTCGGCCTGCGGTTCGGCTTTGGTGCGCATCAGGCCCAGGTCGGTGCCGCAATGGGGCTCGGTCAGGTTCATGGTGCCGGTCCAGTCGCAGGCGACCATCTTGGGCAGGTAGGTGTTTTTCTGCTCGTCGCTGCCATGGGCCAGGATCGCGCTGGCGGCACCGTGGGTCAGGCCCTGATACATGGTAAAGGCCTGGTTGGAGGCCGAGAACATTTCCCCGACCGCCGTGCCCAGAACGTAGGGCATGTTCTGCCCGCCGTATTCTTCGGGCATGTCCAGACCGGGCCAGCCGCCTTCCTTGACCTGCTCAAATGCGGCCTTGAACCCGGTCGGGGTGCGCACGACGCCGTTTTCCAGCGTGCAGCCTTCGGTATCGCCAATGGTGTTCAGCGGTTGCAGAACCGCAGAGCTGATCTTGCCGGCCTCTTCCAGGATCGCGCCGGTGAAATCGCGCTCCAACTCGTCATAGCCGGGAATCTCGGCTTCGGTGATCTTGAGAACGTCGTGCAGTAGAAACTGCATGTCTTTGGTTGGCGCGGTATAGCTGGGCATATCTGGACTCCGAGATTTTCCGGGAATTTTTGAGTTCTGGATTGAAGACGGGCCTTATTCGGCTGCCTTTTTCTGTTCAGCCGCACTGGCGAGGATCTTTTCTCCCCATTCCAGCTGCATCTTCATTTCGTTAATGGTCTGGATCAGATCGTCGCGCTGACGCTCCATGTCGGCCAGGCGATCACGTGCAATTGCAACGGTGCGCGCCAACTGGGTCTGTTGCTGGTCGCCCAAATGGTACAGGTCCAGCAACTGGCGGATTTCCTCAAGGCTGAAGCCGAACCGCTTGCCGCGCATGATCAGTTTCAGCCGGGCCCGGTCACGTTTGGTAAACAGCCGCTTCTGGCCCGCGCGTTCGGGGAACAGCAGTTCCTTGGACTCGTAAAAGCGCAAGGTTCTGGGCGTCACATCAAAGGCGTCGCACATTTGGCGGATCGTCATTGTCTCTTCAGACATCAAGAATACTCCCGTTTGCCATCCACTGTGGCAATGAGATGAGGATCATTTGGTGGGTTTACAACATGTGATTGACGTTGACGTAAGTCGGACGTTGCGTCACGCATTTTGTGACGTAAGAGCATTTCCCCGATCCCACCGCCGACAATGAAACGGATCCGTGAATCACGCCCGGACCAGTTCGATGCGCTCTGCTAGCAGGCAGATGTGGCGCAATCAGGTCACGATCTTGGCTGTTGCGTCGCGCAGGGTTTTCAATTCGGACATAGCCTCGTCCAGCTGCTCGCGCTGGTTTTCCAATTCCTGCATTTGACGGTCGGCCATGTCCACGAAGGCCTGCATCTGGGCTGCATTGCCTTCGTTTTCGTAGATCATCAGCCATTGGCGGATCTCTTCCAGCTGAAACCCGAACTTGCGACCGCGCATGATCAGTTTCATGCGGGCGCATTCGCGCGGCCCATAGAAGCGCGCGCGACGCTCGCGGTCGGGCTGAAGCAATTCAATGTATTCGTAATACCGCAGTGTCCGCGGAGTCACATCGAACTCGGCGCACATCTCCTTGAATGACAAACGTAAGTCAGCCATGGATCCCTCTTTTCGTTGCGCTGACGGTAAGCCCATGTTTCGCCAAGCGCAACCGCCGGGGTTGCCCTTTTGTCGCCGCACTGATCATAAAGGCGGTAAAGGCAAGACAAGGGGATCGGCCATGGTGGACAAGGTGGAACTGGCGCGGAAATTCATCGAGGCGATTCCACACGCAAAGGCGCTGGGCATGCGGCTGACCGATATCGGCGCTGGCAATGCGCAGATTGAAATGGCGTATGACAAGAAACTGGTGGGCGACCCGAAAACCGGCGTCGTGCATGGGGGGGCGGTGTCGGCGATGATGGATACCTGCTGTGGTGCGGCAGTGATGAGCCACCCGTCGGCCCCGGGCGGTACGGCCACAATCGATCTGCGCATCGATTATATGCGCGCCGCCACGCCGGGGCAGACAATCCGGACCTCGGCCACCTGCTATCACATCACCCGGTCGGTCGCCTTTGTCCGCGCCACGGCGACGGATGATGACGCAGACCGCCCGGTCGCGACGGCGTCCGGCGCATTCACGGTCGAGCGTCGCTGATGTCGCGCCCCCGTCCCGAACCGATCCAGGTGGTCAAGCAGCGCCGCGATGCCGCGCTCAAGGCGCTGGTCGAAGGCGTGCCCTATATCCGCTTTCTGGGAATCGAATTCGAACGCCGCGGAGACGAGTTGACCGCGTTGCTGAATTTTGACGACAAGCTGATTGGCAATCCGTTCCTGCCCGCGATCCACGGCGGTGTCACGGCGGCGTTCCTGGAAACCACGATGATCATCACGCTCAGCTGGGCCTATCTGTGGCCGGATATCGAATCGGGGGCTTTCGACCCCGAGAAGATGGGGGCCGAGGATCTGCCCCGCCTGCCCAAGACGATCAACTTTACCGTCGATTATCTGCGCTCGGGGCTGCCGCGGGATGCTTATGCCCGCGCCACGGTCAGCCGGTCCGGGCGGCGCTATGCCTCGATGCGGGTCGAAGCCTGGCAGGACAATCGCGACAAGCTGTTCGCCCAGGCCGCCGGGCATTTTCTGATGCCGCCGCGCGACGCGCCCGACAATGGCTGAGACCGCGCCGGGCATTACCCATGCCCGGGTGCTGAAGATCGCGATTCCGATTGTCATTTCCAATGCTACGGTGCCGATTCTGGGTGCGGTGGATACTGGCGTCGTGGGCCAGCTTGGGCTGGCCGCTCCGATTGGAGCGGTCGGGATCGGGGCGATCATCATTGCCTCGCTGTACTGGTTCTTTGGCTTTCTGCGCATGGGCACCACGGGGTTGACCAGCCAGGCGCTGGGGGCCGGGCGGATGGGCGAGGTCACCGCGTTGTTGACCCGTGCGGTCATGGTTGGCGTGTTGGGCGGAACGGCGGTCATCGTGTTGCAGGTGCCGCTGTTCTGGGGCGCTTTTCAGGTGTCCCCGGCCTCGCGCGAGGTCGAGGCGATGGCGCGCGGATATATGCAGATCCGGGTCTGGTCCGCCCCGGCGGCAATCGCGATTTTCGGCATCACCGGCTGGCTTATCGCACAGGAGCGCACCCGCGGCGTGCTGGTGTTGCAGGTCTGGATGAACGGGCTGAACATCCTGCTGGATCTGTGGTTCGTGCTGGGGCTGGGCTGGGGTGTGAACGGGGTCGCTTTTGCCACCTTTCTGGCCGAGTGGAGCGGTTTTGCGCTGGCCTTGTGGCTGTGCCGGGACGCATTTGCCAATCCGGCCTGGCGCAACTGGGCGCGGGTGTTTGACCGCGAACGGCTGCGGCACATGGTGGTGGTCAACGTGGATATCCTGATACGTTCGCTGCTGCTGATGGCGATCTTTGTGTCGTTCCTGTTCTTGGGCTCCGGCTTTGGCGATGTGACTCTGGCGGCAAACCAGGTGTTGTTGCAGTTCATCGAGATCACCGCCTATGCGCTGGACGGCTTTGCGTTTTCCGCCGAGGCGCTGGTGGGGCAGGCCGTGGGGGCCGCCAGTGTGACGCGCCTGCGCCGTAGCATCCTGCTGGCGTCGTTCTGGGCCGTGGTGGGCACAGTGCTGTTGTCGCTGGCCTTTGCGCTGTGGGGCGGGGCGATCATCGATCTGATGGCCAAAGCGCCCGAAGTGCGGGCCGAAGCGCGCGTCTATCTGTCCTATATGTTGATGGTGCCGTTGCTGGGGGTGGCCAGCTGGATGCTGGATGGTGTGTTCATCGGCGCAACCCGTACCAGAGACATGCGCAACATGGCGATCCTGTCTACCGGGGCCTATGTCGTGGCGGCGCTGTTGCTGGTGCCGGATCATGGCAATCACGGTCTGTGGATCGCCTTTCTGTTTTCCTTCGTCGCCCGTGCGATCACCCTGGGCGCGCGCTATCCGGCTCTGGAACGTGCGGCCGGGGCGGGGGCACTCTAAAGCAGTTCCAGTACCCGTTCAGGCGGACGGCCGATCACCGCGCGGCGGCCGGAGATGGCCAACGGGCGCTCGATCAGGATCGGATGATCGGCCATGGCCTGCATCAGGGTGGCGTCATCGTCCGTCTTGCTCAGCCCCAGCTCGCGAAACAGCTTCTCGCCCACGCGCATCATATCGACCGCCGGAGGCTGTCCCAGGGCTGCGCGGACCGATGCGAGTTCCTCCAGGCTGGGGGCCTCTTCCAGATATCGCCGCTCGCGAATCTCGATGCCGCGCGCCTGTAACAGCGTCAGCGCCTGACGCGATTTGGAACAGCGCGGGTTGTGCCAGAATTCGATCACAGCCAATCCTCTCGTTTGCTTGCCACGGCCTGGGACACGTTGGCAAATCCGTCCCGTTTCAGCAAGCGGTCCAGCCCGCTTGCAATGTCATGGGCCAGCGCCAGCCCGCCATAGACCAGCGCGGTATAGAGCTGCACCGCCGACGCTCCGGCACAGATCTTGGCATAGGCCTGCTCGGCGCTGCCGATGCCCCCGACCCCGATCAGCGGGATAGAGCCATCCAGCCGACGGCTGAGATGGGCCAGAACGCGGGTGGATTTGTCAAACAGCGGCGCGCCCGACAACCCGCCGGCCTGTTCGCGATGGGCGCTGTGCAACCCGTCGCGGTCCAGCGTTGTATTGGTGGCGATCACCGCATCGATGCGGGTTTCGCGGGCCACGTCCGCGATATCGGCCAGCTCGTCCGGGGTCAGATCCGGTGCGATTTTCAGGAACACCGGAATGGGGCGGGGCAGGGTGTCGCGGGTTTGCAGCACATCGTTCAGCAGCGCGCTGAGTGCCGCCTTGCCTTGCAGGTCGCGCAGTTTCTCGGTGTTGGGGGACGACACGTTGACAGTGGCAAAGTCCAGATGTGCCCCGCAGTGACGCAGAACCCGCGCGAAATCTCCGGGCCTGTCGTCGCTGTCCTTGTTGGCCCCCAGATTCAGCCCGATCACCGCACCGGCTGGGCGTTGCGTGAGGCGCGCGCCGATGGCTTGCATGCCCTCGTTGTTAAAGCCGAACCGGTTGATCGCGGCCCGGTCTTCGGTCAGCCGGAACAGGCGCGGGCGCGGGTTGCCCGGTTGCGGGCGGGGGGTGGCGGCTCCAACCTCGATGAACCCGAATCCGGCGCGCGACAGCGGGCGCAGGGCGGTGGCGTTCTTGTCGAACCCGGCCGCCAGCCCGACCGGGTTGGGCAGGTTGATCCCGGCCAGGGTACAGCGCAGGCGATCCGACGTGACCGGCCCTGGCGTGGCGGTCAGCCCGGCCTGCAACGCGCGCATGGCCAGCCCGTGTGCAGTTTCCGGATCAACCCGGTGCAACAGCGCCAGACCCAGCTTTTCCAGCCGGCTCATGTCATGCCGCCCGGAAACACATGTGTTCCGTCGATCAGCGGCAGGGGTTTGGCCCAGATCACCTCGTCCAGCCGCAGAGGGCGATAAAGATGCGGAAACAGTGCTCCGCCGCGCGAAGGTTCCCATTTCAGCGCATCGCCCATCGCATCGGAGTCCATCGCCAGCAGGTGCAGGTGGTCGACCCCGGCAAAGTGCTTGGCCGCAGTTTCCGCCACCTGTGCTGCGGTCGAAAAATGCACGAAACCATCGGCCAGATCGACCGGCGCGCCGGTGGTTTCCCCCTGCTGTTGCAAGGTGGCCCATTCGTCGGCGCGGAAAATTTTGTATATCAGCATGGTGGCGGTGATGCCCTGCACGGTTTCACGGGTCAAGCCGGTTTGGCAATGTGCCGCCTCTCCCTTTGACACGCGCGCCAAAGCGGCGCACGATCTGGCCAAATACGAAACGAAAAAAACCTGGGAGATCCATCATGCTGACCCGCCTTCTGACTTGCGCTGCGGCCCTTGGCCTGACCGCCGGTGTTGCGACCGCCGACTATGCGCTGACCATCCTGCATACCAACGACTTTCACGCCCGGTTCGAGCCGATCAGCAAATATGACAGCGGTTGCGACCCTGCGGACAATGCCGAGGGCAAGTGTTTTGGCGGCATCGCCCGGCTGGTCACGGCGATTGCGGATGCGCGGGCACGGTCGGACACATCGATCCTGGTGGATGGGGGCGACCAGTTCCAGGGCACTTTGTTTTATACCTATTACAAGGGCAAGGTCGCGGCTGAGATGATGAACAAGCTGGGCTATGATGCGATGACCGTGGGCAACCACGAATTCGACGATGGCCCCGCAGTATTGCGCGGTTTTATGGATGCGGTCGATTTTCCGGTGTTGATGTCCAATGCCGACATATCCGCCGAAGAATTGCTGGCAGGCAAGTTGCAGAAATCCACCGTGATCGAACGCGGCGGGCAAAAGCTGGGTCTGATCGGGCTGACACCCGAGGACACCGGCGATCTGGCCGCGCCGGGACCGAACATCACCTTTTCCGACCCGGTCGCGGCGGTACAGGCCGAGGTCGATCGCCTGACGGCCGAGGGGGTCAACAAGATCATCGTGCTCAGCCATTCCGGCTATGCGGTCGATAAGCGGGTCGCGGCGGAAACGACCGGGGTCGACGTGATCGTGGGCGGGCATTCCAACACCCTGCTCAGTAACGCCAGGGACGGTGCCGTCGGTCCCTATCCGACGATGGTGGGCGATACGGCGATTGTGCAGGCCTATGCCTATGGCAAGTTCCTGGGCGAGCTGAACGTTACCTTTGATGACAACGGCAACTTGACCCAGGCGGTGGGCGAGCCGATTGTGATGGATGGCACCGTGGTGCAGGACGAGGCGACCGTGACACGGATTGCCGAATTGGCCGCCCCGCTCGAGGAAATCCGTAATCAGGTGGTGGCGGCGGCGGCGGCTCCGATCAATGGCGAGCGTGATGTTTGCCGGGTGCAGGAATGCGAGATGGGCAACCTTGTGGCCGATGCGATGCTGAACCGGGTCGCGGATCAGGGCGCACAGATCGCGATTGCCAATTCCGGCGGGCTGCGCGCCAGTATCGATGCGGGCGACGTGACCATGGGCGAGGTCCTGACCGTGCTGCCGTTCCAGAACACGTTGTCGACTTTTCGGATCAGTGGACAGACCGTGATCGACGCGCTTGAGAACGGGGTCAGCCAGGTGGAAGAGGTCAAGGGCCGGTTCCCGCAAGTGGCCGGGCTGAAATTCACCTGGGATCCGTCCGTGGCCCCGAACCAAGGCCGCATCATCGAGGTGATGGTTGCCACCGAGGACGGTTTTGCCCCGATCGATCCGGCGGCCAGCTATCTGGTGGTCACCAACAACTATGTCCGCAATGGCGGCGACGGCTTCAAGATGTTCGCGGGCGATGACAAGGACGCTTATGACTATGGTCCCGATCTGGCCGATGTGACGGCCGAATTCCTGGCGGAAAACAAGCCTTATCAGCCCTATTTGGACGGGCGAATCAGCCAGAAGTAACCGCCGGACGATGGTGCGGAATGGCCGCGCACTTCGTTCCGGTCCTTGCTGACCGGCATGTGTGGACGCTTTGCCATAACCCTGCCCGGCGATGCCATGGCGCAACTGTTTGCCGCGCGGCCGGCGAACAGGATGCCGCAGGTGCCCAACTATAACGTCTGCCCGACCAACGCCGTGCATGTGGTGTGCCAGGGGGAAACCGGGCGGCGGCTGGTGGCGATGCGCTGGGGGTTTCTGCCGCATTGGTACACGGCGGAGAATGCCGGGCCCCTGCTGATCAACGCCCGCGCCGAGACATTGGCAGAAAAGCCGGCGTTTCGTCTGGCCTGCCGCAAGCGGCGGTGCCTGATCGTTGCGAGCGGTTTTTATGAATGGACCAAAGACGAGGCCGGCAACCGGCTGCCATGGTATATCCGGCGAACCGATGCGGCCGCGATTGCCTTTGCCGGTGTCTGGCAGGGGTGGGGCAGGGAAATGCCCCAAGATACCTGCGCTATCGTCACCACGGCGGCCAATCGCACCCTGTCGGGCATACACCGCCGGATGCCGCTGATCCTGGAGCCGTCGGACTGGCCATTGTGGCTGGGAGAGGCGGGCAGAGGGGCGGCGCAGCTGATGCGACCGGGCGCAGAGGATGTGCTGCAATTTCATCGGGTCGATCCGGCGGTGAATGCCAACCGCGCCACCGGGGCCGGGCTGATCGATCCACTGGTCGCATAATCGCGGACTTTCGCCCGGACACGCGGCGCGCTACAGGGGGGTATGTCGCAACGCTTTGATACGCTGACCGCCCTCTTGAACCACGGCTTTGATACCGTGATCGACGTGCGCAGCCCCGCCGAATATGCCGAAGATCATGTGCCCGGGGCGATCAACCTGCCGGTGCTGGACAATGACGAACGCGCCGAGGTCGGAACGATCTATGTGCAGCAAAGCCCGTTTCTGGCCCGCAAGATCGGTGCGGCACTGGTGTTTCGCAACACCGCCGCACATATCGACACCACCCTGCGCGATTTCGACGGCGGCTGGCGGCCTCTGGTCTATTGCTGGAGAGGCGGGCAGCGGTCGGGCTCGTTTGGCTGGATGCTGGGCCAGATCGGCTGGCGGTCCGAAGTGATCGAAGGCGGTTATCGCAGCTATCGCAGGCTGGTGAATGCGGCCCTGTACCAACAGCCGCTGCCGCATCGCCTGATTGCGCTGGACGGGTACACCGGCACGGCCAAGACCGAATTGCTGCATCTGGTGGAGGCGCGCGGCGGGCAGATGCTGGACCTTGAGGGGCTGGCCGGGCATCGCGGATCGCTTTTGGGGCAGATGCCGGGCGGTCAGCCCAGTCAGAAAGCGTTCGAGACCCGACTGGCCGTGGCCCTGAGCGCGCTGGATCCGGCGCGACCGGTGCTGATTGAGGCAGAGTCCAGCAAGATCGGGCGGCTGTTTCTGCCGCCGAGTGTATGGGGGGCGATGAAAACGGCCCCCCGGATCGCGATCACCGCCCCGATTTCGGCGCGGACCGATTATCTGGTGCGGGCTTATGATGATATCTTGTCAGAGGCCGACAGCCTGATGACGCAACTGGACAAGCTGCGGCCCCATCGTGGTCACGCCATCGTCGATGGCTGGTTCGAACGGATCGAGGCCGGAGACAAGCCCGGATTGACCCGCGATCTGATGCAGCAGCACTACGACCCGTCTTACGACAAGTCGCGCCTGGCCGTGGATGCCCCGGTGATTGCGCGGGTGCAGGCCTCTGCCCTGGACGCATCCGGGCTGGACAGGGCGGCGTCAGAAATAGAACGGGTGTTGATGGCCGGTGTTCAGCCGGACCCCAGCGCAATCTGAGCGGTTTCAGAGGTCAGCACGCCGACCCTGGCCGCAGGATAACCCTGTTGCTTTAGCTCCGCTACCATATCATCGGCCCGATCCGCCTTGACCGCCGCAAGCAGCCCGCCCGCGGTTTGCGGATCAAACAGCAGATCGGCCTTGCCGCCGTCAGGAAGCGAGGGAACCTGCACACGATTGGCGGCGAACAGGGTGGAGCGCACCCCGGCACCGGCCATCTGCTCTGCGCCCGCCATCACCGGTATCGCGGCCAGATCAAGCGTCGCACCGGTACCCGAGGCCTCGCAGATCCCAAGCAGATGACCGGCCAGGCCAAACCCGGTGACGTCGGTCATTGCATGGGCCATGGCCAGAATCTGCGATGCCTTCGCCTGTGATTGAGTCATTTGCCGGATCGCCGCTGCAATCCACGCCCCTTTGGCCTTTCCGGCCATTTCTGCCGCCATCAGAACCCCGCTTCCCAGCGGTTTGGTCAGGATCAGCACATCTCCCGCCCGCCCGCCCGCCAGGGTGATCGGGGCGCGGTCGCACAGGCCGGTGAGGGTGAACCCGATGGTCAGCTCACTGCCGACCGAGGTGTGGCCACCAACGATCTCGGCCCCGGCGGCGCGGATGGTTTCGTTGGCGGTCTGCATGATTTCAAGCAGGGTGCGTTGCTGCATCGGCGCAGACAGGCGCGGCAGAATGACGGTTGCGGTGGCGGCTTGTGGCGCGGCCCCCATCGCCCAGATATCCCCCAGCGCGTGAATGGCGGCGATGCGGGTCATGATCACCGGATCGTTCACAAAGGCGCGCAGGTGGTCGGATGTCATCACCTGCTGCGCACCGCCGGTTTGCAGCAAGGCCGCGTCGTCGCCGGGAAGGGCGGTGATGTCGTCACGTTGATTGGCGGGCAACTCCGCCAGGACGTCGCGCAGCGCCCCGCGCCCGACCTTGGCCCCACATCCGCCGCACATCGGTTTGTCGCCCATCGCCTCGACCAGCCCGGTGGTGTGCACCGGCGGCAGATCGACGGCCCCCATGGCGGGCAGATCGCGGAACCGGTTCATGAATTTGCGGTCGATACGATCCTTCCAGCGCCACATCGAGGGACCGCTGAGCGCAAGCCCGAACCGCTCTGCCAGCGCCGATTGTCCGCCCAGAGATACCAGCTTGAGATAGCCCTGCTGTGGCCGGTACCGTCGCATCGGGCCACCCGCGAGTGCGGCGCACAGGTTGTCATACAGGATCGGTGCCTGCCGCACCGCATAGACCCCGGCCTTGGGGCGTGGCGCGGCCGTCATTTGGGCACAGTCCCCGACCGCAAAGACCGCCGGGTCGCTGGTTTGCAGTGTGGCATCGACCGAAATGAACCCGTGGTCATGTGTCAGACCGGTGTTCGCCAGCCAGTCATAAGGCCGCGCTCCGGCGGCACCGGTGACAAAATCGGCCTCAATGGCGCGGCCATCTGACAACATGACAGCCTGCCCGGTCACCCTGGCGATTTTGGTGTTGGTCAGCACCGTGATACCCAGGTCATTCATCTGCCGCAGAACCCGGTCGCCTGCGGCGGCCCCAATGGCCGTCAGGGCGTCGGAGCGGTCGATCAGGGTGACGGTGCCGTCCCGGTCACGCGTCCGCAGCGCATGGGTCATGGCCATCGCCAGCTCCGCCCCGGCGACGCCCGCGCCCAGCACGACTATCCGTGCAGGTGTGGTGCCCGCCAGATAGGTGTCCCACTGTGCGGCGAACCGGCCCAGTGGTTTGGCCGGTATCGCGTGGTCTTCAAAGCCTGGCAGGGTCGGCATGGCCGAGGTGATGCCCACATCGATCGAGCAGACGTCAAATGCAATCGGCGGGCGGTCCGGCACGATCACGTGCCGGTGGGTGAGGTCGATGTCCTGTGCTGCGCCCAACACGATCCGCGCCCCGGCAAATCGCGCCAGTCGGATAAGGTCGATATCCAATTCGTCGCGCGTATAGTGACCGGCGATAAATCCGGGCAGCATGCCGGAATAGGGGGCGGTCGGACCGGGGTTGATCAGCGTGACCCGCGCACCGGGCAGCGGGCGCATGCCCCATTTGCGCAGAACCAGCGCATGTGTGTGGCCGCCGCCGATCAGGACCAGGTCATGGGTAAGGGGAAGGTCAGGATGCTGCATGACGCGGTTCTATCCGCTTTTGATCGCCGTGCAAGCGGGGGCTGCCGCAATACGTGATTGTGACTATCCAAACGCGGCTGGCGCGTGCAGGGTGGTCTGAACCGGCACAACACGAGAGACCCGATGCGCGCAGGCCTGCTTTGGATCCCGATTTGCAGCCTGATCTGGGTCAACAGCCTGTTGGCACAGGGGCTGACCGCGCGCGAAGGCTGGGTGGTACAGGCAACCGACAAACCCTATGCCGAGTTGATCGAGGCGGTGAAATCCGCGGCCGGAGCCAATGGCATGGGCGTTGTGACCGAGGCCGGCCCGACCCAGAGGGCGGCCAGCCGTGGCATCACCATTGCCGGCAACCGGGTCATTGGCGTGTTCAACAATGATTTTGCAGTTCAGATTCTTGCGCTGTCCACAGCGGCGATGATCGAGACGCCGATCCGGTTCTATGTCACCGAAAATCCGGATGGCCGAGGCACCCTGTCCTATAAGACCCCGAGCCATGTCCTCATGCCCTATATGGAAGAAGGTGGCGAGGACCTGGCGGCATTGGCCCTGGCGCTGGATGCCCGGTTTGCCGCCATCGCCACGGCTGCGACACAGTAGTCACACTGCTGTGACCGGGGTTGCGAAGGGAGCCGGGCCGGGCAATCTGCACCGGCAGAAATCACCGGAGCCCGCCTCATGCCCGACCAGACCCTTCGTGCCGCCGATGTTTTGGCGCAACGGTTGTACGAGGCGGGGTGCCGCCATGCATTCGGTATGCCCGGCGGCGAGGTTCTGACGCTGGTTGATGCGTTGGAGCGGGCCGGAATTGCCTTTCATCTGGCCAAGCACGAAAATGCTGCCGGTTTCATGGCCGAAGGCGTGCATCATCGCGACCATGCACCGGCCCTTCTGGTGGCGACGCTGGGACCCGGCGCGATGAACGGTGTCAATGTGGTGGCCAACGCGTTGCAAGACCGGGTGCCGATGATCGTCCTGACCGGCTGTGTCGATGCCGACGAGGCGCTGACCTATACCCATCAGGTTCTGGATCATCAGGCGGTGTTTCGCCCGATCACCAAGGCAAGTTTCCGGCTGACGTCCGGGGGGGCGGATACAATTGCCGACAAGGCGGTGACAATCGCGACCGACCCGCGCCCGGGCCCGGTGCATGTTGACGTTCCGATCAATGTTGCGGATGCGCCGGCCCCGTCAGCGCCACGGCGGCGGCGCGCGGCGATCGGCAAGGTGGTGCCCCAAGGGGCAGATCTGGCGCTGGCCAAGGCGTGGCTGACACAGGCCGAGCGACCGCTGGTGGTGATCGGTCTGGATGTGTTGAGCGCGGACATCGGCCCGGTGCTGCGGGCGTTTGTCGAGCATTTCGCCATTCCCTTTGTGACCACCTACAAGGCAAAAGGCGTGGTCGACGAGGATCATCCCCTGTGTCTGGGGGCGGCGGGGCTGTCCCCGCTGGCCGACCGCCAGCTTTTGCCGCTGGTGGAACGGGCCGATCTGATACTTGCCATCGGGTACGATCCGATCGAGATGCGCCCCGGCTGGCGCGAGGCCTGGGATCCGCTGCGCCAGAACGTCATCGACATCGCGGCAGAAGCGAACAGCCACTATATGCATCAGGCCGGCCTGCATTTTGTGGCGGATATCGGCGCAACGCTGGAAGCGCTGGCACAAAACGTCAAGGCTCAGGCGACCTGGCCTCGGGGCGAACCGGCTGCGGCAAAGGCCGGTCTGGCACAGGCCTTTCCGGTAGACGAGCCATGGGGTCCGGCCGCCATCATCGCCGAAACCCGCGCTGTGTTGCCCGCCGAGACGCTGGCCACCGCCGACAGCGGCGCACACCGCATCCTGCTGTCGCAGATGTGGTCCTGTCACGAGGCGCGTGGTCTGATCCAGTCTTCGGCGCTGTGCACCATGGGGTGTGCGGTTCCAATGGCCATCGGACTAAAGTTGTCGGAACCGGCCCGACCGGTGGTCAGCTTTTCCGGCGACGCGGGCCTTTTGATGGTGGCGGGCGAACTGGCAACGGCAGCCGAACTTGGCACGGCGGCGATCTTTGTCGTGTTTGTCGATGCCAGTCTGGCGTTGATCGAGCTGAAACAGCGTCAGCGTCAGATGCCCAATCTCGGCGTTGATTTCGCCCGGCACGATTTTGCCGCGATGGGGCAGGCCTTTGGCGGCAACGGGGTCACGGTGCGCAACCGCGGCGAGCTGCGCGCGGCCTTGCAGCATGCGATGGATGCCGATCGGTTTACGGTGATTGCGGCGCAGATCGATCCGGCGGCCTACGACGGCCGTCTCTGACCCCGATTCGATTGCGCCGCTGGTGGCGGGGCGTTGGCCTTGTTGTCGTTCCGCCGCATCATTTGGCCCCACGCCGCGCGGCAATCCGCCCAAATGACGAGCGGCCGATGGCAACAATCCTCGCATTGCCCACACGGGCTTTCACCAATACGCGAGTGGCGTCGATAGAGATATTTCAAGGGCTTACAGTTTGTTAAGCGTCATGCGGAGCGAACCGCACTTAACAGAACAGGACTTGCGCATGCAGCACGACATTTTCGGCCAGCCAACCAGTCTGACCCAAACCGGCAGCCTGCAGGACTGGAATGCCGCGATGCTGGGATTTTTGGCCCATGCTGCGGTGACGCCCAAGCATCTGCTGGCCGTTTTGCAGGCCGAACCGGGATTTGCTCTGGGACATGCGGTCAAGGGGATGTTCTATCTGCTGTTGGGGCGACGAGAGCTGCTGACGGTTGCCCGCGACGATCTTGCGGCGGCGCAGTCCGGTCTTGCCGCCGGTCATGCCGATCTGCGCGAACGGCGTTATGTCCAGGCGCTGGATAGCTGGATGCAAGGCTGGCCCCGGCGGGCTGTCGGCCTGCTCGAAGACGTGCTGCGCGATCATCCCGAAGACGCGTTGGCAATGAAGCTCATCCATGCGGTTCGCTTTGTGCTGGGCGATGCCAAGGGCATGCGCCGGTCGCTGGAGCGGGTGTTGCCTGCCTATCGCTCCGACCATGCCGCGCACGGGTACGTGTTGGGATGCCACGCCTTTGCGCTCGAGGAAACCGGCGACTATGAACGGGCCGAGATCGTCGGGCGCCAGGCGCTTTGGACCGCGCCGGACGATGCATGGGGGCTGCATGCGGTTGCGCATGTGCATGACATGACAGGCAACGCCGCCAAGGGGCTGGATTGGCTGGCGGGGCGCGAAGCGGCCTGGTCCCATTGCAACAACTTCCGCTACCACGTCTGGTGGCACAAGGCACTGATGCATCTGGATCAGGGCCAGATCGACGCGGTGCTGGATCTGTATGACACGGCCATCCGGGCCGACAAGACCGATGATTACCGCGACATCTCCAATGCCACCTCTCTGTTGATGCGGTTGGAGCTGGAAGGTTTCGACGTCGGAGCGCGGTGGCGGGAACTGGCCGATCTCAGCGCGGCGCGCACGGAAGATGGCTGTTTGATCTTTGCCGACCTGCACTATCTGCTGGCCCTCACGGCGGACAATCGCGAGGCCGAGGTGGCACAGATGTTGGGCCGAATGCATCGGGATGCGCAGGGTACCGGTGACATGAATGCCCGAATGGCAGATCCGGGCCTGGCTGCGGCGCAGGGCCTGAGCGCCTTTGGCGAGGCGCGTTATGGCGAGGCTTTTGCACAACTGTTGCACGCGCGCACAGCCATGCAGATGGCGGGTGGCAGTCACGCACAACGTGATGTATTTGAACGCCTGACCATCGACGCAGGGCTGCGGGCCGGGCATCTTGATCAGGCCGAGGCGATTCTGAACGAACGTCAGTTGTACCGTGCCGGAACCGAGGATGCCTATGCCGCTGCCCGGCGCGATCTGATTGCGGTTGGTCGCGGGCAGGCCGGTGCCCAAAGCCTTCCGGCTCAGTGATTTTACTTACTCAGGACACGACAATGGCGACAGTTTCGCCCCCCACGCAATTCCTGTCTCCGCCTGCGACACCTGTTGCGGCGGCGGCCCAACGTGACCCGCGGCTTGATTTCTACCGCGGCATCGCGATGTTCATCATCCTGATCGCGCATATCCCGTTCAACCCCTGGAGCAGCTGGATTCCGGCCCGGTTCGGCTGGTCCGATGCCACCGAGATCTTTGTGTTCTGTTCGGGCATGGCGTCGGCCATCGCCTTTGGCGGGGCCTATGCGCGCAGGGGCTGGGCAATGGGCACAGCGCGGGTCGTGTTTCGGGTCTGGCAGGTCTATTGGGCGCATATCGGGCTGTTCTTCTTTGTTGCGATGCTGATGGCGGCGCTCGACACTTATGGCGTGTTCGATAAAAGCTATGTCGACGGGCTGAACCTGGGTCGCTTTTTTGCCGATCCGATGCCGCAGATCGTCGGCATGTTCACCCTGACCTATGTGCCGAACTATTTCGACATTCTTCCGATGTATCTGGTGGTGCTGGCGCTGATGCCGCTGTTCATGGCGCTGGCCCGTATCGATCTGCGGGCCGTGGCCGTTGCCAGTATCGTGATCTGGCTGGGGGCGACGCTGAACCTGTTGTCGCTGCCCGCCGAGCCCTGGTCCGAACGGCCGTGGTTCTTTAATCCGTTTGGCTGGCAGTTGCTGTTTTTCACCGGCTTCGCCCTGATGCGCGGTTGGTTGCCCGCTCCGCCGGTGTCGCGGACGCTGGCCTGGGCCTGTTTTGCCTTTCTGATCCTGACCGCGCCATTCGGGTCGTGGAAGGTGTTCAACTGGGTAAACGATGCCAGCCCGGCTCTGGGCGAGCGCTTCCGCGAGGTCTGGTCGTTGTTCAGCGCGCAAGAGACCGCCACCGGGTTCAGCCTGCGCGACAAGACCAACTTTGGCGTGCTGCGGTACCTGCATTTTCTGGCGTTGGCCTATCTGGCCTGGATCGCCGCCGGAGAGGGTGGGCAGCGGTTGCGCGCGGCGGGCACCGGTGCGTTTGCACAGGTCTGGCAGGTGGTGTTGAAAATCATCACCAAGGTCGGTCAGCAATCGCTGGCGGTTTTTGTGTTTTCGATGGCGGTCGCCCGCCTGTTGGGCTTTGTTCTGGATCAGATCGGGCGGAGTTCCGCCGCCGTTTTGCTGGTCAATCTCGCGGGCTTTGCAATGATTATTGCGGTTGCCTATATCGCGGGTTGGTTCAAGTCGCATCCGTGGCGGAGCAAACGCGCATGACATTGACACGTCGACATTTTTTAGCCACCACTTCGGCCTTTGCACTGGCTGCGTCCGGTGTGGCCGGGGCCACTGGCGCGGGCTTCGATCCCGCGCAGATCGTGGCCATGGCCGAGGCCCGCGCCGCAACCAGATACACGCCGCGCGAGACCGTGCCGCAGGTGTGGCGCGATCTGACATATGAACAGTACAAGCTGATCCGTTTTCGACCCGAGGCCGCCCTGTGGTATGGCAGCGACGCGCCCTTCAACGTCGATTTCTTTACGCCCGGATTGTACTTTCCCCGCGCGATCAAGGTCGACACAGTTCAAGACGGCACCGCATCGCAGGTGGCGTTCGATCTGTCGATGTTCGAGAAATCCGAGAGCGTTCCCGATCTGCCGGTGGACGAGACGCTGGGGTTCTCGGGATTGCGGTTGCGCACCGAGATGCACCGCCCGGGACAGACCGACGAGTTTTGCGTGTTTCAGGGTGCCAGCTATTTTCGCGCCATCGGGCTGGGTCAGGTCTATGGTCTGTCCGCGCGGGGGGTGGCCCTGCGCACCGGCGACCCGGCGGGCGAAGAGTTCCCCGATTTTGTCCGGTTCTGGCTGGAGCGTCCGGAACCGGGCCAGCGCAGCATGGTGGTGCACGCCCTGATGGACAGCCCCAGCGTGACCGGGGCATACCGGTTCGAAATCACCCCCGGTGCCGCCTGCGTCATGGACGTGCAGGCGACGCTATTTGCGCGCGCGGAACTGGACCATGTCGGGTTCGGGCCGTTGACCAGCATGTTCCTGTTCGACGAGACCAACCGCAATCGTTTCGACGACTTCCGCCCGGCGGTGCATGACAGCGACGGTCTGATGATCCTGAACGGCGCGGGCGAGGTGTTGTGGCGACCGCTGGCCAATCCAAAACAGTTGCAGGTGTCGTCTTTTGTCGATTCAGCACCGCGCGGGTTCGGGTTGATGCAGCGCGCGCGCAAACTGTCGGATTTTGCCGATCTCGAAGCGCATTACCATCGTCGCCCCGGCGTGTGGGTCGAACCGCGCGGCGATTGGGGCAACGGGGCGGTGACGCTGGTCGAAATCCCGGCAGATCGCGAGATCTATGACAATATCGTCGCGTTCTGGCGCCCTGCGACCGCGTATCCGCCCGGAGCGCGGATCGATCTGTCCTATCGGCTCAGCTGGGGGGGGCAGGCGCCGGTTGCGGTGCAATATCCCCGCGTGCTGAACACACGGATGGGGCAGGGATTTCACGGCAATCGCGTGGTGACCGTGGATTTCGAAGCCGATCCGCTGTTTGACGACGGGATTGACGCGCTTCAGATCCATGTCAGCTCGCCGCAGGTCGAGACCACGCCCGGCGTGTTGCAGCACAACCCTGAAACCGGCGGTCTGCGTCTGGCCTTTGGCTTTGAGCCTGGCGACCGCCAGATGGTGGAATTGCGGGCCCAGTTGCGCAAGGGCGACCAGATGGCCAGTGAAGTCTGGCTGTATCGGTGGACCGCATGAGCGGCGATTTGCATATCATGCCACCACGCGCACCAGTGGCGATGCCGGAACAGGATTTCAATACTGTATTCCATGACTGCAGCGCGCCTGGCGCGGCACCGGTGCGCGGCCTTTGGCGGGCGCGTCTGATGGCGTTCAGCCCGGCCATCCTGGCTACGCTGGGCCTGACCTGGGTGATATACGGCTGGTTTGACGACGCAGGGCTGAGCGCGGTCGAGGCAATCCTGCTGGTTCTGATCTGTTTCAACTTTTTCTGGATCGCCTTCACCGTCAGCACCGTTGGGTTGGGAATGTTCTCGTTGTCGCAGCGGCGTGTCCCTACGGTTCGCACCCGGTCGCAGCCTCTGAAAGTCGCTCTGTTGATGCCGATTTATAACGAGGTGCCATGGTATGTTCTGGGCAATGCGCGATCGATGCTGGAAGAACTGCGCGCCCATGGCGGTGGGCATGACTATTCGATGTTCATCCTCAGCGATACGCAGGACGACGCCATCGCGGCGCAAGAGCAGGAGAGCGTTCTGGCCTTGCAGGCTTCGCTGTTGCCGGGCGTCAACCTGTACTATCGCCGTCGGCAACAGAATACGGATCGCAAGGTGGGCAACATTGCCGACTGGGTGGCAAACTGGGGCGGAAACTATCCGGCGATGCTTGTTCTGGATGCCGACAGCCTGATGACCGGGCGGGCGATTCTGCGGCTGACCGAGGCGCTGTCGGCCGATCCGGGCGCAGGGCTGATCCAGAGCTTTCCGCAGCTGATCGGTGCGCAATCGGTGTTTGCGCGGATGCAGCAGTTTGCCAACGGTGTTTATGGTGCCGCCCTCGCCGAGGGGGTGTCGCGCTGGTGCGGTCAGGAAGGCAACTATTGGGGGCACAATGCTATCATCCGCACCGAGGCCTTTGCCTCCTGTGCCGGGTTGCCGCATCTGCGCACCTGGCGCGGTCAGGACAGGCTGATCATGAGTCACGATTTCGTCGAGGCCGGACTGTTGCGCCGCGCCGGATGGGGCGTGCGATTCTTGCCGCGCATTCGGGGCAGCTATGAGGAAACGCCACAGACTCTGGTCGACCATATCCTGCGGGACCGGCGCTGGTGTCAGGGCAACCTGCAACACCTCAATCTGCTGTGGTCGCGGGGCTTCCGTTCGATCAGCCGGTTTCATATGTTCCACGGCGCGGTGGGCTATCTGATGTCGCCGATCTGGTTTGCGCTGCTGGTGATGTGGGCCTTGATCGGGGTGGCCGAGGACGCCAGCGTTCTGACCTATTTCAGCGAAACCAACCCGCTGATGCCGACCTGGCCGGAGATGACCGAGGCGCGGCATGTGCTGATCATCGTGCTGATGTATGCCATGCTGTTGGCGCCGAAACTGTTGGGCATCGCCGCGTTGCCGCTGACGGGGTCGCGGTTCCGCGATTTTGGTGGCGGCTGGCGGTTTGCGCTGTCGTTCTTGTCCGAAGTGCTGCTGTCGGTGCTGTATGCGCCGATCCTGATGGTACAACAGATGATCGCCGTGTTCCGCACCTGGCTGGGCTTGCAGCACGGCTGGTCACCGCAGGCCCGCGAAGGCGGGCGATATGGCTTGGGCACGCTGATGAAATGCCATGCGCTGGAAACCCTGAGCGGAGTGGTGTTGACGAGCGGCATTGTGGCGGGGGTGGTCTCGCCCTGGTTATTGCCGATTGCCGTCAGCCTGATCTGCGCCGTGCCGCTGTCGGCCTTGAGCGGCCTGTCGATGGCGGGGGGCTGGATGGGCACCCGCGAAGTGTACCGCGAACCGCTGATTACGCGCGCGGCGCGGCATTACCGCAGCGAGTTGAAAGCCCGGCTTGATCGGCGCGCGGCGGCGACCGCGGCGGAATAGTCAATTTTTCAGCGGGGTCTCGAACCAGTCGAGCACCATGTCGGCCCAGCCCGGCGGAACCTGGTGCGCGCCGGAAAACAACGCCAGTTCCAGCGCGCTGTCCTGGGTGCAGTCCTCCCATTTGCGGCGCCAGAACGGATCGGTCAGGGCGGTGCTGCTGGGTT
This sequence comes from Sedimentitalea nanhaiensis DSM 24252, assembly GCF_000473225.1. Classification (GTDB taxonomy): domain Bacteria; phylum Pseudomonadota; class Alphaproteobacteria; order Rhodobacterales; family Rhodobacteraceae; genus Sedimentitalea; species Sedimentitalea nanhaiensis. The sequence continues at coordinate 3,530,313 of NZ_KI421509.1, forward strand.
TTTCATCGCCGCACAGATTGGTGGCGCGCCAGAGCTGAAGCCCGGCAAAGATGTCGCCCTGCTGATAGCGGCCCTCGCCCAGAAAACGACCCTCAAGCGGTACGGTGGCGTCGCGCCAGCCGTGGGTGTGAAACAGCCTGACCGGCCCGCCGCAACGCTCGGGTTGCGGTCGCCAGAAGCCGCCTGACACCGGGGCATAGGCGGCAAATGTGTCAGGGGCGGTGCAGGCCAGATAGTTGACCATGAACCCGCCGGCGGAAAACCCGGCCAGCAGCACCCGCTTGGGGTTCAGATCAAAGCGGTCGGCGGCGTCGGCAACGACATCCTGCAGGAACCGGGTTTCGTCGCGGCCCTGCATTTCGGGCAGGAAATTCCAGCTGCGCCCCGGCCCTTTGCCAAAGATCCGGGCTCCGGTCGGGGCCAGCACGGCATAGCCCCGCCTGCGCAGGCTGTTCACCATGCCTGTGTTGCGCATCACGTTCGCCCCGTTGCTGCCCGCACCATGCAGGAATACGACGATTGGCGCGGACCCGGACTCCGGCAGCGCAATGTGGTATTCGCCGGCAGGCATCTTGCAGGCCGTCGGGGCGGAACCGCAGGCGGACTGTGCCGTGGACGCGATCACGCACAGGCCCAGTACAAGACCCAGGGCTCGGATCACTGCGCGTCTCCGGTATAGGGCTCCACCGGCAGGTTCGCGGCCAGCCAGCCGGGACCCGCGCTTGATCCCAACATGCCCTCGGGAACATCGACAACGTTAATAAAACCCGCCTGGCTGAGACGGTTGGCCAGCCGGGCCGAGCGTACCCCCCGCGCACAGATCAGGGCGATGGGCTTGGTCAAGTCGGTTCCGGCAGCCTTGATCAGGGCGGCGGTAAAATCGTCGCTGCGCATGTCGATCGGAAGTGCACCTTGGGGCAGGCCGGTGTCGCGCCACTCGTCCGGGCGGCGGATGTCAATCAGCAAAATATGCCCTGCCGAAGCCAGATCGTAGGCCTCGGAGACGCTGAATGCCTTGCCCGCATAATCCGGTGCCAGCCAGATTTCGCGATAGGCCAGCCCCCCTGTGACTAGGATCCCAAGCCCCACGAGCAGCACCGAGCGCCGGTCTGGCCGCGTTTCGTCTGTTTCGGTCTCTGGCATCTGGTGTCCTGGGGGGTTCCATGGGGCCGGGTTTGCTCCCCACGAAACACCGTTTTGATCCGGTTTGCCAGAGGCACGCCCGATCAAGATCCCGTCAGCACAATTGCGCTGCTTGTCCTGAGCCGTCAATCGCCACCAGAATTGTGCAGGGCCAATGGGTTCCGGTGTACAAAGATGAAAAGTTTTTTTACAATTATCCGAATCGATAAAACAAGAACGGCCAGTGCCCCCTGATATTCATGGCTGCGGCTGTCGACAGGGTGGGGGCTTCGGGTGCGCGTAATCGGAACTGCTGTTGTTCTCGCTGGCCTGTGGCTGCTGATGTCGGGTGTTTACACCACGATGGTGGTCGGGCTGGGTGCCGTTTCTGTCGTGCTGGTGGTCTACGTGCTGCAACGCATGGATACAGTAGACGGTGACCGGGTCGAAATCCGGCTGAAGCCGCTGGCGTCGGTCGGATATTTTATTTGGCTGTTGGCTGAAATCGCCAAGTCGAGCTGGTCCGTAACGCGGATTGTCCTGTCGCCGAAAATGCCAATCGTTCAACATCTGTTCTCGGTGCCTCATACGCAGAAAACCGATCTGGGCCAGGTGATCTTTGCCAATTCGATCACGCTGACGCCGGGGACCCTGACGGTCGAAACCGATCTGGGTTATTTCCTAGTGCATGCGCTGGCCTATGCCCCCGAGGACATGGACGCCTTGGCGGACATGGACGGGCGGGTCAGTGCCATTGAACACCCGAAGGTGGCATGATGTTCATTCTGGCTGTCATTGCCCTGTTCATTGCCATGGTACTGGTGCTGATTCGCCTGTTCGTGGGACCGTCGCTGTATGACCGGGTTCTGGCGCTGAACTCGTTCGGGACACACACGGTGCTGTTCATCGGCGTGGTCGGTTTTTTGAACGGCCGTCCCGACTTCCTGGACATAGCCCTGTTGTACGCCTTGATCAATTTTGTCGGGACCATCGCGATCCTGAAATTTTTCCGTTACCGTGCCATTGGCGATGTGCGGCGCGATACGGCCGAAACGGATGGGTGAGAACATGCAGGCAGTGATCGATATCCTGAGCTGGATCTTCATCATCGGCGGATCGTTCTTTGCGATCGTCGGGGCCGTCGGGCTGGTCCGGTTCCCGGACTTCTGGTCGCGGCTGCACGCGGTTTCGGTGACTGATAGCGCCGGGGTGATCCTGTTGATCGTTGGAATGGCATTGCAGGCCGGGCTGACCCTGGTGACCGTGAAGCTGTTGCTCATATTGGCCTTTCTGTTCATCACCGGCCCGACATCGACCCATGCGGTGGCCAATGCGGCGCTGGTGTCCGGCCTGAAACCCAGATCATCGGTGGACCGCGACGACGCCGACGCGGCCACACAGGACGACAAGGCAGGCCCGACATAGAAACTTTTATCAATATCACCCTGTTCACCTTGCTGGTCGCGACGGCGCTGGCGGTTGTGCGCACGCAAAGCCTGTTTGCCACCGCCATGCTGTCGGGGGTGTTCAGCCTGTTGTCGGCGCTGTTGCTGGTGGTGCTGGATGCTGTCGATGTCGCCTTTACCGAGGCCGCCGTCGGGGCTGGAATTTCGACCGTTCTGATGCTGGGAACGCTGGCATTGACGCGTCGTTTTGAAAGCGCGCCGTCCCATTCGCCTGCGATTCCGCTGTTCGTGGTCCTGGTGACAGGTGCAACGCTGATCTATGGCACGCTGGATATGCCGAATTTCGGTTCGGCAACGGCGCCAGCGCAGGTACATGTGGCACCCGAGTATCTCGAGCGCAGCGTGCATGAGATCGGCGTACCCAATATCGTGACTGCCATTCTTGCCAGTTATCGTGGCTTTGACACGCTGGGCGAGACGGCGGTGGTTTTCACCGCCGGGATCGGCGTGCTGTTGCTGCTCAGCGGGTTGCGTCGCCGTCGCCGGAACAAGAGAGAGGACGTCTGATGCGTCATCACCTGATCTTGCGCGTGATTACCAAGCTTCTGATCGGTTCGATCATGTTGTTCGCGCTGTATGTGCAGTTTCACGGCGACTATTCGCCCGGCGGGGGCTTTCAGGCCGGTGTGATCATGGCGGTGGCCTTTATCATTTACGGCGTGGTGTTCAGCCTCGACGAGGCACAGCGCGTGTTGCCGCCGTGGGTGGTTCACAAGATGGCGGCGCTGGGGGTTCTGATCTATGCCGCGACGGGTGTCTACAGCCTGTTCGTCGGATACGGCTTTCTGGATTATACTGCGCTCAGCCCGGATTACCCGGAAAAGGGCCAGCATTATGGGATTCTTCTGGTCGAATTGGGGGTTGGTGTTACCGTGACCGGGGTCATGGTGACAATCTACTATGCCTTCACCTCGCGGACCCCGATCATGGATGATGAGGCGTGGTGACGATGCAGGCAATCGATTGGGAGTTCGTAGTCGGCCACATAAATTACTGGCTGTTCATCGTGTTGATGATGACCGGCTTTTATATCGTTGTGGCCAAGGGAAACCTGGTGAAGAAGATTGTTGGGCTGAACATCTTTCAGACCGCCGTTTTCATGTTGTACATCTCGATCGGCAAGGTCACGGGAGGCACTGCGCCGATTTTTCCGCTGGACATGAATGTTGATCCGGCAGTCGTGTACTCGAACCCGCTGCCCCACGTTCTGATCCTGACAGCCATTGTCGTTGGCATCGCCACGACCTCGCTGGGCTTGGCGCTGATTGTACGCATCCGCGAGGAATATGGCACCATCGAGGAAGACGAGATTCTAAAGATTGAAAAGGAAATGGCTCTGCAGGATGTTCGCCAGCATAGTGAAGTGATCGGCGAGCGCGGCTGATGGCTACGGAAACTGTTCTCCACACGGCGTTGACGCTGGTCGACCAATTGCCCGCGCTTCAGATTCTGGTCTCGTTCATCGCGGCCCCGCTGATTGTCGTTCTCGGAAGCCGTCGCCTGGCATGGCCGATTGCCTTTGCCGCCAGCGCGCTGTCACTGGTCATTGCCGCCATTTTGTTGAGCCAGGTTCTGGATGGCAGCATCATTTCCTATCGCATGGGGGGCTGGGCGCCGCCTTTGGGGATCGAATACCGGGTGGATGCAGCCAATGCCTTTGTGCTGTTCCTGGTCGCGGCCATCAGCACCGTGGTGCTGCCTTATGCCCGCACCAGTTTCAGCAAGGAAATCTCGACCCGGCATCACACCGCCTTCTATGCTGCCTATCTTCTGTGCTTCAGCGGGCTGTTGGGAGTGACCATCACCGGGGATGCGTTCAACGTCTTTGTCTTCCTGGAAGTGTCGTCGCTGTCTACCTATGTGCTGATCGCCCAAGGGGCCGAGCGGGACAAACGGGCGCTGACGGCGGCCTACGACTATCTGATCATGGGGACCGTCGGCGCGACCTTTTTCGTCATTGGCATCGGGTTTCTTTATATGGCGACGGGAACGCTGAACTTGGCGGATATCGCCGATCGGATTGCCGAGCAGGGCAGCAACCGCACGATCCGCGCCGCCTTTGCCTTTATCGTTGTCGGGATCGGGCTGAAGGTGGCGATGTACCCGCTGCACAGGTGGCTGCCAAACGCCTATACATATGCGCCTTCGGCGGTAACCGCGTTTCTGGCGGCAACGGCGACCAAGGTTGCGGTCTATGTGATGCTGCGGTTCATCTTTTCGGTTTTCCAGCCAAATTTCCTGTTCGAATTCAATACGCTGGAATTTATCATCCTGCCCTTCGCGCTTATCGCCATGTTTGCTTGCAGTTTCGTGGCCATCTTTCAAAGCGATTTCAAGATGATGCTGGCCTTTTCAAGTGTGGCGCAAATTGGGTATATACTGCTGGGGATTTCGTTTCTGACGGAAACCGGTGTGACCGCAGCGGTTGCGCATCTGTTCAATCACGGCATCACCAAGGCGACGCTGTTCATGGCTGTCGGCGCTTATGTCTTCACCGCCAACGGATCCTATTACGATACGATCCAGGGGCTGGGGCGGCGGATGCCGCTGACATCGGCAGCGGTGGTCGTCGGCGGGCTCAGCCTGATCGGCGTGCCGGGAACCGCCGGGTTCATCTCGAAATGGGTGCTGGTGCAGGGCGCGCTGGAAAAGGGCTGGTGGCCGGTGGCCATTCTGATCGTTGCGTCCAGCCTGTTGGCGGTGATCTATGTCTGGCGGGTGATTGAGGTGCTGTATATGCGCCCGACGCCAGAAAACTGCGAGGTGCGTGAAGCCCCCATGTCGATGGTGGTTCCCATGTGGATCGCGGCGTTGGCGTGTATTTATTTCGGCCTGAACACGGACCTCACCCTGAGCGCGGCCCAGACCGCCGCACAGGGTCTGATGTCCGGTTCCGCCGGAATGCGATAGGGGGTCGGCATGGATACCAATACCGCCATTCTGGCCTGCATGCTGATCCCGGCCCTGGCGGCCATCGGCAATCTGGTGCTGCGCGATTCCCCCAACCTGCGGGATGGCATGACGCTGGTTGCGGCGATCCTGACCTTTGGCAGCGTTCTGAACATCCTGTACAACGAAGGCAACGGCACCACCGAGCCCCTGGTCCTGTTCTCGGTGATGCCGGGACTGGATCTGGCGTTCAACGTCGAACCCCTGGGTCTGTTGTTTGCTATCGTTGCCAGCGGTTTGTGGATTGTCACGCATCTGTATGGCGTCGGCTATATGCGCGGCAACAACGAGGATAACCACGCCCGGTTCTTCTGTTTCTTCTCGGTGGCGATCTCGACCACCATGGGTATCGCCTTTTCCGCCAATATGTTCACCCTGTTCTTGTTCTACGAGGCGCTGACCCTGTCCACCTTCCCGCTGGTCGCACACAAGGGCACGCCCGAGGCGACCGCAGGCGCGCGCACCTATCTGGGCATACTGATCGGTACGTCGATCGGTCTGCAACTGGTGGCGGTGATCTGGACCTGGACCATCACCGGCACGCTGGACTTCACCAAGGGCGGTATTCTTGAAGGGCACATCGCCGGGCCGATGGTAGCGGTGTTGCTGGCGCTCTATGCCTTTGGCGTCGGCAAGGCGGCGTTGATGCCGTTTCATCGCTGGCTGCCTGCCGCCATGGTGGCCCCGACGCCGGTGTCCGCGCTGCTGCACGCCGTCGCCGTGGTCAAGGCCGGGGTGTTCACCATGCTCAAGGTCGGGATCTATATTTTTGGTATCGATTTTCTGGCCGAAACCGGTGCGTCCGAGTGGCTGATGTGGCTGGCCGCGTTCAGCATCGTTGCCGCATCCATCGTCGCGATGACCAAGGATAACCTTAAGGCGCGGCTGGCCTATTCCACCGTCAGCCAGCTGAGTTACATCACGCTGGGCATGGCGCTGGCGACGTCAATGGGGGTGCTGGGCGGCGGCATGCATATTGCCATGCACGCGATGGGCAAGATCACGTTGTTCATGTGCGCAGGCTCGATCTATGTAGCGGTGCACAAGACGGAAATCAGCCAGATGACCGGATTGGGTCGTGTTATGCCGATCACTTTTGGTGCGTTTCTGATTGGCGCGCTGTCAATCATCGGCCTGCCGCCTTTGGGTGGATCCTGGAGCAAATGGCTGCTGGTCATGGGCGCGGCGGATACCGGGCAGTGGGTGATGATCGTCGTATTGATGGTCAGCTCGCTGCTGAACGTGGCCTATCTGTTGTCCATCGTCGGGCGCGGGTTCTTTCTTCCGAACCCCGAGATCGCGGCCGGTGCCAAATCGGCGGAAGCCGGGGTTCTGGTTTGGCTGCCCCCGGCCCTGACCGCGTTTGGCTGCCTGGTGCTGTTCTTCTATGCAGGCGATATCCAGACCTTCCTGATGCCGCTGGTCGCAGAAACGGGGGTGAGCAATGGCCAATAAGAAACCCGACAACCCAGACAGATTTCCGCCTTTGGGGCGTGCGCTGTTGTGGGTCGATGGTCCCGGCAACGTGGACAAGATCGTTTATGCGCTGGCAGGCGTTTGCGTGGTGCTCTTTCTCGCCGATTTCACCTATAAAAAGCACCCGTATTTCACCGCTGAAGAAATTCCCGGATTTTACGGCATCTACGGTTTTGTCATGTTCTCCGCCCTGATCCTGGTGGCCAAGACCCTGCGGTTCTTTATCAAACGACCCGAGAATTATTACGGCGACAAGGCGATCGACCGCGAGGAATACCCTGTGGATGAGTTGGACGAGGTGGATTACGATGCTTGAGCAGATCCCCACCGCATTCCTGTACTTTCTGGCGGCGCTCGCCTTGCCGGTGCTGCCCCGCGGCGCAATCCGCGGTGTTGTGCTGCTGGCGATACCGGCGATCGCAGCCTTGCAGGTCTGGTCCTTGCCGTTGGGCAATCTGGTGCAGCTCGAGTTTTTTGGCTTTTCACTGGATCTGATGCGGGTCGACAAGCTGAGCCGGGTTTTTGCGCTGATTTTTTGTATCGCCGCGTTTCTGGGTAATCTCTACGCGTGGCATGTGCGCGATATCGTACAGCAGGTCGCGGCGCTGATGTATGCAGGTGCGGCCATCGGGGCGGTGTTTGCGGGCGATCTGATCACCCTGTTTTTCTATTGGGAAGGCACCGCGATTTCCTCGGTCTTTCTGATCTGGGCAAGGAGGACGGTGGGGTCGTTTCATACCGGCATGCGGTATCTGATCATTCAGGTCGGATCGGGTGTGATCCTGCTGGCCGGGGTTATCCTGATGTATGTGGATACCGGCAGCATCGCCTTTGAGCGCATGGAGCTTGGTAGCCCGGCGACCTGGCTGATCTTTCTCAGCTTCGGGATCAAATGTGCCTTTCCGTTGCTGCACAACTGGCTACAGGACAGCTATCCGGCGGCAACTGTCACAGGCACGGTGATCCTGTCGGCTTTTACCACCAAGCTGGCGGTATATGCCTTGGCGCGTGGGTTCGCGGGCACCGAAATCCTGATCTATATCGGCGCGATCATGACGCTGTTCCCGATTTTCTTTGCCGAGATTGAAAACGATCTGCGCCGGGTGCTGGCCTATAGCCTGAACAACCAGTTGGGGTTCATGGTCGTGGGCATCGGCATCGGCACCGAGATGTCGCTGAACGGCACCGCCAGCCATGCTTTTGCGCATATCCTGTACAAGGCGCTGTTGTTCATGAGCGTGGGGGCGGTGATGTTCCGAACCGGCACATCCAAGGCGTCGGAGCTGGGCGGGTTGTATCGCACCATGCCGCGCACCGCCATGTTCTGTCTCGTCGGTGCCGCGTCGATCTCGGCCTTTCCGCTGTTTTCGGGGTTTGTCACCAAATCGCTGGTTATGAGCGCCACGGCGGAAGAGAATTACCCGTGGATCTGGGCCATTATGCTGTTTGCCTCGGCGGGTGTTCTCAGCCACTCGGGCATCAAGATTCCGTATTTCACCTTTTTCGCCCATGACAGTGGCAAACGTCCCAAAGAGGCACCGGTGCACATGCAACTGGCCATGGGCATCACCGCAGCCCTGTGCATCCTGATCGGCATCTTTCCTGAACCGCTGTATGCTCTGCTGCCATATGAGGTCGAATATCAGCCCTATACCGTGGGGCATGTGGTGACGCAGCTGCAGTTGTTGTGCTTTGCGCTTCTCGCCTTCTGCTTCCTGATGCGCACCGGCATTCATCCGGCAGAGATCCGGGCCATAAATCTGGACACCGATTGGACCTATCGGCGGATGCTGCCCCGCCTGATCCAATGGCTGTCCGGCCCGGTGGGCGGGATTTTCAAGGGCATCGAAATCCTGAAAACCACATGGCTGAAAGGGATGATCATCACCCTGTACCACTCATTCGGCCCGCAGGGACGGACGTCACAGTTCTGGCCAACCGGTGCGATGGTGCTTTGGATCGCTGTTCTGTTGGGGATCACGCTGATGGTAAGCTATGCCAGCTGAGGCAGTCCCTGGGCGGCGTTAAAGGTCTGGAAATGCTGCGCAGGCCGGTGCATGGTGCGTAAATACTTGCCTTGTTACCGAAATATTGGACCGCTGCCATGACCCTGCACCCCAACTCAGCCGAAGCCCGCGACGTCGCTTATCACCTGCATGGATATACCAATGCGCGTGCCCATCAACAGACTGGACCGGTGGTGATCGAGCGGGGCGAGGGTGCTTATGTCTACGACAGCGAAGGCAACCGGTATTTCGAGGGCATGGCCGGGTTGTGGAGCACCGCCGTCGGCTTTAGCGAGCGGCGCCTTGCACAGGCGGCGGCGCGGCAGATGGAGAAGCTGCCCTATTACCACAGCTTTGGCGGCCGCTCGCACGGGCCGGCCATCGATCTTGCGGAAAAGCTGATCGAACTCGCGCCGGTGCCCATGAGCAAGGTATTCTTTACCAATTCTGGGTCCGAGGCCAACGACACCGTGCTCAAACTGCTGTGGTATCGATCCAACGCCATGGGCCAGCCACACCGCAAGAAGGTCATCAGCCGGCTGCGTGGTTATCACGGGGTCACCATCGCCTCGGCCAGCATGACGGGCCTGCCGATCAACCACGCGTCGTTTGATCTGCCGATTGCCAATGTGCTGCACACCGGCTGTCCGCACCATTATCGCGAGGGGCTGGAGGGTGAGAGTGAAGAGCAGTTTGCCACCCGTTTGGCGGACGATCTCGAAGCGATGATTCAGGCCGAGGGGCCGGAAACCGTGATGGCCTTTATCGCCGAGCCGGTGATGGGCGCGGGGGGCGTTGTGGTCCCCCCGGCGACCTATTGGGACAAGATCCAGCAGGTGCTGAACCGGCACGATATCCTGCTGATCGCGGATGAGGTGATCTGTGGCTTTGGCCGTACCGGGCAGATGTTTGGCTCGCAGACCTATGGTATGAAACCGGACATCCTGGTGATGTCCAAACAACTGACCTCGACCTATTTCCCGCTGTCCGCATTCATGATCAACGCGCGTGTGTTCGAACCGATCGCCGACGAAAGCAACCGGATCGGCGTTCTGGGCCACGGGTTCACCGGTGCCGGGCATCCGGTTGGCGCAGCCATCGCACTGGAAAACCTCGCCATCATCCAGGAGCGCGACCTGGTGGCCAATTCGGCAGAGGTCGGCGGCTATTTGCAGGCCGAACTGCGCACGCTGGCGGACCATCCTCTGGTGGGCGAGGTGCGCGGCGTCGCCCTGATTGCAGGGATCGAACTGGTACTGGACAAGGCCGCCAAGACAGCGGCGGAAACGCCGGGCAAGCTGGGCGGGTATGCGGCAGCAAGGTTGTTCGAACACGGCGTGATTTCACGGGCGGCAGTGGATACCATCACCCTGTGCCCGCCCCTGATCGTGACGCGATCCGACATTGATGGATTGCTGGTTGCCCTGCGCAAATCTCTGGATGAAACGCTGGTCGAATTTGGTTGAGGCCGGTTGGACCTATGGAGTCCAGCGCAAGAAATTGGCAATCATCCGGAGGCCCGCCGCCTGACTTTTCTCGGGATGGAACTGCATCCCGAGCATGGTGCCCCGACCGATCACGGCGGTGACATCTCCGCCATAATCCACATGCGCGAGCCGCTGGGCGGGATCGGCGACGTGGAACTGGTAGGAATGCACGAAATAGGCGTGATCGCCCGTCTCGATGCCGTCGAACACAGGGTGCGGCGTGTCGATGACCAGATCGTTCCAGCCCATGTGCGGCACCTTCAGGGCTGCATCTGCGGGCGTGATACGAACCACCTCGCCCTTGACCCAGTCCAACCCGGGCGAATCTTCGTATTCGCGGCCCCAACTGGCCATCAGTTGCATGCCGACGCAGATGCCCAGAAAGGGGCGGGCGCGGATTTCGACCGCTTCGACCAGGGCATCGAACAGCCCCGAATGGTCGCGCAGGGCGGCTGCGCAGGCGGGAAAGGCACCGTCGCCGGGCAGGACCACACGATCGGCGCGGGCCACCACGTCTGCGTCACCCGTTACCACAACCGTGCCGGCGTCCACCTCGCGGGCCATGCGCTGAAACGCCTTTTCGGCGGAATGCAGGTTGCCGCTTTCGTAATCGACGATCGCTGTCAGCATCGCATCACAGCGCGCCTTTGGTGGACGGCACGGCATCGGCCTTGCGCGGATCGATCTCGACCGCCTCGCGCAGGGCGCGGGCCACGGATTTGAACGCCGCTTCGGCGATGTGATGGCTGTTCAGCCCGTGCAGCCGGTCCACGTGCAGTGTGATGCCGCCATGTGTCGAGAGCGCCTGAAAGAATTCGCGCACCAGTTCGGTGTCAAACGTGCCGATCTTGGGTGTTGGCAGATCCACGTTCCAGATCAGGAACGGGCGCGCCGACAGATCCAGCGCCGTGCGCACCTGCGCGTCGTCCATCGGCAACAGGCAGGCACCGTACCGGCGAATGCCGCGCTTGTCGCCCAGGGCCTGCGCCAGGGCCTGTCCCAGCGCGATCCCGACGTCCTCGACCGTGTGATGATCGTCGATGTGCAGATCGCCGGTGGCGCGGATCGTCAAGTCGACCAGCGAATGGCGGGCCAACTGATCCAGCATGTGGTCAAAGAACCCCACACCGGTCTTGTTGTCATAGGCCCCGGTGCCGTCCAGGTCGATCTGCACGGTAATGTCGGTTTCTGCGGTCTTACGGGTGATGGTGGCGCTGCGCATGGTGCTGTCCTGTCTGCTTGGGCCGCTTATAGGGCCAGCGGGGCTGGGTTCCAAGCGGTTCCGGGCCCGTCACGCCCTGCCTGTGGCTGCCAAGCCGCGACAGCAGGGGATTGCACCCTGACGCGCGTCGTGCCAGCGTGCCCGCAAACCAGAAATGAGGCCACCCGATGACCACCTGCGTCTATATTCAGCTGCGCTGCAAACCCGGCACCACCTACAAGGTGGCGGAAGAAATCGCCCTGCGTGAAATCCATTCCGAGCTTTATTCGACCAGTGGCGAATATGATCTGCTGATGAAGCTGTATATTCCGGGTGACGCGGATGTGGGGAAGTATATCAACGAGAATCTGCTGAGCATTCCGGGAATCGAACGCTCGCTGACAACGATCACGTTCAAGGCGTTCTAACGCCGGACGGGAAAAACGGCGCGCTTGTCCACGTCAGGACAAGCCTGCCGACATGGCATTGAAGCTTGGACATTTTATTTGTCTCTACCGACCCCGGCGGCGCCCCATTTCCGATCGTGTCTGGTGAAAATGGAGCGGGCGATGAGATTCGAACTCACGACCCTAACCTTGGCAAGGTTATGCTCTACCCCTGAGCTACGCCCGCGTCCTTGGGTGAGGCGTGAGATATAAACAACTGACCGAACCCGCAAGAGGAAAAACAAAGAGAATCGTAAAAAAAATTGACCCGCCGCACGACGGATCCGGCGTGGTCATGCGTTGAACATCGTAACACCAGGTCAAAGGCGGGAAGGGAATGCGATGATCTGCCGGGAAACGGTCAAATTGGGTATTCTGATCAGCTGCATCTGCGTGGCTCTGGCGCTGCCGGATACGCAGGAGAGGCAGGCTTTGCTATCCACGGGGTTCAGCGGGCCGCCTGCCGTAAAGACGCAGAAGATCGAGCCGCGCCGGGTCATGTGAGCGCCAGCCCCGGTTGCGCGGCGCGTCGGAGGCGTGCCATATCAACCCTGCACCGGGCGTCGCGATGGACGTCGGGCAGGGGCGCAAACAGGGGCAGGCTGGCATGACACGCGAGGAATTCAACCTATTTTGCAAGGGTTTGCCTCAGACCACGCATGTGGTGCAATGGGGCAATGCCGATGTCTGGAAGGTCGGCGGCAAGGTGTTTGCGATCTGCGGCTGGGCCGATGGCGAGGACGCGTTCACCTTTAAGGTCAGCGAGATCGCGTTCGAGGTTCTGGGCGATATGCCGGGCATCCGGCCCGCGCCCTATCTGGCGTCACGCGGGATGAAATGGTTACAGCATTATGCGGCGCCGGGCCTGTCGGACGCCGAGTTGCAGCGCCACATCCGCCTGTCTTATGACATGATCGTTGCCAAGCTGACCAAGAAGCTGCGCGCCGAATTGGGGCTGTGACAGCTGGGGTGCGCAACAGTCTGTAAACCAAATTCGCGCGCTACGGCGATCGTGGCGTCAACGCCTGTGTGTCATGGTCAGGGTGCCGTATGGACCGCGTACATATCCTGGACATATGCCGTACATACGCGATGGCCATCCCGGTGGGGATCGGCCGGGTAAACACCGCGTGCGATGGCGGATTGCAAACGGCGGAGCCGGGCACGGCTCCGCCGATCGCCGATGGCTATTCCATTTCGATGAGGAGATCCTTGGCGTCGATCTGGCTGGCTGGGGCGACGTGCACCGTTTTGACGGTTGCGTCGCGTTCGGCGTGCAGGCCGGTTTCCATCTTCATCGCTTCGATGGTGAGCAGCAGATCGCCCTCCTTGACCTGCTGGCCCGCGGTGACGGCGACGGTGGCCACCACGCCGGGCATCGGCGCGCCGATGTGGTTGGCGTTGCCCGGTTCGGCCTTGGCGCGGGTGACGGTGGTGGCGGTGACCATGCGGTTGGGCACGCGCACCACGCGGGGCTGGCCGTTGAGTTCGAAGAACACCTTGACCTCGCCCGCCTCGTCGGTTTCGCCCACCGCCTGCATGCGGATTTCCAGTGTCTTGCCGGGGTCGATTTCGGCGCTCAGTTCTTCGCCGGGTTGCATGCCGTAAAAGAACGTCGTGGTCGGCAGGGTGCGCACCGGGCCATAGAGGCGATGGCGGCCCATGTAGTCCAGGAACACCTTGGGATACATCAGATAGCCGTTCAGATCCTCGTTATCGACCGCCTTGCCTTCGAGTTCCTTGCTGACCTCGGCGCGGATCGCTTCCAGATCGACGGCGGGCAGATGTTTGCCCGGACGTTCCATGTTGGGCGCGTCGCCCTTGAGCACCTTGCGGGCGATCACATCGGGGAACCCGCCGGGCGGGTGGCCCAGATCGCCGCGCATCATGCCCACAACCGAGTCGGGAAAGGACACGTCGACATCGGGGTTTTCGACATCGGCGCGGGTCAGCCCCTGACTGACCATCATCAGCGCCATGTCCCCGACCACCTTGGAACTGGGCGTCACCTTGGGGATGTCGCCGAACATCTGATTCACGTCGGCATAGGTCTGGGCCACATCGCTCCAGCGGTCCTCGAGTCCGAGGCTGCGGGCCTGGGCCTTGAGGTTGGTGAACTGCCCGCCGGGCATCTCGTGCAGGTAGACCTCGGAATTGGGGGCCTGAAGCCCGGATTCGAACGCGGCATATTGCGCCCGCACCGCCTCCCAGTATTCGCTGATTTCGCGGATCGCGCCGATGTTCAGCCCGGTGTCGCGGTCGGTGCGGCGCAGCGCCTCGACCACCGAACCCAGGGTCGGCTGGCTGGTGTTGCCCGACAGCGCGTCCATGGCGCAATCGACCGCATCCACCCCGGCCTCGCTGGCGGCGAGGATGGTGGCGCAGCCGACCCCGGCGGTGTCATGGGTGTGAAAGTGGATCGGCAGGCCGACCTCTTCTTTCAGCGCCTTGACGAGCGCCTTGGCGGCGGTGGGTTTGAGCAGGCCGCCCATGTCTTTCAGGCCCAGGATATGCGCCCCGGCATCGCGCAGTTCCTTGCCTGCGGTGACGTAGTATTTCAGGTTGTATTTGGCGCGGTCCGGGTCGTTGATGTCGCCGGTATAACAGATCGAGCCTTCGCAGAGCTTGCCGGACTCAAGCACCGCATCCATCGCCACGCGCATGTTTTCGACCCAGTTCAGCGCGTCAAAGACCCGGAACAGATCGACGCCGGTCTCGGCGGCCTGACGGACGAATTCCTGCACCACGTTGTCGGGATAGTTGGTGTAGCCAACGCCGTTGGAGCCGCGCAGCAACATCTGGGTCATCACGTTGGGCATGGCGGCGCGCAGATCGCGCAGGCGCTGCCAGGGGCATTCCTGCAGGAAGCGGTAGGCCACGTCGAATGTTGCCCCGCCCCAGCATTCGACCGAGAACAGGCCGGGCAGGTTGGTGGCATAGGCCGGGGCGACGCGGATCATGTCGATGCTGCGCATCCGGGTCGCCAGAAGCGATTGATGGCTGTCGCGCATCGTGGTGTCGGTGATCAGCAGCTGGCGCTGTGCCTTCATCCAGTCGGCCACCGCCTGCGGGCCTTTCTGTTCCAGCAGGTTGCGGGTGCCCATCATCGGTTCGCCGTGCCGGGCGGGGGCGCGCGGCAGGCGCAGGTCGGCGGGCGGGCGGGGGCGATCCCTGACCTCGGGGTGGCCGTTGACGGTGATGTCGGCGATATAGGTCAGCACCTTGGTGCCGCGGTCGCGGCGCTTGGCGAACTGGAACAGCTCGGGCGTGGTGTCGATGAATTTGGTGGTATAGCTGTTGTCCAGAAAGGTCGGGTGTTTCAGCAGGTTCTCGACAAAGGCGATGTTGGTGGACACGCCGCGCACCCGGAATTCGCGCAAGGCACGGTCCATGCGGGCGATCGCCGCCTCGGGCGTAGGGGCCCAGGCGGTGACCTTGGTCAGCAGGCTGTCGTAATAGCGCGTGATCACCCCGCCGGCATAGGCGGTGCCGCCGTCCAGCCGGATGCCCATGCCGGTGGCCGAGCGGTAAGCGGTGATGCGGCCATAGTCGGGGATGAAATTGTTCTGCGGATCCTCGGTGGTGACGCGGGTTTGCAGCGCGTGGCCGTTGAGGCGGATGTCGTCCTGTGCCGGTTTGCCGGTGGCCTCGGCGATGGTCTTGCCTTCGGCGATCAGGATCTGGGCGCGCACGATGTCGATGCCGGTGACCTCTTCGGTCACGGTGTGTTCGACCTGAACGCGGGGGTTGACCTCGATGAAATAGAATTTGCCGTCGTCCATATCCATCAGGAATTCGACGGTGCCGGCGCATTCATAGTTCACATGTTTGCAGATCCGGTGACCGAGTTCGCAGATCTCGGCGCGTTGGGCGTCGCTCAGATAGGGGGCGGGGGCGCGTTCGACGACCTTTTGGTTGCGCCGCTGCACCGAACAGTCGCGTTCGAACAGGTGGTACATGCCGCCGTGCTTGTCGCCCAGGATCTGCACTTCGACATGGCGCGCGCGCAGGATCATCTTTTCCAGATAGCCCTCGCCATTGCCGAATGCGGCCTCGGCCTCGCGGCGGCCCTCGCGGACCTTTTCCGCCAGCTCGTCGGGGGACTGGATCGGGCGCATGCCGCGCCCGCCGCCGCCCCAGGACGCCTTGAGCATCAGCGGATAGCCGACGGTCTCGGCCGCGGCGCGGATGACGTCCATGTCATCGCCCAGCACTTCGGTCGCCGGGATCACCGGCACCCCGGCCTCGACGGCGACACGCCGCGCGCTGGCCTTGTCGCCGAGCGCGCGCATGGTTTCGGCGCGCGGGCCGATAAAGGCGATGCCGGCGGCGTCGCAGGCGTCGACGAAATCCGGGTTCTCCGACAGCAGCCCATAGCCGGGGTGGATGGCATCGGCGCCGCATTCGCGCGCCACGCGGATGATCTCGTCGATGCTGAGGTAGGCGGCAACCGGCCCCATGCCCTCGCCGATGCGGTAAGCTTCGTCGGCCTTGAAACGGTGCAGGCCCAGCTTGTCCTCTTCGGCATAAACCGCCACCGTCCGCTTGCCCATTTCATTCGCCGCACGCATCACACGAATGGCGATCTCGCCGCGGTTCGCTATCAGGATCTTGTGGAAAACTGTCATCGGGGCCTCGGTTCAGGAAAGTGTTGCAGGACTGTGTAGGCGGGTTGTGACGTCACGTAAATGTTTCCTTGCCGCAGAATGCGAAATTTATGCTGCACTTGCATACGAGACGCCGGGGGCCGTTGGCAGAGCGGTTCAGACCGTGCCGGACAGTTGGATCGCGGGCGGCAGATCGCTCAGTGTATGCGCGCCGATCTGGCCCATGTTGGCCTGCATGTCCTTGCAAAGCATGTCGATCAGATGCGCAGGGCCTGTGGCCCCCAGGGCGGCAAGGGCAAAGTGAAAGGTGCGCCCCAGCATGACAAAATCGGCCCCCAACGCCAGCGCGCGCAGAATGTCCAGCCCACCCTCGATGCCGCTGTCAAACACCAGCGGCAGGCGGGTGGCGGCGCGCAGATCGGGCAGGCATTCGATGCCGCCCGGAGCGCCGTCAAATTGCCGCCCCGCATGATTGGACACCCATAGCGCATCGACACCTGCCGCCTCAAGCGAGGCCGCGTCCGGCGCGCGCAGCACACCTTTGACGATGAACGGCCCGTCCCAGTGGTCGCGCAGCCATTTCACGTAGTCCATGTCCGGCGAGGTGCGCAGCAGATAGCCGATATGGGCGGTGGGGGGCAGGTTTGCCTGCGCGCCGGTGATGTATTTGTCCAGCGTGCGCATCCGAGGCAGGCCGCGCCGCGCCATGCCCATCGCCCAGGCGGGACGCTGGGCGATCTGCGCCAGCAGGCGCGGCGTCATTCGGGGCGGTTGCGTCAGACCCGAGCGGGTCTGGCGTTCGCGCCGCGAGGCCATCGGCACATCCACCGTCAGCACCAGCGTCGAAAACCCGGCGGCACGGGCGCGGTCCAGCAGGTCGCGGCGAATTTCCGGCGCCTTTGGCGGATAGAGCTGAAACCAGGCATGGTCGCCCAGATCGGGGGCCAGGTCCTCGGGGCTGCGGCTGGCGACGGTGGACAGGCAAAAGGGCAGACCCGCCGTGCGCGCGGCACGGGCCAGCAGGTGCTCGGCATCGGGCCAGATCAGCCCGGACATGCCGATGGGTGCGATGCCAAAAGGCTGTGCGAACGCGCGGTCCAGAAAGGTGGTGGACAGATCCGGGTCGATCTGGCCATGCAGAATCGACGGCATGAAGCCGACCCGGTCCAGTGCGGCGCGGTTGCGCGCCTTGGTGGTTTCCATCCCGGTGCCGCTGTCGAGATAGTCCCAGACGAATGTCGGCAACCGCCGATGGGCGCGCGCCCTGAGATCGGCAACGCCGGGAAACCGTGCCTGCAAATCGGTTTCGCTCACGTCAGGCGACCCTGAACATGCACGGCCGGGTCGCCGGTCTTGGTCTGTGCTTGTCGCGGCGGATGCCCGAGCACCCGTCCGGTTTGACAAAAAACGAATGCCGCGTTTGAACGGCGGTCGGCGGGCTCTGTTCCATGCGTCGACTATGCCGCGAACGGATCGTGGTTTGCAAAACCTTAATGCCGCTTCGCGCCCCGGGCCGGTGGAGTCCGTCCGCCGGAAAACGGGGTGGTTTGGTGAAAAAATCGGATGGAACATTACTGGAACAGATCTTTCCCTGCCCGGCGCGCTGGGATATGGTCGCATCATGAGCGGTTTTGACGAGACTGACGCCTTTGAAGGCGCCTCGCTGTCGGCGCGCGCGATGGCCGCGCGTCCGCAGCCCTATATGGATGGCCTGAACCCCGAACAACGCCGGGCGGTCGAGACCCTGCAGGGGCCGGTGCTGATGCTGGCGGGGGCCGGAACCGGCAAGACCAAGGCGCTGACGGCGCGAATCGTGCATCTGCTGACCACCGGCAACGCGCGCCCCAACGAGATCCTGGCGGTGACCTTTACCAACAAGGCCGCGCGCGAGATGAAGAACCGTGTCGGCGGCATGCTGGGGCAAAGCATCGAGGGGATGCCGTGGCTCGGCACGTTCCATTCGATCTGTGTGAAACTGTTGCGGCGGCATGCGGAGCTGGCGGGGCTGAAAAGCAATTTCACCATTCTGGACACCGACGATCAGCTGCGGTTGCTCAAGCAACTGGTGGCGGCGGCCGGGATCGATGACAAACGCTGGCCCGCGCGCCAGCTGGCCGGAGTGATCGACGGCTGGAAGAACCGCGCGCTGACACCGACCAAAGTGCCCGCCGCCGATGCGGGGGCCTATAACGGCAAGGGTGTGGCGCTGTACGGCCAGTACCAGATCCGCCTGCGCGAGCTGAACGCGGTCGATTTCGGCGATCTGCTGTTGCATATGGTAACGATTTTCCAGGCCCATCCGGATATTCTGGAGCAATATCAACGCTGGTTCCGTTATATTCTGGTGGACGAGTATCAGGATACCAATATCGCCCAGTACCTGTGGCTGCGGCTGTTGGCGGGCGGGCACAAGAACATCTGTTGCGTCGGCGATGACGACCAGTCGATCTATGGCTGGCGCGGGGCCGAGGTGGGGAATATCCTGCGGTTCGAGGCGGATTTTCCCGGTGCCCATGTGGTGCGGCTGGAGCAGAATTATCGCAGCACAGCGCATATTCTGGGTGCGGCCAGCGGGGTCATTCGCGGCAACGAGGGACGGTTGGGCAAAGAGCTGTGGACCGAGGCCGAGGGCGGCGAACAGGTGCGGCTGATCGGCCATTGGGACGGCGAGGAAGAGGCGCGCTGGATCGGGGAGGAAGTCGAGGCGATGCAGCGCGGCACGCGGGGCATGCGCGCCATCGGGCTGGACGAGATGGCGATTCTGGTGCGCGCCAGCCACCAGATGCGGGCGTTCGAGGACCGGTTCCTGACCATCGGGCTGCCGTATCGGGTGATCGGCGGGCCGCGATTTTATGAGCGTATGGAGATTCGCGACGCGATGGCCTATTTCCGCGTCGTGGTCAGCCCCGACGACGATCTGGCGTTCGAGCGCATCGTGAACACGCCCAAACGCGGGCTGGGCGATAAGGCGCAGCAGACCATCCAGACCACGGCGCGCAGCAATGGCGTGTCGCTGCTGGAAGGGGCGCGGCTGGCGGTGCAGGGCGGGCTGATCAAGGGCAAGGGCGGCAGCGCCTTGGGCGCCTTGGTCGACGGCATCGCGCGCTGGGGCCGGATGGCGGGCGACGCGGGCATGACCCATATGGAGCTGGCCGAGATCATCCTGGACGAAAGCGGCTATACCGGGATGTGGCAGAACGACAAGACGCCCGAGGCGCCGGGGCGGCTGGAAAACCTAAAGGAACTGATCAAGGCACTGGAATCGTTTGAGAACCTGCAAGGGTTTCTGGAACATGTCAGCCTGATCATGGACAACAGCAGCGACGACAACGAGGAAAAGGTCAGCATCATGACCCTGCATGCGGCCAAGGGGCTGGAGTTTCCCGCCGTGTTCCTGCCCGGCTGGGAGGACGGGCTGTTTCCGTCCCAGCGCAGCATGGACGAGAGCGGGCTGAAGGGGTTGGAAGAGGAACGCCGGCTGGCCTATGTGGGGATCACGCGGGCCGAGGAGATCTGTACGATTTCCTTTGCGGGCAACCGGCGGGTGTTCGGGCAGTGGCAGTCGCAGTTGCCGTCGCGGTTCATTGACGAGCTGCCCGAGGCCCATGTGCAGGTGCTGACGCCGCCGGGGCTGTATGGCGGTGGGTACGGGGCGGCGGGCATGGCGTCGTCGCCTGCGGAACATTCCGATATTTCCGACCGGGTGGCGCAGGCGGATGGCTATAATTCGCCCGGCTGGAAGCGGTTGCAGGCCCGCGCGGCGCAACGCGGCATGGCGCAACCCAAGGAAAGCCGCAACACGGTGATCGATCTGAACGCGGTCAGCAGCTTTACCGTCGGCGAGCGGGTGTTTCACCAGAAGTTCGGCTATGGCGCGGTGACCGGGATCGAAGGCGACAAGCTGGAGGTCGATTTCGAAAAGGCCGGGGTGAAAAAGATCGTTGCGCGATACGTTTCAGCCAGCGATGACATTCCGTTCTAGGCGCGGGCATTTCGTCCTAAACCGGTCTCACCTGACGCGGCCTGAAAAATAAAGGTTTCAATGCGATAGGTGGGGTCCGATATCTCGGGTCAAAGTGCAAACGCTTTAGAGCACCGGCCCCATCGTGGCGATGGCGTTGTTCCACATACGTTTATGGGCCGGCCAGCATTTCACATCCGCCAGGGTGACCGGTTGCGATGCGTCGATATAGTCGGCCTGCCGTTGGGCGATGGCCCGGGTGATTGCGTAGTCGTGCAGCAATATGTTGCTTTCATAGTTCAGATCGAAGCTGCGTAGGTCCAGATTGGACGAGCCGATAAAGCTGATTTCATCGTCGATCGTCAGCGTTTTGGCGTGCAGCAAGCCGCCATCGTATTCCCAGATCGTCACACCGGCCTCGAGCAGGCGGTGATAGGAGGATTGGCTGGCACCGGCGACGATCCAGGAATCGTTGACGCGGGGAAAGATCATCGTCACCGACACGCCCCGGAAAGCGGCGGCGCAGAGGGATTCCAAAACGATGGAATTGGGCACAAAATAGGGTGTCGAGATGATCACCCGGCGTTGGGCCGCGTTCATCAGCGCGGCGAACAAGTGCGGTGTCGCCAGGCGGCGTTCGGTTGGGCCGTCGCCCATGATCTGCGCCACAAAACCGGGGTCCTGCGGCGTGGCGGTCAGGGGGAAATCCGCAAGGGTGCCGCCGCAATGGGCGATCCAGTCGCCGGCAAAGAGCAGCTGATTCTGCGCCACCACCGGCCCCTTGGCGCGCAACATGATGTCCACCCAGGGCGCGTATTTGGCTTTGACGCGAAATTCGGGGTCGGCGCAGTTCTGGCTGCCGCAATAGGTGATTTCGCCGTCGATAATGGTAATCTTGCGATGGTTTCTCAGGTCCAGACGGCTTTTCAGCACTGTGGCCAGCGGATTGCCGATGGGCAGGGCCACGGCCACCTGCACCCCGGCGTCGCGCATCTGTTGCCACAGCGGCGAGCGCACGAAATGACGCGAGCCCAGCCCGTCGGCCATGGCGCGGCAGGTCACGCCGCGCTGCGCGGCTCGGATCAGGGCCCGGGCGGTGTTGGTGCCGGTCTCGTCATCCAGCCAGATATAATAAAGAACATGCACATGGTTTTGGGCCGCGTCGATATCCGCGATCAACCGCTGGCGGGCGGTGGCGGCATCGGGCATCAGTTCGGCGGCGTTTCCGGCCACGGGCGGGAACCCGTTGATCGACTGGCTATAGAGAAATGCGGGGCGAAAACGTTCCGGCAGGGCGTGCAATGCAGACGCGCCGGTGCCGAACAATTCTGCGGCGTGTCCGTGTACCGAATGCGCCACCTCGGCAATCCGGTCGCGGGTGGAATAGCCCAGGTTGGCCTCGCCAAACAGGAAATAGATCAGGCTGCCAAAAAACGGCAGCACGAGAATGACCATGAACCAGCTGAGTCGGGTCGCTGCGGCCAGATCGTCGCGCAGCAGCAATCTCAGTGAAAACCCGGCCAGAAGCAGGATGTGTAGTGAGAGAACAAGCATCAAGCGTCCGGTCCGATAAGCCAAAAGGCGACGGGCCTAAAAGAGAGCATTTTTGCGGGTTTGGCAACGAAGCTGCGTTGCAGTGAAAACGGCGGCACCAGGGAGGAGGAGAGGTGCCGCCGTTCTCTTGCAACACCGAAACGCAGGGAGGAGGAGAGCGCCCGGTGTATACGGATCCGGTGTTGAGACCGGTATTAGGTGCGGCGACACCAGGGAGGAGGAGAGGTGCCGCCGCGATCAACAGAATTGCCAGGGAGGAGGAGAGGCAAGCCTGAACTGGAAAAACTGTTTTGCGCCTCAGCGCATGTCGTACGCCGCCTGATAGGCAACGCGGCGGATCATCGAACGGTTCATGCCCAGATCGGCCAGTTGCCGGTTGCTGAGGCCTGACAGCTCGTCAACGGTCTGCCGGAACAGACGGTGGCGTATAAACCGCTCTTTTACGGTCTGCAGGAGGCGTATCAGCCGCGGGGCCTCGTGTGATGCGGTCAGGGCATGAGCCATGGTCTTGAACCTTCGTGTAATCGGCGCGACTGTTAGCGCCTTAACTTGCAACCAAGATAGCCAATTGCTGCACTTGCACAATAGACACAAAGTCATTGCTGCTATGCAGAAAATGCATAGGAGAAATGGCTAAATATCCGGCACTTGCGCGAAACAGTTGTCACGAATGATCGCCATTTGTGCGCTCTGCGCATAGGATGCCACGTCACCTTTGATAGATGGGAGAAAACGGCATGGCCGTCACACGCACGGAAATCGAAAACAGCCTGTC
Source organism: Sedimentitalea nanhaiensis DSM 24252 (assembly GCF_000473225.1). Classification (GTDB taxonomy): domain Bacteria; phylum Pseudomonadota; class Alphaproteobacteria; order Rhodobacterales; family Rhodobacteraceae; genus Sedimentitalea; species Sedimentitalea nanhaiensis. Next base: position 3,553,363 of record NZ_KI421509.1, read on the forward strand.
AAAGCTGGAATTGCCCGATGGCGGCACCCTTGTCAGCCGCGATATGATTCGGGCCCTGACCATCGAAGGGCGCGCGGTGCGCTTTGTGATCGAGGCTCCGACACCCGAGATTGCGCGCCATATGGAACCGCTGCGGCGTGCGGCCGAGGCGGCAGTGGCCGCGCTGGACGGGGTCGAGAGCGTGTCGGTGGCGCTGACCGCCCATGGCCCCGCGCAGAAACCGGCGGCGCCGGGCCTGAAGATCGGCGGGCATCCCAAGGCGCAGGACGGCCCGACCAAACCGGGTGGCGTGGATCGCATTCTGGCGATTGCATCGGGCAAGGGCGGGGTGGGCAAATCGACGGTCTCGTCGAATCTGGCGGTGGCGCTGGCGCGGGCGGGGCGCAAGGTGGGCCTGTTGGATGCGGATATATACGGTCCCAGCCAGCCGCGGATGATGGGGGCATCGGGACGTCCCGCCAGCCCGGATGGCAAGACCATCATTCCGCTGCAGGCCCATGGGGTCACGCTGATGTCGATCGGCTTCATGATGGAAGAGGGCAAGGCGGTGATCTGGCGCGGACCGATGCTGATGGGGGCGTTGCAACAGATGCTGGGTCAGGTCGAATGGGGCAAGCTGGACGTGCTGATTGTCGATCTGCCGCCGGGCACCGGGGATGTGCAGCTGACATTATGTACCAAAAGCCAGCTGACCGGGGCCATCGTGGTCAGCACGCCGCAGGATGTGGCGCTGATCGATGCGCGCAAGGCGCTGGACATGTTTGCCACGCTCAAGACACCGGTTTTGGGTTTGATCGAGAATATGTCGACCTTTGTCTGTCCCGATTGTGGATCGGAACATCGGATTTTCGGCCATGGCGGCGTGGCGGCCGAGGCCGAAAAGATGGGTGTACCGCTGTTGGGGAGCTTGCCGATCGATCTGGACACCCGGCTGGCCGGGGATGCGGGCACGCCGATTGCGGCGGGCGATGGGCCGGCAGCACAGGCCTATGCGCAGATGGCGGAACGGTTGATCGCGGGGGGCATGGCCTGACGGGCCGCCGCGTCGCGGAAAATTGCGGGATGCGGTATGGGAAATCGTGGGACGGGGCGGCCTGACGCAGTCGGCGCGCGACGGGAATCGCTGTTTCGGCCTCCGGTTGCGGAGGTGAAATTGGCAATCCTGTTGGGAACAAAGCGCGAATATCAAAAAATCGAACAAATGGGTCAAAGTTTTTTGGGAAATCGTGGGCCAGCTTCTGTTTTGCCGCCCATGTGCCATATCTTGTGGCTTGGCGGCCACATGCCTACCAAAAGGGCGAAGTATTAAGCAAAGGTTACCGGATTTTTCTTGCGATCATCTCTCGATCTCCCAAGAGAATATACGTTTTCCCACAAAAAACTGTTGCCACCCATGAATTCCCATGGCATCCCTTGTTCATCGGATGAGGAAGACAGCAGGGGCACCAAACGACCCCGAACCAATAATAAGCAGGTTTCATACAGGCTTCGACTTCATCAGACCAAGAGATCCGGCGCGTGAGCGAGCAGACATCCCCCCAGGTGGCGCGCGCGACTGGACTTACCCGCACAGCGGGACGAGGGCGGCGGGTTGATCAGTGGCAGCGGATCAACCCGTCGTTTTCACATTCAGGGGGCAGGATTTCGGACGCGGGGGCGCGCAAGAATAAGGGACGGGACAGTTGGGCCGCAGGTTCAGGGGCGAAAGCCAGCACAAGGTGGATGCAAAGGGCAGGGTGTCGATCCCGGCCTCTTTCCGCCGTGTACTGGAAGCCGGTGACCCGAACTGGAAATCCGGCGAAAGCCCCGAACTGGTGATCGTGTATGGCGATCACAGACGCACATACCTGGAATGTTATACGATGGAGGCGATCGATGAGGTCGACGCCAAGATCGATGCATTGCCGCGGGGCTCGATGCAGCGAAAGATGTTGCAGCGCATGTTTCACGGACAATCCTTTCCCACCAATGTGGACGAAACCGGCCGGCTGGTTCTGCCGGCCAAGCTGCGCAGCAAGATCGGACTGGACGGCGAGGCGTTCTTTATCGCCGCCGGCGATACCTTTCAGATCTGGAACCCGACAACCTACGAAGAAGAGGAGCTGGCCAAGGCCGAGGCCTGGCTGGACGAGTTGCCTGATGATTTCGATCCGCTTGTCTACCTGGATGGCGCCCAACCGGATGGCGCGGGCGAGGGCTGAGACGATGGCCGCTGCCCACCCCCCCAAAGATACCGAGTCCCATATTCCCGTTCTGCTGCGCCCGCTTCTGGCGGCGGTGGCACCGGTCGCGGGCACCTGGCTGGACGGCACCTTTGGCGCTGGCGGCTATACCCGCGCGCTGTTGCAGGCGGGGGCGGACAGGGTGATCGCGGTGGATCGCGACCCCCTGGCCTTTGAGATGGCGCGGGGCTGGGCGGGGCAATATGGCGACCGGCTGGTGATGCAGGAGGGCGTGTTTTCGCGTCTGGACAGCTATGCCAGCGAGCTGGATGGCGTGGTGCTGGACCTGGGCGTGTCGTCGATGCAGCTGGATCTGGCCGAGCGCGGATTTTCTTTCATGAAGGACGGGCCGCTGGACATGCGCATGTCCCAGACCGGTGAGTCGGCGGCGGATCTGGTCAATACGGCGGGCGAGAGCGTGCTGGCGGACATCCTGTTTCACTATGGCGAAGAACGCGCAAGCCGCCGCATTGCCCGCGCCATCCTGCGCGCCCGTGCCGAGGCGCCGATCACCACCACGTTGCAACTGGCGGGGATCATCGAATCCTGCCTGCCGCGTCCCAAGCCGGGGCAATCGCACCCGGCCACCCGCAGTTTTCAGGCGTTGCGGATCGCGGTGAACGAGGAATATGACGAGCTGTTCAAGGGGCTGATGGCGGCAGAGCGGGCATTGAAGCCCGGTGGGCAACTGGCGGTTGTCACCTTTCATTCCATCGAGGACCGGATGGTCAAACGGTTCCTGACCGCGCGGGCCGGACAGGGCGGGCGGGCCAACCGCTATGCCCCGGAAACCCAACAGGACGCGCCGCAATTCATCGTCAGATCGCGCAAGGCGATAGGCCCGGACGACGCGGAACTGGCGGACAACCCGCGATCACGGTCGGCCAAGCTGCGGGTTGCCGTCCGCACAGATGCACCGGCGGGGGCGATCGAGTCGTACTCTATCGGGATGCCGCGTCTCAGGGAGACCCGGACATGAAAAGCATCGCTTATGTTCTGGCGGCGCTGGCGGTATTCGGTCTGGCCTTTTGGGCCTATCGCGAAAATTACGCCACCCAGCGCGCCCTGTCCGAAACCCAGCGCCTGCAACTCCAGATCGGCAAGGCGCAGGTGCGCCTGTCGGTGCTGCGGGCGGAATGGGCCTATCTCAACCGGCCGAACCGGCTGCGGGATCTGGCCGAGATCAATTTTGACCGGCTGGGTCTGTTGCCTCTGCGCCCGGATCAGTTCGGGCGGGTGGACGAAGTCAATTATCCGGTCGTCAATCTGTTGCCAATCACCAATCCGGTGGATGTGTCGACCATGGCAGAGGAGGATCCGCTGTGATCCGCACACCGCTGCGCCCGCTGGCCCGCATCCTGTCGGCCCGCGCCAAGGGCGAAAATCCAGACGTCATCGAACGCGAGAATATCCGCCGCCGCCATGAGGACATGCGCGACCGCGCCCGCAGCCGCGCCGAAGGACGGTTGTTGGTGCTGGGGCTGTTCTTTTTCTGTGCTTTTGCTGTGGTGGGCGGGCGCATGGGGCTGTTGGCGACCTCGGAAGCGGTCGAGCCGCGCGCCAGCGCGGGCGGCAGCGCCATTGCTACGCAACGTGCGGATATCGTGGATCGCAACGGTCGTATCCTGGCGACCAATTTCGAAACCCATTCGCTGTATGCCCAGCCCCCAAATCTGATCGATCCCGCTGCGGCCGCGGCGGGGCTGGTGCGGATTTTTCCGGATCTGGACGAGGCACGGCTGCTGAGGGATTTCAGCGGCAAGCGCAAATTTGTCTGGATCAAGAAGAAGATCAGCCCCGAGCAGAAACAGGCGGTGCACGATCTGGGCGATCCCGGCCTGCTGTTCGGCCCGCGCGAAATGCGTCTGTATCCCAACGGCACGCTGGCGGCGCATGTTCTGGGCGGTGCAAGTTTCGGCAAGGAAGGGGTGAACGCCGCCGAGGTGATTGGCGTTGCCGGGGTGGAAAAGCAGTTCGACGACTATCTGCGCGATCCCGCCAACGGGGCCAAACCGTTGCAATTGTCGCTGGATCTGACAGTGCAGGCTGCCGCCGAGCGGGTGCTGTATGGCGGCATGAAGCTGATGAATGCCAAGGGCGCGACCTCGATTCTGATGGATGTGCAGACCGGCGAGGTGATCTCGGTTGTGTCGCTGCCGGATTTCGATCCCAACAAGCGTCCGCGTCCACCGACAAGCGGGGACGACCCATCGGACAGTCCGCTGTTCAATCGCGCGGTGCAGGGCGTGTACGAGTTGGGCTCTACTTTCAAGATATTTGCGGTGGCACAGGCGATGGATCTGGGGCTGGTGGGGCCGGAAACCATTGTCGACATCCGCGGCCCGCTGCGCTGGGGCAAGTTCCGGATCCGTGACTTTAAAAACTATGGTCCTGAACTGTCGGTGACCAAGATCATCGTGAAATCGAGCAACATCGGCACCGCCCGGCTGGCCCAGCAGATCGGCGTGAGCCGTCAGAGAGAGTTCATGACTGCGCTGGGAATGCTGGATTCGACCCCGTTCGAGATTGTCGAGGCCACGGGCGCGCAGCCGCTGTTGCCCAAGAACTGGTCCGAGCTGAGCGCGATGACGATTTCCTATGGTCACGGATTGTCGGTCAGCCCGATGCATCTGGCGGCGGCTTATGCCGCAATTGCCAATGGCGGATATTACGTCAAACCGACGATCCTGCGGCAGGAGGGTCCGCAATACGGCCCGCAGGTGATTTCATCGCAGGCGGCGGCGGCATCGCGGCGGATGCTGCGCCAGGTGGTGACAGACGGCACCGCCAGCTTTGGCGAGGTGCCGGGCTATGCGGTGGGGGGCAAGACCGGCACGGCGGACAAGCCCAAACCGCGCGGCGGCTATTACGAAAACAAGGTGATCGCCACCTTTGCCAGCATGTTCCCGGCGCATGATCCGAAATATGTGCTGATCGTGACCCTGGACGAGCCATCCGAGAACTCGGGCAAGAAACCCCGCCGGACTGCCGGCTGGACGGCGGTTCCGGTGGCCGCCGAGATGATTGGCCGGATTGCGCCCTTGCTGGGGCTGCGACCGGACGTTGAACCCGGACAATTCGCTGGTATAACGCTGGCCTCGAACTGAGGCGGGGGCCGTCGGATGAGCATTGCTGAAACACCTGCGGCCAAACCGCTGAGCCAGTTGGCGCTGAGTTCGCGCGGCGGGGCGGATCCAATAGTCACCGGGCTGGCCGTGGACAGCCGCGAGGTGCGCGAGGGCTTTCTGTTTGCCGCCCTGCCGGGCACTCGGGTACATGGCGGCGAGTTCATCCAATACGCGTTGCGGATGGGGGCGGCGGCGATTCTGACCGATGCAGAGGGCGCGCGCCTTGCCGAAACGGAACTGGCGGCGTCGGGGGCGGCGCTGGTGGTGGCCGAGGATCCGCGCCAGGCGCTGGCCTTTACCGCCGCACTTTGGTTTGGGGCACAGCCGGCAACGATGGCGGCGGTCACCGGCACCAATGGCAAGACCTCGGTGGCGACATTCCTGCGGCAGATCTGGATCGAGCTGGGACATGCGGCGATCAATCTGGGCACCACCGGCGTCGAGGGAGCCTGGAGCGCGCCGCTGGCCCATACCACGCCCGAACCGATCACTTTGCATCGTGCCCTGGCGGCGGCGGCGGCGCAGGGAATCACCCATGCGGCGATGGAAGCGTCCAGTCACGGGCTGGAGCAGCGCCGTCTGGATGGGGTCAGTCTGAAAGCGGCCGGATTTACCAATTTCACCCAGGACCATCTGGATTATCACGACACGTTTCAGGCGTATTTTGCCGCCAAGGCGGGGCTGTTTCGACGGGTATTGCCCGCCGATGGGACGGCGGTGGTCAATCTGGACGATTCGCGCGGGGCCGAGATGCGCGCCATTGCGGCGGCCCGGGGCCAGCGGGTCATCACCGTCGGGCAGGGGGTCGGCGACATCAACCTGCTGAGCCAGCGGTTTGACGCCACCGGACAGGACCTGCGCTTTGGTCATGGCGAGCGGGTCTATCAGACCCGGCTGAACCTGATCGGCGGGTTTCAGGCGCAGAACGTGCTGATGGCCTGTGGGCTGGCCATCAGCTGTGGCGATGCGGCGGGGGACGTGTTCGATACGTTGGAGCGGCTGACCACCGTGCGCGGCCGGATGCAGCTGGCCGCGACACGGGCCAATGGCGCAACGGCGTTTGTCGATTATGCGCATACGCCGGATGCGGTCGCCACGGCACTGCGGGCATTGCGTCCGCATGTGATGGGACGTCTGATCGCCATTGTTGGCGCCGGGGGCGATCGCGACACCACGAAACGCCCGCTGATGGGCCGGGCAGCGGCGGAAAACGCCGATCTGCTGATCGTGACCGATGACAATCCGCGCAGCGAGGATCCGGCGGCGATTCGGGCCGCCGTGCTGGCCGGTGCGCCCGACGCGAGCGAGGTCGGCGACCGGGCCGAGGCGATCCTGCGCGGGGTCGATGCGCTGGGGCGGGGGGATGCGCTGCTGATCGCGGGCAAGGGCCATGAAACCGGGCAGATCGTCGGCGACGATATCCTGCCCTTTGACGATGTTGAACAGGCCAGCGTGGCTGTGGCCGCCCTGGATGGAGGAAGCGCATGAGTCTGTGGAGCGCCGCCGAAGCCGCCACCGCAACGGGTGGGCGGGCGCAGGGCGAGTGGACTGCAAGCGGAGTGTCCATCGACACCCGCACCCTGCAGCCGGGCGATTTGTTTGTGGCGCTCAAGGCCGAGCGCGACGCGCATGCTTTTGTGGCGCAGGCGCTGGCCAAGGGCGCGGCGGCTGCGCTGGTGTCGCATATTCCCGATGGCGTGGCGGAGGATGCGCCGCTGTTGATCGCCGAGGACGTCCAGGCGGCGCTGGAAGCTCTGGGCCGGGCGGGGCGCGGGCGCAGCACGGCGCGGGTGGTGGCGGTGACCGGCAGCGTCGGCAAGACCTCGACCAAGGAAATGTTGGCGCGGATGCTGGGCGATCAGGGGGTGACCCACGCCAGCGTCGCCAGTTACAACAATCATTGGGGTGTGCCGCTGACCCTGGCGCGGATGCCGCGCGACACAGAGTTTGCGGTGATCGAGATTGGCATGAACCACCCCGGCGAGATCGCGCCGCTGGCCCGGATGGCGCGCCCGCATGTGGCGATGATCACCACGGTTGCGGCGGTGCATCTGGCCGCGTTCGACAGCGTCGACGACATTGCCCGCGAAAAGGCCGCGATCCTGCAGGGGCTGGAGCCGGGCGGTACGGCGGTGCTGAATGCCGATATCGAACAGGCCGCGATCCTGCGCGATGCAGCAGATGCAATCGGCGCAAATGTGGTGGATTTCGGATTCAGCGCACAGGGCTATCGTCTGCTGGATGTTGCGGTTCAGGGGGAAACGACAGTGGCCCGTGCCGAGGTTTGGGGCGAGCCGATACTGTTCAAGATCGCCACCGCCGGTCAGCATTTTGCGATGAACGGGCTGGGCGCGCTGGCCGCCTGTGCCGCGGTGCGGGCAGATCCGGCGTTGTCCGCGCTGGCGCTGGGGCGCTGGAGCCCCTATCAGGGGCGCGGCGTGCGTGAGACCATCACGCTGGATCCGTCCCTGAGCGATCAGCGGATGACTCTGCTGGATGACGCCTATAACGCCAATCCCACCTCGATGGCGGCGGCGCTCGAGGTGCTGGCCGCCTCGGGCACGGGGGTGGGGCGGCGCATCGCAATTCTGGGCGACATGAAGGAAATGGGTCCAAATGCGGAACGGTTCCATGCCGATCTGGCCGATCTGCCAGCGATGCAACGGATCGACCAGGTGCATTGCATCGGTCCGCTGATGCAGGCCCTCTATGCGGCGTTGCCGCAGGAAAAGCGCGGCAGCCATCATGACACCAGCGCCGCGATGGCCCGGACCTTGCGCAGGTGTCTGGCCCCCGGTGATGCGGTTCTGGTCAAGGGATCTCTGAGCATGAAACTGGGGCTGATCGTTGACGCCATCCGAAAAATGGGCCATGCGCAGCGCGATCTGGTGACACAAGATGACGAATAGGACCTGCTGACATGCTCTATTGGCTGACCGCGCTGTCGGACGGGGGCGATGTCTTTAACCTGTTCCGCTATATCACCTTCCGCGCGGGCGGGGCGTTTCTGACCGCGCTGGTGTTCGGGTTCGTCTTCGGCCGCCCCCTGATCAACGTGCTGCGCCGCCGGCAAGGCAAGGGTCAGCCGATCCGCGACGACGGCCCCGAGGGACATTTCGTCAAGGCGGGAACGCCGACCATGGGGGGCTTGCTGATTGTCGGGGCGCTGGTGACGGCGACATTGCTGTGGGCGCGGCTGGACAATCCGTTTGTCTGGCTGGTGCTGTTTGTCACCCTGTCCTTTGCTGTGATCGGGTTCGCGGATGACTATGCCAAGGTCAGCAAACAGAACACATCCGGGGTGCCGGGCAAGGTGCGGTTGCTGCTGGGGATCCTGATCGCGGCGATCGCCGCCTGGTGGGCGGCGCAATTTCACCCGGTCGAGTTGCAGGGCCGTCTGGCGTTGCCGGTGTTCAAGGATACTTTGGTCAATCTGGGCTATTTCTATATCCCGTTTTCGATCTGCGTCATTGTCGGGGCCGCAAATGCGGTCAACCTGACCGACGGGCTGGACGGGCTGGCGATCATGCCGGTGATGATCGCGGCCTCGACGCTGGGGGTTATCGCCTATGCGGTCGGGCGGGTCGACTTTACCGAATATCTGGACGTGCATTATGTGCCCGGAACCGGCGAAATCCTGATCTTTACCGCCGCGCTGTTTGGCGGCGGGCTGGGCTTTTTGTGGTATAACGCGCCGCCGGCGGCCGTGTTCATGGGCGATACCGGATCGCTGGCCCTGGGCGGTGCCCTGGGGGCCATTGCCATCGTCACCAAGCACGAACTGGTGCTGGCGATCGTCGGCGGTCTGTTTGTGGTCGAGGCGCTGAGTGTGATCATTCAGGTGCTCTATTTCAAGAAGACCGGCAAGCGCGTGTTCCTGATGGCCCCGATCCATCACCATTACGAGAAAAAAGGCTGGGCGGAACCGACCATCGTCATCCGCTTCTGGATCATCTCGCTAATTCTTGCGATGATCGGTCTGGCCACGCTCAAGGTTCGGTAACGCGCGCCCCGTGTGCGCACTGGGTGCCGTCCCGAGGATTATGCGCCGGGGGCCGCGATGTCACTTGAAACGATAATCCAGAATTTCGGTCTGCCGGGCGTTGTCGTCGGAACGGTAATCGAGGGCGATGCGATCGCCTTTTTGGGCGGGGTCATTGCCCATCGCGGGATCCTGTCGTTTCCGGGGGTGGTGTTGGCGGCGGCACTTGGGGCGGCGCTGATCGATCTGGTGCTGTTTCTGGTCGGGCGTCATGCCGGTCAGCGACCGTTTGTGCAGCGGCAGTTGGCGCGCGGGCCGGTTCTGGCGCTGCGAGACCGGTTGGAGCGGTATCCGGTGCCGGCGATCCTGGGCTTTCGGTTCATCTATGGCATGAAATCCGCGGGTGCGATTCTGATCGGGACGACCCGGATCGGCTGGCTGCGGTTCGTACTGCTGGATGCGGTGGGTGTGCTGCTGTGGGCGCTGGTGCTTGTCGGGCTGGGCTATGGTGCCGGAACGGCGATTGCGGCTGCGTTCGGTCGCTTGAAGCTGCATTTGCACCTTGCAATTGCCGTGGCGATGTTTCTGGTTGCGGTGGCGGCATTGGGGCAGGTGCTGCATCGGCGGCGCAAACAGACGGGAGAGCGGCAATGATCACTGTGGCGGGTGTGGCGGATCAAGACGTGGCGGTGCTGGGGCTGGGGCGTTCGGGGCTGAGTGCGGCGCGGGCGTTGCGCGCGGGCGGAGCGACGGCACTGTGCTGGGACGATAACCCGGCGGCGCGCGATGCGGCCGAGGCCGAGGGGTTCGCCTGTCGCGATCTGCACGGGCCGGGGGCGTTTGACGATGTCGCGGCGCTGATCGTCAGCCCCGGCATCGCGCATCTCTATCCTGCGCCCAACCCGGTGGTCGCCGCAGCGCTGCGCGCCGGGGTGCCGGTGGACAACGACATCGGGCTGTTCTTTCGCTCGTTCGCGACCTCGGATTGGGAAAGTTTCGACACCACGCCGCGTGTGATCGCCATCACCGGATCAAACGGCAAATCCACCACCTCGGCCTTGATCCATCACATCCTGACCGCGACGGGCAGGCCGACGCAGCTGGCAGGCAACATCGGCCGCGGCGTATTGGATATCGATCCGGCGCGCGATGGCGAGGTGGTCGTTCTGGAACTGTCCAGCTATCAGACCGACCTGGCCCGGGCCCTGACGCCGGATATCGCGGTGTTTACCAACCTGTCGCCGGATCACCTGGACCGGCACGGGGGCATCGGCGGCTATTTCGCGGCCAAACGGCGGTTGTTTGCCGAAGGCGGGCCGGATCGCGCGGTAATCGGCGTGGATGAGGACGAAGGGCAGTATCTGGCCGGGCAGCTGGCCGAAGGGCCGACAGACGATCGGGTGATCCGGGTGTCGGTCACCCAAAAGCTGACCGGGCGGGGTTGGCAGGTTTTTGCGCGCAAGGGCTTTTTGTCGGAATATCGCAAGGGGCGACAGGCAGCGTCGATCGATCTGCGTCCGATGCGCGGGTTGCCCGGGGCGCATAATCACCAAAACGCCTGTGCCGCCTATGCGGCCTGTAGATCTCTGGGGCTGGCACCGCGGGTGATTGAGCAGGCGTTGCACAGCTATCCGGGCCTGCCGCATCGCAGCCAGATCATCGCCGAAGCGGGTGGCGTGACCTATGTGAACGACAGCAAGGCCACCAATGTCGACAGCGCTGCCAAGGCCCTGAGCGCGTTCAAGCGGATCCGCTGGATCTGTGGCGGATTGCAGAAGGACGGGGGGTTGGACATACTGCTGGGGGCGACCGGTGCAGTGGCCAAGGCCTATGTCATCGGACGCGAGGCCGCCGGGTTCGCGTTGCAGCTGGATGTCGAGACCGAGATCTGCACCACCATGGCCGAGGCGGTGGCGCGCGCGGTGGCCGAAGCCGAGCCGGGCGATACGGTGCTGTTGGCCCCGGCGGCGGCCAGTTTCGATCAATACGACAATTTCGAGCAGCGCGGCGATGATTTTGCCGCCCAGGTGCTGGGGCGGTTGGCCGGGTAGGGGGCGCTGCCCCCTCCGGCGAAAATCGCAGATTTCCTCCGTTCACCCCCGGAGTATTTTTTTGCAAGAGGAAAGGGGGCGGCGCGGCAGGCCGGTCAGGACCCGGCGGCGATGGCGGTTCCGGCGGCATGGCCCGAGGACCAGGCCCATTGAAAGTTGAATCCGCCCAGCCAGCCGGTGACATCCACCGCTTCTCCGATCGCGTAGAGGCCGGGTACGGACCTGGCTTGCATACTGCGCGAGGACAGGGCCGACGTGTCGATGCCGCCCAGCGTGACCTCGGCGGTGCGATACCCTTCGCTGCCCGAGGGCGTCAGGACCCAGTCCGCCAGTGCATCCACCAGCGCCGCGAGGGCGGTGTCGGACTGATCGGCCAGCCGTCCCGTCAGGGGCAGGAAGGTGGCCAGGTGATCGACCAGCCGTGCCGGCAGGTGACGCGCCAGTTCGGTGCCGAGCTGGCGGCGCCCCGCGCTTTGGCGTTGAGCGCGCAGCAGATCCATCAGCGGCAGGTCGGGAATCAGGTTGGCGCGGATCTCTTCGCCTTCGCGCCAATAGGACGACAGTTGCAGAATCGCCGGGCCGGACAGTCCGCGGTGGGTGAACAGCAGGGCTTCGTCAAAGCTGGTGCGGGCATTGGACAGCCGCGCGGGCAGCGCGACACCGGCCAGCGCCGCAAAGCGGGCGTTGTCGAAAGTCAGCGGCACCAGCGCCGGGCGGGTTTCGGTCAGCGGCAGGTCGAACTGGCGCGCGATGTCATAGGCCAGCCCGGTCGCGCCCATCTTGGGGATCGATTTGCCGCCGGTGGCCAGCACCAGATTGCGGCAGCTCACGCGACAGCGTGCGCCGTCACGGTCGAGATCGAGCGCAAAGCCGTCGTCGGTCTTGCGCAGTTCGCGCAGCGATGTGTTCAGCCACAGACCGGCCCCGGCGCGGTCCAGTTCGGCCAGCAGCATGGCGACGATTTGTTTTGCCGAGCCGTCGCAGAACAATTGCCCCAGCGTCTTTTCATGCCAGGCGATGGCGTGGCGATCCACCAGGTCGATGAAATCCCATTGGGTGTAGCGCGCCAGCGCCGATTTGGCGAAATGCGGATTCTGTGACAGGAAATTCTCGGGGGTCGCATGCATGTTGGTAAAGTTGCAGCGCCCGCCTCCGGAAATGCGGATCTTTTCGCCCGGTGCCCTGGCGTGATCCACCAGCAGCACGCCCGGCCCGGCATGGGCGGCGCACATCAGGCCGGCGGCACCGGCGCCCAGGATGACAGTTTGAAACTCCATGGGCGCCGGTTGGCGTGGATTAGCGCCAAAGACAAGAGGAAGAGACTGGCCTGAACCGGATTTTTGCTGTAGCTTGCGGCTATAGACCCCGCAAAGGGGCGATCTGAGGCAAAAACGGCGGTTAACCATGACAGAAATGGTGTATGGCGCGCTCCCCGAGCGGGGTGGCGAGCCTATTCTTCCCAAGTGGTGGCGGACGCTGGACAAGTGGTCCATGTCCTGTGTTCTGATGCTGTTCGTGATCGGTCTGCTGCTGGGGCTGGCGGCCAGCCCACCGCTGGCGGCGCGCAACGGATTCGACCCGTTCCATTACGTGACCCGGCAGGCGGTGTTCGGCTTTGCGGCGCTGATCGCGATGCTGCTCACCTCGATGATGTCGACCACGATGGTGCGGCGGCTGGCGGTGCTGGGGTTTCTGGTTGCCTTTGTCGCGCTGGCCCTGCTGCCGGTTCTGGGCACCGATTTCGGCAAGGGTGCGGTGCGCTGGTATTCGCTGGGATTTGCCAGTGTGCAGCCCTCGGAGTTTCTGAAGCCGGGTTTCATCGTTGTGGCGGCCTGGATGCTGGCGGCGAACCAGCAGATCAACGGCCCGCCGGGTACGGCCTGGTCCTTTGCCCTGTGTGTCGCCATCGTGCTGATGCTGGCGCTGCAACCCGATTTCGGCCAGGCCTGTCTGATCCTGTTCGGCTGGGGCGTGATGTATTTTGTCGCCGGGGCGCCGATGATCCTGTTGGTCGGGATGGCGGCGCTGGTGGTGCTGGGCGGAACGCTGGCCTATTCGAACTCGGAACATTTCGCGCGCCGGATCGACGGGTTTCTGTCGCCGGACGTCGATCCGACGACGCAGCTTGGCTATGCCACAAATGCGATCCGCGAGGGCGGATTGTTTGGCGTTGGCGTTGGCGAGGGGCAGGTGAAATGGTCGCTGCCGGATGCGCATACGGATTTCATCGTCGCCGTTGCCGCCGAGGAGTACGGGCTGGTTCTGGTGCTGATCATCATCGCGCTTTATGCCAGCATTGTGGTGCGTTCGCTGTTGCGGCTGATGCGCGAGCGCGATCCGTTCATCCGGCTGGCGGGCACCGGTCTGGCCTGTGTGTTCGGAGTTCAGGCGATGATCAACATGGGCGTTGCCGTGCGCTTGCTGCCAGCCAAGGGCATGACGCTGCCTTTTGTCAGCTATGGCGGCTCGTCGCTGATTGCGGGAGGGATCGCCGTGGGCATGTTGCTGGCCTTTACCCGCACGCGACCGCAGGGTGAGTTCGGCGATCTGTTGCGGGGGTATCGGCAATGAGCCAGCCGCTGCTGTTGATGGCGGCGGGCGGGACCGGGGGCCATATGTTCCCGGCCCAGGCCCTGGCCGAAGCGATGCTGAACCGGGGCTGGCGGGTGCGCCTGTCGACCGATGCGCGTGGCGCGCGGTACACTGGCGGGTTTTCCCATTCCACCGAAATCACCGAGGTGTCGAGCGCCACGTTTGCCCGTGGCGGTCTGGTGGCCAAGGCGATGGTGGCGCCGCGCATCGCCGCCGGTGTGCTGTCGGCGGCGCGGCAGATGATGCGGGATCGTCCCGATGTGGTGGTGGGGTTTGGCGGTTACCCGTCGATCCCGGCGCTGGGGGCGGCGGTGCTGTTGAAGCGACCGCGCATGATCCATGAACAGAACGGAGTGTTGGGGCGGGTGAACCAGCTGTTTGCCAGCCGTGTCGCCTGTGTTGCCTGTGGGGTCTGGCCCACCGATCTGCCCGAAGGGGCGGGTGGCGTGTATGTGGGAAATCCTGTGCGCAAGGCGGTTCTGGACCGTGCCGGGGCGTCCTATATCGTGCCCGGCGACTACCCGATGTCGATTCTGGTGATGGGTGGCAGCCAGGGCGCGCGCATTCTGTCGGACGTCGTTCCGGATGCCATTGCCAACCTGCCGGACGATATCCGGCGGCATCTGCGGGTCGGCCATCAGGCCCGGCCCGAGGATATCGACCGGGTGACCGCTCGCTATGGCGCGTTGGGCATCGATGCCGAGGTACAGGCGTTTTTTCAGGACGTGCCACGCCGCATGAGCGAGGCGCAGCTGGTGATCAGCCGGGCCGGGGCCAGTTCGATCGCCGATCTGACGGTGATCGGCCGCCCGGCGATTCTGATCCCCTATGCGGCGGCGGCGGGCGATCACCAGACCGCCAACGCCCGTGGGCTGGTTGACGCCGGGGCGGCCATCCTGATTCCGGAATCGGCGCTTGACGTCGCCAGCCTGGGGGCGCAAATGGCCGCCGTCCTGAGCAATCCGGACGCGGCGCTGCACATGAGCCAGGCGGCGCTGGCCGCAGGGCTGCCGGACGCGACAGAACGTCTGGTTGCCGTTGTAACCGAATTGGCGGAAAGGACCGACTGACCCATGATGGATGGAAGCCCTGTTATGAATGCTGCAACCAAACTGCCCCTCGATGTGGGACCGATCCATTTTGTGGGCATCGGCGGTATCGGCATGTCGGGCATCGCCGAGGTTCTGTTGAACCACGGATACACCGTGCAGGGCAGCGATCTGAAATCCAGTAAGATTACCGAGCGGTTGCAGACCCTGGGGGCGACCGTGTTTGTCGGACAGGATGCGCAGAACCTGGGCGAAGCCGAGGTGGTGGTGATTTCGTCCGCGATCAAATGCGGCAACCCCGAACTGGACGAGGCGCGTGCGCGCGGGTTGCCGGTGGTGCGCCGGGCCGAGATGCTTGCCGAGCTGATGCGGCTGAAATCCAACATCGCCGTGGCCGGCACCCATGGCAAGACCACCACCACCACGATGATGGCCGAGCTGATGGTGGCCGGACAGTTCGATCCAACGGTGATCAATGGCGGGATCATCCACGCCTATGGCTCCAACGCCCGTATGGGACAGGGCGAATGGATGGTGGTCGAGGCGGACGAGTCCGATGGCACGTTCAACCGGCTGCCCGCGACCATTGCCATCGTCACCAATATCGACCCCGAGCACATGGAGCATTGGGGCGATTTCGATACTCTGCGCAACGGGTTTCTGGATTTCGTGTCCAACATCCCGTTCTACGGCGTGGCGGTTTGCTGCACCGACCACCCCGAGGTACAGGCGCTGGTCGGGCGGATCACGGATCGCCGGGTGGTGACCTATGGGTTCAATGCCCAGGCGGATGTGCGCGCCGTGAACCTGACCTACAAGGCCGGTGTAGCGCATTTCGATATCCAGTTGCAGACCGAGGATCGCGTGATCGAGGGCTGTACCCTGCCGATGCCGGGCGATCACAACGTGTCCAACGCCCTTTCGGCGGTGGCCGTTGCCCGCCATCTGGGCATGAAGACCGGCGAAATCCGCAGCGCGCTGGCAAATTTTGGTGGGGTCAACCGGCGTTTCACCAAGGTGGGCGAGATCGATGGCGTCACCATCATTGACGATTATGGCCATCATCCGGTGGAAATCGCCGCTGTATTGCGCGCCGCGCGACAGGCCACCGAGGGCCGCGTGATCGCCGTGCACCAGCCGCACCGATATACCCGGTTGCACGACCTGTTCGACGATTTCTGCGCTTGTTTCAACGACGCCGATGTAGTTGCCATCGCCGAAGTCTTTGCGGCGGGCGAAGACCCGATTCCGGGGGCCAGCCGCGACGATCTGGTGGCGGGCCTGATCCGGCACGGTCACCGTCATGCCCGCGCCATCGTCGATGAGGACGACTTGACGCGCCTGGTGCGTGAACAGGCCAAGCCGGGCGATATGGTGGTCTGTCTGGGCGCCGGGACCATCAGCACCTGGGCCAATGGCTTGCCGGAGCGCCTGAAGGGGTGACGGGCGATGCGGGCAAGGATCGACATCCGGAGTGAACCGCTGACGATCGGGCCACCGGCATGAGCCTGTCGATCACATTGGCGGCGCTCTGGGCGGTGGCGGCAACCACGGTTGCCTTGCTGCCGATGCAACGTCAGTATTTGCCCGGCGGTGCGCTGTTGCTGATCGCTCCGGGTCTGATTGTGTTTCTGGGGGTCCAGCATGGCTGGATCGCCGCGACGGCGGGGCTGCTGGGCCTTGCGTCGATGTTTCGTACGCCGCTGCGGTATTACGGGTCCATATGGCGCGCCCGGGTTTTGACGAAGGAGCCGAAATGACCCCGTCCCTGATTCTGGCAGCCCTTTGGGCGTTGGGTGCGAATATTCTCGCGATGCTGCCCAGTCGTGACAACCATTGGCGGCGGGCATACGGCCTGATCATCGTGGGCATTCCGATTCTGGGCTATGTCACCTTTCAGAACGGCCCGTGGGTCGGGATGGCGGTCTTGCTGGCGGGCATGTGGATGCTGCGTTGGCCAGTGATTTATCTGGGCCGCTGGACAAAGCGCCTGATGCAGGGCAAGACCGCCGCCGAGGACTGACGCTTGCTGGAGGACGAGAAACATGGACGTATCCGGAACCATTGCCTATCTGCCGCTCACCGCGATGATTGCGGGGGCCATTGCGGGGCTGATCTGCGGGCGCTTTCTGACCGGTCGCGGGCTGTGGGTGCTGATTGTTGCGCTGTCGGTGTGGGCGCTGGTGCTGATCGTGCAGCTGGCGATGATCCAGCCGGGCAATGAAGAGGCGGCTTTTGGACCTTTTGTGTGGCTGACCGGCGGTGTGTTGCCAGCGTTGTTTGCGTCGATCATGGGGACCATGGGCGGGCGGGCTCTGCGCAAACGCACCCTGGACGCATGACTGCCATCCCTGACCCGCTGACTCTGCGCGGCCGCCTGACGCCGAACCGGGAGTTGTCGGATTTGACATGGTTGCGGGTCGGCGGGGCTGCTGATTGGCTGTTTCAGCCCGCCGATGCACAGGATCTGGCACGGTTTCTGGCCGCTCTGGATCCGCAGGTCGCGGTGTTCCCGATGGGCGTTGGCAGCAATCTGATCGTGCGGGATGGAGGCCTGCGTGCGGTGGTGATCCGGCTGGGGCGCGGGTTCAACGGCATCGGGATCGAAGGCGACAGCGTCACCGCTGGCGCTGCGGCCCTGGATGGGCATGTGGCGCGCAAAGCGGCGGATGCCGGGGTGGATCTGACCTTTTTGCGCACGATTCCGGGCAGTATCGGCGGTGCCGTGCGTATGAATGCGGGCTGTTACGGCAGCTATGTGGCCGACCATCTGGTCTCGGCCCGTGCGGTTACCCGGTCGGGTGAGATCGTGACGCTGACGCCGCAGGATCTGAACCTGCGCTACCGCCAGTCCGATCTGCCCGAAGGGGCGGTGCTGATCGAGGCGGTGCTGACCGGGCCAAGGGCCGACAGCAAGGAATTGCACGCGCGTATGGCGGCGCAGCTGCAAAAGCGCGATGAAACCCAACCCACCCGCGACCGCAGCGCCGGGTCGACATTTCGCAATCCGGCCGGATTTTCCAGCACCGGGCGCGCGGACGATGTGCATGACCTCAAGGCGTGGAAGGTGATTGATCAGGCCGGGCTGCGCGGCGCGCGGCGCGGTGGCGCCCAGATGAGCGAGAAACACCCGAATTTCCTGATCAACACCGGCACAGCCAGCGCCGCCGATCTCGAGGGTCTGGGCGAAGAAGTGCGAAAAAAGGTTTACGATTCCAGCGGGATCACGCTAGAGTGGGAAATCATGCGGGTCGGCGAACCCGCGGATACATAAAACTCTCCGACCGCGACACCGACAGGCAAAAACGGACGCGGTGCAGACGGGGAAAATGCAAGGCACCGGCCATTTATAAGGTCCGGGCAAATCGAGGCAATTGTCGTGGGTCAGTCGAGCAGGACTCCCCTGACGGTGGCGGTATTGATGGGCGGACCCTCGGCTGAACGCGAGGTGTCACTGTCCAGCGGGCGCGAGTGCGCAGCCGCTCTGCGGGGCGAAGGATTTGAGGTCACCGAGCTGGATGCCGGTGCAGACCTCTGTGGGCGTTTGCGCGCCCTGTCTCCTGATGTTGTGTTCAACGCCCTGCATGGTCGCTGGGGCGAAGACGGTTGTGTCCAGGGCCTGCTGGAATGGCTGGGTCTGCCCTATACCCATTCCGGTGTTCTGTCCTCGGCGTTGGCGATGGACAAACAGCGCACGAAAGCCGTGTTCCGGGCCGCCGGTCTGCCGGTGGCGGACAGCCAGATCCGCGACAAGATCGACGTGATGGCGCGGCATGTGATGGCGCCGCCCTATGTGGTCAAACCCAATAGCGAAGGGTCGTCGGTCGGTGTCTATCTGGTGCATGAGGCGGCAAACGGGCCGCCGCAGCTGTCGGCTGAGATGCCCGAACGGGTGATGGTGGAAACCTTTGTGCCGGGGCGCGAGCTGACCACGACGGTGATGGGCGATCGGGCCCTGACGGTGACCGATATTCTGACGGATGGCTGGTATGACTATGACGCCAAATACAAGCCTGGCGGGTCGCGCCATGTGGTGCCTGCCGACATCCCGAACAAGATTTTCGACCTGTGCATGGACTATGCCTTGCGTGCGCATCGGGCGTTGGGGTGCCGCGGTGTCAGCCGCACCGATTTCCGATGGGATGAAGCGCGCGGGGTCGAGGGGCTGTATTTGCTGGAAACCAACACGCAGCCGGGCATGACGCCGACTTCGCTGTCGCCCGAACAGGCATTGGCGGCGGGGCTGGGTTTTGGGGCTCTGTGCCGCTGGATGGTCGAGGACGCGTCATGCAATCGATGACTCCTATTCCACGCGATCCGGCGCCGTCGCGCCTGCGGTACAGGTTGCAGCGCTGGATGCTGACGCCCGGTATCCGGCATGGAATGCGGATCGGTATTCCGCTGGCGCTGATTGTGGCTGGCGTTGCTGGGTATCTGGCCGATCAGGGCCGCCGCGACGGGCTGGTTCAGTTTGTGGCCGATCTGCGTGCCAGCATCGAGGAACGCCCCGAGTTCATGGTGGAACTGATGGCGATCGATGGGGCCGGTCCGACTCTGGCGCAAGAGATTCGCGATGCGGTTCCGCTGGAATTTCCGGCCAGCTCGTTCGATCTGGATCTGGAGGCCATCCGCGCAACCATTGCCGGGCTGGACCCGGTACAGTCGGTCAGGTTGCGCATCCGTCCGGGCGGTGTGTTGCAGGTGGATGTAACCGAACGGGTCCCGGTGATTGTCTGGCGCACCCGCGCCGGCGTGTCGTTGCTGGATGCGACCGGTGCCCATATCTATGCGATCCCGAACCGGACCGAGCGCGCGGATCTGCCGCTGATCGCCGGGGAAGGTGCCGATGGTGCCGTGGACGAGGCGTTGGCGCTGATCGCAGCGGCAAAACCGTTGAAGGCGCGGCTGCGCGGACTGGTGCGGATCGGCGAGCGCCGCTGGGATGTGGTGCTGGACCGGGATCAGCGCATATTGCTGCCGCCGGACCGTCCGGTGGGGGCGCTGGAACGGGTCATTGCGCTGAGCGAGGCGCAGGACATGCTGGAACGGGATGTGGCGGTGGTCGATTTGCGGCTGGCAAACCGGCCAACCCTAAGAATGACATCGGACGCCGTTCAGGAATGGTGGCGAATCCGGGAAATCAACGGAAGCGGGCAGTAAAGAATGGCGGATTTCTATCATACCCAACGCGCGATGCGGCAGATGCGGCGGCAGGCCCTGCAACGCGGTGTCATTGCCATTCTGGATGTGGGCAGTTCCAAGACCGCCTGTCTGGTGCTGCGCTTTGACGGCATCGGGCGGCTGAGCGAGGACAACTCGATCGGCTCGCTGGCGGGGCAATCGGGATTTCGCGTCATCGGCGCGGCCACCACCCGCTCGCGCGGGGTGCAGTTTGGTGAAATCACCGCGATGCAGGAAACCGAACGGGCGATCCGCACGGCGGTGCAGGCGGCGCAGAAGATGGCCGAGATACGTGTCGATCACGTGATCGCCTGTTTTTCGGGCGCCAATCCGCGCAGCTATGGGCTGGATGCGCAGACCGAGCTGGAAGGTCAGGTCGTCACCGAACACGAGGTCGCCCGCGTGCTGGCCGCCTGCGAGGTGCCGGAATACGGCACCGGGCGCGAGGTGCTGCATGCGCAGCCGGTGAACTTTGCGCTGGATCACCGCTCGGGGCTGTCGGACCCGCGCGGACAATTGGGCCAGACCCTGTCGGTGGACATGCACATGCTGACCGTGGATGCGGATGCGGTGCAGAATCTGGTCCATTGTGTCAAACGCTGCGATCTGGAACTGGCCGGGATCGCCAGTTCCGCCTATGCCAGCGGAATTTCCGCGCTGGTCGAGGACGAACAGGAACTGGGTGCGGCCTGTATCGATCTGGGCGGCGGATCGACCGGTGTGTCGATCTTTATGAAGAAACACCTGATCTATGCCGATTGCGTCCGCATGGGGGGTGATCACATTACCAGCGACATTTCCATGGGGTTGGGTATTCCGGCGGCCAATGCCGAGCGGATCAAGACCTTTTATGGCGGGGTGCATGCGACCGGCATGGACGACCGCGAGATGATCGAGATCGGCGGCGATACCGGTGACTATGAACACGACCGGCGTCGCGTATCGCGTGCCGAACTGATCGGCATCATGCGCCCCCGCGTCGAGGAGATACTGGAAGAGGTTCGCATCCGGCTGGACGCGGCGGGTTTTGAGCACCTGCCCAGCCAGCAGATCGTGCTGACCGGTGGCGGCAGTCAGATTCCGGGCCTTGGCGGGCTGGCCAGCCGCATGTTGGGACAACAGGTTCGGCTGGGCCGCCCCCTGCGGGTTCACGGTCTGCCGCAGGCTGCGACGGGGCCGGGTTTTGCCGGGGCGGTGGGGTTGTCTCTGTTCGCGGCCCATCCCCAGGACGAGTGGTGGGATTTCGAAATTCCCGTGGACCGCTATCCGAAACGCTCGCTCAAGCGGGCGGTCAAATGGTTCCGGGACAATTGGTGATCGCTATATCTGGCGAGTTCAGCCAGATCGCGCGGGGACAAGCATGATTCTGCCCATATTTTGGGGTATTTTTGCGTTTTTTTGGTGACGCCCGACACGCAGACAGGTAGAGTCGGGGGAATATTACGGTAAAAACACTCGCGAATGCGGGTCGGCAGCACAGGCGGAACCTACAATGACATTGAACCTTTCGATGCCCGGACAGGACGACTTGAAACCTCGGATCACCGTGTTCGGTGTTGGGGGGGCAGGCGGCAACGCGGTCAACAACATGATCGAAAAGCAACTCGACGGGGTCGAGTTCGTGGTCGCCAACACCGATGCGCAGGCGCTGCAACAAAGCAAGGCGCAGAACCGCGTTCAGTTGGGCGTCAAGGTGACCGAAGGGTTGGGAGCCGGAGCACGGGCCAGTGTCGGCGCGGCAGCCGCCGAGGAAAGCATCGAGCAGATCGTCGACCATCTGGCGGGCGCGCATATGTGTTTCATCACGGCGGGCATGGGCGGGGGCACCGGCACCGGCGCGGCCCCGATCATCGCACAGGCGGCGCGGGAACTGGGTGTGCTGACCGTAGGCGTCGTCACCAAACCGTTCCAGTTCGAAGGTGCCAAGCGCATGCGCCAGGCCGAGGATGGCGTTGAGACGCTGCAGAAGATGGTCGATACGCTGATCATCATCCCGAACCAGAACCTGTTCCGTCTGGCCAACGAGAAGACCACCTTTACCGAAGCCTTCAGCATGGCGGACGATGTGCTGTATCAGGGCGTCAAGGGTGTGACGGACCTGATGGTGCGCCCCGGCCTGATCAACCTCGACTTTGCCGACGTGCGCGCGGTGATGGACGAGATGGGCAAGGCGATGATGGGCACCGGCGAGGGCGAGGGCGAAGACCGCGCCATCCAGGCTGCCGAAAAGGCCATTGCAAACCCGCTGCTGGACGAAATCAGCCTCAAGGGCGCCAAGGGCGTTCTGATCAACATCACCGGCAGCCACGATTTGACCCTGTTCGAACTGGACGAGGCCGCCAACCGGATCCGTGAAGAGGTCGACCCCGAAGCCAATATCATCGTCGGCAGCACGCTTGACACCGCGATGGAAGGCACCATGCGGGTCAGCGTCGTGGCCACCGGCATCGATGCAATGGATGTGAATACCGAAATCCCGGTGCCGCGCCGCTCGATGTCCACGCCGCTGCGCCAGACCGTGGCCGCCGAAGAGACACACCGCGAAGACGCGCCGCAGCCGGTCATGGCCGCGGTGAGCGAAGCCGAAGACGAACCGGAATTGTTTGGCGACCCTCAACCGCGCGAAGCGATCGCCGCGCAGGCTCAGGATCTGTTCGAACCCGAATTCGACGAACGGATCGAGGATGACGGGTTGCCGCCCCCGGCCTACAAGCCGCAGATGCCCGCGTTTGAACCGCGCACCGCGCAGATGGATGCCGAGCCGGATACATTTGTCGCACCGCGCGCACCTGCGCCGGGCACGCCTTCGCCTGATACGCTGAAGCGGTTGCAGGTCGCAGCGCAAAAGGCAACTCCGACACCGCAGCGGGGCATGAATGTGGTGCAAGGCGGTCAGGATGTTCAGAATGCCCAGTCCGGTGCGGACAAGGCCCGTTTCAGTGTCAACTCGTTGATCAACCGTATGACCGGCCATGCCGCCGACACACCGGCGGACCGTGGTGCGCAGGCGGTGCGGCACCAGCCCACGATGCGCCAGCCTGACGTAAGGGAACAGGCGCGGGACGAGGCGGCCCAGGATCAGGATCGGATCGAGATCCCGGCATTTCTGCGCCGCCAGGCGAACTGAACTCGTCACAAAATGCGATTTGAGGGCCACGGTTTCGTGGCCCTTTTTCATTTTAAAACATGGCATTACAATGCGCGAAGCGGTGTTCTGCCGATATGTTACAGCCATGTTTCAATCGGTTGCAAAGATTGAGTTGAGCCTGGCGGCACAGCATCTTAACTGATTGCACACCAGCCCGAACGTGGCTGGAGCAACGGATAGAGGCTCATCTTGCAACATACGCTTAAAGGCCCCGTCGTGTTTGAAGGTGTCGGACTGCACAGCGGTGCGGCGACACGTATGGTTCTGCGTCCGGCACAGCCCGGCCATGGCATCCGGTTTCGCCGCGTCGATATCGAACTGGGCAACGCCGTCATTCCGGCCGTCTGGAGCAAAGTCGACCGCAGCCCGCTGTGTACCCGGTTGGTGAACGAGGCCGGTGTGTCGGTTTCCACCGTGGAGCATGTAATGGCCGCGCTGTCGGGCTGCGGTGTCATCAATGCGCTGATTGAAATCGACGGTCCCGAAGTTCCGATTCTGGACGGCTCGGCGGCCCCCTTTGTGCGCGGCATAATGGCACGGGGTGTACAGGTGCAGGCCGCGCCGGTGCTGGCTCTTGAAATTCTGAAACCGGTCACGGTTGAAAAGGATGGCGCGCGGGCTTCGCTGCTGCCGTCCGACAGGTTCGAGATCGAATTTCATATCGATTTCGAAGACAGTGCGATCGGTCGCCAGAGCAAGGTTCTGGACATGCGCAACGGTGCCTTTGCCCGCGAGCTGTGTGACAGCCGCACCTTCTGCCGGCAGGCGGATGTGGATGCGATGCACGAGCATGGGCTCGCCCTGGGCGGCACATTGGACAACGCGGTCGTGGTTGATGGCGACGATGTGCTGAGTCCCGGCGGATTTCGTCATGTGGACGAAGCGGTGCGCCACAAAATGTTGGATGCCTTGGGCGACCTGGCACTGGCGGGTGGACCAATTCTGGGGCGCTATGTTGGCGAACGTTCGGGGCACTCGCTGACGAACACCCTGTTGCGTGAACTCTTTGCGACACCCGGTGCGGTGCGTATGGTTGTCTGTGATGGCGACATGGCGTCGCGTCTGCCGGGGCAGGGGCTTGTCTGGTCGGAAATACCCCAGGTCGCATAGCCGTTCACACACGCGGTGCCAAGTTCGCCTCTGCCAATGACTTTAAGACGTTTTGCACCAGAAATTAATGTGCTAGACCCAAGCGCGAGCAGGGGAAGACCCCGCAGAGGGCGACGAGGTTGGTCAAGCATGATCGGTGGTAAATCCAGGGCCAAGTTCATTGGTGCCGTTCTAATCATGGCTGTTCTGGCCGCATGCAGCGGCAGGGACAGGGTTGATCGTACCGAGTCGCTGGATGCCTATTCGCCCGAGCAAATCTATCAGCGTGGCGAATTCGAACTGGAGCGCGATCAGAACGAAAACGCGGCCTATTTCTTTTCCGAGGTCGAGCGCCTGTATCCCTATTCGACCTGGGCGAAACGGGCGCTGATCATGCAGGCGTATTCCTATCATCAGGACAAGGACTACCCCAACAGCCGCTCGGCCGCGCAGCGCTATATCGACTTTTACCCGGCGGACGAAGATGCGGCCTATGCCCAATATCTGCTGGCGCTGTCCTATTATGATCAGATCGACGAGGTCGGGCGCGACCAGGGGTTGACCTTTCAGGCCCTGCAGGCGCTGCGCACGGTGATCGAAGTGTATCCGGACAGTGAATATGCCACCACGGCGATCCTGAAGTTCGAGCTGGCGTTCGACCACCTGGCGGGCAAGGAAATGGAGATCGGGCGGTATTACCTGCGGCGGAATCATTTCACGGCGGCGATCAACCGGTTCCGGGTCGTGGTCGAGGATTTCCAGACCACCAGCCACACCGCCGAAGCCCTGTTCCGCCTCATCGAGGCCTATCTGTCGCTGGGGCTGGTTGACGAGGCACAAACCGCCGGAGCGATTCTGGGATACAACTATCAATCCTCGGAATGGTACCAGGATGCGTACAAACTGCTTACAAGCCAGGGCCTGAAGATGAAGGACCGGGGCAACAATTGGCTGAGCAACATCTATCGTCAATCTGTCAAGGGCCAGTGGTTGTAGGGGCGCGGTGGGCCCGATGCCCGATCCGCGAAGCTGAATATGCTGCGCACGCTTGATATTCGCGACATGCTGATCATCGATCGGCTCGACCTTGCGTTTCAACCGGGGCTGAACGTGCTGACCGGCGAAACCGGGGCGGGGAAATCGATTCTTCTGGATTCGCTGGGGTTCGTTCTGGGCTGGCGTGGCCGGGCCGAACTGGTGCGTCAGGGTGCCGCTCAAGGTGAAGTGGTCGCGGTCTTTGATCTGCCCGCAGGCCATGCGGCCCACGCGGTTCTGGCCGCAGCGGGGCTGCCCGACAGTGACGAGCTGATTCTGCGGCGCATCAATACCGTGGACGGGCGCAAGACGGCTTGGGTCAATGACCGGCGTTGCTCGGGAGAGGTGCTGCGGGCACTGTCGGAGACGCTGGTCGAGCTGCACGGACAGCATGACGATCGGGGCCTGCTGGACCCGCGCGGACATCGTGCCATGCTGGATTCGTTCGGGAGCCTTGAGGCGGCGCGCGATGCGACGCGTGCGGCCTGGGCTGCGCTTGGGGTGGCGCGCAAGGCGGTGGCGGCGACGCAGGCCGCGTTGGATGCGATCCGCAGCGAAGAGGAATTCCTGCGCCATGCCGTCGCAGAACTGGACACGCTGGATCCTCAGCCGGGCGAGGACGCCGCGCTGGACGCGGATCGCCGCCGGATGCAGGGCGCTGCGCGGATACGCGACGATGTCGCGCGCGCCTATGATCTGTTGGGCAGTAACGGTGCCGAAGGCTCCATGGGCGAGGCGTTACGCTGGCTGGACGGGGTGATCGAACGGGCCGACGGGACGCTGGAGGCGCCGCTGGCGGCGTTGAACCGGGCGATGATTGAACTGGGCGAGGCGCACGCGGGGGTTCAGGCCAGCCTGGATGCGCTGGAGTTTGACCCCAACGAGTTGGAGGCGACCGAAGAGCGCCTGTTCGCGATCCGGGCCATGGCGCGCAAACACGACACCGCGCCGGATGAGCTGGCCGATCTGGCCCAAAGCCTGCGAGGCCGATTGGCGGCGCTGGATGCCGGCGATGCCGATCTGGCCAGGCAACAGGCGGAATTGCAGGCGGCGCAGGCCGTGTATGATGGGGCCGCTCAATCGCTGAGTGCGCAACGTGCGCAGGCCGGTCAGGCGCTGGATCGGGCGGTGATGGCCGAGCTTGCACCGCTCAAGATGGAGCGGGCCGAGTTCCACACGGTCCTGACCCCCGCCGATCCCGGCCCCGAAGGCACGGACACCGCCACCTTTACCGTCGCCACCAATCCCGGTGCTCCGGCGGGGCCGCTGAACAAGATCGCCTCGGGGGGGGAGCTGAGCCGTTTTCTGCTGGCGCTCAAGGTGTGTCTGACGGGAACCGATAGCGGATTGACGATGATTTTCGATGAAATCGACCGGGGGGTGGGCGGTGCGACGGCGGATGCGGTCGGGCGGCGGCTGGCGGACCTGGCGCGGGGCGGCCAGGTTCTGGTCGTCACGCACAGCCCGCAGGTGGCGGCCCGGGGCACGCATCACTGGCGGGTGCAGAAACAGGTTGTGGATGGCGCGACGCTGTCTGAGGTGGTGGCGCTGCCCGGGGATGAGCGAACCGACGAGATTGCGCGGATGCTGGCCGGCGACACCATCACCGCCGAGGCCCGCGCCGCGGCTCGGGCGCTGTTGGGCGGGTGACCGAATCCGCCCGTTGGCCGAGTTAACCACGGCCGACGAATTTCCCGGTTGCAGGGTGTTTGATTTTGACACGACGCCGTATGGGTGTATTTTTATCAAGTTGTACCTAGTTTTGTGGTGATTATTATGACGTTTGTTAGTGTCGTTCGGCGCTGTGCGCCCTCTCTTCTCTTTGCATGCGCACTTCTGTCTGCTTCGGCTGCCTCTGCGGTTGTGGGTCCATCGCCTGCGCCGGATCCCACGCCGGCCGCGCCGGATCCTACCCCCGCCGCTGCAGAAGCTGGTGGCGAAAGCAACGACCCGTTCAGGCGCAACGGTCGAGTCGATCGGGTCAGCCGCAACGCCCCTCCGGGGTTCGTGGTTCCCGATCAAGTCTGCAGGGGCGACAAGCTGGATCCCTGTTTTTAGGCCGGATCCGCCCGGGTGTGGATATCTGCAGTATCGACTGGGATCGCGGCATAAACGTCTCGGCCCGGACCTGAATTCAGGTCCGGGGTTTTCCCGGCCCTGACCCTGTCCTAAACAGGAAGCCCAACGACCCCGCGCGAGGCTCTGATGGCCGTTTCTCTCCGCTCGATCCTGTCACAGCAGCTTGCGCAGGCAGGGGCCGCCTGCAAGCAGGGTTTGCAGGTATTGCGGCACCGCGGCCCCAGCCAGATCCAGTTCTGGTTCATCGCCCTGGTCATCGGAATCGCGGCAGGGTTCGCCGCGCTCGGATTTCGTCTGGGTATTTCGGAATTGCAGGCCGCGCTTTATGGCACGGATGACGTTCAGCTTCTGCACAGTCATGCGGTATCGTTGCCGTGGTACTGGATCCTGGGCATTCCCATTGCCGGGGGGCTGATTGTCGGGCTGATCCTGCACCGTTTCACCGATGATGCCCGGGTACGCGCCGTTGCGGACGTGATCGAGGGGTCCGCTTTGGGTGAAGGTCGGGTTGAAACCCGCGCAGGGATTGCGTCGGTTTTCGCCTCGCTGATCACGCTCAGTTCGGGCGGCTCGTCCGGGCGCGAGGGACCGGTTGTGCATATGGCCGGGGTGATTTCGACCTGGGTCAGCGATCGTATCCATGCGGACGGCATCACCGGGCGCGACCTGCTGGGCTGTGCCGTTGCGGCGGCCGTGTCGGCCAGTTTCAATGCCCCGATTGCCGGAGCGCTGTTCGCGCTCGAAGTCGTGTTGCGCCATTTTGCGGTGCATGCCTTTGCGCCGATCGTGATTGCCTCGGTGGCCGGAACGGTGATTAACCGGTTGAATTTTGGCGACGTGGCCGAGTTCAACCTGATCACGCCCGGTGCATTGCAGTTTTATGTCGAACTGCCCGCGTTCCTGATTCTGGGTCTGGTTTGCGGCGTGATCGCGGCCGTGTTCATGCGGTCGATTTTCTGGGCCGAGGATATGGGGAGCCATGTGCAGGACCGTTTCGGGATTCCGCGATGGTTGCGCCCGGCCCTGGCGGGGGCGATGCTGGGAGGGATTGCGATCTGGTATCCCCATATCATCGGGGTCGGCTATGAAACCACGCTGCTGGCACTGAAGGGCCAGTTGCTGCTGAACGAGGCGATCGTGTTCGCGGTTCTGAAAACCGTCGCGGTGGCCATCACCTTTGGCGGGCGTATGGGAGGCGGGGTGTTTTCCCCGTCGCTGATGGTGGGCGCGCTGTCCGGGCTGGCGTTTGGCATCATCGCGACCGGGGTTCTGCCGGATGTATCGGGTGCTTACACATTGTATGCCTTTGCCGGGATGGGGGCGGTGGCCGCCGCCGTACTGGGCGCGCCGATCTCGACCACGCTGATCGTGTTCGAGCTGACGGGGGATTGGCAGATCGGGATTGCGGTCATGGTCTCGATCAGCATGTCCACGGCCCTGGCCAGCCGGTTGGTGGACCGGTCGTTCTTTTTGACGCAACTGGAACGCCGCGACATTCATTTGGCGGCCGGCCCACAGGCCTATTTGATGTCGATGATCCGAGTCGGCGGGGTGATGCGCACGACCGAAGATGACCGGGCCGCAGATCCGGACCGCTGTGCCGAACTGGTTGCGCAGGGCATATGCATCACGCCCTCGGTCACGCTGGAAACGGCCCTGGCGCAACTGGAACGGTCAGAAGATGGGTTTGTTCCTGTGGTCATCCTGGACAAGAACGATGCGACCCCGCGTCTGGTTGGCGCGCTGTTTCACATCGATGCGCTCAAGGCGTATAATCGCGCGCTGGCGGAAACCGCAGCCGAGGAACATTCCTGACCGGGACGGGGGCCGTTTGGAGCGGGGGCGATTGGGGTGGAGCTTGCCCAACTCAGGTATTGCGTCCATGCTAAAGATCTCTTGGCGAGAAGGATGGTTCAGTGTCGGGAAAGGATGTTTTTCTAAGCGTAGGAGGCACGGCGAATGATCGGCAAGAGGCGTTTGTCACCGCGCTGGAACAACGGCTGCGCGCCGAGGGGCTGGTGCCCAACACGGTCGGGCGCAACACGTTTTCTTCGGATGCTCCGCTCACCACGGTCGAGCGGCTGATGAGCGCCTGTTCGGGAACCATCGTGGTTGCGCTGGAGCGAACCTATTTCCCGCAGGGCGTCCAAAAGCGCGGAGGCGACAAGGAACAGGCAATGGGTGAAACCCGGCTGGCCACCCCCTGGAACCAGATCGAAGCGGCGATGTCCTACAGCCGTGGCTTGCCGTTGCTGGTTCTGGTCCAGGAAGGGATCCGCGAAGAGGGGCTGCTGGAGCCGGGCTATGACTGGTATGTCCATGCGGTGCCGCTGGATGTCAGCGCTCTGAATTCCCAGGCATTCAACGGGATCCTAGCCAGTTGGAAGGAGAAGTTGAAACCACCCGGAGATCAGGCGGTACCGGCGCAGGACACAGCGCCATTGACGCCTGAAACCTTGACCATCGGACAGATCATTGGCGCGATGCGCCCGGCCCAGCTTTGGTCGATTCTGGCGGCATGCGGCGGCGTGATTGCGGTGGCTTTCGCCCTGGGCGCGCAACTGATCGGCTAGGTCCCGGTACTGCGGATACCCGGCCCGGAAAGGGGCTTCAGATCTGTTCGACCTTGACCGAGTCATTGGTGTAGAATGCCAGATGATCCTTGATCCCGGCCACGGTGTTCAGCGGTTCTTCGTAGCTCCAGGCGCCATCTTTGCTGACCGACGATTTATTGACGATGTCAAAGTAGCGCGCGTCTCCCTTGTGTGGACAATGGGTCGATGTGTCGGTTGGCTCAAGCATTGCCATGGCGATGTCGGCGCGCGGAAAATAGATCACCGGGGGGTAATCGCCCTCGCTCAGTTCGAGCGCATTGGTTGTTTCCCCCAGTACGGCCCCGCCTGATCGCACGGTCCAGGTGCCGCCCGCCTTGCGGATACGAATATGATCGGCCATCGTTTTCACTCCCTGAAACGGACGTCGCGGCCGACTGGAACGGGCCGCGACAGGGCTTTCCCCGGGTTCACAACGGGGTTGTTGCCGCATCCAACCACAGATTTGCCGCCTTGCCCACCCGTGGGGCGATCTTTTCGCGGACCTCGGCGTGATAGGTATTCAGCCATTTGCGCTGTGAGGATGTCAGCATGTCGGTGACGATCAATCGCCGGTCGATGGGCACATAGGTCAGCGTCCGCCACGTCAGCATCTGCCGTTCCGCGTCACTGCCGGGCAGCGCGGGCGCGTCTTGCACCACGATCAGGTTCTCGATCCGGATGCCAAATGCGCCTTCGCGGTAATACCCCGGCTCGTTGGACAGAATCATACCCGGTTCCAGCGGCACGGTAGATAGCCTGCTCAGGCGCTGCGGGCCTTCGTGTACGCTGAGATAGGCGCCGACCCCGTGGCCCAGGCCATGGTTGAAATCCTGCCCCGCCAGCCACAATGGCATCCGGCCCACCGCTTCGATATCGCGCCCGGCCAAACCGCGCGGCCAGCGCAGCAGGGACATGTTGATCATGCCCTGCAATACGCGGGTGAATGCGGCGCGTTCTTCCTCTCCGACCTGGCCGATGGCGATGGTGCGGGTGATGTCGGTGGTGCCGTCCAGATATTGCCCGCCACTGTCCAGCACCAGCAGGTGACCGTCCTGCAGCCGACTGTCGGTATCTTCGCTGACCCGATAGTGCATGATCGCACCGTTGGGTCCGGTTCCGGCAATGGTCTCAAAGCTGATATCCTGCAGGGCGTTGTCGCGGCGGCGCAGTTCCTCCAGACGGCGGACCACCTGGATTTCGGTGACGCTGTTGGCGGGCTGGTTGTCCAGCCAGGCCAGCAGTTCGACCAGCGCGGCCCCGTCGCGCAGATGTGCGGCTGCGCTGCCTGCAATCTCGGCCGCGTTTTTGCGGGCCTTGGGCAGGGCGCAGGGATCGTCGCCGGGAACCGCCCTGTCCCCCAGCGCATCGGCGACCTTTTGCGGTGCCGATGTTTTGTCGAGCCGCACCCGGCCCGACAGCTGTGTCAGCGCATACAGAAAGGCCTGGGGGTCGTGGACCGTCACGTGGCGGTCCAGGTGGGTGCCCAGATCCGAGAGTTTCTGCGCCGCCATAAACAGATCGACCCGCCCGTCGTCGTGCAGGACTGCAAAACCATGCGCCACCGGGTTGCGGGGGATGTCCGCGCCGCGGATGTTGAGCAGCCACATGATCGAGTCCGGCTGTGTCAGCACCGCCGCATCATGCCCGGCCTCGCGCAGTTCAGCCGCCAGCCGGGTGCATTTGTCACCTGCGGTTTCGCCCGCGAATTCCAGCGGATGGGCTTTGATTGGTGCCATCGGCGGGGCCGGCTGGTCGGTCCAGATACGGTCGACCAGATTGGCGCATTGCACCATCTCGATCCCCGAATC
Source organism: Sedimentitalea nanhaiensis DSM 24252 (assembly GCF_000473225.1). GTDB lineage: Bacteria > Pseudomonadota > Alphaproteobacteria > Rhodobacterales > Rhodobacteraceae > Sedimentitalea > Sedimentitalea nanhaiensis. The sequence continues at coordinate 3,585,321 of NZ_KI421509.1, forward strand.
GGTCAGAGCCTCTCCCCAGCGCTCGACCTCGGCCAGGGTATGCAGCCACGGATCAAAGCCGACGCGCCCGCCGTCGGGCAGTTGCTGTTTCAGCCAGTCGGGCAGGGTGACATCGGGCCAGGGCACCGGGGTATAAACATCCGCCACCTGCGATTTGACCTGGGTGCGATAGCGCCCGTCGATGAACACGCCCGCCACCTCGCGCAGCGCAGCGCAGAACCCTGCCGATCCCGTAAAGCCGGTCAGCCAGGCCAGCCGGGCGTCGTGATCGGACACATATTCACCCTGGTGGGCGTCGGCTCGCGGCACCAGAAAGCCGTCCAGCCCCTCGGCCTGCAATTCGGCACGAAGCCGGTCCAGACGGGGCGGACCCTGTTCGGGGCGGGCGGTCACTTCGAAACTTTGGAACATGCGCATCCTGTCTGATTCACCGATATGTGCGGAAACCTGAGCGTGCGGCGTGCAAATGTCCAGCGCGCCGTCCTGTGGGGCAATCGTGCGCAGCGATATGGGCAGCGCCAGGTAAATTTTCCGCGCCCCCGGGGGCACATTCACCGGCAGAGCGATTGGTGAGAGGTAAATTCTGTTTTGTTTTCGGTGCGTCCGCTCTACCGTGGCAGTGAAGTCAGAAAAGATGCGAGCCGATGACGCGATTGACCCTTGCCGCCTGCCTGATGGCCTTGCCAGTCGCCGCGCTTGCGCAGGGCAGCGAGGAAAAGGTCGATCCGGCGGATCTTGCTGCCGATGCGCTGTTCGAAAAGGTCGGCGGGCCTCAGCATATCCGGGGGCTGGAGTTGTCTCCGGTCTATGGCTCTGGCGGCCATGCAGTCATCTGTGCCACCAGCAACGCGCATGACGCCAACGGAAATTTTATCGGCCTGACGTATTGGCAGATGACCTTTAACGCCGACAGGACCGAGGTAACATCGGTACGCAATGTCACCGGCCTGTTCAGCGATTGTTACAGCGAAAGCTACAAGACCCACCGGAACTGACGGGTCGGCCCGGCGTTTCGCATGCGAGGTCCGGGACTGAACGCAACATGCCCTAGCTGGCCTTGCGGATGCCCATTAACCGCGCCCGCGCGCGCGGGTCCTTGTCAAACAGCGCCGCCAGCTGTTCCGTCATCGCACCGGCCAGCTGTTCCACGTCGGTGATGGTCACCGCGCGGTCATAATACCGGGTCACGTCATGGCCAATACCGATAGCCAGTAGTTCCACGGCCTTGCGTTTCTCGACCATGGCGATCACGTCGCGCAGGTGCTTTTCCAGATAACTCGCCGGGTTGACCGAAAGGGTCGAATCGTCGACCGGAGCGCCGTCGGAAATCACCATCAGGATCTTGCGCGCCTCGCGGCGGTTGACCATGCGCCGATGTGCCCATTCCAGAGCCTCGCCGTCGATGTTCTCCTTAAGCAACCCCTCTTTCATCATCAGGCCCAGATTGTCCCGCGACCGCCGCCACGGGGCGTCTGCGCGTTTATAGATGATGTGGCGCAGATCGTTCAGACGCCCCGGCTGTTGCGGACGGCCATCGTTAAGCCACGCCTCGCGTGCCAGTCCGCCCTTCCAGGCCCGGGTGGTAAAGCCCAAAATCTCGACCTTGACGTTGCAGCGTTCCAATGTGCGCGCCAGGACGTCGGCACAAATTGCGGCGATCGAGATCGGGCGGCCCCTCATGCTGCCGGAATTGTCCAGCAGCAGGGTCACGATAGTGTCGCGGAATTCGGTGTCCTTTTCGACCTTGAAGCTGAGCGGTGTGGTTGGGTTGGCAACCACGCGGGCCAGCCGACCGGCGTCCAGAATACCCTCTTCCCGGTCAAATTCCCAACTGCGGTTCTGCTGCGCCTGCAGGCGGCGTTGCAGCTTGTTGGCAAGACGGCTCACGGCCCCCTTCAGCGGTTCCAGTTGTTGATCCAGATAGGCCCGCAGCCGCTCCAGTTCGACCGGTTCGGCCAGGTCTTCGGCGGCGATCTCTTCGTCATGTGCGGCGAGATAGACCTTGTAGCTGGGGTCAGCCTCTGACATCGGCTGTGGCGCGGGGGGCTCCAGCGGCGCGTCGCCCTCGGGCATCTCGGCGTCTTCACCCATCTCCTGATCGGCCAAGTCATCGGCGCTGACCTGAGCCTGCGACTGGTCCTGCTGGTCTTCCTGGGATTGTTCGGGGTCGGCATCGGCGTTCTGATCGTCGTCATCCTGGCCGGTGCTGTCGGGATCCTGTTCGTCCTGGAGGTCATCTTCGGCCTCGTCTTCCTGGTTCTCGTCTTCCATATCCGGATCGTCGCCCAGCTGATCGCCATAGCCGAGGTCCGAGATCACCTGCCGTGCAAACCGCGCAAAACCGGCCTGATCCGCCAGTTGCTCCTGCAGGCTCTCCAGTGTTCCGCCAGCCTGATCCTCGATGAAGCCGCGCCACAGGTCCATCACGTTTTGCGCGCCGCGTGGCATGTCGCGCCCGGTGGCCAGATGCCGGATCAGATAGCCCGCCGCCGTGGCCAGCGGTGCCTCAGAGGCCTGGGTGATCTGGTCATAGCCGCGGCGCAGTGCGTCGTTGCCGATCTTGGCGTCGATATTGCCAGCGGTGCCGGGCATTTCGCGCGCACCCATGGCTTCGCAGCGGGCGGTTTCCATGGCCTCGTAGAGATCGCGTGCCATGTCGCCGGGGGGGGCATAGCGCGTATGGGTGCCCGCGTCATGGTATTTGCGGTGCAGGGCCAGCGCGTCGGCGGTCCCGCGCGCGAGCAAAACCTCGTCGCGGGTCATCCGGCGGCTGACCTGGGGCAGGCGCATCGAATCGCCGGTCATGCCCGAGGGGTCGACCGTATAGCTGATGTTCAGTTCGGGATCGTCTGCCATCACCTTGGTGGCTTCGGCCAGGGCCTTTTTGAACGGGTCGGCGGGGTTGTCAGAGCGCTTGTTCATGTCCTGCCTGCATCCTCATTCATGGGCGTAATCCGAGCGTATCCATATGTTTTGCAGTAGTCATCGAGAAGTTCCACCACGTCAATCGTTAGACCCGACCAATCCGCACCGGTCAGGTCCGGCTTGGGGTAGACGCACCCCTGATATCGCTTGCCTGCGTTGATCCTGGTGGTATCGAACCGCGTCACCTTTTTGACAGGATATCCGGACCGTTCAAGAAAGCGGCTCAAAATCTCGGGCTTGTCCTCTAGTCGGGACACAAAACCGGGGTGCTGCAACCGGATTATCCCGGCCCAAAGGCAAAGAGAAAGACAGGCGGTTTCCATCTCCGTACGGTTCTCGACGATATCCACACCAGTGTGCGACAGAATGTGCGTGCGACGAAACGCCAATGACTTCGGTGCATGGCGGTTTTCACGTATGATCGACGGGATTGCTGTGCGCGGGTCCCGGACCAGTTGTATCATGAGATCGCAATGAAATGCTTTGCGCGATTTGGCGACGGGGTGCCCCGCCCAGGGGTTTTCGTCGGCCTCAACCGCCATCATCCACGACGATACGCCATCCTGGCCGTCGTTTTCGTGCCCCACGTCCAGACCCAGCTGCTGGCACAGCCCTGCCGCATAGCCGGTTCCTGATCTTGGGTGGCCGGTGATCAAGAGCGGACGGTAATAGATGTGTTTGAAATGAGTTGCGATCAGGCGATCGTTTTCTTGCGCATCTTTTTCGGCGCCGATGGATCGAAGGTAGACGCTGTGTTTTTCCTTGGGATGAATCCGGCTGGGGATTTGCCCGGTCGACCAAGAGAGTTCGGATGCGAGCGGAGGGAAAAGCGTCATGGTTTCACCCGGGCGGGCAGCGTTTTTGTGGAGATAGATATCTGAAGTGGTGTCGACGCCCTCAAATCGCTCCAGCATTTTTTGGGCATAGGCCGGGGTCAGGATGTGCATGCAGTTGCTCATGCGCGTTATTTCCCTCAGCTGAAAAGATCCGGCCTGTTCGTGATCGTCGTTCAATGCCCAACCCAGCCGGATAAGCCGTGGCAAATCCGGACTGAAATCTATGCGCCCCTTGGCAAGGCCAGCGTCCAACCATGCCATTCCCGCTTCGAACCAGGGATGCACGCAGATGTCGTCTTCCATAACAAGAGTGATGAGTTGGGTTTCACAGATGTGCTGCCAGACCCGCAGGAAGGACGCAAAATTCGCCACTTGAGGCGGAATAAGCACATTGTTGCATGCGTCATTTGCACAGCGAAGCCTGTTGCATCGAAAACAGGAAGGATAGCGGCGCACCTTGTCGTCATCATACAACGCACGAACGTCGGCAGATCCGGGGGCGCTGGCATCGAAAAAGCGGGCCGCGGCGATTCCATTGGCCGGGAGGTAGCTCTTCATCCTGTTGCGGCGCACACGGTCATCGGCAAGGCTGACCACGATCCGATCCCCAATCCATTCAGGCAGCAGATCGACAGCCATACCTTCGGCAAGGCCCTTGCCGACAGCCATCACACTGCTAGCGACGCAGCGCTTTCCGGCAATTCCTCGTCAAAGCAGCGCTGATAAAATTCGGCAACGGTCTGACGTTCAAGTTCGTCGCATTTGTTCAGGAACGACAGGCGGAAAGCATAGCCCACATTGCGGAAAATCTCGGCGTTCTGTGCCCAGGTGATCACCGTTCGCGGGCTCATCACAGTGCTCAGGTCGCCATTCATGAACGCGGTACGGGTCAGGTCGGCGACGGTCACCATCTGACCGATCTTTTTGCGGCCCTCTGCGGTGTTGTAATGCGGCGACTTTGCCAGCACGATTGCGCTTTCGGCATCGTGGCTGAGATAGTTCAGCGTCGCCACAAGGCTCCAGCGGTCCATCTGCGCCTGGTTGATCTGCTGGGTGCCGTGATACAGCCCGGTGGTGTCGCCCAGACCGACAGTGTTCGAGGTGGCGAACAGGCGGAAATACTTGTTTGGAGTGATGATTTCGTTCTGGTCCAGCAGGGTCAGCTTGCCGTCATGTTCAAGCACGCGCTGGATCACGAACATCACATCGGCGCGACCGGCATCGTACTCATCGAACACGATGGCGGTCGGGTTGCGCAGCGCCCAAGGCAGGATGCCCTCGTGGAATTCCGTCACCTGCTTGCCGTCACGCAGTTTGATCGCGTCTTTGCCGATCAGGTCGATCCGGCTGATGTGGCTGTCCAGGTTGACCCGCACGGTGGGCCAGTTCAGCCGCGCCGCAACCTGTTCGATGTGGGTCGATTTCCCGGTGCCGTGATAGCCCTGGATCATCACCCGGCGATTGTGGCTGAAGCCAGCCAGGATCGCCAGTGTCGTGTCAGGATCAAATTTGTAGGTATTGTCGACTTCGGGCACGCGGTCGGTGGCCTCGGCAAAGCCCTTGACCACCATCGGCGTGTCGATTCCGAACACATCCTGGACCGAGATGTCCTCGGTGGGTTTCGCATTCATGTCAATCACGCCATCGGCCATGCCCGTCGTCCTCGTTGCTGCTGCTCTGGGAACCGCCCCCGAAACTCAGACGTGGTGCAACATATCGCGCCCAAGGGCAAGGGGAGCGCTGTGGAAATTCTCACGGTACACGAGGAATACCGCAGAGGACCACAACTGAAACGGGAAAGACGCGCGCCCCTCTAAAGGGGCGGTCGCCGAGCAACCGATCAACATCCGTCAGACTGCCGACGCGCCGATGGGAGCGGCGGCCGGATTCATCGCCGTTCTGATAGTGAAGGACGGCAGGCTCCCGTTCATTGTGCGGCCAACCGCAGCCGTGCCTGTCATCAATCCCTATGCGGCCGCTTTTTCCGGCATTGTCGCCGACCCGTTCACCGAACGTGCCTATGTGCTGCTTGAAGGACCCGCATGGATCAAAAGACAGGCGTCACGGTTCGGGGAAAGCGAATGAAGCGTCAGTCCTTGAAGTTGCGGCTGGCCTTGATCTGATCCCAGGCCCAGACCACCAGTTGCAATTGCTCTTCCTGGCTGCGGTCGCCGCCGTTCATGTCGGGGTGCAGCACCTTGATCAGCTTCTTATAGGCCTTGCGTACTTCGGTTTTGGTCCAGTTGTCCTTGGCCTCCAGAATCTCGACCGCACGGCGTTCCGTGGGTGGCAGACGTTTGGCGGCACCGCCGTTGCGACCCGGATTCTGCGTCGCGTTTGCGCCCAGCACCTGATGCGGATCTTCGATGCCCAGCCGTGCCCAGGCACGGGCTTCGGGGTCGGTCATCGGTTTGGTCGCGCGTTCCCAGACCTTGTCCTTGGTCTGTTGCGCGTTGATCTCGGCCTCGGTCGTGCCGTCAAAGAAGTTCCATTTCAGATTATATTCGCGCACATGCTGTTGGCAGAACCAGAAAAAGTCATCCAGCACATCCGGAGCCTTCGGTGCGCGGAACTTGCCGGCCTCCTGGCATCCGTCGTGATGGCACTGCCGCACCGAGGTTTCGGACGCGCCGGACATGCCGCGCCGTCCGCGTGGATTCTTCTTTTTGGCCGACTTGACGGACATGTCGAAACCGAACGGGTCTGATTTTGTCATTGTGGGCACCTTCTCGACACATCTTTTCGACTCGGAGACAGGAGTTTAGAGTATGTGTGGGCAGATAGAAGAGGGTGCGGCAAAGTTTTTTCCGCAATTGAACCAGATGAGCGTAACACAAGACATTCAAGACCGGCTGCAGGAGGCGTTTGACCCGTCCGTGCTCGAGGTGGTGGACGACAGCGAAAGCCATCGTGGTCACGCCGGACACCGTGAGGGAGGCGAGAGCCATTTCAATGTCCGCATTCGGTCACAGGCGTTTCAGGGCCAGTCCCGCATTCAGCGGCACCGCGCGGTACATGCGGCTCTGGGGGCCAGTCTGGTCGGGCGTATTCACGCGCTGTCGCTGGATATCGACGTCTGATGCTTTAGTTTCCAACCGACCTGTTTGGGCAGGAATGCCTCGACCGCCGCGCTTGCGATGACGATGGTGTTGCCGGCCGGATTGACCACGTTCAGCCCGCCCTTTACAGCGCGGACCTGGACATGACCGCGGGGCAGGCGGGCTGCCAGGGCGTCGGTATCAACCTCGTCAGGCTCTTGTACGCCCACCGTCACGTGAACCCGCATCGCGTCGGTGGTCAACTCCAGCGTAGCAAAGATCGGCAGGGCCGAATGGCGAATCGCGTCCTCGATCGCGCGGGCGGCGGCCTTGGTGTAATCCATACCATACTGGTCGTTGCCCATGCCCATTTCGATGATCATGCGGTGTTCAGCCATTGGCGCGCTCCATGTCGAAACTGACCGACAGGGCGGCATTGGCGATGAGCGTCGGGTTGCCGTCGCCGTCTGGGCGCGGGATGTCCAGCCCGCCCTCGTGCAGCGTCACGGTGGGCTGCCCATAGGGGAAGATGTCCAACAGATCGGCAACCTGGACGCGGTCGGGTTGTTGCACGCCGATCTCGACGCTGATCTGCATCGCCTCTTTGGGGAACCCAAACAGTTCGGCCATGTTGATCGAGTTGTGCCACAGGGCGTCCTCGATCGCGCGTTTGGCGGCTTGGGTTGTTGATTGTCGCTGAGAACTGACCCGGCATTGTCACCGAGACTTGACCCACCCAGCTGTTATGTTCTTTGCGTCATGATGGCGTCAATGCTGCTGTCTCCTTTCGTTTCTTTTTCGCTGTCTCCGAGCTGGCCTTGAACCGATAGCTGTCATTGCCGGTCTCCAGGATGTGGCAGCGGTGGGTAAGGCGGTCGAGTAGCGCGGTGGTCATTTTCGCATCGCCGAACACGCTGGCCCATTCGCTGAAGCTCAAGTTCGTGGTGATGACGACGCTGGTGCGCTCGTAGAGTTTACTGAGAAGGTGGAACAACAACGCGCCTCCCGAAGCGCTGAACGGCAGATATCCCAACTCATCCAGGATCACCAAGTCGGTTTTCACCAGCGCCTCAGCGATCTTCCCCGCCTTGTTTTGGGCCTTTTCCTGCTCCAGCGCATTGACCAACTCAACCGTCGAGAAGAAGCGGACGCGTTTACGGTGATGTTCGATCGCTTGGATGCCAAGAGCGGTGGCGACATG
>NZ_KI421509.1:3593420-3716833 GCF_000473225.1 Sedimentitalea nanhaiensis DSM 24252
CATGCGTTTGCAGCAGATAGGCCCGCACCAAGAAGGCGCGGCTGTGCGACAGCTTGATATGGGCGACCTGAAGCTTGATCCGCTCGCCGCCAACATAGGCCCAGTCCTCGCTCCAATCGAATTGAAACGCCTCGCCAGGCTGGAACACCAGCGGAACGAAGACCCCGCGGTCAGTCGTGTGATACGCGCGTTGCCGTTCACCCTTCCAGTCCCGCACAAAGGCCGCGACCCGCTCATATGAGCCATCAAAGCCAAGCTGCACCAGATCGGCATGCATCTGCTTGGCAGTCCGCCGCTCCTTGCGTGTTTTGCGCTGCTCAGACAGCAACCAAGCTGTCAGCTTCTCAGCATACGGATCCAGCTTGCTCGGCCGGTCCGGTCTCTGGAATTCGGGTTCGACAATCCCGGCCCGCAGATATTTCTTGATCGTGTTGCGAGACACGCCTGTTCGCCGCGCAATCTCGCGAATGGGCATCTTGTCTCGCAGCGCCCATTTCCGAATGACCCTCAAAAATCCCATGTCTACCACTCCAATAGCCCCCAGCTGAATCAAGCAGGGGCAAGGTTGCACATGGGTCAATTCTCAATGACAATTTCTGCAGTTGCCGGGTCAGTTCTCAGTGACAATCAACAGTTTAAGCGCCTGACGACCATGTCACTCATATTCAATAGGTAGGAATTGATGTGCGAAGAGGGTGTCTTCAGATCGCCATCAAAGAGAACCTTCGGCGCATTGGAGCGGTTTCTGATTCCAACGATAACGCACATCACGGCGGCATTGGCCGATGCGTTGTTGCGCCATTTGAAGGTGCGATGTGCAAAACCGATTTCGCGCCCGCCTCCAAGAATCAAAGGCCATATGGTTGAGGCAGCATCGCCTTGCGCAATCGAGTTTGTTGCCACGAGCGCTGCCTGTGCAGGGCGATCGTCAATGTACTGCCCTGCCTTGTAGAACCAGCCGACCACGTAGTCGAATGCCTTATAGTTCACCCCCAAATCACCAAAGAGAAGATCCTTATCGGCCTTATGCGATGCCTCTTGCTGCGCTTTGCCCAAGAACGGTGGATTGCCAGCGATGAAGACCTCTTCGCCGTCGCTTGGGGGTGGGCAAACGCGGTTCCAGTTCAATCTCAGTGAGTTTTCGCAAACGATGTTTCCGCCATCTCGCAGGGGCAGCGCCGGGGCTGTATTTCCGAACATTTCACCGAACCGCGCATTGGCCTGATATTCGGCAATGAAAAGCGCCAGCTTAGCCGTCTCTGCCGCGAAATCCGTGATCTCGATGCCGTAGAAATTCGCCAGCCGCACGCCAGAGAACATCTGCGCCGATGCCCCGCCATCAAGTTGCGCCAGACGCTCCAGCACGCGCATCTCCCGCGCACGAAGCTCGCGATAGGCGACGACAAGGAAGTTGCCCGATCCACAGGCCGGGTCGAACACCCGGATCCCCTCGATCCGTTTCAGCACGCGCACCAGCGCCTTTCGGCTATCGCCGGCCTTCTCGATCTGCTCATCCAGATCATCAAGGAACAGCGGCCCCAGAACCTTGAGGATGTTCGGCACCGAGGTGTAGTGCATCCCCAGTTCGGACCTTTTGTCCGGTTCGGCGACCGACTGGATCATGGACCCGAAGATGTCCGGGTTGATCTCTTGCCAATCGAGCTGGCAGGCGTCCTGAAGGTAGCGATAGGCCCCGCGGTCGAATTTCGGCACATCCAGTGTATCGGCGAAAAGTCCGCCGTTCACGTAGGGAAAGGCGTCAGCCCATGCCGGCAGTTTTTGACGCTGGCCCTTTGGGAGGTTCATCGCTGCGAAGGCCGACGCGATGCAGGACTGCGCCTCCTCCCCTTTGTCGCCCGCATGGGTGAAGATGAGGCGCGAGAACAGGTTGTTTTCAAAGATGCCCACGTCTTCTGCGAACATGCAAAAGATCAACCGCGTCATCAGCTGGTTCAGGTCATGCCGCCGTTCCGGTGTCTTCCAGTCCGGGTTCTTCTTGAGAAGCGCATCATAGAGCTTGGCCAGTCGCCCCGCCGCCTTGACGTCGACCTCGTTTTCCTCCGCCGCCTTGTAGCGCGACATGCCAGCCGCTGGCAGGAAGAATCCGAAGTGATGATGCAAGTCCGCGAACTTGATGTGCAAGCTGTCGCCCGAAGCGACATGTTCGGCGGACAGGTCAACGCCATCTGTTGCGAGGAGGATCGCCGGTTTGTGGTTGGTGGTCTTCTTGTCCGACCGGATCATCGACAGGCCCTGGTCCACCGCGCCAGGGTCGGTCACCATGGCATAGAACTTGCGGTTCATCAGGACCGCGCCGGGCACCTTCGATTTGTTGATTGTCCCACTGCGGAGCTTTGAGACCGTGGCCTGCGGACTGCCCATGGCGGCCGCGAACGAAAACGCGAACTCGCCGCCGTCGAACGGGCGAGCGGCGATTTCTTCCAGGGCGTCTGCGATTTCTGTCGGGTTCATTTGGGGTCCGTCGGTAAACTCATACGAATGCTACAGAAATTTTGGAGCGATGACGATAGCGACCGACGCCTCTGACAGCCCAATTCGGCTTTCGCCAATGAAAAAACGTGCGTTGATACTACGCAGCCATTTGAGCCAATCGGAAATCACTGGCGATTTTGGTCCAGCGCAGCATTGTGCAGCAACCATCGACAATGTCGCAAATGAATGATCGGCACCCCGGACCTGAGGCTAAGCTGAAGAAGGTGACATCTTTAATCGGCCGGACATGACATCGATCACCACAGCCCCTTCCACTGCGGATGCCCACAAATACGGTGTGCTCTTCGTATTTGCGGCGGGTGTGCTGTGGTCGACCGTCGGCCTCGGTATTCGCCTGATCGAAGACGCCGTCGTGTGGCAGATACTGCTCTACCGGTCGATCAGCCTGTCGCTGTTTCTCTACGTGCTTATCCGCGTGCGGTCTGGCGAAAGCCCATTTGTTCAGATCCGCCGCATCGGCGCCCCCGCCGTAATTGCGGGGCTCTCACTGGTCGCGGCCTATTCCGGCGGCATCTACGCGATCCAGAACACCTCGGTCGCAAACGCAATGCTACTGTTTGCGACCGCACCGTTTATGGCCGCTGTGCTCGGATGGATCGTGCTACGAGAACCTGTCCGCGCCGCAACCTGGATAGCGATTGCCGTCGCAATCGGCGGGATCGGGATCATGGTCGCCGACAAGTCGGGAGGCGTCGCCCTGAAAGGCAGCCTTGCCGCGCTTGGATCGGCCTTTGGCTTCGCGGTCTTCACCGTGGCCCTGCGATGGGGGCGAACCGGTGAGATGCTGCCAGCGGTCTTTCTTTCGGGTCTCTTCGCGATCGCCATCACCTTGGCGATATGCCTTGGCCTTGGCCTCCCGCTGGTTCTGAGCCTCAATGACGGGGGCATCGCCATGGGCATGGGCGTGTTCCAAGTCGGGGCTGGCCTGATCCTCTACACACTGGGCTCGCGCAGCCTCCCCGCGGCAGAACTCGCCCTGTTGTCCCTTGCCGAAGTCTTGCTCGGCCCGCTCTGGGTCTGGCTGTTCCTCGGGGAAACCGCGAGTGCGAATACGTTGATCGGCGGTGCTGTTCTGCTCGCGGCCATTGCGGGCAATGCGCTTTCGGGTAAGCGAAGAAAACCACCGCCAATCACGGCTCCTTAGAACCGCAACCTACGGCCCATTCCGGGCATTTGCGGTGCCACGCCGCGCTGCGTTGCGGCGTTCTTGTCTCCAGACATTGGATGCTAGACGCCAGTATCAGCCTCAAGTCTTGACCATGCGCTGACACTGTGAAGTGAAACATGCAAACCCTTTGGAGGCCCGGCTGTTCCGACAATCACCATCGCGAATGCATTCAGCTCATGCTTTGAGCGAGCGAACAGGTCAGCCATTGATGAAATGTCAGTTTCAGAAGGGGTGGGAATGGGTTGCGGGTGAGTGTGCCAATCTCCGAAATAGTGCAGCCCAGATTTGTGCAATGTGCTGATCTCCCGGCGTTCCGCAAAACGGTCTGCGATAAAAAAGAAGCGCCCTCGTCGGTCGGACCGCCTCGGACCGGTTGCCAGCTTGACTTGGATGCATTGACCTTCGACCGCGCCAAATAGCTGCCCACCAGCTTCAGGCATTTTCGGGTCCAACTGTCGCCATTTAGCAAGGTGATCGAGAACATCCTGTTCTAGGGTCAGAAATTGCCCACTTTCTCCAACAGGGTAGCGAATACTCATTCTTCTCCGCAAAAAGCACAGTCTACCTTTTGCCTCCACTCAAATCTCCTCGTTCCGCCGAACTCAGGAACGTCAGAAAAGCAATTTAGGAAGTCCGGGTTGAAGCGCCCTCCTTGCTCGGCAATTTCTTCCTTCGAAGCCCAGTAAACGGCCTCTGTCCCGAGGTGCATCTCACCAAGCAGTGCTTTCGTTGAGGTCTTCGCCACTAAGGCCGCTACCCCTGACAACGATACTGGCCCATATGGTTGAAAACTGGCTCCACAATGGGGCTGTTTGCGCGTCGTCTCGGTGTCCCACTCACACACTGTTTGTCGCGCCCTCCCGAAATGGTCCATGCCGCAAGCAAAACATGGGCCGTTGGAGCCGATCAATACGGCGTGTCCTGCCACAGAAAAAGGTTCCGCCCACCCATAGATCACAGGGGGGAAACCCGCTTCGTTCCTAGCCACTTGGTTCAGCCTGCCTTCAGCCACCCAACTGCCAACCGTGGACACGATCAAATCGGTGTTGTGGAAAATCTCAGAACGTTTGCTATAGAGCGATTGCCAGTCCTCGGCAAAGTACTGGATTGAGCGCATATGCGGGAAGTCACCAGCCAATTTTTCTGCCAGTGACTTGGCTTTAAACGTCCTGACTTGCGAGACCCCGAGTATATGACGCCCAACATTGGGATAGTCCAGGAGTTCCGGGTCGACCAACGTGATCGAGCCAACACCCGTCTTGGCAAGAAGCAAAGCAACCTCGCTTCCCAGTGACCCCGCGCCGATCATCAGAACACGCTTGTCAAACAACGGGGCGACTGTAGCGGTGTCACGCCCATGTATCCACGATGGGTCCGCGCGCATAGTTTCGTGGCGCTCAACCTTGTTCCCCCCGAACAGCCGCTGCATTCGGATATGGGTCGGTACCTTTCCAGGCCGAAAGCCCTGCTGCACCATGTCTGGGCGTCGCCCGGCTTTCATACTCTGTTTGACGGGAGGCATAACTTCGACGGCGAAAAACACCGGCCCATCATCCGTGCGCCCCTCGAAAGAAACGGTGAACTTGTCATCAGCGGTTACAGCCGCGTCTTCCAGCAGTTCTATGGATTCGGGTGCCAGCTCCCGCAAGAAGCGCAGAATCGCCGCACCCGACCTCGGGTATTCCGAAGGCAGAATAGGCCTATTGAGGGCGATGTGTGTCGCGGTGTTGAATTTGTAGTCCTTCTTGTTCCCCGGAAAACGGTTGCGAAGCCAACTCTCCAAGGCCGTGTGGTCATCTGCCAGATAGTAGTCACCTGTACTGCACCACAGGGACACCCGACGGGAGGGACCGCCGGGCGACAGGAGGCTGACGATGTTTTTGCCTCCATCAGTTTTGCTCCAATAAGAATCGAACTCGTCCGCGAAATCACTGATAAACGCGTCGTCGTATGAAGCGACGATCAATCGAGTGGCTTCTTTTATAGCGCCCCATATTAACCCTTTGGGGTTCAAAGGATTGTGCTCTGTCCCCGGTGGGTAAAGGCAAAATGCACCGTCTTTTTCGATGTGCGGATATTGCATAAACCGAAATTTTTCGTTGCAGTACACGCGCGGCTTTGTCCACGGGAAATTCTGCAAGAGCACCACTTGCAGATCAAATCGGTCAGCTTGATGTTCAAATGGGACAACCCATCCGTGGATTGGGTCCTTGGCCTCGTATCGAGACAATTCGCCCTGCGTGAGGTCTCGCGCATTCGGACATTGAGCGAGCACCCAGCGGGATAACTCAGCTATCATGAGATCCGTAGGTTCAGACGGCCCAGTCAATGCCGACTACCCGTAGCGGCCTCCGCCCTGCTTGTTCACAGCGGCGAGGTCATTGCTTTGCTCAGCGTCAACCTTTTCCACAATCCCCAAAGTAAGGGCAGCAGGTGCAGCCAACTTGCTTGCCTTTGTCTCAAGGCCAGCGTCGGGCACATAGAGGGTGAGATCGTCTGGGATACGCCCGCCAAATTGGTTTTGTAGGGCTTCGAAAGCTGCCGCGCGGTCTGACGTCTGTGTCAGCGCGTCTTTCAGACGCTCAGCAAGCACTCTGGCCTTCGCAACGAAATCTCTGCGTTCCTCAGGTGACCAACCCTGATCCAACCGTGCGCCTTCTACGACCGGGTTTGGAATGCCATTGGCGAGAAAGTCGGGCAAGTCTTCCGCGACTCGCAACAACGCCAAATCGTCCCTATCGCTGGCAATTGCTGCCGACGCCTTCTCAAAGACCGACACGACTGCGGCCATGAGGGCAATCGATGCCAATCTTCCTTCGGGCCATTGGAAGTCTTTCCAGCCCTTTAGATAGCGGCTGACGGTTCGGACCTGCTCGCCGTATTGTTTCACGGCATCGACAAACCAGTCTTCGAGTTTTCGCGGGTCGGATTTCATCCAACCCTCGTTGCGGTGCGCCAGCATCATCTCGTCGTGAGACAACATTCTATACGCAGTATCTTCCATCATTAGTTCGGCTGTGAAGTCTACACCACGACTTTGGGCATCTTTCACGATGCGCTGAAAATCCGTATCCGGCACCGAGTAAAGTGCGAGGTCGGTATGCATGGTGTTGTCAATCTTGACTCGGATGCACGAAGGCTTGTCCGTTACGAGTTGCCACCCCTTCTTGTCGCAAAGGGGCGCTAGGATGCGTTCGATAATGAAAAAGTAGGCTGCGCTTTGGATCACAGGGGATCTGTCTCCGCCTTTTTGAAAATAGGAAACGGGCATGAATAGCCCATCGTCCAAGTCGATCTCCTGAGGCGGCACATGCGCAGGTTGGTTGCACGTGTGGTATGAGAAGCTGCCCTGCATCTTGAACTTCGGTGTCTGGTAGCTCCGCACAAGTACTGGCGCTTGATCTTCGAACAGAGCCTGATCACCCAGAGCCTTCGCAAATGACCCAAACTGAGAGGAGATTTCGCTGCGAATGTCATCCCGAGCGTTTCGCAGTGTCTGTTCCTGCTCCTCTGAAAGGTTCAATGCGAACTTGTAACCCGAGGGCCGGGACACAAAGGCTCTATGTGCGTTAACAGGCATTAAACTGTCCCTTTTCTGGTCTTATCTTGTGGTGGTGACGCCGCTTGCCCATATACTTGGGGGCACTGGACCGAGTCTTCAATACCAGAGGTTGAGCATCGTGGCAAAGTTTGTTTCCCTTTCGTTCTGGATCACCTTGGCGGTCTATCTGGCTTTGGCCTCACCGCTTGCCGTTGGCTGGATCGAGACTTGGCTTGCCGCCAACTTGCCTGTTCTGGGATCACCAGTTGCCAACCTTCTGACTTCTAGAGTTGTCGCGGGGGTCATCTGGGGTAGCATTGCACTGTTCATCGTCGCACCAGGCTGGCGTCTTCTTTGGAAGCTACCCTTGGCGGGGCGTTGGTTCGCAAATCGCTACTTTCCTGACCTGAACGGCAAATGGGTTGTGACGATCCAATCCAATTGGCCAATTGTGGAGCACCTGAAGAATGCCGCCGCGAGTAAAGGGATTACGTTCGATCCTTTCACCAATGAGCTTCCCGATCTGCTCGAAGCGAGTTTCGACGTTAAGATCAAGCAATCGTGGTTTCGGACAGACGTGGTGTTCCTGCCCAATGACAAGACGCCCTTGCTAAGTTCCGAAACAATCTCGGTCGAATTCTTCAAGTCTGATAGTGGGAAGAAGTCTATTGCGTGGATTTTTGAGCAGACCAACAAGCAAGATAACACTCAGCGCCTTGCGGTTACTGACCAGCCGAAGTTCCACGGCTCTGCGGTACTCACCGTGAATGAGGACGCGACTGAACTTCAGGGACAATACTGGCAAAATCGGTCCTGGAACCATGGATTGAATGCTGCTGGCCTCATCACGATGAAACGGACAAACTAGTAACTGGGCAATAGCACCTCGATCAACGTCTGCTTTCTCAATCGAGACCTCGACCGGATGCTGGTACAGCAAACTTCCGCTACCCGCCCGACTAGCAGAAAATCATGCCCAACACGCTATCGACCAACCAGCTTTTCGCCATCCCCCTCTCGTAGCATCGCTTCCATATCGTCCAATCCATCGACTGCAGAGCGCATCTGCGCCTCATCATTCACGCCCACTGTCTCGGCATCCGCAATCTGGCCCCCAAAATCCATCTCCATCTGTCGCTGTTCCTCGGCGATAACGGCTTGAACGACCGGCGAAGTTTTCTTTGGAGCGACATCAGTTTTCCCTGACGATTGGCCATCAGCAGCCTGGCGTTCGGCCTCAACGTCGGCCTCGGATCCGCCAGACCCGTCCAGTGGCGGTGTCATCGGCATGGCGCGCATGCTCAGCGGCAGCGTGCCTTGCGGCCCCCCTCCCCCCGGCTCTGGAAATGGCAACTCGCCTGTCTGCGCCGCATGGATGGCCTTAAACAGCCGGTCGTCAAAATACTGGATCCGCTTTGCCCGGACCGGCATCTGGGCATCGATCACCATGACGATTTCGTCGAGCGGCAGGCGGCGCGCTTCATCTTCAGGCAACAACGAACTCTCTTCAGTCCGCGTGGATTGGCTGCGGCCCTCGAAGGGGTTTTTGCCGATGGACTGCGACCGCGTGACAACGGTTTTCGTGGTCTTGCCAACCGCCTTGCTGAGCTCTTCGACGGTTTTTTCATCGGAGGGCGTCAGATAGAGCTTCACGCCCGCATTGCCCTGCAGCGCGCGGCGGGTGTTTTCGCCGTAGATTTCATCGAGGGCGGGGATGGTTTGGGTGACCACGGCCAAATGGCCGCGATAGGTGCGCAGGGTCTCGATGCTCTCGACCACGATGGGCATCTTGCCCAAACGATTGAACTCATCGAGCATGATCATCACGGGCCACGGCTCATCCGGCCCGGGGTCCTTTTCCTGCATGGCGGAGAGGAGATCGGAAAAGAACAGCCGGATCAGCGGCGCGAGGGGCTTCACCATCAGAGGCTGGACCACGAGATAGACCGAAAAGGGCTTCTTGCGGATAGTCCGGAAGTCAAAGTCCGACACCGCCGTCGCCTCATCGATGGCCGGGTTCTGCCATTGATCGAGCCCCGAGGTCATCAGGAGCGAGACATAGGAGGTCAGCGTATCGTTGTTGGTCGAAGCTAGCCGCGTAAAGATCAGTTTTGCGGCCCGGTTATCCACCTCATGGCCCCGCGCGAAATACTCCTTCTGCTTGTTTCCGCCCGAGGCGGCGATGCGGTAGATCTCGCCCAAGGTCGGACGCTTGCGCTGGAAGGCCAAGAGCCCTGCTGCCACAAAAAGATCGATTCCGCCTTTGAGGAGGCCCTGCACCCGGTCATTGTCGCTCTGCAGGAAGAGCGTCGCAAGAAGCTGCAATTCCATCTGCTGGCGCGCGGGATCTTTCAGCTCAAAGATGCGCAGGAGCGGGTTGTAGCGATGCGTGCGCTTGCCCTCCCAATCGGTGGGGGCAAAGCGATAGACCTTGTCGCCTTGGGCTGCGCGATGCCGGGCCGTGGCCTCGAAACACTCACCCTTTACATCGAGCGTCACGACGGAGCCCTGCCAGGTCAGCAGGTTCGGAATGACAAAGCCCGTGGTCTTGCCACGGCCCGTGGGCGCCACGATCAGCGCATGCGGGAATACTTTCGAGCAGATGTATTTTGCGCGGGAGCCGGGCGTCCCAAGTTTGCCCAGGATGAACCCGGTCCCAGGCGCCCCGAAAAACCCGTTTGCCTTCATCTCGCGCGCACTCTGCCAATGGGTCTGGCCAAAGCGCGTGAGCGCGGACCCCGAGAGGGCGAGGCTCAGCATCAGGCCGGCGGCGGCGAAGCTGCCGATGATCAGATGGATGAGTTGGGCATCCTCCGGGCGGCGGTCCAGGATCGCCAGATAGTTCTGCGCGATATAGGCAAAGTCGATCTCGGCCCCAAACCCGAGATCCTGGTAGGTCAGCACCGCCGAGGCGATGGTATAGCCCATGGCCCCGGTCACCAGCGTTACCAGAAAGACCCCTGTGGCGATCCGCGCTTTTCCCATGGCGGCGCTCAATGGACCTGACCCCGCTCGGTTTCGCCATCCACGTCTGTCGCGCGGTGTTTTTCAAATTCGGCATCGGCCAGTTCATCGACCACCTGACGCAGGGCCTCCGTGTTGGCCGTCGCGGCATCGGATTGCAGGTAGACCTTGGCGACATAGAGCCGGTCGAGGCGGTCCTCGAGAACCTTGTCCAGCGCATCGGCATCGCCGGATGTGAGCCGGTCTAGTTGGCGAACGTCCAGCACCCGCGCGATCTCGCCACGGAAGGCGTCGCGCTCCGCGTCGGTCTCGAAGGGCGCGGACAACTCCCCCGCCCGCTCATGGTCCAGAACACGCGCAATCTCCTCTGCGAGGCGGTCGGACCGGTCAAACTGCGGTGCAGTTTCATCGCGGGTCGCTAGACGTTCGTCACGCTTGCGCAACCCGAGCCCGTCGCGCATCTCGGTTTCGCGGCGGACCTGATTGATGGCCTCCGTGTCCCGGATCTCGACGACGGCCGCATAGGTCGCACCGAGCCCGCGGGCAAGGTGCGACGGCATGTCCGGATAGCGCGCGCGCAAGTCATCCGTGACAGCATCTGCAACGGGCGTGCGGAT
Organism: Sedimentitalea nanhaiensis DSM 24252; assembly: GCF_000473225.1. Lineage (GTDB taxonomy): Bacteria > Pseudomonadota > Alphaproteobacteria > Rhodobacterales > Rhodobacteraceae > Sedimentitalea > Sedimentitalea nanhaiensis. The sequence continues at coordinate 3,604,225 of NZ_KI421509.1, forward strand.
GTCGCGTCCCTCCATGATCCGGTCGACCTCGCGGGTGATCGCGCTGGCGCGGGCCGCATCGGTGATGGTTTCCCTGTAGGGTTCAGACCGGTCGATCACATCGGCTGGGCGTGCGAGCAGGTCCGGGTGTGCTTCGAGATACGTGCGCTGCTCCGTCTCGATCCGGCGCTCCGCCCGTGAGACAACCTCCCAATCTCGGTCCTCGATCTGCTGCGCTGTCAGGCCGTCTGCGCGCATCTCCTGACGAATTGTCCCTTCCATCGCCCGGACCGCGCCCTCATGATAATGGAACCGCTCGCCGATCGGTTCCGCTTCCATGACGCCATCCCGGCGCAGCACGTTCTCGCGCTCCAACAGCGTGCCAAGTTCCACATGCACGTCATTGAGAATGTCGCGCGCCTGTTCCAGATCGGCGCGGCGTTCAAGGTTCAGATCCCGCGCCTCTGCCACTTTGGAGAGATCATTGGCGATCCATTGATGCTCCAGCGCGGCGCTCGAGGCCCCGGTCTCGATCCGGGCCACCACTTCCGATGTGCTGATGCCCGTGCCCCGTAGTGCCGCGTCAATGCGCGATCTCAGGTCGGGCTCGGCCAGAAGCTCGCGCTGGCTGGCGTCGATATTGGCTTCGGAATAGATCCCGCCCTCCGAGGGCGCGTCTGAGAGCGAACCCGAGCGCAGCCCCAAGGGCTGCATGTGCTGGACCTGCGTCTGGATCTCGATGAGACGTTTTTCCAGCACGGGACGTTCCGCGTCAGACTTCTCGGCGATCATGCCCTGCACCCGCGCGAGCTTTTCCGCATAGAGGCTTCTCAGATCCTCGAAGCTTTGATCCTCGGCCATATACACATCTCCTGTTCGGTCCACCTGCCCGCCATGCGCCAGCACCTCGCCCGCGCGGAAGAGCGCCGCGGCAATATCCTCGCGGGCCTCGCGCGAAGCCTCCGCGGCCAGCGAATGGTAGACGGTTCTGGTGTTGGCGATTTCCGCCAGCGTCCGGGTCAGGTCGGCCCCCACGCGTTCGCGCTCGCGGGGTGCGCGACCCTCTTCTTTCGCGGCGTAGATCTCGCTGGTCCGGGCCGGGTAATGCACGACGCCGCGATCCACCCGGCGCGTGGCTTCCAGCCGCACGCCGTACTTCTCCGCCTCCTCGACCATGGCGAGGCGGAAATCGTCATAATTAAAGCGGTGGTTGCGCCCCAGAAAGAAGAACTCGCCTTCTTGCGAGCGGCGGTTCAGCACCAGATGCGCATGCGGGTGATCGCGGTCCTCATGCACCGCGATGATGTAATCAAAGTGCCCCGCGTCGGTCTGGAAGAACCGCTCCGCCACATCTGTCGCGATGTCGCGCACATCCTCCCCATGCGTGCCCACGGGGAAGGACATGAGCATGTGGGTGGTCTGTCCGAGCTTGGGCTTGAAACCTGCATCCCACCGCTTGGCAAAGCGCTCGGTCAGATCCTTGATGTCCTTGGCCTCGAGCTTCGCCTTGCCATCGAGGAACCCGCTGCTGTCGACGATATAGGTGGACTTGGTGGTGAGGTACTCGAGCTGGTTTGCAAGCTGCGATTTGGTATGCGTACCGCCGCCCCGGATCGCCTTGAAGACGGCTGGCCGATGCCCTGCCGCCGCGCGCACAAGCTGGCTCTGCTTGGCGACATGCAGCCCCTGCATCGAGCCCCGGATCCGGCTCCAGCCGTCCCGGAAGACCTCGCCCGTAACGGCATGGACGGCATCATTCAGCCGCATGCGCAAACTCCCTCAGCGCGGCCGTGGCCTGCAGCTGCATTGCGTCCCGACGGCGGCGCAGTAGCAGATCGATCTCGTCAGCGGAATCCAGAATGAACCGCGCCAGCCCGCGCATCTGTGCGAGGCGCAATTCGGAGAACTCGGCAGGCGTACCACCATCGGCCCCCCGCCCTATCCGGTTGGCCCGCGTCATCTGCTTGGCGATCTGCGCGACCCCATTGCCGACCTCGTGCAAAGAGGCCCTGTATCGCGCCATCTCTGTTGCTATCTGTACGTCCGGAACGAACACTCCGCCAGCCGCTTGGATGAGCCGCCGCAGACCCTCGGCCCGGCTCTCAATCCCCGCCGCGGCCAACACTTCATCGAGCGCCTCAAGCTCCGCAGCCGTCACCTTCACGCTGACAGCGGAGACCGGGATCGCGGCATCCGTCTGGCGCTCGGCATCAGCTTTGAGCGTGTACTGGATCGCCCGCACCGACACGCCAAAGCGTTCCGCCAGCACTGAAGTGGAAACGCCTTCCGCAGCTTCGCGAACGATCTCCATGCGGTCCGCATCTGTGAGGCGTTTTGAGCGAGACATGCGAAGAAAGACCCCCTATTTCCTGCCACCTTCCACCAAGGCTGCCACCACCTTACGATAATATACCTAGCTGTCAATTATATACTTACGTTGCCTTCGGTCTCAGGCAGCCTTGGTGTCCGCTTCACGCCGCGGCCCGCAGGGACGCGGCTCTGCCGCCCTCACCACCAGCACAGCCTCCAGCTTCAAAGGCCCCTTCTCCAGCACCGCCCGAGGGTCTGGACGAACACGCATGTGTTCGGACGGAACCGCGGGCGGGCGCAAACCCCACCGACAGGGCGGACAGGCAGGGTCAAGGAGGGCCAGATTTGGCTTGCCAAATCTCTGCCGCAAAAACCGGGAGGCCCTGGCCGATAGGTTTTTGTGGATGGCCCCCTTGAGGCTGACTGGCCGGTCTGTCGCGGCCTGATCATTCCGGGGGGAGTGCGTCCGTTGAACGCGCAGCGAACGGCACCAAGGCGAGGTCGCTGCCGGCGATCACCTGCGCCGGAACCGGCATCCCTGGAACAGGGATCGGGCCGCCCCAAGATCGTCTTGGGGCGGCCCATCCTCGTCAGAGGATTTAGTCCTGGGGATCCTTCGCGCTCGGCGGGAACATCACCAGCTCCGAGACCGCGACGGGAAAGTCGAGCTTGAGGCTGAAGAACTCCGATCCATCCCCGTTGCGAGTGTTGCGGAACATCGCGCCCACGCGCTGAAAACGGGTGCGCTCCTGGCCATCGGTATCGGTGAACTTGACGGGGACGGTGGCGACGTAGTGGTTGGTCATTTGGGTATCTCCTTGTTGCGATGGGGATCACCCAGCACGGGGGCAGGAGGCCCGGTCGCAAGCGCAAATGCGGAGGGTCCGCGGCCCCGCCGTGGAAGCCGTATTTGTGCTTGCCAAAGCGTGAGCTGAGGGCACGAACGGGCCGACCCCGTGCGATCCATATGCATAGCAAAAAGGAGGGACCCGATTGACCTGTGCTATCACGCAGTCGCCACCATCCGCGTCCACGTCCTGCCGAACCTGGCCGGGGTGCTGATGACGCCCGCCCGCGTGGATGCGATGTTCCGAAACACCACCCGAGGGTTGTGCAGGTCTTCAGCCTCATGTGCGACGTCTCGCCCCCTCGGTCTTGCGCTGCTGACGATGTGCGAGGTGCGCACCATCCCCAGCCCGTACCGATGTGGATGGGCCGAACTCTGACGGGCTGGGTAGAGGGATGACGGTGCTGGCCGCCGCGAGTTGCTGAAAAAGTGTGACCGATCGCACGCGCCATGAGACATGACGAAAGGGCCGCGCCAAGCGCGACCCCGTTACGGCCATCACGCGCCCAAGCTGTCGAGCAACCCGCTGGTATCAGGCATTCGCTTCAGCGAGTTGCCGATGTGCTCCCGCCAGCGCGGCCCAACCTCCATTGCGGTGGCATAGGCCCGAGCCAGATCATCGGGCCGGTCCTCGGCCATCGCTTCGATAAGGAAAGCCGCCTGCTCGCGGTCCTTCGCGGATTTCAGGCTCCCTGCCCCATCGCGGCGCCGGTCGGCAATGATCAGTTTGTGGACTGCATAACGCTCCGGGCGGGGCACCTGCACCAGAACGCCGGATCTATAGATCGCCGCCGCGTGGATCGGCTCAGCGATCAGGAAGTTGAGATAGTTCAATCCTTGGGCGTTCACGCCCAATGCTGGCAGATCACGGATGGTCTCATCTCCGAACGCCGGTGTGAGAAACTCGACCAACTGGCCGCTGCCACCCTGGGCCCATCGCCATGTCCGACCTTGGTCAAGAGCTGGCAGAGGATCGAATTTGAGCGCCGAGAACGTCTCGGCAAGACCCGGGTCGACCTGATCCTGCAACGCAACGCTGAGCTTCTCGAACTGCGCGATGTCGATGTCGCCAGTATTGGCCATACCGCCAATTGGCAGTCGGATACCAAGCTCGCCTTCATAGAGTCGGAACGCGTTTGTCCCGACGATGGTGCCACCCAAACGGAAGGTTCCGGCTGCGGCCATGGCCGACAGGATGGAACCGGTCGCCCGGTCGGTGGGCGTCATGCCTTCCGCACGCAAGAGCCGGACAAGCCGCGACCGTTCCGCCTGCCGATCCTTGGCCGTTGCGCGCAGCTCTTCAATCCGGTCGATGCGCGCGCGCGTCTCGTCGCTGTCTTCGCCGATATAGATGAACCGCATCTCCGTCCCGACACGGCGCGCGGCATACCAATAAGCCTTATCCCCACGCTCCTTGAGCGTGGGCTTGCCTTCGACACCGGACAAGGCGTCGTCCTTCAGAAGACGCACCAGGTCGGTATAGGCGCTCATCGCGATGCTGCTGAGTGGGGTCATGCCTATCATTTCCAAGTTTTGCTTGGCATTCATATACCTATCAAAACAGGAAATTGCTAGGCAAAGTGATTTGGAGAACGTCCACACCCATAAGAAACGACGAAAGGGCCGCCCGAAGGCGACCCTCTCTCTTCAATCCTGCGACGCCTTCTTCGCCGGGTCCGCAACCCGCATGACCGTCAGGCCTTTCGCTTCCGCCTTCTGCCCGAGGTTCAGCGCGACCCCGTTGCCGCCGAAGAGCACAACCCCCGTCGCCGCGAACTTGTCGTCTAGCATCTCGTCGTTGCACTTGAACGGTGCCGCCCGCCCATGCGCGGACCAGCGCGGATCGAAGCGCGCCTGTGCTATCCCGCGTGCCCGGGCCCACCGAGCCGCAATCATCTCCGCCCCGTGCTTGCCACCCTTGTGGCAGAGGAAGATCTCCTGGTTGCGGTTCTGCTTGATCCGTTCGCGAACCTTGTCGAGCGTGTTGAAGATCACATCGACATCGGTCCAGTCGGTGGCGCCTGAGACGATCAGGGGAACCCCTTCGACTTTCGATTTCTCGGCAGTCTCGCGGTCGTGCTGCTCCAGGAGCTGCCGCGCCTCAAAAACAGCACCTGTCTCCTGCGCCCGGATGCTCGCGCGCGACCCGGCCGCCGGGATGAAGGCGTGACCCGTCTCGATCTCGTAGCATTCCGCCGCAGCCTCGCTCATCACCTCGATTGCGCCGACAATCTCGCGCAGCTGCAGAAAGCGCGCCTGCGCTTCTTCCAGCGCGGTCTCGGCGATCTCCGATCCGTCGTGGGATTTTGCCAGCGCGCCGATCTTGTCGGCGGTGCGATCGACCTCCTTGCCGAGCGCCACCTTGCGGCGCTGCAGGATCGTGGCGAGCCCATGGGCCAGCGGTTCGATTTCTGCTTCGAGCCCGGTCCCGCGCAACTGACCAAGCAGAGCCTCGAAGCTCTCGCGGATGATGCGGTCGGTCAGGATGTGATCTTCCGGGATCGGCAGCTGTGCATCCTTCTCGGTCAGCCCGAAAAGCTCGATGGTCTCGTAGGTGTTTGCTGTGTCGTAAGCCATATTCATTCTCCAGATATTGGGTTCGACCACCACGTGAGTGTGGGGGCATGGCCGAATGCCTGGTTTCCGAATCTGCCCGGGTCAGGGACGGCGCAGCCGCCGGCTTGCCGGGCGCAAAAGTTTTCTGCGTGCAGCACCCGACACATGCGCGCCCTCACACACGGGACCGCCCCCCGCCACGGGCACCGCCCTCGCCGAAAAGTTTTGCGATCCTTGACGCGGGCTGATTTGGGGGCCATCCGGAGGATATGCTTCCGCACTCATGTGTGTGTGTGTGTTGACGGTAGGTTTGACCGACCTGAGCAGGCAAACGGCCTGACCGGACGCGGGAGACGGATGGAGCGGCGGGATCGTTTTGCCGCGCAAAACAGACCAGAGCGCAATCCGGCGGAGCGGCTGGGGAGGGACGTGCTCGCGAGGCGGGCAAACCGGGACGCCAAGCGCAACGCCGCGGTGAGGCCGCATGGCCGAATGCGCGACGGACCGAAGGGCCGTTCTCCCCTGCGACACGCGAAGCCGAGCTGGGGAGGCCGCAAGGCTCAGACCAAGATTGATGTAGGGGCGACGCCGCTGCAAATTCCACAGATTGCTTTTCCACGCATTCGATCTGAGGGTGGGAAGCCGACATTCGATGCGTGCGCAACTCAGATGGAAGGCCTCGGCAGGAGCGGACATTCAGGTGGTTTCTGCGCATCGAACAGTCGTCTTGTCCTGCCGACGAGAGGCAGGACAGAATTCATGTTCCTATTTCAATATCTTGGGAAACCGGCACGGTGCCGAAAATGATCGAGTTGATATCTGTGTGCAAGGTCACGTCTTCTCTTGCGGTCTTGACTGACACCACCAACGCATATCGTGTCTTTTGCTGACGTGTGGCAGTATCCGCGCGGTTCTTCCACCAACCACCGACCGGCTTTATGCAGAGAATATTGCGCGCCAAGAGCCACGCGGCTGGCCCTTTCCATTCGTTACAGTGCAGCGATCCGGACGGCGTGCCATCAGGAAAGCGCCAATTGTCGGTGTCCGATTGCGTGGGGGGCTTGCGTCGTGGGTCTGCTCGCTCTTCGACATTCACCCTCTTTTTGAATTCATCAGTGCTTTCCATCCGGCGTTTCAAGTCGAACCGCAAGCCGAACGACTGATACCGATATGGATCGAGCGACGCCAACGCTCCCGGGTTTGGATCAACAAAGTATGACAAGGTGATCTTCAGTCTGACCTCCTCATCCCCTAGCGCTTCAAATGCCTGTCGCGGCCAGGGCAAGTCGTAGTAGTGGCAGTCTTTGAAACCCGAGACGCCATAGGGTTGGATTTCGGACTGCGCCACCAGAGCGAGATGGTTCTCAGCTGAAGCAATTGCCCGCTCATACGTGGGTACGCCGTATCCGAAGTGCCGCAACAGCTTTGCAGCGTCGGTTTTCCCTAAGGGGTCTAGCGCAAATCGCATCTTTTCTGTCCACTCGGCACCGTGGACCATTAAGGCACGGATAGTCTCCGGCCAGTATTCAGGCTTGGCCGCCATCAAGCGGCACGCCAGTCGCGCAGCTTCGGCTGTTGCCGCGCTTGTAGCACGAAACGGTACCAACGGACGCCGGTCAACTTCGGGACCAGAGGTTGCGACCGAAAGAGAGGTTGTATCGACAACGGTGGTTCGGGAAGCATCCACAGCGCGGTTTCCAGCTTCCATGACAATGTCGGGTTTTATCGGCCTATTGCGCCCTGTCGTCCATAGCGTCGAAGTCCTCGTGAAAGGGCTAAGGTCGCCCGCTTCGGCAAGCGGCGAATGGTCGGCCAATTCAGGTTCGGCAATGTGGATTTTGTCAGTGTAGCCACCGACGGTTACGACATTCCAAGCTTGTGCCGGGTCCTCAATCGGATAAGTGTCCGAGGGTTGCACCTCGTCTAACATGATCGGGTTGGGTGCATTACCTGCGGAAACAACAATAAGGCGTCTGGGTGCCCTTTTGTCGTCCATTGTGACGCCCGCCGCTTCTTGATCAAGCGCCGCGCTCCATGTTGAAGGCTGTGTCCCTGAGATGTCTTCATTGGTAACCGCCATGCAGAAAACGCGGCCGCGTTCTGGTCGCCCGATTTCCGCAAGGCTGACGGCAGACTTCGTGATCGGACCGTAGAAGCGCTCTTCGGGCTTTCCCATTCCCGGAGGCGGAAGGATTTTTACACTCTCTAGTCTATGGGCCAGTTTAACCTGGTTTTTATCAGCTAGCTTCGGCACGAGGTCGCCATGCAGAGCGATCCCAGCCATTTGAGTCCCATGGCCAGGACGCGGACCAGTATCGTCTACCCCCCATTCCGGACGAACACTGTATAGGTCAGCGGGTGAAAGAGCTGGTTCAATCAAACTATGCGCACGATTGACGCCACTGTCCAAAAGGCAAATCGCTGGAACCTCTGCACCGGGCCATTCGATCCGGCCCGCAAGATCGTCGGTCCATTCAAACTGTTCATCAGGATTTAGGTCATCAATGAAGAAATGCGGAGTATCCGTGGCTCGTCGAAGTTCTGTGATTGAAAACCGCGCAAATAGCATCAACTCGATGGTAGCGCGCGCGGCAAGAACGGGAACAACCACGTGTTCTGGAAACACCAAACGCTGTTCCTTTGGAGCGCATCGTGCATCGAGCTTTTCAGCCAAAGCATCGAGAGCATTCTCTGCCGACTTGATGCACCACACCTCCCACCAGATCGTATCGTTGGGGTCTTGCGGCAGCGCTTCCAGATCATCTGTCCAGAAGGTTTCGAGACGGGCCTTTCGGATGGCCTCAATCGGTTCAACGAATGACTTGTATGGCGGGTTTTGACCTTTTTCAGTCAGTTCGCCCGACTGGTAGTCGGCCAGAATGCTTTCAAGTACCGGCTTTGCGTCTTCAGGAACAAACAGGCCAACGATCCGAGTATCGGCAGCTCCCAGCTTTGCAGAAGCCGGTTTCAGATGGCTTTTCTTCCTCTCCAGACTATCCGGGCTGGCGTTCGGTCTAAGCTCGACTTCCAAATAGACACCAGCAGCGGGAGATACCCGTTCATCGCGCGGACGATCTTGCTCAAAGTCGTTTGCTGCCTGCGAGAACTGCCCTCGGAGCATTGCGCCATGCTGCTGGCGGTCCCGAGGAGGAGGGCTTCCGGGAAAACGCTCATTGGTGGACTTGAAGTCCGCGCGCTCCCGTCTGCTTTCGATGTTGATATGCGGTAAGGAGTACTTGGATGCCATCTACTACTTGTTCACTGCCGAAGGTCGAAACGCCTCTCGCATTTCTCGCCTGTCATTCAGCCTGCGCAGCAGATCGTCCGATGTCACGTTCTTCCGCTCAGCCAAGATTGCGCTTTTCACCGCGTCTTCTGTTGCGCGGGCAATCTCAGACTGGCTCAACCCTTGGGCCGATGCAAGAATGCTCTTCCACTTCAGGTTGGGGAATTTCATTGGCCGCAGATTGAACTTGATGATCGTGCGGATTTCTTCGTCAGTGGGCGGACAGAATTCCATAACCAGATCGAACCGGCGCAACAGAGCCGGGTCGAGCAGGTCTGGATAATTCGTTGCGCCAATGATCACGCTGTCCGTGGAATTCGGCTCTTCCATGAATTGCAGGAAAGAGTTCAACACGCGGCGCATCTCGGCAACGTCATTCGTCGCGCCTCGATTTCCTCCGACAGCATCGAATTCGTCAAAGAGATATACCCCCCGGTGACGGGCGGTTTCGTCAAAAACGAGCCTCAGCTTGGCGGCAGTCTCACCCATGAAGCGCGTGATCAGGCTTTCTAGGCGGATTACGAACAACGGCAACCGCAACTCACCAGCCAAGGCTTCCGCCGACATCGTCTTGCCCGAACCCGGTGGTCCGACGAAGAGAACACGCCGGTTGGGCGTCTTGCCATGTTCGCGGAGCCAGTCACGCTTGTGCTGTTGCAAGACAACGTCATCCAGCCGCGCACGCAACGAGGCGTTCATGACGACGCTTTCAAGATCGAAGCGCGGCGGGCGCATCTCGATCAAGTCGGCAAGATCACCACGCGGGGACGCGAAAGGCACGGCGACGGTTTGGCCCGACGCCGCCTTCTCCCGCGCCTTGTCTACAGCGGCCCTCAGGTCTTCTGCGAGTGTACGACGCCCTTGCCGGGCCTCTGCGGCGGCAACCTGCAACGCAATTGAATAGAAATGCTCGTCGTCACCGTCCGCCTTGCTCTGGAGCATAGCCAGTATCTGCTTTGCGTTGGACATGCTCCAGACCCTTGGTGCTTGCGACGATTTCCTTTTTCCCAACGGGTTAGTCTGTCGGACCGTCTCGATTTTGTGCGAAGATCGCAAATCCTCGCTGATTTGTCGACGGGAATTCGGCACCCCAAGCAAAAGCGCGAAAGTGTGAGCGTAACGCCTCTGGCGAAAAAAGTCAGCTAAGACGTTCCGCAACGCAGCATGACGGTCAATGATGAAGGTCCGGTTGGGGCCGACCACGTCTGGCGTACGGCTTCAGTCCAGATCGACGCCGCCGAGGCGCGGCGCATGTACATGCGTTCGGATTAGGAACGCAGCGCCCGCGCCCGCGATGGCGCCGAAGAGATGCGCCTCCCACGAGACGCTGGGTTGGCCTGGAAAAACGCCCCAGAGAAGGGAGCCATAGAGGACACCGACCACCAGTGCCGCGCCCAGCGTGATCGGGGAGCGATCCACGAGGCCGCGCGCGACGAGGAAGCCATACCAGCCGAAGACGAGCCCTGACGCGCCGATATGGATGGCCGAGCTTCCGAACAGCCAGACAAGACCGCCGCCGAGGCCGATCACCACGGCGTTCACGGCCAGCAAGGCCCGCGTGGTCGTAGCCACCAGCAGCCCACCCATCACCAGGAGCGGCGGCGTATTGGCCATCAGGTGCGCGAAGCTTCCATGCAGGAGGGGCATGGCGATGACACCATCCAATCCGCTGACATGCCGGGGGATCAGGCCGAAGGCCGGGTTCAAACCGTAACCGAAGATCCAATTGGCGACCTGGACCGCCCAGAGCAGCGCTACAAAGGCGACAAGCGCCGCGGTGCGCCCAAAGAAGACGCGCATGTGATCCCGGTTCATCATGTTGGCGACAGTAGACGTCACCACAGCGCCTTCAATGGTTTTCGCGCGCAGCACAGGGTGCCACCTCCGGGAAAGGGGGTCGCGGCGGCCAACCTCGGTAGGGCTCAAGCCAAGAGAATGGCTCCGATCTTAAACGGTGTTCCCAGGCCGCCGCGGCATGATTTCACGCTCGGGGCGCTTCAGGGCTTCGGCGTATTTACGGGCATTGTCGTCAATCGTGCTGTGCCAGAGCTTTGAGACAAAGGCCTGGGCGTCTTGAACGGTCATGTCTTTCAGCGAAGAGGACAGCACCATGAATAGCTCATCTTCGCTAATCGAGGCGGCGCGGTGCATGGCATCCGCGTAAAATGACGGGTCGTTGAGAACCTGCTCGCGCAGCGGCATCCGCGCGAGATTCTCCTCCGGGATCGCCATGAAGATCGTGTCCTGCAGGTCGGTCAGATACGCACGCCGCGATGTGGACACCGGCTTTCCCGCAGCCTTGGCCTCCAGAACTGCCTGCCTTGTCCTGTCGAGCTTTGCCCTTGCATGGGTCATGAGGACATCACGCTGTCGTTCAGGCAGCGCAAATCCGGTGCAACGCTCGATATGAGCAAGAAGCTCTGCAACCTCTGCGTCTACATCAAAGCTCTCGAACCACGGAGCTTTTCCCAGTCTCGCCACCATGCGCCTACCCTCGTCCATTCAATAATATATTATCGTATATCATAGTCAGCAGATCGCAAGCGGGTGGCGTCCTTGACGCAAACGGACATGGGAAAAGGGGAACCGTGGTCCCACGGCTCCCCTTTCGGTACGTATCGTCTAACTGCGTGCGCTAACTACGCGACCAGCGACAGCCCCGCGCCCGCGTCCTGCGGCTGCTCACCGCTGTCGATGAACGGGATGATCGAGAAGGTCTGCCCGCCGCGCTGCTCTTCGTTCTGCACGGCGTTGACGCGCAGGTCCCCATCAGGCGTGTTGATCAGCAGCGACAAGTAGTCATTGCCCGTGCGGCTGCTTTTCGCCATCCAGGCCGAGCCGACGCGTATCGGTGTGCCCCGGGGCGAGCTGACCTCGATGCGGTAATCGGGGTGGGTCTCTTCGGATTTGTAGCTGTTCTCGATCAGCATGAACTCCAGATCGAACATCATGTTCGCGATGTAGCCGGTGAAGGCGTTGTCGGCGTCCATGGCGGTGAGCTCGCCCGAGATCGAGCCGGATTTCATCAGGCCGTTCGAGACCAGCGGGATGATCTCGAATTCGCCGCTTTGGGCCGCACACGCCTCTTTCGTCTGCACCGCGTTGACCCGGAACGGGCCCAAGCCGACATCAATCTGCATCGAGATGTAGGGGTTGCCGCTGGTATTGCCGGTCTCGTTCCAGGCCGTGCCGATGCGCACCTTGCGGCCTGATTTGTTGACTGCCGTCACGTCAAAATCCGGGCTGCGTTCGGACATCTTTGCCCGCGCTTCCAACTGGATGGCGATGTCAAAACGCGTCGAGTGGATCATGCCGGTGTACTGAGCGGCTGCGGTCTCGACATTGCGGGTGAGGGTTCCTGCGAACATGGGATGGTTCCTTTTGGATTGGCCGGTGTCTGACGTCCTTGCCAGCGCATCCGGGATTGCTTTCTCGACCCCTTGAGGGATCACAAATCAGAAAGCTTGCTTGTATCTTTAATGGTGCGACGGCTCCCCCAGCGGAACGTCGTAATCTGGGAACGGCATTGCTAACCATCCCGGGGGAAGTCGGACCGAAAGCCTGCGGGTAATAACGTACCGAAGGAAAGAATGGTCGGCTTCCAAAGATGGAACTGTTCTGAACAGATGGAGGGGAGTCACCGATGTCCCGGATACAAGAAAAGAAGACCATCACAACGGCGACGTCCCCATTCATTGTCATGGGGATCGACGTCAGCAAGGATCAGCTGGACGTGTATGTTTCGCCGGCTGGCAATCATCACAGCTTCAAAAATGACGCTGGAGGCGTTGCTGAACTGGTCAACGTCTGCCGAGATCACGATGCCGATCTTGTGGTCCTCGAGGCGACGGGACGCTATCACAGGATGGCGCATAAAACGCTTCATGAGGCTGGTGTTAGGACTGCTGTCGCGAACCCAGCTCGAAGCAGGAACTTCGCGAGATCAGTAGGTCGCCTGGCTAAGACCGACAGGATCGATGCGCAAGTACTGGCTGAATATGGTGAAAGAGTTCGACCTCCGGCGAGTACACCGCCTTCCAAGCAGCAAGCAAAAATTGCAGAGATTACAGTCGCTCGCAGGCAAATCGTCGATGAAATGAAGATCCTGAAACAGCAGCAAACACAGACACTGGACGACCTAGTGATCGCGCAGATCGCGGCGCGCATTTCTCTGTGTCAGTGTCACTGCAAAGATCTCGAACAGCTATTGGCCGAATTAATTGAAGAAGACGATGGCATCAGGCGAAAGCATGAAATCCTTACATCGATTCCGGGTATCGGGCTGACCACAGCAGCAACTCTGATATCCGAGCTCAACGAACTGGGCGGCGCCAATGCCAAGCAGATTGCATCTCTCTCCGGTGTCGCACCCATGAACCGTGATTCAGGCAGCTTCCGCGGAAAACGCAAGATAGGCGGAGGACGCAAACCAGTGAGAGATGTCATGTACATGGCGGCCGTCGTCGCGATCCGCTGGAACAAGGACATGGCCGCGTTCTATCAGCGCCTCAAGAAAGCGGGCAAACCTTTCAAAGTCGCAATCACCGCTGTGATGAGAAAGCTCCTCATACTCGCAAACACGCTTCTCAGCGAAAACAGGCTTTGGTCAGAAACGCAGCCTTGAATTTCAAGACAGATGCTTTCCTTTTCAGCCCCGCCCACGGGTCAGAGCTGCCGTCCGAGTGGGAATGCCCCCGCGCCTCCTGGTGCTACGCCCCTCCCCTGCCCGTCTGGTCTTGATTGGCTGCCCGGATTTTCCGCGCCGTCCTCCGATCGCGCGATGAAGAACTCCGCCTCTTTTCCGTTCAACCCGTGCCCGCCCCGGTCGGTCAGACCGATGCAGCTACCGTTCGGCACATAGGTGATGAGGTACTGACCGAGCCGGTCTTTGTGCACAACGTAGCCGGTATTGGCCCAATGCACGGTCTGGCCGGCATCGACGGCCGCCTTGATGTCTTCGAGTGTCATGCGATCCTCCTCAAGAAGAATGGTGGGGAAACGACGCAAGAAGCCCGATCTTCCAACCGGGCTTCCATGCAGTATTCGTTTGGCAAACAGTCGAGAGCTGTCAGGCGCTTTGCGTGGCTTGCGTCGCGCGCGCCGCCATCCAATCCTTCAGGCCAAGAACCGTTCTTCCGGCGGCGACTTCAGATGCCCAGGCGACCCTTGGGTCGCCGCAGGGCTCATCGCCAGCATGCCGGTCGATGTGGCCATTGGCCATCCATGGCTCGGGCTGGATCCGTCGCAGCCAGTCCGCCATGCTCGGGATGCGGCCTTGGCAGTCTTCACGGATATGCTGCTCGCCGATCCAGCGCACGGGGATGTCGCGGCCCGCACTATTGGTCAGTGTCAGGCCAAAAACCCGTTGGGCCTCAAACAGGCCTTGCGCATGGTGACGCATGGCGCGGTGCGTGAAGAGCGCGAGGTGCTCTTTCGAGGCGTCAAACCAATCGTGCACAGACTGATAGTCAGACGGCACCCCGCCGAATTTCTGGGCCGAGCTTTCAGCATGATGAAGCGGATGCGCCATCTCACAGTCCCTCGTCATAGCTGTGCGAGCATTCAACGTAGCGGTCCGCATGATCGAGCGTGATGCTGTCGGCTGCTATGTCCCAGGTCAGCGTGCCGTAGCCGCCCTCGTTGTTTTCGAACCCCGGGTGATGGTGATAGGCGAGCGACCAGGCGAAGTCGCCGACCGCGGTGACAAGCGGCTCCGGCAGTTGGACCTCTGCAGGCTGCACCGTCACATCCTCGACATTGCCGGAATCGCCATAGCCTTCGTATTCGGCGGTGACCTCGCTGATGCCAAGCGCGCGTAGTTGCGCAAGCAGCTCCGCTCGGGATGCCTTCAGGGTGGTTTCGCGCTCTGCACGCCACTGAGCCGCCATTGCGGCATAGTCGATCTGGGGATTGGTCATGGGTCTGTCCTCTTATCTGAATTTGGGGGGCCGGGCCTGGCATTGGTCAGCGCGCGCCCGGAAAGCGCAGATCGGCCAAATCCCGATCCACGCCGCCCGACCGGAAGCCCGCTTTGACTTTTCAGGCGGCTTGTTCTGACGTCATGGCGGCTTCCTGCCCCACGATCCGGGCCAGAATGCTTCCCGTGTCGATCCCGTCCCCATGCGGCAGGAACACCCGTAGCTGGAAGGCTATGATCTCGGTGAAGCAGCCGAGGGCCTTGAGGCCATCAATCATGCCCCTGTCAACGCCGCACAACTCAAGGCGCATCTCGCCTGCGACACGGCGACGGGTCAGGGTGAGACCCCGGCCCAGATCGACCGGCGCAGTGGTGCCGAGGGCGGCGGTCAACATCTCCTGCGGTGTTTGCGGGTTGGACACGAGGAAGCGGGCGCGCAGCGCGGCCGCCCCTTCCTCGCTCAGCGTGCGCCCGATCATGGCGGTCGCCCCATCGGGCGTGACCCGGTAGATGCGCTCATTGGTGTTCGGAATATCCTTCCAGATCGGCAACAAGAGCCCGGTCAGCAGGTAGAGCTTGGTTGTGGTGGTTTTTGGCAGGGACGCTGCCTCGGCATCCCAAAGCCATGCGAACTCAGGCTTGCCGATCTCTTCCCAAGCCGAGGACTCAAACCGTGCCTCTTCGAGATAGCTCGACCCGTTTGGCCGCACCGCCTTGCGCATCAGCGTGACAGTGTCCTCGTCATACATCTGCATTGGCCGCGCCGAGATGAGCGCCGCGCGACCCGACGCGCGGTTGACCATCGGCAGCTTATCGAAATTGCGCGACAGGGCGTCATCCGCCGAAAGCACATGGACCGGGTCGGTGACTTCAAGTCCAATGATCCGCGTCACGGCGCCGGATTTCGGGCAGATCCAGAGATCCTCTGTGGATACCTGTTCGATCTTTTCGCCACGCAGAGTTTCCACGCCGAGATCGAGCGTGCCCGCCGCGCGCGCCCGCTCAGACTGATCGGCAATCCGCCTCATGAACTCGGCAAAGAGCGCGTTCTGCATGTGGATGGGCAGGGCCAGAACCCGGTTGAGAAACCGCTGGATCGGGGGAAGCTCCTCAAGGAGCACCCCGTCCTTGTCGATCAGCCGCAGGGCCGTCCAGTCGGTGAAGCTCTCGTAGCTCATCGCCTCAGCGCGCCCGGCGGCAAGATCGGCGAAATACCCGCGCAGCGCGGCCCGCGCGATCGGGCTTTCGAGATTGTCCTCCTCGCGGAACATGCCCTGCGAGCCGGTCTCGCGCTGACCCTTGGTCAAGGCCCCCAGCTGGTCGAGGCGTTTGGCTATCGTCGAGGTAAAGCGCTTCTCGCCATGCACATCCGAGGTGCAGACCCGGAAGAAGGGCGCGCTGACCTGGGCAGAGCGATGCGTGCGGCCGAGCCCCTGGATGGCCGCATCGGCGCGCCAGCCGGGCTCCAACAGGTAGTGCCGCCGCCGTTTCTGGTTCTTCGCCGTTTGCGCCGCATGATAGGACCGGCCCGTCCCGCCCGCATCGGAGAAGATCAGGATATCCTTCTCACCATCCATAAAGGCTTGGGTCTCCGACGAATTGCTGCTGGCGGCGCGCTTCTCGATGAAGAGATGGCCGTCCTCGGCTTTGATGGGTCGGATGGACCGCCCCGTGACTTCTGCCACGGCCTCGTAGCCAAAAGCCCAGAGGATCTGATCGAGCGCCGAGGGGATCGGGGCGAGCGTCATCAACTCCAGCATGGCCGCATCGCGCAGGGCGAGCGCCTCGCGCGAGACAACGAGCGCGCCGGTCTCATCCCGCAAGGGTTCCGCCACCATGTTGCCGTCAATCTCCACGAGCTTTTGCGCATGAATCGGGAAGGCCTGTTCGAGGTATCCCAGGACGTAGTCGCGCGGCGTTAGCGCGCCCTCGACCAGCTCGTCCTCCGGGTCCATCGCCTCAAGCCGGCGCTTCAGCAGGCTCTCACCCGTCGAGACCACCTGGATGACGCAAGCCTTGCCCACCGCCAGATCGTCCTTGATCGCGCGGATGATGGTCGGGGCTTTCATGCCCATCAGGAGATGGTTGAAGAAGCGCTGCTTCGTGCTCTCGAAGCGGGACTTGGCCGAGGCGCGTGCGGCCGAGGCATTGGTCTCGCCCGAGGCGTCGTTGACGCCGGTCGCCGTCAGCGCCGCTTCGAGATTGTGGTGGATCGTGCGAAACGCTCCAGCGTAGGCGTCATAGACCTCGATCTGGGCCGGGGTCAGCGCGTGTTCCAGCACATCATACTCCACCCCATCAAAACTGAGGGCACGCGCCGTGTAGAGGCCGAGCGTCTTAAGATCACGCGCGACCACCTCCATGGCAGCCACGCCGCCGGCTTCCATCGCTGAAACGAAACCCTCGCGGCTCGGGAAGGGATATTCGGGGCCCTGCCCCCAGAGACCGAGACGCGCGGCATAGGCCAGGTTGTGGACGCTCGTGGCACCCGTGGCCGAGATGTAGAAGACGCGAGCGCGGGGTGCTGCCAGTTGCAGCCGCAGGCCAGCAAGGCCCTGCTGGGAGGGTTTGACCCCCCTGCCCTGCTCCGACCCGGCCGCGTTCTGCATGGCATGGGCCTCATCAAAAGCGAGGACGCCGTCGAAATCTTCGCCCATCCAGTCGAGGATCTGGCTCAGCCGCGTGGTGCCGCATTTGCCCGCGGACCGCAGCGTGGCGTAGGTGACGAAGAGGATACCGTCGCCCATCGGGATGGGCTGGTCCGGTTTCCATTTGGAGAGCGGCTGGATGTCGGCTGGCGAGCCGCCGAGATCGGTCCAGTCGCGGATCGCGTCCTCGATGAGCGTCGCGGATTTGGAGACCCAGATCGCCTTCCTGCGCCCGGCCAGCCAGTTCACGAGAATGAGCCCCGCGCATTCGCGGCCCTTGCCGCAACCGGTGCCGTCGCCGAGGAAATAGCCAAGGCGATAGGCTCGTGCATCCGGGTCATCATCGGCGCGCGTCAGCTTGGTCTGGTCGTCATCGATGGTAAACCGACCGGGCAGATCACGCCCATGGGCATCATGCGCCATGATGATGGTCTCGAGCTGCGCCTCGGAGAGATCTCCCTCCTCGATCAACCGTGCGGGCAGGCGCAAGCCATCACGGCCCGTATTTGAGGGCATGGGCGGGGCAACCGAGGCCATGGCGATGCTTTCAACGAGCGGCGTGGGATGTTCCTGCGCATCCGCAATCTCGATCCGTTGCGGACGGTAGCGCGCATAGATGTCCGAGATGGGCGTGTTGTCGCGAGGGGTCTCAAAGCTTGTGAAGCTGAGCGGACGGACGGCATTGGCCCGGGGTTTGGAGGCGGCAACATGCGAAGCGGCGGTCTTGCGCGGGGCAGATGCTGGAACGGTCGGCTGAGCATGAGGGATCGCCGCAGCCTGTTGTACGTGGCGCATCTCGGGCCGGGTTGAGGCCACAGCATCAACATATGCCAAGGCTTCATCCAGATCCCGCACAGGGACGCGGATCATCTCGCCGTCTTCCTGCACCTTGTCGAAGACCATGAGTTGGGTTTCGACAGAGGTACCGAGCTTGCGGTAGACCTCCCCCGGCATCGTCAGCGCCAAGCGCGGCGTCAGGAGACCGCAGGCGCGGGACCAATGCGCGGCATCGCGTTCGGGCGTGAATCCCGGCGGCATGATCGCCACCAGCCGCCCACCGGGCGCGAGACGCTTTGAAGCCGCGATGAGATGTTTGGCGGCGATGTGCTTGTCCCGCGACCGATCGACCGAGGAGGCGAAGGGCGGATTCATCACCACGACGTCGGGTAGAACCGGCGACTGCAGCAGATCGTCGATATGCTCGCCGTCATGGCCTGTGACCTCGCCGCCGAAAACCGCGCGCAGGAGGCGCTGGCGAGAGGGGTCGATTTCATTGATTACAAGCATGGCACCGGCCCGGGCGGCGAAAGCAGCCAGGGCACCGGTGCCAGCCGAGGGCTCCAGCACAGTCTCGCCCTTGCGAATGGCTGCCGCCCGCACGACCATTGCCGCGAAAGGCAACGGCGTGGAAAACTGCTGCAGCCGGATCTGTTGCTCGGAGCGGCGTGTTTCCGTGAGGAGCCGTGAGGCAAGCAGCCTTGCAGCGGCGATGTCACCTGCCGCGCCGTCCCCACGCAGCAGCATCTGGATGGCCGCGGCCTGCATCAGGTCGTAGGCCATGCGCCAGTCCCAGGCGCCACCAGCATCGCTACCAAGAAAGGTCTCGCGCATTATGCGCGCGAGCGCTGAGCTGCGTAGGGGCTGGTGGTCGATCTCCGCGCCGACTTGCGCCAGCGCAGAGGCGAGATGACCGTCGGAGGTTGAGAGAGCCGGGCTTGCCGGATTGGGCTTGGACATGGGATTTTCCTTTGGATCAGGGTCTGAGTTCCAAAGGACAAAAAGCCCGCTTTTGCTTTTCAGGGTGGCGGGGTCAGACCGCGCTGCCCCCAAGGCTTGGTCAGGACTTGGGTTCGACCTGCCGCTTCGCATCAATCAATGCCTGTGCGGCCTGCATCACCTGAACCTGAGATGTTCCCGAGCGTGCATCCTCCAGCGCGGCCTGCACCTGCGCGCAAAACCAGGCGTCATAAGAATTCGCTTCAGCGGCCATGGAAATGCTCCTCGAGAGCTTTATCCAGAAGCTTGCCAAGGCCATGGGGCATGTCTGCAACGTGCACCGCGACTGGCAAACGGCCCCGCTTCATCTGGGACGCGCATTGCTCATCGAGACCAAGAAGTGGCCCTTCCTTTCCCGTTTCGTCCATTGCGTTTTCTCCAACCGTGTTAAGGCGTGAGGTTACATCACCTTGCGTGATACCGTAAACGGCGGTGCTGTTAGGGTCGCAGAAAATCATCCTAGGCCACTTACCGATCGGGCGCCGCTTCAAGGGAAGTTTCGAACCGCTTGTCCGCCGCCGCGGCTTCTTTCAGGAGCGCGTCAAAATTGTCAGGTGGGTTGCCATCTTCCAGCATCCCTTTGAACGTCGCATAGGCATCCGTCTTGCTGCCGTAGGCGCGCAGGGTCTTGTCGTCGTTCACCCAGGCCACCACGATGACCTTCGCATCGCTGTTGAACCGATAGAACAGCCGATACTGCTGGAAGAATTTCGCCCGGAACCAGTGCTTGCGGTGATCGCCGAGTGTGCCGCCTTGCCGGAAGGCGGCGGCACCCGGATCTGCCGGTATGGCCTCGGTGACCAGCTTGAAGATGGCGGCCAGCCGTTTCGTCGGGTTTTTCTTGCGCCAGCTCTTAGGATCACGTGCTTTACGCGCCTCGACCTCTTCAATCAGCCCTTCGAGCTGGTCCAGAAAGAGCGGATGCGCATAAATCGACCATCCGTTTACGACAAGGGGCGCCCCTGCGGGCACGCTATCGCCGCTCATTCATCCTCGGGCGATAGCGGCGCATCCAGATCGACGTCAACGTCTCCGACCAGTGCTGCAAGACGGTCATGCAAAGCCCCATCGAACGCCCGAATGCGGTCCGGATGCGCCTTGATATCGGCCTCGACAAAATCGAGAAAGGCGCCGAGCGCAGGATCATCCTCGTCGCTGCGCACGGGCTCGATATAGACCCTGCCACTCGGCTCGGTACAGTAGCGAATCTGGTCGCCCTTGCCCAGCTTGAGCTGCTTGCGCACACCCGCCGGCACGGTCGTCTGATACCGATCCGTGAGTTTCGAGACATCTTGTGCGAGCGGTGTCATGGCAACCCCCTGAAAGAATGTGGTCTTTGCTGCCTGCGATAGGTAATGCATTTGCATTGTCTTGTCAAGACAAGCCGCAGGATCTGCTGTCGCCGGGCAGGTCGATGAGCTGTCCGGCGCAGCACCTATTCTCGCCCCGCGAGATACTCCGCCAGCACCGGGCTAGCAGCACCTTTCGCGGAGCTGAGCAGCTCCGAACCCGCAAGCGAGGCCTTCGACAGGCGTACGAGCCCACCGGTTTCCTCGATGCGGTAGCAGCGGCGCTTTTGCCGACCCCGCCTGTAGTGGGTCGCGGTGACGATCTGGCAAGTGCTGCCATCGGTGAGCGTCACCGGTGCTGCGAGCTTGATCCTGTCCCCCTCTTGATAGTCAGGGATCGCGGCCCAGTCCCGGCAGCGCTGGCGCCAGTCCTGGGCGTAGCTGTCCGGGTCTTTCAGGTCGGAGAGGAGCTCGATCAGCCCAAGGGGAGCACGAGATTCATTCGGGCCAGCGCTTTCCTCCATGTCCTTGTAGCCCCAGCAGCCGTCATCGTATCGGGTGAGGAAGACAGCCCCGAACGTGATCGAGCCATCCGCATCGGTCACATAGGTCGTGTCCTCGACCGGCGAGCCATCGATACTTGTGACCTTTGCCGCCGCGTACCAAGTCGAACCCACCTTGCAGGCTTTGACCAGTTCCGTCTTGCGCCTGTCGCTCTCGAAGGTGCAGAGCCGGGCAATCTCCGCTTTCTCATCCGCGTAGGTCTGGACGCGGCGATCGGTATAGAAGAGCCAACCCATCACGCCGCCCTCCGGTCATCGATTTCCATCAGCGCATCGAGCGGCACGCGGTAGGGCTGCATGGCGTCGAAATCCTCGCAATTGCCGCAGTTCTGCACGATCGCGAAGGTATCGCAGGCATCCTTGAGGATAACCCGGAAGGTGCCGCCGAGGCCCGAGGGCACTTCGTAGGTTCCGCCGATGAGATAATCCGAGGCCCGGCGCACGAAGACGCGGATGCTGTGGCCATCGGTGGCGAGCCGGATGGCCCCTCGCCCCCGGTCGATGAGCACCTGCACGTCATCCAGGATGTCGGTGTAGAACTGGCCGGTCAGATCGCGAAACGCCATGCGGCGCTGCGCCATCCAGTCGGTGTCCCGAAACGGGTTCATGCCGTCGGCGAAGGCGAAGGAAGGATCGGCCTGCTCGGTGGTAACGATACGGGTGGTCGTGCCATCGATGCCGTTCGAGCGCAGATGCACACCATTGCCGACGATCAGGATCAGGGCGGGCCTGTCCACGGGCCCGTTCCAGTTGGGCAGGAAGGTCTTGCAGGCGCGCGCATGCGCGATCTGCGCCGCAACTGCGGAGGCAGAGAACTTGAGAATAGCCATGGGGATGTCTTTCTGTTCGGTTTGGAAGGGTCGACCCGCGCAGGGAATGCCTCGCGCGGGTCACTTGATGCATCAGGCCGCTTGCGCGACCTCGCTGTCAGGCTCGGGGGTTTCCGCAGCGGGCTCCGCCTCATCACAGGCGACACCGGCGGTCTGCATCATGGGCGGGCACCAGGCGGCCACGGCAGCGCGCTGCGCGTCCGTGAGCGTGGCGAAGGGCTCTGCGAAGAGCTTGTCACAAAAGGCGACGATCTCCTTTTTGCTCGACGAGGCCAGCGTCACCGCCTCCTGGGCGAGACCCAGATCCTCGCCGAGGATCTTGAGAAGCCAGGCCTTCTTGAAGCGGTTGAACAGCGCCGCGTTCGGCGTCCAATGGGCGCGGATGTCGGGCATGATCTCGATCTCGAACGCATGCATCAGGCTGTCGCGCCGAGGATCCCGGGCGAAGCAGGACTGCGCGGTGCTGGCCGTGGCATAGGCCACGAGCTTGGCCTTCTCCCCTGCATCGAGGGCGCGAAACGCCGCGAACTGATCGGCGGGCGCGCGGGCGTCATCGAGCCAGGAGAGATCAAGCGCATCATGCGCCGCCGCCACCTGCTCGAGCGAGATCTCGTCGATCTCGTCCATCTTGGCATGGCTGCGGTATTCCTTGCGGGCATCGATCTTGATCGCCTGCGTGACACTCATGCCGCTGGCCAGAACGTCACTGACCAGCTTGAAGAGCGTCAGATCGAGCGTGGCTTCCGGATGCAGCGCCATCGCGGCCCCAAGCGCCATGGCTCGCTCGGTCTTGAGGTCCTCAGCCAGTGAGGCTGGATAGGTGATTTCTCCGGCATCGGGGGCCTCTTCCCCCGTCTGGTTGCCCGAGGAGCCGCGCGCGCCCTCCTCTTTCACGGTGTCCTCCGGGCGCACGAGGCCCATATGGAGCGTCACCTTCCCGTTCGACCAGGACGCGATCACCCCAGACCGCGCGAGGTCCTCGGCGCTGTAGGCCTCCTGCAGATCGCGCGCTTCCTCTTCCAAGGCGTCCACGCGCTCGTAAAGGGCATTGTAGGCACCGTCCTCGAGCCCCTCATCCTCCATTTCGAGCTGCAATTTCTCGAGTTCGGCGCTGATCTCATCGATGCGCTTCTGGGTGGCCTCATCCGGCTCGATCGGGCCGGGATAGACGCGGCCATAGTCGGCCATGGTCGCGTAATCATAGCGCACCATCGCATCGGCCCAGGCAAAGCCTCGCTTCATACGGGCCTCTTCGGCGGCGGCACCGAGCTTCTCGAGCAGGATGGTCTCGACCAGCGCCGCATCCTCGAGCACGGAATGCTCTTTCAGAAGGTCAGCCGCGACGGCACCGCCACGCGCCTCGTAGTCTTCGCGCACGAAAGCTCCGATATCGTCACTGACCTGCACCCCGCGGGATTTTAGCGCTTGTCGAACGGTATAGGCCTGCAGATAGCCGCCGTCCTTCGTGAGCGCCTCGAAGACCTCGCGCTGCGCCTCCTGGCTCGGGTGCTCGGCGAAGGCCTTCATCGTATCGAGCGTGATCACCTTGCCGCGGGCTGCGGCGCGGATGTCGGGGTGGATCAGGCCATAGCGCAACCGGCCTTTCACGGCGGCAACTGTGGTGCCGAAGGTTTTGGCGATGGTCTCGGGCGTCTGGCCGTCGACCTCCATCATCCGGGCGAAAGCCTCGAACTCGTCAATCGCGTTCATGGGGGCCTGGGTGATGTTCTCGGCCAGCGACAGGGCCGTGGTGACGTCGCACTCCTCCGGCACGAGGCGGCAGTCCACCTTGGTTTTCGCCGTGAATCCCTTGCTGGCCTTGTCAGCGATCAGCTCCTTCAGGGCTGCATGGCGCCGGCCACCGGCGAGGACAGCATATTTGCCGTCAAGCTTCTGAACCAGAAGCGGCTGGAGCAGGCCCAGCACAGCGATACTGGCCTTCAGATGGGCGATGTTCTCGGGATCATAGGTTTCGGGGGCGTTGGTGCGCACATTGGCGGGATGGGCAGTCAGATCGCCGATGGTGACGGAGATGGGTTTGAAGCTTGCAGTCATGGGATGTCCTTCTCGGTGGTAGGGATGCGGCCCGCGCGCTCGCGCGCGACCAATCCCCGGGTTCGGGGATCACAACGACAGAAGGCCCGCTTTGCCTTTTTGGGGGCAACGGGCCTTCATCGTCTGAGATGTCAGGGGGAGGAGTCTCCTGCCCTTCTACCAGTCGCGCGCCAGCATGATGATCAGCAAACGCATGGTGGTGGCAGGATTGTCCGGGGTCTCGGCCCCATAGCGAAAGTCGGAATCCGCTTCGTACAAATCCAGTTTCCAGAACACGGTCTCGCCACGGATCTCGATCGCCCCGAAATCATGCCATCCTTCGGGATCATTCTCAGGCTCGAATGTATCAAACGCACCGGTGGCCTTCACCGCCTCGGCCAGGAAGCCATCGCCGGCCTCCATGAGCGAGCGGGTGACATGCATGCGGCCTTGGATGGGCTGCGCGGGCGGCACTCCAAGGCACGCGAGCTTGCGAAACGCGTCGTTTTGCGCCGCGATCACACTCGGATCCGGACGGTATGGCAGGGGTTGAACGGTCATGGACATGGGGATTTCCTTTGAAAAGTTGAAACACCCTTCCCAAAGCCAGCTTTTTCTTTTTTGCTTGGCGGAGGAACCCAGACAAACCTACCCGGCCCGAATAAATCCAAAAGTCAGGTGTGCGGGATATGCGGCCCGAAGCAGCATCTGACTGTTGGATACAAGCGGGCACTCTGGATCGTGATTGCTCTTAATATCGGGTATGGAATCATAGAAATAATTGGGGGATTCCTCGCGGGGTCTCAGGCCTTGAAAGCGGACGCCCTCGACTTTCTGGGCGACGGATTGATCACCCTATTGGGCGTATTCGCAATTGGTTGGAGCTTGTTATGGCGGGCCCGGTCTGCCCTGATCCAAGGTGTGTTCCTAGGCCTGCTCGGATTGGGCGTAATGGGCAGCACCCTCTGGCGCGTCTTCGATCAGCAACCTGTTGAAGCCGAGCTTATGGGGGCCTTCGCGTTGATTGCGCTGTTTGTTAACGTAGCTGCCGCATCGCGCGGGGGATGCAAATGTCCGGGCTGTTTGGCTCTTCTCTCGCAATGACGCAATTGGCAACGCAGCCGTTATTTTTGCAGCGGCCTGCGTGGCTTGGACCGGCACTGCGTGGCCCGATCTGATCGTTGCGTTCACCATAGCCGCTCTGTTTCTTCATTCGTCGTATGTGATTGTCCGTGATGCCAATCATGACATCACGGAAGCTCAATCCTTGGAATAATCTGAAAACAGATAACTTAGGCCGCTGTGAACTCAGTTTTGATCGCTGCTTGCGCCAGTCACCCAAACCGGGTTTATCTGACGCCCCCAGCCTTCTGAATGGCGAGTGGTGCCCCGCCAAGGCAAGAATGTGTATATCCTCGCCTAAGCCGGTGGAGGCCCTTTCAAACTCTTGACGTGTCCGTATGCTTCGCGGTCACCGTACGCCCTTTACGTTTTTACGGGAATCCCGCTCGCATATAGGCAATGATCTTCCAGATATCTTCTTCGCCTAGCTTGTCTTCGAAGGCGGGCATGTCCGTTCCAAATCGCTCGCCGCCCTCGGAAATCGTCCAAAGAAGGTATTCATCGCCAGACATCGGCATCTGGACAAACTGGCGCAGCAGAGCCGGAGAGGGTTCGAGAGAACGCCCCGCTTGGCCGTCTCCCAACCCTTGGGCACCATGACAACTTGCACAATTGTTCGAATAGAGCGTCCGACCTTCCGCGATCACCTGAGGTGTCGCGCGAACCGTGCTCCGAGCGCCGCGATATGCGCCGGGGACACCTTGGTTCATATATGTCCAGTGCCGCTGCATCCGCTGCTGTTGTCCGGGGTTCATTTGTCCCCAGCCCCAACCATGCATACCGCCAGAGCCCATGTGACCTGATCCCATATGACCGTGGCCCCACCAGTCACCTCGATATTGCTGTGCCGAGACGCCGGTTGCCAGAAGACCGACAAGGGCACCAATCGCCAAGTTGCGCATTGTTGAATGTTTCATGTCATACTCCTCCTCGAAAATTACAACTATCATGGACGGGTTGTTTGGGCCACCGATGATTCCGAATCTGCCAACTTCTGGAGGTCACTGGCCAGCTTTCAAATAATTTATGAAATGGAGAGCCGAGCCATGGGACTATGTTGAAGTTCAAGTGCCATGTTCGCTTTTTCTACACGATGATTAGACGAGTAATTCCACTAAGGCTCGCTGAATCCGGGTACTGCTACAACTAAATCCGGTCGGTTTAGGCGCTCACCCGGCATTCGCTGTCTTTGGGCTGAACGGCGGCTTTGGGAAAACGTCGAAAGTTTGCAAACTCCGCTTCCTGCGCATTGCCGCCATTCGTGGTCATCACCACATTCGTCATTCCGTTTTCACACCTGCCATTTTCCGCTTCGCCGCAATAGGTCTGTTAAGCCGCCTCGGCGCTGCGCCCTGCCCTGCCGACCTCCGATTTGGCGATCAGGTAGTCGCAAGCACGTTGCGCGTCCGCGGCGTGCCGAAAGATCGCGCCCTTGTCCGACCGAAGAACGCGCAACCAGTTGTGGAGGTAGGCGGCATTCATCTCGAGCGTATGCGCGGTAAAGCCCAGCGTCTGACCCAGGAACACCGAGGTCAATTCCGCGACGATCTCCTCGCGAGCATAGGACGTGTTGCCAAACTTCGAGAACCCGAAATCGCGGTTCAGCCGATGGGGGGCTTTTGTGGCATGGGCCAGCTCATGGGCCCAGACCCCGTAGAAATTGCGCGGGTCCTGAAACCGCGTGATGGACGGCATGTAGACCTTGTCCACGGGGGGCAAATAGTACGCCTCCGTGCCCGTGAAGACGGTTGTGATGTCGATGGCATCGAAAAACGCTTGCATGTGCGGGATGGGCTCGGACGGCGGATGCTCGGGCACGGGCTCCGGGTCAGGGTAGAAACTGTCGGGCAAGCCCTCGATCTGGCAGGCATTGAACACGCGGTAGGATTTCTGGAAGCGGAAGATGCGGGCTTCCTCGGAGTGATCATCCCCGCTGCTACGGTCGTCCTCGCCATCGGCGTCTTTCCGGCTTTGGCCGTAGTAGACAACGACAGAGGACTTCTCGCCTTTGCGCACCTTCGCGTCCAAGGCATTGGCCTGAGGCAGCGTCATCCAGAAGGGCGAGCTATGGCCCGCCATCACGGTGCGCATCGTCAGCAGGAAGTTGTTGACCCCCTGGTAGGGCTCACCCCCCACGCGCAGGGGGCGAGAGCTGCCGCCTGCGGTCCAGGGCTTTCGCCAGGGCAGGACGCCGCGCTCAATGATACGGATGATTTCGTTTGTGATGACCTCTGAGGCATCGAATTTGGGCGTACGGGATCGGGCCATGGCTGGCCTCCTTTTCGAGTTTTGGTGAGAGGGAGTGGTGACTAGGTTGACCGACAGGGGCGCGGATCGTTGGCGATCCTGCCACCGAGGGCTTCGACCATGTCGATGTAGGTGGTCAGCGACACGGACTTGCCGGGACCCGAAGAGTCAGGGTCGACCGATCCGTCCCGCGTCACCCGCGGCAGGTTCGCGAAGGCGATGACATCGGTGACGAGTCGGATATCGATGAACGGCGTGCCACGTGCGACCGCAAGAGTGGCCAAGGGAAAGCGCTCGATCGGCGCGAAGGTCGACACGGTGGTCCAACCGAGATGGAGGAATGTCCCACCCTCCCCGCAGATCACATGCGCGTTTGGCAATGACGCCGCCTGCTTCAGATAGCCGAGATCACGCAGGACGGTCTGGCGTTCGAGCCGCTGTGCCAGCGCCGTCTGGCCAGTTCGGCGCAGCTCTCTATGCCGCCACCAGGAGGCGGCGGTTGCGCGGAGCACGCGCAAGACACCTGATTGGATAGGAATGCCCTTCATCCGGAACGGCAGACCGGAACCCGGCACGGACCCATCTGAGGGACCCCAAAGGCCCTCATCCGTCAGTCACAAAACCCGAAGAACACTTTCTCTTTTTCCGGCCCCTTTGGGCACACAACAAAACCGAAAAGCCCGGCCCTTCTGCCGAAGCCATTGATTTCATGCAGCAATTCCAGATCGGCAGGCAAGATCGGCAACGCATATCGGCAAAACCTTGCTTGAAAGTACGAAATGTGTTTATTTTTCAAATACTTTGCAAACATGGAAGATCGGCAAAATGCTGGAAACACCCGCCAGGATCGAACCCTGCTTCTTCGAGGAGCATATTCCTACAGAACTGGCAGACCTTTCGGTCGACATCCAGAGGGAAGCCACCGGGCTGGGACAAGGGTTGCATCCTGACAGCGCAGCTGAGCTTGCCGATCTCGTCCGTGTGATGAACTGCTATTACTCCAACCTGATCGAAGGACACAACACGCGCCCCCGCGATATCGAAAGGGCGCTGGCTGGTGCCGAGCTTGAGGAAGAAACCCGTCCCCTCGCCCTTGAGGCCCGGGCGCACGTCATCGTTCAACGGGCCATCGACGAGATGCATCGCAAGGGCACCCTGCCCCGCCCCACATCCGTCGAATTCCTGACTTGGGTCCATAAGAGCTTCTACGACGAGATGCCGAATGAGTTTCGGGTCATCGAACATCCCGACGGCACACAAGAGCCCATCGTTCCGGGACGCATGCGCCAGGATGATGATCGGGAAGTTGCGGTCGGGCGCCACCTACCTCCTTCATCGTCGCGCGTCGCGGCATTCATGGACCACTTCGACAAACGATTTCAGATTGCGGCGCGGTCTTCGAGCGGACGGATCATTGCGATCGCCTCTGCGCATCACCGGCTCAACTACATCCACCCTTTCCCGGATGGTAACGGCCGTGTCAGCAGACTGATGTCTCATGCCATGGCCCTCACAGCGGGGATTGGTGGCCAAGGGCTCTGGTCCGTATCACGTGGGCTGGCCCGCGGGCTAACCGATCGGGGCGAGTACAAACGGATGATGGATCTGGCCGACAGTCCACGCCGCGGAGACCGCGACGGACGGGGGAACCTGTCAGAAGCGGCACTGAAGACGTTTAGTGAATGGTTCCTAAAGGTGACGCTCGACCAGATCAGCTTCTCAGCAAGATTGTTCGATCTCGGCGGATTGGACCAACGGTATCGTCGTCTTGTTGCAGATACCATCGATGACAAGCGAGCGCCGGAACTAATCTCGGCGGTTCTTCGTCATGGGGCACTGGAACGAGGCGATGCGCAGATTGTGCTCAAGACGTCCGAGCGTACTGCTCGCAACACGCTGAGTAAACTGACCGCCGCCGGATACATGACGTCCGTCTCGCCGAAGACGCCGGTTCGGTTGGCGTTTCCGTTGGATTATCGAGAGCGGCTCTTTCCAAACCTCTTTGGAGACGGTGACATGCCCGTGTGACTGGCAACCGAAGCACCCTGTTTCTGGCCAAGTCCGCGAGCGCTGCCTCTGACCGTGTTGGAAAGAAGTTCACAGCTGTGAACTATCCCGAGCTATCCTACTTGTCAGCCGAGTTCACAGCTGTGAACTCATCATGCAGCATCCCGCCGCATCAAGGCCATGATCATCGGACCGCAGGAGAACTCCCCAATTGCTGCCTTTGAAGATAGGGTTCTCAAGTAGCCTCCAGGTGATCGGATATCCGCAAACCGTTCAAGCATTGCAACGATCACAACAGACGCTTCTTCGGGACCCATATAGCGTTTCGCCTCGTCCCACGCGGACGGGGAAATACCCATCATGGGCCTGACCACATCAGCTACACGGACCAGATCGTGCCAGTGGCGAACAGGCTGCTCGGAATAAGCTTTGAATTCCTGACAGGAGGCGAGGACGAGACCAAGCGGTATATTCGGCATCAGTTGATCGTCAGTAATTGCCGTTGGGTTCGCCTCATCTTCAGAACACAGAGGGCTATCGGCAACTTCTGGAATATCGCGCGCAACGCCTCCGCCCCGCGCTTTTTCTAAGCGAGGTTCAAGATCATAAGAGTCTTTATTTGAATTCTGATAGTGCTGCTCAGAAACAGCATCATTGGTGCTCATATTTTCTGTTTCACAGCCATCCAGAAGGTTTCTGGCGTGATCTAAGGCTGACCCCAAAGAGTCTTCGATGCGCCTAAGGTCTTCCATTTCGAGTTTTCTGCGAAGATCTCGGGCCACTAGGGCCGCAAGATCAGAGAATTGGTCCCAGACGCCCTGATCCGGACGAAGTGAGCGCCCGTACTCGGCCAGCCCTGCGAGGTCACGCCGCATGAGGCTCACAGTGGCACGTAGGCGCTTGTACCGCTCTTCTGCGGCCCGGACGGTCTCAGCGGCCTCACAAACCTCCTGGAAGCGTCGAACGAGCGGAGAGAGGTCGAACCCAAACGCAACCTTTTCGTCGCCGTAGCGGCGGGCATAGCGCTTCCCATTGGGGCTATCGCGCCGGACAACAAAGCCAGTCTGCACAAGGTTGGAGAGGTGGCGCCGCATCGTCGAGCAGGGCATGCCGTTCAGGCGCTCGCAAATCGCCTTGTTGGACGGATGTACAATCAATTCGCTGTCATTGCCTCCGAGAATTGTCGCTTGGTGAAAGCTGACCAGCGCCTGAAGCACCGTCAAATCCCGATCGGACAAGCCGAACGCGACTCGAGCGGCAGCGAGCTCCCTCAGGACCTCCCACTTGTTGGCGCCGACTGGGGGCAGGTCTTCCTGGGTCGCTGCCTGATGTTTCAGGATGGCAGCATCTATCGTTCGCCGGAACGGCGTTACGGGCGTGTAGTCCATTTTGTCATTCACGAAGACAAAAATATCCCGGTCCGCGAATCACTTTGGACTTGCGGAAAATAGCTCCGGACACTACCTTGAAGGTGCTAGAAACAAGTTAGGGTCTCGTGGAGTGGTCGCTTTGCGGGACCTTTTCTTTTGCCTTTTCGTGCCTCCTTCTTTGATTTCTGCTCTTCCTCAGTCTTCCGACCGCTGCTTCCAGCGTTCGTGAAGGTCTTCAATCATGTCATGCACTTGCGTCTCGACCCAATCGGCGAAGTCTCCATCCGCCAACTCGATCGATAGGCCCTTGACAGTGCGTTTGACCGTGCCGCCGCGTTTGCCGCCGATCTTCAGCGGGACGCTGGAAGGTGGGGCAGGGGAGGGCGACTTGGCCGGTTTAATCGCCTTGGTCACAGCCTTTTCTACGGCCAGGAACGTTTGGATGGACGGGTCATTGGTAGAGGCAACGTCATCCACCACCATGGAGGTCTCGGCATTTTCACGTGCCTCTTTCGCGATCCCGATAAGGTCCTCGCGGTCCAGACCATTCTCGTCGATGGCCCGACCAAGGGATTCCCATCGGGGTCGGCCAATGCCATGGGCGGCGCCAATGGCGCGTACCAGATCCGGCCCGACCATGTCCGCGATCGCGATCGCCATAGATATGGACGACTTCGTGACGGTAAGAATTTCTGCAACCTGAGATTGATTTCCGAAGCCGGACGACACAAGGTCCTTTGCGAACAGGGCCTTTTCAATAAAAGACAAATCGCGCCGACCCATGTTCTCCGAAATCTGAGCACGCAGAGCGCTGTCGTCATCCAGGTTGGTGACTAACGCGCGAACCTTGGTAACCTTATCGGACTGACGGATCGCCTCCAGCCTGCGTCGCCCATAGACCAAAAGGTAGCGATCATCTTCACCCGGCGCACGTCGCACGAGGATCGGAACAGTCTGACCGTTCGCCTCAATCGCATCGCGCAAATCCATTACATCGGCCGGGTCAAGCCGGTCCGCCATACGCCCGTCTTCGATGCTCGCCGGGTCCAGTTCCCAAACATGATGGGAATCGACCGCGTCGCGGGCGGACCGAAGGGCGCGATTCGAGGTCATCATCGGTGTCACAGCACCTGTCTGAGGGGCAGGGGAGGGGGCCCCAGCTGCCGCGAGACTGTCCAGCATTGACATGCGCTTCTTCTTGCCACTGGTCATGTGCGCCCCCAGGTTTTCTGGATTAGGTCGGCGATCTCGTCATTTAGCGTATTCAGGCTCTCAATCGCGCGATCATAGGTGGAACGCGTGAACGCGCTGCGTTCCACTTCATAAAGTGTCTGCTTGGTCAGGCCCGCATCTGAGATGGCTGTAGACTTCAACATGGGCGAATTCAGCACGGCTTCGCCGTACATTGTTCGCAGGAAAGCCACGATGCGGTTCTGCGGCGCATCCTGCGGCTCGTAGCGGGTCAAAACATAGCGCATCCAGTCATGAGACATGTCAGCGCCGCTCTCGGCAATCACGTCCATGAGGTCGGCTGTCATGCGGAGGAATTGCGACATGGACATCACATCGAGCATCTCTGGATGGATGGTCACCAGAACGCCCGTGGCCGCGGACAGGGCGGACATGGTCAGAAAGCCAAGCTGCGGCGGGCAATCTATGACGACCACGTCGTAGTCCTCATCGACCTGGGCCAGCGCCTCCTTCACGCGGAAGAAGAAAAGTCCGGCATTGCCCTGCGCCAGCGCGCGCGGGGTGTCGTGCTCGAACTCCATCAATTCGAGGTTGCCGGGGATCAAGTCCAAATTGGGGATATAGGTCTTGCGGATGACCGACCGGATCGGCTCCGGGTCCTCATAGCGGATCGCATCGTAGAGAGTGCCGCCATCTTCGAGGTCCAATTCCGGCTGAACGCCGTGCAGCGCGGTGAAGGAAGCTTGTGGGTCAAGATCAATACCCAGCACACGATATCCGCGCAGGGCAAGCCGTTGGGCGAGATGGGCAGAGGTTGTTGTTTTTCCGGACCCGCCCTTGAAATTCATCACGCCGATGACCTGAAGATGATCACCCTCTCGTCGTCCGGGAACGTAATCGCCCGGCTTGCGAGCGGTTTTTTCAAGGAGCACACGCAGCGCTTGGATATCCTGCGCCGAGTAAAGACGACGGTTGCCGGCGGTCAGCTCGGGAGAAGGCCCTTTGCCATCCAAGTTGAGTTTGCGAAGATAGGAATCGTTTACGCCGAGCAGCGCCGCAGCCTCACCAGAGGTGAATTTGCGCATGGTCTTCTCGGCATCGGGTGGAAACAGGCTCTCACGTTGCGAATGCAACTGGTTCGCCAGCCATTCCGAATGCTGGCGGATCACCGCGTTGAGATCCTCATGCACAAAGGTATTATCCATCTGCCCTCTCGCTTCCGAGACATCGCGTCTTTGGCGTGTTCACGGAAATTGACGTTTTTTGCCTCGTTTCCGTGACTATTGGCGCAAGAGTCGGATTCGCGCAAGGTTTTTCCACATCTAGTGGGCGGGTCGTCACCGAACACAAGGCTGTTAGGCTTCCTGCTGCATGGTGTAACGCACCGCATCTCACGAAAAGGGACAGGGGAGAACTCTTGTCGGAGGGCTCCAGCATGGCTTTGAGCGCACCAGAGCTTGCCTTTTGGCAGTTCTGGATATACATTATTGGATGTTTATCCATGCATGAGAGGACAAGATGCAAGTTGCCAAATGGGGAAACTCCCTTGCCGTCCGGCTACCCGCGGATCTTGTGAGAGAACTCGGCTTAAAGGAAGGCGATCAGGTCGACCTGGTAAAGGACGATGGAACCATTCTTGTGAGACGCCAACCTCGCGCCGATGAAGTTCTACAAGGGCTAAGGCGGTTTCGCGGAAAACTGCCCAAGGACGCGCGTCTAAGCCGCGACGCCGCGCATGAGCGCTGAATTCGCAGACACGAATGTTGTGCTCTACCTGCTCGACGATGGTCCAAAGGCTGAGAGGGCGGAGGAAATTCTGGGGCAGGGACCCCGGATCAGCGTTCAGGTCCTGAACGAAGCGATGGTAAATTGCCGACGGAAAGCTGGTCTCAGTTGGGAAGATACCGGAGCGTTTCTTGAGGGTATTAAGTCCTTATGCCCTGTCGAGGACCTCACGATTCAAACACATCAAGTGGGTCGCGCGTTGGCAGCGAAGTACCAGTTATCGGTCTATGACTCGATGATCGTGTCTGCCGCGCTGATCGCTGGGTGCACGACGTTATGGACTGAGGACATGCACGACGGATTGCTGGTCGAAGATCGGCTGCGCGTCGTCAATCCATTTGCCTGACCAGCAACCCAAGTCGCTCCGCCCGTTCCAACAGCATCCTGACGGAGGACGGTTGCCAGCTTGTACGTCCCCGTGGAGTCCGCTCACGCATGGATTCCAATCGGTCGCAGATCGCCTGTAGCGTGATATCGGGGTCCGAACCTTTGATGGCCGCCACGATGGCAGGCAGGCGATCGTCGGTTTCGCGGCGTCCGGCGCGGCCAAGCACTTCATCGGGCAGAAACCCGTCGCGCACATATGCCTTTACGGCGCGAAGCAAGCGGCTTTGCGTCCAGCGTCGATCATGGGGCAGGGGGCCATTGATAATCTGCAAGACGTCTTCCCAAGCCATATCGGGGCGCAAGCGGCGCACATGGGGTACCCAATCCTGCGCGGTCTCGTTCAGGCGCTCCATGTAGCCGTCCTGTCGCGCCAGCCGCACCTTGCGCAGCGCGACGGGATCCTTGGCGCTTAGCCCAGGATTGCCACCAACGCGACCCTTGGCGCGCGCAGAGGCAAGCCCGGCCTTTGTGCGTTCGCGGATCAGAGCGCGTTCGAACTCGGCTGCGGCGCCCAGAACCTGCAGCGTAAACTTGCCCTGCGGTGAGGACGTGTCGATCGGGTCTTGCAGGGAGCGGAAGAAGGCACCCTTCGCCTCCAGACTCTCGATCACCTCGAGAAGATGCGACAAGGACCGCGCAAGCCGGTCGATCCGCACGACGACCAGCGTGTCGCCGATCTGAACGCGTTCGAGAACGCGCGCAAGCACTGGCCGCGCGCGATTGCCGCCTGAGGCGTGTTCTTCGAAGATTTCGACGCATCCCGCGATTTGCAGGGCCTCAGACTGGGGCAGGGGTGTCTGATCCTCTGTCGATACGCGCGCATAGCCAATCAGGGGCATGAAATCCGGCCGTTTGCAATTTAAGATATCTCCAATAAACGACCGTTTGAAAACGAATGCAAGGGCGCTCTCTGTGGCCCTGCTCAACGTAAAGCCCTTGGTTTCTATGCAGCGAGCGCGATCAGAGAGCCCTCGTCGACCATCGCCTGTGCGTGCTATATAAGAAGCGTGGGTGCACTCTGACAAAACCCTTGGGTAAAATGCAAAACTCCAGTATTTTGCACATATGAAGCCTCAAGCACCTGCCTTTCATGATGAATCTGAAACTCTCTTCCTCGACGCTGAGGAGGTGGAACAGTCGCCCGAGGGCGATCTTTGGTTCCTGCCCGGTCCCATGGAAGAGGAGCCGGATTATCTGCCCCCGGGACCACGGGCCGAGCCGCGTGAAGCCGAGGCCCTCGACGACTGGCGGAAAGCAGAAGCGGGTCATGCCGCGCAACTTGCCCGTGTGGCCGGTCGCGTCGGCGCGCTGGACGACCGGCTGAAGCGCGGCCCGGAAGGATGGCGGCACAGGTTAGCCCTGATCGAGGCTGCCGACCTCAGCTGGTTCGTGGGTGACCGCATCGGCCCGGATCGGCTGGCGCTCTGGATCTCAATGCGCATTTCCGGCCTGCAAGACGACACCGCGGCACTCGCGCGTGTTGGTTGGGCGCTGCGTCGTCTGACTGGGGGGCCAGGCCCAGAGGTGGACTTGTCTGCTTTTCTCGATCGCCGCGATCCCGAGAACATGGCAGATCAAGCCGAGGCCTTCGCGGATCGCGCGGGCGGTTGGCTGGATCTGATGGCACAAGCCGCCGATCTTCACCCTGTGACCCGCGCCTGTGTGGGCTTTCACTTTTGGAGCCTCGCGGGCCTCGGACAGCAGGGCGATCGAATGGAAGCGGCAATCACCGCTGTGCGGATCGCGGCCACCGAGGGCAAAGGCGCAGTCTTTGCGCCTCTGGCTATGGGTGGGGCAGGGGGGCTTCGCGCCGGTGGTCCGCCCGCGGACCGCCTGGCGCGCTGGCTTGACGGGATGGAGACGGCGTGTCTGACCGCGATGCGACACCTCGACGATATCGAGGCATGGTCAGCGAGGGCGGCAGCCGACATGACCTCGCTCTCGGGCAAGACCCCACGCGCGTTGCGCGCCCTGCTGACCGAATGGCCCCTAGTCTCCGCTCCGATGGCTGAGACCCTTACAGACTCGAGCCGCGCCGCGGTCCAGCGTAACCTCGCCTGGATGGAAGCGCGGGGTCTGGTCCGAGAGCTAACCGGGCAAGGACGCTATCGGATGTGGCGCACCACGAACTGAAGGCCGCAGAAGACTTCGCCGATTTTGCTGGCGGCCAAGGTGACCTTCATAACTCGCGCGCCAGTAGGGCGTGAAGAAACCCGTATGCAGTTAATGCATTTGTTGCACCCAGTTAACGTGACATCACCGTTGAATGTGTTATGATCCGCGAGAAAGACTTCAGAGGGGCGTGGATCGCGCAACCCCAAGCGCTTTGCTCTCGCCCTTTGCTGCCTGCCTTATACGGGAGGACACATCATGCGACGGGAGGCGCATCATGTAGAGAAGGTGATCCGCGTGGTCGAATCCGGGTCGGACGCGGCGCGTTCGCCTCTGGCGGCATCTTGGCGGCGCTCGATGGAGCATCACGGTCTTGATCCCGCCAATGACAAAGCGCCTTATCTGATCGAATGCAGCGAACTGGCTCGACGCCGGGACGAACTCGGAAGACTCCTCGCAATGGCGACGCCGAAGCTGGATGAGCTTTTCGCGCTTGTCGGCGCCTCGGGCTGCGGGGTTCTGTTGACCGATGCAACCGGGATCGTGCTCGACCTCAGATGCGCCGATGCGGATGCAGCAACCTTTCGCAACTGGGGTCTTCACCCCGGTGCCGACTGGAGCGAGGCGCACGAGGGCACGAACGGGATCGGCACCTGCCTGGCCGAAAAGCGCCGGATCACCATCCATCGCGAGGATCATTTTTTCGCGCGGAACACGGCCCTCAGCTGCATGGATGCGCCAATCTTCGGGGCGGATGGACACATTCTTGCGGCACTCGATGTCTCATCAGCGCGCGTTGACGAGACCGAAGGCTTCAACCGGCTGTTGTCTAACACGGTGTCCCAGTACGCTCAGGTCATCGAGAACTGTCATTTCAGATCGTCCTTCCCCAATGCGCGGATAATCATGGCAGGCCCGGACGGGATCGATGCAACAGCCCTATTGGCCGTGGACGGAGATGATCTGGTGATCGGTGCTACCCGTACCGCGCGCCGCATGTTCGGGCTTGAGCCGACTGGACAGATCAAACCCCGTCCGACAGTGGACCTTTTTGGTCGGGACGACGGCCCCACGGGCTTCAAGAAGGCTGAACGGGCTGCGGTTGTCCGCGCACTGGTCCGCGCAGATGGCAACGTCTCGCAGGCGGCACGGATGCTCGGGATCGGACGCGCCACGCTCTATCGGCAGATGCGCCGGCTCGGAATCGAAAGGTAAGACCGGCCAGCTGTCTCACTGCTGAGACACAGCGGCCCATCAGCCATACTTGGCTCTATTCGCCCCCCAATACCTCTGTGGCATGCTGATATCGGACCGGGAGGAGGTTCCGGTCAATCAACGGAGGAAAACCATGAACGAGATGAGCAAACCCGAAAGCGTCCGTGTCTCGCCCTTCAGGGACCGGTACGACAACTTCATCGGCGGCAAATTCGTTGCCCCGGTTGACGGCGCCTATTTCGACAATGTAACCCCGATCAACGGGCAGACAGTCTGTCAGGTCGCGAGATCAGGTCCTGCCGACGTGGAACTGGCACTCGACGCCGCGCACGCCGCAAAGGCGCAATGGGGGGCCACGTCCGCAACGGAGCGGGCGACCATAATTCTCAAGATCGCGGACCGGCTGGAGGAAAATCTCGATCTTCTGGCTCGGGCCGAAACCTGGGACAATGGTAAACCGATCCGCGAGACGACGGCCGCCGATATTCCACTTGCGATCGACCATTTCCGGTATTTCGCCGGGGTATTGCGGGCGCAGGAAGGCACCATGTCCCAGATCGATGCGGACACTGTGGCCTATCACTACCATGAGCCTCTCGGCGTGGTCGGCCAGATCATCCCGTGGAACTTCTCGATCCTGATGGCCGCCTGGAAGCTGGCCCCGGCCTTGGCGGCGGGTAACTGCATCGTGCTGAAACCCGCGGAGCAGACCCCCGCAGCAATCCTGGTGCTGGCCGAACTGATCGCGGACCTGCTGCCTGACGGCGTGCTGAACGTCGTCAACGGCTACGGTGCCGAGGTCGGCGGGGCGCTGGCCGAAAGCCCGCGCATCGCCAAGATCGCTTTTACCGGCTCGACCGAGACCGGCCGCAAGATCATGCAGGCCGCGACCAAGAACCTGATCCCGGTGACGCTGGAACTCGGCGGCAAGTCGCCCAACGTCTTCTTCTCGGATATCATGGCCGAGGACGACGCGTTTCTCGACAAGGCGGTCGAGGGTTTCGTGCTGTTCGCGTTTAACCAGGGCGAAGTCTGCACCTGCCCCAGCCGTGCTCTGATCCAGGAAGACATCTACGAGGACTTCATCGAACGCTGCATCGCGCGGGTGAAAGCCATCAAACAGGGTGATCCGCGCGACATGAAGACCATGGTCGGCGCTCAGGCCAGCGAGGAGCAGCGTGACAAGATCATGTCCTACTTCACCATAGGTGTCGAAGAGGGGGCCGAGGTGCTGACAGGTGGCGGTATGGCCGCCGTTTCGGACGACATAGCAGGCGGCTTCTACATCCAGCCCACGATCCTGAAGGGTCACAACAAGATGCGCGTCTTCCAGGAGGAAATCTTCGGCCCTGTCGTGTCGGTCACAACCTTCAAGGACGAAGCCGAGGCCTTGGCGCTGGCCAACGACACCATGTACGGCTTGGGTGCCGGTGTCTGGAGCCGAGACGCCAACCGCTGCTACCGCATGGGCCGCGGGATCGAGGCGGGCCGTGTCTGGGTCAACAACTATCACGCCTATCCCGCCCATGCTGCTTTCGGCGGATACAAGCAATCGGGGATTGGGCGTGAGAACCACAAGATGATGCTCGACCATTATCAGCAGACCAAGAACATGCTGGTCAGCTACAACCCAAACAAGCTTGGTTTTTTCTAAGGGAGAAGAAAAGATGTCAAAAACGATGAAAGCAGCCGTGGTCCGCGAATTCGGTGCGCCTCTCCGGATCGAGGAAGTACCCGTCCCCGAGGTCGAGCCCGGCATGATACAGGTCGCCATTCAGGCCTCCGGCGTGTGCCACACGGACCTGCACGCCGCCGAGGGTGATTGGCCCGTCAAGCCCAAGCCACCGTTCATTCCCGGCCACGAAGGGGTCGGATTTGTCTCGGCGGTGGGCAAGGGTGTGACCCACGTGAAAGAGGGCGACCGCGTCGGCGTACCGTGGCTCTATACCGCCTGCGGCCATTGCCGCCATTGCCTTGGCGGCTGGGAAACGCTATGCGAAAGCCAGCAGAACACCGGGTACTCGGTAAATGGCGGGTTTGCGGATTACGTTCTGGCCGATCCCAACTACATCGGCCACCTGCCCGACAATATCGGGTTCAACGAAATCGCGCCCGTTCTCTGCGCGGGGGTTACTGTCTACAAGGGCCTCAAGATGACCGATGCCCGTCCGGGCGACACGATCGCCATCTCGGGCATCGGCGGGCTCGGGCACATGGCTGTCCAATACGCCGCCGCCATGGGTTTCGACGTGGTCGCGGTCGATATAGACGATGCCAAGCTCGACCTCGCCCGGCGGCTGGGAGCGAAGATCACCGTGAACGCCCGCACAAGCGAGGACCCGGCGGCCGAGGTCAAACGCGAAACAGGCGGGGGCGTTCAGGGCATCCTGGTGACGGCGGTCAGTGAAAAGGCCTTCGAGCAGGCCGTTGGCATGGTGGATCGCGGAGGCACGGTTGCGCTGAACGGCCTGCCGCCGGGTGACTTCCCGCTCAACATCTTCGGTATGGTGCTGAATGGGATCACCGTGCGCGGCTCCATCGTGGGCACGCGGCTCGATCTTCAGAAATCGCTCGATTTCGCGGGCGACGGCAAGGTGAAGGCGACCATCGAGACCGCGTCCCTGGACGAGGTCAACACGATCTTCGACCGGATGAAGGCCGGCAAGATCGAAGGCCGGATGGTCATGGATCTCTCCGCCTGATCTGACCATAGCGGTCGGCCCGAGTTCTATCCGGCTGACCGCTATGATGCTGGTTTTCGGACACCATGTGCGACGTTTGGGTGACGCGGTTTCAGCGCGGCCAAGTCAATCTATGGCCGGCTACAGGGAGTGTCATGAGCTCTGTGTATCTGGCCCGGTCGGCAACATAGATCGAGGACGCACTGATCCGTTCCGCGGTCGCGGTGACAGGAAACAACAGGGCGCAGACAGCAAGCCATTTCAACATGAGGGATACGATCTGGTGGGTTGTCTGGCAACCTATCACAACCGGCAGTGGAGTGAATCACCCAAGCCAACGCAACCGTTGCCCTCATTTCTTACGTGGATTCCGCCTTGCGGCAACACCTTGATAAGCTTGTGTCGCGTAGCCCTTAATTGGGCTCTGCCTCAATCTGTGTGGCGGAACGGTAGCATTCTCGCCCGCAACAATTCTGGACCGGCTCGACCGTACATGGCGCGTTTGAGCGTCTTCAGGCGATTGATCTGACCTTCTGCTTGGCCGTTGCTCCATGGCATCTCGATGGCGTTTTTGACTGCATCGAAGTCCCGGTTCAATGTGCGGGCAAAGCGCACGATGGGCGCCAGATCGGTTTCGATCGCGTTGTCGATCCATGCTGGGAGCGGGTCTGCTTGGCGGCTGCGCAGGATACCGTTGAACCGCATGGCGAGACTTCGCATCGTTGCGAAGGCGGGAGAACCGGCCTTGAGCGCGTCGACTTTCCGCGCTTGATCCGGGGTGAGCTTTCCGCGGGGTTTGATGCACAGCGCGGCTGCGATGACCGGGGAAATCGCGTGCCCCGTTTCCGGGTCCCGGACTGGCTTAAGGATTTCGTGCTCTACCTTGGAGTCGCTCCCTTGCTGTTCTGCTTTTCGCCAGCCCGCCAACAGACGCTGCAAATGCGACTGACTCCCCTCGTAACCGCGCTCTCGGATCAGACGGAACAGGGCGCTGCCAGTTCGAATGCCCTCCTTCCAGCTTTGGCTCAGGAACTCTTCAAAGTACCACGGCGATGTCGGCTTCAAAGCGGCCCGCCTGCGGTCCGGTGGTGTCTCGAACTGCAGCCATTTCGCGATGCTGCGACGCGGGAACCCTGTTCGCCGCCCGATCTCGCTGCATGAAAGCCCCTGATTTCGGAGCGCATGAATGGTGGCGAAAATCTCTTCCCGAGACGTCCTATGCGCCAGGCGTGACTTCAGAAGGCTGCCGGCTGCGGTGATGTTGTCGGCGTCGGACAGCAGCGCCCTGCCGGTCGCACGGCCGTGAAGGTTCATTTGCTCCTCGATGGCCTGCCGCAGGTTTTGTACGATATGGAACCGGTCAGCGACCTG
The DNA here is from genome assembly GCF_000473225.1 of Sedimentitalea nanhaiensis DSM 24252. GTDB lineage: Bacteria > Pseudomonadota > Alphaproteobacteria > Rhodobacterales > Rhodobacteraceae > Sedimentitalea > Sedimentitalea nanhaiensis. The sequence continues at coordinate 3,645,748 of NZ_KI421509.1, forward strand.
CTTCGCCTGCGGTGCCCCTTGCCGTGCTGCCTGGGCGTAGAGACCGCAGCGATCTCTGCTGATCACTTCCACCTCGGGGTGTCGCTTCAGCCAGTTGGTGCAGCTGACGACATCTCGATCCTCAAGAATGTCGATCACCACGCGACGCTCCAGATCCACAATGATCGTGCCGTAGGTTTGCGATTTCCGCCAACTCCAGTCGTCGATCCCGATGACTGTCGGCGACTCGCCACTGTCTTGGGCACGGTTCTTCAGCTGCCTAAAGCGTTTTGCATTTAATTTGAGGCATATCCGGCAGCTTTGAGGAAGTTCCAGCACTCTTGCGGGTCGAACAGATTGCAGATGTCTCCGAGCGCCTGGAACAAGGTGTCAAAGGTTCTGGCACCGATGCGTCGCAGGTGGGCCTTGAGTTTCGAGAAGGCCATCTCGATGGGATTGAGATCGGGGCTGTATGCGGGCAGGAACAAGAACCAGCAGCCGCGCTCTCTCAGGGCTTGTGCCGCGCGTGGGCTTTTGTGGGTGGACAGGTTGTCGAGGATGACAACGGTCCCCGGATCAAGCGCCGGGGCCAATTGCGTCTCGATATAGGTGTCGAAAGCAGGTCCGTTCATCGCGCCCTTGATCACCCAGGGCGCGATCAGGGCATCCTGCGTCAGCCCGGCGATAAAGGTCTGCGTGCCCCATTTGCCAAAAGGTGCCGCGCCATAGAGCCGCTCACCGACAGGGGCTCGTCCGCGCAGCCGCGTGAGGTTCGTCTTGACCGCCGTCTCGTCGATAAAGACCAGCCTGTGCGGCTCCTGGCGCATGCGGGGCTGGCGGCGCTTGATCCAATCACGGCGGGCCTGGCGCAGCGCCGGTCGGTCACGTTCCGCCGCGATCAGTCCTTTTTTTATATGACAGTCCGGCGCGTTCGAGCGCGCGATGCAGCGAAGAGAGCTGCACCTCCACGCCATGTGTCTCGGCCAGGGCGGCGGCCAATTCCTTGAGTGTGATGTCCGGTTCGGCCTGCACGATCTCCAGCAGAAAATCCCGGTGCGGGGCGAGTTTGCCGAATTGACCGGCAGGGCGGCCTTGCGGCTTGGGAACCGTCGTGCCGTGTTCACGATGCTCCGCTGCCAGTCGCACCGCCGTGGCCGCGCTCACGCCGAACAGCCGCCCAGCTGAACGCGCCGAGTTGCCCGCAGCGACATAGGCGCAAATCCGTTCCCGAAGGTCCAAAGAGTAAGGTTTGCCCATGATCCACCTCCAAACAGAAGTGAATCAGACAAAGGTGCACCTGTGAATCCCAATTCGATTCAAATCAAACGCAAACTGCTTTAAGCACCGTGTCATCGCTGACTCCAAGGCCCAAACGATGCAACAACCGCTCGGCTGGCCGTCCGCCGGTCGCATGCCCAAGATGGGTGACAATCTCCCCGACACGCGAAGTACGACGTGCAAATGGACGCGCAATCGAGGCGATTTGGTCTGAGAATGTCCGGCGTGGGCAAGCGGGTGCCTGACATCGCCAACGGCAAATTGCGAGATCAACCGTTACCTCGTCTCCATGCGCGGGATAATCCTGCAGCCGCCGACGCCGCCAGCCGTGACGTCGGCGTGAATGCAATCCACAGTCTGGGCAAATGCCGTTGGGAGCCAAGACGCCAGATACAATCCACCCGCCTCTTTCACTTCGCTCAACGCTTTGAACGGCAACATCGCTCCCGGGCGACCAGTGCTTCTTCGAACTCACAACTATACCTCCTGAATTTTCCAGTTTCAGGATAGTTGCGCCACACAAAGTGAGGCAGAACCGATTAAAGGGCAACGCGACAACCGGATTGAACGGCGCATCCCGTCACAGAACGACGTTGTCCACCCGTCCGAGCCGACCACTGGCAAAGTCATAGGACAGGCCCAGAAGGCCGAGAACGGTTTCGATTTCTGCTGCGTTTCTGGGCGCATAGACCATGACAGCGGTTGGCGGGATCATGCCCGCCGCGGCCATCGGATGCGGTTCTGCCCAGCCCAGATCAATGATTTTCGGCACTGCGTCCTCGGGCAGCATCATGTGCAGGCTGCCGTCCTGCGGTGGATGGACATGGGCGAATTCCCTGCCGACCATGAACGCCTCACGGCAACCGCATCCGCGCCCGTGTTCGAGGCAGAGCGCCTCTGCGCCCGGCACCGAGATCATCGAGGGCTGGCGGATGACAAAGGGAAAATCAAAGGCCCGTTCCCTGAACGCCCGAACCGTTGCGGCATCCGGGTTCTGGGAAATCTGGGTATGCGGGGCACAAGGCGTGGTCGCAGGCCTAGGCCCCTCGCGCGGCGGTATCTTCAGCACGGTATCGCCTCCGGCAGGTCGTGTTCCTTCATCGCCTTTACCAGGGCGGCGCGCATGGTCGGGACATGGGGAATTTCCCTGCCGGCGATCTTGGCAGGGCTGACCGGCTTGGGTCCGGTGATGTCGGGCATTTTTCGTGGTGCTCCTTTCGTGTCTTTTCAACTCAACCGAACCGAAAGGCGCTTTCGACAGCGCCCATAACGGGGTCTTCTAGCGTCTTGCGCCCAATGTCCGCGCCTGCTGCGCCCGCCACAACGTGCAGCGGGATCAGGTGCTCTTCGCGCGGATGGGCCTCGCGGCCGCCCGGGGCATCGGACCAGCGCGCAAGCCTGCGGTTGCGTTCCTCGGGATCGGGGCAGGTCACGGCCTCGGTCAGCCAGGCATCGAACGCGCCGCCAACGATGTCGTCTCGCGCCCCGCCACGCAGGCTCTGCATCAGCACGGACATGTTGTGATAGGTGTTGCCGCTGCCGAGGATCAGCACGCCCTCGTCGCGCAGGGGGGCCAGGGCACGGCCAAGCGCAATGTGGCGCGCGGGGTCGAGATCGCTGGCAACCGAAAGCTGGACACAGGGAATGTCGGCATCGGGAAAGGCGACCTTGAGCGGCACGAAAACGCCGTGGTCAAACCCGCGCGTGGCATCCTTCGCAGCGGCAAACCCGGCGGCGCGGGTCAGCTCATGCACCCTGTCTGCCAGCGCCAGATCGCCGGGGGCGGGCCACGTTAATTCATAAGTGTGCGGTGGAAAGCCGCGGTAATCGAACAGAAGCGGTGGCGCGGGATTGGTTTGCACGGTGAAGGCGGGTTCCTCCCAGTGGCCCGAAATCACCAGAAGCGCGCGGGGACGTTCGGGCAATGTGGCAGGCAGATCCTCCAGGAATTTCCGGTGCCGGTCCCATTCATCGGGCGGATTCCAGTCCATGAAGAAACACGGGCCGCCGCCATGGGGAATGAACATCGTGGGCATACGGGTCATGTTGCATCATCCTCACCGGTCAGGCCATTCGAGACCTTGCCTTTCGTTGTATGGATAAGGAGTAGTTGAGTTGTGTCGTTATTTAAAGTAGGGACGAAAAAGTAACTATAAAATCGAGCCGATCCCATGCCCAGAACGCCGCCACAATGCCCGATGGATTCGATCCTGCGTCTGCTCATGGGACCGTGGACAACCCACATCATCTGGGTGCTGAGCGATCAGGGGCCACAAAGATTCGGGGTTCTGAAACGCGCCGTGCCGGGAATATCGACCCGAATGCTGACCGAGCGGCTGCGGATGCTTCAGCGCGCCGGGGTCGTCTGGCGCGAACAGGCCGAGACGATCCCGCCTGCGGTCACCTATGGCCTGACGCCGCGCGGCAACGACCTGCGCGGCGTTCTCGACGCAATGGGCGAGATCGCGGAACGATGGAAGACCGAGGGGGTATTTGAAGGTGATGACTTGGGCGGGGCCGCTTCACCAAACTCGCGTTTGTGAGTTAGGCTGCGCCACCCGGCTTCTGCCTGTGAGCGCGGTCAGACAGGTTGCGCCGTGCATTCGATATCACGTTTTGGAATCAGGTGATCGCCATGCGGGAAAGTAAAGTGGCCGATGTGCTGAAAGGAGCCAGAGAGGTATTCCTGAAGTGCGGTTTTGAAGGTGCCAGCGTCGATGCGATTGCCGAAGAAGCCAAGGTGTCGAAGGCAACCCTCTATGCGCATTTTCCAAGCAAGGACAAACTCTTTTTGAGCGTCTTGCAATCCGAGTGCGACAGCCTTTCAGAGGAAATCTGCCGTCCGCTTACAAGCCAGAATGATGCGCGGAGCATGCTGGAAGAACTCTCTCGGCGGATGATCGGGTTGGTCATGGATGATGACTATATGCGCCTCCTGCGCGTTTGCATCGGCGCGGTTTCGGTTCTGCCGGAGGCAGGTGAAATATACATGAACGCAGGCCCGAGGCGTGCCATCAGGATCGTCGCGCAAATACTCAGAAATTTGCATGAGACGAAATCACTGGACGTGAAAAACGTCCAAAACGCCTCTGCTCAATTTATTCATCTCTCTGTATCTGGCGTTATCATGCCGCAATTGCTGGCCGTCGATCAGCCTATCGATGTGTCTGAGCACTCAAGACGGGCGGTTGATGCGTTTTTGGGGGCATATGGCGGACGCGATGCCTCTTGAAGTGGCGTGGTCAATGGATTGCCTTCTCGTACTTCTGCGGGCGCTATCGAGCGCCGTGCCGGATCAGATGAGATTGAATTCTTGACCCGGACCGACCCACAGACTAACTCCCACGTAACATAAACCGACCGGACGGTATAGTTTGAGCAAGCCCATGCCCCCTTCAGAATGCAGAAACGCCTCGCGGAGGATACTTTCAGCGGCGCGTGCGATTGCCACCCGTGAGGGCGCGGGCAGGATCACGATCGAGGCGGTCGCGAAGGAGGCCGGCCTGAGCAAGGGCGGCTTGCTTTACAATTACCCGACCAAGAAAGCGCTGCTGTCTGGCTTGTTGGCGCAGATGCTGGCCGGGCACCGCGAATTGCTCGAGAGCGTGCCCGAGCGGCACCCCGCACGCACGCTCCGGGGCCATCTCGAAACGGTTCTACAGTCGGAAGAGGTGGATGGTGACCTGTCGATGGCGATCCTCGCGACCGCTGCATCAGATCCGCAACTGCTCGATCCGCTGCGGGCGGAATTGACCGACGACCTCGGGCGTATCCTGTCCGATACACAAGACGCGCCGGGTGCCATGGTGGCCTTTTGGGCAATCCAGGGGCTGCGTTTCCAGAAGCTGTTGAAGCTACCGGATGGCGGTGCGGACACCAGAGAACGCGTCATCGAACGATTGAGGGCCCTGATCGATGATCTCAAGTAAAAAAGACAAAAGCTGGAAGGGGATCGCTGCGGTTATTGCTGTGGCGGGGGCGGCACTCCTGATGGTGTCCTTTCTTCCTGTGTCCTTGGGCGAAGTGCTGGCCCAGACAGGCCAGGAGTCGACTGAACCTGGTGCCGAAACAAGCCAGGCGGGCGCGTCCGACAAGGAGGTCGTGGTCGAGGTGACCCGAGCAACGCGCCGGACCGTTACGCGCGGTCGCACCGTTGCCGGACGGGTCGTGCCGGCCCGCACCGTGGACATCGCGTTTCAGGTGTCCGGACAGGTCCTGCGCCTTGAGGTGGAACCGGGTGACAAGATCAGCAAGGGCGATCTGATCGCGGCGCTCGATCCGGTCGATTTCGAACTCGCCGTGGATCGGGCGCGGGCGGCCTTCGTCCTTGCTGAGTCCGAGATCAACCGCGCAGCGAGTCTTGCCGAACGGGGCGTTGCTGCGGAATCCCGGCTTGAAACCGCCCGCGCCGAATACGCGCAGGCGGAAGTTGCGCTGCGCGAGGCCGAGCGACGCCTCTCCCAGACGCAGATCGTCGCGCCTTTCGACGCGATCGTGGCACGCACATTCATAGAAGATTATGTCAACGTCACCTCGGCGGCATCGGTGGCACGTCTTCAGGACGTCAGCGAGTTAAGGATCCTGATTTCTCTGCCGGAAGAACTGGCGGCCGTCGCACGAAGCGCGCCCGACGCTTTCGATCTCGTGGCGAGTTTTCCGGCGGTGCCTGGCTACACGGCACCGCTCGTGCTTCGGTCCTTTGCAACCGATGCGAACAGCACGGCGCAGACCTATGATGTGGAATTCGCAATCACGGGCGATGTCGATTCGCGTCTTCTGCCCGGGATGACGGCCAGGGTGCGTCTTTCAAACGCAGCCGCCGAAGCCAGTGCGCAGTCCGTCATGGTCCCGGTTTCGGCGATCGATACCTCAAGCCGAACCGAGCCTTCAGTCTGGATCTACGACGAACAGTCGGGACAGGTCACACGCCAGACGATCCGCTTGGGGCTGCCCGTCGATAACGAGATCGTGGTTCTCGAAGGTCTGGAGGGCGATGAATTGATCGTTTCCGGCGGGTGGTGGCGACTTCGGGACAATCAGACCGTGACGGTTTCGGGGCTCTGATCCCGCCCCCTTGACAGGACACGAACAGATCCATGGCATTCAGCATTTCAGGCGCAAGCATCCAGCGGCCCGTCGCGGTCTGGCTCCTCATTCTCTTTTGCCTTCTTGGCGGGTATTGGGGACTGAACACGGTGGGCCGCCTTGAAGACCCGAGTTTCACGCTCAAGACCGCACTCGTCTTTGTGCCGTATCCCGGCGCGACAGCAGTCGAGGTCGAGGAAGAGGTCTCTGACGTCATCGAAAACGCGCTGCAGCAGATGAAGCAGCTTGACCGGGTCGAATCCAAGTCGATGCCGGGCATGGCGCAAATCACCGTGGAGATCGAGGGCACATATGGCCCGGATGAGATTCCGCAAGTCTGGGACGAGATGCGCCTGCGCATCCGCGACGTGGAGGGGGAGCTTCCCGAAGGCGCGCGCGCGCCCATCGTCAACGACGATTTCGGCGACGTTTACGGCATGTTCTACGCGGTGAAAACCGAAGGTCTGAGCCCGCGCGAAGAGCGGGATCTGGCCACGAAATTGCGGCTGGGCCTAGTGACCGTGGACGGTGTCGCCAAGGTCGAGGTTCAGGGCCTCACCGAAGAGGTGATCACGATCTCGATTCCATCCGCGCGCCTGACAGAGCTGGGCCTTCCGCCCAACCAGGTTCTGAGCGTGCTGAACGACGAGAACCTCGTCTTCGATAATGGCGAGATCACCGAGGGGCCGGCCCGGATAGGACTGTCCGTGCCGCCAGGTTATGTGACCCCCGAAGGGATCGAGGAGTTGCGGCTTGGCGCGGCCGGAGAGGTCGGGCAGGTCGCGATCCATGATATTGCCCGCGTCGCCCGCGACGAGGCGGAACAGCCCAGTCAGATCATCCGGCAGAACGGCACCGCGGCCTTCACCCTCGGGGTGTCGGCGCTGACAAACCGAAACGTGGTCGAGGTTGGCGCGGCGGCTGCCGCTCGGCTTGAGAAGTTGAAGGCTGAGTTGCCCGAAGGTGTCGAGATCACGCCGATCTACGAACAGCACGTCGTCGTTGATCAGGCCGTCTCCAGCTTTCTTCTGAGCCTTGCGATGTCGGTTGCCATCGTTGTCGGGGCGCTTATACTGACAATGGGCTGGCGCGCGGGTCTCGTGGTGGGCGCGACCCTCGGGCTTACGGTTTTCGTGACACTGTTCTTCATGTCGGTGTTCGGGATCGCAATGGAGCGGATCAGCCTTGGCGCCCTGATCATTGCGATGGGGATGCTGGTGGACAACGCCATCGTGATCACCGAAGGGATGGTAATCGGCATGGCGCGCGGAAAGAGTGCGGAAAAAGCCGCCGCCGAGACCGAAAGTTCCACGTCCATTCCGCTGCTTGGGGCCACCGTGATCGGGATCATGGCATTTTCCGGGATCGGCCTGTCGCCGGATGCCACGGGCGAGTTCCTGTTCTCGCTTTTCGCGGTGATCACCATCTCGCTGCTGATGAGCTGGATTCTGGCCGTCACGGTCACGCCCTATCTCGGCAAGCTGCTGCTCAAGGCCCCAAAAAACACCTCGGACGATCCCTACAAGGGCGCGTTCTACGGGATCTATCGCGGGATGCTCTGGCTCGTGCTGCGCGCCCGTGTGCTGGTTGTGCTTATAATCGTGGGAATCACAGTTGTGTCGGTGATGGCCTTCGGGCAGGTCAAGCAGGCCTTTTTCCCGGCGTCAAATACCCCGCTCTTCTATGTCGAATTCCAGATGCCGCAAGGCACTGACATCAACGTCACCGACCGTGAAATGCGGCGACTTGAACAGATGTTCCTGGCCGAGGAGGGCGTGACGGATGTGACGACCCTGGTGGGACGTGGCGCAAGCCGCTTCATGCTGACCTACAGCCCGGAGCAGGCGGATGCCAGCTATGGCCAGCTGATCGTCCGGGTGGCCGACGCCGAGGCGATCCCGGCCATGGCCAATCGGTTGAACCGCGATCTGCCCGCCGCATTTCCCAACGCGCTTGTCCGGGTCGAAGAACTCGTTTTCGGCCCGCCCTCCGGTGCCGATGTGGCGGTCCGCTTCTCCGGTGCCGATCCGGTCATTCTGCGCCAACTCGCCGATGATGCAACCCGGATATACGCGGCCGCAGGCACAATCACCAATTCACGCACCAATTGGCGGCAGCGCGAGATCCTGATCGAGCCGATCGTTGACGAGTCGCGGATGCGGCTGGCCGGGACCTCGCGCAGCGCGATCTCCGATACCGTCCGCTACGGAACCTCGGGCTTGCGAGTCGGTGAATTGCGCGAAGGCGACGAGGTCATCCCGATCCACCTGCGGCTGCCTGCGAACGAACGCGACGGAATCGACCGCGTTCGTGACCTGTCGGCCTGGTCCGATGGAGCTGGCGCCTACGTTCCCATGGCCAACCTTGTGGAACGGTTCGAGCCGCGCCTCGTGGAGGCGCTCATTCACCGGCGCAACCGTGAACGCACCATCACCGCCCTTGGCGGCGCACGGGGGGATCTCACGGCGGATGAGGCCTTCAAAAGCGTGCGCACCGAGATCGAGGCCCTCCCGCCTCCCGAGGGCTACAGCATGGAATGGGGCGGGCAGTATGAAAGCTCCACCGACGCCCAGACCAGCCTTGGCAAGCAGCTTCCCCTCAGCTTTCTTGTCATGCTGACGATCTCGATCCTGATGTTCAACAAGGTTCGCCAGCCGCTCATCCTGTGGCTTGTCGTGCCGATGTCAGTGACAGGCATGGTGCTCGGGCTGCTCTTCACAGGCCTGCCTTTCACTTTCACGGCCCTGCTCGGCTTTTTGTCGCTTTCGGGGATGCTGATGAAGAACGCGATCGTTCTGGTCGAAGAGATCGACGTGCAGCGCGCGGACGGTGTGCCGGATTACAAGGCGGTAATCGACGGCTCTGTCAGCCGTCTGCGCCCTGTCGTGCTGGCCGCCGGCACAACGATCTTCGGCATGATCCCGCTCCTGCCGGACGCCTTCTTTGCGTCGATGGCGGTCACGATCATGGGTGGCCTCGCCTTTGCCTCGGTACTGACCCTTGTCGCCGTGCCGGTGCTGTACGCACTCCTTTTCCGTATCCGTCCACCAAAAGACGAAAGCGCCGACTCGAAAACCGGGACAGCCTCTGGCTGAAGTGATTCACGCTTCAAGTGGGTAGAACCGCCCCTTGAACAAAATGCGCTTGTAGCTTAACGCCAGCTTCTAAATCGTGGCGAAGGCGGGCGATCTTTTCCTTAGACCATCAACATTTCGTGCTTGTTCGAAGGTCAGCTGCGCCCGGAAAAGAGAATGTCGCCGCAAAGCGGTCCGTTCGCAGTATACGCAAAAGGCCCACCAGGGATGGCGGGCCTTCCGGTTGATCTCGGTGTATCAGTTGGCGCAGGCGCGGATGGCTTCGATGTCCGGCCCATTAGGCGACCGACCCAGATTGAAGGGGGCGGACGCATCGCGCCATTTGGCGTAATCGGCCAGATATTCGAGCTGGCTGAGATAGACCTTGGCCGAGGCGGGGTTTTCGCAGGCGGTCTCGATGATCACCTCATTGGCGAGTTGTCGCGTAGCCCTTAATTGGGCTCTGCCTCAATCTGTGTGGCGGAACGGTAGCATTCTCGCCCGCAACAATTCTGGACCGGCTCGACCGTACATGGCGCGTTTGAGCGTCTTCAGGCGATTGATCTGACCTTCTGCTTGGCCGTTGCTCCATGGCATCTCGATGGCGTTTTTGACTGCATCGAAGTCCCGGTTCAATGTGCGGGCAAAGCGCACGATGGGCGCCAGATCGGTTTCGATCGCGTTGTCGATCCATGCTGGGAGCGGGTCTGCTTGGCGGCTGCGCAGGATACCGTTGAACCGCATGGCGAGACTTCGCATCGTTGCGAAGGCGGGAGAACCGGCCTTGAGCGCGTCGACTTTCCGCGCTTGATCCGGGGTGAGCTTTCCGCGGGGTTTGATGCACAGCGCGGCTGCGATGACCGGGGAAATCGCGTGCCCCGTTTCCGGGTCCCGGACTGGCTTAAGGATTTCGTGCTCTACCTTGGAGTCGCTCCCTTGCTGTTCTGCTTTTCGCCAGCCCGCCAACAGACGCTGCAAATGCGACTGACTCCCCTCGTAACCGCGCTCTCGGATCAGACGGAACAGGGCGCTGCCAGTTCGAATGCCCTCCTTCCAGCTTTGGCTCAGGAACTCTTCAAAGTACCACGGCGATGTCGGCTTCAAAGCGGCCCGCCTGCGGTCCGGTGGTGTCTCGAACTGCAGCCATTTCGCGATGCTGCGACGCGGGAACCCTGTTCGCCGCCCGATCTCGCTGCATGAAAGCCCCTGATTTCGGAGCGCATGAATGGTGGCGAAAATCTCTTCCCGAGACGTCCTATGCGCCAGGCGTGACTTCAGAAGGCTGCCGGCTGCGGTGATGTTGTCGGCGTCGGACAGCAGCGCCCTGCCGGTCGCACGGCCGTGAAGGTTCATTTGCTCCTCGATGGCCTGCCGCAGGTTTTGTACGATATGGAACCGGTCAGCGACCTGCTTCGCCTGCGGTGCCCCTTGCCGTGCTGCCTGGGCGTAGAGACCGCAGCGATCTCTGCTGATCACTTCCACCTCGGGGTGTCGCTTCAGCCAGTTGGTGCAGCTGACGACATCTCGATCCTCAAGAATGTCGATCACCACGCGACGCTCCAGATCCACAATGATCGTGCCGTAGGTTTGCGATTTCCGCCAACTCCAGTCGTCGATCCCGATGACTGTCGGCGACTCGCCACTGTCTTGGGCACGGTTCTTCAGCTGCCTAAGCACCGTGTCATCGCTGACTCCAAGGCCCAAACGATGCAACAACCGCTCGGCTGGCCGTCCGCCGGTCGCATGCCCAAGATGGGTGACAATCTCCCCGACACGCGAAGTACGACGTGCAAATGGACGCGCAATCGAGGCGATTTGGTCTGAGAATGTCCGGCGTGGGCAAGCGGGTGCCTGACATCGCCAACGGCAAATTGCGAGATCAACCGTTACCTCGTCTCCATGCGCGGGATAATCCTGCAGCCGCCGACGCCGCCAGCCGTGACGTCGGCGTGAATGCAATCCACAGTCTGGGCAAATGCCGTTGGGAGCCAAGACGCCAGATACAATCCACCCGCCTCTTTCACTTCGCTCAACGCTTTGAACGGCAACATCGCTCCCGGGCGACCAGTGCTTCTTCGAACTCACAACTATACCTCCTGAATTTTCCAGTTTCAGGATAGTTGCGCCACACAAAGTGAGGCAGAACCGATTAAAGGGCAACGCGACACCTGCTGCCGCTCACAGCGGCTTTCCTGCTGGAGCGTTGGGCAGAGGCGCGCCCGGAGCGGGCCGCGATAGTAAATCGCCTCGCCTGGCTGCCGGTTCCGCTTCTGGCTGTCGTGGTGTTCCTGATCGCGGCCTCGCAAGTCGACGAGGTACGGGATGCGCTGCCGGTTCTGGCGCAGGTGGCGGGCGTTTACGTCGCCTACCTCGTCGCCGCAGCACTTCTGGGTGCGGCGACCGGGCGGGCGGCCAGATTGCCCACTAGCGGGCGACGAACGGTCATCTTCTCGCTCGGAACCCGCAACTCCTTCGTCGTACTTCCGCTGGTGCTGGCGCTCGGACCGGAGTGGAACGTGGCGGCCGTGGTCATCGTTTTCCAGTCGCTCTTCGAGCTCTTCGGCATGGTCGCCTATCTGTGGATCGTGCCGCGCTATCTGGTCCCCGAAAATGCGGCGAACACGCAGGACTCCGCGGGGAACGAATGATCGCAAACAACGGCGCTGGCACCATTGTACGCTTGGCTGACATGCGTGGGCGTCCTCAACTATGGCCCTTCAGGTCACCTCCGTCAGCGCGTCGATCACAGGGCATTCAGGGACATCGTCACCGGTGCATTGCGCTACGGTGGAAGACAGCACGCGTTCGATGCGTTTGAGATCGTCGATCTTGGCGCGGATCGAGGCGAGATGCGAATTTGCCAGACCCTGCACCTCGCCGCAGGTCTGGGCCCCGCCATCGACCAAGGCGAGCAGATCGCGGACTTCGTCGAGCGTGAACCCAAGCTCGCGCGCGCGCATGATGAAGCGCAAGCGCGCGACATGCCGATCATCGTAGACGCGATAGTTTTTGCTGGAGCGCGGCGGCTCGGGCATGACGCCGATGTTCTCGTAGTAGCGAATGGTCTCGAGATTGCAGCCGGTCAGCCTGGCCAGATCTCCGCGCCTGAGGACCTTCACCGATCTGTGATGATTTATCACGTTTAACCCTCTTGAGCCTGTACCTGCTACAGACCCTAGATCGAGATCATCACTGAGGCAAGGATGATTCGAACCATGACTGAAACCACATCCGCCGGCCGGCAGACGGCAATGGACGAAACAGGGGCTGCCGACAAAAAGGAATGGGCGACAACCTGGCTCGGCGCGCTTGGCGCGCTGGCCATGACCTCATGCTGCATCCTGCCGCTGGTGCTGGTCAGCTTCGGCGTTACCGGCGTTTTCATTGCGCAGCTGGGCGTTCTCTACCAGTACAAATGGATCACCTTCGCGCTGAGTGCCGCCTTCATCGGCTATGGATTTTACAAGGCCTACCGTCCGATCCCGGCCAAAGTCTGCGCGGATGGCACCTGCGCGCGTCCCATGAACCGGAAACTCATGCGATCCATTCTTTGGATTGCCACCACCATCGTCACCGTCACGATGATCTTTCCCTATCTCACCCCATACCTTCTGTCCTACTGAAAGGCCGAACCCATGAAGTCACTCCATCTTGCCCTTGCGGTCGTTGGCACCCTCGCGGCTTTCCCCGCCAGCGCCGCCGAACAGCGCATCAATATCGGGGTCGGCGAACTGACATGCCCGACCTGCTCCTACACGGTGGCGGCGGCCATGCGGGGCGTTCCCTCGGTCGAGATCATCGACTTCACGGAAGGAGAGGAATTCGGCACCGGCACCTACATCGTCGCCTTTGATGACGAGGCCGCCGATCAGGGCATGATCGTCGAAGCAATCCGCGCCACCGGCTATCCGGCGGACATCGTCGAGTCCGGCGATTCCTGATCGCATTCACCGACCCGCACCCGGAGCTGGAGACAGCATGACAGACATGAACAATAACAATGAACCCACGACCCTTTTGCGGCGCGGCCTCATCGGCAGCGTATTTGTGGCGATCTGTTGCTTTACGCCGGTCTTGGTGCTGATCGTCGCCGGGGTGGGGCTTTCGGCCATTGTCGGATGGCTCGACTACGCGCTTTTCCCGATGCTTTTCACATCACTGAGCGTGGTTGCGTATGCCCTCTGGCTTGAGGCTGGAAAACTCGGGCGCAATCCAAAAATCCCTCTCATCGTCTTGGCCGTTGTTCTTTCGGCTCTGCTGTTCTGGCTGGAGTTCCGCTTTGCTCTGCGGATCTCGGTTGCCGCCGCTTTGGCGGTAGCGGGATATGCGCTCTGGCTCCGAAACTCCGGTCGGGTTGCTGCGGAAAACATGGAAGGCGGTCAGCAATGAACCAAGTCAAGAATTACTGACACAAAGAAATGAACAGGTATGACCAAGACGTATGACCTCATCGTGATCGGCGGCGGCACCGCTGGTATTGGCGTCGCCCGGATGGCCGCAGACGCAGGCTGGAGCGTCGCCAGCATCGACAGCGAACCCCATGGCGGCACCTGCGCCCTGCGCGGCTGCGACCCCAAGAAAATGCTGGTCGCGGTCACCGAGGGTGTCGAATGGGCCGAAAACATGGAAGGCAAGGGGCTGGAGGCGCAACCTTCGGTCACCTGGCCCGACATGATCGCCTTCAAGCGCAGCTTCACCGACGATATGCCGCCGCGCATCGAAGGCGGAATGGAGAAGGCGGGGATTGACGTCCTGCACGGAGAGGTACGGTTCACCGGCTCCGATACGATCGAGTTGAACGGCAAAACCCTGACGGCGAAGCATTTCCACATCGCCACCGGCGCGCGGCCGATGACGCTGAACATTCCCGGCGAAGAGCATCTGACCACCAGCACCGAGTTTCTTGAACTCCCCGACCGGCCTGACCGCATCGCCTTTGTCGGCGGTGGCTTCATCGCGATGGAATTCGCACATATCGTCAGGCGCGCCGGGTCCAGCGAAGTGACCGTGCTGGAGATGGCGGATCGCCCCCTTGGCAACTTCGACCCCGACCTGGTCGAAATGCTGGTCGAAGGCACCGAGGAACTTGGCATCGACCTGCGCACCAAGGCGAAGGTCACGAAGATCGAGAAACAGGGCGATGAATTCACCGTCACAGTGGAACGCGCCGACGGCACCGAAATCGTGACCTGCGACCTGGTGGTGCATGGCACAGGCCGGGTGCCGAATATCGACGGGCTGAACCTCGAAGCCGCAGGCGTCGAATACTCGCGCCGCGGCATCAATGTGAGTGACGCGATGCGCACCACCAATCCGGCGATCTTCGCCGCGGGCGACTGCGCTGACAGTGGGCCCAAGCTGACCCCGGTGTCCGCCTTCGAAGGGCGTGTGGCAGGCAAGAACCTGCTGGCTGGAGAGGACGAGCGTACCGTGGATTATCCGCCGATCCCGTCGGTAGTCTTCACCCTGCCGATGGTGGCCACCGTGGGCTTGTCGGAAGCGGTGGCCAGGGAACAAGGGCTGAAGTTCGACACCCATTTCGAAAAGACCGGGGACTGGTATTCGTCGCTGCGCGTCGGCGCGAAACATACCGGATTCAAGGTTCTTGTCGAACATGGCAGCGGGCAGATCCTCGGCGCGCATCTGATCGGACCGGGCTCCGAGGAACAGATCAATCTCTTCGCCATGGCCATGGGTGCCGGGCAGACCGCCAACCAGATCAAGGCGATGATCTTCGCCTATCCGAGCTATGCCTCCGACATCGGGTCGATGGTGTAATTTCAGAATTTTGGCCGGGCGACCGTCGCGATGTCCGGTCGCAGGCCAAGGAAGAAGACATGGACCAGACCGTCAAGAAAAAGGATTGCTGCTCATCGAAAGAGGTGAGCGGCGACCAATATGACCTCATCGTCGTGGGAGCCGGCTCGGCCGGGTTCTCTGCCTCGATCACGGCAGCCGAGGCCGGAAAGCGCGTGGCTCTTGTCGGGCACGGCACCATCGGCGGCACCTGTGTGAACGTTGGCTGCGTGCCATCCAAGGCGATGATCCGCGCCGCCGAGGCGGTCCATGGCGGCGCGTCCGCTGCCCGGTTTCCGGGCATCTCGCCTTGCGCCCATGCCGTGGACTGGGGTGGCGTGGTGAAAGGCACCGCCGATCTGGTCGAGGAGATGCGGCAGAAGAAATACATCGACCTGCTGCCCGCCTATGAGAACGTCACTTATATCGAGGAAGGCCCGGCGCGACTGGTCGAGGGTGGCGTCGCTGTCGGAGGCCGGGTGATATCCGCACCGCGCGTCCTGATTGCCGCCGGGTCTCGCCCGCATATACCTGTAATTGACGGGATCGAGGCCGTGGAGGCGTTGGATTCCTGGGGACTGCTGACTCTACCCGACCGGCCCGAAAGCATCCTCGTTCTGGGCGGCGGCTATATCGGCTGCGAGCTGGCGCAAATGGCCTCGAGACTGGGTGTGAAGGTCACGCTAGTGACCCGCTCACGCCTTCTGCCAGGCGCCGAGCCGGAGGTGACCGAGGCGCTGACGGAGGCGCTGAAGGTCGAGGGCATCACGGTCGAGACCGGTCTTGCTTACGTCTCGGTCGCGAAAGCTGCGGGCGGCGTCAGTCTGACTGTCGAACGGGGTGGCAAGACCGAGGATCTGACCGCCGAACGGCTGGTTGTGACCACCGGTCGGATCGCCAATTCCGAGAACCTTGGATTGGAAGAGCTTGGCATCGAGACCGATGCGCGCGGCTCGGTCATGGTCGGCCCCGACATGGCGACCACGCGTGCCGGCGTCTGGGCCGCGGGCGATGTCACTGACCGTGACCAGTTCGTCTACATGGCGGCCTATGGTGCCAAGGTGGCGATCAATAATGCCCTTGGATTGGAGCAGATGCGCTATGACAACGCGGCGATGCCGTGGGTCGTGTTTACCGACCCACAAGTGGCCGGCGTCGGCCTTTCGGAGGCCGAGGCCAAGACGGCGGGGTACGACGTCAAGACCAGCGTGATCACGCTCGACAACGTCCCGCGCGCCGCCGCTGCACGCGATACCCACGGCGTGATCAAGCTGGTGGCCGACGTCAAGACCGACCGCCTGCTGGGCGGTCAGATCGCAGCACCCGAGGGCTCTGAGACCATCCAGACGCTTGCCATGACCCTCAGGTTCGGTATGACCGCAGGGGCGCTCGGCGAAACGATCTTCCCATATCTGACCACGGTTGAAGGACTGAAACTGGCCGCACAAACCTTTGACAAGGATGTAGCAAAGCTCAGCTGCTGCGCGGGGTGAGACCATGGCATCAGGCGATAGATCGGACTTCTTGTCGACGCTTCCCGGGGGGCTGATCGGCTGGGGCTTGCCAATCGCCGCGATGCTCCTGGCGATCGGCGTCCCGCATCCGGTCAAGACCTGGGTCTGGGTCATAGCGCTGATCTGGATGGGAGCAGCTTGTCTTTGGAACGCGCACCGGTGCAAGCGGCGGCATTGCTTCTGGACCGGACCGTTTTTCTTTGTGATGGCGCTGGCCGTATTGGCTTACGGGTATGGCCTTGTGGACCTGAGAAGCCAGGGATGGAAGTGGCTGGGTGCGGTGATCGGGATTGGCGCGTGGGCTATCGCGGCCATCACGGAGCGCGAGGGCAGGTATCGTTGATGGACCTTGCGGAACGACGACTTTTGACCGTCCCTGTCGGCGTCGCCTACGATTTTGTAGAACACTTGGTCAATCGGCAGGAGAGTGCTGTATCCGCGCGATGGATTATTGGACCACTGAGCTTGATACAGGTCATAACCGGACCGTCCGCAACCTGAGAGCATTTCCAATTACCGAAACAGAAGAAAGGCTCATCGCAGCGGCTGCAAACATCGGAGAGATCAATAACCCGAAGAATGGATACAGGATTCCCGCAGCGATCGGAACGCCGGCCGTGTTGTAGATCATCGCGAAGAAGAGGTTCTGCCGGATGTTTCGCATCGTCGCCAGCGAAAGACGCCGCGCGCGGACAAGTCCATTCAAATCGCCCTTCAACAGCGTGAAGCCGGCGCTCTCAATGGCCACATCTGCACCGGTTCCCATTGCGATCCCGACGTCCGCCTGTGCCAGGGCAGGCGCGTCATTCACGCCGTCGCCAGCCATCGCGACCTTGCGACCCTCGGCCTGAAGCTCGCGGATGATGCGGGCCTTGTCTTCGGGCAAGACATCGGCCCGGACATCATCGATGCCAAGCCGTGACGCGACGGCACGCGCCGTGCGTTCGTTGTCACCTGTCGCCATGACAATCCGGAAGCCCAGTTCGTGCAGCGCCTTCAATGCGGCGGGCGTCGTTTCCTTGACCGGATCGGCGACACTGACAAGGCCCGCCACGGCGCCGTCGATGATGACGAACATCACCGTTTCTCCTTCGTCGCGACGGGCGTTAGCAACTTGGCTCGCGGCAGGCGCGTCGATTCCAAGCTCACCAAGCATTCGCGCGTTCCCAAGAGCGACGGACTTACCGTCCACGCTGCCCTTGACCCCCATGCCGGTGACCGCCTCGAAGTCATGCGCGCTGGCAAGGTCTATCCCGCGCGCCTCGGCCCCGCGAACAATGGCCTCGGCCAGGGGGTGCTCCGACCCGCGTTCAAGGCTGGCGGCCAGCCGCAGGACCTCTTCCTCGTCATGGCCGTCCTCGGGAAGGACGGCGGCAAGCTCCGGCTTGCCCATGGTCAATGTGCCGGTCTTGTCGACTATCAGGGTGTCGACCTTCTCGAACGCTTCCAGAGCTTCGGCATTCTTGATGAGGACGCCCGCCTGAGCGCCGCGTCCGGTCGCCGTCATGATCGACATCGGTGTCGCGAGCCCGAGCGCACAGGGACAAGCGATGATGAGCACCGCAATGGCGGAAACGAGACCATAGGCGAGGGCAGGGGAGGGCCCCCAGATCGACCAGGCAATGAATGAAACGATGGCCACGGCGATCACGGCCGGCACGAAATGCCCTGCCACTGCGTCGGCGAGCTTCTGGATGGGCGCGCGCGACCTTTGTGCGGCTGCCACCATCTCGACGATCTGCGCGAGCATCGTGTCCTCACCGACGCGTTTCGCTTCGATGATAATGCTGCCAGTGCCGTTGATCGTGGCACCAGTAACGGTATCGCCTGTCACCTTTTCGACCGGCACGGGTTCGCCGGTGAGCATCGACTCGTCGACAGAGGACCGCCCGTCGATCACTTCGCCATCCACCGGCACTTTCTCGCCCGGTCGTACCCGGATGTGATCGCCGATCTGGACATGCTCAAGCGCTACTTCTTCCTCACTTCCATCGGCACGGATAATTCGGGCGCTCTTGGCGGCAAGGTCGAGCAGAGCTCGAATGGCGGAGCCGGTTCGCTCACGTGCGCGCAGCTCCAGGATTTGGCCGAGCAGAACCAGCACGACAATCACTGCCCCTGCCTCGAAATAGATGCCGACATTGCCCTGGTCGTCGCGGAAGCCCGCAGGGAAAAGGCCTGGTGCGATCACCGCGACGGTGCTGAAGGTCCAGGCCGCGATGACGCCCATGGCGATCAGGCTGAACATGTTGAGGTTCAGCGTGCGGAAGCTCTTCCAGCCTCGCACGAGAAACGGCCAGCCGGCCCAGAGAATGACCGGCGTCGCCAGGATCAGCTCCAGCCAGTGAGCAAGCCTTTCCCCCGTCCAGTCGCGAATGGGCATGCCGACATAGCCGCCCATCGCGAGCAGGACGACGGGGATGGTCAGCGCCCCGCCAATCCAGAAGCGGCGGGTGAAATCAACGAGTTCGGGATTCGGGCCTTCGTCACCAGTGGGCACGCCCTTGGGTTCCAAAGCCATCCCGCAGATCGGGCAGTCACCCGGTCCGACCTGCTCGATTTCGGGGTGCATCGGGCAGGTGAAAATCGTTCCCTCGGGCATCGGCTCCGGCGCCGGCCCTGCACCCAAATACGTCTCGGGCTCGGCGTCGAACTTGTCCTTGCATCGTGACGAGCAGAACAGAAACTCTTCGCCCGCGTGAGTTGATCGGTGTTTGGCTGTCGCGTGATCGACCTTCATCCCGCAGACGGGATCAGTGACTTCGCGTGTTTCTGCTTTTTTAGTGTCCATGTCAGGTTCCTTCGGCAGGCTGCTGACAATTCACTTAATGCTTCTAGTTGCTGGAAGGTCAATAGAAGCCTGCACCCTTTCAAATGTTCGATCCCAGACGCGGCCTCCAACCTTCCAGCGCTGGAAATTGAAACCAAATGCCAATGACTTAGTTGAACCGGTAGCAACTGAAAGAAGGAATAAGATCATGATGGATGGTGGAATGATGGGTGGCGGCATGATGCTTGGCATGGGAATCGTCTGGCTTCTTGTCATCGTGGTGCTGGTTCTCGCGATCATTGCGCTGGTGAAATACTTGCGCACATAGCGGAAAGCCGGAGTGTCTCCATGGCGGATGAAAGCAAGCCAGTCGTCATTGTCACGGGGTCGAGCGGGTATCTCGGGTCCGCGGTGGTGCGGCGGTGCGGCGATTACACGGTTGCTACCGCGTCGTCGGACTTGACCGGTATTCGCCGCCCCATCCGCCGCATCAGGCCGAGTGCGTCTGCTTCGACATCACCGATCAGGCAAGTGTCGATACCGCGCTTGATCGTGTGCGGCTGGCTTACGGCGACAGGATTGCCGCCTGCATTCACCTTGCGGGCTATTTCGATCTCAGCGGCGAGGATGATCCGGCGTATGATGCCGTTACGGTCGAAGGCTCAAAACGGCTGATGAAGGGTCTTCAGGGGTTTGAGCTTGAACAGTTCGTCTTCGCTTCCACCATGCTTGCCCATGCGCCGACCGAGCCGGGGGAGCCGATAGACGAGGATCATCCTCTCGATCCCAGGTTTCCTTACCGCGCATCCAAGGTGCGCACGGAGAAGGTACTGCGCGAGGTAAGGGGCGACGAGAAACTCGTGCTGATGCGCCCCGCCGGTATCTACGATGACAACGGGCAGTCGACTTTTCTGACCCACCAGATCGCCCGCATTCACGAACGACGATTCAGCGGCAAGGTTTATCCTGGCGATCTGTCGCGCGGGCAGGCGTTCCTGCATCTCGACGATTTTCTAGACGCGGTGGAACGTATCGTTGATCGGCGCGTCAAGCTGCCGGACGTTTTTCCGGTGCTACTGGGCGAGGCCGACCCGATCCCGTTCGGAGAATTGCAGCGACTGATCGGACGCGAACTGCATGGCGAAGACTGGATCACGTGGAACGTGCCGCCCCAACTGGCCAAGCTCGGCGCCTGGACGGAAAACAAGGTATTTGGCGAGGATGCTTTCATCCGGGCGTGGATGGTCGATATTTCCAGCGATCATTATGAACTCGACCTGTCCGCCGCGAAGAAGCTTCTGGGCTGGGCTCCTCAGCACAGCCTGCGCGAGGACATGCCGGGCATCCTTCAGCGCCTGAAGGACGATCCCTACGAATGGTACGAAGCGAACGGGTTGAACGCGGCGCGGGTCTCGGCGGCCAAGGTCGAGAACGCCGTGGCTGAAGAGGCTGCCGAGAAGGCACCGACCGAGTCCGAAGCGAAGGAGAACAGGCGCGAGCACGACGAGCATATGCGGCAGATGCATTTCTCGATGCTCTGGGTGCATTGGCTGGTCATGGCGCTCGGCCTGTGGCTGGCTACCGCGCCATCGGTTTTCGGCACCTTCGATCAGACCGAATTCAGCGCGGCGGTCCAGCGCGTGACGGAGGATCGCGGGCTGTGGGCCGCCGCCACGCGCAGTTGGCTGACCGCGTGGAACAATGTCTTCACCGGACTTGCCATCATGGTCTTTGCCGCCCTGTCGCTGCGCCATGGTAACGGCTGGGCGCAATGGGCGAATGCAGCACTGGGCGTCTGGCTGCTGGCCGCGCCGCTGGTGTTCTGGACGCCAAACGCGGCCGTCTATGCCAATGACACGCTGATCGGCGCGCTGGTGATCGCACTGACGATCCTGATCCCGATGATGCCGGGGATGTCGCGTGAGGGGATGATGGACGATACCGACATCCCGCCCGGCTGGACTTATTGCCCTTCCACATACGTCCAGCGCCTGCCGATCATCGCGCTCGGTGTCGTGGGCTTCATCCTGTCGCGCATCCTGTCGGCCTACCAGCTCGGCCATGTAGACGGCGTGTGGGAGCCGTTCTTTTCATCGCCGGTCGCGCTGAATGGCACCGAATACATCATCACCTCCGATGTCTCAAAAGCCTGGCCCATTGCCGACGGCGGCCTTGGCGCGATGAGTTACATGTTCGAAATCATGATGGGCGTCATGGGCAGCCGCCTTCGCTGGCGCACGATGCCCTGGATGGTCGCACTGTTCGGCATCGTCGTCGGGCCGCTCGGTGTGGTCAGCATTTATTTCATCATCATCCAGCCGATCACCATCGGCACCTATTGCACGATCTGCCTGATGGCGGCGCTGGCCATGCTGATCATGATCCCATTCTCACTCGATGAAATCGTCGCGATGGTCCAGTTCATGGTCTGGAATACGCGCCGGGGCAGACCGTTCTGGCGCGCGTTCTTCAGGGGCGATGCTCTGCCCGGTGGTACAACGGGGGGCGAAATGAGTTTCGACGCGCGACCGATGCAGATTTTCCGACAAAGCGCGCGGGGCGTTACCGTTCCATGGACACTCGGGCTGAGTGCTGGGATCGGGGCCTTCCTGATGCTGTCGCGCGCAATCTTCGGTAACGAAGCGGCAATGGCGAACAGCGATCACCTGCTGGGCGCACTGGTCCTGACTACAGCGGTCATCGCCTGGGCCGAGGTCGCGCGTCCTCTGCGGTTCCTCAACATCCTCTTCGGCCTCTGGCTCGTCATCGCGCCCTGGTCCCTGGACGGAGGCACGGTGTCAGGCAGCCTTGTCGGTATCCTCGCCGGTATCGCTCTCATCGCGCTCAGCCTGCCGCGCGGGAAGCGCAGCGAGGAACACTATGGGAGTTGGGACAGGTTTATTGTTTGAAGGGTAATCACAAAAAAGTATCCGAGTGTTCTTGACCTTCCAGTAGGTGGAAGCCCTATCTAGTGTTTCAAGGAGAGGATTGTCAGCCATGAACATTGGAAATGTTTCGGAACAGAGCGGATTGCCGGCGAAAACGATCCGGTATTACGAGGATATAGGACTCGTGCAACCGTCGCGGCGTGAAAACGGGTACCGCGATTTCGCTGTTCAGGATCTGCACAAGCTGGCGTTTCTCGGCCGGGCGCGGTCATTGGGTTTCAGCATCGATGAATGTCGCACGCTGTTGTCATTGTACGAGGACCGCGAGCGGTCCAGCGCCGACGTCAAGGCGATCGCACAAAGCCATCTCGCGCGGGTGGACCAAAAAATCGAGGAGTTGCAGGCGCTGAGCGCGACGCTTCGTGATCTCGTTGTTCGGTGTCATGGCGATGATCGTCCGGACTGCCCGATAATGGATGATCTGACGCGTTCCGACGTCCGGAGACGCGAAAACATCCCGCTGGAACAACCCTCTGAACACTGGTAAATTAGCCGCATGCACTTTGTCGCCCGCCTCATCATGATAGCCGTCCTTGCCGCCTTCGCGGTAAGCTCGGTTGCGCATGCGGCCGGTTCGGCCAGGATGGCATCTGAAATGATCGCAGCCGGAGTTGAAATGGCAGGTGTCGGCTGCGAGGCATGTGATGACGATACGGCGGGAACCTTGGGCGTCGCATGTGATTTTGTCTGCAACTCAGCGGCCGCCGCCGCGGTCGTGGAAGCGTCGGCGGAACTTGGTCCACTTGCAGTTTCGAGCGCTCATGGACTGCCGATCGCGCGGGATCTTCGCGGTCTGACCAGCCCACCTGCCAAACAGCCTCCAAAAATCCTTCTCTGATCTGACACGCGCCGCGGTTTCGCGGCCGCAGTGTCATGCCGTGACGCCGGAGCAATGCCGCTCCGCGTTGCAGGTATTCCCCAACCGCAGTTGCCGCTTTGGCTCCGGCGGAGGACCGAATTATCAGAGAGCCCCAGACCGATGTCTTTGAAATGCAAACCTACCGTGACGCGCCGCGCCTTTGTCGCGTCGTCGCTCGCGGGTGTCATGTCCACCACTCTGCCTTTTCCGGGGGCGGCGGAAGCCGCCACCCAGAAATTCTCGCTCCGGGCCGCACAGGGAAGAACAAGGATTGTTCCTGAGCCACATTCCGACACCGCGGCCTGGTGCTACAACGGCAAGGTACCGGGCCCGGAGATCCGCATCCGGCAAGGCGAACGCCTGCAGGTCGAGGTTACCAACGACCTTGCAGAGGAAACCACCGTGCATTGGCATGGTATCCGGCTTCCGAACGCAATGGACGGGGTGCCGCACCTTACACAGGTGCCGATCGCCCCGGGCGACAAGTTCGTCTATGAATTCGATGCAGTCGATGCCGGCACCTTCTGGTATCACCCACATCAGCGCAGCTTCGAGCAGGTCGGGCGCGGTCTCTACGGTCCCCTTATCGTCGAGGAGGCCAATCCCCCTCGTGTCGACCGCGAAGTTACCTGGGTGCTGGACGACTGGCGACTGACCGACGACGCATCGATTTCTGACGATTTCGGCAATGCCCATGACGTGAGTCACGCGGGCCGCCTCGGCAACACCGTGACGATCAACGGTCTTGTGCCGGAGACATTCGAGGTGGCATCAGGGGAGCGGATCCGCCTCCGCCTGATTAACGCCGCGAATGCCCGGATCTTCGCGCTCGATTTCGGGGACCATACACCGCGCATCATCGCGCTCGACGGCCAACCCGTCACGCCACATGACCCGCCGGGCGGTCTTGTCGTTCTTGGACCCGCAATGCGCGCCGACGTAATCCTGGATTGCATCGGTGAGCCCGGCGCGCAAGCCCAGCTTGTAGACCGTGCCTATCGCGGGAACGATTTTCGAGTCCTCGATTTCACCTACGCTGATACCGCCCTGCGCGAGGCTACACCGGACTGGCCGATCACACTGCCAGTCAACCCTATTCCCGAACCAGACCTGAGTTCTGCGCAGCGTCATGAGGTGACGTTCACCGGCGGGATGATGGGCATGATGGTGGAGCGGGAGATGGGCCTGGAGCCGCGTGGAGGCATGATGGGCGGCGGGATGATGGGCATGATGCATGACGGACGCGGCATCTGGTTCGTCAACGGAAAAGCCGCCGAGGGGCATGTGCTCGACCCGTTCCTGACGCTTAAACGCGACGCAAGTCACATTCTGGAAATGACCAACGCGACCGCTTTTGATCACCCGATTCATCTGCACGGCCACTCATTCCGCGTAATCAGCCGAAACGGTGCGCCGACGCCGCATCGGGAATGGCAGGACACGGTGCTCATGGCGCCCCGCGAACGGGTCGAGATCGCCTTCGTCGCCGACAACCTCGGCGACTGGATGTTCCACTGCCACATTCTCGAACACCAGGCTGCGGGAATGATGGGCGTGATCCGCGTCGCATGAGCTCCGGAGGAGGACAAGATATGACAAACAGTACCTTGAATTTTGAGCCGGACAGACGCCACTTCCTGGCACTGGGTATGGGTGCAGCCGCAGTGCTCGTATTGCCCGGCGCGGTGCGCGCGGCCGACCGGGCGGCCGATATTCGAACGCTCGCCTTCGACGGCGACACGCTGCTGATCGCAGGCGCAACACTGAGGGCCAGCCTCGACGGCGGTCGCAGCTGGCAAGAGAGACCGACACCTTCCCCGGTCTCCTCGATCGCCACGCATCCTGCGCGTCCCGGACGTCTCCTTGCCGGACTGGCGCGGGGAGGGGTGGCCGTGTCCGGCGATGGCGGATCGTCATGGACTACCCGAAGCGACGGGCTTGCCTCCGGTGAGGTCACGGCGCTGGCTGTGGCCGCCGGAAACCCCGACATGATCTATGCCGCGATCCGCGGCGACGGCCTCTGGAAGAGCGAGGATGCAGGCGCAACCTGGGCCCTGGCCATGGACCGGCCCTGGCTCGACGCGGCCGAGCGCGACCCGCTGACGCTGGTATCGGTCGATCTCGATACCGGAATGGGCGGCATATGGATCTATGCGGGAACCGAGAAGGGCCTGACCCGCGTTCCGGACTGTTTCTGCCGCTGGCAGGACGTTCAGCCGGGCAATGCGATGGACGCTCTGGCGGCGGGCGACGCACCGCCTGCCGAGGCACCCCTGCCGGCGGACGAACCGGTCCTGTCGCTGGCCAGTGCCCTGACGGCACCGTCTAAGCTTTACGCGGCACTGCCCTCGGGGGTCTGGGCGTCGCAGGACGGCGGCGTGGTCTGGACGCACAAGGCAGAAGGGCAGGGGAGGGCCATCGCGCTTCACCCAAGGGACGAAAATCACGTGGCCGCCATACTTAACGGCGCTCTGAAACTCAGCCGCGATGGCGGCGCAACCTGGATCGCGCTCGCGATCGCATGATGGAGAACCCCATGAACAGAAGAATTTTCCTGGCTTCGCTTGCTGCACTTGGCGTCGGCGGAACCTTCACTTTCACGACGCTGACTTCGGCACAAAGCACCGATGATGCGACCGGTCACGCAAGTACCGATGTGTCAGACGGAACGAAGCAGATCACCATCTGGCGCGACCCGGGCTGCGGCTGCTGTGACACCTACGCCGATTACCTGGAAGAGAACGGTTATACGGTAACACGCATCGACGATCGGGAATTCGACAAGCGCTCGATCGAAGTCGGCGTTCCCGAACAGGGGCTCGGCTGTCATCTGGCCGAGATCGAAGGCTATTTTGTCAGTGGACTGGTGCCCTCGGAGATCCTGGAAAGGCTGGTCGCGGAGAAGCCCGACATCACCGGCATTACTTTGCCGGGCATGCCTGCGAACGCACCGGGCATGGCAAGAGTAAAGACCGGTACGCTCAAGACCTACGCCTTCGGCGAGGGCGGGATCGCCGTTTACTCCGATGAGTAACTGCATGGACATGATGAACGGCCCGATGATGGGTGTGATGATGTTCGGTGGAGGGCTATTGCTCCTGCTCGTCGCTGCGTTTCTGGTGCTCAGCCTCGTCGCACTCGTGAAATACCTCAGGAGTGCGACATGAGGCGGGCCGCAACAATCGGTGCCGCCATCGTCGCACTATCCGCGATCGGCTTTGCCGTCCTCGCGCAGTCGGAAACTGACGAGGATTTGGTGGAAGGGCTTTCCTTCCTCGGCGAACCCGTGACTGTAGCCGACATCTCAGCAGGGCAGGCGCTCTATGCGGAGAATTGCGCATCCTGTCACGGTGCCGAACTGGAGGGGCAGCCCGATTGGCGGCGGCGTCTAGACAATGGGCGCATGCCCGCTCCGCCACATGACGAAACCGGCCATACCTGGCACCATTCGGACTGGAACCTCTTTATCGTAACCAAGGGCGGCGTCGGTGCCGTCGTGCCCGGTTATGAAAGCGACATGCCGGCGTTTGAAGGCATCCTGACCGACGACGAGATTGCCGATGTTCTCTCTTACATCAAAAGCACCTGGCCGGATCGACAGCGCAAATTCCAGGCGGAAGTCTCTGTCAACGACAAGGGTGATTTATGAGCGCGGTCGAGGCCAATCGCCGTAAGGGTCGGCTTGTCACCGTGCTGCCAGTTGCGATCTTCGCCCTCATCGGCGCAGGTTTTTATTGGGGCCTGTTCAATGGCAACGACACTCTTCCTTCCCCACTTGTTGGCAAGGCGGTGCCTGAGTTCGACTTGCCGCCGATAGAGGGACGAACCGACGGTCTGTCGACCGCCGACCTCAAAGGGCAGGTGTCTATCGTGAACGTCTGGGCATCCTGGTGCGTGCCGTGCCGGGTAGAGATGCCGTTGCTGAACGAACTGGCGGCGCAGGGTGAAGTCCCGATCTTCGGCATAAACTACAAGGACCGTCCCGAAGAGGCATTGGGCTTTCTCGATGAGCTTGGTGACCCTTACACCCGCATCGGCGCCGACCGGAACGGGCGCGTGTCCATCGATTGGGGCGTCTACGGCTTGCCCGAGACCTTCGTGATCGATGCCGAGGGCCGGATTGCCTACAAGCATATCGGCCCCTTCAACCGCAACTCTCTGGAGGAAAACATCCTTCCCGTGGTGCGGCGTCTTCAGGAAGGAGCGGGATCATGAAACGACGTGAATTGTTGACTGGCATGGCGGCGATTGGCGTCGCAAGGCCGGTTCAAGCTAGACCATTGATGCCGCTTCACGAAAAGCCGCGAGAGATGTTGTCGCCGCCCTTCGTGGACGGGGCGGGGCGCGATCTGACGCTGGCGGATTTCCGGGGCAGGGTGGTCCTACTGAACATCTGGGCAACCTGGTGTGTTCCCTGTCGTGAAGAGATGCCAACGCTCGACGCTTTGCAGGAAAAGCTGGGCGGGGACGATTTCCATGTCCTGCCACTGTCCATCGACCGCGCGGGAATGAAGGTGGTGCGCCGCTTCTACGAGGAAATCGGCATTCGCCATCTGGGAATGTACCTCGCCGACAGCACAAGGGCGATGCTGGCATTCGGTGTACTGGGCCTTCCCACCACGATCTTGATCGATCGCAACGGTTTCGAGCGCGGACGACTTGTGGGGCCGGCCGAATGGGACAGCCATGAAGTCATGGCCCAAATCCAGACCATCATCAACGAAAGGAGTGAATAGCCAATGTCCGAAACATCACCTTACACCGAAACGCCGGAGGCACGTCCGTGGCGGCCGCAATTGGGACGGCGAAGTCTGATTCTTGCGTCAATGGCGATCATTGGCGCCGGGCTTTACTTGAATTGGGGCTGGGTGACGGCCATCGGAGCCGCGCCGCTGATCCTGGCCGTGGCACCCTGCGCCGTGATGTGCGGGCTTGGCGTCTGCGTGATGTGCAAATCCAACTCATGCGAAAAAAGTAACTCGGCCGCAGAGCCGAGCTTGTCGAGGGACTGAACCCGAAAAGCTCTAGAAAACCTGAAGGAGAAACTTAATGACACTTTTCAAGAACCTGAGCATGGCGACTGCCGTGTCCACACTTTTGGCCACCGGCGTGGTTGCCCAGGACAACACCGGTTTGTCCGGCCAGATGATGGACGGTGAGAGCGGCATGGCCGGCAACATGATGAACGGCGATATGTCCGGCATGGACGGCATGATGCCCATGATGAAGATGATGCAGAAAATGGGCCCGATGATGGAGGCCTGCACCGAGATGATGGAGGCAATGAACAACTCCAAGAATGAAACCGCCCCTTCGACCGACAAGGGCTGAACAGCCATCGCCGGGGGCTGATGCCCCCGGCGAGAAGGCGCGGAAAATCGAGATGACATTCAAAACTACCCACCAAATGCTTGGAGTTTTGCTTTGGGCGCTGATCTCTGCGCCCACGACGTCGCTGGCCCAGCAATCGACGCCGCTCGACCAGGTTGAGCAAGAGGCCATCAAAGCCTTGATCCTGCAAACGATCCGCGAGAACCCGGAAGTTCTAGTGGATACGCTCTTGGCCTTCGAGGAAGAGGCTCAGGCACAAGCCGAGGCCGAACAACATGCTGCTATTGCGCGCGTGGGTGACCTCCTGCTTGCGGACGGAAACACCGGCGTGATGGGCAATCCTGAGGGCGACATCGTGCTTGTCGAATTCTTCGACTACAACTGCCCCTATTGCCGACGCGCGGCCCCGGTCCTTTTCGAATTGATAGAGGAGAACCCGGACTTGCGCATCATCATGCGGGAATGGCCAATTCTCGGACCCGACTCCGAACTGGCGGCTCGAGCGTCGCTGGCGGCGATAAAACAGAACAAGTTCGAAGCATTTCACGAGGCGCTGATGGCACATCCGCGCGCCAATACCGTCTTTATAAGAAGGGCCGCTGAGCAGGCGGGGCTGGACTACGACCAGTTGCAGGCAGACATGGACGCGCCTGAAGTCGATGCCCATATCGCAAAGTCTCACGATCTCGCACGGCAGCTTGGAATATCCGGCACGCCGACGTTTCTGATCGGGGAAACACTTCTTCCTGGATTGTTGGAAAAGGCCGATCTTCAGGCGCTGATTTCGGAGGCCGAAGATGTCGATTGAACCCGGTGAAACCCCTCCGAAATCGCGGCTCCTGAGATCCATATTGTGGAGCACGATAGCTGTTGCGCTCGCTGGGCTAGCGATCTTTTGGGCTTTGGATAACTATCTTGGCAACCGATCGAAGGCCGTCCGCTATTCGGGTGAGGCGGATATTCGATCCGAATTTTCACTGATAGATCACACCGGACAAGAGGTGACACAGGCTGACTACGCCGACCGCTGGCAGCTTGTTTTCTTCGGTTTCACCAACTGCCCCGATGTTTGCCCGACGACACTGGCATATATGGCCAGCGTGCTGGACCTGCTCGGCAAAGATGCGGACCAGGTGGCGCCGATCTTCATCACGGTCGATCCGGAACGCGACACAGTGCCGGTCATGGCGGAATATGTATCAGTCTTTCATCCGAGCCTGATCGGCCTGACCGGAACCGAAGCGCAGGTTGCCGAGGCCACCAGAAATTTCCGCACATGGTACGAGCGGACCGAGGACGACAGCGCGCCGGACGGTTATTTCATGGCGCATGCCGGGCACATATACCTCATGCGGCCCGGTGGCGAATTTGAGGCGGTCTATCAGGAAGGCGGCCAACCGCCCGAGGCGCTGGCGCAGGAAATCCGCAAAAAGCTATAAACAATGGAACTTGCCAAATGAAAATTACGACACTTGCAACCGCGCTAACTCTCTGGCCATTTTTCGCATCGGCCGATGTAACGATATCGGACGGTTGGGCCCGCGCGAGCATCCTCGCCTCGCGTCCGGCTGCGGCCTATCTCACGCTCACGAGCAATCAAAGTGATCAACTGGTCGCAATCACGACGCCGATCGCTGGAAACGTCACCATTCACGCCGTCGAGACCGGCGGCGATGATGTTAGCCGAATGGTTGAGGTCGTCGCCTTGGACCTGCCCTCCGGAGAACCAGTGACCCTCGCGCCCGGCAGCATGCATCTGATGCTGATGGGCCTGTCGGAAAAACTCGAAGAAGGCACCGATTTGCCATTGATCCTGACATTCGCATCGGGTGCCCGAATGGAAATCAGCGTCCCGGTTCTCGGGCCGGGCGCAATGGGACCGCAGGAGTAACAGTCATGAAAAACATACTCCTGCTGATAGCCCTCGTCGCGGGCCGCCCGGCCTACGCAGATCATCCTGGCGACCGTCTTGACGAGGTGATGGCACAAAAAGAACCTGCTTTCACTGCCGTTGACCTCAACGAATTGCCGACGTTGAATCTGGTCGACGCTGACGGAAAACCGTTGGACTTGGAAAGCCTCTCCGATCAGGTCGTCGTTCTTAGTTTCGTCCCGTCCAACTGCGGGTTGCCCTGTGCTGATCAGCAGGCACTTCTTGAAAAGGTGAGGGGCGGAGTGAATGCATCTCCCATGCTGGACATGGTGACCTTCCTTGTGGTGACCGACGCCAGTGATCCGGTTCCCGGACCGATTGCCGAGAACGTGGTCATTGCTCGCGCAGAAGAGCCGATGGAGAATCTGATCGATCAGTATCGCGCGATTGTGCCAGATCCCGAGGCTCCGCTTGTGCATGTTATCGCGCGCGGCAACCGCCATTCCGGGGTCTTTGCGGGTTCCGCTTTCCGGCACATCAACATGATCCTGTACGTCAACGGCCTGACAAACGCACATTAATCGAAGAACGGACCCCCGGCATGACAGCGAATACCGAAACCACTGAGATGAACGACACCGGGTGGCTCTCCGTCATCCGCCGATACATTGTCTATACCGCTGTCGGTCATCTGATCTGGGAAATGGCACATATTCCGCTCTACACGATCTGGGTCGAAGGCACCTGGGGAGAAATTGTGTTCGCTGTCGTCCACTGCACCGGCGGAGATCTGTTAATCGCCATGAGCACGCTCCTGCTCGCCCTGTTTCTTGTCGGGGTGCACGCATGGCCGTCGGAACGCGCAGGGCGCGTCCTGCTTCTGGCGGTGGCCCTGGGCGTCTCCTACACGATCTTCAGCGAGTGGTTGAACATCGTGATCCGGGCGGCCTGGGCCTATCGCGACATCATGCCGGTGGTCCCCGTCATCGACGCCGGTCTCACGCCCCTGCTGCAATGGATCATCGTCCCGACCCTGGCATATTGGGCTGCCACAAGAGTGCCCTTGCGCAAGCTATTCAGGGGTGAACGTGGTTCATGGTAGATATCTCGCTTCTGGGGCTCACCGCCGCGCTCTTGGCCGGTACGATATCGTTTCTGTCTCCCTGCGTGCTGCCTCTTGTGCCAGGATATGTCTCTTACGTGGCCGGGCGCACAGCCGCTGAAGGCGGGGCGGCTGCGGCCTCCCCGTCGCGCGCGGTCTGGCTGAGCCTGTGTTTTGTCCTCGGCTTCTCCACCATTTTCATGGGGCTTGGCGCATCCGCGACAGCATTGGGTCAGGCCCTGCTTCAGTGGCGGTATGAACTCAACCTCGTTGGGGGCGGCATCATCATTGTCTTCGGGCTTTTCATGATCGGGGCCGCGCGTGTTTCGGTCATGGAACGCGACTTCCGATTCAATCTCAACATCCCCGGGGGCCAACCCGCTGCGTCCTATGTCCTCGGGCTTGCCTTCGGTTTCGGCTGGACTCCGTGTATCGGCCCAATTCTTGGCGCGATCCTGACAACCAGCGCGGCCAGCGCCACGATGGGCGAAGGCGTCATGCTCCTTGCCGTCTATTCCGCTGGCCTCGGGATACCATTTCTGATCGTTGCCGGTTTCACCGATCAGATCGCGGGCCGGCTCCGCGCCATCGGCCGGGTCGGCCGTCGCCTTCACCAGATTGCGGGCGTCGTCATGATCCTCATGGGCGTGGCGATGATGACGGGACAGTTGAGCGCGTTGTCGTACTGGATGCTTGATGCGTTTCCGGTTCTTGGACGAATAGGATAACAGCTCATGCGGTTCTACGAAAAACACATCCTTCCGGGCCTCACGCATCTCACCATGGGTCAGGAACAGCTTCTTCCCTACCGAAGGCGCGCAGTCTCAGGTGCGAAGGGGCGCGTGCTGGAGATCGGGATCGGCTCGGGCCTGAACCTCGCGCTCTACCCCGACGCCGTGGATCAGATCGTCGGTGTGGACCCTTCACCAGAACTCCTTAATCAGGCCGCGGAGGCTTCTCAGGGCTTGACACCGACAACGGAGATGATCGAGGGCGTGGCCGAAGCATTGCCGCTGGAAGATCGCAGCGTTGACTGCGTGATTGCTACCTGGACGCTCTGCAGCGTGTCGGAACCGGAGAAGGTGCTGGCCGAGAGATCCAGCGCGTTCTCAAACCTGACGGCGTCTTCCGCTTCGTCGAGCATGGAACAGCGCCGGAACCCAGCGTCCAGCGTTGGCAGCGCTGGCTCACGCTTGCCTGGAAACGTTGTGCCGGAAACTGTCACCTTGACCGCCAGACAGACACTCTGGTCGAACAGAACGGCTTCCGCATGGAGCGGCTCGACACCGGCTACGCGAAAGGTCCGAAACCCTTTGTTTTCATGTATGAGGGGCAAGCTCGCCTTTATTGAGGCAGCTTAGAAGGAGAACAATGTCGGCTTCCAAATGGCGAGATACTGATGACAAGGTAACCAACTCTCGGCGGGAACTTATAGAATATATCAGGGGTTACCGCATCATGAGCAAGCAGAAAAATGATAGACAAACCAATCTGACCCGCGGCATCCGCGTCGAGATCGCCAGCCTTGTCTACAATCTGATCGAGGTCGTCGTATCCGTCACCGTTGGACTTCTGACCGGCAGCGCCGCACTAGTGAGTTGGGGTTTCGACAGCACGGTCGAAGCCACCTCAGCCGGGACGCTGATCTGGCGCTTGAAGGCCGAGAAGGACGGTGGCGACAAGCGCACGGTCCTGCATCGCAAGAAGGTCGCGCTCTATGTGGTCGCCTGTGCTTTCTGGATCGTCGTCGCCGCGATCCTCTACGAGGCGGTGTCCGCCTTCATCTCGCAGGAGGCACCGGGCTTCAATTGGTGGGGGATCGCGATCCTGTTTGTCTCTTTAGTGGTCAATCCGCTATTGGCCTGGGGCAAGTATCGCTACGGCAAGCGGCTCGATTCACCCGCCCTGAAATACGATGCCAAGGATACCA
The DNA here is from genome assembly GCF_000473225.1 of Sedimentitalea nanhaiensis DSM 24252. GTDB lineage: Bacteria > Pseudomonadota > Alphaproteobacteria > Rhodobacterales > Rhodobacteraceae > Sedimentitalea > Sedimentitalea nanhaiensis. The sequence continues at coordinate 3,679,287 of NZ_KI421509.1, forward strand.
TGATCTGCGAATACCAGACCATTGTGGTGTTGGCCGGAATCGGTCTGACGCAATGGATGGGCTGGTGGTGGGCCGATCCGGTCGCGGCGCTTCTGATCGTGCCCTACGTTGCGTGGGAGGCGTTCGAGGCCACGAAGGATGCGCGGTCGGTCGGGCCGGGTGAGGCCGAAGCTACTGCCGACGCCTGACGTTGCGCATGATGAACCGGTTCTGGGGCAGTGATGGCAGCTCTCCTGGGTCAAGCTCCAAATCCTGATCCGGCACATCGTAGTCGATGTCGTTCACAAGATACCTGCAAAACGCCTTCATCTGACTGATCGCGATCCATTCACCCGGGCAGCGGTGGTTCGTGTAGTGGTTGCCGCCGCCCTGTGGAATGAAGTCGTAGGGGTTTTCGGCGCGGCCCCGAAACCGTTCGGGCCGAAACTCAAGTGGCGCATCCCATGAACGCCGATCGGTGTTCGTACCATAGAGGTCCAGCAGAACCCGGTGTCCTTTGGGAAAGCGATACCCTTGCCACTCGAAAGTACTTTTGACTCGTGCCGCGACCGCAGGAAAGAATGGATAGAGGCGGCGGACCTCCTGAACGAAGGGTTCGAGCAGTCCTTCGTCGTTCCGCAGTTTCTCCTGCCATTCTGGGTACCTGTACAGGGCGTGCGCCGTCTGCACGATGAATACAGACACCGCCACGGTCGGACGCAAGACGTTCAGCAACTCTACGGCGGCCACCCTGGGGTTCAACAACTCCCCGTCGAGATCGCGCCATGTCGCGATGAAATGAAGGGCGCTTTCCTGCGTCGGCTGAAGCTCGCCATCGCGGACCTGTTGGATCATCCGTGCTGCCCATTTTTCCAGGCGGTGGCGCGCCAGTCGCGCGGCCCAATGTTTCGGGCCGATGGCACCGGCGTCCTGAAAAAGCGATGTAAGCTGCGCCGTTCGGGTCGCCACCTCCGCCTCGGGAATCGGAACCCCACACCAGGCGCAAACGGCTCTCGTGAGCATTTCGCGCACTTCGTCGTAAAAAACGACTTCGTTCCTCGCCTCCCAGTCCGGCGCAAAGTTGTCCAGCATGTGAAGTGACATGCCCTGAAGCGCGGCTATATGCTCGGTCCCCATCATCGACATGAACATCTTCTTGCGGTGCTGGTGGGTAGCGTCGTCCAATCCCTGAACGCCGCCTTCACCCAATAGGGTCTTTTGTATGCGGCTTGGCATCGAGCCTTCGCGGATCAGCTGCTCTTCCCGATAGAAGGCTTCTGCCGCGGCAGCGCCAGTCATGCAGATTGTCTTGTGAAGAAGAATGCGCGTTTCGAAGAGGTCTGCGTCGAGATGGCGGCAAGTTTGCCGAATGAACCCATACGGGTTGCGCAGCAGGGCGAGTGTGCTGTCAAAGCCTGTTGCAGATGGCATGCTAGACATCGGCTATCCTCCTGTTTCTATTCTCTTTTTCTGGCCTTTTTTGCCTCGCCGTTCGCGGGGCGGGCACGGTGCCGAAACAGCAGTGCCGCTCCGAAGGAAAGCACGGCGTCCGCGCCCATAACATCTGTCACCGCTGGATCAGCTGCGGCGCATCCGCATCCCCAAGGGCCATTTCGGGGAGCCAAGTGATAAGCTGAGGAAACGAGATCAGCGCCACGATCAATACGATCTCAATGGCAACAAGAGGTACCGCTCCGCGATAGATATCGGATAGGTTGATACCCTTCGGTGCCGCCATCTTAGCAAAAAACAGGGCATAGCCGAAGGGAGGCGTCAGGAAGGACGTTTGCAAGGCCAACGCAATCAGGCCAGCGATCCAGATCTGCGCAAAGTAGGCAGAGCCGACGTGATCTGCGAAGTCGAGATCTGAAATAATCGGCATCAGTACGGGTACAAAGACCAGCAGCACCTCGATCCAGTCAAAAACAAACCCAAGTATGATGATCACGCCAAGGAGGATCGCCAACAGTTCCCACCGGGTGAGATCGAATGCGGATATCCACTCGAAGATGACGTCCGGTCCACCGACCAGGTGGAAACTGAGCGAGAATACCGATGCGCCCAATACGATGAAGAAGACCATCGACGTCATCGTGCTTGTCTGCACCGTGACAGAGTTCAACGATGAGAAAGACAAGCGCTTTCGCGCCAGCGCGACCAATAGCGCGCCAAAAACCCCTACTCCAGCCGCCTCTGTTAGTGTCGCAAAGCCCAGAATGATGCTGAGCGGAATGGATGCGATGACCGCGACAGACGCGAGTACAAACAAGAGGTCTGACACAAGATTGGTCTTGGGTGTGTCCAGCGGGATTTCGACCGTTTTTCTCAACGTGACCGCAAAGTAGACCGCGAAGGCCATGACCATCAGAAGCACAGGTACGATGAGGGCCACATACATCAATCCGATGCGCAGATAGAACACGTTCGAGATGAAGAACAGCATCACGGCTGGCGGGAACACGACACCCAATGCTCCAGAAGCTGCGACAGCGCCTCCTGCGGTTCGCGGTGCGTAGCCCGACGCCATCATCGGGGCATAGGCCACCAACGCCACAGTTATGACGGAAGCACCGATCACCCCGGCGGCGGGCGCAAGAACGAGGCCGATCAGCAAAGTCGCAATGGCGTAGCGACCGGGAACGCCTGTCAGAAGACGCCCCAGCAAGCGAAACATGGTTTCGGCAATCCCGCTGGCATTCAGGATCAGGCCAAGAAAAATCAACATTGGAACGCTGGTGAATTGGACTGATTCATTGGTCAGTACACCACGGGCCCGCAGGTAGATCAGCCCCAGATGCTGAAAATCAGTGATCCCCACCCAAACCGCAGCGACAAACCCCAAGAAGCCTGTCCCCGCGAGCACCAGCGCCACCGGAAAACCACTGAAAACCCCAATCGCCATCACGACAAGCATGGCAACCGTGAGGACCTCATTCACCATTGTGCAGGCCGCTTGCTTGTTCCGGTGCACCTTGCGCACGTCTCCCTGTCAGAAAGGCGATGTTGCGAAGGGCTACGATCATCCCGGCAAGAGCCAGCAGGATGGGGCCGATGACCCCGGCAATGCGTTGTGCCCACAACTGGGTTTCCGCGTATTTCGTGGTGCGCATCAAACCGTCCCATCCGTAGTAGGTCAGGATGGCGGCGAGCGGCAGAAGGACAAAAAGGCCGCCAATCAGTTCGATCCAAGCAATGCGGCGGGCGGACCAATGTCTGCGAAGAACATCAACGCGCACGTGACCGTCGCGCAGATAGGTATACCCAAAGGTCAAGAAAATTAGGATGAACAGCAGTGACGTGGACAGGTCCGGCAAATAGCTCGACACGCCAAGTTGTAGCTTGCGATCCAGCATCTGAAGCGCGCCATAAGCAGCAATCGAAACAACTGTCAGCCACGCAGTCACGACGCCGATGCCGCGAATGCCACGGTCAATCCAATCCAAAAATCTCAAGCCGAATTCCCTCCCAAAGTTCTTTGCCTGTTAGCTGTTATCCCCCCGTGACATCTCCCTTGCGATTGTCTTGTTCCCGATTTTCCGGCCTGACTTTCGAGGTGCGAAAGCTGTCCCAGAACAGCAATGCTGCCCCACAAAAGATCGCCACGTCAGCCAAGTTGAAGGACGGCCAGTGGTATGACCCGTAATGGAAGTCGAGAAAGTCAGGGACGGCCTGATAGCGCAGACGATCAAGGATATTGCCAAGCGCGCCTCCGATGATCAGACCGAGCGCCGCACCTGTCAGCCTGTCCGGAGCCTTCCACAGCCAGATCAGCAGCCATGCCACGACCACGGCAGCAAGTGCGACCAGACCCCACCAGGGTACGACCCCGCCGAGCATACCGAAGCTGACCCCATCGTTCAAAACCCGCACGAGATTGAGAAAGGGCAGAACCTCGACCCCATGTTCAAGCGCCGGGGTGTTCAGGGCAAGCGCCTTGGTGCCCTGATCGAAACCGAAAGCTGCAATCGCACAGAGCCCACCCAGAACGCGGTTGTTCATGCCGCCGCCTTCAGATCGGACCGCGCGTCGCGGATGATCGACCAGGAAGAATGCAGGAATAACCCGGCGATGCCGAAGGCGACAATGAGGTCGGGCCAAGCGCTGCCCAGCCAAACCACCAGACCGGCCGCGACAACGACTGCCGCATTGCCAATGGCGTCGTTGCGCGAGAACAGCCAGACGGCACGCATGTTCGCGTCCCCCTTCCGGTAATGCAGCAACGGCAGCACGGAGATGACATTGATCACAAGAGCAATCAGGCCCAGAAGCCCCATCAGCGTGGCGTCTGGGGTTGTCGGCTCGAATGCCCGCATGATGGTTGTCCCAAAGACGCCAAGACCGAGCAGGGCAAGGAAGATGCCTTGGATCAGGGCCGACCGCGCCCGCCAGAGAAGACTCCAACCGATGGCCAGCAGGCCGAGGAAGGTGATCGCGCCATCGCCGATGAAATCCAGCGCGTCGGCCTTCACCGCCTGTGACCCGGCAATAAACCCACCAATCATTTCCAGAACGCCGTAACCGACATTTAGAATCACGACGATCCAGAGCGCGCGGCGGTAGCCCGGGTCCTGATGGGCCGCACTTTGCTGAAGGTCCTCGTCGCTCTCGATGCGGTCGAACCCATATCCCGTTGTCTCAACGGCTTTTTCAATCTCCGGCAGGCTTGCTTCAGGGACTTTCAGAGTCATGATATGGGTCGCCGCTGATACTTTCACTGCGTCGGGCGCGACACCCGCAGACTGCGCCGCCCGCTCGATCTGGGCGGCATCCTTGGCGCAATCCATTCCGGAAACCCGGTAACGGAGGGGCGGCGTATCTGCTGTCGATCCGGTGCTTTCGGTGTTGGCCATCGGTGCAATACTCCTGCTAAAGTGGATCAAGTTCAAACATATCAGCAAGGAGTGATATGATGCAAGTCTTCGCCGACCGCAATGCTGCGGCCGCTGGCATCGAGCGTAGGGCAAAGCTCTTTCGCGGTCTTGCCGACCCGAGCCGACTGGCGATACTGGGCGTGCTGTGTGAAGGACCGTTGGTTGTTCACGAGATCGTCAAACGCACAGGGCTATCGCAGCCCAACGTGTCAAATCATTTGCGATGCCTTCTGGATTGCGGACTTGTCGCCAGCGACCGCGATGGGCGCTTCATTCGCTACCGGATCAGCAGTCCGCGCATAGCAGCTCTTTTAAATGATGTAGACGCCCTGCTTGATGTGGTCGCAGAAGGTGTTGGGGCTTGTGACAATTATCGCGAAGCGTGAACGATAATATCCCAATGCACGTCATCACGACCACTTCCGCGTGAGGCAAAATTTTATATGGGGCTTGCTGCCAAACGTGTTGAAAAGACCCATTATTGAAAGCGCTCAATTTAACTGCTCGGCATAGCGAGTTAAGGATCACAATTGAAGCGAAGATCAAGACGAGGCCCGGCATCGTGGCAGTAGCCTGGTTTCACCCCACAGATCGTGACAGCGCTTAGACTGATAAAGAAACGAACGGGCCCGAAGTATTACCGAGATCGTCTGGCATCAAAATTTCTCTTGAACCTCTAGTAGCTTTAGGAGTTAAGCCACCGACATAGAACGGCACCATGGAGCAAGTTGCCAATAACGCCTCACTCTTTCCCGGGCGAACAACACTGCGTTCGGGGTAAGGTTCGGTTTGCCGTCCAATGCGTGAACGGAGCAATCTATATGCTGACAAGACGACACTTCATCCAGACGACTGCCGCATTGTTCTCGGCGTCTATCTCGAGTCCGCTCCTCGCTGACACCTGGCCCACTGAAGCGGAAAAGGCGGCTTGGGATGCACAGATTACACCGCCGGGCTATAACCCAGCCACATCAAACCCGTGGGGCCTGCACCCGCGCTTTCTGCCGCAGCGGGTTATAACTAAAGATGGTCTTGTGGCCGGTGACATCCATGTCGATGCTGTCGCGCGCTATCTTTACCATATCGAGGAAGGCGGCACGGCGATGCGCTATGGCGTAGCGATTGCTCGTGGCAAACTTTATGAGCCAGGCGTCTACACGATCAAGCGCAAGGTCAGGTGGCCGCATTGGCAGCCAACACAGAACATGATTGACCGCGACCCGGAGCTCTACGCCGACATCGCTGACGGTATGGAACCCGGACCTGAGAACGCGCTCGGGTCACGGGCGATTTATCTCTATGTCGGGGACCGAGACACCTATCTGCGCATCCACGGTACACCACAGCCGCGAAGCATCGGCGGCCGAGCCAGTTCCGGTTGCGTCCGGATGGTCATGGCGCACATAAACGATCTGTATCCGAATGTGGAGATTGGCTCGACGGCGTTCCTATATTCGGCCGAGGACAGCGTGACTCCGCAGAGTTGACCCAAGCCGCGCCGTCAATCCGACGCTTGGACGCGTCAATCAGGATTGGCGCGCGACGCAGATGGGATTGCCGCCTGCCGATCGCAACGGGACCAAGGTCGTTTCCACCGGCCCACTATGGGCATACCAATAGCAATTATCTTCGGGACGTAGCCGTGCCGTGATGAGATCCTGGTCGGGTGCAGCGAGGGCTGCGACAGATTCTGGAACATTGCCGATCCTGAATGGATCGTTGTCTTCCTTAGAAGGCACCGCGCAGCCAGCCAGGGCCAATGTTGCAACCATGATCACCGCATATTTTTGAAGCATATCTATCTCACTCTTTGGCAGGTCAGCCGCGTCTTCAGACTTAGCGGCGCGTTTCAAGGTTCCGCAGGTCTGTGTCCTTACTTGACCAAATTTTTGTTTTAGCTCTTGAAGCTCTAGTTACTGTAGGGGTTATTTCAATGTGGAATGAACGAATCCCGAGGTCAATCCCATGTCTTCCAATGGCCACCGCCACGACCACAAGCACAGCTCTGACTGCAGTCACGATCATGGTGATGATCACAAACATGCGAGCGGAGTTTCCCACTCTCATGGAGAAGGTGCTGCGTGCTGCGGTGCTGGAGCCAACACGGAATTGGCACAAGCCATCCCCTCGAATGGACGAAATTTTCAAGTCTCCGGTCTGGATTGTGCCGAAGAGGTGGCAATCCTGAATAGGGTGGTCGGTCCAAAAGTCGGCGGGACTGAGCATCTGGCGTTCGATGTCATCAATGGTCGGATGACGATTCTGGATACCGCAGACAGGATTTCGGACAACGAGGTTTCGCAACTGGTCGCGAGTACCGGCATGAGCGCAAAACCGTGGGACGCCGACAATGCAGCAGAGGATCAGGCCGCGCATCTGGCACGTCAGAAGCGCTTTACCTCGTTGAGCGGCGGCTTCTGGGCGGCGGGATTCCTTTTTCACATTGTCGAGACCGGCATGGGCGGCGCGCTCGGGCTCTTTGCGGGGCATGGCGAGGTGCCTATGCCTATGGCGGAAGCAGGGATCTTCGCCGTCGCGATCCTCTTTGGGGTCTGGCTGGTTGCGCCCAAGGCATGGTCTTCGGCGCGGCGACTTTCACCAGACATGAACCTACTGATGGTGGTGGCCGTTGCAGGAGCCATCGGGCTCGGCGAATTCTTCGAGGCCGCGACGGTCGCGTTTTTCTTCTCTTTGTCGCTCTATCTTGAGAGCTGGAGTGTCGGTCGCGCACGCAACGCGGTTTCATCTCTCCTCGACCTCGCGCCGCCTACGGCTCGGGTTCTTTACGACGACGGATCGGAAGCCGACGTTCCGGCCGCTGCCGTGGCAGTCAATGCAAGGTTTATCGTGCGCGGCGGCGACCGGATCCCTCTCGACGGTGAAGTCGTGGACGGGGCAGGGGCCGTCGATCAGGCTCCTATTACCGGCGAAAGCGCACTGGTGCCCAAGGAGCCCGGCGACGAGGTCTATGCCGGCACTATCAACGGCGAGGGCACACTGACGGTGCGGGCGACCAAAGCCGCCTCGGACACGGTGCTGGCGAAAATCATTCGCATGGTGGGCGATGCCCATGCCCGTCGTGCGCCGGTCGAGCAGTGGGTCGCGAAGTTCGCGCGCATCTACACACCCATTGTGATGGCTCTGGCGATCGCCATCGCGCTCGTGCCGCCGCTGCTGCTGGGCGGCGCCTGGGACTACTGGTTCTACAACGCGCTGGTGCTTCTGGTCATTGCCTGCCCCTGTGCGCTGGTCATCTCTACGCCGGTTTCCATCGTCGCAGCGCTCACCGCTTCGGCGCGGGCGGGGGTGCTGATCAAGGGCGGCGCCTATGTCGAAGCACCGGGCCGCACCACGGCACTGGCGATGGACAAGACCGGGACGATCACCATGGGCGAGCCCGAGGTGGCGGCAGTTCATCCACTGGGCGGCGCCTCCGCACGCGATCTCATGACGCTGGCAGCAAGTCTGGAGGCGCGGTCTTCGCACCCGCTGGCACGCGCCATCCTCGCGCGCGCCGAAGCCGATGGTGTTTCCGTGTCTGCCGCAGAGGACACCCGCACCGTGCCCGGGCGCGGTCTGGAAGGACGCGCCGACGGGCGCGCGATCTGGCTCGGCTCGGATCGGTTCGCCGAAGAGAAGGGGTTCGGCAATTCAATTCCTGCGGATCTGCGGGACCGGATCGAAGGGGCAGGGAGCACCCTCGTTGCCGTGGGTGACGAGACCGGCGTGACCGGCGTACTGGAGCTTCGCGACCGCATCCGCCCCGACGCAAAGGGCATCGTGGCGCGCCTACACGCGCAGGGCGTGAAGACAATCGTCATGCTGACCGGCGATAACGAGCGCACCGCGCGTGCAGTGGCGGCCGAGGTCGGCATTGACGAGGTGCGTGCCGATCTCTTGCCAGAAGACAAGGTGACGGCCATCGAGGAACTGGTGGCAACCCACGACATGGTGGCGATGATCGGTGACGGCGTGAACGACGCACCGGCGATGGCGCGGGCGCATTATGCCATCGCCATGGGGGCTGTCGGTTCGGACGCGGCCATCGAGACGGCCGATATCGCGCTGATGACCGACGATCTGGCTCGAGTGCCGTGGCTGATTGCTCACTCTCGCCGGACAATGACGATTATCCACCAGAATATCGGTATATCGCTGGCAACCAAGGCGCTGTTCGTCGGGCTGACCGCGTTCGGGATGGCCTCGATGTGGGGCGCCATCGCTGCGGATGTAGGCGTATCCCTGTTGGTGGTCGCCAATGCGCTGCGGCTTTTGAACGGGCATCGGATCAAGGACGGGCCTTCGGGCGGTGAACCGGTGGGCGAGCAGATGGCGAAGGGAGCACTGGCGCACGGTCATTGATCCGACGTCTTCGTTAGAGTAACCTCTGGCACCAACAGACCTCGCAAAAAGGGGCGTCGAGCAGTGACAAACACCAGATTTCCACGGCGCGCCTTTTTGATGGGCGGATTTGCCGCCTTCCTGTCAGGCTGTGCCAGCAAGTTCCGGTCGTACAACGGACCCGAAGTGACTCGGCTGCGCATGTACAAGGGACAACGACTGCTGGTTCTTGATGGGGCGGATGACGTCTTGCGGACCTATCCCATCGGATTGGGCTTCGCGCCCGAGGGCCACAAGCAGTTCGAGGGGGACGGACGGACGCCGGAAGGCTCCTACGAGATTGACCGGCGCAACCCGGACAGCCTCTTCCATCTCTCCATCGGCATTTCCTATCCCAACGAGGCTGACATCGCGTTCGCGGAGGCGCAAGGAAAGTCGCCGGGTGGTGACATTTTCGTCCACGGCGGACCGCGCAAGGGGATCGACCCAATGAATGTCCGCGACTGGACGGCAGGCTGCATCGCTGTCACGGACCGCCAGATCGAGGAAATCTATGCCATGGTCAGGGACGGGACCCCGATCGACATCTATGCCTGAGGATCAGGTGAAACGGCGCCGCAGCGTGACGTTGATCGCCTCGATGGCGATGACCATGACGACGACCGCAATCGTGACGCTGGCGGCCTTGTCGTACTGGAAGGAACGCACGTAGGTCTGGATGTAGAAGCCGATCCCGCCCGCGCCGACTATGCCGAGGATCAGGGACTCTCGCAGGTTTAGTTCGAACCGGAAGATCGTGTCGCGGGCGACGACCGGCGCCATCTGCGGCCAGATCGCATGTCTGAGCCGCACGAGCGGCCCGGCGCCCGCGCTTTCCAGCGCGGCGATCGGCGCGCGGGGCACGCCGTCGATCGCCTCGGCATAGAACTTGGCGAGCATCCCCGTTGCATGAAAGGCGACCGCGATGATGCCGGGCAGCGGCCCGAGCCCGACAGCGCCCACCATGAGCATGGCCACGAGGATCAGCGGAATTGCCCGGATGAAGGCAAGCAGCGTTCGGATCGGTCGGAACACCGCACGCGATACCATCGTTTCGGAGGCGAGGATGCCGAGGGGAACGGACAGGATCACAGCACCGAGGGTGCCGAGGATCGCGATCCTCAGCGTTTCCGCGCTGCCCTTCCTGATCTCGGCCATCACCGTCGGGTCAGGCGGAACCATCCGGCCGAGGAAATCGGCAATGCGCGGGCCGGCCGACATGAGACGCGACAACTCGACATCGGTCGTCGCGAAGGACCACACGATCGCGGCGGCGATCAGACCGCTCGTCGCAAAGCCGCCAAACCCGCGGAACGCCATCAGGACACCGCCCTGAGGCCGATACCGGGGATTGGCTCAACCTCCCGATAGAGCTCCGCTGTCGCATCATCGTTCAACTCGGAGGTCGGTACATCGAAGGCGATCCGCCCATCCCGCATGCCGATGATGCGCTGCGCGAAACGCCGCGCCAGGTCGGGCTGGTGCGAGGAAAACAGCGCCGTTGCGCCGCGCGCTTGCGCCGCCCCGGTCAGCAGCGCCAAGACCTCCCCAGCGCGGGTGGGGTCGAGGTTGCTCACCGGCTCGTCGGCGAGGATCAGCCGTGGCTCCTGCGCGAGACACCGCGCAATGGCCACGCGCTGCCGCTGGCCGCCGCTGAGACTGTCGACCCGGCGTTCGGCGAGATCGGCAATGCCGCAATCGGTGAGGGCTGTGCGCGCAATGTCGAGATCATGTGGCGTTGGCGACCCCAGCAGGGCGCGCAGGGGCGCCATCCGGCCTAGGCGGCCGTTCAGCACGTTGCGCAGAACCGTGGAGCGTTCGACCAAGGCGAATTCCTGAAACACGAAACCGGTATCAGGTCGGCTTGCGCGCGGCGGCGGTTGGTCGGGATCGAGCGGCGCACCCAAGACTGAAACGCGCCCGCGCCAGCCCTGAAGCCTGCCGTCGAGCAATGCCAGCAGCGTTGTTTTTCCTGCCCCGGACGGGCCGAGCAAAGCGACGCTTTCGCCGGTCGAAATTGTAAGCGAGACCCGCTCCAGCGCCGGAACACTCCCGCCCGGATGGGCAAAGTTCAGGTCGTCGATCCGGATCGCAATGTTCATTCCAGGAGCCCATATCGCCGTGCCATGTCGCGCACGCCGCCATAGGCGGCGGAGTCGGCCCTGACATAGCCGTCCGGCCCGTAGAGATAGCGCAGCTTGTCGCGGTTCTCAGGTTCGTTGAGCTGCAGCATCGCGTTGGTGAAGCGGTCTTGCACCTCGGCATCCAACCCGGGTCGCGCGATCACGACATGGCTCGGGATTGGCGGGCTTTCCGCGATCCATGTCACCTGTGCCTGCTGCTGCGGCGTCAGGAGCAGGTCCGCATACTGGCTGGCACCCGCGGCGTCGACCAGACCTTCGGCCATCGCCTGCATGGCCTGCTGATAGCCGCCTGCGAAGAAGACGCGGCCGAAGAATGCCTCCGCCGCGCCCGGACCGTCGATCAGCCCAGCCTCGACGAATTCGGCGAGCGGATAGAGATAACCAGATTCCGAGATCGGATCGGCAAAGGCGATGTCGCGCCCGCGCAGGTCGGCAAGCCCTGCGATGCCACTATCGCGCCGGACGAAGATGCGACCCGTGTAGCTCGGCGCGTCGCGGTAGACCTCGGACAGGAGTGGCACGGCACCGATCTCGGCCTCGGCCAGGACGAAAGGCAGGGCGCCCATGAAGGAGATATCCGCGTCGCCATTGCGCAGCGCCTCGACCGCTGCCGCATGGTCGATGGTAACAAACCCTTCGACGGGGACGTCGATCTCACTAGCCAGCCAGCCGGTGATGGCTTCAATGTCGCCCAGAAGCTTCTCGGGGTTCTCCTGCGGGATGAAAGCCAGCCGCAACGCAGTGTCCTGCGCGGCCAACGGGGTTGCGAGCGATACTGCGCCCGCACCGGCCAGTGCCAACATCGTTCTGCGATTCAGATGGATTGCCATCAGAATGCCCTCTCTTCGATTGCGTCGGCTTCGGACTTGAACGCGGTCCAACTGGCTTCGGCGGCCACCCAGTCTTCACCGCGCACGGCGGCACCGACCTCGGCCAGCCGCTCGGCCAACGCGTAGACCTCGGGCCGCGCAGCCAAGTTCGACATTGTGCTGGCGTCCGCCGAAAGGTCCGCGGCGACGGTGTCGGTCAGCAGCAGAATGTGCTCCGCATCCCTCTGCGGCAGCAACGTATTGAGCGTCGAGGCGAATGTCGTCAGTTCGGAGAATGCCAGCCGGAAGGCGGTGTTCTCGGCGTCGAATGCCTCATAGGGCTCATCCGCTGCGCCCACGGTCTCCAGATAGGCCGTCAGGTCAGCCCTCTCCGCCGCGGTCAGCCCGAGCGCTTTCGATTCGTCGAACCAGTCCACGACAGCGGCCAGCGTCGGCAGAGATCCGTCATGGAAATAGGGTGCGGTGTAGGCCGTGCCGAGCAGCGTGGGTGTATCCATCGCACCGGTGCGGGCGCCATCGTAGGCCGACGCAACCGAGCCGATATCATGGGCCTGCCGGTCCAGGAAGTTCGTGTCCGGGACGTGGCAGCTGGCGCAGGAACGGTCGCCGAGCGCCGCGAAGGGCGTATTGAAGATCGCTTCGCCGCGCTGCGCGGCCTCGGGAGCGGCTTCGGTCAGCTGACCATCCGGTGTCAGCATGGAGTTGGGCAGGAAGTCGAATTCGAGCATGTAGGCGAGCAGAGCATCCAGCATGAAGGGCGTCGGTTCATCGCCGCCGAACTCGTTGACGATGACGTTGCGGGTGAAATCACGCAAGGAGGCGAAGCGGCCATCGCGGCCGTAGGGCCCGGTGAAACGCAGGCCACGGAGGCTGGGGATGTCAATCGGATCATCGCGCCGGTCATTGAAGATCGGATTGAAGAAGGCGCCATCGACATCGATCGCGCCTGGCTGATGGCTCGCACCCGGAATGAAAAGCCGCTGGTTGACGTCCGAGCGGTTGTGACAGGTCGAACAAGCGACCCCGAGGTCCTGCGCCGGATTGCCAAAGATTTGCGCGCTGTCGAACAACATGTCGCCATATGCCACCAAAGGCAGGTCGGTCTCGTCGATGCCCTGCTCCTCGAAATTGAGGACGAGGCGCGGCAGCGGATCCTGATCGAACATGTCAGACCCCGGCGGCAGGCTAGGCGGCACCTCGATGGTGCGGCCACTCAGGACAAAAGTTTCCGGCAGCGCGCTCAGCGTCCGGCGCGGCGTGAAATCGTCAACGAGGTAATTCTCGGCGAGATAGCCGGAGATGACTCCGCGCGCGGCTTCCATGGTTTCGCGATTCGCGGGTGTGTCACCAGTACCAAGAACACCAGCGGAACCTGTGCTGCTGTTGAGTTCCAGCCAGGCGAGGCCGATGCGTCTCGAAGCGTCGGGGTCAGCAGCCGCGATACCGTCCGCGAATGCGCGATAGAGTTCTCGAGCTGTCCGCACGGCCTGCTGTGCACGTGCAGGGTCGTCGGCCATGACTGCCCGGTCCAGTTCCTCGTCGATCCTGCGCGCTATCAGCCGCGTCGCCTCGGCGAAGACCGCCTGGCGGTCCTCGCGAGTGATGGCGTCCAGAAGGGGGGCGGGTCCGATGTCGCTGCTGCCGTCCAGCCATGCTAGTGCACCGACAGAGAATTCCGAACCCCGGTAGGGTTCGGCCCAGGCGGTCCCGACGTCATCCCAAGGCAGCGGTTCGAGATTTCCGAGGAAGAGAGTCAGCCGGTAGGCCGCCGCCTCGGGAAGCCATGGAGCCTCCTTGGCAGGCGTCGCAGCGACAGGTCCGGACAGGACGAGCGCGCTTGCGAGTGCGGCAATGAACGCTCCAAGGAATTTCTGAATCACCGCAGTCTCCGAATTCAAAAGTTAGACATGGCTAATTTATCTACCCTAAGCAAACAAGTTGTCAATCCTGCAGTTTCCCTGCAAAGTCCCAAGTATGACAAAGCTGCAATCACAGGAACATGAACCGTTCGAAACTGTCGACAGGGCTCCCGAAGCACAGGCTGAGGGGTTCGCGACCGTGCGTCAGGCACATGAGAGCGAAATGGCGGAAGATTACGTTGAACTGATCGCCGAATTGATCGAGTCGCGCGGTGAGGCGAGGCCGGTGGAGATCGCCGAACGGTTTGGAGTGAAGCCGCCGACCGTGACCAAGAACATCTCGCGGCTCAAAGCTGCTGGCCTGGTGCGGCGGGAACCTTATCGCGCCATATTCCTCACGGATGCCGGTCGGGAGTTGGCCGAGGCCTGCCGCCGACGACACAGGATCGTCGTCGCGTTTCTCCTCAGCCTGGGAATCGACGAAGAGACTGCGGAACGCGATGCGGAGGGGATCGAGCATCACGTCAGCACGACCACGCTGGAGGCCTTCGAACACGCCCTCCTGCAATCTCAGAGCGGCAAGTAGCGCAGCATCAAGTTCTCGCGAAATTCAGCAAAGCAAGACTCAGGAGGCGGCGGCGTCAGCAGTCAAAGGCTGGTGGGTTGGCATTTGTTCTGATGGTCAACTTTAGTGCAGAAAATCGTTCGTGTCCTCTGAGCTTGACCAGCCCGAAATAGTGTGCCCAAAATCCCTGACTGCGACGACGGTGCAGCGAAAATGTCGATCGCGGGAAAAGACGTGGATACAACCTTTGATTTGCTCCTCTGTTCAAAGCGCATAGACAATTGTCACCACCGTCGTCATGACGATGAAGAACATGACCAAGGCACCTATGGCGAGCGTCCGGCCCATGTCGCGGTTTGGCTCTGCTACTTTCAGACGCAATTCTTCGGCCGTTTCCGGAAACTCGAGCGCCGCGGAGTTTGACCCTCGCACCAACTCGTATCGTGAATTCCAGCGACGCACCTCGGCCGCGTTCCACCCGTTCATGACCAGAATGATCGCGGCGATCATCAGCATCGAGGACGGGACCCAGATCGTGTAGCCACCCATGGTTTCGTCGGACAGGGGATCGAGAAACCCGGTTCCCGCCGTTTGGTAGGAAGCATAGAGGCTCACCTCTTTGAGTGTCGTCAAGGAACCCAGAAAAATGTTTGAAACGATCACCGCGAAACCGGAGATCAGCCTTGCGCCGCGCCTCGCGCCCTCAGGGGGATCTCTCGGGTCGAAGAGCATGCCGAAATACCAAATCCCTGCCAGCACCATCGCAAAATGGGCGAACACCTCGATCGCCGCGATGCGCTGAGCAAGTCCGTAAAGCACTGGAATCTGCCAGATAAAGAGCGACGTGATGAGCGCGGCAGTGGCGGTTACCGGATGTGCCAAGAACCGAAATGCAAAAGATTTTCCAAGAGCGTCGAGGTATCGACGCCACCGTCTGTTCAAACCGGCTTGCAATAATCGCCACGGCTGAGAGACCGCGAAGAGTAGTGGTCCTGCAAGGCGGAGGAGAAGGTGCTCCACTTGGTGCACCGAAAAGAGGCTATGCCCCAACGAAGCCAGAGGCGCATTTGTGGCCGCGAGAATGCAGGTCAAGCCTGCGAGAAACAGGGCTTGCCGCCACATAGACACCGTCCCGCGAATGCGAGCGGATCGCACGAGGCCGCACATGTAGACCCATGCAGCCAAGCTGACGGAAACAAGGGACACTGGCGAAATCGCATATCCAAACGGGTCGAAAAGGAGGAAGTAGGTGATCATCGGCTCCTGTCATTTTGTATTGTCGGCGTATCGACGGATACCGGTGAAAGTCGGGATGTTCCCACAGCACCACCCCGGGCCAAGGACAGATCAGTGGACATCGTGAGATATTTGCCCTGCATCCACATGAAAAAAAGGTTTTCATAGAAACGTGAGAGCGGGTGGCCGGACTGACCGGCTGGCGCGATGAAATAGGATCCGGCTTCTTCCGAAAACGACATGACCGCCTGAAAATTGGTGCCCGCGCTGGCCGCGAAGGGGCGGTCATTGTCAGAAGAGAACAGCGTTGCAATCAGTGTGTATGGATCGCCCGAAGATGGGGCTTCGAGAGACAGCAGATCGCTGATGATCCCACTCGATCGGATTGGCGCCCACCCCATATTCAAAGCGTGTGCTTCGCCCCAGACCCAATCTGACGGATCGGGTCCGTAGCGGTCGACAAGCCAGCCGATGGCATCATCCAGGGCCGCACGAACCTGATCCTGGCAGGTCTCGATGCGGGTGGACGGGCGGATGTCGCACCAGATTGCGCTCCCTCCGCGATCTGAAAGCACCGCAAATAGGATATCGGCATTTGGCCTGGCCCAGACCGTTGTCGCGGATGGAAATTCATCCTGAAGTATCCGTTTTTGCAACGCGCGCGCCCAGGCCCAGAACACGAGCGGTTCCGGTGAAAAGCGATCCATGTCGCCATTCCATTGGGCAAGTTGACCCAGAATATCGCCGCGAAGCTCATCTGCGCGGTTCTCTTCGAGAGCGCCTGCGGAACCCACGAACCAGAGCTCTTTTGCCATTATAGGAAGAAGCGCCCGCGCGGCAGTGCTGACCGTGTCGCGCTGCGCCGCAATCGCGCCCTCGACCGAGAATATCGGTTGCCGCACATCAAGAGCTGCCAGACGGGCGTCTCGAAACGATAAAGGCGTTTCGACCTCCCTGTCAGGCCAGCGAGCAAGGGTTTCTCGGTCGATCGCAAGAATCTCCAATCCGGCTGGTGCCAGGTTCATGCTTGCGTCCATAGCATCGTTCACATCGGCGGACCGCGCCAGACGGTCAAGCATCATCAGAAAACTGCCGGCCTTCGCAGCGGTGGAACTCACTGGCTCTTTAAGGGTTTTCAGTGACACAGATCGGAACGCCCAAGCGACGCGTTCGCTGCGACCGACGACAATGAAGGGCACACCCGGCATTGTAGCCCCAATCGCGGCTCCAGTCGGGAGTTGAATATCCGCTAGGTACCATTCAGAAGGCAGCGATAAGAGGCCACGTATATCAGCGGCGAGAATTGGTGCTCCGGTAGCTGTTCTGTCGCCAGACAACGCCCAAGCATCGAGGCCGACCTCGGGCGAGGTCACAAACAGCTCGGGCAAAAGAGGTCGATCCGACGGGATCGGTAGATCTGACAAGCCGGACAGGTCACTCTGGCGTCTCTCGGGATGAAGATCGTTCAGAAACGCTTGGGCAAGTCTGAGACTATCGACGGGTCTCCAGGCTGCGATCATTCTCTCATCCGCGATCAACAGATCGGGTGAGCCTCTGCCGCGCCCGCCTTCGGACACCAGACCAAGCCACGCGTTGACACCTGCGGCATATGCGTCGAGCGCTTGGGCTGTCGAAGGGTCGACTTCGATCGTCTGGTCAAGTGGCAACAAGGCTTGCACTGCCCGCCTTGCCCTCAATAACTGGCCAAGCCTGTCCTGCGCGTGAACGAAACCAAGCGCGAAATAGGCGTCCGCAGCGGAGTCTGCAGAAATGTGCGGTATGGCCGCAGCATCTCGCAGAATATCGACTGGACCTTCGATTCCCGCAACTCTGAAGTCCTCGTCATAGTCGGGGACGGAGGCGCGCAAAAGAAAGTAGACGACACCGGATACGGCCAGTCCTGATGCAAAAACCGCCAGGAGCAAGTACAGTAATATGTTGAATAGTCGTTTCAATTCGTTGCCGGTGCCAAAGTAATCTCAAGACGTGATGCGCAAGAGGATCACCGAGGCGAAAAAAGCGAGCAGGCCGAAAGCAATACCGAAGCTTGTCGCGTATTGAAGTATATCCAGGCGGTTCCCTTTCCGCCGTTGCGCCAGATAGCCACCCCAGAGCGCCCCTCCGACAAAGCCTGCGAGCACCAGCATCACGATTCCTCCGATTTTGATTTTTCTGAATTGAAACGTCGTCTGACCAATCCGACGGTAAAGGCTAGAGCCCAGACCGCACAGATGAGCGCCAGCGATGTCCAATCACCGAAACGTGCGTAAGGTGTGGGCGCAAGCGCTGTCGGCAGGCTGGCATCTATGACTCCAGTTTGTCCGGTCTCGAGGCGCGCGATGATCTCTCCCTTGGCGTCGATGATCGCGGAAATCCCGGTGTTGGCCGCCCGGACTACAGGAAGCCCTTCTTCGACCGCGCGCATGCGCGCGGAGGCGAGGTGCTGCTCGGGTCCGATGCTTGTGCCGAACCAGGCATCATTTGTGGCGTTGAAAATCCAGTCGGGGCGAAAAAGGTCATCGACTACCTGGCCCGGAAAAATGATTTCGTAACAGATCGCCACCGCGACCAGAGGCGCACCCGGGATCGCCAGCGTGCGTGGCCCTGGTCCTGGTGTGAAATCGCCCAAACCTTCGGTCAGTCGTTCAATGGGCAGCCAGCCTTTCAGGGGCACATATTCCCCGAACGGAACAAGATGATGTTTTGCATACCCCGTCAGAATTTCGCCGCTGCCGTCATAGGCCTGAACCGTGTTGAAATATCGGGTTCCCCCATCGCCCTCTACGCGGTCAGGCACACCTGTCAAAAGGATCCTGCCGTCTGGCAAAACCGTCGATAACCGCCTGCGCGCCAAGGCGTCCTCGTCCAGAAAACCAGGAAAGGCCGTTTCCGGCCACAGCAGCAGGTCGAAGCGTCCAGGTTGCGCAGACAGGCCCAGATATTTTTCGAGCGTTCGCTCGCGGCTTCCCGGTGCCCATTTCTCGACTTGCGGCACATTGCCTTGGACGATGCGTAAAGCGATGTCCGTCGTCGGCAAATTTGTCCCTAAACGCAACGCGCCGCCACCCCAGAGGCCCATCACCGCAACGGCAAAGAGCACGAGAACAGGCACGCGTCGGTTCGGTGCCGCCACAATCAACACACCGGGCAACAGCCCGATAAAGACCGTGAGAAAACTTAGCCCATAGCTTCCGACCCAGGCGGCGGGTTGGCGCAGGGCAGCATGTTCGACAAGGGCATAAGCGGCAAGGTTCCAGGGAAACCCCGTCAGGACATGACCACGCAGCCATTCTGCGGCAACCCAGCAGGTTGCAAGCAGAAGACCTGCCATAACGCCGCCGACAGCACGGCGCTGCATGATGGTGGCAAATAACATCGCCACAATAGCCGGAAAAATCGCAAGTCCGGCGGACAGTCCCGCGACTGCCGGGATCGCAAGGGCACCGAAACGTTCAGAATCGACGTAGAAGCTCTCGGCGATCCAGGAAACTCCAAACCCAAACTGGCCCATTCCGAAGACCCAGCCGATGAAGAAGGCAGGCGCTGTCGGAACCTGCCGGAGCACGAGAAAGAGTGCTGAGAAGGCGACCGGAACAACGATGAGCCATGAGAATGGTGGAAGGGCTAAAACCGTCAAACCGCCCGCTGCAAAGCTAATCCCTGATCGCAGGGGAACGTAACGGCCACAACCCATCAGTGGTCGCAAGCCCGTCATCATGTGCCAGTCTGAAACTTGGCGCTCAACCAAGGGGCTACGAGCAGTAGGCCCACGCCGCCGACCACGAAAACATCCGCCATGTTGAAGGCGGGCCAATGTGTGGATCCGGCATAGAAATCGAGGAAGTCCGTCACACCTCGAAACCGGATGCGATCGAGGACGTTGCCGAGCGCGCCACCGATAATCGCGCCATAGGCGATAGCCTCAACCGGGTTGGCAGTGCGTACCAACATGACTGTTAACCAGCCGCAGACAGCTAGGGCCAACGCCGTAAGGCTCCACCATGGCGCTCCACCAAGCAGTCCGAACGTCACGCCATCGTTGCGCAGATAGATAAGATTGAAACCGGGAAAGACCGGAATTCCAGCGCTCAAATCTGCCGCGTTGGCGACGACAATTGCTTTTGTCACCTGATCGACAAGAAAAGCAACTCCAGCCGCTATGAAACCTTGGAAATGGGTCAGTTTCATCTCATCCTCCCAGCCATACATCGAGGAACAACATGATCACGAGGCCAACCGCGAGACCGAGTGTCGCCCTGTTTTGATGGCCTGAACGGTGGGTTTCGGGAATGATTTCGTGGCTGATGACGTAGAGCATCGCCCCGGCGGCGAAGGCGAGTCCCCATGGCAACAGCGGCTGCGAGATGCTGATGATCCCAGCCCCAAGAAGCCCACCTACCGGCTCGACAAGACCTGTCAGGGCGGCAATCCCCCACGCACGGCGCCTGGAATACCCCTCACCAAGCAATGAGACCGCTACGGCGAGACCCTCGGGAGCGTTTTGCAGCCCAATGCCAATCGCAAGCGGCAAGCCACCAGACAGACCGTCAGCCCCGAACCCGACACCAACGGCGAGTCCTTCGGGGAAATTGTGGATCGTGATTGCAATGATGAAGAGCCAGACGCGGCGCAGCGAAGCAGAGTTTGGGCCTTCCCGCCCCGTCTTGAAATGCTCATGCGGCAGCCGTTCGTTCATCAGAGCGACCGCGCCCATGCCAAGCAGAATCGCGACACAAACGATGGCCGCCGGCAGAGCACCGTTGTCGAACTGTCCTTCAGCTGCGTCGAGAGCCGGGATGATCAGCGAGAAAAACGAGGCCGCGAGCATGACACCCGCTGCGAAGCCAAGCAGCAGATCGCGCGTAGCCCGCGAGGGGATGCGCCCGAAAAGAACGGGGATCGCCCCGACCGCGGTCAGCGATCCGGCGGCCAGGCTTCCAAGAAAGCCAAGGGTAATTGAGGAGAAGGGTTCCAAGCGCTGAGGTCTCGCCGATACGTCAATCAGCGGCCGAATAGCTGCTAAAGATCTCGGTCGATCCATCGCCGCGGATCAGGAACACGTCATAAGCCTCACGATCATCCTCCGGTCCCATGCCCGGCGAGCCATAGGGCATTCCCGGCACCGCCAGCCCCACTGCATCTGGACGCTCGTCCAACAAACGCTGAATGTCTGATGACGGTACATGACCTTCGATCACGTAGCCGTCGACCAAAGCCGTATGGCAGGAGACCATGCGCTGAGGCACGCCATTGTCGAGTTTGAAGCGCACAAGAGATCCCCCGAACATGTCCTCGCCTGTCGGCGCGAATCCGCTTTCCTCGAGGTGCTTCATCCAGGACAGACAACAGCCGCAGCCGTTTGTCTTCCGGACGTCAATCTGGATCGCATCGGCGACAACTTGCGCCGCGGGAAACAAGGCCAGCGTGACTGCAAGGGCGGGAGCCAGTCGTTTCATGGATTATAGCCTTTCGGTTGTTGTTTGCACAAATTCGCTGGTGAGCCTCTCGGCCAGTAGCGTGCGTGCCTCAGCCAATCGCTCAAGTGCGGCCGTGTCATCCGCATCCCGCTCGGCCGCCTCTGCCAGTCGGTCGTCTGAGAGAGGATCCGTCGGGCGACCATCGACCAGAACCTCATAATGCAGATTTGGGCCGGTCGCGGTGCCGGTTGCACCGACGCGACCGATCATGTCTCCGGCCATCACGCGCTGCCCTTGTTCGAGTGTGTCCGGCACCTCGCTGAGATGTGCGTATCGTGTCAGGGTGTCGGAGCCATGCGCTATCTCCACCACCCGGCCATATCCACCACGACGTCCGATGAAGCTCACGCGTCCGGGCGCTGTCGCTTTTACAGGCGTACCGCGGGCCGCAGCAAAGTCGACGCCGGTGTGCATGCGCACATTCCCATAGACCGGGTGTGTGCGCCGGCCAAAGACGGAACTCAGTCGCGCTCCTTCCACCGGTTGGGCAAAGACACGCAGGACCTCTCCATCGACATAGATCGTCGCTTTACCGCTGCCGTCATCCGGCCAGACCATCTCGTAGACCGTTTCACCAAGGTCCAGTGCGGCAAAGGCGAGTTCGGGCTGACCGATCCTCTCGTTTCCGTCGCGCGCTTCGCGCCAAAGAAGACGCATCGTCTCGCCACCGGAAAGTTCGCGTCGAAAATCCACTGTGCCGCCCAGCATCTGCGCCATGTCGACCGCAAAGCGAGCAGGGATGCCCGCCTTGTCCAATGCCGCGAAGACAGAGCTTTCGATCACTGCCTCGCCCGCGAACGTCACCATTTCAGGGTCTGGCTCCAACACGCGTGTGACAAGTTCCTGACCAAAGACCGTTTCGATCCGCACCCCATCGTCAACCGCCAGTTCCACGCGGCTCGGATTTCCGTCCATCTTTGAGATCACAGTGATCTCATGGCCCGGGCGCAATCGGCGCAGGTCATATTCTGCACCAAGCGCGAGCGCGATTTCGGCACGCGCAGGCGCAGCGATACCCGCGTTCGCCAGGACCGCATCCAGCGTCTCGCCCGACGCGATCTCACGCGACCAGGTGATCAAAGGCGGTTCAATCTCGGGCAAGGCGGTTTCTGCGAAGACGGATTGCAAGAGCGGCAGAGGTCGCATTGGGCTAGCA
Source organism: Sedimentitalea nanhaiensis DSM 24252 (assembly GCF_000473225.1). GTDB lineage: Bacteria > Pseudomonadota > Alphaproteobacteria > Rhodobacterales > Rhodobacteraceae > Sedimentitalea > Sedimentitalea nanhaiensis. The sequence goes on from NZ_KI421509.1 coordinate 3,701,784, forward strand.
TTGTCGGCGTGAAATGCAGCGGGCGGTGTCACATCGTAGTCGGCGATCTGAGGCATCGAGAGCGGATCGGGAGTCCAGAGGGTGGCTTCAGCAATCGCAGGAGGCACTGGCTCTTTGGAAAGAACGCCAGATATGGCGATGGCGGTCACCGAAAAAGCGCCTGCGACCACAGCGCTCGCCAAAACAATTCTAATATTCATGTTGCCCCCTCTACGTCTTCTGTCAGTGCACGCCGGATCTTCGGCACTGCGAATTCTCTTGGCTCGTGATAGTCAATCATGGTGACGAGTTCACCCTTGGCATCGAACAGGAATACGCTTGCCGTATGGTTCATTGTATAGTCGCCGCCTTCGGTCGGAACGCGCTCATACGAGGCACGAAATGCTTCTACAGCGCGGGAAATCTGGTCTTCCGGTCCCGTCCAGCCGCGAATGGCCGGATGAAAATAGCCGACATATTCGGCCATGGCCTCGGCCGTGTCCCGCTCCGGATCGACTGTGATGAAGACCACGTTCATCCGCGCGGCGTCGTCCCCGAGATCTTCAAGCCAACCTGAGATATCCGATAACGTCGTGGGGCAGACTTCCGGGCAGTAGGTGAACCCGAAAAACACCATGGTCGGGCGTCCAATCAGGGTTTCTGGGCCCACTTTATTGCCTTCGTGATCGGTCAGTCGGAAATCCATCGCCGACAGGGGGAGAGGCCTTTGGCCGGCCGGTTTTGGTGCGCCGGGACCGTCTACCCGCCACCAGCCGACCCCGAGCATCAGAGCGACAGCGCCTACACCGGCTGCACCGTATTGGACCACATGCCGACGCTGCATCAGCTCTCCGGCCCGCGCGCGGCGATCCCCAGAATTGGGACCTCAACAGTCACTTCACCACCGTCCGAGAACGTCAGTGTCAGTGGGAAGGTCTCGCCTTCGATCATCGGGTTTTGCAGCTTCATGAGCATGGCGTGCAGTCCGCCCGGTTCCAATGCTACGCTTTGGCCCGGTTCAATCGTGATTTCGTCAGCAGGCGCCATAGAACTGACGCCGTCTGCGTTGGTTTTCGTCTCATGGATCTGGGGCATCACGGCCAGTGGTGTTGTAAGCCCGGTCAGCGTGATCGTGTCTTCACCGGTGTTGCGCACGGTCATATAGGCGGCACCAGGGCGGTTGACCCCGATTGAAGCACGGGACCACGCGTTTTCGACGACCACATCCTCCGAACCGGCAAATGCTGGAGTCGACATGCCCGAGAGTAGCAAGACAAGGGGCAAACCATTGATGTAAGTTAGTTTTGTCATGAAGAATTCTCCTGTATCTGGCCGAGCATCAACTTTGGCTGGCCGCAACTTCCGCAGCCACCAGTCGCCGCAGTTCGGCCTCACCGAACGGGTCTAATGGCTTGGCGTTGACGAAGAACGTGGGCGTTTGTCGCACGCCTACCGCTTCGACATCAGCGCGGTCCTGATTGAGCACCGCCACGACACCAGGGGCCAGCATCTGTGTCCGAGCAGCTTCGACATCCAGACCACCGCTTGCGGCAATCTCAAGGATCAAACCCGGTGCCGGAGTGCCATGGGACGCCCATCGTGGCTGCTCGCGCAAGACAGCTTCCAGCACGGGTTCGAACACATCCTGCATCCGCGCAGCTTCGAGAACACGGATCGCTTCCACCGAAGCTTCCCCGTGAAAGGCAGTGTATCGAATGACGACACGGACCGCATCACCGTGCTCAGCCATGATATCCTTGACCACGGGATAGAAGGCGCGGCAGGCCTCGCAAGCTGGATCGAAAAACTCGACAATCGTGACAGGTGCCGTTTCGGGGCCGAGGATCGGGGAATAGGGCCGGATCAGCACATCGTTCACGTCAGGCGCGACAGGGACTGCCTCTGCAATGGGTTGGGGGCGGGTGGCATACCAGGCCGAGCCGCCAAAACCTGCGGTACCAACAGCCAGAACGGATAGAACGAGACCGCGTCGATTCATGTTTGTTTTTCCTTCAGTGAAATGGCCGACAGCACCCCGATCATCGTGAAGGCGACAAGCGCCATCAGCGGAATCGGAATGCCGAAGACCACCTGGTTGTCGTCGGTACAAGAGGGGCCGGTCGCCGTGCAGGGCTGGATCGCCTCGGGGATCAGCCCGACATAGAGGCCGATGTGATACAACGCCACCGCCGCCCCCCCAAGCGCCAGCGCAACGCCATAGCGCCCCACGCGGGGATCTTGCCACCACAGCCCGAGCCCAAGAACGACAGCCAGGGGGAACATGAAGGCGCGCTGGAACCAGCAAAGGACGCAAGGCGTTTGACCAAGAACCTCGCCAATAAAGAGCACGGCAAGCGATGAGATAAGCGCAATGATCCAAGCAAGAACAAGGGCCGTTTCTCCGGAAAGTCGGGTCATGACGATCAGATCCTCTCTCTCAGATCCGCAAGGATCTCTTCGGCGGGTGTGCCGTAGGGCCAGGAATCGGCGAAGCCCGCCTGCGGATCAAAAAGGAACAGGTGCGATGTGTGCCCCATTGTATAGCCATCCGGCGCGCTGGCCTCTTCGATCCTCTCAAAGAAAATTGGGAAGGTCTCGGATGTTGCGGCGATCTGCTCCGGCGTGCCGGTCAGCCCGATGATCCCTGCGTCGAACAGGGGCACATACCCGGCAAGTGCTGTCGGCGTATCCCGCTCCGGATCAATCGTTATAAAAATCGGCTGGACCTTTGCCGCCTCGTCGCCCAAGCCCTCCATCACGGCCGCGACTTCGGACAGTGTTGTAGGACAGACGTCGGGGCAATTGGTGAAACCAAAGAAGACCAGCATCCAGCGCCCTGCGAAATCTTCGTCTGTTTGGACCATGCCGCGATGGTCCGTCAGTTCGAACTGCGCAAGGAAAGGTGGTTCATTCTCGGCTTGGGTAATATCGGCGCCATAGTCCGCCCACAGTAACAGCCAGATGAAAACGAGCGCCGCCACGCCCGCCAAAACCCATAGCACTTTCTGAAGACCTGAAAGCTTCACGCCGCTCCGCCCGAATTTGATTCTATATTTTCAGAGCGCTTACACCCTCTAGCTACTGTAGGTTCAAGCGTGATTCTTGCCCTGCGGCAGCACGTCACGCACCTGTGAAGCTAATGCTCTCTATTCAGCGCTTCAAAACCTGCCGTCACTCAATGTTTCGCTGCTTCGTCTGACCCTGCAGGTGGCCATCAAGGGAAGGCAACGGCAATTTCCGCTAAATCCGACGCCTGCGGAAACCGGGCCTGCAGATACAAAGCTGCTACGCAGATGCACTGCAAGCATGGGTCATTTTTTAAGGTATCAGTCTAAAATAACGCTTGAACCTACAGCGACTGCAGGAACTACAAAGGACGCGAATCAACTGTCGGATCCTGCTCACGGCATGCACGCGCAAAGAACTTCATCCCATTCGGTTTTCCGCCCAACCCCAACTCGGTTGCGATTCACAGAAGCGAACACAGGCGGAAAGTGGAGAATGTCGCGATATGATCTCACTAGAATGGACGATGAACATGCTGAACTATCCCGATGCGGAAACCTTGTCCGGCTCGGATGCAGAAGCGCTACTCAGGAGGACGCAAAATGACACCTGAGATCGGACAATTCGCCCTTACCCTCGCGCTTGCCGTCGCGATTGTTCAAAGCATCTTGCCAATTGTCGGAGCAAGCACGGGACGCGTGCTTTGGATGGAAAGTGCAAAGACAACAGCGGTGCTTCAGGTGACGTTAGTTGCAATTGCGTTTGGCGCGCTCATGCGCTCCTTTGTTGTCAGTGATTTCACGGTTCGAAACGTGGTTGAAAATTCCCACTCTCTGAAGCCGATGATCTTCAAGGTTGCCGGCACTTGGGGCAGCCACGAAGGGTCTCTAGTTCTCTGGACCTTTATTCTCGTACTTTTCGGGGCTGGGGTCGCGCTGCTGGGCAGAAACATTCCGGTTGGTCTCAAAGCGCGAACTCTATCCGTTCAAGCCTGGATCAGCGTCGGTTTCCTGAGCTTCATGCTCTTTACATCCAATCCGTTCGAGCGGGTGTTTCCGCCGCCTCTGGATGGCACAGACCTTAATCCTCTGCTGCAGGACATCGGGTTGGCGATGCATCCCCCGCTCTTGTATTTTGGGTATGTCGGCTTCTCGATCGTCTTCTCCTTCGCGGTCGCGGCTCTGATAGAGGGTCGGGTGGATCCCGCATGGGCGCGTTGGGTGCGGCCTTGGACTCTGACGGCCTGGATCAGCCTCACTGCGGGGATCGCACTCGGCTCTTGGTGGGCCTATTACGAACTTGGCTGGGGCGGCTGGTGGTTTTGGGACCCGGTGGAAAACGCATCCTTCATGCCATGGCTGCTGGGTACGGCACTCCTGCACTCCGCTATCGTCACGGAAAAGCGGGACACGTTCAAAAGCTGGACCATTCTTTTGGCCATCCTGACCTTTTCACTGTCACTTCTGGGGACATTTATCGTCCGATCCGGCATTTTGACATCCGTTCACGCGTTCGCGGTCGACCCGGCGCGCGGCGTGTACATTCTCGGCCTTCTTGGCGTAACCATTGTCGGCTCACTGACACTTTACGCATGGCGCGCGCCTCAGCTTGGATCGGGTGGCGTATTTCGGCCGATTAGCCGCGAGGCGGGGCTTTTGCTCAACAACCTTCTGCTCGCGACCGCAACGGCGACCGTCCTTTTTGGAACACTCTATCCGTTGTTTGTGGAAGCGGTGACTGATGAAAAGATCTCTGTAGGACCACCGTATTTCAACGCGACGTTTATCCCTTTCATGCTGCCGCTAGTCATCATCATGGGAATTGGCCCATTCCTGTCTTGGAAACGGGCCGATCTTCCCGGTATCTGGCAGCGGCTGCGTTTGGTTTTTGGTATCGCGATTGGTGTTGCGGGGATCGTTTGGTACCTTCAGACAGACGGGCCCCTGCTTGCAGTGGTCTCAATAGGGATTGCAGCCTGGGTTTTTGTTGCAACGTTGCGCGAATGGGCGTTGCGCATCAAGCTCTTTGATTTACCCCTTTCACAGTCGCTGCGTCGCGCGCGGAACTTGCCGCGCGCTGCGCACGGTATGACGCTCGCGCATCTTGGCGTTGCAATGCTTGTGCTTGGGTTTGTAGGTTCCACAGCCTGGAAGGAAGAACGTGTTCTTTTCGCAGAACCGGGGACGACCGTGGAAATCGCCGGTTTTGAGGTAATATTCGACGGTGTCGAACGGTTGCGTGGTCCAAACTACATCGCACAACAAGGCCAGCTTCGCGTCTTGAAAGATGGACGGGAGATTACGCTTCTTCGTCCGGAGCGCAGAAACTATCCAGTTGCGGGGACGTCCACAACCGAATCTGCAATCCGATCAACGCTCAGAGGTGATCTCTACGTCACCATCAGTGAGCCTGCGACCGAAAAGGCGTCGGGCCAGTGGAATTTGCGCATTCTCTACGAACCACTGGTTAATTGGATATGGATCGGAGCGACGATGCTGGTGCTTGGCGGGTCCCTTTCGCTATCGGACCGCAGATTGCGGGTGGGTGCGCCGTCGCCAAAAAGCCGGTCGTCAGCGCTTCAACCGGCGGAATGATATGATGAAGAAAATCCTTCTCGCGATGCCAGCGCTGGTCGCAGTGGTCTTGGGTGGATTTTTGTTCTGGGGGCTCAACCCAGACCGAGATCCTAACGCAATTCCTTCCGCTTTGGTCTCCGAACCAGTTCCGGATTTTGAGCTTCCACCGGTAGAGAGCACGCAGACCCCCGGACTGTCGGCCGCAGCCCTTCGTAGCATTGGCGAGCCGGTTTTGGTCAATGTATTCGCTTCATGGTGCGTGCCCTGTCGTGCTGAGCATGCGGTGCTAACCAGGCTTGTTGAACAGGACGGTGTTCGGCTGATGGGGATTAACTACATGGACAAACCAGCAGATGCCGCAAACTGGCTGGAGGAGCTTGGCAACCCCTATGAGAGGATCGGATCAGACAGCGAGGGCCGGGTCGGTATCGAATGGGGTATTTCGGGGGTGCCTGAGACGTTTGTGATCGATGCGAACGGTATCGTAGTCTATCGCTACGTTGGTCCCATTGTGACGCCAGAGGCACAGGATGAAATTCGTGCTGCGTTGGCCGCAGCAGGTGGTCAATCATGAAGAGTTGGCTCTATTCACTGGTGCTGATGCTTGCCGCAACAACCGCGGCATGGGCTGTGGAGCCAGATGAGTTGCTGGATGATCCGGTGCTTGAGTCGCGCGCCCGGGAGCTCTCAAAGCAGCTACGCTGCGTTGTCTGCCAGAATCAGGATATCGATAGCTCAAATGCGGGTGTTGCCCGAACGATGCGCACCTTGCTGCGCGAACGTCTGATTGCAGGTGAAACAAATGACGAGATCATTGCGTTTTTCGTAGATCGATATGGTGACTTCGTCCTGTTCAGGCCGCGACTGAAACCCGCCACGTATCTGTTGTGGTTCGGACCAGCGGTTCTTTTTGCCGTTGGGATTGGCGTTGTCTTTGTCACAATCAGGTGCCGAAGCAGGGCCGTTCTTGATGGCACTGCTGATCCACTGAGCCCCGATGAAGAGCGTGAGTTCGAAGCCATTTTTCATGAAAATGAAGGACGGAGAGACCCATGATTTGGTTGGTGTTAGGCGCGATGGCATCCATCACTGTCCTTCTGTTCTTGTCCGGTCTCTATCGAACGGGTGAAGTCCTGAACAGAAAGGATGGAGCGTTGGTTATCCTCAAGGATCAGCTTTCCGAAATTGATACTGATCAAGAGCGGAATCTGATATCCGTTACCGAGGCCGACGCGGCCAGGGTTGAAATCAAACGCCGCATTCTGGCTGCCGGTCGGCTTGCGACACGTGAATCGTCGCGCGCAAGTGGGCGAAGCACCATCTTCGCGTCCGCCATTGCCACGCCATTGGTAGCCTTCGCTCTGTATTCTCAAATCGGCTCGCCACAGATCGAAAGCCAGCCTCTGGCGTCTCGCGCATCTGAAACCCAGGAAGCCGCAAACCTCTCAGAGTTGACCCAGAGACTAAAAACCCGGCTTGAAGCAGACGAGTCTGGTGGACCAAGTGATGGTTGGGTTCTGCTCGGTCAGACCTATATGCGTATGGCTCGTTACGATGATGCCGCCGATGCATTCGAACGCGTCACTGTCCGCGACAATGCAGATATCTCAACCCTATTGCTATATGCCGAGGCCTTGATCGCAGCCGAGAACGGGATCGTGACGCCGCAAGCGGAAAGCGTGATCGAACGCGCATCGGAGATGGACCCCGATGATCCAGGCCCAATTTTCTATAGAGCCCGGATCCTCGAACAGGACGGGGTTCCAGATGAAGCGAGGACGCTTTTGATCGAGCGCCTCAAGAGAGCGGATCGCGCCTATCCGTGGATGGAACTTTTCCTGTCTGTCGCCAACCGATTGGGGGAACAGGTTGGAGAGAGCCCTGTCACCCTAGCTGATTTCTTTCCGGACTCTCGGGACGCGCGTAGCCCCGGTGCGGCCGATATCGAGGCCGCTCAGGACATGTCGGTCGAGGAACGCAGCGCTTTCGTCCGCTCCATGGTTGACCGCTTGGCGGCGCGATTGTTGGATGACCAAGACAATCTTGAAGGATGGCTTCGGCTTGCGGAGGCGTACAGTGTATTGGGTGACTTTGATGCTGCCCAGAACGCCGCCGACAATGCGCGCACCTTGGCCGAAAGCCTTCCGGAAACCGACCCTATGCGTGCCGCCGCCACGGCCCGATTGGATCGGATCAACAAATAAATTGGGGCCGCGTGGTCTCAGATACATAACAGCTTTCCTTTCACCTGAAACTAAACCACTGTAGGTTCTGCCTCCCTTGAGCAATGCAACGGCACTATGTCATCGTTTTCGGACAGCGCTGAGATTGGCAGCCGACAGTGCTTCGAGAACGGCATCCGCAGATAGTAGTTCAGATAAAATGATACCTTCAGGAGCATCTGGACCGTAGACGATGTTGAGCGGAATTGCGTATCTGCCGTGCGCCTCGAGATAGGATTGGATTTTCGCGTCCGGTCGCGTCCAATCCGCGCGCATCGCAATCACGCCTTCCTCGCCAAGTGCTCCCAAAACTGGTTCACGATCCAGGACCAGGGTTTTGTTTGCTTTACAAGTGATGCACCAATCCGCAGTAACGTCCACGAAGACAGTTTTGCCCTGCGACACTTCACGCGCGATCCGGGACCGGTCGAACTCGACCCAGTAAGAAGTGATCGAGGCTGTTACATCATCGGAGCTTTTTGGCAGCAGTGCAGGGGCCGCCAACGTCATGCCCAAAACCGCAGTCATTCCCCACAGCAAACCGTTACGAGGCTGAACCTGATAGGCTCTCGCCGCCAGTACGATGAGCCCAAGACCCAGCAGCACCAGGCCTGTGAGAGTTGGCGACGTCACACCAATCAAGACCCAGCATAGCCATGCAACGGTTCCGGCAAGCAGCAATCCGAGAACGATCTTCACGCTTATCATCCAGGGTCCCGGTTTGGGCAGTCGAGACAGGAAACCAGGCCAAGCGGCAACCAGAATATATGGCAGTGCAAGCCCAATCCCCATCGCTGTGAAAACCGCAAGTATATCGCCTGTCGTGCCAGAAAGGGCGAAGGCAATGGCTGTCCCCAGCAACGGGGCTGAACAAGGCGTTGCAAGTATCGCAGCCAGAGCGCCGGTGGAGAAGTCTTCGGCATACCCCCGCCCAAAGCGGCCAGATAGCCTAACCATCCAGCTGCTGGGCAAAGAAATTTCAAAAACTCCAAACAAATTTGCCGCAAAGAGTCCGACAACGAGAATGAGTGCAATTAGGAAATATGCATTCTGAAACTGCACACCCCATCCAACGGCATATCCGAGCGTCTGCAGCGCTATGACCGCCAAGGCCAGCACCCACATAAAAGCAACAGTTCCCACAGCCGTAGCGAGAAATCCCGCGCGCAATTGTGAAAGGGAGCGATTCTTCATTCGGAGCGCCGACCCGAACTTAATCGATAGAACTGGCAAGACGCATGGCATTGCGTTCAGTATCAACCCTCCCAGGAAGGACAGCAAGAGAATCGGGAAAAACTGACCCCTATCTTGGCTGGTCTCGGATGCGTAAGGTGGCGCAGGTACAACGTCGGTAGTGTTCACATCATCGAATGTAACCGCGACATCCTCGTCTACGACCGTAATTCGAAGGGAGGTTTGTTCCTCGCTTAACGCGAGAATCGGGATACTTGCCCAGAGACCGGTGTGATCACTTGTAAGGCGGATGTCGGGTGCGCCGAATGCAGAGCCTGCACCAAACTCTGGAAAAAGATCGGGATTGTTCCAGCCAGAAGGCCGCGTCATTTGAACAACCAATGCCTGATCCTGCTTCAGCGATGCGCCCGAGACCGCTATTGCACTTTCTGGCCCTGCAACAGGTACGCGAGCGGCCCATGTCGCGATATCGGTCGCGGCTTTCGCATCGACGCCCGTTCCCAATGGCACAGGGAGTGTCAATTCAAACCTTTCCGGAATGCACACATTGGAGCAGATCAGCAGATCGACGAGTCCCTTCAGCTCGGCCGCTCTATCAGAGTTCGCAAGCCGCAACTGCAATGGAAATATTACTTGTTTGGCATAGCCGAAATTTTCAATTCCGAAGGCGCGGAAACGCGTGGGTGCGGGCCAAAGCATGTCGACGGATTCAAGGTTTGTGGACCCCTCCCAATCGATCTCTGGCGGCAGGCCAACCTCGCCTGGCGACCGCCAGTACGCTTTCCATCCTTCCTCCAGTTCAATCTTCAAACCCGCCGAAAGGAACTGCGATCCTGGGGCGATTCCTGCTTCCGCGACGATCAAACGTGCCGTCAGAACTTCGGAACGATACGCATTGGATTCCAAGGCGCGAACAGGGCTTGCCACAAAAACAAGAAAGAGTGCGAGACTGATAAGCAATCCCTGATACCCTGCCAAGGTTGTACGCATATTCTGACCTCTTTTTCTTCGCGCTCAGTCTCGGGAAGTTACAGCAACGTGCTAGTCCCGAACGCCTTTGTGACGGCGTCGACCCCTCAAACAGTGGGCAGAGCCAAGACTCCGACTAACTAGGCGACAGCGATGCTCGTCTGGGCTTCCTACAAAACAGTCGTTTTTCCGCGTCGAACACAAGCTGGACCCGCTCTCCATGGTGTCGCGCTCTCAGGCTAGCGCCGTTTCAAGGTTAGTCCTTTTTTGTCTGTTCACGATACTTACGATAGTGCGCCCGTCGAGACCCGATGCTGGGCGACAAAATAGTCGCACCACAACAACGACCAGATGAAAACGAGCGCCGCCACACCCGCCAAAACCCGTAGTACTTTCTGAAGACCTGATAGCCGCACGCCGCTCCGCCCGAATTTGATTCTATATTTTAGGCGCGTTTACACCCTCTAGCTACTGTAGGTTCAAGACCTATTCTGGATGAAAGAGCGATGTTCACTGACCTGTGAGATGCCGAGCGGAACTTGTGCAAAAAAACGCTTAAAGCTACACGGGCTGTAGATAGTTTGGAGAGGTGATATGCTCACAATCGGCACTTTGGCAAAAAGGACCGGGACGAAGGTGCAGACGATCCGCTATTACGAGCAGATCGGACTCCTGCCCGAGCCCGGGCGATCGGCTGGCGGTCAGCGGCGCTATGGAGATAGTGAGCTTGACCGCTTGTCTTTCGTCCGGCATGCGCGGCAACTCGGGTTCTCGCTGGACGCAATCCGTGAGCTTCTTGATCTGAGCGATCATCCAGACAAGTCGTGCGCGGAGGCCGATGCCATCGCTCGCCGACAACTCAAGCAGGTTGAGCAACGTATGGCCCGACTTGAAGCCCTTCGGACAGAATTGCAGAGGATGGTGCACGAATGCAGCGGCGGGCACACGGCCGATTGCCGTGTGCTGGAGGTGTTGCGCGACCATTCCGAGTGCCTGACGGACCACGACGAGATCGGCGCCTGAGATGACCGCAGTGCTCGTCTATCCGCTCGCGGCCTTGGCTGAGATCGCCGGATGCTTTGCCATCTGGGCATGGTGGCGTCTTGGCGCGTCCCCACTTTGGCTTGTCCCCGGTGTGGCGGCGCTGGTGGCGTTCGGCTGGCTTCTGGCTCAGGTCGACACTGTGGCTGCGGGACGCGCCTTTGCCGCCTATGGTGGGATCTATATTGCCGCGTCCATTCTCTGGATGTGGCTCGCCGAAGGGCACCGGCCGGACAGGTGGGATCTGCTCGGCACCACTGTATGCTTGTTGGGTGCCGCCATCATCCTCGCGGCACCCCGCGGAGCGTAATAAAACGGCATTGCTCCTACAGTAGCTTTAGCTTTTACAACGGTGCGCGTTTCACAGGCTAAAGCAAGGCAGGAATTGAATGTTCGAAATTTCAGGTGTTGGAATCGTCGCGGCCTTTCTGGGTGGTGCTATTTCCTTTCTGTCGCCTTGCGTCCTGCCTCTTGCACCTGGCTACGTTTCTTACATCGCGGGACAGCCCGCCGCAAAAGCCGGGGCGACGCGCAGCTTTGCCGAACGGGCGCGCAGCGTGGTCCTGAGTTTGTGGTTCGTGCTCGGATTTTCGACAGTCTTCGTGGCGCTCGGGGCCGGGGCAAGTCTTTTGGGCGGGATGCTCTTGCGCTGGAAATACGAACTCGGGCTTGCGGGTGGCGTTTTGATCGTCTTGTTCGGACTTGTCATGATGGGCGCGATCAAGATCCCGGCCATGATGCGTGACACGAGGCCCGACGTGAAAGTCGACGGCGGCAGCGCCGTCGGAGCCTACCTTTTGGGCCTTGCCTTTGCATTTGGCTGGACGCCCTGCATAGGCCCTGTGCTCGGGTCGATCCTGGCAGTGACCGCGACATCTGGGGCGGACGGGATGGCCTTGCTGGCAATCTACTCCGCAGGACTTGGACTACCGTTTCTGATCATAGCGCTCTTCACCAACGAGATTGCAGGCAGGCTCAAGCGGATCGGTGCTGCTGGTCGATGGCTCTATCGTATATCGGGCGGTCTGATGGTGCTGATGGGTATCGGCGTGATGACGGGTCAGATCAGCCGCCTTGCCTTCTGGCTGCTCGAAACCTTCCCGGCCCTTGGCACGATCGGATAAAATCATGATCGAAAGTGACATTTGAGAAAAGGCTTGTCTCTCTAGTCTCTGTAGAGATTAAGACTCCTCGTGAATGATTCGAGGAGAGACCCTGTGGCACCCACCGATTCCTATTTAACCGCAACAAGACTGCTGGATTTTGACTCGCCCTCAATCTCGAACCTGGTACGAGATCGTGGCTGGCATGACCTTGCCCGTGTCGACCGGATTGGCGCGGTTTATGACTTTGTCCGAAACGAGATTGCGTTCGGCTACAACCGCGTCGACGACATTCCCGCCTCTGCGGTGCTGACCGACGGCTACGGGCAGTGCAACACGAAAGGGACGTTCTCATGGCACTGCTGCGCAGCGTAGGCATCCGCTGCCGACTGCACGGCTTCACCATCCACAAGGCCCTGCAGCGTGGCGTGGTGCCCGAATTAGTCTACCCCCTCGCACCGTCCGAAATTCTGCACTCGTGGGTCGAAGTCGAAACAGAAGAGGGCTGGATCAATCTCGAAGGCTTCATTCTAGACGCCCCCTTCCTGCAGTCGCTTCAGAAGGAATTCAGCGAAACAGAGAGCCTTTGCGGCTACGGGGCCGGAACGGATTGCCTGAGTGCGCCACCAGTCAGTTGGAGCGGCGGCAGCACTTATATTCAGAGAACCGGTATCGTTCGTGATTTTGGAACCTTTGATGCGCCCGACGACTTTTACTTGAAGTATAGTCAGAACTTCGGATCTGCGCGTGATTTTCTCTATCGCCACGTCATCCGTCACTGGATGAATGCTCGTGTTCGCCGCATCCGTCGTGGAATGTTGCCAAAGGTCCCTGGACTCAGTCGACCGAACCACAGCCATGAGGAGAAGAACCGTGCCGCATGATCATGGCCATACCCACATTGATCCTGAATCAGGTGATCGTAGGGTCTCCATCGCAATCTGGGCCAACGGTCTTCTGACCGTCGCGCAGATCATTGGAGGCATCTTTTCCGGCAGCCTGGCACTGATCGCCGATGCCCTGCATAATTTCTCGGACATGGCGTCACTGGTGATCGCATTCGTTGCACGCAAAATCGCCAGACGACCCGCCGATGAACGCATGACCTTCGGCTATGGTCGGATTGAAATCGTCGCCGCACTCATCAACTACACGACCCTGATCCTGATCGGCTTCTACCTGATCTATGAGGGTGGCATGCGGATGATCGACCCGCCCGAGGTCGCTGGTTGGACGGTGGTGATCCTGGGCGGTGTGGCACTGGTCGTCGACACGTTGACGGCGCTACTTACCTATTCGATGCAGAAAGGCAGTGTGAACATCCGTGCGCTTTTCCTGCACAACCTGTCGGACGCTTTGGCCTCTGTGGCAGTCATCATTGGAGGGTCCCTGATTATCCTCTACGACATGAGATGGGTTGATCCAGCAATTACCATCGGCATTGCCCTTTACATCCTCTATCTGGCTTTCACTGAGATTGGCGGTCCGATCAGAACCCTGATGCTCGGCAGCCCACCCGACATCGACAATGCAGCCGTCGTTGAGGCAATGCGGAGCGTCGATGGTGTCGCGGACGTACACCACGTGCATCTGTGGCAGATGGAGGAGCACAATGCGGCGCTGGACTGCCACGTGGTGCTGACAGCGGGGGGCTGGCATAAAATCGAAAAGATCAAGGCAGCGATCAAGGACCGGCTAAAGGAGGACTTCAACATCGCCCATTCCAGCCTGGAGTTCGAACACGAAGACCGCGCACACGAAAACGCCGACCTCTACGGTCACGGCAAGCCGGAAGAAGAGGAGAACCATGTTCACCGGGATCATGACAGGTCATGACGACGTGATCGGCGTCGCCTGCGAGTGCAAGCTCAGGGAAAGCGACCTGAATCGGATGCACGGACTGATTCAAGAGCGCCTGCAGGAGACAAGCAAGCCTAGCCTGGTCCTCGAACTCACGAGGCTCGAAGCCTTCAAGGTTCCGTCTGCTCTTGAGCCGGTCCAGAACTGCTGAGAGGCCGACTGCATCCTATCCGCCACACAAATTCTTGCAGAACCGATTTAAGGGCAATTCGAGACTCATTTGACGATCGAGATGGCTCGGACGCTTTGACAAGCCATGGGACTGGTGCCGCGCGCAACGTGGTGGATGACGACGGGCGAGGCTGTCAGCTCGCGATCTTGCTGATCGCCGCAACCGCCATACGCATCATCAATGTTGCAATAGTATATTTTCGTATGTATGCTGGGTGAAGATTGTCAAGGGTCCTTGCCATGCGTTCCGAATGTTGATTGTCGCTGAGAACTGACCCGGCATTGTCACCGAGACTTGACCCACCCAGCTGTTATGTTCTTTGCGTCATGATGGCGTCAATGCTGCTGTCTCCTTTCGTTTCTTTTTCGCTGTCTCCGAGCTGGCCTTGAACCGATAGCTGTCATTGCCGGTCTCCAGGATGTGGCAGCGGTGGGTAAGGCGGTCGAGTAGCGCGGTGGTCATTTTCGCATCGCCGAACACGCTGGCCCATTCGCTGAAGCTCAAGTTCGTGGTGATGACGACGCTGGTGCGCTCGTAGAGTTTACTGAGAAGGTGGAACAACAACGCGCCTCCCGAAGCGCTGAACGGCAGATATCCCAACTCATCCAGGATCACCAAGTCGGTTTTCACCAGCGCCTCAGCGATCTTCCCCGCCTTGTTTTGGGCCTTTTCCTGCTCCAGCGCATTGACCAACTCAACCGTCGAGAAGAAGCGGACGCGTTTACGGTGATGTTCGATCGCTTGGATGCCAAGAGCGGTGGCGACATGCGATTTCCCAGTTCCTGGGCCTCCGATCAGCACCACGTTTTCGGTCCCATCCATGAACTCGCAGCGATGCAACTGGCGGACCAAGGCTTCACGGATTTCGCTGGCGGCAAAGTCGAAGCCAGAGAGATCCTTGTATGCCGGGAAGCGTGCTGCCTTCATG
>NZ_KI421509.1:3716933-3800064 GCF_000473225.1 Sedimentitalea nanhaiensis DSM 24252
CATGGTGGAGCACCAGTGACAGGACATCGACCATCTCGCGATCACCACCGGGCCTGCGCAACATCTGATCCTGCAGCTTCCGGAACCCTTCTGGCATCTCAACGAAGGGAGCACCGTTCCGTAATGCGCCCGGCTTGCGTTGAACCACGGCGAGGTAATGGCGCCAGTCATAAATGACGCGCCCTGGCTGACGGTGCGATCGTTCAATGATGCGCTCATGCGTGCAGACCACATGCCCTTCGGCGACGATGACCAGCCGTTCGGGGTAGATGTGCAGGCTGACGGGTCGATTTGCGAAGCTGGCGGGCACTGAGTAGCGATTGCGATCGAATGTGATCAGGCAGGTGGGAGACACCCGCTTGCTCTGCTCAACAAAGCCGTCAAACATTGTGGGCAGTGGCATCAGCGCGGGCTTTTCGGCCTCCCAGACATCGGCAATGCTGCCAGGTAGGGTGCCATGCGCAGTCTCGGCCCACAGGAGCTTGCAGCGGTCTTCCAACCAGATGTTCAGCGCATCCATGTCCGGAAAGGCGGGCATGAGCTGCCAGAGCCGGTGGCGGGCATCGCGCACATTCTTCTCGACCTGACCTTTCTCCCACCCTGCCGCTGGATTGCAGAACTCGGGATCAAAGACATAATGGCTGGTCATCGACAGGAACCGTGCGTTTACATCGCGCTTCTTTCCGACACCAACCCGGTCGACGGCTGTCTTCATGTTGTCGTAGATGCCGCGCCCCGGAACGCCCTCAAACACCCGGAAGCCATGCCAGTGGGCATCGAACAGCATCTCATGCGTTTGCAGCAGATAGGCCCGCACCAAGAAGGCGCGGCTGTGCGACAGCTTGATATGGGCGACCTGAAGCTTGATCCGCTCGCCGCCAACATAGGCCCAGTCCTCGCTCCAATCGAATTGAAACGCCTCGCCAGGCTGGAACACCAGCGGAACGAAGACCCCGCGGTCAGTCGTGTGATACGCGCGTTGCCGTTCACCCTTCCAGTCCCGCACAAAGGCCGCGACCCGCTCATATGAGCCATCAAAGCCAAGCTGCACCAGATCGGCATGCATCTGCTTGGCAGTCCGCCGCTCCTTGCGTGTTTTGCGCTGCTCAGACAGCAACCAAGCTGTCAGCTTCTCAGCATACGGATCCAGCTTGCTCGGCCGGTCCGGTCTCTGGAATTCGGGTTCGACAATCCCGGCCCGCAGATATTTCTTGATCGTGTTGCGAGACACGCCTGTTCGCCGCGCAATCTCGCGAATGGGCATCTTGTCTCGCAGCGCCCATTTCCGAATGACCCTCAAAAATCCCATGTCTACCACTCCAATAGCCCCCAGCTGAATCAAGCAGGGGCAAGGTTGCACATGGGTCAATTCTCAATGACAATTTCTGCAGTTGCCGGGTCAGTTCTCAGTGACAATCAACAGCTTGGGTGTAATCGCCACGCCGCAGTGATGTTCCCATTCCGAATTCGGTCAAGACACGCTGCATGATCTCTCCTGTTCGTTTGCGGTGTTTCAGTGACAAGCTCTGCCCGCCAATGCAACCCCGCCTAGGGTGCATAGCGGATGCGGTAGATGGCCCCGGCAAAATCGTCCGACACCAAAAGTGCGCCGTCCGGGGTCTGGATCACGTCCACGGGCCGGCCGTCATAGCCGCCATCTGCCGCCAACCAGCCTTCGGCAAAGGGTCGGGTCCGCGCCTTGCCCGACGCGTCAAACGTGGTCACCATCACCCGTGCGCCCACCGGTTCGCTGCGGTTCCACGATCCGTGCTGGGCCGAAAAAAGCGCGTGCCGGTAGCTGCGCGGGAATTGCGTTCCGGCATAGAAGCTCATGCCCAGATCGGCGGCATGGGCCACGGTTTCCACCACCGGCATGACCGTTGCCAACGGAACATCGTCGTCGCGGTATTCCCGGGTGCGCACCGCACCGCCGCCAAACCAGGGAAAACCGAAATGCTGCCCCGGCGCGGATTGTCGGTTGATCTCGCCCGGTGGGATGTCGTCGCCCATCAGATCGACCTGATTGTCGGTGAACCACAGTTCGCCGGTCACCGGATGGAAATCCATCCCGACCGAGTTTCTGATCCCTCTGCTATAGACCTCGCGCTTGCTGCCATCGGGACGCAGGCGGATGATGCCGCCAATTCCGGTGCGGTCATACAATGCCAGCTTGCTTCTGGGTGCGACATTATAAGGCTGACCCAGTGAAACATACAGCCACCCGTCAGGCCCGAATCTGATCACCCGCGCGCTGTGGGTATTGCTTTGTTCGTCCGGCGGGATCAGTTGGCCCTGCGGCACAACCGCCACCGGGGCGGGGGGCTGGCCCGGTTGGTCGGCGTTTGGAAATTTCAGGATCCGGTTGCGTTCGGCCACAAACAGGGTGCCATTGCGGTCTACCGCGACCCCGTTAGGCATATCGAAATCGACCGCAGCGGCGAATTTCTCGATCGTATCGGCCACCCCGTTTCTGTCGTGATCGGGAATCCTCCAGACCCCTGACCGGCGTGTGCCGACGAACAGCACATCGCCCTTGGGCGACAGGGCCATCTGCCGTGCGCCTGGTACCAGAGCATAGAGGTCGATGTGAAACCCGTCCGGCAAACCGATCCGCTGCAACACCTGCCGGACCTTGTCGGCCTGCGCGCGATCCTGCGCCATGGCCGTCTGCGCGAGACACAGTATCAATACGATCAGCAGATGTTTCATGTCAGCCCTCTTGCCGCCTACGGTCAAAGGTGCCGATTCGCGACCTATCGGTCAAATCACACCTTCAGGCACTGTGTTCGTGACAGATCTGGCCGACATCGACAGGTTGCAGATTGACCTTCAACAGGTGGCAATACCCGCCACCGCCCCGCCTCTCGTGATGGGCACAGGTCCGGCACAGGCCGAAACTGCGCATCCCCCGTGTGGCCAGGGCCTGACGCAGGATGTCCGCCAGCGTTTCGTTCGCCTGTGCCAGCCGACCCGTGGCCAGCGACCGGGCGGCAGCATCCAGGCTGGGCACGGATTGCGCCAGCGCACGTCCCGCTGCAGTCGCGTCATAGTGGATGCTGCGGCGGTCGGCTTTGTTACGCGTTTCGGTGACCAGCCCCTTGCGCACCAGAGTCTTCAGCGTCTGCGAGACCGTGCCGCGGGTACTGGCAAGATAGTTCGCCACATGGCTGGGCGAACGGCTGAAACGATTGGCCCGGCACAGATAGGACAGCACCGCCGCCTGGGTCGGGTTCAGGCCCTGCGCCCAGGCTTCGGCAGCGCTGAGCCGTGCCAGCCGGTCGATTGTAAATTGAATCTGCTGTGGGTCATCCATGCCCATTGATAGCGAGTCGAAATAGAGATTGCAATAATAGCGATTCGCTACTAATAATGAGACTCCATGATTTGAGAGGACAGACCATGCACCGCATCCTTCCGACAACCGCTGCAATCCTGTGCCTGGCCGCGCCACTGCTGGCCGGCGGGAAACATGCCAGTGGCATGTCCGACGCCATCACGTCAGAGGCCAAACCCGGGGGCAACGCCGCCTTTGACATTCTGGCGGCCCACGCCCATCGGAACGGTCGACACGTGACCTTTCACATGACCACCGCGGGCATGGCCGGGGCGGATCATCCGGAGCCCACAGGTCAGCTGGGTGGGGCGCAGGTGCTGTCCTATGTCTGGCCAACCACGCTGGATCCCTCTGCGGTCGGGTTCGAGGGCGGGACAGGCATTCTTGCGCTTGCCGCGACCAGCCATCCGGATTTTGACGATACGCCGCTGTATGATGAAAACCGCGACGGAGATCCGGGGAATGACGGCGATGATTGGCACAGCCATTGGGTGGTGCTGACCCCGACACCGGCCTGCGGCACCGGTGCCCTGGGCGTGCGCGACATCCCCGAAGGTGAAACGCCGAAGCTTCCCGTGACCTGGCCGGGCCTGCCGCTGTTTCTGGACAGTCCCGGATTTTCGCCGCTGTTTGATGGTGCCGAAATTACCGTCACCGTTGCCCTGACCGATGCACAGGCCGAGATCGGTTACGATGGCGTAACCGCAGCGTTGCGGGTCAACGCCAACATCCATGCGCCGTTGCTGTGCGTTACGGACGTGTTCGATATCGCCTCGGGCGATCTGAGTCTGCCCGGCCGGGTACAGTAGGGGGCGCGGGGCGGGGCGTCAGGCCCGACGCCATCCCGCCTCGGCCAGCGCCTGCCCATAGGACCGCGCGACCCGCATCTGTCCCCCCAGCCCCTTTTGCAGCAGCAGGTCATGCATCTTCTTCAGCTGCCAGCAGGGCACATGCATCACCATGTGATGTTCAAGATGAAAGTTTACCCAATACGGGGCGACAAACAGCCGTGCGAGTGGCCCAGCCAGCGTGGTGCGTACATTTTGCAACGGGTTTTGCGACACTTCCGTGGCACCATGCTCGGCAATGTTGCGCACGCGCAGGACAAATTGAAACCAGGTCAGATACGGTAGCAGCCAGAAAGCCAGCCCCCACCACCAGTCACCCAACAGCCCCATGAGGACCGCGACGCCGATGAAGACGGGCAGGGATTTGAACAGATCGCGGGCCTTGAACGCCTGGGCAAAATCACTGGCGGCGGCTTCCACGGCCTCGTGGTCTCCGGCCAGACGAACCGACATCAGGATCTGTGCAGTCAGTTGCTTGATGCCGGTTTGTCCGGTCAGATCGCGGAGAAACTTGCGCTTCAGAGATGCCCGGCTGGTCGGGAACTTGGACGACAGCACCAGATCCGGATCCTTGTCGGTCTGGGTGAAACGGTGATGTGACAGGTGATAATGCCGATAGGCGGACAGCTCGGCCAGAATTGGACGGCCACACAGCCATTCACCGGCAAAATCGTTCCATTTACGCGATTTGAACAGCGCGTTATGCGCCGCTTCGTGCATCAGGATCGCCAAACCCAATTGTCGTGATCCGATCACGAGCACCGCCAAACCGAATGTCAGCACATTGGGCCAAAGCCCGAACAACACCACAGCTGCCGCAATCGTGCCCCAACAGTGCAGCACCAGCCACGCGCCCATCGCATTCGAGCGCTCTGCCAGCGGGCGGATCTCTTCGGTGCTGAGATAGGCCTTTCCAGGGGTCATGATAAAGAGTCCTCCGCAAACAGCGTCTCAACCCGGACCCGACCTGTCAAATACGGCGTTGCGTCACCTGGTGCTGTGCCAGTCGAAAAAACCGGCCCCGGCCTGGCTCAGCAGGTCGGCCGCCATGGCGCGACCCAGTTCGGCACCTTCGGCAACGGGGCAGGATTTATCGTCGGCAATGGCCTCGCTGCCATCCGGGCGCAGCACCTCGCCGCGCAATCGCAATATGCCGCCCTCCAACACTGCAAGCCCGGCAATCGGGGTTTCACAAGATCCGTCCAGCGCCGCCAGAAAGGCCCGTTCCGCCGCCAGCCGCTGTCCGGTGATCGTATCGTGGATCGCGGCCAGCATATCCGCGGTTGCGGTGTCATCGCCGCGCCGCTCGATGCCAATGGCACCCTGTGCGACGGCAGGCAGCATGTCGCTTTCGTCAATCGGTGTCGCAGGTACGTCGCTGCGTCCCAGCCGGTTCAGCCCGGCCATCGCCAGAAAGGTGCATTCCGCGACGCCTTGGCCCAGCTTTTTCAGCCGGGTCTGCACATTGCCGCGAAACTCGACCACGTTCAAATCGGGACGGCGGTTCAGCAACTGGGCCTTGCGGCGCAGGCTGGACGTGCCCACCACCGCGCCCGGTGCCAGATCGGTCAGGGCGGATTTCGTCGATGAGATGAAGGCGTCGCGCACATCCTCGCGCGGCAGATAGGTGTCCAGAACCAGCCCCTCGGGCTGCAACACCGGCATGTCTTTCATCGAATGCACGGCAATATCGATGCCGCCCGACAACAGCGCCTCTTCGATCTCTTTGGTGAAAAGGCCCTTGCCGCCGATCTCTTTCAGCGGACGATCCTGCACTGCGTCTCCGGTGGTCTTGATCACAACGATCCGGAACGCCTGGGGCGGCAGATCAAAGGCCTGCGCCAACCGGTCACGGGTTTCATGCGCCTGAGCCAGCGCCAGAGGCGAGCCACGGGTGCCGATCTTGAGCGGCGCGGAGGGCGAGGGGGTATTCTGTATCATGCCCCCTCTTTAGTCGCGTCATATTGCCCTTACAAGCGCATGGGGTTGACAATAATCGACGCAGGCGGGACGCAGGGCGCAGAGTTGAAACGGGGGCAGACATGGCACAGACAAAGACGATTTTGCGCGCGCTGGCGGGTGAGCCACAGGATGTGCCGCCGATCTGGATGATGCGGCAAGCGGGCCGATACCTGCCCGAATACCGCGCCACCCGCGCACAGGCCGGCGATTTCCTGTCGCTGTGCTACAACAGCGAGTTGGCAACCGAAGTGACATTGCAACCGATCCGCCGCTACGGGTTCGATGCGGCGATCCTGTTTGCCGACATCCTGCTGGTGCCACAGGCCTTGGGGGCGGATCTGTGGTTTGTCACCGGAGAAGGGCCGCGCCTTTCCACGGTGACAACCCAAGCCGATTTTGATGCGCTCAAGCCAGCTGACGACATTCATGATACGCTGGCGCCGATATATGAAACCGTGCGCCTGTTGACCCGTGAACTGCCCCCGCAAACCACGTTGATCGGCTTTGCCGGGGCGCCATGGACGGTGGCAACCTATATGATCGCCGGGCGCGGTACGCCGGATCAGGGCCCCGCCCACGCGCTGCGGCAGGAAAACGCTGCGCTGTTCGAAGCCCTTTTGGCGCGGATCACCGAGGCGACAATCGACTATCTGTCGATGCAGATTGAGGCCGGGGCCGAAGTCGTCAAGATCTTTGACAGTTGGGCGGGTTCGCTCAAGGGCGAGGCCTTCGCCAAATACGCCGTCGAGCCCTGCCGGCAGATCGTGGCTGCGCTAAAGCAAAGGCACCCGGCAATCCCCATCATCGGGTTCCCGCGCGAGGCGGGCGATGCCTATGTCGGATTTGCCAAGGCGACAGGCGTGGACTGTGTGGCGCTGGACAATTCGGTCGACCCGGGCTGGGCGGCGGCCCATGTGCAGGTCGATGGCTGCGTTCAGGGCAACCTGGCGTCGGCGCACATGGTTGCCGGCGGCCAGGCGCTGGTTGACGAAACCCGCGCCATTGTCCGGGCGTTTGCAGGCGGGCCGCACATCTTCAATCTGGGTCACGGCATCACGCCGGATGCGGACCCAGAGAATGTGCAGCTGATGATTGACACGGTAAGAGACAACAAGAGCTGATTTGGCTCTTGACGGCCCGAGCAGGGTGTCCTACGACGCGCGGGCCTTTGGCGGAGTAGCTCAGCTGGTTAGAGCAGCGGAATCATAATCCGCGTGTCGGGGGTTCAAGTCCCTCCTCCGCTACCAAGGCTTTCAATGGCTTACGTTGATTCCTATGTGATGCCGCAGGCTATTATCGCCAATTGGGGGACATATGGGGGACAAGAGCGCCCAGCCCGCAAGCAATTCGAACCATTTTGGACTGCAGTGCACCACGAATCGCGGCGGTCTCGTCGCCTGCACTGACACCGCATGAACCGAGCATGTGTTGATTGCCCAAGAATCGCCCCACCTTGGCCTGAGGACTGTTTCAATCGCCTATGAAAAGGGTGCCGAACAAGCACCTGCGGGCCTGTTAATATATTTTCTGTACCCAATGGTGGGTGTTATTGTTGATGGATGATTCCACGCATACCTACCGACTTCTTCGAAAGTCTCACATTTTTTGGAGACGCTAGCAGCAAAGACAATGAGTTTATGGTCGCTGGCGGGTTCGCCGTGGCAGGGAAGCGGATAACCGAGATATCGGCAAAAATTGCGACGCTGCGGGCCGAGGCCGGAATTCAATCTGAGTTTCATTGGAGTGCGTACAGGGGCGGGCACAAGAGAAGGCCAGCTTACGAGGCGCTGGTTGACTATGGGTTTGACTTAACCCGACAAGGCAAGGCAGAACTCCACATTTTGATAGCTCAGTTTGGCGGGTACAACCACAAAGCCAACCGGGGAGAGAACCGAGACACAAGCGTAAACCGGATGTACTATCAGCTATGTCTCCATCGCCTTGCCAGATTCTATGGGAAATCGCGCCAAATTCACGTCCGATTAGACCAAGGGAACGACTCGGAAGATGTATGCAAACTGCGTGAACCCATATGCGCTGCTGCCTTCAACGATCCTGATATCGACGCAGCGCCGAACTGCGCGCACTTCGGTCTGAGGAAAAGCAGGTTTATGCTAAGGTCCGGGAATGCTTCAAAATCAGTGCGTCGGGCTATGAGCCTTCGTCCAATCAGGTCCGCAGTTTTTACGCTCTGCTGCAAGACAAGTTCCTGAACGCAGTCACTGGACAGACCGCATCGAAGTTGGTTCTGGACCGTGCCGATCACCGGGAAGACAACATGGGTGTTCAGACGTTCTCGGGAAAAATGCCAACCATCGCCGAAGCCAAGACAGGGAAGAATTACTTGCAGAGTGAAGAGTTGTATCGCCTGCACCTGCTGTCTGAGCAATTCCTGCTATATGCGGAGGCCCGCGCCCTTGCGGGTCAAAAGATGACAATGAAGTCCCTTCACCAGCAACTCGATAGGCTGCTAACGCTGAATGATTACCCGGTCTTTGATGGATATAGGGACTTTCTCAAAGATGATGCCGAAAAGCACGCCAAACAGGAACTCACCCTATACAAGAAGCGCAAGAAGATCGAGGCAATGGGCATTGAGTACGACGAAGAAGCGCTTGCAGCGGGAGAGTACGACGAAGTGCTGATCGAAGGTTAGTATTGCCGAAAAAGGCGGCGCTCTGTAAGGGTGGCCTTCAAACTTGGAGGCCGTTTTTGGACAGCACAGATGCCATAGATGATGCACTGGCAGTGGCGGCGCAACTTGGGCGTTTAGACTTCGCTTCGTTGCTTTTAGCCATAGTTAGCACTATCTTAGTCTTAGGTGGCGTATTCGCGTTCTTGAACTTTCGCTCTATAGCCAGGGCACATGCAGTAGAGCAAGCCAAGGCAATTGCGGAGGCCACAGCTGAGCGCGTCACAAACGAGTATTTGCAAAGGGAACTTCCTGATTTGCTTGAGGCATATAGGGATTTCCTCGATTCTGACGATGTGTCCGACGAGGCCGCAGACCAGATGGCAGGTGCGCAAGACGATGATGGGGAGGCCGAAAAATGAACCTATCTGAGCAATGGGATGTGCTGACGGAAGCCCGCAACAGCATTCCTGTGCCCGTCTTGTCCCTTCCTGCGCCTCTCGGGCTAAAGTTCCGCCAAGCTTTTCTGGGGGGCGATGTATCTGGGATGCTTGAGAAGGATGGAAACACATTTCTCCTGACCGTTAATGCGCTGGACCCTTACACGCGCCAACGGTTCACAGTCTCGCACGAACTGGGGCATTTCATGCTTCACCGGCATCTTGTCGGGGATGGCATAGATGACGACAGGGCATACCGAAGCACCGAGGTTGGAAAGTACCACAACACCCTGATTGGTCCAAAAGAAGAGACTGAGGCCAACAAGTTTGCCGCCAATCTATTGATGCCCCGCGACGCGATCAATCGCGAACGGGTGAGGCTGAAGGATGACGTGGGCGCGATGGCCAGCCTCTTCGAGGTTTCGAGGCACGCTATGTCCATTCGCATGGGTGTACCCTTCACTGGCTAGTTAAGTATATAGGCCCCCAATTTTACCCATCGCCCGCTCAAACGATTTATCTGCCTCTGTAGGGTGAAGTCGCCACCACCAGCGGCGGCGCTGCTGGAAAGCTCCTGATATCGAACCACTTGAACCAGGTGCCATCCGGGTTGGCCTGGTCACCCATGACAAGCTGTTGACCGCCGTTTGCGTGACGTATGAGGGCCGCTCGGAACGCCCGAAGGTCGATCAACCGCCAGTGCTCTATATGCGTTTGTGAGGCGCTGACATGGCCGTAGAACATCCAGTCACCGTATCCGTTCACAATCTTGGACAGTTCCGTTTCAGCCCCTGACGGGACATGAGAGCGGATGGTGAACTGGTGCGGATAGCGCAGGGCGTAGCCGGGTCGTCTGACACGTGCGGCGATCCGCATGTCGCGGGCGTCCAGCATCAGCAGGTCTGTTGCGTGTAACTGGTCCAGCGGATCAGGGGCGGTGCTCAGAAGGTGCGAACCAATCAGCCGCTTGATGTCCGGCAGAAACCGGTCGGACCAGCGCCGGTTAATGTCATAATGGAAGGTCATGAAATTTGCTTTTGAAATGTCGAAAACGGTGAGAAGGCCCGCAAAATGGCGAGCCTTCGGTGAGTATTGGCTTGCCGTCAATCACCCCCTCTCTGTTTGGTGAGCTGCTCGCGCCTGTCTCGTCGTGAACGCCATGAATGCACCGGGCCAGCCGTCAGACCGCCTCCGACTTCTTGTAGCGTGGCTCGATCCCGACCATCTCATATGCGCGGGCCTCCTGCCAAACTGGATGGGTATCCCAGTCGAGAACACATCCGCCGCAGACGGTGGCGACAATTATCTTCGCGCGAAGTCAGAAGCGGAAGTTGCGGCAGAGACATCATTTCATCTTCGATCCGGTCCGTTCTGACATGGAACAGACGGTCAAGCCCTTCGTCCTCGGCCTTTCCGATTGCTTTGCTCTCATGCTTTCGGGCTGCATCTGTGATGGCTTGGTGCTCACGAAACAGCCGCATTATCGGCGTGTCGCCAGATTCGGCGGTGAGCGGAAGTGCGTTCGCCGTACCGGCAACAGCTACGGCGGGTGCGGCGGCAAGAAGGTCGCGGCGGTTCATTATGCCACCTCCGGCAGGCTCACCGCGTCCAAGCCCTTGTTCAGTTCATCAGCAACCTGATAGGCAAGGTCGCACAACGAACCCACATCCTCGTGATAGCGATGATCGTTCACCAAGGCGCTGGCGGCGCTGATAAGGGACTGCACACATACAGCCCTGACTTGCATCTTCTCAATATGCGCCAGAAGCGCAGGCAAACCGATATCGTTCGCGGAATCCGCGTTGCAGTTGGTCATTTTCATGTTCTCCTAGTTTGGTTCTTCAAGCGCCGCGAGCCGCAAGCGCGAGTTCGTCGCGGCAATGGTAGTCAGCCGAATTCCAGTAGGTCTTGTTGTCATGAAGCATGAGCCGGTATGCAGCCTGCTCCCGCGTCAGTTTGACTGGCCTTGCCGCTTTGGCGTTCGCCCATGCCTGTTTCAGCATCTGGGCGAACAGGGCGCGGACCCCACCCATCGCAGACGCAATTGCCGATCCGAGGGCGCGGGCCTTGCGCCAGGCGTGTTTCATGATTTCGGATTTGTTGTAGGTCATAAGCTTTACCCCGTATGCAATTCCGCTTACTGTGTAATCAATATCGGGCCTTTTCAACCGATAGTCAATACGCTGTATGCATTAATACATATGAGGTTATCATAATGACGCCAGAGCAGTTGAGAATGGCCCGCAACGCCCTACGCTTGGGAGTTCGTGATTTAGCAGAGTTGTCGGGCGTATCCTTCACAACCGTGAGCCGCTTTGAAACTGGCAAGGGCGGATTGCAACATACGACCGCCGAGGCGATGCGCAAAGCCCTTGAGGTCCGTGGCATTCAGTTCCTTGAGGCTGGGCAGGTGGCGTTGGGCAGTGGTGTGGCGATTGCCAAAGAGCGCGACAGTCAGGATGTATGAGTATCGAAGCGGCGGCGGGTTACTGCGGCGTCACACCGGCCACCGTTCGGAACTGGATCAATTCGGGCGAACTGAGAGCAAAAGGAGCGGCGCGGCGCAGGACCGTCGCGCGGGCCGATTTGGAACGAAGGAAGAAGAGAACCGACCAATGAAGCTGTTCATCTACCTCGCCGTCCTGCTCGCCCTGGCCGCGTGTGACGTGCCGTTTGTGCCGCTGATCTGAGATGTGCGGGCGGTACATAGACCCGAACCTGCGCGGCACCGAGTTTGAACTCTCGGAAATCAAGATTGATCCATTCCCCCGCCGCTACAACATCAAGCCCACCCAGGACGCAATTGCCCTTCGATCCTTGAACAGTGACGCGGTGCTGATGCGCTGGTGGTTCATCCCTTTCTGGCACAAGGGCGAAGCAAAGGACTGGAAGGCCACCACGTTCAATGCCCGGATCGAAGAAGCCGCGAAGAAACCGACCTTTCGCAATGCGTGGAAGTCGGGGCGATGCCTGATCCCTGCCGGTGGCTACTATGAGTGGACAGGTGAAAAGGGGCACAAGCAACCGCATGTCATCCTGTCGGCAGGCAACGAGGAAACCCTGTGGTTCGCGGGCCTGTCATCGCACTGGAACGACATCCACACGTGCGCAATCCTGACGCGCCCGGCAAATGCATGTGTCGAACAGGTCCACAATCGAATGCCGGTTATCCTGAATTCTGATGAACGGGAGGCGTGGATGGGCGGCACGGATGGCGCCGGGATCGGGGCAGACGCCATCCTAAAGCATCATCCGGTGAAGCGGTTCGGTATGCGCGACGACGGTCCGGAATTGGTCGAAGAGATGTGAGTCCCGCGTATGCGTTAGCCGGTCTTCGGCGTATCGGCGGTCAACTGAATGATAGCGGACCTAACAGACGCTTCGGCAAATCAGCAACTGCGTCTGTGCAGGCGTCGGGCTTGGCGAAAGTCGGCTCATAGCGTACCATTTTCAACCGAAACTTCTGCCAAATCTAGTGCGGCATCTGCCATGAAGTCGAAACGGCATTTTTGGGCAATACTTGCGGTCATCTTTTTCGTTGGCCTTGGACTCTGGTTGGGACCGTATCTCTACTATCATTGCTTGTTGGGAGACTGCATTGCGCCTGACCAGTATATCATGGAGTTCACAAAGACCGGCTCAAGCCTCGTCGTTCTGGTGGTTGGGGCTGGCGTAATCCGATGGGCTTTCGATCTCAGGGATCGCGAGCATCAAAGGATTGAAGATGAACAGGCTTTTCTTCGCGCGGTACTTGCGGACCTAAAGACCGCATATGACGCGGTAGACACATCTCGAACCCTCATCGTTGCGAACTTCGAGGGATATCGCGAGGGCCAGATACCGGCGCTAATACAAGCCTCGATCACCCTTCGGAACGTTAGACGTGCTCTCAAGGATAGGGGCACGAAAATCCAACCGGCGCTGAAACAGGAGCTGACGCATTGCTCAGATTTCGTAGAGAACATAATTCACGAGTACCGAAGATACTTCGACGAGAATCGCTACCAGGGCATAGAGAGAGACAGATTCTGGGATGGCCGATGGGGGATGCAGCGCCAAGGCGGAGACGGAACAGCCAAGTCAGACCCCATCCTCGCTTTTTTGGACGAGGCAATTTACAAGTTGGAGTTCTGCGACCATATCGATAGCGCGTCCCGGTTTTTCCGCGAACGGTACATGGAGACCATGCAATAGGACTACGGCCCTTCGTTGCGAATGACGCAAAGATATTCAACCCGCCTCTGCTACCCGGTAACTTCCTGCTATCCCCTCCGCCCAAACGGCAGGTAGGGCGACGAATACACGACGGATTCTGTTCCGTCCGACAGGTCCAGGTCAGGCAGAGCCTCTAATAGCGCCACAGCGGCCCTAGGATGCCGTGTGTATACCGCCAGCCTGTCTTCCAGCATGTCACGCCCAGGATGCCGCCCGCCTGCGTGTACGGCGTATTCACCGCGCCCGACGTTGCTTTCCAACCATCGGTGCAATGCATCCATCCGCTGGCCCAACCCTTCCTCCGGCACACGCAAGAAGACGCGCACCGGGAAGGCCGCGTCATCTATTTTCATCTGAGGGGTAGAACGTCGATTCATGAGCGCGAACATAGCGAGAACAACGATACCGCTGCAACGTCGATATTCCTGCGAATTGCAAGAGCCTAACACGCGCGCGCGTATTGGTCGCTAAGCGCGACTCATTGCGGGAACATAGAGGGAACACGTGGCGTTGCTCAACTCCCAACATCCAATGAGTTCAATCTATCCAACCGAATTGACCTACTACACGAATTTGGTATCGCGGGCGCTTGTCCAGTCAATTGCGCCTTTTGCGCCGCACTTGACCCCCATGCAATCAGACGCCACCTCGATGTCATGAACTTTGATCTGTTTTCCAGTGTTACGTTATTGGCTGGTGTCGTGATTTGCCTGATACATCCCGGGCTTGTGCCATGGCTGGTCGGCTATTGCGCATTTCTTTGCATGGTCATCTGCTTGAGGCACGACCCCGACGCGTAACCGTGGCTCTATCGTGCATTTGTGCCCTGAAGCTGGCGCTGCAAGAGGTGTGCCAATGCGCCTTGCTGTCCGTCGGGGGTCGGTGATGTGGCCCGTGCCGAAATCAACTGAGCCAACATTCTCTGCTCAACTTCGCTCAGACCCTTCTTTGGCAACGGCGCACTGTTTCTGATCAACTCGCCTAGGCCCTCTACCTGCCGTCTGGTGCTGCGCTCGCCCATTGCCTTGGCCGCATAGCCAACGCCCGAGGGAACCATGAACAGAGGGTTTCCCGTGGCCCCGGTTGCACCCATTGAACCCGCGAACCCGCCAAGTGGCAATGCCCCTGACGTTGGCGCAAGGCGAGACAGCAACCGCAGGGCGTTCTGCGTTGGGGTTCCGTCTGCAATCTCGCGCATGGCCTGCAACTCATCTGCGTTGTAGCCTCGGCGCAGCTTCGGGTTTTCCAGTACGCGGCGCACATTCTGGCGAATGGCGTTAATCTCGTTGCCACCCGTGCCGCTGGTCGCTGCCCTGCGCAAACCCTTTGCGACAAGGCCGGTATCTTCCGCTTCGAACAGTTGTGACTTGTGGACCCGAGACGCTTTTTCGCGGGCGTCTTTCAGGGTGTCCACAACTTCCGCCGCGCGATTGGTGCCGGTGACGTCTGCTGGCGTCAGGGCGTCAAGGTGGTCGTCAATCGTTTGCTTCATTCCCATGCCGATGGCGCGCTCGCCTTTCTCAACGGACCCGGCAACGTTTCGCCCGATCCACTGGCGGGCCTCGTCAACGTCCGCAATCGACATCGGTGCGCTGCGCATGTCGCCTGCGAGAGCGTCCGCAGCAATCGCCGCCTTGGGGTTCAGTTTGCGCGTGGCCACACGGGGACCGAATGCGCCCTCGATTGAATTGGCAAGATCATTGGAAGACTGCGGCGACAGGGTCGCGTTTGAGGCTCTGACGGCATCGTAACCTGCATCGCTTTGCGTTTGCAGTTGTTCCAGTGTCGGGGCCTTGGGGCCGGAGCGCATACCGTGTGCTGTGGCGATTGGTACGCCACCACCGATCATGCTGCCCGCGAGGTCTGCCAAATCGCTTTCCGGCGCGATTTCACGGGCCGTCTGTCCGCCAATACCCGCACCGGTCGCAGAGGCCATACCGCCAGCAATCACCTTTGCAGGGGCCGTTGCTGTACGCGCCATCACGCCACCCGGTATTGCGGTTGCGCCGACTTCCTGTCCAATCCTGCGCCCGTAGCGCTGCGCTGTCGTCTGCGGCGCTATGTCGGAAATGGTTGGGGCAAGCATGTCGCGGAATGTGCCGGAACCACCTACGGGATTCTCGATGGGTTGAAAGTCGGTCCCGACAAGTGCGTTGATCCCTTGCGCGCCAAGGTTCAGGGCACCCGTCGCCAGATCAACCGGCGCGCCAAGTGTGGTTGCGATGCCTTCATTCACGCCGCTCATTGACTGCTCAAGCATGTTGGTCTGCGGCGCGGATTGCTGCACCCGGCGGGCTTTTTCCCGCTTGGCCCGTTCCAGCAATGCCGCCTGCAATGACTGATCCATTGCGGGCGTCTGCTGTGCGGACGTTGGCAGCGCCGGAGGCACCAATCCGCGATTTCGCGCTTCATCAAGCAGCGCCTTTTTGTCGGCTGGCAGTATACCGCGCTTTTCGGCTTCCAGAAGAAGGTTGATATCCATTCCGCCGGATGGGGCGTTTTTATCTCCTTGCTGTGTCGTCTGATGCGGCGCTGTGAACGACCGAAAGGCCGCAACGGCGGACTGCATGTCCGGGGCGTCAACCTCGTAGGTCTTGCCGTCCGGCCCCTGGATTTCATAGATAGTCATTTCGTTTACCTGCTCTCTTTTCCTCGATTATTCGGGATTGGAATTCTTCTTCCGTTTCGTTGCCATGCGGATAGACAACGCCGCTCAGCGTCCTTGCCAATGCCCCACATCTGATTGGTGCGGTGGGACCGGGGCGAAACAGCACCCGAAAGACTGTGCGCGCGTCACCGACACCGGGGCGGGCCATTTCGAGTTTCTCAACGCGGGTTCGCTGTGTCATTCCTCGCCTCCGATGGTAACTTCAATACAAGGGCCATCCCATAGGCCGTGATCGCCATTCTGAGCCGCGATAGATTTGGCGCGGGCGCGAAACGCTTCCTCAGACTCGCCGTCGGCCTGCTTTGCGCTCCACCCGGAGCCAACAACGCACATGCCGGTCCGAATAGGGTTGCCCGCCTCATCTTCGTCCCGAAGGGACATAGTGATTACGACCTGATCCGAGCCGCTCACCTTTTCGAGGTCTTTCAATCTGCTCTTGATGCTCATTTTGCCGCCTCCAATGCTGCTATGCGGGCTTCGATTTCCGTCGTTTCGAGGGTGCGGCGGAACTGCTCCACAACCGCCATGACCGTTGCGGCTTCCAACGGGGTGACATCGCCAGCGGCAACCGCATTCAGAATGGCGCGGGCCGCGTTTGCCGCGTCCTCCGCCGTTTCGATATTGGGCATGTTGAACGACACCGGAGCGTCCTTCCGGGGCGGTGCTATCCGATCCAGACACAGGCGCAGGGCCGTCGTGTCGCCCTTGAGGGCCTTTTCAATAGCTGCATTGGTCAGCGCCTCGCTCTGGCCTTCCAGCAGCGCCTCAACGGCCCGTGTCGTCTTGTGGCGTGCACCCTTGGGCTTGCCGGGATTGCCGGTTGCATAGGTGCCGTCGGGTTTACGCCCGTCATCCGTATTCGTGCCGTTTTTACGGTCTGATTCAGTGTTCATTCCACTGCTCCGCTCATTTGCCTGTCTGGTGCCTTTAGGGTTCGGCGTGGGCCACCCCCCTTGGTAGATAAGGATGTCACTGATTTGGTGACGGGCGAGGCTCGAAAACTGCCTGTTTCGTCACTGATTTGGTGACGCCCTGTCCTCATTTTGGTGACGTCCCGGCTTTGCGTGTCACCAATTTGGTGACGTTACTGTCCTCATTTTGGTGACAGGGTTTTGAATTCTGATTGCGACCTGTCGGGTTGTGAGCGGTTGCCTTGATGACGGGATAGTCAGCACCTGCTTGCCACTCTTTGAACAGACGCCGCCCTGTGTTGGCGGTGCCGTGAGGCAGGGCGATTTCCGTTATTTCATAGCAAGGGCACGTTGCGGCTCCCGACACGCCCAGACGGGCCGGGAGAGTGACGACCAGGAAGCCCTTTGCCTGAAGGTCCTGGAATGCTCTGGCGGCTGTGTTAATGCCCACTCCCAAGCGTTGTGCAGCCTGCCTGACGCTGAGCCGGATTCTACCGTTGTTGTTTGACTGGGGACCGCGCCATTCGAGCTTGAGCCATGGGTAGAGAGCCTGTGCAGTGGGATTGAGCGCCCTCCAAGCGCTCGTTTCCATGGTGGCCCTGATCATCTTTGTGAAATGTTCAGCTCGGTCTTCGTTCCTCTTGTCGCGCCCCACTAGTTACCCTCCCCATACTCAGGGGCAGGCAACAGGCCGCTAATCAGCATGCGGTCGGTTTCTTCTGCGCTGGGATCTTCGGCATACTGTTTCCAGTCGATACGACGCTCGATTGCCAGCTTGAGAATGTCCGCAATCGCGTCAGGGGGCAGCGCCTCTAGCTGGCATGTACCTCCCGTCCAGTTCTTGGAGCGGCTGTCACTTGCCTTGGCAGGGGCCGTGGGCAGGTCGAACGATTGAACCTGATCCCCGATAAGGGCAACACGCTCAAACTCGACACCCACCAGACCATGCGGCCTGTCTGACATCACGAAGGTTTCGACGTCCTCCGCAACCGCGTCGAAGATGGAAACACCGCTGGGGTCGAAGTCGCCAAGGTGCAAGATGATCGCCCGCTTTTCGATTGCGCAAATACGATCCGCCAACCGTTTCTTAGCTGTCAAACTGTCGAAGCCACCAGACGAAAAGACTGGCACTGAAAACGGCTCGGCAACTCGGTAAAGCTGGGGCAACATGCCTGCCGCCTCGCACCAGACCTCAAGATGAATGTCTTGCGCCGCCAGCTTGTTGCGGGTGTATCCCTCGCCAAGTTCGCGGACATGACGCAGAAAGTCGTCCTGGTCGTCAAAGTGATCCATCGTCCATGTGGTCACGCCATCGTCGCGGATCGCATCGAAAGGGATGACCTTGCCCCGGCGAGCATTGGCGAGGTGATGACAGAGCCGCCCATAGGCGGACTCCGTCTTGTCGTATCCATGCGCCCCAACCATGCGATAGAAGATTTGGCGGCAAGTCAGGGGCCAGAAACGGCGGTATTCTTCCAGTACCGCCTGTGCCTGATCCAGCAGGGCGCGGGTCTTGGCGTTCGGCTTGTATCTGTCGATATAGCCCCTGTTGCGCTTATTACGGCTTGCCTGAATTTTGGCGTCCACAACCCCAGGTACAGCCATCGCCAGCACCCTGTTGATATCCTCGGTCGTCAGGTTCATGCCGAAGCCTCCCGCGAATGCAGGGCCTTGTGATGCTTCCGACAGAGCCAGATCACATCATAGGGACGCTCATAGTTGGGATGGTGGGCCTCTGACTTTTCCGGGTTACACACCTCGCACGGCTTGCGATCAATCACACCAAGATTGAGCGCGTTCTGCACCGCAAGGTGAGCGAGGTATGATTTCGGGTTGCGCTTGCGCCACCGCTGTTGCCGGGAGAGGGATTTGCGCTTCGTCGTCATTACGCCGCCTCCCCGTAGTGCAGGGCCGCAATCAAATGTGCTGCGGCTTCGGACAGGCCATGACGGCGGCGAAGGCGGGCTATCTGGATAACGCGGGGTTTCATGCGGCACCCCCGATCCGGGCAACGCCCTCGCCAATGAAGTAGACGCCGAACTTGGCGCGGTCCGTTGCCGCGTCGTTTTCATACATCTCGATAGTGATCGGCACGCCGTATTCACGGCGCAGGACACAGACCCGATCAGAAACCCGCACCGGGGAGGCGCAGTAGATGGGCTGCCGCAAGAGGGCATCGAGAATGACGCGGTTGCCCTTCGCCAGCGTGAATTCTCGGCTATCGCCGTTGCTGCCCGTAACCCGGTAGAGGGCGGGCGTCCGGTCGGTGGGGAGGTCTTTCCAGCCGGTCACGCGCAGGACGTTTGCCGGTGGGTGTTTCGTGTCTTGGTTGGTACTGCTCATGTTCCGCAAATCCTTTTCTGGTTGAAAGGCTGCGGGCAAATCGCTAATCTGTTTTCACCGCTGAAAAAGAAAATAGCCTCTGCCCGTATACCTTCTGCGGGTGGGGGTTTTCTTATGCGGCTGCGAATTTCACACCGGCTGCGTCGAGGAAGGCGTCCAAGTCGTCCTTCTCGATGCGAGTGGCAGCGCCGAATTTGGTGAAGATCAACTCGCCCCGCTTGTGGGCCTCGTAAAGGACGCTGCGGCTGTGACCGCTGTAATCTACGGCTTCGCTGATCTTGAAAAAGCGTTTCGTCATGGAACCTCCGAGACGTTCCGCTCAGAGGGCCATTCCCTCTAATCCGTGCGGACGTGAGAGGTAGGGTATGGATGCCAGCGACGTAATCTAGCTTATGGACAACCCTGTAATTCCGCCCATGGGGCCTATTTTTGGGTGGTCCAAATCTTCATCCGTGATCATCGACTTAGCTGCTTCCGCCGGGCCTGATAAAGATATGTCACCCCACCCCAAGCTGTCGAAAACATCTCGCAGCGCAGGGGTATATTCACCTGAGACCCCGTTGGGGTCTTCTGAGTATGTTGGGCGCTTTCCCGTAACTTTCGCGTATAGCCTAGCGAGTTCAAGAGCCACAGCATACGCCGCGTAGTTTCGTGGCCTCCCAACGCCGGTTCTTCTGATTTCCAGTTCTCTCAAAGCGTCTTTCTGAGCAGTTTCGGATTGAGATTTTAAGCTCGAACAGGCTATGAACGCTGAGTATAAATAGCCAATTTCTCTAACAATTCTTTCCTCAACCGGGAGATTAGTTTTCCTAGAAAATTCAAAGGGGCCGTAGTTCAACGTGGCCCGTTCTAGATGTGACAATTTGTTTAGACTGTTCATCAAAGCGTCAGCCGCAGCGGTGACCTTAGCGAATCGTTCGACTTTGTTTTCGAATTCTCGTTTGCTTTCGGTCTTTGACGCGGACGTGACTTTCTCGACTTGATCGCTGCCGAACAAATCCTTGGGGAGATATCCGACGGTCTTCCCATCTCTTACAATCGGGACGTCGCTGCCTTCCGTTACTGTCTCGCCTATCCAGTCGCTAACAGCGGAATAAATTACCCGCTTGGCATCAAATATTGCCTGTTCTTTTTTGATAATTGCGGCGACGTCTCTATCCACATCACCTTTGGACCCGGAGCCGCACAACGCTTTCACAACGGGAGAAGGTTCATCGGTTTTCCGTTTGGACATTATTCGCCACCCATTGTTATGATGGTACACGGCTTCTGGGTTACGACTTCGCTCCATCGATCAAGCGCAGCCGCTCGCTGCGGTAGCATCTCCGACTGATTGTAAACCCGCGCTACTGCGCTCGGAGCCGATCCGCTGGCGGAGTGATTGAGAATACGATCCACGACGCTCTCAGACTCGCCCGCCTCAGCCATTGCGGTAGCGAAGCCAGTCCGAATGTCATGCAGTCGCCAATGTTGGAAATCATCAGGCAGCAGACCATCCAACCTGGCTTTGGCCTTGCCGATGCCAGAAACCGGCGTTGTCCCTGTTGTGGTGAACACCAGTTCTAATTCTGTGCGCCCTGCATCAAGTTTCCTCAGTTCCTCAAATGCTGGCTGCGAAAGGTGGGTGGTATGCGGCTTGCCATTCTTTGTGCGCGATCCAGGTTTCACGATACGCCTGCTTTCCAGGTCAACTTCATCCCAACGCAGACCGAGAATTTCGCCCCTTCGCTGACAGGTAAGGATCAACAAACGGAACATAGGCCCCCAAACCTCACCGGCTTCAAAGGTGGCTTTCCAGATTTGCCTTACTTCGCGAACACTCAGGACGCGCTCTCGGGCTTTTTCCTTTATGGCTTTTGCCACTCCGGCCCCGACATCTTCGGGGATGTAGCCCCTAATCCATGCCCACTTGGTGAATGCAGCCAGCGCCGCTCTAATTCTGTTCGCATAGGCTTTACGTCCCGACGCCGCCTTATCGTCCACTGCTTTCTGAATATCCTTGCGGGAAAGCTCCAATACGGATCTGTCCAAATGAACTGCCAGCGATTGCTCTAGCTGCCTCAAACGCTCGTCGCGCGTTCTCAGGTTGGAAAGGTGAAGCCTGTCATAGACTTCGAAAACCTCCCGAACCGTCAAGATGTTGTCTCGAAGGTGCTTGCTTGCGCGTAGTTCAGCCTCAGCAAGCGCTATTCGGTCTACGCCTCGCCCTGCTTCTGCTTCAATCTCAAGCGCCCTGGCACGGGCCTCCGATAGGCTGACAGGTCGCGGCCAAGCGCCAAGAGTATGTTTCCGCTTCGGTCCACCCTTCACCCGCTTTTCGTACATCCAAACCGCCTTACCGCTGGCAGACAGGCGAAACCGAAGCCCCCGCCGCTCCGTGTCCGAGACTTCCAGTCGTCCTGCCTCAGGTGGCGTCAAGCTTCTTAGAAATCGGTCTGTCAGTTTGATCTTCATGTTCTGGGGGACTTGTGGGGGACAAAATTGTCTGGATTTTGGTGGACGTTCATGGACAACGGTAGACAATATTTATCAGGGGAGCAAGGGAATTTGCGCTTTAATACACAGCATTAACGGCATGATGGTGGATGCCTGCGGACGATATCGGATGCTCATGGAAGTCAACGGCAATCGAGAAGTTAACGGAATCATAATCCGCGTGTCGGGGGTTCAAGTCCCTCCTCCGCTACCAAAAATTTTTGGTTTAAATAGGAAATTCCGCATTCGTCCAACATTCCAACCGACAATGCAATGTTGTTGGGTTTTCGCCGCCTCTCCATTTGTGAAGAACTACTTGGGCGGATTGCAGGCATTCGCTGCGGCGCGCATGGAGGCCTGCTCAGCGGACAAAGTGAACTTTCGCTGCGGCGGGACCAATGGCTGCTTCGTTTCGCCAGATCGCAGCCTTTTCTACGCGAGCGCCATCCAAACGGCGACCGCAGCCAGGATAACCCCGAAGGTCATATTGACACGGCGCGCGCTTTCACCCCCCCGAAAACGAATGGCGAGCCAGTCTCCGGCAGCCGTCCAAAGTAAGAAGGCGCACAGATTGTTCAATGTGAAGACAGTCGTGATGACGAGCACCAATTGCCATTGATCCGAACCGCCATTTGCAACGAACTGGGTGAACATCAACGCGATGATAACATAGGCCTTTGGGTTCAAGAGAAGCAAAAGAACGCCAGACCCGAACCCGATGGGTTGGGCCTCTCGTCCGCTCACATTGCAGGAGCTCCGGAAGAGCGTCCAGGCCAGCCACAGGACATAAAGGCTTCCCGCGTATTTGAGTACGCGGAAAAGCTGCGGATGAGAGTTAAAGGCTGCAAGTGCGCCAAACCCGATTCCGGCGGTTACGACCCAGGTGGCCAGATGGTATCCAGCATTCGCTGGCAGTGTGGCGCGCATTCCGAAACGCGCGCCGTTGGCAGCGAAAAACATGTTTCCAGGTCCCGGGCTATAGGCCAGCGGAAACAAAAAGATGATAAGTGCTACAATTGTCGAGATCATTGTCGGTCCTCCTCTGGTTCAGGTTCTGCCATTCGACCTGCCGGTTCAGCCCGGATCATGCGGATTGGCGATCTCGCTCCTTTGTGATGTGATCAAGGTCCACGACCTGCGCATAGCTGGCCGCAAGCGGGGCCATGATCGACGCGTGAACATGATCGTGCGGCACGGTGATACCGGCAAACGTCACCGAGGCAGCGGCGCAGGCATCGGATACGACGGTCACATGGAACCCCAGATCCACGGCGGCTCGGGCCGTCGCGTCGATACACATCTGGCTCATCGCGCCGCAGATCGTCAGATGCGTGATCCGCGCCTCACGCAGCATTGTCTCTAGCCCGGTATCGACGAAACTGTTGGGCCGGGACTTCTCGAGGACCGGCTCGGCTGCCTCTGGCAGCACGGCGGCGTTGATGCAGCTGCCTTCGGTGCCTGGTCGAAAGAAGGGCGCATCTGTACTGGCCGCGATGTGGCGGATGTGAAAGATCGGTTCGGCGCGGTCACGTGCGCCTTTCAAAAGCTTGGCCGCCTTGGCGGCAGCTGCCTCCATTTCGGGCAAAGGCATAAGGCCGCCCGGGAAATAGTCGTTCTGGATATCGACGATAAGCAGTGCTGATTTGGTCATGTGAGTTCCTCCTAAAGCTCACTTTACGCCAGTGTGACGTTCCACTACGATTGGCGTAAATGACAAAGAATGTGCCAAATCCGCCAACCGACGTGCATGTAGGATTGATCGCCTACAGAGGCGTTCAGATGTCGGCGGCTTTGGGGATGGTGGATGTGTTGGAGGTCGCCAACAGATATGGTGCGGATTGCGATGGCAGGCAGATCAATCATTCGATCCTTCAGGCAGACGACCTGCCTACCGCCCCTTTCTTCGACGCCATCGTCCTGCCGCCCAACCTGACCGGCAATCGCGGTGCATCTGACGATAAGCTGCACAGCTGGATCAAGGAGCAGCACGCCGGGGGGGCTATCGCTTGTTCGGCCTGCGCGGGGGCATTCTGGCTGGGGCATGCGGGGTTGCTTGACGGTCGGCCGGTTACGACCCATTGGGCGCTGGAAGAAGAGTTCAGCGCTGCGTTCCAGCACGCGAACCTGCTTTCCGAACATATCCTGATCGACGACAATGACATCGTGACGGCAGGCGGCGTGATGGCGTGGGTCGATTTGGGCCTGCATCTGGTGAACCGGTGGCTGGGTCCAGCTATCGTTTCGCAAGTCTGTCGGCACATGCTGATTGACCCACATGGGCGCGAGCAACGCAACTATCGCAGCTTTCGACCCAAGTTCGATCACGCAGACCAGCCCATCATTGACTTGCAACGGTGGATGGAAAGCAACGTGCAGGCCGATTTGTCCGTCGCAGAGTTGGCGCGAAAGTTATCGCTTTCGGAACGGACCTTGCACCGCCGGTTCGCCCGGGCGACCGGGCTGGCAATCGGTACCTATGTACAGGAGTTAAGGGTCGAAAAAGCGCGCGGACTTCTAGAACGAACCACCATGCCGATTTCCGAGATCTGCTGGGCGGTAGGATACGAAGATCCGTCAGCGTTCAGTCGCCTTTTCAAATCTGTGTCGGGTGTAACCGCCAGCGATTACCGGAGGCGATTTACCGTTCTCTGAACCAAAAGCTGTCACTCGTTCACGTCGCAGCATCGGTCACTTTGGGCTCGAAGCAGTCCTTCGCTGTCGACTGCACGAACGACCGGTAAGGGCCGTTCGCGACGAATCTTGGGTCCTCCGAGGTAATGAGTGGCAGGGGGGTAACGCGCGACCGCAGTAGTTTTCTAGTCAGCGAAATTTTGGTCTGATTTCATAGTCCTCGCGACAAAACTGACAATATCCCAAAAGACGGATGGGTTCTGTCAGTTTTGTCATTAGAGACCTCCGTCATTCTGTTGGATGAACATATGGGTTTACGATGAAGCGTTTTGAGGGGCGACCACCCCGCGGGCCTGACTCGGCGTCTGCTTCCCGTACGGCGTCCACAGCCATCAACTCGCGAAGCTGCGCCTCTAGGTCGCGGGCACAGGATATCCGCCCGCCCAGACTTCTTTGCAGTTCACGCTGTATGAACTCTTTCCAGCCGTTCGATCTGATCAGGTCCGGCAGGACTATGGCGTTGAATATCTCCTTTGTCGCGCCGAACGCTGAATACGAACGTCGCGCCATCGGAATGATATAGCGTTCCGCGAGGGCAATCGACGCAGTGACATCGTCTGTGCATATACTGCCCGGTTGGGTTCTCGTAGACCACGTCATGCGCGCGCTTCGGGGTATCGACCAGCCCGTGGAGCTTCTCGGCGATCACGCACTGAAGATCATTGATCTGCTCTGGTCCGGTTCGCAGCATGACGCGGGCACTGCACCGCATCCGGTACTGCGGGCGGGAAATCCGCTACGGGACTGTCCGCCGCCGGAGGAAGACCCTGGAGATCGCCGTCGAGCCTGACGCGATCGGAAAACCTGAATGAGTGTATCAGATCTCTGCCCTATCCTGCCAACCGCGCAGCAGGGCGTCTACTGGCAACAGGATGGAGCCGTGGCGGGTCGGAAAGCCCCGCGCGGCGGCGAACACCGAGCACTGGCTCCAGCGCGCGGGAAAATCCGGGGCACCACCGGA
This sequence comes from Sedimentitalea nanhaiensis DSM 24252, assembly GCF_000473225.1. GTDB lineage: Bacteria > Pseudomonadota > Alphaproteobacteria > Rhodobacterales > Rhodobacteraceae > Sedimentitalea > Sedimentitalea nanhaiensis. The sequence goes on from NZ_KI421509.1 coordinate 3,742,414, forward strand.
CAAAAGGTCCTGGATTCCTGCCCGTACCTGGGCAATTTGCCCTTCGGTTGCTCCGATGGCCGCCTCCCGCGCAATGGCAAGGGAGGCCATCCCCAACACGCAGGCCCGGCAACGCCATCCGATCGCCGCGATAGTCTGCTGGTCAAAGCGAATGTCCAGCGTGAGGCGGCTGCCGCAGACCGGGCTGACCGCTGTCACGGTGACGTCCGGCGCATCAAGCGGCCTGTCGGCACGGACCTGTGCCGACAGCGCCTTGATCTCCGGGCGATACAACTCCGCGAGATCGGCCTCCGTTGATGGATCCGTCACCGGTTCGCGTCTGCGGTCTGCCGTCCGATCACCGCGAGGAATTGCAAAGCGAAGTGTAACCCGCGCCGCACATCTTCGTCGCGTGCGGCCCGGACCAGGCCGAGCGTCGAGGGAACAGGCGTCTGCGCCGCTTGGTTGCGTGCATACCTGGCAGCGTTTGAAAGCATCCAGGCGTTGCTGACCAGATCCTCGTAGCCGGCCATCATTTTCTGGATCATGGCGTCATCGACCATATCGACGCCATCTGAAGCCAGCGATAGCAAATCGACAACATTGTGCAGCCGCTTGCCCTGGATCAGAGGCGCGAGTTTGTTGGCCAGTTCCAAAAGCCCTGCTTGGGTCGCGGCATCGGCAAAGGCGCTTTCCTGGCCGATACGCTCAAGAAGGGGGGTATCTGTATCGTGTTCGGTTGGGTGCGCCATGGCGTCCTCCTCGGTGTCTTTTGTCTGTCAGGGTCAAATGATGCCGCGGGCAACGGACCAGTAGAGGCCCCGATTGAACGCTTTGCGCATCAGGCCGCCAACCTTGGTCGGTGGGGTTGGATGAACATCCTCGTCATAGTTGTACCAAAGCGGCATTCCTGCCTCGAGCCCCATCTGCGCCACGGCTTGGACCTTGCCGTCATAGGTGTCGACCGTGCGACCGATGCGCAGGTCGCCGGCGATGTTGTTTGCGATGACGGGGCACTGGTTGTGGCACGCCCCGCCCGCCTTGGAGATCGGCAGGTCCACCGTATCGCCCATCACATAGGCATTGGGGAAACCGTCAAGCTGCAGCGTTTCACGGTTGGTGGGGAGCCAGCCTTCGTTATTGGGGGCCTGGGACACGCCGCTTTCCAGTACGGCGTCAACCGCGCGGATCGGCGGCGTCGACATGAGTATGTCGAAATTCTGCTCCTCACCTTCGGCAGAGATCGCGATCTTCTTCTGCGCGTCCACCTTGGCCAGGGTAAAGCCACGCTGAAACTTGATGCCGCGCTCCTCGAAGATCGGGGGAAGAACCTCGCAGACCTCCTGTTGCAAAAACAGGCAGTTGCGCAAAAGTTGCGAGACCGTCGGATAGGTATACACGATCTCGATTTGCTCGCGGATTCCCTTGCGGCGCAGGTACTCGTCCAGCATCAACGTCGTTTCCATCGGTGCGATACCGCATTGGTGCGGGACATTCGGCGTTTCGGGGAAGTTCACGGTGATAAAGACACGTCCCTTTTCCAGTTTGCGCAGCTTTTCCGAAAGTCGGCGCGCGGGGTCGTACTGATAGAAATAGTCCCCCGCTTCCTTCAGCCCCTCGATGCGCTCGGGTGCCGGCAGGCAACCGGTGGAGACGACGATGTAGTCGTATCCGATAGTCTTGCCGCTTTCGGTTCGCACCTGCGAGCCGGCGAAGTCGAACGCGATGACTTTGTCGACTTGGAAGTCGATCTCGGGACGCAGAAGCGTATGCTGTTTGCGACGCAGTTCGTCCTGAAAAAACATGTCGAAGGCGACATACATAAACGCCGGTTTGTAATAATGCCACGGACTGTCGGACAACATGGTCACCTTGACCTGACCGGAAGAGACCTCCGGATAGAGTTTTGCGACGATGCTGTTCGCGGTCATTGTGCCGCCGATGCCACCACCGACCACAAGTATCTGCTGTGCCATTAAGAAACCCCCTTTGCCCTCATCCGCATGGAAAAATCCATCGCGCCCTTGGCGGGGTTTCTCCGTGAATTCGGGCTTGATTCCAAATGGCAACCTTTCCAAACTGGAAAGGAGATGGTTCTCCGGCAAGGGCGCAAGGCGGCATGACAGTATTCACGCGGGATATCCCTGACGAGTTCAGGAACGTTTTGCGGACCGAGATCCAGAAGCAAATCATCGAGTGCCTCAACCGGTTCTACGCGATGGAGACCGGGATGTGGGGCAAGCCCGTCGACTGCCTGATCGTGCGCACTGTCATCCAGGGGCGTTTGCAGGGAAAACCGTATGATCTTTCCGCTCTTGCGGCGACGCTGGGCCTGCCCGTCGGAACCGTTCACCGGAAGGTTTCGGACTTGGTGGAGGCGGGGTATCTGGATCGCGAGCCCTCAGGTAAGTCGGTCTATCTCGCGCCGACCGATGCGACATGCGTCAAGCTGGACGAGTCTTTTGAAACGATGGTGTCCACCTTGCGCCGCCTGTACAAGAGCGGCGCGATCGAGGATGCGCAGGTACAACCCCAGAGGCTCTGACATTTGCCTGCTGTTCATCATACCGGCCTGGCACCCCTTATGTGACGCGCCGCCCTCGTGTTCCAACATAGATCGACGGGGGCGCGCACCGCTATGGTTCCGATAGGCCGTCCGCAGGTCGTGATTGCTCTGCATCACCCGCAGCACCCGTGGATCAGGCGGAACCGCCAACAGGCTTGCGCTCGCTTCGGGGGTGTCGCCGACAATAATACGGAGTCCGGCATCCCCGTTCAGCCGGTCGAGATCTGCATCGGGTTCCCGAACCACGGCACGGTGTCTGAATCCCGCTGGCCCTCGCCCTCAAGCCTCAGGGCGATATCACTCGTCATGTCATCGGGAGACCGCGGCGACGGTTCCCTCGGGGAGAGCTTGGTTGATCGCCGCGCTCCATGCAATGTGCACAACCAAGAAAGCACTCACCGCGCCCGAGGAGGCTTTACCGCAACGAAGGCCGGACAGCGGCGGTCGAAGCCCGACTTCTTTTTCGAACCCATATTCCAAAGGGTTGGAATCTAGGGTTTGCGCCTGGAACGGGCCTCCGCAACCATCGCACTTTGACCAGGCGATTTGGCCGGCTGGATCGCCGGAAACAACGAGGGATCTGGCCGGGTGTTGCCGTACCCATCGCGGCGTTCTAGTCTGGGCCAAGTTCAACAGGTCAGGCAAACACATGGCGCGCCCCATCGTCGGCATCATCGGCAACTCGTATCTGCTCCACGATCAATATCCGGCCCATGCTGGCGGGTCGCATAACTCCGAGGCAGTGGCCGAGGTCGCAGGCTGCATGCCGCTGCTCATTCCGGCGGATCCGCGTTTTCTGTCGGTCGAGGAATTGTTGGAAACCTGTGATGGGTTTTTGCTGACCGGGGGGCGGCCCAACGTACATCCCGAGGAATACGGCGAGGCCGAGACAGCGGCGCATGGCTCGTTTGACCGCGCGCGGGATGCGATCGTGCTGCCGCTGGTGCGCGCCTGTGTCGAGCGTGGCCAGCCGTTTTTTGGCATTTGCCGTGGCTTTCAGGAGGTCAACGTGGCGATGGGCGGCACGCTCTATCCCGAGATCCGGGATCTTCCGGGGCGGATGAACCACCGAATGCCGCCGGATGGCACTTTGGAAGAGAAATTTTCTCTGCGTCATAGGGTGGAATTTACGGCAGGCGGGGTGTTTCACGACCTGTTCGGAACCACCGAAGTGATGACTAACAGCCTGCACGGGCAGGGGATAAAGCACGCGGGACAGCGTATTGTGATCGAAGGGTATGCCCAGGATGGAACACCCGAGGCGATTCGTGTCGATGCGGCTGCGGGGTTCACCCTGTCAGTGCAATGGCACCCAGAATGGGATGCGGGCAATGATCCGGTTTCGCGCCCGCTGTTCTCGGCGTTCGGCGATGCGGTTCGCGCCTGGGCCAAGCAGATCCCCTACCAGAAATCGGCCTAGAGCATAGGTGTTGATCCAGGCGGCCATGCAAATGATATTACCAGCCGCAAACCCACGTGTTGGCCGCAATCCCAGGGCAACGATCTTAGTGCTCGCTCCTATGGCCCGTTCGAGCAAGGCTGGGCGAGCGTTCAGATCTCCGCCGTCAGCCCCGCCGCCTCAATTCCCGCTTTCGCGGCTGCGGCGTCATTGTCCGATGTGTCGCCCGTCACGCCGACAGCCCCAACGACGGCACCTTTCTTGTCGCGCAGCAGAACGCCACCCGGTACCGGCACGACCTGCCCGGAAAACAGGCCGTTCACCGCGCCCATGAAATAGGCCTGCTGTTCGGCCCGAGCCATCTGTGCCGTGCCGCCCATGCCCAACATGATTGCCCCATATGCCTTGCCATGCGCTATGGCAAACCGGCCTGGCGATGCACCATCCTCGCGTTCGAACGCCTGTACGTGACCGCCTGCATCCAGCACCACCACCGACAGCGGTTTCAGCTCGAGTTCGTGGCCCTTGTCTAGTGTCTTGCGAATTATGGTGCGCGCCTTGCGTAGTGAAATCGTCATGCCAGATTTCTTCCTCTTGCTTGAAATATCCTGCGGGGGTCCGGGGGTGCAAAACCCCCGGTCTCCCTTTCGCCATTTGCGGCTCAGCCCGCGGCTTTCAACTCCAGCCGCCGCGCATGCAACACGGGCTCGGTATATCCCGACGGCTGTGTCCGGCCCTGAAATACAAGATCGCAGGCGGCGAGAAAGGCAATGCCATCGAATCCGGGTGCCATTGGGCGATATAGGGGATCGCCAGCGTTCTGCTCGTCCACGACCGCCGCCATCTTGCGCATTGCAGCCATGACATCCTCGTCACTCACAACCCCATGATGCAGCCAGTTGGTGATGTGCTGGGCTGAAATCCGGCAAGTGGCCCGATCTTCCATAAGACCGACATTGTTGATATCCGGCACCTTGGAACAGCCGACGCCCTGATCGACCCAGCGCACAACATAGCCCAGTATGCCCTGGGCGTTGTTTTCGACCTCGCGGACCTTCTGTTCTGCGCTCCAGCGGCGATAGGTGGCCAACGGGATGTCCAGAACCGCATCCACATGGGCGCGCCGCCCATTGGCCTTCAGCCTGTCCTGAACCGCAAACACATCGACTTTGTGATAGTGCAGCGCATGCAGCGTTGCTGCGGTCGGGCTGGGCACCCAGGCGGTGTTGGCCCCGGCGCGCGGATGGGCGATTTTCTGATCCAGCATCGCCTCCATCATGTCTGGCATCGCCCACATGCCCTTGCCGATCTGCGCCTTGCCCTGCAATCCGCATTCCAGCCCGATATCGACGTTGCGGTCCTCGTAGGCACCGATCCAGCCCTTGCGTTTGATGAAATCCTTGCGCGAGAATGGCCCGGCCTCCATCGAGGTGTGAATCTCGTCGCCGGTGCGGTCCAGAAAGCCGGTGTTGATGAAGCAAACCCGGCTCCTGGCGGCGCGGATGCATTGTTTCAGGTTGACCGAGGTGCGGCGCTCCTCGTCCATGATGCCGATCTTGACCGTGTTGCGCGGCAGGCCCAGGATATCTTCGACCATGTCAAAACTGCGCACGGCAAAGGCGACCTCGTCGGGTCCGTGCATCTTGGGTTTCACCACATAGACCGAGCCGTGCAACGAATTGCCGCCGTCGCGTTTGAGGTCATGCATGGCGATCAGCACGGTGATCATCGCATCCATCAGACCTTCAAAGGCTTCGTTGCCATCGCGATCCAGGATCGCGGGGTTGGTCATCAGGTGCCCGACATTGCGCACCAGCATCAGCGCCCGCCCCTTGAGCGTCAGCGGGTCGCCGTTCGGCGCGGTAAACGCGCGATCGCGATTCAGCGCGCGGGTTACCGACTTGCCGCCCTTGTGCAGCTCGGTGGACAGGTCGCCCTGCATCAGACCCAGCCAGTTGCCATAGGCCAGAACCTTGTCTTCGGCATCGACGCAGGCGACCGAATCTTCGCAATCCATGATCACGGTCATGGCGCTTTCAAGACGCACATCCGCCAGCCCGGCCTGATCGCGGCTGCCGATGGCATGGGCGCGGTCGAACGCCAGTTCCACATGCAGCCCATGATTGACCAGCACCACGGCATCCGGTGCGCGCGGATTGCCACGATACCCGACAAACTGCGCCGGGTTCACAAGCGGACGGTCATCGACCAGCAACGCGCCTTCGCTGACATGGTAACGGCGGACATCCGCGTGGCTGGTGCCGACAATCGGAAAGGCGTCATCCAGAAACACCCGGGCGCGGGCCACGACGCGCGCACCACGGCCCCGGTCATACCCCCCGGCAGGCGGCCGGCTGCCCATCGCATCGGTGCCGTACAGCCCGTCGTAGAGGCTGCCCCAGCGGGCGTTGGCCGCGTTCAGCGCATAGCGTGCATTGGTCACCGGAACCACCAGTTGCGGGCCCGGCACAGTGGCGATCTCGGGGTCCACGTTGGCTGTGTCAATCTGGAAATCCTCGCCTTCCGGCAGCAGATACCCGATCTCTTCCAGGAACGCCTTGTACGCATCGTGATCATGGGGCTGGTTGCGCCGTTGCAGGTGCCACGCGTCGATCTGGCGCTGCAACGCTTCGCGATGCTCAAGCAAGGCCCGGTTTTCGGGACCCAGATCGTGCAGGATGCGTGACATCCCGGCCCAGAAATCATTTGACGTGACGCCGGTGCCGGGCAAGGCGCGGTTTTCGATGAAATCCACCAGTTCGGGCGCGACCTGCAACCCGTCGATTTCTGTCCTGTCGCTCATTCCCGGCCTTTCGCTCTCAACTGTACACGATGGTATTCCGTCACTGGTTAGAACGAAAGTTTCCGATAGGCAACACGCGCATCGCCTGCTTTGCGCCTCTGCAAGGACCGGGCCAGTGCCGGAACCCGGCTTGCGGCCCGTGGACGAAGTTCATAACGTGCGCCCGATCCAATCTGCGAGGCCCCCATGCGCGACGCTGCCCCCACCACCATCTACCTGAAAGACTATGCGCCCTTTGGCTTTCACGTCGAGTCGGTCCACCTGACATTCGAGCTTGATCCGCGTGCCACGCGCGTTCACAGCCGGATTGCCTTTCGCCCCGATCCCGACGTGGCCGACCGCCGGTTCTTTCTGCACGGTGAAAACCTGTCGCTGATCGTGGCCCGCATCGACGGCGAAACGGTCGCGCCTGACATCACCGATGCGGGTCTGACCTGCGCCGTGCCGGATACGCCGTTTGTGTGGGAGGCCGAAGTTCAGATCGATCCGGCGGGCAATACGGCGCTTGAGGGGCTGTATATGTCTGGTGGCATGTATTGCACCCAATGCGAGGCCGAGGGCTTTCGCAAGATCACCTATTATCCGGATCGCCCCGACGTCATGAGCGTGTTCACCGTCGAGATCAAAGGCCCGCATCCGGTTCTGCTGTCCAATGGCAATCCGCAGCAGCAGGGCGAAGGTCATGCGATCTGGCACGATCCCTGGCCAAAACCGGCCTATTTGTTTGCCCTGGTGGCGGGCGACCTGTTGGCCCATCCGGACAGCTTTACGACCTGTTCCGGCAAGCCTGTGGATCTGAATATCTGGGTGCGCCCCGGTGACGAGGGTAAATGCGCCTTTGGCATGGAGGCGTTGAAGAAATCCATGCGCTGGGACGAAGAGGTCTATGGCCGTGAATACGATCTTGATGTGTTCAACATCGTCGCCGTGGATGATTTCAACATGGGCGCGATGGAGAACAAGGGGCTGAACGTATTCAACTCGTCCGCAGTTCTGGCCAGCCCGGAAACCGCGACGGATGCCAATTTCGAACGCATAGAGGCGATCATCGCGCACGAGTATTTCCACAACTGGACCGGCAATCGGATCACCTGCCGGGACTGGTTCCAGCTGTGCCTGAAAGAGGGGCTGACGGTCTATCGCGACAGCCAGTTCACCAGCGACATGCGCAGTGCGCCCGTCAAGCGGATCAGTGATGTGATCGACCTGCGTGCCCGCCAGTTTCCCGAAGATCAGGGGCCGCTGGCGCATCCGGTGCGCCCGGAGAGTTTTCAGGAGATCAACAACTTCTATACCGCTACGGTTTATGAAAAGGGTGCCGAGGTGATTGGCATGCTCAAGCGGCTGGTTGGCGATGCAGCCTATGCCGAGGCGTTGGATCTGTATTTCGCCCGCCACGACGGGCAGGCCTGCACGATCGAGGATTGGCTGGCGGTGTTTGCCGAGGTTACGGGCCGTGATCTGAGCCAGTTCAAGCGCTGGTATTCGCAGGCTGGAACCCCGCGTGTGCATGTGGCTGAGACATGGGAAAACGGCACCTATACCCTGACCTTCAGTCAGAAAACGCCGCCTTCTGCCGCGACACCCGATCCGCAACCGCTGGTTCTGCCGATCGATGTGGGCCTGCTGGGCGCGAATGGCGACGAAGTGCGTGCCACCGAAACACTGGAAATGACCGAGGCCACGCAGAGCTTTGCCTTTGAGGGTCTCGCGGCCAAGCCGGTGCCGTCGATCCTGCGCGGATTTTCCGCGCCGGTGGTGTTGGAACGTGAGACGGACGCTGCCGAACGCGCCTTTTTGCTGGCCCATGACACCGATGCGTTTAATCGCTGGGAGGCGGGCCGCGCGCTGGCTCGCGAAACGTTGATGAGCATGGCAACCAGCGATGCGGCCCCGGACGCCGACTATCTGGACGGGATGTTGGCGGTGTTGCGCGACGATGGGCTGGACCCGGCCTATCGCGCCCTGATGCTGGCCCAGCCGGGGCAATCCGAACTGGCAGCGGCGCTGGCCCAATCCGGCAGCACGCCAGATCCGGATGCGATCTGGCAGGCCAGCGAAACTCTCAAACAGGCCTTGGCGCAGCATGCGCAGGATGTGCTGCCGCGTATTCTGGCCGGCTGCCGGATTGAAGAGCCTTTTCGCCCTGACGCCGATCAGGCCGGCAAACGGGCGCTTGGCGGCGCTGCGCTGGCGCTGGTCACCCGTCTGGATAGCGGGGCGCAGGCGGCGGCCCAATACGATGCGGCCGATAACATGACCCTGCAGTTGACGGCGCTGTCCTGCCTGCTGAGCGCGGGCAAGGGTGCCGAGCAACTGGCGGGCTTTTACGATCAGTGGAAACTGGATCGGTTGGTGATCGACAAGTGGTTCGGGCTGCAGATTGTGCAGGCCGCTCCGGACCAGGCCGTGGGTACCGCGCGCGATCTGACCGGGCATGCCGATTTCAACTGGCAAAACCCGAATCGCTTTCGCGCGACTCTGGGGAGCCTGTCGATGAACCATGCCGGATTCCATACTGCGGATGGCAGCGGCTATGCGGTGTTGGCAGACTGGTTGATCAAGCTGGATCCGGTCAATCCGCAGACGACGGCGCGGATGTGCAGCGCCTTTCAGACCTGGAAACGCTATGATGCCGTTCGGCAGGATCTGATCCGTGCCCAGTTGGAGCGTATCGCCGCAACACCCGATCTGTCGCGCGACACGACCGAGATGATCTCGCGTATCCTCGGGGCAGGCTAGGCATGGTGTCCGGCGTGCACGAATGAGCGCCGATTTTGAGTATACCCGCCAGGGACGCACATCGCGCATGGCGGCCCTGTTGACTGCGATTTATGCCGTGTTGACGGGGGCGGTGGTCCTGATGGACGCGGCGTGGTGGTTGATGGCGGGACTGGCTTTACTGACACTTCCGGCGCTGTGGGATTGGTATGCAAACCCCAGTGCCGGTGTGCGCCTGACCGGCTCTCACCTGTATTGGCACAGCGGTCGCCGTCACGGCGATCTGGCCCTCGCGCAAATCGATCACATGCGGTTCGATACGCGCTGGGATTTCTCGATCCGCGTGCGTGCCGTTTTGACCGATGGCAAACGCGTGCATCTGCCGTTTGAAGCGATCCCGCCGCATCGGGAGTTTGAAAAACACTTGCAGGCCCGTGGCATGGCGGTCAAGCGCAGCCATTTCGCGTTCTTCTAGGTCATGCCGCCCCCTTGCGACGCAGGCCCGGCTGGCCTAGAAGGCGATCCATCACCGACAAGAGGCGCGCCATGCTGGACCTGAGCTATACCACCCCCAAAGTCAAAACCATTGCCGGTGCCAAACACGACTGGGAACTGGTGATCGGTATGGAGGTTCATGCGCAGATCAGCTCGAACGCCAAGTTGTTTTCCGGGGCGTCGACCAAATTCGGGGCCGAGCCCAACAGCAACGTCGCCTTTGTCGACGCCGCGATGCCGGGCATGTTGCCGGTGATCAACGAATACTGCATCGAGCAGGCCGTGCGCACTGGGCTGGGTCTGAAGGCGCGGATCAACCTGCTAAGCGCCTTTGATCGCAAGAATTATTTCTATCCCGACCTGCCGCAGGGCTATCAGATTTCACAGCTCTATCACCCGATTGTGGGCGAAGGCGAAGTGCTGGTCGAGATGGGCGAAGGGGTTGCGCGGCTGGTGCGGGTCGAGCGCATCCATATCGAGCAGGACGCGGGCAAGTCGATTCACGACATGGATCCGAACATGTCCTTTGTCGATCTGAACCGTACCGGTGTGGCGCTGATGGAAATCGTCAGCCGCCCGGATATCCGCAGCCCCGAAGAGGCGGCGGCCTATGTCACCAAGCTGCGCCAGATCCTGCGCTATCTGGGCACATGCGATGGCAACATGCAGAACGGCAACTTGCGCGCCGACGTGAACGTGTCGATCTGTCGTCCCGGTCAGTATGAGAAGTATCAGGAAACACAGGATTTTTCCCATCTGGGGACGCGCTGTGAAATCAAGAACATGAACTCGATGCGCTTTATCCAGCAGGCCATCGAAGTCGAGGCGCGCCGCCAGATCGCCATTGTCGAAGGTGGCGGCAAGGTCGATCAGGAAACCCGCCTGTACGATCCGGACAAGGGCGAAACCCGGTCGATGCGGTCCAAGGAAGAGGCGCATGATTATCGCTATTTTCCCGATCCCGACCTGCTGCCGCTGGAGATCGAACAGGGCTGGGTCGATGATATCGCGGCCAATCTTCCGGAACTGCCGGATCAGAAAAAGGCGCGATTTATCAATGATTACGGTCTTTCGGATTACGACGCTTCGGTGCTGACGGCGGATCTGGATTCGGCCGGATTTTTCGAGGCTGTGGCCGAGGGGCGCGATGGCAAGCTGGCGGCGAACTGGGTGATCAACGAGCTGTTTGGGCGTCTGAAAAAGGAAGATCACGATATTGGCGCCAGTCCGGTGTCTCCGGCGCAGTTGGGCGGGATCATCGAATTGATCGCCAAGGGCGACATTTCCGGCAAGATTGCCAAGGATCTGTTCGAGATCGTCTATACAGAGGGCGGCGACCCGGCCGAGATCGTCGAGAAACGCGGCATGAAACAGGTCACGGACACCGGTGCGATCGAAACCGCCGTGGACCAGGTCATCGCAGACAACCCGGCCCAAGTCGAGAAAGCCAAGGCGAACCCGAAACTGGCCGGATGGTTTGTCGGGCAGGTGATGAAGGCCACCGGTGGCAAGGCCAACCCCAAGGCCGTGAACGAGATCGTGGCGGCCAAGCTGGGCCTGTAACCCGCCCCCTGCAAACCGCGTATGACAGCCGTACATACCGCGTACAGACGCGGTATGCCCAACCGGCGTGCCGCGGGCGATGCGCTTTATGGCAGTTCAGGTTTGGGTCGCATCGGAAATCGCTGCCTCGCGCTTTGCCCAAACGCCAGTTCCGATCAGGATCTGAACCGCATTAGCTGCGGCGGTCGGGAAACCGGATCGGGCTGCCGTCGCTGGCGGGGGCGACTTCGGGCTCATGGACCGGATCGTGGGCCGGAGCCGTCAGGGGCGGATCCTGGGGCGGTGCCTTGGCGGGCTGATCGGACAGATGCGGTGTGGGGCCGTGTGCGGCGATCGGGGCGGGGGCCGTGATCGGGACCGGGCGACCGGGGGCGTCCAGCACCGGGGCGGTCAGCACCTGCGACTCCTCTTCAAGGGCGCGGCGGAACACCAGCACGTTGCGCCAGTTTGTGGTGCTGCCGGTCAGGCCGGTGCGCTCTTCGCTGGGCAGAAGTTCGGCGCGCTGATAGTCCCAGCCCAGGGCGGCCATTTCGTTCAATACCTCTTCGACCGACAGGGCAAAGCGGCCTTCGGGGGTTTTGACGGATTTGGATTTCTGACCCTTGGCGGGGGCTGGGACGACCTTGTATTCGTATCGCGGCATGGGTTCGCTTTTCAACGTTGTTCGGATGCAGCCTAGCCCAGCGGCGGCGGCAGTTCCAGATACCTCATGCGGGGGCGGATTTGCGCCGGATGCCGATGCTGCGCCCGACGCGTTCGGGGCGGGGCAGGTCAGCGTGAAGGCGGGCCATGGCGGCGATCTTGTCGGCGATATCGGGCGGAAACGGCGCGACGCGCGGGCCGCTCATGTCGATATGCAGCCCCAGCGCCTCGCCGGTGGCGGCCAGCCAGCCGTCTTCGTGATAGAGTTCCTGATAGGTATGAAAGCGTTTGTCGTCGTGGTCGATCATCTGAAATTTGACCTGGACGCGGTCGCCCTCGTGCAGTTCGCGCACATAACAGATGTGGAATTCCGCCGTGTAGGTCGTGAAGCCGCGTGTGCGGGCATAGTCGGCGCCCAGGCCGAGGTCGGCGTAGACCTCGTCGACAGAGGTGTCGAACAGCACGTTGTAGTAGGCCATGTTGAGGTGGCCGTTATAGTCGATCCATTCCGGTTTCACGGTCTTGGTGCTGGACAGAAAGGGGGCGGTCATCGGGCGTCTCCTGTTTCGGTTTGCCCGACCCTAACCCAGCGCCGTGGGGTGCAAAAGCCACAAGCCGCGCGGCTTGTGGCATCGGGGTCAGACCCGCAGATCAAAGCTGTTGGACAGGGGCAGTTCGCGAGCGCGGGTGCCGGTCAGGTCAAACAGCGCATTGCCAAGCGCGGGCATCGCTGGCGGTGTGCCCGGTTCGCCCGCGCCGCCCAGATAGGTGTTCGCTTCAAGGATCGCGACCTCGGTGAGGGGGGCGGTGTGCATGCGGATCGCGTCGTAATCCGGAAAGTTCCGCTGTTGCACCGCGCCATCGGAAAAGGTGATTTTACCATAGGCCGCAGCAGAGAGACCATAGATCATGCCGCCGATCATCTGCGCCTCGATGATGCTCCGGTCCAGCGCGATTCCCATGTCGCAGGCGATCCAGGCGCGGGTGATGCGGATGCTGCCGTCTTGGTCGACCACCTCGATCACCTGGGCCACGGGGGTGCCAAAGCTGTAGGTGAACCCGACGCCGCGCCCGACGCCTTCGGGGGTTTTGCCGGTCCAGCCCGACATCTGGCGCACGGTGTCCAGGGTGCCGGCGCTGGGGGCGTGGACCGGGCGGATCAGCTCGAGCCGGAAGTCGAGCGGGTCGCGCCCGGCGGCGTGGGCCATCTCGTCGATGAAAGTGTCGTGAAAGAAGCCGTTGAACGACGCCCCGACCGAACGCCAGAAGCCGACCGGCAGGTCCAGATCCGCCACATGGCCGCGCACCCGGTAGTTGGGGATGGCGTAGGGTTGGTTGAAGGCACCGTCCACCAGCACCTTGTCGGGACCGGCGGCGGGCAGGCCCGCCCAGCGGTTCAGGGCCTGATGGGTGGCCGATTGTGCCGCGATCCGGGCGTCCAGCATCACCGCCTGTCCGTCCTTGACCGTGCCGGTGAACCGGGCCAGCGCGCCCGGGCGGTAGTAGTCGTGGGTCATGTCCTCTTCGCGCGACCAGGTCAGCTGCACCGGGGTGCCGGGCATCGCCATGGCGACCTGGGTGGCATAGGCGGCAAAGTCCGGCTCGCCGCGCCGGCCGAAACCGCCGCCCATCAGGGTGGTGTGGATCTGCACCGCGTCCGGGTCCAGCCCGGCCAGTTTGGCGCAGGCCTGTTGCTGAAAGATCGGGGACTGGTTGCCGCACCAGATTTCGAGCGCGTCATGGGTGAACAGGGCGGTGGCGTTCTGTGGCTCCATCGTGGCGTGGGCCAGATAGGGCAGTTTGTAATCCGCGCTGAGGGAGATTGTGCCTTTGGGCAGGGTGGCGGTGTCACCGCCGTCGCGTGGGGACGTGACATTGCCGTCGTCGCGCAGGGTCGAGTTCGGCTTGTCATCGAACGCCTGTGCGATGCGGGCAAATATCGCGTCGGTTTCCGGCGGATAGGGGGCTGCGCCCCAGTCGATGTCCACCGCATCAGCGGCCTGTTGCGCCAGCCAGGTGTTGGTGGCGACCACGGCGATGCCGGTGCCGAGGTCGATCACCCGCTCGACTCCGGGCATGGTTTCGGCGGCGCTGGCGTCAAAACCGTTCATGGTGCCGCCCAGGTTCGGATTGATCCGCAGGGCGGCGAATTTCATCCCCGGCAGGCGAACGTCGATGCCGAATTGCGCCGTGCCGGTGGATTTGCCCACCATGTCCACGCGCGGTACCGATTTGCCCAGATAGCGCCAGCCGCGCGCGTCGCGCAGTTCGACGTGCGGCGGGTCGATCAGGGCGGCGGCTTCGGCCAGATCGGTATAGGGAATGGTCTGGCCGTCGGGCGCGATCACCTGCGCGTTTTCGGTTTTCAACTGTGCACGGTCCAGGCCCAGGCGCTCGGCGGCGGCCTGCTTGATGGTCTCGCGCGCGGTGGCACCGGCCTGGCGCATGCGGATGAAGCCGTCCTTCATCGAGGTCGACCCGCCGGTGACCTGCAACCCGATAAGCTTGCCCACCCCGCCCAGGGCTTCGCCCACCGTGTGCTGGAATTCGCTGGTGTCATAGCCTTTGCCGGGCAGGGCGTCGGCGACCATGGCGCTGTTGTAATAGGCCTTGGCGGCGGGGCCGTGCAGCACCCGCACAGCGGCGATGTCCACGTCCAGTTCCTCGGCGATCAGGGCGGCCCAGGTGGTGTGCACGCCCTGTCCCATCTCGGCGCGCGGCGCAATCAGCGTGATACCCTGCTGGTCGATCAGCACAAACGGGTTCAGCGCCGCCGCGCCGGGGGCGGGGGTCAGCGGGTTGGGGGCGGGTTGGCGCACCTTGTAGACGCCGAATGCGACTCCGCCGAGGATGGCGGCAGAGCCGATCAGGAAAGTGCGGCGGGCGATGGTTCCGATGCGTGACATGGGGCTATGTCTCTTTCATCTTAGCCGCGGCGGTATGGATCGCGGCGCGGATACGGGGATAGGTGCCGCAACGGCACAGGTTGCCCTGCATCGCGTCGTCGATTTCGGCATCGGTGGGGTCCGGGGTTTCGGCCAGCAGGGCGGCGGCCTGCATGATCTGACCCGACTGGCAATAGCCGCATTGAGCCACCTGATGCGCGACCCATGCCTGTTGGATAGCGGCCATCGAATCGGGTGTGCCCAGGCCTTCGATGGTGGTGACATCGCCCCAGACATCGGACAGCGAGACCTGGCAGCTGCGCACCGCCTCGCCGTCGATCTGCACGGTGCAGGCACCGCAGGCGGCGACGCCGCAGCCGAATTTGGTGCCGGTCAGCCCGATCTCGTCGCGCAAAACCCAGAGCAGGGGCACATCATCGGGCAGATCCACCCGATGCGGGGTTCCATTGACGGTGAGCTGGGTGGACATGGCGGACCCCTATGTGGCTGTGCATGGCTGTGGTGATATCTGACATTATGACATAAATACACTAAAACGTCAGAATGTCAATTGACAGGGCGCGAGCGGACTGTCAGCGTGACGCCATGAAGGGCAGTGCGAGCGATCCCAGGCGAGAGGCGATTTTGCAGGCGGCGTGGCAGGCCTTTGCCGCCTATGGCTATCGCAAGACGTCGATGGATGACATCGCGCGCGGCGCGGGTGTGTCGCGCCCGGCGCTGTATCTGCATTACCGCAACAAGGACGACATTTTTCGCAGTCTGGCGCAGCAATATTACGACAGGGCGGCAGAGGCGGTGGATCTGGCGTTGCAGGCCGATGGGTCAGTGCCCGAGGTTCTGGCGGCGGCTTTTGCCGCGCAGGGCGGAGCGTTGATGCAGGCGATGCTGACATCGCCGCACGGGATCGAGTTGTTGGATGCCGGCAATGCCACCGCCGCCGATATCACGGCGGCGGGCGAGGCGCGGCTGGTCGAGGTTTATGCCGGCTGGCTGGCCGGGCAGGCCGCAGCGGGACGAATCGCACTGGCGGAGTCGCCCACTGAAGTGGCAGCCACTCTGACCGCCGCGCTCAAGGGGATCAAGTCGGCGGTGCCGGAATATGACGCCTATACGCGGCGGGTCGCGCAGTTGGCGACCCTGTTGGGGGCCGGTCTGGCGGCAGGCTGAGCTGGCCTATAGGTCGGTCCGAAGGTGCCAGAGTTCGGGAAACAGTTCGACTTCGAGCATGCGCTTGAGATAGCTGACGCCGCCGGTGCCGCCGGTGCCGCGTTTGAAACCGATCACACGTTCGACGGTGGTGACATGGTTAAAGCGCCAGCGCCGGAAGTAATCTTCGAGATCGACCAGCTTTTCCGCCAGTTCGTACAGTTGCCAATGGGTGGCGGGATCGCGATAAACCACGGTCCAGGCCGCCGCGACGCCGGGGTCGGCCACATAGGGCTGGCTGACATCACGCTTTAGCACTGCCTGGGGCACCGGGATGGCGGCGTTCAGCGCCTGCAAGGCGACATCATACAGCGAGGGGCGCGCCAGTTCGCCGGTCAATAGCGCTGTGACGTCGGGGCGATGGGCGTGTGGACGCAGCATGGCCGGGTTGCGGTTGCCCAGCAGGAATTCGACCTGACGATACTGGTGCGATTGAAACCCCGAGGACTGCCCCAGGCTCTCGCGAAAGGTGGTATAGTCGCTGGGTGTCATGGTGCGCAGCACATCCCAGGCATTGTTTAGCTGTTCAAAGATGCGCGCCACCCGTGCCAGCATCTTGAAGGCGGGGCGGGGATCGGGACCGGTCATGGTCTGACGCGCCGCTGTCAGTTCGTGAATCGCCAGCCGCATCCACAGTTCGGACGTCTGGTGCTGAATGATGAACAGCATCTCGTCATGCGCTTGCGACAGGGGATTCTGCGCGGTCAGGAGCTTGTCCAGCTGCAGGTAGTCGCCATAGGACATGCGCCCGTCAAAGGACATCTGCGCACCCTCGCGGGCGGGATCATAGGGGTCGGTCATGGGGTGGTCTCCAGGGTCAGGTCCATGCGAAAGCGGGGCAGGGCGATGCCGTTGCGCCGCACGGTTTCGCGCCCGATCACCCGCCAGCCGCGCCGGGTCAGGAACGGCTGTGCCAGCAGGCTGGCATCGGCGGTCAGATGTGTCAGGCCGTGGTCGCGGGCAATGTCCAGCAGCCCGCCGTGCAGGGCCGTGGCGATGCCGCGCCGCATCTGTTCGGGGGCGACAAAGGCCATATCCAGGTGTCCGTCGGTCTCCAGCGTCATGAAGCCCGCGATCGCGTCCTGGATGCAGGCCACCAGGGTGTGGGCCTGTTCCAGACGCTGGCAACGCTCGGGCGTCGGTTCGGGCGGGGCGGGGCTCCAGGCGTCGCGCTGGGCCTGATCGTAGTGATCGCGCGCCCCGATCTGGACCGCGCGATGAAACAGCGCCCAGCAGGCGGCGCAATCGGCAGGGACATAGGCGCGCAGGGTCAGGGTCATGTGACGGCGGAACGGACCCGATATTCGGGGCGATCCCACAGGCGGTTGGTCATCACGTCGATGATGATCGCGGCGGCCGCCTGCACGTCGTCCTGATCGATATAGAGCGGCGTAAAGCCAAAGCGCATCACGTCGGGGGCGCGGAAATCGCCGATCACGCCGCGCGCGATCAGCGCCTGCATCGCGGCATAGCCATCGGCAAAGCGGAACGACACCTGGCTGCCGCGCCGGTCGCTTTCGCGGGGGCTGGACAGGGCCATCATCGGGCAGGCGCTTTCGATCAGCCGAATGAACAGGTCGGTCAGTTCCACCGAGCGGGCGCGCACATCGGCCATGTCGGCCAGGTCCCAGATGTCGAGCGCGGTTTCCAGCGCGGTCATCTGGATCACCGGCGGGGTGCCGACACGCATCCGGGCGACCCCGGTGCCGGGGCGATAGGTCTGTTCAAAGGCGAACGGGCTGTCATGCCCCAGCCAGCCCGACAGGGCAGGCAGGGCGTTGCCGGCATGGCGCGGGGCGACATAGATAAAGGCTGGCGCACCGGGGCCGCCGTTGAGGTATTTATAGGTGCAGCCGACGGCGAAGTCTGCCCCCGCACCGGCCAGATCGACCGGCACCGCCCCCGCCGAATGGGCCAGATCCCAGACTGTCACGACCCCGGCGGCATGGGCGCGGCGAGTCAGGTCGGCCATGTCGTGCCAGCGCCCGGTGCCGTAATCGACCTCGGTCAGCATCAGCACGGCGATATCGTCGGTGATATTGTCGGCCACGTCTTCGGGCGCGACCACGCGCAGCTCCTGGCCCTTGTCGAGACTGCTCAACAGCCCCTGTGCCATGTAGAGGTCAGAGGGGAAATTGCCGCTGTCGCTGAGCACCACGCGGCGATCCGGGTTCAGCGCCAAGGCGGCGGCCAGCGCCTGATAGACCTTGATCGACAGGGTATCGCCCAACACCACATGACCGGGCTCGGCCCCGATCAGACGCCCGACCCGGTCGCCCAGGGCCATCGGCTGGGCCATCCAGCCCGCCTTGTTCCAGCCGGTGATCAGCATCTGGCCCCATTCGTCGCTCAGCATGTTTGCGATCCGCCCGGGCGCGGCGCTGGGCAGGGGGCCCAGCGAGTTGCCATCGAGATAGAGCACCCCCGGCGGCAGGTCGAACATCGCCTTGGTGGCGGCAAAATCGGTCATGGCGTGTTCCTCCGTATATATTTTAAACCTAAAGCACCTATCGGTGAATAGCGGCGCGGTCTGGGGCTGTCCAGCCCCTTGTCCCGGATCGGCCGGCAAACGGGCCGGGAAAGCGGCATCTCATCGCTTTACATACCCATTCGCATCTGTGAATGTATCGGTGAACGAAAGGATGCCCGTATGAAACACCTGTTCACCGCCCTTCTGCTGATCGCAGCGCCCCCTGTACTGGCCAGCGAAGATATCGCCGATCAGTATCCGCAATCGGAGTTGTATTCCAAACCGGTCGAGGTGATCCCGCATGTTTTTTCCGCCATCGGGGCAACGGCACCGCCGACCTATGAGAATGCGGGGCACAACAACAATCTGTCCTTTATCGTCACCGAGGCCGGGGTGGTCGTGGTCAATGGCGGCGCGTCGGTGCGCCTGGCGGCGGCGCTGCATGACGAGATCAGGGCGGTGACGGATCAGCCGGTGGTTCTGGTGATCAACGAGAACGGTCAGGGCCACGCGATGCTTGGCAATGCCTATTGGCGGGATCTGGGGGTCGATGTGCTGGCGCATGAAGATGCGGTGGCGGAAACCCGCGAAAATGGCGATTTCATCCTGCAGGGAATGCAACGATACAATCGCGACAAGGCCGAAGGCACGCGGGTCGAACATGCCAATCTGAGTTTTGCGGACACGTACGATGCGTCGATGGGCGGAGTCACCATCAAGGTGCTGCATCTTGGACCGGCGCACGACCCGGGGGATGCCCAGGTCTGGCTGCCCGATTGGGGCATGCTGATCGCCGGAGATATTGCGTTTCACGAACGGATGCTGCCGATTTTCGAAGGCGGCTGTACCAAATGCTGGATCGAGACCTGGGACGACAAGCTGGAGCCGCTGGCCCCGACCTATGTGATTCCCGGTCACGGCCACCCCACCAATCTGGCGCAGGTGCGACGCTATACCCGCGATTATCTGCTTGATCTGCGCAGCAAGATCGGTGCCCATATCGAAGACGGCGGCGATCTGGCAGGAGCCTATTACGTGGATCAGGCCAACTGGGCGCATCTGGACACGTTCGAGGAACTGGCCACCAAGAACGCGGGCCGGGTGTTTGAAGAGATGGAGTGGGAATGACGCTTTGTCGTGAAGTCACGCGCGGAACATGACGGACGACCCCGGCATGCCTGCGGTAAGGCGACTTGATCTGCCGCCTGTGTGGCTGGCGGCTTTTATCGTGCTGGCCTGGGTTCAGGCGCGGCTTCTCCCGCTGGGGCTGAGCCTGCGCAGCGGGGTGGTGGATCTGTTGGGGGGGCTGCTGGTGGGCGGTGGCATCGTTTTGATGGCGCTGGCCATTACCGAGTTCCGCCGCCACCATACCACCATAAATCCTCACAAGACCCCGGTCGCGCTGATCACCTCGGGGATTTACAAACGCAGCCGCAATCCGATCTATCTGGCCGATACGCTGATCCTTGCCGGGCTGATCCTGCGGTTTGACGCGGTGCTGTCGCTGCCGCTGGTGCCGATTTTTGTCTGGGTGATCGAGCGGCGCTTTGTCCTGCCCGAAGAGACCCGGCTGCGGCGTATTTTCCGAAAGGAATTTCACCGGTACGAAACAAAAGTGCGCAGATGGCTGTGAAAGCGTAAACAATAGTATCGGGACCTCTCGGAGCGCTTGCGCAACCGCAAAGCGCGCGGTAGGGAAACATCCACAAATTTGGCCAATTTGCACCCGACAAGGGTGAAGCAGGGGGATTGAGATTGAAGATTGGGACGCCGAAAGAGATCCACGAGGGCGAACGCCGCGTGGCAATGACGCCCGATAGCGCGACTGCGCTGCAAAAGCTGGGTCACGAATGTGCCATCGAGACGGGTGCGGGACATGAGGCCGGGTTTTCTGACGCGGCCTATGAGGCGGCGGGGGTCGAGGTGGTCAAGACCGCCGCGGCGCTGTTCAAGGTTGCCGATGTCGTGGCCAAGGTGCGCCCGCCGACCGAAACCGAGGTCAAGCGGTTGCGCAAGGGCCAGACGCTGATTTCTTTCTTCTACCCCGGCTCCAACGACGAGCTGCTGGCGCAGGCCGCCGACAAGGGGGCCACGGTCGTCGCGATGGACATGGTGCCACGGATTTCGCGGGCGCAGAAGATGGATGCGCTGTCTTCGATGGCCAATATCGCCGGCTATCGCGCGGTGATCGAGGCGGGCAACAACTTTGGCCGCTTTTTCACCGGGCAGGTGACGGCGGCGGGCAAGGTGCCCCCGGCCAAGGTGCTGGTGGTGGGGGCCGGTGTCGCCGGGCTGGCGGCGATCGGAACCGCGACCAGCCTGGGCGCGATCACCTATGCGTTCGACGTGCGTCCCGAGGTGGCCGAACAGATCGAAAGCATGGGGGCCGAGTTCGTGTTCCTCGAGTTCGACGACAGCGAATTGCCCGATGGTGCGGCCACAGGCGGCTATGCGCCGCCGTCCAGCCCCGAGTTTCAGGCCAAACAGCTGGAGAAGTTCCGCGAGATCGCGCCTGACATCGACATCGTCATCACCACCGCGCTGATCCCGAACCGGCCGGCACCGGTGCTGTGGACCAGGGACATGGTCGAGGCGATGAAGCCCGGCAGCGTCATCATCGACCTGGCGGCCGAACGCGGCGGCAACTGTGAACTGACCGTGATGGACGAGAAAGTCGTGACCGACAACGGGGTTACGATCATCGGCTATACCGATTTCCCGTCTCGGATGGCGGCGCAGTCTTCGACCCTGTATGCCACCAACATCCGCCACATGATGACCGACCTGACCCCGCAAAAGGACGGCGTGATCTACCATAACATGGAAGATGACGTGATCCGCGGGGCCACGGTGACCCATGACAAAGAGGTTACCTTTCCGCCGCCGCCGCCCAAGATCCAGGCGATCGCGGCCAAGCCCAAGGAAAAACCCAAGGAGCTGACGCCGGACGAAAAGCGCGCCGCCGAAGTGGCCGCGTTCAAGGCGCAGACCAAGCAGCAGGTGACCCTGCTGGTGGTGGGTGCGGCGATATTGCTGGGGGTGGGGCTGGTGGCCCCGGCCAGCTTTATGCAGCATTTCATCGTGTTCGTTCTGGCGGTCTTTGTCGGCTTCCAGGTGATCTGGAATGTCAGCCACAGTCTGCATACGCCGTTGATGGCGGTGACCAACGCGATCAGTTCGATCATCATCCTCGGTGCGCTGATGCAGATCGGGTCGGGCAGCTTTCTGGTGATTCTGCTGGCTGGGCTGTCCATTTTCATGGCCGGGATCAACATCTTTGGCGGCTTCCTCGTCACGCGGCGCATGCTTGCCATGTTCCAGAAATCGTAAAGGACCGGAGCTATGGAATTCGGATTCACGACGGCGGCCTATGTGGTCGCGGCTGTTCTCTTCATCCTGTCGCTTGGCGGTCTTTCGGGGCAGGAAAGCGCCAAGCGCGCGGTCTGGTATGGCATCGCGGGCATGGCGCTGGCCGTTATCGCCACGCTGATCGGACCGGGGTCGGGCCTGTGGCTGTTGTCGCTGCTGCTGATCGCGGGTGGCGGGACCATCGGATACGTGGTGGCGCAGCGGGTGCAGATGACCGAGATGCCACAGCTGGTGGCGGCAATGCATTCGCTGGTCGGTCTGGCGGCGGTGTTCGTCGGCCTGAACGCGCATATCGAACTGGGCAACGTGCTGGCCATGGGCCCCGAGGAGCGCGAGGCGCTGGACGGGTTTGCAGCGCTTCTGGCGCACAAGACCTCGGTTGAAATCTCGATCTTGCGGGTCGAGCTGTTCCTGGGCGTGTTCATCGGTGCGATCACCTTTACTGGCTCGGTCATTGCTTACGGCAAACTGGCGGGCAAGGTGAACTCGACGGCGACCAAGCTGCCCGGCGGGCATGCGCTGAACGCGGGGGCTGCGGGCCTGTCGCTGATCTGCCTGATCTGGTATTTCAACACCGGGGGGGTGCTGCCGCTGATCCTGATGACGCTGGCGGCGCTGTTTATCGGCTATCATCTGATCATGGGCATCGGCGGGGCCGACATGCCGGTGGTCGTTTCGATGCTCAACAGCTATTCCGGCTGGGCCGCTGCGGCGATCGGCTTTTCGCTCGGCAACGATCTTCTGATCGTGGTCGGGGCGCTGGTTGGCTCCTCCGGTGCGATCCTGTCCTATATCATGTGCAAGGCGATGAACCGTCACTTTGTCAGCGTGATCCTGGGCGGATTCGGCGGAACCTCCGGTCCCCAGATGGAGGTCGAGGGCGAGCAGGTCGCCATCGAGGCCGACGGCGTTGCCTCGGCCCTGAACGATGCGGACAGTGTCATCATCATCCCGGGATACGGCATGGCGGTGGCGCAGGCGCAACAATCGGTCAGCGAACTGGTGCGCAAGCTGCGGGCCAAGGGCAAGAACGTGCGTTTCGCGATCCACCCGGTTGCCGGGCGTCTGCCGGGACATATGAACGTGCTTCTGGCCGAGGCCAAGGTGCCCTATGACATTGTCCTGGAAATGGACGAGATCAACGATGACTTTCCAAGCACGGATGTGGCTATCGTGATCGGGTCCAACGACATCGTGAACCCGGCGGCACAGGAAGACCCCAACAGCCCCATCGCCGGGATGCCGGTACTGGAATGCTGGAAGGCGAAACAGGTGTTCGTGTCCAAGCGTGGGCAGGGCACCGGATACTCGGGCATCGAGAACCCGTTGTTCTTTAAAGAGAACACCCGCATGTTCTATGGCGACGCCAAGGCCAGCCTGGATAAACTGTTGCCGATGATCGACTGACACGCGGCGAATGCCGGGTCCGGGGCTCCGTCTGTTTTTCAGACGGGGCCTTTTTCATGTTGGATGCGATCGGTTCGGTATACGGCGGTATTCCGGTAAGGCATTGATTGAAAAGAAAACTTTTAATATATTTGGAAGCGCGGTATACAGGTGCGTAAACGAGGACACCCAATGCCGCCCATTCAGGACCATCCTTTACGTTACCGGCTTGCCAACGAGCTGCACGCGCGCCCGTTTCCGGAAATGTCGGCCTCAAGCAGCGTGGTGCATATCGCGATCAAGCAACCTGCCGAGGCCGTCAGCCGGGATCGCGCGGTCGATCTGGCGCATCTGATCGATCTGCTGGATCGCCACGGCGCGCCCCACCCGCAGCCCGGAGCCACGCATTATTCGGGTCAGGTCGGCCGCCACGTGTTGAAATGGGAACAGCATACCGAGTTTGTCACCTATACGGCCTATTCGGACAGCGTCAGTGCGCGCGCCTTTGATCCGACGGATTTTCAGGTCTTTCCAGGCGAATGGCTGGACAATGCGCCCGGTGAGCGGATCACATCGGCGATGTTGCGCATCGAGCCGCGCCCCGATGAGGCGTGGATAGACGCGGCCCTGCGCGAATGGTTCGTGCCCGAGAGCCTGGCGGTGGCCGAGGTGTTGGACGGAACGGCGGTGATCGGGGGCGATTTCCGCATCGATCCGGCGGGACATCTGCGGTTTGCGGTGTTTGTCGATCCCGCCACCGACCCGCGCCGCATCGGGCGCGTCGTGCAGCGGTTGTGCGAGATCGAAACCTATAAGGCAATGTCGATGCTGGGGTTTGCGCGGGTGCGGTCCCTGTCGGGACAGATCGCGGATCTGGACAACCAGCTGACCGAGCTGATGATCGAGATGACCGGTGACGAGACCGCCGCCGAGGTGACGTTGCCACAGCTATTGGCGATCTCGGCCGAGCTGGAAACCATGGCCGCGCGGACCTCGTTCCGGTTTGGGGCCACGGGGGCCTACGAGGCGATTGTCAATCAGCGCATCGCGGTGCTGCGCGAGGAGCGGTTTCAGGGGCGGCAGACCTTTGGCGAGTTCATGATGCGCCGGTACGAGCCGGCGATGCGCACGGTGAAATCCACCGAGACCCGGTTGCAGGCGCTGGCCGACCGGGCGATCCGGGCGGGCGATCTGCTGCGTACACGGGTGGATGTGGAGCGCAGCGCCCAGAATCAGGCGCTGCTGGCCAGCATGGACCGCCGTGCCGATCTGCAATTGCGACTGCAACATACGGTCGAGGGGCTGTCGGTGGTGGCGATCAGCTACTACGCGGTGTCGCTGGCGGGGTATCTGCTGTACCCGATGACGGTGGCTGCCGGGATCAGCAAGGGGATGCTGACCGCGCTGATCACTCTGCCGGTTGTCGCGCTGGTTTGGCTTGCGATCCGGCGGATCCGGCGCAAGATAGGCTGAGCCTCGTTCAAACCCGATGACATGGCCGGTGTATTTTGGCAGTCTGTGGTGTGGCGCTCAGGCAGGAGGCACAAAAACAGGTGAAATCTCCGATCCGCGATACCGAAGGCCGATTTTCCGATTGGCAACAACTGGGACGGGGCAGCCTTGGCGAGACCTGGTCGGCGAGGGATATGCGCAGCGACCGGCGCGTCGTGGTCAAGGTGCGTCCCGATGTCGGGCTGAGCCGGGATTTGTGCCAGCGCGAAGCCGAGTTGGCGCGCAGGATGGTCAATCGCCATCTGCAGAGGCTTATCGCCTTTCTGCCCGGAGACCCCGGTCCAGACGCCCTGATTTACGAATATGTCGAGGGCGAAAGTCTGAAGCATCGGCTGGCGTCCGGGCCGGTGACGCGGGACGCGGGTTTGCGCATGGCGCGCGATATACTGATCGGGCTGGCCTCGGCGCATGACAACGGCGTCGTGCATCGTGACATCAGCCCGGAAAACATCATTCTGTCCGATCACGGCGCGGTTCTCATCGATTTTGATGCGTTGGGCGGTCTGATCGAAGACAGCCAGATCGGCAAGACCACTGTGGCGGGCGAATTTGCGGGCAAGCCGCTGTACATGTCGCCGGAACAGATCACCGGTGCGCCGCAAAGCGCGGCATCGGATATATGGGCGCTCGGCGCGGTTCTCTATGAGGCTGTGACCGGGCGGAGTTTTCGTCAGGGCGAATCGATTGCCGACCTTGTCCGCCAATATGCGGATGCATCGGATGTCAGCGCCGCGCCGGTTTCATTGCGTTTGCTGCTGGGCGACATGCTGGCGGCGGACCCGGCCCGGCGCCCGGATGCCAGCGGTGCCATCGCGAGGATCGATGCCTTGCTGCAAGATGCGTTGGGAACGGGCGATCCCATCGCGCCAGCAGCGCCCCAGATCGTTGCGGAGCGTCCTGTACCGCCTGCTCGGAGCCATGCGCCGCCGAAAGGTGGCGGCGGCCTGGCAAGGGCTGTGATTCCGGTGCTGGCGGTCGTGCTGATCATCGGCGGGCTTGTCCTCGGTGGCACCGTTTATCGGCTGGGTATCCTCAGCGCGTTTCGGGAACAGGGGTTCAGGACCCCGCATGTTCTGGGGGTTGCCCTGATCGCGGGGGGGGTGCTGCTGGTCCTGTCCAGCTTTTTCGTCGCGCGGGTCGTGCGGAACAAGGCGCAGCGCGCGGATGTGGCGTTGCCGTTTCGGGCGCTGGACCTGATCAACGCGCCGGATGCGCGGGACCGGTTGACCGAAACCATCTGCCTGAGGATCGATGCCTATCGGGAACTGGCGGGCAAACCGTCTGAAGACCTGCTGTCGGTGACCATGGTCGCACTGGCGAATGAATATGCCGAAGCCCAAACCGCGGACGACCGGCTGCGCGCACTGGGGATGCTGAATGAGCTGCATGCCAAGGTCGGGCGGTCGCTCAGGCCGTGGTGGATGAACTATGAAACACTGATCGCGCGGGCGCTGGCCCTGACGACGCTTGTGGCCGGGGTGGTCACGGCTGTGGAAGGCCTGCGCCGCCTGTTCTGACAGACGACGCGCGGGGTGTCATTCTGCGGGGCTGAGGGCCACGCCCGCGCTTGCGGACGAGCGGCCCAGCAGCGCATTCAGTGTCACGGCCCCGACGGCGATGGACAGGACCGCCAGCAGCGCGGCAAAGCTGAGGGTCGGTACGCCGGACAGGCCCGCGCCCACGGTGCAGCCTCCGGCCAGCACGCCGCCGACGCCCATCAGGGCCGCGCCGCTCAGGTAACGTCCGGTTTGGCGCGGGCTGTCAAAGCTCTGCCATTGGAAGGTGCCGAACAGCAGCGAAGCGGTCAGCGCGCCCAGCAGAACACCGCCGACCAGGCCGGTGCCGAACCCGGCGGGGATGGAGGAGGACGCGATGGCAAAGAACAGGGTTTCCGCCGAGGGAGAGGTGAACGACAGGCTTTCCATCGCGATCGGGTCGAATTCGTCCAGCAGCACATAACCGGTGCCGACCCAGGCGAGCGGCACCAGGAGGCCGATCAGCGCCGCCATCAGCACCGCACCGATGCCGTTGCCCGACCGAGCGGCCCAGGCCAATGCAGCCACCGCGATCAGCCCGGCCCACAGCAGCGCTCCGCCGGGCAGGGCGGCCAGCGACACGGTTTCACCCAGTGGCACGGTCACCGTGCCAAGGGCCACGCGCAGCGGCGCCAGAACCCCCTTGAGCGTTGCATGGGCGATGACGGCAAAGACCAGCAGCACCAGCAGCGCCCGCAGGTTGCCAGAGCCGCCAAGGACCGTCAGGCGAGAGACACATCCGCGAGTCAGCACCATGCCCGCGCCAAACAGCAGCCCGCCCAGGACGATGGCCAAAAGCGGCAGATCGGCGGCCATGAAGCGGTGCGTGCCAAAGTCGATCAGACCCATTGCGACGGCAATCTGCGTGCCCAGCACGGCCACGGCCAGCGCGGTCAGCCAGACACCGGCGGCAGCGCGGCGGTCTTCACCCACCAGCGCGCGGCGGAAACAGAATTTTGTGCGCTCGGCGAAAAAGCCGAACAGAATGCCCAGGGCCAGCGCCAATAGAACGCTGACCTGGCGCGCCGTGGTGTCTTCGAAGCCGAATGTCTCGAACATGGTTGATCCCCCGCAGATCCGGAATAATGTTCCAGATTGCGCGGCTGACCTGGGCTTTCAAGGGGCAGAGACGCTGGCGGCCGGGTGTTTTGGGGGACGTATGTTCCGGACCGAGGGGGCGGGCGATCCGATCGTTCCGGACCGGGTCGCGCCGGCGGGTCGATCGCTCTGAACGGCCTGCGCAAAGGGCGGGACCGTTCTTATTTACGCCTCAGCGCCCGCGAATGCGCGGGTCCAGGGCGTCGCGCAGCCCGTCGCCCAGATAGTTCACGCTGAGCACGGTCAGCGAAATCGCCACGCCGGGCCAGATCACCCGTTCGGGATATTGTTGCAGATAGTCGGTGCCGTCGAACAAAAGCCGCCCCCAGGTGGGGAAGTCGGGTGGAAAGCCCAGGCCGAGGAAGGATAGCGCACTTTCGGTGATGATCGCCGTGGCAATGCCCAGGGTGGCCGAAACCATGATCGGCGACAGCACATTGGGCAGGATGTGACGGGTGATCATCTTGGTATTGGTGGTGCCGATGCTGCGTGCGGCCAGCACGAATTCGCGTTCCTTCAGGGCCAGCACGTCGCCGCGCACGATGCGGGCGGTGGGCATCCAGCTGGTGATGCCGATGGCACAGACGATCAGGATGAAGATACCCTGTTCGGGTCCGAACGCCGCATTGAGCGGTTCGCGGAACAGCAGCATCATCACCAGCAGCAGGGGCAGCAGGGGCAAGGCCAGGAACAGGTCGGTCAGACGCATCAGGGGGCCGTCAAGGCGGCGGAAGAACCCGGCGGTGACACCAACGAACGAGCCCAGGAACAGCGCCAGAAGCATCGCGGTTATGCCGACGGAAACCGAAGTCTGTCCGCCGGCCATCATCCGGGCCATGATGTCGCGACCCAGTTGATCGGTGCCAAAGGGATGCGACAGGTTGGGGCCCTGGTTGCGGGCGCGGATATCGATATGGGTCGGATCTATCGACCATACCAGGGGGCCAAGGAAGACACCGGCGACGATGAGGACAAAAATGATCCCGCCCCACAGCGCGCCCTTGTGGGTCTTGAACTGATCCCAGACGTCGAGCCATTGGCTGCGCGGTGGCCTGTCGGGATGGGGGCCGCTGCCCAGCGGCGCGGTGTGATCGTGCGCGATTATGGCCGCGACGGTGTCGACCGGATCACTCGCAGGGTCGTGGCGCGGTTCAGTCATAGCGGATCCTCGGGTCCAGAATGCCATACAGAACGTCGGCGATCAGGTTGAACAGCACGATCAGGATGGCAAAGATAAAGGCCAGCGTCTGCACCATCGGCAGGTCGTTGGCCTGAATCGCGCCGATCAGCAGCTGGCCGATACCGTTCACCTTGAACACCTGTTCAGTGATGATGGCACCGCCAAAGATGGCCGGAACACCCAGGGCGATGACCGTGACCACCGGGATCATCGAGTTGCGCAGCACATGCAGCATGACCACGGTGTATTCGCCCAGCCCCTTGGCGCGGGCGGTGCGCACGTAGTCCTGATTGAGATTGTCCAGCATGGATGCGCGCATGAAGCGGCTGATCTGGGCGGTGATTTGCAGCGCCAGCACCATGACCGGCATGATCATCTGTTGCAGTTGCAGCATGAAGCTGTCCCAATCCACCACCTTGAGCGTGGTGTCATAGATCGACGGGAACCAGCCCAGATTGACCGAGAAGATCACGATCACCAGCACGCCGGAGAAAAACGGCGGCACCGAAAACCCGACCATGGACACGAACGTGCCCAGCTGGTCGAACCACGAATATTGCCGGTAGGCCGAATAGATGCCGATGGGCAGGGCGATCAGGATGGCGACCACATAGGCCGTGCCGACGACCCACAGGGTTTGCGGGATGCGCTGAACCACGATGTCCATGACCGGGCTGCGGGTCTGCCAGCTGATTACCCGCAGCTTGCCTTCGGCAAAATGGGTGCCGAAGATATGATCGAACAGCACCTGCGGTTCGATCCAGTAGAATTGCACGATCCATTTCCAGAACCGGATATAGGCGGGTTCGCCCAGTCCCAGCGCCAGGCGCATCTTTTCCTTGACCTCGGGGGGTACCGTCAGGGGCACCTGCGCCATGGGATCGCCCGGTGCCAGTTCCAGCAGCAGGAAGATCACCAATGCGATGAACAAAAGGGTCGGGACGGCCAGCACCAGACGCCGGATCGTGAATGTCAGCATTCAGAAAGCCTCTGCTCGTCTGTCATCAACAGGGTCGAACCCAACGCGCCCCGGACCGGGTCCGGGGCGCGCGGTATCAGGCAGGTTTACGAGCCTTCCAGACGGTACCAGTCGGCCGCGTTCCAGATTTCACTGTCCCAGACATTCAGGATCACGCCGCCCAGTGTGTTGGAATGGGCCGAAACCCGGCCCCGGTCCACCAGCGGCAGGATGCTGTAGCTGTCCTTGGTCAGCATGTCGTTCAGCTGTCTGGCGATCTCGCCGCGCTTTTCCAGCGCGCCGGTACGGCCGAGTTCGGCCACCAGTGCGTCATAGGCCGGATCGCAGAAGCGGTTGATGTTCTCTCCCTGCCACTGGCTTTCCGGGCGCGGCGCCTTTTCGCAGGTGCGTTCGGCCAGATAGTTTTCAGGGTCGGTGCCGTCGAAATTGTTGGCGTACATCTCGACATCGGCATAGAATTTCTGGAACGTATCCGGGCTGCCGGGATCGCCGCCGAAAAACACCGAGCCCGAGATATTGCGCAACTCGGTTTCAACGCCGATCTCGCTCCACCACTGTTTGATCAGGGCCTGGAAATCCTGACGCACGGCATTGGTCGAGGTCTGGTACAGCAGCGACAGGCGCACACCGTCCTTGGCGCGGATGCCATCGGCCCCTTTGACCCATCCGGCGTCTTCCAGCATCTGGTTGGCCCCGGCGATATCCTGGACCAGGCAGTCGGTGTTGTCGCTGGCATATAATGCGGGTGCGGGCACCATGTTGCAGGTCGGGCGGCCGGCCTGACCATAGCCGATCTCGACCAGCAATTCGCGGTCGATCGCCATGCTCAGCGCCTTGCGCACGGCCAGATCGCTGAGGAACGGGTGCGGATGCTTGGCTGTCGCACGCTCGCCTTCCGGCAGGCTGGGCGAGGGATCGGTCAGGTTGATCTCGATACGCTCGACCAGGGTGCCAAAGGCGGATACCGGAGTGCCTTTGCCGGCCGCGGCCATTTTCGAAATCACTTCGGGGGCCAGTTGCAGGTTCCAGGCATAGTCGAATTCGCCGGTTTCCATCACCGCGCGGCCCGCCGCCGTCGCGTCGCCGCCGCCTTTGAATGTCAACGTGGCAAAGGCCGGTTTGGCCGGATCGCGAAAGTTCGGGTTGGCCGACATGGTGATCACGTCGTTGGGTTTGAATTCATCCACCACAAAGGGGCCGGTGCCGATCGGGTTGAAATTGGCATCGGTGCATTCCGGCGCTTTGGCACCCAGGCAATCGGCAAATTGCGCGGCCTGTATGATCGGCGACTGGGCACCCATGAACGGGCCATAGGGGTTTGGTTTGGGTTCGGAAAAGGTAACTTTGACGGTCAGATCGTCAATGGCTTCGACCTTGGACACGCCTTCGAACTTGGCGCCCTGCGCACAGCCGCCTTCGGGATGCATGCAATAATCCGCAGTGAAGACCACGTCGGCCGAGGTGACCGGGGTGCCGTCGGACCACAGCAGGCCGGGTTTCAGATTCCAGGTGATGGTGGTCAGATCTTCGCTGACGCCGCCGTTTTCAAGCGTCGGAATCTCGGTCGCCAGGAACGGCACCAACGCGCCTGTTTCATCGTAGCGGCCCAGGGGTTCAAGAACCAGGCTGGAGCTTTCGACGTCCTTGGTGCCGCCGGACAGAAACGGGTTCAGGATCGAGGGGGCCTGCCAATATATGATGCTGACATTGCCGTCTGATCCACGTTCGGCCATGGCCATCGGGGCCAGCGCCGTGGATGCGATCGCACCCAGCAATAGGGCTTTGATTTTCATGTTTTACTCCTTGTTGGACACATTTGTGTCTTAGTGCCTCCGCTTGACGTGCGGATGTTCGCAGGGCCGCTCTGGGGAAGCGTGCGCGGTGCATGACCAAATCGTGACCGGCCCGGTCACTGTCGTCGTCTCCCGTGGCGGATACCCGGGCATCGAAACAGAGTTTGAAAAAAATGCAAGCCTTGCCTTTGGGGAACTGTGATGCGGGGTTTGACACAGCCGGGGCGCGCGCCGTAGCGTTTGAGCCTGAATCAACGGGGAGATGGCGGTGCTGGATCAACCGATTGCACGGATCGACGGGTTGCGGGTGGCGTTCCAGACCAAGGACGGTCCGGTGGTCGGGGTCAACGACGTATCGTTCGAGGTCCACCCGGGCGAAACGGTCTGTATCGTCGGCGAATCCGGGTCCGGCAAGTCGGTCACCTCGCTGTCGCTGATGCGGCTGGTCGAGTTTGGCGGCGGCACGATCGAGGCCGGGCAGCTGATCTTTGACCGCAAGGAGGGCGATGAGCTGGACCTGGCGCAGGCCGATCAGGATTTGATGCGCCAGATCCGGGGCAATGAAATCGGGATGATCTTTCAAGAGCCGATGACGGCGCTGAACCCGGTGTTCACCGTCGGGCGGCAGTTGACCGAGGGGCTGCGGGTGCACAGGGGGCTGTCCAAGGCCGAAGCCCGGGAGCGTGCGCTGGTTCTGTTACGCGAGGTGCGCATTCCCGAGCCCGAGCGGCGGTTGCAGCAATATCCGCACGAGCTGTCCGGTGGCATGCGTCAGCGGGTGGTGATTGCCATGGCGATGGCCTGCGCGCCGCGCCTGTTGATCGCGGATGAACCGACCACGGCGCTGGACGTGACCATTCAGGCCGAGATCCTGGCGCTGATGGACCGCTTGAAACGCGAGACCGGCACGGCGGTGATGTTCATCACCCATGACATGGCGGTGGTGGCCCAGATGGCGGACCGCGTGGTGGTGATGTTTCGCGGCAACAAGGTCGAGGAGGGCACCGTCCAGGAGATCTTTGAAAACCCGCAGCACGACTATACCAAGGCGCTGCTGGCTGCGGTGCCCAAGTTGGGCGAGATGCGCGGCAAGGCCGCGCCTGAGCCGATGAAGCTGTTGGGGAGCGAGGGACAGAACATTGCGCCGATTCCGGGCACCGATCAGGTGCTGCTGTCGGTCCGGCATCTGACCACACGGTTCGCGGTGCAGGGCGGGTTCTTTCGGCGTACCGTCGCGCAGGTCCACGCGGTCGAGGATGTGTCGTTTACCATCAACCGGGGGCAGACCCTGTCGCTGGTGGGTGAATCCGGATGTGGAAAATCCACCGCCGGGCGCTCGATCCTGCGGCTGGTGGAACCCGACGCGGGGCAGATTGATCTGGATGGCGTGGACATCATGCAGCTGGATGCACGGGGGCTGCGCGAGGCGCGGCTGGACATGCAGATGATCTTTCAGGACCCGTTCGCGTCCCTGAATCCGCAGATGCAGCTGATGGATCAGGTGGCCGAACCGTTGCGCAACTATGGCACCAATTCCGCCGACACGATCCGAGACCGGGTGTCGATGCTGTTTGACCGGGTCGAACTGCCGCGCAGCTTTATGCGCCGCTATCCGCACGAGCTGTCCGGCGGCCAGCGTCAGCGGGTGGCGATTGCACGGGCGCTGGCGCTGAACCCCAAGCTGATCGTCGCCGACGAGGCGGTCAGCGCGCTGGATGTCAGCGTGCAGGCGCAGGTTCTGAACCTGATGATGGAGTTGCAGGCCGATCTGGGGCTGTCGTTTCTGTTCATCAGCCATGACATGGCGGTGGTCGAGCGGGTCAGCCATCAGGTCGGCGTGATGTACCTGGGCCGCATTGTCGAGTTGGGTCCGCGGGCACGGGTGTTCGAAAACCCGCAGCATCCGTATACGCAGGCGCTGATGCAGGCGGTGCCGATCGCCGACCCGCGCCGACGCAAGTCCGAGAAGGATCTCAACTTCAAGCCGATCCCGTCGCCGATACATGGGCTGGACTATGACCCCGCGCCGTCGCTGTATGACGAGGTCGAGCCGGGGCATTATGTTCTGACCACCGACAGCGGGTATTGAAATGGCCGAAACACTCGAGGCAAAGGCGGTTATGGATCGGCAGGAGGCCTTTCCAACGGTCAGCCGCGACACCAACCTGCCAATGATTGACCGGGTGCAGGGCGATTCGGCACCTGCGATATGAAGGGGTTCGACGCCATCGCCATCTGGGCGCTGGTTCAGGCGCATCAGCACAACGGGTTCATAACAGTGGCGCAATTTCAGGCTGGGGCCGATTTCATGGACCGGCCGATCGCGCGCCTGCAGAAGGGATAAACCATGCCGATCAAGAACCGTCTCGCGGAAATGCACGATGAGATCACCGGCTGGCGCCGGCACCTGCATGCCCATCCGGAACTGATGTTTGACGTGCAGAACACCGCTGCCTTTGTGGTAGAACGGCTGCGCGACTTTGGCATTGACGACATCGCGACCGGGATCGGGCAGACCGGCGTCGTGGCGCGGATCAGGGGCAAATCCGATACCAAGGGCCGTGTGATCGGGCTGCGCGCGGACATGGATGCGCTGCCGATCATCGAGGCAACCGGTCTGGATTACGCCAGCACCGCGCCGGGCAAGATGCACGCCTGTGGTCATGACGGGCACACGGCGATGTTGCTGGGGGCGGCGAAATACCTGGCCGAGACCCGCAATTTCGATGGCACCGTGGTGCTGATCTTTCAGCCCGCCGAAGAAGGCGGCGGTGGTGGGCGCGAGATGTGCCGTGACGGGCTGATGGAGCGTTGGGGCATTCAGGAAGTCTATGGCATGCACAACATGCCGGGCTTTCCGGCGGGCGCATTCGCCATCCGCCCCGGCGCGTTGCTGGCCAGTGCGGACCAGTTCGACATCACCCTGACCGGCAAGGGCGGCCATGCCGCCGCCCCACATGACGCCGTGGATACCAACCTGGCGGCGGCGCATGTGGTGGTGGCGCTGCAATCCATTGTGTCGCGCAACGCCGATCCGCTGGCCAGCCTGGTGATTTCGGTCTGCACGATGCGCAGCGATACCGAGGCGCATAACGTCATTCCGCAGACGGTGCTGTTGCGCGGAACGGTGCGGGCGTTGGACCAATCGGTGCGGGAACTGGCCGCCGAGCGGGTCCGGAGGATCGTGACCGCCACCGCCGAGGCCTATGGCTGCACAGCCCAGATCGATTACGAGTGGGGCTATCCCGTCACCGTCAATCACCCGGATCATACCGGGTACGCCGCCGATGCCGCCGAGGTCGTGGCCGGATCGGTGCAGCGCGACACACCGCCGATCATGCCCGCCGAAGATTTTGCCTTTATGCTGCAGGAGCGGCCCGGTGCCTACATGTTCCTGGGCAATGGCGAAGGCGCGATGGTGCATCACCCCGCCTATGATTTCAACGATCAGATCATCCCCGTGGGGTGCAGTTGGTTTGCCGAACTGGTTGAACGGCGGATGCCGGCGGCGTAACAGATGGGACAGAACCGCAGCAGGGCAAGAAACGGCCTGCGTGGATGCACATACAGGAGACTTTCAGATGCCCGTCAAGAATCGCTTTGCCGAATTGCAGGACGAAATCACCGCCTGGCGCCGGGATATTCACGAGAACCCCGAGATCCTGTTCGAGACCCACCGCACCAGCGCGTTGGTGGCTGAAAAACTGGCCGCATTCGGCTGTGACGACGTGGTGACGGGCATCGGGCGTACCGGTGTGGTTGGCGTCATCAAGGGGAAAGCGGACAGCTCGGGCAAAGTGATTGGCCTGCGTGCGGACATGGATGCGCTGCCGATCGTTGAGGCGACCGGGGTGGAGTATGCCAGCAAGACAACGGGCGCGATGCATGCCTGTGGCCATGACGGGCACACGGCGATGTTGCTGGGGGCGGCGAAATACCTGGCCGAGACCCGCAATTTCGACGGCACCGTGGTGGTGATTTTTCAGCCGGCCGAAGAAGGCGGCGGCGGCGGCAAGGAGATGTGCGACGACGGCATGATGGAACGCTGGGGCATTCAGGAAGTATACGGGATGCACAACTGGCCCGGTCAGCCGGTGGGCAGCTTTGCCATCCGTTCCGGCGCGTTCTTTGCCGCGACCGATCAGTTCGACATCACGTTCGAAGGGCGCGGCGGGCATGCAGCGAAGCCGCACGAAACCGTCGATACCACGGTGATGGCGGCGCAGGCGGTGCTGGCCTTGCAGACCATCGCCAGCCGCAATGCCGACCCGGTGGATCAGGTGGTGGTTTCGGTGACGTCGTTTGAAACCTCGTCCAAGGCGTTCAACGTGATTCCGCAGAAGGTGCAGATCAAGGGCACGGTGCGCACCATGAGCGCGGCGATGCGCGATCTGGCCGAAAAGCGGATCAAGGACATCTGCACCGGGATCGCCACGACCTTTGGCGGTACGGCCGATGTCACCTATTTCCGTGGATATCCGGTGATGGTGAACCATGACGAGCAGACCGAATTCGCCGCCGGGGTGGCGCGCAGGGTGTCCGGCGCCTGTGATGATGCGCCGCTGGTGATGGGGGGCGAGGATTTTGCCTTTATGCTAGAAGAGCGCCCCGGTGCCTATATCCTGGTCGGCAATGGCGATACCGCGATGGTGCATCACCCCGAGTATAATTTTAACGACGAGGCGATCCCCGCCGGTTGCAGCTGGTGGGCCGAGATTGTCGAACAGCGGATGCCGGCGGCCTGAACCGCGCGCTTATGGCGTTTTGACCAGGACTTGATACATTGCCCTTCCTTTACCGGGTTGAAATCGTTGCTTTCCTGCGGCGACAGATGTTTCAGGTTTGAGTCAAGACGCTTTGGCTCCTGACCTGCCCTCTTCCGGTCGCGGTTCAGGCAGAGGCAGCGACGGCATGGCCTGTCGGGAAATCCACAGGGGGGCTTCGGGCCTGTGCGGCCAGGGCGATGAAGGCCGATTTCAGCATCGGACTCACGGGCGGACCGACTGAGGACACGACAGGGGAGCTCTGGACGATTTTGGCTTGGCGTTGTGGCGCGGGCGTTGCAGAAACGGGGCGGGCGCGTTTGTGGCGCGGGATGCATCCGGGGGGAAACATGGCGGATATTTCATCACGATTGACGGGGCTGCGGGATCTGACGCCGCCGGACCGGCGCGCACGGGTGGTTCAGGCGGCAGGGCTGTCCGAGCAGGACGCGCAAATCCTGGCGGGCGCGGATGTTCTGCGCATGACGCTGGCGGATGGCATGATCGAGAATGTCATCGGCAAGTTCGAGTTGCCGATGGGAGTGGCGACGAATTTCACCGTCAACGGCAAGGATTACCTGGTGCCGATGGTGGTCGAGGAACCTTCGGTGGTGGCGGCGGCATCCTTTATGGCGCGGATCGCGCGGGACTGTGGCGGGTTTGTCACCAGTTCGGACCGCCCGGTGATGCGCGCGCAGGTGCAGGTGCTGCGCCCCGAAGACCCCCACGGCGCACGGCAGCGCCTGTTGTCGGCGCGCGACGAGTTGATCGCGATGGCCAATGCGCGCGACACGGTGCTGACCGGGCTGGGCGGCGGGTGCAAGGATATCGAGGTGCAGGTGTTCGACGACACGCCGGTCGGGGCGATGGTCGTGCTGCATCTGCTGGTGGATGTGCGCGATGCGATGGGGGCCAACACGGTCAATACCATGGCCGAAACCATTGCTTCGCGCGTTGCGGAAATCGCCCGTGGGGAAGTGCGGTTGCGCATTCTGTCGAACCTTGCCGACCTTCGGCTGGTGCGGGCGCGGGTCGAGATTGCGCCCGCTGCGCTGAGCGCAGCGGGGCTGGACGGGGCCGATGTGGTGCAGGGCATGGTCGAGGCCTGTGCGCTGGCGGTGATCGATCCGTACCGCGCGGCGACCCATAACAAGGGCATCATGAACGGTATCGATTCCGTGGTCGTCGCCACCGGCAACGACTGGCGCGCAATCGAGGCCGGGGCGCATGCCTATGCGGCGCGCGGGGGGCGGTACACCAGCCTGTCGCGCTGGGAGCGCGGGGCCGATGGCGCGCTTATGGGGACGTTGGAATTGCCGCTGGCGCTGGGGCTGGTGGGGGGGGCGACCAAGACCCATCCGGCGGCGCAGGCAGCGATCCGGATGCTGGGGGTGACATCGGCGACCGAGCTGGCCGAAGTGGTCGCGGCGGTGGGGTTGGCGCAGAACATGGCGGCGCTGCGGGCTTTGGCGACCGAGGGCATCCAGAAGGGCCACATGACCCTGCATGCGCGCAACATTGCCATTCTGGCCGGAGCCGAAGGGGCCGAGGTGGATCGCGTCGCGCGCGCCATCGTCGCGGCGGGCGAGGTGTCGGTCGACCGGGCGGCGCGGGAACTGGCGTTGCCGCGCGACTAGGGCCGGGCTGGGATGACGCGCGCGTTGTGTGCGCCCATGTTCACCAAATGGTTGCGCCGGTCCGCGATTGTTCTCGTTTCGTGAATGACCCGGAGCGGGTGATCGGTTCGATCCAGCCGGTGTCTGAAACGCCCAAACGGTGCGGGATTGTCCTGAAAATGGCTGCAGTGTGGGGGCGTTTGGGGTTATTTTGCGCCGACCTGAAAGAGACGGGTCCACATGGGGCGATCCAACCGTGTCATATTTGAAACAAAACCGGCCTGGTTGTGCGCGAAACCGGAGAATTTTGTCAGAATAATGCCCGGCCACGTTCATTCTCATTCACACACATCGGGTCGGTGTGTATTTGATATGACGATAAAATTTTTTGCGAGTAATCGAGAGATCCTCCGATGGCCGATATCGATGGCACACCAAACGACGACATCATTCAGGGTACGGACGACAATGATGTTATAAACGGTCTGGGCGGCAACGACCTTATTTCGGGCGAAGGCAAGGACGATGTCATCGATGGCGGCGATGGTGACGATACCATCTATGGCGATGAGGGTATCGGGACCGCACCGGGCAGCAATGCCGATTCACTGATGCTGAGCCGCGCCAATTTTGTCAGCGAGTCGGCGAGCGGAAACAACAATGCGGACGTCGGTGACTGGGCGATCTACAAGGACGTTACGACGCTGGATGATGGTACTTCGGTCTGGGGGCGGTTGATTGTCACCGGTAAGTCGGACCCGAATCTGAACGTTGATCTTTCCGGTTCCTCGGGGGGCGAAATTCAGCTGAATACCGGCCCGCGGTGGCAACAGGTCGGTCCCGGAAGGACCGCCAGCTTCCGGTTCGAGTTTTTCGATCCCATTACCGGCGACCCGGTGGCGCTGAACTCGACGGCGACCTTCAACGATCTGGATCGTAACAGCCCCGGCGACCAGGAATCGGTCACGATCGATTCCAGCAGCTTTTCGGCTTATGGCACCTCGCAGGATACCTCGCTTGCGATCACCACCACGGGTGGTCAAGTCAATGCCGCTGGTACGGAGTCCAACGATCCCTCGGATCAGGACGCCTGGTTCAGTACCCGGTTCGAGAACCGGGAGTTCATCGATTTCACCCTTGAGTCGCGATCGACGCAGTCCTGGTTCACCTTTTCCGGCGATCTGATCGACGATGGCGTCATTGTTCCGGTCGAAGCAGGCAACGACACCCTGAGCGGCGGGGCCGGGGAGGATGTGATTTTCGGTCAGGGCGGCAACGACATCATTGATGGCGGTGACGGCAATGACATTCTGGAAGGCGGATCCGGCACCGATACGGTGACGGGCGGATCCGGCAATGATCAGTTGTTCGGTGGCGACGGCAATGACACGCTGAGCGGCGGTGCAGGTCTTGACGTGGTCAAGGGCGAGGCGGGCGAGGATCTGTTGATCGGCGGCACGGGACGGGACCGGCTGGAGGGCGGCAAAAACAGCGACACATTCAGATTCGACGCGGCTGGCGATCACATCGTGATCGGGGGCGAGGATGAAAACGGTCTGGATGTCGATGTTCTGGACCTGAGCGGTTTTCGCACCAACATCGACAAGACGGGCCTGGAAACCGGCACGGTCGAATTCCTGGATGCGGATGGCAACGTCTCTGATACGATGTTCTATTCCGAGATCGAGCGGGTCATCATCTGTTTCGCTCCGGGCACCCGCATCGCCACGGCACGGGGTGCTGTGGCGGTGGAAAGGCTGTCACCGGGCGATCGGGTCATCACCCGCGACAACGGTCTGCAGCCGGTGCGGTGGGTCGGGCGGCGCGATCTGAAAACAGCCGAGCTGCGGGCGTCACCCAAAATCCGGCCGATCCTGATCCGGGCCGGGGCGCTGGGGCCGAACGTGCCCGAGCGTGATCTGAGGGTCAGCCCGAACCACCGGATGTTGCTGACCAGTGCAGCGGCGCATGTTCTGTTTGACGAGCCCGAGGTTCTGGTGTCGGCCAAGCATCTGGTCGGTCTGGACGGGGTGCAACGCGTCTGTCCGAACGCAGTCAGCTATATCCATGTGATGTTCGACGCGCATGAGGTCATTCTGGCCGACGGTGCCTGGAGCGAGAGCTTTCAGCCGGGCGACGTGTCGCTGGACGGTATCGGAACGGCGCAGCGCGAAGAGGTCCTTTGCCTGTTCCCGGAACTGGCGCAGGCGCAGGGGATGAATGCCTATCGGTCTGCGCGGCGGTCGTTGAAACGCTATGAGGCTCAGCTGTTGCTGGTGGCCTGAGCGGCGCGCCAGTCGGCCCAATCCTGCGGTGTGTCCAGATCCAGCCTTGCCCGGTTGCCGGGCAAGGGGATCAGTTTGACCCGCCCCTGAGCGGAGGCGACAATCTCGCGACCGCCTCCGTCACCGGTCAGCTTTGCAATCCGATCAAACAGCCGGGCGGAAAAGACCACCGGATGGCCGGGTTTGCCGGTTTCGGTGGCCCCGCGCCAGATCAGGGTATCGCTGTTCAGATCGACGGCGCGCAGCGCAGCGTTCAGATCCTGAAGGGTCAGATCCGGCAGATCGCCCAGCAGCACCATTGCCGCCGGCGTGCCCTGTGGAACGGCTGCGATGGCCGTGCGGAGCGACGCGTTCATGCCTTCGGCGGCGTCCGGCACCGGCAGGCGCTGGGCGCCGGTGCCGTTCAGCGCGTGATAGCGGGGGTGCGGCGGCGGCGGCAGCGCCACAATGACCGGACCCGCTGTCGCGCCTCGGGCCAGGTCGACCTGACGGCGGATCAGCGGCACGCCATCCACGATTTGCATCAGCTTGTCCAGCCCGCCCATCCGCGAGGATTGGCCGGCGGCCAGCACGATGATGGGCATGTCGGTCGCGGGGGCTGTCATAATGTCAGCCTAGCCCGTCCCGCGCCGGATGCAATCACCCGCGCATCCGGGCGCCGTCGGCGTCAAACAGGGGCTGGGTGATCAGACGGGCCGGGCGTTTGTCGCCCAGAATCTCGATATGGACCTGCAGGCCTTCGGCGATGCGATCTGTGGGCAGAAAGCCCAGCGCCACCGATTTGCCCGCATGATGGGAATAGCCGCCCGAGGTGCAAAAGCCCTGAACCGTGTCGTCCAGCCAGATCGGTTCATAGCCGTGCACATCGGCGTCCGTGGCGTCGACCTCAAACGCCACCAGCTTGCGCGTGGCTCCCGCATCCCGTTCCGTTTCGGCGGCGGCGCGGCCGATGAAACCTGCGGGTTTGTTGAAGGCAATGAACCGGTCCAGCCCGGTTTCGGCGGCGGTGTAATCGGGCGAATATTCAGCCAGCCAGCTGCCAAAGAACTTGTCCAGCCGCAGCGACATCATCGCGCGCATGCCAAAGGGCACGATGCCATGGGGTTGACCGGCCCGCCACAGGGTGTGCCAGAGTTGGCGTTGTGCCATCGGATCGCAGTAGATTTCATAGCCCAGATCGCCGGTATAGCTGACCCGCTGCACGATGCAGTCACTCATGCCCACGGTCACCGGACGCACGTCGAGAAACCGCATGTCGCTGATGTCAGAGCGGGTGCAGGCGGCCAGAACGTCGCGCGCCTTTGGTCCGGCGATCTGGAAGCCATTGCGTTTGTCGCTTATATTTTCGACGGTTACGCCATCTTTCTGATGTTGCTGGAACCAGCGGAAATGATAGGCTTGGCTGCCATAGGAGGCGGTGAGCTGAAATTCGGTGTCCGACAGGCAGGAGATGGTAAAATCGCCGATCAACCGCCCCCTGGGCGACAGCATCGGAGTCAGGCTGATCCGGCCCGGTTTGGGCACGCGACCGGCCATGATGCGGTCCAGCCAGTCGCGCGCGCCGGTGCCCGAGACCCGGTATTTGCCGAAATTATGCACCTCGTTGATGCCGACCCCGCCGCGCACGCCGCGCACCTCGCGCCCGGTGGCGTCAAAGGCGTCAGAGCGGCGGAAGGACGGGGTTTCATAGCTCGGTTCAGACCCCTGGGCGAAATAATTGACCACTTCGAGCCCGAATTGCTGGCCCCAGACGGCGCCCATGCCAGTGAAGATATCATACATCGGCGTGGTGCGGTTGGGGCGCGCGGCGGGCAGTTCTTCGTTCGGATAGGCGACGGAAAAGCGTTTCTGATAGTTTTCGGTTACCTTGGGCAAGGTATAGCCGGGGCTGACCCAGTTGCCGAACCGGGCCACGTCCATCGCGGTGACGTCGCGCTCGGGCTCGCCATGAATCATCCATTGCGCCAGCGTCAGGCCGACGCCGCCGCCCTGGCTGAACCCGGCCATCACGCCGCAGGCCGACCAATAGTTGCGCACGCCCGGCACCGGACCGACCAGCGGATTGCCATCGGGCGCAAAGGTAAAGGGGCCGTGGATCACCGATTTGACCCCGGCGGTTTCCAGAACCGGGAAGCGTCTATAGGCGAAATCGATGCTTTCGGTGATCTTGTCGAAATCATCGGGCAGCAGTTCATGGCCAAAAGTCCAGGGGGTTCCGTCCACGGCCCAGGGGCGGCAGGTTTGTTCATAGAACCCGATGCACAGGCCGCGGCCTTCTTGCCGCAGATAGCTTTCGCCCGCCGGGTCCATCACATGGGGGTGTTCGCGGTCGCGTTCATAGATTTCGGGGATGTCGTCGGTGACGATATACTGGTGCTCCATCGGGTGCAGCGGGAAATACAGCCCTGCCATCGCGCCGACTTCGCGCGCCCACAGCCCGCCGGCGTTAACGATGTGTTCGGCGTGGATCGTACCCTTGTCGGTGACGATCTCCCAGCTGCCGTCGGGGCGCTGGTTGGTTTCGCGGACCATGCAATGGGTTTGAATGGTCGCACCGCCCATGCGCGCGGCCTTTGCATAGGCGTGGGTGGTGCCCGAGGGGTCCAGATGCCCGTCCAACGGGTCGTAGAGCCCGCCGATGATGCCGTCCAGATTGGTGATCGGGGCGATTTTGGCAATCTCTTCGGGGCTGACGATTTCGGTGTCCAGCCCCATGAAGCGATGCTTGGCGCGTTCCGCCAGCATCATGTCGAACCGGTCGCGGTTATCGGCCAGCGTTACCCCGCCGACATGGTGCAGCCCGCAGGACATGCCGGTGATCTCTTCCAGTTCCCTGTACAGCCGGATGGTATAGCCCTGCAGTGCGGCCATATTGGTGTCGCCATTCAGGGTATGAAACCCGCCCGCGGCGTGCCAGGTGGATCCGGAGGTCAGTTCGGACCGTTCGATCAGCATGACGTCGGACCACCCCAGCTTGGTCAGGTGATACAGCACAGAGCAGCCGACGACTCCGCCGCCGATGACTGCAACTCGGGTGGTGGTTTTCATGAGACGCCTCCGCTAGGTTCAGGGTGCAGCATTCGGTTCCGACCGCGTATTGGCAAGTCGGTCCACGACGCCATGCGTCGTAAACCGATCATGTGCGGGAAACAGCGTGCCCGAGATACACGTGCCGGGCGGGATAGGGGCCAAAAATGATTGTGACATTCTGGCGTCTGGCTTTGCAGCTGTCGCGCCGCCTGTATTTCCGGGTTCTGATGATTGCATGTCTGGCGCTGATTTCGCTGGGCGTTGCCAAGTTGCTGGGGCCGGTCATTCCCGACGGGTTCAGCGATATCATCGGCGCCAAGGCGGTGGACCCGATCCTGACCACGCTGGCGGCGTCGATGTTGTCGGTGACGATCTTTTCCCTGACGATCATGACGGCAACCTATCGTAGCGCGTCGTCGCAATGGTCGCCGCGCACCCATGTGATCCTGCGCGATGACACCACGACCCATTCGGTGTTGGCGATTTTTGTCGGGGCCTACCTGTTTGCGTTGCTGGCGATTGTGTTGCGGGCCACGCATTTCTTCGGCGAGCGTGAAATCGTGGTGCTGTTTGTCTTTACGATCCTGGTCATTGCGATGATCCTGTTGTCGCTGG
Organism: Sedimentitalea nanhaiensis DSM 24252; assembly: GCF_000473225.1. GTDB lineage: Bacteria > Pseudomonadota > Alphaproteobacteria > Rhodobacterales > Rhodobacteraceae > Sedimentitalea > Sedimentitalea nanhaiensis. Next base: position 3,786,325 of record NZ_KI421509.1, read on the forward strand.
TGCGCTGGATCGCCCATCTGGACAAGCTGGGCAGTCTGGAGGAGACCGCCGATCAGGTTCAGCAGCGCACCGAAACCGCCATGCGCGCCCTTGCCCGGACCCCGTGCTTGCGGGCCCGGGCTCTGACCGATTCCCAGGCCGGGGAACTGGGCCGGTTCTACCCGGTGCGGGCCAAGACACCGGGCTATATCCAGCAGATTTTTCCCGAACAGATGCAGGAAGCCGCCGATGCCGCCGAGGCGCAAATCTATGTCACCGCAGGCATCGGCAGCTATGTGCAGACTGGTGATGTGCTGGCCTATGTCGCGGCCGAAGACGGAGAGGACAAGCTGGCAGGCGAAGTGGAGTCCGCGATCCTGATCGCTTCGGCGCGATCGTTTCAGCAGGATCCGGGGTTTGGCCTGTCGGTGCTGTCGGAAATCGGATTGCGGGCATTGTCGCCGGGAATCAACGACCCCGAGACCGCCATTGCCATGGTGCATCGCCTGTCGTCGATGCTGGCCCTGCTGGATACGGTGGCTCGCGATGACGACGCGGCGCGACTGGATCGGGTGTGGATGCGCAAGCTGGATCTGGAGGCCTTTTTCCGGGGCAGTTTCGATCGTCTCGCGCGCGAAGCCGGGACTGCGGTCGAGGTGCATCTGGTCATCGCCGACGAATTGCAGAATCTGGCGGAACGGGACTCCCGCGCGTTGGCGGTGGCGAGCCGGGCCAGTCGGGACCGTTGCGCCACAAGGGCCAGGCGGGCGCTGCAGGACGATCCGGATCTGGACCGGTATCTGGCGGCTATCGGTCAGGTTTGATCCGGCATCCGCCCGCCATCGGGCGATGCGGACGGAGGGCTATAGCGGGCGGATTTTCAGCCCGGTCACCCTGTTGCCCGCGCGGGCGACAACTTCGAATCGGAAGCCGTGAAACGAGAACACCTGTCCGGTCGTCGGGATCATCTGGGCCTCGTGGATCACCAGACCGGCAATGGTGTTTGCCTCGTCATCGGGCAGATTCCAGTCGGTCGCCCGGTTCAGATCGCGGATCGTCATCGCGCCGTCGACGATGTACTGGCCGTCTTCGGTGTCGACCATGGGCACCTCGGAATCGGGGTCGAACTCGTCGGTGATTTCGCCGACGATCTCTTCCAGGATGTCCTCGAGCGTGATCAACCCCTGCAGGCTGCCATATTCATCCACCACCAGCGCAAAATGAGTGCGCATGCGCAGAAACTGGCGCATCTGTTCGTCCAGCGTCGTGGTTTCGGGCACAAAATAGGGCGGCTTGGACACATCGGAAATTTTGAACCGGCTCAGGGGCTTGGCCGCGCCGTGGGCACCGCTGATCTGGTCGTACATCGCGCGCAGCAGATCCTTGGCATGGACCACCCCAATGATGTTTTCCGGCTCGTTGCGGAACATCGGCAGCCGGGTATGGGGGCTGCTCAGGCATTGTTGCAGGATCTGTTCGGGGGTGTTGTCGGCGTCGATCATCTCGATGCCGGAGCGGTGCAGCATGATTTCCTCGACCGTGCGGTCGCCCAGGTCCAGCGCGCCCAGGATGCGGTCGCGATCTTCCTTTTCCACCACCCCTTCGGAATGACCCAGTTGCAGCGCGCCGACGATTTCTTCGCGCACGGCCAGGATATGGCTGTCCGGGTCGACCTCGACGCCAAAGACGTGCAGCACGCCGCGGACCAGCAAGCGAACCGCCGACACGATTGGAGCAAAGACCATCACCACCAGCGAGATCACCGGGGCGACGGCGGCGGCGGCCTTTTCCGAGTTGATGATGGCGTAGGTCTTGGGCAGGACCTCGGCAAACACCAGCACCAGCACGGTCATCACCAGCGTGGCCAGGGCGACGCCGGTTTCGCCAAAGGCGCGGGTAAAGAGCGCCGTAGCCAGCGAGGTGGCCAGAATGTTGACCAGGTTGTTGCCCAGCAGCACGGAGCCGATCAGCCGCTCGTTGTCTTCGGTGATTTCCAGCGCCTTGGCCGCGCCGTTTGACCCCTTGTCGGCCTGGGTGCGCAGCTTGCCGCGCGACGCGGCGGTCAGCGCGGTTTCCGAACCCGAAAAGAAGGCGGACAGAACCAGCAAAAGCAGAATGGCCCCCCCGGTCATCCAGAAGGTGGTGTCCAGCACAGTCGAGCTTGTATCCATTTCAGGTGCAATCGTTCCTTGTTCCGGCATGGTTATGGGGCCGCCGGAGATGGCAATCAAGGGGGTGTGGGGTCACGTTTCGGGCTTGGGGGGGTGTGCCAGCGGATGGTGTTGCAGGACCAGCTCGGTCAGCCGCTGGTCCAGCACATGGGTATAGATCTCGGTGGTGGCGACGTCGGCATGGCCCAGCAGCGTCTGAATCGAGCGCAGATCGGCGCCGTTGGCCAGCAGATGGGTGGCAAAGGCATGGCGCAGGGTGTGCGGCGTGACCTTGTCCGGGGGCACGCCGCCATTGACGGCCAGTTCCTTGATCAGTTGAAAAAACCGGTGACGGGTCAGGTGCCCCGCCTTGCCGCGCGATGGAAACAGGAAGCGCGACGGACTGCCGCCTTTGGTGACGCTGTCGGTCTGGGCCGCGTCACGGGCGCGCAGCCAGTCGGTCAGCGCGGCGCGCGCCGGAGGCGACAGGGGGACCATCCGCTCTTTGCCGCCTTTGCCCAGAATCAGCAGCATGCGTGGATCGCCCCGCGCTGCGGCCACCGGCAGGGTGACCAGTTCGCTGACCCGCATCCCGGTGGCATAGAGCAGTTCGACAAGGCAGGTGTTGCGCAGCCGGTCGGCGGCGGTGCGACCGGTGGTGCGGGCCGCCTCCAGCAGGCGGTCGACCTCGGCCACGTCGAGCGTTTTGGGCAGGTGCTTGTCGCGGCCCGGTCCCTTGATCTGAATCGCAGGGTTGTCGGCCCGCCAGCTTTCCTCGAAGGCAAAGCGGTAGAGCTGCCGGATTGCCGAAAGCCGCCGCGCGCGGGTGGATTTGGCCAGCCCCTGCGCATCGCAGTGGATCAGGTAGGCTTCGATCCGGTCGCGGTCGGCGGTGGCAAAACTGCAATCGCGTCGCAGCAGCCAGGCGGCCACATCCTTGAGATCTCGGCCATAGGCCAGCAGCGTGTTGGTTGCTGCGCCCAGTTCGGCGGCCTGGGCCTCGAGAAAGGTCGAGATCCATTGATCGGAGGACTGTGGCGCACTCATGTTCAGCGCCTTCCGCGCAGCATCAGCTGCAATGAGGCACGCCGCGCGGTGTCGTCGAGCCCGGCGGCGCGAAAGGCTTGCAGAGCCCGGCTGAGCTGGGTGGGATTGCCACGGGCACCGCTGTCAAAATCACGAATCGCGCGCAGCAGGGTTTCGCCCAGCCGCGGACCGTCGGGCGTTACCGGATCGGGGCCGGTCCCGGGCGAAAACCCCTCGGTGATGGCGGCGGCCGTGGCGTTGGGAGGCGGGACATCGGCAGGGCTGCCGCGTGTCAGCGCCGCCAGAAAGACGTGCATTTCGGTGTCGGTCGGCAGATGGGTGCCCGCCGCTGCATAGGCGGGCGACAGCAGCTGGATATGCCAGGCCAGTGCGCGTGCCGTAGGGTCCGTCAGCGGGACCGCCGCAAGATCATTGGCGAACAGGTCGGCAAAGGGGCTTTCCAATTCGACCTCTTGCATGGCGCGCCAGACCGCAGGCAGCGTCTTTGTGACGGCTTCGGCATTGCGGGCGCGCAGGGCGGTGTCGAACTGCTGGACGGCCTGAACCCGGTCCCAGACCCCGCCCGAGGCCGAGGGGCGGCGGTCGGTGTAGAGCCCGAGCAGTTGGTTGGGGGCCAGGGCTCCGACGCGGGCCAGCCGTTCTGCGGCTTCGATCTGGGCCTTCCAGCCCGCGATGTCGCGCAGGTCTGCGGTGGCAAAGGCACGGGGCAGCGAGGCGGTTGGCAGGCGTTCACCGATGGTTTCAAACAGGCGAAAGGTCAGCGGATCCGGGTCGTGCGGTGCGGGCAGGGGCGGTGCGTCTTCAAAGATGTCCGGGCTGAGGAAACGGTCCAGCAGGTTCAGTTTTTGCAGCGGCAGCAGCTCCAGCGCATGGGCGGTCTCGAGTGTCAGCGCGGCGGTTTGCCAGTCGCCGCCCCTCGCATCGCAAAAGATGCGGGCGGCATAATCCGGTGCCAGATGCGGCGCGCGTGCCAGCACCGCACAGCTTTGATCTTCGGTACCGGTCAGCAGGGTGGCGTCGAACCAGCGGCGGAACAGGGCCGGGCTGCGCGTGGGGCCGGCCTGTTCGGCCAGTGCCAGTGCCGGATCGGTGGCCCCCAGTTCCAGCAGCCGGTCGATGCGCGCCAGCAACAGCGGTTCGTCGGTCGCGGCGCCGCCCGGAGGCGCGCTTTCGGATAGCAACAGCGTATAGAGAAGGGTCTGCATCGCAGCGGTGCCGCGCACGGGGACCTTTGCAATCAGATCCACCAGATCGTCGATCTCGCTGCCCTGCCAGAGGGTTACGGGCAAGCCGGTGACATCGGCAGGCACCAGCCCCACCACGTCGGGCAGGCGATCCAGCGGGCTGACGTCAACTTGCGGCTGTACGGCGGTTTCGCTGACCGGGGGTTCCAGCCGCAGATGCCCCGCGCCCGGCGGCGGATGCTCGCCGAGCCATTCGATCACCGAAAGGGGTTCTTGCGCCGTGGCCGCCAACGGCAGCGACAAGGCGATCAGTGCCGCCCTAATTTGCATCCAGCGTCACCGGCACCCGGATCTCGCTTTGCGGTGCCGTGAAGTCCGAACCGAACCACGGGCCCAGATAGGCATAGCCAACCACGCCGATGAAGGCCAGGCATAGAAGGTAAAACAATAGTTTGATCAGTTTGCCCATCATTTTTTAGCTGCCCCGCTTTGGTGTTTTGCCTAAGTTATATATGGCCTTTTCCGCAAGATCACGTCATTCAGGAAAAAATGAGCGAAATTGAGCACAGCAGCAATAATTTGCCGTCCCTGCGCCCCTCCGGGCGGTTGAAAAAGACCGTTGTCATGGTTGGCATGATGGGCGCGGGCAAGACGGCGGTGGGGCGTGCCCTGGCGGCGCGGCTGCTGGTGCCATTTCTGGACAGCGATGCCGAGATCGAGCGCGCGGCCAACATGACTGTGCCCGAGATATTCCAACGCGATGGCGAGTCGTTCTTTCGGCAGAAGGAAAGCCAGGTCATTGCCCGTCTGCTGGACCAGCGATGCGGGGTTCTGTCCACCGGCGGCGGGGCGTTCCTGGCCGAGGCGAACCGTCGGATGATCACGCAACGCGGTGTGTCTGTCTGGTTGGATGCGGATTTGGGCGTGTTGTGGAACCGGGTGCGGCACAAGGATACCCGCCCGTTGCTGCGCACATCCGATCCCAAAGCGACATTGGGCGAGATTTTTCGCGCGCGCGTGCCGATCTATGCACAGGCCGACCTATCGGTTGTGTCCGATGGGCAGGCCTCGATCGAAGACATGGTGGATCGCGTGGTCAGGGTTCTGGCGACGCGTCCGGACGTATTGGAGCCGTACTGAATGCAACAGACCGTTCATGTCCCGTTGGGCGCGCGCGCCTATGACGTGGTGATCGGCCCGGGCCTGATGGCAGGGGCGGGCACGCGGATGGCCCCCCTGTTACGTCGTCCCAAGGTGGCGGTGGTGACCGATGAAACCGTTGCGGCGTTGCACCTGCCGGCGCTGCGCAACGGGTTGGCCGCCGCTGGGATCAAGGTGGACGCGCTGGCCTTGCCGCCGGGCGAGGCGACCAAGGGCTGGCCGCAGTTCACCCGCACCGTCGAATGGCTGCTGGCGGCCAAGGTCGAGCGCAACGACATCGTGGTCGCGCTGGGGGGCGGGGTGATCGGCGATCTGGCCGGGTTTGCAGCCGCCGTGCTGCGTCGCGGCGTGCGGTTCGTGCAAATCCCGACCTCGCTGTTGGCGCAGGTGGACAGTTCGGTGGGGGGCAAGACCGGGATCAACGCGCCGCAGGGCAAGAACCTGATCGGGGCGTTTCATCAGCCGAGCCTGGTGCTGGCGGATACGGCGGTGCTGGGCACACTTGCGCCGCGCGATTTTCTGGCCGGGTACGGTGAGGTGGTGAAATACGGGCTGTTGGGGGATGCCGGGTTTTTCGACTGGCTGGAATCCAATGGCCCGGCGCTGGCAGCGGGCGATATGGCTGCGCGGGTGCAGGCGGTGACGCGCTCGGTTCAGATGAAGGCCGATATCGTGGCGCGCGACGAGACCGAACAGGGCGACCGGGCGTTGCTGAACCTGGGGCATACGTTCTGTCACGCGCTCGAGGCGGCGACGGGCTATGGTGACCGGCTGCTGCACGGTGAAGGTGTGGCAATCGGCTGTGCGCTGGCGTTCGAACTGTCGGCGCGGCTGGGCCTGTGCAGTCAGGAATGCCCCAGTCGGGTGCGCGCCCATCTGCGGGCCATGGGGATGAAGACCGACCTGTCCGATATCGCGGGAGACCTGCCGGGTGCAGCGGCTTTGCTGGATCTGATGGGGCAGGACAAAAAGGTGGTGGACGGTCAGCTGCGGTTTGTCCTGGCACGCGATATCGGGCAGGCGTTTGTGACCGCCGATGTGCCGGGAGACAGGGTTCTGGAACTGCTGCAAGACGGGTTGCGGACGCGGGCGGCTTGACCGTCAGCCGCAATTCGCGAAGATATTGGATTGAACAAATCCCTTTCTTGGCCTGAAGGTAGCCGAGGTTTTGCGCGGCGTTCCGCTCCTCAAGCAACCGCCGGGTATTCCAGCGAAGGTGCTCGCTTCCCTTGCGACATTGTGGTGTCGGCCAGACATTCGATCATCATGCGGATGTTCTTTGGTCCAGGTGTTCGGCGTCAATATCCCGACCCCAAAATTGAGCGAGCCATGCGATCGCGTCAGCTGTTGGATGGTTGCTATTCGCGCGGCCACCGCGAAACGCGTCGGGTCTTTCGCTGCCCTCTCGTGTCTCTTTCCGGCTGTGAACCGGCGTGCATGTTTGGATGCCCCCTTCAATGCAAGGATTCTCTGACTTTCTGAGCGTGTGATCGGGTGCGGTCATGTTTCAGGCCTCTCTGGTGCGGCCATGACATGCCGCGGGCCGGTATGGTGATGCGCGGATCGGAGGCCTCATCAAAATTCCGAGCTCGAGCTCGTTGCACGCCACAGGCTTCCCCGTTCCGGATCTAGTCGATCATTTGCCCATACAGATCGTCGTCCTCCTCACATCGCCGACACTCCGGCAGTCTTGGTCAGCAAACCGCGCCAGCCGGATCTCGGTATTCTTCATTTCGAACAAGCATGGCCCAGACCATTCGAGCCATCTTGTTGGCCAGGGCGATGGCGACCAGCATTCGTGGTTTACGAGCCAGCATTCGAGAAAGCCACGAACCTGGCCGACCTCCATCTCGGCCCCGCCAATGCACGACGGACATGGCGCCCACGATCAGCAAGCGCCTGATGTCGCGCTGGCCCATCTTCGACGTGCGGCCAAGTTTCTGCTTTCCGCCGCTTGAGTGCTGCCGGGGAACAAGACCGAGCCAGGCCGAGAAATCGCGAGCCCGGCGGAACTCGCGCAAGTCGGGCGCGAAGGTTGTGATCGCCATGGCGCAAATCGGTCCAACCCCCGGCATCGTCTGAAGCTTGCGCGCGACATCGCTTTCCTTCGCCGCAGCCGCAATGCGGGTGTTCAGATTGTCGATTTCGGCGCTTAGTCCGGCGATCCGGTCGAGGTAGAGCCGCGCCATGTCTCTGACAAGGCCTGGAAGGCTTTTATCTTCTTCGATGCGCACGGCGAGGTGATGGACATTGCCGATACCTTTTCCCAGAACGATACCATGTTCGGCAAGGTGCCCCCGGAGTGCATTCACCAACTGGGTGCGCTGTCCGACAAGCAGATCGCGGGTGCGGAAGAGCATTGCCTGCGCTTGCTGTTCGGCAGTTTTCACCGTGACACCGCGCATCGTCGGGCGCTGCGCGGCCTCGGCGATAGCCTCGGCATCAGCCGCATCGTTCTTTTGGCGTTTTACGAAGGGCTTCACATAGATTGGCGGAATAAGCCGAACCTCATGGCCGTGCCGTGTCAGTTCCCGGCCCCAGTAATGTGCGGTCCCGCAGGCCTCCATTGCCACGACGCACTGCGGCAAACCCGCCATAAACTTCAGAAACTGCGGCCGTGATAACTTCTTGCGAAACAGGACCCTCCCATCCGCCGCAGCTCCGTGAACCTGGAAGACCTGTTTTGCCAGATCAACGCCAACGATGCTAACCTCATCCATGGATGCCTCCTCTTTCTATGGTGACTTCAACATCACCATCTTGGCACATTGCGATGCCGTCGGGTGGGGGCATCCACTCCATCAAAATTGACCCACCTGTTTTCGTTAACATCCGCGTAAAAAGTGCGGAGGAAAAAGCGGGTGAAATTGATGGAAAGCGTGTCGAAGATCCCACGATGGGTATTGGTTGAACATCGCCTGCAAGTTGCGTGATGAAGCGACGGTCGGCTTTCTGATTGCCGAATTCGATATTGAATAGGGGTCATGAATTCTGGACCCGGTTCAGGCTTGGCAGGCTCTGTCCGCTGAATATGACCGTTTGAATGTCCCGGCTAAGGATCGCCGCGAGTTTGGCGAGCTATACACCCGCAAAAAATTCCCCGGCGTGAAAGGCTCTCGCCGCACGACACGGGCGTTCCGTCAGCACTATGACCCGATGCCCCTAGACGAGGCACAAAACCGGCTGGCTGACGCGATGCGCCGCGCTATCGGGGATCGTGACAGGCCGCGACTGACTGGAATACGGATCACGGCAGGTGGCGGCAAATCAACGGCGGCGCTGCGCCAGCTTGGCGTTGAAAAACGGTATATGGATAAAATCGGTTTCATGTTCATGGCCGACTACTATGTGCCGACACATCGGCTGGGCGACGAACTGGCCGCAAAGGCACAGGCCGAAGGTCTTGATGCCGTCGTCGAGAAGGAGGCTTACAACTCGATGCGAGGCGGGCCTTCGCGTCCAAGGGCCAATCTGTCTGTTGGATAGAAATCAAGTCTGCCTCCAAGGCATCGGTTGATGGAGGCATGTTTCATAAGTGCCGGTCAGGTGACCGGGTCAACCGGAATTGTTTGGAGTAAGGCTACGCAGGTGACTTCTGGAAAGACACCTAGTTATCTACTATAGGTGGTGGGGTGCAGAAGATATTTGAGCAAATATTGCGGTTGAGGCAGCGAGTAGGGACGAATGGAAGCAGGTCTTGTAGTTGAAAAAATCGAGTTCGCAGATGGAAGCGAACTGCCCCTTAAACCCGGATCGGTCACGATTGTTACCGGCCCCAATAACTCGGGCAAGAGTACTTTCCTACGAGATATCGACAAGCACTTTGGCTCGGGCCGAGGAAAGAAGGGCTATACAGGTTGGATCGCCCGGAAAGTTGAATCAAAGCTGCTTGGAACGCCGAAAGAATTCTTGGATCGATTTCATGAAACTGAAGCGTATGATGCTGAGGAAGATCGGTTCAAGTTTGAGAAGGGTTACAGTGGCGGCAGTTACAAGACCTCTACTTTAAGGAGTGCTGTTGCGAAGGGCAGACTTCCAAATAGCGTGGAGGCGTCCTTTAGAAAGTTCTTGCCTGCACACGAGCGACTTCACGGCACCGGTTACAACAACACAATCGATACCGCGATAAATCAGATTTTCTCCAACGAAGCGCGCGAGATCGCACTCAGCGACATCTTCAAACGGTCTTTCGGTATTGACCTGATCCTAGACAGGACTCTGACCTGAGACCTTAAACCTCCTCCACTTTTGAGTAGGATCTGTCCCAAGCATTGGAGACGGAATATGAAGAAGTCACGATTTTCAGAAGAGCAGATCATCGGGATGATCAAAGAGCAGGAGGGCGGTGTCCCAACGGCTGAGGTATGCCGCAAGCATGGCATCAGCACAGCGTCGTTCTACAAATACAAATCGAAGTTCGGCGGAATGGACGTGTCCGATGCCCGCAAGCTGAAGGCGCTTGAGGATGAGAACGGCAAGCTGAAGAAGCTGCTGGCAGAACAGATGCTGGATAACGCCATGCTGAAGGATGTGAACTCAAAAAAATGGTGACGCCCGCGGCAAAGCGGAAAGCGGTGGTTCATCTTTGTGATCAGCACGGGGTGAGCCAGCGGCGGGCGTGCGATGTGTTGGACGTGGATCGGTCGAGTGTGCGGTATCGCAGCATCCGACCAGATGATGCTGACCTGCGCAAAGCCATGAAGGATGTGGCTGCTGAACGTCGGCGCTTCGGTTACAGGCGCATACACATCATGCTGGAGCGTCAAGGCATCTACATGAACCAGAAGAAGCTGCGGCGTTTGTATCGCGAAGAAGGGCTCCAGGTGCGTAAGCGTGGTGGCCGGAAACGCGCCCTGGACACGCGCCGCCCGATGATCGTGCCAGAGACCATCAATGAGCGTTGGAGCCTGGATTTCGTTTCGGACGCGTTCACAGATGGACGCAGGTTCCGCGTTCGGGCGATGGTAGATGATTTTAGCCGTGAATGTTTGGCTCTTGTTCCGGATACATCGCTGTCGGGCGCGCGGCTGACGCGTGAATTGGACGCTATCATTCAGGTGCGCGGAATGCCGAAGACAATTGTCAGCGACAACGGGACCGAAATGACCAGTTCAGCGGTTTTGAAATGGTGCCAGAAAACAAAGATCGACTGGCATTACATCGCTCCAGGAAAGCCAACACAGAACGCTTTCATCGAGAGTTTCAACGGCAGTTTCCGCGATGAGTGCTTGAACGAGACGCTGTTCTCGTCCCTCGCAGACGCCAGATCAGAGATCAAAAAATGGAAGGAGGATTACAACCGAAACCGGCCGCATTCGTCGCTGGCAAATCTCACGCCGAACGAGTTCGCAGACAAAATGACGTTGCAAAAGCAGGCCGCATGAGGCCAGAAAACAAAACCCGGATTCTCCCAAAGGCTGGAGGAGAGATGGGTCTCAGGTCACGTGGATTTTACAGTTTTTGTCAAGAATCCACCCCGGGCAAGAGATCGAACGCCGTAACTAGCTGTTATATCCTAGATATTCTCTGAGGATTTGCCGAGGTGGATTCCCCGGTGAGATCCAGTTTCGCTAGCGAAATGCCGCGCCAAGCCCCCCCCGTATAGGTATGGGGCCCGGGAGGAACCATTGAGACGGGGTATGACCCTCTACTGTGGGCTGCGCAGTCCAAGGTTCTCACGGAAGCGTTCGATTTCGTCGGCCATTTCGGCGCCACTGTAAACCAGAGATGTTTCGTGGCGTGCGTATCTACCAACACGATCCGCACTCAACCAATTGAAGGAGCCGATGCAGAACACGTCTTCATCAGCCGTAACGATCTTACTGTGAAGCTGTCTGACTGGATGAAAGTTGACGCCAATAGCAATAAGTGCTGCTTCCGCATCATCGAATTGGTTGACGCCGTCATCATTAATTTTGTCGTTCAGGACCGGATCTGCGTAAACATCAATCCTCACGCCACGCGCAGCGGCGTCCCGCATCAGCGACAAGAATCCATTTTTCTCCATCGTGCTTTTGATGGTCCACGGACTGACAATCTCCACCGTCTTTTGTGCGGAGGTGAGAATGTCACGCAGGAATATGTCATGATCATCGGCATCGCGGAGCATCTTTACTTCAGTTGCTCTCTTTTTGAGGTCTTCCCGCGGTTGGACGTCAAACTCGAGAGCGTTTTCGGACCTCGCAAACAAAAACGCACTCAGCACTCCTCGTGGACTGCCATGAGGTGCCATTGAAAAAAGGTCCATGTCGCCGAAGACGAGGAAGTTGTCCTTTGCGCGTGACACCGCCACGTTCAGCATTGAAGTGGAGCTGTCGATAAACGACCCGTCCACGCCTTTGACATATGCGGGGGAAAACAAGACAATGGGACGCTCGGCTCCCTGAAGTGAATGCACCGTGCCGATGGTCATGGCGCCCGCGCCAATTACACGAACGCCAACAGCGCCACAGGCCTGTCGCAACTCCTGAGCTTGTTTGCCAAAGGGAGTGACGATCGCCAGAATATCTTCGAGCTTTTGTTGATAGTGACTTTCGAGGCTGTCGCGGTGGGCCACAAGCCAGGCAGCAATAGTCTGCGCTTCCGCTGGGTTGAACCGGCTGCCGCCAGCGAAGTATGCGGCTCCATCGATGTGAAGGTAACCCATCGGAGGAAGATCGATGCCTTTGGCCGGACCACGTTTGGGCTGCAAATGCCCGCGGTAGCAAAGTGCGTTGCTGAATTCGATGATCTCGTCAAAGCAGCGTCGGTGCTCGAACAGGTACAGACCGCGGTCAAGATCCGGGTACGGCTGGTAGCGACAGGCGTTCTGGGCACAGGCCATAACGCTGCCGGAGTGGGAGAGAAAACCGGACGACAATACTTCCGTCAGCGCAGTTTCGTCCATTTCTTCCGGTATGACATTGAATTTTGCCAGGTTGCCAAGATCAATCGACTTTGGAATGCTGGAAATCGGCTCGATCTGTCGGGTGTCCCCTACGACCAAAGCCTGTTTAGCTAATGCCAGAGATGGCGCAGCGATTTCCGGCAGAACCTGTCCTGCTTCGTCGATGATCAATAAGTCAATGAAGTCATAAAGATAGTCATCGACAAAGGCGTTGCCACGTTTGGCCCGGCAGGTCATCTTACCCGGAAGCGTCGCGAAAGTGGCGACGGCGCATGGCGTCAGCATCATTCGGCGGTGCCAGCGCGGAATGACGGCTTTTTTGCCACTGCGTTTCTGCTCCTTGTCAATATCTGGGAGAACCTTCTCCATCTCCAAAAGCCATCGCCCTTCCCAATAATGCGTGGCGAGAAGAAAGAGTGGAAAGCGGACGTGGCAATCGGCAAAACTATCGATGTCGTCGATTTCGGAATCAGCGAGATCCGCAGAAAGCTTGGTCACAACCAACTGATATCGCTCACCGGCAGCCTTGGCATCTGTAAGCACGGACTTCGCCCGTTTGACGGACTTTGTGGCGGTTTCCGCTGTGGACCTCGCTTCAGACTTTTGATTTTGAATATCGGTTCCGGCTGCGGACACTTTGTACAGTTGGTCTGCCAAATCACCAAATCCAGCCTCACGAAAAACTGTACGGGCTGCGGCAAGACGCTTGCGGACGACAGAAGGCAAAAACGAGAAAAAGGCCAAAAGCGCAGACTCGTTTGCGACATGACGGTCCCACCGCTGCGCAAGTTCTTCAACTTCTGTCAGACTGCTTTGTGCCTCGGTCAGGCGCGTTTGAAGCTCACTCAGTGCCGCGCCGGGATCATTTCCCAATTGGGACCTTAAAGCCGTCTCAGATTGCAACTTTTCCGCATGCGCTTTATCAATGTTGGTCATCTTCGAAATTTGCGCGTTGATGCGATCCCGCAGACGTTTTGTTACTTCCTGTTGATTGTCGCTGAGAACTGACCCGGCATTGTCACCGAGACTTGACCCACCCAGCTGTTATGTTCTTTGCGTCATGATGGCGTCAATGCTGCTGTCTCCTTTCGTTTCTTTTTCGCTGTCTCCGAGCTGGCCTTGAACCGATAGCTGTCATTGCCGGTCTCCAGGATGTGGCAGCGGTGGGTAAGGCGGTCGAGTAGCGCGGTGGTCATTTTCGCATCGCCGAACACGCTGGCCCATTCGCTGAAGCTCAAGTTCGTGGTGATGACGACGCTGGTGCGCTCGTAGAGTTTACTGAGAAGGTGGAACAACAACGCGCCTCCCGAAGCGCTGAACGGCAGATATCCCA
>NZ_KI421509.1:3800164-4056235 GCF_000473225.1 Sedimentitalea nanhaiensis DSM 24252
CCCCAGCTGAATCAAGCAGGGGCAAGGTTGCACATGGGTCAATTCTCAATGACAATTTCTGCAGTTGCCGGGTCAGTTCTCAGTGACAATCAACAATCGGTCGATTCGAACTTGTCTCTTGACTCTACCTTCGCGCTGCGTGATGCACGAAGGATCAATTCCTGCCAATAGTGATGCGTTTTTTGCACCACATTCGCGAGCAAGACAAAATGCATGCTCTCTTTTTGAAGTATTTTGACGAAGTCGCGAGACACCGGTCGATCAGAAAAGCCGCCGCGGTGCTCAATGTCTCATCGACCTCGGTGAACCGCCAGATTCTCGGCGTCGAACGTGCCCTTGGCGTGGCGTTGTTCGATCGGACATCGGCAGGGGTCGAGCTGACAACCATCGGCTCCATCCTGCTGGAGCATTGCCGCAAGACGCTGCACGATTTTGAGAGAACTAAAGTCCTGATCGACGACCTGCGCGATCTGCGGACCGGGCATATCAACATCGAAACCATCGACTCGGTCGCATATGGAATCCTGCCGCAAGCGCTACAAAAGTTCGGCCAGACCTTTCCCGACATTTCGATTTCGGTCACCACTGCGCAACCAGATGAGGTAATGCGGTCCGTCGCGAACGGAGATGCCGATGTCGGCATTACCTTCATGATCGACATGCATCCGAACGTGCGGGTGATTTCGGAGAAGCCAGCGCCGTTCGGTGTCATTCTTCGCCCGGATCACCCGCTAGCCGAGCGTGACAATGTGATAATTGAGGATGTCTGCAGCTATCGCCTGATCCGGACGATTGATGCACGCGGACGAAACTCGATCATCGATCAGGTCGTGTCAACGTTGGCGGCGCCATTGTCGACACATATGTTCACGAACACCCTGTTCCTCGCCAAGCAGATGATCCTCGAAAATCAAGGCATCGGCCTCTACACCAAGATCGGATTTCTCAAGGAAATCGACCAGAACCAGCTCAAATTCGTGCCACTGATACAGGAGGGGCTGAATGACATGCGCATCGGAATGCTTGTGTCCGCGACACAGGGCATCGGTCCCGCCAAACGGCACCTTTGCGACGTGGTCAGTCGCGCAATCCGGGAATTGCGTTTGGATGCATAGTTGTCGTTTGTGCCCGATTGTAGGGCCTGGAATCTGACCGAAGATTGCACCTCGCAGAATGGTTTTTGGTATTGGCAATAAACCAGCGGGCCGTCGGTTTCATACCTTGAGTGCCTGGCTGAGGGAACAGCTTAGCCATGGTGTGGTGCGAATAGTGCCACCAATCTGCGCAAGACGGAGTAATCCGGCCGTATGTATCAAACGTACCGACAATCTAGCTGAACAATCGGCTCGCGTGAATCCATAACAGGGCATGGAACACGCGATATTCGGACTGATCAAAAAGCGCGGTGAGGTAGCTGGTCAGCACAAGGTCGCTATGAAGGCCGCTAACGCGCTTAGGCTTTGGACCCATTGATTTACAGCCAGAACAAGACGGTGGCAGCGAGCGCTATTGCCGACAGCAACGCCTTTGGGCATCGGTCATAACGGGTGGCGACCCGTCGCCGGGCCTTCAGGTGTCCGAACATGATCTCGGTCCGGTTGCGCCGTTCGTCGCGACGCTTGTCCTATCGGCTGGGTTTGCCGCGCGATTTCCGCCTGGAATGCAGGGCTTAATTCCCTTGCCAGTAAGGGCCTCCATGAACCCGTCCGCGTCATATCCGTGGTCTCCCAGCAGCCAATCGGTCGCAGGCCGGAAGCCGTGCGGCGCGCCTTGAGGCCAATGTCTGCTTTCACATTGCTTCGATGAGATGAAAGACCTTTGAGTCGCAAAGGGTAAAACTATGTGTCGCCCCACTACAGACCCCGCAAATCTGATCGGCGGTATTATCAACGTTTGGGGCGTTGTCGGTCTGGTCTCCCCCCGCTCCGGGCACTATAGGCTGACTCATGACTGATACCTTGCCGCCGTGCCCCGAATGTTCATCCATCTACACCTATCAGGTGGACGCCTTGCTTACGTGCCCAGAATGCGGGCATGAATGGTCACCAGGGGCGGAAGCCGACGATTTTGTCGTTGTGCGCGACAGCGTGGGGAATGTGTTGGCGGATGGCGATACCGTGACCGTCATCAAGGATTTGAAGGTCAAAGGGTCTTCCTCGTCTATCAAGGTCGGCACCAAAGTTCGCGGTATTCGGTTGGTGGATGGCGATCACGACATTGATTGCAAGGTGCCGGGGATTGGGCAGATGGGCCTGAAGTCTCAGTTCGTGAAGAAGGTTTCGGAGTAGGGCGCCGCCGACCGTCTTGGCTTTGCCAGCTCAGAACATTGCATTTGATCGTCAGCATCGTCAGCGCGGGGGTTTTCTGGGCTTGGTTTGCTGACAGTACTGACGATCCATTTCACAGTTTCCATCCTGACGACGCTTTGCCCCCCGATAGGACAGGTGCCCGAAGGTGTTCCTGTCCGCGCTCGCCTATGTCGCGTTTCTTTTTTCTGGGCCGCTTGATGTGAAGTGCTATGATGTTGGCAGAAAGGCATAGGGAAACCGCGCGGTCGTGTCGGTCGATGTACTGCCACTGCAGAGCAAGCGATGTAGTCTCGCGAGATTGACGACGATCAATCGGTTGGTCCGCTGGAAAATTTCGGTTCAACAAAACTAATGGGTTAGGCGGGAAGATTATCAGCCGGATTGATACCCCTGCGAATAATTTGGCTGCGTTCGTCGAAACGTGGGAAGAATTATTCAATGATTTGAAAGGGTGGAATTGCATGGTGTGCGGTCATTTCTGTCAATTGGCGTCCAAAGATGTCCTCCTGTGCGCAGGGGTAGCTGGTCCGCGCCGCGGCGCAGCGGTATCGGGCCGGTGGCATTGCGGTCACTCCCGGATCTTGAAGCATCACTTTTCTTTTCCGGTTTCGACGAGGTCGCAATGGTGGGCAAGATGATCGGGGAGCGCCGTCGTCATCTTCGCATCACCAATGGCTGGGGGTTATTCTCCGAAGCCGAGGTCGTTCGCCATGATGATGGAGGTGCGCTCGCAAAGGCGGCTGATCAGATGGAACAGGAGCTGTCCAGCAGTCTTGAAGAACGGCAGGTCGCCCAACTCTCAAGGATCATGTCGGAGGCATGCCCCTGGCGTGGCACGTCCGGCGTGGTGATGGTCAGAGATCGCGGCGGCTCGCGGTGTCGGGCCAGAATGTTTACGGAAAGTGCAATACTGCTCAATTGTCCCCGTCGAAGCCGAACGCGAAATCGGGCTCCGGCACGATTTCCTCGACCTCGGCGACGCAGACCTTGCCGCACATGGCCGCCGGCGGGTTGAAGTTGCGCGCGGTCTTGCGAAACACCAGATTGCCGGTGTCATCGGCCTTCCAGGCCTTGACGATCGACAGATCCGCGACGATGCCGCGTTCCAGAATATAGTCCTGACCGTCGAATTCCTTGCTCTCCTTGCCGTCGGCGATCACCGTGCCCACACCGGTCTTGGTGTAAAAGCCCGGAATGCCGCAGCCGCCCGCGCGCATCCGTTCGGCCAGGGTGCCCCTCCAAGGCCTCGGTGGCGGTGGAATAGGACTTTCTTCATGCCGGACCCTTTCGCAGTCCAAGGGTCTCGCGGGCCTGTTGCCAGGTGGCGACGGGCCGCTCGTATTTGTCGCACAGATCGACCGCCCGTTTCACCAATGCTGCGTTGGAGGGCGCAAGCCTGTGACGATCCAGCCGGACATTGTCTTCAAGCCCCGTGCGGGTGTGGCCGCCCTTTGCGATCGACCATTCGTTGATGGTCAGCTGTGCCGGACCAATTCCTGCTGCGCACCACTGCGCATCGGGGGCAAGCCGTTTCAAGGTCTCGATGTAGAAATCAAAGATCGGCTCATCCGCGGGCATGGAATTCTTCACACCCATGACGAATTGCACGTACAGCGGCCCTTTCAAGCGGCCATCGACCGCCATGCGAGTTGCTTGAACGATATGGCCAAGGTCAAAGGCTTCGATCTCGGGCCTCACATCATGGGCAATCATTTCGGAGGCTAGCCAATCCACCAGATCGGGGCTGTTCTCATAAACGCGGGTGGGGAAGTTGTTGGACCCGACCGAGAGTGACGCCATATCTGGCGAAAGCGGCAGCATCCCACCGCGATCACGCCCCGCGCCTGAACGGCCTCCGGTCGATAATTGCACGATCATGCCGGGGCAGTGTTTTTCCAATCCTTCCTTGAGGCGCGCAAAGCGATCCGGATCGGAAGTCGGTTTGCCCTCATCGTCGCGCACATGGCAGTGGGCGATACTGGCACCGGCCTCGAATGCCTCTTGGCTGCTTTCGATCTGTTCAGTGATCGTGATCGGAACGGCGGGGTTGTTTTCTTTGGTTGGCAAGCTGCCGGTGATGGCGACGCAGATGATGCAAGGATCGGTCATAACGTCCTCACAGGTCAAAGAAGACGGTTTCGCCATCGCCCTGAAGTCGGATGTCGAAATGATAGGTATTTCCCTCGGCCCGCGCGATGAGGGTATTGCGGCGATGGGTCTGCTCAATCAGGTTCAGCACAGGATCGGCGGCATTGGCGGTCTCTTCGTCGTCGAAATACATCCGCGTGTTCAGCCCGATGTTGATGCCGCGCGCGACCAGCCAAAGGTTCAGATGCGGTGCCATCGGGCGGTCGTTTCGGCCCTGCACCGCGCCCGGCTTGACGGTTTCGAACGAATAAGCGCCGGTCCCGAAATCGGGGATCACGCGGCCCCAGCCGCGGAAACCGTCCTCGACATCGCCACTGCCCGGATAGACGCCTTTCGCATTGGCCTGCCAGACCTCGATCAGCACGTCCTTGACCGGGGCGCCCGTGCCATCGATGACGCGGCCCGTAACCGTGATGCGTTTGCCAAGCGCATTTGGGCCGGTGATGTCCCGACCCAATTCGCGAGCGTAGATGTCAAACCCGGCATCCCCCGGAGCCAGGCCGATATGAACATAAGGTCCGGCGGTCTGCGAAGCGGTTTCTTTAAGATAATTCAATGCCTGTACCATGATCAGTTCCCCTCTGGCCGGTTCTCGAAAAACGTCGAGCGATGGCCGCGCAGAACGATGTCGAACTTATAGGCGATGCTGTCGAACGGCACGGTCGCGTTCAGATCGAGCGCTGCGACAAGCTGGTCGATGGCACGTTGATCCGGGATGGTCTTGACGATGGGGCATTTTGCGATCAGCGGATCGCCCTCGAAATACAACTGAGTGATCAGGCGCTGCGCAAAGGCGGTTCCGAAGACCGACACGTGGATATGCGCGGGCCGCCAGTTGTTGACCCAGTTGCGCCACGGATAAGCGCCGGGTTTCACGGTGCGGAAGGTATAGTATCCGTTTTCGTCGGTCAGCGTCCGTCCACAACCGCCAAAATTGGGATCGATAGGCGCAAGATACGTATCTTTCTTATGACGATATCGCCCGCCCGCATTGGCCTGCCAGATCTCGACCAGCGTATTCGGAACGGGGCGTCCGCTTTCATCCAGGACCCGGCCGTGCAGAATGATCCGCTCACCGATGGGATCCCCCGATTTGGCGTAATTACGGATCAGATCGTTGTCGATCGGATCGATATCGCCGTGACCAAAGGTTGGCCCGGTCAGCTCGCTGGCAGAACTCTGCAGCGACAGAAGGGCAAGACGCGGCGCACGTGCCACGCTTGATTTGTAGTCCGGTGCCAGGGCAGGGGGGTGCCATTCCCGATCCCGCTGATAGAGGTCCCTCGTGGTCATGATGCGTCCCCTTCCATCTCGGCGTAGGTTCGTTTTGCCAGCTTGATCGCATGATTGGCGGCCGGAACCCCGGCATAGATCGCGACATGCTGAAATGCCTCGATCACGTCTTGTTTCGAGGCTCCGGTGTTGGCCGTGGCCCGAATATGCATCGGGATTTCCTCAAAATTCTTTGTCGCGGCCAACAGTGCAAGCGTAATCATCGACCTCTCTCGCAGGCTGATGGCGTCGCTCGACCAGACCGTGCCCCAGGCCCCTTCGGCGATCAGTGTCTGAAAAGGCGTATCAAAGTCGGTCTTTGCGGCCTCGGCACGATCCACATGCGAATCGCCCAAAACCCGGCGGCGGATTGCCATGCCCTGGCTTATTCGGTTTGACATTACTTCCATCCTAATACGGCAGACCGACATAGTTTTCGGCCATGACTTTTTGAGCGGCGGCGCTGTTGCGCAGGTACTCCAGCTCGGCGGTTTGTATCTTGCGGTCAAAGTCGCTCTGATCGGGGTAGCGGTGCATGAGCGACGAGAACCACCAACTGAACCGCTCGGCCTTCCAGACCCGCGCGAGTGCCTTGCCGGAATAGGCGTCGATCCCGGCGCGCGCGCCTGTTTCGTAAAATTCGGTCAGCCCGCTGAACAGGTAATGTACATCAGAGGCTGCGGTGTTGAGCCCTTTGGCCCCTGTCGGAGGAACGATATGGGCCGCATCGCCGCACAAGAACAGCCGCCCCCACTGCATGGGTTCGGTCACGAAAGAGCGTAGCGGCGCGATGGATTTCTCAATGCTCGGTCCAGTGACAAGGTTGGCGGCAAAGGATTCGGGAATGCGTCGTATCAGTTCTTGCCAAAAGGCGGCATCGGTCCAATCTTCGGGTTTGTCCGACAGCGAGCATTGGATGTAGTAGCGCGATAATTTCTCGTTGCGCATCGAACACAGCGCGAACCCGCGGTCGGACGCTGAATAGATCAATTCGTGATTGACCGGCGGTGTTTCGGACAGGATGCCGAGCCAGCCAAACGGATAGATCTTTTCATATTCGCGCCGCACATCCAGTGGGATGGATTGGCGGCTGATCCCGTGAAACCCGTCGCACCCGGCGATGAAATCGCAGTCGATGCGGTGCGGCCTGCCACCTTGTCGATAGCTGACATAGGGGCGGTCCGATTTTGCATCATGGATAGCGACGTCCTGGGCGTCAAACTCGATGGCGCCGCCCGCTTGTTCCCGAGCGGCGTAGAGATCGCGAGTCACTTCGGTCTGGCCGTAGACCATCACATTGCTGCCCGTATGTGCCGCAAAATCGATGCGGAAAATGTCGGTGCCATAAGAAATCTGGGTGCCTGAATGGATGAACCCTTCGGCGTGCATGCGTGTGGCGCAGCCTGCCTGCTCCATCAGCTGGACCAGACCGGTCTCAAGCACGCCCGCCCGGATCCTGCCCAGCACATAGTCCTTGGTCTTGCGTTCTAGAACGATACTCTCAATGCCGCGCCGGTGCAGAAGTTGCGAAAGCAAAAGCCCCGATGGACCACCTCCAATAATGACAACCTGTGTTTTCATGAGACCCCCGCTGCTCAATCTCATTTTGAGATACTTGAAACGGCATGTAAAATGACTTTACAGCAATTTTAGTTGCAACTTTGGAAACCAAATGAACAGTCGGATCAGAATTCGTCACCTCGAAGCCTTTGTGGCAATAGCACGTGAAAAGCAGTTGAAACGGGCGGCCGAAAAGCTTGGGCTGACTCAGCCTGCAATTTCGAAAACTCTCAAGGATCTGGAACAAATCCTTGAGGTCACTTTGATGGAACGTGGCCGGGCAGGGATTCTGTTGAGCGCCAAAGGCGAGGTATTCCTGCAGTTTGCCGAACAAAGCATCGCCGCACTGAATACCGGGGTGAATACAATATCCGCAAGAGGTCCGGACGGTAGCGCGCGCCTGTCCATTGGTGTGTTGCCAAGCGCAGCCGCAACACTTTTGCCCACTGCAAGCGAAGTGTTCCGCAAAACGTCACCGAATGTACTGTTATGTATAGAAGAGGGCCCTCATGGGTATCTGACAAACAAGTTGCGGGCGGGTGCGCTTGACCTTGTCATCGGGCGGCTTGGCCGACCTGCATCCATGGCCGGGCTTTCGTTCACGCAGCTTTATACGGAAACGGTCGTCATTGTCGCAGCGCCGGATCATCCGTTAGCGGGCGCGACCCATCTGTCGGAACTCGCTGGCGCAAACATGATATATCCAGCGGAGGAGTCCGCCATTCGCCCGCTCTTGGCGCGTCTGCTGATCGCTCAGGGTTTACCGCTCTTTGAGGACCGGATTGAGAGCGTATCCGGTGCGTTTGGACGGGCCATGGTCCTGGGGCCGGCCCGCGCTATCTGGTTTATCTCGAAAGGCGTTGTAAAGGGCGATCTGGACACCGGTCGGATGGTGCAGTTGGATATCGATATGCGCGCTACAACCGGGCCTGTCGGTTTGATGACTCGGTCCGAAGATGTAGCAAACGCCCCGATGCAGATGTTCAGGAACGCATTGATCAAAGGCGCGAAAATGACTCTGACCAATTCATGATGCAAAGCCTGACCTGGACAGCCTCTTGATATAGAGTGCCAAGCGCCCCCTGATGCCATGGCCGACCGACCGTGCGATCATTAAGGCGCAGTCGAAAATGCCTGGGGGTGAGACGTCAGATCGTAGTGCAAGGCAACAAGGAAAGCGTTCATTGTTGCCTTGCAATCTCGATACCTTATTGCAAGCGGCGTTCGATCAGCCTGTTCGCGACCAGGTGTGGTGGTTCGCCGGTTTCGTCGGCGCGCTGGAAGACCTGTTCCAATGTTGTTGCCAGTCCCGCAATGCGGCTTTCGCGATAGCTCGGATCGTCAATCTTCAGAATTTCCATCGCCACATTCACGATGCCACCCCCGTTCACGATATAGTCGGGCGCATAGAGGATACCGGCGTCCTGCAGCCGCTGCCCGCAGCTGTCATCGGCGAGCTGATTGTTTGCCGCACCGACGACAAATCGTGCCTTCAACAGTGCAATCGCATCGGCGGTCAGTGCACCGCCCATTGCGCAGGGGGCAAAAATGTCGACGTCCTGATGCAGGATGGCGTCCGGTGCAGTGACCGATGCCCCAAGGCGGGCTTCAGCGGTGCGCACGGTTTCGGCGTTGATGTCGCTCACTATCAGCTTTGCTCCGGCCCTATGCAGCATCTCTGCAAGGCTCATGCCAACATGACCCAGCCCCTGAATGGCGACTTTCTTGTCAGTCAGGTCGTCCGATCCCAGCCCGTGTTTCAGGGTCTGCCTGAGGCACAGGAACACCCCGCGCGCGGTGACCGGCGACGGATCGCCGCTGGCGAACTCCCCGCCTTCAAGACCCGCGACATATGCGGTCTTTTCCGCGATATGGGCCATGTCCTGTGGCGACACGCCGACATCCTCGGCGGTATAATAATCGCCCGCCAGATGTTCGATGAATGCACCGAAGGCGCGCATCAGTGCCGGAGTCTTCTGGGTTTTCGGATCGCCGATGATCACCGACTTTCCTCCACCAAGCGGCAGTTCAGCAGCGGCATTCTTGTAGGTCATGCCCCGCGACAGACGCTCGACATCATAGATCGCGTCTTCGGCTTTTGCGTAGTTGAACATCCGGCATCCGCCAGCTGCAGGCCCCCGCCGCAGCGAATGAATGGAGACCAAAGCGTGCAGCCCTGTCTGGGCGTCTTGCGCCTCGATCAGTCGTTCGTAACCTTCGCTGGGTTTGAGATCACGAATGATAAGGCTGTGATCGGCGGTTATCTGGTTCATGTGTGGTCCCTCTTGTTTCAAAGACAGAACGGTTGAATTGGGGTAGGGTCATGCGCATCGTGTCGCGATCTGGTCTACGTGGCCTGTCCCGACTGAATGCGTATATCTTATGGCTGCATTGCCAGAATGACTGTTCGAATCTATAAATCTCACATGTGGATTCAAAATCAGATTTTGATGGAACACGGAATGTCGAAAGAAAATTCGTGAAACCTCTGGACGCGACTGATCTGCGAATCCTTCGGACGTTGCTCAAAGAAGGCAATATCCCGAACACGAAGCTGTCGGAAATCGTGTCCCTGTCGACCAGCCAATGCTGGCAGCGCGTGCAGCGCCTGCAGCGCGAAGGGTATATCGAAGGATACTATGCGGTAATCAATCATCGCCTGCTTGGGTATTCTGATATCGTTCTGGTCGAGATCTCGGCGGCTCGCGACGAAGTCACGCGCGTTTCCGAACTGTGTGAAGAACTCAGCAAGATTCCAGAGGTCCTGGAGGTCCACCTGACATCCGGAGAGTTCGATTGCTTCATCAAAGTCGCGGTCGACGGGACACGTGGGTTTGAGGCTTTCCTCAGCCAGAAGCTGTATCGCATCAAGGGCATCCGGGATTCCCGGTCGTCCTTTTCTCTGAAGTCATTCAAAAACGAGTCCGGATTCGTACCCGACTCGATCTAGGGTCATTTCGAACGATGGGTGTTCGAATAATAATTTTGCCACTTACCCAGTAGGCAAAATTGTATCTCGTTTTTTCGTTTTGCGGGCTGGAAGAACAGGTAGCAATTTATTCCGGCCACCAATACCCTTCTCTGCAATGCTTCAGCCGCCACGGAATACAACGCGTGCCGGTTAGCTGGTTGGCGAGGCAACTGCCCGTGCAAACCCATTCAATACGAGGACGCCATGACTGAAACGCCCCCGCTTTCGCTTAAGGTTCCGCAGCCCGAATTCAGACCCGGCGACACGCCAGATTTTTCCGGCATCGAAATCCCGGCGGCCGGTTCCGTGCGGCGACCGGACGTTGATGAGCCAGCCGATGGCATGCGCGATCTCGCCTTTACCATCATCCGTGTGCTCGACGATCAGGGCAATGCTGTCGGAGATTGGGCCGACAGCCTGAGCGATGACGAGATCGCCCGAGGGTTGCGGGACATGATGACGCTGCGCATCTATGACAGCCGGATGATGACGGCACAGCGTCAGGGCAAAACCTCTTTTTACATGCAGCACCTCGGGGAAGAGGCGATCAGTTGCGCCTTTCAGCGGGCCTTGCACAAGGGCGATATGAACTTTCCCACATACCGGCAAGCCGGGTTGTTGATTGCATCGGGCTATCCGCTGGAAACCATGATGTGCCAGATCTTTTCCAATGAAGCGGATCCGCTTCATGGCAGACAGCTGCCGGTGATGTATTCGTCAAAAGACCACGGGTTTTTTACGATCTCAGGTAATCTTGCCACCCAGTATATTCAGGCGGTCGGCTGGAGCATGGCCTCGGCGATCAAGGGCGATACCAAAATCGCCGTTTCCTGGATCGGCGACGGGTCCACATCGGAAAGCGATTTTCATGCGGCCCTGGTTTTTGCCTCGACCTACACTGCGCCGGTGGTGCTGAACGTCGTTAACAACCAATGGGCAATTTCCACGTTTCAGGGGCTTGCGCGAGGTGGGTCGCATACGTTTGCGGCGCGCGGCCACGGGTTTGGCATCCCGTCGCTGCGCGTGGATGGCAACGATTATCTGGCTGTGCATGCCGCTGCGAAATGGGCCACCGAGCGCGCGCGGCGTAATCTGGGTCCGACCCTGATCGAGCATGTGACCTACCGTGCAGGGGGGCATTCCTCATCCGACGATCCAAGCGCCTATCGGCCGAAATCCGAGAGTGAAATCTGGCCGCTGGGCGATCCGATTGACCGGCTCAAGACGCATCTTATCGTCAAGGGCCTATGGTCGGAAGATCGCCATAAACAGGCCAGCGCCGAGATCACCGATATGGTGATAGAGTGCCAGAAACGCGCCGAGTCGATTGGCACGCTGAACTCGGGCCACGTCCCTTCGCCGCGCGATATGTTCGAGGATGTATATGCCGAAATGCCGCCGCATCTTGTTCGGCAGCGTCACGACGTGGGATATTGACATGACACAGATGACTATGATCACGGCGATCCAGAATGCCCATGATGTTGCAATGGCCCGCGACGAGAATGTCGTCGTGTTCGGCGAGGACGTTGGCTATTTCGGCGGCGTGTTCCGCTGCACCGCCGGGCTACAGCAGAAATACGGATCCGCGCGCTGCTTTGATGCGCCGATCAGCGAATTGGGTATTGTCGGTGCCGGTGTTGGCATGGCGGCCTATGGGCTGAAACCCGTGATCGAGGTGCAATTCGCCGATTACATGTACCCCGCCTATGACCAGATCGTGTCTGAAGCCGCGAGAATGCGCTACCGCTCGGGCGGTGAATTTACCTGTCCGATGGTGGTGCGTATGCCCACCGGTGGCGGTATTTGGGGCGGGCAGACCCACAGCCAGAGCCCTGAAGCGTTGTTCACCCATGTTTCAGGTCTGAAAACAGTCATCCCGTCGAACCCGCGTGATGCAAAAGGGCTGTTGTTGGCGGCGATTGCAGACCCTGATCCTGTGGTCTTTCTTGAGCCCAAGCGACTTTATAACGGGCCGTTTGACGGCTATCATGACAGACCGGTTCAGCCCTGGAAAAAGCACCCGCTTGGCGAGGTCGATCCGGACTATTACGAGATCCCGCTGGGTACCGCGGCAGTCGCCCGCGAAGGGCGGGACCTGAGCATCGTGACCTACGGCACCATGGTACATGTGGCGCAGGCCGCGGCCGAGGCCACCGGCATCGATGCCGAGGTGATCGACCTGCGCACTCTGATCCCGCTGGACACCGAAACGGTCATGGCTTCGGTTCAGAAAACCGGGCGCTGCCTGGTGTTGCACGAGGCGACGCTGACGTCTGGCTTTGGCGCGGAACTTGCGGCGCAGATCCAGTCGGAATGTTTCTATCATCTCGAAGCGCCGGTGCTACGGGTGGCGGGCTGGGACACGCCTTATCCGCATGCGCAGGAATGGGCGTATTTTCCGGGACCCGACCGGGTCGGTCGCAACATGAAAAAATTGATGGAGGCGTAAATGGGACTGTACACCATCAAGCTGCCCGATGTCGGCGAAGGTATTGCCGAGGCGGAACTGGGGGTCTGGAAAGTCGCGATTGGCGATGTCGTCAAGGAAGACGACATCCTGACCGAGATGATGACCGATAAGGCCGCCGTCGAAATCCCGTCCTCGGTATCGGGCAGGGTCGTCTGGCTGGGCTGCGATGCGGGTGATATCCTGTCCATCGGCGCTGATCTGATCCGGCTGGAAGTCGAGGGCGTGGGCAACACCGGCGCCGAGGCGGCATCAGCGAATGTAGAACCCGCGTCAAAGCCAGACGCAAAGGTCGCCACGCCGGAACTGGCACAAGCCGCCGCTGCATCAACGCCACAGCCCGGTTTGCAACTCGGCGACGGCAAGGGCCTGCATGAAATCAAGGTGCCGGATGTCGGCGAAGGCATAGCCGAGGCGGAACTGACCGGCTGGAGTGTCGCGGTCGGCGCCGAAGTCCAGGAAGACGACATCATCGCCGAGGTGATGACCGAAAAGGCAGCAGTCGAGATCCCGTCGGATATTTCGGGCACAGTGCTGTATCTGGGAGGCGCGGTGGGTGATACGCTTGCCATCGGCAGCACATTGATGCTGCTTGAAGTCGACGGCACCGGCAACACGACAGTTGAAGTGGCTTTACAGAAGATGGGATCTTCCGTGACATCCCCCGCAGCCGCGCCAGCCAAATCCGCGACCGCGCCCGTGTCCAAGGCTCGGCCCACGGCAGCCGCGCCCAGGGCCGAAAGCAAATCCGCTGCTCCCGCCTCGCCCTATCGTCGGGCCGAGGGTGAAAAGCCGCTGACAACGCCATCGGTGCGCAAACGGGCGCGCGAGATGGGTGTCGATTTGCGCCTTGTCTCGGGCAGCGGTCCTGCCGGGCGGATCACCCATGAGGATTTGACCCATTTCCACCAGAGCGGCGGGCAGAGCGCGACGGGCATCGCCAAGCGCCCGCGACTGACTGCCGAAACCGAAGAAAAGGTCATCGGCCTGCGTCGCAAGATCGCCGAACGGATGGCGCTGTCCAAGTCGCGCATTCCACATATCACCATCGTCGAAGAGATTGATGTCACCGACCTTGAGGATCTGCGGAGCCAGCTCAACAAGGCCCGTGCCGAAAGCCGGGGCAAGCTGACCATGCTGCCATTTGTGATCCGCGCCATTGTGGATGCGGTCGCTGCGCAACCCAACCTGAACGCGCATTTCGAAGATGATCATAGCGTCTTGCGCAAATTCCAAGCGGTGCATGTCGGCATCGCAACCCAGACTCCGGGCGGGTTGATCGTTCCGGTTGTGCGCCATTGCGAAGCGCTGAGCCTTTGGGACAGTGCCGCCGAACTTGGCCGTCTTGCAACGGCCGCCAAAGCTGGCAAGGCCAAGGCCGAGGACCTGAGCGGTTCGACGATAACCATCACCTCGCTGGGACCGCTCGGGGCCTTGGCGACCACGCCGATCATCAACTATCCCGAGGTGGCGATTGTTGGGATCAACAAGATGGAGGTACGCCCGCATTGGGACGGTTCGGGCTTTGTGCCCCGAAAAAAAATGAACATTTCCTGCAGCTTTGATCATCGGGTCATCGACGGTTGGGATGCGGCAGTCTTCGTCCAGAAACTCAAGTCGCTGTTCGAAGCGCCTGCATTGCTGATGCTGGAGGATTGATCATGGAAGAACTGAAGTGCAAATTGCTGGTGATCGGTTCGGGCCCGGGCGGTTATGTCTGCGCCATCCGCGCCGGACAACTGGGCGTGGACACGATTATTGTCGAGGCAAAAGCCCATGGCGGCACCTGTCTGAACGTCGGCTGCATCCCCTCCAAGGCGCTGATCCACGCCGCCGAGAAATTTTCGCACGCGATCCATTTCACAAGCGACAATCCATTGGGAATATCCGTGCAAAAGCCTCAGATCGACCTGCAAAAGACGGTCGCGTGGAAGGATGGTATCGTCGCCCGTCTGAACGGCGGTGTCGGGATCTTGCTGAAACGGGCCGGGGTGCGGGCGATCATCGGCCATGCACGGTTCCGTGACGGAAAATCGGTGTTCGTCAAAACCGATATGGGCGAGCAACTGATCCATGCGGAAAAGATCGTCATCGCGACCGGCTCGGTGCCGTTTGAAATTCCGTCCTTGCCGTTTGGCGGCGATGTCATTTCGTCTACGGGCGCGCTGGCGCTGACTGCGGTGCCCAAACAACTGATCGTTGTCGGCGGCGGCTATATCGGACTTGAAATCGGCACTGCTATGGCCAAGCTGGGCGCCAATGTGACGGTGGTCGAATTTGCCGCGCGGATCCTGCCGCAATATGACACGGACCTGACCAAGCCGGTGGCCGACCGTCTCGCAGCGCTTGGAGTCACGGTGATGCTTAACGCCAAGGCCGAAGGGCTGAACGCCGCTAAGGACGCGCTGCGGGTCACGCTGGAGGGCGGCGAAAAAACCGAACTGCCGTTCGACAAGGTTCTGGTTGCCGTCGGGCGCAAAGCGCGAACGCAAGATTGCGGGCTGGATGAACTGGCTCTGAAAATGAACGGCACCTTTATCCAGATCGACAACCGCTGCCAAACCTCGATGCGCGATGTCTTTGCCATTGGCGACGTGACCGGTGAGCCGATGCTGGCACACCGGGCCATCGCGCAGGGCGAGATGACCGCCGAAATCGTAGCGGGTGGTCCGCAAGCTTGGGACAAGCAGTGTATCCCGGCGGTGTGCTTTACCGATCCGGAAATTGTAACCGCCGGTCTGGGACCGGACGAGGCGCGTGCGCTGGGGCATGACATCGTCACTCCGGGTTTTACGCCCGAGGAAGAGTTGGTCCTGAACCGCGAGATCGTGATCGGCAAATTTCCGTTCACCGCCAATGGGCGTGCCATGACGATGGAGAGCGAAAGCGGCTTTATCCGCGTCGTCGCACGGGCAAGCGATCATGTGATACTGGGCATTCAGGCCACGGGTGGTGGAATTTCCGAACTGGCCGCGACCTTTGCACTGGCAATCGAAATGGGCGCGCGTCTTGAAGATATCGCAGGCACCATCCACGCCCACCCGACCCAGAGCGAAGGCTTGCAGGAGGCCGCGCTGAAGGCGTTGGGCCATGCCATCCACATCTGAACCGAATGTCGATGCGTACTGAAAGACTGAGCTGATGGATTTTGCGTCGACAGAAGAACAGAAGGAGATTTTCGGGATCGTCTTTGAGTTCGCCAACGACGCGCTGCAACTGCATGGCGGCTGTGGCTATCTGGCCGATTACGGGGTGGAAAAGCTGGTGCGCGATTTGCGGGTGCACCAGATCCTTGAAGGTAGCAATGAAATCATGCACCTTTGCGTGTCGCGGTAATGGCTCGCCGAACGTGGCTGAACTGAATATCAAGGAGAGAGAGATGGATCAGGAGATCATGAAAAAACTGTCCCAAACCATGTTGGATGCAACCAAGTCGCATCCGCTTTTTGCCGGGATGGATGGCACACTGATGTCCGATCTCGCCAGGAACTGGACCGAGGCGGCGCAGGCGATGACGGCCCCCAATGCGCAGGCCTGGGGCGCGTGGGCCAAAATGTGGTCCGGCGATCCCTCCGAGATGTCCAATCTGTGGCTGACCTCATTGCCTGGCGGCAAGGCACAAGCTGCGCCAAGCAAGGATCGCCGCTTTGGCGATGAGGCCTGGAACGAAGGCATCTTTCCGCTTCTGCGCCAGTCCTATGAGCTGACTGCAAAGGCGATGGTCGATCTGGCGGACAAGGCCGGGCTGCCCGAACACGAGCAACGCAAGCTCAGCTTCTATGCCCGTGTGACAGCCGACAACCTCGCGCCGTCGAATTTTGTTCTGTCCAATCCAGAAGTGCTGAAGCTGGCACAGGAAACCGGTGGTCAAAGCCTGATTGACGGGTTCAGCAACCTGCTCGCCGACCTTAAGAAAGGCTATATCACCACCACCGACGAAAGCGCTTTCAAACTCGGCGAAAATCTGGCGACAACACCAGGCGCTGTGGTCTATCGTAACCCGCTGATCGAACTGATCCAATATACCCCGGTAACCCCCAAGGTGCGGGCAAATCCGATCCTGATCGTGCCGCCCTGCGTGAATAAATTCTACATCTTCGACATCAACGAAAAGAAGTCGATGATCCGGTACTTGCTGGAAGAGGGCAATTCGGTTTTTGTCATTTCCTGGCGCAACGCCGGCCCCGAGACTCGCGATTATGACTGGGATGACTATATCACCAAGGGCGTGATGGCCGCCATCGATGCCACGGCCGATATCGCCAAGGCCGAGAAGATCGATCTACTGTCCTGGTGCAATGGGGGCACTCTGCTGCTGGCGGCTCTGGCAGTGATGCCCGAGGCGCAGAAATCCCTCGTGGGATCGGCAACGTTCTTGTCCTCGCTGTTGGATTTCAGCGATCCCGGCGAAGTCGAGGTATTCGTGGATCAGGCCCAGAATGAGGTTTACAAGGCGCGACTTGGCACTGCCAAAGTGGCGCCGGGGCGCGATATCGCGCGGGCGATGGCAATGCTGCATGTCAACGAAAGCATCTGGGGGTTCGTCGTCAACAACTATCTCAAGGGGCAAAACCCGCCGCCTTCTGATATCCTGTATTGGAACGCCGACACATCGAACATGCCTGCGCCGTATTATTCATATTTCGTCGAAGAGATGTATCAGGCCAACAAGCTGAAGGATCCCGGTGCGCTGACCTTGCTGAACCAGCCGGTGGATTGCGCAAATATCGACGTACCGTGCTGTTTTGTGTCCGCCACGGGCGATCATATCGTTCCCTGGAAGACCTCGTATGCATCAACAGCCCTGCTGCCCAAAGTGACAGAGTTTATTCTGACATCGGGTGGCCATGTGTCCGGCACCGTCATCAACCACCCGGTGAAGAACCGCCGTTACTTTCTGTCGGGCGGTGACCGTTCCGGATCATCGGATGCCTGGCAGGCCTCGGCGGACCGAACCGAAGGGAGCTGGTGGCCGCATTGGCTTGGCTGGCTCGACCGGACCAGCGGTGCCGACCAACGCAGCGCGCCGCGAGTCCTGGGCAACCGAAACCACCCCGAGCTTGCTCCGGCACCCGGAACATATGTGCTGGAAAATGTGCCGCAGGACGGGTAAGTCTCTGGTTATCGGACAATAACACCTGAGCGTTGGGGACCTTGCCATTGCCACATATCCACGAGGCCCCGGAAAACAGCAGGTTTCAGAAAATTTCCGCAGGCGGTGTGAATTTGCGGGTCTTTACCCGGGATCTGCAGCAAGCTGGCGTGCCACTGGTGATCTGCAATGGCTTGGGGCAGTCGGTCGAGATCCTCTATCCGTTGCTGCAGGAGTTGCCCGGCAGGCCCATCATTGCGTTTGATGCGGCCGGTGCGGGCCGCTCGGATGTCCCCGATGACATGACGACGATTCCGCGACATGCATCCATGTTGACCGAGATTCTGGATCACCTGGGGGTCGGGCAATGTGACGTTATGGGCATTTCCTGGGGCGGAGCGGTGGCGCAGCAGATCGCATACGACCGGCCCGACCGTGTGCGTAAGCTGGTTCTGGCCATCACCTCGGCAGGGGGGATAGCCAGTTGGTGGGGTTCGCCCATCGCGCTCTCTGAAATCATGTTCCCGTGGCGTTATATGAACAAGGCCTACGGAGATTTCATCGGCCCGTTCATGTATGGTGGCGAGGCATTGCTGCAGCCAGCGCTGTTTCGCGAGTATTCCAGACTGGCCATACGCCCGACGTACAAAGGGTATGCGGCTCAGGTACAGGCCTTGTGTTCGTGGAGCAGTCTGCCCTGGCTTGCCAATCTGACAATGCCCACTCAGGTTATCGGTGGCGCTCTGGATACGCTGATCCCGATCGCCAATCAGATGCTTCTGGCCAGCCTGATCCCGAACGCCAGGTTGAAAGCTTTCCCTGCGGGTCATCTATTGATGTATTCACGCCGCTCGGAAGTCGGGGATTTGATGACTGATTTTCTCGACAACTGAAGCTCTGTTGATCGGTCGCCGGATGGCAGTCGATATCGCAAGTTCGATATTTCGCGGCCCTGTATCTGCGCCGCCCGGTTTTGAGTTCTTTGCTGCGCGGGTCAGAATGGTTTCGGCGGGGCTGAAATAGGTGCTGGCCCTCACGGGGAGCCATGGGGCGCTAGATGAACTATTCCCCAAGACCCTTGCTCACGTCCTGAGGCCAGCGCCTGCGGAACCGCTTGCGACCACCTGCCAGTTCGTCAATGTGCTTCAACTTCATCACCACCGCCATTTCGATTTGTCCTGTTTGTGTCCAAGAATGTGTCTCGGAACACAGGTGCAAACCCCTGATAGCTAACGGTTTATGGGTGATCAATCGTTGTTGGTGGTGCACGGGACAGGAGCAGTCTCGAACACCGCAGTGCCCGTCGATGCGTTATCTCCTGACGATCTGACCGCGATATTTGAAACACTTCAAGAATGGGAAGAGGTTTTATCCACAATTGTCTGACGTCAGCGCCATTGGGACAGTTTAGGGTGATTTGATAAGAGAGGGTTTCTGGCACATCGTAACCACCAAGGAGTGGAGATGAGACAGAAACCCGGAACACGTAAGAGCCACGGCGAGAAAGTCGTCAAAGACATCCGCCGAGCCACCCGCAAGCAGTATTCAGCGGAAGAGAAGATCAGGATCGTGCTGGACGGCCTGAGCCGACTTTCGCCAAGTCCGACGCCTGCACAGATGCAGTTGCTGATTTGCCGAAGCGTCTGTTAGGTCCGCTATCATTCAGTTGACCGCCGATACGCCGAAGACCGGCTAACGCATACGCGGGACTCACATCTCTTCGACCAATTCCGGCCCGTCGTCGCGCATACCGAACCGCTTCACCGGATGATGCTTTAGGATGGCGTCTGCCCCGATCCCGGCGTCATCCGTGCCGCCCATCCACGCCTCCCGCTCATCAGAATTCAGGATAACCGGCATTCGATTGTGGACCTGTTCGACACATGCATTTGCCGGGCGCGTCAGGATTGCGCACGTGTGGATATCGTTCCAGTGCGATGACAGGCCCGCGAACCACAGGGTTTCCTCGTTGCCTGCCGACAGGATGACATGCGGTTGCTTGTGCCCCTTTTCACCTGTCCACTCATAGTAGCCACCGGCAGGGATCAGGCATCGCCCCGACTTCCACGCATTGCGAAAGGTCGGTTTCTTCGCGGCTTCCTCGATCCGGGCATTGAACGTGGTGGCCTTCCAGTCCTTTGCTTCGCCCTTGGACGCGGTGAGCCTGCCGGAGGTGGCATCATGAACCGCCGCGACCTTCTTGCCGCCGCACCCGCCGTAGCTGTTGCCGGTACGGCGAACGCACTTCCGCTCACCGCCGAATCTGGCGACACGCCGATAATGCGGCTGTTTCGTGAGCACCGAGCCATCACAGATGCAGCCCGAAAGCATGAGAGCAAAGCAATCGGAAAGGCCGAGGACGAAGGGCTTGACCGTCTGTTCCATGTCAGAACGGACCGGATCGAAGATGAAATGATGTCTCTGCCGCAACTTCCGCTTCTGACTTCGCGCGAAGATAATTGTCGCCACCGTCTGCGGCGGATGTGTTCTCGACTGGGATACCCATCCAGTTTGGCAGGAGGCCCGCGCATATGAGATGGTCGGGATCGAGCCACGCTACAAGAAGTCGGAGGCGGTCTGACGGCTGGCCCGGTGCATTCATGGCGTTCACGACGAGACAGGCGCGAGCAGCTCACCAAACAGAGAGGGGGTGATTGACGGCAAGCCAATACTCACCGAAGGCTCGCCATTTTGCGGGCCTTCTCACCGTTTTCGACATTTCAAAAGCAAATTTCATGACCTATCATTATACACTGAACCGGCGCTGGTCCGACCGGTTTCTGCCGGACATCAAGCGCCTTATCGGAGCACATCTGCTGAACGTCGCACCCGATCCGCTGGACCGGCTCCATGCAACAGACCTGCTGATGCTGGACGCCCGCGACATGCGGATCGCCGCACGTGTCAGACGACCCGGCTACGCCCTGCGCTATCCGCACCAGTTCACCATCCGCTCTCATGTCCCGTCAGGGGCTGAAACGGAACTGTCCAAGATTGTGAACGGATACGGTGACTGGATGTTCTACGGCCATGTCAGCGCCTCACAAACGCATATAGAGCACTGGCGGTTGATCGACCTTCGGGCGTTCCGAGCGGCCCTCATACGTCACGCAAACGGCGGTCAACAGCTTGTCATGGGTGACCAGGCCAACCCGGATGGCACCTGGTTCAAGTGGTTCGATATCAGGAGCTTTCCAGCGGAGCCGCCGTTGGTGGTGGCGGGGTCAGCCTTTTAGTGAATTTGGCACCTGTGGCAATGTAGTGCCGGTGCTGTTTTCTTGGTGGCATCATGAGACCAACCTCCAATATCATGCAGAAAGCCACAGCATATTGTTGCAATGTCAATGTGCCTGCACCAAAAAAGGAAAAGAAAAAAACATCTTGACGCCATTTGTGCAAAAAATCTACGGCGAAGTAACAAAACCGATGGGACTACCTGTGGTCATGACAGAAACAAACGACAGTCCAAGAAAACTTTTTCGGTCACGGACCCTGCCTGTTCCCGCATACCTCGCGGGCTACTCGCATTTGATCGATGCACTAGGTCTTAACACAATTCTACCTTCCCAGCTACATGCTGTCGCTGGGAACAATACGAGGCAGCGCTCATCAGATTGGATCATCCATCCCCACCCGAAGCGACCTAGGCGGTCACACTATGACCATATGGTGTTTGCCCTAAAGTATGAGGGGGTAAACCTACTGATATTGAAGCAAGTTTTCCAGAAGATTGGAGCAGGGGAACTTCAAAGCGCTATCAATGCCCAACCAACGAGCGGATATGCTAGGAGGCTTTGCTTTCTTTTTGAGTGGCTTACCCAGCAAGAGTTGATTGCACCGGATAGTCTCGGTGGTGCATACGTTGATGCCGTTGACCCCAAACACCAGTATGCAGCGAGCAGACCTGACAACATTTCACGCTGGCGGGTGAGAGATAATCTTCCAGGCACGCCCGGATTTTGTCCACTGGTTACGCGCACAAAGAAGCTCGACCGCTACTTTGAACTAGACCTCTCAGCCGAGGCAGAGCAGACAATACGTGACGTTCCCAAAGAACTACTAAGACGCGCTGCGGCCTTCCTGCTCCTAAATGATTCCAAAGCGTCTTTCGAAATCGAGAAGGAGCGTCCTTCAAAAGACAGAGCGCAACGTTGGGCTACTGTGATAGGGCGTGCGGGCGAGAGCCGGTTGTCCGTCGCGGTACTTGTGGAAATGCAGAGAGCGCTAATAGAAGATGACCGCTTCGTGAAGCTTGGGCTTCGTGAAGAAGGCGGTTTTGTAGGTGAGCATACACCTTTCGGAGAGCCTCGCCCGGACCACATTAGCGCAAAGGCACAGGACTTAGATAGCCTAGTAGCTGCTTTGGTTGCTTACGAGGCGTCCTCTGAGATCAGAGAGTACGATGCTGTTCTAACTGCAGCCGCCCTTGCCTTTGGCTTTGTTTATGTACACCCGTTTGAAGACGGGAACGGTCGTCTTCATCGCTATCTTATCCATCATGTATTGGCGACCAGAAAATTCTTCCCTGAGGATGTGATCCCGCCTATCTCGGTAGCTATTTTGGCTGATCTCGTCGCCTATCGGCACGTACTAGAGAGCGTTTCGCAACCTATGCTTTCGGTCGTTAACTGGCAGCCGACCCAGCGTGGCAACGTTGAAGTGCTTAACGAAACAATTGATTACTATAGATATTTTGATTCCACACCTCACGCCGAGTTCCTTTTTGACTGCCTTAAACGTACAATAGAAAAGGAACTTCGCGACGAGTTGCGCTTCCTGTCTTCTAGGGATGATTTTCATCGTGGAGCACGAGAAATAATTGATATGCCGGAGCGCATTCTGGACCTACTATTCCATATGTTGCGCCAAAACGATGGCCATTTCAGCAAACGCATGCGAGCGCGTGAGTTCGATTTACTTCGCGACTCCGAG
The DNA here is from genome assembly GCF_000473225.1 of Sedimentitalea nanhaiensis DSM 24252. Lineage (GTDB taxonomy): Bacteria > Pseudomonadota > Alphaproteobacteria > Rhodobacterales > Rhodobacteraceae > Sedimentitalea > Sedimentitalea nanhaiensis. The sequence continues at coordinate 3,822,919 of NZ_KI421509.1, forward strand.
GCGGCTGAGTTTGAAAAACTATACAGAGAGACGACATCAAGCCTTTGACGACAGCCGCGGACTTTGGGGCACCATCGCCTAACTGAATGGGACCAGCAAGATCAACGCAGTCGATCACTAGAGTTGGAGTTTCCCCAGTTTGATGGACGCTTCTCGCTTGATGAACTTAGTGAAGGAGTGTGCTTCTCATGCCAAAAACGAAGATCCCGTAACCGATGGGATTCAGAGTTCAGTTGGGTGCGCTGGCACTGCAATGCGGTGCAATGACAGCAGGTCACCAGCCACATCTGACTTAGCCTGCCAGGACGTAATCCGACCCACATCGCATCTACAGCGTCGCGCTAGTCGTAAAATTGTTCAGTAGGGATCAAGTATCGCCACGGGATGCGCGGAAGCCTTCAAGGACCGGACATTGAATCGCTGGTAATTGGGGCGAGCATCGGTTCGGTTAGGAAGGCGCAAAGGTGGGTAGAAGGGTGGATAGAAATTCCAAAATTTCCACAATCTTACTCTAAAACAAAGGCTTAGGTGGATTGACTGGTGCCCAGGAGAGGACTCGAACCTCCACATCGTTGCCAATACTAGCACCTGAAGCTAGCGCGTCTACCAATTCCGCCACCTGGGCAGGTGTCGTGAGGCGAGGCTTTAGGCTGACCGGGCAGGGGTGTCAAACGGATTTTTGTGAATTTCGGAATCTTTTTGCTCCGAGCCGGAAAAAGCCGGAAAATGATCGCGCCATGCCGCCTGCGCGGGAATCCCGGCTGCGCGGCGTTTTTGCGCCTTGTTTGAACGTGTCCGGAACGGTAGATCGGAATGGACCCAATTTGCAGGGAGTCCAGGCATGTCCAAACTGGTGACAATTTACGGCGGATCCGGCTTTGTCGGACGCTACATCGCCCGCCGCATGGCGCGGCAGGGATGGCGCGTTCGGGTTGCGGTGCGGCGGCCCAACGAGGCGATCTTTGTGCGGCCCTACGGTGTGGTCGGTCAGGTCGAGCCGGTTCTGTGCAATGTCAGGGACGATGCCAGTGTCGCTGCGGCGATGCAGGGCGCAGACGCGGTGGTGAACTGTGTCGGTGTGCTGAACCAGGTCGGCAGGAATGGATTTGATGCGGTGCATGTCGAGGGCGCCGGGCGTATTGCCCGGATCGCGTCCGGCCAGGGGATTGCGCGGATGGTGCATCTCTCGGCCATCGGAGCGGACAAGGACAGCGACAGCGACTATGCCCGCACCAAGGCTGAGGGCGAGGCTGCGGTCCTGGCCCATATGCCCGGCGCGGTTATCCTGCGCCCGTCGGTTGTGTTCGGTCCCGAAGATCAGTTTTTCAACCGCTTTGCCGGGATGACGCGGCTGGGTCCGATCCTGCCGATTGCCGGTGCCGAAACGCTGTTTCAGCCCGTCTATGTGGATGATGTCGGCAAGGCGGCTGTCAAGGGTGTGTTGGGCGATGCCGCTGCGGGCGTCTATGAATTGGGCGGTCCCGAAGTTAAATCGCTGCGGGCCTTGATGGCGCAGATGCTGGGTGTGATCCACCGCCGTCGCCTGGTGTTGAACCTGCCGCGCTTTGTGGCGCGGGTGATGGCTTTTGGTTTTGATCTGATGCAGACGGTCACAGGTGGGCTGATCACAAACGGGGTGCTGACCCGCGATCAACTGCGCAATCTGGCGCGGAACAACGTGGTGTCCGAAGGGGCGCAGGGCTTTGCCGAGCTGGGGATTGCGCCGGTGGCGATGGAGTCGGTTTTGCCGGATTATCTGTGGCGGTTCCGTCCCTCCGGGCAGTATGACGCGATCAAGGAATCGGCGCGCAATCTGCGCGTCTGATTACGCGTAGGCATAGATCAGCAGCACGATTCCAAGAACGATACGATAGATCACGTAGGGCGTGAAGCTGATGCTGCGCAGCAGTCGCATCATCAATGTCAGGGCCACCAGGGCCGCAACAAAGGACAGGCCCGCCGCGATGGCGCTGTCACGCATGGCGGCGGTGTTTGCGTCGAATGCGACTTCGCCGCCGAGCAGGATACCTGAGGCCAGGATGGTCGGGATCGACATCAGCATCGACAGCCGCGCCGCGTCTTCGCGCCGATAGCCCAGCCGCCGTGCGCCGGTGATGGTGATGCCCGAGCGCGAGGTGCCGGGAATCAGCGAGATCGCCTGCCACAGCCCCATGATCAGCGCGTCCCGCAAGGGCCAGTCGCTGCCTGGTTTGGTGTCGCTGCCGGTCTGGTCGGCCCAGTACAGCACGACGCCGAAGATCAGCATGGTCCAGCCGATCACCGCGACCGAGCGCAGCGCGTCGCTGAGGCCGGTGAAATGCAGGATCGCACCGCACAGGATGACCGGGATCGTCGCCACGATCAGCGCCAGGGCAAGGCGCGCACCGGGGGTGTCGGCGCGCCCCCGCAACAGGCGTGGCAACCCCAGAAGCCCGGTTTTCACATCGGACCAGAAATACAGCACCACCGCGCCCAGGGTGCCCACATGCACGGCGACGTCGATCAATTGCCCCTGATCGTCCATGCCGGTCAGGCCGGGCAACAGAATCAGATGACCCGAGGAGGAAACCGGCAGGAATTCGGTGATTCCCTGAATTACGGCCACGAGAAACAGGTGAAGAAGGGGCATGGGGTGGGATTCCTGTTCAGGGGTCGGTCTGGAGGCCAGGTATAAGTGGGCATTTTCAAAAGAAAAGGCGGGATTTAGGTCCGGTTTGATATGCAATATCAGGAGAGTCGGTGGAAATCCTTGCGGGTGTCGCAAAATTTACCGCTAATAGGTCAGCAAGATTGACTTTTAATCCTTTTTGAAATGACGTAGACACACCAGGCCGGGAAAATCAGGGGAGTCTTTGTCGTGGCCAAGCAACCTATGCTCAAGTTTGTACAGATTGACCGCGACATGCCAATAAAGCGTGACGCCGACGAACGGCGCGCGGATTTTCACGAGATCTATGCCGAGTATGCCGATACCAAGGCCCGCGAGCAAGCCAGCCGGTGCAGCCAGTGCGGCGTGCCCTATTGCCAGACCCATTGCCCGCTGCATAACAATATCCCCGACTGGCTGCGCCTGACCGCCGAAGGGCGGTTGCAGGAAGCCTATCAGGTCAGTCAGGCGACCAATACCTTTCCCGAGATCTGCGGCCGGATCTGTCCGCAGGACCGTCTGTGCGAAGGCAGCTGTGTGATCGAGCAGTCCGGTCATGGCACCGTGACCATTGGCGCGGTCGAGAAATACATTACCGACACCGCCTGGGAGCAGGGCTGGGTGCAGCCGATCAAACCGGCGCGGGAACGCGCCGAAAGCGTCGGCATCATCGGGGCCGGTCCCGGCGGGCTGGCGGCGGCGGATGTGCTGCGCCGGGCCGGGGTGCAGGTCACCGTCTATGACAGCTATGACCGCGCCGGGGGGCTGCTGACCTATGGCATCCCGGGCTTCAAGCTGGAGAAGGACGTGGTGATGCGCCGCAACGAGCAGCTTGCGGCGGGCGGCGTCGCCTTCCGGCTGAACTGTGTGGTGGGCGAGGATATCTCGTTCGACGAGATCCGCGCCCAGCATGACGCGGTGATCATCGCCACCGGCGTGTACAAATCCCGCGATCTGGCCATGCCGGGCAGCGGTTTGGGCGGAATCGAGAAGGCGATCGATTTCCTGACCGCCAGCAACCGCAAAAGCTTTGGCGACGCGGTCGAGGCCTATGATTCAGGCCGCCTGAACGCCACCGGCAAGCGGGTTGTGGTGATCGGCGGCGGCGATACGGCGATGGACTGTGTGCGCACCAGCATCCGGCAGGGCGCGACCAGCGTCAAATGCCTGTACCGGCGCGACCGGGCCAACATGCCGGGCAGCCAGCGCGAGGTGAAGAACGCCGAGGAAGAGGGCGTGATCTTTGAATGGCTGAGCGCGCCCAAGGGGTTTGTCGGAGATGACACGGTCAGCGGCGTGATGGTGCAGAAGATGCGTCTGGGCGCACCGGATGCCACCGGACGCCAGTCGCCCGAGGTCATCGAGGGGGCCGATTATGTCGAAGAGGCCGATCTGGTGATCAAGGCGCTGGGGTTCGAGCCGGAAGACTTGCCCACGCTGTGGGACCAGCCGGAACTGGGTGTCACCCGCTGGGGCACGATCCGGGCCGATTTCACCACCGGGGCGACGGCGATGCCTGGCGTCTATGCGGTGGGCGACATTGTGCGGGGCGCGAGCCTGGTGGTCTGGGCGATTCGCGATGGCCGCGATTGCGCCGATGCGATCCTGGAAACGCTGTCCCAGGCCGGGGCCGTGGCGGCGGAATAGGGCCGTTTCGGGGCGCGCACAGCCCATACATACTGGGTACATACGCGGTATGTATGGGGTAGGGGCCGACGATGATGAATTGGTCAGGTCGGCTGACCCAAAAGATTGAGGAACGGTGAACATGAGCGAGACACTCAAGGGACATTGCATGTGCGGCGCGGTAACGGTGACGGCGCGCGCGGACAAGCCGGAGATCAGTGCCTGCCATTGCAGCATGTGCCGCCGCTGGACCTCGGGCGCGATGATCGCGTTCCAGGCCGCGCCGGGCATGGAGGCGACCGGGCCGGTGCGCCGCTACGCCTCGTCCGAATGGGCCGAGCGCGCCTTTTGCGAAACCTGCGGTTCGTCGCTGTGGTATCGCGTTACCGCGCCGGGCCCGCATCAGGGTCAGACCCATATCGCCGCCGGGCTGTTCGAGGACGCCACGGGCGCGCCGCTGACGGCCGAGATCTTCATCGACCGGAAGCCGGCGGGCTATGCCTTCGCGGGCGAGCATGCGCGGATGACCGAAGCCGAAGTGATGGCGATGTTCGCGCCGCCCCCGGAGAGCGGCGCATGAGCAGCGCGCTGAGCGGACAATGCCTGTGTGGCGCGGTGACGATTCGGGTCGAGGGCGCGCATGATCCGCGCCCCGGTGCCTGTCATTGCCGCATGTGCCAACGCTGGTCCGGCGGGGTGTTCCTGTGTTTCGAAGCCGCCGCCGAGGCGGTCACCGTCGATGGTCCGGCGACCCGTCACGCGTCGAGCGAATTCGCCGAACGCGCCTTTTGCGGCACTTGCGGATCGCATCTGTGGATGCGCGATCTGGGCGAGACCGACGGTGCCTATGAGCTGATGCCGGGTCTGTTTGACGCGGCGCGCGACTGGCCGCTCAGATCCGAGATCTATATCGACCGCGCCATGGCCTCGGCCCGCCTGACCGGCGAACACGCCCGCGCGACCCAAGCCGAATACGAAGCCAAAAACCCCCATGTCGAGGGAGACGCATGATGACGATTTACGACGCCGCCTGGGCCAAGGCCGAAGAAGAGAAACGCAAGTGGATGGCCGAGAATGGCCTGTATTCCGAGGCCGACGAGCATTCGTCCTGCGGCGTCGGGCTGGTGGTGTCGGTGAATGGCGCGAAGAGCCGCAAGGTGGTGGAGGCCGGGATCGATGCGCTGAAAGCGATCTGGCATCGCGGTGCGGTGGATGCGGATGGCAAGACCGGCGATGGCGCGGGCATCCATGTGCAGATTCCGGTGCCGTTCTTTTACGATCAGGTCGAGCGCACCGGCCACACGCCGCACAAGGATCAGCTGATCGCGGTGGGTCAGGTGTTTCTGCCCCGCACCGATTTCAGCGCCCAGGAGAAATGCCGGACCATCGTGGAAACCGAGGTTTTGCGCATGGGCTATTACATCTATGGCTGGCGGCACGTGCCGGTGGATGTGACCTGTCTGGGCGAAAAGGCCAACGCGACCCGGCCCGAGATCGAGCAGATCCTGCTGTCTAATTCCAAGGGCGTGGACGAGGAAACATTCGAACGCGAGCTGTATGTCATTCGCCGCCGGATCGAAAAGGCGGCAAACGAGGCCGGGATCAACGGGCTGTATATCGCCAGCCTGTCGTGCCGGTCGATCATCTACAAGGGGATGATGCTGGCCGAGCAGGTGGCGGTGTTCTACCCCGACCTGATGGATGCGCGGTTCGAGAGCGCCTTTGCGATCTATCACCAGCGTTACAGCACCAATACCTTTCCGCAGTGGTGGCTGGCACAGCCGTTCCGGATGCTGGCCCACAACGGCGAGATCAACACGTTGAAGGGCAACGTCAACTGGATGCGCAGCCACGAGATCCGCATGGCGTCGGCGACCTTTGGCGACATGGCCGAGGATATCAAACCGATCATCGCCAGCGGCAGTTCGGATTCCGCCGCGCTGGATTCGGTGTTCGAGGTTCTGGTGCGGGCCGGGCGCAGCGCGCCGATGGCAAAAACCATGCTGGTGCCGGAAAGCTGGTCCAAGCAGGCGGTGGAATTGCCCGAGGCCTGGCGCGACATGTATTCCTATTGCAACTCTGTGATGGAGCCCTGGGACGGTCCCGCCGCGCTGGCGATGACCGACGGGCGCTGGGTGTGTGCGGGGCTGGACCGCAACGGGCTGCGCCCGATGCGCTATGTGGTGACGGGCGACGGGTTGCTGATTGCCGGGTCCGAAGCCGGAATGGTGCCGATCAACGAATCCGTGGTGCGCGAAAAAGGCGCGTTGGGGCCGGGACAGATGATCGCCGTGGACATGCGGAAGGGCCTGCTGTTTCACGACACCGAGATCAAGAACAAGCTGGCGGCGGCCCTGCCGTTCAGCGACTGGGTCGGCAAGATCAACGATGCCGACGAGGTTCTGGCCGGGGCGGAAGAGAAGCCGCTGTTTACCGGCGACGCGCTGCGCAAGCGTCAGATCGCGGCGGGCTATAGCATCGAGGAGCTGGAGCAGATCCTGGCGCCGATGGCCGAAGACGGAAAGGAGGCGCTGGCCAGCATGGGCGACGATACCCCAAGCGCGGTGTTGTCCAAGATGTACCGCCCGCTGAGCCATTTCTTTCGCCAGAACTTTAGCCAGGTGACCAACCCGCCGATCGACAGTCTGCGCGAATACCGGGTGATGAGCCTGAAGACGCGGTTCGGCAACCTGAAGAACGTGCTGGACGAGGACAGCAGCCAGACCGAGATCGTGGTGCTGGAAAGCCCGTTTGTCGCCAACGCCCAGTGGGAAAAGCTGATCGAGCAGTTCAATGCGCCGATGGTCGAGATCGACTGTTCGTTTGAACCCGGTGCCGGCGCACTGAGCGACGGGCTGGCCCGGATCCGCTCGGAAGCTGAGGATGCGGTGCGTTCAGGTGCGGGCCATATCGTGCTGAGCGATCAGCATTCGGGGCCAGGCCGCGTGGCGATGCCGATGATCCTGGCCACCAGCGCGGTGCATTCGCATCTGACGCGCAACGGGCTGCGGACCTTCTGTTCGCTGAACGTGCGGTCGGCCGAATGTATCGACCCGCATTATTTCGCGGTTCTGATCGGCTGTGGCGCGACGGTTGTGAACGCCTATCTGGCCGAGGATTCGCTGGCCGACCGGATTGCGCGGGGCCTGCTGGATGGCAACCTGACCCAGGCGGTGGCGCGCTATCGCGAGGCGATCAATCAGGGGCTGCTGAAGATCATGGCCAAGATGGGCATTTCGGTGGTGTCCTCGTATCGGGGCGGGCTGAATTTCGAGGCCGTGGGGCTGAGCCGGGCGATGTGCGCCGAGTATTTTCCCGGCATGATCAGCCGGATCAGCGGCATCGGCGTGTCGGGCATTCAGCACAAGGCCGAACAGGTCCATGCCAGGGGCTGGGACGCGGAGCTGGATGTGCTGCCCATCGGCGGGTTCTACAAGGCGCGGGCGTCGGGGGAATCCCATGCCTGGGAAGCGACCAGCATGCATATGCTGCAAATGGCCTGCAACAAGGCCAGTTTCGAGCTGTGGAAACAGTATTCGGCCAAGATGAAGAGCAACCCGCCGATCCATCTGCGCGATCTTCTGGACATCAAGCCATTGGGCAAGCCGGTGCCGATCGAAGAGGTGGAGAGCATCACCTCGATCCGCAAGCGGTTCGTGACGCCGGGCATGTCGCTGGGGGCGCTGTCGCCGGAGGCGCACAAGACGCTGAACGTGGCGATGAACCGGATCGGAGCCAAATCCGACAGCGGCGAGGGCGGCGAGGATCCGGCGCATTTTGTGCCCGAACCCAATGGCGACAATCCGTCCGCCAAGATCAAGCAGGTGGCCTCGGGCCGGTTCGGGGTGACGGCGGAATACCTGAACCAGTGCGAGGAACTGGAAATCAAGGTCGCGCAGGGGGCAAAGCCCGGCGAAGGCGGCCAGCTGCCGGGGATGAAGGTCACCGAGCTGATCGCGCGGCTGCGGCTGTCGACCAAGGGGGTGACGCTGATTTCACCGCCGCCGCATCACGATATCTACAGTATCGAGGATCTGGCGCAGCTGATCTATGACCTGAAACAGATCAACCCGCGCGCCAAGGTGACGGTGAAGCTTGTTGCGTCAAGCGGTGTCGGCACGATTGCCGCCGGGGTGGCCAAGGCCAAGGCCGATGTAATCCTGATTTCGGGCCATAACGGCGGCACCGGGGCCAGCCCGGCGACCAGCATCAAATATGCCGGTCTGCCATGGGAAATGGGGCTGACCGAGGCGCATCAGGTTCTGGCGATGAACAAGCTGCGCGACCGGGTGACGTTGCGCACCGATGGCGGGTTGCGCACCGGGCGCGACATCGTGATGGCGGCGATGATGGGGGCCGAGGAATACGGCATCGGCACTGCGGCACTGATCGCGATGGGCTGTATCATGGTGCGCCAGTGTCAGTCCAACACCTGCCCCGTCGGCGTTTGCACGCAGGACGAAAACCTGCGCGCCAAGTTCACCGGCAACGCGGACAAGGTGGTCAACCTGATCACCTTTTATGCGCAGGAAGTGCGCGAACTGCTGGCCAGCATCGGCGCGCGGTCGATGGGCGAGATCATCGGCAGGGCCGATCTGCTGAGCCAGGTCAGCCGGGGCAATGCGCATCTGGACGATCTGGACCTGAACCCGCTGCTGATCACCGTCGATGGCGCGAGCGAGATCGTGTATAACCGCGACAAGCCGCGCAATGTAGTGCCCGACACGCTGGACGCGGAAATCGTGCGCGACGCGGCGCGGTTCCTGAGGGATGGCGAAAAGATGCAGCTGTCCTATGCGGTGCAGAACACCCATCGCACCGTGGGCACCCGCACCAGCAGCCACATCGTGAGCAACTTCGGGATGCGCAATGCGTTCCAGCCCGATCATCTGACGGTCAAGTTGCAGGGGTCGGCGGGCCAGTCGCTGGGCGCGTTCGCGGCACCGGGACTGAAGCTGGAAGTGTCGGGCGATGCCAACGACTATGTCGGCAAGGGCCTGTCGGGGGGCACCATCGTGGTGCGCCCGCCGCAGGTCAGCCCGCTGAACGCGGACGAGAACACCATCATCGGCAACACGGTGCTGTATGGCGCCACCGATGGCTATCTGTTTGCCGCCGGGCGCGCGGGTGAACGGTTTGCGGTACGCAACAGCGGTGCAAAGGTGGTGATCGAGGGCTGCGGCAGCAACGGGTGTGAATACATGACCGGCGGTGTGGCGGTGATTCTGGGTGAGGTCGGTGCCAATTTCGGGGCCGGGATGACCGGTGGCATGGCCTATCTGTACGATCCGGACCGCACGGCGGAAACGGTGATGAACCGCGAGACCCTGGTCACCTGTGCGGTGACGGTGGCGCATTGGGAGCAGCAGCTGCGGTCGCTGGTGGAGCGGCACGCACAGGAGACCGGCAGCCGCAAGGCCACCGACATCCTGCAGCATTGGGCCATCGAGCGAAGCAACTTTATTCAGGTCTGCCCCAAGGAGATGCTGGCGCATCTGCCCGCCCCGCTGAGCGTCGAGGAGCAAGCGGTTCCGGCGGAATGATGGCTTTTGCCGCTCCGGCCTACCAGAGGTGCCGCAATTGTGCCCATACCCCCCGCCCGCGTGGGCGGGGGCGATTGTCGGGACGCTGACAAACCGGCCGGACAGGTTTGGGCCATTCAACCGCCGCTGCCAGCGTGTTGCCCGGATCGGCCCCGGAGGCCGGATTAACGGCGAATGGATCCGCCGGCCCTGGCCGGGCGACATCATACCGGTCAACGAACCGGGGCCATCCTGTCAGCGGCGCGGTCCCGGCGCTGTATTCCGATCTTGCCCACAGGGTGCCAGTCTGACGTCCGCTGAAGCGGCCAGATTTGTCGCCCGATCGACGCAAGGGCCTTTCCGCCTGTTGACCGGAGGCCTATAGCATGGCGCATGGCTAAATCCGCGAAATCGAAAAAATCCGCGCGCAAATCCCGGTGGACGCTGTCGTCGCTGCGGCGGCTGCTGGTCTGGGCGGTGCTGGGGGTGGTCGGCGTGTTTGCGCTGTTGATCCTGCTGTTCAGCGTGATCAATCCGCCAACGACGCAAACCATGTGGTCCGAGGGGCGCAGGCTGGGGCGGCCGGTGCAACAGGACTGGGTGGCTCTGGACGATATCGCGCCGGTGATGGCACGGTCTGCGGTGGCGGCAGAGGATGCGAATTTCTGCCTGCACTGGGGGTTTGACGTCCAGGCGATTCGCGCCGCCATTGCGGATGGCAACCGGCGCGGAGGGTCCACGATCAGCCAGCAGGTGGTCAAGAATGTGTTCCTGTGGCAAGAGCGCAGCTGGTTGCGCAAGGCGCTGGAAGCGGTGATCACCCCGGCGGTCGAGGCGGTGTGGAGCAAGAAGCGTATCCTGGAAGTGTATCTGAACGTCGCCGAGATGGACGAGGGTGTGTTCGGGGTGGCGGCTGCGGCGCAGCATTACTTTGGCGTGACACCCGCCAGGCTGAGCGCCACGCAAGCGGCGCGGCTGGCCGCGACGCTGCCCGCGCCCAAGTCGCGCTCGGCCTCGAACCCGTCGCCCCGGCTGCGGCGGCGGGCGGCACAGATTGCCGACGGAGCAGCCACCATCCGCGCAGATGGACGCGCCGCCTGTTTCGAGGATTGAAAAACCCGGCGCGGCGGGGCATTGAGGGTGGTGTTCCACCACAGATTTCGGAAGATCATGGCCCGCCTGTTTCACGTTCCCCTATCCCCGTTCTGCCGCAAGGTGCGGCTGTCGCTTGCCGAGAAGAAGATCGAGGTCGAGCTGGTCGAGGAGCGCTATTGGGAGGCGGACCCGGATTTTTTACGCCGCAACCCGGCGGCCAAGGTGCCGGTGCTCAAGCTGGATGGGCGGATGATGGCGGAAAGTGCGGCGATCTGCGAATATATCGAGGAAACCCGCCCCGATCCGGCGTTGATGCCATCGACCCCCGAAGCGCGATTCGAAGTGCGCCGGCTGGTGGGGTGGTTCGACGACAAGTTCCACCACGAGGTCACCAGCAAGCTGCTGTATGAGCGGGTCAACAAGAAGGTGACCAAATCGGGTTATCCGGACAGCCGCAATGTCAAGGACGGGGCCAAGGCGATCAAGTATCATCTGGATTACATGACCTGGTTGCTGGACCATCGCCGCTGGCTGGCCGGGGATGCGATGACGTTGGCGGATTTTGCCGCTGCGGCGCACCTGTCCTCTCTGGATTATATCAGCGATGTGGACTGGAACCGCTCGGCGGTGGTCAAGGACTGGTACGCAAAGATCAAGTCGCGCCCGGCGTTCCGCTCGATCCTGGCCGATCAGATTTCCGGGTTCCGCCCGCCCGCACATTACGCCGATCTGGATTTCTGAGGGCGGCGGGGGCTGTCTGCCCCCCTGCACCCCCGAGGATTATGCGTAAGAGGTACCGCGACGACACCTAACAATGCCATCCACCCTATTTGGCCGTATTCTGCGCATGCCGTTGAAGGGCCATGCCGATGGCGGCCTCAATCGGATCGATAACCGGGATGTGCAGCGCACCTGCCATGTCGGAAGCCAGCCCGCCCATCCCGGCGCATCCCAGAACGATGGTTTCGATATCGGGGTGAGCGTCCAGCAGCCTCCTGGCCGCAGCGATCAACCGTTGTGATGCGGCGACGCGATTTCTTTCGAAATCAAGCACGCCGATCATGCTGGCCTGCACACAGACACAGTTCGCCTCTGCGCCGTAAGCGCGCAGGTTCGCTTCCAGAACCGGTACCGAAAGGTCGGAAGTGGTCAACACCGCGAAACGCCGTCCCGACCTGTCTGCTGTCCGAATCGCGGCCTCACCGAGGCCGATGACAGCCGCAGGCCCGTCCGCCGGAACGTCGGAGAGGCCGATATCGTCAAAACAGCCGATCACGGCGACGTCGCAGGGGGTGTCTTTCAGCAAGGCCAGAGCACCCGGTATCGCCGCCTTACCATCGGCCGCACCCTGGATCGCGGCGGGGCCGCTATCGTTGGTTCTCAGGGTCAGCGCGACCCCGTCCGGCAGGTGGTTTCTGGCTTCTGCGCCGATGCGGTCAGTCATCTCGGAAGTGGAATTGGGGTTCACGATCAGTAAACGCATGGCGCTCAGTTCGTTCCGGTAGCGCGGGTCCGCCATTCGGTCTCCGACATAGTCGGCAGATCGAAGGTTTTGTTCGATCGGCAATATCCGTGGCCCCCCATGCGGCCGAGGGCGTCAAGTGCGGCGGCATCCACATGGAAGCGGTCATTGACCAGACCGGGTCTGGCGTGCATTGCCAGCACTTCGCCCAGGACGATCTCGCGCGACTTGCCGATGTTGAGGGTGACGTGCTTTCTGCATTCGAACCGGATCGGCGCTTCGGCGATCTGCGGACAGGCGACGAATTCGCCAGGCACAGTGCTCATCCCGGCGGCCTCGATCTCGTCGATACCGGCAGCGAAGGGCACGGCGGTGACGTTCATCGCCTCCAGATTGTCAAAGCCGACGATGTTGACCGTGAACTCTTCGGTGACGCGGATGTTGCGGCCGGTGTCCTTAAACCGCATGTCGGCGTGGTTTTCGACTCCCAGCGCCAAAATCGCCGGATCGGATGAAAGGCAATTGAAGAAACTGAACGGTGCCGCGTTGGGGGTGCCTTTTTCGTCGATCGTCGTCACCCAGGCGATGGGCCGGGGCACGACAGAGCCGATCAACAATTTGTAGCGGTCGCGGGCGCTGAGGCTGGCAAAGTCGAAACGATCCGATTGCGCGTTTGGGCTGTCCATGGCTATTCCATCTTTACGGGGGGCGTGGAGCGATCGCGACGTGTGATCAGGCATTCGGCACGATGTAGCGCGCGAGGATCGCGCTGACGTCTTCTTTGCCACGCTCATCGGGATCCAGCAGGGCGCGATCCTGAACGCTGTGCAGATGCCGGTGCATTTGCATGATGGCGCGATCCGCATCGCCTGCTTCTATGGCCGCGATGATTTCAGTGTGTTCGTCGAGCCCGCATTGGGCCGAATGGGCCTGGGCGAACCGCGCCAGGATCAGCGAGCAACGCGACACGATCTCGTTGACGTAGTTGGCGAGAATCCGCGAGCCCGTCAGCTCTGCCAGCAGGATGTGGAACTCGCCGGCCAGCCGGATCGATCTTGTCGTGTCGACATCGAGATATTTCTTTTCCTCGACCAGATGCGCCTTGAGCGCCTTGACGATCGGCTTCTTGTCCATCCTGCACAGGCGGTCCATCACCTCGCGTTCGAGGCATTGGCGCATCTCAAAGATATCGTGCGCTTCCTCGATGGTCGGCACCGAAACGGAGGCCCCCCGGTTCGGTTGCAGGTCCACCAGTCCTTCGGCATCGAGCCGCACCAGCGCGTTCCGCACCGTGGTGCGGCTGACGCTGAAGGTTTCGCCAATCGAATCTTCCGGCAGTTTCGTGCCGGGCTTGAGGGCCTGTTCGATAATCGCCTGTCTCAGCGAATCGTATACCGGAAAGCTGCGGGTCGTGGATTTATACATGCGCGGACCTAAACCATGATTGCCGTAAAAGAGATAAGCGAGTGTGGCCATAGTATTGTATACATAGAATGAATACAATCGGTCTTTTTTTGTAGCAAATCATAGTTTTTTCGCCTAGCCTGCTCTTGCAGAGGAGCGCTTGTGAGCCGGATTGCCTGTCGAAAGACGCATCTATCGGAAGGTAATTAAACTTTATGCTCGCTGAATCGTATGCGATATTTTATGATCAGGTATACAATAATAGGGAGAAAGAAATGAGCATTTCCACGAAGACGAGACAGGGGGCGCTGGCGGGGCTGGCGGCGGCGTTGCTGGCCGCGACCGCACAGGCCGAGACCATCCGCTGGGGTGCGCCGCGTGATATCGTTTCGCTGGATCCGTATTCCTACGGTGACAGCTATACCATCAACTTCCTCAACCACATTTACGAAGGTCTGGTCCGCTATAACCGCGATCTGGAGATCGAACCGGCGCTGGCGACCGCATGGGAAATCGTCTCGCCGACGACCTGGCGGTTCACCCTGCGCAAGGGCGTCAAGTTTCATGACGGATCCGATTTCACCGCCGAGGATGTGCTGGCATCGCTGGAGCGGGTGAGCGACGAAACATCGCCGCTCAAGGGCAACCTGCCAGCGTACCAGAGCGCCACCGTGGTGGACGATAACACCATCGACATCGAACTGAGCGGTGCCTATCCGCTGCTGCTGAACGACCTGACCAATATTCACATCTTCGACAAAGGCTGGCTGGTTGCCAACAATGCCGAGAAGCCAACGGATGTCAGTGCCGGCGTGGAGGGGTATGCCACATTCAACACCAACGGCACCGGCCCATTCCAGTTGGAATCGCGGACGCCCGAGGCGCAGACTGTACTGGCGGTCAACAATAACTGGTGGGACGAACCGGCGCACAACCTGACCCGGATCGAATTCCAGCCGATTTCATCCGCTGCGACACGGGTTGCCGCACTGCTGTCGGGCGAGGTCGATTTCGTGGACAGCGCGCCGGTGCAGGATCTGCCGCGGCTGGCGCAGGCGGAGAATCTGACGATCCTGGAACGCACCGATCTGCGCACCGTGATGCTGGGTTTCAACCGGCGCGAGGAGCTGGTCGGCGGGGGCGAGAACCCGATGAACGATCTGCGCGTCCGTCAGGCGATGCAGTTGGCCGTCGATATGGATCTGATCCAGGACAAGGTGATGCGCGGCAAGTCGCGCAATGCCGGTGCCCTCGTCGCCCCTTCGATCCCTGGCTACTCCGAAGATCTGGACACGGTCGCGCCCTTTGATCCCGAAAAGGCCAGGGCGCTGCTGGAAGAAGCCGGCTATGGCGACGGTTTCGCGTTTGATTTCGTATGCACCAACGAAAGCTACGTGAACGAGGAACAGTTCTGCCAGGCCATTGCGTCGATGTGGTCACGCGTCGGACTGGAGCCGAAGCTGGATATCGGTCCGACCGCCAAGCAGACGCCCAAGCGCGCCAACGGCAAGGCCGACATCTACACCATCGGCTGGGCGACGCTGCCTATGCTGGATACCTATTCGATCCTCGTGCAGATGTTGCATTCCAAGGAAGGCAATTCCGGGGTCTTCAACTGGGGCGGCTGGTCCTATCCGGAACTTGACAAGCTGACACAATCCGCGGCGGTCGAGTTGGACCGGGAGGCGCGGTTGGATATGGAGAACAAGGCGCTGCGCATTGCCAAGGACGAGATCATCATGATGCCGCTGCACCAGCAGCCGATGGCATGGGCGGTGTCCAGGGACTTCAGCGATTTCCCGCAATTCCCCGATAACAAGCCGCGCATGTGGTACGTGACAAAATAATTCTCCCTGAGACTGAGGCGGCGCAACGTCGTCGCCTCTCATTTCCCCGGACCGGAGATCATCGCAATGCTGGCATTTATCATCAAGCGTCTGGCCAATGCCGTCTTTGTCATGCTTTCCGTCACGTTTCTTGCCTTTGTCATCTTTACTGCCGTCGGCGATCCGGTTGACCAGATGCTGAACGAACAGGCCACGCAAGAACAACGCGATGAACTGCGTGAGAGACTCGGCCTCGAAGCCCCGTTTTTGGTGCAATATTCAAAGTTCGTGGCCCGCGCTGCCACGGGGGATTTCGGTATCTCGTTTCGCAATCAGCAGGACGTGCTGGCGATGATCGGTGAGCGTTTCCCAGCCACATTCGAACTGGTTCTGGTGGCGACGTTCATCTCACTGGTGGTGGGCGTGCCGATGGGGGTGATCACGGCGATCAGGCGACAGACCTGGTATGCCGAGGCGATGCAGTTCACGTCGATCATCGGCGTGTCGCTGCCCAGTTTTGTGGTGGGTATCGGGCTGATCCTGATCTTTTCGGTCTGGCTGGGATGGTTCCCCGCGTTCGGGCGTGGCGAGACCGTCGATCTGGGATGGTGGAGCACCGGGTTGCTGACCCATTCGGGACGCATGTCCATCGTGTTGCCGGCGTTGTCGCTCTCGCTGTTCCAGATCACGCTGGTGATGCGTCTGGTGCGTGCTGAGATGCTGGAAGTGCTGCGGTCGGATTTTATCAAGTTCGCGCGGGCACGGGGCGTTCCGGCGCGCAGGCTGCATTTCAGCCACGCATTGCGCAATTGCCTGATGCCGGTTGTGACCATGACGGCGATGCAGGTCGGCGGGTTGATCGCCTTTGCGCTGGTGACCGAGACGGTATTCCAGTGGCCGGGCATGGGCCTGCTTTTCATTCAGGCGGTTACCTTCGTCGATGTGCCGATCATGGCCGCGTATCTGTGCATCGTGGCGCTGATCTTTGTCGTTCTGAACACCATCGTGGACATGGCCTATGCGGTGATCGACCCGCGTCTGAAGGGAGCCGACGCATGACCGATCAGGCCGATCGCAAGGTGCTGTCGCGCACCGAGGCGTTTTTCGATAGCGATCTCTGGTGGTCGTTCAAGGCGCACAAATCTGCCGTAGGCGCCGCCATTGTGCTGGCCCTGGTGATCGTTGCTGCCTTTTGTGCGCCGGTATTGTCGCCGCAGGACCCCTATGATCTGGCAGCGCTCGAATTGTGGAACGCAGAATTACCGCCGATCTGGATGGAGGGCGGTCAGATGCCCTATCTTCTGGGGACGGACGTGCAGGGGCGCGATATCCTGTCGGGCATCCTTTATGGCACGCGGATTTCCATCGTCATCGGGGTCGCGTCCGTGGTGGTGTCGCTGTTCGTGGGCATCGGGCTGGGCCTGATGGCGGGCTATTACGGTGGCTGGATCGACAACGTGCTGATGCGGGTGGGCGATGTGCTGCTGTCGATCCCGATTGTACTGGTCGCGATTCTGGTCAGTTCGGTGGCCCAGCAGTTCCTGCCACCGGCCTGGCGCGAAGCGGGCGTGGCGGCGGTGCTGGTGCTGGCAATCGCGATGTATTCATGGGTGCAATACGCGCGTGTGGTGCGCGCCCAGACCATGGTAGAGCGGCGCAAGGAATATGTGCAGGCTTCGCGGCTGGTCGGTACGCCAGCACGTCGGCTGATGCTCAAGCACATTCTGCCCAACACGCTGACCCCGATCTTCGTTGCGGCGACGCTGAACTTCGGTCTGGCAATCCTGATCGAGGCGACGCTGTCGTTCCTGGGTGTCGGGATGCCACCGAACCAGCCATCGCTCGGCACGCTGATCCGGGTCGGCAATCAATACCTGTTCTCCGGGTCGTGGTGGATTGTGCTGTTCCCGTCGATCCAGCTTTGCATCCTCGTGGTCGCAGTCAACATGCTGGGCGACTGGCTGCGCGACGCACTGAACCCGAAACTCCGCTGAAGGAATCCGAGATGAGTGATCTGCTGATCAAAAACGTCCGTGTGCTGGACGGCGATCCGACCGAAATCTTGATCAGGGATGGGCGCATCGCCGCAATCGGCGACCGGCTGGACCAGGCAGGGGCCGCAGTCGAGGATGCCGGCGGGCGCATCGCGCTGCCGGGATTGACCGAGGCACATACCCATCTGGACAAGTCGTTGCTGGGCTATCCATGGTATCACAATGATGTCGGGGGCGGCAATCTGATGGCGATGATCGATAACGAGCGCCAGATGAAAAAGCGATTGGGTCTCGATCCGCATGTGCAGTCCATGCGGCACGCGCTGCAAACGGCATCCTTTGGGGCCACCTTGATCCGCAGCCATGTCGATATCGACACCACGGGCGGTCTCAGCGCGCTCGAAGGCGTAATGGAAACGGCGGAAAAGCTGGCCGATGTGGTGGAGATCCAGACCGTGGCGTTTCCGCAGTCCGGCCTGATGATCAGCCCCGGTACCGCCAATTTGCTGGACGAAGCGATGAAGATGGGGGCGGACCTGATGGGGGGGCTTGACCCCTGCGGCGTCGATCGCGATCCCAAGGGGCACCTCGACACGATATTCGCACTGGCAGAAAAACACGGCAAGGGCATCGACATCCACCTGCATGAGCGCGGCGAACTGGGCGCGTTTTCGATGGAGCAGATACTGAACCGGGCCGAAGCCCTGGGGATGAAGGGGATGCTGACCGTCAGCCATGCCTTTTGTCTGGGCATGCCCGATCCGGCCCGGGTCAATCCGCTTCTGGAACGTCTTGGCGCACTGGAGGCAAGCATCATGACCACCGCGCCCGCGTCCAGCCCGGCACCGCTGGTCAAACAGATGGCCGAGTACGGCATTCGTTTCGGCGCGGGCAACGACGGGATACAGGACATCTGGGGCCCCTATGGCAACGGCGACATGCTGGAGCGGGCCAAGTTTGTCGGATTGCGCAGCAACCTGCGTTCGGACGCAGAGATGTACATGGCACTGGACGTCTGTTCCGGCGGCGGGGCGCAGGCGATGGGGATGGAACGGCGCGAACTGAAGGTCGGTGCGCCCGGCGATGTGGTGATCGTCGAAGGGATCGCGGTCGCCCATGCCATCGTGCACCATGCACCCCGCAAGCTGGTGGTGAAGGCCGGCAGGGTCACCGCCCGCGACGGCGAAACGTTGATGACCGCCCCATGACGCAGTGGCACGATCTTTCCCTGGGCAAGCGCCCCGAGGGCCGATGGGCCCTGACCGGTGAATGGATCGTCGTGGATACGCCGCGGGGCCCGCGGCTGGTACGGGATGGCGAAGTCGTCATTGAACATGACCGCATCCTGCATGCCGGTGCGCATTTCGATGGCGAGGTGTCGGCACGGTTCGACATGGGGGCGGCGCTGATCGCACCCGGTTTTGTCGATCTCGATGCGCTTGGAGATCTGGACACAACCTTGCTCAGCTATGACAACTGGCCCAGTGAGCGCAAGGGCCGGGTCTGGCCGCAAACCTATGTGGAGCGCGGCCCCTACGAGATGTACACGCCCGACGAACTGGTCGCCCAGAAACGGTTCGCCTTCGGGCAATTGCTGCTGAACGGGATTACCTCTGCGGCGCCGATTGCCTCGTTGTTCTACCGCGAATGGGGCGAGACGGTGGAGGAATTCACCGCCGCGGCCGATGTGGCCGAGGACATGGGCCTGCGGGTCTGGCTTGGTCCTGCCTATCGTTCGGGCGGCATGGTGGCCGACGAGGACGGCACGCTGCGCGCAGTCTTCGACGAAGCGCGCGGGCTGCGCGGATTACAGGATGCGGTGCGCTTTGCCAGAGGTCTGCAGGGCCGCGCGCTGGTGTCGCCGATGCTGGCGCCGGACCGGGTGGAAACCTGCACCGACACCCTGCTGAAACGGACCATGCACGCGGCAGAGGATCTCGATTGTCCGGTGCGCCTGCACATGGCGCAGGGCCAGATGGAGTTGCAGACCGTCCAGGCGCTGCATGGAAAGACCGCGCCTGAATGGTTGGACGGGATCGGTTGCCTGTCGCCACGCCTTCTGGCGCCGCATGCCACTGTCGCCACGCAGGAGGATCTGGAGCGCTATCGCGACAACGGCGTGACCGTGGTGCACTGTCCGCTGGTCTCCGCCCGTCATGGCGGCGCGCTGCGGTCCTTTGCGAAACTGCGCGCCATGGGCATCAACGTCGCCATGGGCACCGATACCGCCCCGCCCGACATGGTTCTGAACATGGCCGTCGGCATGATCGCCTGCCGTCTGACCGCCGGGCATCGATCGGTCCGATCCGGCGAGATGTTCGATGCTGCCACGGCCCGGGGCGCTGCGGCGCTGGGGCGCAGCGACATCGGCGTGCTGCGGGCCGGGGCCAAGGCCGATATTGCCGTCTTCGATATGGCTGACACCCACTTGGTGCCGCGCATTGACCCGGTGCAGACGTTGATCCTGGGGGCGACCGGGCGGGTGACGAAGGCCACCATCGTCGATGGCCGCCTGTCCATGCGGGACGGTGCCGTGGCGGGCATCGACATGGCCCGCGCACGGACCGACATGCAGGCGCAGTTTGATGGTCTGGTTGCCAGATACCCGGAGCGGACCCTGGGGCACCCCCCGGTCGGCGAGATCTTTCCGCCGACCTTCCCTCTATCGAATGGAGACTGAAATGATGGTGCTGCCCATTCCAGATGGCAATACCCAAAACACGGCGACTTCGGCCCTGGACGTGCACGGTCTGACGGTCGAATTTCCGACCAGGCGCGGCGTTCTGACCGCGATCGACGATGTGTCGATGCAGATCGCGCCCGGCGAAATCCTTGGCGTTGTGGGTGAATCCGGGGCCGGAAAATCGATCACCGGCCTTGCCGTTCTGGGGCTGTTGGAACATCCCGGGCGGATTGCGGGCGGGGCCATTCATGTCGGCGGTCGCCGCGTCGATACGCTGAGCGAAGCGGAACTGACCAAGGTTCGCGGCCGCGAGATGGGGGCGATCTTCCAGGATCCCTTGACTGCGCTCAATCCGCTGTTCAGCGTCGGCAAACAACTGGTCGAAACGATCCGCCTGCACAGCGACATGAACCGCGCGGCGGCAAACGCACGGGCGCTGGAACTGCTGCGCAATGTCGGCATTCCCGCGCCCGAAGAACGGCTGCGCCAGTATCCGCACCAGTTTTCCGGCGGGATGCGTCAACGGGTGGTGATCGCACTGGCGCTCGCCGCCGGGCCGCGCCTGATCATCGCCGATGAACCGACCACTGCGCTCGATGTCTCGATTCAGGCGCAAATCACCGCCCTGCTGCGCAAGCTTTGCGACGAAACCGGCGTCGGCATCATGCTGGTGACCCACGACATGGGTGTCATCGCCGAAACCGCCGACCGGGTCTGCGTGATGTATTCGGGGCGCGTGGTCGAAAGCGGACCGGTAGCGGATGTGATCCACAATCCGCAGCACCCCTATACCAGGGGATTGATGTCGGCGATTCCCAGCCTGCATGACCGTGTCGAGACGCTGGCCCAGATCGACGGGTCGATGCCCAGGCTGAACGCCCGGCCATCGGGCTGTGCGTTTCATCCGCGTTGTCCCCATGCCGGGCCGCGATGCAGCGCCGAAACGCCACCGCTGGTCAAGGTGGACACCACCAGCGCAGCTTGCTGGCTGCAACAGGGAGGCACGCAATGAACACTCACATCCCCGCCCTCACCGTCTCTGACGTCAGCAAGGTATTCGACGTATCCGCCCCGTGGCTGAACCGGCTTATTGAGCGGCGGCCGAAACTGTTCGTCAAGGCGGTCTCGGAGGTCTCGTTTACCATCGAAAAGGGCACCTGTTTCAGCATTGTCGGTGAATCCGGATGCGGCAAGTCCACAGTTGCCCGGCTCGTCACCGGGCTCTACACCACCACGAGCGGCGATATATCTTTCGGCACGGGCAGGACGGGCCGTCCGATCCGGGTGCAGATGATCTTTCAGGATCCGCATTCCAGCCTGAACCCGCGCTGGCGCGTCGGCGACATCATCGCGGAACCGATCCGGGAGATGAAGCTGCGCGACGACGTGAAACAGACGGATGCGCGGGTGCGCGAACTGCTGGAGACGGTCGGATTGGGCGCTGACGACGCGCTGAGATATCCGCATGAATTCTCAGGCGGTCAGCGGCAGCGCATCTCGATCGCCCGCGCTCTGGCGTCGGAACCCGAACTGCTGGTCTGCGATGAGCCGACCTCGGCATTGGACGTATCGGTGCAGGCGCAGATCCTGAACCTGATGAGACACTTGCAGGACGAACTGGGGCTGACCTATCTCTTCATCAGCCACAATCTGAGCGTGGTGCGCCATATGTCCGACTACATTGCGGTCATGTATCTCGGTCGGATCGTCGAACAGGCCCCGGTGGAACACCTGTTCACCGCGCCGCGGCACCCCTATTCAAAACTGTTGCTGGCGACGATCCCCGACATCGAGAATCCCAGGCGCCGGATCGATGCGCAGGCTGGCGAACCTCCCAGCCCGTTAAACCCGCCTTCCGGCTGCGCTTTTCACCCGCGCTGTCCCATCGCGATGGATAAATGCAGAAAAGCGATACCGGAACTGCTCGCGACCGAGGGCCAGGCAAGGGTCGCCTGCCACGCCGTGACGGATCCGTGAGGCGATCAAGCACCCGCAGACCATTTTGTTGCCACCGCAGTGTTGCGAGCGCGCACTGACCGGCTGACATAGTGCAACGGCTATCGGGATGCGCGGAAAGCTATCAAAGCTCGCTACACTCAATATATCTTCGACACTGATCCCGGGCCGCATGGTCCATCATAGATGGTCCGGGGCACTTCGGTTATGGGCCAACTACCTGATCCACACGGATCACGGGATCGCTGCGGATAGATCTGATGGCACTGGCCCATTCCGTGCATGGCCATTGAAGCGTGACGTGACACCGCATGTGCCGGTGCGCGAGCGCAAGGATCGGACCTGAGGCAAATATGACGTCAGCTATTTCCAGTATGATCCCGACCGCGGCAGTATTGCCTGCTTTGGGGGGCAAACTAACCCTGCGCAGCGCAGGCGACGGTACACGATCAAGCGCCACAGAAGCGAAGCTACGACTTGCGGCGCATGTCCGATCCGTAAGGCGTCGCTTTGGACGGCTAGCCCGCGTGCGGTAAACCTATATTGCGGTCGGGCCGCGAAAACAGGGAGTCCGCGCAGGGAAACTGCTGCAAGATCGCCGCGCCGTCCGGCAGCCGTTCAGCGTGAAATCTGCCGGTGTCCCACAGGGTGACCCCATCGGCCACAATCGTCGGGTCGATCACGTTCCAACTGATTTCACCCGGCGCATAGGCACCGCAGGTGTGAAAGTGCAAGATGCGAGGGTTGCCAAAGGCGACGCCGCCCCAGCGTTCGTAATTTTCGCGCGCCGGCCAGGGATAGCCACAGCCCGGATGAATGCCCGCATGCCAGGAATGCACAAAATTCCGGTCGATCCCGAAGCGTTCCGCGACATAGTCGTAGTGGGCGTTCGCGCGGGCCACGTCATCGGCGGTACCCTGAAACCCGGTCAGCCGACCGTTTTCCATCAGGGCGTAAACCGGGCTGTCGAATTCGACCGTATAATTGTCGTAATAACGCGATCCAGTTCCGGTCAGGAACCCGGAGAGAGCGGCCCGGCCGGAAAAGCTGTGTGCGGGCACCGGGGTGAAGACCGACATCGGAAACCGCAGGATCGAGGTGTCTCCGGACGGGGTGAGGTCCATCTCGGGTCTGCCCACGATATCGGTCCCCGCCGGGCAGGTGATCCGAACCTCGCTGGCCTGGGCCAGGCTGGCGTTGGTTGCGTTCTTCAGGGCAAGAAACGCGTCGTGATGGCCATTGGCAAAGCCCGAGCCAAACAGTTCCTGTGACACGGCAAAGCTGACGATCATGCGCTTGCCCGCGGGTATGTCAGAAAACCGCAACTGATCGCCCAGACGGGCGAGAAACAGGATAATGTCCGTGTCGTTGAGTTTCCGCCGCAACTCGGAAGTCAGATGGGGATTGTCCGGGTTGAACCCGACATCAATGAGTTCGACCGGCAGGTTCAGAGATTTGGCGGCGTCGCATATGAGAGCTACCGCCAAATCGTCATAATACCCGTATTCAGGCGACTCATAGGCAATCAGCAACCTGTCGCCGGACCTTGCCCGCGCGCAATTCCGAAGCAGATTGAGCGCGCCGCGCTCTGGTGTGAAATCTACCATGTTCCATTCCCGTCCACGCGGCAGGTATCGCTGCCCGCAGCGTCAAAATCCATTAATAGGCGGCACAGCCGGACATTAGTCTGGCTCACTCAAAGATCAACCGTTCATTTTCAGTGCTGGGTCTATCAGATCGGCGATATGCCACCCCAGGGCCTGGCAGTGCGGCCAAGGCGTTCGGGTGCGCGAGTGCGGATTTCCCCGGATGCCGGGTTGAGGACTTTCAAACCGGCTTCATCGGGACGCAATTGCACAGCCGGGTATTGCGTCGCTGAGTTGCGCAGATTGGGCCGGCGCTCAGCCGTCGGCGGCATCCTGTGTCACCAGCGCCAGCAATTCGCCCCGGCGCACCATGCCCCGGCAGGTATGGGCCAGAACCAGCCCGCTCTGGCCAAAGGTCAGATTGCGGGGTGGGCGTTCCGGTTCGGTGATGAAATGAAACCGACCGGCGATGTCGCCAGCGCGCACATCGCGCCCTGCCGAAATGGCGCGATCGAACAGCCCGTCCGCAGGGGCGTAGATCGAGTGTTCCGGGGCGGCGAGGGTCACGATCCGCGCCGGAACAGGTGCAGGAGGCGTCGGCAGCAAGCCGAGATGACGCAGACAGCGCATCAGCCCCTGTTCGGTCAGATCGGTAATGCCGGGGTCTACGCCGCCGCCGCCGCCCAGCTCCGCCGCGATCATCGGCACTCCGGCACGCTCGGCGGCAGAATTGACCGACCGGTTGTCGTTGTTCGCACCCAATTGCCAGATCAGCGGCAGGCCGAAGGCGCGGGCCAGAGCAAGGTTTTTTTGATACAGGCCGGCATCGGCGGTTCGGGTGGCCAGGGTGCAGGGCTGAAAGAACGACGCCTTGCCGCCGGAATGCAGGTCGATCACCGCATCGCATCGCGGCAGCAGCCGGTTTTCAACGAAATCCGCCAGCATCGCCGTCGGCCCGCCATCGGGGTCGCCGGGAAAGGCGCGGTTCAGGTTGGCGCCGTCCAGTGGCGATACCCGCGAGGATGCCGCAAGCGCGGGCGCGTTCAGCGCCGGGAACAGGATCAACTGCCCGGCCAACGCCTCGGGTGCCAGACCGTGGACAAGCCGCATGATCGCCGCCGGACCTTCGAATTCATCGCCATGGGTCGCGCCGGCAATCAGCACGGTCGGCCCGGTGCCGCCCCGCAGACTGATCACCGGAACCGGATGATATCCCAGCGGATTGGCGTTGTCGGACCAGCGCAGCATCAGATCGCCGATCTGCCGGCCAGGCTGGTCCAGATCGAGAGTCAGATGGAGGCGACTGGGCGTTTCGGGGGATGTCATTGCAATGTCTCGCAGAAGAGGGTGAGACCGGAGGAAGCTCCGGAACCTGGTTCGTATAAATGTGATCCGAACCGGTTGCCATGTCGAGACCCCCACCAGGCAGAGCGCAAATGGCAAACCGCCGCGCCACTGTGGCCTATTGCGCTTCGGCCCGATGTCGCGCGATGGTCAGGAATTCCTGCGCGATGGCTGTGAGTGGGCGGCGGTTGGACCAGATCAGAATGGCGCGAAAACGCAGCGGCGCGTTGAACGGCAGGGCGGTGCAGCCGGGAAGCGTTTGCAGGTAGGCGGCGCTGGAGCCGACCACCGAAACCCCCAGCCCGGCCGCTACCAGACGGCAGATCGCATCGGTCGTACGCGTTTCATATTGCAAACGGCGAGAGACGCCTTGGGCGTCGAAAAAGCTGTCGATCTCGAACCGGAACCGCGAAGAAGAGAAGTAGGATATGAAACGTTCATCCGCCAGATCTTCGGCCTGCACCAGCGTCCTGGCCGCCAGAGGGTGGCCATCGGGCACGACACAATACGCATTTTCATCGGCGATCATCAGACTGTCAAACGCCGGGTTCCGATTTTCGGTATTGGAAATCCCAAAGTCATAGCTTTGCGAGACCATCCATTCGACCGCATCGTCGGCAGGGCCGATTTCCATCTTGATCATACTGTCGGGGCGGGCCTGTGCAAACCGGCCGATCAATCCAGGGGCGGTAAGGGTGGAAAAGGTGGGTGTGGTCGCCAGTGTCAGCCGCGCATGGCCGAATCTGCGGATCGCGGTAACCGTTTCCTTGATATGCTCCATCCCGCTGACCGCCTGGCGTACCTCGGCGACCAACAGATGTGCCTCTTCGGTCGGCTCCAGAACCCGACCGACGCGCCGAAACAGACGAAAATCGACGGCGGACTCGAAATCCGAGATCAACCGGCTGACGGCGGGCTGTGATATGCCCAGCATTTCGGCTGCTTCGGTAACGGTTCCGGTAGAAAGCACGGTTCGAAAAGCATCCACTTGCCTGAAGGTGATGTTCATGGTGCCGAACCTCCTGGACTGCCTGTACCGCCGATGGGCGGGTCAACATATAGTATTTATGGAAACGTCAGGGCATTGTTGGTTGACAAAGCTATAGTTGTAAACCGATAGTTTCGAAACATCTTCAGCCGCCGCCAGGAGAACCGATGCCGGGACGAGTAGGAGTGCCCACGCCGCGCGAGCTGCGCCAGCGCGAACAGGCTGGCATGGACGTTCGGACGATCTGGCGCAGGTTCTGGCAGATCGTGCAGGCAGTGCTGGTGTATGTGGTGATCGGCTATCTGATCTGGCGCGGTGCCGCTGCGATGGAATACAACTGGCAATGGTACCGGGTCGAGCCGTTCTTTTATCGCGTGATCGACGGCGAGGTGATTTGGGGGCCGCTGGTGCGAGGGTTGATCCAGACCTTGAAACTGGCGGTAATCGCCGGTGTGATCGCGGTTCTGATCGGCTTTGTCACCGCTTTTGCCCGCCTGTCGCAGTCGATTTCCGGGCGGATCATCGCCACCTGTTATCTCGAAGCCATCCGCAACACGCCGTTGCTGGTGCAGTTGTTCCTGTTCTATTTCGTGCTGGCTCCGATCTTCGGCATCGACCGGTTCTGGTCTGGTATATTGTGCCTGGCGTTTTTCGAAGGCTCGTTCGCCGCCGAAATCATTCGTGGTGGCATCCAGGGCGTGGACCGGGGCCAGTACGAAGGCGCCGACGCCATTGGCCTGAGCGTTGTCGACAAATACCGGTACATCGTCATCCCGCAATCGCTGCCGCTGATCCTGCCGCCGCTGACCGGTTTGCTGATCTCGCTGATCAAGCATTCCGCCATCGTCAGCGTCATTGCGGTGTCCGAACTGACCACTGCGGGACTGAATCTGATCGCCGATACTTTCATGGCGTTCGAGGTCTGGTTTCTGGTGGCGGGAATGTACCTGGCGGTAACCATCACGCTGTCAATCGGTGTCAGCCTGTTTGAACGGTCCCTGAACAAGAGCAAACGATAGCCAGAAAAACATATCGAACCATCCACAGTTGGAGAAATACAATGAAGATCGTCAACTCAATCAAGGCTGTTGCCATTGCGGTCGCAATGGTGACGGGCAGCGTCGCGGCAACGTCAGCACCGGCAAATGCCGATAGCGTTGTGGAAGACATCCTCAAGCGCGGCAAGCTGCGGGTCGGGATGTCGACCTTCGTGCCCTGGGCGATGCGCGACAAGGAAGGCAACCTGATGGGGTTCGAAATCGACGTCGCGACCAAGCTGGCCGAGGATATGGGCGTCGAGGTCGAATTCGTGCCGACAGCCTGGAGCGGGATCATTCCGGCGCTGATTGCCAAGAAATTCGATGTGATCGTCGGCGGCATGTCGATCACCCCGCAGCGGAATCTGACTGTGAACTTTACCATTCCCTATGCACATTCGGGGCAGACGATGGCCGCCAACACGAAATTGGCGGGTGATTTCAAGGATCTGAGCGACTACAACGATCCTTCGGTCACGATTTCGTGCCGCCGCGGGGCGACGCCGTGCAATCTGGCCGAACAGATGTTCCCCAAGGCCACGGTCCGGCGGTTTGACGATGACGCCCAGGCGTTTCAAGAGGTGGCGAACGGCAACGCCCATGCCTCAATCTCATCGGCACCCAAGCCCGAATTCACCGTCGAGGCGAACCCTGACATCATGTTCATGGCGAACGACGGCAAACCTCTGAGCAGCAACGACGAGGCTTTTGGTCTGCGCAAGGGCGACGTCGATGCGCTGAACTTCTTCTCGAACTGGATTCTGGTAAATACCACCGACGGTTGGTTGCAGGAAACCCATGACTACTGGTTCAAGGGCCAGACCGCCTGGAAAGACATGGTTGCGCAAGAGTAGTAGCAACGCACCGAACGCCGGGGCCGCGCGCCCCGGCCCTGTTTAGAAAGACGTAAATCCAGCCCATGGACCGCAACACGCCACCGCCCGCTCCGCCGCGAAAGCGGCTGACCGCCGTAGATATCCTGTTGTTCGCCAGTGTCGCGGCGCTGATCGCCTATGCCGGCTATCGGGTGAACGAGGTTCTGGTGTATCAATGGAACTGGTCCCGCGTTTTCAACTTCTTCATTCGCTTCGACCCGGACACCGGCGAGTATGTGACCAACCTGTTGCTGTATGGGCTGGCGACCACGCTGCGGCTGGCGCTGTGGGGGACGGTCCTGGCGACGATCATCGGCGTCGTCTTGGGATATTGGCGCACGGTCGACAACCTGACATTGCGCATTCTCAGCCGCAGCTATGTGGAGCTGATCCGCAACATTCCGCCGCTGGTTTTCATTTTCATCTTCTATTTCTTCATTTCCAGCCAGATATTTCCGTGGCTCGGGCTGGACGATCTTAACCCTGAGGGTTTGTTTGTGGACAATTGGTTGTTCGCATTGCTGTTCGGCGATCCGGCTCTGTTGTCAAACTTTCTGGCCGGGGTGTTATGTCTGGCGATGTTCGAAGGAGCCTATGTCACGGAAATCGTCCGCGCCGGCATCCAGGCCGTCGGCAAGGGGCAATGGGAAGCGGCCCGGGCCATCGGTCTGTCCCGCACAAATGTGCTGCGCGATGTCATCCTGCCGCAGGCCCTGCGCAAGACCCTGCCGCCGCTGGCTGGTCAGTTCATTACCTTGATCAAGGATTCGTCCATCGTGTCGCTGATCTCGATTCAAGAGCTGACCTTCATGGCAACCGAGGTCGCCGCGACCACGACCAAGGTGTTCGAAACCTGGATTCTGGTTGGCGCGATGTATTTTGTCCTGTGTTACAGTTTCGCATTGCTGTTCGGCTGGCTGGAACGCCGCGCCGCCCGCAGCAGACGTTAGGAGATTTCCACATGCTCGATGCAACCCCGCGCCCGCTGGTCCAATTCCGCGACGTGTGCAAATGGTACGGCGATTTCAGCGCCCTGCATGACATCAACCTGACTGTGCACGAGGGCGAGAAGGTTGTCGTTTGCGGCCCTTCCGGATCGGGCAAGTCGACGATGATCCGCTGCATCAACCAGCTTGAGGCACATCAGGTTGGCACCATCATGATCGACGGCGAAGAGGTCAGCCCGGAGATGAAGAACATCGAGAAGATCCGGCGCGAGGTCGGCATGGTGTTTCAGAACTTCAACCTGTTTCCGCATATGACCATCCTGGACAATCTGACGCTGGGCCCGATCCGCAATCGCGGCGCGTCAAGGGCCGAGGCGCGGGAGCTGGCGATGCATTACCTGAATCGGGTGCATATTGCCGAGCAGGCCGACAAGTATCCGACGCAACTGTCGGGCGGGCAGCAACAGCGTGTGGCGATCGCCCGCAGCCTGTGTATGAAACCGAAGGTGATGCTGTTTGACGAGCCGACCTCGGCGCTGGATCCTGAGATGATCGCAGGGGTGCTGGATGTGATGATCGAACTGGCCGAAGAGGGGATGACGATGATCGTCGTCACCCACGAAATGGGGTTCGCCCGCAAGGTTGCCGACCGGGTCGTGTTCATGGACGAAGGCGAAATCATCGAGGTCGCCGAGCCCGAGGCATTTTTCAGCGCGCCCCAAAGCGACCGCGCGCAACTGTTTCTAAGCCAGCTTCTCGGGCATTGAAGCCGTCGCCTACTGCGGGCGGGCGGAGACGCTGATGAATTCGATATAGTCGCTGGTGATTTCGGTAAAGCCATGTGGCAGCTTGCCGTCAAAGCTCAGTGTATCGCCCGGGGCGAGGGCGAAAACCTGCGCGCCGCAGGCATAGCTGGCCCGGCCCTGGATCACATACATGAACACATGGCCTTCGTGCTGATAACGCGGCAACGTACCCGCGTCTTGCCGTCGGATACGAATCCGGGAGGACTGAAAGCTGCCGCCGGGGCCGGAATGTTTGCCCAGGAGCAAATAGTCGTGGCTGTGGTCCGGAGTGACCCGGCGGGACGGCAGGCCCTGACCGGCCGGAACATGATGCACGTCTGCGGCGTTTTCGCTGTTGGAAAACAACGCCATCACCGACACAGACAGCGCATCGGCCAAGGCCTGCAATGTGCCCAGAGACGGCGAGACATGGCCATTTTCAATCCGGCTGATCATCGCGGTGGACAGGCCGGCGGTCTCGGCCAGTTGCGCCGCCGTCAGCGCGCGCTCCTGGCGCAGCCGGTGCAGGGCGCGCCCGACTTGCGCTTCGATCGCGGCGGACTTGTCCATCGCGGGTTTTGCGCCGTCGTCCATCGGCTCAGCCGTCCTCTTTGTAGTAACCGACCACGTCGCCTTCGGTCGTTGCGCCCAAGCCGTTCAGCAGCCGGTTGGAATAGTTGAAATAGGCCACCACCTGGTTGACCTCCAGAATCTCGCCATCTTCGCAGCCAGCGATTTTCAGCGCTTCGAAATCCGATTTCACCATCTTGCCCACATCGGTGGTCAGCTTGCCGGCATAGCGCAGCAGCGCCAGGTCCTTGCCGGCGAATTCATCCTCGGGACGATGCGCTTTGAGCGCGGTGAAGATGCGGTCGCTGCGCGGCTGGTCGCGCAACAGGTTGCGCACATTCATGAAATGATGGGTCAGCGAATAGGTGCAGTCGTTCAGGATCGATGTATAGCTCGCGACAACTTCGAGAAACCAGAATGGCAGCTTGTTGTCGTCGCTGTGCAGTACCGAACGGTACAGGGTTACGTGACCGTTCATGGTTTCGGGTCGCAGCGAATGCACCCGCATCACCGTATCCACCGTGCCGTGCGGGGTGCGCGCCTCGTCCAGCAGTTGCTTCAGCCTGCCGCTGGCCTCATCGTCGGAAATCATCTGTATCCAGGCTGACATATCGCTTCTCGTTCTGTTGTGAATGGTTCAGGCGGATTCTTGCGCCGGGGCCTGTTCCGCCTCGATCGCTTTCTGCACCTTCTTGCGGAACCGCATCGCTCCCATGTCCAGCCCCAGATTCAGATAGGGCGTGGTGCGTTTGGCCATGCCGGTCTGGACGCGTTCCAGAATCTCTTTGTCCTCGTGAAAGGCCATGACCGCGCCGTCGAACATGCGTTTGCTCATCTCGGCGTCCCCGGCATGCATATTGCGATGCTGGAACCAGAAATACAGTGAATGCCGGTCATCCACCGGGGTGATGAAGTTATACGAGATATTGACGAAGGCGTTGGGCGACAGCGGCTTGTCGGCACCGCCTTCTCCCGCCGGGGTATAAACCGACATGTTGATCGCGGTCGAGGGCAGGCGGCATTCGTAATGTTGTTTGCGGTCGCAATTGTCGCTGAATTCCAGCATGTCGGCGTAATAGGGCGGGGCGGGCTCCGAGGCGATCCAGCGCCAGATCATCACGCTGTCCTCGGTGTCGTCCATCGCCAGCGGGCGGCTGTCGGTGCCCGCGCCCGCAAACGAGGTCAGATGCACCCAGGCCACATGCGACGGGTCGAGCAGGTTATCGGTGATGTACAGATAGTTGCAGTCCATCTCCAGCGCGCCGCTTTGGGTTTTGCCCCAGGACGGGTCGTCGAAATTGGGGATATCAATAATCGCTTCCGGGTTGGCCTTGCTGGCGTCGCCCATCCAGATCCACAGAAACCCCCAGCGATCCCGTACCGGATAGCTGCGCACCCTCGCGCGTTTGGGCAGCGCGTCGGGCTGGGTCGGCGCGGCGACGCAAGAGCCGGAACAATCAAAGGTCAGGCCGTGATAGCCGCAGACGACGTTGCTGCCCTGGATCGACCCGCGCGACAATGGCAGCTTGCGGTGCGGGCAGGCATCCTCAAGCGCGATCGGCTCGCCGTTCTCGCCCCTGAATATCGCGATTTCCTGATCCAGCAGCCGCGCCGCGGTCAGCGACTGGCCGAAATCTTCGCTGCGTCCGGCCACGTACCAGCAATTGAACAAGAACCCTTCGCTGCCAATCAGATCCTGTTGCATGTCTCATGTCCTTTGTCTGGGTCACTTGAAACGGCGGTCGTTTTGCCAGCCGGGTTCGCTTGTTGAAATTTCCTGTCAGTAGAAAACTTAACTGACAATACATTGAACTCCGACTCCAGATCAAGCGAATTCAGGCTGTTCCGGCAGGCCCGGGAGCAGCGGAAATGGCTTGACGAATAATTATTTCCAGTAAATATATTTATTCAAATGCAAAGATACTCTCTCTTCTCCCTGGCTCGCAACGCGCTGAGCGGACATCGCAACTGGGCCCGTGCTTGGCGATCGCCGCCGCTGCAACCGGCCTATGATGTCGTCATCATCGGCGCCGGAGGTCACGGACTGGCCACCGCCTATTATCTGGCCAAGGAATTCGGGCAGAAAAACATTGCGGTTCTGGAACGCGGCTGGCTTGGCGGCGGCAACATCGCCCGCAATACGGTGACTATCCGGTCCAACTACATGCGCGATGAATCGATCCCCTTTTACGTCAAATCCGTCGCCATGTTCGAGGACCTGACCCGCGAGCTGAATTTCAACATGATGCATTCCAAGCGCACCATGGTGGATGTGGTGCAAACCTATTCCCGGATGCGCGAATTGCGGCGGCGGCAGTTGACGATGGATATCTATGGCTCGACCTATGAACCGATCTCGACGGAGGAGCTGCGTCGGAGAATTCCTGCCCTGACCGGTGGCGGTCCCGATGCGCGGCTGCCGATTCTGGGCGGCATGGTGCATACCGATGCCGGGGTGAACCGCCACGACGCCGTGGCCTGGGGCTATGCGCGCGGGGCCGATGCTCTGGGGGTCGAGATTCACCAGAAGACGGCGGTGCAGTCCCTGATCCGGGGGGCGGACGGAGCTATCGCCGGGGTTCAGACCAATCGCGGCAAGGTGCGGGCGGCAAAGGTGGTGGTGGCGGTGTCCGGCCATACCACGACGGTGACCGAAACCGCCGGTCTGAAACTGCCGCTGCGCACGATGAATCTGACCGCATTTGTGTCCGAGCCGGTCAAGCCGCTGGTCGACGTGATCGTGAATTGCCCCGACAGCGGCTTTTATTTCAGCCAGTCCGACAAGGGCGAGATGGTCATCGGCGGCGCGCCTGACGCGGGGCAGAGTTTCCGCCGGGATATCAAGCAGACGGTGTTCGAGGATACGGTGACGGCAATGCTGTCGCTGTTTCCGGCCTTCCAAAAACTCAAGTTGATGCGGCAATGGGGCGGGCATCTGGACATCGCCCATGACGCTTCGCCGATCATGTCGAAAACCGATGTGGCAGGACTGTTCATTACCGCCGGATGGTGGGGCGGCTACAAGGCGATCCCGGCGGGCGGACTGACGCTGGCGCATCTGGTGGCCAGGGGCGAGCCGCACCCGCTGATGGCAGCGTTCACGCTGGAGCGGTTTCGACATCTGGATTTTGTGATGGAATCCGGGACCACCACCGCCCGATGACAGGAGACGGATGATGCTGCTGATCCCATGCCCGTTCTGTGGGCCGCGCAACGAAAGCGAGTTTGCCCATGGCGGCCCGGTTCGCGCCCGCCGCCCCGATCCCGACGCGGTCAGCGATGCGGCTTGGGTCGAATATCTGACCGTCACTCCCAATCCACAGGGACCGGTTCAGGAACACTGGTGGCATGTGCGCGGCTGCGGCACATGGCTGACCCTTTGGCGGGACACGACCAGCCATGACATTGTCAAAGGGCCGGACGATGCGTGAGCGATTGCCGCAGGGTGGGCGGATCGACCGGAGCCGGCGGGTGGCCTTTACCTTTAACGGACGGGTCTATGACGGGTATCACGGCGACACCCTGGCCTCGGCGCTGCTTGCGCATGGGGTCCGGTTGACGGCGCGCAGCTTCAAATACCACCGTCCGCGCGGCATTGTCGGCTACGGCGTCGAGGAACCGGCATCGCTGGTGGAACTGCTGGGGGCGGACGCCTCGGGCAACGAACCGATCACCACGGTGCGGATCCGCGACGGGTTGCGGGCAAAATCGGTGAATTGCTGGCCGTCGCTTCGGTTCGATATTGGTGGCGTCAACCAATTGTTCGCGCGAGTCCTGCCTGCCGGGTTCTATTACAAAACCTTCAAATGGCCCGACTGGCAGCTGTTCGAACCGATGATCCGCCGGGCCGCCGGGCTGGCCCGCGCCCCGACACAGCCGCCTGCAAACGGTCATTACGAGGCGCGCCACGCCCATGCGGATGTGTTCATCGCGGGTGCCGGCCCGGCGGGGCTGATGGCGGCGCTGGTCGCGGGTCGCGCTGGCAAGCGGGTGTTTCTGGCCGATGAGGGCACCGAAGCCGGAGGCGGCCTGCTGACCCGCCGCCTGCGCATCGAGGACCGTCCGGCGATGGAGTGGGTCGCGGATGCGGTGGCGGAACTGGCAGCGATGGAGCATGTCACCCACCTGCAAAACGCCAGCGTCTGGGCCTATCGCGAACACAATCTGATGATGG
The DNA here is from genome assembly GCF_000473225.1 of Sedimentitalea nanhaiensis DSM 24252. GTDB lineage: Bacteria > Pseudomonadota > Alphaproteobacteria > Rhodobacterales > Rhodobacteraceae > Sedimentitalea > Sedimentitalea nanhaiensis. The sequence goes on from NZ_KI421509.1 coordinate 3,857,440, forward strand.
TGACTGAACGCAGCCCCGATCACGACAGCCTGTTGGAACGCAGTTGGCGCGTGCGCGCGGGCCGGGTGATTTGCGCTACCGGGGCGATCGAACGGCTGCTGGTGTTTCCCGGCAACGACCGGCCCGGCGTGATGCTGGCCAGCGCGGCACAGGCCTATGTCAACCGCTGGGCGGTGCGTCCCGGCCGACGGGCCGTGGTCTTTACCAACAATAACAGCGCCTATGCTGTTGCGGCGGACATGCAGGCGGCGGGGATCGAGATTGCGGCAATTGTCGACGCCCGCCCGCAGGTGCCGCCCGAGGCGCTGGCGCAGGTGGCGGGGATTGACGTGCTGGGCGGTCATGTCGTGGTCCGAACGCGGGGACGGATGAGTTTGCGCAGCATCGCAATTTCACCCCTAGCGGGGGGCGCAACACGCAGCATCGCCTGCGATCTGCTGGCCCATTCGGGTGGCTGGAACCCGGCGGTGCATCTGTTCTCGCAATCCCGCGGCAGCCTGCGCTATGACGAGACGTTAGCGGCATTTGTTCCCGACATCCCGGCGCAGGCGACCGCAAGCGTCGGCGCGGCGGCGGGGCTGATGACCCTACCCGAGGTGCTGACCAGCGCGGCGGCGACCGGCGGCGATGTTCCGCGGGCGCATGAGGCGGCCTATGCCATCGCACCGCTGTGGCGGGTGCAGGCTGCGGGCAAGGCGTTTCTGGATATCCAGAACGACGTGACCGTCGCGGACGTGCAACTGGCGCTGCGCGAAGGCTATGACAATATCGAACATGTCAAACGCTATACGACCGGCGGCATGGGGATCGATCAGGGCAAGACCGGCAACATCAACATCATCGGAACGGTAGCGCAGCAAAAGGGGCTGACGCTGCCGGAAGTCGGCTCCACCACATTTCGCTCCCCCTATGCGCCGGTGTCGTTCGGTGCTGTCGGCGGGCTTCGCACGGGCGAGGTGCAGTTTCCCTATCGACATACCCCGATCACAGAGTGGAACCGCGAACAGGGTGCGGTGATGTACGAGGCGGGCGCGCGCTGGCAGCGACCGGGGTATTTCCCGCAACCGGGCGAGTCGTTTCAGGAAACCGTGAATCGCGAATGCGGGGCAGTGCGCGAAGCGGTCGGGGTCTATGACGGCTCGCCGCTTGGGACATTCGAGCTCAAAGGCCGCGATACCGGGCGGTTTCTGGATTTTCTCTATACCAACAAGATGGCTAATCTGAAGCCGGGGCATGGGCGTTACGGGCTGATGCTGACCGATGACGGGCTGATCCTGGACGACGGAGTGGCGCTGCGGCTGGACGACTATCGCTGGATACTGTCCACATCGACCGGCCATGCGGACGCGGTCAATCAGCAAATGGAGAAACTGTTGCAAACCGAGTTTCCCGATTGGCAGGTGATGGTCACGGCGGTCACCAGCCAGTGGAACAATGCCACCGTCTGCGGCCCCAGGGCGCGCGAGGTGATGGAGGCGCTTGGCACCGACATAAATCTGGACAACGCCGCCTTTCCCTTCATGACGTTTCGCGACGGCACTGTCGCGGGCCTGCCCACGCGGGTGGTGCGGGTCAGTTTCACCGGAGAACTGTCCTATGAAATCAACGTCGCACCGCGCCACATGCGGAAACTTTGGGACAGGGTCATGGCTGCGGGTGCACCTTTTGGGATTCAGCCGGTGGGCTCCGAGGCCAACCATGTTCTGCGGGTAGAAAAGGGGTTCCTGTCGCTGGGCCATGAGGTGGACGGCACCGTCGACCCGCACGATCTGGGCATGGGGTGGATCATGTCGGCGAAGAAATCCGACTATCTGGGCAAACGTGCGGTCGCCTTGCGGCGTGCGGCGGACAAGCCGCGGCGCGAACTGGTCGGCCTGTTGCCGGACGATCCCAATGCGCAGATCCCGGAAGGCGCTCCGCTGACGCCGGGCGGACGGAAAGAGGCGACCGAGGGGCTGGTGACCGCATGTGTCTGGAGTGGGGTGAACAACCGTTGGGTGGCGCTGGCGCTGTTGGTGAACGGCAGGACACGGCAGGGGGAAACCGTGCATGTAAGGCTGCGGGACGAGGTCATAGCGGCCCGCGTCACCGCGCCGGTGTTTTACGATCCGGGTGGTCAGCGTTTGAGGTCTTGAAATGCGCTATGATGTAACTTGCAAGCAGGCCGGGCTCTCGGCGCTGTTCGATCTGAAGGGGCCGCAGGCCGATTTGTGGGGCTGGGCGGGCGATCATCTGCCGCCGATGCCGGCACGGCCCAACAGTCTCACCCGCAGGGGCGGGCGCAGCCTTTATCATATCGGACCCCGCCATCTGCTTTTGCGCACGGGCATCGCCGAGGAAGAGGCGCTGGAGCGTGCGCTCGGCCCCGCCGCCGCGCCGCCGCAGATCAGCATTGTCCGGATCTCGGATACGCTGACGTTTTTTGCTGTGACCGGCAGGGATGCGGATCAGGTCATGGCCATCGCCTGTCCACTCGACCTGCACCCTGCGGTCTTTGGCGCGGATGCGGTAAGCCATACCGAGGCGTTCGGGCTGAAGGCCATGGTGCTGCGCTGCGAAGGCGGGTTCGAATGCGCCGTCGAGCAAAGCCATGGAGACATGATGCAGGATTATCTGAACCGGGCGCTGACCTGACTGCGCAAGGGCGATGTGCGCGGTCGTGGCGGCGACAAATGGTGGTAGTCCCCGGTCGCCGCCGGGGGGTGTGTGTCACATCATGATCTGGACCATGCCGTTTTCGACGCGGGTTTCAAAGGTCTTCATCATCCGCGTCGCCGGGGCGCAGACCGGCTTGCCGTCGCGCACGTCGAACGCGCCCTGATGCAGCGGGCATTCGATCACATGTCCGTCGAAATATCCGTCACACAGATCCGCACCGCCGTGATTGCACAGCGCCAGAGAGGCATAGATTCCACTGGGGGTGTCATAGAGAGCCAGCTTGCGCGCCCCGAACTGCACCCGCGTGACCCACTGCGCTTCCAGCTCCTTGACGGGAAGGATATCCTTCCAACCTTTTTCCGCCATTTTACAGCCTCCTGCCCAAAAGTTGCCGCAGGATGTCGCGGTGGGCCCCCAGATAGCCGCCGGGTTCGACGTGTATGTGATCCTTCAGCTTTTCATGCAGACGCGGCAGCGCGTGGAATGGCACCGAGGACACATAGTGATGTTCGGCGTGATAGTTCATGTTCCAGCACAGGAACCGCCAGGGAAACGACACCAGGTTGGTCCGGGTGTTTTTGTGCATCTGCGGCACGGTCGGGCGGCCCACATGTTCGGTCATGCGAATGAACCGCATGACCGGTTCGCCCAGAATCATCGGTATGACCCAGAACCACAGCAAGGCCCAGTTGCCGCTGGCGGCCATCGCCGCCAGGATCAGCACATACCCTGCAAGCATGATCCGCGCTTCGCGAAACACGGCGGCACGTTCGACTTTGGGGATGAACCGTTCCTCTTCCGATGTCAGGCGTCCGGCCACGTGACGGAACAGTTCGGTGAACTTGGCACGCCAATAGGGAATGGCGGACAAGTAGAACACGTATTGCCACAGGTTTTGCGGCATGGCCACCAATTCGGGGTCATCGCCCACCAGCTGAGTATAGGTGTGATGGTCGCAATGCTCATAGCGGAAATGCTTGTGCGGTACCATGATGATGAAGCCGCAAATATTGCCCACCACATCGTTCAGCCAGCGGGTGCGGAACACAGTGTAATGCACACATTCGTGCTGCAGAGAGAAATGGTGCACCAGCACCACCCCCTGCAGCAGCATCGCCGGCCAGATCAGCCAGCTGTCCCAGCTCAGGGCGACAAGGGTCGTGGTCAGGGCGAGAACCGCGATCCAGGCGATCAGCCTGCGCAGCGCCGGCCCATTCGACCGCTGCAAGAATGATTTCAACTCTTCGCGTGAAAGCTTGCCCTCTGCCAATGCCTGGGTCAGGGGCGTTACGATAGCATCAGTCATGATGTACCTCGTGTTCAGCAATCGGGGGGTCTTTTTCCCTTCCACGATTACGCCGGAGACGGAAGTGCTCCGCACCATGGAAACGCAAATCTCGCGCTTCCATTGAGGTGTTCATAGCTGCCGGTGGCAGGGTCTGTCCAGAACCGCGAGCAGGATCTTTGGCAAAGGTGGTTCTGGCGCGCAACCTCGCTATGGCCTTTTCGTTGCTTGCGGCACTTGGCAGCCGTTTTGACATTCATCCCAAGTTCCCGGCTTAGCGCCGCGTTCGTAGCTTGCTCCTCTCGGGACATTGCCGCGCAATGCCCTGCCGGGCAGTGGAGCGCTGTATCGCTGCTCTGACGGCATGCGCGACCGTGGCGCAGCCATGACGAACCTGTCCCATTGTGCGTCCTTCCGGCCCAAAGAATAGATCGCTCTATCAAACCGTGGGATCAAACACCCGGTGCTGCGGGTATAGGTGGACGAGAGCAGCTCTCCGATGGGTATCGACGTTTTGGGGATTGATTCCTGCGCAGAGGCACTACGGGGCGTGAGCAGCGGCGAATCGCAGGCCCATTCAAAGAGTGTCAAGAACGCTCCGCCGGTTTGAATTCCGTCATTCCAGCGCGACCGAGCAACCAAAATGATGGCGCTCCTTGACGACAGAACCGTGGGCTTCAGTTCGCCCCGACATTCGCGGATACCGGCGACGTCAGCGTCAAGGTGAATCAAGAGCGGGTTCTGATGGGTTAGACATCCGGGGGGCTTTTTCAGTTATTCATCCTTGCCGCGCCATCGCCAGATCGGCCAGGATCGGGCAATTGGGACGGTGGTCGCCCGCGCAAGCATCAACGAGATGTGCGAGCGTTGCGCGCATCTCGGTCAGTTCGCCGATCTTATGGTCGATCTGTTGCAAGTGCTCTTCTGCGATTTGCTTCACCTCGGCGCTGGCACGGTCGGTGTCTGCATAGAGTTTCAACAGGTTCCGGCAGTTCTCGATGGTAAAGCCCAAGGCGCGGGCCCGGCCCAGGAAAGCCAGCTTGTGCACGTCGCTTTCCCTGAATGTGCGGTAGCCGTTGGCACTGCGCAGGGGGCTCACGAGGCCAATATCTTCGTAGTAGCGAATGGTCTTGGCTGGCAGGCCCGAAACACTGGCCACATCTCCTATATTCATGTTGGTTTCCTTTTCATTCGGCCGGGGCAGGTGACAGGGGCACCGTAGGACGAGTGGATTCCGTTTCGTCCATCGCGGGGCGGACACGGCGCAGGCGAAGCGCATTCGTCAGGACAAAGACCGAGCTGAGCGCCATGGCGCCCGCCGCCAGCACCGGCGAGAGCAGAAGGCCGACAGCAGGGTAAAGCACGCCTGCCGCCACGGGGATCAGTGCAACGTTATAGCCGAAGGCCCAGAACAGGTTCTGACGGATGTTGCGCATGGTGCGGGTCGAGATCTCGAACGCATTCACCACTCCACGCAGGTCACCCGACATCAGAACCACGTCGGCGGACTCGATGGCCACGTCTGTTCCTGTGCCTATCGCGATGCCCACATCCGCATGGGCAAGTGCCGGGGCATCGTTGATCCCGTCACCGACAAAAGCGATGCGCTGTCCGCCTCCGCTCAATTTGTCCAGCGCCGCGACCTTACCGTCTGGCAGCACGCCCGCGATGACATGATCGATGCCGGTTTCTCGTGCAATGGCGTCTGCCGTTTCGCGCTTGTCACCTGTGATCATGGCGACTTTCAGCCCCAGATCGTGCAGCACCCGGATCGCCGTTGCGCTGGCGGGTTTCACCGGATCGGCGACGGCGATCACCGCAGCCACACGTCCGTCGATGGCCGCGAAAAGCGCGGTGCGACCCTGCTCTGCGAGGCGGCGTTCTTCATCGGCCAGCATGCCGATTTCCAACCCTTCGCGCATCATCAAGCGGTCGGCCCCGACCAGGATATTGCGGCCAGCCACGTTTGCCCGGACGCCGTGTCCGGTGATGGCCTCGAAGCTTTCGATGTCGTACCGCGCCAGATTTTCCGCGCGCGCCGCCCGAACGATGGCGTCAGCGATGGGATGTTCCGACTGTGTCTCGACAGCAGCCACAAGAGCCAACACCTCGACCCTGTCGAACCCGTCGGCCAATACCAGATCCGTCAGTTCGGGGCGGCCCGCAGTCACCGTTCCTGTCTTGTCGAGCGCCACGACATCGACGTCCGTCAACTGTTGCAGCGCGTCACCCTTGCGAAACAGCACGCCCATCTCGGCGGCCCGGCCGGTCCCGACCATGATCGAGGTCGGCGTCGCCAATCCCATGGCACAGGGGCAGGCGATGATCAGCACTGATACGCCCGCCACCAAGGCATGGGACAAGGTGGGCGATGGGCCAACCAGGAGCCAGACGATCACGGTTAGTACAGCCAATGCCATAACGGCGGGCACGAACCACAGTGTGATCCGATCGACCATGCCTTGAATGGGTAGTTTGGCTCCCTGCGCCTCTTCGACCATGCGAATGATTTGTGCCAGCGTCGTGTCGGCGCCGACGCGTGTCGCCCGGAATTTGAAGGCTCCGGTACCATTGACCGTGCCGCCGGTGACCGGGTCGCCGGCCGTCTTTGCCACGGGCACCGGCTCGCCCGTAATCATGCTTTCATCGACACGTGCGTTGCCATCGGTCACCACGCCGTCCACTGCGATCCGCTCGCCGGGGCGCACGACGAGGATATCGCCGGTGCAGAGCCTTTCGATCGCCACATCCTGCAGCTCTCCGCCCACCAGAATCCGGGCACTGCGTGGCTGAAGGCCAAGAAGTTTCTGGATCGCGGCCCCGGTGCGTCCCTTGGCACGGGCTTCCATCCATCGGCCCAGAAGGATCAGTACCACGATCACCGCCGCCGCTTCGAAATACACAGCACGCGAGGCCTCGGGTAGCAGTGTGGGAGCGAAAAGAGCCGTGAGCGAATAGAGATAAGCCGCCGAAGTGCCAACCGCGACAAGGCTGTTCATGTCAGGTGCGCCCTTGAAGAGCGCCGGAAAACCGTTGGTATAGAACGCGCGACCAGGCCCGGCCAACACGACTGTGGTGAGCACGAACTGGATAAGCCAACTGGTCTGATGGCCGATTGTACGACCGATCAGATCATGCATACCGGGGATAATATGCGCGCCCATTTCCAGCGCGAACACCGGCAGGGTAAACGCCGCAGCCAAAGCCGCCTTTCGGGCCAGAACCCGCGCCTCGCTGTCTTTGCGGGCACTGCGATCCTCGTGCGCAGTGTCCTCTGCGGGCTCGGCCGGATAGCCTGCGTCCTTCGCCGCCTTCAACAAATCCGCAAGGCCCACCGCACCGTCGGCATAGGTGACCGTCGCGGTTTCAGAGGCGAGGTTGACGTTCACATTCAGCACACCCGGGACTGACCCCAGTGCCTTGTCTACGCGCCCCACGCATGAAGCGCAGGACATCGACGCCACATTCAAGCGCACGCTTTGCGTCCGGGCGGGATAGCCCGCCTGGTCAAGCGCCGCCATGACTTCGGAGATGCGAGCGGATGCATTAATCTGCGCCTGAACCGTCTCGCTGGCGAGATTCACGCGGACATCACTGACACCCGGCAGCGCGGAAAGCGCCCGTTCGACCCGCGCGACGCAGGAGGCACAGGTCATGTTCTGCACGGAAAGCCGAAGGGTTTGCGGGTCTGACATCGACACCTCCTGGGTTTGCTCAACCGCTAGATAGGGGTTCCATCTGCTGGAAGGTCAATACGGTTGAAATATTTTTTGCCCAGCCCTTGACCTTCCCGCAGTGGAAGGCCTCACCTGAATGAAAGTTTGAAGGAGACAGACATGACCAGAATAAGCGTTCCTGATATGAGCTGCGGGCACTGCACGACTGCAATCGAGAAGGCGATCATGGCAATCGACCCAACCGCCAGGGTTTCATGCGATCTTGGCACCCACAGTGTCGAGGTGGAAAGCTTTCTGAGCGAGCGGGCGATATCAGAAGCAATCCGCAGTGGCGGTTTTGAAGTGACTGCGCCGACTGCGATCTGACATAAGAAATGGTGCCGACGCCTCCGGCACCATTTTAACACCTGATTTGACGGCGTGTTTTATCGACGTCCCGCAGCATTTCGACACGTGACTCCCGACTCCCGCTGTACCCGTTCGACAAAGGCCGAACCAGGTTGTCACCGATCATGAAAGACGGCGCTCTTTTGAAGCTGAACCTTAGGACCGGTGCGTGACAGAGGTGTCCACAGCTTGTCCGTCGTCAGAGGTTTTGGGCCAGTTGGCGGCCTGAGCTAAGAGAGGTTCTGGCTCATCTTTTTGTTGCGATTATGCGGCGGATTTGCGGTGAAGCAAGCGTCGCGTTTCGATGGTCTTCCGTTTGATCCTTTCTCGTTGTTTCAGAATGGTCTGGCCGCGCCCGAAATAGACATCGGCCGGGGTGAGGTTTTGCAGGCTCTCGTGATAGCGCCGGTGGTTGTAATGATCGACAAAGGCATCGATCTGATGCCTGAGATCACCGGGCAGGTAGTAGTTTTCCAGCAAGATGCGGTTCTTCAAAGTCTGGTGCCATCGCTCGATCTTGCCCTGAGTTTGCGGGTGATACGGAGCGCCTCGAACATGATCCATCTGCCGGTCCTTCAGCCCGTCGGCCAACTCGCTGGAGATGTAACTGGACCCGTTGTCGCTGAGCAGCCGTGGCTTGTGCAGGACCGTCGCCCGATCACAACCCGAAGCCTGCAACGCGAGATCCAGCGTGTCGGTCACATCGCCCGACTTCTCGTCGTGCAGAGCTTCCAGGCGATGATGTAGCGGCTGTAATCATCGAGGATGGTCGACAGATAGAACCAGCCCCAGCCGATGACCTTCAGGTAAGTGAAGTCGGTCTGCCAGAGTTGGTTCGGCCGAGTGGTCTTGTCGTGGAACTCGTCTGCGGCTGACAGAACCACATAGGCGGGGCTGGTGATTAAGTCATAAGACTTGAGGATGCGATAGGCTGAAGCCTCTGACACAAAGTACTTTTCCGTGTCGGTGAAGCGCACAGCCAACTCGCGTGGCGACAAATCGCTTTCCTTCAGGGCCAGGTCCTTGATCTTCTCTCGAACCGGCTCGGGAATGCGGTTCCAGACCCGTGACGGCTTGGGACTGCGATCCTCAAGCGCCTCGGGACCACCGGACAGATACCGGTCATACCAGCGATAGAAGGTGGTCCTGGGAATGCCCAGCTTGCCTAGCGTTCGTGTGGTCGGGAGATGCGACCCTTCGACGAGGCGAATGATCTCCAGCTTTTCGGATGCGGGATACCTCATTCGTCGTCGCCCCCATCTATTACCCGGCAGGCGAATGCAAAGCATTCTGCCGAGAGGGCGCGATTATGCTTTTTTTGAGCAACCGAAGTTCAAGGGCCTGTTCGGAAACCACTTCCTTCAGATCGCGTGCCTCACGGCGCAGGTCTTTGAGCTCGGTCGATGTCGCTGCGCGCGCCGTGTCGCCCGCCAGACGTTTCTTCCCAGCTTCGAGGAACTCCTTGGACCAGCTGTAATACAAGCTCTGCGCTATGCCCTCTCGCCGACACAGCTCTGCAATGCTGTCCTCGCCCTTCAGGCCGTCCAGCACGATCCTGATCTTCTCTTCCGCTGAATACTGCTTGCGGGTGGCTCGGCGGATGTCTTTGACGACTTTCTCGCCGTGGCTCTTACGTGTTCCGGGTTTCTGTCTCATCTCCACTCCTTGGTGGTTACGATGTGCCAGAAACCCTCTCTTATCAAATCACCCTAAACTGTCCCAATGGCGCTGACCTCAGACAATTTGCAACGCTTTTCGTTCATAGAGGTCACAGACGAGGCTGTACGGCTGCGATGATGTTCAACGGCCCCCCGTGGATCACGCCCCGCAAGTTGCTCTGCGGGAAGGCGCACAGGGGGTAATGCCCAATTGAACTCAACAGGCGATCGAACGGGCGAAACGTCTGCAGTTGCTATGGGTTGTCGTCGCCACCGAATTCGGTGGCCGCCAAGAGTTGTGTGAACGCAATCATGCAGACAACTACGAGAGCATTCGCATAGAGACTCTGCCGAGCGCGACTGCCTCGGGTGACCTGTCCGATATACAGACCTTGGCCGCAGATTGTATGGGCAAATATGATCTGTCCGGTTGGACGGCTGACGCCCTGCTTGTCCCCGATGATATCAACATCGCCGACGCAGGACGATTCAGGGTATGGAGCGAGGACCAGGCTCAATGGCCGCCCTTCTGTAATGAAAGTCTCTTCAGACCCGCATGGATCTCTGAGCGGGATGTGCATCGGTGCGCATGGCATTGCCGTTGGTGTGGGCGGTTTTTATGGCTCTGTGTCCGGCAAGGCAGAATGCTAGGCTTCGGGCCGTGGGCGGCGCTGTGAACCAAAGGGGGGATCAACGTTCATATGACCCTTGCCTGCTCGCACCTCTGGTAGTTTGGGATGCGACGTGGCCATGTCTCGGATCAGGGTGCGGCCATCGTGTTTTGACGGACGAAGCTCTGCCGCGATCCAGCGCACGGCCTGCGGGGCGGCGACGCTTGTGCCGCGCATTGCCACCAGAGAACCGCTGTTTGATCCCGCGCTCAGCACCCCGGCCAGCACTGGGCTGTCGTCCGTGGTGGCGGAGGCATCGGGTCCCATTCGATCCGGATTATCGGTCGGCCCACCAGAGGAATACGCAGCTATTGTCCGATCCGGTTGTACGATTCCTGCCAGCACCGCCGGCGCGCTTGCGCAGGCAAACCCGCTGATTGTACCGGCGCGGCGCACCAGGCCCGGATCCGCAGGGTCATAGCTTAGCGGCTTGCCGATAAGTGCAGGCAGATCGAAGGGCGATACAGCGACACCAGGGCGGTAGAAGCGGACATAGTCGGAATTGTCAAAGTAGGACTGGCGACCGAAATCGGGAAACCCCGGCAGCGTCTCGTCTCGGGCGATCCAGGCTTCAAGCCGCAGATCGTCCGCGCTTTGTCCCAATTCAAGCGTCAAACGCCAGACACCGGCCGGGGCCAAGGCGACAATGCGATCGGCGGCGGCCGTCGGGCGGATCGAAATCGTGAACCGGCTGCGCAGTGTCGGATGCAGCGGTCCGGTGAAACTGACATGGCCAATCTTTGTCCCGTCCTTTGCCGTCAAATGCGCTTTGGCACCCGGAACGCATTCGACAGTAACCGAGTGCGCGATTGCCGGATGATCGACACTCAGCGAAATCGAACCGACCGGCGGGACCGCAGCGGATTTTGGCAACCAGATCTCAACGGACGAGACCGTCAAATCCTCCGGTTGCACGCGCCAGTTCAGATCTGCGCGCGGATACCGCGCGGTCAGATCGACCTGCGCGTGGCAACGGGACAGGTTGCCATTCCCCGAAGGCAAGACCACGGCACGAATGTTGGTCGAACTCGACTTAAATCCCTTTCCCAGCACTTCGGCCATCTTGCCGGTCCCATCGTGCGGTCCGGAAAAATCGCCAAAACTGAAATTCACGACCACTGGGGGACGATTGCTGGTCAGACCTATCGTGAACCGCTTGGCGGCCCGGCGGATGAATTGCAGCGCCTGCTTGATCGCCGGGCTCATATTTGCGCCCGAGACGTCCCGCACCAGATTGGTCGGTAACTGCACCGCAATGATCGGGCGCTTGTCGAGCAGGTCAGCGTCTTTCGGCTCGAGCCCTGCGGCCAGCCCCATCACATGGGTGCCGTGGGAAATCCGGTGCGCCACCGGGTTCAGGCCGTGGCGGGGCCAGTCGATCAGGCCGATCTGCGCATAAAACGTGGCCTCGTCCAGATGATCCTCATGCATGTTCAGCGCCAGAAGAGTGTCGATCCCGCTCCGGAACCAATGCTGCGGCGGCGATGAAGGCGTCGTCGCACCGTCCATGTTCCAAAGGAACGCGACGCGGGTCTTATCAAGAGCAGTGCCGCTGCCACGCTTTCGGAAAAGGTTGTGTCCAACTGCGATACCGCTGTCGATGACCGCGATGACCGCCGCCCCTTCGGGAAGTTGCTCATGGATATGTCTCAGATTAAGTTCTGGGCCATCGCGAAAATAGCGCAGCATATCGGGGCTTGCGACCCCGCCCAGGTCCAACATGCTGACTGGCGCGTCACTGTCGACTTGGTTGATGAGATTGAGAAGCGCGCGCTGTGCGACGACCGTGACCGAGTTCGTTTCCGTCTCCAGAAGGCTGTCGGGATAATAGTATTCGGGTGGAACAAACAGCTGGTCGATGAACTGTGAGGGGATCCAATCCATGAATTCCTCAAGGGAACGGGGGCTGCCATCCTTGTTCGTGCCGAATTCCAGCGCGGCCAGCCACCAGATTTCATCCGCGCTTGGTTGATCGGGCGATGTCAGCAGATCGTCCAGCGCATTCAGCCGGAACGCTGCTGCCGGGTTTTTGAACTGTTCGGGCTTTGGATCGGAATACCATTTCAACGACATGTCAGACTCCCTTCCTGCTCAGCCGGGTCACACCCCGGTCCATTCGGCTTTGGCCTGCGCCCAAAGCCAACTCAGCGGCAGCGCATTCACCAGGTTGGCGCCACCGACGAACGGTGCCTTCGCGACATAGAGAATATCGTCCGGATTTTTCGCCTCGAGCTGTCCGGGGCTGGTCAGTCCGTCCGCAGAGTAATACTCGCGCCAGTTGAAATCTCGCTCTTCGGGGTACTCAGTGCCGTCGAAAAGCCAATGGTCGACAGGACTTCTTGCCAGGCAAAGATCCACGAAATATCCGCCCAGGGTCAGGCCCAGCACTGCCCCTGCAACGCTGTCGACCGGAAAATGCACCCCGGCGACGGTACGATTGATCGCTATCCGCGCCGCCTGGCGCATGAACATGTCGCCCCAGCTTGGGGCCGCATAGGGCGTGCTGCCGGGGCTGGCGGTGTTTGCATCCCGCAGCAACAGCCACAGTACCCGCGCCAGCAAAAAGGATTCGGTGGCATGTCCGCTTGGCAGGCTGTCATGTGTCGGTGTCAGGATCATCGGCTGAATCTGGGGCGAAAACTCGATCGGGCGTTTACAGGCCAGCGCGTATTTGACCCGCATCTCGACAAAATTTGCCAGCCAGTGCGCGGTTGCCAAAAGTTCCAGCGAATAGGGCGTACGCTCGGGGTGGAGAAAGGCGATGCTACGAAGAAACTCGGTCGGCGACCCCAGCTGTGCGACGATTTCAGTCGCCCGGTCAGGGCGCAGGTCGGAGTAGTTTGCGACCAGATCCAGCTGCTTTTCAAAGACGCCGATGCCCGGTCGTTTCAACGTGACCAGCGGTTTGTATGCGACCACCGGATTTCCCGCATCGGAAATCTCCGTGGCCCACACCCGTGCAGCGTCGTCATGATAGGTAAACCCGATGCGGGCACCCAATTCCTGAGCGTAGATGCTGGCCCGGACAAGCGGCGAGAGGCGCTTGAGGTGGCTCACCTCTTCTTCGCCGTTCTGCGAAACCGTGCCGGAACCGACGGGAGTCCAGACCCCTGCAATGCCGTCGCGGTTCGAAATCAGAGAGTTGACGACAAGAGGAGAATCCGCGGGTGGACCGCCAAAGGCTCCAAACGCGCCGAAGGCACCTGTTGCACCGGCTCCGCCGAAAGCACCAAACGCGCCAAACGCTCCGAATGCGCCTTCCTGGAAGTTCTTAATGTCGCTGGTCATGTGAAAGCTCCTTATTGTCAATGCAATTGATGTCGCTCGTAAAACCGCTCAGTTTTCGGGGATTCCTGCCTCTTTCAATGATTGCGCAAAATGTTGGCCCACCGGGTAGCGGGCGCTGGGGGATCCCTTTTTCCAGGAGTCGACCGTCAGGCCCGGCTGTAATTTCAGCAGTTTGCTGGCGGTTTGGCGGCCTTCCTCCTCTCGTCCCAGGCGCATTTCAGCTACCGCTTTCATGCGCAAGGTTGAGGTATGCATGCGATTCAGGCGCAAGGACTGCCGGGTCAGTTCCAGCGCGCGAGAATAATCTTCGTTTGCCATCGACGCACCGGCCGCCATGGCCAGAAAGAAGAACCGGTTCGGGTCGAGCGGGGCCAGATGCATGGCGCGTTCAGTGTCGCGCACAGCCAATTCGCCCTTGCCTTGAAATCCGTGAAGCATCCCGCGCAAAGATCGTCCCGTCGGCTCGTTGGGATTGATTTCCAACGCATGATCATAGCGGTCCAGCGCTTCCTCGAGATCGTGTTTGAGATTGGTCAGGGCAAACCCCTCGGAAACCAGCGCGGGGACATTCAGGGGATCGATCCTTAAGGCGGTTTGTGTCCGATCGAGCGCGCGTTTTGTCTCGCGTTCGACCGAGTCGGCCCAACCCTGCTGGACCTTTAGAACATGCCAGCGGGCCATCCAGGCATAGGGTTCCGGTGCGTTCGGCACCCGTTCTATCAAATGCCGCAGCAGTTCGCCGGCATAGTCGAAATCGCGGCGTGACAGCCGGTGCATCAGCGCAACCGCTCCCATCAGGATCGAATAGCTCTCCAGCGTCGGCATCGGCTTGGATTGGGCGCGGTGCATCTCGGTCGCGACGATGGCCTGATGAATGTCATAGGCCAAGGACTGAAGCGCACCATCCTTGCCCAGCAGCATCGCCATCTTGTTCGTGAGGTCTTGCGACCAGATAACCCGCCCGGAACGTACATCTGCCAGTTCTACGTTCAGCGTCACGTTCCGATCGTCGCCGACATAGGTTCCCGATAACACAAAGTCCGCACTCAGCGCCTGACCGACCGCTTTCAGAGAGTGAGCCGAAAAGTTAAATCCAGCCGATGAAAGCCTTGAAATCACGTGCAGATCGGTGGAACGTGACAATGCACTGATGATGTCCTCAGCAATGATCTCGCCGAGCGCGATTTGCCTCTCGGACCGGCTTTTTGGGGTGAACGGAATTACGGCGATGGTTGGCAGCAGATCTTCGGCGACCAGCATCGGAAGCGTTTGCAACGATGTGCCCTGAGGATGCACCAGAAAGGCGCGTACTGGGTGAGCGAGATTTTTGAGGTAACATTCACCTAGATCCTCGAAATCGGCATGCACCCCGTCGGTCACTGCATCGCGGACATCCGCCGATGTCACGATTTGACCGGCACGTGCCAATGTCATCAGCCGCGCCGCAAGATTGACCTGTTTGCCAAAGATGTCGCGCTCGGGGCTGCGGATCACCTTGCCGACATGCATTCCCATTCTCATCTGAATTTGTGCCGCTGGCGCCAGACCGGTGTTCATGAGGCTGACCCGGTCCAATATGTGAAAGGCGGTTGTAATGGCATCTTCGACGCTGGGAAACTCCAGCAGCAGTCCGTCGCCCATGCGCTTGACGATCCGCCCGGTCGTACGGGCCTGCAGATCGGCCTTCAGCTCATCGACAAAGCTCAGCCAGCGGGCAACGACACCGGTTTCGTCGGCTTCGATCAGGCGAACAGAGTCCACGATGTCCATAAAAAGGACAGCAGTCGACACCTCCGCAAGCTGCGCCAGATGCCGGGCCGTGGTCTGGCCTATAACCATTCCCGCTTCCATTGCCCAATTCCGTATGCCAAATCACTTGTCAAAATATCTTCATGAACAAATATGACATTAATTGCAGGATTCTGGAAGGAAATGAACCGCAGGTTGTATTGACTGAAGGCATCGACCTGAAATCCGTATTGCATCGGCAAGGGTTCGGCCGAGCGGCGAAATGACTTGGCCCAATGCCACTTTACAGGAACATGTGCCATCGAGCCGAGCGCGTCCGTGAACACTGACATCCACACCCCAGCCCTGAGTTCTGCGGATTACCTGGGCGCGGATTTCCATGGGAAAGGCGCATACCCATCGTCGAAGAGCATAACCAGACCAAATGGATTCAGTAGGATATAGAATTTGGCGTAATGGCGTGTGGTCATATCCTGTTAGGGCGAGGCTAAAACCTCTCGTGCTCTGAGCGGGTCGGAACAGACTGAGCGGCGCGGATCGTGTGCGCTCAGCGATCCCATGGACGGTAAGATGCTCTACGACAGCGCCGGTTCGCAGGCACTGGAACCGGTGGACCGCATCCCGGATGAGACGGCGATCCTGTCCGGCACCTGCCTGAGACGCACGCGCTGACGGATCTGTTTACCCTGCGAGGGCTTCAAGGGACGGATGCGGGATGAAGTGCTGAACGGTACAGTATTCCATTCGCTCCGTGAGCCCAGATCATTGTCGAAAGCTGGAGAAAACGCTATAATACCAAGCGACCCCACAGTGCACTGGACTGACGCCCACCTGTGCCAGAGGCCATCGTCCCGACGGACCAAAGGCCTACCTATGTACCAGCTTTTGACTTGGACCACTCAAGCGGGGCCGCTGGGGTGACAAGGATTTTCTTTTCTGAATCGAATTCTCATATTATGATATAATGGTCTGGTATTTGGGAATCACATGCAAGAACGGCTCATACACCTGCTCGAAGCGATTGCCGGAGCCTCTGCGCCGGTGAGTGTCAGGGACCTGATGGAAATCACCGGATTGCCCAAGGCGACGATCTACCGGAATGTCGCCTCGCTGGTGGACTGTGGCTTTCTGGACGAAACCGACGGTGGCAGCCGTTATGTGCTGGGCATGCGTTTCGTGCGGATCGCTCTGACCGGTAAGGCAGACAGTCATGTGATCAGGGCCGTCGCGGCCATGATACAGAAAACCGTGAACGATCTGGGTGAAACGGCGTTTTTTTCCCGCTATCGGGGCGGTCGGGTGGATATTGTGGCGGTGGAAACCCCCAGTGATCCGGCGGTGTCGCACATCTATCCCGGGCTTGGGCCACGACCGGTACACGCCTGTTCCTCGGCCAAGGCGATTGCGGCCTTCCTGGCCCCCGATCTGCGCGAGGAGCTGATGGATGTGGCTCCGATTAGGTTCACCGCAAAAACGGTCACCGATCTCGGGTTGCTGGAAAAGGAATTGAGCCAGGTTCGCCGCTATGGCTTTGCGGTCTGCGAAGGTGAAATCGACGAAGGTGTCACCAGCGTGGCGGTTCCGGTCAAAGTGGATCGGCTGGGATCGGTGTTCAGCATCGGGGTTGTCGGACCGTCATCTCGGATCACGCCACAGATCCAGAACCGAATTCTGCCGGTTCTGACCGCCCAGGCACAGCGGGCCTCGGCGGCGGTACAGCAATGCAGCGTTCTGGAAACAGCACCGGTCTATCCGGAGCCCGAAATCTGGCGGGATAGACAGCCGTCATAGAAACTAAGCGATCATGTCAACGAGGAGGAAACCATGAAAAGAAGAGAATTCGGAGGAATGGCTGTATCGGCCCTTGCCCTGACGGCGATGCCGTTCAGTGTCTCGGCGGATGAGACTTGCCAGTCACCCTACATGCCGATGATCACCGGCCATGAGGAATATGTCTATATATGGACGCTGGGCGTCGAGGGCATGGGCGATGAACAGGACAAGATGGTCACCGTCGACCTGCGCCCGAACTCCGACACACGCGGGCAGGTGATCAACTCGGTCTCGGTCGGTGGGCGTAACGAGGCGCACCACGCCGGGTTCAACTCAGACCGGCGCTATCTCTGGGCTGGCGGGCTGGATACCAACCGGATCTTCATCTTCGATGTGCATTCCGATCCGTCCAAGCCCAGCCTGCACAAGACCATCGACAGCTTCGTCAAGGATTCGGGCGGCTGCGTTGGCCCACACACATTCTTTGCCCTGCCGGGGCGGATGATGATCACCGGTCTCAGCAATGATGAGGATCACGGCGGGCGGACCGCGCTGGTCGAATACAACGATGACGGCGAATACGTCGCAACCTACTGGATGCCCACCGCCGATGACATGCAGGGTGCTGTCGCTGCTGACGGCGCCGTAGCCGACGGATACGGCTATGATGTGCGCGCCCTCATTCGCAAGAACATCATGCTGACCTCGTCCTTCACCGGCTGGTCGAACTACATGATGGATTTCGGCCAGATGCTGGGCGATGCCGAAGCGATGAAGCGTTTTGGGGGAACCATGGTTCAGTGGGATCTGCACACCCGTCAGCCCAAGAAAGTGTTCAGCGTCCCCGGCGCGCCGCTGGAGGTCCGCTTCCCCTGGGGACCCAATGCCAACTACGCGTTCTCGACCACCGCGCTTACGTCCAAGCTGTGGCTGATTTACGAGGATGACGCGGGCGAATGGCAGGCCAAAGCGGTTGCCGATATCGGCAATCCGGCGGATATTCCACTACCGGTGGACATCTCGCTGGCTGCCGATGACCAGACGCTGTGGATTAACAGTTTCATGGATGGGACAACGCGGTTGTTCGATGTGTCGGATCCGCATAACCCCAAGCAGATCTACGAGAAGAAGATCGCAAGCCAGGTCAACATGGTCAGCCAGAGCTGGGACGGCGAGCGAGTTTACTACACCTCGTCGCTGCTGGGCAACTGGGACAAGAAGGGCGCCGACGACGCCCAGTATCTCAAGGCCTATAAGTGGAATGGCAGCGAACTCGTCGACGATTTCGAGATCGACTTCTACGAAGCGCAGCTGGGTCGCGCTCATCTCATGCGTTTCGGCAGCGCGGCGCTCTATAGCTGATCGCGCGTTCGGCGCAATGTAAACCCCCGAGGCCCGCTACGGTGGGCCCCGGGATCCCACCCTGTAGGTCCCGCATCCAGTCACGAGGTTTCGCAATGTTCACAAAACCGGCCCTTGCCGCGATCGTGCTGGCCTCTCTCGGGGCCGTGGCGCTGGCCCTCTGGCTGGGCGGACCGCGCAGTTCGCTTGGCGAGCGTCGGCCGATGTCCTCGGTCTTTGAACCCAGCGAGGAGTTCCAGTTCGATCCGCCGCAGCCGGGCACCTACGCGCTGCACCGGATCAAGACCGCCCCGAACGGCAATGTGCTCGACATCGACGGCAAGGCCCGGACCCTGTCCGAGATTACCCTGGGCAAGATCTCGTTGGTCAGCTTCGTCTATCTCAATTGCGGCGACATCAACGGCTGTCCGCTGGCGATGGCGACGCTGTTTGACATCCACGATGCCAGCATGTTGGTGCCCGAACTGCGCGACAAGGTGCAACTGGTCACCCTCAGCTTCGATCCCGAACGCGACACGGTCGAGGCAATCGAGGCTTTCGCCTATCCGGTCATCTCGGATGGCAATGCCGACAAGAAGCTGGAATGGCATGTGCTCACCACCTCCGGACAGGCGGAGCTTCAGCCCATCCTGAATGGGTATGGTCAGGCCGTGGACCGTAGCAAGGATCAGGAAAACATCAGCCACCTGCTGCGTATATTCCTCGTCGATGGCGCAGGTCAGATCCGCAACATCTACGGGCTGGGCCTGATCGACCCGCGGCTTCTGATGACAGATGTCGAAACGCTGATGATGGAAGAAGGGCTGATCTGAATGATGGGGCGGGCATGTCTTCGGGCGCTTGTCCTGACGGGTGTGGTTCTGCATCCAGCGTCGGCCCGTGCGCAAAGCGCCACGGATCTGGCCACCACCACGCGGGGCCCCGCGACGCAATTGACACCACAGCCCGGCAGCGCCGGGCTGCCGACGCCGATTGATCCGGCGAGCTGTTCAAAGAGCGACGGCGACTGGGCCGAACGCGCGCTTATCCGCAGCCAGGTCCCGCAGCTCGGCCTGCCGCCGATGCCGCATCCCGACGACAACCCGCCGACTGCGGCCAAGATCGAACTCGGTCGCAAGCTGTTCTTCGACCGGCGCCTGTCGATCAACAAGACCATGTCCTGCGCGATGTGCCACGTACCCGAACAGGCCTTCACCACATGGAAATTGCAGAGCGCCGTGGGCGTCGAGGGCCGCAGCGTCAAGCGCAACTCGCCCACACTGCTGAATGTCGGTTTTCTCAATCCGCTCTTTCACGACGGGCGGGACGAGACGCTGGAAACCCAGTTCATCGCGCCGCTGGTGGCACGCAACGAGATGGCCAACCCCTCGGCTGGCTGGGTGGTTTCGTTCCTCAACCGCGACAGCACCTATCACGCCCGCTTCCAGGGTGCTTTCGGAGCACCGGCGTCGCTGGACCGGATGGGCCAGGCGCTGGCCGCCTATCAGCGCAGCCTGCTAGCGGGAAATGCGCCCTTCGACCGCTGGCACTATGGCGGCGAGGCCGACGCCTTGAGCCCGGCCCAGAAACGCGGGTTCGAACTCTTTACCGGCAAGGCCGATTGCGCCGGATGCCATCCGATAGGAGATGACCACGCGCTGTTCACCGATCAGGCCTTTCACGATACCGGCTATGGCTTTCTGCGCGAAGAGATGCGGCAGAACCCACCCGAAACCACCCGGGTGCAGCTGGCCCCAGGTGTCTTTGTAGATGTCGATTTCGACCGCGTTGCCTCTGTCAGCAGCAAGCGCGAAGCCGATCTTGGCCGTTACGAGATCACCGAGGACCCCGCCGACCGCTGGAAGTTCCGCACGCCCGGGCTGCGGAATGTCGCGATGACCGGACCCTATATGCACGATGGCGGATTCAATACGTTGCGCGAGGTGCTCGACTTCTACAACGAGGGAGGGCCGGGACATCCCGAACAAAGCCCGCTCGTCTATCCGCTCGGGCTGTCGGATGCCGAGCTTGGCGATCTCGAAGCGTTCCTGGAGAGCCTGACCTCTCCCAATCTCAACTGCCTCGCTGCCGAGGCGCGCAGCCAGCCCCCCGATAACCACTGACCATCCTGCTGAAGCCGAACACCGACACCAGCAACAGCCCAGACCAATTAAGTTTACGGTGCGCATCCGCGAGCTGTCGGCACGGAGACGGGAGTGGTTCAAGGCGCCTCATTTGCGATGTCCGCGCGAACTGGCACTTGAGGCGAGGCGGCGGCTTGGCGGGCACTACACATCTAGAGCAATTGAACTTAAACCTGTATCACCTATCACTGCCAGCGGTGCCGGACCCCCGTGCAAAAAGGGATGCAAAGGACAAGAGCGTACATTCGCAAAAATCTGTACAACCCGTATGACTTCGCACCCCTTTAAGATGGATTATATTTTATGATCAGTCTGTTATAGAACTTTCCTCATCTCTTCTTTGGTGCATGCCAGCACGAACCTTGCGCCCGAAAATCAGGGGTAGAACGAAACCGATTATCGCCACTACCCAAAGGCCGATTGCAAGCGGGCTGTCGATCAGGGTGAACCAATTTCCATTGTCGATGGTGATCGCGCGGCGCAGGTTGTTTTCCATCGCGTTCCCCAACAACGTACCCAGAATGATCGGGACCAGAGGCACGTCGAGTTTACGAAGCACCCAACCCATGACCCCGAACCCGATCATTACCAAAAGATCGAACGAGGATCCGGATATGCCGTAAATCCCGACGAAGGAAACCATCGCAACGATTGGCATCAGGATGCGCGGGGGAATGAGCAGAAGTCGTGTGAACAGGCTGACCATCGGGATATTCATTGCCAGAAGCATTAAATTGGCAATGAAAAGTGCTGCTATCAGGCCCCAGACCACGTCCGGGTTGTTGGCAAAGAGCAATGGGCCCGGCGTGATGTTAAGCGACAGAAGGACTGCCAAGAGAACCGCAGTGGTTCCGGATCCGGGGACCCCAAGGGCCAGCATCGGCACCAGCGCACCCCCGGCTGCCGCGTTGTTGCCAGCTTCGGGGGCGGCTACGCCGCGTGGGTCGCCAGTTCCGAATGTGCCTTCCTTATCCACAAGCCGTTTTTCCATCGAGTAGGAAATGAACGAGCCCAGTGACGCGCCTGCACCCGGCAGGACCCCGGCAAGAAAACCCAGAACCGAGGTGCGAAGCATTGTGGGTGTGCAGGTCTTCAGCATCGAAAGCGGCGTGGTGAGCCGACCGATGACCAGCTTGCTCTTTTTTGCGTCGGAATTGCCATGGCGGTTTTCGAGGAAAATAAAGACTTCGGACAAGGCGAAGAGGCCCACGATCGCCACAAGGAAATCAAGACCGTCATAAAGGTGAACCTCTCCAAAGGTAAATCGCGGTACGCCGGTTTGCGTATCGACGCCAACCGTCGCGAGGCCCAGTCCGAGGGCTGCTGCAAAGGCGGATTTGGCCTGATTGGTCGAGGACACGCCGCCCAAGGTCATGAAGGCCAGTGCAAATAGTGCGAAATATTCGGCAGGTCCAAACAACAGTGCAATTTTCACCAACTGCGGCGCGAGAAAGATCAAGCCCCATGTGGCAAAGAACGCCCCGACGAAAGAGGCAATGCCGGAGAGTGACAGCGCTTGGCCTGCCATGCCCTTTTGGGCCATTGGATAGCCATCCAAGCATGTCATCATTGCGGGTTCATCGCCCGGAATGTTGAGCAGAATCGACGAAATACGCCCTCCATACATCGCACCGTAATATACCGACGTAAGAAGAATGAGGGACGGCGTCGCGCCCAACCCCAGGGTAAAGGCCAGAGGGATCAGAATTGCCACACCATTGGACGGTCCAAGCCCGGGCAAAGCCCCCATTACAGTGCCCAGAAAGCAGCCGAGCAATGCCAATAGCAGATTCTGCCATGTCAGTGCGATGGCGAAGCCGTCTGCGAGATTTGCGAAAGTTTCCATTGCAGCGCCTCCTTAGAAACCGAGTGGGCCGCGGGCGAGCGAAAGCCCCAGCACCAGATGGAAAACGACATAGATGCCAATCGAAGTGCCAAAGCCTGTCGCGATGGCACCAACCAAGGGCGATCCCAAGCGCCAAGAGAGATAGGTCGCGGCAAGGGCCGTGGCGATCACGAAACCGGCAACGGGCAACAGCTTTGCGTAGAGGGCCATCACAACCACTGCAGAGACGACTTCCACCAGACGGCGAAGTGCAGGCCAATCGGGTTCGGCATCGGGCCGCAGCGCAATCACAAGGCTCGAAAGCCCGAGAATTGTGGCCACGATCAGGGGGAAGGCTTTGGGGCCGACGGCATCGGAAAGAAAACTCTCCTCAATCGTGAAGGCGGCAAAGGCAAAACCTATGGCGAGGAGCAGGCCGAAGATGCCGAAAATACGATCGCTCATTGAGATCTCCTTTGGCTGGATATGTCAGAAGTGTTCGATCGGAGGCACCGCGTGGATCCGCAGCGCCTCCGGATGTAACCAGTCAGCGTGCAGCGCTTACTTGATAATGCCGATTTCTCTCGAGATCTGTTGAATCTGGTTCACGGAACTCGAAACGAACTCTTCAAAGGCAGCCCCTTGCAGATCAAGCGGAGCAAGACCATTTGCCTCCATGACCTCTTTCCATGCGTCAGACGCGTAGAGGTCGGCGATTTTTGCAACCCATGCATCATACGCCGCATCGGACATGCCGCCGGGCGCGTAGAAGCCACGCCAATTTGCACCGATGGCATCAATGCCCTGTTCTCTCGCGGTCGGCATCTCGGCAAATTCGCCGCCCAGACGTTCGGGAGCCAGAACCGCAATGACGCGGATGTCCCCGCTTTCCACAAAGCCCCTGGCTTCGGAGAGGTCGCCGGTGAAAGCCTGGACCGATCCTGCCAGCAGTTGAGTTACGGCCTCCCCACCGCCATCAAAAGCGATATATTTCACCGTGCGGACGTCTTGGACGCCAAATTCGCGTGCGGCGATCAGAACTTTTAGATGATCCCAGCCACCAACGCCAGAGCCACCAGCCAGGGAAATCGCTGTTGGGTCGGTCTTGATGATTTCCAGAAGTTGGGGCAGATCAGCGATCTCGCTGTCGGCGGCCACTGCGATGACACCGTAATCCGCACCGATCGAGGCAAGCCAGCGCACCTGATCCATGGTATTGCCCGGGTAGGCACCTTGCGCCAGACGGGTTGCGGTTGCCGAAGAGGCCGCAACGATCAGATCATTGTCATCGCCACGCTTGTTCACGACCTCGGCGAAGGCGACACCGCCACCGCCACCCGCGAGATTGACAACCTGCATGGTCGAATCGAGCAGTCCTTGATCCTGCAACGACTTTCCGACTTGACGGCAGGTAAAGTCCCAACCGCCACCGGGGTTGGCAGGCGCAATGCACTCGGGGTTCTCGGGGGAATAATTCTGGGCCGATGCGGCCAGTGTGGATGTGCACAAAATCGCGGCTGCGATTGCCAGCCTGCTTGCGTTGAATAACATTCTCTATCTCCTCCGTAGGGCAAATCTGGCGCTCGCGCACGCCGGATGCTGCGCCGCCGATACGACTGCGGTTTGCAGCGCTCTCCTGGCGGGCTAAAAGAACCTTACCAGTGAATCCTGTCACCAAGCTGTCACAGCATTTTTCACCGTGAAAGCAACGTCCAAATCGGGAGGAAGCGGACGAATCATGCGAATCCTGATTGTGGAAGATGCTGCAGATCTGGCCGAAGCCATAGCCGCGCGATTGGGGCGGGTCGGCATGGCGTGCGATCTGGCAGGCGATGTCGAAACGGCCGAGGATTTCTTTGCGGTGCAACGTTACGATGCCGCGGTGTTGGATATCAATCTGCCCGACGGAACCGGCACCGAACTGTTGCGCCAGCTCAGGGCGCGCGGGGACAGGACTCCGGTGCTCATGCTCACGGCCCAGTTCTCGGTGGATGACCGTGTCGGAGCCCTTGATCTGGGAGCCGACGACTACCTGGTCAAGCCCTTCGATCAGCGTGAACTCGAAGCCCGGCTGCGTGCCTTGACGCGCCGGAACAACGAACAGAAACGCGATGTCATTTGCTTGGGTCCGCTCAGCTATTGGCCCTCGTCGCAGACTGCCGAAATCTCTGGCGACAGGCTGGATTTAACCCGACGGGAGGCGGCTTTGTTGGGCCTGCTTCTGCGTCAGGTGGGGCAGGTTCTGAGCAAAGATCGCCTGTATGAGGGGCTGTTCGCATTCAGCGAGATGGATGTCGGTCTGAACGCAATCGAACTTTACATTGCGCGGCTCCGAAAGAAAATCTCCGGATCCGGTGTCGCGATCCAGACCCAGCGCGGTTTCGGCTACCGGATCTGCGAGGATGACTGAGGCAATAGCAACCCAACGATCCTTGTTGTCGCGTGTCATGATCGCTGTTTTTGCCGTCCTGACCATCGGCGGGATTATCGTTGCGCTCGCATCCTGGTCCTACGGGCGCGCCGCCGCCCGCCAAGCCTACGACAGACTGCTGGTCGGCGCGGCACAGGACATTGCCGAATCCATAAACGTGATCGATGGCGCGCCGCTGGCCGATCTTCCGGTCTCGGCCTTTGCCCTCCTCGGGCTCGCGTCCAATGACCGCATCACCTATGCTGTGCGTGGACCATCTGGAAATTTGCTCACCGGTCATAACACCGCGCGGATACCGGAGGGCCGGCACCGCCCAGGCAGCGACACGTTTTTCTATGATGAACGGATGCAGGGCGAGCCTGCGCGTTTTGTAGCTGTTGTCCGGCGCTTTGCAGAACGGAACTTTTCGGGCAATGTTTCGGTCATTGTGGGGCAAACCTTGCAAGCGCGAAACGCCATGGCATTTGATCTGGCGAGCAGGGCAATGACCGCCGCTGCGTTTGCCGGCGTCGCCTTGATCTTGATCGCGTTTCTCGTCGTGCGCTCGGCCATGCGCCCACTTGGCCGAATCGCAGACGAATTGTCGGCGCGCGATCCCTACGACCTGACGCCAATGGAAACCAATGTTCCGGCAGAGGTGGGCGTCATGCTCGTCGCTCTCAACCGCTTTATGCTGAGGCTGGAACGACAGGTGGATTCCATGCGTCATCTGATTTCGGATACGGCCCACCAACTGCGGACGCCGGTTGCTGCGATCCGCGCCCAGGCAGAACTGGCGCTGGAACAAGAGCCGCCCGAAAGACAGGCGCAAAGGCTTCAGCATTTGTTGCGGCGAACCCGGTCGCTTGGCGACCTGCTGGATCAGATCCTGTCGCGTGCGCTGGTCATTCACCGGACCGACAATGCGCCCCCTGTCCCGGTGGATCTGCGCGACATTGCATTGGCGGTGGTCGAAGAGCGCGACCATGAGTTGATCGCGCCCGGGATCGAGGTTGAATTGGTCATCGGCCCCGATCCTGTCGTTGTCATGGCAGATGAGATTTCATTGGGCGAGGCTGCCAAGAACCTTTTGGTCAACGCGATGCGGCATGGCAAGCCACCGATCCGAATAGGCGTGTCACTGGACGGAATTACAGCGTCTCTCTGGGTCGAGGACGCTGGAACTGGGCCTTCGTCGGATGTGTTGTCGCGTCTTGGAAAGCGGTTCGAGCGCTCAGTCGTTTCCGGCGGCACCGGATTGGGCTTGTCCATCGCGCAGTCGGTGGCCGAGGCGTTTGCCGGACGGCTTCATTTCGACCGGACCTCTCGCGGGTTTTGTGCCGCGATCGAGCTTCCGGTATCCGGGGAAAGTGCCACATGATCCGCAATCTGCTTAGGATTCTCGTCGCGGTCCTTGCCACGCAGGCCCCGGTCACCGCGCAGGAAGCGGTGGAACTCGTCCCTGCGGCGGCCGGCGAGGCTGCTACGGCATTGGTTGTCCGCTCAACAACGGACTATTTGATCCTGCGGCCCGCACTTCAGGCATTTGTCGCCAAAAATCCAATGGTCTCAGTCATCTATGAGCAATGGGGCTCAAACGCGCTCTATGCGAACAGTCTTTCTGCATGCAAAGGAGAGGTGGCACAGGCCGATGCAGTGTTCTCGTCGGCAATTCACCAGATGGTCGATTTGGTCAATCGTGCATGCGCCAGCCCATACAGGTCGGATCTGACTGCGGCGCTTGCGCCTTCCCGGATTTGGCGCGACGAATTGTGGGGTGTCACCCACGAAGCCGCGGTTATCATTTACAACACCAGCCTGGTGCCCGAGAGTGAGGTCCCCCGCACACGGTTTGCACTGCTCGATCTGATGCGCCAGCGTGGTCAGACATATCAAGACAAGATCGCAACCTATGACATAGAAGCATCTGGGCTGGGTTACCTTTTCGCGTTCGCAGACAGTCTCGAGGCGACAACCTTCGGCGCGCTGTTAGAGGGGTTCGCCCGCAGCCGGGCCATCGCGACCTGCTGTTCCGCAGAAATCATCAAGAGGGTTGCCACCGGGCGCTATCTTATCGCCTACAATGTGCTGGGGTCCTATGTGGACGCCATCGCTTCGGAAAACATTGGCGTCATCAAACCAGAGGACTACACGCTTTTCCTGTCACGCGCCTATATGATCCCTCGTGGAGCTCGAAACCCGGCGGCGTCTGCGGACCTGCTGGATTTTCTTCTTTCTTCGGAAGGTCAATCCGTTCTCGCCAAAAGTAAACTCGTGGATCTCGAGGACAGCGAGGCAACTGGCCTTCCCATAAGCGCCCGACGCGACATCCGCATTGAGCCTACCCTGCTTGTTGCCGGAGACCAGCACAGGCGCCTGCGCCTCATTGGACAATGGCGGTCGACCTTCAAGAAATGATCAGGAAATCGCGAAATCGCAAACCCAGCAGCAGTCGCGAGCGATAGGTTATCGGCAGTTGCAAGCTGGCCGGGAACCTTCGATCCGAATTTGGGTGGGGCGAGGTGATTTCCATTTTGATGCCGGATTGTTCGCGCACCATGTTGGCGATGGCCAGACCGGCCCCGTAGCCTTTCGTCGCATTGTAGTTCCACCTGAACGAGGCCCACCGCCGACAGGGACTCGCAGGCATTCGATATGGTCACGATGCCAAGCAGATGCGCGTCCATTTTCGGCAGAGTTGAAAATGCAGCGGCGGTTAGTGGTGAACGATGTGGAAACAAGCGCCGTCATGAGGTACGCTTTCCCGTATGACATATATCCAACCCAGTCTGAATAGTGACCTCGACAGCTTACAGAATCTTCCCGGTTGGGTAAGTTCGATCCGTGCTGAAACTTCTGAAGACATGGCTTTTTTGTCTGGTGGAGCTTTGGCAGCACTGCATGTTGTGTTGACCCGCGCGACAGTTCCCCATGCCCTGTTGCGCGAGCGTCTGGCTCTGCGCGCGGCAGAGTCTTGCCTGGCCTTGGCCGGGCGACCCGAGCAGACGGCGGCGATGCGCGACGAGGTACATATGCTGCGCCCGGGCGACCAACCGGGACCGGCTGGCGCGGTCTTTCAGCAATGGCGGCGTTCGGTGGCGCGACCGATTTCGGTGGCGACCTTGAAAAGGGCGTTGCCCGAAACCTTTGCCAACCATCTGCCGGGGTGGCTGAGAGGCGGCCGCGGCGGACCGGTGGCGCGCGCGGCGCAGGTTTTGCAGACCGTGCTGACCGAGTGCCCGGGCGAAGACACGGTGGCGCTGATTCTGGCCGATTCGGCCCTCGCGCGGGCGGTCGGGTGGGATCATGCTTTGCCGCTGTTGGCTGCCGGTTTGACCGGACGGGATCTGCGCCAGACCGGTGCCGATCTGCGACTGGCCTGCCACCGCTCAATTGTGACCTCGGCCGATCAGGCGGCAACGACCGCTTCGGATCTGGCCCGGCGGACCGCCAAACTGAAGGCCGTGACCCCGAAACTGCGGGCCAAGGCGGCAGGCCCGGCGGTGCAGATGTTTCTGACCAAAGACGCGCTGTCACCATCCGTCGCCTTGTCCGGTATCATGTCCGATCGCGCGGCGCGGCGGCTGTGCGACCGTCTGGTAGACTTGGGGGCGGTGCGCGAACTCACCGGGCGCGACACGTTTCGACTGTACGGAGTGTAATCATGACCGGCGGCACTGAGGCCCAGGTTCGCGGCACGGGCAGGCGGCCCCAAATGGCCAAGAATCAATCCGAGCCCGGCCTGGATCGTGAACTGGAAGAACTGCCGCCTGAACTGCGGTGGCGCGAGTGGATGCGTCGGATCGAGGCGGTGTTGTTCGCCAGCGCGTCACCGGTCCCGCGCGAAGACCTGGCGCGGGTAGTGGGGCAGGGGGCGTCGGTGGACCTGTTGGTCCAGGACCTCGCGGCAGATCTGGCAGACCGGCCCTATGAAATCACCCGGGTCGCTGACGCCTGGGGTCTGCGCAGCCGGCCTGCCTATGCCGCTGTAATCCGTGCGGCGGCCGATGCGGGCGGGCAAGATCTGGATCTGCGTGAATTCGACATCGCAGTGCTCGCGGCGATTGCCTATAATCAGCCCATCACGCGCGATGGGTTGAAGGACATCTTTGGCAAGGAGATCAATCGCGACCTGATAGGGCGGCTCCACGCGCACGGCCTGATCGCCACTGGCCCGCGCAGCCCGAGACGCGGAGCACCCTACACATTTGTCACGACCAACCAGTTTCTCGTTGCATTCGATCTGCAATCGCTGCGTGACCTGCCGGATCGGGAACAGTTGCAGGATGCGGGCGTAGGTCCGGAAAGCTTGAAGCGAACCCCATGAACCGGGTTAATGGGCAGTCAGGCTGCTGCCCAGAGGGCGATGCCGACATCGGGATGGCTGCCGAACTTGATAAAAGGTTTTAAAACAAATGCCTTTAGGTCGGGGTCGGGGTCGGGGTCGGGGTCGAGTCGCCCCGATCAACCGCACCAGCAATCTATTTTGCAAAAATCAATGCGGGGCGGGGGGGCGGCGGCCCCAAGAAATCACATCTTCCGTCGCCGACACAGAGGCGCGGATAAGACCTATGGGGGTGTTTGCCGCACGCTCCACGCGGCATAGGCTAGGCTCCAGAGGGCCGCAGCCTATGTGGCAGGGAGGCATGATGGATATACGACCGGCTGACCCGCCCGAGGGCGCTGGATTACTGGCCGCGCAGTTGGCGCAAGGCCTGATCGGACACGAAAAGCTGATCGAACGTTTGCTCGTTGCACTGCTTTGCGGCGGGCACCTGCTGGTCGAAGGCCCGCCCGGATTGGCCAAGACACGGGCGGTGCGTTGGCTTTCGGATGCGGTCGAAGCCAGCTTTGCCCGCATCCAATGCACTCCGGACCTGATGCCGTCGGATCTGACCGGCACGTTGGTTTATCGCCCGCAGAACGGCAGCTTTGAATTCGTGCGAGGCCCGGTGTTCAACAATCTGGTGCTGGTGGACGAAATCAACCGCGCCCCGCCAAAGGTGCAGTCGGCGCTGCTGGAGGCGATGGCGGAGAACCAAGTCACAGCCGGCAACGAGACCCATCCGCTGCCCGACCCGTTTCTGGTCGTCGCGACGCAGAACCCGATCGAACATGACGGGACCTTTCCCTTGCCCGAGGCCCAGCTGGACCGCTTCCTGTTGCATGTTCTGTTGACCTTGCCGGATATCGAAACGGAACGGCAGATCCTGGATCTGGTCGAGGCCGAGGCTTGCGGGGGCACGTCCATACCGCACCGAATGACTTTGGCCGAGCTGAATGCGGCACGCGCCAAGGTACGCCAAGTGCATCTGGCACCTGAACTGCGCGATTACATCGTGCGGCTGGTGGTCGCCACCCGCGAGGGCGACTTGGCCAGGGATATCGAACATGCCGTGTCACCGCGTGGTTCGCTGGCGCTGGCGGCGGCGGCGCGGGCGCGGGCCTTTCTTCTGGGGCGCGACTTTGCACTGCCCGAAGATGTTGCGTTGTTGGCCCCCGATGCGCTGGCGCACCGCATGGTTCTGACCTGGCGCGCAGTGGCCGAGGGACGTAAACCGCGCGACGTGGTGGCCGATATACTGGCCCGCGTCGAACCGCTGTGAAGCGGGCGTTATCGGTCGCGGGCGTTGCCCTGAGCGCCGATGCGCTGATTTCTTTGCGCCGCGTTGCGCTGATGGCCGATGCGGCCCCGGTGCTGTCGGCGTTGCCCGGCGGCTTTACCACCCGGCGCAAGGGCCATGGGCTTGAGGTCGCCGACATACGCGAATATGTGCCCGGCGATGACATTCGCCATCTTGATCGCGGCACCACGGCGCGCACCGGGCGGTTGCATATTCGTCAGTTTCAACAGGAACGTGATCGCATCACCTTGCTGGTCGCCGATTTTCGCCCGGCGATGTTCTGGGGAATCCGCCGCGCCTTTCGCTCGGTGGCGGCGGCCGAGGCACTGGCGATGATCGGCTGGAACGTGGTCGAGACCGGTGGGCGGGTGGCATTGTTGGCGATCACTCCCACTGATCCGATCGTGGTTCCGCCGCGCGGGCGCACGCGCGGCATGCTGGATGTGATAGGTGGCATGGTTCAGGCCCATCATGCCGGTCTTGCGGCGGTTCAGACCGGAATGATCCGGGACCACCCTCTGGACGGCGGGCTGACGCGCGCCGACCGGTTCGCGCCGGCGGGATCCGAGTTGGTCCTGGCTTCGGGTTTCGATGTGCCGGGGCAAGACCTGGCCGATCGGCTGGATGCATTGGCCCGGCGCCGCACGCCGCGCCTGGTGTTGATCACTGATGCCGACAGCCGCCATCTGCCGCGGGGACGATATCCGATCCGCTTGCCGGATGGGCGGCGCGCACGGATTCGATTGGGCGCTGCATCCGAACAATCGGCCAGGCCCATTGTGCAGATTGCAGGCCGACCGGCACTGGTGCTGGATGCGGGCGACCCGGTCACAGACACCGCACGCCGCATCGCCGCGGCTTTTCCACCGGATCGCGCGGCATGAACGAGAGCGGACTGAGCGAAACCGCTATGCTGGCCGGGTTGCGCGACATCCACCTGCCGCCCGGCACTGCCGGAGACAACATTGCGGAGATCGCCGCCGCCGTGGCTCTGGCCGGTCTTGCGGCGTTGCTGCTGGCATCGCTGTTCCGCTTGTTCAGCCTGCGCCGCCCGACCGCACGGGTACCAAACGCGGCGGACCGGGTGGCGGCCCTGGCTGCACTGCCTGAACCGGCCCGCCGAATTGCATGCCTGCATCTGCTTCGCGACCATGCGCCGGAACGGTATGCGCTGTTGAAAGACCGGCTGTATCGCCCGCGGGACAGTTTGGATCTGGAAACCCTGCAGGCCGAGGTCGAGCGCCATGTTTGAATTGGCCGATCCTTGGGTCTTGCTGTTGCTACCGCTGCCCCTTGCCGCGATCCGGCTGCTGGGAGCGCGCGCCAATGGCGGGAGGGCTCTCATGGTGCCCGAGCGGATCGGCGAGTCTCTGATCGGGGCGGGGGCGGGTGCCTCCACGGATCGGCCTGCGCGACTGACCCTGTGGGCTGTCTGGGTGCTGATGTTGCTGGCCCTGGCCGGGCCGCGTGACCTGTCGCCAGTTTCCGCGCTAAAGGTGAGCGGACGGGATCTGGCCATTGTGCTGGACCTGTCCGGATCAATGGTGCGGGACGATTTCGATCTGAACGGCGAGCGGATCACGCGTCTGCAGGCGGTCACAACCGTGGGCGCGGATTTTGCCCGCCGCCGGGGCGGGGACCGGGTGGCGCTGATCGTGTTCGGTTCAGAAGCGTATTACGCCGCGCCCTTCACCTTCGATGTCGAAGCGGTGGCCCGCCGCATCGAAGAGGCGACCATCGGAATCTCCGGGCGCGCGACCAACATCTCGGATGGTTTGGGGCTGGCGCTGAAACGCATGGCCCGGTCCGATGCCGCCTCGCGGGTGGCGATCCTGCTGTCGGATGGCGTCAACAATGCGGGTGCGACCAACCCGCGCGGCGTTGCAGAGCTGGCCGCGCGGATGGGCGTGCGGGTTCACACTATTGCTCTGGGACCCAAGGATCTGGACACCGCCGAAGCGGGTGAACGCGGCGTGGTCGACGCCCAGACTCTGCAGGCGATCTCGGAGGTTTCAGGCGGGCAGAGTTTCCGCGTTCGGACCACTCGGGACCTGGTTGCGGTGACCGAAGCGCTGGATCGGCTTGAGGCAAACCCGGCGGATGGTTTGGCCGCAGAAGTCTGGCGCGACTACTGGATCTGGCCCGCCGCGCTGGCCGCCCTGCTGTGTCTGCTGCTGGCCTGGAGGGAGGCCGGATGAGTGCACTTGATCTGACCCTACTGCGCCCGCTGTGGCTGTTGGCGCTGATCGCTCTGGCTGCTTATGGCGGGTGGTTGTTTCGCTACCGGGGCGGATTGGGCGATTGGGCGCGCATCGCGAATCCGGAGTTGCTTCAGGCCCTGACGGTGCTGGGGCGGATCGATCCCGGTGCCAGCCGTCTGTCATCGGGGGCGGCGCTGGCGGCAGCGGCAATCGCGATGCTGGCGCTTTCCGGTCCGGCGTTTGAACGGCGTGACACGGTATCGTTTCGCAATCTTGATGGGGTTCTGTTTGTGGTCGATGCCTCGGCCAGCGTCACCGAGGATGCGCGCTGGACGCAGATGTCGACCATGGGGCGGTTCGGTATTGCCGCGCTCGGCACGCGCCCGGGGGGCCTGATCGTCTATGGCGGTGACGCCTATGTCGCAACCGACATGACCGCGGACAAGACACAGTTGGGGCAAACTTTTTCCCTGATCGACCCAAAGACCGTGCCCGATCCCGGTTCGCGCCCTGAACGCGGTCTGGAACTGGCGGTGCGGCTGCTGCAAGACGCCGGGGTGATTGCCGGCGATGTGGTCCTGTTCACCGATGGCGCGGGACTGGATGTACAGTCCCTGCAACAGACCGGGCGGATCGCGGAACAGGGCGCGCGGCTGTCACTGGTCTCGCTCACGGATCCGACCCCGCAGATGCTGGCACATGCGGGGGTTGGTGATGGTCAGGTTTTTACGCTTGCGCAGACTGACGCATTGGCGGCCTGGTTGGGGGATGCGGCGCGCACTCGATTGCAGCAACAGGACTACCCGTTGTTGTTCTGGAAAGACTGCGGTCGCTATTTGCTGGCGCTGGCCTTGTTTCCACTGCTTCTTCTGTTCCGAAGGTCACCGGCATGAGGGGCTTGGCGGCCCTCACCTTGGCCTGCCTGGTCTTGGCATCGGTTTTGGGCGGCACCGCACCCTTTGGCCGCCTGTTGCTTGCGGCGGGCTTGCCGGGCCTGTCAGCAGGACTGTTTTCCGATCCCGGCTGGCGCGGCGTGGCGCTGTATCGTGCCAAGGACATGGCCGGCGCTGCGCAGGCTTTTGCCGAGGCCGGGGCACATTACAATCTGGGAAATGCCCAAGCGCAACGCGGAGCCTATGCCGCTGCGCTCGAATCCTATGACGTGGCAATCGCGGCGGGCAATCCGGATGCGCTCGCCAATTTCGAGGTGATCGCGGCCTTTTATGCCAGTCTTGGGATCGATCCGGACGCCTTGGCATTGTTTCCGGATCGGAAAGGCGAAGGTCCGCAGGCCGAGTCTTTCGTCGCACGCGGCGCTGCCCGCGCCGTCGGCACCGGCAGTGATGTAACCAATGCCACCACCATGCTGAGCATGGCCGAACTGGCCAGTCGCGGCGAGCAGAAGGTGCGGCGCATCTTTGACGACAAGTTCATGGTGGCCGACGACCGCTGGCTGCAACAGCTATCGGATGTACCGGGCGAATACCTGGCGGCGCGGATCGCCCATGAACACAAGCGCCGCGCCAAGCTGGGTCTGTCCGCCCCGGCACCGGAGGACCCGCGATGAGATGGTTTCTGGCCGTACTGCTGATCTGGCCGCTGCATGCGCTGGCGCAATCGGACACCGTTCTGCCGGGCCAGCTGCAGCTGAGCGTGAGCGTGCAAGCCCCCCAAGCACAGAGATACGAGCGCGAGATGGTGTTAATTACGATCCGCGGCGTTTATCGACGTCACATCACACTTGAACGCCTGCAGCAGCCGGATTTCGAGGGGTTCAGCTGGACCCAGCTGGGGCAAGATACATGGACAGACACCCGGATCAATGGAGAAAAGGTCAAGGTCATGGAGCGGCGAATGGCGATCTATCCCGACCGCCCCGGCCGTTTGACCATCGGCCCCTTCGTGCATCATCTGACCCTGACGGACGAAGGTGACGACTGGTTCGATTACCCGGTCCAATCCAAGCCGGTGACGATCTCGGTTGATCCCGCTCCGGCACAGGGTGCCGACGGCTGGTGGTTCCCGACCGCGCGGCTGAAGGTGGCCGACCATTGGTCGAATACGCCCGACCAGCTCGCGCCGGGTGAAGGCGTGCTGCGCATGATACGTGTCACGGCGTTGGGGGTCACGCCCGAGATGATCCCGCCAATGCCAGACTTGCGCTCGCCTTCGGCAATGATCTTTCCGCATCCGGACAAGCGCCTGATTGAACTGACACCCAACGGGCCGGTGACCCATGCGTTCTGGCGCTGGACCATCCGGCCAACCAATGGCACATCCACCATTGTCGAACCCTTCACGCTATCCTATTTCGACACCGCCTTGCGCGAACAGCGCACGGTGGCGATTTCGGCGCAGCGTGTCGCCTATGGGGCCGATGGTGTGCCTGATCCGACCGCCCGAACCGGACCACCGCCGCCACCCGCAACTCTGCCGGGCTGGCCGGTTGCGGCACTTGCCATGGCGGTATTTGGCCTCGGGTCGGCAGTTGCGGTTAAGGGCTGGCGGCCGGTCGGGATACGCGCCTTGCATCGGTTTTCCGTTCTCGACCCGGCGGTGCGGCAGTTGCGCCAGGCCGCACGCTCCGGCCGTCTGGAAACGGTTCGACGCAGCGCGGCGGCATTGCTGCGGCGCGACGGCCCGTCTGCAAAACGTGTTCAGATGCTGGCCGATCTGGACCGCGCAATTTATGCCCCAAATGCGCCGAAACCGAACCTCACGGCCTTTGCCCGATCCTTCATGAGAGCGGGCTAGAGCGTATCCAGGGTATCGGAAGTGCAAAAACCCGCTGCCGAGTCACCGAGTACGGTTGAAATATGTCACCGTTGGGCTAGCCTTCTGTTGGGAGGACGACCAATGCGACATATGAATGTAACGGCCCCGCCGGGTTCGGTATCATCGGTTCTGATCGTTGATGATCACCCCCTCTACAGTGACGCGCTGGCCTCTGCGCTGACGCTGGTGTTTCCGAACAGCGCCATCCGGCAGGCCCGGACTTTGGGCGAAGCCTTGGCCGCTCTGGAGACCGACCTGCGCCCGGATCTGGTGATGTTCGATCTGAAACTGCCCGATGTCACCGGCATTTCCGGGTTTGTCAGCCTGCGCGCACGACTGCCGGATACGCCGATTCTTGTGATTTCCTCGCTGGCCTCGGTCGAATTGGTGCAATCGCTTTTAGCAGAAGGCGCGGCCGGCTTTCTGAGCAAGGATGCCTCGGCGCAGACCCTGAAGACTGTGCTGACTGAAATCGCCGCAGGGCGGAAATATGTGCCCAAAAGCTATCGTATGCCCGAAGGCAGCGCACAAAAGACGGTCAGCGGCGAAGCGGTGCACCCGAAACTGGCCGCGCTGACACCGCAACAGCAGCGCATCATGAAACTGATTTGCGCCGGCAAACCGAATAAGCAGATCGCCTATGAGTTGTCGCTGGCCGAAGCCACGGTCAAGGCCCATATCACGGCCCTGCTGCGTCGGCTTGGGGTGCAGAACCGCACCCAGGCCGCAGTGATGGTGGAAAGTGCAGTGCTCGCGGCAGCCAAAGGCGATGACATGCCCGAAGCACGCGTGTTTCTGAACCAATAGACGCAGATGCGAAACGCTCTATCGGACCCCAGTTTTGTCAAGGTCGCCTGCTCCAGCGCGGGCAATGCCGTGGATGCCGTGCACGAGGTAGCGGCACAGATTGATGCCACCGATACCTGTTTTGCACTGGCCTTTGCGCCAGAAGGGTACGATCTGGACGCGCTGGCCCAAGGGCTGGATGCGGCGTTGGGCGGGGTTCCGGTGTTCGGTTGCACGACGGCCGGTCAGATCACGCCGCAGGGATATGAGACCGACACTTTGTTGCTTCTGGCCTTTCCCAAGGCCCATTTCCGCTGTGCCTCGATGCTGATCGAACCGCTGGCCCCGCTGTCGATCCCCGAGATCGCAGCCATGGCGAAACGCCACACTGACCGATTCTCTCACACCGCAAGCTGGAATCGCCTGGCGCTGATTTTCTCGGACGGGCTGTCCAAACAAGAGGATCTTCTGGTCTCGACCCTGGAAACCGTTCTGGATGGGCTGCCGATCTTTGGTGGCTCGGCAGCCGACGGGCTGCTGTTCGAAAAGACCTTTGTGCTGCACGGGGGCCGGTTTCACCGCAATGCGGCGGTTCTGTTGCTGCTCGAGACCAATCTGCAATTTCAGGGGCTGGGGTTCGACCATTTTCTGCCCGGCGAGACGCAGTTGGTGATCACCCGCGCCAATCCCGAAGACCGGCTGGTCTATGAAATCAACGGTGCCCCGGCAGCGGATGAATATGCAAGGCTGGTAGGCTGTTCCGTCGCCCAGCTGTCGCCGCAGATATTTGCAGAAAACCCGATGCTGGTGCGGCACAACATGAACTATTACGTTCGGGCCGTCAGCGATGTCACCGACAGCCACGCGCTGTCGTTTCTGGCGGCGATAGATGACGGGCTGATCATGACACTGGGCCGTGGACAAGAGATCATCGAGACGCTGGAAGCCGGCCTGAGCATCAGCGACGCCCAAGGCCGACAACCCGATTTCATCCTTGGGTTTGACTGTGTGCTGCGCAAGCTCGAAATCGAGCAAAAGCAGTTGGGCGCGGCGGTGTCGGGCATTTTTCGCAATCGGAGGGTCCTTGGATTCAACACCTTTGGTGAACAACATTGCGGTGTCCATATGAATCAAACCTTTGTCGGCGTAGCCTTTTTTGAGTCGAACAAGGGGCATCCGCTGTGACGATGATCAACGCGGACGACCCGCTTAGCATACAGATCGCCAAACAGGCCAAGATCATCGACGCCCTGGTGCGCCGGGCAAACCGGCAGACCGAGGTCGGCCCTTCGGCCTATAATGCCTTTCAATCCGCCATCGAATTGCAGGAAAAGGTTGCCGCTCAAAGCCGGGATCTGGAACGCGCCGCGACGGAGCTGGAAAGCGCGCGTTATGAACGCGAGCGGTCTCGCAAGAACCTGGCCGATGCGCTGTCGTCAATGGAAGAGGGGTTTGCCCTGTTCACCGATGGGCAACTGGATATCTGCAACGAATTGTTCCGCGCCTTGCTGCCGGATGTGTCGCCGCAGGTGGTGCCGGGTCTGCCCTTGCCAGCCTATATCGATCTGCTGCCCCAAAGTGCTCATCTGGTTTCCATCGACGGCAAGCTGAGCGCTTCGGTATCGACCTTGATGGCGGGAACCGGGGGGACCTCAATGGTGTCGTTGCTGATCGAGCTGACCAGCGACCGCTGGTATCAGATGAGCGTGCAACGGACCGGGTCGGACAGCATCGTGCTCTTGCTGACCGAAATAACCTCTATCGTGCGGCAAAACCGGGCGGAAAAGGAAAACCTGATTGGGCGGCAAGCAGACTATCTGCAGGCGGTGTTTCAGAACATGACTTCGGGCGTCTGCACCTTTTCCGCAGATGGCGAAGTGATGATGCAAAACGACCGGTTCCGGCAGATCCTGGGGGTTCCGGTAACGGTTCTGCGCAAGGGCGCAACCTTGCAGCGGCTGCTGGAATTCATGCGGACCCATGCGCTGATCGGGAACGATGCGATGCTGCGGGCCGACTCGTGGCGGCAGCAGCTCAGGGATCAGGGTTGGGTGCGCAAACGGGTCCGCCACGGTGCAGGCCGGATGCTGGAAGTGCAGGCAAACGCGTTGCCAGACGGCGGATTGTTGGTCGAACTCAAGGACGTGACCTTGGAACATCGCGCCACGGAACTGCTGGAAAATCGGGTGCTGGAACGCACCGCCGAGTTGACCCGCGCGAACCTGCGGCTGACCGAGCAATTTGACGAAAAGGCCCGCGTCGAAGAAGCCCTGCGGCTGGCCAAGGAGCGCGCCGAGGCGGCAGTCTCGTCCAAGACCCGGTTCCTGGCGGCTGCCAGTCACGACCTTTTGCAGCCAATCAACGCCGCAAAGCTGTTGATTTCCACGCTAAAGGAATCTGCGCATGACACCGATCTGCTGCCCACGGTCGAGCGGTTGAATGGCGCTTTCGAATCTACCGAGCAGCTGCTGCATTCGTTGTTGGACATTTCACGGCTCGACAGCGCCGAGGCAGATGCCGTGACGCCTTCGGTGGTCGATCTGGGCTCATTGATAGAAGGGATCAATGCCGATCAATCCACGGTCGCGGAACAAAAAAACGTGCGGCTCTGCATGGTTCCCTGTTCGGTATCCGTGCGCTCGGATCCGGTCTATTTGCTGCGGTCGGTGCAGAACCTGGTGGTGAACGCGATCCAGTACACCCATCCGGGAGGGCGGGTTCTGGTCGGGTGTCGGCGTCACGGGCAAAAAGTCATTTTACAGGTCTGGGACACCGGCATCGGCATCGCGCTCAAAGACCAACAACGCATCTTCGAAGAGTTCACCCGCGCGCCCAACGTTCCCCTGGGGTCGGGTATGGGCCTGGGTCTGTCGGTGGTCGAACGTGCCTGCCGACATTTGGGACACCGGCTTTGGGTGCGATCCAAACCGGGCACCGGGTCGGTGTTCAGCATCGAAATGGACGTGGTCGAAGGTCACCGGATGGAACCGGATCCCGATGTGCTGGCCGGGGAAGCAGGGGACTTGCCGCTGAATCACATCGTGATGCTGATCGAAAATGACGCGGATGTGCTGTTTGCCACCGCGCAACGGCTGGAACGCTGGGGCGCATCGGTTCTGGCCGCGCAATCGACACAAGAAGCGCTGGCCTACGTGCGCGATATGGGCATGGCCCCGGACATCATCCTGGCGGATTACCAGCTAAGCGATAGCGACGACGGGGTGCGGGCCATCGCCGCGCTCCGCGAGGAGACCGGAACGCGGATACCGGCGATCATGATCACCGCCGACCGCAGCGAGGTATTGCGTCGCACGGGGGTCAGGAACGACTTTTCCGTCATGCCCAAACCGGTACGGCTGTCGCGCCTTCGTGCCCTGATCGATTGGAAAATCCGCTGGCCTCCGTCCAAAGCCAACGGTGTTGAAGACACACAGGAGCAGGCATAGACAAAAGTCGCCCATGACAGTCCCGAGAACAGGGCTAAGCTGGAGGCCGGAAGGATTCAGGATGTTGAAAACGCTGATGCTGACGCTGTCCGCTATGGTGCTGGTTGGGTCACTGACCGCCAGTTCTGCCGCGGAAACAAAGACCTACGATCTTCTCTTCCGTACTGGAACGCTTGACCGGATCGAACGGGGCACCGAATTGATCTATAGCCGTCGGGTGCGGAACGCGCTGGACGATCAGGCGGCCACACGCGGCACTGGCGATGTCGCGCTGGTGGTCAAACCGGGCGAACCTGCAATGGCGGAACTTGATTTTCGTCAAGAAGCCAAACATCGTTCGCTGGGGCGGTTTCCGGCCAGCGTCGGTAATCCAATGATCATGTATTTCTATGAAACGGTGATCCGCGACATGGCCGCAAGTGCGGGTGGCAGCCCATTCTATATCCGTAACCGTGTAAAAGAGATCCTGACCGAACAAGGCGAGGTGAAAACCACTCAATCCCAGTACGAGGGGCGGACAATCTCCGTACAGACAGTGCGTCTGCGCCCTTTTGCCGACGACCCGAACCGGGACCGGATGCAGGGTTTTGACGATCTGGAGTTGAGAGTTTCCATGTCCGATGCCGTTCCGGGCTGGTACCTGAGCCTGGTTGCAGAGGCACCGAACCCGACCGGAAAGGGTGCCCCGACGTACCTCTTGGAACTGCAGTTTGACCGGTTGGAAGCCGTACAATGAAACATCTGGCCTTTGTGATCGCGACCTTGGTCAGCCTCCCTGGCGGGGCTTGGGCCCAAAGCGTCGCCGAACGGCTGAATGACTATCCCACAGCCGCACGGGCGGACTATGTCTTTGCCTGCATGGCAACCAATGGGCAAAGCCGCCTGATGCTGGAACGCTGTGCCTGTTCAATTGACGAGATCGCCTCGATCCTGCCCTATGAGCGGTATGTGCAGGCGGAAACGGTGCTGTCTATGCGCCGGGTGGGAGGCGAGCGCATGGCGGTCTTTAACAGCGCTGTAGCGGCGCAAACACCCGTCGCCGACCTGCGCCGCGCACAGGCCGAAGCCGAGATTATCTGTTTCTGAACGGCCCGAAGCCTGCCTCAGCTGGCCGCTGCCTTGGGCAGGGATTTTTCGAACCGATTTCCATCCGTGTCGGTCGCTTTCACC
This sequence comes from Sedimentitalea nanhaiensis DSM 24252, assembly GCF_000473225.1. Lineage (GTDB taxonomy): Bacteria > Pseudomonadota > Alphaproteobacteria > Rhodobacterales > Rhodobacteraceae > Sedimentitalea > Sedimentitalea nanhaiensis. Next base: position 3,898,308 of record NZ_KI421509.1, read on the forward strand.
GTCAGGTCGGTTGCCCCGTTGTCGGTGTAGGTAAAGCGGAACACCGGGTTTTCAGAAATCGAGATCCCGCCATCCATCGAGAACAACAGATCCTCGCCTTGCCAGACTTCGAGATGATCGATGAAATGCGCAGGGATGAACAGTTGCGTGATTTGATCGCGCTGCAGCCCGGAATAATTGGGGTGGCGTATCATGATCTGGGCCTCGCGCCGTGGCGTCGACATCTGCGCCGGTTCACCGAACATGCGCAGCTTCATCTGGCCCATCGACGCCAATGCGACCTCAGGATCCCGTGTGGCCGGCGCAGAACAGCCGCCAGATGCCTTTATATATCGCCCCGCCATCTGCAGCCCGTCGGGGGTTTCGGTGATCACCCGCAGATTGGAATATTGATTGACACGCACGCGCAGTTCGAACTCCAGCGGTGCCATCGCTTCGGAAAACGTGAACTCGGCGGCAACCGGTGCCGGGTTCTCGTCAATCACCACAGTCGCACGCGTGATCTGTATACCGGGGTCGATCTGGCGCAGCACCACCGGTACCGTTGCCGCGTCATGGGCACGATAGGGCGCATCGACCTGCAACATCGCATCGCCATTGCCAATCGGCACCTCGCCCACAATATCGCCGCGCAACTCTTGCCAGGTGTCGCTATCGGTCAGCGGGTTATTGACCGCTTCGGTGGCCCAGACCGGGGTCGCCGTCAACAACACAAACGCCACAGCGTTCCGAAAATGTCTGGCCATGCCATCTCCTCCTGCATGGGGTTTCGGGCCTTATGCCACATTTCAACATCGCATTATACCGCGACCTTAGGTTGATAGCGGAACACAATAGCGTGTGACACTATGGCGGCGGAGGCGACACGATGTTCGAAGCGGTTTTAACTCTGTGTATGAGCCTGGCAGGCGCACCGTGCCGGGACCAGTTGTTGCCGGGCTACGAAGCCCCGACACAGGCGGCTTGTCTGGAGGCACTGCAAGCGCACCCGCCCGAGCTGGCCGCTCAGACCGGGGATCCCACTTGCCAGCCGACTGGACCGGTGCTGCACTTTGACGAAGTCGCGCCCGGCGTCTTTGTCCATATGGGCGAGATCGCCGAGCCGGATGATGCCAACCTGGGCGATGTCGCCAACATTGGCTTTATCATCGGCGCCGATAGCGTTGCGGTAATCGACACCGGAAGCGCGCGCTGGATCGGCGAAGGAATCTGGCGGGCGATCCGCAGCCGGACGGATAAACCCATCAGCCATGTAATTCTGACCCACATGCACCCGGATCATGTCCTTGGTGCGTCCCCCTTGGTTCAAGGCGGGGCATTAGCCGTGGGCCATGTCAACCTGAACCGGGCCTTGGCCGACCGGCAGGCCAATTATCTGGAAAGTCTGGAACAACTGATCGGCGCGGGGTCTTTCCTCGGGACAGAGGCGGTACAGATCGCACAGACCGTCTCGCAGACCGCCGAGATCGACCTGGGCGGCCGGGTGCTGGATCTGCGCGCCTGGCCAATGGCGCATACGGGCAACGATCTCACCGTGCTGGACCGCGACTCTGGCATCCTGTTTACGGGTGATCTGGTCTTTCACCGCCATACCCCTGCACTGGATGGCGCGTTACTGGGGTGGCAGGCGGTTTTGGACGAGATGATCGCGCTTGGGGCCAGTCGGATTGTGCCCGGTCACGGGGGGCCGATCCTGCCTTGGCCTGTATCGGCCAGCGACATGCAGCGCTATCTGAAGACGCTCGAATCCGACACCCGCGCGGCGATAGCCTCAGGCGAACGTCTGGGCGAGGCGATCACCCATATTGCCGATAGCGAAGCCAAGCAATGGCAACTGTTTGATGCCTACAACCCGCGTAATGCGACTGTCGCCTTTACGGAATTGGAGTGGGAATGATGGTTCAGCCCTGTTCCCGCACCAGCTCTTGCAGCATCCGGGCAATTTCGAACAGGCGGCGTTCAAGCAGCACAGGGGTTTCGCACAGATAGGCGATCGACTTTTGACGGTCAGAATAGATTACCTGATCCCAGTCCAGTTTTTCTTCAAGCTTGTCGACCCGGTCGAAATCGGGTTCGTCAGCGGCCAGCAGGCGATCCATATCGTTCCGGGTTGTTTCGATCTGTTCGGCCAGCCCAATCTGGCTGAGAGAAAAATCGCCAATCCCGTCGATAATGCGCATACGGCGAGTCGACAGGATGTCGAAGACAGCGACAAAAACCCCGCCTAGAACCTGTGGATCGCCATCGTATTTCGCGGCAAATGCGGCGATCCGGGGCTGCATCTGTTCCAGATCTACCCGGCGCAACGCCAGAGTCTGTGCCAACTCGGCAACATCGCGCTGGGTGCCAGGATCCGATGTCTCCACCTGCGACTGTACGGGCAGGGGCCACATCAGTCCGATCGACAGTTGTCCCACCTTGCGTTGCACGCAGGGCCAGGTCGGATCGGCATAATCGGCGGCATGACCAAGTGTGGCCAGCCCGGCAAGGGCCAGCGTCAGAGCATTGAGTTTGTATGGCAGCATCAGCATTCCCCTCAGTGCCTGAACTATGTCCGAGGCGGTCTCGCAAGTCTATGCGGGCGAATACCCACCATTGTCTTAGTTGTTCTGAACCCGGCCTCATTCATACTCGGATTAGGACAAGGGGTTCCAGTTGAGAACCGTCAGGGGAGAGAGCACTAAAGATGCGGACGCGAGCAGCGGTGGCGGTTGAGGCCGGCAAACCACTTGAGATCATGGAAGTAAATCTGGACGGCCCGCGCGCTGGCGAGGTTCTGGTCGAGATCAAGGCCACCGGCCTGTGCCACACCGACGAATTCACCCGCTCGGGCGACGACCCCGAGGGGATCTTTCCCGCCATCCTGGGCCACGAGGGCGCCGGCGTCGTGATCGAGATCGGCGAGGGCGTCACCACGCTTGAGGTCGGCGACCACGTCATCCCGCTCTACACGCCGGAATGCCGCGAATGCGAATATTGCCTGAACCCGAAAACCAACCTGTGCCAGGCGATCCGCAGCACCCAGGGCGCGGGGCTTTTGCCCGACGGCTCGACCCGGTTCTCGATGCTGGACGGCACCCCGATCCACCACTACATGGGCTGCTCGACCTTTGCCAACCACACGGTTGTGCCGGAAATCGCGCTGGCCAAGGTGCGCCGCGACGCGCCGTTCGACAAAATCTGTTACATCGGCTGCGGCGTGACCACCGGCATTGGCGCCGTGATCAACACCGCCAAGGTAGAGATCGGGTCGCGCGCCATCGTGTTCGGCCTTGGCGGCATCGGTCTGAACGTGATCCAGGGCCTGCGGCTGGCGGGGGCGGACCAGATCGTCGGCGTCGACCTGAACGACGGCAAGGTCGATATGGCCACGCGGTTCGGCATGACCGATTTCGTCAACCCGTCCAAGGTCGATGGCGATCTGGTGGCGCATCTGGTCGAGCTGACCAGGGGCGGCGCGGATTACACCTTTGACGCCACCGGCAACGTCGGCGTGATGCGCACTGCGCTCGAGGCCGCACACAAGGGATGGGGTGAAAGCATCATCATCGGCGTCGCCCCTGCAGGCGCGGAAATCTCTACCCGTCCGTTCCAGCTGGTCACCGGACGGTCCTGGCGCGGCACCGCGTTTGGCGGCGCGCGCGGCCGCACCGATGTCCCCCGGATCGTGGACTGGTACATGGACGGCAAGATCGAAATCGACCCGATGATCACCCACAAACTCTCGCTGGATCAGATCAACGAAGGCTTCGAGCTCATGCACCAGGGCAAATCCATCCGCGCCGTCGTCGAGTATTGAGGAAAACGATGGAGATCGTGTCCGAGAATTATAGCTTTGGCGGATGCCAGACGGTCTATACCCACAGGTCGGAAACCTGCGGCTGTGACATGACCTTTGGTGCCTATCTGCCACCTCAGGCCAGGCATGGTCCGGTGCCGGTGCTGTGGTATCTGTCAGGCCTGACCTGCACGCATGAGAATGCGATGACCAAAGGCGGTTTTCAGCAACATGCGGCCCGGCACGGGTTGGCGGTGATTTTTCCCGATACTTCGCCACGCGGAACCACGGTGTCAGACGACGAGGCCTATGATCTGGGGCAGGGTGCGGGGTTTTATGTCAATGCCACCCGCGATCCATGGAAATCGCATTTCCGAATGTATGACTATGTGGTGACCGAATTGCGCAACCTGGTGACAGAGCATCTGTCGGTGCAAGACAAGCACGGGATTACCGGCCATTCGATGGGCGGCCACGGGGCGATCACTATCGCGTTGCGCAATGAAGCTTTGTTCGAGTCGCTCTCGGCCTTTGCGCCGATCGCGCAACCGACGCAATCGGATTGGGGTCGCAAACAGCTCAGCGCCTATCTGGGCGACGATGAGACCGCCTGGGCCGGACACGATTCGACGTTGCTGCTGGAAGAGTATGGCTGGAAGGGCGATATTCTGGTCGATCAGGGTGCCAGCGATCAGTTTCTCGACCTGCTTAAGCCCGAGGCGCTGGCCGACATGATGGCGCGCCGCCGCCAACCCGGGCAGGTCCGTATGCAACGCGGCTATGACCATTCGTATTTCTTTGTGAACACCTTTGCCAGCGACCATGTCGCCTGGCACGCGGAGCGGTTGCTCTGAGCGAAACCTTTGGGAGGAGGGCATCGCAAGAATGGCATCATTCTGTTTGCAAACGGTTCCGGGGATCCCGGAACTGCGGCATTGAATTTCGAATTGCGGGCCGCCCCGTCGGAGCCGGGCCGCAGCACACCGAATTGTCTGAACATTCGGGTCCAACACCCGGCGTTGAAGGCAGAAAATGGCGGTGGGTCCGACATCGGACCCACCGCCGACACCGCGGCCAGACGGCCGCACCAACGGGAGGAGCTAAAATGAAAAAGCTAACGCTTTTGACTTCCGGGATTGCCCTTTGTGTCGCCTCGATAGCGGTTGCGAATGACGATCTCGTTTCCCAGATGGATAATTCCAAGCAATGGGCAATCCAGACGGGCGATTACAAGAACCAGCGCTATTCTGCGCTGGATCAGATCAATGCCGAGAATGTGGGCGACCTGCAGGTGGCCTGGACGTTCTCGACCGGTGTTTTGCGGGGTCATGAGGGCTCGCCACTGGTCATCGGCGATACGATGTATGTACATACGCCGTTCCCGAACATCGTCTATGCGCTGGATTTGGCCAATGAGGGCCGGATCATCTGGAAATACGAACCCAAACAGGACCCGGATGTGATTCCGGTGATGTGCTGTGACACCGTCAACCGTGGCGTGGCCTATGCCGAGGGCAAGATTTTCCTGCACCAGGCCGATACCAAGGTCGTGGCGTTGGACGCCAAGACCGGCGATGTCGTCTGGGAAGCCCAGAATGGCGATGCGTCCATCGGCGAGACCAACACAGCGACCGTTCTGCCAGTCAAGGACAAGGTCATTGTCGGGATCTCGGGCGGCGAGTTCGGCGTGCGTGGGTCGGTGACAGCTTATGACATGAACTCTGGCGAACAGGTTTGGCGTGCGTATTCGATGGGTCCGGATTCCGACATCCTGATGGACCCGGAAAAGACCACCCATCTAGGCAAGCCGGTTGGTGCGGACTCGGGCACAAACACCTGGGAAGGCGATCAGTGGATGATCGGCGGCGGCACTACCTGGGGCTGGTACTCAGCAGATCTGGAAGAGAACCTGATGTACTACGGTACCGGGAACCCTTCGACCTGGAACCCGGGACAACGCCCTGGCGACAATCGCTGGTCCATGACCATTATGGCGCGTGACATCGACACGGGCATGGCCAAGTGGGTCTATCAGATGACCCCGCATGACGAATGGGACTACGACGGTATCAATGAAATGATCCTGACGGAGCAGGAAATTGATGGCCAGGCACGCAAGCTGCTAACCCATTTCGACCGCAATGGTCTGGGCTATACCATGGACCGCGTGACCGGCGAACTGCTGGTGGCAGAAAAATTCGATCCGACGGTGAACTGGACCACCGGTGTGGACATGGATCCGGCCAGCGAAACCTATGGTCGTCCCGCAGTCGTGGCACAGTACTCGACCGAACAGAATGGCGAAGACGTGAACTCGACTGGCATTTGCCCGGCGGCGCTGGGGTCGAAAGACCAACAGCCGGCGGCGTATTCGCCCAAGACCGAGCTGATGTATGTGCCGACCAACCACGTCTGCATGGACTATGAGCCGTTCCGTGTCAGCTACACGGCGGGTCAACCCTATGTCGGCGCGACTCTGGCAATGTACCCTGCGCCGGACAGCCATGGCGGCATGGGCAACTTCATCGCCTGGGACAACACCAAAGGTGAAATCAAGTGGTCGATCCCCGAGCAGTTCTCGGTCTGGTCCGGTCCTTTGGCGACTGCTGGCGACGTGGTATTCTACGGTACGCTCGAAGGTTATCTGAAGGCGGTGAATGCGGAAACCGGTGAAGAATTGTACAAATTCAAGACCCCATCCGGGATCATCGGCAACGTGATGACCTATGAGCATGGCGGCAAGCAATACATCGGCATCCTGTCGGGTGTTGGTGGCTGGGCCGGAATTGGTCTGGCGGCTGGATTGACCAATCCGAACGATGGTTTGGGTGCCGTGGGCGGCTATGCCGCGCTCAGCGACTATACCGCGCTGGGGGGTCAACTGACCGTCTTTGCTCTGCCCAACTGATCGGGACTGAGACCTGTAGAAATGTGGGCTGGCGCAATGCGATCTGCGCCAGCTCATACTTGGAAACCAGAGGTCAAATAATGAAAAAATTAAGAGTTCTGCTGGCGGCGGTTGTTGTTCTGGGACTGGGACTGGGGCAGATGGCAATGGCGCAAGGCGATGACGAGGCCAAGCCCGACAACATCGCTGTAGCCTACAGCGAAGATGGACGGTATTTTACCGAAGACGACATCCCCACCTACAATGTGGCCGAGGATGGCACCATCGATTGGCCCAGCTATTCCGGATTCCGACGTTATCACTCTGAATGCCACGTTTGCCACGGCCCCGAAGGCGAAGGGTCGAGCTATGCTCCGGCGTTGAAAAAATCCGCCATCGATATGGATTATTACGATTTCATCGACGTGGTGACCAACGGGCGTAAGCGGGTGGATGCGGCCGATAACTCTGTCATGCCGGCGCTTGGAGATAATCCAAATGTAATGTGTTATATCAATGATATATATGTCTATCTTAAAGCACGGGGTACCGATGCCATACCGCGCGGACGCCCGGGCAAAAAAGAACCGAAATCGGATGTCATTCGCGAAGATGAAAATGCCTGTCTGGGATAGATACCTAGTCGCGGCAGCGTTTATGTTGGGGCTGACAACGGCCGCACCGATGGCGCAGACTTCGGATCTGGTGTCAAAGACGGCGCTGCGGGTCTGCGCGGACCCGGCGAATTTTCCGATGTCGTCCAAGGATGGTTCGGGATATGAAAACAAGCTGGCCGAACTGGTGGCAGCCAAGCTGGAGTTGCCGGTGCAATACACTTGGTATCCAATGGCCACCGGGTTCATCCGGAACACCCTGAAGGCCAAAAAATGCGATGTGGTTATGGCCTATGCGCAGGGCCACGAGTTGGTTCTGAACACCAACCATTATCTGACGTCGGTCTATACCCTGATTGTACCCACGGATGGCGATCTGGCAGCGGTGCGGGCATTGGACGACCCGGCCCTGGAAGGACGGCGGATAGGCATCATTGCCGGGACACCGCCGGCGGCGCATATGGCCCGCAACGGTCTGATCGGACAGGCCCAAAGCTATAACCTGTTCGTGGACCGCCGTCACGAAAGCCCGGGAACAGACATGTTGAACGATTTGGCCAAAGGGCAGATTGATGCGGCCATTCTGTGGGGACCGATGGGTGGGCCATTGGTCAAAACGGATTATCCGCAATTCACGGTCATTCCGCTGATCCACGAGAAATTACCGCCTAAACTGTTTTACAGGATCACGATGGGCGTGCGGCAAGGCGAAAAGGTCTGGCAGCGAAAGTTGAATTCCATAATTCGCCGAAATCAGAGTGAAATCAATTCATTGCTCGCCGAAGCTGGCGTGCCGCAGGTTTCGGACCTGGGCACCGAGATGAAGGAGGTATCGAATTGAAACAGGCGCTGGCAGTGATCGTTATTGCGATCCTGCCGCTGGTGTTGACTGCACAGACGGTGTCAGAACCCGATGCCTATCGAATGGATCATTACCGCGCCCCGGTGCCCCAAACACTGGCGGGAGCCACAGTCGTCGGCCCTGAACAGGCATATATATTGTGGCAATCGGGCGAGGTGGGCTTTGTCGACGTCCTGCCCCAGGCACCGAAACCGCCGAACCTGCCCAAGGGCACGATCTGGCGCGACAAACCCCGCGACAGCATTCCCCGCGCGATCTGGTTGCCCAATGTGGGCTATGGCGCAATCGCCGACGTAACCGCCCAGTATTTTCGCGACGGGCTGGACCGGATAACAGGTGGAGACACGGACCATCCGGTGTTGTTTTTCTGCCTTGAAGATTGCTGGATGAGCTGGAACGCCGCGAAACGTGCGATCGAATGGGGCTATGCACAGGTCTATTGGCTACCCGAGGGGACCGATGGCTGGGCCCTGTGGGATTATCCGCTACAACGAGTTGAACCGGAAGAGCCGCAGCCGCAGTGACATCAATACCCGGCGACCCGCTTGTGCGCCGTGCTGACAGTGCCATCGGTATCGGTCATCGTCACATCGACCGATCGGGTTCCACCCGGCACGGACAGCCCCACACGGGGGTTCTCCGACAATGAAATGGACCCCGTCATGTCGACATATCCGGCCCCGTCCAGATCAATACCCACCGTTTCGACATACCGCATAGGAATAAACAAGAGCGAGATCTGATCCATCTGCATCCCCGAGTGCGAGGGGTGGGAAATATCGACGTCCAATCGGCTGAGCCGCGCGGTCAGACTGTCCAGTGTGCTGGCGGACAGACCCGGAACGCCGGTGCCCATCTGTAAATCGATCCGCCCCAAATTGGCCAGCGCCAGTTCGGGATCCGTACCGGGAGGGGCGGAACACGCACCTTGGCCCGAGGTTTTGATAAATCCCTCGGACACCCATAACCGCCCGTCGGTGGTTTCGGCCACCACATGCAGCGGCGTTGCCCCGTTCACCCGCATAGTGACATCGAAAAAGAACCGCGATTGTGGGTTCTGCAATTCAAACACAGCGGACACCGGCATCGGGTTTTCGTCCAGAATCAGCGTGACCTTGCCCACGCGCAACCCATCGGGTGCCCGGACCTGGCCCGCAATGTCCGTACGGGCATCGTCGGGCGTGCGATAGGGAGCATCTATGGCAATCACCCCCGCGCCGTCTAGCAATACCCGGTCAGCAAACAGCTGCGCCCGGACCGCATCCCAGGACTCGCCGGCAAAGGCGGGCAGGGATGTGGCGCACAATAGCGCCGCACCAAGGCCGATATGTGTCATTGGTTTCCTCCTCCCAGAAGAAATCTGCCAAAGGCCCGAGGGCCGTCGCAGGTGTCTGCCTGTCTTAGCACGGACAGGCTGTGCGCGTCGATCACAGTGATCGTATTGTCGAACCAGTTGGCAACCGCGACGGCGCTGCCATCGGCGGTGGCGTCAATGCCTTCGGGGTATTCGCCGACATCGATCTTGCCCTCGTCTGTCAGCCCGTCCAGCGCGATCACGCTGACCGTGTCTTCGTACTGGTTGGTCACAAAGGCCCGACCGCTGGCGAAGGCCACCCCATAGGGCCGGTCGCCCACAGGAACCGTGGCGGTGATACGGCCCAGGGCGGCATCGACGATGCTGAGATCATTGGTTCCGACATTGGCCACAAACAGCCGCCCGTCCGGGGCGAAACGCAAACCAAAGGGGCGTTCGCCCACGGTAACGCGATACAGCAATCCAAGGGTGCCGGCGTCAAAAATCGAGACCTGGTTGGCGTCCCTATCAGCCGAGGCAAGATACTGCCCGTCACCGGACAGTGCCAGTCCCGCAGGGGCAGCGCCCGTCTGCAACTCGGCCGTATGCGCCAGGGTGTCGCCATCCAGGGCCCAGACGCGCGCATTGTACCAATCCGAAACGAACAGCCGATTGCGCGCGGGGTCATATGCCGCACCAATGGGGCCGCCATCCAGGACAGCGCTTGCCAGAACAGTGCCGGTTGCCGTGGACATGCGGCGCACGGTCTTGCTGTCGGGCGAAACCGTGTAGATGTTGCCGGCGGTTGTCACCGCCACACCTGCCGGTTTTCCCGGCACCGGCCAGCGGGCGGCTTCCTGTCCGGTGTCAAGGTCAAGAACGCTCAGCTCCTCGCCGTTCTGACAAGTCACATAAGCCAACTCCGCCGCAGCGGGGGCCGCGGCGGTCAAAGTCAGGATCAGTACGGCTTCAGGACCCCGGCGCGCCAAAGCGATCGACCAGCGCATCCAGACCGGCCTGATAGATCCCGGTCACGGCCGCCACGGCGGCCTCGTCGTTCAGTTCTTCTGGCGGATCGTTGTTGGGATAGCCCCGGTAAAACGCCCCGCGCCACTCGATCAGCGCCCCGCCGCCCTCGCGCGGCTTGACCGTCAGATGCGAGGAATAGTTCGTCACCGGCAGCACTTCGACCTTCACATCGATGATACGGTAGGAATAGCTCATCTTGTCGTCACTGTATTTGTACAGCGCCTCGGAGATGGTCGGTCCGCCGTCTTGACCCAAAGTCAAAAGGCGGGTCGCGTCGATCTGATTTGCTCCGTCGCCCTTGGTCGAGAACACCGCCGGATGCCAGCTCATATCCTGAAAGTTTCCGATCGCGGCCCAGACTTGGGCGGGATCGGCGGCGACTTCGGCGGTCATTGTGACTTTTTGTCGAGTCGGTCCGTGCGCCAGCGCAAGAGCAGGCAGCAAAGCGGCGGAAGTTGTTATCAGAAATAGGCGTCTTTTCATCGTTCCTCCGATTTCGGCCCCATTGCCCGACGTGCTGGCGCGCTCAAAAGCAAACAAAGTCAGTCGCATAAGGCCGTTCTTAAAAAATAAGAATCGAGCCCTATCGTGAAGCTGCTACTCTGTTTGCGAAACACGGCCAAAAGTATCGGTTCCAATTGCAATCCGGATTTGACCACTGTTCAGAGATGGCCCGGCGACTGCGCCCGGGCGAGGGAGGTCTCGTTGTCGAAAATGTTTGCTCCGCTCATGGCGGGTCTGTTTCTGTGTGTCCTGGCCACGGCGTCCGTGGGGTTGGAGGTCAAGACAGCCGTCCTGCGTATCGACTATCCCCGCCTGCTGCCAATCAGCCGCTACGATCTGCGCGCCGATGATATAGGGTTTGCCGGGGCCATTCTGGCGGACGAGGATAACGGCACAACCGGCGGCTTCTTGGGGCACAGCTATGAAACCCGTACAATTGCCGTGACACCCGATGCGGCCGACGCCGCGCTCGCGCAGATCCTGTCGGATGGCATCCGGATTGTGGCCCTTCTGGCCGATGAGGCGGATCTTCTGCGCCTGACCGACCGCGCCGCAGAAGCGGGCGCGCTGGTGTTCAATGTCAGCGCCCCGGACACGGCATTGCGGGACGAACAATGCCGCCCCAACCTGCTGCATATCGCGCCTTCGAATGCGATGATGGCAGATGCAGTCGGACAGTTTGCCATTTGGAAGAAATGGCCCGAATGGCTCTTGATCTCTGGATCTAACCCGGCGGACGTAAAGCTGGCGGAGGCCTATCGCAAGGCGGCGGTGAAATTCGGGGCCAGGATCGTCCAAGATCGGGTATTCGAAGACACCGGCGGCACGCGACGCACCGATTCTGGCCATGTTCTGGTCCAACGCCAACTGCCCACGTTTACCCAGGGGGCGCCCGCGCATGACATGGTGGTTGCGGCGGATGCGTCCGACTTTTTTGCCCGTTACCTGTCGTACCACCTGTGGACACCGCGCCCCGTGATGGGATCGGCCGGGCTGCGCCCGGTGACGTTTCACGGCGCGCACGAAGCCTGGGGCGCGACCCAGTTCCAGACCCGGTTCGAGGCGCTGGCCGGTCGCTATGTAAAGCCCGAGGATTACAATGTCTGGCTGGCCCTGCGCGTGGTTGGCGAGGCGGTGACCCGCGCGAACACCGCCGACCCGGACGGTATACGAAACTATGTGCTGTCGGACGCCTTCGAACTCGCTGCCTTCAAGGGACAGAAGGTGACGTTTCGTTCTTGGAATGGTCAGTTGCGGCAGCCAATCCTGCTGTATGACGGTCAAATCACCGTCAGCGTCAGCCCGCAGGAGGGCTTTTTGCACCAGCGGTCGGCGCTGGATTCCCTCGGGCTCGACGCCCCGGAATCCGGATGCAGATCATTCAATTGATCCGGAGAGGCACATGAAAGCAACAATAATCACCTCCATTGCCCTAAGCGTCCTTGGCCTCGCCCCGGCGCTGGCGGGCAAGGCTTTTGTCTCCAACGAGCGCGGCAATACGATCACGGTGGTGGACACAGACAGTTGGGAAGTGATTGCCGAATTCTTCGGCGGCAACCGTCCGCGCGGCATTACTGTCAGTCCCGATGGTAAACTGCTTTATGTCTGTGCTTCGGATGACAATATCGTGCGGGTTTTTGACACTGAAACATACAAGGAGATCTATACCTTGCCGTCCGGTCCCGACCCGGAACTGTTCGTGCTGCACCCGTCGGGAAATCCGCTGTTCATTGCCAACGAAGACGACAACCTGGTCACTGTGACCGACACCGAAACCCATGCGATCCTTGCCGAGGTGCCGGTTGGGGTCGAACCGGAAGGCATGGCGATCAGCCCGGATGCAAAGTTTGTGGTCAATACTTCCGAGACGACCAACATGGCGCATTTCATCTCGACCGGGGACTACCAGATCAAGCACAATGTGTTGGTCGATCAGCGCCCGAGATATGCCCAATACACCGCGGATGGCACCCGTCTGTTTGTCAGCTCGGAAATCGGCGGCACAGTCACGGCGATGGATATCGCCCCGGACGGCACCCCAAGTGTTATCGGCAAGATCAAATTCGCGGTGCCCGGGGTTCTGCCGGAATGGCTGCAACCTGTCGGCGTCAAGATCACCCATGACGGTCGCCGTGTGTTCGTAGCCTTGGGGCCCGCCAACAGGGTGGCGGTAGTCGATGGCGCAACTCTCGAAGTGCTGGATTACATCCTTGTCGGTCAGCGGGTCTGGCAACTGTCGTTCACACCGGACGAACAGTTCCTGCTGACCACCAACGGAAACTCCAACGATATCACCGTGATTGACGTGAAAAAGGAAAAAGCGATCAAATCCGTTCAGGTCGGGCAACAGCCCTGGGGTGTGGCGATCATCGATTGAAAAGGAAAAAGAAGATGAGGAAAAGGCTTTTACTTACTGTTATTGCATGTTTATTTTCGAATTCGGCGCTGGCTGCGCCACTGTGCGCCGACTTGGGGTTTGCCGGCCTGCTCGCCAAGTGCAACCGGGGTGAAACCATTCCTCTCACACTCGCTTCGGGGCAAGCTTTGGGTGAAGATATTACCTTGCAATCGGGCGCATACTACAAGCTTGAGATCACCGCAGATGGGTCCGCTGAACTGGCGATTGAAGGCCCGTCATTCTTTCGCGCAATCTGGATGAATGAAATTGTGATCAACAAGATCGAAATTCGCCCCATGGCCATCGATAGCATCGAATTCGACAAGGCCGGTACGGTCGAGTTGTCGTTCATAGCGATCAAGCCCGGGCGTCACATCGTACGGATTCCCGGATCGACCGGCGAGTCCCAGCAGATCACCATCAGTATTCAATAAACTGAGGACAATCAGATGAAACAGACCTTTGCCCTGATCATGTCTCTGATCGTAGCGGCGCCTGCAATCGCCGATGAAGACCGGCCCAGCGATGAGATTGTCGCCCGGATCGAGGCGAAGCTGGCCGAGATGAAATGCCAGATGGACCCCGATGACATCGAGATAGAAGAGGACGGATATGATCTGGACGATGTGATCTGTGAGGGCGGCGATCAGTTCGACATCTTGCTGGACACCCATCTTAACGAGGTCTCTCGCCGCGCCGAGTGACGCCGGGTGACAAGGCCGTGATCAGAAAGAAAACCATGAAGGCTTTGGCCACTTCGTTCCTAATATTGCTGGCACTTGTCGGGGCGATCCGGGCGCAAGACCTGCCCCAGCTGCGCGCGGCGGTTCTGCAGATCGGTACGGTAAATTGGGAACTGGAGACGATCCTGCAAAACGGGCTGGACCGCAAACACGGGTTCGAACTGACCGTTCTGCCCTATGCCGACAACGGGGCGACCCGGTTGGCGGTCGAAGGTGGCGCGGCGGACATGGCCGTGGCCGACTGGATCTGGGTGGCGCGACAGCGGGCAGCAGGCAAGGACTATGTGTTCATTCCCTATTCGCGCGCCGTCGGAGGCGTGGTGGTGCCAAACGACAGCCCCGCCGGGACGTTGCAGGATCTGGCCGGGGGCAAGATCGGCATCGCCGGGGGGCCGCTGGACAAGTCCTGGCTGATCCTGCGGGCCTATGCACAGCAACAATACGGGCTGGACCTGAAGGCACAAACGCAGCAGGTGTTTGGTGCCCCACCGCTGATCTACAAATCGGCACAGAGAGGCGATTTGGCCGGGGCAGTCAACTTCTGGCATTTTCTTGCCAAGATGAAAGCCAATGGCATGCGGCAACTGCTTTCGGTACAAGAGGCCAGTATCGCGTTGGGGCTGGATCCGGATACGCCACTGTTGGGGTACTACTTCAAAGGTAGCTATCTGGCGCAACACCCTGGGTTGGCTCAATCGTTTTACGACGCCAGCCGCGATGCCAAGCAGTACCTGGCCACATCCGATGACGCCTGGGAGGCGATCCGCCCACGCATGAATTCCGGGTCCGACACCGAATTTGAGCAGTTAAAGGTGGATTGGCTGGCCGGAATTCCCGCGCGCGGCCCGGTGGATCGAAACGAAGTCGATAGGATTCTGGCGCTGATGAGCCGGTTGGGCGGAGTGGATTTGGTCGGGCAGGCAACAACAGTGCCCGATGGCCTGTTCGCGGACGTCAAGTGACCGGCACCCGATTCCGCAACAAAGGGCAGTTCACGACGCCGCTGTCGATTGCGGCGTTGGGACTGGTCTGGATGATTGCCGCCGCACTGACTGCGGATCCGCAAATCCTGCCCGGCCCGTTCCAGTTGATTGCGCCCATGCGTCAGGAATTGGCTTCCGGAGAGTTGCTGTATCATCTCGGCTCGACGCTGCGCCGGGTATTTTGGGCCTTTGTACTGGCGATGACCTTTGGCCTGATCCTGGGCCTGGTCATGGGGCGGTTTCCGCGCGTTGATCGCTGGCTCGATCCTTGGCTGGTGATCTTTCTGAATCTGCCCGCACTGGTGCTGATCGTGCTGTGCTATCTGTGGATCGGACTGACCGAGACCGCAGCGATCCTGGCTGTCACGCTGAACAAGATCCCGAACGTGGCCACGGTCGTGCGTGAAGGCGCGCGGGCGTTGGACCCCGAGCTGGATGCGATGGCCCGGGTCTATCGCTTGCCCGCTTGGGTCCGGCTACGCCATGTGGTGCTGCCGCAGCTTGCGCCCTTTGTTGCGGCTGCGGCGCGTTCGGGTGTGGCCGTGATCTGGAAAATCGTTTTGGTGGTTGAGTTTCTGGGTCGATCCTCAGGAGTCGGATTTCAGATCCACTTATATTTTCAGCTGTTCGACGTAACGATGGTGTTGGTCTATGCGCTGTCGTTCATCGGCGTGATGCTGTTGGTGGAATGGGTCCTCCTGCAACCATGGGAGCGGCGGGTTCGCCGTTGGCGCAACGCATGATCCGGGTTGCCATAGATGCCAAATATTTCAATGGTAAACCCGTGCTGGGTCAGGTGCATTTCAACATCGCCGCCGGTGAAACCGTGGCGCTGGTCGGGCCATCGGGTATTGGCAAGACTACGATCCTGCGCATTGTGGCGGGCATCGACACCGATTTTCAGGGCCAGGTTCAACGCCCCGACGCCTTGGCGATGGTGTTTCAGGAACCCACGCTGCTGCCGTGGCGGTCCGCTTTGGACAACTTGCTGTTGGTGCATCCGGAATTGGATCGCACAAAGGCCGCTGCCGCGTTGGTGCGGGTCGGTTTGGGGGGCAGAGAATCGGCATTTCCGGGGCAGTTGTCCCTGGGGCAGCGGCGCCGCCTGTCCCTGGCGCGGGCGTTTGCGGGGCACCCGGAATTACTGATCATGGACGAACCCTTTGTATCGCTGGATGCGGAAACGGCGGCCGAGATGATCAATCTGACCGAAGCGCTGATTGCCGAAACGGGTCTGGCAACCCTGTTCGTGACCCATTCCGCCGCCGAAGCTCAGCAACTGGCCGACCGGGTATTGCGGTTGCAGGGCATGCCCGCGCAGTTGCCCGCATGACGGGTTTGGCACGCCGGTCTTGTGGCCCGTCGGGAAACCGGGCAGGCTGGTTCGAAGAAAACCATGCGGCCTGTGCCAAAAGACGACGGATTGAAAACAAGCGGAGCAGGTCTGGCGCGATGTCGAAACCTTCAAGATTTTTCCGCGTCCAATGAGTTCGGGACTGTCCGTCAGCGGGTTGGAATTCCGATTTGGGCCGAAACAGGCGTTGGAAAACGTGTCCTTTGAAGTGCCCGCCGGCACCTTCTGTGCGTTGCTTGGCCCCAACGGTGCAGGTAAATCGACACTGGTTTCCCTGCTGACACGGCTGCTGGTGTCACCCGATGGGGCGATCCACATCGCCGGATATGATTTGCAACGCAAACCGCGCGCGGCACTGGCCGCTCTGGGCGTGGTGTTTCAGCAACCGACGCTGGATCTGAACCTGACCGTGTGGCAGAATCTAAGCTATTTCGCTGCTCTGCACGGCTTGCCGCGAAACATTGTATCGCAGCGCATCGACGCGGCGTTGGAGCGGCTGGACATGCGCGAAAGGGCACATGAAAAGGCACGCGATCTGAATGGCGGGCATCGGCGCCGGATGGAATTGGCCCGTGCGCTGTTGCATGAGCCGAAGGTGTTGTTGCTGGACGAACCGACCGTGGGTCTGGATGCTGCCGCACGCGCCGCGATCACGGCGCATGTACATGACCTGGCCGATCAGGGGCTGTGCGTGCTGTGGACCACGCATCTGACCGACGAGGTGCGCGACAGCGACCATTTGCTTGTCCTGCATCAGGGCGCAATCCTGGCCGACGGCCAAGCAGGAGCCATCCGCGGAACCAGCTCCCTTTCAGACTGGTTTCTGTCGCACACCGGTGCTGCGGCATGAGCGGTTGGTGGGGCGTGCTACGGGCCATCGTCGGCCGCGAATTTCTGCGCTATATCCATCAACGCGAACGGTTCATCGCTGCGCTGGTACGGCCCTTGGTGTGGCTGTTTATCTTTGCCGCCGGGTTTCGCGCCGCACTGGGCCTGTCTATTATCCCGCCTTATCAAACCTATATTACCTACGAGGTCTATATCGTGCCGGGCCTGTGCGCGATGATCCTTCTGTTCAATGGCATGCAAAGCTCACTGAGCCTGGTGTATGATCGCGAAATGGGATCGATGCGCCTGCTCCTGACCAGCCCCTTTCCGCGCTGGTGGCTGTTGTTCTGCCGCCTGCTGGGGTCAACCGTCATATCCGTCCTGCAAGTCTATGCTTTTCTGGCCATCGCGGCGCTGTTCGACATCACCATGCCAGCGCTTGGCTATGTTACCGTGCTGCCGGGTTTGATCCTGGGCGGGCTGATGTTGGGGGCACTTGGGCTGGTTCTGTCCAGTTTCGTCCGCCAACTCGAGAATTTTGCCGGCGTGATGAATTTCGTCATCTTTCCAATGTTCTTTTTGTCTTCCGCGCTTTACCCGCTGTGGAAAATGGCCGAAAGTTCACCTTTGTTGCGCAACATCTGTGCCGCCAATCCATTTACCCATGTGGTCGAGCTGGTGCGGTTCCTGCTGTATGCGCAGCTCAATATGGGCGCGCTGGCCTGGGTCGTGGTCAGCACCATCGTGTTGAGTGCCATTGCTGTCTGGGGCTACGATCCAGCGCGCGGGATGATGAAACGCCGCAGCGCGTGAACGGTCAGGCGTCGCGCTCGGCGTTTTCCAGCCCCCGGCATTTCCAACTCTTGATCCGGTGCGCGGGATGAGTCTGCACCCATTTCGCAAGCTCGGGTTGCGCGGCCATCAGGCAGACCATCGGAGTGATGTCCAGATAGACCAAACTATGTTCGCGACAATCCTGTTTGGCTGATACGATGCAGGCGACAAAAACCAGTTCAATCATTACAAACTCCTGTCAATACAACTTAAGTATACCTATTGATATTAACATAACTCCCACCAGAAGTCGCGTTTTGCACCTTCTACGGCCCGTTTTGTCGGAATTATGTGGTTTTCCTTGGCATTTCAGCAAATTCCGCAAATCATGCGCGGGTAGGTCTGAACGGGGGCGGGCAATACGATGTTCCTGAAAATGCGACTCGGGATCGGTGCGGCGATGCTGGGATTGGGGGCGTGTTTTGCCGCCGCCATTCTGTTCTTCGGCATGACGCGCATTGCCGACCACCTCGAGACAGCGCTCGCGGCCGAGACACGCATGGCGCGATACTCTGTCCTGTCCACGCAGGTCTCGACCTTTCTGGTGATCGCCACCGAAGCGGTGCAGACCGGCCTTCCCAGGTCCGAGCGCAGCGAACGGTTGAAGCCGGTTGCCGACAACATCATCGGAACCTTTGCACTGTTGAATTCGGATCTGGAACGGGCTGTGGCGACGGTTCAGATTTCGCGCTTGGATGCCCGGTCACGGCTGGGCACCCAGTCGCTGGGTTTGGCGCGGATGCAGGCGCTGTTTCAGAATACCCTGATCGGGCTGGACACAGACACGATTGACCGCGCTCGTCTGAGGGCACAAATCGACACCTTTGCCGCCGCCTTCGATCCGCTGCTGAACCATGCGGTCAACACCGAACGACGCCTGCGCAACGATATCCTTTCGGGCATCGAACAATTGCGCAGCACGCTGACCTGGGCCGCTATCGGGATTGCATTGTTGGCCATTCTGATGGTGCTGGCCTTTTATCTCTTGTTGATCCGGCCCCAGTTCATCCGTCTGGACAGGCTACACGCTGCCGCCGAACAAATCCGGGACGCCGATTTTGCTGTTGATCTGCCGACAACGCGGGGCGATGAAATCGGTCAGCTTTACGAGGCGACCAACCAGATGGCGGCGGCGCTGTCGGATCGCCAAGCCGCCGTTCAGGCCGAGTGGGAGCGGCTGAATGACACCATTGCGCTGCGTACAAAGGAATTGCGCACGGCCAATGAGGCACTGTCCGAGATCGACGAGAACCGGCGTAAATTTTTTGCCGATGTCAGCCATGAACTGCGCACGCCGCTGACGGTGATCCTGATGGAGGCGCAATTGGGTGCGCAAGGCGCCACCGAACCGGCTGCAGCCCTAGCAACAATACGGGGCCGCGCAGCACGGATGAGCCAGAGGATCGACGACCTGTTGCGGGTGGCGCGGTCGGAGAGTGGGCAACTGGCTCTGGACTATCGCGTCGCGGATCTTGCCGCGATCACGGCCGAAGCGATCGAAGAAACACGGTCGGAAATCGACAATGCCGGCATACAACTGCGCGCCGAGGCCCTTCCAGCATCCAGGGTTCTGTGCGACCCGAACTGGATGCGGCAGGTGATCGTCGGCCTGATCCGCAACGCAATCCGGCACGCCCGATCCGGCGGTCGAATACATGTGCGCCCGGCAGGCGACGCGCGGTGCCCCGGCATCGCGATCATCGACAACGGCCCCGGGATAGAAAAGGCGGATCAGGCCGGTGTCTTTGATCGCTTCGTTCAGGGCGGCGATGGCAGGGCGCAGGGTTTTGGCCTCGGACTGGCCTTGACCCGCTGGGTGATCGAGACCCAGAACGGCGAAATCGCCCTGATCAGCCCCGTGCCCCGGGAACAGGCGCTGGGTTCAGCGCCTGGTACTAAGATCGCGGTTCGCTTGCCAGCGTCCGGTTGCTAGGTTGCGAATATGACAACGCGGCTGTTAATCATCGAAGACGATCCGGAAATCGCATCGGCTCTGATCCGGGGGCTGGCATTGTACGGCTATGACGCCGAAGCGGAAAACCGTGCCGACCGGGGGCTGGCCCGGCTGATGGGCGAGGATTTCTCGGGCGCGGTTGTCGATGTGATGTTGGGAGCGGACAGTGGGATCGAACTGGTGCGCCGGGCCCGCGCCGCCGGGATGAGCGGTCCGATCCTGATGTTGTCCGCCCTGTCGGATGTCGACCATCGCGCTGCCGGGCTTGAGGCAGGGGCAGACGATTATGTCGTCAAACCGTTCCTGTTTGACGAGCTGGTTGCGCGTCTGCGGGTGCAGGAGCGTCGCGCGGATGCGCAACATCCGGAACCCGCACGCCTGTCGCGCGCCAATCGCACTCTGTCGGCATATAGCGGCGAGGTTACATTGACAGAACGGGAGTTCGAGGTTCTGGACCTTTTGGTGCGCCATGCCGGGACCCCCCTGCCACGTGGTGAAATTTTTGACGCGCTATGGATGCGCGGTGGGACGGGGCACGAAAATGTCGTCGACGTCTATGTCGGCTATTTGAGGAAAAAGCTGTCTTCCTTGGATTGTGGCTTTGAAATCAAAACATTACGGAACAAAGGCTTTGTTTTGGATGGACGTCCACCCGAGATATTGACAGATTGAATGCGACCAAAGTCTATGCCGGTCTTATAAAATAAGATTCGCCCGAACCGGTTCTGTCTGTCACTTTGAAGCCATAGAAATGTTCGCAAACCAGGAGGAGATACACCATGGCATGGACGAAACCGGTCATCCGCGAAATCGAATGCGGGATGGAAATCAATATGTATGGCCCGGACTACGACGACGACGGCGTCCTGTTCTGAGACGACGGCGCGCGAGAACATCATGACCTTGCGCGCGCATATCCTTGGGGCGGCTGCCGGAGGCGGCTTGCCCCAGTGGAACTGCGGTTGCGACAATTGCAACCTGGCCCGAGGCGGCAAGATACCTTCACAGACCCAATCCTCACTCGCGGTGACCGCCGAAGGGAACGAATGGGCGATCCTGAATGCATCTCCCGACATTCGGCAGCAACTGGCGCAAACGGCTTGTCTTTTTCCTTCGGGTCCGCGTCAGTTGCCGCTGCGCTCGGTTCTGCTCACGAATGGTGACATTGACCACATCGCCGGCCTTCTGACCTTGCGCGAAATGCAGCCGTTCAGATTGTTCGCGACCGCGGGCATCCACGAGGTTCTGGTACAGAACCCCATATTTGCAGCGCTTGACCCGTCGGTGGTACGTCGCGAAGCCATCGCAATGGACACGCCCTTTGAGCTGGTCAAAGGGCTTACAGCGACGCTTTTTGCGGTGCCGGGCAAGGTGCCGCTGTACATGGAAGGGGACGAGGTCCAGACCGATCTGATCGGAGATCAGACCGTGGGGGTGGAAATGAGCACAGCCTCAGGGCGGGTCTTTTACATCCCTGGCTGTGCGATATTGAACGACGCCCTTCGCGCACGTCTGGAAAGGGCCGATCTGGTGTTTTTCGATGGCACGTTGTGGCGCGATGACGAAATGATCCGCGCCGGATTGGGTCAGAAAACCGGCAAGCGCATGGGACATATGTCCATGGATGGTGCGGATGGCTCGATCGCGGCCTTTGCAGACCTGAACATCGGCCAAAAGGTATATGTCCACATGAACAACACCAACCCTGTCTTACGCCCGGAGTCGACCGAGCGCGCCACCGCGCAGGCGGCTGGTTGGGTCATCGGCCAGGATGGAATGGAGATTACCTTATGACCCAAAGCCGTGCCGATTTCGAAGCCCGCCTGCGTCAGATCGGGGCCGAACGATACCATGATCTGCACCCGTTTCACGACCTGCTGCACGGTGGCGGCTGTAGTCCGGATCAGGTGCGCGCCTGGGTGATTAATCGCTATTATTATCAGCATTCGATTCCGATGAAGGACGCCGCGTTCATGTCTCGGGTCGAAGATCCCGCTTTGCGCCGTCAATGGCGGTCTCGGATCGAAGATCACGATGGCACTGATCGCAACGAAGGGGGTATTCGCCGCTGGTTGCGCCTGGCAGAAGCGGTCGGGCTGGACCCGGACTATGTCGCATCCTGTCAGGGTGTACTGGCCGGGACAAAATTCGCCGTGGATGCCTATGTGCGTTATGTGCGTGAAAAGACCCTGCTTGAGGCGGTCGCTGCCTCGCTGACGGAACTGTTTGCCCCCAAAATTCACGCCAGTCGCATCGAGGGGTTGCTGCAGAATTATGATTTTGCCGATGACTCATCGCTGTCCTATTTTCGCAACCGCCTGAAAGAGGCCCCCAAGGACGTTGCATTTGGTTTGGCCTGGGTTCTGGATCAGGCCGACACGCAGGAAAAGCAGGATGCCGCCGCCGCAGCGCTGATCTTTAAGACCGATGTATTGTGGTCGCAGCTGGACGCCCTGTGGGGAGCCTATGTAGAGCCGGGTCGCATTCCGCCCGGTGCGTGGTGTCCGGGTCAAGGCCTGGCTTTGCAGAGGGCATCGTGATGAAAGACAGGGATATCCCGGTTCTGCCGCGCGGTGTTCGCGTGCATTTTGACCGAGTACGCGAGAAATGGGTGCTGTTGGCACCAGAACGCGCAGTGACGCTGGACGATGTCGGCCATGCCATTCTCAACGAGGTGGACGGCACCCGAAGTTTTGGCGAGATCACCCGGATGCTGGCGGCCAAATACGACGCACCGGCGGACCAGATCGCCAAGGATAGCGCCGGTTTTCTGGGCGCATTACGCGACCGCAGATTCCTGGACGTGACGCCATGAGTACCGTCGCCCCTCCAATCGCAATGCTGGCTGAGCTGACGCATCGCTGCCCGCTGTCTTGCCCGTATTGTTCAAATCCTGTGGAACTGGCGCGGCAAAACTCCGAGCTTGACACGGCAACCTGGAGCGACGTTTTCCGGCAGGCTGCGGATCTGGGCGTGCTGCAATTGCACCTGTCCGGCGGCGAGCCCGCCTCGCGCCGCGATCTTGTCGATCTGGTGCGCGCCGCGCGCGAGGCCGGGCTGTATACCAACCTGATCACTTCGGGGATCGGGCTGACCGAAAAGCGGCTGCGCGAATTGGACGCCGTCGGGTTGGATCACGTACAGCTGTCGCTGCAGGGCACCGACGCAACGATGGCGGATGAAATCGGCGGGTATCGCGGCGGTTTCGCGCGCAAGATGCAAGTTGCCGAATGGATCAAAGAGATCGGCTTTCCGCTGACGCTGAATGCGGTGCTGCACCGGCGCAACCTGCATCAGCTTCCGCGTGCGCTGGAAATGGCCGAGGAGATGGGTGCCCGGCGGATCGAGGTTGCAACTGTTCAGTTTCATGGTTGGGCCTTGAAGAATCGCGATGCGCTGATGCCAACGCGTGAACAGGCAAAGAAGGCGACCCAGATCGTCGCCGAAGCCCGTGCGCGGCTGAAAGGGCGGCTGGTTATCGACTACGTCCCGGCGGATTATCACGAGGATTTTCCCAAACGCTGTATGGGAGGCTGGGGAACGACCGGGCTGAACGTGGTGCCGGACGGTACGGTTCTGCCTTGTCATGCCGCCCAGACCATTCCGCATCTGCGGTTCGACCGGGTTCAGGACCGGTCGCTGGCAGAGATCTGGCAGACCAACATGGCATTCGACGCCTATCGCGGCACAGAATGGATGGCCGACCCTTGCCGCAGCTGTGATCGCAAGACGGTGGATTTTGGCGGTTGCCGGTGCCAGGCGATGGCGATTGTCGGCGATGCCGGCGCGACCGATCCGGTTTGCGTAAAGTCTCCACATCATGGCGCATTACAGACCCAGGCAGATCAGCACGCCGCACAAGCCGACGCGCACCTGACCTATCGCAAAATGCCAGCTAAAATCGCTGCGGAACCGGTCGAGATGTGAACAGTCGGTTTAACCGGCACCGAAGAGTCCGGGATCCCGGCGCTGGTGATGAAGGTGGAGCTTCAAGAAGACTTTGCTTCAGTTTCCATGGGTAAGCGGCTTCATTCAATCTGCCGGGCACGACAGCTTACATCGCCCCAAGGTCTTCAATTGCAGCGTGTTCCGTTTCGTCGTCGTCATCCTGGGGCTGGATCAATGTAAACGTCAAATGCAGTTGGTATGTGTTGCGTTCTTCGCGGTATTCAAGCGTGCCTTCAAGTTGGGTGGCGAATGTTTCGATCAGGCTGATGCCCAGGCCGCGCTCGCCACTCTGGCTATCCCGCCGGTCGGAGGGCGCACAAGAGTTCACGACGCTGAGACAGACCCGCCCCTGACCCAAATCCGACAGGGCAATGTCGATCCAGCACTGCTGATCTTCGGCCGCGCCACAATATTTCACCGCATTGGTCATCGCTTCAGTCATAATCAGAGACAAAGGCATGCACTGCTGAGGGGCAATCTGCATTGGGTCGAAATGAGTCGATACCTTGGCCGGAACGCCATGGCCGTCGGTGGTACCAATTACCACCAGGTTGCCGACGATGTCAGACAGCAATTCATCGGCCCGGATCATCGACAGCTTGTGCGACAAATACAGACGCCGGTGAATTGAGGCCAGCGCCATCACCCGGTCCTGCAGGCTTCGGATCATGCGTTTTGCCTCGTCGCTCTGTGCATTGCGAACCTGCATGTTCATGATGCTCGAGATCACCTGAAGGTTGTTCTTGACGCGGTGGTGAACCTCGCGCAGCAGCATCGTCTTTTCTTCGAGATCTTCTGCACGCTGGCGTTCCTGCTCGGCAATGCGCGTGGTCATCGCGCGAAATGTGCGGGCGACGGATTCCAGCTCTTCTGGTGCATCTTCTAGCCGGGCGTTCTCAAAACCGACCCTGCTGTCCGAATAGAGGCGCATCCAGTATCGCAGACGATTGATATGTCGGATCACCATCCGGTGCAGTCCGACCACGGCCACAACGACGCTGATAATCCAGATCATCGCCGGAAAAAACAGCCCCAGCGAGCGCCAGGAAAACACTTGGGCGGGCCCTTCGACCGGGGGCCAACTCCCCAGAACGTAGACCTTGTCATTCGCAATAGGCACGATCGCAAAATCGCGGACCTCACCCAGATGGTTTTGGCTTCTGAACGCGTATCCGTCAGGCATGGACAATTCGGCCAGCACCCGGTCAGATGGCAGGACATCGCGCCGGTTTTCGGAAAAATCTTCGGTTGCCAGAATCTTCCCGTCGCGGTCGAACAGAACCAGATCTACCCTGTCGTCCGGAGCCACCAGCAATTCGTTCGCGGCCGCGAACGGAATGGCAACCCAAATGAATCCCTGGGCCTCCGGCGCGGTGACAGGAACGGTCAAGCTGAGGACAATATGGCCGTTGTCGGCGATGTTGGGCCCGGAGGATAAAGACCAGCCTGCTGTCACGACCAGTTCTTCAAATGCCTCTGCATCGGTCAGCATATCGCGCGCGCCATTCGATGCGCATTTCAGAACCCCCTGCTGATCGACATAGGCCGCAAAGGAAATCTCGTGGCTTATCCCAGTTAAACGCGCAAACGGAATGTCACATTCAGGGCTGTCCAGGTCCAGGGCCGGCACGGTTCCCGCCAACGCCTCGGCTACGCCCAGACTGCGCTCGATCAGGGCGCGTTCACGTTCCGCCGCACGATGGGTGCGGTCCAGCAGGCCGGTCTTGGACAGCTCGCGGCTTTCCTCTAGCATCTGCCAGCTCTGATAGGTCGAAACCAGGCCCAAAGGCAAAATGGCCAACGACAAGACGATGATCAGCCGCACGGTCAGGCGCGACACACTCAGAGTCGCCACCCGGCGTGCGGGTTTGTACGCGGTCATACGGCCTTGGTGCCGGTTAACACTGCGACGGTCGCGATATCGGTCAGTTCCAGCGTGTCGTCTTCGTCCAATTGCATCAGTTCGGCCAAACGCTTGCGCGCGCGATTGACACGGCTCTTGATTGTTCCGGCCGCACAACCGCACATCTTGGCAGCATCCTGATAGGAAAACCCTTCGACACCGACCAGAACCAGTGCTTCGCGCTGTTCATCGGTCAGCTGAGCGAATGCGGCGCGGAAATCCCTGATCGCCAGACGTCCGTCATGGTGCGGCTTTTCCGAAAGGTTTCCAGCCACTGCGCCGGTCGGATCCTCGACTTCGCGGCTGCGTTTGCGGCACATTGAATAATAGGTGTTGCGCAGGATCGTGAACAGCCACGCACGCAGATTGGTGCCGGGCTCGAACTTGTCGATATTGGTCCAAGCCTTGACAATTGAATCCTGTACAAGGTCATCGGCCGTCGCCGAATTTCGCGACAGGCTGAGCGCAAAAGCGCGCATGGCTGGCAGATGCTCCACCAACTCTTCTCGGGGGTCCGGACACTGCATCACTGTTCGCCTTCGCCCTCCGCCTTGGCTCCATTCTCCGACGTCTCTTGATCGCGCAACTGTTGCAGCAGGCGCGTGAAGCGCTCGGGAACGGGTTCCTGCGCGGTTTCGCTGTATAAGCGTTTCAGATTCTCTATTACTTGTTCGTCCATGTGCGACATTCTGGATTTCTTTGCCATTGCGATCGTTCTTGAGCCGTGATGATATAGTCTTGTGCCGTCGTATTTTTTGTACTCTTCATGCAACCTAACACCGGAATGCAGCGTTTAGTTCCCGACAAGCGAAATTTTTTCAGAGGGCATCATGACAGACACGACCAGCGCGGACCTTGCGACAGCTATTGGCGGCGAACTGCCGTACCTGCGCCGCTATGCGCGCGCATTGACCGGCAAGCAGGAGACCGGTGATCGCTATGCGGCGGCCACCCTCGAAGCGATCCTGGCGGACCGGAACGTAATGCACCCGGACCTGGCACCCAAGGTCGCCCTGTTCAGGGCTTTTCACCTCATCTGGAATTCGTCCGGGGCACCAGTGGATACGCCCGAAGATGAAACGCCCGAAGGCCGTGCACAACAAAGGTTGGCCGGGCTGACCAGAAACTCACGCGAGGCGCTCCTGCTGCACAGCATCGAAGGGTTTACGGCCGATCAGATCGGGCAGATCATGGATCTCCCGCAGTCCGAAGCGTCGCATCTGGTAGGTATAGCACGTAGGGAAATGGCCACCGGCCTGCGCGGCGATGTGATGATTATCGAGGACGAAGCCGTTATCGCGATGGACCTGTCCGAGATCGTCAAAGGCATGGGGCATCAGGTCACCGGCATCGCCCGCACCCGCGATGATGCCGAAAACCTTGCGGCACGGCATTTGCCGGACCTGATTCTGGCCGATATCCAACTGGCGGACAATTCATCGGGGATAGATGCCGTCAACGCCATCCTGCAAAAGCATGGCGATCGCCCGATCATTTTCATAACGGCTTTTCCCGAGCGCCTGTTGACCGGCGAGCGCCCGGAACCGGCATTCCTGATCGCCAAGCCATATACAGAAGAACAGGTGCGCTCGGCGGTCAGTCAGGCCATGTTCTTTGCCAGCACGGAAATGTTGGACAGCTGATTTTCACATAAGCCGGATATGTTTGTTCAAATGGGCCGGAACGGGGTGACTCGTTTTGGCCCATTTATTGTGGCCGGCCTCTGCCTCAGTCGACCGAAGCTGCTCTTCGAATGCAGCCCGATCGGACAAGCCCCACTTCAATCGGCGAAACGGAACCGAGAAAACATTCAAGCGCGTGAGCGGCGGGAGCAGTGTCGCCATCAGCGATGGCGGGTGCCCAATGATCTTGCGACGAACACGCGCGCTTGTTGCCGCAGTAGTGTTATGGCAGCAAATCAATCGGCCAAAATCCGATTTGTCTTGGCACTTTTGTCAATATTCTCGGTTTTATGGCAAGCACTTGTTGAAAGTTATCCAATACTGGACAAAATTGCATCGCGTGCAGAAAATCGTGGAAAACAAGATACAAATCCCAGACAGTTTTGACTACACACGAAGATGTTACACCCTGCCTGTTCGATAGTTTCTGAACCCGAAGCAGAGGAAAGTTATGGAAAACGCCGAAAGCGGATGGTCCGCAATCCAGAACTACTACTATTTTTGGGATTTCGTGGCGCTTGCCTGTGGAATGATTTGCGTGTTTGGCGGATTGGCTGCGATCGCCTGGCTGCTCGGGTTGCCGGGGCGTATCGCCATCGCGCGCAACCATCCCGAAGCCGAAGCGGTCTATACCATGGGCTGGACCGGTTTTTTAGCGGTCGTGCCATGGATACAGGCCTTTACCTGGGCGTTTAAACCGACAGATGTGATCGATATCCGCAGATTTCCCGATGAAGAGCGCGAGGCAATCAAGGAAGATCTGGCGCGGTTGAAAAAATACGCCTACG
Organism: Sedimentitalea nanhaiensis DSM 24252; assembly: GCF_000473225.1. Lineage (GTDB taxonomy): Bacteria > Pseudomonadota > Alphaproteobacteria > Rhodobacterales > Rhodobacteraceae > Sedimentitalea > Sedimentitalea nanhaiensis. The sequence continues at coordinate 3,926,691 of NZ_KI421509.1, forward strand.
GCAAGGTGGATGAACCGGAGCCCGGACAACCGATCCCTAAAGAGCCAGAGATCTGATCCATGCTGGGTGTTGTCGCAATCACGCTGGCCTATCTGACCTTCATCTGGATCGTATTCGTCAGATTCAAGTGGATGCGCTTTACCCCGACCTGGGGTTTGATATCGGCCTTCTTCCTGCTCCACCTGCTCATCGTGCCGTTGGTCGGGACCAGGATGCAGTCGCCGTATTCCACGGATGTTCGGGTCGTGCGCCATACCATCCAACTGGTGCCACGATTACCCGAGCCGACCATGGTCACAGAGGTGCGGGTAAAAGAGAATATGCCGGTCAAGAAAGGAGATATTCTCTTTGTCTTCGACCAGAGCATATACAAATCGCAGGTAAGGGCTGCCCAGGCGGCGGTTGTCGCGGCCAAACAGAATGCCAAAATTCTTGAGGCCGACATTGCCGTTGCCAAGGACTCGGTCGCACGCGCGCAATCCGAACTCGACTTTGCCAAGGTCCAGCAGGAACGGTTCACAACTCTGGCCTCGCAGCGCGCGGGCTCGCAGGAATCGGCGGATGAATGGACATCGCGGGTCAATTCGTCTGAGGCATCCCTCGCCGAGGCTCAGGAATCGCAAAAACGCGCCGAGCTTGCCTATGCGTCCCAGATCGACGGGGTGAACACGGCGGTGATCCAGGCCGAAGCCGAACTGGCCCAAGCGCAATACTATCTGGATCAGACCCAGATGAAGGCCCCCAATGATGGGGTGATTGTCAACCTCCAGGTGCAGGAAGGCATGGTATCAGGGATCTTGCGCGTGGGGGCGATCGCCACCCTCATTCTTGACCAGGACCCGTATCTGATTGCCGCCTACCGTCAGGAAAACCTGATGAACGTTCGCCCCGGTCAACCCGTCGTCGTGGCGATCAACACCTATCCCGGCAAGCATTTCACCGGCAAGGTCGACGAAATCTGGTATGCGAGCCGCCGAGGTCAATACACACCATCGGGCAATCTGCCACTGTTTCCTGACATTCCGTTGCATACCGAGGCCCGATTGCCCGTCAAGATCACACTTGACGACCCGTCAATTCAGCTTGGCATTGGTGTCGGAGGCGCCACGTTGATCCTGACCAGCGACAATCCGTTTACCTGGCTGGGCCAAATCTCGCTGCGGACATATACATGGGCCCGCTGGGTCTATCCGCTGCCAATCTAGCAGAATTTGGGGGGCACCATGATAAAAGCAGCAAACAGGGTGCCTTTTGGGGTCATAGGGGCCGCCGTTGCGGTGCTGGCGCTCGCCGCTTGCGAGCTGCAGCCGATACCGACGGACGACGCGCTGCTTAAGGACGCACTGCCGGCGGGCACTGCGGTTCCGGCGACATGGTCCACAGCGGGTGTGCCAACATCGGCGGTCAAAGGCAGCTGGGTCGCCAGCTTTCGCGATCCAGACATGACCAGCCTGGTGAACGAAGGCCTGGAAAACAATCGCGATCTGGTTGCCGCTGCGGCACGGGTCGAGGCGGCGCTGCAAACCGTTGTCATTTCCGGTGCCCCCATTCTGCCGCAGGTCGGGCTGGAACTGGGCAGTCAACGCTCGGAGCTGACGGAAAGTGACCGCACGAGCACGCTTCAGGGCGGTGCCATCGCGGCATCTTGGGAGTTGGACGTCTGGGGCAAGCTGCGCGCCAATCAGGCTGCCAGTGCTGCGCTGGCCAAAGCCATCTCCGATGACGCCCGCTATCTGCAGCAGTCGATTGCCGCTACCGTCGCACGCAGCTGGATTGCCAATATCGAACTGGCACGGCTGATCGCTGTCAGTCGGCAAGCCACGACCGTCTATTCCGATCTGCTGGATCTAACCGACAAGAAGGCCGCGGCAGGTCAGGTGTCGGAATTCGACGTTGTGCAGGCCCGTTCGCGCGTCGCTGCCGCAAAGGCCGCGACCAGCCAGATCCGAACATCGCAGAACCAGGCCATCGGCAGCTTCGAGGTGCTGCTGGGGCGCTACCCGGGTTTGAAACTGAAACCCGCCTCCCGTTTTCCCCGGATGCCGGGCAGCTTGCCAGCCTCCGGCCTGCCTCTTTCGCTGCTTGATCGTCGCCCGGATGTGACGGCTGCCCGAAACAAGGTCATAGCCGCATTCTACAAATCGGAAACGGCAAAGCTTGCCCGCCTGCCGGGCATCTCCCTGAACGCGGCAGCAGGCACTCTGCTGGACCCGGAACTGGCGCTCTTGGGGGCGAATCCGGAATTTCTGCGCGTCGGGGTCAACTTGTTGCAACCCATCTTCGCCGGGGGTGCCCTGCAAGCCGATGTGGTCAGGATGTCTGCCAAGCAATCGGTGGCGGTCGCCGAATACGGCCAGACCGTCCTCAAGGCATTCAATGAAGTCGAAACCGCATTGGCGAACGAAAACGTGTTGCGTGCCGAGCTGGCCAACTGGCGAGACTCTCTAAAGGATGCCAACGAAGCGCTCGAATTTGCCAACGACCGCTATGTTCAGGGTACAATCGACATGACTGGCCTGCTGGTGTTGCAGCAATTCCAGCTTGAACGGCAAGTAAATGTCATCGAGACCGAGGCCGCCCTGCTTAACAACCGGATCCTCCTTTATATGGCTTTGGGTGAAAGCTTCTGAAAGGCGTGTCACGGCACCACCGCCAGACCCGGTCCGCTTTCTTTTGCGTCCGTTTTACTGTCACTATTTGTTCCTGGTCTGAGGCCCGAGGCCGGGCAGGTGACGGATCGCACCGACGGCGAGAAACGGAAGTTTATGATTCGGGTTCAAGCTGAAATTCTCTGGCTAGCCGATGTTCTGATCCGCCAGCGCATCGGTGTCTTAGGTGTCATTGATGCACAGCTCGCCTTCATATTTGTCAAATCTGTTTGAAATCGGCGCTCCGAATGTCTCGCAACTGGTGATAATCGTCTGATTTCCATGGCACATCGTATGACCAGGTGATCTTGCCGGATTTTGGCGACACCCTCACCAGGTTTCGGTCTGCCCCGTGTTTCGCGCCGCCGTAGCCCCGGAAAACAGCCGCAATCAGGTATTGACCCATAGGAAAATAAATTAAACAATGGGAATAGTTTTGGAGATCGGACCCGATGGCATTGGATACCGCAAAAGGCATATGGAAGAGTGGTCGCGGGCGTGGTCGTGTTTTTCCGAAGGGTCGTCAGTACGAGGACGATGCGCTTGAGGCGGTTCGGGATTTGTTGGGGGATTTGCCCCGGCGGCGGGATTTGCTGATTGAGCATCTGCATCTGATTCAGGACCGGTATGGCCATCTGAGCGCGGGGCATCTTCGGGCGCTGGCCGAGGAGATGCGGCTGAGCCAGGCCGAGATCTATGAGGTGGCGACGTTTTACGCGCATTTCGATGTGGTCAAGGAAGGCGAGGCGCCGCCTCCGGCGCTGACGATCCGGGTTTGCGACAGCCTGTCGTGCGAGCTGGCCGGGGCGCAGCAGCTGCGCGCGGCGTTGCAGGACGGGCTGGATCCGGCGCAGGTGCGGGTGTTGCGCGCGCCCTGCATGGGGCGTTGCGACACGGCGCCGGTGCTGGAGATCGGCCACAACCACATCGATTGTGCCACGCCGGACAAGGTCGCGGCGGCGATCGCGGCAGACGATACCCATGCCCATGTGCCTGATTACGAGGACCTGGCGGCTTATCGCGCGGGCGGCGGCTATGAGCAGTTGCAAACCCTGCGCGCGGGCAGCGAGACGCCGGATGCGGTGCAGGAGCGGGTGCTGTCCTCGGGGTTGCGGGGCCTGGGCGGAGCCGGGTTTCCGTCGGGCAAGAAATGGTCCTTTGTGCGCGCCGAGGCCGGGCCGCGTTACCTGGCGGTCAACGGGGACGAGGGCGAGCCGGGCACCTTCAAGGACCGCTATTACCTGGAACGCACTCCGCATCTGTTCCTTGAGGGCATGCTGATCGCGGCCTGGGCGGTGCAGGCGGAAACATGCTTTATCTACATGCGCGACGAATATCCCGCCGTGCTGGCGATCCTGGCCCAGGAGATCGCCGCGCTGGAAGCCGCCGGGCTGGTGCCGGCAGGGTATATCGACCTGCGCCGCGGTGCCGGGGCTTATATCTGCGGCGAAGAAAGCGCGATGATCGAAAGCATCGAGGGCAAGCGCGGCATGCCGCGCCATCGCCCGCCGTTTGTGGCGCAGGTGGGGATCTTCGGTCGGCCGACGCTGGTGCATAACGTGGAAACGCTGCATTGGGTGGCGCGGATCTGCCGCGAGGGCCCCGATGTTCTGGGCGGCACCGAGAAGAACGGGCGCAAGGGTCTGCGGTCGTTTTCGGTTTCTGGCCGGGTGCGCAATCCGGGGGTGCACCTGCTGCCGGCGGGGTCGACCATCATCGACATCATCGCGGCGGCGGGTGGTATGGCCGAGGGTCATGTGTTCAAGGCCTATCAGCCGGGCGGGCCGTCGGCGGGGCTGCTGCCGGCCAGCATGGATGACATCCCGATGGATTTCGACACGCTGCAACCGCATGGCAGCTTTATCGGCTCGGCCGCGATCGTGATCCTGTCCGACCGGGATCGGGCGCGGGACGCGGCGCTGAACATGTTGCGGTTCTTTGAGGACGAGAGCTGTGGCCAATGCACCCCCTGCCGGGCGGGCTGCGAAAAGGCGGTCAAGCTGATGCAGGCCGACACCTGGGACAAACCGTTGCTGGACGAGCTTTGCGCGGTGATGGTCGATGCCAGCATCTGCGGGCTGGGGCAGGCGGCGCCCAATCCGATCCTGCTGACGATGAAACATTTTGCCGACGAGGTCTGAGCCATGAGCGAGACAGTCACCTTTACCCTGGATGGCGCAGAGGTCACCGCCGAGGCGGGCCTGACGATCTGGGAAGTCGCCAACGGGCGCGGTCTCACGATCCCGCACCTGTGCCACAAACCGGCCCCCGGCTATCGCCCGGACGGCAATTGCCGCGCCTGCATGGTCGAGATCGAAGGCGAGCGGGTGCTGGCCGCCAGCTGTATCCGCGAACCGGCCCCCGGCATGGTGGTCAAGACCGCCACGGCGCGGGCCAAAAACGCCCGCAAGATGGTGATGGAACTGCTGGTGGCGGATCAGCCGGAACCGGCGGTGGCGCATGACAAATCCAGCCATCTGTGGGACATGGCGGCGCTGAACGGGGTGCAGACCAGCCGCTTTCCCAAGCTGGAAGAGGGGCGGATTCCGCTGTTGGATGACAGCCACGTGGCGATGTCGGTCAACCTGGATGCCTGCATCCAGTGCGGGCTGTGCGTGCGCGCCTGCCGCGAAGTTCAGGTCAATGACGTGATCGGCATGTCGGGCCGGGGTCACGATGCCTGGCCGACGTTTGATTTTGCCGACCCGATGGGGCAAAGCACCTGTGTGGCCTGCGGCGAATGCGTTCAGGCCTGCCCGACCGGCGCGTTGATGCCCGCCAGCGTGGTCGATGCGGACCAGGTCGGCGACAGCGCCGATTACGACGAGGCGGTCAACAGCGTCTGCCCGTTCTGCGGCGTCGGCTGTCAGGTCAGCCTCAAGGTCAAGGACGGCCGGATCAAATATGTCGAAGGCATCAACGGCCCCGCCAACGAAGGCCGGCTCTGCGTCAAGGGCCGGTTCGGCTATGATTACATCCACCACCCGCACCGGCTGACCAGGCCGATGATCCGGCGTGCGGATGCGCCGCCCAAGGGTCTGAACGTGGATCCGGGCGACCTGTCGACCCATTTCCGCGAGGCGAGCTGGGAAGAGGCGCTGGATTTTGCCGCCGGTGGCATGACCCGGCTGGCCCAGGCCCATGGCGGGCGGGCGGTGGCCGGGTTCGGCAGCGCCAAATGCACCAACGAAGAGGCCTATCTGTTCCAGCGCCTGATCCGCGAGGGGTTCGGGCATAACAATGTCGATCACTGCACCCGGCTGTGCCACGCCAGCTCGGTGTTTGCGCTGATCGAGAATGTCGGTTCGGGCGGGGTGACGGCGACTTTCAACGAGATCGAAAATGCCGATGTGGCGATCGTGATCGGGGCCAACCCGGTCGAGAACCATCCGGTTGCGGCGACCTATTTCAAACAGTTCACCAAGCGCGGCGGCAAGCTGATCGTGATGGATCCGCGCGGGGTGGGCCTGCGCCGGTTTGCATCGCACATGCTGCAATTCCGCCCCGGCGCGGATGTGGCGATGCTGAACGCGATCATGAACGTGATCGTCACCGAAGGGCTGTATGACCAGCAATATATCGACGCCTATACCGAGAACTGGGAAGCGGAAAAGGCGCATCTGGCCGATTTTACCCCCGAGGCGATGGCACCGGTCTGTGGCATCGACGCGCAGGTGCTGCGCGACGTGGCCCGTACCTTTGCCGGGGCAAAATCGGCGATGATCTTCTGGGGCATGGGGGTGTCGCAGCATATCCATGGCACCGACAATTCCCGCTGTCTGATCAGCCTGGCGCTGATGTGTGGCCATATCGGCCGCCCCGGCACCGGATTGCATCCGCTGCGCGGCCAGAACAACGTGCAGGGGGCGAGCGATGCCGGCCTGATCCCGATGTTTCTGCCCGACTACCAGAGTGTCACCGACGACGGGGTCCGCCGCGCGTTTACCGATGTCTGGGGCAGCGGCGACTTCAGCAATGAAAAGGGGCTGACCGTCACCGAGATCGTCGACGACATCCATGCCGGGCACACTAAAGCGATGTATATCCTGGGCGAGAACCCGGCGATGTCGGACCCGGATGTGGACCACGCCCGCGAGGCGTTCGCCAAGCTCGAGCATCTGGTGGTGCAGGATATCTTTCTGACCGAGACGGCGAATTACGCCGACGTGCTGCTGCCGGCCTCGACGCTGTATGAAAAGACCGGCACCGTGTCCAACACCAACCGGCAGGTGCAGATGGTACGCCCCGCCGTCAGTCCACCGGGACAGGCGCGCGAGGATTGGTGGATCGAGGTCGAACTGGCCAGGCGCCTGGGGCTGAACTGGACCTTCACCCACCCCGGCGAGATCTATACCGAAATGGCGCAAAACATGCGCAGCCTGGACAACATCACCTGGCAGCGGCTGGAAACCCAGGCCGTGACCTATCCCAGCCTCAGCCCCGAAGACCCGGGTCAGGCGGTGGTGTTCGGCGACGGTTTCCCGCGCCCCGAGGGCCGCGCCCGGTTCACCCCGGCCAAGGTGATCGCACCTGACGAGGCCCCGGACGACGACTATCCGATGATCATGACCACGGGGCGGCAGCTGGAACATTGGCACACCGGCTCGATGACCCGGCGCGCCAGCGTGCTGGACGCGGTCGAACCCGAAGCCAACGCCTCGCTGCACCCGGCCACCCTGCGCAGGCTCGGCGTCGCGCCCGGCGACATGATCACCCTGCAAACCCGCCGCGGCAGCATCGACATCATGGCCCGCGCAGACCGCGCGATCGCCACCGACATGGTCTTCGTCCCCTTCGCCTATGTCGAAGCCGCCGCCAACACCCTCACAAACCCCGCAATCGACCCGTACGGCAAAATCCCAGAATTCAAATTCGCCGCGTGCAACGTCAGAAAATCGGAAAATGCAACCGTCGCTGCTCAGTGACAAATGGCCAAAGCCAATAGCAAAGGAATCCAGCAATGCCCTTTAAGAGCGACATAGAGATAGCGCGAGGCGCGGTTAAGTTACCGATCGTGGAGATTGGTGGCAAGGTGGGGATCGGGAGTGACGATCTTTTGCCGTACGGGCATGACAAGGCGAAGGTGAGCCAGGGTTTTATCGACAGCGTTCAGGGGAATGCGAGCGGCAAGCTGATCCTGGTGACGGCGATCAACCCGACGCCTGCGGGCGAGGGCAAGACGACGACGACGGTTGGTCTGGGGGACGGTCTGAACCGGATCGGCAAGAAGGCGATGATCTGCATCCGCGAGGCGTCCCTGGGTCCGAACTTCGGCATGAAGGGCGGGGCCGCGGGTGGCGGTCAGGCGCAGGTTGTGCCGATGGAGGACATGAACCTGCATTTCACCGGCGATTTTCACGCCATCACCAGCGCGCACAGCCTGCTGAGCGCGATGATCGACAACCACATCTACTGGGGCAACGAGCTGGGCATCGACACCCGCCGGGTGGTGTGGCGCCGGGTGGTGGACATGAACGACCGGGCGCTGCGCCAGATCACGGCGTCTCTGGGCGGGGTGTCCAACGGCTTTCCGCGCGAGGCGGGGTTCGACATCACCGTGGCGTCCGAGGTGATGGCGATCCTGTGCCTGGCCAACGACCTTGGGGATCTGGAAAAGCGGCTGGGGGACATCATCGTGGCGTATCGGCGCGACAAGACGCCGGTCTATGCGCGTGACATCAAGGCCGACGGGGCGATGACGGTGCTGCTCAAGGACGCGATGCAGCCCAATCTGGTGCAGACGCTGGAGAACAACCCGGCGTTTGTGCATGGCGGCCCCTTCGCCAATATCGCCCATGGCTGCAACTCGGTGATCGCGACCAAGACGGCGCTGAAGATTTCCGATTATGTGGTCACCGAGGCGGGTTTCGGCGCCGATCTGGGAGCCGAGAAGTTCATGAACATCAAGTGCCGCAAGGCCGGGATCGCGCCGTCGGCGGTGGTCGTGGTGGCGACGGTGCGGGCGATGAAGATGAACGGCGGCGTGGCCAAGGCGGATCTGGGGGCGGAAAATGTCGCGGCGGTGCGCGCCGGCTGCGCCAATCTGGGACGGCATATCGAAAATGTTAAGTCCTTTGGCGTACCGGTGGTGGTGGCGATCAACCATTTTGTCACCGACACCGATGCCGAGGTGGCGGCGGTGAAGGATTACGTGACCAGCCACGGCTCGCAGGCGGTGCTGAGCCGGCACTGGGAACTGGGCGGCGAAGGGGCCGAGGATCTGGCCCGCAAGGTGGTCGAGATCGTCGATGCCGGTCAGGCGAATTTCTCGCCGATCTACCCGGACGAGATGGGACTTTTCGACAAGATCGAAACCATCGCCAAGCGGATCTACCGCGCCGATGAGGTGCTGGCGGATGCCAAGATCCGCACCCAGCTGCGCGACTGGGAGGCGGCGGGCTATGGCCACCTGCCGGTGTGCATGGCCAAAACGCAATACAGCTTTACCACCGACCCGAACCGGCGCGGGGCACCCACCGGGCATTCGGTGCCGGTGCGCGAAGTGCGCCTGAGCGCGGGGGCGGGGTTTGTGGTGGTGGTCTGCGGCGAGATCATGACCATGCCCGGCCTGCCCAGAACCCCCAGCGCCGAAAACATCCGCCTCAACTCCGACGGCCAGATCGAAGGCCTGTTTTAGGGAGCGCCGGTCAAAACGGGGTGGGGTATAGGGGGTCTTGCCTGCAAGACCTGCGGACCCCACACCGCGAAAATGGCGCACAAAGGGGTGGGTCCGCGCAACGGTGTCTCCGGGATCTGCTGGCACGCCCCGCGCCATGCGGATACAAGCGGCCCGGACAGACAACCGGACCGCAGGAGCCAGAGATGAACCAGCCGGACGCCCAATCCCCCGCCGACTGTGCCGATATGGGGTCGGTGCGGGCGCAGATCGACCGGCTGGACGCAGACCTGGTGCAACTGCTGGCGCAGCGTGCGGGCTATATCGACCGGGCAGCCGAGCTGAAGGCGGCCAATGGCTGGCCGGCGCGGATCCCGGAGCGGGTCGAGCAGGTGATCGCGAACGCGCGCGCCGCGGCCGGGCAGGCGGGATTGGATCCGGCGCTGGCCGAGGCGCTGTGGCAGGTGCTGGTAGAGTGGTCGATCGTCCGTGAGGCGCGGACCATCCCCGAGAATTGACAGATCCCGGGCGCGGTAACCCGCCCTGCGGCAAAGCGAAAGAGGAACAGGACATGACAGCGACGATCATCGACGGCAAGGCCTTTGCGGCCAAGGTGCGGGGCCAGGTGGCCGAGCAGGTGGCGCGGTTGAAGGCGGATCACGGTCTCATCCCGGGGCTGGCGGTGGTGCTGGTGGGCGCGGACCCGGCCAGCGAGGTCTATGTGCGCTCAAAGGGCAAGATGACAGTCGAGGTCGGGATGAACAGCTTTGAGCACAAGCTTGCGGCCGACACCTCCGAGGCAGATCTTCTGGCGTTGATCGATAAGTTGAACAATGACCCGCAAGTCAATGGTATCCTTGTTCAATTGCCTTTGCCGGATCATCTGAACGAAGACCTGGTGATCAATTCCATCGCGCCCCAAAAGGATGTGGACGGGTTCCACATCAGCAATGTGGGGCTGTTGGGAACGGGGCAGAAATCGATGGTGCCCTGCACGCCGCTGGGCTGCCTGATGATGTTGCGCGCGCACCATGGATCCCTGTCGGGCCTGGACGCGGTGGTGATCGGGCGTTCCAATATCGTGGGCAAACCGATGGCGCAGCTGCTGCTGGGCGACAGCTGTACGGTGACCGTCGCGCACAGCCGCACCAGGGATCTGCCCGCCGTGGTGCGCCGCGCCGACATCGTGGTCGCCGCCGTGGGGCGCGCACAGATGGTTCCCGGCGACTGGATCAAACCTGGCGCCACGGTGATCGACGTGGGCATCAACCGGATCGAAAAGGACGGGGGCGGCACCCGGCTGGTCGGCGACGTCGACTATGACAGCTGCGCCGCCGTGGCCGGCGCCATCACCCCCGTCCCCGGCGGCGTAGGCCCCATGACCATCGCCTGCCTCCTCGCCAACACCCTCACCGCAACCTGCAGAGACAACAATATCCCAGAAACAACTGGCCTGACGGTATGAGGGATACGGCGGTGGATCATCGCATGATCATGGGTGCCCCGGTCAAGGCCCGGATCCTGGCTGAAGTGAAAGATTACGTGGCTGCCGCCGAACGTACTGCCCCAGTGGGGCGGCTGGTCTCGATCAGCATCGGTGATACCCCCGAAGTCGCAGTCTATGTACGCAATCAGGCCCGCGGGGCCAATGCGGCGGGCATCCGGTTCGATCAGCAACTTTGGAACGCGGAAATCTCGCAGGAAGACTGCAAGGCCCGTATATCGGAGATGAACAACGACCCGGATATCCTTGGAATCATTATGCAACGCCCGGTTCCGGATCATATCGGCATTCGTTCGTTGCAATCGGCGATCCATCCGTTGAAGGATGTTGAAGGGATGAATCCGGCGTCGATCGGCAACATCGTCTATTCGGATGTGGCGCTGGCCCCCTGTACCGCAGCGGCTTCGGTCGAGTTGATAAAACAGACCGGGCTGGACCTGAAGGGGCTGGAAGTGGTGATGATCGGCCATTCGGAAATCGTCGGAAAACCTGCCGCTTTCCTGTTGATGGCCGAAGGTGCGACGGTCACTGTCTGTCATCACATGACGCGGTCCTTGGCGATGCATTCGCGCCGGGCCGACGTTGTCGTCGTCGCCGTGGGAAAGCCGCATTTGATCGGGCCAGAGATGATCAAGCCGGGGGCCGTGGTCATTGACATTGGTATCAACCAGATCACAGACGCCAACGGGCAAACCCGCATTGTGGGAGACGTGGACACCGATGCGGTGTTAGAGGTCGCCGGTTGGATCACACCGGTGCCAGGCGGTGTCGGGCCCGTGACTGTCGCGATCCTGATGCGCAACGCCGCCACGGCGCACAAACGCCAGCTCGCCGCCGGGTGGATTGATCAAAATCCAAGGTAACCAATGCCGACAAACACCATCACTGCCGCTCCCCATTTCCCGCGAGTCATCGGCTCGTGCAGAAAGACCCGGGCCAACAGGATCGTGATCAGACCAAAAAGCGACGCGGCAACAGCGGCATACTCGGATCGGTCGAGCGATCCCGCAGCGGTCACCAGACCCAGCGCGGTGGTGTCAAGAACACCCATCAACACCAAAGGTGGGAAGAGGGCTGCCGCCGGTCGTTGCCCGCCGCGCGTGGCGAGCAGCAACAGGGCCATCGCGGCAACCGCTGCCGCGCGTGTGCACAGGATCACCGGAAAGTCGGCTCCCAACCGCGACGCTGCCTGCCCAAAGGCAAAGGTGGTTGCAAACCCCAGAGCGGCCAGAAGCGCCAGGGTGATAGCATGAGCGCGCTCACCGCGGTTCCGGGTATCGTTCGACAGAATGGCCACCAGGGCCACACCGGCCACGATTGCGAGCACGGCCACAAATTCAGGCACCGTCACCGGAATTCCGTTGACCGAAGCCCATCCAACCGACAGGACCGGAAAGGCGCCAACGATCGGTGCCACCAGACGCACCGGACCAATGGCGAATGCACCGTACAGCCCCAGGCTGGCCAGACCAAAGCAGGCCCCGGTCGCAATGCTGAGGCCATAGGAACGCGGTGTTATCGCCGACCAATCGCCATAGGCCGCCGCGACCGGCGCGACCACCAACGCACCGCTGGCCAACACGACCAGAAGTGCGGTCAGCAAGTGGCTGCGCTGACTGACATGACGCACCAGAAGGTCATGAATGCCCCAGGCCAGGGCTGCAATAAGACCGAACATCAGAGACATCGCAACACGTCGTCCATGATGGATTTTCCCCAGGAAAAACGCGCGCGTGACGGTATGCCGGCGCGAAAAAATCGCGGACAAGCAAAGACCCACTGGGATTGATCTGAAACAACGACCGGCACCGGGCCGGGTCCGAAGATACTGGAAAGGAGACGCCAGGTATGAGCGAACGCATGATCGACCACATCGGGGGCGAAACTGGTTTGCGCGCGTTGGTCGAGGATTTCTATGATTTTATCGAAACCCTGCCCGAGGGCGAAACCCTGCGCAAATTGCACCTTCGGGGTCACGGCCTTGACCATGTACGTGTTGAACAGTTCAATTTCATGTCCGGGTTTCTGGGCGGGCGGCGGTATTATGAGGAAAAACACGGCCACATGAACCTGCGGCTGATGCATGCCCATATTCCGATTTCTCAACAGGATGCCGAAGATTGGCTGACCTGCATGGATCACGCGTTGGCAAAGAATGGGCTGGGCGGGCCTGAGATTGACAAGATGCGGGCGATCCTGCGCCGGATTTGTATGATGCTGGTCAACGATCTGGCGGCCTGGGGCCTGCCAGCCGACATTTCCGTTCATACCGATTGAGGTCGAACGAGCATCACCTGAACATCGGCCACATTGGTGCCCGTTGCACCGGTGATCACCAGATCGTCAACAGCATTCAGCGCCGCATAGCTGTCGTTGTTTTCCAACAGCGCCTTGGCGTCCACCCCCGCCGCGACCATCCGATCCATCGTGCCGGCATCCACCAACCCGCCTGCCGCGTCTGTTGGCCCGTCACGCCCATCGGTTCCTCCGCTGAGAAATACCCAGTCGCTGTCCAGCCGATCCGGGCCTGCCAGGGCAATCCGCAAAGCAAGCTCCTGATTGCGCCCGCCACGCCCGGTACCCCGGATCCGCACGGTGGTCTCACCACCAAAAATCAGGGCGGTCGCCTCGGTCACTTGACGCGCGGCCTCAAGGATTGTCCCCGCGGCGTCCGCCACGTCTCCGGTCAGGCTGCGCGACACGATCCGGGGGGTGAAACCGCGCACGCCATCGTGCATGGCGTCCAGCGATATGCCGTTGCTGCCAACAAGATGGTTCTGGGCTTCGGGCAGGGGGGTGTCGTCCTGCTGTTGCTGCAAATGGGCCTGCACCGGTTGTGGCAAGCGTTCGAAAATACCCGCGTCTTTCAACAAGCCCAGAGCCTCAGCCCGGCTGCCCAGCGGCGAAACGGTCGGCCCGCTGGCGATGGCGCGCAGATCGTCGCCAATGACATCCGACAGGATCAACGCAGTGACCGGGGCAGGGGCCGCATGGCGCAGGAAACCACCGCCCTTGAGCCGTGACAGATGTTGGCGGACAAGGTTCATCTGATTGATATCCAAACCACTTTCCAGCAACACGCGGCTGGTGATCTGCTTGTCCTGCAGGCTGAGTCCCGGTGCAGGGGCCGGGACCAGTGCCGATCCCCCCCCTGAAATCAGTGCCAGAACCCGGTCGTCTGGACCGGCCTGTGACAAAAGTTCGATGATCCGCTCTGCCGCGGCCTGTCCGGCACGATCCGGCACAGGATGTCCCGCAGTCATGATTTCGGCACCCTCGATGGCCTGGACATTCTCGTGGTGGGTCACGCCCAGGGCCGAAACCGGCCCCGATAAATGTTGCAGCGCCTCCGTCAGCATTGCCGGCGCAGCCTTACCAATGGCAATGGCAATCCATCGTCCATCCGCGTGCGGAAACGGATGGGTCATCAGATGGCGACGTACCGCCAGCGACGGGTCGGCGGCTGAAATGGCCCGGTCGAACATTGACCGGGCCAGGCTGCGCATTTCTGCAATACTCATGCCTTAGCCATTGGCGATTTGCCTGGCCTTGTCCACCAATACTTCGGCCTGCCGGATCGATGCATAGTCGATCAGCCGTCCGTCCAAAGATACCGCGCCCTTGCCGGCGGCCTCGGCCTCGGCCATCGCTTCGAGAATCCTGCGCGCACGGGTGACTTCCTCGTCCGAGGGGCTCATGACTTCGTTGGCCAGCGCGATTTGGCTGGGATGGATCGCCCATTTGCCTTCGCAGCCGATCACGGCAGCGCGGTAGGCTGCGGCCCGATAGCCCTCGGGATCGCTGAAATCGCCGAACGGACCGTCGATCGGGCGCAAGCCGTTGGCCCGCGCTGCAACCACCATGCGCGATATCGCATAGTGCCACATGTCGCCCCAATGCACGGCGCGATTGCCGGCGCTGTCGGGGTCGGTCAGCACTGCGTAGTTCTCGTTCACGCCGCCGATAACCGTTGTGCGCGCGCGGGTACTGGCGGCATAGTCCGCAACCCCGAAATGCAGGCTCTCGTTCCGCTTGGAGGCGGCAGCGATCTCATGCACATTTTGCATACCCAAGGCCGTCTCGATGATGTGCTCGAATCCGATACGTTTCTTATAGCCTTTCGCATCCTCGATCTGGGTCACCATCATGTCTACAGCATAGACATCCGCTGCGGTGCCAACCTTGGGAATCATGATCAGATCCAGACGCTCTCCGGCCTGTTCCACGATGTCCACAACGTCCCGGTACATGTAATGAGTGTCCAGCCCGTTGATTCGAATCGACATCGATTTGGTGCCCCAATCGATCTCGTTCAGGGCTTTCACGATGTTCTTGCGCGCCTGTTCCTTTTCGTCTGGGGCGACCGCGTCCTCGAGATCCAGAAAGATCACATCGACGTCAGACTCTGCAGCCTTTTCAAACATTTGCGGCTGGCTTCCAGGCACGGCCAGTTCACTGCGATTCAGTCTGGCCGGGGCCTGTTCGATGGGGAAAAAACTCATGGGACTACGCTCCTTTGATGGGGTCCGGTCGATGACGCCAATGCAAGGGACAAAAATTTATTCCTGTCAAGAAATTCTTTTTCACTTTGGTCCAGGCCCTCCAGAAGGCCCAGCATCATTCCGGCGCGCGCGTTCCTCGGGCAGACGGCTGGAATAGTAGAATGCGATGGCCTGAGCGCGGTTTCGAACCGAGAGTTTTTCATAGAGGTTCGAGAGGTGAAATTTCACCGTGTTGGTCGAGATCCCGAGCTCTTTGGACAGCTCGATATTGGTCAGCCCCTTGGACAGGGCTTCCAGCATCACCCGCTCGCGCCGGGACAGAGAATGGATTGGATCTTTTTGCAATTCGCGCACGTCCAGAAACGGAAAAACCATCTTGCCAGCCGCGACTTCGGCGCAGGTGTCGAGCAGGCTTTGCACCGGCCCGCTGCGAGGTACAAAACCGGCAGCGCCGGCGCCCATTGCGGAGCGGGGCACGTCGCTGCCCTGGTCGGCATAGACCACGACACGCGGCGGGTTTTCCTGTTCGCGCAACACCTCGATCAGCCGGGCGCCCCCCAGAATCGGCAGGTTCCAGTCGATCACACCGATCTGCACCGGTGCCCGCACGACCGTGCCCAGAAAGCCTTCGGCGGTGCCGGTTGTTGCCACCAGAGAGAATCGGGGATCGCGTTCGAAAAATTCGGACATAGCCGACAGAACCAGCGGATTGCTGTCCGCCAGCATAACCGAGATTTTCGGCGTGGATTTGCTAACATGTTGCATTATCGCCCTTTATTTTAATTTACTACCCGTAAGTGTAGGGTGTTTTTTGGAATGCAATGGCATACTTACCCATATGGGTAGTAAATTTCCTATCCAATTAGATACCCAAAAGCAGGAGTAACTTACGTTGCAGAAATAGTCGAGAAGAAGTTTCCTGAGGATAGACAGTTGTTGACCCGGAGGAAAATCAGCAAATGACGAACTCAACGATCTTCCCGCAGCTTGAAATTCCCGAGACAATCGCGGCAGGCCCTGGGCCTGGCAACACCGACCCAAGGGTTCTGCAGCGCTTTGCCAGCGCCGGGGTTGCCGACCATATGCAGCCGGACGTTCTGCGCGGGATGGTCGAGTGCAAGTACATGCTGCGCGACATCATGGGAACCAGCAACGTCCACACCTTCGGCGTTGCCGGCACTGGCTGGAGCGGTCTGGACGTGATGTTCAGCGCGGTCATGCCTGGCGACAAGGTGGTGATGTTCGTCAACGGAACGTTTTCGGGTATCGACGGTCTGACCGTCCGGATGAAGGCCGCGACTGCCGAGGAACTGGCCGCCGACCCGCTTGACCCCAAAGCCGCCTCGGTCATCATCGTCGATGTGCCGCATGGCGAATCCGTTAGCGGCGAGATCGTCGAGGCGGCGCTGGCGGTACACAAACCGAAATGGGCCGCGATGGCGCATTGGGAAACCGGGTCCGGTCGGGTCAACGATATCCGCGGCTTTTCCGATGCGTGCCAGAGACATGATGTCATGGGCCTTGTGGATGCGGTGTCGTCGCTGGGTGTCGAAGACTTCAGGATCGACGACTTCCCCGGCGTTCAAGGCTGGGCATCCTGTCCGCAAAAGGGCATCTGTTGCCTGCCACTGACCTATGCGCCGGTTTCCTTTACCGACCGATATATCGAAACCCTGCGTCAGACAGGCTGCCGTACCTTTGTGCACAATCCGATTCTGGAAGCACGCCATTGGGGCATCGTCGATGGTCAGGACGTGGACAAAGGTACTTATCACCGCACGCATTCGGCATATGCCGTGGCCGCATTCCACGAAGCTTTGCGGATCACCCTGCAACACACCGTTGCCCAGCGGGCCAAGGATTATGCCTTTCACGAGGCGGCGCTGCGCGACGCGGTCACCGCGATGGGCTGTAAGGTCACATCCAACATGACGTCGCTTGTGGTGCTGAACCTGCCCGACAGCCTGGCGGGCCGCGAGATGGAACTGGTTCAGAATTGCCGTTCGGCCGGCTTTGGCATCTGGCCGACCCTGTCGGCGCCGGTGCAGGTCCGGATCGGCATTCTGAACCTGCTGACCCCTGCCGCGATCAGCGACATCGTGACCCGGTTTGCCACCGCCATGAATGAATTGGGGGCCGAGATCGACCTGGGGGACATCTGCGACCGGCTGGATCGGCATTACAAAACAGCGCTCGCGGCCGAATAAGCCGCATCCGAGGGAGGAAAAACCATGGATATTCACGAATATCAGGCCAAGGAAGTCCTAAGCAATTTTGGCGTCGCGGTGCCCCAGGGCGCTTTGGCCTATAGCCCGGAACAGGCGGCCTATCGGGCCCGTGAAATGGGCGGCGACCGCTGGGTGGTAAAGGCGCAGGTTCACGCCGGTGGGCGTGGCAAGGCCGGGGGCGTCAAGGTTTGCGACAGCGATGCTGAAATCCAGGCCGCGACCGAGGGCATGTTCGGGCAAAAGCTGGTGACGCATCAGACCGGACCCGAAGGCAAGGGCATCTATCGGGTCTATGTCGAGGCGGCGGTGCCGATCGACCGCGAGATTTATCTGGGTTTTGTGTTGGACCGCACCAGCCAGCGGGTGATGATCGTGGCCTCCGCCGAGGGCGGAATGGAGATCGAGGACATTTCGGCCGAGCGCCCCGACAGCATTGTGCGCGCAACGGTTGAGCCCGCCGTCGGGTTACAGGAATTCCAGTGCCGCGAGATCGCCTTCGATCTGGGTATCGAGCCGGGCATGGTGCAGCAGATGGTACGCACCCTGCAGGGTTGTTACCGCGCCTTCACCGAGCTGGACGCCACCATGGTCGAGATCAACCCACTGGTGATCACCGGCGACAACCGCATTCTGGCGCTGGACGCCAAGATGACCTTTGACGATAACGCGCTGTTTCGCCATCCGCAGATTTCCGAGCTGCGCGACAAGTCGCAGGAAGACCCTCGGGAATCCCGCGCCGCCGACCGCGGCCTGTCCTATGTCGGGTTGGACGGCAATATCGGCTGCATCGTCAACGGCGCCGGTCTGGCCATGGCGACGATGGACACAATCAAGCTTGCTGGGGGCGAACCCGCGAACTTTCTGGATATCGGCGGTGGCGCAACCCCCGAACGGGTCGCCAAGGCCTTCCGTCTGGTGATGTCGGACAAGAACGTGCAGGCGGTACTGGTCAACATCTTCGCCGGCATCAACCGCTGTGACTGGGTCGCCGAAGGTGTGGTGCAGGCGCTGCGCGAGGTACAGGTCGATGTCCCGGTGATTGTTCGCCTGGCCGGCACCAACGTCCAGGAGGGTCAGAAGATCCTGGCGCAGTCCGGGTTGCCCCTGATCCGTGCCACCACATTGAACGAAGCCGCCGAGCGCGCCGTTGCCGCATGGCGCAGCGACGTGAACCAAAACCCCAACCTGAGGGCTGTCTGATGAGCATTTTTCTGGATCGCGATACCAAGGTCATCGTTCAGGGTATTACCGGCAAAATGGCCCGGTTCCACACCAAGGACATGATCGAATATGGCACCAACGTTGTGGGCGGCGTTGTTCCCGGCAAGGGTGGCGAAACCGTCGAAGGTGTACCCGTGTTCAACACGGTCAAGGACGCAGTGGCCGAAACCGGGGCCGAGGCGACGCTCGTGTTTGTGCCCCCTCCCTTTGCCGCCGACAGCATCATGGAAGCAGCCGATGCGGGCATTCGATATTGCGTCTGCATCACCGACGGCATTCCCGCACAGGATATGATCCGGGTCAAACGGTACATGTACCGCTATCCCAAAGAGCGACGCATGGTGCTGACCGGTCCCAACTGCGCCGGGACCATCAGCCCCGGCAAAGCCCTGTTGGGCATCATGCCCGGTCACATATACCTGCCGGGGAACGTGGGCATCATCGGGCGGTCCGGAACGCTTGGATACGAGGCCGCGGCGCAGCTCAAAGAACGCGGCATCGGTGTTTCGACCAGCGTCGGCATTGGTGGCGACCCGATCAACGGCTCATCGTTCCGGGACATACTGCAGCACTTTGAAGACGATGACGACACCCACCTGATCTGCATGATCGGTGAAATCGGCGGCCCACAAGAAGCTGAAGCCGCCGACTATATCCGCGACCACATCAGCAAGCCGGTGGTCGCCTATGTCGCCGGACTGACGGCACCAAAGGGGCGCACGATGGGGCATGCGGGCGCGATCATCTCGGCCTTTGGCGAAAGCGCCAGCGAAAAAGTGGAGATCCTTACCGCCGCCGGAGTGACCGTGGCCGAGAACCCGGCCGTGATCGGTGAAACCATCGCGAATGTCATGCAATAGGAGGACGCAGTCATGGTGAAGCCCAAGGTTCTGGTCACCCGCCGCTGGCCCGCCGCAGTCGAAGCCCGTCTGAGCGAAAGTTTCGACACGGTTCTGAACACTTCCGACACGCCCTTGACCCCAGAGGAGTTTCGTACCGCGCTGCAGAATTATGACGCGGTGCTGCCCACGGTGACGGACCGCATCGGCAACCTCGCGCTTGAACTGGAACGGCCGCAGACCAAGATCCTGGCCAATTACGGTGTCGGCTATAGCCATATCGACATGGCCGGCGTCACCCGCCACGGTATCACCGTAACCAACACACCGGACGTGCTGAGCGAATGTACCGCCGATCTGGCGATGACGCTGCTGCTGATGGTGGCGCGCCGCGCGGGCGAGGGCGAACGCGAAGTGCGCGAAGGACGTTGGACCGGCTGGCGACCGACCCATCTGGTCGGGACCAAGGTCTCGGGCAAGACCCTCGGCATCATTGGCTATGGCCGCATCGGACAGCAGATGGCAAAGCGCGCGCACCACGGGTTCGGCATGAAGATCCTGGTGCAGAACCGCAGCCGGGTCGCGCCCGAAATCCTGGCGCAATGCAACGCCACCCAGGTCGACAACATCGACGCATTGCTGCCGCAGTGCGATTTTGTCTCGCTGCATTGTCCCGGCGGCGCGCAGAACCGTCACCTGATCAATGCCAGCCGCTTGAACCTGATGAAGCCCGACGCCTTCCTGATCAACACGGCGCGCGGCGAAGTCATTGACGAACTGGCGCTGTCTCAGGCCCTGTGGTTTGAAACCATCGCCGGGGTCGGGCTGGACGTTTTTGACGGCGAGCCGAAT
The DNA here is from genome assembly GCF_000473225.1 of Sedimentitalea nanhaiensis DSM 24252. GTDB lineage: Bacteria > Pseudomonadota > Alphaproteobacteria > Rhodobacterales > Rhodobacteraceae > Sedimentitalea > Sedimentitalea nanhaiensis. Next base: position 3,947,101 of record NZ_KI421509.1, read on the forward strand.
ATTAACCCGGCGCTGATGAACTGTGACAACCTGGTAATGTTGCCGCATTTGGGCAGCGCCACACGGGAATCCCGCGAGGCGATGGGCTTTCGCGTCGTCGACAATCTTTGCGACTTTTTTCAAGGCCGTGAACCCCGCGATCGGGTCAACTGATGTTGGGGCACGCTGTACAGGTTCAACCCGGCTCGTCCGGCCCGGTGTCCCCCAGCTATGCCGCGCGACTGCGCGGCGAACTGCAGACATTATGGCAGAATGTGATCCGTCGCCGTGCTCCGGACATCGTGCCGCTGCTGGCGGGAGATACCCCCAACCTGCCACCGGACGCCGACCGCATCGCGTATCTTCAGGCGCTGAATATATGGTTTCAACTAATTAAGATCGTTGAAGAAAATTCATCCATGCGTGAACGTCGCATGACCGAAACCCGCGCGGGACCAGCAGCGGTTGACGGCAGCTTCGCAAAGGTTCTGGAAGGCTGCACCACGGGTTCCCTGTCCGAATTTCAGCGCGCGGCCGACACATTGTCCGTGGGACCGACCCTGACCGCTCATCCCACCGAAGCCAAGCGGGTGACAGTTCTGGAAATCCATCGCCGGATTTATCGCGCGCTGGTGACTCTGGAAACGCAGCGCTGGACACCCCGCGAGCGGCGCGACTTGCTGGCGGATGTCGAATCCGAAATCGACCTGCTGTGGCTGACCGGAGAATTGCGCCGGGAACGGCCTTCGCCCGAGGACGAGATCGAATGGGGTCTGCAGTTCTTCCGCGACAGCTTGTTTGACGCGGTGCCGCACTTGTTCGAGCGCTTCCACGATGCCGTTGCCGACCGCTTTGGCACCGAAGACAACTCAAAACCCTGCCTGCATTTCCATTCCTGGATCGGCGGCGACCGGGACGGCAATCCGAATGTGACCATGGACACGACCCGCATCGCATTGGAACGCGGGCGGCGGACAATTCTTGATCGCTATCTTTCCGCACTTGAGACCGCAGCGCGGCAACTCAGCATCAGTTCGTCCATAGCGCGGCTACCCGAGACCGCCAGCAACCGGCTGCAAACGGTGATCGCTGCCGCCCCGCGTGACGAAGCACAGTTGCACCGCAATCCGGGTGAGCTGTTCCGTCAGGCGCTCAGCGCGATCCGCAGGCGGTTGCTTGCGACCCGTGACGGCACAGCGCAACCCTATGACCACCTGGCAGATTTTATCTCTGACCTGCGCAGGGTCGAAACCGCGTTGGCCGAAATTGATGCGCGGCGATTGGCCGCACGTCACGTGCGTCCGATCCGTTGGCAAGCCGAAGTGTTCGGTTTTCGCACCTTCACCCTGGATGTAAGGCAGAATTCTTCGGTTACGACACAGGTTCTAGGCGAGATATGGGGTCTGTCGGATGTCGCGCCCGCGTATGGCACAACGGATTGGTCTTCCCGGCTGCGGGCCGAGCTGGCCCAGTCGGATCTGCCGTGGATCGCGCGCGAAAAACTGTCGGACCAGGCACGCGAGTTGTTGAACCTGTTGGCGCTGATGCATGAGGCCCGGTTTGGAGCCGACCCCCAGGCAATGGGGCCGTTCATCCTGTCGATGACCCGATCCTGCGACGATTTATTGGGCGTCTTTCTTCTGGCGCGCTATGCCGGATTTGGTGCCGAACGGCTGGACCTGCACGTGGTGCCTCTGTTTGAAACCATCGACGATCTGCGCGCCGCTCCGCAAATCCTGGGCGCCCTTTTGCGGGTTCCCCTTGCGCGGCGCAGCCTGGCCGCGGCCGGCGGCAGGGTGGAAATCATGCTGGGCTACTCTGACAGCAACAAGGACGGCGGATTCCTGTGTTCATCCTGGGAACTGGAAAAGGCGCAGCGCAGCGTGACGCGCTCTCTGGCGGCCCATGACATGACGCCAGTATTTTTCCACGGGAGGGGGGGCTCGGTCAGTCGGGGCGGGGCACCCACGGAGCGGGCGATCGCGGCCCAACCCAAAGGCACAATCAACGGTCAATTGCGCACCACCGAACAAGGCGAAGTCGTGTCGTCAAAATTTGCCAATCGTGGTACTGCGCAAAATCAGTTGGAACTGCTGGCCGCTTCGGTGCTTGCGCGATCGCTGGATAGCGCGCCGGAACAGACGCGTCCCGAGTTCAACGATGCGCTCGAAGCGTTGTCGGGCATGTCCCAGACCGCCTACAGCACCTTGCTGCACCAGCCTGGTTTCATCGACTATTTTCAACAGTCCAGCCCGGTCGAGGAGCTGGCCATGCTCAAGATGGGGTCCCGCCCGGCGCGCCGCTTCGGAGCCGCCAGCCTGGACGATCTGCGCGCCATCCCATGGGTCTTTGCATGGTCCCAAAACCGGCATCTGATTACGGGATGGTACGGGTTTGGCGCAGCGATGTCGTCTTTCCGACGGTTTCGAAATGCCGAGGGCGACGCGCTGCTGAAAACAATGTTTCAGAAGTCCCGCTTGTTTCGCCTGATTGTGGACGAGGTCGAAAAATCCCTGTTTCAGGCCGATATGGAAGTGGCCACCGGATACGCCGCGCTGGTCCACGACGAAATCGTCCGCGAGCACATACTCGGCATGATCCGTCATGAATTCGATCAGACGGTTTCAGCAATACGGTTTCTCAACGATGGCGCCGAAATTGGGGCGCGGTTCCCTAACATGGCAAAGCGGTTCGGGCTCGTCCGCGCGGATTTGAACCATATCCACGCCCTGCAAATCGGGCTTTTGCGCGACATGCGCAGCACACCGAAACAAACCGGAGCCGTACCTTTGATGCAGTCGATGAATTGCATCGCCGCCGGGCTTGGATGGACCGGCTGACAAATTTGCGAGGAGAACCCACATGAACGTTCAGCAAAAGATCAACACATTTTTCACCGAGCCGCTTTCGTCGCGCGATCCCGAGATATTTGGGTCGATCCGTTCGGAGCTGGGCCGGCAGCGCGATGAGATCGAGCTGATCGCGTCCGAGAACATCGTCAGCGCGGCGGTGATGGCGGCGCAGGGCAGCGTGATGACCAACAAATACGCCGAGGGCTATCCCGGGCGGCGGTATTATGGCGGCTGCGAATTCGTCGATGTCGCCGAAAACCTGGCCATCGCGCGGGCCAGGCAGTTGTTTGGCTGCGACTTTGCCAATGTTCAGCCGAACTCGGGCAGCCAGGCCAACCAGGGCGTGATGCAGGCGCTGATCCAGCCCGGCGACACCATCCTGGGCATGAGCCTCGATGCCGGCGGCCATCTGACCCACGGCGCGGCCCCCAACCAGTCGGGCAAATGGTTCAACGCCGTGCAATACGGCGTGCGCCAGCAGGACAACATGCTGGATTACGACCAGGTCGAGGCGCTGGCCCGCGAACATCAGCCAAAGCTGATCATCGCCGGCGGCAGTGCGATCCCGCGGCAGATCGATTTTGCCCGGATGCGGGCGATTGCGGATATGGTCGGGGCGTACCTCCATGTGGATATGGCGCATTTTGCCGGTCTGGTGGCGGCGGGCGAACATCCCAGCCCGTTCCCGCACGCGCATGTGGCCACGACGACCACACACAAGACATTGCGCGGCCCTCGTGGGGGCATGATCCTCACCAATGATGAACAAATCGCAAAAAAGGTGAATTCGGCGATTTTTCCCGGCATCCAGGGCGGCCCGCTGATGCATGTGATCGCGGCCAAGGCGGTGGCCTTTGGAGAAGCGCTTCGGCCCGAGTTCAAGACGTATATTCAACAGGTTATCACCAATGCCCAGGCGTTGAGCGAGCAGTTGATCAAGGGCGGTCTGGACACTGTGACCCACGGCACCGACACCCATGTGGTGCTGGTCGACCTGCGCCCCAAGGGGGTCAAGGGCAATGCCACCGAGCGGGCCCTGGGGCGGGCGCATATCACCTGCAACAAGAACGGGGTGCCGTTTGATCCGGAGAAACCGACCGTGACCAGCGGCATCCGCCTGGGCAGCCCGGCGGGCACCACGCGCGGTTTCGGCGAGGCCGAGTTCCGCCAGATCGCGGACTGGATCATCGAGGTGGTGGACGGGCTCGCGGCCGACGGCGAGGACGGCAACGCCGCGACCGAAGCCCGCGTCAAGGCCGAGGTCACCGCACTCTGCGCCAGGTTCCCGATCTACCCCGACCTCTGAGCGCCACCCAGACACAACTCCAGAACGCCCGCCCAAACCGGGCGGGCCGACCTCAGAGATATCCGCGCCTGCACGCGCATCGCTGACCCCGGAAACAAACAGGCCGCAGCACTTGCTGCGGCCTGTTCAATGATAGAGTTTCGTCTTTGGCTCAGGACTTCGGCTCTCATCTATCGCTTGGAAATCCCGGATTTCGGGCAGCGATAGATGATTCAGGTTTAAGTCGAAGCGGTCTGATCAAGCTGGTTCAGATATCCAGCGTGCGCTCTTTTTCCCATTCCGAGAAATGGGTGCAAAACTCGTTCCATTCCTGATGCTTCATCTTCAGGTAGGCGGCAGAGAACTCCTCACCCATCGCGACCTTGAGAGACTTGTCCTTGTCGTATTCCCGCAGCGCATCGAGCAGGTTCAGCGGCAGTTTCGGCGCGCCCCGAACCTTGTGACCTTCAGCGTACATGTCAATGTCCCAACGTTTGCCCGGATCCGCCTGGCTGCGCACGCCGTCCAATCCCGCGGCGATGATGATGGACTGCAATAGATAAGGGTTCACCGCACCATCGGGCAGGCGCAGCTCGAACCGACCGGGGCCAGGCACGCGCACCATGTGGGTGCGGTTGTTACCGGTCCAGGTCACCGTGTTGGGTGCCCAGGTTGCGCCCGAGATCGTGCGCGGCGCGTTAATGCGTTTGTAACTGTTCACCGTCGGGTTGGTGATCGCTGCCAGCGCACTGGCGTGTTTCATGATCCCGCCCAGGAAATACTTACCCTGTTCGGACAGACCCAGTTCGCCCGTCGGGCCGTCGCCCTTCTTGTCGGTGGCAAAAACGTTCTTTTTGGATTTCTCGCCGGGCGCGTCCCAGACCGAGATATGCGCGTGGCATCCGTTTCCCGTCATGCCCTCGATCGGCTTGGGCATGAATGTGGCACGATAGCCGTGCTTTTCGGCGACCGACTTGGTCATGAACTTGAAGAACGAATGTTTGTCCGCAGTCACCAGAACGTCGTCGAAATCCCAGTTCATTTCGAACTGGCCGTTGGCATCCTCGTGGTCGTTTTGGTATGGACCCCAACCCAGTTCGAGCATGTAATCGCATATTTCCTTGACCACATCATACCGGCGCATCACCGCCTGTTGATCGTAACAGGGCTTTTCGGCGGTATCATAGGGGTCCGAAAGCTCTTTTCCATCGGGGGTAAGCAGGAAGAATTCGGCCTCGATGCCGGTTTTGACATGCATGCCTTCGTCAGCGGCTTCGGCGATCAGGCGGCGCAGAACGTTGCGCGGCGCCTGGGCAACATCCTGGCCTTCCATTACGCAGTTTGCCGCGACCCAGGCCACTTCGCGGTTCCAGGGCAGTTGAATGACCGACGAAGGGTCCGGCACCGCCAGCATATCCGGATGCGCCGGGGTCAGATCGAGATAGGTGGCGAACCCGGCAAATCCAGCGCCGTCCTCTTGCATGTCGGCAATCGCCTGTGTCGGCACAAGCTTGGCCCGCTGGCCGCCGAACAGGTCGGTAAAGGATATCATGAAATATTTGACGCCGCGCTCGGCGGCGAAATCCGCAAGACTGGTCTGGGCGTCAGGGGCCTTCTGGTCCTTGGGCATTATTAATTTTCCTCTCTGTCATATGGGGTCGCATTGGCTTTCTGTTTTGGGAAGCCATCTCGCGAAACAGCGCGACGCCCGCCGGGCGCCGCGCTGCAATACATCAGAACCCGGGTTTTCCGGGGTACCATTCTGTGCCTGCCAGAGGCACGCGCGCCATAGCGGCGGCCTCCATTGTGAGGGCGCACAGATCCTCGGGTTCGAGGTTGTGCAGATGGTTGTGGCCGCAGGCGCGTGCGATGGTCTGTGCCTCGAGCGTCAGCACCTTGAGATAGTTCTTCAGGTGTCGTCCGCCTTCGATCGGATCGAACCGGGCCATCAGCTCGGGGTTCTGGGTGGTAATCCCAGCCGGGTCCTGACCTTCGTGCCAATCGTCATAAGCCCCTGATGTGGTGCCCAGCTTGCGGTATTCCTCTTCCCATTTGGGGGCATTGTCACCCAGTGCAATCAGGGCACCGGTCCCGATCGCAACCGCGTCAGCCCCCAATGCCAGCGCCTTGGCCACATCGGCCCCGGTGCGGATGCCGCCGGAAACGACCAGTTGTACTTCGCGGTGCAAACCCTGATCCTGCAGGGCCTGAACAGCGGGGCGGATGCAGGCGAGGATGGGCATTCCAACATGCTCGATGAACACGTCCTGCGTAGCCGCAGTGCCGCCCTGCATGCCGTCCAGAACGACAACGTCGGCCCCGGCCTTGATCGCCAGCGTAGTATCGAAATAAGGCCGCGTACCACCGATCTTGACATAGATCGGTTTTTCCCAGCCGGTAATTTCGCGCAGTTCAAGGATCTTGATTTCCAGATCGTCCGGCCCGGTCCAGTCGGGGTGACGGCATGCCGACCGTTGGTCGATGCCTTTGGGGAGGTTGCGCATCTCGGCAACGCGATCAGAGATCTTTTGCCCGAGCAGCATGCCGCCACCACCTGGTTTTGCACCTTGCCCAACAACCACTTCGATGGCATCGGCACGGCGCAAATCGTCCGGATTCATGCCATAGCGTGACGGCAGATACTGATAGACCAGCTTGGTCGAATGGCCGCGTTCTTCTTCGGTCATCCCGCCGTCACCGGTTGTGGTCGAGGTGCCCGCCGCCGAAGCGCCACGGCCCAGGGCCTCTTTTGCCGGACCTGACAGAGAACCAAAGCTCATGCCTGCAATCGTCACCGGAATGTCCAGTTCGATCGGCTTCTTGGCAAAGCGCGTGCCCAGCGTCACGCGGGTGTCGCATTTCTCGCGATAGCCTTCCAGCGGATAGCGCGAAATCGATGCGCCCAGAAACAGCAAGTCGTCGAAATGGGGCACCTTGCGCTTGGCGCCGCCACCGCGAATGTCATAGATGCCTGTTGCCGCCGCACGGCGGATCTCGGCGTTGATCGGATTGCTGAATGTCGCCGACTGGATCGGCACCGTTTGTGACACGAAACGTTGTTGTTCGTCTTTCATTGCCATCTCCTCAGTACGCAGCTGCGTTGTCGACGTCGAAATTGTAAAGCTTGCGGGCCGAACCGTAGCGTCGGAATTCTTCGGGCTTGGCATCGCAGCCCGCCCGCTCAAGCAAGTCGCGCAGGATCTCCAGATGCTCGGGGCGCATCTCCTTTTCCTCGCAATCGGCTCCCAGGCTTTTGACCGCGCCGCGCACGAACAGGCGCGCCTCGTACAAGCTGTCGCCCAGTGCGTCACCCGCATCGCCGCAGACCACCAGGTTACCCGATTGCGCCATAAAGGCCGACATATGGCCAATGTTGCCATGCACCACGATGTCGAGGCCTTTCATCGAGATGCCGCAGCGCGAGCTGGCATTGCCCTTGATGACCAACAGACCGCCATGACCTGTGGCACCCGCATACTGGCTGGCGTCGCCCTCGACGATGACGGTGCCCGACATCATGTTCTCAGCCACGCCAGGGCCTGCAGACCCGTCGATATGGATGGTTGCCTGCTTGTTCATGCCGCCGCAGTAATAGCCGGTCGAGCCCTTTACCGTCACTTCGATGGGGGCGTCCAGCCCCACCGCAATGGCATGGCTGCCGCGGGCATTGACGATTTCCCAGGCCGTCTGGTTGGTGGCGTCTTTCTGGGCCTGAAGGGTGGAGTTCAGGTCGCGCAGGCCGCGCGCTTCAAGATCAAATGTCTGCATGTCAATGGTTCCAGAAGTAAACGGTTGCGGGCTCCGGTTCCCAGACCCGGGCGGCGTCGATGCCGGGCAGGTTGACCAGTGCGCGATATTCGCTGCCAAAGGCTACGTACTGATCGGTTTCGGCCATCACTGCGGGTTTGCATGCGATCGGGTCGCGCACCACGCCAAATCCGTCCTTGGTGCCCACGACGAAGGTAAAGAACCCGTCCAGATCATCCAGACTGCTTTCCAACGCTTCGCCCAGGGTACTGCCGGTCTGCATCTTCCAGGTCAGGTAGGCGGCACCGACTTCGGTGTCGTTCATGGTTTCCACATGAACCCCTTCGCGCGCCAGCTTGCGCCGCCAGCTGTTGTGATTGGACAGCGACCCGTTGTGCACCAGGCACTGGTCCGAACCGGTCGAGAACGGGTGCGCACCCATGGTGGTGACTGCGGATTCCGTTGCCATCCGCGTGTGGCCGATACCGTGGCTGCCCTGCATCCTGGCAACGTCGAAGCGGGCCGCGACATCCTTGGGCAGACCGACTTCCTTATAGATCTCCATGGTTTCGCCCAGGCTCATCACCCGAACGCCAGGGCGCAGTTCGCGCAGCGCCTGCCGGGCCTGGCTGGCCTGATCGGCCGGCAGATCCAGAACCGCGTGGGTATCCTTGCGGCGCAGGGTCACCGGGGCGTCGATGGCGCGCCCCAGATCGTCGGCCAGCGTTGCAAAATCTGCATCCGCATCATCCGACTGTACTGTCAGCTTGGTCTGCGAGCCGTTTTCGGCCCCGTAAATTGCGATGCCTGCGCTGTCGGGGCCGCGATCGGTCATCGTCACCAGCATGTCGGTCAACAACCGGCCCAGTTCCGGTTCAAGCGATTTGTCTTTCAGGAATAATCCCACAATCCCGCACATGGCGTGTGTCCTTTCACGGTGATGTTGATTCTAACGCTAGCATTGAGCCGACAGAACTTCAACTAGTAAGAAACTTTTTTTCATCTTAGGGGTTGCTCGGTCTGATGCCACGTCTCCCATCTGAAGCGGGCAACACGATAGGCATCCATCAATGCGATGGCCTGGATCATCAACCCACCAGCATAGCGCCCAACAAAACTGTGGTCCGGCGTTGTCAGGTTATAGGTCACCCAGGCCAGCGACAGAGCGGTAAAGGCCATCATCAGACCACGCGCCGCTTGTCCGTTTATCACCTGGCCCATGCCAGTCAGAACCGAAGCCACGGCCAGCACGACATAGGGGTTGGGCGGTCGCTTAGCGGTATCACTCAATGGATTTCCTTTCCAAGATCGCTGGCAAGACCATGTGCGATGTCCAGCAGGCGCTGCATTTGGCCCCGGTCCAGTTGTTCGTTTTCATAAAGCGGTTGCCGCATGGCCAGATAATGGCCACGTCGGCTTTCCTCGACACGCCATATCAGCCGGACACCACGTGGTGTGATCAGCATATTCTTGCCGCGCCCGTCCGACAGGAATTCGCACACGTGCGGCGTAAGGCGGTCAAGGTGGGGCGCAAGTCGGACGCGATCTTCGCAACGGATCACCGCGTCAGCGTCCCACCCCTCAGGTGTCGGCAGGCCATCCGCCAGGGACGAATGTGGCGAATAGTATTCGGTATTGGTGGGCCGGATCATTATGTCCAACGCGCCGGGCCAATGGGGCAGGGGCCGCTGTAGGGTCACCGACACCCAAAGGATCGGCAACTTGCGCAGCTGAACGGTGTCATTGATCAGCGCAAGCTGCACAGGGTGTTCGTGGTGCTGGCCGTGTAATTCGGGGTATCCCCGCCCGTCACCACATTTTTCGGCGTCTTTCAGCAGGCCGCGACAATTGTCGAAAACGGACTGACGGCGCGCAATTGCGCGCCGCCTGTCCCGATTGTGTGCCCAGAACAGCGCGCCGACGCCGCCGGCGGCCACGGCGAGAGCCGCCTCGTTCATACGACCGTCACCGGCGGATGCGCGCGCTTGAGCACGTCATCCACCACCGACCCCATCAACAGGCGACCAAAGGCGGTATGTCCGGTCGATCCCATCACGATATGATCATACGCGTGGCTTTGCGCATAGGACACGATGGCGGCCGCGATATCGCGCCCGCTGATGGTTGCGCAGGTCGCCTGAACCCCCTGGGCCTTTGCTGCCGAAAGGGCCTCGCTCAGCTCGCGTGCGATCTGACGTTCGCCAGCCTCGAACAGGCGGCTGTCCCAGTAGGCGCTTTTGGACGCGCTTTCCTGGGATACGGTGCTGACTGTAACAAACTGCAGTTCCGCCTGGAATTTTGCAGCCATTCCCACGGCAAAATCCACAGCCTTGATGGCGGCCTTTGATCCGTCGATCGCACAAAGTATCTTGTCAATCATGGCAATGCTCCTCAATAACCCAGCGGTTTCGGCCAGTTCATGGTGAACTGATCCGCACGGCGCACGAATTTGTAACGGTGCAGGACGAACCACAGCGAAGCCACGATGTAAAAGATCATCATCGCCAAGAGCTGAGTGCCAAAGCCCAGATAGGTGGCAAAGAACGTCGTGACGCACAGCGCCATCAGCACAATCGCCGGCAGAGGATGGAACGGATGCACATACCCGCGCCGGATCGTGCCCAGCGGCCATTTACGGCGGAACAGGATCATGTTGATCGGCATAAACGTATAGCCCAGCAAACCCGACAGGATCGAGAAGGTGATCACCTGGTCCAGCAGCCCGGTAAAGGCAAAAGACACGGCAATCGGGATCAGGATCAGGATCGAACGGTAAGGGGTACGATACACCGGATGCACCGCGCCGAACCACTGCGGCATATAGCGGTCCCGCCCCATCGAGAACCACGCGCGCGAGGCGTCGTTGATGCAGCCGTTCGCCGAAGCCGTGGCGGCGAACATGGTGCCGACGAAGAGGAAGATCTGCAGCATCAGAGACCCGGTCATGCGGCTGGCGTCATACAGTGGCACCGTAGCCTGACCCAGATATTGCCAGGGCAGCAGGCCCGAGCAGACATACCATGTCAGTGTGGCGGCAATCAGCAGAGTCATGATTCCGGTCATCGTGCCCAGTGGCAACGAGCGGCTGGGCGAGCGGACTTCCTCGGCGGCCTGACAGGTGCCTTCGATGCCCAGATAGTACCAGATCCCAAACTGGAACGATGCGATGACCCCGATCCAGCCATAGGGCAGCTCGGTCAGCAGGCCCTGGTGTTGCAGGATCGCACCCGGTTGCCACGGCTTGACGCCGATGAAAAGGATCAGGATCGACACGAAAGCCGCTGCTGTGATGACAAAGTTCAGCGACAGGGTCATGAACACGCCACGATAGTTCAGCAGGGCCAGCAACGCGATGATCAGCACCACAAACGGACGTGGATCCAACGCATCATATCCGCTTTGCCCGGCGAGAATGGCCAGAAGGTCTCCCACGATCAACGCATCGGCGGCCTCCAGCATCGTATAGGCCATCACCAGGTACAGCCCGACATTAAAGGCCATCAAAGGCCCCATGATGTGCTTGGCCTGGGCATATTGCCCACCGGCGGCGGCAACGGTCGATGTCACCTCGGAATCGATCATCGCGACGCAGGTGTACAGCAGGCCAATAACCCAACAGGCGATCAGCGCGCCAAACGCGCCGCCCTTACCGACTGAAAAGTTCCAGCCCATGAACTCGCCCACCAGAACGATGCCCACACCCAGCGCCCAGACGTGCACCGGACCAAGAACCCGCAGCAGGCCGACGCGTTCCTGGCTTGCGTCGCTGTTTGTTGCTTGCGCAGTCATCCTTTTGTCCCCTCTACGGCTTCCGGTACGTCTCCATGTTCCAACAGTTCATCCACGCCTTCCTTGGACGACATCAGCGTATCCTCGTCGAATTGCCGGTTCACGCGCGCCGCATCCATGATCATCCACAACAGGATGCCGGCGGCGATCGCCCAGGCAGCGTATTCAAGTATTATCCACATTGGTTTGCCCCTCTCCCGGATGCTCAGCTGTCAAATTTTTCGCGAATGACGTCGCGGTATTCCTTGTCGGACGCCTTCACCATGAAGATGAAATAGCCCAGGATCACCACGCCGGTCAGGATCAGCATGAACGGGTCGATGGTATAGTCGAACCGATGGGTGATCAGTTCGGCCGCTGTTTCCGGTGTATATCCCAGCTTTTCCCACTGGGCCTGCATCACCGGATTTTGCTCCAGTGTTTCCCAATTGACGACTTCGGGCATATTGTCGGTTCCGCCTGCGCCGGTCAGTCCCAGCACCAGTGGGATGAACAACGCGATATAGACCAGCGCCAGCAGAAAGACGGAATCAAAGATCTGCCCCAGACCGCTTTGAGTTGGGGGTTCATATTTGTTAGCCATTGCTTGAATCACTTTCCCTTGGCCGCACGCATTTCGTCGAGGTGGCGAATGTCCAACCCGTAAATGAAATCTTTTTCGTGCGCATAGTGCCGGACCATCGCAACGATGGCGGCGGTGTTGAACAACAGGACGAAGGCCCCGGCGCAGATCAGAACCGTACTGAGCCCGCTGTCTGTCATGAGTGGTTTAACGCTGAAAAATACAAAAATGACGGCGCACCACAGCGCCACCACAAATCCAAAAGCGAACATTGCGTCGCCTCTGAACATCTTCTCTATTCTGGCTTTCATAGTATCGGTCAAATTGCCTTCCTCCCTGTAATTTTCTGATGTGTTCTCGCGCCTCTCTCCTTACGCGGAAGTGTTGCAACGGTGGCACAAAATTTCTTATTGGTCAATTTTTATTACTGACAAGGGTGGAAGAGATAAAAACAGGCACCAGAGGTGCCTATCTTTTGCCTTTGAAGGATGGGTCAGAGGTGGAAGATCTGATTCGAAATAACCACCACGATCAGCCCTGCCATGAGGGTCAGATATGGCAGCATGCCCGCCTTACGCACCGACAGGTCGGTATTGCCGCCAACTGTCAGATCCTCAAGCATCTTTTCCGGAAATTTGCCTTTGTCGGTGACATAGTGGCGATAGGCAAACACCGGCAGGATCAAAGCAATTGCGATGATCGCGGACCGCAGGGTACCTTCGCCCCAGACATTCGCTCCTGCACCCAGCAGGACCGCATTCACAAACGCCAGACCGCCCCCGATCCACAGCAGGATTTTCGGGGCCTTCCAGGGCCGGTAGGCATTGCCATTGTCGATCCTGTGCAGCCAGCCGGAATGCAGGTTGAGGAAGTTGAACACCAGATAGCAGCAGTTCGAGACCGCCAGCACGAACAGATAGTCCGACATCATCAGCAGGATCAGGTTGAACCCCAGATCGGTCCACATCGCCTTTGTCGGCGCTCCATGTTCGTTGGCGTGGGACAGGAACTTGGGGAGCCATCCGTCGACCGATCCCTGATACAGCGTGCGCGAAGATCCTGCCATCGAGGTCATGATCGCCAGTACCAGCGCCAGAAACAGCATCACCACCATGATCTTGGCGATGATCGATCCGCCACCGACCATACCCGCCATGGCACCGGCCACTGCCGAACCATCAACGATACCCGGTTCCAGCATGCCCTCGACTCCCAGAACGCCCTGAAAGCTGAGTGGAACCAATGTATAGACCACGACGCAGACCACGCCGGCGGCGATGATCGCACGCACCGTGTCACGCTGTGGATCCTTGAACTCGCTGGTATAGCAGATCGCCGTTTCAAACGCATAGGCCGACCAGGCGGCGATGAACAGACCGCCCAGAAACAGGGTTGTACCTTCGATGTCCCACGATCCCGAAATCGGTACCACCGGGGTCAGGTTGGCGGTCAGCACATCGCTCGTGAGCAAGGGCACGATACCGACGATCAGCAACGGGATCAGAACTGCCAGCCCCATGATTGTCTGGATCTTGGCAGCACGCGAAATTCCATGGTGCTGAGCCATGAACACGCAGAACAGAATAGCAGTGCCAACAATCGACGTCGTGTTTATGCGCAGCGTCAGACCTTCGTTCAGGAAATCCAGATTCAGCAGCGTAATTTCCCACGCGTTGATCGAAGCTTCGGTGCCAAACAACGATGTCAGCACATAGCCGGCGGCAAGTCCGCCGCCAATGGCCAGGACCGGGGTCCACGCAAGCCAGTTGCACCAGACCGACAAGGGCGCGATGATCTTGGAATACCGCACCCAGGCCGCCGCGCCATAGACCGAAGCGCCGCCTGACTTGCTGGGGAACAGCCCCGCGATCTCGGCATAGACAAAGGCTTGCAGAAAGCCAAAGGAGACCGACAACATCCAGATCACCCAAGACGGACTACCAATCGTCGCGGCGATTCCACCGATCGAGAACAGGACCAGTGCGGGAACGCCCGAGGCCATCCAGAACGCATCCTTCCAGCCGATGGTCCTGTGTAGAGTTCCGCCGCCCCCGGATTGCGCAGTTGATTCGGTTGTTGAAACCATCATGTTTGCTCCTTGTTGGTTGCCGCGTATGATTTTTTTGCCTGCGGCTATTGAACTTACTGATTGTGGGCGCTGTACGGGCGCATTCGAAAAGATGCCTGCCGCACGCATATTTGTTGCCCTGTAGTAAACTTTTATTCATGTACTATTGCTTTCTCCGCAAGCTTTCTGTCAACTGAGTTAGATCGAGCCTGTGTTTTTTGATGGCAATGCCCAGCAAAACTCTTCTCGGAGCGCGACCCGAGTTTCGGCAAGATACCAGCGGAAAGCTGACCCGTATTACCGGGTCAACTGTTTGAAATCAGGGCGCAATTTTATTTGCACACAAGAATCGCAACAGACAGGGAGACCAGAATGACGGCATCATGGAGATTTTCGACCCTTGCGGACAGGCACCGTGCCTTGGGATCGAACCTGGAAGATTGGGGCGGAATGGGCACCGCATGGTCCTATGACAAGGATCAGGTCGAGGAATACATGGCGATCCGCACCAACGCCGGTTTCATGGACGTTTCCGGCCTGCACAAGGTGCATCTGGTTGGACCCCATGCGGCGCATGTGATCGACCGCGCCACCACGCGCAACGTGGAAAAGATCAAACCGGGCCGGTCCTCCTATGCCACCATGTTGAACGACGAGGGCAAGTTCGTCGACGACTGCGTGATCTATCGCATGGGGCCGAACAGCTGGATGGTTGTGCATGGCACCGGCGGCGGCCACGAACAATTGACGATGGCGGCGACGGGACGTGATGTGGATGTACGTTTTGACGACAACCTGCACGACATTTCGTTGCAAGGCCCCAAGGCCGTCGATTTCCTGCAGGAGCAGGGCGTGCCGGGTATCCGCGATCAGGTGTATTTCAGCCATCAGCACACCACGCTGTTCGACAAGCCGGTGACGATCTCGCGCACGGGCTATACCGGTGAGCGGGGCTATGAAATCTTCTGCCGCGGTCAGGACGCGCCACATATCTGGGACACTCTTGTCGAAAAAGGCGCACCCAAGGGCATCATCCCGACCCGGTTCACCACGCTGGACTGGCTGCGGGCCGAAAGCTATCTGTTGTTCTTTCCCTATGACAACTCGGAAATGTACCCTTTCGAGGATGAAAAAGCCGGTGACACCCTGTGGGAACTGGGCCTGGACTTTACCGTTTCTCCGGGCAAAACCGGGTTCCGCGGTGCCGAAGAGCATTACCGCCTGCAGGGCAAGGAACGTTTCAAGATCTACGGCGTCAAGCTGGAGGGCGAGGAACCGGCCGAAGAAGGCGCGCCTCTGCTGAAGAACGGCAAGCAGGTTGGTGTTGTCACCATCGGAATGTATTCTCCTCTGAACAAATGGAACGTCGGAATTGCCCGCATGCCCGTCGACTGTGCGGTGGACGGCACGCAGATGGCGGTCAAGAACGCGAGCGGCGAGATCAAATGCGTGGCCCATGCGATGCCGTTCCATGACCCGGACAAAAAGCGGCGGACCGCCAAAGGCTGATCCGGAACAGAGGTGCGGGGCCGGTTCGGTCCCGCATTTTGATTATTGCTGACATGAAACACTGGAGGGATATGGGCTGATGTCCAAATTCGAGTTTCCCGAATCCATCAACAGCCGACCGGTCTGGGGCACGCTTGAACCGCGCCCGGGCAAATCACACCTGATGATCGCAGACGCCGAGGGCGCCGAAGCATTGTTGGAACTGGCCAAGGCGGATGACCGTCTGATGTCCAAATCCACCATTCTCTACTTTCCCAAAGGCACCGGCGAAACCTATCTGGAAGATCTGGAAAACCTGGGCGCGGCGCAGTTGTACGTCGGACCAAGCTATTCGGCGGCAGTGGCCCGTCTGCGCCGCATCCTGCAGGATGCTCATATGGGGTTGCAGATCTACCTGAGCGGCACGGAAAGCCTTATGGGGCAGGCGATGCGTGAAGCCGCCGATGCCGGTATTCCGCACAGTGCAATTCAGACCGAACATCGCGGTTCGGTCGCACGCCGGATGCAATGCGTGCATTGCAAGGGTATCACCGACGACGTGATGACCGATCCGTTTGTCTGTTCCCATTGTGGTCTGAACCTGTTCGTACGCGATCACTATTCGCGCCGGATCGCCGCCTATCAGGGCGTCTGCGTCGATGCCGAGAATCCCGGCAATGTGCCCGAACCGGTGGAGCTGTACTCATGAGCGCCGGAACCAACAAGATCGCAGTAACCGTGAGCGAAGTGGTCGAGGTCAACGAACTGGTCAAACGCTTTCGTTTTGTGCGCAGCGACGGTGGGCTGTTGCCCACGTTTTCAGGCGGCGCGCACACGGTTGTCGAGATGCACGATGGCGAAATCCAGCGCCTGAATCCCTATTCTCTGATGTCCGATCCGATGGATCAGACCGCTTATACCATTTCGGTGCGACGCGATGACGTTGGCCGGGGCGGGTCGCTTTTCATGCACACGCAGGTGAAACCCGGCGATCAGATGGTGATCAGCTATCCGGTCAACCTGTTCTCTTTGGATCTGCGGGCCCGCAAACATCTGATGATCGCGGGTGGTATCGGCATCACGCCGTTCCTGGCCCAGATCAAGCAGTTGACGGCAACGAACGGTCGGTTCGAACTCCATTACGCCTGCCGCTCGCCAGCGTTGGGGTCGTATGTCGATGAGCTGTGCGATCATCACCCCAACAACGTACACATCTACTACGATGAACAGAAACAGTCGATCGACCTGGAACATTTGCTGGACGGCCAGCCGCTGGGCACACATATCTATGTATGCGGCCCCAAAGGGATGATCGACTGGGTGCGGGGCAAGGCCGAGGCGCTCGGCTGGCCTCGCGAGGCGGTGCATTACGAAGAATTTCTGGCTCCGCAATCCGGCAAGCCGTTCGAAGTCAAGCTGGCCGTGTCCAACAAGGTCATCCGGGTTGGCGAACACCAAAGCCTGCTGGAAGCCATCGAAGCCGCAGGAGTCGATGCCCCCTATTTGTGCCGGGGCGGTGCCTGCGGGCAGTGCGAAACCGATGTCATTGGTTATGACGGCAAGTTCCTGCACTATGATCACTGGCTGGAAGACGATCAGAAGGCCAGCGGAAAGAAGATCATGCCCTGCGTCAGCCGGTTCGAGGGCAAAACCCTGGTACTGGACCGCTGAGGAGAGAGATCATGACAATCCAATTCAACGACGAGACCTTTCGCGACGACTATACGTTCCGCAATTCGCAATGGGCCATTGATCGCTTCCCCTTTCCGTTTCACGAAGACAGCTACATGTATTCGGTGAACATGGAACAGCATCAGGGTGGACCCGCAGGATCGGTTTTCGAGAAACGGTTTGATGTCGACGAGCATTACGTTTCTGAAATGAAGGATCGGGCGCTTGTGCTGGCCGAGGATCCGCTGCGTTGTCAGTGCCTGCCGCATATGACGCTGGCGGGTTGGGACTTGCTGGAGTTGATCATGGTCAGCAAGTCCGAGGATTATCCGGATCTGTTCGAGCTGCACCGGGAAGGCAACAACTGGCACTGGATCAACAAACCACTGGGCATCGACCACAAATTTGTGTTCCTGGATGAAACCACGCTGCCATATGGCCCGATGGAATATATCACCCGCCAAAGCCAGGGCGATTTCGCGGTGCTGGATCAGCGTGACGACAACCTTTGGATGGACGCGGGCATGGTCACCACCCAGGCGGACTGGAGTCTGGACTTCGACATCGGAATGAACTTCTTTGAATGGCATGCGCCCGTGCCCAAGGCGAATGAGATGGGCATTTTCGTGCGGGCGCTGAAATTTCTGCTGAACATCCAGCAGGGAACGCCAGCACGGCGCCTGAACTGGACCATGACGGTCAATCCTCTGCTCGATACCAGCCCTGAAAATTACCACAAATGGGGCGTTCAAAAGACCACGCTGACGCCGGAAAACATCGGCACAAAACAGCATCTGCGCGTCGAGTTGCAGACCTTCTTCCGCCTGCCGCGGTCCAATGCGCTGGTGTTCCCGATCCGCTGCTATCTGATCAGCCTGCAGGATCTGGTAACCGTTCCGAAATGGGGCCGCCGCCTGCACCGGGTAATCCGCGATCTTCCGGTCGAACTGGCGACATACAAAGGGTTCATCGACAATCGGCCGATGATCGTTGACTACCTGTCACAGTTTGACGACGGGTTGCCGACTTCGGACGGCATCTGGCCGGACAAGAACACCGAGCCGCCACTGCAGACCTGACGGCCTGCCCACGCATCAGGAATGTTGCGGGTACGAAATGATCGACAGATAGCGGGCCGGCAGTTTGTTCAGCTTTTCCGGCCCGTGTGGTGCGTCAGCGTCGAAAAACAGCGTATCGCCGGGTTCCAGATCGTAGACCTCGGTCCCATGGCGATACCCGATCTCGCCTTCAAGCATATAGATGGTTTCAATCCCGTCATGTTGAAACGCCGGAAACACGTCGGACTGCTCGGTCAGCGTGATCAGATAGGGTTCTACGATCACTCCGCTGGCGTTGGATCCGATATGGCCCAACAGATTGTACTGATGGCCCGCGCGGGTGCCCATGCGCTCGGTCTCGACACCTTGTCCGGATTTGGTCAGCATCGCGCCTCGATATTCTTCGAACCGGCGCAAAAAGGCGGTCAACGGTACGCTGAGCGCGTTGGCGAGCGCCTGCAGAGTAGTCAGAGAAGGCGAAGTGTTGCCGTTCTCTATCTTCGACAGCATCCCGATCGACAGCCCCGTTGCTTCGGCCAACGCCACAACGGTCATGTTCTGCTGCTTGCGAAAGGCGCGAACCTCCTTGCCAATCGCCACTTCCAAGTTTTTCTCGCGGCCATCACGGACGCGATGCGGATCCTGATTCAGGGCGGATTTGACCTTTTTCAGCGCATCTGCTTCGGATTTCATGGCTGGCCTTCCCGATCTTGTGTTAGTTTCGAGGTTACAGCGTGTTGATCCATCCCAAGAGAAAAATCGTGCAATTTCAGCCAAACGCTCGGAAACTGTTTCCTGTGGGTAACAAATGGTAACTGTAAATAATAGCCCGGCGGTGCTGGGATTCCTGATTTTTCCGGGCTTCCCGATGGCTTGCCTGACATCGGCGATCGAACCCTTGCGGGCGGCAAACGAGATCGCGGGACAGACTGCATTTGCATGGAAACTGATTTCGGAAACGGGCGATAGGGTTCGCTCCAGTGCCGCTGTCAGCTTTGATCCGGATTTGGCCCTTCGGGACGTCGAGGACCTGAATTACCTTTTTCTGCTCAGCAGTCCACTGGCGCCGTTTGCAACCGCCAAGGCCACGCAAGGGCATCTACGCCGATTGGCCCGCCACGGAATGACGCTGGGCGGGGTCAGTGGCGGTGTCTTTCCAATGGCGCGCGCCGGGTTGCTCGAGGACCATGTCTGTAGCGTGCACTGGTGTTACGAAGCGGCTTTCGCAGCCGAGTTCCCGCATCTCAGAACCACCGACGATGTCATTGTGATTGACCGGCAACGCCAGACGGCTTCGGGGGCTGCGGCAGTCTTTGATCTGATGCTGCACCTGATCGATCAGACCCTGGGAGAGGATGTCACGACCGAGGTCGCCTGCTGGTTCCAGCATCCGCTGGTGCGCGGGCAGGGGGTGCGCCAGAAGATCCCGACGGTGCGCGGCGAAAGCACCTCGGACATGTTGCCCGAGACCGTCGCCCAAGCGGTACGGATCTTTGCCAGCCACATCGAGGACCCGCTCAACGTGGCCGATGTGGCGCGGATCGTAGGCGTGTCGCCGCGCCAGCTAGAACGCCTGTTCAAAGGATCGACTGGGCGCAGCCCGTCTCAATATTACCGGTCGCTGCGGATGAACGCCGCGCGCCAACTGGTACAATATTCGCGGGACACCATGACCCAGATCGCCTTGGCTGTCGGCTATGCCACGGCGACCCCGATGGTGGCCCACTACCGCGAAGCCTTTGGCCTGACCCCGCAACAGGACCGCAAGAAGATCAACCTGTTCCGGGTCGAGAACAACCGCTCGATCCCGTCGGTCTGAGTCAGATTGCGCTGGTCGCCGCCGTCATCAGTGCATGATGGATTGAGCGGGCGGACGAACGTGGGCCAAGGACGCTGAAATGATCGTCCTGCGGGCGACGGATCAGAAGACAGCCCAGATGCTCCAGCCGGGTTCGGGTCACGGAACCCGGTGCCATCGAGCGGGTATCGGCGTTGCACAGTCGCTCCAGAACGTCGTGACAGCGCTCTCCCTGCAAGTCGAACCGCACCCAGCCATCTGTCTGTTCTGTGACCGAGGCGGTGTCGCCCAGTGCCGCCTTGATCTGCGCCGCAAGAGACTCGTGGGTGTCATGCGGGGCTTCGATCATCCATTGGTCGGGTCCGATCCAGAACACCCCGAACGGATCCGGTTCTGCGGTTCGCGCCACATCCGGCAGCGCCATGCCAAGAAACGCCCGCGCGGCGCTGGCCATAGCCGGTTCCTGACCCAGCCGTGCGGCCACCGAGGCCAGCGCCCAATCCGGACATTCGGAAATCCGCAAGCCGTCGAAACTATCGACGCGGGCGGTTGTGCCGCCAAGGGCGGTCAGGGGAGTGAGATCAAGCACGCAGACGGTCTCCTTTAGGGTCGACAAAATGGGCACTGACGACATCGACTTGCACCTCGCTGCCGGTCAACGGGCTGACAAGACGCAGGGTCTCGCCCATACGGTTGGCGCCATCTTTCAGGAAGCCGATGCCAATCGACGAATTCAGGATCGGTGAATAACAGGCAGATGTTACATAACCCTGATTATGAGATGCATCGACCGGCGTTCCCAACTCCATCAGATGGCCACCCGCCGTGACCTTGGCGCTGCTGTCCTGGGGCTTGAAACCGACCAACGCCAGCGCGTCGTCGCGGTTCAGCCCTTCACGCTCGGACAGGGTTGATCCGATAGCGTCTTTCTTCTTGGACACCATGCGCCCCATACCCAGATTCAGCGCCGTGGTGGTGCCATTCAGCTCGTTGCCTGCCGCATGACCCTTTTCGATCCGCATGACGCCAAGCGCTTCGGTGCCATAGGCTACCACATCGAATTCCGCACCTGCCGTCATCAATCGCCGGATCAGCGCATCGCCATACCGCGTCGGCACCGCGATTTCATAGGCAAGTTCGCCCGAGAACGAAATCCGGAACAACCGCGCGCGCAGACCGCCGCAGACCGTGATTTCACGGCAGGCCATGAACTCGAACCCTTCATTGCTGATGTCGAATTCAGGATCGACGATCTTTTGCAACAGCTTGCGACTGTTTGGACCGGCCACCGCGTATTGCGCCCAGGCTTCGGTGGTCGAAATCAGCTGCACGTCCATGTCCGGGCACAGGCACTGATGCACAAACTCCAGGTGACGATAGACCCCAACCGCGTTTGCCGTGGTGGTGGTCATCACGAAATGATCCTCGGCCAACCGCGCCGTGGTGCCATCATCCATGGCGATTCCGTCCTCGCGCAACATCAGCCCATACCGGGTTTTGCCCACTGCCAGCTTGGCAAAGGCATTGGCATAGACCTTGTTGAGAAATTGTGCCGCATCAGTGCCTTGTACGTCGATCTTGCCCAAAGTCGTCACGTCGCACACCCCGACCGAACCGCGCACGGCGCGCACCTCGCGGTCAACGCTTTGCCGCCATTCGGTTTCGCCCGGTTTCGGGAACCATTGTGCCCGCAGCCAGTTGCCGGTCTCGACAAAGACCGCACCCTGTTCGGTGGCCCATTTGTGGCTGGGCGTTTCGCGCACCGGGTGAAAATGCTTGCCCCGCGATCGCCCGCCAAGCGCTCCCATGGCGACCGGCGTATACGGCGGCCGAAAGATCGTGGTCCCCACCTCGGGGATGGATTTTCCGGCAAGTTCGGCCATGATCGCCAACCCGCCCATGTTCGATGTCTTGCCCTGATCCGTGGCCATGCCCAGCGTCGTATAGCGTTTCAGATGCTCGACAGAACGAAAGTTCTCCTGATGGGCCAGCTTGACGTCCTTGACGGTCACATCGTTCTGCTGATCCAGCCAGGCGCGGCCCTTGCCGCCTTTGACGTACCAGAAGGGTTTCAGGTTCACCGGGGTGTCTTCGGCTGCGGGCAGATCGACCGGTTTCGCAGCGATGCCCAATTGCTCCAGGGACGCAGCCGCCTGAGACGCTCCCGTGGTCAGGGCCGCGTGGGTCGAAAAGGCCCCATCCGCCGCCCCTGCAACGGTCAGACCCGCTGGCCCGTCATCGCCCGGAACAAAGGCCGCGATACCCGCATCCCAGACCGGTCGCCCGCGCTGATGGCAAGTCATGTGCACATTCGGGTTCCAGCCGCCCGACACGCCAAGCGCGCCGCATTCGATAGTGCGCTCGGACCCGTCCGCCAGTTGTACCTCGATAAATTTCAGCCCCAGGCGACCGGAAGTATCGGTAACCTGCGCTCCGGCAAGCAATTCGCAATCTGCCACACGCGGCGCATCTGGGCGCGGGTCAATCACCGCAGCCACATTGACCCCCTTGGCGATCAGATCGACAGCGGTGCGATGCCCGTCGTCATTGTTGGTGAACACGGCGACCTTTTGTGCCGGAGTTGCGGCCCAACGGTTGACATAAGCGCGCATGGCACCGGCGAGCATGATGCCGGGTCGGTCGTTGTTTTCAAAGGCAATCGGGCGCTCGATGGCTCCGGCACACAGCAGTGTCCGCTTGGCATAGATCCGCCACAGGATCTGGCGGGGCTTGCCCGGCGCGGGCACCGGCAGGTGGTCCGACACCCGTTCGACCGCGCCGCAGATGCCGTGGTCGAACGCACCGATTACAGTGGTACGGATCATGCAACGCACGTTTGGCAGCGCATTTAGCTCTGCAAGCGTCCGGGCAACCCACTCAGCCGCAGCATCTTCGCCCAGCGAAAACGTCTCGGAGTTCAAGCGCCCGCCAAAGGCAAAATCCTCATCTGCCAGGATCACCCGCGCCCCGGACCGCCCGGCAGTCAGTGCGGCAGCCAGACCCGATGGCCCTGCCCCGACGATCAGCAGATCGCAATGCAGGAACCCCTTGTCATATTCGTCCGGATCGTCCTGCAGAGACAGCGAACCCAGACCGGCGGCCTTGCGGATAATCGGTTCGTACAGCTTTTCCCAGAAAGCCGCCGGCCACATGAAGGTCTTGTAATAAAACCCGGCGGTCAGAAAGTTGCTGAACCGATCGTTGATCGCCATGGCGTCGAACTTGAGCGACGGAAACCGGTTCTGGCTGCGCGCCTCCAACCCGTCAAACAGCTCGGCGGTGGTGGCGCGGGTGTTGGGTTCCTGCCGTGCGCCGCTGCGCAGCTCGACCAGCGCGTTTGGCTCTTCACTGCCCGATGTCAGCACGCCGCGCGGGCGGTGATATTTGAACGACCGCCCCATCAGGCGCACGCCATTGGCCATCAGCGCCGAGGCCAGCGTGTCGCCGGGATGGCCCTGATAGCGGGTACCGTCAAAGCGGAAAGTCAGGCTGCGGGAGGTGTCGATCTGCCCGCCATTCAATCGGTTGATCTGGCTCATTTGCTGCGCCCTCGTGCACGGGCCACATCGCGGGCCAGTTCTACGGCTGTGATTTCATGGGTGGTGGTGTCGCGCGTCACAACCAGCCAGCTGCGGTCGCCGGTTTCGTGGAACCACAGTTCGCGATGGCTGCCTGCCGGGTTGTCGCGCAGGTAGAGATAGTCGTGGAACTGATCCACGGCATTCTCGGCCTGCCAGTCGGGGCGGTCGATCAGCGACGCATCGCCCAGATAGGTGAATTCCTGGCTGTCACGCGGCCCCAGAAGCGGGTGATTGATAATCATGGTCCGGGTCCCCTAATGCAGGTTGGGCTGTGCGCCCATGCCTTTTTCGTCGATCATATAGCCGCGCCTGAACCGATCGAACCGATAGGCGGTGGCAGTGTCGTGCGGCGTGTCGGTGGCCAGCAGATGCGCATAGACAAAGCCCGAGGCCGGGGTGGCCTTGAAGCCGCCGTAACACCAGCCACCGTTGAAATACAGCCCCTCGATATGGGTGCGGTCGATAATCGGGCTGCCGTCCATCGACATGTCCATGATGCCGCCCCACATCCGCAGCAAACGCGCACGACCCATTGCCGGGATCAGGGACATGCCGCTTTCGCAGACATCTTCGACAACCGGCAGGTTGCCGCGTTGGGCATAAGAGTTATAGCCATCGAGATCGCCACCAAACACCAGCCCGCCCTTGTCGGATTGGCTGCAATAGAAGTGCCCTGCCCCATAGGTGATGACGCCGGGAAGAACCGGCTTCAGACCTTCGCTGACAAAGGCCTGCAGCACGTGGCTCTCGATCGGCAGGCGCATGCCGGCCTTGGCCATCAGCCGCCCCGATGATCCGGCGACACATGCCGCGACCTTGCCTGCCCCTATGAACCCGCGGCTGGTCTCGACGCCCTTGCAGACACCGTCTTCGATACGGAACCCGGTGACCTCGCAATTCTGGATGATGTCCACGCCATGGCTGTCGGCCCCCCGCGCATATCCCCAGGCGACCGCGTCATGGCGCACAGTGCCCCCGCGCCGCTGCGCGAGACCGCCCTTGATCGGGAACCGGGCGTCGTTGAAATTCAGGAACGGATACTCGGCCCGGATCTGGTCGGCGCTCAGCAATTCGGCATCCGCTCCGTTCAGGATCATCGCATTGCCGCGGCGCACAAAGGCGTCGCGCTGCGGGTCGGAATGGATCAGGTTCAGGATGCCGCGCTGGCTGACCATGGCGTTATAGTTCAGATCCTGCTCCAGCCCCTCCCAGAGCTTTAGCGAGAATTCATAGAACGGCTCGTTGCCGTCCAGCAGATAGTTGCTGCGGATGATCGTGGTGTTGCGGCCCACATTGCCGCCGCCGATCCAGCCCTTTTCGATCACCGCGATGCGTTTCTTGCCGAACTGTTTGGCCAGATAATAGGCGGTTGCCAACCCGTGCCCACCGCCGCCGATGATGACGTAATCATAGGACGGTTGCGGCTCAGGATCACGCCAGGCTGCTTTCCAGCCCTTGTGTCCCGTCAAAGCTTCCTTGATGACCCTCAGACCAGAGTATCGCATGAATGACCTCGTTCATTTGCGACACGAGTTTGTGGGAATTCCAGAAAAAATTAAGGGCATATCGGACAAACACCTCACAATATGCGACATGTTGCCAAATTCAACCCTAGGTTACGATCGCACCATACCGATGTCGCGCCTTGCTGATCCCCATCAACCAGTCCTCGACCACCTGCCGGTCGTCAGATTGCAGCGCATTCTCCGACTTCAAAAGGTAGTAACCGTATTCAGTACGCACATTGACCGACTCTACCGGACGCACCAGCTTGCCCTGTTCGATGTAAGGGTCGACAAGATGCCCCCACCCCAGCGCGATCCCCAAACCGTCCACCGCCGCCTGAATTGACAGCGGGTAGGTGTTGAACAACACCGCCTGCGTGGGCTCGCGCCGGGTGCCACCCGCGCGCCGAAGCCAGGTTTTCCAGTTCATCCACTCTCTATGGCTCGATGAAACCTCGATCAGATCCAGCTGCGGCAGGGTTTCCAGATCGCCCGCCCGTGGATGAGCCTGCAGGTAGTCTGGCGAGCAGACCGGAAACACAGTCTCCCCGAACAGCATCCGCGCCTCAAACCCCGGCCAACGACCGTCTCCTCTCAGAATCGCCAGGTCGACCGTTTCGGACAGGCATTCCTCGTCATTGTCTGACGCGACGAGCTTGATCTTGACGTGTTTGCTGGTTTGACTGAAATCGCGCAGCCGGGGCATCAGCCACAGGGATGCAACCGAATTTGTCGCCGCTAACGTCACCGGCTTGTTCTTTTGCTGTGCAACAATCTGGCTGGAGGCCTCTCGCAGATCCCGCAGCGCCGGCTGGATTCGGCTTAGGTACGACACACCTTGCGGTGTCAGGCTGATCGACCGATGACCGCGCAGAAACAACGTCACATCATGGTGCAACTCCAGCAGGCGAACCTTGCGGCTGATGGCAGTTTCACTGATGTTCAGCTTTTTGGATGCCCCGACAAAGCTCTCGCATTCGGCTGCGGCCTCAAAAGCCAATAGATAGTCCAATGGCGGAAGGGACGATTTACCTTTAGACATTTTCCGATGAAAGCCTTTGTTATTGCTCATAAGTTCTATGGGTCAAAAGGGTACTCCCAAGCCATGGTACACAGACCGCTGCGCCGCCGAATCCAGATGCCCCCAATTTCCTGAGGCACAGCGTATCAAAAAAACATTCAGCAAAAAATCCGTTTAGGGCCACAGTTCTTGGCAGTTCGAGAAAACCATGATCGAACAAGAATCACGTCCCGAAAAGCTGCCAACCCACAGGAGCCGACATGACCCCAACACGCCTTGCCCTCGCGGATCGAAATGAGTCACGTGGTCGGGTAGCCATAGACCTGTTCGGATCCGGTCGATCGAGTTAGGCACGGTGGATCCCGCGTCAGCAAGAGATCGCCGCGGACACCATCGATGCCATTGGCCATAGCGCTGATTGGACATCGGGCAAGCAAGTTGCCTTCCCTACTATGACCCGACGCACCTCGTACAGGCGCCCGCGCATGCAAGAATTTCTGATGCTACAAGGCGAAATGACCGTTTCCGACGGCAAAATCTATCGCACCAGCGTTTCGATCAGCCAGAGGGTTGGGTCACAACACAGGTTTACCGTACTCACTTTGGCCGATCCGCTGGTGGCGGGCTACGGCAAGACAAGTCCTCTCGAACGCAATCAATCGGAACGACAGCCATGAACACAAACCCGATTTTTCCGGTGCCCTACGAACGCGCGGGCGTTTTGACGCCCGGGTTGCCGATCCTGCCCCACGGTGTAGAACGCTATCCCGTTCCAGGCGGGGGCAGCCGCGCGGTCCGTGTTGAGCAGGGCGACGAGATCACCGTACAGGATCGCGAAGGCCTGCAGCCCGTCGAACTGGTGTTTTTCGCACCGGACGGGCGATCCGACGCAGGCATGATAGGGGCCACCGGCGGGCGTGATCCCGCTGGGCTCAAGGCAGCGCTGCTGGGCGATCCTTCGGGCGCGCGCGTGGTACGGGCGCTGGACGCCGCCGGGTTCGACATCGCCCGTGCAGATGGCACAGTGATTTTTGAGGGCGGCTCGCGCCCCGGTGAATTCCGCAGCTTTGTCGCCGCCTGCGACGGGCTGCTGATCGTCTGTGCGGCGGGCGGTGCGATGGAACCGCACGAACAATGGGCTCCGACAGAGGTGGCCTTGTACATCCGCCGGGCCAACCCGGACATGGCCAGGAGCGGCCTGTTGCCGCCGGACCCGTTGGCCGATCCATTGATGGATTTCAACATCCGGCCCGGCGAGGCAAAACCCTATGAAGTCCGCAAGGGACAGTTCATTCAGGTGTTGGATGTGCAGGGACGGGAATGTTCCGATTTTCAGGCATTTTCACAACGCGCGCTGGATCGCGGCCTGGAACGCGAGATCGACCCAACCACAACGCGGTCCTTGATGGGGTCGCTTTACCCGGCACCGGGCATCTTTTCGAAATACTTCTCGGTCGATCAGGAGCCATTGGTCGAGATCGTGCGCGACACCGTCGGGCGGCACGACACCTTCGGCCTGGCCTGCACCGCGCGCTACTACGAGGATCTTGGCTATCCCGGCCATATCAACTGTTCAGACAACATGAACCGTGAATTGGCCGCCCATGGCGTGCGTCCGCGCGGTGGATGGCCAGCGATCAACTTTTTCTTCAACACCATGCTGGACGACGCCAATGCGATCAGCATGGACGACCCCTATTCACGCCCCGGCGACTATGTGCTGCTGCGCGCGCTCACCGATCTGGTCTGCGTGTCGACCGCCTGTCCCTGTGATGTGGACCCGGCCAATGGCTGGAACCCAACGGACATCCAGGTCCGCACCTATGATAAATCCAACGAATTCAGCCGTTCGATCGGCTGGCGCAAAACTCCGGAGGCGGATGTGGAACAAACGAAAAAGACAGGCTTTCATGATTGCTTTGCGCGTCATACCCGCGATTTCACCGAATATGCGGGCTATTGGTTGCCCAGCCAGATGACCAATCACGGCGCGATCGCCGAATATTGGGCAGCGCGGGAAAAGGCGGTGGTCATGGACCTCAGCCCGCTGCGCAAATATGAGGTCACAGGCCCGGACGCCGAAGAGTTGATGCAGCTTTGCGTGACCCGCAACATCAAGAAACTGGCGGTGGGTGGCATTGTCTATACCGCGATGTGCTACGAACATGGCGGCATGATCGACGACGGCACGGTTTACCGGCTGGGCGAGACGAATTTTCGCTGGATTGGCGGCAACGACCAGTCGGGGTTGTGGCTGCGCAAGCAGGCCACCGAACGCGGGATGAACGCTTGGGTGCGGGCTTCGACCGATCATCATTGCAACATCGCTGTGCAGGGTCCGCTGAGCCGGGACATCCTGAAACAGGTGATCTGGACTCCACCGCAACAGGCCACGGTCGAGGAACTGCCCTGGTTTCGTCTGGCGATCGGTCGTATCGGCGATTTCCACGGCCCGTCCGTCGTGATCAGCCGCACCGGCTATTCCGGCGAACTGGGGTACGAGATATTCTGCCACCCCAAGGACGCCACCGCGGTGTTCGACGCTGTCTGGCAGGCCGGAGAGCCGATGGGCATGATCCCTCTGGGGCTGAACGCACTGGACATGTTGCGCATCGAGGCGGGGTTGATCTTTGCCGGCTCGGAATTCGACGATCAGACCGACCCGATGGAGGCCGGCATCGGCTTTACCGTGCCGCTGAAGAGCAAAGAGGACGATTTCATCGGCCGCGCCGCATTGGAGCGACGCAAAGCGAACCCACAGAAACAGCTGGTCGGATTGGAACTGGCCGGGGGAATCGTGCCGACTCCGGGCGATTGCGTTCATGTCGGCAAACCGCAGATCGGCGTCGTCACATCTGCGGTGAAATCGCCGGTTCTGGGCAAGGTGATTGCGCTGGCGCGGCTGGACGTGGCCCATTCGGAACTGGGCGCGCAGGTCGAAATAGGACGGCTGGATGGCGATCAGAAACGTCTGTTGGCAACCATCGTGCCCTTCCCGCATTTCGACCCAACCAAGGAACGGGTCAAGGGCAACTACGGCTGACGCCTGGCAATCGGTGACGGTCCGGGCGAGGGTTTATCGCCTTCCCGGCTCGGGCGGGCGCGGGCCGGTGCCGCGCCCGTCCTGTATTTTACCCGCGTCCGGCAAGCATTGGCAAAGTCATTGCGGCGGCATAGTCCTGCGCATTCGCCAGATAGGTGTCATAGCTTTCACGCACCCGTGCCACATCCTCGTTTGCAGCGGTTAGCTCCTCTTGAACTTCACCCCAGGCCACCCGCGCTGCGCCGATCACATCTTCGGGAAACTGACGGAAGTCGACGCCGTCCTCGCGCAGCGAAGCCATCGCCTGAGCGTTGAAGAAATCGAACTGCGCATGGTTTTCCAGCGCCGCCGCAGCGGCCGCGTTTTCGCAAATCGCCCGCAGGTCGGCAGGCAGTTCGTCCCAAGCGTCCTTGTTGAATACCACCGCCAGCCCTGCCCCGGGCTCGGTCAGCGCGGGCAGATAGCACAGCTTGGTAATTTTCTGCAGCCCAAACGCCTGGTCCAGCATCGGCCCGACCCATTCGGCCGCGTCGATGGCACCCGACTGCAACGACTGGAAGATTTCCGGCGGCGGCATCAGAACTGCGTTCACGCCCAGCTTGCGGAACACCTCGCCGCCCAGACCGGCAATGCGCATGTTCAATCCCTGCAGGTCCGCGACGCTGTTGATCTCGTTCTTGAACCAGCCTGCCGACTGGGTGCCCGAGTTGCCGGAATAGAAAGGCTTCAGCCCCCGCTGCGCATAGATGTCGTCCCAGATTTCCTGCCCGCCGCCCCATCTCAACCAGGCCACCTGTTCGCCAGCCGTCATGCCAAACGGCACCGCAGTGAACCAGTGCAGAGCCGGATTCTTGCCTGCGGCATAGTATGTCGGCCCGTGCCCGGCAGGCGCGTTGCCAGACTGCACCGCATCCTCGACCGCAAAGGGCGGAACCAGTTCGCCGCCGCCATAGACCGTAAACGTCAGCCGCCCATCGGACATGGCGGCAACCTTTTCGGCAAAGGTGGTGACGTTGGTGCCAACGCCGGGCGCGTTCTTTGGGAATGCCGTGGGCAGATTCCACTGAATCTTGCCCTGCGCGATGGCCGGGCTGGCCAGCGGCGCGGCAGCGGCCATGGTGACGCCGGTGGTCAGGAAAGTTCTGCGTTTCATGTGACTTGCTCCTCGGTTATCAACGGAAAATCAATGTGGGTAGCCAGGTAGCCAGCCCAGGTACGGCGATCAGGACGCCAAGCGCGATCAATTGCAAGGCCACAAAAGGCAGGACACCAAGATAAATATCGCCGGTTGTGATATCGCGCGGCGCGGCAGATCGAAAATAAAACAGCGCAAAGCCGAACGGCGGCGTCAGAAAGCTGGTTTGCAGGTTCATCGCCAAAAGCACCCCGAACCAGACCGGCGACAGATCGGTGCCCAGCAGCGGCGGCCCCAGCAGCGGCACCACGATATAGATGATCTCGACCGCTTCGAGGATAAAGCCAAGCACGAAGACGATCGCCATAACCAGCGCCAGTGCGCCCCAGGTGCCACCGGGCATACCGGCCATCATTGCCTCGACCATATGATCTCCGCCAAAGCCGCGAAAAACAAGCGCCAGCAACGAGGCGGCGATGACGATGCCAAACACCATTCCTGAAATTTTCAGCGTTTCGCCCACAGCCCCCGCCATCACGCCCGCGCGCCACAGCCGCAGGCCAGCGGCCAATGTGCCAAGGCCGATCAGGGCCGCAGCGATCAGCGCGAGCGTCTGTGCGGCAATACCGGCAAACGACAGAAAGACCAGTACCGCCGCCGCCAAAGCCGCCGCCAGGATCAGCGGTCGCGCGCCGCGCAGGGTGCCTGTATCGCGGTATCCGGCCAGCAACAGCGCCCCGATGGCCCCCAACCCGGCGGCTTCGGTCGTGGTGGCGATCCCGGCAAGGATGGAGCCCAGAACCGACAGGATCAGCAACAGCGGCGGCAGGAAACTGGCCACGATCTCGCCCGCCGTGACATCGGACGGCACGCGCGGGCGCGCGCCATTCGTGGGCCGCAGAACGATCAGGATATAGACCGCATACAGCCCGACCAGCATCAATCCGGGCAACAGCGCCCCGGCAAAGAGATCCCCGACCGACACCGGGTCAGGGGCAAAATTCCCCGCCTTTTGCTGCGCTTCGAGATAGGCATTGCCTATCTGATCGCCCAGCAGCACCAGCAGGATCGAGGGCGGAATAATCTGCCCCAAAGTTCCCGAGGCGCAGATGATGCCACTGGCCGTCCGCTTGGGCACACCCGCCTGCTGCATCGCGGGCAAGCTGATCAGCACCAGCATTACGACCGTCGCCCCGATGATACCTGTCGAGGCCGCTATGATCGCAGAAAAGGCCAACACCGACAGCGCCATGCCGCGCGGACTGCCGCCCAGCATGCGTGCCAGCACCGCCAGCATGTCCTCGGCCAGCCGGGATTTCTCCAGCAGCACACCCATCAGCACAAACAGCGGCACGGCCATCAGCAGCGGATTGGACATCACGCCGTAAACCCGCGCCGGAAAAAAGTTGAGAAAGGTCAGATCGAACACACCCAGAAGGCTGCCCAACACCGCCGTAACCAGCGGAACGCCGGCGATCGCCAGCATCGCAGGGATGCCGCTGAGGATGCCCGCAAACAGGCCCAGCAACATCAATCCCAGGAACAATTCCTGCGCGATCATTGCGCCACCCTGCTTGGACGCAACACCGCCGCAATACCCTGCAAGACGGTCAGTAAGGCGGCGACAGGCAACATGGTCTTGACCAGATAGACGCCGGCCAGCCCACCGGTTTCCACCGAACCTTCCCGGATCGACCAACTATAGGCCAGATCGGGCAGAAAGGCCCAGCCCATCAACCCGAAAACCGGGATTAGAAACAGCAGCAACCCCACCACATCGGCCCGACGCAGATAGGCATCCGACAGGCGCTCGGACAGTACCTCGACACGCACATGCCCGTCACGTGCCAAGGTATAGGGTATGGTCATGACCAACATCACCGCAAAGGCATATCCAGCCAGGTTCTGCACCTCGATCCGCCCGGCGTTAAAGCCGAACCGCGCCACGACGATCGTCAAAACCGACAGGGTCAGAACCCCGCAAGCCAACCCGCAGATCAGCGCCGTAACCCTGTCCAGCCATTGACACAGTTTCAAGTAGGATGCCCGCATTCCGCCCCCCAAATCCATTCGGCGCGACAGTGCAATATTGGCACGGCGGACACCAGAGGGGCAGATAGGGATTTCGCCGGTTCAATCGGGCGAAACTGGATTACGTGCCGACCGCGGCGGCATTCAGCTGTCGGGGATCAGCAGGCAGGCCGCCAGCATTTTTCGGGTATCGTCAAACACCGCCGGGCGCTCGCCCCTCCAGCGTGCAAAATGCCGATGCGGGGCCGGGCCACCGCTGGTCAGGTTGCGCAGCGTATCGCCGGTTTCGGTCGTAAAGCCCTGAATACGGCGCCGCAGGTTGTCGTGAAACCGGTCGCGGTGCAGCACTTCCAGGCGTAAATGGAACAGGCTCGATCGGGTCCGTGGCCGGATCTCCATGGCCGCGATATTGTCTGCTGCGTTCTGCCAATGCAGCAATGCCCGGCGTTGAAACCGCTCGGCCCGACCCAACTGGCCATAGTGACGCGCCAGTATTGCAAGCCCGGCCTGTGCGGTGGCCCGGCGCGGGTCGGTGGCGGCAAAAAAAAGCCTGGCAACAAAATCGGCCTGCCGGAAATGGCGACGGGCGCGGCCACGATCGTTGGCCAACCAGTCCCGGTTTGCAACCTCCAGAAGCCGCTCCCAGATCAGATCTGCCCGCCGCCAACCGGCTGCGCGCGCCGCGCGCATCTCGGCATCCCGTTCAGACCCCCAGATATGCGGCGCGAACATGCTCATTGTCGTGAAGCTCATGTGCGGGTCCCTCCAGTGCGGCGTTTCCGGTTTCCAGGACATAGGCGTAATCCGCCAGTTCCAGCGCCAATTCGGCGTTCTGCTCAACCAGAACGACCGACAGGCCGTTGGCGTTGATTTCCTCGATGATCTGCGCGATTTCCTCGACAATCACCGGAGCCAGGCCCATTGAAGGTTCGTCCATCAACAGCAGGCGCGGCTTGGACATCAGCGCCCGCCCGATGGCCAGCATCTGCTGTTCCCCGCCCGACATGGTCTGGGCCCGTTGCGTACGGCGCTCACGCAGCCGCGGAAAGCGGCGAAACACATCTTCCAGATCGTTTTCGACCGCATCCTTGTCCCGGCGCAAAAACGCACCGGTGCGCAGGTTTTCCTCGACCGTCATGCCGGGAAAGATGCGGCGGCCTTCGGGTACATGGGCAATACCGTGGGCAACCACCTTGTTGGCAGGCTGCCCGTCGATCCGCTTGCCGTCAAAAGTGATTTCGCCTGTCGTGATCGGCAACATCCCCGACATTGCCCGCAGGGTGGTGGTCTTGCCCGCGCCATTGCCGCCGATGATGGTGACGATCTTGCCCTCGGGCACCGCGATCGAGATATTCCGGATGGCGTTGATCTTGCCATAGTTGACGGCAATGTTCTTCATCTCAAGCAACATGGCGGGCACCTCCCAGATAAGCTTCGATCACCGCCGGATGATTGCGGATTTCGCGAGGTCCGCCTTCGGCCAGGAACTTGCCAAAACTCATACAGGTGATGGTGTCGCACAGCCCCATGATTGCCTGCATGTCATGCTCGACGATCAGGATGGTGATACCGTCATCGCGCAAGCGGCGCATCAACCCCATCATCTGTCGCGTCTCTTCCGGGTTCATGCCAGTAAAGGGTTCGTCCAGCAGGATCACGTCGGGATGGCTGGCAAAGGCCACCGCCATGCCAAGCGCGCGCTGGTGCCCGTGGCTGAGATCGCCAGCGATTTCCTGCGCCAGACCGTCAAGGTTGAAGAACTCCAGCGCCTCCATCGCGCGGGCCTGTGCGCCACGCCGGTCTTCCTTGTCCCAACCGACGATGGCGGCAAAGATGTTGGGACGAAACGGCATATGAGTGCCGACCAATGCATTTTCCAGCACGGTCAACTCCGCAAACAGGGTCGAATGTTGAAAGGTTCTCACCACGCCGCGCCGGGCGACCTCGTGCATCTTGAGCCCCGAAATATCTTCCCCACGCAGCAAAACCGCCCCTTCGGTGGGTTTGTAGAACCCAGAGATCATGTTGAACGTCGTGGTCTTGCCCGCTCCGTTGGGACCGATCAGCCCGTGGATGGTGCCATGTTCAACCGTAAAAGACAGCCGGTCCACCGCGACCAGCCCGCCGAACCGCATGGTCAGATCGCGCACCTCAAGAAAATGGGTCATTCCGCAGCCCCTTTGCTGGCTTTGTTCGGGGCGAGGCCGTCCGCGCGCCGTTGGCTGAATTTCTGCACAAGACTTTCCAACCCGTTGGGCAGGAACAGGATCGACAGGATCATGACAGCGCCATAGATCAGCGGCCGCATCTGCTCGAACCCCAGTTCGCGCAAGACAATCTCGTTCAGCACGGTCAGCACGATACAGCCCAGGATCGGCCCATAGAATGTGGCCGTGCCGCCGACGATGGCCCACGTCAGCACAAACACCATCACCTCGACATCAAAGCTGTTGGGATTGATCGTGCCGATGTAATGCGCCAGCAGCGCCCCGGCGATCCCGGCAAAACCGGAGGCGATGGCAAAGGCCAGAGTGCGATAGGCGCGCAGGTTGACCCCCGAGGCTTCGGCCAGCTTGTCCTGCCAGTGGACCGCATGAAAGGTTAGCCCGACGGGCGATTTCTCGATCCGCCACAGGATCCAAAGGCAGATGGCTACGATAAATCCGGAA
The DNA here is from genome assembly GCF_000473225.1 of Sedimentitalea nanhaiensis DSM 24252. Lineage (GTDB taxonomy): Bacteria > Pseudomonadota > Alphaproteobacteria > Rhodobacterales > Rhodobacteraceae > Sedimentitalea > Sedimentitalea nanhaiensis. The sequence goes on from NZ_KI421509.1 coordinate 3,982,383, forward strand.
AAGTAGTAGTACGAGACCGGCTCGAAGAAATCGAAGTCGTAGATGCCGATCGAAAAGTCCGGCATCGGATCAATCCCCTTGATGCCTTTGGCCCCGCCAAAGGGATCGCGAAATCGTTTCCACAGCAGGCGGATGATCTCTGATGCGGCAAAGCTGCCGATCAGAAAATAGAACCCTTTCATGCGAAACAGTGGAAAAGACAGGATCACCGCCACCAACGCCGCCGTGATGCCACCCAACAGCATCGTAACCGGTACATAAATGCCCAGTTTCTTGGAAAACAGCGCGCTGGCATAGGCCCCTACACCCATGATAACCACATGGCCCAGCGACCATTCTCCCGTCAGCGTGAGCAACCGATAGGACGCGACCACAAGGACGTTGATGGTCAGAAAGACCAGGATTTCCTGTTGTGAAAAACTCAACCCGTGCGGCAGCAGCAACAGCGCGACCAGCAAGACCATCCAGACAATGTACTTAGGCACGATCCGCACTCCCAAACAGGCCCGTCGGCTTGACGATCAGAACGATCAGCATCAGGGACAACCCCACGATGTCCGCAAGGACCCCGTCATAGAAGGTGGTCACAAATGTATGCACAAAGGCATAGGCCACCGACGCCACAATGGCCCCTTCCAGCGACCCAACCCCACCAACAATAATCACGATGAACGCCGTCACGATCACTGAATGCCCCATATGAGGGTTGACCGAGACCAGCGGCGCGGTCAGCGCGCCAGCCACACCCGCAAGCCCGGCACCGATGAACATGGCGATCCGCGCGGTTTGATTGATCGAGATGCCTTGCAACATCGCCGCCTCCGGATCCTGGGCCGAGGCCCGCAACGCCCAACCGAACCGGGTGCGCTTCAGGAAATACCACAGGGACGACAACAGCACGATTGCCGCGACGATGACATACAGCCGCGCAACCGGAAGGCGCACCTTGTCGCCAAGGCTGAGAACCTCCTGGGTCACCGGCGGGATATGCTCCATCCGCACACCAAAACCCAGGACTGCCAGCGACTGCAGGATCATCAGGAACCCGATCGAGGCGACCAACCCCCCCAAGGGATTATCGCGCAACGGTCGAAACAGGGCACGCTCCATCACCAGGCCCAGACAGCCGACAAAGATCAGCCCTGCGGCCACGGCGACAAAGAAAGGCACCTGCAGATCGGCGTACAGCGCCACGACGGCATAGGCCCCGACCATGAACAATTCGCCATGCGCGAAATTCACCACGCCCATGACTCCAAAGATCAGCACCAGGCCGACGGCGACCAGAGAAATATAACTTGCGGCATAAACGGCGTTCAGGCCGGTCTGCGCCAAGAGGTCCAACATATTAGCCTCGTTTGCAAAGGGGTATCGGCGCGGCGTGGACCCAACCACGCCGCTCAGGATCGCGCGCTTACCGCGGACGGATCAGCTGCGCTGATCCCACATCTGGTCATAGGCCTGCATGTGCTTGACCAGCAGATCGCCGTGTTTATCGTACCAATCGGGAATCGAGCGGAACCCCTTGATCACGGCCTTGCCGTCCTGGATCACGACCACCGGCCAGTCGCCGACCAGTGCATTGTCGATACCGAACAATTCGGTTCCCCACCATTTGGCATCGCCAAATGCGTGGTTGCCCGTTCCACCCTCTTTCATCGCTGCGGCCACCGCATCCGGCGCCGCCGATCCGGCCTTTTCGGCGGCGGCCTTCCACAAATCCATGATCGAGGCATATTCCCAGCTGACCGCCCCCCACTGACCCGGGTGACGTTCGTTATAGGTGGCGTAGAACCCGTTGGGATCCTCAAAATTGATATTGTCGCCATTCAGGGCCGGATCATCGAAATCCGGGAACTGGAAGATGAACCCTTCCATGAATTCCTTGGATGTCTTGGCGATCATCTGGTCGTAGAAATCGGCGGTGGCCGAGATGATCTGACCGGTAAAGCCCTGCTGAAACAGCTGTTCGGCGATCGGATGCACATAATCCGAATAACAGGTGTCCAGACAGACGATGTCCGGGTTCTTGCTGAGCAGGCGGGTGACCACAGGCGCAAAATCCGTGGTGGCCGGATCGAACAGCAGCGGCTCGTCCAGCATTTCAATTCCCGCGGCTTCAAAAGCGGCCAGATATGTGGCGACCGAAGGCAGGCCCAGGGCATCGTCCTGCGCGCACATCACCGCGGTTTTCAACTCGGGCCGGTTCTCGGCCAGCCATTCGACCCCGGTGACCAGATAGATCGGGTGTACCTCGGTCGGGGCAAAAAGCGTGGCGGTGTCTGGCGACAAATCCGACGGCAGCAGGGTCGAGAACAGCATCCCCGTCCTGTCGGCCACCGGCTGCACGCCGGGCCAGGTGTCGCCCCCCAGCATCATGATGAAACTGACGCCATCCTCGCGGATCAGCTTGGTCGCGCCGGTGCGCGCCTTGGCCGGGTCGTATTCATTGTCATAGGATACCAGCTCGACGGTGTAACTGTCATCACCCAGTTTGATACCGCCAGCCGCATTGACCCGCTCGGCCCAGATCTGACAGCCGTCCAGCCCGGGCTTGCCCCAGGCGGCAACCGCGCCGGTCAGCGGGGCCAGAAAACCGATCTTGATGGTCTTGTCGGCCGCAAAAGCGGCACCGGGCAACCCCGCGCTGATTGCAGTGACTGCGCTGGATTGAAGGAACGTCCGGCGCGTTAGGCCGGCTTTGACCAGGTTCGAAATCATTTAATTCTCCGTGTTGGCTCCGCATGCGTTCGCGCGGTTTATTGTTGTTGAAACCGAACCGGCGTTGCGCCCGCATGGATCGAGCCGGGAGAGACCAGTTTTATACCAAAACGAGAGAACCGGTTCGGTTTCTGACCTGACGTTAGCAAGAACTGGCCTGCCCTACAAGAAATTTTCTTTCCTTTCAGGTAAGTTTAGCGTTGCGCCGCGCCTGATAATGCTGGGATTTTCGCAATTTTCAGTACAAAAACATGCGCTTGCCGCTCATCTTTTGGACTAAAATATAAGGACCGGTTTCAGGCCAATTATAGGACCATATTTGCCTTGCACGGTCGACTGCGCTAGAATCCGCCGTATATGGCGGCCGCCATAACCGGCCGTCAGGATTGCGCAGCATCCATCGTGGCGCTATTGGCAGCGAAAGCCTGCGCCGGCCCATTCCGGGCAGGCCCTACGCTGTAACCGGGGAACAGAACATGACAGCTGCCGACGACCAGCGCACGTCCCACATGATTGCCACGCATTCCGTGGGCGCCACCGTTCAAGTGGTGATTGACAGCCTGTTCGCCCGCATCAAGTCGGGCGAATACCCAAGCGACACCCGTCTGCCATCAGAGCGCAGCCTGGCGTCGGAACTGGGCGTAGCGCGTAATACTGTGCGCGAGGCGCTGGATGTTCTGGAATCGCGACAGGTCATCCGCCGCCGCGCAGGATCGGGCAGTTTCGTGACCTACCGCTCGACCCCGCCCGCCCGTTCCAGCTTTAGCTCGATCGCACAGGATACCAGCCCGCTGGATCACCTGGTCGTGCGCGGCATTCTGGAACCGGAAATGGTGCGCCTGGCGGTGATTAACATGACCCCCCGTCAGATCGAGGAACTGGACACGGTTCTCTCCCGTATCGAAGCTGTGCGCGCCGATGTCGAAGACTTTGTCAGATACGAGGAGGAAATCTACCGCAAGATCGCTGAAGGCACCCACAACCCGTTGCTGGCGTCGTGCTACAACCTGACCATCGAAGCCTGCCGCCAGAGTTTTCGAACAGCTCTTTTGCGACGCCATCTGACGCCGAAAAGGATTCAGGATTATCAACAACGTTATAATACGCTCTTCAACGCCATAGCTTCACGCGATGTGGAATCGGCGGTCGAGTTTATCAAGCTGCACCTGATTGAAGAACAGAAGCTGCTGTTGCAAGAAAGCTGAGCGCGCCTCGCTATCCATCGGCACCGTGACGCTGCGCACGGGACGGTCGGTTGCTCGGCGGAAGGCGCTGATGCCACATCTGACCCAGGTCCGACATCTCCCGTTTCAGCACAGTGCCATGGCGCATCATCCAGTCCGAAATCGAGCGGAATTCGGCAATCCGTGCTTTGCCCTGGCGGATGGTCACGACCGGCCAATCACCGACCAAAGCATTGGAAATACCAAAGAATTCATCGCCCCACCAATGCGCCGACCCAAATGCATGGGTGACGTGGCCCAACTGCTTCATCGCCGCCATGACCGATAGCGACTGCACATTCCCCGCCTTTTCCACCGCCGCGTGCCAGATGTCCAGGATCGCGGCATATTCCCAGCTGACCGAACTCCACGTGCCTGGGAACCGGCGGCTGTACTCTTCGTAAAACGCCTTTGGCTGGTTGAAGAAGAACGCCTTTTCCCGCAGCAGAGGATCGTCGAAATCGGGGAACTGAAAGGTGACGCCTTCCATGAAGTCGACCGAGGTTCGGGCCACCAGCCGCTCGTATCCGTCCAGCGTGCAGGAAATGATCTGACCGTCATAACCCTGGGCATGGGCATATTCCGTCATAGCGTGCACCATCGGCGTATACGACGTGCTCCAGCACAGGATATCCGGCTTTGCATCGAGCATCGGCTGCACGATCGGGGCCGGGTCGGTATCATCGGGATCATACTGGACCTCATGCACAATGCCGATGCCCGACGCCTTGAATGCAGCGCGATAGGTGGCGAGAGACGGGCGGCCCAGCTCATCCATCTGGCTGCAGATCGCAACGGTCTTCAATTCCGGGCGGGTCTGGGACAACCATTCGACTCCGGTCACATTATAGATCGGGTGCAGCTCGCTGGGCGCGATGAGATAGGGTGTGTCAGGTGACAGGTCCGAGGGCAGCAAAGTCGAGGTCAGCACCTTGTTGTCGGTAACAAAGCCGCGCACCGGCGTGAACGTGTCCCCGCCCAGCATCATCAGGAACTTGACGCCTTCCTGATGCACCAAGTGCTTTGCCCCCAGCAACGCGCGCTCTGGGTCATAACCGCAGTCATAGGGGCAGATCCGGACCGGATAGCGCCGCCCGCCCAACAGCAGACCCCCGGCGCGATTGAGCCAATCCTCCCAGATGCGGCAGCCGTTCAGGCCGGGCTGACCCCAGCTTTCAACTCGGCCGCTGAGCGGCGCGAGAAATCCGACATTCACCGAATCTGCCATGCCGACCGACATCCGTGGCAGGGCGCTCTTGACGGCAAGTTGATGTGCAAAACTGGAAGATCCCATACCCGAACCGTAGCAGAGAAAAGGCGTACAGCCAAAGCCTTAGTCAGAAAGATATATTCCCTTTGTTAAAATTGATTGACAGGCAGGCGCAGTTTCTGCGTAACTGGACCAGACCAAAAGAACCAAAATTTTACATTGGTATGAACCAATAGGGAGACAGCATGACAAAGAAACGTGTGGCCATCATCGGAGCCGGGCCGTCGGGTCTCGCGCAACTGCGCGCCTTCCAATCTGCCGCAAAGAACGGCGAGGACATTCCCGACATCGTCTGTTTTGAAAAGCAGGGCGAATGGGGCGGCCTGTGGAACTACACGTGGCGCACCGGGCTGGATGAGAACGGCGAGCCTGTGCATTGCTCAATGTACCGCTACCTGTGGTCCAACGGGCCGAAAGAAGGTCTTGAGTTTGCCGACTATTCCTTTGAGGAACATTTCGGCAAACAGATCGCATCCTATCCGCCGCGTGCCGTGCTGATGGATTATATCGAAGGGCGGGTAAAAAAGGCCAACGTGCGCGACTGGATCCGCTTCAATACCGCCGTCCGCTGGGTAGAGTACGACGATACCACCCAAAAGTTCACCGTGACCGTACACGATCACGACAAGGACAGCACCTACAAGCAAGAATTCGACCACGTGATCTGTGCTTCCGGTCACTTCTCGACTCCAAACGTGCCGTTTTACGAAGGGTTCGATACGTTCAATGGCCGTGTGTTGCATGCGCATGACTTCCGCGATGCGCGCGAATTCACCGACAAGGACATCCTGATCCTGGGGGCTTCCTATTCTGCCGAAGACATCGGATCGCAATGTTGGAAATACGGCTGCAAATCCGTCACGTCCTCTTATCGCACGGCACCCATGGGTTTCAAATGGCCGGAAAACTGGGAAGAAAAGCCTGCCCTGGTCCGGGTCGATGGCAATACCGCATATTTCAGCGATGGCAGCACGAAAAACGTGGACGCCATCATTCTGTGCACCGGGTACAAGCACTATTTCAACTTCCTGCCCGACGACCTGCGCCTGAGGACTGCCAACCGGCTGGCCGCCGCCGATCTGTACAAAGGTGTAGTCTATGTCCACAATCCAAGAATGTTCTACCTGGGCATGCAGGATCAGTGGTTCACCTTTAACATGTTCGACGCCCAGGCCTGGTGGGTCCGAGACGCTATCATGGGCAAAATCGAGATCCCGACGGACAAGCAGGTTCTGCTGGCCGATGTCGCCGAACGCGAAGCCCGCGAAGAGGAATCGGACGACGTGAAATATGCGATCAAATATCAGGGCGATTATGTCAAGGAACTGATTGAAGAGACTGACTATCCCACCTTCGACGTAGATGGCGCATGCCAGGCGTTCTATGAGTGGAAAGGCCACAAAGCCGATAACATCATGACCTTCAGGAACAATTCCTACAAATCCGTCATTACCGGAACGATGGCTCCGGTACATCACACACCGTGGAAGGACGCACTGGACGATACGCTGGAAGTTTATTTGCAGAACTGATTTCTTCGTGGGTGCGCTGCCTTTGCGTTGGCGTACCCACCCTCTTTTAACCACACACACTGCGGCGTTTGAATCGCCCCGGGTTTACCGGAGAGTAAAATACTCAAAGGCTGAGCCCCATGAGGAAGAGACGATTCACCCCGCTTCCGGGACATTCAGCTCAGCACCAACACGATCGATGGAGCGGGGCTTAGAAGTTTCCCTTTGCTGCCGCTGCCAGGATCGGCTTGTCCGGCGCCAGATCATAAACGGCCTTGCGCAATCGCTCATTCTCTTTCTGCAGACGCTTCAGATCCTTCGGTCCGCGCCCATTCCACCGTACTTCTTCTTTCAGCGGTAGAACGTCGGCTCAGTCCCGCCAATCTGTCGGATCGCATCCAGACGCGGCATCCCTTGCCCCGTCAGAATCTCAACCCGCCCTGACTTCGTGACAATCTCCTCGGCTTCGGTCGCTTGTTGGCCATGTGTTTCCTTCGTTTTCCTGAACATAGCGGAGGACCGCTTCAGCGGGGGAGGACCACCCCACAGCAACGGCAATATATTGGCTGACGGGGACACGGTGACGGCAATCGAGGATCCCAAGGTCGAGGGGGCTTCGTCGTCGAAGCAAAGTTGCCCCCCTCAACGCCAGACGAGCTTCACTCACAAGCCGCGATAGGACCTTAACACCGTCAATTTATGTTGATCGCCCTTCGACGTCGCAAAGCAAGCAAAAGCCTATTTCCGACCCATCATGTAAAACTCATCGTTCGGGCGCATCGACATAAAGTTCGCCATACGATTGGACAATCCGAAAAATGCAGTCACCCCTGCGATGTCCCAGATGTCTTCGTCATTGAATCCGTGGGTGCGCAATACCTCGAAATCCGCATCACAGATTGCGCGGGAATCGTTTGACACTTTCATGGCAAAATCAAGCATTGCCATCTGACGTGGCGTGATGTCGGCCTTGCGATAATTCACGGCCACCTGATCGGAGAGGGTTGGATTCTTCGCCCGAATTCTGAGGATTGCGCCATGGGCAACGACGCAGTACTGGCAGCCATTGTCGTTAGAGGTGACCACGATGATCATTTCGCGGTCAGACTTGGTCAACCCGCTGTCCTTCTCCATCAGCGCATCGTGATAGGCCATGAAGGCGCGAAATTCATCGGGGCGGTGGGCCAGCGTTAGAAACACATTTGGAATGAACCCGGCCTTTTCCTGAACCCCAAGGATCATCGCCTTGATATCCTCTGGCATGTCATTGATGTCTGGCACCGGATAGCGGCTGATTGGGTTCGCGGTCATATCATTTCCTTTCGAGGTGGTCGAAGCTGGTCGACGTTTTCGCCCACGTGACCACTGGCAAAATCTTAAGAGCATCGCCTGGACGCTCTTAAGGTAAACATAGCTGATTCAACTGTTTGGTCGAACACGTGCCGCGCTTTTGTCGGCAAAGGCTGCAAGCCGCGCGCGAGCATCGGGCTGGGTATTGACGACGCCGGCCACCACCGATTCAGCATAGGCTGCGTCGAGGGCGGACATGTTCTGCATATGGCTTACGGCCGAACAGATCGCGAAATTGGTCAGGGGCAGATTCTGCGCGGCCTTGCGCGCCAGCTCCAGCGCTTTGTCAAAGCTTGATCCTTCGACGAAGTACTGGGCCATACCAAGATCGCAGGCCTCTTGCCCCTGATAGACCCGACCAGTCAGCATCATGTCGATCATCCGGGATTTGCCGACCAGATCGGTAACACGGATTGTCGCCCCGCCGCCGGTGAACAGCCCGCGCTGCCCTTCTGGCAGGGCGAAGTAGGTGGTCCGATCCATGATGCGGATATGAGCCGAGCTTGCAAGCTCGAGCCCACCGCCGACTACAGCGCCTTGAAGTGCGGCGATGACAGGCACGCCGCCATATTCCATCTTGTTGAACGCCTCGTGCCAGCGCAGACAGACATGCATGAAGTCGGCGGGGCTGCGATCTGCGTCATGATGCTCAATCAGGTCGAGACCTGCGCAAAAATGGTCGCCTGCCCCTGCCAGAACCACGGCCTGAACGCCGGCCCGTGGTGCAACAGAGAAGAAATCGACCAGTTCTTCAATGGTGTCGAGGTTGAGCGCGTTTCGTTTTTCAGGGCGGTTCAGCGTGACTATCCAGACCCCGTCATCCTGAGGCTCAAGGGCGAGGTTTTCGTAGCGGGAAATATCAATCTGGAGCGGCATGTTATTGTCCTTTTGGTATCGGGTCATCATGGATTTTCGGATTACAGAACGGCGCCAAGCAGGCTCTCGGCGCCACCCGTAATCCGCTCGCGATGCACATGCGTCTCGGGAAGGATGTGATCGGCATAAAACCGCGCCGTCGCAATCTTGGCCGACAGAAAGGCGGTGTCATCACCCTGCTCCTTCAGCCTTTCGGCAACGACCACAGAGCGTGCCAGCTGCCATCCGGAAAACAGATTGCCAGCCAGCAGCAGGTAAGGCACTCCCCCGGCATAGGCCGCGTTGATGTCTGTTTTGTTGATCTCCAACAGATGGTCGACCGCGGCCAGGAATGAGAGGCGCGCGCGCCCCAGCTGTCTGGCGATGTCCTGGGAAACAGATGATCCCTGATGCAGATCCTTCTCGGTCTGCTCTATCATAACCGCAAAACGGCGTGCGGTCTCGCCACCATTGCGCAGGGTTTTGCGCCCCAGAAGATCGTTGGCCTGAATAGCTGTTGTGCCTTCATAGATCGGCAGGATCCGGGCGTCACGGTAGTGCTGCGCGGCCCCGGTTTCCTCGATAAAGCCCATTCCGCCATGCACCTGAACGCCAGACGATGCCACATCCACGGCCATTTCAGTGCTGTAGCCTTTGACCAGCGGCACCAAAAACTCAGCCAGACGCGCCGCATCGCTCTGTTCGGCGGCCGTTTCGCTGACACTTGCAAGCTCTTGCCAGCCCGCGGTAAAGGCCGCCATTGCCCTCGTGCCCTCGGTTATGGCGCGCATCCGTGCCAGCAAACGACGCACATCCGGATGGTGGATGATCGTGACAGCCCGGTTCGACGTTCCATCCACCGGCTGGCTTTGCACACGTTCTTTTGCAAATGAAAGCGCCTGCTGATATGCGCGCTCGCTTATGCCCACACCCTGCAAGCCTACGGCATAGCGCGCCGCATTCATCATCTGGAACATGTAATTCAACCCGGCGTTTTCCTCGCCCAGCAAGACACCGCTGGCGCCCTCAAATTCCAGCACCGCCGTGGGGCTGGCCTTGATGCCCAGCTTATGTTCAATGCTCTGGCAGCGTACGTCATTGCGCGCGCCGGGCAGGCCATCGTCGTTAACAACGAACTTGGGCACCAGAAAAAGGCTGAGACCCTTAACACCCGGAGGCGCATCCGGCAGGCGCGCGAGAACAAGATGTATGATGTTTTTTGACAGATCGTGTTCGCCGTAGGTGATGAAAATTTTTGTACCGGTTATGCGATATGTACCGCCCTCATGGCGCTCGGCCCGTGTTCGGAGCAATGAAAGATCGCTGCCCGCCTGCGGTTCTGTCAGGTTCATCGTGCCGGTCCACTCACCCGAGATGAGTTTTGGCAGATAGGTTTTCTTTGTTTTGGCATCGCCGGCCAGCAGTAGCGCCTCAATCGCCCCGTCGGTCAGCAACGGACACAGCGCAAAGCTCATATTGGCCGAATTCAGAATCTCCGTTGCCGCCGCTCCAACAGCCCGCGGCAGGCCTTGGCCTTCGTAGTCACACGGGTGCTGCAAGCTTTGCCAACCCATGTCAACGAACTGGGAATAGGCCTCTGCAAAGCCTGACGGCATAGTGACATGGCCATCTTGAAAGACTGATCCTTCCCGATCCCCGACCGCATTCAGCGGCGCAATTTTTTCAGCGCAAAACCGGCCAAACTCTTCCAGTACGGCCACCACGTCATCCAGTTCCAAACCTTCATCAACGCGCGAGGCTTTCACGGCTGCCCACCCTGAAAGGTGCTCGATGTTGAACAACATGTCCTTGATCGGGGCTTTCAATTCCAATTAACCGGCTCCTTACCTAGACTGGCGTTTCTTTCCAAATAATCCTATCTTTATACGGTTTCCATCTCAAAAATGGACGTAAACCTTGCAATAACTGCCAAATCCCAGGACAGAGTGCGCCTATGCCCTCAATATCCGATCCGCCTGTCCTGCCGACAGTCTCGCGCGCACTTCTGGAGGATTGGCTTACATCCTTACGGACTCATTGTGATCCGCGACAGCTGAAGGATTTCTTGAACCAAACCCGGCTGAGCGCGGCCGTACAGCCGCGCGCACGTGTCACTCATGATCAGATTGTCAAATTGTATCAACTGGTTGCAATCGGGACCGGAGACGAAATGATGGGCTTGTGGAGCCGACCGATCCGGACCGGTGCGCTCAAGCATCTTTGTGCTTCGGTTCGCGGTGCGTCATCCCTTTCAGCCGCATTGTTCCGGTTTACAACCTTCTGGAACCTGCTCCTTGATGACTACAGTCTCGATTTTCGAACCGATGCCGATCAGATGCAACTCATTCTCGTACCCAGAAACGATGCGACCCCTCAGCGATTTGGGCACATGCTGCTGATCAAACTCGCGCATGGAATTGCCTCGTGGCTTGCCGGGCACGAGCTTCCACTGCGGCGTGTCAGCTTTGTTTTTGCCCGACCGGAATTCGCTGAAGACTATCCGGTTCTTTTTCCCGCACCGGTTCATTTCGGCCAACCCGCGTCCGCAATCACATTTGACGCAAAACTGGGGAATTTGGCGGCCTCTCGCAGCGAATCCGAGATGCAGGATTTTCTGGTGCGCGCCCCGCGCGACTGGATATTTACCAACCTGCGCGAGCATGCCTTGCCGCTTCGCGTGCGAGAGCTGATTCTGTTGTCTGATCGACTTGACTGCAGTTTGACCAACGCGGCAGGAATGTTGGGGATGACGCCGCGGACCCTTATGCGACGGCTCGATTCCGACGCGACTTCATTTCAGGCGATCAAGAACGGGTTGCGGCGCGACATCGCCATTCGGGACTTGATGTCGGGTTCAAAAAGCATCGAAGCTATCGCTCAGGATATCGGTTTTGCCTCACCGGCAAATTTCCATCGCGCGTTTAAGCATTGGGTTGGCGCGACACCGGGTGCATACCGGCGAAGCGGTGCCTGAAAAAGACATCTGGCTTTGAACAAAGCCCCTCGGTGAGAGGCGCATATCGCGCGCCTTCTTGTCTGCTGGCAGAAATCTTTGACCCTCTGACGGCAAATCCGCCCGAGGAAAGGAAGGGCTTGGCCATCAGCCGATTCATGCAACAGAGCCCACCAAAGCCGATCACAGAGTCAACGATCCAGTATTGCTATCGGGGGCAAAAGCGGCCGATCAATCCACCTGGGGAAAAACATGCGTGCGCTTGACCACTCCATAGACAAAACTGGTGTCGATGGAGCTGATGCCACCGATGGGGTGTAACCGTACGCGGACGAAGCGTTCGTAGTCTTCCAGATCACTGACCACGACACGAAGAAGATAGTCAGACAGCCCCGTCATCACAAAACATTCCAATACCTCGGGGATATCGCGCATATGCGCCTCGAACCGCCCAACAACATCATCTGTATGTTTTTCGAGGCTGATCCGCACCATGACAGTCACGGGCAACCCATAGGCCTTGGCATCCACGTCCACACTATAGCCGGTGATGGCTCCGCTGCTTTCCAGCATGCGAAGACGCCGCAGGCAGGGGGAGGGAGACAGATTTACCGCTGTCGCAAGGTCAAGATTGCTCATCCTGCCATTGTGTTGAAGGGCTCTTAGTATCTTGCGGTCTGTGGCGTCTAATTTGTGTTTTTTAAGCATAATATGCCAAACTTTGTATAGGGCACGCACATAATAGCAACTAAACGCCTTTTGAAACAACATATAACGCCTCCAGAGATCAGGGGGCCTCCATGACGATAAAGCAGCAAGATTTTTCCACCCGCGCCATTCACCACGGCTATGACGCGCAGTCCGAACAAGGGGCGCTGAACCCGCCGATCTATATGAGTTCGACTTTTACCTTCGAAACCGCCGAGGCAGGGGGCGAGATGTTTGCCGGCGAAAAGCAGGGGCATTTCTACACGCGCATTTCCAACCCCACGCTGGACCATCTGGAGCGCCGGATTGCGAACCTTGAGGGCGCGCAGGCGGGGCTGTGTACGGCCTCTGGCATGGGGGCGATCACCTCGACGATGTGGTCATTTCTTGAGGCGGGCGATGAGGTGATCATCGACAAGACGCTTTATGGCTGCACCTTCGCCTTTATGACCCACGGGCTGCCGCGTTTCGGGGTAAAGGTGACGCTGGTCGATATGACCGAGCCGGGGAACCTGCGCCATGCGATCGGCGCAAAGACCAAAATCGTCTATTTCGAGACCCCGGCGAACCCCAACAACCGCTTGGTGGATATTGCCGCGATTTCGCAGATCGCGCATCAGGCGGGGGCCAAGGTGGTGGTGGACAACACCTATGCCACGCCCGTGCTGACGCGGCCGATCGAACACGGTGCGGATATCGTGGTGCATTCGGCCACCAAATTCCTGAGCGGTCATGGCGATGTCGTGGCGGGCCTGATCGTGGGCAGCCAAGAGGATATGATGCAGGTGCGGCTGGTGGGGTTGAAGGATATGACAGGGGCCGTGATGTCGCCCCTCACGGCGATGCTGCTGCTGCGTGGGATCAAGACGCTGGACCTGCGCATGGCGCGGCATTGCGAGACCGCGATGAAAGTCGCGCAGGCACTCCAAGCGCATCCGGCAGTGTTGTCGGTCTCCTACCCCGGTCTGGATAGCTTCCCCCAAGCCGATCTGGCACGGCGTCAGATGTCGGACTTTGGCGGGATGATCCCGTTCGAGGTGAAAGGTGGCAAGGCGGGCGGCATTGCGGTCATGAACCGGTTGAAGCTGATCCAGCGCGCCGTCAGCCTTGGCGATGCCGAAAGCCTGATCCAGCACCCCGCCAGCATGACACATTCCACCTACACCCCTGAAGAGCGCGCCGAGCACGGCATTGCCGAGGGGCTTGTGCGGCTCTCGGTCGGGCTGGAGGGCGCGCAGGACATTATCGACGATCTGGAAAGCGCCCTTGGGGCACACAATTTGCAGGCCGCCTGACAGCCCGAAGGTCAAATTCGGCGACCCGGCCGCGTGTACCATCCAATAGATCATCCCGAATCCCGGAGCGACATATGTCCAGCAAGAAAACTCCAGGCGACATCACCAGCAAGGCCCCCCGGCATACCGCGGATGGCTGGCTTAACCACATTGACCGCAGGCGCAAGGCAGGGCCATTCCTTAGCGATCGCTCCGCACCGGGCCGCGGTATGTCGACCCTATCAGTTCATACGGGAACCCACGATGCTTCGCGCATCGGCGCTGCTGGCTCCCCGATTTATCAGGCGTCGACCATTGTGTTGAACGAGAGCCAATACCGATCAGTCGAAGATGGGTTCGCCCGCAACCGGTTCATCTATTGGCGCCATACAACCCGTCGGAATGGGCCGTGCCTGCCGATGGGCAACAATCAGGGGCCGAACCCGCGGAAATTGCTGCCGCCGGGACCGGTCTCGTGCATGATGGTCAGCATCATCGCCGGGGCCACGGCCGAGGGCATTCAGCTCAAACCCGCCAGGATCGATTTTGATGCCACGCCCGAACAGTTCGCCGAACTGCATCGCAAATCACTGGCGCACAGCCCGAACGCGCAAACCACCCTGAACCCGGTTGGTCTGAACGGTGAAATTGCGAGCCCCCAGATTGAAAGCTGAAATACCGTGGGCGATAACCCATATGGTAACGCCCAGCACGAAAGTTCTGTCATGACCACAAACAACTCCGCACATCTGAAAACAATCGAACAGCGGCTGTTGTGGCTGTCGCATTGGATGATCCACAACGCCAACCACATTCGCCCCAAGACCGAGGGGATCAAGGTTGGCGGGCATCAGGCATCATCGGCCTCGATGGTGTCGATCATGACGGCACTTTACTTTAGCGCCCTGCGCCCCGAAGACCGGGTTGCGGTCAAACCCCATGCCTCACCTGTTTTCCATGCGATCCAGTATCTGATGGGCAATCAGACCCGCGAGAAGATGGAAAACTTTCGCGGTTATCACGGGGCGCAAAGCTATCCCAGCCGCACCAAGGATATCGATGATGTCGATTTCTCCACCGGCTCGGTCGGGCTGGGCGTTGCGATCACCTCTTTCGCATCGATTATGCAGGATTACATCTCGGCCAAAAGCTGGGGCAAGGATCTCACGCTGGGCCGGATGGTGGCCCTGGTCGGCGATGCCGAACTGGACGAAGGCAATATCTACGAGGCCTTGCAAGAGGGCTGGAAAAACGATCTGCGCAACACATGGTGGATCATCGACTATAACCGCCAATCGCTGGATGGTGTGGTGCGCGAAGGATTGTTCAAACGGATCGAGCAGATTTTCGACGCCTTCGGATGGGATGTGGTCAAGGTCAAATACGGCGCATTGCAACGCGCGGCCTTTGATGAACCGGGCGGCGACAGGCTGCGCGACTGGATCGACAATTGCCCCAACCAGCTTTATTCGGCGCTGACCTTCATGGGGGGGGCTGTCTGGCGCGAACGGCTGATGGAATCGCTGGGCGATCAGGGAGATGTCACCGCGCTGATCGAAGCGCGCTCGGACGACGAACTGGCCGCGCTGATGGAAAACCTCGGCGGCAACTGCGTTGACACCATGGCCGAGACCTTCGATGCCATCGACCACGACCGCCCTGTTTGTTTTCTGGCCTATACGGTCAAGGGCTGGGGCACGCCGATTGCCGGGCACAAGGACAACCATGGCGGTTTGATGAACAAGACGCAGATGGCCGCCTGGCAAAAACACATGGGTGTTGCCGAAGGTGACGAATGGGAAAAATTCGCCACTGTGAAAGACCCGGCTGCCCTACAGAAATTCCTGGACGATGCCGTGTTCTTTTCCAAGGGCCGTCGCCGCCATAGCGATGATGTGCTGGGCGTGCCGGCGATTGAGCTGTCGTCTGATCGCGAGATTTCGACCCAGATGGCCTTTGGCAAGATCCTTGATGACTTGTCCAGGGGCGACAGCGATTTGGCGGCGCGGATCGTTACCATGTCGCCCGATGTGACCGGCACCACCAACCTTGGACCCTGGGTGAACCGGCGCAAATTGTTCGCGCGCACCGAACAGGCCGATACCTTTATCAATGAAAAAATCCCCTCGACCGCGAAATGGGAATTCACTTCGGACGGCCAGCATATCGAACTGGGCATCGCCGAGATGAACCTGTTTTTGCTGCTGGCGGCGGCGGGCCTGTCGCATTCGGCTTTTGGCAAACGGGTGATCCCGATTGGCACGGTCTATGACCCGTTTGTGGCCCGTGGCCTGGATGCGCTGAACTATGCCTGTTATCAGGATGCGCGCTTCATGATTGTCGGCACGCCGTCGGGCGTGACCCTTGCCCCTGAAGGTGGTGCGCACCAGTCCATCGGATCCCCTCTGATCGGAATGAGCCAGGACGGGCTGGCCAGTTTCGAGCCCGCCTTTGCCGATGAACTGGCCGTGATCATGAAATGGGCCTTTGGCTATCTGCAAAAGGATGGCGAAAACGACCCGGATGAACGCACCTGGCTGCGCGATGAAACCGGCGGATCGGTCTACCTGCGGCTGACGACCAACCCGATCGAACAGCCGGGCAAACGCGTGGATGAGGATTTCCGCCAGGGGGCCATCGACGGGGCCTATTGGCTGCGCAAGCCCGGACCGAACTGCGAAGTTGTGATTGCCTATCAGGGCGCAGTTGCCCCAGAGGCGATCAAGGCGGCGGGTATCATCGCGCAGGGCCGTCGCGATGTCGGCGTGCTGGCGGTTACGTCGGCGGATCGCCTGAACGCTGGGTGGACCGCCGCGCAACGTGCAAGGGCGCGCGGCAATGACACTGCCCAAAGCCATGTTGAAACCTTGTTGGCCGATCTGCCCCGCAACTGCAAACTGGTCACCGTCATTGATGGCCACCCGGCCACCCTGTCGTGGCTGGGCTCCGTGATCGGGCATCAAACGGTGCCGCTGGGTGTCGAACATTTTGGCCAGACCGGCACAATTGCCGATCTTTATCGCCACTTCGGCATCGATGCCACGTCGATCGTGGAGAAGGTGCAGGGGCTGACACCGGGCCGCCAGATGCTGCACCGTGTTACGGGTTAAGCGCTAGTGTCTCACGATATTTGTGTGAGCGAAGAACGATCACGTTGGATGCAGTTCCACCACAAAGGCCAAGAGCCGCTTGAAAGAAGAGGACCCGGATTGGTGTCGTCAGGCCCGCCCATTCGAACCAGTCTCTGCATGGACAGTGAAGCTGCCCCTTATTCCAAGCTCGACCGCACTACTGGGCAAGAGCGGCGGCGCGGTCGAACTTGGAAATGTCGGATGAATAAAGGTGGCGCTTTTGGTTGAATGCTTGCAGTCAGAAGAATGGACGGCGGCAAACATCGCATCTGCCGGAAGCAAAGCATGGCGCGTTCCCGTCACCGGAAAGGCTGGTGGGAATTCTCCGCCCGAGTGTTCAGCCAGCGGCCCGTTTTCTATCTAGCAGCGGTGCCAATGCCTTGGGGCTTCCGGAACTCTGAGTATCTGGCCCGCCCCATGCGGGTTTCGGATGGGGTCACGCATTCAAGCGCTCCTCGGACAGGATCACACATTGGTTTCGGGCAGCAAACCATTCCCGGACATTCCTGCCGCCCTTCTCGAATTTGCAAATAGCCAAGGAGATCAGCTTCGCGGCCGCTTCTTCAGCAGGGAACGAGCCGCTGGTCTTGTTGGGTTTTTGCATCGCCGGATCGAATGCAAAAAAGGGACCGCCTCCTGCCTCGCCCGCCGCCATGCCCGAGCGATTGAAGCGTATTTTCCGGCCCCTTTCTCCTTGGAAACATCCAGTTAAGCAGCCGCCGGACCGGCTGTGGCGGCCCCGTACATCAGACGCAGATTGGCGCCACCGCCTTGCGATCCTTCCACGTGCAGAAGTTCGAGAAATGGTGAACCAAGTGAACGATACAAGTTTGCACTGCGGTATAACCGCGTTCGGCACGGTCACCGGCGGGAAGATCGGCGGACCCCTGCTGAACTTTCTGCGCTATGACATCCGCCGCGCAGTGGGCACCTCTGCCGCACCGTGGGCAGCAAAACCGCGGGGAGGACCAACCAGCGCCGCGTCAGCTATTCCGCGCAGGCGCTGCATCTGCTGGGCAAACAGCAAAAGACGCAGGCCGATGCGATCCCGCGACGCAGCAGCTGCGATGGAACAGCGCCTGCCGACCGTATCAAAGACATTGTTGAGCGACCCCATGCGCAAGATAAATCACGATTTAGACGCCCAATCTCCGGGCACCAGGCATCCTTATAGCCTGATTGTTGCGCAGCCCTTGCAAGTTGAATGCGAAATCATGCAACTAAGACTCGACAGCCGCATCTATATTTTGTTTATTACAAACACATGCGGAGATATCCGCTGGGCAATCAGGCCTCATGTCGCACGTATCCGTGCGCATGAGGCCTTTTTCGTTTTAGGGGCTTGCTGTGAAAAAAACCGTCGATCTTGGAGTGCTCTATTCGCAATCCGGCACCTACGCGGCCATTTCCCAGGCGGTCTTGCGCGGGGCGATGGCAGGGATCGACGAGGTGAACGCCTCGAGCAGCTCGCAAATCTCATTCCGACCCATCCTGCGCGATCCTGAGGGCCGGATTTACCGTTACGCCCCGCTTTGCGCCGATATCATTGCCAATTCCGACGCCCGCCATGTGATCGGCTGCGTCACCTCGTCTGCGCGCAAGGAAGTGATCCCGATACTCGATCGAACCAACGCGATGCTGTGGTATAACTTGCCGTTTGAGGGGTTCGAGACCTCCAACCGGGTGATCTATTCCCACGCCTGTGCCAACCAACATCTACTGCCCTTGCTCAGCTGGTGTTTCCAGAATTTCGGCACGACGCCCTATCTCGTCGGCTCCAATTATATCTGGGGCTGGGAAACCTGCCGTGTGGCGCGGATGCGAACGGATGAGGCCGGTGGCCGCGTTCTGGGAGAGCGATATCTGCCGCTGGGCGACGAGGACATTGATACCCTGATCGCGGAAATCGAGACGCTGCGCCCTGCTTTCATCCTCAATTCCCTGGTGGGTGCAAGTTCCTACGCCTTTCTGCATGCCTACGGCGAACTGGGCCGCCGTGACCCGCATTTCACCGCTGAAACCTGCCCGGTGGTATCGTGTAACCTGACCGAGGCCGAACTGCCCCAGCTTGGTCAGGATGCCGAAGGCCTGGTCTCTGTCGGGCCGCATTTCTGCCCCTCGCGAAGCCACGATGGACGGAATTCCTCGTTCGAAATCATTTCGCGCCAGTCGGTGCTGACACTGGCCGCCATACTCATGGCGCAGGGCGACCAGCCGTTCGAGAATTTCATTGCCGATCACGGCGCGCGCTTTGGCATTGATCCGGCGACCCATCACAGCACGCTCAGCGTCAAGGTGGCGCAGGTGCGCGGCGGTGTCTTTGAGGTACTGCACCACTGGCCCGACATCGCCCCCGATCCCTATCTCACCCGGTCCTCGCGCCACCCCAATATCGGCCACCCCAAGCTGAGCGTCGTGTCGTAATGGCGGGCACCCTGGACATTCCCAACCTAGATCAGGCGCGCGCCGTGATCGTGCACCCCGCGCCCGATCATGTCGCCGCCCTGATGCGACAGCTCAACGCCATCGGGCTCAGTGTGACCAATGCCTGGCCTGATCTTCCAGCCTCAGCGATCACGGCGGATTTTATCTTTTACGACACTGATATGGGCCATGATGCGCAGTTTCCCTGGGGCCCGGGCACTGCGCCGATGCCGATGATCGCGCTGGTCGGGACCGAGGCGCCGGGGCGTATCGAATGGGCCGCGCGCATGGGAGCCGATGCGCTGCTGCTCAAGCCGGTCGGCTCCAGCGGGGCGTTTTCGGCACTGCTGATGGCGCGCCACTCGTTCGAATTGCGCCGCACGCTCACGTCGGAAATCAAACAGCTGCGCCAACGTATGTCGGCACGGCAAACCGTGGTGCAGGCCGTGGCGTTGCTCTCGGCGCAGGGCAAATCGCAAGACGCGGCTTATGACCAGTTGCGCCAGCTTGCCATGGCCTGGCGTATCAACGTCGAAGAGGCCGCCGCCCGGATCGTAAAAAATGCCACCGACAAAGGAATCCTGCGTGACAGCCACTAAACCTGCCACCCTGCGCGCCAGCGCCCCTTCGATCTGGACCCGGTTGCGGCGGCGCAAGCTGGCCTTGATCGGGCTTTTCCTGGTCGCGCTGACCTTTTTCGGGGCGATCTTCGCGCCTTGGCTCACCCCGTATGAACCCAACACCCAGATGTTTGAGGGGCTGACCATGCAAGGTGCCCCCATGCCGCCCAGTGCACAGTTTCCACTGGGCACCGATCTGCTGGGCCGCGATCTTCTGACCCGCATCCTTTACGGCTCGCGGACCTCGCTGATCATCGGACTTGTGGCCAATGGTGTGGCCCTGGTGATCGGCACCTTGGTGGGAATCACCGCCGGATATTTCCGCGGCTTCATTGGCAGTGTGCTGATGCGGCTGACCGATCTGATGATGGCCTTCCCCGCCCTTCTTCTGGCGATCTGCCTGGCCGCAATCTTTCAGCCGTCCTTGTGGATCGTCGCCATGGTCATCGCGACCGTGAACTGGGTCCAGACCGCGCGGGTGATCTATGCAGAAACCTCGTCCCTGTCGCAGCGCGAATTCATCGCCGCTGAACGGACTCTGGGCGCGGGCCATGTGCGCATCCTCTTCCGGCACATCCTGCCGCATCTGGTGCCGATGATCATCGTCTGGGGCACCCTGGGCATCTCGACTACCGTTCTGCTCGAAGCGACGCTGAGCTATCTGGGCGTGGGCGTACAGCCCCCGACCCCAAGCTGGGGCAATATCATCTTTGAGAACCAGACCTATTTTCAGGCCGCCCCTTGGCTGGTGTTCTTCCCCGGATTTGCGATCGTGTCCCTTGCACTGGCCTTCAACCTGGTAGGCGATGCGTTGCGCGATGTGCTTGACCCGACCCAAAGGGGACAAGAGCAATGATCAATTTCCTTGCCCGGCGGCTGCTGCAATCCGCGATGATCCTGTTGGGGGTATCGCTGATCACCTTTGCGCTACTCTACCTTCTGCCGTCTGACCCGGTGCGCCAGATCGCCGGGCGGTCAGCCACGGCACAGACAGTTGCGAATATCCGCGAACAGTTGGGCCTCGATCAACCTTTTGTCGTGCAATACTGGCGCTACCTGACCAGTCTTGTGCAGGGCGATCTCGGTCGCTCCTATCTGCAAAAAACCGAAGTCAGCACCCTCATCGCCGCCCGCCTGCCCGCCAGCCTGCTGCTGATGGTGGGCGCGATTGTGGCTGAACTGGTGGTTGGGCTGACCATGGGCGTCGTCGCGGCCCTGCGCCGTGGCACCGCAACCGACAACAGCCTGATGATTGCCTCTTTCATCGGTGTGTCGGCACCGCAATTCGTGGTCGGACTGCTGCTGCTTTATGTCTTCGCAGTGCAGCTTGGCTGGTTCCCAATCGGCGGTTACGGTACATTTTCGCACCTCGTGCTGCCCGCCATGACCCTCGGTATCCTCGGCTCGGGGTGGTACAGCCGCATGATGCGCTCGTCCATGATCGACGTGCTGCGTCAAGATTTCATCCGCACGGCCCACGCCAAAGGCCTGTCGCGCGCCCGTGTCCTGCTGCGTCATGCGCTGCCCAATGCCATCTTGCCGATCATCGCAATGATCGGGATCGACGTGGGTATCTTCATGGGCGGCATCGTGGTGGTGGAATCCGTCTTTGGCTGGCCGGGTATCGGCCAGCTTGCCTGGCAGGCCATTCAACGCGTCGACATTCCGATCATCATGGGCGTCACGCTGGTATCGGCCTGCGCCATCGTGATCGGCAATCTGGTGGCCGATATCGCATCGCTGTTCGCCGACCCGCGGATCAAAGTCCGCTAACTTTAACCACAAAAAACCACCCAACAAGGAGAGACAAAATGAAAAGATTTCTGACCTCAACCGCGCTGGTCGCCGCCCTGGCGCTGCCGGCCACGGTCTTTGCCGATGCCCAATCCGGCATGGACCCAAACGCGAAATCGGGCGGCAATATCACCATCTCATACAAGGATGACGTGGCCACGCTGGACCCTGCTATCGGCTATGACTGGCAGAACTGGTCGATGATCAAATCGCTTTACGACGGGCTGATGGACTATGTTCCCGGTACCACCGACCTGCGCCCCGGTCTGGCCGAAAGCTATGAGATTTCCGAAGACGGCATGACCTTTACCTTCAAGCTACGCGAGGGCGTGAAATTCCACAACGGCCGCGAAATGACCGCGGAAGACGTGAAATATTCCCTCGACCGTGTGACCAACCCAAAAACGCAAAGCCCCGGCGCTGGCTTCTTTGGCTCCATCGCGGGCTTTGATGCGATTTCCAGCGGCCAAACCGAGGCGCTCGAAGGCGTCAAGGTGATTGACCCCTACACAGTGGAAATCACCCTGTCGCGCCCCGATGCAACCTTTCTGCATGTCATGGGCCTGAACTTCGCCTCCGTCGTCGCCCGCGAAGCGATCGAGGAAGCAGGGGTCGATTTTGGCAAGACCGCGATGGGTACCGGAGCATTCAAGCTGGGCGAATGGACCATCGGCCAGCGGCTGGTGTTTGAAAAGAACGAAGACTACTGGCGCGAGGGGCTGCCTTATCTCGACAGCATCACCTTTGAAGTGGGCCAGGAACCCATCGTGGCCCTGCTGCGCCTGCAAAATGGCGAGGTCGATGTGCCTGGTGACGGCATCCCGCCAGCCAAGTTTCAGGAAGTCATGGCCGACCCCGCGCAGGCTGCGCGCGTGATCGAAGGGGGACAGCTGCACACCGGATACATCACGCTCAACGTGAAAATGCCGCCCTTTGACAATGTCGATGTACGCCGCGCCGTGAACATGGCGATCAACAAGGAACGCATCACGCAGGTAATCAATGGCCGCGCCGTCCCGGCGACACAGCCCCTCCCCCCCTCCATGCCCGGCTACACCGACGGATATGAAGGCTACCCCCATGATCCCGAAGCGGCCAAGGCACTGCTGGCCAAAGCCGGATTTGCCGACGGGTTTGAAACCGAGCTTTACGTGATGAACACCGATCCGAACCCACGGATTGCGCAGGCGATCCAGCAGGATCTGGCGAATGTTGGCATCAAGGCGTCGATCCAATCTCTCGCCCAGGCCAGCGTCATCGCCGCCGGTGGTGAGGCCGATCAGGCCCCGATGATCTGGTCAGGCGGCATGGCGTGGATCGCCGACTTCCCCGATGCGTCCAACTTCTATGGTCCGATCCTTGGCTGTGCCGGTGCGGTGCAGGGCGGCTGGAACTGGTCGTGGTATTGTAACGAAGAGGTAGACGCGATGGCCACCGAGGCCGACAGCATGACAGACCCCGACGCGGTCGAAGCACGGCTGCAGAAATGGTCTGACGCCTATATGAAGATCATGGAAGACGCACCTTGGGTGCCGGTATTCAACGAGCAGCGCTACACCATGAAGTCGGAGCGGATGGGCGGCGCAGATGCGCTTTATGTCGATCCGGTCTCGATCCCCGTCAACTATGATTATGTGTATGTGACCGATGTGCAATAAATGTCCTGAATACACGATCCACGGACGCCATCACCATTTCGGCTGGGACAATTCGTTTGTCCCGGCCGAGACAGTGACCCCCGGCGCGACGCTCGAATTTCACTGCCACGACAGTTCGGCCGGTCAACTGACCAAATCGAGCACCGTCAAGGATGTGGAAACGCTCGACTTTGGCAAGATCAACCCGGTCTCGGGGCCGATCTATGTCGAAGGGGCAGATCCGGGCGATGCGCTGAAAATCACTGTCGAGGGATTTACCCCTTCGGGGTTCGGCTGGACGGCGAATATTCCCGGTTTTGGCCTGCTTGCAGACCAGTTCACCGATCCGGCGCTGACGATCTGGGATTATGACCCGGACACGCTGGCGCCGGCGCTCTTTGGCAAACATGGCCGGGTGCCGCTAAAGCCCTTTGCGGGCACCATCGGCTGCGCGCCGGCCGAACCGGGGCTGCACAGCATCGTGCCGCCCCGGCGCGTCGGCGGCAACCTTGATATCCGTGATCTGGCGGCAGGCACCACGCTTTATCTGCCGGTCGAGGTAGCGGGGGCGCTGTTTTCCATCGGGGACACCCATGCGGCACAGGGCGACGGCGAGGTCTGCGGCACCGCGATCGAAAGCCCGATGAACGCGACCATTACCCTGGACCTGATCAAGGACGCGCAGCTGAGGATGCCGCGTTTTACCACGCCAGGACCGGTGACAAACCACCTCGATGCCAAGGGCTATGAGGTGACCACCGGAATTGGGCCTGATCTGATGGCTGGTGCCCGCGACGCGGTCAGTCAGATGGTTGACCTGCTCTGCGCCACGCAAGGGCTCGCCGCCGAGGATGCCTATATGCTGGTGTCCACCTGTGGCGATCTGCGCATCTCTGAAATCGTGGACATGCCCAACTGGGTCGTGTCCTTCTATTTTCCGCGATGTGTGTTTGAATGACCCTAGCTCAAGACATCTCTCCCCCGCCACCGGCGGCGGGGGAGAACACCATCCTGACCGTCGACAACCTGTGCATTTCCGTGCGCACCGAACAGGGGCTGATGCCGCTGGTCGAGAACCTGTCGTTCAACCTAAGCAAGGGCGAAACCCTGGCCATCGCGGGCGAAAGCGGGTCGGGCAAATCGCTGACCTCGCTTGCAATCATGGGCCTGCTGCCGCCGCCTGCGGTGCGGGTCACCGGGGGCAGCATCCGCTTTGACGATCTGGTGCTGACGGGCATGCCCGAGCACCGCCTGCAGCAATTGCGCGGCAACCGTATTGCGATGATTTTTCAGGAGCCGATGACCGCGCTGAACCCGGTTATGCGGATCGGCGCGCAACTGGTCGAAGCGATCCGCGCCCATGAGAATATCTCGGTCAGCCAGGCGCGCAAACGCGCGCTTGAGGCCGTGCGCGCCGTGCGGCTGACTGAACCGGAACGGCGATTGCGCCAATACCCGCACGAGTTGTCGGGCGGTATGCGCCAGCGCGTCGTCATTGCCATGGCTATCGCCCTGCGCCCCGATATCCTGATCGCGGATGAGCCGACGACGGCGCTGGATGTGACCGTGCAGCGCGAGGTTCTGGACCTGCTGCGCGATCTGGCCCGCGACATGGACACCGCGCTGATCCTGATCACCCACGATATGGGCGTAGTCGCGGAAATGGCCGATCATGTGTTGGTCATGCAAGATGGACGCATGGTTGAACGCGCGCCTGTCCGCAAACTCTTTTGCACGCCGGAACAACCCTAC
The DNA here is from genome assembly GCF_000473225.1 of Sedimentitalea nanhaiensis DSM 24252. Lineage (GTDB taxonomy): Bacteria > Pseudomonadota > Alphaproteobacteria > Rhodobacterales > Rhodobacteraceae > Sedimentitalea > Sedimentitalea nanhaiensis. The sequence continues at coordinate 4,007,606 of NZ_KI421509.1, forward strand.
ACCCGGAAACTGCTGGCCGCCGTGCCGCGCATGGGCACAGGCCACGGCGTCCACCCCGATTCACAAAACGAACCGCTCGTATCTTTCCGCGACACCCGCGTTGCCTATGATCTGCATGGCGGTATTCTGGGCCGCGTGGTGCAACGGGTGCATGCCGTCGAAGGCGTGTCCTTTGACATCTATCCCGGCGAGACCTTTGCCCTCGTGGGTGAAAGTGGCTGTGGCAAATCCACCATCGCACGCGCGCTGACCGGGCTGGTACCGCACACCGGCAATATCCGCTTCAAAGGGCAACCGCTGGGCAACAACGCCATTCAGCGCAAGAAAATCAGCCGCGAATTACAAATGGTGTTCCAAGATCCGATGGCGGCGCTGAATGGGCGCATGACAGCCGGCGACCTGGTCCGCGAACCATTGGTGATCCACGGCATCGGCACCGCCGCCAGCCGCCGCGACCGAGCCGCCGCGCTCTTTGCCCGCGTAGGCCTGGGCGAAGACGCTCTCGACCGCTACCCGCATGAGTTCTCCGGCGGCCAGCGCCAGCGCATCTGCATCGCCCGCGCTTTGGCGCTGGAGCCGCAATTGATCATTGCAGACGAGAGCGTGTCAGCGCTGGATGTGTCCGTTCAGGCCACGGTGCTCGATCTGCTGGCAGAGCTGAAACGCGAAATGAATATGGCCTATCTCTTCATCAGCCACGATATGGCGGTGGTCGAAAACATCGCGGACCGGGTTGCAGTGATGTACCTCGGCCAGATCGTCGAACTGGGCACCGGGTCGCAGATTTTCGGCGACCCCCGCCATCCCTACACCCGACGCCTGATAGAAGCCGTACCCCACGCCGACCCCGACCGCGCCCTGCCCGCGCGGGTGATCGACGCCACCGACCCGCCCAGCCCCGTACGCGCCGTGGGTGATCCACCGCAGGTTGTCGTGCATGACGATGTCGGTGATGGTCACCTCGTTGCGCGTCTTTAACCTTTGGCGACGCCGGGGGCCTCTAGCGCGCAGATCGGGCCTCGCCTCCAGGGCGGGACAAGGGGCAGCGGCAGCGGCCCGCTCGTCTCGTCCGCCCCGCGCATCGTAGCCTCAGCCGTTGTCGCTCCGCCGATGCATCGTGTTCCCCAAGGCAGGTCGACGGTCGACCTTTTCAGCAGTCTGTTAAGGCAACAGAACCTGACAACCCGACCATCGGAAGGGAAGCGTCGTGGCTGCCCGCCCTATGGTCCGGTTTTCGACGGAAGCAGGCCGTCGACGTGGTTGATCTTGTAATCCGGGATGCGGGCGCGTGTTTCCGCCAGTCAGACCTGCGGGTCGATACCGTTTTTCGATGAGCGTACCGGCGAAATCCGCGGCTTTACCGCCGGTCTGCGGTCCGAAGACCCGGCCGTTCTTGCGCCAGATGGCGACGGATCGCATCGCTCTTTCTGCTGTGTTATTGTTCAATTCCAAAATGCCGTGGTCGAGATATCGCCCGCGCCATGCGCATCAGGGCATAGCGGATTGCGGCAGCCAGCGGCGATTTTCCGGAAATACCGGGCAGTTGAGAGCTCAGCCAGACCTCCAGATCGTCAAAGATCGGCTTTGCCTGTGCTTGCCGGACCCCGCCCCCGCACGTCTGGTGGTGATCCACGGGCTTCCTTGTCGAGCGCCGAGAGTTGCGCGATGCGCTTGATCGCCTCGTCGGAAATTGCCGAACCCTGGGCGCGGCGGACGTCCATAAACCTGCACCTGACATGCATTCCCCGGCAGGCGCATGCAAGGCATGCTGCCGAGAGGGGGCGAAGATGGCCTTTCCAGCCAGCACATGCCGCCCCATGGCATCTGCCAGCGGCTCCGGAAGTGCTGTGAATTTACTTACCCAGTCGGCCAGCGTCGAACGATCAATGCCGATCCCGTCGCGCTCGAAGGTGCCGCTTTGGCGATAGAGCGGCAGATGATCGGCATATTTTTGACCAGCACATGTGCCAGCAGACCTGGGCAAGGACGACCACGCTCGATTGGGCGTGATCCTAGCTGCGCCTGAGTGAATGCCTCGCAGCCCAACATGCAAAGCGTGGCCGCACGATGCGGTTCACGATGAAGCGTCCCGGAACATACTCCGGCTCTTCGGTCACATCCCCGCCCTGTGTGGCGCAACACCCCGCCACACAGGGCACAACCGTCATCACCAATGGTCAGTTCTGCCTCCATGCGCGGGATGTGATCCGGGATTTGGCGGCGTTTGGGCTTCTCCTGTGGCTCCGCCTTCGGGAGACGCCGCCTTGCTGCCCTCTTCGCAACTGCGATCTCGCTCGTTTTCAAGACCCGTCGAGGCTGTTCGATGCTCTCTGACGACGATCCGAACCGGTGATTGCGCTGGCCTGCCAACGGATGCCGCAGCTTCTCCGCTCTCGGGACATTGCTGCGCAATGCCCTGCCGGGCAGTGGATCAGGGCCGCCTGCGACCTCGCCCCGCCGTGAACTGTCTCGGTTCATCGGGGTCTTCCGGAAGAGATTTGGTCACGTCCAGCATGGTCTCATCATAGCCGATCCGTGTGTCAAAGGAATCTCACCCGTTACGAGCCGGTCTATCCAGCGCCGAGTGGCTTCCAGTTCCGCTGTGGCAGACGCCAGTCGATCCTCTCAAAGAGCATCGCCAACCGGGCAGCCGTCAGGGCGATCCTGCCCTCTTTCGCCGAGGGCCAAACAAACCGGCCCGTCTCACGCCGTTTGCTGAACAAGCATGCCCACTGGCCATCCCACCAGATGATCTTGATCAGATCGCCGGGCCGATCACGAAAGACAAACAGATGCCCCGCAACCGGATCCTGCTTCAGCGACTGCTCTGTCTGGGCCGCCCGCGTCGTGAACCCGCGCCGCATAACGCTCACACCCGCTGCAAGCCAGACCCGTGTGCTCGCCGGGACCGGGATCATGCTGAGAGGCCTCGGATCAGACGGGCCAGCGCATTGGGATCGGAGCCGCCGAAACCTCAATCGTCTCGGGATCAGGCGCAGATCGGGGATCGCGCAACCATTTGAAGATCATGTTCGCGTTCATCGCATAGCGGCGGGCTACCTGCGCTACAGAAACATCGGCCATCGTCGTCTGCAAACAGATCGACCGCTTCTCGTCATCCGTTCAAAGCCGCGTCGCAGACCTGCCATAACGTGCCTCACAGTGTCCGCTATCCAAAGCGAACATATCACTCTCCATGACCGGCAGTGCACGCAGCCCCGACGTTTATGGCTGAAGTGACGCCGATCGGCAGATCCTCAGCCGAAGAATATAGCCTGACAATGCTCTATTTACCCCACTGTTGAATTGTACCCAGCAATGCGCTCTTGCTGATCGGCTTGGTCAGGAAATCATCCATACCAGCATCAAGGCATCGATCTTGATCTTCTCGCATAGCGTTGGCCGTCAACGCGACGATTGGGCAGTGACCCAGGGTTCTTTCGCTTTCGAGTTTGCGAATAGCGTGGGTCGCTTCGATCCCATCCATTTGCGGCATGGAAATATCCATCAGTACAATATCGGGCTGAGTCTCGCCAAATTTCTGCAGTGCTTCAAGGCCGGTTTCGGCAAATGTCAAGGAAACTCCAGAGCTTTTTAACATTGCCTTGACAATGAGTTGGTTCGTTTTGTTATCCTCGGCAACAAGGATATTCAGACATGAGTCATTTTCATTATGCGGTTCCGTTGTGTCAACCACGCGTATCGTCTTTGGCTGCATCTGAAGAGATCGAGCGATGGTGCTTCGCAAACTCGCCGATCGTACCGGTTTGAGAAGCAGTTCGCAGGGTCCGATTTCGGATCGGGTAGACGCGTCGATTGATTTGTCAACTGATGACAAAATGATAAGCGCGGTATCTCTGAATGCATCGATGGCACGAATACGCTTTGCGAGTTCTTCGCCATCCATTTGCGGCATCTGGTAGTCTAGGACGATCAGGTCAAAACCTCGCGCTGTCTTCTCAAGTATATCTAATGCTTCGGCACCGGACGACGCAAGAACTGCAGTCATATCCCAGCTATTGAAACGCTCGGACAGAATCTTGCGATTTAGCTCCAAATCATCGACAACTAACACGTTCAAGCCTGCCAGAACCAGTTCTTTGTCGGCAGTAGCCGAGAGCGTTTGGGTGCTGGTTGGCAACGAAACTTCTATGGTGAAGGTCGATCCGCCACCCTGTTCCGACGTGGCCGATACACGGCCACCCATCAATGCCATCAGTCTCGTAGAAATCGCCAAGCCCAATCCGGTGCCTTCGAACTGCCTGTTGCGCGCGCTTTCTACCTGTCTGAATTCATTGAATATCTGTTCAATCTGATCCGGTGGGATGCCTATGCCTGTGTCCTTGACATCAATGCGTAAATTGTAGCCATCTGGACCTTTTTCGCCCGTTACGTCGATATAGACGTAACCTTCAAGCGTGAACTTGACTGCATTTCCGACGATGTTGGTAATAATCTGCCGGAGCCGTCCGACATCGCCTTGAAACACCGTCGGCAGGCGAGGATCATATCGCAGGCTGATTTCTACCGGTTTTTCACAGGCTTTCGACGAAAGCAGTGTCACGATATCCTCTATCGCGGCCTGCAGATCGAAAGGGGCTGTCTCCAGTTCCATCTTCCCGGCTTCAATCTTGGAAAAGTTCAGAATATCGTTGATGATGGTCAACAGCGCCGACCCGGACTGTGAAATCGTTTGAGCGTAAAGCTGCTGATCTTCATCCAGGTCGGTTTCGAGCATGAGTTCGGCCATCCCGATAACCCCGTTCATAGGGGTCCGAATTTCATGGCTCATGTTCGCAAGGAAATCCGATTTCGCTCTGCTTGCCTTGTCCGCCGCCTCTTTGGCAGATTCGAGCGCGTATTCACGTTCATCCCTTTCGGCAAAAGTTTTTTGAAGTACCGAGACTGAGAAATCGAGGTCTCTGAACTCCCGGGCCACAAAGGGCGCAAGTGGTATCCTATTGTGTTTCTGCCCGGCAATCACCGCCGACATCCGGTTGTGGATATTGCGAAGGGGCCGCATTGCCAGAAAGTTAGTCTGTATCAGGAAAAACGCAGACAGAACAAATACGGTCATTCCGACAGTTAATCGAATTCGCAGGACATTGGCGTCAATTAATGCCTGACCTTCGGCTGTGGACCATTCCACTTCCATCATGCCAAAGGGTTCGCCTTCGACAATGATGTCCCGGGTAAAGTCGCGGACCTCTGTTATGGAGTCTGCATTGTCGCGTTCGGTGTGGGCAATGAGGTTTCCCAATTCATCCTTGATCGAAAGCGCCAGGAGTTTGGAGTTGCGTGACAACGCTTCTTCCATGGCGGTTTTGAGAACGGGTGTGTCCTGAACGATGATGGATTCGACCATCAACCCGCTTATCAAAGAGACTGTCAGGTCCGCCTGGGCGAGCAGATCCTCATTCATCCGGCTGATCTCGGCGCGGCGCTGGTACTCTCCCACAAAGAACGTCACCAGAACCGCGGCAAAGGTCATCGACAGTGCAATTTGCGCGTTGATCCCCATATTTTTCAGGCGCTTGCGCATCAAACCGGTCAAAACGAGCGGCTGTGCTGCATGGCCTTGCGGATGAAATCATAGTCGGCGTCATCCCCCTCGACAAAGCCGTCTTTGGCAATACTGTCCAGAACCTCGGAATCTATTGTGCTCAGCATCACCTGCCGCATGGCAGCCAGCACCCTCGGGTCCATTCCCGATGCCGCCAGCCAGGGCTTGGTGACATTTTCGAATTCAAACAGAACCCGGATCGGTACGCCGGATTGCACCAGCTTCTTATAGGTGCTTTCCTTCAACGCCCCGGCGGTGAACCTGCCCTCTCCCACGGCGGTACCAACCCGATCGTGCCGACCAAGATATTCGTACCCGCTCAGTTCCTGACTGGTTACACCTGCATCAATCAGATGGCTTTGGGCGAGGTAGCGCCCGATGGTGGAAAGTGGGTCGCCAAAGGCAAAGCTTTGCCGGGTCAGGTCGGAAAGCGATTTGGCGGTGCTGTTTGAATGCACTGCGATAATGCCCTTGAACCGCTTGCTCCCGCCTTTGGATTCCATCGCCACGATTTGAATGCCACTTTCGCGTTCGTAAACCGTGATGTAGGAGGCCGGTCCGAAACGTGCAAAATCCACATCGCCGTTGGCCAGATCATCGATACCGTTTTCATAATCTTTGGCAATTTTCATTCGGATTTGAACGGGTTCGCCCAGAACCTTAGTCATTTCCTGCGACAGATAGTTCAGGAATGGTTTGTACTTCTTGACCGTCACGGTTGGCTTGTCGGCTGCATAGGTGCCGAACACCAGTTTGATATCTGCCCTGGCCGGCGCGGAGACAACCAATGCCAGTGCAAGGCCCCCGAGAACTTGGGCCGCAAAAGGTGTGAAAGCTGAAAGCAACCGCTGGCAAAAAGCCGATTTCAATCGTTTGGTTTTCATCGTTTACCCTCTAGGGTTTCAGCGCAATACCGACACAGCATTGCCGCGAGAAGACACGGTATTCGTGGCAGAACAAAGCGAACAATTCGTTTATCGGCACTCACAAGTCTGATGGCACCTACGAGATCGATACTTCATCAGGGATACGTTAACATATTGTTTAATAATCATTTGTTAACTGATAATTCTGTCTAATAGTTGAACCGAATTTGGGCGTAAGGGGTTTGACTACTGTGCCGACATCATCAACTGCTGAAACGGACGCATTTCGAATACTAGGTCTGGTCTGCAGAAATTCGATCCTTGGTATCACAGTTCTGACGCCAACGGCGGTACTCGCCATTCCGTCGCCAGAGCTTGTGATCGGCTCGGTGTCGTCCTTGTCACAGGTCTTTGCCGTAGCCTTCGCCACCACGGCGGGCGCTGGCGCTCTGATCGCCAAGCGGATGGGATTTGCACACAAACCGGGACGCGCTCCCGCGCGGTTTCCGGCTCGCCTGGTTACCGCATTGCTTCTTGTTTCGCTTGCGTTCGGGGCCCTGAATGTCTGGCAATATCGAAACCATCAGGCTCAGGAATTGGCCCGGTTGCAAGACACCCTGATCCGGCCCGCGCAGTTTGACGGAACCCAGATTCTGGACTCCGACCTGAAAGAGACCAGCTTTGGTAACCAGGAAAAAAGTCCTCTGGCGCTGAGTACTGCAGAAGCTCAGAACCTGCTGGAAAATACCGACGGCAAAAATGCTCCACTGTTCTTTGATGTGCGTGAAACCAGCGAGTATCGGATGGGAACACTGCCTGGCGCACGGCATGTCCGCTTTCCCGATTTCCTGCAATCAAACATCCCGCTGGAAGGAAAGCAGGTTGTATTGTTCTGCCATAACGGCAACCGCAGCAGCGAAACATGCGCAGAACTGGCCGCGCGCGGGATCGATTGCCGATTTATCGCCGGCGGCATAGAAAAATGGATCGTCGAAGGTCGGGGTTTCAGCGACAAAAAGATCAAGACGCTGTCAGACCTCAGAGCAATCCCCGAATACGCCAACAAGGACGTGCTGCTCAGCACTGCGGATTTCGAAGACCTGCAAGCAAACACAGATCTGCAGATCGTAGATACCCGCTATCCGGGCGACTTTGCATCCGGGCACCTGCCCGGGGCGATCAACATCCCGGTACGCGCTCTGCCATCCGAAGAGCTGAAACGGCGCATCGCAGAATTGCAGGACAAGCCGACGATTGCAGCCTGCTACGATCGCCGCAGCTGTTTCATGTCACAGGTTCTTGGCCTTGAGATGAGTGAAGCAGGGATTGATTTCCTCGGGCGATACACGACCCCGTGGGAATATTTCGTGGCCCCGCAACCAAAACCGCATGTACAGCTTTGGTTGGCCGAACAGAAGGTTTCCCTATGGCAAACCGGCGTGAACAAGCTTGCCGCGGCTCTGATCCGGATAGGTGAGCAATCTCATTTTGTGCTGGGCCTGTTGATGCTCGCGCTGCTGTCGCGGCTATTGGTTGTTCCCATCGCGTTGAAATCGGAACGCGACCAAATAATATCCGCAAAACATGCCGACGAGTTGAAAGCGCTGAAAGGTCGGCTGAAAGGCGACCCTGCCCGCAAGGCGCGCGCGGTACAGCAGTTTTATGCGGATAAGGGTCTGACCCCGATGCGCAACCTCATCGCGTTGTTGTTCCTGCCGGTCATGATGCTGGGACTTAGCGCAACCGAACAGGCCAGCAGATCAATAGATGCTTCTTTCCTTTGGATTCCAAAACTGGGGCAGCCGGATGGAACGTATATCCTGCCAGCGCTGTTCGCGGTATTGGCGGGAACATATCTGCATTGGGCCGTGGCCAAATCCAAACGCCAGGCTGCTTTGTCGTGGCTGATTGGCGCGCCGGCGATGTTCGGGCTGGTGTTTCAGCTCAGCGCGGCGGGAAATATCTATCTCTGCATCAGTCTGACATTCCTGTTGATCCAAAGGGCCTATGTCACAGGCATCTGGGGGCGCGCAAAACGTCGGACTCTGGTGGCGTGGCAGCGTTGGAAGATACGCGCCCTCTTCCATGGCGTCGTCCCGCTTGATCATACCGATGAGCTGCAGAAATGTGGAAACAAAGCCTATCGCCTGTCGGTGCTCAAGAACACTGGTTTGCCTGTACCTGACGGTCTCGTCATCCGCTCCGAAGCGATCAGGGCATTCAGCCACATGTCCAAAAAACAAAAAGAGGACTTCTCAAACATGGTTTGGCGCATAATGGGCCAACGACCCTGTGCCGTGCGCAGCTCGGCGGCCAACGAGGATGGTGCCGACCAGAGTTTTGCAGGTGTTTTTGAAAGCGTTTTGGAAGTGAAGCAATGCGGAATGCGCAAAGCACTCGATGAAGTGGTCGGGTCGTTCTCGTCCGCGCGTGCTCGGAGTTACGATAAAGATGGCGCAATCGGGCATGATGGTAACATCCTGGTGCAGCATATGATCAGATCGGACTACGCGGGTGTACTCTTTACCGAGGATCCGACCGCACCTGGATTGATGATGGTTGAATTGGTCAAAGGCTGTGGCGACGATCTGGTGTCTGGCCGGGTAACGCCGCAAAGCATGCGTTTTGGCCGCTATACACACGCGGCGATCGGAGATGAGACGCCCCCCATCGACATGGCACCATTGCTAGCTTTGGGAAGACAGATTGAAGCGGCATTCGGATGCCCGCAAGACATCGAATGGGCCTATGCCGATGGCGCGTTCCAGATCGTCCAAAGCCGGGATATCACGACGCTGACTGGCGCAAATCCGACCGAACTGGCACGTACACAGGAATGGCGACGCATTTTTGATGCCTATCAGGGTGCCGATCCTTACACTGTCATCCTCGAACAGGACGAAATGTCCGAGGTCCTGCCACGTCCCACGCCACTGTCCTTTTCGCTCATGGGACAGCTGTGGGCACCGGGTGGCAGCCTTGACATCGCATGTCGACACTTGGGTATCGGTTACAATCTGCCAGAAGGGCGCCCCGGGCATCTGGTCAACTTTTTTGGCCGGACGTATGTAGACCACGCGTTGAAGCAAAAAATGGCTCTGCGCCTCAGCAATGCCAAGGCACGGCAAATGCGCAAACGCGCGGTTGGCTCGATCACACAGTTCCGCCAGGACACCATCCCTGCCCTGCAAGAAGATATGGCGGTCTGGCAGGCGATCGATTTCAACGCACTGCCACAAGCTCAAATCATCCGCAGTATCGAGAAATTGCGGGATAAACTGGTACTTGATGTCTATGTCGAAGCCGAAAAGATCAACATCTTGGCCGGCTTTGCGATGACCCAGGCGCAGGCCTTTGCCAAGGGGGATGCAGACGCGCACAGCCGGCTGATGCATCCGGTTCTGCGGCACGCGCCGGTTAGCCTGATTGATGCCTGTGCGAGTCTGAAAGGTGACGCCCAGAGAACGACGCTGATGGCTTTGATGGGGCATCGGGCGATATTCGACTATGAACTGAGCCTGCCGCGCTACAGCGAAGCGCCCGAATTGCTTTGGCCTTTCCTGGAGAGTGCCACGCCCTTGGCGACCAATCTGAACGACGATCCCGACACGGTGCCCTCGGATCCGGTCGACCTGGCCATCGCGCTTCAGGACCTCAAGGAACAGGCCAAGCACGAGGCGCTTAGAATCGTGGCCCAGATCCGGCGCGCGGTTCTGGCACTGGCTGAAAAAACCGGGCTTTTCGATCACATTTTCCATCTGGAAATGGAGGAACTGCTAAGCCTCACCAACGCAAACCTGATGACGCATAAAGCCAGGGCACAAGAGCGGAGGGAACGCGGGGCGCATCTTGCCAAAAACGCGCCCGAACGCGTCTCGCTGACCCTGCAGGAGTGCGAACTGCTTTCGGCATCGGTTCCAATCCACGACAACAGGCATGGATCGGCGTTGGGAGGCACTTGCGTGTCAGGCTGTCAGGACGCAGACGGCCGCGTATTCGTCGTGGAGGATGAAACGGCAACTGACGCCAGCTCGTTTTGCGGGTTTGAAGATGGGGATGTTATCGTCTGCCACATCGTCAGCCCCTCCTGGCTACCTTATGTCCAGCGTTCCGGCGGAGTGTTGAGTGAGGTTGGCGGCTGGCTTAGCCATATGGCGATCGTGGCGCGCGAAAAAGGGATTCTGATGCATGTGAAATGTTCGGGCCTGGATCGATTACAGACTGGGATGAAGGTGAAAGCCGGAACAGATGGCTCCATCGTGGTGCTGGAAAAGAATTCGCTGGGTATACGCAAATCCGCCTGACTTAGACGCGGTCTGATGCGATGGGCAAGGCAGATCGGATCGCCGTCTGTCTCAGCCCGGCGGATCTTTCGGAAAGCTGTACGGGCTTCCTTGTCTGACATGCGCATCGCGCTTCTGTATGCCGTTGAAAAGGCGGCGCGTGGAAAACCCCCGGACGGACGTGTCGCCCTGCGCCAGCAAGACGCCAAACCCGTCTTTGGCGACCTTAAAGCCTGGCTGGCCGCGCAACTGAACCGCATCTCGGGCAAATCCGAGCGCGCCAGGGCGATCCGCCAGACCCTTGGTCGCATAAAGAAAATGTGTGGATATCCGATGAACGGCCCATTGGGGATCGTCAATAATTATATATAAATATCAATTCATTACGTGAATATCGAAAGAAATAATTACCGCATCGCTGGCTGCGAAAGCGGCGGCAACGCTGCGGTCGTCGCCTATCCCGCGATCGAAACCGCCAGGCCCAACGGCCTCGACCCACAGACCTGGCGCACCCGGGTCCTCGCCCGGATCGCCGATCGCAAAATCACACGCCTCGACAAGCTCCTTCTCTGGCGTTACGCGGCCACGGCAGCGCAAAAGGGAACGATCAGACCGCGCCAGAGCGGCCAAACCGAACCGCTTCTTTTATTCTGACAATGGATGCCAACAATCTCGCCGGACTGCCCCGACCGCTGTCCGCATAAAGAGAGGAACCGGCAAAAAGCGCACGGACCCGTCCCGGCAACAACCCGGATGCGCAAGGCCGACAGTACGTCCGACACGTCCGACGGAAAACTGGTCCGCCTCGTGGACTATTTCAGCGGCCTGTTAGTCAGCCGTGGAAAAAATATCCTGTGGCAGGTCAATGGGAGAAGCGAGTAGAAGATCTTACTGCCAAGCAACTCGTCTCGCATTTCAGAGCTGTAGACGGCCTTTCATCGGCTAACAACTGCAACAGATAGGCAAACGCCGGTTCGGGATTCAAAAAGCGATTGCACACAAGCCGCTGTCCCGCCGGTGCCTTCTGCTGCCAATACCGTTTCGAGTTCAACTTGTGACATCGGCGATCAGCTATCGCGTTGAAACCCCTGATTTCAGACAGCGATAGACGACAAGGTCTGGAAGATAGGCCAATATTCGGATGAACCAGGAAAAGGGCGCCGGGAAATCGGTTCGAAACCGGGGGGTTCGCATCGCTTTAAGCACCCGGTTTGCAGCGTCTTCCGGCGTCATCAGCATCGGCATCCCGAAGCTGTTTTTCTCGGTCAAACGGGTTGCTATAAAACCGGGGTTGACCAACCGCACCACGACGCCTGTACCCTTGAGATCAAAGCGCATCGTCTCGGCAAGGCTGACGAGCGCCGCCTTGCTGGCACCGTAGCCGATGGCGGCAGGCAGCCCGCGATAGCCCGCCAACGACCCCACAAGTGTAATGTCACCCCGGCCCTTCTGCACAAAACCCGGAACGATTTCGCCCAACACACGCATCGCGCCGGTGAAATTGACCTCACACATCGCAAGCGCCGCATCGCTGTCCCATTCCGTAGTCCGCATCGGAGTGTAGGTCCCGGCATTGTAGATAACGCCGTCCACATCCCCGATTTCGGCGGCAATCCGGCGCACGGCTGCTGCGTCGGTCACGTCCACAGGCATCGCGCGGGCCTTGGGCAACTCGTCACAGAGGCTGTCCAGCCGCTCGGCATTTCGCGCCGACAGGATCAGATGCGCCCCCCCAGCGCTCAATTGGCGGGCGATTTCGCGGCCGAGCCCTTCGCTCGCCCCTACGAGCCAATAGGTTTTGCCCGAAAACCCTGTCACTTGTCAGCACTAACAAAATTCTGACTGTCCGAGATCAGCAGTTCGGGTGCCGGTTGTCTCTTCAGAAACGGCGCCCGTTTTGCAAAAAGGATCACGGCCTCAAAATGAATCAGACCCAATACGCGCAACGCTCCCAAGGGGCGACGCAGCGCCGCCCACAGCAGAGAACGGCTCGATGCAGGCCGGCGTGAGCCCGACAACGTGGCCACCACCCCCTGATCGCCGTTTTTATAGCTGATCCTGATGTCGATCTCGGTCTCGTCGATGCCAAAGTCGAAATGGTACTGCCCGTTCACACTCTGAAACGGCGACACATGCATCATCTTTTCTGACACCAGCCTGTCGCCCTTTGCAATCGGACCAAAATCTTCATGCGCGCAGAAATAACAGTGCCTGTGACCGAAAGTATTGTTGACCTCTGCCACAAAGGCCCGCGGTCTGCCGTCCACCATCGCGATCCAGAAACTCACGGGGTTGAAATGAAACCACAGAAAGCTGGGCTGAGTCAGCAGCAAAAGCTGAGCACCCTCCTGAGCGAAGCCACGCCGTAACAGTACCTCGCGGAACCATCCCACCCCGCGCCCGTCTCCACGCGGCCCGCCATGGTGGCGATCCCATATGGACCACAGGTTAAAGCGGTTGCGCGAAATCAACCACGGCGCGGCATCGCCCAGATCACTCAATACGTAGTCCACCCCATAAGTGAACGCGTGTCTCAGCGCGCCGCGCCGCGCATGGTGGGTTTGGGCCTGTACATGTTCTAGCATCATGGGTGGATTACGCGCGCGCGCGCCCTTTGGATCAATTGGCCCCCCTTGAGGCGAAAATTATTCTGCGCCCATTTGTGATCCAACCTGCAAACGGCGGCGTATCTTACTCATAATATTGAAAATACGAGGACGGTATGTTGGATCAAACCCAGGGCTCGCGCAAGAAGATCGCGATTGTCGGAGGCGGCATTTCCGGCCTTTCCGCCGCATATTACCTGTCGCCCTACCACGACGTGACGCTGTTTGAGACCGCGCCGCGCCTGGGCGGCCATGCGCGCACCGTGATGGCGGGCCGTAACGGAGATCAACCGGTCGATACGGGCTTCATCGTTTTCAACTATGTGACCTACCCGTACCTTACCCGCCTTTTCAGGGACCTCGACGTGCCGGTCATGAAAAGTGAGATGAGCTTTGGCGCCAGTATCAATGACGGCTGGCTCGAATACGGGCTGAACAATCTGGGCACCATCACAGCCCAGAAACGCAACCTGCTGCGACCGCAGTTTTACAAGATGATCGCCGACGTCATCCGCTTTGGCAAGCGAGCTGAGGCGGCCGCACAATATGACGAGAAAACCATTGGCGAATTGGTGGACGATCTGGGTCTGGGCCGCTGGTTTCGTGACAATTACCTGATGCCGATGTGTGGCGCGATCTGGTCGACACCGGTGGGAGAAGTTGACCAGTTTCCAGCAAAATCCCTGGTCCAGTTCTTTCGCAATCATGCCCTGCTGGCGGGCATTGGCGCGCACCAATGGTGGACCGTCAAGGGCGGCAGCATCGAATATGTCCGGCGGCTGCAAGCCGCCCTGATCGCGCGCGGCTGCACTATTCGCACCGGCACACCCGTGCGCCAAGCCAATCGCGGAGCGTTCTCTGTAAGCGTCTCGGCGGGTAACGCCCCGGCAGAGGCCTATGACGAGTTGATCCTTGCGTGTCATTCCGATCAGGCGCTGGCCATTTTAGGCGATGACGCTTCGCCGGTGGAAACGGCGGCACTTGGCAGTATCCGCTATCAACCCAACAAGGCCGTGTTGCACTGCGACCCTGGCCAGATGCCCCGGCACCGCGCCTGCTGGTCAAGCTGGTCCTATCGCTCGCAGGACGGCAATATCGGTGTCACGTACTGGATGAACAAGCTTCAGAATATCCCCGAAAGCGATCCGCTGTTCGTCACTCTGAACCCTTCGAGCGAGATCGCTCGGCACGCGATTTATGACGAAGTCGAATTCGCTCATCCAGTTTACGACAAGGCCGCATTGAGGGCGCAGCAACGAATACGTCAGGTGCAGGGCAACAACCGCACCTGGTTTGCGGGGGCGTGGAACCGTCACGGTTTTCACGAAGACGGGATCGCCAGCGCCATGCGCATCGTTCGCATGCTCAACGACCGGCACCAATTCAAAGGAATGGAAAATGCGGCTTACCGACAAGGCTCTGAAATCGAATTTCCTTTCGACCTGCGAACGTCTGCATGATGGACGCCTGACCCTTAGAACACCCGAAGGGGAACGCTACCAGTTCGGAAGCACTGGACCCGAGGCGGAAATGATCATTCGGGACTGGGCCGCGGTTGCGGCGATGGCCGCGCATGGCCAGGTGGGGCTGGGCGAAACCTATGTTCAGGGCCTGTGGGACACGCCATCCATCGAAACGCTGACGACGGTAGCCATGCGAAACCGCGCTCGTCTGGATACCTTTGATCAGGCCAGCCCGTTCAACCGGACAAGGTTTCGTCTGGTCGACACCCTTTTGCGCGCAAATTCGCGCCGCGGATCCCGCAAGAACATCCGCTCACACTACGACGTCGGTAACGAATTCTACGCGCTGTGGCTCGACGAAGGGATGACCTATTCTTCGGGCCTGTTTGAACAGGGCGACGACGACCTTTACCGCGCGCAAACCAATAAGAACGCACGCGCCCTGTCGCGTCTGGGCAAGGGCGAGAGAACGCTGGAAATCGGCTGTGGCTGGGGCGGGTTCGCAGAATATGCTGCCGAAGAAGGCCGGGACGTGACCGGCGTGACCATTTCGCGCAATCAACACAGCTATGCCGAATGCCGGTTGGACGGGCGCGCCGATATCCAGCTTCGCGATTACCGCGACATCGACGGCACCTATGACAACATTGTCTCGATCGAGATGATCGAAGCCGTGGGCGCACGTTACTGGCCCAGCTATTTCTCGATGCTCAAGCGCAACCTGGCCGCTGGTGGAGGTGTTCTTTTGCAAGCTATCACCGTCAAAGACAGCTTTTTTGACACCTACAAGACCTCGTCTGACTTTATCCGCCAATATGTTTTTCCCGGTGGCATGCTGCTGTCTGACAATGTGATTGACGCACAGGCAAGAAATGCCGGGCTTCGGGTTTGCGACAGCTACGCCTTTGGGCAAGACTACGCCAAAACATGCCGCATCTGGGCCGAACGCCTGACCGCTCAGAAGTCCCGGATCGATGATTTGGGCTATGGCGAGAGCTTCTTTCGCAACTGGCAATATTATCTTGAAATCTGCGCCGCGTCCTTTGCCATCGGACACACCAATGTTGTTCAGGTGGAACTGAGCCATGCCTAGAGCGTTGCTTGCCCTCGTATTACTGGCTCTGCCGACCCTGCCTCTGGCATCGACGGTCAAGTCGATTTTGCCAGAGTCCCAGTTGCGCGGCACGGCGACCCTCCGCTTTGCCGGCTTCCCACTGTACGAGGCACGGCTTTTCACCCGATCCGGTGCCCCTCTCGATTGGAGTGACGATTTTGCTCTCGAACTGACCTACCTCCGAAATCTGACCGAATACGAGCTGGTCAAAGGCACATTGCGCGAATTCGAACGTACCGGCGGTGCCCTGCCCCTGCGTACACACCTTGAACGCTGCTACAATGACGTGAGCAAGGGAGACCGCTATGTCGCCGTGTCTCAAGGACCGGACAAGGTTGGGTTCTGGCTGAACGGAACCAATACTTGCACGCTCAGCCATCCGCAGATCAAAACCCGTTTCATGGAGATTTTTCTGGGCGACAATACCCGGTCCAGATCCTTTACCCGCCGGCTCAGGGGTGAATGATGCTGTATCCGCGTGTCAGCCTTTATGCGCTTATGCTGGCTGCGGCCGGCATTCCGCTCTACATCCATTTACCCCGGTTCGCTTCGGTCGATCTCGGCATCGGATTGGGTACCATCGGGACCATCTTGCTGATGATCCGGCTTGTCGATCTGGTACAAGACCCGCTAATTGGCTGGGCAATCGACCGCTGGCCTCGGGCGCAGAGGTGGTTTGCCGTTGCAGCCGCAACCGGGCTGGCCATCGGTTTTCCCTTGCTTTTTACGCCGCGTTCGGGGCCACATGTGGTAAGCCAGCTGATCGCGGTTCTGGTGCTGCTGTTTTCGGCCTACAGCCTGGGCATGATCCTGCTCTATGGACGCAGCGCCACGCTGGCCAAGGCTCCCACCCCTGACGCGCTGATGACTCTGGCGGCTTTTCGAGAAGGTGGCATGCTGGCCGGTGTGGTCATCGCGGCCATCGCCCCAGCCCTGTTTGTCGCCTTGGGCGCGGGGGCGCAGGGTTATCCGGCCTTCGGTCTTTTCCTTGGAGGCTTGGCCCTGGTGACCGCGCTGGTCACCCAGCCGATCTGGCGTCGCCCTGCCATTCTGGGCGAGCGACCTTCTTTGGCGAGCCTTGGTCAGGCGGGCGCGCTTCGCCTTTTGGCACTTGCCCTAATCAACAGCCTCCCTGTCGCCATCACATCGACACTGTTCCTGTTCTTTGTCGAAGATCGCCTGCACTTGCCGGGGCAGGCCGGACCTCTTTTGATCCTCTTTTTCCTGAGCGCCGGACTTAGTGTCCCGCTCTGGGCCGGTCTGAGCAACCGTCTGGGACCGAAACCCACCCTGCTGATCGCGATGCCGCTGGCCATTCTCGGGTTTGCCGGTGCCGCCTTTCTTGCATCGGGCGACCTGGGCAATTTTGCATTGATCTGCGTCGCCTCCGGGGCCGCGCTTGGCGCTGATATGGTGATCCTGCCCGCGATGTTCTCGGTTGCGCTGACCAGAGCCGGGCTAAAGGCTTCGCTGGCCTTTGGCATCTGGTCCTTTGCAGGCAAACTGGGGCTTGCTCTGGCCGCGTTTGCCGTCTTGCCCGTGCTTGAGCGCAGCGGCTTTTCGCCCGGCGCAACAAACAGCGACCTGGCGCTCAACACGCTCAACATCGCTTACGCAGTCATTCCATGTATCCTGAAACTCGGCGCACTGGGCATGGTCCTTGCGCTTCCCACAGAGGAGCGAACCTCATGAAACTCGTCGCAGCTATCCTTCTTCTCGTTCTGGCGGCGATCTTTGCCAAGAATATGTTTTTAAGCTTCCGGGCACAAAGCCCATCCGACTATGCGGACACTGGACCGGAATTTTTGCTTAAGACCCATCTGGCAGGCGAAATATTGTCAGAAGGGCTGATCTATGGTCCCACTGGCAGGGTGACAAACAGCTTCGTTGCGAAAATGAGCGGCGAATGGAACGGCGACACGGGCACATTGTCAGAGGAATTCACCTATTCCAATGGCGAGCAGCAGAGCCGAAAATGGTTCCTGACCCTGGGCGAAGGCAATACTTTTACCGCCACGGCCGATGATATCGTGGGCAAAGCACGAGGTGTGGTGTCGGGATCGACGGTGAAAATGGAGTATCAGATCGTGTTGCCGCAAAAGTCCGGAGGGCACACGTTGAACGCTACCGACTGGCTGTATCTGACCGAAAACGGCACCATCATGAATAAATCCGAAATGCGCAAGTTCGGTCTCAAAGTTGCCGAGCTGGTTGCGACCATGCGTCCTGATCCAGCAGCCCGCCAAACGGTTGACGAGGCCGGATCGGATCCTGCCGGCCAGATCAGATACTAGGTCATGTTGACAATGAAACGGTCGTCAGATCTCAACTGCGGTCTCTCTGAACCAAATTGATGCGGAAAGCGGTTATGAGCGTCATCGAATGTATCGCCACATTGACCGTATTTTTAGCCAAAGGCATTTTCAGGCATCGGCGCGAGATCCGATTGTTGTTGCCCGCAAGAGACGGCGGCATTTGGCGCTTCTGAACACCGTGGGTTTTCCATTTGTCTGGCCGGAATCACGCCGCAATCTTGCCCCCGGCACCTGCCGCCCTTGTCTTGGCCCAGCCCGCCGACTCCCATTTTCCGTCATATCGCGGCATAGCGTCCTTCGCCATGCCCGGCCTGCAGGGCCCGGACACAGTCATCGTTGGGCATTCCCGGACCATCCTTGGCAAGATCGCAAACATCATCATGACGCCAAACTACGGGCAACGACAACATATTGCGCGTTCCGGTGCCACTACCGGCAATCATGCTCCATAATTGAAATCTGACCCAATCACCCATAACCGCGTGGCCGCCTGCGATCAGGATCCGCCACGCCACAGGCCCCAGTCCAAAAACGCCAGAGTGTTCCACCGAGGAGGACGCGAGCGACAGTGGTTTGCGCACCTATGGCCAATACCCCCACCGCCGAAAAGTAATGTGCTAAAATGCAACCTTCTGACCTGCTCCCGTTTTCGCCGCCTTATCCGCGATCAGATGGGCCACCGCCAGGTCCTGCGCCGCGACTCCCAGTGAGCGGTAAGCGGTTTGCTCGTCCGCAGTGATACGCCCCTGTAACTCGGCCTTCAGTACCATACCGATTTCACCCTTGAGCTGGCCCTCCGTGAACCGCCCTGCCGCGATCAGGTCGACGATTTCGCCTGCCTGTGCCAATGCAGAAGGCAGATAGTCAACCCAGATCGAGCAGTGTAACACCAAATCGTCGTCAACTTCGCGCATCGTCGGGACAGACGATCCGACCACGTTCACATGACAGCCGCGGGGCAACCAGAGGTGCTCAAGAATGGGTTGGGGCGCGGCCGTCACCGTGCAGATGATGTCGGCGCGGGCCACAGCAGCCCTGATGTCGCTACCGGATTGAAACGCGACATCGGGATGGTTTTTACGCGCTGCCGCACAAAACGCGGCCGCCTTGTACGGGTCACGCCCGGCGACATGGACATGGGTGACCGGCCGCACGGCGCAGATCGCTTCGAGATGGTGCTCGGCCTGTTCGCCATAGCCTATGATCGCAAGACGGGTTGCGTCGGTCCTGGCCAGCGCGCGGGTTGCGACGCCGCTGGCAGCCGCAGTGCGAATGGCGGTCAGCAGGCTGGCGTCCATCATCGCAACCGGGGCACCGGTGGCGGGCTCGAACAACAGATAGGCCCCGCGATGCGACGACAGCCCAAGCGCGGCGTTGCCGGGGAAAAGGCTGATCAGCTTGATTCCGAAACAGGCCGGGTCCGACAATGCGCCCGGCATGATCCCCATCCGGTTGTCGCCGCCGACGGGCATGACGCTGCGCAGGGGCATTTCCGCCCCTCCGGACGATACGGTGATCATGGCCCGCGTCACCGCCCCGATCGCCTCGTGCATCGGCAACAGGCGCGCAACGTCATCGTTTGACAGGACGATCACAATGTCCGCTCCGCCTCCTTGCCCCATTCGTGCGTGGTAGTCGGCGCGAGCCCCATCACCTGTTCCAGCAAGGCGGTATATTCAGCGGGCCGCGCGATATATGGGAAATGACCACCGGACAGAAACCGATAGGCGGCGGACGGGTGCAACCGGCCACGCACCGCCGCCCGCATTTCAGGCGGAATCAGCGGGTCGTCGTCGGCCTGAATGGTGAAAATCCGCGCAAGGGGCAACCTCGGGTCAGGCAATTCCGGCCCTGCCTTCAGAACTTTCAGACGACTGCGCAATTCCATCTCGGGGATGCGCCCACCGACCTCCATCAGCAGCAGATCGACAAGATCGCTCTGATCCGGGTAGTCTGCGCGCCATTGGTTCAGCCCCTTGCCGAAACCGGCGCGCAAATCGTCTATGGGGGTGGTATCCAGGTCCAACGCATAGGGCAGTCGCTGATCCATGCCCGCCACCGAATGTAATGTGTTTGCCGCGATCAGCCTTTCAAAACGATCGGGTGCCTGACCGGTCACATATTGCGCCAGGTATCCGCCCAGGGACGAGCCCAGTATAGACGTTTTTTCCAGATCCAGATGATCCATCATCGCCACGATATCGTTGGCCCAGTCCGCCACATCTCCGGTTCCGGGATAGGACATGGACACGATGCGCAGGCGGTCCGACAGTGCGGAAATCTGCTGCCAGAAGATGTCGCAACGCCCCAATGTTCCGGGCATCAGGATCAGGGCAGGACCGGTCCCAATATCCAGAAATCCCCAGTCGCGCCCGTTCAGCGCGATCCGCTGTTCCGGGTGTTGTGCGGCGAAACGGTCGCGGTCGGAAATCAGGGTATTGGTCATGCGAATGGATCCTCGACTGCGGGCCAATAGGTCTTGGCGCGTTTCGTGTAGGGAATATTGGCGAAATCGGGGGTGATCGCCCCCGGCGTCGCCACCGGAATGACCCGCGCGGCAATCGGATTGAATCCAGCCTGATAGTGATTTGACGATTTCACGCAGACATACCGGCGTTGAGACAGATCAATGCCCAACTGTTCAAAGGCTTCGGGGTGAAAAGTCTGTCCCCGTATGTCATTGATGACAATGTCGATGCCGTTCGCTTCGATCCAAACCGCCTCGCCGATCGGCGCGGGCAGTTTGCCAAACCTCTGCGTCAGGCCCGAGGCGCATTTTCGGACCGTCACAATCAGATCCAGCGGATCGCCTGACATGGGACCATGTTTGCCCCCCAGGCGCAGCGGCAGGGTCGCGCCTTCGCCCGCTTCGCGGCAGATGCGCACGGCACCGGGGTCGTAAAACAGCCCTGTCGCGACCGAGGTCATGCCCCGCTCGATCATCGCGCGCAGCAGAAAGGTTGCATCCGAAGGCGCACCCCCGCCAGCGTTGTCGGACATGTCCGCCAATACGACCGGACCCTCGGTTTCGGCTTGGGCCATATCAAGGGCCCGGTCGATGTCGGGTATGTCGGTATTCAACGCGTCGCGCAGATCGAACAGGCTTTGGCCCAGGTCCTGCGCAACGGCGGCGGCCTGATCGCTGTCCCCATCGCAGATCGCCAAGGCGCGGGTGCCAGTACGCGTGTGATCGCCCCATGGAAACCCGTGGGCGATGGACAGTGACAGTATTCCGTTATGCCCCTCGCGCGCCGACATCCGGTCGACAAAACTGCGCATCGGCCCCGACGGTGTCGGCATCGCCAGGATCATCCGGCAATCCCAGTCGCGCATCACCGGTCTGGTCTTGCCGGTGGCGGCGTCCGCACAGAGCCGAAACAGATCCTCTGCGCGTTCCGCGATATCGATATGGGGGTATTCCTTGAACGCCACCAACAGCGTTGCCTTGTCCAGCATGAGTTCGGTCAAATGGCAATGCGGGTCGAGCAAACCGCCGATCACCGCATCGGGCGCAACGGCCCGGCAGGCAGCGATCAGATCGCCTTCGCAATCGTCATAGCCATCCGCGATCATCGCGCCGTGCAGGGTCAACAGGATCATATCCGCACCGCCCGCTTGCCTGAGATCAGAAACGATCTCGTCCCGGAATTCTTCGTAGACCGATTTCACCGTCACCCCGGCGGGTTGCGCATGCGCTGACAGGGATTCGACGACATCCCACCCCAGCGCGTCGGCCTTGTCACGCCAAAGATGCAGCGGGCCGGTCCAATATTGCACCGCATGGCGGGTAGCATCGCCGTGATGCAATGACCCTTCCTGAAAGCTGAGCATGCCTGTCGGCAGCGGGGAAAACGAATTGGTCTCGGTGCTCAGACCGGCGATGAACAGTTTCATATTTCAGGCCTTTGTCGGAGAAATCGGATCGGGAGCTGGATGCGGGGCCGCGTGGGTCAAGCGCATCAACGTGTCGGCAATCATGTGCAGAACGATGATGGCAAAGGCCAGCGGCACGGCAGAGGTGAACCAGATCATCGGAACGTCCAGCATTTCCGCCTGCCGGTTCAGGCTGCGGCCCAGGAACCCGCGCATCGGATTCATCCGGGCGTCAAAGATCGAATACCAGATCACCGGCGCGGCGAACAATATCACGCCGCCGCCCCGGATCAGCGCCAGCACCTTGCCAGCGCGCCCTGTCACGTCGCGCATTGCGGGAAACAGGGTGGGATCCGCATGCACCCGAAAGGCGCAGGACGCCCCCAACATGCCGGCCCATACCATGGCCCGCCGGGCCAGTTCTTCGGTCCAGATCGGTGGCGCGTCCAAAAGGTATCGGGCGACCACCTGCCATCCGGCCGCCCCGAGCATCGCCAGCACGGCCAGAACCGCGCCCCATAGCGCGATCCGGTTCACGGTTGCCGAAATCCGGTCAAGATGGATGGCCAGTGCACGCACCATTCAGTTGCCCTTTGCCGCTTCCCATTCGGCGATCTGTTCGGCACTGAGGGGGCCGTTCTCATAGGCCGGGCCGGACACGGCACGGAATCCTTCGCGCGCGGCGGCGTCCAGACGCTCGATCTGCACCCCGGCCTGTTCCAACTTTTCCAACACGGCATCCTGAGACTTCAACCAGTCGCGGTTGGCTTTGTTCGCCGCAACCACGGCACCGTCGACGATGGCACGTTCGTCGTCACTCAGTCCCTGGTACCAATCCTCGGATGCGATCGCGATCCGCAGCGACGGCGACACCGCGGCATCGGTGTAGAATTTGATGAAATCCGTATGGCCGAACAACAGCGGTACAAAGGCCGGGTTGAGATAGCCGTCGGCCACACCGGTCTGCAACGCATTGGGAACTTCCGCCCAACTGACGATGGTGCCATCCGCGCCCCAGGCCCGATAAAGCTCGATCTGGCTTTCATCCAGCGCGCGCATGCGCAACCCGGCCATGTCGGCCACGGATTTCACCGGTTTCTTGGTGTTGAAAATGCCAGACGCCTGACCGACCGTATCAACCGCCAGAACCCGTACACCTTCGGCTGTGGTGGCGGCATTGATCTTGCCCAGCATGCCACCCTCGTTCAGAGCCTTGTCGACCTGCGCCATATCATCGAAGAAATAGGGTAGTCGCAGGCCATAGATCGTCTTGTCTATCGAGCCGACAATATTGAGCGGCGACATGCTGACCTCGAGCAACCCCTGGCTGACCTGATCCAGCAGCTCGTCATCCCCCCCGAGCGCGCCGCGCTGAAACTCTTCGGCCTCCATGCCGTTGGCTTTGAGATGCTCGGCAAAGGCATGGGCCCAGACATAGCTCCCCGAGCCTTGCAGATCGGGCGGGCTGTCCAGTGCGATCTTGACCTGCGCCTGTCCCGCCTGTCCCGTAAAGGCCAGTGCCAACGCCATCAGTGCGCCTGTCAGCAAACTGTGTTTCTTCATGATTCCATCCTCCAAATTTGGCTAAATAATGTCGTTTCTCGATGTTGATGGTCCTTACCCACCGGCCAGACCAAACGCTTGTGGCAACGCGAGGCTGATCTGTGGAAAGGCGATCAGCAGCGCCAGAACGGCTATTTCAACCAGCACAAAAGGCACGACCGCAGCCGCAAGTTTCCAGTAGTTGACACCCGTCACCGCAGACACCACCAGCAGGCACCCCCCCATCGGCGGCGAAATCAACCCGATGCACAGATTGAAGCACAGCAATATTCCCAGATGTACAGGATCGGCCCCCTGGGCGATGGCCACCGGGGCCAGCAACGGTACCAGCAGCGCCAGCGCAACCGGTATGTCCAACACCATCCCGGCAATGATGAAAATCACGTTTATCGCCAGCATATAGCCGACGGGCCCCAGCCCCAGTGTCGTGACCAGCCCCGAGATCGCTTCGGGAATACGTTCGAGCGCACCAAGGTGGCCCAAAGCGGACACCGCGCAAATGATGATGAAAATCGATCCCGATAGCATCGCGGTGCGTTGCAGCCCCTCGATGACCGAAGCGCGCGTCAGGCCGTCGTAGAACCATCCCGCCAGCAGCGCGACAAAGACCGCCACACCCGCTGCTTCGGTCGGGGTCATCCAGCCAAACACGATACCGCCCAGAATGACGATGGGCAACGACAGGGCGGGCAGCGACCGTAGGATCGTCGGCAGCAACGGTGGCATGTCCTCGCGCGCCACACGGGGGTGATCCTGACGCCAGGCATAAACCGCATTCAGCCCGATCAGCGCCGCTGCAAGCACCAGTCCCGGCACAATACCCGCCAGGAACAACGCAGTGACGGATGTGCCCATCAACGCCCCATAAAAGATCAGGATGATTGATGGCGGCACGATCGGCCCGATGACCGAAGAGGCCGCCGTGATTGCGCTGGCATAGGTCGGCGAATAGCCGCGCTTGGTCATTTCCGGAACCAACGTGTTGCTCAGCGCCGCAGCATCGGCGACGGCTGATCCGGAAATCCCGGCAAAGAATACCGATGTCAGCACATTCACGTGCCCCAACCCGCCGCGCAGCCGCCCGATGAGGGCCATCGACAGATTGATCAAGGCACCGGTGATGCCGCCCCTGTTCATCAGCTCGCCCGCGAGGATGAACAGAGGCATGGCCATCAATGCAAAAACGTCGATCTTGGAAAAGATCTGTTGTGGCAGAATGGCAAGGTAGCGGGCGTTGTCCGAGGCGACAAAAGCCACAACTGCCGTGCCGCCGATCACATAGGCAATTGCCAGTCCCGACGCCAATAAAACCGCGGCGATGACAGGAGCCAACAGGATCAAGCCGCTTGCCTCTTGCGCGAATGGCACAGGCTCTGCGCCACTATTCCATGATCGGAAATATCGGCCGGAATGTCCTGACCGCGCACCAAAGCGGCGGCTGTACGCGCCATAGCGGGCGCTGACTGAATGCCGTAGCCGCCCTGCCCGACCAGCCAGAAGAACCCGGATGCATCCGGATCGAAATCTGCCATCGGGGACCCATCCGGCAGAAAGCTGCGCAACCCGGCCCACTTGTTGTCGATACGGCGCACATTCAGATCAAAAGCCCGCTGGATACGATCGACACAGATTGCGACGTCCAACTCATCGGGTTGCGCATCACAGGGCGGTGACGGTGTCGCATCCGCCGGCGATATCAGCAACTTTCCCGCATCCGGTTTGAGATAGAACTGTTCCTGTGCATCCACCGTCATCGGCCAATCGTCTATTCGGGCGCGATCCGGCCCCCCGACGATCATCACGGTGCGCCGCTTGGGAGTCAGCCCGACCGGTTCTATCCCTGCAAGCTGTGCCAGCTGATCCCCCCACGCACCCGCAGCGTTGATGACGACAGGCGCTTTGAAGATCCCCGCCCTGGTTTCGACCTGCCAGTCGTCGGCATGGCTCAGCCCGGTGACTTCGGCATTTGTCTGGATACTGCCGCCGCGTGACCGCAACAATTTGAGATAATGCTGATGCAGACCGTTCACGTCGATATCTGCGGCATGGCCGTCCCAAAGCCCCGCGCAGGCATAGCCATCGCGCAACAGCGGCTGTCGCGCCGCAACCTCCTCCGCTGAGAGCCGCGCCACTGCATCTCTCAGCTCATATTCAAGAGCCTCCAACGCTTCGGCCTGATCTGAACGTGCCACGAACAGCAGCCCACAGGGATGCAACAACGGGCGGTCCGGGAACCCACCTCCGCCTGCATGAAAAAAGCTGCGTGAGGCGCGCGTTAACGCCCGGATAACGGGGGGGCCATAGCTTTCGGCATAGACTGCCGCTGAACGGCCTGTGGTATGATATCCGGGTTGGGTTTCGCGTTCGATCAGAATTACCGGGCAGTGGGCCGCCAGTTCCGCCGCCACCGATGCGCCCGCAATACCCGCGCCTATTACGATGCAGTCGGTCGAACTGTCAGTCTGGGTCATGTTTGCTCCGGCACCAATTTCTATACGCCTAACACAATTTTCCAATCGGAAAAAGAGACAGTTTTCTCATTGGAAAATTGTGTTGGCCTTATGAGCGGTTCGACCCTATGCTCCGGGCATGACCACCGCCACGAATCCGGACAGCCAACGCCTTGAGTTCGGACGTCGTATTCGCCGCCTGCGCCGGGAAAAAGGTTGGACCCTTGCCGAACTCTGCGCCCGTTCGGGTCTGGCGATATCGACCATTTCAAAGGCCGAGCGCGGCATCATCGCACTGACCTATGATCGTCTGGCCCTGCTGGCAGCTGGACTTGAGACTGACATGTCGGCGTTTTTTTCGGACACCGGAGAGATCTTTGAGCCAGGCAGTTTAGCGGTCGCCAGAAAAGGAGAATTCGAACGTCAGGAAACGTCGAACTACGTTTATGAAATGCTGTTTCCCGAAGTCTGGCACAAATCGATGCAGCCCATGATGGGCACGTTAAAAGCGCATGAGCTGCATCAGTTTGAGGACTTCGTCCGCCATCCTGGTCAGGAATTCCTGACCGTTCTCGAGGGGGCTGTCACGGTGCATCTCGAGGGGCGCGAACCGGTCCGTCTGAACGTCGGGGACAGTATCTATTTCGACAGCGCCGTTGGCCATCTTTATGCCTCAGACAGCGATAGCGACGCGCGCATTCTGGTGGTTTGCGACAGCATACCGCGTCCCGGGGAAAAGTCTCGCTGACCCCCTCCTGATCGTGCGACCCGCACCCGGCACAGACGTTTCTTTCAGAGCAAGCTGAAACAACCAATCCGTTCATCCTTGCCGCCGCAATATGGATGACGCGACCTATTGCCAGAAACGCACACTGCATTTCATCATTGGAACGAATACACCCAGAAATTGGACCCATGACGCAGCGCGGAGGGACACACTCCCAAACGGCTGAAACCACCGTGACGACCCCGCCGGTGTTCGACAATCCGATCGCGAGCGCGAAATCGCCGCGCTGCGGAAAGAGACCCGTATGCTTTGGGATGAGAGGGAAGTGCAAAAAAGGCCACCCAGTCAGAGCCAGCGCAAAGACATGGTGGCGCGCGCATATCCGGGACCAATTTCGCCTTTCCCTGGGCAGCTATGGCCGCCTGATGCGCGAGAACGGAAATGCCGTGAAGAAAAAACGGGACATTCAAGGCTGCGACCGACAACAACCACAGTTTCTATATCGCGCCGCACCTGCTGAACAGGGACTTCTCGGCAGCCCGCCCAACCGGGAACGAGCGGGTGACATCGGCTATATTTGGACACCGGAGGGCTGGCTTTATTTGGCGGTCATGGTTGATCTGCACTCCCGGCGCGTCATCGGCTCGGCGGTCAACAACAGAATGAAGCGCGACCTGGCGATCCGCGCTCTGAACATGGCCATCGCCCTGCGGCGGCCGTCTGCGGGCTGTATCCATTACACCGACAGGGGCAGCCAATACTGTTCTCACGACTATCAGAAACTTCTGCACCAGCATGGCATCCGGGCGTCCGCAGATGTCTGTAACCGCGTGCAGTCCGGTGTTCATGCCGCCCTTGGCGCGGGCGCCCTTTCGGGACATTGCTGCGCGATGCCCTGCCGGGCAGTGATCGGACGTCCACGCCCCCCTTTTTGACCGCAGGCTGCAAGCACCTTGAGGTACCTTGCATCGATCGAGATGGTCTTGTTGTTCGGGGCCTGTTCGGCCAGGCTCATCATGAACCTGGCGAAGACGCCCATATCACTCCAGCGCTTCCAGCGGTTGTATGACGTCTTGGGGCGAGCATCTGCGCCCACAAACTGCGTTCAACCGCTGCGCACGCTTTCGCGCAGCCGCCCGACAATCCCGGTGGGAAAGAAATAGACACTGAGGATGAACAGGACACCCATCCACAAAAGCCAGCGGTCAGGATTCAACAATGCGGGCAACAGCGGCACATCCGCCAATGCGACGGCTGCGACGCCCATCAGCGATTGCAGATAGGTCTGAGCCAGCACAAACAGCGTTGCCCCAACCGCAGCACCGTACATCGTGCCCATGCCGCCGATGACTGTCATCAACAGGATATCAAGCATGATCTCAAAACTCAGCACGGTATCGGGACCGACATAGCGCAGCCAAAGAGCATATAGACTGCCGGCCAGGGCCGCCATCACCGCCGACAGGCAAGTGGCGACCGTGCGATACCAAACGACGCGATACCCGATCGCCTCGGCGCGAAAATCGTTCTCGCGGATCGCCTGCAACACCCGCCCAAAGGGCGAATTGACCACCCGCAGCATGACCAGGAACAGCACCAGAGACACGCTGAAAACCAGATAGTAATTCAACAGCTTGCCATTGAACCGCACGCCGAGCACCGGTTCATTCAGCAACTTGAACGCCGGCGTCAGTTCACGCGGGATCCGCAGTGTCATGCCGTCCTCGCCCCCCGTCAACCCGCTGAGCTGACTGACCAGAACCGCCACTGCCGAGGCCACCGCAAGCGTGATCATCGCAAAGAAGATCGCCCGCACCCGCAGTGAGAACAATGCGATCGCAAATGCCAGCACCGCCGCAGCCAGCGCGCCCAGAACCGCGCCCAGCACCACCGGGACAAACCCGCGCTCCATCCCGTCCACCGCCAGCGCCACGCCATAGGCTCCCAGACCAAAAAACATGGTATGGGCAAAGCTGACGATGCCGGTATAGCCCAGCATCAAATCATAGCTGGCCACCAACACGACAAACACACAGATCCGCGCCGCAGTCTCCAGAGACCGCACACCGGGAAACAGGAATGGCGCAGTGGCAAGGCCGATCAGGATGGCCATCAACAATACGCCCAGGACCACGGACCGGGGCCGATCACCCGAAATCAGCACGCTCAGCATGTCATTTCGCCTTTACCACTGGCATCATCCCTTGGGGGCGCCACATCAAAATCGCGGTCATCAGCGCGATGTTGGAAATCAGCGCCGCCTTGGGTTCGAGGAACGCGATATAGTTTTGCATCAGCCCGACCATCAGCGCGCCGATGAATGCGCCTTCGACCGATCCCAGCCCGCCGATGATCACCACGATAAAGACCAACACCATCATATCCTCGCCCATGCCTGCGGTGATAACCTCTTGATAGAACCCCCACATCACCCCGCCCAGCCCCGCCAGCGCCGACCCGGCGATGAACACCCCGACAAAGACCATCCCCAGCCGGTATCCCAGCGCCTCGACCATCTCGCCGTTCTCAACCCCGGCACGCACGATCAACCCGATCCGTGTGCGCCGCAGCACCAGACGCATGGCGACAAACACCGCCAACCCCACGGCGACCGCCAACAACCGGTATTTTTCCAGCGCGGCCCCGGCAAAGGTGATCGCGCCCTTCAGGGTTTCTGGCCGGGCGAAAAAGATCTCGTCCGGGCCCCAGATCATCACGATGACCTGCTCGACCACGATCAGCCCGCCCATGGTGATCAGGATCTGCTTTAGGTGCGCACCGTATACTGGCCGAATGATGACACGCTCAAAAATCCAGCCCAGAACCCCTGTCACCAGCATCGCCGCCAGCACGCCCAGTCCCACTGCCAGCAGGTTCAGCACCAGCGATGGCGCACCGGCCCAATGCCCCAACGCCAACACCGTGCTAACTCCGACAAAGGCACCAACCGATACAAATGCGCCGTGGCCGAAATTGATCACGTCCATCAGCCCGAACACCAGCGTCAGCCCCGAAGCCATGACAAAGATCATCATCCCCATCGCCAGCGCGGACACCGTCAGTGTCAGCCACGATGACATCGAACCGATGGCGAAAAAGCCCAGCAGGATCAGCGCCGGCACCATCAGCCAGGGCGCGGCCCAGTCCAGCCGCGCGCCAAAGGAGACGGCGGCCATGGTGGGTCGGTGGTCAGGGGCATCGCTCATATCACTTACCTTCCATGCTGAGACCCATCAGCCGCTCCTGCAGCCCGGCATCATCCGCCAGTTCGGACATCTCCCCACTCCAGACGATGCGACCGTCATCCATCACCGCCGCATGGTCGCCAAGGGCGCGGGCGACGGCGAAATTCTGTTCTACCAACAAGATCGACGCGCCACCGTCCTTCAATTCACGCAGCGCCGCGACCATGGTGGAAATGATCGCCGGAGCCAGCCCCTTGGTCGGCTCGTCGATCAGATACAACTTGCGGTCCTCAGCCATGGCACGGGCAATCGACAGCATTTGCTTTTGCCCCCCCGACAGGGTGCCTGCATCGGACGTCCAAAAGGTGCGCAGCGGCGGAAAGGCGGCAAAGATCCGGTCGCGCCGCTCTGCAAGAAGCCGACCGGAGACCGCCGCCAACACCATGTTTTCCTCGACGGTCAGATCGGAAAAGATGCCCATATTCTCGGGAACATAGCCAATGCCAAGGCGGGCACGCGCCGAGGTCGCACGGGCGGTGATGTCCATGCCGTCAAAACCGATCACGCCCTGACGCGCCACCAGATGCCCCATGATCGTGCGCAGGGTTGTTGTCTTGCCAACGCCATTGCGCCCCAGCAACATGGTCACGGCCCCGCGCGGAACAGCCAGATCGACCCCCTGGAGGATGTGATATTGCGCGATGTCAGCCTGCACGCCGGTCAGGGTCAGAATGGTGTCAGACATCTTCGATAGCTCGCCCCATATAGGCCTCTTGGACCACATCCGACGCCATCACCTCTGCCGGATCGCCATCTGCTGCCAGCGCGCCATTGTGCAACACAATGATGCGGTCGGCCAGGTTACGGATCACGTCCATCTTGTGTTCGACCAGCAGGATAGTGCGGTCGGCACGCCCGCGCAGTCCGGCGATCAGTTCCAGGACGGCGGGGGCTTCGTCCACGCTCATTCCCGCCGTGGGCTCGTCAAACATATAAACCAGCGGATCCAAAGCGATCAGCATCGCGACCTCCAGCTTGCGCTGGTTGCCGTGGGACAGCTCTGACACCTTGTGATCCGCTAGCTCGCTCAGTCGCACGCGGGCCAGAACCTCGGCGGCTTCGTCCGACATGTACCGCTGACGGCTTGCCATGGAAAACAGATCGAAGCCGCGATGGCGGCGCGACTGAACCACCAGTCGCAGGTTCTCAAACACCGTGAGGTCCGGAAACAGGTTGGTCAGTTGGAAGGCCCGCCCCAAGCCGGCGCGGCAGCGCGCCGCAACGCTGTGCCGGGTGATGGCGCTGCCCCGCAACAGCACCTGCCCCGCACTGGGAGCGATCTGGCCCGAAATCAGATTGAAATATGTCGTTTTCCCCGCCCCGTTCGGTCCGACAATGGTGGTGATCTGGCCCGGCGCAAACGCGCAACTGACGCCATCGACGGCCACATGACCGCCAAAGCGTACCGTCAGGTCGCGGGTTTCCAATAGGGCGTCGGACATGGGGCGGGAGTCCCGGCAAGGGTTGGGGGGCGATGCCCCCCGCAGTTCAGTTCTGGACCGGGATATCCATGTCCTCGATGGTCAATTCACGCACAAGCACCGGAACGCCGTAATCCTTGCCTTCCTGGATTTCGGTGCGGAAATGATACATGGATTGCAGCGCCTGATGGTCCTTGATCCGGAACTGCATCACGCCCTTGGGGGTCATCCACTCCATGCCCTCCATCGCGGCGAGCAGATCTTCGGTCTCGGTCGACCCTGCCTTGCGGATCGCTTCGACCACGGCCATTCCTGCCGCCATGCCGCCAGCGGTAAAGAAATCGGGTGGGGTACCAAAACGTTCCATGTGCTCTTTGACCAGCCAGTCGTTCACTTCGTTCTGGGGGATCTCATAATAATAGTATGTAGCGCCCTCCATGCCGGGCAGTTCCTTATAGGCCTTCAACGCGGCCAGGATGTTGCCGCCAGTGGCGATCTCAATGCCAAAGCGTGACGGATCCATGGCGTTGATCTTGGACATCGGGTTGCCGCCCCCGGCCCAAATGATGAACAATCGCTTTTCACCCTCAATATCCTTCATTGCATTAAAAATGCGCTCGGCGGCGGCGGTGAAATCGGTGGTGTCGGTCGGCACGTATTCCTCGTGCGCAACGGTGGCGCCGGTGCCTTCCAGAGCCGACCGGAACGCGGCCACCCCGTCTCGGCCAAAGGCATAGTCCTGTGCCAGTGTCGCCACGGTCACGCCCTCGCCGCCCAGAGCGACGGCGTTGGAAATCGCGTCCTGCGAGGAATTGCGCCCGGTGCGAAAGATATAGCGGTTCCAGTTTTCGCCGGTGATTGAATCCGCCACCGCCGGCTCTACGATCAGGATGCGTTCGTATTCCTCGGCCACCGGCAGCATCGCAAGTGCTACGCCGGAACTGACCGGGCCAACGGCGATCTGTGCGTCGTCATCGCCGAACGCCTCTGCCAACGCGGCGCGACCGATGTCGGGTTTCAGTTGCGTGTCCTTTTCGATCACCACAATATCCTGACCCTCGATCTGCATCGTGCCGCCGGTGGCGTATTCCAGCCCCAGCATCAGTCCGGTGTGCGATTGCGCGGCATAGGCCTCGAGAGCACCGGTCTTGCCATAAACATGGGCGATGCGAATCTCGGCCTGCACCGATCCGGCCATCAAAGCGCCCACAGCAGCGGCGGCTGCGATCATTTTTCTCATCTCACGTTTTCTCCCTGTACCGGCACCCATGTTTGCAATCGTACCCAGTAGCGATGACGGCTTCACGACGCACGTTAAGTAGCGGAAAAACCGAGGTCAATGGTGTTGCTCGCCATCCATACAGGCGGCCTGACCCCAATTTGCCTGTCATTCAGCACGCCACAAGAAAGTTCGTGACGTCGCGCCCGGTGGCCTGTACGCAGCGCCTTTTTTGGGCTAACTGCTGCTAGCGAAAACAAATTTCACGCACATGAATGGAACGTTGTCGCATGACCCACCTGATCGCCACCCTGTCACAAGCGGTATGCCTGACCACGTTTTTGGCGACCAGCGCAGCATGGGCCCAGCAACCGCCTCTACCCGAAGTCGATGTAGTGACCCTCGAGGCTCAGGACATCACCCTCAGTTCCAAGCTGCCGGGCCGGATCGTAGCCTCGGGCGTGGCCGAGGTGCGCCCACAGGTGGCTGGCATCATCACCGAACGACTGTTCCGCGAAGGCAGCGCGGTCGAAGTGGGCGATCCGCTGTACCGCATCGATTCGGCCAGCTACGCTGCCCAGGTCGCAGCGGCACAAGCATCGGTGTCGCTGGCTCAGGTCAATCTACGGGCCGCCGAGCGGGACGCGACACGAATCCAGACTCTATTCGAGCGTAAGGTCGCCAGCGATCAGAATGTCGAAGATGCAAATTCCACCCGAGAGTCCATGGCCGCCGCATTGCAGGTGGCCCAGGCACAGTTGCAGGCCGCCGAGATAGATCTGGAACACACGACTATCCGGGCTGAACTTTCCGGACTCGTGGGTCGGTCGCTGACCACGCGCGGGGCGTTGGTCACGTCGGGTCAGGCTGCCCCATTGGCAATAATCCGGACTCTGGATCCGGTCTATGTGGATGTTACCCAATCTGCGGCAGAGCTGATCCGGGCCCGGCGCGGACTGCGCAACGCTGCCCTGGTCGCTGCCGACCAGACAGTTTCCCTGACCTTGGCGGACGGTTTGGCCTATGAGCACACCGGCTTATTGACGGCGGCCGAACCCTATGTAGACGAATTGACCGGCGTGGTCGTTCTGCGTCTGGAATTTCCCAATCCTGACTTGCTGTTACTGCCCGGAATGTATGTACAGGTTGAACTGCCGCAAGGCGTGGCAAAGGGCGTGATCCTGGCCCCCCAGGAAGGTGTCGGCCGAGACAGGCGCGGGCGTCCCATCGCAATGGTAGTGAATGCCGACAATGTGGTCGAGACCCGCGATCTGGTGACACTCGGCGACCACGGCGCATTCTGGATCGTCGAGGACGGGCTGGAGACGGGGGATCGGATCATCGTGGCCGGATTGCAAAAGATCGGGGTCGGGATGACCGTGGCCCCCGTGGAGCGCGCCAATCCGGAACCCAAACCCGAGCCCGCCAACTGACACCCCCGCGCTGCGCGGGATTGATGCCCTGATCCGGAGACGCCACCCATGGCCCAATTTTTCATCGGCAGACCGGTCTTTGCCTGGGTTGTCTCAATCCTGATCATGGGCATCGGCCTGTTGTCGATCAACACCCTGCCGGTGGCCCAATACCCGCAGATCGCACCACCCACCGTCAGCATCAACGCCAGCTATCCCGGTGCCTCGGCGCAAACCATCGCAAACACGGTCACGCAGGTGGTCGAACAGCAAATGACCGGCCTGGACGGGCTGCGTTATATCAACTCGACCTCGTCCTCGACCGGCGGCGCCTCGATCACGCTGACTTTCGAGACCGGCACCGATGTGGATATTGCGCAGGTGCAGGTCCAGAACAAGCTGGCCCAGGCCACACCGCTATTGCCCGAAACAGTACAGCGGCTGGGCGTAAGCGTGCGCAAATCGTCGTCCAGCTTCCTGATGGTGGTGGCGCTGATTTCCACGGACGGCTCGCTGGAACAGGTCGATCTTGCAGACTATATGAACACCAACCTGGTCAATGATTTCAGCCGCATAGAAGGTGTCGGCGGCGTCCGGGTTTTCGGTGCGAAATATGCGATGCGCATCTGGCTGGACCCGTCCAAGCTGGCTGCGTTCGAACTGACGCCGACGGATGTGATCGGTGCCGTGTCCGAACAGAACACCCAGATCACCGCCGGATCCTTTGGCCAGTTGCCCGCACCCGAAGGGCAACAACTGAACGCCACCATCACCGCCCAGTCGTTGCTGTCCACCCCGGAAGACTTCGAACAGATCGTACTGCGGGCCCAGACCGATGGCGGGCTCGTGCTCCTCAAGGATGTGGCGCGGATCGAGATCGGCGCGGAAAACTATGACACCATCGCCCGATTCAATGGCAACCCCTCGGCCGGGATGGCGATTCAGCTGGCATCGGGGGCCAACGCGCTGGACACTGCCGAACGGGTCAAGAGCCAGATGGAGAAATATGCCCAGTTTTTTCCCGAGAACGTGGACTATGTGATTCCGTTCGACACCTCGCCGTTTGTGAAAATCTCGATCGAAGAGGTGCAAAAGACCCTGTTTGAGGCAATCGGCCTCGTGTTTCTGGTGATGCTGCTGTTCCTTCAGAACTTTCGCGCCACGTTGATCCCGACATTGGCAGTGCCGGTGGTGCTGTTGGGCACCTTCGGAATTCTTGCGGTGGCTGGGTTCACCATCAACACCCTGACAATGCTGGCCATGGTGCTGGCCATCGGTCTGCTGGTCGATGACGCCATCGTGGTGGTCGAAAACGTCGAGCGCATCATGGAAGAGGAAGGCCTGGATCCGGTCGCCGCGACCCGCAAATCGATGGGGCAGATCACCGGCGCGCTGATCGGTATTGCGCTGGTCCTATCGGCGGTCTTCGTTCCCATGGCGTTTTTCGGCGGCTCGACCGGCGTGATTTATCAACAGTTCTCGATCACCATCGTTTCGGCGATGGGACTGTCGGTTCTGGTCGCGCTGACCTTGACCCCTGCCCTGTGCGCCACGCTGCTGCGGCCGCGCAAACCGGGCCATGTCAAGCGAGGCCCGGCGGCCTGGTTCAACAGTGCGTTTGGCGGGCTGACACGGGGCTATGTGGGCGCTGTCGGGCACATCCTGCGCCGCCCGCTGCGCATCGGGCTGATCTATGGCGTCTTGATCTGGGCAATGGTCTGGATGTTCAACAACACCCCGACCGGGTTCTTGCCGGACGAAGACCAGGGCATCATGTTCACCCTGATTCAGGCCCCCACCGGTGCCACGGCGGAACGCACGCTTGATGTGGTCAAACAGGTCGAGCATCATTTCCTCGAAGGGGAAAAGGACACGGTGGAGTCGATGTTCGGCGTGGTCGGTTTCAGTTTCGGCGGCCAGGGCCAGAACGTGGGCATGGCCTTTGTCCGCCTGCGCGACTGGTCCGAACGGCCGCGCCCGGACCAAAGCGTCGGTGCCGTGGCCGGACGGGCCTATGCCGCCCTTTCGTCGATCAAGGATGCTTTTGTGTTTCCCATCGTACCGCCTGCGGTAACCGAGTTGGGCAACGTCAGCGGCTTCGACTTTTTTCTGCAGGCGCGCAGCGGGCAAAGCCATGAACAACTGCTTGCGGCGCGCAACACCCTGTTGGGAATGGCGGCGGCAAGTCCGGTGATCGGATCGGCCCGGCCTTCAGGTTTGGAGGATGCGGCCCAGTTCAATCTGGATATCGACTGGCGCGCAGCAGGTGCCATGGGGGTTTCGGCCAGCGACGTAGGGAACCTGTTGACGGTGGCCTGGGCCGGGCGATACGTCAACGATTTTGTCGATCAGGGCCAGATCAAGCGGGTCTACGTTCAGGGCGAATCCGATGCCCGCGCCGGACCCGCAGATATCGAACGCTGGCGCGTGCGCAATGCCACAGGCGGGTTGGTGCCGTTCTCGAACTTCACCTCTGGATCCTGGAGCTTTGGCCCCCAAGGCTTGTCGCGCTATAACGGCGTGCCTGCCATGCAGATCCAGGGATCGCCCGCGCCAGACGTGACCACAGGTGAAGCCATGGCGGAAATCGAACGCCTGGCCGAACAGCTGCCGCCAGGTTTTGCGGTGGCCTGGACCGGCCTGTCGCTCGAAGAACGCGACTCTGGCAACCAGGCGCCGATGCTGTACGCGCTGTCGCTGGCTGCGGTTTTCCTGTGTCTGGCGGCCCTGTATGAAAGCTGGGCGATCCCGTTTGCAGTGATGCTGGCCATGCCCATCGGGGTTTTGGGCGCATTGGCCGGGGCATGGGCAGGCGGGTTCGAGAACGGCGTGTTCTTTCAGGTCGGACTACTGACCGTAATCGGTCTGACCGGCAAAAACGCGATCCTGATCGTCGAATTCGCCCGCGACCGGGTGGCGACAGGCGAACCACCCCTCACGGCGGTCACCGAGGCCGCGCGGCAGCGGTTTCGCCCGATCATCATGACATCTATGGCATTTTCGCTGGGGGTCTTGCCTCTGGTGTTAAGCACCGGTGCCGGGTCCGGCGGACGCACCGCCATCGGTTCGGGCGTGCTGGGTGGGACTATTGCGGCGACTGTTTTGGGGGTTCTGCTGGTGCCGCTGTTTTATATCCTGACAAATCGATTGGTCGGCAGGCGGCGCACCCCGGCGGGCATCGAAACCGGGACGTAACGGCAGCCCGGTCCAAGGGTTTTCGACGCCCCAATGGCTGTGCATAGTGCCTCCTGAC
The DNA here is from genome assembly GCF_000473225.1 of Sedimentitalea nanhaiensis DSM 24252. Lineage (GTDB taxonomy): Bacteria > Pseudomonadota > Alphaproteobacteria > Rhodobacterales > Rhodobacteraceae > Sedimentitalea > Sedimentitalea nanhaiensis. Next base: position 4,044,979 of record NZ_KI421509.1, read on the forward strand.
GCGGGGAGGATCGCCTGCCGCGTCGCAATCGGAGACACATCATGGTCGGAGCCATAACAGCAGGTCTTTTTCTGGGCGCTCCGGCAATTGTTCTTCTTATGGTCCGCCACATTGCCCTCGCACGCGCGTTGGGGCCGATCGTGCTATGCTATGCACTGGGGTTGCTGATTGGGTTGACGGGTCTGCTCCCCGACAGCGGCACCGCCATACACACCAGCGTCACCGAGGCCAGCCTGGCCCTGGCATTGCCGCTGCTGCTGTTTTCCGTCGATTTCCGCGCCTGGAGACACGTGGCCGGCCGGGCGATGGTGTCTATGCTGTTTGCTGTGATTTCGGTCGTGACACTGGCAACCGCACTGTATTATCTGTTTGCCGCCCGGGGCATCAGCCAGGCCGAACAACTTTCCGGCATGGCGGTGGGCATGTATACCGGCGGCATCGCCAACCTGGGCGCGATCAAGCTGGCGCTGAACATTCCAGACGGGCGCTATCTGTTGTTTGCTACGGTCGACACCGCGATCGGGGCGCTCTACCTGCTGTTCGTTCTGACATTGGCACCACGCCTGTTCGGGCGCTTTCTGCCGCGCTTTCCCGATGCTTTTCGCGGGGACGTCACCACCGAGATGGCCCGGGAACATTATGCCGACCTGCTGTTCCTGCGATCCTTACCGGGTGTTCTGTCCGCGCTCCTGGCGGCGGGGGCTTGCGTTGGGCTGGCAGTCCTGCTTGCATCGATGCTGCACTTTGCAGAACCGCAGATCATGGTGATCGTCCTGCTCACGACTTTTGGACTTCTGGCCTCGTTCATTCCGCCGATCCGGGACAACGTCCATGCGCCCCGGCTCGGCATGTACCTGATCTATGTCTTCTCGATTTGCGTAGCCGCCTCTCTGAATCTGAGCGCGCTGACTGATATGGACCCGATGATATTGGTGTTCATCGTGATTGCCACCTTCGGCAGCCTGGCCCTGCATGCGATCCTGTGCCGGGTGGCGCGGGTGGACGCGGATACGTTTCTGATCACCTCGGTCGCCGCCATCATGTCACCCGCCTTTGTGCCGATGGTCGCGCGCAATCTGCGCAATCCCGCAATCCTGATCTCGGGCATGGCGACCGGCATTCTGGGCTTTGCAATCGGAAATTACCTGGGCATTTCCGTTGCCCTGCTCCTGGCTGCCAAAGGATAGACGAGATGGACAGACCAAGCCTGCCACCACAGGGCCGCCCCGAAGCCGAAGTGCTGGACGATCTGAAACGGTTCGGACAGAACGATCCCGATTACCGCAATCACCGGATCTGGAGCCTGGTTTATCATCTGGATGACGCGCATGACGATTTCACGGCGGCGGCATATCGGCAATATTCGTCGGCCAACGGGCTGAACCCTGCCGCCTTTCAAAGCCTCAAGCGTATGGAAAGCGAAATCGTTGCAATGGTCGCGACCCTGCTGCACGGCGGCCCGGAAACCTGCGGTGTACTGACCGCCGGTGGCACTGAGAGCTGTCTGATGGCGGTCAAGACCTATCGCGACATGGCCCGCAAGCGGCGCGGCGTCCATCGGCCCAATATGGCGATCCCGGCGACGGCGCATGTGGCCTGGTTCAAGGCGGCCGAATATTTTGGGGTCACGCCCCGATTATTGCCAATGACCGCGGATTTGGCCACCGATGTCACCCGGCTGAACCGCAAGATCGATCGCAACACCGTGATGGTGTTGGGGTCTGCGCCGGAATATCCGCACGGCACCATCGACGCGATTGCCGCAATGGGCAAGACTGCCGCCCGCCGTCATGTGCCGCTGCATATCGATGCGTGCGTTGGCGGGATGATTCTGCCGTTTATGGCGATGAACGGGGCCGATTTGCCCGAGTGGGATTTTCGGGTGCCCGGTGTCACCTCGATTTCGACGGATCTGCACAAATACGGCTATACGTCCAAGGGTGCCTCATTGATCCTGTACCGCAATCTGGATCTGCTGAAGTACCAGATGTTCGTCTACCAGGATTGGCCCGGAGGCGTATTCGCGTCGCCCGCGCTGCTAGGCACGCGCCCGGGAGGGGCCTATGCCTCGGCCTGGGCCGTGATGCAGAAACTCGGCATCCAAGGCTATCGCGATTTAGCCGCCCAGACCACTGAAGCCGTCGAAATATTAAAAGCCGGGATTGCGAACATAGACGGGCTGCGCATTCTCGGGCACCCTCAGGGGCCGCTGCTGTCCTTTGGATCGACTGAAAGCGCGGTCAGTATCTTTGCGGTCGCCGACCAGTTGGAAACCAAGGGCTGGAGCGTCAACCGGGTGCAGAACCCCGACGGCATCCACGCCATGGTCACGGCACGGCACCGCGAGGTGACGGAACACTACCTGTCGGACCTGGCCCAGGCCGTTGCAACCGTGCGCGCTGACCCGAAACTGGCCCGCATCGGAGGGGCCGCGACCTATGGCATGATGGCTCATGTTCCGCTGCGCGGCATGGTCCGCGCCAAAGTGCTGGATGTGTTCGCCGAGATGTACCGCGCCGGCGGTGGCAAGCTGCGGTTGGACAACAGACCCCGCCCCCCTGTGCCCGAACGGCTGATGGCGCGCTATGCGCAATGGAAGGCCCGCAGAAGTTGACCTCCCGCACAGCAAACCTGCCGCTCCAAGAGTCAAGGTTGACGCATTCTGATCGTCCGTCGCCTCATTGCGGTACTGAACGACAGGCTGGCAGCGCTGAAACATTCCCATCCGGTTGACGGACCGAAGTGCCTTGCGGCAACGACGGGCTGAAACAATCAGATATTCTTGCCGGTTTTCTGGACCCGAACTGTCCGAACCGGCAAGTCTATCGTTGCCACCGCATAGCTGCCGTTCGGGGCAAAATGGACAGGGCCGCACTGCAATACAGATTGCCGCGATGTCATCCCAGAAATCCGGTCATGTTTTTCCGTCTCCACGTCGGTCGCCCGCCGACCTTGGCGCGCTTGGCCGCTGGGCTCCGTTGTCTTCAGCATGCCTAGCCGAATGCCAGGCTGGATCAACACGATCAGGTCGTCCGAAGTGAGCGCGGTCTGGCGTGATCCCGATTTCAATCCGGCCCTCAAGGCGTTCTATTGTGCTCGTGCCATCAAAATCCCTCGTTGGACATGCTAGGCGTTTGATCCCACGATTTGATAGTGCGATCCTTTGCAGGACTGGAAGGACGCGCTATGGGGCAAGTTCGTCACGGGAGCGCCACGTACGGTTACCCGGCAGGGTATTGCCAGGCAATCGCCTGCCGGACAACGGAACCGAACAATTCAGGACGCGACAGTTAAACGCTTCCAGTACGAGAGCCATGATCGGCTGCGCGCGCCGCCTGAAGACCCCCAGCGGCCTCACGCCCTGTGAATACATCTGCAAGATCCGGACATCAGAGCCGGGTCGATCCATCTGGGACCCGATCCACAAGATGCCGGGACTGAACACCTAGAGTCAGGATCCATAACCAATAGGTGACAATAGCTGAGAGGCAGATCTTGTGGCATCGGTCATAGCGGATTGCCTCGCGTTTCCAATCCTTGAGCCTAGTTTACCTCATGGCCCGGCAGTCCGATATGCTGAGCGGAAATCGCATCCTGGTTTGCACGTCTGTAGTTGACGAATGAATTGGCGCTCAGGACCACAAAGAAACTGTCCATATCAATCAATACATAGCCCCTTTCGAACAGGACACGCGAAAGCAGCCGAATATCTTTGCCATAGATCCTCCGTCTGCCCAGCAGCTCAGAGAGTAGTTTGCGCGGTATTCTGTAGCGACCGGAGGATTTGCCACCAAAACCTGTATCGTACATCGCCGCAAGTGCGTTGGCCGCTGTGTCAATGTTCTCTCTATCCATACGGACAGACTAATATAAATAGAAATTTTGTCTATAGACAAAATTTTGTCACATACATACTACGGGAACGAGCAGGAGAGTTTAGGTTGGAAAATTTACAGACAGTCGCAAAGCCCGAAGATGGCATCGATATTACGGGCCAGCTTCAAGTCGCCGTCGAGGCGAAGGACGTTGAAACGATTTCAATAATGTTGGACGGTTTGCCGCTCAGCGATGCACTGCGCGAACTGCTCAACCTGTCTGTTGCGGATCGCGATGCGGTTCTGTCCATGATTCCGCCGACGCTTGCCGCACAGCTGATCGAAGAAGCGCCGCAATCGACAGCCACCGAGCTTGTCGAACGGCTGTCTACAATGCGGGCCGCCGAAATCATCGAAGAGATGGATTCCGACATTCAGGCCGACATGATCGGCGATCTTGACCACAAGGATGCCGAGGCGATCCTGGCCGCAATGGATGCGGATGACGCGGCTGATGTGCGCCGCCTTTCGGAATACGAAGATGGCACAGCGGGCGGGCTGATGGCGGCCGAGACGTTTTCGTTTCCGGAAACCGCAACGGTCGGTGCCGTTCTGCGCGGTCTGGCCAGTGAAGACGACGATTTTGAACGTTACCGTGGCCAGCATCCCTATATTATCGACGCTGACGGCAAACCGGTTGGTGTGGTTTCATTGCGCGGCCTGCTGACGTCCAAACGAAGCGCGCCTCTGACATCGATTATGGTCGAGCCGCTGGTGGTTCGAGCCGACGCCCCGCTGGACGAGCTTCAGGATCTTTTTGACAAATTTCCGTTCCTTGGCTTGCCAGTGGTCGAGGCAGACGGGCGTCTTGTCGGCGCGCTGTCGCGATCTGCGGTGGATACTGCCGCGCTGGAACGCGCTCAGGTCGAAGGGCTGCGCCTGCAAGGTATCGTCGGGGACGAGCTGCGGTCGATGCCATTGGGCATCCGGTCGCGCCGCCGCCTGGCCTGGCTGTCCGCCAATATCGTACTGAATATCATCGCGGCCAGCGTCATTTCGGCTTACGAGGACACGCTGACAGCCGTCATTGCCATCGCGGTGTTCCTGCCGATGGTGTCGGATATGAGCGGCTGTTCCGGCAATCAGGCCGTCGGCGTGACAATGCGGGAACTTTCCCTTGGGTTGGTACGCCCACGCGACGCGTTCCGGGTCTGGATGAAAGAGGCGTCGGTCGGGGTGGTCAACGGAATTGCCCTTGGGATCCTGATCGGTATCGTTGCATGGATCTGGAAGGGCAATCCCTGGCTGGGCATGGTTATCGGTCTGGCGCTGGCGCTCAATACCGTTCTTGCGGTGTCTATCGGCGGCGTCGTTCCACTGGCACTGAAACGCATCGGGCAGGATCCGGCGGTTGCGAGCGGCCCACTGCTGACCACCATCACCGATATGGCGGGCTTTTTCCTGGTGCTGAGCCTGGCCAGCATGATGATGCCGCTGTTGGTCGGATAATGAAGGAAAAAACGGTGACATCTGTACCGAAACCGCGCGAGCACCGCCTACCAGACGTGATAGGCTGGCGGGAGCTTGTCGGCTTGCCCGATCTGGGATTGCCTCTGCTTCATGCCAAAATCGATACCGGAGCACGAACCGCAGCACTGCACGCGCACAAGATCCACACCCTTACCGAAGGTGGGATACGGCTGGTCGAATTCCTGCCCCCGCGCATAGCCAAAGGCAAGATCACGCCGTGCCGCTTTCCGGTTCACGATGAACGCGAGATCAAGAACACCAGTGGCGTGCCCGAAAGTAGGATCGTTATCCGCACCACGCTGATGATCGCCGGGCGGCACTGGAAGATTGACCTCTCGTTGACCGACAGGACGAAGATGACCTTCCCGATCATTATCGGTCGTGCCGCGATCAGGCGACACAATCTGCTGGTAGACAGCGGACGCTCCTACATCGCGGGCGCCCCCGAAAAGAGACAAACACACAAGAAACCCACCCGAAAGGACGCGATATGAAGATAGTTATGCTCTCACGGAGCCCGAACCTCTATTCACATCAACGCCTCAAAGAAGCCGCCGAAGAACGGGGCCACGAGTTGGACATCATCAACACGCTGCGCTGCTATATGAACATCGCGTCGCGCCGACCCGAAATCTATTACAACGGTGAAAAGCTGCCCCGATATGACGCGGTCATTCCGCGTATCGGTGCCTCGATCACCTTTTATGGCATGGCCGTGCTGCGCCAGTTCGAGATGATGGGTGTCTATCCGTTGAACGAAAGCGTTGCCATCGGACGCAGCCGCGACAAGCTGCGTTCGATGCAACTGTTAGCGCGCGACGGGATCGGGTTGCCGGTCACCACCTTTGCCCATGATCCGAAACAGACCGAAGAGGTGCTGAAGCTGGCCGGCGGTGCACCGCTGGTGATCAAGCTGCTGGAAGGGACGCAGGGCATCGGTGTGGTTCTGGCCGACACCGAACGGTCGGCGAAATCGGTAGTCGAAGCGTTCCGCGGTGCGGGTGTCAACATCCTCGTGCAGGAGTTCATCAAAGAAGCCGGTGGGACGGATATCCGCGCTCTGGTCGTCGGCGGCAGGGTGATCGCGGCGATGCAACGGACCGGTGCCGAGGGCGAATTCCGCTCGAACCTGCATCGCGGCGGCAGTGCCAAGACCATCAAGATAAGTCCCGAGGAACGGTCCACCGCCATCAGAGCGGCCAAGACAATGGGCCTGAACGTCTGCGGTGTCGATATGCTGCGCGCCAATCATGGGCCGGTGGTTATGGAGGTCAACTCGTCCCCCGGGCTGGAAGGCGTCGAGAAAGCGACCGGGATCGACATCGCGGGCAAGATCATCGACCATATCGCAAAGCACGCCAAAACAGGAGCGACCAAGACAAAGGGCAAAGGCTGATGATGCCGCAGTCCGCGTTTGAAATCGGCGGGACCGTGATTGCTGCGGGGGATCGCAGGACCGTCAATTTGCCGGTCAGCGTCCTGTCGGACCATACCCCGGTGACCATGTCGGCGCATATCGTGCATGGTCGGCGCAAAGGGCCAACCATGTTCGTCAGTTCCGGCGTCCATGGCGACGAGGTGATCGGGGTCGAAATCGTGCGCCGTCTGTTGCGCATGCCAAACCTCAAGAGCCTGCGTGGATCTTTGATAGTCGTGCCGATTGTCAACGCATTTGGTTTCATAAACCATTCGCGCTATCTGCCCGACCGCCGCGATCTGAACCGCTGTTTTCCCGGCAGTACCAGCGGATCGCTTGCCGCGCGGCTGGCGCACCTGTTTCTGAGCGAAGTCGTGATGCGCTGCGATCTTGGCATCGATCTGCACTCGGCCGCCGTGCACCGAACCAACCTGCCACAGATCCGGGTGTCGCCAGGGAACCCCGAAACGCTGGAACTGGCCAGGGTGTTCGGTGCCCCCGTGATCCTGACGTCTCCGATCCGTGAAGGCTCGCTGCGCGGCGCAGCCAGGGATCGCGGTGTCGAAGTACTGCTCTATGAGGCCGGCGAAGGTTTGCGGTTCGATGAGATGGCGGTGCGCGCCGGGGTTGCGGGCATCCTGCGCGTCATGCGCCACAACGGGATGCTACCGGCGAAAGGGATCGCCAAGGCCAAGGCCGCTTCGGTGCTCTGTGCCTCAAGCAAGTGGCTGCGCAGCCCGGTCGGCGGACTGATCCGGATCTATAAACGCCGAGGCGACGTTGTGGAAACCGGCGAAACGCTGGCCTCGATTTCAGACCCTTTTGGAGAAGCGGAGGCGACGATTGCCGCCCCGTTTGGCGGTATCATCATCGGGCGATCGGTGTTGCCCGTCGTCAACGAAGGCGATGCAGTGTTTCACCTCGCTGCGCTCAAGTCGAACGATTACGCCGAGGCCGCAATCGGCGATTTGGCAACGCAACTAGAAGAGGATCCGTTGTTTGACGAAGACGAGATCATCTGACGTTTCCAGCATGGCCAAGCCTCTGATTTCAAAGACCCAGGGGGACGACGCCCGACAGATAATCATGGAAAAAAGCCCGCAGCCTGTCATTGGAACGATAGCCAGAGGTGGTCGCGGAAATCAGGACCAGCGTTTGAGGTGCATCGCATGACGAAAGCGACGATCCAGAATGGCAAAGAGAAAGAACCGTTCACCCGATTTCAAGACCGGGGTTGCGCTGGAAGCGATCCGCGAAGAGAGGACGCTTGCGGAGCTGTCCACTAAGTAGGGCGTGCATCCGAAGATGATCAGCACACGGAAGCGCAGCGCGATTGCAAACATGGCATCGGGGTTTGAGCACGGCAAATCCGAAGACACGCGCCAGTCTGAGGCCGAGACAGAAAAGCTTCGCTCCAAAATCGGTCGGCTGGTGGTGGACCGGGGTTTTTTGGCCGCTGCCTCGCACCGGTTGCTTGGGGCGCGAGGCAGAAATGGTGAGCGCGGATCACAAGCTGAGCCAGCGTCGCCAGTGCGCTTTGCTGCGTCTGACGCGATCATCGTTGTATTGTCAGCCTGTTGGCGAGAGCGCCGAGAACCTGAAGTTCGTGGCAATCACCGATAAACAATTCCTGGAAACACCTTGGTATGGATCGCGGCAAATGGCGCGATTAATGAAGCGGCAGGGCCACCAGTGCGGTCGTCATCGAAGCCGAAACACGCCAGCCGGCAATCTTGCGGGCCAAGACGTCGATCGCCAAATACGCGGATGCTTTCTTCAGAATCTCATTGGCCGTCCGTAATTCGCGAACTTCCGGCTCCGACGCCTTGGCCCTGCCCTTCTCTGCGCGGGTCAGTCCAGCTCGTTGACCCGTGTCGCGTTCGGCTTGCTGGCACCAGGCACGCAGGCTGTCCGGCGAACAACCCAGCTTCAGCGCTATTGCACGGAACGCTGTTGTATCGCTGGTGCAGTCGGCGCGGGTCTCTCGAAACAGCAGAATTCCGCCTTCGCGAAGTTCAGCCGGATAAGCGGAGGCGAAGCGTCTCTTCGACATCGGGCTCAGCCTGTGAGTGTTGTGCTCTCCGGCAAACCCGGGGCGGTTCACTATGAGGGAAGCGGCATGGCCTTCTCGCCACCCGAAAAGAAAACCTGCGCGCGACCATCGAACGGAACCGTGAAACCGCGACCTGAACCCTTTGCGCGTCCCATCGAAGACTGAACACTGAAACATGACAAAGCGTCGATTCTATGATAGGTTGAACAACGACACTTAGAGACTGAAGCGGAGCCATCATGCGCCATTCGCGGGTCAAGTCAGTTATTGCTAGTTTAATCCTCCTGGTTTCTGCGGCGCCAGTCGCCTCGGACTACGGTCCCATGACGCTCTTCCAGTTGCTGATGGCCAATGACGTCGCAGTGCGCGGCGATGTCACAAACCTAGAGGATGCGCGCTACGAGATTGAATTGGCTTACAACTTTCGTCAATCAGAGGTGCCTAAATCGCTCGGCGTCATCCGTTTCGACAGCTATCCACCGGAAACACGCACTGGTGATTTTGACGTGGGACAATTCATCGTTCTTTTTGCCGTAGCAGAAGGCGAAGGACTGGTCCGCCCACTCGGTAGAGCGGGCGAAGGCGAGATACGGCGCGATGCAGACTATGTCTATGTGCAGGCATTGTCCCGCCCCCCCACAACCCTGACCCGCACACGGAGCGAGGACGGAACGTACGCGGCCTATCGCATCGACGCACGCCTCTTCGACCAGGCTGTAGAAGGGTTCTACGGCTGCTACCGGCCGACAGGGCCAGGCAGGATCGAACGCATCTGTTCCAGCGACGCGCAGGAAAGCTATCGGGGCGGGTCCTGGTTGGCGGGGCATCTTTCCAAAATCGCCGAGCGCATGATCGGCGGGGAGGATTGAACAAGATTTGAATCTGAGAGGATTGAACAATGACCTTTGCAAGATTTATTCACCTGTGTTCAGGATTTATGTTTGCAATTCTGTTTTTAATCAATGGCTTGGAAGTTCGAGCCGCCAATGTGGATTGTCAGGCCGACAGAGGCGGTGATGGGCTGGTTCTCTATCTTTACTACCCAACCTCGTCGGACAACAACTTTCCGTCTCCGATGTTTGGCGAGACCACATCGCCGCTGGAACCTTTCGACGCCAGCGACCTGGATTCCACACTGGGCACCACCGCACAATACCGCAACGCAATTACCGAACGGGTCAAGACCGACTACTGCGAATTCGATGTGCGTGTGGTGCAGACCACCAGCGCCAATGGCACGACCAACCCCGTACCAACCGATGACAGCTACTTTGTCGTGGGCATTGGCAGCGATCCCAAAGGCGGGCTGTTCGGCGTGTGCTGCAACAGTAACATGGCACGGGTGTTCGCCGGTTCCTTCGCGGCCGGTGCGGTTGTCGGCGGAAATTTCGATGGTCTCCTGACACCCGGCGACGGCACGCTCGACCGCTGGGCCAACGCGATTGCCGGCACAACCTCGCACGAACCCGGACACAGCTCGACCCTGGGCAATCCGGGGCACAGTTCCGCCGACCCGCGACCGGGTGAGGATGCGCGGGAAAACCATGTCATGGACTCTCCTCCTGCGGCCGACAGGGTCGAGGACCGGCATTTCAGCGATACGAGCTACGAAGCCCTGGCTGGCGCTCTCGGTCTGTATGAACAAACGTTGAGCAATTGGGATTTCATCAATCCCAACAGTTCCACGGCGAACGGGCTGCGCATTACTGTGCTCGTCGATCAGGATGCGGACACGCCACAAGTCGGGTCCGTCTACGACGGTGGGCTAAGCCCCTGGGGAGATGCCGACATCGCTGCGGGGGGAACCGCGAACTTCCAGGGCGAAACCTATGATCGGTACAACATCACGTTCTCGGATCCGCAAGGCTGGAACAATGGCGATTCCGGCGAAATCCCGGCAGGCGAAGAGTTGTTGATTGTCGCTGAGAACTGACCCGGCATTGTCACCGAGACTTGACCCACCCAGCTGTTATGTTCTTTGCGTCATGATGGCGTCAATGCTGCTGTCTCCTTTCGTTTCTTTTTCGCTGTCTCCGAGCTGGCCTTGAACCGATAGCTGTCATTGCCGGTCTCCAGGATGTGGCAGCGGTGGGTAAGGCGGTCGAGTAGCGCGGTGGTCATTTTCGCATCGCCGAACACGCTGGCCCATTCGCTGAAGCTCAAGTTCGTGGTGATGACGACGCTGGTGCGCTCGTAGAGTTTACTGAGAAGGTGGAACAACAACGCGCCTCCCGAAGCGCTGAACGGCAGATATCCCAACTCATCCAGGATCACCAAGTCGGTTTTCACCAGCGCCTCAGCGATCTTCCCCGCCTTGTTTTGGGCCTTTTCCTGCTCCAGCGCATTGACCAACTCAACCGTCGAGAAGAAGCGGACGCGTTTACGGTGATGTTCGATCGCTTGGATGCCAAGAGCGGTGGCGACATGCGATTTCCCAGTTCC
>NZ_KI421509.1:4056335-4411177 GCF_000473225.1 Sedimentitalea nanhaiensis DSM 24252
AAGCCATGCCAGTGGGCATCGAACAGCATCTCATGCGTTTGCAGCAGATAGGCCCGCACCAAGAAGGCGCGGCTGTGCGACAGCTTGATATGGGCGACCTGAAGCTTGATCCGCTCGCCGCCAACATAGGCCCAGTCCTCGCTCCAATCGAATTGAAACGCCTCGCCAGGCTGGAACACCAGCGGAACGAAGACCCCGCGGTCAGTCGTGTGATACGCGCGTTGCCGTTCACCCTTCCAGTCCCGCACAAAGGCCGCGACCCGCTCATATGAGCCATCAAAGCCAAGCTGCACCAGATCGGCATGCATCTGCTTGGCAGTCCGCCGCTCCTTGCGTGTTTTGCGCTGCTCAGACAGCAACCAAGCTGTCAGCTTCTCAGCATACGGATCCAGCTTGCTCGGCCGGTCCGGTCTCTGGAATTCGGGTTCGACAATCCCGGCCCGCAGATATTTCTTGATCGTGTTGCGAGACACGCCTGTTCGCCGCGCAATCTCGCGAATGGGCATCTTGTCTCGCAGCGCCCATTTCCGAATGACCCTCAAAAATCCCATGTCTACCACTCCAATAGCCCCCAGCTGAATCAAGCAGGGGCAAGGTTGCACATGGGTCAATTCTCAATGACAATTTCTGCAGTTGCCGGGTCAGTTCTCAGTGACAATCAACACTTGTAGGACAGGGTGAAATCCAGGTGGTCCTGCAAGTTCTTGCCGACACCCGGCAGGTTATGGCGAACCTTGATGCCATGTTTGGTCAGATCCCCGGGATCGCCGATACCGGACACCTGCAAGATCTGCGGCGACTTCAACGCGCCGCCACAGAGGATGACCTCACGCGTGGCATTGACGGCGATGTCCTGTCCCTGTCCGTTCATCTTGTAGATCACACCGGTCACGCGCTTGCCATCCAGGATCAGTTCCTTGGCGTGCGCCCCGGTAATCACCTTCAGGTTGGGGCGCTCCATGACGGGAAACAGATAGCCCGTGGCGGTCGAGCAGCGCGCGCCGTTCTTGTCCTTGTCGTGGAATTGCGTCACCTGATAAAGGCCGGCCCCTTCGTTGTCGCCCCGATTGAAATCGCGGGTTTCGCGATGCTGAAGCTGCGTTGCCGCCGTCACGAAATCGCGGCTGATCCGGCGCGGTTCCTTCTGATCCGATACCTGCAACGGCCCGTTTGCGCCATGCAGATCGTCGGTGCCGCGTTCATTGTTTTCCGCCTTGATGAAATAGGGAAGTACATCGTTCCAGCCCCAGCCATCGCAGCCCAGTTCGGCCCAGGTGTCGTAATCCTGACGCTGTCCACGCACATAAAGCATGGCGTTGATAGCACTAGACCCACCAAGCACCTTGCCGCGCGGCTGATATCCCCGGCGCCCGTTCAGCCCTTTCTGCGGCACGGTCTCAAAGGCCCAGTTGCCCAGCCTGAAAGGCTTGTTCGGCACAACGGCCACGGCGCCAGCGGGCATCCGATAGAAAATGCCGGTCCCGGGGCCACCGGCCTCCAGAAGGCACACGCGGGTGCCGGGATCTTCGCTCAGCCGGTTGGCCAGAACCGCCCCGGCGGATCCCCCTCCGACGATGACATGGTCAAACTTCATGGTACCTCCCTCATTCCCAGTATTGAAAAGAAGTTGGGCGCCGCATGGAAGAGCAGCGGCGGACAATAAATTGATATTTTCGGCCATGAAATCGATCCGTGCGGGCCTCGCGGTGGTATCTTACCGCGCCCCGGAAACCCGTTGCTTCATACTGCCCGGCGAACACCCAAATTCCTTCGTGAAAGCGCGAATGAAACTCGAAGGCTCGGAATACCCGATCCGCCAGGCAACCGATGACACGTCCATTCCCGCTGTTTTCAAAAGCTCGTGGCCGATCGCCAAACGGCTCTCCAGAAGAATTTTCCGAAAACTGGTGCCCTCATCCGAGAGACGTCGGCGCAATGTCCGTTCCGTCATGCCGAGCCTCGTGGCAACCGATCCTACGGTGTGATCGCCTTCTATCCCGGTCAATGCCGCCTCGCGCACCCGAGAGGTCCAGTATAGATCGCCGGAGTCCTCTTGCTTCAGCAACTGACGGCACTGGCGCAGGCATTGCTCCATGACTGCCGGATCATGCCGGGGCAACGGCTCATCCATCAGGGCGCCGGGAAGTTCGAGTGCGTCCCTAGCGCAATCGAGCGTTACAGCGATGCCAAGCATCTTTTCAATGGCGGCCGCAAGTTCGGGCGTATTCAGGGTTGTCTGGAGCGTGAGCTTCGATAGGGGGAAATCCGGCATCAGCCAGGTGCTGAAACCGGCCACGATGGTAAGCTGTCGTTCCAGCACGAAACCTTTGAGCCCGGTCGGCAATTTTCCGATGTCAAAGATCAGCCGCGGCGGGTCGCCGCGTTCGTCCAGATCGAGGGGCGCAATTATGAACGACAGGTTGGCGAAGGCTCTCGCTGTCCGCAGGCACGCACGAAAGGTCGGGCTGCTCTGGATGGCGTAGCCCCATATCCCAAACACCTCAGGCCGGAACCGCCGTCCGATCTCGACCCCCAGCCCCGGACGGTATGGTGCGAGCCTGAGAAAATTCCCTATCGCACGAAGCTCCTGCTCGAGCGGAACATGGGTATGTTCGCTGTAAAGATCAAAGGCGACAAGCCCTGTCCCCGCCAGGCACGCCTCGGCGGTGACGCCGTAATCGGGCGCCGCTTCGCACAGAATGCGCAAACTACCGGGCGATCTCTGGCCTGACATGTCTCTCATGGCACAAAGAATAAGTTGCAAGGCGGAGATTGCAAAAGGAATAGCAACGCCGCCCCATGACCCGGGTACTGGCGTCCGGCACGCACGCGTTCATCGCCACGCCTCGATATAACCGGCCGGACGCACTCTGCTTACGGCGCAACCATCTGGGGAAATGGAAGGCACAAGGAATATCTGATCGACGGCTTCGGCTACGCCGAGATCGCTCTTTGACCCCGGTTCGAGGCCGAAAGGGGAGTGGGCAATACCTGGGGGTCTCATGCCGCTATCTTGGCGTTTGAAACTGACAAACGCCCATCAAGAACGGCCGCTCGGGTGACGGCCACATTGTGAGCTCCGCGAGGCGACCATCTCATCCGGCGACATTTCCCCATGCGAGCGTTGCCGGTGTCATCGACACAGCCTTCTGCACGGGAAGTCGAGATCGGCAGGCCTTGGCGATCTCGCCGACCGCAGTTGGTCAATGATTCCATGCTGTTAGCGAGATAGCTGGAGAGGCTATAGCACCGCGCCAAGGCCCTCGATGCCGCTTCGCGAATCGCGGGGTCTGCTTTTGAAAACCTTGCACAATCGGCAATCCGCCATTGAAGATCGGTGCCAGCGGTCTGGATTTTGCCGTGCCAAAGATTCCATCGCAAACTCTCAGCCGGTTTCGTGAAGATTACGGGCATTCCTGGGAAGCTCTCGGCCTGAACTAGCCCCCTGATTGCGTTCTCAATATGCTGAACCCGTATCGAGATGTGCCCCAATCAAGGATGTGCCGCACTTTTCCATTGGTTGCGCCGCGGATTAGGTTTGGGAGCGCGGCCTCCCCGTCTGAAATCACGGTGACGGGACGCCGACCGTCCCACCCGAGGGTGCCCAAATCGCGCCGAAATTGGGAGGCAGGCGAGGTGGCGGCGAGGGGCGCAACGCCGAGACTGAGACGGCGAAGTTCGTGTGTCCGCTTTCCCCCTTCTCAGCAGTCGTTTCGACGATAATCCGGACTTCCATGGCGGCCTCCAGTAATTGATAAGCCGCGACACCTTAGCTCAAGACCCCCAGGTTGTGCCCACCCCCGAACTGGACGTTGGTCCGCGGATGGTTTGGCTTTGTTAGCCGGTGCTCGATCCCATTGGTTTCACAGATCATGTCGAACCGCATTGGTCTGGAATAGATGGCGTTCCGATTCCGAGGCTGTTCCGCAAACTGGACGCCATTGTCAGTCCGCCATTTCGCAACAGTCTTGACGTTGATGCCAAGCTCCCGGCTCAACGCCGCGGTCAAAGCGCCCCTCTCGCGCCATCGCTGCGCAATGCCCTGCCGGGCAGTGGATCGCTGTATGGCTGCTCGGATGGCGTGCGTGCCCTCCCGGCAGATTTGCCTTTGCAAATCGCCTGCCGGGTAACAGTGCGTGGCGCAGCCGTGACGGGCTTGTCCCATAATGCATCCTTCCATTCCCGCGAATGGATCGCACCATCAAACCATGGGATCAAACGCCTAACTATTGAACCAAACCCTCTCCGGTAAACCCGGGGCGGTTCAGACAAGTCATATTGTCCGTTTTTATGTTAGAATGAAACCGCAACCGAAGGAGGGGAATATGCGTTACATCACAATCACCACCTGGGAGATCGCCGACGGAACCGACTACAATATTTCTCTGCGCGCGATCGAGGAAAAACGCCTGCCCGCGCTAAAGAGTCTTGGGGCAAGCCGCATCACAGTGATACGCACCAGCGAACGGACGAGCGCCGCGATTACAGAATGGCCGGACAAGAGAACAAGGGACACAGCCGAGCTGAAGATCGACGAGGTTCGCAATTCAGTCCACAAAGAGGATATGGCGCGGATGACCGGGGAGATGAAGGGCGAAGTCGTGGCGGACGTTTAGCGCTAATCGATCTATCGGGTGTCTGGAGTAATTCTGAGTTGTTTCTGGGAATGCTGCAGCCCGCACGAATGGCCGCAACGCGTAAGCTGGACCGCTGCGTCTGGGACAGGCCCAAAGTCAGCGGGGCCGTTTGCAATCTCAACGCTGCCAATGACTGCGCATCCACCAGGGTCAGGACCCATTGGTTTGCGCCGCGCCGCATGTCTCACGGTTCGCACACGAGCGGGGACATGTCTGATATCTTCTGGCTGAGCGATGCGCAGATGACGCGCCTTGAGCCTTATTTCCCGAAGTCCCACGGCAAGCCCTGCGTCGATGATCGGCGCGTGCCGGGCGGCATTATCCTGATCGATTGCAATGGCTTGCGTTGGCGGGATGCGCCCAAAGAGTATGGACCCCAGAAGACCCTGTATGATCGTTGGAAGCGATGGCACGACAGAGGTGTTTTCACCGGGACGATGGCCGGGCTGGCCGCCGAACGCAGCGAAGAAAAGACCGCGATGAGCGATGCCGCATAGATAGGCTGCAAACTGGTCGAATATCCAGGACCACCTCTTTTGATAGCAAGCAGACCGTCATCCACCCCGCAGATCGAAAGTGTCTGATCTGGCGTGGCGATAAGGATATATCGGACGGGCAAAAGCGACGGAGACGCAAGAGGAGCGGTGGCTTAGATCTAACTGCGGCGTTTAGTTTATCGGTGATATCGACGCGTGGCTGGCCGCGCTCAATGTCGAGCTGGCCATGACCCACAAGCGGGACGTCTCGGCGGTATCGCTCCATGACGCAGAGACCGACAAAAACGTGCTCAAAGCTTGCATCGTGGGTTGCATGGCGCATTCGTGAGACAAGCCTTGATCACATCCGCAGAAAACCGGCAGAAAATACTGTCGGTTAGGAGCGTCGATGAATGAAACTGGTCTCCAAAAAGCCACGGGAAACGCGAAATGAAAGAGCGCGTAAACAGAAAATCAGATCGACCGCCGGTAAGCCGGCGGTCGACTATCATGTTCAGGCAGCTTTTGCCGCTTTCAACGAGGCGTAAAAAGCGCTTTCGAAGTTCATGTAGCCGGAAAAAGAAGCGGCATCCGCGAAGGGCAGGATCTGTGTCGCCCAGAATCCGCCGTAGCCGTTTTTTCGGTCGATCCAGTAGAACAGGTTCGCAAGCCCCGCCCAGCCAAGCGATCCTGCGGGGCGGCCTGTCGGCGCGTCCTCGTCGTTGACCATGAAGCTGAAGGACCAGGATTTGGACTGCCCCGGAAAGAACTCGGCGTCATTCGACAGGCTTGGGATGACCCCTGGCAACATACCGATCTTTTTGTCGCCGAGGTGGTTCCTTTCGGCCATGGCGACGGTCTCGGGCTTCAGGACGCGGCCATGCGGACCCATGCCGTCGTTCAGCCACATGCGGATGAAGCGCATGTAGTCGCCCACCGTGCCATAGAGACCGTGACCGCCCATGTGGACCTCTGGCGTGTCGGGCAGTTCAAACTCCATCGGGGTGAGAGCGCCGTCCTCGCCGCGGGCGTGCATCCCGGCGAGGCGGGAGCGCAAGCCACCGTTGAGCTCGAAGGTCATGTCTTCGATGCCCAGCGGGTCAAAGATCCGGGTCTGAAAGACTTCGCCCAGACGCTTGCCCGTGATACCTTCGACAACCTGCCCGGCCCAGTCCATGTTGGCGCCGTACATCCACTCTTCGCCGGGGTCGAAGAGCAGCGGTGTCATGAGCGCGGCCTTGGACGCGGTGATCACGCTGGGCTGGCCCTTTTCGTCGGCCAGACGTTTGTAGGTCTCGTTGAAGAAATCATAGCCGAAACCGGCTGTGTGCAGCAGCAGATCACGCGTCGTCACCGCCCGTTTGGGCGCCCGCAGGATCGGCTCTCCGGCGGTGTCGAAACCCTCGATAACCTGCAACTTGCCGATGTCGGAGGCATAGGTGCCGGCCGGGGCGTCGAGGTCCAGTTTACCCTCTTCGACCAGTTGCAAGGCGGCGGTCGCGGTGATCGCCTTGGTCGTCGAGAAGAGGGCGAAGGCACTGTCGGTCGTCATCGCCGCATCACCGTCAGTGCTGCGCAGACCGGCCGCGCCTTCGTAGATGTTGCTGTCACGGTCCGTGACCATGGCGACGACACCGGGGACGCCCGGCTCGGTCGAGACGGTGTCTAGCAGAATTGTGTCCGCGTTGAAGGGAAGTGTCATGGAATTGCTCCTGTAATGTCTGTGTCGGGGGTGCCTGGACTTGTCGGCGAGAATGAAAAGCCGGGCACCGGTCTGGGATTTCAGGCCGATTGCGGGGCCTTCACCCGGGTCTGCGCGAAGGATGCATAGCCACTGCGGGCGATCTCCTCGCACTTGGCGCGATATGTGCCGACACCTCCGGTGTAGGAAAGCACGCGGCGCGGTTTGCCCTCGATGTTGGCTCCGTTGTACCAGGAATCGGTTTTCGAGATCAGGTTGGCGCTTGCTGTCTCGTCATGATGCGCGACCCATGCGTCTTCTGTTTCAAGGGTGGGTTCGATCATGTCCTGGCCACTGTCTCGCATATATCCGATGCAGCCCGCAATCCATTCCGTCTGCTGTTGCAGACAGGTCGTCATGTTGCAAAGTGCCGCCGAGGGCGCCAGCGGCGCGCCGGTCATGAAGAAGTTGGGAAAGCCGTATTTCATCAGGCCCATCGTGGTGCGGATGTCCTTGGCCCATTCGTCGCGGATGGTCATGCCATTGCGCCCGGTGATGTTGATCCGGGTGAGCGCGCCAGAGCCCGCGTCAAAGCCCACCGCCATGATGATCACGTCCAGTTCATGGACCGTGCCATCCGCCAGCTTGACGCCTTGGGGGACGATCTCGGCGATCGGATTGTCTCGGACGCTGACCGCCTGCACATTATCGCGCAGATAGGCCTCCAGATAGTTGCTTTCGAGCGGGACCCTGTGGGTGCCAAAACCATAGTCGCCGGACTTGGGCACCAAAATATCGATCAGCGCCGGATCCTTCAGCCGTGCGCGCATCTTTTCGCGCACGAACTCTGACACTTCTTCACTAACCGCCTCGTCAAAGAATATCTCGGCGAACGACGCCAGCCAGAGCTTCAGCGATCCGTCGGCGTGCATTTCTTCCAGCACGGCGTGGCGTTGAGCGGGCGTCAGGTCGGCCCATGTGTTTTCGAAATCGTACTCGAACCCGGCGAAATGATGCGGCAGGTTGCTGCGCAATTCCTCGAACCGCCCTTTGTACCATGCAGCTTCTTCGGGTCCGTATTTCGGGTTTTTCATCGGCAGAACGTATTGTGGCGTGCGGACAAAAACCGTCAGTCGGTCGACCTCCGGCGCGATGGTCTGAATCACCTGGATGCCGGTGGCGCCCGTGCCGATCACGCCAACGCGTTTCCCCGCCATGTCCAGCCCTTCGCGCGGGTAACGCGCCGTGTGCACGATATCCCCCTCAAAGCTAGCCTGCCCGGGGAACCTATCCTGCAAGGGGGCCGACAACATGCCGGTGCAACAGACAAGGTATTGCGTATCGATCACGTCCCTTTGATCGGTTTCGACCGTCCAGCGGCCGGTATCTTCGTTGAAGGTGGCGTTGGTGACGGTGGTCGAGAATGACAGGCTGTCGCGCAGATTCAGGCTGTCGGTGACGTAATGCAACCAGCGCTCGATCTCGGGTTGTGCGGGAAAGCGTTCGCTCCATGTCCACCCCTTGTAGAGGCCTTCATCAAAGAGATACTGGTAGATATAGGCCTCGCTGTCGAATTTCGCGCCGGGGTAGCGGTTCCAATACCATGTCCCCCCCACATCTCCAGCCGCGTCGCAACCATGGACTTTCAGGCCCAGCTCGCGCAGTTGATGCAGTTGATAGAGTCCCGCCACGCCTGCGCCGATAACCAGCGCATCCAGTTGAGCAGGCACAGTTTTTCGGCCCGCCGAAACGGCAGTTTGTGTCGAATCTAACATAGATCTCCTCCCAGAGTGTGATGTCCGCCTCTTCGCGGTCGTTCGGTGTGTCGCGCTATGGGGCCTCACGGTCCAGAACAGCGACACGCTCTGAGCCTGCCGGATCAGGCAGGGTCTGTCTTGCACATTTCAGGGGGAAGATTTGAACAATCCGGACAAGGGCCGGGTCACAGACCCTTGCGATACTGCCCGGGTGTGACCCCAATCGCCTTGCGGAAACTGCGCGTCATGTGGGCCTGATCCGAATAACCGCACGCGGCCGAGATATCTTTGAGAGCCCGGTGCGGTTCACGCAGCATGGCGCATGCACGGTCCACCCGTTTGCCCTGGACAAAGGCATATGCGGATTTCCCGACACTGGCCCGCAGGTGGCGGTTCAGTGTCCAGACTCCGATTCCCAGCATGTCTGCCAGATCGTCCAGCGCCAGCGGTTCTGCAAGATGGGCCTCGATATAGTCTTCGAGACGGTTGAGATCGGATTGCGAAAGCCCCGCCAACCCGGGCGCAGGGCGCGTTTCAAACGATGCGTAGTTGCGCAGCAGATGCACGGCCAATTGCACAGACAGCGCCTCTGCATAGAGCGATCCGGCGGGCCCCCGCGACGCAGCCTCGGATGTCAGCTGATCCGCGATATGGTTGACCACAGGATCGGCCCCCTGCAACACATCATGCAAGACGACTTGCTTGACATCCTGCCCCTGCACATCGCGTGCCACGCGGGTCATCAACCCGTCTGTCAGGTAGAGGTGCGAAACAATCAGCCCCTCGGTCCAGTTCCAGTGCGATTGCATCGACCGCGATAGCAGTGAAAAATGGCCGGGAGCGCATTTCGTCCGCGTCCAATGGCCATCGAACTCACGATCCATCGGCGTACTGCCCTTGCGGTACTGGACAATCATGAAGGCATCCATCGGCGGAATTTCCACGTCCTGCCCGTGATAGCGGTAGGTGCGTTGCGACACATCTTTCCAGGCAAGTCCTTTGCTTTCGCACAGGACCTTGCCGGGCACCCAATCCGAAAGGTTGTCCGGATCTATGAGGCCCGCGTTTTGTTGCGTCATCGCCCGCGCATCGACAATCGTCTCCTCCTCACAGATCCAAGAAATACCCGCTCCAGCGCGAGCGGTCCCCGCCAGTGACTCTCGTATTCGTATGTGCCGGATGCCGAAGTCGCAGTCCGGTCTCCTCTTCGCGTAGCCAAAAAAGATAGTGGCATAGATTTTTCGAGTCAATCGAGAGAGATATTATGCAGGCCTTGGGGCTCCTTTTCTGCTTTTCGGCGACCCTCGATCAAGTCGTGGAGGACGATCATGGCAGTGATTTTCTGAGGATGGCTCATCAGGTCCGCAGACATGCGGGCGCAACCCATTGCCGCAAATACGTGCGGCAACTTTCCTCGTACACATAAACCTGGTGCACATAAAGAAGCGCCAAGCTTGTTGCGGCTTGCGCGCAGGCGCAATCTGCTGAGGCCTCCAAACCGCCCGACTTCGGGCAGGACGGTCACAGTAAACCGCCACCAGACGTAACGCTCCGGATCCCAACTGTTGTGCGCCGCCGATCCCGTGGAACCTTTCATACGTCCTGCATTGCCGAAAGAATTCAAGGACGCAGCCTACAGCGTCCGTTCTCCCTCCGCATTCGATCTGGCCTTCTTGCGCGCGGATCCGCTGCGATCGGGGTCAGCGCCGTATCGAGATCGCCACCACGGGTTTTCCCGAGCGTTTCTCGCCGATGGCACCGGATACCGGCACCATGTATTGCAACTTCGCCCAAACCGATCCGCAAGAGAAAAACGACACGCTGCCGGTCAAGGATGCCAAATCCGAGCAGAGCCAGGCTATCGCCAGACGCCGACCATGCACAAACATTCGAAACGAACCGCTCGCTGGGGGCGGACCATTCCGCCTCAAGCAGCTCTCTCTGGCCAGCGCCCTCTTTTCAGGTCCTGAGACTTAACACCGACTGTCCAAGACGAATTTTCTGCGCGTTGTCTGAAGGCGGTCTCAAAGTACCTTGTCCCATTGCCAGGTGTCGAACCATCTGAGGAGCGGCAACACTGGTACCGTTAAGAAGGACCCGCGATCCGGATCGCGTTCCGGCAGCCAGAACGCCAGGCAGGACCTTCGAGAATTCGCTCTGCGCGCTGCCGTCGATCTGTTCGACGCCATCGTCCAACGGGGCCGCCGAATAGTCCGCAGCGCGCAACTGGCCGGTCGCGTCCAGCCCAACATACCCACCGACGACCCAAAGAACTCGTGTATTTTCAATGTGGCGTTCGCCCGTCGAGATGGCATTGACGGTTCCCGCCCGCCGGATGAGGCTGGGGGCTCCTGCGGGATCCTCGGTGACGGGCCGACCCTGCTCGTCCCGATCGACGTAGCCGGGATCGGAAAAATAGCTTTGCCGCCCGCCATCGCGAAATCCATAGGGGACATCGTCGCGCAGCACATAGGCATCGATCCGGTCCGGCGTCGCGCCTGGCACTTGAACTGATACCTGCCAATCTCCTGCGGGTGCGGCAGTGCCGCCCGTTGACCCCGGATCGCTGGGAGCCAGGGCAAGTGTCAGAATCGTCACGCGCCCGGAGACCTGGCGTGCGGACACCCGCCCTATCAGGGAGGTATTCAGCCCCAGGAGTTGTGGCCCCTCAAGCGGGTCTTCGATTGGGACAGACAGTCTTGCACACAGCGGTTGCAATTGTCCCGGAGGGGTCAGGCAAAAATCAACACCGTCTATGGAACCGCGTTCGGCTACGATGCGCATTTCGAGGAAGTTCGAGGTGGGATCGGCAGGCTGGATATGCCATGTTACCGACAATTCCTTGGCGCAGGGGAGGCTTTGGGCATGGCCCCGCGCCATGTTGCGATTTCCCGCAGCCACGACGACCACTGGCGGTCGATCAGCACCCGTCTTTTCGACATGTCGCGCCGCCAACCGATGCACGGTTTTCTCGAGCTGATGCCCCCCCATGCGCGGCCCCCCGGAAAGTCCGAAGCTGAAATTGACATAGACCTGAGGGGGCACGCCGTGTCCGCACGTCAGCCAGCGCGCCCGGTCTAGAATGTACTCTAGCCCAAGGACAAACGGCAGCGCCAACATGGACCCCGAGGTTTCCCGTGTCACCTCGGGTGGCAAGGTCACGACAATGATCGGATAACGCGCACCTACCGGGTCAAACGGATCCATTCCCGCGGCCAGATCCAGAACATGCGTGCCATGGCTTGTGCGTTGCGCAAGCGGCCGAAACCCCGGGCGTTCGAAATCCGCCCCGATCTGGCGCAGCAGTGCGTCCTCGTCATCCCCCGCTTCGATCTGCGCTGCTTCTATCTGGCCGCGATGCCACTCTGCACCAAACGGAAGCTGGCCCTGACTCTGCGCCCCCTGCAACCATGCAAAGGCCACGCGACTTGCCGTCCTGCCAGAGCGAAAACGCTGGTGAAAGATATTCACACCGTGATCGATGATTCCGATGACGGCCCGGGGCGGTGCCGCATCCGGACTGCGCATCGCATCGTCCGATGGCGCGCCTAACCCATTCCGCGCCCCCAGGTCCGCGTCGCGCAAAACGCCATCTGCCGGAACGGGTAGAACATAGACACTCGGATCATCGATATCGTCTTTGATCGAACGCAGCAACGGTCCTAAAAAGGCATCGCTGAACAAATGGCCAGAGCCGGCCCGGCCCTGAACGCCCGGCACCTCCCTGGCCTTGAAAGCACCATTTGCCGAAGCGTCAAACCCATCGCCGTCAATTGCCATGGAATAGAGAGAGGCCTCAGCCTCTGTCAGCCCGCCAGCCGCCAAGAACGGGCTGTGCTGCCGGAAAAGCCATGCGCTGACAGGTTCCAGTGCCGGGTGCGGGGCGATTTGCAAATCGGCCGCGCGGGCGTCCAGTTCTTGTTCCGAGAGCCATTGATAAGCCATATCACCGGCTCCATTCCTGTCGCGCCTCTGTCCAAAGCCAGCGCAGAATACCTGAGGTATCCGTAGCGATCGAGTCAGGTAGAAAACGGGTGATTTCGACACCATCATCTGTCGTGAAATCCTGCCGTTGTGCGTCTTTCCAGACGCGCGACGCATAAAAATCTGCATGCCGAATGCCCCGCCCGTCAAACCGGACCGCAAAGATGTCGCCGGGATCCCCTGCGCGGCGCGCGATCACATCTGCAACCGCAAATCCCAGCACCGCCCCGGCAAAGCTGTCAGCGGGAAAATGTACTCCGGCCACTGTGCGATTGACAGCGATACGGGCCGCCATGTGGATCAGTTTCGCGTCAAGATCTTCGGTTTTGAACTCAAGCGGAACCAGCCGCTGCAGCGCGCCCGCAATGGCGAAGGCTTCGGTGGCGTGCCCGCTGGGCAGGGTGCTGTGTCCCGGGGTCGGGATCATCGGCTGAATCTGCGACGAAAGCGCATCGGGGCGCCGACATGCCAGCAGATGCTTGCAATGCTGCGCCACGTGCAGCGCGCAATCCTGCGCAAGTCCCAGCACATGCCGCGTCAGCGGCATGCGCCCCATGTCAAGCGGCATAAGCCGCGCAAAATAGCCCAGTGTTCCAGCCGCCTGATCGGTGACTTCGGCCATCCGGTCCGGACGCAGATCGGCATAATCATTCACGATCCGTGCCTGAATCGCAAAGTCTTCGGCCTCGGGCGCGATCAGCCGCGCCAGCGGCACCACCGCGATCTGTTCTGGGTTCCTGAAATCCAGCAGATGCACAATCGCCGCACCTTCGACAGGGTCGAAGCTGTAGGTCAGTCGCGACAGGATTTCATTGTTCAGCACAACCTGCCCGCACCAGTCCGGCCACGCGCGCATGTTTTCTGCCGCACCCGGTGATCGTTTAGGCGGATCAATAGTGCCTTGCCAGGGACCGACAATCCCATCTCTTGCCGTGAGCAGCCCCATCGGGCTGGCCGGCGTGCCTTGCAGGCTTTGAAGCGATTGCAGCGACTGGAGGCTTTGCAGGCTCTGCAAGGATTGCAGCGATTGAAGGGATTGAAGGCTCTGGAGAGACTGCAGAATTGGCACGGTTCGATATCCTTCGTCTAAATGTTCAGTTGGCCGGAATACCGGCCTTTTTCAGCGCATCGCCCAACCTGTTACCCAGATCGCTCTGACCAGCAGGATGATCGCGCAAGTAATTGCTAACCGTCAGGCCCGGATCGACCAGCAGCAGTTCGGCTGCGGCGGTGCGCGCTTCGACCTCGCGCCCGCCAAGTTGCAGTCCGATCACCCGGCAGCGATGCGCAGACAGATGATTGGGGTTACGCCGCAGCGACGCCTCGGCCATTTCCACGGCTTGCCCATAACGCCCGCCGACAACATAGCTACCGGCGCTGAGCGTCTGGAAAAACGGTTGCCGGGGATCGCGCGGCGACAGCGCATAGGCGCGCTCTGTCAGCCTGACAGCCTCGGTGCCTTCGCCGCGAAACGTCGCAAGGACCGAGGCCAGATGGTTGATCATCGCGCTGCTTGGATTGATCGCTTGCGCCGCAGAAAAGCGCCGCGCCGCGCTCTCGAAATCCCCGTACAGGATCGTATGAATGTTACCGTCGATGGCCAGAGACAATGGGCAGACCGGGTTAAGATCCAGTGCGGCCGCAATGGCCGCGCGCGCCTGTCGCCGGTCCTCCTCAGGGTCCGGACTCCACTTTTGAAAAACCCGCAGAAGATGCCACTGAGCAAGCCAGGCCAAGGGTTCTGAATGACCGCGGCAGCGTCGAGCAACCTCGCGTAGCTGGGCCTCGGCGCGTCGGAAATATGGATATTCAAACGCATGCATCAGCGAAACGCCCGACATCATCAGACTGTGCGCCTGCAATCGCGGCAGGGGTATTGTCACGCTTGCCGCCACCGATCGGGACATGATCAACCTAAGCGACTGTCCCACGACATGCCCGACCAGCGTATCGTCGCCAGCCAGAAAGCCGCGGAACCCGATCTTGTGCGTGTCGGACCAGATTGCCCTTTGCGCGGTCAGGTCATAGAGCGTCACGCTGACAGTCAGCGAGTCATTGATCTGTCTGCACTGACCGGTGACCGCATAGTCTGCTTTCAGGCTGTCCGCGGAAGACATCGGCGCACCGTGACCGTCCGCAACCGCACGCGCCGAAAAATGCGAAATAGCGTCGATAAGTTGAGATCTCGCAAAACCCGACGTGATTTCGTGTGCGAGCGCGTCCCCAATGCCGCTTCGAGCTGCTTGCGCGATCTCCCCAAACGGCCAAACTACAATGCGTGGCAACACCGTTTGCGTCGGCTGTGGCACAGATTGCGCGAACAACGCGGCACGGCCCGCGACCGATTGGCGCTGATCGCGCAACCAGTCCTCGAATCCTTCCTGCGCAAGATCAAAGCCTTCAAGCAACTCCCCATCCTCCGGGTTGCCCCTCAACTCGACGCATCCCGGTCTTAGCCCGATTGTATCCGTGGCAACTTCAAACAGGTCCTGGAACTCCGCTCCGAACGTTTGTTTGACCGCGTGCAACAACTGTCTCAGGTTCGCACGTCCGCGCACAGGGTCGCTGTCCGACCAAAGCTTGTCGATAAGCCAAGCGCGGTTGCGCCGCATGTCCGGGGCCGAAGCCAGCAAGGCGACCAGTGCTTTTTGCCGGCCGCCTGGAATCCGCAATTGCGACCCATCGGAAAACCCAATGGAGAGCGCGCCGAACAGGCGCACAACCAGATATGTTCCGAGACATTCGGACATGGCGTCATGTTCAGTTCTTGTACACGTACTAATCTAGTTAGAGCAGAGCGACGAGTTGTAAAAATGCACTTTGAGGTTGCGCCAGATCGCTTCTGATAGCAAGCGCAGGCATAGATCCATACACGGCGTCAGCAAGCGCGCGTTGTTGCGCAAAGCAGGAAATCGCCACCAAAACGCCGTTTCCCCCAACATTTTTCACATGGCGCACACCAGCCTGACAGTCAGTTGACACCCATCTGACGTCCGTCTGACGCCTCACACCTCAACATATCCTGGCGTCAAATGTTCTGACGAAACACTTCTTGAAGGATATGAACGATGAATATTTTTGGTACCCCACTGGCCGATCTTCTGACCGGCACCCCTTTCGCCGACAATATCTT
Organism: Sedimentitalea nanhaiensis DSM 24252; assembly: GCF_000473225.1. Classification (GTDB taxonomy): domain Bacteria; phylum Pseudomonadota; class Alphaproteobacteria; order Rhodobacterales; family Rhodobacteraceae; genus Sedimentitalea; species Sedimentitalea nanhaiensis. The sequence continues at coordinate 4,072,004 of NZ_KI421509.1, forward strand.
CGGCTACGGCGGCAATGACACGATCAACGGCAATAACGGAAACGATACCCTCCGTGGCGGAGGCGGAGACGACGTGATCAATGGCGGGGCCGGCAACGACCTTATCTTCGGTGGGTCCGGCAACGATGTCATTGATGGAGGCAACGGCGTCGACCGGATCTATGGCGGCGCGGGCAATGACACGATCCGCGGCGGGTTCGACCAGGATTCCGTGCTTGATGGCGGGTCGGGTCATGATACCATCGACTACAGCTATACCAGCAATGCATTCCGGATCGACCTGGCAGCCTCGACTGCGAACAACCTGTCCGCGCCCGGCTCGGAAACCATCAGCAGTTTCGAAAGCGCGATCGGCTCGCGCGGCAACGACCGGATCTATGGCACCGGTGGCAGCAACACCCTGCGTGGCGATGACGGCAACGATTACATCGACGGCCGCGGGGGCAATGACAGGCTTTATGGCGGTGACGGCTTTGACCGGCTATATGGTCGTGACGGTGCCGACCGCCTGGAAGGCGGAGCAGGCAATGACACGCTCAGGGGCGGCGCGGGCAATGACCGGCTGTATGGGCAGGATGGACATGACCGGCTCTATGGCGAAGATGGAACCGATGTCCTGAGTGGTGGCGACGGTGCCGACTATCTGATTGGCGGTGACGGCAATGACAGCCTGTTCGGCGGTGCAGGCAATGACCGGCTTTGGGGTGAAAACGGTGTCGACTATCTGTACGGCGGCAGCGGCAACGACATCCTCAGCGGAGGCTTCGGTGCCGACGGCATCCTGCACGGTGGCACCGGCGTCGATACGGTTGACAATTCCTACAGCGCGCACCGCTGGAGCGTGGACCTGATCAACGGGACCGCGACCAATTTGACCGTTGGCGGAACCGAGACACTGGTCAGCATCGAAAACTACAACGGCAGCAGCGGCCGCGACCAGGTCGCCGGTACCAATGGAGAGAACACCATATGGGGCCGCGACGGCAACGACTGGCTGCGCGGCAGGGGCGGTGACGACAACCTCTACGGCAATGACGGTGACGACGATCTTTTCGGTGGCTCCGGCAATGACCGCCTGTTCGGGCATGACGGCAATGACGACCTGTATGGGGAAAACGGTGATGACGTCATGAACGGCGGTGCCGGCGCAGATGTGTTGCGCGGGGGCGAAGGCAACAACGAACTGACGGGTGGCGATAATGCCGACACGTTTGTCTTTGATGCTGCGTCTCTTGCCTCGGCCGCTGGCGACGTCACCACGATCACCGACTTCACCCATCAAGAGGACATATTGCGGTTCCTCGGTGCCAGAGGGGCAAACGGTGATGTCATTGACAGCGTGGCCGACCTGGACACCAACAGCGACGGGTTCATCAGCGGAGCCGATGACAATTGGACCGTCGACAAATATGCGCTCGTTTTTGACGGCAATAGCTTTTTCTACACGGGCGATTTGCGGTTCGAAGGATGGACCGGCGACCTGGTGCTGGAGGATGCGATAAGCATCGACATCAACGCCGGCGGTCAGGATTTCCTGTTCGTCGCATAACGGCAAGGAGGCGGCAGAACTCATTTAGGGACTTGTGCCGCCCCACGTCTTTGCAGGAGTTAGACTGTAGATATCGGCGGGCTCTCGGTACAACTCCCGTAATTTAACAGCTTTGGGATGAGCGTTGTTGCATGGATCTGAAATTGACGGGTTTGGCCGCCGTTTGATTTCATCAGGATGCCGTAAATGCCCCACAAATTCAACGCTCATCCCCGTGCAGGGATCCCGAAGCGAAAGCATCGCGTATCAAAATCAGACGATTTCAAATCTGAAAAATAGAACTCATTTCTCCATATAAAATTCAATGACTTTAATGGTTTAAGATGCCCGTTCCATCCAGGCCATGCATACGCGACGAAGCCGCGGCCTTTGCGTAAGATAAGAGTTTCATCAGGCCCGAAGACCCGATCGGCACGCCTGTCCGCCGTCACATAAAATGGGACGTCAGAGCGGGATGAGCATTGGAGGTTCTGGTTCGTTTGCGTGATTGAGTATGCTACCATCGCGGTGGTCACGGGGGCCAGCCGGCCATGACGGCCAACTTCGTCCCGGGGCAAAAAAGATGATTTACTTCGTGAGAACGCTTCAGCCACATCGCGCAGTCAAGAACATGGGCTATGGCGGGGAAACCGTTCCAGTGTGAGGGCCAATAATAGGACGGATTAGCCTTGACGGCATTCGTCATTGCGCAAGCACAGTTTGCATTTCGCACATACTTCAAGCACTCAGGCCCGCAAGTAATCAATAGGCAGGCGACTCCTGATGCATACAAGGCGTTTCCATCTTTCAGGCTTCCTTCCGGTGCTTCCCCAGCCAACCGGACCAGACGCATGGCGCGCCGCTCTCGGTGCGTGCTTCGGCATCGGTCTCTGCGCGTTCCTCGTGTCTGCCTTCCCGAGCGATCACGCGCCACATCTTGCCCTGATCGCGCCTCTCGGAGCCACGGCCGTCCTCGTCTTTGCGGCTCCAAACGCGCCCCTCGCCCAGCCGTGGTCCGCAGTTGTCGGGAATACGCTCTCTGCCCTGATCGCGGTGGGTGTCTTGTCGGTTTATTCCGGACCATGGGCCGCACCTCTGGCCGTGGGGTTGGCCATTTTCGCAATGATGTTTGCCCGTGCCCTACATCCGCCGGGCGGCGCGGTCGCCTTGCTGGCCGCCCTCGACCCTGTCCCGGTCCTGGAGACGGGCTTCCTCTATGCCCTCGTACCGGTTAGCGCGATGACAGCGCTTCTGGTCATGTCAGCAATCCTGTTCAACCGGCTGAGCGGGCGTGTCTACCCGTTTCGACAGGCGGGCGACGAGGTCCGGCTGGGCCTTTCCGCAGACGAACTGGCGGCGCTTCTGCATGACTACCGACAAGCTTCGAACATCGGTGTGACAGATCTCGGACGGCTGCTTGTAGCTGCGGACCGGGAGGCGGAAAATCACCGTTTCGATACCGTCAATCTCAGGCCCGTGCCACAAATCTCCACCAGGGGAAAGTGCGGCGGCTGACAGCCGTGACCGCTGATAGCCGGGATCAAACCCAGGCGATCAATCTGTCGGCCTGTTCTTTACAATCCGGGCGCATGTGCCTGAAATGAAATAAAAAGGCGGGAGCCGGATCGCGCGCAACGCCGGCCAGATCTGCATCGGGCTCAATGATCGGATGCAAGGCATGGAGAGGCCATAGCTTTCCTATGCTCAGACGCTTCAAGGGCGGCGACCGTGACCGACAATGCCTCCCTGGGCAAGGCCGTATTGGCCGAACCCTTGGCTGTCAGTTGGCACGCTGTACGGCTTGCACTGGAGGCGCTGCCAAAGGGGCGGGACATACGCACACCGGCGATCGGTGGCAGCGCGTTTGGGCTGGCAGGGACCCTGGCGTTTGGCGCGATGGACGTCAGCGACATACAATTGTCGAGGCGAACCAAGCCCACCGTGCTTTTCTTGTGGACCCGTGTCAGCAAAACGCTGTCGTCCCAAACAATGCGACCCATGAATTGATCGTTGGCGCCGTTGGACATTCTGCCAGCCATGAAGCAATCTCTGCTTTGGCACCGCCGGGTGTCTTGGAGCGGGTCGAAACACGCGCGTTGTCAGATGGAGCCGACGCCTTTAGAAAACGACGGACGTGCCCCATGCGGCGCCGAGAGGCATCCCGACACCCTGGGTGCAGCCCGTCGTCCCTAGCGGAGAACGAAGATGTATCGAAAATCTCTGGTCCCGCTGGCGCTTGACCACCGAGTCTCGGTACGGGCCGACCGCGATGAAGACACCGTTAGAAAGGCTTTCGGGCCTGCGCACCACGAACCCCAGGAAAAGGTACAAGAGTTCGAAGGCGTTTCCACCGAGATCGTGTCTGGACACACCGCGCGCGCGATCATCAACCACGCGAATGCGAACACCATAGATTGCATCGTGAACGGGGCCCGCAAACCCGGGCTCAGCGACTATTTTCGCGGCTCGACGGCATCGTGCGTCATACGCCATGCATACACGTCGACCTCGGTTCTTAAACCCACCAAAGCGCTCATCGGTGCCACCCAAGAAAGGCAATCCCAGGATGAACATCCACAGAAAGATCGCGGATGATCTTGTCGCCAACGATGTATCTTTCGTCACCACAGTTCCTTGCAAACAGCTGGCCGGTGTGATCGACGAAATCGAGCAACGCGACGACATCTTTCACATTCCCGCCAACAAGGAAGACGAAGGCATGGGCCTCTGCGCCGGTGCCTTCATGGGCGGCAAGCGCCCTGCAATCATCATGCAGAACACCGCCATTGGCGTGACCATCAACACGCTCGCCACGCTGACACAGTTTTACCGCATGCCGCTGCCGATGATCATCTCCTACCGGGGTGAATTGCGAGAGCCGGTCGCCTGTCAGGTCGAGATGGCTGTGCACACCAAAGCGCTGCTGGCCCAGATGAACATCCCGACCTATCATTTCCATTGGCAGAAAGATGTCGAGGAGTTCGACAACATCCTCAAATACACCTTCATGTGCAACAAACCCGTGGCGATCCTGACTGACGCCAACTTTTGGGGAGGCTACGGCGAGCAATGATCCGTTCCGAAATTCTGCGTGAAATCGCACCCATTATCCGCGACCACCTCGTCGTTTGTAACATCGGCCTGCCCAGCCAAGAGCTGCACATGATCGATGACCAGCCGACCAATTTCTACATGCTTGGCACCATGGGATTGTCATCATCCATCGGATTTGGTCTGGCGCTGGCACAGGACAAGCCTGTCATCTCGATTGACGGCGACGGCTCTGTTCTGACCAACCTTGGCACATTGCCCACAATCGCCAACAACGCGACCGGCAATTACACACTGCTGATTATCGACAACGGATCCTACGGCTCTACCGGCGATCAACCGACCTATGCGGGGCGCAAGACTTCGCTGGCGGCTGTGGCCAGGGCATGTGGCTGCGATAACGTGTTCGAGGTGCAGGCCAAAGACCTTGGCCCCGTGTTACAGGAGGCCATCGACAACAACGAAATGACGATTTTGGTCTGCAAGTGTGACAGCGGCAATATCAAGGTGCCCGTCATCACGATGGACCCGGTTGTCATTCGCCACCGTTTCATGGAAGCCGTTGCGAAATGATGCGCGCTTGTGAGCGCGCCGCCTGATGGACGCACCCGCGGAAATCGTCGCTGAACTTGTTGCTGCTCATCATGGCCTCTTTGCCTCAAAATTTGCGAAGAGGGCATCCGCAATAGACGGGGTTGTTCATATTGCTGTTCATCGCCTTCGCTCAGGTGACCGCGAACATCCTGAATAACGTGGTGGTGCCAGCATATACGCTGACAAAACGTTCAAGATTGGCTTCAAGAAACCGGCGGTCATCGTCCGCTTGCGGCATCCTGCACGTTTCCGCGAGAGTTGGTCAAAGATAAGTCGGCTGCGGGTTTAAGCCTGTTCACCAGGCGTACTTTGTAGTCCTGCGCCCAGTTTTCACGATCTTGGTCGTCGACTATTATGTGTTGCGACGTCAGGCGCCGGATATCGACAGGTTTTACAACGAGAGCGGATTCTATAGGTGTGTCGATCCCGCCGCGATCATCGCAATGGTGATCGGCGTGGTGATGGCGCTGATCTTTTCGAGCATCTGGTGATACGCCAGCCTGGCTCCAGCGAGTCTGAACAGGCTGAGCGGGGCAAAGAGGGAAGCCCGCCGGTGCCCGGACAATTCCGTACCCGGTCTCGGCCAGGAGAGGAAGGCGGCACGGATTGTGCGCAGAATTATGGGAATTGGTGCCTCGATCCATGGCCGTGAGACGTGGGGAGTGCCGTGGCATACGATGGTCGAGGCAGCTCTTCAGGCCTGCAGCGCGCCGCATTCACGGCCCGAGTGACCGGCTCTCGGCGAAGCCCAAACAAAAGCCCCAGGCCGGGCGTTCCATGATAATCTGAAAGGTCTGAAAAAAGAAATCTCTTCAGGCGTTTATCCCCGCAGCGGCGAATATCCGTTTCCGCGTTCTATCGGGTTGAACTCTCCCATTACGTCAAAGCGTCTTTGGTTTGCAGCCCCCGAATTGATCGACATCAAGGCAATTATTACTGCTGCCAGTAAAGCGATATCAGGCTTGCGGAGTTGAAATCATGGCCCACGGACCAGCAGAGACAAATGTCGATCGGCACGATGGACCGAGGCAGAATGGATCTGCCCCTGACCCGATCAAGGATAACAGATGCAACGAGGTCAGCAGCCGATCTGTCACGGAGTTTCTAGATCGGGCGACCCATGCCGGAATGGCCCGGTTTACAAAGGGCGTGTCGCCTGCGGCACTTGCCGGGGCTTATCTGGATTGGATGGCGCATCTGGCGACATCTCCCGGAAAGCAGATCGAAATCACGCAAAAGGCATTTGGCAAATGGCTGCGGCTGTCGCGCTTTGCAATGACATGTGCCGGGGCACAAGCCGGTCTCGACCCCTGTATCGAGCCGCTGCCACAAGACCGTAGATTTCGCGATGAGGCCTGGCAGAAATGGCCCTACAACGTGATTTCTCAGGGGTTCCTGTTGAACCAACAGTGGTGGCACAATGTCACCACCGATGTGCGCGGCGTTACCCGTCAGCACGAAAACGTCATGGAGTTTGCGTCAAGGCAGATCCTGGATGCCTTTTCGCCGTCTAACTTCCTGCTCACCAATCCTGAAGCATTGGCAAAGACGCGCCAAGAGCGAGGCCAGAACCTTTTTCGCGGCTTTCGGAACTGGCTCGACGATCTGGACCGCCTGCAAAACGACAAGCCGCCCGCCGGGGCCGAAGCGTTCCGGCCCGGCCATGAGGTTGCCGTGACGCCCGGCAAGGTGGTCTATCGCAACCACCTGATCGAACTCATCCAATACACGCCGACCACCGAAACGGTCAGGCCGGAGCCCATCCTGATCGTGCCGGCATGGATCATGAAATACTACATCCTCGATCTTTCGCCGGAAAACTCGATGGTGAAGTTCCTGGTCGATCAGGGGTATACGGTGTTCATGATTTCGTGGCGTAATCCGGATGCCGAAGACCGCGATCTGGGGATGGACGATTACCGCAAGATGGGCGTCATGGATGCAATCGGCGCGGTGCAGGGCATTGTGCCGGGCCAGAAAATCCACGGCGTCGGGTATTGCCTCGGCGGCACGTTGCTTTCAATTGCGGCCGCAACAATCGGTCGCGACGGCGGCGATCCGTTCGCAACGCTCAGTTATTTCGCCTCGCAGATCGATTTCACCGAGCCGGGCGAATTGCAGCTGTTTATCAACGACAGCCAGCTGACGTTCCTGGAAGACATGATGTGGGATCAGGGATATCTCGATACGACCCAGATGTCCGGGGCCTTTCAAATGATCAAGTCCGTGGATCTGGTCTGGTCGCAGATCCTTCACAGGTACCTGATGGGCGATGAAACGGCGATGTTCGACCTGATGGCCTGGAACGCCGACGGCACACGCATGCCGTTCCGGATGCATTCGGAATACCTCCGGTCGCTTTTTCTGAACAACGAACTGACCGAAGGGCGCTTTCTTGTCGAGGGGCGACCGATTTCCGTGACCGACATCCGGGTTCCGGTGTTTTCCGTGGGCACGGCCAAGGATCACGTGGCCCCCTGGAAATCGGTCTACAAGATGCATCTGTATCTCGATACGGACCTGACCTTTGCGCTCGCCAGCGGCGGTCACAACACCGGCATCGTGTCTGAGCCCGGCCACAAGAACCGCAGCTATCAGATTGCCACGGCACGCCACGATGACCACTATGTCGATCCTGAAAGCTGGGCGGCACGAACCCCGAAAAAAGACGGCTCCTGGTGGCTGGACTGGGTGTCGTGGCTGGACGGGCGGTCGGGGGCACCCAAAGCACCGCCGTCTATTGGGAACGAAAACGCGGGGCTCGCCACCCTGACGGACGCACCGGGAACCTATGTCGTGCAGAAATAGGTGTGAAATCCCGTCGTATGACCGCGAGCACAGAGGCGTCAGCATGAAAAAGCCGACGAAAGGAACACCAAAATGGCACGGCTGAAGAATAGAGTCGCCCTGATCACCGGTGGTGCGGCGGGCATAGGGCTGGAAACCGCCCGGCTGTTTTTGCACGCTGGCGCCAAAGTCGCCCTGGTGGATTTGAACGAAGATGACCTGTCCACAGCGGCAGGTGAATTAGGTGGTCTTGGCGAGGTGATGACCATCGCTGCCGACGTGTCGTCAGACAACGGCAGTGCTGGTTATGTCAAGACGACACTCGACCGGTTTGCGCGGATCGACGTATTGTTCAACAATGCCGGGATCGAGGGCAAGGTTGCCCCGCTGATTGATCAGAGTATCGATGATTTCGACCGGGTGATGGCCGTCAATGTGCGCGGTACATTTCTGGGGCTGCAACATGTTATGCCACACATGATTGCACGAAAATCGGGCAGCATTATCAACATGTCGTCCATCGCCGGGTTGAAAGGCAGTCCGAATCTCGCGCCCTATATTGCGTCCAAACATGCGGTTGTGGGTTTGACCAAAGCTGCCGCGATCGAAGCTGCCCCGCACAACGTCCGGGTCAATTCCATCCATCCCTCGCCGGTCAACACCCGGATGATGCGCGCGCTTGAGGACGGTTTCAATCCGGGTCATGGCGCGGTGGTGAAACAGCAGCTTCAGGCGGCCATTCCGCTGGGCCGATATGGCGAGAGTGCCGACATCGCCAATCTCGTCCTGTTCCTGGCCTCGGACGATGCGGCGTTCATCACCGGGGCGCAATACCCGGTCGATGGCGGTATGGCCGCAGGCTGATTATACCTTCCCGGAGGACCCTTTGGATGACAGACAGCGCAGCCGGAAACCGGATCGACACAGAGGCGAGCGATGGCGCTATCGTTGCCATCCGGGGCGGTGTCGTTGACGTCGCCTTTGGCGCGCCGGTTCCACGCATTCATGCATTAGTACATGCTGGCGATGTCGCGATGGAGGTGGCCTCGCTGGTCGGCGACGGTGTCGTGCGCTGCATCGCTCTTGGCTCGGTGCGCGGGCTGGGGCTGGGGCTGCCTGTTGCCGCCAAGGGTGGCGGCATCGAGGTCCCGGTCGGCGAGGCCGTTCTGGGCCGGATGCTGAACGTTTTCGGCGCCCCGATCGATGGGCGGGCGCCGCCCGATGCGGTTGCATACCGTCCGATCCACCGCCCGCCGCCGCCGCTGTCGGACCGGGTGTTGCGCGCGGAAGTTCTTGAGACCGGGATCAAGGCGATCGATCTGTTGTCGCCGATTGAACGCGGCGGCAAGACGGGTCTGTTTGGCGGTGCTGGCGTTGGCAAGACGGTGTTGCTGAGCGAGTTGATCCACAACACCGTCGAACACCATCGCGGCGTCAGCCTGTTCTGCGGTATTGGCGAGCGGTCGCGTGAGGCCGAAGAACTATGGCGCGAAATGGGCGCTGCGGGCGTGCGCGACAAGATGGTGATGCTGTTTGGCCAGATGAACGAAGCCCCCGGCGTGCGTTTTCTGATCGGCAATACAGCCCTGACCATGGCCGAGTTCTTTCGTGACGATCGGGGTCAGGACGTGCTGCTGCTGATCGACAACATATTTCGTTTCGTGCAGGCCGGATCCGAGGTGTCGGGCCTGCTGGGCCGGATGCCGTCGCGGGTGGGCTATCAGCCGACACTGGCGACCGAGCTTGCGGCGCTGCAAGAGCGGATTTCCTCGACCCAAAGGGGATCGATCACCTCGATCCAGGCGGTCTATGTGCCTGCCGACGACTTTACCGACCCGGCGGCGGCGCAGATTTTCTCGCATCTGTCGGCCTCTGTCGTTCTGTCGCGCAAACGTGCCAGCGAGGGGCTGTACCCTGCGGTCGATCCGCTCGCCTCGGCGTCGGTCATGCTGACCCCGGCGGTTGTCGGTCAGCGGCATTACGACATCGCCCGCGCGGTGCGCCGAACGCTGGCAGAATACGAGGAACTGCGCGACATAATCGCCATGTTGGGGATCGAGGAGTTGTCCGCGCATGACCGCGCCGTGGTAGCGCGCGCCCGCAGGCTGGAACGGTTCCTGACCCAGCCCTTTTTTACGGTGACCGCATCGGCCGGTACCAGCGGAAAGCTGGTGCCGATCAGCGAAACGCTGGACGGATGCGAAAGGATCCTTGGGCAAACCACATTTGAGCTGCCGGAAAGTGCCTACTACATGATCGGTGCGCTTTCGGATCTTGAGGCGGCAACATGAGCATGGCCGCAGAAATGCAAATCGCTCTGCGGTTGCCCTCGCGTATTCTGTTTCAGGGTCCGGCCATACGTCTGGCTGCGACCGCCGAAGATGGCAGCTTTGGCATTCTGCCCAACCATGTCGACTTTGTCACCGCGCTGGTGCCGTCGGTTTTGCTGATCACGGCACCGGACGGGCATGAGCGGGTTTTCGGCATCGACGCAGGACTGCTGGTCAAAAAGGGCCATGCGGTCGAAATAGCCGTGCGCCGTGGCGTGCCGAGCGACAGCCTTGAAAATCTGCACGATACCGTGGGCCGGACCTTTGCCGAAGTGGCCGATGACGAGCGGGCAGCGCGGGCCGCCCTGTCGCGGCTTGAAGCGGATATGGTCCGTCGGTTCAGCAATCTGCGCAGGCCGCAGCCATGACCAACGATGCGGATAAATCGACCGAAGAGATCGGCGATCGGGCCCGTCGCATGAAGATCGCGCGCGACGATCCGGGACCCAGCCCGTTGCGGGGGGTTGGCACATTCGGGATGATCGGCTGGTCGATCGCCGTGCCAACGGTGATCGGTGCATTTCTCGGGCTATGGCTGGACCGGGTGGCACCGCAGGCCTTTTCCTGGCCCGTTGCGCTGATTCTGGGCGGGGTGGTTCTAGGCGCATTGATCGCCTGGGCATGGATTGGCAAGGAAGGAGACGGCAGATGATCGCGATCGACTGGAACGGCCTTGGTCTGGGGGCCTTGCTGGGTCTTGGCGCAGGCGTGGCGTTCTTTCTGGGACTGGCGCTCGGTATGCGTCTGGCGCTGCGCGCCGCACATCCGCTGCCGGTGCTGCTGCTCAGCAGCGCACTGCGTATTTCGCTGTTGCTGGGGCTGGGCTGGATGGTGGCGCAAAGCGGAGCGACGGCGCTGGCCGGGTTTGCGCTGGCTTTCGTCGCGGCGCGTGTTGCCGCAATTGCCATCGCCCGACCCATTGCGGCAACACGGGTGTCATCATGAAACTGACGCCCGACGACGACACGATTTTTTCCATCGGGGATTTGGCGATCAATGCCACAATCTTCAACACTTGGCTGGTCATGGCGCTGCTGACCGGGGTGTCCGCATTGATCACCCGCAATCTGCGTTCCGACGTGCCGCCGAACCGGTGGCGGACCATGCTGGAGGTGATCGTGATCGGTATTCAGGACCAGATCCAGAGCATCACCCAGCGCGTCGACCCGAGACTGCTGTATTTCACCGGCACGTTGTTCTTGTTCATCGTCACTTCGAACCTCTTGCTGGTGATTCCGGGGTTTCATCCGCCCACCGCTTCACTTTCGACCACCGCCGCGCTGGCGCTGTCGGTGTTGGTGGCGGTGCCAATCTTCGGGATCGGCAGTCGCGGGCTGGGGGGATATCTCAGAACCTATATCGAACCATCGGCGATCATGCTGCCCTTTAACGTCATCGGCGAAGTCTCGCGGGGCCTTTCGCTGGCGATCCGACTGTACGGTAACATCATGAGCGGGGCGGTGATTGCGGCGATCCTGCTGGGCGTTGCGCCGTTCTTCTTTCCGGTGGTGATGGATATGCTGGGCCTGCTGACCGGGCTGATCCAGGCCTATATCTTCGCCATCCTCGCCACCGTTTATATTTCCGCGGCCTCGGCACCACCGGGTCCTAACACGCCCCGATCCAAACAGGAGCAGACATGACAGATCTTTCCATCATCGCCGCCATTTCAATTTTTACCGCAGGGTTGACCGTGTCTTTTGGCGCCCTTGGCCCCGCCCTTGGCGAGGGGCGGGCGGCATCTGCCGCGCTCACCGCCATTGCGCAACAGCCCGATGCGGCCTCGACATTGTCGCGGACACTGTTTGTCAGCCTTGCGATGATCGAATCCACCGCGATATATTGTTTTGTGGTTGCGATGATCCTGCTGTTTGCCAATCCGTTCTGGAATGTGGCGCTGGAGGCAACATCGCAGGCAACGGGCGGTTAGACATGTCGATCGACTGGTTCACCGTCATAGCCCAGATCGTCAACTTTCTGGTGCTGGTCTGGCTGCTCAAACGCTTTCTCTATCGGCCGATCCTGGACGGTATCGACGCGCGCGAGAATGAGATTGCAGAGCGGATGAACGACGCCACCATGGTGCGCCGGACGGCGGAGGCGGCCGAAGCCGAATTCCGGGCCGAGATCGAGTCGCTGCGCTCCAGCCGGGGTGATCTGCTGAAAGAGGCGCACCAGCAAGCCGAAGCCGAGCGCGACGCGCTATTGGCCGAGGCGCGCAAACAACTGGAACGGGATCTGGCCGCCAGACAGGCACAGAACGCAACGGAAGCCCGCCGGTACACTGCGGATCTGCACCGGGCCGGGGCCGAGGCGCTGTTGGCGCTGACCCGCAAGGCGCTGTTGGATCTGGCCGATGAATCGTTCGAACACCGGATTGCAGCCCATGCGGTGACACGGCTGGCGGCGGCGAACGACGATCTGAAAAAGGCCGCTGGCGACAATCGCGAGGCCGTGGTCCTGACCCGCGATCCGCTGCCATCTGATGTCCGCGCGCAACTAGAACGTGATCTTGCTGCGGTTCTGCCCGACGTTACAGTACGGTTCGATACCGAACCTGCGCTGGCACCGGGACTTACCCTCCGGCTGGGCGGTGCGCAGGTCGCCTGGACGGTGGACAGCTATCTTGATGGCCTCGATGCCGTTCTGGCGGATCGGGCACGTCAGGCGCGCGCACAAGGTTTTACAGATGCCGCGTGAAGCCACCCCAGAACTTACCTTTGACGAACTGGTGCAGGCAGTTCTGGACAGCCCGCCGCCTGCGCCGAAGATCAGCGAGGTTGGCCGTGTCGCAGAGGTCGGTGACGGCATCGCCATCGTCACCGGTCTGGTGCGGGCCCTGTCAGACGAGGTGCTGGAATTCGCCTCGGGCGGGCGCGGAATCGTGTTTGATCTGGAGCCCGGACGGCTGGGTGTCGTGCTGCTGGGTCCGTCGGAACAGATCAGCATGGGAGAGGACGTTCGGCGTACCGGCCGGGTTGTCGGTGTTCCGGTCGGTACGGCGCTTTTGGGTCGCATCGTCGACGCATTGGGCCGCCCCCGTGATGACAAGCCGCCGGTAGATACCGTCAACCTGCACCCGATCGAAGTCGAGGCACCCGATATTCTGCACCGATCCGCCGTAACCCGGCCCCTGGCCACCGGGCTGAAGGCCGTCGATGCTGCCGTTCCCGTGGGGTTGGGTCAACGCGAGCTGATCATCGGAGACCGGCAAACCGGCAAGACCTCGATCGCCGTCGACACCATTCTAAATCAAAAAGACACTGGCGTGATCTGTCTATATTGCTCCATCGGACAGCGTGGCGATGCGGTAGCAAAGGTCATCGGCGCGATACAGGACGGCGCGATGATGGACAGAACCGTCATTATTGTGGCTGGCGACGAAGATGCGCCGGGCCTGGCCTATGTCGCGCCTTATGCAGCGATGACGATGGCCGAGAATTTTGCCGCCAATGGACAGGACGTCCTGGTGGTGATGGATGATCTGACACACCATGCGCATGCGTATCGGGAATTGTCGCTGCTGCTGCGCCGCCCGCCGGGGCGCGAGGCCTTTCCCGGCGATATTTTCTATGTTCACGCAAGGTTGCTGGAGCGCGCCGGCCAGTTTTCGCCAAGCGTCGGGGGCGGATCAATCACAGTCCTGCCGGTGGTTCAGACCCAGGCCGAGAACCTGTCGGCCTTTATCCCGACCAACCTGATCTCGATCACCGACGGGCAGATCTATCTGTCTCCGCGCCTGGTCCGCAAGAACCAGTTTCCGGCGGTCGATCTGGGGGTATCGGTTTCACGTGTCGGCGGCAAGGCGCAGGCGCGCGCCTTTCGTGACGTGTCGGGCAACCTGCGGGTGACGCTGTCACAGTTCGAAGAGCTTGAGGAATTCGCCCGCTTCGGTACGCGGCTGGATGATGCAACGCGCGCCCGGCTCACGCGCGGCGAGGCGGTGCGCGCGGCGTTGCGACAGCCCGAGCGAGACCCGATGACGGCAGCGGAACAGCTGACGGTGTTGCTGGCCGCGATGGAGGGGCTGATGGACGGTATGGACGAGACCCGGGCAACGGCGGCGATGGCGGCCATTCGGGCAGCGGTGCGGGCCGATGACGCCGGGCTGGCGGTCCGCATCGCCGATAACGAAAGGCTGACAGATGCGGACCGTACCCGCATTGTCGCAACCGCGCGGGGTGCGATCGCGGCACAGGTAGGGCTCGATGGCACAGACCCTTGAACTGTTGACCCGGCGCACGGAGACGCTGCGCAGTATTCGCGGTATCGTGCGCACGATGAAAACGATGTCGGCGATCAACGCGCGGCCATACGAACAGGCGGCCCAGGCCATCGAGGCTTATCACGACACCGTGCTGGATGGCTTGCACGCATTTCTGCACCGTACCGGCGCGTTGCCACCGGTGGCGCAGCCGGATGCGATGCCAGTGATCATCGCCTTTGGCTCGGACCTTGGGCTCTGCGGCAACTATAACGAGATTCTGGCGACAGAAACTGCACGGGCAATGACCCTGCTGCCCGCGTCGCGAGTCATCTGCATCGGGGTGCAAATGGAGGATGCGCTCACCGGTCTGGGCATGGTTCCGCTGGCCACCCTGCTGCCACCCGCGACAGCCGATGGGCTGGGCCGTCTGGCGGGCGATCTCATCGCCCGGATCGATGCGATCCGCCGCGATGACATATCTGCGGCGATTTCTGTGACCTTGGTTTTCATGCGCCGCGCCGAACACGGTCAGCAAAGCCCGATTGCGCAGCAATTGCTGCCGCTGGATCCCGAATTGATCAGTGCGCTTGCCGCGCGGCCCTGGAACTCGAGGAGTCTGCCACACTTCAGCCTGCCTCCCGACGCGCTTTTATCCGCACTGGTCCGCAATTTCCTGTTCGCAGGCTTGTTCCGCGCCGCAGCCGAGGCGCTTGTGACCGAGAACGCCGCACGACTGGCACGCATGCAGCAGGCGGAACAGTCGGTCGAGGACCGGCTGGAGGAGCTTATTTGCGATACCCGCTCAGTTCGGCAGAGTGAAATAACCACCGAACTCTTGGATGTGATCATCGGCTTTGAGGCGCTGAAGGACCGCGACCGGCGCAAGACCGGCGAGAGATAATTCCTCCACTGCCGCCGGGCAGAGATGGACATTGATGTGGGTCAAAGCCCGGGCATCGCAATTCTGCTATCCTTCGTACCGAAGATTTATATGGAGGGTGGAGAAGAGATGCCGAATTCGAACAAGCGTCAGGCGGTCGGCGGCGGCATGCCGTGGGATCCTCTGAACAGCCCGCAAATGACACATTTCATACGGATGCAGAAACTGCTGTTGAGCGAAACCGAGAAGTACTCTTCTGAGTGGTTCAGGCGCCGGTGTGAGGCCGCCGCGACAGCAACGCGCGCGGTGACAGAAACAGCCTCGGGAGGTGTGATCGATCCGCTAGTCGTGTCAAGGGCGCTGATTGATTGGCAAAGGGGTTCAATGCAACGGTTGAACGAAGATTTTCGTGATTATCTGGGCATGATGAACCGCTGCGCCCAACGCATGGTAGAAGAAGAATCCGAGGCGATCACGGAGACGATCGAGGATGTCGCAAAAGCGACTAAATCCACCAGAGCGCACTCCAGCCCGGTTTGATGTCGCACTGAAAGGTCGCGCGGCGATGCTTGACATGCCGCGTGACCCAAACCGGCTCGGATCGGGTGAACTGGTTGCGGGGCCGCTGCGTTGCAGTATCACCCATCATGGTCCCGTCAGGTTCTGAATACCCTGTATAATGCCGGAATAACCAGCACCGTCAGCAGCGTGGACGAGGCCAGTCCGAACAGCAACGAAATCGCCAGCCCCTGAAAGATCGGGTCGTTCAGGATCACTGCAGCGCCGATCATTGCCGCGAGCGCAGTCAGCAGGATCGGCTTGAACCTGACTGCCCCGGCGTCCAGCAACACATCGGTCAAGGGGCGGTCGGGCGATTTGGCGTGGCGGATGAAATCGACCAGCAGGATCGAGTTGCGCACAATGATCCCCGCCAAGGCGATGAACCCGATCATCGAGGTTGCAGTGAAAGCCGCACCAAACAGCCAGTGACCGCCGATGATGCCGATAAAGGTCAGCGGCACTGGCGTCAGGATCACAAGCGGCACTTTGAACGAGCCGAATTGCCCGACGACAAGGATATAGATGCCCAACAAGGCCACACCAAACGCCGCGCCCATGTCGCGGAACGTAACCCAGGTGACCTCCCACTCGCCGTCCCATAACAGGATCGGATGGCGGTCATCCCCGGGCTGGCCATGCAGCGCAATCGTCGGCTTGGGCAGATCGCTCCAATCCTGTGCATCCAGCGCCTCCTGTACCGCCAACATCCCGTAAAGCGGTGCCTCGAAATCTCCGGCCAGTTCCGCAGTCACCATTTCCGCTGCGCGTCCGTTGTGGCGAAAGACCGGAAACGAGGCACGCTCTTCGATCACCTGCACCACGTCGCCCAATTCGACCACACCACGGTCGCCCGGCAGCGCGTTGGCCGGAATCGGCGTGGTCAGAAAATCTTCGCCCAGGGTGCGTTCGCCAATGGGCCGTTCCAGTCGGATCGGAATCGGCTGCCGCCCCCCGCCGCGATGGGAATAACCCACTGTCTGTCCGCCATTCAGGATCGCAATCGTGTTCAGCACATCGGATTCCTGTACCCGGAAAAATTCGGCATCATCGGTGGAAACCCTGGCCCGCAGTCGTCGCGCGGGAACGCCATAGGAATTGTCCACATCGACGATAAATGGCACCGAACGAAATGCGTCTTCGACCCGCGCCGCCACCGCGCGGCGGGTCTGGGCATCGGGTCCGTAGATCTCGGCCAGAAGGGTTGCCAGCACCGGCGGGCCGGGCGGGGGTTCGAGCACTTTCAGGCTGGCCGCCGACAACGCATCCAACGCCGCCAGCCGTTGCCGGATGTCCAGCGCGATATCGTGGCTGCTGCGTGTACGCGCGTCCTTGGGCAATAGATTGATCGCCACGTCGCCCTGTTCGGGCTGAGCCCGCAGGTAGGAATGGCGCACGAGGCCGTTAAAATTGAACGGCGCGGCAGTGCCGGCGTGGGTCTGCACCGAATGGACCTCGGGCAGATCCAGCACGATCCCTGCGACTTGCTGGGCAATCGCGTCGGTGGCCTCGACAGAGGCCCCTTCGGGCAGGTCGATCAGCACCGACAATTCGGACTTGTTGTCGAACGGCAGCAGTTTGACTGTCACATCCTGCGTGTAAAACAGCGCCAACGATCCGAAAGTCAGCGCCGTCACCCCCGCAATCAACAGCCAGCTTCGCCCCTTGGTCGCAAGGATCGGACTGGCCACGGTTCGGTAAAGACGTCCCAACCTGCCACCGTCTGACTCCTCATGATGCACCGCTGGGGCATTGCCCGCCGCCTTGAGCATCAGCCACGGCGTCACTGTCACCGCCACGAAAAACGAAAAGATCATTGCGGCAGAGGCATTGGCGGGGATCGGGCTCATATAGGGTCCCATCATGCCAGACACGAACAGCATCGGCAGCAGGGCTGCAACCACGGTCAGCGTCGCGATAATCGTCGGATTGCCGACCTCGGCCACCGCATCAATCGCCGCTGTACGGCGCGGCCGGTCATCGCCCATGCCCCAGTGCCGAGCGATG
The DNA here is from genome assembly GCF_000473225.1 of Sedimentitalea nanhaiensis DSM 24252. Taxonomy (GTDB): domain Bacteria; phylum Pseudomonadota; class Alphaproteobacteria; order Rhodobacterales; family Rhodobacteraceae; genus Sedimentitalea; species Sedimentitalea nanhaiensis. Next base: position 4,089,946 of record NZ_KI421509.1, read on the forward strand.
TTCTCGATGACGACAATTGCGTCATCCACCAGGATACCGATGGAAAAAATCAGTGCGAACAGTGACACCCGGTTCAGCGTATACCCCATCAGCCAGGACGCAAACAGGGTCAGCAGGATCGTCATCGGAATGACCAGCGCCACGACAAACGCCTCGCGACGACCGATGGCAATCCAGACCAGGGCAATGATCGACACGGTTGCAAGGCCAAGGTGATAGAGCAGCTCGTTCGCCTTTTCATTGGCGCTTTCGCCATAGTCGCGCGTGACTTCGACTTGCATGTCTTCAGGGATCAATCCGCCATCCAACATCTCGACCCGGTGCAGCACGGACTCGGCGACATGCACCGCGTTCGCGCCGGCCCGTTTGGCCACGGCCAGCGTCACCGAGGGCACCCGGGTCACGCCGTCCTGGTTTTTTGTCACCGTCGAGACCAGAAATTCGCCCCGGTCGGCGGCAAATGCCACATCTGCAACGTCGCGCAGATAGACTGGGCGACCATCCCGGGTGGTCAGCAGCAGATTTCCGATCGCTTCTGGCGAGCGCAGGGTTTCCCCGGCCAGCAGAAAGATCTGTTCGCCCTGGTCGCGGATACGGCCGGTCGGAAAAGCGGTATTTGCGCCCGCCACCTTTACGGCAAGTTGTTGCAACGTCACCCCATGCAGCGCCAGCCGCGCCGGATCAGGTGCAACCCGCAACATTTCAGGCGTTTCCCCCACCAAGTAGGTCAGCCCGACATCGGGGATCTTGGCGACCTCGGTGCGCAACTCGCGCGCGATGCGTGTCAGATCGTTGGCGGTGATCCGATCCGCCGAATGTTCGCTCGGTGACAGTGTCAGCGCCAGGATCGCCACATCATCTATACCGCGCCCGACGATCATCGGCTCGGGCACTCCAACCGGGATGCGGTCGAAATTGGCGCGCACCTTGTCATGCACCCGTAGCACCGCAGAATCCGAGGATGTACCAACAACAAACCGGGCCGTCACCACCACCATATCGTCATAGCTTTGGGAATAGACGTGTTCGACATCCGTGATGCCCTTGACGATGGTTTCCAGCGGCTCGGTGATCAGTTTGACCGCATCCTCGGCCCTGAGACCGTCGGCACGGACATGGATATCGACCATCGGTACGGAAATCTGTGGCTCTTCCTCGCGCGGCAGGCTGATCAGGGCGACAAGACCGAAAACGAACGCCGCCAACAGAAACAGCGGTGTCAGCGGCGAGGTAATGAACATCCGGGTCAGCCCCCCGGCAATGCCGAGCGGCGTTTTTATTGGCGTCATGGGGTCACCAGAACGTCACCGGCGGCAAGCCCGGACAACACCTCGACCATCGCCATTCCGTCCCAAGCGATGGGATCACCCAGCACGACCGCCCGGTCGGCATTGCCCGCGCCCGCCGCCACGGTCACGAAATCAATTCCCGACCGGGTCGCAACAGCCGCTATGGGAACCAGCAACGCTGAGCGTTCCCCTACTGGCAGCTCCACCAAAACCCGCGTATTCACGAATGCGGTATTCAGCCCGTCAACCTCTACATCGGCAATCACCCGCCCGTTTTCAATCTGCGGATAGATCTTTGCAATCCGGCCTGCGGTGTCGGTGCCTGCGGTATGCATCCGGATTTCTGCACCTTCTTCCAATGACACCGCGTGGCGTTCCGGAACCGCCAATCGCAGAAAAAATCCACCGCCACCAATCGTCGCGATCGGTTCGCCCGGCAGGATCACCGCCCCCAGCGTCGCCGGTACGGTCAGCACCCGACCTTCGCCGGGGGCCAGAATCTCGCCCTCGGTTGCCTGTTGGCTGACTACGTCGCGCTGTGCATCGGTCGCCGCGATTTCCCCGCGCACCACATCCACAGACGTGCGCAGCTGATCCAGCCGCTGTGCGGTGACAACACCGCGATCAACCAGCGTCTGACCGCGTGCAAGTTCAGTCTCTGCGGTGGTCAATTGCGCCTTCAATGCCCGGATCTGGGCATCGAGAGCGGCGATCTGAAACGCGATTTTATCATCATGCACCAAGGCGATCCTCTGGCCCGCAGCCACCAGATCGCCCTCGCTGACCGAAAGTTCGGTCAGCAGCCCGCCGATGCGCGCCCGCGCCGGAATGTTTTCGCGCGCTTCGATACGGCCATAGACCGCTTTCCATTCGGTCACCGCCGTCGGTGCAAGCGTCACGGTTCCGGCCAATCCCGGCCCGGCGGCCAGAAAGCCGACAATCAATGTCAGAATGCGCATGTTCCCGCCTTAGAAGGCTTTGCCTGGTTTGGCCCCAAGCTTTATAAATAAACGGGCCGCCGGGCAGACCCCGGTGAACGCAGATTGCAACAGATTTGCCCCGACAAATACCGTCAGCCAGACGAAATAAGGCGAGATCCACACCGTCAATGCAACGGAGACAAGAACCATGGAGCCCGCAAAGGCCAGAATTATACGATCAAGCGACATCGGTCTGCTCCTATCTTTCATATATATTCTACTTTATGAATTTATTCTTCGGATTTCAAGTCACATCGAGCCGCCTGCGACTTTGTTCCGCCCCCTTGAGGACGCTATTTGCCGCAAAAAAGGGACAACCAATGGAATCCACAGAAGCGGACGCATTTCACAAGAATGATCGTGAGTTTTAGCGGAGTCCGTCAATAGGAAACGCGGTGTCAGGCAGCGCGGTCCAGATGATTCTGAAAATGGCCACGACCTGACGATAGGCTGTTTGCTTCTCGTGACCGACATCGGCGCAGATGCCCAAGACTTGAGTGTGATCGCCGTCGGACACGGTACGGGACTATGCGAACCGGCCAAAGGAAGGCCAAAACCTGAGCAGAGCTAAGCCAAATTAACGAACTCAAAGGGGAGGCAGGTGTTCATACTGCCAAAATACAATTGCCAGGACTTCGGGACCGTTACACCGCTGATCCGCCGCTCCGACACCAAATTGCGCAGATCTCGATGAGACGCTGAATATGTCCATTCCGCCTGTCACACGATCACGCAACGGTTTCTTCGAACTTATCCCGCCGTGGCGCGAGGTGTTTGCAATACATGGCGCTGGTCCGTCGCAAAACAAACTTGCCGGTTAGCGTGGCAACCGCATTCCTGCAACTGTGTCGGCCCTGTCGACGCAATCAAGATCTGATCCCGGCGAGCGGAGAGGTCTCGTCTTCCACCAGGTGGCACGCGGCACGGTGATTTGAGCCGGCCAGTTTCAATCGAGGGGCGACATCACGACACCGCGCCTCGGCCACGGGGCAGCGGGACGCGAAACGGCAGCCCTTCGGCAAATCCAGAGGATCGGGGGGATCGCCGGGGATCAAGATGCGCCGCGATTGTTCACGCAGCATCGGGTCGACGGACGGGACCGCAGACAACAGCGCAGCCGTATAGGGATGCAAGGGGTTATTAAAAAGCGACAGCCGATCGGCGTGCTCGACGATCTTCCCCATATACATCACCGCAACGCTGTCGCACATATGCTGCACCACGCCCAGATCATGGCTGATGAAAACATATGTCAGCCCGAATTCCGTCTGCAGACGTCGCAGCAGATTCAGGATCTGCGCCTGTACCGCGACGTCGAGCGCGGAAACGGGTTCGTCGCAGATGATGACCTCGGGTTGGGTCGAAAGCGCGCGGGCGATGCCGATCCGCTGTCGTTGCCCACCGGAGAACTGATGCGGAAAAAGGCGCTTCTGTTCCGGGTGCAGCCCCACGGCCTTGAATAGCCCGTCCACAATCTCGCGTTTTTCGGAAATGGACTTGTCCGTCAGACTGTCGAGCGGTTCACGCACGATATCTTCGGCCCGCTTGCGCGGATTCAACGAAGAATACGGATCCTGAAAAATAACTTGCACCTTCTGGCGCATGTCTTTCAGGTCCTCACGGTCCAAAGGCAGGAGATCACGGCCTTCAAGCAGTATCTTGCCGCTGGTCAGGCCACTGACAAGGCGAGCAATGGCCAATGCCGCCGTGGTTTTTCCGGATCCCGACTCGCCGACGATGGCCAAAGTTTCACCTTTGCGAACGGTGAACGAGATATCATCCACTGCGGTCAGGTAGGTCGGTTTGGCAAAAAAACCGCCCTTGCGGCGAACACCGAACCGGACTGACAGGTTCTGAACGTCAAGAAGATCGCTCATCATAACTCCTCCGCATGCCAGCAGGCCGAAATCCGGGAATTTCCGAAATGCGCTTCGGGCGGCCGGGCCTGGCGGCACTGATCGGTCACGCGGGGGCATCGTGACGAGAACAGACAAAGGTCCTGCCCGAATTCCGACAATCCAGGTACAATGCCAGGAACTTCCGTTAGGTCCTGTCTCTCCTCGGTCAGGTTCGCCACGATATGCGGTACACAGCTAATCAGCCCATGGGTATAGGGGTGACGGGCGCGCGCAATGACCTGATCAACCGGGCCTTCTTCCGCCTTGCGTCCCGCATACATGACGATCATGCGTTCGGACATCTCTGCGACAGCGCCCATGTCATGTGTGATCATGATGATCGACGTTCCGGTTTGTGCTCGAAGGTCACGCAAAAGATCGAAAATCTGCGCCTGTACGGTCACGTCGAGCGCGGTCGTCGGCTCGTCTGCGATCAGGATCTTGGGCGTACAGGCCAGCGCTATTGCGATCATAACGCGTTGACGCTGACCGCCCGACATCTGGAAAGGATAGGATTCCATCCGGCTCTTGGGGTTGGGAATCTGCACGGCGTTCAGCAACTCAATTGCCTGTTTCCAAGCCGCTTTCTGGCTTAATCCCTGATGTGCGCGAAGAACTTCGGCGATCTGCTCGCCGACTGTGTAGACCGGGTTCAGAGAGGTCATCGGCTCTTGAAAGATCATACTGATCTCGTTGCCGCGAATTTCGCGCAACCGCCGCGGCGAGGCTGTGGTCAGTTCTTCGCCATCGAACTGGATGCTGCCAGAGGCGACGCGCCCGATCCCTTCCGGCAACAGGCCCATGATCGCAAGCGCGGTCATTGACTTGCCGCACCCGGATTCGCCCACGAAACTGATGCTTTCACCGTGACCCAGTTCCAGATTCAGGTTGTCGATAACCGGGGCGACGCCAGCGCGTGTCGCAAGCTCGATGCGCAGGTTTTCGACCTTGAGTAGCGGAGCCATCAGCGTTTCCTCAGCTTGGGATTCAGCGCATCGTTCAGACCGTCACCGACCAGGCTTATGGCGAGGACCGTGATGAAAATCGCGAGCCCCGGAATTGTGACAGTAAAGCTGGATTCCAGAATGTACTGCCGATTGGACCCAATTATCTGCCCCCAGCTCACCACATTCGGGTCGGTCAGTCCGAGAAAGCTCAGCCCGGCCTCAAAAAGGATCGCAGACCCAACCATGAGCGCCGATTGCACGATGATCGGCGGCAGGGCATTGGGCAGGATCACCTCGAACATGAGCTTAGAATTGGAGGCCCCCGAAGCGCGGCTGGCCATGACATATTCAAGTTCGCGTACGCGTTGGAACTCTGATCGGGTGATGCGCGCGACCGCCGTCCAGCTGACAATACCGATGGCAAAGGTGATCATTGGCAGGCTCGCACCGAACAGAGCCACGATAACCATCGAGAAAAGCAGCGTCGGCAAGACCTGGAAAAACTCGGTAAAGCGCATCAGGGCTTCTTCGACGATGCCGCCGTAAAACCCGGCAAGCGCACCCACCGTAACACCGATCACCACGGTGACAATCGCCGCCGAAAGTCCGATGATTAACGTCACCCGCGCGCCGTACAGGATCTGCGACAGCAGATCGCGTCCCAGGTAATCGGTCCCAAGCAAAAAGCCTTCTTCACCCGGAGGCGAAAATGGTGCCCAGACCATATCAAACGGATCGGTAGGGTATAGCAGCGGGCCGAAAATCGCGGCCAAAACGATCAGCACCAACAGCCCCAGCCCAACCATGGCCGAATGGTTGTGACGGAACATCTCCCAGGCTTCGGAGAGCGGCGAGCGGGCCTTGGCGACGGGCGGATCAATGGTCTGGTCGGTCATCATGCACGTCCTTTCAGCCGCGGGTCGACGAGGCGCAGAACGAAGTCAGTCAAAAGATTTCCTACGATAACCATCAAAGCAGAGAAGAAGAGAAGAAGAGAATGCCCAGGATCGTGGGCGTGTCACGGGCAAGAATCGACTGGAACGCCAGCGTTCCGAGGCCCGGCCACGCGAAGACGGTTTCGACAAGCACCGCCCCGGAGATCACGGCGCTGAACTGAAGTCCCGCAAGTGTGATGACCGGCGAAAGTGCGTTTTTGAGCGCATGCTTGTAGACCACTTCGCGTTCGGTCAGCCCTTTGGCCTTGGCGGTGCGAACGTAGTCCGACCCCAGTGTTTCCATCATCGAGGCCCGCGAAAGGCGCGAATAGAGCGCAAGGAAGATCGAGCTCAGCGTTATGGTCGGCAGAACCATGTGACGCATGATATCCAGCGCCCGAACTGCAAAGCCTCCTTCAAGCGTGACATCCCGCATGCCTGCCACGGGAAACCACTGAATCTTTAGGGAAAATCCGATAAGCAGCAGAATACCGGTCCAGAACACCGGGGCGGAATAGCCGAATAGCGCAATGAAAGTCACAAAATGTGAAAGAATGCCGTTGGGGCGACGCGCGGAAATGACCCCCAGAACCACGCCGATAAACATGGCAAAAATCTGTGCGGTGAAGACCAGCAACAGCGTTGCGGGCAGCCGCTGCAGGATAAGGGAGGTCACAGGCTGATTGTAATAAAAGGAATAGCCAAGATCAAAGCGCAATACACGGCCCAAGTAACTTCCGAGTTGAACCAGAAAGGACTTGTCCAGTCCGTAATCGGCGCGGATCTGGGCCATCGTTTCCTCGTCGGCGCCGCCCATTGATTGGGCGATGGTGTCGGCCACGTCGCCGGGCGCGAGATGCATCATCGTGAAGTTCAGCACCAGGACGGCGAGGAGCAACAAGATGGCATAAAATATCCGAGTTGTCGTGACGTGCAACGCGTTCATTGTGAGCACCTTTCAGCCGAGGGCCTGCAAAATAAGCGCCCGCGACCGCAAGGGCCGCAGGCGGATACATCAGTCTTTCAGATAGATTTTATCCATCGGCGAACTGGAGGCCCAGATGCCTTGCGGCGGGTTGCCGACCTTGTTGGAATACACGCTATGCTGAGGTACGGCATTGATGAAATAGATCGGCACTTCCTCGGCCACGATCTCCTGGAACTCGGAATAGAGCGCCTTGCGTTTTTCAGCGTCCATCTCTGTCGCGGCGGCGGCGAGAATTTCGTCGACGCGCGCGTTCGCGTATCCTTGGGTATTTGACCAGACACCCTTGCCGATGTTCGAGCTCAGGTAGGTGCGGTTCACGCCAATCACCGGGTCACCCCAATTGTAGACGCTATCCATGGAGAGATCGAATTCCATGTTGCCCATGACCCGAGCCCAGGTTGGAAAGTCCGGATGCGCGCGCACGGTGACATCAATGCCAACCTTGGAGAGGGCTGCCTTTATGTATTCGGTCTGGGCTTTATAACCGGGGAAACCGGGCAGTTCGATGTTCAGTTCGAACCGCTTACCATTTTCAAGCGGGAAACCGGCTTCGTCCAGCAGGGCGTTGGCCTTGTCCAGATCAACTTCATAGGCTTCCACCTCAGGGTTGTAGAGAGGACTGTCGGGATGGATACCGGTTTTCGCCTCGACTGCGGTACCCCGCATCAGGGCCTTGAGAATGAAGTTCTTGTCTATCGCATAAGCAATGGCTTGACGTACTCTTACATCTTGCAGCGGTCCACGGGTGGTATTCATCGCAAGCCAGTCAATCGCGCCGATGCCGCCGTACCCCTCTTTGGTCACCGTCAGATTCTCGTCGGATTGAAGGCGGTTTATGGTCGTGGGCTCCATCTCGAAGGTGGACAGCTGAATTTCACCGTTCTGCAACGCGATCGCGCGGGCCGAACTGTCGTTGATGATGCGCGCCACGATCCGGTCCAGATAAGGCAGCCCCTCTTCCCAATACCCATCATAGCGTTCGAGGATGACGTGCTCGCCAGGCTTGAATTCAACAAGTTTGAAAGGTCCGGATCCCACGACATCCTGATTGTTGCGTGGATGATTTTTGGGGTCCTGCCCGTCGCCATAGATATGTTTGGGGATGATCGCCATCAACTGGCCGGACATTGCCAGCATCAACGCCGGGTGCGGAGAAGTCAGGTTCAGCACAGCGGTGTGCTCGTCCGGTGTATCGACGCTTTCGACCGGCGCGAACATCGATTTGAAAGGGTGATATTTCTTGATGACATCCACCGAAAAAGCAACATCTTCAGAGGTGATCGGCACACCGTCATGGAACGTTGCGTTTTCCTGCAGATGCAGTGTGACCTTCAGCCCATCATCGCTGACTTCCCAGCTTTTGGCGAGATAGGGCTTTGGTGTCCAATCTTCGTCATATCGAAGCGGCGAGGCGAAGAGTTGGGAACCCGGCATGCCGGTCGCAGTTCCGGATTGCACCGCAGGGTTCAAGACCCGAGGTGTCCCTCCGGGCAACGCAACCACCAGCGTTCCGCCAGCCTTTGGTGTGTCCTGCGCCCAACCCGTGCCAGCGGCGCAAACCGCGATCAGAGTTGCAGCTACCAGGTTTTTGGTACTGTGTTTCACGTTCCGGTCTCCCTGTTGATGACCATTTGCAAGTGCCGCAGTTTTGTTGCGGTCGGGTGGTTTCGCAAAGCTTAGCGCAGGCTTCTTCCATCAAAAAGTTGATAAATTAGTCCGACATCCACCAAAAAACACAGGAATCCTCCTTTCACTCGACTACAAGATGTGAGAATGCGCCTTTTTCTCGCAATTCCAGACAGTTATCGATAAACGCCATGATCATTCCCGGAATGCCTGCAGTGTCGTTTATGGCAATACCAAAGGGTGCCGCTTGTACGTTGTCTGAAATGGGAACAATGCGATAACCAGATTCGGCCTCACGGTAGTCGAGAGGGCGGATATTGAGCAGGGAGACACCAAAGCCGCCTGCGACTAGGGCCCGCAGTATTTCTGACGAACGGGTCGAGTGAACGACGACTGGATTATACCCAGCCTTCTGAAACATATCGGCAAAGTAATCGCGTGCACCCGGCAAGTCGAGCATTACGAGCGGCTTCTCGGACAGCTCGGCCAGCGTCGTCCGGCCCGCAGAAGCGATTGAATCGTCGCTCGGCACGATAGCATAAGGCGGAGCTGAAAACAGCGGATAGAAACGATGCTTTGCATCCCTGAAATGATCATACGTGAAGGCCAGGTCGGCCTCCCCCTCGTTAACGAAGTCGACGATCATCTTGAGCGAACCCTCCAAAACCGTGATTGACAATTCGGGGAAGCGTTCGGTGACACTGCGTAAGATTATTGGTAAAAACGAAGGTGCAGCCGTTGCATAGCAAGCAATACGGATCGTACCGCGAGCTGTGCCGGCAACAGATTGAATTTCTGTTTGGAAATTCCGTGCCTGTTGCAGAAAACGCCGGATCAGCGCAAGCGATTGTACACCCTGTGGTGTAGGCCGAATTCCTTTTGAGGGTGTCCGGATGAAAAGATTAAAGCCCAAGCCAGTTTCAAGCACTTCGATGGCGGCTGCAATCGAGCTCTGCGAAATAGACATTTCAGCGGCAGCGCGCGCAATCGACCCGAGTCGGCCGGCAGCCTCAACGTACCGCAGTTGCTTGAGTGTGAAGTTCTGCATCGCCACCATTCCATCATCTAATAGCGCTTATCCCTTAGTTATATCTATTTTCCTGACGAATGAAATCTTCCTAGGTTCCTTGCAGGCGCTTGAGCGACGGACAGGATAAAAAATGAAGACTACAATCTATTCAGCCCAAAAAGTCATTACAATGAATCCGAACCAGCCCGAGGTCAGTCACGTCGCGGTTCGCGACGGTCGGATCCTGGGTGCGGGAACGCTTGAAGACCTGGCGGGTTGGGGACCCTACGAACTGGATGATCGCTTTGCAGACAAAGTGCTGATGCCGGGCCTGATAGAAGGTCATGCGCACAGCATGGAAGGCGCATTATGGAATTTTACCTATGTTGGGTGGTTCGACCGCATGGACCCCGACGGCAAGGTTTGGGACGGGCTGAAAACCGTGGACGAGGCGGTGGCACGGTTGAAAGAAGCTGCGTCGGCCATGGAAGACCCAGACCGGCCTTTGTTGGGGTGGGGTTTCGATCCGATATACATGGCCAATGTACGCATGACGAGGGCCGACCTGGACCGTGTCTCGGACACACGGCCTATTGGCGTGTTACATGCCTCTGGACACATCCTGAACGTCAACACCAAAGGGCTGGATCTGGCAGGTCTTTTGAAGCCAGGCAACACGCACCCTGGCATTCCCCTGGGTGAGGACGGTTTTCCGACCGGCGAGCTCAAGAGCCCTGAGATAATGATGCCCGCGGGCCAGCATGTCGGAATGGACCGGGCGTTCCTGTCCGCAGATCCAGAAGCCCTGCAGAACTATGCAAGACTTTGCGTGCGATCGGGCGTAACGACGTCCTCGGACCTTGGCCAGCAGCTTGATGACGATCTCGTCGAGATGTTTTCCGAAGTGACCGGAGCAGGTGACTATCCCGTCTGTTTGGTCCCTTTTCGCATTAACATGGGTCTATCGCCAAAGGAGTTGGTAGAATACACGGCTTCATTGCGCGAACGCAGTACAGAACGGCTGGAACTTGGCCGGATCAAGGTAATTGCGGACGGCTCAATTCAGGGGTTTTCAGCTCGTATGCGCTGGCCCGGCTATTACAATGGCGCCGAAAACGGCTTGTGGTACATTGCCCCGGACCAATTGGCCGAAATCTATGAACGCGCACTGGAGGCCGGTGTGCAGGTTCACACGCACACAAACGGCGATGAGGCCACCCAACTGGCGATCGAGACAATGGAGACATCGCTGCGAAAGCACCCGGATTTCGATCATCGGTTCACTTTGCAGCATTGCCAACTCGCCTCGGCGGCCCAGTTTCGCAAGATGGCAAGACTGGGAATGTGTGTGAATCTGTTCGCCAACCATCATTTCTATTGGGGAGACGAACATTACGCATTGACCGTCGGCCCCGAACGCGCCCAAAGCATGAACGCCTGCCACACAGCCCTGGCCGAAGGGGTGCCGATGACGATCCACTCTGACGCGCCGGTGACTCCTCTCGGGCCGATCTTCACCGCCTGGGCCGCAGTCAACCGGCGCACCGCCTCGGGGCGCGTTCAAGGTGAAAACGAACGGATCACTGTCTTACAGGCGCTGCACGCTGTTACACTGGGTGCCGCGATTACAATGAAGATGGACCATCAAATCGGCTCGATCGAGATCGGGAAACGCGCTGATTTCGCAGTGCTTGAAAGCGACCCGACCACAGTTGCCCCCGAGGCGCTAAAGGATATTCCCGTCTGGGGTACGGTTCAGGGAGGGCGAATCTTTGAGGCCGCGTCAATATGATGGACCTGCCGGTTTCGGTCATAGGCGGTTATCTCGGTGCGGGAAAAACGACACTGATCAATCACTTGTTACGTCATAACGAGGGCCAGCGTCTGGCGGTGCTGGTCAACGAGTTTGGCGAACTTCCGATCGATGCCGATCTGATCGAGTCCACCGGAGACGGCCTGATCGCCATCTCCGGTGGGTGTGTGTGCTGCGCTTTTGGAAGCGATCTGATTGGTGCGTTGGCCGATATACAAAACATGTCCCCCCGTCCCGACCACATATTGATCGAAGCGTCCGGCGTCGCCCTGCCCGCGTCCATCGCCACGAGTGTCGGCATGATCGAAGGCTTGAGACCGGACGCGATACTGGTACTGGCGGACGCCGAACAGATCCGCAAGAACGCGAGCAATAGTTATCTGGCCGATACAATCGAACGACAACTGAACCAGGCCGACATACTTCTGTTGACAAAGGCCGACCTCGTGGCGGCGCAACAGTTGAAAACCGTGCGCGACTGGCTGAGCGAAAAGTTCCCAGGAAAGCGCATTCTGCCGGTTACCTCCGGCAAAATTCCCATTTCGGCAGCCCTGGGCGCCCTACCCTTCCCGGCTCGCAGGGCTGCTGGCGCTGAAACGGGACATGGTCGCTTCCATAGCCTTGTATTGCGGTCCAGGCATCGCATAGATGCCGAAGTCCTCGGCGCCGCGTTGGCCGACGATCCCGGCGTGGACCGGGCCAAAGGGTTCGTTGCGACGGCAACCGGTATGGCATTGATCCACGTTGTCGGGAACCGTTACAGTATCGAAGACGTGCAGGAAGATCACAATACCGGCGTGATCTGTATCGGGCTGAAAGACCAGTTCGACCAGGATAGGATACAGCGCATTTTCGAGACGTCAGAAATGCGCTGCCAGTAAGACAGCGCTATAGCAGGTGTGGATACTTCCGTTTATGCAATCGTGTTAACGCTTTAAACATGCGATCGGGTGCGTTCATGTGCCCGTCTCAATTGTGCGACGCTTCACATGAGCTATGTTGCAGTGGTCAAGAATTTACCGGGACTCACCCTTCCCGATGAAAACGGTCAGACGCGCGTCACAAGCTCGGGAGGACAACCCCATCGGAGGGCAGGTCACTTCCAGGGACAATCATGGCCAAACTGTCCAGACGCATCATCGATGCGCTGCGCCCCGAGGACCGGGATTTCTTTGTCTGGGACAGCCAGATTTCCGGGTTCGGAGTGCGGGTGATGTCTTCGAGGGCCAAGGTCTTGGCCGAGGTGGAACGCGATGGCAGCGAAGCTCCCTATATCGTCACGGCATTCCGGTTGCTGATCCCGACCGGCTGCCGCCTTGGCGAAATTCAAACCCTGAAATGGAAATATATCGCAACGGACGGGATGGAACGGCCCGACAGCAGACCTTAGGCCAAAGCGGCCCTTCTCCGTTCCATATGAAGGATCTCTTTCTGAGGTGAGCCAAGTTGGCGGTGCATCAGATCCTGTCTACTCTTTCACTCTCATTGACCGAGGAACTCCTCCATCCGCTCGCGGGCGCGGGCTGGAACGCCATCGGGAATGGGCGCTTCCGCAACCTCTCCCACATCGACAATCATAACCATTCCCATCCCGTAGTGCGGAGAGCACTTGATGCCATAGCGACCTTCAATACCGAAGGTCACCGAGATTTTTTCGTCGATCCCACCGATGAAGCGTTCCGCTCCTTCCGGTAGCATCTCGGGGATTGACGCAGCGTTGTGACCTCCCTGGACAGGCAGGAAACGCACCGTGTCGCCGGGCGCAATCTCCAGATAAGGGGGATCGTAAATCATGGCTCCTGCTTCGCTGCGGGTAAGCATAGCGACATCATGGGTTTCGGCATATGCCGTCATCGGCATTAGGGCGAGCAGCCAGGCGAGTGTGCGCATAGGGCGATTCTTTACAGTGCATGTGAAAAATGGAGGCGCGGCGCCCCATCGGGTGCCGTGGCGCTCTTTGCTGCTACGCCGAAAACCCGGGCGAGCAGATCCTCGTGCAAGACATTGGCAGGCGGCCCAGCGGCAATTAGCCGGCCCTTGTGCAGGACCCCAACCCGGTCGCAGGTCATAGCTTGGTTCAGATCGTGCAGCGCGATGACCCGAGTGAGGGGCAGGTCACGGACCAACGCCATGAGTGAAAGTTGATGACGGATGTCCAGGTGGTTCGTCGGCTCGTCGAGAAGAAGGAGGTCCGGCGCCTGAGCAAGCGCGCGGGCGATATGGACACGTTGCCGCTCGCCCCCCGAGAGAGTATGCCAGAGGCGATCGGCGAAAGCATCCATTTCCACGGACGAAAGGGCATTCTCGACCGCCGCCTGATCGTCGGCCCCCCATCGACGTAGCGGCGAAAGATAGGGCGTACGTCCCAGTTCCACCGCCTCCCGAACGGTCAGACGGTCCGTCGTGTCGGCCTGCTGCTCGACAAAAGCGATGCGGCAGGCACGCAGCCTGGCGGGCATTTGTCCAAGATCGGTGTCGTCGGCGATGACACGGCCCAGGATCGGGCGGCGCAATCCGGCAAGGCAGCGCATCAATGTAGACTTCCCCGATCCGTTGGGTCCGACGAGGCCGAATAGCTCCCCGCTCTCGATATGGAGCGACACATCCGTCAGGAGCGGGGTGCGGTGAACTCGCGCCGACAGGGCCTGTACGTCGATCTTCATCGCCGCGCCCCACCCCGCACGAGGATCAGCGCGAAGGCCGGCGCTCCGACCAAGGCGGTCACCACCCCGATCGGCAGAACCTGCCCCGGCACCAAAATCCGGCTGATCACGTCGGCTGCAACAAGAAATACCGCTCCCGCCAACGCCGAGGCAGGGACCAGACGGTCGTGGCGCGTGCCCACGAGAAAACGCATGGCGTGGGGCACAACAAGACCCACAAAACCGATAGCACCGACCTTCGATACCAGAACACCGACCATTATCGCTGTCGCAGTGATAAGACTGCCGCGCAGGGCCTGCACGTTGATACCGAGTGAGGCCGCGCCATCAGCGCCGAAGGTAAAAGCGTCGAGCCCGCGTCGGTACCACAGGCACAAAGCGACCCCCGCAAGGGAAACGCCAGCACAGGCCCACACATCCTCCCACCGGACGCCTGAAAGATTGCCCATCAGCCAGAACATGATGCCCCTCGCTTGCTCGGCATTGGCCGAACGGGCGATTGTGAAAGCCGTCAGTGCATTGAACATTTGCGACCCAGCGATCCCGGCGAGAATGATTGCGGCCGCCGCCTGCGTGGCCCGACCGCCCCCCGCGGCTCCGTTGACGGCATGGGCGAGCGCGACAACGCAACCGAAGGCCAGAAGGGCCCCCGTCAGCGCACCCAGCGACATGGAGATTGCGCCCCCCCCCACGCCTGCGACCGTAACCAGCACGGCCCCTGTCGAGGCACCTGCCGAGAGGCCCATGAGGTAGGGGTCGGCCAGGGGATTGCGCAGAAGCGCCTGCAGGACCACACCTGTCAGTGCCAGTCCCGCGCCACTGCAGGCTGCGATGATGGCGCGGGGTAGCCGGTAGCTCCAGATGATCCCCGCCTCGATCCCGTCCACAGGGTAGCCCGCCCCCCAAAGGTGGTTTGCAAGCGTTTGCAATACCGTGAGGAATGGCAATCGGGTCTCGCCGATTGCTGTCCCCGCCATGATCGCCGCCGCCAAAAGGAGAGGCGACAACCAAAGGCCACGCCCCGCTACGAGCCGCACAGGCGCGGCTGCCATCTTCATTCGAAGGACATCTCCGAAAGCGCATCCGACAAAGTTTCGAGGCCGTAGATCGACCGCATGGTTGCGCTCATCGCGTGGGCGTCCATCTGCACAATCCGTCCTTCGCGCACGGCTGTCATTTGGCTGGCGACAGGATCGGTGCGTAGGAACGCGATCTTCTTTTCGACATCGTCCGCAGGGAAACGGCGACGGTCCATGTACGCGATGACGATCACATCAGGATCAGCGCGGGAGATGCTCTCCCACCCGACCGTCGGCCATTCCTCGTCGGATTCGATGACGTTCTCGATCCCGAGTTTCGCCATCATGTAGCCCGGCGCACCGAGCCGCCCGGCGACGTAGGGGTCGATCTCAAGATCCGCCGAAGAGAACCAGAACACGGCCGACAGATCGTCCGGTAAATCGAGTGCTTCCGCGCGGGCGACCGCATCGCTCTCGGTGTTTTGCAGCTCCGCGACCAATTCCTTGCCCGCCGCCTGAACGTCGAAGATCGCCGCGAGTTCTCGAATGCCCTTGTAGACAGAGTCTGTCTCAAACGCTCCGGTTCGCGTGCCGTCGCCGCCAGTGGAGTTGTCCTTGGTGTCGCAATCCGCGGGAAGGATGTAGGTCGGAATGCCCACGTCGCGGAACATCTCGCGCGTGCCCACGATGCCGCTCTCCCCCACATGCCATTCGTATTGAACCGCGACCAATCCGGGTTTTTTTCCGACCACACTCTCGAAACTGGGATCGTTGTCAGAAATCCGTTCAATGCCCTCGTTCACCTCGGCATATTCCGGCAGAACCGGATTGAACCAGACAGAAGTGCCGACGACCTTTGGCGCGAGACCCAATGAATATAGGATCTCAGTTGCGGATTGGCCGATGGTCACGGCGCTGTCGGGAGCAACGTCGAAGGTGGTCTCGACACCGCAATTTGTCAGGGTAAAGGGGTAATCCGTTTCTTGCGCTTGTACTTGTAGTGGCATCGCTGTGCCGACCAGAAACGTGGTGGCGACTATGGTCTGTCTCATCTGTCTCGTCCCGTCAGATAGGACCTTCGGGGACGAAACGCGAAACAGCGTGCGACCGGGGCCGCATGAGGTTTCTCGCCCCGGCACTCCCCGTCCGGTCGTGGTTTCGCTCGCGTCGGCAGGTCTCCTGACTGGCGGGTCATCGCACATCTCGCCTTCCCGGGTATTCCCAGTGGCATGTTGAGAAGCGCTCGCCGCTTACAGTTGCGGGGGCAGTTCCGTTTCCCAACCTAAGCTGGAACGGATTCCCTTTTCATTCCCGAAGGAAACCGACACCAAGATCATTGGCAGGATTTTCCATCGACGGCAAGCCCCGTCTGAAGGTTGCTCGGTCGAGCGCGGCATTTCCGCCAAAGCCGCCGATTGCGTACCCTGCAGCATTCAGGCCCCAGACCCATTAATCGACTTGAAGCGCTGGTGCCCAGGCCGGAAAAGCGCCTTGGCTTTCGAAAGAAACGCCGCGCAGATGAGCAAACGGAGCGGCCTCAAACCGTGACAGGGCCAAATTCCGGCTGTCTTAATCCCATTGACAGGGACGACCCCGTCACCGACGTCTTGGCACGAAGAATTTTGCAAAAGCAATACTTTCAATATAACTTTATGGTGCAGCAATAGGATGCATCATGAAACTGACCAGCTATACCAACTATGCGTTGCGATCTTTGCAACTTGCAGCGCTCAAGTCTCCCGACCTTGTCCGCGTGGACGATGTGGCCAAGATCCATAGTCTCTCTCGCCCCCACATAACGAAGATCGTGCACGAGCTAGGCAGGGCCGGCTATCTTGAGACTGTTCGAGGGCGCGGTGGTGGCTTTCGTCTTGCGCGCCCGCCCGAAGACATCATCGTTGGCGACGTAGTGCGGATTACAGAGGGGTCTCTTGAAGTCGTCGAGTGCTTCAACCCCAGGAACAACACCTGTCCGCTGATGGGGATCTGTATCTTGTCGAGGAAAATGCAGGAAGCCATAGCGGCTTTCATGGCCGTATTGGACGCTCTTACGATAGCCAATATTGCCGCAAACCGCGGGCAACTGATGGAGCGGATCGCCCCGTTGGAGATGCCAAGGACGGAGACGACCGCCCGATGACCAATGCGCAAGAATGGGTAGAGCGTTTCCCGGGCCTTTCTCGTCTGGAGCCATCAATAAAACAGCTCTTGCTCTCCCGGAGTGCCATCATTGAGGTTCCTAAAGGGGCGACAATCTTTGGCCCCGGAAACTCACCCGAAAATATGCTGTTTCTATTGGATGGGACGGTAGCGGTGCGACAGGTGTCTGATACCGGGCATGAAATTGTACTCTATCGCATTCACGCCGGGCAAAGCTGTGTTCTGACAACAGCCTGCCTTCTGGCATACGAAAACTATTCAGCGGAAGGCATTTCAGAAACACCCACCCAAGCCGCTGCCGTCCCGCGTGACGTTTTTGATGACCTTGTCGCGCAGTCGAAATCCTTTCGAAACTTTGTGTTTGCTGCATTTTCCAAACGCATAACCGACTTGTTTTTGATGATTGACGAGGTCGCCTTCCAAAGGCTGGACGTCCGACTTGCGGACAAATTGCTCAGGCTTTCAAATGGCCAGGATTTGGTCGCAACAACACACCAGAAACTCTCAGTGGAACTTGGAACGGCGCGCGAAGTGGTCTCGCGCCAGCTTCAAGAGTTCCAACGCCGAGGATGGATAGAACAGGCCCGTGGCAGCGTGAGTCTGCTTGACCGGGCCCAGCTTGCAGTGCTGGCCGACCATAACACATGAACAATTTCAACATTTGGTGACATTGTCACCAACGATTGCAGCTCAAAGGTCTATGTCCGGTATAGCTTTTGATAGGAGACAAAAAATGACTGCGAATCTTGGCACAATAGATCGGATTTTCCGCCTCGCGCTTGGCATCGCCTTGCTGGCCGCACCGTTCGTAAGCGGCCTGGCGATATTTGAATCCAGCACCGCTACGATGGTTTCCGTCATCGCGGGCATCGTAATGGTTGCGACATCGGCCATGAAGTTCTGCCCACTTTACCGCATCTTTGGCATCCGGACCTGTAAAGTATGATTGAGACCGCCTTTACCCCATTTCAATCGCTTGGTGGCGGTGCGTTGATCGGCCTGGCCTCAGTTCTGCTTATGGCAACCATTGGACGTGTCATGGGAGCTACGGGTATTCTTGCTGGGCTGATGCAGCCAGCAAACTTTTCGGACTGGGCCTGGCGTGCCGCCGTGTTGGCCGGCATGATCAGCGGCCCCATTGCGGTCCTGCTCATCACCGGCAAGCTTCCAGCAGTGCAGGTGCCGATCTCAACGACGATGCTCGTCATCGGTGGCTTTATTGTTGGCATCGGCGTGACATTCGGGTCGGGCTGCACGTCGGGCCACGGCGTCTGCGGAATGGCCAGGCTATCGCCCCGGTCTATCGCCGCAACGATCACCTTTATGCTCACAACCGGCATCACAGTCTTTGTGGTCCGACACATACTAGGGGCATAATCGATGCGTATACTTACCATATACCTCATTGGTCTGGTTTTCGGTGTCGGCATTTCCATTTCCGGGATGGCAAATCCAGCAAAAGTACTGAACTTTTTTGATGTTGCCGGGACGTGGGATCCGAGCCTTGCCTATGTAATGGGAGGCGCTCTTATCGTGACCTTCATCGGTTATCGCTATGTGTTAAAGCGCCCTGCCCCATTTCTTTCGGCAAGCTTTCAGTTACCCACACGCCGCGACCTCGATCTGCCTTTGATCGGCGGTTCCGCCGCCTTCGGTGTTGGCTGGGGCATCGCCGGTTTTTGCCCGGGTGGTGCACTGCCTGCTCTGGGTACAGGCCAAGCCGAAGTTTTTATCTTCGTAGCCGCTCTGTTGGGCGGAATTATCGCGGCCAAACTGCTGCAAGCGGCAATCTCTAACCGGGCATCGCCCAAGCCTAATCAACTCGAGGAAAACACATGACCTATCCTGTCGATATGTCCGTCAAACCTGAGATTTCAGCCCATTTCGACGACGCAACCAACACGATCACCTATATCGTAAAAGACCCGAACAGTGATCATTGCGCCATTATCGATAGCGTTATGGATATCGACTATGCTGCGGGACGGATCACTTATGACGCGGCCGACGCTCTGATAGCAGAAATACAAAGCCGCGGCCTTACGCTGGACTGGATCATTGAAACGCATGTGCACGCCGATCACCTGAGCGCTGCACCCTACCTCCAGCAGAAACTGGGCGGGAAAATTGGCGTCGGCGAAAAGATCATGGTCGTTCAAGAGACTTTTGGCAAAGTGTTCAACGAGGGGACCGAATTTCAGCGCGACGGATCGCAGTTCGATGCGCTGTTCAAAGATGGTGACACCTACATGATCGGAACAATGCAAGCCTTTGCGATGTACACCCCCGGTCACACGCCCGCATGTATGGTCCATGTTGTCGGGAACGCCGCCTTCGCAGGCGATACGCTGTTCATGCCTGATGGCGGCTCTGCGCGTGCCGACTTCCCCGGTGGTGACGCTGGCGTGCTTTACGACAGCATCCAGAAGGTTCTGTCGCTACCGGACGAGATGCGTCTGTTTATGTGTCACGACTACGGCCCGAACGGACGCGCGATTGAATGGGAAACCACAGTGGCTGAGCAGAAGGCCGACAACATCCACGTCGGTGGCGGCAAGTCCCGCGACGACTTTATCAAATTCCGCACGGAACGTGACGCGCAACTTGCAATGCCGAGACTGATCATGCCGTCTTTGCAGGTAAATATGCGTGCCGGAGAGGTTCCGACCGACCAGGACGGCAACCCAATGTTGAAAGTGCCGATCAACGCCATCTGATCAGGAAGAGAAATCATGGACATCAAACCATTGACCGCGGGGCTATCCGTGAGCGAACAGATCATGCCTGCGGATATGCAAGCCATCAAGGAGGCAGGCTTTCGCGCCATCATCTGCAATCGTCCTGACGGCGAAGGCGCTGACCAGCCGGCCTTCGAGGAAATTTCAAAAGCCGCCAAAAAAGCCGGTCTTCAGGTCGCCTATGTGCCGATCGTATCGGGCAAGGTCACGGATGACGATGCGGTTGCATTCGACAAAACGCTGACCGAATTGCCCGGCCCCGTACTGGCCTATTGTCGCACGGGCACTCGGTCCGCAACCCTTTGGTCGCTGGCGCAAGCTGGCCAGCGCAGCCTTGCGGATATCCTTGCCGCGACCAAAGCGGCAGGATACGATATGGGCGGCGTCGTTCGGCGGATTGTCAATGGGGGCAAAACCCCCACTGATACCGGCGATGCAAACTATGAGATCGTCATCGTAGGGGCCGGCGCAGGTGGTATTGCCGCTGCGGCAAGCCTGAAAGCCCGCAAGCCGGATCTTGAAATTGCGATCGTTGATCCAGCTGACATCCATTATTACCAGCCCGGTTGGACGATGGTCGGCGGCGGCATCTTTGAGCCAGAAAAGACCTCTCGCACAATGGGGTCACTCATCCCCAAAGGCGTGCATTGGATCAAGTCGGCCGTTGCGGCATTCGAACCTCAGAACAACGCCGTTATTTTGGACGGTTGCCGCGTTGTGAAATACAATCGCCTGATCGTTTGTCCCGGGATCAAGCTGGACTGGAACAAAATCGAAGGTCTTGTCGACACGCTCGGCCAGAACGGTGTTTCATCGAACTACCGCTATGATCTCGCGCCCTACACGTGGAAGCTTGTTGAGAAGTTGAAACAGGGCCGCGCGATCTTTACCCAGCCCTCTATGCCGATCAAATGCGCTGGCGCGCCGCAAAAGGCGATGTACCTGTCAGGCGACGCCTGGCACCGGTTCGGCGTCCTCAAGAATATCGACATTCAATTCAACAACGCAGGCGGCGTGTTATTCGGCGTAAAGGACTACGTTCCTGCTTTGATGGACTACGTCAAGAAATACGACGCGACTCTCAACTTTTTCCACAATCTGGTTGCTGTAGATGGCCCTGCCAAGAAAGCCTGGTTCGATGTGGCAAAGCCCGACACACCTGTGGAGCGGATCGAGATGGAATTCGACATGATGCACGTCTGCCCCCCGCAGACGGCACCAGATTTCATTCGCGTGTCTGCGCTCGCGGATGCCGCAGGTTGGGTCGACGTGGACCAAGCCACTTTGCGCCACAAGACCTACGACAATGTGTGGTCGTTGGGCGATGTGATGAACGCACCCAACGCCAAAACCATGGCGGCAGCGCGCATTCAGGCACCGATCGTTGCCGAGAATATCGTGGCAGACATGCGCGGCGGTTCCCCTGTGGCCCAATACAACGGCTACGGCTCCTGCCCGCTGACAGTCGAGCGCGGCAAGATCGTTCTGGCAGAGTTCGGCTATGGCGGGACGATGTTGCCCAGCTTCCCAAAAGCCATCATCGACGGCACAAAACCCTCCCGCGCGGCGTGGTTCCTGAAAGAAAAAATGCTCCCACCGATTTATTGGCAAGGCATGCTCAAGGGTCACGAATGGATGGCAAAGCCGGAAAAGGTAACTGTTAAATAGACTCCTAACAAAACCCCCACGCACCATGCGGGGGTTACTTAACCCCCAGAGAACAAAATGAAAACCGATATGACGCGCTACCTGCCCATACTGACATGGGGGCGGGCCTATAACAGTTCTGCCCTGTCCAACGACCTTGTTGCCGCGTTGATCGTGACAATCATGCTAATACCGCAATCGCTGGCCTATGCTTTGCTGGCCGGGCTGCCGCCCGAGGCAGGGCTTTACGCCTCTATCGCGCCGATCATGCTTTATGCGGTCTTTGGCACCAGCCGTGCCTTGGCCGTCGGTCCCGTTGCCGTGGTGTCCCTGATGACCGCCGCAGCCCTCAACAACATCGTTGAGCAGGGAACAATGGGTTACGCGGTTGCGGCATTGTCGTTGGCGGCACTTTCAGGTGTGATCTTGTTGGCCATGGGGCTGTTTCGCCTTGGCTTCGTGGCGAATTTTCTGTCACATCCCGTCATTGCCGGTTTTATCACCGCATCGGGCATCATCATTGCCGCGAGCCAACTCAAGCACATCCTCGGGATTGATGGCGAAGGCCACAATCTGCTTGAGCTGGTCATTTCGATCACACGCCATATCGCCGAGACAAACTGGATAACAGCCATCATCGGCATACTTGCGACAGCGTTCCTGTTCTGGGTCCGTAAGGGCCTGAAACCCCTGTTACAGCGGATCGGCATCTCGGCCGGCCTGGTCGGCGTTCTCGTCAAAACGGGTCCGGTGGCCGTCGTCGTCGCGACGACGTTTGCCGTATGGGTTTTGGGGCTTGCGGACAAAGGCGTCAAGATCGTTGGTGAAGTGCCGCAGAGCCTTCCCCCTATGACACTCCCCTCTTTCTCCCCCCAACTGCTTGGCCAGCTTCTTCTTCCTGCGTTTCTGATTTCCATCATCGGCTTTGTCGAGTCGATTTCTGTCGCCCAGACCCTTGCCGCCAAAAAACGCCAGCGCATCGATCCCGACCAAGAGTTGATCGGCCTTGGTGCCGCCAATATCGGGGCCTCGCTGACAGGCGGCTTCCCGGTCACCGGCGGATTCTCTCGATCTGTCGTCAATTTCGATGCAGGTGCCGAAACACCCGCCGCAGGAGCTTTCACCGCCGTCGGTTTGGCAATCGCCGCTCTGGCCCTTACACCGTTAATCTATTTTCTGCCCAAAGCCACCCTTGCCGCGACCATTATCGTCGCGGTCTTGAGCCTGGTGGATTTTTCAATCCTGAAGCGCAGTTGGGACTATTCCAAAGCCGATTTCTCAGCCGTTTTCGGGACAATCATCATCACCCTTGCGATGGGTGTTGAAGCTGGCGTTTCTGCTGGTGTTGGACTGTCAATCCTGTTGCATCTCTACAAGTCATCAAAACCCCACATTGCCGAAGTTGGCCAGGTCCCTGGAACAGAACACTACCGTAATATACTGCGCCATGACGTTATCACCGACCCGAATATCGTTTCCCTGCGCGTTGACGAAAGCCTGTATTTCGCCAATGCGCGTTATATGGAAGACAAAATTCACAATCGGGTGGCGGGTGAAAAAAATATCCGGCACGTAATCCTGCAGTGTTCGGCAATTAACGACATCGACCTAAGCGCCCTGGAATCGCTCGAGACCATCAATGAAAGGCTTCGGGAAATGGACGTGCAGTTGCACTTGTCCGAAGTCAAAGGTCCCGTGATGGACCGCCTCAAACGAGCGCATTTCTTGTCGGAACTGACAGGCCAAGTGTTCTTATCGCAGTTTGATGCAGCCAGAGCTTTGCAAATGACATCAGACGAAGAGCCAGCCTCACCCATCGTTGCGACATAGCCGAAGCCGGCAACGAGCGCTGGCGCTTCGCCTTGGCGCGCTCGGATTTGCCCGAGATGCGGTTCAGTTGCGCGGCCAGCCAGACTTCAAGGTCGCCAAAGACGGGTTTGGCGTCTTGCTGGCGCAGGGCGACACGCCCGTCCGGGGGGTTTCCACGCGCCGCCTTTTCAACGGCATAAAGAAGCGCGATGGCGTTGAGGATCGCAGCCACACGCCGCACCGGCTTCAGGCTACTTTGACGCCCGCCCAGGAGTCCATCGCGGTTGCGTTGCGCAAGACGAGAGGACTGGGAATAGACAGACAGCGAAACGCGAATGCCGTGAGCTATGTCGAGAGAACATCTTGCGCATTCTCACCGCCCGAGATAAAAGCGCGGCACCGCAAGGCGATAGGCGAGTTGGCGGAGTGGTTACGCAGCGGATTGCAAATCCGTGTACAGGAGTTCGATTCTCCTACTCGCCTCCATTTATTTTCAAGCACTTAGCGCCTATCCGCGCCCTCAGATATCGCGCGGTTTACAGGGCAGTTTACAAATGGGAACGCTGGCAGGGCATTTGAGACCTGCCTCCGATCCTTTCGTGGATGCTTGCGTGATGCCAGCGCCGGACACCTCATGCGCGGCCTTCACAGCGCAACCCCCTGCCCCCCGGGGGCCTAACATGCCGTTGAAGTGATGAATTGCCGTGCCGCCGACGGTCAAGGATCCTGCCGCGACCGTACTGCCATGAGCTTGACCAGAACCTCGGGCACGAGGGCAACGTAGCGCTCGATCACCGGACCGGCATGGCGCAGGCCCCAGCCCATGGTTACCGCAATCTCCTTGAGCGAGCACCCGGCCCGCAGCAGCGCAGTCGCCGCCGTGCCGCGCAGGTCATAGGGGTGCAATTCATCCCGGATGGGCATCATGTCCGCATCCAAGCGCGCCCGTGCATTATGCCGCAGCTTGACCTCACGAATGATCTGGCTGGCCCGAAGCGATGTCAGCCGTTTGCCAGTGCGCGAGGTCACGATCCATTCCTGCCCCGATGGGACCGTGTCAATCAACGCGCCCAATGCCGGCGTTACCGGGAGACTGATGGGATTGCCGGTTTTCGTGCGCCGCAGGAACAACCGCCGCCCGCGCGGCGTGGCCTGCACGTGTCTGAGTTTTAAAATGCCGATGTCCTGCGGCGACAGCCCGCCTTCCGAGGCGGCGATGATGACCCGGGCTTCCTTGGGGCGGGCCGCGTCAAGCAGCGCCTGCACCTCTTCGGGGCTCCAGATCAGTTCGGCCCGATTTGACTTGTAGAGCTTCGGCTGACGGAAGCTCAGTTTCACCAATTCTCAAGTCACTTCGCCGCGCCGACGTTGGATGAAGGCTTCAATCTCGTGGTCCACGATGGCGCTCTTGATGCGGTGCCCGAGACCTGATGCAAATCTTGCTGGTTCTTTTGTTCAGGCGGAACGCGATACAGCCAAGTCATTAACAACGCAGGGCGATTTATGCTATTGGTTCGAGCATGCGGTCTTATATAAGTCGCTCGTCAACCAACCGGGTTTCAGCCAAGTGGACAAGCTTTCTGTCATGCACGCCTTCCGCCGCATCGTCGAACGCGGCAGTTTTGCGCGCGCGGCGGAGGATCTCGGTGTCTCGCCAGCACTGCTGAGCCGCGAGGTCAAACTGCTTGAAGAAAGCCTCGGCAGTACGCTGCTGACCCGTACGACGCGTTCCATGTCACTCACCGATGCGGGGCGGCTTTATTTCGACGAAGCGATCAGCATTCTCGACGCCGTCACAACAATTGAGAACCGCATCAGGGATGGTGCAGGCGCGGTACGCGGTCATCTGAAGGTCAATGCGTCCAGCTCCTTCGGGCAGACGGTCATCGCGCCGTTTCTACCGGGGTTTCTGGAGGCCTATCCCGATCTCCGGCTGACGCTTTCGCTTGATGACCGCGTGGTAGATATGGTCGAGGGCGGGTTCGACGTCTCGATCCGTATCCGGGCCGCGATGCCGGATTCGGCGCTGGTCGCGCGCAAGATCGGTACGATGCGGCAACGGATCTTTGCGTCCCCCGCCTATCTGGAACAGGCAGGCGTGCCGCAAGACCCAGAGGATATTCGCAAGCATCGGGTGGTCGGCTTCCTTTTGGCCGATCACCTGATGACCTGGACTCTCACCGGACCGTCAGACACGCGAGCGCTCGACCTCGACCCAAAGGTGCGCGCCGGCAACAGCCTTGTGCTGCGCGATCTGCTGATTGCCGGGCAAGGAATCGGCACCCTCCCGGATTTCGTCTCTGACGGTCCCGAGGCGCGCGGCGACCTGGTACGCGTTCTTCCGGGTTGGGAACTGCCCGCACCGGAGATCTTCGCCGTGACCGCATCCCGGCTCGGCATGGACACAAAGGTGACCGCCTTTCTTGATCATCTCTGGACGGCACTCCGTTCCTGACATTCTTCAACCAGCGTAAAGAATGAAGTGACACCGCGACGGTTATTCCGGCGCGCCGCATCACCGATCTTTGCAGGCATCGAAACTTAAAGCCTGAGAGGATCCCATGACCCGCATTCTTGTTCTTTACTACTCCAGCTACGGCCATGTTCGTGCGCTGGCCCACGCCGAAGCCGAGGGCGCGCGTTCCGTGCCCGGCAGCCATGTCGACATCCGCCGCGTCCCTGAAACCGTCCCGGACCACATCCGGCAGAAAGCCGGGTTTGCAGAGGATGACACGCCGGTTGCGGCACCTGCCGATCTCGAATCCTACGACGCGATCATCTTCGGCACGCCGACGCTCTTCGGCATGATGGCCGGGCAGATGAAATCCTTCCTCGATCAGGCCGGCGGCCTGTGGGCGCGAAATGCGCTTGTCGGCAAGGTCGCGGCCGTCTTCGCCTCCACCGGCTCGCAGCATGGCGGTCACGAGGCGACGCTGCTGTCCACCCAGATTCCGCTGCAGCATTTCGGGATGCTGATCGCGGGCATGCCTTACAGTTTCGCCGGTCAGACGACGGCAGAGGGCATTGTTGGCGGCGCCCCCTATGGCGCGGGCACTATCGCCGGGGCCGATGGCGCACGGGCACCTTCTGAGGTCGATCTTGCCGGAGCGCGATTCCAGGGCACCCATGTCGCGCGGATCGCCAAGCGGCTTGCCGGTGCCAACCTGCACGAGGAGGCCGCGTGATGTCTTCTCTCACCATCGACTTCTTTCACGATGTTGTCTGCTGCTGGTGCTTCAACATCTCGTCCCGGATGCGTGACCTCGCCGCCGAGTTCGATCTCGATATCCGGCACCGCACCTTCGTACTGCAAGCGAGCCGCGCCGAGATGGCGGCGCGCTGGGGTAGGCCCGAACAGGCCCGCGAGACCATTCTTGGCCACTGGTCGGTCTGTCGGCAGGTCAGCGACCGGCCGGACCTCGTCAACATCGACGCAATGCGGGCAGCCCGGTTCGATTATCCCCACGGGATGACCGCGGCACTCGCCTGCAAGGCGGCGGAATTCGTTGGCGGGCAGTCCGCCCACTGGGACATGTTCGACCGACTCCAGAAAGCGCATCTCACCGAGGCCCAGAACATCGCCGACCCCGAGACCGCCGTGCAAATTGCTCGTGACCTCGGCTTCGAGGCAGCAACCTTCGCAGAGGCTTTCGACAAACCGGCCACAGCGCGCGCAGTCGAGGCCGACCGACAATACGCCCGCACGCGCCAGGTGCGCTCAATCCCCACGCTCATCGTTCGCGAGACTGGCGCCCGCCTTGTCAACGGACCGCGCGAGGATCTGGCCGCGCAACTTCGCGCCGCTGTTCGCAACATCGCCTGAAAGGAATTAGACATGATATTCCCGCTCTTTCGTCGTGACGACCGGCAAGGACTCCAACTGTCCCGGCGAGGCATTCCACGCGAACTCCCACCCTACCTGATGCGCGACATCGGTCTTGAACCTTGCCCCGAACGCCCGCGCTTGCCCTTTCATTCGCTCTGGTGAGCCCCTGAACAGAAGACGTCATCCCATGTCCCGTACCACCGACATCCTTCTCACTGCGCTCGCCCCTGCGATCTGGGGCAGCACCTATCTCGTCACAACTGAAGCGCTGCCGTCTGGATATCCTGTGACGCTCGCGGCACTGCGCGCTTTGCCGGCAGGTCTGCTGCTACTCGCATTGACAAGATGCTTGCCACCGCGCGTGTGGCTCGGCCGGACCTTCGTGCTTGGAAGCTTGAACTTCGCACTCTTCTGGGTGTTGCTCTTCGTAGCTGCCTACCGTCTGCCAGGCGGGGTTGCTGCGACGCTTGGGGCGCTCCAGGCCATGATGGTCATCGTCATGGCGCGCGGCTGGCTCGGTACGCCGATCCGTGCGGGGGCAATCGCCGCAGCCACGGCAGGCGTTCTGGGCGTGGCACTCCTGCTCATCAGTCCGGAAGCCCAACTCGATCCCGTTGGGGTCGCGGCAGGTCTGGGGGGCGCTGCCTCCATGGCGGCAGGCACCGTGCTCAGCCGGAAATGGCAGCCACCAGTCTCGGCGCTCAGCTTCGCCGCATGGCAGTTGACGGCGGGCGGACTGATCCTCTTGCCGCTCGCCCTGATCGTCGAGCCGCCGCTGCCGACCCTGTCGGCAGCGAACCTTGCTGGCCTCGTCTGGCTCGGTCTTGTCGGTGCCGCCGCGACCTACGCCATCTGGTTCAGGGGCGTTGCCAGGCTCGAGCCTGGGGCCGTCTCCATGCTTGGCATGATGAGCCCGGTTACAGCGGTGACGCTTGGCTGGCTCTTGCTCGGCCAGTCCCTGTCGCCGCTGCAGTTTCTCGGCGCGGCCGTCGTCCTCGTATCGGTCTGGGCCGGTCAGCGCGCCGACCGCAGCTTTCGGCGTCCCGACGATTCGCTTCGGCCAAGGCGCACAAGTCGGCTGTCCGTCGGCGAATAAACCTATAGGGCAGAGTAATTGCTCAGCAACTCAACTAAACAAAAAGCGAACACTCATAATCCCCGCACCATGGATGTCACTACGTCCGTACGGGCAGGCCTTCAATATAGGCCTCAACTTCTTTGGTCGGGATCACGTCAGCGTATTTGCAATTGAGGTCGAAGAGACTGATGGCATGGCTAGACTCGAACCGATCGAATGCAGTTTCTTCAGGGATCACCACCTTGAAGTTAAACGAATACGCATCAACCGTTGTGGCACGCAGGCAGCCGGAGCTGGTACAGCCGGTCATGATGAGCGTGTCGATATTCAAGTAGTTTAAATGGCTCATAAAGATCGTGCCGAAAAATGCTGACGGCTTGCGCTTGCCTATCAGAATATCCTGCGGCTTGGGTGCCAGAGGGGCGACTGTTTGGGTGGCGTGCGAGCCTTCAGTCGAGGTTTTCTCGCTGCCACGGTGGCTCTTGCCAACCTGCACGCCGCTGTCGATCATGTCAGGGCGCCGTTCGGAAACAGTATAGAACACCGGCAGGTTCTTCTCGCGGGCGAGCTTCAACAGCCTTTCGATGTAGGGCACGGCTTTCCAACCCGCTTCGCCGCAGTGCGTACGGTATTTTTTCAGCCCCTCCTCGTGCGCTTCCCCTGGTTCGTCTCCAGTAAAATTATACTGCACGTCAATGATAAAGAGCGCGGGGCGGCTGCCGAAGCCCCCACGCTTGCCGTATCCCGCCAATTGAAAGACCCGTTTATCTTTCTCGGTCAGAAATTTATCCCAGATGCGTTCGCTCATGTTGGTCTCTCTCTGTTGGGCTTAAGGGGTGCGAAACAGGTATTGCCCGTAGGGGGCCGTTTCGAAGCCCGGCGTCAGGACGCCGTTTTCCGACAGAACCGTGCCGCGCAAAATCGTATGGGTGACGGCCCCGCGAAACCGCCGCCCTTCGTAGGGTGAGTAATCAGAATGCGAGGGAAAGTTTCCATGGGAGACCGTGGTCGCTCCATCGGGGTCCAGAACCGCAAAATCCGCTTCATAGCCCGGAGCGATGCGCCCCTTGCAGGGCAGATAGTAAAGGGCGGCAACGTTGCGGCTGACCGTGGCGGCGAGTGTCTCAATCGGGATGTCACGCTTGTAGTAGCCCTCCTCGATCATAACCGGCCATATCTGAGCGATGCCTGGAAACCCTGCAGAAGCCCGCCAAATGTCCGGCCCCTTAGTCGCGCGTTTGCGGGCCACGTGATCAGAACCAATCGTCTGAATCGCCCCATCGCGCACGCCTTCCCACAGAGCATCGACGTCACTTTGGCTGCGCAGGGGCGGATTGACCTTGCCAAGATTACCGATATCGACGTCCCGTGTCAGGCTCAGATAGTGGATGCACGTCTCGACGTTGATGGCGGGGCGGTTCGGGGCGCGCAGACGTCGCACCAACTCTAGGCTCTCTGCAGAGGACATATGCACGATGTTCACCGCGCAGCCTGCCTTTTCGCCGAAGTAGGCCACGCGGAAGACGTTTTCGGTCTCCAAAAATCCGGGGCTCTGTTCGTCCCAAGCGGCGAGGTCCATCCGCCCGGCGTCTTTAAGCGGTTCGCGGAAGACGGGGATCACTTCGGTGTTCTCGCAATGGACACCGACCACAGCACCCTTTACCGTTGCGGCTGTCCGGAGGGCGCGAAACAGCAGAGCATCGTCCACTTCGGTGATGCCCTTGGCAGCCCCCGTGGCCCCCTTGTACATCAGATAGACCTTCAATGAGGTCACACCGTATTTCGCCGCCAGCGCCGGGAACTGTTCGACATGTGCGCGGGAAGTGACACCAAAATGAAATCCGAAATCAACCACTGATCGGGCTTCACCTTCCAGTCGCCAACCGGGGGTGCTGATATCCAGGTCATCCGAGCGCCAAAAGGTCATCAGCCCAGTGACACCCTGAAGCGCCGCCGTGCGGCTCTCGGTGGTCCAATCGGCCTCATTCGCGCCAAATCCAATATGGGTGTGCGGGTCGATAGCGCCGGGGAGAATCCATTTTCCGGTGCAATCAATCACCCGTGTGGCATGTGCCGTTTCAGATGCGGCGAGGATCGCAGCGATGCGACCATCCTTCACGGCGACCGATCCGGCCACCCGCCCTTCGCCCGGCAGAACGATCTCACCATTGCGAAGCAAGAGATCATAGGTCATGGCTGCGCCCCTTTCATAGACGAAATCAATTCTTCGCCGGTGTCATTCCACACATGCTGTCGTACGATTTTGCCATCCCGCAGTTCGAACCAGTCAACAAAGCGCACGTTCGAAAAAGCGCCACCTTCGCGCCACTCCCCCGACAAGAAACCCATGATAAGAACCCGCAAGCTGCCTTCACTTTCCCATGCGTCACGGCCAGTTATCTGTTTTGATATCCAGGCATATCTGCCCGAAGACCGCGCCAGGGCGTCGTCGAGGTTCGCAAACCGCCGCCCGCCGGGGAACATCAGCTCCAATTCGCCCTCGCAGACATATTGCCGCGCTGTCGGGATATCGCGACGTTCTACAGCATCAAGATAAGCGAGAACCAAATCGATCGCGCGCTTAAACTCGGTCATCGTCCTGGATCCGTATCTTTAGCGTCCCTGCCAGACGTCCGCATAATCGCAGAGAAAACACCTCCCGCCCGCAACAAGTCGCGCTCATGAGCGCTGGTCACATCCACCGAGGCTTCAAAACGGACTGCTGAGCCATCCGCCCCTTCTGCCGTCACGGAAACGGGCGCGCCCCCCCCAATTGCAGCATCCAAACCATCGAAGCAGAATGTCTCGAAGCCGGACAGCCCAAGTGTCTGCAGCGTCGCGCCGGAGGAGAAAACAAGTGGCACGATCCCCATACCGATAAGGTTTGCCCGATGGATACGCTCAAAGCTTTCAGCAAGCACGGCGACCACGCCCAAGAGCTTTGGCCCCTTTGCGGCCCAATCGCGACTTGAGCCCATGCCGTAATCTTTGCCAGCCAGTACGATGGCCGGCGCGCCTTCCCGCCTCAGCGTCTCGGCGGCATCGTAGATCGTGATAAGATCGCCCTCGGGGGACAGCTTGGTGAAACCACCCTCGGTGCCGCCCGCCAGCGCATTCTTCATGCGCTGATTGGCAAAGGTTACGCGGGCCATGAATTCGTGGTTGCCTCGGCGTTGGGTGACGGCGTTGAAATTCTTTGGCTCCACGCCTGTCTCGATCAGGTATTGGCCTGCCTGACTTTCGGGCAGAATTTCCCCAGACGGCGTGATGAAATCTGTGGTCAGACTGTCCTTAGCCATGACCAAGGCGCGGGCATTCTCTATCCTGTTAGGGATATCAGCAGCCGCAAGGTCCACAAAAGGCGGCCGCTTGATATAGGTTGAGGCCTCATCCCATTCAAACACCGGGCCGCTGGGGATCTCAAGCCGATCCCATGACTCGGAGCCGTCAAATAGGGTGGCATAGCTCTTGCGGAAATTTTCCGGGCGCTGGCTATCGCCTTCGAGTGCGGCGATCTCTGATCTGTCGGGCCAGATCTCAGCCAACATGACCGGCTTTCCATCAGCCCCGGTGCCGACTGGTTCATTGGCGAAATCCACGTCAATACGCCCCGTCAACGCAAAAGCAACCACCAGCGGTGGCGAGGCGAGATAGGCGGCCCGCACCGATTTATGAATGCGGCCTTCGAAATTGCGGTTGCCGGAGAGGATCGCAGCGCAGACCAGATCGTTCTCGGCAATTGCTTCAGAAACACCGGGAGCCAATGGGCCGGATTTACCGGAGCATGTTGTGCAGCCGATGCCAACGACATGGAACCCGAGCGCTTCCAATGGGGCCATCAGACCCGCGTCAGCGAGGTAATCTTCGACCAGCCGCGATCCTGGTGCCATGGAGGTTTTGACATGAACCGGTGGGCGCAGGCCGCGTGCGACGGCGTTGCGGGCCAAGAGCCCAGCTGCGAGCATGACCGACGGGTTGGACGTATTGGTGCAAGATGTAATCGCGGCAATGGTGAGGCTGCCGTGATGCAACTGGGCCACCTCTCCGTCGATACTGACCTCTGCTGTAGCGTCCTGTGAAGAGGGGTCGATCCCGAAACCATGTGGCCCGACCGAGGCGGTGAGCGCCTCGCGGAAGGCGCTTGCGATACGGTCCAGTGGCACCCGATCTTGAGGGCGTTTTGGCCCGGCCACGCTGGGGACGATACGCGATAGGTCAACTTCGACCACCTCGCTAAATTCTGGCTGTGGATCGCCCGGCGTATACCAGAGCCCAGTAGCGCGAGAGTAGGTCTCAACCATCGCTACATGTTCTTCGTTGCGGCCAGTGGCGGTCAGATAGTCAATGGTTTGGGCGTCAATTGGAAAAAACGCACAGGTTGCACCGTATTCCGGGGCCATGTTAGCAATCGTCGCCCGGTCCGGGACCGTAAGGCTGTCAGCCCCCTCCCCACAGAACTCGACAAAGGCGCCCACGACTCCCACTTCGCGAAGTTGCTCAGTGATCGTTAGAACGAGATCAGTGGTGGTTGTCTCTGACCGTAGCGCGCCGGTCAGCTTGACTCCAACGACCCGTGGGATGCGCACCTCGTAAGGCAGCCCAAGGGCCGCTGCTTCCCCGTCGATGCCGCCAACGCCCCAGGCCAACATGCCAAGACCGCCCGCCATCGAGGTATGGCTGTCGCAGCCGAGAACGAACTCGGTGGTCAGTACGGGGTCACCCTGCACGTTCGTAGGGGTAACGACAGAGGCAATGCGTTCCAAATGAACCTGATGGATAATGCCCGAGCCGGGCGGCACCACCTTCAATTTGTCAAAAGCCTGTTCGGCCCATTTAAAAAACGCATAGCGCTCGGAATTTCGACGGTATTCTTCTTCGATGTTGTAGTTGCGGGCGTTGGGGTGGCCAGCGACATCGACAATCAGGGAATGATCTACCACCAACGTGACGGGTACCGCAGGTTCAATCACGCCGGGGTCTTCGCCCCGCTCCACCAACACATCGCGGGCGGCGGCGAGGTCCATCAGGGCCGGCAAGCCGCTGGAGTCAGGCAACATGACGCGAGAGACGGCCAGCGGCACTGTAATCTCGTCAGACCCTGCATGCCAATTTACCACCGCCTCGATTTGGCGGTTCACCTTTGCCCCGTTGCGGGCCTGAACGACGAGATTCTCAAGCACCACGCGCAGACTGCGCGGCAATGGTGCCACACGTGAAGACAGCATGCCGAACAGATCAATCACTTGCCCAGCCCCGCTTTCAACGACGGCACTTTGAATAGCTATCTCGGTATCTCTACGGCTAACATTATCCATAGCCCTGAAATACGTCTCCTACAGAAAAGTGTCAACACTATATGGAATTTGTCACCACATCCTCACCAATAAGGTTTACTTGCCAGGGCAAACTCCGTAAAGTCTCCGAAAGTGTTGACAGAAATAGAGTGCGCTTATGGATCCGCAACGAACCCTCGTAGATACCGTATTCGATGGGATCTTCGAAATGCTACTGACTGGAGAAATTCCCCTTGGCGGCGTGGTTAACGAGGCAACACTGGCTGAACGGTTTAATGTCAGCCGCGGCCCGGTGCGCGAAGCGGTAAAAGCACTGCAGGGCCGAGGCTTGATTACCAAGGCGGCCTATTTCAAAGCCCGCGCCGTGGACCTCAATGTACAGGATATGATCGAGATCTTCCAGCTGCGCGAATGCGTTGAGGGTATGAGCGTCAAACTGGCCACCCAGAATATGTCGGATGAAGGGCTACAACAACTGCTTGAGGACTTTGAGCAAGCAGGGTCAGACGGGCGCGTTCTCGACGTTCACGCCCGCATCGCCGAGGGCTCTGGCAACAGGCGCATCCAATCGCTGCTTTGCGACGAGCTTTATTATCTGTTGCGACTCTACCGTGCCAGATCCGGCTCTGCCGCTGGCCGTCGTGAAAATGCATCGGCCGAACACTGGCAAATCCTGCGTGCAATGCGGGCACGGGATGCGGAATTAGCGGAGTCTTTAATGCGGGCCCATATCGCCCGCGCCACCGAGGCCTTGCAACGACTTCTCGATGCGGAACCAGCGCCTGTCAGCGATACAGCGCAGCCACGGCGGAACAGAAAGGAACAAAGAGCGTGAAAACCACCAAACGTCTCCGAGAGCTTCTGGCGAGTGAGGACATCCTTGTGTCGCCTGGCGTTTACGACGGCTACAGCAGCCGTCTTGTCGAAAAGATGGGGTTCAAGACCGCCTGCACCACGGGTGCAGGTCTCGCGAATGCGCGGATGGGATATGAGGATGTTGGCCTGATGGGCCTGACAGATAACCTTGATGCCTGCCGGATGATCGCAGGTTGCGTTTCAATCCCGGTGATGGCTGATGCCGACACAGGCTATGGCAATCCCGCAACTGTCTGGCACACCACACGGCAGTTCGAGGATGCGGGCGTGGCTGGCATCAATATCGAAGATCAGGTCAGCCCTAAGCGCTGCGGCCATATGGCCGGCAAGGACGTGATCGACATGCGCGAAATGGCCCGCAAGATCGAAGCCGCTTGTGACGCTCGAAAAGACGATGATTTCGTCGTACTGGCCCGGACAGATGCCATCGCCGTCGAGGGTCTCGAAGGGGCGATCCGCCGCGCAAAACTATATGAAAAGGCAGGCGCCGACCTGATATTTGCGGATGCGATTAAAGGCGAGGAGCAGATCAAGGCACTGGTGGATTCTGTTGGCATTCCCGTTTCGGTGAATATGGGCTTTGGCATTCGCTCGCGCCCCACAACCCCGCTGATCCCTATCGCCCGACTAAAGGAGCTTGGCGTCCGCCGTGTCACTCTTCCTCGCATGCTACCAGCGGCAGCGCTCAAAGCGATGGAAACCGCCCTTGCGGTATTGCGCGACGCCATCCCGACTGGCGAAGTTGTTGACCGCCCCGATCTGCTTGCCTCGATCGAAGACATCTGGGGGCTGATGGGTCTTGGAGAGTATCAAGACCTCGAAGGGCGCTTCAACGATGTTGAAGGGGTCGATGTGACAGAGATCGACGCTGCACAAGTGCGCGCCTGAAAGGCAAAACAGGTTTCACAGTTAAAATTTAAACCGGGGCCTGAAGCGCCTCGGTTTTTTTGTTTAGAAAACCATACGGTAACGGCCGCGAATTAAACGCGCCATCGACGTAACAGTGCATCCATTCGGCAAGCCTTGATCCGTCCTCCGCTCAAGGGATAAAACGAGCGATACTTTTTGAACCATACTGCTCTAGAAGGGGCGCGCCAGCGGCGCGCGCCCTATTCTCAATCAACCCGCTTGATCTTAGACACGGAGCATTAGGTGCAGCGCCTTACTCAAGCTTCAAAGTTGGCAAAAGATCTGCAAAGAAGGCGTCCTCTTTCTTCAGGATATCAACAAACGCCGCGGAGTCCGCATAATCCACAGCCGTCAGCCCGCTGCTTGTAAAGTTCTTGAAAGACTCACTCGCCGCAGCGTTCTCGACAGCGGCAGACAGTGTGGCAATAACCTCGTCCGGCGTGCCCGCTGGCGCCCAGAGCCCTGTGTTCGGCGGCAGCGCCAGATCGACCCCCCCTTCAATCAGCGTCGGCACGTCTGGCGCAACCGATGTTCTCTCTTCGCTCAACTGGGCGAGCGCAACCAGCTTGCCACCCTCGTCCTGAGGTAGGATTGCTGAAGCGAAACCGAGCACCAGATCTACGTCCCCAGCTACGGCAGAAGCAACTGCGGGCGTCACACCGTTGAAGGGGATGTGAAACAGCTCGATGCCAGCGGCTCGAGCGATGGCTTCGGCTGCGATATGAGTGGCACCACCCGTACCAGCGGAACCATAGCTCACTTCGCCGGGGTTCTCCTTGGCGTAGGCGACCAACTCCTCAACAGTGGAAAAAGGCGCGCCGGTTCGCGCCGCAATCATATTCGGGCCAACAGCCACACGCGCAACGGGGGTGAGATCGTCGAACCCGTAGGGCAAGTCTCGTTGATGTGGCGCTACGGTCTGAACCGAAGACACCGCAAAGAGGAGCGTATAGCCGTCAGGATCGGCGCTAGCCACGGCGGCACCGCCAACTGTGCCACCTGCTCCGGGCCGCGTTTCGACGACAACCGGCTGCCCCAGCTCGTCGGACATCTCTTTGGCCAGCGTACGGGCCATCGTATCTGTCGAACCCGGGGAGTAAGGCACGATAATTGTTACTGAGCGCGTTGGGAACTCCTCTGCACCCGCAGCCGAAACGCCAAGCGTTAGGGCCGCCGTCGTCAGAATTGCTGTTAACGTCGTGTTCATGTCATTTCTCCTTGTTGAACGTTGTGATGTAGTTTCGTCTTTGATGCTGCGCGTTGGTCCGCAGCATGGCTTGCCGCCTCCCGGCCAGCGATCAGGCCGAGACCCAGAGCCGACAGAAGCCCGTTGCCTGAGACATACCCATCGCTGCCCCGCCGACCGGAAATCCCGGTGGCGGCCCCACCGCCTGCGAAGAGCCCAATGATTGGTGTGCCATCTGTCCGCAGGACGTGCGCGTGGGTGTCGACCGCTAATCCACCCTGCGTAAGGGAAACATGCGCTTCGTCGATTAACCATTCGACCAATTCGGCGGAAAGCGCCGTAGGGCGAGCTGCCAAGTGTTCAGCATCATGCGGGCCGCTGACCCTCAGGACATCCTCGGCAAAGCGTTTAGGTGAATCTTTGATGCGTACCTCGGCCTGAAGGCGGGTTCCGGCGCCGGGAATAGAGCCACTTGAAAGCGCCGTATTGCCCGATAGGCGAGATTGCTTTTCGACGACAGCAACAGATGCGCCCGCAGCATCAGCCGCGATTGCCGCCACCAAACCGCAGCCTCCAGCCCCTACAATCAGGACATCGAATTCCGCATCGAATTCTGTTGCCGGCTCATCTTTGGCCACAGAGCACCCCTCCAAAGTGTCAACACTAT
Source organism: Sedimentitalea nanhaiensis DSM 24252 (assembly GCF_000473225.1). GTDB lineage: Bacteria > Pseudomonadota > Alphaproteobacteria > Rhodobacterales > Rhodobacteraceae > Sedimentitalea > Sedimentitalea nanhaiensis. The sequence continues at coordinate 4,127,303 of NZ_KI421509.1, forward strand.
GGAATTTAGAGCCGCATCCGTCAATCCCCACATTCGATTTGGCGGCAAGAACCTGGTAATCCCTTAAATAAATATGTTTAAGCAAAGATGGCGCCAGCTATGGCTAGCAGGCGAACCTGGAACCAAGCGCTTTCCCATGGCGAAATACGGTTCCATAGTGTTGACAGTTATATCACTTCTTGCCATCCCTTAGACAGCTGGTGAACTGCATCTCGCAGATCACAGTGGCCATGAAGACCCCCACTGGGGAGAAAGGTACTGTCTGAATGACGCGCACGCGCCCTGTTGTTGCGATCAGCGGCATCGCTTCCGGTATTGGGCTTGCGACCGCTCATCGTTTTCGCTGCGATGGATGGCAAATCATCGGCCTCGACATCATCGCGCCGTCAGAAACGCCCGCCGATGAGATGATTGAAGCGGATCTCGCGAATTCCGCCGGTATCGCTTGCGCCGAGCGGCAACTACTTGGCCGCGAAACTGCCGCGTTTGTGCATTCCGCAGGCCTGATGCGGGACGACAGCGACCACGAAACCATGACCGATGCGGGCCTGGCCCTGTGGACATTGCATGTCGGAGCAGCCGCAAGATTAGCGCAAACGCTACTACCCAACATGCCAAACAGGCGCGGAAGGGTCGTGTTGTTATCTTCCCGGGCGGCACAGGGACGCGCTGGTCGTGGGCTTTACGCCGCGAGCAAGGCGGCGCTGGACGGGTTGGTCCGGTCTTTGGCGGCCGAACATGCGGCGCGTGGCATCACCGTCAATGCCGTTGCCCCAGCAGCAACGCAGACGCCCCAATTGAATGACCCTGCCCGTAAAAATGCAGCGGTGCGGTCGCTGCCCATCGGGCGGACCATTCGGGCTGAAGAGGTTGCTGCCACGATTGCCTTTCTAGCCTCTGCAGACGCTGGTGCGATCACGGGGCAAACCATCTATCAATGCGGGGGCGCATCCATCGCGGGCGCGGGCCCTTAGACCCGATGCGATTTGGGAGGGAGACCAATGAAGACATCTAAGCCGAACAAGCACGAGACTATTGCAGGACTGGTTTGGGTGGTGCTCGGCCTTGCCGCCATCTTTGTTGCGCGCGGCTATGCCTTTGGGACAATCACGCGGATGGGGCCCGGTTTTGTGCCGGTCATGCTGGGTATTCTATTAGTCGTCTTTGGGCTCTTCGCAGCGTGGCAGGGGCGTACCCTCCCAGGAGTCTCGCTCAATCTGCGCCTGCGCCCATTTGCCTACATCATTGTCGGGATCGTCGTATGGGTTCTGCTCGTAGACTGGGCGGGCTTCGTACCAGCTACCGTTGCGCTGATCCTGATTTCGGCCCAATCCGAGCGCGGCATGAAGTGGACGGAAGCGGCTCTTCTGGCTGCCGGCATGTCCCTCGTGGGCTATCTTATTTTCATCCGTGGCATTGGCATTCCGATCGCCGCTTTCGGGAGCTGAACCATGGATCTTATCTCCGGCATCGCCCTCGGCCTCAACGTGGCCGTAACCACCGAGGCCCTGCTTTTCTGTCTGATCGGGGTCTCCGTCGGCATGTTTATTGGTGTACTGCCTGGTATCGGCCCACTTGCCGCCGTGGCCATGACACTGCCGATTACATACCATCTGGAACCGATGAGCGCTTTAATCATGCTCGCCGGCATTTTCTATGGCGCGCAGTATGGCGGCTCCACCGCGTCAATCCTGCTGAACCTGCCGGGCACTTCGACAACTGCCGTGACGGCTCTTGATGGCTACCCGATGGCTAAGCAGGGGCGCGCCGGTGTCGCCCTTTTTATTACCACAATCACCTCCTTTGTAGGGGGCTGTTTTGCGATCGTTCTTGTGATGAGCTTTGCCCCCGCTCTGGGGCAGATGGCGCTGAAGTTTTCCTCAGCCGAGTATTTCTCCATCATGTTGCTGGGCCTCGTCGCGGCCGCCACGATGTCGCTCGGCTCCCCTATTAAAGGGCTGATCTCTGTGGTTGCCGGTCTGCTTTTGGCGACCGTTGGAATGGATTCCACTTCGGGCGTGGTGAGATACTCCTTTGGAGTGTTGGAATTGCAAGATGGGCTTAATCTTGTGGCCATGGCAATGGGGCTATTCGGCGTGGCTGAATTGCTCAAAAACGCTGGCAAGCCACGCGACCTCGCGCCGCAAAAGGTTCGCATGCGGGAGTTGATACCGACACGAAAGGATATGAAGGAATGCTGGAAACCCACACTACGCGGGTCGGTGGTCGGATCTTTTGTCGGTATCCTGCCCGGTGCGGGCCCGACATTGGCGGCTTTCCTCGCCTATGCTTTTGAAAAACGTGTATCCCGTACACCGGAGAAATTTGGCCGGGGCGCAATTGAAGGCATTTCAGCACCGGAGGCTGCCAACAACGCCTCTACACAAGCCGCGTTCATCCCAACGCTGGCGCTCGGCATCCCCGGCGATGCCGGAATGGCGGTCCTGCTCGGGGCCATGATGATCCACGGGATTACGCCACGGCCCGAGTTCTTCACCACCAACGCCGATCTATTCTGGGGCCTCGTGGTCAGCTTCTGGATTGGCAACTTTATGCTGCTCATTCTGAACATCCCCCTTATCGGCTTTTGGGTCAGAGTATTGACCGTCCCTCAAAGGCTGCTGTTTCCGGCAATTCTGTTCTTCATTTGCATTGGTGTCTATTCGGTCAGCAATAGCCCATTTGACGTGATGACAGTGATTGTTTTTGGCATCGTGGGTTATCTGATGAATGCTTATGGCTACCCTCCGGCGCCGATGCTGATGGGGTTCATCCTCGGCCCGATGATCGAACAACATTTCCGCCGCGCATTGCTATTTTCGCGCGGAGACATCACGACCTTTATAGACCGCCCGATCTCTGCAACCTTTTTAGTTCTCACACTGTTGCTGATTGCCAGCATCGCCATACCGACGCTCATCGCACGCAGGAGAGGTTTGCCGGCCGAAGACTAATTTCTCGAAGCGCTGATTGGACAGTGACGTTAGTCGATCTTTGTATCTGTGTCCGCGTGCCGGACCTTTGGCTGAAGGTGGTGGTACCAGACCACAAATGCCGTGGGCCAAACTTGCTTCCACCAATTGCTTGGGGGACGTGATCCTCCAGCGAGAACTCGTAGAACAGCGCTGCTTGTGCTTCTTGCTGCGGTCCCAACATCGCCAAACCTCCCCTCAACTACAGGAATTGAATCATCAAGCCAGGCCCCGATCAGGGAAGAGTTTTTCAACAAATAAGCCCAACCTGCCTGCGCGACGCGAGCGGCCCTTAGGTCATTATGGATCATCAGAGGTCAAGGCTGGCAGCCCGCGCTAGAACACCATGCATGACAACCTCCGCCGGTGCGGTCGGGAAGCCCTCGGGTAGGGAGGCCTGTGTTTTTTCCAGCGCACCCTCAACACGCTCCGCAACCTCCGCCAAGACCTCCTCCGCCAGCACCACGCCGAACCCCGCCGTCTTGGCGGCTTGCAGGAAGTGGCGCGGCACCACTTCGTTGATCCGGTAATGGCCGTCCACCGCCATTGCGAGGCGCATCCGGTTCTGGCGGATCTGCCCGTCATCCACGGCCTTCTGAGCGCTCAGCACATCGTAGAGCGGCGTCATGCGGAAACCGCCGGGGCGCAGCGCGATGCTGAAATTCTTCGCATGACCGTCTGTCGCGCCCAAGAGCCAGAACAGCACCTGCGCGTGGAAGAAGGCGCGCTGATCGGCCAGCGCGTCATCGCTGCCCGCTAGCAGGCCAATGCCCTCAGCGATCCCCGGCCCGCCGTCCATCTGATATTTCTGACTTGGCGGCACCGAAAGCGCCTGACAAAAATCCTCCTGCGGCAGACGGATCAGCCGCCCGTCTGCAGTCCAGCGCCGATCAAACCGTGTCACCACAAGGCTGCGCACCTCCTCGAAATCCACGATCTCGACCTCGGCCACATCCGCCCCCATGGCACGACAGAAGCTCATGCAGAAGAACTCGTTCTCGACGCTGTCCGACAGGTTGATCCCGTTCGGCAACACGCCAAGCTGGGTTTTCAGAATATGGGTCGTGGGCATCAGGCCAAAGGGCCGGACCCATGCGCCATTGCGGCGCAGCAGCGCGGTTTTCTCCTGCGCGCCCGCGATGGAGATGCGGAAATCGTCATCTTCATCGAGGCCAAGCGGGGCACTCGCCAGATTGCGCAGCAGGGCGGCGATCTGGGCATCCGTGACCGGCTCGCCCTCAAGCCCCCCCGCCTCGGGCACCTCGCCCGAGACGAATTGCAGCGCCCCCACGCAGTCGCGCCCGATCTTCTCCAGCAAAGCCCACGCATCGATGCCGCCCGCGCGCACCCGCGCCGCCACGCGCTCTCGGATCGCCTGATTGTCGGGCAACAGGTTTTCCAGATAGGCGATGACCGGCGCGCCCTGATGCGCCTCTTCGCGCAGGGGCAGCGACAGCGAGATCGGCATGGCGTGTTCCCATGCCAGCCAGCCTGGATCATAGGCAAAGCTGATCGCACCGGAACTGGCAAGGCGCAGATGCCCCACCAGCCGCCCGTTCAGAAGCACCTGCATCGTACCGCTGCGCCCGCGTCTGGCCATCAGAAGATATCCTCAATCTCGACCGAACCGCCACGTTCGACCAGTCGAAACTCCAGCCCGAGTGCAGCCATGACAGCAAAGAGCGTTGCCAGCTTGGTGCCCGCATCGCCGTTTTCCAGCGACGAGATCGTCGCGATGCGCAGATTGGTGCGCGCGCTGATATCGCCTTGCGTCCAGCCGCGCGCCTTCCGCGTCCGCCGGATCGCTTCGCCGATCTGTTCAGCCGTTCTGGCGGAGAGGTCCATGACTTGGCTCCTTTTACGCCTTAGCGTAAATTAAAAAGAATTACGCCTCAACGTAAATCTCTGATATTTACGCTAAGGCGTAACTGCATATTTAGGTGAACCTCTTGGAGGCTATCGCGTCACTCAACACTCGCTAGACCGTCCGGGCCACACGAAACATTCGCCCGTTGTAGCAGGCCAGGTCCGACAGACCGGGTGCACTCCGGCGGGTGATCGTATCGCCTTCCGGCACCACAATGACCACGCGGTCGCGGCAGGGCACGAGCCCAAGCCCGATTTGCCGCCGCAGCTCTGCGAACCGTTTCAGATCGGCGCGGTCGGCATCGAGCTACGCCAATTCGGCTCCCATTGCCTCGATCTCGGCGGACAGCGCCGCCTCCCGGCTTGCCAGCCGCTGCGAAAGGGCTTGCAGGGCTGCTTCTCCTTCGGCACGCGCCTCCGCAATCTCTTGGGCGTTCTCGGAACGGATGGCCTTCGATACAGTGGCACAGAAGCAGGTCAGATCGATGAAAGCGGACTTAACAGAGTGAAGTTCTCATAGTACTCGTTCTCCCACGGCGCACAGGGCGCAGTGCAGGACCGGTCTTCAAAGTTCGATCAGCCGGTAATGCAACGCCAGCGCTACGGCATGGGCGCGATTACGCGCGCGCAATTTGGCGGTGGCGGATTTCAGATGCAGGGTCGCCGTTGGCACTGAGCGGCCGATTTGGTCTGCAATCTCTTTGGCAGTATGTCCTTGGGCGGATAAATGGAGGCATTCAGCCTCGCGTGGGGTCAATGCCGCAATCGTGGCTTGAGTTTGGTCGGTGGCGAGGTGGGGCAAGGCCGCGTCATGCATGATCTGTCCCATCAAGCCGACGCTTTGCAACACGTCGCGCGTGTCGCGAATAAAGGAGGGTCCGGCGTCTTTTTGGATCACCGTAAAAGTGGCAAAACCGCCCGTGCTGCGATGAAGCGGCACGGTAATGCCGCAGGTAAGGTTTGTATCATGAAGATATGCCGTGACGGGTTCGTGCTCTTTCTTCAAATGACTGGCGAGAGCGGTGTGCCTCCCATTTTGGCGGTAGGACCATACGAATGGAGCGCTTGTTTTCAAGGCGATCTGCTGGACCGGGTCATGCTGATGATATTTCTGTTCGCACCACAGTTGCCGCATGTCGGCCGGCGCTTCACGATGGCTGAGGTGGCTGGGTATGACCAGCGTGCCCTCGGGAGTCGTCGCCACGGGGCTGAAATCATAAATCATGGCATCGAATCCGGCCCGCCGGGCGACATCATGTGCGGCATCCACAATGCCCCCGACCGAGGACGCCTTGCCTATATCGCGCTTCAGAAGATCAATAATCGTGTGCATATCATTTCTGCGCCGTATACTTTTGAGAGTACTCCGACCTTACACCTTATCGGCGCAGAGACTATTAAATTTGACAGGTAGACGCCCGGGCCTGCGGCTGGATAGCATCGCGAGGTGCAACGAGAGGGACGTGCCATGTGGTCAGAAATCGAACCCGATGAAATCAAGGATGTCACGATTGACGGATATACCGTCAAGACCTACAGTTTTGGCTCCAGCGACAACGTCATACTATGCGCAAATGGTGGGCCGGGCCTGCCATGCGACTACCTGCGCGACTCGCATTCCTGCCTTGCCGCCGAAGGTTACCGCGTCGTCGCCTGGGATCAGCTTGGCACCGGATCGTCGGATCGCCCGACCGATCCCGCGCTTTGGACGATTCAGCGCTATGTCGAGGAGACAGAGACCGTACGCACGGCGCTGGGTCTCGGCAAGGTGCATTTACTCGGTCAATCCTGGGGCGGCTGGCTGGGCATCGAATACGCGCTGACCTATCCAGATAGTCTGCGATCGTTGATACTTGAAAACACCGCTGGCGACATTCCGCATCTCGTTTCGGAGCTGAACAGGCTGCGCGACGCGCTGGGCAGTGAGACAGTAGCGATGATGCAGCGGCACGAGGCGCTGGGCACGCTCGATCACCCGGAATACGAGGCGGCGGTCACGATTCTCAATTATCGACATGTCTGTCGGCTGGATGAATGGCCCGCGCCGGTAAAACGCTCGCTCGACGACTGGAACATGGGGCCGTATGGCACGATGCAGGGGCCAAACGAGTTTCTCTATACCGGCAACATGGCCGAGTGGAACCGCATCCCTGACATGCACAAGATCAAGGTGCCATGCCTCATCACGACCGGCCAGCATGACGAACTGACGCCTGCCTGTGCCAGGCGCATGCATGAGCAGCTGCCGGACTCGGAAATCCATGTCTTTCCGAACAGCAGCCACATGCCCTTCTTCGAAGAGCCGCAGGCGTATTACCCTGCGCTTTTGAAATTCCTCGAGAGGACCTCGCGGGCATGACATCCTGCATGGCCGAAACCGGATGTCTTGGCGACGGCTTTCGCGTCTGGAGCGATCGCGCTGCGGATGAGGTGACGCAGATTGAAACGCCGGATGGGCGCGTCACCGCCTACAGCTATGGCAGCGGCGAGCGGGTACTCTTTTGCCTCAATGGCGGGCCGGGCCTGCCTTGCGACTATCTGCGCGATCCGCATGTGCCGCTGGCCGATGAAGGTTTTCGCGTTGTCACTTACGATCAGTTGGGCACGGGGGCATCTGATGCGCCTGACGATCCCGCCCTTTGGGAGATTACGCGTTACGCCGATGAGGTCGAGGCGGTCCTCGAGGCGTTGGGCCTGACGTCGGTGCATTTCCTCGGCCATTCCTGGGGCGGCTGGTGCGGCATCGAATATGCGCTGCGTTACAAGGGGCGGCTGCGAAGCATGATCCTCGCCAATACCTGCGCCGACATGCCCCATCTGCTACAGCAGATCGCGCGGCACCGGAACGCGCTCGGCGCCGAAACTGTCGCGATGATGAAGCGATACGAAGCGCTCGGATGGCTGGATCACCCAGCCTATGCGGCGGCGATCACGCTTCTGGATCATCGTCACATTCGCCGGATGGACGACCGCCCCCTGCCTGTGCAACGCTCGAAGGATGGTTTCAACTTTGCGATCTTCAACACGATGCAGGGGCCGAACGAGTACCACTACACCGGCAATCTCAAGAACTGGAACCGGCTCGAGGCGTTGCGGGACTTCGACTGGCCCTGTCTTGTGGTCCAGGGCATGCACGATGCCCTTTCACCGGCTTGCGGCATGCGCATGCACGGCGCCCTGCCAGACTCGCGGATCGAGATCTTTGCCGGATCCTCGCATTCGCCTTTCTACGAGGAGCCACGCGCCTACCGCGCCGCACTGATCGCTTTTCTAGATCACGTCGACGGGGCGGGCGGATGAGTCGCTATCGCTTCGTCCTCTACCGTCCGTTCCAGCTCATCCCGGTGCTGATCGGCATCAGCATCATAACCTTCGTTCTCATCCGCTCGATTCCCGGCGATCCGGCGCGGGTGCTGCTCGGGCCACGAACCACGGAATCCGCTCTGGCCCGCGTGCGCGAGCAGTTCGGCCTGGATGAGCCGCTCTGGCTGCAATATTTCTATTTCGTCAAGAACCTCTTCAAGGGCGAGTTGGGCAAGTCGATCCTCTACAAGGTGGACGTGCTGAAGCTGATCGCGACCCGAATCGAGCCGACACTGGTGTTGGTGATCGGCAGCGTCCTGCTGGCGCTTCTCATTGCAACGCCCATGGCCGCCATAGCGGCGCGCAGGCGCGGCAGCTGGGCGGATCACCTCATCCGTATCATCTCGACCGCGGGTCTCGGATTTCCGGCTTTCTGGCTGGCGATCATGCTGATCCTCCTCTTTTCGGTGCAGCTCGGCTGGTTTCCCGTGACTGGCTATGGCCGCACATTCTGGGAGAAGGTGCATCACATGACGCTACCTTGCCTGACGACGGGCCTGGCGCTGGCGGCAGTGCTCACGCGCAATCTGCGCGCTTCGATCCTGGCCGAGCTGCAGTCGGATCAGGCGACTGCGGCGCGCGCACGCGGCCTGCCTGAAAACGTCGTTTTCTGGCGTCATGTCGTCCCGAATTCGCTCGTGCCCACGGTGAACCTGCTGGCGGTTAATATCGGCTGGCTGATCAGCGGATCGGTTGTGATCGAGACCGTATTTGCCATCCCCGGAATGGGCCAGCTTCTGATCCGGGGCATATTTACTCGCGATTACATGGTGGTACAGGGTGTTGCGATGGTCTTTGCCTGCGCGACGGTGCTGGTGAACTTCCTCGCCGACATCCTGACCGTCACCATAGACCCGAGGGTCAAGCTATGAGCGGCACTAGGGCCATCAGTGCGCGCCGCATCCGTTGGCCGGGCACGGTGACCCCCCTGGTGCTGGGCGCCGCGATCCTGCTGACATGGCTGTTGATCGCGCTTTTTGCTCCGTTGTTGGCGCCCTACGATCCGATCTATCAGGACGCGGCCGTGCGGCTTCAGCCGCCGTCCTGGGCGCATCCGCTCGGCACTGACAATTTCGGGCGCGATATCCTGAGCCGTGTGATCTGGGCCGCGCGGATCGACCTGCAAATCGCGGTCTTCGGCGTCGTCTTTCCTTTCGTCATCGGCACTGTCGCCGGCAGTATCTCGGGCTTTTTCGGAGGCTGGGTGGACACGATCTTCATGCGCGTGATCGACGTGGTGCTGGCCTTCCCGTTTCTCGTGCTGATGCTGGCGATCATCACCATCACCGGGCCGGGCTTGGGCAGTTTCTATATCGCGATGGCGCTGGTGGGGTGGGTCTCGTATGCGCGGCTGATCCGGGCGCAATTCCTCGTACTGAAAAACTCCGATTTCGCTATGGCGGCCGTCAGCCTCGGCTACTCCAACTCACGCGTGATGTTCCGCCACATCATGCCCAACGCCATCCTTAGTTCGGTCGTCTTCTCGATGTCCGACGCTGTATTGGTGCTGCTGAACGGTGCGGCGATCAGCTATCTGGGCCTAGGAGTGCAACCGCCTGTTGCGGAATGGGGCATCATGATCGCCGAAGGGCAAGGCTTCATCACTTCCGCCTGGTGGATCACGACCTTTCCGGGCATAGCTATCGTGACACTCGCAATGGGGTTCAGCCTGCTGGCTGACGGGCTCGGCGAAGCCTTGGGGGTGCGCGAATGACCGATGCACCCATACTGACAGTCAATAACCTGAGCGTCGCCTATGAGGGCGGGGGCACGTCGCACACCATAATCGACGGGGTTTCCTTCACCCTCCGCCGGGGCGAAATTCTTGGCATCGTCGGCGAAAGCGGATCGGGCAAGAGCATGACCTGCCGCGCGCTCATGCGACTTTTGCCCAGCAGCCGGCTGAGAGTGACGGGCGGCTCCGTCTGGCTCGAAGATGGGCGCGACGTACTGAGCCTGTCCCAGGGCGAGTTGACACAAGTGCGCGGGCGGCGGATCGGCATGATCTTCCAGAACCCGGCCAGCCATCTGGATCCGGTCATGTCCATCGGTCGCCAGATCGCCGAGAGCATCCGCCACCATCGCAAGATCGGCCGCAAGGAAGCTTGGGCGCGGATGCTGGACATCCTGCGCCAGGTCGGCATCCCTGACCCCGAGAGCCGCGCAAACGCCTACACGCACGAGTTTTCCGGGGGCATGCGCCAGCGCGCGATGATCGCCGTGGCGCTGGCATGCGATCCGGATATCTTGATTGCTGACGAGCCAACAACAGCGCTCGATGTGACCGTTCAGGCGCAGATCTTGCGGCTCCTGCAACAGCTTCGGGACGAGCGAGGGCTGTCGATCATCTTCATCACCCATGATCTGGGCGTGGTCTATCAGCTCTGCGATACGGTTGCGGTGATGTATGCGGGCCGACTTTGCGAATATGGCGCCATGCACGAAGTCATTCATCGTCCGCGCCATCATTACACCGCCGGTCTTGTCGCTTGCCAGCCCGGCAGCGAGGGCGGCACCGGTCGGGTCCACACGATCCCCGGCCAGCCTCCCAGCCCCGGCGACATGCCCCCGGGTTGCCGGTTTCATCCCCGCTGCGGCGCGGCCGACGCGCTCTGCGCCGCGCGTCAGCCGCCTCTGCGCGAGACGCATGAGGGTCACGCCTGCGCCTGCCACCACCCGGTAGGCATAGAAGCGGAGGCGGAGGCATGAGCGCTCCGGTCCTTCTCGACGTGCGCAACCTCAGCGTGAAATTCCCCATGGCCCGAAGCCGTATGGGCCTTGGCCCCCGGCGCAGCCTCAATGCCGTCAGTGACGTGTCGATGCGTGTCGCCGCGGGCGAGACCGTCGGCCTCGTCGGTGAAAGCGGCAGCGGCAAGAGCACCTTCGGCCGTGCAATCCTGCGTCTGGGGGAACTGACCAGAGGCGAGGTCCTGCTGGACGGGCAGGACATGGCCCGCGCGCGGGGCGAGGATTTGGCCCGGCTCAGGCGCGAGACGGCGATGATCTTTCAGGATCCCTATGGCTCGCTGAACCCGCGACTGACAGTACGGCAGGCCATCGGCGAGGTGCTGCATGTGCATGGCAAGAAGGGCGCCGCCGGCAGAGACGCGCGTATCGTTGAGCTTCTCGAACTTGTCGGGCTGGATGCCACACTTATGGACCGCCGCCCAGGTGATCTGAGCGGCGGACAGTGCCAGCGCATCGGCATCGCCCGCGCGCTAGCGATCGAGCCGCGCCTGATCGTGGCCGATGAATGTGTCGCGGCGCTGGACGTGTCGATCCAGGGCCAGATCATCAATCTGCTCATGGAATTGGGCCAGAGGATGCATCTGGGCATGATCTTCATCGCGCATGATCTGGCCATGGTGCGGCGCCTCTGCGACCGGATCGCCGTCATGTATCTGGGTCGCATCGTCGAGGAGGGACCGACTGAGCAGGTCTTCAAGGCTCCGCGTCACCCTTACACCCGTTCGCTGATCGAGGCGATCCCCGAGATCGACCCGGCGCGCATGTTACCTTCCGCACCCTTGCCGGGCGAACCTCCCAGCCCGGTCAACTTGCCCGAAGGCTGCGCCTTCCATCCGCGCTGCCCGCTGGCGCGTTCCGAATGCCGCACTGCCGTGCCGCCTTTTGTCGGAGGCGCACACCGCGCCGCCTGCATCCTTGCGCCTGGCGGGCGACTGAACGAGGTGGGGGAAAACCTGCCCGAGACCACACCCGCAACCCCAACAGAAAGGATTGAGACATGCTGAAGAGCAAATTTACCCGCTATCTCTCCGCCGCCGCCGTGGCTGCGCTGATGACCGGCACATCCATCGCGGAGGCCGCCGGCGTGCTGACGATCGGTCGCCGCGAAGACGGCACCACTTTTGATCCCATTGCGACCGCGCAGAACATCGATTTCTGGGTTTTCGCCAACGTCTATGACGTGCTCGTGCGCGTCGACAAATCCGGCACCAAGCTTGAGCCGGGCCTCGCCGAAAGCTGGGACGTCAGTGAGGACGGCGCGACTTATACCTTCAAAATGCGCGATGCCAAATTCTCGGATGGCAGCCAGATCACGTCGGAGGACGCCAAGTTCTCGCTGGAGCGCATCCGCGACGATGAAGGTTCGCTCTGGTCGGACAGCTACCAGATTATCGAGAACATGGAAACGCCCGACCCCCAGACCCTCGTGGTCAAGCTCTCTGGCCCTTCGGCGCCTTTCCTTGCATCGCTCGCGATGCCCGGCGCGTCGATCATCTCGAAGGCCGGCATGGAGGAGATGGGTGTCGAAGCATATGCCGAACGGCCCATCGCCTCGGGCGCTTTTTTGGTTGCGGACTGGCTGCGAGGCGATCGCGTCATACTCGAGAAGAATCCCAGTTTCTGGGAAGCAGATCGGGTCCGCCTCGATGGCGTCGAATGGATCTCGATCCCTGATGACAACACCCGCATTCTCAAGGTGCAGGCAGGTGAGATCGACGCCGCCATTTTCGTGCCCTTCGCACGGATCGAGGATCTGAAGGCCGATCCCAATCTTAAGGTGCATTTGGACCAGTCGACCCGCGAGGATCACCTGCTGATCAATCATGCCAGCGGCGAGCTCTCCAAGAAGGAGGTGCGCCAGGCGATCGACATGGCCATCGACAAGCAAGCCATCGTGGATGCCGTCACCTTCGGTATCGGCGAGGTTGCCTATTCCTATATCCCCAAGGGGTCACTCTATCACTACGAAGACAATCTTCAGCGCCCCCACGATCCCCAGAAGGCCAAAGAGATGCTGGCCGAAGCCGGGGCAGATGGGCTGACGCTGGATTACCTTGTCAACGCGGGCGATCAGGTGGACGAGCAGATCGCCGTCCTGCTGCAGCAACAGTTGGGCGAGGCAGGGATCACCGTCAATCTTCAGAAGATGGATCCGAGCCAGACCTGGGACATGCTGGTCGCGGGGGAATACGATCTGTCGGTCATGTACTGGACCAAGGATGTCATCGACCCGGACCAGAAGACGACCTTCGTGCTCGGTCACGATTCCAACAACAATTACATGACCAACTACAACAATCCCGAGGTGAAGGATCTGGTGGCCGCCGCCCGTGTCGAGATGGACGAGGCCAAACGCGAGACGATGTATGTCGATCTGCAGAAGATGGCGAAAGAGGACGTCAACTGGATTGACCTCTACTACAGCCCCTATCGCAACGTGACCCAAAGCAACATCGAGGGTTTCTATCAGAACCCGCTCGGCCGCTTCTTCCTCGAGGACACGATAAAGAACTGAGGCGCGTACAAGAGGTGTCGGCGCGCGGTAGGCGCGCCGGCCTTCGACTTTTCAGAGAAAGTCCACTTTGTTCTGCACTGAGGTTGTCGCCACCTGCAACTGCTGCGGCCTCGGGCCGACATCCGCTTCCGTTAAGCTGCAATGCAGCAAAGTGGAATACTGGGAAGGTCCGCTTTGGTGAAGGTTTTCTGATGCGGGTCGCGGCGCATTGGCGCTACCACGACCTGCGTTGGAAAACCTCACGGCCTGTGGTTCTGGCGCGGCGACCTGTTCAGGGGGCTCGACGCAAAGCAACGCGCGGATCTTTGCGATGTTGGCCAGCAGGCCGTAGTGCCGAATGCGGTGAAACCCGTCTGGAAGAACGTGGATCAGGAAGCGGCGGATGAACTCGGGGGTATCGCCAGAAGATCAAAAAATCTGTCGGAAAAACGGATCGTTGTAAAGCGGGTTCGTCTCCATCGGCGAACGTGTCGTGACGGGGATGTTGGCAACTGCGGGCGTCACGTCCTCCAGGATGGGCGCAAGTGTCCGCAGGCCTGCCTTGTTGGTTGGCACCGTGTTTTCCTGGGCCGCTACCGGACCTGCGGCCATCGGTATTGCCAACAACAGAACGATAAACAATCGACGAACGAAGGACATGCCGTTTCTCTCCCGTGCAAAGCCAATGGGCCGGGCCGCGCGGCCCGGCACCTGTCAGGCAGATTTGACTTCGATCCGCTTCACCCTTGCCTTGGCCTCCTCGGTTTTCGGCAAGGTCACGGTCAGCACACCGCGTTTGAATTCGGCATCGGCCTTGTCGGCATCGACGCCCGGCGGCACCGGGATCATCCGGTGGAAGCTGCGGCGCGACTGCGAGGTGAAGCCGTCCTTGTCGATCTTATCCTCACGCTCGCCGCGGATCGTCAGCATATCGTCGGTGACGTTCACCTCGATATCCTTGTCATCAAGCCCCGGCAGATCTACCGACACCAGCATCGCCTCGTCGGTTTCCGAGATGTCGGTGCGCGGACCGCCCGCCGTCAGACTGCCGCCGAACGGGTTGTCAAAGCGTCCCCAGAAATCCTCGAACACGCTGTTAAGATCGCGCTGGAGAGACATCAGGGGGTTGTCGTCGTCGCCCCTACGCTCTGCCATGCGGTTGCGGTCCCGACCCCAGGGGATGAGATCACTGAATGCCATTGTTCTTTCCTCCTTTTCGCTCGTGGCCATGGGCCGCTTACGCGGCATTGACCTTGATCTGTTTCGGTTTGGCGGCTTCGCTCTTCTTCAGGGTAAGCGTCAGCACGCCATCGCGGTGTGTGGCGTCGATCTTGCCTGCATCGATCGTATCAGGCAGGCTGAAGGCCCGCTCGAACGTGCCCGGCGCGTATTCCGCATAGATGCGCCGATAGCCTTCGGGCGCGGGTGCGTCGATGCTGCCGCGCACGGTCAGCGACCGGTTCTCGACCGAGACATCGACGCTGTCGGGTGTGACACCCGGCATGTCGATGACCACCGTCACCACGTCGTCCTTTTCGAAGATATCCGTGGCGGGCCGATAGACGGGTCCGGTATCGCGGGTATCCTCGGCTTCGGTGCGTGCCACGTCACCGCCGGTTTTTGTGACTTCGTTTGTCATGAACTTTCCTCCTCTCGTTGCAATCGGTCAGCTCGCCTTGACCTTGATCTTGCGGGGGCGCTCGGCATCGGGCCTGCCCATCTCGATCTCAAGGATTCCGTTCTTCGCCCGTGCCTCGACCTTGTCGGGGTCGACGCGCAGCGGCAGGCGGATACTGCGCGAGAATTCGCCCGAGGGGCGCTCTCGGCGGTGCCATACGGCATCCTCGTCACCGGTTGTGGGATTGCGCTCCCCTGCAATGATCAGGGTGTTTTCGCGCACCGTCAGGTCGATATCGTCCTGCGCGACGCCCGGCATTTCGGCGGTGACGACCACGCTGTCATCGCCCAGCCACATATTGACAGGCGGCCAGTTGCCGTCACGCCCGCTGCGCGCACCGGTATCGAACATGCGGTTCATCTGCGATTGCAATTGCCGCAATTCCGCAAAGGGGTCCCATTGGGCGGGGGACAGTCCATAACTCAACATCACTTCCTCCTTCTCTGGTCACAACATCGGATGTCCGCATCGGGGCGCGGACCGCTCTGTTGCGGGACTGTCGCGAAGGGAGGGGATCGGAACACGATCCGGCACGAAGACGCATGGCGACCACGTGTTTCGATACGCAAGGCCAGATCGCTGCGCCTCGCGACCGATGACGGGGATGATGCGTTGCAAATGCACACGCATCCAATCGCTCCAACATCTCCGGGACCCTAAAGCGGCATCCCGCATACAGCTAGCTGGGAATGGAGCTAAATCTTGTCAAGGGTCCCTTTCTGATTTTATTATGAAGAAGCTGAATGACGACAACCGGACACCAATGGACGGGTAAGCACAGATCAATTTCTGGTATATCTTGCTGGCTGTCTTCGGCGTCGTCCCGCTGCGCGATCTCTGGGTGCAAAGCCAGACCATCGAGGCGATCCCCTACAACAAGTTCGAGACCTACTTGGATGACGGTGCCCTAGCGGAGGTCGTCATCGGCAGCGGTACGATCCGCGGCACCTTCAGAGAGCCGCAGGATGGCAAGCCGGATTCGTAACGACAACCGTGCCGCCCGACATGGCCGCACGGCTGGAGGGAAAGGACGTCATGGACGATGAATTGGGTCATGTGAACTATGACAGCGAGCGCTCAAATTTCCTTGGCACGACTGATCAGGGCGCCTGGCGGAACCGCCGCTACAGCGATGCTACTGCCGAGCGGATAAACCATGCGGTGAAGGAGGTGATCGACGCAATTTTCGGTCGCACTCTGCCCGGTCCGGCCCGTGTTCATGCAGAAACGGTCGGTTCTGGCATATACCCAAGCCACCCCGATTTACGCTGCCAAAAAACCTATTCAAACAGAAACCGTTTTTGAAGTTTATTGGCTCTCTCGCGATGCCGGACATTCGCGCAACACGCAGCATTCGGTAAAAGTAAAATGGGCTCTTGCTGCACCTCCGCCGCGCTGGTCACGAACTGCCGTTTTGGAAAACACCGCCGCTTGCTGCGCCGTGACCAAACTGGAAGGAGACAGACAATCCGGGCCTTCGCTGCGCCGTCTACGAAGGTCCGTTCGGCTGGGCATGCCTCTGAACACCCGTGCCTCCGCACCCAGCCGTGGGTCTGCACCGGCGGCGTAGGCGAGCGGCGCAGGCACGGAATGGTCCGGCGTAACGCCCGCACCTTCGAGACGTTGCCCGTCCACCGTGGAGGATGCCGCGCACATGCACGCGCCCGTCGACCTCTTCGGTCTCGACCCCGATCCCCGCATAGCGCGGCCACCCACCCGTAAGCGCATCTCCGATTTCGTCCGCAAGCCCCGGCATATTCGCAAGGAAGACGCCGAGGAGTTGATGGTGGCCGGCTCATCGGCCGTGTAGAGCCGCGTGCGCGAAACCCCAAGCTCGTCCAGCATCGCGTTCACGGCCTCGGCCCGCTCTTCGCGCGAGGTCGCGCGCGATGCGCAGCCGTATACTCGTGTTTGCCGTTCTGTTCATGTCCAATCTTCAGCCGTCCGACGAGCTTGTCTCCCCATGGGTAGCACGGCGACCAGGCTCTGCAACAAGACCGATCGGGCATGCGATCCGACGGAGAGCGTCTCGCACGGGTGCGTCCATACCCAACAGGACGGGCACCCGGCCGTGATTGTCAGTCCAGGTCAAAGCGGTCAGCGTTCATCACCTTGACCCAGGCCGCAACAAAGTCCTGAACAAACTTTTTATCGGCATCGCCTTGGCCATAGACCTCGGACAAGGCGCGCAATTGCGAGTTCGAACCGAAGACCAGATCGACGCGGGTTCCGGTCCATTTTGCCTCGCCGCTTTTGCGGTCACGCCCTTCGTAAACGCCTTGGGTATCAGGCATCGGTTTCCACTCGGTGTCCATGTCCAGCAAATTGACGAAAAAATCGTTGGTCAACTGCCCCGGTCGCTCGGTCAAAACGCCGTGGGTGGTACCGCCATGGTTGGCACCCAAAACCCTAAGCCCCCCGACAAGCACGGTCATTTCGGGCGCCGTCAACGTCAACAGTTGCGCCCTGTCGACCAACAGGTTTTCGGCCGAGACGGTGAATTCTGTCTTCAGGTAGTTCCGAAATCCGTCTGCAACCGGCTCTAGCACGTCAAAGCTTTCGACGTCCGTATCTTCGGCGCTTGCATCGGTGCGGCCTGGCGCAAAGGGAACTTCGATGTCCTGTCCGGCATCGTGCGCCGCCTTCTCGATGGCCGCACAGCCCCCCAAAACGATCAGATCGGCCAGCGAGACCTGTTTGCCGCCCTTGGCCGAGGCGTTGAACGAAGATTGCACGCCCTCCAAAGCGGCGAGCACACGGGACAACTGTTCCGGCTGGTTTACCGCCCAGTCCTTTTGCGGTGCCAGACGAATGCGCGCGCCATTGGCCCCGCCCCGCATGTCCGAACCGCGATAGGTCGAGGCAGAGGCCCAGGCGGCTTGTACCAACTCAGCGATGGTCAGGCCTGTGTTCAGAATGCTTTCCTTGAGATCGGCAATGTCGCTGGCGTCGATCAGCGCATGATCCAGCGCCGGAACCGGATCCTGCCAGATCAGATCCTCTTCGGGCACTTCCGGCCCCAGGAACCGGATCTTTGGCCCCATGTCGCGATGGGTCAGCTTGTACCAGGCGCGGGCAAAGGCGTCGGCAAATTCATCCGGGTTGGCGTGGAACCGGCGCGAGATTTTTTCATAGGCCGGATCCATCCGCATCGCCATATCGGCGGTGGTCATGATGATAGGCACCTTTTTGGACGGATCTTCGGCATCGGGCGCCATGTCCTCTTCGCGCAGGTCCTTTGGTGTCCATTGCTGCGCCCCTGCGGGGCTCTTGGTCAGCTCCCATTCATATCCGAACAGAACGTCGAAATAGCCATTGTCCCATTGCGTCGGGTTCGGGGTCCAGGCACCTTCGATGCCACTGGAGATGGTGTCGCGACCATGGCCGCTGCCATAGCTGCTGATCCAGCCCAGGCCCATGTTTTCCAGGCTTGCGCCTTCGGGTTCGGGGCCGACATGCGCCGCATCGGCGGCACCATGGGTTTTGCCAAACGTATGCCCCCCCGCTGTCAGCGCAACGGTTTCCTCGTCGTTCATCGCCATGCGGGCAAAGGTCTCGCGGATGTCACGTCCCGACGCGACGGGGTCGGGGTTTCCGTCCGGTCCCTCGGGGTTCACATAGATCAGACCCATCTGCACGGCGGCGAGCGGGTTTTCCAGCTCGCGGTCGCCAGAATAGCGGCTGTTGGGCTTGTCGCTGGTGGCCAGCCATTCCTGTTCGGACCCCCAGTAGATGTCCTCTTCGGGTTCCCAGACATCCGCGCGGCCACCGCCAAAGCCAAAGGTCCTCCCGCCCATCGACTCGATGGCGCAATTGCCCGCCAGCACGATCAGGTCGGCCCAGGAGATTTGGTTGCCGTATTTCTGCTTGATCGGCCACAACAGGCGGCGCGCCTTGTCCAGATTGACGTTATCCGGCCAGCTGTTGAGAGGCGCAAACCGTTGCGACCCGGACGTCGCCCCGCCCCGGCCATCGGCAGTGCGATAGGTGCCCGCGCTGTGCCAGGCCATACGGATGAATAACCCACCATAGTGACCATAGTCCGCAGGCCACCAATCCTGGCTGTCGGTCATCAGCGCATACAGGTCTTTCTTTAGCGCCTTAAAATCCAGTTTCTTGAATTCTTCTGCATAGTCGAACGACGCACCCATCGGATCGGACAGGGCCGAGTTCTGATGCAGCACCCGCAGATTCAACTGATCGGGCCACCAGTCGCGGTTGGTGGCGCTGCCAAAAGTGGTGTTGCCATGCACGACAGGGCATTTGCCCGCTGCGTTGATGTCGTTACCGTCCATGATATTCTCCCGTCTAGATAAGTGCAAAATTTTGCGACCGCAAAGGTCTGTATATGCCCAAGCGAACCGGGAGCCTGTGTTTCATGACTTCGTCCGGTTCATCGTCTTGCTGTTTCTGTTGTCCTGCGCAGGCCGTGACAGCCGCCTTTTCCCCGTTTCGCCAGGCAAACCCTAGCATGGCAATTTCATTGAATTAAGTTGCATTTTCCGATCCAATCGATAATTTTTTCCTATGGCTCATCCAACTCTGAAACAGCTGCGATACTTCGAGGCGCTGGCGCGTCATGGCCATTTTGGGCGGGCCGCCGATGCCTGTTCCATCTCACAGCCCGCCCTGTCGGTGCAGATCCGTGATCTCGAAGAGATTCTGAGCGTGCAACTGTTCGAACGCGGTGCACGCCAGGTGCGCCTGTCGGGCTTCGGGGAAGAGGTCGCACCGCGTGTGCGCGACATTCTGCGCGCTGTGGACGAGCTGACCGACCTGTCCCGCGCAGCACATGACGGGCTGACGGGGCGGCTGCGGCTGGGTGTGATCCCGACCATCGCCCCCTATCTTTTGCCGACGCTGATCCGCGCGCTGGATGCCTCCTATCCGGGCCTTGAGTTGCATGTGCGCGAAACCCTGACCAGCAAGCTGATGCACGAGCTGGCCGAGGGCCGGCTGGACGCCGCCATCGTCGCCCTGCCGGTATCGGAACCGGCCTTTACCGAGGTCGCGATCTTCTCCGAAGCCTTTGTGCTGGTCCGCCCCGCGGCCGATGAGGACCAGCCCGTTCCGTGCAGCAATACCCTGCGCGGCATGCGGCTGCTGCTGCTGGAAGAGGGCCATTGTTTCCGCGATCAGGCGCTGTCGTTCTGCAGCGCGCCTTCGGCGCAGCCGCGCGAGGGACTGGACGGCAGTTCCTTGTCCACACTGGTGCAGATGGTCGGCGCTGGCATTGGCGTCACGTTGATCCCCGAGATGGCAGTGCCCGTCGAAACCGGTGCCACGCCGGTGTCTGTCACGCGGTTCGACAGCCCGCAGCCGACCCGTACCGTCGGGATGATCTGGCGCAAGACCAGCCCCCTGGCCGCCCAGCTGAGTGAGGTTGCTGAAACTGTACGCCAATCCGCCGCCGGGCTTTACGGTCAGCAGCACCCGGCGCAAGATACATCCTAGCGGGCAATCAGACTTTTATGCGTTGCATCTTCGGATCATAAAGCGGCGCAAGATGCACCTGGCAGGGCACCCGCTGTGATGCGACATCCAGTTCATACGCACCTGACGTTACAAATTCCGCCGTAACCCCATCCGGGTTGCGGACATAGCCAAAGCCAATGGATTTTTCGACCGTATAGCCATAGCCGCCACTGGACAGCCAGCCGACGCGCTGACCGTCACGATAAATGGTTTCGCGCCCAAGCAAGACGATCTGGGGGTCGACAGTGAACCCGGCCAGCCTCTTTTTCACCCCATCCTGTTGTTGCGCCTGTGCCGCAGCGCGCCCTTTGAAATCGATATTTTTGTTCAATTTGACAGCCCAGCCCAGCCCAGCCTCATGCGGGGTATGATCCGGCCCGATATCCGACCCCCAGGCGCGATAGCCCTTTTCCAGACGCAGGGATTCGATGGCACGGTATCCCGCGTTGGCCAACCCATGGCCCTGCCCCGCCTGCATCAACGCACTGTAGACGGTCGCGGCATATTCCACCGGCAGATGCAGTTCCCAGCCCAATTCGCCTACATAGGTCACCCGAAGAGCGCGTACCGGACAACCGGCAATGCCAATCGTGCGCAGGGTGCCAAAGGGGAAACCCGCGTTAGAGACATCAGCCCGTGTCGCCCCTTGCAGAATATCCCGGGCACACGGCCCCATCAGCGACAGCACCGCGCTGGCCGAAGTGATATCGAACAGCTGACAATTCAATCCTTCTGGAATGGTGCGGCTGATCCAGTTGAAATCACGGGTCGCGAAACCGGTGCCGGTGACAATGTAAAACTCGTCCTCGGCCACGCGTCCGATGGTTAGATCACATTCTATGCCACCACGATCATTCAGCATCTGGGTATAGGTCAGCGCACCCACAGGACGATCGACATCATTGGCGCAGATCCAGTTCAGCGCCGCCAGCGCGTCCGGCCCCTTGAGTGCGAATTTCGCGAACGAGCTTTGGTCGATCAGCACCGCCGCCTCGCGTGCCGCCGCATGTTCACGGCCCACGGCATCGAACCAGTTCTGGCGGCCAAAGCTGTAGTCGTCCTGTGCACCCAAAGTATCGGCAAACCAGTTCGGGCGCTCCCAGCCCAGTTTTTCGCCAAAGACCGCTCCGTGGGATTTGAGGATCTCATACAGCGGCGATTTGCGACAGGGCCGACCCGAGGCGTGTTCCTCATGCGGCCAGCCCATGGTGTAATGCTTGCCATAGGCCTCGATGGTGCGGGTGCGCACCCAATCGGTGTCAAAATGCGGCCGGCCAAAGCGACGAATGTCAGCAGACCACAGATCGAACGGAGGCTCGCCCTTGGCGACCCATTCCGCCAGCGCCATGCCCGCCCCGCCCCCGGCGGCAATTCCAAAAGCGTTGAACCCGGCCCCGACAAAGAAATTCCGCAGCTCCGGGGCCTCACCGATGATGAAATTGCCGTCCGGGGTAAAGCTTTCCGGTCCGTTGGTCAGGGTTTTGATCCCTGCTGTTTGCAGCGCCGGAACCCGGCCAAGCGCCAGCTCCATCATCGGTTCGAAGTGATCGAAATTGCTGTCCAGCAGAGTATAATGGAACCCCTTGGGAATCCCATCTACGGCCCAGGGAATCGGGTTGGGTTCATAACCGCCCATCACCAACCCCCCGACCTCTTCCTTGTAATAGGTCAGCCGGTCCGGGTCGCGCAGGGTGGGAAGATCCGACGGCACCCCTTCAAACGGCTCGGTCACCATGTACTGGTGCTGCATCGGCACCAGCGGCACATTGACCCCGAACCGCGCGGCAAAATCGCGGGTCCATTGCCCGGCGCAACAGATCACCCGTTCACATTCGATCCGGCCCCGGTCGGTGACGACGGCGCGAATCCTGCCCTTGTCGATCTCGACATCGATGACCTTGGTGTCCTCGAAAATTGTCGCCCCCGCCATACGTGCGCCCTTGGCCAGCGCCTGGGTGATGTCGGACGGATTGGCCTGCCCGTCGGTCGGCATAAAGGCCGCGCCGACCACGTCGTCGGCATTCATCAGCGGCCAGAGTTCCTGTGCCTCCCTGGGTGTCAGCAGTTCCATGTCCAGCCCAAAGCTATGCGCCGTGGTGGCCTGGCGCTTGACCTCGGTCCAGCGTTCGGCGTTACAGGCCAGACGCAGCCCGCCGTTCATCTTCCAACCGGTGCCCAGCCCGGTTTCGGCCTCGATCCGATTGTACAGATCCACCGAATAACCCAGCAATTGGGTGATGTTGGCGTTCGAGCGCAGCTGCCCGACCAGCCCGGCGGCATGAAACGTTGTGCCCGACGTCAGTTTCTTGCGTTCCAGCAGCACGGTATCGCGCCAGCCCAGCTTGGCCAGGTGATAAGCGGTCGAGCACCCGACGATGCCGCCGCCGATGACGATGGCCTTGGCCGATGTGGGGAGATCAGTCATTGTCTTGCCTCAACCGTTGAGAAAACTGTCATGGGCGGCGCGAAACCGCGCCAGGTTTTCCGCCGTATAGGCGGCATAGTCGAATTCGATGTCCGATGTGATCTCGCTGACCATGCTCCACATGGTTTCGCGCAGCAGAGCGGCACATTTCATCGCCGCGTAGCGGTGCCGTAACGCATCCGTCACCGGCGCCGCGAAATAGGTTTCCAGCATCCAGTCTTCTTGTGCCGGGCTGAGCCCGTTGTTGGATGCCAGCCCGCCCAGATCGAACAGCGGCGAATTGAACCCGGAATAGTCATAGTCGATCAGCCAGAGCCGTTCACCGTCGTCCAGCAGGTTCGCGGCCAGCAGATCGTTGTGGCCAAAGACGATGTCAAACGGCCCAGAGGCCCGTTCCAGAGCGTTGCCGAAACCAACCAGTTCGGGCACCAGTGCACCGTGGGAACTGTCCCGCGCGATCAGCGTCGCGCCATAATCGCGAATGACATGGAACACCCAGAAAATTAGTGCCGGACCGTGCAGGTGTGCCGGCACATCGCGATGACAACGCGTGACCAGATCCAGAATACGCGGCAACATGTCGGGGTGGCGCACGTCCTCGGGCGTCATTGTGCGGCTCTCGATGAACTCCAGCACCGTCAGCGCCGGTTCGGAATAGACCACCGCCGGCGCCACGCCAGCCGCATGGGCCGCACGGCTGGCCGACAGTTCGTTGAAACGCATCACATGATGTTCCGGAATATCCTCGCCCACCCGCACCACAAAAATGCCCGAGGCATCCCGCACCCGATAGTTGACATTGGTAATCCCGCCTTCGATGGGTTCGGGCGTGACCGGACCGCTCCAGCAGGGCAGAGCCCGTATGCGGGCGACAATATCGGGGGGGGTCATGACGGGCTCTCCAGTCCAAACCGGATGCGTGCACCGCGTGCCGCCGCGCTGACCAGCCTGTCGGCAATGATGGCGATAAAGGCGATGGCGAGACCGGCCACCAGACCGCGTCCGGTATCGGCCTTGGTCAGTGCGATATAGACCTCCTGACCCAGATCGCGCGTGCCGACCAGCGCGGTGATCACCAGCATCGACAGCGCCAGCATGATGGTCTGGTTGATGCCCAGCAGGATCTCGGGCAACGCCATCGGCAGGCGGATCAGGCGCAGCAATTGCCATTTGCTACAGCCCGATACGGTCCCGGCCTCGATCAGGTCCTGGCTGACGTTACGCACGCCGTGGGCGGCATAGCGCACCGCCGGGGCCAGCGCGTACAGAACGATGGCCACCATGGCGGTAAAATCGCCGACCCGGAACAGCATCACCACCGGGATCAGATAGACAAAGCTGGGCAAGGTCTGCAGCGTGTCGATCACCACCCCGATCACCTGCCCGCCACGTCGGCTGAGCGCGGCGACAACCCCAAGTGGCACCCCGATCACTGTCGCCAGAATCACCGAAGCCCCGCACAGATAGACCGTGATCATGGCTTTGGGCCACAGTCCCGCCAGCAGGATCAGCCCCGACAATGTGCCACACAACACCGCCAACCGCGCCCCTCCGGCGCGCCAGCCGAGCAGCACCAGCATCGCAATGGCCCAGGGCCAGGGAATTCCCAGCGCCATCTGTTTGACCGGCAGCATGAACCAGGTCAGGAACGCAACCTTGATCGCCTCGAAGCTATCGAAATAATTTATGTTGAGATACCGCACGACCTCGCTCCAGAATGCGCCGGTGGTCAGGGTCTGGGCCTCGGGATAGTCTTTCAGCGCCGGAACCAGACGCCCGAGCAACCAGGCGACGACCAGCACAACCAGGACCAGCACCATGCGCCGGTGCCGCCTGATCCAGCCCTGTCCCGCGGGTACGGTTGGTGCCTGCCCCGCCTGCTGGGCAAAGGCCTGGCTGATCCGGTCCACCGCGATGGCGAGCACCACGATGGCCAGCCCGGCCTCAAACCCTGCGCCGATATCCAGACGCCGCAGCGCCGCCAGCACGTCGAACCCCAATCCGCCGGCACCAATCATCGAGGCAATGATCACCATGTTCAGCGTCAGCATGATCACCTGGTTGACCCCAATCATAATGCTCTTGGCCGCTGACGGCACCAGGACCCGCCAAATCAATTGACGCGGCGTGGTCCCCGCCATGCGACCGAAATCCACAATCTCCGGATCGACCCCTTTTAGCGCCAGCGTGGTGACCCGGATCATCGGCGGGGTGGCATAAATGATGGTGGCGATCAGCGCCGAGACCGGGCCAAAACCGAACATAAACAGGATCGGCACCAGATAGGCAAAGACAGGAACGGTCTGCATCAGATCCAGCATCGGCGACAGGATCCGCTCGCCAACCGGATGGCGATAGGCCCAGATGCCAACCAGCAGCCCGCCCCCGGCCCCAATCGGAACGGCAATCGCAACCGAGGCCAGCGTCACCATGGCGCTGTCCCATTGACCGAACGCCGCAAGGTACAGAAAACAGCCACCGGCCAGTGTGGCCAAACCCCAGTCGCGGCAATAATGCCCCAGCGCGATCACCGCGACGATGACTGCGATCCAACTGGCGGCAGGCAGGATTTCAGTGGCCGCGGCACCCTGCCCGGCCCAAAAGCCCTTGGCCAGAAAGGACACCATGAACTGATAAGGCTGTTCGATCAGCCAGGCGATGGCGCGGGTCAAATCGGTAAAGGCCAGCGGCCCGACATGCGCATCTTCGACCAGCCATTTCATCGCCACCGTGATCTGTGACTTGAACGGGACGGTCCAGGCCGAGGGGAATTTAACCAGCCAGCGCATGTCCAGCGCCTTGGCAAGATCGCCGCCGTATTTGCCCAGCACAAGTGTCAGCGCGATCAGCCCCAAGGTCATCGCGCGCCGCGGCGTCAGCCAGCGCACAGCCCCGCCGTTGACGGAAAACGCGTGCCGGTTTGCCACCCGCTGCGTCATGTGGCGGACCCGGTCCCAAACAGCACGCGGGCCACCGCAACCCGGTCGACAGCGCCAACGATGCGCCCATCGACATCCGCAACCGGCACGGCGGTGTCGGCCGCGATGATCCGCTCTGCCACATCGGCCACCCGGGCATCCGCCATGATCGCCGCGCCGCTTCCGGTCAGATTGGCATCCACCAGCGCCCCCACCGTCAGCACCTTGTCGCGCGGGATATGGCGGGTGAATTCCGCGACATAATCAGTTGCCGGGCGCAGCAGCAATTCCTGTGGCGTGGCGACCTGGATGATCTCGCCGTCTTTCATGACCGCGATCCGGTCCGCCAGCCGTACGGCCTCGTCAAAGTCGTGGGTGATGAACACGATGGTCTTGTGCAGCCGGGCTTGCAGGCGCAAAAATTCGTCCTGCATTTCGCGGCGGATCAGCGGATCCAACGCCGAGAAAGGTTCGTCCAGAAACCAAAGGTCCGGTTCCGTCACCAACGAGCGAGCGATACCGACGCGCTGTTGCTGCCCGCCGGATAATTCACGCGGATAGTAGTCCTCGCGCCCTGTCAGGCCGACCAGTTCGAGCACCTCACGTCCACGCGTGTTGGTCTCTTGTGCGCCAACACCCTGCACAGTCAGCGGAAAGATGATGTTCTGCAGAACGGTCAGGTGCGGCAACAGGGCAAAATGCTGAAACACCATACCCATCTTGTGACGCCGGATCTCGATCATCTCGCGGTCGCTGGCCTGCAGCAGATCGGACCCTTCGAAAAGCACCTGTCCACGGGAGGACTCGATCAGCCGCGCCAGACACCGCACCAGGGTGGACTTGCCCGAGCCCGACAGCCCCATGATGACAAAAATCTCGCCGTCGGCAATGTCGATGCTGGCATCGCGCACTGCGCCAATGACCCCTGCCGCACGGATTTCGGCGTCCGTGGGCGACGGCGACTTATGCAAAAGCTGGTCAGCATTCGCGCCATACAGCTTCCACACATTCCGGCAGGACAGTTTGATCGGTCTTGTCATGCTGGCCCTTGCGTGTCTGAGGGATACCGACTCGGCCCACCGGCAGAACCCGACCCGATCATCCGGGTTAATCGGGCATGGGGGCAATAAAAACAGTCCGTCAGGGCGGCCAGCCAAACCGGCAGCCCCGCTGACCACGGCTACTGACCGACCCAGCCGGACCAGCGATCCTTGTTGTCGGTCATCCAACTGGCGACGACATCGTCAATATCGACACCCTCCAGATCCGCCTTGGCGACCATCGCGCTCATTTCGTCATTGTTGACGGTGTAATTGGCGATGATGTCATAGGCACCGGGCCACTTTTCCTGAACGCCAGCCCAGGCGGCTTTCCAGATCGGGCCGCGCGGCTTGCCACAATCATACGCCATTTCCGGATTCACCCCGACTGACGGATCGGAATAGCATTCGGCCGAATAAGGTGGAAATTCGACGAATTCGCCGTCGTATTTTGCCGGGGCCCAATGGGGGACATAAATCCACAGAATGATTGGGTCCTGTCGCTGATAGGCCGATTCCAGTTCCGCAAACAGGGCAGCATCGGTGCCCGCATGCACCACTTCGAAATCCAGCTCCAGCGCCTCGACACGTTCTTCGTCAAACCCGCCCCAAGTTACCGGACCGCCGACATAGCGCCCCATCGGCGCGGTTTCCAGGGTCGCGAATTCCTCAGCGCAATCTTTCAAAGCCTGCCAGTCGGGCAGCCCCGGACAGCGCTCTTTCATGTACATCGGATACCACCACTCCTCGATCGCGGACATGCCGGTTTCACCGACGTTCACGACCTGACCCGTTGCGGTGGCTTCATCCAGCGCCTCGCGTCCGGTGGTTTCCCAGATTTCCATCGCCACGTGCAGGTCGCCAGTCTTCAGCCCTGCAAACTGGGCGATATAATCGGCCTGTACGAATTCCACATTGTAACCCGCCTGCTGCAGGATCGCGCCCATGATCTTGGTGTTGATCAGCTGACCCGACCAGTCATGCAGCGTCAGACGGATTGGATCATTTGATTCGACCTCGGCAATCAGCGGCGCGGCCAGCACGAACGATGCGACCGCCAAGCCCAGCACTTTGGATTTCATAACCATTTCCCCCTCCCAGAAGCGTTTTTACGCCAGTCGGACCAGCGTTGGACACAAACATGCGGCACGCCACATGGACTGTCAATAAAAACCACACTTTCCAACAATAATCGCCTTCGTTTTTTGCTGGATTACAAATTCAGACGCGGATAAATGTTCTAAACGTACCTTTTTGTGGTATTTTGAGCCATTCCTAGATTGGGAGCCTCCGGTGCAGCAGAAGAGCAGAACCAGCAATCAGCGCGAGGAAGAAATCCTGCGCGAGATCCGGCTTGCCGGTGGCTCGTGCCGGGTCAGCTATCTTGCCGACCGGCTAAGCGTTGCTAACGAAACCATCCGCCGCAACATTCGCTCGCTTGAGGAAAACAACGTTGTGCGCAAGGTGCATGGTGGCGTGCATCTCATCGATGAGCTGCACGAGCCGCCATTTCAGAACCGGATGGACATACATGCCGCCACCAAACAACGGTTGGCCGCCGCAGTCGCGGATACCATTGGCCATGGCGATTCGGTGTTTCTTGATATCGGCTCGACCACCGCATACGTAGCGCTGGCGCTGCGTCGGCACCGCGGCCTGCATATTGTCACCAATTCCGTCTTCGTCGCTCAGACCCTTGCGACCCGCAACTCCAACCAGGTCTTTCTGGCCGGCGGCGAATTGCGGCCTCATGACGGGGGCGCTTTTGGAGCCGAGGCGCTGGATCTGATTGGGCGTCTGAACGTCCAGTTCGCGGTGTTTTCGGTTGGCGCAGTAAACGCCGACCTCGGGTTCATGCTGCACGATCTGGAAGAGGCAAATGTTGCCCGCGTCGCGGCTGCGAACGCGCAGGTTCGCATCGTTGTGGCCGATAGTGAAAAGTTTGGAAAACGTGCGCCGGTCTCGCTGGATCAGGCCGCGCAGATCGACATGCTGTTTACCGATAAATCCCCACCTCAGGATATTGCCCGCATGCTGGACCGGCATGACATCGACCTGATCGTGTCCGACGGGCCGCGTCCAACCGATGCTCCCAGCCGGTGACTGTGACCCTTGCACCCGGCACCGGTCGAATATGCCCGGGAATCCTCCTAAAGGTGCCGCCGACGTGTTGGGGCAACCCCAGAGCATCCACAGAAAATTACACATGGCCGTGTAGATCACGACGCGGTCCAAACACCGCGGCTCTTGGATCGCGCCCGAAATAGGCGCGTAACAGGCCCGGTTCCATCGCGGTAGTGAACTGGCCTTCGCGCTACAGATCGCCCGGAACCCGCGAGCAACCGTTCATGCCAGTATATTCATAGTCGACGTTTCACGGTTAGATAGGCGCAGTCGCGACCCCGGGTTGTAGCGGCATGCTCGTGCCGCGAGGTCTTGCCCATCTCACGATACGGAGTGGATTTCGCCCGGCGGTTCTGGGCGCGCGCATCTCGCTCTGAACAGAATTCGTTCTGCAACGGAGATGGTCGCAAGCGCACAGCGCAGTCGCGCCAAAAGCGTGGTCTGCCGCGCGTAGAGCGGGAGATGGCTTGGCCGCCACTGCAGAGCGGCAAACGTCGACGGCTATACCGCTTCCCTGGCGGATTGCCGGGGACTCGCCGGAAACACCTGGGGCCGTCGCTCATGGTGCGGGACGTCGACCGCCAGATTACAGAAATCCAAATCCGTATCGCACGGCGCATAATCGTTGCGCGGCTCTTGGTATATAGGTCACGGAAGCCGCAGGATAAATCCATTTGCGATAAGGCGAAATCCGGACCTCACCAGATTTGTCCGTCAATGCCCAACCGGGGAATTTGCGGCAAGAGCTCTATGCCCTGCTGAAAGCCGAAGAGGCTTTGCTGACGGCGGCATACAATGCAATTGTCATCAGCGCCAGCGTGATCAGGCTGGCAAACATCAGGTCGGTCTTTGCCCGGCCATTCGCCAGTAGCATCAAGTACCCAAGACCTTTGGACGCCCCAACCCATTCACCAATGACCGCTCCGATTGGGGCATAGACCGCGGCCAGTTTCAGACCCGTGCCTAACGACGGCAAGGCGTGCGGTATCCTGATCCTGCGCATAACCTGCCATTTGGTGCTGTCCATCGTCCGCGCCATATCCAGAATGTCGCGCGGCACCTGTGTCAGCCCGTCATAATACGCACTCGTCACGGGGAAATAGATGATCAACACGGCCATCGTGACCTTTGATGCGATACCATACCCGAACCAAAGCGTCAGGATGGGCGCGAGCGCAAAAACGGGCACCGCCTGGGTGAAAACCAACAGCGGCATTACCAAACGGTGCATCCGCTGGGACGCGGCCAGCTGGATCGCCGTCACCGCACCCAGAATTGTACCGATCAAAAGCCCCAGGCCGACCTCTGTCGCAGTCACAACCGCATTTTCGGCTATCAGCATGCGGTTGTCCCAAGCCGCTTGAGTCACCCGCCAAGGCGAAGGCAGGATGAAATGCGGCACACCTGTGATCCAGACAAGGGCTTGCCAGATCAACAACCCAAAGACGCCAACGCCCAAGGCATAGCGCAAGGTGCTCATCGCTGACCCCGCAGATGCGCAAGCAGATCAGCCTGACATGCAGTTGTCTCAGGTGCATATTGATCGCGGATTGGTGCCGTTTGCGGCGGTTGCCAAGGGTATGCCCCCTGCGCTGTCAGAACAATGATCCGGTGCCCGAGCCGCACGGCCTCTGCCGGATCATGCGTCACCAGCAGCACCGTCTTTCCGGCAAGCATTTGGGCCGATAATTCCTGCATGTCCGCCCGCGTGCTCGCGTCAAGCGCCGAGAATGGTTCGTCCAAAAGCGCGACAGGACGGTCCTCCATCAAGGTACGGGCCAAGGCCGTACGCTGGCGCATCCCACCCGAAAGCGCTGTGGGTTTTTTGTCGCGGTGATCGTCAAGGCCAACATGCGCCAGCAGATCTTTGGCACGCACCATGTCAGGCACGTCATCGCGCAGGCGCGCACCCAGCACGATGTTGTCCAACACGCTGAGCCATGGCAACAGCAGGTCGGACTGCGCCATAAAACTGATCCGCCCATCAAGGGTTCGCGCGTCAGAGGAGGTGATTTCGCCCGCGAACAAACCGGCACAGTCCAGCCCGGCAATCAACCGCAGCAACGTCGATTTCCCCACACCAGAGCGCCCAAGCACGCAAGTCCACTGGCCTGCAGGAAGGATCACATCGATGGGACCAAACAGTCGTTTTCCATCTATCTCATGACTGCCGGTTACATGGATTGAAGGGGCATCGGTCACGCTCCTCTCAACCCCATGCCCCAGAATGCAACCTCAAGCCTGGTAGCGGTCGTGAACCGCTGCTGTAGGTGCGGCCAACGCACAGATTGCACCGGATCATCCCCCAACCGCCGCGCAATCGCGTGATCGATCATCTGGCCCACTGCCGCCATCACAGTTTGATAGTCGTCATCCGCATAGGTGTTGATCCACCCATGATAGGGCGTGTCAGGAGCCGCACACCCCGCCAGACGCTGTCCGATTTCCCCGTAACCGAAACAACAAGGTGCAAGCGCGGCCATCAGATCAAGAAAGTCACCTTGCAGCCCCGAATCCATCACGTAGCGGGTATAGGCGAGGTTCTCGAACTCCTCGGTCGCGGTGAACAGTGTGGCTTCATCAATGCCCACTGCCGCGCAGGTTTTGACATGCAACGTCATCTCATGATTGACCAACGCATCCACGGTTCCGGCACAGACCTTCATTTCATCCAGTGTTTCCGCTTTCACCACGGCCAACGACCATGCGCGCGCAAAATGCACCAAGAACACATAGTCCTGGATCAGGTAGTGCAGGAACGCCGCGCTCGGCAGCGTCCCGTCGCGCAGCCCTTCGACAAAGGCATGGTGGGTATAGTCGCGCCACACATCAGGGCAACCGGCCCGCCACAGCTCAAAGGTTTTTCCGTAAAGGTGCCCGCTCATTGCGCAGTCACATCAATTGCAATGTCGGAAACCGGATTGATCGCGGGGATCAGGCCCGCGTCGTGCAAAAATGCTTCAAACGTCGCATAGCGGCCTGCGTCCATGGCAGCGGGCCGCAGGGCAAAGCGGGGCAATGTGTCAGCCCATGCGCGTTTATTCAGTTCATCTTGCAGTTCTGGTGCCGTGCTGGAGAAAATCGTCCACGCCTCTTGCGGGTGATTGATGATGTATTGGGTGGCCTTTTCGGTCGCGGTCAGAAATCGGCGGATCATATCTGCATCCATCGTGTCGGGGTTGGCCACATAGATCAGTTCGTCGTACGGCGGCAGGCCTTCCTCTTCGACATAAAAGCAGCGCCCCGGCACACCTTCGATATCCATCTGGTTCGGTTCGAAATTGCGGAACCCGCCGATTACGGCATCGACCCGGCCAGACATTAGAGACGGCGACAATGACCAGTTCACGTTGATCAATTCCACATCATCCAGCGTCAGACCGTGGGTGTTCAGAACCTGACCCAGCACCGCCTCTTCCACGCCGCCAACGGAAAAACCGACCTTGCGCCCTTTCAGATCGGCAGGCGTTTTGATCGGACCGTCTTTTAGAGCCAGCAAACAGTTGAGCGGCGTCGCGATCAGCGTGCCGACACGCAGCAGAGGCAGGCCTTCGTGGATTTGCAGGTGCAATTGCGGTTGATAGGAAATCGCCAGATCAGCTTGGCCCGCTGCTACCATTTTGGGCGGATCAGACGGGTCCGCCGGTGCGATGACTTCCATCTCTAGATCGAAGTCGGCGAAATAACCCATTTGCTGCGCAATGATTACCGGGCCGTGGTCTGGGTTGACGAACCAATCCAGCAAGAGCGTCATCTTGTCCTGAGCATAGAGCGGTGCGGCGCAGACTGACAGGGCAGAAGCGAACAGAATAGATTTCATGGAAGCGATCCTTTTGAAACTGCGTAAAGGGCGGCAAAATGATGGGTGGGTCCGCAGCCTGACCCGACGTCCAGATCATCAGCGTGGGCAATTGCGGTCGCGACATAAGACTTGGCGGCAGCGACCGCTGCCGCGATGTCCCGACCCTTTGCCAGTTGCGCGGCGATGGCAGATGACAGCGTACACCCGGTTCCATGCGTGTTGCGGGTCTGGGTGCGCGGGCCTTCAAGCCAGACAACGCTTTGTGTGGTGACAAGACAATCAGGGCTGTCCGCATCATTCAGATGGCCGCCCTTCATCAAGACCGCCGTAGGCCCAAGCGCGCAAAGGGCGCGACCCTGGGTCTCCATCTGAGTGCGTGTGGTTGCAGGATCGGTGCCAAGCAAATGCGCGGCTTCGGGCAAGTTGGGCGTCAATACGGTGGCCATGGGCAACAATGCATCGCGTAGAACGGCGATTGCATCAGGTTGCAACAGCGCCGCGCCGCCTTTGGCGATCATCACTGGATCGAGGACGATTGGCACTTTTTGCGGGGCAAGGGTCGTTGCAACGGCCTGCGCGATGTCAGCGTTCGCGATCATGCCAACCTTCACGGCATCCACACGGATATCACTAAAAACCGCTCGTATCTGACTTTTCACAAAGTCAGGCGGCACCAGGTGAATGCCACTGACACCTTGCGTGTTCTGTGCCGTCAGCGCGGTCACGGCGGCCATTGCAAAAGCACCGTTGGCGGAGATTGTTTTGAGATCGGCCTGGATGCCTGCGCCACCTGACGGATCAGATCCCGCAATGCTCAATACGTTGGGAATCATGTTGCAGGCCCCATGTTGGCAAAAGCTTGGGCGGCGCTTTTAACGTCGGGCTGACCGCAGATGGCAGAGACAACAGCCATGCCATCCGCGCCACTTGTGTGAACGTCGCTTTGGTGCCGGGCCTTCAACCCGCCGATCGCCACCGTGGGCAAGGACGCAAGCGACACAAGATGGGTCAACCCATCAAAGCCAACTGGCTGTTCATGATCCGTCTTGGTGGCCGTTCCAAACACCGGACCAAGGCCCAGATAATCCACGACCGTCACATCCGCAGCCCTGACCGTTTGTGGCGTTTGACATGACAGGCCGAGGATCTTGTCCGGCCCCAGCAACGCCCGCGCCTCGCTGGGCGGCATGTCACCCTGCCCGATATGTGCGCCGTCTGCGTCTGCGGCAGTCGCCGCCTCAATGTCATCGTTGATAATCAGCGGCACGCCGGTGCCCGCCAGAACACTTTTGAGCGCCAAAGCCGTCGCGATCCGCGCAGACGTCGTGGCGTGCTTGTCGCGCAGCTGTACCATCGTGACGCCGCCAGCCACCGCTTGGCGGACAGTCTCGACCACACCGATGGCGCGGCAAAGCCCGGGGTCGGTCACCAGACAGAGCCGCAACTGATGGCGAAGTACATCCATCAGGCGATCGCACTTGCCAGATGACTGGGTTGGGTTGCGGTCAAGGCATCTAGAAAATGCACCTGAAAACTGCCCGGCCCGGCGGCCTTTTCAGCGGCTTTTGTTCCTGCGACCTTAAAATGGGCCAGCGTGGCAAGGGCTGCATCAAACGCAGGGCCGCTAGCAGCATATGCCCCCATCAGCGCGGTTTGCGAACAGCCCAATGCGGTGACCGACGGCATGATCGCAGACCCGCCAGAGACTTTGGCCGTTTGCGTCCCATCCGTGACGAAATCAACTGGACCGGTCACCGCGACAACCGTCCCATACGCGCTGGCAAGTGTGCGGGCTGCGTTCTCCGCCGCCTCAACAGCGTCGCCACTATCGGCACCTTTACCCTCCCCCGCTTCACCAGCCAAAGCCAGAATTTCGGACGCATTTCCCCGGACAATGGCGGGACGTAACGCCAGAAGATCCTGCGCTACACCTTTGCGGTATTGCGAAATGAAATGCGCGACGGGGTCCAGAACCCACGGAACGTTATGATCATTCGCCACACGCACGGCAGTTTTCATACTGGCGGCCCACCCGGCCGATAAGGTACCAATATTGATCGTCAACGCGCCACAAATCGGCGTGAATTCCGCGATTTCTTCTTCGGCATGAACCATCGCGGGCGATGCACCCGCCGCAAGGACAACGTTTGCCGCCACGTTCATAGCCACGTAATTTGTGATGCAATGCACCAATGGTTTTTGATCGCGAAGCGCAGTGAGCAGGTTTCGGGGGTCCATAAAATCTTCTTTCTAGTAGCAAAAGAAGACAACGTTCGAGTGGTGCATGAACGCAAGACCTCCCTCCGCCAGCATTATCTGGTTCAGGTTCAAAGGGTACGTCTCAGCTTTGCAGCGCCCCCGGTACTTGGGGTAACTAAATGGATTGCCTGGTGTCGTCAAACATCAAAATGGTCTGATATCTAAATAGTAGGCGTCTCTCTTCGGTCAGCGAAAGACCGATCTGTTTAGGGTTTTCGATGTGGGCTGTGTCAGGACATGTGCCGTCAGCGCGGCTATACCGGACAACAGGTTCTGTCGCAAAATTTCCAGGGGCCTGGCCGTTTGGTGTTCCGCTCCATATTCGGCAAAGGCATCCCTCACGGAATTCGAGACGGTTTCAGCGGCCGGACAAAGGGAAATTGCCGGGTGACAATGTTCTCGCCATTCATCGCGATTGAAGCGCACAAAAGGAAATGGAATAGAACTGTATCCTGGTGCATGGACGAGAGTTAGACCAAGGTTGAAACCACGTTTACAGACCCCTCGGCAAGCACGGAAAGCCCCTTATTTCATCCGGTCCGAACATCGCGATGAAGCGACAGCAACCGCATTCTTCGCCCGCGCAATCGGAAACAACGGCTTGCCCGACAGGGTATGATCGACAAGAGCGGCCAAATCGGGTCGGAATACAGAACATGAATTGGCGACTGCTGTTGAACGCTTGGGTCTGGCCGATCTACGTTTTACAGGTCACATATCTGAGCAACATCATTGTACAGGACCACCGGTTCAGCAAGAAACTGACGCAGCCCCCTTTTCGGCAGATTGCTTCGCAATCGCCTGCCGGGCAGCGAATGAAAGGCTTCGAACCCTTCGGCTCAGCCTCGGCGACACTGGACGGCATCGAAGTCGCGCACTGATTCACAAGCGAAAATTCGATGCGTCCGGCCAATCCGCGTTCCGGCAATGCGCGGCACGCGCTGGACAACTATGTCCAACAGCGCGATCAGCTCGTGGCGTTGCGAGATTTGCGAAAGAACTCAAAGGGTATCTGATGCCAAGCGCCGCTTCCCGCCATGCCTTTTCGCATCCGAACCGTGGGGCGTTCCGTCAATTCATACAGAACCGTGGCGAAGGTGCTGGACCCGCCATTGGTATGGGCCCGCATACAAATTGGTGCAGTGTCATCGTCGAAGATTGCCTGAACAGAGCGGGCATCGACGATGCGTGCGCGGTTCTGTTCCAGCCACTCCAGCCGCGTGACCGAACTGCGGTTGAAACCCGCCTGAGTGAGCCGTGCCTCGGCCCTCTTGTCGATGCCGGTGTTGGCCAGCGGATGGTTCGTGTGCAACAGCAGATCATCCGAAACCGGCAGGTCTGCCGTCCCGCTGGCCGCGCCTTCCAGCGAGGTGATGCCGTCCTTTGAAACCAGGGCAAAGTGTTGGCCGCTGGCGTGTTGCGTGTCAAACAGGCGTTCACGCGCCTCTTTCCGGCTTCGCGCGGCCAGCGTGTGCCGGGTGACAAATGCGACGGGCAGACCGTCGGATGCATGGTTCAGCACCAAAAGGGTGTTCACCCCCACCGCGAGCCCGGTCTCGTTGATCCCGGTCAATCCGATCAGACCCGCCGCGCTCAGCACGATCTGCTGTGGAGTGTCCGGCCCCGCCAACCGCAGCGCCACCTGCGCGCCTTCCATATGCGCAGGCAGGTCCATGTTCTGCGCCAGCAGATAGCCACCGGCCATGGGCGCGGCGACCAGGCTACACCCCGGTGGCGGCGCTGTCGGCAGCGCGTTATACCACCATTGTTCATCCATCAGATTGTAGGCCGCGATGCGGGCCGGCGGCTGCCCGGCCCCCCCGGCGATACCGAGAACTTCGGCGTGAAGATCGGGCGTCGCTCTTGCCGCATGTTCCATCAGCGTCGTATTTTCAAGAAAGCCCGTGCAATAGGCATCAAAACTGGCCGGAGCCCGATCTCCGAGGGCGCGCATGGTCGCCGCCTCCCATGCCGCCAAAGCCTCTGCGATGGCGGTGCGAAGGGTCTCGCCATGCATTTGTCCGCGCTCGGATGGCGTGCCGTAACAGTCAACAATCTGCATGGGTTTTTCTCATTTCTAAAAGCTATGGCTGCGTAGAACCGCACGCAACGCGTCGTGGTCGATGGCCCGAACGATCTTGTTCGCGGGCTTGATTGTGGGGCGGTCCTGTGCGGCAGTCATGGCATTGATTACCGCCTCATCCACCGCTTGAACCGCAGCCGTGTAGAGCACATCAAGATGCGTGTCCTTCAGCATCTGCAGCGCCATCACGTCGGGCGCATGCCAGGGGTTGCTCTGGGGGTTGGCGGTGCTGAACGCCAGAAAGATGTCGCCCGATGAATGTCCGCCACAGGTACCGCCCCGCCCGATGCCGATGCTGCCCCGACGGGCCATCCGATCGAGCTGATGCGGCAGAAGCGGTGCGTCGGTTGCTATGACCACGATGATCGAGCCGGTCTCGCGCGGGTGCACCAGATCATTCCGCAGATGTTTGCCGACCGGCACGCCCGAAACGGTCAGCCCATCGCGGGTGCCGTGGTTGGCCTGTACCAGAACGCCAAGTGTCCAGGACTGCCCCGCCGCCACGACCCGGCGCGATGCGGTGCCGGTGCCGCCCTTGAACTCATAGGCGATCATACCCGCGCCACCACCGACATTGCCTTCGGCAACAGGGCCGGGCGCCGCAGCGTCAAGCGCCGCCCGTGCATGTACCTCGGCCACACCGCGCGCGTTGATGTCGTTCAACGTGCCGTCATAGGTTTCACCCACAACCGGAAGACACCACATATGGTCGTCTTCAAACGCTTCCGGGTAGCGGTCGATCATCCAGCCAACCACCGCGTGACTGACGATCCCCACGCTATGCGAATTGGTCAGCATCACCGGCCCCATGAACCAGCCCAGGTCCTTGATGTGATGGGCGCCGGTCAACTCTCCGTTGCCATTGAAAGAATGGATGCCGGCCCAGACGGGATCGATAGCCCCGCTGAGGCCCCGCGGGATGATCGCCGTGACGCCGGTGCACAGCCCCTTGTGGGACCCGGGAACGGCGTCTTCGATTACGGTGGCAAAGCCCACAGTGATTCCGTCGACGTCTGTAATAGCGTTGTTCGGCCCCGGGGTGCCGTCGAAAGTCACCCCGATATCACGGGCGCGCGGCGCAATGGTCATTCGGGGTTCCCTTTCTTTTTCTTGTCCGCCACAGGCCGCATCTGGCGGCTCGGCTCGTAGATGAATGGATCGAAATGATCGGCCAGATCGCGCATCTCGCGCAGCCGCTTGGCCGCAGGTTTGCCGACGCGTGCGGTGATACCGTTGAGAAACAGACCCAGCAATGCGGACAGGCCCGCGGTGCTGTCCAGATAGGCCTTGGTAAAGGTCGTTACGGCCAGCACATGCGGCGTATATTGACGCGGCCAGGTGCTGTAGCGGTCGGTCACCATTATAAGCGGAATGTCACGCCGCAGGCAAAGTTCCGCAATCTTGACCGCCTCGCGGGCATAGGGCAGCGCTTCGATCAGGATCACGCAGGAGTTTTCCGGTGTCTCAAGAAAAAGTTCGGACCAACTGCCGCTGCGCCCATCGGCAAAACGCACACCGGGCCGCACGTATTTGAGCCGTGTGGCGAAATCCATCGCCATGCCCTTGACCGCCTGAAAACCCACGATGTTGACATGCTCGACCGTTTGCACGCAATCCAAAGCGGCCCGCCATTGATCGGTCGTAGCCAGGTCGTATACCCCCCGGATCGCCTCGACCTCCAGCTGCAATTGTTCCTGCAGCTCCGGTTCCGTGCCTTCGGGGATTGCAATGCGACGGCTGCGCTGGCTTTTGGTGTCGGCTTCGGGCTTGCGAAACTCATTGTTTACCGCAGCCTTGAACGCCTTGAAGTTCTGGTAGCCCAGACGCCGGACGAAGCGGCTGACGGTCATCTCGCTGACACCTGCGCCGGCGGCAAGATCGGCACCCGTCTCGAACGGCAGATTGTCAAAATTGCGTTCCACCCAGAGCGCGACCTCGCTCTCGGCCTTGGACAGATTGCGCGCGTTTTTGAGCCGGTCTCGCGCTCTGGTTTTGGAATGGTGTGGTGTGTCAGTCATGCGACATCTCCCTTCAGGTGCGGGATCGCGTCGATCAACGCGCGGGTATAGGCCTCTGCGGGTGTGTCAAAGACCTTTGCCGTTGGTCCGGCCTCCACGATCCTGCCCTCGCGCATAACAATAACCGAACTGCACAAGCGCCGGATCACGGCCAGATCATGGCTGATAAAGATCATCGTCAGCCCTCTTTCCTTTTGCAACCGTAACAGCAGGTCGATGACCTGAGCCTGCAAGGTCACGTCCAGCGCCGATGTCACCTCATCCGCGATCAGCACGCGCGGATCAAAGGCCAAGGCACGCGCAATCGCCACGCGCTGACACTGCCCCCCGGAAAGCTGCCCGGGAAAGCGGGTTATCAGATCCGGGTCTAGATCGACCTGCGACATCAGCTCGGCCACCCGGCCCTGCACTGCGTCGCGCGGGCACAATCGATGGCGGCGCAGGGGTTCGGCAATCGCGGCCTGCACCGTCATGCGCGGGCTCAGCGCCTCGGAAGGATGCTGGTAGATCAGTTGCATCTCACGCAAGTAGGCAATGCGCCCCGGCCCGGCGGGATCGGCGGGCTGGCCGTCAAAAAATATCGCCCCCCGATAGGGTTTGACCAGCCCCACAAGGGACCGCGCGAGGGTGGATTTACCCGACCCGCTTTCGCCGACGATCCCCAGGGTTTCGCCTTGGCGAACAGCGAAATCCACCTGTTTCACGGCCATGAACCCGCCTTCGCGCCCGGCGATCCAATCTGACAGCATGCGGCTGCCATAGCGGATCTGGATGCCGCGTGCCTCAACCAGCGGTGCGCCCTGGCCAACCGGCGCAAACGCGCGCGGTTTCAGCCGGTCAGGATGCGAGGCGAGCAGCTTTCTGGTGTAGTCATGGCGGGGGGCATCGATGACCCTGGACACCGGGCCGCTTTCGACCAGCCTGGACCAGCGCATGACCAGCAGATCGTCACAGACCCGTGCCACCGCACCCAGATCGTGACTGACAAAGATCATCGTCAAATTCTGTTCGCGGCGCAGCTGCGCCAGCAGGTCGAGCACGCTTTTCTGAACTGTCGCGTCCAACGCCGTCGTCGGCTCATCCGCCAGCAGCAGATCGGGCTGACAGGCCAGCGCCCCGGCGATCATGGCGCGCTGTTTCATGCCACCTGACAGTTGATGCGGAAAGGCCTGTGCCCAACGCTCGGAATCGGGGATGCGCACGACATCCAGCAAGCGCAGAACCTCGTCGCGGATAGCGCGACCTTTCAGATCCGTGTGCTTGTGCAGTGTTTGCGCCACCTGGTCACCAATCCGCATCAGCGGATCGAGATGCGACGAAGGGTTTTGGAAAATCATCGCGATACGCTTGCCGCGCACGCGGTTCAGTTCTGTCTCGGGCATTTGCAACAGATCGCGGCCTTCAAAGCTGGCGCTGCCGCTGATTTGCGCCGACGGGGGCAAAAGCCGCATCACCGCACGGCAGGTCACCGATTTACCCGATCCACTTTCGCCCACGATCCCCAGCGCCGCGCCGCGCTCCAGATCGAAAGACACATCGTCCACAGCCACGGTCGCGCCAAAGCGCACGGTAAGATCTTTTACTGACAAAAGCGGCGTCATCGTTCGATCCTCAACATGCGGGCCAGCCCGTCACCGATCAGAGCAAAGCCGACCCCGATCAGCACCATCGCAAGGCCGGGGAAAAAACTAATCCACCAAGCGGAAGAGATATAGGTCTGACCTTCGGCAATCATGACGCCCCATTCGGCCGCTGGCGGCGAGACCCCCATACCCAGAAACCCCAGCGCAGCACCGAAAAGAATGACCAACGTCACATCCGTCATCAGATAGACCACGATAGAGGAAAGAGAATTCGGCAGCACGTGGCGCAGCAGGATATAGCCGCTTGAAAACCCCATGGTTCGCGCGGCCAGCACGAACTCGGCCCGCCGCAGCACCAGCGCCTCTGCCCGCGCCAGCCGCGCGTAGCCGACCCAGCCGACCAAAGCGAGCGCGATGAAGTAATTCTCGATCCCCGGGCCCAGCACGGCGACGATGGACAGGACCAGCACAAAAAAGGGAAAGGGCACAGTGATGTCGACAAGCCGCATTGCCACCACATCGATCCAGCCGCCGAAATATCCCGCCACCAGCCCGACCGTCATCCCAATCAGCATCGGCGCGATCACCCCCAGCAACCCGATGTAGAGCGCCAGCCGCGCGCCAAAGATCACCCGGCTATAGGTATCGCGCCCGACGTTGTCCGTACCGAACCAGTGTTCCGCGCCCGGCGGTTGCAGAATTGCTGCGAAGTCGATGGCATAGGGATCATGCGTGGCCAGCTTCGGTGCGACCAGCGCGATCACGCACCACAGCACCACCAGCGCCACGCCGGTCACGAACATCGGAGAGAGCTTCATAGCGTCACCCGCGGATCGATCAGCGCCGACAGCAGGTCGACCGCAAGCATGACCAGCAGTGTGGTCAGCGCAAAGACCAGCGTAGCCCCCTGCACCACGAAATAATCGCGTGCCAGAATACTGTCGATCATCAGCTTGCCCATGCCTGGAACCGCATAGACCGTCTCGACGATCACCGAGCCCCCCAGCAAATAGGCAACGATCACGGCAAAAAGATTCAGTGTCGGCAATATCGAGTTGGGAAACACATGCGTGCGGAAGACCTGGCGCGCGCCCAATCCTTTGGACATACCCGTCAGGGCATAGTCACGGTTCATTTCGATCAACAACGCAGACCGCAGCGTGCGCACCAGGATCGGCACCACCCAGATCATCGTTGAAAGCGCAGGAAGGAACAGGTGCAGCAAGTGCCCGGGCATCGTATCGCCAAAGCCGCTGACCGGAAACCAGCCCAGCTTGACGCCGAACAGACGCGTCAGAATCAGTGCGAGCCAGAACACCGGCACAGCAAGCCCCAGCACGCCCATCATGCGAATGATCTGGTCGGCCATGCCGTTCTGCCGTTTCGCAGACCAGACTGCCAGCACGATCACCGGCGGTAGAGTCAGCACGATTGTGTAAAGCACAAGAAACAGTGTGACCGGATAATGCTGCGCAATCAGTTGCGACACCGGCACCCGGTAAC
The DNA here is from genome assembly GCF_000473225.1 of Sedimentitalea nanhaiensis DSM 24252. Taxonomy (GTDB): domain Bacteria; phylum Pseudomonadota; class Alphaproteobacteria; order Rhodobacterales; family Rhodobacteraceae; genus Sedimentitalea; species Sedimentitalea nanhaiensis. The sequence goes on from NZ_KI421509.1 coordinate 4,169,654, forward strand.
GCAACGAGACCCCAATATCGCCAACCATCAGGTTCTTGAGATAGGTGAAATACTGAAACAGGATCGGATCGTCCAATCCGTAGCGGTCGCGGATCATCGCAATCGTTTCCGGCGAGGCGCGGTCACCGACCAACAGACGGATCGGATCGCCCGGCGTCGCCGCCATCAGAACGAAGGTGATGAGGCTGACACCCAGCAGCACAGGGATTGCCTGTGCCAGCCTCAGGGCAATAAAGCGAAAGGTTTTCACATGAACTCTCGGTAACGAAGGTGCTGGACTGAGTGGCCCGACTGAAGTGGGCCACCCGCGTAGTGACGCGGCTTAACCGTCGGTCAGTTCGGCCTCTTCCAACGTCCATTGCAGCGCCGGAGTCAGGCTCAAACCTTTCACTCGGTCGGAATAGCCGTTCGCATATGGCGTGTAATAAAGCGGGATCTGCGCGATCTCGCTCACAGTGATTTCCTGAATACGTCGGTACAACCCCGCGCGCTTCTCCTCATCACCCTCGCGCAGCGCTTCTTCGGTCAGTTCGTTGACCTCTTCGTTGTTGTAACGGGTATAGTAAGAATGGCTGCCGCAAGTGCCGCAGAGTGCCCAGCGGATGGCCAGATCCGGATCGTCGGTTTCATTGAAATACCACGACGACGTCACATCATAATCGGCATTGGCCATTTTTGACCACCAAAGTCCGGCGTCGACCCGCTCCACCGTGGTCTTGAAACCGACCGCGTCCCATTGCGCCTTCAGTAACGTCGCGATCTGTTCGGTAGCGGGAGTGATCATCATGGTGATCTCGGTGCCTACAAGATCGTCGTCTTCCAACAGCTTGCGGGCTGCGGCGGGGTCATAAGCAGGCATGCTGATCGACGGATCGTAAAATTTCAGCGCGTTCGAGAATGTCGAATTCGCCACCTCCGCATGCCCAAGCGTCACCGCCTTGGTAATCGCGGCGCGGTCCAGAGCCATGGTGGCCGCCTGGCGCACCGTGAGATTGTCAAAGGGTGGCCTGGTGTGGTTGGGCAGCACCAGGTAGAGCACCGTCGACGGCTCCAGCTTCACCGATACACCATCTGTGTTGTTGATCTCTTCGATCTGCGGCCAAGGCACGGTTCGGTCGACCTCGATCTCGCCTGCCATCAGCATCGTCGCGCGGGCATTGGCGTCACTGACCTCGATCAATTCGGCATTCTCGACCCTGGGCAGCCCTTCGCGCCAAAAATTCGGGTTCGCCGTCAGCGACAGGCGGTCGTTGGGCTTCCATTCCTTGACCATATAAGGGCCAGAGCTGACCGGATTGGTGACAAAGGCATCCTCACCGCGTTCTTCGACATCGTCCTTGCTGACGATACCTGCGTTGAAGATATCGAGATTGGCCAGGATCGGCGCACTGGGATGTTTCAAGGTCCATTGCAGCGTGCGTTCGTCCAGCACGGCGATCTCTGCAATCGGCGCGAAGCCGGCGGGATATGCCGAATTCTCATCCTTTGCCGCGCGGTTCAGACTGAAGGCCGCGTCGTCAGCCGTGATCGGCGTGCCATCCGAAAACTTCGCGTCGCGCAGGTGGAACGTATAGGTCAAACCGTCCTCGGAAATCTCGTATCTTTCGGCCAGCCCCGGAACGAGATTGCCATTCTTGTCCGTGCGCATCAGCCGCGAATAGAGCAAGCCATAGGCTTCGATATTACCGCCCCCCGCAGACACAATGGGATCAAGAACGGTCACCTTGTAGGGCGATGCGATCCGGATTGTTTCCTGCGCCATCAGGATCGTGCCCGACAACGCCAGCACCGCGGCTGCTGTTATGATCCTTCTGTTGTACATTTCATGTCCTCCCTTTGGTTTCTGTGTATTTTGGTAGCAAACTATCATATCATATGGAAAGTGTTATTTTTATCTCTACCCCCGATCCCATTCGGTCGACACCTGCTGGCGCACCAAAAAGGCCCATTGGATTACACCAGTGCGATGCTCCCTTAAATGCCACGGGGCAATTGCAGCCCGCGATGCCTGCCATCGTTTTGGTGCGCAAGAACGCAAAACCCTGGAAGCCGACGAGGGGGGCAGTGACCGCATTTTTCTACGTGACCTGGAGTGTGCCTGCCCGATTCGCGCCCGCACCAAACCCACCGACAATGGCAAAAGGATCGCGGACCGCTGTTCGGCCTGCGCAAGTGCGCAGCCGCCGGCGCGCACGAGTTCGACACGCTCTGCGCAACTCTTGACAGCAAGCATCGCCTGAGGCGCCGACCTCGCCGCGGACCAACGGCATGCCGGACCGGTTCAATGGCCGCGTCGAGGCGGTGCTGCAATCCCGTCGCGTCCGCGCACGCGCGGCGCCGGAAGCGACGCGGCACCGCTATGTATGGCTCTGCAACCGGCAGATTCCCCAGTCAGCCTTGGGCAGCAAGACGCACGCGCAGGCGATGAACGACTGGCAAATTCAAGCCAGAACCGTTCAAGAAACAGCCATACTGCCCTCGGGAGGGGCAGCTATTCTATCTGAAAGGGGACAATTCCCCGCCTATTAGAATCAATCGATATGTTGCGATCGATCGGCGGTACAGCCCGTTGCGGGCAGGATTTTCGATTGCAAATGCGGCACGAGATTCCGATCTTGTCATACGCATCAGGCAATTCCACTTTCAAATCGTCGCCATAAACGATGTCCTTTGCGTAATCGACGGGGCTTCCAAGTGCGATGGCATACCGTCGGATCGGCGCGCGGAAACCTTGGCCTCTTTTCGTAATGGTTCTTGCAATGCAGACATAGCGTTCCCCATCGGGCGTTTCGGCCAATTGCCGGACAATCTCTCCTGGGGTTTCAAATGCCTGGTGAACATTCCACAAGGGGCATGCGCCGCCATATCTGGCAAATTGCAAGCGGGTTGTACTGTGACGCTTGGTGATTGCCCCCGCGCGATCAACCCTGACGAAATAAAACGGCACCCCTTTGGCACCGGCCCTCTGAAGCGTGCTGAGGCGATGCGCAACCTGTTCGATGCTGGCGCTGAATCTGTCTGCGAGCAAATCCAGATCATGCCGGAAGTCGGAGGCTGCAGCCAGAAAATCCCCATAGGGCATCAGGGTTGCTCCAGCGCTGAAATTGGCCAGCCCGATGCGCGCGATCATCCGACCTTCGGCAGTCTGAAAGGTGCCCGCGTCCAGCAACTGATCAAACTCTTCCTGATCTTCCAGAAGCACGATCTGATGCCACAACTGAAAAACCTGGCTGGGTTGTGGAAGCGCTCTGTTTATGCGGAAAATCTTTGCTTCCACTTGGAAATCGCTGAGTGTTTCGTTGGAGAGTTCACCGCGCCCAAACGACACCGATACACCGTGCTTTTCCCCCAGCCATTCTATTGCAGCGGTCTTGTTTCGAATTCCGTCAATCCCCACTTTTTTGGCGCGCGCCTCTGCTTTCCTGTCAAGGATGTCAAAATAGTTGTCGCTGTAGTGGAAAAAGTCCCGCACCTCCTCATAAGGAAGCGGTAAAGATTGAACGTGTCCGCGTACAAGGATGTCATTGAACGCAACCATGCTTTCCTGAAGATTTTGGTATCCCCGGTGAAGAGTCAGCAATGCATGGGCAATGTCCGGCGTACTGGAAATAGCGAGTTTGATTTCCTGCTTCGAGGGCCGCCGTCCGGCGAGGATCGGGTCGGCGAGCGCTTCTTTCAAATCTGCGGCCAGGCGAACACTCTCATCCACAGCAAACCCTGCGAGGTCAATCTCGAACGCATCAACAAGCGCCAGCATCACCGAGGCCGATAGTGGCCGTTGATTGTTTTCCAACTGATTGAGGTAGCTCGCCGATATATCAAGACGTTTTGCGAACTCGCGCTGCGTCAGGTCACTCCCTCTGCGCAGGTTCCTCAGCCGCGCGCCGGCAAAGAGCTTACGTTCCGCCATGAGCTTGTTCACAAGTTTGCATATTGCATACCTTAGTCTGCGAATTGTTCGCTTGCACGCCATTTTTCATTTAGATGAACGGCGTTCACATGCCATGATGCCTAGCAGAATTTGCCAACCGGACAAGTGCAACCTGTTGCTTGAGCGCGTTGCTACGGCATGTTGGGGGGCCGCAAAAAGATCTGACACCATTTTGGGTGCTAGCTTCCAACGCAAAAAATTGGCGTTTGCTGGTTAGAAAACCGACCATCGGGCTACCGCTTGAAGCCTGTCTTTTGACGAGGGATTTTGCGATGATAGATACGAATAGGGAACTTGAATCTCGGCGCGCCGAAGCCCATGCCGGAGGCGGCCAGCATCGGATAGATGCCCAGCATGCCAAAGGAAAGCTGACGGCCCGCGAACGCATCGAAGTGCTGCTGGATGAAGGCAGCTTTGAAGAATTCGATACCTTCATGGCACATCGCTGTGCTGATTTCGGCATGGGAACGGTCAAGATACCAGGCGATGGGGTAGTAACCGGCTGGGGCACGATCAACGGCCGGCAGGTTTATGTTTTCAGTCAGGATTTTACCGTCTTTGGCGGATCGCTGAGCGAAACGCATGCACAGAAGATCTGCAAGATCATGGATATGGCAATGAAGGTCGGCGCGCCAGTGATCGGTCTGAACGATTCAGGCGGCGCGCGAATTCAAGAAGGTGTCGCGAGTCTCGCGGGCTATGCCGAAGTGTTTCAACGCAACATTATGGCCAGCGGTGTAGTGCCCCAGATCAGCGTAATCATGGGCCCTTGTGCGGGTGGTGCGGTGTATTCGCCGGCAATGACAGACTTCATCTTCATGGTGAAAGACACGTCATACATGTTCGTGACCGGACCGGATGTGGTCAAGACAGTGACCAATGAACAGGTCACCGCCGAAGAGCTGGGCGGGGCAAGTACCCACACCCGTAAATCCAGCGTCGCCGATGCGGCGTTTGAAGATGACGTCTCGGCGCTGGCCGAAGTGCGTCGGCTGGTGGATTTCCTGCCGCTTAACAACCGGGAAAAAGCGCCCGTTCGCCCGTTCTTTGATGCACCTGGCAGGGTCGAAAATTCGCTCGACAGCCTGGTGCCCGAGAACCAGAACCAGCCGTACGACATGCGCGAATTGATCCGCAAGACAGCAGATGAAGGCGATTTCTACGAAATCCAGTCGGATTTCGCCAAGAATATTCTCACCGGCTTTGCCCGCCTCGAAGGTCAGACAGTGGGCGTTGTGGCCAATCAGCCAATGGTACTGGCCGGGTGTCTGGATATCGACAGCTCGCGCAAGGCGGCGCGGTTCGTCCGGTTCTGTGATGCGTTCGAGATCCCGATCCTGACTTTTGTCGATGTACCGGGCTTTCTGCCGGGAACGTCCCAGGAACACGGCGGGGTCATCAAACATGGGGCGAAGCTGCTGTTTGCCTATGGTGAGGCGACCGTTCCGAAGGTCACGGTCATCACCCGCAAGGCCTATGGCGGGGCCTATGACGTGATGGCGTCCAAGCACCTGCGCGGCGATGTCAACTATGCTTGGCCGACGGCCGAGATTGCCGTCATGGGGGCCAAGGGCGCGACCGAGATCATCCACCGCGCCGACCTGGCCGATGCCGACAAGATCGCGGCCCATACGAAGGACTACGAGGACCGGTTTGCCAATCCATTCGTTGCTGCCGAACGCGGATTTATCGACGAGGTGATCATGCCGCATTCAACCCGGCTTCGTGTGGCACGGGCCTTTGCTGCCTTGCGGACCAAGAAGCTTAGCAATCCATGGAAAAAGCACGACAACATTCCGCTTTAGGGGGCTGATAGATGTTCAAGAAGATTCTGATAGCGAACCGGGGCGAGATAGCCTGCCGTGTGATCAAAACCGCCCGGAAAATGGGTATTAAGTCGGTGGCAATCTACTCCGACGCCGACCGTGAAGCGCTTCACGTAAAGATGGCGGACGAAGCTGTGAATATCGGCCCGCCGCCGGCGAACCAATCTTACATCGTCATCGACAATGTGATGGAAGCGATCCGCAAGACTGGCGCCGAGGCGGTACATCCGGGCTATGGCTTTCTGAGTGAAAACAGCAAGTTCGCCGCGGCACTAGAAGCCGAAGGGGTTGCCTTTGTCGGCCCGCCCCGCGGTGCGATCGAGGCGATGGGTGACAAAATCACCAGTAAGAAAATCGCGCAGGAGGCCGGTGTCTCAACCGTGCCCGGCGTGATGGGTCTGATCGAAGATGCCGAAGACGCGGTAAAGATCAGCAACGAAATCGGCTATCCGGTGATGATCAAGGCCAGCGCCGGAGGCGGCGGCAAGGGGATGCGAGTCGCCTGGAATGACGGGGAGGCCCGCGAAGGCTTTCAAAGTTCCAAAAACGAAGCGGCCAACAGCTTTGGCGATGATCGGATATTCATCGAAAAGTTCATCACACAGCCTCGGCATATCGAAATTCAAGTGCTGGGCGACAAGCACGGAAATTGCCTTTATCTGAATGAGCGTGAATGCTCGATCCAGCGACGCAATCAGAAAGTTGTGGAAGAGGCACCTTCCCCTTTTCTTGACGCGCAAACCCGCAAGTCGATGGGCGAGCAAGCCGTCGCGCTGGCGCAGGCGGTTGATTATTGCTCCGCCGGAACGGTGGAATTCATCGTGGATGGGGAACGCAACTTTTATTTCCTCGAAATGAATACGCGGCTGCAAGTGGAACACCCCGTTACCGAGTTGATCACTGGCATCGATCTGGTCGAGCAGATGATCCGCGTGGCTTACGGCGAAAAACTGAAGCTGAAACAAAAAGATATCGGCATCAACGGCTGGTCGATCGAAAGCCGCCTTTATGCCGAAGACCCCTATCGCGGCTTCTTGCCGTCGATTGGTCGCCTATCGCGCTATCGCCCACCTGCTGAGGTGGCCGAGAAAGATCGCGCCGTTCGCAACGATACCGGCGTTTTTGAGGGCGGCGAGATCAGTATGTATTACGACCCGATGATCGCCAAGCTGTGTTCATGGGCACCGAACCGTAGCGATGCCATTGCAATCATGCGCGATGCGCTGGATGAGTTCGAGATTGAGGGAATCGGACACAACATTCCGTTCCTGGCTGCGGTGATGGATCATCCGCGGTTCATGTCAGGCGACATCACTACAGCCTTCATCGAAGAAGAATATCCCGATGGGTTTGAAGGTGTCACGCTGGGCGATGATGCGCTGCGCCGGATCGCGGCGGCGGCATCCGCGATGCACCGCGTTGTCGAGATCAGGCGCGCCCGGGTCTCGGGCCGGATGGATAACCACGAGCGGATTGTGGGCACCGATTGGGTTGTTACCCTTCAGGACCGGAATTTCGCGGTCGAAATATCTGCTGATCGCGAGGGATCGACCGTGAATTTTGACGATGGCACCACGTGTCGGGTCACATCCGACTGGGTGCCGGGCCGCAGTCTGGCGCTGATCGAGGTGGATGGCACTCGTATGCCGCTCAAGGTGGATGGCCGAACAGAAGGCTTCCGCATCCGGTATCGCGGCGCTGACCTGGATGTGACCGTCCGCACGCAGCGTATCGCCGAACTGGCCGAACTGATGCCAGAGAAGATCGCCGCAGACACATCGAAACTGCTTTTGTGCCCGATGCCGGGGTTGGTCGTGTCCATCGCCGTATCCGAGGGCGATGAGGTGCAGGAAGGTCAGGCCCTGGCAAGCGTAGAGGCGATGAAAATGGAAAATGTTCTGCGTGCTGAACGCGCCGGGGTAGTTTCGAAAATCAACGCCCGTGCAGGCGACAGCCTGGCCGTCGACGATGTCATCATGGAGTTTGAATAGGTACCGCCAGCACTTGACGGAAACATGGGAGGAGGGACCAATGTCGGAAAATCTGGAAACATGGAAGAGACTTGCCGAGCGCGAACTGAAGACCCGTGCGCCCGACGATCTGATTTGGGTAACGCCTGAAGAGATCAGGGTGAAACCAGTCTATTCCGAAGACGATCTCAAAGACCTCGACCATTTGGGCTCGATGCCGGGTGAGGCTCCGTTTTTGCGGGGACCCCGCGCCACGATGTATGCAGGCCGCCCCTGGACGATCCGACAGTATGCAGGATTTTCGACTGCTGAAGAATCGAACTCCTTTTACCGCAAGAATATTGCAGCCGGTCAGCAGGGTTGCTCGGTGGCTTTCGATCTGGCGACGCATCGCGGATATGACAGCGATCACCCGCGCGTGGTGGGAGATGTCGGCAAGGCGGGGGTGGCGATCGACAGTGTCGAGGACATGAAAATACTGTTCGACGGCATCCCGCTGGACCAGATGTCCGTCAGCATGACAATGAATGGTGCGGTGATCCCGATACTCGCGAATTTCATAGTCGCGGCCGAAGAACAGGGCGTTGATAAGGCGCGGCTTTCCGGCACCATCCAGAACGACATCCTGAAAGAGTTCATGGTGCGCAACACCTATATCTACCCGCCGGAACCGTCGATGCGGATCATCTCGGACATCATCGAATACACTTCCGACAACATGCCACGATTCAACTCGATCTCGATCAGTGGCTATCACATGCAAGAGGCCGGCTCGAACCTTGTGCAAGAGCTTGCCTTTACCTTGGCGGATGGCCGCGAATATGTGCGCGCGGCAATTGCGCGGGGTATGGACGTTGACAAATTTGCCGGGCGGCTCTCGTTCTTTTTCGCCATTGGCATGAATTTCTTCATGGAGGCGGCCAAGTTGCGCGCTGCGCGGCTGCTCTGGTCGCGGATCATGGATGAATTCAACCCGCAACAGCCGCAAAGCCGGATGCTGCGCACCCATTGTCAGACCAGCGGCGTCAGCCTGCAGGAGCAGGATCCCTACAACAACGTCATCCGCACCGCGTATGAGGCAATGTCGGCGGCCCTTGGCGGCACCCAAAGTCTGCATACCAACGCGCTGGACGAAGCGATTGCCCTGCCAACAGAATTTTCGGCCCGGATCGCCCGTAACACCCAACTGATCCTGCAGGAAGAGACGGGCATCACCAATGTCGTCGATCCGCTGGCGGGCAGCTATTACGTCGAAAAACTGACGGCCGACATGGCTGAGAAGGCATGGAAGCTGATTGAAGAGGTCGAGGAGATGGGGGGCATGACCAAGGCCGTGGCCAGTGGCATGCCCAAATTACGGATCGAGGAATCCGCCGCCCGACGTCAGGCCGCAGTTGACCGAGGCGAAGAAGTGATCGTCGGCGTCAACAAGTACCGTCTTGAAAAAGAAGATGAAATTGACGTTCGCATGATCGACAACGAAGAAGTTCGACGCGCCCAAGTGGCCCGGCTGGACCGCATTCGCGAAACCCGGGATCGAGCGGCCTGCGATGCGGCGGTGGCCGCGCTCGAAAAGGGGGCGCGAAGCAATGGCAACCTTCTGGAATTGGCGGTCGAGGCCGCTCGCGCACGGGCGACTGTTGGAGAAATTTCAGACGCGATGGAAAGGGTATTTGGCCGCCATCGCGCGGAGATCAAGACTTTGGCGGGCGTGTACAGCGCCGCGTACGAGGGCGACGAGGGCTTTGCCGAGATACAGCGCGATGTCGAGACCTTTGCCAATGAAGAAGGGCGCCGCCCGCGCATGATGGTCGTCAAGATGGGGCAGGATGGCCATGATCGAGGTGCCAAGGTGATCGCCACCGCCTTTGCCGATATCGGCTTTGATGTGGATGTAGGGCCACTCTTTCAGACCCCGGATGAGGCTGCGCAGGATGCTCTCGACAATGACGTGCATGTGGTCGGCATCTCGAGTCAGGCGGCAGGCCACAAGACGCTGGCACCGCAACTGGTGGAAGCGCTCAAATCCAAGGGCGCCGAGGATATTCTGGTGATCTGCGGCGGCGTCGTTCCGCAACAGGATTATGATTTCCTGATTTCGCGTGGCGTCAAGGCCATCTTCGGTCCGGGCACCAACATCCCTGATGCAGCCCGCAATGTGATGTCCCTGATCCGGACCGCGCGCACCGCCGAGGAAGTAGCATGACCAAAAGATCAGCCGCCGAGCAGGCACTGAGAGAGGCCGCGCTGCGTTATCACGAATTCCCGACGCCGGGAAAGCTGGGCGTGCGTGTAACGACGCCCATGACCACGCAACGCGATTTGTCGCTGGCCTATTCGCCGGGCGTGGCCGAGGCCTGTATGGACATTCACGAAAACCCTGCGGATGCCTTTCGCTACACAGGCAAGGGCAATCGGGTGGCCGTGATATCGAATGGCACAGCGGTGTTGGGACTGGGAAACATCGGTGCGCTGGCGTCAAAACCGGTAATGGAAGGCAAAATCGCGCTGTTCAAGAAATTCGCCGATCTCGACGGATTCGACATCGAAGTGAACGAGGACGACCCGGCCAAGCTGGCTGAGATCGTGATCGCGCTGGAACCAACCTTTGGTGCAGTCAACCTTGAAGACATCAAAGCGCCGCAGTGTTTTGAGGTTGAACGCATCTGCAAAGAGCGGATGAACATCCCGGTCTTTCACGACGATCAGCACGGGACAGCTATCGTGGTGGCAGCAGGGGCGATCAACGCCATGCGTATCGCCAGAAAGAATTTCGAGGATATCAAGGTTGCAGCTGTTGGTGGCGGGGCCGCAGGCATTGCCTGTCTGACGTTATTGATGGATCTGGGCGTAAAACGTGAAAACATCTGGATGTGTGACCGCAAGGGTCTGTGCCACATGGGCCGCAACGATCTGGACGCGACCAAGCAGAGGTTCGCCCAGCCGCCCCAGGATGGCACGCCGCAGATCGACGACGTGATCGAGGGCGCGGATCTGTTCCTCGGAGTGTCCGGTCCCGGCGTGATCACGAAGGAAACCATCAAGACGATGGCCAAGGATCCGGTGATCATGGCGCTGGCCAACCCGACCCCCGAGATCATGCCAGAAGACGCAAAAGCTGCGCGTGAAGATGCGATTATCTGCACCGGACGATCAGATTACCCCAATCAGATCAATAACGTACTGTGTTTTCCCTTTATCTTTCGGGGTGCATTGGATGTGCGCGCGACCCAGATCAACGAGCCCATGAAAGTGGCCTGCGCCCATGCCCTTGCGGAATTGGCGCGCAAGACGTCCTCGGCCGAAGCGGCGATGGCCTATCGCGACGAGCGCATGGTTTTTGGTCGCGATTACCTGATCCCCAAGCCATTCGATCCGCGCCTTCTGGCCACTGTGGCCAGCGCCGTGGCTCAGGCGGCGATCGATTCCGGCGTGGCGAAACGACCGATCAATATCGAAGAGTATCGCAGCAAACTTGAAGGCAACGTCTTCAAAACTGCGCTGCTGATGCGCCCGGTGTTCGATGCCGCGACACGATTCGAGCGCAAGGTAATCTTTGCCGAAGGCGAGGATATCCGCGTACTGCGCGCCGCCCAGGGCATGATCGAGGAAGGCATCGAGAACCCTATTCTGATCGGGCGCCCTGATGTCATCCAGTCGCGGATCGAAAGAGACGCCTTGCCAATCCGAATAGGCAGCGATTTCGATTTGATCGACCCGACACAGGACGACAGGTATCGTACCTACTGGGAGACCTATCTGGATCTGACAGAACGCAACGGTGTGTCCCCGGCAAGCGCACAGACCATTATGCGCACAAACACAACTGCCATTGCTGCCATTGCAGTAAGGCTAAACCATGCCGATGCGATGATTTGCGGCACACAGGGCGATTATCGGTGGCATCTGGATCATGCGGTCCAGGTCCTGGGCGGTCTGGACGATGGCCAGGGCGGCAAGTTGCACCCGATCGGCGCACTGTCTCCAGTGATCCTTGAACAGGGTGTTATCTTTATAGCCGACAGCCAGGTTCACGTCGAACCCGACCCGATCCACCTGGCTGAAACCAGCGTTGCGGCCGCGCGCCATATCCGCCGGTTTGGAATCGAACCCAAGATCGCCCTGCTCAGTCATTCCGTGTTCGGCTCGCTGCACACCGGATCCGGCGACAAGATGCGCGAAGCGCTGAGCATTCTAGACGGGATGGACGTGGATTTCGAATACGAAGGTGAAATGCACGCGGACCACGCTTTGAATCCGGATCTCCGGCAATCCGTGTTCCGCAATTCCCGACTGACTGGCGCAGCCAATTGTCTGATTTTTTCGAATGTCGATGCTGCGTCCGGCGGGCGCAATTTGCTTAAGCAACTGGCCGGAGGAATTGAAATCGGTCCGGTTTTGATGGGGATGGGCAATCGCGTTCAGATTGTAAGCCCTTCTGTCACGCCACGCGGCCTGGTCAATATCGCCGCTTTGGCGCGCACACCAGTCGCCAGCTATGGCTGACAAAATCCATCCAAACCGAAACACCGGCGCAGAAATAGAGAATTAAGGAGCAATGCTATGACCTCATACAAGGACGTATATGCTGAATGGGAGCGCGATCCCGAAGCCTTCTGGATGAACGCTATCAACGACGTGGATTGGTTTACCCGCCCGACCAAGGCGTTGGATGACAGCAATGCCCCCTATTACCGGTGGTTTTCGGATGCCCGCACAAACACTTGCTGGAACGCTGTGGACCGCCATGTCGAGGCGGGCAATGGCGATCAGGTCGCGATCATTCACGACAGCCCGGTCACGAACAGCAAAACCAAGATTACCTATGCGGAGTTACAAAACAAGATCGCCAAATTGGCGGGTGCCCTGTCCGACCGTGGCGTCACAAAGGGTGACCGCGTGGTCATCTATATGCCGATGGTGCCAGAAGCGCTTGTCGCAATGCTGGCCTGTGCCCGGCTAGGTGCAGTGCATTCGGTTGTCTTCGGTGGTTTCGCCGCACATGAATTGGCCGTTCGGATTGAAGATGCCAAGCCGAAGGCGGTCATAGCGGCCTCCTGCGGGATCGAGCCGGGGCGGATCGTCGAATATAAGCCACTCTTGGATGGCGCAATCGACCTTTCGGCGCATAAGCCGGACTTTACCATTATCCTGCAACGTCCACATGCAAAAGCATCCATGGTTGACGGTCGCGATTTTGATTGGGATGCTGCAACGGAAGAGGCCAAGCCCGCGAAATGTGTACCTGTGCGCGGAGATGATCCACTTTATATTTTGTACACGTCGGGCACAACTGGGCAGCCCAAAGGCGTTCTGCGCCACAATGCCGGGCACATGGTGGCGCTGTTGTGGACAATGAAGAATATCTACAATGTCAAACAGGGTGATGTATTCTGGGCCGCCTCTGATGTGGGCTGGGTCGTGGGCCACAGCTACATCTGCTATGCTCCTTTGCTGATGGGCTGCACCACGGTTGTGTTCGAAGGCAAACCCGTTGGAACACCTGATCCCGGCACGTTCTGGCGCGTGATCGAGGAACACGACGTCAGAGTGTTCTTTACCGCGCCAACGGCCCTACGTGCCATCAAACGCGAAGATCCCGAAGCCAAACATGTACATCGGTACGACATCTCGGGCGTACAGGCCTTGTTCCTGGCTGGTGAACGCGCCGACCCGGATACGATCAACTGGGCCCAGAAGCATCTGAAAAAGCCGGTGATTGACCACTGGTGGCAGACCGAAACCGGGTTTGGCATCGCCGCCAATCCGCTGGGGATCGAACAATTGCCAATCAAGCCGGGCTCTCCGGCGGTTCCGATGCCGGGATACAAGATCGACATTCTGGACGAGGGCGGTCACCCGGTGCCAAACGGTACGCTGGGTGCGATTGCCATCAAATTGCCGCTGCCACCGGGCACATTGCCCGGGCTGTGGAATGCGGATGATCGGTTCAAGAAATCTTATCTGGATCATTTCCCCGGCTACTACGAGACTGGGGACGCCGGGATCATGGACGAAGACGGCTACCTCTACATCATGGCACGGACGGACGACGTCATTAACGTGGCGGGCCACCGGTTATCGACGGGTGGAATGGAGGAAGTACTCGCCAGCCACCCGGACGTAGCGGAATGTGCAGTCATCGGCATCGGAGACGCCCTGAAAGGTCAGTCGCCCCTGGGGCTGATCTGCCTCAATGCCGGCTGTGACCGTAATCAGTCAGAGATTGAAAAGGAATGCGTGAAACTGATCCGGCAGGAAATTGGTCCGGTGGCAGCCTTCAAGCAATGTATGGTTGTCAACGCGTTGCCCAAGACACGTTCCGGCAAAATTTTGCGGGCCACCATGGTTTCCATTGCCGACGGCACCGACTGGAAAATGCCTGCCACAATCGACGACCCCCAAGTACTTGACCAAATCTCTGGCAAGATCGCCGGATTGGGCACACCAGCACCCTGACCACAACTGACATTGAAAGAGAAAAGAACATGACACAAGACGTAGTAATTCTGGACGGTGTGCGCACCGCAATCGGTACATTTGGCGGGTCGCTCGCAGGCCATGCGCCCACGGCTTTGGCTGCCGCCGTTGCCAAAGAGGCCATGGCTCGCAGCGGGGTGGATCCAAAACAAATCGGGCATTCTGTTTTTGGCCATGTGATCAATACTGAAGGCCGGGACATGTACCTTGGTCGGGTCGCGGCGGTCGAGGCTGGTGTTCCCGCCGAAGCGCCCGCGCTTACGGTGAACCGCCTTTGCGGATCGGGCGCGCAGGCAATCGTCTCATCGGCACAGCATATCATGCTGGGTGACGTCGATTTTGCACTGGCCGGTGGGGCGGAATGCATGTCGCGTTCGCCTTACTCCAGCCAATCCCCACGCTTTGGTCAGAAAATGGGCGATGTCAGTATGACCGACATGATGGTTGCCGCCCTGAATGACCCGTTTGGGGGCGGCCACATGGGCGTGACCGCTGAAAATGTCGCATCGGAGTATCAGATCTCTCGCGACGATCAGGATGCCTTTGCCGCCGAAAGCCAGCGCCGCGCCGGTGTGGCCATCGCAGAAGGCCGGTTCAAATCTCAAATCCTTCCAATCGATGTGAAAGTTCGCCGCGACATGGTGCCCTTTGACACTGATGAACACGCCAAGGCATCGACCACGGTCGAAAGTCTGGGCAAACTGCGCCCGGCCTTCCGCAAGGAAGGATCGGTCACGGCCGGCAACGCATCGGGTCTCAATGACGGCGCGGCGGCGCTTGTGCTGGCCTCGGCGGATGCGGCCGAGAAACAGGGGCTCAAACCACGCGCGCGGCTGTTGGGGTATGCCCATGCTGGCGTGCGCCCTGAAGTGATGGGTATTGGTCCCATTCCGGCGGTCACGGCCCTATTGACCAAGTTAGGCATGAACGCGAGTGATTTCGACGTGATTGAATCAAACGAAGCCTTTGCCGCTCAGGCCTGTGCCGTGAACAAGGAACTGGGTTTTGACACCAGCAAGGTAAATCCCAATGGCGGTGCGATCGCACTTGGCCACCCGATCGGAGCCACTGGCGCGATCATCACGATCAAGGCGTTGAACGAACTGGACCGCGTCAACGGTAAATTCGGTCTGGTGACCATGTGCATTGGTGGTGGCCAGGGCATCGCGCTGGCCATTGAACGTCTCAGCTGAACCTCCCCCGCCCGTTGCCGAATCCTCCCCGGCAACGGGCCACCTGTCGCCACCCGCACCAATCGCACGATCCAATTCAAAGGAGCGCACCATGTCCAACCCAGACCTCCAATCAGATCCGTTGAACGAACGGCTTCTGGAGTACTGGAGCCTCATGCAACGTGCTCAGGGATTGTTTTCGCGAGCCGCCACTTCAACAGCGGCCAAGGTGTCGGGTGGCGATTTTTCTATTGTCGATTCCACCTCGGTGGCGGCGGCCTATGCCAAGGTCGGCATGGCGATGGCGACCAGACCCGCCGACCTGATGGCACTCCAACAATCGGCCTTCGGTAAGATGGCCAATATCTGGATGGCCGGCTGGACCGGTACCGCCTCCAAGATCAAGGACCGCCGTTTCAGGGATGACAGCTGGAATACGGATCCAATCGCGCGGGTGTGCCGCGATGTACATCTGGCGCTGGAAGAAGCCACTCTGGAGATTCTCAACCAATTTCCTGAAGACTCCAAAGAGCATCTGAGGGTCAAATTCTATACCCGGCAGATCCTGAGCGCTCTGGCGCCGAGCAATTTTCTGACTCTCAATCCGCAGGCCCGCAAGAAACTGCTGGATACCGATGGCCAAAGCCTGCTGGACGGGTTCAGCAACCTGTTGGATGATCTCGAGCGCGGTGACGGCCGGCTGGACATTGCCACCAACGATCCAAAGGCTTTTGTGGTCGGGCGCGATCTGGGCACGACCCCCGGAAAAGTTGTGTTTCAGAACGACATGATGCAGCTGATCCAGTTCGAACCACGCACAAAAACACAACGCAAGCGTCCGATCCTGTTCGTGCCTGCCTGGATCAACAAATACTACATCATGGACATGCGCGAGAAGAACAGCCTTGTGCGCTACATGCTGGATCGCGGCCATACAGTCTTCATCATCAGCTGGGTTAATCCGGGTCCTGAGCACGCGGAAAAGAGCTTTGAGCATTACATGAATGAAGGCCCGCTGGCGGCGATCGATGCAATCGAACTGGCCACGGGTGAAAAGAAGATCAACATCCTCGGGTTCTGTATCGGCGGAATCCTGGTGACGGCAACGCTGGCGTACCTCGCGGCCAAAGGTGACAATCGCGTCGCTGCGGCAACAACATTGGCAACGATGGTGGATTTCACCGATGTGGGCGAAATCGGTGTTTTCATCGACGATGAACGGCTGGAAACATTGCGTGATCATATGGCCGAGACCGGCCATCTTGAGGGTTACCACATGCAGGACATGTTCTCGATGATCCGGGAAAATGATCTGGTCTGGTCGTTCCATGTGATGAACTACCTGATGGGCAACAAACCGCCTGCGTTCGACCTGCTCTATTGGAACTCGGATTCCACCCGTCTGCCGGCGGCGATGTTGCTGTGGTATCTTGAACAGATTTATCTGCGCAATGCATTGCGCCAGCCCGGCGGATTGGTCCTGAACGGCACGAAAATCGACCTTGGCAAGATCAAGACACCATGTTTCGTGCTGGCCACAAAGGAAGACCACATCGCGCCCTGGAGGTCCGTCTATCCCACAACCGGGTTGTTGGGCGGCGACGTCAAGTTTGTACTCGGCGGTTCCGGGCATATTGCTGGCGTTATCAATCCGCCCGGCGAGCGCGAAAAATACGGCTACTGGATTGGTCGCGATTATCCCGAATCTCCCGAGGAATGGTTGGAAAAAGCAACCCACGCCAAGGGCTCGTGGTGGCCCACCTGGGCCGATTGGCTGGAAGCCAAGGACCGCGCCAAGCAGGTCCCCGCCCGGGTGCCGGGTGATGGCAGGCTGGACATAATCGAAGACGCACCCGGTACCTACGTTTTATCGAAATAGCCCGCAGCAGGGCACGCATAATCGAAATTGTAATTGAAAGGATACTGACATGGCTCGAACAGCTCTCGTAACCGGAGGCAGCCGCGGTATCGGCGCCGCCATTTCCACCGCCCTGAAAGCCGCCGGATACTCGGTTGCCGCGACCTATGCCGGCAATGACGAAGCCGCTGCCAAGTTCACCGAAGAAACCGGCATTAAGACTTACAAGTGGAACGTTGCCGATTACGACGAAAGCAAGGCCGGCATCTCACAGGTCGAAGCCGATCTTGGCCCGATCGACGTTGTCGTTGCCAACGCCGGCATCACCCGCGACGCCCCCTTCCACAAAATGTCTCCGGAGCAGTGGAAAGAGGTCATCGACACCAACCTGACCGGCGTATTCAACACCGTACATCCGATCTGGCCGGGGATGCGCGAACGCAAGTTCGGCCGCGTCATCGTGATCAGCTCTGTCAATGGCCAGAAGGGCCAGTTCGCACAGGTCAACTATGCCGCCACCAAGGCCGGCGATCTGGGCATCGTCAAATCCCTGGCCCAGGAAGGCGCGCGCGCCGGCATCACCGCCAATGCCATTTGCCCAGGTTATATTGGGACGGATATGGTCATGGCCGTGCCGGAAAAGGTGCGCGAAAGCATCATCGCGCAGATCCCCGCAGGACGTTTGGGCCAACCCGAAGAGATTGCCCGTTGTGTGGTCTTCCTGGCCTCCGACGACTCTGATTTCATCAACGGATCCACCATCAGCGCAAACGGAGCCCAGTTCTTCAGCTGACAGTTCAACCGCTATCCATTCAAAGGAAGACCCATGACCAAGCCGCTGGACGATATTGATCCTGTTGAATCCCAGGAGTGGCAGGAAGCGATTGAGGATGTGATTGAGCGCGATGGAGCCAATCGCGCACATTTTCTGTTGGACAAGGCGGTTCAACAGGCGCGTGCGGCCGGGGCGAACCTGCCGTTTTCGGCGACGACGCCTTATCAGAACACCATACCGGCGGATGATCAGGAGGCGTTTCCCGGCGATATCGAAATGGAATGGCGCATCCGCACCATCAACCGCTGGAACGCGATGGCGACGGTTGTGCGCCGTAATAAAGTGTCCAGCGAATATGGCGGGCATATCGCGTCCTTTGCCAGTGCGGCGGTGATGTACGATATTGGGCTGAACCATTTCTGGCGCTCCAAATCCGCTATCCACGGCGGCGACCTGGTGTTTTTTCAGGGACATGTGATTCCCGGCATCTATGCGCGCAGCTTTATGGAAGGACGCATCAGCGAGGCCGAGCTGGAAAATTTCCGCAGCGAAGTCGACGGCAAGGGTCTGTCGAGCTATCCGCACCCCTGGCTGATGCCGGATTACTGGCAGTTCCCGACGGTTTCGATGGGGTTGGGGCCGCTGATGGCGATCTATCAGGCGCGGTTCATGAAATACATGCACAACCGGGGCCATATCGATATGGGCGACCGCAAGGTCTGGTGTTTTCTCGGCGATGGCGAGATGGACGAACCGGAGAGCCGGGGTGCGATTGACCTTGCCGCGCGCGAGGGGCTGGACAATCTGATCTTTGTCATCAACTGCAACCTGCAGCGTCTGGACGGTCCGGTGCGCGGCAACCACAAGATCGTTCAGGAACTCGAAGGCGATTTCCGCGGCGCGGGTTGGAATGTGATCAAACTGCTCTGGGGCAAGGGGTGGGATGAGTTGCTGGAGAAAGACTCCAGCGGTCGGTTGCGACAGTTGATGGATGAAACGCTGGACGGTGACTATCAGACGTTCAAATCCAAGAATGGCGCTTATATCCGCGAACACTTCTTTGGCAAATACCCGGAAACGGCGGCGCTGGTCGAAGACTGGAGCGACGATCAGATCTGGGCCTTGCGCCGCGGCGGGCATGATCCGGAAAAGGTCTATACCGCGTTCAAACGGGCGTCTGACAACAAGGGCCAACCCAGCTGCCTGCTGGTCAAGACGGTCAAGGGGCATGGCATGGGGACGGCGGGCGAGGGGCAAAACACCACGCACCAGCAGAAAAAGCTGAACGAGGAGCAGCTGCGCGCCTTCCGCGACCGGTTCGATATTCCGATCGGCGACGAAGATGTGGGCAAGGCACCGTTCGTGACGCTGAACAATGCCCAAAAGGCCTATCTTGCGGATCGGCGCAAGGCGTTGGGGGGGGCGTTTCCGCAACGGCAGTCCAAATCGGACAAGCTGGACATTCCGCCGCTGGAGAAGTTCGAGGTCCAGCTCAAGGGAACCGGGGATCGCGAGATTTCCACCACCATGGCATTTGTGCGCATTCTGACCACGCTGCTGCGCGACAAGAAGATCGGCAAAAACGTGGTGCCGATCGTGCCGGACGAAAGCCGCACCTTTGGTATGGAAGGCCTGTTCCGCAGTGTCGGCATCTATAATCCGCTGGGGCAGAAATACACCCCGCAGGACGCCGATCAGATGTCGTTCTACAAAGAAAGCACCGACGGGCAGGTGCTGCAGGAGGGCATCAACGAAGCCGGTGCGATGGCCGACTGGATTGCGGCGGCAACCGCCTATTCCAACCACGGCGTGCCGATGATCCCGTTCTTTATCTATTACTCGATGTTCGGGTTCCAGCGGATCGGCGATCTGGCCTGGGCCGCGGGCGACAGCCGGGCGCGCGGGTTCATGTTGGGCGGCACCGCAGGGCGCACCACGCTGAACGGCGAAGGGTTGCAGCACGAGGACGGGCATTCGCATATCCTCGCGGGTACAATCCCCAACTGCATCAGCTATGACCCGACCTTCCAATACGAAGTAGCGGTGATCGTGCAGCACGGGTTGCAGCGGATGTATGTCGATCAGGAGGATGTGTATTTCTACCTGACCCTGATGAACGAGAATTACCGCCACCCGGACATGCCGATGGGGGTCGAGGACGATATCGTCAAAGGACTGTACCGGTTCCGCGAAACGCCGAAACCCGGCGATCGGCATGTGAACCTGATGGGCTCGGGCACGATCCTGGTGCAGGCGATCAAGGCCGCCGAGATGCTGGAAGAGGATTTTGACGTGACCAGCGACATCTGGTCGGCAACCTCGCTGAACGAATTGGCGCGCGAAGGGCAGGATTGCCTGCGCTGGAACCGGTTGAACCCTCTGGAACAAGAGCGGCAACCTTTTGTGACCGGGCAGCTTGCCAAGGCCAAGGGGCCGGTTATCGCGGCCACCGATTATATGAAGAACTATGCCGAGCAAATCCGGGCGATGGTGCCGAACGACTTTACGGTGCTGGGCACCGATGGGTTCGGACGGTCCGATAGCCGGGTCAATCTGCGACGGTTCTTTGAAGTGGACGCCAACCATATCGCGGCAGCGGCGATGCAGCGGTTGTATCGCGCCGGCCATGTCAGCCGCGCGGAAATGGAAACCGCCCTGAGCAAGTACAACATTGACGGCACCAAGCCGAACCCCCGGCTGGTCTAAGCGCGGGACACGAGGAGACAAGACAGATGGCTATTGAAATAACTGTGCCGGATATTGGCGATTTCAATGATGTTCCCGTGATCAGCATCCTAGTGAGCGTTGGTGACGTGATTGCAAAAGAAGACCCGTTGATCGAGCTGGAAAGCGACAAGGCAACGATGGAGGTGCCAAGCCCGGCTGCCGGTAAGGTGGTCGAGATCAAGGTGAGCGAAGGCGATACCGTGTCGATGGGCGACCTGCTGATGTTGGTCGAGGCGGAGGATGCGGCCGTTGACGCGGCACCTGCACCGGCTGCCGAGAAAGCCGCGGCCCCGGCGGCGGCGGTGGCCCCCGCACCAGCCGCCCCGGCTGTGACCGACGCCGGATTTGGCAAGGTCCACGCCAGCCCCTCGGTGCGTGCCTTTGCGCGGCAACTGGATGTCGATCTCAGCAAGGTTAACGGGTCTGGGCGCAAGGGGCGGATCCTGCGTGAAGACGTGACCAAGGCCCTGAAATCCACCTCTGCCCCGGCCTCCGCCGATGGCGCGGTGCAGGGCGGCATGGGCATCCCACCGATCCCTGCCGTAGACTTCAGCAAATTCGGCCCCGTCGAAGATGTGGAGATGCCCCGGATCAAGAAACTGTCCGGCCCGGCGCTGCACCGCAGTTGGCTGAACATCCCGCATGTCACCCATAACGAAGAAGCCGACATCACCGATCTGGATTTGTACCGGCGCGAGCTGGACGGGCAGGCAAAGCAGGAAGGCTATCGCGTCACCCTGCTGTCGTTCATGATCAAGGCCTCTGTCTCGGCGCTGAAATCCCATTGGGAGGTGAACAGCTCGATCCACCCCGATGGAGACAAACTGATCAAAAAGGATTTCTACAATATCGGCTTTGCGGCAGATACACCGAACGGGCTGATGGTGCCGGTGATCAAGGGGGCGGACCGCAAGGGGATCGTAGAGATCAGCAAAGAGCTGGGCGAGCTTTCCGCCAAGGCACGTGAAGGCAAGCTGAAAGGCGATGACATGTCGGGGGCGACCTTCACGATTTCGTCGCTTGGCGGCATAGGCGGGACGTCGTTTACCCCGATCGTCAACGCGCCCGAAGTGGCGATCCTGGGCCTGACACGGTCCAGGATGTCCCCGGTCTGGGACGGTGAAGAGTTCGTGCCGCGCAACATGCAGCCGCTGAGCCTGTCTTATGACCACCGCGCCATCGACGGGGCGCTGGCCGCCCGGTTCTGCGCCTCGCTGAAATTCCTGCTCGGCGACGTGCGCCGGCTGATGCTGTAAGGAGGGCGCGGATATGGACGTCACAGTTCCCGATATCGGCGATTTTTCCGATGTGCCCGTCATCAGCATCCTGGTCGGCGTCGGCGACACGGTGGCCGCCGAAGACCCGCTGATCGAGCTGGAAAGCGACAAGGCGACGATGGAGGTGCCCAGCCCGGCCGCGGGCAAGGTCACCGCAATCAAGGTCAGCGAGGGCGACAGGGTGTCCAGGGGCAGCGTGATCCTGGTGTTGGAGGGGGCGGCGTCCGAAGAGGCCGTCGAGGCCCCTGCGGACGCGGCTGCTGGCGCAGCCCCGGCACCGGTTGCAACCGCGCCGACCGGCACGGCGACGGGTGCGGGCGAGCATCATGCAGAGGTCGTTGTTCTGGGGTCCGGGCCAGGGGGGTACACGGCTGCCTTCAGGGCGGCGGATCTGGGCAAGTCGGTCATATTGATTGAGCGCAACCCGACCCTGGGCGGGGTCTGCCTGAACGTGGGCTGTATTCCTTCCAAGGCGCTGTTGCACGCAGCAAAGGTGATCACCGAAGCCGAAGAGATGGGCGGGCATGGGATAACCTTTGCCAGGCCCAGGGTGGATCTGGACGCGCTGCGCAGCTGGAAGGACGGCGTGGTCGGCCAGCTGACCGGAGGTCTGGATGGATTGGCGCGCGCCCGCAAGGTCAAGGTCGTGCGTGGAACCGGCACGTTTTGCGGCACCAACACGATCGCGGTCAGCGGTGCGGACGGCGATACCACGGTCAGCTTTGATCAGTGCATCATCGCAGCCGGGTCCGAGCCGGTCGAACTGCCCTTTATCCCGCATGACGACCCGCGGGTTATGGACAGCACGGGCGCGCTGGAACTGGCTGACATCCCCAAGCGAATGCTGGTTCTGGGGGGCGGCATCATCGGGCTGGAAATGGCCTGTGTCTATGACGCGCTCGGGTCGAAGATCACTGTGGTCGAGTTCATGGACCAGCTGATGCCCGGTGCCGACAAGGACATGGTGCGCCCGCTGCATAAGCGTGTCGAGGGCCGGTACGAAAAGATCTTGCTGAAGACCAGGGTGACGGCGATGGAGGCCCAGAAGAAGGGGCTGAAGGTCACGTTCGAGGACGCCAAGGGCGAGGTCACGACCGACACGTTCGACCGGGTTCTTGTGTCTGTTGGGCGGCGTCCCAATGGCAAGCTGATCAATGCAGCCGCGGCAGGCGTTGCGGTGGATGAACGTGGCTTTATCGCCGTGGACCGTCAGCAACGCACAGGGCAGTCGCATATCTTTGCCATTGGCGATGTGGTTGGACAGCCGATGCTGGCCCACAAGGCCGTGCATGAAGGCAAGGTAGCGGCAGAAGTCGCCGCCGGACACAAGCGCGCCTTTGATGCCCAGGTGATCCCGTCGGTCGCTTATACCGATCCCGAGGTGGCATGGGTCGGGCTGACGGAAACCCAGGCCAGGGCCAGGGGCATCAAGGTCGAAAAGGGCGTATTCCCCTGGGCCGCATCAGGGCGGTCGCTGTCCAACGGGCGCAGCGAAGGCATGACCAAACTGCTGTTCGACCCGGCGGACGATCGGATTGTCGGGGCGGCCATCGTCGGCACCAACGCCGGCGACCTGATCGCCGAAGCCGCACTGGCCATCGAAATGGGCGCCGACGCGGTCGACCTGGGACACACCATCCATCCGCACCCAACCCTAAGCGAAACAATCAACTTCGCAGCCGAAATGTTCGAAGGCACCATCACTGACCTCATGCAACCAAAAAAACGGAAATAGGCCACCAGAAACACCGGCACGCCAAACTACGGTAGTAGGCGGCAGGCAGGCGCAATCCGCGCCAGACAACAAGGAGAAGAGCTATGAGTAACAGCGTATACAAGGTCGTCGAGCTGGTCGGAACGAGTACCGAATCCTGGGACGATGCCGGACGCGCCGCAATCGAGCGTGCGAGTCAAACCTTGCGTGACTTGCGCATCGCCGAAGTGATTTCTCAGGATATGGTGATCGAGAATGGCAAGGTCAAAGCGTTTCGTACCAAAGTGAGCGTCTCATTCAAGTTCGAAGGCTAACTCAAACAGCGCGGGGCCTCGCGCCTGCGCGATATGAAATCGGTCCCGTGCACGAAATTGCAGCAACATTCAAAACTCAACGAGGGCAATGAAGATGGCGAAAAAAGAACCCACCGACAATTACGCGGAGTTCATGAGGTTTTTCAGTCCCGCGAATGTCTCCAAAATGTTTGATCCCCAGGCAATGGCGGCACAATTCAGTGTCAAGCCGGGCCAGTTGGACGCGCAGGATACAATCCAGAAGGCCAGGGATAAATTCGACGCTGCCGCCAAGGCGAACGAAGCTGTGGCCGTGTCCTATCGAGATCTGATGGAAAAACAGATGCGGATTTTCCGTGACGTGACTTCGGTGGCTGCAGACCACCAGACGTCTGGCTCGCCCGAAGATATCGCCGCATCCTACCAACAGGCCGTAACCCGCGCCCTCGAAATCATGGCCGATCTGTCCGAAGCCGCAAGGGATGCAAACAACCAGGCCTACGACGCGATCAAATCGGAAGTGGATAAGACGATAGAGGAACTCAAGGGGTGAGGACAAACACCGCTACCGATGTGGTCGCTTTTCTGAATATGCTGAAGGAGTGAACGATATGACCAAACCTGCTGTGCTGATTTTGCTTGGTCCTCCTGGGGCTGGCAAGGGGACGCAGGCGCGGATGCTGGAGGGAGAATTCGGTCTCGTGCAACTGTCTACCGGGGATCTTCTGCGTGCGGCGGTTGCCGCGGGCACCGAGGCTGGCAAGGCGGCCAAGGCGGTGATGGAAGCCGGTGAACTGGTCAGCGACGACATCGTGATCAACATCCTGCGCGACCGTCTGGCCGAGCCTGACTGCGCCAGGGGCGTCATCCTCGACGGCTTTCCCCGCACCACGGTTCAGGCTCAGGCGCTGGATGCGCTGCTGGCAGAATCCGGCCAGGGTATCAACGCGGCCATCAGCCTCGAGGTCGATGACGCCGCGATGGTCACCCGCATTTCCGGCCGCTTTACCTGCGGCGATTGCGGCGAGGGTTATCACGACACGTTCAAGGCCCCTAAAATCGCTGAAACCTGCGACAAATGCGGCGGCACCGGGATGAAGCGCCGCGCGGACGATAATGCGGAAACCGTCGCAAGCCGTCTGGTGGCCTATCACGAACAGACCGCCCCCCTGATCGCCTATTACACGTCCAAAGGCGTGCTGAAATCCATCGATGCGATGGGTGACATCGACGCGATTGCCGCTGAATTGGGCGCGATCGTGAAACAGGCCACGGCCTGATTCAAGACAAGACCGGGCGTCGTCTCAATTCAGCGATGCCCGTCATTTTCCGGAGGAAGAAGGAGGAACCGCCATGGCGGACCAAACCACTAGCGCCTCAGACACTGCCGAGTCCGACAAGGGCTATTGGGCAGCGAATGTGCGCATAATTCTGATCAGCCTCGTAATTTGGGCGCTGGTCTCGTTCGGGTTCGGCATTCTGCTGCGCCCGATGTTGTCGGGCATCCGCGTCGGCGGCACCGATCTTGGCTTCTGGTTCGCCCAGCAAGGCTCGATCCTCGTGTTCCTGGCGCTGATCTTCAACTACGCGTGGCGGATGAACAAGCTCGACGCGCAATTCGGCGTCGAAGAGGAGTAAACAGGACATGGATCAGTTTACAATCAACCTGCTGTTTGTCGGCGCGAGTTTTGCGCTGTACATCGGCATCGCAATCTGGGCCCGGGCCGGGTCCACATCGGAATTCTACGCCGCCGGCCGCGGCGTTCACCCGGTTACCAACGGCATGGCCACCGCGGCTGACTGGATGTCGGCGGCCAGCTTTATCTCGATGGCGGGTCTCATTGCCTTTACTGGCTATGACAACTCGACCTACCTGATGGGCTGGACAGGCGGCTATGTTCTGCTCGCCCTTCTGCTGGCCCCCTATCTGCGGAAATTCGGCAAATTCACCGTGTCGGAATTCATCGGCGACCGGTTCTATTCGCCGACAGCCCGTCTGGTGGCCGTGATTTGTCTGATCGTGGCCTCGACCACATACGTGATCGGCCAGATGACCGGCGTCGGCGTGGCCTTTGGACGGTTCCTTGAAATCAGCAATACCTCGGGCCTGCTGATCGGCGCGTGCGTCGTCTTCGCCTATGCGGTGTTCGGTGGCATGAAGGGGGTGACCTATACCCAGGTGGCGCAATACTGCGTGCTGATCCTGGCCTATACGATCCCGGCCGCGTTCATCAGCCTGCAACTGACCGGTAACCCCGTTCCGGCCCTGGGCCTGTTCGGCGATCATGTTGCCTCGGGCGAGCCGCTGCTGATGAAACTGGATGCGATCGTGGCGGAACTGGGGTTCAATGAATACACCACCCACCACAGCGACACCATCAACATGGTGCTGTTCACGCTGTCGCTGATGATCGGCACCGCCGGTCTGCCGCATGTCATCATGCGCTTTTTCACCGTGCCGCGGGTTGCGGATGCACGCTGGTCCGCGGGCTGGGCGCTGGTGTTCATCGCCCTGCTGTACCTGACCGCCCCTGCGGTCGGTGCCATGGCGCGTCTGAACATCACCGACATGTTCTGGCCAAATGGCACCGATGCCGAAGCGGTTTCGGTCGAGCAGATCAACAGCGATCCTCGCTATGACTGGATGGCCACATGGCAGAAAACCGGTCTGTTGGGCTGGGAAGACAAAAATGGCGACGGCAAGATCCAGTACTATAACGACAAGGCCGAAAGCATGCAGGCCAAGGCCGCCGAGAAGGGCTGGGAAGGCAACGAGCTGACCAACTTCAACCGCGACATCCTGGTTCTGGCCAACCCCGAAATCGCCAACCTGCCCAGCTGGGTCATCGGTCTGGTGGCTGCGGGTGGTCTTGCAGCGGCGCTGTCCACCGCGGCGGGGCTGTTGCTGGCCATCTCTTCCGCTGTCAGCCACGACCTGATCAAGGGGCGGTTCGCTCCGGACATCTCGGAAAAAGGCGAATTGATGTCTGCACGTGTCGCCATGGCGATCGCGATCGTTGTCGCAACCTACCTGGGTCTCAACCCTCCGGGCTTTGCGGCGCAGACCGTGGCGCTGGCCTTCGGTCTGGCGGCAGCGTCGATCTTCCCGGCTCTGATGATGGGCATCTTCTCCAAGAAGGTGAACAACACCGGTGCGGTCGCGGGCATGCTGGCAGGTCTGGTCACGACGCTGATCTACATCTTCCTGCACAAGGGGTGGTTCTTCGTGGCAGGCACCAACAGCTTTACCGATGCAGATCCGTTGCTGGGTACGATTCAGTCGACATCGTTCGGCGCGGTCGGTGCGGCAATCAACTTTGCAGTGGCCTATGTCGTGACCGGCATGACCAAGCCTCTGCCCGAGGATATCATCGAGCTGGTCGAAAGCGTCCGGGTGCCGCGTGGCGCCGGGGCCGCAGCCGCCGACCACTGATATCGAACGATGCGGGCGGCTCCCCCCGGTTCCGCCCGCATCCCCGGCCCCGCCATCTCTATGCCGGCGGGGCCACAACTAGGGTATTTCGACTTAAACCTGTATCACCTATCACTGCCTGAAATCAAAGATTTCAACGCGATAGGTGATACCCGATGACACGATTTAAAGTCGAAACGCTTTAATATCCACTCTTTGATCCAAAAGGGCGGCGGTCCAATCATTGTTGCGCATTGCTGGGCACCCGCGCGCTGTAAGCTCAAGGAAAACTTCGACGGCGACGGTTCGTTGAAATCTATGCCATCAAAAAAGACATCCGCAGCCCGGGCACCGGTATGACGACCTTGACGAATTTGCGTTGCCGATGCTTCCGGCTGTAGGTCAATCGGATCGCGTGACAGAGATCTGCTTTTGCCCCAGGATCACAATGCGCGCACATAGATCAGAGGTCGATACGGCGGAAGCTGACAGGAAGGCTGCAAGACAACCGGTAAAAGGGCCGGGGTGCAATCTGCCCCCCGGCCAACTGGCAGAGACTTATTGCCAGGATTTGATCAGCTCGTCATAGCTGACGGTTTTGGGTTCTTCGTCTTCGTTGTCAAGTTTGGCAACCGGAGAACCGGGCTGCGCATACCAGTATTCGGGATCCTGCGGCTCGTTCATCTTCGGGCCGATATCGCCTTGAATACCCGCACGCTCGATCCGCTCCATCACCTTTTCCTGTGCTTCACAAAGCGCATCCAGGGCTTCCTGGGGCGTTTTTGCACCGGACATGGCATCGCCAATGTTCTGCCACCACAGCTGCGCCAGTTTCGGATAGTCTGGAACGTTGGTGCCGGTTGGCGACCAGGCCGTACGGGCCGGCGAGCGGTAGAATTCGATCAGACCGCCAAGCTTGTTGGCGCGCGCCGAGAAGTGGTCCGAGTTGATCGTCGATTCACGAATGAATGTCAGGCCAACGTCAGCCTTCTTCAAATCCACGGTTTTGGATGTAACAAACTGCGCATAGAGCCAGGCCGCTTTGGCCCGGTCAACAGGCGTGGATTTCATCAGGGTCCATGACCCGACGTCCTGATAGCCGATCTTCTGACCATCTTTCCAGTAGACACCATGTGGCGAGGGAGCCATGCGCCATTTGGGTGTACCGTCCTCGTTCATCACCGGCAGGTCAGGCAGAACCGTCGCTGCGGTAAAGGCGGTGTACCAGAACATCTGCTGGGCGACGTTGCCTTGCGCCGGGATCGGACCCGCTTCGCCAAAGGTCATGCCGGCAGCGGCTGGCGGCGAATACTTTTTCAGCCATTCGATCGCCTTGGTGACGGCATAGACTGCGGCCGCGTCATTCGTGGCACCGCCACGCGCAACACAGGACCCGACAGGCTGAGAATTTTCGTTCACCCGGATGCCCCATTCATCGACCGGCAGGCCGTTCGGCTCGCCCACGTCTCCCATTCCAGCCATCGACATCCACGCGTCGGTGTACCGCCAGCCAAGGCTCGGGTCTTTCTTGCCATAGTCCATGTTGCCAAAGACGTCGCCATCAACGCCCATGTGGCTCAGGTCGCGACCGGTAAAGAACTCGGCGATGTCTTCATAGGCCGCCCAGTTGACCGGAACGCCAAGATCATAACCAAAGGCTTCTTTGAAGTCGGACTTGTTCTTCTCATCGTTGAACCAGTCATAACGGAACCAGTAAAGGTTCGCGAATTGCTGATCGGGCAACTGATAGAGTTTGCCATCGGGGGCGGTTGTGAACTGGGTGCCGATGAAGTCAGCCAGATCCAGCGTGGGCGAGGTAACGTCCGCGCCTTCGCCTTCCATCCAGTCCGTCAGATTGCGGACCTGCTGATAACGCCAGTGAGTGCCGATCAGGTCGGAATCGTTGACATAGCCGTCATAGATGTTCTCGCCCGACTGCATTTGCGTTTGCAGTTTCTCGACAACGTCACCTTCGCCGATCAAATCATGCGTGACCTTGATGCCGGTGATCGCAGTAAAGGCAGGAGCAAGCACCTGGCTTTCGTATTCGTGCGTCGTGATGGTTTCGGAAACCACCTTGATCTCCATGCCCGCCATTGGTGCGGCAGCATCGATGAACCACTGCATCTCGGCTTCCTGCCCGGCGCGGTCCAGCACGGAAACGCCATCGATCTCACTGTCAAGGAACGCCTTTGCCTCGTCCATTCCGGCAAAGGCCGGTGCCGCAAACAGTGCCAGCATGGCACCCATTGCGGTTGTCGATCTAAGGGTCAAGTTCATGATCATCCTCCCTGGATTTGTTGAACCGTTTTTGTTTGCTGCCCGGGACCATCCCCGAGCACACTCGTTTTGGTCTAGACCCAGCGGAATACCGCTGCGGCATAGACGAGACAGGCCAGCAGCGCATAGGGCTGCGGCCCGATCTCGAGACCCAGCCAGATCAGATTGATAAAGGCCGAGCCCAACAACGTGATGAACAAGCGATCACCCCGTGTCGTTTCGATCCGAAGGACGCCCATGCGGGGGGTCTCGGGGAATTTGATTGCAAGTACCGTGAAGGTGATCAGCAGCGCAGCGATCACACCAAAAAACAGTGCGGTGGGCAGTGTCCAGGCCATCCATTCCATAGGGTCTGTCCTTTCCTAAACGCGGCCCAGGGCAAAGCCCTTGGCGATGTAATTGCGTACGAAATAAATCACCAGGGCCCCCGGAACCAGCGTCAGCACACCGGCTGCGGCCAGCACGCCCCAATCGATGCCCGCAGCCCCCTGGGTCCGGGTCATGATCGCGGCAATGGGTTTGGCGTCTACCGTGGTCAGGGTCCGCGACAGCAGCAATTCCACCCACGAGAACATAAAGGTGAAAAAGGCCACCACGCCGATGCCGCTGGCGATCAGCGGGATGAAGATACGGATGAAGAAGCGGGGAAACGAATACCCATCGAGATACGCGGTTTCGTCGATTTCCTTGGGGACACCGCGCATGAACCCCTCGAGGATCCACACCGCCAGCGGCACGTTGAACAGGCAATGCGCCAAAGCCACAGCGATATGGGTATCGAACAGCCCTACCGAGGAATAAAGCTGAAAGAACGGCAGCGCGAAGACAGCAGGCGGCGCCATACGGTTGGTCAGCAGCCAGAAGAAAAGATGCTTGTCGCCCATGAACGTATAACGGCTGAAGGCATAGGCTGCGGGCAGCGCGACGCTGAGCGAGATGACGGTGTTCATCACCACGTAGGTCAGCGAATTCACATAGCCCATGTACCAGCTTGGATCGGTCAGGATCTTGGCATAGTTGGCCAGCGTAATGTCACGGGGCCAAAGCGAGAATGCGCCAAGGATTTCCGAGTTGGTCTTCAGGCTCATGTTCACCAGCCAATAAATCGGCAACAGCAGGAACAGCAGATAAAGCCCCATGACCACAGCCGAACCGTTGATCCGAAACTTTGGTTGCCGGTTCGTTGCGACCTTGGGGGCGGCAGTATTTTCGGCAAGGCCTACCGTGCCAGGAGTTTGGGTATTTGCGTCGGCCATTACACCCCGTCCCTTTTGTCGAGATTGGTCATTACGGTGTAGAAGACCCATGAAATCAGCAGGATAACCAAAAAGTACATCAGTGAAAAAGCTGCGGCGGGCCCCAGATCAAACTGCCCTAGCGCCATTTTGACAAGGTCGATCGAAAGGAAAGTCGTCGCATTTCCCGGCCCCCCGCCGGTTACGACAAACGGCTCTGTATAGATCATGAAGCTGTCCATGAACCGCAGCAGGATCGCGATCATCAGCACGCCCGCCATCTTGGGCAATTCAATAAAGCGGAACACCTTCCAGCGACTGGCCTGGTCGATCTTGGCCGCCTGATAATACGCATCCGGAATCGATTGCAGCCCAGCATAGGCCAGCAGCGCGACCAGCGACGTCCAGTGCCAGACATCCATCACGATAACGGTGCCCCAGGCTGCAAAAAAGTCCTGGGTATAGTTGTACGAGATGCCCAGCTTGGCGAGGGTGTAGCCTAACAATCCGATGTCGACGCGGCCAAAGATTTGCCAGATCGTACCGACAACGTTCCACGGCACCAGCAGCGGGAGCGACATCAACACCAGACAGAACGAGGCCCAGAAGCCCTTTTTCGGCATATTGAGCGCAACAAAGATGCCAAGCGGAATCTCGATCGCCAGGATGATCGTCGAGAACGCCAGTTGCCGCCACAGCGCATTCCACATCCGTTGTGAGTCGAGCATGTCCTTGAACCATTCCAGCCCGGCCCAGAAAAATACATTGTTACCAAAGGTGTCCTGCACCGAATAATTCACCACGGTCATCAGCGGAATAACCGCCGAAAAGGCGACAAGCACCAGCACCGGCAGCACAAGGAACCAAGCTTTCTGGTTCACGGTCTTGTTCATAATGCGCCCTCCCCTTCAGCGGCCACGCGCCAGTCGTCGGCATAGACGTTGATACCCTTGGTGTCGAAAATGATATGGTTCACGCCGGTTGAAACATGCGCGTCTTCATCGGTAATCGCGCTGATCTCCTGGCCGGCGACATCCAGTCGGATGATCTTGTGACGACCGACATCCTCGATGCGGGTGATCCTGGCCGGCATCCCGGTGCCATCCGTAGACAGGCGCACGAATTCCGGGCGCACGCCGATCTGCACCTTTCCCTTGATCCGGCCATAGCCAGCCCCCAACGCCACCTGACTGCCGTGGATATTCGCAGTGGTGCCATCGATCTCTGCGTGAAACAGGTTCATCCCCGGTGAGCCGATGAAGAACCCCACAAAAGTATGGGCCGGGCGCTCGAACAGTTCCTGCGGCGTACCGATCTGCACGACGCGACCATCATACATGACGACGACCTTATCGGCAAAGGTCAACGCCTCGGTCTGATCATGGGTCACATAGATCATGGTGTGACCGAATTCCTGATGCAGCGATTTCAGCTGCGTGCGCAATTCCCATTTCATATGGGGGTCGATGACGGTCAACGGCTCGTCAAACAGCAGCGCGTTGACGTCTTCGCGCACCATGCCGCGGCCCAGCGAGATCTTCTGCTTGGCGTCCGCAGTCAGGCCACGCGCCTTGCGGTCCAGGTCCGCCTCCATTCCGATCATCGTCGCGATCTGGGCGACGCGTTGCGCGATATAGACCGGATCAGCCCCGCGATTGCGCAGCGGAAACGCAAGATTGTCGCGCACGGTCATGGTGTCGTAAACCACCGGAAACTGAAAGACCTGCGCGATGTTGCGCTCGGCGGTAGGGTCCTGGGTCACGTCGACATCGTTGAACAGAATGCGTCCCTGTGACGGGTGCAGCAGGCCGGAGATAATATTCAAAAGGGTTGACTTGCCGCAGCCGGACGCCCCCAGCAAGGCATATGCCTCGCCATCGGCCCAGTCGTGGTTCAACTCCTTGAGGGCGAAATCTTCCTCGGATTTCGGGTTTGGCAGATAGGAATGTGCCAAGTTATCAAGCGTGATCTTGGCCATCAGGAGGCCTCCGCATAAGGGGCTGCAGCGACGAGTTTACCGTCTTTACCAAAAAAGTAGACATGCGCCGGATCAAGGTGAACCTCGAGCGGCTGGCCCAGTTGCAGACTGTGAACGCCGTGGATCAGCCCGACCCATCTCTGGCCCTGATGATCGAGGTGCACGAAGGTCTCCGAGCCGGTAATCTCGGTGACATTCAGCTTCGTCCTGAAGGCAATCGAACTGGCACTCTTGGGCGCAAGCTCCAGGTGGTTGGGGCGGAAACCGGCGGTGTAAATGCCATTGGCGTGCTGGATCAGCGCATCGGGCACCGGAGCCGACCGACCGTCGCCAAAGGTCATTCTTGTACCGTCCTTGGTGACAGTCAGGAAATTCATCGGCGGATCAGAGAACACCCGCGCCGTGGTGGCGTCGACCGGACGGCGGTAAACCGAAGGGGTCTGCCCGAACTGCGTCACCCTGCCCTCCCACAATGTCGCGGTGTTGCCGCCCAACAACAGGGCCTCTTCGGGTTCGGTCGTTGCATAGACAAAGATCGAGCCGGATTTCTCGAAGATCTTCGGAATTTCCGCCCGCAGTTCCTCGCGCAGTTTATAGTCTAGGTTCGCCAGCGGCTCGTCCAGCAAAACCAATCCGGCGTTCTTTACCAGCGCCCGCGCCAGTGCGCAGCGCTGTTGCTGGCCGCCCGACAGTTCAAGCGGTTTGCGATCCAGCATCGGCGTCAGCTTCATCAGATCGGCGGTTTCACGCACGGCCGTGTCGATTTCCGCTTTTGATTTGCCGACCAGTTTCATTGGCGAAGCGATGTTGTCATAGACGGTCATCGACGGGTAATTGATGAACTGCTGGTAGACCATCGCAACCTTGCGGTCCTGCACGCGCTGACCTGTCACATCCTCACCGTGCCAGAAAATCTGGCCTGTGTTGGGCACGTCAAGGCCCGCCATCAGGCGCATCAGAGAGGTCTTGCCCGATAGCGTCGGCCCAAGCAACACGTTCATGGTGCCGTTCTGCAATTCCAGATCGGTCGGATGAATATGGATCTGACCACCGACCGCCTTGGAAACGCCTTTCAGAAGCAAAGTCATGAGTTGGATCCCTGTCGTTGTGCCGCTTCGGCGGCGGTCGCTTGCAAATGCGTCCGCATCCAGTCTTCAAGTCTTGCTATTTCCCCGCGGCTTAACCGCAGGCCCAGTTTGTTGCGCCGCCAAACAACATCCTCGGCGGTGCGGGCAAATTCGCGTGTCATCAACCAGATCACTTCGCGCTCGGTGAGGGTGGCGCCGAACGCCTCGCCCAGATCCGCTTCGGTAACCGCCCCGTCCAGAACGTCCCAGCATTCCGTTCCGTAGGCGCGCACCAAACGCCGCGCCCAAAACGTGTCGAGGAATTCATAGTTGCTCATAAGCTGCGCGATCAACGTCTCGACTCCGGACACTTCAAAGTCGCCACCCGGCAGCGGCGCCCCGGCGGTCCAGTGTCCCGATGTGCCGGGAAAGAACGTCACGATCTTGTCCATCGCATCCTCGGCCAGCTTGCGATACGTGGTGATCTTGCCGCCAAAGATATTCAGGATCGGTGCGCCGTCGGTGTCATCTACCTTCAGTGTATAATCGCGCGTCGCCGCCGTGGCGCTGCTGGCCCCGTCGTCATAAAGCGGTCGCACGCCGGAATAGGTCCATACGATATCGTCCACGCCGATCTTGTCCTTGAAATAACCGTTCGCGAAGTCCACCAGATAACGCTGCTCTTCCGGCGTACACACGGGCTTGACGTTTGGGTCGTGATGTTCGGCGTCGGTGGTGCCGATCAGTGTGAAATCGGTCTCATAGGGAATGGCGAAGATGATCCGCCCGTCCGTGCCCTGAAAGAAATAGCACTTGTCGTGATCATAGAGCCGCCGGGTCACGATATGGCTTCCACGTACGAGGCGTACACCCTCATTGGACTTGACGTTGACCCTCTGGTGAATGATGTCGCCGACCCAGGGTCCGCCTGCGTTGACCAGCATGCGCGCTTTCAAAACATGGCTTTCGCCGCTGTCCGCGTCGCGCAATGTGATCTGCCAGTGATCCCCAGCGCGAACGGCCGCCTCGACCTTTGTGCGGACCATGATCCTGGCACCGCGAGCCTTGGCATCACGGGCATTCAGCACAACCAGCCGGGAATCTTCGATCCAGCAGTCGGAGTATTCATAGGCTTTCTTGAACCGGTCTTCCAGCGGGGCCCCTTCGGGCGTGCCGGCCAGATCGACGGTCTTCGTGGGCGGCAGGATTTCCCGCCCGCCAAGATGATCGTACAGAAACAAGCCGAACCGGATCATCCAGGCCGGACGACGGCCTTTCATCCACGGCATGGCAAAACTCAGAATGCGCGATACCGAGGTCTCGCCCTCGAACCGCATGTCAGGGCTGTACGGCAAGACAAACCGCATCGGCCAGCTGATATGCGGCATCGCGCGCAGCAATGTCTCGCGCTCGGCGAGCGCATGGCGGACAAGATTGATCTCGAGATATTCCAGATAACGCAGCCCGCCGTGAAATAGCTTGGTTGACGCCGACGATGTGGCTGAAGCCAGGTCGTTCATCTCGGCCAGCGCCACCTTAAGCCCACGCCCAGAGGCATCGCGGGCGATGCCGCATCCATTGATGCCGCCCCCAATGACAAACACGTCAAATGTCTCTGCGCTAGCGGTCGCGTCCGGCAAATGACCCTCCCAGTCACGTAATGATCCTGCGAGTCGTAGGCATAGATTGCAGTCCGGGCCTCTTCAAGACAAATTTTCGTTTTCGTTCGTTTTATCGGCATATATACATTTATTGCCCGTAATCTTGAGCTATCTGTCATGAAATTTTCAATTCGCGCACAAACGAAAAGACAGACTTGCGTTTTGAAGTGCGCTGCGCCCTAATACCGGCCAAGGGGATCAAATATGTCGCAAACCTTTCGTCATCCGGAAATTCTTGAAGCCGCACGCAGACAGGGAAAGGTCACGGTCGAAGGCCTTGCCGCGCAGTTTGGCGTGACGCTTCAGACCATCCGGCGCGATCTGACGGATCTTGCCGAGGCCGGCAGGCTGGAACGCGTTCACGGCGGGGCAATCCTGCCATCGGGCACCACAAACATATTGTACGAAGAACGTCGCAACCTGAACCAGGCCGCCAAGACGGAAATCGCCCGCGCCTGTGCTGCACAGATCCCAGAAGGCAGTTCGGTTTTCCTGAACATCGGCACCAGCACCGAAGCCGTGGCGCGGGAACTGCTGCATCACCACGATCTTATGGTGGTCACCAATAATATGAACGTCGCCCATATCCTTGCCGCCAACCCGGACTGCCAGATCATCCTGACCGGCGGCACGCTTCGCAGGCTTGATGGCGGCCTGATCGGAACCCCGACCGTATCGACCATCCGCCAGTTCAAATTCGACATCGCTGTGATTGGCTGTTCTGCAATGGACACCGACGGCGATTTGCTCGACTTTGACATTCAAGAGGTCGGCGTCAGCCAAGCCATCATTGCGCAGGCCCGCAAGACGTTCCTGGTTGCGGATCTATCCAAGTTCAAACGCAATGCCCCTGCACGGATCGCCTCGCTGGCGGAAATCGACAGTTTTTTCACCGACGCACCTCCGCCTGAGAGGCTTTTAGCTGCGTGCCGGGGCTGGAAGACCAATATTATTGCCGTCTCAGAGCAAGCGCCCTGAATGGAGTGACGCGGAAGGAACCGGCGTCTGAGCGCCCATTTGAAACCTGTACCGCCCAAGGGCTCCTGTCGATTTTGGTGCACTCAATCAAGGGTGTATGTTACGTCACCCACGCAAATCCGCGCCCGACAATGGCGCAGAGTCCGAAACCGGCCAGCCCCCCGCCTATTGGACCATGGGCAGAAACTTCGCACTCGGCCGGTTGCGCCGGGAGAGACATGAAATGTGCGCCGAGATTGCGCGCTCTGCGCATTTTTCGCTTTGGACCAGACCGCAACCACATCCACGTTTAAGTCCGCCGACGGATGGCCTATATCACCCAAAACCGCCCGGCTGGAACTGCGGGCAGGTATGACGGCTGCACGGACCCAAGCCACGACCCCAATGGAGTTCTCTGAATGAGCAGACCCGCAAGACCGTTGCAAAAGATCGCCTGTATCGGCGAGGTGATGATCGAGCTGGCGACGGGTCCGGACGGGCACAGCACCGTCGGCGTTGCCGGAGACACCTATAATTCTGCCGTCTATATGGCGCGCCTGCTGAAACAGTGCGAGGTCCGCGTCTCTTATGTGACGGCACTGGGGACCGATCCCTATTCGGAACGGATTCTGGCAGCCATGCGCTCTCACGATCTGGGGACCGATCATGTCGAGCGGCGCAGCAATCGCGTCCCAGGTCTGTATGCCATCGACACCGACGATGAGGGCGAGCGCAGCTTTACCTATTGGCGGTCAGCCTCGGCGGCACGCACGCTGTTCACCGAACCTTGCGCCGTTCCGCTTGCGACGCTTTCTGAGTTTGATTTGGTGGTCTTGTCTGGGATTACCATGGCGATCCTGCCAACCGAAATGCGTCAGCGGGTGATCAAACAGATCGACCGATTCCGCGCCTCGGGGGGCACATTTGCCTATGACAGCAACCACCGGCCTGCATTGTGGGAAAGCGTTCAGGCCGCGCGCGAGATCAATACAGCCATGTGGGCGCGAGCCGATATCGCCTTGCCTTCGGTGGATGATGAAATCCGCATTTACGGTGACGTGGACGAGGAAGCGGTTGTGGCCCGCCTGCAAGACACCGGCGTCCGCTCCGGCGCATTGAAACGCGGGGCGGCGGGGCCGCTTTCGCTGACTGACGGTGCGACGCTGACAGGTCCAATAGACAGTGTGCGGGTCGTTGACAGCACTTCTGCGGGTGACAGTTTCAACGCCGGATACCTTGTCGGGATCATCCAGGGGCAGGATCCGCAAATGGCCATGCGTATGGGCCACGACCTTGCCGCAAAGGTGGTACAGCACCGGGGCGCGATCATCCCCTCTGACGCGATGTGACCCTTTTCACCCACCGATGATGCGACGGGCTGACCGCCGCAGCCGACCCGTTTAGGCAAACAATGTAACCGAGCTACCCTGGTCCGTGTTCTCGATCCCTGGCAGGCGGGACTTTATGAACGCCCCTGTCAGCGCCTCAAGCAGAACCCGGCCTACCCTTTGACCGGTGGGCGATTGTTCTACAATCACCGATAGGGGACATGTTTGAGATAGGTTCGGCTACGGCCCGCCCCTATGTTCGTTTGGGGACCTATATACTTAACTAGCCAAAATCTACATTAGAACGAGGGACGTTTCGGGGGACAGATCAGGTGGGATACAGGAGATTGGCACCAAGGGTGCTATTGTACCGGTTTGAGACGCAATTTCTGACCCGGCATCTCTGTTTTAGCTTCCACACTCACCGGGACCGCAACGGGCGCGCGGTTTGCGTGACGGGATGCAACACATGCTGTCCTCGTCGAAAAACCGACAAATCTCCAGATAGCGAATCCGGGTATCTTCCAGTTGTTGATAGTAACGGAACAACTCCTTGACCGGTCCCGAAAAATCCTTGTGTGCGGCCAGAACCGCGATCAGGGCCCCTAAGGATATCCGATCTTCGATCACGAAATACCCACCAAGAGAGTAGAACAGGAACGGTGTCAGTGAAGTCAGGAAGTTGTTCAGAGCCTTGATGAAGAATTTCAATCTATGGATCCGGTGCCGGATCAGTTCAAGCTGTTTCAGACTTTGAGAGACGTCTCTGATATCCGCCAACGATTTGACATCTCCGCGAAACTGGTTGCCCACAATACGGCCAAGGCTTCGCATTTCGCGGATGCGATTCCGGCTCAACCGATTCAGATATCTTTGCAACCTTGGCAATAGCAGCAATTGAATTGGCAACACCGTCAATGCGGCCGCACCCAGGATCGGATCCTGAACGAACATAAACAACAAGATCGTCGCGAGGGTGCCGCCCTGCACGATCAGAACGGTCAAAACGTCGGCGGCATAGCCACCAATGGGCTCGACCTCTTGTCCAAGAATTGGAATAATTTCACTGGGGCGGTTCGGGGAACGATCCATTCTCCACTGCCGATAGATCAAAAGCCGCAGGCGTCTCAGAAAACGTTCGGTAACTCGTCCCTTGTAAACATTCAGGCAATATTTGTTCAGCCCAAGGAGCAATATAACTAACAAATAGAGACCGCTTAACCACAGCAAGAAAGATGTCTGGGACAGTTCGAACCCGTAAACGGTCACGAGCGATTGTTCTGAGGTCAACGCATTGTTGACGATCTGCTTTGGCAGTTCCAATGCCAGATACAGGATTGGCATGGTGATCAAACTAAGGACGAAAAGCCAAAATTGCTGTTTCTTCGAAGTGGTCAGAACCAGCCTGAAGAGGTTTTGACCCAGCCAGGGCCGACTTATTTCGGTGGTCTTGGCCGAAGGGAACGCGCGAGTATGCCGCCGATACGAGAAAGCGGCCCGGATCGACAAATACAGAAGGGTCAGGCCTAACAGCACTGGAGCAAGCACAAGAATCAGGTGCAGGAGGGGATGCGCCCAACCCGGCAGCGGGTCATCCAATCCGAAGCTCAGAAAGCCCGAGGCTTTATGGGCGAAATTGTGATACCAAGACATTTTTCAACTCTGCTCGAGGTTTGAAAGACGGGAGGCACACCGACCAAACGGCACGAAACTGCGACGGCAACGCACCATACAGCCACATCGCAGGCCTGATTTCTGCTTTTTTCGAACTGCTAGGTCGCCATAGGAGTATGGGGCCGCTTCGCGCGACCCCATGTCTCGGCTTACTTCAACTCGACAACCGTCAGCTTGCCATTCACCCGGTCGGCGACGAACTCGATATCTTGCCCTGCGGACAAGTTTTCAAGCATCGCATCGTCTGCAACCCGGAACACCATGGTCATTGCAGGCATTTCCAGATCGACGAGTTCCTCGTGAATGATGGTGACCTTTCCAACTTTGTCATCGACTTTTTTGACTGTGCCCTTGGTGAAGGTTCCAGCCATTGCCATCGAAAGCGTTGCAGCCAGGATCGCTGCCGTCGCGGCACTGATTTCCAAGAGTTTCATATCTGATCAGATCCTTATGAGCCTTGTTTTCCGACATCGAGAGCACCGTGCATGCCAGCTTCGTAATGACCCGCTATCAGGCAGGCGAACTCGAACCGCCCCTCGTTGGAGAAGGTCCAGACGATTTCGGCGGTTTGACCGGGTGCAAGGCGAGCCGAGTTGGGTTCATCGTGTTCCATATCGAACTTGGCCATCATCGCCTTGTGCTCTGCATTCTCCTCATAGGTGTCCATCACGAATTCATGATCGAGTTCGCCTTTGTTGGTGATGACCAACTTGACGGTTTCATCGGGTTCGAAATCCAGTCGTCTGGGTTCAAACAGCATTTCTCCGTCGTCGGTTTCCATCATCGAGATTTCAATTGTCCGGTCTACGGGATGGTCATTACTGGGGCGGCCGATAGGCATTTCATTTCCCTGCTCGCTGGCATGGGTGCCGCCTGCAAAAGCCGGCGCGGCCAGTCCCAGCATCAACGTGGTCGTGAGGAGAAGTTTAGTCATGGTTTTTCCTGTTTGTTGGTTTCGGGTTTGGGTTTTACTCAAGAGGCCGTCAGCCTCTTGAGGTGGTCTTAGGTGTGATCCGGGTTTTGGCGTCGTGAACCTGCGCGAATTCGGGCAGTTCTCCGGTCCATTCATAGGCCTGCGTTCCCGGTGGGTTTTTGTACCAGCCGGGGTCAGAGTAATCATCGGGGTCAATGCCCTCGCGAACCTTCACCACCGAGAACATGCCGCCCATTTCGATCGGACCATAGGGCCCCCAGCCGGACATCATCGGCACCGTGTTGTCAGGCAGAGGCATCTCCATCACGCCCATATCAGCCATTCCG
The DNA here is from genome assembly GCF_000473225.1 of Sedimentitalea nanhaiensis DSM 24252. GTDB lineage: Bacteria > Pseudomonadota > Alphaproteobacteria > Rhodobacterales > Rhodobacteraceae > Sedimentitalea > Sedimentitalea nanhaiensis. Next base: position 4,210,529 of record NZ_KI421509.1, read on the forward strand.
GCGGTGCCCATCGGCATATATTCGGGCTGCAATTCACGGATCTGTTTGGTCAGTTTGCGTTTGTCGACACCGATAAAGGTGGGCACGTCATGGCCCATCGCATTCATCGTGTGATGCGATTTGTGGCAGTGAATCGCCCAGTCCCCCAGATGCTCGGCATCGAATTCATAGGCCCGCATTCCGCCGACAGGGATGTCGACCGACACCTCGGGCCATTGCGCCTCGGGTGGCACCCAGCCCCCATCCGTACACGTGACCTTGAAATCATAGCCATGCATGTGGATCGGGTGATTTGTCATCGTCAGGTTGCCAACCCGCACCCGCACCCGATCGCCCTGGTTGACCACCAGCGGGTCGATGTCCGGAAAGATCCGACCGTTCCATGTCCACAGGTTGAAGTCGGTCATGGTCATGATGCGCGGCACATAAGTGCCCGGATCGATGTCAAACGCGTTCAGCATGATCAGGAAATCGCGATCCACCGGCATGAAGGCGGGATCTTTGGGATGCACGATGAACATGCCCATCATCCCCATCGCCATCTGCACCATTTCATCGGCGTGCGGGTGGTACATGAAAGTCCCGGATTTGATCAGATCGAATTCATAAACATAGGTTTTGCCGGGTGGGATGCCGGGATGGCTCAGGCCACCTACACCGTCCATCCCCGATGGCAGGATCATGCCATGCCAGTGGACAGTGGTGTGTTCCGGCAGCTTGTTGGTGACAAAAATCCGCACTCTGTCGCCTTCCACCGCTTCGATGGTTGGGCCAATGGACTGACCGTTATAGCCCCAGAGATGCGCGATCATCCCCTCGGCCAGTTCGCGCTCGACCGGTTCGGCAACCAGATGGAATTCCTTGACCCCGTTGTTCATGCGGTGCGGCAGGGTCCAGCCATTGAGCGTGACCACCGGAGTGTAATCCGGCCCACTATTGGGGCGCGGCGACACTTGTGTGGCAGCAGTATCCATGATCGCCGCTTCGGGCAGTCCCATGTTGGTGGTCTGCCCCCAGGCCTTGGAGGAAACCAATGCCGCACCTGCGGCTCCAGCCCCCAGCATTTGACGTCTGTTCATCATTGTCCTAGCCCTTTCAATGTCCGGCGCCGCCGGCGGCAATCGCCATGCGTTCATCACCGCCCATGGCTCCTGACCCGCCGCCATAGATCGCGGCGGTCATGTTTGCCTGCGCCAACCAGAAGTCGCGTTTCGCATTTGCCGCTTCCAGAGAACTGGCCAGCTTCTCGCGGACATCCGTCAGCAATTCGAAAGTGTTGGTGATCATGCCGTTATAACTCAGCAGCCCCTCCTCCTCGATCGTTGTGCGCAGCGGCACGACCACGTCCCGATAGTGGCGGGCAATCTGATAGGAGGAATGATAGGAGACCTCTGCGCTGCGGGCCTCGGACCGCACATTCACGGCCTTTTCCGCCAATGTGTTTGCGGCCTGCATATAGGCCAGTTCAGCCTTGCGCATCCGGGCCTGACCGGTGTCAAAGATTGGAATAGCGAACTCCAGCTCGATCTGTGGCCGGGTGCTGGTATCCGTGTTGCCATCTTCGCGCTCACGCTCTGCTTCGAACCCCGCGATCAGTTCCAGATCCGTCACCAGCCGGGTCTGATCGGTCAGGCCGAATGCTCGGGCCTGCGCCTCCAGTCCGGTCTTGGCAACCTTCAGATCTACCCGGTTGGATAGTGCCGTCGCCTCGATCGAAGACACCCGCCGCAACGATTTCGGAAGGCTTGGCAAAGCATCAGGCACAAAATAGTTAGTGTCAGTGCCCCAGAGGCCCATCAGCCGGGTCAGCTTTTCTTTGGCCACAGTCGCCTCCAGTTTTGCCTTGGCAACCTGTCCCGCCAACTCTGCGCCAAAGGCAAACTCGCGCGCCTGACCTGCCTTGTTCAGCGCCCCGGTCTTGCCCAGTTGCTCGGCCAGTTCGGCACCCGCACCTGCGGCCTCGCTGGCCTTTCGTAAATACCCAAGGGTTTCGAAAGCGCCCACGGCATTGATCCACGCCTGCCGGGTCTGATTGGCCAGAGACAGGGTGTCGCTTACAGCATTCAACTGAGCTTGCTGAAATTGTGCGTCGGCAACAGCGATCCGCTGTTTACGAGTCTTCACATCCAGCAGGTTGAACGCAATCATCGTCTCAAGCGTACGATACAATCCCAATTCGGGCGCCCCGACGCCATAGATCCCCAGAGAAACGACCGGGTTCTGTGGCGTTGACTGTTGCCAGACCTCCGCTGCCGACAACCCAACATTCGCGTAGGACGCCTGCAGCCCCTTGTTGTTCAGCAAGGCCACCTGCACAGCGGTGTCCACCGAGATCGTCTTGCCTTGGACCATGCCGCGCACCTCTTTGGTCAGCGCGTCATTTTCTGCCCGTGTCTGTGCGAAAGCCGTTCGCTTACCTATCGCGCCACTCGTCTGGGTGGACACATCCAGAAACCCGGCCTTGGCGTCGGTGTATTTCGTCGGCACCTGCGGTGTACAGGCCGCCAGCACAAGTGGTGTGACCAGCAGCACCGGCCATTTCATCTTCGCCATCAATTTGCCTCCGACTGAGCGTCATTCACGCCACGCCACGACACGGGCCCGGTCGGTGAATGGTTCTGAAAACCTGCAAACGGAGGCTGATAGCCGACATTGGCGGAAGTGATCGAAGGGATGGCAACCGTTTGTTGCGCGCTGATATCGGGAAGCGGTGTCGGCTCGGGCGAGCACGCACCAAGTGCGAGGACGGATGCCCCCAGCAAAACTGGAATTTTCATGGGTATTTACCTGAGTAGCTATAACAGAGATGCCAGCACCACAGCGCCGACAACATCAATCTTCAGGACATTTCTGCCCTATGTCTCAGATACTTGGGGGTCGCAAAAACCCGTGCACTTCGCGAGAAGTCACTGCTTTCAACGGTAGCTCAAAATGTTCGTCCCGTTGAGCAAAGCCAGCCTTCTCAATTGAATCACCAAGAAAGACCGACGAACAGATGGCCGAGCAACAGTTCAAGCCACCATTTTGGGCGGCATCGTCCCGGTCAGGCGTTTCACAATCAGTCAACTCGCCTGTCACCTCGTGTTGAACCGAGACACCGTTGGCAATGTCGCCTGAATTGCCATCGTGATGGCCCATGGAGGCGCGTACTTCTGACGCCAATGAAATTACAACCATACAAACGGTCACCACCAATATGGCGGTTTGCATTAGTTGCTTTATGAAGGCACCTTTTCCCACAGCTGGTTTGTGCCCGCCCTTTTGATACTGGTCAAGTGCTTGGACCACCACTTAGTAAACTTTTGTGTGACCTGGCGGCATACAGTCACATATCTTTCGCAAAAGCTTATCCCCGCTTGATGGCGCGATCCTTTCGTTGGAATGGAAGAACGCACTATGGAACAAGTTCGTCATGGGCATCTCGCACGGATACCCGGCAGGCGATTTGCAAGGCGAATCGTTCGAAAGGGGCGAGCTATGATCGCGGCTCTGAGCAAAGGGATCGGGATCAACTCCAAGACGGTCGAGGACCGGCAGACCGGGCCGGAGGAGCCGCGAGCAACCGTTCTCAGTGAATCAGATGAGACGATTATCGTTGCAGTTCGACAGCATACGCTGCTGCCACCGGATGATTGCCCCTACGCCCTTCAGCCATCGCTTCCACACCTGACACGGTCAGCGCTAGATCGGTGCCTTCAGAGACATGGTTATAGCTCTGGACCCAGAGATGATCCGGGATCCGGCAAGCACGGCCTACAGCGATCCTGTAATCCATACATGCCTGGCAATGAAGGCCCTGTCGGGCAGCGGACAGCACAGGGATAAAAGCCGGGGTGAAGACGAGTGGACCGCAGGCAAGCATGGCGGTCCCAAACGACGCGTTTGGCGCAAAATCCATCTCGGGACCGACGAGCGCACACTGGAGGTTCGGGCCTTTGAGATCAGGGGGGACCACACTGGCGACGCGCCGGTTCTCGCCGATCTGCCCCGCCAGACCCCAGCCGGCAAAGAGATCGCACCGTCACCGCTGACGGTGCCTGTGACATACGCAAGTGCCACGATGCAATTGCCCACCGGGGTGCGAATGCCGTTATCCCGCCCGCAAAATGCCAACCCGTTCAAAGCCATTACTGCAGGTGAGATGGCCAGAAACGAGGCTCTGCGATCTACGAAATACCTTGGTCGCGCGCACTGGCGAAACTGGAGCGGGTACCACCGACAAAGCAGGGTCGAGACGAAGATGCGCTGCATGAAACTGCTGGGGCAGCGCCTCATGGCGGGGGGATCAAAGCGTGGATTTTCAACAAATGACCGAACTGCGCATCCAAGTTCGAGCGGATTCCATGGCTACTCGCATGGTTAAGAGCGCATTTGGCCTAATCTTGACGCCCCCGACACCCTCCCACACCATGCGCACAATGGGCATGGTGTGGCCTGCGTGCTGAACGTGTGGGCCGCACGTTCGCAAACCGGCGCGCCAAAATCAGCACTGCGCGGCCGTCACTGCAATCATGTGAAGAATGTCTTCCGCAGTGCATCCTCTGGACAGATCATTTGCAGGCTGGGCAAGACCCTGCAGGATCGGACCGATCGCGACGGCCCCGCCAATTCTCTGGGCGATTTTGTAGGCGACGTTGCCTGTATCCAAGTTTGGAAAGATGAAAACATTCGCACTTCCGCCAACTGTGGAGCCCGGCGCCTTGGCTGTCGCCACGTCCGGCACAAAGGCCGCATCAAATTGCAACTCTCCGTCGACAATCATGTCAGGTGCCATCTTGCGCAGTATTGCGGTTGCTTCGACAACCTTCGACACCTTGTCGCCCGCAGCGCTACCGCGTGTTGAAAAGGACAACATCGCCACTTTGGGCGTTTCACCCGTCAGTTGAACCAGAGAGGCGGCCGATGCATGGGCGATTTCAGCCATCTCTGACGCGCTTGGATCAATGACCAGACCCGCATCCGAAAAGACGAGTGCCCCCTTCTTCTCGTGATGGTCCTTGCAGAGCAGCATCAAGAAAAAGCTCGACACCATTTTGGCATCCGCGGCAGTGCCGATCACCTGTATCGCATTGCGGACGATTTCGGCAGTTGTGGTCGTGGCTCCGCCCAGCGTGCCATCCGCATACCCAAGTTTGACGAGAAGAGCGGCATAGACATGCGGGTTCAGAATGGCTGCAGACGCAGCTTCGAGTGTGACCCCCTTGTGTTTGCGCAGTTCATGATAAGCGGCGCTCATTTCGGAATGGTGCAGCGTTTCTTTGGGATCATGCACTTCGATCCGGTCAAGGTTCTGTCCCCCCGAAAGTGCAAGCTCCCTTGCGACGGTTTCTCGGTTGCCAACCAGAACGATGCGCGCGACGTTTTGTTTGGCTGCTTCTATCGCGGCGGCGACCACACGCGGATCTTCACCTTCGCTTAGTACGATCTTGCGATCCGAGCGGGCAGCATTTGCCAGAATAATTTCCAGAGGCTTCATTGTCGTGCTCCGTTGAGTGAGGGGTATTCCGGTCTTGAGAAATGACTTTAGATGGCACTGTAGTCCCTGATTACAAAATGCTTGGTCGTCGTCTCAAGAACGTGCCAGAAGCCGTGAAAGCCGTTTGGAATCAAAAAACTGTCACCCTTCCGAAATTCTTGTTCTGTACCGTCTTCCGAGATCAGTTTGACATGCCCGCTGAGCAGGACGCAGAATTCATCGCGGTTCGCAAACGCGCGCCATTTGCCCGGGGTGCTGGTCCATGTTCCGGCTATCAAAGCCCCGTCGGCACTTGTGAACCGCAGTTCGGTCGTGTGATGCGGATCGCCTTGCACAACTCGGTCGGGCAGGTCAGCAAGACGGCGGTGTGCAGATGTGACGGTGTCAGCGAAATCAACAACAGGTTTGGTCATGAGCCCCTCCATGTTTCAATTGGCGAAATAAGTGATGCCGAACAGAATGAACCCGGCGATGAATACGGTTTCAGCGACAATCAGTATGATTGCCTGACCGCCGACATCCACGATGGTCTTGAGCGAGGTTTTCATGCCCACCGCTGCGATGGAAATCAGCAAGGACCATTTCGAGACATCCGACAGAAATGTCTGCATCACTGTGGGGATCAATCCGGCTGAATTGATTGCGGCCAGAAGCAAAAACATGATCACAAAGAACGGCATGAGCGGGGGACGTTTTCCGCCGACCGCCTCGTCGTTCTCGGCATAAGTACGAATAACCAGGGCGAAGACCAAAACGACGGGAGCCAACATCGTCACGCGGATCAGTTTGACCAGTGTTGCGGTCTCGCCTGTCTCATCGCTTACTGAGAACCCGGCACCGACCACCTGCGCCACATCGTGGATGGTGCCACCCAGGAAAACGCCGGTTTGCAGATCATCCAATTGCATGGTCTGGGTGATCACCGGATAGATGATCATCGCCAGTGTGCTAAGGACTGTGACGCTGAGGACGGTAAAGATCAGGTTGCGCTCGGAATGCTCGTTCTTTGGCAGTACCGCGGCGATGGCCATGGCGGCAGAGGCGCCACAGATCGCGACCGAACCGCCGGTCAGCAGCGCAAAGCGCCAGCCTCGGCCCAGCAATTTCGCGCCCAGCAGGCCGAACAGGATGGTCAGGATGACACCCGCAATGGTCAGGCCGATCAGCTTGGGGCCGAGACCGACCAGCAACTCGACGCTGATCCGCGCGCCCAGCAGGGCGACGCCGATGCGCAGCACGATGCGAGAGGTAAACGCGATGCCGGAAACACAACGCCCCTCTTCCGCCAGAAAGTGAAAGGCAATGCCCAGCAGCAACGCCATCAGCAGCGCCGGCGCGCCGTAGTGGTCGGACAGGAATTGCGCGGCCACGGCGACAATGACCGAAACCAGAAATCCATAGCCGTTGTTGAACAGGAACTTTTGCGTCCTGGCAACATAGCTTTCATTGGCAGCGAGTGCAGTCGACATTGTGAAAACCTCGAGTCACGGGCCGTGCAGCACGGCAAAGCGAGACAGCCCCGTTCGCCGACATCGCGGTAGACGGGTCCGTCAAAGGGAAATTCAGTCCGGGGCGGCGGTGCTGCCGCCCCGGATGCGGTCTGTATCAGTCGACCTGCTGCGGACGCATGTCGTCCTTGCTGATGCCGGCAACCTGAACCGGCTTCTTCATCGCGTCGCGACGGAAGGGTTCTCCCAGTTCCTGGTTCAGCACGACTTCGATGAATGTGGTCACACCATCTTCCATCTGCTCCTTGACGGCCGTGTTCAGCACGTCGGTCAGCTGTTCCATCGACGTGGCCTGAACGCCTTTCAGGCCACAGCCCTCGGCGATCTTGGCATAGTTCACGTCCAGGTTCAGTTCGGTGCCGACAAAGTTGTCATCATACCACAGGGTCGTGTTGCGCTTTTCCGCACCCCACTGATAATTGCGGAAGATGATCATGGTGATCGCCGGCCAGTCGCCGCGGCCACAGGCGGTCATCTCGTTCATCGAGATCCCGAAGGCACCGTCGCCGGCAAAACCGACAACCGGCACATCAGGGCAGCCGATCTTGGCCCCCAGAATCGCGGGCAGACCATAACCACAGGGGCCAAACAGGCCCGGTGCCAGATATTTGCGGCCCGCTTCAAACGACGGATAGGCATTGCCGATGGCGCAGTTGTTGCCGATATCGGACGAGATGATGGCGTCCTTGGGCAGCGCCGACATGATCGCACGCCAGGCCTGGCGGGGCGACATGCGGTCGGGCTGGCGGTTACGCGCGCGCTCGTTCCAGGTGATGCCCTCGTCGTTGTCATCCTCGTGATCCATCGAGCTGAGTTCCTGTGCCCAACGCGATTTGGTCAGGGCGATCAGCTCTTTGCGCTCCTTGCGGCCCTTGTCGCCTGCACCGTCAGCCAGTTGTTCCAACAACTGCGTGGCAACCAGTTTTGCATCACCCTGAATAGCCACATCAACCTTTTTGGTCAGACCGATCCGATCGGAATTGATGTCGACCTGAATGATCTTGGCATTCTGCGGCCAATAGTTGATGCCATAGCCAGGCAAGGTCGAAAACGGGTTCAGGCGGTTGCCGAGAGCCAACACCACGTCGGCCTTCTGGATCAGCTCCATCGCCGCCTTACTGCCGTTATAGCCCAGCGGGCCTACGGCCAGAGGGTGGCTGCCCGGAAAGGCGTCATTGTGCTGATAGCCACAGGCCACCGGCGCATCCAGCGCCTCGGCCAGCTTGGCGCTGGCATCGATGGCACCGGCCAGGATCACACCGGCACCGTTCAGGATTACGGGAAATTCGGCCTGGGACAACAGTTTTGCGGCATCGGCAACAGCCTTCGCGCCACCGGCCGGACGTTCCAGGCGGATGATCTGGGGCAGCTCGATATCGATGACCTGGGTCCAGTAATCGCGCGGGATGTTGATCTGGGCCGGGGCGGACCCGCGCCATGCTTTTTCAATCACCCGGTTCAGGACCTCGACCATGCGCGAAGGATCACGCACTTCTTCCTGATAGCAGACCATGTCCTCGAACAGTTTCATCTGTTCGATCTCCTGGAACCCGCCCTGACCGATGGTTTTGTTGGCCGCCTGAGGCGTCACCAGCAACATCGGCGTGTGGTTCCAATAGGCGGTTTTGATCGGAGTCACGAAGTTCGTGATGCCGGGGCCGTTTTGAGCGATTGCCATCGACATCTTGCCGGACGCGCGGGTGTAGCCATCCGCGATCATCCCACCGGATGTTTCGTGTGCACAGTCCCAGAACTTGATCCCCGCAGCCGGGAACAGATCGGAAATCGGCATCATCGCGGACCCGATAATGCCAAAGGCATTGTCGATACCGTGCATCTGCAGAACTTTGACAAAGGCCTCTTCTGTCGTCATTTTCATGGTGTTTTTCCTATCGTTAGAGTGTCAGAGAATTTCGTCGCGAAGGTAGTAGTAGGGATACATCATCCGTTGACCCAACCGGCGGAAGGGCGTCAGGACGCCGTGGCTTGGAAGCGGCGAGGTAAAGATGGGGAGGTCGAGTTCCTTTCCCTCGCCGGCGACCAACTGCGCCAGACGCTTGCCGGCCTGGGCGGAATACATCACGCCGTTGCCGCCATAGCCCAAGGCGTAGAAGATCGTTTGTTTCTTGTCCGGCTGGAAGATGCGCGGCATCATGTCATGACTGACATCCACCCATCCCCACCAGGAATAATCAAGGTCAATGCCGGTCAGCGCAGGGAACTTGCGGTAGAGCCCCTTTTGCAGAAGCGCCAGGTGCTTCGGGTTTTCGGCATCTGGCCCGGTGATCGCACTCCGGCTCCCGATTTGAACCCTGTCGTCGGGCAGAAAGCGGTAATAGTGCCGCAGCGTGCGCGTATCGGTCAGCGGTGATTTCACCTGAAACCCACACGCGGCCTTCTCCTCTTCGGTCAACGGACGTGTCACGATCGAGTTCGACAGGATCGGCATCAGCCGGTGCTTGGTCTTTTCGTTCAATCCCGGAGGGGTATAGCCCGCTGTCGCCAAAGCCACCGCACGCGCGCGCACAGTGCCGCCGGGTGTTGTGAGGTGATGCACACCGTCCTTGATCTTCCAGCCCATGACGGGGCTGGCTGTATGGATTTTTGCACCCAGTTTACGCGCCAGGCGCACATAGCTGAACGCCAGCTTCGCCGCATGAATGCAGGTGCCATCCGGCTCCCACATCGCACCGAATGCCTCTTGATCGCGGACGTGGTTTTCGTGCAGTTCTTCGCGTCCGATAATCCGAGAGCCATAGCCGAACACCTCGTTCAGCAATGCGCTTTCTTTTTCAAGCTTCGGCATCACCCTTTCGCGGTGCGCCAGATAATAATGCCCACCGGTTTGCGGATCGCAATCAATGTCATCGGAAGCGATCAGGTCGTTGAAAAGCTCAAACGCCTCGGCCACTTCGGCGTGCATCTTCTTGGCGACATCGACGCCCCAGCGTTGGATCCACTGCGATCGCTTGAGGCGGCCGGAAGAGATCTGCGCCTGCCCGCCGTTGCGCGTAGAGCAGCCCCACGCGACCGTGTTGGCCTCCAGAACGGTCGCCTTGATCCCATGCTCTTTGGCCAGATGGATGGCCGTCGACAGACCGGTATAGCCCGATCCAATCACCACAACATCCACGTCCATGTCACCGGACACAGGACCGTCATCTTCTGGCGGAGCGCCTGCAGTCCCAATCCAGTAAGTTGGCGCAAAATCCCGGTTGTGACCGGGGCCCGCGTCTATGATCGGATCATAGCGCGGGTCGTAGCTGGCCTTGGGCCAGTGGCGGGGTCGTTTTGAATCAGGCATCGAAATGCTCCGTAAACCGGGTGAAAACTATGCTTTGAATGGCGGCCGGGATTTGCGCAGCGCCTGCTTTACGATGATCTTGCCATCGCGCAGAGTGAACAGGTCAGCGCCCTGCGCCTCGATACGCATTCCGTCTGCTCCGGTGCCGGAGAACGTCCATTCCGAAACCGCGCGATCCCCATGCACAAAGTGACTATGGTGATCCCAATGCGCGTCTTTCATACCCGCCCAAACGCCGGAAAACGCTTTGGCAATTGCTTCGGCACCTTCGATCTTGGCACCATATGCGTGGTCACCGCCGACCGCATAAAAAACGCAATCGTCTGCAAAGTGGGTCATGACCGCATCAACGTCGTGACGGTTGAACGCGTCAAAGGTGTCTGCAAGATCTTGTGGAGTTAGAGTCTTAGACATGTAGTGTCTCCTTATCTGAGCTATTTGTCGGTGTTGTAACCGTCGTCCTTGTAGGGAACGATGAGTGTCGGGATGTCGGCACGCCGGAGCACCCGTTTTGCCACTGTGCCGAGGAACGTGTGAGTAAAGCCGTGGTCGTGTGCGCCCAGAACGATCAGATCGCAGTCCAGCTCACGTGCTCGCCGCAGGATTGCCTCTGCTGGGTAGCCCTCGATGATTTCGATGGATGTGACCTGGTCGCGAATTTTCGCGTCGTTCCCGGTTAAGGATCCCCAGAACCGTTCCTGACGTTCAGCCAGCAATTTGTGGACCATTTCTCCGCGACGTTCGGTGGCCTGTTTGCGCGATTCCTCGTTCAGCACGAACATCTCAAGAGCCACCCGCGCGTCATCAGACAAAGGTTCGCTCACATGCAGAACGTGGATCTCGGCTCCGGTGACCTGGGCCAGGCTTGCAGCATGTCTGAGCGCATAGGTAGAGTTCTGCGACAGGTCTGTTGCAAATAGAATATTGCGGATTGTCGGTTTCATGAAACCATCCCTTCTGTTGGATCAGTAGCCGAACATCCGCGGAAGCCAGAGCGACAGCTCGGGAAAGAACGCGATGATGAAGATGGCCGTGGTGTTGATTGCAGCAAACGGTAGAGCGCGGACGGAGATGTTCTCGATCGAGATGTTCGAGATGCCAGACGCGATGAACAGGTTCTCTCCCAGCGGCGGGGTCTGGAAACCGATTCCCAGTGTGCAGATCATGACCACACCGAAGTGAACTGGGTCGATCCCCATGTTGTATGCCACCGGTAGCATGACCGGCACCAGGATCAGGATCGCCGCCAGCGTTTCCATGAACATGCCGACAAACAGCAGGAAGAAGATAATCAGCGCCCAGATGACATAGATGCTATCAGTCAGCGACAGCATTCCATCCGCAATGATTGCAGGGATCTGGTTCTCCACCAGCAGCCGGCCGAAAACGGTGGCGGTAAACAGGATCAACAGCACCCGCCCCGATAGCCATGTTGTGGTTTCAAGGGCACGGTTCATCGTTTCAAAGTTCAGTTCGCGGTAGATGAAAATCCCCACAAAAAGCGTATAGAATATGGCGACGATCGCTGCTTCTGTGGGCGTAAAGAAGCCCGAGTAAATACCGCCCAAAATGACGACCGGTGCCATGAGCGACCAAAACCCACGGTAGAGTTCGCATAGGATATTGCGAGCGGACCAACCATCGGAATTGCCGGTGTAGCCATGCCTTTTGCACATGATCCAATTCATGATCAGCAAGCTGCCCGCAATGACGAAGGCCGGGATGAAGCCTGCAATAAACAGCTTGGAAATCGAGACAGTCTGAAATGTGCCATATTTCTCGACTGCCTCAGCCGGGGCCATCATGCCCAAAGCCGCGATACCAAATATCACCATCGGAATCGAAGGTGGAATAACGATGCCCAGACCACCGGCGGATGCCGTGACAGCCGACGCATAGCCACGGTCATAGCCGCGCTTGATCATTGCCGGTATCATCAACATACCGACAGCTGCGGTCGTCGCCGGACCCGAGCCGGAAATCGCGCCAAAGAACAGACAGCCCATCACGGTCGCGGCAGAAAGTCCGCCTGTAAATGGCCCCGCCATGCTTTCCGCGACATTGATCAGGCGTTTTGAAATGCCTGCCGCTTCCATGAGCGCCCCGGCAAGAATGAATGCAGGCAATGCCATCAGCGGAAAGGATCCGACGGACGTAAACGCGATCTGGACGAACTTGATCGGATTGTCGCCCAGGTACAGGAATGAGATTAGCGATGAGACCCCCAACGCCACGGTGATCGGTGCGCCCAGAACCAATAGGCCCAGAAAGCTGCCGAACAGGATTGTTACGATTTCATTTTCCATGGAAGTGTTCCCCAGCGCGCTCAGGCATCTTTGTCGGATTTGAAGTCATCAAGGTCGATCTTGTCTGGATCACGCACATCAACGTCTTTGACCAGCTTGAGGTAGTTCACCTGAAGAATGCGGATCGTCATTAACGTGAAGGCAATCGGCAGCACCATGTAGATCCATTTCATCTCGATCCCGAGGGTCTGAGACTTCCAAAACTTGTTCATCTTGTTGAAGACAAAGTCGTAGGCGAGGTAGACAAAATAGATGTTGAAAAATATCCAGAAGAGATCGGCAAACCCTTCAATCCATTTTATCCACCCGCGCGGCAGCATGCCGAATTGGAAGGTTACCCGATTGTGGGCACTCATCTTGGCCGCGTAGCTGGCCCCGAAGAAAACGAACCACACAAACATGTAGACAGAGAGTTCTTCTATCCATGAGAACGAGTGATCAAAGACTTCGCGTGAGATGATCTGCGTAAATAGAAGCGCCACAAACATCACGAGCAAAGCGCGACAGATATAGCTTTCGATATTGTTCAGGGCGTTCCAAAAACTTGTCATTCCAGTGCCTCCTCCCAGGTTGGTAAAGCGCGCGGAACGCGCGCTTCTGTTCTGTCGTGTTTCAGTTGACAGGATCGCGACCCAGCGCGGTCAGCACATCGTTCAGCTTTTCGACACCGCCGATGGGCTCGTAAAACTGAGGCCAAACAGCTTCGGTCGCCAGCTTGATGAATTCGGCTTCATTATCTGCTGGATCGGAGATCTCCATCCCGCGTGAAACCAACTCTGCCTTGATGGTCTCTTCCTCGTTGCGCAGAAATTGTACCGAGAAATCGGTCGCAGATTTGCCAGCCGCCAGGACGGCCGCCTGATCTTCAGACGAAAGGCCCTGGAAAACCGCTTCAGAGACAACCAGCGGTTCGATCGAGAACAGATAGCGCAGGTTTGTGATGTATGTCTGAACTTCGTCGAACTTCATCGCATATACGGTGATATAAGGGTTGTCCTGACCGTCCACGACTTTCTGCTGCAGACCTGTAAAGGTTTCCGACCACGCCATCGGCGTCGGGTTGACACCCCAAGCCTTGTAAGTGGCGATCATGATTTCGTTCGGTGGAACCCGGATCACCAGGCCCTCAAGATCAGCTACGGTTTTGACCGGACGGGCAGAGTTGGTGAGGACGCGAAAGCCGGAATAGGCCCAGCCGATGATCCGCACGCCAGCGTCACGCACAGTATTTTCGACCATCTCCTGACCGATCGGACCCTGTGTTACGGTAATGGCGTCTTCAAGGCTCAGGATCACGTAAGGCAGCGTCAGGGTGCCAACGGACGGCGAAAATGGCGTGATATTGTTGATGGCCAGAATCGAAAAATCCAGAGTACCAATGGACAGATCGTTCACAGTTGCCTGCTCGTCGCCGAGTTGTCCGTTCAAAAACAAGGATGCCGTGTGATCCGTGGTTTCCTCAAGCGCTGCGATGAACGCCTTGCCCAATGCCTCCTGAGTGCCACCGGCACCGTCGCCGACCGCGATATTGAAACTGTCAGCCTGGGCCGCACACATGCTGAGCAATACCGATGCCGCAGCGGCTGTTGTGACGGCGTTGAACCGTGAAAAGATTGTCATGAAGTCCTCCAATTGTTGCCTGCGCTTGAGCGCACTGCCTGTGGGGAATTCTCCTCGTCCGCCCCCAAGCTGACTGCTCGATAGGTGGATTCGTTAACGTAGCGTTAGGGCCAGATCTATTATTGACTTAGACCAGATCGGACAACACAATCCGAATAATGCCCAAAGTTCGCATCGCCCCAGAAATTTTCTTTCTCGACCGCACCTCGGGGCGGCCGCTGCAGTCGCAAATAAGAGAAATCGTTGTGGCGTCGATCTTATCGGCGCAGGCTTTGCCCGGTGCCTTGATGCCATCTTCCCGCAAGCTGGCCGAACATCTCGGCGTCGCACGAATGACTGTGTCGCTGGCCTATCAAGAGCTGGTGGACCAGGGTTATCTTGAGACGCAGAGCCGAAGCGGATATTTGGTCGCCCATACCGATGCCGTTCCGCGCCTGTCTGCCGATGGCGTCGGCAAACCCAGTGAAAACAGCGAAGCCTGGAGAAATGTCGTCTCGGAATCTCTCCAGGACCGTCGGCGAATTGTTAAGCCCAAGAACTGGCGCAGCTTGCCTTATCCCTTTGTTTTCGGCGAGATGGACGCAACTATCTTCAACCATACGGCTTGGCGGGGATGCGCGCGTCAAGCGATGGGGACCCGCGACTTCGATGCCATGGCAAGCAACGACGCCACCGATGACCCCCTGCTTGTCAATTATGTTCTGTCCCGGATGCTGCCGCGTCGAGGAATAGCGGCACGCCCAGAACAAATACTGATAACGGTTGGTGCCCAAAACGCAATCTGGCTGGCTGTCGAACTCTTAACCCGCGCGCCCCTAAAAGCGGTCTGTGAAAACCCGGGTTATCCGGACACCTTGCAGGCGCTGCGCTGGTGCGGTGCGCAAGTCTCGATGGTGGATGTAGACGACCAGGGATTGCCACCCGAGAAAATACCGGAAGAAACTCAGGCTGTTTTCGTGACACCGAGTCACCATGCGCCGACCGGGGCAACGATGTCTCGCATGCGTCGCACGCAGCTTCTTGAGCAGGCTCAAGCCCGCGACATGGTTATCATTGAGGACGATTACGAATTCGAAATGAGTTTCCTCGAGCCACCAAGTCCGGCCTTGAAGGCAACAGATACCAACCAACGTGTCCTATACGCGGGCAGTTTCTCCAAAGCGCTGTTTCCTGGACTCCGGCTGGGATATCTAGTCGGACCAGCGCACGTGATCGCCGAAGCCAAAGAACTTCGCTCAATGATCTTGCGTAATCCACCGGGGCATCTTCAACGAACAGCGGCATACTTTCTGGCGCAGGGGCACTATGACTTGCTCATTCGCGACATGCGCCGTCAATTTGCGCGGCGCCGCAAAGTGATGGTTGACGCTCTTGGAAAGACAAACCTCGAGATTGCAGGTGCCGCCCAATTCGGTGGCAGCAGCCTTTGGGTCAAGGCCCCAGCAGGCATCGATACGGAAAACCTCGCCACCAAGCTTATTGACGACGGAGTGGTTATCGAGCCGGGCGCTCCCTTTTTTGGTGGTGGCAATGTGCCGACAGAATATTTCAGACTCGGCTATTCATCGATTCCAATTGAGCAGATCGAGACAGGAGTTCGTCTGATTTATGATAGAATTCTGGATGAATCCGCCTCCGGTTGAAAAACGGTGGCTGTTGATTGCACGCCAGTGGGTGGCTCCAAACGGCGCATCCACTGCCGTGCAGACCAGGGCTGCGCCGCAGGACCTATGCTGGCGAACTGCGGCAAGAGGAACGCAACGGAGACCGCTCCGCCACGACGTCGACCGTCGCGCGGGCTCCAGTGTATTCGCCACGGCCTGCGCCTTGGCAACATCCGACCAACGCCGGTGACCTGACGCATAGATCTCGAAATCCAGCGGTTGCGAACCGCATATGTCGCGCAGATTGCGAAATCCACTCCGCATCGTGAGATGGGCAAGACCTCGCGGCACGAGCATGCCGCTACAACCCGGGGTCGCGACTGCACTTACAAATCTAAGCGCGCTGCCGGTTCCGTTATTGATTTTTGGGGACGGTGCGACAAGGACTGTTCCAGCGGGTGGGAGTTGATCGAGGTTGGCCAGACACTGAAGACCGTACTTGCCGGCACCATGCAGAAAGTGTGCGCGGGGTATGGAGGAACATACTGCGCCCCTGCCCTGCATCCGTCCCGGCTGTCTCGGTGCCAAAACCACGAATATCGCCCTCGTCGGTCAAGAACCGGATCCCCTCTGGCGTGGGGCCAGATGAATCTGGCCCGTCTTCTCTCATGTCGAAGCACTCGGAACCAGAGCGTTCGGACCAAGCAGTCCGCATCAAGACCCAGACGCCCGCTGGAATTCCTCCATTCACAGTTTCCCGGAGTTTGATAAAATTTGGCGTGAATGCAAAATCACCATTCGTTGCCGCGCCCGCCGAGCAATCAATAACCACGACCGGGCCGACAAAGCCCTCAACGGGAATTTCATCGACCGACCCATTGGGCAGATCGCGCCGGGAAATCCAGTGCGACGGCGCATCGAAATGTGTGCCGGTTTGCTCTGACAGAGTGATGTTGTGCCACTCACACGCAAGGCCGCGATGATCATGTGAGCTGATCTCGTCCATGCGAAAGCGGGCACATTTCCCAAATTTCTGCGGCAGGATAATCACGGGGAAATCCGGGGCCAACGTATGGGTCAGATCGAAGATTTTACAGCACCCAAAGCGGTGCCAGCCGCAAGCTTTTCGAGATTTCTCATGTGCCTTCGCTCCCAAATACCATTTCCCGTGCTGGCATTTTTGGATCCCGCCGCCAGCGGGCGCGCAGATCTTTGGCGATATCACGGCACCACACATCTCCAGCCCGCCCCGCAGACCTTCACTGACGTAGTGTCAGTGCCGGTGATGCGCCGGACACGCCCTTTCCCGCCACCGACCTCTCCGACGACGTGAAATCAGTGATCGCCGAAGGCCAACTGCCCCCCCTGCGCCCGATGCTCCGATCAACATGGTCATGCGGCTGTACTGGCCCGAGAACGCCGCTCTGGACGGGGACTGGCCGCCGCCCAGAATATCGGTTGCCAGATAAGCCCGCCGCAAGAAAAGGGCGCGAGAAAAAATGGTGCAGACCTTCAAGAACGTCTCTCTCATCTGCGTAACCGTTTGGCCTGCACGCACTGATGCCGCTTGGGCGGGTGGCCAACAGCTGGAACGACACCGACGCCGGATTCAGAGAAGACCCGAAAGAGGTGCCGTTCGCCGCGGCGCCTGTCGTATTTACCGGCGTCTTGCGCAACTTGCGCCCGGGAATGCAGGGCTTTGTGCCCTCGTCCGTAAGGGTCTCTCGGAGCAAATCCACGTCATTTCCTCTGTCAGCGAGGAGCCGCTCGGCCTTTGGCTGGCCGTTGATCAAGGCAGCAGCGCCGGTATGATCGCTCAGGTGACCTGCGGTGATGACGAAACGGATCGGAGGTCCGCAGATGTCTGTGACCGCGTGCAGTCTGATGTTCATGCCGCCCTTGGCACGGCCACCCTCTCGGGACACTGCTGCGCGATGCCCTGCCGGGCAGTAGATTTCCGTATTGCAGCCCTGACGGCGTGCGTGGTCGTGGCACAACCATGACGAACCTGTCCCATAGTGCGTCCTTCCAGGCCCGAGAAAGGGTCGCACCATCAAACAATGGGGTCATACAGCCAACAGTCAGGCTGAATCACTGATCAGGTTCAGGCTGGCGACGCCGCATATGAGGCGCAACCAGTTTCGCGAAGCGGCTTATCATCTTCTGTGCGGCTTCGGGATCGGATGTAAACCGCTCCTGAAGGTGCAAACTGCGCAAAAATACCCGACAGATCGCCCAGAGTTCAACCACATCTTCGTCAGTGCCATTGGTCGATTGATAGACACGAAGAATGTCTTGATTGATGTCATCATTGTATTTCTTGAGAACCGGCTCGACCTTGTCGCGCAACTTCTTGTCCGTCCGCGCTGTCACCAGTATCTCGACCATGGCCCGACCCTCAGGCCGGTCCACTACCTTGGACCACAAGCTTAGAAGATCGTTTTCCATTGAAACGCCGCGCGCAACTGTGTTGCGGCGCGCCGCGTTTTGGCTTTTGCCCGTCCGCGTTGGAGCAAGAAGGCGCGACAGAGTGTCCGCCATCAAATCCTCTTTGGTCGCGAATTGGTGCATCAATGCCCCGCGCGAAACCTCGGCACGCTCCTGCACACGCTGGATGCTCGTCTCGGAATATCCCATGTCATCAAGACAACTCACTGCGGCGTCACAAACCCGGCGGCGGGTATCCTCACTGCGCTGTTCCTGACGATTTGGAGGGGGATTTGAAGATGTACGTTCGGTCATGCTGGGCACTCTGAGATTGCAGTTGCGTTTCGTATATTACGATACTAAAGAAACAGACTATACGGTTTGTATGTGGGACTGGAAAACATGTCGCGTATTTTTAAAGTCGGCGGTGCTAGCGGTTTTTGGGGTGAAGCGCCATCCGCCACAGCGCAGCTTCTGTCATGTGATGTTGACGTTATCGTATATGATTATCTCGCTGAAATCACGATGTCCATTCTCGCACGGGCCAAGGCGCGCAACCCTGAAATGGGGTATGCTCCCGACTTTTTGAGCGCCGCCATCGGCCCAAATCTAGACGCCATCTCAGCCAAGGGCGTCAAGATTATCTCCAACGCAGGCGGCCTGAACCCAATGGCTTGCGGTACGAAGTTACGCACCATGATCGCGGATGCCGGGCTTTCGCTGAAGGTTGCCGTTGTGACTGGCGATGATCTGACAGACCGCTTGCAGGACTATGCAGATTCAGGTGTGACCGAAATGTTCTCCGGCGCTCCATTTCCGGCAATCGAAACCATCGCCTCTGCCAACGCCTATCTGGGCGCATTCCCCATCACCGAAGCTTTGGCACAGGGCGCAGACATTGTCATAACAGGACGCTGCGTGGACAGCGCAGTCACGCTGGGGGCATGTATTCATGCCTTCGGGTGGACGCCGACTGACTATGACAGGCTGTCGGGCGGTGCGCTCGCCGGTCACATTCTGGAATGTGGCCCTCAGGCCACCGGCGGCAACTTCACCGATTGGGAGGATGTCGGTGAAGGAATGGAAACGATCGGCTATCCGATTGCTGAAATCGCGAGCGACGGATCATTCGTCGTGACCAAACCCGAGGGCACCGATGGTATCGTCAACATCGGTACCGTGAGCGAGCAGATGTTGTATGAAATCGGCGATCCACAGGCCTATCCGCTGCCCGATGTAATCTGCGATTTCTCGACCGTCCGCATCACGCAGGAGGCACCCAATCGGGTGAAAGTAACCAACGCCACCGGGCATGCGGCACCCGACGGGTATAAGGTCAGCATGACCTACCAGGATGGATTTCGCGGTATCCAGTTGTTTGGTTATTATGGTGCAGATGCGCCGCGCAAAGCGCGCATGTTCGCAAAGGCGACATTGAACCGTGCCACTGCTACTCTCGCCCGCGCCGGTTTCGATGGGTTTACCGACACCAATGTCGAAATTCTCGGAACCGAAAGTCAATTTGGAGACCTGGCGCGCCGGGAAGACACGCGCGAAGTAACGCTTAAGATCGCGGTAAGCCATCCCGACAAAGCGGGCCCAGCGGCGATGTTCAAAGAGGCGGTCGGCCTTGCGCTTGCCTGCCCGCCCGGACTTTGCGGTCTGGGTGGCGGTCTGGGCAAACCGTCTCCGGTGGTGCGCCTATTCTCGTTTATCGCGTCAAAAGAGACCATCGACGTCGCGGTAAACCTTGACGACCGTGAAATACCCGTGGCGATTGCCTCTGGCGCGCCGTTCGATGCTGCCTCGTTGCCGCGCCCCACTGCTCCTGCCATTTCCGAACCGGGCCAGATCGAGGTGACCTTGCAGCAATTGGCCTGGGTCCGCTCCGGCGACAAGGGAAACAAGGCAAACGTTGGCGTGATAGCACGCAACCCGCATTATCTGCCCTATATCTGGGACGCGCTGAATGACACAACCCTGCAAGCCCATTACGGCCATGTTGTTAAGGGCCGCATTGAGAAATTTCTGCTGCCCGAAAGCCATGCCATTAACTTTCTGATGCACGATGCCTTAGCTGGGGGCGGCATAGCCAGCCTACGCAACGATCCGCAGGCCAAGGGTTTCTCGCAACTGCTTCTGGATTGTCCAGTGCGCATACCCGAAAGCATGACCAAGGAGCTAAAATGACTGTTTATGCGTCCCGTTTGTCATCGGCATCGGCCGATTTCACCGAAAACCGCACCGATATGCTGGTATTGGTGGACCGCCTCCGCAGTATCGAGGATCGCGCCCGAGCGCGCTCAGAGCAACGGCGCGAACGGTTCGAGGCACGCTGTCAGCTGACCCCACGCGACCGTCTGGCGAAATTGCTCGATCCGGGCATGCCATGGCAGGAGATTTACAATCTGGCCAGCTATCTGGTCGATGATCCAGATCCTGAAACCTCGGTGCCGGGGGCGTCAATGATCACCGGGATTGGTTTTGTCGGCGGCGTCCGCTCGCTGGTGGTTGTCGATGACAGTGGTATCAACGCCGGGGCCGTGACCACCAAATCGGTGGAAAAGGCTTTGGGGTGTTTAAAAATCGCGCAGCGCCAGAAGCTGCCGTTCATCCATCTGGTCGAAAGTGCCGGTGCCAACCTGATGGATTATACCGTCGAGTTATGGGCTCACGGCGGCGGCATGTTTCAGGGTCTGGCAAAGCTCTCGGCGATGGGTATTCCGGTGATCACCGTCCTGCATGGGCCGTCAACAGCGGGTGGCGCGTATCAGCCCGGCCTGTCAGACTATGTGATCGGTGTGCGCAAGAATGGCATGGCCGCATTGGCAGGGGCCGCACTGGTGCGCGCCGCCACTGGCGAAATTGCGACAGATGCCGAACTGGGCGGCGCCGAAATGCACGCCACGACCACCGGGTTGGTTGAATATCTGGCCGATGATGACGCCCATGGCATCGAAATGGCGCGCGATTTGATGACGCGCCTCGGCTGGAACCGCGCGATGAAGCGCTCGGCCAGTACCAGCTTCAATGAACCGCTTTATGATCCCGACGAGATCGCAGGGATTGTACCGGTCAATTACCGCAAGCCCTATGAAATGCGCGAACTGGCCGCCCGTCTTGTCGATGGCTCGGACTTTACTGATTTCAAATCGCGCTACGGCGTCTCCACGACCTGTCTTCAGGCGCGAATCCACGGGCACAATTGTGGAATTATCGGCAATAACGGCCCCATCGACCCGGATGGCGCGACCAAGGCCGCACATTTCATTCAACTCTGCGATCAATCGGATATTCCTCTTATTTTTCTTTCTAATACAACCGGGTACATGGTTGGGTCCGAGTATGAACATGCCGGGATGATCAAACACGGTGCCAAGATGATCCAAGCGGTCACCAACGTATCGGTGCCGAAAATCGCGCTTTATATCGGCGCCAGCTTCGGTGCCGGGAATTACGGTATGTGTGGCTATGCTTATGAACCTGATTTTCTGTTTACCTGGCCAAACGCCTTGACCGGCGTGATGGGGGGGGAGCAAGCCGCAACCACAATGGATCAAGTCGCCCGCGCCGGGGCTGCACGGCGCGGCATCGATGTCGCCGAAGATAAACTCAAGGCCCAGCGTGACCGTATAACCAAGCACTTCGATATACAGTCCGACGCATTCTATACATCCGGGCGCATGCTCGACATGGGAATGATCGATCCACGCGATACCCGCCGCGTTCTGGCCTTTGCATTGGACACCACAGCCGAAGCGCGCGCGCGCGATTTGCGCCCGAATTCCTTTGGTGTGGCGCGAATGTAATCCGCCTGCCCGCCATTTTCTCCGATTTTTCGAACGAGGTTCGCTCATGACACCAATTCGCAGCCTGCTTGTCGCCAACCGAGGCGAGATCGCCCTGCGCATCATGCGCACGGCCAGACGCCTTGGTATCCGTGTCATTGCCGTTTATTCTGATGCCGACGCCCAAGCGCCACATGTCTTGTTTGCCGATGATGCGGTGCGCATAGGCCCCGGCCCCGCCGCCGAAAGCTATCTGCTAGCAGAGCGTATTCTGGAAGCGGCCCGCACCTCCGGCGCCAATGCAATCCATCCTGGATACGGTTTTCTATCGGAGAACGCCGCTTTTGCGCGCAAGGTGCAAGAGGCCGGGCTGATCTTTGTCGGGCCACCGGCGGATGCAATCGACGCCATGGGCGACAAGGCCGAATCCAAACGCAGGATGATTGCTGCAGGCGTACCCTGCGTGCCCGGCTATGAAGACGCCGACCAATCCGATGAAAGGTTTCATGCCGCCGCACAGGAAATTGGGTTTCCAGTGATGGTCAAGGCCTCAGCGGGCGGCGGCGGGCGGGGGATGCGCTTGGTCAATGCGCCAGAAGAACTGGAAACAGGTCTTCGACTGGCAAGATCCGAGGCGCTGTCAGCCTTCGGGTCCGACATCCTGATCCTTGAAAAAGCGATCCTGCAACCGCGCCATATCGAGATTCAGATCTTTTCCGATCAGGCAGGCAACACCGTTCACATGGGCGAACGCGATTGTTCCGTACAGCGCCGCCACCAGAAGGTAATCGAGGAATCCCCTTCCCCTGCCGTTTCGCCCGAAATGCGCGACGCTATGGGTCAAGCCGCTATCGAAGCCGCACGCGCCATCAATTACGTTGGTGCGGGCACTGTCGAATTTCTGACAGATGCCTCCGGAGAATTCTATTTTCTTGAAATGAACACCAGACTTCAGGTTGAGCATCCGGTCACTGAAATGGTCACCGGTCTGGATTTGGTGGCACTGCAGATTGAGGTGGCACAGGGCGCGCCGCTGAACATGACCCAAGAGGACATCACCCTGTCCGGTCATGCCATCGAGGCCCGGCTCTATGCCGAGGATCCGGGCCAGGATTTTCGGCCCGCGACAGGAAAGATAGCGCTTTGGTCGCCCGCCAGCGGCGAAGGCGTACGCGTTGACGGCGGAATTGCCAGCGGGCAACAGGTCAGCCCCTTCTACGACCCGATGTTGGCCAAGATTATTGCTTGGGGTGAAAACCGCGAAATCGCACGTCGTCGCCTGATTGCGGCGCTGGAAGGCAGCCCGTTGCTGGGTGTGACCAGCAATAAACGCTTCTTGACACAGATACTTGAACGCCCCGCCTTTTCGGAAGGCCGCGCCACCACTGCGTTCATCTCCGAAGAATTCACCCAAGCCGATCTTGACGCCCCCGCGCCGGATGCGCGTGCGCTAGCTGTTGCCGCAGTATTGTTTTATCGCGGCGAATGTGATGCGGCGCTCGCAGCCAGCCCGGGGATTTCAGAGAAATTGCTGAACTGGTCCAGCACTGGCAATATGCACACGGTGATTGAATTCGGCGATGCCGAGCAAGACCATGCTGTCACGGTAACGCCGAGTGGGGCGCAATGTTATGCCGCCAAAGTCGGTGAGATCGAGATCGCAATCGCCATTCATGGCACATCGATCTGGATCAACGGGCGCAACGGCGGTGTGTTCTGGGTGCGCGACCACAATGACGTCTATTTGGAGTTGGACGGAAACAACCATTGCTTTACCCGCCTGTCGCGGCTGGCCGCGGAAGACGCCTCGGGATCCGCCGGCGACGTGCGCGCACCCATGCATGGGGTTTTGACCGAACTGCATGTGAAACACGGCCAGAGCGTTCAAGCCGGAGACCGGCTGGCGGTTCTGGAAGCCATGAAGCTACAGCATGAGATCCGAGCCGAGATCGCCGGCAGTGTCAGCGCCATCATGGCAACAATCGGGAACCAGATCGGCGCTGGCGACCTGATCCTGGAAATTGAAGCGGTAGACGGTAATGATTGAAGCACAGAGCTTTCTTGAGGAATGCAACGCGCTGGCCGCTTTGCTACAGCCGCTCGAAGACAAAGATTTTGAGCGCAAAACCCAGTTCAAGGATTGGACCATCAACGATGTGCTGGGCCATCTGCACATTTTCAACCATGCCGCCGAACTTACCCTAGCCTCGCCTGACCGGTTCGGGCCGTTTCTGTCGGGTATTACGGATCTGGTCGCCCAGGGCAAAACCCTGGTGCAGGCCCAATATGACTGGATCGACACTCTGTCCGGACGGGCGCTGCTGGAAGCCTGGCAAGCGGGCTCTCTGCGGCTGGCTGAGGTTTATCAAACTGCCGACCCCAAAACACGGGTGAAGTGGGCCGGACCTGACATGTCAGCACGATCCTCGATCACGGCGCGCCAGATGGAAACGTGGGCGCATGGTCAAGAACTGTTTGACCTGCTTGGCGTGACCCGGACAGATACCGACCGACTGCGCAATATCGCTCATCTGGCCGTGGTCACGATTCCCTTTGCCTTCGCCATCCGCAAGGAGCCCGCACCCAATCCCCTGCCATATGTTCGCCTGACCGCCCCTTCCGGGGATGTTTGGGAATGGAATACTCCACAACAGGACAACCGCATTGAAGGCAGCGCAACCGCATTTTGCCAGACGGCAACCCAAGTACGAAACGTCAAGGACACCGATCTGACTGCGCATGGGGCACATGCCAAACGCTGGACCCAAATCGCCCAGTGTTTTGCCGGAGCCCCCCACGACCCACCCCAACCCAACACGCGCTTCACACAGGAAATCGACGAAAAAGCATGAAATCGTTTTCAACGCCGGCAAGCAACTGACGACGAATTAAAACGCGTCAAACGATCCACAGCTTTCGGAATATTTGGCGTAAATTCCGTTTGCAGAAGGCCCCGAATAAGTGGTGCAAAAGATTCTGTCATTTTGGGAATAATAGTCGGGCGCGTTTATCGGGTATCGGAATTACGAAAATACGAAAATACGAAAAGAAGAGCTAGGAGGAACGATTGCAAAGTTTGAAACACGAAAACAGGCAAACCGTCGCAAGCCTTTTTGAGAAAACGGCAGAGATGGCACCGGATCTCGTCTTTGTCGCGTGGCGCGAGACGCCAGATGCGCCGTTTCAAGAGCAGACCTACGGCGCATTTCTCCAGGGGGTTAAAGCACTGCGCGAGCGATATGCCGCCGCCGGCTACGGTGTTGGCATGCGTGTTGCCCTCCTGATTGGAAATCGTCCCGAATTCTACACGCAATATCTGGCGCTGAATGGCCTGGGCGTTTCAATCGTTCCCCTGAATCCGCAAGCGACGGCTTCTGAGATGCGCTATGCGATTGATCACTCCGGCGTGGCCATTGTGCTGTTTCACCCTCACCTCTCCGCCCCCCTGGAGGCAGCACTCTCAGCACGCGAGCAACCGCTGCCCCGCGTTAACATTACGGCTTTGCCCGATCGCCTACCGGTTTTCAAAGCTCCTGCCAGTCGCCAGGCCGGCACCCGCGATGACGAGGCGGCAATTCTTTACACTTCGGGAACCACGAACAAGCCCAAGGGTTGCGTGCTGACCAACCGCTATGTGCTTGAGGCCGGTCATGCCTACGCCAATTGGGGGGGCATGCTCTCGCTTCAATACGGCCACGAACGGTTGCTGAACCCCCTGCCCCTTTTTCACATGAACAACCTCGTCGTTACCACAACGGCCATGATCGAGGTCGCCGGATGCAACGTGATGATCGAGCGGTTTTCGCCAACCCGTTGGTGGCAGGATTGCGGACAGTCGCGCGCAACGATCATCCATTATCTCGGCGTAATGCCAGCTATGTTGCTGTCGCAACCCGTTAACTCTGCCGAAATCATACCATCCATCCGTATCGGGGTCGGTGCCGGCGTAGACCCGAAACATCACGCCGCATTTGAGGCACGGTTTGATTTTCCTCTCATCGAGCTTTGGGGCATGACCGAGACTGGCTGCGGCTTCATCGCCAGCGAAGAACCTCGCCATGTCGGGACCCGCGCCTTTGGGCGCCCCGGCGCACTGTTGCACGCGCGCGTCGTCGATGACAATTTGCGCGACGTCGCTACGGGCCAGGTCGGAGAATTGTTGGTCCAGTCGATTGGCGATGATCCACGCAAAACTTTCTTTTCCAGATACCTGAACGATCCAGACGCAACCGCAGAAGCATGGCACGGCGACTGGTTCAGAACAGGCGACGTCGTGCGTCAGGACCAGACCGGCATGCTGTATTTCGTCGACCGCAAAAAGAATATCATCCGGCGCTCGGGCGAGAACATTGCCGCGATGGAGGTCGAAGCCGCGTTGCAATCTCACCCAGACGTTTCTCAGGTCGCAGTTATTGCCGTACGCGATGAGCTGCGCGATGAAGAGGTTTTTGCCTGTGCCGTCGTCAGAGACGGCGTCGCACACGACAGCAACACGGCGCGCCGGCTGTTCGACTGGGTTATCGAGCAACTCGCATATTTCAAAGCCCCCGGATACATCTGTTTTCGTCCCGAGTTGCCCATGACTGGCACGCAGAAGCTTCAAAAGTCATTGATTTTCGCGCGAGGCGAATCCCCGGTGGCGGCAAAGGATACTTTTGATATGCGTCCTCTGAAACGCCGATCCCGCACAGGATCCGCCCCCCAAAAAGGAACCGCGCAATGAACGCGGTTCTTTCCCTCATAGACCGGATCAGCGCCGTGGTTGGACGCACTGTGGGCTGGGTAATCGTATTTGTCATGTTTATCGCGGTTTTTGACGTTCTGGCCCGCCGCCTGTTCAACGCACCGGTCGCCTGGGCGTTTGATGTATCGGTTCAGTTGTTTGCGCTGCATTTCATGCTCGCTTCGGCCTATGCGATGCTAAACAACGAACACGTCTCCATCAACATTTTCACGAACCGCCTGTCGGTGCGTGCCCGTGCAATCGTGGACATGTTCACCATGGCCGTTCTGTTCTTTCCGTTCGTCATCGTATTGATCATCTATGGGTGGGAGTTTGCCGAACGGTCCTGGGCGGTGCGCGAAACCAGTTGGGGCATCGTCGCATTGCCTCTTTATTACATCAAAACCGTCATCCCCATAACCGGCGTTTTACTGCTGTTACAGGGCTTTGCAAGCTTTGTACGCCGCTTTCGGATCGCGCGTACGGGGGTTGAGGCATGAGTGCGGAGCTTCTAACGATCCTGATGTTTTCGGGGCTGATCGTCGGACTATTCCTGGGGCAACCGCTGGCGTTTGTGCTGGGTGGCTTGGCGGTGATCTTTTCCTATCTCGGGCCGGGGCCAAAAATTCTGGGACTGACGATCAACCGGATTTACAGTCAGATGGACAACTACATCCTCATCGCGGTTCCGATGTTTATCCTGATGGCGCGCCTGCTGAGCGCTTCCGGCGTGACCGAAAACATGTTTCATGCGCTGCGCCTGATGTTCGGACGGATGCAGGGTGGCCTGACGCTGGCCGTGATCGCAATTTCCGTCGTTCTCGCTGCGACGACCGGCATTATCGGAGCATCAATGACCGTGATGGGCGTTCTCGCGCTGCCGTCGATGATGAAATACGGCTATCAAAAAGAACTGAGCTGCGGCGCTATCGCAGCGGGCGGAAGCCTGGGAATTCTGATTCCGCCGAGTATCATGCTGGTGATCCTTGGCAGCTATGCCCAGATTTCAGTCGGGCAACTGTTTGCTGCCGCCCTAATGCCGGGTTTGATGCTGGCGACGCTTTATGCGCTTTACGCCGCCATTCTGACCTTCTTCAAACCAGAATACGGCCCGCCGGTATCCGAAGAGGAATTGAGCCGGACCAACCGCAAGGAAATCACCTTTATGCTGTTGAAGATGGCTGTGCCGCCTATCGTGCTGATCCTCGGGG
The DNA here is from genome assembly GCF_000473225.1 of Sedimentitalea nanhaiensis DSM 24252. Lineage (GTDB taxonomy): Bacteria > Pseudomonadota > Alphaproteobacteria > Rhodobacterales > Rhodobacteraceae > Sedimentitalea > Sedimentitalea nanhaiensis. Next base: position 4,238,496 of record NZ_KI421509.1, read on the forward strand.
TTCTCGGGTCAATCTTTGCGGGTTGGGCCACAACAACCGAGGCAGCATCACTGGGCGCGTTCCTTACCCTTGTGATGGTCATTGTATACGGCAAGTTCTCGTTGAAAATGCTGCATGAAGCGGTTGCGGATACAGCACGGACATCGGCCATGGTCCTGTTTGTCGTCGTCGGTGCGACCGCCTTTACCGGTGTGTTTATGGCAATTGGCGGGATGCGCACAGTTGCCGGGTCGCTTGAAGCGCTGGGGCTGGGTCCGTGGGGGATTTTCCTTTTGATGATGGGGCTGACATTTGTCCTCGGGATGTTCCTGGATTGGCTGGGGATCGTATTGATCTGTCTGCCGATTTTCCTGCCATTGGCGACACAGGCTGGTTTTGACCCGCTTTGGTTCGTGATGATGATGGCGATCGTCTTGCAGACATCGTTCCTGACCCCTCCATTTGGCTATGCCCTGTTCTATCTCGAAGGCGTCGCCCCTCCGGGGGTCACGCTTGGTCATATCTATCGCGGCGTCATGCCATTTGTCGGCCTGATCGTTTTTGGAGCCGTGCTTTGCGCGATATTCCCGCAGATTATCACATGGCTGCCAACTTTTATCTTCTCGCGCTGATAGTGCGAAAGACCGACGAAGATCCGAAAAGAAATAATGGGAGTTCGGAAATGAAGACCATAATTGCGAAACAGCTTGTTGCCCTGGGAATTGCTGGAACCATGACGCTTGGTGCCGAAATGGCACTCGCAAGCGATCCGGTTAATATCCAGATGACAACGACATGGCCCGAAGGCATCAACCTGATCGAGGCCGACAAGCATTTTGTCGAACTCGTCAACAAGCTGGGCGAAGACGCGATCAACATCGATTTCTTCCCTGGCAACACCATTGTGCCTTCGACTCAGGTGTTTGATGCGGTGCGTTCCGGTGCGACGCAGGCCGCGGCGGACTGGCCCGGATACTGGGCAGGTACCAACACCGCCTTCTCGCTTTTGGGATCGTTCCCGATGCTGTTTTCGGCGCAAGACTATGTGCTGTGGATCAACGAATGGGGCGGTGCCGAAATGTTCGACGCGGCTTACGGCGAGTACGGCATCAAGTACCTGCCCTACGCTGTAATCTCGACCGAATCCGGCCTGCGATCAACAAAGCCGCTGGCGTCTCTCGACGATCTGAACGGCAAGCGTTTGCGCATGTCAGGCCGCGCACAGGGTGCTATCCTCGCCGAACTCGGTGGTGCACAGGTCATGCTTCCCGGGTCAGAAGTCTATCAATCACTGGAACGCGGCGTCGTCGACGCAGCCGAGTTTTCCTCGCCCAGCACCGACTATGGCATGGGGTTTCAGGAAGTGACACAATACTGGATGGCACCTGGCTGGCACCAGCCCGGTTCGGTTGCCGGTGTTATGATCGCACAGGAGGTCTGGGACGGGCTGTCGGACAAGCAGCAGTTCATCCTGAAAACCGCCGCACAGGCGACCATGAACTGGTCGATCGGCTACTATGAGCGCACCTCTGCCGAGGCGACCAAAGCGTTCACCGACACGGGAGTGACCGTCTCGACCCTCAGCGCCGAGGACATGACACGGCTTCAGGAAATGTCGAATGCGAATTTGGTGAAAGAAGCTTGTGACAATCCGTTGTTTGCCAAGATCACAGTGTCGAAACTGGAATACCTGAAGGAGTACGAACAGTGGCGTGAGATGCAGGGCGAATTCGCTCAGGGCCGTAACCTATCCACGTTTCCTGACCTTGAAGCCATCCGTGCCTGTGCCGAATAAGCGCTGAAAACCAAATCAACAACACGGCTCATCCCGGCAGGTGGGCCGTGTCGCCAACAGAGGATCGAGGATCATGACTGCACCCAGCATTCCGGGCATATCTCCACAGCTTGCGCTTCAATCAGCAGGCCTGACCATTGGGGCGCTATTTGATATTTCCGTCCGACAGTCGCCCCGGCGCATTGCGCTTGAGGATGCAGCCGGCCAAATGACTTATCACGAGTTGGACATCCGCAGCAATCGTCTTGCCAATCACCTCCTGTCGCGCGGGGTCCAACGCGGCGACCGTATCGCTATCTTGTCCGAAAACCGTCGTGAATACATCGAGATCCTGATCGCCACGGCCAAGATTGGCGTGATCGCCGCCTGCCAGAACTGGCGCCTGTCCGAAGGCGAGCTGCGCCATTGCCTTGAGTTGGTTACGCCTAAACTGATTTTCACCTCGCCCCGCAACCACGACCTTGGCGCGAAACACGCCGATATTTGCCCGTTGCAGGAATTTGGTCCCAATTACGAAACCGCGATATCTGCTGAGTCTGAAATTCGCCCGCCCGACCCGTGCCACCCCGAAGACGGTGTTGTCATTCTTTATACTAGTGGAACCACCGGCCTTCCCAAGGGCGCCCTTATCAGCCACCGCGCCGAAATCGCGCGCACCATGGGGCAAATGATCGACCTGCCGGTAACCCCCGAAGATGCCTTTGTCGCTTGGGCGCCCCTGTTTCACATGGTTTCGACCGACACCGTGTTTTCGACGCTGATGCAGGGCGGCACCGTGATTGTCACGGATGGCTTCAACCCCACCGAACTCGCCGAGATCGTAACGTCCAAACAACTGGGCCGCCTGACCCTGATGCCCGGGATGATCGAGCCGTTTCTATCCGCGATGAAGGTTCTGGACCGCCCCGTCATAGGAGTGAAATGGGCCGGTGTCATGGCGGATCTGGTCCCGCCCAAACAAATTTCCGAAGTCACAACCCTGCTGGATGCGCCCTATCTGAACAGTTTCGGATCAACAGAAACCGGGCTCGCACCGGCATCGGGCGGCTTGATCCCGGTCGGCGAAGTCCCACAATCACTGGACAAGCAACAAAGCTCGCTCTGCCAGATCAGGCTGGTCGATCCCGACGACAATGAGGTTCCGGATGGTGAACCCGGTGAACTGGTGATCCGCAGCCCGGCATTGTTCAGCGGCTATTGGAATAACGAACAGGCCAATACAAAAGATTTCCGGGGCGGCTGGTTCCACATGGGCGATGTATTCATCCGCAACCCCGATCACACGCTCTCCTTTGTCGATCGGCGTAAATACCTGATCAAATCCGGCGGTGAAAACATCTATCCCGCCGAAGTAGAGCGCGTTTTGCTGTCGAATCCACGTGTGGCAGATGCCGTGGTGATCCGCAAACCCGATGCGCAATGGGGCGAAGTGCCCGTCGCCTATATTGTCCGCAAAGATCACTCGTTGTCGGAAGACGATCTGTTAGCGCAATGTGCGGGCCGAATTGCAAAATACAAATGGCCCAAAGAGTTCCGCTTTGTCTCTGATGATGAACTGCCCCGCAGCACCACAGGAAAGATCATTCGCCATGAGCTCGAAAGCCGTATGCTCAAAGAGCAATCAGCAGAATAATTTGAGGAAACTGCATCATGTCGAAAGTTCTTTATCAACTCGATGACAATATCGCCCGCATCACGCTGAACCGGCCTGAAGTTCACAACGCGCTGGACCCAGAAACGCTCTGTTTGCTGGGAGATTTTTTCACCGAGATCAGCAAGAATGACGGCGTGGATGTAGTGATCGTTACAGGCACCGGTAAAAAATCTTTTAGCTCCGGCGGCGATCTCGGAACATTTATTCCTTTGATGAGCGGAGCTAGAAAACCCGAAAACGAATGGGAATTGCGTTGGCAAAATGAGCCCGGTATTTTTGATCGTGCCATCCTGCGGAATTTCGATGTCGGCAAACCCGTCATTGCCGCTATCAACGGCTCGGCAATTGCAGGCGGGATGGAGTTTGTGCAAGGAACCGATTTGCGCATCGCTTCCGAAACCGCAAAATTCGGGGTTCAGGAAGTGAAATGGGGATTGTTCCCAGCCGGGGGGTCATCGGTTCGCCTGCCCCAACAAATGACGATGCCGCGTGCGATGGAGCTATTATTGACAGGCGAATTGATCGATTCGAAAACGGCACTTGAATGGGGGTTCTTGAACCGTGTGGTTCGCTCCGATCGGGTCCTCGACACAGCCTATGAAATGGCGGGACGCATCGCCCGCAACGGTCCAATCGCGGTAAAGGCAGTGCGGGAGTCGGCCTACGCCTGTGTCGGCCTGGAACAACGCGACGCCCTTATCAGAGAATATGAAATTGCACAGCGGGTATTTAGTTCCGAGGATGCGCGCGAAGGGCCAATGAGCTTTATGGAAAAACGCCCACCCGTGTTTCGCAACAGATAGGTAAATAGTGCGCCAAAAACGCCGTAGAACTTGCGATTGGTGAAACTTCTGGTTTCGCATCCAATATGAAGCGCTGATGCGCTGCCTAAAAGACAGGCGGACCAAGATAAGGGACGAAAATATTGGCTTGTCAGAAAATGTCATCTGATACGGCGCACCGTTCGAACTGATTTTAATCCTTACCAGCCAACCTGACCCAGCGGCCAATACGGTTTATCGCCAAAGGAAATTCGCATGTCAAAAACGCCCCCCCTGGAAATCGTTAGAGACGCGGGCTGGCTCACCATTTGGTTGAACCGCCCCGAAACGCGCAACGCATTGTCCCGTGAAATGAGCGCAGCCTTGATGGATACTCTACAAGAGATAGCCGCGGATCGAAGCATTCGCGGTGTCACGCTGCGGGGCAAAGGTAACACGTTTTGTGCAGGCGGCGATCTCAAGAGTTTCAAGGCTATCGGAAACGGCGATCAGACCGTCGAAGAGGTCACCACTATGAGCCGCGAAGCAGGCGAGCTGTTTATGGCGGTGAGTACCCTACCACAGATTGTTGTCGTTCTGATCGAAGGCGCGGCAATGGCAGGCGGCTTAGGGTTGGCATGCGCTGCCGATATCGTTGCGAGCACCAGATCTGCCAAATTCGCGCTGACGGAAACCATGATCGGGATCCCACCAGCGCAGATCGCCCCTTATGTTGTGCGTCGTGTCGGGGCCACGTTGGCGCGGCGGATCATGCTGACCGGGATGCGGTTCCAAGGCCATCAGGCACTGGAGTTTGGTCTTCTCGATCATGTATGCGACGACACTGCCGGGCTTTTGGCGTTCGAAAGTGAAATTCGTGGGGGGGTCATGCGCTGCGCACCCGGTGCAAATGCCGCAACAAAGGAGGTGCTGCATGCGGTTGAACATATGGCACCCGACGCGCTCATAGATTTTGCGGCAGAACGGTTCACCACATCACTTCTGGGAACGGAAGGGCGTGAGGGTATTGCGTCCTTTCTTGAAAAACGTGAACCCTCCTGGGCCCAAGGTCACTGATCGCTCGTAAGCGACGGACGCCCACAGGCGCGTGGAAACCACGTGGAAACTAAAAGAAGTCTTCGACCGCGGCGGATCGGGCGTTGCCACCGGGGGCGGGCGCCGGATCTTCGGCGGGAAACACGCCTGTATCCACCGGCACTGGGACCGCTTGCAGAACTTTTTCCGTGATGGCCGCATCGAAATTGCCTCCAATGCCGTGGAAGGTCTGATCCGCCCGTTTGCCCTGACAAGAAAGAATGCCCTCTTCGCCAGCCACGATAAAGGCGCGCGAAACAAGTGGCGGGGGGGGCCGGACTGTCCAGACCCGCAATCGCATCGTCAACCAACGCGGGGAATCTGTCATCACCCATACGCCAGTACGCCTGATGGCAGGGGGTGTGAGACCTGACACATCAACGGCCCACCCGCCCCCTGCCTCAGCTGTTACGGGCTGTGCCCGACTGTGCCGCCAAGACCTTGCGCAGATCGGTTTTCAGAATTTTACCATAGCCGTTCTTTGGCAGTTCCGGCACGAAACGATAGGTCTTCGGCTTTTTGAATGACGCGATGCGGGATTTGCACCAGGCGTCCAGCACGCCCGGGCCGCAGGTGGCGTCTGGCTGCAGCACGACGAAGGCGACCACCTCCTCTCCCCATTCCGCACTTGGGATCCCAATCACCGACACCTCGAATACCAGATCATGGGCCAGAAGCACCTCTTCGACCTCGCGGGGGTAGATATTGCTTCCGCCAGAGATGATCACATCCTTGCTCCGGTCAGTCAGCGACAGAAAACCGTCTTCGTCGAACATCCCCAGATCGCCGGTCATCAGCCAGCCGTCGCGGATCGTCTTTTCGGTTGCGGCATCGTCGCACCAGTAGCCTTTCATCACGGTGTCGCCTTTGACGACGATTTCGCCAGCAATCCCGACCGGGCAATCGCGCATCGAGTCGTCGACAACGCGAACCTGCACACAGGATTGCGCCAGCCCAACCGAGGCACGGCGTTGTTCGGCGCGGGGGTGCAGGCTGTCAGCGACCAGATCCCTTGGCAGTGCCGTGATGGTCATCGGGCTTTCTCCCTGTCCATAGATCTGGATGAACCGGGGGCCGAAAATCTCTAGAGCTTCGCGGATATCAGCCGCATACATCGGCCCGCCGCCGTAGATAATCGAGCGGATTCCTTCGCCGCGGTAGCCGCTGACGCGGGCATAAGCGACCAGCCGTTTGATCATCGTCGGGGCGGCAAAGAACACCAGATTGCCCAACTCTCCGGCCAGCCCGGCGATCTCAGCCGGGTCAAACCCGTGCGATGGCGGAACTGCATGACACAGACCGGCCCGGATCGAATGAAAGTTATACAGGCCCGCTCCGTGCGACATAGGCGCGGCATAAAGCACGTGATCGTCTGGCAAAACAGGGTCCACATCCAGAGGATAGGTCAGCGCCATTGCCCGTAGGTTGCCATGGGTCAACATCACTCCCTTTGGCCGTCCGGTGGTCCCTGACGTATAGAAAAGCCAAGCCACATCATCAGTGGCGACCTGAAGTGGCATGTCCAGCGCAGCTTCTCGCGCCAGACCTTCATTACGGCTCTCACCATGCACAAGCGCACTATTTCCGATTGCAAGCTCGGAGGCATCTATCCCGAAATTTTCTTCGCTGAACTCCGAAAAAACATTGCCGGTCTCCGTGATCACCACCTTGGCTTCCGCATTTTTCAGTATCCAAGCGGCCTCGCGCGGGTGCAGCTTGTGATTGATCGGGACTGCAATCGCCCCGACCCACAATATTCCATGCAGCACCTCAAGATACTGGACGCAGTTGCGCGCAAATATTGCCACACGGTCTCCCTTGGACACACCGTGTTCGTTGGCGAGGTAAGCTCCAAAGGAGGCACTGCGGCGGGCAAACTGCCTGTAGGTGGCACAGGCCTTATCCCCTTCCCGAATAGCGATTCTTTCAGGACGTGCCAGCGCAGCTTGATAGAGCCAGTATGAGATGTTCATTGCCAGTCAGACTTTCCAAGTTTCCAGAATCGAGACATAATTTGCCACGGCGAACCCGCCCATATTGAACGCCAACCCCATTTCGGCGCTGACAAGCTGCATCTTGTTCGCCTGCCCCGTCAACTGACGATAGGCAATCGCATGCATCGATACGACTGTCGCCCCCACAGGATGGCCTTTGGCCTTCAGCCCGCCTGACAGGTTCACCGGCAAAGCACAGCGCCACGACAGACACCCCCTTCGTCAAGCGCCCGAGCACCCTGCCCCTTTTCGGTCAGGTCCATCGCTTCATTGGTCAGCAATCGCGGACTTCGGCAAAATCAATATTCTGCAAAGTGACTCCAGCGCTCTCAAAGGCTTTGGCGAATGCACGATGTGGCCCCTCCATCGCCAGAAAATCGCGGCACCCCATGGGAAGAAAATCGCTTACATGGGTCGCCGCGCGGATCGCAACTGATTTGCCCTGTGCAGCAGCTATCTCCGGCGCAGCCAGCACCACTGCCGCGGCTACGTCGGAGATCGAAGAACAATCGGTCAGCCGCAGCGGCGAAGCAATTTCAGGGTTGGACTCCGAGACCTGGCTGCAATGGGAAAATGTGAAGTTCTTTGGCCGCCAGATGGCTCTGACGGTGACCGAGGAAAATTCCGGGACAATCCGGTAATGTCACCCGCGATATCGCACCAGCGCCTGGCGAGGCCGGTTTCGTCACAGAATCGCTGCGTGCCAAAAATGCGCTGGCCTTGATGGCGCATCTGGGTGCAATGGTTCCCGAGCCCGGTCGATCACGCCGGTGCACAACATCTGATACCGCTCATTTCAGAGAACCCCACACGGCAAGACCGCATCGGGGCTATTGCGTTGTACTCTGACCTGGCCGCCACCCGATACCGTGCCTTATCGAATTTGCCCCGACGGGCATCATTGAATTCATAGGGTAACGACCGTCGCTCACGTCATCGAAACCGCTGGGGGTGCCGCGAGCGGCCGAATCTTGCGACAATGTCGATCCCTGGTGTTCTGATCCGGATAAGATGCCCGGTGAGAAGGGCTGACTGCCGGGCGCAGTTCACCCTTCACGCGTGCGGTGCGCAAGCAGCGCAGCCAGCTTTCTATCGCGCTCTTGTTGCAGCGTGTCGATGTCGCGGCCTGCGGCCTCATCTTCGACGCCGCGCACAAGGGGGTCGGTCATCGCCGTCAGATCGGGGGTGCGAAACCCCTCCCAACGGGTCTGGATACCGGGCCCGAGCTGGTCGATGAAATGCCGCAGCCCGCCCTTGCCGCCGCCCAGATGAAAGGCCATATGCGGCCCCACCACCGACCAGCGCGGGCCGAGGCAATTGACCACAGCGGCATCGACCTGTGCGACCGAGGCGATCCCGTCTTCGACACAGGCCACCGCTTCGCGCCAGAGCGCCGCCTGCAACCGGTTGACCAGATGGCCGGGGGCCTCTTTCTCCAGCCGCACGGCCACCTTGCCGATGCGGGTATAAAACGCTTCGGCAATCGTGACCGTTTCAGCAGCCGTGCGCCGCCCCGGCACCACCTCAACCAACGGCATAAGCTGCACCGGATGAAACGGGTGGCCGACCACCAGGCGTTTGGGCGCGGCAAGCGCGTCCTGAAAATCGCTCAGCATCAGCCCCGACGTGCTGGTGGCGATGATCACGTCGCCGGGCAGCGCCCGATCGAGCCGACCCAGCACATCGGCCTTGATCGCCTGCCGCTCCGGCACGTTTTCCTGTGCAAAGTCCACGCCCTCGACCGCCGCTTCCAGCGTATCATGCAGGCTGAGGCACAGATGCTCGGCGGCCTCTGGGTGGCCGTTGCGGACCAGCATGTCGCGCACCGTCGCCTCAAGGGCGGCGCGTTGCTCCGCATCAGGATCAAAGGCCCGCACCGTCAGGCCAGCGGCTGCAAATTGCGCCACCCAGCCGGTGCCAATGGTGCCCAGCCCGATGACAGCAACCGTTGCAATCTGTTGCGCGCTTCGCATTACGCTGTCCTTTCCATGTGGGTTTTTCTATCCCGCCAGGACAGCACCAAAGCTGCCGCTGCCGCGATGACTGCAATCAGCAGCACCATCTGACTGGACAGCCCGCCGATCCCGCCCGGATAAAGCAGCAGCAATCCCGAGGCCAGCATCAGGAGTTGGGCAATGGTGCCCGCAACACGTCCCGCCGCCAGCGATCCGAACCCGATCAGGTAACGTTGTGTCCCAGCCGAGATGAACAACACACCGATCACCGCCGTGCTCAGCGTGAACAGGATCTCGGACAGGGTGCCCTTGAGGATCAGCGCCGGATTCAGCACGAAGAAGAACGGGACGAAATAGATTATACTACCCAGCCGCATCGAGGTAAAACCGGTTCGCATCGGGCTCGCCCCGGCAAGGCTGGCGGCAGTGAACGACCCCAGCGCCACCGGCGGGGTTATAAACGACAGCATACCCCAGTAGAGAATGAAAAGATGCACCGCCAGCGGGTCAAGCCCGGCCGAAACCAGCCCCGGTGCCAAAATGATTGCCAGAAACACATAGGCGGCTGTGACGGTCATCCCCATGCCCAACAGAAAACTGGTGATGGCCCCCATCAGCAGCATCAAAATTGCGTTGCCGCCGGCCAGAACGATCAGATCCGTGGCCAGAGTGCCGGCCAGCCCCGTCAGCACCAAGGCCCCCACGATCAGCCCGATCGCAACCAGGATTGCGGTCAGTTCAACCAACGTGCGGCCGATGTCATAGATCAGATCGATCACGCCTTTCAGGCCCAACCGGTCACCAAAGATTTGGTTCACCACCAGCAAGACAGCGGTAGCATAAAAGGGGGCGGCCGCCTCCTGCTTCAGGCCCAGCAACATCCACATCAAGAGCGCAAAGGCAAAAATATGGTGCCATCCCTCTCGCAGGGCCTGACCGACAGTCGGCAATTCCTTGCGCGGGACGCCCTTCAGGCCGCGGCGCGCCGCATAGGCGTCGATCTGCAAGAACAGCGCCAGATAGTACAGCACCGAGGGGATGATTGCGGCCACCACCACATCGGAATAGGGAATCTGCAGGAAGGAGGCCATGATAAAGGCGGTCGCCCCCATCACCGGCGGCATCAGCACCGCCCCGGTCGAGGCGCAGGCTTCGACCCCAGCGGCATGTTCGCGGTCAAACCCGGTGCGCCGCATCGCCGGGATCGACATCGCCCCGGTGGTCAGCACATTGGTGATCACGCTGCCGCTCATCGACCCCAACAAGCCGCTGGAAAAGATCGACACCTTGGCCGCCCCGCCCCGCACGGTGCCGAGAATCGCAAAGGAAAGATCCATGAACACCTTGCCGGCGCCGGTCGCCTGCAGGGCGGTTCCAAAGATGATAAAGCCCACGACCAGGGACCCGAACGCCTGCATCGGAATGCCAAAGGCGCTGTCACTGGAAAAGGCATAGAAACCGGCAGTGGTCGCCGGGGACTGTGGAAAGCCCTGGATCGGACCCGGCACCATGTCGGCCACCAGCGGATACACCGAAAAAATTGCCACGATGATGCCCAACGCGGTGCCACCGGCGCGGCGGCTGGCCTCGATCAGCAGCAGCCAGAACAGGCCGGCGGCGACCTGCGCAGGCAGCGGCGCAACATATTCCCAGCCCGCCATCACGATGGTTTCGCTGTTGAGATTGAAGAACAGCAGAACGCCTGCCGTAAGCAACGCCAGCGCCACGTCATACAGCGGCACCCGCTCACGTGGTGCGCCCGGTGTCGCCGGGGCGAGAATGAAAATGAACGGCAGGATGAAAAAGGCCAGAAGATACAGGAACGACGGCCCCACCAGCGTGAAACCGACGAAAAATTTCAGATTGAACAGCTGATTGATCACCACACCAATGGCGGCGATGGCGGCAAGAACCAAAAGGATGCGCCAAGGTCCGGTCAGGGACCGGTAGCGGAGAGGAGACGCCGCTACCGGATCTGTCAGGTCCTCGGTCGAGGGCGCATCGACGCCCCCGATGGTCATTTAAAGACAGGTTCCAGTCCGGCGGCGGTCAGCGCCGTTGCACGGGCCTCAAGCCAGGCCGCGCCAAACGCGTCGCGGTCCCGATTGGCAGCCGGAGTGGCCTTGAAATCGGCCCAAGCCCTGGCCAGCACCTGCTGACGTTCGATCAGCTTGTCGTTGTGCGCCTGCATGTCGTCGGTCCAGACGCCCTTTTCCTTGAACAGACGAATTGCGCCGTCGTGATAAGGCACGGCCCAGGTGAAATTCTGCCGCTCTAAGGCCCAGCCAGAGGCACCCGGCGCGCCGTCTTTGTAATGCGGAAACAAATCCACCATCGCCTTGGTCATGGCATAGACAAGATCGGTGTCCTGATTTTCATACACCATCAACTGCGGCATCGGATACAACGCGCCGTGATGCGGCTTTTGCGGGCTGACACCAGCGCCTTCGGTGCCGGTGCTATAGACGTAATAGGGGGCCATGGCCTTGAGCACGGCCCAGGCTTCGGTGTCGTCCTGCGGCAGTTCCGGCCAGATCAACCCGCGCGGAGAGGCAGCCAACTGATAGGCCCGCCCGGTCGCCATCAGGGCGAAAGCGGCATCCACCTTGCCCGAAATGATACCGTCCCAGGAATCCCCGAACCCGGAGAACTCCACGACTTCGACATCGTCCCAAGTCAGCCCGGCCGAAGCCAGCAGCGCCTCGGTGTTATAGTTCAACGCGGCGGCGGCCTTGATATGGGCGACGCGCTTGCCCTTGAGATCGGCCAGCGTCTTGACGCCGATGTCATTGGCGACACCCAGCCCCAGGTTGGTATCCCCGATCGAGGTCATCACGATGCGGATCGGCTGCGGACCCCAGTCGGCTGCGGCGAAATCGAACACGCCTTCCTGCGCGAAATAGCTGGCGACCCCACCGGCGATGGCATGCACCTGCCCCGCGCGCGCCGGAATGGTGCGGGCAATATCGTTCTTGCCGGGCAAGATACGAAGGTTGACACCCAGTTCCTCTTTCATCGCCTTGCCGATGGCAACGGCCTGATTATAGCTGGCCCCACCGACACCATAGGCCGTCCATGCGATGGTCTTCGGAAGCTCCTGCGCGACAATAGGCGCGGTGCCCAGAATGGTGGCGGCAACGGCGGCCGCGGCAAAGGTGATTTGCGTGAATCGGTACAACTGTCTCTCTCCTCAAAGCTGGCGAATGTCCCTGACGCGGGGTGGTTTCGCGCCCCTGAGACGCAGATCGCACATATTTCCAGCATGTAAAAGTACAAAATGGCACATCGTTCCGCGTTGCGGAACAGAAACGCCTGTGGCAGAGCTATGGCGGTCGCGCGGCCCTGCCCGTTTTCACGGGATTCAGGGCCGTCCAAGAATACGGAACGCCGGAGAACACTAAGCATGTCTGACAAAGTAATCCTTACCTGCGCGCTGACGGGGTCATTCGATACCCCCAGCAAAAGCGCCGCTGTCCCCGTCACCCCCAAGCAGATTGCCGATCAGGCGATCGACGCGGCGCGCGCCGGCGCGGCGGTTGCCCATATCCACGTGCGCGACCCCAGGACCGCCGCACCGTCGATGGATCTGGCGCTCTATCGCGAGGTGGTCGAACGCATCCGCGCGTCCGATGCCGATATCGTACTGAACCTGACCACTGGTGCCGGCGCGCGCTATGTCCCGTCGCCCGAGAACATGCACATGGGCGGCCCCGGCACCACGCTGTGCGCACCCGAGGACCGCGTCGCCCATGTGCTGGAGCTGAAACCGGAGATCTGCACGCTGGATGTGGGCACAATGAACTTCGGTGAACACGCCTTTCTGAACCTGCCCGACCATCTGCGCCTCATGGCCAGGCTGGTGCAAGAGGCCGGCACCAAGCCTGAACTTGAAGTCTTTGACATCGGTCACATCGTTCTGGCCCGCAAGCTCATCGCCGAAGGCGTTCTGACCGGTCGACCGCTGTTCCAGATCTGCCTTGGCATCCCATACGGGGCCGACGCCACACCGCAGAACCACCTGCATCTGCAATCGCAACTGCCCGACGACGCGAATTGGGCAGCCTTTGGAATCGGCCGGTCGGAATTCGACATCGTGGCGCTCTCGGCGCTGTGTGGCGGACAGGTCCGCGTCGGGCTGGAAGACAACCTCTATCTTGCACGCGGGCAACTGGCCCCCGACAATGCGTCGCTGGTGCGCCGCGCGGTTCAGATCATTGAGGGCCTGGGCAAAGAACCCGCTACCGCTGCCGAAGCGCGCGCGATGCTGGATCTGGGCTGAGCGGATGGACATCACCACAGATACCCGCGTTCTGGTCACCGGCGGTGCCTCTGGCATCGGCCTGGCAACCGTCAAAGCGTTTCTGGCCGCTGGCGCCCTGGTCGCGGTCAACCACCTGCCGGGCGATCCCGCCGCAGTGACGCGGATCGCACAGTTGAATGAAACCTATGGTCAGGGTCGCGCCCGCTCTGCTGCTGGCAATGTCTCGCAACGGGACGCGGCCGAGGCGATGATCGCCGCCGCGATCACCGATCTGGGCGGGCTTGACGTTCTGGTCAACAATGCCGGAACCTCGGCCACCAAAGAGCCGATCGCGATGTCGGATCTGGATCGTCTGGACGATGACTTTTGGTCCACCATTCTGGACACCAACCTGATGGGGCCGTTCTGGTGTTCGCGCGCGGCCGCGCCACATCTGCGCAAGGGCGGTGCAATCATCAATACCGCCAGTATCGCCGGTCTGGGCGGCGGTGCCAGCTCCATGGCCTATGCGGCCAGCAAGGCGGCGCTAATCAACATGACGATCAACCTCGCCCGTGGGTTGGGTCCCGATATCCGCGTCAACGCGGTCGCGCCGGGGCTGACCCGCACCCCCTGGACCGGCACCTGGCCGGTATGCCGCACCGAACGCTCGCTGGCCTCCACCGCGCTGAAACGCTGGGTCGAGCCCGAAGATGTCGCGCAGGGAATCGTGTTTCTCGCCAGTAATCCGGCAATGACCGGCCAGACGATCGCAATCGACGGTGGACGGTTTTCGTAAAGCGGGTCAAACCTGTCTCGAACCGCCCCAGCCGTCCTGTTCTGGGGCAGTTTCCGACACAGTTCACGACCCTGAGACGGCCCTATTGCCCGAAATGCGCGATCAATTCGCGCGGGGGCAGCGCCGAGATCTGGCTTGCCAATGTCTCCAACGCCGGGCCGATCTCTTCCCGCATCCGAGTTTCGGACAGCAGCGCCGCAACCCCGCCGCAGTTGATCGCCATCCGCGTCTTGGTATCGAGATCCAGCACCGGGGCGGCCACCGCATGTACCCCGCTCACCCAACTGTTCATCGACAGGCAATAGCCCTGCGCGGCGATTTGCTTGCGCGCCTCTGCCGCCGTTTTGGCCAGATCCGCGGCCAGCTGCGGTTCGGTTGCTGACAGCTGCGCCGCGATTTCGGCGATCTCACCGTCGTTGCAGATCGACAGATAGGCCTGTCCAATGGCCGAGACCGCGATCGGCAGCCGGTCCCCCACCGTCAAGCGGGTGGAAAGCGATGCCGCGCCGCGGGCCTGCTCGACATAAAGCATATCAATGCCCTGCCGAATCCCCAGCGAGACCGAGACCGAGGCCCGGCTCGCCAATGCCTGCATCGGCTGGCGGGCGCGCTGACGGATGTTCAGGCTGGCCAGTGCAGAATATCCTAGCCGCAACGCCCGAGGCCCGATCCGAAACCCTCCGACTGCGGATGCTGGCAACAAATAGCCCATATCGCACAGCACCGATGTCAGCCGCGACACCGTCGATTTCGGCAACTCGGTACGCGCCGATATTTCGGCATTGCTCAGGCTGTCCTCTCCAACCCCGAAGGTTTCGAGAATGAGAAACCCGCGGCGCAGGCTGTTCAGCGAAGTTTCCTTTTTCACGCGCAGCCCCCGGTTCGTTTCCACTGATCAGAGCGCCATCCTAAAGCCCGGCCCGGCAAGAGGAAACCGGTTTTCCGCCCCAGAAAGACCCCGAGACGAGGGCTCTTGATAAACTCGCGTGTCGGGCACGGCATCGAAACCGAGTTGGTACGCGGCACAGAAAGCTCTGCCCTGCCGCTTGGCCACCCGTGGTCAAAAGGGCATTTTCAGGGTGTTGGCACCCGTTCGCCCCGGTACTCTCCGGCCATGCTGAATATCGAAGGTTTGAACCGGATCGAAGGCCGGCGCTACTGTCGTTTATTGAGAGTCCCGCTTTGGATTTTACGGCTTTCGCATAGACAAAAGCTTTCGCTGTTCATTTCCAGGATATGGCATGTGGGGTCTAGAGCTTTTATTGGCGATCCCGAGACCGCACGTACCGTCAAGCATGCCCATCTCTGATTTCCCTTCATCTGCGGTACACACCTATTTCTGCACGACACAGGTTCCCGGTGCGTCCGTCAGGGTGGCGAGCCCCGCGTTTTCGTTCCCAATAGACGGCGGTGCTTTGGGTGCCCCCGACCGCCCGTCCAGCCACGACACCCAGTCCAGCCACCAGGAGCCGTCTTTTTTCGGGGTTCGTGCCGCCCAGCTTTCAGGATCGACATAGTGGTCATCGTGGCGTGCCGTGGCAATCTGATAGCTGCGGTTCTTGTGGCCGGGCTCAGACACGATGCCGGTGTTGTGACCGCCGCTGGCGAGCGCAAAGGTCAGGTCCGTATCGAGATACAGATGCATCTTGTAGACCGATTTCCAGGGGGCCACGTGATCCTTGGCCGTGCCCACGGAAAACACCGGAACCCGGATGTCGGTCACGGAAATCGGTCGCCCCTCGACAAGAAAGCGCCCTTCGGTCAGTTCGTTGTTCAGAAAAAGCGACCGGAGGTATTCCGAATGCATCCGGAACGGCATGCGTGTGCCGTCGGCGTTCCAGGCCATCAGGTCGAACATCGCCGTTTCATCGCCCATCAGGTACCTGTGAAGGATCTGCGACCAGACCAGATCCACGGACTTGATCATTTGAAAGGCCCCGGACATCTGGGTCGTATCGAGATATCCCTGATCCCACATCATGTCTTCCAGGAACGTCAGCTGGCTGTCGTTGATAAACAGCTGCAATTCGCCCGGCTCGGTGAAATCGATCTGCGAGGCGAAATAACTGAGCGTTGCGAACGGATCGCCGCCGTCGCGACCGATTGTTGCGGCCGCAATTGAAAGCAACGTGCCGCCGAGGCAATACCCGACGCCGTGGATTTTCTGGCCCGGCACAATGCCCTGCACCGCGCCGATTGCATCCATGACGCCCATCTTGCGGTAATCGTCCATCCCCAGATCGCGGTCTTCGGCATCCGGATTACGCCACGAAATCATGAACACCGTATACCCCTGATCGACCAGGAACTTCACCATCGAGTTTTCCGGCGAAAGATCGAGGATGTAGTATTTCATGATCCATGCCGGCACGATCAGGATGGGCTCCGGCCTGACCGTTTCGGTGGTCGGCGTGTATTGGATGAGTTCGATCAGGTGGTTGCGATAGACCACCTTGCCGGGCGTCACGGCAACCTCATGGCCGGGCCGGAACGCTTCGGCCCCGGCGGGCGGCTTGTCGTTTTGCAGGCGGTCCAGATCGTCGAGCCAGTTCCGAAAGCCGCGAAAAAGGTTCTGGCCTCGCTCTTGGCGCGTCTTTGCCAATGCTTCAGGATTGGTGAGCAGGAAGTTAGACGGCGAAAAGGCATCCAGGATCTGCCTTGACGCAAACTCCATGACGTTTTCGTGCTGACGGGTAACGCCGCGCACATCGGTGGTGACATTGTGCCACCACTGTTGGTTCAACAGGAACCCCTGAGAAATCACGTTGTAGGGCCATTTCTGCCAGGCCTCATCGCGAAATCTACGGTCTTGTGGCAGCGGCTCGATACAGGGGTCGAGACCGGCTTGTGCCCCGGCACATGTCATTGCAAAGCGCGACAGCCGCAGCCATTTGCCAAATGCCTTTTGCGTGATTTCGATCTGCTTTCCGGGAGATGTCGCCAGATGCGCCATCCAATCCAGATAAGCCCCGGCAAGTGCCGCAGGCGACACGCCCTTTGTAAACCGGGCCATTCCGGCATGGGTCGCCCGATCCAGAAACTCGGGCAGCTCCGTATCCTGTCCAAACCTATGCCCAGCTTGCTGTTTCGGCGAATCCAGGGAAACCGTTGGGGCAAAAGACTTTCCGCCCGACCCAGCCTTGGGGCTGAGCTCGCGGGGCGTATTGGCGGATTTCGGTATCGCATGGCTCACTGACCGCGCTCCTTCTGAATGGTTCGCGCCTGCTTTGCGGTACCCGTTCAAGGGCAATTGATCTCGCAAGATCAACTATAGGGGCAATTGATCTTGATCAAATCGCCCAATTGGAAAGGGCGTTAGACGCTGCGTTGTTGGTTTCAAGGTAGGTCTGAAACCCTGCCGACGCATCGGACAGTTTGGCATATCGGTTATGTCACCACCGCAATGCAGCATGCCTTTACGCTGCACCGCAGCAGGGCTAGGTTCAGGACGTCCGGCAGATCTAAGCGTACCCGAGATGAGGAGAAGACCAATGCAATGGAAACGCTATGGCACAGTCGCTGTCGTCCTCATCATGCTTTTGGGAGGGGCATATGCATTCTGGTCCAACAGTCGGCCCGCCGAACTTCCCGCCGGCATCGTCAGCTCGAACGGGCGGATCGAGGCCGAGCGTATTGATGTGGCGGCCAAGCTGCCGGGACGTATCGCCGAGGTCCGTGTTTCCGAGGGCCAATGGGTCAAAGCCGGAGACCTGGTGGCGAGTATGGACACCGCCGAAATCGACGCTCAGCTGCGCCAGGCCCAAGCCGCCGTCACCCAGGCAGAGCAGCAAAAGCTGCAATCAGAGGCCCTGCTGAATCAGCGCCTGTCCGAACTGGAATTCGCGCAGGCGGAATTTGCCCGTGCCGAGCAACTCGCGGCCAGGGGGCATGCGCCACAGGAACTGGTCGATCGAAGAAAGTCCGCGATGATCACCGCACAAGCTGGAGTGGTCGCCGCCCGCGCAGGTATTGACCTTGCAACGGCCACGATCGCGTCGGCCGAGGCGACTGTCGAACGGCTGCAAAGCATCCGTGCAGACGCGGATCTGATGGCTCCGCACGATGGGCGTGTTCAATACGTCCTCGCGAAGGCGGGAGAAGTCGTCGGCTCCGGTGGCAGGGTCGTGACGCTGACCGACCTGACCGAAATATACATGACTATCTTCCTTCCCGCGCGCGACGCTGGCCTGCTGGCCATCGGGTCCGAAGCGCGGATTATCCTCGACGCGATCCCCGACTACGTGATCCCGGCCCAGGTCACTTTCGTTGCCAGCACGGCCCAGTTCACGCCAAAATCCGTAGAAACCGCCGATGAACGTGATCAGCTGATGTTCCGGGTCAAACTAACCATTCCAAAAGAGTTGCTGGAAGAATACCAGGAGCAAGCCAAGGCCGGCGTTGCCGGTGTGGGCTATGTTCGCACCGACGACACTATTGCCTGGCCCGACGTGCTTGCGGTGAAGCTGCCACAATGATGTCTGCGCCGGTTGCCAGCCTGTCTTCGGTCACGCACCGGTACGGCTCTGCGTCTGCCCTTACCGACATCTCGCTGAATATCCCGGCGGGCTGTATGGCGGGCCTGATCGGCCCGGATGGCGTTGGAAAGTCCACGCTTCTGGCGCTGATCGCCGGCGTGCGCAAACTGCAAACCGGCGACATACATGTACTGGGCGGCGACATTGGCGCCCGCGAACATCTCAAAGCCTGCAATCATCGTATTGCCTATATGCCGCAGGGGCTGGGACGAAACCTCTATCCGACGCTTTCGGTCTATGAGAACCTCGACTTCTTCGGCCGTCTCTTCGGCCAACCGAAGGCGGAACGGCGCGCACGCATCAACGATCTGCTGAATGCCACCGGTCTCGATCCGTTCCCGCACCGGCCCGCAGGCAAGCTGTCCGGCGGGATGAAGCAGAAGCTCTCGCTTTGCTCGGCGCTGATCCATGATCCCGACCTGGTGATCCTTGACGAACCGACCACCGGCGTCGATCCCCTGTCGCGCCAACAGTTCTGGGATCTGATCGACCACATCCGCGCAGATCGCCCGGCGATGAGCGTGATCGTCGCAACCGCCTATATGGAAGAGGCGGAGCGCTTCGATTGGCTTGCCGCGATGAATGCGGGAAAGGTCATCTCGACAGGATCGCCGACCGAGATCCGGGACGCCGCCGAACAGCCAACCCTGGAAAAGGCATTCATCGCCATGCTGCCCGCGGCCGAACGGCAAGGCCACCGCGCTGTCGTTGTGCCGCCGCGCCGGCCCGTCAGCGGCCCGCCCGCCATCGAGGCACGGGGGCTGACCTGCCGCTTTGGCGATTTCACTGCCGTCGATCAGGTCGAGTTTCAGATCGAGCCCGGCGAGATCTTCGGATTTCTCGGTTCCAACGGCTGCGGCAAGACCACGACGATGAAGATGCTGACCGGATTGCAGAAGGCCAGCGAAGGCAAGGCGCTGCTGTTCGGCGAGGCGCTGGACCCGGACGACATGGCGACCCGGCAGCGGGTCGGATACATGTCGCAGGCCTTCTCCCTTTATGGCGAGTTGACTGTCCGTCAGAATCTGGAACTTCACGCGCAGCTTTATCAGTTGCCGATCGAGACCCGCGCCGGGCGGGTTGCGCAAATGCTTCGCGATTTCGACCTGACCGAAGATGCCGACAAGCGGCCGGACGGCCTACCGCTGGGCATCCGTCAGCGCCTTCAGCTTGCCGTCGCGGTGATCCACGGGCCAGAGATTCTAATCCTGGACGAGCCAACCTCAGGCGTCGATCCGGTCGCACGGGACGGGTTCTGGCAGCACCTGATCAAACTGTCGCGCGATGACGGCGTGACAATTTTCGTTTCAACCCATTTCATGAACGAGGCGGAGCGATGCGATCGCATCTCGCTGATGCACGCGGGAAAGGTTCTGGCGATTGGAACGCCTGCCGAACTGGCCAGAAGAAAAGGCACCGATGACCTCGAAGAAGCGTTTGTCGGATATCTGCGCGAAGCGGCTGGCGGCACAGACAATGTGCGTTCCCAGACACCGGCCATGGCATTGCCGGACCGGCGGCAAGACCCACATCGTGCGTTCGACATTGCTCGGCTTTGGGCCTTCGCACGCCGCGAATCGATCGAGATATTGCGCGACCCAATGCGGTTGATCTTCGCGTTTCTCGGCCCGGTCATTCTGATGCTCACTTTCGGCTATGGCATCTCATTCGACGTGCAAGACCTGCCCTATGCGGTTTTTGATCGTGATCAGAGCGCGGAAAGCCGGGAACTCATAGAGAGCTTTTCGGGCTCGCGCTATTTCGCTGAAAGACTGCCCGCAAACAGTGTGACCGAGCTCGATGACCGGATGAAAAGCGCCGAGCTTGTCGTGGCCATCGAGGTGCCGCCGGGATTCGGAAAATCCCTGCTGCGGGGGGACCAACCCGAAGTCCGCATGGCCATTGACGGCGCCATGCCGTTCCGGGCAGAAACCACGCGCGGGTACTTGCAAGGGCTTGCCGTATCTTACATGTCCGATCAGATCGAGCGGCTCTATGGCCGTGCCATCGACCCGTCGGCGGCTTCGGTCGAGACCCGTCTTCGCTACAACCAGACATTCAAGAGCGTCTTCGCGATGATCCCGTCGGTCATCATGCTGATGCTGGTTCTGATCCCGGCGATGATGGCGGCGATGGGGGTCGTACGGGAAAAGGAAACCGGTTCAATCGCCAACTTCCGCTCAACGCCGGTGACACGGACCGAGTTCATTCTGGGCAAGCAGTTGCCCTATGTCGTACTTGCCATGCTCAGTTTCGTCACTCTGGTCATCGTGTCCTATGGCGTCTTCGGAGTGCCGGTCAAAGGCTCGGCCCTGACTCTCCTTGTCGGCACGTTGCTTTATGTTCTGGCGACCACGGGCTTTGGCGTGCTGATCTCGACATTCACCCGCACGCAGGTTGCGGCAACTTTTGCCGCCGCCGTCATCTCCATCATTCCCGCTGTCAACTTCTCGGGCTTGCTGGTTCCGGTGTCCTCGCTGTCGGGCGGCGGACGGTTGATCGGACTGGCGTTCCCGTCGGCCTGGTATCAGCAAATCAGCGTCGGCACTTTTACCAAAGGCCTTGGATTTCCGGAACTGTGGCACAATCACGCCGCGCTGACAGGGTTTGCGGCAGTGTTCATTTCCGTATCTGTCCTTGCCCTGAGCAAGCAGGAGAAATGACATGAGGCAGTGGCTCACCAATGTCTTCCGGCTCGGCCTCAAGGAACTCAGCAGTCTGCGCGCCGATCCGGTGCTGATCGTGCTGATCGTCTATGTGTTCAGCTTCGCAGTCTATTCGGTGGCGACCGGGGCCAAGCTTGAGGTCGCGAACGCCTCGGTCGCCTATGTGGATCAGGATCGTTCGGCGTTGACCGGTCACATTCTGGGCGCAATCCTGCCCCCCGAGTTCAATCCGCCGCAGGAAATCGCGGCGGACGAAATCAAAAGCGTGATGGACAGCGGCAGGTTCGTGTTCGTCCTGTCCTTTCCGCCCTCGTTCGAGGCTGACGTGCTGAACGGTCACAAGCCCGAGGTACAGCTCAATGTCGATGCCACCGCGAAGGCGCAGGCCGGGAACGGTTCGGTGTTCCTCCAGCAGATCGTCCGTGCCGAAATCACCAGGTTCGTATCCGGTGACGACACCTCCACGACGCTGCCGATCGACCTGGTCGTCAGGACAAATTTCAACCCAAATCTGAATTCCGTCTGGTTTTCATCGGTGATGCAGATCATCAACAATATCACCATCCTGTCGATCTTGCTGACCGGGGCCGCGCTGATCCGTGAACGCGAACATGGTACGATCGAGCATTTGCTGGTGATGCCGGTAACACCGTCCGAGATCATGGTCGCCAAGATCTGGGCCAACGGCCTGGTGATCGTTATCGCCGCCATCCTGTCGCTCTGGATCGTCGTGCAGACCGTGCTTGCGGTTCCGATCGCGGGGTCGATCACGCTGTTCGTGTCTGGAGCGGTGCTTTATCTCGTCTCGGTGACGGGGCTTGGCATTCTGCTGGCCACGTTCACGACATCGATGCCGCAGTTCGGCCTGTTGTCGCTCCCGGTGCTTGTGATCATGAACCTGCTTTCCGGCAGTACAACCCCGATGGAAAGCATGCCGGTCTGGCTACAGAATATCATGCAACTGGCGCCCTCGACGCATTTCGTCGCGTTTTCGCAAGCAATTCTCTATCGCGGGGCCGGACTCGATATCGTTTGGCCCGACTTGGTGGTCATGGTCGCACTCGGCGCGATATTCTTCCTCGTCGCGCTCAGGCGTTTCAGGGTGACCATGGCCACAGCCCACTAGAGCATTTCGACTTAAACCTGGATCACCTGTCATCGCCTGAAAGGTCGTGTCGCAAACTTTCGGAGTTCCGTTGCGTCTGGTTCCAGACCGGTCCAATTGGCGCGACTTCAGAAGCCTGTGGCAGGAGTGAAGAGCCGATCGGTTTCGAAGGCAGGCAGTACCCGAATCCGTAATCCTATACGCCGTGTACTTCTGCGTCCGCTTTGCAGTTTCTTATCGCGATCCCGAAGAGATCATGGCCGGGCGTGGCGTCGATTTGGATCGTGCAACGCTCGATCGTTGGGTCGAGAAATTCGCGGGCGCGATTGCCGAAGAGGCCCGCCGCCGGAAAGCCCCCACCGGCCGATCCTGGCGAACGGATGAGACCTATGTCAAAGTCAAAGGCAAGCGGACCTATTTGTACCCGGCAATCGACAAGCGGGGAAACACCCTTGATTTCATGCTGTCGGAGCGTCGCGACGAAGCCGCAGCCACCGCGTTTTTCGCGAAAGCCATCGGTAAAAACGGCTGGCCAGACAAAGTTGTTATCGACAAGAGCGGATCGAAGACGGTGGGTCTGTTCAATATGAACGGCCTGCTCGTGATGTACGGTTGGTGTTGGTCGATCGCCGTCAGGCGCACGAAATATCTCAACCGCGGCACGGCAGGGTAACCCTGTTTGCCCGAGAGTGAACATCATTGAACAGGACCACCGGTTCATCGAGAAACTTACCGGGCCGATCCAGACCTTCAAATCGCTGAATTCAGCTTCGGCTACTCTTGCCGGGATCGAAGTCGCGCATATGATCCGGAAAGGTCAGTTCGACCAGTCTGGCTTCGCGCCGTTCGCAGCACTCGATGGATAGGTGTGTCCGCTAGTCGAGCGACCTTCACCGCAACGGAAACTTTGCGACACTACCCAATACTGCCCGAGCATCAGCATTCTTTGGTGGGTCGGAATTTAACGTGACAACACTCTTTCTGTTGATTTTGGACAAGCTGGGGTAGGATTGTCTGCCAGGCCTCGAGCAACGAACGGAAGTAACCCGGATCGTCCTTCAGAACGGTCTGAACCCCCATACCGCGCATTAGACAGACGGTTAGATTCAGCGCGACGCGAGTTGCGTGGGGCATGCCGTCGGCCTGTTTCTCGAATTCGTCCCAGATGCCGTTCAATGCCGCGTGGAAGTCCTGGACGACCGGGATCATCCGGGTACGCAACTCGGAGTCAGTCCGGGCCTCGTTGATGAATTCCAATGAGATATAGAAGAACTTTCCAGAGAACATTTCCCAGAGGAATTCGACGAAATCCTCAAGGCTGACTTCCTGCCTCGCTACCTTTTCGGCAACGTCCCGGATCTCGCCGGTGCCATCCCTCAACAGGCGCTCCATCGCGGCGACGATGATGTCTGATCGGGCCGGAAAGTGGTGGAGCAGCGCCCCTCGCGACACACCCGCTCGCCGCACGAATTCCGGAGTCGACGCAGACCTGTAGCCAAGATCGTAGATCACGTCGAGCGTGCTTTCGACCAGCTTCTCGCGCATCACGATGCTGCGGGCTTGCGCCGGTTTGTCCTTGCGGGTTGACTCGGCCGATGGTTTTTTCATTTGTCCTCCCAGGTCGGTCGCGGCTCACCACTCAATATGCGAGCGATGGCAGCCAGAGTGTCAGAATCGGGAACAAGATGAGAATGATGAGTGTCAACAGGTCCATCGCCAGAAACCAAGTGATCCCTTTGAAGATTTCAGGCAGGGTGACTCGATTGTTCAGAGCCCCGTTGATCATGTAAACATTCAACCCTATTGGCGGCGTGATAAGCCCGATTTCCAGAAGCTTGATCACGATGATCCCAAACCAGACCGGGTTGATCCCGGCCTCGTTCACCAGCGGCACGAGGATCGGCAACGTCAGCAGAAGCAGTCCGATGCTGTCGATCAGCATTCCAAGCACGAGAAAGATCACCGACACAGCGAACAGGATCCACCAGGTTTCGGTACTGACCGACAGTATCGCATCCGCAAAGGCGCGCGGAAACCCCGACAACGCCAGAAAACGGGTAAAGAATAGCGAGCCGATCAGAATGATAAAGATCGACGCGGTCGAAACCACCGCCTGAGAAACGGCTTCAATCAATGCCGCCCGGGTCAGCTTGCGCCGCACGATGGCGATCAACAGCGCGGCAAAGGCCCCGAGCGCACCCGCTTCGGTCGGAGAGAATACGCCGGAGAAAATGCCTCCCAACACGACAAGGATCAGCGTAGGAAGAGGCCAGACGTCGCGAAAGGCTTCTCGCCGCTCTTCGGGCGTCGGGTCAATTTGAACGGTGCCCGCCAGAGACGGATTCACTTTCACGCGGATCATGATCATCGCCATGTAGATCATTGCCGACAGCAGCCCCGGGATAAAACCGGCCATGAACAATTGCCCAACCGACACCTGTGCATAGACGCCGTAGAGGATCAGCAGGACCGAAGGCGGGATCAGTGATCCCAGCGTACCAGAAGCAGCGATCGTCCCCGTGGCCAGACCCCGGTCATAGCCGTTGTCGAGCATCTCGGGCACTGCCATCCGCGACATTGCTGATGCCGTGGCTACGGACGAGCCAGAGGCGGCGGCAAAGAAAGCGCATGCGCCGACGGACGTGATCGCCAGACCGCCGGGCAGTCGTGCGAGGTAGAGACGCAGGGCTAAAAAGAGCCCCCGCGTCATATCAGTCGAAGAGCAGATGAAGCCCATCAACAGAAACATCGGTGCTGCGGACAGCTCCCATTGGCCAACATAGTCAAAGGGGGTGGCCGAGATCATCCCCCAAGCCACAGTCGCATTGAACATGATGCCGATGCCCGCGATCGACACGAGGCCGAGTGCCAGCCCGATCGGGACACGGATCGCGATCAAAGCCAGGGCGACGAAGACACCTGCGATGCCGATTTCGAGATTGCTCATGCCGGAGACTCCGAGGAAGGGGGGACGCGATGAATCAAAGCGCTTCGCGGCGGCTGAAAGCGCGCAGAAGATTAGCCAAAACTGCCAAAAGCGCACCGGCAAATCCGATGGGAAGGGCCCAGCGGGCGGGCCAGATCAAGAAGCGAAAGTTACTCATCGCTTCTTCGGCGCGCTGCGTGGCGCGGATGGCGTCAAGCAGGGATTGCCAGAAAAGCATGCCGAAAAAGATGAGCCCAAGAATACAGGCAAAGACATAGAGCCCCAACTGAACCGACTTCGGCATCATCTGGGCAAATAGGTCGACACGGATATTCTCGTTCTTGTATTCGACATAGCCGAGCGCAAGAAACACCAGCGCCACCATATAATAAAACGATACCCATTCCAGCGTGCCTACGATCTGTCCATTGAAGAAATACCGCACGCCGACGTCCAGCGTTATATGCATCATCATCAACAATATCACCAAGCAGGCTGCGGTGATGGTGCCAATGTTCAACCAACGGATGATTCCGAGGACCAGTTGCATCGCGAACCTCCGTGTTTGGAATGGGAATTCCAAGCGTTCTGCCGATACCGGAGTTGCTCGGAAAGAAAGGGGCCCGCGGCAGGCGCGAGCCCCGATAGGGATCAGTTCACGCCGTAGCTGCTTGCGTCGATCTTGTTGAAGATCTCCTGCATAGCAACTGCTGTCAGTGCGTCCTCATCGGTGGTGTCGACTTCAGCGAGCAGGTCTTGCCACTTTGTCATCGTTGCCACGAAATCGTCGATCAACGCCTGAGGCTCGGCAACACCATAGTCGGTCCCGGCCTTATCGGCGGCCGCTTTGGTCGTCCGGTCACGGAACTCGGTCACGTGGTCGACAAGGTCTTGCTCAGGCTCGTAGACGTTGCCGCCCGCAGCCTTCGACGCCTCGAGACCTGCATCGACCTTTTCATTGTAGGCAATGACCATGCGGGCCATGGACCGGGCCGAGGCTTCCATCAAAACTTCGCGTTGTGCAGGTGTCAGGGTTTCCCAGAACCCCGGGTTAAAGCCCCACTGAGGTCCCGAGTAATACATGCCGGTCGACAACAGTGTGGTGTGTTCGGCCACTTCAAGCAACGAACGGTCCACCAGATCGCTTGCCGCGTTTGTCGCGCAGTCAAGGGTGCCGCGTTCAAGACCGGTATACATCTCGCTCGACGGTACGTTGACGGGGATGCCTCCGGCCTCTTCGACCCAGACCGATACGGCAGAACCGGCAGTGCGAATGCGTTTACCCTTCATCTCTTCGAGGTTGCGTACCGGACTGGAACACATCAGAACATATCCTGGCGTCGCATAGGCGCCGAGATAGACGACCCCCTTGTCTTTCCACTCTTCCAGCTGGGTTTCATTGTTCATCGAAAAATCGGTGACGGCAAAGATCGCGGCCATAGGATCAGAATAGGCAAAGCCCAATTCCTGCACCGCGTTCGACACCGGCAGATCCGACGGCGTATAGACAGCAGCGTGGTGGGCGACTTGAACGACGTTGTCCTGAATGCCCTGAAGCGAGGCGCGAGGCGCCAACAGAACAGTGCCGGTAAAGACTTCGGGGACGAGATCGCCGTCCGAGAGTTCCTTGACCAGTTCCGCCCAGCGGATATAGCCCTCGCCCGACATCGGCACGGCACCGTCGTAAAAGCTGTTGGCGATAAAGTCTGTCTGCGCCGAAGCGGCTCCGGCCATGAGGCCAGCCAGCGCGGTGAAAGTCAGCAGTCGTTTCATTTTTATTTCCCGTTGGTTGAATGTTGCAGAACGCCCTCGTTCTATGCGTGGGCAGGTCGTTTCTTAGTTGTGGTCGTTCTCGTGGGCTTCCGCCATTTCCCGAAGGGAGTTGAAGCGAAAACTCGTCTCCGCCGGTTGGCCGGGGTCCATTGTGGCTCCAAATCCTTTCTTGGCATGACGTCGGAAAATCCACGCGTTGTCCAGACCGTTGGCCCGGGCGGGCACATGATCATGGAACATACTTTCGGCAGTGTGGAGAAGTTGGGCTTTGGCGATTCCCATCCGCTTTATCTGTGTCAGAAGATAATCGAAATTGCGCTGTGCAGGCTTGTAACTGCCTATGTCCTCGGCGGTGAACACGCCATCCCATGCGATTCCCAGTTTTGCGGCTGCACCGGCAAAGCTGCGATTGTCGACGTTGGACAGAACTATCATCCTATAATGTTGTTTCAGATAGACAAGCGCATCGGCGCTGTCTGGAAACGCCGGCCAGTCAGGCACGCTGGCGCCATAACGCTCGCATTCGTCCCAATCGACGCCCAGTCGCAGTTCCTCTGCGCAGCGGCGATAGACCGTTGCCAGAAGGTCGGAATACGGTCGTGCCGGCGTCTGCGCCTGAGCGGCGCTCTCGTTTCGTGCGTGCATCTCCAAGACCGCATCATCGGACATCTCGATGTCCAATCGATCTGTCAATGGACGCAGCCCGGCGATCATCCCGCTTTCCCAGTCAATCAGCGTGCCGTAGACGTCAAAGCTCAGAGCGGAATATTCTCTCAGTGAGGTCATCAGAGCGAGGCTGCCTTTTTGATCGCTATGCCGTCTTTCATAATCAGCGGCATGTGCGCCCCTTGGCCTGTCAGCAGGTCGAGGTTTTCCAATGGGTTGCCATCGACCGCAACAACATCGGCAAAAGCTCCGGGCGCAATTGTTCCTATTTGCCCCTCCATCCGCAGTACCTTGGCCGCATCCACCGTCGCCGACCGGATCACCGCATCGGAGGGTATATAGCGTCCGCGCAGGGGAAACTCTCCCGATTGCTCGGTCTGCATTCCACCAAGAAGATCAGAACCATATCCCATGAGAACCCCGGCCTCATGCATTTTGTCCAGACGTTCCAGACCGGCCTCACGCACATCAGATACCTTGGCCACCGATTCAGGCGGGAGCCCAAATTCTGCTCCTTTCCGGGCGAGAAGGTCATACGTGATGTTGGTGGGAACAACCGGAATGCCATCTTTAGCGATGCGCGCAATGGTGTCATCAGCGATCAAATTGCCGTGCTCAATGCACTCAAACCCGCAATCCAACGCACGCACGATCGCCTCGTCAGTGTACAGGTGGCCCGTTGCGTAGGTCCCGAAGCCTTTGGCGATTTCAACCATGGCTTTCAGTTCGTCGACCGAGAACACCAGATAACCAACCGGATCGGATGGCGACGAGATGCCCCCGTCGGCCATCGCTTTCACGAACTGCGCGCCATTCTTGATTTCTTCGCGCACAGCACGTTGAACGTCTGGAACGCCATCACTGATGCGGCCCATCGCACCCAGGCTCTGATCGTACCAGGCAGCAGACTTGTTGTCATAAGGACCACGATAATCGGTGTGGCCACCGGTCTGCGATAGCGCTTTGCCGCAGATCACAAGTCGCGGTCCGACAAAGGCACCTTCGTCAACCGCCTGTTGCAACCCTCGGTCCGCACCGCCCAGATCGCGCACCGTGGTAAAGCCGCGCATCACCATACTCCGCATCAAGAGGCTGCTGCGCGCGGCTATAAGCGATGAAGGAAGTGACGCGTTCAGGCCAAGGTTGGCAGTCGTCGCGATGACGTGCACGTGGCAGTCGATCAGACCCGGCAATACGGTGAGGTCCTTCAAGTCGATAACGTCATCGGTATCGGCAGTGACATTCGGGCCAACGTCGCGGAACTTTCCGTATTCGATAACGATGTTCATTGGCTCGGTTGGTTCGGTCGCGGTTCCGTCTACGATCCGGGCATTCTTCAGGAGCTTCAGGGACATCTAGTCTC
Organism: Sedimentitalea nanhaiensis DSM 24252; assembly: GCF_000473225.1. GTDB lineage: Bacteria > Pseudomonadota > Alphaproteobacteria > Rhodobacterales > Rhodobacteraceae > Sedimentitalea > Sedimentitalea nanhaiensis. Next base: position 4,267,802 of record NZ_KI421509.1, read on the forward strand.
TTTCTGTTGGGGCGCAGTGAGTGGGATGGGACCTAAGAGGCGGCGGCCATATTCAGGCCGCCGTCGCGCGTCTTAGCCCAGCGTTCAAGATAGGCGAGCGTGTAGTCAAGGTCGACCACATCGACATAGCGCCGCCCAATGTCACGCAGATTGTCGTGGTGAGGCTGCTCCTCAATATCGCCAACGCAGTCTTCGGGTACCAGCGTGCGATACCGGTGACTGAAGGAATCAATGGACGTCGCCCGAATACATCCGCTGGTGTTGCAGCCGGTCACGATCACTGTATCGACGCGCTCTTTTGCAAAATAGTCAGACACGGGCGTGTTGAAGAATATCGATGGTCCCTTTTTGCAAACCACCAGATCATACTCTGGATCATGAATGCGCGGGTCTAGTGCAGCGCTTGGATGGTCGTGACGGAACGTCTCGCGTACTGCGGTGATCTTCCAATAGGGCATCTCGCGTTCGTTCATGTATGCTGTGTTGCAGCTTGCTACCGGCACGCCGTAGGCCCGCGCGACCTTCAACAACTTTTCGGTATTCGCCAATGCCCGCATGACCAAGGGAGCACCGCCCAGCGGATACTTCTCTTCGGTAAATCCTTTCTGAAAGTCCACGACCACGATCCCCGGCTTGGCACCCGTGCCCACCGGGATCTCGCCATAGCTACGGTTCTGATAGTCGTCTCGAGTAGTCATCCCGTCATTCCTTACCAATAAGATGAGCCTACGATAATTTTTCACAACAAACAGTCAAGACTGTTTTTATTTGCACTGCAGTGATACGAATGGGACTGATGCTGTAACCGCCCTCCGACGGCCTCAATGGGTCGTGTCGCAAACTTTCGGAGTTCCGTTGCGTCTGGTTCCAGACCGGTCCAATTGGCGCGACTTCAGAAGCCTGTGGCAGGAGTGAAGAGCCGATCGGTTTCGAAGGCAGGCAGTACCCGAATCCGTAATCCTATACGCCGTGTACTTCTGCGTCCGCTTTGCAGTTTCTTATCGCGATCCCGAAGAGATCATGGCCGGGCGTGGCGTCGATTTGGATCGTGCAACGCTCGATCGTTGGGTCGAGAAATTCGCGGGCGCGATTGCCGAAGAGGCCCGCCGCCGGAAAGCCCCCACCGGCCGATCCTGGCGAACGGATGAGACCTATGTCAAAGGCAAGCGGACCTATTTGTTCCGGGCAATCGACAAACAGGGAAACACCCTTGATTTCATGCTGTCCGAGCGCAGCCATCGGTAAAAACGGCTGGCCAGACAAAGTTGTTATCGACAAGAGCGGATCGAAGACGGTGGGTCCGTTCGATATGAACGGCCTGCTCGTGATGTACGGTTGGCGTTGGTCGATCGCCGTCAGGCGCACGAAATATCTCAACCGCGGCACGGCAGGGTAACCCTGTTTGCCCGAGAGTGAACATCGTTGAACGGGATCGCCGGTTCATCGAGAAACTTACCGGGCCGATCCAGACCTTCAAATCGCTGAATTCAGCTTCGGCTACTCTTGCCGGGATCGAAGTCGCGCATATGATCCGGAAAGGTCAGTTTGACCAGTCTGGCTTCGCGCCGTTCGCAGCACTCGCTGGATAGGTGTGTCCGCTAGTCGAGCGACCTTCGCCGCAACGGAAACTTTGCGACACTACCGTCCTGCAAGAGTTAAACTTGCGCCAGTACTCTCCAACCTGAACCTAACCGACGGCAGTCATTACGCAGCCTATTAGGCTCTTACCATTTCACCATACCTGCGTCCACGTTGACGGTCTGTCCGGTCATCCAAGCGGCATCATTCGAGACGAGAAAGGACGCAACTTTCGCGACGTATTCAGGCTGCCCCTTACCAGGCATTGCCTGTAGCATTTCCACGAATTCAAACGCCTCGTTATGCGGGCTGGCCTTGACCCCGTCCGATTCGATCAGGCCTGGCGTCAGCGCGTTGATGCGGATGCCCTCCTTACCCAATTCGGTTGCCAGCGCCCGGGTCAGCCCGATCACGCCACCCTTGGCGGCAACATATGCGGCCATGTTGGGCGTACCGGCGAAAAAGGTATTTGATGCGATGTTCAACACGACGCCCTTGCGGTCCGCTACGCGCATCATGTCGGTCGCCTTACGGCAGGTCAGGAACACGCTCGTCAGGTTCGTACCAATGATCTTGTTCCAATGCTCCAGATCGACATCATCCCATGCCACGAACGGAACAATGCTGGCGTTGTTTACCAGGATATCCACTGCGCCGTCCCGCGCCGCCTGCACCAGCATCGCGTTTACGGCGGCAGGGTCCGACACGTCGCAGGCAACCCCTCGGGCCCCGTGTCCAATGTCGGCAGCAGCGGCCATCGCTCCGTCTTCGTTGATATCCGCGATGAACACAGTCGCGCCATCTTCCGTCAGCCGCTTTGCGATGGCCTTGCCAATGCCCTGTGCCGCGCCTGTCACCACCGCGTGCTGCCCGTTCAGTTTTCCACTCATGTCAAAATTTCCTTGTTGTTGTGATGTCAGGCGGCGTCGATACGGATCTGAACCGCCGCCATTCCGGCGGCCAAGTCTATATCTACACCTTGCGCCTTTAGCGCGCCGCCAAGTGCGGCCACTGCAATCAACGCATAGATCGGCTGTGCGGTTGGCCCCATGTGGCCGATACGAATGAGTCGACCAAGCGTTTCCGCCCGCCCCGCCGAAAGCGAAACGCCATAGCGTGCGCGCGCTTCGGCCATGACCGGCGCGGCATCGACACCCTCTGGCATCCGAACCGCAGTCGTTGTCGGCGACGCGATTTCCTCGCGCACAGCCCATAGCGACAGGCCCATGGCCTGAATACCCGCGCGACAGGCCGCCGCCGTCAGCGCGTGCCGCGCCCATACCCGGTCTGCGCCCTCGTCCATGTACCTATCCAGCGCCGCGTTCAGCCCGTTGATTTCGGCAACCGACGGGGTGAACGGAAAAGCCTCTGTTTCCTTCCACGCATGACGCCAATCCTTGAGGCTGAGCATCGAGGCAAACGGCGCGTGCGGATTGGCTTCGATCTTGGCCCAGGCCGCATCCGACACCGCCACCAGCGACAGCGACGGCGGGCACCCCAGGCATTTGTTCGGCCCGGTCACATAAACCCCTGCCTTACACGCTGCCGGAGACGTCGGCATGCCACCGAACGAGGAAACCGCATCGACAATCAACAATGCTCCGGCCTCGGCCACGATGGCACCGATGGCATCGATATCGTTGATAGTGCCGGATGGGGTGTCGTGATGACAGACACAGACTACGGCAATCTCGGGGTGTTCGGTCAGGTATCGGCGCACCGTTTCGGGGTCGATACAGTCGTCATAGGCGACTTCGATCTCTTCGACCCGTTTGGCATAGCGTGCGGCCCAATATCCAAACCCTTTGCCATAGACGCCCGAGGCCAGATTCAGCACCACGTCGTCCTTGGCAATCAAGGACGCCGCCGCGGCTTCGAGCCCAAGAACCGGTTCGCCCTGCAGGATCATCGGTGGGGTATCCACGCCCATGACGGATTGAGCCTTGCGCGAAACCTCCTGGTAAAATGCCTGAAACGCCGGGTCGTAGTCATATAACACAGTCGTTCCAAGCGCACGCAGCACCTCGGGATAGGCATCCACCGGACCAGCGGTCAGCGTGAACACCGGCGGCATCGTTTCGGCGTATCGCAAGGAGTCAGCCATAGTAGTTCACTCCGGTCCGGTAGTCCTTGAAGCTTTCGGCATCGTGCGAAAACATCAATTCCGCGCCGGTCTCATCGGCGATGCCGCGCAAGCGCTGCATTGATTGCACGCCGGCGATCGGATCAATGTGGAACCCGGCCTGTACTCCCAATTCGAGGCTTTTCTTGGTATAGGCCGCGTCAATGGTGAATAGGATCGGCGCACGGTTGGGCAGGTCCACCAACAGGCTGTAGTTGCCGATGGCATGGCCGGGCGTGAAAATCAGCTTCACCCCCTTGGCCAGCTCCACGTCGCCTTCGACCACGTCAAAGCGGCTGTTGGCGTCGGTCTGACCGGCCGTCAATTGGTCGGCCATGCCCCGTGCGGCAGCCGCCTCTGCCGAAAAGGACATATCCGAATATCCCAGAACCTCGAAGGGCTGCGGATTGGCCGCCTGTTCGATCTCGGCCTTGTGGCAGATCTTCTTGGCATCCGGGAAAAACTTGTTTCCGCCCACGTGGTCGAAATGGAAATGCGAATTGAACACCACGTCGATGTCCTTGGGCTCTAACCCCAATAGCTTCAGCGCACCGGGAATGGTTTGCTGCTGGGTCTGTTGCGGCTTCTCAAAGGGCAGAACCTTTTGTACGTGGTCAAAATCATAGCCGGTATCGATCAGGAACCGCCCCTCGGCATGTTCAATCAGGATCGAATAGACTGGGAACCGGACCTCTCCGCCCGGGCCCTTGTTCCACCAGATGTGAAACCCATCCAGAACCAGTGATCCGCCGTCCAGCAGGAAAACCTTTGTATCTGTCATATTGCGACTCCTTCCTATCGTTTTCGGTCCCGATCAGCGGGCCCCTCTTTCGTATGAAATTCCCAATGCTGCTGGCAGCCGCGCCTTACGACCGAACACCATTAGAACAAGCATTACGGCGGCAAAGGGCAACATCTGGATGACATCGGTCGGGATGTTGGACCCCGCAACTTGCAAGGCCGTTGTCAGCGACAGCGCCGCACCAAAGATCAAAGCACCGATCAGAACCCATAGCGGACGTCCCCGCGCAAGCATCGCCAGCACGATGCCGATAAACCCGGCCCCGCCGGTCATGAACGGAATGAACAGACCCGCGCCCACATTCGCCAGGTAGGCACCACCCAGTCCGGCCATCGCGCCGGTGAACAAGACCGAAAAGACCCGCACGCCCTCTACATTGCCCCCAGCCACATCGAGCGCAGCCGGGCTTTCACCCGCTGCGCGAAGGGTCATGCCCAGATTGGTCCGTCGATAAAGATAGGCCAGCACAACCACCGACAGCAGCGCGATATAGACGATCGGGTGGCGTGAAAAAATCGACGGTCCGATGACAGGAATGTCGCTGAGCAGGGGTAAATCCGCCCGCACGGGCGCGGGCAGCCGCGGATAGGTCCGCGAGAACTGGAAATGATGCAGCAACGCCGTCAACCCTTCGACACCCAACGTCAACCCAATGCCGATGACAATCTGGTTCAGACCTAGCCTGACACACAGCACCGCCATCAATACCGCGACCAGCATCCCGCCGACGATGCCGCCCAGAAACCCGAGCCAGATCGAGTCAAACTGAAAGGCGACAAAGAATCCCAGATAGGCCCCCATCAGCATCATGCCTTCGATGCCGATGTTCAGCACCCCGGCTTTTTCCGACATCTGCTCGCCCAGCCCGGCCAGCAGCATCGGAATTGCAGCGACGATGGCACCGGTCAGCAACGACGACAGAAAGGCTTCGGTCAACAACGCTTCCAACTTATTGCTCCTTCTGCCGCATGCGGTGATCGATGTATTCGCCAAGACCCAGGCAGATCAGCAAGCTGGCCACCAGAACCAGGGTAAAGTCCTGCGGCACGCCCAACCGGCGCGCGGCGCTCTCGCTGCCGATCAGCATCGCTGAGTAAAAGAACACCAGGATTATTGCGGCGATGCCGTGAAACCGTGCGAGGAACACCAGCGGGATCACCATCAGACCATAGGCCGGGTTCCAGTCGGCGCGCACATTGCCCGCGACGCCGAGAATCTCGCTGGCACCGGCCAGCCCGGCAAACCCAGCCGACAAGGCAAAAACCGCCATCGTAAGCAAGGGCACCGAAAGACCCGCATGTGCCGCCGCGTGAGGATTGGCGCCCACCATCCGCAGTCGCAGACCAAAGGCCGTGCGCGTCATCATAAGATGCACCGCAATGACCGCGATCAACCCCCAGATCAACCCGCTGGAAATCGAGGTATCAAACAGGCGGGGCAGACGATCTGCCACCGGCAGCGTCCGTGTCTGTGGCACTGTTGTCGCCGGATCAAGGAAAACCAGCTTGACCAGAACACTGGCGAATAGAACCCCCAGAAATGACATCATCAAGGTCGTGATGATCTCGTTCACGCCATGATAGGCGCGCAGCAGCGCCGGCAGGATCGACCAGAGCGCTCCGACCAGCGCGGCCAGAACGAAACCAACCAACAAGACCAGCCAACCGGGCAGAACCCCGACCAATAATGGCGCCGTTGCCGCCGCAATCACCGCGCCTAGCAGGAATTGTCCATCGGTTCCGAGGTTCCAGATCCCGGCGCGGAAGGCGATAATCAAGCTGGCGCAGAGGAACAGCAGCGGCGCCATGCGGGTGGCTGTCTGCTCCAGCCCCAACCCCGAGAACAGCCCGCGTTGCAAGATGTAAGAGTAATATTTCAGCGGATCTACCCCGACCAGCATCAGGATCACCGCCGACAACACAAACGCTGCCAAAATCGGACCCAGCGTCAGCATCGCCACCCGCAACGCTGGTCTGCGGCGCATGACAGCGACCTGAACGCTTGCGGTTTCTGATGTTTCGATATCGTCCGCCATGCTCATGCCGTTGCCTTTTGTTCCAGCTCTTCGCCTGCCATCAGTCGTCCAATGCGCAACCGCAGAGCCTCTCCGCCACCGTCATTGTCGAGTGTTCCACGGATGCGACCGCCTTCCATCACTATGATGCGATCGGCCAATGCCATCAGTTCATCCAGATCGGTCGAGATCAGGATCACGCCCTTGCCCGCAGCCGCAATCTCGCCGATGCGCTGGCGCGAGGCTTCGATGTTCTGCAGGTCCAACCCGTAGGTTGGCTTGTTGAAAACGACGACGCGGGCATTGCCCAGCAGTTCACGTCCCAATAGGATCTTTTGGATGTTGCCGCCTGACAAACGGCCAATCGGGGTGGTTTCATTCGGCGTACGCACTTGGAAATGCTGGATCAGATCGCGGGCATGCTGCGCAATCTGTGCCGGGCGCTCGATGCCTCGAAGCCAGAATGGAGGCTCGCCAACGTCCTTGAGCACGGTGTTGTCGGAAATCGGGAAGGCCCCGATCGATCCTTCGCCAAGACGGTCGTCGGTCAGGTATCGTAACCCCATCCGGCGGCGCTCGGCGACGTTGGCCGAGGTCACGGTGTTATTTTGCAGTTGCACCCGCCCTCGGGCGACCGGTCGTTGCCCCGCCAGTGCCTCGGCCAATTGTTTCTGTCCATTGCCGTCAATCCCGGCGATGCCGAGGATTTCACCGGCCCGGACTTGCAAAGAAATGGCGTGCAACCCCATCACATCCGCGCCCCCCTCGGTTTCCAGACCGACGACGTCGAGCAACACCTCGTCCGTGCAACTGGTTTGCCGACGCTCGGCATCGCCTCCGCCGCTGTCGCGACCGAACATCAATTGCACGATCTCGTCGATTGCCTGATCTTCGGACAGGGTGGCCAACCGTTCCGGCCCCAGCTGCCCGGCAAGCCGCCCTTGTTTCAGCACCGAAATCCGGTCTCCAAACCGATAGGCTTCGCTCAGCTTGTGGGTGATAAAGATGACTGCCAGCCCGCTTTGCACCAGCTTGCGCATCCGCGCGCCCAGTTCTTCGGCCCCCTGCGGGGTCAGCATGGATGTGGCTTCGTCCAGGATTACGACCCGGCTGTCGCGCAGCAGGGCGCGGGCGATTTCAATTTGCTGTTGCTGTCCCAACGACAACTCGCCCGTTATCGCATCCAAAGGCAGAGAAAGTGCGAAGTCGCGCTGCAATGCGCCCATGCGCTGCTCAATTGTGGCACGGTTCGGCCGTTTGTACCAAGGTGCCCCCAGGATCAAGTTTTCAAACACGGTCAGGGTGGGAACCAGCATCGAGTGCTGAAACACCGTGCTGATCCCTGCGTCGAGGCTGGCAACAGGACTGGCCAGACGCGCCCGATTGCCTGCAAGGGCCAAAAACCCGTCATCCGGTTCCTGCAACCCCGCCAGCATCCCCACCAACGTAGATTTGCCAGCGCCGTTCTCGCCCAAGAGCACGTGCACTTCACCGGCATGGATCGTCAGCGACACATTATCCACGGCAATCACGCCGGGAAAATGCTTGGTCACATTGTTCAGACCGATGACGCCTGCCCCCGGATCCGGGGGCAGGTCCATCTCTTGCGTGGCAAGGCCGCTCATCGGGTCGGTCACTCTGACACTGTCACGAGGTCTCGGACTGCCTGTGCATCAAAGATCGGCTCGATGCTCAAATCGCCTGCAACGATCTGGTCGCGCATCGCCATCACTTCGCCCCACGCGACTTCGTCGACCTGCGGGGTCTTGAGCAGCTTGACGCTGTCATCTGCGAGGCTGATCGCATAACTGCGGGTGCCGAACTTGTCCGCTTTCAGGTCCTCGATCATGGCGGTGTAGACCGGGGTCATGTCCCAAACCACCGAGGTCAGGAAATGGCCCTTGTCCAGCGATGACTTGTCGCCGATCACATCGATGAACAACACGTCCGAACCATCGGTCGCCTTGTTGGATTCGACCGCCTGAATCATGCCAAAGCTCGACCCGTTGCCTTGCCCAAAGATGATGTCGGCACCGGCTGCGATCACACTGGTGGTCACACGATTGCCGCCCGCTGCATCAGAATAGGCCGCCGGCCCGATTACCGAATAGAGGATCTTTACATCCGAATTTTCGGCCTGCACACCCTGTGCAAAGCCCGCGGATTGCGAGTTCCACGATGGCGGCTCGCCCGACACCACGATCCCAACGGTACCCGTGGTCGTCATCTTGGCGGCCAATCGACCAGCCAGCCAGGCACCCTCGTGACCGGACAATGTATAATCCGCAACCAGACCGGCCTTCAGCGCTTCCGGGCTGTCGACGATGGCAACGGGAACGCCGGTTTCGTCAGCGATTTCCGGACCAGCCGTGTTGTAACCGCTGGCGTGTGCCAGCATCAGGTCGGCGCCCTCGGCGGCCAGTTCACGCATAGGCGCGCGCACATCGCCATAGCCCAGCCCTTCGGCCACGATGATTTCGACCCCGGTCGCCTCAGCGGCCGCACGGGCCGCATCGACGCCTTGCTGGTTCCAGCCAAAATCGCTGCCCTGTTCCGGAGTCAGCACGGCTATGGTATCGACATCGGCGGCCATCGACGCCGTGGCGCTGAAAACCGCGCCGAGTGCCGAAGTAAGTAAGAGGTTACGCATGATTGAAGTCTCCCTTGTTGGATTGATTGCCGCCGCCCGGAGCATCACCTGATGCGCGGAAGACGTTTCTTTCTGGCCCTGTTGACAGGGCTGACTCCGTTCGGCGCGATTGCCGAGAGCGGGCCTTATGTGCCCTATTCGGGCATTATTCACGGCACAGTGGGTACGACCCCCATCGCCGTCACGATCCGGAACGCCACCGGATCACCCATCACCTGCCAGGCCGCACTGGCGCATTGGTACTCCTCGGATCTGGGGCGGTTGCCACCGGGAAGCACATTGCCTGTCGTCCTGCATCACGACCCGGAGAACGGTGAAATCAGCCTTCTCAACGATACCGCCGACCGAATGCCCGTCGAAGCCCTGTGGTGCGGCTTGCCCGATTCTCCGGAAATCGCGCGCACCCGCCTGACCCTGCCCATTCGCCGTGGCCCTGCCCCGGCTGCGCTGACGTTTGTCTGTGCAATCGAGGCGAGCGGAGCGATGGCCTGTGGTCAAGAGAGCTAAGCCGCGCATCACTTTCCTCGGCGCGCCTGCAGGATAGCGGAAATGCGATCATGGACATCGACCACATCCGCCTGATCCACGATCAGGGAGCTGCCCAGCTCGACGAAACCCTGCATCATCTCTGCCTGCTGATCGTCGGGCAACCTGTTGATCTTGCCACCGGCTTCGGTCCATGCCGCATTGGCACGCTCGACGTTCTGCACACCCCATGGAAAGACCGTCTGTTCGGCGGCCCGGCCTGCTGCGATGATCGCTTCCCGAACCTCTTCGGTTTGTTCGGCGAACCAAAATTCGTTGACCAGCGTCACCGAGATCAGCTGTGAAAGATTCAGGTCAGTGACGTTTTCCGCCGCATCATAGAACTTGAACGCGGTGAGGATCGGCATGCCAGCCAGCATTCCGTCGATCCCGCCTGATTGCAGCTGCGGCATGACTTCGGACAGCGCCAGCGGCGTGGGGTTTGCACCCAGCATCTTCATAGGTTCCATTTGCAGTGGCGAGGCAAAAGTCCGCACCTTGAGCCCCTGAAAGGCGTCCAGATCGGCGACCGGTTCTCGGCTGAGCAGAAGCGTGGGCGAGTTGTAAATCGCCCCGATCACCCGCAGCCCCTTGTTCAAAAACAAGGTTTCCAGATAGTCGCGAAATTCGGGGTCGTGGATGACGGCGGCAACTTCGTCCGCGTCCATGAACAGGCCGGGCAGATCAAACGCCTGAAACCGGCCATCGACATTGGTCATGAAAGAGGTTGGCGTTGTGAATGCCTCGATGGTGCCCAGCAGCACGCCTTCGGACATGCGTGGGATCGCGCCCAACTGGCTGGCCGGATAGATCTCGACCGTCACCGCATCGCCGACCCGCGCGGCCATTTCCTTGGCGAATTCCTTCTGCCATTCGTGCTGTACGTCGTTGATCGTTGCACTGGCCAGTTTCATCGTGCTCTGCGCTGCCGCAGCTCCGCCCAGCATCATCGCCACAGCCGCAAGCGCACCGGCAAACCAACCGCGTCGCGTGATCGAGTTCAGTGTCATCGTTCCGTACTCCCTGTCCTGTTGTTCTTTGTTCATTTCATTCCCTGCAGCATCCACAGAGACAGCGCCGGTATGGTGGTGATCAGCACCAGCGCCGATATCTGCACCGCCATGAACGGCAGCACCCCGCGATAGATTTCGCCCGCGCGCACACCCAAGACGGATTGCGCAACAAAGATGTTGAGCCCGAATGGGGGTGTGAACATGCCGATGGCCAGGTTCACCGTCATGACGACTCCGAAATGGATCGGATTGATACCCAGTGACACCGCAATTGGAACCAACAGCGGCGCAAGCACCAGAATGGCCGAGGTCGGGTCCAGAAAGCAGCCGATTGCCAGCAGCAGCAGGTTCACCGTCAACAGAAAGCCAAGTGGCCCCAGCCCCGCGTCTGCGGTCGCCGCGATCAGCGCCTGTGGAATGCCCTCGACCGTCAGAACCCAGCTGATCACACCCGCAGCGGCAACCACGATCATGATCTTGGCGGTCAGCATGGCCGACCGCGTCGCGGCCCCAAGAAGGTCGGAGAACGTGATGCTGCGATAGACGATCAGCCCAAGGAACGCCGCATAGGCGCAGGCAAAGCCACCTGCCTCGGTCGGAGAAAAGAACCCGGCATAGATACCGGCCAGAACCACTACCGGCATGGTCAGTGCCCAGACCGCCTGACGGAAAGCCAGCCATGCGACCTGGGCGCGGAAGGCCTGTTCGCGCGGCAGACGGGACAGCAGTGCCGAAATCGAGATATAGCCTGCCATCATCAGCGCCATAAGCATGCCGGGAATGATGCCCGCGATGAATAGCTTGGGAATGGATTGCTCGGCAGAGGCACCATAGAGGATCATGGCGATGGACGGAGGGATCACGATGTCGATCGCCCCGCTTGAGGTGATCAGACCAGCGGCACGACGCTGACCATAGCCGTTTGCAATCAACTGCGGATACATGTTGCGCCCAACAGCCGCGACAGCCGCCGCACTGGACCCGCAGATCGTTCCGATCAGGGTAGAGCCGCCTAGGGCCGCAATGCCCAACGATCCCGGCAGACGTCCGAACAGAGCCCTCACCAAACCGATCAACCGATCCGCGATACCACTGACCGCCATCAGCTCGCCCGCAAAGACAAAGAACGGCAGCGCCAGTAACGCATAGGCGTCCAGCCCGCCGAAAATGGTTTGCTGCAACGCGATCAAGGGTGGCCCCGGGAACAGCAGCAGCACCAAAGCCGCGCCGCTCAGCAACGCCACGAAAATCGGCGCACCCAAAGCCGTCAGGAACGCAATGCTGAGACCCAGAACCCAACTCATGTGCGCGTCTCTCGCTTGCCGGTCAATTTGGATAGATCCGAGGCCAGCAGTACGGCCGTCACCGCCGCAATCCCCGCAAACCCGACAAAGATCGCCGCATGGGGAAGGGTCATCGGGATGCCCAGACCCATGCTGGTCTGTCCGATCATCGCGATACGTTCGATAAATGAGGCGCTATGCCACGCGACGAACCCGGCAACAATCAGCGTCACGAGGTCAATGACCAGCTGTAATGCAGTGGCGGCGGTTCCGCTCAGACCCGAAGGCAACAGGTCGATAGACAGATGATCGCGATCCCGCGCAGCCAGAATGGCGCCCAGCATCACGATCCAGATCATGCCATAGACCAGCAGTTCATCCGCCCCGACCAAGGATATCGTCCCGCTATAACGGCCCACCGCGTTGAGCACGTTGATGACCACCATCGCAATCAGCCCGACACCAAGGCACAGCCGGATGACCCGGACCACCACCGCTTCAATGCGAACCAAGGTTGCGATGAGAGTCCCAGTGGTCATTTTTCACCTTCCAGAACACGGCGCAGCGCAACCAGCGTCTTGCCACGCGCAGCAGGCAGGTCGCGCAATTCGTCCGCCGTATAGGGGAACAGGCCCTGACCGGATTTCATTCCCAGATGCCCCTGAGCCGTTTTATCGGCAACCAGGGGCGACACATCCTGCCGATCGCAGAGTTCCTGGTTCAGAAAGCTCGCCACCGAATTGTAGATATCCAATCCAGCCATATCCAACAGACGCATTGGCCCAATCGCCGCCAGCTTGAACCCGATGCCCCAGTTGACACAGGTATCCAGATCTTCTGCCTCGATGACGCCGCTTTCGACCAGATCGACACATTCACGCAGCAGCGCATAGAGCACGCGGTTTTCCACGAAGCCCGGCACGTCGCGTTTCAGCACCACCGGCAGCAACCCAAGGTCGCGGATCAGGTCGCGGATTGCCCCAACGGTGTCCGGAGCGGTCTGTTCGCCCCCGATCACCTCGATCATCGGTACGATATGAGGCGGATTGGACCAATGCATGCCGACGAACCGCGCAGGGTTCGTAAGATGGGCCTGCAGTTTCGAGATCGGAATCCCCGAGGTGTCGGACGCGATGATCGTATCGGGTCCGACCAGCGGCTCCAGATCCACGTAGAGTTCGGCCTTGATCTCGACGTTCTCAGGCAGGTTCTCGATCACCAGTCCGGCGCCTTGCACCGCTTCGGCCAACGAGCTCGCCATTTGAACTGGGCTGCCCTCGTCCGCAATGCCCAACGCATCAAGCGCAGCCCCAATCATCGGCATAAGTCCCATGGCGCGTTCTTGCGCCGCGTTCGAGATGTCGTAGCCTTTTACGACATGTCCCCCACGCGCCAGCCGGGCCGCCATACCCGGTCCCATGGACCCCATCCCGATGATTGCGATTTTCATAACTTTGGTCTTCCTTTCGATCCGGCAGCTCAGCCCTGCGTCGCTGCGGCAAATGCCGAACGGGACTTGATGCGGTCAAACCAGGCTTCAAGGTTCGGCATTGCCGGGCGATCCAGTGGGAAATTCAGGCAACGGCCGACGACCGGTGCCAGCGCGATATCCGCCAGCGTCAGCTTGTCCAAGGCGAAGAATTCCTTGCCTGCCATGTGCTTATCCAGGATGGTCATCTGCGCATGCAGGTCCTTGATCTGACCTGCGAATTCCGGCGGCCGTTCGCTGGCCTCCAGTTTCGACCCCTTGAACGCCGCAAGGTAGCCGGCGTTGATCGCGGCCAGCAGGAAATCCATCCAACGTTCCACTTGTGTCGATTCCGCAGGGGTTGCTCCGGTCAACTGCGGCGCCTGCGTCACGGCGAGATAGCGCAGGATGGTGTTGGACTCCCAGATCACAGCATCGCCGTCGATCACCGTCGGTACCTTGGCCGTGGGGTTCATCGCCAAGTATTCGTCCGTCTTGGTGTTCTCGAACAAACGGCCATAGTCCTCGCGCTCGTATGCAATACCGGCCTCTTCCAAGAGAAACAGGACTTTCTGCACGTTGCCGGATGTCTTGCGGCCCAGTACCTTGATCATTTTTGAGTTCCTTCGTTTGTGGTCAGGTTTGTCGGATCATCGCCGCACGGACGCGAGCGGTAGAAAAACAGTGCGGCCAGCACGAGAGCCGCGATGACGTTGCAGGCCGCGGCCCAATCGCCCAGCGTCGCCGGCAACAGCAGCGCCGCACCGGACAAACAGAACCCGGCGCGCCGCGGCCATGACAGCAATCCGCGCAGGAACCCAGCCGAGCCGATCGCAACTGCCGCAGTTCCGACCAGCGCGGTGATTGCCGCCAGCGCCGTTTCAATCAGCGGTCCCTGCAACAACAGCGCGGGCGAAAAGGCAAAGAGAATGGGCACGATATAGGCCACCCAAGCCAAGCCAACGGCACAAAAACAGGTACGCCAGACGCCACTCTGGGCAATGCGCGCCGCCGTTATCGAGGCCAGTGCCACCGGGGGTGTCAGCATCGACATCATGCCGAAATAGAGAATGAACAGATGTGCCTGCAGCCCGCTCAGCCCTACTTCGGTCAGGGCCGGGGCCAGCAGAGTGGCGAGCACCACATAAACCGCAACCGTCGGCATGCCCATACCGAACACAATCGAGATGACCGCGACCAGAAGCAGCAGCATCAGCTTGTTGCCGCCACTGACAGCGATAGCGTCGGCGGCCACCGAAAAGCCGAGCCCGGTCAGGCTGACAAGGCCGATAATCATCCCCGCCGCTGCCGTGATCAACAACAGCGGTGCCGCAGCACGTCCAGCGGCGATCATTGCGACGATCAACTGCTCCGGTGTCAGGCGGCGGCCTTCGTAGGGGCGCAGCATGGCGACCGCCGCAAGGCTGAGCACTGCCGCCAGCGCGGCCAGTTCAGGGCGGGTTTGATTAAAGAACAAAACTGCAAACATCACGATGAACGGCACAAAGAAATGGGCCCCATCCCGGATGGCCCGGCCCAGCGATGGCAGGTCTTCGGTGTGCAGCCCCGCGATGCCACGCCGCGCGGCAATCCGGTCAACCTGCATGAAGAGAGCGGTGAAATACAGAATAGCGGGCAGCGCCGCCGCTTTCGCAACCTCAAAATACGGGATCTGCAGGAAGTCCGCCATGACAAAGGCCGCCGCACCCATGACCGGGGGCAAAAGTTGCCCTCCGGTCGAGGCAGCGGCCTCGAGTGCGGCGGCAGTCTCCGGGGGGAGTCCTGTGCGTTTCATAAGGGGTATGGTCACGATCCCCGTGCCCGCGACGTTGGACACGGCATTGCCCGAGATCGTCCCGAACAGCGCCGAGGCACCGACGGCGGCTTTGGCGCTGCCCCCGCGATAGCGGCCAAACAACGCCAGGCTGAGACGGGTCATGTAGTCGCCGCCGCCGGACAGGCGCAGCAATTCGCCAAACAGGATAAATGGGATCACGATCTGTACCGCTACCCGCAGGGGCAGGCCCAGGATCGAGTTCGGATCAGCCAGCATATAGACTGCCCATCGGTCCGCCTGTGTCGTGGGCAGGCCCAGAAACCCGCCCCAGATAGCGAGCGCGGAAAAGACCAGAACGATGACCACGATGGCCAGTCCCAACTGCCGCCAGACAAACAGGAGAACACCACCAATGACTGCAAAGCTGATCAGAACCAGCCAAGTGGGTCGCATCATCGACAGCACCTGCAATTGCGGGAACCGCCATGCGATCACACCTAAAGCGGCAAGCAGACCCAGCCCGACCACCAACCCAAGCGTGGCCCGCCGCCAGACGGGTCCATCGACAGACAGCGCGATGCCCGCCAAGGCAAGCGCGAGCCCGAGGGCGACGGCCAGAGGTTGTTCCTGAAACAGGGCCACGCCGAACTTGCCCGGTACATCGAGAACCCACCCCAACGACACCGCCACCAGACCAACCGCCAGCGCCGCGCCCAACCAGGTCAGGGACCGTGAAAGGGCGTCGGGACTGGCCGGAGCCGGGTGGGCGGGAGTGGTCATTTCCGAACTGCTCCCGCGATCAATCGCTGCCCAGAACCGCTTGGGCGGCCGGATGGTGCGGCAAGTCATAGATGCGCCCCAGTGCTTCGGGCGTCAAAGCGGACAGGACCTTGTACTTGGCCGCGATTTCGACCGCGTTATCACGCAGGGTTGTGGCAATCTTGGCGACGGTTTCATCGTCCAGCCTGGCCCGCGCGACCAGAACATAGTCATAGGCCAAAACCTGGGTGTCGGACCCGATCCCGACGACACCGGCATCCCCGGACACCGGAAACACATAGGCCTCGGGTACAACCGCCTGCATGCGCGCCACCGCTTCGGGGGCATCATCAAGTGGCAACCACGCGATCCCGCCCAATGCGGCATCCGCCTCGACCACCTTGCCGGCCCGCAGCGCGAACAATGTCGCGTCAACCTTACCGTCAATCAGCGCCGCGACACCGGCACCGACGCTGGTAACGGGTACCTTGGTGACATCATCACCGGTCAACCCGCCATTGGCCAGAACCCCTAGGACATAGGGCTGAAGGCTGGCTTGTGCCGGCAATCCCCACGCCACCTTTCGCCCCTTGAGATCTGCAATTGACGAAATCCCGCTGTCCTTGGCAACCATCAGGGCGACCGGGCTGGGCAAGAGCGGTGCGACGATACGCAGTTGATCCTGCGCCAAGCCCTCGAACGGACCCTTGCCGCGCACCGCATCACCCAGATCGGGCATCACAACCGCCGCAACGTCCAGATCGCCGGAGCCTAGGAGTGGCAAGAATGCAGTCGCGCCGCCAAAGGACTGCACGCTGGCGTCAAGCCCGGCGCGTTCGGACAACTCCTGCGCTATGGCAGCATTGACGCCATAATTCTGTGATCCCTGCTGACCCGCCCCAAAACGCAGATCCTGCGCGGTTGCCGTCGTGGCAAGGCCAAGAAACACCGCTGCTGCGGCAAAGTTTGCACGAATGGTCATTTCGATCTTCCCTGTTCGTTGAAGATAATCCCTGGATGTCCGGGCGGGGTTTTCCCCTTGTCCCGAGAGCCTGCTGGCCGTCAGAGCGGCTTGTAGATAATGGCCTCCATCTCAATCAGAACGTTGATGGCCGCACTGCCCTGAACTGTTGTCCGAGCCAGAACCGCACCTTCAAAATGTTTCTTGAAAACTGAATTGTAGCGTCCGAAATCGCGCATATCCTCGAGATATGTCGTAACCCGGCAGACATCCTGCAGGGTTGCCCCTTCTTCAGCGATCAGGCGCTCGATGGCCTTGATCGTGCCCTCGGTTTCGATCTCGATCGAGCCTGTGATCATGTTTCCGTCCGCGTCCTTGGACACTTGCCCGGACACATAGATATAGTCACCGGCCCGAACCGCCGGATGAAATGGCAGGTTCGGGTTCTTCTTGCCGATGGCATAGTGTTTTTCGGATTTCTTGGTCATGTTGGTCTTTCGTGAGTGGTGGTAATCAGAAAACGGTGGTTTCGATAATGTCGACACCGTTGACACGATCGATCAGGTAGACAATGCCGCGATCGTCGATGGTCACATCGTTCGACGAAGGCCGCGCTGCGCCGGGGGCTGCCTTGGGCAGGAAATGCCCCACTTCGGTTGGGTTGAACGGATCGGCGATATCGACCAACCGCAAACCCTGCGCGAACCAAGCAAACGGGACGATCGTGCCCGACACCCGCTCGGATGGCTGATGACAGCCCGTCATCGGTTCCTGCGGCCGACCGTCCACGTCTAGCCCGGGCACTTGCCAGGTGGATATGGGAGTCGGCACCGTTTCATCCGTGATATCGTAGATCCACGTAAAGGCCGGGGCCGAAGGATAGAGTTTGGCGACATCCTCATCGGCCACCACCATGATATCGCGCCCCTTGATCGGGCTCGCCATCGGCAGACAGGTGTGGGTCGGATGCGGAAAAGCTCCACTGGTATTGAACCGCGATATCAACTTGGGGTTGGCCATGTCCGAAATGTCGAGAATGAACAGCCCCTCGTGCCAATAGCTGACATATAGGCGGTTGCCGCGCCGGATCGGGTGATGGCAGCGGGGCACAACACCGTGCAGCCAGTTGCCCTCTTCGCCGCCAGCCAGATGCTGCCCCGGCACCCACCAGCGCCCGACCTCGACCGGATTGGTCGGGTCGATCAGATCCAGGATCATGACTATATTGCCGACATATCCCTCGACCGTAGGCGAGATATAGGCATAGCGCCCGTCAAAGTCATAGCGGTGCACGCCACGCCCACCGGTGGTCCATTTACCGATCATCCGGGGATCAGCCGGCTTGGTCACGTCATAAACCGCCATGCCTCCGCCGAATTCCCAATCACCGTCGGGACCCAGCTTTTCGTGGTTCACCACCATGAGTCCGTCAGACGAAACCCGGACCTTGTGTGAATGCCATCCATCGGGAACGTCGATACGGGCGATCACCTTGGGATCGCGCGGGTCCGCGACATCGACAATCGTCGTGCCGCTGGGATTGCGCATATGCCCGATGTACAGCGTAGTGCCTTCGACCCAGACCTGACCGCCACCGGGGCAATCCACATGCGACAGCAATTTCGTGTTGCGCGACAAACCCATCTCAGTACCCCGTGTTCCGTCCATGTTTCCCCCCGGCCCTTACAGGTACCGCACCACATCGCCGGCCGCAGTTTGCCCCCAACGCTTGTACAGTGACAATTTCTTCAAAGTGGGCTCATCGCTGGCGACGAACATGTAGACAGGTTGACTGTCAGAGCCGTTGTGATGCTCACACCATGCGCCACCCGGCACCGCCAATGTATCGAACTGTTTCCAGTCATAGCGTTCGCCGTCGATGATCGAATATCCCGTCCCCTCGAACGGCGCGACCAACAGGCTCGCGGTCTGGCGAAGCGGCAGGGTCTTTTCGCCCGGGCGCAGCATCTGGGCAAAGAAGGTGATGGTCTTGAAGACGGCCCCCCCGCGTGTCGGGTCGGTGTATTCGACCATCAGTGCCTCGTGCGGGTCACCGTCGATATCCTTGAAGCGATCGAAAATTTCCATCATCGCTTCCCACCGGTAAACATACATCGGCGAACTCAACCCGCCGCCACGCATGTTGTCGACCCAGCGCGGCAACAACCCACCCTGTCCGTATGTCGCCGCCGAATAATCCGATGGATACTTGGCAGTCTGAACCTTTTTCTGAACCTCTACGCCATCCTCGATCTCGGTGTATTTGTGATCGAAATGGATCGCGTTGAGAGTCTCAACCAGCGGCAAGTCCAGAACAGACAGGTTGACGGCTTGCTCGTCACCGACGGTGCCGTGGTTATGCCAGGCATCGTTGGGCGTCAGCACCATGTCGCCGGGTCCAAACACGACATCCTCGCCTTCGACTCCTGTGAAATTGCCCTTGCCGGTCAGACCAAAGCGAATCGCACTCGGGCTGTGCTTGTGCGGCGGCATGATTTCGTTGGGATCATTTAAACGATAGGCCGTGTACATGGTCGAAACCGTTGCGCGCTTGGGATTGAGACCGGGGTTCACCAGCACCAGCGAACGACGCTCGCTGTCATCCATGCTGATCAGTTCGGCCGAGGTCTTGAGCAGCGGCGCGATGTCGTTCTCATAGCTCCAGTGGTAAGGAATGGCCCGCGTTGTCGCCATCAACTGGCGGACCTCGTCATTCGTCACATCATCCGACGTCGCCCAAAATGGAAACATATTGCGTGCCGAAATGGCGTCATACATATCGCGCAGCGCCTTTTCCTTGTTGCTGAGTGAAAGTGTTTCGGTCGCATCAGAAGGCATCGATCAATTCCCTGAGTTTCATGATTCTGCCATAACGTTAGCATGCAAAATTACCATTACAAGCTTTTTGGTCTTTTTTTTGGTTTATTGGTTTGAAAGGATGCGACAGCCCGGCCAGAAGAGCAAAACCTCCAATAATTTCATATTTTTATAGACATATGAGCAGACTCGCGCTCACTAAAGGGGCGCGACACATCTCTAAGACGAGTACGCCGAACCAAATAAGAACTTATGGTCACGTCGATCCACCCAAACGCAGCCCCAACTGACACGCAGTCAGGTCGCTTTCCCTCGGATCAGGTCCGCAGCCCTCTCCGCGATCATCAGCACCGCTGCATTGATGTTGCCGTTTGGCAGGTCCGGCATCACCGACGCGTCCACAACGCGCAATCTCGATACGCCCTTGACCAACAGATCTGGCGTCACGACGCTGGCCTCATCGGCTTCGTCGCCCATGCGACAAGTTCCCGCCGGATGATGTACCGTAATTGCCGTCTTGCGGATATAGGCATCCACAGCTTCGCGAGACACGCAATCCTTCCCGGGTGCGGATTCAGCCTTTACAAAAGGCGCCATTGCCGGCGTTGCCGCCAGATCGCGTGCGATATCGAATGCCTCGCGCACGACCTGCCAATCATGGTCCACTGACAGGAAGTTCTGCCTGATGATGGGCGCCTCGGTCGGATCATCCGAACGCAAAGTGACCTGCCCGCGCGCCTCGGGCCGGGTCAGGACCAGCCGGGTTGCAAAGCCATCCTGAAACGGCTGCTTGAAGGGCTTCATGTAGGGCCAGGCCGCCAGCGGGGCCGCCGTAAACAGGATTTGTATGTCCGGGACATCGATCGCCAGCGAACTGCGCAGGAAAGCAGTGATTCCGCCGGGAACATCTCCCGAAAATCCATTCCCCGTCATATAGGTCCGCACCAGGTCAGGAACGATCCGATCATAGCGCATCATCGAATGGAACGGACCCGGTTCCTTGCGGTCATACATCAGAATGATTGACACGTGGTCTTGCAGATTGCGCCCGACTCCTCGCAATGGAACGGCTGTCTCGATACCGTGCGGGGTCAATTCTTCGGGATCTCCAATACCTGAGATCATCAATAATTGCGGGGTGTTGATGACACCGGCGGTCAGGATCACTTCCTTGGCGGCCCGCACAGTGGCCACCTTGTTACCCTTGCGATACCGCACGCCAGTCGCCCGTCCGCCTTGCATTTCGATCCGTTCGGCCAGCGCCCCGGTCATCACTGTCAAGTTCGGCCGCTTGAGCGCCGGGCGAAGGTATGCGTTGGCGGCGCTGGCCCGCCGACCGCGATTGATCGACATCTGCAACCTAGCAAACCCCTCCTGACGCTCACCATTGTAGTCATCGGTCCAGCCATGCGCGTTGCGCCCCACCTCGCCAAAGGCATCGACCAACGGGTCGTCGTAAGCGCAGAATTGGGTTCCCAATGGCCCCACGCCACCGCGCCACGCATCCGCACCACCGGACCAGCTTTCCTGACGCTTGAAGTATGGCAGCACCGAATTCGCCCCCCATGCTCCCATGCCGGGAGCCGCCGCCCATCGGGCAAAATCGCCGCGATTACCCCGCACATAAGCCATCGCATTTGTCGAGGAACACCCCCCTACCACCCTGCCGCGCGCGCACTCTACGGCACGACCATCCACGGCATCTTCGGGTTCGCAGAAATAGCCCCAGTCGTGACGACGCTCTTTGAAGATCATGCCCCAGCCCAGCGGAATGTGGATCAGCGGATCGCGATCCCATCCTCCCGCTTCGAGCACCAAAACACGGTTACTCCCGTCAGAACTCAACCGATTGGCCAGAACACAGCCCGCAGACCCCGCCCCGACGATGATGTAGTCATATTCCAAAACCCACGCTCCCGTCATTTTCGGCACAGAATCCCGTCGCATGCGGGGACCAAAATTCGAACCTGCCCGAACGAACCACTATAAGACCATTTGTGTCAATGGTCTTGATATTTGGTCTGGCAATCGCTACAAATAGAAGAGTAGGCTGCTGCAAATGAAGCATTCCGCAGCACCACGCGAAATAACAACTAAGGTGGTCGATTGCCCCAAGACGCAACAAACCCCGACGGCACAGACGCTGGAAATCTGTCGCCTGACGCGCTCAAGGAACTGCTGCTCGAGATGGGCGGTCCCGATCAGGACTTGCCGTCCGAGCGTCAACTTTCAAGCGATCTTAACGTGCCCCGGTCGCGATTGCGACGCGTGCTGGCCGAATTGCGTGCCAAAGGCGATTTGCCCCCAGCCCAAGTCGGTCGCAAATCGCACCGCAGGGACAATAGCCATATCGACGATCTGGTCAGTGTTGCGAATCCGACCGACGTTATTGAATTGCGCATGATCCTGGAGCCGCAATTCGCCCGTCTCGCCGCGATCCGCGCATCAGGCAATGAGATCAAGCGCATTCAGCGCCATGCCGAAAGTCGCAAGGGCGAAGATTATGGCGCGGCAGACCTTGCCTTTCACCGCGAACTTGCCGGCGCTTCGCGAAATCCGCTGGCGCAGGAACTTTATGACCTGTTGCGGCAGGTTGGCACCGACAGCCGCGTTCGACTGGCCCGGACCGGCCCGCCCTGCCCCAAGCGGCGTGCTGAACGGGACAAGGAACACCAGCAGATCGGGCAGGCAGTGGCAGATCGCGACCCGGATCGCGCCGAGGCACTGATGCGGGCCCACCTCGTCAACGTGCGTCGGGTGATCGAGAACCGGATGCAAACATTTACCGCCGCCGACCCCGCTGAAATGACACGGCAATAGGATAGAAGATATTGTCGCAAAGTTTCCGTTGCGGTGAAGGTCGCTCGACTAGCGGACACACCTATCCATCGAGTGCTGCGAACGGCGCGAAGCCAGACTGGTCGAACTGACCTTTCCGGATCATATGCGCGACTTCGATCCCGGCAAGAGTAGCCGAAGCTGAATTCAGCGATTTGAAGGTCTGGATCGGCCCGGTAAGTTTCTCGATGAACCGGTGGTCCTGTTCAATGATGTTCACTCTCGGGCAAACAGGGTTACCCTGCCGTGCCGCGGTTGAGATATTTCGTGCGCCTGACGGCGATCGACCAACACCAACCGTACATCACGAGCAGGCCGTTCATATTGAACAGACCCACCGTCTTCGATCCGCTCTTGTCGATAACAACTTTGTCTGGCCAGCCGTTTTTACCGATGGCTTTCGCGAAAAACGCGGTGGCTGCGGCTTCGTCGCGACGCTCCGACAGCATGAAATCAAGGGTGTTTCCCCGCTTGTCGATTGCCGGGTACAAATAGGTCCGCTTGCCTTTGACTTTGACATAGGTCTCATCCGTTCGCCAGGATCGGCCGGTGGGGGCTTTCCGGCGGCGGGCCTCTTCGGCAATCGCGCCCGCGTTTCCCGCCCCAAATCATCGCTCATGCGGTCTGGTTGTACGTCCGGTACAATCTGAGCCCGGCCGCTTTCGCCTCCCGCTGCGCCAATAGATCGGACATATCCGGATAGGACAACGGCAACCTGCGATAGTATTGGACCGCGAGAAGAATCGCGCCGCATGGAGACCGATGGCCTTTGGGCGGATTCCGGCGCATCCAGACCTCCATTAAATTTTCAAGCATGGCCAGTATCATGGTTTCCGGTTGACCGACGCAGCAGTCCCCGATGCAGGACCTTCTGCGAAATCCGGAAACTCCCGGCGACGGTGCGTTTTTTCCAAAGGACGTCTCCCCGGGTCAGGACGCCGGCGTGTCGCTCTGGCGGGCGCCGCGCAGCGCGCCTTCGAAGAAATTCGCCACCGTGGCCCGCACCGTGGCTTCCACGTCGATCTCCAGCGGAATGTTGTAGACGAATTTCCGGATGGCGATGTAGAACACCGCACCGTGCAGCCCCCAGAAAAGCTCGATCTCTTCGGGGGCGGGCCCACCTGAGATATCCGGGGTTTCGGGGGTACCGCGGGACGCGCGCAGCTCCAGAGCCGCCGGCTCGATGATCTTTGAGCGGATGACGTCGAGATAGCGTTCGGTCAGCCCGTAGGATTTCAGCCCCGAAGACACAAAGATTCGGACCCAGTCATACTCGAAGACCCGTTCGGCATAGGCGACATAGAACTGCGTCATGCGCTCTGACAGCGGACGGTCGCGATCAAGGATCAGCTGTTCCCACTCCGGGTTCCAGCGCTTCAGGTAGACATGATCGTAGACCCGCTCGATCAGCGCATCCTTGCTGTCGAAGTGGCGATAGATCACCGCATGTGACACCCCCATCCGCTTGGCAAGCTCGCGCGTCTGGCCCTCGAATCCCATTTCCGCAAAGAACCGTACGGCTTCCTCCACGATCAGCTTTTCGCGCTCTTCGGCGCGCATGTTCTTGCGGCGCGGGCGCGCGCCTTCGGTCTTTGGGTCTGACGTCATGCGATGCCTCTTTTTGTGCGGCAGGATAGCGGAGTTCGCAAAAGTAACCAAGTGATCATTTTTTTCTTGACCTGTGTCCGGCGCGGTGGTTTAGACAAGTAACCAATTGGTCACTTTGACCGGAAAGCTTTCGACCGGGGAGGGGGGAAAGTGAAACTACCAGCGTTCGAATACCTGCGCGCACGCAGCCCGGAAGAGGCCTGGCAACTCCATTCCGAGGTGGAAGGCGATGCGGTATACCTGTCGGGTGGACACAGTGTGGTGCCGTCGATGGCGCTGCGTCTTCAGGCACCGTCCCGGCTGATCGACATCTCCGGGATAGCCGATCTTCACGGTATCGCGGTGCAGGGCGAGGTGCTGCGCATCGGCGCGATGACCCGCCATGCCGAGGTGATGGACAACCCGCTTGTCGCACGCCACGCACCGCTGCTCGCGCTGGCCGCGCCGCATGTGGCACATCCTGCGATCCGCAACCGTGGCACCCTCGGTGGCAATCTGGCGCTGGCCGACCCAGCTTCGGAGTTTCCCGCGGCGGTGCTGGCCCTGCGCGCCAAGATCGAGATCATGGGCCCCGAAGGCCGCAGACATGTCCCCGCCGACGATTTCTTTCTCGATCTCTATGAGACCGCCCTCGCCCCCGGCGAGATCCTGGCCGCGGTTCACGTCCCCCTGCCGCCGGCCGACCGGGTGTTTGCCTTTGACGAAATCGCGCGGCGCCGGGGCGATTACGCCATGGTCGGCGTCGCGGCACAGGCCGATCTAGAGGAGGGCGTGGTCGTCGATGCCTCGATCGCGCTTTTCTCGGTGGGGTTCACCCCGGTGCGGGCCACGGCGGCGCAGGCGGCGCTGATCGGTGCGCCGCTGTCGCCCGAGAGCCTTGCGCGCGCCCAAGCCAGCCTGGCCGAAGACCTCGATCCGCCGGATGATCCGGGCTTTCCCGCGCCCCGCCGCCTGCAACTTGCGCGCGTCCTTCTGGGGCGCGTGCTGAACCGGATGGAGACCCGGCCATGAAGGTCCTCGTAAACACCATCGTCAACGGCGCCCCGGTGCAAGAGGCCGTGACGCCGCGCAGCAGCCTTGCGGATTTCCTGCGCGACGATCTGGGCCTCACCGGCACCCATCTGGGCTGCGAGATGGGGGCCTGCGGTGCCTGTCTGGTGCTGCTTGACGGGGCGCCGGTGCATGCCTGCCTCGTGCTGGCGGTACAGGCCGAGGGCGGCAGGATCGAGACCATCGAGGGCCTGACCGAAACCGGGGCGGTCGCCGACCTGCAAGAGAGCTTCCACGACCGCAACGCGCTGCAATGCGGCTATTGCACCAGCGGCATGCTGATGAGCGCGCAGGCGCTGCTGGCGCGCAACGCGGCGCCCTCGCGCGACGAGATCCGCGATGCGCTCTCGGGCAACTACTGCCGCTGCACCGGCTACGAGGCGATCGTCGATGCCATCGCCGCCACCGGCCGGGCGCGGGCCGTGACCGCCGCGCCGGCCAACACGGAGGCGGCGGAATGACCCTGCATATCGGCCAGCCCCAGCGCCGCGAAAACGCCCGCCGCCATCTGGCCGGGCGCGGGCGCTTTGTCAGCGATCTTGCGCTGCCGCGAATGCTGCACGCGGTCTTCGTGCGCAGCCCGATGGCCAAGGGGCGGATCCTCGGGATCGACATCGAGGCGGCTTCGCTTTGCCCCGGCGTCGTCCGCATCTTCACCGCTGCGGATCTGAACCCGCGCTGCCAGCCCTGGGTCGGCACGTTGGATCACTTCGCGGGCATGCAGAGTCCGCCGATGAACATCCTCGCCGAGGAGTCGGTGCTCTGGACCGGCCATCCGGTCGCGATGATCCTCGCGCGCAGCCGCGCCGAGGCCGAGGATGCCGCCGACCGAGTACTGGTGGATATCGAGGACGCAGAGCCGGTGACCGGCGGCGTCCCGGTGCTGCAGCCGGGTGCCGCGCGGGCCAACGATGCCGCCGACAGCAACCTGTGCTACGAGGCGCTGCTCCAGACGCCGGACGTGGACCGGGCCTTTGCCGGTGCGGCGCATGTGGTCGAGGCGGGTTTCACCTTCGGGCGGCATACCGCAGTGACGCTCGAGCCGCGCGCGGTGGTGGCCGATTACGATCCCTCCAGCGGGGCGCTGACGGTGCATCAAGGCACCCAGACCCCCTATCAGTTTCAGGATGTCTACGCGCGGCACTTCGGGCTGCCCGAAGGCAAGGTCCGGGTCATCGCCCCGGATGTGGGCGGCTCCTTCGGGATGAAGCTGCATGTCTATAACGAAGAGATGGGCGCCGTCGCGGCCAGCCTGATCCTCGGGCGCCCGGTGCGCTATGTGGCGGACCGGCTGGAAAGCTTCGTCTCCGACATCCACGCGCGCGACCATGACGTGTACGGCCGGATGGCGGTGGCAGCGGATGGCACGATCCTCGCCATGGAAATCGACGACCTGACCCGGATCGGCGCGGTCTCGGCCTATCCGCGCACCAGCGCCGCCGAAGGCAACCAGGTGATCCGCCTGATGGGCGCGCCCTACCGGATGGCCGACTATCGCGGAAAGCTCTCGGTCGCCTTTCAGAACAAGGTACAGACCAGCCAATACCGCGCAGTGGGCCACCCCATCGCCTGTGCCGTCACCGAGGCGCTGGTCGAGCGCGCGGCAGAAGCCACCGGCTGCGACTCGTTCGAGATCCGCGCCCGCAACCTCATCGCCGACGACGCCTATCCGCATGTCTCGGCGACCGGTTACCAGTTCGAGAAATTGTCGCATCAGGCCTGTCTTGCCCGCCTGCGCGGGATGATGGACCCCGGCGCCCTGCGCGCCGAACAGGCGGCGCTGCGCGCGCGCGGCATCTATCGCGGCTTCGGCATTGCCTCTTTTGTCGAGATCACCAACCCCGGCGCGACCTTCTATGGCGTCGGCGGGGCGCGAATCTCGGCCCAGGACGGGGCAGTGGTGCGGATGCTGCCCTCGGGCGACATCCACTGCGCGATCTCCGTCACCGAACAGGGACAGGGCACCGAGACGATCATTGCACAGGTCGTGGCCGACCAGCTGGGGGTTGTCCCCGAACGGGTGAGCGTCACCACCGGCGATACCGCGACCACGCCCAGCGGCGGTGCCACCTGGGCCTGCCGCGGTGCCGGCATTGGCGGCGAGACCGCGCTGCGCGCCGGGCGGCAGCTGCGCGACCGTATTCTGACGCTGGCCGGTGCCTTGGTGCAGACCGATCCCGCGACATTACGTCTGGCCGGGGGCGCGGTGGTCGATGCCGCCACCGGCGCGCCGCGCATAGCGCTGGAAGAGATCGGGCGGATCGCCACCTACCGCCCCGACACGCTGCCCGACGGGATCGACCATTCCCTGACCGTCGCGCATCACTTCGCGCCCGGGGGCTATCCGTTCGATTTCACCAACGGCATTCAGGGCAGCCTCGTCGAGGTGGATGTGGAAACCGGCCTCGTGACGCTCTTGAAGCACTGGGTGGTCGAGGACTGCGGCCGCATCATCAACCCGCTGCTGGTTGACGAACAGATCCGCGGCGGCGTGGTACAGGGGCTCGGCCCCGCCTTCTTCGAAGAATGCCAGTATGACGCGGACGGGCAGCTGACCAATGGCTCGCTGGCCGATTACCTCGTGCCGATGGCGGTGGAGATGCCCGATATCAAGATCGCCCATATCGAGACGCCGACACAGGACACCATCCTCGGCGCCAAGGGCGTCGGCGAAGCCGGCACCGCCGCCGCCGGTGCCGCCGCGATGAACGCGGTGAACGACGCTTTGCGCCCCTTCGGCGCCTGTCTCACCCAGACCCCGATGACCCCGCTGCGTATCCTCGATGCGCTGGATGCAGCCCGACAGGAAAGGACCGCCCCATGAAGCTCGAAGGAGAGCAGTTTCTGAACGCCGACCCGATGACCGTCTGGGCCGCGCTCTTTGATCGCGAAGTGCTGGCCGCAGCCATTCCGGGCTGCGAAAGCCTCGATCAGATCAGTGACACCGAATTCGCCGCCGTGGTAAAGCTGAAGGTCGGCCCGGTCTCGGCGCGCTTCAAGGGCGACGTGGTGCTCAGCGACATCGTGCCGGGGCAATCCTGCATCCTGTCGGGCAAGGGCGCGGGCGGGATCGCCGGGTTTGCCAAGGGCGCGGCGCAGGTCACTCTGACACCCGAAGGCACGGGCGTGCGGCTGCGCTATGACGCGGATGTCGCGGTGGGCGGCAAGCTCGCCTCGCTCGGCAGCCGGCTGATCAAATCCACGGCGCAAAAGCTGACCGGCGCCTTTTTCACCAACCTGTCCGAGATTCTGGCGGCGCCAGAGGCGGTCGGACCGGCATGAACCGTTTCCGCGGCGCGCGCCGCGGAACAGTGCGCAAAACAAGACACATCTCTGGGAGGAGGATACCAATGACCACAACACGCAGAGCCTTTCTGGCCACCACTTCGGCGGCGCTTGCCGTGCCGTTCCTGAACACCCGCAGCATCGCGGCTGACACCATCTCGATCCAGATCGGATCGAGCCACCCGACCAACAACATCTGGGTCTACGCCATGCAGAACGCGCTGCAACCGGCGCTGGACAAGCTGCTGGCTGACGCCGGCGGCGACTATACCGTGAGCTGGAACGAGAATTACGGCGGCACGCTCTACAAGTTCAAGGACACGCGCGCCGCAGTGCGCGACGGCATCGTCGACGTCGGCATGGTGGGCACGGTCTGGGAAGGCTCGGCCATGCCGCTGCAGAACGTGACCTACTTCACTCCCTTCGCCAACGCCGACCACACTGTCACCATCGACATCTTCGACAAGCTGACCGAAGAGCTGCCCGAGCTGCGCGCCGGCTGGACCGATCAGAACATGGTGCATCTGTCCTCGCTGGTGACCGACAGCTACGACGTCTATGCCACCTTTCCGATCTCTTCAGTCGATGACATCGCCAACCGCCGCCTGAACGCGCCGGGCACCTCGGCAAACTGGCTGGCTGGCACCGGCTGCTCGCCGGTCGACGGCGCGCTGACCACCTATTACACCGATATCCAGACCGGTGTGTCCGAGGGCACGCTGTCATTTGCCAGCGGCATCCAGCCGACCCGGGTCTACGAGGTCGCACCGCATCTGTCGCGCGTGGGCTTCGGATCGATGTATTTCGGCGGGATCGCAGTGAACAAGCGTTTCTTCGACCGCGCGCCCGCGCCGGTGCAGGCGGCCCTGAAAGAGGCCGGGCGGATCACCTCGCGCGCCCATGGGGCGTATATCACCAAGCGCGCGACCGAGGCGATGACCGAGATGAAAGCCGCCGGGCTGCAGGTGACCGAGATGGCCAGCGCCGAACGCGAACGCTGGGCGGCCACGCTGCCCAATGTCGCAAAACCCTGGCTCGATGCCAATGGCGCACCGGCGACCGCAGTGCTCAAGGCCTATTTCGCCGAACTCCAGGCCCGTGGCATCGCCCCGGCGCGCGATTGGACCGCCGGACTCTAAGCCCGGTGTCACGCCCGGACGAGCAACACAAGGGAGGCCCCATGCAACGCGCCACATCATCCGCCCCCGGCCAGCCTGCGCTGCTGCGCGGGCTGGCCCTGGCCCTGAACGCCATGGCGGCGGTCGGTGCCTTGTGGATCTTCGCGATCATGATGCTGATCGTCGCTGACGTGATCAGCCGCAACCTCCTTGCCACGCCGATCATCGGCGTGGCCGAAATATCAGCCCGCTCGGTCGGGGCCATCGTCTTTCTGCTATTGCCCCCGGCGGCGCTGAACGGCACGCTGATCCGATCGGATTTCCTGTTGCGCGGGATCGAGCGGCTGTCACCGCGCGCCGTGCATCTGCTCGACACCCTGTTCGCGCTTGCCGGGGCGGGGATCTTTGCGCTGGTGGCAATCGCCGCCTGGCCTGACACCCGTGATGCCTGGGTCAGTTCAGATTTCTTCGGGGTGCGCGGTGTCTGGACGCTGCCGACGGTGCCCTTTCACCTGCTGGTGGTGATCGGCGCCGCCGCCACCAGCCTTGCCTTCACCGTCGTGGCCGCGCAATGCGCCATGAAACTTCGCACGCCCGGGAGGCGCCTGTCATGAGCAACATCACCATCGGGCTGATCCTTGTCGGCGTGCTCTTTGCGCTGGTGCTGCTGGGGATGCGCATCGCCATCGCGCTGATGGTCGTGGCCTTCGCCGGGGTCTGGATCATACGCGACAATTTCGACCTGTCGATGCGGCTGATGTCGATCGCCGCCTACAACGGCGTGGCCAGCTATCTCTTTGCCACCATTCCCCTGTTCGTGCTGATGGGGCATCTGGTCAGTATCTCGAACGTCGGCAAAGATACCTTCGATGTGGCCGAGGCCGGGCTGCGGCGTCTGCTCGGCGGGCTCGGCGTGGCGACAGTGGCCGCGAACACCGTCTTTGCCGCAGTCACCGGGGTCTCGATCGCCTCGGCGGCGGTGTTTACCAAGGTCGCGGTGCCCGAAATGACCCGCCACGGCTATGCCCCGTCCTTTTCCGCCGGGACGGTCGCCGGCAGCTCGGTGCTGGGCATGCTGATCCCGCCGAGCCTGCTGCTGATCATCTATGGTGTCCTCGCCGAGCAATCGATCGGACGGATGTTCATCGCCGGCCTCGTACCTGGGGCGCTGCTGGCCGGCGGCTTCGTGCTGTGGATCCTGATCGCAGCGAAATTCGCGCCGGGGCTGGTCTTTGCCAAGCCGGAGGTCCCGGGCGCGCAGGCCCAGCAACAGGACCGGGAAAGCTACCCGCAGATGGCGCTGCCGGAGATCCTGCGCAAGATCGCGCCCATCGTGGTGCTGGTTACCTTCGTGCTGGGCGGGCTCTACAGCGGCGTCTTCACCCCCACCGAGGCCGGCGGCGTCGGCGCGTTTGCCGCCCTGGTGATCGCGCTTCTGCGGCGCAGCCTCGACCTGCGGCGGTGCTGGGCGGTGCTGCAGGAAACCGGCACGATCTCGGTCGGCATTCTGGCGCTGCTGGTCGCTGCGGGGTTCTACAGCCAGATGCTGGCGGTCGCCGGCATCCCCTCGGCCATCGGGGCGTTTGTCACCGGCAGCGGCTTCGGTCCGGTCGGGTTTCTTGTGGTCTATGTCCTGCTGGTGCTGCTTCTGGGGATGATCCTCGACAGCAGTTCGATTCTTCTGATCGTGGTGCCCATCGCCGCGCCGATCGCGCAGGGGCTCGGCTACGATCTGATCCAGTTCGGCATCATCACCGTGATTGCCGTCGAGGTCGGGTTGCTCACACCCCCCTTCGGGATATCGATCTTTACCGTGCATGCGACGCTCGGCGACCGCAACGTGAGCTTGGAGTCGATTTTCGCAGGTGCCCTGCCGTATGTCACGGTCATGCTGGCCGTGCTGGTCCTGATCGCCGCCTTTCCGCAACTGATCATCGGCTGAGGACAAGTTGTCACGTCAACCGGGCGACGATTGTTCGTGCGGGTTTCGGCATGGTTCGGACCGATGCAAACCCCGTCGCTCCGCGACAAGCGCCCCGTTTTCCGCCCAAGATCATCGCTCGTGCCGTCCGGTTGTAGGTCCGGTACAATATCAGCCTGCGCGAGGTTGAAGAACTGCCGCCAGAGCGCGGCATCGGCGTGCCATATGAAAGCATCCGGCGCTGGACTGTAAAATCTGGACCGCCGATTGCCGGAACCCCGTCGCCATCGGCTGTTCATCGTCCAACAGACCTTGTTTGGTGTTCGCCTTCTGCACCGGAATGGCCGCCACATCCAGCGCGCGCCGCCATTCCTCAACCGTACGATCGGCGATCATTTTTTCAAGTATGCAGTAGATCTCTTCGGAATACCGCATACGGGTGGCCGGATTGGCATATCGCGGATCGTCGTTCTGATCTTCACGCCCGGCAATGCGGAACATGTCCTGCCAGCTTTACGAGGTTCAGGGCAGCACCGCAAAACCCCAGACGCCACATGAAACGAGCTGGTCCTGTCCGCCATGATCGTCGGCACAAAGCACGGCGCCGATGACCTCGGATTGTGTCGGGAGGATGGCAATACCATCAGCATTATTGTACCCAATCAGGGATTAAGACCGAAATACAGCGCCCCCAACTCGCCCAATGTGCCGTCCTCCCGTGCGCCTACGATCTCTACCGTGATGTCTTTTCGCAATTGGCTGTTCCTCATCAGGCCAAAGCCGTATTTCTCAGGGCTGAACACGGCCCCGACAACGTCGAGGGGTTCGCCCGGATTTTTTTGGGCATAATATTCCAACACGGGCTTGTCACCAATCACGGCCTGGACCTCGCCATCAAGCAATGCCTCGGCGGCCGCAGACACCTTGGGATAGGCAATGGTGGTCAGACCATTGTTTATTGCAAAGGTCTCGGCTGTACTGCCTTCGACGACGGCGACATCAAGACCCGGCAGGTCCGCGACACTGCGGATACTGTTCTTGATGCTCAGCGTTGTCATGACACTGGTAACCGAGGATGTAACGAAAGCGACGACCACCATTCCGAAGACCAGCCAGAAACCTTGCCACATCTTACCCAGCCAACCGAATAGGTTTTTGCGTTTCGGAGGTTTTCCGGACGTCGCCACGGTCATGACGGTATAGAAACTCTCGGCGAATCCATCGCGAAATGCCGTCGGAAATGCCTTGTCGAACTTGCGATCGAACAGTGTGAATCCGATTGAAGCAGCAAGGATCGCGAAGGCCAACCAGGCATAGGCGCGCAAGAAACCTGAGTCCTTTAGCCCCATGAAAAGGTTCCAGAAACTGGAGCTCGCGCTGTCGGTAACCATCACTCGCAGACCGGAATCATACCACGGCTGGGTAAAATCGAGACGTGCAGCGCGTTCCTGGGTAATTGTCAGGTTGCTGACAGCAACATCAATGTCGCCGGTGGTTGCCGCTTCCAGCATCTCACGAACCGTATCGAATTCGAGATACTCGAACCGATATCCCAAATCTTCGGCCACCCTTTCCCACAAGTCGACCGCAAAGCCCGTATAGGCGCCGTCCTCTGACATCACAAACGGCGGGCTATCATGTATTCCGACAACCAGCGGCGCTTGCTCAACCTGAGCGGATGCAAGCGTGGCGGCGATTGCCAGAAAAAGGGAGATAGCAAACAAGCGTGTCCGTGAGGGCAGTCTCACAAGCGTAAAGAATATCGACAACTTTCGGTTACCTTGTTGTTCCGTTGAAAGGCCGGGCGTTCATCAGGGGCTGCGTTCAGGGAAGGTTGGAAATGGTCAGGAACGATCGAAAGACGACAATTCGAATGCCGCCCTTCCCGATCATTATTCGGCCCATTTCTAAAGAAAACGTGCTCATGAACAAAATACCCACCAAAAGAGCAACGCGTTCACGGTCCAATCCAAAAGTCAGATGCCGGACAATAGCGACCGAGAGGCGCGAAACCGTCCGTCATCATGGTCTTTACGAAAGGGCAGTCTCTTTCGTATCGGTGCGTCCGCGCCGGTGTCTGACGGGCGATGTAACGGTCCTCTATTCGCGTTCTGGTGGGTGACCGATCAAGTCGCACACACCGTGATTTCAACGCGGCCAAACGTGACATTTCCGGCAATGTTCTGTTTGGCCGCGTTGCGCGGTCCTCGTTTTACCAAGGACCTATGACGATTGCCTCACCGGATTGATGCGGTTTTCGATCGCTTGCTTCACTGTTCGCTCCGCCATACATCCGATGACATTTTGACCGCGCCGATGGTATCAGCGATCGACATGTGTGGCTCCTTCACGATTGCCCCGAAGCCCATCGTACATGGCGTGCAGGAAGTATTCTGCCTGCGATGGGCTAGCGGAGAACGGCGCTGAACCTGCATGTGCTTTGCGTGTGTCCTTTGCGGCGTCAAAGACCACGGCTCCATCCTTGATTGTCGTCAGAACCTGAAGATCAGAAAGCGTTTCAGGATCGACCGCCGTGGGATCCTGAGACAACAGCACGAAATCGGCGATTTTTCCGGTGGTGATGGTTCCCTTGTCCGCCTCTTCGAAATGCTGCCATGCAGGCCAGATCGTCATTGCCTTGAGCGCGGTCATCACGTCGACCCGCTGACGCGGCCCCAAAATGTCGCCGGACCGCGTCCGGCGGGTGACGGTGGCTGACAGAAGGCGCATGCTGTCGGGCAAAGCCACGGGCGCGTCATGGTGGGTGGCGAACATCATCCCACGGTCTCGCGCCCAGCCGGTTGGCGAAATGTTGTCGGCGTTGACCGGCCCGACGGTGTGTTCGCGGTGCCAATCGCCCCAAAAGAAGGTGTGCATCGGAAACAGCGAAAGAAACACGCCCTGCTTCTGATAGCTTTCAATCTGATCTTCGCGCATGAACTGACCGTGGAGCAGAACGGGACGATTGCCGGGATCGCCGTATTTCTCCTTCGCCGCGCCAATCGCCGCGATCAGCATGTCCGAGGCACCTTCGCCATTGGCATGAGCAATGACCTGAATCCCGTTTTCATAGCACCAGTTCACAGCTTTCTGCACCTGATCCATCGTCGCCGAAGAATAGCCGGCATAGCCAGCCGGATAGTCGCCGACCGGGGCATAATAGGGCCGGTCGCGCAGCGCGGTGAAGCCCTGAGGGGAGCCGTCAATGGTGACTTTGCACCCTCCGACCCGTACATTTCCGGAATAGGCAAGCGAGACGTTGTCGCCGATAAAGTCCCGCTCCTCGAACGCATCGGGATAGGCCACTACATCTATCGGCAGTTCCCCCTTTGCGTCGATACTGCGCAGGGCTTCCACAATACCTTTTGTGGAGCGACCGTCCTGCGCCGTTGTGAATCCATAGCTCGCCCAGAGCTGTGAACCTGCGCGCGCAAACGTGGCAAGCCCGTCTTCGCCGAGCTGTCCCAGCATCGGAACGATCGTGTTGATAAAGGCGTATTCCTCAAGAACGCCGTTTGGCGTACCATCCGCCTCGCGTCGGATCACCCCACCTTCGGGGTCCGGGGTAGAGGCATCGATCCCGGCCAGTTCCAGCGCCTTGGAGTTTGCAACGCCGATATGACTGGATTGGTGAACGATGATGATCGGCACATCCGTTGACACCGCGTCCAGTTCCTCGCGTGTGGGGTGGCGCAGTTCTGCAAGCTGGGCGTTGTCATATCCAAAGCCGACGATCATGTTGGCGCTTTCGACCGCCTTCTTGTTGTCCTTGGCCCATTTTCGCAACACATCCTGCAGACTGGCGATATCGGTCACATCGCCATCGGGAGGTGACAGCAGGTTCGCGGAAAGCGCCTGCAATCCGCCCAGGACCACATGCCCGTGACTGTCGATAAACCCTGGCAGCATCGCGCGCCCGTTCAGATCAAAGTTCTCGGTGGCCTCGCCGCGATGCTGCTCGATCGCGTCCAATGCACCCACGGCCAGAATCCGACCGTCCTTGACCGCCACCGCCTCGGCGTTGGGCTGGTCGTCGTCAATGGTCAGGATCGGACCGCCGGAATAGATGGTATCGGCGATCTCCTGCGCCGATACCACGCTGCCGGCAAGCAGGACGCTGGCCATCAGAGCGCCGCGTAGGGATAGAGTCTTCATGTAATATCTCCTGTTAGGATACGAAGGGGTGAATTGCATCCGGCAGTCTGAAAGTGCCGAAATATGAGGGCGCCCGACCTGGAAAGGACGCCTTATGTCATGAGCTTCTGCAGAAGATCGTGCCGCGTTCGGCCTGAAACGCGACACGACCGGCCGACCCGGGGCTGGGCCCTGCGACCACCGCCGCCAAGGTCAGAACCGCCATTCCAGCTTGGCCCGAATACCATAGTCATAGCTGTCTTCCGCCACCGCCGTTCGCCCGGTCAACGAGATCATCAGCCTGTCATCGAGTTTCATGCGAAGGCCGGCTTCCAGTTCGCCCTGATAGCGCCCGGTCGAAAGTATGCCGTTGAATTCACCCGCCGAGGCATCGACCCCGATCAGCGAACTCGACAGAGACATCGATGGCTCGTTGAGCATGGCCGTGACACCCGCGCGTACAAAGGTCAGCATCGAACGGTCGTTCGTGCTAAAGGCGCGCCCCATCTCGATCGAGGGGGTAAAGGCCACCCATTCTTCGCTGACCGCGCCAACGTTCCAGTTCAACGGGCCCGCTCCGCTTTCCGAAAAGCTGTCTTGCCAGGCCTTGGTATAGGAAAGTGCCGCTGATGGCTTAAGATAATATCCGCGCTCTCCGGACAACACCGCGGACGCACGCACCTCGGCCCCAAAAAAGCCGCCATTCACATCGCCTTCGGCTTTGTAGCTGTTGCCGCCGGTGGCATAGCGGCGTTCGTTGTTCATCGAATAGACGCCCCCGGTGAGCGTCGAGGACAAGGTAACGCGCCCGATCTCGCGCTTCAGCGCCACGCCCATCGCGTACCGGTTGCCGTCGTGGTCGAAATTCTCGCCCCCGATCGAGACCGTTTCAATCAGGCCTGCGATTTCGACAAATGTATCGCCGGACACCTCGCGCTGCGCACCCATTGCCACACCCCATGTGGTCTCGTCGTATTCGGGGCTTTCGGATTTGGCGTCCTGATGCAGGCGCTCGCCAACCCCCATCACCCAGTTACAGTCATTCTGGCGCAAAAAGCCGGTACCGGCAGATGCCTCAATGGTTGGACAACTTTGCAGCAGCTGGTTCAGCGCATGTGCGTTGGAGACCGCGTTAGAGGCCGCGATCAGGTATTCTTCCGGCGCATGACGCCGATAGGCCGTTTCCAGCTCGGCGATAGAGGCGGTGTTCAGGAACCTGGTGGCCAGCGCAGACAGATCGTCCGATTGCGCATTGCTTGTACCGGCCTCGACTGTTTTTATCACTCGATTGAAGTAATTCGCGTAAGATCGGGCGTTTGCCCCCATCGATGCGCCCGCAGCGCCGCCAGAGTAATCGACAGTATAGGTGGCATAGACGTTCTTTTTGCTGTCATCGGTGCTCAGCGTGTAGCTCACAGTCGACGTGTCGACCGCCGACGCATCAAAGCTGTCGAGGCTGGCGTTGGCGTCCAGGGTGGCGATCAGCA
The DNA here is from genome assembly GCF_000473225.1 of Sedimentitalea nanhaiensis DSM 24252. Taxonomy (GTDB): domain Bacteria; phylum Pseudomonadota; class Alphaproteobacteria; order Rhodobacterales; family Rhodobacteraceae; genus Sedimentitalea; species Sedimentitalea nanhaiensis. The sequence goes on from NZ_KI421509.1 coordinate 4,305,012, forward strand.
GCTTGCCCGTGTCGCCCGAGGCAAATTTGGTAGAGCCGGACCAGACGGTTGCGACCTGGCCCGTCAAATTCACCTTGGCCGACGCGCCGAGGCCGGTGAACTGCAACTGGTCGTTGGACAGCTTGCCGTCCGAAGACTGCGCGGCGTCCACATGCAGGGTGCCTGCTTCGGAATAGGTGCCGCCAAAGCTCACTACGCTGGTGCCGATGGTTCCCGCACCATGCGCTGACATCGTACCGCCGCCGGACCCGATATAGTTGCCCAGATTGCCCAGATAGATCTTCGATCCAGCGGCAAAGGTGGCCCCGGATTGGTTCTCGAACTCGGTTCGGTTGGCGTCGTCCAGCTGCAGCGAGCCGGACAGCAGGCCGCCAGACAGGTTATGGATTCGCAGGCCGCCTTCGGCATCGTTGGCGATTACAACGGAATCCGCGTCGGCGCTTTGGATGGTTCCGGCGTTATTAACCAGATTGGAATAGTAGATCGTGCCGTCCGTATTGTAGGTTGTCCGCCCGCCAGAGATCGCGATGGTCTCGTAGGCCTTTGGGTTGGTCGTTTCGACCACGCCGCCTGATCGCACGTAGATGTGCGCGGTGCCCCGACACAGGGTATCGAAGTCGTCGCAGGTCTTGCCGGTCGATTTATCGCCTTTCGGGTCGCTGCTCCCCGTTTCCGAGGTCTGCGCCAGAATGGCGCGACCGTTTTCCCCAGCCGCCGAGACGCTTCCCGTGACATACACCTTGAGACCGCCCGAATAGCTGTCGCCACCAGAGGCGCTTTGCACAAAGGCACCGTGCGATCCGTTGCCCTGAACGTCGATCTTGCCATCCACATAAAGGTTGATATAGCCGCCGTCGCCGTCTGCCCCGGCGCTGCCGATGACGTTTTTCAAAGTGCTGCCAACGCTCTCGGTCTCAAGCACACCCGAGGCGCCTCCGCCACCGCCGACGGTCTGTGCCCAGATGCCATGCGCATTCTCGCCGGTGGTGGCGATGTCGCCTGAACTGTCGATCGTGATATCGCCGCCGGTGCCACCGGCGCCGCCGTCATCGGTGCCAAACATCTCGGCGCCTGCGGTTTGCACAAAGTCGGCAAATGCAGTGACAAGATTGCCTTCCATGTCGCCACCGCTGCCGCCGCCGCCGCCAACCGATTGCGCATAAACGCCCATCGCACCGGCACCTTCTGTCTGGATCGACCCCGAGTTGGTCACCCAAACATTGCCCGCGTCGCCGCCGCCACTACCCGATTGCACGACGGTCAGTGACGTCAACAACCCTTGGCTTGCATCGCCGCCATTGCCGCCGCCGCCGCCGACGGATTGCGCGAATATGGCTGTGCCACTGTCCCCCGTGGTATGTAGCGTACCACCGTTTTTAACCGTGACGTCGCCGCCGGTTCCGGACGCCCCCGACTTTCCGCCGATGTTGATACCGATGCCGACAGAACCTTTCAGAAGTCCGGAAATCTCCTCGTAGGTATCGTAGATGTCATGCGCCCATTCGGCGACTTGCACGATATCGGCGATCCAGCCTTTGCCATCTGCGGTCCCGTTGCCTGAATTGCCGCCGCCGCCGCCCACCGATTGCGCGTAAATCGCATAAGCGGCCTTGCCGGCTGTTGTGATGGTGCCTTCGGAATGATCGACGCTGACGTCGCCGCCATTTCCCGATGCCCCGTCGGAGCCGCCCATATCGAACGTGAGCGCAAAGCTGTACTTCGGATCGGTCTTTTGCTGGGTTTTCGTATACCCAAAACTATGTGCGCCGCTGCTTCCGCCGTCGCCGCCGCCGCCGCCCACCGACTGGGCAAAAATCCCATAGGATGTTTCTGTCTGGGTGCTGATATCGCCCGTGTTGACCACGTTGGCCTTGCCGGCATTGGCACCCTCACCACCGCTGCCGCCAACCGAGGCATCAAGATTGACCTGCATGGCACCACTGGAGGGTTTCTGGGAATACTCGCCGGCGAACAGAAACCCATAAGCCCCTACCCCGCCATTCCCGCCGATTGACTGAGCCCGGACCCCGTGCGCGTTACCGCCTGTAGTGGCAAGCTTGGCGTGGTTTTCGACGCTGACGTTCCCACCGATGGCACCGTCTCCACCGCTGCCGCCAATAGAGACAGAGCTTTCGACCGAGCTTGCCTTGCCTGCGTTCAGGCTGAAGGCGTAGCTGCCACCGCCAAGCCCGCCGTTGCCGCCCACCGACTGCGCATAAATCGCATCGGAATAGTGGCCGTCGGTGGCGATATCCGCACCTTCGTCATTGACGACCGAGACATTCCCCGCGGTGCCACTGTCACCGCCATCGCCACCGACGGCCACATTCACCGTTCCACTACCATCGGCATCCAGGGACACGATGCCGGCATAGACTGCGCCGCCATTGCCGCCATTGCCGCCCACTGATTGAGCAAAAAGACCGACGGACTGATAGCCTTTGGTGGTCACCGCGCCGGAATTGTGAAGCGTTACATCGCGCGCTGACGCACCTGTGCCGCCATCGCCCCCGATCGAAACGTCCACCGCCCCCGATACCTCTCCGACCGTTATCGAAGTCGACGTGAGCACCCCGCCTGTGCCGCCTGCGCCACCAATTGATTGCGCCAGCAGCCCGACCGCAGTGCTGCCCTCTGTTGCGACAGTGCCGGTGTTGGTCAGCGTCACCGCATCGGCGCTACCGCCATCGCCGCCATCCCCACCATGCGTGACGCTCAATTCACCCACGGACAACTTGCCTGAAAACGTGAGCCCGCCCGCACCGCCGCCGCCACCAACGCTTTGGACCAGAATACCTGTTGCCAGACCGCCAGAGGTCTTGACGTTCGCACTGTTGTCAGACGTGACCGTCCCCGCCTGACCGCCATCGCCGCCATTGCCGCCATGCGTGTAACTCAGGCTGAGCGCGACATCCCCGGAAATCATCACGCCGGCTTGCCCCCCGCCTCCGGCGATGCTCTGGGCGACGATACCGGCAGACAGATCGCCCTTGGTTTCAATCTCTCCCGACACGGTCAGCTCGACATCACCTGCGTTGCCTCCGTCGCCGCCAGAGGCTCCCAGCTTGACCGCGGCGAGCTCGACAGAAGCATCCGCATCGACCGTATGACCACCTTTGCCGCCACCACCGCCAACGGACTGCGCCACAACGCCCGATGAATTATCGCCGACGGTCTGCACGGTGCCATCGGCCAGCAGAGTTACCGAACCGCCGTCCCCGCCATCGCCGCCCACGGCCCCTTGATTTCCGACAAACTGGCTCATCTCCAGGCCTGAAACATCGGAGTTGACGATGTTGCTGGAATGACCGCCGCCGCCGCCGATCGATTGCACCACGATACCGTCGGCATGTTCACTCGTGGTGGTCACGTCGGTTTTCGTGTTGGCCAGCACGATACCGCCATCGCCGCCCGCACCGCCATCGCTGCCCATCACCTGGTTGAATTCGATCGCAGCACCCGCCTCGATGCTGTTGCCAGAGGACCCACCGCCGCCGCCAACAGACTGGACCAGAACGCCGACGGCGCTGTCGCCTCCTGTCTTGACCACGCCATTCAGCCCCACGGTATCCTTGTTGCCGATGCTGACGGCTCCGCCCTGGTTGCCGCTGGCGTCATTCTGCGCACCGGTCTGCTGGTTGAACATCATGCCGATTTCGACATTGACCACATATCCGCCATCGCCACCGCCGCCGCCGATGGATTGGGCCAAAAACCCACTTGCTTTGGCGCCCATTGTTTCAATGTCTACCGCGCCGCCATCCGATGTGACGGTGACATCCCCACCGTCGCCGCCGCTGCCGCCCGTGGCTCCGACTGCGGGCTCTACGATCGCGATCGCTTCGACTGTGCCGCCACCATGGCCGCCGCCGCCGCCGATTGACGAAATCAATACACCATCCGCGTTCTCGCCGGTTGTGCTGACCTTGAGCGTTCCGCTGCTCAGCGTCAGTGCCGCGCGCCCGCCGTCGCCTCCATCGCCGCCCTCCGCCCCAAAGGCCCATGCACCACCGGGTGACGTTGATTTGCCGCCGCCGTTGCCGACGCTGCCCACCAGCACGCCGACCGAATGGTCGCCGCTGGTGGTTATCGTGGTGTCGCCGTCGTTGGTCAGTGCGACACTGCCGGCATCACCACCGGTTCCGCCCTGCCCGCCCAGGGCGACAACCCCGTCGTTGGCGCCGCCGACACCGCCACCGCCGCCCACGCTGAGCGCGATGATCCCCGACGAGTCTTCGCCCTGAGTGGTGATCTCGGTATCGCCAGAGAACGCAATCGATACGTCGCCGCCATCTCCACCGGCGCCCGACTCGGACCCCATGGCGACAAAGCCGGCGTCTTTCGATCCCGTGCCGCCACCGCCACCGGTGCTGATCGCGACGACGCCGCCGGAGAAATCGCCCGCTGTGGTCAGCGTCACGCTGTTCAGCGTAGCGGTCACGCCAGCGCCATCGCCGCCGCTTTGACCGTTCGCGCCATAGGCCACAAATCCGTCCGCGTCGCCCGAAGCACCGGCAAAGCCACCGACACTTTGCAACAGGATCGCCGAGGACTCCGCACCCTTGGTGCCGATCGTCGCCGTATCCAGTGTAAGCGTGACACCTCCGGCGGGACCCGGTCCAGTAGAAGATCCGCCCTCGCCATTAAAAGCGCTGTCGCCCTCGCCACCGTCGCCACCGGCCCCGCCGATGCTTTGAATGAAGATGCCTTGAGCCTGGGTTCCGTCCGTGGCGACCGTGCCGGAGAAATCGACGTCGATATCGCCGCCTGCCCCGCCCTGGCCACCGGTACCGCCCTGCCCTTTGCTGGGTCCGTGTCCCTCTCCGCCTGTACCGCCGTCTCCCGCTTCGCTGATCGCCACGATCCCGTGATGTGCGTCACCGGTGGTCGTGATCGTGTTGCTGCTGGCCGTGGCCTTCAACACGACATGGCCGCCATCTCCTCCAAAGCCACCCTCGGCACCGAAACCTTCGTCGCCTGAAAGACCTTCTCCGCCCGTACCGCCAACGCCGCCGATGCTGAACAGCCCAAGACCCACGGAACGGCTTGTGGTGACATCGACGAAATGTCCGTCGTCCAGTTCGAGAACAATCTCGCCACCGTCTCCACCGTCGCCGCCTCTGCCACCTTCTCCCTGGCGAAAGATGCCCTGAACGGTGCCCTTGCCACCCAGACCACCGTCGCCGCCGTCTGTGGCGAGTATCAAACCCGCGCCGTCCTGGGTGGTGATCGCCGCCGGGGTCTTGCCGCCGCCATCGCTTTTTGCGTTGACCGTCAGCGCCGCGCCATCTCCGCCGTCGCCGCCTCTCCCGCCTTTGGCATGCGACCAGGCCTCGCTGTCTTCGTTCGCCTCACCGCCGTCGCCGCCTGTCGCACCAAGGTAAATGCCACCTTTCGCGCTTTGGATGCCATAGCCCAGATCGAACGACAGCGTTGCCGAGAGATTCCGGGGCGTGACGCCATCGCCCCCATTCTGGCCATCGTAGTGGTGCGTATCGACACCGCTCTCGCCCGGGCTCCCGGTCGAGGTCAGGCGCAGGGCGTAATCGGGATCGCTACTGCCGGCTGGCCCGAAGGCCGCAGTCACTTTTGAGTAAGTAATATCCGTATATGTGGCCCCAGTGGAATCTATGTTGCCGATATCGCTGCCAGAACACGTCGCCTTCAGGTCCGAAACCGCGCATCCCGCGTAACCGGCAACCGGCCAAAGCGTGGCAAATGTCGCAAATGTGGTCACAAGCGCAGTGGTTGACCATCTATCCGATCGGCTCATGACCGCATTGAACGAAGGTGACGTATTAGAACTGATCATGATGATTTTACCTGGGCTTTAGAAACAGACTTCCCGCAAAACACGTTCTATCCTCGATAAGATCAACCTTAACGTGTGTAGCATTCAACAAAATCGACGGCTGCAGCAAATTTGCACCACCGCTATCTTCAAATGAGTTCTGATGATGCGACCGCCCTTACGCCATCGCCCTGCGAGGGCGGCCCAAGATGATCCGATATTCGACCGGCAGGCCCACGCCTTCCTCACCGGTGCGGATTCGCCAGGGCCGCGCCGGCTACCGCGTGAAAACAGACCGTGCAGAAGTTAACCATTTGGCAAAACAAAACTGATTTCACATGAACCTGGGAGGCTCTGATTTGAATTGGGCTTCTGTCCTGAAAAACGGCGCGCACAGCCACAAGGGAGCGCAGGTTTGTCGATCTCGTTTGAATGTTTGGGCACCCCGTTGGCCGTGAAACCCGCACGCCACATCCCCGGGGGATACAACCGTCGAACGCCACCATGAGGCGCAAATCTGGCGACCTCGTAGAAATCCATGACCCGGGGCAGACGATATGCTGCCCCCGGTCACACGCCCGGAATTCGAGAACAGCCAACGCCCGCAACTCGCGGGCCCAGGGACAAACAGCAAACGCAGGTGCCGAACGCGAAGCGGACCAGACCTTCGCAGGAACAAACTTTTTCACGTGACCAAGGACCAGGAATGAAAGACGTTCTCGCAGCTTGGCGAATACCATTCGCCATCCACTACCGGCAGATCCCCCTGATTTCAAAGGTGTTTTCAGGCCTGCTTCTGGCCTGCCTACTAAGCCCCGCGCTTGCGCTGGCGCAAGCCGCCGACACGCCTCGGGACGCGGCCCTCACCAGCGCCCCCGCCACGGGTGAAGAGAACACGGTTGTCACCTCTTCGGGTCTGCTCAAGACGATCCGAAGCCAGGTCAAGCAAAGCGCGGTTCTGCAGGACAGGTACAACCGGATCGTCCGGAATCCGATCTCTCCACCCGATACGCGCAGCCCACGCGCGACGCTGGGCAGTTTCCTGCTGATCATGGACGAAACCAACAGGCTCTGGCTGGACACCCGCGACCGCTACCTCGCAAGCAACGATCTCCAACTGAACCCCGAAGAACTCGAGAACGTCGCAAAGGTGAGCGCGCTGATCGACAAGGCCTCCGAGACGCTCGACCTCTCCGACATCCCCGCTTCGTCCCGTGAGAAAACGAGCATCGAACTGGTGCTGCAGCTTCAGGAAATCCTGGACCGGATCTATCTGCCCGAGTTGGTCGAAATTCCGGGCGTCGGTGTCGGCGCAGTGCGCACCAAGGAACAGGCCACGACGCAAGCCAAGTGGACCATCCCCGGCACGAGCCTGACCATCGCACAGCAGACCGAAGGCCCACGGCAAGGAGAATATCTGTTCACCGCGGCAAGCGTTGACCGGATTCCCAACGACTACGTCACGCTCGCGGGCCTGCCCATCATCGCGGACAATACCGAAGATACCTATCTCTACTACATCTACACGCCCGGCAATCTGATCCCGCCGCAATGGTACGAGCTCATCCTCGACGGTCCCGACTGGCTTATGTGGCCCTTCGCCGGTCAGACCGTCTGGCAGTGGATCGGACTGGTCCTGTTGGTGGTCGTCCTGCTGGCCGCGATGACCGTCTATGTGCGCTGGAACGCCCGTCGGGCAGTGCCACTGGGACTGGCCCGCAGGCAATTGCGCAGCATCGTGCCCCCCCTGCTGCTGTTGCTGTCGGTGAAACTTGCGGAATACATCTGCAACCAGCAGTTCAACATCACCGGCTCGGTGATGTTCTTCGTCAGCACCCTCGGCAGTCTGGTCTTCTGGGCCACCTCTGCCTGGTTGACCTACCAGGTCCTGCAACTGATCTACATCTGCACGGTACACAATCAGTCACTGAGCCAAACAAGTCTTGACGCAAGCCTGTTGCAAACCGGGTTCAGGGCGCTGTCCTTCGGCGTGTCGATTCTGGTTCTGGGGTACGGGGCGACGCAGATCGGCATCCCAATCTACGGTGTCATCGCCGGTCTGGGTGTCGGCGGCTTGGCCATCGCACTCGCGGCTCAGCCCACGCTGGAGAATTTCATCGGCGGGCTGATCCTCTATGCCGACGGGATCGTAAGGGTGGGCGAGTTTTGTTCCTTCGACGATCTGGCCGGCACAGTAGAAGAAATCGGCATTCGCTCGACCCGAATCCGGGCGCTGGACCAGACGCTGATCACCGTCGCCAACGCCGACCTGTCCAAGCGCAAGATCATCAATTACAGCAAGCGCGGAGCGTTCATGTTCCGCCATCGGGTTCGTCTGCGCTACGACACGCCTTCCGAGACCCTCAAGACGATCACCGCCGACGTGCACCGCTACCTTGCCGCACATGAGCGGGTGCGGGAAAAACCGCTCCGGGTGCGGCTGGTGGAATACGGCGAGTTCTCCATTGTGATCGACATCTATGCCAACATCTCTGCCGGCAGCATGGACCAATACGTCGCCGTTCAAGAAGAACTTCTCTACGAGATCCGCGCGGTGATCGAGGCCAACGGAGCCGGGTTCGCCATTCCGTCCTCGACCGTCTATCTGGCCCAGGACGGTGGCGTCGCCGCCGGCACGTGACCGGCATCGCCAGGCTGCCGGCGATGCGCCCGACCTGGACCGGTCACGTTTCGGTACGGCTCCTTCTTCGGCATCTGTGCACCTGGCGATGCGCGCCACCGGGTCACGCGCCTATGTCGATCAGCGTATGAACTGATCGACATAGGCCGCGCCCAGCCCAACGGTTTCGTAATGGGCGCGGCACATGTCGATCTTGGTGAACACGTCTTCATAACCCGTCTGCCTGCCCCAGGGATCGACGTAACACATCACGCCGTTGACCTGGAACATGGTCATCATCTCCTCGACATCGTCAGGCACGACCAGGGTATGGGTTTCGCCCGGCGGCTCGTAAACATAGCCCCCCTCCTCGGCCACCCAGTCATGTTCCAGATAGCGCCAGCGCCCCTTGAGAACATAGCCATGCACGGGCTGCGGGTGGCGGTGGCGGCTCAGCACACCGCCTTTTGTCACCTTCAGCACATTCACCCAATACCCCTGCGAGGCGTTCAGGCAGAGCGGCCGGAAGAACACGTTGTCGGCCTGGGGCACCCAGATCCGGTCGTCTTGCGGTACCGCGTGAGGGACGACAATATCGACCCCGGCATCCTTTGGCATGCCGAGCTGATAGGGCATGCGCTTTTCATCATCATTCTGTGTCATCGGCTATCCTTACATTACGCCAAAGGTTTCCAGCGCCTGCGTGGCGGACATGCCACCCCGGATCGCTTCACCCACCGCGTCCTCGGTCTCGGTCTTTTCCAGAGCCCGCACGATCACTTCTTCTTCGGCATCACGCGGGATAACCAGAACGCCTTCGCGGTCGCCATAGATCAACGTACCGGGCTCGACCCGGATTCCACCGATCTCGACCGCGCTGCGAAAATCCATCACCTTGCCACGCACGCCCTGATCCTGCGCATAGACACCGCGGCAAAAGGTTGGAAAACCCAGCGCTTCTATGCCATCCGCATCGCGTACATAGCCGTCCAGAATTGCGCCTGCCGCCTTCAAGACCAACGCCCGGGCGGTCATCAGCTCTCCCCACAACGCATAGCGCAGCGAAGCCCCGGTCGCGACATAGACCTCGCCCGCCTTCAGATCGTCCAGCGCCTCCAGCATCAGCCCAAAGGGTTTGCGCGCCAGCGGGCCGCGTGACAATTCGGTGCCATCGTCGAAGATATCCGCCTCAAGCACGGGCATCGCGCGCCCGGCCATCTTGCTGGTCCGTTGCAACGGGGCGATGCCGGCGGGCAGAAACTGGCGGCGCAGACCCATTTGGTCCATCACATCGCCAATCACGGCCGTGAACAGGCGTTCGCGCATCAGCTTGAACAGATCGGCATCGCTCTCATAGGGTTTGCTCATGGTGTATATCCTTCTCTATTCACGCGGCGGAATACCCGCCATCGACCGGCAGGATCGCCCCGGTCACAAAACTTGCGGCGGCGGATGCCAGAAACAGTGCCGGCCCCACGAGGTCCTCGGGTTGGCCCCAGCGGTTCATCGGCGTGCGCCCCAAAATCACGGCTGACCGTTCGGCATCCTCGCCCAGGGCCTGGGTCAGCGGCGTGGCGATCCAGCCGGGCGCCAGCGCGTTTACGCGGATGCCGTCCCCCGCCCAGGCCATCGCCAGGGACCGGGTCAATTGCCCGATGCCGCCCTTGGACGCAGCATAGCCCGGTGACACCGCCGAACCGAACCAGGTCAGCATCGAGGCGGTGTTGATCACGCAGCCCGAAGCGGCCTTCAACGCCTCATGCGCCGCCGCGCAACAGCGTTGCGACCCATTCAGGTTGATGTCGATCACATCGGCAAAGCCATCGGCGGTGAACTCGGCCCCGCCGCGCCGGATCACCCCCGCACAATTGACCAACACATCCAGCCGCGAGACCGGTGCAAAAAACGCGGACACCGCCGCTGCGTCCCTCACGTCCAACCTCGCCTGCCCCATTCCATCGGGCAGATCGTCCACCGCCGCATGACCGGTCACCGTGACGCTGTCGCCAGCCTCCAGAAATCCGGTTGCGATGGCCCGGCCAATGCCGCTTGTGCCTCCGACGACCATTACATTTCGTGTCATGTTGCCGTGTTTCCTCGTCTGGATGTCATGAAGTGGCGGCGCAGGGACAGAACGAGCATCAGCCCCCAGATCGCAAACGTGATGAACCCCAGCGTGCCGGCAATCGGGCGGCTGAAGAATTCGAGCAAATTGCCATCCGCCTTGATCACCGATTTCATGAAATTCTCTTCGATCAGCGGTCCAAGGATCAGGGCAAGGATCATCGGCGCCAGAGGAAAGTCATTCTCCTCCAGCACAAAGGCGACCAGACCCAGCACCAGCAAGACCCACACGTCGAACAGGGTGTTGTTGGCGGCAAAGGCACCAATCACGCAGAACAGCAGAATGATGGGAAACAGGATCTTCTGACGTACGGACAACAGATGACGTGACGCCGTGATCGCAACCAGACCCAGGGGCAGCATCAGCAGGTTGGCCAGGATAAAGACCGCAAAGATCGCGTTGACCAGCCCGGTGTCCATGACAAAAACCATCGGCCCCGGTGTGATACCTTTCATCAGCAACACGCCGATCAGGATCGCGGTAATCGTATCGCCGGGAATACCAAACACGAGGCTGGGCACATAGGCCCCCGACAGCGCCGCATTGTTGGCGCTCGATGCGCTGACGATGCCTTCGGGATGACCGGTGCCGAATTTCTCGGGCTCGCGTGAAAACTTCTTGGCCAGCGCAAAGGCAACCCATGAAGCGATATCCGCACCTGCCCCCGGCAGCGCGCCGATGGCGCTGCCCATCAGCGACGAACGGGCGACCCCGCCCTTGTATTTCCAGAGGGTGCCCATCACCCCCGACACCGCCGCGCGCAATCGCAACGGCGGTGTGGGCGGCAAATCCGACGGAGCCGCAGCCTTGCGCAGGATCTCGGTGATGGCAAACATCCCGATCAGGACGGGAATGATGGAAATCCCGCCGATCAACTCGCTGTCGCCAAAGGTAAAACGGCGGATCCCCATCACCACGTCGATTCCGATGGTCGAAAGCATCAGCCCGGCACAGAGCGAAAGCACGCCTTTGATGCGGGGCCCGTTGCTGACCAGGATCGCGCAGGAAAGACCCAGGATCGCCAGAAAGAAATACTCGTAGCTGGAAAAGCCCAGCGAGAACCTGGCAATCTGCGGCGCCGCAATGATCAGGATCGCGACTCCGACCAGCCCGCCGATGGTCGAACACATCAGGTTCACACCCAGTGCAAGTTCCACCTGACCGTTCTGGCGCATCTTGTACGCCTCATCCGTATAGGCCGCCGAGGCCGGTGTGCCGGGAATGCGCAGCAGTGCCCCGGGGATGTCACCGGCAAAGATCGCCGTGGTGGTGGCCGCCACGATGGCTCCGATCGCCGGGATCGGGTCAAGGAAAAACGTCAGAGGCACCAGCAGCGCCGTCCCCATGGTTGCGGTCAGACCGGGAATAGAACCGATCAGCAGCCCATAGGCCGACGCGCCAAGAATGATCAGGAAAACGCCCGGCTGCAGCACCTGTGCAAAACCGGCCAAAAGGGTTCCGTCCATCAGTAAATCACCTCGGTCAACAGGCCCAGTGGCAGCGGCACCATCAACAGTTTCGAGAACAGCATCCAGATCGCGCCTGTTGTCAGCAGCGCAATCGGCACCGCCATCGACAGCCGCACCTGCATCACCCACAGCAGCGCCGTCAGCAGGACCGGGACAAGCAGTGGAAAACCGATCTGCTTGCTGAACAATATGTACAGCACCACGAACGCCACCATGGCTGTCATCCGCCCGGCCGCTCCCGGCGTACGGATCCAGCCGGACAGGACCAGAACAGGGTCTCTCGACCTGACCCCGTTCAGGATCAGACCGCCGCCACACAAAAGCATGATACAGGCGACGATAGCGGGAAATGTGCCCGGCCCATAAGGTTGATTGGGCAGGGTGGGAAAGGTCCGCGCCTGAAACAGCACCACGAGTGCGATCAGAACAAAGATCGTCCCAAGAACGGCATCATTCAGTTTCAACTGCGGACCTCCCCTTGCCTATTGCTTCAGGCCAAGCTTGCCGATGACGTCGGCATTGCTGGCCGTCGCATCCATCATGAAGGCTTTGAATTCATCCGCTGGCAGCCAGCTGACGCCAAAACCCCTGTTGGCCATGAACTCCTGAAAGGAGTCGCTCCGATAGACTTTGGCCAGCGCCTCACCCAATTGTCCGGTCACGTCCTCGGACAGCCCGGCAGGGCCCACAACTCCGCGCCAGGTGCCACCAACCGATACGGTGCCAACAGCCTCCTGCGCCGTGGGAATGTCCGGATAGGCCTCAAGACGATCCGCGGACAGTACGGCCAGCGTCTTGACCAAACCCGCGTCGCGCATCGACGCCGCTTCGGGCAGCGATGAAGGCACGATCGCCACGCCATCCGCAACCAGTTCCTGAAACCCCGGAGCCGCGCCCTGGCTGGGGACGACCGGCACGGTTGTCGGGTCGATGCCGTTCTGGTTCAGAAAGCTGGCAAAGGCCAGATGGTACGCCGCGCCCACCGGAAAGCCCGAAGCCTTGTATTTGCCCGGATTCGCCGCGATGTCAGCGAGCGCCGCCTTGGCGTCACCCCATTCGCTGTCGGCGCGCACATTAAAGGCCGAGGCGTCAAAATTCATCAACCCGATGGCGGTCATGTCAGCCGCCGAGATCTCAGAGGTGCCAATAGCGGCATATGTGGTGATCTCTGCCGTGGCCAGACCCAGCGTGTACCCATCCGGCTCCGCCTCGATCATCGCGGTGTGCCCCACGATACCACCTGCACCGGTGCGGTTCACCACATTGACCGGCGTGCCCAGTTCATTGCTCAGCCCTTCGGCGATCATCCGGCCCACCGCGTCGGTGCCGCCGCCCGCCGACCACGGCACGATCAATGTGATCGGACGCTCCGGAAACTCCGCCAGAGCCGGGCCCGCCAATGCGGCTAGCGCGGCAACGACGGGAATAAGCGTGGTTCTTTTCATGGGTCGATCTCCTCATTTTCCATGTTGAACAAGTTGGTTTCTTCCCGCTTGGGCGGGCTTTCGAACAGACGCCGCGTGTCATCGTGGCTGCGTTCCAGCAGCCGCAGACTGGCGTCAAAGGCTTCTTTCGGGTCTCGCATCGCAATCGCGTCCATCACCAGACGGTGGTTTTCGAGGTTGCCCGCAAAGTTGTGAGGCACTTCAAACAGCCGCTGAAAGTTCAGGCGCATCGCATGAACGATCGAATATGCAACAGACTTCAGAAAGCGGTTATGCGTCGCTTCGGCCACCGCGACATGAAAGGCCAGATCCGCTTCCAGACAGTCCGGCTCGTCCTGTTGGTCCACCAACCGCGCCATGTCCTCAAAGGTCGATCGGATGACCGCAATCTCGGCGTCCGTTGCATTCCGCGCGGCCTCTTGTGCTGCGGCCGGTTCGATTGCGAAACGGATCCGAACCAGTTCCTCCATAAAGCTCGGGTCATTGCGAAACTGCGATGCAGACCAGGCCAGAACGTCACGGTCCAGAATGTTCCAAGCGCCACGCGGACGTACGACGGTGCCGCGCCGCGGCGCAATCTCGATCAGGTTCTTGGCGGCGAGCAATCGCATGGCTTCGCGCAGCGTGTTGCGCGAAGCGCCGTGTTGCCGCGCCAGATCCGCCTCCAGAGGCAGTTTCTCTCCCACAGGGTAGGTTCCGTTCACAATGGCGCTGCCAATGCTTTCGGCCACCCGCGCAGAGCCGGACTTCCAGCAACTGTCATTTGGATTTGTCACAGCCCCTCCTCCAAAGCCTCTGTGCGAATCTATTGGTAGGATGAATAAACAGACTGGAAAGCGCACGTCAATTGGGAGCCTGCCAACCGACCAATCTTTGCGCTTCTCGCGATCCCGGTTTCACGAAACTCGGTTGCACCAGCCAGCCATAGCGGCGTAAGCGGCTTTCACCCTTCCCTGAACGCCCTGAAAATCACAATCGCCGCTTTCGGCAATAAGACCGGATCCGCAGGAATTTCAGAGCCTGTGACTATGAAATGGCAAGACATCCCGCTACGCTCTCAGGACATCCGCCAGAGCTCCGGCGGATGGACCGCACCGACCATGAAGTCTCCCGCGGCGCTTAATACCGATAATAAACGAAAAACCGCCGCACCTTATCGATCCCAGTCATGTCCTATAATCTTGCCTTATCGGATATTTTTTCCTAGTGTCCTCCACATGACCAAAAGCTCCGCAAAATCGCCCCCGAACCGCCCCGAACCCGGCCAGAAAACCGCCCTGCCCTCACACGTTGCCGGATCCGGCAATCTGGACCGGCTCGCAGACACGGCGCGGGAATATGCCCGCAACGCCACAGCCCAAAACACCAACGCCGCCTACAAAGCCGACTGGGCCCATTTTGGCCGGTGGTGCCGAATGCGGGGCGCGGACCCCCTGCCCGTTTCACCGGAACTGATCGGTCTCTATATCGCCGACCTCGCCGCACCACAGGGCAAGACCCCGGCCCTCTCGGTCAGCACCATCGAGCGCCGTCTCTCGGGGCTGGGCTGGCAGTATCGCCAACGCGGCTTTACCCTCGATCGCAAGGACCGCCACATCGCCACGGTGCTCGCCGGGATCCGCCGCAAACACGCCCGCCCGCCGCTGCAGAAAGAGGCCATCCTGCCCGAAGATATCCTGTCCATGGTGGCCACCCTGCCCTTTGATCTGCGCGGCTTGCGCGACCGGGCAATGCTGCTGCTGGGCTATGCCGGCGGCCTGCGCCGCAGCGAAATCGTGTGCCTGGATGCGGGCCGCGAGGACACACCCGACAGCGGTGGCTGGATCGAGATCCTGCAGCCGGGCGCGGTGCTGACCCTGCGCGGCAAGACCGGCTGGCGCGAGATTGAAATCGGGCGCGGCAGCAGAAGTCAGAGCTGCCCGGTACATGCGCTGGAGCAATGGCTGCACTTCGCCCGGATCGACTTTGGCCCGATCTTTGTACGCACCTCTCGCGACGGCAAACGGGCCCTGGAAACACGGCTGAACGACCGGCACGTGGCGCGCCTGATAAAACAAACCGTGCTGGCCGCCGGCATCCGGTCCGACCTGCCCGAGACCGAGCGTCTGGCGCTGTTCTCGGGCCATTCCCTGCGCGCGGGTCTTGCCACCTCCGCCGAAGTGGATGAGCGATATGTGCAGAAGCATCTGGGCCACGCCAGCGTCGAAATGACCCGCCGCTATCAACGCCGCCGCGACCGGTTTCGGGTGAACCTGACCAGGGCTGCGGGGTTATAGGCGCGGCAGGTTTCGCCGCGAAACCTGTCAGGGACGTTCCAGCAGATCGCGAATTTCGGCCATCAGCGAATCCATCAGGTCCTGATCCATCCCGGCCCCTTCGAACCGCAGCAAAAAGCCCTTGTCGTCGCGCATCTTGCGGATGGTGATCCCACCCGAGGTGCGCAGGGTTTCGGCGTTCTGCCAGCCCGATGCGCCCTGCCCGGCCCGCGGCGCGGACTTGGGCCGCCCGCCGCGGCGCGCATCGCGCGCTGCCGGTTCGGCGGCGGCGATCGCCTGCTCGATGGCCGCCCACTCGGCCTCGGGCGACTGCGGATCGGCGCTGGCCAGGGCTTCGCGCAACGTGGATTCGCCCCCCCCGCGCAGGGCTTGGGCCAACTGCAGACCCCGTTTTTCCGACAGGGATTCCGGAAACGCCAGCATGTCGCCCAATTCCTCGAAAATCAGCGCAAACGAGCGCACCTTGGAGCGCTTGGCCTTGGACGCGGTGGCAAACAGGCGGTTGACCGCGTCCTCGACATTGACGAACGCGCCCTGCTGGGCGGAAATCACCGCGATGCGGCCGCGTTCGAACTGGCTGAGTTCCGAGCGCACCTCGTTTTCCTCGACCATGGACACAAAGGCCGCATCGGCCCCCTTGCCTGGTCGGATAATGGCGCGGATGGTGTCGTATTTCGGGTTCTCGGTCAGGTCCCGCAGGCCCCGCACCGCCATCAGCCGACGATAGCCGGACACCAGCGCATAACGCGCGCCGTCGTCGCGCGGCGGGTCCAGCGCCACCACCTCGATCGGCAGGCGCAGCCCGCTGGCGGCGATCGACTGACGCAGTTCGACCATCTGATCCTCGTCCAGCACCGTGCGGTCGCGGATCATCGCGTCGCCGTCGATCTGTTCCAGCGGCAATTCGGCGATCAGCAATCCCTGCGCCTGGGCGTGGCGCAGACGGTCGGCATCGGCGGCATTGCGGGCCTGTTCGGCGCGCCGCGCCGGATCGGCGGTCTGGGCATGGGCGGCGCTGTCGGCGGCGATCTGGGCGATCGGCGCCACCGCGCGTCCGGCGGTCATGGCCGCCGGGGATGCGCCGACAACTGAGGTTTCGCGGCGAAACTCATCCTCGATCCGGCTGAGATCTTCGGTGCTGGGGGCCTCGAGCTTTCTACGTTTTGCCATTCATCTGCTCCTATTCGCCTGCCGCTTTTGCGGTCTGGTTTGCCTCTTGCAGGTCGCGCCACCAGGTACCGAGGATCAATTCCTTGACCTCGGCCCAGGTCCGATCAAAGGTCTCGCGGCCGCGCACATAGGTGTCGCGGTTGAATTCGCGGTAATCGGCCTCGTAGATGCCGTTGACCTGTTCGCCGGCCTGTCCGACCATGGCGGTCATCTCCTGGCGGTACGTGGTCATGAAGTCGCCGAAATAGGCCTGAATCACGTTGGCCAGATCGGTCTGCTGCCCGGCGTCGAACCGGGTGATCAGGGCACGCACCGCATCCCATTCGAAGCGCACCTCGGGCTGGCCATCGCGGCGGCGCACGGCGTTTTCGCCTTCTTCGATGCTGGCAAAGGTCGAATAAAGCATGTCAAAGAACCGCCCGGTGCTGTCAAATTCCAGAAAGGACGCCCCCAGTGGCACCAACAGAATATCGGCCGCGGCCAATGCGTTGATGGTGAGATAGCCCAGTGCGGGCGGAGTATCGAGAAAGATGATATCGTAGTCGTCAACGATGCGTTCGTTGATCAGCGCGTTGGACAGTGCGTCCCACAGCGACCAGCTGCGCAGCCCCATGCGCCAGACCGGGATCTGGAATTCGGCCCAATACAGGTTCAGCTGCGCGCCAAGCAGGTCGATGTTGGGCCAATGGGTCGACTGGATCAGGTTTCGCGGCGAAACCTTGAGCGCCTCGGTCAGGGTTTCGTCCAGCGCCAGGGGAGGGGTCCCGGCAGCCTCGCGGACGCTGTTTTCAACCTGCACCGCGTTGGCGTAATCCTTGGCCAGCAGCGGGAAGGCGGTGGACCATTCATCCGCCACCTCGCCGCCCATGATCGACGTCAGCGATCCCTGGCTGTCGAGATCGATCACCAGCACCCGGTAGCCATCGAGCGCGGCGGACATCGCCAGATGGGCGGTGGTGGTGGTCTTGCTGGTGCCGCCCTTGAAGTTGGAGACCGCGACGATCTTGGCGGGCAGCCCCTTGGGGCGCCAGGGCAGGTATTCCTTGTCCGCGGCCCCGCCAGCGGCGAAGTGATGCCGCAGTTGCAGCACCTCGTCGAGGGTGAACCATTTTGAGTTCCCTTCGCCGGTGCCCTGGGGCAGGTCCGGGTATTTCTTGAGCACCCGACGGAAATGAGCCGGGGCGACCGGGATCAGGTATTTGCAGATCTCCCAGGTTGAAAATCGCCGCAATCGTTTCTGCCCGTCCGGGGCATATCCGCGCTTGGCCAGATCCTGTCGGCCCTTGGCGGCAAACGCGGCAGCTTTTGCGAATCGGGCAGTGTCGATAGGGTGGGACAACTTCGCCGCCGCAGCTGCGGGGTCGATGTTGAAATAGGGGGGCAGGGGGTCTTTGCCTGTGCTCATCCGGGTTCCTCGGTGATGTTCTGCATTATTGATGTTTTTGAGAAAACTATCGCACATGAGAATGCGGATGTGAATCGTTTTGCTGGGTTTCGCCGCGAACCCAGTAAAAATCAAAGGAAAACAGCGGCACATAAGTTGTAGAGTCTTTAGTGAATTTAGAGTCTTTGGAAAAGAAAAATCATTATAAAACAATATATTAAATTACTTTGGGTCCCCGAATACAGGACCAGAGGCACCCGGCTACAGGATCGAGGGCACCCGGATACGGGGGCAGGGGGGCCGATTCGCGGGATTAGGGGGGCCTGAGTCCGGTTTAGGGCCAAATTGGCGTTTCAGCCGCGCCCGAGCCCGAGTTATCCACAGAGTCGATCCCGTAAACAGGTTCCTTACGCACCATACGGGAGGGGGAAAACCCATTAAGGTTCCCGTTTACGGGATGGCCGGATCGGGGCGAAAAGAACCTGTGGGTGGATTGATCGCGGGTGCCTGAGCGGGCATACTGTGCCAAAAAGGGCAGTAAACATGGATGAGATTCCCCGCGACCGGTTGACCGGTTCGCTGCGCCGTGTGGCGGTGAAGAAACACGTGGCAGCGATCCATGTTTCGGGCAAGCTGACGCTGTTGCAACGCAAACTTTCCAATGTGCTGTTGCTCAATGCCTATGACACGCTGACCAGTCAGCCGCGCCATCAGATCGATGCGCGCACCCTGTGTCTGATGATCGGGTACAATTCCAACGATCTGGTGACGCTCAAGGCGTCGCTGAAGGGGCTGGCCGAGACGGTGGCGGAATGGGACATGCTGGACAGCGAGGGGCGGCAGGAATGGGGGGTATCGAGCCTGCTGAGCTATGCGACGCTGAAGGGCGGGGTGTGCGAATACGCCTATTCTCCGGCGCTGGCGGACAAGATGCACGACCCCAAGGTGTTCGCGCTGATCAACCTGAACATCCAGCGCCGGTTCACCAGCGGCCATGCGCTGGCGCTGTATGAGAACTGTTTTCGCTTTGTGCGCACCGGCAGCACCGGATGGTGGTCGCTGGATCTGTTTCGCCGCCTGATGGGGGTGGACGGGTCACAGTATTACGAGAGCTTCAAACATCTGAACGCCAAGGTGATCAAGCCGGCGGTGGCTGAGGTCAACAAGACCAGCAATATCGTCATTCGCCCCGAAACCCGCAAACGGGGGCGGGCGGTGACGGATATCCGGTTTCTGATCAAGGAGAACCCGCAGCTGGCGATTCTGGATCTGGATGACGGGGCAGGGGTGCGCCATGGCGCGGTCTATGCGCGGCTGCGTGAGCTGGGGGTCAGCGACCGGCTGGCGCGGCAATGGCTGACCTCGCATGGCGAGGAGCAGGTGGCGGCCAAGCTGGAGTATGTCGGCACGCGCAAGAACGTCAAAAGCATGGTCGGCTATCTGAGCGCGGCGCTGGATGGCGATTTCGGCATCGAGGCGCAAGCGGACGCACCGGTGGCGGCCAACAGCGCGCAGGCCCGGCGTCTGGGTCGGGTGCAGGCGGCGGTGCAGGCGCGTACCCCGACGCAGCGTGACGCCGACAAGCGGTTGTTTCTGAACCAGATTACCGAAGCCGGGCGGCGGGCGGATTTCGAGCGGTTCGGCTGGATGTCGCCGCTGAACAAGGCGGCGATCCTGGCGTTCTGGGACGAGTTCAGCCCTGGAATATTCGACGGGATCGACGGTGACTGAGGGCTGTCATGGGGCCCGTGAAACGGCGTCGATTCCGCCCAGACAAAAGGTGATCAGCGTGTCGCGATAGTCCATCGGGCTGCCTGCGTCGCGCCCCGACAGCCCGGCAATGCGGGCGCGGCTGGCGACCAGCGACAGCATCGAGGCCACGGTCAGGGTGAGGGCGGTGGCCAGTTCCTGCTGTGCGGCATCGGGGCGGGCCTGTTGCATGGCGTGCAGGTATTCGCGCGCAACCGGATCGTACAGGCCGCCGACCGCCGGATACCAGCGGTCATCGCTGACGATGCGCGCGATCAGGCGGGCATAGGCGCGCCATTGCGGGTCGCCCTGCGAGGCATATTCCAGATAGGGTGTCAGGTAGGCATCCACCAGATCGCGCAGGGCAGGGGGGGAGCCGGCCGCGCGCAGTTCGGCCAGACGGGCGCGGCGTTTGGAATTCAGCGCCTCGACCCGGCGTTCCAGAACGGTGCGGATCAGATCCTGTTTTGCGCCGCCGTGAAACCCGACCACGCCCAGGGTGACGCCCGCCTCTGCGGCGATGCGGCGGATCGAGGTGGCGTCGAACCCCTGGGCGGCAAACAGCCGCTCGGCCGCGTCCAGCACCCGTTCGCGGGTGGCTTCGCCGCGCAGGATGCGCCCGTCGGTCTGTGTCGATGCGGCCTTGTCGGTCATGGCGGGCTTTCGGTTGCGGAGCCGGGCATACGGGTCCTGCACGGGGTCTTGACAATTTATACGACTGTTCAGATAGTTTGCCAAGGCCGGGGAGGACCGGCCCCCAAGGGAGGAACAGGATGGAATTCTTGACACTGCTTCGTCGCGGCGTGGCCGCCAGTGCGGTTGCCGTTGCGCTGGCCCCGGCGGCGCGGGCCGACAGTTTCGATGCCACGGTTGTGGCCGGGCACCCGCCGGTGTTTCTGTGGGTGAAAACCCTGTCCGAGACCTTTATCCCGGCGGTGAACGCGGCGCTTGACGGGTCGGGCCATTCGATCGAATGGATGGAGGCCTATGGCGGCACCCTGGCCAAGGTCGGCGGCGAGCTTGAGGCGATCGAGGACGGGCTGGCGCAGATCGGCATTGTCAGTTCGCTGTTTGAGCCATCGCTGCTGAGCCTGCAGAATGTCACCTATGCCACGCCGTTCGGATCGCCCGATGTGGACATCGTGTTCGGCACGGTGGACGGCATGCACAACGAGATCGCGGACATGCGTGGGCTGTGGGAAAGCCATGGCATGGAATACCTGGGCGGCGGGTTCGGGTTGGAAGATTACCTGTTGATGACGGATTTTCCGGTCGACAGCATCGCGGATCTGCAGGGGCGCAAGATCAATGCGCCGGGTCCGGCGGTGAACTGGCTGAAAGGCACCGGGGCGGTTGGTGTTTCGGGCAACCTGACCACCTATTACAACGACATACAGACCGGTGTCGCCGAGGGCGTGATCGTGTTTCCCACCGCCGCCGCCGCGGCCAAGCTGTTTGAGGTCGCGCCCTATGTCACCCGCACCGGCTTTGGCGCGCAATATGCCGGGGCCATCGTCGCCAAGAAAAGCTGGTTCGACGCGTTGCCCGCCGAGGTGCGGCAGGCGATCCGCGCCGGGGTCGAGGATTTTGCGCTGGCCTACCGGGCCGGGTTGGAACAGCGCGTTGTGGGCGCGTTTGCGGCGATGGAGGCAGGCGATGCAAAGATCGGCACGCTGTCGCCGGAGGCACGCGCGCAATGGGCGCAGGCGCTGCCGGATATTGCCGGAGACTGGGCGCGGGCGCAGGATGAGCAGGGCCTGGCCGGAACCGAGGTGGTCAACACCTATATGCAAAAGCTGAAAGATGCCGGTGTGGTGCTGCCGCGCGACTGGACGGTGGAGTAAGTCAATGGCGCGCGGACCGGGCGCAGGTGGGCTGGCCGCGCGTGTTGCCGGTGGCATCATGTCCGCCGCCAATGTGACCGCGACGATCTGGATCCTGCTGTTGATGGGGCTGATCCTGGCGGATGTGATCGGGCGCAACGTGTTTCTGGCCCCCATTGCCGGGGTGCCGGAGATGGTCAAATACTCGATCGTCGGCATCGTGTTCCTGCAGATCGCCCATACGCACCGGCACGGGCAGATGGTCCGCTCGGATGCGGTGCTGGGGCTGTTGATGCAGCGGCGGCCGCGGATCGGGGCGCTGCTGGATCTGGTGACGCAGCTGGCCGGGGTCGCGGTGGCGCTGATGCTGGCGCGGGCGGTCTGGCCCAAGGCCGTGCGTGCCTTTGAGCGCGGCGAGATGGAGGGGATTGCGGGGCATTTCCAGATGCCGGTCTGGCCTTTTCTGGCCATTGTCGCGGGTGGGGCGGCGTTGCTGGCGCTGTCGTTCCTGATTACCGCCGTGCAGGCGGCGCGAAAGGTGGCCGGCCGATGGAGAACCTGATGATCGGGTATCTGTCGCTGGCGGCGATCGGGGTGGCGATCTATGCCGGGATGCATGTGGCGGTCGCGCTGGCGGGAATTTCGTTCCTGGGCATGTGGGCGATCACCGGCAAGACGGCCTTGGCGCTGAACTTTGTGGCGCTGGCGGGCACGGATTCGATTGCGGAATACAGTTTTGGGGTGGTGCCGCTGTTTGTGCTGATGGGGCTGGCGGTCAGTGAATCCGGGCTGGGGCGGGACACTTTTGCCATCATTGCGCGGTCGATGCGGGGCTGGCGCGGGGGGCTGGGCGTGGCGACGGTGCTGAGCAATGCGGTGTTTGCCGCCATCACCGGGATTTCCATCGCCTCGGCGGCGGTGTTTTCCAGGGTGGCGGTGCCGCAGATGGTCGCCGCCGGGACCAGCCGGACTGTGGCCGTGGGCACGGTTGCCGGGTCCAGCGTGCTGGGCATGCTGATCCCGCCGTCGCTGTTGTTGATCCTGTTTGCGATCCTGACCGACAGTTCGGTGGGCGATCTGTTTCTGGGCGGTGTGGGGCCGGGTCTGGTGCTGGCGCTGGCCTTTGGGGTGTATCTGACGCTGCTGGGGTGGGTGCGCCCGGCGCTGTTTGACGGTCCGCGGACCATGGGCGGGGCCGAGGAGACCACGCCGACGGTGTTGATCGTGCCGGTGCTGGGCCTGGCGGCACTGGTTCTGGGGGGTATCTATGGCGGGGTGTTCACCCCGACCGAGGCCGGGGCCGTGGGGGCGGCGGCGGCGCTGGGGCTGGCCTTTGCCATGCGCCGCATCGGCGGGGCCGGGGCCTGGCGCATGGCGGTGCAGACCGGCCATATCACCGCTGCCGTGTGTTTTCTGATCGTGGGCGCGTCGATCTACAGCCGCATGCTGGCGTTTTCCGGGGTTCCCGCCTCGGTCACGCAATGGGCGGTGGCCAGCGGCATCGGGCCGCTGGGGTTTCTGTTCCTGTTTGCGCTGATCGTGGCGGCGATGGGCACGATTCTGGACAGTTCGTCGATCATGCTGGTCACCGTGCCGCTGGCGTTTCCGATCACCCAGGAACTGGGGATCGACGTGGTGCATTTTGGGCTGGTGACGGTGCTGGCTGTGGAAATCGGGCTGTTGACGCCACCCCTGGGCCTGTCGGTGTTTGTGGTGCAGGCGACGCTGCGCGAGGAGGGCGTGACGCTGGGCGAAGTGTTTCGCGGTGCCGCGCCGTTTGCCACGATCATGGCGGTGGTGTTATGCGCCGTGATTCTGGTTCCTGAAATTGCAACCGGCCTGGTGGGCCGTTGAAGGAGAATGACATGAAACTGATTGATCTGGCGCGCCCGCTGGAGAATACGACCTATGCCGATCCGCCGGGTTTGCACCCGCAGATCGAGTATTTTGCCCATGATGACACCGCGCCGCAGATCCTGGGGTTCTTTCCCGGCGTGGCGCGCGGCGATCTGCCGGGCGGCGAAGGCTGGGCGGTGGAAAAGGTCACCCTGTCGACCCATAACGGCACCCATCTGGACGCGCCCTATCATTACCATTCCACCATGGATGGCGGGCAGCGGGCGATCACCATCGACGAGGTGCCGCTGGAGTGGTGCATCGGGCGCGGCGTCAAGCTGGACTTTCGCCACCTGCCGGACGGGCATGTGGTGACGGCCGACGAGGTTGCGGCCGAGTTCGACCGGATCGGCCATGAGCTGCAACCGGGCGATATCGTGTTGGTGAACACGGCGGCCGGTGCGGCCTATGGTCAGCCGCAGTATGTCGCCACCGGCTGTGGCATCGGGCATGCGGCAACCTGCTGGATGACCGAGCGCGGCATGCGGGTCTGCGGCACCGACGCCTGGAGCTGGGACGCGCCGTTCATCCACACGGCGAAACGGGTGGCCCAAACCGGCGATGCCGGGCTGATCTGGGAAGGGCATCGCGCCGGCATGGTGCGCGGCTATTGTCACATGGAAAAGCTGGCCAATCTGGAGGCGCTGCCCGCGACCGGGTTCGAGGTGCAGTGCTTTCCGGTGAAAATCAAGGCGGCGAGCGCGGGCTGGTGCCGCCCCGTCGCCATTGTCAGAGACTGAGGAGCAGGGCATGAAACTGGCGACATTCGATGCGGGGCAGGGGGCTCGGCTGGGGGCGGTGACGGATCGCGGGATGGTCGATCTGAGTGCGACCGGGCGGGCTGAGCTGGCCAGCATGCTGGCGCTGATCGAGGCGGGCGAGGCCGGGCTGGCGCTGGCGCGCGCGGCGGCGGCGAAGGGCGCGGCGCAAGGGATCGAGGGTCTGCGGCTGCTGTCGCCGATCCCGGTGCCGCCACAGTTTCGCGATGCGTCGAGCTTTGCGCGCCATATCGTGCAGGCGCCGGTGGGGATGCACAGGCTGGCGGCCCGGATGAAAGGGCAGCCTGTGCCCGATATCACGCCGGGCGAGGTGCCCGAGGTGTATCGCCAGCAGCCGATCTTTTATATCACCAACCGGTTCAGCGTGCAGGGGCACGATGCGGATGTGAATTGGCCGCGCTATTCGCAGGCGATGGATTTCGAACTGGAAGTCGCCTGTGTGATCGGGCGCGGCGGGCGCGATATCGTCAGGGCGGACGCGCTGTCACATGTGTTCGGGTACACCATCTTTAACGATTTCTCGGCCCGCGACACCCAGTTGATCGAGATGCAGGGGATGTTGGGACCGGCCAAGGGCAAAAGCTTTGACGGCGGCAATGTGCTGGGGCCGGTGATTGTCACCGCCGACGAGATCCCCGATCCGCGTGCCCTGAAAACGCGGGCGCGGATCAATGGCGAGACCTATGTGGATACCGACATGTCGGCGATGATCCACGGGTTTGACGACATGATTGCCTTTATCAGCCGCGACGAAACCCTGCATCCGGGCGAGGTGATCGGAGCGGGCACGGTCAACGACGGCTGCGGGCTGGAGCATTCGCGGTTTCTGAGCGACGGCGATGTGGTCGAACTGGAGGTGGACGGGATCGGGGTGCTGCGCAACCGGGTGCGCCGGCAGGCGTGATCAGGCGGTGTTCACGTCGCTCCAGTCGGACAACAGCACCTGGGCGCTGGCCTCGTCGGTGACCAGATGGCTGGCGTGCCCGCCCATCAGAAGGGCGCGGGTGGCGTCGTGTTTGGCGCGGCCCGACGACACCAGCATGCGCACCGGCACCGCCTGAAGGGTTTCCGGCGAGATGCCCAACATGCGGTCGCGCAATGGGCCGTCCAGCCCGTTGCCGTCACGGTCGATGAAATGGCCGCACAGCACCCCCACCGCGCCCCGGCCGCGGGCGTCGTCCAGTTCGGCCAGGGTGCAGACCCCCGCCGCCACCAGCGTGGTGTCCGGGCTGACGTCGCCGACCGCGAACACCGCCTTGGTCAGCTGCGCGAACTCGGCGATCTGGCGGGCGATGATCGGTTCGCGGCGCAGCTGGTCGGCCAGCTCGGGGGTCGAGACCACCGCCGGGGCGTGCAGGGTGCGGCATTCGGCCGATGTTTTGCGGGCGATCTCGATCGAGCAGGTTTCGGCGGCGAAATGATGTTGCGAATACATCGAACCCAGCATCTGATAGACGGTCAGGCCGGGCACGGCGCTGATGGGAAAGGCGGTGGCCAGATGTTGCACCGTATGGCCCCAGGCCACGCCCAGCCGATCGCCCGGTTGCAGAATGTCGCACAGCGCCGAGGCCGCCAGTCCGGCGACCCGCAGCTGCATGGTGTCGGGGCTGAGCGGGGTTGTGTCGTCATGGGCGACATAGGCGTCGGTCAGCCCGTAGCGCTGCGCCAGACGCCGGGCCAGGGACGAGGCGGCAAAACTTTCACCGCGAATGCGGATCTCGACAACGCCCAGATCGCGGGCCTGGCGCAGGTAGTTGACGATGGTCGCCCGCGACACCCCCATGCGGCGCGCGATTTCCCCCTGGGTCAGCCCTTCGCGGTAGTACAGCATCGCCGCATGGGCCAGCGTCGACGCCGGGGTCTGGGCGTCGTGGCGCGGCCGGGGATCGGGGCGGGGATCGGATCGGGGGGCGGGCCGGGGATCAGGAATGGCGGCTCTCCTATCGCAGGGCGGCTTCGATATTGCCGCCATCGACGGTCATCACATGCGCCGTGGTGCGCTCGGCCAGGGCCAGTGCGACAAAGGCATGTGCGACATGATCGGCCTGGACCTCGCGGCGCAGCAGGTTTCCGGCCATGTAGCCAGCGGCGTCGGTGCCGCGTGCGGTGGCCCGCCGGTCGATGAAATCGTCGGTCAGCAGGCCGCTGCGGATCCGGTCGGCGTTGACGCCGTTGACCCGGATACCGAATTCGCCCAGTTCCAGCGCCAATTGGCGCATCAGAAACATCGTGGTCGCCTTTGGCAGGCCATAGGCACCAAAGTTGCGCCCCGGATTGACCGCCTGTTTGGAGATGTTGAACAGGATCTGCCCGCCCCGGTTCTGGGTGCGCAACAGCGCGGCGGCGGCGGTTGCAAAGCGGTGATGGGCAAAGAAATTCAGCTCGAACGCGGCGCGCAGGTCAGCTTCGGGCAGATCCAGCAGGGCACCGGTCAGGGCCGCCCCGGCGTTTGAGACCAGAATGTCGAGCCCGCCGAACGTTTCAATGGCGCATTGCATGGCGGCCCTGGCGGATCCGGTTTCGGTCACGTCCAGCGCGATGGCGCGATGGCCGGTGCCCAGTGTCTCCAGTGCGCTTTCTAGGGCCGCCGTGTCGCGGTCCACCAGCAGGATCTGCGCCCCCCGCGCGGCAAAGGCGCGGGCCGTGGCCAGTCCGATGGCACCGGCGCCGCCGGTGATCATCACCACCCGCGAAGTCAGCGCGGGCGGGGTGCCCTTGCCCAGTTTGGCCTGTTCCAGCGACCAGTATTCCATGTCGAACAGGTCGTTCTCGGCGATGGGGCGAAAGCCGCCCGCGTCCTCGGCCACGGCGCGCACGCGCAGGTTCTGTTCGCCGATATCGGCGGCGATGGCGGCGGATTTGGCGTTGGGGCCGATGCCGACGATGCCAATGCCGTGAATCCACGCCAGATTGGGCAGCGGCGGCAGCATGGTCCTGGTGCCGCCGACACGGGCGTTCTGGCGGGTGAAATAGGCGGTATAGCGGGTGGTGAAATCGTCGATGGCGGCGGCGATCCCGTCGTGGCCAAGGGCCAGATGATCGGCGGTGATCACCACCGGAATGCCCTTGGTGCGGATCACATGATCGGGCGAGGCGACGCCGCGGGTGGACAGGTCGGCCACATCGGGGCGGTCGAGAAATTCCATCACCGCAGGCCCGTTGCGCAGGTCCAGCACCGGCATTGGCGCGTCCGGCCCGGCGCGGTCGGCCAGGATGCCGCGCAGCAGGGGCAGGGGGTCGGTGTGCGCCAGCGGGTCGCGTTGCCCGAGGCGGGTTTCGCGGTCCATCCCCAGATGGGCGGCCAGTTCGTTGGTATGCGACACGATACGCTCATAGCTTTGGCGCGCGGTGTCGCCAAAGGCGAAATGGCCATGGTTCAGCAGCAGCAGGCCTTCGACATCGGGATTGGCCTCGAACGCCTGGGCGGCGGCCTTGGAGAGCTGAAAGCCGGGCATGATATAGGGCACGATGGCCAGCCGGTTGCCAAAGATCTGCCGCGCGACGGCTTCGGCATCGGGCAGGTTGGCGAGCACGAGAAAGGCTGTGGCGTGGGTGTGGTCGACGAATTTATGCGGCAGATAGGCATGCAGCAGCGTTTCCACCGAGGGGTTCGGGGCGCTGCTGTCCAGCAGATTCTGGCGCTGGACATTGATCATCTGTTCGTCCGACAGCGCATCGAGCTGGCGCAGGTCGTGCAGCGGGGCAAGGCGCACGCCGGGCAGGCCGGGGGCGAGAATGGTGTCCAGATCCCAGCCCGATCCCTTGACGTGCAGCACCTGTTGCGGGGTGCCGAACAGGTCGGGGCGCGTCACCTTGACCGAGGTGTTGCCGCCGCCGTGCATGACCAGATCGGGGTTCTGGCCGATGAGGCGGCTGGTATAGACCCGCAAGGCAAGGTCGCGGTCGGCGGGGTCGTCCCCGGCCCTGGCCGCATAGGCCTCGGCTTCGGTGTCGGACCAGCGGTTTGCGATCATGCCCATCACGCCACCCTGGACGCGTGTTCGGGGAACATTGCGGCCAGACCGTCGGCGCTGGCGGGGCTGACACCGCGTTCGGTGATCAGCCCGGTGACCAGCCGGGCGGGGGTGACGTCAAACGCCGGGTTGCCCACATCCGAACCTTGCGGCGTGACCTGGACCTCGGCGATCGTGCCATCGGAGCCGACGCCCTGCACATGGCTGACCTCGCGGGGGTTGCGTTCTTCGATCGGGATTTGGGCAACGCCGTCGCGCAGGGTCCAGTCGATGGTGGGCGACGGCAGCGCGACATAAAAGGGCACGTTGTTGTCATGTGCGGCCAGGGCCTTGAGATAGGTGCCGATCTTGTTGCACACGTCGCCCTGTGCGGTGGTGCGGTCGGTGCCGGTGATGACCATGTCCACCAGCCCGTGTTGCATCAGGTGGCCACCGGCGTTGTCGGTGACATAGGCATGGCTGACGCCGTGGCTGTTCAGTTCCCACGCAGTCAGCGCGCCCTGATTGCGGGGTCGGGTTTCGTCGACCCAGACATGGATGTCGATCCCGGCCTCGGCGGCCTGAAACATCGGGCTGGTGGCGGTGCCCCAGTCCACGGTGGCCAGCCATCCGGCGTTGCAATGGGTCAGCAGGCGCACCGGTTCGCCCGCCGGTTTGCGCGCCGCGATGTCGCGGATGATCGCCAGCCCGTTCTGGCCGATGCGGCGGTTGATCTCGACGTCCTCGTCGGCCATGTCATGGGCCAGCTGCATCGCGGCGGCGGCCCGGTCGGCAGGCGCCAGCGGGGCCAGATGGGCGCGGCAGCGGTCAAGCGCCCACCGCAGGTTGATGGCGGTGGGGCGGGTGGCGTTCAGCGCCTCCCATGCGGCGTCCAGATTGGCATCGGACGGATCGCGGGCCATGTCTCCGGCGACGCCATACGCTGCCGTGACCCCGATCAGCGGCGCGCCGCGCACCCACATCTCGTAGATGGCGGTGGTGAAATCTGCGCGCGATTTCAGGGGTGCGATGCGGAAATCATGGGGCAACCAGCGCTGGTCGATGATGCGCACTTCGGCGGCGTCGTGATCGTACCAGATAGAGCGATAGGGGGTGCCGTTGACCTTCATGGAAAAACTCTTTCGTTATAGCGTTGGGCGAGGGCGACCAGATCGCCGGGTGTGGCGATGTCGGCCCGGTTCAGGATCAGATCGCGCCCCATCATCAGATTGCGCGCCTCAAGCCGGGCGCGCAGGGCGGTGTCGGCGATGGTTTCGAACTCGGCGTTATGGGCCAGCGACAGCACCCGGCGGTGCATTTCGATACCGCAGAAACCCATGGCGTCCTGCCAGATCGCCGCCAGCCGGTCCGCCAGCGCCGGCCCGGAACTGTGGCCCTGATCTTCGAACAGGGCGGGCGGGTACAGGATGCCGGTGCGCTCATGGTGCCAGAGGTGGCCGAATTCGTCGCCATAGCTGGCGGCGATGTCGCGGATCACCGACAGGATCCAGGTCTGGAACGCGGGCAGGTCGCTGGCGCTGCGGTGGGCCGGTTGGCTGAGATAGGCCATCAGGAAGTTGGCCAGCATCATGCCCAGATCGAACCCCATCGGCCCGTAGCAGGCAAATTCGGGGTCGATCACCCGCAGGTCGTCATCGGTACACATGACCGACCCTGTGTGCAGATCGCCGTGCAGCATGGTTTCGCCGTGGCTGGCAAACCGGGTCAGCATGTGCTGGACCTGGGTTTTCATCGCTACGTCGGCGCGCAGGGTGGCGACAACCGGGCCCAGCTCCGGCGTGTGGTGGTTGCGCGGGGCATCGAAATAGGGGTCGGTGAACACCAGACTTTCGGTGATGTCACAGAGGGCCACATTGTCCAGAAACAGCGCCGCGTCGGCCTTGCGTTGCGCGGTCGGCATCGCCAGATCCGAGCCGCGAAAGGCGGTGCGGGCGGCAAACCGGCCCAGCGTGTCGGCCAGCCCGGCGGTTTTCTGGCCGGCGATCAGCCGCCCGCGCAGGATGGTATGGGGCGACAGGAATTCCATCACGATCAGCGCCTGGGAGTCGTCGAAATAATGCACCTGCGGCACCCGGCCCGGATCGCGGGCGGCCTGACGGATCAGGGCGTGATATTCAAAGAACGCACGTTTCAGCGGCAGGGGCCAGCTGTCGCCGACCAGCCGAACGTATGGCAGCGCCTGTTTGACCACCACGCTGCCCGCCGGGCCGGTGACGATGAACACCAGGTTCAGATTGCCGTCGCCGACTTCGCGCACGTCCCATGCACCGGGGTCGCCGCCGATGCGCGTGGCGACATCGGCCAGGCCGCCCAGCCGGGCGCCCAATGTGTCCACGGTCAGGGGGTCATAGCCTGCGGGCAAATCGCTCATCGGTGGTCCTCCATCCTCCGTCTGTCGCGGACCGACTCTGACTTGTGGCTGTCATTTGTCAAGGGTGTTGACATTTGTCGCGTTGGCCATAACGATCCGCTGCGGGAGGATGAGATGAACGGCGCAGCCTGCACCATGGTCGGAATCGAAAAGGCGTTCGGGCCAAACCGGGTGCTGCGGGGCATCGACATGGTTCTGTGGCCCGGTCAGGTGACAGTGTTGATGGGGGCCAACGGGGCGGGAAAATCGACGCTGGTCAAGCTGTTGTGCGGGGTGCATCAGCCCGATGGCGGGCGGATCGAGCTGTTCGGCCGGCCCTATGCGCCGCTCACCCCGGCCGAGGCGATCAACGCGGGCGTGGTGACGGTGCATCAGTCGATCAACGACGGGGTCATTCCCGATCTGGATGTGGCGTCCAATCTGATGCTGGACCGGTTGACCGATGCGCGGTCGGGGTTCTTTGTGCGCGGTCGCGCCCTGCGGGCCGAGGCGGCCAGGATCGCCGGCGCGATGGGGCTGGATCTGGATGTGCGCGCCACGGTGGGCGATCTGGGTGTGGCCGAGCGGCAGTTGATCGCCATTGCCCGCGCGATGGCGCGCGATCCCAAAGTGCTGATCCTGGACGAGCCGACCTCGTCCCTGTCGGCGACCGAGGCCGAGCGGTTGTTTGCGCTGCTGGACCGGTTGCGCGACCAGGGGGTGGCGATCCTGTATATTTCTCATCGCATGTCCGATATCCGCCGGATTGCCGACCGGATCATTTCGATGCGCGACGGGCAGATTTCCGGCACCTTCGAGGACGCGCCGCTGGATTACGAAGGCGCGGTGACGGCGATGCTGGGCCATGGGCTGACCCAGGTCGATATCACCATTCCGGTGCCCGGTCCCGAGGTGTTGCGGCTGGACGGGCTGTGCCTGTCATCGGGGGGGCAACCGATCGATCTGAGCCTGCGGCGCGGTGAGGTGGTGGCCGTGACCGGGTTGCTGGGCAGCGGCAAGACGGCGCTGGCCTCGATCCTGTTCGGGCTGATGCAGGCGACGGCGGGTACGGTCACGTTGAACGGGGCGCGGTTTGCGCCGCAATCTCCGGGCGATGCGATCCGGGCCGGTGTGTTCCTGTGTTCCAAGGACCGCGCCAGCAACGGGGTGATTCCGGATTTCGACATCACCGGCAACCTGACCTTGCCGTTCACGCGGCGGCATGCGCGGCTGTCGTTTCTGTCGGGCACCAGCGAGCGGGCGGCCGCGCGGGCGATGATCGAGCACCTGGGCATTATCTGTCAGGGGCCGGGCGATGGCATCGACACCCTGTCGGGGGGCAATCAGCAAAAGGTGATGGTGGGGCGCTGGCTGGCCCAGACCAGCCAGGTGCTGTTGCTGGACGAACCGTTTCAGGGTGTGGATATCCGGGCGCGGCGCGACATCGGCAACCGTATCCGCGAGGGGGCGGCAGAGCGGGCCACCATCGTTTTTGCCGCCGAACTGGACGAGGCGCTGGAAATCGCCGACCGCATCGTGGTGCTGAACGAAGAGGCGCTGGTGGGCGAACACCGAAATGAAAATGTCGATCTCAACCGGATGCTGGCGCAGGTCTCCGGTCAGGAAATCGCAACGGGGCAGATCTGAAATCATGCAGAACCAGAAGCTATTGAATTTCGCCATCCGCTATGGGTTTCTGATCCTGCTTGTGGGTCTGGTGACCTATTTCAGCGTGGCGGCCAGCGGCTTTGCCGGGCCGCGCTCGGCCGTGTTCATCTTTCAGTCGGTGGCGATCACCGGAATTCTGGCGCTGGGGGTGACCTGTACGCTGGTGGTGGGCGGGTTCGATCTGTCGATCGGGTCGGTCGCGACCTCGGCGCTAATGCTGTCGGCCTATATGATGGTGGTGCTGGAGCAATCGGCGCTGGTTGCGGTGGGCGCCTGTCTGCTGATGGGGGCGCTGGTGGGGCTGATCAACGGGCTGTTGATCGTGCGTATGAAGGTGCCCGATCTGCTGGCGACGCTGGGAATGATGTTCCTGCTGATCGGGTTGCAGCGCATTCCGACCGAGGGGCGGTCGATTTCCACCGGCATGACCCTGCCGGACGGGTCCACTGCCGAGGGGGTGTTTTCGCCCGCCTTCCTGTGGCTGGGGCGGCATCGGTTCGATCTGGTGCTGGAGAATCTGATTCCGGTGCCGGTGGTGCTGTTTCTGATCGTCGGGGTGCTGGTCTGGGTGTTTCTGGAACTGACCCGCCATGGGCGGCTGATGTATGCCATCGGCTCTAACGAGCGCGCCGCCGGTTTGGCCGGCACCAACGTCAACCGTTACAAGATCCTTGCCTATATGATCTCGGGGGTGCTGGCGTCGGTCGGGGGTATTCTGCTGGCGGCGCGGCTGGGGCGGGGCGATATTGCCAGCGGCAACAACCTGTTGCTGGATGCGGTCGCTGCCGGGCTGATCGGGTTTGCGGTGCTGGGTGCGGCCAAGCCGAATGCGTTTGGCACCGCCATCGGGGCGCTGTTTGTCGGCATCCTGCTGCAGGGGCTGACGATGATGAACGCACCTTATTATACGCAGGATTTTGTCAAAGGGGCGGTGCTGGTCGTTGCCCTTGTGTTCACCTTTGCGCTGTCGTCAAAGCGGCGCGGCGGCGGGCACTGATCGCGGGCAACCGCATAATCGTCCATGGGAGGACAAAATGGAACTTTTCAGACGCGGATTTTTCAAGCTGACCGGTGCGGCAGTGCTGGCCACCACGGCCCTGGGGGGGGCGGCGCAGGCGGCGGACATGCCCGCCCCGTTCGACAATCCGGGCGAGGTGCAGATCGCCCTGGTGCGCTATTTGTCCACCGGCGATTTCTTTCAGGCCTATCTGGGCGGGGTCGAGGCGCAGGCCAAGGCGCTCGGTGTCGATCTGCGGGTGCTGGACAGCCGTCAGGATGCGGCCTTGCAGGCCGATATGGTCGATCAGGCGATTGCCCTGGGGGTCGACGGCATCATCATTCAGCACGGGCTGACCGAGTCGATGCAAGAGGCCGCGCAGCGTGCGGTGGATGCGGGGATCAAGGTCGTGGCCTTTGACGTGAACGTCGAAAACCCGGCGATTCCGCAGATTGAGCAGTCCGATTACCTGCTGGGCAAACTGGCGCTGGAACAGGCCGTCAAGGACAATGGCGACAGCTGGAACGCCGCCTATGTCTATGTGCCGGGCATTGCGCCGCTGGATCGGCGCGATCAGGCGTGGCAGGATATTCGGGCGGAATATTCCGGTATCCAGGAGGTCGCGCAATTCGGCACGCTGGACAATCCGATTGCCAATTCCAACGCCAATCAGGCGCGCTCGGTGTTGCAGGCCAACCCCGATATCAGCGTGATCTTTGCGCCCTATGACGAATTTGCCAAGGGGGTAAAAATCGCCGTGGACGAGGCCGGTCTGTCGTCTGACATCAAGATCTATTCCGCCGATGTGTCCACTGCGGACATCTCGGCAATGCGCGAACCGGACAGTGCCTGGGCCGCCACCGTGGCGACCAACCCGGCGGTGGTGGGCGAGGTCAGCGTGCGCGCATTGGCGATGATGCTGGCGGGTGAAGATCCGGGCGCGTCGGTGATCGTGCCGCCGACTTTGATCACCCAGGATTTCCTGAACGAAAAGGACATCACCAACATGGAAACCCTGTCGGCGCAGATGCCGCAGTTTGCCCATGCCGATGTGGCAACGCCGGACTGGATGCCGCTGCCGCCGCGCTGACGCGCACAAACGGGCGGGGGGCTGTCGCGGCCCTCTGCCCCCGCTTTGCCGACCGATACCAAGAAGGTTCCGCCATGCTCGACACTCTGCGCCGCAACGACAAATCCACCGAGGAGGTGGCCTTGGGCATCCGCCGCCGGGTGTTTGAGCATGCCATGCGCAACAATGGCGGTTACCTGTCGCAGGCCTGTTCCGCCGCCGAGCAGCTGGCCTGGCTGTATAACGAAGAACTGTCCCTGGGCGCGCCGACCCTTCCGATGATCCCGAAACCGTTTGGCGGCGTGCCGTCGGCGGACAACCCCGAGTATCACACCGGCGCCGGGTACAATGGCCCTGCCGCGCCGGAATTCGACCGGCTGTTCATTGCGCCGGCGCATTACGCGCTGGTGGCCTATGCCACTCTGATCGAGGTGGGCCGCATGGCACCGGAGGGGCTGGAGATGTTCAACAGGGACGGATCCAGTGTCGAGATGATCGGGGCCGAGCACAGCCCCGGCATGGAGGTGCATAATGGCACGCTGGGCATCGGGTTTTCCACCGCCGCCGGGCTGGCCTGGGGCCGCAAGCGCCGGGGCGAACCGGGCCGCACCTGGGTCTATATGTCGGACGGCGAGGTGCAGGAGGGCCAGACCTGGGAAGCGATTGCCGCCGCCGCCCATCACCGGATCGACAATCTGTATGCGATCATGGACGTCAACCGGCAGCAATGCGACGGGGCGATGAGGTCGGTGATGGACGTGGGCGACATCGGGGCCAAGATCGAAGCCTTCGGCGGGGTGGCCGTCTGGGTGGATGGGCACGATCTGGACCAGATGCGCGCGGCGGTAAAGACGCCGCACCGGGGCAAGCCGTTGATCATACTGGCAAACTCAAGCCCGTTTAGAGGCATGCCGACCTTGCAGCTGCGGTTTCCACGGCTGCATTACGTGCGGTTCAAATCCGAAGCCGAGCGTGCGCGGATGAACCGCGATATTGCCAGATCGCTGGGTGTTTCGCCCGTCGATTACGGTCAGACAGGGGGCAAATGATGGTCGAGATGGTGTCGCGCCCTTACGAGCGGGCGTTTGAAAAACATGCGCTGGCCAATCCGGATGTGCTGTGCCTGTCCGCCGATCTGACCAGTTCCTGCGAGATCGACAGGTTTCGCGACACTCATCCCGAGCAGTTTCTGAGTCTGGGCATGGCGGAACAGAACATGATGAGCTTTGCCGGGGGGCTGGGGCTGGCGGGGTTTCGTCCGTTCATCCACACCTTTGGCGTGTTCCTGTATCGGCGGCCCTATGATCAGCTGATGGCCTCGGTCGCATATCCCCGGCGCAAGGTGCGGCTGATGGGGTTCCTGCCGGGCATCACCACGCCGGGCGGCATGACCCATCAGGCGATCGAGGACATCAGCGTGATGCGGTCGATCCCCAATATGACGGTGCTCGAAACCGGCGATGCCACCGAGGTCGAGAGCATCTGCGAAGCCGCCGACAGCATCGATGGCCCGGTTTATTGCCGGGTGCTGCGCGGGTCGGTGCCGCGTCTGTTCGACACGCCGATACAGGTTGGCAGGATGCGCGAGCTGGCATTGGGCGACGACGTTCTGATCGTCACCTCGGGCATCACCACCGAGGAAGCCCTGCGCGCGCGGGCGGCGCTGGAGGGGGCGGGCGTGTCGGTGCGGCATCTGCATCTGAATACGATCAAGCCATTCGATGCCGCCGCGATGCTGGATCACATCGGATCGGTACGCCACGGGGTGGTGACGCTGGAAAACCATGTCACCGAGGGCGGCATCGGATCGTTGCTGGCCGAGATCATGGCCGACAACGGCACCGGCAAGCGGCTGGTGCGGCTGGGGCTGAAAGACACCTATGCCCATGGCGGTTCGCGCCCCTATCTGATGAAACACTACGGGCTGGATGCCACCGCGCTGGTGGCCGGGGTCGAGCGGGTGATGGGGGCTGCCCTTGACATTGGCGAGGCCGATCTGGCCGCCGCGCGCATCGAGGCGGTGCATTCCACCGTCAAGGCCGAGGGGCTATGACCGCACGGTTTACCGTCACCTATCGTCTTTTTGCCGCCGACCGGGCCGAGGCGCTGGCCCGCGCCGAGGGTATCGCGCTGGAGCAGACCGTGGAAATTCCGCGTGACGTGGTGCCGCCGGGATTTATCGAGGATGAGATTCTGGGCCGGGTCCAGGAGATCGGGACCGAGGCCGAGGGACAGTGGCGTGCCACGGTCAGCTACAGCCCGCAAAGCTGTGGCGCCGAGTTGCCGCAACTGTTGAATGTGGTGTTTGGCAATTCCAGCATCCAGCGGGGGATCAAGGTGATCGGGCTGGATCTGGGTCCGCTGACCAAGGCCTTTCCGGGGGCGCGGTTCGGGGTCGGGGGGCTGCGCAGGCTGGCGGATCTGGAGCGGGGGCCTTTCATTGCGCCGGTGCTGAAACCGCAGGGCTCCAGTGCGGCGCAGCTGGCGGAAACCGCGTACCTCTGTGCCATGGGGGGGGCCCATATCGTCAAGGAAGATCACGGGTTGACCAACCAGCCCTGTGCGCCGTTTCGTGACCGGGTCGAGGCCATCGCCGAAGCGCTGGCACGCGCGCGCGCGCGGACCGGGCGGCCCTGTCTGTATTTTGCCGGGCTGGCCGGGCACAGTGAGGAGCTGGACGACATGGCGGCGTTTGCCGTGCGGGCCGGGGTGGACGGCCTGTTGCTGATGCCGGGGCTGTTTGGTTTTGACACGGTGCATCGGCTGGCGCGCAATGACCGGATCAACCTGCCGATCATGACCCACCCCAGCTTTTTGGGGCCTTATGTCCTGTCGTCCGATACCGGGTTCAGCCACGCGATGATGTTCGGCACGTTGCAGCGGCTGGCGGGGGCGGATATTTCGGTGTTTCCCAACGTTGGCGGGCGGTTCGGATTCACGGCGCAGGATTGCGCGGCGATTGCTGCCGCCTGCGGCGATCCGGCGGGCATCGGCCGGGCGATCCTGCCCAGCCCGGGCGGGGGCATGAGTCCCGAGCGGGGGGCCGGGATGCTGGCGATGTACGGTGAGGATGCGGTGTTCCTGTTGGGCGGCAGCCTGTTGCGCCACGGGGCACGTATCGGTGAGGCGATCGCCGATCTGCGCAACGGCCTTGCCGGGTGATCCCTGATCGAGCGGCACCCTGACATTCGCGATCACGGTGGCTCGTTGTCCGGCCTGTGACGATCAGCGCGATCCTATCGGTCTCATTCGAACCCTTGCGGTTGGGATCGCCCGAGCGCATTGACGCCAGCGGCGACTGGAAGCGGTCGCAGACCGATCAGAAGCTCTCTGTGTCAGAGCGGTCCGCCCGACGGTCACGGGCGAACTCTGTTGGCGGGCCGTAGCCGGTCATTTCCGGCTGGTGATGACCCCGAGAAGAAAACCCAGGCCAACCGCGATCCCCACTGCCATCGCGGGCTGATCGCGGACAGCGTTCTCGGCTTGCTGAGTCACATTCTGGGCGCGCGCCTGCGCCACCTTCAGGGATTGTTCGCCCTGATCGCGCAGGGCCTGGGCAGAGCCGCGCAGACTTTCGACCGCCGCTTCGCTGCGTTTGCTGCCCATCTCGGCCAGTGTGTTGGTGATCTTGGTCAGATCCGCCCGCAAGTCGGCAAGCTGCTGCGCCAGGTCTTCAGTTTCACCGTCGCTCGGTTTCAGGGCGGTTTTCGTCTGGGCCATGATACTCTCCTTTGGTTTTTCATGACCCCAACGCGCCGTGACATGGGATGGTTCCCGGCCAACGCCGGAAACGGCAGAAAATTTTTTGGCGCGCGAAATGGAACTTTGGGCATCGCGGCGGCGTTTCACTGTCAATTGCACCATCACTGGAAAGGAGGGCGTCATGCTCTATTGGGCACTAATATTTCTGATCGTCGCGATTGTCGCCGGCGTGTTTGGGTTTGGCGGGATCGCCTCGGCATCGGCCGGGATCGCGCAGATCCTGTTCTTTGTATTCCTGGTCCTGTTCGTGATCGCGATGATCGCGCGGGTGGCCCGGCGCTGATCGACGCAGTGCCTGAACACCCCTGAATTGAATGACCTACGACAGGAGACTGACATGAAAGACGTTATGGAGACTAAACCGAGTTCAACCGAGGTCCAGACCGGCGTGCGCGACACCGAGGCGCTGGCCAAAGGTTTGACCGAGGCGTTGGCCGATACCTATCGTCTGGTGTTCAAGACCCATGCCTATCATTGGAATGTTACCGGGCCGCTTTTCTATTCGATCCACAAGCTGACCGAAGAGCAATACCAGGATATGTTCGGCGCTGCCGATGTGCTGGCTGAACGCATTCGCGCACTGGGTCAGCTCGCGCCGATGCAACTGTCGGTGATCACCCAGAGTTCTGAAATCGAAGACCTGGGCGATATGCCGACGACACGCGAGATGATTCAGGATTTGGTCGGCGATCACGAACGGATGGCCAGCCGGATGCACGAGCTGGTCGATCTGGCGGGCGCGCACAAGGACGCGGTGACCGACGATCTGGCCACAAGCCGGGCCGCATTTCACGAACATGCCGCCTGGATGCTGCGGGCCATCGTCGCGGACTGACGCGCCGCGCGCAAATCGGATGCGTCCACCTATGGGGAGGCCGGGCAGGGTAAGCGGAGGGAGTGCTGCAAATGCGGCATTACCCTGCCCGGCGTAAACACGGGTGCGGTGGCACGCTGGCCTGTCGTGATCCCGCCGTCATGTTTCGCCGAGCGGTTCGGGGTCGGTTTTTGCCCTGAGCGGCAACACACCCCCAATCACCAACAGCCACAGGGCAAGCGGAATCGCCACGATCCCGCCCAGCGGACCCCACAGCCAGATGCCAAAGACCAGTGCGAGGAACACGAGCAACGGGTTCAACTGCATGTGACGTCCAACCAACGTCGGCGTAACGATCTGCCCTTCGGTCGCATTCAGGCCAAGAAACGTCAGGGCAGGCAACAGGACCATCACGCCATCAAAGGTGCCAACCCCCGCGAACAGCAGTGCGCAGAAAAAGATTGCCGGCCCAAGGTAGAGGATGAAGTTCAGCAGGAACGCCACCACGCCGAGGCTGACAGCCCCGGGCATTCCATACAGGTGCAGCATCGCGGCGGTGATAAACCCAAGCCCGGCATTGATCAGTGTGACGGTCAGGAAATAGCGCGAAACCAGACGTTCTGCTTCGCGCAGCGTTTCAGCGGATCGCGCCGCGTTGCCGCCCGGCAGGTTTTTTGCCATCCATTCGTACAGATCCCGACGGGTCAGCAGAAAGAAAAACAGGACACCCGCAAAAATCACGATCCGCGACAGGATCGCTGGCGCCAGCAACAGCGCGTCCGACACGCTGGGCAGAGGCAATCCGTCGTCGCTGGGGGCGTCTTTGGGCGCGGCAACCAGGTTGGCGACATTCGGTTCGGCTGCGACCGCTTTTTCAACTTCGCCACGCGCTTCTTCGATCCCCCGGACAAGTCCCTGCACGACGTCGATCGCCTGTTGCATGTCGGCCCAGACCTTTGGTGCCTGATCGATCAACTGGCTGACAACCGGTTGAAAAATAAGCACCAGACCGGCTGTTATCACCAGCGTGCCGACCAGACCGATCAGCGCGCCGATCGATGAGGGAAGACCGTGCCGTTCCCAAAAATAGGACAGTGGCGACAGCACCACGCCAGTCACCAGCGCCAATACGACAGGCGCTGCAATTGCTTCCAGCGCATCCATCGCAGCGACGGTGACGATAACGCCCACGGCAATCATCGCCCATTGCGCCGGTCTATTCAGATGATCCAAACCTGTTCCCTCGCCAACCGGTCAAAACGCGCCGCACTGCGGTTTCGTTCCCGATGTCAAATATGATATCAGATCGATGTTACACCAGACAGGGTGACGGCTGTCATTAGTCCATGACATCGACCAGGTAGATTATTTACCACCGGCCAGTGCGGGCCGGGTACAGTCCGCGACCTTGATCCGCAGGCGTCAGAGCTCGGTCGCCTCGTCGCGCAAAGCGATGAATCTGGTGGTCAGGTGGGCCTGCATGGCGGCGCGCGCGGCCTCGGCTTTACCTGCGGCAATCGCGTCGATGATGCGGGCGTGCTGGCGCAGGGTCTGCTGGAATGATCCGGGCGCGCGGGCACGGGCGCGAAACGCCACCCAATCTGCATTGGCGCGAATTTCGTCGAGCATTGCAAAACAGGTCAACAGCGGTTTGTTGCACGCCTGTTCCGCGATCAACCGGTGCAGTGCACTGTCCCAGAGTTCGTTTTCGGGGTTTGGCAGGCAAGGATCCATACGCCCGGCCAGCGCGCGCAGCTGGGCCACGGCATTGGGTTGAATCCGCGTTGCACAAAGCGCGGCCAGCTCGGGTTCTACGCACAGGCGTGCCTCCATCACCTGAAGGGCGTTGGTTTCCCCGGCAATCCGCGCCGCCAATGCGCCGGTGGGATCGACCGCGCGCCCGGCAAAGGTGCCGGCCCCCTGTTTGCGCCAGATCAGCCCTTCTGCTTCAAGCTGGGCCAGCGCGTCGCGAACGCGTCGTCGACCGATGCAAAACCGTTCGGACAGGGCGCGTTCGCTGGGCAATCGCCCGCTGCCGCCCAGTTCGCCGGTGTCCAGCAGGGACAGGATTTTCTGTTTGGCCTCAAAGTCAGGGTCAGAGTTCAAGGGCGGCTCCAGTCCGTTGGATCAGGGGTCGGAGGCCAGCGAACGGCTGGCTTGTCCGGCCTGCTGCCGCCGTTTTTGTTCAGAGTCAATACGGGTGTCCAGTTCCGTGCGGGTCGGCAGGCCCGAAAACCGCTCGGCTGTGGGCATTTCATCCGCCACGAACAGGTATCGCTCGCCTGCCACGTCGAGCAGACGATCCAGTTCTGTCAAGGGGTCGCCGTGGTCATCCGCCCGCAGGTCGAGCCAGGGATGCGCCTGACCGCGATGGATGGTCAGACCGGCGGCTTGCTTGCCGCGCTTGTCGCCGCCCGCGTCCTCGCCTGCGTGCATGGCGGCCAGCAAGCGGTGGGCAAAGGGCAGCTCGGAATGTGCCGCAAAGGCGGCGGCGGTGGCCTCTATCACCTCCGATCCGGTCAGCATGTTGCCAGCGACGCAGAACCCGTCGCCGATCAGGTGCCCGGCCCAATCGGTGCAGCCGCTGCCGGTGTGGGCGGCGAACCGGCCCGATGCATCCATCATGTGGCATTGACGAATGGCTTGCCCCGCGTCACGCGCAACCAGGTCGTCCAGGACTGTCCGGGCCTCTTCGCCGGCCTCTAGCCGGTTGCGCCCTTCGGTGCCCCAGACCGGGTTGCAAAACGCCTGGCTGGCCACAGCAGAGCGCCGCCCGACATAGGGCACCGCCGCACCGCAGGCAAAGAACCGGCTGGCTACGGCGATGCCGATGGCTCCGTCAGCCGGATCGCGGGCAATGATGGACCAGGTCATCTGCCCACCGCATAGGCCTGCATCAGGCGCGGCGTGGCTGCGGCGCGCAGAATCCCGTTGGCTTCGCGCATCGCAGCGGTCAGACGGCCCACCGCCCAGGGATCGGACACGGTGACGATATGGCCCCGGTTGCGCAGATCGGCGATCACCGTCTCGCCGAAGGCCGGTTCCAGCATCATCTCGCCGGGTTTCACCTCGCGCGGAAAGAACGAGCCCTGGAAATGCATGGTGTGAAACAGCGGCGCATCCATGCCCTGTTGCAGACCCAGCCCATGATGCACGAAGCGCAGGAACCAGATCAGTTGCCATTGGTCCTGTTGGTCGCCGCCCGGCGTGCCAAAGGCCAGCCGCGCGCCGTCCTTTTCGGCAAAGGACGGTGTCAGCGTGGTGCGTGGCCGTCGTTTCGGACCCATCGAGGTCGGCAAGCCGTCGGTCAGCCAGAACATCTGCGCGCGCGAATTCAGCGGAAAGCCAAGGCCGGGAATGACCGGGCTGCTTTGCAGCCAGCCGCCCGAGGGCGTCGCCGCCACCATGTTGCCCCAGCGGTCGATCACGTCCAGATGCACGGTATCGCCGCGTTTCTCGGTGAGATGTGCCATGGTGGGTTCCTGTGCGGCCACCCCCGCGACGCCGAAATCCTGAACCGAACGGGCCAGATAGGCGTCGGCCAGATGCTCGAATCCCGGCACCCGGCCCGGACGTTGATCCATCGACGCCGAGGCACCGATCAATTTGGCCCTTTCCGCGCCATAGTCATCGGAGAGCAGGCGATCCATCGGGATCTCGCTGAAATCCGGATCGCCGTAATAGGCTTCGCGGTCGGCATAGGCCAGTTTCATCGCCTCGGTGACCACATGCACAAATTCGGCGCCGTTGGGGTCCATCGCCGCAAGGTCGAAATTTTTCAGGATCGAAAGCGCTTGCAGCAACACCGGTCCCTGGCTCCAGGCCTGGGTCTTGTGGACAGTCCAGCCGTGGTAGTCCAGCGTCAGGGTTTGCTCGTAGCTCGCGCGCCAGTTGGCCATGTCGGCAGGGGCAAGCAGGGCGCCGTGCTTTTTCTCGGAGACATCCATCACATGGGCGTCCTTGAGATAGTCGAAAATCGCCTGTGCCACAAAGCCGGTGCGCCATTCGTCCCGGGCGGCGTCGATCCGGGCGGCGCGGTCGCCGTCGGCGGTGTCAGCCACCGTGGCCAGCCGGTCATAGGTTGCGGCAAGGTCGGGGTTTTTGAACAGCGCGTTGGGGGCCGGGGACTGTCCGCCGGGAGTCCAGACGGCGGCGGACGTGGGCCATTCGGCCTCAAAGAACCCACGCAGATCCTCGATGGTGGCGGCCACGCGCGGCAGGATCGGGTGGCCGTCGCGGGCATAATCGATTGCCGGTTGCAGCACCTCGCGCAACCCCATGGTGCCGTGATCGCGCAGCATCAGCAACCAGCCATCGAACGCCCCGGGCACGACGGTTGCCAGCAGGCCCGAACCGGGCACCAGCGTCAGCCCCTGATCGGTAAAGGCCTCGATTGTGGCCGCCTCCGGGCTGACACCCTGGGCGCAGAGCACGGTGGTTTCGCCGGTTTGCGCCGAATGCAGGATCGCGGGCATGTCGCCCGCCGGCCCGTTCAGGTGCGGTTCGACGATTTGCAGGGCAAAGGCGGTGGCGACGGCGGCGTCAAAGGCGTTGCCGCCCTTTTCCAGAATGCCAAAGCCCACTGCAGAGGCCAGCCAGTGAGTCGAGGTCACGACGCCAAAGGTGCCGCGAATTTCCGGTCGGGTGGTAAAGTCTGACATGGGGTCTCCGATGGTCAGTGTTCGCGCGGGTCCAGCGCATCGCGCAGCCCGTCGCCCAAAAGATTGAACCCCAGCACCACGAGAAAGATCGCAATGCCCGGCCACATGGCCATCCAGGGGGCTTGGTTCAGAAAGTTCTTGGCGGTGTTCAGCATCGACCCCCAGCTGGGTGCGGGTGGCTGTTGGCCAAGGCCCAGAAAGGACAGCGAGGCTTCGGCGATGATGGCGGTGGCGATGGTCAGGGTCGCCTGCACCAGGATCGGCGGCAGTACGTTGGGGAAGATATAGCGCGACAGGATGCGCCAGTTTGGCAGGCCGATGGCATGGGCGGATTCCACGTAATCGGCGGTCTTGATGTTCAGAACCTGCCCACGCGTCAGGCGCACAAAGATGGGCATCGCGGAAATACCGATGGCGATCATCGC
Source organism: Sedimentitalea nanhaiensis DSM 24252 (assembly GCF_000473225.1). Lineage (GTDB taxonomy): Bacteria > Pseudomonadota > Alphaproteobacteria > Rhodobacterales > Rhodobacteraceae > Sedimentitalea > Sedimentitalea nanhaiensis. The sequence goes on from NZ_KI421509.1 coordinate 4,349,259, forward strand.
ATTGGTCAGGGACGGTCCCAGAAAGGCCGCCAGCGCAATCGCCAGGATCAGGAAAGGCGCGGCCAGCAATGCTTCGGTGCAACGCGAGATAATGGCGTCGGTCCAGCCCCCGAAATACCCGGCCAGAATGCCCAGCGGCACGCCGAGCATCAGCGCAATGCCCACCGACACGACGCCCGCCAGAAGTGAGGCTTGCGCGCCCCAGATCATCCGGGCCAGAACGTCGCGACCGATTTCATCGGTGCCCAGCCAGTGTGCCGCGGATGGCGCTTTGCGCACGGCTCCCCAGTCGGTCGTTGCCGGGTCGGGGATCGGCAGGATGGGGGCCGCCAGCGCGATCAGGATGAAAAAGCTGACCAGAAAACCGCCCAGCATGGCGCTGCGGTGGCCGCGGAACTTTTTCCACACACGGTTCTGGGGCCTGGCGGCAAGGATGGGATCGGGTTGCGCGACCATGTTATTGCCCCCTCAGACGCGGGTTCAGCAGGACGTAGAGCACATCGGCCAGCAGATTCATCAGGATAAATCCGATGGCGGTGACCAGAACGATGCCCTGCACCACGGCGTAGTCCCGGTTGAACACCGCATCGACGACCAGTTTGCCAAAGCCGGGGATGGTAAAGATCTGTTCGGTCAGGACCGCGCCCGCGACCAGTTCGCCAAACAGCAGCGCGGTCAGCGTCACGATGGGGGTCAGCGCATTGCGGAACGCGTGTTTCAGCACCACGCGTTTTTCCAGCACCCCCTTGGCGCGGGCCGTGCGGATATAGTCTGCGGTCAGCACCTCAAGCATGGCAGACCGGGTGTGGCGCATCAACGTTGCCGCCAGCGCCGTGCCCAGCACAAAGGCTGGCATGATCATCGTGGTGATGGATTTCAGCGGATCTTCGGACAGGGGCACATAGCCCGAGGCCGGCAGCAGCTGCCATTTCACCGAGACCAGCAGGATCAGCATGATCCCCAGCCAGAAGTTCGGGATCGACAGGCCCGACAGCGCCACGATATTGGCGATGTAGTCGGTGATCGTGCCCTTTTTCACCGCCGACAGGATGCCCGCCGGGATGCCTATGAGCAGCGCGAAACACATCGCCATCACCGCCAATTGTATGGTCACCGGCAGTTTCTGGCCGATGAGCTCCATCACCGGCTGGCTGGTGCGCAGCGAAATTCCCAGGTCGCCTGTCAGCGCATTGCCGACCCAGGTGATATATTGCACCGGGATCGGATCGTTCAGGCGGTATTTCTCGCGCAGGAATTCCAGCACCTCGGGGTCGCGCTCTTCGCCGGCCATGGCCAGAATCGGGTCGCCGGGCAACAGCTTTTGCAGGGCAAAGACGAACATCGAGATCAGGATGATCGTCGGGATCGCAATCACGATGCGGCGCAGGATGAAGGGCAGCATGAAACCAACTTTCGGGCGGTGTCGGGAGGTTGGACGGGGACGGGGCGGAGGGTTGGAAAGGGGTGGGCCCGCGCACCGGCGCGCGGGCCGCAAGGGTCATTCGTCTTTCATCATGCCTTCGAGACGGATCATGCCGTCGGGATAGGGCACAAAGCCCTTGATCGAGTCATCCAGCGCCCAGATCCAGGTTTGATGATAAATCATCATGCGCGGCAGGTCCTCGTTCAGGATGTCGCGCGCCGCGTCATAGCTGGCTTTGCGCTCGGCGATATCATTGCTGGCGCGCGCGGCGTTCATCAGGCGGTCGACGTCGGCGTTGGAATACTCGCTGTCGTTGATGCCGCCATTGGTGGTGACGAACTGGTGATTGTTGCCATCCGGATCGACCCGGCCCGACCAGCCGATCTGGCTGGCCTGATAGTCGCCCGCCGACTGGTCCGCCAGCAAGGTTGCGAATTCCTTTGAAGTGATGGTGATGTTGATCCCGGCCTCGGCGGCCATGGCCTGTACGACCTGCATCAGCTGCAGGGGAACGGTGGTGTTGGGCACCTGAACCTCAAGATCGATGCCATCGGGATATCCGGCTTCGGCCAGCAACGCCCTGGCCTTGTCCAGATCGCGGGCAGGCACCGGATGGTTGCTGTTGTACCAGGGCGAATTCGGCGGTACCGGCTGGTTGCCGGCGGCAAAGGCACCGTCAAACACCACCTGGTTGATCGCCTCGCGGTCGATTGCATAGCTCAGCGCCTGGCGCAGCCGTTTGTCGTTGCCCCAGGGATTATCGCCTTTTTCGCCGTTGTTAATGTTAAATGTAATGCCTTGATATCCCAAGGAAATTGCGCTTTCAACCTGTATGCCATCGTCCGATTTCGCCTGTGCCAGATCGGTGGCGGCCAGACGTTCCAGCATGTCGATATCGCCAGATTGCAGGTTGGCGAGACGCACGGTGGTGTCCGGGATCGGCAGATAGGTGACGCTGTCGAAATGGATCTGATCGGCGTTCCAGTAGTCGGCGAATTTGTTCAGCACGATGCGGTCCTGCGCCACCCGCTCGCCAAAGGCAAAGGGACCGGAGCAAACCGGGTTCAGGCCAAAATCGGCCCCTGCCGCGGTCGCGGCGGTAGGCGATACCATCATGCCCGCGCGATCCGCCAGCTGCGCCAGCAGGGTGGCATCGGGTGCGGTCAGGTTCAGCTTGATCTCGTGGCTGCCCAATACCTCGGTGCTGGCAATCGATTTCAGTTCGGACTTGCGGCGGGATGCTTCCATGGTCTGGCTGCGGGTGATGTTGTCGGCCACGGCCTGGGCGTCAAACGGGGTGCCATCGTGGAACACCACGCCTTCGCGCAGCGTCATGGTCAGGGCGGTGCCGTCATCGGACCAGGACCAGCCGGTGGCCAGTTGCGGGATGATCTCCAGATCCGGTGTTATGTCCACCAGTTTGTCGCACAGCGCGGTATAGACGATGCGCCCGACAAAGGTGCGAGACTGGTCCGGGTCCAGAACATCGGCATCCGATTGCAACGCGATACGCAGATCGGCGGCCATTGCCGGGGCGGCAAGCCCAACCGATGTGGCACCCAGCAGGGCGGCCAGAAGAGAGGATTTCAGATGGGTCATGGGTGGATCTCCTTGTTGGTTTTATGGCTGATATTGGCGCCATCGGCCGCGGCGCGGTACAGGTCGAACCGCGCTTGTGCGGCCAAGGTGCGGGATTTGGCACCCGCACGGGGCGCGGCGGCGGCGATCTCGCGCCAGAAGTGGCAGGCCACGCCATGTGCTTGGTCGCCCAGAACCGGGCTTTCCGCCTGACAGAGGGCCCGGGCATGGGGACAGCGGGTATGGAACCTGCATCCGGACGGCGGATGCAGCGGGCTGGGCGTTTCGCCAGCGCTGCGCGCGACCTGCGAGGGGCTGCCGTGTTCGGCCACCGGGATCGAGTCCAGCAGCAGTTGGGTATACGGATGGCGGGCGCTGTCGAACACCGCGTCTGTCGGGCCGGTCTCGACAATCTGGCCCAGGTACATCACCGCGACCCGGTCGCTCATGTGGCGGATCACGGCCAGGTCATGGGCGATGATCACCAGCGTCAGATCCAGATCGCGCCCCAGATCGCTGAGCAGATTGATGACCTGGGCCTGCACGGACACGTCCAGTGCCGACACCGGTTCATCCCCGATGATCAGTTTCGGACCCGAAGCCAGCGCCCGGGCGATGCCGATGCGCTGGCGCTGGCCGCCGGAAAACTCGTGCGGATACCGATCGGCGTGTTCGGGCATTAACCCGACCTGACTGAGCAATGCGCCGACCCGGTCGCGTCGGCCCGCACCGTCGAGTTCGGGCGCGTGCAATTCCAGCGGTTCGGCGATCAGCTTGCCCACGGTCAGACGCGGGTTCAGCGAGGAAAACGGATCCTGAAAGATGAACTGGAGATCGCCCCGCAGGCGGCGCAGCTCCGCTCCGCCCGTGGTGCTGATCGGGGTGCCGTCGAATTTCACTTCGCCCGAGGTCGGTGTCAGCAGCCGCATCATCAGCCGCGCCAGGGTGGATTTGCCGCAACCTGATTCCCCGACGATGGCAAAGGTCTCGCCGCGCCGGATATCCAGCGAAACGCCGTCGACCGCGTGCACCGTGTCACCGGGGTTGAACAAGCCGGCATTGACGCGGAAATGCTTGACCAGGTTTCTGGCCTCAAGGATCAGATCGCTCATGCGCTGACCGCCAGGCACTGATCCAGCGGAACAAAATGACAGGCCGCCCCGTGCCCTGCACCAAGGTCGCGCATTGGCGGGGTGCGCGCACAAATCTCGGCGGCAAAAGGACACCGGGTGCGGAACCGGCATCCCGTTGGCATCGCGTCAATCCCCGGCACGGTGCCGGGCACCGTCGCCAGCTGCCCGCGCGGCCCGGTCAGCGCCGGCATCGAGGCCATCAGACCGATGGTATAGGGATGCTGGGGATCGTCAAAGATCTGTCCCACCGGGCCGGTCTCGACGATCTGGCCGCCATACATCACCGCCACGGTGGTGGCGATTTCGGCCACCACGCCCAGATCGTGGGTGATCATGATCGTGCCCATGCGCGACTGGTTCTGCAGGTCTCGGATCAAATCGAGGATCTGCGCCTGAATGGTGACGTCAAGTGCGGTTGTCGGTTCATCCGCGATCAACAACGCCGGGTTGTTGATCAGCGCCATCGCGATCATCACCCGCTGGCGCATGCCGCCGGACAGTTGATGCGGATATTCCCGCAGCCGCGCTTCGGGGGCGGGGATACCGACGCGCCGCAGCATCTGCGCGGCACGCTCTGTCGCTTCGGACCGGGGAATATCGGTATGGCACAGCATCGCCTCGGCGATCTGATCGCCAATGCGGAACGCCGGGTTCAGCGAGGTCATCGGCTCTTGGAAAATCATCGCCATCCGGCGTCCGCGGGCGGAGGTCGGCAGTACCTCGCGCCGCAAGTCATACTCGCGCCCGTCAAATTGCATCTGGCCGGATTCGATCTGCGCGGCCCCCTTGGGCAGCAGGCCCATGATCGCCATCGAGGTCACGCTTTTGCCACAACCGGATTCACCGACGATACACAGGGTCTCGCCGGCGCTGATCGTCAAATCGACCCTGGACACGACCGACGCACCGTGACCGCGAAACCGCAGACTGAAGTCCCGGATTTGCAACAGGGGGGCATCGGCGGACGATGGGTTTTGGCTCATGTGACTCGGGTCTCCCACAGCGTGAACCAATTAAGAAATGGTTCGGCGCGGCTGTCAAGACGCTTTTTCCCGAGGCGGGGATGGCTGTTATTTTACTTTAATATATTATAGTAATTATTTGATATATATCATTTATTACATTCGGATTATCGCCAGGATCCCCGCCGGGTGGCTGTGCGCCATATTGGGGCACGGCTCTGAACAGGGCCGGACCCGGTGCACAGACCGCCGGCCACGGTCACGGCGCGTTCTAAAACGCTCATGCCGCGGAGCCCGGCGTTTCCTGGGGGTGCAGCCGTCCCGCAGCCAGTGCCGACAGGGCCACCAGTACCGCCGCAGTGCCCAGGCAGGCGGCAAGCCCGCCCAGCTGATACGTCAGGCCCGACAGTACCGTACCTGTCAACCGGCCCGCAGCGTTGGCCATATAGTAGAACCCCACATCCATCGTCACCCGCTCTTGGCGGCTGAAGGCGAGGATCAGATAGGAATGCAATGCGGAATTTATTGCGAACACCCCGCCAAAGACCAGCAGCCCGACGATCAGCGTAACGGTGAGCCACGGCGCGGGCTGACCTGCAACCAGCGCCGCCAATGCCAACGCTGCGGGCACCAAAGCCAGCACCGTGGCCCAGGTACGGGCCGAGCCGATCAACTCGGACTCGGGGCGATCTGCGGCGTGCAACAGACGCGGGGCTGCGGCCTGGACCGCACCGTAAAGAATGATCCAGACCGCCATGAAGCCGCCGATCAGGAAGAACGCCGCGCGATTGCCCGCGGCGCTGCCATCTGACAGCACGGCGTAGAAATAGATCGGAATGCCGACGACAAACCACACATCCCGTGCGGCAAACAGAAACAGGCGGGCCGCCGACAGCCAGTTTACATTGGCGGATTTCGAAAACACTTCAGAGAATTTCACTCCTTTGCGCCCACGCGGCAAGCCGGCAGGCATGGCGATCAGGATGGCCCCCAGGATGACGGACAACACCACGGCCATGGCCAGCACGGACAAGTGGAACCCGACCGTGGCCAGCAGGGCCGCGCCCAGCAGAAAGCCCAGCCCCTTGACCGCGTTTTTCGACCCGGTCAGCACCGCAACCCAGCGAAACAGCCCGTCGCCTTTGGTCGGGGCCAGCAGCTTGACGGTCGATTTCGCCGACATCTTGGCCAGATCCTTGGCAACGCCCGACAGTCCCTGAACCGCCATCACATAGGCAACCGACAGACCGATGGTCCAGGCCGGATCAAGTTGCGACAGCGCCAACAGGGCGATGATCTGCAATCCGAGCCCGGCATAGAGCGTGAAGGTCAGCCCGAACCGCGCCGCGATCCAGCCCGCCGACAGATTGGTCGCCATCCCGGCAAGCTCGTAGAGCACAAACAGCCAGGCCAGCTGTACGGCGCTGAAGCCCAGTGTGTGAAAATGCAGCAGCACCAGCATCCGCAGCGCGCCGTCGGTCAGCATGAAGGCCCAATAGGCCGCCGTCACCGCGATATAGGCTGGCAGCCCCTGTTGCCGGGTCACAACGACGCGGCCACCATCCGGGCCACATCGACCAGCCGGTGAGCATAGCCCATTTCGTTGTCATACCAGGCGAACACCTTCACCTGGGTGCCATTGACCACCATGGTCGAAAGCGCGTCGATGATGGAACTGCGGGTGTCATTGGTGTAATCCGCCGACACCAGCGGGCGTTCTTCATACCCCAGAATGCCTTTCAGCGGACCCTGCGACGCGGTCTGAAACAGGGCGTTGACCTCTTTGACGGTGGTTTCGCGGGCGACTTCGAACACGCAATCGGTCAGCGAGGCGTTCAGCAGCGGCACCCGCACGGCGTGGCCGTTCAATTTGCCGGCCAGTTCAGGATAGATCAGGGTGATCGCGGTGGCGCTGCCGGTGGTGGTGGGGATCAGCGAATTCAGCGCCGAACGTGCGCGGCGCAGATCCTTGGCCGGGCGGTCGACGATTGTCTGGGTGTTGGTCACGTCATGGATCGTGGTCATGCTGCCATGGCGGATACCCAGCGAGTCGTGCAGCACCTTGACCACCGGGGCCAGGCAGTTGGTGGTGCAGCTGGCCGCCGTGACGATGCGGTGTCGGGCCGGATCATAGACGTCATCGTTGACGCCGATGACGATATTGGCCGCATCGTCATCCTTGACCGGGGCCGATACCACCACCTTTTTGACCCCGGCGGCGAAATAGGGAGCCAGCGCGGCTTTGGTCTTGAACGCCCCGGTGCAGTCGATCACCACATCCACACCCGCCAAGGGCAGATCCGTCAGCTTGCCGGCGCTGTGGACCGCCAACCGGCGGCCATCAATGGTGACCGAGGTTTCATCGGCGCTGAATTCGGCGTTCCAGCGGCCGTGAACGCTGTCAAACTCAAAAAGATGCGCGTGCATCGCGGGGGTGCCAACGGCATCGTTCAGCCAGGCAATATCGGTGCCGCTGTCCAGCAAGGGCCTGAGAGCCAGCTTGCCCATTCGGCCCAGGCCGTTGATTGCAAATGTGGTCATGATGATCTCATTATTTTGCGGTTTCGGGTGTTCGGGCGATGTCGTCTATGGCGCGTTGCAGCGAAATACGGTCCAGTTCGCGCAGCGGCAGCGCCGAGAACGCCGCAATCCGGTTTTTCAGGATGCCGTAAGCCTGTTGAAACGCGAGACTTTTCTGTGCATCCGTGCCGCCGGCCTTGACAGGGTCCGGCATTCCCCAATGGGCGCTGATCGGCTGTCCTTCCCAGGCCGGGCAATCCTCGTTTGCGGCCTGATCGCAGACCGTGAACACAAAATCGAACTGCGGAGCGTCCGGGCCCCTGAACTGATCGAGGTTCTTTGCACGCAGAGGCGACACGTCATGCCCTTTGGAGCGCAGCACCTCCAGCGCAACATCGTTCAGTACGGAATAGGGTCGGGTGCCCGCGGAATAGGCATTGAACCGATCACCCGCATGCGCACGAAGGATGGACTCGGCAAAGATGGACCGGGCCGAGTTGCCGGTGCAGATGAAAAGGACGTTGAATTTTGAATCGGTCATGTTGGCAGGGCTTTGTTTCGGGGTGAAAGCGAGTGGTGAACACAGTTGGGGACGCCCCCGGCAGCAGTCCAGGAACAGGGCGTCGAAGGTTTTTCTGACGTCCTGGACGTTGATCGAATACCGCAGCCAGGTCGACTCGCGGGTTTGTTCGATCAGTCCGGCCTGCAACAGCGCGGCAAGATATGAGGACAGGGTACTGGGCCGAAGGTCCAGCGCGGTTGCGATGTCCCCGGCGGCCACCTGGTCCGGATAGCGCCGGATGAGCAATCGAAAAACCGCCAGCCGCTGCGGGTGGCCAAGGACCGCGAGTCGATCTGCGAGTGAGTTTTCCATATTTCGGGAAATATGGAAATATATGATCCGCGTCAATTGGAAAAATGCCGACCGGCCGGCAAGGCCGCCCCGGTATCCAGATCAGGTGAACAGCGCGTCTGTCCTGGTCCGGGCTTTGGCCAGGGATTGCGAAACCTGCCCGGCAATGCGGGTCATATGGGCCTTTGCCAGCTTTTGCGCCGCCGGTTCCTGTTTGGCGGGAATCGTGCGTAATTCCTGAGAATAAGCCTCGGCCACATGCGATGCATGGGCCAATGCGCGGGCGCGCAACACCTCGGCGACCTGGCGCGATTTGCCCGACCGAACCCCGTCCAGTTTGGTTTCAGAACCATCCATCACGTAATCCGCCAATGCGGCAGCATCGGAAAATGTCGCCTTGGCGGCCAAAGCGGCGGAATCGATGGCCGAGCCGGTCTTGCTGGTCACCCGGCGCGCCAACGGTTTGTACAGCGGGATCGCATAGCCATTGGCATCGGTATAGCGCGCGATGCCAGATGATGGTGGGAACAGGCGGGCCGATTTCACCGCGTCCAGACGGGCGGATTGTTTGGCGGAGAGCGGGGCTTTTTCTGCATCCGTGCGGGCGGTGACCGCCGCTTTCAGCAATGTTTTGTCTCTTTTGCCGAGCAGAGGCAGGGTGGCCGCGTTCTTGGGATAGGCCTTGTCGACGATGTGATCGCGTTCCAGATGTTCGCCGCCTGGCAGGCTGCCATACTCTGCCCCCACGCCCTCGATCTGCAGGAAATTAGGCGCGCCCTTGCCGCCCTCGAACCCCAGAACCGACGCGCTTTGCTCGAACGCACGATCCTTCTTTTCCTCGGCCTTGACCTTGCGCGCGCGGGTCTCTTCCAGCCCGAAGATGCGGGTATTTTCCGCCTTGGCCTTTTCCAGCCCGGCATTGACCTGTTTCTTCAGCTTCGGGGTGGCCGAGGTATCGGCGGCCATTTTCGCCTTCATCTCCTTGATTTCCAGGTTCATCTGCGCCTTGAGCGAGGATTTGACATGGGCATGGGGGTCGGGTTTGGTGCGGGCCTGCTCGATGATGCTGGCCTGGCTCTTCAGGCCCTTGTCCTTGACGTGGTTGTGCCGGTACATCGCCAGCGCCGGAAACGCGGGGGCGGTGTCGGGGATTTTCTTGAATTCGCCCGTACCGATCTGCCCCAGCGGCGGGGCTTCGCCGCCCTGGAGTGCCGCCGATGCACCGGCGGCGCGCTCGCCCTTGCGCTGACCCTTGGCCTGATCCGCCGCCAACTGCGCGTTAAAGGCCCCGGCACGGTCTGCCCGATGCTTGCCCTCCTGCACGTCTTCGCCCTTGCGCTGGCTGGCCTTGGCCGGATCAATCAGCGGCAGGTTTTCCAGCACCACCTTGGCAAAGCGTTTTTCGATCGTGTGATCCATCTCGTAAAACGAGGAAACCGGGTCGGGGATCAGGCTTGAGTATTTTTCCTTGGCGCGCTTCATCAGCCCGCCATGGGTGTCCGATGTACCTTCGAACTCCATCAGACGGGGTTCGGCCGCGCGGAACAGGGCGACTTCGGTCTGGCTGGAAATCATCGGGTTGGTATCGGTCGCCTTGCCAGCGGCCTCAAGCTCCTTGGCGGCCTCGATGATTTCGGCTTCCAATGCCTTGAGCCGCTTGAGCTGGTTGACCTTTTCGTTGTCCGGTTTGACCTTCTTGGCCTCGGCACCGACCTCGTCGTCCGCCTCTTCGGTCTGTTTCTGAACCGCCTTGGCGATCGCAAGCGCGGTCTGGACGGCGGGACCTTCGGCCCCTTTGATCTTTTTGATCTCGGTCTTGTGGGCCAGCTCCACATCCTGCACTTTCTGGGGGGTTGCGGACGCGATCATCGCCTCCAGCTTCTTGCCTTTTTTCTGTGCAAAAATGCGGTGTTGCTTGGCGCCGATCTTGAAGTTGGCAGACGGAAACTTGCGCTTGCCGTTGACCTTTCCAATCAGTTTCGAGAACAGTTTCTTGGCCTTTTTCACCATGAAGGTCAGCATCTTGCCCATTGCCTTGTCCACCGGCTTGCGCAGCTTGTCGATTACGGTGCGAATCTTTTTGGTGATGCCGCTGATCGGCACCAAGGCCGCGACAAAGGCGATGACCAGCGGAACGCTGCGCCCGATCGTGTCTTCGATGAAATTGGCCGCCTTGGCGACCTGGCCGCGGGCGATGGCTCCGACCGAGTCAAAGATCGACTTGGCCACCTCTTTGATCTGGTCGAACCGTTCGATAAAGGTCACGATCATCTGATAGATCGAATAGACGATCTTGACGATGGCCCCGACCGGATTTGTCAGGCTGGCCAGCCAGGCGATCCCGGCCTGTACCAGCGAGGAATTGACCATGCTGCTCATGCCGCCGATCAGGGTCTGTTTGAAATTGTCGATCATGCCCAGCAGTTTCTGCCAGATGCCGACAAATCCCTCTTTCAGCAGCGTCTTCACGACCTCGACGGATTTCTCCATCATGCTGACCATCTTTTCGCCCTTGGCCCCCAGCCGTTTGACCAGCATCTTGCGGAACTTTGCATAAGATACGCCAATCAGTTGCAGGGCCAAGCTAATCAATCCCTTGAAGTCCAGCTTGGTGGGCAGCGTGATGCCGGCCCCGTCCAGCGACCCGAACAGCCAGCCCAGCAGGCCCTTTTTGAGATGCTCCAGGATGTTGCGCCCAAACTGCTTGAAGCCTCCGACCACCGCCTTGATCAGGTTCTTCACAAAGCCCAGCGGGTCTTCAAGGATCGTGCCGATGACCTGCCCGGCCTTTTGCAGGATGCGCCAGACATCTTCGGCCCGGTTTCCGGCCAGTTTGAGTGCGCCGCGCACGATCAGTTCCAGCAGCTTTTTGGCGATCGCCTTGACGAACCGGACGATGTCGCGCACCAGATTGACCACCATCCGCTTGACGTTGCGGGCCGCTTTGAACGGGTTCAGCGTATCCAGGGCGTCGGACAGATCGCTTTTGATACGGGTCCATGTCAGATTCAGCTCGCCGAGCTTGTCCTTGACCCAGCCAAACGCCTCCTGGATCACCTTGGCCTCTTTCAGCCGATCGAAAATCAGGGTGCCGCCGGGGATCAGCCCCATAAACCCGCCCAGCAGGTTTTCGGCCGTCATCGACACTTTCTTGCCGCTGATCAGGGTGCGTCCGATCAGCACTGTGATCAGGGTATAGCCGGGGACATGGCGCGCGATGCTTTCGGCCTTGTTGGCGAAATAGCCGCGCCGGATCACCGGTTCGCGCGCCAGCGGCAGCGCATCCGAGCCGCGTGTCTGCTGCACGACATGGGTCAACTCATGCGCCATCAGGCGGGTGTTGGTTTCGCTTTCGCCTTCGCCAAGCCAGATCCGGTTGCCGTGGGTAAAGGCGCGCGCTCCGATGCGGGCGGCGGCGCGCCGGTCGGCAGGGGCATCATGCAGGCGCACATGGCGGAACGAGGTGCCGAAATGCGGTTCGATCCGCTGGCGCACCGCGCGCGGAAGAGGGCGGCCCGGCCCCGGACTGGCGACCAGATTGGCCACATCCCGTGGCGCGGTCCCGCCGCCCCGGCCCACAACGGCGTCGGTCTCGCTGCGTTCGAGCACCGGGGGCGGTGCGTCCTCGATGGGGGGCGTGTCGGGGGCTGGCGCTTCGCCCGCGGTGTCCTGGGGCTGGCCGCTGTCCAGCTCGCTTGTGTCGTCGCCATCCAGCCCGGTGGTGTCCACATCCTCGGAGCTGGCGACCGTCACATCCGCCTGCGCGGCAGGCAGGTCGGGAGTCTTGAGCTCGTCCAGGTTGGGCTGATCGTCGACCCCACGCCGCAGCGGCAATGCCGCCGATCCCTGTGCGCGAGGGGCATCGGGCGTATCCATGGCCGGGGCGGACGAGGCGACGACCCGTGAGGCCATCGCCTCGGCCTCATGTTCGGCCGGATCGTTGACCGCCCCGACCCGCAGCGCCGGTTGCAGGATCGCAGCCCCGTGATGCTGGCGGGGTTTCAGGATCGCGGGGGCCGGGCGGGGACGGGATTGCGCCTTGGCGGGCAGCTTTATCTTGTGCCCCTCGGACATCTCAGCTCAGATCCCGGCAGCAGGCCCCGGTGCCACCGCCGCCGGTCACGTTGGCATTGGCGCGCGCGTTGGTGCAGATCGCATCCGACACGTTCTGCGCGGCGGCGCGGTTATGCGCTCCTGTGGGCCGAGCGACGGTGCTGGTGCCGTCGGCCCGCACGCCCAGACCGTGGTGCACGTTGAACGCATGGCCCAACTCATGCGCCACGATGGATGGCAAAACACCGCGTACCACAAAGATCTTGGCGTTTGCCGAACTGGAATTCTTGGTGGTTCCGCCTCCGGCCACATGGGTGCCTGCGTCGGTGCCCCGGCGGATGGTGTCGACAAAGAACACCTCGACCGCTGCGCTTTCGCCGGTCAGGGCGAACAGATCGTTCTGTTCCGCAGTCGGTGCGGCCCCTGACCCCGCATCTTCGATCTCGCGAAAGCGGGTGCCGTTGATGGTCTGGGTCGCGTTGATCGTTACATCGATGCAGCAGCGGCCCCAGATGTCTGCGACTTCTTGCAGGTTGGGCACCGTGGTGGGCGAGCTGCCGTCGTCATTGGCTATGGCCACCGGTTGGATCGAGGCCGTGGCCTGTGACACCAGATTGCCCGACCCGCAGGAGCTGGGCGCAAAGACCTGATCCGAACGCACCGTGGCGCGCCGGTTCAGCACCCGGTTGGGTGAAAATTCGCTGGTTTCGCCATGGGCCGATGTGGTCAGGTTGGCCGGAGTGATGCCGGGCGTGCCGTCCGATGGCGCGGCCAGTTCGTTGCGCACGGCGGTGGCGCGGCTGCACGACAGGGTCCAGTTGGTTTCGTCCGGGCCATCCGTGCTGGCGAATCCGTCGACCCGCAGGTTGGGGCTGGTCCCGAGCGCATGGAACCCGGCGGCCACGCCGGAGAGCCGGGCGCGCGCGGGTGCAGTCAGGGTCGACCCACCGACCGGGAACATGATGTCCTCGACATGATGACCGGCGACCCCACTGCTGGCCACGGGGCAGGCCATGCTGCCGGGCAATTTGGACAGATCGCCGAGGCGGCGCAGCTTGCGACTGGCGCGGCCATTGTCCTGCACCACATGCGCAAGTTCATGGGCCATGGTTGCGTGTGATTTCTGCCCCGGCCCAAAGGCCACATCAGCCCCGTGCGCAAAGGCGCGCGCATCCAGCGCCGCCGTGGCCCGGTTGGCCGCCGGACCTTCGTGGATCCGCACATCGCCCAGATCCTGACCAAAGCGCGGTTCAAAAAATCCGCGTTCCGCTGCCCCGAGGGGGCGGCCCGTGCCCATGTCGTTCACCGCGCGTGCGGCAGAGCGCGGCGCGGGTGCAGACCCAGCCCCCGGTGCGATGGTCGGGCCGGTCTGGGCCGATCGCTGCGCCTTGTCGCCTTTGTCCTCGGCCTCGCAACCGGCGCATTTGCGGTGTAGCGCACCGCCACCGCCCGCCGATGCGGCCGACATCGCGGGGCTGCCACCTGACAGCACCTGTGCAGCCATGCGATCGGCGGCCTTTTCCGCCGGATCGTGAGCGCCCCCAACCATCAGCCCGGACTGTTGTCCGCCAGACCCGGCAGCGGCAGGGCGGCGGACGGCCGGGGCTTTGCGGCGGATCTTGCGGCGGATCTTGCGTTTCAGGGCCATGTTGCGTCCTTTCCGTTCAGCGTTTGATGAATTCGGTGGCCAACCCTTTGATTTCAGTTCCACTCATACCGGCGCGCCGCAGAATTGCCGTCAGGCCCGTGGTGGGGTTCTTCTGAATGTCCGCCACGGTCAGGATGCCTTTGCTGCGCAACAGCTTGGCGGCGTCGGGATTGTCTGCCAGCAGAACATCCACCGGTTGTTCATTGCGCAGGCTGACGACAAGTTCGCCCTGTGCCTTGCGCATCGACTCCAGTTCGGTTCTGGCATCGGCGATGGTGCGTTCGCTTTCGGCCCGGCGGCTTTCGATCTGGTCCAGATCCTCCATGCTTTTGCGCAGCCCTGCCTGCAGGGTTCCCAGTTCGGCAGCCAGTTTGTTGCGGTCCTCGGTCAGGCGGATCACTTCGGTCTCGGTTTCGGATTTCATCACGACCAGTTCGTCCAGTCGCTTGGCAAAAGCATCCAGCTCGGCGGTGGGCAAGGTCGGGCGTTCGACCCCGGCACCGCCGTCCGTGTCGATCCCGGCCTTGCCGTCCCTGCCGGGCAGGTCGATTTTGGAAATCACCTTTTCCACCCGCAGTTCGGTCTGGGCGTCGGTTTCGTAGGGCAGCTTTCCCGAGCCCTTTTGGATCACCACAAAATCGACAACCTTGCCGCCGCTGGTCATCATGACCACCTTGTCACCCGGCTCGGGCGCACGTTTGCCCAGCACCTCGCCGCTCGCGCCGCCCAGTTCGGCGATCTTGACCAGCGGATTGCCGACATCGTCCAGATCGATGACATCCTTGCTGACGTCAAACCCGTTGCCGGTCAGAATTTCGTTGGCCGTCGCGGGGGGCAGGCGCGTTACATCGGGTTTCACGTTCACCACCTTGCCCGACAGATCGGGCTGATAAACCAGCGGGCCGGACGGATCGTACAGCACGTCCGGACGGTATTTGGGCGGCCACAGCGGATCGGGTTCGGGGACGGGTTTGGGTCGAGGGATCGGTTTGAACAAAAGGTCGTCCCACTTGTCCAGCCATGGGCCGATATCGACATTTGGCTTGTCGGGCACAGAACAGCAACGGTCCTGGTTCTTGGCGAACAGATTGTCGATCTGCGAGCCGAAAAAGTAGCGATGGGCGCGCCAGGTCAGCGCCTGCTTGCGGCAACAGAGCGCACATAGCTCTGCGATGGCACCGGGTCGGTTGTTCCCGCCCGGGTCCATCTTGAGACAGCCGACCGGCACAAGATACGGGGCTTTCCCGGCATCTGGCGGGCAGGGCGGCAGCAGGTGCAGGCATTCGCATTCGCTGCGGTCCTCTTCCTCGGCATTGGCGAGAATACCGATCTTGGTCGCCTCAAGCTGCATCCGACGGCGGTCACGCGCCGCGCCGCGCAGGTCATCCGGGTTCATCTCGGCCTCGGCGAGTGCGATCAGCTTTTGAATTTCGTCTGCACGTTCCGGCGTCGCTTGGGCGGCATATTCCTGCACCAGTGTCTTGTTCACGGCCTTGGCGACCTTTGCGTCCTGCTCGGACAGGGGCACCGCACCTTCCAGCGACTTGCGGTTGGCCCAGACATTCAGAACGCTTTCGACGATTTTGCCCTCGGCGGGCTTCAGCGGGCGATAGACCTTGCCGAAATCCACCTTTTTGCGGCCCGCGATACAGGCATCGACCGCTTCCCTATAGGTGCGGTCGGTGGGGCCAAAGGCGGTTTTGCGGTCCGACAGGTGCAGCTCCAGAGCGTCGTCCTTGCCCGCCGCCAGGGACAGGCAAATCTCGCCTTCCTTTTCCATGATCTCGTTCAGCTTGCCGTGAATGTTTTCGGGGGGCAGCTGGGACAGATCGAACTTCCCGGCCTTGACGTCGATCAACTGACCCGCGCGGTTCAGGATGGTGCCGCCGGTCCAGCCGATCATGGTGGAGAAACGCTTGGGCAGGGTCACGCGGATGCCGCAAATCACGCCCCAGTCCATCATCAGGCGCAACACTCGTGTAATCGCGGTGTCGTCCTGTACTTTACACATCTTTTCAAGTGCTTCGTGGACGGTCTTTACACCATCGAACCGCTCGCATCCTTCGCTGGGGTGATAGGCAACCTGACTTGCGTCCAGATCGCACAAGCTGTTCAGGGCCTCGGCTACGTTTTCAGCATTATCAAAGAAATCAGGGCATTCCGGATCAAAGCTGATGTGAGTTGCCGGAATATCGGTCAGGGGCGGAAAGCTGAGCCTGCGGGTATCGGCATCGTTCAAGGCCTGGGGCTTGCCGCTCTCGATGGTGAACAGGGCGCAGAAATGGTGTCGTATCCCTTGTGGCGGTGCGTTCTTGTTATCGGTTCCGCCGACCAGCCGAATGCGGTCTGATTCCGCCGCGAACCGGCGCAGTTCGACCAGCCAGTAATCGCCCGGCAGGATTTCGGCATCCTTGAGGGCCAGCTCCATCGAAAAGGAGTCCAGCGTCAGAACGGCGGTCTGCCCCGACAGCGTCATCTTGCCCGTGCCCATTGCCTTCTTGATCGGCCCCCCGGACAGATCGACGGTTGCCGCCCCATCCCAGCGGCGCACGTGGGAAAACGGATCCCCCCCGTTTCCGCCGGGCTCCGGATCCGCCACCGGATCCAGGGTTGCCGACAGCACCGGGCGTTCGGCCTTGTGGTCGGTGTCGAATCTGCCGATTTGCGCTTCGGTCGCGTCCGAGAAAAATTCGTAGACCGATTTGGCGCGGGCAAAGGCATCCCTTGCGGTCTCGTCCGTCAGTGCCGCAGTGTGCTCGATCGCGGCGGCGTTTTCGTGCGACCAGGCAAATTGCACCGAAGCAGGCCGCCCGGCAGCGTCGCGCGTGACGCGTATCGCCTCGACGCGGAACAGCGCATTGGGCACGGTTGGGACGATATCGATCTGGTCGGCGCAGGGGTCGCATTCGTCGACCGCGATTTCCGTGTTCTTGGGTTTGACCGAGGCCAGTGCCGATCCGGTTCGGGCAAAGGCACCCTTGCCTTGGGTCAACTGCTCCAGCAGGGATTTCAGCCCGTCCTCGTCTTCGAACCGGGCGGATTTGATCTGTGTCATCGTCCGGGTACGATAAGTGGTTTCCGCCCCGTGCAGCCCAGGGTCGGCCAGATAGGGATCCTGCATCGCAAAGACCGGCCGCTCCCAGATATCGGCATACAGCAGCGCCGGTTTTTCCGGCAGCGCCGGACCCAACGGCAGGTCGGCCTGATCGGCGAACAGCCCCAGCGCACCTGCGGGTGTCGTGTCAGACGCGGCCCGCAAGTCCCCCTGTTTGCCCTCGGCGATGACCCAGCCCGGTGCCAGGGCCGGACCCTCGGGCGTGATCGCGACCGCGCCGCCGTCGACGGGGGTGCCCGAAGCGACTGTCACGGTATTCTGCGCCTCATCGCGCGCCATGTGGATCTGTCCCGCTTCGGTCAGATCGGCGTCGGTGACCATGCCGCCCTGAACGTGGGCGGTGTTGGAATAGCGTTGTTGTGGGCGATGGCTGAACCGCGAGTTTGAGCCCTTCATAGCAATGCCTCCTTCATGTCATTTATCCGCCCGTTCCGGTTAATTCCGGCGGCGTTTGGGCCAGCAACGGGTCGTATCGCAGGGCAATCTGCTGCCCCAGCGGCAAGAACGTCGACAGCTTCTTTTCCAATGCCCGCCGACCGGCAGCGAGAAAGCGATGGTGACCGGCACCCATCTCGCCCTCGTCTTCGGAGCCGGCGGTGATCGTGTCAGGCGCGGTGGTGTCCAGCACAGCACAGCCCGGCTCGGCGTAAACCGGCAGTCGCAGCACGCAATGACCATCCTCGTTGGGCAGATAACGCGCGACAAACCGGGCCGGATCGCTGGTGTTGTTGGGTGAATTGTGCAGAAAGCAATCGGCCTTGCCCGTCGGGGGGGTGAACCGCGAATAGCGGATGCAGCTTGTCGCCGCGTCACAATTCAGGTTTGTGCTGAGGGTGTTCAGCAGGCAGTCCGACGCGTGCAGCCGGGCCAGATCGGTTTCGCCCAGCACGGTGCAATAGACCAGTTCGGCAAAGCGGTTGGGACCGGTGATCGCACCCAATAGCGAATCCGCAGCACGCAGGGGCGGAACGTCCGGCGCGTCCGCGTTGCCGTTTCCGATCAGGTTCACCTGCTCGGCGGCCGCGCGCCGCAGCGTCAGGCGGGCCCCGTTCAGAACCCGGATGCGGACCGGGCGTTCCGGACCGTTGTTTGGTGTCACCCGACCGGTGAACAGGATGTCGTAAAATACGATCCCGGCTCCGTTCGGGATTGTCAGGTCCGCATTCAACTCGACGATCAGACGGTCCGGAACCGGCCCCGCATCCCCGACAAGATCCAGAATTTCGCGCGGCCCGATGCGCCGTTCCTTGTCGCTGGCCTGAATCTGCAGATCGCCCGGGCTGGCAAGGGCGACCACCTTGAGGCCTGTCTCAAAGAAACCGTCGGGCGGGCGCAGATGGATCAGGCTGCGGCGCGGATGCGGACCGAGAGTGGTGGCAATGGAAGGGTCGCGCAGATCCGGGCACCGGGCCGTTCCGTCATCGTAGGCGTCGGGAAAACAGGGGGCGCCTCCGGGCGCGCGCGGCTTCCAGAAGAGGCTGCTGCCCTGGGGGTCGATCACGCCGTTACTGTCGCGCAGCGGGGTGGTCAGGCGAAACAGCGGGTTGGCGCCACCGGGGTCCTGCACCGCCCGGTCCATCCGGCGCAGATCGGGGCAGCCCATCGGGATGGCGGTTCGGCCCAACGGATCGTTGTCCCCGTCCTGTGCGGGCAACGAAAACGGTGGCAGCGCCGGGCGTGGGCAGGTCAGCGTCAGCTTCCAGCCCTCGCGTACCACGGTTTCCGCGCCCGAGACCACGTCGCCCACAGCATCGACGCTGTGCAGCGTGCCCTTTGATTTGGACCACAGGACCGAGTTGTTCAGTTCGGCCAGCCGTCGCGCCGGGTCCGGGGCAAGAAGTTCCGCACCCACCAGCTCGGCCAGATACGGTATCAACCAGGGTTGAATCGCATAGCCGCCGTCGGTCTCTTCGGCAAAGGCGTCGGCATAGGCCTGCTCGGTCGTGTGGCGCACAAGGTCCAGCAGGTGGCCGAAGCCGTGCAGATAGGCCTCGAGATCGGCCAGCTCGCCCGGCGGGCCCGCATCGCGATAGCGGTATTCCTCGGGCAGTTCGCGGTACAGCAGGCGCCCGGCGCGGCTGACGATGTCCTCGGGAAACTGCATCAGATATCCTCTACGATCACGGCGATGGAACCGGCACTGCCGGTGGGAATGTGGATGACCTGATGTGCGGTGGCATAGATCGCCGCAACGGCATTGTCGCGAGTGGCAACGTTGCGTGGCCAGGGTCCGGTGAAGCCGGGTGGTCGTGGCTGAAACAGATCATAGCCATCGCCCAGATCGAACCGCGTTGCGATCGCGTTCTCGATCCCCGGCACAGTTTCCAATGCGGCCAGCACCTCGCTGACATAGGCGGTTTGGCCGAAGTCGCGCGCTTCAAGAGAAAAAGCACTGGAAAGAATGGCTTCTGCGGCGGCCTTGATGTCAGTTTTATCATTCACCGTCAGGTCTGCCCGTACTGTGACCCCCAGATGCAATGGCAGGGTCTCGTATTCGCGAAAGCTGACGCTGACGCCGGGAATGCACTTGTTCAGGATCGCCGGGCGCAGATCGTCCTGTAAGCTCTTGGTCAACGTCGCCCCCCCCGTCGGGACCAGCGTCAGCTCCACCTTGCGCATGGCGGTGGGGGTCGAGATCTCTTCGGCATGGGCGCGCAGGATCGCGGCGTTGCGCACCGCGAGGCGCTCGAAATCGCCCAATGACACCGCGCGGCCATTGGCCATCATCCGCGATGGCGCGGATTGGCGCAGCTTGGCCACAGGTTCACGGTCCGCCCCGCCGGAGGTTGGAAAAGGTTGATGAACTGCATCGACATGGCGGTGTTTCTTCATCGGTTTGGACAGTGAAAATGCTGGAATTCCGGTGCCTGCCAACCCGGTTCCGACCCTATGGCGGGTGACCACGATGTTGTTCTGACCCGTGACCAGACGACGGCGGAAATGGATCTTGAGCTTGCCGTCGTCCGTCAGGGTGGTGGACCAGGCGCGCGTTCCCTCTGCGGCCGGGTCGATATAGTCGCGATAATCCCAGCGCTGGCCGTCCACGGCTATGTCGATATCGGGGATCACTCCGGATTCCGCAGTGGTCGAGGGAATGTGGCTGATGTCCTTGACCGCGAGATCGAACACCTGCGCGGCGCGTTCGCCGTCGCCTGACCCCAGGATTTTGGTGCCTTTGGTCTCGCCATGGCTGACAATCGCGGTATTCAGATGAAAGACGGTGTCGCCGTTGGCCCATCCGGCAGCGGTATCGATCGGGTCCAGTGCGATTTCGACGGTCTGGCCACCCTTGGGCGTGATCGCGGTCAGCGTTGCCAGCACATCCTGTGGCGTGCCGTCGAGCATGCGGCTGACGATCACGCGGCGGCCCGGTTTCAACAGCTGCCGGGCCGTTTCGGGGATGTCGCTCAACCTTGCGGTCGCCCCGGCCATGACCGAACGCGGGTTGCGATCATATCCAACCGCAGCCAGCGGAGTCTTCAGGGGCCCGTGGAACTCGGTGTCTTCGTGATTGCCCGCCGGGGCCTTGTCAAACAGCACATGGTATTCACCCGAGGACACCCGTACCCCCCGGACCTGCAAGGCCGACAGCGCGTCGCTTTTCAGATCACGTGCCACGAACCAGTCGTTCTCGGCCAGCCCTTTGGGTGGCTTGCCCTCGAAACTGACGGTTTTGGTTGGGGCGGGCGGCTTGCCGGGCAGTACGGGCGGTTTGCGGTGTTTGACCCGCCCGGAGATTGTTTTGGCGGATGTGTCGCTGGCATGGCCGCGCCGGGTTTTTGCGCCGGACGGGGCAAAGATGTTGCTGAGGTTGTCGCCCGATGTATCCGGATCGACGGTGATCGGAAACGGCCCGCTCTGACCCAGGAAATGCATTGTGGTGATCTCTTGCGACGCCAGCGCCTTGCCGCCGTCATCAAGTGCAAAGGCCAGCATCGGGCGCAGAGTGACCGTGGTTTCGCCGCTGAGGTCGGTGTTCAGGATCAGGTCGGTTCCGACCACGGCCAGGATTTCGACGGGAATTGCTGTGCCATCGACGATCATCTCGATGATGTCGCCCATGACGAACCCGCCGCCGCCTTTGATGCTGACAACCGAACCGCCCGACTTGGTCTGGCGCAGGCCGGTGCGTACATCGTCCGCTGCGGTATGCAGCCGTGACGACCAATATGGGAAATGCGCCGCCGGAGGCGAGGCGAAAGCGATGTCGGCCTGTTCCGCGTCGGTATCGTGGGCAATGGTGTCGATCGAATGCGCCTCGCCGGTGGATCCGTTTGCCAGCACCGCCAGATCGCCGGGGGCAAGCGTCTGATCCCCGGGCAGGTGCCAGCGGACGGGATCGGGATCGCCGGTCTTGCCAAACGGGATGTCGTTGGGATTCCGGTTCCAATCCACCGCACGCGCTGCGTTCAGGGCCGGATGGGCATCGACCTTGTCCAGGGTCTCAAAGATCAAGGGTGAGCCGCCCTCGGCCGGGGTGTGTTTCATTGCCAGCCCGCGGGCGATCTCGACGGCACCCGCATCCTGTTTCAGGATCAGGGCCAGTGAGGCGGTGGCCGAGGCTGGCGGGGTCGGCTGATAGTTTACCATCGCAGCCAGCCGGCGCAGGTTGTCCCATTGGGTGGCCGTGCGCAGATAGCCTTCGTTGGCATAGGCGTTCAGATACCCCAGCAGGACATGCGAGGCCCGGGCGAAGGCTCTGTTTAACTCCCAGCTGTAATCATCTGTTTTATTGTTATATTGCTTCAGCAATCTTTCGCTGCGACGGCCGCGGGTTTCCTGCTGTGGGGGAAACACCGGGGCCAGGCGTTTCCAGGCCACACGGGCGGCGGCATCGGCGGCATCGGGCCACTCGGCCTCGGGTCGTAAATAGATATCACGCCAATGCTCCGGCGTGCGTTCTTCATCCGGTGCGCCGCGCAAATACAGGCCCAGCATCGCAATGCGCAGCTCTTCCAGCCAGACCGCGGCATCGCCGTCGACATAGTCGAACCGCGACAACCCGGCCCGGTTCCATCGGGTCAGGTCGGGTTTCATGTCGGGGCGGTTGGGGTGGGTGAATGTCATCCTGCTTCACCTCCGTTGACGACGATACGCAACATGCCGTTTTCGGGTCGGGCGCGTTCGGATCTGCATTCGATGAACTCGTCGGGTTCGACCGTGATTACACCGTCGCCCGATTGGTCCTGAAATCCTTTGCCCACCCGGCGGAACAGGTTCAGGCAGGCGACGGCGACGCCCTCGACAGCCATGGCCGACTCGATCACATCCGAGGCATACAGCGCCTGTCCGAAATCCAGCCGCCCGGTTTCAAAGAACCCGCCCTGATCGGCAGAAAACACCTGGGCCAGCGCCTGTTTCAATTCCGAACGGAAATAGCCCGGTTTGGCACGGATCGACAGGGTGATGGTGATCGCGGCGGGTTTGGCGGGTTCCAGGAACACCTCGGTGCCGATCATCCGGTAATCCTCGATCAGCCCGCGCAGGATGCGGCGACCGGTCAGCGTCTCATTCACCGGCGGCAGAGGCAGGCGCCGGTCGGTATGATAGACGGTGACCGCATCCCACAGCTCGCGGCGCAAGCCGTCTGGAACCGGCGTGGCGGCCCCGCTGTGCAGCGGCTGATCCAAAGCGATGTCATCTTCAAGAAGCACCGACACCAGGATGGTTTGCCAGGCCCCGGTCCAGACCAGCCGGGCCCGCGCCAGGGCCACCAGCGGGTGGCCTTCCAGCACGTCGGAATGGTCCGACAGGGTGACCATGCGGTTCTGTTCGGCGATCAGGCGCGGCCCGGCGGCGCGGGCCTGTTCCATCGCCCCGGGATTGTCGCGCCAGAACCCTTCGACCTTGCGTGCCGCGTCCGGCTCTGGGCGGTCGGCCAACAACGCCGGGTCAAGGCGCAGGGTGGCGTCGTAGCCGATCAGCTTGAGCAACCTGCGCACGCTTTCGGGTCGTCGCGCGCTGTCCAGAAACCGTTCGCCTTGGACCCGGTCGATGGCATGGCTGGCCCGGTCCAATGCGGCAGCCAGAAGCTCGACGATGACCACCTCCATGTCGGCCGGGGTCCAGCGACGGCGTTCGGGAAAGCGGCTGGCCAGCTCCTGCATCATGAACAGGCGGAAGCTGTCGTAATCCCTTGTCGCCCAATCGAAATCGTCTTCTGCTCCGGGGATCGGCAGAGGCAGGCTGGCGACGCGTTCGCCGCAATCCGGGCAACCACCGTCAAAGATCAGCTTCGGCGGGGCGAGTTCAGCCATGATCAGACCTCGATCTCATGAATTTCTTCCTTTTGCAGGGCGGCGATCACATAGCGGATCCGCACCATCAGCACCTCGGGTGCGTCGGCAGGGGCACCAACGGTGACCTGAATGGTCTTGGGGTCGACTTCGCCTGCCAGGGCCTCGGCCAGCGCGCCATACAGGCGGTTCTGGGCGTATTCCCAAAGGCTTGTGGCATTGGGTTCAAATACGTGCCGGCGCGCACCAAAGCCGAATTCCGGGCGGAACACCCGTTCGCCCGGCGAGGTGAACAACACCTGCTCGACCTGTTGGCGGATGTGATCGAACCGCGACACCGTTGCAGCCCCGCCGCGATCCATGCGGAAGGGAAAGGCCATATAGGCGACACGGGGCAGGTTCGTGTTTGCGATGGGCTTGCTCATTGGGCCGTGCTCTTGGTTGTCAGAACCGATGGGGTCAGCGGTGGCACGGGCGGACCGGTCGGGCCCATCGGGGCGACATGGGTGTGGCTGTTGAACATCGACAGAAAGGTCGTGCCCTTGATCAACGGCTCGCCGCCTGCACCGGCAACGGTGACCTGGCTGCCCTCGATGTTGACCACCGCGCTGGATTTCACATCAACTCCACTGGCGGCCATCTTGATTTCATTGCCAGAAGAATCGGTGCAGGTGATACCGGACGACGACATCACGATGCTGTTGCCATTTGCATCCTCGACCGTAATTTCGCCGCCCTGGGCGTCGAGTACCACTTTGGCCCCGGCGCTGTCGGTCAGGGATATGCCGCCATCCGGGTCCATCACGATTTCCGCGTCGGTGGCCGAATGCAAGGTGATGGCTTCGGCACCGTCCTCGTCTTCGAAGGTCAGGAAATGTCCGCTTTCGGTTTTCAGGATCTTGGTCGAGGGTGCCTGGTATTCGCCGGGCACCTCGGACCCCTGCCGCCAGAAGGTGCCGGCCCAGACCGGGGCCGAGGGGTCGCCTTCGAGGAACTCGGCCAATACCTGCGCGCCGACCGGTGGCACCCACAGAACGCCAAAATCCGCGCCACCACCGTAGGCCACACAGGGCAAGGCCCAATCGCTGGTTGCCTCGCCCAGAACCGACGGGATAGTCAGCTTAACCCGGCCCAAGCCTTCGGGATCGTCCGTGTCCACGACAAAGGCACGATACTTGCCAAAATAGCTCGACTGCTGCCGTCTGATCGACTTTTCAATGACCTGCATGGCGTCGTTCATGTGGTGTCCTTCCTAGAACAGGCTGGATATGGCCGAAATCGCCGAAGACAACGGGGCCGCGCCTAAGCTGTCGCTGTCGCCGGTGCCATTGCGGATCAGCTCGAACCGTTGCCGATAGCCGTCGGTTGTAAACGCGTGCGTGACCTTATCGGTGTAATACAGCCCGCCGTTACGTTCGCCGGTGCCATCGACCCGTACCAGCGCGCCGACCCGCAGCACATGGCCGTACAGGGTGCCGTCCAACTCACCCGTGGCGCGGATCTTGAAACTGTTGTCATTGGCCGCCGCCTGTGCGCGGGCGCGGGTTACTTCCTCGGGCTCGTCGCCTTCTCGCGAGATACGCCAGATCGACGGGGTGCCCAGACCCGCGCCCTCTTCGGCCGCTGCCGTGGTGCCCAGAACCGGCAGGTTCGGGGTGACGATTTCCACCACCGGATCCGCGCCTTCGTCGCGCGGCGCAATCTCGAACCCGACGGCGTCGGGTTTCTGGGCGTCATCGCTGATGGCCCAGGTCAGGCAGTTGGTGCCGCTGCCAGCATAGACCATAATGACAGGTTGTGCTTCGCCCTCGAGCCGTTTGGGTCCGAAATAGACCCCGCCGCCGGAAAAGATCAGCTCGAACCCATTGGCGGTGGCACGATCGCGCAGGAATTGAATCGGGGTGCCGTCCATTGACAGAGATCGCGCGGACTGGCCATCGTCGCTGTCCGGGTCGACATCCAGATTCAGCGGCGCGACGAGTTCGGTCAGGATCGCCAGATCGGTGATCGGCGCATCTTCGCCCCAGACCCGGCGCATGTGTTCGCGGTTCAGCGCGACGCCTTCGTCCTGCAGCTCGACCACCAGTTTGGCTTCGCCGCCGTTCTGCGGCAGTTCCGGTTTCAGCTCGACCATATAACCGCGAAAGATCTCGTCGACATGGGTTTGGAAATCGGCGGATACGACAATCGGCTGGCTGCGCTGGAACAATCCGCTGTCGGCGGCCATCCACTGTCCGTCCTCGCGGCGGCGGTCATCAATGGTGAGCGTGCCGGTCGCGGCCTCGGTGCGGCTGGTGTTGATCTCGATGCCCGATACCAGCGTCGCCAGATCGCCGATGTCCCGCCGGTCGGGACCGATCTCGATCAGGACCGATGCGGCCTGGCGGAACCCCGGGTCCAGTATCGAGGACAACAGCGACATCTATCGTTGCCCCTCGCGCCGGCGCGGAACCAGGATCACCTGGCCCAGCCGTTCGCGCGGCTGCGCGGGCAGGGGAGGCGTGTCCTGTTCGATCAGCAGATCTTCGGGGAAAATCGCGTCAGGATTGCAATCGGCCAGCCGCCGCCAGTCGCGCGGATTGGCGTAATAATTCTGCCCCAGGCTGTCCAGCCTGTCGGCCACCGCGATACTGTGTTCCAGAACCGGTTCCGGGTCGGCGATCAGGCGCGCCCGCACCCCCCGGAACCCGGATTCATCGTCGAATTCCGGCAGGTTCTGGTAATAAGATCCTTTGAAAAAGGCCATGATCTATCCCGTCTGGAAACCGGTTGCGAGGTTGAGTGTCGTACCCATCGTCTGGCGCACTTTATCAGCCAAAAAGAACGGGTTGGCGCTTTCGATGACCTGCATTGTCAGGCTCATCGTGGCGCGGTATGGCATCAGGTTGGGCAGGTGCAGCGCCTCTTTCTGGCCCACCCCGGTCAGGAACACCGGCAACAGCTGCATACCCCAGGCAAAGACCAGCACGCTGGCGGTCTCTTGGCGCTCGAAGGCGCGGGTGCCCGACAAACCCAATGAGGACAGCACCTTGACCCCGCCCGGCCCCTGATTCTTGGGTTCGGCCATCGAGCGTAATGTATCGATCTGCGGCTGCACGCCAAAGGTCGAGGCCACGGCGTTGCCCTCGTTCAGCGCGTCGGTGGCGTCCAGCAGGATGTCGATGGAAAAGCTCTCGGCCTGCATCTCCACACCCTGGCTGACCCGTGCTGTTTCCAGCGGGCTGACGAAATCATAGCCGCCGCGTGCGCCTGGTGCGTTTCCGGTCTTGACGGTCACGGTGCGCGAGCGGGTGATTTCCTGAGGGTTGAATTGAAAGACCAACGCCAAGGGCGGGATGCTGATACCGTATTCGAACAGGACTCCGCGGGTCTCAACGGCCATTGCGTCCTCCTTTCGGCATCGCCAAAGCGACACGCTGCGCCAGAACCGCTCCGGTCTGGCCGTGACCGGCAATGGCGATCGACGGCGGGCAGGCCCCGGTTTGATAGGCCTCCTGCGCCAGCGCCTCGGCGATGCGGCGGGCGTCATGCTGCGCCGTATCCTTCAGATGCGCGGGCAAGGTCAGGGTCAGGCGGCGAATTCTCATGTCCAGTCCTCGCTCAGGTGATCACATAGGAATCCGATCTCGGATTTACGGACCTGGCGTCCGTCCTTCATCAGTTCAGCCCGTACCGCGCGGGCGATATGGGGCAGGTCGATGGGGGTCTCGTCTTCGGCGGCCAGCACGGCAGCATAATGCGCGGCGTTGGCAATCGAGCCTCCCGACAGGCGCACCGCATCACCGACCGCCAGCACATCCAGCCGGTCGGCACGCGGTGCGTTGGCCGGGATCAGGATGCGCCACAGTTCGGCGCGGGCGGCGGCATCCGGCGCAGGAAAATCCACGATCAACTGGAACCGTCGCAAGAACGCGCTGTCCACATTGCTGCGCAGGTTGGTGGTCAGGATCACGGGGCCGTTGTGGCGTTCGAACCGGCTGAGCATGTGGCTGACTTCGAGGTTGGCATAGCGGTCGCGCGCGTCCGACACCTCGCCGCGTTTGCCCAGCAGCCCGTCGGCCTCGTCGATTTGCAGAATCGCGCGGCGGCCATCCAGGCTTTCGAGCAGGGCATTCAGGTTGGCCTCGGTCTCGCCGACATATTTCGACATGATCCGGCCCAGATCCAGCGTGTACAGCGCCCAGGGTTCGCTGGTGCGCTCGCTCAGCGCGGTGGCCACGACCGAGGCGGCAAAGGTCTTGCCGGTCCCCGACGCGCCCGAGAACAGCGCCAGAGGGCCGTGCATCGTCTTGCCACCCCATTCGCTGCCGATACGGTCGTTGTGATGCACCCAGGCGGTGAAATCGCGCAGCTGCGACAGGGCCTGTGGCGGCAGGATCAGTTCCGTCCATTTGCCACGCTGGTTCGACAGGTTGGCCCCCGGTGGTGGTGCAAGTTCGGCGTCCCTGTTCAGTATCGCGCGGATCACCCGCGCACCGGGACGCAGAACCTGATAGGGTGTGCTGCCCTCGACGCGCAACAGCCCGGCGGCGACCATGGGGGCGGTCGGCGAAAGGCGCTGAAACAGCAGATCGACATCGCCCGCCGCTTTGAGCATCAGCATTTCCTGTACCAGCGGCAGGCCCGGAAACGCCCCGCCGATCTGGGGTTGCAGCGAATGGATGCGCGGTCCAAGTGCCGGACGGGCCACCGGAGCAACCGCGAGAGCCAGCAGATCAAGGTCGATCTGTTTCAGCTCATCAAGCGCGTCGCGGGGCGCAATGGTCGTCAGCCCGGTCCAGGATCCGGCGGCACGGGCGGTTTCCACGGACTTGGCTTGTGAATCGAATTCGTCGGAAAAGGACTCGGGCAGGTCGACGCCGGTGCGCATGGCTTCGGCCAGTACCAGCATCAGGTCGATGCGGGCCCATTCCGCATCCAGAAGGGGGAGGATCAGGTCGGTGTCCTTGGGCGCAACGGTCATGTCATGGCCCCACGTTCAGATGGATCGGGTTGGCCGGCGGCGCACCCGCAAGGGCGCTGTCATCGGGCGCGATCAGGGTGGTGATCACGGTCGCGGTATCGCCATCCACCGCCGCAGTCAGCGCCAGATCGACACGCGCCTCGGTCGCGTCCACATCCGGGGTCTGGATCTCGAACACCTGACCGGGCTGGCGCTCGACCGCGCCGCCCGCACGGTGCCATTCGATCACGACCGACACGCGGCTTTGCGGCACACCGGTCAGCGACAGTTCGGTTGTCGCGGTGCCTGCTGCGATATCCAGATGGGAAAACAGCCGTCCTCCCTGATGGAACATCTGGAAGGGACGCCCAACCGTTCCGGGTGCGGCGACAAATTCCCCCGCCACCACCTGTGGTGCGGGAGCGGCATGAGACAAGGGCTCGATCGGGATCAGGGCCAGTTCATAGGCCGCCGAGATACGATAGGCCAATTCTCCGCCCTGCGTCGTCCAGATGTGGTTCAGCTCTTCCATCGTCGGTGCCTGAAACACGGCTTGCAGTTGATAGTCAGTGGTCGGGTTGTTTCGGAAGTCGCCGGCGGGCGCATTGCCCGGCACGGGGCCGGGGAGGGTGACGGGGATCACCGAAAAGCTTTGCAGAACCCGGATCGCCTGACCCAGCACGCGCAGATCGGAATCCGTTGGCGGGCTGCCCGACCCAGCCGGAAAGGCAGTGAGCAGGATGTTGGCGCGCACAAAAAACGGCTGTTCATCGCCCAGATCGGCGTGAAACCCCGAGGGCGCGATGCGGTAGACGAACAGGTTCAAAACATGTTCGGTCGAGTCCTTGGCCTGTTCTTGCGCTTTTTGCGGCGAGTCGACGGTCACCACCACATCTTCGCCGAACTTGTCGGCGAGAAAGTCGGCGGTCGACTGGATCGCCACCGAAAGCGAGCTTTCGGGGATCGGCATGTCAAAGCCCCCTCAGATAAAGTGAATTCATCCGGCGGGACAGGTCCGTGAGCGAGGGTCCAGCGGTGGATTTGGCGGGTGCCGTGTCCTGAATCACCACGTCGATCTGGTCGATGGTGACGCGGGGCCGCTCGGCCTGTTGCGGTGTGGGTAGAGGCAGATCGGCACCGGGGGGATCAAACGCAGGCTGCCCAAAAGGGTCGGCACTCGGGCCATCAAACACGGATGGCAGATCCGGCGCGGTAGCGGCACCGGGGACGGAGATCGCAGACTCTGCCGCGCGCCGCAGGGCGCGCATATCGGGCAACTCCTCCTGGGGGCCTTCTTCTGTGGCAGGCAGGGGATCGACCGGAACCGGGCCAACGGGATCGTTGATGCCGACGCGGCGCAGGGCCTGCAGTTCCTCCTCCTCCTCTTCCTGCTGACGAAGCAGAGGTTGGGCCTCTTCCTCCTCCTCCCGGCGGTGCAAGGGTTGGGCTTCTTCTTCCTCTTCCTGCCGGCGCAGGGCCTGAGCCTCTTCCTCTTCTTCCTGCCGGCGCAACGGTTGCGCTTCCTCCTCTTCCTCCTGCCGGTGCAGAGGCTGCGCTTCTTGCTCTTCTTCTTGCCGCCGCAACGGTTGCGCTTCTTCCTCTTCTTCCCGACGGCGCAGAGGCTGCGCTGCCTCTTCTTCTTCCTGGCGGCGCAAGGGCTGGGCTTGTTCTTCCTCTTCCTGCCGCCGCAGGGGTTGGGCTTCCTCTTCTTCCTCCTGCCGGTGCAGAGATGGTTGGGTGGCCATGCGGGGTGGCGGCGCGGCGATTTCGACGTTGCTGGAGTGTCGGCGTGCGGGAACGGTGCCGCCCTTGGGCCAGGCCGGGGCCGGGGCGGCCACCCCGGGAACGGCGGCGCGGTTCAGGACCTTGGCAAACAGGCTCATCTTCGGCGCCCCCCGATGGTCGGACCGGCCTGAACCAGCCGGGCATAGCTGTGCCGCCGTTGCGACGGCAGGGCCAGGATCGCGTCTTCGGTCCAGTGATAGGTTGCGGCGATGGCGTGAACCTCGGCCAGCAGGGTGCCGACGCCGGGAAAGGCGAAATCCAGCGGATCGATCCGCGCCATGGTTTGTGCCTGACAGGTGGGGCAGGTGGTGACCACCTCGTCCGCAACCTCGGGCGAGGCCGCCTCGAGCGCGGCTTCGATGCGTGAGATGTCATCGCGGCTAAAGTCCCGCGCGTCGCGAACCGCTTGTGGGGACAGGCCACATTGTGCCAGCAGGGTGCGGGTGGGTTCGGACCCCGGCGCGCGGGCCAGATGTTCTTCGTGCACGCCGTTGGGCACTTCGAACCGGCGTTGGCCCAGGCTGGTGCGCACGGTTACGACAGGAAAGTCCTGCCCGGCGGGTTTGCGCGGTGCGTTTGCCAGTTCCGTGGGAATGTCGAAATCGGTATCGCATTGCATGCACTTGGCCTGAAACCACCCGGTGTCAGACCAAAACAGCCCCGCCGCCCGCTGCAACAGCCATTCGCGCGCGCTTGAGGTCAGGCAACGCACCCGCGACAGGTTGGCGCTCTGACCGCTGATACGCTTGAACACCGTGCTCAGAACCCGTGTGACCCGCTCGGGCCGGGTCGCCCCGGGGCCAAGCGTTTCGGCGACCGCCAGTTCCAGCATGCCGGTCAGCGGATAAGGCTCATGGCTGGGAAACGCCACCGCCAGAGTTTGCGAAGCGCGCGCTGCCATGGGATCAGCTTTCTGCAGGTTCCTGCACGGCCAGATCGCGCACGAAGCCCTCGCAAGCCAGGGTTATAGACTGGATCCCGATCGTGTTCATGTTGTTGGCGTCGAACTCGGGCAGGGCCTGATACTCGGTGACCCAGGCGCGGCGCAGCTGATACGATATCGCCGGTGTCCCTTGCAGGTTCATCACGTTGATCACGATGTCGCGGCGGAAATTTACCAGCGACATACCGGCGTCCCCATCGGCGATGTTGTTGACCGAATTGGCCCATTCCTCGAAAACCGGATCATGCGACAGACCCTGTTCCAGCGTCACATTTTCAACCTTGGTGCCACCGGGAATAGACCTTTGCAGCGACGGGTCGCCTGCCGAGCGCCAGTTGACCACCTCGGTGGTCTTTTTCAGGGCACCCATCTTGGTCAGACCGGCGACGGCCCGTCCGTTGATGACGACCTGGAATTTGAACGTGCGATATGGATCGTAACGATGCGCGTTAACGGCAAACATTGGAGCAGCCATCAGGACCTCCTATAGCTGGAATTGAACAGTGCCCAGGCCAGCCATCAGGCGGCCTGCGCGACAATCTGTTGAATCTGGACCACGACGAATTCGGCCGGTTTGAGCGGCGCGAATCCAACCACGACCCGCACGATACCGGCGTCGATATCGCCCTGCGTCATGGTGCTGCCCAAGCCGCAATTCACAAAATAGGCATCGCTGGCCTTTTCGCCCTGAAATGCCCCGGCCCGGTGCAGACCGTCCATGAAATTGCCGATCCCGGCGCGCAGGCCCGACCACAGCTTGTGGTCATTGGGCTCGAACACCACCGATTGCAGGGCATTGTACAGGCTTTCGCCGATCATGTTCTGGGTGCGCCGTACCGGAACGTATCGATACTGTGGCTGTGACTTCGTCGCCAGCGTCCGCCCGCCCCAGACCACGGTCGGACCGATGATGGCGCGCATGCAGTTGACGCCCCATTCGTTCAGGTTGTCCTGAATCGCGTTGCCGATCAACACGTTCGGCCCCAGCGCGCCGCGCACGGTTGCCTCAAGCCCCGCCGGAGCTTTCCAGACGCCGCGCGCCCCATCTATGCGACCCCAGAGCCCGGCGGCCATGCCGGACGGGCCGATCTCGAAGGTTGCGGGCAGGTTGGCTGCGGTTTCCGCGTCATAGAACGGGTTCGCCACCTTGAGATAGGGATAATACAGGGTCGAATAGGGCGAGGTCGGGAACCCCGCGTCCTTTACATCCTTTGGTGTTTTCAGTTGTTTGGCGTCATTCACCGGGTTTTCGGGATCGACCAGAACCATCCGGTTCTGCATGAATTCCGCATGGGTTATGGCGCGCTCGTAGACGGTCTTGTTGTCCTTCCAGTTCAAACCCGGCAGTACCATGATCGAGATCGAGCGATGATCCTTGAGGCGATCGAACGCCAGCTGGAAATCGGCGTCCCCCGGCGCGGTCGAATCCGCCCCGCCCTTGATCTCGGTATCCAGCGGCAGCGTCGGCGCCGGATTTGCCGGGGTGGCCTTGGTGAACTTGGCCGTGACCAGCATCGACGACTGGTTGATGCGGCTTTCGATGAACTGGCCGCTGTCGGCGTCCAGCTTGAGGTCGGCGAATGTTTCCAGCACATCCAGCACATCGACATCGACTTCGGCATCGGCGCTGTTCTTGATCTTTTCCGTCTTGCCGGTCTTGGTGCCCAGCGTCAGCGTGTATTCACCATCCAGATCCGAGGTGATCCGTGCGATCAGCCCATCGGCCCATTTCCCAGGCGACGTGGCGGTGAACTTGACGTCGCCTTCCTTGAGCGTAGCGGTCCCGTTCGACGCGGTGCCCTTGGCTTTGGCGACCGGCACGATATAGGCTTTGGAGCCGCCATTGGCGAAGAACATGTTGACCGCGTGGCCAAAGGCATCGACCTTGTCCGCTTCGTTGCGAATGCCGCCCGCACCGCCGCCCAAAGGGCCGAACTTTTGTGCGTATTGCGACACCGAACTGATGAATTCGGGTGCGCCGTCCTTGTCGGTGACTGCTGTGCCGCGCTTGATATGACCCACAAATGTCGTGATCGAGGTCGAGGCCGCCTCGATCGCAAGCATGTTCGAGGGGACATGTTCAATATAAACACCGGGATGTTTGTACATGTTCGTCACACTCCCTTGCCGGAATGATTGGGTTTCAGCCGACCGAGAGTCGACCACACGTTCTGATGAAGCCAGACCCGATAGAGGCCGGAAAACTCAAAGGTCCAAGATCCTGACAAAGTGAGCGATCACGCCGCGATAATGGCAAAGAAGCGGGGAAACAGGAAAAATATCTACCAACCGAAATCAAGAAAAAATTCCAAAAAAATCGCGTCAAAATGCAGGTTCTATCGAACGAGAGAAAATCCTGAACGAGTCGACTCCTGATTGTTTGAGGGTACTGAATCACCCCGGATATGTATAGCCCTTTTCTCGGGGAAGTCGGATATGTGATTGTTATTCCCGCCAAAAATCGAGCCTTCTGTATCCATTCATGTTGACAGGAGGTTGTGGCAATTCTTTGAAATCACACAATTTTGACGTGTATCGTGCCGCGTGGCCACAGGCGGCGGAACAGGCGGCAAGCCCATGCCGATCCAGGAGCCGCGCCAGAAAGTCAATGCGCCATGTGACGTCTGCAAACGGAGTCTTAACTGATTGGTTGACTCGCGGCAGGGCAAAATCATAAGCCTTCCGGAGGCTCAATAATTTGATCAAATATGGACGGGAGGCAAGATGGCAAACAACAAAGCCGAAGCCTGGTTGGCGGAGCGGCCCGAGATAGACTCGATCTTTGCCTGCGTGTGCGACTTGAACGGATCGATGCGCGGCAAACGCGTGCCGGTGGATCAGGTGTCAAAGGTGGTCGAGGGCGGGCTGCGGATGCCGTTGTCGATTGTCGGCATGGACATCTGGGGCGAAGATATCGAAGGCAGCGAACTGGTATTCGAAACTGGCGACTCGGACGGGTTGTGCGATTTCACCGGTCGCCCGTTGATGCCGATCACCTGGACCAGCCGCCCGACCGCTCTGGCGATGTTGTGGATGCGACAAGAAGACGGCTCGCCGTTCCCTGGCGACCCGCGCCGCGCCCTGGCTCAGATCGCGGAGCGTTACAAGGCGCGTGGGTTGACCCCTGTGGTGGCCACCGAGCTGGAATTCTATCTGTGCGACCCTTCGGATGACCGCCCGCAGGCTCCGCAATCGCCGGTCACCGGCAAGCGGCTGGATTCCGACGGGGCACTGTCGTTGGACGAGCTGCAGCATTTCGACGAATTTCTGAACGACGTATACGATTCCTGCGAGTTACAGGGCATTCCGGCGGATGCTGCGATTTCGGAGAACGGAGCAGGGCAGTTCGAAATCAACATGATGCATGTTGCCGACCCACTGCGTGCCGCCGACGATGCGGTATTGTTCAAACGTCTGGTGCGTGGAATTGCCCGTAAACACGGGTTCGCCGCCACCTTCATGGCGAAACCCTATGGCGACCGGGCCGGCAGCGGTTTTCATGCCCATGTCTCGCTGATTGATCGGGACGGGGTGAACCTGTTTGACAATGGTGGCGAAGAGGGCACGCCCCTGATGTTGAATGCTGTGGCCGGGATGTTGGCGACGATGCAGGAAAACACCCTGACCTTTGCGCCGCACGAAAACTCGTATCGCCGGTTGTTGCCGGGTGCCCATGCGCCGATCAGCGTCGCCTGGGGATATGAAAACCGCACCGCCGCAATTCGTATTCCGGGCGGCAGCCCCAAGGCGCGGCGCATCGAACACCGCGTCGCCGGTGCCGATGCCAACCCCTATCTGGTACTGGCCAGCATCCTGGGCGGCGCGCTTGTCGGTATCGAATCTGGTATGCAGCCCGCACCACCGATCACCGGCGATGCCTATACGATGAAACTGCCGCATCTGCCGCTGGACTGGGCCACCGCGATCAGCGCCTTTCGCGAAGGCAACAATGTGCAGAACATCTATTCCCGGCGGCTGCAGACCATGCTGGTCGAGTGCAAGATGCAAGAGCTGAAGAAATTCGCCCGCCAGGTGACGGATTTTGAATACCACAGCTATCTCGAGGTGGTGTAGGTTGCAGCCCTATTGCTGCTGGCGCGGAAACATCGCCCTGCTGGTGAATTCCATCACCACCGTACCGGTCTGATTGCTGACGCTGGTCTTGCTGCGCACAACACCGATCTCGGGGCGTTTGTCCGAGGGCTGAAGATCGAGCACCTCCATCCGCACCGATAGCACGTCGCCTGGATAGACCGGGCGACGCCAGCGCAACTGGTCAATGCCCGGCGAACCCAAGCCGCGGCCACGTGTGTCCATGTCTTCGACCATCATCGCCATGGTCATGGCGCAAGTGTGCCAGCCGCTGGCGCATAACCCGCCGAACAACGACTGTTTGGCGGCCTCGGGGTCCAGGTGAAAGAACTGCGGGTCGTATTTCTGTGCGAATTCGATCACCTCCTCTTCAGTCACCTCATAGGCGCCAAAGGTACGAACCTGCCCGACCTCGAAGCTCTCGAAGGGGATGAAGTTCTGGGTACTGTCTGTCTGCGTCATGTCATGTTTCCGTTCCGAATGGGGGAGGCTCGGTCGTTATTGCCGTTGGATGAGAGAGCCGAAGAAATTGATGCCGTTTTCAAGGTTCTCAACGGACAAACGTTCGTTGATTCCATGGAACCGGGCAAGGTCGTCATTGGTGATCTTGAACGGCGCGATACGATAGGTGTTGTCCGCCGCCATCGCGTAGTGCCGGGCATCGGTCGCGGCAATGGTCAGCCCGGGCACCGAAGCCAGCGGGCCAAAGGCCGCGCGGATCGCGTTTTCGATATCGGCATAGCCCTGCGCGCTTGAACTGGAGACCGGCGAGGCGGACGAAGCTGTGGAGCGGTCGATTACGATCTGCACCTGCTGGTCGTCGATGACATTGGTCACATGCGCGACGATGTCATCGACGCTGTCGCGCGGATGCAGGCGGAAATTGATTGTGGCGGTGGCCTCGGTCGCCAGAACGTTTTCCTTGGTCGACCCGCTCAGCATGGTGGGTGCGGTGGTGGTGCGCAGCATCGCGTCGGTCGATGCCGAGGCCGACAGGATGTTGTCCAACACCGGGTTCAGCAGCCAGCGATTGGCAAAAATCACGCGTTTCTCAAATGTGAAATGACGCCCCAGCGCGTCAAAGAACCCTTCGGAGATCCCGGTCAGCCCGCCGGGCACCGGCGCGTTCTGTAATCTGTCCACAGCGCGTGCCACACGTCCCACGACCGTCATGCGCGGCGGCATCGAGGAATGTCCGCCGGCCCCCTTGGCAACCAGGATCAGCGTAACATAGCCCTTTTCCGACAGGTTGATGCTGGCCACGGGCACGTCCAGTCCGGGAATGATCCGGTCCAGCACAAACGAGCCTTCGTCCAGCGCCCAGTCCAGTTGAATGTCATTGTCGATCAGATACTGTGCAACGGCCTGCGCCCCCTGTCCGCCGACCTCTTCATCGCCACCAAAGCTGAAATAGACGGTGCGTTCGGGTTCAAACCCGGTGCCGATCAGATGCTCTGCCGCGCTAAGAAGTGCGACAAGCGTTCCCTTGTCGTCCAACGTGCCCCGACCCCAGACAAACCCATCGGCAACCGTACCGGCAAAGGGATCGAACGACCACTGATCCAGCGAGTCCTGCGCTACCGGCACCACGTCGTAATGTGCCGCCAACAGCACTGGCTGCAAATCGGGGTTGGTGCCGGTCCATTTATACAGTGGCGTCTGGGCGGTAAGGATGATGCGGTCCGTGGTGGCGTGGACCTGCGGATAGGCGGATTGCAGAAATGCCAGGAAAGCTGCAAAATCCGGGCGCGTCGGGTCGGTCGATACAGTTTGAAACTGAACCGCCTGCGACAGCAGATCTGTCGCCTGATCGATGTCGGCCCCCAACACAAACGGGTCGGCGGTCGCCGCCTTGTCCGGCGTATACCACAGGGTGTTGATTGTCAGAACTGCGACCAGCAACAGGGTCAGTACCACTATCCCGATGGCAAGACGTTTCAGAAATTTGCCCATGCCAATCCTCCGGGGTTTGCTGCGGTCGCAGTGCAATGCTGGCGCGAGCGGCGACGAATGTCCCGTGTGACCACACGTCAGAGCGAATAATTTGCGGCCAAGGGCGATTTGCAATTTATGTGTATGATGGCGCTGGATGCGAGTATGCGCAGCGATGTGCCCGGTCGAGGTCGTCCAAACGCCCCGAACGCGGTGCCCGGGTTCATCGCGTTCCCCGCAGAGAGTGGAATCCTGTTCCCTCCAATGGAAACAGTCCTCGCAACATTCGGCCGTTCGGAGGAACCGGATGATGAACGGGGCAAAACGCCGGTAACAAGCTCGCGCACCGGAGCCGTGCCAAAGCGTTTGCGACGGTGCAGCGCCAGTGAACCGACGATCGGCCATATGAAAAACGGCGCTCGTCTGCCCCCAAGCGCTTTGAGGGGAACCGAAGGAGACGCGGTCTGCTCCGTGCGTGTTGGCTGTGGCCACACCATTGGAACGATCCTGGGCCATCTGAGGGCGCGCCTGCACCGGGTCATCCGGCCGCGTCAGATCCGCAGGGCTGAAAGGATAGCCTGCGGACCGTTTCAAATCGCAATACGCCAGCCTGAAACCGTTGCTCAGCCGGACGAGGCTCTATTGCAACATGCGCGCAATATTCAGAGTGCATATATCGCGGTTGATAATCCGCATTTGAAATTCACAAGGTCAACTGCGAGAATTTCCCGCAAGTGACATTGACCGCCCCGGAAACAGTTCATCTATCGTTTCAGGGATCGAAACAAGGCCGGACCAGGCCAGGCCCGGAATACAAGGAACACGAGATGAAAGTTGCTGTCGCCAGTTTTGAGTTTGAAGGAAACAGCCTTTCTCTGGGAGTGGCGCGGCGCGAAGATTTCGTTCGTCTCGGGATGTTTGAGGGTGACGACATTTACCGTGCTGTCGCAGGCAAGCAGCTGTCCCTGAGTGGGGCACTCGACACACTGACCGAAGCGGGTGCAGAGATCTTACCGGTTTTCATGGCGCGTTGTGTTCCTGGCGGTCATGTAGAGGATGAATTCTATGAAGAGGCCCTGGCAAAAATTACCGACGGAATTGCCGCAGCGATGCCTGTGGATGGTGTGTATCTAGCCCTGCATGGTGCCATGATCTGCGCCACAGAAAAGGATCCGGAAGGCGCGATCCTTTCGGCGGTCAGAGAGAAACTTGGCCGAGCGGACATACCGATGGCTGTCAGTCTTGATCTGCACGCGCATGTCACGGAACGCATGGCAGACACCGCTCAGATCATCGTGGGCTACGAGACGTATCCGCATGTGGATGTCTACCGTACCGGCGCGTGCGCCGCGTCACTGCTGGTGCGCGCGATAAAGGACGAGATTCGCCCGGTGACGCGTATCCGCAAATACAACGCCATCGTTCCCGTGCTTGGCGGAGCCACCTTGAACGACGAGCCCATGGCGCAGGTTGCGGCCCTGTCCCGTGCGATCGAAGCATCAGGGCGCGCCCTCTCGGTGAGCTATTTCCCTGTTCAGCCATGGCTGGATATGGCGGATGTCGGGATCACCGGGCTGGCAATATCTGATGGCGATCCCTCTCAGGCAGAGGCGGTTGCGCAGGAGGTGCTGGATGCTATCTGGGACCGGCGGTATGACTTTGAGCTGCCTGCCATGACCCCGCGAGAGGCTGTAGAGGCGGCTGTCGTGGCGGACGGACGGACGTTGATCATTGATGCCCCGGATTCGATGGGGGCTGGTGCCCAGGGGGATTCGCCTGCATTGCTGGCAGCATTGGTGCGGCATGCTCCGGATATTGAGTCCGCGGTTTTTATCGTCGATCCCGAAACTGCCGCGCTGGCGCAAGAGATTGGCATAGGTGGCACCGGCGATTTCCTGATCGGTGCAAAGCAGGACAGCCGGTGGTTTGAGCCGGTTCAGGTCACGGCCACCGTCACGCATATCTGCGACGGGCAGTTCACCTATTCCGGTGGGCCAGCCTCTGGCATACAGAACAGCACCGGACCTACAGCGATCTTGCGCGCCGGTGGTATCCGTATCATGGTCGGAAGCTATTCCATCTATGAACACTTGGATGAACATTATGCCGCCTGTGGAATCGACATCGCCACCTGCCGGATCACCTCGTTCAAGAACCTGATGAATTACCGAAAATTACTGGGTCCCGGTGTCCAATATATACCACTGTACGGTCCAGGGGCGGCTCCGCTGCGACTTCAGCATGTGGAATGGCAAAATCGCGTGCGTCCTTTCTGGCCCGCGGATGACATGTCCCTACCCATGCCCGCGCCAAAATCTGCCGTTTCAGACAGAAAAATTGAACACCAATAAATCGGGTGACCCCCAGCGGCTCGGTCTTGGACGTGCGGCACAACGCGAAGGAAATCCATGCCCTAGCGGCCCGTGATGCCGGGAAACAGGATCAACATGGCGACGGCGAGTATCTGAAGACAGATAAAGGGCAGGAGCGATCTGAAGATCGTTGCGAGGGTGATGTCAGGTGGGGCCACGCTTTTGAGATAGAACGCGGCAGGTCCAAAGGGCGGTGACAGGAACGACACCTGCATGTTCATGGCGAACAGAACGCCGAACCAAACCGGGTCATAGCCCAGTTTGATAATGACCGGCACAAAGATGGGCATGGTCAGAAGCGCGATCCCGACCCAATCCAGGAACATGCCCAGCACGAACAGGATCAGCATCATGAACAGCAGAACGACCGTCGGGTTGTCCGAGATGCCGGTGATCAGTGCCGAGACAAATTTGATCCCGCCCATCAGATTGAACACCCCGACCAGCGCGCTTGCGCCGATGCCAATCCAGACGATCATCCCAACGGTGCGCAGTGATTGCAGAGCCGCCCCCTTGAGCATGCTCAGCGAAAACTCGCGCCGCACGATGGTGGACAGGATCACGCCAGCGACGCCGACGGCAGAGGCCTCGGTAACACTGGCGATACCGCCATAGATCGAGCCCAGCACCCCGGCGACGACGCACAGGGGCAGGATCAGCCCCTTGAGCAGACGCAGCTTTTCCACCGTTGTCGTGTCGTTGGGTTCCGGTATGGGGGCGATAGAGGGATTGAGATAGGAGCGGATCAGGATATAGATGACATAGAATCCGGCCAACATCAGCCCCGGTAGAAACGCTGCCGTGAACAGATCGCCGATCGAGACATTGGCCGTCAGCCCATAGATGATCAGCACGATTGACGGCGGCACCATTGTGCCCAACGCGCCGCCTGCGCACACCACGCCTATGGCCAGGTGCTTGTCATATCCAAGGCGCAGCATCTGCGGCAGTGCGACCAGCCCCAGAAGGACAACCTCGCCACCGATGATACCGCTCATGGCGGCCAGGATAACCGCGACGGCAATGGTCTGTATGGCTACACCACCCCGCAGGCGACCGCCGATCAGTTTCATCGCGTCAAACAGGTCGCGCGCGATGCCCGAGCGGTCCAGAATGGCGGCCATCAGCACAAACATTGGCACCGAGACAAAGACAAAGGACGACACAAACGAATAGACCCTGCTGGTGATCAGCGGAACCACCTGGGGGCCGAACCAACCCAGGGCAAAGATCAGAGCAACAAGCAATGTAACATAGGCGAGCGGCATGCCCGTGATCAGCAGCACGAGCAGCAGGATGAACATTGTCAGGGTGCCGGTCTCGATGCCCAGAGACTGGAAAGATCCAAATAAATCCACTATTTGCGTCCCTTGGTGTAGTTATAGGCCAGCACCAGGAACTGTAGGCTTATGACGGCGAGGATCAGGAACAGGCCGATCTTGGTCAAGCCGGGATAGACCGGATCCCAGGCACTTCCGGATCGCTCCAGACGCACGGCCCCATCCGGCGAGAATGCGGCGCGTTGCACCATCAGCCACGCGGCCCAGGCGAATATCAGGCTGGCGAGGGCGCTGACGACGGAAATCACGATGTTCATGATGCGGCGCCATTTGTCCGACACCGCGTCATAGATCAGGACAACGCGAATGTGCTGATCACGCGCGACACAATAAAGCCCACCATAAATGAAGACCATTCCGCAAATGAAAATGGTGGTTTCATGCGCCCAGATCGTCGGGGAATTGAATACGTAGCGCAGAACGACTTCGTTGATCAGGATCAGCATCGAGACAATCAGGCTGAGCGCAAAGATCAGCCCCAGCTTGTCGATGGCCTTGCCCAGAAGACCGGCTTCGGGGATTGCGCCCGGATCGTCATGATGACCCATCGCCTGTTCGATCTTGGTATCGAGATCATCGGCCACGCTGCGGTCTCCCCCACGTTTAGCGGCGCGAACCGCGCCACCGAAGCGGTGCGGTTCGCAGGTTCAACCCGGTGCTATTGGTTCATCAGCCCGTTCTCGGTCAAATACCCGGTCAGGACATCGTAAACGTGCTGGGCATTTGTCGAACGTTCGGCGACCGAGGCCCATTGACCCGCTGCAATGGTGCGGAACTTTGCGCGTTCTTCGGCGGGCCAGTCGATGACCGTAACCTTGCCGCCTGCCTTGGCCTCTTCCACCGCCGCCACATCGCGTGCGGCAAGCGCGGCAACCTGGGATCGGGCGAATTCGCGCACCGACTCGCTCAAAGCTGCCTGCGTTTCGGCATCCAGCGAATCCCATTTTGCCTTGTTCATCGAAACCTCGACCAGAGGCATGGAATGAAAGCCCGGATAGACCGGATAGGTGGCCACGTCATGCATCCCCTGTGCCGCGTTGGTCGAGAACACCGAGTAATCCGCGGCGTCGATCACACCCTTGTCCAGCGAGGTGAAAACCTCGGAGCCGGGCAGGTTCACGGGGGCGGCACCGGCGGCGGCGAATACCTGTTGAACCAAACCTTCAGGAGCGCGCATCTTCAGACCCTGCAGGTCGTCGACGCCGTTCAGCGGAACCTTGGAGACAAAGGCCTCGAGACCGGGCGTGGTGGCGCCGATGAATTGCAGGCCGTATGGGTTCAGCAGTTCGTTCATCAATTGGCTGCCACCGCCGTCGTTCATGAAATCGAACATCTCCTGCGGCGATGACCATGCGCCAACTGGGTTGGCGATCAGGCCGAACGCCGGATCCTTGCCCGAAAAATAGGATGTGTCGGTGATGTGGCCATCGAGAATGCCGGCGGCGATGGCGTCCTGGGTTTCGTTATGTGCAACAATAGACGTCACGGGCAGCAACTCGATGGCGACTTTGCCGCCGGTCCGTTCCTCGACCGATGCGGCCCAGCCCTGTTGCAGTTCGAAGTTCGGGTTTCCGGCCGGGTCAGACGATTGAAATTTCAGCGTCATGTCGGCGGCATAGGCCGAGACCGACATGGCCGCCATCGCAATGACCGAAAACGAAAGTGACCTGAGTGGGGTATTCATGCAATTTCCTCCCTTGCATTGATTGCGTTCAACTTTGGCCCAGGGGGCCGTTTCAAGCGGTCCTGCGTTCTGCAGGATCTGTTCGGGCTACCATTCTGCGATCGACCCGTCCTCATGGCGCCATGTGGGCGCGCGCCAGCGGTGCCCGGTAAGCGCCTGCTTTCGAATAAAATTCTCGTCCAGTTCGATCCCCAATCCGGGGCCGTGCGGAATGTCCATATAGCCATCGGTACAAGAGAACCGGCTGTCGGGCAGCAAATAGTCGTTCATATCGGCCCCTTGATTGTAATGCATGCCCAGGCTTTGCTCTTGTATAAAGGCGTTATGGCAAATCGCGTCGATCTGAAGACTCGCCGCCAGGGTGATCGGCCCCAGCGGACAATGGGGGGCCAAGGCAATGTCATAGGCTTCGGCCCAATGCCCGATGCGCACCATTTCGGAGAGACCTCCGACATGGGATATGTCGGGGTTGATAACGCTGGCGGCACGCTTTTCGAATACCGGTTTGAAGGCATAACGCGAATGCAGCCGCTCGCCCACGCACAAGGGAATGGAGGTGTCGCGAGACAGGTCCGCCATGGTATCCAGTTGCTCTGAAACCACCGCATCTTCAACAAACAGCGGGCGCAGCGGTTCGAGCTCTCTGAGCAGGATCTTTGCCATCGGCGCATGAACGCGGCCATGAAAGTCCAGCGCAAAATCCATATCTGAGCCGACCGCCGTGCGGAAATCCGACACCCGGCGCAGAACCGCATCGATATCCCGGTGCCGGGCGACGATCTGCATCTCGGCGCAGGCATTCATCTTGCAGGCATCATAGCCATTGGCCATCAACCGTCCGGCGTCTTCGATCAGGTTTTGCGGGCGGTCGCCCCCAATCCAGCAATAGCTTCGGACCTTGTCGCGCACCCGCCCGCCCAGTAATTCGTGAACAGGGGCATCATGGTGTTTTCCCTTGATGTCCCACAGTGCCATGTCCACACCGGCGAGCGCGCTCATCAGAACCGGACCACCGCGATAACAGCCATTGCGGTAGATCATTTGCCAGATGTCCTCGATCCGCAGGGGGTCCTGTCCGATCAGCGCATCCGAAAGCTCGTCGATGGCTGCCGCCAGGGTCGCGGCGCGCCCCTCAAGAACGGGTTCGCCCCAGCCCGAGATACCCGCATCGGTGTCTACCTTGAGGAACAGCCAGCGCGGAGCGACGAGAAAGGTTTCAAGCGCGGTGATTTTCATATGTGCAGCAAAACAGTTGGTCGCGCGGCCAGGCAAATGCGCGGCGCAGCGCGCAAGTGTACCAAGGCAGGAACCCGGGGCTGAAATGTCAGCAGGATGTGGTTCAATGTGGCACCGGTATTTGCGACTTGCGAGATGATCTTGGGGCAGGCTAATATGTCCGACATATTAAATCAATAGATGAGGGTGCCCGGATCAAACGGACCAGAGGGCCAAGTGCTTCAGACCGTATTCCGCCTGCTGTTTTTGGCGCAGGGTGGAGGTAAGGTGGTGTGTGTTCGATGACATCCCGACTGTATCCAACGGGTGCGATCCACGCGCGTATCGCCCATGAAATAGGGCGCCGCATTGCGGGTGGCGAATTGGCCGAGGGGCAAATGCTGCCTAAAGAGTCCGAATTGCAGACCGAATTCTCGGCCAGCCGCCAGGCTGTGCGCGAGGCGCTCAAGGTGCTCGGGGCCAAGGGGATGATCCATGCGCGCAAACGTGCCGGGACCTTTGTGCGCGCACGGTCGTTTTGGAACATGCTGGACCCCGATGTTCTGGCCTGGCACCCAAGCCACGCCGTTCCAGATCAGGTCTTGCGGGAACTCGTCGAGTTGCGGGTGATGGTTGAGCCTTTAGCGGCCAGCCTTGCGGCCGGACGCGCGGATGATGCGCAGATCTGCAGAATAGAAGCGGCCCTGACC
This sequence comes from Sedimentitalea nanhaiensis DSM 24252, assembly GCF_000473225.1. GTDB lineage: Bacteria > Pseudomonadota > Alphaproteobacteria > Rhodobacterales > Rhodobacteraceae > Sedimentitalea > Sedimentitalea nanhaiensis. Next base: position 4,393,795 of record NZ_KI421509.1, read on the forward strand.
AGAATGGGAACTGGGTTGGACGATCCCGGTCGGTTTTACGAGGCCGATATCGACTTTCATCTTGCGATCTTTGCAGCCAGCGGAAACAGCCTCGTGGATCGGCTGAGCACGATAATATCACCGCTTCTGGAAGCGTCGTTTCGACAGCAGCGAAAGGCACACGGGTCTCTGAACGAGGGGTATCTGCATCATGCTGCGGTTCTTGATGCGATCAAACGATCGGATGCTCATGGGGCCGAAGCCGCTATGCGCTTGATACTGGATCGCGCAAAGGCGGAGATGTCGCTGAAGGCTCCCGGCGCAAATTGAATTTGTCAGGGTTGGCTTGTCACAACCGGTTGCGCTCAGGTTCTGACAGGCTGCAGATGCACCGGCGGGCCACCGGCGGCTGCCATGTCCTGGGGGTCATGGGTGACCAGCAAGGCAGGGATGGCGCACGCACGGATGTGCTGGAAGGTGAAATCGCGTATTTCCTGGCGCAATCCGACATCCAGTTTGGAGAACGGCTCGTCCAGCAACAACGCCGAGGGTTGCGCCAGCAAGGTACGCATCAGGGCCGCCCGCGACCGTTGCCCGCCCGACAGGCTGGCAGGATCGCGGTCGTACATGCCCGACAAGCCGGCCTGGGTCAGCGCGGCATCGACGGCCGATCTGCGCGCCACCCGACCCCGGGTCTGACGGGACAGGCCAAAGGCCAGATTGTCACCGACGCTGAGGTGTGGGAACAGCACCGCATCCTGAAACATCAGGCCGATCCGGCGTGCCTCGGGCGGCAGATGCAGAATATCCCGCCCATCCAATCGCACCTGTCCGTCCAGCGTGAAAACCGGTGCCAGATGGCCCGCGATGGCGTCCAGCAGGGTGGATTTTCCAATCCCGGAACGCCCCATGACCGTAGCTGTCTGGCCCGGTGCCACCGACAGGTCGATTGGTTGAAAGAGGGGTGGCTCTGCTGCGATCCGTACCTGGACCCCTGTCAGTTCCAGACTCATTGTTGCCCGCCTTTCATCGCCGCGCGATTTCGATACAGAAGGGCAGGCAGAACAAAGGCCAGCCCATAGACGGCAAAGGGCAGGCCGGCCTGTAACGTGGCATAAACCCCGGCCACGCGCCGGTCAGAACCGGAAGAGAGGGTCACGGCCTCGGTTGTCAGTGTGGCAATCCGGCCCGCGCCCATGAACAGTGTGGGCAGGTATTGCGCCACCGATACCGCCACCCCGATGGCCATTGCGGCCAGTAGCGGCGACAGCAGAACGGGCAGTTTGACGGTGAAGAGCCGTCGCCACGGACCTGCGCCCAGCGAAGCCGCGGCACGCTCAAGCTGTGGATCCAGTGCGCGCCAGGGATCGGACATCGCGATCATCACATAAGGAAAGACAAAAAGCGTCTGTGCCCAGATCGCTGCCAGCAGCCCTCCGCTGATTCCGATACGCAGGAACAATACGTTCAGGCCGTAAAGAAAGGCAATTTGCGGCACCAGCAGTGGCAGATAGATCAGCACCTCGGCCCAGCGGGCCCGACCCCTTCCGCCGCGATCCTCGCCTTCCAGCCATGCAATCGCCAGAGCCAGCGAAAGGGCGGTCGTTGCACCTGCCAGGATCAGCGTATTCATCAATGCGTGGGTCCAGCCGCCGAACGACCCGGCCCAAGCCCGAAGCGACCAGGTTTCAGGCAGGAGGGCGGGCCAGGGCCAGCGCCATGCCACCGACCAAAACGCCAGCGCCGACATTGCAAGAGCGCCCAAAAGGAACAGCAGCAGCACCACAGCAGTGGCGAGACGCAGCAGCGGTTCGGTAGAACTGCCGCGCCCACCGGCGCGCAGCCACCACAGCCCGATGCGGCGCATCAGGAACTGGCCCACCCAGATGCCGGCAAATGCCGCGCCAACCAGGAGGGCCTGCAGCACCGCGCCCGCAGAGGCGGGAAGAATCAGATTCAGATCGGGAGATCCGAACAGCCGCGTCAGGAACACCGCGAACACGGGTGGGTTGGACGGACCCAGGATGATGCCCATCTCGACGGTGGACAGGGCATAGGCCAGTACGACCAGCAGCGGCAAGCGGATCAGGGGCCAGACCTGCGGTGCGACGATCTTGACCCAGACCAGGCCTCGCCCATAGCCAAGTGCCCGGCCAGCAGCCATTTGCGCGCGCACGGGGATCTGGGTCAGCGCCGCCAACATCACCAGCAGTAGAAAGGGAACCTCTTTGATCATCAGGCCCAGGATCAGCGCGATGCCGAGCGGATCGTTGACCAATGCCAGATCCGGCGGGCGCTCCAGCCCCAAAAGCGGTGCCAGCAGCCGTGCGATCCAACCCGATGGCGCCAGGACAAAGGCCAGCCCGATTGCCAGGGCGGCATGCGGAGCGGCCAGAAACGGCGTCAGCCAGCGCGCGGCGGCGTTACGTGACATCCGATCATGGGTGACAGCGCAAAATCCGACGGCCACGATCAGCGAAAGCAGTGTGGCGACACCGCCCGTCACCAGAGACAAGCGGATCGAAGCCCATGTGCCCGGCATCGCAAACAGGGTGCGATAGGGGGCAAGATCGAACGCGTCCGCGCCCAAGGCAGGCATCACCCCGACCGAGGCGGCGCCGGTCTGCAGCAGGCCCGCACCGATGGGTCCGATCACGCCGAACAACAGCACCGCCAACACGCAGCCGCGCAACGCCTTGTCAGCGCTGGTCGTCATTCCCGCGTGTAGCGCCTTGCCCACTCCTGGGTAAGGCGGGTCGTCCAGCTGGCATGCGGCTCCAGCAGGGTGGGTCCAAGCTGTTCCAGTTTCGGCAGAGCCGGGGCCGTGGGTAAGGCCGCAAACGCCGCCCGCGCCTGATCGTCCAGTCGGGCCGGGTCGAGCACCGAGAATGAGCCGAGCACGTCGATGTTCTGCATATGGGCCTGTGTGGCGGGATCCAGAAGGAAATTCGCAACCACCATCGCGCCCGGTTGATGTGCGGCATTATAGGGGATGGCGACAAAGCTGACATTGCCGATGGTGCCACCTTCGGGTACGAAAACACGCGCGGTTTCGGGCAACAATCCCTGTGCGATGGCCCCGGCCGTGGATGCGGGATCAAACGACATGGCAATGTCGATTTCACCATCATTCAGCAATTGCTGTTGCACCGATTGGTTCTCGGGCAGGGTTTCGCCCTTGCGCCACATGTTCGGACGCAACGCATCGTACCAGGTCCACAACGGAGCGGTGGCTTGTGCAAAACCGTCTTCGGTGACGGGATGTTGCAGCACCTTTGGATCGGGGGTCAGCTCCAGCAAAGCCTGCTTGAGAAAGGTCGCCCCCATGAAGTTGGACGGGTTGGGATGGGTCATGCGCCCCGGGTGCCTGGCTGCCCAATCGACGAATCCGGCCATCGTCGCAGGCGGCGTCTGGATCCGCGCGCTGTCATAGTTGAATACAAACTTCGCCAGTCGCCAGGGGCTTTCCATGCCCTCTACCGGGGTGGTAAAATCCACCGCATTCGGCGCGCCAGGCGACAGATCCAGATATTGCGTATTGGGCAGATCGGCAACGAAAGGACCATAAAGCAAGCCTTGATCTTTCATCGCGACAAAATTCGGCCCGTTGATCCAGATCAGATCGACCGATCCGCCCCGATCCTGCTTGGCCGCCTTTTCGGACAACACACGCGTGACCGCTTCGGCGGTATCGGTCAATTTCACCTGCTGCACGGAAACATCGTACCTGTCCTGTGTCTGCTCGCCGACCCACGAGATAAAGGCGTTGGTGCGTTCGTCCCCGCCCCAGGCGTTGAAATAGACGGTCTGCCCCTTGGCGGCATCAAGTGTCGCTTGCCAGTCGCCGGCCTGTGCGCAGGTGGCCAACACGGTAAACACAAGCGCGGCCCGCAGTGATTTACGCATTTGATCGTCCTCTTCCTTGTCATTCGTGACGCAGAGCAAAGCGTCGGCTAGAGATCAATATCCGAATTATCGGTGAAGGCGCGCCAACCCTGTGCCCATCGTGTAAGTGTCGTTATTGCACAAGCCGCGGCGAAGGTGAGTGCCAGTACAGGAAATGCGCTCGGAAACAGACACATGAATGCCAATACAGCAATGGTTTCTGCGCCTTCGGTTAGCCCGCCCAGATAATAGATACCCTTGGTCGGGTAGGCTTGGGGCTTCAGGTTTCGCTGGCCCGCGATCACCGCAAAGGCCAGGAACGACGATCCGGTACCGACAAAGGCCGCAATCAGCACGGCGGCGGGCAAAGCATTGGCCGAGGGGTCCGCCAGCGCAAAACCCAGTGGAACCAGCGGGTAAAAGACGAAATCCAATGCTATATCCAGAAAGGCCCCGCGATCCGTCGGCGTGTCCAGCCGCGCGACGGCACCGTCCAGCCCGTCGGCCAGCCGATTCAGCGCAATAAAGACCAGTGCGAGCCCGAACTGACCGGCCCATAGGGCGGGCACAGCCAGTACCCCGATACAAAACCCGGTCAGCGTGATTTGATCAGCAGCGATACCCCGCAGTGCAATCCGGCGCGCAAGCGGGTCGAGCAGGCGTTTTTGAATCGGAAGCAGAGCCGCGTCGATCATTCGCGTAACTCGCAAGGCATCGAGACGCAGCGTGCTGCGGGGGACGGCGGTGTGTTCAATGTCTGATCCTTGCGATCATGGCCAACGCGGGGTTGTCAGGTCCAACATGATGCAGATAGGCCCGGGTTGCGTTGAAAGACACCGAAAGCCTGCCAGTATCGCTCAATTTGGTGTGAATATCGTGTCATCCGCTCCGATCCGCAAGATGCCGGGCAAACGGTTGGCGTTCGTGACGGCGTTGGCGTTGCCCGGCGATGCCTTGCTGTTCTCGGCGGTTTGGCGGTGCCACAAAAAGAAACTTGCACTGCGCACGGAAATATTGTTCCATTTTTTGAAGGGGAAAGTTTCGCTCAGCGGAACAAATAGGAGGCGAGGTGGCGAGACCATGGGGATGGTGAGGCCCAAAATACAATCGATGCAAACCATCGACAGGGTCGCCACCGTGCTGCGGGCGCTGTCAGAAGCGCCGTCCACGGGTCTGCGTCTTTCCGATGTCGCCAAGGCGACCGGACTGGGTAAAAGTACGGTGTTGCGGTTGCTGGGCGCGCTGGCCGACGTCGGTTATGTTGAATATGACGATGATGTCAGACGCTACCGGCTGGGATATGGCCTGTTTGCCCTCGGATTGTCGGCGCGGCGGTTTCATATTCTGGACTTGGCCCGCCCGGTTCTGGATCGTCTGGCCGAGTCCACCGGCGATACGGTTTTTCTGTCGGTGCGCGACGGCGATCAGGCGCTGTGTGCAGATCGCCGTACTGGATCTTATCCGATCCGTTCGCTGACCCTGTCCGTAGGCGACCGCCGCCCTTTGGGGGTTGGTGCCGGGTCTCTGGCCTTGCTGGCGTTTGAAGCCGATGAAGAAATCCAACGGATCATCGCGGCAAACCGACGGGAGCGGCAGGATTTCGGGCGCTTTGACGATCTATCGCTTGCGACGATGATCAAGGCGACACGGCAGGAGGGATTTGCCTTTAACGACGGGCATATCGTCAGCGCAATGAACGCCGTTGCGGTGCCGGTACTGGATGACTCGGGCAGGGTGGTTGCCGCGCTGTCCATCGCCGCGATCCGCGAACGCATGCAGGAACCGCGACGCGCCGAACTGGTCGCGCAGTTGCATGCCGAGGCGCGTGCACTTGGACAGCGCAACACCCAAAAAACCGAGAGGACAGTCCGTGCCGATGAATGATGCACACAACCTGGACCGCGAACGCTTTGGGGCGGTGCTGACCTTGATGCACCGCATCCGCGCCTTTGAAGAGGCGGCGATCGCTGCCCAGAAAGGCGGGTTGGTGCTGGGGGCTATTCATCCATCGATCGGACAAGAGGCGGTGGCCGCAGGGGTTTGTGGTAACCTGCAAGCCGCCGATCTGATGCTGTCCACCCATCGTGGCCACGGTCATACTCTGGCCAAGGGGGCCGACCCGTTGGCGATGATGAGAGAGCTGTTCGGTCGCGCGGGGGGAACCTGTGGCGGCAAGGGCGGGTCAATGCATATTGCCGATTTTGGCGTTGGGATGCTGGGGGCCAACGGTGTCGTCGGGGCAAATATACCGATTGCGACCGGGGCCGCCCATGGGCTGAAATTGCAGGGTTCGCGCCAGATCGTTGCCTGTATATTCGGGGACGGTGCGATCAATCGCGGCCCGTTCCTCGAGGGATTGAACTGGGCGCGGGTCTTCGATTTGCCGGTGCTGTTCGTTTGCGAGGATAATGGATTTTCCGCCACCACGCGCACACGGGATATGACCGGCGGGGCAGGGGCGGCGGCACGGGCGCAAAGCATTGGCATCCCGGCGGAAGAGGTCGATGGAAACGATGTGCTGGCAGTAGATGCCGCTGCGCGTGCCGCCATTGCCGCCATCCGCGCCGGGAAAGGGCCGGTGCTGCTGCATTGCCGCACCTATCGGATCACCGGCCATACCGCTGTCGATCCGGCAACCTATCGCCCGGCGGAAGAGGTCGAGGCACAGCGCGCCAACTGCCCCATACATCGTCTGAGGGCGGTCTTGGCGCTGTCAGGCATGGATCGGGCCGCCTTGCAGCAGATTCACGACCGGGCGGTTCAGGAAATGAACGCCATCGCGGTGCAGGCAAGCGAGACCGATTGGCCCGACCCGGCGGCGGCATTTTCCGATGTGCAGGACATGGGCGATCCACGCGAGAGGGCCTATTGATGGCGACCGAAACCTATCTGAACGCGGGCCGCCGCGCCGTGATCGAGGAAATGCAGCGTGACGATGCGGTCTGGGCCTTGGGCGAAGACCTGGGCCGGGGCGGCGTGTTTGGTCAGTACAAGGGCCTGCAAGAGATGTTCGGTGTAGACCGGATCGCGGACACCCCCATATCCGAGGCCTGTATAATGGGCGCAGCGGTTGGCGCGGCGATGACCGGGACACGGCCGATCGTCGAGATGCGGTTCTCGGATTTTGCGCTGTGTGCGGTGGACGAGTTGGTCAATCAGGCGGCCAAGGCGCGGTTCATGTTTGGCGGTCAGATGCGCGTGCCAATGGTGGTACGCGAGCCGATTGGCATGTGGCGATCGTCGGCGGCGCAGCATTCGCAATCGCTGGAAGCCTGGTACACTCATATTCCGGGTCTGGTGGTGGTCGCCCCCGCGACCCCCGCCGACAACCTTGGCCTTCTCAAATCGGCAATCCGCAATGATGATCCGGTGGTCTATCTCGAGCACAAAAATCTCTGGGCACTGGAAGGTGAAGTGCCCGAGGCAGAGCATCTGGTACCACTGGGCAAGGCCGATATCGCGCGTGCGGGCGATGCCGTGACCATTGTGACCTGGTCGGGTATGCGCCACGGCTGTCTGCGCGCGGCGCAAACCTTGGCCGGGCAGGGCATCGAGTCCGAGGTGATCGACCTGCGCACTCTGTGGCCCTGGGATCGCGACACTGTGTTTGCATCGGTCAGGCGCACGGGCCGCTTGCTGGTGGTACAGGAAGCAGTCAGCGTTTCGGGCTTTGGTGCGGAAATCGCCGCCAGCGTGGCCGAAGCGCTGCATCACGACCTGAAAGCTCCGGTGCGCCGTCTGGGCGCGCCGCGCATTCCGATCGCCTATGCTCCAGCTCTGGAGGACCGCGCGCGGGTCGGCGACCAAGCCATTATCGACGCTGTGCTAGGCCTTGTGGCGCCTTGCCCCGCGGATTGAACCGGCGGCACGCGCCGCCACCACATGAACGGGAGGACTGACAATGCAATTTTTCAAGACCATGATCGCCGCCGGTGCGGCATTGACGACGCTGGGAATCTCGGCCGCCTTTGCACAGGATTACAAGGCCGAGTACCGGGTCTCGACCGTGGTGCCCGCACCGTTTCCCTGGGGCATTGCCGCAGAAAAATGGGCGGAACTGACTGCCGAACGCACGGACGGGCGGATCAACCTGAAAATCTATCCCGGCGTGCAGCTGGTACAGGGCGATCAGACCCGCGAATTCACGGCGATCCGTCAAGGTGTGATCGACATGGCGGTTGGGTCGACCATCAACTGGTCGCCGCAGATCACCGAGTTGAACCTGTTCAGCCTGCCGTTTCTTATGCCCGATTATGCCGCGCTGGATTCGCTGACGCAGGGGCCGGTGGGCGAGAAGATATTTGAGATCATCCAGGCCAAGGGTGCCGTTCCACTGGCCTGGGCCGAGAACGGATTCCGCGAAGTGACCAACTCGAAAACCGCAATCCGCACCCCGGCGGATATGAAGGGTCTGAAATTGCGCGTGGTGGGATCGCCGATTTACAACGACATGTTTACCGCCATGGGTGCCAACCCGACCCAGATGAGCTGGGCCGACGCCCAGCCCGCCCTGACCACCGGTGCGGTGGACGGCCAGGAGAACCCGCTGACGATCTATTCTGTTCTGAACATGCATGAGCTGGGCCAGACCAATGTGACCCTGTGGGGCTATGTGGCGGATCCTTTGATCTTTGTCGTCAACCCGCAAGTCTGGGAGAGCTTTACCCCCGAAGATCGGGAGATCCTGCGTCAGGCCGCCGTCGATGCGGGCGCCTATGGTGTCGACGCCGCGCGCAAGGGGTTGGTCGGCGACGATCAGACCCTGATCGACGAAATCAAGGGGCACGGGGTCGAGGTGATCACGCTGACCGACGAAGAGCGTCAGGCTTTTGTCGATATCACCCGTCCGGTCTATGACGCATGGAAGGAAAAGATCGGCCCGGATCTGGTTGATATGGCCGAACAGTCCGTCGCCAACCGCTGAACGCCAACTGCCGGATCCCGTATGGGGTCCGGTCGCCAAAGGGGACAGGGGATGGCGGAAACGCAAGAAAACAAGATCGAAACCGGCACACAGCACACCATTGTGCCGGTCCGGATCGAAGAGGCGCTGGGAGCGGCTGCAATGGCCCTGATCTGCCTGATCTCGTTTGCCAACGTCATCGCGCGCTATGCGACCAACGTGTCCTTTGCCTTTACCGAGGAATATTCGGTCTTTCTGTTGGTGTTCATGACCTTCGTCGGGGCCTCGGCCGCGTTTGCGGGGAATGAACATATCCGGATCACATTCTTTTTGTCCCGCATGTCGCCCGGCTGGCAACGTGTCTGTGAAGCGATTACCTTGCTGGCGACCACACTGATGTTTTCATTGATTGTCTATTTCGGCGCCCGGGTCACCCATTCCGAATGGAAGTGGGAGGAAACCACACCCGGTCTGGGGAACCCGTCCTGGATCTACACGATCTGGATGCCGATCCTGTCCATGGCCATCCTGATGCGGGTCTTGGGACGGGCCTGGGCCACGTTCCGCAAAGAACGCCCCGCATGATCGTGGCAAATGTGATGCTGCTGGCGGTCTTCGTCGGGCTGATGCTGGTGGGCACGCCGATTGCGGTTGCTCTGGGGCTGGGCGGTGCGGTCGGTGTCTGGTTGGGGCTGGACGCGACTGCGCTGGGGATGATCGGGCCAAATACCTATGCCGCTGTGGCCAAGTACCCGCTGATTGCCATTCCGCTGTTCATCCTGACCGGGGCCGTGTTCGAACGTTCGGGCGTGGCGGGACGGCTGGTCGAATTCGCGCAATCGCTGATCGGGCCGCGCCGGGGCGGTCTGGCCCTGGTTGCGATTATGGTCTGCATGATCATGGGCGGCATGTCGGGGTCGGGCCCCGCCGATGCCGCCGCCGTGGCCACCGTGATGCTTCCCTCGATGGTCAAGGCGGGCTATCCCCGACCTTTCACCGCCAGCGTCATCGCGGCGAGCGCGTCGACCGCGATCCTGATACCACCGTCCATTGCGATGATCGTCTATTCGGTGATCATTCCGGGCATGGATCTGCGCGCCCTGTTCGCGGCAGGCATGATACCGGGTCTGATGCTGGGCATTGCCGTCGCCGTGCCAACACTAATCCTGAGTCGGCGCCATGATTTCGGCGCAGGTGAACAGCCCGAGCGCCCGCCGTTCTGGCCCAGTCTGCGGCGCGCATTTCCGGGGCTGATGGCTCCGGTGATCATTCTGGGGGGGTTGCGCTCGGGGCTGTTTACCCCAACCGAGACTGCTGTCGTCGCGGTGTTTTATGGGCTGTTTGTCGGCACTGTATTGTACCGCACGATGGGCTGGCGGGATGTCTATAACGTGCTGGCCGAAAGCGCTAAGATTTCCGGCGTATTGATGATCATCCTGTCGCTGGCGGGCCTTTTTGCCTGGGCGGGGTCGACCATGGGTGCCTTTTCAGCCACCGCCGATCTGATCCTGGGGGTCAGCGATAACCAATGGGTGATTCTGTTCCTGGTCATGGTCGTGATGTTGTTGGCGGGCATGGTGTTGGACGGTGTGTCGATCTATCTCATCACGCTGCCATTGCTGATCCCGATCATCAACGCCTTTGAATGGTCCTATGTCTGGTTCGGCGTGATCATGGCGATCAACATCGCCATGGGCCAGTTTACGCCACCGGTTGCCGTCAATCTGATGGTCACCGCCAAGATCGCCGGCGTGCCGCTGGAATCGACCTTTCGCTGGGTCGGCTGGCTGCTGTTTGCGATGGCGCTGGCGCTGGCACTGATCATCATCTTTCCCGAAATCGCGCTCTGGCTGCCCCGGCTGCTGGGCTATCGCATCACCTGATCCGAGGACGAAATGACAGATACCAATGAAACGACCGGGGGCGAAGCGCTGGCCCGCACCTTGCTGGCCCATGATGCCGGTCCGATTTTCGGAATGGGCGGCTTTCAATTGCTGCCGTTTTACGATGCCGCGCGGCGGCTTGGTCTGAACCATCATCTGGTCAACGATGAACGTTGTGGGACCTTTGCCGCCGATGCCTATGCCAAGGTGTCGGGGCGCGTTGGGCTGGTGGATGCCACGCTGGGACCGGGGGCGACGAATTTGGTGACCGGATTGGTCGAGGCATTGAACGCGGGTTCGCCCATCGTGGCCATTGTCGGCGATACCCACCGCGATCACAGCTGGAAGAATATGACGCAGGAGACCAATCAGGCCGACATTCTGCGCCCGGCCGCCAAAGAGGTCATCCGGGTGGAGGCCGTGCACCGCATTCCTGAACTGTTGCGCCGCGCCTTTCAGGTCGCCACGACGGGCCGGCCAGGACCGGTGGTTCTGATCGTGCCAGAGGACGTGTGTCACGGGACCTACGGCTTTGTGGATGCCGATTTCATCTGCGATCCGCGGTACCAATCCGCCCCGGCGTTGCGCTGTCGGCCCGAGGCCGAGGCGCTGGCGCAGGCCGCTGCGATGCTGGCCGCGGCTGAGCGGCCCTTGATCCTGGCGGGGGGCGGCGTGCACATCTCGCAAGCCGCCGAGGTGCTGACAGAGCTGGCCGAGACAGCGCAAATACCCGTTGCCCACACAATGAGCGGTAAGGGCGCAATCGCCTGTACAAACCCGCTGTCCGCAGGTCTGTTCGGGCGGTATGACCGGATTGCCAACAGCATGATCGATGACAGCGATTGTCTATTGGTGGTAGGCTGCAAGCTGGGTGAAATCGCCACCAAACGGTATACGGTTCCGGGGCCTGGAAAGACTGTGATCCATCTGGATTGCGTCGCCGAGGAAATCGGGCGGACCTATGCGCCCGAACTGCCGTTGTGGGGCGATGCGCGCGAGGGGCTGCGCGATCTGGCAGCGGCAGTTCAGGGGCAGACACCGTCTACCGCCCGCAAGGCCTGGTGCGACAGCGTTGTGATCCGCATGTCTGAATGGCACGACATGGCCCGCCCCCGGCTGAAAAGCGACGAGGTGCCGGTGTCCATGGGGCGGATGATGGGCGAGTTGAACCAACACCTGCCTGACAACGCGATCCTTATTGCAGATGGCGGCTTTGCGGCCCATTGGGCCGGGCTGATGTATGACAGCCGCCGCTGCGGACGTGGGTTCGTGCCGGACCGGGGCTTTGCTTCAATTGGATACGGGCTTCCGGGTGCGATTGGGGCCTGTATGGCGGCACCTGAACGTGCGGTGGTGGCGATTACAGGCGATGGTGGATTCAACATGGTGCTGGGCGAAATCGAGACCGCGCGGCGCCTGGGCATCGCGCCCACGATCATCGTGGTCAACAATGCCGCCTCGGGCTATGTCAAGGCATTGCAACATCTGATGTATGGTGAAGGCAACTACCAGTCTTCCGATCTGGCGGAAACCAATTACGCTGATGTGGTGAATGCCATGGGATGTCTGGGGCTGCGGGTGGAAACGCCCGGAGAGTTTGCGGGCGCGCTGAAGCAGGCGTTGGCTGAAACCGGACGTCCCGCAGTGCTGGACGTTGTGGTGACACGCGACGCCTCCAAGATGCTGCCTGCCGCTGACAGCCGCGCCGTCAAGGTCAAGAAAGGGGATCGGGTTGCCTGACGATCCGATCCTTGCGGACAGTATCACAAAACTGGGGGACTCGGCCCAGGGCCGGGTTGCCGTCACCGGATCGCATGGCGGGGTGTATGCTGCCTTTCTGGCGCGTCGGGCCGGCTTGCGCGCGGTCGTCTTTCACGATGCCGGCGTGGGTCTGGATGGGGCGGGTATTGGCGGATTGGACTGGCTGGCCGCGCAAGGCATGGCGGCGGCGGCGATTGATCATGCCAGTGCCGCCATCGGGCAGGCCGAACAGATGGCCGCACACGGAGTCATTTCCCATGTCAACGTTCCGGCCGCCGCACTTGGCGTTCAAGCGGGAATGACCTGTAGTGCGGCGGCCCAACGGTTATGTGCCGCAGTGATGCCTTGTTGCGATGGTCCGCCCGTCCGCGAGGGCAGGGAGGTTATGACCCTGCCGGGTGCCACGCGCCAGTTGATCCTGGTCGACTCTGCCAGTCTGGTGCGGGCCGAGGATGCCGGACAGGTGATCGTTACGGGGTCGCATGGGGCGTTGTTTGGGGCCGATCCGGCCAACGCGCTGAAAGCGGACGGATATCTTGCAGTCTTCAATGACGCGGGCGGGGCGGCGACATCACGTCTGCCTTTGTTGCAGGATCGTGGAGTGGCCGCCGCAGCGGTGGCCGCAATGTCTGCAAGGATCGGTGACGCACGCTCGACCTGGGAGGATGGCGTGGTTTCTGCGCTGAACTCCCGCGCCACGGACATTGGCGGACAGGTGGGCATGACGGCGTGCGATCTGGTCACATTGGCGGTGTCGCGGTAGCTCGGGGCCAAATCGCCCTGCGAACCCAACCGTCTCACACTGACATGCGATGGGTTGAGAGCCTCGGCCGCAACGCCAGGGTCCAGACAGGGGATGCTGACGCGCGTATCCAGTAACGTCTGTCGTAATTCGCGCCTTCGCGTGCCGACCCCACACTGTCGCGATCCGGCAACGGCAGTTTGAGCCATTTGTGTATGTTTTGTTTGTGTTGTTGTTGTTGATGATGCGGTTGCGGATTTTTGGGTTTTTTTTCGGTTTGGGGGTGCGGCGGCCGGGTGGTGTGGGTGAATCGGGTTGATGTGCGACTCGTTTTTGGCGGTGTTGCCGGGTGTTTGATGTGTGTTTCCGGGTCGCGACCGCAAGATTTGGTGTTAGCGCTGTATGTGAGTCGTGATGTGCCGGGAGATTTCTGTGGTTCTGGCGGCGGTCCGGGGTGTTTTTCTGGGGGAGGGTTGGATGGAAGGCGTTGATTTCATGAGATTAAATACTTTTCTGCAAAAAAGATGGCGTTTCTGGAAAAAAGGGGTTGCGGGTTTGGCGGACTAACCGTAGAACCCCCTTCACCGGCGGCGCAGAGATGCACCAACGGGGCGCCAGACGGGCGGGACGAACTGGAAACGGAACGGACCGAGACGAGGCGGAACGATAAAATCAGAGGTAAGTGAGGCGGGGCGCGCCATTAAAGAAAGGGCGCATCTCAGTTTCTTTTGTCTCTACGCTCTTTGAAATTGATAGTATCTGAAGAGATATGTGGGCGGTTTGGTTCATTCGATGGATCAACCTTCTGTATATCGCGCTAGTAGGGGCAACCCGATGATCTAGTGTCAGCTTCACTGTTTGGACGGTTTCTTGTTTTCTTATGAAAACCTGAAGCACAACAAACAGAAACTGCCCCGGCTGAACACCGGGGCGATGTGCAGAGGTTCGAACGTCAAGGATAAGCTGGCAACAGCTTTTCAACTTGAGAGTTTGATCCTGGCTCAGAACGAACGCTGGCGGCAGGCCTAACACATGCAAGTCGAGCGCTACCTTCGGGTGGAGCGGCGGACGGGTTAGTAACGCGTGGGAACATACCCTTCTCTAAGGAATAGCCACTGGAAACGGTGAGTAATACCTTATACGCCCTTCGGGGGAAAGATTTATCGGAGAAGGATTGGCCCGCGTAAGATTAGATAGTTGGTGGGGTAATGGCCTACCAAGTCTACGATCTTTAGCTGGTTTTAGAGGATGATCAGCAACACTGGGACTGAGACACGGCCCAGACTCCTACGGGAGGCAGCAGTGGGGAATCTTAGACAATGGGCGCAAGCCTGATCTAGCCATGCCGCGTGAGTGATGAAGGCCTTAGGGTCGTAAAGCTCTTTCGCCAGAGATGATAATGACAGTATCTGGTAAAGAAGTCCCGGCTAACTCCGTGCCAGCAGCCGCGGTAATACGGAGGGGACTAGCGTTGTTCGGAATTACTGGGCGTAAAGCGTACGTAGGCGGATCAGAAAGTAAGGGGTGAAATCCCAGGGCTCAACCCTGGAACTGCCTCTTAAACTCCTGGTCTTGAGTTCGAGAGAGGTGAGTGGAATTCCGAGTGTAGAGGTGAAATTCGTAGATATTCGGAGGAACACCAGTGGCGAAGGCGGCTCACTGGCTCGATACTGACGCTGAGGTACGAAAGTGTGGGGAGCAAACAGGATTAGATACCCTGGTAGTCCACACCGTAAACGATGAATGCCAGACGTCGGGTAGCATGCTATTCGGTGTCACACCTAACGGATTAAGCATTCCGCCTGGGGAGTACGGTCGCAAGATTAAAACTCAAAGGAATTGACGGGGGCCCGCACAAGCGGTGGAGCATGTGGTTTAATTCGAAGCAACGCGCAGAACCTTACCAACCCTTGACATCCCGGGACCGCCAGAGAGATCTGGTTTTCACTTCGGTGACTCGGTGACAGGTGCTGCATGGCTGTCGTCAGCTCGTGTCGTGAGATGTTCGGTTAAGTCCGGCAACGAGCGCAACCCACATCTTTAGTTGCCAGCAGTTCGGCTGGGCACTCTAAAGAAACTGCCCGTGATAAGCGGGAGGAAGGTGTGGATGACGTCAAGTCCTCATGGCCCTTACGGGTTGGGCTACACACGTGCTACAATGGTAGTGACAATGGGTTAATCCCCAAAAGCTATCTCAGTTCGGATTGGGGTCTGCAACTCGACCCCATGAAGTCGGAATCGCTAGTAATCGCGTAACAGCATGACGCGGTGAATACGTTCCCGGGCCTTGTACACACCGCCCGTCACACCATGGGAGTTGGGTTCACCCGAAGGCCGTGCGCCAACCTCTTCGGAGGGGGCAGCGGACCACGGTGAGCTCAGCGACTGGGGTGAAGTCGTAACAAGGTAGCCGTAGGGGAACCTGCGGCTGGATCACCTCCTTTCTAAGGATGTTCCTAGCATCACAGAGCTTGCTCTTGATCGTGGAACACTTAGCAGAAGATCGGCAAACAAAGCCGGTCACATCGAACCGGACCGTCCTCATATCTCTTCAGTAGTTAATCACAGACCTACCGGTCTGTCTTGGGTCGGTAGCTCAGGTGGTTAGAGCGCACGCCTGATAAGCGTGAGGTCGGAGGTTCAAGTCCTCCTCGACCCACCATCGTTCAATCCTTTGGGGTTGAACGCGGCGGCAGTGGAATTCCGAAGGGGTTCGACGAGAGCCATAACTTTCACCGGGCGCGCCGCAAATTGCTGCGCAATTCGCTTTCCGCGCTCGTCGAGTTGCCTTGCAGCTCAACGTGGGGCCTTAGCTCAGCTGGGAGAGCGCCTGATTTGCATTCAGGAGGTCAGGAGTTCGATCCTCCTAGGCTCCACCATCGTGCAATTGTGCGGGAATTGACCGAGGTGCATTTGCCGGGCGGCACCGAGATGCCATCAGGGCAGATCGCAGAACACATCTTCAAGCATTCGCGGAATGTTTGAACGTCTGTTCTGCAGACGAATTGACATCGTATAGAGAGATACAAATACAACACTGTTTGATCGCCACGAGTAGGTGGAGGATCTCAGTTTGGTGCCCTTCGGGGCGAGCGTATGTGGCGGTTGTTTCCTCGACCGATCATGCGTCTGCCAGCTGAAAAAGACAGCGTTGTCCAAGTCAAGTACACTAACCCGGTTCAAGTTCCGCACGGGATTTGAACCAAAGTCTGGCGCAAGCCAGGCGGGAAAAAGTATGCTTTTGGTTCAGAATAAGGGCCACAGTTTCTTACCAGCTTCTGTGGTCGCGAAGGGCGCAAGTCTTTCTTTTTCTGGATCAAATCAAGCGCGAAAAGGGCGTTTGGTGAATGCCTTGGCAGTAAGAGGCGATGAAAGACGTGATACTCTGCGATAAGCCATGGGGAGCTGAGAATAAGCTTTGATCCATGGATTTCTGAATGGGGCAACCCACCTGATACTTTGTTATTGTTAGCCGCAAGGTTATCAATAATGAGGTTAACCAGGTATTTATGACCTGAATACATAGGGTTATAAAGGCAAACCCGGGGAACTGAAACATCTAAGTACCCGGAGGAAAGGACATCAATTGATACTCCCCTAGTAGCGGCGAGCGAACGGGGACCAGCCGAGCCATGAATGTGAATAGAATGTGTTGGGAAGCACAGCCATAGTGGGTGATAGCCCCGTATATGAAGCACGATTGGACGTATTAAGTAGGGCGGAACACGTGAAATTCTGTCTGAAGATCGGAGGACCACCTTCGAAGGCTAAGTACTCCTTACTGACCGATAGTGAACCAGTACCGTGAGGGAAAGGTGAAAAGCACCCCGACGAGGGGAGTGAAACAGTACCTGAAACCGAACGCCTACAATCAGTTGGAGGGGCCTTGCGCCCTGACAGCGTACCTTTTGTATAATGGGTCATCGACTTGGTCTCACGAGCAAGCTTAAGCCGTTAGGTGTAGGCGCAGCGAAAGCGAGTCTTAATAGGGCGTCGAGTTCGTGGGATCAGACCCGAAACCGAGTGATCTAGGCATGACCAGGATGAAGGTAAGGTAACACTTACTGGAGGTCCGAACCCACACCTGTTGAAAAAGGTCGGGATGAGTTGTGCCTAGGGGTGAAAGGCCAATCAAACTCGGAGATAGCTGGTTCTCTGCGAAATCTATTTAGGTAGAGCGTCATCCGAATACCCTCGGGGGTAGAGCACTGGATGGGTAATGGGGCCCCA
>NZ_AXBG01000027.1 GCF_000473225.1 Sedimentitalea nanhaiensis DSM 24252
GCGCGGGGGCGGCCCGCGCAGAAACGGAGAACGGGATGACCGCAGCCAAGAGCCTGCTGGCGCTGTCGATGCACAAGGCCGGCAGTTCCATCACCAACAAGATCCTGACGGATTTCTGTTGCGAAAAGGGCATCGAGATCGACGATATCTCGCAGGGGGTGCTCGCCTCGCCGTTGCCTGAACGCGAGGTGTTCCTGCGGGCGCAATCCGGGATGCATCGCGGCGGGGCCTATTTCGGCATGGCGCGCGGGCCCTACGTGCGCGACATGAAGATCATCCCCGCGCTGCGGATCGTCGTGCAGCTGCGCGATCCGCGCGATTGCATCACCTCGGCCTATTTTTCGTACACCAAGAGCCACCGTCCGCCGGCAGACCCGGAAAAGCTGAAGGAGTTCATGGCGCGGCGGGACGAGTTGAAGATGATGAGCATTGACGAATTTGCCTGCGACCGGGCGCAGAACTATGTCAACCGGATGACGATCCTGGCCGATATCCTGGCCGATCACCCAGAGGCGCTGGTGCTGAAATACGAAGAGATGGTGACCGACACCCCGGCCTGGCTGAACCGGATCGCCGCCTTTCTGGATCAACCGGTGACCGACAGCCTGCGCGACCGGCTGGGCCACAAGATCGACTTTTCCGTGGCCCGCGAAGACGTCAGCAAACACAAGCGCCAGGTCGCGCCGGGCGATCATGCCCGCAAGCTGACACCACAGACGATTGCGGTGCTGAACGCAAAACTGGCCGCGCCGATGGGCCGGCTGGGTTATGGGATCTGATCGGGAAAATCACAAGACAGGCGGTGCGTCCTGATCCTGACCACGGCTGACGGTTTTTCGCCATGCGCGCGCGTGCCTTGTGATCACGGTACAGCCGCAACGCCAGCCGCGGCCCGGGCCAGCACCTCGCGGTACAGGCGCACCGGTTCGGGATTGTCGGCCAGCGCCCGGGTGATCTCGGAGCGCAGGGCGGCCTTGAGTTTCTCACGCTCTGGCGTGGGGCTGGCGACGCGCAGGTTGATATCCGTTCCGTGGCGCTTTGCTTCAGACCGGGCTTTGATTCTGGCCTGTACCTCGGCCGTATCGGCGGCCAGATCCCGGGACCGGGGCAGCGGGGTTTTCAGAACCGTGTTGAGCCGGGTGACGACGGTGTTGAAATCGCCCACCACCTCGTCGAACCGGGCCAGCAGATAGGGGGCTTTGAGATCCAGCAATTCGGTGTGAAAGGCGATATGGCGCTGCAGGCAGACTTCGGTCGGGACGTTTTCCCAGATCTTGTAGGACAGGATCGCATCGGCGGGATCGCGGATCAGCACCAGCATCGGAATGCCGTATCCCGCTGCCAGGCGCAGGTTCAGAACCGAATGGGTGTGATGGCCGATGGCGGGCCGTTTTTGTCCGGCGACCTCGCACAGGACATTGATCATGCCCACGCAATAGGTGTTGGCGCTGCGCGGATAGCCCTCGATCGCCAGGTCGTAGTCCGGACCGCAGACCAGTTTCTGCTCGTGGACTTGCAACAGGTCGGCGCGGATTTCATCGAGGGTCTGCATGGGGGTGCGGTCCTTTTCTGGTCATGGTCCGGGAGCGATCGCGGCGGCGATCTGCAGGAAGTGGTGCGCCACATGTTCGTTGCGGTGGTCGGCGCGGATGCGGGCCCGGGCGTCGGGGTCGGTCCTGTCGTGCCGGGTGGCGGTCGCCAGCAGGGTGTCGGCAAAGGCTGTGGCCTCATAGCGCGGCGCCACGGCACCGATGCCATAGGTGGTGACGAATTCCTGACAGCCGTGGCCGGGGCCGACCACCGGCACGCAGCCATAGGAACAGGCCTCGACCAGGATGTTGGGCCAGTTGTCCTCATACGAACAGCTGAGCAGGATATCGTTTTCGGCAAAGATCTGCACCAGCCTGGCGTGATCGGTGATGCGGCCGTGCAGCACATAGTCCAGCCCGCCGGTTTCCAGCCGATCCTGCAGTGCCTGATCTGCGGTGCCGACCACGTCGATACGCATCCGTTGCGGGGTTGCACCGGCGTCGATGCGCCGTTGCAGCAGATCCAGGCTGTCCAATGCCAGCGGCAGGGCCTTGCGCCGCTCGACCAGGGAATCCGCGATCAGCAGGATCCGGACCTGCCCGTCCGCAGGGTGCGGTGCCGGATCCGGGAGCGGTTCATAGGGGTTGCGCAGCACATGGGCGCGGGCCTCGGGGATCAGGCCGCTGGCGACCGCCCGATCGCGCAGGTAACGGCTGGGGGCGGCGAGATGCACGTTGGGCCGCGCGAAGATGCCGCGTTTGACACGCAGGTTGATGGGGATGAACCGGCTGTCGCACCGCGCGCTGTCGACCTGCGGGCACCCGTGGCAGCCCAGGACCAGCTTGTTGCACTCTGCCGGATAATGGCACCCGCCGGTCATGTAGTGGAAATCGTGCAGCATGAACAGCATGGGCGTGCCGCGCCGTGCCAGCGCATCCAGTTCCGCAAGGCCGAGCAGGAACGAGG
Source organism: Sedimentitalea nanhaiensis DSM 24252 (assembly GCF_000473225.1). Lineage (GTDB taxonomy): Bacteria > Pseudomonadota > Alphaproteobacteria > Rhodobacterales > Rhodobacteraceae > Sedimentitalea > Sedimentitalea nanhaiensis. Next base: position 2,497 of record NZ_AXBG01000027.1, read on the forward strand.
CCCAGTGCACGTTGACGATGTCATATCCGGCCAGCAGATCGATCAGCCAGTCGCGGCGATAACCGGGGTATTCCACGGTGAAATGGGTGTTGGTCATCTGCCGGTTGCTCATCGAGCGCGGCGGTGCGACTTCGGGTGGCAGGATGCCGCCCAGCTCGCGGCGGGAGAGGAAATCGGCCTGCACCCCCGGTTGCGTGTTCAGGGCCGTGGCCATGCGATGCGCGGCCAGACCGCCACCACCGCCATCGGCGCTGGACAGCACGGCGATGCGGATGGGGGCGGGGGCCGCAGAGAGGTCGGGGGCCGCAGAGGGATGGGTGATCATCCGACCGCCTTCTGATCCAGATCCAGCAGCATCGCCTTGTTCTTTTCCACCGAGGCGCGCAGGGCTTGCAGCTGTCCGTGCAGGACCGTCTCGTTGGGGGTGGGGCCAGCCTGCGGCGTGGCCGCCTCTTCGGCCCGGTTGAACAGCCCGACCAGGATGTCCAGCGTCTTGCGGGCCTGATCAAAGCCGCCGTGGCGGGCCTGGACCAGCGCCAGTTCGGTGATCGATTCCGCGCGTTTTTCGCGGGTCTTGCAGCCCGGATGATAGACCGAATAGGCGATGTCCAGCGGCAGGTGCCGAAAGGGGAACCGCGCCGCCATGCCCAGGAACAGGTCGGCATCCATCGCATAGTGATGATCCAGCCGCACCGGCCCGGCCGCCTGCCAGGCCGTGCGCGAAAAGAATACGCTGGGCTGGATCAGGTGGTGGCGGGCATAGTCCAGCAGATGATCGAAGGTCAGTTTTTCGGGGCCAAAGCGGAAATGGTTGATCGGGGTGAAATCCAGCTCGGTCATGTAGGCATCGCCCACCACCACCTCGGTGCCCGGATGGTCGCGGAACATGCGGCGCACCGCCACCAATGTGTTGGGCAGGATGATGTCGTCGCCATTGAGCCAGTACAGGATCGGCTGGCCGGCCCGCTCGAACCCCTTGTTGATCGCGTCGGACTGGCCCTTGTCCGGCTCCATCACCACGGTCGCGAACATGTCGCGGTAATGATCGACGATTTGCGGCGTGGCGTCGGTGCTGGCGCCGTCCACCAGGATCAGCTCGACCCCGCTCAGATCCTGGCACAGCAGGCTGCGCAGGGTTTTTTCCAGGAAGGCGGCGGAATTGTAGATCGGAATCACCACCGAAACGCCGGGCAGGCCCGGCTCGGCGCTCTGGACGGTCAGATCGGCCTCCCAGGGGAGGGCGGATTCGGCGCGGATCGGATCAGGCAGCATCGCTGGACCTTTCGACGTGGGGTTGGGCTGGACCCGCAGACTGCAGGCGGGCCTGGGCATGGATCAGGATTTCGGCCAGCAGCCGGCGCTCCTCGTCGGTCTCGCAGCCCTGCACCAGATAATTGTAGATTCGCGGGTTGAAAATGCCGTGCTCGACCAGTTCGGCCCCGAAGATCAGGGCGATTTCGAGCTTTAGCGCCCGGGGGTTTTTCGGGTGCAGCTCCTGCAGATAGCGGATCGTCGCGTTGTGCAGATTGCCGGGCGGATAGGTCTGGGTCAGGGCCGGGCGATCGGGCATCATCGCTTGCAGGTCCAGGCAGTACAGGATGGCCAGCAGGCGTTGGGCAAAGCGCTGGTAGGGATCCGGGTTGATCTCAAGCAGGGCGCGCGCACGGGTCAGATCACAGCCGCCCTCGGCCCGGTCCCGCGCCGCCAGCAGGGCGATCGAGGCGGGCGGGCAGGCCCAGGCCAGTGTCGGGCTGAGCCGGATCAGCCGGTTGGTCAGCGCCTGGGCTTCGGCGTCGGGCAGGCGGGCGGGGGGCGGCGTGAACATCATCGTGCGCACCCGGCGGCTGTGGGCGGCATTGCGCTCGCACTCCCGGTCGATCACGGATTTGAACGCGGCGGCGGCGGCGGTCGGGTCGGGGTCCGCAATCCCGGCCAGGCGGTGCATGTCCGGCAGGTAATGGGCGAATTCGCCCATGTCGCCATAGGTGGTCGGGTGGCTTTCATGCAGCAGCATCCCGCTGTCGCCCAGGCCACCGCCGACCTGCGGCGACAGGATCAGGGCCGCCATCACGTAATCCCAGCCGGGAATGCCGAAACACATGCGCCCGGCACTGGCGCAGCGGTCGATCAGCGCCTGCACGCGCGCCAGCGCGGGGGGCGACAGCACAAAGGCGTCCAGCCCGCCGCGATAGGGGCTTTGGTCGGCAAATCCATAGATCTCGGGGCTGGCGCAATCCTCGCGGGTCAGGGCCACGGCGGGCATATGATCCAGCCAGTACGACAGCCCGTCGGCGCTGCGCATGGCCGGGTAGAGATCGGAATTGACCACCGCCACCGGGCCGCTGTCCGGTCCCGTACCCGGCAGGGCCTGCAGCAGCGGCGCAACCCGGGGCACCGGCTTGCCGTGGATCGCCTGACCGGTCTGTTCGGGGGGCAGCCGCAGGATGTCGGTGGCCTCAAGGCCCATGTCCAGCAGCAGGTCGGCTTCGGCGTCGGTATTGGCGCTGAGGCTGCGCACCCCGAGGGCCTTCCAGGCCTGAAAACAGCGCAGTTGCAGGGGCGCGCGGGAAAACGGGTTCAGTGAGGTGACCACTGTCAGCTCCTGCGTTGTCCGCGCCATGCCTGTCCGCCCTTCCGACCGCGCCTGTCCGTCCGCCCGTAACGGCGGATCGATCCTGTGTATCCCACCCTTAAAAGATGAGTCAGCCAGCATTTACGGCCTGTCCGCCCGGAAAGAAAGAGAGGCCGGGCGATTTGTCCGGGATTGCCTGTTCGATCCCATGGGCCGTTTCCGGTTCGGTGCGGTTTGCCTATGGGGAGCCAATGGGTCGATTGTGTCGTCCGGGGATGCGCTCTAAACAGAGCGCCAGGATCAGAGAAGCAGCAGGTTCCGCACGGCCCCATCCGGGCCGCGACGGCAAGACGAAAGGCGCAGGATGCCCGAAGACAGGATGCCACACCCCCGGACCGTCGTGCTGCATATCGGGCGGCACAAGACCGGCACCAGCAGTATCCAGAACACCCTGCGGCACAATCGTGCGCGGTTGCTGGAGCGCGGGGTGCTGGTGCCCGAATCCCTGCCGTCCAACCTGTCGGGGTTCTTTCTGAATGTCTTTTCCAAGCGGCCGGAAAAGAAACGCCATAATGTTCAGCACGGATTTGACCGGGCGCTGATCCAGGCGCAGGGGCAGCAGATGCTGGACCGGCTGGCGCAGGAGGTGGACGGATTCGCCGGAGACCGCATCGTGCTGTCCGGCGAGAACGCCTGTACCCTCAAACCTGACGAGGTGGCGCAGGTCCGGGACCGGTTTGCGACGATGCTGGCCCCGGCGGGGGGGCAGGTGGATTTCAGGGTGCTGCTCTATACCCGCAACCCGGTCAGCTATGCGTCGAGCGCCATCCAGCAGAACATCAAGAAAAACAATACCTTGCTTGAGGAGTATAAGCGCTTTGTCCTGAGGAATTCGGTGGGATGGTACCAAAGGATCCACGCCGCCTGGGCCGGGGTGTTTGGCGCGGCGGCGGTCGAATTGCGCAGTTTCGAGACCGCCTGCGCCACGCCCGGCGGGCTGATCGGCAATTTTCTGACCGCTAACGGGATTGCCCCCGAGGGGATCGCGCCGCAGCGGGCCAATGACAGCATCGCCGACGAGATCGCCGAATTCCTGTCTTCGCCCCATATGCCGAAACGGCCGCCCGACCAGCGCGGCAGCTGGTCCGCCGGATTCGATCTGAGCGCGGCGGACCAGGACATCCTGTTCGCGATCCGGGGCAGCAAGGGCGGGTTGCTGACGGCATCCGAACAGGCGGGGCTCTGGGAGGCGGTGGCCGGGGACATGCGGTTTCTTGAGCAGGAATTCGGGATTTCCTACCGTTCCGGGGACACCGCCGGACCCGCGCCGTTCGGTGCGGTCTTTGTCGACGATCTGGCGGCGGCCCTGCCGCGGCTGTCGCCGCCGGTCCGCCGGGGCCTGCTGGCCTATCTGCTGGATCGCCCTGCCCCCTGTGATCCGGCGCAAACCCAGCCTGGGGTGGACTCGTGATGCAGATAACACTTCATATCGGAACCGAGAAATCCGGCACCACCACGATCCAGAGGTTTCTCGACATCAACCGCGACCTGCTGCACGCACAGGGGGTCTGGGTTCCGTTGTCGCTGGGCCGGGTTCATCACCGCCGTTTGTCCGCGATCTTTCTGAACCACGGGGTGGTGGACGATTTCTTTCGTCACGAGGGCCTGCAGGATCGCGACGCGCGCATTGCCGCCAAACGCAGCTGGCAGGACGAGTTCGAGGCCGAGATCCAGGCCCGCGGGGCTGAGCATGTGGTGGTGTGCTCGGAACATCTGCAAAGCCGGCTGACCGCACCCGAAGGCATCCGCGCCCTGTTCGATTACCTGAGCCAGCGATTTTCGCGGATCCGGATCATCCTGTATATCCGCGAACCTCTGGCCACGGCGGTTTCGCTGTATTCGACCGCGATCAAGTCGGGGGGCGTGTTGGCGGATGTGCCCGAACCCGGCCATCCCTATTGGAACAATATCGTCAATCATCAAGAGACGATCCGGCGCTGGCAGGCCAACATGCCGTCGGCCGAGCTGGAGCTGCGGCTGTTTCAGAAGGACGATTTCGTGCAGGGCGATCTGCTGAGCGATTTCATCGCCGCCGCCGGGTTGCCTCAGCTCGAGTACAAGCGCCCGCCCCGGGCCAATGAATCGCTGAACCGGGTGGGGATCGAACTGCTGCGCCGGTTCAACGGCGAAGTGCCGGTGTTTCTGCCGGATGGCCGGGTCAATCCGATGCGCGGTGGTATCCTGCCCTTTTTCGAAGAGCATTTCCGCGCCGGTAAATCCTTTTTGCCCCGGGCACAGACGATCGCGGCCTATGAGGCGGCCTTTGCCGAGTCCAACGAATGGGTGCGCAAAACCTTCTTTCCCCAGCGCGCGCAGCTGTTCAAACCCGTGGCCGGCGCCGCGACCGGGGATACGGGACTCAGCCCGCAGGAACTGGACCAGATGGCGGGCCTGACCGCAGAGCTGTGGCGTCAGTGGCGGCGCAAGATGCTGGAAACGCCGAAAAAGCACCCGGTGCCGTAAGCGCGGCGCGCGGTCTTCAGGCGACAGCCGGCAGGCCCTAGCGCATCAGCACCGTTTCCAGCCGGTCGAACCGGACCGAAAAGGCGTCGCCCGAAAAGAACAGGTGGATTTCAGCCCCGTGGCTGTCGCCCATCGCGTCCGGCGGGATCGGGATATGGCTCTGCAACAGATGCGCACCGCCGGACGAGGCCATGTGCTGGGCGGCAAAACTATCGTGAAACTCCGCCGCGCGCAGCAGGCGCAGGCAAGGGCGGATGGCAAAGAACCCGTCCGAGACCACCTGGGCAATCACCCCGACATAACGCCCGTCGCGCAGGGTTTCAAAGTCGATGGCCCAGGACAGCGAAACCCAGGGCGAACGGCCCGCTGTGTCCATGCGCAGCGCGAACCCGGTCTCGGCCGGGGCAAAAGACAGTTCGGCACCGGCATCGGGCTGGCTGGACAGCCAGACCTGAGGCACCAGATCCTGGTGGGGCGCGGCGCGTTCGATGGCTTCGCGGTTGGCCAGGTCGGCCAGCCGGTCGTTTTCGGCCTGAAAGGCCTGGGTCTGCTCGATGCTCATGGCTGACTTCTAGCGAAGCGCCCTGTGCTCGCCAAGGCGTTTTTATCTTGGCGGGCGGGCCGCGCCGGGGCGCGTTGTACAGCCCCCTGTTTCCGGTGTAGGCAGGACGTGCAATGCACGAAAAAAAAGAGCGCGGGCCATGAAGATATACGTTGCCGGACATCGCGGTATGGTCGGGGGGGCAATCTGCCGCCAGCTGGCGCATCGCAAGGATGTCACCCTGCTGACCCGCACCAGCGCCGAGCTGGACCTGACCGATCAGGCGGCGGTGCGCGATTTCATGGCCGCCGAGCGCCCCGACCGGGTGATCCTGGCCGCCGCAAAGGTCGGCGGCATCGTGGCCAACAATACCTATCCGGCGCAGTTCATCTATGAAAACCTGATGATCGAATGCAATGTGATCCATCAGGCCTGGGCCGCCGGGGTCACGCGGTTGCTGCAACTGGGCAGTTCCTGCATCTATCCCAAGCTGGCCGATCAACCGATGGCCGAAGACGTGCTGCTGACCGGTCCGCTCGAACCCACCAACGAACCCTATGCGATTGCCAAGATCGCCGGGATCAAGCTGTGTGAAAGCTATAACCGGCAGTACGGCACCGATTACCGCAGCGTGATGCCGACAAACCTTTATGGGCCGGGCGATAATTTCCACCCCGAGAATTCGCATGTTCTGCCCGCGCTGATCCTGCGGTTTCACAAGGCGGTGCAGGAAGGGGCCGACGAGGTCGCGATCTGGGGCTCGGGCAAGCCGATGCGCGAATTCCTGCATGTGGATGACATGGCCGCGGCCTCGCTGTTCGTGATGGATCTGGATGGCGAAACCTACGCGCGCGAGACCCGGCCGATGCTGAGTCATATCAATGTGGGCAGCGGCACCGACGTGACCATCCGCGAACTGGCACAAACCGTGGCGCGGGTGACCGGGTTTACCGGTCGGCTGGTGTTCGATGCGTCAAAACCCGACGGTGCACCCCGCAAGCTGATGGATGTGTCGCGCCTGGCGCGGCTGGGCTGGAGCGCGACGGTTGGGCTGGAGCAGGGGATCGGCGAGACCTATCAATGGTTTCTGAACCAAGGTGCGGATCGCCTGCGGGCGAAATGACGCCAGACCCATAATGGGCGAGGTGGCGGCGCGAAACGAAGGCCTGCGGTGGCTTCTGCAAACGGGATGTGCAATTGTCAGGCCGGTGCGGTTTGGGCGCTGACCGATATAACACAGCCCATATTTGAGCGGCAATCCTGAAAGCCCAACTCAGTTTTCAAATCACTCATCACGCTCCCCCGCACCTGTCTGGAACTTGAACTGGCCGCCGGCATATTTCGCGAGGTCTGCCCTGAACATCCCGACGCAGCGCCTGCAGCTCGCCCTTTGTTGGTGCGTAGCTGTCTCCGGTAAAGACTCCCCGGTTCAGGTCGAGACCGCAACACCCTGCCCGCGCGCCTCACGTTCCAACTCACGCCGGGCCTCCTGACCAAGCCGCACCGTCACCTTGCCTGCGCGGCGGGCTTTGGTTGGCCTTTGCTCCGGTACGTCCGCATCACCCGACACTGTTTCGATCACCTGCGCAGAAACTAGGAAGACGACAGGCCGTGCTCCACCGCAACCGCTTCAAAGCGGGTCTTGCTGGCGGGCAAACACGGGATTGGATGAGGTCTGATTTCTGAGTCATAGTCAATTTTGTGCTACAATGCTGGCGCTTCGCCTATCCTGCATTATTACCTTCCTCTATCTAATATGTGCTCCGGGAGCACATTTCTCCCTATCGCAGACCGCAGACCGCAGACCGAAGGGGACGTCCATTCGCAGGCTTGTGTATTCTTGAAAGGGTAAAACAGGATCAGTTACCCACCCCCCCATCGCTCCGATATTTGGCATCTCCGCTCTGGGGATGGTAAGACCACGTGTCTTTTTTCGGCGGCAGGTGCATGATGCATCAGTCTGTATTCTGATCGCATGGCGGCAGATGTATCGACTGCAGCTATGGCCTGAAGCAGGAGTTCATCACGCCGCACTGCCCCCAGCAGAACGGGATGGCCGAGAGGGTGATCCGGACGCTCAAAGGGTAATCCCCCCCGTTTTTAACGGAGTTCAATTGTAGAACTTACGCAGCCTCAGTATGTGAACCCCTATCTCAAGCGGCAGAAAACCGATGCTGCGGACGCTGAAGTCAAGCTTTAGTCTCGGTATGCTGGACCAACACCTCATCCACGGGAATGCGTTTCGATTGCGGTGTCAGGACTGTCGGATCGACATGACCCACGGCGACGAAGGCGATGAATATCTCGTTTTCAGGAATACCCAAAATCCTGCGGATCGTCTGTTCACGCTCCGCATTCATCGCGGTATTGAGGCTGCAGGATCCCAGACCTAACTGTTCGAGGCCCAGCAGCAACGTCATCATGAAGAGACCGCCGTCGATGAAGGGCTGATTGCGTTCAGCCGCGAATAGGAATGCCGACAGATCACAGGTGACCAGAAGCAGTTTTGGAGGCATCTTGTAGCCGCTGAAACCGCCTTGCAAATCAAGCGCGGCCTTGATGCGAGAGGCATCCTCGAACAGATGCACGCGGGCTCCCTGCCTATTGCAAACCGAAGGTGCCTGCATGGCAATCTGCACAGCGCGCCGGATATCCTCATTGTGGACCGGGGCGGAGGTGAACTCGCGAACGCTTCGCCTGCCATAGACCACATCCAGGAAATTCCGATCCTGGTTGGTTTCGACCTTCGCTTCACGCACTGAGCCCGCAGCCAGAACGCCTCCATCCGTGTCATCGGCCTTTGTGATCAGGCTCTGGGCTGAGGCATTGAAAAGTCTCCAGAACTCGGACACGTCGACGTTCAGGCTTTTGTGACGCTCGAAGTAGACCCGCATTACCGATGCAGCGGCCCTGAAAAACGGGTCCTCCACCCCGCGCCCCATCGCGATCCAGCCGTTCATCTCCTTGGCCAAACCCGGAACTGCGATTTTGCCAAACCCCGCTCGGAAGTCGGAGCGGCTGAGGCCCTTTTCAATGGCATGGGCGTGAAACATCAGCCGCGCGCGGGCGCCAATGATGTCGCGTGATACGGTGCTTTGGGCATGTGCCTTGACGAAGCGTTCGTTGTCCTTCAGGGCCAAATCCAGAGCTACTTCAGCGTGGCCCGGAGCCTTTTTTACGGGCTTTATGGCGGCAACCGGAATCTCCTGTACCGCAATCCTTTCAACCTCAGCACCGGCGTGCTCACCTGTAAAGTGAACGGCACCCAACATGAATTGGGTAAAACCTTCCTCTGGGACGATGAATTCAACCGTATCGGTGCGCGATACATTTTTACGCCCCTTGATCGCGACGGTTCCGATGACACGGAACTTCCCGGTTTCCTCGTTCCTGATGTGCAGATTGATCGCGTTCCCCGTAGTACGCACCGTCCATTTAATCTTCATCCTGTAGGCCGCCTGCTTCAGAAGCGGAAAGGGAAGATCGCACCAGACCAAATTTCCTCGGATCGCGTCACTTGGCGCAACCGTAAGTTCGGTGGCGTTCTTTTTCGAGGTGATGCGCCAAGCCGCATTGTTGGCGCTAAATTTGGGCCGATCCACAAGGTCGCTGTCGTCTTCGTGGATCCTGTCTTTTGATAACCCCCAAGACTGGCGCTTTTCCTTGATACCACCAAGGAAGCCGAGCGGTCCTGATTGCGCAGACTGCCCCGACAGCGCAGCTTTCAACCAATGCAGCGATTTCTTGCGTTCGGTTTCAATATACTTATTCGCCTTCGTGAAATCGATGTCGAACGAAACATTTTGGTTTTCGTGGATATTTTCGACGCTGTCGGTCTCGTATACGCGGCGGCTGTCGCCAAAGCCCAGCGAGTTCATCAGATTCTTGAACCGGTCCACGCCGCGCTTGGTGTTGTAGATGGATGAGAACGGTTTTTTGAAGATCGCTGCAAAGATAGAACCGTGGAAGCTGTCGGTGATAACATAGCGAGCCTGTTTGTAGGCATGGAGAAAGTTCTCGGGTGAATCTTCGGCCAGGATCTCGAACCGATCATCGTTGTAGAGCTGCGAGACCAGATCTCGATCGCCATCGGGGTTCGGGATGATGACGATTTTCTTCAGCCCCAGCTTGTCCGCTGTCGCCAAGGCAACAGTTTTCTTTTCGGGTGATGGGTCAAGGAAAAATACCGCAAGATAATCCCCTGAAACCTTGGTCGTCGCCTGTTCGGCAAGCGCCTCATAATCTGTCCTTGGCAACAGGAAGACCGGGTCCACCACCAATGTTGCTTTGACGTCGAATACATCCTTGGCGGTATTCACCGCATAGCCTTCGCGAACGGAAATAGCGTCAAATTTCTTCAGGTTTTCGGTGTGTTTTTCGATGAATTCCGGTTTGAACTTTCCGATGCCTCTGTTGCCGAAGGACGTGCCATAGGCGACCCGTCTGTTTTCAGGGCTGACAAAATCGAGGAACAGATCGTCGTTCACGCGCCCGATAAGAGGGTTCCACAGTTGGTCACTTCCGACGACAAACGTCTCGGCCTGCTCGTTCAGAAGTGGCGTCTTGGAATAATGTTCCTGCTTGGTAAAGTTGTAACCAACGCGCTTGGCGAATTTCATCGACAGGATGTCATCGGGCCATGCAACGCGATAGCCGTTGTAGCCCAAGGGTTCATGCACCATCAGAACGCTATAGCCAAGATTTTCTATGGCCCTGTTGAGCCCATAATAGGTCAGGATGGAGCCGTAGTTTTTTCCATACCACCATCCCAAAATACCAACGTCGTATTTGTTTTTCCTCTGAGCAGTCATATTCGGTATCCTTACCTGTATGGTGACTTCGGTTATCGACAGGCTCCGTTTGGCTGATGTCGCTGAGTTGTTATTCTCGTAAGGTGCAGGGGCAATCTACCGTGCCGACCGGCTTCTCCGGCCCGGGTCATGGTTAAACTTCCTGACTTTGGGCCTTCCGATCATCCGTCCAAGTTCCTTAGGCATGCCAATCCGGCGTTCGCCTGAACAGGTGGCGCGTGCTGATAATCGCCTTCACCTCTTGGCAGACATCAGGATTGTCAGACGGACAGTCGCGCCAGACAGTTCCGAAATCGGCGCGAACAAGCTCGCAGACGCGCCACACCTTCGCAGTCGGAAGCCCGGCCTTAATCAGCCCGCCGATTTCCATCTCCACAAAACGACGCTTTCGCATCTGTTCACTCCTTCAAAGGTTGAGCAAATTCTACATCAAAGTGAGGGAAATTTCGGGGAAGACAACCACTAAAGGGCACTTCTCTCTGAGACCAAGGATAGGGGCGGACCAGAAGGCTGACCTTGCCGGTCAGGGTAAAATTTCTCGGTCAGGAACTGCTCCTTTTCTAAGATGCGCTGCATCAATTCGCCAGGGACCGCCGCATCTTTTCTGGCCTTGGACACATTGACCCGTTCTGGGCTATCAAGGAATGATCTTACCGCATCCTGGTGAAAGAATTCGGGGACAGTTTCCGTGGCAAACTGGTAGAGGCCCACGTTCAGTTCCTCTTGGCGAAAGATGTGATGCGCAATGTTGTGCCGGGACCAGATATCAATGAGGTCGTCATGGGATTTCGCCCCGAGTAGCGTTTTAGTGGGGTATTGCAGTGTGATACGCATGGCACGGTACGACATTATGCCGATCCCTAGATGCGCAAACCGGCCATACTGCTCTTGAAAAATCGGTGCATTCGCCTCATCCAGAACAAATTCCAACCAGCGCGGAAAGCTTTCATATAGATCAAGCAGCCCTCTCTTTCTGAGGGATGTATACGTGCTTCCCCGCTTATCCCGTCCATACTGAAAGAGGCTGATGTATAGACTAACAGGTTTGCGGACCGTTGAAAAATACACTGCATCGTCACGGTAACTGGCCGTGATCGGGCGATGTTTAGCGGATTTTATATGCTCCAGCGCACAGCAGCTCTTCAGAAACAGCGAGACATAAGTGCTTCCTGTTTTCTGATTGTCAAGAAAGACTAAACGACCGTAGTCATACATCTGTGCCTCCGTCTCTTCGGTGCGAGTACGTGGCACAGATGCCCAATAAGGGCAAGTCGTAGTGGGCTTGCCACACAAAGGTCACGGCTGCTCAGTCCATTTCAGGCAGCCCTTCTTGACACTCCCCCGAGGGCAGCAAGATCATCCAGTTCACGGATCAGCTTTTCACGTGAACGGCCTGTACAACGGTTCCGATCAGACCCGTTAGCCCATGATCGCCTGATGCATCGCGATGGCCTCGTCCAGATCGTCGAAATACTGCATCTGGCCGTTTTCCAGCACGATGCCGGAGTCGCAGAATGCGCGCAGCTCGCTCATGCTGTGGCTGACCATGATGGCGCTGCAATATTGCATCCGGTCGGCAAAGACCGCGCGGCTCTTGCGTTTGAACGCCGCGTCGCCGACGGCGGTGACCTCGTCCACCAGATAGGTGTCGAAATGGATCCCCATCGAGGCGCCAAAGGTCAGCCGCGAGCGCATGCCTGACGAATAGCTGCGCACCGGCATGTAAAAGGATTTTCCCAGCTCGGCAAAATCCTCGACAAAGGCCATCAGTTCCTGGGTGTCCACACCATAGATCCGGGCGATGAAACGCACGTTCTGCGCGCCGGTCAACTCGCCGTGGAACGAGCCGCCAAATCCCACCGGCCATGAAATCGTGCCATCGCTGACGATGCGCCCGCTGTCCGCGCGCATGGTGCCGGCGATGATCTGCAACAGGGTCGACTTGCCCGCCCCGTTACGCCCCAGCAGCGCCAGCGACCGCCCCGTGGGCAGGGTCAGGTTCAGATTGTCGATCACCACCCTGCGCTCGCCCTTGATGCGAAAGCTTTTTGTCAGGTTCTCGAACCTAATCACCGGCGTTCACCTCTGGCGAACGCCGCGTGCCGACAGGGTATTCGCAACGCGAATATCCCGAAAGGCCATCGGCAGATCGTTGCGCCCCCTGCCCCATGGCCCTAACTGCGGTCCCGAATGGAATAGAACACCAGCGCCAGGATCGACCAGAGCAGCACCAGGAACAGCGCCGCCAGCGCCGTCAGCACCACGCGGCGGGGGTATTGGGCCTCGGTGGCCAGGGTCGGCTTGATATAGGTCGCCAGATACCGGCTTTGCCGGGCCGCATCGTCGCGCGCCACCTCCAGCGCCGTCAGCGCGGCGCGATAGGTCTGTTCGGCATATTCGCGATCCACCGACAGGCTTTCGAATTCCGCGATCAGCGTCGGGTAATCCTCGCCCACGGCACCGGTGTCGGTGTTGTCGCTGGTAAAGGTCGCCCGCTCGATCCCGATGCGGTCGCGGATCACGTCGATGCGCTGCTGCGCCTTGGTCAGCCGCGGATCGGTTTCACTGGTGGTGCCACGCAGCAGGTCGAATTCGATCAGCGCTTCGGCCAGCTGTTGCTGCAGATTGTTCATCACCCCCATGCGGCCCTGGATGTCGGCCTCGGGATCGACGATCTTGGTGCGGGTGCGGAACCGGGTCAGCGCCTCGCGCGCCTCCTTGAGCCGCACCACCGCCTGATCCAGATCGGCACGGGCATAGCCCATGGCATCCTCGCGCGCCTGGGTGTTCAGCGCATTGATCCGGTCCTGGCTTTCGCGCACGATCTCGCGGGTGATGGCGCGGGCCATCTCGGGGTCAAAGGCCAGCGCCTGCACCTCGATCAGCCCGGTGCCGGAATCATAGGAAACCCCGAGCACCCGCTGCCAGTACCAGACCAGATCCTCGAGCGTCGCATCCGGCCACAGCGCAAAGGCCCAGTCGCCGGGCCAGGGCTGTGCGTAATGGTCCGCCAGATCCAGCCGCTGATCCAGCACCGCGACCATTTCCTGGCTCTGGATGAAGGCGTACAGGATATCGCTGTCGGACGCGGTGTTGCCGCCGGCGAACTGCGTCAGCCCGCCCAACAGTTCGGTCGCGCCGCCGCTTTCCTGGCTGCGCACGGTGAACCCGGCGGTCGAGGCATACTGATCATTGGCAAAGGTCGCGAGATACAGGATCACCGCCGCCAGCGGCAGCAGCACCAGCAGCACAAAGCTGCTCAGCAGACCCCAGTGCCGCCGGTGCATCCGGGCCGGGCCGGCGATCGGCTGAACCTGCACCACAGCCGGTTTCGGGCTCGGCTTGGGCTTCGGCTTGGGCTTGGGCTTGGGCTTGGGAGCGGCCCGCGGCCCGGGAATGCGGCCCAGTTTACCTGCGGGCCCCGGTTTTGCCCCCGGCCCCGGCGTCCGTGCCGGTGCGTGTCCTGATTTTGGACTCGATTTCGGAGCCCCGGTTTTCTGGTTCATGCCGCCCGTCCCGGCGCAAAGCCGTTTGAAACTCTTTCGGATTTCTTACATAGTCAGGACTGCAAACGCCAGTATCAGACCGGTTTTCATGTCACTTCATCCATCCGCTCCTGACACGGCCCTGTCACCCGAGACGGGGTCCGAACCAAGGCCCGCCCTTTCGCCGGCACCACCCCGGCGGTTTGCATCGCTGCGGGTAATCCTGGCGCTGATCCTGCGCGAGATGTCGACCCGCTATGGCCGCACGCCCGGCGGCTATGTCTGGGGTGTCCTCGAACCGCTGGCGGCGATCCTGTTTCTCAGTATCGGCTTTTCGCTGGTCATGCGCAGCCCGGCCCTGGGCACCAGTTTTCTGCTGTTTTACGCCACCGGCTATCTGCCGTTCAGTCTGTATCAGACGCTGTCGGCCATGATCGGGGCCTCGATCCGGTTCTCCAAGCCGCTGCTGCGATACCCCGCCGTCACCTGGCTGGACGCGGTGCTGGCCCGGTTCCTGCTGAACAGCCTGACCGGCGTGTTGGTCGCGGTGATCCTGCTGACCGGTATCCTGGCGATGATCGAGCACCGCACCCAGCTGGACCTGCCGCCGATGGTGCTGGCGATGGTCCTGGCCATGGGGCTGGGGCTGGGCGTCGGGGTGATCAACTGCGCGATCAGCGGACTTTATCCGATCTGGGAAATGATCTGGTCGATCCTGACCCGACCGCTGTTTCTGGCCTCGGGGATCTTCTTTCTGTATGGCAGCCTGCCGCCGCTGGCCCAGAATCTGCTGTGGTACAACCCGCTGATCCATATCGTCGGGCTGATGCGCACCGGGTTCTATCCCACCTACGACGCGCCCTATGTCAACGTGGCCTATGTGCTGGGCGTCAGCCTGGGGCTTCTGGCGATGGGGCTTTTGCTGCTGGGGCGCTATCACCGCGAGATCCTGAACCGTTAGGCGGCACCCCGGCCAGCGCCAGGACAGCCGCGTGATCGCCCCCGGTGCGCCCGGCCAGCCCGTCGCGCACCGCCTGCCCCAGCAAGCGCAGGAACACCACCCGGTCGCCGCCGTGATGGCGCACCTTGGACAGCCATTTCGGCAGCACCACCATCATCACAGGCCAGAACATCCGGCCCGCCGCCAGCCGGTACAGCAACAGCAGGTTGCGGTGATAGTAATACACTTTCCACAGCGGGCGGAAGCGGCCGCGCTGGCCCTGAAAGGTGGAACAGTCATGCTCAAACCGCAGGCTGGGTTCGAACCCGATGCGCCCGCCGGCCTTGCGCAGCGCCAGGGTAAACAGCCCGTCATCGCCATAGACGAACAGCCGCCCGTCGGGATAGCCGATGCGCGCGATTGCGGCGCGCGACACGAACAGGCCGACAAAGCTGGCCACGTCCACCGCCATGCCGGGACCGTCGTAATCCGCCGGGGTGACGTGAAAGCCGCCGCGCCCGCCGCCCAGCAGGGTGCGGCGGAACTCGCGCCCGTGCCAGAACGGATTACGCGACGGGCGGTTCATCTCGCAGATCTCGCCATCGGGAAAATAGACCGCCGCCGCCACCGCCTCCCAGCCGCGATCGGGCAGAGCGTGAAAGGCCGCCAGCGCACCGGGCAGGGGGCGGGCATCGTCATCCATCACCACCATCCAGTCCGGGTCGAACCGGGCGCTGGCCTGACGCATCCCGGCCTCGAACCCGCCGGCCCCGCCCAGGTTGCTGTCCTGGGTCAGCACATGCAGGCGCCCGTCGCCCTGCGCCGCCAGCCAGTCGCCTGTGCCGTCGGTGCTGGCATTGTCCACCACCAGCACCGCGGTCAGATCGGCGGCGGGTTCGTTCAGCAGCCGCCGGACGGTCGCGCGCAGCTTGTCCAGGCGGTTGTGGGTCACCACCACCGCCACCAGCCGCTGCCGTTCCCGATCCTGCTGTGCAGCCACGTTTTACCCTCTTGCCTGCCCGCTCGCCTGCCCACTCGCCTGCGTTGTCCGCGGCTAATCCACAAATCCACTGCCGTGTCAAATCACGACCCATGACAGCCGCAGGTTGATCTCCATCGCATTGTTTGTTTTCAATAGGTTACAGGAATTTGTTTCGCACGCGAAACAATCCGGTTTTTGAATGCGTTACCTTTGAACGGGAGACCGATGCCCCCCGGATCGGCAAATATCGGCGATATCCATCCAATCGCATTGTTTATTTTCAAGAACTTACAGAGATTTGTTTCGCGCGCGAAACAATCCATTTTTGGAATACGTGCCGGATCAGCGGGTTTTCAGCCAAATCTGCAAGGCGGCGAACAGATCGGCATCGACACCGCCGCCGGTCAGCTCGATACGCCCGGCCTCGGCATCGAACCGGGCCGCCACACGGTTCTGCATTAACCGCCGGGCCACCGACTCGGGATCCGGCCCGGTAATCCGGGGCTGCATCGAGGGCGGGGCCGGGACGGTCGGGGACGGGACGGGTGGGGCGTCAGGCGGCGGCGCATCTTCGGCAGATCCCTGCTGCGGCCCTGTCCAGCTGTGCAATGCCTCCCAGAGGATCTGCAGCTCGGTCTCGGCATCCCGGTCGACATCGTCGCGCAGCCGCAGCCGCAGCGCGGTGGCGAAACGGTGGTCTTCCAGCGCCCGGGCCAGACCCAGACCCAGCTTTTCCGGGATCTGCGCCGGATGGTTCAACAGCCTGTCCAGCGGTTCGACCAGGGTCAGAAAGCTGCCGATCTTGGAGCGCCGCGAGCGGCTGACCGAGCCGAACAACCCGCGCAGGGCGGCGCGCGGGGTGGGATAGATGCCGCGATGCACCGCCTGCAACGCGATGCGGCCCTTTTCATACAGGCTGAGCGCGGCGCGGATCTCGTTTTCCTCGACCATGGCGACATAGGCGCCCTGAACATCCGCCGGGGTGATGACGCGGGCCTGCACCGTGGCAAACCGGGCCTCGCCGGTGCGCGCCTGCAGACGGCGCAGCGCGGTCAGCCGTCGCCAGCCGGAAATCAGCCCGTGGGTCTTGCCGTTCTTGGGTTCGGGCAGGGCGACCACCTCGATCGGGGTCTGCTGGCCGCGCGCCTCAAGCGAAGCCAGCAGCGCCGCCATCTCGTCGGGGTCAAACCCCATGCGGTCGCGCACCAGATGGGTCTCGTCGATGCTGTCCAGGGCCAGCGTCTCGATCATCCGGCCTTCGGCGCGCGCCCGGCCCAGGGTGTCGGACAGTTCGGCCAGGGCCGCGCTGGCGCTGGCGTCGCCCGCGACCTGGGCAATCGGCGGGGCCCCCAGCGGCCCCCGCGACGGGGCCGGGGGGTTAGATTGCAGATATCCCGGCTGCGCCGGAGTCAGTCGTTTGCGTTTGGCCATTCTGTCCCCCTGTTCACGGCAGCGTCGCGCCCGCACCGGCGCGCTCCTGACGCCGCCAGATGCCCAGAAGCAGCCGTTTGAAGGCGGCATAGGTGGCATCGAATGTCTCGCGGCCCCGGGCATAGGTCTCGCGGTTGAAATCGCGGTAATCCGCTTCGTAGATGCCTGACACCTGCTCGCCGGCCTGACCGATCAGGGCGGTGAAATCCTGGCGGTGCGGCGACAGGGTCTGGCCCAGATAGGCCTGCATCAGCGACGACAGCTCGCCCTGCTGGGCGGCGTCATAACGGGTGATCACGGCGCGCACCGCATCCCATTCAAACGCCATCTCGGGACGGCCCAGGGCGCGGGCGGCGATGTTCTCGCTGTCTTCGATCGACTGAAAGGTGGAATGCAGCATGTCGAAGAACCGGCCCGTGCTGTCGAATTCCAGGAACGACGCCCCCAGCGGCACCAGCAGGATATCCGCCGCCGCCAGCCCGTTGATGGTCAGATAGCCAAGCGCGGGCGGGGTGTCGATGAACACCAGATCGTAATCGGCCAGCACCCCGTCGGCCTCAAGCCGGTCGGTCAGCGCATCCCACAGCTTCCAGCCGCGCGCCGCCATCCGCCAGACCGGAATCTGGAATTCGGCCCAGTACAGGTTCAGCTGGGCCCCGATCAGGTCGATATTGGGCCAGTGGGTTTTCTGAATCACATCCCCAGCGGTCATTTGCATCGCGGCGCTGAGGCTGTCATCCAGCGGCTGTGGCGCCTCGCCCCGGTCCATGCGACGCTGGTTGTCGGCCCGCAGATGTTCGCCGTAATGGCGCGCCAGCAGCGGGAAGGCCGTCTGCCATTCGTCCTCGACCCGGCCGGCGAAAATCGAGGTCATGCTGCCCTGGCTGTCCAGATCGATCACCAGCACCCGATAGCCGTCCAGCGCGGCGGACATCGCCAGATGCGCCGCGGTGCTGGTTTTGCCCACGCCGCCCTTGAAGTTGGCCACCGCCACCAGTTTCGCGGGCAGGCCCGGCGGTCGATAGGGCAGATAATTCTTGGCTTTCGATCCCTGCGCCCCAAAGAACCCGCGCAGGGTCAGAACCTCGTCCAGGGTAAACCATTTGGCGCCGCCTTCGGTTTCGGACTGGCCCTGGGGCAGCTCGGGATGCTGTTTCAGCACACGCCGGAAATGCGCCTGTGCCACCGGGATCAGGTAACGGGTGATTTCCCAGGTCGAGAACAGGCGCAACTGTTTGCCGCCGGTCTCGTTCAGCCCCCGGCTGGCCAGATCGGCACGGCCCTGTGCACAGGCACTGGCGATGCGGGCAAAATCCCCGGTGTCAGAGGGTGGGTCCAGATCGGCCAGCGCCGCATCGGGATCGATGTTGAAATAGGGCGGGAGCCCCGCCGTGTCCCTGGCCATGAATTCTGCTCGATGTGCTGTGTTTTCGCAAGCGTACCATGAAACGTCTGACATGGAAGAAAAACCGTCACAAAATCGGATTTTTCTAAGCAATAGGACGAGATCAGGGTGTCACGGGGCGGATCAACCGGGGTTGGCGGTTTTTTTTAGGTGTTAGAATCGTGTTATTTAAATGTTACGGCATTTTATGGGACCCCGCAAACTCTTGTAGAAAAACGATTTTAGTGGGATTCGTGGGGTTTGAGTGACTCTGAACCCCCGAAATACCGACTCTGAAGCCACGTTCAAGCGATTCCGAACCCCCGTTTGCAGCGGTTGCCGCCTTCTGTGGATAACTCTACGGTGGGTGTCATCGAAACCACGATAAAACGAGTCGGATACCGACCATGGGCAGTGCAGGCGAAACGGGGGCTCTGGCAGGGCCAGGCAGGGGTGTGGACGGGCTGTTGCCGGATCGGCACCGGCAGGGCGATTTCTTTCTCTGCGATTTTTTCGATGCGATCCCCAAGGACGATATCGCCAGCATGGAGCACCCGCTGTTCTCGCTGGCAACGCGGCCGGACCGGCGCATCCTGGACTATACCCATAACGGCACCCGTATCACGGTGACTCCAAGCGTGCGCGGGCTGGCGACGATCCATGACAAGGACATCCTGATCTTCTGCATCAGCCAGTTGATGGCGGCGCTTAATGCCGGGCGCGCGGTCAGCCGCACGTTGCAGCTGAAGGCGCACGATCTGCTGGTGGCGACCAACCGCGAGACCAGTGGCGATGCATACCGACGGCTGCGCGATGCGTTCGAGCGGCTGGCAGGCACGCGGATCACCACCAATATCGTTACCGGCGAGATCGAGACCACCGCCGGGTTCGGTCTGATCGAGAGCTGGGAGATCGTGCGCAAGAGCCGCGGCGGGCGCATGGTCAGCGTCAGCGTGACACTGAGCGACTGGCTGTTTCGCGCCGTTCTGAGCAAATCGGTGCTGACCCTGAGCCGGGATTATTTTCGGCTGCGCAAGCCGCTGGAGCGGCGGATCTATGAATTGGCGCGCAAGCATTGCGGCCGCCAACAGGTCTGGACCGTCTCGGTGGACACGCTGCTCAAGAAATCCGGCTCCGCCAGCCCGCGCCGGGTGTTCCGGGCGATGCTGCGCGACATGATCAAGGCCGGGCATCTGCCGGATTACGATATGAGCGAGGCCCCCGGCGATCTGATCCGCTTCAGCCTGCAGGGGCAGATGGTAGAGATCTCTCCGCCTGTGGTGAGCGCGGCGGCGCATGATGCGGCGCGCGCGCTGATGCCGGGCATGGATGTGCATGCGCTCGAGGCCGAATGGCGCGGGGTCTGGGCCCGCACCGGGGCACAGCGGCTGCGCAGCGCCGATGCCGCCTTTGTCGGCTGGATCCGCAAGCGGGCGGGCGGGTAGGGGGCGCTGCCCCCTCCGGCGAAAATCGCAGATTTCCTCCGTTCACCCCCGGAGTATTTTTTGCAAGAGGAAGCGGGAATTCGTTAACCTTGCCGGTGCAAGATGGGGCTGCGGTACAGGCGGGAGCGCCGATGGCCGTGCAAGGGGAAGAATGAGATTCTTCTTCGGGGGGATACGCAGGCGTCCCCCTATTTCCTCTTGCAAAAAATACTCCGGGGGAGTCGCGCGCCAGCGCGGCGGGGGCAGCGCCCCCGGATTGACCAGAGGGGAAATGCGTGCCCCGGATGCAGACAGTGGGTGACGCCTGTGGGCATCGTTGCTAAACCCGGCGCAGGATTGAAGTAAGGGTACAGGGTTGATGCAGATCGAGAAGACGGCGTTGTCGGGTGTGCTGATCCTGACCCCGGCGCGGCATGGCGATGCGCGCGGATTTTTCGCCGAGAGCTGGAACCGGCGGCGGCTGGCCGAGTGTGGCATCGATCTGGATTTCGTGCAGGACAACCATTCGCTGTCGGGTGCGGTGAACACCCTGCGGGGGCTGCATTTTCAGGCCCCGCCCCATGCCCAGGCCAAGCTGGTGCGCTGTGGCCGGGGGCGGCTCTATGATGTGGCGGTGGATATCCGCAAGGGCAGCCCCACTTACGGGCACTGGGTGGGGGCCGATCTGAGTGCGGCGAACGGGCGGCAGATGCTGGTGCCTGCCGGATTCCTGCATGGTTTTGTCACCCGCGAGCCGAATACAGAGATTCTTTACAAATGCAGTGACTATTATGCGCCCGAGTGTGACGGCGCGGTGCATTGGGACAGTTGCGGCATCGATTGGGATTTGAGCGCTGCGCCGCTGTTGTCGCCCAAGGATGCCGGCGCGGTGCCGCTGGCGGATTTCGACAGCCCGTTTGTGTGGGAAGGATGAGACGATGAAGCTTCTTGTAACGGGCGGGGCCGGTTTCATCGGCTCGGCGGTGGTGCGTCTGGCGATGGGGCAGGGGCATCAGGTGGTGAACCTGGATGCGCTGACCTATGCCGCCTGTCTGGACAATGTCGCCCCGGTGGCGGATCTGCCGGGTTACAGCTTTGTGCAGGCCGATATCCGCGACCGCGCCGTGCTGGATACGGTGTTTGCCGAGCATGCGCCCGATGCGGTGATGCATCTGGCCGCCGAAAGCCATGTCGACCGGTCCATCGACGGCCCGGGCGATTTCATCGACACCAATATCACCGGCACCTACAACATGCTGGAAGCCGCACGCGCCCATTGGCTGCAGGCGGGCCGCCCCAAAGCGTTCCGGTTTCACCATATCTCGACCGACGAGGTGTTTGGATCTCTGGGGGCGACCGGCCAGTTCACCGAAGATACGCCCTACGATCCGCGCAGCCCCTATTCGGCGTCCAAGGCGGCCAGCGATCATCTGGTGCGGGCCTGGCACGAGACCTATGGGCTGCCGGTGGTGCTGAGCAATTGCAGCAATAATTACGGCCCCTATCATTTTCCCGAAAAGCTGGTGCCGGTGGTGATCCTGAACGCGCTGGCGGGCCAGCCGATCCCGGTTTACGGCGCGGGGGAAAATGTGCGCGACTGGCTGTATGTCGAGGATCACGCCGATGCGCTGCTGACCGTTTTGCAGCGGGGCGCGGTGGGGCGCAGCTATAATATCGGTGGCGAGAACGAGGCCCGCAACATCGATCTGGTGCGCAAGATCTGCGCCCTGCTGGATGAAAAACGCCCCAAACCTACGCCTTATGGCGATCAGATCGCATTTGTCACCGACCGCCCCGGCCACGATGCGCGCTATGCGATCGATCCGACCCGCATCGCCACCGAACTGGGCTGGCGGCCCAGCGTGACGCTGGATCAGGGGCTGGAGCGGACGGTGCAGTGGTATCTGGACAATGAACCCTGGTGGCGCGCGCTGCAGACCCGCGATGGGGTCGGTCAGCGGCTTGGCACCGGATGATCCTGGTTTTCGGCAAAACCGGGCAGGTGGCGCGGGAACTGGCGTTGCATTCGGGGTTGACCTGCCTGGATCGGGCGGCGGCGGATCTGTCGGATCCCTCCGCTTGTGCCGCCGCGATCCGGCTGCGCCGACCCCGCGCGGTGATCAATGCCGCCGCCTATACGGCGGTTGATGCCGCCGAGGAACACGAAGCCGAGGCCACCGCGATCAATGGCGACGCCCCTGGCGCGATGGCGGCGGAATGTGCCGCCCTGGGCATCCCCTTTGTGACCCTTTCGACCGATTACGTGTTTGATGGCGGGGGCGAAACCCCGTGGAGGCCCGGCGATGCGCCCGGCCCGCTGGGAGCCTATGGGCGGTCCAAGCTGGCCGGGGAGCGGGCGGTGGCCGCGGCGGGCGGGGTCTGGGCGGTGCTGCGCACCAGCTGGGTGGTGTCGGCCCATGGCAACAATTTTGTGCGCACCATGCTGCGGCTGGGGGCCGAGCGGGATGAATTGCGCGTGGTGGCGGATCAGATCGGCGGCCCGACCCCGGCGCGCGATATTGCAACGGCCTGTTTGCGGATGGTTCAGGGGCTGGAAACCGCACCCGAGCGGGCCGGGGTGTATCATTTCGCCGGCAGCCCCGATGTCAGCTGGGCCGGTTTTGCCCGCGCGATCATGGCGCAGGCAGGGTTGGACTGCAGGATCCACGACATCCCCAGCGCCGAATATCCGACCCCGGCGGCCCGCCCGGCCAATTCGCGGCTGGATTGCCGCGGGTTCACCGCCGCCTTTGGCATGGAGCGGCCCGACTGGCGCGCCGGGCTGGGTGAGATTTTGAACGCGTTGAAGGAAGGTTGATCACATGAGCACACGCAAGGGCATCATTCTGGCCGGGGGCAGCGGCACGCGGCTGTATCCGATCACCATGGGCGTTTCCAAGCAGCTGCTGCCGATCTATGACAAGCCGATGATCTATTACCCGCTGTCGGTGCTGATGCTGGCGGGGGTTCGCGAGATCCTGATCATCACCACGCCGCAGGATGCCGACCAGTTCCAGCGCACCCTGGGCGATGGCGGCCAATGGGGCGTATCGCTGAGCTATGTGGTGCAGCCCAGCCCCGACGGGCTGGCGCAGGCCTATATTCTGGCCGAAGAGTTTCTGGACGGGGCGCCGTCGGCGATGGTGCTGGGCGACAACATCTTTTTCGGCCACGGCTTGCCCAATCTGATGGCGCGGGCCGATGCGCAGGATGCGGGCGGCACGGTGTTCGGCTATCACGTGGCCGATCCGGAACGCTATGGCGTGGTGGCGTTTGACGACAGTGGTGCGGTGCGCGAGATCATCGAGAAACCGGAGGTGCCGCCGTCCAACTATGCGGTGACCGGGCTGTATTTCCTGGATGGCACCGCCCCGGTGCGGGCGCGGCAGGTGGTGCCGTCGCCGCGTGGCGAGCTGGAGATCACCAGCCTGCTGGGCCTGTATCTGGCCGAAGGCGCATTACGGGTCGAGACCATGGGGCGCGGCTATGCCTGGCTGGACACCGGCACCCATGGCAGTCTGCTGGACGCGGGCAATTTTGTGCGCACGCTGGAGGAACGTCAGGGGCTGCAGGCCGGCTGCCCCGAAGAGATCGCCTATCAGCAGGGCTGGATCAGCCGCGACGAGCTGGCCGCGCGGGCGGCGATGTTCGCCAAGAATTCCTATGGCGCCTATCTGGCCGGGCTGTTGAAATAGGGCGCCGCGGGCGCGGAACGCCCCGGCCCTGCGGATCAGGGCAGGGCGATATCGGCGACAATCCCGCGATGGTTCGAGTTCAGCCCGGCGCCAAAGGCGCGGGCGTTCACCACGCGGGCCCCTTCGTGCACCAGCACATGGTCGATCGGCACCCCCAGCGGTCCGAACGCGGCGGGCCAGGTCGGGACCGGGATGCGCAGGGTCCGCATGCCGGTGCGGTTCAGCAGGTCCTGCATCGGCTGGCTCCAGGGCGCGGCGTTGAAGTCGCCCACCGCGATCACCGGGCCGGGCAGCCAGTCGTATTGCGATTTCAGCCGCGCCAGTTCGACCTCGGACAGCCCCACCAGCCAGGGTTTCATCAGGTGGCTGGCGGCGAGGAAAAACCGCTTGCCGGATGCGGTGTCCAGTTCGGCCACAGCATAGCGGTTTTCCCAGGCCGGGTTCAGGGACAGGCGCCAGAAGCGCCGCGGTTGGCGCCGGGTCGCCACCAGCAGGCTGCAGGTTTCAAACGTGCAGGGCGAGACAAAATCGAACTGTTCCCGCAGCCGTTTCAGCGCCGGATAGATCGCCTCGGGCTCGGCGATGGTCACGACATCGGGATCCTGCTCCAGGATGGCGCTGACGATGCGGTCGCCCCAGGCGGCGTTCTCGCCCAGGGCATTGAAGAACAGCACCCGCAGATCCACCGGCCGATCCGGTACCGCGGGCAGGCTGAGACGGGCATGATCGCGCACCAGAAGCCCGCCGCAGACCAGCGCCGCAATCGCCAGCACCCCGCCCAGGCGGCGTAGCCCCAACAGCATCGTCACCAGCGCACAGATCAGGGTCAGGACCAGAAACCAGGGGGCCAGGCTGTCCAGCATCCGCGCCATCGCCCCGAAGGGCGTTGTCGTGGGGATGAGCCGGGGCAGGGTGCCAAACGCAAGGCCCGCCGCCGCCGCCAGGGCCAGCGCGCCTGCACTGTTTGCTTTCAGGGACATGCCAGATCTTTCCGGTTCAGGGCCGGTTCAGGGCCGGAGCCGCCTTTCTTAAATCGCCCCGGCCCGGCTGAAGACGCCGAAGAAGTTACCGATGACGTTGCTGACGGTCAGGGCGTCGTTGATCGGGGATTCGGTGGCCATCACCAGATCCTCGGGGTTGATCTGAAAGCGGCGGGCGGAAAACAGACCGTCCGCGGTGGTCAGATCCAGTGTGAACACCACCCGGGACTGGCGCGGGCCGCGCACCCCGGCGCGGGTGGCCGAGGCGGGGTATTCGCGCAGGATCAGCAGCCCCTTGGGGTCGGCCTTGGCGTCCTGAAAGCCGCCCATGATCGCCACCGCGTCCATCGCCGACACATCGTCCTTGGTAAAGAGATGCAGATCTTCGGTGCCGGTGGCGCCGAAGGACAGGAAATAGCGCTCATCCTCTTCCAGGAACACCCGGTCGCCGCCGCGCAGCAGCGTGTCCAGACGCGGATTGTTCAGAAGCCGGTCCACCGAGGTGCCATAGATCGACCCGCCGCGCATCAGCCGGATCTGCGGGTTGTTCAGGTTCGAGCTGATGCCGCCGCCGGCCGAAATCAGCCCCAGCACCGAATAGTTGCGATCCGGCATCGGATAGGTGCCGGGTTGCAGCACGCCGCTGACCAGATCGACCGAATTGTTGCGCCCCTCGCTCATTGCCAGTTGCACCTGGGCCGAGGGCACGATGGATTCGAATGCGGTCTGCACCTCTTCGCGGGCCAGATCCGGGGTCAGGCCGATGACGCTGACCTTGCCCACATAGGGCAGGAAGATGTCGCCGTTGGACGCGACCTTCATGTCGGCCAG
Organism: Sedimentitalea nanhaiensis DSM 24252; assembly: GCF_000473225.1. Classification (GTDB taxonomy): domain Bacteria; phylum Pseudomonadota; class Alphaproteobacteria; order Rhodobacterales; family Rhodobacteraceae; genus Sedimentitalea; species Sedimentitalea nanhaiensis. Next base: position 28,096 of record NZ_AXBG01000027.1, read on the forward strand.
TTCGATGTCTTTCTGTTCGGTCGTGGTCAGCAGCGAGTTGTCGGAACTGTCCCAGATCCGGATGTTCAGGCTGTCGCCGGGCTGAATGATCTGGCTGCGCGCGCCCTGGCTGGCGGAAATCCAGCCCAGCCGTTCCTGTTTGCCGGTGGCAGGCCAGTGCGCCACGGTGGGCAGAAAGGCGCGGGTCACCGGGTAGAGCGCAAATTCGGCGGTGGCCTCGTCGGCCTCTTTCAGGATCTCCTCGCTCGCCGGGGCCCCGCCGGGCAGGCGGCCGCAATTGCCAAGGCCAAAAAGCAGACTCGTCAGCACGAGGGGCAGAAGAAGGGTGCGCATGGGCAGGGGGCCTGTATCGGTTGGTATTGGGGTGGGCGATTTTCGGCCCGCAAGATACTGTTACAAGGGATCGGGTCAACAGCACAGGGGTCGTATGCAGTTTCCCAAGGTTCTGGTTCTGGGTGCAACAGGTCGCATCGGCGCGATCCTGCGCAGATGCTGGCCGCAGGATGGGCCCAGGTGGCAAAGTCGCGCGCCGCAGGGCGGGCCGGGCTGGTGTGTGCTGGACCCGCTGGGGGATCCGGCGGCGCTGGCGCGGGCGGCGCGCGGTTGTGATGCGGTCCTGTGTCTGGCGGGGGGGGTGCCGGGCCGGGGGCGGCTGGCGGACAACGCCCCGCTGGCCCGGGCGGCGGTGCGCGCCGGGGCGGAAACCGGGGCACGGGTGTTGCTGGCCTCGTCCGCCGCCGTTTACGGCGCGGCAGGTGGTGTGCTGCGCGAAGACGCCGTGCCGGTCCCGGTGTCGGAGTATGGTGCCGCCAAGGTGGCGATGGAGCGCCGGGGTGCCGCGCTGGCGGCAGAGCTGGGCGTGCCGGTCACCGCGTTGCGCATCGGCAATGTGGCCGGGGTGGATGCGATTCTGGGCGGCTGGCGGCCGGGGTTCCGGCTGGACCGGTTTGGCGACGGGCGCACGCCCCGGCGCAGCTATGTCGGCCCGGCCACCCTGGCGCGGGTGCTGGGCGATCTGCTGGCTGTGCCCGACCTGCCCGGGGTGCTGAACATCGCGGTTCCGGGCGTGGTGGAGATGGGGGCGCTGCTGGCGGCGGCGGATCTGGGCTGGACGCCGCGCACGCCAGACGATAGCGCCATCCCCGAGGTGCGCCTGTGCACCGAAACCCTGCAACGATTCACCGCCTTCACACCGGCCGAGAGCACGGCGGCGGAGATGGTGGCGCAATGGCGCGCGCTGGAGGCGATGGAGACCGGATGACCTGGCGCAAGCGCATTTTCGATCTGTTTTTTGTCAGCCTGCTGATCGTGATCCTGGGTCCGGTGCTGATCGGGCTGCTGCTGTGGCTGCTGTGGAAGGAAGGCCGCCCGCTGTTCTATGTCGCCGAGCGGATGAAAGGCGTGGACCGGCCCTTTGCCCTGTGGAAACTGCGCACGATGACGGTGGTGGACAGCGATTCCGGCGTGTCGGGTGGCGACAAGCAGGCCCGGATCACCCCCACGGGGGCCTGGCTGCGGGCCCGGCGGCTGGATGAATTTCCGCAGCTGTGGAACATCCTGAAGGGCGATCTGAGCTTTGTCGGGCCGCGCCCGCCGCTGCGCCAATACGTCGAGGCCGACCCCGAGCTGTACCGCGCGGTGCTGAAATCGCGCCCCGGCGTGACCGGGCTGGCCAGCATCACCTATCACCGGCACGAGGCCGCGCTGCTGGCGCGCTGCGCCACCCCCGAGGAGACCGACGCGGTCTATCGGCGCATCTGCGTGCCGGCCAAGGCGCGGCTGGACCTGATCTATCAGCGCCACCAGAGCATGTGTTACGATTTCGACCTGGTGTTCCAGACCATTGGCAACCTGTTTCGGCGGCGCGGCTGAGGCTGCGCCGCCGAAACAAAGGCTGGGGCTGGGTGTCGCGCAGCCTTCTGGACGCAGGTGGCATTAGCAAAAACCCAATGTGACGTTGCCGATTTGGTGCGGGCAGTGGTTTTGCGGGCACCGCCGTCAACAGCGCCGGAAAAATCAGCGGTTCATCGCCAAGAGGGGTTCACTTCGCTGTACATTTGCGCCAATGCAACCCAGTCTGTCGGGGACGGCCCGGGGCGTCGGATGCGTAGCGCGCGTTCATAGGGTCGCAGACGGCCGCACCGGACAACAGGGCCGTGGGGACAGTGACAGAATGTTGAACTTGATCCGCTCACTGACGCGCAAGCAGAAGGCCTGGGTGTTTCTGGCGCTCGATCTTGCGCTGATCCCGGTTGCGCTGCTGTTCACCTATGCGGTGCAGACCCTGCCGGCCTCGCCGGTCGAGAGCCTGTTGCAAAGCTTGCCGGTGCTGCCCTATCTGCTGGCCATCGCCGCCGGGTTGTCGATCTGGCTGGGACTGTCGAATATCCAGCTCAAGGAGTTCGAGGGCCATGCGGTGCGGCTGACCGCGGTTCTGGCGGTGGGGCTGACCGGAGCGGCGGCGATGCTGGCCGCCTTTGCGGGGCTGAACCAGCCACCGGGCACCCATGTGATCTTCGGTCTGAGCTATTTCACGTTTGTGGTCGCCAACCGGGCGGTGCTGTATCAGGTCGTGACCGCGATTTACCGCCGCGCCGCGCCGCGCTGCCGGGTGCTGATCTATGGCGCCGGCACCACCGGCACCCAGCTGGCCTCGGCGCTGCGCGCGCATGAGGACATCGATCCCGTCGCCTTTGTCGATGACAACGTATCGCTGCAGGGCATGCGGCTGATGGGGTTGCCGGTGTTTCCCCCGGCGCGCATTGCCGAACTGGTGGCCCAACGCCAGATCGACCGGGTGCTGTTGGCGATGCCCAGCCTGAGCCAGCCGAAACAGGCGCAGATCGCCCGGCGCCTGCAAAAGATGAAGCTGGAGGTTCAGGCGCTGCCCAGTTTCGCGCAATTGATCGGCGAAGAGGCGCTGATCGACAAGCTGACTCCGGTGGCGCCACAGAATTTCCTGGGCCGCGAGGCCCGCGCGCAGGGGCTGGGCGATGCCTGCGACAGCTATAGCGGACGCACGGTGCTGGTGTCCGGCGCCGGAGGGTCGATCGGCTCGGAACTGTGCCGCCAGGTGCTGACCTGCCAGCCGGTGCGGGTGGTGCTGTACGAGCTGAGCGAACTGGCGCTGTATACCGTGCATCAGGAGCTGATGCAGTTGACCGAGGGCACCGGGATCGACCTGGTGCCGGTGCTGGGCTCGGTCACCGATCCGCGCCAGGTCAGGAAGGTGCTGCAGGAGCACGGGGTGCAGGTGGTGCTGCATGCCGCGGCCTATAAACACGTGCCGCTGGTCGAGGCCAATCCCCTGGCCGGGCTGGCCAACAACGTCTTTGGCACCCAGACCCTGGCGCGCGAAGCCGCCGAGGTCGGGGTCGAACGGTTCATCCTGATTTCCAGCGACAAGGCGGTGCGTCCGGCCAATGTGATGGGGGCGTCCAAGCGGTTGGCGGAACTGGTGGTCCAGGATCTGGCGACGCGCCATTCAAGGACGATCTTTACCATGGTGCGGTTCGGCAATGTGCTGGGATCCAGCGGGTCGGTGGTGCCGCTGTTTCAGGACCAGATCAGCCGGGGCGGGCCGGTGACCGTGACCGATATCAACGTCAAACGGTTCTTCATGACCATTCGCGAGGCGGTGCAGCTGGTGCTGACCGCCGGGGCCGAGGCCCGTGGCGGCGAGGTGTTCGTGCTGGATATGGGCACGCCGGTGCCGATCATGAAGCTGGCCCGTCAGGTGATTGAAAGCACCGGGTACACGGTGCGCGATGCGGACAATCCCGAGGGCGATATCGAAATCGAGCTTGTCGGGCTGCGTCCCGGCGAGAAGCTGGAGGAGGAACTGACCCTGTGCTCTGAGCTGATCGGCACCCGATACCAGAAGATTTTCTGCGCCCGCGAGGAGTATCTCAGCGAGATCGAGGTCGCCGGGGTGCTGCGCGGATTGCGTCAGGCGCTGGTGGCCAGCGATGCCGAGGCCGCCCGCGCGGTCATCACCCGCTGGGTCGAGGGCTATAGCCCAAACGCGCCCGGACGCAAGAGCTCGTGATGGTGGGGCAGGTCATTGCCCCCATGGCCCGCTTTGTGGTCTAAGCGGGCCAGAGGCCCGGCAGGCAAAACAGGCAAAAGGCGATCCCCCGTGTTCTTTCACGCGTTCTTTCCCGTGCATAAAAATGTGCTGTTCCGACGGCTGGTCCGGGTGTCGGCCCGCCCCTTGGCCCGACGGGCCGGCGCTGGTCTGGCGGCGCTGGTCCTGCTGGGCGGAACCGGGGCGGCCCAGGATGGTCCGGCGGCCGCCGCGGAACCGCTTGTGGTGCCGCTGCCGCCGCCCAGTCTGAACTTCTACGGCTCGCCGGGCATCATCGATATGCCCAGTGCCGAGATGTTGCCGGACGGGCAGTTCACCACCGGCATTTCCACCTTTGGCGGTCAGACCCGGTACAACCTGACCTTTCAGGCCACCCCGTGGATGTCGGCCAGCTTTCGCTATAACAGCATCCAGGACTGGAACATGGGTGGCTTTAACACCTATTACGACCGCAGTTTCGACGTGCGGTTCCGGTTGCTGCAAGAGGGGCTGTACCGGCCCGAAATCACCTTGGGGCTGCAGGATTTTGTCGGCACCGGCATCTATGCCGGAGAATATGTCGTTGCCACCAAGACCTTTGCCACGCCGTCCTGGGGCGCGCGCGGGGGGGCGCGGCGGGACGGCCAGCTGAAGCTGACCGCCGGCATCGGCTGGGGGCGGTTGGGGTCCTATGGCAGCATCGGGTCCAGCGGGTCCCGCCCGACCTATGACCCCAACAGCGAAGGCGGCGAGCCGGCCTATGATCAGTGGTTTCGCGGACCCTATGCCCCCTTTGCCGGGATCGAGTGGCGGCCGAATGAAAAGCTGGGTCTGAAGCTGGAATATTCCAGCGACGATTATGTCACCGAGACCCAGGACGCCTCGGTCTTTGACAGGAAATCGCCGTTCAACTTTGGCGTCGAATATCAGGTCAGTCAGCGCACCCGTCTGGGGGCCTATTACATGTATGGCAGCGAGGTCGGGGTGAATCTGCAGGTGCAGCTGAACCCGAAGGCACCCGTCACCCCGATGCGTGCCAAAGCGCCACAACCGGTGCCGCAGCGCCCGCCGCGCAGCGCCAATCCGGCGGTCTGGGATACCGGCTGGGCCACGAGCGAAAGTGTCAAGTTGCAGCTGCGCGACCTGCTGGACCCGGAACTGCGGGCCGACGGGCTGGTGCTGGAAAGCTTGACGCTGGGGGCCGACAGTGCCGAACTGCGGTTCCGCAACCTGCAATACATGTCCTATGCCAACGCGGTGGGCCGGGCGGCGCGGGCGATGAGCCGGGTGATGCCCGCCTCGGTCGAGACTTTCCGGCTGGTGCCGCTGTCGGGCGGCATGGCGCTGTCGGCCACCACGGTGCGCCGCTCTGACCTCGAGGCGCTGGAATTCGACGGCAACGCCACCGACGCGCTGCTGGCGGTCACCGCCTTTACGGACGCGCCCGCGCAGACCGGCACGGCGATCCCGGCAAGCGATCTCTATCCCGACGCCAGCTGGTCGCTGGCCCCCTATTTCAGCCCGTCCTATTTCGACCCCGATCAGCCGTTCCGTCTTGATGTCGGGGTGGCGCTGCGCGGCAGCTATCAGCCCGCGCCGGGCTGGATCATCTCGGGCAACATCCGCCAGCGCATCGCCGGCAACGTCAAGGGCGGGCCGGCCTCGAATTCAAAGCTGCCCCATGTGCGCACGGATCAGGTGGAATATGCGCAATATGACACCACGCTGAACAATCTGTTTGTCGCCAAACAATGGCGTCCCGGGCGCAATCTCTATGCCCGCGCCACCGCCGGCTATCTGGAAACCATGTATGGCGGGGTGTCGGGCGAAGTGCTGTGGAAACCGGTTGCCAGCCCGCTGGCGCTGGGGGTCGAGGCGAATTACGTGGTCAAGCGCGACTTCGACCAGCTGTTCGGATTTCAGGAGTATGACGTGTTCACCGGCCATGCCACGGCCTATTACGAATTCGGCGGCGGCTTCATGGGCCAGGTCGGGGTCGGCCGCTATCTGGCGGGCGATGTCGGGGCCACGGTCCGCCTGGAGCGCCGGTTCGACAATGGCTGGGTGGTGGGGGCCTTTGCCACCAAGACCAACGTTTCGGCCGAGGAATTCGGCGAAGGTTCGTTTGACAAGGGCATCATGTTCCGGATCCCGGTCGGCTGGTTCCTGGGCAAGCCCAGCCGCCAGGCGTTCGGCACCACCATCCGCCCGGTGCAGCGCGATGGCGGGCAGATGGTGAGTGTTCCCGGACGGCTGTACGGCCAGGTGCGCACGGCGCATCGTGCGGCTCTGAAAGAGCAATGGGCGAGGGTGTGGGAATGATCGGCTGTCTGGTTCGGTTGCGGGGGCTGGCCCTGCTGGCCCTGCTGGCCGCCTGCAGCGGTGGCACCGATGCGCCAACGCTGCAATTGCAGGTGATCGATGCCGCCCGCGCGTCGATCGCGGCCCGGAGCGCGCCGGCGCCCGAGCGTCCGCCGCTGACCCGGGCGGTGCTGGACACGCTGGACGGGGCCTTTCTGGAGATCACCCGCGAACGCGAGGATCTGACCGCCTTTCTGTATCCCAGCCTGCAACGGCGCGACGGATCGGCGGGCGAGATCGTCGTCTGGCGCACCGAGACCGACGAGACCGTGACCCTGCGCGGCGGGGTGCTGATTGCCACCCGCGGGCTGGGCGGCGACGTACTGTCCACCGAGGTGCAACTGGGCGCCGGCGGACTGGGCCCGGCCTCGGGGCAACGGGTGCTGCATGTGGCGGACAAGGACAACAAGCAGTTGACGCTGCCGCTGGCCTGCGACGTTGTCGACCTGGGCGCGGCCACGATCGAGATCATTGGCTGGACCCTGCCGACGCGCCACCTGCAGGAACGCTGTGAAGGCGGCGGTGGCACGGTGGTCAACGACTATTGGGTGGATCCGGGCAACGGGCCGATCTGGCAATCGCGGCAATGGGCCGGGCCGCATATCGGCTATCTGCGGCTGCGTCAGGTGACAAGATAGAGCAGACATGGCGCATCGCCCGTCTCAGCCCTGGGTTGAAACAGGCGGCGTCCGGTCCCGGTACCGCCCAATCTTTCCGCACGCCTTTGGCGCGGTGTAATAAAAGGGCGACAATACGCTGCCGACCGGTCTAGACGATTGAAACGCTGCGCAAACTGCGGTACGTATCGACCAAGTGAAATATCCAAGACGCAACCAGTAAGGGTTCTGATCCATGAAAAAATTCGCCGCAGCACTGATTCTCTCCACCGTGGCCCTGACGTCGACCATGGCACCGGCCCGCGCACAGTCGCTTCCCGGTGCTCTGGGTGGGTCGCTGACAACCGCCAGCGCCATCGCGATTGGCGCGTTTGTGGTATTTGCCGCCGTCATCATTGCCGACGATGACGATGCCAACGTCAGCACCACATCCCGCTAAGCGGACAGGTTCCGACAACAGGATTACGTACCAGGCCTTTGGGGGCCTGGTTTTTTGCGCTTATACCATACCATCAAGTTCTGATGGCGCGGACATCCCCTGATCTCTGATCTGCTGAATTTTGGAGATGAAAACCATCAGGAGGTTAAGGACTGTTGGCGTTCGACGTGAAGTTGCTCTGCAAGCCACGTGGCTAGCTTCAGTGGCGTCGTCGTGTTTTTCCTGGTTTATCAAATAACATTTGATCAGAGCGTCGGCAGAAGCAGGCACCCTGAACAACGCGTTGCGAGCGCTGGAGGAAATAAGTCAGCGTCTTCAAAACGGTGTTGCAAGTTTGTGGACGACGGATATTAAAGCGTTTTGCATTTAATTTGAGGCATATCCGGCAGCTTTGAGGAAGTTCCAGCACTCTTGCGGGTCGAACAGATTGCAGATGTCTCCGAGCGCCTGGAACAAGGTGTCAAAGGTTCTGGCACCGATGCGTCGCAGGTGGGCCTTGAGTTTCGAGAAGGCCATCTCGATGGGATTGAGATCGGGGCTGTATGCGGGCAGGAACAAGAACCAGCAGCCGCGCTCTCTCAGGGCTTGTGCCGCGCGTGGGCTTTTGTGGGTGGACAGGTTGTCGAGGATGACAACGGTCCCCGGATCAAGCGCCGGGGCCAATTGCGTCTCGATATAGGTGTCGAAAGCAGGTCCGTTCATCGCGCCCTTGATCACCCAGGGCGCGATCAGGGCATCCTGCGTCAGCCCGGCGATAAAGGTCTGCGTGCCCCATTTGCCAAAAGGTGCCGCGCCATAGAGCCGCTCACCGACAGGGGCTCGTCCGCGCAGCCGCGTGAGGTTCGTCTTGACCGCCGTCTCGTCGATAAAGACCAGCCTGTGCGGCTCCTGGCGCATGCGGGGCTGGCGGCGCTTGATCCAATCACGGCGGGCCTGGCGCAGCGCCGGTCGGTCACGTTCCGCCGCGATCAGTCCTTTTTTTATATGACAGTCCGGCGCGTTCGAGCGCGCGATGCAGCGAAGAGAGCTGCACCTCCACGCCATGTGTCTCGGCCAGGGCGGCGGCCAATTCCTTGAGTGTGATGTCCGGTTCGGCCTGCACGATCTCCAGCAGAAAATCCCGGTGCGGGGCGAGTTTGCCGAATTGACCGGCAGGGCGGCCTTGCGGCTTGGGAACCGTCGTGCCGTGTTCACGATGCTCCGCTGCCAGTCGCACCGCCGTGGCCGCGCTCACGCCGAACAGCCGCCCAGCTGAACGCGCCGAGTTGCCCGCAGCGACATAGGCGCAAATCCGTTCCCGAAGGTCCAAAGAGTAAGGTTTGCCCATGATCCACCTCCAAACAGAAGTGAATCAGACAAAGGTGCACCTGTGAATCCCAATTCGATTCAAATCAAACGCAAACTGCTTTAGATGGTCTGATAAATAGACGGTTTTGGCGTGCGAAGCCGCCATTGGAGAGCGCACAAATAGACTGACTATAAAATGGTCGATTTGGAGACGCTCATGAAATGTGCCGGAGATATTCTTGGCTATGCGTGGGTTGTCTAATTGCGGCTCATCGGTCAAGTGCTGCTTTCATCCTTCCCGGCATTTTCAAGCAGATCATGGCCTGCCGACTTCACAGACCCGTCTGCATGCAGGTAGTGGTATAGGGTTGAGGGCCTGATCTCTCCCAACTCCTTGCATATTTCCGGAATGGATCTGGTGCTATCTGCCATGAGGTGCTTTGCGGAACGCAACTTGTCGGCGGTCATGATCCTGGGGCGCCCGCCTTTGCGGCCCCTTGCACGGGCAGCGACCAGCCCTTCGTTCACCCTCTGGCGGATGATGTTGCGCTCCATTTCAGAAAAAGCAGCCTGAACCTGCAGGAAAGCGCGCCCTGTCGGGGTTGTCGTGTCCATCGGTGCATTCAGCGCCCGGAATGCGACTCCCCGTGTGGCCAGCTGGTCGATGAGAGTGATCAGCTCACCCGCAAGCCGCCCGAGCCGGTCGAAATCAAGCACGACAAGCACGTCGTCCTTGCGCAAAAAAACCCAGACAGGCCGAAAGACCGGGGCGCTCGGCTTTCGCGCCGGAGGCACGATCCTCGAATATCCGCTCGCATCCGGCCGCGTTGAGGGCATCAAGCTGGCGGTCGAGCACCTGTGCGCCCTCAATGGTCGAAATCCGTGCGTAGCCGATCAGTCCCATTGCAGTATCCTTCGAAGAGATCGCGATAAACCTATTTCCGCCTGATGTTTTCGGCAATTGATTTATATGGGTTTTTCGTAGGCCGTCGATCACAGATATCATGCCTCGGCCTGACCCCGCAGCATGTCACGACAAACATGTGTTTTTCGCAGTCTCAGATATCGGTAGCAAGGCGATGCTGCCGTGTGTCGAATGCGGTGTGCGTGGCCAGGGTCAGGGTTGTCTTCGCGGTCAGTCGTAACACTGCCGCATCATGATGTTCGAGACGGCCCCGTTATGTCTCCAAGCGCAATTCGACGTTGGCCGATTACCGCGCGCATCCGGTGGACGCACCCGCAGCCTGACGGCAGCGGATTTCTTTGCAGCCCCTACATCGCAAGCCCCGTCTTCTTGCGACAGGTCATGCTGGTACAGCCCCGTCTGTTTCGAATGGCCGCCCACTTTGCCACATCCCATGCAAAATCACCGCCAGCTTGCGCGCGACTGCCACGTTCGCCCGCTTGAACCCGATGCGTTCGCGCAGTTTCAGGCCCCAACAACGGAGTGCGCTGTCGGTCTTCGAGCGGGTCAGGAGATGGGCGGCTGCTCATACAGGTAGGATCGCAACAGCTTGTCCCCCTGCCTGGATATCCTGCCTTGTTGGTTAATCGCGTTCGACTGGTAGCGTCTTGGGGGCAATCCGATCCAGGCTGCAGCCGTGCGCCCGGACTTGAATGTCGCCGGGTCCCCAATGGCGCCCACATAGCCCACCGCCGTCAGAAAACCGATCCCGGGCACCGTCATCAGCAGTTGGTAGCGTGGGTCCTCGCGCACGATCCGACGAATGGCGCTCTCGTGGCGCGCCACCTGCGCCCGTCCTGCCCGCCAAGCCTTCAGCAAAGGCCCGATGATCACTTCGAGATCGGCGCGTCTGGTAAGATGGCCAATCACCCGTCTTTCGAAAATCTTTGCTCCACCATTCCTAGAACCTGCAGGAAGGGAAATCCCAAACGTGCGGAGAGCCCCGCGGATCGCATTGGCAAGATCGAGCACACAACGAAGCATGATTGCACGGACCCGCAATAGCGTCCGCTTGCGCATGTCTTCCCAACTCTTGACCCGGACTTCACGATAGAGACCTGTCCGAAGCAGATGCGCGAGACCCTTTGCATCGTTGGCATCCGTTTTGTTGATGCTGATGGAAAGGGCTGCGTGTGCCTGACGCGCATCCATGCACACCATCGGGAATCCCCGATCCGTCAACTCATCCAGAGCTAGGTCGCCCAGCATCCGGTTTCCAGCCCAACCAAGGTGAGGTCTTTTGAATACGGCGACAAGGCCATCGCCAGGGCCTCTGGATCGGTCGGTGCCTTCCCGCGCCAAAGACGTGCTCCCTTCTCATCCACGATATGAATCGACGTGCTCCCTTTCGACACATCCAAAGCAGCAAATGCAGTCATGACTTCCTCCTGTGAAAATTGCAGGATCGCAGAATGCACCAAACGTCCGAAATTGCGCGCCCGCGATTACGTCATGTCTCAACCGCAGACCAGGACCAATGGCCAGGTCGAACGAATGAACCGCACCATCAAGGAGGCGACCGTCAAACGCTTCCACTACGAAAACCACGACCAGTTGCGCAAGCACCTCGCTGACTTCATGGCAGCCTACAACTTCGCCCGCCGACTCAAGACCCTCGGCGGGCTCACGCCATACGAATACATCTGCAAGATATGGACTTCAGAGCCAGATCGATTCATCTTAAATCCGATCCACCAAATGCCGGGACTGAACACCTAGCGTGGTTCTACGAATAAACCTTCCGATGGGACTATGGCGTCTAACTGAAGAATCTTTTGATCAATGTGACATATTTCTTGAAAACAAGTTTGAGCGATATTCAACAACGCAAGCTCAACATGCCCGCAACCCGGGTATTGGTCTCCACTTAGGGAACGTCTGATCAACCGGTTCGGCTGCGCCGAGATTTTGGCTTGATGGTCTGGCAAGGCGTGAGACAGGTTGTTTGCGGCCGGTCAAGCGGCTTCAGGGCTGCCATTTCGGCGTTTTGGCGTATTCTGGGCGGACTCATCCTCATGCCATCAGCCTCCGTCGCACCAGAAACAGGTTCCCGAGTGCGAACAGCGTGAAGAGCTGGGCGCGGTTCTTGGCGAGGCCCCGGTAGCGGGTTTTCACGTGGGCAAACTGGCGCTTCACGATCCGGAACGGATGCTCGACTTTGGCTCTCACCATCGCGATCACCCGGTTGATCCGTTCGTCGAGGGAATGCAGCTTGCCACCCTTGGGCGCCTTGCGCATGACGCCCCAGAACTTGCCCGGTCCCGTGAACGCCGCCTCGCGCTCGGCGCTGACATAGCCCTTGTCGGCCCAGACCGAAGTTTCCTCGCCGTGCAGCAGGTCGTCCCAGACCTGGCTGTCGTGCAGTCTGGCGGTCGAGGTGTCCAGGCTGTGAACAACGCCGCTGTCCGCATCGACGCCGATGTGGGCTTTCATACCGAAATACCAGTCATTTCCCTTCTTCGTGGACGACATCTCGGGGTCGCGTGCACCCGCCTTGTTCTTCGTCGAGGACGGCGCGTCGATGATGGTCGCATCGACCAAAGTCCCCGAGCGCAGGGTGATCCCCTTGTCTGCCAGATGCGCGCTCACCTCCGCGAAAATCGCCTCAGTCAGCCCATGCCGTTCGAGCAGGTGGCGAAAGTTGAGGATCGTAGTCTCATCCGGAATGCGGTCGTCACCCAGCTCGATCCCGGCAAAGCGGCGCATCGCATCGCTGTCATACAGCGTCTCTTCTGCCATCGGGTCGCTCAGGGCATACCAATTCTGGAGGAAATAGACCCGCAGCATCATCTCCAGCGGCATCGGCGGGCGACCGCCCTTGGAGCCGACTTTCGGGTAGTGCGGAGCGATCAGCGCCAGCATGCGGCCCCAGGGCACCACCTCATCCATCTCCGCCAGAAACTGTTCCCGCCGCGTCACCTTCTTCTTCATCACATCGCGAAGACCGGGAAAAACAGGTTGCTTTGGCATCGGAACGGCTCCTTGGCGGGTTGCCTCAAGTCTACCAGATCACGCCAGAAGCGGCAGGTTTTTCAGATGTTCCTTAGTTTACAAGATATTACCTGTACCAGAGAAGAGAATATATATTTTCTTGGGTATCTGTTCTCCTCCCAAGCAACGATTTCGTCGGAAACACGCTCAGCAATCGATATACACGTTTCCACGGTTAACCCATGCTTCGCCTCGAGAGATCTGCATACTCGAAAGTGAAACACATCAAGGGTCGTGTACATATGCAGAAACCGTGCCCGCCCGATGTCAATAGCACCACTTTTCGGCAGATAACCAAGATTTTCATAATACCCCGTCTTATGGCGCTCAAGATTTGCAATGCAGAGCACTTCTTGCTCAGTCAAGTACATGTTCTGAAATTCCTTGTTTTTTAAAATATCCAATGCAAGACTTTAAAAACATTTAAGTTTTTCGAAAACTTGGCGAAAAATTTCTACGAAACCCTGACGCTCGACCTGCACCTGCGCGTCGTAGGTATAAACGGGAGATAAACGGCACGCACGCCGGGTTAGGCCGGTTTCAAGCCCGAATGCTGCAGGGTGCGCCGGTTCCGTTCCAGCACAGGAGATCCGGATGCCGGACACTTCCCCGATCCTCGCCCTGCCCTTTCTGATGCCCAGCCAGGCGCAGAAACACGTGACCCACAACGAGGCGCTGCGGCGGCTGGACATCCTGGTGCAGCTGCGTGTTACCGCCTTCGATGCCACCACCCCACCTTCCGATCCGGCCGAGGGCGAGGCCCATGCCCTGGGGGCCAACCCGGTGGCGGCCTGGGCCGGACGCGCACGGGAACTGGCCGTCTGGCTGGACGGGGTCTGGCATTTCCTGGCCCCACAGGAGGGATGGCGCGCCTGGGGTCTGACCGAGCGGCAATTGCGGGTCTGGACCGGCAGCGAATGGATCGTCCCCCCCAGCAACGCCGACAACCTGCCCGGGCTGGGCGTCGGCACGGTGTCGGATACCAACAACCGGCTGTCGGTCCGCTCGGAGGCGACGCTTCTCAGCCATGAAGGCAGCGATCATCGGCTCAAGATCAACAAGGCGGCGGCGGCCGACACGGCCTCGGTGCTGTTTCAGTCGGACTGGACGGGTCATGCCGAGATGGGCCTGGCCGGAAACACCGATTTTGCGATCAAGCTGTCAGAAGATGGTGCCACCTGGACCGAAGCCTTGCGCTTTGATGCGGCCAGCTGCAGGGCGCAGGGTGCCGCGGTCCAGGCCGGACCCCAGGACGCCACCCAGGGACGCTTGATGGTGGTGGGCGGTTTTGGCCTGGGTACGCAGGCGGCACCGGTCCTGAACGATCTGGATGCCACCGACAGCCCGTCCGGTTTTTATCGCCTGACGGCGGCGACCCTGAACCGGCCCGCCGGGGCCGGCGACGGGGTGGTCTGCATCCAGCGCCATGACAGCGGTGTCTTCGCGCAGCAGATGACGCTGGAGACGGGCGAGACCCGGCAGCGTTTCTACAGCGGCGGCAGCTTTACCGGCTGGTCCACGCAATATGGCAGCGGCACTCTGCTGGGAGAGGTCAGCCAGGCAGGCGGGAGCCCCACGGGAGCGGTGATCGAACGCGGTTCAAATGCCGCCGGAGATTATACGCGCTTTGCCGATGGCACCCAGATCTGCAGCCGGACGGTGCGGCAGACCGGGCGGGATCTGACCAACGGGTATGGGGCGCTGTACCGCTCGGGGAACCTGCTGGCCGGGGAGACCGAACTGCCCATGTCCTTTGTCAGCACCCCGGTTTTCACCGCCTCGGTCCGGGTCGACAATTCCGCGACCATGTTCGCATGGGGTGGAACCGGCAGCACCGACACCCTGCCGCCGATCCTGTTCGGAGTGTCGCCGTTTGCCATCACCAATCGGGACATCACCGCCGACATTCTGGTCACGGGGCGCTGGTTCTGATCTCGGACCGTTCGGCAGACAGGGTGCGTATCGGTCCCCGATGATACCCCTATATCGACGGAGGCGGCGATGGCCGTCTCCGTCCAGACGCTTTAGCTGCGCGCATAGACATCTTCATAGCGGATGATGTCATCCTCGCCCAGATAACTGCCGGTCTGCACCTCGATCAGCACCATCGGCACCTTGCCGGGGTTCTCCATCCGGTGCACCGCGCCCAGCGGAATATAGACCGACTGGTTCTCGCTCACCAGTTTCACCGCACCGTCCACCGTCACCCTGGCGGTGCCCTCGACCACGATCCAGTGTTCCGAGCGGTGGTGGTGGCTTTGCAGGCTCAGCGCGGCACCGGGATGCACCACGATGCGCTTGACCTGAAAGCGCTCACCGATCACCAGACTTTCGAACCAGCCCCAGGGGCGGTGATCCTTGGGAAAGCTTTCGGCCTGCTTGGCCTGCTTGGCCTTCAGCGCCGCCACCGCCAGCTTCACATCCTGTGCGCGGCTCACATCCGCCACCAGAACCGCGTCCGGCATTGCCACGGCGATGATGTTGCGCAGCCCGATTCCGACCACTTCCAGCGCGTCATCCTCGCTGCGCAGCAATGTGTCGTCGCAATCCAGCGCCGTGGCATTGCCCGCCGTCGCCACACCACGCTCATCCGGGCCGGTTTCGCGCCAGACCGCATCCCAGCCGCCCAGGTCGGACCAGCCGGCGGCATAGGGCACCACGCTCAGGTTGTCGGCCCGCTCCATCACCGCATAGTCGATGGAAATGTCATCCACCTGCGCCCAGGGTTCGGGGGCCAGCCGCAAAAACCCCAGATCGGGCTGGCCCTGATCGACCGCCGCCTGCACCGGGTCCACCAGGTCGGGCGCATGGGCGCGAAAGGCCGCGATGATGGTTGCGACCGAAAACAGGAAGATCCCGGCATTCCACAAATAATTGCCCGCCGTCAGCATTTCGGCGGCACGCGCCGCGTCGGGTTTCTCGACAAAGCGGTTCAGGGCCAGCGGACGGGCGGCAAAATCACCCGGATCCTCGGCCAGTTCCAGATAGCCATAACCGGTTTCCGCATGGGTCGGCTTGATCCCGAACGTCACCAGCTGCCCGGCCCGCGCCGCCGGAACCCCGGCCAGCACGGCGGCGCGAAAGGCGGCCGCATCCGGCACCACATGATCAGAGGGCGCCACCAGCATCAGCGCCTCCGGGTCGGATTTTTGCAGCCACAAGGCCGCCGCCAGCACGGCGGGCGCAGTGTTGCGACCCGCAGGCTCGATCAGGATCGCCGCCGGGTCCACCCCGACCTCGGCCAGCTGTTCGGTGACGATGAAACGGAAATCGGAATTGGTCAGCACCATCGGCGCGGCGAAATCCGGCCCCGACAGACGCGCGGCACTGGCCTGAAACAGGGTGCTGTCGCCGATCAGCGCGGCAAACTGCTTGGGATAGCTTTTGCGCGACAGGGGCCACAACCGGGTGCCGGAGCCGCCACACAGAAGAACGGGGGTAATCATGCGGATCAGACTCCTGTTATCTGGGACAGAACGCCCCTGCATATCTTCTGAATTGGGTCTTCGTTTCAACCCGCTATTTCCCGCAGGACGTGTTGGTTTTTGCGCCACAGCCCTGCCAGCTGATAGAAATGCCGACCCTACCCGGGCTGCTTTGCACCGTGAATCCGCACTTTTCCGCGCCATTCTCGCCCGGCCAGCGTTCTTGACCTCCAAAGCCTTGCCACCCCGCCGCTGGCGCATTTAGGCTGCGCCTGCAAACTCCATGACTTGGATAGATCAAGGTAATACCGTTTCACTTGCAACTGGCTGGTGGTTTCGATGGCATCATCGGTCAGTTTAAGGCCGAAGTCATAAACTCGCTCGGGCCATGGAAATCCATGGGCCAGGTCACATGTGAGACCCTGCAATGGGGAAGCTGGTACAACACCGAGCGGCTACGCGGCGCCATTGGCCACCCGCCGCCCAAAGAAGCGGGGAACGCATTCTACCCGATGCATGAATACCCTAGTACTCTTAAAAACGCCGCTTAAGACTTGAATAAGAAAGCCTCTCGGAAACCCGAGGCGGTTCAGCGCTTGTTCGGAGCTACGCCCTCAAACAGAAGTTCATAGCGCCACACTACCCGTAACAGAACGGCATGATCGAGCGAGTGATCCGCACCTTGAAGGAGCAATTCGTTCATCGTCAGCGCTTCGAAAGCATCCAATACAAGATCCGCGCAATCGGTGACTGGATCAACTTCTGCAATCACAAACACAAACGCCCGCATCAGGTGCTGGACATGAAAACGCCTGCTGAGGCATATGCAATAACAGCTTGATCTGAGCAGATTCAGATGAGGCATAACAAGATTGCATTCAACACTCGGTTACCTGAACCCCAACCAGTTAAGGAAAGGAACCCCGCGCCCTGGCCAAAACACGCTGCCTTCGAGGGCCAGCCTCAGGGAGGCACTTCAAAATTTACCGCTTTTCTGTCTGCTTGCAGTCCGGATATCTCAACCCTCGTAAGCAACGTACGCGCCGACAATCCGTGATACCTACTTTCACAGGCCTGTACGTAGTAACTTGAAAACTCTCATACCCGGAACCGTCATGTCTAAAACCAGTTTTTTCGTGCTGCAAGGTCTCGCATGGCCTGATCATCTGATCTCCTCCGAACGCGATCTGTTTTTCAAACTAAGCGACGGAGCGGCATTTTCCCAAGAACGTCATGAGATAGTATGCCCTCGCCAAGCGCTGGCACGGTTCGACACTTACGCTAATCTGTTCAATATCGGAAAGTGGCGTCGACACTGCGATCTGCGCGATCTCTCCCTGTCATTGACAGGCGATGGTGAGTTCGAACTGGTGATCTTTCTTGTTTCCCCAGAACGGTCTTGGGGACGCGTTTATAATGACATCGTCACCCTACAGCCTGGCGAGGATTTTGTTGCCGATATTCAAAATATCCCCAACTTTCCCGACACAGGACTGCTATTTTTTGAGCTACGCAGTCTTTCAACTCGAGGCGTGATTCAGGATGCGTCTTGGCAGACACGGCAGCCCCCGGTACGTACGCCAGAACTCATGCTTTCCATCACGACCTTCCGCCGAGAAGCTGCCGTCCAAGAGGCGGTGGCGCGGTTCGAGGCATTCCTTAAAACGACCCCCCACTCTCGGCACATCCATCTGACCGTAGTCGATAACGGCAACAGTGCAAAAATCACCAACACGCAGCATGTTACTGTATTGCCGAATGAGAATTTAGGCGGTTCCGGCGGGTTCGCGCGAGGACTGCTTGAGGCGAAGCACCGTGAGGCGAGCCATTGCCTGTTCATGGATGATGATGCTGCGGTCCAAATGATAGCGATCGACCGCACTTGGATTTTTTTAGCCTATGCGACAGACAGTAAAACTGCTGTTGCCGGTGCGGTTGCCAACTCCCAACACAAATGGAAAGTCTGGGAAAATGGTGCGCTTTTCGACCATGTTTGTCAGCCACAGCAAATGGATGTGGACCTGCGTGACGCTTCACAGCTCTTTGCAATGGAATTCGCCAGCACCCAGGAAAAACCGCGCAATTTCTATGCTGGATGGTGGTATTTTGCTTTTCCCGTCGCACATGTTAAAAATATGCCATTCCCATTTTTCGTACGTGGCGACGATGTCAGTTTCAGCCTGGCAAACGAATTTCGAATTGTTACCTTGCCTGGGGTAATGTCCTTTCAGGATGAAGATTTCTCAACAAAAGAGTCTCCCCTTACCGTCTATCTCGACCTGCGCAGCCATCTGGCCCACCACCTTTCTTTGCCTGAGATGGAGATCGGTCGGAAAGGGATACTGAAAATCATGGCGAGGTTCTGGATGCGCAGCTTTCTGGCCTGTCATTATGAAACGCTGGAAGCTGTTCATCTGGCCCATCGTGATGTTCTTGCTGGCCCTGAGTTCTTCCGCGAAAATGCCGATCTCTCCACCCGGCGCAAGGAAATTGGAGACCTGACTAGGATAGAACGCCCGAAAACGTTCCAGGATACGAATGCGTTAAAAGCACGTTCACGGGCCTGGATTCCTGCGTCTCGCCTTTTGCCACGGTTCATGATGAAGGTAACCCTTAACGGTCACCTGCTCCCCGGTTTTAGGTATGTTTCCAACAGGATCGTATTGCCAGATCAAAAGCGAGGGCAGATACGTCCGATATGGGGTGCTTCGGAAATCTCATACATCTCGGCAGACGGCGCGCGCAGCTATACGGTCCATCACCACAAGGGGAAAGCCTGGCAGACGACCAAGGCCATTTTAGGAGATATGCTCCAAATGTGGCGCGGTTATGAGGCTACGCAAGAAAAATGGCGCAAAGGATACGATAGCTTGACGGCCCAGAGTTTCTGGGAAAACCGTCTCAATGTATCCCCGGGCGGCGAGGCAGATACACGAGAGGGATAGCGACCCGGGCGGTATCGGCAACCAACCTGCGCTGTGCTCCCCGCCAATGATGCCAGTCGCGCCACCTGGTTCGCAGAAACCCGCTCACCCTGATTACGTAGGAGAGTGTTGCTAAGTACGGGGCAATTGGATTTCGGCTGTGATGTTACCAATGGTTTTGGATGTCAGAAGTTCCAGAATTTTGTCAGTTGAAAGTCCGTCTTTTGGGGATCAGCCCGATGATGAACTGGCGGCGAGTTCTGGTGTCAGCATCGACTGCGTGAGTTCACGGTATTATTCAGGTGGCGATGGACTGGGAGAGCATTTATCTGTTTCTCTTTGACATCCACGCGGTGCGATACGGGTCATTTGAACTGCATGCCTCCAATCCGGATGTTTCACTGCAGGAATTTGAATTCCGCGACAACGAGCGGTTTTTTTATGTCTATGACATGGGGGATCACTGGGAGCACGAGACCCGTGTTGAAGCGATTAACCATGGACCCTGTCGCTGTCTGTCCAAGCTTGTCGGATCCCTGTTTCATTTTAATTTTAATCGTGAGAGGGCCTTCATGAAGATATTGCCATTGAGGTCGGGTCGGGTTTTGCCGTTAAAGGCCACATGAACGATCAGGCCGGGCCAGAAGGGGCAAAGACAGCATGAATATTCTCTGTGTGGGCGCGGGGCTTTCGGGCGCGGTGATCGGGCGGCATCTGGCCGAGGCGGGGCACGCGATCACCGTCGTGGACAGCCGCGGCCACGTCGGCGGCAATTGCCATACCCAGCGCGATGCCGACACCGGCGTCATGGTGCATGTCTACGGGCCGCATATCTTTCACACCGATGACGCCGAGGTCTGGGACTATGTGAACCGGTTTGCCGCGTTTCTGCCCTATAAGAACCGGGTCAAGGCGACCACCGGCGGCGCGGTCTATTCGCTGCCGGTGAACCTGCACACGATCAACCAGTTCTTTGGCAAGACCCTGCGCCCGGACGAGGCGCACGCTTTCATCACCGGCGAGCAGGCCGACACCAGCATCGAGGATCCGCAGACCTTTGAAGAGCAGGCGATGCGTTTTGTCGGCAAGGATCTCTACGAGGCGTTCTTCAAGGGCTACACGATGAAGCAATGGGGCTGTCACCCCAGCGCGCTGCCCGCCAGCATCCTCAAACGCCTGCCGGTGCGGTTCAACTATGACGACAATTATTTCTTTCACCGCTTTCAGGGCATGCCCGAGCAGGGCTATACCGCGATGATCGAAGCGATCCTGGATCATCCGGGCATTGCCGTTCGGCTGAACACGGTGTTTGAGCGCGCCCAGGCCGAGGCCTATGACCATGTGTTCTATTCCGGCCCGCTGGATGGCTGGTTCGACTTTGAACTGGGGCGGCTGGGCTACCGCACACTGGATTTCGAGCGTTTCACCTATGACGGCGATTACCAGGGCTGCGCGGTGATGAATTACGGCGAGGTCGAGGTGCCTTATACCCGCATCACCGAGCACAAGCATTTCGCGCCGTGGGAAGAGCACGCCGGGTCGGTGTGTTACCGCGAGTTCTCGCGCGCGGCCGAGCCTGAGGACATCCCCTATTACCCGATCCGGCAGGTGGCGGAAAAGGCGCTGTTGTCCGATTACGTGGCCCGCGCCGAACAGGCACAGGGGGTCAGCTTTGTCGGACGCCTTGGCACCTATCGCTATCTGGACATGGATGTGACCATCCGCGAGGCGCTGGACGCGGCGCGCGCCTTTGCCGCCCATGCGCAGGACGGCACAAAGCCACCGGCCTTTTTCACCGCGCCGCTTTAGAGCGTTTGCGCCCCCATCGTCCGTCATGGAGAAGAGAATGAGCACCCAGCCCATCCGCCCCTTTCACCTGGCCTTTCCGGTCGACGATCTCGAGGCCGCGCGCGGTTTTTACACCGGGCTTCTGGGCTGCGGCGAGGGGCGCAGCTCGGAGGCCTGGATCGATTTCGATTTCTTCGGCCATCAGATCGTGGCGCATCTGGCCCCCGAAGAGCTGGGCGAAACCGCAACCAGCGCGGTGGACGGCCACGGCGTGCCCTGCCGCCATTTCGGCCTGGTGATGGATATGGACGACTGGCAGCAGACCGCGGACCGGCTGACCGAGGCGGGGGTCGCGTTCGTGATCGCGCCCTATGTGCGTTTCAAGGGCGAACCGGGCGAGCAGGCGACGATGTTCTTCAACGATCCGGCCGGCAATGCCATCGAGCTCAAGGCCTTCCGCGACATGGATCAACTGTTCGCCAAATAACCGCCGGCCGCCCCCCGGCTGGATCGGGCTGCATCAGGGCGGGTCCGCCTGTAACAGGGCCGCGATATCGGCCCGCAATCCGGGGCGGGTGTCGTCGATCGCGCTGCGCAGCGCCGGGTTGGCGGGGGCGTTCAGAAAGGCCTGCGCCCGATCCGCGAAACCGGGGCGCAGCTCGGGGTGCAGGTGGTCGTGAATCCAGCCCAGCAGCCCGACGGTAAAGCGGGCAAAGGGCAGGGGGTCAACGCCGGTTGTCGATATCTCGTCGGCGATCGCCGTCAGCGGCTCGAACACCCGCAAGCGGTCGGGCCCCAGCGCATTGGTCAGCCGGTTGCCGCCGGGGGTGACGAAATGGATCGCCGCGATACGGTCGCTGGCCAGGATCCGGCGGGCATTCAGAAAGCTGCGCCAGTGCAGCTCGATATCTTCGTGCACCGGGATCCGGGAACAGCGGATGCCATGATCGCGCAGAAAACCGGTGCGGTAGATCTTGTTCCAGGGATAGTTGGCGGTCTGCACCAGCTGCGCCGCGGCTGCGGGTCCGACCGGGGTCAGCGCGCCGATATCGCTGCCGGCGGCGCGCCACAGGGCGCGGTCGTGGGGATCGGGCCCCCAGTAATTTTCCTGTTCGCTGCGGCTGTCGTGATGGCGGAAGATGCAGAAATCGAAATCCTGCCCCTCCAGATCGGCCAGCAGCAGCGGCAGTTCGCGGGTCGGCAGGTCGTCCGCATCCAGATACAGCAGATAGTCGGTCTGCACCTGCGCCAGCGCGGCATTGCGCGCGGCACCGGCCCCCAGGGCGCTGTCATGGCGCAGCAGGGTCAGACGCTCGGGCGGCAGCCCGGCGGCGGCGCAGAGATCGCCCTGTTGCAGGGGCTGCTCCGAGCCGTCGTCCACCACCACGATGCGGGTTGCGCATCTCAGTTCGCCCAGCAGGGCCAGCAGCGGGTCGCGGTCATTGTGCACCGGGATCGCGACGGTCAGATCCAGCGCCGCGCTCATGCGGTGAACACCCGCAGGTCATGCAGGTGCCAGCACAGGCTGACGGTGGGCAGGAACAGCACCAGCTCGCGCCAGGGGGCCAGCGGCGGCACCCGGCGCCGGGTCGGCAGGTGCAGCGCATCCACATGCGCCACCGGGTCGGTGCGGGTCAGGATGTGGCGGTCAAAGAAGGCGTCGGAAAATCCGCCCTCCGGCCCCCCCGAGCGCAGGCAGGGGTGGATGACATGGGCCTGGGGCGCAACCCCGGTGCAGGCGAAGCCGAAATAGGTCAGCGGGGTCAGATCGGGCAGATCCAGCGTCAGGTGCAGCGCGATCCAGTCGCCGCGCCCCGCCGTGGCGATGTCCAGCTCCAGCAGCCGCCCGGCGGGCGAGCGCCAGCTGCCGCGCGCGCCCAGGGCAGGGTCGGCCAGCAGGGCAAGACCGGGCGCGAATTCTGTCCGGTCGGTGATCTCGCCGACGATGAGGTCGTCGCGCAGCGCGGCAAGGGCAGGGGACATGGCTGGAGGCCTGGGTTGCTGTCAGTTGTCTCTAGGTGGACCATGACATGGGCATCGTCCAGAATTTTCCCGTTGGGGTTCCGTCCGGAACGATATCTCCTCCCGGATGTTGAGAGCTCATTTAAACGCAGGGAGTTACTGGCCGTGAGAGCGGCCAGTAACCCAATTTGTTTGAGAAATTGGGGGAAAATGCAGTTAAAATGGAGTGAGATATACACCCTCGCGCCACATTTATCTCCCAATCTTACCACGCTGCTAAGGCCAATTCATCTTAAGTTGATCTTTGGGTGATGCAGGAAAATGGTGGCTTCGGGAAAATTCGCTGTCGAAAATCAGGCGGAGATCAAATCCAGTGTGATCGTTGCCGAGGATCATTTCGGATCCAATGTGGTCACGAGCTACGATGAAGATTTCTCAAACGCCGAATCTCTCATGAGTTCGCTTACGCAAGAGATCGGCATCCAGACGCTTCGCTATCCCGGTGGTGCCGTGACTGAGTTGCTGTTCGACATGACAGACCCAAACGCAACGGTGTCCCATGTCAATCCGGAAGAAGCCCTCCTGCCAATGGATGCGTTCTTTCAGGAGGCGGCGGCCAAGGACATGGACGTATCCATGGTCTTGCCGACCCGGATGGCTTTCGGGGAAAATGCTGCGGACGCGATGATCGATGGCTCCTATGGCCAGAGAGAAGACATCGATCCAGGGTACTTGGAAAATCTGCTGGCGTTCGTGGTAACGGTTGTTGAGGAGGCCAAAAAATACGGCGTGACCCTGGCCGGCTTTGAACTCGGAAACGAATTCTGGGCCAGCGGACAAATGACCGCAGCGGAATATGGTCGCGTGGTGGGAGGCGTAACCCCAGCGCTACAAGAAAAATTGGCGGCGCTTGGCGAGCCGGATGTTGATGTCATCGTCCAGACCCATTCCTCTGCATCGCGCCTGTATTCCCCAAAGGACGACATCACGGTCTATGTCGGGACCAAGCACGGCATGTCCTGGGCCTTCACAGAAGGAGATATCCAGAAACAATATGGCGGTGTGCCGCCCGACGGTTGGGTAAAAACCACCGTGGCGGGTCAAGGTACGGCCTATAAGCAGTTGTTCCAGATGGCGGAGGAAATCAACAAGTTCGCCGATGCGCCGGATGCGATTGATGGGCTTGTGCAGCACTATTATCAAAGCTCGGGCTTTGCAGGCGTGGATCAGAGCCATGATTTCTTCTTTTCACAGTTTGGTAGGTTGGAGGAGATTCTCGATCGCTCGGAAACCGCCGAACCGATGGAATTCCATGTCTCGGAATGGAACACGAATGCACGAAATGCCGAGCAGAACAGAGGTTCGCAACATGCCTCAATGATGGTCGAAAACTTTTTCGAAATCGTCACTAACGGCATCCAGTCCGCTCATATTTGGCCGCTCACCTTCGATACCACACAGGCGATAACCCTGCTTTCCACGGACGGAAATACAGTGACGCTGTCTGGCGAAATGTTTCGACTGATGTCTGATAGCTTGGTTGGCCTGACCCCGGTTCTGGATTGGGCAGAAGAGGGGATACTTGACGTTCATGGTTTCGCAGACGAACATCGTAGCGTGTTCTTCGTTTCGGAAAGAAGCGGTTCCGACCAAGAGAACCTTTCTCTGACCTTTTCCGATTTGCCCTTGCCAGAGCACTTCTTCGTCACGGGAACTGAATTGTGGGACAATGGTGCGGGCGGTGCGGACCCACGCGCGAAGGCCGCTGTTCTGTACACGGACGGGAAGACCGGGTCATTTGGTTCCCTGGATTTCGACATACATGCGTGGGCAAATCTCAGGATTGAAATAACTGAAGTCGGGTCGACGGCAGACCATGTCGTTGGTCGTGGTGGTGATGACACCATCATGGGCTTTGGCGGTGATGATATCCTTGAGGGCGGCACTGGCAACGACCGCATCTATGGCGGGAGTCACGACGATACACTCTATGGCGGCGACGGCAATGATCGCGTCTGGGGCGGCTGGGGGCGGGACAAGGTCTATCTGGGCAATGGGGATGATGTGTTTTTTGACCGTGCGCAGGGCGGCTTTGCGGGCGTGGATACGGTGTTCGGCGGCAACGGCAACGACACCTTTCACGATGGCGGCGGCAATGACGTATACCATGGCGAGGCCGGTGCGGATCTGTTTGTCTTTTCATCCGGACACGGCAGTGACACGATCACCGATTTCACTCCGGGCCAGGACAACATCCGGCTCGATATCCCTGATCTGGAACTAGCCGACCTTGTGATCATGGCCAAGGATCAGGGGACATTAATTGACACTGGGGAGGGCACAGTATTCCTGACCGGTCTGGATCCGACGGATATTATGGTCGACAGCTTCTTGTTCTTGTAGTTGTGAAGCAAAGCTCCGCGGTTCCTAGGTGTTTGATACCACGGTTTGATGGTGCGATCCTTTCGCAGGAATAGAAGGAAGCCATATGGGATAAGTTCGTCACGGGAGCGCCACGCACTGTTCCCCAGCAGGCGATTTGCAAGACAAATCTGCCGGGAGGGCACGTACGCCGTCAGAGCTGCAATACAGCGATCCACTGCCCGGCAGGGCATTGCGCAGCAATGTCCCGTGTATGGACGCCCCCGGGGTTGCAAGCGGCTTCTTTGACTTTGGCAACAGCACTGCGGTCGAGTTCCTTCGTGTATCCGGCCTCTGGTTGCGACCTTCAACGTCGCGGGCCCTCATGGTGAGTTCGAGGAACAGGTCCAAAACGAGAGGCCGTAGTATAAGCTACTCGGGACATTACTGGTTTTCCCATTCCTGATCTCGTCGACGCTTTGCCATGACCTCCGTTCAGAACCACCGCACCCCAGCCTGCCTTCGCACTCAGGCGTTGGCAGGGGTCTCGTAGACGCCGCCATGAACCATGATCGCCCATGCCATCCGCGCCATCTTGTTTGCCAGCGCAACTGCAACCAGCATTTTAGGTTTGCGAGCCAACATACGGGCCAGCCACGACCCATCTGGCGCGCCGCCGCGCTTTTGTGCGGCTTGGATCGCGGACATGGCACCGATGATCAGCAAACGCCGCAGGTCGCGCTGACCCATTTTTGATATCTTGCCCAGCCTTGTTTTACCGCCCGTAGAATGCTGGCGTGGTGCCAGCCCGACCCAGGCTGCGAAGTCGCGCCCCTTGCTGAACATTTCTGGCGGTGCAGCCAGCACGGCAATCGATACCGCCGTCACCGGGCCGATCCCCGGCATGGTCATCAATCTGCGTGCAACATCATTGTGCTGGGCAACCTGGCGGAGCTGTCGTGTCAGAGCATCAATGCGATCGCCTAGCCCGGCGATGAGATCGAAGAATATCTGGCAAAGGCCGATGACTTCAGGTGGCAAGTGGTCTGCATTCTCAGCCACAGCTCTTTCCAATCGAGGCAGATGCTGAGGGCCTTTCGGCGCGACAATTCCATGCTCAGCCAAATGCCCGCGCAATGCGTTGATTGTCTGGGTGCGTTGCCCGGTCAACAGGTCGCGGGTCTTGAGTACCATCGACTGCCCTTGCTGCTCGGTGGTCTTGGCCGCCACAAAACGCATGGTCGGCCGCGACGCTGCTTCAGCGATAGCTTCGGCATCATTCGCATCGTTCTTTTGCCGCTTCACATAGGGTTTGACGTATTGCGGGGCGATCAGCCTGACATCGTGACCAAGTCTGGAAAGCTCCCGGCTCCAGTGATGCGCCCCCGCGCAAGCTTCCAAAGCGATGATGCAGGGCTCAACCTGATCAAAAAACTCCAACACACGACCGCGCGGCAGCGCCTTGCTAAAAACCTTCGATCCGTCTTTGGCGCAGCCATGTGCGTGAAACGAATTCTTGGCAATATCCAATCCTACAATGCTAACCTTTTTCATGGGCGCTTCCTCCTAGTAGCACGTTTCGACACCGCTACCTTGGCACAACGATGCCGTGAGGGGGCGTCCACACCATCAAGAGGGGCACTTCGCTCGCGCAGCTGAGCAAGGAGTTGGGCATCAATCCCAAAACCGTCGCGAAGTGGCGTAAGCGTGCGACGGTCGAAGATTTGAAGACCGCCGCTTCTGCCACCCTCAGCTTCAACCGGTGCACCTCGACCTGCCGGCAGACCTCGGCCAGAAAATTGTCGTAAACTCGGGGCCGGTGTCGTGTTTGTTGTGAAAGGCGCAGTTTCACATACACGCCCAATGTGAGGAACCCCAAGCCCTCCCGAATATTGAAAGGGCGGAACGGATGGGGCCGGAAAGGGTAAGCCAGTCCTGACTGACCGAGCCGAAGTTTCCAATCAGACGCAAACTACCCTAAACCGACCCTGAAATGAGACAGGCAACGGCAATGATCAGGGTCTTCATGGCCGGGTGCGATATCAACCGGTCGCCATTGAGTTATCGCGCTCTGGCCCCGCTGTTTGAGGGGGCCGTCGAACGGGTCGCGCGCCCCGAACAGGCGGATCTCTATCTGTTCACCCGCGGTCTGGGGATCAGGGATGCGCCGCGCGATCTGGTGATGGACTGGCGCGCGCGCCGCCGCCCCGTGGTGCTGTTGTCGGAAGAACCGTTCTGGGACACCACCTGCACCCGCCGCCCGCTGGAGCGCGATATCGTCATCGACACCGCGTTTGGCGCCCTGCCGGTGGTGCAGCTCAATCATCACACCTCGGCGATTTTCCGCTTTGCGCGCATTCCCTATTACCTGCTGACCAACAACCGTTTCGTGAATGCCTATCGCTGGCGCTTTGCGCGCAACGCGGCCCGTGGGGCAGGGCACTGGAAACGCGCCTTTGCCGACAGGGCGGTGGATCTGACGTTCATGTTCGAGCGCCGCATGGGCGCGCCGTATGACGGGCGCTGGCCGGCAGGGGACACCATTGCGCTGTGCGACTGGCGCAGCCGGATGGCGCTGGCCTGCGACACCGGCGCGGTCGAGCGGCTGGGGCAGAGCTGGCAGGGCGGGATCAGCCGGTTTCAGCTGAACAACTGGCATTTCGACAAGCTGATGCGGCTGGACGATCACTGTCGCAGCATGGGGGCGATCGAGAACACCCATCAGCCCGGATATCTGACGGAAAAGCTGTTTGATGCCTTTGCCTGCGGGGCGCGGCCGCTGTATGTCGCCGGCCCCGGGCATCGGGTGCACGATCTGGGCCTGCCGCCGGCCGCGTGGCTGAACCTGTATGGGCTGAGCCCGCAAGAGGCCGCGGCCCGTGCCGCCGTGCCGTTTGTGGACGACGGGTTCCGCGATGCCTATCACGCGGCACAGGTGCGGCTGGCGGCGCTGTTTGGCGACACCGGGGCGCTGCTGGCCGAGCGCACCCGCCTGCGGGCGGCGCTGCTGGCCGAGTTGCAGGGCGTTCTGGACCGGGCGGCGGCCCTGCCGGGGGGCGATCCGTCTTGTGACCCAGGGCAATCCGCCGTATCGAAGGGCACCAGCACGAGGTGAGCATGAGCAAGACGGCATTGATTACCGGGGTCACCGGGCAGGACGGATCCTATCTGGCGGAATTCCTGCTGGACAAGGGCTATGAGGTGCATGGGATCAAGCGCCGGGCATCGTCCTTCAACACCCAGCGGGTGGATCATATCTATGAGGATCCGCATGTGGACCACGCCCGGTTCCAGCTGCATTACGGCGATCTGAGCGACACCTCGAACCTGACCCGGATCATCCAGCAGGTGCAGCCCGACGAGGTCTATAACCTGGGCGCGCAGAGCCATGTGGCGGTCAGCTTTGAGTCGCCCGAATACACCGCCGATGTGGATGCCATCGGCACATTGCGTCTGCTGGAAGCGATCCGTTTTCTCGGGCTGGAGAAAAAGACCCGGTTCTATCAGGCCTCGACCTCGGAACTGTATGGCCTGGTGCAGGAGACCCCGCAGACCGAGACCACGCCGTTTCATCCGCGCAGCCCCTATGCGGTGGCCAAGATGTATGCCTATTGGATCACGGTGAACTACCGCGAGGCTTACGGCATGTATGCCTGCAACGGCATCCTGTTCAACCACGAGAGCCCGCGCCGGGGCGAAACATTCGTCACCCGCAAGATCACCCGCGGTCTGGCCAATATCGCGCAGGGCTTGGAGCCGTGCCTGTATATGGGCAACATCGACAGCCTGCGCGACTGGGGTCATGCCAAGGATTATGTGCGCATGCAGTGGATGATGCTGCAACAGGCGCGTGCAGAGGATTTCGTTATCGCCACCGGCAAGCAATACAGCGTGCGCGAGTTCATCACCTGGTCGGCGGCCGAGCTGGGGATTTCGCTGCACTTTGAAGGCAACGCCACCGACGAGGTGGCCATTGTCGATGCGATCAAGGGCGGGGCCGCCCCGGCCCTGGCCCCCGGCGATGTGATCATGCGCATCGATCCGCGGTATTTCCGCCCGGCCGAGGTGGAAACCCTGCTGGGCGATCCGGCCAAGGCCAAGGCGCGGCTGGGCTGGGTGCCCGAGATCACCGCGCAACAGATGTGCGCCGAGATGGTGGCCCAGGACCTGGATGCGGCGCGGCGCACGGCGCTGCTGCGCAGCCATGGCTATGCGGTGGCGCATTCGGTCGAAAGCTGAGCCCGGGTCACACAGGAAGACGGAGACAACCGGATGGTGGCGGAACAGGACATGATGCAGCTTGCTTATCTCAACCTGTCCAGGCTGAAGGACGGGCTGTGCCGGGACTGGCTCGGGGCGGTGCTGGGCAATGCGGTGCGGCTCTGGCAGGCTGACGCGCTCGCGGCCCTGCCCGGTGCGGGGCGCGCGGTTCTGATTTATGATGCGCCCGAGGTGCAGATTGCCCCGGCGCTGCGCGATGGCGCGCCACCGGCGCAGGCGATGTCCGGCTGGCAGACCCAGGCGCAGGCGATCCTGGCACGGTGGCGGATGGGCCGCCGCGAGATATTCCTGGTCGATGCCGATGCCTTTGCCGCCGCGCCCGAGGCGCTGGCCGAGCGGCTGGCGCAGTGGCTGGAACGGCCCGCGGGGGCGGTGCCCGCCGCCGTCGGCGGAGAGGATGCGACCGGTGCGCGCGATATCCATGACATCCTGGCCGCCCATGCGGCCATGACCCTGGCGCCGCTGCGGGATCTGGCCGACGAGATGGCCGCCGGCGGGCTGTCGGGCCGCCGGCGGGCTGTCGCCCCGGTCGGTCCGCGCGGGGGATGCCGCACAGCTTGCAGCGGTCTGGGAGACGCTGAACGTGGCCGGGCAGGGGGGGGCGGAACAGACCGATCTGCTGCAATTGCAACTGAAGACGGCCCAGCAGGCGCTGGAACAGGAATACCGGGACCGGATCGCGGATCGCGATGCCGCCGCCGCCGAGCTGGCCGCCCTGCGCGCGGCGGCCGAGCTGGACCGGGTGCGGCTGGAAACCGCTCTGGCCGAACAGGCGCGCCAGATCGCCGCCCTGCTGGACGGGCATCGCGCCCTGATGGTCGAGCGGAGGGATTTGCAGGCCGGGCTGAACCACAGCCGTCAGGAGATCGACGCGTTGTTTGCCTCGACCTCGTGGAAGGTCACGGCACCGCTGCGCCGGGCGCGGCTGGCGGTGGCAGGTTCACGATGAGCGACCCGGTTCTGCTGCATATCGGCTGCGGTGCAACGCCGGACCTGACCTCCGGA
Source organism: Sedimentitalea nanhaiensis DSM 24252 (assembly GCF_000473225.1). Lineage (GTDB taxonomy): Bacteria > Pseudomonadota > Alphaproteobacteria > Rhodobacterales > Rhodobacteraceae > Sedimentitalea > Sedimentitalea nanhaiensis. The sequence goes on from NZ_AXBG01000027.1 coordinate 58,567, forward strand.
GCCGCGCGGGTGGTTCTGGTCGAGCCGGATCCCGAACATGGGCCTGGGCTGCACGCGCAGGGGGATGCGCGGGTGCAGGTGATCGCGGCGGCGGTGGCCCCGGACAGCGGCCAGGCACCGTTCCATCGTTGCAATTTCGCCGCCCTGTCCGGGCTGCAGGTGCCCGAGGCGCTGTCGCAGCTGATGCCGGGGCTGACGCAGGTCGCCACCCGGCAGGTCACCACCCTGTCGCCGCAGGATCTGATCGAACGGGCCGGGGTGCGGGGCACCGGGCATATGCTGCGCTGCGATGCCCCCGGTGCGGTGGCGGATCTGCTGGCGGGGCTGGTGACGGCGGAAGCGCTGATCCGGTTCGATTCGGTGCGCCTGACCGTTGGTGCCGCGCCGCTCTATGGGCCCGGCAGCGATGCGCAATCGGTGATCGAGCTGATGCAGGGGCGGGCATTTCGGCTGATCTCCCGCGCGGACGCGGAAGATCCGGACTGGCCCGAGTTGCGGTTTCAGCGCGACGTTCTGCTGGAAAAATTGCAGCGCCGTCTGGACGCGGCCAACGCCGCCCGCGAAGCCGCCGAGGCGCAGGCCGCACAGCAGCTGGCCCAGGTCGGGAAGCTGGGGGGGCAGCTGGCGGAACAGGCGATGGAACTGGGCAGGCTGCGGGGGCAGGTCGATGCGCAGGAGACCGAGCTTGCGCGGTTGCGCGCCCTGCCCGGGCAGCTGGAGGCGCTGCAGGCCGAACGCGAGGCCCAGGCGGGCGAACGCGAGACCCGCGAGGCCGAGATCAGGGTTGCCGGGGCCAATCTGGTCCGCGCGCTGCGCCTGCAGGCGCTGGTGGCCGCCGATCTGAAAGAGCTGCAGGAGCGGCACGCAGAGTTGCAGGCGGTCAAGGACAGCCAGGATGCGTTGCTGGGCCAGCTGGCGCTGCAGCTGGGCGATGTCTCGGATCATCTGCGCCGGTTGGAGCCCGCGCCCGACAGCCCGCGCCTGAAGCGCGATGCGGGCCAGGATCGGGATAGGGCGGGGAAGGGCGGGACATGAGCGATCCGGGCGATCTGCGCGCGCGCATCGAAACCGCCCGGGCGCTGCTGGCCGCGCATGACAGCCAGGCGGTGCTGACCCCGCGCCTGGCCAAACCCCTGCCCGATCTGATCGCCCAATGCCGCAGCAGGTCCGAAACCCAGACCCGGGCCGAACCGGTGCGCAGCCTGCATCATTTCGCCTGCACCGGCGGTACGGTGATTGCCCGTCATCTGGGGTTGCAGCCCAATACCGTCCTGCTGAGCGAGATCGATCCGCTGAGCCGATCCAGCAACGAGCGCCACAAAAAGCCGTTCGCGCCGACCGACCTGATCCGGCATCTGCGCTCCAGCACCCGCGAGATTCCCGACGCGGTGATCGAAGAGGTGTTCCTGGGCGCGCTGGCCCCGCTGGTGGAGCATTGCCGCAGCACCGGCCGCCGGCTGGTGCTGCGCGACCACGCGCATTCGCAGTTCTGCCAGGGGGAGGCCCCGCATGATTATCTCGCCCTGCGCGCGTTGCTGCTGCGCCGATATCCGGTGCGCTCGGTGGTGACGGTGCGCCATCCGCTGGATTCCCTGCTGTCGCTGCGGCACAATGGCTGGGTGCATTTCACGCCGCAGACCGCGGATGAATATGCCCGCCGCTATCTGGCGTTTCTGGACGCCTACGAGGGGATCGAGATTTTCCGCTACGAGGACTTCACCGCCGATCCCGAGACCCAGCTGGGTGCCATCTGTGCGGCGCTGGATCTGCCGTTTACCGGGGTTCAGGAGGATCTGACGATTCTGATGCCGCTGACCGGGGGCAGCGGTCGGAGCGGACCCAGGATCCTGCCGCGCGCCCGGCGCGAGGTGCCCGACGAGATCGCCCGGCAATGCGAACAGAGCAAGCATTTCAGTGCCCTGTGCCTGCGCCTGGGATATTGAAGGCCACACC
>NZ_AXBG01000028.1 GCF_000473225.1 Sedimentitalea nanhaiensis DSM 24252
CCGCCGCTCCTTGCGTGTTTTGCGCTGCTCAGACAGCAACCAAGCTGTCAGCTTCTCAGCATACGGATCCAGCTTGCTCGGCCGGTCCGGTCTCTGGAATTCGGGTTCGACAATCCCGGCCCGCAGATATTTCTTGATCGTGTTGCGAGACACGCCTGTTCGCCGCGCAATCTCGCGAATGGGCATCTTGTCTCGCAGCGCCCATTTCCGAATGACCCTCAAAAATCCCATGTCTACCACTCCAATAGCCCCCAGCTGAATCAAGCAGGGGCAAGGTTGCACATGGGTCAATTCTCAATGACAATTTCTGCAGTTGCCGGGTCAGTTCTCAGTGACAATCAACAGCGCAAAGGCCTCGAATTCGTCGATGGCGTTCATCGGCGCTTGCGTGATGTTCTCGGCGAGCGACAAGGCCGTGGTGACGTCGCAGTCCTCAGGGACAAGGCGGCAGTCCACCTTGGTTTTCGCGGTGAACCCCTTGGCGGCCTTGTCAGCGACCAGGTCCTTCAGCGCGGCATGACGTCGGCCACCGGCCAGCACTGCGTACTTGCCGTCGAGCTTCTGGACCAAGAGCGGCTGCAAGAGACCCAGAACGGCAATACTGGCCTTCAGATGGGCGATGTTCTCGGGGTCATAGGTTTCCGGGGAGTTACTGCGCACGTTGGCGGGGTGGGCAGTCAGATCGCCAATAGCGACGGAGACGGGTTTGAAGCTTGCGGTCATGGGATGTCCTTTTCGATGGGTAGGGTGCGGCCGGCGCGACCTGCTGCGCGACCAATCCCCGGGTTTGGGGATCAAAAGGACAAAAGGCCCGCTTTGCCTTTTGAGTGGGCAGCGGGCCTTAGGAGGCTGAGAAATAGGTCTTGAGGCTACCCCTCGCCTACCAGTCGCGCGCCATCATGATGGTCAGCACACGCATGGTGGTTTCCAGGTTATCCGGGGCCTCGGCACCGCAGCGAAAATCGGAATCTGACTCATAGAGATCAATTTTCCAGAACACGGTTTCGCCCCGGATCTCGATCGCCCCGAAATCATGCCAGCCCTCCGGGTCGTTCTCGGGTTCGAACGTGTCGAACGCCCCCGTGACATTCACCGCCTCGGCCATGAAACCGTCCCCCGCCTCCATGAGCGAGCGGGTCACATGCATCCGGCCTTGGATGGGCGCCTCTGGTGCTATCCCGAGGCAGGCGAGCTTGCGGAAAGCGTCATTCTGAGCGGCGATTACGGCGGGGTCTGGGCGGTCTGTCAGAGGCTGTGCTGCGTTGGTCATGGGTCTGTCCTTTGAGAAGTTTGAAACACCCTTCCCAAAGCCTGCTTTCCCTTTGCCGACACACATTCCCTCAAGCGGCCTGGTCGACCTCCCCTGCCCTGCCCGCCTCCGATCGCGCGATAAGGTAATCACAGGCGCGCTGCGCATCGGCCGCGTGCTTGAAAATCGCCTGTTTATCCGAGCGCAAAACGCGCAACCAGTTGTAAAGGTAGGCCGCGTTCATCTCGAGCGTATGCGCGGTGAACCCAAGTTCCTGCCCCAGAAAGCACGACGTGAGTTCGGCAACGATCTCCTCGCGGGCATAGGCTGTGTTGCCGAACCGCGAAAGACCGTAGTCGCGGTTCAAGCGATGGCGCGCCTTTGTGGCATGGCCCAGTTCATGGGCCCAAACCCCATAAAAATTTGGCGAATTTTGAAACCGCGTAATCGGCGGCATGTAGACCTTGTCTACCGGCGGCAGATAGTAGGCATCGCTACCCGTGAAGACGGTGGTGATATCGATGGCATCAAAAAAAGCCTGCATATGGGGAATGGGTTCAGCGGGCGGATGCTCAGGCACCGGGTCCGGCTCGGGATGGAAGCTATCCGGCAACCCCTCGATCTGGCAGGCGTTGAACACGCGATAGGATTTCTGGAAACGGAAGACGCGGGCCTCGTCACCATCTGCCTCACCATCGTCTCGCGCCTCGTCGCCCTCACCCTGCCTCCGGCTTTGGCCATAGTAAACCACCACGGAGGACTTCTCGCCCTTGCGAACCTTTGCGTCCAAGGCATTGGCCTGCGGCAGCGTCATCCAAAAGGGCGAGCTGTGGCCCGCCATCACGGTCCGCATTGTCAGCAGGAAGTTGTTCACTCCTTGGTAGGGTTCACCGCCCACGCGGAGGGGACGAGAGCTGCCACCTGCGGTCCATGGCTTGCGCCACGGCAGGACGCCGCGCTCGATGATGCGGATGATTTCGTTTGTGATGACCTCGGAGGCATCGAATTTGGGCGTACGGGATCGGGCCATGGCTGGCCTCCTTTCGAGTGTTGGTGAGAAAGACAGACCGGAATCCGGCCCGGACCCGTCCGAGGCACCCCAAGGTCCCTCAACTGTCAGTCACAAAACCCGAAGGACACTTTCCCTCTCTGCTACCCCGGAGGCACAGGCTGAGGAATTTTGGGACCGTCAAAACCGCGGTTCACCTTCATTGCATACTGCACCCAAAGATCGGCAACGCACATCGGCAAAGAAGTGATGGAGTCTAATGATTATCACAAATTATCAAAGGCTTAGCTTTATTTACAGACCGGCAAGCCTCACCGGTGCGTGTCTGATACTTGCTTGGAGTGGGCGTCTGAGGCTTCGCCTGTGTCAAACCTCTTTAGGTCGCCGTCAGGGAATAGCTGGTGCTGCGTCCACCAGCCTCATCTTTCTCCAAGGCGCCCAATTCGATCAGATCGAGGATATCGCGATAGGCCGTATCTTGTGAGCACTTTTCGATCTTCGCGTATTTCGACGTCGTGACCTTTCCTTCGAACCCATCCAGCAGACGGTTCAGCATGTCCCGCTGGCGGTCGTTCATGTTCGCCGTTCCATATTTCTCCCAGAACCGCGCCTTCCGGAACACGGCCTCAAGGATGATCTCGGCACCATCAAATGCGCGGTCAAGGCAAGCCAGGAACCAAACGAGCCACGCCGTGACATCAAGCCCGCCTTTCTGCGTCGTCTCGAGCATGTCGTAATAGCCGCTCCGCTCCTGCCGGATTTGCGTCGACATGCTGTAGAACCGCTGCGCGCTGCCTTCCGATCGCGCCAAGGCCATGTCTGCGATCGCGCGCGCTATGCGCCCGTTGCCATCATCGAACGGGTGGATGGTGACAAACCAAAGATGGGCGATGGCGGCATGTATGACGGGATCTGTTTCGATGGATTGATTGAACCAGGTCAGGAAACGCGCCATGTCAGGGTCTAACCGTTCGGCTTCTGGCGCCTCAAAATGCACGTGTTCGCGGCCATAGGGTCCTGATACAACCTCCATCGGACCGTCACGCCACTGTCCCACCCTGATCCGGGTCATTCCGCTTCGCCCGGTCGGAAAGAGGGCCACGTGCCAGCTGAACAGACGCTCCGCATCCAGTGGCTTGTCATACGCTTGGGTCGCGTCCAGCATCATCTCGACGACACCATCAACATGGCGATCAGACGGGATCAACCCGCCAATTTCCAGACCCAACCGCTTTGCGATAGATGAGCGAACCTGATCCTTGTCGAGCGTCTCCCCCTCGATCTCGCTGCTTTTGACGACATCACTGGTTAGTGTTCTAAGCATCGCCTCGTTGCGAAGATCGAAGCCAAGACCCTCCATGCGCCCCAAGAGTTTGCCTTGGCGGTGACGGACCGCAGCAAGTTGTGACGACAGTTTGGCCTTATCCCAGGTAAACTGGGGCCAATCAGGGTGTTCGTGAATGTAAGTCATATTTTACGCATTCCTTGCGGAGATTATACGGCACAATCTCCGCAAGACAACGACAAACACCGCAGAAGGCGCGGAGAATAAGGGCGACAATCTCCGCATACCCGATCTGGGAGGTCAAACGCAGGACAACTGCTTGACTTCCCATTACGCCGCCTGTCCGCTCAACCGGCCATAGAAACTGCGTTCGAGATGCAGCTCCCCTGCCCCGGCCTTCTCGACCATACCCCGCAGATATCCACCCGGAGACGCCACTTCGCCGGCACAATGCTTGTCAAACGTGAGAACGAGCGCTGCTGTCGCGATTTGGGGACCGAGACGGTCCTGTGCGAGGTTCCAAGCGTGCTCTGAGACACCGATCATGGGCCTGAGCTGCCCGACAACGCGATGAAGATCGCCCCAATCCTTCAAATACCCGCCCATATTGCGTGCCCAGGACGCGAATTCAGGACAAGCCTGCATCACAGTCGGCAAATCAAGCGCTGCACCACGTTTCTTACGTGTTTCAACCACCCAGTCTTCCAGCTCCCTATCCACCGTCTCTTCCGGTGGCGCATTTGGCACCACGGCCGCCGCTTGCTCAGTTTCTGAGCGATTACAGGTTACAGGATTAAGTTGATTTGTAATTAGTATATGAGGTTCAGTAATGACCTCCCTGGGGTCCACTTCTTGAGTCTTTTCACTGACTTGTTCGGTGGATTTGGCGGTGTTTTCCACAACGTCATCCGCTCGAAATGCCTTGAGATAGGTCACTTCGACACGCTCCTGAAGCTCCCTGAACCATTCTAGGAGCCGCGCAAGCGTCTCAGAGGCCGTGTTCCGGCGTGGCAGGCGGTCCAGAAGATCCTCAAAGAGGCTTGAGAGCTGTGTCCAAGGGCCTCTCAGAGCATCGCTGAGGGCCGCTTCGATCCTCGCGCGGATCATTCGGCGCGCAACAGTGATCTGGCGCTTCAGGCGCTGGCAGAGTTCACGTTCAGCCTGCAGTTCAGCATGTAGCTGCTCAAACTCTTCGGCGCGAGCCGACAGCGGCGACAAATCAAAGCCGTAGGCCTCGATGATACGGCCGTCAGCGTCCCTGTGGCCCCACCGCTTGCCATTAGGGCTGTCCTTGAAGGCAATCACGCCGATCTCGGCCAGACGCCGGGAATGGCGCTTGAGCGCCGAGAGCGAGAAGCCTGTTTGCTCCATCAGATAAGAGTTGGACGCCCAGACGATCGGACGCTGTCCCTCTTCCCAGTCCTGGGCTTGCGTGAACGCCCCAAGCGTGTCGAGAACCAGCATGTCGCCAGCCTTGAGACCTAAATGCGCACCAACGCGTTTCACGGCGACAAAGGCCTGTGTTTTGGGCACGGCTGCTCTTTCACCAGCTTGTGCGTGCTGTTCAGCAACCGCCAGTCCGGCCGTCGCTTTGCGCCACCCCGAGGGTTGGTTGATATTGGACATACCTCCGCCGTTCTGAGGCATGACTGTCCCAGTCGCTCCAAGCGGAGCATCATTGAATTTTGTCATTTCTTAGTTAGGCACAGAAAACCTGTTCGCCCGAAGACGTTTTTCGTTGTTTAGCGATTCGCGGGCTGCTATGATTGAGGTGTGAAAACAAATCGCGCTTTGTGCGCAGCAGCCCTCGGGACTTCGGTTTCGAGGGTTTTCTTTTTGGTGCCTTTCTCCTTTCTGCTCGTTGCCTCTGTTTTGGCGGTTAACAGTTGTTAACCACCGCTATCCATCGTGGCTCTCTGATTGGAACCGATCGAAGGAATCCTGAATGAGCTGGTCCAGATTCTGATCCAGCCAATTCGCGAATCTTGTATTCTCCCCTACCCGCTTAACGGTTACTGAGAGTCCCGATTTTCCACTCTTGATCTGCACACCGGGAACGGGCGAGCGCTGTTCAACAGATCGCTCTTGCTTACCACGCTTGCCAATTTCCTTGATGACGAGGTCCAGCCGCCCGTCGGAATCAAGGACGCCAGATTGACCAAGCACATCCAATACACGCTCCTCCGAAAGTTGCTCCTTCTCGAACGCCGTTGCGAGAGTGGTCCACTTTGGGCGCCCTGCGCCTGGAGCCGCGCCGATTGCCTGACCGACCGCTACGGGCACAAGCCGATTGATACGCTCAAGCTGCGAGAGAGTGTTCTTGCTGATCGCCAAAGCTTGGCATGCTTCCGCACGGGAGTATCCCTGCTCCAAGATCGCCTGTGCGAACCGAACACGTTCGTAGTAACTCAGCTCCGCACGGCCGGCATTCTCGAGCCCCTTGGCCATTAGAGCATCGGTATCATCGAGTGTGCGGATCAGAGCCCGCACCGACATCCCTAGATGGCGACATGCAAGTATGCGTCGCTGGCCATAGATGACTTCAAAATGGCCGTCACGATCCTTTGATGGACGCAAAAGCACTGGAACTTGCTGTCCGGACTCAGCGATGCTGGCGGCGAGATCTTGAATAGATTCATTTGTCGCGTCGCTGTTAACAGCTGTTAACTCGATATCCAGCCGATCCTTTGGACCCCAGGCGAGGATCAAGTTGGTGTCGATATCCTGAATGCCCCCGAGGCCTGCGCGGACCGAACCGATAGTTCCCTTTGGCAAGGTCCGGTGGGCCCTGTCGGACACACCCTCCTTTGAGGCCTCGCTTGCCGCTGTTATCGCGGCCATGATACCGGTCTTGTTCTTCCCCATTGCCATGACTAACGCCCCCACGCCTGTTGAAGCATGCCTGCGATTTCCGCACCTACTGCATCCATACTATTTTTAGCCCGATCGTACGTCGATCGCGTCATCTCGGATCGTGCAACCTCATAGATCGACATCTTGAGCATCGAAGCATCGCCAATTGCCGTACTGCGCAGTCCAGTCGCCCCAACGACACGATCTTGGAACAGAGCGCGCATCAAACTCACAATCTGCTGACTGGGAATGTCGCTCGGATCGTCCCGCGTAATGAGAAAAGAGAAGAAATCATGATCGAGTTTGACACCCGTGTCCTCGATCACCCCGAGATAGGCAGATGTCATCTCGACAAACTGCTGTGTAGAGGCAAGGTCGAGCATGCTTGGCGTCATCGGCACGATGACAGAGGTCGCGGCATAAAGGCCGGTGAGAGTCAAAAACCCGAGAGCTGGCGGGCTGTCGATCACAACTACATCGTAGTCGCTCTCAACGGACTGGATCGCTAGACTGAGCTTCTCAAAGAACGCGACACCGCGCCCCGCATTGACCGCCGTTTCAGTCTCAAATTCGCTCAGCACAAGGCGGGCAGGGGCCAAATGCAAGCCAGGGAAATAGGTTTCCACGACAGCTTCTGACATCGGCACTGGATCGTCATAACGCAGTGCGTCGTAGATTGACGCGCCTTCAAACTCCAGTTCAGTTTGAATCCCGCAAAAGCCCGTGAGGCTCCCTTGTGGATCCAAGTCAATTGCCAGCACCCGGTAGCCACTCAAAGCAAGGTAGTGACACAGATGGATTGCAGAGGTGGACTTTGCAGATCCACCTTTGAAGTTCATCAGCTGAATGACCTGAAGCTTGTCACCCTCGCGACGCCCGGGAAGATACTTACCCGGCTTTCGAGAGCTTGCCTCTAAGAAATGGCGCGCTTGCAGGATCTCTTCCCCGGAATAAAAGCGCCGTCCGTTCTTGATGACTTTAGGCTCAGGCAACGAACCATCGCTATGGCACTTGCGCAAGAATTGACCGGTCACACCGAGTAAGTCAGCAGTCTCTGTTGCGCTGAATAGTCTCAAATTTTTGCGCTGATCGGGCGCATAGGCTTGTTGAAGATGCGTCGTGAGCGCCGTGTGTAGACGCGCGGCCATCTGGCTTGTAAGCTCGGATTGGGACGCCGCTTCGATGGGTGCCGTCTGAAACATAGTTGCAATTTCTCTGCTCGAACGCGCTTATTTGCGCAACTTGACTCTAATGGCCGTGATTCACCCAGTTAAGTCAAGGATTTTATCCACAAATTGTGCTGTTGGACCAATGCGCTACTAGGGAAGCCACGCACCCTCCCGAGTTAACAGCTGTTAACAGCACGCACAAACTTGCGGTTCACGAGCCAATCTGGCGCTGACTGGGTATCGCAAGCGCCTCGCTTCTCAATGGCGTCTTGACCGGAATTCTGGATTGTGAGAGATCCAATAAGCTCGGGCCGGAACAGACAACACACCGACAGACCTACGGCAAATCCACGACCGAACTGGATCGACATTCAAAGCTACATTGGTACTTTGGTGCCATGCCTAAACGATCAGACCAAACCCACTGCATGAGCAAGGATGGTCAAGGCCCTGTCGTCTGAGGCGTCCATGATTCCCAGCAGGGTAAGGGGCATCACGGTTGCCTGTGTCGTGGGAACAGTACCCGACACAAGGCACAGCGTTGCCACGAAGAATTCAACCACACCTCACCGACCCGCGACACCTATCCGATGAGACCAAATTATTGAGAGGCAGGGAGAAGCTTTCCGCGACACTCGAGGTTCCAAAGAATGTTCAGTGATCATGAGTTCAAACTCAAAGAAGCCGGTGCGCTTACTCGACGGCTTTAGAGAACACTGGAAAGCAACCGCGGACCACGTTCTTGCTTCAGCACAACCTATGGCTCCCGTCACTGAATGTCTGAGGGCAGACTGCTCCCAGCTTTATTGTTTGGATGATCCGCGTGGCATGATCGATGGCAGATACCTTCCGAAGATCCACGTTCAGGAACTGTCGTCGCAAATACTAGGGCAGGGACCTCTATCATTGCCCCGCTCCTAGCTAAGTAGATTGTCAGCTAATAGAGACAAATGGAAACCGCTGGTAGCGCACAATAGCTCTACTCGACACCACCTCAGGTTCATGCGCGATTAAGTACGCGCGTGCTGGAGTGCTATCGTTCCATGGCGTGGAATCTTCTCAAGATTGTTGTTGATGCACGGACCCCAGCAACCCCAGTCTTTCAGCACGCTCCAGCAACATCTTGACCGAAGACGGCTGCCAGCTGGTACGACCTCGAGGGGTGCGCTCGCGCATCGACTCAAGCCGGTCGCAGATTGCCTGAAGAGTGATGTCTGGGTCCGCTCCTTTGATGCCGGCAACGATCGCGGGGAGGCGGTCGTCGGTTTCGCGGCGTCCTGCACGGCCCAGCACCTCAGCGGACAGAAAGCCGTCGCGGACGTAAGCCTTAACGGCGCGCAGCAAGCGGCTTTGGGTCCAATGGCGATCTGGGGGCAGGGGGCCATTGATAATCCGCAGGACGTCTTCCCAAGCCATATCGGGGCGCAAGCGGCGCACATGGGGCACCCAATCCGGCGCGGTCTCGTGTAAGCGCTCCATATAGCCGTCCTTTCGTGCCAGCCGCACCTTGCGGAGCGCGACAGGGTCCCTGGCGCGAAGCCCTGGGTTGCCACCTACGCGCCCTTTGGCGCGTGCCGAGGCAAGCCCAGCCTTGGTACGCTCGCGGATCAGAGCACGTTCAAACTCGGCCGCAGCGCCCAGAACCTGCAATGTGAACTTGCCCTGCGGGGAAGCGGTGTCGATGGGGTCCTGCAGGGAGCGGAAAAAGGCGCCCTTGGCCTCCAGGCGCTCGATCACTTCCAGCAAGTGCGACAGAGATCGCGCAAGCCGGTCGATCCGCACGACGACAAGCGTGTCGCCGCTCTGGACGCGGTCGAGCACGCGCGCAAGCACAGGACGCGCGCGATTGCCGCCAGAGGCGTGCTCTTCGAAGATCTCGACACATCCCGCAGTTTGCAGGGCCTCAGACTGGGGCAGGGGGGTCTGATCCTCTGTCGATACGCGTGCATAGCCTATCAAGGGCATGAAAACGGCCTGTTTGCAATTTAAGGTATTGCTATTAAACGACTGTTTGTAAACGAATGCAAGTAGGTGCTCTCTCGTCGTGCTCGTCCAAAATCCCTTGGTTTCCTTGCGCTGAGCGCGATCTGAGAGATTTCACCGGCAGTCGCGCGCGCATACTATATAAAGAGCGAAGGCAACCGCCACAAAACCACTTGGGTAATGTGCAAAAGAACAGTATTTTGCGCATATGAAGATCCAAGCATCCGCATTGACTGATGATTTCAATGACCCCCTCATCACCATCGAGGAGGATGAAGAGGCTCACGAAGAGGATCTCTGGTTTCTGCCGGGACCATTCGAAGAAGAACCGGATGATTTGCCTCCCGGGCCACGGGCGGAACCGCCCGACACTGCTGTCATCGAAGACTGGGCAAAGGCAGAGGGCGTTCACGCTGCGCGACTGGCACGGGTCGCTGGACGCCTGGGTGCTCTGGATGACCGGCTGCTGCGTGGCCCGGAAGGCTGGCGGCATCGCCTCGCTCTTATCGAGGCAGCGGACCTTAGCTGGTTCGCAGGGGATCGGGTGAGTTCTGATCGTCTAGCGCTTTGGATATCGATGCGGCTGTCAGGTGCACAGGATGACCCAAATGCCCTGGCAAGAGTTGGATGGGCTGTTCGGCGCCTGACAGGCGGTCCCGGACCGAAGGCTGACTTGGCCGCCTTCCTGGATCGCCGCGATCCCGAGAACATTGAAGGCAGCGCTGAGCGTTTCGAAGAACGCGCGGGCGGATGGTTGGACGTAATGGCTGCAGCAGCCGAGCTCCACCCAATCACGCGGGCTTGCATGGGCTTTCATCTCTGGAACCTGGCCGGCCTCGGACAGCACGGTGACCAGATGGAAGCCGCCGTCACCGCGTCCAGGATCGCGGCCAGCGATGGAAGCGGCGCCATCTTCGTACCGCTCGCCATGGGCGGGGCAGGGGGACTGCGTGTTTCGGGCTTGCCGCCCGAACGTTTGGCCCGCTGGCTGGATGGGATGAACAGCGCAATTCTAACGGCGATGCGTCATCTTGATGGTACCCAAACATGGAGTGTTCGGGCGGAGAGAGTCATGTCCCAGCTTTCGGGCAGAACTCCGGCCGCTCTTCGGTCTGTGTTGACGGAGTGGCCTTTGGTGTCGGCGCCGATGGCGGAGGCTCTAACAGGCGCAAGTCGCGCGGCTGTTCAAAGGAACCTCGCCTGGATTGAAGAGAGAGGCCTGATCCAAGAAGTGACGCAACAAGGACGCTTCAGGATGTGGCGGATCAGCATCTAAGTCGGTTGTTAAGTTTAATCTTGTCGAACTGGGCGCCCCGGATTTCCAACGACGACGTAGCCGGAGGCCACGTCGCGCGTGTCGCGTAGCCCTTAATTGTGAGATGAGAAATCCAACGAAATCAACGGCTATGCTTTGCCCTTAAATATGAGATTTTGCCTTTAATTCCGATATTTTTGCCCTTAAACCCGAGACAGGGTTCACAGACTTGTGCGGCAAGTATCGATGGATGATGATGGCGAAGACTCCGTTGCCGTTGGTGCTGAAGAGGCGCGCAGGGCCGCGGTGCTGCGTCCGCTTGTCCAAGCATACCTTAAAGGAACTGACAGCTTGGAAAGTGGCGTCAATGACGCCGTTTGGGAGCTTGGTGTCAGCAGGGCGACGGTCTGGCGCTGGATAAAGCGGCTGGCTGAAGAGGGTGGGCGCACGAGCGCTCTGGTACCGCGGAAACGGGGCCGTCCAGTCGGTACGGCCTTGATATCAAGCAAGGTCGAAGCGGTGATCGAAGAACATCTTCGCCGTTATTTCTTGCGCCGGGAGCGTTCGAGCCTGTCGCGCGTCGTGACAGAAATCCGTAGCGCGTGCTGGCAACAGGGCTTGCAGGCGCCGACACGGCGGACGGTTCAGCGTCGTCTGGATGCGATGGATGCCCGCGAAGTTGCGAAGGCACGAGAGGGCGCAAAGGCGGCCCGCCAAAAATTTGCGCCGGTCACAGGTGAGAACAAGGCCTGTGTGCCACTGGAGATCGTCCAAATTGATCATACGCCGGCGGACATCATTCTTGTCGACAGCTTTGAACGCCAACCAATTGGGCGGCCTTGGGTCACGCTGGCGATCGACATCGCAACGCGGATGGTAACCGGATACTACACTTCTCTCGAGGCGCCTTCGCGATTGTCAGTGGCGCTTTGCCTGACACAGGCGGTGGCCCCCAAGGCGGAACTTCTGACTGAATTGGCGTGCAATATTCCTTGGCCCGCACAGGGAAAACCGCTCAGCCTCCACGTCGACAATGGCCGCGATTTCCGGTCGCGGGCCTTTCGGTCGGCATGCGCGGAATGGGGGATCGATCTGGTCTATCGGCCGCCGGGAAGTCCTCACTTCGGAGGTCACATCGAGCGGTTGATCGGGACGATGATGGGGGCCGTCCACCTGTTGCCGGGAACAACGCAATCCTCGATCGCGACCAAGGGCGACTATGATGCCGAAGGCATGGCCACGATGACGTTGAGCGAATTCGATCATTGGTTTGCTCTCGAAATCTGCCGTTACAACAACAGCATTCATTCAAGCCTTGGCTGTACGCCCGTTGCCAAATGGGAAGCGCTCTCAGAGCAAATGACGAGCGACATCCCCTTCGAGATGGAAGCCTTTCAGGTGAGCTTCCTGCCCAGCGAACTGCGCAAGATCAGGCGTGACGGCATCCATCTGTTCCAGATACGGTACTGGTCCGATGCCCTTGCAGGCCACATTGGGCGCGGCGATGGAAAGGTGGTCGTTCGCTACGATCCTCGCGATATCTCAATGATCTGGGTCGAACTGGACGATGGCCGATTTGTTGAGGCGCGGTACAGAAACCTGGAAATCCCGCCAGCGTCCCTCTGGGAATATCGCGAAGCCATGAGGAAGGCCCGCGCCCTTGGCAAGTCCGGGTCCAATGAGCTGGTTCTGGCTGAGTTGATCCGCCAGCAACGCCAGATCGAGGCAGAGAGCCGGGGCCTGACAAAGGCCGAACGCCGATCCCGTGAAAGAAAAGGGACATTGGAGGGCGCCAACTCGGCTGTCGCGACGACTGAAGGGCTGCGCCCGATCGATACGGGTGATACATCGCGCCCATTGTTCAAGGTAGAGAGATGGTGAATTGAGGGCAAGGACAACTCAGGAAGACGGTCGGATTGCCCTCATTCAATCGGATATCTGGATCGGCTTTCCGCGGGCCGAACAGGTGTTGGACCGCTTGCAGGGTCTGATCGAAGCGCCACGGCAAACCCGTATGCCTGGGCTTCTTGTGCATGGTGCCTCCGGGATCGGAAAGACGATGATTGCCCGAAACCTGTCGCGCAAATACGCACCAGAATACGATCCAGCGTCAGACATCACCCGCACACCGCTGCTGCTGTTGCAAGCGCCGCCCGCACCAGACGAACGGCGGTTCTACCTGCACATCTTGGCCGCCGTCGGCGCCCCGGCGACGGCACTGAGCGCCCGCGCGCAAAATGTGGCTTCCCTCGAGGTCCGCGTCATCGCGCTCCTGCGCGACCTTGGCCTTCGGATGATCATGATCGACGAGGTTCACAACCTCTTGGCCGGGACCCACCGCGAACAGCGCCGCTTTCTCAATGTTCTGCGGTATCTTAGCAATGAACTCGAGGTGTCGCTGGTCTGCCTCGGGGTCAGCGAGGCCGTTGATGCCATCCGTGGTGATATCCAGCTTGCCAGGCGGCTGGACGAACATCACCTGCCAAACTGGCGCGACGATGCCGAGTTCTCGGACATGATCCAGACACTCATCGCGGCAATGCCCCTCGAGAAGAAATCCAATCTGAAGGTCAAGTCGCTCAAGCAGATACTGGCGCTGAGCGGCGGGGTGACTTCGCGCATCTTCGCCCTGATCAAGGATCTTTCCATCGACGCCATTATCACAGGTGATGAATGCATCACTGATGACGCTATCGCAAAATGGACGCCGGTTTGGTCGCGCCATGCGAACGCACATCGGCGACTCGAGAAGTCCGGGGTGTGAAGCCGCGCCCGCTGCCGAAAACTGTCGCGCCGCTGCCAGACGAGTTGTTGTCAGGTTGGTTATCTCGGCTGGCGGCGGCCAACTATTGCGATGACGCGGAACTGCTGGCTCATATCAAAATCGATACCGCGCAGGGCACCGCCTTGGACTTCAGCGTCGACGCGGCCACGGCGGAGAGGATTGCCAACGCCGCACGAGTCGAACCAGATGTTGTGCGATCGTTGACCTTTCCGGCAATGACGCCACGAGAAGCCTCGCTGACGGCTCAGATGCCATTCCAGCATTGCATGCAATGCTCCAGAGAGGGTCTTTCGCTCAGGCATTGGAGGCGTGCCTGGGCATTTGACTGCCAAGTTTGCGGGACGAGTCTTGTGCAGACCCTTGGCAAACCCGGTGAGGAACAAATATCCGGAAAACTGATATACCGAGCGCGCCGCGGGGCAGGGATGCTTGAGTGCGCCGCGCGATCGCGCGGCCCCAAGCAACTTCGGCGCGCAATGCGCGCAGTCACCTTTGCCATGTCACTCAAAACCTTCCGCGGGGATCCGTCGTTCGCTGTCCAGAACCCCAGATCGGAAGTTAGGCTGTTCTGCCTCGCCGCAATCGCCGCCGCTCGATCTCAGCCCTTGGCTAAGACAGCCATCGTCAGCAAAAGCATCGACGACTATGCAAGGGTTGCTCTCTTGCGCGCCTTCGAGAAGGAGCCTCGATTGCTTGCCGCGGTTGATCACATCGCGCAAAGGCGCGCGAAAAGCGCCGGCCCCATGACAGCCGCATCTCACAATTAAGGGCAAAAATTGTCGCCAAACACGTCCCGTCTCAGATTAAAGGGCAACGCGACAATAAGACACTTATTTTCCGGGTTTGGCCATGGTGGATCGAGCAGACATCAACGCCGTCGATGATGCTGCGTGGGAACAGGCGGTCGCGCGGGAAACTGTGATCCGTCGGCTGGCAAACAAGTCACCGCCGAACCGTGCCGAGTTTCTCAAGGACTGCCGCGATCTTGGTCTCAAGCGCTCCCGCCTGTACGAGTTGATCTCAGCGTACAAGGCGCGCCCGGTCGCCAGTTCCTTGCTGGCGGCTCAAGTCGGAACACCGACGGGCAGCCGTCGGCTGCCTGACGAGATCGAAACGGTGATTTCGGGGGCGATCGAGGAGTTTTACAAGTCCCTCCAGAAGCCGAGCATCAACGCCCTGCAAAAGGAGGTGCGCATGCGGTGCAGTCAGAGGGGTTTGCGTCCCCCGTGCTGGACCACGCTGCGGGACCGTGTGGCGGCGATAGATCCGGTCGAACTCACAGCGGCGCGTGAGGGCGCCAGAGCCTCTCGCCAGCGCCATCACCCGGTGCCAGGCAGCTATCAGGTCCAACGGACCTATGAGGTGGTTCAGATCGACCATACGCTGGTGGATGTCATCGTCGTAGATCGAATTCATCGGAAGCCTTTGCAACGGCCCTGGCTGACGCTCGCCATCGACGTCGCCAGCCGCATGGTGGCAGGGTTTTACCTGACGCTGGAGCCGCCATCGACCTTGTCGGTGGCACTGGCCATTCAGCACCTGGTGCAGCCCAAATTCGACTGGCTGGAGAGCTTGGGGATCGACGCAGACTGGCCCGCCGAGGGATTGCCGGATACCATTCACGTCGACAATGCCAAGGAGTTCCGCTCAAAAGCGATGAAGCGGGGCGCCGAGTAGCACGGGATTTCGCTGCAGTACCGGCCTATAGGTGCGCCACACTACGCAGGACGGCGGCGAGGCGGTCAGGCCACCTTGCCGCTGATCTGCGGCACGGCAGCCAGAAACGCGTCATTCTCGGCCGCTGTGCCCATGGTGACGCGCGCCCATGTCTGAAACGGCGCCTCCTGCCATGCCTTGATCAGGATCCCGGCGCGGCGCAGGCCCTCGGCAAACTCATTGGCGGGCTGGCCTGTGTCGAAAAAGACGAAATTGGTCTGGCTGGGCGCGCAGGGATAGCCCTTGGCGGTCAGCGCGGCGGCCACCCTGTCGCGCTCGGCCGCGGCGCACTGCAGCACGCGGTCCAGATGGGCGGTGTCGGCCAGCGCCTCGATCGCGCCTGCGGCGGCCATCGCGTTGACGCCGAAGGGATTGCGCGTCTTCATCAGCGCCCGGATCATCGCGGGTGCGCTGGCGATGCCGTATCCCACCCGCGCGCCAGCCAGGCCGTAGGCCTTGGAGAAGGTGCGCAGCACGATATGGGGCTTGCCGGATGCGGCCAGTATCCCGAGCGCGTCAAAGCGGTGCTGCGGGTCGATGAATTCGACATAGGCCTCGTCGAAGCAGATCAGCGTCGCGGGGTCAGCGGCCTCCACGATGGCGCGGAAGGCGTTTTCGCAGATTGCGGGGCCGGCCGGGTTGCTGGGCGACGAGAAGATCAGGATGCGCGGCGCGCTGCGCAATTCGGCTTTGATCGTCTCGACCGGAAAGGACCAGTCGGCCTCGAAAGGCAGCTTGGTCACCCGCGCGCCGAAGGTCAGCGCGCCGAACTCATGCAGGCCGAAACTCGGGCAGATCGTGACCACGTGATCGCCTGCGCGGATCGTGGCCCGAAAGAGCGCCCCGATCAGATCTTCCGAACCATTGCCGACGATGATCCGGTCCGCCTCGGCCCCGGTGCTTCGCGCAATGGCGCTGCGCAGTGCGGTGTTGGCGGCATCGGGATAGCGCGCGACACCCTTTGCCGCCTCCCGCATCACCTCGATCGCGCGTGGCGACGGGCCAAGCGGGCTCTCGTTGCTGTCCAGCTTGGCCACGCAATCGATGCCGTATGCGTCGCGAAAACGATCCAGTGCCAAGCCGGCATTATACTCCGGCAGATCGCGCACATCCTTGCGGATCAGATCATCGGGAAGCGGGTGTGTCATGGTTGCTGTCCTTGGCGTCAAAGGTCGAAAATCTTGCCGGGGTTCATGATGCCGCCCGGATCAAGCGCGCGTTTGATCCGGCGCATCACATCGAGGGCGGGGCCGTGTTCGGCGTCGAGATACGCCTTCTTGCCGAGGCCGACCCCATGCTCGCCCGTGCAGGTGCCGCCCATGGCGAGGGCCATCTCGATCAGGCTGCTGTTGATATGCCGCGCCTCGCGCACCTCATCCGCATCGGCCGGATCATAAAGCAGCACCAGATGGAAGTTGCCATCCCCGACATGCCCGACCAGCGGCGCGATGATCGAGGTGGTGGCGATCACGTCCATGATTCCGCTGATGCAAGCGGGCAGTTGCGAGACAGGCACGCAGACATCCGTGGAGATCCCCTTGATGCCGGGCCGCAGCGCACGCGCGGCATAAAGCGCGTCGTGCCGGATGCGCCACAGCTTCGATGCGGCCTCCGCCGTCTGGGCCGCCTCGAAGCGCAGCGCGCCCTCCGCCAGATCGCGCAGGATCGCCATGTCATGCGCCACGGCCGTTTCGGATCCGGTCAGTTCGATCCAGAGAGTCGGATGTTCGGGAAGATCGGAGCCCGAATAGGCATTGATCGCGCGCATCTGGACGGTATCGGCCAGCTCGATCCGGTTCAGGCAAAGGCCGCATTGCAAGGCGGCCACGACCGTTTCGGTCGCCTTCCCGATGCTGGCGAAACTGCACATCGCGCTTTGCGCCGCCTCGGGGATTCCGAAAAGCCGCAAGGTCAGCTCGGTGATGATGCCGAGCGTGCCTTCGGAGCCGACCATAAGCCGCGTGAGATCATAACCGGCCGAAGATTTGCGCGCCCGACCGCCGGTCTTGATGATCTGCCCGTCCGGCATGACCACGGTCAGCCCCAGCACCAGATCCCGCATCGAGCCGTAGCGCACGGTCGTCGTGCCTGAGGCGCGCGTTGCCGCCATGCCGCCAAGGGTTGCATGCGCGCCCAGATCGACGGGAAAGAAAAGCCCGGTGTCGCGCAGATGCTCGTTCAGCGCCTGCCGGGTGACGCCGCAGGCGACGCGGCAATCCATATCCTCGGGATTGACCGCGATGATTTGGTCCATGCCGGACATGTCGATGCTGATGCCGCCGCGCGGTGCATGGATCTGCCCCTCGAGCGACGATCCGGCGCCGAAGGGAATGACCGGCACGCCGTGCGTATGAGCGGCGCGCAGGATGTCCGCGATATCTTCGGTGGATGTCGCCATGATCACGGCGTCAGGCCATTGGGGCGGAAGAT
This sequence comes from Sedimentitalea nanhaiensis DSM 24252, assembly GCF_000473225.1. Classification (GTDB taxonomy): domain Bacteria; phylum Pseudomonadota; class Alphaproteobacteria; order Rhodobacterales; family Rhodobacteraceae; genus Sedimentitalea; species Sedimentitalea nanhaiensis. Next base: position 17,735 of record NZ_AXBG01000028.1, read on the forward strand.
GCGACTCGCCACTCCCGTGGTGCTCGCGTGCGGCGTCCGAGGTCAGCAGGCGCTCGCCGAACCGATGGCGAAGTTCTTCCAAGGCGGCGGTGAGGCTGTCGGTTGCGGCGGGGGTGTCCATGGGATGTGTCGACCTCGGGATCGGATGTGACAACGGGCCGCCGTTCCGGGCGGCCCGCCATATTGCAATTCTGCCCGATCAGGCGTTGAACCACCAGCGTTCGCCGCAGCGGTTGCCGTCAAGGTCCCAGTCGCCCGAGATCTCTTCGGGCGTGCCCACCTTGGATGCCTTGGCATCGAGGAAGTCGGCCCAGACCGGTGCGATCAGCCCGCCCTCATCCGACAGGATGCGCTGGCATTCGTTATAGAGCTCGCGGCGCTTGGCGTCGTCCTTTTCCGAACGGGCGGCGATCAGTGCGGTGTTGAATGCCTCGTTGTCCCAGTTGGTCGCGTTGTAGCCGCCTAACGCCTCCTTGGAGTAGGCGAGGCTGAGCATCAGATCCTCGTTGGCACGGCCGGACCAGCGCGAGGCGAAGAACGGCTTCTTGCCCCAGATGTTCGACCAGTAGCCATCCTCGGGCTCGCGCGCGACATTGATGGTGACGCCTGCCTGCGCGGCATGCTCGGCAAAGAGCTGCGCGGCCTCCACGGCGCCGGTAAAGGGCGTGTTCGAGGCGTGCAGCGTCGTCGTCAGACCCTCGGCGCCCGCGTCCTTCAGTAGCGCTTTGGCCTGCTCGGGGTCATAGCTGTGCTGGGGCAGATCGGGGTTGTGATAGCGATAGGCGTTGGAAATCGGCTGGTCATTGGCGATCGAGCCATAGCCATTGAGAATCTTGTCGACCATGTCCTGACGGTCGATCGCCAGTTTCATCGCCTTGCGCACGCGCACGTCCTGGAACAGCGGATCGGTGGTCATCATGCTGAAGCAGTAATGCACCTTGCCCTGCGTCTGGACCAGATCGACGCCTGGCATGACGGCCATCAGATTGGCCGTTGTCGGATCGACCGAGTTCATCACGTCGATCTGCCCGGTCTGCAGCGCGGTCGTGCGCGCATTGACATCTCGGATCGCCAGCATCTCGATTTCGTCGAAATGGGCGCGATCGGATTTCCAGTAGTTGGGATTCTTGCGGACGATGGATTTGATGCCCGGCTCGTAGGTTTCGAGGATATAGCCGCCGGTGCCGATCCCGGCATCGAAATTCATGTCATCCTTGGGCACGATGACCATCGTGGTCAGCGCCATGACAGGGGGGAAGCCTGCATTCGGCTCGTTCAGGGTGATCGTCACCTCGTCGGGGGCAGTGGCCTGAACGTCCTTGATCACGGCGACAAGGCTCTTGGTCTGGCTGATCGTGTCCGGTCCGCGATGCAGGTTGATCGAAAAGACCACGTCATCGGCATCCATCGTCTTGCCGTTGTGGAATTCGACCCCTTGGCGAAGCTTGAACACCCAGACGGTCAGATCGTCATTGGATTCCCAGCTGGTGGCAAGCTCGGGCACCAGAACGCCGCCCGCCCCGATCTCGATCAGGTTGTTACGGATCTGCCATTGCAGGTTCTGCATGAACTTGGTCTCATTCACCTGCGGATCCAGCGTCTCGCCCGAGTCGAAACTGCCGACCCCGAGGCGGAGAGTTCCGCCCGGCTGCGGCGTCGCCGCGCGCAAAGGCTGGCCCGAGAGGCCCAGAACGGCGGCGCCGCCCATGGCGCCCGCACCGATCAGGAGACTGCGTCGGTTCATTGAAATCGTCATTGAAAGATATCCCTGTTATGGGCCGACACCGATCATCGCCAGATGATTGAACACCCGTTGAGCGGGCGGCCGTTTGCGTGTTATTATGTCTATTGTTATTAGAATAGGTCTACCGCTGATCTTCTGACAAATGAGAATTGCGCAGACACTCTTTAGGCTTTCTAAGTGTAACTGGTGCGACCTCATATTATAGGCAGGCTATGCAATCCACTCTTCCTCCCCTCCGTGCGCTTCAGGCCTTCGAAAGCTTCGGGCGGCTCGGTTCTGTCACGGCGGCGGCCAAGGAGCTGGGCGTGACGCCCGGCGCGATCAGCCAGCAGATCAAGATCCTCGAGACGCAACTCAAGATCCCGCTGATCATGAAGGATGGCCGGCGCGCATCACTGGCCCCTGCCGCGCGGTCGTATCACGACTTGCTGTCGGCCGGCTTCGCCAAGCTCCAGCAGGCGCAGGGGCTACTTGCCGAGCGGATGGCCGACCGGGACGTGAGTATCTCGGGGCTGCCGACCTTGCTGCTCAAATGGCTCAATCCGCGCCTTCACCGTTTCGAGGCGGCTCACGGCTCGGCCTCTTTCCGGCTTGAGGCCACCCATGTAGAGCCGGAACCGCAATTCCTGAACCACATGTTCCGCCTGACCTATGGCGCGGCATCCGAGGTGCATCCGCATCGGCGCGCGCTCTTCCATGATGTCTGCTTTCCGGTCTGCGCGCCCGAATTCCTGGCGCGCCACCCCGAGGCGTCGGACCCTGAAGCGCTGGGATCGCTGCCGTGGGTCGATATCGACTGGGGTCCGGGCTATGCCAGCGTGCCGCGCCTTGGCGACTGGCTTGCGGCCCAAGATCAGCCGCGCCCCAGGCAGAAACCCGTCTCGATCCATTCTCTTTCCGGCTCGGCGCTGGAAGCTGTGGCAAGCGGGCAGGGCGTTGCCCTGGCGCAGCATTCATTTGCTTCGATGGATCTGAAGCTGGGACGGCTGGTGCGTTTGTCCGAGCAGTCCATCCCCATGCCTGAACCCTATTACATCTGTTGGTCGCCCATGCTGCTGGAGCATGATGTCTCGCGCAGGTTCCTGAACTGGATCCTGGCCGAGGCGCGCTCTGGCCAGGGCGCCGACCGATTTTCCATAAGGCAGGAAAACTAAACAATCACCCTGCAGAACGACGTTTAATTTTGCCATGTCTTCAATATAGATCGGAGAGGTCCAGCCACACCCAAGCCAGTCAGGAGTCCAGGTATGTTTTTGAAGAACGCATGGTATGTCGCCGCATGGAGCGACGAGATCAAGGGCGAGCTGCAGCAGGTCAAGTTGCTGGGCGAGAAGATCTGTATGTTCCGCAACAGCCACGGCGAAGTCATCGCGATGGAGGATGCCTGCCCGCATCGCAAGCTGCCGCTCAGCAAGGGCCGGATCAAGGATGACAATGTCGAATGCGGCTACCATGGCCTGACCTTCGATTGCGCGGGCCAATGCGTCTGGGCGCCGGGAGGCGGGCGCATCCCCTCGGCCGCCAAGGTGCGTCCCTATCCGGTGCATGAGAAATACGGGCTGGTCTGGATCTGGATGGGCAATGCGGCGATCGCGGACCCCGAGGACATCATCGACATCCCGAATTTCGACAATCCCGAATGGGGCATCAATCGCGGCGCGGCGATGGAGCTGAACTGCAATTACTTGCTGATGTGCGACAACCTGCTCGATCCGACGCATGTGGCCTGGGTCCACGAGTCCTCCTTTGCGGCCGCGGCGACCAAGGACACGCCGCTGCGCGTGACCAAGACCGACACGGGCGTCATCGTCCACCGCTGGATGATGGATCACGAGCCCGCGCCCTTCTACAAGAAGGTTGTCGAGTTCGAGGGCAATTGCGACCGTCTGCAGCATTACGAAGTGCGCTATCCCAGCCACGCGCTGATCCGCGCCGTGTTCACCCCCGCCGGAACCGGCGGCGTCGATGGCACCCTGCACGAGAAGACGTTTGTCATGGACAGCTACAACTTCATGACGCCTACTACCGAGACCGAGACGCGCTATTACTGGTTCCAGCTGCGCAATATCCGTCCTGACGACGAAGAGCTGTCGAAAATGATGAGCGAGGACGTGCGCAGCGCATTCGAAGAGGATCGCGCCGTTCTGAACGAGGTGCAGATCGGCATGACCGAAAAAACTTCACCGCATATCGACCTGCATATCGACGCGGGCCAGCTGCGATTCCGGCGGCAACTGGAAGCGATGATCGCCGAAGAGGCGATGGTCGACGCCAAGATGAGCCAGTGACATGGCTGGCGGTTTCCGCGCGTTCCGGGTCGCTCGCAAGCTGCGCGAGAGCGACATCATCACCTCCTTTTATCTCGAGCCGGCGGATGGGGCGCCGCTCTGGTCTCCGTTGCCCGGTCAATACCTGACACTGCGGGTGCCGGGCGCGGACGCTCCGGTGCTCAAGACCTATTCGGTCTCGAACCATGTTTCCGACGGGCAGGCCCACCGCATCACGGTGAAACGCGAGGCGGGGCAGGGCGGCGCGCCCGATGGCGTGGGATCGTGCTGGCTTCACGACGGGGTGCAGGAAGGCGACCAGATCGAGATCGCGGCCCCGCGCGGCGGTTTCGTCCTCGACGAGACAAGCCGCCGTCCCGTTCTGCTCCTGTCGGGCGGGGTCGGGCTGACGCCGCTTGTGTCGATGCTGCACAGCCTCAAGGATAGCGGGCGCGACGTCTATTTCATCCACGCCTGCGAGAATGGCGCGGTCCACGCGCTGCGCGATGAAGTCGAGGCGCTTGCAGGTGGCAACATCCGCACTCTCTTTGTCTATCGCACGCCCACGGATGAGGACCGCAGCGCCGCGCGCCATCATGCCGAGGGCATGATCCACAAGGCGTTTCTGCAAGATCACGTCCCCATCGGCGACTATGAGGCATATTTGTGCGGCCCCGCTCCGTTCATGGCGGCGATGTATCAGTTGCTGCAGGAACTGGGCCTGCCGAAGGACCGGATTGCCTATGAGTTCTTTGGCAAGGCCATGTCGCTGGACCAGATGAGTGCCACGCCTGCAGAAAAGCCGTCTAAAGCGGCGTCGAAGGCGGCGGCCTCCATCCGCTCGCTGACCTTTCTGACCAATCCCGATGCTTGGGCCAGCGACGAAACCGCGGTCGAGCTGGCCCCAAAGGCTGCGCCCGTTGCGGCCGTGGGCGATGTGACCTTCCGTAAATCCGGCAAGGCAGCGACATGGGATGGCAGTGCGGCCTCCTTGTTGGAGCTGGCCGAGAATGCCGGCCTCAATCCTGAATTCAGCTGTCGCGCCGGGATCTGCAACTCGTGCAAATGCGCGCTTGTGTCGGGCGAGGTCGAATATTTCGAGGATCCGCTGAACCCGCCCGCGCCGGGCGAGGTGCTGATCTGCTGCGCCCGCCCCAAGGGGGCCGTAGTGCTGGATATCTAGGGCGCGCCGCGCGCGGTCTGCTCCAGCAGGGCATCCAGTGCCGTGCCGGAGAGTTCCGGGCAGATAACGCAAAGATGATCGCCGGGCGCGACAATCGCGCCTGCACGCTGAATGGCGACAATGCCTGCGACGTGCGCGGTCAGGTCAATGGCCGAAACGTCCAGACGATGCAGATCGCGCAGGCGGGCGATAGGCTGACCAGCGCTGACCGCCTCGCCCAACGCAACCAGCGGCTCGGCAAGCGCCTGGTGATCCGATGTGACAGCCGCCGAAGCGGCGCCGAGATCCAGAAACCGCGTCTGCGGCGCGGGTCCCGCCCCCAGACGCGTCGCTGCCGCCTCGTGCAGGATGCCCGCGTCAACCAGCACGCGCAAGACACCCTGCCAGCCTGCCTCGAGCGCGCGCCGTGACACCTTGCCCTCACCGCCCAGCTCGCAGGACAGCATGGCGCAGCCCGCCGCATGCGCGGCACCGTCGAAATCTCCGGGTGTGTCGCCGGGCGGCACGACCATCGCGAAAGGCAGGCCCATTGTCGTGGCCATGGCGCGGGTTTGCGCATCGCGGGCCGCATCGCCCGAAAGGCAAAGATAGGCGGCGTCGAGATAGGCGGTGCCCGTCCCGCCCGAATGCAGGTCGATGGCGATATCGGCCAGCGGCATGAGCTGCGTGGCCACGAAACCTGCAATCTCGCGGGTGGGGCCGGCATGGGCCTCTCCGGGGAAGGAGCGGTTCAGGTTGCCGCCATCCAGCGGCGATGTGCGGCTGACGGCCTCGATCGCAGGCATGTTGAGCGCGGGCGCGAGGATGAGGCGGCCGTGCAGATCTTCGGGCTCGAGCCGCTCGAAGAGCCGGCGGGCGATGATCTGCCCTTCATATTCGTCGCCATGGTTGCCGCCGCAGATCAGGGCGGTGGGGCCATCCTCGCCGCGTATCACGCCCAGCGGTGCGCGGATTGCCGAAAAGGCGTGCCGGTTGCCCGAATGCGTCAGGCCGTATTGCCCCGCCCGCTTGCCAGCGGCATCGAGATCGAGGGGCGATGACAAGGTGCCGAACGCAAGACCCATCATGACGCGCCTTGCCCGCTTTCGCCCCGGGCGGCCAGAAGCCGGGTCAGCCACTCGGGATCCATTTCAGGCACCGATGACAGAAGAAGCTCGGTATAGGGGGCGTGGGGCGGCGTAAAGATGTCGTCCTTGGTGCCCTGCTCGACGATGACGCCGCGTTGCATCACCACCACGGTATCCGCGATGGAGCGAACCGTCGCCAGATCATGCGTGATGAACATGTAGGTCAGGTTCATCTCGCGCTGCAGCCGGTCCAGAAGGCGCAGGATGCCCTCGGCGACCAGCTGATCGAGTGCGGAAGTCACCTCGTCGCAGATGATGAATTCGGGCTCGGCCGCCAGTGCGCGGGCGATGCAGACGCGCTGTTTCTGCCCTCCTGACAGCTCGCCGGGCAAGCGGTCGATGAATTCGTCCGGATCGAGCTCGATCAGGGTGAGCAGCTCGCGGATGCGCGCCTCCTTGGCGGCGCCCTTGAGGCCGAGAAAAAACTCCAGCGGCCGGCCAAGCACCTCGCGGATGCGCTGCTTGGGGTTCAGCGCGGTATCGGCCATCTGGTGGATCATCTGCACATGGCGTTGCAGATCAGGCGTGCGATCCCGGCTCGAGGCGGGCAGGGGCGTGCCGTCGAACTCGATCGAGCCCTGCCACGGCGGCAAGAGGCCCATCACGACACGCGCGAGGGTGGACTTGCCCGATCCGCTTTCGCCGACGATCGCGACGGTCGATCCGCGCGTGATCGTCAGGTCGATATCCTTGAGGACCGTGACTGCGCCATAGCCCGCCGTGACCCGCTCGACCTCCAGGAGTGGCGCAATGCCCTCCTCCTGCGGGGGCATCGGATCGCGGCGGAAATCGCGGACCGCCCAGAGGGATTTGGTGTATTCCTCTTGCGGATTGGCCAGCATGTCGCGCGCGGGCGCATCCTCGACCTCCTCGCCCCGCAAGAGCACCTTGATCCGGTCGGCCATCTGCGCGACGACCGCCAGGTCATGCGTGATGTAGATCGCGGCGGTGTTGTATTCGCGCACGATGTCGCGGATCGCGGCCAGAACCTCGATCTGGGTGGTCACGTCCAACGCGGTCGTCGGCTCGTCGAAGACGATCAGATCGGGGCGGCAGGACATGGCCATCGCCGTCATCGCGCGCTGAAGCTGCCCGCCCGAGACCTGATGCGGATAGCGAAAGCCGATTTGATCGGGGTCCGGCAGGCGGATCTTGCGATAGAGCTCGACCGCATCGCGCTGCGCCTCGGCGCGGCTCATGACGCCATGCTTGACCGGGCCTTCGGAATACTGGTCGATCAGCTTGTAGGCTGGGTTGAAGGCTGCGGCCGCGGATTGCGCGACATAGGCAATGCGCTTGCCGCGCAGCTTGCGCAGGGTATTGGCATTCGCACCTACCAGCTCCTGCCCGTCGAACCTGATCGAGCCGCCGCTGATCCGGCAGCCGCCCTTGGTATAGCCCATGGCGGCGAGGCCCAGCGTCGATTTGCCGGCGCCGCTCTCGCCGATGAGGCCCAGGATCTCGCCGCGCCTCAGCGCCAGATCGACACCCTTGATGATGGGCTTCCATGCCCGGTCGGAGCGTCCCTCGATACGGATATCGGTCATCTCCAGCAGCAGATCGCTCATGCGTTACTCCTTGAGGCCCGAGGACATGTGCAGCACCCAGTCGACGATCAGGTTGACCCCGATGGTCAGCAGCGCGATGGCCCCGGCAGGTAGCAGCGGCGCAAGGCCGAATGTCGCTGTCTGCCAGGTCGAGAAATCGGCAAAGCCGATCAGCTTGGCGCTTTCGCGGACCATGCCGCCCCAGTCGGCGGTGGGCGGCTGGATGCCGAGGCCGAGGAATGACAGCGCCGAGATGAAGAGGAAGACAAAGCAGAAGCGCAGGCCGAATTCCGCGATCAGGGGCGCCGCGGCATTGGGCAGCACCTCCTTGCGGATCAGCCACCACAGGCCCTCGCCGCGCATCCGCGCCACCTCGATATAATCCATTGTCAGAATGCCTTGGGCGACGGCGCGCGACAGGCGGTAGACACGGGTGCTGTCCAGGATGGCGATGACGAAGATCAGGGCCAGGACCGATGTACCGGTGATGGTCAGGATGAGCAGCGCGAAGATCAGCGCCGGGATCGCCATCAGCACATCGACCACGCGCGCACTGATCGCGTCGAACCATCCGCCGAGGGTAGCGGCCAGAAGGCCCATGGTCGCGCCTAGAAGGAAGGCCAGCGCCGTTGTGGCCAGCGCGATGCCAACCGTATTGCGCGCGCCGTAGATCAGACGCGAGAGCACGTCGCGCCCCAGCGCATCGGTGCCAAGGTAATGTGGCGCGGCCCAGGGCTGATATTGCGCACCCACCGAGGCCGCCTCGGGATAGGGGGCCAGCAGCGGCGCGGCAATGGCCAGGACGGCGTAGAGACCGATGATCGCGATGCCGATCCAAGCCGAAACCGGCGCGCCGCGCAAGGTGTATAGTATTTCGTTCACGGCGCTACCTCGGGTGCAGAAGGCGGGGATTGGCGATGATCGACAGGATATCCGCCGCGAGGTTCAAAATGATGTAGGTGGCCGCGAATATCAGGCAGGCGGCCTGCACCACGGTCACATCGCGATTCGACACCGCATCGACCAGGATCTGACCCAGGCCGGGATAGACGAAGACCACCTCGACCAGCACCACCCCGACGATCAGATAGGCAAGGTTCAGCGCGATCACGTTTATGATCGGCGCGAGCGCATTGGGCAGGGCATGAACCGCGATCACGCGCCAGCGCTTCATCCCCTTCAGATGCGCCATCTCGATATAAGGCAGAGCCAAGAGGTTCAGAATCGCCGCCCGAGTCATGCGCATCATGTAGGCCAGCACGATCAGCGTCAGCGTCATCGCGGGCAGAAACGTCAGGTAAAGCCGCTCGCCGAGGCCCGTGCCGGGATCGACATTGGCGAGGCTGGGAAACCAGCCGAGTGCCACCGAAAAGATCAGGATCAGGATATAGGCGATGAAGAACTCGGGGAACGAGATCGCGGCCAAAGTCGAGCTGCTGAGCATCCGGTCGAAGACAGATCCGTTATAGAGCGCGGCCAGCATGCCCGACACCACGGCGATCGGAACCGCGATCGCGGCGGCATAGCCTGCAAGGAAAAACGTGTTGGCCGCGCGCTGGCCGATCAGTTCGGAGATGGGGCGCTGATTGGCGAGGCTGATGCCGAAATCGCCCGTGACGGCGCCGCCAAGCCATGACAGGTAGCGCGCGGGCAGGGACCGGTTCAGATCGTATTTCTCGCGAAAAGCGTTCAGGCTTTCTTCGGTCGCGGCCTGGCCAAGAACCTCGGTCGCGATGTCGCCGGGCAGCATTTCGATGGCGCCGAAGATGATGATCGTCACGACGAAAAGCGTCATGCATCCGACCAGCAGTCTTTTCAGAATGATCGACAGGATAGTCCGCATCTAAACCGCTTCTTGTCCAAGGGATTCCGTTTATGTCTAGACTATATATAGGGTGATTGAGGTCGCCTAGCCCCGCAAGCGCAGGCTTGATGCGCCGTCGTTTAGAATATCTACAAGGTCGCGCCGCAGGCTTGGTGTGGGATAAGATATAGACTATAAGTGCAATAGCGCGAACTTATGCGAAGGCTTGCCCGATGAATGCCACTTACAAGGATGTGAAATCGGACATCCTGTCCAAGATCACCAGCGGCCATTGGCAGCCCGGCAGCCTTATCCCGAACGAGATCGAGCTTGCGGAAACCTATGGCTGCGCCCGCGCGACCGTGAACCGCGCTATGCGCGAGCTGGCGGATGACGGCCTGATCGAGCGGCGGCGCAAGGCAGGCACGCGAGTCCGCGCAAGTCCGATCCGGCAGGCGCGTTTCGACATTCCGCTTGTGCGCCGCGAGATCGAGGACAAGGGCGCCGAATATCGCTACAGCCTTGCGTCGCGCAGCATCGAGACTGCGCCCGACTGGCTGCGCACGCGGCTTCAGCTGGGGCAGGGGGCCGACGCGCTGCACCTCGTCTGCATGCATTACGCCGATGGCGATCCGTTCCAGCACGAGGATCGCTGGATCAATCTCGAGGTTCTGCCGCAGGCGCGAGATGCCGACTTCTCGCAGGTCGGGCCCAATGAATGGCTGGTTTCGACCATTCCCTTCTCGACGGCCGAGATCAGCTTTTCCGCCACGCTGGCCGATAGGGCGCTGGCCGAGTATCTGGCCTGCGACACCGGTGCGCCGCTTTTTACAGTCGAACGGGCGACGTGGTTCGAGGGGGATGCAAACACCTTCGTCCGGCTCACGTACCGCCCCGGCCACCGGATGACGACGCGCTATTGAGCGCCCTTTGCAATCGAAAGACACGCTATGAGCACCCAATCACTCGCCACCCTGATGACGCCCTGCCTGATCGTCGACGAGGCCAGGATGACGCGCAATATCGAGCGTCTCGCGGCCCATGCGGCCAGCCTCGGAGTGCCGCTGCGCCCGCACCTGAAGACCGGCAAATCGGTGGAGGTGGCCCACCGGATGCTGCCGGGCGGTAACGGGCCTGCGATGGTCTCGACCCTGGCCGAGGCCGAGGTCTTTGCCGCTGCCGGGATCCGCGACATCACCTACGGCGTCGGTATCGCCCTGAACAAGCTGGACCGCGTTCTGGATCTGCACCGCGCCGGGTGCCGCCTGACGGTCCTTGTCGACTCCGCCGCGCAGGCGCGGGCCGTTGCAGACGCGTCGAGCCATGCGGGCATTGCCATTCCGGCGCTGATCGAGATCGACAGCGACGGCCATCGCAGCGGGTTGGTGCCGGATGATCCGGAAATCATCGAGATCGGGCGCATCCTGCAGGATGGGGGCGCCGAATTGGCGGGTGTCCTCTGTCACGCGGGCCAGAGCTATGGCGCGGTGGGCCGCGCCGCGCAGGCCAAATTCGCCGAGGTCGAGCGCGCCGCGCTGGTGCGCGCCGCCGAGGCGCTGCGCGGCGCAGGACTGCCATGCCCGGTGATCAGCGCAGGGTCGACCCCCACTGCCCATGCCGCGACGGATCTGACCGGCGTGACCGAGCTGCGCGCGGGCGTTTACGTATTCTTCGATCTGGTGATGGCGGGCATCGGCGCCTGCGCGGTGGACGATATCGCGCTGTCGGTGCTGACCACGGTGATCGGCCATCAGCCCGCGCGCGGCTCGATCATGGTCGATGCGGGCTGGATGGCGCTGTCACGAGATCGTGGCACGGCGGCGCAGGAGGTGGATCAAGGCTATGGCCTGGTCTGCGATGAAGCGGGGCGCCCGATCCCGGATCTGATCGTCACCCAGACCAGTCAGGAGCATGGGACGATTGCCGTGCGCCCCGGATCAAGCGCGGCCATGCCCGCTCTGCCTATAGGCACGCGCCTGCGCATCCTGCCCAACCATGCCTGCGCGACCGCGTCGCAGCATGGGCACTACAACGTCATTCCCGCCAAGGGCGGTCCGCTCATGCAATGGGAGCGGTTCGGCGGCTGGTAGGGTGGGATTGCCGCCGGGGAGGGCCCCGGCGGCGAAAGCGCATCAGAGGATGCCGGGCAGGTTCAGCCCCTGCTTGCGGGCGCAGTCCAGCGCCTCCTCATAACCCGCATCGGCATGGCGCATGACGCCGGTGGCCGGATCGTTCCAGAGGACACGCGCGATGCGGCGGTCGGCATCCTCGCTACCATCACAGCAGATCACCATGCCCGAGTGCTGGCTGAAGCCCATGCCGACGCCGCCGCCATGGTGCAGCGACACCCAGGTCGCGCCCGAGGCGGTGTTCAACAGCGCATTGAGCAGCGGCCAGTCGGATACGGCATCGCTGCCGTCCTTCATTGCCTCCGTCTCGCGGTTGGGCGATGCGACCGAGCCTGAATCAAGGTGATCGCGGCCGATCACGATGGGCGCGCTCAGCTCGCCACTGCGGACCATCTCGTTGAAGGCGAGGCCCAGCTTGTGACGCACCCCGAGGCCGACCCAGCAGATGCGCGCGGGCAAACCCTGAAAGCTGATCCGCTCGCGCGCCATATCGAGCCAGTTGTGCAGATGCGTGTCCTCCGACAGGATCTCCTTCACCTTGGCGTCGGTCTTGTAGATATCCTCGGGATCACCCGAGAGGGCAGCCCAGCGGAAGGGGCCGATGCCGCGGCAGAAAAGCGGGCGAATATAGGCGGGGACGAATCCCGGGAAGGCAAAGGCATTCTCCAGCCCTTCCTCCAGCGCGACCTGGCGGATGTTGTTGCCATAGTCCAGCGTCGGCACACCCGCGTTCCAGAAATCGACCATCGCGGCGACATGCACCTTCATGCTGGCGCGGGCGGCTTTCTCGACGGCCTTGGGATCGCTCTCGCGCTTGTCGCGCCACTGGGCCATGGTCCAGCCCTGCGGTAGGTAGCCATTGACCGGATCGTGGGCACTGGTCTGGTCGGTGACGATATCGGGATGCACGCCGCGCTTGACCAGCTCGGGAAAGACATCGGCGGCATTGCCCAATAGGGCGACCGACTTGGCCTCGCCCGCCTTGGTCCAGCGGTCGATCATTTCCAGCGCCTCGTCCAACGTCTCGGCCTTTTCATCGACATAGCGGGTGCGCAGGCGGAAATCGATGCTGTCGGGATTGCACTCGACCGCGAGGCAGCAGGCGCCGGCCATCACGGCGGCGAGCGGCTGCGCGCCGCCCATGCCGCCAAGTCCGCCGGTCAGGATCCACTTGCTGGTCAGATCGCCATCGTAGTGCTGGCGGCCGGCCTCGACGAATGTCTCGTAGGTGCCCTGAACGATGCCTTGGCTGCCGATATAGATCCACGATCCGGCGGTCATCTGGCCGTACATCGCCAGACCCTTCTTATCCAGTTCGTTGAAATGGTCCCAGGTCGCCCAATGTGGCACGAGGTTGCTGTTGGCGATCAACACGCGCGGCGCGTCCTTGTGGGTCTGAAAGACGCCCACGGGCTTGCCCGATTGCACCAGCAGCGTCTGATCCTCTTCGAGATCCTTGAGGCTGGCCACGATGGTGTCGAAATCGTCCCAGGTGCGCGCGGCGCGCCCGATGCCGCCATAGACGACCAGCTCGTGCGGGTTTTCGGCCACATCGGGATGCAGGTTGTTCATCAGCATCCGCATGGGCGCTTCGGTCATCCAGGTCTTGGCTGTGATCTCGCTGCCGGTCGCGGGATAGATGTCGCGCGTGTTCTTGCGGGAATTGCTCATGAGGTGCCTCCGGGCGTGAGTTTTGCGATAAGGGCCGGATCGGCCAGTTGGGTCAGAATGTCCTTGAGGGGACGGCGCAGACGCTCGGCCTTGGCGCTGTCATAGCTCCAAGGCGGATTTTCGGCGCTCAGATAGGTCGCTTGCGACAGTTCCATCTGGATGGCGTGTATGCCGTGCGTGGGCTGGCCATAGTGACGCGTCGTCCAGCCGCCCTTGAAACGTCCGTTGAGCACGCTGTTATAGCCTTCGGCAGCGGCGCAAACGTCCTGGACAATGGCTTCGATCGCGGGATCGCAGGTGGCGCCCATATTGTTGCCGATGCTGAAATCGGGCAGCACGCCATCGAAAAGAAACGGGATTTCCGAACGGATCGAATGGCAGTCATAGAGGATCGCGATGCCGTGGATCGCCTTCACCCGCTCCATCTCGGCTTTGAGAGCTGCGTGGTAGGGCGCGTGATAGCTCAGGCGGCGCTCTTCGATTTCGTCCGTGTCGGGCGCGCGGTGCCAGATGTCATGCCCGTCGAAATCGGTCAGCGGCACGAGGCCGGTGGTGTTCTGACCGGGATAGAGCGACGCGCCCGACGGGTCGCGATTGGCGTCGATCACATAGCGGTGGAAGGTCGCCCGCACCGTCGTGGCACCGGGCAGCAGCCCGTCATAGAGCCGCTCGATATGCCAATCGGTATCGTCGAGGCCGCGGCCCCGCTCGTTCAGATCCGCCATGATCGCGTCCGGCACATGGGTGCCCGTATGGGGCAGGCCCAGAACGATGGGGCTGTCGCCGCGGGTAACTTCTACAGGTGTCATGCGCCCAGCTCCGGCATCGGGGTGCCCGCCGCCTCGATGATGGCGCCCGTGGCGATCATCTGCGCCGCGCGCTCCAGATCGGGGGCCATGTAGCGGTCATCGCCCAGCGTCTTGACCTCTTGGCGCACACGCGCGACAACGCGGGCCAGCGCGGCGCTGGTGGCCAATGGTGCGCGGAAATCGACGCCCTGCGCCGCGCAAAGAAGTTCCACCCCGAGGATGCGGGTGAGGTTGTCCAGCATCGGCATCAGGCGCCGCGCGCCATGCGCCGCCATGCTCACGTGATCTTCCTGATTGGCGGAAGTGGGCGTGCTGTCGGTAACGCAAGGATTGGCCAGATGCTTGTTCTCGCTCATCAATGCGGCGGTTGTGACTTCGGCGATCATGTAGCCCGAATTCAGCCCCGGACGCGGCGTCAGGAAGGCAGGCAGATCGTGGCTGAGCACCGGATCGACAATCAGCGCGACGCGCCGCTGGGCGATGGCGCCGATCTCGGCCACGGCCAGCGCGATCATGTCGGCGGCAAAGCCGACCGGCTCGGCATGAAAGTTACCGCCCGAGACGATCAGATCCGCCTCGGTCAGCACAAGCGGATTGTCCGTTGCTGCATTCGCCTCGATTTCCAGCGTTCGCGCGGCCTGGCGCAGCACATCCATCGCGGCGCCCGTCACCTGCGGCTGGCAGCGGATGCAATAGGGATCCTGCACGCGCGCGTCGCCGTCCACATGGCTTTCGCGGATTTCCGAACCGCTGAGCAGCGCGCGCATCGTCTCGCCTGCCTCGATCTGACCGCGATGCCCGCGAAGCTGGTGAATTTCGGGCTGCAAGGGTGCGGTCGAGCCCATGATGGCGTCCGTCGAGAGCGCGGATGTGACCAGCGCGGAATGCGCCGCGCGCCATGCGCCGAACAGGCCCGCCAGCGCGAAAGCGGTGGAGAATTGCGTGCCGTTGATCAGCGCCAGCCCCTCTTTGGGGCCCAGCTCGATCGGGCTGAGGCCCGCGGCCTCCAACGCCTTGTCGCCCGCCATCACCGTGCCGCCGAATTCGGCCTCGCCATGGCCCATCATGACGGCCGCCATATGCGCAAGCGGTGCCAGATCGCCCGACGCCCCGACCGAGCCCTGGGCCGGGATCTGGGGCGTCACGCCCTTGTCCAGCATCGCTTCGATCAGATGTGTCAGCTCGAGCCGCACACCCGACGCGCCGCGCCCGAGGCTGAGCAGCTTGAGCGCCATCAGCAGCCGCGCCATGCGGCGCGGAATGGCCGGACCGACGCCGCAGCAATGCGACAGGATCAGGTTGCGCTGCAGCGTGGCCGTATCCTCGGACGCGATTTTGACAGAGGCCAGCTTGCCAAAGCCGGTATTGACGCCATAGACGGCATCGGTTCCGGCGACGGCGCGGGCGATCCGCGCATGGGCGCGCTCGATATCCGGATGGCACGCGGGATCGAGGCGCACGGCGGCCTCGCTCCAATAGATCTGCGCCAGATGGTCCAGCGTCACGGCGCCGGGCGTCAGGGTAAGCGTGGTCACGAAATGCCTCCGAAGATACGGGAATGAAGCGGGTTGAACCCGATGCGATAGCTCAGCTCGGCCGGTGTCTTGACCTCCCAGACGGCCAGATCGGCGCGCTTGCCCTCGGCGATGGTTCCGCAATCATCTAGCCCCAGTGCGGCAGCCGCGTTGCGCGTCGCGCCGGCCAGCGCCTCTTCGGGCGTCATGCGAAAGAGGGTGCAGGCCATGTTCATGGTCAAGAGCAGCGAGGTCAGGGGGGACGAGCCGGGGTTGTTGTCGGTCGCCAGCGCCATCGGCACGCCTGCCTTGCGCAAGGCGGCGATGGGTGGGGCCTGGGTCTCGCGGATGGTGTAGAAGGCGCCGGGCAGGATGACGGCGATGGTGACGGCCTTCGCCAGCGCGGCGACGCCGGCATCGTCCAGATATTCGATGTGATCTGCCGAGATGGCGCCATGCTCTGCCGCCATGATCGCGCCTCCGAGGTTCGACAGCTGCTCGGCATGGATCTTGACCGGCAGTCCCAGCTCGCCCGCAACGTCAAAGACGCGGCTGACCTGTTCGGGCGAAAAGGCGATGCCTTCGCAAAAAGCGTCGACCGCGTCGACCAGCCCTTCGGCATGGGCCTTGCGCAGAGTGGGGATGCAGACCTCGTCTATATAGGCGTCGGGGCGGCCGTCATATTCGGCTGGCACCGCATGCGCGCCGAGGAACGTGGTGCAGACCCGCACCGGACGCTCGTGCCCGATGCGGCGCGCGGCGCGTAGCATCCGCAGCTCGGTCTCGGTGTCGAGGCCGTAGCCCGATTTGATTTCCAGCGTGCATACGCCCTCGGAGAGCAGCGCATCGACGCGGGGCAGGGCATCCGCCACCATCCGGTCCACATCCGACGCGCGGGTTGCCGTCACGGTCGAGACGATGCCGCCGCCGGCGCGCGCCACCTCTTCGTAGCTGGCGCCGTTGAGGCGCATCTCGAACTCGCCCGCGCGGTCGCCGCCATGCACGACGTGGGTGTGGCAGTCGATCAGGCCGGGCGTCACGAGGCGCCCCCCGAGGCTCTGCCCCGCTGTGCCGTCATACCGGGACGGCAGATCCGCGCGCGGGCCGACCCAGGCGATTCGCGCATCCTTGACGACGATCGCGGCATCTTCGATCAGGCCATAAGCGTCACCCCCCGGCACCATGGTTGCGGCTGTAAAATCGACGTAAAGGGTGCTGCTATCTGTCATAAACTGTCCAAAATGGCTGAGGTTTCGCTTTTCCAACGGCTTTGGGCGCTGTATATGTCTATACATAAACTTTCGAAAGGCAGTCAAATGATTTTCGCGAAACAGGCGCTTCTGGCGGATGGGTGGGCTGGCGATGTCCGGTTGAGCATGGAGGCCGGCACGATCACCGAGGTGACCGCAGGCGCCAGCGCCGGGCCGGATGATTTGCGCGTCGACACAGTTTTGCCCGCGCTTGCCAACCTGCACAGCCACAGCTTTCAGCGCGCGATGGCGGGCATGACGGAATACCGCGCAGCTGGCAAAGACAGCTTCTGGACATGGCGCGATCTGATGTATCGCTTTACCGCGCATCTCAGCCCCGAGCATATCGAGGCGTTTGCCGCCTTCGTTTTCCTCGAAATGCAGGAGGCGGGATATGCCAGCGTCGGCGAGTTTCATTACCTGCATCACCAGCCGGACGGCGGGCCTTATGACAATCTGGCAGAGCTTTCGGCGCGTATCGCTGCCGCCGCGCAGGTGTCGGGCATCGGCCTGACGCATCTGCCGGTGCTTTATACCTATGGCGGCGCGGGACAGACGCCGTTGCAGCCGGGACAGGCACGATTCGGCAACAGCGTGGATCGTTTCGGCGATCTGGTCGCGCATGCGCGCCGAGCGGTGGCAGAGCTGCCCGAGGATTGCCGCGTCGGCATCGCGCCCCATTCTCTGCGCGCCACCTCGCCGGATGATCTGGCGGCCGCGCTGGCCGCGCATGAGGGCGGCCCCGTCCATATCCACATCGCCGAGCAGCCCAAGGAGGTCACCGATATCGAGGCGTGGCTGGGCGCGCGCCCTGTCGACTGGCTGTTTGCGAATGCCGATGTCACGCCGGAATGGTGCCTGATCCACGCCACCCACATGACCGACGCCGAAACGCGGGCGATGGCCCATTCAGGCGCGGTTGCGGGCCTGTGCCCGATCACCGAGGCCAATCTGGGCGATGGCCCGTTCAACGGACCCGCCTATCTGCAGGCGCGCGGGGCCTTCGGCATCGGGTCGGACTCCAACGTGCGGATCTCACTGACCGAGGAGTTGCGCACGCTGGAATATTCGCAGCGGCTGCGCGACATGGCGCGCAATGTCATGGTCGTCGAGGAGGGGTCGGTTGGTCACATGCTCTATACCGGCGCGGCGCGCGGCGGGGCGCAGGCCCTGGGCCGCAACTCGGGCACGATCGCAGTGGGCCAGCTGGCCGATCTGGTGGCGATCGACAGCCAGGACACCGCGCTGATGGCGCTGCCGCGCCACCAGTTGCTGGATGGTCTGGTCTTTGCCGCGACGGACGGCGCGGTGAGCGATGTCTGGTCTGCCGGGCGGCACATGGTCAAGGACGGGGCGCATGTCGCGCGCGAGGGGATCGTCGCGCGCTATCGCGCCGCGATGCACAGCGTTATGGCCGCGCTCTGATCAAGATACCGCAAGGATATCTCCAGCAGAGCGTCGCCCTCGGCCAGCTCCAGATCCGCAGGCCCATTCAAAAACGCGGTATCGGCAACCGACAGCGCATCGCCCGCAACACGCGGGCTGCCATGAACGACGTGAATCGCCGTGATCCCGGCAGGCGGGGGGGTTACATCCCGCGCCGCCGGACCACGCAACAGGCGGACCGCGCCGTCGCAATGGGCCGGATCGAACATCAGGTTCAGATCGGTCAGCGGCCCGTCCAGCAGGCGCGCCGTGACGGGCAGGCCCCCATCGAACGCCACCGGCTTTAGCGGATCGGCGCGCAGGGTGCCATCCGTGTGCACAAGGTCCATGCCAGCGCCGGAGATAACGGTAAGGACTCGCCGCAGCCCCGCGAAATTCGAGAAAGGCCCATCCCCGGCCACATCAGCCCGGCTCAGTCGCCATGCCGGGCCAAGGGCCGTCTTGCCTTCTGCGATATTGCGGGTGATGCCGCCGCCGTTCTTCCACGACACCTCCACTAGATCGACGCCCTTCAGCAGCTGCATGATTTCTTCCTTTCATCCCAGATGACGCCAAATGCTTGACGGGGCCAGTCACGCTTTCTACAGCGTGGTGACGCCTTATATGTCTATACATAAATTCAAGTGAGATCTGCAATGAGAACACGCGCCGCCGTGGCCCTCGAGGCCGGAAAACCCATGGAGATCATGGAAGTGAACCTCGACGGCCCGAAAAAGGGCGAGGTTTTGGTCGAGATCAAGGCAACTGGTCTGTGCCATACCGACGATTTCACCCTCTCGGGCGCCGATCCCGAGGGCGCGTTCCCGGCGATCCTCGGCCATGAGGGCGCGGGCGTCGTCGTCGAAGTGGGCGAGAGCGTGACCTCGCTCGAGGTGGGCGATCATGTGATCCCGCTCTACACGCCCGAATGCCGCGAGTGCGAGTATTGCCTGAACCCCAAGACGAACCTCTGCCAGTCGATTCGCGCGACCCAAGGGCAGGGTGTGAGGGAGTGGGCAAAACTTGGGGGTCATGCGGCTGCTCTTTGGTAGGTTCCGGTTAGCCGACCGTCGAGAACGGCGGCGCGGACAACAGCCACCCGGTGGGCTCCCTTGGGTGACCATCTCATGCGGCGTCGCTTTCCCATGCGGGTGTTGCCGATGTCGTCCACGCAGCCCTCAGCCCGGGACGAAGAAATCGGAAGACCCGTGCGGTACCGCCGACCATAGTCGGTCAGGCTGTCCATGTTGTTCGCAAGGTAGGAATAGAGGTCTCGGCACCGGGCTTGCACCCGCCGGACGGCTTCAGTTGCCACGCGGTCATCTGTACCCAGCCGGGCGCAATCGACCATCAACCATTGCAGACTGGTCGTGGCAGTCAGGACTTTTCCATGCCACAGGTACCATCGCAGCGCTTCGGCCGGACGTTTGAACAGCACTGGAATGCCGGAAAAGCCCCTGACCTGCAGCAGGCCCTTCACCGCGTTCTCGATGTGCTGAATACGCATCGAAATGTGCCACCAGTCGAGGATGTGGCGGACCTTTCCACCGACTGCGCCGCGCACGAGGTTTGGCAGGGCGGGTTCCCCGTCCGAGATCACCGTGACGGTTTTTCCGCGATCCCAACCGAGAGCCCTCAAGTCCTGGCGAAGCTGGCTGGCAGGTGACAGCACCGCCTGTTGAACAAGGCCAAAGCGGCGGCACTTGTCGTGGCTTTCGATCTTGCCCACCACAACATCGAGGTGTCGTTTCTGGTATTCCGGTCTGCATCGGATATGCGCGCCGTCCAAGAAAACCGTCAACGCAGGCGGATCTTCGACGGCCGCCGCAACCACCGGCTCAGTTTGCTCAATGGCGTCGATGTTCCTTGCGACTTTGCCAAGACGGTTGCGCACCGATGTATTCACCTGCTTCGCGCAAGGCACAAAGGTTTCCAAGATTCGTGCCGCTTCCCGGAAAGAATATCGTGCCCCGAGTTCAGCCTGAAGGCGTTACATTTCCGGGGTCGAGCGGTCCGGAAAAAAGCGAGCGAGAGGCGAAAGCGGTCCGCCTAAGACAACATCGGATTTAGCATTGCAGGCGCAACAGCGAATCCGCGGCGCTTTGACCTTGAACCTGCCGAAAAGTGTGTCGAGCACACGCGACCGATAATCATGTATAGCCCGTACCCCGTCGCAGTCCGGACAGATCCTGCTGGCTGCGGAAATTTCCTCAATCTGGTCGCGCAGGATCGCATTCTGCAATTGCCGCAGGATGATCTTCGCATCTTCGAGCAACAACCCGAACCCCTCAGGCTGCGTCCGCCGAAACGGGCGGGATAGATAGCCGACACGATGCCGCTTTGTGGTTCCGTTCTCAAATGTTGTCTCGACAATAATCCGCACTTCCATGGCAGTTCCCTTCTCAATGAACCACCAACATACACAGACACCCCCAAGTTTTGCCCACTCCCTCGCGTCTCAGATTTAAGGGCAACGCGACAAGAGCTATTCTGCGGTCAGAAAATTTGTAAGTTCCTGTACAATCAAGTCTCGATCATTATCCAGAGTAGCCACGTGATAAGAATTTTCGAGCCAGCAAAAGGTGATGGAACGAGAGGCAACTGCGCCTTCGATCCGTTTGCCGTTCTTAGAACTGACGACATGATCCGTACGCGATTGTAGGATCAACAAAGGTTTGTCGAGCAGTGGCAACATTTGCCCTGTTGCAGTCACCAAAACATACCGTTCTTGGGCAACGGAATTTGGTATGCGATCATAGCAGATCTCTTTGTTGTCAAGGTTCTTAATGTCCGAACCGATGCCAGGATGATAATCCTCCGCGCAGCCTTCAAAAAACGCTTTCATTTGTTGCGGTGAATAGAGGCCCGTTGACCCGTTGATTGTGGCAACTCGATCAACTAGATCACCGCGCCGGATCGACAGGTTCAACGCAATCGTCCCGCCTAACGACAACCCTGCGATGCAAACGGTAGTACACCGTGCGCTTAGCGCCTCCAGCGCGTCCTCTGCAGAATTCAACCAATCGCGAAAACCAGTTTGGGCAAAATCCTCTGGCGTCGTCCCATGCCCGGCAAGCAAGGGGGCCATCACCGTGGCACCGGAAAGCGCGTGCAATCGGTGGCCCACATAGCGCACACTTTGCGGCGTGCTGGTAAAGCCATGCAGCAACAAGACACCGCAACGGGATCCTTCAAGAAGAAAAGGCGCGGTGCTGTCGTTTTCCATATGGCTTTCAATCCTGTCATTCGTCCGTTTCGTTCGAAATCAAGTTTTGCAGGCCGAAAAACAAATAGAGATATACGATCAGCCGATCACGGTTGGCGATCAGTCACACTTGCCTGCGATGCATATTGCGCGCGAAACAAACGCAATAGGGACGTATCTGCCGCAGCGCTCCAGGCGATCGCAATCGAAAGCTCGGCATCAAGCTCCTCAAGCGGCATAATCCGCAGTGCACGAGGCATCGCCGACTCTGCTGTGATCGGATGGAAGGTATATCCACGCCCGTCCGCGACGCGTTGCAGGATCACGTGAATATCCCATGCCTCGTCCTCGACGATCGGCGTGAAGCCCGATTGTTCAAATGCGTCATCCAACAGCGCGCGATACGCCCGCCAATTCTCGCGGACACCCATGATAAACGGTGCAGCGCGCAGCGCGTCCAACGTCATGTCAGCAGCGTCATGCGGCGCGACCAAGCCGATGGGCGAGGTCCAGACAACACGCTGCGAAATGCCCGGATCACGCACCGTGTCATGCGCCATCAAAAAACCCAAATCAATCGCACCAGTTTTGATGTTGCGCATCATGGTGTCGGTCGACATGACGTGCATTTCCACTTGAACGCCTGGATAAAGTGCCTGAAACGTTTCGAGCCCATCTGACAACTGAGTGGACGTGGCCAAGGCCGAATAGCCGATAATGATATGGCCCCTATCGCCCACCCCATTTCGCCGCGACGCGCGAATGGTGCGTTCAAACTGGGCCACGGTCTGACGCGCATCGTCTAGAAACCGCTTCCCGTTTTCACTGATCTCAACGGTTTTGGTGCCTCGAACAAAGATCTCAAACCCCATGTCTTCTTCGGTATCGCGCACGGTTTTCGAAATAGCTGGCTGGGCGATGTTGAGCATTTCAGCTGCGGCACGAAAGCCCCCCGCATCCGCAACAGCGAGCGCATAGCGCAAATGCCGGATCCCAAGGCTTGATGGTTTGTTCTGCATGAAATGCCCTCTCTGGCTGAGACTGATAACGAAATGCGATCAACCGATCAAGCAATGGTATTTGCCTGTAGCTGCTGGGCAAGAAAAGAAAGGAGCCGGAGGCATGCGCATGCAATTTGCGTGGCATGAAGGGGGGAAAGATGGAAACGGCATTTCGACGCTTGACGCAAACGCTGATGTACCTAGGCGGCGCGGGTCTGCTTTTTATGATGCTGCATGTGACGCTGGATGTCGTATTAAAGGTCGCGTTCAATGCCCCCATCCAGGGCACGGTCGAGATTTCATCCTATTACTACATGGTTGGTATCGTCATGCTTCCCATGGCGCTTGTCGAATTAGAGGATGACCAAATCAGCGTTGATTTGTTGTTCAACCTCTTCCCGGCACCGCTTCAGAAAGTTTGTCTGCTGCTTACGCTGATGGCGACAGCCGCCGTTCTGGCTGTGATTGCATGGCGCACAGGGCAGGACGCCATCCGCGCCTTTCGTGTGGGCGAAGTGGTGATGGGCAGTCGAGAGATCATCGTCTGGCCCGCCCGTTGTATGCTGCCCCTTGGTTTCACGCTGGCTGCGATAGCCGCTTTACTGCGCGTGATCATGGTAATTCAGGGAAAAACCGTGACGCGAAACACCACTGACGAGGCCGCGGGATGAGTGCACTTATGATTGGTTGGGCCGGTGTTGCCGCCCTGTTCGCGCTGCTTTCGATCCGCACGCCGATTGGTGTGGCACTGATGATTGTCTCAATTATTGGCATCACCGTAATGACAAATCTGACGGCGGCTTTTGGTATTATCAGCGCGTTGCCCTTCAGCTTTATCGGGGATTGGTCGCTGACGGCCATTCCGATGTTTCTCTTGATGGGCTTTATCGCAGCCAGTACCGGCCTGACGGCAGGTGCCTTTGATCTGTTGCGGATGCTGCTGGCGCGGGTACCAGGTGGCTTGGCCTCGGCCAGTGTCGGGGCATGCGGTCTTTTCGCTGCTGCCTCGGGCTCGAGCATTGCCACGACCGCTGCCATGTCGCGCATCGCTGTGCCCGAAATGCTGCGGGCAAACTATCACCCTTCATTGGCTACAGGAGTGGTGGCCGCATCCGGCACATTGGGCTCACTCATCCCGCCGTCCATCCTTATGGTGCTCTACGGGATTTTTACTGAGCAATCTATAGGCCAGCTTTTCATTGCAGGACTGATCCCAGGTGTTGTTTCCGCGCTTGTTTATATGGGTATGATCACGGTGCGCTGCACGCTGAAACCGTCGCTCGCACCGCCGGTTAAAAACCCCTTCGCATGGCCACAATTTTGGACGCTTTTGCTATCCGTCTGGCCATTCCCAGTGCTGATCTTTGGCGTATTGGGTGGCATATTTGGCGGCTTTTTTACTCCAACCGAAGCGGGCAGCGTCGGGGCGTTTTTGGCCCTTTCCATTGCTGCGTTCCGCCGCAGCCTGACGCGCCAAGCCCTGGGCACGGCCATCCGCCAAACAGTGATCGCCACGTCGTCGATCTTCTTTCTGTCGATCGGTGCCATCATGTTCACCCGTTTTATGGGCCTGTCGGGCGTGCCGCGGGCACTGGCTGACGGCATGCTGGCGGTGTCGGACAACCAAATCATCATCATCGTGATGATCGCGGTGCTGTTTGTCATCCTTGGCATGGTGATCGATTCAATCGGTCTGATGCTGCTAACCCTGCCCGTCCTGCTGCCGGTACTGGAAGCGGCGGATGTAAACCTGATTTGGTTCGGCATCATCACCATCAAACTGCTAGAGATCGGTCTGGTCACGCCACCCGTGGGTTTGAATCTTTATGTCCTGCACGGCGCGCTGGCCGGGCGGGTAAAGCTTAAGGACATCATGTCCGGCACAACATGGTTCATCGCCATGGATCTATTGACCCTAATTCTGCTGATCGCTTTTCCCGCGATCAGCCTGTTCCTGCCGTCATTCATGACCAACTGACAAAATTTCAACTGGAGGAGACGACCATGAAAATATTTAAAACTCTCAGCGCGACGTTGCTTGGGCTGGCCATTGCCGCGCCTGCGGCAGCCGAAGAGTATAACGCAAACCATTTCTTCGCCGAGCGGCATTCGATGGTGCGCGGCCCCTATGTGGACTTTGCCAAACGTGTGGCCGAACGCACTAATGGCGAGGTGACGTTCCGTGTGTTTTCCGCAGGCTCCTTGCTGCCGCCAGCCTCGTCCTTGCAGGGGGTACGCGATGGTGTGGCGCAGGTCAGCTATCATGCCGGTACCTACACCCCGGCCGAACTGCCGATTGCCAACCTGATCGGCAACATGGCGTTCTACAATACCGATCCGATGGTCATGGCCTTTGCCTCGACCGAATTCGGACTGACATACCCCGCCGCCCTCGCAGAATGGGCTGACAATGGCGTTGTGTTCGGCGGTGGCTATTCAACATCGCAGTATTTCATGATGTGCAACACAGACGTTGAGACCCTAGCGGATGTAAAAGGCAAGCGGATGCGCATGGCCGGTGGCGCTTGGTCCCGCTTTGCCGAATTTGTCGGTGCCGTTCCGGTTTCGATCCCGTCAAGCGAAATGTACACCGGGCTTGACACAGGCTCGCTGGATTGCGCGGTTGCGGCTGCGGATGCCCTCGACAGCTTTAGCCTCAAGGATGTCGTCACCTCGATGAATACTCTCGCCATCGGCAACTACTACGCAGGGTTTGAATGGGGCTATAACGCAGGGTTTTGGCAGGGGCTGACCGCCGAACAGCGCCGCGTTCTGTTCGATGAAATGGCTTATGAGCTGGCGCAGCACCGCGTCGCCTTTGACGCCGATGTTGCCACAGCCGTCGCTTCGGCCAAGGACGCCGGCATGACTGTTCTGGACCCTGACGCGGCCTTGCAGCAAGCGTTGGCTGATTTCGTTGTCGCCGACGAAACCGCGCTGATCGAAAACGCAACATCGCGCGGTGTGGAAAACCCGGATCAAGTTCTGACAGCTTTCAAAGGGATCATCGACCGCTGGGAAGCGCTGCTGAAAGATGTTGACCGTACCGACACGGAGGCACTCGCTGCATTGGCGCGCAGCGAAATCTATGACCGGCTTGATGCTGATACCTACGGCGTCAACTGATCACTAATTCAGGGGGGCCATCGGCCCCCCTTTTTAATTAACGGAAGGGAGAGACAGAACATGAAAACGAACTGGCGAATATTCGCTTTGGGTCTGGTGTTGGTATTTGTCGGATCTATTGCGGCTCACTTGGTGCAAACAACAAACGGTGTCACCATTAAAGATGTCCGCTTTATCGGTGCCAATGGCAATCTGCAAAGCGGGCTACTTTACGTGCCTGAAGGCGTCACGGCCCAAACAAAAGCGCCGGCCATTCTGGCGGTTCATGGCTATATCAACACCCGCGAGGTTCAATCCGGCTTTGCCATTGAATATTCGCGGCGCGGCTATGTGGTTCTGTCTATTGACCAAACTGGTCATGGCTACTCCGAAGGCGCCGCATTTTCGGCCGGTTTCGGCGGGCCCGCAGCGCTGCAATATCTGCGCGGTCTCGATATTGTTGATGTTGATAACATCGGCATGGAAGGCCACTCAATGGGCGGCTGGACAGTATTGGCGGCGGCAGCCACCTATCCCGATGATTACAAATCTATCGTACTAGAAGGGTCCAGCGTCGGCGCGCCCTTTGCAGCTGAAGGTACCGCAGACTGGCCACGCAACGTGTCAGTCGTGTTTTCTGCATACGACGAATTTTCAAGCCTCATGTGGGGCGTGGATAAGGCCGATGATGTAGAACAAAGCCCAAAATTGATGGCGTTTTTCAGTTCTGAAACGCCCGTAGAAGAAGGCAGAATTTATGGCGACATAGCAGCAGGCAACGCGCGCATCCTGTGGCAACCACCTGTCACACACCCCGGTGATCACCTGTCGCGGGCGGCTATCGGCCATTCGGTGGATTGGTTTGCGCAAACGCTGGACGGCGCCCGCCCGCTGCCTGCCGACAACCAAATCTGGTTTTACAAGGAATTTGCCACATTAATCGGCTTGGTAGGCTTCGTAGTGCTGATCATGGGCACGTTGAACGGGCTACTGTCCCTGCCCTGGTTGCGCGACCTGCAAGCCACACCCGTGGCTGCGGCGCATACGACGCGCGGTCCAAAGTGGTGGGGAATATTTCTGTTCAGCGCGCTGTTCCCGGTGGCGAACTATTATCCGCTTTTCACCCTTGCTGAATCGTTGTTTCCCGCCTCGGCATTACTCCCTCAGACCATCACGTCACAGGTTGCGTTTTGGGCCGTCATCAACGGTGCCGTCGCAGGGCTTGTCGGGCTCGTGATCCGCACGCAGCCAGTCGCCTTCCCAATCAAAGCCGCCCGGTCGCTGGTGCTTGCGGGGGTGGCGGTATTTGTGGCCTACCTTTCGGCTGTGATTGTCGATTTCTTCCTCAAGGTTGATTTTCGCTTCTGGTTCGTTGGTGTCAAATTGCTGACCGCTGAACGATTTGTGACAGCGCTGGTCTATCTCGTGCCCTTTACGATCTACTTCGTTCTGGCAATGCGCGCTTTGCATGGGGGGCTGTCTGTTGCGGGGCAAAGCCTGCGCGCAACCTACACCTTGAATGCGCTGGCGCTGATGGGTGGGTTTCTGGTGTTCTTGATCATGCAATACGCCGCGTTGTTTTCCAACGGCATACTGCTGACACCATCCGAGCCACTGAACACCATCGTCATGTTTCAGTTTGTGCCACTGCTGCTAACCGCGGCGATCATTAGCACGTTCCTCTACCAAAGAACCGCAAGCTATTTGCCCGGCGCCTTCGCAAACGCGCTGCTGGTCACATGGTTCGTGGTGGCGGGGCAAGCGACACAATACGCTGCTGGATAACGACTGGGGAGCCCGTCGCACAAGCTTTGCCGCGCGACGGGCTCAAATAATGTGCCTCAAGGCTATCGCCAGTATTTGTTCTCTGGCCAGTTCCGATGGCATGCCTCACTAGGTTCCTTGCACCATTCAGAGGCGCCTAGAAAAAGAGATTGAGATTCTTGGGAAAGACGCAGATCATTTTGACAATAATACGCAACTCTCTGCAACACCTGCAAGGAACTCGTTAATGGAATACTGGAATATTACTATCAAAGCGCCAACGGGAGAATTTGATGCGACACTGAAATTGGGGAATGACGGTGGTGTTCCGGTTGGAGAGATGGCTGGCAAAAATGGCAAAGGTCCAATGCAAGATTTGGAAATTAGCGCAGCAGCCATTGCGTGGTCCACAAAGATTGAGCTTCCGATGCCGATGAAGTTGAAGTTTTTGGGAGCGCGCGACGGCGACACCATGTCTGGGACGGTCAAATTCGGTCTATTTGCTTCCGGGACATTTAACGCGTCTAGAGCCTGAATCACCCGCTGCATTCGGTAATGCAGCCAATGTGTTGAGGCTAGATTGGGTCCTTAGTCGGTTCGACCAAATTTGCGCATCAGCCCTGCGAGAGAGGCCAGAGAGGCGATCAGACTGCCGTAACAGATCACAACGACTTTCAGCCCGAATACCGGCACCAAAAGTCCGGCAATTACCACTGGCAAGCCGAATGCCAAGTAACTGATACAGAATAGCGCAGCGAAAGTTTCTCCTCTGACATCCTCCGGTACCAGTGGAATAATCGAGCGGATGAAACCGTAAAAGCAGGTGCCGAAACCCGCCCCCACAACGGCGAGCGCAATAAGGTAGAGCACTAGATTTTCGTAATGAATGCCAAACAAAGTGGCAAAGGTTCCCATTGATAGCGCTGCGGCGCCAAACAACGTGACCTCACGAGCAGAGTAGTTGCGCGCAATGAAACAAGCCAGCGCACCAACCCCGGCCAGGAATGCGACCACGAAGCCCTGGACAATCACATTTTGAATACCAAAAACCTGTGAGATGATGAGTGCGCCAAGCGACAGATACAGCCCCCCTGTGGCCCAGCCCGCGAATAGCGCCGGAGCGCCACGCCAGAACGTGCCCCTGACTTCGATCGGGAGGCCAACGCGAGGCTTCAGCGCCTGCAACAAGCCTTCATGCCGTGGCGATGTTTCGGGCAAGCCCCATGTGGCCAGCGCCAACACCAGGCTGGCCATTGCAATCCCAGTGAATATATCAAATTTTGGCTCGGTAAGGTGCTCCATCGCGAAGCCGGATACCAAGGCCCCCAGGGCCAGCCCGACGAGGGGGATGACTGAATTACAGATCGCCGCGATGCCCTTGAATTCAGGGGGTTCAAGATCCGTAATCGCAGCCGACAGCGTAGACAAAAGAAGGCCGCATGCTACGCCCTGTACTACACGAGCCAACAACAACGCAGGCACAGAACCTGACAGCTCGAATCCGGCGGCGGAAACAGCGAGTAGCACGAACCCTATCGACAGAATAGGGCGCCGCCCGACATGATCCGAGATTGATCCGGCCACTAACAGTGTCGCAAGAAGGGCAATTGCGTAAATTGCGAATATCTCCGACACGACCAAAGACGAAAAACCAAGTTGCTGCTGCAGTAGCGGATAAAAGGGGGACGGCGCGCTCGCGCTCGCCATCATCAGAGCGCTTCCAGTAAGCACGATTGCGAAACCAGCGCGCTCTCTAGCCTTGGGTGACATCACAATCGTAGTCATTTTGGAATGCAGTCCTTCATAAGGGTTCGAAGTTTATCGAACCTTTCTCTAGTTTCTTCCTGCGGAAGGTTCAAGTATATTCGAACCATGAGTATCTTACCCGACACTGTCAGCCCCGATCTTGCGCACCCGCAGGAACAGGAGCTGCAACTGACGCAAGTCTTGTTCGCACTCAGCGATCCGGGCCGGTTGGACATCGTGCGTCAGCTCCGCGACGGCCCGGTCGAAATGGCAAACTGCAATTTAATGGATCCGGAAGTGGCGAAATCCACCAAGTCGCACCTGTTCAAAGTGTTGCGCGAAGCAGGTGTGATCCGGAATATCCCCAAGGGGCGGGGTCGCCTGCTTTCACTGCGAAGAGATGCGCTTGACCGTCGCTTTCCTGGTTTGCTGGAAGCAGTGCTGAACGCAAACTAAGGGCGTGCCGCATCGATTTGCGTATGCATTGCTTGTTTTTCTGGGCTGGATGTCAAAGCTGCTAACTGGTGTGCATGCCGGCTAGCGCCTTTCCCGCTCCGTTTCACAGCGCCGCTCACAGCCCTGTGATTAGAAAAAGCTACGCCACCCATAGACGACCGGTCTAATGAGACTATATCTGGGATCATGGAACAGAAAAACGACACCCGCTCACAGATATTGGCCACAGGACGCCGCCTGACAGCCAAGCAGGGCTACACAGGTGTCGGCCTGAGTGCGCTCTTGAAAGAGGCCGGCGTTCCGAAGGGGTCGTTCTATCACTATTTCGCCTCCAAGGAAGCTTATGGCTGTGCGCTGTTGAATGATTTTATGACGGAGTATGGCACACGCCTGAACGCGTCGCTTGCGCATCCGGACATGGATTCACGGTCTCGGTTTCTGACCTATTTCGAAGAGTGGCGGAAAAAACAGATCAGCCCCAACCTCGAAGACCGGTGCTTGGTCGTCAAACTGTCCGCAGAGGTTGCTGACCTCTCGGAGAACATGAGCAATATCTTGCAGAAAAGTGTGTCCGAAATCGTCGCGCGCCTGACGGAGACCCTTGAACAGGGAACGAACGATGGCACGATCGCCGCGCTTGAAGACCCCCGCTCCACGGCAGAAATGATCTACCACATGTGGCTTGGAGCTAGCCTCGTCGCGAGCCTCTCGCACAGTGAAGCCCCGCTCAATTCCGCTATGAATGCCACAAAGGTGCTCGTTCCAGGACCATAACCCTAAAAATTTTGACACATCGATAGACGACCAGTCTATTCGCGAAAGGAAGCTCATGAAAATCTTCTACACAACCACTGCAACGGCAACCGGAGGACGCTCGGGCACCGCCGCGCTCAACGACGGCAGCTTTTCAGTCCAGATGGTCCGCCCGGACAGCCGCGAGGCGGGGGTGAACCCCGAGCAGTTGTTCGCGCTTGGCTATGCGGCCTGTTTTGATAGCGCGATGGAAATGACCGCAAAACAACTCAAACTGGATGCCAAAGTGGCATCAACGTCGGTTGAGGTGGGCATCGGCCAACGCCCCGAGGGCGGATACGGACTTGATCTCGACATTACCGCACATCTGCCGGGCATGACCCGCGAGGATGCTGAAAGACTTGTCGAAGCGACGCACCAGGTCTGCCCATACTCCAACGCCACACGCGGAAACGTTGACGTGCGCCTGCACATTGAAACTGAAGGAAACTGAGCCCATGAACAATTTTGACTTTCGCAATCCGACACATATCCTGTTTGGAAAGGGTCGTATCGCGGACCTGAAGGATCAGGTTCCGGCTGACGCAAAGGTGCTGATCCTTTATGGTGGAGGCAGCGCGGAGAAAACAGGCGTCCTTGGTCAGGTGCGTGCGGCACTTGCGGGCCGGACCTTGGTCGAATTTGGCGGTATTGAGCCCAATCCGCGCTTTGCCACTGCGCTGAAGGCTGTCGACGTGATTGGCCAAGAAGGGATCACCTTCCTGTTGGCTGTCGGCGGTGGCTCCGTTATTGACGCCACCAAATTTATCGCGGCGGCGGCCAAATATGATGGCGACGCCTGGGACATCCTGACATCTCGCGGGTCGGTCATCACGCAAGCGCTGCCCTTTGGCACCGTGTTGACCTTGCCCGCCACCGGTTCGGAGATGAACTCTGGCGCTGTGATCACCAATCCCGAGAAGGGCGCTAAGCTTCCGTTTGGTAGCCCACATTGCTACCCGGTTTTCTCGGTGCTGGACCCCGAGGTCACTTACACGCTGCCGCCCCGTCAAATCGCGAACGGCGTGGCCGACGCGTTTGTTCACATCATCGAACAATATCTGACCTATCCATCCGCCGCGCGCGTTCAGGACGGTTTTGCCGAAACCCTGCTACGCACCCTGATCGAGCTTGGGCCCAAAGCCCTTGAGACGCCGGAGGACTATGACGTTCGCGCCAACCTGATGTGGACGGCAACACTGGCACTGAATGGCCTGATCGGCGCAGGTGTCCCGCAGGACTGGGCAAGCCATATGATCGGACATGAGATTACTGCGCTCAATGACACCGACCACGCCCGCACACTGGCTGTCGTGTTGCCGTCACTGATGAGCGACCAACGTGGCCCCAAACGCGAGAAACTGCTGCAATATGCTGCTAATGTTTGGGACATCCGTGAGGGATCTGATGATGCGCGGATTGATGCCGTGATCAAGGCAACACGCAGGTTCTTTGAACAGATGGGTATCAAAACCCGACTCGGCGATTACGCAATTGCTGCACCTGAAATTGATCTTATCGTCGCCGCCTTGAAGGATCACGGCATGACCGCCCTTGGCGAACAAAATGCCATCACCCCCGAAGATGCCCGCCGCATTCTTGAAACAGCCTTGTAGGAGATGATGACCATGGCACAGACTGAAACAGTAAACCGCCAGCTTGTGTTGGCGGAACGCCCCAAAGGCGAACCGACCAAGGACACGCTTCGCTTGGTCGAAGGGGACGTCCCCTCCCCCGGTGCTGGGCAGATGCTTCTGCGCACCGAATATCTGTCGCTGGACCCTTATATGCGGGGGCGCATGAGCGATGCGCCATCTTACGCCGCGCCGGTGGAAATTGATGGCGTGATGGAGGGCGGCACAGTGGCTCAGGTCGTCACCTCAAAGGTTGATGGCTTTGCGCCGGGCGACTGGGTGCTCAGCTTCAATGGCTGGCAGGATTATGCGCTGTCGGATGGCACGCGGACCACCAATCTGGGTACCTCGCCTGCACACCCGTCTTGGGCGCTCGGTATCATGGGTATGCCCGGATTTACCGCTTGGGCGGGTCTGACGCAAATTGGCGCGCCAAAGCCGGGCGAAACCATCGCCGTGGCGGCCGCAACCGGCCCGGTCGGGGCCACTGTGGGCCAGATCGGCAAGATCCTTGGCTGCCGCGTGGTCGGCATCGCGGGCGGGCCAGAAAAATGCGCCCATGCGGTCAATGAGTTGGGTTTTGACGCCTGTATCGATCACAAGGCAGATGACTTTGCCGAACAGCTTGCAAAGGCCTGTCCCGATGGCATTGATGTCTATTTCGAAAATGTCGGCGGCAAGGTCCTCGACGGGGTCATCCCGCTGTTGAATCCAAACTCACGGGTGCCGGTCTGCGGATTGATCTCTCAGTATAATGCGACTGACTTGCCCAAAGGACCGGACCGGATGAATTGGCTTATGGGTCAAATCCTGCGCAAGAAGATCAAGGTGCAGGGCTTCATCATCTTTGACGACTTCGGCCACCTCTACCCGGATTTTGCCAAAGACATGGGGGCGTGGATCGAAAGCGGCCAAATCAAGTACCGCGAAGAGATCATCGACGGTTTGGAAAATGCGCTCGAAGCCTTCATTGGCCTGCTGAATGGCGAAAACTTTGGCAAGCGCGTGATCCGCGTCGGCCAGAAAAAATAGGAAAATAACATGAAAATTCTGATGGTACTGACATCCCACGACACACTCGGGGACACAGGCAAGAAAACTGGCTTCTGGCTGGAGGAGTTTGCGGCCCCCTATTACGTCTTCAAGGACGCCGGAGCAGATATTATACTGGCCTCGCCCAAAGGGGGACAGCCGCCGATTGATCCGTCCAGCGACAACGCTGACGCACAGACCAACGACACCCGTCGGTTCAAAGACGATCCAGAGACGCAAAAGCATCTTGCGACGACGCTGAAGCTTTCGGATGTAACCGAAGACGGGTTCGACGCCATCTTCTATCCGGGCGGCCACGGCCCTTTGTGGGATCTGGCCGAAAGCGCGGACAGCAAACGCCTGATCGAGGCCTTCGCCGCCGCCGATTTGCCTGTCGGCGCAGTTTGCCACGCCCCAGCCGTGTTCCGCCACACCCAAGGTGCGGACGGCAAACCGCTGGTGTCTGGTCGCCGGGTGACGGGTTTTACCAACACCGAAGAAGAGGCCGTCGGCCTTACCGATGTTGTGCCGTTCTTGGTGGAAGACATGCTGAAGGCCAATGGTGGCCAGTATGAAAAAGGGGCGGATTGGGCCAGTTTCGTGCTGCGTGACGGAAAACTGGTCACCGGCCAGAACCCCGCCTCATCCGCCGCCGCCGCGCAAGATATCCTCGGGCTGCTGAAGTAGGAGAAAAACGATGGTCGACCTGATCCTGCACCACTATGAAGCCTCTCCCTATTCCGAAAAAATCAGAACTTTGATGGGCTTCAAGGGGCTGTCATGGTCATCGGTCATCGTGCCTCCTATTGCGCCAAAGGCTGATCTGCTGGCCTTGACGGGTGGCTACAGGCGGGCCCCAGTGCTTCAGATCGGGGCGGATATCTACTGTGATTCCGCCCTGATCGCCGCCGAGCTTGACCAGCGGTTTCCGGCGCGCGCCCTTGCCCCGAACACTGTGGGCACAGCAACCCCGTTGCTCGACAATTGGGCGGACCGCATTTTGTTCTGGCAAGTGGTTCGTTACAGCATGGGTCTGCGCGCTGATGCCGTTCCCCCAGCCCTGATCCATGACCGCGAGGCGTTTTGGGATCACAAGATTGATCTGGACGGCCTGAAAGCGGATGTCGGCTATCATCGCGGCCAAATTACAACAGGGCTTGGTTGGCTTGAGAACCTGCTGGGCGGTGCCGATTTCTTTGCCGGGGACACGCCCGCGCTGACTGATCTGGCACTCTATCATGTGGTTTGGTTTTTTGCCAAAGCTGACACAGCCGCCAGCGGCAGCGGTCTATCGCTGTTCCCGGCATTGTCGGCATGGATGGCGCGCATTGCGGAGTTCGGTCACGGCACACGAACCGAATTGGCGCCTGCTGAAGCGATCAACATCGCGCTTTCGGCGCCCCCCGCCCCCCTTCCAGAAACGGGAGCTGCACATCCCGCGATAGGCGCGCCGGTACAGGTTCTGGTCGATGAATTTGGCACGGAAGTCATCGACGGTACGCTGGCCCATATCGACGACACCCGCATCATTCTGCATCGGGACACGCCACAGGTGGGAACGGTTGCCGTGCATTTCCCGCGACACGGCTATCCGCTTCGTACAACTCTAATCCAAGGGAAAGACACATGAAAATACTAAGTCTATGTAGTCGATTTAACGCCATACTGGTGACCGCTGCGGCCTTGCTTGCCGCATCATTCGTTGCTCTCCCAATCCAGGCCGAAATCTCAGCCCAAGCCAATAATGAGATTGAGGCCACCTCGGAGATGTTTGGCTGCATTTATGATTTCCCCAAAGTGCGCAACACCTTCCTGTTCCATTCCGACCCGGAAAAGCTCAAGGAAGCCATCCGTATTTTTACCGACCGCGTGCCTGATATCGAATACCCGGTCGGCACGGTGATGCAGCTTGTCCCGTTTGAAGCGATGATCAAACACTCGAGCGCAGACTACCCGGACAGCAATGGCTGGGAATTTCTTGCCCTCGACGTGACGGCGGAGAGCACGACGATTACCAGCCGGGGCGACCACGCGGTCAACTTTGAGGGGCGTGAGTGCCTGAGCTGTCACGCCGCTGGCTTTGAGTACGATTTTGTTTGCGAGAAAGAGCACGGCTGCGAGCCACTGTCTATCGACGACGAAGAGATTGCTGCTTTTCAGGCCGCTGATCCTCGTTGCACACAACCCTAATTCAAGGAGAAAACACATGAAAACGCGTAATCTGGGTGGCGGACTGGGATCCGTATCAGCCATTGGGCTTGGCTGCATGGGCATGTCCGAATTCTACGGCCCGACCAACCGCGATCAATCCTATGAAACGCTGGACCGTGCGCTTGAATTGGGTGTCACGTTCTACGATACCGCCGATACCTACGGCATCGGCGCGAATGAAACCTTGTTGTCGGATTTCGTCCGGCAAAACCGGGACAACGTCACGCTGGCGACCAAGTTCGCAATCATCCGATCCGACGATCCGGACGTACGACACATCGACAGCAGCCCGGCCTACATGAAACAGGCGGTCGAGGCGTCGCTGAAACGTCTGGGGATTGATCAGATCGACCTCTATTACGCGCATCGCCTTGATGGGGTGACCCCGATCGAGGACACGGTCGGAGCGATGGCCGATCTTATCAAAGAAGGTAAGATCAGGGGGATCGGGTTAAGCGAAATCTCCGCACAAACTTTGCGTCGGGCAAATGCGGTGCACCCGGTTGCGGCGGTTCAGACAGAGTATTCGCTGTGGTCGAGAGACCCAGAGGCAGAGATGCTGGCCACGTGCGCCGAATTGGGTACGGCTTTTGTACCCTACAGCCCGCTTGGGCGCGGCTTTCTGACCGGCAAGGTCACCACACTAAGCGACCTGGCTGATGATGATTTCCGGCACACCCAGCCGCGCTTTACCGATGGAAATCTGGATCAGAATCTGAACTTTCTGGAGCAATACCGTGCCATCGCCGACAGCGCCGGATGCTCGCCTGCGCAACTGGCGCTCGCATGGGTCTTGGCCCAAGGCGATCATATTGTTCCGATCCCGGGCACCAAACGGCGCACCTATCTTGAAGACAATATTGGGGCCGCCGATGTCACACTAACCGAGGACATTCTCACCCGCCTCGACACCTTGTTCCCACGCGGCGCTGCCGCTGGCGACCGTTACACGGAACAAGGGATGCAGATGACCAATCTGTAGATCGGAAACCCTGCATTGCAAGCTCGATTGGCGGCGCAGCGCCTTTAACCTAAGCCCTGCGCCGCCGCCACAAATTCGCCCCCAAAACGACCGGATCAGGCGTTGGCCACATCCGACACGCCCAAAGCAACCGGCCCACCCCTTTGTCCCAAATTCACTCTCCTGCCAGCCAGGAGACGAGGAGTTACTATGTCAACCATCCCTGAAACCGATCTCTTTTCCCCCGTCGTTGTCGGACCTTATACGCTGTCAAACCGCGTCGTAATGGCCCCCCTAACCCGCGCGCGGTCCCCCGAAAACATCGCCACCCCAATGATGCAGGAATATTACGCCCAACGCGCATCGGCAGGCCTGATCATCAGTGAAGGCGTGAACATTTCGCCGCAGGCCACAGGGTACGCCTTTACTCCCGGGATCTGGACCGACGAGCAAATTGAAAGCTGGCGCCCCGTCACGGCCGGTGTGCATGACAAGGGTGGCCGCATCTTTGCTCAGCTGTGGCATGTAGGCAGGGTGTCCCACCCGGATGTGCAGGCCGGTGGGATATTGCCTGTCGCTCCCTCCGCTGTTCGCCCTGAAGTGGATGCGTTCACTCCGGATGGAAAGAAACCAGCACTCACACCGCGGGCGCTGGCTCTGGAGGAGTTACCGGGGATTGTCGCAGATTACGCACAAGCGACGCGCAACGCTCTTGCCGCAGGGTTTGATGGCGTCGAGATTCACGCCGCGAACGGATACTTACTCGATCAGTTCATGCGTGACGGGGCCAACCAGCGTACTGATGGCTATGGCGGATCGGTCGAGAACCGCATTCGGCTGACACTTGAGGTCACGAAAGCTGTCGCGGCCATCTGCGATGATGGCCGCACAGGTCTTCGGATATCCCCAATCAGCACTGCCAATGGCCTTACGGACAGCAATCCTGCACCCGTGTTCACCGCACTTGTCGATCAATTGAATGATATTGATCTGGCTTATCTCCACGTTGTGGAAGGTGTGACGGGCGGAGCACGAGCCGTCGAGGGTGGATTTGATCTGAATATCTTGCGGCAGCATTTCAACGGGATCTACATCGCCAACAATGGCTATGACAGAGACCTTGCAATTGCGGCGCGCCGCAGTGACGCCGCCGATCTAATCGCCTTTGGTCGTCCCTATATTGCCAACCCGGACCTGGTGGCCCGGCTACAGCAGAACGCACCCCTCAACGCACTTGACGGCGCGACCGCATATGGCGGCGGGGCCGAGGGATACATCGATTACCCTGTTCTCCCACATGAGTGATCGCAGGAACTATAGCGCGACAATCTGGGTGAGACGCTGGCGACAAACAGGATGAGATTCTATGTCGCGGCATCGGAGACGATATCACCGTGATTGTCGCTGGCAAGAATTTCTTCTGCAGCTGTTTATCGCTCCGCGTCAATCAGCGGTGTATTTTTGATTGTCGCGTAAGCGGCAGGCCTTCCTCTCTTCCGTTTCGCCTCCATCGCCGTCCGCCGTCTGTAGCTTTCCACGTTCATCTCGAAGATGGTCGCACGGCGGATGTCCTTGACGACCTTCTCGCCGTGGCTCTGCTTGGTTCCGGGTTTCTGTCTCATCTCCACTCCTTGGTGGTTACGATGTGCCAGAAACCCTCTCTTATCAATTCAGCCTAAACTGTCCCATTGGCGCTGACGTCAGACATCCAGCCAAAGATGTATCAGGCAGACTTCATGCCCGCGCTCTACGCGGCGCCGAAGTTTTGAAGACGGCTGCGGCCACGGCCGATCTCGCGCGGTTGCGCCGGATCAGTCTGGCCCTGCAAGTCATGTCGGTGCTGAAGATCGGGCGTCTTTGGTCGCTCACCTCCGGGAACAAGCGCGAAAGGCTCCTGGCGCTTGCTGCGGTCGGTATCGGCACGACCCGTCCCTTGTTGGCTGCCGCCATCATACTGCGAGAAAACGACCGAGCGGTCCGGGAGTTGAGCCGCGTCTTACCTCAACATCGTCGGGTGATCGAGCGGATCTGCGGATTGTCGCAGGACCTCGGTCGACCGCTTCCCGGACTAAGTAAAACAGGGCATCCAACCGGGCATGAAACACATGGATTGTGCCGCCCAAGAGTGTCGGAGAGCGCTTTGCAGGTCGCTCGTCAGGCAATCTCAGAACTCGGAGCAGACGCAAATCGGCAAGCCCCACACGCGCTCCGGCGCTGGCAAGCGCAGTGGCGACAGCGCGGCCAATCCCCGAAACGGCCCCGGTCACCAGCACAACACGCGCGCCGAAATTGTACGAAATATCCATTCTGTCTCTCCCTTTTGGCGCACCCGCCCGCATCGCCCAAACGGGTTCTTTTCAGTGCCGGACGCGTGATATGTTTTACGTTCCGCTGCGCGGACTGCTCCCATTTCGACAGAAAACCAACCATTGGCAAGCCTCATTTCCCGGACTTCGCTCCCCGCGCGGGCAGGACCCTGGCCGGTTTTCCGGCCCCCGACTCGCCTCGGATTCACCGTGCCGGAGGCGCAGGTCATGGATGCGTTTTCCGTTCCATATCGGCGGCTTTCGGAACGCTGTCGCGGGCGATCATGTCTGGGAGCAGAGAATCAAACGAATGGCATAGCTTCAATGATTTGATTGGGTTTTGACTCTAGGCGGTCTCGAAAACAGTTATCGGAGACTGGTCGAAGATCCTGTCGATGACAAGAGTGCGCCCGACTTCATTTCGGAGGACCTTCGGTATGGCGCGCTAGAACGCGGCGAGGCGCAGATCGTCCTCGAGAGCTCTGAGCGCACGGCGCGCAACACGCTGTCACTGTACCCAAATTAATCAGAAATTGCGGATTCACGGCGTTCTGAAGCGTTTTTGTACCCTTAATTGCAATATATCCACAGGTTCCGTGGCTTATGACTTGACCCCACTTTGTTGATTGTCGCTGAGAACTGACCCGGCATTGTCACCGAGACTTGACCCACCCAGCTGTTATGTTCTTTGCGTCATGATGGCGTCAATGCTGCTGTCTCCTTTCGTTTCTTTTTCGCTGTCTCCGAGCTGGCCTTGAACCGATAGCTGTCATTGCCGGTCTCCAGGATGTGGCAGCGGTGGGTAAGGCGGTCGAGTAGCGCGGTGGTCATTTTCGCATCGCCGAACACGCTGGCCCATTCGCTGAAGCTCAAGTTCGTGGTGATGACGACGCTGGTGCGCTCGTAGAGTTTACTGAGAAGGTGGAACAACAACGCGCCTCCCGAAGCGCTGAACGGCAGATATCCCAACTCATCCAGGATCACCAAGTCGGTTTTCACCAGCGCCTCAGCGATCTTCCCCGCCTTGTTTTGGGCCTTTTCCTGCTCCAGCGCATTGACCAACTCAACCGTCGAGAAGAAGCGGACGCGTTTACGGTGATGTTCGATCGCTTGGATGCCAAGAGCGGTGGCGACATGCGATTTCCCAGTTCCTGGGCCTCCGATCAGCACCACGTTTTCGGTCCCATCCATGAACTCGCAGCGATGCAACTGGCGGACCAAGGCTTCACGGATTTCGCTGGCGGCAAAGTCGAAGCCAGAGAGATCCTTGTATGCCGGGAAGCGTGCTGCCTTCATGTGATAGGCGACGGAACGCACCTCACGTTCAGCCATTTCGGCCTTGAGCAGCTGTGACAGCATG
>NZ_KI421510.1:0-8721 GCF_000473225.1 Sedimentitalea nanhaiensis DSM 24252
CAGCTGAATCAAGCAGGGGCAAGGTTGCACATGGGTCAATTCTCAATGACAATTTCTGCAGTTGCCGGGTCAGTTCTCAGTGACAATCAACAGACCGGCCCAAAAGTCGGGCGAACGCGCTGTTCGACGGACCGAGATGAACCTGCCTGTTCTCGGAGAGCCGTTCCTTTTGCTGGAGCGAGATGGTTCGCATCTTGTTGATGCTGTCGACAAGTTCATTCCCGTAGAGGTTTTTCTTGACCTCAAACACCGCCAGGACGTCAGCGATCGGCCATTCCCACGTATCCGTTTTTGGGAGCTGACGACCACGGTCCCCTTTGACGAGCATTGCGTCGGTTTGATGACTGTGTTTTCCGTCAACACCGATGACAAAACCGTCGACAAGGCGAAGATTGAGCTCCTTTGGAATCGCCCGTTGAACAAGCTCACGGGTGAGGCCCTCATACATATCACCAATCGTTGGCGCGTGTTGCACCGATTCCGCGGCGAGAAGTTCTGCTTCCTTTGCTTGGAGCTGCTCAAGAAATTCTGCAAATGATGTGATCATAACGCGCTCACCGCCCAAACAACGGCTACATGAAGAACCGGAACTGGTAAGGTGCCTTTCCAAGGCCGGGCATTCGTTTGACGACCCGTGCAAGCACCTTGGCGTAACTCATCGTCACCGGGAGCTGGTCGTAGAGGCCGTCATTGTTCCAGTTCATTTTGGACAGCGCCAAAGCAGACCGTGCGGTGTCATCCCACGGCCCGTGGCCAGCATGACGCACAAGCCTGATCGGTCTTGGTGTGCTTCTTGAACCTTGAAAGTAAGAGCCAGAGTTATTGATGCCGGCGACATTGCCATGCATCCACAAGAGGCACTCGCGTGGTCCAAGACCCAAAAGTGAACCACGATCGACCGGATATCCTGCAGGCGCTCCCTTTCGATTAGCGCCTCTTGGCGGGTCAATCTTCGCACCCCGCCACGGAACGTCTTCAACGATTTGAACCAGATCGACGGCTTCACACAGGTGCAGTGCTTCCATACAACCGTCGATCTCTTCGAACTTAAACTCCGTCGATTTGTGGACGATAACACGCCGAGGTGTTCGTCCTGCGTGTCTGCGCCGATAGAGGTCAAGAGAGCGTGTCATGACCCGGAACATTTCGTTGCGAGACAAGAACGGATTATCGCGCTGCACATCAACCTCGTTAGCGTCATAGGCTACGAACTCTAACCCCGCACCATCGCCGTCGAAAACTTGACTGCAGCATGTCACAAAGCGAGGTTTATCAGATTCGACGGGCCGTACTGCATAGGAAATCCCGATGTAAGCCGTATCTGGATCTGAATCAGCCAGCTTCCAAGGAACGCCACCTGCCTTTGCATAGAGTGCTAAGCCAATACGCCACATGACACTTGCTTTGTGGGGGTACGCCAGCGCTCTGTCCTCTCTAACAAGCTGGATTGGAAGCCGTCGCGCTGCGCTTGCCGCCTTGAGGTGGTCGTGCAGATCAAAGTCCTCATCAGTGTTGCCGAAGAAACCGGCCGACCACGATTGCGGAACATAGATGAAGATAACATCGAAGCGCTCACGCATTGCGTCGAGTGCTTGCAGCGCCCGTGTGAGACGCGACGAGAGGACAATATGCGGTGTGCCGGAGTCAGTCATTTCGTGCTCCAATCGCTCATCCAATTGGATATGGCACCCTTTTTCAGCTGCTCGCATATTGAGGTTGAACACGCTTCGAAATCCCGGCCAAGGCGGAAGATAATCTCGCCGTTCAGTAGGATCGAACTTGCTGTTAAGTGCCTTCATGAAGTCATAGAGACGCTGGCTTTCTCCCGATGGGGAGATTGTCGCCACGCGGATTGGGTCTGGGACAAGGCCAGCCGAATACGGGCCGTATCGCAACAGTCCTCTCAAGGGGTGTGTATCGACGTCTCCAGCATGATCGGGATGAAACGACAGGCTGGGTTCAGGGAACCAAAGATGCGGCGAAACTTGGCTTGTCATAGGCGCGACCGGTTTGAGAAAGCGGTGGTTGTTCCGAGTGTGAAAGAGGCGTTAACTCCGGTCCTCACGTTGAGGGCACGAAGCTCTCGACCCTCGGCCGAGAGCAAATCACCCCAAAAAGAAACAAGTTCATTGAGCGGTCTGTTGTATCGTCTCACGCTTCGTTCACGTGAGAAATCCGTCGCGGCAGCGCGATTTTCTTCGGTCACACCTTCCAAGAGTGTTCGCGGTTCAAAGACGAGCCATAACTTGTCGTCAGCCCATTCGAGCCTTACGATAACGCCCTCCTGCCAAGTCAAATCAGCTTGTGCTGGCACGCTACCTGAAAGGCTGCCGACGACACGCTTCAGAGGGGCCCATCTTTCGTCTGTAACATCTGCTGGCTTTAGAGAATCGACGCTGCGGTGATGTTTTATTGTGAGACCATGTTCTCTCGCCAAAGCCCGCGAGATAGCTTGCTTGAGCAAGCCTCGTTCCTGACTGTCGTAGCGGAGGCGGCGTGTTTCGATTTCATGGAGATCGAACTCTGTAATACTGACGTTTGCGAGGGCGGCGCGGACATCGCTGTCAGAACCGAACGCGAGAACACCCTTTGCAGATCGTGTTGCAAGGACATCAACTCCCGCGGCACTTACTGCTTCCGCTACCTCTTTATACCCGCCGATATTGCATTCTACACGCCGACAGATTGTCGGTAGAGATTTCACCTCCAACGCATTAAGCCGAATAACCGGATAGCCCCGTTTGCCTGAAATGCGGGGCGGCGCTGAAACTACAGAACGTTCTGAGGCGAACTCGTCCAACTGTGTTGTGTCTAGATCTGGAATGAGGCGCACGAGGTCACGCAGAGACTCATCAAAGTTCTCAACCCGGACAAGTCCGCCATCGACGCCCTTTTCTGAAGCAGCTGATAGAAATGAAGATACTCTGTCGAGCGGATCGCCTTCGCCGCGATGCAGCCAGAAAATTCCGCTGGGAAAGGGTGAGGCATGTTCCAGCGCTTCCTCAAGAGTGTTCATGATCGACTCATCACGTCCGCTGTACCCCGCGATTACCAAGCCGGAACGGGTGCAAGTGCCGACGAGAAGATCGCGAAGTGTCGCGTCTTGTTGGCGAAGCTCGTCTCCAGTGTTCTTGAGGCGACGTGACCGGAAATCGCCGTGCAGTTTTATTTCTGCGGGCCAGCGCTCACCGTTGATTGTCTCGCGACCGATGCCAGGCGCATCGAGTGCCACGGTCGTTAGATTGCCAGTGCCACCAAATACCTTTGCGCAACCATCCGCGACAAGGGGGTCGAAGTTGGTCGTCCAGACAAGCTTGGTATGCCCAGCTTTCATGAGGGTCGCCAGAGCAACGTGTCCGAAAGATGGTTTGGCCCCAGAAATCTTCGCATCTATGTAAGTTCGCCGGTCTGCTTCGCTTGGATATACTGCCTCAAAAAGGACGGCATATTCCTCTGGCGAGTCTGGGTCCGGAAACGCCTCCTGACCAGCTATGAAATCCTGAATCTGCCGTCGGACCGCTGGGTTCGAGAGGTCTGCTACCGTGTTTAAGGCGACGCGCCGCTGACTGACATATAATTGCTGTTTGAATTCCCAGATCATGTCCCATGCGGTTGGGATCCCCGCTGACGCCGACGTGCCGGCACCCAAGAGCCACATGAGCTTTCCTGATCGCATCGAAAATCGGCGGGCGAAGTCATCGGCCTCTACAACGGGATACGCGCTATTGGTCACTACTTCATCCATACTCTCTGCCATTCGCGAAACTCGGATGGTCGCACCTGGAACCGCGCGAAGTTCCCCTCGTGAAGACCGAGAAGCTCATCTTCAACCACAGTCGCGAAGATTTCTCGATCCTCTGCTGCGATACCCTCTGCAGACAACTTTTCGATCTGGCGTGCAGCTTCACTGCGTCCAAGCTTCGAGCGAATAATTTGAGCCACAGCGTCGCGGATTTGCGTGCGATACTTCAATCGAAACGGATCCGGTTCCCCCAGAGACTGCCTGACGGCAGCGTATTGGGCTGCGGAGCGTTCATAGGCCCAAAGAAAGACGTCCCTGAGAAGAGCCGTGTCGTTGAGTTCGTAGACCCCTAGAACAGCGTCCGTGTAGGCGCGTTGTGGCACGTCAGTGAATGCGAGTGGAGAGAGATTGCGTCGAATGAGGGGGATATTGGCGGCGAGACGCGAGACGCGTTTGTTCACGTCATCAAACGGTTGAAGATAGGGAATATGCACCATAACAAAGAAGGCTTGCTCAAACGGGTCTTCGATCTTCGAGGCCTTGGCAAGGAGCTGGTTGAAACACTCTTCAATCCTTTGGGGTAGCTCAAGTGGATGAAACGCGGACCTTT
The DNA here is from genome assembly GCF_000473225.1 of Sedimentitalea nanhaiensis DSM 24252. Classification (GTDB taxonomy): domain Bacteria; phylum Pseudomonadota; class Alphaproteobacteria; order Rhodobacterales; family Rhodobacteraceae; genus Sedimentitalea; species Sedimentitalea nanhaiensis. Next base: position 4,353 of record NZ_KI421510.1, read on the forward strand.
CTATGCCAACTGCGATATAGCGCAGGCGCCCCGAAGCGACTGGATCGGCCAAGAGGTTGTTTGAGAGAAGCGCGTGCAAGTTGAGAAGCGTGTAAGTGTTGAAGTCGACTTCCTCGACTGAGCCCACCAGAAACTCGATGGCGTCTTTGTGGTTAAGGATCATCTGAGCCTCAACATGCTCTCGTCCAGTGGCCTCCTCACCAAATTCGATCAGTCGCTTCGTATCGAGGAGCGAGTAGGTGTTGCCTTCCAAGCGGCTGGAGTTCCAGGCAAGATCAATCAGTAGACGATTGAGAATGAGTTTTGCGTAAGTACCGGCGGGCTGCGTGGACGTTTGTGGCTTGCCGATCCGTTCCAACCGTTCGCGATCCTCGTCTCCAAGATAGAAGGATGTGTTTGGCTGATATTGGTTCAGGAACTCTTGATTGTAACCGACTGGCTTGCGTGCCGCGACAGGCTTTTGGACGTAGTCCCGAATGCGCTTTCCCTCTTCCGACAAGGGAATGAGATCTCTATAGTCGAGTGCCTCGCCATCCAGTTCGGTCCTGGCCAGACTATTCTTAGTTGCCAGACGATATCGCGCCCACCTACCGCTGCCCTCCATATGTAGCTGTCCCTTGGCGACAAGCTGCTTCAGCCGGTATTGCAGGGTTCGGCGAGGGATGTCCTCCGTCAGTCTCTCAGCAATGCCAGGTGCAGCGATGCCGTCCGGATGACCGGCGACGACGTCGAGCAGCTCATTGAGGGCATCGTTCGGGACTTTGTTGGCCATCGTCGTCTTTCTTGCGCGCATGCTATAGACGCAACTATGCTGGTTTACGCGCAATTTTCAAGTATAGGCGCAAGAATCGCTTGTAGGCGCAACCATTGTTGCGCGTAGCAGCATGCACAACGAAGGCGGAAAACCGCGAGTTCGCCCAGAAAGGCCGCAATGGCAGACGATGACGACAGACTGATACAGGAGGTGCTCGCAGAACTTGGCAGGGACGCCAATCCAAGTCATATCGCTGAGCAAGTCCGCCGCCTGGATCGCGGGCTACCAGCAGAGGACGAGTTCATTGCCGTTTGCAGTTGGCTTGGCGAGACACGCCTGATCCACAAACTTGACCAGCACCAAGCGCCGAGTAAATCGCGTGAAGACTATCAGGTCCCCGATCTCCTCGCGATGTACGAAAATTCAGGGCCAGTGCTTATCGAGGTCAAATCGAAGAAGACCCCGACGCTTTCATTCAAACCCGACTACCTTGGACGATTGCAAGCCTATGCGGACGTCTTGCAGATGCCACTGCTCATAGCTTGGAAATATCACGGCATCTGGACGCTCTTCGAGGCGCGGCACCTCACCAAGGCGAAAAAGAACTTCAATATCCGGTATGAAGCAGCGATCAAAGAAAGCCTGCTCGGCATTCTCGCGGGGGATGTCGCCTATAAGATAGCGCCTGGAGCAGGTGTTCATCTACGCTTCAAAAAGGAGAAACTCCTCGCATCAGAAGAGACGGAGGATGGCCTAAACGAACAATGGCAGATGCGTGTCGATAAGGTCGGCTTCACTTCTGCAGGCGGGACACCTGCAGATGCACTGGATAACGATGTCACAACTCTTTTTACCACATGGGATTTGTCGGAGCATCAGGTTCATTCCGAGACCCACACCGAGATGCAGTTCGTCGCCGGAGAAGATGACGGCATGATGTTTGGCCATATGGCCCTGGTTCATCTGCTGAATTGGCCGCTTCAGGACGGCGAGCAGATCAATTGGAGGCATGCGATCAGGCGTGAATCTGTCGTCAGCAACATGACCAACTTTACTCAAGCCCTGCAACGTGCGCTTGAGCAGAAAGTGGTTCGCATCATTATCAACCAGCAACCCCTTAGCTGGCCGGAGTTTGTGCCTCGATGAACAGCGCAAACGAAGGCCCACACACGCTGAAGCTTCTGCCGCGGTCGCTCTTCGATCTCTACGCCCTTGCTTTGCCACGCGGTCATGGTTTCGGCATGCGGCCTCCCATTGGAGCGTGGCAAAGCGAAGATGGCATTGCCTACGGTGTCATCACCCAGCATGTGCAAACACCGGATTTTGGTGTCCTTGTCATGCGGCGACGGGTTGACGGCGTGTGGGTGGAGGTTGAGGCAGAGACCGGCATCGCATCACAGAACGCGGCCCTCGAAGAGTTGGAGCGACTACTTGGCTGCAATCAGCAAAAGGAAGCACTCCCAGCCAACACCGCCCCTCGGCCGGCATTGCACGACATAGGCAATCGTCAGCCGAGCAAGGTGTTTAGCGCACTGAGTACACCATCCCATCACGTGGCGGCTTGGACACTCAATCAGCTGTACCTAGCGATGCCAAATCCGGACAAAAACTGGGCTGGAGATTGCCAGACAGGCAACTTCCACACGCGCCTCTGGGAGGCGCAGCTATTGGCGAGTTTTCGCGAACAGGGTTTGCTCGTGGAACAGCCGCATCCTTCCCCTGATTTTCGGATCGAAAACCGCAAAGGCGGACCGGCGTGGGTGGAAGCCGTGACGGCCAATCCACCCGTCCCGTATGACCACGTGAACGCTGCACCGAGTGTCCAACCAGAAGCCCGTGAGGAGCTTTTCTTCGGTACAGCCGCGGTACGATTTGCCAAGACTTTGGGAAGCAAACTGCAGAAGGGCTATCATCGCCTTGCGCATGTCAAAGACATGCCTTTTGCGATTGCCCTCGCTGATTTTCACGCTCCCGCGTCGATGATCTGGAGTCGCGAAGCACTCGTGGGCTATCTTTACGGCCTAGGCGCAGAGCCAAAAGACATTGATGGTCAGCGAGTGGCTGTGCCGACTGAAAGAACCGAACTTCTGGGTGAGAACCCGTTTCCGGCCGGCCTGTTCACCGATGAAAGGCACGCTGAGTTGTCGGCTGTGATCTTCTCGAATGCGTGCTCTATCTCAAAACTGAGCCGGGTTCCGATCTCGGCGGGAGCGGACACCAAGGGCTTTCGCTACTTTCGGATCGGAAATTTTCTTGATCGAACACCGGGCGCGTTGAAAGGGATACCGTTTTGCCTCGATGTCACGAGCGATGAGTATCGATCGCTCTGGCCACAAGGTTATGAACCCTGGTGCGCGGAACTCGAGGTATTTCACAATCCACATGCTCGGCACCCACTTCCGGAGGCTCTGATCCCCGAAGCAACACATTGGGTAGAAGAAAACGGGGAAGTGGTGTGTCGTGCATTCTATGAGACATCAATTCTCTGGTCACAGACACGCATTCTGAACGAGGATGATCGCATCCCCACACTGGAAGACTTCTTGCCAGATCCAGACAGTCGTAGGTAATCGCGAACCCGTCAGGCGCTTTGCCCATCCTCGGTCAACTTGAGACGCTGGAACGCACCTTCCGGGAACAAGACATCGAAGACAGAACCAGCCAACAATTCGTAAGCGCCACGCTGATCCCCTCCTGCCGCGTTGAAGCTGGCTGTGCGAGTCCTGCTGTCGAGGTGAGACAGGATAGGACGGCAAAATGGACGTCTCTTTGGACGGCTCGACGGGTGGCTACGCGGGCAGGATCGAGGTTCTCGAGGGCCGGTCAGGCCGACGGTTTCGAAGCGAGGCGGAGCGGGCGCGGATCGCGGCGGAAAGCATGATGCCCGGAGCGAAGGTCGCCGACGTCGCGCGGCGGCACACGGTGACCCGCTGGCAGGTCTACGATTGGCGCAAGAAGCTGATGGCCGGCGCGCTGGCTTTGCCCGCCGAGACGGCTGACGCCCCGATGTTCGCGGCGCTTGTCGTTGAAGCGAAGCCGGCGGTGTTGATTGTCGCTGAGAACTGACCCGGCATTGTCACCGAGACTTGACCCACCCAGCTGTTATGTTCTTTGCGTCATGATGGCGTCAATGCTGCTGTCTCCTTTCGTTTCTTTTTCGCTGTCTCCGAGCTGGCCTTGAACCGATAGCTGTCATTGCCGGTCTCCAGGATGTGGCAGCGGTGGGTAAGGCGGTCGAGTAGCGCGGTGGTCATTTTCGCATCGCCGAACACGCTGGCCCATTCGCTGAAGCTCAAGTTCGTGGTGATGACGACGCTGGTGCGCTCGTAGAGTTTACTGAGAAGGTGGAACAACAACGCGCCTCCCGAAGCGCTGAACGGCAGATATCCCAACTCATCCAGGATCACCAAGTCGGTTTTCACCAGCGCCTCAGCGATCTTCCCCGCCTTGTTTTGGGCCTTTTCCTGCTCCAGCGCATTGACCAACTCAACCGTCGAGAAGAAGCGGACGCGTTTACGGTGATGTTCGATCGCTTGGATGCCAAGAGCGGTGGCGACATGCGATTTCCCAGTTCCTGGGCCTCCGATCAGCACCACGTTTTCGGTCCCATCCATG
>NZ_KI421510.1:8821-236302 GCF_000473225.1 Sedimentitalea nanhaiensis DSM 24252
CATGTTGTCGTAGATGCCGCGCCCCGGAACGCCCTCAAACACCCGGAAGCCATGCCAGTGGGCATCGAACAGCATCTCATGCGTTTGCAGCAGATAGGCCCGCACCAAGAAGGCGCGGCTGTGCGACAGCTTGATATGGGCGACCTGAAGCTTGATCCGCTCGCCGCCAACATAGGCCCAGTCCTCGCTCCAATCGAATTGAAACGCCTCGCCAGGCTGGAACACCAGCGGAACGAAGACCCCGCGGTCAGTCGTGTGATACGCGCGTTGCCGTTCACCCTTCCAGTCCCGCACAAAGGCCGCGACCCGCTCATATGAGCCATCAAAGCCAAGCTGCACCAGATCGGCATGCATCTGCTTGGCAGTCCGCCGCTCCTTGCGTGTTTTGCGCTGCTCAGACAGCAACCAAGCTGTCAGCTTCTCAGCATACGGATCCAGCTTGCTCGGCCGGTCCGGTCTCTGGAATTCGGGTTCGACAATCCCGGCCCGCAGATATTTCTTGATCGTGTTGCGAGACACGCCTGTTCGCCGCGCAATCTCGCGAATGGGCATCTTGTCTCGCAGCGCCCATTTCCGAATGACCCTCAAAAATCCCATGTCTACCACTCCAATAGCCCCCAGCTGAATCAAGCAGGGGCAAGGTTGCACATGGGTCAATTCTCAATGACAATTTCTGCAGTTGCCGGGTCAGTTCTCAGTGACAATCAACAACATGTTCAAGAAAGACCGATGGGAGGCCTTCACGCGCTTCCTCGAGGATGGGCGGGTCTGCTTGACGAACAACGCGGCCGAGAGAGCACTCCGCGGTGTGGCCCTTGGCCGGAAGTCATGGCTCTTCGCCGGCTCCGAGCGCGGCGGTGACCGCGCCGCCTTCATGTATTCGCTGATCGTCACTGCGAAGATGAACGATGTCGACCCTCAGGCCTGGCTCGGCGACGTCCTCGCCCGGCTGCCTGGCACGACAGCCTCCCGGGTGCCGGATCTCCTGCCTTGGAATTGGTCCCCGACACGGCAAAGGATCGCCGCATGACCCTGATCGCCCGCCTCCGGATCATCTTGAACGACGTCGAGCCAATGCCGATGCGCCACATCGAGGTGCCGCTGAAGATCAGGCTCGACCGGCTGCATGAGGTCATCCAAGCGGCCATGGGCTGGACCGACACCCATCTCTACGAGTTCCGGGTGGGGGATGCCGGTTGGGGCATGCCCGACCCGGACGGGTTCTACGACGGCCCCATGGACGCGAAGAAAATGACTTTGGAAAAGCTGCTCGACCAGACCGCCACCAGGACGATCCAGTATGTCTACGACTTCGGTGATGACTGGGACCACAGCATCCGGATCGAGCGGGTGGGCGAGGCCACTCAGGGCGTGACCTATCCGCGGCTTCTGAAGGCCGCGGGGGCCTGTCCACCGGAGGACGTCGGCGGCGCCTGGGGCTACGAAGAGTTCCTCGAAGCCCTCGCCGATCCCGATCACGAGCAGCACGAGGACATGGTCCACTGGTCGGGCGGGGACTTCGACGCCGAGGATGCCGGGGCCGGCACCATCATCGAACGCTTCGAGCGGCTGGCGAAGAAATGGGCCCCGCGGCCTCGCAAACCCAAAACTACGATCTGAGTGACGCCAGCGACCGCGGCCTACGCCGGATGGTTACTATCGTTCTGTGCGTAGAAATCTTCTCTGCGAGTAATGGTCGGGAGTTGAGTGGTGGACAGCTGAATTTCGAACGCCACCGGTCCGCCATAGCAATTGGACGCATAGACGTCCGGGAATGCGTACTGCCCCTCGTGACCCTTTGTATAGCGCTCAGGAGCGATGCCAGCCGCTGCTACATAAGGGTCCAATTCCAGTATCTCGCAGATCATGGCCTTTAGCTGCTTGTGACGCGCACCTTCCTGCTGTCCTTGAAACTTGTTCGCATCTATGGAGCGAAAGCTGGATGCATTGGCCGAGGCCCACCGGCAGTCCTTTGTCTCGGTTCCAAAGTGAAAGCAGTGCCGGCGCCCGTTGCTCGACTCTCGTCCGTAGACTGAATGACCGCAATCGCCACAAAGAAGGGCAGGCTGTCCTGTTCGACGGGAGCGCGTCGCTTTTGCACGTAGCTCGGACCATTCTGTGTCAGAGAGAGCATTCAGGTAAGTCTCTGTGTGAACCGGATGCGTTGATGGCGGAACAATGATTGCTTCGATCGTGAGTGCGCTCGCCTTCACTTTGGGCCACCCAGTTCTAACTCTGGCAAGTCCCGCAGGCTCTGCAGATCGAACGTCACCAGAAACGTCTCCGTCGTCACGAACGTATGCGGTGCGCCCGGCCGCGGCGACCGCGGCCCGCTGGCGATCAGGTCATTGTAGCGCAGCCGGGCCAGAAGATCGCGGCTGACCTCCTTGCCGAAGATGTCCGCCAGACCGGCCCGGTCGATCGGCTGGTGATAGGCGATTGCACAAAGCACCCCCATCTCCATCTCGGTGAAGGCCAAGGTCTGCTCGCCATGATCGGCGGCGGCCTTGATCGCGTCCGCGAACTGCGTCTTGGTCCGGAACATCCATCCACCCGCTACCTGGGCCAGCTCATACGGGCGGCCGGTCAGTTCGGCTTGGATGTCCTCGATCAGCATCTCGACCGACGCCCCCTGCCCCACCACGCGGGCCAGGTCGTCGCGACCGACCGGCGAGGCACTGGCGAACAATACCGCCTCGATCCGCCCCATCCATTCGCGCCAGCGCAGCTCCTGCGGAAGTTCTTCAAGTTCCCGGTCGAACCCGGCGCTGCCCTCCCCTTGCGCCTTGCGGTTCCGTGTCGCGACCGTCATGGCGCGATCCCATACAGCCGGAACGTCGACCGCCCGGTCAGCTCGCGCGCGACTCCCAACTCGACCAGCCGGTCGCAGAACCGCCGGGCAGCGCGGTCCGTCATCGGGATCGAGGTACCGCGAATCCGCGGTGACAACATCGACGACGGCGCCACGGAGTCCTCGGTCAGGAACAGCTCGACCGCTGCCTCCGATCCTTTCGCCCGCAGCTTCGGCGCCACGGCGCCAAGCGCGCCTGCTCGACGAGTAAGCTCTCGCGCCATTCGGACGATCTCTTCGATGCTCTCCAGAATCCGGACCTGCACTGCCAGCTCGGCCCCCTGCCCGTCTGCGGCCAGATCGCGCAGAACCGCCTTTGTCAAACGCTGCGCAGTCACGGGCAGCACGGTCTTCCAGTTCAGAGCCCGTGCCAGGACGGCATCAGAAAGCAGGCAGGCGACCCGCTCCGCTCGGTCGTCGGCGTCGAGCACGTCGCGTAGGACCGCCACGCCGCCATCCAACGGCCCATGCATCCGGGCGCGCTCCAATCCCCCATCAAGCCGGACGCCCGCGTACTCCGCGCCAGCCAGATCAGCGATCTTGCCAGTTTCGTCCGCCCGCAGGCGCACGGCATCTCTCCAAAACGCCAGCAGATCACCATCTGGCCCCCGCGCTTCGCCTGGCGGCGTCAGATGATAGGCGTCGCGGATATCCGCCTCCCGCGCGAGGCGGCCTTCCAGTTTCGAGGTCGCTGTCGCCGCGCTCAGCGCCAGCCGGTTGGCGAACAGTTTCACGGGCACGCCATGCCTGGGATCGTTGATCAGCTGGTCGAGCACCACCAGCGCCGCGCCCGACCGAAAGGCCACAGTTTCAAGGGTTTCCACACGCCCGGAGGTGACCCAGCCCGGCAGCTGCGGTAGTGTACTCAGGTCGTCCGATATGGCTGTCGGCTGGTATGTCATACCACAAGACTATCCCATGGCGGCGCTTTTGTCCACAATGTGATGTGAAAACCGCCCCACATTGCCGTTCGGCTTTATGTCCAATAAGTTTGCATTATCGGATGTGAAAAGATATGCTGGGAAGCAGTTCAATTTCATTGCCGGATTCAGTGAAAATATGCCCTCAGAGACCGAGAAATCGACGCCAACGCCCTCTGGTGAGCCTGATGACGATCGCGTCGACGCTAGCGATCAAGAGGAAAACGATGACATCGCCCTGCCCTCCCATGTCGCGGGTTCCGGCACGCTCGATCGACTGGTGGACACCGCCCGAGATTACGCCCGCGCCGCGGCTTCAGAGAACACGCTGAGGGCCTATGCGAAAGACTGGGCGCATTTCGCGCGATGGTGCCGAATGAAGGGCGCGGAGCCATTGCCCCCCTCTCCTGAGATGATCGGGCTTTACCTCGCCGATCTGGCCTCCGGGTCAGGCTCCTCCCCTTCGCAGTCGGCGTCCCGACCCCTGTCGGTCAGCACGATCGACCGCCGCCTGTCCGGTCTCACCTGGAACTACGCGCAGCGCGGGTTCATTCTCGATCGCAGGAACCGGCACATCGCGACAGTTCTGGCGGGCATCAAGCGCAAGCACGCGCGGCCGCCAGTCCAGAAGGAAGCGATCCTGGCCGAGGACATCCTCGCGATGGTGGCCACCCTGCCCTATGACCTGCGCGGGCTACGCGATCGGGCAATCCTTCTGCTTGGATACGCCGGAGGCCTCCGCCGATCCGAAATTGTCAGCCTGGACGTGCACAAAGACGATACACCGGATTCCGGCGGCTGGATCGAAATCCTGGAGAAAGGCGCCCTCCTGACCCTCAACGCCAAAACCGGTTGGCGCGAAGTCGAGATCGGCCGCGGCTCCAAGGATCAGACCTGCCCTGTTCGTGCCCTTGAGCAATGGCTGCACTTCGCGAAGATCGACTTCGGCCCGGTCTTCGTCGGAACCTCGCGTGATGGCACACGGGCATCCGAAACGCGGCTCAACAACAAACATGTGGCTCGACTGATCAAGCGCACGGTCCTCGACGCCGGCATCCGATCAGAGCTGCCCGAAAAGGATCGCCTCGCCCTCTTCTCTGGCCACTCTCTGCGCGCCGGTCTCGCCAGTTCGGCCGAGGTCGACGAGCGCTATGTCCAGAAGCAGCTCGGACACGCCTCGGCCGAGATGACCCGCCGCTATCAGCGCCGCCGCGACCGGTTCCGGGTGAACCTGACCAAGGCAGCCGGTCTCTGATCGCGCGGTCATTCGGTCGTTTATTAGTGTTATCTAAAATTGCAAATGGCCCGTTTTCATGCCCCTGATAGGCTATGCGCGCGTATCCACAGAGGATCAGACCCCCCTGCCCCAGTCCGAGGCGCTGCAATCGGCGGGATGCGCCGAGATCTTTGAAGAGCACGCCTCAGGCGGCAATCGTGCGCGTCCGGTGCTTGCACGTGTGCTGGAGCGGATCGGCAAGGGCGACACGCTGGTCGTCGTCCGGATCGACCGCCTCGCGCGGTCTTTGTCGCACCTGCTGGAGGTGATCGAGCGGCTGGAGGCCAAAGGTGCCTACTTCCGGTCCCTGCAGGACCCGATCGACACTGCATCGCCGCAAGGCAAGTTCACACTACAGGTCCTCGGTGCCGCGGCCGAGTTCGAACGCGCGCTAATCCGCGAGCGTACCAAGGCGGGTCTTGCCTCTGCGCGCGCCAAAGGGCGCGTTGGTGGCAAGCCGACATCGATCTGCATGGAGATGTAGGGGTTACCGATCGGGCGCCGCTTCAAGAGACGTCTCGAACCGCTTGTCCGCCGTCGCCGCTTCTTTCAAGAGCGCGTCGAAATCGTCAGGTGGATTTCCATCTTCCAGCATCCCTTTGAACGTCGCATAGGCATCCGTCTTGCTGCCGTAGGCGCGCAGGGTCTTATCGTCGTTCACCCAGGCCACCACGATGACCTTCGCATCGCTGTTGAACCGGTAGAACAACCGATACTGCTGGAAGAATTTCGCCCGGAACCAGTGCTTGCGGTGATCCCCGAGCGTGCTGCCTTGCCGGTAGGCTGCGGCACTCGGATCTGCCGGTATGGCCTCGGTGACCAGCTTGAAGATGGCGGCCAGCCGTTTCGTCGGGTTTTTCTTGCGCCAGGTCTTTGGATCGCGTGCCTTACGCGCCTCGACTTCCTCGATCAGCCCTTCGAGCTGGTCCAGAAAGAGCGGATGCGCATAAATCGACCATCCGTTTACGACAAGGGGCGCTTGGGCGGGCACGCTATCGCCGCTTATTCATCCTCGAGCGATAGGGGCGCATCGAGATCGACGTCAACGTCTCCGACCAGTGCTGCAAGACGATCATGCAAAGCCCCATCGAACGCCCGAATGCGGTCCGGATGCGCCTTGATATCGGCCTCGACAAAATCGAGAAACGCGCCGAGCGCGGGATCATCCTCTTCGGCGCGCACGGGCTCGATATAGACCCTGCCACTCGGCTCGGTGCAGTAGCGAATCTGGTCGCCCTTGCCCAGCTTGAGCTGCTTGCGCACACCCGCCGGCACGGTCGTCTGATACCGGTCCGTGAGTTTCGAGACGTCTTGTGCGAGCGCTGTCATGGCAGTCTCCTGAAAGAAAAGGGGCTTTGCTGACCGCAATAGGTAATGCACTTGCATTGTCTTGTCAAGACAAGCCGCAGGATCTGCTGTCGCCCGCAGGTCGATGAACCGTCCGGCGCAGCACCTATTCTCGCCCCGCGAGATACTCCGCCAGCACCGGGCTGGCAGCACCTTTCGCGGAGCTGAGCAGCTCCGAACCCGCAAGCGTGGCCTTCGAGAGGCGTACGAGCCCACCGGTTTCCTCGATCCGGTAGCAGCGGCGTTTTTGCCGCCCCCGCTTGTAGTGGGTCGCGGTGACGATCTGGCAGGTGCTGCCGTCGGTGAGCGTCACCGGTTTTGCGAGCTTGATCTTGTCGCCTTCGGCGTAGTCAGGGATCGCGGCCCAATCCCGGCAGCGCTGGCGCCAGTCCCGGGCGTAGCTGTCCGGGTCTTTCAGATCGGAGAGAAGTTCGATCAGCGCAAGGGGCGCGCGCGACGCGTTCGGGCCCGCGCTTTCCTCCATATCCTTGTAGCCCCAGCAGCCGTCATCGTATCGGGTGAGGAAGACAGCCCCGAAAGTGATCGAGCCATTCGCATCGGTCACATAGGTCGCATCCTCGACAGGGGTGCCGTCAAGACTTGTGACCTTTGCCGCCGCATACCAGGTGGAGCCAACCTTGCAAGCCTTGACCAGTTCGGTTCTGCGCCTGTCGCTCTCGAAGTTGCAGAGCCGGGTGGTCGTGCCATCAATGCCGTTCGAGCGCAGATGCACGCCATTGCCGACGATGAGGATCAGGGCGGGCCGGTCAACGGGTCCGTTCCAGTTGGGCAGGAAGGTCTTGCAGGCACGCGCGTGGGCGATCTGCGCCGCGACAGCGGAGGTGGAGAACTTGAGAATAGCCATGGGGATGTCTTTCGGTTGAGTGTGGGAAGGTCCAACCGAGTTGAAGGAACGTTCCGCCTTCTCCGAAGATGACATGGGCATTCGGCAGCGTCGCCGCCTGCCTGAGATAGGCGAGATCGCGGAGAACGGCCTTCCGCTCGAGCTGCCGTGCCAGCCCTGTCTGACCGGCTCGGCGCAGCTCTATATGCCGCCACCAAGAGGCAGCGGTCGCGCGTAACACGCGCAAGACACCTGATTGCATGGGAATGCCCTTCATCCGTAACGGCAGACCGGAACCCGGCCCGAACTCGTCAGAGGCACCCCAAAGGCCCTCATCCGTCGGTCACAAAAACCCGAAGTCCACTTTCCCTTTTCACTAGCCAACTGGTCCGGGGTAACTGCCGAGGGTCCGACACCACCGCGGACCCCCGTGACTGGATGCAGTAAGTGGCGGTTCCGATCCAAGATCGGCAACTCCGGTCCGACTGCTGCAGCCTTTCTCATATTATCAATAACTTATCTGACGTTCTCGATCGGCAAAAGCGCTCTAACGGCGACTTCTCAAGCCCAAAAATCAGGATTTGCTTCGTTCAGAGCAATGCAGCGTTACGGATTAGCACGGGAAACGAAGGCGCAGTATCTCCTATCAACTTGAAATTCAGCAATATTGTCGCTATATACCGTCAGTATCACTGTAGGAGCATAGATCATGCATATCACGAACTTTGCTGAAGCTGGGCAATTCGAACCGCGCAAGATCGCCGCTGTGCTACGCACATCAGCAGAAGAGATCGCATTGACCGTCGGCTTGGGCAAAGACGCGTTGCAGAGGCGAGCCCGCATTGGTTCGGACAAGACGCAGCGCCGCCTGCGCGAATTGGTAGAGGTGCTGAACAAAGTCGAACCCCGCTTCGGCTCGGAACTGATGGCCTATGCATGGTACCGGTCAGAGCCCCTGCCCGGCTTTGATGGCCGGACAGCCATGCAGCTGGTGCAGGAAGGCAAAGCTCAGCAAGTTCTGGAATACATCGATGCGGTCGATGCGGGCGTCTTTGCCTGATGCCGCTGAAAGATGGACGCTACTCAGGGCCGCTCTACCGCGCCCTGAACGCCGTCTATGCGCGTGAACCTTTGTCCGGACGGGGCGCCGAACTCTATGGAGGGCGCTTTAATGCCAAGGGCACCCCTGCCCTCTACACCTCGCTGGATCCCGCGACCGCTCTTAGAGAAGCCAACCAGGTAGGCAGCCTGCAACCCACGATCCTGGTGTCGTACAATGCCGACCTGGGGCCAATTTTCGATACCCGCGATCAGGACAGGCTCGAACGGTATGGTGTGACAGCGTCAATACTTGCCGACCCTGCATGGCGCATGAAGATGCTCGACGGTCAACCTGTGCCGACACAGGATTTAGCAAGCGCCCTTATAGCGGATGGGTTTGCGGGGTTCCTGATCAAGAGTTTTGCGAAGGGTGCGTCGTCATCGGACTTCGACATCGTCCTGTGGGCTTGGGATGGCAAGGGCGGTTCACTTGACGTCGTGGATGACGAAGAACGGCTGTCACGAATGTGAGGTGTGAGACTTGGTGCCGGATCTGTCCACCGCGGTGGACATCGACCGGACGGAGGAACATGGAATGACCGCGCAGTATCGCCCTATTGGAATTTGGCTCGGTGGCTTTGATGCATGTGGAGAGACCACGCGTAATTGGACTAGTTGCCAGTCAGACGTCCACCGCGGTGGACACTAGGCGGGTTGCATAGCAGTTTTGGATAGACGATTGATCAAAGCCACTGGATCAAACTGGTCTTGACGTTGGCCCAAGGTAATACTGTGAAAATACGCTCCAAAGTCCCTGATGCGTCTTCCAAGTTGTAGCATGATGAAGATGGCGCATGACGCTTTCTGAGCTCCTACTGCATTCTTGGCTTTTTCGAATGTATCTGGGTGAACCCCCATCATGGGTGCAAGTGTTCGAGCATGGTTTTCAATGTCCAACCAGTTTCTAAGTCTCTCTGTGGAGAACGACGTCGCTTGATCGCAAACTGAGGTTAGCAAGTCTGGTTTCAGAGCTTCATTGCCTATGTTGCTATCTAAATCTTTTTTTTCTTCTTCAGACTTAGATTGGTGCCGGACAGTTTGTCCGTCATTGGCGGGCAATTCCACAGTTTCTGGTGGGTCATCTGGTGTACTCAAATTCCGGCATTCTTTGTCCGTGTCAGCGAGCAGCGCGTGGTATTCGGGCAGGCTCAGCTTCCTGCGTAGAGCTCTCCGTGCGTGGGTGATGAATGTGTTGCAGGGATCATGCTTTTCCAAATTGGCGAGCTTTGTAAGGATCTGTTTGCGGATAAATATCCGATCCCGCCGGTTATTTTCCATCTCATGTGCGATGGCGATAAGCTCGCTTGCACGTTGGATGAGGGGGGTTAGAGACAGTCCATAGCTGATGCATTCCCCGCTGGACGAGCGAACGCGGTATCGCTTCCGGTTCGAGCTATCATTGCGTTTGATGAAACCGAGTTCGACGAAGCGGTTGATGTGTCTGCGGAGTGTCCGTTCGTCGATACCGCCGACGCGCTGGCAAATCGAGTCGTTGGACGCGAAAACCGTTTCGCCGTGGCCGGGCTTCAAGAAACTGAGCATGGCTTGAAGTGTTTGGATATGGCCAGGACGCAGACCGAATACGCTCCGTGCATCTCTCAGTGCCCTGAAGATGGTCCAAATGTCGGTTTCAGCCGCAGAAATTGAGCCGCTTGATGCAACAGCACCAGCGGTTTTGATCGATAGTTTTGTAAATGCCATGGTTTGTTCACGACGACCGTTCGGCCCACAGCTTCCCAGTCTTTTCCCGAGATTTTGCTCAGGAAAAGGCAAAAAAAACCGTCCACCGAATCGGTGACTCTTGACCGGTTTGTTGGAGGTTGCTACATCATGAGTGCTAATCGAATGATGAGGGCTCTCCAGGGGAAACTTTGGGGGGCTCTTTTCTTCTGGTCTTCGCTTTTCTCCTCTGCTCGCGTTACTCTGTGTGGCTTGGGTTAGGACCCAGAGCCGCTCTCATTCCGCCACTGTTCGAAGATCTGCAAAAGCGCTGCCTCTGCGCGCTCTTCGAGCCATTGGCCGAATTCTGGGTTGTCCTTCTTGGCGATCTTGATGGCGATCGTTTTCTGATCGACCGTCAGCGTTCCCACAGAGCTACCGTCCGCATCTTTGACGACGGACTTTAGGCTGCCGTTGGCTTGCTTCTTGTCGCTACGTGCCTTGTTCGAGCAAGCCGAGTAGACTGCCTGAAACTTTTCCGCGCTTGGAGTGTCGTCGGGCAGGGCGGCAATCACTTTTTTGGCCGTGTTCACCAGATCTATCTTTTTCGAGAAAGCAGCCAGATCACCCCATTGCCGTCGTCCGATGCCATGTGCCGGCCCTATCAACTGTACAAGCCCTTCTGGCAGTTGCTCTATGACGACGCGATGGTTGGACACGCCCTGCCGTGTCAAACCGAGAGCATCCTGGATGACGTTTGGCTTGTAGCCTGATTCCTGCATCTCTTTGATAAAAAGAGATTTCTCAATGAAAGACGGGTCTAGTCGGAGATTGTTCTCTTGGCCCTGTGCGATCAGAGATGCGTCGTCATCCAAAGTTCGGACGATCGCCTTGACCGTTCCACCGATCATGCGGATCGCTGCAAGCCTGCGTCGGCCGTAGATGATACGGTATCTGTCCGGTTGGGCCGATGGACGGACCATAATTGGCACTTGTTGCCCATGCTTGCGAATGCTTTCGGCCAACTCATCAATACTGGAATCCTCCAGCACTAACCGATCGCGCAGACCATCCATCTCAATCTGATCGGGCTCGATGTCCCGAATGGAATTCGCGGTGATCTCGCGCAAAGAGTCGCGCAATCCGCCAACAGATCCTGGCAATTTTGCCGCTTTTGGCGCGGTAGGGGAGGGGGCCGCGCTCTCCTTCTCGTCCTTTGGTGGCTGATTGAAGATGTTTCGGGCCATCAGCGGCGCCCCCATGCCATTTGGATTGTCTGTTCCAACTCATCTCCAACGCCGTTCACGCTGGTCAGAGCGCGATCAATCGTTTTTCTGATGAATTGGCTCGGATCAACTTCGTAGACGGTTTGCTGGGTCATACCAGCGTCTGAGATCGCCGTAGATTTCAGCATTGGTTCAGTCATGACCTGTCCGGCCAAGATCGATCTTAGGTAGCCCGCCATCTGCGTCTGAGGCCCGTCCGACGGTTCGTATCTCGTGATCAAGAACTTTACGAAGTCCCAGGTCACGCGCCGGCCAATGGCTTCTTCCACGGCCTTGACCGTTTCCGAAGCAAGTTTCAGAAACTGGCTCATGGAAGCGATGTCGAGCATGCCAGGTACCACGGTTACCAAAAGTCCCGTTGAGGCTGCCAACGCCGTAAGGGTCAAGAAACCAAGTTGAGGTGGGCAGTCGATCAGAACGATGTCGTAATTCGCCTCTACTTCCTCAAGCGCTAAGGCGAGACGCTCCGCAAATATGGGCTGCACCCGGCGGGCGAGGGCATTTGCCGTCTCAGTTTCGTATTCCGAGAGCATCAAGCCCGCTGGGACCATATCGAGCTTATGGAAGTAGGTTTTTTGGATGACGGCTGAGAGCGGAACTTGCTCCTCATATCTCAGGGCATCATAGATTGTGCCGCCTTCGGCGAACTCGAGCTCAGGCCGAAAGCCGAAAAAGGTGGTCAAACTTGCCTGCGGATCGAGATCCAAGACCAACACTCGGTAGCCTCGCAAGGCATACCGTTGTGCAAGATGTATCGTTGCTGTCGTTTTTGACGATCCGCCTTTGAAATTGACGACCGATATTACCTGGAGACGATCGCCCTCTCGTCGACCAGGGCGGTAACTTTCTACGTTCTTTCCAGTGCGCCCTAGAATATCACGCAACTCATCAATCTCTTGGGCTGTGTAGAACCGGTGTCCGCGGTTGTCTGTATGCACTTCCGGGAAGCTGCCGTCCTTGTGCCGGTTGCGCAGGTTAGATGTGCTTACGCGCAGGAGGCTGGCGACCTCGGTTGAACTGAAACGGCGCAGGGACTTTCGTTCTTCGGGCTCGAAAGCGATCTTCATCTGGCGATCCAAAGATTCAGCCAGATTGTCGGCAAATGCTCCGATGTCGGAAGAGCCTATGCCTTGCGCGTATCCAACGTTACGATCATCCATGTCCTGCCGCCCACTCTCGGCCTCTGTTGAGGCTCTTGGTCATTCTGACGGTGTACAGCGCGTCTGACGCGTTTTGCCGTCAGAACGGGAATGCCACGATCAAGTGAGTCCGGCAAGAAGAATCTAGATGTAGTGTGAAAGTTATCCACAGCACCAATACGTAAGTCACATAAAGATACCCGCAAGTTTTTGATTTTATGGTAATAAATCCACAAGACCGTGCTTCAGGCCACTCATGAGCATTTTTTGGACGGTATTGGCTAAACCCATGCAACCAATGGCACAATTGACCTTCTGACGGTGTCTGGAGCGATAGATTCAGCTGTTTGGGTCTCTGCTAGTTACGGTTGGGGGTGAGCCGATTCTGATGAAATTAGGCCAAGCCGCTCCGCCCGTTCCAACAGCATCCTGACGGAGGACGGTTGCCAGCTGGTGCGGCCTCGAGGGGTGCGCTCACGCATGGATTCCAACCGGTCGCAGATCGCTTGTAGCGTGATATCTGGGTCCGACCCTTTGATGGCCGCCACGATGGCCGGCAGGCGGTCATCGGTTTCGCGGCGTCCGGCGCGCCGAAGCACCTCGGCAGGCAGGAAACCGTCTCTGACATAGGCCTTCACAGCGCGGAGCAGGCGGCTTTGGGTCCAATGGCGATCTGGGGGCAGGGGGGCCATTGATAATCCGCAGCACGTCTTCCCAAGCAATATCGGGGCGCAAGCGGCGCACGTGGGGCACCCAATCCTGCGCGGTCTCGTCCAAGCGCTCCATATAGCCGTCCTGTCGCGCCAGCCGCACCTTGCGCAGCGCAGCGGGGTCTTTGGCGCGCGCAGAGACAAGCCCGGCCTTCGTGCGCTCACGGATTAGGGCGCGTTCGAACTCGGCCGCGGCGTCCAGAACCTGCAGCCTAAACTTGCCTTGCGGCGATGCAGTGTCGATGGGGTCCTGCAGGGAGCGGAAGAAGGCGCCCTTGGCCTCCAGACGCTCAATCACCTCGAGAAGGTGCGACAAAGACCGCGCGAGGCGGTCGATCCGGACGACGACCAGCGTGTCGCCCTTGCCGATCCGCTCCAGCACACGTGCAAGCACCGGACGCGCACGATTGCCGCCTGAGGCGTGCTCTTCAAAGATCTCGGCGCATCCCGCCGATTGCAGCGCCTCGGACTGGGGCAGGGGGGTCTGATCCTCTGTGGATACGCGCGCATAGCCTATCAGGGGCATGAAAACGGGCCATTTGCAATTTTAGATAACACTAATAAACGACGGATTGGCCGAGCAGGGCAGGGGGAGACGGTTGCTTGATGGCAAAGCTTGCCATATCCTCGCCGCGAAGGAGACAGCCATGGGCACCATGAACATCTCGCTGCCGGATCCGATGAAGTCCTGGGTCGAGGATCAGGCGAAGTCGGGACGCTACGCCAACTCGAGCGATTATGTCCGTGACCTGATCCGGCGCGACAGGATGCGGCACGATGCAATCGCTGAAATCCAGGCAGCGGTTGATGCCGGAATCGCCAGCGGCCCGGCAAAGTCGTTTGACTGCAACGCGTTCAAGGCCCGGATGCACGCGAAGCATGCCGGAAAATAGCAGATGGACCATCCGTCCTGCAGCGGAAGCCGATCTTGCGGACATTTGGATCCAGGGCGCGGCGGAATGGGACATGAGTCAAGCCGAGCGCTACGCAGATGGCCTGTTCGCGCTCTTTGACTTGCTTGCAGCTTATCCAGAGCTATGCTGAAATCTGGGTGATGCGGCTTGATCACGCGGCGCGGTTTTCGGTGTCGTTCTCGGCGACACCGTCGGTGAATGTGACGCCTTCGATGACCAAAGGCAACTGGTTCGCGCCCTTCAGGCGGCGCCATGTTTTGGCGGCGGTCTGAACGAGCTTGAACACCATCAGCTTCGCTGTCGTTTGCGACAGCGCCCCCTTGGTTCGGACGGTCCTGTGCCGGACGGTGGCGAAGACGCTTTCGATTGGGTTGCCCGTGCGCAGGTGATCCCAATGGTCGGCCGGGAAGTCATAGAACGCCAGCAGCGCGTCGCGGTCTTTTGTCAGGCAGTTTACCGCCTTCTCGTATTTGATCCCATATTTCTCGGCGAAGATGTCCATGGCGGCCTTGGCCTTAGCGCGGGTCTCGGCCTGCCATATCTCGCGCAGGTCGGCCTTCACCGTCGGCTGCATCGATTTCGGGAACTTGTTCAGCACGTTGGCGATCTTGTGGACCCAACAGCGCTGATGACGCGTGCCGGGGAAGACCTCGTCGAGCGCCTTCCAGAACCCCATGGCCCCGTCTCCCACGGCGATCTCCGGCGGGACGGCAAGGCCGCGGGCCTTGATGTCGACCGGCAACTCGCGCCAACTCTGCGCGCTTTCCCGAACGCCGATCTGGAAGCCGACCAGTTCCTTCTTCCCTTCGGGCGTGGCGCCCAGAATGACCAGCATGCACTCGGCCTGCGGCTCCATCCGGGCCTGGAGGTAGACGCCGTCCGCCCAGATGTAGACATACCGCCGCGCCGAAAGATCACGGCGCTGCCAGCGGTCATGTTCCTGCTGCCATTCCCCGGTCAGGCGCGAGATTACGCCCGGCGACAGGTTTGGCGCCTCCGCCCCCAAGATCGCAGAGAGCGCCTCCCGGAAGTCGCCGGTGGAAATGCCGCGCAGGTAGAGGACTGGCAGCAGGGCATCGAGGCTGCGCGACCGCCGCGCCCATTTCGGCAGGATGGCGGAGCTGAACCGCACCTTCTCGTCAGCAGGTCCGGCCGCGCGGTCTCGCACCTTCGGGCGGCGCACATCAAGCGCGCCGATCCCGGTCTGGATGCTTCGCTCCGGCCCATACCCATGCCGGACGATACGCTGCCGGCCATCCGGCAGGACCTCTTCGGCATGCTGAGCGACGAAGGCGTCAGCCTCTGCCCGAAGTGCAGCGGCCAGCATCCGGCGCGCCCCATCCCGGGCAATCTCGGTCAGCGGATCGTCAACAGATTCCGGCTGACGCAGGGCGATGATGTCGGTATTCTTCGTCATAGGCGTATCGTTCCTTCTGGAAGTTCTGGCAGGCTTCGACACCCGCCACGATACGCCGCCTTCTCAAACACCGTCACCCATTTCCCAGCATAGCTCGCTGAAAAGAGATGGCCCGGGAGCGGGAAGAATTCACGCCGCCGGTGCGCATCCATCCCAGCGGGTCGCATCTGGTGATCTACCGGCGGGAAGGGCAGGGGGTCGAGATCATCCGTATCCTGCATACCCATCAAGACCTTATGGCCTATCTGAACGACGGCTGACCAGTTACAGTCCAGCCGCCTTGGTCAGGTTGACGCGGAACCTGTCGCGGCGGCGCTGGTAGCGGCGGGTCCTCGAGCCGGCCGACATTGGCAAGCCCCCAGAGCCCACCGAACAGGCAGAACAGGATCGCCAGCCAGACGGCCACGGGGCGACGAATGGCGCCCCGCGCAATACTCATGCGTGCTGCATCAACCGTGTCGGATGCCATGCCGGTCATTCTCCCGTTCCGCAGTTCGTTGGACGACGGCCAAAGCGCCCGCCGTCAGAGGCCGACGACCGCGAGACGACCAAGGTTTGCGTCCGTCGCCTCGGCCTCGATGCGCGCAAGATCGGCGTCCAGCGCGCGCCGCAGCGACCGCCAGTATCGACATCGACAGGTCCGAATCCGCAGTGTCCAGGCCGTTCAGCGATGCCAGATGCCGGCGCAGCGTGCGGTGCTGCGCATCCTGCGGCAGGCCGGCCTCGAGCGCATCGTGTTCGGCCAGCATCTCCTTCAAGAGCGCCGCCATGAGGCCGCGCTTCGTCGGGAAATTGTAGAGGACACCTCCCTTCGACAGCCCCGCTTCGCGGGCGACCGCCTCGAAGGAGGTGTGCGCAACGCCCTCGCGCGCGGCAATCGCACGCGCCGCGGCAAGGATCCGCAGACTTGCATTCCGGCGCGCGCTTTTCTATTCCTGCATCAAGACTGTACCATCCGGTCGGTATAGGTGAGCGGCGAGACAGCGTCGCCTCCACATGGGGTCAAGGCGACCTGGCAGATTCGTTGGAATGCCGGTTTCCGGTCGGGCGAGGGACTGATGACACGCTTCAATTCCGTTCTTGTACTAATCGCGGGGCTGGCCCTTGTTGGGGCGGGGTTCTTCCTCTGGCGCGGCGACGGCACCGGGACGACCCCCGACGGATTTGCTCGTGGAAACGGGCGAATCGAGGCGGTGGAGATCGACGTGGCGGCCACGCGCCCGGGGCGGATTGCGCGCATCCAGGTGCGTGAGGGACAATTGGTCGCAGCCGGCGATCCGCTGGCTGAACTGGATGTCCGGCAGTTGCAGGCTGCGCGTCATCAGGCCGAGGCCGAGCGCCAGAGAGCCGAGATCGCGGTCGAGAATGCCAGGCTGCTGGTCGAACAGCGTGCGGCCGAGGTACGGGCCGCCGAGGCGGTTCTGGCTCAGCGAGAGTCGGCGGAGGTCGTGGCCCGACGCCAGTTGGAACGGTCAGAGGCGCTGACCGCTGGAAACGTCACGTCCGAGCGCGCCCTGGAACTTGATCGGTCGAACGCGCTCGGGGCCCAGGCGGCTGTCGCCTCGGCCGAGGCCGCCCTGGCGGCGGCGCGGGCCGGCGTGACCTCGGCCAAGGCCTCGGTGATCGGCGCCGAGGCGGCGGTCGCGGCAGCGACGGCCGCCGTCGAGGCGATCGACGTCCAGATCGAGGACAGCACCCTGACGGCACCGCGCGACGGCCGCGTGCAGTTCATCGTGGCGCGCGAGGGCGAGGTGGTCGGCGCGGGCGGCCGGATCGTCAACATGGTCGATCTGGGCGAGGTCTACATGACCTTCTTCCTGCCGACCGCGGCTGTCGGCCGGATCGGGCTGGGCACCGAAGTGCGGCTCATCATGGACGCGGCCCCGGGCATCGTCGTGCCGGCCGAGGTGTACTTCGTCTCGGACGTGGCGCAGTTCACGCCCCGCACCGTCGAGACCGAGGTCGAGCGCGATAAGCTGATGTTCCGCGTCCGCGCCCGCATCGCGCCGGAACTGCTGGCGAAATATGCCGACTACACCAAGACCGGCCTGCCCGGGGTCACCTGGGTCCGGCTCGACCCCGCTGCCCCCTGGCCTGCTGAGGCCGACGGGCGCGTCCTCGAATGACGCCGACCGCCCCCGTCGTGCGGGCCGACGGCTTGTCGCTTCGCTACGGCCGGGTCACAGCACTTGATCGGGTGACGCTTGATCTTCCGGCAGGCTGCGTCGTCGGGCTGATCGGCCCGGACGGGGCGGGGAAGTCCAGCCTGCTTGCGCTGATTTCTGGGGCCCGCAAGCTTCAGGAAGGGCGGCTTGAGGTCTTGGAGGGCGACATGGCGCGCGCCCGCCACCGGGCGCGCATCTGCCCACGTATCGCCTACATGCCACAGGGTCTGGGGCGGAACCTCTACCCGACGCTTTCGGTGCGCGAGAACGTGGAGTTCTTCGGGCGCCTTTTCGGCGAAGGCCGGGCGGAACGGGACCGCCGGATCGCCGACCTGCTTCAAGCGACCGATCTCGACGCCTTCGCCAACCGCCCGGCGGCCAAGCTGTCGGGCGGCATGAAGCAGAAACTGGGCCTGTGCTGCGCGCTGATCCACGAACCCGACCTGCTGATCCTCGACGAGCCGACCACAGGCGTCGATCCGCTGTCGCGGCGGGAGTTCTGGGCGCTGATCGGCCGCATCCGTGCTGGTAGCCCCGGCATGAGCCTGATCGTGGCCAGCGCCTACATGGAGGAAGCTGCGAACTTCGATCACCTCGTGGCGATGGACGAAGGGCGGGTGTTGGCCACCGGCAGTCCCGCCGACCTGCTGGCCCAGACCGGCTCGGAGGATCTCGACGCGGCCTTCATCGCGCTTCTGCCCGAGGAACGGCGCGCCCGCCATCATGAACTGGTCATCCCGCCGCGCAAGCGCGAAGCTGTGAACGGCCCTGTGATCGAGGCCGAGAATCTGACCGTCCGCTTCGGCGACTTCACCGCAGTTGACAACGTCAGCTTCCGCATTCAGCCGGGCGAGATCTTCGGCTTCCTCGGGTCGAACGGCTGCGGCAAGACCACGACGATGAAGGTCCTGACCGGGCTTCTGGAACTGTCCGAGGGCAGCACGCGCCTCTATGGCCGCAAGATCGATGCCCGCGACATGGAAACGCGCAAGCGCATCGGCTACATGACGCAGAGCTTCTCGCTCTATTCCGAACTGACGGTGCGGCAGAACCTCGACCTGCACGGGCGGCTGTTCGACATGGCCCCGGCCGAGATCGCCCCGCGCATCGCCGAACTGGCGCGGCGCTTCGATCTAGAGGACGTGCTGGACAGCCTGCCCGCAGCTCTTCCGCTAGGGGTCCGGCAGCGGCTGTCGTTGGCGGTTGCGCTGATCCATCAGCCCGAGATCCTGATCCTCGACGAGCCAACTTCGGGCGTCGATCCGGTGGCGCGCGACCAGTTCTGGCAAGCGCTGGCTGACCTGTCGCGCAAGGACGGCGTGACGATCTTCCTGTCCACGCACTACATGTCGGAAGCCGCGCGCTGTGATCGCGTCTCGTTCATGCACGCCGGCCGTGTGCTGGTCTCGGGCGCGCCCGAAACAATCCGGCAGGAGGTCGGTGCGGCAACGCTGGACGATGCCTTTGTCCACCATCTTCGTCGGGCTGCGGATGACGGCGCAGCCCATCCACCCGCGACCATTGTTGCACAGCCGAACGGCCGAGAGACCCGACCGCCCGGGCGCTTCAGCCTGGCCCGACTGTTCGGCTTTTCCTGGCGCGAGGCGCTGGAGCTGCGCCGGGATCCAATCCGCCTAACGCTGGCCAGTGTCGGCAGCGTGATCCTCATGATCGTGCTGGGTTACGGCATCTCCATGGATGTTCAGAACCTGAAATTCGCGGTGCTCGACCTCGATCAGACTATTCTCAGCCAGTCCTATGTCAACGACCTTGCCGGATCGCGCTATTTCCACGAAGCGCCCCCTCTGACGGGCTACGACGATCTCGACGCGCGAATGCGCGCGGGCGAAATCAGCCTTGCACTTGAGATCCCGCCCGGCTTTGCCGCCGACCTCGCCCGGGACCGCCCGGTCGAGATCGGCGCTTGGTTCGACGGCGCGATGCCGATGCGAGCCGAGACGGTGCGCGGCTACGTCCAGGGGATGCATGTGCATTGGCTAACGGACCAGCTCCGCCAAGCCTACGGAGAGGACGCCGTGGCTGGCGACTATGCGCTGGAGGTGCGCTTTCGCTACAATCCCGATGTGGAAAGCCTTGCCGCCATGGTCCCCGCGGTCATTCCGCTTCTGCTCATGCTGATCCCGGCCATGCTGGCCGTGCTGTCCGTCTCGCGCGAGAAGGAGACGGGCTCCATCGTCAACCTCTATGTCACGCCTGCCCGGCGGCTCGAGTTCCTGCTGGGCAAGCAGGTGCCCTATGTCGCCCTCGGCTTCGTCAACTACCTGCTGCTGCTGGCGCTGGCAGTCCTGGTCTTCGGCGTACCGGTCAAGGGCAGCCTTCTGGCGCTGTCTGCCGGTGCGCTGGTCTATGTCGTGCTGGCGACCGGGCTCGGGCTGCTGATTTCCGCCTTCACCCGCAGCCAGGTGGCGGCGCTGTTCTTCACTGCGCTCGCGACGCTTATCCCGGCGACGCAATATGGCGGCATTATCGACCCGGTGTCGTCGCTGGAAGGCATGGGCCGGGTGATTGGCGAGGTCTTCCCGACCAGCCATTTCGTCACGATTTCACGCGGCACCTTCGCCAAGGCGCTCGGCTTAGGCGATCTAGGGGGATCCTTCTTGCCGATGCTTGCCCTGGTGCCGGTGGTGGTGGCGCTCGGCGCGGTGTTCGTTCGCAAGCAGGAGAAATAGGGGTTGCGACCAAGACATGTGATACATCTTGCCGTGAAAGAATTGCGCGGCCTGTTGCACGACCCGCTTCTCATGGTTTTGGTGGTCTACGCGTTCACGCTAGACATATACACCCACGCCACCGCCATGCCCGAGACGCTGAACCGCGCCACCATCGGCATCGTGGACGAGGATGCCTCGCCGCTCACGCGCCGCATGGCAGATGCCTTCCTCGCACCCTATTTCGTGCCGCCGGCGCAGATTGGCCTGGCCGAGATGGATGCGCGGATGGATGCCGGGATCGACACGTTCTCGCTGGTGATCCCCCCCGATTTCCAGCGCGACCTGCTGGCGGGCGACCGGCCGGAGCTGCAACTGAACGTCGATGCCACACGGGTCAGCCAGGCCTTCACCGGCGCCGGCTATATCCAGGCGATCGTCGATCAGGAAATTACCGGTTGGGCCGCCCGCGATGCCGCTGCGGCTGCGCCTCCGGTCGATCTGGCTGTGCGGGCGCGGTTCAACCCGGCGCTGGACCCCGGCTGGTTCGGCGCCCTTACAGCGGTGATCAGTGCCGTCACCATGCTTTCGATCATCCTGTCGGGCGCAGCCCTGATCCGCGAACGCGAACACGGCACGGTCGAACACCTGCTGGTGATGCCTGTCACGCCGGCCGAGATCATGACAAGCAAGGTTCTCAGCATGGGCGCGGTGGTGCTTGTGGCAACCGGGCTGTCGCTGAACTTCATGGTCCAGGGGGTGCTGGAGGTGCCGATAGCCGGCTCGGTCACCCTGTTTCTTGTCGGGGTGGCGCTGCATCTTTTCGCCACCACCTCTCTGGGTATCCTGCTGGCCACGATCTCCGGCTCGATGCCGCAATTTGCCATGCTGCTGTTGCTAGTCCTCTTGCCGCTGGAAATCCTGTCGGGCGGCATGACCCCGCGCGAATCCATGCCCGAGGCGGTGCAGTACGCAATGCTCGCGGCGCCCAACACGCATTTTATCGCCCTTTCGCAGTCGGTCCTGTTCCGCGGCGCGGGGCTTTCGGTGGTCTGGCCGCAACTTCTGGCACTGGCGCTGATCGGCACCGCTATGTTTTCCATTGCACTGCGTCGGTTCCACGGGCTCCTGAGGTGACCGAAAGGCGGCAGGGCATACCGACAAGGCGGGCGACGCTCGCACTGATGGGAGCTGCGGCGGTAAGCGCCTGCGGTGTAGAACCGCGCATCCCATACCGCCCGGATGACAGGGCCGCGACACCGTTGCTGGGTGCACCCTATCGCATCCGCACGGACGCGGCGATAGAGGACTATCCACCGGACCTGGGCCCGAGGTTTCGCGAGAACGGACGGTCGCATTACCTGGCCATTTCCGGGGGTGGCGCAAACGGTGCCTTTGGCGCGGGTGTCCTGGCGGGCTGGACCGCTTCCGGAACGCGACCGACCTTCTCGGTCATAAGCGGCGTCAGCACCGGGGCGCTGATCGCACCGCTCGCGTTTCTGGGCCCCGAACATGATGTTACGCTGCGCAATCTCTATACCGGCGGCGTTGCCGAGGGCATCGGCGGCAAGCCCTCGCTGCTGGGGTTGCTTACGCGGGGTGCGCTTGTCGATCCCCAGCCGCTGCGCCAACTGGTCGAATTTTTCGTCTCACCCTCGCTGCTGCGTGGAGTCGCGCAAGAACATGCCCGAGGCCGACGCCTCTTCGTATTCACGACCGATCTGGACGCCCAGCTCGGGGTGATCTGGAACATGGGTGCGATTGCGGGCAGCGGCGATCCGGGCGCTCTGTCCTTGTTTGAGGACGTCCTGATGGCCTCGGCCGCGATCCCGGGTGCATTTCCGCCGATCCGTATTCGCGGGCAGACCGCTGACGGCCGCACCTTCGAGGAACTGCACGGAGACGGTGCCGTCGTGTCGAACGTCTTCACATTGCCCGAGACTGTGCTGTTCTCGTTCCAGGGACAGCGCGCGGTCGGGGCGGCGCTGACCGACATCCACATGCTGATGAATGTCAATCTCGAACCGGAATTCAACGTCGTGGCGGTGCGACCGAGCGCGATCACCGCCCGCTCGGTTTCGACGTTGCTGAAGTACCAAATGCTGCGCCAGGTCAACGCGACCCATGACTTTGCACACGCTGCCGGAATCGGCTTCCATGTCACCTCTATTGACATGGTCGCGCCCGACGATGTCGACACCCTCGAGTTCAATACCGCCTATATGCGCGCCCTCTATGCCGAAGGTTTCCGGCGGGCACGCGCTGGGTCGGCGTGGTCAGCGGCTCTGCCACCTCTGGAAGGGGGTGAAGCGATCGTGAGCGCGGGTTAGGACCGCCAGATGACGCACAAGCCGTAGCGGCGGCACCATCCTTTTCACGCCTTCCCAAAAAGTTCCGAATCCTCGACAACCTTCTGCGCCAGAAGCAGGCTGCACCCTAGACTGTCACTTAGTTCGGCCGCGATCGAGCGGCTCAACCAGCGCGTCCAGAAACCGTGCCGGTGGTGTCCGACAACGACAAGATCCGCCTCGGTCTCAACGGATACCCTGGTGATGGTTGCGACGGGATCGCCGAACTCGATCCGGACCTGCGGCGAAAGCCCCATCCCCGTCAGCCGCTGGCGGCCCTCCTCCAGGATTGCGTCCAGATCGGCCTTCTGCTGGCCCAGGGCAACGGTATCGGCCCCGATCGCGTAGACATTGCCCGAGGCTGTCTCGACCACCGCCAGAAGAGTCACGGCAGCGCCCGTGATCTGCGCAAGGCGCGCGCCCTCGCGTAGCGCCAATCGCCCTTCGCGAGAGCCATCATAGCAGAGCAGGATTCTGGAATACACGGCTTGGCCTCCGGGCTCGAATTTAGTCTTGCAAGACGGTTGCTTGCATACTAATTAGCTTCCTATCTTTTTGCAAGACAACCAGAAGCAAGAGCTGATGACTGCTGCACCAGACATGGCGGAGACCTTCACACGCGCTCTGGCAATTGTGTCGCGCCAGTGGAAGCGCAGGCTCGACGTACAGTTTCGTCATCTGGGTCTTTCACAAGCACGCTGGGGCGTGATTTTAGAACTGTCCCGGCACGAGGATGCGACCCAGATCGAACTGGCGCGCGTCCTTGGCATCGAGGGGCCGACCCTGGTGCGCTTGCTGGACGGTCTTGAAAGAATGGGGTTTGTCGAGCGCCACCCAAGTGCCGAGGACCGACGCGCCAAGAAACTGGTCCTGACTGAAGCAGCGATGAGGATTCTTGAGAGGATGAAGTCGATCGCCGCAAATAGTCGCTTGGAAGTTCTTGAGGACATTCCTGCGGACGATCTTCGCACCGCGACCCGCGTCCTGGCGCAGATTGCATCCCGGCTGGAGAAGATGGGTAATGACGAAAATGGATGAGATCAAACCGGCAGCACCCGAAGCAAAGGAGACAGGCGAGACCTCCGTGCCGGATTTGCCAAAACCGGCTGCGCGGCGCAGCCGGGTTAAATGGACCCGGCTGTTGGTCGTGGCGGCAGTCCTTGGGGTCGTGGCCTGGCTGGGAACCCCGTGGATCATAGCACGGTTCACTCAGGTCCATATCAACGATGCCCGCATCGCAGCGAGCGTCGTGACCGTGTCGAGCGAAGTCGCTGGCCGCGTGACCGAACTTCCGGTGCTTGTCGGGGATTCGGTCGCTGCGGGAACTGTTCTAGCGTCGATCGACCAGGAATCGTCGCAGCCGC
Source organism: Sedimentitalea nanhaiensis DSM 24252 (assembly GCF_000473225.1). Taxonomy (GTDB): domain Bacteria; phylum Pseudomonadota; class Alphaproteobacteria; order Rhodobacterales; family Rhodobacteraceae; genus Sedimentitalea; species Sedimentitalea nanhaiensis. Next base: position 32,832 of record NZ_KI421510.1, read on the forward strand.
AACTCGATGCCGTCATCGCAAAGCTGGCGGCGACAGATGCCCAGCTTTCTGAACTCGAAAACCGCAAGGGCATGCTGACCGAGCAGCTTGCTGCGCGGCGAGAAGCAGCCAATGCCGGCATCGCGGCTGCCGAAGCCAACCATGAAGCCGCGCTTGCCGTGCTGCAGAATACGCAAACCCGCCACGACCGTGTGGTTAAACTGGCCGAGCAGAATGTTTCGTCGCAACAATCGCTTGATGAGGTGAACGCGGCCCTCGCCACAGCGACACAACAGGAGCGCGCAGCCTATGCCGCAACAGAAGCCGCACGGGCAGATCTTGCAATCGTCGAAGCAGACGCAGCCCAAATCGCTGTACTGGACTCTCAGATCGATTCTGTCAGGGCAGGGCGCGTCGCGATCGAGGCGGAACGTCGGCTGAAGGAAATCGATCTCGCGCACCGTACGATTGACGCCAGCTTCGACGGTATTGTTGACGCGACCTTCGTTGATGTCGGCGAGTATGTAACCCCCGGAACAAGACTGGTGATGTATCACGCGCCCGAGAATGTCTGGATCGATGCCAACGTCAAGGAAACCGAGTTTTCCAGGTTGCGTGTGGGGTCCAGAGCCAGCATCACTGTCGACGCCTTCCCCGGTCGGACCTTCGAGGGCGAGGTGATCGGCATGGGCGGCGCGGCGACCAGCCAGCTTGCCTTGCTGCCCAGCCCGAACCCGTCGGGCAACTTCACCAAGGTCACCCAGCGCCTGCCGATCCGCGTCTCGATCGATGCCGATGGTGTGGAACTGCGACCGGGCATGATGGTTGAGATCTATGTCGATGTCGCAGGTTGATCGCTTTTTCGAGCGGTATGGTCCGGCCTACAAGTGGTACGCCACCGGCACTATCATGGTGGCAACCATCTCGGTGGTTCTCTCGACCACGATCGTGAACGTCGCCATCCCGGCGGTGATGGGCGCCTTCGGGATCAGCGCGGTGCAGGCGCAATGGATTTCGACGGGGTTCCTTGCCGCCATGACCGCCACGATGCTGCTGGCCGACTGGGCGGACCGCGCCTTCGGCATGCGGTTGACCATGAATGCCGCGATGGGCGTCTTTCTGGCCGGCTCGGTCGTCGGCGGTCTTGCTCCGAATGAAACCATGCTGACGTTGGCGCGCGTCGTCCAGGGTGCCGCAGCAGGCATTGTCCAGCCGCTGGCGATGATCATGTTGTTCAAGGTCTTCCCCCCTGACAAACGTGGTGCGGCGATGGGTATCTACGGGGTGGGTGTGGTGCTCGCCCCCGCTCTCGGGCCCTGGATCGGCGGCGTATTGATGGACGCCTTCGACTGGCGCTTCGTCTTCTATCTGGGCCTTCCCTTCGCCGGGGTCGCCATCCTGCTGTCAAACCTTTTTCTGCCAGGTCGAGAGCAGACCGGGCCGCTTCCCGCTTTCGACTTCCCGGGCGTCGCGATCCTTGCGGTCTTTCTCGCAGTCATCCTCAGCACATTGTCGAATGCTCAGCGTCTGGGATGGGATTCGAACATGACACTTGTAGGCTTTATGGTGTCCGCAGCCTCGGCCGCAGGATTCATTCTATGGGAGCTTCACACCGACAAACCCATGCTCGACATGCGGCTCTTTGCCAATTTTGCCTTCGTTTCAGCCTCGGTGGTGTCCTTCATCATGGGGGCAGGGCTTTTTGGCTCGACCTATCTCTTGCCCGTCTTTGTCCAGCAGATCCAGGGCATGACGCCGACGCAAGCGGGTCTTCTGCTGATGCCGTCGGGCTTCGTGATGCTTATCGTTTTCCCGATCGCAGGGCGCCTGTCCGACAGGGTTCCAGCCGCAATCCTGATCGGCATCGGCATGGCGATCTTCGCTTGGTCCTCGTGGCTGATGGCGGATGCGAATATCAACACGACATTCTGGACACTTGCCTGGTGGACCGTGATTTCCCGGGTGGGTCTAGGGCTGGTGTTCCCGGCAATTTCCTCAGGAGCTTTGAAAGTATTGCCCCGGCATCTCCTGGGGCAGGGCTCTGGGGCATCGAACTTCATCCGCCAGCTCGGCGGCGCCTTCGGGGTCAACTTGCTCACTGTGTTCATTGAGCGGCGCACAGTCATGCACGCCGATGCCTTTGCAGCCACGCAAACCAGCGACAATACCACCACGATGGAACTTCTGCGCGAAGTCGCCGGCCTGATGCATTCGTCAGGGCTGCCAGACACGCAGCTCCTACCGGCCGCAGCCTCATTTCTGGGGCAGACCGTGGTGATCCAATCATCAAACGCTGCGTTTCAGGACGGCTTCATGGTAGTGTTCGCGATCTTCGTTCTGGCGCTCGTACCGACCTGGTTCATGTGGCGGGCCAGAACCTGAGCGCCCGCCGGACCGGCCGAGGTCAGACCGAGCACAGCGCCGCGGCCCGGCCCGCCGCCGCATGCGCGGCGATTACCGCGCCGTTCAGGTAGCCTGGATTGCGGGGCGCGGTCTCGCTGCCGGCAAGGGTCAGACGATCCGACCAGGGCGCAGGCAGGGCGAAGACCTGTGGCGCCGGATGGCCAGGGTCAGTCAGGTCGCCCGGGGTCGCGGTCAGGACGTCCGCCGCCCAGTCCTTCAGCCGCACCGACCGCGGCTCGGCGGCCGCCGATCCGAACAGGCGCACAAGCTGCGCGGTGCAGGCCGCGATCACCGCCGCCTCGCCGATCTGCTGACGCCCGGCAGCGGAAAGCCCGACGAAGCCGAACAGCGCCGCCTCGCCCGCGCTGCTCGTGGCGTCGTGGATCTCGGTCATTGGGCCGACCAGGCTTTGCGCCCCTCCCGAAAGGCCGGCCTCGCGCCAGAAGCGCCTCGGATAGACGGCGAGGAACTTGGCATGGGGAGCCATCCAGGTCGGCGTCCGGCGCCACAGATCGAGCACGCCCGGAGAGGGTGCCGGATCGAGCGTCAGGCCCTGCGCGATCAGCCGGGGTGGCAGTGCCAGGATGACGTGATCGGCCCGCACCTCGCCCTCGGGCAGGGTAAGGACGACCGCATCCTCGGCCCGCGTCAGCCGCCGGACCGGCGCGCCGAGGCGGATGCGGTCGCGCGGGATCACGGCGGCCAGCGCCTGCGTAAGCGCCCCCGTCCCGCCCGCGATCCGCCAGGACGCGACGCTACCGGGATGGGGCACGCGCAAAGGTGGCTCCTGCGGATGGCGCTCGAAAAGCATCTGCCCAGCCTCATCCTGCCTCTGGCAGGCCAAGCCGAGTTCCGCCACCAGCGCGGCGATCTCGGGCTGCATGTCGGGCCAGAACCAGGACGGGCCCAAATCGAAGCCGGCACCGGGTGCGCCATCCGCCCCGACGGTCAGGATACGCCCGCCAAGGCGCGGCCGCGCTTCGTAGAGCCGGACATCCGCGCCGGCCCGCCACAGCAGCCGGGCCGCGTTCAGCCCAGCGAGCCCGGCCCCAACGACAGCGATGCGGCCTTCGGTCATGCCGCCGCACCCGGCAGGGGCAGCACATCGGCGTGTTGTAGCGGCGCATCCTTGAGCCAGACCCCCGCGCCCTCGGCCTCGGCCACCAGGGCAAGCCCGGCAGGCAGGCGCAGCCAGCTCTGTGCGGTCAGTTCCTCGCCCCCGACGCGCAGGCTGCCCGACAGCACCATCATTTCCAGCCCGCGCGGGTTGTCGCGCCGGATCGTGCCGTCCCAGGTCTCGATGCCGACCCGTTCGAACCCGTCGTCGAAGAGGACACCCTCAGCCTGTCCGGGCGGCAACGCGATCTGCGCAGTATCGCCAGCGCGGAACTGCCAGAGCCGCACGAAGATCTCGCAGCCTTCGGCAGCGGCGGGGCTGTGGCGAGTGCCCGGTGGGTTGCGGAAATAGCTCCCGGCGGGATAGTCGCCGTGCTCGTCCTGGAAGGTGCCGACCAGCACCAGGATTTCCTCGCCGCCGGTATGGACATGTTCGGGAAAGGCGCTGCCGGGGGCATAGCGTACGATCGAGGTGGCGCGGGCGACCTCGGCACCGTCGCGATAAAGCATCTTGCGCTCGACCCCCGCGGCCGGGCTAGGCACCCAATCGAGCCGGCTGCCGTGGACAACCGTCGGGCGCGTGAAATTGGTGTTGAGCTGCATGATCTGCATCCGTGTTTTGGCATGAGAAGGAAGGGCGCACCCGGTCCGGGTGCGCCCGTGGCGTTGCGGCCCTACGACCGGGGTCAGGCCAGGCCGTGCCGCGAAAAGGGCAGCTCGCGCACCGCCTGCCCGGTCGCCCGGCGCACGGCATTGGCAACGGCGGGGCCGATCGGCGGGGTGCCGGGCTCTCCGATACCGGTGGGGGCCTGGGTAGAAGGCAGGATATGCACCTCGACCTCGGGCATGTCGGTGATGCGCAGGGGCGTGTAGTCGTAGAAGTTCGACTGGTCCACTTCGCCCTCGGTCAGGGTGATCTCCTCGCGAAGGATCGCCGACAGGCCGTAGCCCAGACCGCCTTCGATCTGGGCGCGGATGTTCGAGGGGTTGATCGGTACGCCGCAATCGACCGCGCAGGTCACGCGCACGACCTTGACCTTGCCGTCCTCGCGCATCCTCACGTCGGCCACCTCGGCCACATAGGAGCCGAAACTCTTGTGCACCGCGATGCCGCGCGTCAGCCCCTCGGGCAGGGCGCCGGCCTTGTCGGCGGCCATTTCCAGAACGCCGCGCGCGCGGGGATCGGCAAGGTAGCGCAGGCGGAATTCCACCGGGTCGGCACCGGCCGCCTGTGCCAGCTCGTCCATCATCGTCTCGACGACATAGGCGGTGTGGGTATGGCCAACCGAGCGCCACCACAGCACCGGCACGCCGACGCGCGGATGATGCACGTCCGCCGTCCAGCCCGGGATCGCATAGGGCGAGCTTTCGCCCAGCCCCTCGACCGAGGAACTGTCCACCCCGTCCTTCACTGCGAAAGGCTCGAAGGCCGTTCCCAGCATTATGCCCTGACCCACTACCCGGTGCTGCCAGAAGGCTATGTTGCCTTCGGCGTCCAGTCCGGCGCGGACCCGGTGCATGTGCATCGGGCGGTAGTAGCCGCCGCGGATGTCGTCCTCGCGCGTCCACACCAGCTTGATCGGGCGCGCCTCGCCATGCGCGTCGAGCCAGGCCTTCGCCACCATCGCCGCCTCGGCGACGTAGTGGCTGTCATAGATCGCCCGCCGCCCGAACGACCCCCCGCCCCAGAGCGTGTTGATCGTCACCGCCTCGGGGGCGATGCCCAGGACCTGCGCGCCAATGTTCTGATCGAGGGTCTGGATCTGCGAGCCGGTCCAGAAGGTGGCTGCCGTGCCGTCTAAGCGGACCGTCACGTCGATCGGCTCCATCGGCGCATGGGCGAGATAGGGGAAGAAATAATCCGCCTCGATCACCTGCGCGGCTTCTCGGCCCGTGGGCTCGGCCGCGTGGAACTGCGTGCCCTCGCGGTCGAGAAGCGCCGCGTATTCGGCGCGCAGCTCCTCGGTGCCACGGTTCTCGGCCGCGCTGAAATCCCACTCGGCCACCAGCGCGTCGCGCGCCCGGATCGCAGCCCAGGTGGTTTCGGCGATGACGGTGGCGCGGTCGGGCAGGCGGATCACGTCGATCACGCCGGGCATGGCGCGGGCGGCGCTGTCGTCGAGCGTGGCAAGCGTGCCGCCGAAGCGCGGGCTGCGCAGGCTGACGGCATGGACCATGCCCTCGATCCGCGCATCCATGCCGAACATGCCCGTGCTGCCTTCCGTCTTGCGCGTCACATCGACGCGGGGGAAAGACTTGCCGATATAGACCCACTGATCGGGCGATTTAAGCGTCACCTCGCCGGGCACCGTCTGACGCGCCGCGGCCTCGGCCAGGTCGCCGAAGGTGGCGCTGTTGTTCCCGGCGCTGACCCGGCCGCCCGCCACGGTGACGACGGCAGGATCCACGCCCCAGGTCTCGGCCGCGGCGGCCACCAGCATGGCCCGCGCGGTGGCGCCCGCCTCGCGATACTGCTGCCAGGAATTGGCCATGGCAGTCGAGCCGCCGGTGCCCTGCACCCCCATCAACGTGTTGGCATAAAGCGCGGTATTGGCGGGGGCGAATTCGGTCGTGACCTGCGCGGCATCGGCATCAAGTTCCTCGGCCACCAGCGTGGCAAGCCCGGTCGCCGTGCCCTGGCCCTTGTCGAGGTGCTTGACGATCACCACCACCCTGTTGTCGGGGCGGATATGGACGAAGGGCGTGGCTAGCCCTTCGGCGGCCCCCTCGGCGGCCGCCCGCCCTACGGGCAGCGCCGCGCCCAGCATCAGCCCGCCCGCGGCACCGGCGGAAAGTTTCAGGAAGCCACGGCGCGACAGCGGCGCGGCGCGAACGGCGGGAACGGCCCCCGCGATGATCCGGTCCAGCATGGTCAGCCCTCCATGATCTCAGCGGCGCGGTGGACCGCCTTGCGGATCCGCGCATAGGTGGCGCAGCGGCAGAGGTTGCCCTCCATCGCCGCGTCGATGTCGGCGTCGGTCGGCTTCGGCGTCCCGGCCAGAAGCGCCGCGGCCGACAGGATCTGCCCGGACTGGCAATAGCCGCATTGCGGCACCTCGATCTCGACCCAGGCGGCGCGGACCGCCTTTGCGGCGGCATCGGACGCGCCCTCGATGGTGGTGATCTCCACCCCCTCCAGATCGCCCACCGCGCTCTGGCAGGACCGCGCCGGCACCCCGTCCAGATGCACCGTGCAGGCGCCGCAGGACGCCACGCCGCAGCCGAACTTGGTGCCAGTCAGGCCCAGTTCGTCGCGCAGCACCCACAGAAGCGGCGTGTCCGGCGCGGCAGATACCTCGCGCCGCGCGCCGTTGATCGTCAGCGTGATCATCATAACCTCCTTGGTCGGTTCAGCCCAGGTTCGGGGCGGTGGCCGTGAAGGCCGCATCGGCGGCCAGCTGCGTCCACCAGTCGGACATGCCCGGCACCGCCATCAGCGCGCCGCCATCCTCTGTCATCGTGGCATAGGCGACCAGCGGGCCAAGCAGATAATCAGCATAGCCCGGAGCATCCCCCGCGAGCCAGAGCGAACCGCCCCGGTTCTCGATCACAAGCCCGGCAAGGCGCACCGCGGCGTCAAGGTTCTGCCGCCGCGCATCTTCGTTCTTGCCGCCGACCAGATCAGGGAACAGGTGGTAGGCGACAAAGCCAATGATCGCGCCATAGCCGTAGTTGCCGATCAGCGCGGCCGTCTCGTCGGCCTTGGCGCGGCGCTTGGGATCGGCCGGCCACATCGCCTGATCGGGGTTGCGCGCCTCGAGATAACGGGCGATCGCCTCGGTCTCGCGCAGGCGCATCCCGTCGATGTCGAGCACCGGCACCTTGCCGAAGGGATGGCGGGCGAGGTGCTCGGGCTGGCGCGTCTCGCCGGCCAGCACGTTCACCGGAACCTGGTCGTATGCGATGCCCTTGCATGCAGCCGCCCTCCCCGAGCTGAAACGCTGCCTCTCCCTGCGACGTACCGCTGGCCGTGCCGTCTCCTCCGGAGCCAGCCCGACCAGCCGTCGCATGGTCGTGGCAACGCTGCATCTCGGCCATTCGGTAACGGTTGCTGGGGCGGGGCGGGTCGCTTCAATAGTCTCGTTTTTCCCGTGTCAGCCGGTGTTAGTCCTCGCTTTGCCGGACATGCTGTTCTGCCATCATTGACCGCAAAGGAGTTTCGACGACCGCCGGATCGCTCTGGCCAAAGCTGGCAGAGGGTCGGTGTTGGACGCGATGTAAAAAATCGCAAACTATTGGGATGCCGAAGAGGGTTGGTCCGAAATCGGGATGATCGTTCAATCATCGCGGCGAGCGCGATGTCAGGCGAAGAGCGCAAGAAGCGGTGCTACGGCCTTCTGCCAGCTGTCACGCGCTTCAAGCCGGCCGATCCAGCCCGCGATTCTGGGGAATTCGTCCAGCGAAATCCCCGCTTGGTCGCGATACATGAATGTCGTCGCCAGATAGAAGTCGGCAAGGCTGAGTGCGCCTGCAATCCAATCCTTATCGTCGAGTCCGGTTTCCAGAACGGCAAGGAACTGATCGGTGGCTTTCCGTTCCGCTTCGACCACAGTAGGATCAGGATCGCCCATGCCGAATTTCTCTTTGAGGAACAGCTCAAAGGACAACTTCTGCATCGCCGGGCCAAGGTGGATGGCTTGCCACCAGGCCCACTGATCGACGAGGGCCCGCGTCTTGAGGCCATCAGGATAGAGCCCTGCCTCGGGCCGGATCCCGGCCAGATAGGCACAGATCGCCCGGGACTCCCAGAGCACGAAATTCCCGTCCTCCAAAACAGGCACCTTTGCATTTGAATTGCGGGCAAGAAATTCCGCCGCGCGGTTGTCCCCGGCACGGATGTCGACCTCGACGATTTCGAGTTCCACGCCCAGTTCGTGCGCCACCGCCCGTACACGCAGCGCATTCGGTGAGAAGTTCGCGTTGTAAAGCCTCATGACATTTTCCAGCATTATTGTTCCTGCGGCGCCTGAAGAAGCGCCGCGCGGTTAGCGGCCAGGAAATCGGCCACCGACTGTCCGGGCTTGCCGGTGAGCGATTCGAGATCGCCGCTGGCCACATCGAGATAGCCCTGCGCGATTGCTTCGTCGAAGGAGGCAAAGACCCTCGCCATGAACTCCGGCAGTCCATTTGCGATCATCGCCTGCACCAGATCCTCGGCGGGCAGGGCGACATAGGGGATTTCCTTACCCGCAATTTCGGACAAGATCGCCGCGACCTCGGCCTGGCTGACCGTCTCCGGCCCGGTGATATCGAGGGTCTCCCTTCCCGTAGCTTTCATTAGCGCCGCGGCTGCGGCACGGGCGCAATCCGCGCGTGTCACATATCCGGTCTTGCCATCTGCTGCGGCAGAGAAATGCGTGCCCATGGCGACGCTCTGCTGGCCGCCCATCAACAGAAAGTCGGTGTACATATTGTTGCGTAGGATCGTATGATCCGCCCCACTTTCCGTGATCAGCTTCTCGGTCCCTTCGTGGTCTTGAGCGAATCCGATCGGACTTTCCGCGACCGGGCCTGCGAAGGAGGTATAGACGATGTGGTCGATACCTACCATCTTGGCCGCAGCAATCGCATTGGAATGAGCTGCGAGCCGCTTGCCCGGCTCCAGATCGTCGGTGGAGATGATGAGGAGACGCTTGCCGCCCGCGAAGGCTGCTTCAAGAGAAGCCGGGTCGTTGAAATCGCCCTCGCGCGCCTCGACTCTTTTTCCCGCCAGATCGGCAAGCTTGTCGGGAGTGCGCGAGATCGCGATGACCGGCCCGGCACCTGCCTGAACCAGCAGGTCGACCACCTGCCGGCCAAGTTGTCCGGACGCGCCGGTCACGATGAAGGGGCCGTTCTGGATGTTGGACATGGTATCTCTCTTATCTTGATGTTTCTGCAAGCGCGCTTGCGATCAATCGTGGATTTGGGTGGGGGCGGGATTCGCCAGCTTGCCGCGCGCGAAACCCCAGCTTGTGGTCAGGATTTTGATCATCACATCGACCTCTGCCTCATCGCGTGGAGCAAAGGCCATGATCGCATTGGCCGGGATGTATCCGGCCGAGGCCATCGGGTGCTGTTCGCCCCATCCCTTCGCGATGAGTTCCTCAACCGCCGCCAGCGGCAGCATCATGTGCGACGACCCGTCATAGGCGGGATGCACATGCGCAAATTCGCGTCCGATCATGAAGGCTTCGCGCGGGCCGCAGGCATGCGGCCGCGGCAGGACTAATGCTTCGGCGCCGGGGACCGAAATACCCGATCGGCAACGCTCGACGAAGGGCAGGGCGAAGGCCTTCTGCTTGAACAATGCGTGAATCTCGGCCGAGGAGTTCTGCGACACTTGCTCATGCGGGGCGCACTCGGTGGTTTCGGGGCGCGGACCCTGCCGCAAGGGAAGTTCGAAGCACATATCTGGTCCTATCCAAATCTGAACGCGCTTTCGACCGCGCCCAATACGTGATCCTCGAGGGTCTTTTCCCCCCGATCCGCAAGCGCGGCGCCGGCCACGACGTGCAATGGAATTAGATGTTCCTCGCGCGGATTGGCGTCGCGTGCGCCGGGTGCCCGATCCCAAGCAGCCAGCATGGCGCGGCGCGCCCCGGGGTCTTCATGGGTCACCGCACCCGTGAGCCATCGGTCAAAGTCGCCGCCGTTCACCGGGCCATCGGGTCCGCCCCTCATCGCCCGCATCATCTTGCCCATGTTGTGATAGGTGTTGCCGGACCCGATGATCAGAACACCTTCGTCTCGCAAGGGCGCCAACGCGCGACCAGCAGCAAGATGCGCCTCAGCGTCGAGATCGTCGCGCAGGCTCAGTTGGACGGTAGGTATGTCGGCCTCAGGCAAAGCCACCTTTAGCGGAACAAACACCCCATGATCGAAGCCACGCGTAGCGTCGGCCCGGGTTTCAAAACCCGCGCCGTTCTTCAATAGCTCGCTTGCACGGGCCGCCAGCGTAGGATCGCCTGGCGCGGGCCAGGTCAGCTGATAAGTATGGGGGGGAAACCCCTGATAGTCGAACAGCAGCGGCGGCGCGGAGTTGGTCTGCACGGTAAACACCCGTTCCTCCCAATGGCCTGAGATCACGAGAAGCGCCTTGGGCTTTGCCGGCAGGCTCGCAGGCAAAGCCTCAAGGAATCTGCGGTGCCTGTCCCAGGTGTCAGGCGGGTTCCAGTCCATGAAGAAGCAAGGGCCGCCTCCATGGGGAACAAACACTGTCGGCTGCCTTTCGGTCATTCTGTCGTCCTTTTGAACCCCAAGCCCGAGGGTGGATGGCCAGCGCCGTGGCAACTCCGCATCGGATTAATTCGTCTCTGTCGGAAACGTCGGCGCATATGCCGACTTTACCGCACGCACGCGATTGGCTGTCATCCACGAGGCGATCAGGAGCACCCAGGTCGCAAGAGCCGGTGGCCAGCCTGGATCGCCCGCGCCGACATGCGCCCCGAACGCCAACACCAGATGCCAGAACATCGCCGCGTAAGCCCAGTCCGCCAGCATCGCCGAAGGGCGCCAGAGAATCACCACCGCGCCGACAATCTTCAAAATCGCGAGCGGCCAGATGATGTATGTGGGATAGCCCAACACCTCGCGATACATGCCCGCGACCATATCGTGGGATGAGATGTAGAAAGTCGCCGCACCCAGATAGACCAGCGCCACAAGGCCGGTCGCGATCCAGTAGACATACTTTGCCACGTTGTCACTCATCACCGCACTCCCTGTTTGCAAGGGCTTGTTCAGCCGCAGTTTCCGCTCTAAGTACCTTTAGGTGTCTTGCATTGTTCGTGAAAGTAGGCACTTAAAAGTAACTAGATTACTTTAACCGCGAGGATAATCCACGATGAAGAGCGTCCAGCCCCCCTTATGCCCGATGGAGGCGCTTCTGCGTGTCATTACAGGCCCTTGGACGATCTATATACTCTGGGTTCTGTCCGAGCAGGGACCGCAGCGTTTCGGCGCGCTCAAGCGTTTGGTGCCCGGAATTTCCACTCGCGTTCTGACCGAGAGGCTGAGAATGCTGGAACATGCTGGCGTTGTTTGGCGCGAGCAGGCCATGACCATCCCACCCGCTGTCACATACGGACTGACTGAGCGCGGCGCGGAACTGCGCGGCGTGCTGGACAAGCTTGGCTCGATCGCACGCCGCTGGGAGGCCGAGGGTGCCTTTGTCGGGACCGCAAGCGCGGCAGAATGACGGTACCCCTCCTGTTCGCGGGATAATCCCGCGCCCGAGAACAACTCAGGCAGAATCAGACCCGAAGCTCATGACGAATTGAAAACGGCGCTAGAAAAAGCCGCCAAGCGGCGCTTGGTGGGGTAGATCCGCACAGCTTTACGCTTTGCTGCTAAATCAACTTCTATCTACTATACTCACTAGACGGTACAGTAAAGCTTGTAACCGCCTAGTCCTGCCTGGGATAGAGAGAACGAGATGCGCGAGAGAAAGTTGGCCGACGTCATGGTTGGTGCGCGCGAGGTCTTCTTCCGATGCGGTTATGAAGGAGCCACGGTCGATGCGATTGCCGCCGAGGGAAAAGTGTCGAAGGCAACCATGTATTCGTATTACCCGACCAAGGAGCAACTGTTCCTGAGCGTGGTTGAATCCGAGTGCGGTCGGCTTGCGGACGAAATCCTCCGGCCCTTGACCGCGTCTTTGGAGCCGCGCGCCCGGTTGGAAGAACTCGCCCTGCGCATGGTCGACCTCATCTTGGACGACACCTACATCCGTCTCCTGCGAACGTGCATCGGCGCCTCCGAGGCGCTTCCCGAAGTGGGTGAGGTGTATTTTCGCGCAGGCCCGAAACCGGCCCGCGAACTCGTCGGGCGGGTTCTGGAGCGCCTTACGCGCGAAGGCGCGCTCGATGTCGATGACGCCCGGCGCGCGTCCGATCACTTCATACACCTTTGCGTTTCGGGGCTACTTATGCCGCGCCTTCTCGCAGTGAAACGACCAGTCCACCGCGAGAAACATGCGCGCGAAGCGGTCGCTGCATTCCTGCGACTTTACGGTAGCGGCCACAGAGACAAATTTTCAGATTGAGCTCGCTTGCCAAATACGGGGCAGCGCATTAGTTCGCCCAATGACTTAACCGACCGGACGGTACAGGGTGACTGCACAAGTGGAAAAGCAACCGAAGAACGCCTCGCCAAAGATTCTCGGCGCTGCGCGGGCGATTGCGCTGCGAGAAGGCGCGGGAAAGATCACGATCGACGCCGTCGCTCGGGAATCCGGCCTCAGCAAGGGTGGGGTGTTGTACAACTTCCCCACCAAGAAAGCGCTTCTGGCCGGGCTGCTCGACGAAATGCTCGCGGAGCACCGCGAACGTCTGGCGTCGGTCCCGGAAGGGCACAGTTCCCGCACCCTGCGCGGTCATCTCGAGACAGTTCTGCAAGCCAGAAGCACCGATGATGACCTTTCGATGGCTATTCTCGCGGTTTCGGCGTCGGATCCGAATCTTCTGGACCCGCTGAGAAGAGAGCTGTCCCGTGATGTCGAGCGCATCCGTTCGGACGCGCAGGACGACACTGCGGCGATGGTTCTCTTTTTGGCGATCCAGGGTCTTCGTTTCCAGAGGCTCCTTCGCCTCGCGGATGGTGATGCCGATCAGCAAGACGCCGCCATCGACAGATTGTGGGACATGATAAATGAGCTTGAATAGAACCAGATACTTCCTAGGAGGTGCCGCTGGATTGGTCGCCCTCCTTCTCGCCATTGTCCTTCTTGTGCAATTCAACCCGGACATCGCATCCAAGGTCTTCGCGCAGACTACGGATGAGGTTTCCGGTGCCGATGCGCAAGGAAGCGCCGAGCAAGATATGGCCCAGCCGGTCACGGTCGAAGTATCGCGTGCCGAGCTTCGCGATAGCGATAGAGCGCGCAGCCTGGCAGGCCGCGTGGAGCCCGCCCGGACCGTGGATATCGCCTTTCAGGTTTCGGGTCAGCTTTCCGACCTCACGGTAGATGCCGGGACTCGGGTTGAGAAAGGCGATTTAATTGCCGCGCTCGACCCAGTCGATTTCGAATTGGCCGTGGATCGGGCGCAGGCCTCTTTCGACCTCGCAAAATCCGAATACGATCGTGCGTTGAGTCTGACCGAGAAAGGGGTGGCGACCGACGCCCGACTTGAAACGAACCGCGCGCAGCTTGCTCAGGCAGAAGTCGCCCTGCGTGAAGCGGAGCGACGCTTGGCTCAAGCCACGATCACCGCGCCCTTTGACGCCATTGTCGCGCGCATCTTTCTGGAGGAGTTTTCGAACGTCACCCCTGCGGCTCCGATTGCCAGGTTGCAGGACATCAGTGAAATGCGGGTGCGGATTTCGCTGCCCGAGGAACTCGCTGCGATGGCACGGGCCCAGCCCGATGCATTCAGGGTAACCGCCTCTTTCCCCGCCGTGCCGGGGTATGACGCAACTCTGTATCTGCGGACATTCGTGACCGATGCAGACCCCACAGCCCAAACCTATGACGTAGAGTTTGCAATCGAGGGCGCCATCGACCCGAGATTGCTGCCCGGAATGACGGCGAATGTGCGCGTAGCCGCCGCCGCGGAGGGTGCGCAATCGCGGTTGGTAGTCGTCCCGGTCTCGGCGATCGACACGACGAGCCGGAGCGAGCCGTCCATCTGGCTGTATGACGAGGGGACCGGCCGGGTGTCCCGTAAGACGATCCGCCTGGGGCTGCCGAACGACGACGAAATCGTCGTGCTTGAGGGGCTCTCCGGAGACGAACTGGTTGTGTCCGGCGGGTGGTGGCGCCTGAAGGAAAACGAAACAGTCGCGGTTCGCGGCCTCTGAACGATCCTGGACCGGAAAACCGAAACCATGACAATGAGTATTTCCCGCGCAAGCATCCGACGTCCGGTCGCCGTTTGGCTGGCAATTATCTTTTGCCTTCTCGGCGGTTTGTGGGGGCTGAACACGGTCGGACGCCTCGAAGACCCGAGTTTCACGCTCAAGACGGCGCTCGTTTTCGTGCCCTATCCGGGCGCGACGGCGATGGAGGTGGAAGAGGAAGTCACCGATGTCGTGGAAAGCGCACTCCAACAGATGAAGCAGCTCGACCGGGTGGAATCGAAATCCATGCCGGGCATGGCCCAGATCACGGTCGAGATCGAGATGACCTATGGGCCCGACGAGATCCCACAGGTCTGGGACGAAATGCGCCGCCGCATCCGCGACATCGAAAGAGAGTTCCCCTCCGGTGCGCAGTCTCCGATCATCAATGACGATTTCGGCGACGTCTACGGCATGTTCTACGCTGTGACGGCCGATGGGTTGAGCGCCTCGGAACAGCGAGACCTCGCGACTAAACTGCGGCGCGGCTTTGTCACCGTCGACGGGGTGGCCAAGATCGAGGTTCAGGGGCTGGCGGAAGAGGAGATCATCATCTCGGTCCCTTCGGCGCGCCTGACCGAACTGGGGCTGCCACCGGACCAGATCCTCGGTATCATCGCCGACGAGAACCAGGTTTTCTCCAACGGCGAGATCAGCGAAGGGCTGTCTCGGCTAGGTGTGTCCGTTCCGCCGGGTTATGTCAGCGTCGAGGGCATTGAGGCGCTGCGGCTCGGCGCCCCCGGAGAGGTCGGGCAGATTGCGCTCTACGACATCGCCCGCGTGGTCCGAGAGGAGACAGAGCGGCCGAGCCAGATCGTGCGTCACAATGGCACGCGAGCTTTCACTCTTGGGGTCTCGGCGCTCGTGGACCGCAACGTTGTCGAGGTCGGCAGATCGGTCGAGGCACGACTGGACCAACTGAAGACCGAATTGCCGGACGGCGTCGAGATCGTACCGATCTATGAACAGCATAAGGTCGTCGACGAAGCGGTCTCGAGCTTTCTTGTCAGCCTCGGTCAATCCGTGGCCATCGTCATCGGGGCGCTGATGCTGACCATGGGTTGGCGCGCGGGTCTGGTGGTGGGTGCCACGCTGGGCCTAACGGTGTTTTCCACGCTGTTTTTCATGTCTGTCTTCGGCATCGAGATGGAACGGATCAGTCTTGGGGCGCTGATCATCGCTATGGGTATGCTGGTCGACAACGCCATCGTGATCGCCGAAGGCATGCTGATTGGCATGGCACGGGGCAAGTCCGCCGAAGACGCCGCCGCCGATACCGAGACCGCGACATCATTTCCTCTGCTTGGGGCTACCGTGATCGGGATCATGGCGTTCTCTGGAATTGGACTGTCGCCAGATGCCACCGGCGAATTTCTGTTTTCGCTTTTCGCGGTTATCGCGATTTCGTTGCTGATGAGCTGGATCCTCGCCGTGACCGTTACACCCTATCTTGGGAAGCTCCTTCTGAAGGCGCCAAAAAACACCTCCAAGGACCCCTATCGCGGCTTCGTCTATTCGGCCTACCGCGGTTTCCTCAGGCTGGCGCTGCGCGCCCGTGTGCTCGTCGTCCTGACGATCGTCGGAATCACGGTCTGGTCGGTCATGGCCTTTGGTCAGGTCAAACAGGCTTTTTTTCCGGCGTCGAACACCCCGATATTCTACGTCGAATTCCAGATGCCGCAAGGCACGGACATTCGAGTCACGAATGAAGAAATCGCTCGGCTGGAGGCGATCATCTTAGGCGAGGAGATCGTGACGGACGTGACGACGCTTGTCGGGCGAGGGGCCAGCCGCTTCATGCTGACCTACAACCCTGAGCAGGCCGATGCGAGCTACGGTCAGCTGATCGTGCGTGCGACCGATGCCACACTCATCCCCGATGTTGCGGCGCGTCTCAATCGTGAACTGCCGGCGCAATTCCCCAATGCTCTTATCCGCGTCGAGGAGATCGTCTTCGGTCCGCCTGCCGGGGCCGATGTCGCCGTCCGGTTTTCCGGACCCGATCCAGTTGTCCTCCGGCAGCTATCGGATAACGCGCTTGCGATCTTCGACGAGGCCGGCACGATCACAAACCCGCGCACAGACTGGCGGCAGCGCGAAATTCTCGTCGAACCCATCGTCGACGAGGCTCGCATGCGGTTGGCCGGTGCGACTCGCGGATCGATTTCCGACACCGTGCAATACGGCACCTCGGGCCTGCGGGTGGGCACCCTGCGCGAAGGCGATGCCGAAATCCCTATGTATCTGCGGCTTCCCGAGGTCGAGCGCGACGGGCTGGACCGTTTGCGCGACCTCTCGGTCTGGTCGCCGGGGGCAAATGATTATGTGCCGATGGCCAACCTCGTCTCCAGCTTTGAGCCCCGCCTCGTCGAGGCGCTGATCCACCGGCGCGACCGGGCGCGAACGATCACGGCTCTTGGCGGCGCGCGACCGGATCTGACTGCGAACGAAGCCTTCAACAGCGTGCGCGACGAGATCGAAGCGATGCGGCTCCCCGACGGCTATTCGATGGAGTGGGGTGGCGAATACGAAAGCCAGCAGATGGCCAACGAAAGTCTCGGCAAGCAGCTTCCGATCAGCCTCATTGTGATGCTGACGATCTCGATCCTGATGTTCAACAAGGTGCGCCAGCCGCTGATATTGTGGCTCGTCGTACCGATGTCGGTCACAGGCATGGTTCTCGGTCTGCTGTTCACGGGGCTCCCGTTCACGTTCACGGCGCTTCTCGGCTTCTTGTCCCTTTCCGGGATGCTGATGAAGAACGCCATTGTGCTGGTGGAAGAAATCGATCAGCAACGCGCCGAAGATGTCGAGGACTATCAGGCGGTGATCGATGGCTCGGTCAGCCGTTTGAGGCCCGTCGTGCTGGCTGCGGGCACAACGATTTTCGGTATGATTCCGCTCATATCAGACGCCTTCTTCGCATCGATGGCTGTCACAATCATGGGTGGCCTCGCGTTCGCCTCGATCCTGACACTGGTCGCGGTGCCGGTATTGTATGCGCTGTTCTTCTTGATCAAGCCGCCTAAACAAGAAAACGCTCCTTCAGGTTCCCCAGCGACAGCCTGAACGCAGATGCAGTTATAAGCGCTTCTCTGAGCGCCCTCGACCCGTCTTAAGGACGTGACCTGCCCCCCGCGAAATCCCTCATCATGATGTAGAGTCTGCCCAACCTTGAAGGAGCAGACGAATGCGAAAGAGCCGTTTTACCGAGGCGCAGATTATCGGGATGATCAAGGAGCAAGAGGCGGGCATGCCGACGGCCGAACTGTGCCGTCGTCACGGGCTGAGCCCGTCCACGTTTTACAAGCTGAAAGCCAAATACGGCGGCATGGAGGTGTCAGAAGCCGCCCGGCTGAAGGCGCTGGAAGACGAGAACACCAAGCTCAAGCGCCTGCTGGCCGATACGATGCTCGACAACGTGGTCCTGAAAGATCTTTTGGGAAAGAACTGACGACGCTGACCAAGCGGCGAGAGGCAGCGCTCAGAGCGATGCGGGATCACGACATCTCGCAGCGCCGGGCCTGCCGGCTTGTCGGTGTCGATCCAAAGACGGTCCGGCGCGAACGCCCGCCGGATTGCCCCGAGATCCGCAAAGAGATGCAGGAGATTGCAGGCAAGCGACGTCGGTTCGGCTATCGTCGGATCGGCGTCCTGCTCGAACGCAAGGGCATGATCATGAACCACAAGAAGCTGTATCGGCTCTACCGGGAGGAAGGTCTCTCGGTGAAGCGACGACGTGGCCGCAAACGGGCCCGCGGCACACGCACACCGATGCCGGAGGCGGCGCGCCCAAATGCGCGGTGGTCGCTGGACTTTCTGTCGGACAGCTTTGGTGCTTCACGCAAGTTCCGCATCCTGGCAGTGATCGACGATTGCTGCCGCGAAAACCTGTGCCTCATGGCCGACACCAGTATCTCGGGAGCCCGTGTCGCCCGCGAGCTGGATGCGCTGGTGCGGGTCTACGGAAAACCAGGTTGCATCGTCAGTGATAACGGCACGGAGTTCACAAGCCGGGCCATCCTGAAATGGGCCGACCAGAACGATGTGCCGTGGCATTACATCGACCCAGGGAAGCCACAGCAGAACGCCTTCATCGAGTCGTTCAACGGCAGCCTGCGCGACGAGCTATTGAACGAGGAGATCTTTGACACCCTGAACGATGCCCGGCGAAAGCTGGCGCTATGGCGATATGACTACAATGCCGTCAGGCCGCATTCGTCGCTCGGAAACCAGACGCCACTGCAAGCGCGCCGAGCGCTTGAGCAATTTGAGGGCTCCGCGCCCGGCGCGCTTGCCCAAACCGAAACCCATGATTATCAAGATCAAACCCGCAGACTCTCGTTATGAACGAGGGACCGAAGGGGGGCAGGTCAGACGGTGTAGGCATGTTCCGTCGCCTCAAGCGCGCCTTCGAGAAAACCGCCGAATGTCGGTGCCGCCAAAGACGAGCGCTTCGTCCCACAGGCCTGAAAGAACGCACCGCAGGCCATAGTTCGGGTGGGCAAAAAAGACAGCGGAACTGCGGCTGGCAGCACGCCAGGCGCACTCCCGCTCCATGGTCTAGGCCTTCAAGGCATGGACCGAGGCCCAACTGCTACGCATTCCCGGCAAGGGCGATCTCGCGAAGGCCTTGAGCTATGCTGAAATCTGGGTGATGCGGCTTGATCACGCGGCGCGGTTTTCGGTGTCGTTCTCGGCGACACCGTCGGTGAATGTGACGCCTTCGATGACCAAAGGCAACTGGTTCGCGCCCTTCAGGCGGCGCCATGTTTTGGCGGCGGTCTGAACGAGCTTGAACACCATCAGCTTCGCTGTCGTTTGCGACAGCGCCCCCTTGGTTCGGACGGTCCTGTGCCGGACGGTGGCGAAGACGCTTTCGATTGGGTTGCCCGTGCGCAGGTGATCCCAATGGTCGGCCGGGAAGTCATAGAACGCCAGCAGCGCGTCGCGGTCTTTTGTCAGGCAGTTTACCGCCTTCTCGTATTTGATCCCATATTTCTCGGCGAAGATGTCCATGGCGGCCTTGGCCTTAGCGCGGGTCTCGGCCTGCCATATCTCGCGCAGGTCGGCCTTCACCGTCGGCTGCATCGATTTCGGGAACTTGTTCAGCACGTTGGCGATCTTGTGGACCCAACAGCGCTGATGACGCGTGCCGGGGAAGACCTCGTCGAGCGCCTTCCAGAACCCCATGGCCCCGTCTCCCACGGCGATCTCCGGCGGGACGGCAAGGCCGCGGGCCTTGATGTCGACCGGCAACTCGCGCCAACTCTGCGCGCTTTCCCGAACGCCGATCTGGAAGCCGACCAGTTCCTTCTTCCCTTCGGGCGTGGCGCCCAGAATGACCAGCATGCACTCGGCCTGCGGCTCCATCCGGGCCTGGAGGTAGACGCCGTCCGCCCAGATGTAGACATACCGCCGCGCCGAAAGATCACGGCGCTGCCAGCGGTCATGTTCCTGCTGCCATTCCCCGGTCAGGCGCGAGATTACGCCCGGCGACAGGTTTGGCGCCTCCGCCCCCAAGATCGCAGAGAGCGCCTCCCGGAAGTCGCCGGTGGAAATGCCGCGCAGGTAGAGGACTGGCAGCAGGGCATCGAGGCTGCGCGACCGCCGCGCCCATTTCGGCAGGATGGCGGAGCTGAACCGCACCTTCTCGTCAGCAGGTCCGGCCGCGCGGTCTCGCACCTTCGGGCGGCGCACATCAAGCGCGCCGATCCCGGTCTGGATGCTTCGCTCCGGCCCATACCCATGCCGGACGATACGCTGCCGGCCATCCGGCAGGACCTCTTCGGCATGCTGAGCGACGAAGGCGTCAGCCTCTGCCCGAAGTGCAGCGGCCAGCATCCGGCGCGCCCCATCCCGGGCAATCTCGGTCAGCGGATCGTCAACAGATTCCGGCTGACGCAGGGCGATGATGTCGGTATTCTTCGTCATAGGCGTATCGTTCCTTCTGGAAGTTCTGGCAGGCTTCGACACCCGCCACGATACGCCGCCTTCTCAAACACCGTCACCCATTTCCCAGCATAGCTCGTTGCGAAGTGGCGGGGGGACAGATATGTCGTGCACGGACAAAAAGTCTGGATTTCTACCGCGCAGGTGGCAGACAAGATGTTGCTTCTGGCCAGAACAACGCGGCTTGAGGATGTGAGCAGCCCGACCGAAGGGCTGAGCCTGTTCTATACAGATCTCGACCGAAATTTCGTTGACGTGCGAGAGATCGAAAAGATGGGTCGAAAGGCTGTCGATTCTAACGAAGTCTTCATCGATGGGTTGCCGATTCCGGCTGAGGACCTGATCGGGGAGGAGGGCAAAGGCTTTAGACAAATTTTGCACGGGTTGAATCCCGAACGCATCCTGGTGGCCGGTGAATGCATCGGTATTGCGCGCAACGCACTGGCGCGAGCGGCGCATTATGCAAACGAACGTGTGATTTTTGACCGCCCGATCGGCCAAAATCAGGGTGTTCAGCATCCACTCGCCAAAGCCTGGGCGCGGGTGGAATCTGCCAATCTCATGGTGATGCACGCTGCAGCCCTCTACGATGCGGGAGAACCCTGCGGCGTCGAGGCGAACGCTGCCAAGCTTTTGGCCGCCGACGCCGCGGTTGAGGCGACCGAAGCCGCGCAAATTACATTTGGCGGATTCGGATACGCCAAGGAATATCACGTGGAGCGACTGGTACGGGAAGCTCTGCTGTTCCGCATCGTACCGGTGACACCGCAGATGCTTTTGTCGTTCATAGCAGAAAAAGCCCTTGGACTTCCAATGTCTTACTGATCTGAGATAACGGGCGGGGCTGGTGGGAAAAGGTGTCTTGACCAATTTTCTAACGCGCGTTAGATTAGTGACAACTGCCCCTTAAGGGGAATGGGAGGAGGCGTCATGCATAAGACGCAGTTCGGGTCTTCGAAGGAGGACCTGTCGAAACGTGCAACCGTTTACGCGAGCGATTTATTCAGCGGCAAAACCGTTGTGGTGACCGGCGCTGGAGGCGGATTGGGGCTGGCAATTGCGACCCTGTTCGCGAGGCTCGGGGCCAATCTGGCGATCAATGGACGCAACGAAGAGAAACTGGCTTTGGCGAGGGAGTTCCTCGAAAGTTTCGGGGGTAAAGTCTTCGCTGTGCCAATGACCATCCGGGAGCCTGAGCAGGTCGAGGATTTTGTCGCCAAGACGAACCAGGAGTTCGGGGCGATTGACGTATTGGTGAACAATGCTGGGGGTCAGTTTCCGCAAGCAGCGTTGGAGTTTAGTCCAAAGGGCTGGAATGCGGTCATAGACACCAACCTGAACGGCACGTGGTGGATGATGCAATCCACGGCGCGCCACTGGGTCGCCAACAAGCAATCGGGCTCCATCGTCAACATCGTGGCCGATATCTGGCGCGGCATGCCCGGCATCGCGCATACCTGTGCGGCCCGGGCAGGGGTAGTTTACCTGTCCAAGTCGGTTGCGGTGGAGTGGGCTCCGCACGGTATCCGAGTGAACTGCGTGGCGCCGGGTTGCTGCGAAAGCAACGGTTTCGGGAACTACCCTCCGGAGGGTTCTGCGACCTTTCAGGACTCCAATCCGATGCGGCACGCCGGGGACGAATGGGATGTCGCTGAAGGGGTTGTCTATATGGCGGCGAATTCAGGGAAATTCGTAACCGGTGAAGTTCTGAACATCGACGGTGGGCAGCAATTGTGGGGGGATCCATGGCCAACGGGGCGGCCGGACTACTTCCGGATTACCTGATGATGGCCGTGAACCTTAGGGGGACAACGGGATCTAGATGACGACAAAGACTAAAACAGCAATCGGAGCCGATGATGGGGCGATACTGGAGTGCAGCGGGGTCGAACGACGGTTCGGCGGCATCGTCGCTGTCACCGGTGTGGACCTTGTTATCCGGCAAGGGGAAATCTTTGGACTTGTCGGTCCGAATGGCAGCGGCAAGACAACACTGACGAACGCAATTACCGGATTTTATCCGCCAAACGAGGGCAAAGTCCGGCTGGCAGGAAAAGACATCACGGGCACAGCGCCTCACAAGGTTGCCAAGCTTGGGGTTGCCAGGACGTTCCAAAATCTTGCCCTGTTCAACGGGATGAGCGTTCTGGACAACATCCTGCTCGGGCGGCACATCCACATGAGCCCAGGCGTTTTGCGTACGGCGCTATATTGGTGGGCAGCACAGCGTGAAGAAATCGAGAACCGTAAAATCGTCGAGGAGGTGATCGAGTTTCTGCAACTCGAGAGCATCCGGCATGAGTTGGTCGATGGTCTTCCGATCGGGTTGAAAAAACGGGTCGAGCTGGCGCGGGCATTGGTGGCCGAGCCACAAATGCTGATTCTCGATGAACCGATGGCCGGCATGAACCAGGAAGAGAAAGGGTATATGTCCCGTTTCATTCTGGATGCCCGTGCCGAACGCGGCGTCAGCGTTCTGCTGATCGAACACCATATGGATGTCATCACCGGCATTTGTGATCGGATGCTGGCACTGAATTACGGTGAAATGATCGCCAGTGGCATCCCCAAGGAGGTTGTGAAGGACCCGCGGGTCATCGAGGCATATATCGGAGGGTCGCATGACTGATTTTACGAAGAACCGGTCTTCAGGCGGCGAAACGATTGGTGCACTTCTGGCGAAGAACGCGTCGCTCCACGGAAAGGATATCGCCCGTCGCGAAAAAGAGCGTGGGATATGGAAAGAAACCACCTGGGCGGAATACGCCCAAGAGGTGGTGGCCTGTGCGGCTGGGCTTGAAAAAATCGGCGTGAAGCCTGGCAAAGCAGTGCTTGTTCTGGGCGATAACCGTGCGCGGCTCTATGGCGGCATGCTGGCTGTTTCGTTGCTTGGTGCCTATGCAATGCCTGCCTATCCCGGCGCGACGCTCGAAGAACTCCGGCACTTTCTTGGCGAAGTGGAGATCGTCGCGGCTATTGCGGAAGATCAGGAACAGGTTGACAAGATCCTGGAACTGAAGGACGCCGGCGCCGAGGGCATCGACCACATCATTTATGATGAAGCGCGCGGTCTTGGCTTCTACGAGGTTGAAGGGCTGATGTCCTGGGATCACCTGATCGAAGTTGGTCAGCACGATCTGAACGAAACCCCGGGCCTGCGTGAGGAACTGCTTAGTCGTGCGAAGCCGGAAGATCCGGCCATTTTTCTGCACTCCTCCGGAACGACGGGCGCGCCGAAGGGCATCGTACTGAGTCAGAAGAACGTTCTTGCTGCTGCTCGGAATGGACATGCGGCGGGTGCCTTCGACGAAAATGAGGAGATCCTCGCGTACTTGCCGATGGCCTGGGTGGGAGACTACGCCATAACCGTTGCCGCGGCACTCCTTTGGCGTTTCACCGTGAATGTGCCTGAGCGCCAGGAAACGGTCGTGCGCGACATGCGCGAGATCGCTCCGACCTTCTATCTGGCGGCGCCGAGAAGCTGGGACCAAATGCTGACGACAATCCAGGTGGGTATCGAGAATTCGACCCCTTTCAAGAAATGGCTGTATCATTTCTTCATGGATCGGGCCATCGCCGCTGAGACACGCAAGCTGAACGGAAAAAGCGGTGGTATATTGGAGCCTTTGGGCCGACTTTTGGGTGAGGCAATTGTTTTCGGTCCGATCAAGGACCAGTTCGGAATGAGCCGCCTCAAGAACGCGTTCACCGGCGGCGAAGCGATCGGCGAAGACACCTTTGTTTTCTACCGAGCCTTGGGAATCAAATTGCGCCAACTCTACGGCCAAACCGAAAACAGCGCGATCAATGCAATTCAGTCTCCGGGTGAAGTGCGCCTTCATACGGTTGGCAAACCCGCGCCCGGCGTCGAGGTGACCATCGCCGAGGACGGGGAGATCTTGGTACGCTCGGACAGCGTATTCGAAGGGTACTTCAACAAACCCGAAGCGACCGCCGAAGCCCTTGAGGGCGGGTGGCTGCATACAGGTGATGCCGGGTATTTGGAGGAAGATGGACACCTGGTTGTTCTGGGGCGCGTCTCCGAGGTCATGCATACGGCCGGAGGCGAGCGGTTTGTGCCAAACTACATCGAGAACCGGTTGAAATTCAGCCCTTATATTAAGGATGCTGCCGTAATCGGCGCCGGACTTGACGAATTGACGGCTATGGTCTGCGTGGATTTCGAAGCCGTTGGCCACTGGGCAGAGGTGAACGGCGTGCCCTATGTGTCTTATGCCGATCTTTCTCAGCGTGAAGAGGTCGCGACGTTGCTTCGCGAGGCCTTCCAACGGGTCAACAAGGCCGTCACCGAACCATTGCGCCTGCAACGCTTTGTCAGTCTGCCGAAAGAATTCGACCCGGACGATGGCGAAATCACGCGAACCCGAAAACTGCGGCGGAAGGTCGTTCAGGAACGCTATGCCGACGTGATCGCAGCGCTCTACGACGGTTCAAAAGAGGTCCATGTAAGCGCGCAGGTGACTTACGAGACCGGGGAAGTAGGGAAGGTCGAAAGAAGCCTTCCCATCAGGGAGGTATAAATGGACTGGGTCTTTCTATCAGAGCTTGCGATCAACGGAGCCTTGACGGGTCTGCTGTACTCGCTATTCGCCATCGGCCTTGTGCTGATTTACAAGGCATCTTCGGTGCCCAATCTGGCGCAGGGCGGGTTGACCATGGTCGGGGCCTATGTGGTCCTGGCGCTGGCACGCGACGTGGGTTTACCCTTGTGGCTGGCCATCCCTCTGGCTGCGGTTGTCATGTTCGGCCTTGGGTTCGGCATTGAGCGTGTTGCTCTGCGCCGTCTCGCAGGTCGGCCGGTTGTCATGATCTTGATGCTGACACTCGGCCTCGACATTTTCCTGCGGGGTACAACGCTTGCGATCTGGGGCGGGACGTCGCGTTCGATGGAATTGGGCGTCAGCTATGATCCGCTGTTCCTGGGCGACATATTCATCAGCCGCATCCATCTGGTTGGTGCCGGTGTTGCGCTCGTCTTGTTTGTCGCCTTCATGCTGTTTTTCCGAACCCGGACCGGGATCAAGTTGCGGGCGATCGCGGATGATTACATGGCTTCGTGGTCGGTCGGCATCTCGGTTGAACGCGGAGTTGGCTTTTCTTGGGCGCTGGCATCCGTTGTTGCCGTCGCCGCAGGCGTTATATGGGGCGAGATTCAGGGTGTCGATCAGGCGCTGTCGCTGTTGCTTCTCAAAGGTCTGACGGTTGCCGTTCTCGGTGGTCTCGACAGTATCCTTGGCGCCGTGATCGCGGGCATCATCCTGGGCGTCGTCGAAAACGTTGGCGCTGATTTCCTCGATCCGCTTGTCGGAGGCGGAAGCCGTGAGCTTATCGTCGCTGCCGTGCTCATTCTTACGGTCATGATCCGTCCGCACGGGCTGTTCGGTCGTCACGACATCGAAAGGGTGTAAGGAATGTTTTACGGACTTTCCGGCGTCCATCACGCCAACTACGTTTCGGATAGCCGAATCTTCAAGGTACCTGCTGACAGGAATCTGGCTGCATTTATCTTCCTGATCGGCATTGCCGCGCCATTCATCATACCTTCGCTTTACCTGAACAGTTACATGCTTCCGTGGCTGATCTGGACGGCGGCCGCTTTGGGGCTGAACCTGGTGACAGGTTGGGCGGGGCAGCTTCACCTGGGCTACGCCGCGGTCATGGCGGTCGGCGCCTATTCGGCGATCCATGCCGCGCGTTTCGGGGTGCCGTGGGAATTCGCGCTGATCATCGGCGGGTTGACGTCATCCGTGATCGGCAGCCTGTTTGCTTTTGCCGCTTTGCGGGTCAAGGGACTGTACCTCGCCCTTACCACTCTTGCGATGCAATTTGTGATGGACTGGGTTCTGACCCACTCTCCGGCGATCTCGGGGGGCTCACACGCGTCGCTCCAGTCACCGACATTGGCGCTGCTCGGGCAAGAGATTACCACTGATACTGGCTTCTACTATGTCGCCTTCGGCTGGTGTGTCTTGGTGACGATCTTCATGCTTAATCTCAAGCGTACTGGACTCGGTCGCGCTTTGGTCGCTGTCCGGGAAAAAGACTTTGCAGCCGCGATCCTGGGTGTGAACAGTTTCTACTACAAGATCCTGGCCTTCGCGACGTCGTCTTTCATCGCGGGCGTCAGTGGTGCGTTGCTTGTTGCCACCTTCTTCTTTCTTGCGGCACCTGAGCAGTTTTCGGTGAACGTGTCGATCCAGGTTCTTGCGATGGTGATTGTTGGCGGCCTTGGCAGCATTATCGGTTCCTATTTCGGTGTTGCCCTGATCCTTCTTGTTCCGGGTATCGTGAACGGTCTCGTCGTCACGCTGAGTGACGGGCTTGGCATGCAGATCAACGTTGAAACGCTCGCCCACATCCCCAACGCGGTCTATGGCGCGCTGATCGTCATTGTCCTTCTGATCGAACCGCTTGGTTTGGGAAAACTCTACGGCAACATCAGAGACTACCTGATGGTCTGGCCCTTCGATCAGTTCAAGAAATAAGGGAAATGCCGATGCAAGAAAAAAAAGTTGAAGCCCAGAACATTCTGTCCATGAACAGTGTCGAGGTGCTGTACGACAATGTAATGCTGGCGATCAAAGGTGTTTCGGTCCAGGTTCCTACAGGCGGGATGATCGCACTCTTGGGATCGAACGGAGCGGGAAAAAGCACCACGTTGAAAGCGATCAGCGGTCTTTTGAAGGCTGAGCGCGGACGCATCAGCCGAGGTGAGATAACGTTCCAGGGAGCGGACATTACCGAAGCGCTCGCGCAAAAACGCGTCGAGATGGGCATCTGTCATGTCATCGAAGGGCGACGAGTCTTCGAACACCTGACCCCCGACGAGAACCTGACCGCCGCCGCGCCGCACGGGATGTCCCGATCAACGCTGAATGCGGAAAAGGACAAGATCTACGGATATTTTCCGCGGCTTGCCGAACGCAAAAATTCGCAAGCAGGCTATTTGTCGGGTGGTGAGCAACAGATGCTTGCCATTGGGCGGGCCCTCGTGACCCAGCCGAAGCTGTTGATGCTTGACGAGCCAAGTCTCGGGCTTGCTCCGTTCCTGGTCGAGGAAATCTTCGGCATACTGCAAAAGATCAATAAGGATGAGGGCCTGTCCGTACTACTGGTGGAACAGAACGCCTTGGCGGCTCTGGAAATCGTGTCGCAAGGGTACCTTATCGAGAACGGCCGCGTCGTTATGCACGGCACCGCCGAGGCGCTCAAATCTAACTCCGACATTCAGGAGTTCTATCTAGGCGGCGGAGAGACCGATTTTCACAACGTCAAGCACTACAGCCGACGCAAACGTTGGCTGAGCTAACGTACTATTCGGAAACTGTTCAGGGAGGAACAAATGAAGAAACTTACCAAAGCGTTGGCCGTATTATCAATGTTCGGCGGAGCAATGTTTGGCACCCAGACGCTGGCCGAGCCATTCAAGATCGGCATCTGCTACGATCTCAGCAAAGCCTATACCTTTGCCACGCCGCAGGTTTCGCAGGCCGCGATGGACCTTGCCAAGCTCATCAACATGAAGGGCGGCATCGGTGGGGAACCGGTCGAAGTCATCGTGCGTGACCACGGGAACGAACCGCAGCGCGGAATCGAGTGCTACTCCAAGCTCAGCCGCGAGGGCGTCTTTGTCTTCGATACCCTGTCCACTCCGGTCTCTCTGGCTATCCTGCCGCGGGCCATGGAAGACGAGCGTATCCTGATGCAGTCGCTTGTCGGCCGAGGCGATGCCGTCGACGGCACCGTTTTCGAATGGGTCTATCCGGTCGGACCGACCTATTGGGGACAGGCGGCCAATGATGTTGCCTACATAAAGCAATTGCATGATGGCGACTTGTCGGACGTGAAGGTGGGGTTTGTGTATTTCGATTATCCTTTCGGACAGGAGCCGATCGAGATCCTGGAAACCTTGTCCGAAAAAGAGGGTTTCGAGCTTGAGCTTTACCCTGTGCCACTGCCTGGCAGCGACCAGGCCGGAGTGTGGTCCAAGGTGCGCCGCGACAAGCCCGATCATGTAATCGTCTGGATGTTGGGCGGTGCGCATGTGGTCGCGTCGAAGGAGATGCAGCGCAATCGCATTCCGATGGACAAGTACATCTCGGTCAACTGGTTGAACGAAGTCGATATCGCCAACATCGGTAAAGAGGCCGCCAAGGGTATCAAGCGCGGTACCAATGTCGTGGGCGGTCAGGATATTGCCCTGTATCAGGAAATCATGGCCGAGCTTTATGACAAGGGCGAGGGGTCCGGCCCGATCGAGAAGACGCAGGACGTTTTCTACAACACCGGTCTGGCGATGTATTCAATCATGTTCGAAGCCGCGCGCAGGGCGGCAGAACAGGAAGGCCTTCCGATAACCGCGGAGTCCTACAAAGCCGGACTGGAATCTCTTGAGGGATACGACGCGAACGGGCTGATGGCCCCCATTACGGTGACGGCCGAAGATCATGGCGGCGGCGGTAAGACCCGGATCGAGATGTGGGACGGGGAGACTTGGGTGCCGCAAACCGACTGGATCTCTGAGTACACGGACGTCGTGTGGGACGTGGTGAAAGAAAGTTCCTCAAAATACGAGCAGTGAATGACCAATAGCAGGAAGGGCGACGCTACGCGGGGCGGCAGCGGCGTTTATAAGACAGTATCACCGCCCCAAACCAAACCAACGGGAGAGAGAACATGAAAGTCACACAGCAAATTAAGGCAGTGGTCCTTGCTGCTGCGCTGGCAACAAGCGCGACTGTGGCCTCAGCGCAGGACAAGGAGCCGATCCGCTTCGGACTCTGCTTCGACCTCAGCAAGTCCTACACCTTCATTTCGCCTCAGGTGGCCCAGGCCGCTCAGGACCTCGCGATGTATACCAACGAAAACGGTGGTATCGAAGGGCATCCGGTGGAAATCATCGTGCGCGATCACGGCAACGAACCGCAGCGCGGCGTGGAATGCTACGAGCAGCTCAAGCGTGAAGGTGTATTCATTTTCAACATGCTCTCGACGCCGGTCACGAATGCGGTTCTGCCCCGTGCAATGAGAGACGGTAACATCCTGATGCAATCGTTCGTCGGTCGGGGTGACGCCGTGGATGGCGAGGTGTTCGAATGGGTTTTCCCGGTCGGCCCGACCTATTGGCAGCAGGCGGCGAACGACGTTGCATTCATCAAGGAGCAGATGGGCGGTGATCTGAGCGATGCGAAGATCGGGTTCATCTATCTGGACTACCCCTTTGGCCAGGAACCGATCGAGATCCTGAAAACGCTTTCCGAGAAGGAAGGGTTCGAACTGGAGCTTTATCCCGTGCCGCTTCCCGGGTCGGATCAAGCCGGCGCATGGAGCAAAATCCGCCGCGACAAGCCCGACTATGTGATCAGCTGGCTACTGGCGGGCGGACATGTGGTCGCCTCGAAGGAAATGCGCCGCAACCGTTTCCCGATCGACCGCTATCTGTCGGTGAACTGGCTGAACGAAGTCGATATCGCCAATATCGGCGCGGAAGAGGCGAAAGGCATCCTGCGCGGGACCAACGTGGCCGGCGGCCAGGAAGTCCCGCTCGTCAAGACGATGCTGGACACCTACTATGCCAATGGCGAAGGCAGCGGCCCCGAGAGCTTGGTGCACGATGTCTACTACAACACCGGTCTTGCGATCTATTCGGTCGGTTTCGAAGCTGCCCGTATCGCGATCGAGGAGAACGGATGGCCGTTGACGCCAGAGAGCATGAAAGCGGGCTATGAAGCGATCGAGAACTTCGACGGCAACGGTCTCATGGCGCCGGTCACGGTGACCGCGGAAGACCATGGCGGCGGTGGCAAGACCCGGGTCGAACAGTGGGATGGCGAGACCTGGGTTCCGCTTACCGACTGGAGCGCCGATTACCTCGATATCGTTTGGGAAGTGATCAAGGAAAGCTCCGAGTCGTTCTCAGTCGAATGAACACAAGCATCCCCGCGGCACCCATGCCGCGGGGATTTTTCGCACAAATACAGTCCATGAATAACGAAGTTAATGCTATGAGCCCCATTGATGTGAAGATCGAAGACGGCATCGCAACCGTCTGTATCAACCGGCCCGAACGCAAGAACGCACTTTCCGTGGCCGCAACGAACGGGCTGACGGATGCCTGGGAGAAGATCGAGGCGGATGACAGCATTCGCGCGGCAATACTGACCTCGGCCGATTGCGGCGTGTTCTGTGCCGGGCTGGATCTGAAGGAAGCCACCCAGATCGCGCGGGACGAGGGTGTCGATATCCTGTCCAAGATGCGCGATCCGTTTCACGAAACCATGCGCGCCTGCAAGAAACCGATCATCGCGGCGATGACCGGGTCTTTGATGGCGGGCGGCATGATGCTGACCTTGAATTGCGATCTGCGGGTCGGTCTCAAGGGGACCAAGGTCGGTATCACCGAAGTAAAGATCGGTCGTGGATCGCCCTGGGCATCGCCGGCATTGTCCATGCTGCCACAGCCCATCCTTATGGAGATCGTTCTGACCGGCGACCTGATGCCGATCGAGCGCCTGCACGAATACGGGTTCACCAACTATATCGAAGACACCCCCGATGCTGTCCGCGCACGGGCCTTCGACCTTGCCAAACGCATTGCCAGCGCGGCCCCGCTGTCGGTTGTTGCCGCGAAAGGCAGTGTTCGCGCAACCATGGATCTGGGCTGTGCCGGTGGTCTGGAAGAGGGCAAGCGCCTGCACGAAGTGGTTTACGCCAGCAACGACGCGATTGAAGGCCCCAAGGCCTTCGCTGAAAAACGAGCACCCGTCTGGACTGGGACCTGATGGAGGCTTGAATGACTGAACTTATTCGTCTGGACAGGGAAGGCCCTGTCGGAATCCTGCGGTTTCTTCAGCCGACAAAACGCAACCCTTACAGCATCGGGTTCGTCGAAGAACTGGTGGCGCTCCTGCGCGAAGCCGAACGGGACGATACGATCCGTGTCGTTGTTATGACCGGTGGCGATCATTTCAGCAGCGGCGGCGATCTTGTCGGGTTTCAGTCTGAGATCGCGAAAGGCGCAAGGGCGACATCGGAAATGGTGGACCGCGTGCACGATGGCGGACGCGCGGCCTATCTGTTTTGTAAACCCTTGATTTCCGCGGTATGCGGCGTGGCTTTTGGCGCGGGTCTAAGCCTGGCCTTGTCGGCGGACATTGTCGTTGCTGCCGAAGATGCCCGGCTGTGCGAAGTTTTTGCGCGCGTCGGCGGCTGTCCTGACACGGGATCTAGCTGGCTGCTTCAACAGCGTGCCGGTGCGGGGGTGGCGCGGATGCTGGTGCTCACGGGCCGTGAAATCGACGGGCGCACCGCTAGGGACCTGCGCGTTGTCGAAGAATGCGTGCCGGCCAACCAGGTCGAGGTACGGGCGTTGGAAATTGCCCGCGAGATTGCAACGCACCCGATGTTTGGCGTTCAGACCGCCAAGCGTGTGATGCGCGCCGCAGCCGAGTGCAGCTATCTCGAGGCGCTGGATATCGAGCGCGATGCCCAAAGCGTTTTGCTGTGCGCGCATGACTTTCCCGAGGCGATGAAAGCGTTTTCGGAAAAAAGAGCTCCAGAATTCAAAGACCGTTAGCTCGGTTGAAACCTTATCGCAAAACTCAAGGAGACCACGCCAATGAAGGTACTCGTGCCGGTGAAACGCGTGATCGACTACAACGTGAAGGTCCGCGTCAAGGCGGATGGCAGCGGTGTCGATCTCGCCAACGTCAAGATGTCGATGAACCCGTTCGACGAGATCGCCGTCGAAGAGGCGATCCGCCTGAAGGAAAAGGGCGCTGCCGAAGAGGTCGTCGCCGTCTCGATCGGCGTCAAGCAGGCGCAGGAAACCCTGCGCACCGCGCTGGCCATGGGCGCCGACCGCGCCATCCTGGTGGTTGCCGCCGATGACGTGCACCAGGACATCGAGCCGCTGGCGGTGGCCAAGATCCTGGCCAAGGTCGTCGAAGAGGAAGAGCCCGGCCTGGTGATCTGCGGCAAGCAGGCCATCGACAACGACATGAACGCAACCGGCCAGATGCTGTCGGCGCTGATGGGCTGGAGCCAGGCGACCTTTGCCAGCGAGCTGAACATCGAAGGCGACGACGCCGTGGTGACCCGCGAGGTCGATGGCGGCCTGCAGACCATCAAGGTAAAGATGCCCACGGTCGTCACCGTCGACCTGCGCCTGAACGAGCCGCGCTATGCCTCGCTGCCCAACATCATGAAGGCCAAGAAAAAGCCGCTGGATGAAAAGACCGCCGCCGATTACGGCGTCGACGTCACCCCGCGCCTGACCGTGGTCAAGACGTCCGAGCCGGCCGAACGCGCCGCCGGTGAAATGGTGGGTTCGGTCGACGAGCTCGTGTCGAAACTCAAGGAAAAGGGGGCGGTGTGATGGCTGTTCTTCTTCTTGCCGAAGTCAACAATGGCGAACTGTCGATGGACGCGACGGCCAAGGCCGTGGCCGCTGCCAAGGACCTGGGTGACGTGACCGTGCTGTGTGCCGGCGCCTCGGCCGCCGATGCCGCGAAAGAGGCCGCCACCATCGACGGCGTGGCCAAGGTGCTGGTCGCCGAAGACCCCGCGCTGGGTCATCGCCTGGCGGAATCGACCGCCGACCTGATCGTGGGCCTGGCCGGTGACTACGACCACATCGTCGCGCCCGCCACCACCGACGCCAAGAACGTGCTGCCGCGCGTGGCCGCGCTGCTGGACGTGATGATGCTGACCGATGTTTCGGCCGTCGTCGACGCCGACACGTTCGAGCGCCCGATCTATGCAGGCAACGCGATCCAGACCGTGAAATCGTCGGATGCGAAAAAGGTGATCTCGTTCCGCACCGCCAATTTCGACGCGGCGGGCACCGGCAACTCGGCCTCGGTCGAAACGGTGGACGGCGCGCAGGCGTCGGGCCTGTCGCAATGGGTCGAGGACAAGGTTGCCGAAAGCGACCGGCCCGAACTGACCTCGGCCGGCGTGGTCGTGTCGGGTGGCCGTGGCGTCGGCTCGGAAGACGATTTCGCGCTGATCGAGAAACTGGCCGACAAGCTGGGCGCCGCCGTTGGCGCATCCCGCGCCGCCGTCGACTCGGGCTTTGCCCCGAACGACTGGCAGGTGGGCCAGACCGGCAAGGTGGTCGCCCCCGACCTTTACATCGCCGTCGGCATTTCGGGCGCGATCCAGCACCTTGCGGGCATGAAGGACAGCAAGATCATCGTCGCCATCAACAAGGACGAAGAGGCACCGATCTTCCAGGTCGCCGATTACGGCCTGGTCGCCGACCTGTTCGAAGCCGTGCCCGAACTGACCGAAAAGTTGTAAGTCATTGCAAAAATTATAAAAAGGCCCGCCTGATTTGTCGGGCCTTTTTGTACGAGCCGAATGGGCGGCGAGCGGATCGGACGGACTAGGATGCGCGCGGTCCTAAGCCTTGTGACGCCTCGTCAGAACGGCTCCGGTTCATTGTCAAGAAGCAAAACACTTGTTAGATTTTGGCTCAACACAAGCTTGAATCGATAGGAAAAATTCATGTCTCTGATCAAGAACTCCCCTAGCTGGGCAGTGGATGAACACAAGATGTTCGCCGATAGTACACGCAGGCTTTTCGATGCAGAGATGGCTCCGAAGATTGAAAAATGGGCGGAGCAGGGAATTGTTGACCGCGACTTCTGGAAAACAGTCGGTCAGCAGGGTGTCATGGGTGGCTCGATTGCCGAAGAATATGGTGGGTTCGGTGGCGGCATCGGGTTCGACGCGATTACCGTCTACGAGCAGGGGCGCACCGGTGATACGGGTTGGGGCTATGGGATTCAGTCCATCGTAATCCATTATCTCAACGCATATGGCAGTGAGGAACAGAAGAAAAAGTGGTTGCCGAAACTGGTCAGCGGCGACAGCGTTGCGGCGATTGCCATGACCGAGCCTGGAACGGGCTCTGACCTCCAGAACGTACAAACCTATGCGGAAAAGGATGGCAACCACTACAAGATCAACGGTTCGAAGATCTTTATCACAAACGGGCACACGGCGGATCTCGTTGTTATCGTGGCAAAGACCGATCGCAACGCCGGCGCTAAGGGCGTTTCATTGATCGTTCTGGAAACCGAGGGCACCGAGGGCTTTCGCCGGGGACGGAACCTGAAGAAACTGGGTATGAAAGGTTCGGATACTGCTGAGCTGTTCTTCGAGGATGTGCGCGTGCCCACGGCGAACCTGCTTGGTCCGGAAGAGGGGCAGGGGTTCTACCAGCTGATGAAGCAGCTGCCTTGGGAGCGGCTGATGATCGGCATTACCGCCCTCGGTTTTATTGATTTTGCGATCGATGAAACGGTGAAATATGTTCAGGACCGCAAGGCATTTGGAAGCCGGATCATGGACTTCCAGAATACACGCTTCAAACTGGCGGAATGCAAAACCAAGGCCGAATTGCTACGTTCTTTCGTAAATGACGGGATCGCGCGTCTTGAAGCGGGCGAACTTGATGCGGCCACGGCTTCGATGGCGAAATGGTGGGGCAGCCAGACGCAGAACGAGGTCATGCATGAATGCCTGCAACTTCACGGCGGTTACGGTTTCATGATGGAATACCCCATCGCGCGACTTTATGCCGACAGCAGGGTCCAGATGATCTATGGCGGCACCAACGAGATCATGAAGGAACTGATCGCACGTTCGCTGGATGTTTGATCCGTCGGGTGCCGGGTCGGAGACTAGTCGCCCCCCGGACCGATGATCTCGTCGTTGTGTTCGCCCAGTCCGGGGGCGGGGCGCAGGTCATGCCGCGCCGGTGTCGCCGAGAATCGAATGGGCGGGCGTGTCATCCAGATCGTACCTTCGGTGGGGTGTTCGACCTTCTGAAAGAAACCGGTTACGGAAAGGTGCGGATCGTTCGGCAGATCCGACAGGGTGTTCACCGGCATGGCGGGAATGTCGGCCTGCTCCATCAGGGCCAGCCAGTCGGCGGTTGTCCGCGTCAGCGCAATCCGAGCAACCATGTCGTAAAGGGCGCCGATGTTACGGCTGCGGGTGTCCATGTCGGTGACCCAGACGTGGTTGATCATGTCGTCGCGCCCGACCGTCTTGAAAAACCGCGCCCATTGGGCGTTGGTATAGGGCAGGATCGTGATGAACCCGTCCGCCGTCTGGAGCGGGCGGCGGTGCGGCACCAACATGCGGGCATATCCGAAATTCCTCGGCACCTCGTCGAATGTCGCGCCGTCCATGTGTTCGGCCAGCAGAAACGCCGTCAGCGTTTCGAACATCGGCACCTCGACATGCTGTGCCTGGCCCGTGCGTTCCCGATGAAACAGGGCTGCCATGACGGCATAAGCCGTGGTAACACCGCCAAGCTTGTCGGCAAGAATGGTCGGGGAATAATCGGGTTTTGCCTCTGGATCGCGAAGGGTGGGCAGGCTGGCCAAACCCGAAACCGCCTGGACGATGTCATCAAAGGCCGGTTTCGAAGCGTAAGGCCCGTCCTGCCCGTATCCGGTTGCAGAAACCGTGATCAGGCTCGGGTTCTCGTTCCGTAAGGTTTCCGGATCCAAAGACAATCTGGCAAGCGCCGCGGGCCGGATGCTTGAAATCATCACATCGGCATCGACCAGCAACTTGCGCAGACGGTCGCGATCGGCTTGCGTTTTCAGGTCGAGTACGACGCTGCGCTTGTTGCGGTTGGCCCCTAGAAACGCAGCGCCCATCAACCTGTGCCGCGATGGCTGAACCTGGCGCAGAAGATCGCCCTCGGGCGCTTCCACCTTGATCACATCCGCTCCCAGATCTCCCAGCATCTGCGTGGCCAGAGGACCGAAGATGATCGACGTCAGGTCGATGATCCTGACGCTTTGCAGGATTGCGGTGTTCTTTGCATTGGTCATGGGTTGATTTCCTGTTCTAGGAACGAGAACCGAATTCCGCGCGAATGGCCGCTCCATCGGCGTCCAATGCGGGGGACGGTCCGATCGCGGCTTCGGTGCTGCCGCGTCGTATCGGGGGCATTGCGATGCTGACAGGTCCCGAGGGCGTGCCGATGGTCGCCCGATCAAGTTGCGGGTGATCCGACAGCGCGGCAACGTCGTTCACCGCCGCCGATGCAATGCCCGCGCCATCGAGCAGCTTCAACAATTCGGCACGTTCGTGCGCGCCGAACACGGTCTTGATAAGCTCTTCGAGTTCCGATTTGTGCGCGATCCTGGCTGAATTATCATGGAATCGCGGATCATCGGCCAAGGCCGGGTCGCCGAGAATCTGTACGCAGAACCGGTTCCATTCGCGGCTGTTCTGGACCGAGATGACGACCTGTTCACCGCCTCGGCAGTGGAATGCGCCGTAGGGGCATATGACAGAGTGACCAAGCCCGGTTCTGGGCGTGGGCTGATTGGCATAGTCGTGAAAAAGAAGCGGAACCGCCATCCAGTCCGCCATGACGTCGAACATGGCCACCGAGAGGCCGCTGCCCTTGCCGGTTCGATCACGCCCGACCAGCGCTTCGCAGATCCCGGCATGGGCTGTCATGCCGGTGGCGATATCGCAGACCGACACGCCGACCCGCCCCGGTCCATCCGGCGTGCCGGTCACCGATGCCAGGCCGCTTTCGCATTGCACCAGAAGATCATAGGCCTTGGCGTTGCGCATCGGGCCGTCCTCTCCGTAGCCGGTGATGTCGCAGGTCACCAGACGCGGAAACCTCTCTCGCAGACTTGCGGAATCGAGCCCGAGCTTGGCCAGCGCGCCGGGCAGCAGGTTCTGAATAAACACATCCGCGTTTTCCAGCATCCTGAGCAGGATTTCACGGTCTTCGTCGGCTTTAATGTCCAAGGCGACCGATTCTTTGCCTCGGTTCAGCCATGTGAAATAGGCGCTTTCACCGTTGGCGGCGGTATCGTAGGCGCGGGCGAAATCGCCGGCTCCCTTGCGTTCGATCTTGATCACACGCGCGCCGGCATCGGCCAGCCGCGAGGAGCAAAAAGGCGCGGCGACTGCCTGTTCCAGCGCAACGACGAGTTTGCCGGAAAGGGGGGCTAAATCTGAACCTGGCATGAGTTTCTCTCAATTGATCCTGAAAGGTTGACTAAATCTAACAATTGTTAGAAACATAATCAATACGATTAGACAAAGACTGGATCGCTTGAAGGAGAACGCCGGTGCAGGACGCCAAACGACCAGACCAGTTTTTCCAACGCGCGCTGGCAGAGGGAGAGATCCTGCTGCCCAAGTGCGACGACTGCGGGGGATATCACTTTTTCCCGAGAGTCCTGTGTCCCCATTGTCATGGCAGCGCGATTTCTTGGAAGAAGGCTAGCGGCAAGGGACGGGTCCACACCACAACAGTTGTGCGCCGAAAGCCCGAACGGGGCGGCGATTACAACGTATGCGTCGTCGAGCTGGATGAGGGTGTCCGGATGATGAGCCGGGTCGAGGGCATTGCTCCGGGTGAGGTCGCCATCGACATGCCGGTAACCGCCTTCGTGGGCGAGGCCGAGGGTGTTCCGGCCGTGCTTTTCAAGCCGTCGGAGGGATAAGCCATGACCACTGAACTTCGGGGGAAATCCGCCATCGTAGGTACCGGTCATGCCGGTTTCGGAGAAGCCCATGGCCTGACGGCCTATGATGTCATGGCGCAATCTGCGCTTGCGGCGCTTGGCGATGCCGGGCTGAAACTGTCCGACGTCGACGGGCTGTTTTGCACCATGATGGAAGACAGCATGCCGGCGCTTATGGCGGCGGAGTATCTGGGCATCCAGCCCCGTTTCATTGATGGCACGATGTCGGGCGGTTCGTCTTTCGTAAACTACCTGACGTCCGCGACCATGGCGCTGGACGCCGGTCTGTGTGATGTCGCGCTGATTGTTTATGGCTCCAACCAGCGCACCGCGTCGGGCAGACTCGTGACCGCTTCACGTCCGCCGGCCTACGAGGCGCCGTATAATCCGCGCTATCCGATCTCGGCCTATGCGATGGCGGCGGCGCGGCACATGCATGAATATGGCACCACCCGCGAACAGCTGGCCGACGTGGCCGTTGCTGCGCGGGCCTGGGCGCAGCACAACCCCGAAGCGTTCGAGCGCGGCCCGCTGACCCGCGAGGACGTGTTGGGTGCGCGCATGGTGGGCGATCCATTGACCGTGCGCGACTGTTGTCTTGTCACCGACGGCGGCGGCGCGATCGTAATGGTCCGCGCGGACCGCGCCCGGGATTTCCCGAAGGCGCCTGTCTATGTGCTGGGCAGTGCTGCGGCAAGCTCGCACCGGCAGATTTCGCAGATGAAGGATTTCACCGTGACCGCAGCCCGCGACTCGGGCGCGCGCGCCTTTGCGACGGCCGGCGTGACCCCTGCGGATATCCAGGCGGTCGAGCTCTATGATGCCTTCACCATCAATACCATCCTGTTTCTTGAAGATCTGGGGTTCTGCGCCAAGGGCGATGGCGGGGCCTTTGTCCAGGGCGGGCGCATCGCGCCTGGCGGGGCCTTGCCGGTGAACACGAATGGCGGAGGCCTGTCCTGTGTGCACCCCGGGATGTACGGTATCTTCACAGTGATCGAGGCTGCTCGTCAGATCCGTGGCGACGCGCCGGGCATTCAGTTGAAGGATATTGATCTGGCGCTGGCGCATGGCAACGGCGGTGTGCTGTCCAGTCAGGTCACGGCCATACTTGGATCGCAAAACACGCTCTGACGGCAACTAAGGGAGGAAAGATCATGCCACTGGATTTCGAAGCACTTTCGAATTGGGATTTCGAAGAGATCAAGCAGACTCTGACCGAGCGGGATACCATCCTTTACGCACTCGGGCTGGGGTTCGGCGAAGATCCGACAGACAAGAAAGAACTGGCCTTTGTCTATGAGGACGGTCTGAAGGCGGTTCCCTCGATGGCGGTCATTTTGGGGTATCCCGGCTTCTGGCTGCGCGATCCCAAGACCGGCGTAAACTGGCAAAAAGTGCTGCACGGAGAACAGTGGCTCGACATCTACAAGCCGCTGCCGACACATGGCCGGATTGTCGGCCGCAGCCAGATCGACTTCATCTCGGACAAGGGCGAGGGCAAGGGCGCTGTGATCTATCAAAGCCGCGAGATCATCGACGCGGACAGCGGCGACAAGCTGGCACGCGTCGCGATGTCGGCCTTCGCCCGGGGCGACGGCGGATTCGGCGGCGAGAACAGGCCCGGCCCGACGCCGGCGGTGCTGCCGGACCGGGTGCCCGATCACATATGTGATATCGAGACGCTTCCGCGCCAGGCGCTGATCTACCGGCTCAGCGGCGACATGAACCCGCTGCATGCCGACCCCGATGTCGCGCGGTCGGTCGGGTTCGACCGCCCGATCCTGCACGGTTTGGCGACCTATGGTCTGGCCGCCCGGGCGATTCTCAAGACGTTGCTGGACTATGATTCTGCCCGGCTTGTCGGTCTGGATGTTCGGTTCTCGGCTCCGGTCTATCCCGGCGAAACCGTGCGGTTCGAAATCTGGGAAGAGGACGGCGAGGCCCGGTTTCGAGCGTCTATTCCTGCACGCGACGTGGTTGTTCTGAACAACGGCGCGGCGCGCTTTGCCTGAGGCAGTGAAGATGGCTCAACCGCTCAAGGATATCCTGGTGCTGGATTTCAGCACACTTCTTCCCGGTCCGATGGCGACGCTCATGCTGTCCGAGGCTGGCGCCGAAGTGATCAAGTTCGAACGGCCCGGAGCCGGCGAGGACGCGCGCCACACGGAGCCAAAGATCGACGGAGAGAGCATCGGATTTGCTGTGTTGAACCACGGCAAGCGATCGGTGGCCATCGACCTCAAGTCAAGGGGCGCAGTGGAACGTCTGCGCCCCTTGATCGAGAAGGCCGATGTTCTGGTAGAGCAGTTTCGTCCCGGCGTGATGGACCGGCTGGGGCTTGGTTATGAAGCGGTGCGAAAGATCAATCCCGGTCTCATCTATTGTTCGATCACCGGCTATGGCCAGACCGGACCAAAGGCCAGCGCCGCCGGCCACGATCTCAACTACGTCGGTGATGCGGGTATCCTGTCGCTCAGTCGCGGACCGGATGACCAGCCAACAGCCCCGTTCGGGCTGGTCGCCGATATCGGAGGCGGAACCTATCCTGCGGTGATGAATATCCTGCTGGCCCTGATTGCGCGGCAGGCAAGCGGGCAGGGGACGCATCTGGATATCGCAATGGCCGAGGGGGCGTTCGCCTTTGCCTATTGGGCCCATGCCGAAGGTGTGATTGCCGGGCAGAACATCGAAAGCGGTGGCAGCCGTCTGACGGGTGGCCTGGCCCGGTATCGGCTTTATACGGCTGCGGACGGGCGTCAGATCGCCGTCGGCGCGTTGGAAGAAAAGTTCTGGCAGTCGTTCTGCGATGTCATTGGTTTGCCTGTGGCCCTTCGCGATGACTGGTCCGATCCAAATGCCTGTGCCGCAGAGGTTGCACGTCGTCTGAGGGAACACCCCTCGACCCATTGGGAGCCTTTGCTGGCTGCG
Organism: Sedimentitalea nanhaiensis DSM 24252; assembly: GCF_000473225.1. Lineage (GTDB taxonomy): Bacteria > Pseudomonadota > Alphaproteobacteria > Rhodobacterales > Rhodobacteraceae > Sedimentitalea > Sedimentitalea nanhaiensis. Next base: position 73,574 of record NZ_KI421510.1, read on the forward strand.
GCAGATTGCTGCTGTTCGGTCGTGAAGACGCCCGCCGAGGCGGCGCGTGACCCGCATTTCAAAGCGCGTGACGTGTTCGGGCGGACCGTAAAAATCTCCGGCCGGGACGCGCCCGCTTTGCCGCTGCCAATTGCCCCGGAGTTCCGTTCTTCCGGAAATTCGGTCGGAGTTGCAGCCACTCTGGGCGAAGACAATCCGCGTTATGGCGTGGACCAACCGAAAACAGAGTAAATCCCGTTGACGGGCAGGATTTGAATCGGTAATCTAACATTTGTTAGAAAAAGGGGGGGCCAATGGACAAGTCTGACGATGACCTGCCGACTGAAGCTGAGCGTTATGTCATGCCATCGCGCTTTGTGGAAAGCGATAGCGTGGAAGTGCAGGGTTTCGTGACATCGGCTTTGCGTGATCTTCCTGTGGACGCAACCAATCGAGACAAGGCGATCCGCCTGTTCGAAGCGGTGCGCGACGATATTCGCTATGATCCCTATTGTTTTGCGCTGGATGAGGACTCTTACCGTGCCAGCCGTATCGCTGGCGCGGAAGCGGCGTTTTGCGTTCCCAAGGCAATTCTTCTGGCGGCTTGTTTGCGTGCTGTGGGTATCCCCGCCGCTCTGGGGTTCGCGGATGTGCGCAACCACCTGAATACACCCAAGTTGCAGGAGTTGATGGGGACCGATCTCTTTATCTACCACGGCTATGTTCAGCTGTGGTTGGGGAATGAGGCCTACAAGGTGACACCTGCATTCAACATGGAACTGTGTGAAAGATTCGGGGTCAAACCCCTGGTCTTCGACGGCTATCACGACGCGCTCTTTCATGAGTTCGACGAACAGAATCACCGGCACATGGAATATGTGAACGACCGTGGTCTCTATTTCGACGCGCCGATGGGTGAGTTCCTGATGGCGTTCAAGGAAACCTATCCGAAGCTGGAAGAATTCAACCGCATCCGGATATCCAAGGATGCGAGCGGATACGATGACGGTTTCGCAAAGGAGGGTGCCTCTTGAGGTATCTGGAAGACTTCTCGCCGGGCCAAGTCTATCGCTTTCGCAGCGCTCCGATGAGCGCGGATTCGATAAAGGCCTTTGCCAAGGAATGGGATCCGCAGCGGCTGCACACCGATGAAGACTATGCAACCGCCATACATGGCAGCCTGATCGCCTCGGGCTTTCAGACCATGCTTGAGGTGTTCAAGCCGGTCATGACCGAGATGATGGTCGATGTTGCCAATATCGGCGGCATGGGCTTTGACAATTTGCGCTGGCTGCGGCCTGTGCACCCGAACGAACCCCTTGATGTCGAACTGACGGTCAACTCGGTCACACCGTCAAAAAGCAAGCCCGACAGAGGTGTTTTGCACTATACGCTCAGCGCCAAAAACCCCGAGGGCGAGGTCGTTTTTTCGACCGACACCCCTGTGATGATCCAGCGAAAACAAAATGACACAAACTGAGTTCCTTTCCAGCGAACAAGAAGACCTTCGCCTGTTGCGCGAGAGCGTGCGCACGTTGTTTGAACGGGCGGGCGGAAGTGACAGAGCCCGACAACTCCGTGATGCCGGGGGCGGTTTCGATCCGGAGATGGTCCGGGAACTGGCCGAGGCCGGTGTTTTCGGCGTGGCGGTGCCCGAAGATCAGGGCGGGCTTGGCATGGGCCTAGCCGCCGGGGGTGTCATCGCCGAGGAAGTCGGCCGTGTGTTTGCCCCGGAACCGGTCGTGTCGACGATAGGTCTGAGCCTCGGCCTTCTGCGCCGCCTTTGTCCGGATCATCCGAAGATGGCACAGCTCATCGGCGGCGAAATTTCATTGGCGGTTGCCTGGCAGGAACGCGGCCCCGACGGGGCGCCTGCCGATGCGACCTGCCGATACGCGGACGGAAAGCTGACCGGTGGCAAGGCCTGGGTCGTCGGTGCGATCGGTTCGCACGGGTTCCTTGTCGTGGCCGAACAGGATGATGGTCCGGTTCTGGTTCTGGCTGAGGCAGACGCGCAGGGGCTTGTCATCGACAAGCGGACGCAGGCGGATGGCAGCTCTCTGGGCGAGCTTTCGTTTTCGGGAACTCCGGCCGCGGAATTGGCCAGCAGCGGTGCGGTTCTCACTGCACTGGCCGAGGCTGTCGCCGATGCAACGGCGCTTGCCGCGGCCGAGCTTGTCGGCGTGAGCGAGCGCGCCTTCGAGATCACGCTCGACTACATCAAGACGCGGGAGCAGTTCGACAAGCCGATCGGATCATTCCAGGTCATCCAGCACCGTGCCGTCGACCTCAACGTGATGTGCGAGGTCGCGCAGGCCGGAGTGCGGGAGGCGCTTGCGCAGATGGACAGCGAAACCGATCCAAAAGTCCGGGCGCGGCTTGCCAGCCGGGCCAAGGCTCGCGCGGTCACCGCCGCCAAGAAGATCACGCGCGACGCCATCCAGCTGCACGGGGCCGTCGGTTATACCGACGAGTTCGACATCGGGCTTTATCTGAACCGAGCGCTGGTTCTGTCCGCTTGGCTGGGCGATGACGCCTACCACAGACGGCTTTGGTTCGAGGCGCGAGAACAGGAAGGAGCCGCACAATGACCGACTGGAACGCAATGAGCGATGCGGATTTCCGCAAGGAAGTGCGCGCGTTCTTCGAGGCGGAATATCCCGAAGAGCTGCGCCACCTGCCGCACCGACCGAAGTTCGCCGAGATCGAACATTGGCACCGCAAGCTTCACGCCAAGGGCTGGGTTGCGCCAGCCTGGCCCGCTGAATTCGGCGGTATGGGCCTAAACGCTGCTAAGCTGCTGATCTTTTATGAAGAGCAGCAGCGCTGGGGCGTCAATCGCGGTCGCGACATGGGCGTGCAGATGGTCGGGCCCCTGATCATCAAATTCGGCACCCAGGACCAGAAAGACTATTGGCTGCCACGTATTCTGAGCTGCGAGGACATCTGGTGCCAGGGCTATTCCGAGCCCGGTGCCGGGTCCGATCTTGCCAATCTGCGCACACGCGCGGAAATTGACGGCGACGATTTCGTCATTAACGGCCAGAAGATCTGGACGACGATGGCGCATGATGCCACGCACATCTTCATGCTGGTGCGCACCGATCCCGATGCGCCGAAGAAACAGCAGGGCATCAGTTTCCTTCTTGCTCCGATGGATCAGCCGGGGATCGAGGTGCGCACGATCACCACCCTTTCGGGTGAGACCGAATTTTGCGAGGTGTTCTTCGACAATGCCCGCACTCCCCGGGAAAACCTGGTCGGCGAACTGAACAAGGGCTGGACGATGGCCAAGGCGCTTTTGAGCTTCGAGCGCATCTTCATCGGCTCGCCAAGTCTGGCCCAGAACGCTCTGGGACAGCTTGAAAGCTTTGCCCGTGGCCGTGGCGCGTTTGACGATCCGGTGTTCCGTGACCGCTTTGCCCAAGCGGCACTGGATGTGGAAGATCATGCCGCGCTTTATGCCCGTTTTGCAGATCAGCTCAAACGTGGCGAGACGCTCGGTGCGGATGTGTCCATGCTGAAGATCTGGGTGACTGAATGCTTCCAGCGCATCACCGAGCTGATGATCGAAGCAGCCGGTCCCGATGGCGGCTCCATCGGGCCGCTTCAGGTTGGCAATGTTAGCGTCGACGTTTTGTCGAGCTTCTACAAGGCCAGACCTACCACGATCTACGGTGGATCGAACGAAATCCAAAGAAACATCCTGTCCAAGGCCGTCCTGGGACTGCCTGGCTGAACCCATACCCTGAGGAGGAAAAGACCTATGTCGGAGCGTTACGCAAAGTACGACAAACTGAAATTTGACTACCCGGCGGATCGCGTCCTGCGCATCACGTTCGACCGGCCCGAGACATTCAACTCGGTCGATGCCGAAACCCACACCCAGATGACGGACATGTGGATCGACATCGACCGCGACCCCGACATCAACGCGGTCATCGTGACCGGCGCGGGCAAGGCGTTTTCGGCGGGCGGCGATTTCAGCCTGATTGAGAAGATGATCGGCGACTCGCACGAGATCATGAAGACGTGGAAAGAAGCCAAGGATCTCGTCTACAACATCATCAACTGCAACAAGCCGATCATTTCCGCGATCAATGGCCCTGCGGCAGGCGCGGGCCTTGTGGTTGCCATCCTGGCCGACATCTCGATCGCCGGGAAACGGGCAAAGATTGTCGATGGTCATCCGCGTCTGGGCGTTGCCGCTGGCGATGTCGCGGCGATTATCTGGCCGCTGCTGACCTCGATGGCCAAGGCGAAATACTATCTGATGACCTGCAAGCCGGTGTCGGGCGAAGAGGCCGAGCGCATCGGTCTGGTGTCAATGTGCGTCGAGGATGACGAGCTTCAGCAGATCGCTTTGGACACGGCTGTCGAACTGGCCAACGGCTCGCAAAGCGCGATCCGCTGGACCAAGTATTCGCTGAACAACTGGCTGCGCCAGGCCGGGCCGATCTTTGATGCGTCGACCGCGCTGGAGATGCTTGGTTTTATGAGCGAGGACGTCAAGGAAGGTGTGTTGTCGCACCGCGAGAAGCGCGCGCCAAACTTCCGCAAGGACTGCCCGCTTTAACGCCCGATTGGACGAGGAGGCATGGAAATGTCTGATGATATCTACAAAGATATAGCGCAAGCCTATGCCGCTGCGGCCGAAAAAGCTCCTGGCCTGAAATCGCGATTTACGGCTGCCGGATTCGATCCGGCAGCCGTCACATCGGTGGCGGACCTCTCGCGACTTCCAGTGATGAAAAAAGAAGAGCTTCTGAAGATCCAGCGCGAGAACCCGCCTTTCGGCGGATTCCTTGCCTCGGATCTGAAGGATATTGGACGGATCTACGTGTCCCCTGGCCCAATTTTCGAGCCGGCCCTTTCGGGCGAGGGAGGTCATGGCCTGGACCTGCTTTTCAAGGCGGCAGGCGTGGGGCCGGGGGATATCATCCTGAACACCTGGATGTATCATCTTGTGCCCGCAGGCTTGCTGTTCGACGAAGCGGCACAGGCCGCAGGTGCCACGGTGATTCCCGGCGGCGTGGGCAATACCGAGCTTCAGGCGCAGATCATCGTCGAAACCGGCGTGACTTCGATCTGCGCCTCGACCGCGTTTTTCCTGACGCTGGCGGACAAGGTGATCGAAACCTATGGCCGCGACGCATGGAAGGTGAAGACAGCCTTCCTCGGCGGTGAGATGGGCGACTGGATGGCCAAGCGCCGCCGGATCGAGGCCGAATACGGCGTGTCCACCTGGGCCGCCTATGCCACCGCCGATCTAGGCCTTGTCGCCTATGAGGATGGCGGCGAAGGCTATCTGGTTCATCCCGACCGCGTGGTGCAGATCTGCGATCCGGTCAGCGGCGAACAGGTCGCCCATGGCGAACCGGGCGAGGTTGTCGTGACCGCGCGCGATGCCACCTGGCCGATGATCCGGTTCGGCACCGGCGACAGCGCCTTTGCCCTGGAAAGCAACGCGGATGGCACCGTCAGCCGGATTTCAGCATTGCAGGGACGGGTCGGGGCAGCGGTCAAAGTGCGCGAGATTTTCGTTTATCCGCGCGTGGTTGAAGAAGTTGTCATCGGCACGCCGGGCGCAAAGGCCGCGCAGGCCGTGGTAACGCGCGAGAACGATCGCGACATGATCCGCCTCTCGCTTGTGCTGGAAGACGGTGCCGACGCTTCTGCTGCGGAAGCAGCCGCCGCCAAAAACTTCAAACTGCATACACGAATTCGTGTCGACGAAGTGAACATTGTTTCGGAACTACCCGAAAATGCAGAACTGATCGTCAACCAAAAGGACCGCTAAGATCGGGTCTCGATCATTCGCGACAACCGCAGAAACAGATGGGCGGCCGGGCAACCGGCCGCCCTCTTTCGTCAGGAACAGAGCGCATCTTTGGCGACCTGGTATTCCCGGTCGAGACGGTCGACGTAGTCCGCCGTGGTCATCACCTCTTTCACCGCTCCGATCCCCTGACCGCTGCCCCAGATGTCACGCCAGGCCTTGGGGCGAATGTCGCCGGTGGCCAGATCGAGTTTGTTGCCGATCCCGGCCAGGTTGTCCGGATCGAGACCGACCGCCCGCACCGACGGTTTCAGATAGTTGGCATGCACGCCGCTGAAATAGTCGGTATAGACAATATCATCGGCCCCGCCTTCGACGATCATTTGCTTGTACTCCTCCGACGCGACCGCCTCGGTCATGGCAATGAAGGGGGATCCGATATACCCAAAATCCGCACCCATGGCCTGCGCCGCCAGAATTGAGCGCCCGGTCGCGATGGACCCGGACAGGGCAAGCGGACCATCGAACCATTCCCGGATTTCCTGAACCAGCGCAAAGGGTGACAAGGCCCCGGCGTGGCCGCCAGCGCCGGCGCAGACCGCGATCAGGCCGTCGGCGCCCTTGTCGATCGCTTTCCTGGCGTATTTGTTGTTGATTACATCGTGCAGTACAGTGCCGCCGCACTCATGTGCCGCCTGGTTGACGTCTTCCCGTGCGCCCATTGATGTGATCCAGACAGGCACTTTCCAGCGCGCACATATTTCGACGTCCCGCTCAATCCGATCATTCGATCGATGGACGATCTGGTTGACCGCGAATGGCGCGGCGGGCCGATCGGGATTGGCCTGATTGTGCGCGTCAAGCTCTTCAGTGATGCGCTTGAGCCAGGCTTCAAGCAGCGGCGGTTCACCTTCGGACTCGCGTGCGTTCAGCGCCGGAAAGCTGCCGATGACGCCGGCTTTGCACTGGGCGACGACAAGATCCGGCCCGGACACCAGGAACATGGGCGAGCAGATCACAGGCAGGCGCAAGCGGCCGAGAGGGGTGTCGGAGTACATTGTCTATTTCTTCTTTGCTGTTTCAACAGGGGGTGCCGAGGCCCGTAGCCGTGACGGGCGCGCATGGGAAGGGAAGCCGAAAAAACGTGCCAGCAGACCGCAAGGAAATACACAGAACGGGTGAATTTTACACATGTCTGATTTTCCGCACCGGACTATTGCCCGTCGCTCAATGCCACTCCTATCGTGTTCCATGCTAGCCCATTCCTGGGAGGAGGAAGCGGTGCCATTGCTCTACAGCCGCTCGGAAAGCGTTGGTCGGATGACTTTCGATTTTCCCGAGAAGAAGAATGCCCTTGATCAAGACGCACGCAAAGAGATGGAACGCATCGTCACCCAGGTGCGCGACGATGACCGCGTGCGCGCGCTGTTGATCACGGGTGCCGGGGGCGCGTTTTGCGCCGGAGGCGATATCAGCACCTTCGCCGGTTCTTCGCCTGTGGCCATGCGGGACCGCATGAAACAACAGCACCGCGTAACCCGGATGCTATATGATCTTGAAAAGCCGGTCGTCGCGGCGGTTGCCGGGCCGGCCTTTGGCGTGGGGTTCAACATTGCGCTTCTGGCTGACGTGATCCTGGCCGCGCCCTCGGCCCGCTTTTGCCAGGCCTATGCGCGCGTGGCGATCGTGCCCGACGGTGGCGGGCTTTACTTGCTGGCGCGGACGGTCGGGACGCAGCGGGCGAAGGCGATGTTCCTGACGGCCCAGGTGATCGATGCCCAAGAGGCGCACGACCTTGGGATCGTCCACGCAATCCACGAAGAAGACGCGCTCGACGCAGAGGCCGATGCGCTGGCCGTGCGTCTGGCCGAAGGGCCGACCCGAGCCTTTGGGCTGGGCAAGTCGATGCTGAACCGTGGCATGGATTGCGATTTCGCGACCTATCTCGAGATCGAGGCAACCGCCGAAGCCCATATCATGCAGACCGCAGATCACCGCGAGGCGGTCGCCTCTTTCAAGGAAAAGCGCCCGCCGGGCTTTGTCGGATCATGAACGCGGCGCCCGATTGTGGCCCGCTGGCCGGTCTTCGGGTGATCGACCTCGGGCAGGTCTACCTTGGGCCCTATTGCGGTCTGATGTTCGCGCTCATGGGGGCCGAGGTCATCAAGGTCGAGCCGCCCGGCGGCGACAGTATCCGCGGCATCGCGGGCGGGCGCGAGAACCCCGCAGCGATGATGCTCAATTCCAGCAAACAGAGCGTGACGCTTGATCTGGGGTCCGAGGGCGGGCGCAGCGCCCTGCTGGCGCTGGCAGATTCGGCCGATGTTCTAATCGAGAATTTCCGTCCCGGTACGATGGAGAAACTGGGGCTGGGGTGGGAAACACTCTGTGCCCGCAATCCGCGCCTGGTCATGGGGTCAGGAAAGGGTTACGCGGCCGATTCCGTCTATCGCGATGCGCCGGCGATGGATTTTCCTATTCAGGCCCTGACCGGGCTGATGTCGGTGACCGGGTTTCCCGATGGTCCGCCGGTGAAATGCGGCGCAGCGATCACCGATTTTCTGGGCGGTATCCACCTTTTTGGTGGCATTATGGCGGCGTTGCATGCGCGCGGCGCGACAGGGCGCGGGGACTTTGTCCAGATCGCGATGCAGGACGTCACGCACCACGCGCTGGCGTCGAATATCGCAAGCTATCTGCTGGCGCCTGACGGGTTCGCCGACCGGGCCGGCAACAGTCAGGCCGTGCTCAAGGTCGCACCCTACGACCTGTTTCCGGCGCGCGACGGGCAGGTGGCCATCATGTGCCTGAATGATCGCCACTGGCAGCAGCTGACCCGGGCCATGGGTCGCCCTGATCTGGCCGAAGATCCCGAACTGGCCGCGGGACCCGCGCGCTGCGCGCGGCGTGCCCAAGTCGATGGCTGGGTGACGGCGTGGACCTCAAGTCAGACCCGCGCCGAGATTTTCGCGGCCCTGAGCAGCGCACATGTGCCGGGCGCCCCGGTGCGCACGCTCGCTGAGGTGGTGTCGGACGATGACATGCGCGCCCGCGGCATGATCCATGACCTTCCGCATCCAGACCTGGGCACGGTCCCTGTTCCAGGGCTGCCGATGCGTTTCGCGGCTCACCCACAGGTCGCCCCTATCCCCGCACCAACCGTAGGCGCCGATACGGCGCGCATCCTGGCCGCGCTGGAACAGGACCTGCCCTCTGCTCAATCAAAGGACACCTACTGACATGTTCAAGCTCGATCCGGAATTGGAGGATTTTCGCAACGAGGCACGCAAGCTGGCTGAGCGCGAGTTTGCTCCCAGGGCCGCCCATTGGGACGAAGCCGAAGAGTTTCCAGCCGCGAACCGCGACAAGCTGGCCGAACTTGGCTATCTGGGAATGTTCATCCCTGAAGAATACGGCGGCTCCGGCGCGCCAGTGATCCAGGGCACGGTGTTTCTGGAAGAAATGGCGCGGGTCTGTTTCAACACGGCGCTGGTCTCGCAACTCTACCTGAACGGCCCATCCCGGGCAATCAGCGTTCTGGGCAGCGACGAGCAGAAAAAGCGGTTCCTGCCAGACATGGCGGCCGGCAAGAAATTCATCGCAATCGCCATCAGCGAGCCAGAGGCGGGGTCGGCGGTGACAGACCTGCGCACCACGGCCACAAGGGACGGCGACGGATGGGTGCTGAATGGCAACAAATGCTGGTCCACGGGCGCCCATGTGGCCGATTATGCGCTGGTCTTCTGCCGTTTCGGCAAGGCCAGCGGGGCGAAGGGGATTGGTGCCTTTGTCGTCGATCTGAAGAAGCCGGGCGCGCGGATCGGCCACATATCGCTGAAGATGGGTGGCCGGGGGCTGACCGAGGCCGAGATTATCCTTGAAAACTACAAGGCCGGTCCCGAGGATGTGCTGGTCGAAGGGGACCCGGAAAGCTCGCGCTCCTTCGCGCTGTTGATGAGCAGTTTCGGACCCGAGCGGGTGGGCAACGCAGCGATGTGCGTGGGGCTGGCGCAGGGCGCTTTCGATGCTGCAAAGTCGTATTCCGAGATTCGCCATCAGTTCGGGCGCCCGATCAAGGAATTCCAGGGCCTGCAATGGAAAATCGCCGACATGGCCACACAGATCCATGCTGCGCGTCTGATGGTCTATCGGGCCGCGACCAACCCCGCGCCGAACGGCTTTCCCGATCCGATGGATGCGACCATGGCCAAGCTTTACGCCAACGAAATGGCGCAGAGGGTCACGAACGAAGCGCTGCAGATCCACGGTCACAATGGTTACACGCGCGAATACCCGCTGGAACGTATGGTGCGTGACGCGCGCGGCTTCGCGCTTGGCGGTGGCACCGTCGAAATCCTGCGCAATACGATCGCCGCCATGGTCTACGGCCACAGCTTCGACCAGCGGCGGGGGTAGGGCGGATGCATCCCTCGTTGCTAACGACAGAACAGGTCGCTCTCAAGGATGCCGCGCGCAAACTGGCGCTCGGGGAATTCCGGGACCGCGCCGCACGCTGGGACCGCGACGGCATCTACCCCGAGGAAAACCACCATCGCCTGGGCGCGCTTGGCTATCTGGGCATGACCATTCCCGAAGAATACGGCGGTGGCGGTACGCCGCTGGTGGATTGCTATCTCGTGATCGAAGAACTGGCCAAGGTGGATTTCAATACCGCGCTGATCGTTCACGATCAGAACGTCTCGCCCCGGATCATCGCCACCTGCGGCAGCGAGGCGTTGAAGCAGGCTTTCCTGCCCCGCTTCGCCGCGGGCGAGATCGAATGCGCGATCTCCTGGTCCGAGCCCGAGGCCGGGTCGGACGCCACCGCGGTGACGACATCGCTGCGCCCGGACGGGGACGGGTTTGTGCTGAACGGCGGCAAGATCTTTACCACTTTCGGCGACAGGGCCGATTACCTTCTGGTCTATGCTCGGTTCTGCGAAAGCAAAGGCGCGCGAGGCATCGGAACCGTTTTGGTGCACCGCAAAAGCCCCGGCGTTTCGGTCCATATTCTTGAACAGAAGATGGGCGCGCGCGGCTGCAACGAATGCGAGATCCATTTCGACGATGTGCGGGTGCCGTCCGAAAACGTCGTGACCGAAGGGCTGGCCGGCAACTCCAGCGGCTTTGTCCGCCCGCTGGGTGTCTATAACGCCACGCGCGTCGGCATGGGGATACTGGCGCTTGGTGTCGCCGAGGGGGCGTTCGACCTTGCACGCGACTACATGAAGACCCGCCGGCAATTCGGCAAGGCGCTGTCCGAGATGCAGGGGCTGCAATGGATGATGTCGGACATGAAGGTGCAGATCGAGGCCGCGCGGTCGTTGTGTTATACGGCGCTGTCGCTGATCGACCGCGGCCAGCCCGATCCAACATTGTCTTCGATCGCCAAGGTTCAGGCCACCGAAATGGCACAGCGCGTCACCCATGACGCCATGCAGATGTTCGGTGGCTACGGCTATTTCGGTTCGCTTCCGTTGGAGCGGATGGTGAGGGATGTGCGGATGCTGACGATCACCGGGGGAACGACCCAGATACATAAGAACGGGATTGCTCGGGCGCTGTTCACTGACTGACGAATCTTCGCCAAAGGGAGGGGTGGTCATGACAAGCGATATCACTGTGGAACACTCAGAAGGTCTGGCCGTCGTGTCGTTGAACCGGCCCGACAAGCTGAATGCGCTGACCCTCGACATGCGCGTCGAACTCCTGGACGCGTTTCGCGATATCCAAACTGACCCGCGGATTCGCGCCGTATTACTGCGGGCCGAGGGCCGCGCTTTTTGTGCGGGTGCGGATATTTCGACCATGGGCAAGGACGATGTCTGGGGTGATCGGGCGCGCTTGTACAGGGCGCACCAGATGATCCTTTCCATATTCAATTGCGAGAAGCCTGTGGTTGCCGCGGTGCGCGGTCCGGCGGTCGGGATCGGTCTGAGCATGGCGCTCGCCTGCGACGTTATCCTGCTCTCCGAGACGGCAAGATTCGGTCAGGTTTTTCGCAAGATCGGGCTGGCCCCCGATGGCGGCGCGGCGTTTTTCCTTCAGAATCTGATCGGTCGGCAACGTGCGACGGACCTTGCCTTCTCAGCGCGGATGGTGCCGGCGGATGAAGCCCTGAGCCTGGGATTGGCAAGCCAGGTTCATCCCGATGATGCCCTCGACCGGGCGGCCCTGGACTATGCGACAGACCTGGCCGCGGGGCCAACCTTTGCCCTGGCCGGTACCAAGCGGCTGATGCGCGCCGCGATGCAACCGTCTCTGGAGAGCTTTCTTGAAACAGAAGCCATCATTCAGGGGCAAATCATCAAGAGCGCGGATCACGCCGAAGGCATCGACGCCTTTCTGAGCAAGAGAAAACCGGTTTTCCGTGGCGTATGACCAAGCGGATTGGCCCTTTTTACGACAGGGAAGAGATAGTGATGGAAACAGTCATTGCACGACTTGGCAGGGTGTCGCGGATTATCACCTATATTGCGACTGCCCTGGCGGCCCTGATGATGGTCCACGTCACGCTCGATGTCATCCTGAGCCAGTTCATCGCCGAGCCCCTGCCGGGCACGGTGGATTACGTGTCGTATTATTACATGGTCGGGCTGGTCTTTCTGCCGCTTCCCTTCGTCGAATACACCAACGAGCACATCAAGGTCGACCTGATCCACGATCTGCTCCCGACGGGGGCGAGGACCGCTCTCGACATGCTGGCTCTGGCGCTGTCTGCGGTGTTCTACGGGCTGCTCACCTGGCAGACCTGGATCGATGCCGTCGAAAAATACCTCATCGGCGAGCAATCCATGGGCATGGCGGCGGTGACCGTCTGGCCCGGTCGCTTCTGTCTGCCTCTTGGTGCGGGGCTGATGGTTCTGCTCTTGCTGGCCAAGCTGATCCAGAGGCCTTTCACCGACGCTGGCATGGCCGGCCCCAATCACGACATGTACGAATAGGAGTGGAACGGTGAGCTTTTTCCAGATCGGCCTTTGCGGCATCGTTTCTGTCATCCTGCTGGTCTTGCTGCGCGTTCCGATCGCGGTCGCGCTGGGTATCGTGTCCTTCTTCGGGTTCTGGGCGATGCTGGGAAGCGGCGCGGCTTTCGGCCTGCTGACGGCGGTGCCCTATGATTTTGCCGCGCACTGGACCCTCAGTTCGATCCCGATGTTCCTGTTGATGGGATACGTCTGTTACCAGACCGACATCACGCGCGGGATCTTCAAGGCCGCCCGGGTCTGGCTGTCATTCCTGCCGGGCGGGCTGGCGGTCGCCAGCGTGGGCGGCGCGGCGCTGTTTTCGGCGGCGGCCGGCTCCAGCCTGGCCTGCGCCGCGGCAATGGGCCGGATCGCGGTGCCGGAAATGCTGAAGCGCGACTACGATCCCGGGCTGAGTACCGCCGTGGTTGCCGCAGCCGGCACCATGGGGTCGCTCATCCCGCCGAGCATCCTTCTGATCATCTACGGTATTTTTGCCGAGGTCGCGATCAGCAAGCTGTTTCTGGCCGCGATCGTGCCGGGCGTACTGACGATGCTGGGGTACTGGGCCGTGATCATCGTTCGTGTGTGGATCAATCCCGCGCTCGCGCCGTCGCTCGACGAAAGCGCGACATGGTCCGAACGGCTGGAGGCCCTGAGCGAGACATGGCCCGTGATCTTGCTGGTGGTGGGCGTTTTCGGCGGTCTGTTCACCGGGATATTCACACCCACGCAGGCCGGGGCTGTCGGGGCGGCGTTGTCCTTCGTGATTGCGGCGGCGCGCGGCACCCTGAACTGGAAAGTTTCCAGGATCGCGCTGATGGACACTGCAAAAATGACTGCGGCGATCTTCATCATCGCGGTCGGTGCCAACCTGTTTTCGAGGTTTCTGGCGATCAGCGGTATCCCCGAAGCGATGACCGACCTGGTGATTGATATGGGGGCCAGCTATGTGATGCTGGTTTTCGGCACGGCCGTGATCTTTTGTCTGCTGGGCATGATCCTCGATCCGCTGGGCATCCTGCTGCTGACGCTGCCGATCCTTCTGCCGATCTACGAGGCGAACCATATCAGCCTGATCTGGCTGGGCGTGCTTGCAACCAAGCTGGTCGAGATGGCTCTGATCACCCCACCGGTGGGGCTGAACGTGTTCGTGATCAAGGGCATCGTCGGTGATGCGGTCCCGATTTCACTGATTTTCAAGGGTGTTTTGTGGTTTTTGGCTGCGGATGTGGTGGTCCTGATCATCATGGTCGCCTTTCCCGAACTGATCATGTTCCTGCCAGAGCTCGGCAACTGATTTGGCCATCCCGGCCGTGACGAACCCCGCGCAATAGCGGGGTCTTGAAAAAGAGGAGGAGACCACATGAAACTGACCAATGCGTTTGCCGCGCTGGCGGCGACGACCGTTCTAGCGGCGACACCGGCCCTGGCCGAAAAGCGGGTGACTATATCCAACTGGACGTCACCCAATCACGCGACATCGCGTGGCCATGCCGCCTTTGCCGAAATGACCGAATCTGAATTTCCGGATGCCTTCGACTTCAAGCTGTTTGCCGGCGGCGCCTTGCTTGGCCCCAAGCCAACACTGTCCGGCCTGCGCGACGGCGTCGCCGATGTAGGTCTGCTGGCGTTGACCTATTTCAGGTCGGAAATGCCCTATGCGCAGCTCGTCGCCGATCTCGCTCTTTTGGGCGAGGACCACTATGCCATGGCCGGCGCGACCAGCGAATTCGTGATGCTGCACTGCCAGCCGTGCAAGGACGAGTTCGCAAAGAACGGCATGGTGGCGCTGAGCGGGATCAGCACTGCGCCTTATGTATTGCTGACCACCAAGCCGATCGTCGAAATCAGCGATATGCAAGGGGTCAAGCTGCGCACGGGCGGGTCGGTCTGGGACCGCTGGGCGACACGCCTTGGGGCAGAGCCGGTAAACGTGCCGTCGAGCGAGATGTACGACACGATGAGCCACGGTGTCGTCACCGCTGCGGTGCAGCCGGTCGGTGCGCTCAAGGGGCACAGTCTGATCGAGGTTGCCAAGCACCTGACGGAGTTGCCGTTGGGCACCTATCATTCCGGTTCGATCTTTGCCGCCGGCCCGAAATTCTGGATCTCACTTTCGCCGGAGCAACGCGAGCAATTCGTCAAGAACATACCCGAGGCCGTGGCGCAGACCGAGGTGTACTACGAAACCGACGATCTCGACGTGCTGAAAGAGGCGGGTGGGCTTGGCCTGCAGGTACACCAGCCGTCGCCTGAGTTTCTTCAGGATCTCATTGATTTCCGCACCGCCGATCTTGAAGAGATCGCCCGCATCTCGCGCGAGGAACGCGGCATCGAAGATCCGGAACCGCTGATCGCAACCTATCGCGAGCTGATCGAGAAATGGCACGGTCTGGTTGAGCCGCTGCAACCGATCCGGGACAATCATCAGCCTTATGCAGACCTTCTGCGTCAGGAGATTTATTCCAAGATCGACTTCGCAACCTACCCGAACTGAGCCGTTTCAGGCCTGAATACACAGCGGCCCTTCGCAAGAAGGGCCGCTTCATTGCTTCCTTCGTCTGTTCAGAGGGTGGCTTCGGTGCCCAGGATATTCGTCACCTGGCTGGACAGGACACCGCCGTTGCCGTGGGCCAGGGCCAGTTCGGCACTGCCGATCTGGCGATCGCCAGCATCGCCGCGCAGTTGCCGCACCGCCTCGACCAGCGTGAAGATGCCGTACATCCCGGGATGCACGCATGACAGGCCGCCACCATTGGTATTGACCGGCAGGTGGCCGCCAGGCGCGATGCCGCCGTTCGCCACAAACGCACCGCCTTCGCCTTTCTTGCAAAAGCCCAGATCTTCTAGAAAAAGGATCACATTGATGGTGAACGCGTCGTAGAGCTGGACCACGTCGATGTCCGCGGGTTTGACACCCGCCATGTCCATGGCCGTTCGCCCTGATTGCGCAGCGCCGGTCACGGTCAGGTCCGCCATTTCGGAGATGTCGCGGTGCGTCGTGCCCTCGCCGCCGCCCAGCAAATACACCGGAGGTCTGGGGTGATCCTTGGCCGTCTCGGCCCGGCGCATCACAATCGCGCCACCGCCATCGGTCACAAGGCAGCAGTCGCGCACCCGCAGAGGGTCGGAAACCGGCCGCGAGGCGATGACATCCTCGCGCGTCAGAGGATCGCGCATGAAAGCGTCGGGGTTCTTTTGGGCCCAGGCCCGGGCCGCCACCGCCACGTCGGCCAGCTGTTCGCGCGTTGTGCCGAATTGCGTCATGTGACGGTCTGTGGCCAGCGCATAGGACGACAGCGGGAACAACGGTCGGTAGGGGGCCTCGTAGGTCGGCAGGCCAAGCGCAGTCATCAGCTTGCCCGAGGCGGTGCGCTGGTTCGATCCGTAGCAGATCAACACGGTATCAGCGAGCCGCAATTCGAGCAGCATCGCGGCCCAGAGCGTGTGCGACAGGAACGACGAGCCGCCCATGCGGTTGTTCATCGTGAACCTGGGGTTCAAGCCCAATTCCTGCGCCAGTGTAAGACCCGACAGCATATCCAGCGGCTGGCAGGTGGCAACGGCATCGACCTCGCCAAGTGCGATCCCCGCATCGGCAAGCGCGCCGTGCACCCCCTCGATTGTGATCTCCATCGAGCTTTTGCCATGGGCCTCGCCGCAGCCTGCCAGCGCTGCACCGACGATGGCGGCTTTTCCCCGTAAACTCAATTTGCTTCTCCTTCTGGCCGGAAAACCACGGCGGGGTCACCTTCGGCGCCTTCGCCGATCGACGCGGTTACTTTCAGCCCGGCGACAATCTGGTCATGCGCGATACCGTCGATGCGCGACATCATTCGTACCCCTTCCTCCAGGTCCACCAGAACCACGTTGTAATCGCCGCCTCGTTCCGGTTTTCGGCGCACGACCGTTCGCGCATAGACGGTGCCCCTCCCGGTTGGCGCGAACCATCCCAGATCCGCGCTGCCGCAGGCCGGACAGATCACGCGCGGATGGAATACATGGGTGCCGCAGCCGCCACATTTCTGAATCTCGAAGACGCCCTCGGCCAGCTTCGCGGCGAAGACGGCGTCCGGCCCTGGGCCTTGTCCAATGCCGGCCATCTCAGAACCCGATGTGGAAGCCACCGTTCACGCTCAGGTGCTGGCCGGTGATATAGGATGCCGCGTTGGACAACAGGAAACAGACGGGCTGCGCGACTTCTTCAGGGGTGCTCATCCGTCCCATCGGAATCTGCGCCATATACCTGTCGGCGAATTTTTCAGAGCGGATGGTCTCAGTCATTGGTGTCTCGACCATTCCGAAACAGACTGAATTGACGTTGATGCGGTAACGGCCCCATTCACGCGCGGCGCTCATTGTCAGGCCCAGAACCCCGGATTTTGCCGCGCCATAATTGATCTGACCGATGGTGCCGCGACGCCCGGCATCGGATGAGATATTCACGATGGCACGGCGCGCGGCGCTTTCGGGGTCTTTTTCGACCCGGTCCTTGTAATAGGTCCCCACGGCCTGAAGGCAGGCGAAGACACCGGTGAGGTTCACGTCGATGACCTGTTGCCAGGTGGCCCGGTCCATCTTGTGGATCATCGCGGCGCGCACGATCCCGGCGTTGTTCACAAGCCCGTTGATGTCGCCGAATTCGTCGAAGGCGAATTTCACGAGCTTCCCGGGAAAGTCCGGGTCGGCCACATTCCCCACGATGGCGCGGGCATTGCCACCGATCTGTTCGGCGGTTTCCTTGACGCCGTCCTCGTTCAGATCGTTCACCACGACCTTGGCGCCCAGCTCTGCCGACAGCGCCGCCACACCGCGGCCGATACCCTGTCCGGCGCCTGTGACGATAACCACTTGATTGTCCAATGCCATCGGGTTGATCATTTCTGTCTCCTTTTGTCCTTCGTTTGTTTGGTCTCGCTCACCATCGGTTCACTCAGGTGGTCACGACGGTGGTGCGAGCCGCTTGATCACGGCATCGCCATGGGCCAGATGGTGCCCGTCCTGATTGAAGATCTCGCCCTGTACAAAAACCAGTTTGCGTCCGCCCCCGACAATGCGCGCGCGGGCCGTCAGCGTGTCTCCTTCGGTCGCCGGGGCGACGAAACTGGTGGTAAGCGAAAGCGTAAGGCAGCGATGACCTGGGCGGCCATCCCCCGCGTAGGCCGCGCAAAAGGTGACCGCGTTGTCCAGCATGGTCGCGTAGACACCGCCATGCACCGAAAAAGCGCCGTTCAGGTGATCGCGTCCGATGGCCAACCGCAGCTCGGCTTTGCCATCGGACCACGAGACGAAGCGCACGCCGAGCAATGCGTTGAACGGGGCGGGGATGTCCGGTCTGCCGTCTTGTGCGCTCATATTACGCTGTCTCCTGCTTGGCCGAGACCATCACCAAAGCGACAGCCACTGCCGCCATAGCGGCACCTGCGCCCACCGCGCCGAGGATCGGAACCGCCAGACCCGCGTTCGAGGGAAAGGCGAAGGCCAGACCGGCAATACCAAGAAGGACGCGGGCGATTGTTCCTGGCAGTCCGGTTTCGATCCGCCCGACGCCAAACAGATACCCCTGAATACCGGCGCAGATCAGCAGAATGCCGAGACCGGCGCGCAGAACCGTAAGCAGGCTTTCGAGTGGACCGGCTTGCAGGATGAACGCCGGATCAAGGACGAAGAAGAAGGGAATTATATAGACGATGCTTCCAAGCTTCATCGCTTCGAAGGCCGTCGCAAAGGGTTTGGCCTGGGCGATGGCCGCCGCGGCGAAAGCCGCGAGCGCGACGGGGGGGGTGATATAGCTCAGCATGCTCCAGTAAAGGATAAATAAATGGACGCCGATCGGATCGAGCCCGCCGGCGACCAGGGCGGGTGCCAGCGACACCGCCAGAATCACATAGGCGGCGGTCACGGTCATGCCCATTCCAAGAATGAAACTGGTCAAAGCCCCCAGCAGCAGAAGCAGAAAGATGTTGCCGCCCGCGATGAACAGCAGATCGTTCGAGATCGTCCCGGACATCCCGGTCACCGCCAGTCCGCCGACGATCAGCCCGACCGCCGCAAGAATGGCAACAAGTTCGACGAACAACTGTCCCGTGGCGATCAGAAAATTCATCAGCTCCTTTCGCCCCCAGCGTGATTTTGAGAGCAGCTGGTTCAGGACAAGAAGCAGCGCGGTCGCATAGAATGGAGCGATCGCCTCGCGCTTGAGGTAGAGCAACATCCAGATCAGCAGCCCGAAGACGGCGAGAAAGTACCAGCCTTCGCGCAGCACCTTGCCGATCCTGGGAAGGTCGGCGCGCGGAACGCCTTTCAGTCCGTTGCGCGCCGAGTATGCGTCGATTTGTGCGAACAGGCCGAAAAAGTAGAACAGCGAAGGAAGCACCGCCGCCACAACGATGTTGGTGTAGTCGGTCGCCAGGAATGTCGCCATGACAAAGGCCGTGGCGCCCATGATAGGGGGCATCAGCACCGCCCCCGTCGACGCCGCCGCTTCGATCCCCGCCGCATAAGTGGGCCTGAACCCCACCTTTTTCATCGCTGGAATGGTAATTGATCCGGTCGTCAGCACATTGGTGATCACGCTGCCGCTCATCGAACCGGTCAGCCCGCTGGTCAGAACTCCTACCTTGGCCGGCCCGCCCCGGACATTTCCGAGCGCGGCAAAGGCGATGTCGATAAAAAACGGACCTGCGCCGGTATGTTGCATCGCAACGCCGAAGATCATGAACCCCACGACAAGATTGACAAAGCTGCGCATCGGTATGCCCAGCACACTTTCGCCGCTCATCGCGTGGAAGATCGCCGTTTCGACGGGCGAGCGCTGGAAGCCCTGGATCGGGCCGGGCGCATAGTTGGCGATCATGGGGTAGATGGAAAATACCAGGATTACCGCGAACAGCGTCCAGCCGCCGGTGCGGCGCGCGGCCACGAGCAGCAGGAACCAGAAGGCGAAGCTGGCGATCACGGCATTAAGAGGAGCGGCGAAATCCCACCCTTTGTTCACCACGCTGCGCCCGTAGTAGGCAAAGAAGGCGCAGGTGATCAGGGCCAGCAGGGCCAGAAAGTAATCCCACCATCGCGTCGATCCGTAAGGATCTGACTTTGAACAGGGAAAGACAAGGAACACCAGTGGCAGCGTCAGCAGAAGCATCACGTAGAGGTAGTGAATTTCAAGCAACCGGACGTTCATGAAGAAGCCCAGATTGAACAGATGGTTGACCGACGCCGCGGTCAAAAGCAGCGCCGAGACGACGAGCGACCAGCGAACAAACGCGGGCAGGGTGCCCATACCGGTCGGTTGCGCCGGCGCTTCCTGTGTTTCCTGTGCCATGCCCGTATTCCAGTTTTGTGCTGCGTTGCTTTGTGCAAGGCGCCTGTGGGGCGCCGCGCTGTGTCGCATCAGCGGAAAAAGACTTCGTGGCCGGCCGCTTCCAGTGCGTCGGCACGGGCTTTCATCCATGCAGCGGCAAATTCTTCTTCACCCTCTGGAGCGTCCCCGACAAATGTGCCCCAGGCCCGCAAGAGCACCTCTTGCCGTTCCACCAATTTGTCCTGGTTTGCCTGGGCTTCCGGTGTCCACAGACCCTTTTCCTTGAAGTAGGCAACGCTGCCATCGCTCCATGGCATCACCCAAGACAGGATCTGGCGATCAATCGCATACGCATTGGCACCGGGGGCGGCATCCTTGTAATCGTCGAACCCTGCGTCAAGCGCGGCTACGATGTTGCGCACCTCGGTGGAATCCTGATCGGAGTTAGTGACCAGGATCGGATAGGGGTACTGCGCCATGGGCAGTGGGGAGGCAGGGTCGATGCCCGGCCCCACAGACACCATATGCGGTGTCACGAAGGGCGTTACGCTGGTGTAGCGTTCCCATGCTTCTGTCTGGTCCGCGGGTGTTTCAAGCCATTTCAGGCCGCGCGGGCTTGACTCGATCTGGTAGTTTACGGTGGTCGTCGTCAGTGCAAAGGCGGCATCCACACGGTCTTCGAGAATGCCCTGGAGCGTGTTCACATAGCCCGAGAATTCCACTGCCTCCACGTCGTCCCATGTCAGGTCCGCAAAGGCCAGCAGCCCCTCCATGTTGACATCGATCGCCGGCGAACTGACGGCGCGACCGACCCGTTTGCCCTTGAGGTCCGTAATCGTCTCGATGCCGGCATCGGCCGCGACGGCGACACCCAGACCGTAGTCGCCGACAGCCTGAAGCACCGCGCGGATCGGCTGCGGGCCCCATTCAGGCGCAGCAAAAAGGAAAACCCCTTCGGCAGCGAAATAGGAGGCGATGCCGCACAGGCAATAATCGACCGTCCCGTTTTTGAGCGGCGTCATCCGCGAGACGTCGTTTCGCCCCGGAAGCACGCGGACCGTCGATCCGTATTTGCTGCGCATCATGTTGCCGATGGCTATGGAATGCGCATGACCGGCCGATCCCGTGTCATAGGCCGACCAAGCGATCACGTCAGGCAGATCGATGTCTTGCGCGCCAGCCGAGGTGGCCATTGCCAGGCATGCGGCAGCGATCCCGGTTATCTTGAACTTCATGATATTCTCCTCCTTGTTGGTCGTTGGTCCCGGGTGGCGCCCATTCAGATCAAAGCTCTGAAAACGCGACATCCTTGTCGACGCGTATTTCAGGCGGCAGCCCGAGAATGCGTTCGCCAATGATCGTGCGCTGGATCTCGTCCGATCCCCCCGCGATCCGGTTGCCCGGCGCGGTCAGGTATTCGTTTCGCCAGCGCGCCACGTCATCCCCGACCTTGGCTGATATGCCCGCCGAAGTTCCCGCCAGATCCATCCCGAAAGCGCCCATTTCCTGCCGCAGCTTGCCCAGCAACAGCTTGCCGATCGAGCCCTCTTCACCCGGTGCCTGGCCGCGCGAAAGCGACGTCATGACCCGGTAAGAGGTGAATTCCAGTCCGCGTTGACGCGCGATGAAATCGGCAATGCGCGCGCGCACCTCGTCGTCCTCGATGGCCGGGCGACCGTTCCGTTCGACACGGGTAGCCAGATCAATCAATTCCTCGGCCCGCGCACCGCCACTGGCCCGGCCGACGGAAATACTGAACCGTTCGTTCATGAGTGTGGTCAGCGCCACTTTCCACCCTTCGGATACACCGCCCAAGCGGGCGCTGTCTGGCACGCGCAGGTTGTCGATGAACACTTCGTTGAAACTGGAGCTGCCCGAAATCTGGCGAATAGGACGGGTTTCGATGGCCGGGTCGGACATGTCCACAAGGAACATGGTCATTCCCTTGTGCTTGGGCACCTGTGGATCGGTGCGCGCCAGCAGGATGCCGTGAGTGGAATAATGCGCCCCCGAGGTCCAAACCTTCTGACCGGAGATCACCCATTCGTCGTCTTCGCGGCGTGCACGGGTGCGGATACCGGCCAAATCGGACCCGGCGGCGGGTTCGGAAAAAAGTTGGCACCAGATGTCTTCGCCCGTGAGAGCCCGGGGCAGGAATCTTGTTTTCTGGTCTTCGGTGCCGTGGATCATGACCGTAGGCCCGACCAGCCCGATCCCGATCAGAAAGACGTTGGGCGGGACGGCGTAGCGCCCTTCCTCTTGATTCCAGATCACTTGCTCGATCGGAGTGGCGTCACGCCCACCGAAAGCACGGGGCCATGTCAGCCCCGCCCAGCCTGCGTCGGCCTTTCGTGCCTGCCAGTCGCGCGCACGGGCAACTTCGTCGGCGTCGCGGGCCATGAAATGGTCCTGGGCCTTTTCGCTTCCATTGCGGCGGGTCGCGGTGGCATCAAGCCAGTCGCGCGCCTTGGCGCGGAACGCGGCTTCTTCCGGGCTGTCGCTGAAATCCATCTGCACTTTGTCCTTGTCAGTTCGCGGCCCTTTGGCCGTCCGCCAGATTGCAAAGCAGCCGCTCGCGCCACAAATCGGCCAGGCCGAGTTCGGCCTTCAACTGCCATCCTCGCCGCAGAAACAAATGCGGGTCGGCCGCCCAGGTGAACCCGATCCCACCGTGAAGCTGCACCGATTCCTCAGTGGTGAATTGCACTGCATCGAGAGCCGCGAGGCGTGCTACCGCCGCCGCTTCGGACAGCCGTTCATCCCCGCTCGCCAGCGCCCAGGCGCCGAAAAAAGCATTGGACCGTGCCAGCTCGATCTTGGCGAACATGTCCGCGAGCCGGTGCTTGACCGCCTGAAAACTGCCGATCTGGCGTCCGAACGCCTGCCGCTCGCAGGCATAGTCTCTGGTCAGGAAAAGCGCCCGCTCGGCCAGGCCGATCTGTTCGAAGGCGGCCAACACTGCGGCGCCGTCCAGAAGAGTCCGGATCGCTGCGGGATCGGACCCGGGAAGCAGTTCAACCGGCGTGTCGTGAAAGACGATCTCGGACGTCGGACGGGTGCGGTCGATCGCATCCAGCGCGCTGATCGACACCGAGGGGTCCGAAAGATCCGCCAGATAAAGGCGCGCGGTGCCGCCTTCGTCCAGGGCGGCGACGATCGCGAATGACGCATCGGATGCGAACGAAACTGGCGATTTCCGTCCCGAAAGGCGATCCTGCAGCACTTTTGCCGAGACCCGTTCCGGTGCAGACCCTCCATCCTCGGCAAGCGCGACGGTAACGATCATGCGGCCTTCGGCGATCCGGGGAAGCAGATTTTCCCTTTGGCTTTGCGTGCCCAAGTCCTGAATCGCGGGGATCGCCAGGCCAAGAACCGGGCCAAAAGGTATGGCGGCCAGGCTACGGCCGATCTCTTCGGCGACAATGGCCAGTTCGATCGCCCCCATCGCCGCCCCCCCGTAGTCTTCGGCAATTGCAAGGCCCAGCCATCCGCCGTCCGCCAAGGCGGTCCAGGTTGCGGAATCGAACCCGTCGGCAGCCTCAAGACAGTCATGCGCCACCGCGAGAGTGGCGTGATCGCTCAGCATTCGTGCCAGCGTGTCGCGTATGGCATCGTGTTCGTCGGAAAAGCCGAAATTCATGCTGGTCCTCTTCGGGTCATGGCATTTGGCGCCTGTTCACAAAAAGGTAAGGTACGCGTTCGGTATGTCCCAAACGCTATCCGGCACCAGCCGCGTAAAACCACATATGTGCTGTGGCGTGGAAAAAGGGGCCACTGGAGCGAAGAATGCGATTCATCAAGAATGTGCTCAATCGACGTGAAAGCCGCAAAAACGAGGCAGTCGATTGATTGCTGCGGAGCTTGCCGCCTAACGTGAAGGAACCGGGGCGTGTTCCGGGCGCAGGACAGATGTGGCCGAACCCTCTCAGAAAATGGAACTGATCAAGGGAATTGTGCGAAATGGAAACTGTAGGACTCGGGTTTTGTTATGAAGATTTGCCAGTGGGGCGCAGGTTTCGGACCATTGGCCGCACCGTCACCGAAACCGATATCACGAATTTTGTAAGTGTTACCGGCATGCTTGAGGTCTTGTTCATCAATCGTGACTTCCGAGAGAAGGAATCCAATATCCCCGGTTTCGCCGCGCCCGGTGCGCTGGTCTATACCTTTATGGAAGGGCTCTTGACCCAATCCACAATGCAACATACCGGCTTTGCCTTTCTGGACATGGAACTGAAGGTCATGGGGCCCACATTTGCCGGGGACACCATCCATTGTGAGGTCGAGGTAACAGAATCGCGCCGGTCGAAGAGCCGTCCGAACCGCGGATTGGTGCGGACGCGAAACAAGGTGTTCAAGCAAACCGGAGAACAGGTATTGGAGTATACGCCGTTGCGGATGATCAAGGCCCGCATGACGGATAAAGAGCCAGGAAAGGCATAGGCCTGTTCCGGATAGCGGCACTGGAGACATGACTATGAAAACCGCGCAATCTGGCCCAGCCGAAGCCGCCGGGCGCACATCGGAAGGGCCCCGGTCCTTGACGCGTATCCTTGCGTTGTTCGATCTTTTGGCGCGCTGCAAACGTCACATGTCTCTTTCGGAACTCAGCATCGCGATTGATTGCCCCAAGAGCAGTTTGCTGGTGCTGCTTCGGCCCCTCACCGAGAAGGGGTATCTGATGCGCGAGGAAGACAATTACTTTCTGGGTCCGAGGATTTTTCAGTTCGCCCAGTCAATTCTGACCAACCACCCGTTCGAATCGGTCCTGCGCGGGGTGATGAATGATGTGGTTAACCAGACCGGTGAAACCATCCTGTTTGCTGTCCGGGACGGCGAGAAAGTCATTTATTCGTCGGTCATCGAAAGCCCCCAGCCCGTTCGGTATGTCGCCCAACAGGGGATCAACCGGCCATTGTTCTGTTCGGCATCGGGGCTGGTCATGCTGGCCTTTGACACGCAGCAGGAACTGGACGATTATTTTCGGCGCACTGAATTAAAGCCGCTGACGCCTAATTCGATCACCGATGAAAATGAACTGCGCGGGTTAATTTCGGAGATTCGCAAAACCGGGTATTCCAGTACAGCTGGAACCGCGCATGTAGATGCAGCGGGGTTCGGGGTTCCGGTCTTTCGCGCCGACGGACACTTGGCAGGAGCATTGGTGATTGGTGCTCCTCTGGAGCGCGCCAAGCGTAACAAGAAGCGATATGTTGCCGCTGCCAAAACGGCCGCTGAACAGCTCTCCCGAGCACTCGGCTATCGTTCGGAGGTTGGGGAAACCGGCCGGCACTAGACGTGTGCCGCCCGCCGTTGTTGTCATTCCGCAGGCGGGATCATCTCAGTCCGAGTCCCCGCGCAATGATACCGCGAAGAATTTCGCGTGTGCCGCCGCGCAACGAAAACGACGGAACGGCGAGTTCGGTATACGCCAGAACAGCCGCATAGCTATCGCTCCCGCCAGGCACCGCCGGGCGCGACACAAGACTTCGGGCCAGGCGCGGAATGTCCTGTTCGAAAAGCGCTCCCAGATCCTTGACAATGGCAGCCTGAAGTGACGGGTTCTCTCCTTCGTTCAACATTCCGGCCACCGATCGTGACATCTGCCGCAGCACCATCAGATGCGCGGACAAACGGCCAATCTCGGCCTGCTGCGCTTCGGTTGCGTCGTCGCGCAGCAATCGGATCAGTTCCTCGATCAGGGCAAACGACGACAGGAACCGCTCGGGGCCGCTGCGCTCGAACGCCAGTTCGCTCATGACCTGCGACCAGCCCTCGCCCTTTTCGCCCAGCAGCGCATCGGAGGGCAAAAAGGTATCGTCGAATACCACCTGGTTGAAATGATGCTCACCGCCCAAGTCGATGATCGGGGTGATCTGAATGTTGTCGGTGGCCTTGAGATCGACCAGAAATTGGCTCATCCCGCCGTGGCGGTCGTCGCTCTTGCCGGTGCGGCAGAACAGGATCATGTAATCGGCGACATGCGCATAGGTCGTCCAGACCTTCGTGCCGTTGATCCGGAACCCCCCGTCGACCTCGGTGGCCATCGTGCGCGTCGCCGCCAGGTCCGAGCCGGAATCCGGCTCGCTCATCCCGATGCAGAAACATAGTTCGCCCGCGGCGATGCGCGGCACGATCCGGCGTTTCTGATCGTCGGTGCCCTTGGCAAGTATGAGCGGACCGCTCTGCCGATCTGCGATCCAGTGCGAAATCACCGGGGCACCGGCGGCCAGTAGCTCTTCGGACACGACATACCGCTCAAGCGCGCTGCGCGCGTGGCCGCCGTATTCCTTTGGGAAGGTCATGCCGACCCAGCCGCGCTGCGCCAGCTTTCGTGAAAAATCACGGCTGAACCCATTCCACGACTGCGCGCGTTTTATGGGCGGGAAATCGGCCAGTTCGTCGGCCAGGAACGCGCGGACCTCTTGCCGGAGGTCGTCATAGTCGGCGCCGGGCGGGGGGGGAGAAAAAGCGGTGAGGGTCATGCCTGGGTCCCTTTTGCAGCGCTGTCTGTGATGAAATGCCAGAAGGTGTCGTGGGGGCTCGACAGGGCGGCCCGCCCAAGTTCCCTGGTCCAGTCAAGCTCGGTGCCGAACTCGTCACGCCAGCCCCAAATCCGTTTGGTGAAATGGTGAAGCGCGTGTTCCTGGGTATAACCGATGGCCCCGTGAATCTGGTGGGCCAGGGCCCCGACCTTCTCGGCCGCTTCTCCGGCGCGGGCCTTGGCGGCGGCAACGGCCAGCGCAAAGGCCGGTGTGTCATAGCTGCCGGCCGCCATCTCGGCGGCCGTGCGCGAGGCTGCGGTTTCTCCGGCCATTGTCGCAAGATTGTGCTGGATCGCCTGGAACCTGCCGATTGGCCGTCCGAACTGCACCCGGTCGTTGGCGTATTGAACGCTCATCTTCAGGATGGTCTCCATCGCCCCGGTGGTGGCAAGACTGCGGATAAGTGCACCAAGCCCGCGCATCCCTCCCACGGGTCGTGGCAAGGGGGTGACATCGGTCTCTGTCAGGGTATAATCGAGTTCGATGTCGTCGCGTGGCATCCCGGCAAAATCCTGCGCCGGGTCAACGATCAGATCCTTCACCGGCAGGGACAGGACGTGATCGACACCGTCCAGGACGCCAATGGTCACGATCCGGTTCGCCCAGCGGGCAAAGGGCACCAGTGTCAGATGCCCGCTCGCATGGATCTTCTTGCCGCGCCGTTCCAACCGCAGCGCTTCGCCTTCGGCGATGGTCAGCCTGCCACCGGGAAGGGCCATATTCGCGGCCGCCAGAACGGCGTTTGCGATCAGGGTTTCAGCCAGAGGCAAGGGCAGGCCATGCGCCCCGACAATACGCACAAGACCGAGCGCCTCGGCCGGTGGCACGCCGAAACCGCCTGCGTCCTCTGGCACCAGCGCCATGGTTAACCCTGCCTCCTCGATCTGCGTCCAGAGCGCCTCGGGGCATTGTCCCGAGGCGGCGTCTTCGCGCATGCGGTGGGTGACATGGTCGCGGAACAGTCGCTCTGCCATGTCATGAATCATCGATTCCATCAGACGGTCCTTTCAGACGGTGTTTGATCGGCGCTGGACATTTCCTTCACGGGCTTGTCCTGCCGCGCATGGTTTTTTTGCCCGTCGGGGGCCGACGCCTCTCGCAGTGGCGGCAGATGCAGCCGCGTGCGCAGATCCCGGCGGAACGCACTGGCAGAGGGCGCCGCGCCCCCGTCCCTGCGATATTTTCCGAGGCAATCGGCGATTTTGTCGCCGATCGCGGCAGGGGTTGCCGGATCCGAGGGAGAGCCGGGGTGCGCCGCGACCGAGGTTTCGGCCAGGGTTACGTTCCCTTTGCGCAGGCGGACATGGACCGTCCCATGGTCCACGCCAGCGTGATCCCGCCCCGCTTCCGGCATGGTTTGGATATGCACCATGTCCATAAGCCGGCGCACCGCGGGGCGATGGGGGCTGTCCCCTTCGAAATCCACCAGCCCGACCTGGCCCTGCTGCAGGGCCACGGCGAGCGTATAGGCGGCACAGAACTTGGCCTGCATTCCATCTTTGGGGTCGGTGACATGCAACGGGACCATGACGCTTTCGGGCACTGTCATTTCAATCACCGATCCTTCGGGCACCGCCTCGCCGCCGCGTTCGGCGTGAAGGTGCCGCCCGGCGGCGATCATCCTGTGGGTGAGGTAGCAGCAGGGATACAGCTTGCGGGACACCGTGCCCAGATCGATCCGCGGTTCCACCGCTGCGGGGTCGGCCGCAATCCCGTCCGGGCCGGCATAAAGGTCGAAGAAGCCGCGCGCCGCGAAGATGTCCGGGGCGCCCGTGATGCCGGCCTCGGCCATCCGGGTGGCCCGCAATCCGACAAGGGCGGCGTTTCCGGCCTGGATCGGTTTCGCCATGGCGCCGAAATTGATCTGCATTCCCCCGGCCAGCGACGCGGCCAGGGACAGGGCGTTGCGGACTGCGTCGTCGTCGAGCCCAAGCTGATGCGCGACCGCTGCCGCCGATGCCAGAACCCCGATGGTCGACGTTGCGTGCCAGCCCTTGTTGTAGTGGCCAAAACCCAGGATCTGACCGAGCGCGACATTGACGGCTGTTCCGACCGCAAGCGCGGGGGCAATGCGGCCGGCCGTGTCCGGCCGGACATCCACGGTGGCCAGCAGCGCCGACACGATTACAACACTGGGATGGGTGACGCTGACCGTATGGACATCGTCGAAATCGAGCGCATGACCGGCAACCGCGTTCAGGAACGCGGCCTGTTCGGGACTGCCACCTTCAGCAGCTCCTGCCGGGACTGCCGGTCCGCCCGCGTCAAGCGCCGCCAGCCGGCGAACCACCGGTTCATGCCACCCGCCATAGATGGCGGCTATGGTATCCTCAACGCAAAGCGCGGCCTGCTCGGCGTCTGCAACGCTCAGCCGGTGCGGCGCGGCGACGAACCGCGACAAACGGATGGTGAAATCGCTGATCATCCACTTCTTTCTCTGACACTGCATATTGCCTCATCAAGGCGGGCGCTATCAACTCTCGGCCCCACTCTTTCGCACATATGTGTTGGAGCGGGATGCTTGCGTTGTGATCCTTGCTGCCGTTGGATATTCTGGGTGCTCATCCTTCCTCTGTTTCCGTGCAGGATCGGGCGTTGGACGTGACCGTAGAACTTCGGAAAGAAGAACAGACGTGGTTGAGGGTATCGGCGTGAAAAGTCGGGCAGACAAGCACGCATGTGCGGAGAGACATTTCGAGGCATCGTTGTGTCATTGACCGCCAGACGATGTATCCTCGGAGGCCCGGAACCAAGGCGGTCAGTGCCACCACAAATCCGGGCTAGTCCGCCCTGCGCCGACAAGATGAGCACCTTGTGTGTCCTTGCCTGTGAATGGGAAATTGTCGGCATCGCATTTCCGCCGTCGTGCCATGAAAGACCGCATCTGCCGTTGCGTCACAGACACAACGAGCGCCTTCGGAAAAGGGGGGGCAGATGTCGCCTGTCGAGCGCCTGAAACGTTCCGGCAAGCGCAACAGGTTTACGGCCATTTGTCTGCTGATTTGTCTTGGCGCTGCCATCATTCAGGGTGTCTTGCCCTCCGCCGTCGCGTCCATCGCTGCCGCGCCGTTTTTCTGCATCTATCTTGCCATTTCGTCCCGCTACATCGCCCGTGTCGGATGGGTGCTGCTTTTCTTCTCGCTCGCGATCGCCCTTCTGGCGCTGGCCAATGGAATCGACCCCGGCATCTTCGTCCAGGCGGCGGGGCGCGTCGTGTTCCTGTCCGCTCTGCTGACGGCTGTCGCCTTCCTGCGCATCGCGGCCACCCAAGACCCGATTGTCGAGGTTGCCGGTGAATTCCTGACACTGCAGCCGCCGACCCGTCGCTACGCCTCTCTGGGTGCGGGCGGGCATCTGTTCGGGGTGCTTCTAAATCTCGGCGGGCTTGGGGTGATGCTGGAGATCATAATGAAAGGGCTGGCGGCGCATCGGCACGAGATGGACGAATTCGTGTTCCAGGCTCGCAAGCGCAGGATGGTGAGCGCCTGTATGCGGGGGTTTTCCTCGATCGCGTTCTGGACGCCGTTCGGAATCGCTCTCAATCTGATGATTCTCACAATACCGGGGCTCGAATGGACGACCCTGGCGCCTTACGGGATTGCTCTGGCCGGGATTCTGTTTCTTCTGGGATGGCTGTTCGACACGGTGGAATGGTGGCGCCCGCCCTCGGCGCGCGGCCGGGCACCGGCCCTGAGCGGTGACTTGCCGGACTGGAGCCCCTGGGCCGTCCTGATCGTGTCCGGGCATGTGCTTTTTTTGGGCGCCGCCGTGGTCACGCTGGACCGGTTGACCCAGTACAGTTTCCAGACCGTCCTGATCACCATCGTGCCGATCTATGCGCTGCTCTGGTCGGTTATGCGCAGCGGCAGTGGCAGCCTTGCCGGTATATCGCGCCGGTTTGTGACCCAGGCACCGGGTTTCGCGACCGAAATGAGCGTCATCGCGTCGGCGGGGTTCATCGGCCTCGTCGCGCTGGAGGTCGTTCCGGTCGAATGGATTGCCGACCATCTTGGCTGGATCGCAACGCGGCCTGTGCTGACCGTCGTGCTGTTGATCATGACGGTGTTTCTGACGGGGCTGCTGGGCGTGCATCCGATGATCTCGGTGGTCCTGCTGGCAGAGGTGGTCAACCGCGTCGGCGTGGAAGGTTTGTCGCCGCTTGCTCTGGGCCTTGCACTGGCTGGTGGCTGGAGCAGCATCATCTGCATGGGACCGGCCATCACGGCGGTGGTCTACGCCTCCTCCATCGTGGGCGAGCGGCCGCTGACCATCGGCTTGCGGTGGAACGGGATCTTCGGTGTTGCGAGCATCCTCCTCATCACGCTCATCGTTGGCGGCGGTGTCGCGGCAGGGTGGTTCTGACCGGTCTCAATTGCCTGTCAGGAACCGGGCGCAAGCATTTCCACATATGTGTTCGATCAGGCTTTGCGCTAGTCGGAAGGTGATGGACCCCATAGCGTCAACTAGGATGGGTCAGCGCAATCACTATCGGAGTGGCACGCCCAACGATGGAAGGCCAAGCGAAACCCACACGTCGCAGCAAGGTCACAGGCCTGCAAGACGCAGCCCGGCTGGCACGAGGCGCTTTGGAAGAACGCCCCGAGCTTTGTCTCGGTGGTCTGTTCAAGCAAAGCCGCCCTGTCGCACTGGTGCGCGCGTTGCTGGCCGCGGGCGCAGATGGTCTGCATGTGTATTCCTCGCCGGGCGCGGGGTATGATGTCGACCTGATGATTGCGGCAGGCGCGGTCGCACAGGTCTTTATTCCCGGCGTTACGCTGGAAAACCGGCTTTGCCCCAATTTCCGCCGCGCGGTCGAGGCAGGGCAGGTGACCGCGCACGCGCTGGATGCGCTGACCGTGGTGGGCGGGCTGATGGCGTCGGCTCATGGCGTGCCGTTCCAGCCAATCGACGCGCTGCGCGGATCGGACGTTCTGAAGCACAACCCGCTTTTGCACGAAATCGACTGCCCGTTCTCCGGCCGCCGTATTCACGCCGTCGGGCCGATCCGCCCCAGAGTGACGTTCTTGCACGCGCAGGAAGCCGACCGTTGGGGAAACCTGCGCCATCTCAGCACGATGGTCTACGCCGATCAGCTGATGGCACGCGCGTCTGACATGGTCATTGCCAGCGTGGACCGGATCGTGCCGGACGAGGTCGTTCTGGACGATCCCTCGCGGGTTACCGTGCCGTCTTATTATGTCGATGCCGTGGTCGAGGTGCCCTATGGCGCGCACCCAACCGCGAGCTTTCCCAACTATGCGATGGACGAGGACCATATCGACGCCTACGCCGATCTGGGGGATGCCGCCCGGACCGGCGACAGCACGGGGCTGGACACCTATATCGCCCGCCATGTGACCGGACCGAAAAACCAGAGCGACTACATCGAAGCGGTCGGGGGAGCCGGGTATTTCGCCGTGCTCGAAGCCGAGGCACGGAACGAATGAGTGCAGCGGTTTCCCCAATTGAACAGATGGTCGTCGTGTTGGCCCGCGATCTGGCCGACGGAGAACTGGGTGCGGCGGGTGCAGCCGCGTTGGTGCCGATGGCGGCGATTGCGCTAGCCCGCGAGCTGCATGCACCGAACCTGACGGTCGGCGGCGAGATGTTCTTCAACCCCGAGCCGGGGCGTTTGTATCCGTCGATGCTGGACGATCGTGCGCTCGGCCGCTGCGAGGCCGCCGAGACCTTTATCGAGTTGTTCGGCCACAGCCATCACGGGCTGGATTTTTTCTTTCACAGTGGCTTGCAGCACGATGTGTACGGCAACATCAACCTGCACCACGTCGGCGGCACGCTGCACGCACCAAAGATGCGCGGGCCGGGGGCAGCAAACCTGTCATACTGCCACACCTCGTCGCGGTATTACATTTGCCCCACCGTGCATACGGCGCGAAACTTTGTGGAAACGGTCGATTTCATCACAATACCCGGACATCTGTCCGGGCCTGCCGCGAAACGCGACGCCGGGCTGGTCAATGAAGGACCGCGCCTGGTGGTGACACCGCGAGCGGTTATGGATTTCGACAAGACGACGCTGCGAATGCGACTGAAATCGGTGCATGCGGGAAATACGCCCGAAGAGGTCCAGCGTCATACGGGGTTCGATCTGGCGATCAGAGGCGAGGTGCCGCAAACGCGGCCACCAACGGAGGAAGAATTGCGCGTTCTGAGAGAGCGGATCGATACATCGGGGGCCCTGCGTGCTTAAGCGACCGGGCTGACGTTACTTTAAAGGCAAAAACGGGAGGATAAAATGATCCAACGCAAGTTGACCGGATACCGGGCGGCGGTGGGTGCTATCGCGGCCATGGGCGCGATAGCCCTTGGCGGCGCGGCATCTGCCAAGGATCTCACGATGGGCACGACCAGCCCGACGTCGAGCCATTTCACCATTTCGGTTGCGATGAGCAAGGCGATCGAGACCGGCATGGAAGGCACCAATGTCAGCGTGATCGAAACCGGGGCCAGCGTGGACAATGTGCTGCGGCTGGCGCGCGACGAGATCGACCTTGGGCTTGCCACCACCGACATTCTGATCTCCGCCAGAAACGGGACCGGCAAGTTCGAAGGTAACGCAATCCCAGATACGGTTGCGCTTTATCCTTACAGCGCCTCGATCCTGCTGATCGCGGTCACCGAAGAGTCTGGTGTGACGACGCTGGACGAACTGGACGGAAAGAAGTTCAATCCCGGCATCCGCGGATCGGCGGCCGAGACGTTGACGACCGGTGTCCTGTCCATGTTCGATATCAACGCGGACCTGGTGCATGGCGCCGTTGGCGACGCGGTGGAAGGCATCAAGAACCGCCAGATCATCGGTTATAGCAAATACGGGGCCGCAAACTCTGTCGATGCAACCCTGCAAGAGTTGATGACAAGCACCAAGATGCGGTTGATCGGCTTCACCGAAGAGCAGGAGAAAGCGGCGACAGAAGCCATGGAGGGCGTCGGTTTCACGACTCTTCCCGCAGGGCTTATTCCGGGATCCGAGGAAATGCGGGTACCCAAGCTCAACGTCTTCTTCCTGACCCGCACCGGCGTCATGGATGACCAGAGCGCCTATGACATCGCTCGCAGCATCCACCAGAACATGGACCTGCTGGTCGAAGCCTGGCCGCAGCTTGCGGATTACGACATCGCCGCCGATGCCGTCGCCACAATCGAGACCGGTATACCCTATCATCCAGGTGCGGAACGTTACTGGAGAGAGGCGGCCGGAAGCTGACCGGAATCGCGGGCCGTCACGACGGCGGCCATAGGCTGATCCAGACGGGGTGCTGCGGGCACCCCGCCGTTACCGCTCTCGGAGAGAACATGACGCAGACATCGACCGCAATACCCAATTGGGAACGGCGCGGAGGGCAGGCGCTTGGAGTATTGTTGGCGGCATTCGTCGCTCTGCATTTCTACAATGCCTTATTCGGGCAGTTCGAACCGCTGGTTCAGCGGCCGATCTTTATCGGTTTCGGTATCGGCGGCGCGTTCTTTCTTTATGCGGCACGCGCCTCGCGGACCGGTGCGCGAAGCGGGATTGAACGGGCTGTGGACATCATGCTGGGACTACTGGCGTTCGCGGTTTGCCTCTACGTGATCCTGAACCGGGATCGCTTTTCGGATATCATGGTGCGCTATGGGCCGATCGACAAGGCGGCAGGTCTGATAGCTGTTCTGCTGACCCTCGAGGCCGCGCGCCGGGTGATCGGATGGTTCCTGCCGCTGCTGGCCCTTTGCACCGTGATCTATTTCTATTTCGGCTATGACCTGATCGACGGCGCCTGGCGCCCGCCGCGCGTTTCGGCACGTACCGCTGTCGAGACATTTTACAGCTCGACCACCGGCCTGTTCGGCTACCTTGCGGATATCGGGGCACGGGTCATCGTGATCTATGTGCTTCTGGGGGCGCTCCTGCTGTCGACCGGGGCAACGGATGCTTTCATGAAAATGGCAACGTGGATCGCCGGTCGAACGTATGGCGGCCCGGCAAAGGTCTGTGCCCTGTCTTCGGCGATGTTCGGGACGGTGACCGGTTCGGCAGTGGCCAACGTCATGGCGACCGGCTCGATCACCATTCCCACGATGAAGCGGCTGCGCTATCCACCGGCCTTTGCCGGGGCGGTCGAGGCCGTTGCCTCCTCCGCCGGCCAGCTTACGCCGCCGGTGATGGGGGCAGCGGCCTTCATCATGGCTGAGTTCCTGAACATTCCCTATACCGACATTGTCGTTGCGGCGATCGGTCCGGCATTTCTCTACTACCTGGCGGTATGGCTCGGGGTGGATCTCTATGCGCGTCGCACAGGGTTGCAACCGACACCGAGGAGCGAAATGCCCGAACCGGCGGAATTCCTCGCACCGGACAAGTCAATTCCCTTGTTTCTTCCCATCGCGGCGATGGTCTACTTCCTGTTCAACGGCTACACGCCGAGCTTTGCAGGTGCCGGTGCTGTTATCATACTGGTTTTGGCCTGTGTGGTGGTGCGCCCGTTCGCGCGTGACGGAAGAGAGCAGGGCGTGCTGGCCTCTTGGGCCAAGCTGGCGCGCGACCTCTATGAGGGGATGATCGAAGCAGGGCGGGCGTTGGTGATGATCGCCGCGCTGCTAGCCTGCGCCGCCATCGTCGTCAAGGTTCTGACGGCGACGGGTGCCGGGGTCAAAGTCTCGAACCTGTTGTTCTCTGTGTCCGGTCAGGGGTTGATCGTGGCCCTGTTGCTGGCGGCGGTGCTGGCGATCTTGCTGGGTATGGACGTGCCGACGACGGCCTCCTATGTGCTGGCGGCGGCAATCGCCGCGCCCAGTCTCGTGCGGCTTGGCCTACCCGAACTGACGGCTCATCTTTTTGTCTTCTACTATGCGATCCTGTCGGCCATCACGCCACCGGTCTGCGCCAGTGTCTATGCCGCCGCCGCCCTGGCAGGGGCCAATTTCTGGCGGGTGGCGGGTCGCGCGCTGATGTTGGCCGGAGCGATCTATGTGGTGCCGTTTCTCTTTGTGTTCCGGCCGGGCATACTGGCCCAGGGCGGCACGGTGCAAATCCTACTGGATATGGGCGTGGCCTGCGCCGCGGTTTTTGCCGTCAGCGTCGGCACAAGCGGCTGGTTTCGTGGAAAGGTGCCGGTCATCGGCCGGTTGCTGTTCCTGTCGGCTGCCGGCTTGCTGTTTTACGCCGCGCCTGCGGCCGACATCGTTGGTGGGCTGGCGCTGGCCGGGCTCTTGGCGTGGCGGTTTTTGCGCGGAGCACCGCAGCCCGGCCGCGCCGGGTGACCTCCGAAAAGCGAAGAGCCACCGCAGACAACCTCTGCGACGGCTCTTCCACATTCGGCCCCGAAGTGGCGGTGCCTCTGGCCTCAGGTCATTTTGAAGTAGGGAAAAGTCACTTCGTCGGTTGCCTTGACGAACGTCACTTCCACCTTGGCCCCGATATGAACCTTCTCGGGGTCGCCGGTCTGGATCCGGCTCATCATCCGGGGGCCTTCCTCCAGCTCGATCAATGCCACGACATATGGCACGTCATCCGCGAAAGTCGGCCCTGCCGGACGGCGCGCGATGGTGAAGGTATGCACCTTGCCGCGTCCGCTCACGGTGTTGAAGCGCAGATTGTCGGAATGGCAATACGGGCAAATAGAGCGGGGATAGAAATGATGTTTGCCGCAATCGCCGCAAAGCGGGATGTCGAGGCGGCCCTCGCGCGTGGCCTCCCAATAGGGGGCACTGTCATGGTCGATCACCGGAAGCGGTTTTTCAATGCTCATCGTCTTAGCCCTTCTGCAAAA
Organism: Sedimentitalea nanhaiensis DSM 24252; assembly: GCF_000473225.1. GTDB lineage: Bacteria > Pseudomonadota > Alphaproteobacteria > Rhodobacterales > Rhodobacteraceae > Sedimentitalea > Sedimentitalea nanhaiensis. The sequence goes on from NZ_KI421510.1 coordinate 109,915, forward strand.
TCACGGTCGCACCTGAGGAAAGCGTACCCCCGGTACCATGCACCAGAGCGGTCTCGGCGCCCTTGACCTGGCGCTCGCCGCCTTCGCCGCGAAGCTGCCGGACGGCCTCGATCAGCAGGAACATTCCGAACATGCCCGGATGCAGCGCCGAGAGGCCGCCGCCGCTGGTGTTCATTGGGAACGCCCCGCCTGGTGCCGTGCGCTGGCCCGACACGAAATCCCCGCCTTCGCCGATCTTGCAGAAGCCGAGAGCCTCGAGCGAGAGCAGCACGGTGATGGTAAAGCTGTCATAGATCTCGACCAGGTCGATATCCGAATGGCTCACCCCGGCCATTTTTATTGCGCGTTCCCCGGCCTTTTGCGCGGGAAGCAGGCGGGCGAGGTCCGGCATTTCGCCGATGGCCCAGTGGGTATGCGCCTCGCCATAGCCCTTGACCGCGACGGGACGGGTGTTGAGGTCCTTGGCCCGCTCGGCGGTGGTCATGACGAGGGCGCCGGCCCCGTCGGTGACGAGACAGCAATCGAGCAGATGCAGCGGCTCCGAGATCATCGTGCTGGACAGCACGTCGTCAATGGACAGCGGATCGCGACGCGTCGCCTCGGGGTTCAACTGTGCCCATTTCCGCGTCGCGACGGCGATTTCGGCCAGATTCTCGGACGTGGTGCCAAATTCATGCATATGGCGCTGTGCGGCCATCGCATAGCCGCCCACAGGCGTGGGCATTCCGTAAGGCGTTTCATGCTGCATGGACAGGACTGAAGGCCGACCCCCTAGATTGCGGCTGCGCAGGGATTTCTGGTCCGAGCTGTAGACAATCAGCGCAACCTCGCAATAGCCTTCGCGAAGAGCCATGGCGGCATGTGCGATATGGGCCTCGAATGCCGAACCGCCAATATTCGTGCCATCGACGAATGTCGGCATGATGCCCAGATATTCGCCCAGCGTCACCGTGGCCAGTTGGCCGGGGCCGGGGACCCCCCACATGCCGGCCGTCAGAAGACCGTCGACATCGCTCAACTTCAGTCCTGCTTCTTCGACGGCGGCTTTTGCCACAAATGCGGCATGACCAAGGACCGAAGCCTTGGTGACGAACTTGCCGTCCTTCAGCGGCGCGTCGGCGATGCCGACGACCACCGGTTCTCGTCCGTTCTTCATATGCTCTTTCTCCTTCTTGTCGGGCTGTCCCGGTGCGCCCCGAACTGTTAGCCCGGGCGCATGGTCTTGGCGATGAGCGTACGCTGAATCTGCGAGGTTCCGCCGCCGATGGTGCTTTGCATCCCTTCGCGGAAATACCGCTCCATATCTGCTTCGGGCAGCATCGAGTGGCCACCCAGGATCTGCATTCCGTTGCGCGTCACCGTCTGCAGCGTCTCGGAGGCATAGAGCTTTGCCATCGAGACCTCTCGCGTGCAGGGCGTCTTGGCTGCGGCCAGGCTGGCGGCGCGATAAACCAACAGCCGGGCGGCATCGACCTGGGTCTGCATGTCGGCCAGCATGTGGCGGATCACCTGAAAGTCGAAGATCGGCTTGTCGAACTGAATCCGTTCGTGGGCGTAGCGCAGAGCATCGTCTACGGCTGTCTGGGCATTGCCCACATAGGCGGCGGCCACGGCCACGCGTTCCAGTTCCAGATGGTCGGTGATGATCTTCCAGCCATCGTTTTCCGTGCCCAGCAGCGCATCGGCCGGCAGTTTCACGTCGTCCACGAAAATCTCGGTGGTGCCGGTTGCGCGGCGCGCCATGGTCGGCAGCTTGCGGATGTCCAGACCTTCGGTGTCATTGGGGATCAGGAAAACCGACAGCCCCTTGTGTTTGGGCGCGTCGGGGTCGGTCCGGGTCAGCATTGCAAGGATTGCGTTATCGGCCGCAGCGCCCGAGCACCACAGTTTCTGCCCGTTGACGACCCAGCCGTTGCCGTCGCGCCGCGCGCGGGTCTTTGTCGATGCCGCATCCGACCCCGCGCCCGGTTCGGAAATCGAGATCGAAAAGCGGATGTCGCCATTGAGGAAGGGCTGGATGTACCGCTCTTTTTGCTCGGGCGTGCCGAATTTCTCGACATTCATCGCGGTGAACGTCGCCACCATCAACCCGGTCGAGAAGTCAAAGCCGTATTTGGCCAACCCTTCGCACATCAGGGCATAATCCATGATGTCACCGCCAAGACCGCCGCTCTCTTCTGAAAACAGGATGCCGAGCCAGCCCTGCTTGGCCACTTTTTCATAGGCTTCGTAGGGGTATTTGCGCTCGCGGTCGCAATTGCGGATATAATCGCGGCCGATCTCTTCGTCGACGAAACGCTCGACGGTGGCGCGCCACATCTCTTGCTCGGGTGTCAGAAAGTTCATGCGCTCTGTCCTTGTGTCTTGTCGTGCGCCGCACGGATTTTGGCCGGTTCTCCGGGGCGATCCAGACGCGACTTGCGGATCAGCAGGCTGAACTCGCAGCGCAGGACCGTTTCGTCCCGCTGGTTGATGCCTTCCAGTTTGCTGGTCACGACGCCGTGCCTTTCGTCATGGTCCTTCAGGTCGATGATTTCGGTGCGGGCCCAAAGGGTGTCGTTGATAAAAGTGGGCCGCAAAAAGCGTAGCTTGTCACAGCCATAGAAAGCGGCCAGCACGGAACTGTCGAAGGGGATCATCGCATTGACGATCGAGAACACGAGGCTGCCCTGCACGAGGCGCTGGCCATACAGAGACGATTTGGCGTGCTCGACGTTGGAGTGAAGTTCCAGCCAGTTCCCGGTCAACATGCAGAAATTGACGACATCGGTTTCGGTCATCGTCCGACCGCTCGAAATGCCGGTCTGGCCAAGTGACAACTCTCCAAAAGGGTGACGTATCACGTTGATTTCTCCTGTCCGTCCGCCTTTGATGACAAAACGATCAAGGCATCGGCGGCGACCAATCCCTTCCCGTCGGCCCGAACCATCACAGGGTTGATTTCAATTTCCGAGATCAGATCGGCGTTCTCGGCAAAGAAAACAGATATGCGTGAAATCAGGTCTGCCAGGGCATCTTTGTCGGCCGGTTCTGCGCCGCGTAGTCCAGTCAGCAACCGCGCCCCCGGACCCGATCGCAGCATGGCCGCGGCAGTTTGCGGGGTGGCGGGCGCAAGCCTGATTTCGGCGGCATCAATCAGTTCTACAAGGATGCCGCCAGGACCGGCCAGAACGATCGGACCAAAGGTGTCGTCGCGTTTGCAGCCGATAATCCATTCGGCCACGGACCCTTCTTCCATTTCCTCGATCAGCGCCGTGCCGCCCGCAAAACGTTCCGCCATTTCCGCGGCGGCCTGTTTCGCCTCGTCGGGGGAAAGACCCAAACGGACGAGCCCGTGATCGGACTTATGCGGATAGTCATCGTGACACAGCTTGGCGACACAGCGCCCGTGGTCGGGGTCACGTCGGGGCACCGGGATTCCAATCCGTTGCAGCAGATCCTTCGCATCGGCCTCGTGGATAACCGTGCGCCCGGCACGCTGCCAGTTTTCCAGCGTTTCTCTTTGGGTCATGCCACTTCTCCTGTCGCGACCGCGAGTGCGGCGAGGCCCGATGCCGCCCGAGCGGGCGAATCATAGACAGGAACGGCTCGTTCGCGCAGCGCCTCGCCCGAGGCATTGCTGCGTGCCGAACCGGTCCAGACGATCAGAATCGGCTTGTCTGTGCTGTCGAACGCCTCGGCCAAGGCCTCGATGAACTGCTGATCTGGCACAAATGTGATAATTGCGATGGCAATATCCACGCCCGGATCGGCGGCAACGGCCTCCAGACAGCGTCCGACATATGTGGGATTCGCCAAAACCACACCGGTCAGATCGACCGGGTTTGTCACCGACCCATAAAAGGGCACATAGCGCGACAGCGCCGTCTGCGTCGTTTCATCCAGCACCGGAACCTCGAAGCCGGCGCTTTCGGCCAAGTCGGTCATTTCGACGCCAAGCCCGCCGGTGACAGAAATGATCCCGACCCTGTTTCCGGCAGGTCGTCGACCCGCGGCGAGCGCCGTCACGGCATCGACGGCGGCGACGGATTCACGGGCGCGGATGACACCGGTTTCGCGAAAGACCGCGCTGATCACCCGGTCGTCCCCGGCCATGGCGCCGGTATGCGACTGGACCGCGCGTGACCCGGCGCGGCTGCGCCCACCCTTGACCGCGACAATATGCTTCCCCGCCTGTGTCAGCCGCTGGGCCGCTTCGGAAAAACGGCGTCCGTCGCGCAGTTCCTCGACGTAGCAAAGAACCACCCGCGTCTGGGGGTCGTTGCCCAGATAATCCAGCAGGTCCGCTGCGGTCAGGTCGGTTTCGTTGCCGCTGGAAACGATGGCGTTGATGCCCACGCCGCGTTCGCCCAGGCGCAACGCCATAAGGCCCGCAAGCGCGCCGGACTGGGAAATCATGGCCACGGGACCAGGCCGAAGATCGTTGAACATCGGGCTGAAGGTCAGTTGCAGGTCCGCCGCGGGGCGCACCACGCCTTCGCAGTTCGGTCCGACCAGTCTGAAGGGCGCGTCTTGCATGATCCGGCGCAAGCGCTCTTCGTTGTCATGCCCTTCTTCCCCGGCTTCGGAAAAGCCCGAGGTGACCCCGACCACGACCTTTACATCGAGCCTGGTGCAGGTCTCCAGAGCGTCCAGCGCGACCCCGACCGGCGTTGCCAGCACAACCACGTCGATCGGGCTGTCAATCTCGTCCAGACTGCGCACAGCCGGAAGGCCTTCGATCTCGCCGCCCGAAGGGTTCACGGGGATAATCGTGCCGCTGTAACCGTTGCTCTTCAGCAGGGCCATGACGGCCTGCCCCAACTTGCCCTTGGTGCGGGACGCGCCGACCACCGCAATGGTGCGAGGGTCGAACAACCCGTCCAGTGCGTCGGCTACCGTGGGCCGGCATGCCGTCATTCGATTCGTGTTTGGCTCTGCCATTCTTTCCTCCGTCAAGTGAAAAAACATCGGCTCGTTTCGGCGATCTAACGGTTGTTCGATTGTTCTCGCAATGGATTCTAGTTCCGAGCAGAATGAGGCTTTCAGAGCCGCAAACTAGGGCTTGACGTCGGAAAATTCGCAGAACGAGGCAGACACGTGAAAATGGAAAATGGGCCACTGAGCGATGTCAGGGTGATTGAACTGGGGCATGTGATCGCAGCACCGATGTGCGGCGCATTGCTGTCCGATTTTGGCGCCGACGTGGTCAAGATCGAGCGTCCGGGGCAGGGTGACATGCTGCGGGTACTGAGCGCGCGGGCCAGTGATGGCGTTGGCGCCTGGTGGAAGACCCTGGCACGAAACAAGCGTCTGATGGCGCTGGATTGGAAGAGTGAAGACGGCCGCGCCATTCTGCGCCGGCTGGTCGAAAACGCCCATGTGCTTATCGAGAACTTTCGACCCGGTGTTCTGGAACGGGCAGGGTTGGCCCCAGAGGTCCTGCATGAGTGGAACCCCGATCTGGTGATCGTGCGGATCTCGGGCTATGGCCAGACGGGGCCGCGCGCCTCGTGGCCGGGTTTCGGTCGGGCCGGCGAGGCCATGAGCGGACTGGCGCACATCACCGGCTTTGCCGACAACGCGCCGATGCACCCCGGCTTTCCCGCTGCGGATTCGACCACAGGCCTGATGGCGGCCTACGGCGCGATGATGGCGCTGCATGCGGTGCAGAACGGCCGCGCCCGGGGGCAAGTGGTGGACCTGGCTATTTTCGAGCCGCTGTTGCGCCTGATCGACTATCACGTTCCGACGCGAACCGGCGCGGGGCTGCCGGTTGACCGAAACGGGCTCCAGGCGCCCAATTCCTACGCCCCGGCGGGGGTGTTTCGCGCCCGCGACGGGAAATGGGTCACAATCAGCGCAGGCAGTGCCGCGACCGGGCGGCGGCTTCTGGAAGCCGCGGGCGGAAAGGAATGGGCGGAACAGCCGCAATTCCAAAGCCTCGATGGCTTCGCGGAGCACATGGACGAGATTGTGGACCGTCTCGGCGCATTTGTGGCACAGCATGACGCGCAGAAGGCGATTGACATCTTCCAGGCCCACGATGCCGTGGCTGCGATGGTCTATGACGTCGATGACATCCTGGCCGATCCGCAGATCGCCGCGCGAAGGGACATTGTTGGGGTGGAGGGCGACGACACCAAGGTCGTCGGACCCGTGCCAAAGCTGGACAAGACGCCGGGACGGCTGCGCTGGCTTGGGCGCCGCGAACTGGGTGCTGACACCCGGGCGATTTTACAAGAGCTCGCGTACGACACCGGGCAAATCGACACCCTAATCGAACAAGGCACTGTGGCCGAACCGGGCCGCTGAGCCGGGTCTGCAAGACGTGAGGAGAAAATCATGACCTATCAGATGACATCCGAACAGCAGGGAATCCGCGATGCGATCCTGCGGATCTGCGAAGAATTCGACGACGAATTCTGGCTGACACGCGATCGCGTAGGCGGTTTCCCGCGAGAGCTGCATCAAAAGCTGGCCCGCGATGGCTGGCTGGGGATTGCAATCCCCGAAGAGTACGGAGGTGCCGGTCTTGGCATCGTCGATGCCGCGATCATGATGCAGGCCATTGCGGAATCCGGCGGCGGCAACAGCGCCGCATCGGCGATTCACATGAATATCTTCGGTCTGAACCCAGTCGTGAAATTCGGCACCGATGACCAGAAAAAGAAATACCTTCCGCCTTTGGTGGCAGGCGATGAACGTGCGTGTTTCGGGGTGACCGAGCCGACAACCGGTCTGGACACCACCAAACTGAAAACACGCGCCGTGCGACAGGGTGACCGATATGTGGTGCACGGCCAGAAGGTCTGGATTTCAACCGCCCAGGAGGCCGACAAGATCCTGTTGCTGGCGCGCACGACCCCGCTTGAGGACGTCAAGAAACCGACAGAAGGATTAAGCCTTTTTTACACCGATCTGGACCGATCTTTCGTCACCGTGCGCGAGATCGAAAAGATGGGCCGCAAATGTGTCGACTCGAACGAACTGTTCATCGACGGGCTTCCGATCCCCGCCGGGGATCTGATCGGCGAAGAAGGCCAGGGCTTTCGTCAGATCCTGCACGGGCTGAACCCCGAACGGGTTCTAATTGCCGCTGAAGCAGTCGGAATCGGGCGGAATGCGCTTCGGCGCGCCGCGGATTACGCCAATGAGCGCGTCGTTTTTGGCAGACCAATCGGTCAGAATCAGGGTGTACAGCACCCCCTGGCCGCCAGCTGGGCGGAACTGGAGGCGGCCAACCTGATGGCGATGCACGCCGGCGCGCTCTACGACGCGGGCAAGCCCTGCGGAAATGAAGCCAACGCAGGAAAATATCTGGCCGCCGAAGCGGCGGTGAAGGCGACACAGACCGCGCAGCTGACCTTCGGGGGGTTCGGATACGCCAAGGAATACCATGTCGAGCGTCTTGTTCGCGAGGCCATCCTGTTCCGCATCGCGCCGGTCACCCCGCAGCTGGTGCTTTCGTTTATCGCGGAACATGCCCTCGGCCTGCCAAAATCCTACTAGTTACGAACATCAAAGGAAGTCCCATGCGAATTCATGGAATGGATGCCATTTTCAACCCTCGCTCGGTAGCGGTGATTGGCGCCTCAAGCGATCCCAAGCGCATCGGCGGAAGGCCGGTGGATTTTCTCAAGCGGCACGGTTTCGACGGCCCGATCCTGCCTATCAACCCGAAATCGCCAGAGGTGCAGGGCCTGACGGCGTATCCGTCGATCTCGGAGGCACCCACGACACCGGACCTGGCCGTGATCGCGCTGCCCGCGCCGCTGGCCGTTCAGGCGGTCGAACAGTGCGCGGCCCAAGGTGTGCGGGGGGCGGTGATCTTCAGTTCGGGGTTCTCGGAGGTCGATGCCGACGGGGCCGCCCTTCAGGCGCGCATGGTCGACATCGCGCGCGAGGGCGGCATGCGGCTTGTGGGGCCGAACTGCCTTGGCATCGCGAATGTGCGCCACAACCTCTATGCGACATTCACGCCCGGGGTCGAAAAACACCTGCCAAAACCCGGCGGCGTGTCGATCGTCAGTCAAAGCGGCGCGTTCGGCTCGTATTGCATGACGCTCGTTCGAATGCGCGGACTTGGGGTCAATATCTGGGCGACGACGGGCAATTCCTGCGATGTCGATTTTGCCGATGCCGTGGCCTATTGCGCGCAGGATGACGATACCCGCGTCATCATGGGATATCTCGAAGGGGCAACCGATCGCGACAGGCTGGTCGAGGCACTTGAGCTGGCGCGGGCCCGGGGAAAGCCGGTGGTCATGATGAAGGTCGGGCGCAGCGCGGTCGGAGCAGAGGCCGCGCAGTCGCATACCGCCTCATTGGCTGGGGCAGACGCGGTTTATGACGCGGCGTTCCGGCAGTACGGCGTTTACCGGGCGCAATCGGTCGATGAAATGTTCGATGTGACTTATGCCTGTGCCGAATCCGCGTCGATGATGCAGGGCGACCGGCTGGGCCTTGTGACAGTCTCGGGCGGGGTCGGGGTGCTGATGGCCGACGAAGCCGAAAAGCTGAAACTGGACGTGCCTGCGCTTCCCGATCATGCACAGAAAAAGCTGAAAGAGGTGCTGCCATTTGCCGGTGTCCGAAACCCGGTCGATGTGACGGCGCAGCTGGTCAACCAGATCGATCTTCTGGAAACCAACATGGATGTGTTGTTTGGTGACGGCGAGATCGATGGGGCCATCATCTTCATGTCGACGGTCGGACTTGTCGCCGACCTGAACGAAGCCATTCGGCGCGGACTGGAGCGCATTCGCGAGAAATATCCCGATCGGCCAATGCTGTTCTGTTCGCTGACAGAGCCAGAGGGGCGCGCCGCGTACGAAAAGTCGGGGTTCATCGTGTTCGAGGAACCGACCCGTGCAGTCCGGGCGATGGCCGCATTGCGCTATTTTGCCCGTTCCTTCGCGCGGGCAGGCGAAAAGGACCCGATACCCGAACTCTCCAACCTGTCGCCGTTGCCGGACGGAATTGTGAACGAGATCGAGGCCAAGGCCCTGCTTGCAGAGGCCGGAATCGGGATCGTGCGCGAAACCCTGGCCACCACCCCCGAAGCGGCAGCTCAGGCAGCGCAAGAAATGGGATTCCCGGTCGTGCTGAAGATTGCCTCGCCCGACATCTTGCACAAATCCGACATCGGGGGCGTCGCGCTTGATCTGCGTTCGGCCGAAGATGTCCGCTCTGCCGGGGCACGAATCTTGGAATTGGCGTCCGAGAAGATGCCCGGTGCGCGGATCGACGGGCTGGTCGTGGCGGAACAGGCAGCACCTGGACTGGAGGCTATACTCGGCGTGACCCAGGACCCGGCTTTCGGCCCGGTGGTCATGTTCGGTCTGGGCGGGGTGTTTGTCGAGGCCCTCGAAGACGTGTCTTTCCGCGTCGCACCATTCGGACCTGTCGAAGCGCGCCGTATGATTGACGAAATCCGCAGCCGCAAACTGCTGGACGCATTCCGGGGCGCGCCCGAACGCGACATCGACGCCCTCGCCGGCGCCCTTGCCCGACTGTCTGCTTTTGCCGCCCATCACGGGGCCGCGCTTGAGACCATTGATGTCAATCCATTGATCGTCGGAGCAAGCGGGCAGGGAGCCGTCGCCGCTGACGGTGTGATCATACCCGCCAATCGAGGAGGCCACTGACAACCGAACCCGAAATCTTTCCTGATCCCCAAGCCGCTTGCGGCGTGCCCCCGGCAGTTTTCTAACAGTTGACAGAATTTACAAGCGCGGCCATCCTTCCGTATGGAACGCTGTGCATATAACTGCACACGAAGGGAGGAGATCATGGAAACCGCGCATCAGACTTCAGCAAGAACAGGCGGCGATCAAATTGTGAAATCGGTGGCGCGCACCTGTCAGACTTTGGTGTATTTCGATGAAGTTCAGCGACCGCTTTCGGTCGTGGAAGTGTCCAAGGAACTGGGGTACCCGCAGTCAAGTACCTCGGCGCTGCTCAAAAGCTTGGTGAAGCTTGGATTTCTGACCCACGATGCCCGAAAGAAGAGTTATTTTCCCACCGAGCGCGTTCCGCTTTTAGGGTCGTGGATGAATCCAGATCTGTTCGGCGAAGGCACCATCCACCGGCTGCTCAAGGCAATTTCGGAACGCACACGGCATGTGGTGGTTCTGGCAACCAAGAATGGGGACGAAGCCGAGTACGTGCAAGTTGTCCGCCCGAAAGATTCGCCGATCCACCACATATCGCTCGGGACACGTCGTCCGCTGGGTAACTCAGGTGTCGGGCGCGTTCTGATGAGTCGTTTCAGTGACGACGAAGTGCGCAGTCTGTTCCGCAGGATCAACGCCTATCGCGCGCCCGACAAACCGGCAGTGGATGTGAAAGCTTTCGTGGCCTCGTTGGCAGAAACCCGTGCCAAGGGCTATTACCTCTCAACCGATCAGGTGGTTCAAGGGAGCGGCTTGATTTCCATGCCGTTTCCTAACCATCTGAACTCGCGGCTTTTCGCTGTCGGGGTTGGCGCTCCAACTGATGTTATCTTGAGATCCGAAAAAGAGATCGTAGGGATCATGCACGAAGAAATCGTTCGAAATCTGAAGAAGATGGGTCAACAGTCCCTGACCGCCTGACCGCCTGGATCAGCCAGCGCCGTAAAAAATGGCCCGGCTTGACGAAGACGGGACTTGGGGGGCGCGGACGAAACGCGCCACTTGCCAATGTCAGGGTCCGTTTTCAGGCGGCGGAAATAGCCTCTTCGCGTCAGGCTCAAGGTTGAGCCTGACCGGCGGGGCGTCGTTAGCACCGGCATCCCCGAAGGCCGGGCGGTGTAGGATGCGCTGCCCAGAGCAGTGCGACCACGGTTTCGGCCCGCCCCAAGAATACCGGCTTGAAGAGAGGCGCCGCGAAAGAGGCCGACCATCATCGTGTTGATCGTAAGCGGCGTCTACGCCCCACCGGAGTTCAGCTCGACGGCTTGAAGTTCCAGGGTAGCAACTCGTCGATCCGGTTCGCGGGATGCCCTGCCGCGATCGCCTCGAGCGTCGCCTTGAGATAGACAAAGGGTACGATTTCGTTGATCTTTGCTGTGGCGATGAGCGAGGCGATGCGGCCCCAGGTCCGACCACCTTCGTCGTGGCCGGCGAAGAGTGCGTTCTTCCGCGTCAGGGCGATCGGCCTGATGAGATTCTCCACGGCATTGGAGTCGATCTCGACGCGTCCGTCCTGCAGGAAGGTCTGTAGCCCGTCCCACTGCCGGTGGATATAGGCGAGTTTCTCTCCGAGGCGGGACTTGGCGGAGATCCGGCGGCGCTGGCTCTGCAACCATTCGCCGAACTGGGCCACCAGCGGCGCGGTGCGTGTCTGTCTCGCCGACAGGCGCTGTCCCGGTCCCATGCCGCGGATCTCGGTTTCGATCCGGTAGAACTCGGCGATCCGGCGCAGCCCCTCGGCGGCGATCTCCGATCCATCACGGTCGAAGACTTCCTTCAGCTTCCGGCGGGCATGTGCCCAGCAGTGCGCAACCGTGATCGGCGCGCCGCCCTTGCGCGAGGGGCGCGTCAGCCGATCGTAGCCGGGATAGCCGTCCAGCTGCAGGATGCCGTCGAAGCCCTGCAGGATCTGCTCCGCGTTCACGCCGGCGCGGCTCGGGCGGTAAGTGAAGACCACGCCGGGCGGGTCATCGCCGCCCCAGCCCCGATCATCTCGGGCCAGCGCCCAGAGGAAGCCAGTCTTCGTCCTGCCTCGCCCGGGCTCCAGAACCGGCGCCGTCGTTTCGTCCATGAAGAGTTTGCCCGAGCCCTTCAGGTGCTCGGCGAGCCGGTCGACCACCGGGGCAAGGTGGAAGGCCGCGGTGCCGACCCAATCGGCGGGCGTGCTGCGCCGAAGGTCGATCCCGGAACGCGCGAGGATCTGGCTCTGGCGATAGAGAGGCAAATGGTCGGCGAACTTGGCGACGAGCACATACGCAATGGCGCCCTCGGTCGGCAGCCCGCCCTCGATCAGGAAGGCAGGGGCTGGCGCCTGGGTGACCCCTTCGGCGTAGGCACGGCAGGCATACTTGGGTCGAACCGTCACGATGACGCGGAGCTGGGCCGGCACGATGTCCAGCCGCTCGCTGCGGTCCTCGCCGATCCGGTGCATCGTGCCGCAGCCGCAGGGACACTCCAGGCTGGCCGGCTCGATCATCTGCTCGATCCGGGGGAGGCTCTCAGGCAGATTGCCCCGATTGCGGCGGGCGACCTTGGATCGCCGCGGACCGGACGAGGCCGTGGCGTCTTCATCCTGCTGGGCCTCTGCCTCGACGACGGCAGTTTCCAGATCTTCGAAGGCCAGCTGCCGCTCGTCCTCACTCAGTTTCTCGGACCTTTTGCCATGCACGACCTGGTTCAGTTCGGCGACGAGGTGCTCGAGGCGCTTGTTGGCTTCCCTGAGTGCATCACGCTCGCGCAGGACGGCCAGAACAGCGTCACGCTGGTCTTCCGGAATGGCCGACAGGTCGAGGGATAGGGCGCTGGACATGGCGGCATCATATCCCGCTCCTGCGTTTGTCAGGCCGGCTTTCCCCGCCCTGAGTCACTCTGCCACAGCGGGGGCGCGCGTCTCCAGAGACCGCACCCGCCGCCAGTCCAGCCCGGCGAACAGCGCCTCGAACTGGGCGCGATTCAGGGTCATCGCACCATCCCGGATCGCGGGCCAGGTGAAGGTGCTCTCCTCCAGCCGTTTGTAGGCCATGACGAGACCGCTGCCGTCCCAGAACAGGATCTTCATCCGGTCTGCGCGCTTCGCCCGAAAGATAAAGACCGTCCCGGTGAACGGATCTTCGGTCAAGGTCGACTGCACCAAGGCTGCCAGTCCATCATGCCCCTTGCGGAAGTCTACCGGCTTCGTCGCCACCAGGATGCGGACCCCTTGAGACGGCATCAGCATGCAGGCGCTTCCAGAGTGCGCACGATCGCGGCGATCTGACCTGCCGACGTGTCAGAAGACAGCTCGATCCGGGTTGTTCCCTTGACGATCCGGATCACCTGCTGGGGCTTCGCGTCGGAAAGCTCGGGCGTCTCAGTCGGATCGCAAATGACCAGAGGCGCGAAGACCGGCTCTCCGAGTTCCGCCGGAGGAAGAACCAGCTGGCCCTGCTTTGCCAGACGCCGCCAAGCCGAGAGCTGGTTTGGGCGGATGTCATATCGCTCGGCAATCGCATTCACGGTCGCTCCCGGCTCCAAAGTCTCTGCCACAGCGCGAGCCTTCACGTCGTCCGGCCAGCGCCGATGACCTGACCCGTAGATCTCGACGCCCAGAGATCTGAGAAACGAATTTGTCGCGCACATTGCGAAACACACTCCCCATCATGAGATGGATATCACCTCGCAGTGCCGGAGCTCATCTACAACGTGGGGCGCAGCCGCCGCTTACTGTTGATCGGCAGGCCACGGAATCCTTTCTTTCGGCCGTGAAAGCGCTGGAGATTCCCACCCACGATTGGCGTTCGATCTTCTCTGTTGCGTCGCCGCGGATTCAGTTCGCGTATTCGCATATATGTGTGATCTCGCGACAGTTGCGCTCCCGGCCACCCATAAACATTGACCGGTTCACCGCACCATGGTGCGCTGATCGACAACGCCACAGGGAGGAAGACTGCCATGACAAGAAACACAAAACTCGATCGGTTTGCCGCAGGGGCGGCGCTGGTGATCGCGGTCGGAACGATGCCGCAAATTGCGGCGGCCGAAGTGACACTCAAGGTTGCAGATACCTTTCCGCCCGGCCACTACATCGTCGAGACCGGCACCACCTACTGGATGGACCGCGTAACCGAGCTGACCGATGGCGAGGTCAAGTTTCAGTATTTCGGTGCCGGTCAGTTGGGTTCGCTGCGCGATATGTTCTCGATGGTGCAGACAGGCGTGGTGGACATCGGCTATGTTCCGCCGGCCTATAACGGGGGCACGATGCCGCTGGCGGGCGTGCACACGCTTCCTGGCCTTTTCTCGCAGAGCGTTGTCGGGACGCCCGCTTTTTTTGAAACGGTGACGTCGGATCCGATCCTGCAAAACGACTTCCTGGCCAACGGGATGCGCCCAGTCTGGGGTGTAATGACCTCGACCTACAACCTGTTCACCCGCGACCAGGATGTTAGCGGCATTGATGACATCAAAGGGCTGAAACTGAAAACCATTGCCGGGAACATGGCGGAGTCGGTCAAGGCCCTAGGGGGCGCGCCGGTTGATATTCCCAGCCCGGAAACCTATCAGGCCATCCGCACCGGCACCGTCGACGGCACGATCTTTCCCACCACCAGCATCTATTCCTACAAGCTGGACGAGGTAATCGATACCGCCGTTCTGGGTCTGGATGTTTTTGTGTATTGGGCGCCCTACGCGATCCGCGAGGAGGTCTGGCAGGATCTGTCGCCAGAGCATCAACAGGCCATTCAACAGGCGTCGCAGGAGGCGATGCAGCGAGTTGCCGAAGAAACCGACCGATCGGCCGCCGAGCTTGAGGACAAGATGCGGGACAGCGGTATCGAGGTCATCGTTCTGGATGAAGCGCAGCGCGAAAAGGTCAAATCGGCCACAGCGCCGGTGTTCGATGCCTGGGTCTCTGGTCTGCAAGAGCGCGGACTGCCTGCGGGCGAAGTGCTGGAGATGTTTCGTGCGAACATCGAAAAGCACCAGACGCAGTAAGGCGCGCAACCGTGTCCCGTCACGATCTTGATCCCCGAGAGGACGCCGTGCCGTCGCCGAGAGTTGGATTGCACGGTCCTCTGGGCCGAGCGATGGACCGGGTGGATACCGGGATGAACTGGCTGTCGCGCGCTGCGATGATGGTCATGCTGGTGCTGATCCTCATACAGGTCTTTACGCGCTATATCCTGAATGACCCGATCGAAGGGGTCATTGGCGCTACAGAGCTATATCTGATGCCCATCATCGTGTTCGGAAGCCTGAGCTATCTGGAAATGTATGATGGCCACGTGCGAGTGGGGATAGTGTTTGATGCTCTGCCCGAAGGGCTGCGGGCCGGTTTCAATGTCGTCTTGCGATTGGCAGCGGCCGCGTTTTTTGCGCTGATCTGTTACGGTGCCTCGCGCGAGGCGCTTAAGGCGTGGGACTTCGGATATCGCACATCCGGCGACATCGACGCGCCTCTCGTCACCACGCTTGTGATTGCGCCGATTGGCTGCGTGCTGATCGTTCTGCGCCTTCTCGTAAATGCGGCGGGTGACGTTCAGCACCTTCGCGGCGCTTCGGATCGGATTGGCTGAGTATGGAATTTCTTGCACCTGTGTCGCTATTGCTGGCGGGGCTTCTCGTCGTCGGGATGCCGATAGGCTTCGCGATGGGCATCGCCGGCACCGTCGGCCTGTATCTGATCGGCGGGCTCAATCTGGCGCTCGGCATCCTGTCGGTGGCCCCGTATCGCAACACCGCCTCTTGGCTGTTGACCGCCATTCCCTTGTTCATCTTGATGGCCGAGATCCTGTCGGCCAGTCGGATTTCGTCGGACATGTTCCGCGCCGCCAACAGGTGGGTGGGCCATTTGCCCGGCGGACTGGCCGTGGCCACGGTCTTTACCAGCGCAGGCTTCGGGGCGGTTTCGGGCTCGTCCACCGCGGCGACGGCCACGATGGCGCGCACCGTCGCGCCCGAGGCTGAGAAATATGGCTATGACCGCGGCATGATCGTAGGCACGGTTGCGGCCGCCGGGACGTTGTCGATCATGATCCCGCCTTCGGTTGTGCTGATGGTTTACGGTATCATCACCGAAACCTCGATCGGCGGGCTGTTCATTGCCGGCATTCTGCCGGGTCTCATTACCGCGCTCAGCTTTGCCGGGATCACGATGGTCTGGGCGACGCTGAACCGCGATCTGGCGCCACCAGTGCAAAGCCATGGGTGGCGTGAGCGCTTCGCGTCACTGCGCGACATCTGGCCGGTGGTTCTGCTGTTCGTCTTTGTCGTGGCCGGGATTTATTCTGGCGCTGTCACCGTGACCGAAGCCGCCGCGGTCGGCTGCTTTGGCGCGATCATGATTGCCGCCGTGTTGCTCAGACGTATGGGCTGGCGCGAATTCATGGGGGCGCTCGAACGTACAACGCGCCCGACTGCAATGATCTTCACCATTATTATCGGGGCGCACATTTTCGGCTATTTTGTCACCCTGACCATGGCACCGCAGGCGCTGGTTTCGTACGTGCAAGGGCTTGAGATCGGGCCGGGCGTGGTGATTTTAATCCTGATCCTGATCTACATCCTGCTGGGCTGCGTGATGGATCAGCTGGCGATCCTGATCCTGACCATGCCGATCGTCTTTCCAATGGTCATGGAGCTTGGCTATTCGCCGATCTGGTTCGGCATCCTGGTGACCAAAACGGTCGAAATCGGGCTGATTACCCCCCCAATCGGAATGAACGTTTTCGTCGCCAGCTCGATCACCGGCGTACCTCTTAAACGGGTCTTTGTCGGGGTGCTGCCTTTCGTGCTGGCCGAGTTCGCGGTCTTGGCCCTGATCGCATTCTTTCCCGAGATCGTAACCGTGTTCTCGGGCGAATACTGACAACCTGAAGGAGCGTAACTTGGAACTGGGACTAAAGGACAAGGTGGCTATCGTCACCGGATCGGGTCGCGGGATCGGCGCAGTGACCGCCCGCGCGCTGGCCGAAGAGGGGGCGAAGGTGGTGATCACCGATATCGACCCCGAAACCACAGAAGCCACCCGCGCCGCTCTTGAGGCCGACGGATACGACGCGATCGGCGTGGTCTGCGATGTCACGAACGAGGCACAGGTCGAAGCCCTCGTCTCGCGCACGATCGAAGCATTTGGCGCCGTCCACATCCTGGTCAACAATGCCGGATTTCCGCGCGACAACTACATCACCAAGATGCCCGAACAGGACTGGGACGCTGTTGTGGGCGTGATCCTGAAGGGTGCCTATACCTGCTCGCGCGCCGTGGTGCCGTACTTCATGGAACAGAAGTGGGGCCGGGTGATCAACATCTCCTCTCGCGCCTATCTCGGCAATCCGGGACAGACCAACTATGCCGCCGCCAAGGCCGGCATCATCGGCTTCACCCGGGCGCTGGGGATGGAACAGGGGCGCTTCAATGTCACCGTAAATGCCATCGCGCCGGGGTTCATCGCCACCGAGATGATCGAGGCGCTTCCAAACTACGACCGGATAAAGTCGCGCGCTCTGGCAATGAATACCGTGCAGCGCCTTGGCAACGAACGCGACATCGCCAACGGCGTGGTGTTCCTCGCCTCGGATGCGGCGGAATACATCTCGGGCGAGACGCTTCACATCACCGGGGGGCGATATGGCTAAACATGTCCCGGCCTCCGCCTGTGTCGAGGATCAAGAGACGCGGATGCTGCGAGACAGCATCCGGGGCTTCATGGCGCGCGAGCTGACCGAAGAGCGCATCTCGCAATGCGAGGCGACGGGCGATCTGCCCTGGGCGATAATGGGCGAGCTACGCCAGTTCGGCTATCTTGGCGGGCTTCTCTCGGAAGAGGCCGGTGGCTACGGCCTCAGCTATCGCACCTGGGCGATGATGATGGAGGAAGCAGGATACCGCTGGCTTTCACTCCGGGTTCTGCTCAACACCGTGAACATCGTGATCGCACTGTTCCACCACCTGGGCGATGCGCGCCAGAAGGAAAAGTGGCTGAAACCCGTCATGGCTGGCCAGATGCCGGTCTGGGTGGGGATCACCGAACCCGACCACGGCTCTGATGTTGCCTCGGTGCAGACCCGCGCCGAGGACAAGGGCGACCACTGGCTGATCAATGGCGGCAAGCTGTGGACGACGAACGGCGTCAACGGCCGGGTCGGAATCCTGGTGGCACGGACATTCACGGAAGGCTGTGATGGCGATCTGAGTCTGTTCATCGTGGACCTCGAGGAGACCGATTTCGAAGCTTCGCGGGTGGGCACGATGTTCATCAAGGCCACCGCGACATCGCAGCTGGCCTTTCAAGACGCAAAGGTGCCAAAGGAAAACCTGTTGGGTCCTGCGGGAAAGGGCCTCAAGGCGATCCTTACGGGGTTGAATTATGGCCGGCTCAACGTGGCGGCGGGCGCGGTGGGCGCGGCGCAGCGGTCGTTGGACCTGTCCACCGATTACGTCAAGACGCGCAAGCAGTTCGGCAACGTGATCGGAAGCTATCAGCTGGTGCAGAAGCTGATCGTCGACATGACCATCCGCACCGAAGCGGCGCGCGCGTTGACTGACCGTGCCGCCCAAGCGCTGGACGCGGGTCTGCCTGGGCGCAAGGAATGCTCGATTGCCAAGCTCTATGCCAGCGAGGCGGCGCATGAGGTGGCCTCGATGGCGCTGCAGGCGCACGGCGGGCTGGGCTATTCGACCGACTACCCCGTCGAACGGTTGTTCCGCGACACGCGCGGCGGGCTGATCCCCGAAGGCACATCGGAAATCCAGACATTGATCATAGGGCGCGAGGTTCTCGGGATCTCGGCCTTCACCTGAGGAGGCGGCCATGCCGATGACCTTTCTCCAGGCCCTGAGGTTGAACGCGCGGCGGTTCCCCACGAAACCCTCGGTGGTGTTCGAGGGGAGGAGCCAGACCTATACGGATTTCCTTGACCGGGTGGAACGGATGATGACGGTGCTGGCGCGGCGCGGCATCGGACCGGGCGACAAGGTGGCGGTGATCTCGGAAAATCATCCCGATTTCCTTGCCGCCTATGTGGCGGTGACGGGGCTAGGCGCAATTCCCGCACCGATCAACTATCGCATCGCGCCCGAAGTCATGGCCGATGTGGTTGCCCGCTCGGACAGCAAAACCCTGCTGCTGGGCGATGCGGCGCTGGATCATGCCGATCTGTTCCGGACCGTGGTGGACGACATCGTCACCATCGGCGACGGGGCCCCGCAAGGACTGCCGCGCCTGTCGGACCTTCTGGCAGACACACCGCCCGATCCGCCGCAAGGGCAGGACGGCACCACGATCATGCTGCACACGTCGGGGACCACCGGCAAGCCCAAGGGCGCGCTGCGCAGTCTCTTCGGCATGGAGGAACGCGCCATCGAGCAGCGTTTCCGCCCCGACGACCGGGCGCTGTCGGCGCTGCCGATCTGCCTGTCGGCCGGCTGCACCTATACGCTGCTGCCGCTTTATCTGGGTGCCAGCGTCTATCTGATGCGCCGCTTCGACGGGGCCGCCGCGCTACGGCTGATCGAAGACGAGCGGCTGACCGCCACCATGCTGCTGCCCGCCATGCTCCAGCGGATGGTCGAGGCCGAGGGGTTCGCGAGCGCCGATCTGTCGTCGCTGGGGACTTTGCAATCTGGCGGCGGCGAGATGTATCTCGACCTCAAGCGTGCCGCGCTCGACAAGTTCGGCGATGCGCTGATGATCTATGCCGCCTCCAGCGAAGCAGGACCCTATGCCAACCTGACCGCTCGGGATCTGCGCCGCAACCTTGCGGGCAACTGCGTCGGCCGCCCCTTCTTCGGGGTGGAACTCAAACTGCTGGACGACGATGGAAACGAGGTGCCGCAGGGCGAGGTCGGCGAGATCTGCACCCGCAGCGAAAGCCGCTACGACGGGTATTACAAGGATGAGGCGCTGACCGCTGAAACCCGGCGCGGCGACTATCTGACCGTGGGCGATCTGGGCCGGATCGACGACGAAGGGCTGCTCTGGTTCACGGGTCGCAAGCGCGACATCATCAAGAGCGGCGGCATCAATGTCTACGCCCCCGAGATCGAGGAGGCGCTGGCCGGCCACCCGGCGATTGCCGAGGCGCATTGCATCGGCCTGCCCGATCCGCACTGGACCGAGGCGATCTGCGCAGTGATCGTGCCCGCGCCGGGCGCGCAGCTGACAGCGGCCGATGTGATCGCCCATGCCGAAACCCGGCTTGACCGATACAAGCGCCCGCGGCGCGTGGTCTTTATGACGGCGGTGCCGCGCAACCTGACCGGCCGCGTTCTCAAGGCTGAACTGAAAGAGGCAGTGCTAGCGCTGCCAGAGGAGGAAACCCAATGACACGGCCCGATCTTTCGGCCCTCAAGGGCCAGCAACTCTACTGGGAGGACCTGAACGAAGGCGACCAGTTCGATAGCCCCACCCGTACCATCACCGAGGCCGACGTGGCTAATTTCGCCTGCCTGTCAGGCGACTTCAACCGGCTGCACGTCGATGCCGAATATGCCGCCGATTCGGCCTTTGGCCAGCGTATCGCGCACGGGCTTCTGGTGGTGTCGGTGATGTCCGGGCTGACCACGCGGATGCTGATGAACACGTTCCTGGAACCCTCGCTTCTGGGGTTGCTCGACATGCAGTGCAGCTTTCCCAACCCCACCTTCATCGGCGACACGATTGGCGTGCGCGTTACCGTAGCCGAGAAGCGCGAGACTTCGAAACCCGAACGCGGCATCCTGTCGTTCCGGCGCGAGGTCATCAACCAGCGTGGCGAAACCGTGGTGGAAGGGGTCTGGAAACTGCTCGTCCGGCGGGCGCCGCAAGGTGGCTGAGCCGGTGGTCGCCCGCGACTTTCCCGATCTTTCGCGGCTCTTGTCGCCACGCAGCGTGGCGATCCTGGGCGCCAGTGAAAGGCCCCGTAGCGTGGGCAGCGACACCTTGCTGAACCTTGCCGAGCATTCCGACTTCGATGGGCAGATCTTTCCGGTCAACCCCGGGCGTGAAAGGGTGCATGGTTTGCGCGCCTATTCTGCAATGTCGGCCTTGCCTGGCCCCGTCGATGTGGCGGTGGTGTGCCTTCCAGCCGATGCGGTGGTGGGCGCCTTGCGCGATTGCGCGGCAGCAGGAACGGGGTTTGCGGTGGTCTTCACCTCTGGCTTTGGCGAAACCGGGGATGAGGGCCGTGCCGTCGAAGCCGAGATGGCTGAAATCGCCCGGCAAAGCGGGATGCGCATCTACGGGCCGAACTCGCCAGGGCTGAGCAACATCAACCGCCGCCTTGGGCTGACCTTTTCACCGGTATTCAAGAACGACACGCTGGGCGGCGGCATTGGGCTTGTCACCCAGGGCGGCGGACTTGGCCGCGCCTTCATCCAGGCAAGCGAACGGGGTATCGGCGTTGGCCTGTGGTGCTCTACCGGCAACGAAGCCGACCTGACCATGGCCGATGTCGTGTACCACATGGTGGGCGATCCCGACATAAAGGTAATCGCCCTTCTCGCCGAAGGCTTCCGCGACGGGCCGCGCTTTCTGGCAGCTGCCCGCGCCGCTGCTCGCGCCGGCAAGCCGGTGGTGGCGATGAAGGTGGGCAAGTCGGACTATGGCGTTGCTGCCACCCGTTCGCACACCGCCGCGCTTGCCGGATCGGCGGCGGTCACCTCGGCACTGTTTCGCCAGCATGGCATCGTCGAGGTGGAGGATCTGGACGAATTGATCGATACGGTGGCGCTGTTCGAGCGCGTCGGCATCGCCCCGCGGCGGGGGATCTGCGTCTATTCCTTCTCGGGTGGCACAGCGGCGCTGGCCGCCGATATGGTGGGCAGCGCCGGGCTGATCCTGTCCGAACTGGCCCCCGGCACCCGCGCGGGGTTGCGTGCGCTGGCCCCGTCTTATGCGGCGGTCGATAACCCGGTGGACCTGACCACCCAGGTCTTCACCCAAGACAAGCTCAACCGCGATTGCCTGTCGCTGGTGGCGCGGGACCCGGCCACCGATGTTGTGCTTCTGCCGATTCCCGCCGACTACGGCCCGATCACCGACCGGTCCGCCGACGACATGGTCGCGCTGGCGCCGGACAGCCCGGCTCTGCTCCTGCCGGTCTGGATGAGCGGGCATCGCGCCGCTGGCTATGCCACGCTGAACGCGGCAGGGCTGGCGCCTTTTCGCAGCCTCGGCAAGGCAGTGACGGCGTTGAAGCGGCTGATCTGGCGCGGCGACTGGAGCCCCTCGGGGACCTCCACGCTTGCTCTACCCGCATTTCCGCCCGGCGAGCTTGACGAGGCTGCCGCCAAGGCGGTGCTGGCCGACCTGGGTCTGACCGTGCCCGAAGGACGGGTCGTGACCAGTGCCAGACAGGCAGGCGAGGCGGCGCGCGGGATCGGCTTTCCGGTGGTGCTCAAGGCGCTGGTGCCCGGTCTTCTGCACAAGACCGAAGCCGGGGCCGTGGCCGTCGGGCTGATGGATGAGCAGGCGCTGGCGGCGGCCTGGGGCGCGATGATGACATCGCTTTCAGCACAGGGGCACAGGCTGGAGCGCGCTCTGGTTGAGCGCATGGAACAGGGGCCGGGCGTCGAGGTGATGGCGGGACTGCACCGCGATCCGGTGTTCGGCCCGGTGGTGAGCTTCGGCCTCGGCGGCGTGATGGTCGAGGCGCTTTCTGACGTCACGCACCGCGCCGCGCCCTTTGGGCGGGACGAGGCGCTGGCGATGATCGACGAGATCCGCGGACGCGCACTGCTGGGTCCGCTGCGCGGCCGCCCCGGCGCCGATCTGGGCGCGCTGGCCGATCTTCTCGTGATCCTGGCCGCCCTGGGTGCGCGCGGCGACATCGCGGAGATGGATCTCAATCCGGTGCGCGCCGGTCCGGCGGGTGCGACGGTGCTTGACGCGGTGATCCTGCGCGCTCCGACCGAGATAGAAGGAAAGGCAAGGCAATGACGGTAAAGACGGACATCGGTTTCACCACCCGCGACCGCATCTATGTGCGCGGGCGCGATCTGGCCGATGAGATCCTGGGCAAGATGGATTTCGTCGACATGATCTATTTCACCGCCACGGGGAAAGAGCCGGATGCCCGCACCCGCGCGATGACCAACGCGATCATCGTCACCGCCACCGATCACGGCCTTACCCCCAGCGCCATCGCCGCGCGGATGACCATTCTCGGCGCGCCGGAATCGCTTCAGGGTGCGGTGGCCGCGGGCTTGCTGGGCGCGGGGAACCATTTTCTCGGCACCATGCAGAACGCCGCGGCCTTTACCCGCGACGAGATCGGCGAGCTGTCCGACAGCGACGACGACGCAGCCTATGCCGCCCGCGCGCAAGAGGCCGTGCGCGCCTTTCGCGCGGCGCGCCGGATCGTGCCAGGCCTCGGTCATCCGATCCATGTCGACGGCGACCCCCGCACGCCGGTCCTGCGCCGGATCGCCGGCGAGAATGGGTTCGACGGGCGGCACTGGCGCTTCATGGCGGCCGTCGAGGCCGCCGCCCGCGAGGAATATGGACGTCTGCTGCCCATCAACGCCGCCGGCGCGGTCGGGGCCACCGTTTCGGACATGGGGCTTGCCCCGATCTGGGCGCGGGCCTTCGCCCTGATTGGCCGATCCGCCGGGCTTCTGGCGCATCTGATGGAAGAGCTCGAAAATCCGCAGGGTCAGAAGATCTGGGACATGATCCTGGAACAGGACGACTCGGCGGAATGCGCCGGGATTGCCGACCCGGACCGCGCAGACAGCACAGGAGAGCAAAAATGACCGGCACTGCACCGCTTTCGGGGCTTCGCGTTCTCGATCTGACCGAGCTTCTGCCTGGGCCCTATGCAACGCAGCAACTGGCCGAGATGGGGGCCGAGGTCATCAAGGTCGAACGTCCTGCGGGCGACGCCGCGCGCGCCATGTTCCCCGGCCTCTTTGCCGCCGTGAACCGCGGCAAGAAAAGCATCGCCCTGAACCTAAAGGATGACACAGACCGCGCGGCTTTCCTGCGGCTGGCCAAACGGGCGGACGTCGTGATCGAGGGTTATCGCCCGGGCGTGACCGCGCGGCTGGGCATCGACTATGAGACGCTTTCGGCGCTCAATCCCGGCCTCGTCTACTGTTCGGTCAGCGGCTATGGTCAGACCGGGCCGGCGCGCGACTGGCCGGGGCATGATCTGAACTACGCGGCGATGGCGGGCGCGGTGGCGATCTCGGGCGCGCCCGACGGACCGCCTGAATACACGACGGGCGTGCCGATCGGGGATCTCTCGGCAGCCATGTATGCCATCATCACCATTCTTGCTGCGTTGCACGGACGCGACGCCACGGGGCGGGGCCAGTATCTGGACGTGGCGATCACCGACGCGCTGGCCAGCTGGGTCGCCCCGCGCTACGGTGTGTGGGACGCCGGACGCCAGGCCGGGCGCGAGATCACAAAGGCCGATATCCTGCGCCGCGCCGCCTATGGTATCTTCGCGACCGCCGACGGTAAATACATCACCATCGGCGCGATCGAGACGCATTTCTTCCGCCGCCTGATCCGTGCCACCGGGATGACGGGCTTCGACGATCCTGCGCTTGACGACTTCGCCGCACGCACCGACCGCACGGATGATATCCGCGCCGCCCTGACCCCGCTGATCGCCGCGCGTCCCTATGCGCATTGGGCGGAGATCTTCGAGGCCGAGGATGTTCCCTTCGCCCCGGTCAACGGGCTGGAGGATCTGGCCCGGGACCCGCAGCTCAAGGCGCGCGGGATGGTGCGCTCAGCCGGCGCGGCCCAGGTGATGGCCTTCCCGGTGCCGATGGCTGGGATGAGTGATCCGGCGGGCCACGTCCCGGCAGTGGGCGAGCATCAGGCCGAAATTCTGGACCAAGCCGAAAAGCTGGAGTGAGGACCGATGCAGTTTGAGCTGGACGACTGGCAGGAAACGGCGCGGCGCAGCTTCCGCAAATACCTTGACGCCGAGGTGGCGCCCCTGGTCGAGGCGCACGAGGATGCCCACCGTCCGCCGCCGCCCGAAGTGTTGCAGAAGATGGGCGAGTTCGGCCTGCTGGGCGGTCTTTTGCCAGAGGCGCAAGGCGGTGCCGGGCTTGATTATCTGACATATTGCGCGCTGCTGTGCGAGCTGTCTCAGGTATGGCCGTCGCTGCGCAGCATCGTCAGCACGTCGAACCTTGTCCTGATGATCGTCGCGCAGCATGGAACGCCGGAGCAACAGGCAAGGTGGCTGGGCGATCTGGTTTCGGGTCGCAAGACAGCCTTTTTTGCGCTGACCGAGCCGAACGTCGGCTCGGACGCCAGCAACGTGGAAACACGGGCCCGGCGCGACGGTGATGGCTGGCGGCTGAACGGACGCAAACTGTATATCTCCAACGGGACCGGGGCCGATCTCGGGGTGGTTTTCGCGCGGTCGGGCGACGGCGAACGCGCGGAGGTATCGGCCTTCGTGGTCGAGGCGGGAACAGCAGGGTTTTCAACCCGAGAGGTCCGCAGCATGGGCATGAATTCATGCCCGCTAGGCGAGCTGCTGTTTGAGGACGTATTGCTGCCCGCAGACCACCTGATCGGCGCCGAGGGCGAGGCGTTCGCCATCGCCAAGCATTATCTGAACGTGGGGCGCTGTTTCGTTTCTTTCACCTGCCTGGGCCTGTCAATTGCCGCCTATGAGGCGGCGCTGCGATATGCGGGCGCGCGAGAACAGTTCGGACGCAAGATCGGCGGGTTTCAACTGGTCCAGCAGATGATCGCAGATATGTTGACTGGCGTGGAAACCTCGCGGTTGCTGGCGTGCCGGGCCGCTGACGCGCTGGATCGCGGGGCACCGGATCGCGGCCGGGCCTGTTCCATGGCCAAGCGTCACAACTCCGATACGGCTCTGCGGGTTTGCGAGACTGCCCTGCAAGTGCACGGCGGGGCCGGATACACCCGTGATTTCCCCGTCGAGCGCTATTATCGCGATGTGCGACATCTCACGATCGCTGAAGGCACCAACCAGCTTCAGGCGCTGCTTCTGGCACAGGGGGCCCTGGGCATCTCGGCGCTACGGGGCTGATCGGTCCGCAGTTTGCGCACGGTCTGTCGCCGCTGCCGGTCTGAATGGCAGGCGGAATGCGGGCACAGGGCGGGTCAGATTCCCAAATACGAACGGCGCACGTGATCGTCGTGGCGCAAGACGTCAGAGGCTGCGGCGAGGGCGATTGTCCCGTTTTCCAGAACATAGGCGCGGCTGGCGAAATCCAGCGCCATGTAGACATCCTGTTCCACCAGAAGAATGCTCAGGCCGGTGCGGCGCCGACCGTCGAGGGCCTCGTACATCTGCTCGACCATCAGAGGCGCGGGGCCGAGCGACGGCTCGTCGAGCATGATCATGCTGGGCCGGGCCATAAGCGCGCCCGATCGCCAGCATCTGCTGCTGACCGCCTGAGAGCCCTCCGGCAAGTTCGCGGGCCTTCTGGCTCAGCATCGGAAAGGGCGTCCTTTCGGTCTTTCGCGTCGAGTGCGGCGCTCGCACCCACGATCAGATTTTGCTCGACCGTGAGTGACCCGAAGACGTGCCGCGCCTCAGGAACATGGACGAGGCCGAGGCGCGGAATCTCGCTGGCGGCAAAACCGCCGATTTCCTTGCCATCGTGGCGGATCGCTCTGGAACGGGCGGCCACAAGGCCCGAAATCGTGCGCAGAAGGGTGGATTTGCCCGCGCCGTTCGGTCCGATCACAGCCACGACCTCGCCCTCGGCCGATCTCGATGCTGACGCCGTGGAGCGCGTCGAGCAGACCGTAACCGGAGACGAGAGACTCGATCGACAGCTTCATCTTGGGCCCCGGTTATAGTTTTCGCATCAGTTCAGAGGATTGGGCTCTTCCACAGCCACCTCTGGCGGCCAGATCGTGACCTTTTTCGTGCCGCCGTTCTTCCATTGCGCGATCAGGTTCTGCGATCCGACGTTCCTGCCGTGTTCGTCGAATTTGATCCGCGAGAACGGCGAGATCAGCTGATCGCCGGGGATGTCGATCTTAAGGATGGCGGCGCGAAGGTTCTCGGTCGTCAGTTTCTGGCCGGACTCAAGCGTCTTCTCCAGCACGGCCTTCAGCGTGTAGACACCGCGGTTGCACATCGACGCATAGCTTGACGGCACGATGCCGTGCCGTTACTCGTAAGCCTTCACAAAACGCTGGGCGCGGTCCATGTCGGGATTTAAGTAGTCCACCGTGCTGAGATTGACGTCCTCGACGAAGCCCCTGTCCACCAGTTGCGGGGTGCGCACATCAACCGGACCGCCACTGATTCCGACAATGTAGGGCTTGAAGTCATGCTGCTGCATTGCCTGGAGCTTGGTCACCACATCTTCGGTGTAGCCGGCCCAGATCACCATGTTGGCACTCGATGTCTGCACCCGCTTGACCGGCGGCAGAAGGTTGCGATCGCTGCGCGAATACGGCGCGCTGGCGGCGATCTCGATGCCCCGCTCCTCCAGCAGAACTTCGATCCGCTCGATGGTTCCGGCGCCGCGCGGGCTGTCTTCATAAAGCAACGCCGGGACGACGTCGCCTTGCGTCATCAGGTGTTCGAAGAATTCCACGACCGTGGCCGCCTCGGTATCGGCTGTGATCTGATCGGAGAAATACCATTTGTAACCGCGCTCGAGGAGCTCGGCCGACACCGCCGGCGAGTTCAGGTGAGGAACCCGCGCCTGCTCGGCGAACTGCGCCGCAGCCGATGTGCCTGCGCTGATCTCGCAGCCAAGGATGACCGGAGCCCGCTCGAGGCGGGTCAACCGCTCCATCACCTGGCGCACCACCCCGGGATTGCCCTGTGTGTCGTAAAGTTGGATCTTCAGCGGCCGACCGGCGACGCCGCCATCGGCGTTGATGTGCTCAAGGGCAACTGCGATCCCCTTTTGCGCATCCTGTCCGGTCACGGCGATCGCTCCCGACATGGCGACGATCGCCGGCATCACGATTTCTTCGGCTTAGGTGTTTGATCCCACGGTTTAATGGTGTGATCCTTTCGCAGGAATGGAAGGAGGCCCTATGGGACAAGTTCGTCACGGAAGCGCCACGACCACGCACGCCGTCAGAACAGCAATACAGCGATCGCAAGCTTCGCTCGCGGCGCTGCGCCCTTGGGTCGCGGGTCGACTGACCGCCAGACTACGGCGCGCATTGCTGACTCGAAGGGTGCGATACCGCAAAGGGAAAAGAAAATGGACAGTCAGCCGCAGCAGCCAGCCGAGGGGGACGGACCGCTTGCGGGTTACAGGGTGCTTGATCTTTCGGTCAACGTGCTTGGACCGGTGGCGATCCAGATCCTCGGCGACATGGGGGCCGACGTCATCAAGATCGAGTCACCCGACGGCAACTACACACGCCAGGTGGGACCGTCGCGCAACCCGAAGATGGGGGCACTGTTCCTCAATACAAACCGCAACAAACGCTCGGTCGTGCTCGACCTGAAGAAACCCGACGCGCGGGCCGCGCTCCTTGATCTGGTGCGTTCCGCGGACGTGCTGGTGCATTCGATACGCCCCGGCGCCGCCGAACGGCTGGGCGTCGACTACGAGGCGATCCGCGCGGTCAATTCCCGCATCATTCATGCCTCGTCTTCTGGCTTCCGGCTGGATGGTGAGCGCCGCGACTGGCTTGCTTTCGACGATGTGATCCAGGGCGCCAGCGGCGTAGCCGGGATGATGGCCCGGGCCACCGATGAGCCGCGCTATTACCCACGGTAATCGCCGACAACTATGCGGTTACATCCAGGCATCGTCCATCGCGATGGCCTTCGTCTGGCGCGAGCGCACCGGCCACGGGCAGCAGGTAAACGTGCCGATGATGGATGCGATGGTCAACTTCAATCTGATCGAGCATCTCTGGGGCGCAACGCTCGACCGGCCCGATCTGGGCATGGGTTACAGCCGGGTATTCTCGCCCCATCATCGGCCTTATCCAACGCAGGACGGGCACATCTGTGTGATGGCGGCGATGGACAACCAGTGGCTGCGTCTCTTCGACGCCATAGGCCGGCCCGAGCTGCGCGACGATCCACGATTTGCCACAGCAGAGTTGCGCACCGATCACATTGACTAGTTATATTGGTTCCTCGCCGAGGCAATCGCGGGGAATACAACCGCCGAGTGGCGCCGCCGGTTCGACGCGGCCGACGTGCCGAATGGACCGGCCAACAGCCTGGAGGATCTGCTGGTTGATCCCTATCTGGTTCAAACCGGGTATTTCGAGCGCCACGAGCACCCGACAGAGGGCGCCGTCGTGACGCTCCGGATACCGGTCCAGTTCTCGGACAGCCCCGGCCGGGTGCGCCGGCTGCCACCGCGGCTGGGCGAGCACACGGAGGAGGTTCTGTCCGAAATCCGCCTTCCGCGCGCCGACGCCTGACGGAACCAGGCCAGGCGGGCAGCCGGTGCCCGGCTGGCCAGGATCGGTTCGCGGCCAACCGGACCCGCCTGTCCCAAGCTTCCGGCTCCGCCCATTTTACTGCGCGGTATAGCCGCCATCGACCACCATTTCGGATCCGGTCATATAGGATGCCTCGTCGGACGCCAGAAACGGCACCGCCCCGGCTACTTCTTCCGGTTGGGCCGGGCGCTGCATGATCGTTGTCCCAAGTATATCCTTCTGACCGTCCGGGTCAGCCAGTCTGAAAGGAACCATCGCCGGAATCAAATGTGCGGAAGATCCTGTACGTTATCCATCCAGGATTTCTTTCGAGATGGTCATTCATGCGTCCTTTCGATGAAGCATGGACCGGATCAGTCATACACAAAAGGTCGGACACTCTCGCTGCCGCCCATCTGCGCCATATCGCCGAAACCCAATTCGCCCGCGCCGTTCGCGCATCAACTCGTCGCCGAGATCGGGACCGGCGAGGCGCATCTACGCCAGATCAATGTGGCCGAACGTATGCACGGCTCGCCCGGACTTCAGCTGCATAACGGACGACCAGGCTGAGTGTCGAAGGGCAGGATTCAGATGCACCCACCGGCTGACTTCTGCGCGTTTTTGGTGGCCTGGCCCGACACAGGAGCCGGGCCGACCACGATCTGGTATCAGTTCCTTTTCAGCGCGGACCGGAAGGCTTCCAGGATCTCGGTTCCGGGCTTGCCTTGGGCATCGAGTTGCTCGGCCCATTCGGACCCAACCGTCGACAGGATCTGGTTCAGCTTTTCGACATCTCCGGCGGGCAGGTCAACGAAGGTCACGCCCGCCTCGGCGATCTGCTGCTTGACTTCAAGGTTCTGGCGGTCGGCAGTTTCGCATCCTTCCCTAGTCAAATCTTCGCCGATCTCGGTGATCGCCTGCTGGACGTCTTCGGGCAGACTGTCCCACTTTTCCTGCCTGATCACGTAGGTCGCGACAAAGGAACCAAAGTTCATCCCCTGCGTACCCCAGTCAAGGAATGTTTCCATTCCGTAAGGGGTGACACTGGGATAGGGGAAGAGCCCGGCGTCGATCGTCCCGCGCGACAGCGCCTCGCGCACTTCGGGCGCCGGCATCTGCACCGGCACGCCGCCGATTTTCTGGACGGTCAGGTCAAGCGCGCCGCCAGTGCTGCGGATCTTCAGGCCGTCCATGCTGTCCAAACCGGTGATCTCACGGCTCGACGTCAGCAGGTTGTAGGGCGGCAGCACCATCGCCATCAGCAGGCGCACGCCGTTCGGCGCGAATTCGGCCTGGTCTAGCGCGCCGCCGGGCTTGGCGATCTCCCAATAGGCCATCGTGCCCTCACACGACGTCGAAAACGCCTCGGGCAACTGCCCGACCGCCGAAAGGGGCATCTTGTCGCTGACATAGGAGGGGCCGACATAGCCGATATCGGTCACGCCGGTCTGGGTCAGCGAGAGCAGGTCCTTGGCCTTGCCGAGTTGCTGAGCCGGGAAGTACGCGAACTCGGTTTTCCCGGTCCGCTCGCTCACCCGTTCCATGAAAGGTTCGATCAGGCTCTGGGCAATGTAATGGCCGGTGGGCAGGCTGTCGGCCGCGCGCAGTTCGATCTCCTGCGCTGCAACCGGCTGCACGGCGAGCGGTAGCAAGGCAACGCTCAGGGCCCAGCCCGCTGTCCGTAAGGGCGATGGGAATTTGGATATTCTGGTCATGATTTCATTCTCCTCCTGTCTTTTAGGGTTATGGACTGGCGCTATTGCGCAGGCCGACGTCGTCAGTTCATTGTCGAGGGCAGCCACAGCACCAGCACGGGAAATGCAGTGAGCAACGCGATCACCAGCAAATGCGCCAGAACATGCGGAAACGTCCCGCGAAAGATTTCGCCCAAGGGTCGCCGGGTATATCGGGCCACCACAAAGACATTCATGCCCAGCGGCGGAGTGACCATGCCGACCTCGGCCGTCACCACGACGATCACCCCGAACCAGATCGGGTCGAAGCCCAGCGACAGGACCAGCGGCAAAAGCACCGGCACCGTCAGGATGAGGATGGCGATCTGGTCCATGAAGGCACCCAGAAAGACGTAGATGATCAGGATCACCACCATCACCCCCATCGGCGAAATACCAAGGCCGCCGATCCATTGGGTCAAATCGTTGGTCACCCGCGTGAGGGTGAAGAAATAGCCAAAGATATGCGCGCCGAGGATCACGAAAAGGATCATGCAGGTGGTCTGCGCCGCCCGTCTCAGGCAACCCCAGGCTTGGCTGAATCCCAGTTTGCGCTCGTGCAGCGCCAGCAGCATCGCGCCGAAGGCGCCGATCCCCGATGCCTCGGTCGGCGTGGCAATGCCCGAGTAGATCGTGCCGGTGACGGCCAGGAACAGCAGCAGCATTGGCCCGACACGCGACAGCGACGCAAATTTATCGCGAAAGCTGTAAGGCTGGCCGGCAGGCGCGACCGAGGGATCAATCCGCACCAGAACCGCGACCGTGGCCATGATGGTCAGAGCGACCAGAATCCCCGGTATCACCCCCGCCACCAGCAGCTGTCCGACCGAGACATCGGCAATGATCCCATAGAGAATCAGCGCCACAGATGGCGGAATCAACATCGCCAGTGTGCCCGAAATCGCCACGACGCCGCTGGCCAGCTTGGGGTCGTAGCCTTCGTCGATCATCGCCGGGATCGAAGTGGATGCCAGCGTTGCCGCCGCTGCCGTGCTCGACCCCGAGATCGCGCCAAAGCCCGCCCCGGCTACCGCGGTAGCCATGGCCAGGCCGCCGCGGAGACGGCCGACCCAAATGGTTGCAGCGCGAAAGAGATCTTGCGCCACGCCCGAGATGATCACGAATTCGGCCATCAGGATGAACATCGGGATGGTGATGATTTCGTAGGAATTCGCGGTACTTAGGGGTGCAGTCTTCAGGATGCCGCCCAGTACCGCCATGCCGCCGAACAGATAGAGCCCTACAGACCCCGAAATCGCCATTGCCAAGGCCACCGGCAGCCCGATCACAAGCAGCCCGGCCAGAAGCGCAATTACCAGAGCCACCGTCACAGGACGTCCTCCCCTTGGAGCGCGGTGGTCTCGGGCGGGGGCGGCATTTCAACCAGATCGTGGCGCGAGAAGATGGAAAACGCGTGCCCGACCACCCGGTAGATCAGGCGCAGCGTCAGCAGCGCGGTGCCAATCAGGACGACCAGATAGGCCGGCCAGGTCAGCCATGGGACCAGCGCGGCGATCCGGTCCTGCCCGGCATAGGCGCTCTGGAAGCGGCCCCAGGCCTCGAACGCGATCAGCGCCATGACAACTGCCCCTGCAGCATAGCCCACCGCCTGCCCCAGATGGCGAACCCGTCGCGGAAGTATGTTTTGGAACAGATCGATTGCCACGTGCCCGTGATGATGGAGTGTGTCGGGCAGCATCAGGAAGAATACCGTGACCACAAGGTAGAGACCGATCAGGTCGTAGGACCAGCCCAGTGGCATCGAAAGCGCGTAGCGCATCGCAACATCCACGACCACGATCAGCATGATCACCGCCAGTGCGACACAGGCCAGCGCCGCAAACCCGGTCTCTAGCACGGCCAGCCCCCGCGAAACGGCCAACAGGCCGCGCGCGCCCCCCCTTTTCTTCGGCGGTTCCATTGCGGCCACCCCCCCCCTTTTTCTTGGCGCTATTTCGGGCCATTTCCATCGGCGATTTCCACGCCGGAAACGAGCCGCCTTAGCCTCATTGTGGCGCCAAACTTAGCAAGGCCCCCTTGCATGTCAACGCTCCCCGTGCAAAAAAACTAGCAATACAGTCTTTTAGTCTTTTGTAGCGTGCGGTCGGTGCAGCCGATCCGGTGCCGGGGGGGGGAATCATGTTTCAAATGCTCGACGGGGTGCGCGTGGTAGAGCTGGGCCATATTCTCCTGGCCCCCTACGCCACCCAGTTCCTGGGCGATTTCGGCGCTGATGTGATCAAGGTCGAAGCGCCGGAAGGCGACTATTATCGGCGCCTCGGCGCCTCGCGCGTGCCGGGTATGACCGCTCAGTGGATGGCGGTGAACCGGAACAAACGCAGCATTGCGCTTGATCTCAAATCCCCCGAAGGGCGTGCGGCGCTGCTGGAGATGCTGAGTCAGGCGGACATCGTGGTTCACAATATGCGAGTGCCTGCGATCGAGCGGCTGGGTCTTGGATATGACGCCGTGCGGGAGGTCAATCCGCGCATCGTCTACTGCGCCGCGATCGGGTTCGGGCAGGACGGGCCCTATGCCGACTTGCCCGCCTTCGATGACCTGATTCAGGCCCGGTCGGGTCTGGCCGAGGCCAACGGGCGCAACGCAGGTGCCCCCGCCTTTGTGCCGATGGTGGCCGCCGACAAGATCACCGGGCTGGCGCTGGGTCAGGCGATGCTGGCCGGCCTGTTCCGGCAGCGCACCACCGGCGAAGGGTGCTACATCGAAACGCCGATGTTCGAAACGATGATATCGGTGATGTTGAGCCAGCATTTCAACGGGGCGGCCTTCCGGCCTCCGGAAGGCGGGTTCGGCTATGCGCGGGTCATGAGTCCATTCCGCAAACCAGCGCAAACCAGCGACGGTTTCATCGCGCACGGGATCTACAAATTCGATCAATGGCAGCGGTTTCTGCGTGCTGTGGGTCGCGACGACGTGGCCGACGGCCCCATGATGACCGACGCGGCGACCGCACAGCGGCATTTTCCCGAACTCTATGAACTTGTTGTAACGCATATCCTGCCGCAGCGGACCACCGCAGAGTGGCAGGCGCTGTTCGATGCCCTCGATATTCCCAATGCCCCAGTGATGGCGATGGAGGACCTGCCCGACGATCCGCATGTCCGCGCCGTTGGCCTGATAGAAGATTATGACCATCCCCAGCAGGGGCCGATGCGCCGGGTCCGAAGCCCTTATACGATGCGCGGCGTCGAGATGGGCCCCGATCTTCCGGCACCTGCCCTTGGCGCACAGGGCACGGCGATCCTGGAAGAGTTCGGCTTCTCACCGGAAAGGGTTGCTCAACTGATAAAGGCCGGTGTCGTTGTGCAACCCGAGCAGGACTCGTCGGTAAACGACGGTCTGACAGGAGCGGTGCCTCGGTCCGGCGACCAGCCTTGAGCGGCACCCGGACCACCGGCGTCGGCCACTGTCCCCGCCCGGAGGAAGGCTCGGCCAGGGAACTGCTTCGGCAGCGTGACGGCATCCCCTTGTATCTCAAGCTCGCAAGCCTATTTCGCGAAAAGATTCGCTGCGGCGATTGGCCCATACACAGCCAGTTGCCAACCCTTCCGGCCCTGCGCGACGAATACGGCCTGGCGCGCGAAACCGTCCGCCAGGCTCTTGGGGTTCTGCGCAATGAGGGCATGATCGACAGCACGCGCGGACTGGGCACCTTCGTGACTGCGGCGGCCGAGGAGAGCGAGCCACGTGCGCCCGCCTACGATCCGCTGACGCTCGGGGCACAGGTGCGTATAGATATATTGTCGCGTGCGCCCTGTAAGGAGCTTCCCGATCTTGGCCGCGACCTGACGGGGATGGAAACGCCGCTGGTTCATGTGCGCAAGCGCCATCACGCCGGGCAGCAGCCGTATTCGCTGGTCGATCTGTGGCTGCCGCAACGCTATTTCGAGATGCTGCCCGAGGGCGCTGACGAAACGCAGCTATATTCGCAACTGCTGCGCGACCACACCGGCATGACGGATCTGTCGGGCGACCAGATCATCACCATCGTTCGGGCCGACATCGCCACCGCGCACCTGTTGGGCATCACCCTCAGCGAGCCGGTGGCCCATGTGGTCTCGCGCTTGTTCGATCCCGAAGGCCGCCCGGTCATGGCTCACCTCGTGCAGATCCGCAGCGACGTCTTTTCCGCCGAGCGCCAGTTCGGCAATCTCGCCACAGGAGATCCCGGCTCCTGGCGCCCGCATATGGCGGAACCCGCCCCGCCCGAGCATTCGGGCGAACCACACCCACGTCAGAAGAAGGAGTGATCGCATGGATTTCGATCTCACCGAAGAGCAACGGGCCATCCGCGACGCGGTGGCCAGGATCTGCTCGCGTTTCGACGATGCCTACTGGCTGGAACGCGAACGAACCGGGACCTTCCCCGAAGATTTTGCGGCCGAGATCGCAAAGGGCGGTTTCTATGGCGTCACGATGGAAGAGCAGTATGGCGGATCGGGCCTGGGTATCACAGAGGCATCGCTGGTCATGCAGGAGATCGGGCGTTACGGCGCGGCGGCCAGTTCCGCGGTGCATATCAATATCTTTGGGCTGCAACCGGTGGTCGGCTTCGGCACCGACGAACAGAAGGCTCGAATGCTGCCGCCTCTGATCCGCGGAGAGCACCGCTCCTGCTTCGGCGTAACCGAACCGGACGCCGGCCTTGATACCACGCATATCTCGACCTTTGCGCGCCGACGCGAAGACGGTGGGTATGTGGTCAACGGGCGCAAGGTCTGGACCTCGACCGCACAGCGCGCAGATCACATCCTGCTGGTGACCCGGACCACGCCCATCGAGGACTGCGAGCGACCGACCGACGGCATGTCAGTGTTCTACACCGATTTCGACCGCAGCAAGATCGACGTGCATGAAATTGCCAAGATGGGCCGCAAGGCGGTCGACTCCAACGCTATCTTCATTGATGGGCTGGAGGTGCCCGAAGAGGACCGCATCGGCGCGGAAGGTGAGGGTTTCAAGGTCCTGCTCCACGGGCTGAATGCCGAGCGGATCATTGTCGCCGCGGCTGCGGTCGGGTTTGGGATGTACGTACTGGAAAAGGCGGCCGCCTATGCGCGCGAACGCGTCGTCTTCGACCGTCCAATCGGCCAGAACCAGGCGATCCAGCATCCGCTGGCCTCGGTGTGGATGCGCCTTCAGGCGGCGGAACTGATGACCTACAAAGCCGCCACGCTTTACGATCAGGGCAAGCCCTGCGGGCTGGAGGCCAATACCGCGCGCAACCTCGCCGGCTCGGCGGCCTACGAAGCGGCATTCCGCGCGGTGCGCACCCACGGCGGCTTTGGCTTCGCGCAGGAATACCACGTCGAGCGTTACTTTCGCGAAAGCGTACTGAACTTCATCGCGCCGGTCAGCGAGGAGTTGATCCTCTCCTACGTGGCCGAGAAGGCATTGGGGATGCCCAAGTCCTACTGACTCTTCGCCCGTATCGCGATCACTCCGGGTCGTGCCCACCCTCGACGCTGACGAGCGCCGACGGTGGGGCGGCCAAGGCCCTTTTCAGAACGCGTTAAGCCCGGTCAGGTTGCGCCCGATGACCAGTTTTTGGATTTCGGTGGTGCCATCGGGAATCGGCATGACCTTTGCATTGCGGAAGTGCCGTTCAACGGGGAACTCTTTGGTGATGCCGTTGCCGCCGTGGATCTGCACCGCTTTGCCGGCGATTTCGACGGCCATTTCGGTTGCATACCATTTCGCCATCGAGGTCTGGGTGTCACAGCGCACGCCCAGGTCCAGAAGTTGCAGCCCGCGCTGGCACAACAGGCGCGCGGCATCCAGGTGCGTGGCCATGTCGGCCAGGTAGCCTTGAATCAACTGGTGCCCGCCGATCGGCTTACCATGTTGTTGGCGATCCTGCGCATATTTGACGGCACATTCCAACGCCGCCTGCGCTATGCCAATGCTCGTCAGGCCGACAAACACGCGAGCGCTCTCAAACAGTTTCAATGTCTGGAACAGGCCGCCGCCTGCATTACCCAGAACATGGTCAGCGCTGGTTTCGGCACGGTCGAAAAACAATTCGCAGGTCGATGCACCGACAAGCCCCAGCTTGCGCAATTCGCGGCTCTCGTAGTTGCCGGTATCGCGGTCGACGATGACCATGGAAATACCGTCGTCCAGATTGCAGACAACGATGGCGAAATCCGACTGGGCCCCATTGGAAATCCAGAGCTTCTGGCCAGTGACGAAAATCTTATCGCCCTCGCGGTCCGCACGTGTCTTGACCTCGCGTACGTTCGAACCGACCTCTGGTTCGGAAATACAGGTGGCACAGATCCGTTCGCTGCGCAGGAGCGGCTTCAGATAGGCCTCTTTCTGCGCCACATTTCCCAAGAGGTTGACCGCGAACACGGCATGACCCTGAATCAGCACCGCGATTGCCAGATCGGCCCATATCCGGGCCAGTTCCTCGTATAGGATGCCATAGGTCATGCGGTCGATTCCGGCACCGCCGTCCTCTTCGGGGATCAGGCCGCTGATCAGCCCGAATTCCTCGACCTTGGCGAACAGGGACTTCAGGGTTTTCGCATCGGGGGGGTGGCCGAGGTTCTCGTATTTCTCGGCCAGCGGCGCGAACTCTGCCTCGGCCATCTTGCGGAAGTTTTCCAGCAACATGCGTTGCTCATCTGTATAGATTGCCTGAGCGGCGGCGATCACGTTTTCCATGGTTCGTCTCCTTGTTTCAACGGCCCAGAATGGTGACGCAGGCGGCCGCTTCTTCTACCCCGTGCAACCCCCCGCCGTTTTCGGCGATGGCGTTCTTTGCCCCTTCGACCTGACGCGCGCCAGCTTCGCCGCGTAGTTGCGTGACCAGTTCGAAAACCTGCCCTATCCCTGTGGCACCGACCGGGTGGCCCTTGGATTCCAACCCGCCCGAGGGGTTCACCGGAATGCGTCCACCGATCTTTGTCTCGCCGCGCAGACTGGCGGGACCGCCCTCGCCGAATTCGACAAATCCGAGGTTCTCGATCTGGATCACTTCGCCCACGGCCGTGGCGTCATGCACTTCGGCCACCGATATATCCTCGGGGCCGATCCCGGCCTGTTCATAGGCCTCAAGCGCGGCAAGCCGGGTCAGGTGGTTCTTGTAATCTTCCGGCGGACGATCGGTGCCCGAGCGCAGGATCGCGGCCTTGACCTTGATCGCGCGCGCGGGATCTAGGCCCAGACGTTTTATCCCCTCGCCGGTGCATAAAACGGCCGCAGCGGCCCCGTCCGAGATCGGGGCGCACATCGGCAGGGTCAGCGGATAGGTGATCGGCGGCGCGGCCAATACCCGATCGACGCTCATGGCTTCTCGGTATTGCGCCAGTGGATTATGCACGGAATGCGCATGGTTCTTGGCGGCGACGGCGGCGAACTGTTCCTGAGTTGTGCCAAAGGTCTTCATGTGCAGCCGGGCGAAGCCTGCGTAGACATCCATGAACACGCTGTAGGGCTTGGGCGATTTCGATCCTTCGGGTTCCTCGACCCCTGCACCCAGATCGGCCAGCCGTTGCGCGACCTCTTCGCTGTTGCTGACGTCCCAGCCGCTGTCGAAGGCCGAAAACATCAACGCACGGTCGTCAGAATACATCTTTTCGGCGCCCACGGCGAGACAGCAGTCGCCATTGCCGGCCTTGAGGAAATCGACTGCCAGTTTGAACCCGGTCGAGGCGCTGGCGCAGGCGTTTTCGACATTCACCACCGGAATGCCCTGAATGCCCATTTCACGCAGCGCGATTTCGCCGCGGATCATGTGCTGGCCCTCCATGTGGCCCTGCACCGCGTTCGAGAAGAATGCGCCGTCGATACGATCTGCCGTCACTCGGGCATCGGAAAGCGCGGCGGCGACGGCCTCGCCGGTCATGTCCTTGATGGTTTTGTCCCGGAACTTTCCGAACGGCGTCATCCCGATGCCAACGATGTAAATGTCCTGCATCGTTTGTCCTCCTGACCTAGTATCCGCGAAACTGCGGTTTTCGTTTTTCATTGAACGCCGACAGACCCTCGTGCATGTCCCAGGATCGCATGTGCGCGCGCAGGTTCAGCATCTCTTCGGAAAGCGCGGCGGTTTCGTCCACGTCCAGCGACCGATTGGAAACCGTCTTCATGCGGCGTAAGACCGCCGGGCTTTTTTCTGCCAGCCTGTCGGTAAAGGCCTGCACCGCTTGTCGCAGGTCTTCGTCCGCGACGACCTTGTTCACCAGTCCCCAGTCCATCATGTCCCGTGCCGAAACGTTCTCGCCCGAGAACAGCAGGTATTTCGCGCGGTTCAGGCCAATCCTACGCGGCAGGATCGCCGCACCGCCGGCCCCGGGAAAG
Organism: Sedimentitalea nanhaiensis DSM 24252; assembly: GCF_000473225.1. Classification (GTDB taxonomy): domain Bacteria; phylum Pseudomonadota; class Alphaproteobacteria; order Rhodobacterales; family Rhodobacteraceae; genus Sedimentitalea; species Sedimentitalea nanhaiensis. Next base: position 148,965 of record NZ_KI421510.1, read on the forward strand.
ACGCCAAAGTTGGAATGTGCGTCGCCCAGTTGCGCGCTTTCGGCGGCAAAGACCAGATCGCAGGCCATCACCATTTCCAAACCGCCCGCCATCGCCAGCCCGTTCACTGCGGCGATCACCGGTTTCGGGCCATGTCGCATAAGCCCAAACGTGTGATCGACAAGATCCAGAAGATCCGGCTCGCCTGGTGCATGTTTGGCGCCAGCAACTTCTTTCAGATCGGCACCGGCGCAGAATGCCCGGCCAGAGCCGGTCAGGACAATTGTACGCACCCCATCGTCGGCCAGCGCCGATTCCAGTGCTGCCGCCATCTCGCGCAGCATCTGCGTTGACATTGCGTTGAGCTGTTCGGTGCGCTGGAAGGTAATCCATTCAGTTTTTGCGACCCGCTCAACGAATAGCGTCTGCTTTGCCTCACTCATGCTAAGCTCCTGATAATTATACATATTATTGGTTTTTCGCCTTGTCTTTTGCGGCGATTTACGCTGCACTCGGGCGGACCCGCACGTGGAAAACAAAAGAACTGGAGATTGATATGAGCACTGCACCCCTGGCCGGCCTGAAAATCCTCAGCCTTGCCGAACAGTTTCCCGGTCCCTATGCCACAATGCTGTTGTCCGACATGGGAGCCGAGGTGATCATGATTGAACGCCCGGGCATCGGTGATCCGGCCCGGCAATTTCCGCCCTTGTTCCGGGCACTGAACCGAGGCAAGCGCAGCGTTGCGTTGGATCTGAAATCGGCCGAGGGGCTGGCACGGTTTCGCGAACTGGCCAAGGAATCGGATGTCATCGTCGAAGGGTTCCGCCCTGGCAAGCTTGCGGCCTTGGGTGCCGGTTTCGAGGACATGCGTAGTGTCAACTCGCGGCTGGTTTATGTATCGATTTCGGGTTACGGGCAGGACGGCCCCTATCGTGACAGGGCTGGCCATGACCTGAGCTATGAAGGGGTTGGCGGTTTGCTGGCCGATCAGGCCGATGCAAAGCAGCCCGGCCCTGTGCCGCCGATCCCCCTTGCGGATGTTGGCGCGGCGTTGTTCGCGGCGATCGCAATCCTGTCGGCGGTGGTGTCGAGCCAGCGCACAGGGCAGGGGCGTTACGTGGACGTGTCCATGTCGGATGCGGTGGTTTCGATGTTGACCGCATTCCTCGTTCCCGCCGCCAATGGAACACCGCTGGGCGAATTTATCGCCGAGCCGGGCTATGGCGTGTTCACCTGCAAAGACGGCAAGCTCTTGACCTTGTCCATCGCGCATGAGGACTGGTTCTGGAAACCGTTCTGCGATGTGATCGACAGGGCGGATCTTGCGCCGTTGACAGGCCGCGACCGTGTCGCCCGCAAGGCCGCGCTGCGCGAAGAAATCGCGGCGATTCTGGTTGGCAAGACGCGCGCCGAATGGGGCGACCTTCTGGATAAGGCGGGGGTGCCATGGGGTCCGGTCAATTCCCTGGTCGAAACGTTGGACGACCCCCATGTGCGTGCGCGCCAGCTGCTGCGCAAGATTACGCATGACGGCGGCAAGGCCGAGACTTTTATTGTCCAGCCGTTGAAATTTGATGGCTTCGAAACCGCAACACCGAATCTGCCCCCTGAACTCGGGGCAGATAATGACAGCGTTTTTTCGGACGACGCCACCTAGAGGCGGCGGTTGGTCGATGTCTACTCTAGCAGGCAAACGAATACCCACCATTCACTGGATAGGTCTGTCCGGTGATCCAGCTGGCAGCATCCGAGCAGAGGAACAGGATCATTCCGGCGGGGTCTTCCGGCTCGCCCAGACGGCGGATCACGTATTGCGACAATGCCCGCTTCTCGGTCTCTGCATCCGGGATCAGGTCGGCGACAGCCGGAGTTCTTGTGCCCCCCAAGGCGACGCAATTCGCGGTGATCCCGAACCGGCCGCCGGCCTTTGCAATTGCCCGCATGAAGCCGGCCGCACCGGCCTTGGCCCCGGAATAAACCGCCAGATGCGGTTCACCGACACGGCCGGCGTCGGAAATGACGGTCACAATGCGCCCATAGCCACTGTTAACCATCAACGGCATGGCGTGACGGGTGCAGTTCAGCACCCCATCGAAATTGGTGGCCATCCAGCGGCGCCATTCATCGGGATCGGATTCCCAAAAAGGGACCAGATCGTCGAGCCGCGATGTCGGCCCGGCGTTGCCCGCATTGTTGACCAGAATATCCACGCCGCCAAATGTGGTCTGCGTTTCGGCAAACGCCGCGCCAACCGCGTCGAAATCCGAGACGTCGAAGGCGAGCGGCAGAGCCTTTGCACCCGCTGCCTCCACTTCCGCGGCAACGCTTTCGGCCCGTTCGGCGTGAAAATCGTTGACAACGATGGCACCGGCTCCGTGTTCCGCCAGATAAAGCGCGACTTGCCGACCAACGCCTTGCCCCGCTCCGGTTACAAATGCGGTACGACCTTTGATGGAAAGCAGGTTACTCATCTTCGCTCCTTTCTATCCCAGCCATCTCTTCCGGCGGCGATAGTGTTTGATATCTCGATAGCTTTTGCGCTCGCCCGATGCGGTTACGCCGAGATAGAATTCCTTGATGTCCTCGTTGTCAGCGAGCTTGTCGGCAGGGCCGTCCATCACGATCCGGCCGTTCTCCATCACATAGGCATAGTCGGCGATCGATAGCGCCGCGGCGCTGTTTTGTTCGACCAGGAAGAAGGTCGTGCCTTCTGACTTGAGCTGCTTGAGCACTTCATAAACATCCCGGACCATCATCGGGGCCAATCCCAACGACGGTTCGTCGATCGCGATGATCTTGGGGCTGGCCATCATGGCCCGGCCGATCAGCAGCAGTTGTTGTTCGCCACCAGACATGAAGCCAGAGGTGCGGTTGCGCAGGTCCGCAAGCCGGGGCATCAAGGTGTAAACATGGTCCAGGCGCTTTTTCAGCTCGGCGGAGTTGGGCACCATGTGCCCGCCGACGATCAGGTTTTGCTCTGACGTCAGATGCCGCAAAACGCGCCGCCCTTCCATCACATGGATGAGACCGTTCTTCACGACTTCCGAGGCTTCCATGTTCTGAATGGGAGTTCCGTCCAGAACGATGGACCCCGCCGAAACGGTTCCATCCTCGGATTTGAGCGTTCCCGAGATGGCTTTAAGCGTCGTGCTTTTTCCTGCGCCATTGCCACCGAGCAGAGCAACACATTGTCCCGCACGGACTGTCATGGACACGCCTTTGAGCGCCAGGATGACGTCGGAATATGTCACCTCTACGTTGTTGAGTTCCAGCATGGTCATATTGCCCGGGGCTAAGGATCAGAACGGGCGCCGCGACTGCGGCGCCCGGATTAATTCACCATTTCTCAACTTGCGGAACGTCGACACCCGTTGCCGCGATGGTGATTTTCCCATCTTTGACGGTGCCCACATTCACTTTGAGGCCTTCCAATGGGAACGGTGCTTCTGGCGTAAAGGACAAGGTCGGCAGGAACCCATGGGTTTCTTCGGTGGTGATCGGTTTGGCAAAAAGCGCCTCACGTACCATCTCTCCGGTCAGGCCCTCGGCGCCGTTCGCCTCGATCGCGTGATCGATCACGGTCACGGTATAGAGACCCTGAGATACGCCCATTGCGGTCACGACGTTCCAAGGTGCTTCGAGTCCGTAATCGGCAACCAATGTCTCGTAGAATTGTCGCGCGGGAGTGTCCTCATCGGCCGCAATCACCATGCCGTAGGCTTCAAAGTCCCCCTCCATTTGCTCAAGCCCGCCAAGCGCGCTACCCGAGGCTGGAAGCCCGTTATGCGAACTCATCATGATCGGGATGTTCGCCCCGTTGGCCTGCAGCCCACGTTTCGCGGCAACCACGATAGAGGTGTTCGTTTGGATTACCAGCACCTCGGCCCCGGCTCGTACAACGCGGCGCATTTGCCCCGTCAGATCGGTGGGTTGAACTTCGGTATAGATGACCTCGACGAGGTCGATCTCCTCGGGGTGCTCTTCGGCATAGAGTTCAATGCCCTTTGCCATGTCGACATAGGCAGGCGATGCTTCTGAGGCGAGGATCGCAACCTTGAGCGGTTCGTCTCCGCCGCGCTGTTCACGCATCCAGTTCAGAAAGCCGACACTTTCGTGCGAATAGGTCGGGCGTGGGTTGAAAATCCAGGCATCCGGTTGCCAGGCAAAACCGTAGGCCGCTGTGGCCATGAACATCGGGATTTTGTCTTCCGGCAGGCGTTCGGAAAGGGCCGCGACGTCGGGCCCGCCGAGGCCGACAACCGCAATCGGGTCCAGTTCCGATTTGATCCCGGGCCAGAGACTTGCCACCTGTGCCGCGTCATAGCGGGTTTCGTAGTTTTTGTAGTTCAGCGTGACGCCAAGTTCCTTGCCGCGGGTTTCATTCCACCAGGTGAACACAGCCTCACGTCCGCCGGCCAGAATGGGCATGATGTCAGCATAAGGGCCGGAAAAGTCCGACAGCAGGGCCAGATTATAGGTCTCTTCGGCCTGCGCCTTCAAAGGCATGGTCGCCGCGGCCGCCAAGGCAGCCGCAGCCAGAAAGCCGCGAAGACCTCGATTCGATTGGTAAGTCATATTCTTCCTCCCAGGTTTAGAGCCGCTCTATTTCTCAGTAAGGAAACGGCCAGATACGGTATGACGACTTCAGGATGTTCCAGCGGTGCATCAGCCCCTTGGGTTCGAGGATCATAAACAATGCGATCACGCCGCCAAGAACGACATTCATGCCAGCGAACACGATGTCACCGCCAAGGAATGATACCGAGTCGGCGATATTGGGGCCGACCGTCGCGATAATTTCCTGGATGATGCGGATAATGAAGACGCCGATCAGGGCCCCCACGATTGAACCCATCCCGCCGACGATGATCATCGCGACGAAGAAGATCGAGTGAAACAGGGTGAACTGGTCTACCCCCACGAAGCGGATCAGATAGGCCCAAAGCGCCCCGCCGACGCCCGCATAGAAAGCGCCGATCAGGAAGGCATTTGCCTTTGTGGCCGCGACATTGATCCCCATTATACCCGCGGCCACGTCATCATCCCTGACCGCCACGAAGGCACGGCCGAAGCGTGACCGAACGATCCCGAACGCGCCCGCCACCATGATCGCGGTGACCGCGAAATTCAGATAGAACTGCGAAGATTCGCTGACAAATCGCAGCCCGAAAAGCTCGGCCGGGGGCACGGTGATACCGTTCGATCCACCCAGCCAGGTAGACGGCAGGTTCAATACGGCAAAGTGGAACAGGAACTGAGCTGCAATCGTGGTCAGTGCCAGATAGAACCCCTTGATCCGCGCCGCGGTCAAGCCAAAGAGAAAGCCGAACAGCGCAGCCGAGAGCCCGGCCAGAGGAATGGTCAGCAGAAACGTAAGGCCGGTCTTCGAGGCCAGTATCGAGGCCGTATAGGCCCCGACCCCCATGAAAGCCGCCTGACCCAGGTTGATCTGGCCCGCATAGCCGGTGCAGATCTGAAGCCCGACGGCGATGACGGCGCTGATCATCATCATATTCAGGATAGCGATGATACGGCTGCTCACCAGGTAAGGCGCCAACAGCAGTAGAGCCATGAATACGACGAGGGCCAGAAACTGCCAGCGCGTTCGGATCAAACGTCTGTCACTGCGATAGCTTGTCGGGAATACGCCGGAAGGGTCCATGGATTACACCCGTTCAATTGTGCGCCAGCCGAACAGGCCGGTCGGTCGGATCAGCAGAATGGCAAGCATGATGATATAGGGGACAACGCTGCCCAGTGACCCTCCGATCAGCGGGTCAAGATAGTTGGTTGTCAGGCTCTGGACGATGCCGATAATCACGCCCGCAAGGATCAGCCCGCCGATGGATTCCAGCCCGGCAAACAGCGCCACCGGCAGGGCCGCGAACCCGATATCCGAGGCCAGGAAGGTCAGCGATTTGCCGCTGAGAAAGATCATCGCACCAATTGTGGACAGGATTGCCCCGAGAACCCAGGCAAAGGCAATCGAGCCTTTCACCGAAATGCCCATCGAGGAGGCCACGACGTGGTCTTCCGCCACGGCGGTCATCCGCAGGCCGGACCGGGTCCGGTTGAAGAACCACGACAGGCCGACGGCGGCGACAATGGTGATGATCCCGCCTATCAGGAGGTTCATCGGGATCAACATGTCGCCGAGGAACAAGGGTTTCAGCGGGAAAATGATCGGGAAGGGCCGCACGGCGGGACCGAACACAAGCAGCACCAGACCGCGCAGCAGGATCAGAAGACCGACGGTGACCATGACCATCGAGAAAACCGATTCACCGATCAGCTTTGTCAGGAAAATCCGTTCGATTGCGTACCCGACCAGCCCGGCCAGAACCAGCGAAAGGGGTATCGACAACCAAAGGCTAAGCCCCGCTTGCATCGTTGTGAACCAGACGATGAACCCGCCGATGATCACAAGCTCGCCCTGCGCGAAGTTGAACACCTTGCTGGCGCGATAAATCACAACAAAGCCCATGGCCACCAGCGAATACAGAAGGCCGATCAAAGCCCCGGTAATGATGTCATTGATGAAATAGACCATTGTCGCCGACCTCCTTTAAGATTTGGACTGCCGCTTGGCAGCCTTCGATGCGTTTTCAACATCCGACACGCGAACCGTGGTCTTGAGAACGCCTTGACGACCGTCCTGATAGGTCACAGCGATTTCGAGATCTGTCTCGTCATCGCCAGCATAGATCGCCTCGACGAGCTTGGCATACCGTTCCTCCAGAAAGGCCCGGCGAAGCTTTCGGCTGCGGGTCAACTCGCCTTCATCCGGGTCGAGTTCCTTGGGAAAATTCGCAAAACGTGCCACGCGCGAGCCTTCGGGCAGGAGCGCATTGATGCGCGCCACTTCGCCTTTGATAAGGTCCAGAACTTCGGGTTTCTGCGACAGATCGGTGTAGGTCGAAAAGCTGATCTTGTTCTCTTCCGCCCAACGCCCGAGAACTTCCATATCGATATTGATAAGCGCGCTGACGAAATTCCGGCGTTCGTCGCCCAATGTCATGAGGTCCTTGATGAAGGGGCTATACCGCAACCGCGTTTCGATGAACTGCGGCGGATAGCTGTGACCGTTTGCCAGGCGGCGCATGTCCTTGACACGGTCAAAGAACAATAGCTCGCCGTCGTCGGTCATCGAGACCGCATCACCGGTCTTGTACCAACCGTCTTCGGTCAGCACCTCTGCGGTCTTTTCGGGCTTGCCGTGATAGCCGCCGAAGCCCGATCCGCCACGCACCTGAAGCTCCCCTTCGTCCGAGACCCTGTATTCCAGCGGTTCGCCGTAGTTCGTGTTGCTTTGCATCCAGCTGCCGCTGGTTTCCAGCTGATAGCTTTCGCCGACATGCGCGGTCAGAAGGCCGATTTCGGTCGCGCCATACACGTTGCGCAGCTTAACCCCCATCGCGTGGAACATACGAAAGACGTCAGGTGCCATCAGGGCGCCGCCGCTCATTGCGTTTTTGGCCTTACCAAGGCCAAGATTGTCGCGCAGGTGATGCAGCACCAGAGCTTCGGCAAAGGGAAGCTGCAGGCGTGCGGCAAGGCTGGGGCTACGCCCTTCCAGCCGCTCGACGTAAACGTTGCGGCCAACCTTCATGCCCCAATTGTACATCGCATTGCGGAACTTGCCCGCGCCCAGCATCCGGGCCTGAACGATGGAGGCGAGGTTTTCCCACTGGCGCGGACTGAACACCAGTGCATCAACCGCCAGTTCGCGAATGTTGGTCAGTACGTCTTCAGGGCCTTCGGGAAAATTGACGACCATGGGCGCGATCAAACCGATCGACAGGCCGAAAATCTGTTCCGTGACCCAGGCAGGCGAAATGTAGGTCAGGTATTCGGTGCCCGGCGCGATTTCGATTGCCCCCATCACCCGCGAGCAATTGTCGAACAGGTAGCGATGGCTGATGACAACGCCCTTGGGTTTTCCCGTGGTCCCCGAAGTATAGGACAGCAAGGCGGTATCGTCCGCCCGTCCACGTTTTACGTGTTCTTCAAATCTGGCGGGTTCCTTGGCGTGGATCTGACGCCCTGCCGCGCTCACACTTTCAAACGAATGCAACAGGGGATGATCATAGCCCCACAGACCGGAATCGTCCCAGTAAACGACCGCCAGGGCGCCCGAGTACTTGCCCGCAATCTCGATGCATTTATCGACCTGCTCCTGATCCTGCGCCAGAAAAACCCGCGTTTGCGAGTCTTCGGCCAGATACAGAATCTCTTCAGCGTTTTGATCCGGATAGACAGACAGGACTTTGCCGCCTAACGACTGGACGGCGTATTCAGCCCAGAAATGTTCGGGTTCGTTTTCGCCAATCATCATGACGGATTCGCCAGCCGACAAGCCCAGGTTCTCCAACCCGAGAGCCAGGGCGCGAACCCTGTCAAGAACATCGGCCCAGGTGAATTCACGCCAGATGCCCAGGCGCTTGTGCCGTTCGGCGAGGTTGGTCGGTGTGGATGTCGCTCGCGCGAGCAAAACCTGCGGCAGGGTTTCGCTATGTGTCACTGCTGGGTCCGAAAAGACCATTGCTGTCCGTTGTTTGACCATGCCGCTACCCCAGATATGCCTTTATGACAGCCGGGTCCTTCTGGATTTCTTCCGGGGTGCCTTCGGCGATGACCCGCCCGAAATCCAGCACCACGATCCGGTCGGCAAGGTCCATCACGACGCCCATGTCGTGCTCCACCAGAACTACCGGAATCTTGCGCGCCTCGCGCACATCGAGAATGAAGCGCGCCAGGTCTTCTTTTTCCTCCGAGTTCATGCCGGCCATCGGTTCATCCATCAGCAGGATCGACGGTTCCTGCGCCAATGCACGGCCCAGATCGACACGCTTGCGCAACCCATACCCCAACGTGCCCACGGGCCGGTTGCGGATTGCCTCGATCTCGAGAAAATCGATGATCTCCTCTGCGGCTTCACGATGTTCCGATTCCTCGCGCATCACGGGACCGAACTGGAAAAAGGCCTGGACTACATTCGATTTCATCAGCATGTGGCGGCCGATCATAATGTTTTCCACCACCGTCTGCCCGGCAAAAAGATGGGTGCCCTGAAACGTCCGCGCCAGACCGCGCCGGGCGATCTGGTCAACACGCAGGCCGGTCACGTCCTGCCCGGACAATTCGACACGGCCCTTCTGCGGACGGTAGAAGCCCGCAGTCACGTTCAGAAGTGATGTTTTTCCGGCACCATTCGGACCGATAATTGCAAGCAATTCATCGTCGGCCACGGAGATGCTCACATCGTCGAGCGCGGTCACACCGCCAAATTTCAAAGTTGCGCCACGCACCGCAAGCGGTGACGATACGTGCCCGTTATTCGTGGTCATGTTACAACCCGTGCTTTTCCCCAACACCTCATGGAGGCACGCATAGCCTGACCGCACGGTTTTCCGTTGGTTACGAGTTTTCCTCGCATCGTTCCTCCTCCCACCTCTTAATTCAGAGGTTTGCCTGGTCTATTTTACCAAGTCTCTCCGCGCAGCCTAACAGATGTTAGAAAAATTGGTCAACAACTGAATCCGCTACCAAAGGAAACCGATCAGACAGCCGCGTACTCTGCGGAAAAGCTTCGAAGACCGTTTTGATCCTGACACCAGACTGTCCCGGAGGTGCCGGTCTCTTCATTGTGCAGTTGCAATTCGCAGGGCAGGGTGAGTGGCGCGAGGCCGCGGAACGAAAACCGGTGGGGCGATGTTTTCAACGCATCCGCCGCCAGATTCAGAAGCAGCGTGGCCTGCAATGGGCCATGCACAACAAGCCCGGAATAGGCTTCGGTTTCGGTGGCGTAGACGTAATCATAGTGAATGCGATGGGCATTGAACGTCAGCGCCGAATAGCGAAACAGAAGAACAGGATCCGGTGTCAGCGTCGATCTAAGCGTGGTGGGGTCACCCGCGTCAGCTGCGCTCTCGCCCGTGCGGGGGGTGGAAATCTCACGATAAACGATCGTTTGCTGCTCCCGGATACAAAGCCGGTTGCCACTCAGATACTCATGTTCGACGGTCACAAACACCAATGGTCCACTACGGCCCTGCTTGGCCACAATATCCCTGATCGAAGAGCGCCGGGTGATGGTTTCGCCGATTTTCAGCGGCGCGATATGTTTAACATCGCCGCCGGCCCACATCCGGGCGGGCAGCGGGACAGGGGGTAGGAATCCACCCCTTGCGGCATGGCCGTCTTCTGACAGGGCGGTCGCTGGCACGGTATCAAGGGAAATGCACCAATGAATTCCCAGCGGGACATCGCCTGATCCGTCCCAAAGATGCGGACCGAGCGTGGCGCGGAATTTGTCGATCAGCCCCTCCGTCAGAACGTCTTCTTTAGTCTCGGTGCGTCCCAGCCAGGGCGCCAGCGCGTCAAGGTCGATCTCACCCATAATCCTGGCCTTCAGAACGATCTTGGCATGCCGAGGATATGTTCTCCGACATATGACAGGATCAGGTTGGTCGAGATCGGGGCGACCTGATAGAGGCGCGCCTCGCGGAACTTGCGCTCGACATCGTATTCCCGTGCGAAACCGAAGCCGCCATGGGTCTGGATGCAGGCATTGGCCGCTTCCCAGCTGGCCTCCGAAGCCAGCAGCTTGGCCATATTCGCCTGTGCTCCGCAATCCAGCCCAGCATCGAACCGCCTGCAGGCTTCAAAGCGCATCAGATTGGCGGCCTCGATGTTCACATAGGACCTGGCGATAGGGAATTGCACGCCCTGGTTCTGGCCGATGGGGCGGTCAAAGACCATGCGGTCGCCGGCATAGGTGCGGGCCTTGTCGACGAACCAGTATCCATCACCGATACATTCCGCCGCAATCAGGGTACGTTCGGCGTTCAGCCCGTCAAGAATATGGTAAAATCCGCGCCCCTCGGTCCCGATCAGGTTCTCGGCGGGGATTTCCAGGTTGTCGAAAAACACTTCATTGGTTTCGTGGCCGGGCATATTGGCGATGGGGCGGACCTCCATGCCGTTGCCGATCGCCTCTTTCAGATCGACCATGAAGATCGACAGGCCCTGCGATTTCTTCTTGACCTCGGCCAGCGGCGTGGTGCGTGCCAGCAGGATCATCAGGTCGGAATGCTGGATACGGCTGATCCAGACCTTCTGGCCATTGATCTCATACCGGTCGCCCTTTTTCACCGCCGTGGTCTTCAGTTTGGTGGTGTCGGTGCCGGTGGTCGGTTCGGTCACGGCCATGGATTGCAGGCGCAATTCGCCGCTGGCGATGCCGGGCAGATATTTCTGTTTCTGCTCCTCCGAACCATGCCGCAGCAGCGTGCCCATATTGTACATCTGCCCGTGGCAATGGCCCGCGTTGCCGCCGCAGCGGTTCACCTCCTCCATGATGATCGAGGCTTCCGTCAGGCCCAGACCCGAGCCGCCGTATTCTTCTGGGATCATCGCGGCGAGCCAGCCCTCGCGGGTCAGCGCATCGACGAATTCCTCGGGGTAGGTTTCATCCTCGCCGAACTTGCGATGATATTCTGGCGGAAACTGCGCGCAAAGTGCGCGCAAGGCGTCGCGCAGATCGGTGTGAGTGTCTGGGGCTGACGTCTGCATCGGTTACTTCGCTCCTGAACCCGACGTTTCAAGAATTTCCTGCTCGGCACGCTGCCAAAGCTCATAGGAAATCGGGTTTTCGCTCTCTTCGAGGATATGACCGACCAGACCGATGGCGCGTGCCATGACGCCAAAGCCCCGCACGATCTTCCAGGGGAAGCCAAATTCACAGCAGATTGCTCCGATCGCCCCGGTGGCGTTAATCGGCAGCATCTTACCCGATTTTTCTTCGGCAACGGCCTGAATTTTCTGGATCAACTCGATGTATTCACCGGACTTGCCGTTCTCGGCAGCGATCTGGAACAGGCGAGGTGTGCGCGGATCGACCGGCTTGTGCACCGGATGTCCGAGCCCCGGCACGATCATCTTGCGGGCGCGGAATTTTTCCACCGTCTCGACGGCCAGCGCATCCAGATCGACACCGGTGCCCAACTTGTCCTGTGGCAGTGCCTCGTAAAGCATTTTCGAGGCACCTTCCATAGAACCGACAAAGACGGTGCCCAGCCCACACAAGCCAGCCGCCACAGCCGCCTGAAGCGATTCCGGCGCCCCCATATAGGTCATCCGCGCCGCCAGGGCCGATGGCGTGATGCCATGTTCGACAAGGGTGATGATGATGGCGTTGAAGACGCGGCTTTCCTCGAGCGTGGCCTTGCGGCCCGTCAATTGCAGAAAGGCCAGATCGCCCAGGTTCATGTGGCCGAGGATTTCGTTCGGCAAGTCGAGCCCGCGCACGCAGATCTTGTCGGGGGTGCTCCAGGCAATGTCGGAGCTGATTTTTTCTTTGCGTTTTCCCATTAGACCGGATCCCACGAAAAGACATCCGCCGAAACTTCGAGCGGTGTGAATTGCGATTTGAGCGCGGGAATGGCGCGCTCGGCGATTTCATCGGCGGTCCAGCCGTCACCGGAGTGGACGGACCGGAGCGGGCGGGGCTGGTTGAACAGGAATATCTCGTTCATCCGCACTGCAAAGATTTGCCCCGACACATCCGCCGCGCGGTCGCTCATCAGGTAACAGGCCATCGGCGCGACCTTGGCGGGGGTCATCTTCTTGACCTTCTCGACCCGCGCCTTCTGTTCCTCCGTGTCGGTCTTGATCGACGATATCATCCGGCTCCAGGCGAAGGGCGCGATGCAGTTTGACCGCACGTTCCAGCGTTTCAGGTCGAGCGCTACCGATTTCGAGAAGGCCGCGATGCCCAGCTTTGCCGCCGAATAATTCGCCTGCGCCAGATTGCCGATCAGCCCCGAGGTCGAGGTCATGTGCACGAGCGCGCCGCTTTCCTGTTCGCGGAAATAGTCGGCGGCCGCGCGGCTGGTATTGAAGGCACCATAAAGATGGACCTTCACCACCGCGTCGAAATCCTCATAGGTCATCTTGTGGAAGTAACCGTCGCGCAGAATGCCGGCGTTGTTTACCACCGCGTCGATGCGACCGAATTCCTTGACCCCGGCTTCGATCATCGCGCGCGCGGCATCGGGATCGGTGACAGAGCCGCCATCGGCAATGGCATCGCCCCCAGCGGCCCTGATCTCTTCGACGACTTTCTGCGCCGCAGTTTCTGTCTGACCGGTGCCTTTCAGGGATGCGCCCAGATCATTGACCACCACGGCGGCGCCTTCGGTAGCTGCCATCAAGGCGATATCACGCCCGATCCCACCGCCGGCCCCGGTGACCAGAACGACCTTTCCGTCAAGTGCTTTTGTCATCTTCTTGCTCCCTCAGCGTGACTTGCGGTATTTGTCCAACCCGCCGGTGTGCATGACCCGGCCCATGAGCGGCACACCGATGATCTCTTCTGCTTTGACCGCCGCTGCGATCAGCTTGTCCAGATCAATGCCGGTTTCGATGCCGAGCTCGTGACACAGGAACACTGCATCCTCGGTGCAGACATTTCCTGCGGCGCGCGCGTGGCCGTGGCCCGCGAAAGGACAGCCGCCAAGACCGGCGACGGAGCTTTCGAACATGTCCACGCCCATCGACAGGGCCGCATAAACGTTGGCGATCCCCAGCCCACGTGTGTCATGGATGTGCATACCGATGCGCGCCTCGGGCGCCAATTCGCGCAGGGCGCCGATCATCCGTTTGACCGCCTCGGGGTTTCCCCAACCCATGGTGTCGGCGACCACGAGGATCGGCACGGGGATGTTCTCTTCTTCGCATAGCTGAAGGATAAAGCGGAAATCGTCCAAGATGCGTTCTTGGGGGATGGGGCCCTCGAGGTTGCAGCCGAAAGCGGTCATCACATAGGCCGCGTCGACGGTATATCCCTCTTCCTTGTAAAGACGGACCCAGTCACGTTGTTTTTCCCGCATCTCGGCCGAGGAACAATTGTTGTTCGATTGGGCGAATGCTTCGGAAGGATAGAACAGCAGACGCGGGTCGATATCGACCTCATGCGCGGTCAGGGCCTTGCGAAACCCTTTGTCGTTCAGCCACAGCGATGTGTAGTTCACGCCCGGTTTGCGCTTGATACGCTGGAACAACTCGCCGGTGTCCGCCATCTGAGGAACGTATTTCGGGCTGACAAAGCTGCCGACCTGAATGCGTTTCAAGCCGGTTTCGCTGAGCATGTCGATCAGTTCGATCCGCTCTTCGATCGGGTAAATCTTCTTTTCGATCTGAAAACCCTCACGCGGGCCTTCTTCACGAAATTCTACGAATTTGGGAAAGTCGCTCATTTCATCACTCCTCGGATGGCAGGATCTCGGCGATGACCTGGCCGCGATCGACCATGTCCCCATTCGAGACGGATATATTGCTGGCGATCCCGGCCGCGGCCGCCCGGATCGAGATTTCGAGTTTCATGGATTCCATGACCGCGACCACGTCGCCTTCGGCCACGCTCTGACCGTCGGAGACCTTGATTTCGACAATCATGCCGGTCAGCGGAGAGGTCACGGCGCGATCCGCCGCGGCATCGCCGCCGGCAAAGGCAAGGGGCGCGGCGGGCCGAAAGACCAGGCGGCCTTCGGGCGTATCCAGTTCGATCACGCCCGCGTGCAGGCGCGCGTCGATCAGATGGACGGTGTCGCCTTCGCCGACACGCCAACGGCCCGGGGTCAGTTCACGTGCCGACAGTATCAGCGCCTCGCCTTTCTCCGAACGGATGGTGTACTTGGCACCCGGTTTGACAGGACTGACGCGCAGTTCTTCGGATACCTCGTCAGAATCGGTAAGCGTCACGCGCTGCCCCGCTTCAATCGCATCGCCGCCCAGTCCAAGCCGCCAGCCGGTAAAGGCATCACGGTTGGTCCAGGGATTGGCGTCTGTGTCGCTGCGCGACTGGGTCACGAAGAGAATGGCAGCGGTCGCCTTCCACAGATCTGGGCGGGTCAGGCCGGGTGCCTGTGTCAGCTCATCCAGCCTGCCGTCGATCCAGCGGGTATGCACCTGCATCCGTTCGAATTCATGGTTTCGCGCCAGCGCCGTCAGAAAGGCGCGATTGGTTTCGACACCTTCGACCGCGACATGATCAAGCGCCGTGGCTAGACGTGCCAATGCGGTTTCCCGGTCGGGCGCGTGCACGATCAGCTTGGCGATCATCGGGTCGTAGTAGGGCGTGACGGCATCGCCTTCTTCGACGCCGCTGTCGATGCGCAGGCCCGATGGCAGGCTGAGCGTGGAGAGCGTGCCCGTCGACGGGGCGAATTGCATCGCCGGATCTTCGGCGTAAAGCCGCGCCTCGACCGCGTGGCCGTTGATCGTCAGATCGTCCTGCACCAGTCCAAGGCCCGCGCCTTCGGCAATCCGCAGGTGAAGCGCGACAAGGTCCAGCCCGGTGATCGCTTCGGTGACGGGATGTTCCACCTGAATGCGCGGGTTCACCTCAAGGAAGAAATACTCGCCACCCGCGACCAGAAATTCGACCGTGCCCAGCCCGCGATAGTCCAGCGTTTCGCCCAAGCGCACCGCGTCGCGTGCGATGTCGTCCAGAAGCGTTCGGGGCAGACCCCAGGCCGGGGCTTCCTCGATGACCTTCTGGTGGCGGCGCTGAAGCGTGCAATCGCGTTCGAACAGATGCACCACATGGCCCTTGCCGTCACCTGCGATCTGCACTTCAACATGGCGCGCCTCGGGCAGGAAACGCTCCAACAGCAGCCCTTCGGAGCCGAAGGTGGATTTTGCTTCGCGCAGCGCGCCTTCGATGTCCTCGACCAGCGTGGTCTCGTCAGTGACGAGCCGTTGTCCGCGCCCACCACCGCCGCCGACCGCCTTGAGCAGCACCGGCAGGCCCATTTGGCGCACCTCCTCGGCAATCTGCTCGGGATCGGACCGCGCACCTTCGGCGCCCGAAATCACCGGGACGCTGGCCGCCACGGCGGCCTCTTTGGCGCTGGCCTTGTCGCCGAAACGTTCAAGCGTTTCCGGCGTCGGCCCCATGAAGATCATGCCGGCGGCTTCGACCGAACGAGCAAAATCGGGGTTTTCGGCCAGAAAGCCATAACCGGGATGGATCGCATCCGCGCCCACTGATTGCGCAGCGGCAATCACCGCGTCGATTTTCAGATAGCTCTGGGATGCAGGTCCGGCGCCGATACAGACAGATTTGCCAATCTCGCGGACATGCAGGGCATTGACGTCGGCCTGCGAATGCACGCCGACGGGAATGATACCGCTTGCCCGCGCAGTGCGCGCGATCCGGCAGGCAATTTCGCCGCGGTTGGCGATCAGAAGCGTCTTGATTTTCACGGTTCGCTCCTCACATCCTGAACACGCCGAAGTTGGTTTCGACCTTGGGTCTGCGCGATGTTACATCCAGCATCAGCGCCATGACGTCACGGGTCTCACAGGGCTCGATCACGCTGTCGATCCAAAGGTTGGAAGCAAAATTATAGGCCCCCTGAAAATCTTCGTATTCCTTGCGGATCGGTGCCTTGAAGGCTTCCTCCTCCTCGGGGGTCCAGCTTTTGCCTTCGCGTTCGTTGATCTGCGCGCGGACCTGAGCCAGCACGCTGGCGGCCTGTTCCGGCCCCATGATTGCCGACCGTCCCGTCGGCCAGGCGAACATTGCGTCCGGCTGGAACGGGCGGCCCAGCATCGCCAGGTATCCCGCGCCGTAAGAGCCACCGGTGATGATTGTGAATTTCGGCACCCGGGCCGAAGACATGGCCGTGATCATTTTAGCACCGGCCTTGGCAATGCCCATCTGCTCGACCTCGCGGCCCACCATGAAGCCGTTCACATCGGCCAGGAACAGCAGCGGAATATCACGCTGGACGCAGAGATTGATGAAATGCGTCGCCTTCAGCGCGGCTTCGACGAAAAGCACGCCTGTATTGGCGATGATCCCGACCTCGTGGCCGTGGATGCGCCCCCAGCCGGTCATGATCGTGTCGCCATAAAGCGGCTTGAATTCGTGAAAATCGCTGCCGTCCACCAGCCGCGCGACGATCTCGCGGTTGTCTGTCGGCACCCTGGGATCGCGGCTGACAATGCCGTAGATTTCCTCGACCGGATAGGCCGGCGGGCGCGGCGCGGCGGGCGTCTTGCGGGGCCGGGGCTTTTCGCCCAGATGGCTGACGATCTCGCGGGTGATGGCCAGGGCGTGGGCGTCATCCTCGGCCAGATGGTCGGTCACGCCCGACACCGACGAATGCATCTTGCCGCCACCCAGTTCTTCGGCTTCGACCTTTTCGCCGGTTGCGGCAAAGGTCAATTCCGGTCCGCCCAGATACATAAAGCCCTGACCGCGCACGATCACCACTTCGTCACAGAGCGCGGGAATATATGCGCCACCCGCGGTGCAGGGCCCCATGACCACGGCGATTTGCGGCACACCATCGCCCGACATGCCGATCTGTTGGTGAAAGATGGACCCGAACTGGCCTTCGTCAGGAAAGATGTTTTCCTGATCCGGCAGGAAGGCACCGCCGGAATCCACGAGGGTGATGACGGGCAGACGGTTCTTCCATGCGATCTTCTGGGCGCGCACATGCTTGCGGGAAGTCATGCCGAAATAGGTGCCGCCCTTTACGGTGGCATCATTGGCGATGATCATGCACTGACGGCCTTCGATCACACCGATGCCCGTGATGATGCCCGCGCCCGGTGGCACGCCTTCATATTTGTTCAACCCGGCCAGCTCGCCGAGTTCCAGGAATGGTGTACCCGGGTCGATCAGCCTTTCAATTCTTTCGCGCGGCAGGATTTTGCCTTTGTCCACATGACGTTTGCGCGCCTTTTCGGGGCCGCCGACGCGCTGTTTGAGCCGGAGGGCATGTAGTTCATCGACCTTTTCGCGGTAAGACACGTCGTTGGCGCGGAAGTCGTCGGACCCGGTGTCGAGAAGGGATTTCATTCTTGTCATGGCAGGTCCGGATATTCTCTCAGAACGAAGGCGACCTTGGCGGCACCGGGTTTCTCAAAGGTGTCGGGCGCGACA
Source organism: Sedimentitalea nanhaiensis DSM 24252 (assembly GCF_000473225.1). Lineage (GTDB taxonomy): Bacteria > Pseudomonadota > Alphaproteobacteria > Rhodobacterales > Rhodobacteraceae > Sedimentitalea > Sedimentitalea nanhaiensis. The sequence goes on from NZ_KI421510.1 coordinate 166,909, forward strand.
AGGTGAACGTCGGCCTTGAAGACAAGGGCATCGCGCAGGCGCTGCTCGATTTTCTTCTTGAGCGCCTGGTCATCCGCGGCGTCGCGGTCGGGACCGCGTTCGACGATCACCGTCAGCGCGCCCTGCGTGGTGTGACCCTCGAAATCGGCCACGATGCGCATGACGCCGTTGGTCTCCGGCACCATCTCGGTGATCACGCTGTTGATGGCCGAGGGAAAGACATTGGCCCCGCGCACGATCAGCATGTCGTCGGTCCGGCCGGTGCAGCGGATCTTGGGCCCGGTGCGCCCGCAGGTGCAGTCGGTGTCGAGAACCTCGATGTAATCGCCCGACCGGAATCGCACGAGCGGGCTCGCCCGACGGCCGAGCGCGGTATAGATCATCTCGCCCTCGGCACCCTTTTCCCAAGGGATGATTTCTCCGCTTTCGGGGTCGAGCAATTCGGTAATGATGTAGTCCATGTTGACCATATGCATCCCCGACTGGGCATCGCATTCAGCCCAATAGGTCACACCCAGATCGGTGCCGCCCAGCATCTCACAGCATTTCGCGCCCCAGGCCGCTTCGATCTTGGCCCGGATGGCGGGAATGCCGCCGCCGGGTTCGCCACCGACGATGATCTGTTCGACGCCCAGTTCACTGGCTTTGCAGCCGAGCACTTCGGGCGCTTTGTCAGCCAGGTGCAGCACGAAATTCGGCGCGCCGACGATGCAACGCGGGCGCGTGTCGGCGCAGGCGCGCAGCAGCCGTTCCACGCCACCATCCGCCCCCACAGGCACGTCGATTGCGCCCATGTACTGCAACCCCTGCATCACCGGAATGCCGCCGACAAAACCCTTGGCCAGCGAAAACGCATGCAGCACCATATCGCCGGACCGCACGCCATTGGCAAAGAAACAGCGCGCCGTCATCTCGTGCCACATCTCGGTATCGGCTTCGGTCAGCGCCACGTAAGACGGGCTTCCGGTGGTGCCGGACGAGGCCTGCATCTGGATGATATCGGCCATCGGCGCGGCCCGGTGTTTGCCGAACGGCGGTTCGGCGGCCAGGCTTTCGCGGATCTCGGTCTTGTAGGTATAGGGCAGTTTCTGGAGGTCTTCGATGGTGCGGATATCGTCGAATTCCACACCGGCTTTCGCGAACTTCTCCTGATAGAAAGTCGAGTTTGCCTTGAGATAGGCCATCTGATCGCGCAGCCGCTCTTCCTGAATACGGCGCACCTCGTCGAGCGGCGTGCCCTCGATCGCGTGCCAGAAGCGATCATTTACCTTGTCGGCGGCATCTTCCCGCCGGAAGCGCATTCCAAATTGCATGTCGTTCTCCGTTCCAAGCCGTGGCGATCAATAGGATCGTGGCAGCCCCATGACCTTTTCGCCGATAAAGCTCAGGCACAGTTCGCGGTTCACCGGCGCTGTGCGCAGCAGGCGGACCAGCGGGTACATCTCATAAAGCCCCGTATCTTCGGTAAAGCCCGATCCACCATGCGCCTGAAGCGCCGCGTCGACCGCTTCGATCCCGGCTTCGGCGGCGGCATATTTCGCCATGTTCGACGACGCACCGGCAGGCAGCTTGTTGTCGAACTCCCATGCCGCGCGCCGGGTCATCAGGCTGGCCATCTCGACCGCTGTGTGCGCCTTGGCCATCGGGTGCTGCACGCCCTGGTGCGCACCGATGGGTTGGCCGAACACATTGCGCTCGGAGGCATAGGCCACGCCCTTGTTCAGGGCGAACCGGCCGATGCCGCAGCACAAGGCGGCCAGGATGATACGCTCGGGGTTGAGGCTGTCGAACAGGATCGAGAACCCTTCGTCCACCTCGCCGACCACATCCTCGGGGCCGAGATCCACATCGTCGAAGAACAGTGTCCACTGCTCCTCGGGCAGGGGGATCGAGATCTTCACCCGCTGCTTGTCGACGCCTTTTTTCTTCAGATCCACGGCGAACAGGGTAAAGCCGTCGGTCTTGCGGCTGACCTCGGTATGCGGTTTGGTCCGCGCCACCACGAGGCAGTAGTCGGCCACTTCGGCCCCGGTGATGAAGGTCTTTTCGCCCGACAGGCTGAACCGGTTGCCTCGACGCTTGGCCAGCGTAGTGGCCTTCATCGTGTTCGACCCGGCCCCCGGTTCAGTGATCGCGAAACAGAACTGGATATCACCGCGGCAGGCAGCCGGCAGCAGTTCTTTCTTGTGGAACTCGCTTCCGTGGCTGGCGATATGGGCCAGCGACATGGTCGGCCCGACCACCATCATCAAAAGCGGAATGCCGTGATTGGCGGTGCCCTCCATGAACAGGGCCATTTCGGTCATACCAAGGCCCGCGCCGCCATATTCCTCGGGCACCATGATGCCGAGGAAGCCGTCATCGGCGATCTGGCGGAACATTTCGTGCGGAAACTCGTGCTTGCGTGCGTGTCTCAGCCAGTAATCGTTGTCGAACTTCTGCGCCAGCTGGCCGCCATAGTCGTAAATCTGGCGTTGTTCGTCGTTCAAAATGAAATCCATGTTTCGTCCTCAAGCCTTGAATTCGGGGGCGCGCCGGTTCTCGAATGCATCGAGGCCCTCCGCCACGTCATCGCTGGGCAGTGCGCGCACGGCGGCATCGCGCTCAAGCCGCATCTGCTGGTCGATACCAAGGTCCGCGCCTTCGCGCGCCAACCGCTTCATCTCGGCGATGCCGGGACGTGAACGGGTGGCGATTTTCTCGCAGTATTCCAGCGCAGACTTGTGCAGGTCCGCATCCGGCACGATGTAGTTGACCAATCCGGCCTCTTTGGCCTCGTCCGACTTGAGCCAGCGGGCCGAGAACATCAGGTCGAGCGCCCTGCGCTGCCCCATCAACCGTGTCAACCGCTGCGAGCCACCCCAACCGGGAATCAGCCCGAATTGCGCGTGCTGATCGCCAAACTGGGCGCTTTCGGCCGCGAAACACACATCGCATGCCAGCATCAGTTCGATCCCGCCGGCCAGACACAACCCCTGCACTGCCACCACGACAGGGAGGGAGGAGGTTTCAAGCGCACGCAGGTTGTTCATGCCAAAGGCGATGAAATGGTCCAGCGCGGCGGGATCGTTCAATTTACCTTTCACTTCCACCAGATCGGCACCGGTGCAAAAGTGCTTGCCCTGCGCCCGGATGAGGATCGCCCGAATAGCGGGGTTCGCCTCGAATTCCGCACGCGCGACAGAAATACGCTCATGCACCTCAAGTGATAGGCAATTGAATTTCTCGGGGCGGGCCAGTTCGATGATGCCGGTGTTGCCCTCGGAAGTGACGAGGATGGGGTCGCTCATTTCGAGGCTCCCTTCGCCTTCTTGTCATACTGCAGCGCCATGCGACCGACCTTCTCGCGGGCGATCACCAGCTTCTGAATCTGCGCGGTGCCGTCGCCGATCTGAAGGCCGAGAACGTCGTTGTAACGCTGGTGGTGGGGCAGGTCGGTGGTGTAGCCGTAATGTCCGTGCAGGATCAGGCACTGGTGCAGGATCTCGCAGGCGGTTTTGGGCAGGTACCATTTGCACATGGCAGCCTGAGAGGTGTGGGGCAGGCCACAGTCGCGCAGGTCCAGCGTGTAATAGCAAAGCTGGCGCATCATGGTCAGTTGGGTCTCGGCCTCGGCCAAGGGAAAGCTGACACCCTGATACTGCACGATCGGGGCTCCGAATGCCTCGCGCTCCTGAACGTAGGCCCAGGTTTCATCCACCGACGCTTGCGCGGCCCCCAGGCACTCCAGCCCGATCAGTGCGCGGGAATAGTCGAAGCCCGCCATGATCGTGCCAAAAGCACGGTCCTGTTCCGCCATCATGTTTTCAGCCGGCACGAAAACATCGTCAAAGAAAACCGAGCCGCGCCCGACAGGCTTGGTGCCGATGTCGTCAAAATGGGTGCGCTTGATGCCTTCCTGGTTCAGATCGACGAAAAAGGCGCTGACCCCGCGTGAGCCGCCGTCAGGATCGCCGGTACGGGCAAAGACGACCGCCGCATCCGCCTGACTGGCAAAACTCATGGATGTCTTTTCACCGTTCAGCCGCCAGCCGTTGCCGGATTTCTCGGCCCTCAGAATCAGGTTCGCCGCATCCGAACCGCCACGCGGCTCTGTCAGGCCCAGACCAATGACGGCATCACCCGAAACAACCTTGGGCACCCATTCCGACGCGATGTTCTTGGAGGCATGTTTGGCAACCATTCCGCCCATGAGAGAGCCCAGAAGCTGCACGTAACTTGCGTTGAAATCGGCATAGGCGATCTCTTCGACGATCAGCCCTGACGTGACAGAGCTTTCGCCGAGTCCCCCGAATTCCTCGGGCAGATCGGCCCCGATCAGCCCCAGTGCGCCCATCTCCTTGATCAGCGCACGGTCGAATGTATGGCCGCTGGCGCGTTCTTGATATGTGGGCGCAAGCCTTTCAGTTGCGAAGCGCTTTGCGGTCTCGCGAAACGCCTTCTGATCGTCTGTAGGCTGGAATTGCATCGGTGCTCCTCCCCATGAGCGAAAATCTTCTTTCCAAAAAAATCTAACAAATGTTAGAATGTAGATCAAGTGCAGTTTTGAGGAGGAGAACCAAAGTGAAAAATAGACCAGATGGAAGCTTTGAAACCATGCTCTCGCCCATCCGCGCAGGCCAGCATACGTTGCGAAATCGTGTCATCATGGGGTCGATGCACACGCGGTTGGAAACCGAGCCCGACGGCATAGCCAAACAGATCGCATTTTACGCCGAGCGTGCGCGGGGGGAGGCGGCGATTCTGGTCACCGGCGGGTTTTCGCCCAATGCCGAGGGCATATTCGATCCAGAAGGTCCGAGAATCGATGACCCGGAAGAAGCGCTTGACCTGCGCCCGATCTGCGAGGCGGTGCAGGCCGAAGGCAGCCTGATCTGCGCACAACTCCTCCACGCCGGGCGCTATGCCAAGATCGAAGGGTGTGTGGCCCCGTCGCCGATCCGCGCTCCGATCAACCGTTTCATCCCGCGTGAAATGACCGAAGCCGACATTCTCCGTACCATCGAGGATTTTGCCGTGGCGGCCGCCAATGCGCAGGCCGCAGGCTTTGATGGCGTCGAGATCATGGGGTCCGAAGGATACCTGATCAACGAATTCACCGTCACCCACACCAACAAGCGCCAAGACGACTGGGGCGGCAGCGCCGCGAACCGCCACCGATTCCCGGTCGAGATCGTGCGCGCGGTGCGCGAACGTTGCGGCCCCGACTTTCTGGTCATCTACCGGATTTCGGCGGCCGATCTGGTCGAGGGCGGCGCGCCCGCCGATGAAATTGCCGCACTGGCCCGCAAGATCGAGGCTGCGGGTGCGGATATCCTGAACACCGGCATCGGCTGGCATGAGGCCCGCGTGCCGACGATCGCCTACCCGGTGCCGCGCGGTGCCTGGCGCAAGGCGGCAGCCAACGTCAAAGCGGCGGTGTCGATCCCGGTAGTCGCCTCGAACCGGATCAACACACCCCAGCTTGCAGAAGACATACTTGCCTCTGGCGATGCGGACATGATCTCGATGGCGCGCCCGTTTCTGGCCGATCCGCATTTCGTGAAAAAGACGCGCGAGGGCCGCGCAGACGAGATCAACACCTGCATTGCCTGCAACCAGGCCTGCCTGGATTTCATTTTTTCGGACCGGCCGGTCGGATGTCTGGTCAATCCAAGGGCCGGGCGTGAAACGGAATTCCGGGATACGCCAACCGACACGCCAAAGAAAGTGGCCGTCGTTGGCGGTGGTGCCGCGGGCATGGCCACAGCCGCCGAGGCGGCGCGGCTGGGCCACGATGTCACCCTGTTCGAAGCGCAGGACAAATTGGGCGGTCAGCTGAATCTGGCCCGCGCCGCACCAGGCAAGGACGAATTCGACGAAACCCTGCGGTATTATGCCGGTCAGATGCAGAAACACGGGGTCACGCAGCGTCTGGGACAGCGGGCAGAGGCGAGCGATCTTGAGGGATTTGACCATGTGGTCATCGCCACCGGGGTCACGCCGCGCATTCCCGACCTGCCGGGTATCGACCATCCCAGCGTCGCGACCTACGCCGAAATTCTGTCCGGTGACCGCGAGGCGGGCGACCGTGTCGTGGTGATGGGGGCGGGGGGCATCGGTCATGATGTGGCCGAGTTCCTAGTGACCAAACCCGCCGAGACCGCGAATTCCGACGTCTTTTGCGAAACCTGGGGTGTGGACCCCGAATTTGTCTCCTCGGGTGCCCTGGCGGGCGACCCTCTGGCACCGAAGCCGTCGCGCCGCAAGGTCGTCATGCTGCAGCGCAAGACCGCTAAACCGGGCGCGGGGCTTGGTGTTTCGACAGGGTGGATCCTGCGCAACGCGCTGCGCAAACATGGGGTCGAGGCAATGGGCGGGGTGACCTATGAACATATCGACGATGCGGGGCTGCACATCGTCGCGGACGGAAACCCGACGGTCATCGCAGCCGATACAATTGTGCTGTGCACCGGTCAGGAACCGGAACGAGCCCTGGCCAAAGAGGTTGTAGCGCGCGGCGTCCCGGTTACGATGATCGGCGGGGCAAAGGAGGCCGCCGAACTGGATGCGCTGCGCGCCATTGATGAGGGCGTGCGCCTGGCGCAGGATCTCTGAACCGAGGCTCGGGCAAGGGGGAAACTATGCTGACCGACGTCATCCGCGCGGGGCGCGCTGATCTGTATTCGATCTTTCGAACCCGCGCACATGACTGCGCCCGCGCCCTCGCCATCGAGGACGGCAGCAGGAAACTGACCTATGCAGAACTGCTGGAGCGGGTCGATCGTCTGGCGGCTGTCTTTCTGGCACGAGGCGTGGCGCCCGGAGACAGGATCGCGATCCTGTCGCATAACCGCTCAGAATACCTGGAGGTCGAACTTGCAGCAGCGGGAATCGGCGCGATCGTCGCCTGTCTGAACTGGCGGCTTGCCCCCGATGAACTGCGGCACTGCATCGATCTGGTCGAGCCGGTTCTCGCGGTTGTCGAACCGGAACTTTCAGAAGCTTACCGCGCCGTCGCGTCGACACCCTGTCTAACCGTCGGGCCAGACCTGGAAACGGCCATTGCCGGGGTCGAGCCGGACCCGCGCACCGGAACCATGGTTGACGACCCCGAGGCCGGTCTGACGATCCTCTATACCTCGGGGACCACGGGCCTGCCCAAGGGGGCGCATATCAGCCACCGCGCGCATATCGCCCGATCCATGGTTTTTGCGGCCCAGCTGGCGCTGGATCCCGGCGACGGGTTCATCGCCTGGGCGCCGATGTTCCACATGGCCTCCACCGATCATGCGCTGGCAACGATCCTGCGGGGCGGGACCGTGGTGATGGTGGACGGGCTGCAGCCCGCCGTCATCAACGAGGCGCTGTCACGCCACAGGATCGGCTGGTTCGTGATGATGCCCGGGGCACTGGAGGCTTTTATTAACGAACGGCACGCCAACCCTTTGCCGCTGAAGGGGATCAAGGTTTGCGGCGCAATGGCTGATCTGGTGCCGCCGCATCAGATCGCGGAACTGACCGGTCTTCTGGACACGCCCTATCTGAATTCCTTCGGGGCGACCGAAACCGGCCTGCCGCCGGGAACCGCCGATCTGATCGCGCCGGGTGTGACCCCGGACCGGCTGTCCAAGCGCATCAGCGCCTTTTGCGAGGTGCGGCTGGTCGATCCCGACGACCGCGAAGTCCCCGATGGAACGCCGGGCGAAATGGCGCTTCGGGGTTCGACGCTGTTTTCCGGGTACTGGAACGCCGACGACACCAATGCCCGTGACTTTCGCAACGGCTTTTTCCACATGGGCGATCTGTTCCGGCGCAATGCGGACGGCACCGTCGACTTTGTGGATCGGGCGAAATACCTGATCAAGACCGGAGGTGAAAACGTCTATCCGGCGGAAATCGAACGTGTGCTTCTTTCCCATCCCGATGTGATCGATGCTGCCGTGGTCAGGGCCTTCGACGCGAAATGGGGGGAAAGCCCGGTGGCCTTTGTCGCCTGTGACGATGACGGGCCGGATGCCGAGGCGCTGCTGAACTTGTGCCGCGAAAGCCTGGCTGGCTATAAGCGACCGCGCGAAATTCGCTTCATCGCGTTCGAGGACTTTCCCAGATCGACCAGCGGAAAGGTCCAGCGGCATATCCTCGAAGCCCGGCTCGCAGATTAATTTTCGCTCTGACCCGATCGTCACCCCGCCACGCCCGTTCGCCCCACTAGCGATATAAGCGTTCCTTTCATCGTTGCGATGAGCTTCTCATCCCCGCCCTTTGGAGTAGCCCCCTGAAAGAGGTCCACCAACTGGGATAGATTGACCCGCGATTGATGTGCTGCCCTCTGTCGGACCACAGGGCTGCGGGTATTCCGGGGGATTGAGCTCAGGAGGATTCTTCGATCCCTAAGCCATTAATCAGCGCGATCGGTGGTTTGTTCCAGGTTGCGCTGTGGGAGCAGCAGGTAACCCGGCGCTTCGCACGGACGGGCATGGAATGCCGGCAAGTGCCGGTTGACGCTGCTGCGGGCCTTCAAGGGAAAGTCGGCGACTATCCGATGTGCGGGACAAAGCGGACATTCGCCAAGCGACCTCAAACGTCCGGTTCTGTACTGCGGCCCGACAAAACGATATCAAGTGATCAGCGGTCAGCCGATCGCACCTGTGTAACTGTCTTCTTCGGCCCTCCTGTCTGCATGATCTGGGACAGGTAAGAATTGCGCCGTCTGATGAAGTCACGCAGAAGGGTCGGGTAATCTTCACTGACGGCATTCTTCACAGAAACCCGACGCTCCAGTTCATGTCGCCAGGCCCTTACACGGGCAAGCCCTGTGAAGACGCCAAACTCTCCGATGGTGTCAAAAACGTCGAAATAGCGGAAGACCGGGCCGAATACGACATCGACGAGGCTGAACCGGTGGCCATCGAACCATGGTCCCTCCCCAAGCTCCGCGTCCAGCCGAAGGAACTTTGAGCGGAGCGCCGCCACTTTTTCTTCCAACGCTTTCTCGTTCGGCGCCGAGTAGAACCCCGCAATGTCGTTCAAGACAGCAGATCCAAATTCAATCCAGGCACGGTGGCGGGCGCGATCGAGAGCGTCGTGCGGATGGAGCGCGTGGGGTTGTGTATCCTCAAGATATTCGAGGATAACCGCAGATTCGAAAATCGGCGTCCCGTCCACAACCAGGACAGGCGTCTTGCCCAGCGGAGATATGGCAAGAAACCAGTCGGGCTTGTTCGAAAGATCGATGTCAGTTCTCTCGAACGTGACACCTTTCTCAGTGAGCGAGATCGCCGCGCGCTGCACATATGGGCAGAGCGCATGGCTAATGAGGTGGAGGCTCATGTTGTCTCTCCCGCCATCTGCACGTTACCGGGCGCGAAGGAAGGGCTGAGGGCGAAACGGCCGTCGCCCAGAAGCCCTTGCACGATGGCAAGCAGCGTCAGATAGGCCGGGTATTCCCACCCGCCGTTCTCGTATCCGAACATCCAGCCGTTTCCGGAGTGAGCCCAGGTCGCACCGGCCAGGATGGGCACGGTCGCCGATGCGACCCACCGAGCCTGTACGCCGAGGACCAAAAGGGCACCGGCAATCGCCTCGACTGCAAAGACCATATAAGCAAACCAGCCGGGCAGCCCGATCGAAATGAAGAACTGCGCCGTTCCGGGAAGTGTGAAAATGAAGAGCTTGAGAAACAGGCTGTGCGCCAGGAACATGATCCCGAGTGCTATACGGAGCAGGAATATCCCAAATTCTGTGAGGTGCGATTGTGACATGATATGATCCCATATGTCGATGCATTGGCATCTATATATGCCGCGTCATATGCCGCGTCAAGGTTGATGCACTTACATGTACATGATAGGTGCTGGGTATGAACGAGATTGACCATGCTACTGAGGCCGCCTGGACAGCCCTCATGACTAAAAGCCGCGTTTTGCTTGAGGCTGTCGAAACGTCTCTGAAATCGGCAGGATACCCGCCACTTGCATGGTATGACGCGCTTCTGGAACTCGAGAAGGCAGGCCCAGACGGACTCCGGCCATTCGAACTCAAAGACCGGATTTTGTTACCCCAATACGGTACATCGCGGTTGCTGAACCGTATGGTGAAAGCAGGGCTGGTGGACCGACAGGACTGCTTGGAAGATGGGCGAGGTCAAAACATTTCTATCTCTGAAAAGGGTAAATCTGTCAGGAGGGCGATGTGGCCGATCTATGAACGGGTTCTGTCGGAAAGGATCGGCGCAAAGCTGAAACCCAAAGACGCCGCTCAATTGGCCACGCTACTCTCAAGGCTCTGAAGTCTCGGTCGACTGACGCGAAACCTGTCTGTGACTTTCCACGCTAAGTGGCCCTGAATTTTTTTTCACGTTAATTGGCCGACAGTTGCCTATGTCGGTGTGCGAAGGGTGTTTCGGGCTGTTTCGACGTCCTTTCGCATCCAACAGACTTCTGCGTGATCGTTGATAAATCCCATGGCCTGCATGAATGCATATACGGTGGTCGGTCCCACGAATTTGAAGCCAAGCTTTCGTAGGTCTTTGGAAAGGGTCTCGGACGCTGGTGATTTGGACCGCATTTGTGGCAGTGCGTCGTCCTTGGCAGGTTCATATAGCCAGATGAATGGGTCACGTCCCTTGGAGAGGTGTAACTCTGGGTCGCGCCCTTGATGGCGTCCGCGTTCCGCATGAGGCGCTGTAGGACGGCATCAAGGGCGCGGTGGTCATCGGAAAATTTTCGGTAGGGTCGGGTTGCTGAACCAACCTGAACCGAAGGAAGACCCCGATGACCAAACCCATGATGGACCTGCGAGAGCTTGTGGAGAAGAGCGCAGACGCCGATCTTCTTCGAGATATGATCGGTTTTGCCGCCGAGCGGCTGATGGAACTCGAGGTTGGCGCGAAGACAGGCGCCGACTATGGCGAGAAGAATCCGGCACGGCTTGTGCAGCGGAACGGTTACCGAGATCGGGACTGGCAGACGCGGGCCGGGAACGTGGAGTTGCGCATCCCAAAGCTGCGCAGCGGCAGCTATTTCCCGTCCTTTCTCGAGCCGCGCCGGGCCACCGAGAAGGCCCTGACGGCGGTCATTCAGGAGGCCTATGTCCACGGCGTCTCGACCCGATCCATGGACGATCTGGTCCAGGCGATGGGCGGGACCGGCATCTCGAAGAGCCAGGTCAGCCGCCTGTGCGAGGAAATCGACGAACGCGTCGATACTTTTCTCACCCGCCCGATCGAGGGCGAATGGCCCTACCTCTGGATCGACGCCACCTATCTCAAGGTCCGACAGGGCGGTCGTATCGTCTCCGTCGCCGTGACCATTGCCGTCGGCGTCAACACGGACGGGCGCCGCGAGGTGCTGGGCATGTCCATCGGGCCGTCCGAGGCCGAGACGTTCTGGACCGATTTCCTGCGCGACCTGGTGCGCCGCGGACTGAACGGGGTGAAGCTGGTGATCAGCGACGCACACGAGGGGATCAAGGCTGCCACGGCGCGTGTCCTGTCCACCACCTGGCAGCGCTGCCGCGTGCATTTCCAGCGAAATGCGCTCGCCCATGCCGGCAAGAGCAGCCGTCGCGTCATATCAGCCTTCATCGCCACCGCCTTCGCCCAGCCGGACCATGCGGCGGCCAAGACCCAATGGCGAAACGTCGCCGACCAGATGCGGGGCAAGCTGCCCAAGCTCGCGACCCTCATGGATGGCGCCGAGGAGGACGTGCTGGCCTACATGACCTTCCCCCAGCAACACCGGGCGAAGTTACACTCGACCAATCCGATCGAACGTCTGAACGGCGAGATCAAGCGGCGCACCGATGTCGTCGGGATCTTTCCCAATGAAGCCTCGATCCGGCGTCTCGTCGGCGCGATCCTGATGGAGCAGACTGAGGAATGGGCCGTCCAGCGCTCTCGCTACATGACACTGGAAACCTTGGGCCCGTCTGCGATGATCCCATCGTCAGCCTGCCTGCCGCGCAGACGGACTGACCAGCTCGGCGCGCCGAAAACCAGCTGGCCAGCCTTGAGCTACACCACCAATTGGGACGTGATCGATGAATGCGGCGAAGGAGCCTTCCTCTTGGACGACCTCGAAAGTACGGCGAGCGTTGTTGATCACGGCTTCGATCTTGCCTCGATAGCGAACAATTCCTTCATCGGCAAGTAGGCGCTCAATGTCGTTGTCGTCAAAGTTCGCAACTCCCCGAAAGTCGAACCCGGCGAAGGCAGCACGAAAGTTCTCGCGCTTGGCCAGAATGGTGCGCCAGCTCAGCCCTGACTGGAAACTCCGGCGTGACGGCAGCCCATCGGCACCGTGGGCGTCCATCCGTTCCAATTACGGTTGCAGCATCAGGCCGCTGCCGCATAAACTTGAACAGAAACCGAACCAGATCCTCCGTTACGATACAGTCTCAGCTCTCCGAAAAACCCTGACGACGGACAATCGGCGACCGCACTGCTAAAAGCTAACATTACCGCTTGACAGGTCTGAACCTGCTGGCGGCGATCTGGATACCGCGCGCGCCTACGGGAAACGGTTGGCCGAGGTCGCGAGCCGCTGGAACAGCTGATCCAGCTGTCTGAATAATCGGCCCGACCGCCCGGATCGGATGTGCTGCGGCCGGGTTGCGCTCAGTCCGCGACCCCCGCCCGCCCGATCAGCGCCATGAGCGTTCCGGTCATCGTTGCGACGAGCTTTTCATCCTGGCCCTTCACGGCATAGGCACGCGCCTCGCATATGGTCAGCGTCCTGCCTGGTTTCACCACGTCAGCGACGAAGCGAAACCGTTCGCCGTCCGCCGGGTTGAGTAGGTTGATCTTGAATTCGGCCGTCAACACTGCCGCGTCCGCTGGCATCAGCGAAAAGGCCGCGTATCCGCAGGCGCTGTCCAGCGCTGTCGACACGATTCCGGCATGCAAAAACCCATGCTGCTGGGTCAGTGCAACCTGATGTGCCATTTCCAGAACGATGCGGCCGGGTAACAACTCGGCAATGCTGATCCCCAACGTGTTCATCACCTTCTGGCGATCGAAACTGTTGCGCACGCGTGCGTCATAGTCGGGGTTTTTCGGTTTGAATTGTGTCATGGCGGGTCTTCCTCTTCGATTTCATTCGTCAATGACCAATCTTAGGCGGTCTTTGAGGCGCGTATCTTGTAGCGAAAGGTCAAAACGACGCGGAATAGACAGAGCGCGCAACGCGCCGGGCGGTTTGCCGGCGAAGATCCGGCAAGCGGCGGACAAGTGAGATTGATCGTAATATCCGGCGTCCAGCGCCAGATCGCTCAGCGGCAGGGTCTTTGACGCAAGCTGCCCGAGAGCCCGGCGAAAGCGTCGCAAGGTCGCAAGCCGCCGCCGCGACACGCCGGTTTCCGCCCGCACCTTTCGACGTTTGGTCCGGTCGCTGTAAGCTCCGGTTGGTGCGGCAAAGCTCAGGTCTCTCGCAAGGCCGTCAAGCACCGCGATGAGCGCAGGCAGGTCATCGTCCCCGGTCTGAATCCGGGCCAGTTCTGAGGCCAGCATGTCCAGCCCTTTGGAGTCGGGAAATCGCTGCGGTCGTGACGACAGTCGCAGCCCGGCCACGACACCCTGGAATGGCCTTGGGCGGGGCGAAAAATAGGGGCGCGGTTCTGCCAGCGATACGCGCCCGCCGCCGCTGTCGTCGCGCGTTACCGAAAGGGTAAAGAGGTCGGTTGCGAACCGCCCGCGTCCACCACCGCTCAGCACACCGGTATCGCGGAACACGAACAAATGGTCGATCTGTTTGGCCGCTTCCTCAGGCGGCGCCAGTTCGAGATAAAGCGGCGCCGCCATCAGGTTACTTGACGAAAGCATCCCGGTTCTCGGCGACGAAATCGGCAAATCGGCGCGCCGGGCGTCCCATCACATCGCTGACCGTGGTCTCGATGCCGGCAAGGTAGCCCTTGGGCGCGATGGAAGCCAATTCGACCATGGCTCTGGCGACCTCGTCCTGCATTCCGCCAGCCACCATGCCCGCCTTGGCATTTTCGGCCGACAGGGGTGCGCAGGTGACAGTGCGCCCGGTCACCCTGGACAGGAGGGCGGCGATATCTTCTCCGGTAAGAGCTTCGGGCCCGGTCAGACCAAGAGCCTTGCCTTCGTAACCCGGAGCGGTCAGCGCCTCGGCGGCGACATCCGCGATGTCGCGGGCGTCGATCCAGGCCACGGGGCCGCCCAGATCGTCATAGTACACGGCGTCCTTTGCAATGTTACCGGCCTGCCACAGCAGGTTCTGCATGAAATAGGTCGGCTGGACAAAGGTCCAGTCAAGGCCGCTTTGCTTCAGCAGCTCCTGGGTTTCGGAATGCCACTTTCCAAAGGTCAGCCCCGCCTTGGGCGACGCGCCAAGCCCCGTGGCCACAACGATATGGCGCACGCCCGCGGCCTTGGCCGCCTCGATCACGTTCGCCTTCCACTGGCGCATGTTCAGATGGGCAGGCGTGACCAGGTATATCTTTTCTGCCCCGTCACAGGCCCGCGCCAGCGCGGCAGGGTCCGTGAAATCCGCGACGACCGCCTCGCATCCTTTGGCCTTTAGCGCGTCTAACTTTGAGAGGTCGCTGGTGACAGCGCGCACGGTCGCGCCTTTTGCCAGAAGCGTGTCGACGAGGGGCGCACCAGTCGTGCCCGTGGCTCCGAAAACAGTGATCATGACTTTTCCTTTTGCAGGTCTGCGATGGGCTGAATGGTTTCCGGGTTGCTGATCGACGACAGATCGCCTGGATCTTCACCGAGAAAGGCGGCGCGCACGACACGGCGCATGGTTTTCATGCTGCGGGTCTTGGGCAGCGCTTCGACAAAGTGGATCTCGCGCGGGCGGAAGGGTTTCGAGACGATCTCCCCGACACGATCCTTGAGCCGGTTCACGAGCTCCGCGTCCGGCGACACATTTGGTGCCGCCACGCAGACGCAGACGACAGCCACGCCCTTGATGTCATCAGGTGCCGCGATGGCCGCGGCGTCCACCACCTCTCCGGTTTCGGTCAGGGCCGCCTCGATCTCGGGCGGGCCGATGCGTTTGCCGGCGATGTTCAGCGTGTCGTCCGACCGGCCCAGGATATACCATGTCCCGTCCGGATCGCAGCGCACCCAGTCGCCGTGCCGCCAGAGGCCGGGGAAGGTGGACCAGTAGGTGTCAAGGTAGCGATCGCGGTCCCCCCTGATGGCCGGGGTCAGACCCAGAGGCGGCTGGGTCACGACCAGTTCGCCGACCTCGCCCGGTGCGGCTTCGCTGCCGTCCTGGCGCAGAACCTTGGCCCCGACACCCAGGGCCTGGGCCGAAAATCCGCCGGGCTTGAGCTCGTGCAGCACGGTCGAGGTCAGGATCGCGCCAAAAAGCTCGGTCCCGCCCGAGATGTTCAGCGGCACGGCGCGGCGGCGACAGATATGATCGAGCTGCCAGAGCCAGGCATCCTCGGTCCAGGGCTCGCCGGTCGAGGCGACGATGCGCAGGGACGACAAGTCGTAGCCCGACAAAGATTCAGTATCCTGCGTCATGAACTGCCGTACCAGGGTCGGGGCCACGCCGAGATGCGTGACCTCCATCTCGGACGCAAGACGCAGCAGCCTGAAGGGATCGCCGGGCATTGATGGTGCGCCCTCGGCCAGCACCAGAGTCGAACCGGACAAGAGCACCGATAAAAGGGTGAGCGGTCCCATGACCCACCCCATGTCGGTCATCCAGAGGTGCCGGTCATCCCGTTTCATGTCGAGGCAAAGCAGGAAATCGGCCGTGGCCTTGGCCTGCACGCCCAAATGGGTATGCACGACACCCTTGGGCCGCCCGGTGGTGCCCGATGTATAGGCGATGAGAAAGGTGTCATCGGCACTGACGGGAACGGCGGCAAACTCCGGACTGGCGCGGCCCACTGTTTCGGTCCAGTCCAGATCGCGGGCCGGATCGGCCACCGCATCGCCGAACCGTCGCAGGCTGATCACGGTATGAACCGATGGTACGTCGGTCAAAGCCTGGGCAAGGGTCGCTTCCATCCAGACCGGCTTGCCTCGCCGGGGTGTGGCATCCGCCGTCAACACCGCCACGGCATCCGCGTCGTTCAGGCGCGATACGATGGCATGGGGCGCAAAACCGGAAAACAGCGGCACCGCAACCGCGCCCAGCCGGGCAATACCCAGAAGCGCGGCCTCGATTTCGGGGATCATCGGCATATAGATGCCCACCGCCTGACCGGGCCTTACACCGCGCGTGGCAAGGGCCGAGGCGACGCGGGAGGCTTCGGCGGTAAGGTCGGAATAGGTCCAGCGGCGGCGGCTTCCGTCTTCGCCGACCCAGTCGATTGCGACCTTGTCGCCCAAGCCATCGGCAATTCGGGCGTCAAGACAGGTTTCCGTCAGATTCAAAGTACTCCCGACGGCCCACCGGATCGATTCGGGCCCTTCGGAGATATCTCGCAACCGGCTGTAGGGCCGCGCGAACCGTATCCCGGCATGGTCAATGATCTGGCCCCAGAACCAGTCTGGGTCTTCATTCGAACGGCGGACGAGTTCCTCGTAACTGTCAATGCCGCAGCCCTTCAGAAATGAGGTCAGCGTGCTTGTCCGCTGGATGTCAGAGCCTGGCTGAAACATTCGCAACCTTTCTAGAATGAAAAAGGGCCGCACATAAGGCGCGGCCAGTCGGGGAGGTAACTCTTGGCACGGTATGGCAGCAGCGCCTTGAGTCCGGCGCTGCTGCCAGCGTTTTAACCGTGCATGGACAGGCCGCCCGAAACCGAAATCACCTGGCCGGTAATGAACCCTGCGTCGTCCGACGACAGGAAGCAGATGATGCCAGGGTAATCCGTCGGCTGCGCAAGACGCTTCATCGGAATCGCCCGCTTGAGACCTTCGGCGATCTTTTGACCGGCCTCGCCCTCGGCAACCTGAGCGAACAGCGGCGTATCGGTCGGGCCGGGGGCGACCGCATTCAATTGAATACCTTTACGCGCCAGTTCGCGCGCTACGGTTTTGGTGAACGAGATGATGCCACCCTTGCAGGCCGAATACACGGCTTCGCCGGATGATCCGACGCGTCCGGCGTCGGACGCGATGTTGACCACACGGCCGCCGCCGTTCTTGACCATGCCCGGAAGCACCGCGTGATGCATATTCAGCGGACCGTAAAGATTTATGTCGATGACCTTTTTCCAAAGGTCGGGATCGGTGTCGAGGAACGGTTTGATCACGTCCCAGCCGGCATTGTTCACCAGCACATCGACCGGACCCCCGGCCTCGAACTCGGCTACAGCCTTGTCGACCTGGGCACGGTCGGTGATGTCCACCTTGAAGGCCTGCGCCTTGCCGCCGGCCTCGGTGATCAGGCGAACCGTTTCCTTCGCCCCGTCTTCGCTCATGTCAAAGATCGCAATCTCGGCACCTTCTTCGCCGAACCGTTCGCACACCGCGCGCCCGATGCCGCTGCCGCCGCCGGTCACGATCACGCGTTTTCCACTCAACCCTCGCATATGGAGGTCCTCCTCTTCCGCTATCATCTTGGCAAAGAACTTGATTCGGAACGTTCCTTGCGTTATTCTAACATTTGTTAGATTTAATGCAATGGACAGTCTCGTGTCCCGCAAGTATCGAAATGGAATGGTACACAAGACTGACCCACCCAGGACACTGAGCGAAGACTTGAGCAAGTCTGAGAGGACACGTGAGGGTATCCTTTCGGCGGCTGCGCGACTTTTTCGGTATGAAGGCTATCACGCAACGACTATGCGCGACATCGCGCAGGAAGCTGGCATTGAGGCCGGCAGCATTTATTATCATTTTCAATCCAAAGACCAGATTCTGAGCGAAGTTCTCGATCTTGGCGTCCGTCAACTATATCAGGCGGTCAGTGAAATCGTTCGGTCGGCACCGACAAGTTCGGAGGGTTTTCGCAAGACCTTCGAATTGCTGATTGAAACACATCTGAACTATCTCTTGACCGACAGCGACTTCACGTCAGCCAATATTCGGAACTATCCGATGTTGTCGGACGAAACACGCGCCCCGCATCGCGAATTGCGTGCATCATATGCAGGGGCCTGGGGCAAATTCCTGAATGACGCCAAACGCGCCGGCCACCTTCGAAGCGACATATCCACTGCTGTGATCCGCCAGTTCATCCTGAGTGCCATGAACTGGACCGTAGAATGGTACGATGTCGACAAGTATCCGGTGCGCATCCTCGCGGTACGAATGAGTAAGCTGATACTTGACGGAATGTGTCCACATCGCAAGGCGGGTACCGAAGGCTTGAAGCTGTGCCCCGCCACTCCCGCCAAGATCCCGGATCCCGACGGCAAGGCGGCTAAGACCCGTGCAGAAATTCTAAAGGCCGCAGCGCGCGTTCTGAGGGACAATGGCTACAAGGCGACCACGCTGAGAAAGATCGCGGAAGAAGCGGACATGAAAGCGGGAAGCGTCTATTACCATTTCAACTCCAAGGAAGCGATCGTTGACGAAGTTCTAAACGCCGGACTGAGGGACTTGCTAGCAGGTGTCGAAGCCGCCGTTCGGAAATTCGATGCCCCGTACGATCATTACGCCAGGATAGCGACTGCAATCTGGGCGCACCTGGATTTCCTCTTCAAGGCAAGCGAATTCACCTCGGCGAATATCAGAAGCTATGGAATGCTCCCCAATCATTTCAGGGAGAGGCACAGGGGTATTCGCCGTGAGTATGGAAAACTCTGGGATCGGATACTCCGTGAAGCTCAGGACGACGGTGCCATACGGTCGGATATCAAGATCGTCCCCTTGCGCCAGGTGATGTTGGGTGCCTTAAACTGGACGGTGGAATGGTTCGACCCGAACAAGGCAGGAGTGGAAGGATATCTATCACTGCCTGAATTCTCCAGCATGCTCATCAATCTGTTATTGGAAGGCATTTGTAACCGGGAAGCGACCCCGTCCACAGGACAAGGTAGCCCTGAAAGCGGTTGCCCCGGTCAGACCAGAAGGAAGTGATACAGCCCTTCGGCAACCGCCTTTTCCCGATCCGTCTGCCAGCTGAGCACGCTGACGCTTGCCATCCGTTTGCCTTTGCGCGTGACGTTAGCGCGCGCAAAAAGCGGTCCCTTCACACCGGGTCTGAGGTAATCGACGGTCAGGTTGATCGGCTTGGCCGGAACGTCGGCGAAATCGGGCTGTACCGCGATGGCGGCAGTGGCCTCCATAAAACTCGCGATTATGCCGCCATGGTAGTACTCCATGATCGGGTTACCGACATGGCGGTCATCAAAGGTCATTTCCGCCTCAGCATGGAGACTGTCTAGACTTCTGACCTCAAAGTTGAGAAATCGGAAGAACGGCACCCGGGATACATTGGCATTGACAGTTTGCACGTCCATCACGAAGTTTTTCCTTTTGTCATTGCGTCAAACAGGCTGGTTTCGCCGCGCGTCAATGCAAACGAGGCGGTTCCCCTGGCTATTTCAGCATCCTCATGGCCCGCGAACCAGACGCTGCCGGAATTGAAGGCGATGTGGCGGGTCTTGCGAAAACAATGCGCTTGAACGATGACATCCGCGCGTGAACGGGCCGGGCGCAGGTAATCAACTCTGAGGTCAAGAGTGGCCATGGTACTGACGCCTTCGATGGCAACAAAGTTCGCCAGTCCAAAGACACTGTCCAGAAGTGCCGTCAGGATACCACCGTGGAGCAGCGATTGTTCCGCATCGACGCAAAAGTCCGGATTGAACGGCATCCGAACCCGAACACCTTCCGTCGAGACCTCTTCGATCTCAAGCGCCATATGCGTTATCAGACCCTTGCCGCGCGCATTCCACATCTGCGCGATTTGCTCCATCTTCTTTTGGGTGATGTCTGACATGCGATCTTTCCTTTAACGCCCCGTGAAATTGGGTTTTCGTTTTTCGACGAACGCAGCAACCGCCTCGTGGTGGTCTTCGGTCTGATGCATGAGCGCCTGATAGGCCGCCGCGGAATTCAGGAAATCCGGCAGGTCCATCCGTTCGGCATTGCGCATCAGACGCTTGGCGACCCGCACCGCACGCGGCGGTTTCGCGGCGATGACAGCGGCCCGTTCGCGGGCACGTTCCATCAATTTTTCATGAGGCACAAGTTCAAGCACCATACCAAGCTCCAGCGCTTCCTTGGCCTCGACCATGCGCCCTGAGAAGGTCAGATCGGCGGCCTTCTGGTGGCCCAGACGACGCAACAGGAACCAGCTGCCCGCATCGCCCGGAATGATTCCGAGATTCAGAAACACCTCGCCGAACCTTGCTTTTTCCGACGCGATGCGCATGTCGCACATCATGGTCAGGTCGCACCCCGCGCCCACCGCCGGGCCGTTGACTGCGGCGATGGTCGGAATATCCATGTTGTAGAGCGCAAGCGGCAGCCGCTGCACCCCATCAACATAGCTCTGCGCCGCCGCCAGCGGCTCCTTGCGGAACACGCTGTCGGGATCGTTCATTTCCTTGATGTCGCCGCCGGCACAAAAGGCCGGGTCGGCGCCGGTCAGGATCATCACGCTGACCTGAGGATCGGCCTGCACCTTGGCGAAGGTCTTCAGAAGGGCAGCGATCATGTCGTTTCCGGTGACCGGGTTGCGCCGCTCGGGATCGTTCAGCGTAACCGTGGCGATCCTGTCGGAAATCTCCAGAAGGACGGGCTGTTTATTCATTCTTGCCATCTCCCCGTTCGCGTTTTTCGAACATCGCGGGGTTGATCATGTCCCGCGCGTCATGACCCATATGCAAGGTCTCACCGCCGTCTACATAAATGTCTTCTCCGGTGATGAAACCGCCAAGTTTCGAGGCCAGGAAAATGATCGTGCCTGCGATGTCCTCGGCCGCCCCCATCCGGTTTAGCACCGAGCGGTTCAGCTTTTTCCACTGTTCCGGCGGAATCGGATAGCGGCCAAGCGCATCGGTCTTGATCGTGCCCGGCGCGACACAGTTCAGCCGGATGCCGTACTCGCCCCATTCGGCGGCCAGCGTTTTCATCATGCCCGTCACACCGGCGCGGGCGGCGACGGTGTGTGTAAAGCCGGTAAGCGCGGTGCGCGCAGAGATGGCGGTGACAAACACAACCGATCCACCATTGTCGTACATGAAGTGATCCGCCGCTGCCCGGGTCATCTGCCAAGATCCGATCAGGTTGTTGCGGATCACGGCTTCGAAGCCCTTGTTGGTGATATCGCGGGCGGCCGCGATATACTGGCCGCCGGCATTGTTCACCAAGACATCCAACTGCCCATAGTGGTCCTTGATCCGCCCCATCGCAGTTTCAATACTGTCTTCGTCGCGGGTGTCTCCGGGCACGACGAAGGCCTCGCCCCCCGCCGCGCGGATCATTTCGGCGGTCTCTTCCAGCGGCTCTTCCCGGCGCGCGAACAGCGCAAGCCTGGCTCCGCAAGCGGCCATTTCGATCGCCGTCGCCCGGCCCATTCCAGATCCAGACCCCGTGACCAGGGCAACCTGGCCCGCCATGAGATCCGACGCGTAACGCCTTGATTTCGCTTCGCTCATGTTCCGCCCCCTTAGTTCTTCAGCAATTCGCCGGAGATGATGAGTTTGCGAACCTCCTGGGTGCCCGCGCCGACCTCAAGCACGCGACCGGTCCGGTACAGCCGGTTCACTTCGGTATCACGCATGTAGCCTGAGCCGCCGTGAATCTGGACAGCTTTGTCCAGCACGAAGGATGTCGCCTCAGCGGCCTTGTAGATCGCCGCAGCGGTGAGCTTGTGGATTTCGCCGCGCCCGCCTTCGCCCTCTTCGAGGCCTTCACACATGGCAGCGGTGCGCAAGGACAGGCTGCGCGCGGCCTCGATCTGCGTATACATGTCGGCCAGCATCGCCTGAACCATCTGGAAACTGGCGATCGGTTTGCCGAATTGCTGGCGTGTCTTGGCGTAATCGATGGAAATATCCAGCGCCCGCTGCGCAATGCCCAGAGCGTTGAAACAGACGATGGCACGTTCCAGATCAAGTCCGGACATGGTAACGGCAACCCCGCCATCCAGCTTGCCGACCATGTTTCTGGCCGGAACACGGCAATCTTCGAATACCAGTTCGCCCGTCGGCGAGCCGCGGAATCCCATCTTGTTGAGCTTCTGCGCCACCTTGAAACCGGGCGTGTCGGTTTCCACGATAAAGGCGGAAATGCCCTTGGCCCCTTTTTCGGGCGATGTCTTGGCATAGACCAGCACCAGATCGGCAATCGGCCCATTGGTGATGTAGATCTTGGCGCCGTTCAGGATGTAGTCG
Source organism: Sedimentitalea nanhaiensis DSM 24252 (assembly GCF_000473225.1). Taxonomy (GTDB): domain Bacteria; phylum Pseudomonadota; class Alphaproteobacteria; order Rhodobacterales; family Rhodobacteraceae; genus Sedimentitalea; species Sedimentitalea nanhaiensis. The sequence continues at coordinate 189,115 of NZ_KI421510.1, forward strand.
TCGCCATCCTTTTTGGCCGTGGTCCGCATCGAGCCAAGCGCATCGGACCCCGCGCCGGGTTCGGTCAGGCCCAGAGCACCCACCAGCGTGCCGTTGCACAGGCCCGGCAGGTATTTTCGGCGCAACTCGTCATTGGCGTTGCGATAGATGTTGTTGACGCACAAATTGTCATGGGCCACATGGGTCAGTCCGATGGCCGCCGAGGCCCTAGACATTTCCTCGGTGATGATACAGGCCGAGGTAAAGTCGAGCCCGGCCCCGCCGAATTCCGGCGGCACGTTCAGGCCGAGATATCCCATCTCGCCCAGCTTGGGGAAAACCGAAGGCGGCAGGTCATCAGTATCGTCCATTTCCGCGTTCAGATGGTGGAATTCGGACATGAAGAACTTGCCGGCCTGATCGGCCAGGGCCTGCTGTTCGTCCGTCATGAAATGTGTTGGCAGAGCGGTGTCGTTGCGCAGTTGCTTGTTCATTGTCTCGTCCCCCTCAGGCGCGCAAAAGTTCTTCGGCAATGATGATCTTGCGGACTTCGCTTGTACCCGCGCCGATTTCCAGCAGCTTGTTGGCGCGGAACAGCCGGTTGATCTCGGTGTCCTGCATGTAGCCAGAGCCACCATGAATATGGCAGGCTTCGGTCACCGCCTTGTTGAATGCCTCGCCGGCGTAAAGACAGGCCGCCGCCGTCAGTTTGTGGATTTCGCCGCGGCCCCCGGCCCCTTTCGGCAACCCGGTACAGGCGGCCAGCGCGCGATAACCGAAGGCGCGCGCGGTTTCGACCTCGGTGTAGATCTCGGCCAGTTTCGACTGCATCATCTGGAAACTTGCAATCGGCTTGCCGAACTGTTCGCGAATCTTGGCGTATTCCAGCCCCAGTTCCAGGGCGCGTTCGGCCATGCCAACGCAGACTGAGGCAACCATAGCACGCTCCAGATCCAACCCGCTCATTACCACCGAAACGCCGGTGTTTTCCGGTCCAACCATGGCGGATGCGGGTACGCGGCAATCCTCAAACACCAGTTCTCCGGTTGGCGAGCCGCGAAAGCCCATTTTGTCAAGCTTTTGCGCCACCTTGAAACCGGGATTGTCCGTCTCGATGATGAAAGCAGAAATGCCCTTGGCGCCCTTCGACTTGTCGGTTTTGGCATAAAGCAGGATCACATCGGCAATGGGGCCGTTGGTGATGTAAATCTTCGAGCCGTTGATGACATAATCATCACCGTCGCGGCGGGCAGTGGTGGCCATGGATCCGAGCGCATCGGATCCCGCACCCGGTTCGGTCAGGCCCAAAGCACCGACGAGCTCGCCCGAGCAAAGGCCCGGCACGTATTTCTTCACCTGCTCTTCGGAGCCATTGCGCAGCAGGTTATTCAGGCACAGGTTGTCATGCGCCCCGTGCGAGAGGCCCACAGCCGGATTCCACTTCGAAATCACCTCGGACACCAGCGCCTGGGTGAACTCGTTCTGCCCCGATCCGCCCAGCTCCTCCGGCGCGGTAATCCCCAGCAGGCCCAGCTCGCCCATCTGCTTGAACAGATCATCGGGCCACCATTCCTCGTCATCCATGCGCGCCTGCAGCGGGTGCAGCACCTCGCGCGATACCCGATCCACGTGATCGACGATCTGGCGTTGCTCATCAGTCAAAGAATAGTTCGCCCTGATGGCTTCCAGATCAGCCGAGATGGCCTCACTTTGAGCGGTCATATCGTCCTCCCGAAAAATGTTGTTTGCGTTGTTGACCAAAATCAAACACATGTTAGAAAATAGATCAAGCCAAGCTTTTGACGACCTGACGTAAGAAAGCGCGGCGTCCTGAATGCAGGGGGGAACTTCGGAAATGACTGAGAGCGTTGTTCAATCGCAGGTGCTCGGCAAAGAAGTGCGTATCACGATTCGACGTCCTGATAATCGAAATGCCCTCAACCGTGAGGTCGCAGACGGGATCATGGCCGCCATATGTGCTGCCGAGAGGGACAGCGATTGCCGCGTGATCGTTCTGACCGGCGAGGGCGAGCGCGCCTTCTGTGCCGGGGGCGACATCAAGGCGGGGGCGGATGGCGGCCCGTTTGTTCAGGATCCGGCGGACCCGGATCATTTTGCCGGAAGGTTGTTCGAGACGATACAGGCGTGCCGAAAGCCAACGATCGCGCGCATCAATGGCGTCGCGATGGGGGCGGGAGCGGGCATCATCTGTGCCTGCGATCTGGCTGTGATGGCGGATCATGCCCGCGTCGGAACGCCGGAAGTGAAGGTGGGTCTGTTTCCCATGACGATCGTGCCACCCATGATGCGCGTGCTGCCCCGGCGGAGGCTGATGGAGATGTTCATCACCGGCGTTCCTCTGACGGCCGAGGAAGCCCTGCAGTTCAATCTGGTCAACTATGTGACCGATGCCGCGGGGCTGGACGACAAGGTTGCAGAACTGGTTGCCCAGATCGCCGCGCAGTCGCCGAGCGCGATCCGGCTGGGAAAATACGCCTGTCACGCGATGGAGGATATGACCTATCCGCAGCAGATGCGGTTTGCAGAAACACTTTTACCGCGTGTGGCGCAGACCGAAGACGCGCGCGAAGGCTTTGATGCCTTCATCTCGAAGCGCAAACCTGAATGGACGGGCCGCTGATCAAACGGGGAGGAGAGGAATATGTCGGAACGCAAGCTGCGCATCGGATGCGCGTCGGGCTTCTGGGGCGATACGCCGGAAGCGATCGGTCAACTGGTCTCAAAGGGCGAGATCGACTATCTGGTGTTTGACTATCTGGCAGAGGTGACAATGTCGCTGATGGCGCGGGCCCGCGCCAAAGCGCCCGAGACGGGCTATGCGCCGGACTTCGTCAAGGCGCTGGCACCCTGGTTGCCGGATATCAAGGCAAAAGGGATCAAGGTCGTTGCCAATGCAGGGGGCGTGAACCCGCGTGGCTGCAGCGATGCGCTTGCCAAAGCCGCCGCCCAGGCCGGGATCGATCTGTCCATCGGAGTCGTGCTAGGCGATGACCTGTTGCCCAGGGCCGATGAAATTCGCAAAAACGGTCAGACGGAAATGTTCTCGGGTGTCGCATTTCCAGATGATATCTGGAGCATGAATGCCTATCTGGGTGCCCGCCCCATCGCTGCCGCGCTGGATGCCGGGGCCGACATCGTGATCACCGGACGCTGCGCCGACAGCGCGGTCGCGCTTGGTCCCCTGATGCATGAATACGGCTGGGGCGACGATGACTGGGACAAGCTCAGCCAGGGATCGCTGGCCGGCCACCTGATCGAATGCGGCCCCCAGGGAACCGGCGGCAACTTCACCGACTGGCAGGACGTGCCGGGTTGGGACAATATGGGCATGCCCATCGTCGAGGCGTCCGAAGACGGCAGTTTCATCATGACCAAGACGCCTGACACCGGCGGGCTGGTCGTGCCCGGGTCAGTCGGAGAGCAGATGCTCTATGAAATCGGGGATCCGCGCGCCTACCTGTTGCCCGACGTGATCTGCGACTGGTCCGGGGTCACCCTGGAGCAGGTCGGACCCGATCAGGTGCTGGTCAAGGGCGGCAGGGGGCTTGGGCGCACCGACAGCTACAAGGTGTCGGCGACCCATGCCGATGGCTGGCGCGCGGTCTCTACCCTGACACTGGCCGCGATTGATGCACCCGCCAAGGCCGAACGTGTGGCCGAGGCGATCCTGACCCGCTGTCGCCGGATTTTCCGCGACCGCAACATGGGCGATTTTCGGCAGGTCAGCGTCGAGGTGCTGGGGGCCGAGGCGGCCTATGGCGCAAATGCGCGCGCCCGAACCCGCGAGGTGGTGCTCAAGATCGGCGCGGTCCATGACGATCGCGCCGCGCTGAACATCTTTGCCGGCGAAATAGCACCGATGGCGATTTCGACCGCGCAGGGTCTGACCGGGTTCTTCGCCGGACGGCCCAAGGTGCAACCGGTGGTCCGCCTGTTCTCCTTCCTTCAGAGCAAGGCCGAGACCCCCGTCGCGGTCGAGGTCGACGGCAAGGATGTGCCCGTGAGCGTGGCCACTACGCCAGTCCACCTTGATCCACCTGCCGCACCGCCCGCAGATAGCCGCGAGCCCGGCCCGGACGCTGTCAAGGTCCGCCTCGTCGATCTGGCCTGGGGCCGCTCGGGCGACAAGGGGGACATCGCCAATATCGGCATCCTCGCGCGCAAGCCGGACTACCTGCCATATATCCGCTCGGCTCTCAGCGAAGAGGTGGTGAAGGACTATTTCGCCCATGTCTGCGACGGCAGGGTAGAACGGTTCGACTTGCCTGGAAGCCATTCGCTGAATTTCCTGTTGCATGAATCGCTTGGCGGTGGCGGCATCGCCTCGGTTCGCATAGACCCGCAGGGCAAAGGGTTCGCGCAGATGCTGCTTGATATCGAAATTCCCGTGCCAGCCGATCTGGCTGCACGTGACGGACTGAATGCCGCGGCCCGGAACTAAGAGGACGACACCATGACCATTTCGAAACTCCTGGTCGCCAATCGGGGCGAGATCGCGGCGCGCGTGTTGCGCACCGCCAAGGCCCGCGGGCTTGCGACGGCCGTGTTGCGTCATGTCGCCGAGCAAGAGGGGCCGGCGCATCTGATCGCAGATGAGGTCGTGATGATCGACGGCCCGACGCCCGTGGCCGCCTATCTCGATATTCCGCAGATCGTCGCGGCGGCAACAAAGATCGGCGCGGATGCGGTGCATCCCGGCTATGGCTTTCTGTCAGAGAATGCCGGTTTTGTCGCGGCGCTGGAAAAAGCCGGAGTGACCTTTGTCGGCCCGACGTCCGAGGTCATCGACCTGATGGGGGACAAGGTCCGCGCCCGCGCCTTTGTCGAGGAACACGGGTTTCCCGTCGCCCCCTCGGCGATCGAGGATGATGATCCGGCGAGCTTTGTCGAACGCGCCCGCGCCGTGGGCTATCCGCTGCTGATCAAACCCTCGGCCGGCGGTGGCGGCAAGGGCATGCGCGTTGTGCGCGAGGACAGCACGCTGGAAACCGAAATCGAAACCGCGCGCCGCGAAGGCGAACGATATTTCGGCGACGGGCGGCTTTTCGTCGAACGCTATATCGAACGCCCGCGCCATATCGAGGTGCAGGTGATGGGCGACGGACAGGGCAACGTGGTCCATTTCTGGGAACGTGAATGTTCGATCCAGCGCCGGTTCCAGAAGATTATCGAGGAAACGCCGTCACCGGCGCTGACCCCCGAGCAACGGGATGAGATCTGCGAGACCGCTGCCGGAATTGCCCGTGCCGTCAAATACCGCGGGGCAGGGACCGTTGAATTCATCTATGCGCAGGACGGGGCCTTTTATTTCCTGGAAATGAACACCCGCCTTCAGGTCGAACATCCGGTGACCGAACTGGTGACCGGCTTCGATCTGGTTGCCGAGCAGCTGCGTGTCGCGGCGGGCGACGGGCTGAGCGCCGTGCAGGCGGATATTCCCCAAACCGGACACTCGATCGAACTGCGCATCTGCGCCGAGGACGCGACGGCCGATTTCCGGCCCGCGATCGGCGATATCCTGCTGCTGGACGAACCCCAGGGCGAGGGGATCCGCGTGGACAGCGGCATTCTGGATGGCGGCAAGGTGACAACCGACTTCGACCCGATGTTGTCCAAGCTGATCGTACATGGCCCGGATCGCGCGCAGGCCATCGCCCGTGCCCGGAGCGCGGTGCAAAGCTATGTGATTCTCGGGGTAACGACCAACACTGGTTACCTGGATGCAATCCTTGCACATCCGGATTTCGCCTCTGGTGACGTTTCAACTGGCTTCCTGGCTGAACAATCCGAAACGCTGACCGCGCCGGGCGAAGATGTCTCTGACTTGCTGATAGCGGCGGCGGCCCTATCGGACGAGCGCCTGGTGAGTGACGTAATGCAGATACCGGAAATGTACCGCAAGATGGGCGGGTGGAGAAACTGATGCAACGGATTTTTCAGATCGACGGAGAAGAGACTGATTGCTGGTTGGGTCATGATGGCAGCCGGTTCGTGCTCAATACCCCCACTGGCGCTGTTACCTGCCAATTGGACCCGACGGGTCTGCCGGGCGGTTACAAGCTGCGGGCCAAGGGTGTTGTGCGCGAATTGCGACTGGCCGTGGGGCCGGAAGCAACTTTTGTGCACATGGACGGGCGAACCTACGAAGTCGGGCGGGTTGATCCCGCCGAACGCCTGGCCGGAAGCGACGGTGGCGCGAGCGACGACCGATTGGTGGCGCCCATGCCGGGTGTCGTGGTGTCGGTTGCGGTTAAACCCGGCGATGCGGTTGAAGAAGGCCAGCCGCTTCTGGTGATCGAAAGCATGAAGTTGGAAACCACACTGACGGCGCCGCGCGGCGGGGTCGTTGCCGAAATGCCATTCGCCGAAGGCGACAGTTTTGGTCTGAAAGACATCCTGGCCCAATTGGCCCCGGAGGAGGAGTGACAATGCGCAGGATTGAAAGTCAGATCGACACCAATGCCGCCGACTACAAGGCAAATTTCGCCGCCATGTCTGAACGGCTGAAGGAATTCCACGCCCGCCAGCACGCGGCGCGTTTCGAACGTCCGCAACGCGATATCGACCGCCTTGCCCGCCAGAACAAACTGGGCGTGCGCGAGCGGTTGAAACTGCTGCTGGACCCCGGCACTCCGTTTTTGGAGTTTTCCACACTTGCCGCCTGTCGCGAATACGATGGCACCGTGCCTGGCGCCGCTGTGGTGACGGGCATCGGTATTGTGCAGGGTCGCGAGGTCGCCATCCACGCCAACGACGCTAGCGTCAAGGGCGGGGCTTGGTATCCACATACGGTCAAAAAGGTCGTGCGTCTTCTGGATGTCGCGCTGGAAAACCGCCTGCCGGTCATCCATATCTGCGACAGCGCGGGCGGTTTCCTGCCGCTGCAGCACGGGGTGTTTCCCGACCGGTATCTGGGCGGGCGGGTGTTCCGCAACCAGGTCAAGCTGAGCCAGGCCAATATCCCGCAGATTGCCGTGGTCGGCGGACACTGCACGGCTGGCGGTGCCTATGTGCCGACGCTGAGCGACTACAACATCATCATCGAAGGCACAGGCGCGATTTTCCTTGGCGGTCCCCCGCTGGTCAAGGCGGCCACCGGCGAAGAGGTCGGTGTTCAGGAACTTGGTGGGGCGGTTATGCATACCTCGGTTTCGGGAACCGGCGACTACCGAGCCGCCACTGAACAGCACGCCTTTTCACTGGCGCGCGAGATTGTCAGCCAATGGAAGCGCACCCCGAAAACGATCATCGAAACCGCCGCTTTTGAAGAGCCATACTACGACCCCAAGGAGCTTTATGGGATCATCCCCAAGGACCGGAAAACCCAGTTTGATATGCGCGAGGTTCTGGCGCGGATCGTCGATGGCTCGCGCTTTCACGAATACCAGCCCGACTATGGCACCACGATGGTTTGCGGCTTTGCCCATATCTGGGGTTACAAGGTTGGCATCCTTGCCAACAACGGGGTGTTGTTCAACGACAGCTCGCTGAAGGCGGCGCATTTCATGCAGCTTTGCAATCAGAACCGCACACCTCTGGTCTTCTTTCAGAACATCACTGGCTATATGGTGGGCCGCGAATACGAAGAACGCGGCATCGCCAAGGACGGTGCCAAGATGCTGATGGCGCAGGGCGGTTCGGTCGTGCCGAAGTTCACAGTGATCGCCAATGCCTCGTACGGGGCAGGCAATTACGGCATGTGCGGGCGGGCCTGGGATGCGCGCACGCTGTTTATGTGGCCGCAAGCCGAGATCGGCGTGATGGGGGCGGATCAGGCCGCTAATACCATGGCGGACGTCAAGATTCGGCAGCTTCAGCGCGAAGGCAAAGAGCTGACCGAAGAAGAAATCGCCGCGATCCGCGAACCGGTGCTGGAAAAATACAAGCGCGATGTCGAAGCCTATACCTCCACCTCGGAACTGTGGGATGACGGCATCCTCGATCCGGCGGACACACGCAACGCGCTTGGCATGTCGATTTCTGCCTCGCTCAATGCACCGATCGACGATCCGCACTACGGGATCTTCCGTCTGTAAAGGCTTGAGGGACGGCACACCGGGTCGGGGAGTGCCGTTCCGCGTCAAGGCGCTTCCATCTGGCGCTTTCGGAATCTGAAGTAGTCCTGACCGGTCCGGTTCCCGGACAGGTCAGGACGATGTCCGCCGCGCCTCCTGAATGGAGACGACGTCAGAGGCCGCCATGCCGGGCCGGTCTGCCTCGACCGCCTTCAGCGGTTCGACCGGCGTCAATCCGGCCAGACAGTCGCGCGCAAGTTGCTGGTATTCCGCGGTGCCGCGCGTTTTCCACGCGACTTCTTTCTCGCTGACCTCGCGGATCACCTTTGCCGGCGATCCCACCACCATCGAACGCGGCGGAATCACGGTTTCGCCACGCACAAACGCCTGCGCGCCGACAATCGATTCCGCCCCAAGCTCTACACCATCCATAATGACGGAATTCATTCCGACCAGAGCGTTCCGGCCCACTGTGCAACCGTGCAGGATCGCGCCATGGCCGATGTGGCCGTCGCTTTCCACCACGGCGTCGCGGCCGGGAAAGGAATGGATGATGCAATTGTCCTGAACATTGGCTCCATCCCCGATCACGATCCTGCCGAAATCGCCCCGCAAGCTTGCTCCGGGGCCGATGTAGCATCCATGACCCAAGATGACATTTCCGATCAGAACGGCCTGGGGGTGGACATATGTATCCTCGGGCACGACGGGTATAAAACCCTTGAACTCATAACAGTATGCCATTCCGACCACCTTTCGTAAGCTGAGTGCTAAACGCTTGTCAGCGGTTGCGCCGGGACCAGAATCCCTCAATTGTGCCGCCGATCAGGGCGTGTGGCCCGAAAACAAACACAAGTTAGAAAATAGCGCAAGCTCCCTACGTCACAGCTTGGCAATATTGACACTTCCCAAGGTTGGGATTTAAAATCTAACAAATGGTAGAAAATAGGCTGGCGGACCGATTAGGGTGGCCTGACCGAACTTGGGAGAGAGAGAAATGACAGACAAAGCCTATGTTGCAGGCGTTGGGATGGTCCCGTTCCAGAAGCCGGGAAAATCCGAAAGCTACGATGTGATGGCGACCGCTGCGACCCGGTCCGCTCTGGCAGACGCAGGGTTGGATTATGATAAAGTCCAACAGGCCTATGTTGGCTATGTCTATGGCGACAGCACCTGCGGTCAGCGCGCCCTGTACCATGTCGGAATGACAGGCATCCCGGTTCTGAATGTGAACAACAACTGCTCGACCGGATCGTCCGCCCTGTTCCTGGCCAGGCAGGCAGTTGAAAGCGGCGCGGTCGAATGTGCTCTGGCACTTGGGTTCGAACAGATGCAGCCCGGCGCAATCGGTGCGATGTTCCATGACCGGGTCAGCCCGTTTGCGGCATTCGACAGAGAAACCGACGAACTGGTTGGCAGTGCCGAGATCCCGCTGGCGCTGCGGTACTTCGGCGGTGCGGGCAAGGCGCATATGGACGAGTTCGGCACCCCCCTGGAAACCTTCGCAAAAATCCGCGCCAAGGCCAGCCGACATGCTGCGAAGAATCCGGTTGCCCTGTTCCGGCAGGAGGTGACGGCGGAAGACGTCATGGCCGCCCAGGTCGTCTGGCCCGGCGTCATGACCAAGCTCATGGCCTGTCCGCCAACCTGTGGCGCGGCCGCCGCGATCATTTGTTCCAAGGAATTCGCCGACAAGCACGGACTGGACAGTTCGGTTCGGATCGCGGCGCAGGCCATGACGACGGACGGCCCGGAAACTTTCGAAGCCCATGACATGCGCGAAGTGGTCGGCTTTTCGATGGCCAAGCGCGCCGCCGATCAGGTTTACGAGGACGCGGGCATCGGGCCCGAGGACGTGGATGTGGTCGAACTGCACGACTGTTTCGCCCACAACGAGCTTATCACCTATGAGGCGCTTGGCCTTTGCAGTCGCGGCGAAGCGGCGAAATTCGTTGATGATGGCGACAACACCTACGGCGGAAAATACGTGACCAACCCGTCGGGCGGTCTTTTGTCCAAAGGCCATCCGCTTGGGGCGACCGGCCTAGCGCAATGTACCGAGCTCGTTCAGCAGCTTCGCGGCCAGGCAGATGCGCGCCAGGTTGATGGCGCACGTCTGGCGCTTCAGCACAATCTGGGCCTCGGCGGGGCCTGCGTCACCACGCTTTATGAAAAAGCCTGATAGCGCCTTTCGGGAGGAATCAATATGACTGGAAAACTCGACGGGCGCGTGGCGCTGGTCTCGGGCTCGGGCCGGGGCATTGGCCGCGAAATCGCTCTCAAACTGGCCTCGGAAGGGGCCCGGCTGGTGATCAACGATCTGGACGCCGATCCGGCCAATGAAACCGCCGAGGCGGTGCGCGCAATGGGTGCTGAGGCCGTGGTCTGTGCCGGCAGCGTTACCGAAGACGGTTTTGCCGAACGGTTCATCAAGACCGGCGTGGACAGCTTTGGCGGGTTAGACATCATCGTGAACAACGCAGGCTACACTTGGGATAGCGTCGTTCAGAAGATGTCCGACGAACAGTGGCAGGCGATCATCGACGTCCACCTGACGGCACCTTTCAAGATCCTGCGCGCTGCCCAGCCGGTGATCAGCGCCAAGGCCAAGGAAGAGGCCGCCGCCGGGCAAGAGGTGTTCCGCAAGGTAGTCAACATCTCGTCCATCGCAGGGACCGGCGGCAATGCTGGCCAGATCAACTATTCCGCCGCCAAGGCCGGTATCCTAGGGGTCACCCGGACGATGGCCAAGGAATGGGGCCGCTACAAGGTCAACGTCAACGCCGTCGCCTTCGGCCCGATCCGCACCCGCCTGACCGAAGGCAGCGCGGATGGCGACAGCACGATCAAGGTCGAAGAAAAAGAGATCAAGGTCGGCGTGAACCCCGATCTCCTGTCCCAGATGGAGCGCATGATCCCGCTGGGCCGGGTCGGCACTCCGGAAGAAGCTGCCGGTGCCGTCTATCTGTTCTGTGCGCCGGAATCGAACTTCATTTCAGGCCAGCACGTCATCTGCGGTGGCGGTTTCGTGATCTAAGGCATTTGCCCGGACCCGATGACGGGGTCCGGGCAAGCACATTAATGTCTGGACGGCCTCTTGGCGGTCGCCAATGCGGAATTTTCCGCAAACTCTAGTCTGGCACGATCACGACGATTGACTCACTTGCGTTGTTAACCTAACAGGCGTTAGTTAGGCGTTGGAGCGATACGAAGGTCTATGGCACAGAACACGGCAATCAAAGCCAACGAGACATCGCGCAGCGCGGTTGGACGGGACGGGGTGCTGGACATTGCCGCGCGGCTTTTCCGCGAACAAGGCTACGGGTCCGTTTCGCTCCGAAAAATTGCCGAGGCCGCCGGGATCAAGGCGGGTAGCATATACTATCATTTCGGTTCCAAGGACGAGATCGTCGCGGCCGTTCTTGATGCAGGGATTCGAGTCGTTCACGCGAGCATGAGAGACGCCATCACCGACCTGCGGGCCGATACCGACGGCGAAACGGTACTGCGCGCCGCGATCCGGGCGCATCTGCGCGCGCTTCTTGATGTGAGCGATTATACATCGGCGAATGTGCGTATTTTCGGGCAGGTGCCGCAATCCGTCCGGGATGCCAACTTGCCCACGCGAAGGGCCTATGAGGCAGAGTGGGACAGTCTTCTGTCCCAGCTTAAGAAAGATGGCACGCTGAAGCAAGACGTCGATATCCGTCGCCTGCGCCTGATGCTGATCGGTACATTGAACGCCACGCTCGATTGGTTCGACCCGGACCGCGGTAGCGCCGATGCGTTGTCACGCACCTATGCCGATGTGTTCCTCAACGGGATACTCCAAAGACAGGATACCTGACTACATGGCACGTCTTGAAACAGCGGTGCTGACCGCATCAGAGACCTACACCCGCAACCACGCCGCACAAAGCGAGCGCGTCGAAACGCTGCGTGCGCGGATCGCCGAAGCAACGGCTGGCGGCCGCCCCGACATGGTCGCGCGGCATCGCAAGCGCGGCAAGCTGCTGGTCCGCGAACGGATCGACCTGCTGGTGGATCCGGGCACTGCATTTCTTGAGTTGTCGTCGCTTGCCGCCTACGGTCAATATGGAGGCGAGGTGCCCGGTGCGGGGATCGTGACCGGTATCGGGATCGTCCACGGGCTGCCCTGCGTTGTGATCGCCAACGATGCGACAGTGAAGGGTGGTTCCTTCTATCACGAAACCGTGCAGAAACACATCCGCGCCCAGGAAATCGCAGCCGAGAACCGGCTGCCCTGCCTCTATCTGGTGGATTGCGGCGGTGCCTATCTGCCAGAGCAGGACAGGGTCTTCCCCGATGCCCGGCATTTCGGCAATTCCTTTTATCGCCAGACCAACATGTCGGCGAGCGGTCTGCCGCAGATCTCGGCGGTCTTTGGAGGCTGCACGGCCGGTGGGGCCTATATCCCGGCCCTGTCGGACGAGGTCATCATGGTGCGCGGCAACGCGCGCATCCATCTGGGCGGGCCGTCGATCGTCAAGGTGGCGATCAACGAAGAGGTCGATGGCGAAACGCTGGGCGGGGCCGAGATGCATTCGCGTGTTTCGGGGGTGTCCGACCATCTGGCCGAGGACGAGTACCACGCATTGGCACTCATGCGCGACATCGTGGCCGAGCTGGGCCAGTCGCGCGCGATGCAGCCCGACAAGGTACCACAGCCGCCCGCGCATGATCCCCAGGAACTGCTTGGCGTCATCAGCGCCGATCGCAAACAGCCCTATGACATGCGCGAGGTTCTGCTGCGCATGATCGACGCCGGCGAATTCCGCGAATTCAAGCCCGGATGGGGTGAGACGCTGGTCTGTGGCACAGCGTGCATCCATGGATACCGGGTTGGCATTCTGGCCAACAACGGTGCGCTTTTGTCCGCAAGTTCGCTGAAGGGCGCGCAATTCGTGTCGATGTGCGATCAACGCAACATCCCGCTTTTGTTCCTGCACAACATCTCGGGCTTCATGGTTGGCACCGACGCTGAACGCGGCGGCATAGCCAAGGACAGCGCCAAGCTGGTCTATGCCATGTCGGTGGCCAAGGTGCCGCGCCTGTCGGTGCTGCTGGGTGGCTCTTACGGGGCGGGCAACTACGGCATGTGCGGACGTGGCTTCGCCCCGAATTTTCTCTTTGCCTGGCCCACTGCGGAACTGGCCACCATGTCTGCCGACATCGCCACAAATGTGATGCTGGAACTGCGCCGCCAGAAAGGGGGCGACCCGGGCAAGATGGAGGCCGACATGAAGCTGATCGAGGAGCAGGTTCGGGCCCAGTACGGTGAACAGTCCGATCCCTATTATGCCACCTCGCGGCTTTGGGATGACGGGCTGATCGAACCCGCGCAAACCCGCGATATCCTTGGCCTGTGCCTGGCCATCGTGACATCGGTGCCCGAAGCCGGTCGCCATACGCCTGTATTCAGAATGTGAGGCTTCAAGTTGACCAATACCTACAACACGATCCTTGTCGAAACCGATGCGCGCGGCGTCGCCACGCTGACGCTCAACCGCCCCGACAAACACAATGCGCTGAATGGCGAATTGATCGCAGAGCTATACGATGCCGCCGAAAAGCTGGCTGCAGATGACGATGTGCGTATTGTGGTCCTGACCGGCGCGGGCAAGAGCTTCTGCGCGGGCGGCGATTTCAACTGGTTCGCCTCTAATGTCGAGAAAACCCGTAGTGAAAGGGTCGCACAAAGCGCCACGCTGGCGCGGCTGTTGCGCCGTCTTGACACGCTGCCCAAACCCTTGATCGGGAGGATCAACGGCCCGGCTTACGGTGGCGGTGTCGGCATGATCTCCGTCTGCGACTACACCATCGGCGCCGAAGGCGCGCGCTTCGGTCTGACCGAGGTCAAACTGGGCCTTCTGCCCGCGAATATATCGCCTTACGTGGTGGCCCGCATCGGCAAGGTGCATTCGCGTGAGACCATGCTGTCGGGGGCGTTGTTCGACACCGCCCGCGCCGAGCGGATCGGTCTGTTGACCGAGGTTGTCGCGCCGGGCGACCTGGACGCCACGGTGAACCGGGTGGTGCATGATCACCTTCAGGCCGCGCCGGGTGCGGTGGCCGATACCAAGGCGCTGATCGCCTATGTCGCGTCCCACGATCTGGAGACCAACATGATCTACACCGCCGACCGGCTGGCCGATGCGTGGGAGACGGAGGAAGGTATCGAAGGCATCAACAGTTTCATCAACAAGGGCGTTCCGTCATGGCGGGTGAAATGAGCTTCACCCGCGTTCTGATCGCCAACCGGGGCGAGATTGCCCGGCGCATCCAGCGCGGGTGCCGCAAACTGGGGCTGGAAAGCGTAGCGGTGTTTTCGGACGCGGACCGCGACGCGCCCTTCGTGGCCGAGGCCGATCATGCCGTCTGCATCGGCGGGGCCGCCCCGTCGGACAGCTATTTGAACGTCGCGGCCATCCTTGAGGCCGCGCGGGCGACGGGCGCGGATGCGGTACACCCGGGCTATGGTTTTCTGTCTGAGAATGCCGGTTTCGCGGCGGCGGTCGAGGCGGCGGGCCTTGTGTTCATCGGGCCGGAACCCGACGCTATCGCGCGGATGGGCTCCAAGATCGAGGCCAAGGCTGCCGCCGAAGCCGCAGGCGTGCCCGTCCTGCCCGGCTATCGCGGCGAGGATCAGTCCGACGCGCGCCTGCTGCAAGAGGCCGAGGCGCTTGGCACCCCCTTTCTGGTCAAGGCCAGCGCCGGCGGCGGCGGACGCGGGATGCGGCTGGTCTCCGATCTGGGCGACGCACCCGACGCGATTGCATCTGCCCGGGCCGAAGCGCAGAGCGCCTTCGACGATCCGGCGGTGTTCCTCGAACGCTATGCACCCCGTGCCCGCCACGTCGAAGTGCAGGTTCTGGGCGACACTCACGGCACCGTGCTGCATCTGGGCGACCGCGATTGTTCGCTGCAACGCAACCACCAAAAGCTGATCGAAGAAGCCCCCGCCGCCGATCTTCCCGAGGCTGTGCGCGACCGCATGCGTGCGGCAGCGGTGCGGTTGGCGCAGGCGATCGGCTATCGCTCCGCCGGGACGGTGGAATACCTCTATGACCCCGGGCGCGGTGAATACTACTTTCTGGAAATGAATACCCGGTTGCAGGTGGAACACCCCGTGACCGAGGCGATCACCGGCATCGATCTGGTCGAATGGCAGTTGCGCATCGCGCGGGGCGAGCCGCTGGCGCTGACGCAAGGCGATGTGCAGTTTGACGGGCACGCCATTGAAATCCGCATCGCCGCCGAAAACCCGGCCGAGAATTTCCGCCCCGAAACGGGCGAGATCAGCCTTTGGGCTCCGCCCGCCGGCGTGCGGCTCGATACCGGGGTCGAGGCAGGCTCGGTCGTCAGCCACCATTACGATTCGATGATTGCCAAGCTGATCGTCCACGCGCCGGACCGGGCCGGTGCGATCCGTCAGGCGGTTGTCGCAATGGATGCCTTTGCAGTCGGTGGCGTCGGTCTGAACCTGGCCTATCAGCGCGCGTTGCTGACACACCCGGATTTTGCGGCGTTCCGGCACCATACCTCGGGCCTGCCCGAGATGTTCCCAGGCGGCTGGAGTGAACCGTCCGCTGATCCCCGGGACATGGCCCTTGCCGCGATGGCGCTGTATCTGCATCTCGCCCCGGCGGGCGCGTCGCCCTGGGAAAGCCTGGGGTCATGGCGGCTCACGGCACCTGCGGGGTGGCCCGGTGCAGCATCCTATTGGGAGACGACCAAAGACGACCCGATCCGCGTAAACGGCTCCGGGTCTGTGTTGACAGCCGTACAGCCGGACGGCCAGACCATCACGGTCGAGAGTGCCGCTTTAACCGAATGCCGTCTGAGCGGACGCATCGACGGGGTTCCGTTTTCGCGCATCACTTACGTCGTGCGCGCGCCGGGTCACTGGCGAGTGCACCTGCAAACCCCTGCCGGAATGACCGCGACAGACCTGCGCACGCTGGAAGACCAGCATCTGCAACGTGCCACCGGTGGATCTGGCGGCGCTGACCTGTTGTCCGCACCCATGCCCGGCGCCGTTGCCGAGGTGCGCGTCGCACTCGGCGACCGCGTCAAAGCCGGTGACACGCTGGTGGTGCTTGAGGCCATGAAGCTGTTGCAAAGCCTGCCCGCGCCGGTCGCGGGCGTGGTGACGGAAATCTATTGTGCACCGGCCGACACGGTTGCCGGGCACGCCCCACTTATCAAACTCGATCCAGAGGAAAACACATGACCAGACAAGACAACATCACCGCGGCCTCCGGCCCGTTCAACGAAGACCTCGAGATGATCCGCGACCAGCTGCGCCGGTTCATCGAAACCGAGGTGACCGCCAAGGCCGAGGCCTGGGAAGAGGAGGGCATGGTGCCCCGCGACGTGCTGCGCCGGATGGGTGATCTCGGCGTTCTGGGGATGCGCTATGACGAACAGTATGGCGGCGCGGGGCTGGACGTGATGTCCAGCGTGGTTTTGGCCGAAGAGGTCGGGCGATCCACCTTCGGCGGATTCTCGGCCACGGTTCTGGTCCACACCGACATGGCGTCGCCGCATCTGGAAAACGCCGGCACGCCCGAACAGAAGGCGCGGTGGATGCCGTCGATCACCTCTGGCGAAATGATCACCGCCGTCGCCGTGACCGAGCCGGGCGCGGGCTCGGACGTGGCCGGCATGCGCACCCGCGCGGTGCGGGACGGGTCGGATTGGGTGCTGAACGGCACCAAGATGTTCATCACCAACGGCGTGCATGGCGATCTCTACTTTGTCGGTGCCAAGACCGATCCCGATGCCAAGGGGTCGCGCGGGATCACCATATTTGCGGTCGAAAAAGGCACGCCGGGCTTTTCGGTCGGACGGGCGTTGAACAAGACCGGCTGGCTGTGCTCGGACACTGCCGAACTGATCTTCGAAGATGTCCGCATCCCGGCCGAAAACGTTCTGGGCGAGGTCAACCGCGGCTTCTATTCGGTAATGAAGAACTTCCAGAACGAACGCATTGTGCTGGGTGCGATGGCATGTGCCGAAGCGCAAACCGCGCTCGACATGACCGTGGATTATGTCAAGCAGCGCAAAGCCTTTGGCGGCGTTCTGTGGGACAAGCAGGCCGTGCGCCAACGGCTGGCCGACTGCCAGACGCGGATCGCGGCAGGACGTCAGCTGGTCTATCACGCCGCCAGTCTGGATGCCGCGGGCGGTGACTGCGTGAAAGAGGTCTCGATGGTCAAAGCCTATTGCGGCGAACTGGTGAACAGCGTACTTTATGACTGCGTCCAGTTTCACGGCGGCATGGGTTATATGCGCGAAACACCGGTGGAACGCATGTCACGCGATGCCCGTGTGCAGGCCATCGGCGGCGGGGCGAGCGAAGTCATGTTGGAAGAAGTCGCCAAGCGCATGTGAGCTTACTATCCAAAAAAAATAACAATCTTCAGAAACAAGGACGAAAAAGATGAATCTGGAAACCACTCAAAGCCAATCAGTCGCAAGACTGACCCGAGAAATCTCGATAATACTCGTCGGCACAATTCTTTTGGCACTATCCGCCAAAATCGTGGTGCCGTTCTACCCGGTTCCCATGTCTACACAAACCCTGGTTGTCTTGGGTCTGGGCCTTTTCCTGGGGCCGGTGCGCAGTAGTCTTGTTGTTGTGGCATACCTTTTTGAAGGTCTGCTTGGCCTGCCGGTCTTCGCAGGCACGCCTCCGGCGCCGGCCGGACTGGCGTATATTGCGGGTCCCACAGGCGGATACCTGGTAGGCTTCGCACTTGCAGCGGCCGCTGCCGGATGGATTGTTCAAGCACTGCAAGGACTTTGGCCTTCATTCAGAGCATCTGTCGCGGTCTTTTTGGGTTCGATAGTCATGTATTGCGCAGGGCTGCTCTGGTTGGGTGGCTTTGTCGGCTATGGCGAAAAGTTGCTGAACGCCGGTCTTTATCCGTTCCTTCTCGGGGATCTGACGAAGGCGACAATTGCTGTAGTTCTGTATACAGCTTACCATAATCGCCGCGCTGTGTGACTGCCAGCCCAAGACCGTATCAGACTGTTTCAGTCTGATACGGTCTTAGTCCAATATAAGTTGAAATGGTCCGATGCCAGATTTGGCAGGCACCGGACGCCAGCCTGAGGTTTCCGGCGCCATGCGAGAGCAATGCGCAAAACTGTGCGAACCAAATTGTTCGCAATCAATACCTGGTCGCACACAATGAAAAGAAGCAGCATGTTTTTCTCAGAGCCGGAGCCTTGCCGCGCGAAGGGAGTCGAATTGGCCCCTGGAATTCTGAGGATCGTCGCGAACAATCCCGGAAAGATGACCTACCACGGGACAAATAGCTACATCATTGATACGCCTGATGGTCGGTTCATAATCGACCCCGGCCCAGCAGAAGACAGTACACATTTCGGGGCAATCATCGAAAATTTGGGGGCCAAACCATCTGGGATTCTGCTCACACACCACCATTCTGATCATTTTGGAGTCGTCCCAGCCCTGCGAGCACGGACAGACGCACCTGTTTATGCCTCACGGGCATTCCCTGACGATGCATTTCGACCTGACCGGTTTCTGGAGGACGGACAGGTCATTGCCGGTCTTACCGTCCTGCACACACCTGGTCACGCGAGCGACCACCTTTGTTTCGCGAGACCTGACGGAGTGCTCTTCACGGGCGACCACGTTATGAGTTGGAACAGTTCGATCGTCAGCCCCCCTGACGGAAACATGCACGACTACTGCGCGCAGCTACAGCGGCTGATTGAGCGCGACGATAGGATCTACTTTCCGGGGCACGGACCTATACTCCGGGATCCGCAACCTTACGTCAAACGGTTGCTTTCCAACCGCATGCGTCGCGAGGCGGAGATCCTCGCCCACCTCTCAAACACCCCGGATTCGGTCCAGAATATCGCCGCTTCCGTCTACCAGAAAACCGACCCACATATCGCAATGGCCGCAGGATGAAACGTTGCGGCGCATCTGGAGAAGCTGTTGTCTGAGTCGCGGGCGGTACAAGATGGCGGAGTCTGTAAATTAACATAAGACGCGTTATGCGAATGCTTTCGGCGCATTGGTGCGCGCTACCCTGAAGTGCGACTCCTATTAGAAACCAATGAGTTATCTAATCTGGAGATTGTGCCATGGGAGCCGTCTACACACAACTGAGCCTGAAGGAACGCCGGAATATCGAGGATTGGTGGCACGCAAAGGTCCCTGTCCGGGAGATGGCGCGCGTCCTGAAGCGCCACAAGTCGACCATTCACCGAGAAATCAAACGCAACTTCTGGGCCGACGATGCCTTTCCAAAGAAGTACGCCGGGTACTTTGGCCATGCGGCCCAGTTGCGGACGCAGAAGCGCCGGTCCGTGCAGAGAAAGCTGATCCGGCATCCGGATCTCTGCAAGGCTGTCGTGGATCGGATCAAGCTGGGATGGACGCCCGAGCAGATCGGCAACCGGATGATTTTCGAACGTGCCAGCACGCGTGTCTGCCAAGAAACGATCTATCGCTACATTTACTCGAAGGAAGGCATGGCTCAGGAGCTGTGGTGGTACCTGCCAGAACATCGTAAGGCCCGCAGGCCTCGCCGTGCGAGAAAGCGCCAGGCGCCCAAGTTCGACCGCGATGTCAGTATCCTGTTCCGCCCGGACGACGTGGCGCATCGGCGCCAGTTCGGGCATTGGGAGGCTGACCTTATGCTGTTCAAACAGAACCTTGGTCGGACCAACATCACGTCCCTCGTCGAACGGGTCAGCCGGTTCACCGTCCTTCTTAAGAACCCCAACAAGCGCACCAAGCCGGTAATGGGCAAGATCATGAAGGCGGTGCATGACCTGCCCCTTCTGGCCCGGAAGTCCATCACCTTCGATCGCGGCACCGAGTTCGTCAGCTGGCCGCATCTACAGGCCGAGATCGGGACGCAGACGTGGTTCTGTGACCCCTCCTCACCCTGGCAAAAGGGCACGGTCGAAAACACCAACCGGCGGGTCCGGAGATGGCTGCCCCGCAAGCGCGACATCACCAACATGACGGACCACGAGCTGAAGAGGCTCTGCGACCAGCTCAACAATACGCCCCGGAAATGTCTCGGCTGGAAGACCCCGGCTGAGGTCTTCCGCGAGAAAATGATGGAGGAGATCGGTCGCCGCCCCTACCCTCGCAGGCAATAGGAGTCGCGGTTCAAGTATCGCTCACATTGATATCATTGAATTTCGCCCTCTACCACCTCCCTGTGGGCGAAACCTTGGCGGCATCGGCTCCGCCGGTGCCGCCTCTTTTCACCGGAATGGGATTGAGTTTGCCCTGAACGACCAAACAAACGCGGCGGCCCACCTGACAGACAGATTGTACATAGTAAAGGCGATCAAGAACCAGTGAGTGTTGACAAGGAAGAAGCGGCTCCGGTCGCTCGACTCATCCGTAGTCCCGAGGGCCGAACTGTTGGCTGGGTCTATCAATGGAACACATCCGAGCTGTCCATACTCTGGCTCGGCACCGAGCGCGCTGCCGACCAAATAGATCCACTTCTGAGCAAGGACATGCTCGCTGCTGCGAAGGCAGTAGCCAACGATGCAGTCACAGATCTCCTTGAAAAGTTGTCACGTGGGCGATCGATCTCACCGGACCCGCCCTAAACCTGAAACCGCGATAAACAAACTGCGTTAGATTGACATTCTTACAATAATATACTATTGAAGCTCATAACATACGCATATCAGCCGACTGAGAACCTCGTCATGCGCAGTTTCCTTCGACATTTTACTTTTGCAACGATTGTGAGCACGGCTTCCCTCTTCGGCGCCTCGACCAAGGCTTCGGCACAGACCTACCCGATCGATTGCGCCATTCTGCTCTGCCTCTCCGGCGGCTGGCCGGCGTCAGAACCTTGCTCGCGGGCGCGTGCAGAGTTCATCCGTCGGATCACGCCCTGGCCTGTCGAGCCCCCGCTGCAGATCTGGCGTTGCCCCATGGGGGCCTCCTTCGAACCTGTAGACGATCCCGGTCGCACTCCGCGTGTCTTTGACATCCTCTTCTCCAACGCTTCTCACCTGCCCCAGAGCCTCGCAGAATCTGATCCCGAGAACGCTGGCGCCCTCTTGCCAGCCGTCCTGCGGTCGAAAGGTGTCGACCCCCTACCCCAACCTGACGGGTTCGCATTACATTTGATCCAGAACCGCGCCGATATCGACATCAGTGGGCCGGAATTCAATTTCGTCCGCTCTATCCGTGTCTATGATGTGCGCTACGCGCAGCAAGTCGAGTCCCGTGACAGTGATTGCAGCCGGTACGAACACATCCGTCTCGGAACCTATGGAACCCAGGGCGATTTTTCGTGGTCTCGTTCTTCCGTCGCGGCGTTGCCCGAGGCCCATGTCGGCTTGGAACGTTGGGGCGATCATTGTCCCTCAATCTATCACCGCTCGGTCTTCGTCGACTGGCGAGACTACGAGGGCAATTACGGGTTCGAGCAGGTGAACTACTAAGACGTTTTCCCTGCACCAAACCTGTACCAGAGGCCGTGCGTCGCAGCGCCCCGTAACAATTCGTTGTTATCATTGCCCCTCGGTCCCACCGGGGCTTGAGCTCATCACTCCATAAGAGGCGACGATCCCATCGCCTCGTCCTAAATCCGGTGATTGAGATCCGTCGCCGCCTCGGCTGCCGCCAATAGCGTAACCGGATCGATCTGCAGAGCACGCGCGAGTACGATCAACTCAACCACGTCGACCCTACGCTCGCCGCTCTCCAGACGGGCGACAAAAGACTGGTGACATCTCAGACGCAAAGCGAGCTCCGCCTGCGTTAAACCAGCCACCTTCCGCGCCGCAATCAAAGCGTCGCGAAGTGCTTCATGTCCCGAACTCCTGATCGTTTTCGCCACGTGTCACAAACCTCTTGTGACAGGGCTAATCTACTTTATAGATTATCTAAAAAGTGGATAATGAGCGTTTACATGATGATAGAGACTCCGAATTGCACGCCGCCGATACGGCGGAATGTCACAAGACGGCGGCCCTTCGAAAAGGTCGCGGCCAATTCACTCGTCCATCAATTCCAGGAAGCGTCCGTAGTCCTGGCTCACCTCGCGCGCCTCTTCGAACGCCCGGGCACGCTCCTCCTCCAAGCACCGAAAGTAGCTTTGGATGTCCCGGATGTAGAGCTCAAAGTCGCTGCGGATGAGATCGGCATAGGCTTGCGCGGCTTCGGAATCGCTTGGCACGAACGGCCTGGGCGGCGGCAAACAGGACGCGGCGGAGGCTTCACCCACCAGGCACGTGACCAGAAGTATAGCTTGTGCCACGGTCGATGTGCACAACCTGAGGGCGTCCAAGCCCCCTATTTCCTTGATCAAATGCATGGGAACCGTCTATTCGTTAATTGAGCAAGAATCCGCTTGTCGCATCAAAAGTTTATCTTGTGCGTCAATAATATATCATCGTATGACTTGGTTTCAACACCTGAAGCCCGGTCATTCGCCCTGTTGGAGAACGTGATCCGGGTGATGGACCTAGAAAAAGAAGCCCCGAATGTGGTCACCGAACCCAGATTCCGCGATCTGGTCGCCAGCGGCTATCGCGTCGAAGTTGTCTGCAAGGAAGACGCCTTCAAGAAAGGCCCCAACTGGCATGGGGTCTGGATCATGCGCGCTGTCAGCGACGACGGGATCGAGAAACTTCTGGTCACGGCCCGGACCCGAACCTCGCGCAACGACATCAAGATCCGCGAGATCAAGACCGTCACCGGGGTCATCTCCTTCCTGCAAGGGATCGGTTTCTCGCACGCCGACGTGCCCCTGGAAGAGGGCAAGCGGACGGTTCAGAAGCTTTCCAGCGAAGAGATGGCTGCCAGCCGGGCTTAGCGCCCTTTTCTTTTCCTCCCTGGGCCTCCCGGCATCGGCAGACATGGTCCTGGTGATGGCGGGGGATGGCTCTCTTTCGCCGTCGCGCGCTCAGGAACGGTTCGCGCGCAACTACAATGACGGGGTCGGCGTTGGCTCGACCTCAGACGGGTTGCGCATCCTGGGCGAGGAGAGCCGCACCGAGGGACGTGAAGGGGTGCGCGTCGCGGCGGTGACCCCTCGCGCGCTCACGCCACGCCCGGATATTCTCGCCGCGATCGAGGAGACCGGACTGCGCTATGCGAGCCACCCTGGGCTCCGTGCAGCCGATATCACCGTCACGGACTGGCTCCACCTCTATCGCGCCAATATCGAGATCGAGAGCGCGTACAATCCACACGCCGTCTCCCATGTCGGGGCGGTCGGGCTCGGGCAGTTGATGCCCAATACGGCCCGGGCACTTGGCGTCGACGCTCATGACTGGCGGCAGAACCTCGACGGCTCCGCGCGTTACCTCGCCTTAATGCTGGCCGAGTTTGGCGATGCGCGCCTCGCGCTCGCCGCCTACAATGCCGGGCCCGACGCTGTGCGCGAGCATTCCGGCATTCCACCGTTTCGAGAAACCCAAAACCACGTCCAGCGGGTGCTGGCCGTCTTCAACCGGCTGGAAGGAGCGTCCCCATGAAGCCAATGACGAAATCCCTGATCACCCTCGCCGCTCTCCTCATCGTTTCGGCAGAACCGGCCCTGGCCCAGAGCATCGACCTCTCCCCGATTCAGAGCTTGCTTCAGGGCATCGTGGACGCGCTGACCGGGCCGCTTGGCGTCGTCATCGCCACCCTCGCGGTCCTCGGCGTGTTCCTCAGCTGGTTTTTCAACATCATCGACCTGCGCCAGGCCCTCTGGGTGATGGTCGGCATCGCCGGCGTTGCAGCAGCGCCGACGATCGTTGCCGCCGTCTTTGGTGGTGGTACGCCGTAAGGGGTCGACAACGTGGCAGAGCGATCCCCCCTCTTCCTGGGCCTTGTCCGCCCGCCAAAACTCCTTGGCCTGCCGATCATGTATGCCATGGTCTGGCTCTTCGGCTCGGTGCTACTCTTCGTCTGGGTTCAGCACATGGTGGTGCTGGCGGTGGCGGCAGTGCTCTATCCGGTCCTCTGGAAGGCGGCGGATTGGGATCCACGCTTCATCGACGTGATGATGACCGCGCTTCAGGAAACCCCGCCGACACGGAACCGCTCCATCCACGGGGGCGACAGCTATGCGCCATAGTGAAGCCCTGCACGAGACCGTGGACGAGCGCACCCTCATGCCGGACTGGTATGCCCGCGAGAAACGCCTCGCGCACATGCTGCCCTATGTCAGCCTCGTCGATGATCAGACAGTCCGCACCCGGGTCAACGAACTCTTCCAATGCATCCGCCTGAGCGGGGTGAACAGCTACACCACGGACGACGCCTATCTCGACAAGGTGACGGCGCTCTTTGCCCGGATCATCGCGCAGCTGGGCCCCGAGTTCAGCTACTACGTGCACAAGGTCTCGAAGTCGATCACGCCGGACCTGCTCCCGGTCAAGGGGGACGGCTTCGCTCACGCCGTGGATGATGCCTGGCGCGCAAAGCTGGCCTCGGCAGGTCTCCGGGACAAGACCCTCACACTCACCATCATCCACCGCCCGCCGCCCAGGAGTTTTCTTGGCTTCGTGAACCGTTCCGCACCGGAGCGGTTCAAGGAGGAGACCGCGAAACGGGTCCGGCGGCTCAAAGAGGCAGTCGGGGTTTTCACCTCCGGCCTGGCGGAACTCAAGCCCCGCATCCTTTCAGCAGACTCTGGCGAGTTGGTCGGGTTCCTCGGCGCGCTCAACACCGGCCGCGAACTGCCGCTCTATCCGGCAAACCGCTACGGGTTTCTCGCCTACAATGTTGCCAATACCCGGGTCACGTTTCTGGAGGATCACTTCGAGCTATCCGATGGCGTCGTCGGTCATCGCTACGGCAAGAGCTTCACCATCGGCGAATATGCCGAAGGCACCACTTGCACCATGTTCGACATGTTGAACCTGCCGGTCGACATGATCGTCACCCATTCCTTCACACCGATCAATTCGAACCTGATGGCGGGCCGGATCAAGCGGCAGAAACGCCAGATGCAAGCCTCGCAGGATGCCGCGCTCTCGCTCCTCGAAGCGCTCGACATCGCGCACGATGATCTCGAAGCCAAACGCCAGAGCTTCGGCGAACACCACATGGTCGTGACCGTCTTTTGTGACAGTCTCGACGAGTTGCAAACCCTCGGGGCCGAGATCGTCAACGCCGCGGCCGCCGAAGGCGTGAAGATGATCGGCGAGCGGATGGCCGCGAAATCTCACTACTTCAGCCAGCATCCGGGCAACCAGCCAAAACGGGTCCGCGCCAGTGCCGTCACCAACCGCAACTTTGCGGACTTCGCAGCACTTCACCGGACGCAACTCGGCAAGGAAAAACACCAGCTTCCCTGGGGCCAGGAGATTACACTCTTCCCGACTCCGGAGCAGAGCGCCTACCGGTTCTCCTACCACGAGCAGGGCAGCCCCGAGACGGAGCCCACCAGCGGCCACACCCTCATTCTAGGCCGCCCCGGTTCCGGCAAGTCCGTCCTCTCGGCCTTCCTCATGACGCAAGCCCGGCGGGTCGGCGCGCGCATCTTCGTTTTCGACTACCGGCTCGGGATGGAAATGGCCGTCCGCGCCAATGGCGGGCGCTACGCCTCGATCAAGGCGGGACAGGCGACCGGCCTCAACCCGCTCTGGACCGAGATCGATGAGCGCGGCACGGCCTGGCTTTCGGATTGGCTCGCCTCCTTGCTCTACCGCTCCGACAAGCCCCTGACCCCGGCGCAAACGAACCGCATCCAGGAGGTGGTCCGCCAGAACGCCACAGCCACCAACCCGGCCTTGCGGAACTGGAAGGACTTCGCCTCGCTCTTTGTCTCGACCGACGACAATGGCGATCTTCACCAGCGGCTTCTCGAATGGACCGAGGATGGGCGATACGGCTGGATTTTCGGCCAAAGCCTGGAGGACACTTTCTCGCTTGATGGCGACGTCGTGGGGTTCGACCTGACCGGCATTCTCGACAGCGAAAGCGAGAAGGAGCGCATGGCGGTGCTCTCCTATCTTTTCCGCCGGATTGAGCGAGAGATCGAGGACCGGCGTCCCACCATCATCGTGATCGACGAGGCATGGAAGGCGCTCGACAACCCATACTTTGCCGAACGGCTCTCGAACTGGCTGGTGACCGCCCGGAAACAGAACACGGTCGCGGTGATGATGACGCAATATGCGAGCCAGCTCGAACGCACGCGGACCGGCAAGACCATCGTCGAGGCGGTGCCAACCCAGATCCTGCTCCCCAACATCCGGGCGCACGCCTCGGATTACGCGATGCTGAACCTCTTCGAGAAAGAACTCGACGTGCTCCTGAACACCGGCAGCGACAGCCGCCTCGCGCTCATCCGTGACGACGGTGGCTCGGTGGTGGTCGATGCCGACCTCTCCGCCCTCGGCCCCCTCCTCACCATCCTCGGCGGCATGGAAAAGGGCGAGGCCCTCGTCGGCCCCGACTACCGCGACCGTCCTGATTTCTGGAGGCTCTCATGATCCGACCCCTTATCCTCCTCGCCGCGCTCGGCGTTCTCTCTTCCTGCGCCGAATATCGCGAACCCAAGGCCAACTGTTTCGCCTTCCGCGCCTCGCTCTACCGCGCCGAGCCGGATTGCATCTTCACACCCATCGGAAACGCGGAAGACGGCGTTGAGGTCTAGGGTCGCACATATTCTCCTGGCGGCTCTCCTGTCGGCAGCCGCGCTCGCCCAGGGCGTTCCCACCAACGATTCCGGGCTGACGGCCCGCGATATCGTCGAGACGGGCGACCGGGACGCCGACCTCGCCGTCCAGCGTGAGAAACTCATCGTCGAAGAGTTGCTGACCGAGATCGAACGGGAACAGCTCGCCACGCTGCGCGCCATCCTCGACGCGCAGACGAGCTTCGGTGGCCAGGGGCTGCCGGGCATGGTCGCAGACCTCGAGGGTGGCGGCAGCGATCCGGACCGGTCCGCGGAGGCGGTCTATGGCTCCGGCGATGTCGATCCCAATCCGGGCGGCGCGGGTATGTTCGGGGATGCGGCCGAAAACATCGAGCAGCTGATCATCCGGGTCGCCCAGGAGACCCACGGGCAACCCGGGGTCGGGCGGGCCGGTCTTTCCGTCGTGCAATGGCGCGCCCTCCTGCAGGCGCTCATCTGGCAGGAAAGCCGGTTCTCCATCGGCGCACGCTCGCCTGTGGGCGCCTTCGGCCTCACCCAGATCATGCCGGGCACCGCGAGCGATCTCGGTATCAACCCGGAATACTATGAAAGCCCCTACCTGCAGGTGACAGGCGGCGCGCGCTACCTCGCGGCGCAGCTCGCCACCTTTGACGGCAACATCGTCAACGCGCTCGCGGCCTATAACGCCGGTCCGGGCCGGGTGTTCGAATATGGCGGCGTACCGCCCTTCAAGGAGACCCGGCACTACGTCAGGGTCATCCCCGAACGCTACAATCTCTACCTCGCGCGGATCGGTGGCATCGAGGCGCTCGGCACGATCGACCCTGCGCTTCTCGCCAATGCCCATCTCTCGCTCAGCGGATTCGGGGCCGCCTTTTACGGCAGCAATTCCCCCACCGCCATCCGGCAAGCCGCCTTGCGCGTCCAGGACATCGTCACCCGGATCGGCGGCACCGAGGACCTCCAGGAGAGCATGGCGCTCAATACCTATGCCCGCGCCGAACTAGTCCGGCTGATGGCCGCACGCATTCGCCTGAAAGCCGCACGGACCCGGCCGCTCAGTGCCGCGCAACTGGCCCAGGCCGCGGCCCGCATGGTCGAGAACGAATTCATGGAGTTCACATTGGAGGATCTGGATTGATGCCCCGCAGAATGTTCATTTCAGCACCACTTCGCACGTTGACCCTGGCCAGCGTCTTGGCGCTTTGCTCGCCTTTCGTGACCAATCCCCCCGTCCTGGCCCAGGGCGTGCCGGTCGTGGACACCCAGAACATCGCCCAAAACATCCAGCAGCTCCGGCAGATGATCGAGGACGAGATCCTGCAAAACGAGCAACTCGTGCAGCTCCGCGAACAGCTTGCCACGCTTACGGAGCAGCTCGCCGAGCTACAACGAACGTATGAGGCGCTGACCCGTCTGGCAGAGCTGCCCGAGATCATCCGGACACAGATGGAGGACGAATTGAACGGTCTCCTGGACCAGGAGTTCGGCGATATCATCGCCACCATTGAGGCGATCAAGACGGGGGATTTCTCCGGGCTCACCGGATCCGGTGCCAGCGAGATCGAAACCCAGATGGACCGGGTGCTGGCCGATCTCGGCTTCGACGAGGACACGCTCTCGGAAATGGCGCGCAGCGGCAATCCCGGGGCCGAGCGCGTGGCGACACAGGCCACGACCGGCGCGCTGGTCTCGGCCGCCGCCCAGAACAGCTACGAGGATGCCGGGCAATCGCTCGAACGTGTCGACCGGCTCGTCGGGCTTATCGATGACATGGATGAGCTCAAGGAGAGCGTCGATCTCAACACGCGGGTGACGGCAGAGCTCGCCATCGCGCTCGTCGCCATGTGGCAGCTCGAAGCGATCCAGACCGTAGGAGATGGCACCGGCGGCGTGATCGATGCCGCCACCATCGCCGAAGAACAACGCTTCATGGAGTTCACACTCCCGGAACTGAATGCGGATTGAGGACTGATTGTTGGACGAAGAAACCGCCATCATCGAGGAGGAACTGGTCTACGGCGCGCTGAGACGGGAACGGCTCTGGCAGCGCCTGGGACTTTTCGGCCTCGGCTTTGGCATCCTGGGCTGCCTCAGCGCGGCCGCCGTGTCCATCCTCGATGTCGATCCGCCCCCTGTAGTGGTACCTTACGATCCCGCCACCGGCTTCGCCCTCCCCGAAGCCACCGTCGGGGCCACCACCGTCACCGAGAACCGCGCCATTATCGAGGCGGAGGTCTTCCGCTACGTGACCGACCGCGAGGTTTACAACCAGCTCGACAATGACGTGCGTATCCGCAGCGTGTTGCGCCGTTCGGACCGTGCCGCAGGGGCCTCACTGCGCCAGATCTGGAATTCGGCCAATGCCGACTATCCCCCGACCGTCTATGGACCCAACGCCCGCCTCGACGTGGAGATTCTCAGCATCAACCTGATCGGCAACAACCGGGCCACGGTGCGGCTTCGCAAGCGCCTGACGTCGATTCAGGGGGTTCAGGCGGGCCTCTTCACCGCGACGCTCCTCTTCGAGTTCCGCCCGGAAGAGAGCCGCTCCATCGACCAGGTCTGGACTAACCCGTTTGGCTTCACGGTCGTCGAATACGCGATCCGTTCGGACAGATTGGAGAACCAGTAAGTGCGTTTCACCAAAAAGAATTCAGAGAACGCCTTGCCAGCGTCCCACATACGTCAGAAGCGGCAGGGCAATAACAATGCGAAACACACCGCACACGCCCGGGCGTTCGTCGCGGCCTTTTTGATGGTCTCGCTGTTTACGCCCCACGCGTCAGCCGAGGCGATCCCGCGCGGGGGACCCAACGACCACCGCGTGCGGGTCGCGTCCTACCAGGAAGGCCAGGTCTACAGGCTGAACGTTTCCCTGACCCATGTCACGACCATCGAGTTCGGGACAGGCGAGAGCATCCGCTCAATCATCGCCGGCGACACGGAAGGATTTGAGATCGACGGCGTCCCAGGTGGTCGCGCCTTTGCGATCAAACCTGTCGCCCGCGGCGTCCATACCAACGTGACCGTCTACACCAACAGACGGAGTTACTATTTCAACGTGAACGAGGTCTCGAGCCCAACCTTCTATGTCGTGCAATTCCGCTACCCGCAAGACAATCGCCGCTCGGCCGACGCCATCGCACGCGCCGCGCCAAACACCAATTACGGGGCCAGCGCACGGACGGAGTTCACGCCGACCCGGGTCTGGGACGACGGCACCTTCACCTATTTCGCCTTCCCACGGAACGCACCCGTCCCGGCGATCTTCCGTTACACGAACGGGCGCGAGCGCACGGTGAACACAGGCGCGGTCGAAGACGGTGTGATCCGTGTCTCGGGCGTGGGGCGCCAATGGGTGCTGCGTCTGGGCGAGGACGTGGTGTGTATCGAGGCGACGCCGCCCGCGGAGGCCGCCTCATGAGTGACAACAACCCGGATCTCGAACAGCGTCTTGCTGCGCTCGAACGGGGCAACCCGCGCCACGGACCCGCCCCGAAACACCGCTTACCGCTCCTCGCCCTCCTCCTCGCAGGGCTCATCCTGGCGGGCGGCTTGGTCCTCTTGCTGTTTTCGGGCCCGGGGGAAGAGGTCGCCCTGCCGACGGCCACCCCGGACGAGTTCCAAACCGAGGGTGACGGGTTCGGAGAGATCGAACCCTTCGTGCCGCCGCCCGCCCCGGAACCCGAGATCGTTCTCGTCGAACCAGAACCCAACGCCGAACTTCTGGCGCAGATCGCCGCACTCCAGGCCCAGATCGAGGAACTGCGCGACGCGCCGGACACCGACGCCGGGGCGGACAGCGCGGCAGCGGAGGCGATCGATGCCCTGACCGCACGGATCGCAGCCCTACAGGACGCCTCCGAGAATGCTCAGGAACAATTCCAGACCGAACTCGCCGCACGAGATCGGGAGCTGCAACAGCTGCGTATGGACCTGGACCTCGCGCGGCTGGAGGCCAACAAGCCGGCACCCGCCCCGCTCGGACCCACCGACGAAGAGTTGCGCGCCCGCGAAGATGAGCGGATGCGACGTGAGGAAGAGGCGCGGCGGCTGGCCGAGCTGCAACGCCGGGCCGAGGAGGAGCGTGCCTTCCAGGAACGGCGGATTTCCTCCCCCGTTATCGCCTTCGGCGGAACGGGCGGCGCCAATGCGGGCGAGACAGAACTCACCGAACGCACCTTCGGCGAGGTGACAGACTTCGTGCTGAACGGCGCGTTGCCGAGCGCCATCACACAAGCCGAAGTCATCGCAAATCCCTCGAACACGGTCATTCAGGGCACGATGATCCAGGCCGTGATGGAGACCGCACTCGACAGCTCGCTCCCCGGACAGACCCGTGCCATCATCTCCGAAGACGTCTTCAGCTATGACGGCTCACGGCTCCTGATCCCGCGCGGCTCGCGCCTTATTGGACGCTACCGCTCCGGCATCGAGATAGCCCAGAAGCGCGTCACCATCGCCTGGGACCGGATCATTCTACCAAACAACCAGACCGTCCAGATCAGCTCCTTCGGGGGAGACGCGTTGGGCCGTTCGGGTGTCACCGGTTTTGTTGATACCCGCTTTGACGAGCGGTTCGGCTCCGCCGCGCTGATTTCCATCATTTCGGCCGCCCCGAGTGTGGCCGCCGCCCAGGTCGAGGATGAGACCACCGCAGACGTACTTGAAGATGTGGGCGATGACCTGGCGGACGCCACCGATTCCGTGATCGGCGAATATCTCGCCATCGGGCCCGTCATCTACGTCGACCAAGGCGCACGCGTCACCGTCATGGTCGACCGGGATCTGGAGATTTTCTGAGATGACGCTCTCCTATCTGCAGACCTCACTCGACAAGCTCGCGGACGCCGGTCGCGACGACGTCATCGAGATATGCATCAACCCCGACGGCTCTTGCTGGGGTGAGTTCCAAGGGGATCACTTCATGCGCGCGCTGGACCAGCGCCTGAGCGTCACCGAGCTGCGCGATCTCGGCAACCAGATCGCGTCGTCGGCCAATACGACGATGAGCAAGGACAAGCCCATCGTCTCGGTCTCTATCACCTATCGGGGCCGACCGATCCGTGCCCAGGTCGTGACCCCGCCCGCCGTCCTCGCGGGCATGTCGATCTCGCTGCGATTCTTCTCCAACCTGCCGCTCGACCGGATCGAACTCAGCTTCCTCTACGGCGAAGAACGCAAGCTCGAGGAACTGCGCCAGGAGAAGAACCGCGCGCTGCGCGAGGTCGTCGCCTCCGGTGACATCTACGCGGCCATCCGCTTCTGCGTCGAAAACAAGCTCAACATGATCGTCTCCGGCGGCACCTCGACCGGCAAGACCGTCGCGGCGCGCAAGATCCTCTCCTACGTTCCCGACGAGGAACGTATCGTCACCATCGAAGAGGCGGCGGAACTGCTGCCCGCCCAGCCCAATGCCGTAACGCTCATCGCCAACCGCGACGCGGAGTTCCAGTCCGCCGACGTGCTCCTGACCGCGACGCTGCGCATGCGGCCCGACCGCATCATCCTCGGCGAGGTGCGCGGCAAAGAGGCCATGACCTTCCTCGAGGCGATCAACACCGGCCATGGCGGCTCGATGACAACACTCCACGCCGAGACCCCACAACTCGCCGTCCAGCGGCTGGCCATCGCAGCGCTCAAGACCGAGATCCCAATGACCTACCAGGACATGATCCAATACATCGAGAGCTCGATCGACGTGATTATCCAGGCCGGCCGCGAGGACGGCGAACGCGGCATCACCGAATTCTATCTCCCTGGAACCGAATTGCAGGAAAGGCACAATGCATGAAGCAGTTTGAGTACGACATCCTGTTCTGCAAGGTGAAGAAGCAGAAGGACTATGAAGAGATGCGGCGCGCCCTGAACGAACGGGGCGCCGAAGGCTGGGAGGTGATCTCGGCCGAGGCGGGCGATTACGGCTATACCGCGTTCCTCAAGCGTGAGGTCGCGGACCGGCTGACGGAGACTGCGACATGACACGCGTCACCATTCTCGTCTGCTCATTCCTTCTTTTTTCGGGCAGTATCGCATCGGCCGAGCGCGACCTAGTCCCGACGCTCGACAATCAACCCGATGTCTGCCCCGATCAGCCGCCCGAGCCGGAGTGGATGCGAAACACAGAGGCGCGCGACGCCTACAAGCGGCTCCTGGTCCAGCAAATCTACCGGTTTCAGAGCATGGAACGCATCGTCGACGCGCAGAGCTGCACCTGCGCCACCCGGTATCCGCCTTGGGAGGCAACTGAGGCGGTCTATTTTGATCTCTATTCCTCAACTGACTATTGGAGCGTGGTCGAGGCGACGTCAGACTATCGCCGACGGGCGAACGATCTCCGAAAGCAGGCCATGCCGATCTGCGACGCGGCCGGCAACTGGTAGCGGGTCATGAGCGTCGTCGCGTATTTCGTGGAAACGGCCGAAGGCTATCTGGACTCAGCGGCGGAAACCCAGTTCGGGGCCGTGGCCGCCACGGTCGGAACGATGCTGGTCCTCGGGACGACGCTCGTGGTCATCCTCGTCTGTCTCAACATGATCTACCAATACCGTTCCATGGACGGCCGGACCGCCTTCTGGCTCGCCGTGAAGATCGGCCTGATTGGCATATTCGCGACCAACTGGGTCCAGTTCAACGCACTCGCATCCGCGATCCTGAACGGGATAGACAGCATCGCCGGATCGCTGGTCGCGTCGGTCGGCGGCGGGATGCCAGGTCCGTCTGGAACCTTCGCCGAGGAGTTCGATCAGCTCATCGCGGCGCTTGGGGATTACCTGAACGCAGCAGGCTCCGAGTTGAACTGGATGGCCGGCGCGCTTCTCGACACGCTCGGCGTTCTCCTGCTCTCGATCCTCGGAGGGCTGGCGGCCTTCATTGTCGTCGCCTCCAGGCTCATGATCACGCTGTTGATCGGGATCGCGCCGGTGATGATCTTCCTGACCCTCTTCGAGGTGACCAAGGACTATTTCGCGCGATGGCTCTCGGCGCTGATTTCCTTCGCGATCTACCCCATCGTCATCGCCGGCGTTTTCGCGACCATCACCGGGGTCTCGCGCGCATTGCTCGCCGAACTTGGTGATCCGGAGGGGGCTTCGAACATCGGCGCCCTCCTGCCCTTCTTCATGATGGTCCTCATGGCCAAGGGGTTCATCATCGCCACGCCCTTCATCGTCCGGTCGGTCTCCGGAAACATCATGATGCCGGCGCTTTCGGCGGGCTTTGGCGGAAGCTACGCCTTCGCCCGAGGCTTGGCAGGAAGTCAGCAAGTCTATAACCGATACGCCATCGGAGGCGCGACAGGCGCCGAATATGCCGCGCTTCGGGCCAGGCAGTTTCTCGGCGTACAGGCGCTCCCGACCCGCCCTAATGCCGCGGGTGGTGCGCCGGCTGCACCTTCAGGCGACTCATCTAGCACCGGTGCCCGCATGCTTGCGCAACTGGCACGGCTGAACAGGCTGGGCCGACGGTAGAGTTGACCGGAGGTGGCACGACTAGCCGGAACAGGCTGTTCGCAGGTCAAACCTTTGCTGCCTGCTGGGATCATGACAGACAGCATGAATGGTTTTGCGTTGGTGGCATCGTGCCGCGTCTGGGGACGGCACACTGCTACAGGATCAGACGCAACGGCATCCGCGCCGGTGTTTCTGTCTGGGACGTCCGTCCTGTATCCCGTTCTCACATCAAAGCATTTGACGGCAAGCTTCCTATGGGAAATTGCCGGTAGCGGACAGTAAATTGCAGCGACGTTTTGCTGAGCTATTAACTTGTCACTTGACAATTTAAGAAAGTGGGGTATCTAGGGTGCCAAGGAAGAAGCACACGTCAAAGGAAATCGAGGCCGTCATCCAGGAGCTCGAAGAGCTGGGATGGGACCTTATTGAGGGCAAGGGGCACGCGTGGGGGATCCTCCGATGCCCGGCCAACGATAAGGATTGCCGCTGTGGCGAGTTTTGTCAGATGTCTGTCTGGTCGACCCCGAAGAATCCACAGCAGTTCGCGAAAAAGATCCGACAGAAGGCCCTGGCCTGCGTGAAGCTTCAGAAGAACGACGAAGGTAATGCCAATGGCTGAAGAATTCGAATTCGAACTGGTCTTTGCACTCCCCGACGGAGAGCACGATGCGTTTTCGCTCTCTGACGCGATCTTCGAGGCGGGTTTTGAAGATGCGCTCGTGGGCACCGGTCACGCCGGTCTTCTGGGTGTAGAACTGGAACTTGAAGGGGATGAGGCCGAGAGCGCGATCCTTGAAGCGGCGCGGGCTCTGATCAAGGCGCTGCCGCAAGGCACAGTCCTGCGCGAGGTCCGTCCCGACCTGGTGTCTCTCGCGGATGTCGCCGAGAAGCTCGAGATAAAGCGACAGGCGCTCCAGCAGCGCAAGATGCCCCTCCCCGTTGCGGGTGGCCTCTACCGCATCGATGAAATGATCGAGGTTCTGATGGAGGCCGCAAACCCGGCAAAGGGGCAGCGTCGTCCGCGCTTTAACCTGGCTTCCGCCGCGAAGTGGTTTCGTGCGGGCCCCGCGGCCCGCAGGGTGAACGCCCAGTTGACGATGCGTGAGATCGACCCTGCGACGATTGAGCGAGCCCCTCGACCAGAGCGCGACGACCCTGGCTTTCTTCACCCGTGACAATGGTCGGCTCAAGGCCGTGGCCACAAGACACCATCGCGACATTCTTTCGTGTCGCCCGCATGGCGGCTCAGCCAAGCCCGAATTTCTCGCCCGTCTCGCTGACGTTTGCTTCCGAACCGGACATCTCCGCCTCCAACCGCTCGAGATCACTCACGGCGTCCTGAACTCGGGCGACGTCGTTTTCGGACGCAGCCTCCACCTCCAGATCTGCCTGCCGCCCGAACTCCATCTCCATCTGCCGCTGATCATCCGCAAGAACAGCGGCGCGGCCGCGCCGAGGCGCTTGAGCCGGACCGGACTCAAGGGGTGCAATCCCTCCGCCTTCTGTTAGCCCCATCCTGGCCTCGAAATCACGTTCCGTGAGACCTGACCCCCGCGGCGCCGTGGGCATCGCCCTGACGCTCAGGGGCAATTCCCCCATCGGAGGGACCGGCCCCGTCGGGAAGGGTAGCTCCCCCTCCTGGGCGGCATGGATGCCCTTGAAGAATGGGTCCTCGAAATACACCACGCGCTTGGCCCGGACCGGCATCTGGGCGTCCACGACGACGACGATCTCGTCGAGCGGCAGGCGCCGCGCCTCATCCTCGGGCAGGAGCGACACCTCCTCCGTCCGCTCCGATTGGCTGCGGCCCTCGAACGGGTTCTTCCCGACCGCGCGGGACCGCGTGACGACGGTTTTCGTGGTCTTGCCGACCGCCTTGCTCAGCTCCTCGACGGTCTTCTCGTCGGAGGGCGTCAGGTAGAGCTTGATCCCGGCGTTGCCCTGCAAGGCGCGCCGCGTGTTCTCGCCGTAGATCTCGTCGATGGCCGGGATGGTCTGGGTCACCACCGCGAGATGCCCGCGATAGGCGCGCAGCACCTCGATGCTCTCGGCCACGATCGGCATCTTTCCGAGCCGGTTGAACTCGTCGAGCATGATCATAACCGGCCAGGGCTCGTCCGGACCCGGTTCCTTGTCCTGAAGCGCCGACAGCAGGTCCGAGAAGAAGAGCCGGATCAGAGGTGCGAGGGGTTTCACCATGAGGGGCTGGACGACGAGGTAGACGCTGAAGGGTTTCTTGCGGATCGTCCGGAAGTCGAAGTCCGAGGTCGCCGTCGCATCGTCGATCGCCGGGTTCTGCCATTGATCGAGGCCCGAGGTCATCAGGAGCGAGACATAGGATGTCAGCGTATCGTTGTTGGTGGACGCCAGCCGTGTGAAGATCAGCCGCGCCGCGGCGTTTTGGACCTCATGGGCGCGCGCGAGATATTCCTTCTGCTTCTGCCCGCCCGAGGCGGCGATGCGGTATATCTCGCCGAGCGTCGGCCTGCGGCGTTGGAACGCGAGTAGCCCGGCCGCGACGAAGAGATCGATCCCCCCTTTGAGAAGCCCCTGAACACGGTCGTTGTCGTTCTGCAGGAAGAGTGTGGCCAGGAGCTGCAACTCCATCTGCTGGCGGGCCGGGTCTTTGAGCTCATAGATGCGCAGAAGTGGGTTGTAGCGATGCGTCCGCCTGTCCTCCCAATCCGTGGGCGCGAAGCGGAACACTTCGTCACCCTGCGCCGCCCGGTGGCGGGCCGAGGCCTCGAAGCATTCTCCCTTTACGTCGAGCACCACCGCTGAGCCCTGCCAGGTCAGGAGGTTCGGAATGACGAAGCCGGTGGTCTTGCCGCGCCCGGTCGGCGCTACGATCAACGCATGGGGAAAGGTCTTGGAACACAGGAACGGCGCACGCGAGCTTGGCTTTCCAAGCTTGCCGATCACAAAGCCCGTGCCCGGCGCGCCGAAGAAGCCGTTCCGCTTCATCTCGCGGCGGGTCTGCCAATGGGTATAGCCGAACCGGGTGAGCGCCGAGCCCGACATCGCAAGGCTCATCATGAGGCCCGCCACCCCGGCCCCGCCCATGATCAGGTTGATCAGGCGGAAGTCGTCGGGACGGGCGGCCCCGATGGCGCGGTAGTTCTGCACGATATAGAAGAAGTCGATCTCGGCCCGGAAACCCAGGTCCCGGAAACTGATCACGGCCGAGGCGATGACATAGCCGATCGCGATAGCGACCAGTGTGACCAGCGCGACGCCGAGGGCGAGGCGGCCCTTCCCTACCCCTCCCATCAGTGCGTCTCCCCGCGCTCGGTCTCGCCATCGACAAGATCGGCGCGGTGGAGCTCGAACTCGCGGTCGGCGATCTCCTCGACCACGGCGCGGGTCGCCTCGCTGTTGGCGGTGGCCGCGTCCGACTGCAGGTAGGTCTTCGCGGCGTAGAGCCGATCGAGACGGTCTTCGATCTGGGTCTTCAGCACGTCGACATCCCCGTCCCGCAGCCGGTCGATCTGCGCCGCGTCGAGCTCGCGCTCGACGGCGTCGCGGTAGGTCAGTCGCTGACCGTCGTCCTGGAACGGCGACTGCAGATTGCCGGCCCGTTCATGGTCGACGACCCGCCGGATGTCCGGATCGGCGATCGGTGCCCCCTCGACAGCGTCCCCCTCGCGCGCGTCCGAAAGCCGCCCGTCGCGCAGGTCGAGCGCCACCTCCCGCAACTCGTTGTCGCGGCGGACCTGGTTGAGGGCCTCGGTGTCGCGCAGATCGGTGACGGAAGCATAGGTCGCGCCAAGCCCGCGGGCGAGATGCGACGGCATATCGGGATAGCGCGCGCGGAACTCGTCCGTGACGGCATCCGCAACGGGGGTCCGCGCGTCGCGACCTTCCATGATCCGGTCGACTTCGCGGGTGATCTCGCGGGCCCGGGCCTCGTCGGTGATGCGCTCCCGGTAGGGCTCGGACCGGTCGATCACGTCGCCCGGGCGCGCGAGCAGTTCGGGATGCGCATCGAGGTAGCTGCGTTGCTCTTCTTCGATACGCCGCTCCGCGCGGGAGACGATCTCCCACTCCCGCGCCTCGATCTGGTCTTCGGTCAGACCTTCCGAACGCATGTCCTGGCGGATGGCGCGCTCCATGTCCTCAGTGGCGTCCCGATGATAATGGACCCTCTCCGTCACGGTGCGATCTTCCACGACACCGTCCTCACGCAAGACCCCTGCCCGCTCCAGCGCGACGCCGAGCTGGACATGGGCCCGGTTGAGGGTCTCGCGCGCCGTCTCCAGATCCGCGCGGCGCTCGAGGTTGAGACCGTCCCTCTCGGCCACCCGCGCCAGATCGTCAGCGATCCATTGCCGCTCGAGCGCGGCGTTCTGCGCGCCGGTTTCCATCCGGGCGACCACCACGGACGAACTGATCCCGGTCCCGCGCAGCGCGGTGTCGACCTGCGCCCGCACCTCGGGGTCTCGCAACCGGTCGAGCCGGGCCGCATCGATATTGGTCTCGGAATAGACCCCGCCCTCCGAGGGCTTTTCGGTCAATGTCACGGATCTGAGCCCTAGCGGCTGCATATGCGCGAGCCGCGACTGGATCTCGTTGAGGCTGCGCTCGAGCCGCGGCCGTTCGGCCTCCGGCTTCGCATCGATCATGCCCTGGACGCGCGCGACCTGATCGGCATAACGGGTCCTCAGATCCTCGAACGATTGCTCCTCTGCCATGTAGACGCCTCCTTCCAAAGTCAGCTTGCCGCCCTTGGCCAGAAGCTCTCCCGAGCGGAACAGGGCATCGGCGATGTCCTCGCGGTTGTCCGCAGAGGCCTCAGCGGCAAGCGAGTGATAGATGATCCGGGTGTTTGCGATCTCTTCGAGGGCGCGATCAAGATCGGCCCCGACCCGTGGCCGTGGCTCCGCGGCCCGCCCCTCAACCTTGGCCGCATAGACCTCGCGGGTGCGCGGCGGGTAGTGCACGACACCCCGATCGAGCCGCCGCGTGGCCTCCAGACGCACGCCGAACCGCTCGGCCTCTTCCACCATGGCGAGGCGGAAATCGTCGTAGTTGAACCGGTGATCGCGACCCAGGAAGAAGAACTCACCCTCCTGCGACCGGCGATTCAAAACTATATGTGCGTGGGGGTGATCGCGATCCTCATGCACCGCGATGATGTAGTCGAAATGTCCCTCTTCGGACTGAAAGAACCGCTCGGCGACATTGGCGGTGATGTCGCGCACGTCCTCGCCCCGGGTGCCGATCGGATAGGACATCAGCATATGCGTCGTCTGTCCGAGCTTGGGCTTGAACCCCGCACTCCAGCGCTTGGCGAACCGCTCCGTCAGGTCCTTGATCTCCGATCCCTCAAGCCTCGTCTTCCCATCCAGGAACCCGCTGCTGTCCACGATATGCGAGGACTTGGTGGTGAGGTAATCAAGCTGGTTCATGAGCTGGGATTTGGAATGCGTGCCCCCGCCCCGGATCGCCTTGAAGACCGCCGCACGATGCCCCGCAGCGGCGCGCACGAGCTGCCTCTGCCGGGACGCCTGCAGCCCTTGCATCGAGCCCCGTATCCGGCTCCAGCCATCCCGGAAGATCTCTCCGGTGACGTCATGGACGGCATCATTCAGCCGCATGGGCGAACTCCCTCAGAGCGGCAGTGGCGGAGAGCCGCATCCCATCCCGACGACGGCGCAAAAGCAGGTCGATCTCGTCAGCGGAATCGAGGATGAACCGCGCCAGCGCACGCATCTGCACGAGGCGCAGTTCGGACAACTCTGCGTTCGGCGCGGAGCCTTCCCCCTGCCCCTCCCGGCTGGCTTTCATCATCTGCTTGGCGACCTGCACGACGCCGTTGCCGACCTCGTGCAAGGAGGCCCGGTAGCGCGCCATCTCAGCCGCCAGATTCGCGTCCGGAACGAACGTTCCCCCCGCCGCCTGGATCAGCCGCCGGACCCCCTCCGTGCGGGTCTCGATCCCCGCCGCGGACAGCACCTCATCCAGCGCAGCAAGCTCTTCTGGTGTCAGCTTCACCGTCACCGCGGCCGTCGCCACGGCCGCATCCTTCTGGCGTTCTTCGTCCGCCTTCAACGTGTACTGGATGGCCCGCGGCGTGACCCCG
Organism: Sedimentitalea nanhaiensis DSM 24252; assembly: GCF_000473225.1. Lineage (GTDB taxonomy): Bacteria > Pseudomonadota > Alphaproteobacteria > Rhodobacterales > Rhodobacteraceae > Sedimentitalea > Sedimentitalea nanhaiensis. The sequence goes on from NZ_KI421510.1 coordinate 229,319, forward strand.
AACCGCTCCGCGAGCGCGGAAGTCCCCACACCTGCTGCGGCCTCACGGATAATCTCCGCCCGCTCCGTCTGTGTCAGTCTCTTGGTCCGGCTCATACGAAGAAAGCCCCCCTATTTCCTGCCACCTTCATTCAAGGTCGCCTTCATCATACGAAACTATATTTACCGGTCAATACAATATTATTGCAGATTGCCCCCAGGCGACCTTGAATTCCGCTTCGAGCCGAGCACCGCAGGTGCGAGGCCCGGCCCGAAGGGCCCAGAAAACCCGACCATCTCCAACCGCACCTCGGCCGCCCGTTGTCATGCCCGCGCCCGAGGGTCTGGCCGAACACGGACCCGTGTTCGGACGGAAGCGAGGGGCGGCGCATCCCTCCACCGACGGGGCTGACGGACAGGGTCAAGGGCGGCCAGATTTGGCTCGGCCCAAATCTCTGCCGGAAAAACCGGCGGGCGTAGCCCGACTGTTATTCCGGATGGCCCCCTTGAGGCTGGCCGGCAGACCTGTTCCAGGCGATCTCTGATATCCCCCGTCAGGACCGCTTGCGGTCCTGACGCCTTCCCGGGGACGCCGGCCGAAGGCAGGGGTTCCCGGGTACAGCGCAGCCTTCCCTGAAACAGGGAAAGGGCCGCCCCTAGGGCGGCCCATCTTTGAGGCGGACTATTCCTGCGGTTCCTTCGCGCTCGGCGGGAACATCACCAGCTCCTGGACCGCGACGGGGAAGTCGAGTTTGAGGCTGAAGAACTCCGAGCCGTCCCCGTTGCGAGTGTTGCGGAACATCGCGCCGACGCGTTGGAAGCGGGTGCGCTCCTGACCTTCGTTGTCGGTGAACTTGACGGGAACGGTGGCGACGTAGTGGTTGGTCATTTGGGTCTCTCCTTTTTGCGATGGGGATCACCCGGCACGGGGGGCAAGGGAGGTCCGCAAACACAAATGCGGAGGGTCCGCGCGCCCCGCGCGTGGAAACCGTATTTGTGTTTGCCGGAGCGTGAGCGGAGGGCACGGACCGCCCGACCCCGTGCGATCCACATCTATGAGCAAAGAGGGGAGACCCAAATGTGCACCCCGCTCCTCAGCCGCCATCGGTCCTGTCGAGTTATGTCAGACGTGACCAGGTCCGCCCCCGCTTCCAACGCGTCGGCGCGATGGTTCGCGTGCGCCCGATCGGCACGACCGCGATCGTCTGCCTCAAGCTCGGCTTCCCCGTCGCCTGTGTGGCGATCCGGGGCGGTGATACAGCCGCAGGTCTGGCAGCAGAGTTGTCGGCCCGGACGGGTCGCCGTCATCGGGCGGCGCGGTCGATGCGCTGCGCCCGCCCCAGCGATCTGCACCCGGACGGGCGGATCGCGGGGTTTCTGGCGCGCATGAGGGCAACCCCGCCGGCTGGCTCCGTCAGGAGACCGCCGCCGGGGTATGCCACTCAGCACGTCCAGGGGCCTCGTGTTCCGGGTGGAGGCCGGCACGGCCGGAACCTGCGAGCGCGGTGACGGCGGTGCAACCGCCGGCAGGGGCCCGGCATGACCGACGATCGATCACCACCGACCTTCATGTTATTTGCGTCTGACTGAGGGGCCACAGACAGTTGAGGAGCGCAGCAGCCCCGCCCGGCCTTAGCCGGGCGGGGCTGCACTTATGGATGGTGTCGCAGTCGTCGAGAGCGTGGAAGGGTTAGAGAGAGGGATCACCGGGCGACGGGGCCGCCCGATGAAAGGTACTGTTCAGGCGAAGAGAGACTCGCTGAGGTGCGAACAATGCGCACAGGCCTCCCGCCAGTGGAAATTGACGCTCCCGCCATCGATAGTCTCCCAATCGGTCCGCAACGCGTCTTTCCCGCAGGCGACGCAGGGGACGACATGGCCGCCAATATCGTGATGGTCTTTCCCGGTGGAAGTTCCGCGCTGCGACGTGCCTGTGCGGTCGCAGTGTCGGCAAAGGTCGTCCTCGGTCTTGTTCTCGTCGGTCATGATCTCATCTCCAGATGTTCGTGGACCACCACGTGAGTGTGGTGGCATGGCCGAATGCCTGGTTGCCGAAACTGTCCGGGTCAGGGACGGCGCAGCCGCCGGCGTGCCGGGCGCAAAAGTTTTCCGGGCGCATCGCCCACCACGGGGGCGTCATCGAACACTGGACCGCCCTCTCCTCCCCGGCCCCCCTAGCCGAAAAGTTTTGCGATCCTTGACGCGGACGGGTTCGGGGGCCATCCGGAGGATATGCTTCCGCACTCATGTGTGTGTGATTAACGACAGGTTTGCCCGACGCGAGCAGGCAAAGGGTGCTGCCCGGACGCGGGACACGAATGGAGCGGCGGGATCGTTTTGCCCCGCAAAACAGACCGGAGCGTAATCCGGTGGAGCGGCCGGGGCGCGACGTGCTCGCGAGACGGGCAAACCGGGACGCCGGGTGCTGCGCCGTGGTGAGGCCGCATGGCCGAATGCGCGATCGGCCTCAGGCCGATACCTCCACCGCGACTTGGCTTACTGTGCGGAGGAGACCGCCAGTTTACGGGCAGGCAGATGAAAACGACGAAAGGGCCGCCCAAAGGCGACCCTCTCTCATTCACGCGTCTGCCGTCTTCTTCGCCGGATCGGCGACCCGCATCACCGTCAGGCCTTTGGCTTCCGCCTTCTGCCCGAGGTTCAGTGCGACCCCGTTGCCGCCGAAGAGCACGACCCCGGTCGCGGCGAACTTGTCGTCCAGCATCTCGTCGTTGCATTTGAAGGGTGCTGCCCGCCCATGCGCGGACCAGCGCGGATCGAAGCGCGCCTGCGCGACGCCACGCGCCCGAGCCCACCGGGCGGCGATCATCTCGGCCCCGTGCTTGCCACCCTTGTGGCAGAGGAAGATCTCCTGGTTGCGGTTCTGCCGGATGCGCTCGCGAACCTTGTCGAGTGTCGTGAAGATGACGTCGATATCGGTCCAGTCGGTCGCCCCCGAGACGATCAGGGGAACCCCCTCGACCTTCGACTTCGCGGCTGTCTCGCGATCGTGCTGTTCCAGCAGCTGCCGGGCCTCGAAGACCGCTCCGGTCTCCTGAGCGCGAGCACTGGCGCGCGATCCCGCGGCCGGGATGAAGGCGTGGCCGGTCTCGACCTCGTAGCATTCCGCCGCCGCCTCGCTCATCACCTCGATGGCCCCGACGATCTCGCGGACCTGCAGGAAGCGGGCCTGCGCCTCTTCGAGCGCGGTCTCGGCGATCTCCGACCCGTCATGGGATTTTGCCAGGGCGCCGATCTTGTCAGCGGTGCGGTCAAGCTCCTTGCCCAGAGCGATCTTGCGGCGCTGCAGAATCGTGGCGAGCCCGTGCGCGAGCGGTTCGATCTCGGTCTCGAGACCGGTGCCGCGCAGCTGGCCAAGCAGGGCCTCGAAAGTCTCGCGGACGATGCTATCGGTCAGGACGTGATCCTCGGGGATGGGCAGCTCCGCGTCTTTCTCCGTCAGGCCGAAAAGTTCGATGGTCTCGTAGGCATTCGCGTTCTCGTATGTCATGTTGGTGTCTCCAGATGTTCGGGGAACCACCACGTGAGTGTGGTGGCATGGCCGTACGTCTGGTTCACCGAATCTGTCCGGGTCAGGGACGGCGAAGCCGCCGGCGCGCCGGGCGCAAAAGTTTTCCGGGCGCATCGCTCACCACAGGCGCGTCATCGAGCACTGGACTGCCTTCTCCACACCCGCCGGCCTCGCCGAAAAGTTTTGCGATCCTTGAGGCGGGCTGATTCGGGGGCCATCCGGAGGATATGCTTCCACGCTCATGTGTGTGTGTTTTGACGGCAGGTTTGCCCGACGCGAGCAGGCAAACGGCGCGACCGGACGCGGGAGACGGATGGAGCGGCGGGATCGTTTTGGCCTCTGGCCGAAACAGACCAGAGTGCAATCCGGCGGAGTGGCCGGGGAGCGACGTGCTCGCGAGACGGGCAAACCGGGGGCCTGGGTGCAACGCCGCGGTGAGGCCGCATGGCCGAATGCGCGATCGGCCGACGGCCGATATCTCCCCTGCGACACGCGCAGCCGAGCAGGGGAGGCCGTCAGGCATGGGTCGGTTCCCTCGGTCGGGGCTGACCGGCTTGCCAGATGCCGCGGATTTCAGTACTCTATTGGAGCACCAAGGAGTCCGCCATGAGCGTTCAAAAGCAATCCGTCAGCTTTACCGATACCGCCTACGCGTTCGCCAGGGAGCTGGTCGAAGCCGGAGAATATCCCAATGTGAGCGCGGCGGTTTCGGGGGAACTGGCGAAGGCCAAGGCAGAACGTGAGCGCGAACGGGCGGTGCTAGAAGCAGAACTTGAACGGCGTCTGGCTCTGCCGCTCGACCAATGGGAACCGGTCGGCGACGCCTCCGACGTCACCGCTGGCGCGCGGGCGCATCTGACCGCAATGACCCGCAAGGCCTGATGCAGTTCGTCCGGCATCCGTTCTTCGAGCGGGATCTCATCGGCATCGTCGATCACATCATCGAAGTCACCCAGGGCGACTCGGGAGCAGCTCTTCGGCGCCTGGATGAGGTCGATGCCTTGCTGCGATCCATTGCAGACAACCCGACATCTGGCGTGCGGCTTGAAGGAAAGCTCGAAGGCTGGCTCGTGCGACATGGCGGGTCCGGCCATCGTCTGACCATCGTCTTCAGGCCGGGTGTCGAGGCGGGTATCATCTACCTCACACTTGTTGCCTTTGGTGGACGGAACTGGATGAGGCTGGCGTCCACCCGGCACATGTTCCCGGATTTCTAGTCACCCATCATCCCGGCCGCCCGCATGCTGAACGCGTTCTTCTCCCGTCCGAAACCGACGATGATGTGATCGTGGATGACAATCTCCATCACCTTGCAGGCTTCAACGATCTTCCGGGTGAGATCGATGTCGGCCTGGCTCGGATGCGGATCGCCGGACGGATGGTTGTGGCACATGATGATGGCTGAGGCATCAAGAACGAGAGCCGAGCGGAGCACCTCGCTGACATAGACCGGAACGTGATCGATGCTGCCGCGGGTCATGACCCTGTCGCGGATCAGCTTGTTCTTCCGGTCCAACAGCAGCACCCGAAACACTTCGACGCGCTCGCGAACGGCGTTGAGCGCCAGGTAGTCGGTCAGCATGGTCCAGGACTGCAAGGCGGCGGTGGACCGGGCATGCCTGCGCAGGATGTCCCGCGCGGCGTCGATGGTGGCGATCTCGGCCTCGGAGAAGCCGGACCCCGGACGTTCGACGATTTCTTGGGGGTCATGCACGGTCATGCGGCATCCAATCGGTTGAGGGTTTCGCGGAGGTTCGTCCCGTCGGGACGCAGGGTGTGGCCGATCTCGTCTTCGAGAGCCATGTAGGCGGAAAGTAGGTCCGGTCGCAGCCGCGCCGCGCATCGCAGATCGGCCAGCGAGGACATGATGCAGAAGCTGCAGGACAGCCGCGTCATGCCGCGGCCATAGGCCCAATGTGGCTCCTGCCCCGCCGCGGCGATGGCGTCGAACACCTCGCGCCGGGATAGCTCATGAATTGGCAGCCAGTCGATCCAGGTTCGACCCGCCACGCTGTTGCGGTTGTTCAGCCTGACGACGTGACGGCTCCAACGCGCGGCGCTTTCCTCGGCGCGCATGCCCATCGCACTGACGATGCGTCCGGCGAAGCGGGGATTGGCCGCGAGATAGCGACGCAACTCCCGCTCGATCGGGCCGCGCTTCTGGTCGGAGGTGCATTGGCGGTATCGCGGGGAGGGGAACATGCCCCGTGCCCGGACCATCTCGAAGAACGACCGGCGCGGTCGTGCGATCACCGGCGGCAGCCCGAACGTGGTCTTCCGGATATGGCTGATCGTTCCCGGCCATTCCACGTCGCCGAGGGTGGCATGGACGATGAGCAGCTGGTCGCGCGGGATGCCAGCCTCAACCAGCCTGATCGACATGGCCTGACTGTCCTTGCCGCCGGAATGGTTGATCGCCACAAGGGCGCCGCGCTCGATCAGGTCGGTGATGTCAGCCGGAATGCGCATCGGAACCTCCGAACATGGCGGTCCAGTTGTTCCCGGCGGGTATCTCATCCCGGCGTTTCAGGACGGCGAGACGGTTCATCAGATCCATGATGACCGGCGTGGTCGGGTGATCCGCCCGATGGCCTCTCTGCGGCCGGGCGAGACTGGGATGTCCGTGTTTTAGGAGGTGAATCGCCGCCTCCAGCGATGGCATATGCGTCTCGCGGTTGGTGAGGTCGCGGGGCAATGCCGCCGCATGGGCGGCAAAGGCCCGGTTGCGCGCCGCACCGGGCCGGCGCCTGCCGATCCGGTGGGCCGCATCGACCCATTCGCCGACGTCGGACCAGGTAAGCCGCGTGCCGGGCGTCGTGTATTGATTATGTGTCATGGGAAGCCCCTCATCCTTGCCGCTCAAATCAAGCCAGCGATGACGAGGCCGGATTTCATGGTGGGACGACCGCAGGCCTCGCAGAAGCCGGCGCGCTGATCCGGTTCGAGATCAGCGGTGTGATCGCAATTGGGCGCCATGCAGATCGCGGGCACGATGCTGTCGAGCGCATAGTCCTCCAGGAAGTCCGCGACCTCGGCGTAACCTTCGGTCTCAGCGAGCGTGACCAGTTTGGGATGGGAGAGATTGAACATGGCTGTCGTCCTTCTGATGGGGTGAAACGAGAAGAGGGGAGCCGCGCTGCCGCGGCTCCCCTCACGGGACCTGCCTTTCGGGGACAGGAGGCGCGGGCCGGTCGGAGACAGGACCGGCACCGCCCCGTCAGGCCTGGTTTCGGAGGAGGATCAGGCCTGCACGGGTGAAAGGCGCCCAGGTTGCCCGGGACGCCCGTTCGGTGGAAGTCGTCGCGCGTCAGCCCACCAAAGCGAGGCCGGTGTTGTCAGACCGCTCCTGGCCGGCGCTCTCGACGAAGGGAATGATCGAGAAGTGTTGATTGTCGCTGAGAACTGACCCGGCATTGTCACCGAGACTTGACCCACCCAGCTGTTATGTTCTTTGCGTCATGATGGCGTCAATGCTGC